>CAWGYG010000001.1:0-53904 GCA_963826915.1 uncultured Acidobacteriaceae bacterium
TTGAATGCGCTTTTCGCCCATAGGCGCTACATGGATACAATTGTCAGGATTCTAGGAACCCGAACGATGCGCTCTATCCTTGCCCGACTCAGCCAATTCACGGCCTGTCGTCGCGCCAATGCCGCACTGCTCTTTTTAGCGTTGATTGGCCTCGCATCCTCATGCCAAGGGAATGGCGCTGCAGGCAGCGAGTTTCGCGCCGCAGCAGCAAACGGCAACCTGGCGAAGGTGCAATCGTTGCTCAAAGACCATCCCAATTTGGATTTTAGCCATAACAACATCGACGCAACGGCTTTGCACTGGGCCTCGGCATATGGCCATGAAGATGTGGCGCGGTTCCTACTCGCCAACAAGGCCAATGTCGGTGCCAGCACCAAGGATGGCGATACGCCTTTGCACTGGGCGCTTAATGGCCACAAAGACGTGGCGAAGTTGTTGTTGGCAAACAAGGCCGATGTCAACGCCAGAGACAAATACGGCAATACCCCCTGCGTTCGGCGGTCGTCAATGACCACAAAGACGTGGCAGAGTTACTCTTGGCCAACGGGGCTGACGTGAATGCTAAATCCCACAAGGGAACGTCGCCGTTGCAATGGATGTCGCATTGGCTTCTGCAAGACAAGTTTGGTGTAGATGCCGAGACAGTTAGAGGATGGACACCGTTGCACGAGGCGTCGTATAGGGGTTACAACGATGTGGCGGAGTTGTTGTTGTTAAACAAAGCAGACGTCAATGCCAAAGACAACACAGGATGGACGCCTGTGAACACGGCCGCATTTTACGATCACAAGGACGTGGTGGTGTTACTGCTGGCCAATAAGGCTGACGTGAATGCCAAGAACGATAAGGGTGCGACGCCTCTGTATCTGGCTGCTGATAAAGGCGAGAAAGATTTAGTAGAGTTGCTGCTGGCCAATAACGCCGATGTTAATGCCAAGGATATGTACGGCTACACACCGTTGCACTGTGCGGCCTATAAGGGCTTCAAGGACATCGTCGGATTGCTGATAGCCAATAAGGCTGACGTGAATGCCAATAACAACTACGGCGAGACTCCCTTGCACTGGACGGCCGTTAGTGGGCATGAGGACGTGGCGGAGTTGCTGCTTGCCAACGGGGCCAACGTCAACGCCGAGACCGAAAGGGGCGTTACGCCTTTGCACTGGGCGGAATCAAAAGGCCATAAGGATGTGGCGAATCTGCTGCGCCAGCACGGTGGCCGCGATTTAGGCTCGGATATCTCGGCACTCGACCGAGGTTGGACTGGCAATTGATTCCAATTCTGAGTTTGCGATGGCGGAACCTCTCGCTGCGGGCGTGTGACCGCCAACTCGGAAGTTGGCAATTCTTGCCTAACTTCCGGATTGACCACTACTCACCCGCAACCAGCTTCTTCTGGCATTACCGAGGCTCAAGGATTGCAAAATGATTGCTGTGGCAGATGAAGACCCGCCGGAACAGTCCCATCGTCAGCAGGCCATCAAATCCTAAGCTGTTGGAATTACTGTCTCCGCTTGCGAGTGTGAAGAATGGCACTTTGGAAAAGTCGAGAGAGCCGATCTTGATATCCTGCAGCGGCAACACTTGGGTCCAGCGTAGACTCAGTGCATGATGGAGCCTCCACGCCTCATCGCAGCCAAGAATCGCGACGGAAGATTCTCGGGCTATTACAAGTGTTCCATTGCGCGGCAGAGTTCGTCCAAATCCCGAGCGACTCGGAGAGATAGTCCACTATTTTGCTTTCCACGTACGGAAAGAACACTCTCGAGCCCCCAAATCGACGACAGCCGGCGAGCAGATTGCGAACGAAGATAAGAAGACTAATAATTTCTGAGCGACAAGCACTACGGTCCCCGGAACTCTTGCCGGTTTCTCCTACGCTCTTTAAGCGATTGCAGCCAGATTATGTTCCTCAACGCGCTTAAGAAGCTTCTTGGGGGGGTGCATGCAGATTTCCTCGCCAATGCCGCTGACGGTTGATCAGCGACGATCTTCAAGAAAATCTCTTGCGCGAAAGAATCTTCCGGCTTTCTCGATGTCCAGGTGACCTGCCCCCGGAAAACTCTACCAGTTGAAACTGGAGTTCTCTCGTAATCTAAGCGGGAGGACGGAGCATGAAGAAGAGCCGTTATACGGAAGAGCAAATCATCGGGATATTGAAGCAGCATGAGGCTGGGGTGAAGACGGCGGACGTGTGCCGTGAGCACGGGATCAGCGCGGCGACGTTCTATGGGTGGAAGTCGAAGTATGGCGGGATGGAAGTGAGCGAGGCACAGCGGCTGAAGGCGATCGAAGACGAGAACCGCCGTTTGAAGCTGCTGGTGGCGGAGCTGAGCCTGCACGGCGAGGCGCTGAAGGCGGTCATAAGAAAAAACGGTTGGAGCTTGCCGGTCTGAGAGAAGAAGTGGCGTTCGTCTCGGTCGAGTTCCGGCTGAGCGAACGCACGGCCTGCAAGCTGCTGGGTGTGGAGCGGTCGAGCTATCGATATGAGCCTCGCCCGGACCGCAACATCGAACTGCGCGAGGCGCTGGTGAAGCTGGCTCGGCAGAAGCCGCGTTACGGCTATCGAAGGCTGCATGTCTTGCTTCAACGCAGAGGCTACGAGGTCAACGTGAAGCGTGTTTATCGGTTGTATCTGGAGGAACGGCTGGCGGTTCGGCGCAGGAAGCGCAAGCGGCTGGTGCGGGATCGCGCACTGGAGCCACGCCTGATCCGGCCCAACCAGGAGTGGGCGATGGACTTCATCGTGGATGGTCTGGCAACCGGAAGGATGGTGCGGATCCTCAGCGTGGTGGATGCGTACACACGCGAGTGCCTGGCGCTTGAGGCCGACACCAGCTTGGGGAGCGGACGCGTAACACGTGTGCTGGAGCGGTTGATCGAAGAGCGTGGCCGGCCGGAGAACGTGCGCTCGGACAACGGACCAGAGTTCACCTCGCGTCGCATGCTGGGCTGGGCGGAAGACTGGAAGGTTGGGCTGGTGCACATCCAGCCGGGAAGGCCGATGCAGAATGGACATGTCGAGAGCTTCCACGGGAGGCTGCGCGACGAATGCCTCAACGCGCACTGGTTCCGCACGTTGAATGATGTAAGGAGCACCCTGGCAAGCTGGCGTCATGAGTACAACTGCGAGCGTCCGCACAGCTCGCTCGCCTACAGGACGCCGGAAGAGTTCCGGCAAGCAGGCTATGCAAATGTGGAAAGCACAAAACGCTTCCCACATTTACACAGCCTCGACGGCGGCTGCGAGATAATCTCGAAGCCAAACCAAAACCGGGAAACTCCGGTTATCAATGGTTGAGAAATCGGGGGCAGGTCAGTCGGAACTCCAGGTTGTCGAAGACACTCACGCAAACGCTCCAGGAAGACGTTGTAGCTCATCGATCTCGCCGAAATGCGAAGCATAACCAATCCGTACAGCGTTGCCTTTGTGTATTTTCTTAGAATCGATTTAGTCAATAGAGGTTGCATTCCTTTAGGCAACCTTTTTTTGCTTGCGTCGAGACTCCATCTCTTTCAGCGATGGAATCTCATCGCTTTTTAATATTGGATTTTGTCTAGTGGTTGCGGACAATGTGTATGCATGCTGAGCAAACTTGAGTCACAGGCGGAGAACCATGTCGGAAAATGAATTTCTAACGGAGACCCAGCTTGCCGAACGCCTTCACGTCAGTCTCGGAACTCTGCGCCGTTGGAGGCTGGAGAACCGTGGTCCGAGATTTCGTAAACTTGGCGCTTTGGTCCGCTATGGGGAGTACGATTTAGAGCAGTGGATGCAGGCACAACCTAGCGGCGGAGCGGTCGAGAACGAACGAATCCCTCCTGGCGCCGTTCGCGGCAAAGACGCACGAATTCAAAAGGCAGGCTGAGGTGATTCGAGATGGCGGTGTTCCGTCGAGGCGTGATTTGGTGGTATGAATTTTCGTTCGCGGGCAGGCGCGTGCGAGAGTCCAGCAAAAGTACGTCTAAGACACTCGCCAAGAGCGCCGAGCAAAAGCGAAAGCGCGAACTCGAGGAAGGTTTTAACAACTTCACCGATAGCCGTCGCGAACGGATCAGGACGATTGATGATTTGGCTGACGACTATTTATCGGCATATAAGCTTCGGCATCCGCAATCGGCCGTTTTCGCTGAATACGCCCTGAACCATGTTAAGAGCCTTCTTGGTAGTCGAATGTTCGTTGACTGCAATGAAGCCGCGGTTGCTTCCTATCAAAATCAGCGTTTGCAGGAGGGTGCGGCTCCCAAGAGCATCAATGAAGAAGTCGGCTTTCTGCTTCGCCTGATGGGAGATCCAGGCGATCTTCTTCGCATTAGGCTGCGAAAGCGCAAAGTTCTGAAACTCAAAGTGGGCCGATCGATCGCCAAGGCATATACCGATCAAGAGAAGGAGCGGATGATGAACGAAGCGCGAAGAGCGCGCTCACCACATATTTATCCGGCGATTATGCTCGCTCTGAACGCGGGTATTCGCGATGCGGAACTGAAGCAGTTGACTTGGGCTCAGGTCGATCTGAAGAAGGGATATTTGACTGTTGGAAGGAGCAAGACAGAAGCGGGTGAAGGAAGGACCATTCCTCTTAATACGACCCTCGCTCAAACCATGGCCGATTATGCGGAATGGTATCGCGAAAAGTTTGGTTCGATCCGATCCGAGCGGTACATTTTTCCATTCGGAAAACCAACTCCGAGTGATCCCACTCGTCCTGTCACTACGCTCAAGACCGCTTGGAACAACGTTCGCAGGAACGCCAAGGTGCACGGACGCTGGCACGACAATCGGCATACTTTGATCACGGATTTAGCGGAGAGTGGCGCCGGCGATCAAACCATCATGGACATTGCCGGCCATGTTTCGCGGCAGATGCTCAAACACTACAGCCACATTCGCATGCAAGCCAAGCGCAACGCGTTGGAAGCGATTGTTAAGAAGCCGGCCGACACAGTCGCTGTCGGACAGGTTTCGGGAAGTGCGCAGAGGTCCCCAAAACGGTCCCGAGAGGCTATAAGAACGGAAGGCAAACGGTCCACAAGCAAACGTGATTTGTCCAGGGCCGGAACTGCCCCTGCAACTGACGAATCCAAGGGAGATTGTTCAGGCTTGCCCATTACTGCCCAGGGTTTTGATTTGGGGTCCCCACAAAATCCCCCACAATCGGATGTTTCTGAGATTCATCGGGGAGTTGGGCGGGGTCGTAAGCCTAAGATTCTTATTGGCTCCTCAGGTAGGACTCGAACCTACAACCCTTCGGTTAACAGCCGAATGCTCTGCCATTGAGCTACTGAGGAGTGTCTGGCGGTGAATTGTCCTCTATAAAGTTACCAGACTGGGTCAGTTAGGTCAAAAACGCTAACTCCTACGCAAGATCGCGTTTTGTATGGGCCGATGTTACCGAAAAAAGCCCATTTCTGCACCGATTTGGTGATACATCGGGCGGTCCGGCGGGTCTCTTTTAGGCGCAGGCGATAGGATAGAAATGGCTGAGGAGCGATCAGTTTCCGCTGATGCGCCAAGCAAAGTCTTCAAGCACTGATCCGTTTAGTTTTAAAAACGCCGATCAATTTATTCAACATCTAAAGCAAGGTGCTCAAGACGCCAATCAACGTGAAGGAGGAAGGCAATGTCCCGGATTTCGAGGCTGGACCGCAGTGAAGTAACCCCCGACATGGCAGCGCTCTACGACAAAGCCTTTGCGCAGCGGGGCAATGTGCCGAATATGTTCCGGGTAATGGCGCATCGGCCGGAAATCTTCGCGACGATGCAGGCGCATTTTGGCGCGGTGCTGAATACGGGCACCGTGTCGACAAAGCTCAAAGAGCTGATCATCGTGCGCACGAGCCAGGTAAACGTGACGCCCTACTGTCTTGCCAGCCATACGATTCTGGCCAGGGGGCTTGGATGGTCCGACGACCAGCTCGCACATCTTGCTGATTGGCAGCAGCGCGATGACTTCACCGCTGCTGAGAAGGCTGCTCTGCGCCTCGCCGAGACGGTGACGCGCGATGCGCATGCTGTGACAGACGAACAATTTGCAGAATTGCGTAGTTTCTATTCCGAGGGTGAGATTGTTGAACTGCTATGTGCGATCGGGCTATTTAACTATTTCAATCGCTTCAACAACGCGCTGAAAATGGAGCCAACCAAGGCGGGCGAAGGCGGATGCGTTGCGCCTGCGGTCGAGCCTGTCGCTTCCAAGTGATTCTTGGCTGAACCTCTCTGAGCCACAGACGAGTGGCCGGGCCTTCAATTTGATTTGAAATGGCGCGGCCACCTCAACTGCTGCCCCAAACTAATGCAAATCAAGGAGCTCTTCTAAAGCATGAAGCTAAAACTCCCTGCCGGAAACTTCCGCGCTTATCTTTTTGACTGCGATGGGACCATTGCCGACTCGATGCCGCTGCATTACAAGGCATGGCAAAAAGCGCTCGCCGAGTACGGAGGCACTTACGATGAAAATCTCTTTTATGCATGGGGCGGCAAGCCGGTAAGAAAAATCATCTCCGACCTTAACGAGATGCAAGGGCTGAGCATGCCGGTCGATACGCTCGCGGCGCGCAAGGAGAGCTTCTATCACGAGCAACTTCCAGAGCTGAAGGCTATCCCTGAAGTGCTGGAGCACATTGAAGCGCAATATGGAAAGATCCCATTTGCCGTTGTCTCTGGCAGTCGACGAGCGTCAGTCGTTGGATCGCTTACGGCGCTTGGATTGATGGATAAATTCGACACGATGGTTTGCGCAGAGGACTACGCGCATGGCAAGCCCGCGCCGGATTGCTTTCTGCTGGCGGCCACAAGACTCGGGGTTGCACCCAGGGATTGCCTCGTATTCGAGGACACCGAGCTTGGCATCGAGGCCGCAACAGCGGCTGGCATGGCATCTGTAATGGTTGCGCAGCCTGTGCGCGAGAATCTCGGAACCGCAGCCAAAGCGGAATCGTAAATAAAGTGAACTCAGGAGGCAACGGTGACGGAGCCAGGTGTGTCCAGGGCCCCAAGTGATCCTATGGCAATCAGTGCCGGCGCGCCGGTGCGAACCTCCCTGTTTCCGGTTCTCTGCGTTGCCGCAGCCGCCGCAGTTGTGCATATCCTCACCAATGGCCGCTACGGTTTTCATCGCGATGAACTGCAGTTTCTGAGCGATGCCCGGCACCTTGATTGGGGATACGTCTCCTATCCGCCGTTGACGTCGTTCATCGAGCGCATCGGGCTAAGCCTTTTCGGATTGTCGCTGATCGGTTTGCGGATGTTTTCCGTCGTCGCGCAGACGCTGGTAATCGTGATCAGCGGACTGGTGGCCAGAGATCTGGGTGGTGGCCGTCTCGCACAAGTCACCACCGCACTCGCCGTCGCACTCTCCCCGCTCCCAATCTTCGAAGCGACACAATTCCAGTACACCTCGTTCGCATTCCTGTGGTGGGTGCTTGTCGCATGGTTCACTATTCGCCTGCTCAAAACTGAGAATCCACGCTATTGGCTGGCGATCGGCGCGGCTTTGGGGCTAGGCCTGCTGACCAAGTACGCCATCGTTTTCTACATCGCCGGAATCCTGGTGGGAATGGTGCTTTCGCGCTCTCGCAGCTTCTTCAGGTCGCGGTGGTTCTGGTCCGGCGTTGGCGTTGCCCTGCTCATCTTCCTGCCGAATCTCATCTGGCTGGTTCGCCACAATTTCATCTCGTACACGTTTCTCCAGCACATTCACGCGCGGGACGTTGGCGAGGGCCGCGCCGAGGGATTTCTCCGCGGCCAATTCATGGCCTGCGCCAATCTGTTCGCCGCTCCTGTGTGGCTCATTGGTCTCTACGCATTCCTGCGCGATCGCCGCTACCGCATGATCGCCTGGATGTACCTCGTTCCGCTGCTGGTTTTCTGGATCAACAAAGGCCGCTTCTACTACGTTGCCGAGGCCTATCCAGTGCTGCTGGCGATGGGCGCCGTCACGTGCGAACGCTGGTTATCCGGCATCCCAAAATGGGCGCAACTCGCTGTCGAAACTGTCTTCTTTGCGGGATTGGGTTTTGCAGGCGCCTTCTTCTTTGCTGGCTGGGTTCCTCTCACTTCCACTGGGCCTCTGCGGGACTTCGCGCTCAGGCATAGCGAAAACCTTCGCGAAGAAATTGGCTGGGATGAACTGGTTAAAACCGTTGCCGGAATTCGCGATTCCCTGCCCCCTCAACAGCAATCCAGCCTGGGAATCGTCGTGGGCAACTACGGCGAACGAGGCGCAATCGAAATACTGGGCCACGCCTACCACCTTCCGCCGCCCATTAGCATGACCAACTCCGCATGGCTGCTCGGCTATCCAACTCCGGCACCCACAACGCTCATCGTCCTTGGATCTTCCCAGGAATGGGTCGACCGCAACTTCACGAGCTGCCGCCTGACTGGTCATAATGGGAACTCTGAAGGCGTTCGGAACGAAGAAAGCGAGTATCACGCAGACATATTCCTCTGCGGCCCTCCGCGCTTGCCATGGCCCGAGTTCTGGAAGAACAACCAGCGATTCGGCTGAGGTGCGCGACTTTCAATAGAGCAGAACGGCCACCCGATAGGCAGTGAATGCACCGTCAATGCCGATTGGCGGACAGCTTCCAACCGCAGCCCGCCGATATTGCCCTGAGTGCAGGTGATCGACCAACGCTTTGGGAAGCTGGGTCAGGTCAGAATCCTGCCAGCGCATGACGAATCCCGGCTGGGACGCACTCGCCAAACGCGGTATGCCACTTTCCATTACGCAAGCTGCGCGGGCGGCGGCTGGGTCGGCGAGAACTACCACACCGCTGAGTCGGATTAGTTCGACGACTTGCGCTTCAACCTGCGATACGGAAAGCTCTTGCACTCCGTGCGAGTAATCGGCGGTAGCGTAGAGCACCCCACGGTTCGCCACCAAGGCAATGCCAACGCGGTCGACCTGGGGATTCAGCATGTTGGTGCGATGTCCGGGGGAATTCATCCATTCATCGTGAATTGCAGACGGAGTGGGCCCAACCGCAATGTTTTCTTCTATCAAGTCAAAATGAGCTCCGGCCTGGCTCGCCCGCTCCGAGAGGTCGAGTTCGCCGCCATATCGATGGGCAATCGGCCCTTCCACCACCATGCGCAGACAGTGCTTGCGAGCGGCGATTGCCAGAGCTCCATCCCATTTCAACGGACCGACACCGGCTGCAGCCCTAGCCTGATTGACAAGCGCAAGAAGTTGCTCGGCCTCGGGTTGCATCACATGGGTATCGCCGGGGCTCTGAGACCGAGCGGCGCCCACGAACAAGAAAAGTGTCAAACCAAAAATCAGGTATTTACTGGAAAGATTCACACTCACTTATACCCCTTCTTCCCTAGATCGACGCATTAGGATTACCTTAGTCATGGTCCCCTTGGTGACCAGTATGATCAACGGGATTCGAAACCGGATCCGTCGCCAACCGTTGGCGGTCGTGGGTGTTTTACTGCTCACCATATTTGTGTTTGCGGGTCTTGCTGCGCCGTTGCTTGCACCGTACAGTCCCGCTTCCATTGACCTTGTTCATCGTCTTCAGGGCTTGTCGACCACTCACCCTGCCGGAACAGACGAGTTGGGTCGGGACACACTGTCGCGCTTGCTCTGGGGAGCGCGGATTTCGCTGGCGGTCTCAATTACCGTGGTCGGCATCTCCCTGGCGCTGGGAATCGCAATTGGCGGGCTCGCCGGCTACCTTGGCGGCTGGATGGATACGGCGCTCACCACCTTTGCCATGAATACTTTTTTGGCGCTCCCTGGAATTCTGCTGGCGATTGCTTTCGCAGCGTTTCTGGGACCAGGATTCTCAAACTTGGTTCTGGCGTTGGCCATCGGGGGTTGGGCCGGCTATGCGCGCCTGGTGCGTGCCCAGGTAATGGCGGTCCGCGACCGTGAATATGTGGATGCGGCGCGCGCCCTCGGGGCCAGCGGATTGCGAATCTTTTTTCGTCATATTCTCCCCAACATCGTCCAACCCATAGTTGTGCAGGCGGCGATCGGCATGGCCGGAGTGATCCTTGCCGAAGCCACACTTTCATTTCTTGGCCTCGGCATTCCTTCGCCAGCTCCAAGTTGGGGCGCAATGCTGAGCGACGCGCGGCTGCATCTCTTCGACTCACCGCACCTGGTTCTCTTTCCGGCAGCGGCGGTGGCCGGAGCAGTACTGGGCTTCAACTTCCTCGGTGACGCGTTGCGTGATCAACTCGATCCGCGAACGCGCCTGGAGATGGGATTGTGAGGCTACCATGGTTATTTTGAAAAAAGGCGACTGTGAGCATTGCCATCGGGAGTATCGCTACTCGCTGTGGCACTCCGGTTTTGGCGACAACTCGTACGCATACTGCGATGAATGCGGCATGCTTGCAACGCTCAGTTACACAAACAAGCAGGTTTCCGAGTTCCCGCCACCGCTCGCCCATAACCAGGAAATCGACGAGTCGTGGGAGTCGTTCCTGCGCCCTTGCGCGTGCGGCGGACATTTTCGCAACGGGGCATCGCCGCGGTGTCCGCATTGTCTTGAGAAGCTTTCTGCCACCTATGCCACCGAACACATGGAGAAGCAGGCGATGGGCGCGAGGAAAGGCTGGCGCTGGCAGGCCGACTGGAGCGGCGTGTATTGCATCGCGATCGAGGATCCCTACGAACCGGGCTCCTTGCGCCAGATGATTGACCCGGTGATTGAGCCCGAAGAGGCAAAGAGCAAAAGCCGCTGGCAGCTCCTGTTCAGTTTTGGCCGATGAAGGTTGGCGTTGTCAGCGACACGCACGGTCTGTTGCGACCGGAAGTCTCCCCGGCGCTAGCTGGCGTTGAGCGCATTCTCCACCTCGGCGACGTAGGCAATCCTGCAATTCTGAAATCGCTTGAGAAGATTGCTCCGGTCACGGCGGTGCGGGGCAATATTGATCGAACCGGCCCATGCAGCCGTCTTCCCGAAACGGATGTTCTGCTGCTGGAGGGCCTCTACATCTATTTGCTTCATGATATCGACACGTTGCATCTCGACCCTGCTGCCGCAAAATTTGCCGCCGTGCTGTACGGCCACTCGCACCGGCCGAAGGTCAGCAGGCATAAAGGCGTGCTGTACTTCAATCCCGGATCTTGCGGCCCGAGGCGGTTCGAGTTGCCGGTGACGCTGGGGCTGCTGACGTTGAGCAACGACGCTGCCCCGGAACCTGAGATCATCAACCTCGAGGTCACTTCAGCGTAGATCTCTCTCGTGCCGCTGGTCGCCGCGTGCGGAATCGAGAGAAGCCGGCATGGAACGTTTTTGCTGGCCTCTTATCACCGCATTCGCGGATTGACCCATCGATAAACGACGTCGGTGAGAAGATTCACCAGGATATAGGTAAGGCCGATCGAAAGCAGGCAGCCCTGGACCAGAGCGTAATCCCTGTTGGAGATCGCGGTGACCACCAGCCTGCCCAGCCCCGGCCAGCTGAAGATGGTCTCCGTGACAATAGCCCCGGCGAGCAAAGCACCGAATTGCAGGCCCACCACCGTGATGATGGGGACCAGCGCGTTGGGCAACGCATGACGGCAGACCACGGCGGTCTCGCTCAGGCCTTTGGCACGAGCGGTGCGAATATAGTCCTGCCCTAGCTCTTCAAGCATCGCCGTGCGCACCATGCGCGTAAGGATTGCAGCCAGCGACGCACCCATCGCAATCGATGGAAGCACCAGGTACGGCCACTCGATCCTTGCGGCACCGCCTCCTGAACTTGCCCCGGAGACTGGAAGCCAGCCCAGAAAAATTGAAAATACGAGGATGAGCACAGGCCCCAACACCAGGCCGGGTACGGAGAGCCCAAACAAGCTAACCACCGAGAGCCCCTGGTCGAGTAAACGTCCGCGGCGAACCGCCGCCAACATTCCGGCGGGGAGAGCAAGCAACAATGCCAACGCCAGCGATGTGAGCGTGAGCGCGAGGGTGTAGGGGTAGCGGGCTGCGATTAGATGGGCCACTGTGTCGTGGAGGCGAATGGAACTACCCAAGTCGCCATGCAGAACGCCATTCCAATAATGCAGGTATTGCTTCCATAGCGGCAGGTCAAGACCATACTGGTGCCGCAAGCCCTCGATGTCCGCCGGGGCTGCGCCTTCGCCCAGCATCTGCTGGATCGGGTCGCCCGGAACCAGGTGGATGAGCAGAAAGACCAGTGAGACCACAAGCCAGACAACAGGCAATGTGAGGACGAGGCGGGTCAGGATCTGCTTCATGGGCTGAATTCAACGATAAA
Source organism: uncultured Acidobacteriaceae bacterium (assembly GCA_963826915.1). Classification (GTDB taxonomy): domain Bacteria; phylum Acidobacteriota; class Terriglobia; order Terriglobales; family Acidobacteriaceae; genus Telmatobacter. The sequence continues at coordinate 12,230 of CAWGYG010000001.1, forward strand.
TCAGCCAATCGTCTTGCGGAAAAGGCGTAGCCGGTACGAACCAAATTGCCACTGGGGCCACAGTGGGATTTTTTCTGGGGTTGTCGTCTTGCTAGTCGCCCCAGATTCGGACAATCGAACGGCTCTGATGGGCGCGAGGTGAGCATCCCCCGTTCGAGTTGTTCAGGAGATACAAAAAACGCACAGGACTCGTGACGCTCCCTGGAAGAGGCCAGAGCCCGAGCGTCGTCAAGTGGACGTTGAGACTACTTAGAATTGACGGCTGTATTTCCGTACGTCCCTGATTCCAGCGCCGATTCCTAGAACGTGGTCGATACGACGTTGAAAGGGGTCAGCAAGAACGGGTTCCGGATCGTCATTTGCGTCCGGATGCGCGGCCTGTTCGGCAGCTTGTTCGGCGGGGACGCCGGGTTGCTCTTCAAAATCAACCAGCGGCTTTAGAACTTCCACGAGCCTTTCAATGCGGTCTTTTCGAACGCGCAACTGCTCGAATTGTGCGGAGATCTCAGTGAGTTCCGTGGTCGCAGATTCAAAGGCCAAGCGATAAACATCTTCGTGCACTTCCGATTTCATTCCTTCTCCAGGCGCGTAGTCTAGCACGTGAGTCCTGTGCATAAAAACTGGCTATTAGTACCCGCAATTAGTAAGTATTACCGCCGTGACTTCGTAATCAAGGCGGCGATAGATGCTGCCACCTTCGGCATGTTGGAGAGGATGGAGTGTGGATCGTAAAAGAGAGTACGCAGGAGATCGATGTTACCCGTCAGCCGAGAGGCGCGGCGTCCAGCAAGCTGAGTTCGCGCCCATTGAACTTTGAGGCGGGAGCCTCAGGCCATCTTAAAACTGGCGATTGACTTTACGGGCATCTTTCGATCCCAAAGCGCTATCGACGCGCCGCTGAAACGGGTCAGCCGAAGAACCGTTGCCGGCCTGGTACTGGTATGCCGGAACTTCTTCGGAGTGATCAGCAGATTCAGAGATAGCGTCTGCAGCGTTGTGAGCGGCGGCTTCTTCCTCTGCTCCGAGCAGCGGTTTCAGTGCCAGGACCACCTTTTCGATTCGTTCCTTGCGGGACCGAAGTTCCTCAAATGCGCCGAGGATCTCATTCAGTTCCGAATTCGCCGATTCAAAGGCGACACGATAAACGTCTCCACCAACATTTGGCTTCATAGCGATCTCCAGTGCCGAGGTTAGCATGATTGCAATTGCCTAAAACAAAATCTTCTCTGCAACTATCATGCTATGACTATTTGGTTTATTCCTGCTTCTACACACAACCAGGCGCCCTCCGCTTTAAACAGAGAGCGCCTGTGGGGTTGGCCATTTCTACGCCGAGCGGCAGGGCAAAGTGGCCCCGTTTCTCGATGAAGTCTTCAGCCTGTTCCAGAAGAACTAAACGATCGACATTAGATGGGGGAGAGGAGACCTTCGGGCCTCTGCTGCCAACCCCACAATGCATCGTCGATTCTCCGCTGGAACGGATCTGCCGAAGGCTGGCGGAAGTACGCCACTTGCTCCGCTGTTGCCTCTTCACTTGCCTGAACTGCTTCTGCGTGCAGTTCGGCGGAAACCTGAACTGACTCGGTTGACGGTCCCGAAACCTGCATATAGACGAACTCGGCGGGTTCGGTAACCTGCGCCTCCGCCTCAGACGTCATGTGGATGGCGTCTGTTTCCGCGGCGGAAATCTCGGTCTGGAGGCTCAGAAAAGGCTTCAGAGCCTCAACGACTTTCTCGACTTGTTCCTTGCGAAGGCGGAGGGACTCATATTGCGTAACGATGTCCCGTAATTCCGCGTTCGCCTCATCTAATGCGAATCGATATGTTTCGTGTCTCATAGTCAACCCCAGGCCCGTAGTCTAGCACTGAGGTGTTACTAAACAAGAGGAAAGTAATCTCCGTCGAAATTACTGATGTAACGTAAGTAATGGGTCTAACTAATACCTTTGACAGCATCAAGTTAGACATTAATCCGATACCTGATCGGGCATCAGGGTTGGGGAGAATTCGGAGGTGTTGCGGAGGGGGCCGGAGGCGGGTAAGCAGCTTCAACTGCTGACTTTAGCACATGAACCAGCATGACTGAAGGGCCGTCGAGACCGTCTTTCATCTGGCGCGACCATAATGGTGCGCTCAGTTTGCCATTGGGGTTCAGCGTAAATACCTGGAGCAAGTCTTCGGTCGATCCCATCGGAGCCCCTCCCATGGAATCTCCACCACCGGTCTGCATCGGATTCTGGCCCGGCATCGACATTCCGGACTGCCGTGGCGACGGGACGGCCGGGTTGCTGAGAGAATCTCGTTCAGTGGCCGCCCGGCCCTTTCGAACGATGAAGATCAGGTCTGCTTGCTTGCGATCCGTCGTCAGCTGGTACCGGTTCCACTCGCGGAGCGCTTCTCGCACCAAAGAAACTGCATCACGATCCGTTGGAGAGAATCCCGGCCTCCCGATGTCGCCCTCGTCAGCCTCAACATATACGGTGTGCGCCGTCGAGAATGCAGGAGGAATTTCGGGCTTTTTCTTGCCCCATGCAACGACAAGCGGCACTACCGACAACAGGAGCACCACCGCAACCTTATGTGACCTCATACGAACACCTCCGCGCCTTGGGATTCTGATTGTCCCTCGGCTGCTGGCAGCCGGAATAAGAATACGCCCGACGGATGCCATGGACCTGGTTATGTCGATGCTCTCTTTTGCGGAGACGGATCCTTCTCAATCGGCTCAATGGGCTCGACGCGGATTTTGCTGATGCGACGGCCATCCATTTCGACGACTGTCAGTCGCCGGCCCTCGAATTCGACACTTTCGCCGCCTTTCGGGATTCTGCCCAGGCGCGCGAGAACGAAGCCGGCCAGGGTTTCGACGCCACCGTCGCGCGGAAGATTCCACTGCATCTGTGTTTCAAGGTCCCGCAGGTTGGCGCCACCGTCCAGCAACAGCGCTCCACCAGCCGTGCTGAGCGCCGGGCGCGCCGGATCGTCGAATTCATCCTCCAGTTCGCCGGTGAGTTGCTCGATCGCATCCTCGGCGGTGACCAGTCCCACTGTCGATCCATATTCATCCACGACAATCGCCACCTGCCGTCGACGCTGCTGGAAATCGCGAAGCAGCGCCAGCGCTGATTTGGTCTCAGGTACCACAAGCACATCGCGCATGACCTGGCTTAGCCTGAGTTCTACAAACGGCGTGGCAAATTGCGGCGTTCCCCCGCGCGCAATCGCTCCGGGTGCGACCGCCGCGGAACCGGCCAACTCCGGGACCTGAGTCTGAGCCGGAGAGCGCTGCGCCTTGGGGCGGAAAAACATCAGCCTGGCAAGATCCTTGGAATAAACCACGCCCACAATGTGCTCAGGACCGCGGGTTTCGTCGTAGACGGGAACACGCGAATTCATGTGTTCAATGACCTGCGCGCTTGCCTCTTCTATAGGCATGTTGGAGGGCAGCGAGAAAATCTTCTGCCGTGGCGTCATGATCTCGCGCACGGGCACATCGTCCAACTCGATGGCGCGGTGGATCAGGATTTCCTGGAATTGGGGCAGGATACCGAGACGACGGGCAGCGGTAGTGATCAGCTTCAGTTCTTCTGGTGAATGCACTGCTGCGCGCTCTGTCATGGGTACATCGAATCCGCGCAATATCACTGCAGCTGACCCCTTGAGCAGGCGCACGGCCGGTTTCGCGATCGCGATGAAGACGAGCATGGGAGGGGCGACAGCCACGGCCAGTGCTTCAGCTCTCCGCAGGGCTAGAGATTTGGGGACCAGTTCCCCCACGGTTACATGGAAATAGGTGATGAGGGCAAAGCCCAGCGCAACCGCAGTTGCGGCGGCGATGTGGGCGTACGCCAGGGCGTGCATCGGCGGTTGAGGCAGCAGATCGATCCACCCGAGAAACATTCCGGCGGCAAGTGGCTCTCCAATCCAGCCCAAGGCTAGGGAACAGAGGGTGACGCCAAGTTGAACAGCGGGCAGAAAGTAATCGAGGTCCTGCTGCAGACGGCGCACAGCCCGGGCGCCCGGAACGCCGGCGGCCAGCATCTGCTCAATGCGCGTGTCGCGGACGCTGACCATCGCAAATTCAGCAGCCACAAAAAAGGCGTTGGCCAGGATAAGCATGGCGACTGCGACAACTTGCATCAGCGGAAGACCGTGCATCTCGGTTGTGAGCATAGCATTCCGCACCCGATCGACGGATATGCACTCTGGGCGTGAAAAGGACGTTAAGAACACCTCCCCGCTGCCAAACTCTGGAACAAACATGGCCGGCCCTGCGTATGAAGTTGCAGCAGAGAACGGAAGACCGTTTTGAATCTCTCCGCACTTAGCCGAGATTCGTGGATTCGGTCAAAGTGGCGTCGCACGTCGAATCCGTGGTCGGCGACGAATCAGGATCTTATCTACTTTTTTATTTGGGAGCATTTGCTCTCTGTTCATATTGGGAGGTGCCTCGTGGCTTCATCGCGAAAGAGCAGGAAATTCTGGATATGGCTGGGTAGTGCGGTGATGCTGGTTGTCGTTCTGTTGGGCATAACGGCAGCGCGCATGGTAAAAGGCACGCAGATCGACCCCAACAAACTGGCCAAGGTGCAACGCGGTGATGTCGCGCGCTCGGTTGTGGCAACTGGAAAAATTCAACCCATCACTAAGGTCGAGGTCAAGAGCAAAGCGTCCGGCATTGTTGAGAAGCTGGATGTCGACATCAATAACAAGGTCCACAAGGGGCAGGAGCTGGCGCAACTCGATCGGCAGGAGATTCAGGCACAAGTAGAAGCGCAGCGGGCACAGCTCTCCGCCGCCGAAGCCAACGTTGCCACTTACGAAGCCAATATTGTGCAAGACAAGGTAAACGCCGCCGCCCCCGACCTGCCGATGTACAAGTCGACCCTCGATCGCAATCTCCAGATGCAAAAGGAAGGCATCGTAAGCAGGCAGGCGCTGGACGATGCCAATAAGGATTATCTGGCAGCACTCACCCGGCGCGATTCCTCCAAAGCGCAGATCGGCGTGGATACTGCGAAGCTGAAACAGGCGCGTGCGCAAGTGCAGCAAAACCAGGCCAGCCTCAAGCAACTGGAAGAACAGCTCAGCTACACCACCATTGTGGCGCCGATGGATGGAGTCATTTTGTCGCGCGACGTGGAAATGGGAGACGCGGTGAGTTCGATTCTGGTGTTGGGATCGACGGCCACACTGGTGATGACCGAAGGCGATATCAACCAGGTGTACGTCCAGGGCAAGGTGGATGAGGCTGACATCGCGCACGTCTATATGGGCCAGCCTGCCCGCATCAAGGTGGAAAGCTTCCGCGACCGCGTGTTCAACGGCAAGGTAACGAAGATCGCTCCGCTGGGCGTCGAGAAGGACAACGTAACAACATTTGAGGTACGCGTGAGCATCGACAATCCCGGCGGCGAACTGAAGGCAAACATGACGGCCAATGCCGAAATCATGCTCGACGAGCACAAGGGCGTTCTGATGGTTCCGGAAAATGCGGTGATCTATGACGGGCAGAAAAATGCCTTCGTCCAGGTACCCGACAAGACCCAGAAGGAAGGCACACGGAAGGTTGCCGTCGCGGTAGGGCTCTCGAACGGATCCGTCACCGAAATCCTGAAAGGTCTGAAAGAGGGCGACCAGGTGGTTTTGCAGCAGTGATGGAGAAAGTTGTCAGTTTTCACTTTTAGCCGGTTAGTTGGCTGTGGACAGATGGATTCTGTTCGTCGGCGCACAACAGTGTTCGGAAGCGGACAGCGGGTTTTCGGATGTTGGCGCAAATCAGGCGCACTTCCGCTCAATCCATTGAGTTTGCGACAAACCCGGGTTTGGCAATTTGAATGCTCTTTAATCAAGCGATGAAATAGGTTATGGCCCTCCCCCATTCACGAAAACATGAAATCGCGGTGAATTTTCCCAGGCAAGCAGGAACTGAGTGTTAACAACCGATCCCCTGGAAACGTCATTGGAATTGAGGAACTGAATGAAGCATATTGCAATCGCCACAGCGGTCCTGGCCATGGCAGCGCTCCCAGCGCTGGCCACCGAGGCCACGTTTGAGCGCAACCTCACTGTGAACGGGCACGTGGAGCTTTCGGTCTCGACGGGCTCGGGCCACATTCATCTGACTCACGGAGCAGGAGATCGAATCCACATCTTCGGCCGCGTGAAGTCCAACTGGGGTGGCAGCGACGAGAAGGTGCGCGAGATTGCGAACAATCCGCCCATCGAGCAGACCGGCAACATCGTCCGCATCGGCATGCATCACGAGAACTATCACAACATCAGCATCGAGTACGAGATCGAAGCGCCGGCCAATGCGTTTCTCGAAGCCAACTCAGGTTCGGGCGATGTGAAAGACGACGGCGTAGGTGAAAATGCGAAGCTCTCCACCGGTTCGGGCAGCATTCACGCCACCGGCCTGCAAGGCGGATTCACCGTGAACACCGGCTCCGGCGATATTTATGTCGAACAGCAGTCCGGCCAGGGCGACGTCAAAGCCCAGACAGGATCGGGAACTATCGAACTCCACAACATCAACGGGGCCCTGCATGCGGGCACCGGTTCCGGAAGCATCAAGGTGGCCGGAACTGTGACGTCAGATTGGAAGCTGGGAACCGGTTCGGGCAGCGTGGAATTCTGGCCCGGAAGCGGCGGTTTCACACTGGATGCATCCACTGGATCGGGGAGCATTCACACCGATCAGGAGATGGCGGTCCAAGGTTCGTTTGACAAACACCACATCACCGGCAAAATACACGGCGGCGGGCCGACTGTGCGCGTTGAAACCGGCTCAGGCGACATTCACGTTCATTGATTTTCAACGGTTCGATGTATTCGGGCCACTAACCAAGTTCGTTCCTCAGGCGAGACCAAAATTCCTCCTGGGAGGTCTCGCCTGTCTTTTTCCCTCCCCCCCAACACAGAATCATCCCCAACCGACGAGACTTCGCGTTCACCTTCGCGACGCTGAATGGCGTTGCTGCGTTCGTTGTGATATCCAGCCGATTGCAGGATTCGGCTTTTTCGGTTGAGCCTTTGCGCGCGCGTGCAATAGAATTGGCGACCTCAACAAAACTGGCGAAACTGCCGCAAGACGAGGTCACCCTGTGCTCTCCACAATGTCTGACTTCCCCCTGACAATTGGATCGATTTTTGAACACGGAATCAAGGTTCATGGCGAGAGTGAAGTCGTTACATGGACCGGCAATGGACCGAAGCGAGCAAATTTTCGCGAAGTAGGCGTACGAGTCAGGAAGCTTGCCCGAGCGCTGCACAAGTTGGGCGTCCGCCCCGGAGATCGCGTAGGCACACTGTGCTGGAACACGCAGGAACATCTGGAGGCCTACTACGCGGTGTCATCGATGGGCGCGGTGGTTCACACCTTGAACCTGCGCCTGTTTCCTGAGCAACTGGCTTATGTGATCAATCACGGCGGTGATAGCGTCGTGATTGCGGATGCCTCTCTGTGCCCGTTGCTCGGAACAATCGCCGGCAATCTGCGCACCGTTGAGCGAATTATCGTGGTCGGCGACGCGGCTGAATTGCCGTTTGAATCCCTGAATTACGAGGAATTGATCGCAGCCGAAGAACCGGAATTCGAGTGGCCGCAGATCGATGAGCGGTCGGCGGCGGCGATGTGCTACACAACCGGAACGACCGGCGAACCGAAGGGTGTCGCATACAGCCACAGGTCGATCTATCTTCACGCATTGTCGGTGTGCGCGCCCTGGTGCATCGGGCTGACAGAGAACGACCGGAGCCTTGTCATCGTTCCGATGTTTCATGCCAATGCCTGGGGAATTCCATATGCCGGGTGGTTCGCAGGAAGCGATTTGTTGATGCCGGGGAGCTATTTGCAACCGGAGCCGCTGTGCAGAATGATTCGCGAATGCAGGCCGACGTTGGCAGCGGGAGTACCGACGGTTTTGTCGGCTATGTACAACTACGCAGAGGCCAATGGAGCGGATCTCTCGCTATTCAGAATGCTCTTCAGCGGCGGGGCTCCGCTGCCTCGTAGCCTGGCTGAGGGCTTCCGCAACCGCTTCAACGTTAAGGTTGTTCAAGGTTGGGGCCTGACCGAAACAAGCCCCGTGGCCGCGTCGGCGCAACCTCCGCGCGGTTGCAAAGAAGAAGAAGAGATTGAGTGGACCACGAAGACAGGAAGAGTAATTCCTGGCGTCGAGTTGCGTGTTTGTGACGGCAATACGGTTCTGCCCTGGGACGGTGAATCGGTAGGCGAGTTTGAATTGCGCGGCCCATGGATCACAGCTTCGTACTATGGCGATGAGGCTCCCGACAAATTCCACGACGGCTGGCTGCGCACCGGCGATGTGGGCGTGGTGGACGAGCGTGGTTATCTCCGGATCACGGACAGGTCGAAGGATGTAATCAAGTCGGGCGGAGAATGGGTTTCCTCGGTGGAGTTGGAGAACGCCATCATCGATTATCCCGACGTGTTGGAAGCCGCGGTGATCGGTGTTCCCGACGAAAAGTGGGGAGAACGGCCGCTGGCGTGTGTCGTTCCCAAGCACGGAACGACAATGGATATCGCGATTCTGCGCCGTCACCTTGCTTCACGCGTCGCGAAGTGGTGGATCCCGGACCGGTGGGCATTCATTCGCGAGGTCCCGAAGACGAGTGTAGGCAAATTCGACAAAAAAGTTCTGCGCGCACAATACGCAAGCGGCCAGATCGCGGTGATTATCGACAGCGGAGAGAATCAGAACAAGGAATCCGTATCAGGAGACCTCGTCTATTGAGAGATCACTTATGAGAATCAGCCAAGTCGCAATCCCGCTCACTTGAGGAAATAGTACGGGTCGGGATATTTGACGGAATACTCGGCTTCGGGATTTCCGCGCAGATCGCTCCACTGATCGCCAACATTGAGAATAATTCTGTAGCCGTCCGCCGCGATCTTCCCGCGCGCGGCAGACTTGTATTCGAGAGCGGTCAAACTTCCCTGCCCCGGTGCACGCATGATCAGTTGTTGCCACTGGTCGAAGCCCTGGCTCCGCAGATTTTGCTCGGTGGCCGCGCGCTGCGAGTCGGGACGCCCGGTGAGAAATATGACCTTAACGTTGAATCGCTCTGCTTCCTTGAAGATGCGGAGCGTTCCCGGAATCGCCCGAGCCAAAGCCGAATTAACCCACGCGTTGAAGGTTTTGCTGTCATACGCAAAATCTGCTTTCACCATCTCCTCGTAGTTCGATAGCGTCGTCTCGTCAATATCGAGAACAAGAACCAGCTTTTCGTCCCCTTGATGATGCATCGCACGCAAGCGCAGGAACGCGATTGCACGATCCGCTTGCAGGTCCAGATCCTTCGAGTAGCAGCCGCGCTTGCAATCGTGGTACTGCTTGACGCGGTCTTTTAAAGTGTCAAGATTGGGAATGCCTTCGCCGGGCGCGAGGGGAGCTGTTCGCGCAGTATATTGAGCCGGATGGAGCGCGACACCTGATTCCTGTGCACCCACACCCAACGGCGCCAGCCCAATTGCAACAGCTACCGCCAGAAATACTAATCGTTTTTTCAACTGAGAATGCTCCTTTCAGAGAAGCCACACGGCCCTTGGCCGCGAATACCGTCCATCATCGCACCGGCCGTCGCGATCACAGAAATTCGGACAGTCTCCCATTACACTGGAAGCATGATCCGCATTCTTCGCCCCGTTCCCGTCGAACAATTGAAGCTGCTGGTCTTTGACCTGGACGGCACGCTGATCGACTCTGCGCAGGACCTGTGCAACAGCGTAAATGCAACGTTGCAACAGTTTGGCCGCCCACATCTGTCCGATGAAATCATTGCGAGCTATATCGGCAACGGCGCATTGATGCTGGTGCGGCGCGCTTTCGCGACAGACGACGGCATCGAACCCACCGAGGAATTTCTCAGCAACGCCTACAAGTTTTTTCTCGACTATTATCGCGAGCACAAACTCGACTACACCTACGCGTACGAAGGAGTTCTTGAAGCGCTCGATGCGCTGCAGAAAGTGCACGACCAGCCAAATGTGACTGCACGCGCCATGGCCGTACTGACCAACAAACCCGTGCGCCCTGCGCAAGCCATCTGCGAAGCCCTGGGGCTCGCGCCCTATTTCCTCCGAATTTATGGTGGCAACAGCTTCAACACGAAAAAACCTGATCCGGAAGGCCTGCTCGCATTGATGAAAGAAGCCGGAGCCCGTCCCGATCAAACCGCGATGATCGGCGACAGCCAGGTGGATGTATTGACCGCTCGCAATGCAGGCGCGTGGTGCATTGGCTGCACATTTGGGCTTGCACCTGGAAGCCTCGAAACAATTCCGCCAGACGTTCTGGTCGACTCTCCAGCAGACTGGACAGCAGCCTTGAGTCCTGCGAAAATCGATATATAACCGGTAGCAAAAGCTGCCCACACAAATAGACCACCTGTACTGATCAGGGGGTGTGGCAGAGTTAGATCGCACTCCAAGTTTGAGCGCGGTTTAAATTAGTCGACACATCCATCAAGCAGGAGGCAGTGTCTTCCTTCTCTCGTATCCCGATTGGCCCCGGGTGCATACAAAACGAAGACACGGCGGCACGGTTCCTTGAGCAACACCATTGGCTTGCTCGCTTGGCCTTTGATCTTCGATTTCCTTGGAGATTTCGCATGATGCGCTTTTTTGCTTTGGCTGTTCTTATTTCATTCCCTTCCGCCGTTCTCGCCTGCAAGCCCTCCGCACCTTCAACACCTTCGCCCGGCCCGGCTGTGCAGGGTGTAGTTGCCGATGCGACCGGCGCCATTGTTCCCGGCGCTGAAGTGGACCTGGTGGATGCGAATGGCTCTGTCGCAGGCACTTGCAAGTCGGGCGGCGACGGAAACTTCCAATTGACCGCGCCGCATTCGGGAAGTTTCACTCTTGTCATTTCTGAACCGGGATTTGAAACCGTGCATACACCGGTTACTGTCGCACCCGTGGTCTCAGCTACTGCTGCTCCTACGCACGTATTTGCGGCCCCGTTGCACATCACACTGCCCATCGCCTCCGTTGCAACCAACGTGCGCGTGAACGGAGACACTGACGAAGACCTCACAGCTCCCGAAGAGAATCGGGACTCGTCCGTTCTTACTGCGACCGATTTGAAAGCCTTACCAATTTTCGACAACGACTACGCCACGGCAATGAGTGCGTTCCTCGATGACAGCGCGTCAGGCACAGGCGGTTCAGGGTTGATGGTGGACGGAGTGGAAGCCAACCGCGCCACCGTTTCGGCATCCGCCGTTCAGGAAGTGCGCATCAACCAGGATCCATACTCGGCGCAATACTACTGGCCGGGGCGCGGGCAAATGGAAATCATCACCAAGTCAGCCGCCGACAAATATCACGGCCAGTTCAATTTTCTTTTTCGCGACTCGGACATGAATGCGCAAAACGCGTTGGCGCCGTCGAAACCGTTTGAGCAGCGCCGCGTTTACGAGGGCCATCTGACCGGTCCAATTTTCTTTGCGCCCAAAAGCAGCTTTCTGGGTACTTTCAACCGCGCCGAAGAGGATCTCGATTCCGTGGTGAGCGCATCAATCGTTCCCACCGCAACCGATCCGACCGGCTTGTTTCAGGCCAACGTGCCATCGCCCACACGTGATACGGAATTCAGCCTGCGCGCCGCTCATCAGTTCGGCGACAGACATTCAGCCTACGCGCAATACAGCTACGAGGAGTGGACCGGCCAGAATCAAGGTGTCGGCGGGCAGTCGCTCGCCTCCAACGGCTACAACAGCGAATACCACGAGGACGACACCGTGGTGCACATGGACTCGACGCTTTCCGCTGTGCTGCTGAATCAGATTTCCGTGGTCGGAGAACACGACTTCAATCGCCACACAAACGTGTTTGAGGCGCCACGCGTGTCCGTTTCCGGAGACTTCGTGGGCGGATCGGCGCAGAACGACTCGTTTGGCACCGAGTACAACTTCCGCATTTCTGACATGGTCACATGGAACCGCGGACGCCATCTCATCAAGTTTGGCGCCGGCATTCCGCACATCAGCCGCCGCGCCTACGACGACAATACCAACGGCCTCGGCACCTACACCTTCGGCCCCTCGCTGGCGGCGGATGGGGTTACTGTGCTGCAATCGGCGCTCCAGAATTACGGCAACAATCTTCCCTCAGGGTATTCGCTGAACACCGGCGACGTGCATTTTATCTATCACCAGCAGGAGATGGGCGCATTCATTCAGGACCAGTTCAAAATAAACAGCCGCTTTGCCATCACTCCAGGACTTCGCTACGACTGGCAGAATTTTCTGGCGACGCGACGGCTCGGATTCGCGCCGCGCCTGTCATTTGCCTGGGTACTTGACCAAGACTCAAAACTGATCCTGCGGGGCGGCGGCGGCATCTACTATGACCGTTTCGGCTCTGGGCCTCTGCTCGATCTAGCGCGCTATGAGAACGCACGGCGTCGCTCGATTCAGATTTCACTCAATCCAGCGGATTTGCCTGCGACGGGTTGTGTCCCGGTCACCAACTGCACGGCAATTACCGCGCAACCACCGAACCTCGCGCAGCTAGCCCCCAATGCCAGAATTCCGTATCAGATACAGTACGGACTTTCCATCGAGCGGCAGCTAGGCGAAAAAGCTACAGGCATAGTCAGTGTCTACACCGCCCGCGGCATCAACGAATTTCGCTCGGTCGACATCAACGCGCCGACACCAGAGTCGGGCTATACCGTCAGGCCTAACCCGGACCTCGGGCTAGTTCGCCAGATGCAACCCGCCGGATTTTTTGAGGGCAGCGGCATGGACATTTCTTATCGCGGCCGCTTGAACAAGTACTTCACCGGGTTCGGGCGCTATACCTGGTCTCACTACGAATCGAATACCAACGGCATCGGCTGGTTCCCGCAGAACCAGTACGCCCCCAACGATGAGTGGGCGAACGCCAGCTTCGATCGGCGTCATCGCGTTGGTATGTACGCAATGTTCCATCCTGAAAGCGTGTTTAACCTCTCCGCCGGAGTTTTCGCCAACACGGGCCGGCCGTGGACAATACTCACCGGCACTGATCTTTATGGCGACTCGCTTTTCAATACGCGCCCTGATGGTGTCGCCCGCGATACTGAAACCGCACCGTCTTACGTCGACATGGACTTGCGCTGGGGTCACGATTTTCCCATCACACCCGACAAGAGCGAGGACGCGCCGCGGGTAGGCTTCTCAGCCGGAGCCTTCGACCTGCTCAATCATCAGAATCCGTCGAGCATCGATCCTGTGGAGACTTCACCGACCTTCGGTGAAGTCACCTCTGACAATCCGCCCCGCCGCATCCAGTTGGGAATGCGTCTGGAGTTCTAAGCGGTTTCTGGCTCAGACAGATAGCACACATTTCTATTTCCTGCGGTCTGCCGCACATGTCGCGCTTCTGACGGAACTTTTGCGCCCGTTCAGGCGTAACATGTTGCTGAGAGGCGAATCATGACCCTGCGACTCCTCCCCGCCCTGCTGCTCGCCGCGATCTTTGCGCTCACCACAACCCCGGCTCGCGCTAGTCACGATGCAGTTCAGTTCGGCAGCAACATCACGGTGCCCGCGGGACAGACCGTCCACGACGCGGTGTGTTTCTTCTGCAGTGTTCAAGACGAGGGAACGGTTGATGGCGACATTGTAGTGTTCTTCGGAAATGTTCACATCTCCGGGGAGGCACACCATGACGTTGTTAACTTCTTCGGGAGTGTTCGTGCGGACGATAATTCCTCAATCAGGCACGACATGGTCAGTTTCTTCGGAGTGGTCCGGCTGGGAGAAAACGTTTCGGTAGGCAAAGACCTCGTGGTCATGTTCGGAGGATTGCGCGCTGCAGATTCCGTCAACGTAGGCGGCGACCGGGTCGCACCGGCGGCGTGGATCTTCTGGTCTCCGATGTTGATTCTGGCCTTGATCATCATCGGCGTGGTTCGCGAGATTCGGGGCTATCGCCGCCGTCAGTATCTGGCCGCTTATGGGATGGTCCCGCCCACGCCTCCATCGCAGCAGCCGCCCCCACCCTATCTGTAGAGCCCGGCTAGGCTAAACTCTGGTCAATGACCACCAGCCCTTTTGCGTCTGGACATCCATTGCGCATTGTTATTCCCGGCGGCAGTGGGCAGGTAGGCCGCGTGCTGGCGCGGTATTTTCAGGAACGCGGCCACCATGTAACCGTCCTGACGCGACTTCCCTACACGGCGCAATGGCAGACAGTCCACTGGGATGGACGAAATCCGGGGTTGTGGACGCAGTATCTCGAAGGCGCAGACGTCTGCATCAATCTCGCTGGACGCAGCGTCAATTGTCGCTACACCCAAGAGAATCGCGAAGAGATTTACAATTCGCGGATTCAATCTACGTACCTGCTCGGTGAAGTCATCGGCCGACTCGCCGACCCGCCGCTGGTCTGGCTGAACGCGTCTACGGCAACTATCTACCGCCATGCACTCGATCGCCCAATGGACGAAGCAACTGGCGAATTAGGCGGCAATAAACCCAATGCGCCGGATGCTTGGAATTTCTCGATTCGTGTCGCAAAGGATTGGGAGGCCGCGTTCTTCGCTGCGCAAACGCCCAAAACGCGCAAAGTAGCCATACGCTCTGCGATCACCTTCAGCCCGGCGCCCGGCAACGCGTTCGGAGTACTGCTCAACCTTGTGCGCACCGGCTTCGGAGGCAAGCAAGGCAATGGACGTCAATTCGTCTCATGGATTCACGAAGATGATTTTGCGCGTGCCGTCGATTTCCTCATCGCGCACGAGGAACTTGATGGCCCCGTCAATATCTCTTCTCCCAACCCCGAACCAAATCGTGAATTCATGGCAGCATTACGCGAGGCATCAGGCACGCCGAATGGCATCCCGATCCCCGCGCCTCTGATGGAGATTGGCGCCTTTTTCATGCGCACTGAGACAGAGTTAGTGTTGAAGAGCCGGCGCGTCGTTCCCACGCGGCTTCTCGATGCGGGATTCAAATTCGACTTCCCGTTCTGGCCGCATGCCGCCGAAGATCTGGTTGAAAAATGGCGCCACAGGTACGACGTATGACGCTGGCTGGTTGATTTATTTCGGCGCCGGTGTAATGTCGGTCACCGGCAAGTCCCAGTGCGCTGCCAGAATTTCAAACCGCCGCTGCTCTTCCCGCTTATAGGTCTCCTGGTCGGGCCATAGTTGCTTGATGAATGCCTCTTCGTCGGGATTTGTCGTCGTAGCTACAGTTGAATTCTTGTAGCGAATGGTTACACGAAAGTCCCAACGGCCATCTTCAGTGGTGTGATAGGCGGGCGACTCGATCTTCACCGAGAGCATGCGACCTGTCGCCGCAATCTTCATCAGCAGCGGATAGTGATTCTTCATAAAAAGGTCGTGGAATTCCTGCTGATGTCCCCACTGGCATTTGTAGTAGTACTCAATCGTGTAGGGCTGGTCGGCTCCAGTTTGCGGCGGCGCGCCCTGCGCCCTGAGCGGCATGGCCAATGAACCGGCAAAGAACATAGCGAGAAGTGCGGAGAGAATCGTGCGCATGAAGCCTCCCTGGAAAAGGATGGTTGTCATTGTACCTTGAAGGCTGCACGCTTTTTGCCTGAAGTTTATATAGGTCCTTGCGGCGAACCCAGGCACTTTCGCCGCAAGGGATAAGAATAATCGAATAGATACACAGCAATATGAATATGTATTCTGCCCGAGACTACATGCCGGCAAGACTCTCGAGCGCCATTCTGCTCGGAATCGTAAGTGTGGAACCATGAAACGACACTAGGCGGCGGCTCTTGAATGTGCTCAGAGTCCGCGTTACTGTCTCGCGCGACGCGCCGATGAATTCGCCAATCTCTTCATGCGTAAGAGAGAAGGTGAAGCGCGTGCCGTTCTCGCTCTGCTGGCCCTTATCGTTCCAGTTCAGCAACAGGCGGGCCAGTTTTTCAGGAGCTGAAGCCGACAGCGCCACGGTGCGCAATTGCTCGCAAGCCATTTTGTATTGCAGGCTCATTTCTTCCGTGACAGTCTGGTAGACCTCGGGGTGATGCGAAAGAAAGTTCAGGAACAGGCTGCGCTCGATGACCGCAATCTTTGCAGGATAGAGCACCTCGGCAGTCATCTCGCTAGAGAGACCTGAGAGAACTGCTGACAACCCGAGAACTTCACCGGCCTTCGCGATTTGGAGAATCAGACGCTTGCCGTCGCTGGAGTTGATCGAGAGCTTTACTTCGCCCGAAACGATGATGAAGATGCCCTCGGGCACCGAATTCTCCGAGAAAAGAAGAACGCCCGGCTGATACGCAGTTGGGAACTCCAGTGACTCCAAGTCCCGCAGTGCCGAGGTTGATAGTTTCTTGAAGAACTCGCCGGACCGCTGTGCCTGGCTCCTGCAACTGCTCGTCGTCTCACGGATTGCTTGCACGTTAAGCCTCCCCATCCACATCTTCAGCTTTGTTAGCTGCGACCTCCGCAGCGAGGAATTGAGTCCATGGAGTGCTGGCAACAAGCGAGGCATTCGTTTGGGAATAAATAGATCTCAAAACCTGCTTGCCGCTGGCATCCGCATAAGTCACGTTGTGAAGATCAATAATGAGTTTTCTCGAGGCCAGCAGCGGAGCCGTCTCCGCCCAGACGCGGCCGAGTTCTGCCGCCCACGGCCCCGCAACCCGACCTTCCAACCTCATCTCGATCTCTTCTGGCGTTTCTTGAATCGTGATTCGCAACGTATGTTGGCCCCTTCTTCGGCCTTGCACTTACTAAATGCAACTGGCGTGCCAAACTCACTCGAAGAAAAATCGAGTTGCGCTTATGCATGAAATGAAATGACTTATGGATGGGATTGTTTCCCTGGCGGGATCGTGACGACGGATCAAGTGACGAAGTGACGATGACGAAATCTCGTCACTGAGACTACATATAGTCACTTCGCTCGATACTGAGCTTCTTCAACTTGGAGTTTAAAGTGGTTCGTTTCAGGCCCAGCCGCTCGGCCGCCCCGTCGGAGCCACCGATCTGTCCCTTGGTCTCTCGCAGTACGCGCAGGATGTGCTCCCGCTCCGCAGCGTGCAGGGTCGGATTCTCGAGTTCCAACTCCGCCTCTTCCTTCGCCACTTTGGTCTCCAGTTCGGCGAGAGGGACATAAAGGACTGAACCTCTCGTCAAAATCACAGCGCGCTCGAGGAAATTCTCCAACTCGCGAATGTTGCCTGGCCAGGGCCACCGGCACAGAGCCTGCATTGTCTCTTCCGGGATCGTCTCGATGGCTTTGCCCATGCGGCGGCTGTGTGATGACACAAAATGACGTACAAGCACAGGGATGTCTCCGGCTCGATCGCGAAGCGGTGGTGCGAAAATCGGAAAGACTTTCAGCCGGTAATAAAGGTCGCTGCGAAATTCCTTCTGTGCGACCATCTCAGCCAGATCCCGGTTGGTAGCCGCTATAAGGCGAATGTTCACGCTAATCGGCCGGCTGCCCCCGAGGCGCTCAATCTCGCGCTCCTGTAGCGCACGCAAAAGCTTGGGCTGCAAGTCGAGCGGCAGTTCGCCTATCTCATCCAGAAAGAGAGTGCCTTCGTGGGCCAGTTCAAGCCGCCCCATCTTGCGCGCGATGGCTCCGGTGAAGGCGCCTTTCTCGTGGCCGAACAATTCGCTTTCGATCAGCCCCGAGGGAATGGCTGCACAGTTGAGCTTGATAAAGGTGCGGTCGCTGCGTGCGCTCAAACGGTGGATCGCGCGTGCCAGCAACTCCTTGCCTGTGCCTGTCTCGCCTTGGATCAGGACGGTCGCGTCGGTGGGAGCCACGGTCTCAATCTGCTTGAGCACCTGGCGCAGCCCGCCGCTTTCGCCAACGATGTCTTCAAAGCGATTTTCGAGATTGATTTCGTCTTCGAGGTATTGTTTTTCCTGCCGCAGCCTGTCGCGCAAGTCGGCAATCTGGCGAAACACCATGGCATTGCTAACCGCCATCGCCACCTGGTCTGCTACCTGGACCAGCATTTCTGCTTCTCGCTGAGAGAACGCACCCTCAAACCTGCTGGCGACTGCGAGAGTTCCGATCGCCTCGCCACGATGAATCAGCGGGATGCAGCAAGACGACTGCATGCCGATGGAGGTCAAGTGGCGCAAAGTCTCAGGATTGAAACGCGATCCCTCAAGCCGCTCAAGCACGACAGGTTCGTGCGTTTTGAATACCTCTTCTGCAGGAGAGCCTTCCAATGGGAGATGCAGGTCGCTGCGCTGGCTCTCGCCGCCTTCGGTCCCTAAAAATTGCACCATCATCTTGCCGGTCGACGCTTCATAGAGACCCAGGGTTGCGCAATCGTGTGGAACAACCTCGCATAGGCTGCCTGAGATGGCCCCCAAGAGCTTCTGGACATCCATGTTTGCAAGCAGCGCAGTGCTCAACTGCAGCATGACCGCTTCTTCAGCGCGTTTCCGGTCGGTAAAGTCGCGCGTCACCTTGGCGAAACCCGTCAGTTCGCCCGTGGTATCGCGGATCGCAGTGAGAATAACGTTTGCCCAGAAGCGCGAGCCGTCTTTTCGTACACGCCAGCCTTCTTCTTCGATTCGCCCGCGCGACGCCGCCAGGCGCAACAACTCTGAAGGCCTGCCGCGCTCCGCATCCTCCTGCGTGAAGAAGCGCGAGAAGTGCTTTCCAACAATCTCTTCCGAGGTGTAGTGCTTGATGCGCTCCGCACCTGGATTCCAGGTGGTGATGTAGCCTTCCCGGTCGAGAAGATAAATTGCATAATCACGGACACCTTCGACCAGCGATCGAAGCTGCAGGTCGCTTCGACGCGCGGCTTCCTGTACCTCGTGCTGCTCCGTTACATCGCGGATGAAGCTCAGCACAATCGGTCCTGTCGGCGTTTCGAGCGGCTTGAGCATGATGTCGACCGGAAACTCGGATCCATCCTTCCGCAGGCCAAACAGATTCATCGCCGCGCCCATCTGGCGAGTCCGCGGGTGTGCGTGGTAGTTTTCGCGATGGGCGGGATGGCGCGAGCGAAAGCGCTCGGGGACAAGATTCTCGATGGGTTGGCCGATTAATTCTGTCTGGGTGTGACCAAACAATTCCGCCGCACGCGGATTCGCGCCACGGATGATCCCGCCCGGGTCCGTGACAAAGATTGCGTCGGGAGAAACCTCAAAAAGATTCTCTAACGCAAAGCGGGCGATTTCCGCCTTTTCTTGTTGCGCCGCAACTGCTGAATGCTCTTCCGGGGAACCAGATGAGCGCATTTCGTTTTGACCTTGAGCCAACCGTACTCGTTCACACATGAGAATAGCAAATACCAACGAGCCTGAACCCTAAATGGATCGAGCTCGTTGTGCATTCAATGGCCTGGAACCTCGGCTGGTCACGCTTAAGACGCCGAGAAACCTTCCGCAAACGCAAACTGCGCTCGCCAGTCAAATTCCTGCACCTTCTTCACAGGCGGAGGAATCCAAAGCAGCAGAGGAGAAACTTTCCCAATGTCTCAGAAGATTGCATTCGTTACTGGCGGAAACCGCGGCCTCGGCTTTCAGACCGCGCTCGAACTTAAAGGAATTGCCAAGGTGGTCATCGGCTCTCGTGACCTGGCTCAAGGAGAGCAAGCCGTCGCCAAGTTGCGCGCCGCGGGCGTCGATGCGGATGTGCTGCAGTTCGACATCACCAAGCCGGCAGACTACAAAGCTGCCTATGACTACTTCAATTCTAAGTACGGACACCTCGACATTCTTGTGAACAACGCAGGCATCGCGGGTGGAACATTCCCGGGCGACGGTCCCGAGCATCGCGCCGCCGATGCTCCGCTTGACCTGCTCCACAAAGTCTTCGAAACCAATTTCTTCGCGCAGGTGGCGCTCACCGAAGCCCTGCTGCCGCTTATCAAGAAGAGCCCGGCGGGCAGGATCGTGAACCTCTCCAGCATTCTCGGTTCACTCACCCTCCATGCCGACCCGAAATCACCCATCTACAATGCCAAGTCTTTCGCATACGACGCCTCGAAGACAGCGCTCAACGCATTCACGGTGCATCTCGCATACGAACTGCGCAACACCAACATCAAGGTCAACTCCGCCCACCCGGGCTGGGTGAAGACCGACATGGGCGGTCAGAGTGCTCCCATGGAACTCAGCGAAGGCGGCAAAACCAGCGCGGCCCTGGCGACGCTGCCGGCTGATGGGCCCACTGGTGGCTATTTCCACCAGGGTAAGCCACTGCCCTGGTAAGAACATTCAGACGAGATTAACCGTCGCGTTGTGAAGCGCAGAAGTTGACCCTCGCCCACTCCTCCTCTAGCTTGCTCGAATGTTTCGAAGAGCAGTCACTGAGGTCGGGCATATGGAGACAGGTACAGGCGAAGAGATACGGATCGGGCAGCTGGTGGTCCGATTTCTGCTCGAAGGAAGCGCTTCGAGTGGTTCTGTAGCGATGTTCCAGTTCGATGTAGAGGTCGGAGCAAAGGTGCCTGTTGCGCACAGCCATGACGCATACGAAGAGACAATCTATGGTCTCGAGGGCGTGCTCACCATGACAGTGGAGGGCCGTAAGACCGAGATCGGCCCTCGTCAGGTCCTTTGCATTCCGCGCGGGGCCGTCCACCGCTTCGACAATTTTGGCAATGTAGAAGCGAAGTGTCTTGCCATCATATCTCCCGGCATCCTTGGCCCAGGATACTTCCGCGAAATCGCCGCTGTGCTAAAGGCCGCGAGCGGAGGGCCACCGGACCACGCCGCAATTGCAGAAGTCATGCGGCGTCACGGCCTCACCGCAGCGCCGTGAGCCCGCACAAGTCGCTTGTTCACGAACTTGCTTCCGGGGATATTCGCGATGATCGACCCCGTCCTATTATTTTGACCAGGGCGGAACGACCCCCGTCATGCGCGCATACGCAACCAGCTGGCCCATGTGCTCGTTGGCGTGAATGATGATGCGAAGATACATGCCGTCTACCGTGGCGCTGCGATCTCCAATCTTGACCCTGAGCGCAAGATGACTCGGGTTCTCGGCAAGATGCGCTTGTTTCACAGCTTCGAGGGAGCGCTTCAGCCAACTGATCACTTCGGCCTTCGAAGTGATGGTCTTCTCGGCATCCTCCTTCAGATCGGCGGGCATTTTGGGCCCCGTGACACTCAGCAGGTAGAAATTCGCCATGACGATATGCATGTAGACTTCGCTGGTCGAGCGCACTCCCGGAGCGGGCCGCCACGCGAACTTTTCAGGGGGCGTTGCTTCGGCCAATGTGATCAACTGCTGCGATACATGCCTCCACTCGCCGTCGTATCCCTGCCAGACTCCATCCAGGGGATCCTGGGCAAAAGCCTTCGGCACGACCAGAACGAAAAACAATGCCAACACCAATCGCAATTTCATCGGGTGAACCCTCCGTCATTTTTTCCAGCTCTCAGAGTAGGACCAGATTGCGAATTTGACTCGGAATTCTGCGGCACATTCTTCGGCGATATCGGGCGCTGAATGAACAGGAATACCCTCAACTGGATTTTCTGCGATGCTCAGGCCGTCGCAAACCGAAAAATCACCTTTCGCCTATTCTTCGCTCTTTTGATATACTTCCCCAATGGACTTTCAGCTGGTTACGACCTACAAACCCCGCGGCGATCAGCCCCGCGCCATCGAGGAATTGATGGACGGCCTGGGAGCCGGCGAGAAGCATCAGGTCCTGCTGGGAGTGACCGGCTCGGGCAAGACTTTCACCATGGCCAAGGTGATCGAGCAATCCAATCGGCCTGCGCTTATTCTCGCCCACAACAAAACGCTGGCGGCTCAGCTCTATCACGAATTCAAGCAGTTCTTCCCCGGCAACGCTGTTGAATACTTCGTTAGCTACTACGACTATTACCAGCCCGAAGCCTACATCCCCGCCGGCGACCTATATATAGAGAAGGAAGCCACCATCAACGAGGAGCTCGACAAGCTCCGCCTCTCGGCGACGCGCAGCCTGTTTGAGCGGCGAGACGCAATCATCGTAAGTTCGGTCAGTTGCATCTACGGCCTCGGTTCGCCCGAGGCCTACTACGGCATGTTGCTGCTACTCGAAAAAGGGCAGCGCATCAGCCGCAAGGACATCACGCGGCGGCTCGTTGAAATCCTCTACGAGCGCAACGATGCAGACTTTCGTCGCGGGACCTTTCGCGTGCGCGGCGACGTGATCGAGGTCTACCCCACCTACGATGAATGCGCGTACCGCATTGAACTCTTCGGCGACGAGATTGAAAGCCTTTCTCAAATCGATCCCCTCTTCGGCACGGTGAAGCAGAAGTACGCGCGCCTGCCGATCTATCCGAAAAGCCACTACGTAGTCCAGCCGGAGCGCCGCGCCGAGGCAATTGATTCCATCGTCTCGGAATTGAACACCTGGGTGGCTGAACTTGAATCGCAGGGACGCATGGTTGAAGCCCAGCGCGTGCACCAGCGCACCCGGTTCGACCTGGAAATGATCAAGTCGATGGGCTATTGCCATGGGATCGAAAACTACTCGCGTCATTTCAGTGGCAGGTTGCCCGGTGAAGCTCCGCCGACCCTGCTCGACTACTTTCCGCGCGACTTCCTGCTCTTCGTCGACGAGAGCCACGCCACCATTCCGCAGGTGCACGGCATGTGGCACGGCGATCGCAGCCGCAAACAGAATCTTGTCGATTACGGATTTCGCCTGCCCTCGGCGATGGACAACCGGCCGCTGAAATTCGAGGAGTTTGAGAACCGCATCCAGCAGGCAATTTACGTTTCCGCCACTCCCGGTCCCTACGAGCTCACGCGTTCGGCGGGGGTTGTGGTTGAACAGGTGATTCGGCCCACTGGCTTAGTTGATCCAGAGGTTGAAATTCGACCCGTAAAGGGCCAGATCGACGATCTGTTAGCGGAAATCCGTGACCGGGCAAAAAGAAACGAGCGGGTCCTTGTAACTACACTCACAAAACGCATGTCTGAAGACCTCGCCGGCTACTACACAGAGGTCGGCGTGCGCTGCCGTTACATGCACTCGGAGATTGAAACACTGGAGCGCGTGAAGTTGCTCGCCGGATTGCGCAAAGGCGAATTCGATGTGCTCATCGGCATCAACCTTTTGCGCGAAGGGCTTGATTTGCCTGAGGTCTCGCTGGTCGCCATTCTCGACGCGGATAAGGAAGGATTCCTGCGTTCATCCGGGTCACTGATCCAGACCATGGGGCGCGCCGCGCGTCATCTGGAGGGCCGGGCCATCCTTTACGCAGACCGGATGACTGATTCGATGAAACAGGCCATCGGCGAAAC
This sequence comes from uncultured Acidobacteriaceae bacterium, assembly GCA_963826915.1. Lineage (GTDB taxonomy): Bacteria > Acidobacteriota > Terriglobia > Terriglobales > Acidobacteriaceae > Telmatobacter. Next base: position 35,459 of record CAWGYG010000001.1, read on the forward strand.
GGATCGACGGCGCACAATCCAGCGAGCCTATAACGAGGAACACGGCATCACGCCCCAGTCGATCATCAACACGATGGATATGGGCCTGGCGCAGATTCTTAAAGCCGAGTATGGCGAGATCGCCGAGGAAGAGGTGACAACGATGCCGGAATTCTCCTCGCAGGCGGAACTCGACACGTTCATCACCAAGCTCGAAACAGACATGCGCGAAGCGGCAAAGAAGTTCGAATTCGAGAAGGCCGCCCGCATGCGCGACACCATCAAGGAACTCCGCGACAAGGAATTTCTCTTTGGCTGATTCAACAATTCTTGAATCAGACCGGAGCCCCTTTTTTCAATCACCCGATAGCCGCTCACTCGACCGCAAGCAGAGAGGTGGTATCGAAGCACGTCGAAGGCGGGGGAGTGACTTCATTGAATTCAGTCAAGAACCGCTCGAATTCCTCCACGGGGAGCGGACGGCTGAAGAGATAGCCTTGAAATGAGTGACAGCCGAGGTTGATGAGAAAATCCCGTTGCGCTTCGGTTTCAACTCCCTCGGCCATGACCGGCAGGCACATTGCCTTCCCGAGGGACACAATCGTTTGGGCAATCGCGCCGCTGGTATTATCCACCAGGATGTCCTGGACGAACGACCGGTCAATTTTCAGCTGGTCCAACGGCAAAAGCCGAAGGTAATTGAGAGACGAATAGCCCGTTCCGAAATCGTCGAGAGCGAATCGAAGCCCGTAGGTTTTGAGCGTTGTCATCTTCGCAATGATTTCCTCGAAGTTGTCGACCAGCAGGCTTTCTGTAAGTTCCAGCCTGAGATTTTGCGGATCGGCCCCGGTCCGATTCAACGCATCGACGACTTGCTGAACAAAGTTTGCCTGGCGAAATTGACGAGCGCTGATGTTTACCGCAACCGCGAGTTGCGCTGTTTCAGCGCGACCCGCCCATGCCGCGAGCTGCTTGCAAGCGGCTTCAAGTGCCCAATCTCCCAATGGAACGATCAGCCCGGTCTGCTCTGCAAGAGAGATAAACTCGCCGGGGGCCAGTAGACCGCGCGCCGGATGCTTCCAGCGAATAAGTGCCTCGGCGCCGGTCATGTGGTTGGAGCTGACTTGGGGCTGATAGTAAAGTACGAACTGCTTGGCCCGAATCGCTTGCCGCAGCTCTTCTTCCATTACTGCGCGTGCATTGACGGCATTCTGCAGAGCCGGTTCAAAAAAACGAAGAGTATTTCGTCCCGCCGCCTTGGCTTGATACATGGCGATGTCTGCCTGTTGCAAGACATCGCTCGTGCTTTCCTTCTTATCCCCAAACACGGTGACCCCAATGCTTGACGTGCTGAAGCACTCGTGGTCTGAAAGCCGGTAGGGACGGTCGACGACGGCAAGTATTTTCTCGCCCACGATCTTGGCCTGTTCCGCAGCTTCCTCCGCGGAATTGCTCAGATCTTCAAGCATCACCACAAATTCGTCGCCACCCAACCGCGCCACCGTGTCGGATTCCCTGATGCAGAGACCGAGCCGATTGGAGACCTCGCGAAGCAGCTGATCGCCCGTATGATGACCGAGGGTATCGTTCAAATCCTTGAAATTATCGAGATCAACGAAAAGCAGCGCAAGCTTGCGGCCGCTTCGAGTGCTGCCGGCAAGGGCCTTGCGCAGGCGGTCGAGCAGCATCCGACGGTTCGGCAAACCTGTCAATTGATCGAAGAATGCAAGATTCCTGATCTCGCGCTCGGCCGTCTTAACGTCGGAGATATCCCGTGTAATTGAGATCAGGCACGGCACTCCGTCGATCTCGCTCAGCGTCGCCGACAATAATCCCCAGACTGTATCCCCGCTCTTCTTCTTGAAACGAGCCTCGAAGCCGTGACAACACGAATCGCGTCGCAGGATCTCGAATAGGTTCTCCCTGTCTTTCGGATCCGCCCAGATGTCAAGTTCCATGGTGGTTGTCCCAATCGCCTCGTGGCGTTCGAACCCCGTACCATCAACAAACCTCTGGTTCACGTCGATGCATTTTCCATCATCGAGCCGGTGAATCATGATGCTGTCGAAGGAGGTCTCGAATACCGTTCGATACCGCTCCTCACTTGCCCGCAGCGCTGCCACGGCCGTGGCAAGCTGCCGTTCTGCCGCCTTGGTTTCCGAGATATCCCGCGAAACCGCCAGCACACAGGGATCGCCATCAACCTCAATTACGGTTGCGGACATCAACCCCCAGAATGTGGTCCCGTCTTTCCTCTTGAACCTGGTTTCCAGATCGGGACATACAGAATGCAGGCGTAACTCTTCACGAAGCTTTTGTCGATCCTCCGGTGCAACCCAGATACCAAGACCCAGCGAGGATTTCCCGATGATCTCATCCCGCTCGAATCCCGTGATATTCAGGAAGGCCTTATTCACATCTATATAGACTCCATCGTCGAGGCGGTTAATCGTCACCGCATCGATGCTCATCTGGAAAGTTGTACGGTATCGTTCCTCGCTGGCACGAAGCGCTTCCTGAGTCCTGGCTAGTTGCGCCTCCGCAGCTTTGCGAGCGGTGATGTCCTGGACAAGCGTAATGTAATGGAGCGCATGGCCCTCCGTGTCGCGCTGAATGGATATCGTGAGCTTCACCCAGAGAAGACTGCCGTCCTTCCGGACGTAGCGCTTTTCCCAGACCGATGATCCCGTGATTTCGGCCGCGCCGGCCGTCATGCGCTTTAACACTCCGTCGCTCAACTCCAGGTCCTCTGGAGCCGTGATCTGCTGAAACGTCATCCCCGCAAGCTCGTCTGCACGATAACCGATCAGTTCGGCGAAATGTTCGTTGCACCTCACGATCCGGCCCTCAAGCGAGGTGTGCAAAATGCCCACCGCAGCCTGCTCAAAAGTATCGCGGTAGTGTCTCTCGCTCTCGAACAGTTTCTTCTCGACTTCCTTCCGGGCTTGTTCCGCGGCCTTTAATTCGTTGATGTCTTTCCCGAAAACCGAGATTCCCGCAACCTTCCCGTCGATAATGATTCGATTGATCGTCAATTGGGTCGTGCGGCCGTCGGCTCGGATTGACTCCGCCTGAAAAGGTCCTTCTGACAGAGCCCGCCCATAGCGCTGGTGCCAAAGAGATGCTCTTTCCGGTGGAAGCAAGTCAGCCGGGCGCATTCCCGCTGCTGGTCGAGTGCCGAAATTAGCCTCGTAATAGCGCCGAACCGCGGCGTTGAACGCGACCAGGCGATAATCCAGGTCCACCGACCATATAAGGTCTTCGGTGCTATCGATCAAAGCCGACAGGTCTGAATTCTCGCGACTGGACATCTCGACTTTTCTCGATCTCGGCAATCTCTCGTTTCATCCTTCGGAGAAGCGCCATTCAAGACCGAAAAGAGAGCGAATCGGCTTGGGCACAATTCTCTGAGATCCTCGAAGACTATTTCTCCCCTGATGAATGCATAACTTAACCACATCGGCAATAACGGCAGCGATGATCAACTCGAAACTCTGCGTTACCTGAACCTGCCGGGACACTACACGCGGGAATTCGCAATCGACCCTCCCAGGACTTCATCCCCGGTTTCAAGAGCATGCCCTCGCCCGTGCTTCCTCGGATGTGATGTACGACACAAACAGGCTACTTTGGTAATCCACCTGCCCAACAGGGAGCCCCGCGAAAAATGAGCTTTTCTTCGTGGCGCCGACAAATGAATCTCCAGCACGTTCCGCATTCCATCTCTTGCGTTTCATCGAGTTTTAGCTTCACAGTAACCCCGCCTTAACCCTGCTTCACGACAATCGCTCAGCGATCTGCCTTCTCGTAGAACCTTCGCGATATCCCTCAGTCGGAAGGCAGGAGCACAGTATCCCTGGCCGAGCCCCGCCCATAAATAGCGCGGTCGGCCTGCAGACTTTTCCCCAAACCAAGGAAGGAATCTCCATGAAGACGAGAGTAGTGCTTCTGTGTTCGCTCGCTATTTCCCTTGCAGGTCTAGTATCCGCGCAAGAAGGCGCGGTCCCTCACGGCGTTCCGCATCTCGACCACGTGTTCGTGATCATGATGGAAAACCACGGCTACAATCAGGTTGTCGGCAATCCTGCCGATCCCTTCGTCAACGAGTACATTAAATCTGCCAACTACGCCACAAACTACTTTGCTGTCGGCCATCCGAGCCTCACCAACTACCTCGAAGTCGTTGGCGGATCGAATTTCGGCGTTCGCACTGACAATTCGCCAGACTGGCACGACGCGAACTGCGCCACCAATCTCTCCACCGGGTTTGTCTCCACCGACTCTCCGCCGACTCCCAACATTTGCCCGATTCATGGAACCGGCACAGACGCAGCGACACCGGCGATCGACTATGCAAACGAGACATCCGGACCGCCGGGAGACATCGACCTTGACGGGGTTCGTTCCTATGCGGCGAACACTCACACGGTTGGTAAGACAATTGCCGACCAGCTCGTAGCCAAGGGATTGACCTGGAAGACCTACCAGGAGGACTTGCCTCCAACCGGACCGGATACGGTGGATCTCGCTGACGGCTACTTTACCAACAACGCTGATCTCTCCTCTGCTCTGCCAGGCGAAACGACCAGCCTGATTGGCCTGTACGCCGTCAAGCACAATCCGTTCGCCTATTTCGCCAACATTCAAGAAGGCAATGATCCTGAAAACAGCTACAGAAATATGGCTAGTTTTACTGGCCCCACTGGTCTCTTTCGTGACCTGGAGTCGGGACACATGCCTACCTATTCCTACATCGTCCCGAACCAATGCGACGACCAGCACGGTCGCAGCAACGCCGGGCCGGAATGCGAATATGATCCCAATGATAATGGAACCCAAGTCGGCCTGAATCCGGGGCTGATGTACCAGGGCGACAATGCGTTAGAGCAGATTGTGAATGCAATCCATCATTCGCGGGCATGGAGTGATGAGAGAAGTGTGATTATTACTGTCTGGGACGAGAACGACTACAGTGTCGCGCCCACCGTAAACAAGGTCCTGCTCATCGTAGACACGAATTACGGCAAGCACGGGAAGCAAAGCCCAAAATTCTACACCCACTTTTCTCTGCTCAAGTCGGTTGAAGCGGGCTTGGGACTACCTTGCCTGAATCATGCCTGCGACTCAAGTACAAGCGTAATGTCAGACCTGCTCAATGATGAGCAGTCTGGATGGTAGTTCGTTCGTTCGGCTCGTCGCACCAGCGGCGAATCCGGCTCAACGAAAGGGGGAACTTTCTGTTCCCCCTTTCGCTTCTACACTCCAGTTCCGGTGAATGAACCGGAAAAATTCCACCGTTTCAGTTTTTGACCTTTTGCAAAACTGGGAGCCTGCCTCAACGCCGTCGACGCCTGATCCAGTTCGCCACGTCGGGCCAGAACTCGAGAAACAGGTTGTTGACCGCAGCACCGGCTATCGAGGTTCCCCACGTGCGCAAAACTACTTCGCCGTTCCGGCTGGATTGCGGGTAATAAGTCATCGTCAGCGCCGATGCAGCCAGATGCCCAGCGATGTTCGACTCATTGAAGGCGCGCTCCCCCTCATCATTACGATCGACGAATGTGAACTCGGCAGCATAGAGTGCACGCCCGACATAGCTGCCCGAAGCCTTCCGGTAGTATCGAGGATCTTCGTGATCCAGGGCGGGCAGGAGACTGCCGCAAAAGAATCGCATACTTGCCTGTCGCAGGAATGCAGCACCCAACCGCTCGCCAAAGGCTCCCTCGTCCGAGCCATATTTCGGGTCGCCGTTTGTGAGCTGCCCAAATCCTGCCGAAACAAACGCCGGCAATGGCGAAGTCGGCTGAGTCTCGACGTGCAGCCAGAAGAGCATCTTGTCCTTCGTATTGAGGACCGGTACACGTTCCTGAGGATCAACGTATTCCGACCACTTTCGCTTTTCAAACGATTCGTGCGCAATAGGCGAAGCGGCCTTGGGGTCGGCTGGAGCAGAAGGCGCAGCTTGCGTAAGCGTTTGTCCAGCCTTCGAGCTAAGCGCCGGGTTGGGCGCACTCGACTGACCTTTAGCGTAAACGCAAGCGGCCAGAAGGACCAGCCACATCAGACAGCACTTTTCTGGCTTTTTCGCAAACAGGGATCAGCTCCAAAGAGTCGGCTTTCGAATGGGTTAGAAGACGCTCTCACGGGGTTAGATGCAAGGTACCGTAAAGCGTTGATAAGCTGAACACCTGAATCGCGGGTTACAGTGCAGCCTTTGATCTTTGGAACCTGGTCCATGATTCTGGCGTATCCGATAAAAGCCGAAATCCGGTGCGCAATGCGACCGGACCACGGCAAGGAAAGCCAATTCAACGTCAAACAAGTGAGAGGTGCGTCGAATGTCCCCACTTTCCTCCAACTTCCCTTCCCGAACAAATTTCAGATTCGTTTCAGCCCTCTGCGTGGCCACCAGCCTGGTCGTGACAGCGGCGTTCGCTTTGCCCAGGAGCGGTTTACAAGACGCGCATCAGAGTGTTTCTGCGGACGACATGGGCCACGGCGGAATGGCGCACATGTCTGGGCACATGTATATCACGACCCTGAGACCGCCCAAGCCCGGTGATCGGCAGAAGGCAGATGCGATTGTGGCTGCGGCAAAAGAGGCGATGGCACCCTATCAGGATTACCGCAAGGCTCTGGCTGACGGGTACGAGATTTTTCTTCCCAATATTCCGCAGCCCCAATATCACTTTACAAAGATCGAATATGGACGCGATGCATGGACGCACTTCGATCCGCTGAAGCCAACCTCGCTGCTCTACAAGAAGACTTCAGATGGTGGATACAAACTGGTAGGCGCGATGTACACCGACCGCGTAGATGCGAACGAGGATGAATTGAACGATCGGATTCCACTGAGCATGGCGCGTTGGCACCAGCACGTCAATTTCTGCAAAGCGCCCCCAGACCAGCGCGCTGCGTATTTTGGCCCGAACGCGAAATTTGGTTTGCTGGGATCGATCAACACGCGGGAAGCCTGTGAAGCGGCAGGTGGAGAATTCCTTCCTCATGTATTCGGGTGGATGGTCCATGTGTATCCCTATGAAAGCGATCCCGCCAAGATCTGGTCAACGGATGATGATGACAAGGGTCACGACAATATGGATCACTCCGCAATGCCGGGAATGAAAATGAACTAGCAACGGCCGCCTGGCCGGAATTGCAACAAATCAAGGCCGGAAATGGCAATCGTCTCTTCGGCTTCCTGAGATTGCTCTAAGTTGAGCATTCCGACGGCATGCTGTCTCTACGGGTCATTGCATCCATTTGGTGCGCCCCGGTGAGCCATAACCGGGTTTGACAGCTTCCTCACGCATGCGAAATCCCAACCATTCTCACCATCTGACGCCTTCCACCTCTAGTGTGAGGTAAATCACATTTCAAAGGCCTAGAATGATTGAGAATAATCACGTTGGAATGGCTGTAACACCGAATCCGGGTGCAAGAATCAAGGTGGGGTCAGAATGGCAACGTTTGGTAGCTTTTCCCTGTTAATTGCTTTAGCATTAGCAGCTTACAATTTGCTCGCGGGAGCGGTCGCTTTGCGGTTGATCGCCACGGGCCAGCCTTCGCGCATCTCCCCAGAGCGCTTGGCCGACACTGCGCGGCGCGCCGGGATTGCGGGCTTCGTTGCAGTCACCGCTGCCGCCTTTGCGCTGCTCTGGTCAGTCTTCACCAACGATTTTTCGCTTACCTACATCCTTGAACATTCGAATCGTGCCCTTCCGGGGCCATACAAATTTGCAGCGCTCTGGAGTGGCCAGGAAGGTTCGCTGCTTCTGTGGGCGTGGCTTCTGGGGACCTACGGGTTTGTGCTGCGCCTGACCCATAAGACCGACGTCAAACTTTACGCCTACGCGGGAACGATCCTCGCCGCAGTTCAAGTCTTCTTCCTCGCGGTCGTCAATTTTGCCGCTCCGCCGTTCGCCCTGATGAAGGGCGTGATTCCCGATGACGGCAACGGGCTCAATCCACTGCTGCAGTATCCAGAGATGGTGATCCACCCGCCGATGCTGTATCTCGGCTACGTGGGCTTCACGGTTCCCTTCGCCTTCGCGCTCGGCGCGTTGATGATGCGCTACCCGGGTGAAAAGTGGATCAAAATCACGCGCGTGTGGACGATGGTGACCTGGCTCTTCCTCACCTTTGGAATCTTTCTCGGCATGCACTGGGCTTACGCAGTGCTTGGCTGGGGCGGTTACTGGGGATGGGATCCGGTTGAGAACGCAAGCTTCATGCCGTGGTTGACGGGCACCGCTTTTCTGCACTCCGTGATGATGCAGGAGAAGAAAGGCATGATGAAGAGCTGGAACGTGTGGCTCATCTTTTCCACTTTCCTGCTCACGCTTCTCGGGACACTACTTACGCGTGCCGGGCTGGTGAGTTCAGTCCACGCCTTCGCGCAGTCGTCGATCGGCACATGGTTCGTTGTCTTCATGGGCATTGTGCTGGCGGTTTGCATCTTCACCTACATTCTGCAGCGCAGCCATTTGAAGAGCGAGCATCATCTCGAGTCGCTGGTCAGCCGCGAATCAAGCTTCCTTTTCAATAATCTTGTCCTGCTGGTTGCATGCTTCGTGATCTTGTGGGGGACGCTGTTCCCGATTCTTTCGGAATATGTAGTGGGCAACAAGGTGACGATGGGCGCGCCCTGGTACAACAAGGTCGCGATACCGATCGGGCTATTCCTGCTGTTTCTTACCGGCGTTGGTCCGCTGCTGCCGTGGCGCGCCACATCGCTGAAGAGCATCCGGCGCAACTTTATTCTGCCGTCGGTTGCGCTGTGGGCCACCGTGGTTGTTTGCCTGGTTGTCGGCGTGAAGCCGTGGAAAGACGGAGCTTTTGACAGCGGCAACTTTTTCGCGCTGGTCGCGTTCGCGCTTTCGGCGAGTGTGATGGTGGCAATCCTTTCGGAGTTTCTGCGCGGAGCCGGAGTGATCGCAAAGCAAACCGGCCGGAATTTGTTCGCTTCTATGTATCTGCTGATTCGCCGCAACACCCGGCGCTATGGCGGCTACATCATTCACATTGGCGTAGTGATCGTGGTTGTGGGACTGGCCGGCTCAGCATTCAACCGCACCAGCGAGCACGAACTCGCTCTCCACGACACCATGACCGTAGGCCCCTACACGCTGGAATGCGTCGGATTCACCCAGGATTCAAACCTCAACTACAACTCTGAATACGCTCTGCTCGATGTATCGCGCAACGGCAAGAAGGTGCTTCAAATGACGCCTGAAAAGCGCGTTTATCTGGCCAACGGGCAGCCGCAAACCATGGTTGCGATCCACTCCGTTCCGAGTTGGGATCTATACGTGGTGTATGAGGGCACGAACCCCGACACAGGACAGCCGATCATCAAGGCGTTTTTGAATCCGTTGGTGAGCTGGATCTGGGCCGGAGTTGTGCTCATCGTTTTCGGCACCTTCGTAGCTCTGGTACCGAGCCTTACCCCTGCAACAGCTTCACTGCGCGTAACGGCAGCAACGCGACCAAGCCACGCAGAGCCCGTGCTGAAGGGCGGCGACTGATGACTGGCACGCGTACACATTTCACCTTTTGGATCAAGTCAGCTCAGGTAGTTCTACTCGCGGTTGCCGTGTGCTTTTCGATGGGCGCAACCGACTCTGGTTCGCGCTACATCGACTTGAATCATCGCCTGATGTGCACCTGCGGCTGTGCCCAGGTACTCGGAGAATGCAACCACGTGGGCTGCACGAGCTCGACGGGCGAACTCAACAACCTGCGCTCGGCGATTGCATCCGGCCTCAGCGACGATGAGATTCTGGCTTCGTTTTCGACAAAGTATGGCGCCACGGTGCTGGCCGCCCCCACTACCCACGGCTTCGACCTGGTGGCCTGGATCGCTCCCTTCGCCGTTTTCGCGGCGGCGCTGCTGGGCACCATTCTTTTGGTTAGGCACTGGACAGTTGGCAAAACGCCACTTGCCGCGCAAGCGAGCACTCCCGAGTTAGACGCGATGCGCGAAAAGATTCGCCGGGAAACCGACTCGGGAAATGATGGAGGCGATTGAGTTATGAGTGAGACCCTTGGCCTGGCAATGGGCGCGATCATGGCGATCGCCCTCGTGTTCTACACTTTCTGGCCGGAGAATGCCTTCGCCAGCCAGCGACAGAAGACGCGACTCGACTACCTCGAAGAGCGCAAGGAACAGCTCTACGAGAACCTGCGCGACTTGAACTTCGAATATCGCGCGGGAAAATACCCCGAAGAAGATTTTCTTGCGCAGCGGTCGCAACTTGAAAACGAGACGGCGCAGCTACTGGCCGAGATTGAACATTTGCAGCAGGCCTGAGTCCCGCTATAACGCTTCATACACAAGACAAGGATTCCACTTAAGACCATGAGATCGATAAAAACCCTATCATTCGCGGCCATTGTTTGCTTCTTTTTTGCGGGCGCATTGGCGCAGGCCGCACAAGTCACTGGCTCTGTGATCGACAAGACCACAGGCAAACCGGCAGCAGGCGATACCGTCGTTTTGGTTGAGCCACAGGCAGGTATGGCCGAAGTTGCCAGGGCAACCGTCGATGCCAAGGGACACTATTCGCTCAACCGGCCGAGTAGCAACCCCGCGCTGGTGAAGGTCACACACCAGGGCGCTGACTTCTTCGTTGAGGCGCCGCAGTCAGGCGCCGCGCCTGAAATTTCTGTCTACGATGTCGCGCCCAAGGTGGAAGGCGTCTTCATTGAAGCCGACGTGCTTGAAATCGAAGCTGACAACGGGCAGATGCACGTGATTGAGCGCTACTTCGTGCACAACACCAGTATGCCGCCGCGTACGCAGTGGAGTGAGCACAGCTTTGAGATCGTGCTGCCTGAAGATGCGGTAGTTTCCGCCGCGGAAGGTCAGCGTCCCAGCATCGGTAGCCTGCCGACCAGCCTGAAGCTTCAACCCGATGGTCCGAAAGGACACTTCGCCTTCAACTTTCCCATCCAGCCCGACGAGGGCGACAAGGACACTCAGTTCCAGATCAGCTACGACGTGCCCTATAGCGGCGGGAAATACACCTTTCACCCCCAGGTTTCTCTGCCCTCGCAAAGTGTAGGCGTGCTGTTGCCGAAAGGCATGACCTTTACGGCGGGAGCTGGTTCAACATTCCAGCCGATTCAGCAAGATCCGAACGTGCAGACCTTCGTGGCCAAGAATGCAGTTCCCGGCAAGCCGCTTGAATTTACGGTCTCCGGCACAGGTTCGATGCCGCGCGAAGACCAGGGCGCGCCCAACGGTGGCCAGCAAGCTGGCGCGCCAGCCAGCCAGCCCGGCGGCGGCATCGGCGAGCCCATCAACACACCCGATCCGCTCAGCAAATATAAATGGTGGATTCTTGGCGGAATAGGCTTGTTGCTCGTTGCGGCTGCAGCGTTTTTGTTGCGCAAGCCTGCAGGTGCCTCCGCTGCCATTCCCACTTATGACCCAGCAATGCCGGCCGCCGCTCCCGTTCATCCTTCACCGGCAGCAAAAAGTTCGGCTCTCTTGAATGCGCTCAAAGAAGAACTGTTCGCTTTGGAAAGCGACAAGCTGACCGGCACGGTTTCCCCCGCGGAATATGCCGAAGCGAAGGCGGCGTTGGAGATTGTGCTGAAACGGGCGCTGAAGAAAAACTCGTAGAACTGGACCCAACAGATGGCGCTCACCCATTGCGGTGAGCGCTATTTCTTTTTCTGCGATACGACAAGCAGCGGAGTCTCTGTTGCGAGATATTTGCCCTGGTCTGAATCCCGCTGCAAACGGGTCGCTGGCACGATGGCCTTTTCACTTCTTCTCGTGCGAAGTGCTCAGCGAATACTTTTCGGCAAGCACCTGCCCTTCATCACTGTCCAGGGGAGTTAGACTCATATCGGTTACCGACGAAGAGTCACCCACGAACAACTTGTCTTTGACCTCGAAGTAGTACACGCCGCCGGCTTCGGCCGTAAAGTGCGCCGCAGAGGTCATGTGTCCTTTTCCGACCACCACTGTTGTCTGCCAACTGGCGCAAAGATGGTGCACGCCCGGCTCGACCGTAATAAACAAGTAGGAGTTTCCGTGCGTTGCGCCCACCCACTTACCGTCGATGCCCGCCCTGGCCGTTGGCTTCGGGAACGAACCGAAATTGGAATCGTCCTCGATGAAATACACCAGCGCCTTGCCGGCGTCCGCTTGCGTCGGATGATCTCCCTTATCCGTTTTGACTTCGAATTTCACGGTTGGATCTCCGCAGCCGGGGCCACCGAGTGAGCTCGCGCTTTTCTCCTGCGCCAACACCGGTAATGAAATAAAGACAACTGAGAAAGCGAGAACCTTGAGTCCCGTTCTGGTCGTCATATTTGCCTCTTTCGTCTCCATTTTTGACGGCTTTGCCCGAACCAGTCGCCTAGATTTTTCTAAGAATATCGAAACCTGTCTTCCAGCGCCGGCCACCACAACAAACTCAAAATGCACGTTCACCGGAAAACGACGCGTCTTTATCTCGCCAAACCCGATCCTTGTCTTCTCCCAGCTCACTATTCCCTGTTCCGGGGTTCTTTTGTATCCTTCCCAAATGAAGACCTTGCTTCGCACGTTGCTTTATCTCGCTCTCATCGTCTGGCTGGGCGCCGAGATCTTCTTCCCCGTTGTCGCGGCTATCACGTTCACGGTCTTGAAGACCGACACTCATACCGCCGGCACGATTGTCGGCGAGCTGCTTCGCATCCTGCATGGCATGGGTATTGTTGCGGGACTCGTTATCCTGGCGCTGATGGCGTTGGCGCCCGCGTGGGCAATCTACAAGCCGCACTCTGTGCTCGCGCCCATGATCCTGGTCGTCCTGATGCTCGCCTGCACGGCGTATTCGCAATACGGCATTATCCCCGCCATGGACCGCGACCTCTCCGCTGCCGGAGGGGCGATCGACACGACTGACGCCACCAATCCAACCACAGTGCATTTTAACAATTTGCACAACCGAAGCGAGCACGTCGAACTGGCCATCCTCCTGCTTGGACTTGCAACTGTAGTCCTGGTTGCCCGTGCCGAGTCGACGCGCGTCTAACTTGTTTCGATCGTAGGTCCTCTGATTCAAATAATCCGTCAGTGCGGAGGAGCAAATGGGCCGTGAAGCAACATGCGCATGCAGCTGGAACGGCGCAACCGCGACCGTCAAGGCGCTGCTGGAACCGCCTCACTTGATTCTGCGCGGCGAGATTCGACGCAGAATTCTGTACTCCCAAGTCCAAGACATCCGCGTGGATGGCGACCAGCTCCGCTTCAAAATCGACAGCGAAGCGGTTGCATTACATCTTGGGAATGCCATGGCGGCCAAGTGGGCACAATGGCTTGTCGCCGTACCGCCCAGCCTCGCAAAGAAGCTTGGCATCACTAAACAATCGACGGTGCGCATGATCGGACCAGTCGATGAGGTCGCCCTCCGTGCTGCCCTTTCCGAGGCCAAGACTGCCACAACCGGCAACGGAGATCTCATCCTCGTCCGCGTCGATACACCACGCGATCTTGCGTCCGCGCTGAAAAAATGTGCCAAACAACTCAGCCAGGGCGTGCCAATCTGGTTTGTCTATCGCAAAGGTCCGGGTCATCCCTTGAACGAGCACCACGTTCGTTCCGCCGGCCTCGCCGCTGGAATTGTCGACACCAAAGTCGCCGCAGTCTCAAAGGATTTCACCGCACTTCGCTTTGTGAAACGACGCAGCTGAAAGCCTCCAACAGTGTGTGAGATCCCTCAAGGGGACCATCACGCTCCGTTCCGCATAGGAAGTTCGGGCCTTCGATTCCTGTATCATCGTAGAGGCCCTGATGTGCGCAACTCATTCCGTGCAGGGCTCCAATGGAAAAGAAATGAAGACTGGCATTATCGGCCTGCCACAGGTGGGCAAGACCTCATTATTCAAGATTCTGACCAAGGCCAAGCTCGAAGACCGCGGGTACTCGAATCCGCGCGAGGCCCACATTGGCGTGGCCCGCGTTCCCGACGAGCGCCTCGACAAGCTGTCGGCCCTTTACTCGCCAAAGAAAACCACCTACGCGTCAGTTGAATATGTCGATGTGGCTGCGATCGGCCAGGAGGCGCTGAAGGAGACTGCGTTCCTTACCAGTCTGCGCAACGTCGATGCTCTGATTCACGTCCTGCGTGCCTTTGACGACGATTCCATTCCCCACGTGGGCGCTATCGACCCTTTGCGCGACATCAAGAATGTCGAATTCGACTTGATGATCAGCGATCTCACCCAGGTTGAGAAGCGACTTGAGCGCGTCGAAAAAGATCTCAAAAAGGGACGCACTGGAGAACTTGAGCGCGAACAGGCGCTGCTGATCCGATCAAAAGAGTCCCTGGAAAAAGAGATTCCGCTGCGCGAACTGGAGATGACCTCCGAAGAAAAGAAGCTAATCAAAGGATTCATGTTCTTGTCGCAAAAACCTGTATTATATGTAGTTAACATCGGAGAAAGCATGACACTCGGCGACGATCTTGACTCCGCCGTCAGCCGCTTCAAACTCGATGAAGTGGCGCATCGCCCCAACGCCGGAGCTACCGCGATCTGCGGCAAAGTCGAAGCAGAACTGGCCGACATGGATGAAGAAGAAGCGGCGGAGTTCCTGGGCAGCTATGGCCTTCATGAGAGCGGCTTGGTGCGCCTGATTCGCAAGAGCTACGAGTTGCTCGGGCTCATCAGCTTCTTTACTGCCGGTGAAGACGAGTGCCGTGCGTGGACAGTCCCCGCAGGATCGAAGGCTCCACAGGCGGCCGGAGCAATCCACTCAGACCTCGAACATCACTTCATCCGCGCCGAAACCATCCGCTGGGACAACCTGCTCTCTGCGGGAAGCGAAGCCGCCGCTCGTGCCCAGGGCACCCTCCGCCTCGAGGGCAAAGAATACATTGTGCACGACGGCGACGTGATGCACATCCGGCACAGCGGGTAATCGAAAATGCTCAGAATCTCAATCCTTCTCGGCGTTGTCGCCGCACTGGCGGATATTGCCGGCGGCCTGGTGCTGGTGCGAGCACGCGGAGTCGAGCGCTACCTGCGTTACTTCGTCGCGCTCGGCGCCGGCTTCCTCATGGCTACCGCCCTGCTGGAGATGACTCCCGAAAGTCTGAAGTTGAGTCCCGCGCTCGGCCCCATCCTCATCATGGCAGGTTATTGCGTGGTGCACCTGCTTGAGCACACTATCAACTCCCATTTCCACTATGGCGAGGAAACGCATCACGACGAATTTGTCTCGGCGCGCACCGGCTATTCAGTGTTGGGCGGATTGAGCGTGCATGCGCTGTTCGACGGCGTCGCCATCGGCTCGGGATTCGTCGTTTCAAACGCGCTGGGTTGGCTCATCTTTCTGGCAATCCTGCTGCACAAGGCACCCGAAGGTTTCACCATGGCGTCAGTGATGCTGGCCAGCGGACGCAGCCGCACCGCTGCGTTCTATTCCGCGGTAGCGCTTGCCGTGGCTACGTTGGCGGGCGTACTCGTCATCGAGTTGGTCCCGCATTGGATGCCCTATGGTCTCCCAGTCTCGGCCGGCGTGGCTCTGTATGTGGGCGCAAGCGACCTGGTACCCGAGGTCAACCGTGAGCCGGGCATTCGCATGGCCCTGGTCTTTTTCCTGGGTGTCGCCGGATTCCTCGCACTGCGCATGATGCTTCCGGCATTATGAGCCGTTGCGAGGGCAAGTTTGCAGATTCTGAGCCTGCCGGAAACCGTACAGGAATACAGAAATACGGGAATAAACTCGCCTTTCCACGCTCAAAAATGGATATCTGTTGAAAATTAGGGCGCTAGTGAATTTTGGTGTAGAAATTGTGGCTTTTTGGGGTCGATTTTGGCATTTTTTGGCACGTTAACGGGTCCTTATGGTGGCGTTTTGGCACGGAAAATACGGGTTTGACGCGACTCGATTTCGATGTTTTGACGCATGGCGCAGTTCTCCTGTTGATATGCGGGCTGGATGCATGGACTTGATTTGATTTTGCGCCGGCGAGAGGAAATGATGTGCAAACGGCGGGAAGGACAGCGAACAGGGAATAGGGGTCAGGGAACGTCGGGCCGGCCACCTGTTTGCAATGGATGAATGCTGCCACCCCTGACAGCGTCATGCTGCCACTTGAGGGGTCCAAGGGACAATCTAAACTGCCGCTCCGGCACTCTGGGGCACCGTCAGCGGCTACCCTGTTTATTGAGAAGGACCTGACGGGTGGCCCACCACACAGACCCGATGTTGCCGTATTCGCAAAACCGTATGGAATCACAGTACGATTGATGCCGAAGGAAAACGGTTCAGATGCGGTTTCGAAAAGCTTATTCGCTGATATTAGCGCTATCTGTGTTCTTCCTCGCAGGCTCTTTCATACATAAATCCAGGAAGCTCGCGAGTGCCGCACCACGCGAGAAGACAATCAGAGCCCAACATGTTTCGGTCTATCACCACATCTTTCGCGGCCTCAGATTCAACTACTACAGCTGCACCTACAATTTCAGTGTTGAAGGCTCTTTCCATATTGGACTTTCGGACTGCCCTCAAAGTATCGCTGACGACGCGATCAAAGGAAGGTCTGCGAACTCTGCCATGGCCTCGACAGAAACTAACGCAACTGTTTACTACGACCCAGCCGACCCGTCAGTGAACAGTCTGCTCGAATTCAGCGCAGCGAGTGAAAACGCATACCAAGTCGCGGTGCCGTGGATCTGCTCTGGAGTGCTCATCATCTTCTTTTTTGCTTTTGGAAGACTGCTCAAAGCCAGCGAAAAGAGAGGGAAAGGCGGGGTAGTCGTGGATGCCAAAGGAACTGTGATTTATCTGGAAGAAATTGGCCTTGGCTTCGAGTTCACTGGACTACCCAAACGCGAAGCTGCGAATTCCGCCGCTTCGCCGAGACTGAGGGAGCAGTATCTGGAAGTGGTCAACAAGATTCATCCAGACCGTGCCACGAATGAAGCTGACCTAGCATTGCGTGAGCGATTGATGAAAGAAGCGAATTCAGCATTCGAGCGTGGCGACGCCGAGGCGCTGCGAAGAGTGCTGGATGAATACGGTGGCGCGATTCCGGCACCGTGAAAAGGCTGATAAAAGCGGTTCCGAGAGGATTACCGCTCATACTTCCTTTACTCGATTTTCGCCCTGCCAGGGCGAAGACCTGTCAAAGGTCCGGATCGGCCACGATACAGACATAACCCAACCCGCCGCCTCGGCCTCCGCCTTCTTCCCCTAGTGAACGCGATCAGTTCCTGTCTTCCCTAGTTGAATTATTTGCTCAATTAGCGCGTCTATTTGCTCGTCAGCGGGAGGACTGGGAACGGCAGATGCTTGGGCAAACATCACCTGATAAGCCGCCTCCAGCTTTGGATCAACCATCGCCAGCACATTCCTCATCGCAACACACGCCGCACGAAGTTTAGCAATATCCTTGCGCTGTTCTTTGAGGACTTCGAGCAATTCCTGGAAAAGCTGTAATTCCGGAGTCATAGGGCCTACTTTTGAGCATTGAAGAATCGACAGAATGCTTTGATAGCATTTTTGGCGTCATGTTTGTCGGTTGTGAACACCACTTTCCCCTGTTTGTCATAGAGTGTGACGTAGTAATGGCACAAAAAACCAGGGCAGGCTCCGCTTGCAAAAATGACGAACTCCGCCTCAGATTCATCACGAACGATAGAAACATTCGGGCATACGTCGCGAACACCATTTGTGAGTAGCGCTCTTTCCATTCCCTCCGAAGATCGCGGGTCAATTACGACCTTGACCTTACGTGGGGATGGTTGATCTTTGCTATTTCCGGCAGCCGCCGTAGAGGTGGACTGTGCCGATGTTCCGACAACCCCGGCCAGCAGCGCCAGGGCCGCCCAGATGGGGATGAATCGTAGCTTCATTGGAGCAGAGCTCATGGACTTCGCACCTCACCGGCAGTATACCGGCCCCAAATAGAAAAGGCCCTCGATCCCCATTCGGTCAGTGTTATGCCGTTTTCGCCACTTTGTCCCGACATAGGCCTATGGTCAATTTGAGCGCCAAGCATGCGCTCGGAATGAAAGGAGAATTGAACTCATGTATCACGGACTTCGAATCACACGCATCCGCTCAGAGCACGGGCCGCGCTTCATGCTGTCTGCGGCCCTGCAAGGACTGGGCGGTCCAGTGCCTGGAGCCCCTTTGCAGACATGGGATGAGTTGGCCACGGCTCTTCGCTCCGTAGGCACTGACGAGGAGCTCATCGACGAAGCGCGGAAAAAAGCTCTTGAAAAAGGGGAAGGCGTCAGCATTCCGAATATGTTCCTAACCGACGAGCAGTTAGGGAGGTTGGGATTTAAGCGCGAGTAGATCAGTGGCGCTTCGCGACTAGAAGGTCTCAGCCTTCCCGGGATTACTCCCGCTAAGTCGGCTTTGCTCCTGGGACCTAAGATTCTGACGGTTCCGGGCGTGTGACCGTCAATCCGGAAGTAATCCCAAATTGGCTTATGTCAAGGTTGCCCAC
>CAWGYG010000002.1:0-916342 GCA_963826915.1 uncultured Acidobacteriaceae bacterium
ACAGGGCAGACCGGGAGGTGAGGAGCTGTCGGGGACCGGCGATCCGGTCGTCCTCTTCAGTCCAGCTGCCCATGGTGCAGTCACCGTCGGGCACCTCCACCGGCGCTTCCACCACACCAGCCGGCAGGGACGACCCTGGAGCGGCAGGTCGACGAGTTCGATCCGAGGGCGGTCCTTCACCTGGGCAGGCACACCGCACGACGGGCAACCCACCGATCGGGTCACCGTCTCGACGTGGATCTTGCCTACGCCACCTGGTCCGTCCTCGACAGCCAGGAACGTGATGTCGGGAAGTCCGATCATCCAAACCAGCGCGCGCAAGGGTCAGTCTCCACGGGGGTCCTCCATCTTCGGTCTTCGAACAACCAAAGACTGGTGGACCCCCGCTACACGCCCGCGGATCCGACTACGAGACCCCGCTCAGATCCGAAGTGCCCGATTACTGAGCACAGAGGCCGGAGTGTTAACTGACCGACAGCTCCGAAGATTCAAGCGCGATCGGCCGCATCGAGTAACTGATCGCAATGCACAGCGTGACCAGCAAGAGCAGTGGACTGAGGTATCGGCCCAAAGGAACTTGGAAGTTGCCGGATCCGGAAATAACGAAGACCGAAGGGGCGAGAGTGACGACGAGATCAAGAAGAACCATGATTCGCAGCACGACCCATCCCGTACCATGGCCCTCGGCCGACCCTCCGGCGCGGACATCGACAAAGTTGCCCCACGCATACCAGACTGCTGCTATCGGGGCCCAAGCGGTTGTGTAGGAAAAACTTACGGGGACAAGAAGCTGTATTGATGCCAGGCTTAGCGGCCCCCAGCACCACTGAGGAACCCGTCCACGACGAATAACAAAGTAGACCCCACACAAATAGAGGATTGACGGGAGCCAGATCAGAATGTGATTGGGCGCCAACAGACGACCCGCCGCCGTTGGGCCGAATATGAATCCAGCCGTATTGGGTATGACGGAGTAAAGACTCCAACTTAACAATCGCACCGACGGGAAAAACCTGAGAGATGTCACCGCTGACAACACTGCGTGAATGTTTCGTAGGATGCCTTTTGGAAAAAACAAAAGGGGGATTAAGCTCGCAGCAGCCGCCGATACAGCGACAATGGCCGTGAACCTGTAGCGCCGAAGACCGAGCGGTATCACGAGCAGGGCCGCCGGATATGCCTTTAGGGCGATGGCTGCAACAAAAAAGATACCGCATAGGACCCATCGTTCAGATTTCCACGCCCAAATTGCCCACGCGATGAGCCCGACGGCGATACCAATGTCGTTGCCGCGGTCGAGAAAGTCGATGAATGGGGTGGTTAGGACGGCGACGAGGGTTAGGAAAATGATGCGATACTCGGACCTCAGGGGTGCAAGCATGAGCCAAAGCGGCACGAGGAAGACAACCACTGAGAGCGACAGAAAAATCAAAACCGAGATATCTAGCGGCAGGAAACTGAAAAGAGCGAAGAACACTTCCGCTACTGGTGGGTAACTCGTCGGCAGAGATGGACCTAAGTAGGGGCTGATGGAATGCCGAAGATTTGTTGCATAGCCAAACGGCAGCTGGAAGTCACCGAAGTAATGCACACCAATGATTGGCTTAGCAATGGTGTGAAGAGGCATGTAGGGCTTGTCGGAAGACGTGAATGACAACGTTGCATTTACAGCAGCATGACGGTAGAACGCCTCAACCCATCCCCAACCCAGTGAAACCGCGAATGCAACGCTTAGAGCAGCAGCGAGTCGAATACCCCAGACCGACCACGGTTTCCCACGTGGTCCTCGCTCCCCGTTCTGCACTCACTGATTATGTCCAGCAATCGAGCCAATCGCCAGCCTCCATTCTCCGCTAGCCTCGCTCCAGCCTCGCCGCTGGCTCAGACGCCAATGAAGAAACCACAAACCGACAGAGAAGGACGCCCGGTCTCTGCCGATGGCGGTTAGCTACGTCGCATTCGAAGTCCACCCTCGGCTAGATGCGCACCTATCCGGTCATCTGGTGGCCTAAACAAATTGAGCACGCGCCCCGAGCGCATGCTCCGGGATCGTCAGGTTCAGGGCTACCTTGTCGTCGGGTGAGTCAAGAGGCCTCGTAAGCCGAGATGTCATCGAGGCTGTGGTCCCGCATGGACGCCTCGGGTCCCGGTAGAAGTCCCGGTACCACTCGACCGTCCGTCTGACTGTCTCGTCGAGGTGCCAGCGTGGCCGCCAACCCAGCACGACACGGCCTTGTCGATGGCGATGCGCAGCGTCTTGGCCTCGACATTGGCGACCGCGTTGGATGGTGTCGTCCATCGCCCACTTCCCCAGGCCTTGACCAACGCGGTGGCCAGATCGGCCACCAGGCCTCGTCGCTGACCACGGGGCCGAAGTTCCACGCCTCGGCCCAGCTCCGGGGTGCTCGTCCGCCATGAGGCGCTCTGCGAGGTCGAGATAGCCCGACAGCGGTTCCAGAACATGCTGCCAGGGCCTGGACGAGGCCGGATTTCGCACCACCAGATCGGACCCGGCGGCCAGGGCCCGGACGGCGTCGGGGACGATGCGGTCGTCTGCCCAGTCTCCACCGCCGATCACGTTCCCGGCCCGCACCGAGGCCAGCCGGACGCCGTGTTCGGCGATGCGATCATACTGGAAAGAATGACGACCGGTAGGCCTCCACTACCAGCTCGGAACCCGCCTTGCTGGCGCTGTAGGGGTCATGGCCGCCCAGCGGGTCGTTCTCGCGGAAGCCCCATAACTGGCCGTCGTTGCGATAGCACTTGTCGCTGGTCGCGACCACCACCGCACAGGGATCCCGGCGTGCCGTACGGCATCCAGCACGGATGCGGTGCCGACCACGTTGACGTCGAAGGTCTCTCGTGGGCGACTAGGCTGGCTCGCACGATTGGTTGCGCCGCCAGATGGAAGACACATCTGGAGCACAGCGGCGTACGACATCGTTCATCAGATCGGCGTCACGGATATCGCCCCTCACGTCTTCGACGATAATATCGCCGATCCTCGACACTTCGAAGTGGTTGGGAACGCTCGGCGGCTCAAGGGCGAACCCGGTCACGTTGGCGCCGAGTCGGTGCAGCCACAGGGACAGCCACGATCCTTTGAATCCTGTATGTCCGGTCACCAGGACGGATGCCTTGAAATCTCTCAGGTCGCCAAGCATGGTCTTAGGCCTCCCCCGAATCGCTGGTCGGCGGGCGACTAGTCACACATCGTCGACGGATAGGCCGGTGAGGGAGTCGACTTCGGTTACGAGCACTGCGCCGAGGCCGAGGTCGGAATCGATCGGAGGCATGGTCTCTGCACTTCCCTTGGGACTTCCGACGGCGACCAATACTGATCCCACCAGCACTCCGGCAAACCCGCCCAAACGCAACGCGAGTGTCGTCGTGTCCTTGGGCAGAGATTCTCCGAAGACGACCATGCCGACGGCAACAAGATAAGTGCTGGCCACGACGTCGGACATCGTTCCGATGACCGCGATGCGAAAGCGTTGGAAACCAGTCTGATAGATCAAGTAATCCCAGCGTGGAAAAAACAGAAAGACATAGGGGTACACCGAGGTCAGGATTCGGTACGCTGGCCACTAATCCATGGCGGACCACGAAAGTGGACGCGCCCTTGGTTCCAAGCGTTGCGGCACCATAGAACAGCCCGGCTGCGCGCCGTACAGGAATCCGTTTCTGCCACGACCCGCTCGGATGGCGACGACCACGAGGGCGACGACCAGAGCGTCGGTAGACCGCCAAAAGGACCCGAAGGCCAGAGCCAGCGAGGCCCGCAGGTAGGCCGGACCTCCCAAGGAGGCTGAGATCGAAATCACCGACGCGACGACGACGGCCAGTCCAATCCACTCAATCCGCTGCATTCGCTCTCCCAATCTCAGACGTGAGACCACGATGAGGAGGACGATCCCGGCGTTAAAGATCGATTGGACTACCGCGATAGGGGCCAGAGCAAATGCCATGATCTGAAGCGCCATCCCGAGCAGGCAGAGGAGAAATCCGGACATCCATTGGCGCGAGGTGGCAAGCGTTCGAATCAGATGCCCACTCCGCCGAGCGGAAAACTCAGGAAGGGCCGAAACGGCGTGCTTTTGGACAAGTTCCCGAATTCAGCGTGATGGCGGCAAGCAGACTAAACAGGACTCCCGCCGCCATGGTTACGAACCACTAATGGCCGAAGCCGAATCACCGTCGGTGGCCGTAGCGTGGAGACCACTCCATGGCCGTTGCGTGGTCGAATCCGTCCCCGGCGGAAGCTCGATCCCGTCTTCCGTACCCGTGTTGCCGGTCTGCTCTCCGTTGAGGCCTCGTCACTGGATATGAACAACTGGCCGTCAAGCCCGAGTCTGGCGAACAATAAAATTGGGACGACCTTTAACCTCATCGTAGATCAGCCCGATATAGATGCTGACGATGCCCAACAGGCAGAAGAGGATCCCAAAAAGCATGACCATCAAAGCGACAATGGTCCCGAATCCGGGGAACGGCACTCCCCGAGTCACCCAGTCGATAGTGAGCGCGACCAGGGCGATGAAGCGAGGCAACGAAGAGACCGGCCCCCACCAGAGGAATCATGACCAGCGGAACCTGGGAGTGGGCGAAGATGGCCTTTACGGCCAGTTGCAGAACTCCCCCCGAGTGGGCTTTTGAAGTTCCGGCGAAACGCTCCTCCCGTTCGTGCTCCACTCCCTTCGACCGGAAGCCGACCCATGCCACCAAACCACGAACAAAGCGATTGCGCTCGTCCATCTCGCGGACCTCCTCGTATACTCTCCGGTCGAGCAATCGGAAGTCGCTGGCGTTAGCTGGAATAAGATGGCCTGTCAGTTTTCCGATAATCCAGTAGAACAGACGGGAATTCATCGGTCCGAATGATCCCCGTACCTCTACGTACGGTCACAACGCCGTAGACGTTCTCGTACCCGCCTCCCACTCGGCCAGAAACTCGGGAATCATCTCGGGCGGATCCTGAAGATCGGCTGTCATCAGCACAACGGCGTCAGCATCGACAGCCGAAGGCCGGCGGTCAATCCCCCATCCATATGGAAGTTACGGGCAAGTTGAATGACCTTGAATCGAGGATCGCGTCACAAATCACCTCCAGACGCTCAAAAGTATCGTCCTGTGAACCGTTTTCAACCACAATGGCCTCAAAGTCGTACGCTGACAACTCGTCAAACAGCCGCCAGCCGACGGGCCAACTCGTCGATACATTCGGCTTCGTTGTATGCCGGAGTAACTATCGAGATCTTCTTAGGCACAGGCACCCCCATTCCGCCGAATCTGCACTGAGACGGTAACTCCCCATGCTAGCGGACCAGGAGGAGAATTAGTCAAGGCAGGTGGATGGGAATCCCACAGACCCGTCAGCACCATTCTCTGGGAACTCTCATATGGTCGCTCAGCCTCCCCTTCTCGAGACCCGAGAGGATCGGCTCACGGCCTGGAACGCCCCTTGGGCTTCGGCCCGTTGGGGCAGCTTGTGGACCGTGGCTGTTGGCGATCAGCTAGCCGTCCTTTCGCTGACAGGTGCTCCGTCCAGAACATCATCTACCCCCTGGCGAAAGCCCCTCGCGGCCGGCTCACACCCTGGTGAACCCCTACGCACCCAGGTGTCGCTCGATGGTCGAGCAGATGTGGTCGAGATGCGCCTCGGTCATGCCCGGGTAGACCCCGAACCAGAAGGCGTCGTTCATCAGTCGGTCGGTGTTGGCCAGGTCGCCGATCTGCCGGAAGCCCGTGGCCGACTCTCGCATCTCGTCGAAGCAGGGCTGGCGGACGAGGTTGCCGGCGAACAGCATCCGAGTCTGGACCCGGGCGCGCTTCCAGCGCTGCCACCAGGCTGTCCCTGGTCACGGAGTTACCCGGCTTGACCACGACGAGAAAGCCGAACCAGCTGGGTGTCGAGTTGGGTGTCGGCTCCGGCAGCCGGAGCACTTCTCCGAATCGCGCCAGCCGCTTGTGGAAGTAGTCGAAGTTGCGTCGACGGGCTTCGACGAACGACGGCAGCTTCTCCAACTGGGCGACGCCCACAGCCGCCTGCATGTCGGTCATCTTCAGGTTGTATCCGAAGTGGGAGTACGTGTACTTGTGGTCGTAGCCCTCCGGCAGGGTGCCCAGGGACCAGCCGAAGCGCTTGCCGCAGGTGTTGGATCGGCCCGGCTGGCAGTAGCAGTCGCGGCCCCAGTCGCGGATCGACTCGGCGATGCTGGCCAGCTCGTCGTCGCTGGTGTAGACCGCGCCGCCCTCGCCGGTGGTCATCTGGTGCGCCGGATAGAAGCTGCTCGTGGCCAGATGACCGAAGCGTCCCGGTCCGGCGGGTCTCGGTCGTCCCCTCCGATGCGTCGTGTACTCCGAGCCCATGGCGTCGCAGTTGTCCTCGACCAGCCAGAGGCCGTTGGCTTCGCAGAAGTCCGAGACGGCGTCGATGTCGAAGGGATTGCCCAGGGTGTGGGCCACCATGACCGCCTTGGTGCGAGGGCTCGAGCGCCTCGGCGAGCATCGACGTGTCGATGTTGTCGGTCACCGGGTCGACATCGACGAAGACCGGGACGACCCCGTGCTGGATGGCGGGAGCCACGGTGGTCGGAAAGCCGGCGGCCACGGTGATGACCTCGTCCCCGGGGCGGATCCGGCGGTCACCCATCGGGGGGAGGTCAGGGTGGAGAAGGCCAGGAGGTTGGCGGACGACCCGGAATTGACCAGCCGGCACTCGGTGACACCCCACGAATTCGGCGAGACCCTTCTCCAGCTGCCGGCAGAACCGACCACTGGTGAGCCAGAAGTCCAGGCTGGCAGTCGACGAGGGAGACGACTTCCTCCTCGTCGAAGACCCGCCCGGCATAGGGCGCCGGCGTCTTCCCGGGCACGTAGGTGGGCGGCGTCCACCGTCGGCGGGCGTAGATCGGCCACCTTCTCGAGGATCTCGGCCCGGAGCGCGGCCACCGACGGCTCGGTGTCCGGACCCGCCTTCGGGGCCTTCATCGACATCCTGATCTCCGCCCAGCTCATCGGGCATTTCCGGCTCCGCCGGCGATGCCGCCCGACCGCCACGGGACCCGTGGTCACCGTCGGGTTCGGGGCCGGACCGTCGCCACGGGCGGAGTTCGGTGGAAAGGCAGAGGAGGGCGGCATTAGCTGGACTACCTTAGAACGTGCACCGACCTGAAAGGTACGCACATGAACCACCTGGAACGGCAGATGCTGGACATCCTGAAGCGAGGTCGGGACGACTTCGGGTATTCGGCGGTCAAGGCGGAGTTCGAGGCCGAGGGGACCCGGACCGACGAGCTTCTCCGCCTCATGGAGATCGCCCGTAAGGCCGACCTCGAGCTCGGTCTCAAGATGGGCGGCTGTGAGGCCATGCGGGACCTCATGGAGGCCAAGCAGATCGGCGTGGAGTACGTCATCGCCCCGATGATCGAGAGTGCCTATGCCTGTCGAAGTACATCGACGCCAAGAACATCGTCTACACCGAGGACGAACAGAAGGACACCAAGTTCCTCTTCAATCTGGAGACGGAGCAGGCATTCAATCACCTCCCAGAGCTCATGGAAATGGGCAAGGGCGGAAAATGGGGCAGACGGAATTCAGATTTGGGTCGATGATGATGTTGAACGCGCCTTCAGGCAGGCCATAAGGAACACCACCGCTGACGTATGGTGTAAATGGCGTAGCCACCGATGGAGGGGCTGGCGCCGGCGGAGCATTATTGATTCCGTTGAATCGGGGCGCCGACATCATCGTTGCGGCGACGTTTCCGGCGGTTCCGAAAAGGTTGGTCGCGCCTGCCTCGAAAAGATAGGACTCCTGCAATTGCTGGAACTGCAGGGCATTGATGATGCTGTGGTCGTAGATAATGCCCGCGCCGCCGCTGAAAACCGTCCTCTTGTCGGCGCTCGGCGTGTACGCAAAAGCCACGCGCGGGGCAAAGTTCTTGTTGGCCGGGTGGTAGTACCCTGGAGCGTTGTTTACCTTTCCGCCATAGTTATAAGAAATGAACGGGAGCACGCTGTTCCCTTGGAGTCCCTGAGCGCTCTGGGCAACGCGATCTGCCCAGTATGAGGCGAACGTGGTATTCGAGTACGACTGGTCTCCGTGGGTTTCGTAAGGCACGGTGTAATTCTGGTACCGCAATCCATAGGAAATTGCAAGATTCGGGGTAACCTTCCACGTGTCGCCGAAATACACTTCGGTCTCGTAATAGCGATAGATCAGGTCCAGGCCGGACCCTTGCGGCCCCGCAACTCCCTTGTTGTTGTAGTTGAAGTTGCTCCCTATCGAAGCGATGACGCCAAGCGCCGTGGAATAGGCGCTATCGTAAATGGTCGTGTCGTCACTGTTGATATCGGCGGGCCGCTGAGCCGGAGTCAGCGCGGTGAAATTTGTGTTCCCGGTTACACCCACGGATACGAAGTTAAAGTTTTCCGCCGCGAACTCGTTCGGCGTCTCCCACTTGAACGTGCCACCGAAGGTCAAGCTGTGCTTGCCCTTCTCCCAGCTGAAATCGTCCCGCAGCGTCGGAATTTCATAGGTGCGTAGCTGGGTGTTAGTGCCGCTTGGATATGGGCCGCTGAGACCGGTATAGCTGAATTGATTCGCGCCCTGCGGATTGTAGATGGACGGAAACTGGTAGTTCTCAAACGTCTCGCCATACGACGCAGCATTCAGTTTGTTCGTGCTGATTGTCCAGGTATGACCAAATACATACGCGTAACTCTGATCGATGAATGGATAGGTGGTCGGATCGCCGGGGAAGTCGATGGCGTTTTGCGTTCCATTGGTGCGCGTAAATGTGCCGCGACCCCACATTTTCATATTCGCGTTCAAGTTGAAATCGACTCTCTGCACATAGTCGTTTTCCGTGTACGGGAACGGCGCGTTGAACCGGAAACCGGCTGTGTTCACCAGGTCGCCTACATCCCCTGTAACGTCATTCGCATGTGGATAGCGGGCGTTCATCAAGGTCTGTAAAGCCTGGTCGAATCCCATTCCCGCCGGGTCCAGTGCCGTCTGCTCCGCTGGCGTCATGGGTACAACTGCATTTGAGGAGTTCACATACGAAACTATGCCATTTCTGTACGAGTCCAGCGGAACCGTGCGCGTCACCAGGTTCGAGAGGGTATCCTTGCGCGCGTTGTAGTCAAAGAAAAAGAACAATTTGTTTCTTAGAACTGGCCCGCCGATGTTGCCGCCAAATTGGTTGCGGATGAGCGGTGGCCGGGGCACTGCCGGAGTCTGATTGTTGTTGAACCAGTTGTTGGCCTCAAGATCGGTATCGCGATGGTACTCAACCGCCGCACCGTGAAACTGGTTCGTGCCGCTGCGCGTCACCAGTTCGAACTGGCCGCCTGCGCCCTGCCCCGCACTCGAAAGAGGCCCTGCTGTTACGCCGCGAAACTCCTGCACCGAGTCCACCGGCGCATTCCCGACAATCGCGCCAAAGTTGCCCGTCGCTTCGTCATTCACTTCCAGCCCGTCCAGCGTCACGTTGGTTTGATCTTCGCGAGCGCCTGTCACCGCTCCGGTCAATGTGACACCCGGTTGCTGATAAAACAACGCAGTAGGGTTGCTTCGATCTTCCACCGGAAGACTGTTCAGGTCCTGCACCTGGAAGTTGTTGCCGATGGTCGCATCAGTCGTGTCCAGCGTGACATCCTGGTTGCTCGCCGAGACTTCCACTGTTTGCGTAACCGTGCCGATAACCAGCTTCACGTTCTGCGTTCGCGTGGAGTCCACGTTCATATAGATTCCGCTGATGGTCGTCGGCTTGTAGCCATCTTTCGTGAAAATGAGCGAATAGCCTGGACCCGGCTTGATTTCGTTCAGGGTGTAGGAGCCTTGCGCGTTCCCCACCGTCACGTACACTGCGCCGGTCGAAGGGTTCTTGAGAGTCACTGAGACGTCCGGAACCACCGCCCCACTCTGGTCGGTGATTAGACCGGTAATGGCTGCCACATCCTGCGCCCGCAACTGCACAGAAATCAAAAGAATGAAAAACAAAACAACACTCTTGCTCATCATGTTTCGCATTTGGGGGGGCCCTCCGAAAGCTTGTTAACTGTGAATACAGCATTTCAGTAGCCAATCGTCTGAAATCGCCAAATACCCTATATTTATGCAGATTTGCGCACTTTTATGTTCAAGAAAGTCCACAAATGCGAAGGAATGTATGAGAAAACATATCCAATTCTCCACGCCTCTGAGTTTGCGAAAGTCTGAATAGAATACCTATTTACAAAATAGGTATTCGTCATCTATTGTCCTGCTATGGCAAGAAATCCTGAACATCGCGACCTGTTCCCCGGCGCGCTCGAAATTATGATCCTGCAATCCCTCCGCCTGCGACCGATGCATGGCTATGCCCTGGTCAAACACATCAAGCAGGTCTCCGACAACTTGCTCCAGGTTGAAGAAGGATCCCTGTACCCCGCCCTTCAGCGGATGCTGCGCGAGGGTTTGCTCGAATCGGAAACAGGATTGTCAGCGAAGGGGCGCCCAACCCGGATTTACCGGGTAACCGATGCGGGTGTTCGACACCTCGAGCAGGAAGTGATCAGCTTCGAAAAAATGTTCAGCGGAATCACGCGCGTGCTGTCCGTCGCCAAGGCCTAGGAGGCCAACCATGCAGGGTCTGAGCAAGTTGTTCAGCCGCCGTCGCCGCTATGACGACATCTCGGTTTCCATCCAGGAGCACATCGCGGAGCGAACTGAAGAACTGATCGACGAAGGCATGCCGCGCAAACAGGCCGAACTAACCGCGCGGCGCGAATTCGGCAATGTGGCTCTCATGCAGGAGCGCAGCCGCGAAGTGTGGCAGTGGTCCGGCCTTGAATCCATTCTTGCCGACCTCAAGCTCGTCTTTCGTCGCTTGAAGAATTCCCCGGGATTTGCCGCTACCGTCCTGTTGACCCTGGCCATCGGCATCGGCGCAAACACGGCTGTCTTCACCGTGGTCGACAACGTAATTCTCAAGCCGCTGCCTTATCCGGATTCCGGGCGGCTCGTCGCTCTCTGGCTCAATGCTCCCGGTGCAGATGGCATGGCCGACTTTACCAACTGCCTGCTGCTTTCGCCGTCGATGTATCTTACCTTTTCCGAGCGGAGCAAAAGCTTCCAGTCGATGGGCGTCTGGACCCCTGGTACGGCCAACGTTACCGGACTCGCGCAACCGGAACAGGTGCGCACGACGCTGATCAGCGACGGCGTCTTGCAGGCGCTCGCCGTTGCTCCCACGGCCGGCAGGTGGTTGTCAGAAGCCGATCAGGACCCGCATGGCGCAAACACCGTAATGCTGAGCTACGGCTACTGGCAGCGGCAATTCGGTGGCGACCCCAAGGTAGTTGGACGCACCATCCAGGTGGATGCACAGACGAAAGAGATTGTGGGAGTGATGCCGCGCGGCTTCAAGATCGTGGATCAGGATTTCGATTTGCTGGTCCCGCTGGCTTTCGATCGACACAATCAAAAGCTGGCGCCATTCGGCTACGAAGGAATCGCCCGGCTCAAACAGGGAGTCACTCTTTCCCAAGCCGACGCCGACGTGGCGCGGCTGATTCCCGTTTGGATGGACTCGTGGACCAATGGCCCTGGCACCAACCCTCACTACTACGAGCGGTGGAGAATCAGCACCGATTTTCGTCCACTCAAGCAGCGCGTCATCGGCAATGTGGGAAATGTCTTGTGGGTGGTGATGGCCACCGTTGGCCTGGTCATGTTGATTGCATGCACCAACGTCGCCAATCTCCTCCTCGTCCGCGCCGAATCGCGACAGCAGGAGCTTGCTATTCGCGCCGCTCTCGGTGCCAGCCGCAGGCGTATTGCCCGGGAACTGCTCATCGAAAGTGTTTCGCTGGGATTGATCGGCGGTGTCTTTGCCGTGGGCGTTGCCGATGCAGGTCTGCGCCTGCTCGTGGCGATCGGGCCGGCAGATCTGCCACGCCTCAGCGAAGTCTCGCTGGATGTGCCTGCGCTTTGTTTCACTCTTTTTCTTTCTATTTTCTCGGGACTCTTGTTCGGCGCCATTCCTGTGTTCAAGTATGCGAGCGCCAAGGCCTCGTCTACATTGGGAAGCGGAAACCGGACTGCCAGCACAAGCCGAACCCGCCAACATTCGCGGAGTCTGCTGGTCGTAGCCCAGGTCGCCATGGCCCTCGTTCTTCTGGTCAGCGCGTTGCTCATGATCCGCACCTTCGCTGCATTGCGCAACGTTGACCCCGGTTTTTCTGATGGCGCGCACCTGCAGACAATGCGCATTTCTATTCCGGATTCCTACGTTCAAAGCCCGCAAATGGTTACGCAAATCGAGAACAACATCGTCGACAAGCTCGGGGCCATTCCGGGCGTCACCTCGGTCGCGTTCGCCAGTGCACTCCCCATGGTGGACACCGATCCTAATTGGGATGAGATGAGCATCGAGGGCAAGAATTATGCAGGTGGGGAGCCGCCCATCCGGCTCTTCAACTACATCTCGCCAGGCTACTTCCACACCGTCGGCACAAGACTGGTTGCGGGTCGCGATTTCACCTGGGACGACAACTACGGCCTGAGGCCATCGGTGATCGTCTCTGAGAATTTAGCCCGCGAATCCTGGGGTTCCGCCGCCGCCGCCATCGGCAAACGCATCCGCCAGTTCTCGAGCATGCCCTGGCAACAGGTGATTGGCGTTGCCCAGGATGTGCGCCAGCACGGCGTCGATCAGCCGGTTCCGCCTACTGTCTATTGGCCGGCTCTGATTCACGATCCCTATAGCGCGAAGCCTGGGCTTGAAGCGCCGCGCTCGGTCACCTTCGTTATTCGCAGCAGCCGCGCCGGAAACGAAGGCTTTCTGAGTGAAGTGCGGCAAGCAGTCTGGTCCGTGAATTCAAATCTCCCGCTGGCGTCGGTGCAGACAATGCAAGTTGTCTATGCCCAGTCGATGGCGCGCACTTCCTTCACGCTCGTCATGCTTGCAATCGCCGGCTCCATGGCGCTGGCCCTCGGCGTCGTCGGCATCTATGGCGTCATCTCCTACACCGTTTCCCAGCGCACCCGTGAAATCGGAATCCGCCTGGCCCTCGGCGCGCAGAAAAACGAGCTGAAGTGGATGTTCGTTCGTTCCGCGCTGCTGCTTACGGTTGCAGGCGTCATCATCGGATTGGGCACATCCGCCGCGCTGATGCGGTTGATGAAGTCGCTGCTCTTTGGCATCAGCCCGCTCGATCCCTTTACCTACATCACGGTGCCGTTCATACTTGCTCTGTTCGCGGCGCTCGCCAGCTATCTGCCCGCACGCCGTGCGGCTGCCGTCGATCCCGCCGAAGCGTTGAGAGTCGAGTAGCCTTCCCTCTCCATGCGCGACGTTCATCGTTCCCGCGGCGCGCATGATAACGTGATCCGCGGGGGATTCCATGAACCTCTTTCGCGCGGCCATTCCTGCCCTTGCCTTCCTGATTGCGATACCTGGCAATGCACAGAACACCAATGCTGAAGTCGAACAGCACATTCAGCACGTCACGTCAGGCCTTATCGGCGACGTCGTAATCAAGGGCGAGGAACACAACACCCACACCCTCGCCGAGCGCATGAAGCAGTTGAACGTACCCGGCGTCAGCATTGCGGTGATTCACAACGGCAAAATCGAGTGGGCTCGAGGCTTCGGCGTGCGTGCCCTTGGCGCCGATCCCGTGAATGACCAGACGATGTTCCAGGCAGGCTCCATCAGCAAACCGCTGGCGGCCATGGCCGCGCTCAGGCTGGTGCAGCAAGGCAAGCTCTCGCTGGACGCGGATATCAATACCTGGCTCACCAGCTGGAAGCTGCCTGCAGATCCGGTGACGGGGGGCAAGCCCGTTACGTTGCGCGAACTCCTGACCCACACCGCGGGCATTACGGTGCATGGTTTTCCCGGCTACGCCAGCACGGCCACAGTCCCAACGCTGGTGCAGGTGCTGAATGGCGAGAAGCCTGCCAATACTCCCGCCATCCGCAGCGAAGCAGCGCCAGGAGCGGGCTGGAATTACTCCGGCGGCGGGTTCACCATCATGCAGCAGGCACTCCTCGACGTGACGAAGGAGCCGTTCGCCAGGCTGCTGCACGATACCGTCCTCGCGCCGATCGGCATGTCGCGCAGCACGTATGAGCAGCCGTTGCCCGAGAACCTGAGGGCCAACGCGGCAGTGCCGTATCGCGGCGACGGCAAGCCCGTTGAAGGCGGCGCACACACATACCCCGAGCTGGCCGCGGCCGGCCTCTGGACCACGCCTACCGACATCATGAAGTACGCCATTGAGGTCGAGCGCTCGCTGGCCGGCAAGGCGAATCACGTTCTCAACCAGGACATGACGCAACAAATGCTCACCGCCGGCATCGGCAATTGGGGTCTGGGACTCGAAATCGGCGGCGCCGGCGCGAACCCGTATTTCTCTCATCGCGGGGTCAACGAAGGCTTTCAAAGCAACTTTGTCGCCTACGAGAAAAATGGCGAGGGCGCAGCCGTGATGACCAATAGCGATAACGGCAGCCAGTTGGCCGACGAGGTAATGCACAGTATCGCGGCGGAGTACAAATGGCCCGACTGGCAACCGACGGTTCGCACCGCCATCAAGGTCGACGAGAAAACGCTCGCCACGTATGTAGGAACCTATGCGCTGGCACCCAACTTCGACATCGGGATAACCCTCGAAAACGGCCAGCTCATGACGCAGGCCACCGGCCAGAACAAATTCCCGGTCTACGCAGAAACCGAAAGCAAGTTCTTTCCCCTGTTTCCCGCAGAAATCGAGTTCGTGAAGGACGATCAGGGAAAAGTGATCGCGCTGATCCTTCACCAGGGTGGACGCGACATGAAAGCGCCGAAAAAATAGAATGAGGCGGCGATTTCACCAGGTCTAGACCTGGATGAATTTGGATTCCCGCCGCCGAATGCCCCTGCACCGCAGGCCAGCACAGCCGCGCCGCCCCTTGCGAGGCTCTGCGCGTCAGGGCGCCATTTTGGCTCGTTCGAGCTGCATAACCAGGTGCGAATAAACCGATTTATTCAGCTTGCTCACCGCCTGTCAGTTTCTGTATAGTGCTGGTTTGAGATAACGTTTACACAAATCGAAGCGGGGAAGCGGATCTGATGCTGCCCGGGACTTTTCCGTTCCGATGAACAGTGACGACATCATCCTCATTAAGCTGGAGCGCAATCGGGCTAAGAAGTGCAGGACTCATCTCGCATAACCACGAATGCTGGATATACGACGATTGCCGATGCGGTCAAAAGGGGCTCTTATATGAATCGACTTGCAACGCTGTCCTTTGCCTTTTTCCTTTTCGCGATTGCTCTCTCGATCGGCGCATGCGGCGGTGGAAGCCAGGGAGGCGGAGGGACGACACAGAATCCCACCACGCCCACAGTTACCGTGAAGCCGGGATCGAATAGCATTACCACCGCGCAATCGCTCTCCGTCACTGTTGCGGTTTCCGGGTCGAATGGCACGCCAACCGGCTCGGTGGTTCTTTCCAGTGGAACCTATACGTCCGCCGCGTCTACGCTTGGTTCCGGTTCAGCGACTGTTACGATTCCCGCTGGATCGCTGGCCGCGGGGTCAGACACGCTGACAGCCAAGTACACTCCGGACGGCGCCAGTTCCTCGGCTTATAACGCTGCTTCCGGTAGCGCTCCGGTAACCGTGACGACGCCGACGACCACGCCTACAGTGACCGTTACACCGGCGTCGAACAGCATTACTGCGGCGCAATCGCTCTCTGTCACCATCACGGTTGCAGGCACAGGCGCAACGCCAACCGGCTCAGTAGTTCTCTCCAGTGGAAGCTACATGTCCGCCGCCGCTACGCTAAGTTCCGGTTCAGCGAACATTACGATTCCGGCAGGATCGCTGGCCACCGGCTCTGACATGCTGACAGCCAAGTACACTCCCGATAGCGCCAGTTCCGGAACCTACAACAGCGCTTCTGGAACAGCCCCGGTGACCGTCACCGCGAGCAGCGGCACTGCGGTTGCGGTGAACATCGATGTTCTGGGCAATCGCCACACCATCAGCCCGTACGTCTACGGCGGTAATGTCAGCAGCGCTTCGACAGTTTCCGACTCAGGTACAACACTGGGCCGCTGGGGTGGGAACGCCTCGTCAACGTACAACTGGCAGTTGCACACCTACAACGCTGATGCAGACTACTACTTCGAGGACTTCAATACTGGCGGAAGTGGAAATGAAAGCGACTCCGTGCAGTTCATTACCGATGTGCAGAACGCCGGCGCAAATGTAGTGATGACCATGCCCATGCTGGGTTGGGTGGCACAGAGCGCCGAGAACGGCTCGAATGGTCACTGGAGCTTCTCGGTAGCGACATACGGTGCGCAATGTGCCGTCGATCCCTACAATGCCGATGCCGGCGACGGACTCGAGACAGACTGTCAGACGCCCGTGACCACAAACGCGGTCACCACGGCCTACTATCCGCTGCTTGACAGCTCCAGCCAGTCCTGCCCGTCAGGGAATTGCGTTTATCGCGAGCCGTGGGCGCAGGCGCTTGCCGGTGCGTTTACCAGCAATACATGTTCGGTGCCCTATTCGACAATCACTTCCTGCCATTTCTACGACATGGATAATGAAGTCGATATTTGGTCCGGCACTCACCGGGACGTTCACCCTGTCGCATCCGGATACGACGAGCTTGCCAACGACTTCGAGACTGAAGCGGGGAACATGAAGACATGGGATCCGGCGGCCGTGCGCTTCGGACCGGTCTCGTGCTGCTGGTGGTTCTACTGGAACGTCGGCCCCTCTGGCGACGACAAGACAGCCCATGGCGGCGTGGACTTCCTGCCCTGGTGGCTGAACCAGATCCATTGGCAGGATCAGATCAACGGATCGCGCACCTTGGACGTTTTTGATATACACGCGTATCCCGATGCGAATACCTCGGGCCTTACCACCGCGCAATTGCAGGCCCTGTCGGCGGATATTTATCGCGACTACTGGGATCCGACTTACGTAAGCACTTCAGGAACCATCAACCAGGTGTACGCCACCAGCATTCAGCCCAACAGGACCATTCCGTTCCGCATTCCGCGCATGAAAGCCATGGTCAACGCAATCTATCCCGGCACCCCGCTCTCTTTCACTGAGTGGAGCGCAGCCTTCTACCAGGAATCGGACTTCTCCACCGCATTGGGAGATGCTGACGCCTACGGAATCTTTGGGCGTGAGGGCCTTTCCTTTGCAACTCGATGGGGAGCTCCGACTTCTGGCAATCCAAACTACCAGGCGTTGAAGCTCTATACCAATTACGACGGGGCGCACCACGGATTCGGGACAGTTTCGGTCTCCGACACCAACAACGGCAATCTGAATCTCTTTTCCAGCTTTGCCGCTCTCAACTCAGCAGGCACCGCGATGACGGTGATGGTCATCAACAAGGATCCCAGCAACGCGGCGCAGGTAACCTTTAACCTGTCGGGATTCTCTGCGTCCTCTTATGTCGCGTATACACTGGCCTCGACCGCTTCCGGTGCGATTTCAGCCTCAAGTTCGGCAGCATGGAACTCTTCGCAGAGCTTTGCGCCTTACAGCATTACATTGCTGCTGATCACCGGAACCGAAGCCTCGAAACCCGCGTCCGAGTGGTATCTCAACCCCGACGACCTCATGATTCCCGCTTCGGGCACCGGAACTCTGCATCCTGCGATCAGCAGCGGCAGCGGACCAGTGACGCTCTCCTCGGCTGTGTTCGATGCATACGAAGGCGCATCCGCCTGCAGCGGTTCGCTGGTGCTCATCAACTCTGCGATTACTGCGACACTGCCCGGAACCATCACGGCAACCGCGGGCAGCACTCCCGGATTCTGCCACTACACTGTCACCGGCAGCGACGGCACAGCTACCCAGACGCAGGGTGGATGGATTGTTGTCGGCAATCCTCCCGCCACGCTCGCGCAATCGGGCAACAATCAATCGGGAAGCCATGGAACGGCTCTGCCGCAACCTCTCACCGTAACGCTCACTCCGGGCCAGTCAGGCGGTACGGCCAGCGGTGCGGAAATATTGTTCACTACATCGGCCGGCACGCTCTCAAACGGAACAACGAGCGGGACCAGCGTGATTGCCACCACCAATTCGTCCGGAACTGCGTCGGTGACTCTCACGCTGCCTTCGACCGCGGGAACAGTCACTGTTACCGCGCAGGATCAGTTCGCACTAGGCGGAGCTTCAATCCCATTCACCGAAACCGCCAACTGACATTGGTGGTTGCTCGGCTAAACGAGGGTGGCAACCGAAGTTTGCAAGCTAATTTCCGTGGGCGACGCGCTGCAACCAAAGCAGCAGCGTCCAGCGCGGTATCGTGAATCAAATTGTGAGAAATATGAAAACGGAAGAGTCAGCTACATGAACATCTACGACGATGTGGTCACGTGTGAGATGAGCACAGCTGGCCTGAAAGTCGCCGAGCTTGCATTCCACACTAACGGAACGGGAGCAGAGCGCGGTTCCAAGTGATTGATTCGATGGTGGACGCGGAAGGAATCGAACCTTCAACCTGTCGGTTAAGAGCCGAATGCTCTGCCAGTTGAGCTACGCGTCCAGGTGTTTTGGATTCGCCGTGCGGTGGAAAATCGTGCACGAGCTGGTCAAGGAAAAATCTTCACTGACCCTTGAAAAATATAACACAGTGCGGAGTGGATTCCAAAGACGGCGCGCACGCCCTCGCACCGCCTCGCAGGATTAGCCAATACCGCTCAATCGCGCAATTCCGCGCGGATGATTCGCTCATCAATTGTGTGGTGAAAGTTCTTTAGTTCGCTCTAGAAGGTAAAGGCCACGCCGGCGCCGACGCTGCGCTGGTCCTGTGCGAAGATCAGCAGCGAACCGTCATTCAGCAGGTACGGCCGATATCCCTGCGCCAGCAGGTTCTTCACATCCAGCAGCGCCTCAATGCTCTTCCCGTCGTGACGCGTGCAGATCGATTGCCGTAAGTGCAGATTGAAGAAGGGTTCCACTCCGCCAGTCGCATACGAGGCCACTTGCGTTACTGTCTCGGACGGCTGCCACCGATAGCTCGCCCGCCAGCGCGTACCCGTCCCATCCAGCGTGCCCGACAGAGAGATCGCGTACGTCTGTGCGTGGCGCGGTCGAGCCGCATTAAACAGCTGCGCCAGTGCCGCTGGATGCGCAACCGCCGGAATCATCAGTGCATCGCCGTTCGCATAACTCACCCGCAAATAATTTCTGCCGGGCAGGCGATGCTCCACCGTCGCGACAATTCCTGCCGACGAAAAATTCGGCCCTGCGCCGCGCATCAAGCCGCTTGTCGGGTCGCCGAGCGCTGCCGTTGAAGCTGAAAGCACACCCGAACCCGCCGCCTCGATCATTGGATTATCGATGCGGTCTGAATAAACCAGAAACGCCATCCCGGATGCATCCGTGCGCCGCTCCCACCCGATCTCCTGGTGCAGTCCGTG
The DNA here is from genome assembly GCA_963826915.1 of uncultured Acidobacteriaceae bacterium. GTDB lineage: Bacteria > Acidobacteriota > Terriglobia > Terriglobales > Acidobacteriaceae > Telmatobacter. The sequence continues at coordinate 19,451 of CAWGYG010000002.1, forward strand.
TTCCAGCGTCAACTCGCCATTGCGCATCGCCACCCGGGGCAGGTAGAAACCAGCCTCGGATTCATTCTGCCCAGCAACCTGGGCAACCGAATCCATCCGATACGCCACCGTCGAATTCCCACCGCGCCAGGAGACCGTGGCAAAAGGCAAGGCGGCCATCACTGTATTCGGCGAATTCTGACTGAATCGCGTCACTACCTGTTCGGCGCCGGCCTCAATCTTAAATTCGTCGCCCAGGTTCATCGTCTCGGTGCTGCGCATTGCAGCTTCATCCAGCCCCAGGCCATTCGATCCCCCAATCTCAGGGTGAATCGCAACCGCCGCCACTGACTGCACCGAACCGGCAAAGCCCAGGTCCTGGCGGAATCCGAGCATCGACTCCATTCCGGCGTCTGTGTTAGGCGCGAAATCCACGCGGGCCAGCAGTTCACGGCTATCCGTCGGGGTGTCTTCCACGCTCGCCGTAAACCGTTCGCCGCTTTCCCCAAACGTGCCTTCCTGCCCTGAAGCAATCAGCCGCGCCTTCAGTTTCGGACGCGCACCGGAGCCATCTGAAACCACAACCAGCGGCCCATCCTCAAGCCAGCGCAACAGCGGCCGGTTCGCCGCTGAACGCAGTGTCCATTCCCAATCGTCTTTCGGAGCGCTGGCCGCGCGCGGCTCCGTTGGAAGCCACTGCATCACCTCGTACAGCGTATTCAGGGTCAGATTGACGACTGTAGTTGTGTGAACCCGCACATTCTCCCGCAGCGACGGCAGAAAATATGTGCCCATCGCCTTCACCGCGTAGCGGCCCGGAAAAATGTCCTGGAAATTGTAAGTGCCCTTGCTGCTCGTATAAGCCACCGCGATCACGCTCAAGTCGGGGCGCAACAGCTGCACAACTGCCCCCATCTGGGGCACGCCCGCAGCGTCTCGCACAACGCCAGAGACTGATCCTGGGGCTGATGCATGAAGGGGTGCGCTCGACAATGCAATCAGCGCGACCAGCGATACGAGATGGAGCCTACGCATCATCATTCGAAATGGTGACCCGGCGGCGTCCTGGCAATACTCCTGGGAAATGAACCCCCCGCGCTTTTCCCGATCTGCTGTCGGGTGACCGATTTGCGGGGTGCTCCCTCTATTCCACGACAAAGGGTGCCGATTGTGCAATCTCTTGTTTCGAGATTGGGTCATTTATTTTGATCGTCACCTTGTATTTGCCCGGTTGAAGACCAGCTATGGGGAGCGTTTTCTCCACCGTCAGCTGGTCGCTATGTTCGCCAAAGTCTTTAGAATCTTGCTGTTTCTCAAGAATCACCTGATTTGTCGTTGCATCTACAATCTGGTACGTAACCTTCGCGCCGTTGCTCTTCGTGGCGTCATCGATCCCCAGGTTGTATACCTGCATCCAGAAACTGAGGTCCTGATTGCGCTTGAAATTCACCGGCGTTGCCGCATTCGGCATCACCCGCGGGCAGATATGCATGTTTCCAATCACGCAGTTACCTGAACCGATGTCGTGTGAACTCACCGCGTACATCTGGTCGGCCAGGATCAACGAGGATGTCGCCAGCTTTTCATCGTGATAAGCAGGCACTTCCAGCGATTTGCCGTAAAGCCCCACATGGTCCGGGTTATTCACGTCCTTGATGGCAATGTCCAGCCGATACAGTCCCGGTAGCAGCGGCATCGCTTTCCAGTAAATTGACTTGCGGTCGAGCGATTTCTCCAGCAACTCTGCGGGCTGTTCAACCTCTACCGTGTCCTCAAACGTCTGCACTGTCTTGTGCGTCAGCGTGGTCACTTTGCCCAGGATGTTTACAACCCCTTTGGCTACTCCGTCCTTGGTCACAAACGTGACGTCGCGATTCCTGATCTGGATCGTCACCGGAACCAGAACCGTGCTCGATGTCACTTTCACAAAATCAGTGCGCACATCAAATGGGAAGACCGGTCCGGTCAGAAGTTTGTGCTCGCTCATGAAGCTCTCGAGGTCTTTGAACTTCACCGGAGGCGGTGCAAAAAGCTTGGCTGCCAACTCAATCCGGTCAAATTCCTTCGCCTGCTGCGTCGCGCCCAACGGCCCTGTACCCAGATTCTCAAATCCACCCTTGAACCGGTCGGCCTTTTTCGCCATGCCCATCTGCTCCCACTGCGTCGCGCCCGCTCCCGGAACGTGCGCCAGGGCATCCTTTTCGCCGCGGTCGATGGTGAAGTGGTAGTCGCCGCACTGGCAGGTGTCTACAAACTCCAGGTCGATGTTTTCGCCAATGCCTTCAAGGTATCTGTAGTGCCAGGTCTCAAACGGAAATGTCGATGTTTCGCCCCCGCCTTCATCCACGGGACGCTCATATGCGCCGCCGGAAGGGTGGGACTCAACCGCATCGGGCGGCCCAAACGCTATATAGATGTGGCCGCGGTCCGTCTTCCAACCCGGCTTCCCGGCTGCATAATGGTCATTCGCATACTGGATGCGCCGGTAATGCTCTTCACGGAACTCGTTGTCGGGCGAATCGGGATTGGGATTGCGGCGAAGCCAGAAGTTCTCGATAAAGGCTTCCCGCTCTTCGTCATTGCTCAGGTTCTTGAATGCCTTCCGCTCTTCGTCGGAGATGATGTAGGTGACATCCTGCTCCAGCCAGGTCTTGTAGGCGCCCTTTAATTCCTGCCGCACCTCTTTTTGAGCCTTGAACCTCTCCTGGTCCGAGCGCGGGCGCTTCAGCGGATCCTGTTCCTGATCCTGTGCCGAATCCGGGGCCGCTTGCGCTGCGGGTGAGGTTGCTGGCTGTTGAGCGCGAAGCCCGCTGGAGGGAACCAAAGCTAGGCCGAAACCCAGTGTGACGAAAACAAACGAACGGCCGGTAAGCATCATTGCGTTGAACAGCTCCTACATTGCCTTATTCTACGGGTCCCAAGTTGGCTGGGCAAGGCTTCATACACAAGTCGCTGCCGATTGGACGCAAGGGTAACCGTTACGTCACCTCCAAACCGCCCGTTTGCAGAAAAAATCGCCTGCCTCGGGTGAGACAAACCGGGCTCTTTCCACGTCAATTTAACAAACGCAATTCCTTCGTAAACTGGTCGGGAATCCTGAAAGACCGGCAAATAATCAATCGAACCACACCTGGGTATATTCCGCAGGCCTTTGCGACTGAGTCTTCCGCTCGGATACAACCCGGAAACCCCTTCCATTGATGAATTTCGCGACATTCGGGAACCATCTGACCGGCAATTGCGTAAAATGACATTGGACTCACCTGGAGCACGCACCGCCCATGAAAAAGATATTGTTGATCATTCTTGCCGTAGTTGTAGTTGGAGGACTCGTTGCCTTCTTTGTCATCAAGCAGCAGTCCGGTTACACCAAGGTTCTGACGGCCAAAATCCAACGCCAGGACCTCTCCACCGTTGTCAGCGGCACCGGCCAGATCAGGTCCAAGTTCTACGTCAACCTCGGCGCCACCGCCATGGGCCGCATCACCCACCTCTACGTCAAGGAGGGTGAGAAGGTGAAAAAAGGCGAGATCGTGGCTACCATCGAGCACGTCCAGCAGGAGGCAAGCGTCGAAGGACAGCAAGCTGCCATCTCCGCCGCCAAGACTGACATTGCTTCCTACATCGCCGCCGAGAAGACCGCCGAGGCCAACCTCGATCACGCCAGGGCCGACCTCGAACAAAAGAAGCTCGATTGGGATCGCGCCCAGGCTCTTTACAAAGACGGCATCATGGCCAAGCAGGACTACGACGCCAAGAAAGCCGCCTATGACCTCGACGTCGCCTCCGTCGCCCAGGCAGTCGCCAGCATTAACCAGGCCAAGGCCCAGACTGATTCAGCCCGCGGCCACATGCAGACCCAGGTTGCCATGCTCCGCGGCGACCAGAATGTCCTCGACCTCACCCAGGCAATCGCCCCGTTTGACGGCGTCGTGACCAACGAACCCCTCCGCGAGGGCGAGACCGTTGTTGAAGGCATTCAGAACACCGAAGGCTCCACCATCATGACCATCGCCGACATGAGCGTAATCACCGCCGAAGTCAAAGTCGATGAGACCGACATCGTCAACATCCAGCTCGGCCAGCCTGCGGAAGTAACCGTCGACGCGATTCCCAATAAGGTCTTCAAAGGCCACGTCACTCTGGTCGGCGATCAGGCCCTTCTGCGCTCCACCGGCGTCGCCACTTCGCAGTCGACAACCGGTACCGAAGAAGCCAAGGACTTCAAAGTCGTTGTCACCCTCGACACAACTTCAGACGAATTGCGGCCCGGCCTTTCCACCACCGCCAAAATCACCACCGCGCACAAGGCCAACGTGCTCTCGTTGCCCATTCAGGCTCTCACCATGTTCACGCCCCCTGCCGCCGCCAACAACGGCAAAGTGGAAGCCGCTTCGGAGTCCTCTTCCGCCCCCAAGCCGGCCCCCATCCAGGGTGTCTACGTGATCGAGAAGGACGCGCATGGCAAACAGCGCGCCAAGTTTGTCCCCGTGACCACCGGCATCACCGGCTCTACGGATATCGAGGTGATATCAGGACTCAGTGAAGGTCAGGAAATTGTGGTTGGTCCCTACAAGACTCTGCGCACTTTGAAAGACGGAGCCTTGCTGAAACGAGATACATCCACACCGGTTACGCCCGTCGCAACTACGTGAGAGGCAAGCAGTTGAAGAAAGTAGCCTGGCGGAAGACTCGATTTCTCTTGGCAGCACTTGCAAGCGGTCACACAGCAGCAGGCAAAGGATAAGTGGCAGATGGCTCTGAACAGCACCACGACCACCGTCGAATCCGAAGAGTTGGCGTCCCCCGCCCGTGGCGACATGATCGTCGTTGAAGACTTGTGGCGCACCTACGACATGGGCTCCGAGCAGCAGGTCCAGGCACTGCGCGGCATCAATCTGCGCATCAAGCAGAACGAATATGTTGCCATCATGGGACCTTCCGGCTCCGGCAAATCGACCCTGATGAACCTGATCGGCTGCCTCGACACGCCTTCCAAGGGACGCTACTGGCTCAACAGCCAGTTGGTCAGCGAATTGGATGACGACGAACTCGCCCGCATCCGCAACAAGGAAATCGGATTCGTCTTTCAAACCTTCAACCTGCTGTCCCGCGCAACCTCGCTGCACAACGTTGAATTGCCCCTCATCTACAACGGCACGCCCGCTGCCCAGCGCATTCTGCGCGCCAAGGAGTCCCTCACCCAGGTCGGACTCGAGTCGCGCATGAACCACAAACCCAACGAGCTCTCCGGTGGACAGCGCCAGCGCGTCGCCATTGCCCGCGCCCTCGTCAACAGCCCTTCCATCATCCTCGCCGACGAGCCCACCGGAAACCTCGATTCCAAAACCGGCGTCGAGATCATGGCCCTGTTCGACACCCTCCACGCCAAGGGCAACACCATCGTGCTCGTTACCCACGAACCCGACATCGCGGAATACGCTCACCGCGTCGTCCACATTCGCGACGGCCAGATCTACTCCGACGAGCCCTCCAAGCGCTTCCGCTAACCCGTTATCGATCCCCATCCCTGAACCGGAGAATCCATTTCTCCGGTTCATGTTCTTCATGCCCGCGCCGATGAAATTGTTGTGAGCCCGGAGTTCCGATTCCGGAGCCGCGGAGGCGAGGCAAATTGATTTCCACGCAGAGCGCTTCACAATTCCCGGTCCCACCCGGCTCCCCCGAATCAAGCTCCGCCGGCGAATCCAGACACTCCGATAAACCCGCCTCCATCGCTGTCGCCGACATTCCCTCCGCACAAATAGTCGCGGCCAATCCGGCCTGGCGAAAGCTTCTCCTGCAAGCCGAAATGGTCGCGCCCTATCTGCAACTGGCCGTCGTCGAAGGCGAAAGCGGGGCCGGCAAACAAACCCTGGCCCGCTTCCTCCACAGCCGTTCCCCCATGGCCGCTCTCGCCTTTCGCAGATTTGACGCACGCCAATGGCTCGTCACAGAAGCAGACCCATCCACCCTCGCGGGCTTCATCTATCTCGACCGCGTAGATCTGCTGGCTGCGCCCGCGCAAGGTCTACTCCTCGGCCTGCTCAAGGCCCTCCAGGACAACCCTCCGGGCCGAGTCGTGCTCGTCGCATCTTCGCAGACATCGCTTCGCCAGATGGCCTGCCAGGGCCTCTTGCTCCCGGACCTCGCCTTCCGCCTCACCGCCGTGCGTTTCATCATTCCGCCCCTGCGCCAACGCCGCGAAGACATCCCGCCCCTCGCCCAGGCCCTGCTCAATCGCATCTGCGCGCGATACCGCCAGCCGCCCGTTCCGCTCGGCCCCGCTGCCATGGCGCGCCTCCTGCAACATACCTGGCCCGGCAATGTCCGCGAGTTGTCCTCCGTCCTCGAGGCGTCCCTCCTCGAATCAGTCAATGGCGAGATTCGCGCCGAAGACCTTTCTCTTCTCTCCGCGCCTCTGCCCCACCTCATCCATCCCGCCGACCCATTCGAAAACCTCGACCTCGACGCGGTCATCAGGCATCATGTTCAATATGTGCTCAGCCTGAATCACAACAACAAGATCCGCGCCGCCCGAAACCTCGGCATCAGCCGCTCCACCCTCTACCGCATCCTCGCCACCCCCCCGCCCCAGCACGTCTGACCCCTTGTTCCCTACTCCCTGTCCACTGCCCACTGTTCACTGTGCACTGTCCACTGTCGCCTACTCCCTACTCCCTGTTCCCTGCCTTTTCCTCTACACTCGACACGACGGCGTTTTCCCGCCGACCTCATCCCAAGGACCCGCCGCGTTGAAAACCCTCGCCCTGCAATCTCTGGCCGTGCTCCTGCTCGCCCCCGCTTTCCTGCCCGCCCAACACCTCACCGCCTCCTCGGCCCCGACGTCCCTCGAAGATCGCCGCAAAGCCCTCAACAACCTCTTTCACGATTACTGGGAAGCCAGCCTCGAACGATTCCCTGAGTTCGCTTCCGACATCGGCGACAACCGCTACAACGACAAGATCTCCGATCGCTCCGTGAAGGCCATCAACGAGTGGCTCGCGACCCAGCAGAATCTTCTCCTCAAACTCGCAGCCATCGACCCCACCGGCCTCTCCGATCAGGAAAAAACCAGCCGCGAAATCCTGATGCACGATCTCGCTGACTCCGAGGAAGGCGCCGAGTTCAAGGAATGGGAGATGCCCGTCAATCAGATGGGTGGCATCTACTCTGAATATCCGCAACTCGTCGCCGCGCTCAGCTTCAAAACCGTCAAGGACTACGACGACTGGATCGCCCGCCTCCACGCCATTCCCAGGGCCTTCGATCAGGTCACCACCAACATGTCCATCGGCGTCGAAGATCATCGCGTCCCGCCCAAATTCCTCCTCGAGAAAACCCTTGAGCAAGTCAAGCAGCTAGCCAACCAGAGACCCGAAGACTCGCCGCTCGCCCTTCCGCTCAAAAGTTTTCCCGCTTCCATTTCCGCCGCCCAGCAGGAACGCATCAAGGCCGAGATGCTCGCCGCCATCGGCAAACAGGTCCTGCCCGCATACATGCGCTTCGCGCGCTTCCTCGAGGTCACCTACATCCCCGCCGGTCGCGACGAGCCCGGCATCTCTGCGCTCCCTGACGGCGCAAAGTACTACCGCTACCTCATTCGCGAAACCACCACCACCGACCTCACCCCCGATCAGATTCACCAGATCGGCCTTGACGAAGTCAAAAAAGATGAAGCTGACATGCTCGTCATCGCGCAGAAACTCGGCTTCCCCGACCTGCAGGCTTTTCGCGCCTCCCTCAAGGTCAATCCCAAACTGAAGCCCGCATCGGCCGCTGCGCTTCTCGACGCGTATCGCGGATACCTCGGCCCCATGCAGGCCAGGCTGCCGCAGCTCTTCGGCCACCTGCCCAAGGCCAAATTTGAAGTGGTTCCCGTTCCTGACTACATTGAGAAGTCTTCCGCCGGCGCCTACTATCAGGCTGGCACCACCGACGGCACACGGCCGGGACGTCTATTCATCAATACCTACAACGCCACCGACCGCAACCTCGACGAGGTCGAAGCCACCGCCTATCACGAAGGAATTCCGGGCCACCATATGCAAATCTCCATCGCACAGGAGATGCAGAAAGTTCCCGAATTCCGCAAGTACGAGAACTTCACTGCCTACGATGAGGGCTGGGCACTCTACTCCGAACGTCTCGGCAAGGATGTCGGCCTCTATCAGGATCCCTACTCCGACTACGGCCGCCTCGAAGAAGACATCCTCCGCGCCATCCGCCTCGTCGTCGATACCGGCGTCCACTCCCAGCACTGGACCCGCCAGCAAATGGTCGATTTCTTCCACCAGCATTCAGCCATCGAAGAGACTGAAGTTCAATCGGAGGTCGATCGCTACATCGCATGGCCCAGCCAGGCCCTCGCCTACAAGATCGGACAGCTCAAGATCCTCGAGTTGCGCGAAAAAGCGAAAAAGGAACTCGGCGACAAGTTCGATATCCGCGCCTTTCACGACCAGGTCATCGACTCCGGATCCCTCCCGCTCGACGTCCTCGACGAAAAAATCACCGCCTGGATCGCCGCCCAGAAATCCGCAACCCCCTAGTTGCCTCTCCTCAATGCTGTCATTAGCGAAGGTCGCGACCGGCAACCGAGTCGAAAGCCGGCGTGGCGCCCTCTCTATACAAGAATTGTCATCCTGAACGGAGCGCGCCTGGGGGCCCATGAACAGCGTTCATGGGGTAAGCGAAGTGAAGGATCTGCTTCTGCTTTTGTGTTTGCTTTTGCTTTTGATCTTGCCTTTACCTTGCCCACGCTAGGGCACGCCTTTCACCCAACGGAAGGAGCGTGGGGTTTCAACCCCACAAAGAATGTCCATCGAACCAATAGAACTGTCATTCTGAACGGAGCACAGGACACGGCTTTAGACGTGCCGTAGAGCCGGCCTTACTTCTTCTGTCCGCGAGCGCGAACCAAAAGAGTGTAAATAAGGAACACTCCAAAAACCAGGAATGCGCCCAGTAAGAAACCATCCCAAAAGCTATTGGAAAGCATGATCGACCCCTGCCCGCTTCATCCTACGCCGATATTTCGACTTGCATCGCCTCGTCGGGACACTACCGTTGCACTTGAAAAACAAAGCTCGCCGTGAGCGAAATTGCTCAGACCAGCCGCATCGATGCGGATACTCTCGGGACATCATTAGCTGATAAGAGGGGGTCCCAATGCTCACGCTATTGAAACCAACATTCCCACATCGACACAACGCCAACGGCAGTCACGATTCCATTTGCACTCAATGTTTGGCGACGGTTGCCACGGTTCCCAACGAATGCGAACTGTTCGGCCATGAATTCTCTCACGTATGCGAGCCGGTCAACCTTTATCGTGTCAGCCAGGGCCTGTCGCTTCGTCCATCTTTCTCGTATTAGCCGTCTCGGACTCGCCACCAGGAAGGGTACACGCTTCAGGTGAAGGGAGCCCAGGGCACGCCTCTCACCCGACAGGGTACGGGCTTCAGGTGAAGGGTACCGACTTCAGCCCGTGCATACTTCAACCAAGCAAAAATCCGTGGACTTTAGCCCCTGATGGAACATCAACCAATAAAATTGTCATCCTGAACGGAGCGCGTCTGGGGCCCCATGAACAGCGTTCATGGGTAAGCGAAGTGAAGGATCTGCTTTTGCTTTTGCTTTTGCTTTTGCTTTTTGCTTTTGCTTTTTGCTTTTGCTCCAGCTTCTGCTCTTGCCTTTGCCTTCGCCCCAAGCCCAGAGCACGCCTCTCACCCGTCGGAGGGAGCGTGGGGTTTCAACCCCACGAATAGCGCCCATCAGAATCCGCGGGCTTTAGCCCCGGGCATTCTCCTTGCGACGTTGATAATTCACCGTCAGGCCGAGTGATTTGCCGTTGCGCGCCTCCATACCCTTCGCGCCAGCAGCAGAAAGCCCGCAACGGCCAAAAACTGAAAGATAAATTTCGCGATGAGGTCCATTCTGGTCCATCCCGCAGCACTAACATCGCTGATCGCCATGCATCCGAAGACCGCCCCAAACGAAAGAGCGAAGCGATGAATGTCGCGCCAGCCCTCCGCTCCCGACCAATAACGCACGAGAGCGAATGACAGTATCGCCCAGGTCAGGCCTGTGGTCAGCGAGATCCAAACGGCAAACGCCTGATGCGGAGCAAAGATCAGGCCGATGAGTTCGAACCATGCCGCGCCCAGGAAGCAGACTACTAGGCCGATGAGCCAGGGCTTGGCAGGCTGCCGCGAATCGCTCTGTCCACAGTGGCCAAAACCGCGCAGTACCCACGCCATCCCTATCAGCACGCCGATAGCGGCGAGACCGATCAGCATGAGCATTGCAGGTGGGTGATAGGGCGCAGCGTGAAGCCGTGGGCGCGCCTGCTGGGTCCAGCCGTACCACGCGATCCGGCAGCCCACCAGAAACGCGATAATGGTCGCAATAAGGCCGCGCCTGCGCAGCCACGTCTGTTCGCGGCGATCCGGAAAAATAAGTTCAGTCACCTGCACCGGGACTAGCACCACCCACACGCTTTCAAATCCGAGCATGAAAAGAAAGTAGAGCCAGTTCACGCCGGCGTAGCGGCCATAGTCTGCGTTGGCGCCCGCGAACGGAAGTGGCGCGATCGAAGTCTGCTGGATGATGAACTCTTCCGCGATCGACAATGCCAGGCCCAGGCAGAGCAGGCTGGTTGCACCCGCGCCCCAGCGCCGGACCAGCTCTCGACAAAGCAGCGCGCCCCCGCCCCACACCATGATCTCCGGAATGAGAACGAAGAGGATGCTCAGGCGCGTCGAGCCACTCAGAACTTCGGCGATGACCGGCGCCAGGATGAGAAGGGTCCAGATCGAAGCTCGGTAGCGAGTCGCGCCAGGCGCTTGCAAACTCGCATTGGCGGCGAACGATTCGGTTTGCATTTGTTATTCCTCTGAGCGTGCAACGGCTAGCGTTGCGGCGCGCGCATGTTTCAACACGGTCTTGAGATCCCAACTGAGTTTGCCCGTTGAGATCTCTGCAATGAGACTGCGGACCCAGGCCAACTCGGCCTTCAAAATGGCAATGAGGTATTCGCTTTCAACCAGGTTGATCCGCAGCACGTGCGCTGAAGCCGCGGAAATACCGGCGCTCCGCAGTGCAATTTCCTTCTCAAGGCGATCAGCGCGTTCCTCCAGCCGGGACAAAGCTTCGCCCGGCGTCAGATGCACAAGGAAACTCATCGCGGCCATGAACTCCGAAGATTCGCGGCGCGGCATAGCGATGATGTGACGAAGCACGCGCGTGAATTCTTTGCGGCCCGCAGGGGTGATCGAGTAAGTGGTCCGCTCCGGCCTGCGACCGTCCCGGCTCGTCGATTTGGCTCGAATGAACTCGTCGCGCACCAGCCGACCAATAGCGTGATAGAGCGATCCGCGCTTGAGAGCGAGGATTTCATCCTTGTGACGCAGGCGAAGCAGGCTCTGCATCTGGTACGGGTGCATCGGCGCTTCCCGTAACAGCGCCAGGACTGCGATTTCCCAGATTCCCAGTTCAGTCGTCATATAGCTCATATGAACTATATCGTATGAACTAACAAATGACAACAACCGCCAATGAATGACCGCCGCATTCAAAAATTGCAACCCTGAGCCGAGCGGGCCTGTTCCATTCGCTATTGTCAGGTGGGTAAGAATTACCGTAGTCCGGGAATTTCTTCCCTCGCAGTTTTGTTTTCCCAGTCACCAAACCATTGCAAATACTCACTCTTCCCCGTTCTGTAGAAACTGGTCCCCAACGTGCTCCTTTAACCGGGAAGGTGACCTCACATCATCTTCTCAGGAGGCCTTATGGTGGAATTTGCTTCCCAGCCAGCGGGAATGTCGCACAAGCACATTGCTGGTTATGCCGCTGCCGTGGTGCTTTGCGGAGCATTTGGGGTCTATGCGATTCATGAGCATCACGTCTCACAGAACCTTGCGGCAAACAACGTTGAAACCACGGCCGCGCTCAACACGACCCAGCATCAGCTCAGCGACCTCGCAGCCAAGGTCAATTCGCTGGCCTCGCGCGAAGCCCAAGCCGCACAGCCCATCCCGCCAACGCAGAACGCGAGCACCCAGCTGGGCCGCCCTTCGCCAACTCACCGGCTCAGAGAAGATCCCCGCTACAAAAAGCTGCAATCGCTGGTCGACGCTCAAGGCAAGGCGATTGACCAGACCCGTACCGATTTGGCGAGCACCCAGGGTGACCTCGTCAACACCCGCACTGAGTTGACCGGCTCCATTGCTCACACTCACGACGAACTGGTGATTCTCCAGAAAAAGGGTGAGCGAAACTATTCGGAGTTTGATCTTTCCAAGTCAAAACAGTTCAAGCGCGAAGGGCCGTTTGAGCTCCGCCTCAAGAAAGCCAATAGCAAACACCAGTATGCCGACCTCGAACTGTTGGTCGACGATCGCAACCTGTCGCAGAAGCACGTGAATCTCTACCAGCCTGTGATGTTCTATGCGCCCGACAGTCCGCAGCCTGTAGAGGTGGTCATCAACGACATCGGCAAAGACCATATCCATGGGTATGTAAGCGCATCGAAGTATCGCCAGTCAGAACTCGCGTCCATGTCCAGCGCAACCGACAACGCATCGCAAACCCCAAACCAGGGCTCGACGAATTCCAACCAGGGGCAGACAAACTCCGCTGACAAGCCGCCGCAAAGAGAGAAACTCCCGGTACCGCAACAAGCGCCGCAACAATAGGCGCGTGCTTCTCTCTGCATTCTCCACGGTTGCCAACTCGATCACCGAATCCGGTGAGGCGTGAACAGGTTCCGCGCCACCAGCGCGGAACCTGTTCACGACGCAAGTCGCGCGCCAAGCGAATTCATCATGATGAACAGAGAACTGACCCACCCGTGAAGCTCGGGGGCCGGCCTAAAGCTGATCCTTCGACGTGATCAATCCAATGTGGTCCGCCCCCGCACCCTTTCCGATATCCATAACCCGTGCAACGGTTGAGAAATCGAGATTGTCGTCCCCTTTGATACAAATTACTTTGTCCGCCCGAACCGACATAATGACGCTCAGTCGGCTTCCAAGGTCATTGATACTCACATCATCTTGATTGATTTTGTAGCTCAGTAGCCCATCGCGGGCACGAATGATCTGCACCACGATGGGAGTGTCTGGGCTCTGATTCGGTTTCGCTGACCGCTGCGGCAACACCGCATCCAGGCCGTGAGGCATCACCGGAACAATGACCATGAAGATGATCAACAGCACCAATAAAACGTCGATCAGCGGAGTTACATTGATGTCGCCTCGAAGTTGACCTGATTCCTGACCATTCTCGAATGCCATCGGACAATGTCCTCCTCACTTTTTGAGTCTCGTAGATTGCACGGTAATCGAAACCGTGACTCTCCTGACTTAGACACCGAAGCAGTCCTGCAAGTTCCTGCTCAATAGTTTTGCCCACGAAGGTGGACTTGATTCATTGCGGCAGATGTATTGAAAAGGGGCCCGTTTCATCGCGAAAAAAGCGAGAGCGAGAGAGAGGGACACTTGCAATTCAGGCGGAGCGGAGGATAGAGATCACGGTCAGGTCATCGTCCTGCCCGAAATGAATCGCGGCTTCGGCGACCACCTGCGGAGATGCCTTCTCACGCATGAGAGCCTGGGTACGATCGAATCCGAAGAGCGCTCCCTGCGCATCGCGCGCCTCGACCACGCCATCTGTAATCAGGGTCAGGCGATCGCCAGGTCGCATCTCCAGCGTCACCTGCTCCACGGCGGCAGAAGCATCGATGCTAAGCGGAAGCGACCCGGCAAGTGCGACTTCAGCGCCGTTGAGCCAGGGCGGCAGATGGCCCGCATTGGCGACCACCACCCGCCCCGATGGATCGAGGCGCACGGCCAGGCAGGTGACGAAGCCTCCCTGCTTGCGCTCGAAAAGCCTGCTGTTGAGTTCGCCCAGAATCTGCGCTGGATCCTGGCTGATTCGGCTGATCGTATGCAGCATGCCAATGAGCATTGAGACGATCATGGCGGCGCTGATCCCTTTGCCGCTGACATCGCCGACCACCACAAGGGTTTGGCCGCCTCCAAGCGGAATCACCTGAAAAAAATCTCCGCCCACCTGTGCCGCAGGGCGGTAGATGCTTTCAATAGCGTACCCGGGAGTCGGCGGCAGCTTTTCGGGCACCATCAGTCGCTGGATTTCGCGGGCAGCAGCCAATTCGGTGTCCAGCGCAGCTTTATCGAGCTCAACCCGCAGGCGGCGACGCGACTCGGCAATCGAGACCACGACCAGACCGGTGTAGCCAAGCACAACGAAAATGACCACAGCTAAACCGTCAAAAACGAGCCGGTTGTGAAAGCCGTTCAGCTGAGCCGAATCGAGATGGGTAGGCGTAGAAGCCTTGGGCAGCCAATGGTACAGCAGCGCCATGCAAACGTTCTCGAGAATGAACAGCGGCACAGCGGTAATCCAGAACCGTTTGCGCAGGGTGATGCCCGAGACCGCGTAACCCGTCGAGAACAACGCGATGATCACTACAGAGAAAGCAAGACACAGGGCTGACTGAATCCCCATGTCCATGCCGTCGAATACAAATCCGAAGCTGGCAAAGGTGCAAAAGACGGCCAGCAGGAAAACGACGATGGCCCAGCGAGGGACCGTCCTCCACGCCTTCGCTTGCGAATCTTCGCGTGATTTTGATCGCATCATGCCGTTCCCCAAGCATGACACGACCCGGCCGGATTTGTGCGCAGAATTCTGTTGATGCCGCGCAACCGGCACACCGCGCCGATCCAGGAGCATACCCACGGGGCTCCCCCTGTGTAGAGCCGATTATGGCTTCGTCGCGGGCGGGGGATAGTCGGCCAGGTTGAACGGGCGCGTAGGTCCTCCCGGCGGCTTGATGGTCAGGATGAGCGCGACTCCCGGCGGTGATCCCTGAAAATACGGCACGTGGATCGTGTGCCGGCCCACGGCGAGATTGACGCTCGCTGTTTTGGATGCGGCCGGGTGCAGTTCGTCATTATCGATGAACCGCTGGTTATCGATTTCGAGGCGCGAACCGTCGTCGGACTCGAGATCAAACTTATATTCGCCGGGCTTGGTGATGTAGAACTCGCCGTAGTAATCAATGCCGAACCACATCACCGAGCGCGACACGCCGGGAATGCCTATAGCACCGGTAACATCCTGGTCCTGGACGTTCAGCGCATTGGTGTAGATGGAGCCGATGGGATCGAGATTCCAAAAATCGGGAATCGCCGAGGCCCCGAGGGATATTTCGTAGAAGTCTCCGCAGAATGAATTCGGTAGCGGGGTGATAACGCCGAAGGCTCGGACGGTTCCCACCGGGGGCAATTCGAATTTGTCTTGACCGCCCTGTCCGGCAAGGGAGACGGGGCGCGACACATCCACAATGCCCAGGTTGCCGGTCTCGTGCTCGCGAACCACGAGGCGCACGAGGTGCGGCGTCTCGCCGGGAATCTCGAGCTCGGTGCCATAGCCATGAGCCTGGGCGCTCTCGACTTCTGAGGGAGTGAGCTGGTGGTCGTGCGAGGTGTGAAAGTATTGGGCAACATTGCCGGAAGCATCGAAAGTGCACATGCCAAAGTCGAGGTGAACCCGCGTATTGTTTCCGTCGAGGCCGATTAAGCCAAGAGACTCGGGGCGGACAACCACCTCGTAGCGTGTCGCATTTCCAGAGACGACCGGGTGCGCGCTGATGGCCAGCGTGGGTGGAAGCAAGGTGTGGAAGCAGGCGGCGTCGCCTAGAGCGATGCTTTCCGAGGAGTCCTTGGTTTGTTTGGCCGATTCGCTGGGGGTGGGGCCCACATAGTAGCGATGGCGGAAGGAAAGTGTCACCTGTGCGCGGGTGCTTTTTATCAGGATCTGGTGAAACCCGGGCTCCGGCGAGGCCTGAATCGCGATCTCGTAGTGAGGCGTGGCACTGAGTGCGCAAGTGGCTCCCGAGCGGATGCTGAATCCGCTTTCATGTCCACCAGCGTTGCTGGGGTCGGTGCGGGGGTCGATGACGCGCATCGAGAGAATGTGTTTCGGATTCTTATCTGCGTGCTTGCCGGCATCGAAGACCTGGAATTCGCTCTCCGCAAGATCGCCAATCGGATTGTGGTTCTTGTCTCGCGCTATCACATCCAGGACCACCTCGCGTGTAGTCACGCGGAGGACCATGGGGGTTTCGGGTTGAGCGGGGGGCGTCGCTTCTTGCGCTGCCATCGAAAGGCAGACCAAGGGGGCAAGACAGGACGCTAGGAGAAGAAAATTGCGCAGGCCGTTCTTGCGGGTCATGCGCACAACTGTATCGCAGCCGGAGAAGAATCCGGAAGAGAGAATTGAATAACCAGGAATTACCGGGCATCCTGCGCGCCAACGACTGGACGGAGCTCGTGGCCGTCATTGCGCTGCAAATTGCACTGATAGGGTTCTTTGGTGGTCCGGGCGTAAGATCGCCCGCGGGTGAGATACCCATGATTTGGTTCTGAGCCTATCACCGGCAACCCGGACGTTATAGTTTCGTTACTGACGGGTATCCCACAACCCGGCCGGAACCATGTCAATGAGTGGGTTGGCCTGAAGTCGTCAATTAAGAATTACTTCCGGATGGCCGGTGATCGACTGAGTGCGAGATGGCTCTTGCATCTCCGGCGACGCATGCACGGTAACAATTGACTAGGAAGGACTTCCAGGTTGACATGCTCATAATGCTGGCATAGTCGCCTGGGGGCAGAACGACGACATCACGGTCGTAACGATTCGCAAAAAGCTGTGATGGTATAGGTACGCCGCTGGGAAGCAGGCAAGGAAACTGTTTGCCTGCCAATTCCCGGCGGCGAAACGCAATTTGAAGGCGAATTCGCTTGACTCCCATGCTTGTTAGCCAGCAGAGTTGGCGTTGAAGTCCCGGTGCGTCCCCCTGCAGATTAACCGGACACTTCGCGAGGTCGATCAGCGAATGTCTTCCCTTGCCGTAGGCAGCACAGGCGTAGTCGCGCCGAGATCTCTCTCGAAGATCATTCTGGGCGCGTCCACCGGAACCCTGATCGAGTGGTACGACTTCTATATTTTCGGCTCGCTCACATCGGTTCTCTCCGTCAAATTTTATCCGCCCGGTAACGACACATTTGCGCTGATCGCCTATCTTGCGACCTTCGCTGTGGGATTTCTGGTTCGGCCATTCGGCGCGTTGTTCTTTGGGTGTGTGGGCGATCTCGTCGGCCGCCGGATCGCTTTTATTGCGACCCTCGGGATCATGGGCACAGCCACTGCATCGATCGGACTTCTGCCGACATACCATACTGCCGGGTGGTTCTCACCCACTGCGCTCATTCTCATCCGGCTGCTGCAGGGCCTGGCGATCGGCGGGGAATACGGCGGCGCGGCCGTGTATGTCGCCGAACATGTGCCGGACACGAGACGTGGCTTTTACACCAGCTTCCTGCAGATGACGGCAGGCATTGGCATGGTTCTCTCGCTGGGCGTGATTCTGGGAGCACAGCAGTCCATGTCAGGCGCAAGCTTCGAGCGGTGGGGATGGCGGCTGCCGTTCTTGCTTTCGATTCTGCTGGTGGGCATTTCGCTCTACATTCGATTCCGCATGAAGGAGTCGCCGATCTTCTTGCACATGAAGGCTGCGGGAAGCGGCTCCGCCACGCCGATCAGAGACGCATTCGGAAAATGGGTAAATCTCAAACAGGTATTGATCTCGCTCTTCGGCGCCGCCGCGGGCCAGGCGGTTGTTTCCTACACGGGAATGTTCTTCGTGCTCTTCTACCTGCAGAACATTTTGCGCATCAATGCCCGCACTTCGAATGTCATCGTTGCCTTCGCAATCATGGCTGCGCAACCGCTCTATCCTCTTGTGGGAGCGCTGTCCGACCGTATCGGCCGCAAGAAGATCATGATGGCCGGAATGCTGCTGTTTGTTGTGTGTGTGTTTCCCATCTACAAGGCCATGCAGCATGCTGCGGGCAACAATGTCGTCGCGGTCAGCTCCACGAAAGACAAAGTCACTGGCGACATCCACCTCACACCATTAATGCGTGACGCCTCCAGCGGCAAAGTCCTTCCGGCTTCCGAGGCGCCTCACCCCAATATCGCTGCGCTTATTTTTCTTGTCTTGCTGCAGACAGTGTTTTCGATCCTCACGTACGCTCCCATCGCCGCGTATCTTGTTGAGGCGTTTCCGGCGAAGGTCCGCTACACCTCAGTTTCTCTGCCGTATCACATCGGCAACGGAGTTTTCGGAGGTTTGCTGCCGATGATCGGCGTGAGCCTGTGCGCTTCAACGGGGAACATCTACGCGGGGCTTATCTATCCCTTTGCAGTTACCTCGCTCTGCTTCGTGGTGGGCATGGTTTTCCTGAAAGAGAGCCGCGGGACACTGATCTGGCGAGAAATGCGCATCGTGCCGCTACCGTCTGAAGCGGCAGGGGATTGAAACAAACAGGCACCGGCCTCAGCGAGATGCCGCAACGCGTCCCGAACCTTGCCAAGCACTGCGTACTTGGGTGAAGCGTCGCGGATTTCGGCGAGCACATTATCTCCAATGCGCGTTTCCAGCCTGAACATCTTGGAAACTGGTAAGGCCTGTTCTCGCCATTTGAGCTTTCGCGGCCCAAAAGTCAGTAAACGAAAGGTGACTTAGTCGGACGACGTGTGCTTGGATGAGTGGGGGGCTGGCCCCTCGTTGGGCCTCCGCGATCTGTCGGGAAAAATTAGAACTGCCCGCCCAGCGTGTTCTTCATATTGACCACCTGTTTGCGCGCATGCAGCGTCTTAATACATACGAAGCAAAGACCAACGCCATGACGAGAATCGGATCAAATTTGTCCCAGGTACTGCCACCGCCATTCAGCTGTGAATAGAACGCGAGTGAAAGATTGATCGTGAGACCGGCATAAACCCAATGAGTCAATCGAGGCACTTTGGGAATGAGAAGGCCCACGCTACCAAGGATGTGGGTCACGCCAATCAGAGGGATGATATAGAGCGGGTATCCGAGCTGCTGATTGGCGATCCTCCATTCGCCGAGATCGTGAAATAGATATAGCAGTCCGAAGTACATCCACATGCAGGCGACAATGCCGGTCGTTACCATTGCGGCTATTTGAGTTGCTCGACCCGCCCGCGCGGGCTTATCGATTGTGAGTTCAGCTTTCATATTCAAAGCGATCCTCCTCTTGCGGTTCGATCTTTCTTGACGTTAGCGCCGCAGTTCCCAGGGAGCTGCGGCTGATTCAGCTTGTCCCCGGACTTACGCCTTGACGGCGTTCTGTGCAGCCGCAAACACATCGCGTGCGGACGTCGTACCCTCTACGTGCTCCGTACCCGCGATTCCGAGGCCCATCCATCCCGCGTTAATGCCCTCATACATTTCTTCGGCAGGTCCAGTGTGGCCCTTGGGGATGCCGAACTGCTCGAACGCTTCAGCCCACCCTGCACGCGGGACTGCAAAAGCTTTCACGTCGAGTTTCAGGACTTCACCCAATTGTGCGGCCACTTCATCCGCGCTTACCATCGATCCGAGCTCGATGACGCGATGCCCTGACCACGCCGACCCGGTCAGAAGCGTTGCCACCTCTGCGCCGATGTCGTCTGACGCGACCATCATCGATTTCCGGTTTGTCGGATTGTAGAAGACCGGTAGTGTTCCGCCCTGGGCGGCCCGTAAGCCAAAAAGAAAGTTTTCGAAAAAGCCGCCTGCGCGCACAAATGCGACCGGAGACTGCAGGCTACGAAGACCTTGCTCCAGGAGCGATAAGGTCGTGATCATCCCCACCCCGCTGGTTCTATGCGCGCCCGTCGACGAGAGCGCTACCACGCGCGGGGGCACTACCCTGGTCAGCGCCTCGACATAGTTCGCAATCACGCCCCTTGATTCTCTGAAATCAGGCGACGGAGCCCATACAGCCGGCAACATAACAAACGCGCCGTCAACACCTTTGAGCGCCGTCGCTATGGCCGCCGCGTCGTTCCAGTCTCCATCCACCAACTCCACGCCCATGCCTGCCCACTTCGCCGCTTTCTCGCGATTGCGCACAAGTGCTCGTACCTGTTTGCCTTGCTTGATCAGATGCCGCGCGGTGGCGCCGCCAACTTTTCCAGTAATTCCCATGACTAAATACATGCTCGTTTTCTCCTTGTTAGAGCGAAAGTGATGCTCCGATGCGAACGCCAGAGCTTGTGAGTTGCGCAGCTAGCACTCCGCTAGTCCCGTGAGTTTCCACAGTGATCTGTCGCATGAATAGTTACAGGCCTTTACACAGCCGATCGGATCCCTCGATGAGAGAGGTCCTTGACCTTCGCGAAGGCCCTGCTATGTGGTCGTCACGGTCACGGCTTGACGGACATACCGGCTGCTTTCCAGTTGCTGCACTATGAAGGCTGCCAGGTCGGCCCGCCCGATCTTGTGCGCCTTCTCGCCGCTCTCCGTGCTCAGCACCCTGGCAACGCCGGTCTTCTCGCTGTCGGTCAACATCGGAGGCCGCACGAGCGTCCAGTCCAGGTTGCTGCCTTCGATCTCGGCCTCCATGCCCGCCTTGTCTACCAGCAGACCCCGCAGGAACGTCCTCATGAGCAGGTGCTCGTTGAAAAAGCCCGCGTTCTTGACGCTCTCGCCCGCTCCCACCACCGAAATCTTCAGCAGCCGCCGCACGCCATTCCGCCGCATCGCGTCCACAATATTCTGTGCCGCGCTCGTTTCCATCGTCGTCACTTTCCACGGCGTCTTGCCGCCCAGCGCGTCGATCACGGCATCCTGTCCGGCTACCGCAGCGTCGACCGCATCCGCGTCCAGCACGTCGCCCGCGACAACTCTTACGTTCGCCTTCTTGTACTGCGCGGCACCGCGCACGAAAGCCGTCACCTTATGTCCGGCCGCCAGCGCCTCATTTACCAGCGCTCCTCCGATCCTGCCCGCTGCTCCAATCACTAGAACTTTCATCGCTTCCTCCTTTTGCTTCGTATTTGGCCGCCCATGCAAATGAGCGATCTGTCTATTAGAGAGATACATTAACCATTGGCTGCAAAATAATCGATGGTTTTTAACCGATGGTTATAAATTAACAATCGGTCATATAAATCCCCAAAATGGACTAAGCTATCAAAATGACATCTACATCACCAAGTCGCCGGGTCGAACGCAAGGAGAGGCTCCGGGGCGAAATCCTTGCGGCTGCAGGCAAAATGTTCGCCGATCGCGGTTACGAAGCCGTGACGCTTCGTGAGATCGCTAAAGAGATCGGTTATACGCACGCCGTGATCTACCAGCATTTTCCGGACAAATCACACATTCTTGCCGAGTTGAGCCGCGAGACGATCGGGCTGATGATTCAGAACTTCGACGCGATTGCCGATAAATACCTCGCACCGAAAGAGCGTCTTTTTGCGACTTCACGTGGCCTGATTCAGTTCTGCACTGCCCATCCACAGCAGTTCCGCAACGTCTTCTTCGGGCCTGAGAACCGAAACGGCGTCCGCGCTGGACAATACATCAACGACCTTGGCGCGCCGTTGTTCGGACGTTTCGTGCAGCTTTTTTTCGAGGTCGCCAAGGCTGAAGGATTGCCCAATAGGGATGACATCGTGATAGCCCACACCTGGTGGTTTACGATCTTTGGCCTCGCCATGCTCTTTGTTATCCAAGGGGTTGTGCCTGATTTGTCTGACCAGACTCTCGTGATGGAGCAGACGATCGCCACGCTTTGGGCGGGCGTTCAGGCTGTTCCGCGATTGCCGAAGAGCGCAATCACCAAGCGATCCGGCCGATCCCGCGCCTCAGAGCGCTAACAGCTTCTGTCTACTTAGGAGTTGTTGGGAGAGTTCTCGTTTTACGCGAAATCGCCGAGGCGCTCATCGACCGGAAACAATGGTTCTGAGCCTATCACTGTCTACGCGGAAGTAACCCCGAAAAGGGCATTAGGGAGTTCGGGAACTATAGCCCGCCACTCGGGCGCTATCTGTTCCTTTGATGAGCCAGGCTTAGTTGAAACTGTGCCATGCGTGCCTTCGGTGCCCAACTGGGTTCGCGGATCGCTGACATTCGGAATGAGAATCTGCCCCAGCTACTTCGGCACGGGGAAGCCCCTCATGCAGACCACCGTGCGGTCTGCTTCTTCCGGTTTTGCGTGGGCGAGGCCGAGGTTGGCTGTACAGAGAACATCCCCTTTCAGAACCAGGCTGGTGTTGTTATCCAGCGGCGCGTTCATTTTGGTAGCTATGAGAATGCGCTGGGAACCGTCCGGCGAAAGCACCCAGATTTGGTTGAGCATGATCTCGGAGACGTAGATATTGCCTTTCTCGTCCAATTCAATCCCATCGAACGCCGAATACCCGGATGGTAGTGCGACTGGTTCACCGGCCGTCCCATCGCTCTCAATCGGAATCCGGAGAACCATCGGGTCGCCATCGGTCACGGCATAAATATTCTTCTCCGCTTTGTCGAGCGCGAGATCGTTGACTCCCAGGGGCGCTCCCGAATAAGGCCTGGGCGACCAATTGAGCAGCGAATGGGCGGACCACAGGTCTACCTTCTTGCCATCCGGAGAGATTTTCCAGATCCCTGAATACGTGAGGTCAGTCATGTAGACATTGCCGCTTGAGTCAATTGCAACATCGTCGGGAAAGCAAAAGGGCCAACCTTCGGCTCTTGTTGCCAGAGCCGTCACCTCTCTCGTCCTGGAGTCGATCTTATAAACCCCTGACCGCGTTACGGTCGCGTCCCTACACGACGGATGGAACGGATTGGATAAGTCGCCCGCGTCATACTTCGAGCGGGCTTTGTACGCTACGTAGATGTTCCCCGCTTTGTCGAAATCGAGTCCAAGCAGGCTTCCCTTTCCGCTTTCTTCCTTTGACGGCACCCACGCGATGTGATCGTAGCTGCCGTCATCCTTCAGCAGGATCACTTCTCCCATGTGAGCCAGGGTGGCGTAGATGTTGCCCTCTGCGTCGATTGCAAGACCCTCCGGAGTGTCGGGGAGCTTGGCCATGACCCAGGACTTGAACTGGGCCGATGCAGGCTGGGAACCGGCGAGCAGAAACCAGGCGCAGCTGATGAGACAGAACAGAGTCCTTAGTCGGTGTTTCCGGGACAGCGCCGATTCGGCCATGTAGGTCCTCCGGTGCAATAGTACACAGCATTCGCTTGCCATTAATGGCCTGAGCCTGCGTGGTGGATTATCCGCGCCGAGATTGAGAACTCCGTGCTTTCTCGCTGTGTCCGGATGCCCCGTCAACCCGTCCGTGTCGTTGGCAAGTAGTAATGTCCGCTTTTCTTAGCAAATGAAATGTCCGGTTTTATAAGTTAGTAGCCGTAGAAGCGGCGGGAAAGTGCGAATCCCGCGGAGCGTGCGGAATTTGCAAGTTGAGAGGCAAAGTCTGTTTTGTGACTTTTCCTCGCAACGTCTTCCACCGCCTTGATCTGCTCTTTGTCAGCGGCATCAGCATTTTCCTCTGCGCTGTAATGTCCGACGCGATGTCCTGCGATCATGAGGGTCAGAGTTGCAGAACCAGGTTGTTAAAGCGTACGGTGTTGTCCCGATCGACGGTTCGCTCGTAGCGTTGGGTACATCATCTCCAGGTTCCTGTGCCGGCAGGATGGAAATGCCGTTCCTCGCTGCGCTGCCGGGACTGTTGGTTCCTATGCAATAATGGCCTGACTTTTCGAGGACGAAGTGACCGTGACTCCACCAATTGCCACGCTCCTGCTTAGCGGCGGGACGAAGACTGACTTCTTCGCATTGTGGGTTTTCCTAGCTATTGTTTGCATCGGGCTCGTTCAGGTCGGAGTCAACGGTTGGCCAGACTGGGTCAAGTGGTGGCAAGAGAAATGGGCCCGCGATTGGCCGACGGTTCCTGCGGTAATCGACCTGGTGACGACTGCTTCCTGGGCGCAGGACCAACCGCTGGCGGGAGGCGGCCCTCCGACTCCGACGATCTACGAGCACAAGGCGTTGCTCACTTACTCGTATCGCAATCCAGAACCGCAGTCGGGCGATTACTCTCGCTCCTTTGGGTCCGAGGATGACGCGAAGGACTGGGCAGACTCGTGCAAAGGCCTCAAGGTGATGGTGCGTGTGGACCCGAGGAATCCGGCACGCTCGGTGCTGCGCGCGGAGGATATCGACGCCGCTCTCACACAGAAACAAGCTTCCGGATAGCCCACGATCCGGGATTTATACTGCACGCACTCGCAATTCCTGCGATCGCGAAAGGCACAAACGCATGAGCAGATACCTCGTTGCCTTGATGATTGCACCGATGCCCCGGAATATCGACCCGAGAGAGGACTTGCGCTTTTTCAGTTGGGCCTACTTCGGACTCGTCTGCTTGGCTTACAGTGCCTTTGTCTTCCGTGGCGAGCTTTTCAAGGACGGATCCCTTATCTTCTCAAAGCAAAATGCGCGTTCTCCCTTCGAGGTGCTCGCCTCTCACTGTGCGTTCCTCGTCATCCTGCTTTGCATGATGCGAGTTTTCAACCTTTTTGTTCCAAGTCTCCCGTACTGAATGACCGACACTTTCAATGCTGGCCGCGGTGCGAGAATCTCCATCGCGGATATTGCCTTCATCTCACTGGCTGCCGCGTTGGTTTTTTACGAACGAAGGTGGCTGTTTGTCGAGTCGAAACAGAGATAACGACAGGTAGCGATCTCCCGATACGCGGGAGAATTCGAGGATTTCTGAGTTTCGGTCTGATGACCGCCAACCCGTCCGTGTCGTTGGCAAGTAGTAATGTCCGCTTTTCTTAGCAAATGAAGTGTCCGGCCTTCATAAGTTAGTAGCCGTAGAAGCGGTGGGAAAGTGCGAATCCCGCGGAGCGTGCGGGATTTGCAAGTTGAGAGGCAAAGTCTGTTTTGTGACTTTTCCTCGCAACGTCTTTTCCACCGCCTTGATCTGCTCTTTGTCAGCGGCGTCAGCAGTTTTCCTCTGCGCTGTAGTGTCCGGCGCGACGGCCTCCGATCACCGGGGCCAAGGGAGTGTCCAGGTCGAGGCGACCAGGAATCTCGGCCAGGTCGTTTTGCAGATCATTACCCCTCTTCGCGCTAATCTGAAGGCAATCATCTCTACAAATCAATCACTCGCCAGGGCCATCGAGCCCTTCGCGGCTGTTTGATCCAAAACCGTCATTCAGCCCTTCGAAACTTCACCAAATGAAGGGTCCTCCAACCCGCTCCACCGGCCCGGGAAAAAACCGAGCCAAAATGCATCAATAAGGGCTTGTTAACGTGCCAAAATCTGCCAGAAAATGCCAAAATCGACCAAAATATGCCACCGGAATCGCCCGTCTAACCCAACCAAAATCAGCTATTTCAACGGTTTTTGTGACTTTAATCATGCAAAATTAGGCCCAAATTTTATTTTCCAGGGAATCTAGCATCAAACCAGACCGGAAATCAGGTAAAAACCCATGTCTAAAACCGCTGCAACAACACCCCAATCTGAAAACCCCAAAACACAGAAAACTCCGCAACCCACAACTTCAAAAACCATTGCGAAGAGGGCCCCGCGCAAAAAGAAGCGCCTCCGCGGCAACGTCTTCAAGCGCCTCCGCAAAGACGCCGAAAAAACCGTCCGCGAAAGCACCATGAAAATCTGCAAAGCCCTGCTCAAGCAAACCCTCCTCGGCGACGTGAAATGCGCCAAGCTCCTGTTTTTCCTGCTTGAGAAAAACCCCAATGAAAAAACCCCCCATCCATTCCGCGACTTTGCCAGCATCTTGAACGGCAAACTCGATTGGGATCCCAACAACCCCGAAGGCCTGCCGCCCGACGAACCCGCCGACAATCCTCCGGATGACAATCCCACCCCGTTCGGCGAATTCGAACCCGACACCCTTATCCAGAACGTCCCCGCTTCAAACGCACCCTCCCTCATGCCGGATGACTCCCTCAACTCAACAACTCCACCACCCAAACTCATTCGTCCCAATTGATCCGATTGATCCAAAAGGTCCGACCTGAAAGCAAGCGGCACTCATAGCCTCGCCGCCCGCGATGCGAGTATCCTTGATAGCTGAACCATCAATCTCATCTACAACAAGGAAAAAAATGGCGGAGATAGCCGTTGAGGCCACTGAAGTACCTGCGCAACTGCCCCACATCCGTGTGGCAGTCCTCGGCGCCGGCAAGATGGGCGGTATCCTGCTCCAGGCTTTTTTGAAGCAGAACCTTTTCGCGCCCGATCAGATTCACGCCACCGTCGCCCACGCTGAGCGCGCCATCGCGCTCAGCACCCAGTGGGGCGTCGACGTCAGCACCGATAATCTCGCCGCCGCGCAGCAGGCCGACCTGATTCTGCTGGGCGTCAAGCCTTTCCAGGTGCCCGATCTCGTCGCTGAAATCCGCCCCGCGCTCACTGCCTCCAAGACCATCGTCTCCTTCGCTGCGTCGGTCAAAACCAGCGCCATCGAAGAAGCCGCGGGCCTTGAAATCGCCGTCATCCGCGCCATGCCCAACACCCCGTCCGCGCTCGGCGCAGGAGCTGCGGGCCTCTGCCGCGGGCGCTTCGTCAAGGCCGAGCAGATGGAACTCGCTCAGCGCATCTTTGAAACCGTCGGCCGCACCGTCATCGTCGACGAGAAACACATGGACGCCGTCACAGGCCTCTCAGCCTCCGGCCCCGCGTACATCTACATCATCATCGAGGCTCTCGCCGAAGCCGGCGTCAAGGTTGGCCTGCCCCGCGACACCGCCACCCAGCTCGCCGCACAAACCACTTTCGGCGCCGCCAAAATGGTCCTCGAAACCGGCTACCATCCTGCCCTCCTCAAAGACGCCGTCACCACTCCCGCCGGCTGCACCATCGACGGCATTCTCGAATTGGAAGAAGGTGGACTCCGCGTTACCCTGATCAAGGCCGTGATGCGCGCCACCGAACGCGCCAAGCAATTAGCCGCGGGCTAGCCACTCTGGGTGCCCCACCCATGACGCAGTTTCATCGCGCCATGGGTGGGAACGCACAAACCCTAACCAGTTGACGTGCTAACTCCGCGAACACCGCTAACCGCACTAACCCCGCTACCTTGAAAATCCAACGCCCATCCTGGCTGCCGTCCTACATCCCCGAACTCCAGGGGCTGCGCGGCATTGCCGTTCTCTCCGTCGTTCTCTATCATTGCCATCCGCGCTTGGCCGGCACCGGTTTGTACCGCATATCTCTTTGGGGATGGGCCGGTGTCAATCTCTTCTTCGTACTCTCCGGCTTTCTCATTACATCGATCCTGCTTGAATCTCGCAGCAAGCCACACTACTTCCGCAACTTCTACGGCCGCCGCGCCCTCCGCATCTGGCCCGTCTATGTACTGGTCCTGATCGTTTGCTATTTGAATGCACCCTGGTTCATCGGCCCCACCATCCTTGACGCAATTAAAACCGCGCCCTGGTGGGCCTACATTCTGTTCCTGCAAAATCTGTTTCATCTCGCACTTCCGCCGGCCATCGGCCCCACATGGTCGCTCGCCATTGAAGAACAGTACTACTTCCTGTGGGCTCCGCTGGCACGCGTGCTGCGGCGTCCGTGGATGCTCGCTGCATTGCTCATCTGCGCACTCATCGGGTCGCCTCTTCTCCGGCTCACTCACTTTGCCTGGATTACGCCCACGCACACCCTCACGCATCTCGACGGAATCGCAATGGGCAGCCTCCTTGCCCTCGGCCTCTACACGCTCCCTCTCAACCGCCGGGTCTGGCTCTGGCTGGGCATCGCGGCCGTGCCCATCGGTTTCTGTGCCGCCGCCACAATTGCCGGTGGCACCGCGTTTCTCGATTCCGCGTTGACCACCCTGTTCGCCGGCGCGGTGCTTGTTTCCATCGCTTCCACCGGTTCGCGCAACCCGCTCAATGCCCTGCTCCGCCGCGGCCCGCTCGCTTTTTATGGGCGCATCAGCTACGGGCTTTACATGACGCACATCATGGTCTTCATTTACTTCGGCTGGTTCGATGCCCGCATGGACCAATACGGAGTTCCCGGCAACCTGGCCGTCGTGGCCTTTCGGCTGCTAGCCTGTACCGCAGTTGCCGCCGCGCTCTGGTACGGTTTCGAATCCAGGATTCTCAGGCTCAAAAAATTCTTTGAGAACCGAACGCAGGAAAGATCCGTCAACATGAAGAGTCAAATAATGTAATGTGAGGTCATTCGGATGCACCTTCCCCGCGTCGCCGCAGAGATAGTTGTTGCCAGCCTTCTAACAGCGTCTTTCTTTGCAGTCGCCCAAACGCCGTCGGCCGCTACCCCCGCGCAGCCGCCCTCTAACCAAGCGCCTCCCGCAAATCCGGAAATGCCGGAGATGGTCTTGCAGGCGAATACCTATACAGTGTTGGTGGATGTGGTGGTCACCGACCGGGGCAAGGCCATTCACGGCATCGATCCCAAGCGCTTTCACGTCTACGACAACGGCAAAGAACAGGCCATCACGTTCCTTGACGAACATCGGCCAGACCAGGGTTCACAAGCTCCGTTGAAGCTCGCCGCGCTCCCGCCTCATCTCTACAACAACCTTCCCTCCCATTCCGCCGTCAGCGCGGTGAATGTACTGCTTCTCGACGGCTTGAACACTCCGGTCGCCAACCAGGAGGAGGTGCACAAGCAAATGCTGGGGTACCTCAAGACAATTGAGCCCGGCACAACCATGGCCATCTTTACGTTGGCTTCCAGGCTCCGCATGATCCAGGGCTTCACTTCAAACGTGGGCGACCTGACCAAGGCCCTTGAGAGCGCAAAGGCTATGCCGAAACAGTCTGTGGCACTCGATCCTGACGGAGGAAACGCATTCGACTCGGCAATCGGCAATCTTTCGATGATGCAGGTACCTGCAATGATGATGCAGTCCATACAGGCATTCCAAGGCGACGTCGTTGCCATTCAAACCGACCGGCGAGTGCAGCTCACCATGGAAGCGATGCAACAGCTCGCGCGTTATTTGAGCGCGGTTCCCGGCCGAAAAAATCTCATTTGGTTCTCCGGGTCTTTCCCTATCGTCCTTGGCCCCGACTCTTCGCAGGACCCTATGCGAAACTCGCGAAGCTACGGAGAGCAAGTTCAGATTACAAGCGAATTGCTGTCGGCGGCGCGCGTAGCAGTGTATCCGGTTGATGCCCGCGGCCAGATGAGCTTGCCGGGTTTCGACGTGACTGACGGGGGATTGAGTGCGACGGCAGGAGGAGGAGACGGCTCACCTGCCTTTGCGCGGCAAAATAATCAAGCCATGACCAGCGCGGCAACGGAACACTTCACCATGGAGCAACTCGCTGAGATGACCGGCGGAATGGCGTTCTTCAATACCAATGGACTGAATACCGCTGTTGCCAGCGCAATCGACAATGGCGCCAGCTACTACACCATCGGCTATGTTCCGGTCTCGAAAGATTTCAATGGCGATTTCCGCAAGATCAAAGTGAAACTCGACGACAGTAAGTACGAGCTTGCCTATCGCAGGGGATACTACGCCGACCCTCCCGGCAAGCGCAGTTCCCACGGCCTCGGGTCTAGCAGCTTGATGGCGACGGCTACGCTTCACGGAGCCCCGCCGTCGACGCAGATATTGTTTCAGGCCCGTGTTCTGCCCGCCGCTGACCCCATGTTCAAAGATGTGAAACTGCCCGAGGGGCCTGCAGGAGACCTTTCTGCCGCATTGAAAGGGCCGGCGCATCGCTACATTGTTGACATGGCCGTCGACCCGCGCACCCTGGCCTTCGACACAAAGCCGGGCGACATTCGCGAGGCCGCAATCGAGTTCACATTGGTCGCTTATGACGCTGAGGGTAAGCGCGTGAACTTCGTTGACCGCGCCACGCGCCTTTCGCTTTCGCCCGATCAGTATGCTCATTTGATGGCCTCCGGCGTACCTGTGCGCATGGCCCTCGATCTGCCCGCCGGTGAAGGTTCACTGCGCATCGCCGTCCACGATATTGAAGGTGTTCGTGTCGGCTCAATCGAAGTTCCGTTGCTGGTTTCTGCAAAATAGATTCGCAAGGCGCGATTCCGCAATCAACAAAACTTTTCCTTCGCCGAATCCTTCGCACTGCGGCATCATGAGGATGAAGCACGCGCAACTTCCTCCGCGAGGGTCCTTGTATGCGCCCGTTCCGCTTCGCCGCTCTTTGCGCCGCCGTCCTGACCCTCAATTCGCCATCGTCGGCTGTCCCAGGTCAAGCCGAGCAGACTCCCGGCTCAGAAGTCGCGCCCAGCCCCGCGTCGACGCTGCTTCGTACCAACACAAATCTTGTGCTTGTCGATGTTGTAGTCACAGAGCGGGAAAAGACCGTGCACGGGTTGAGCCGGCAAAAATTTCACGTATTCGAAGACGGACGCGAACAAACCATCGTCTCCTTTGACGAGCACCAGCCCAGCGAAAAACCTTCACCCGCCGTCCTGCCGCCAATGTTCCGGGGTGTCTTGCCTCCGAATACATATACCAACGTCTCCGCCTATCCCGATGCCGGCGTGGTCAATGTGCTGCTTCTCGATGCGCTCAATACACCGCTCGCGAACCAGGCGGATGTGCGTCGCCAGATGCTTCTCTATATGGGCAAAATCGAACGCGGCACATCTCTGGCGATTTTCACCCTTTCCTCGCGCCTTCGCTTGGTTGAAGGTTTCACCTCGGACGCCGCGACATTGACGAGAGCACTCCGCAGCCCCGGCGCCAACCCGCAATCATCGGCCCTATCCGACTCCGGTGCGGCTCCGAACAGATTCGCGAGACCAGCGAACTGCTTTCGGCATCGCGCGTTGCTGTCTACCCCGTGAACGCGAAAGGTTTGGTCACTCCGTCCATTTACGATGCGTCCTATTCCCCTTCGACAAATCTAGTGGGCGCTACCGTGAATGGCGGCAGGGGCGGTGCACGCTCCCGGGCGCAAGCGAATAAACCCAACCTCGCCGTCGACAACGCCAACGCGCTGAAACAGTCAATGGAAGAGAACGCCACCTTTGAACAGATAGCCGAGGAAACCGGCGGCACGGCGTACATGAACACCAACGGCCTCAAAGAGGTTGTGGCAAATGCCATTCAGAATGGTTCCAGTTACTACACAATCGGATTCACGCCTGGCGCGAAAGCGCTCAACGGACAGTTTCACAAGCTCCATATCAGTGTCGACAATGCCGCCTTCAAACTCGCCTATCGCAGCGGCTACTTTGCTCAGCCTCCACAAGGACCCTCCCTTGTAAATCCGGAAAATAGCCTCGTTCGCGCGACCTCGCAACACGGCGCTCCGCCCTCAACTGAGATCCTCTTTCAAGCCCGCGTTCTCGATGCCGCCGACCCCCTCCTGCAAGGCGCAAAGCTCCCCGAAGGTCCGGCGGGGGAGATGGCTGCGAGCCTCCCGGGGCCAACCCACCGGGTGATTGTGGATGTGAAGGCCGACGCGGAAGATTTTGCCCTCGAACAAGCGCTGGACGGTCGCCGCTCAGGGAAAGTTGAGTTTGTGTTGATCGCTTATGACGAAAGCGGCAAACGCATCAACTACCTTGACAAAGGCTTTCAACTGAATCTCACCGCCGACCAATATGCACGGACCGCACTGAACGGCATTCCCATTCGACTCGCCCTCGACCTGCCCCAGGGCCACAGCTTTTTGCGCATTGCTGTGCACGACCTCGTTTCCGGCCGGGCCGGGTCCCTTGAAGTCCCATGGGAATAGAACCCTTGACCGTTCGTCTGTAGTTTCTCTCCGGCTGGGATCCCCACCAAAACAATGGGCATCTAACCTGGCATGAGAGAAAACTGATTCTCGTTCGAAAAACTGCGTTCTCGCGTCCTTGTGACTTCAATCACCCCTTCCTTTAACACTCCCCTGCTAGCCTTTGAAGGACACGGCAATTGAACTTGCAAGGTGGATCATGACGGAAACAACGAGCAAGGGCCCGCTAAACCCCGACCTCCTGGCGAAGATGAGCGCCTACTGGCGCGCCGCCAACTACCTGTCGGTCGGGCAAATCTATCTCAAAGACAATCCTCTCCTGGAACGCCCGCTCACAATCGACGACGTCAAGCCTCGCCTGCTGGGTCACAGGGGCACCACTCCCGGATCCATTCATGAGGGTGGCGAACTCGGCTATTCCCTCGTCCACGCTTTTGGTGCTGCATTCGACAATCCCAATCTGATCGTGTCTGGGAAAACAGGAACCCATCGTTCCTTGGCTTGCTGACTAACCCGCTGATTCATTCAGCCCCAACTTTTCGAGGATTCATTCATGTCGTCTTTGCCTGTACTGGTTTTGAATAGCGGTTCTTCTTCCATCAAGTTTTCTGTGTACGAAGCCGCCGATGGCCGGCGGACAAAGCTCCACGAAGGTGCGGTCGACGGCATCGGCACCGACCTAGGCAAGTTCTGGATCAAGGACGCCGACGGTAACAAACTCGTCGACCAGACCCCGGCGTTGCCCACCCGCGCCGTTGCTTTCGCGCTTGTTGCCGACGCATTGCACTCCGGCGACTTTCCTGCCCCGAAGGCCATTGGACATCGTATGGTTTCAGGCGGACCAACGGTCCTCGAAAATCAGCTCATCACGCCCGAACTCATCGACGAGATGGAGCGCTACACAGCCTTTGCGCCGCTTCACACGCCCATCGCCGTTTACATCATGCGCGAGGCGCTGCGACTGTTTCCAGGCATTCCCAACTTCGTTATTCTCGATACATATTTCCATCGCACCATGCCCGAAGTCGCGAAGCACATGCCCATACCCTCCGAGTACGCCGACATGGGCGTCCGCCGCTACGGCGCGCATGGCATCTCCTACGAGTCGATCGTTTATCAATTGAAGCCTAATGTGCCGGAGAAACTGATCGTCGCGCATCTCGGCAACGGCGCATCCATCTCTGCGATTCGCAACGGCAAGTGCCTCGACACCTCGATGGGCCTGACGCCAACCGGCGGCATCATCAGCGGCACGCGCACCGGCGACATCGATCCCGGCGTGCTGCTTTTCATCCTGCGCAAGATTGCAGAGACCACCGAAAATGCTTCCGAGGCCGCTGACAAACTGGAGACAGTCGCCAGCAAGCAGGCAGGCCTGCTGGGCGTGAGCGAACTCTCCAACGACATGCGCGATCTGCGCGAGGCAATCAAAGACGGCAACGCCAAGGCGCGCCTCGCCGTCGACAAATTTACCTGGACGATTGCGAAGTGGATTGGCAGCTACGTCGCGGAACTGAATGGCCTTGACATGCTGGTCTTCACCGGCGGCATCGGCGAAAACGACATCGACTCGCGCGCCGAAATCTGCGCTGGCCTTGGTGCTCTGGGCATCGTGGTTGACCCGCAGCGCAACAACGTTCGCGGCGAAGCCGTTATTTCAGCGGACAACTCCCGCGTAACCGTGCGCGTGATTCCGCCTGCCGAAGACCTGATCATCGTCAATCATGTGGTCCGCCTCATGGAAGAATAAACACCGGCTTTGCATACCGTTCGCGTTCAGCGCCAGCAACCTTCTGGTCGCCCCTTGCTCTACACTGGCCGCCGCTTGTTCTACACTGAAGGGTTGAGTTCGGAGTCTTCATCCATGCATCCCGTCGCACCTTCTGTGGAGTTAAGAAGCCTGCCATCACCCGCGTTGCGACGCTTTTCGTGGGGAGTGCTGACGTATTTCATCGCTGTCATCCTTTGGGGCACGCTGGTGCGGGCGACGGGCGCAGGCGCAGGCTGCGGCAACCATTGGCCGCTGTGCAATGGCACAGTGCTGCAACACTCCGCCAGCACCAACACCCTCATCGAATTCACCCATCGCATCACCAGCGGCCTGTCATTCTTCTCCGCCGTCGGGCTGCTGGTGTGGACATTCGTCGGCACTGTGCGCGGCCATTTGGCACGCGCTGCTGCCATAGCTGCAGTCGCTTTCACTCTTGTTGAAGCGATCCTCGGCGCATTTCTTGTCAAATTGGGATTAACTGCACAGAGCCAGTCCCCGCTGCGACCCTGGTACCTGGCGCTGCATCTGGCAAACACATTGCTCCTCTTGGCCGCTCTCACCCTGACCGCGCATCTGCTCAGCCGCACCCAGGGCTATTTGCGCAGCACCATTGACTTGGTCGCACCCTTTGGCGCGGTGGCCAGCATTATCGTCGTGATGATAGTCGGCGTAACAGGCTCGCTCGCCGCCTTGGGAGACACGCTCTTCCCGGCATCTTCGCTCGGTTCCGCTCTGGCAGAGGATTTTTCAGCCTCAAGCGGCTGGCTCGTTCGTTGGCGCTGGACCCACCCGACCATTGCATTCGTTGCCAGCATCGTTCTCATTTGGCTGCTGGTTCGCGCAGCGCAGCGCACGGCTCACTGGGACAATCGCGGTCTCTCAGCATTGGTGTTGTTATTGCTCGCGGCGCAGTATGTGCTCGGTGTCCTCGATGTCGTGATGCTGGCGCCACTGTGGCTCCAGATAGCTCATCTTCTGGGTGCCGACGTACTCTGGGCCGCGCTCGTCGTACTCACGGCCCGCCTGACCCTGCAACCAAAAGAAGAGAACTAGCAAAACGCGAGATTCAACAAAAGAGGCCCCGCAATGGGGCCTATTCTGTTCACTGTTCACGGTTAACTGTTCCCTACTCCCTGTTCCCTACTCCCTACTCCCTGCTCCCTACTCCCTATTCCCTGCTTTTTCACTTCACCAGCACCCCGGCCGCAGGATAGGTATTTCCATTCACTCTCGAATTGATCACCGGCAACTCCGGCGTTGCCGTAAGCCATTCAATCGTGCCATCGCGCAGAATGACTGTGTCCTCTGCCTTTCCCCCCCGGATGCTCGGGTTCCAGGCGAATGCCTGGTTGTCGACCACGGTTTCCTTGCCGTTCGGCGTGGCAACCCACTCGCGCTCACCATACCCGGTAGCCCCTCCCTGGTGGTGGAATTTCTCTTCGCCCGGAAAACCCTCGGCCGCATAAGCCGCCTGCGCCACGCGAAACAGCTCCGCCGAGGTCGCTCCAACCCGCGATGCATCCAGCAGCGCCGCATTCACTTGCGCAGCAGATTTGAAACGTGCTGCGAGTTCGGCCGGCAATTCGCCGAAATGAAGGAAACGTGTAATTGAAATCGCCAACCCCCACTTCCGCGAACACAAATTCAGCATGGCGTAACTCTTCAGCCGCTTTCCCCGCGCCACCGCATGCTTGTATTTGTAGATGCGATCGTCAACGGCATAAAGGTAGACCGAAGGCAAAATCCCGCGACGCAAAAGATTCGCGGCAGTGATGGCTTCAAGGTCGTATTCGCTCAAACCGGGCTCAACCTGGTGCAGCGATTCCACCGTGGCATCTGCGGTCTCCGTGCCCAGCCACCGATAACGCGCAATCTCCGTCTCACACAAAGCAGCGCGCAGCGGATAGAGATTAACCAGGGTAAGTCCATCCCCGGGAGTGTCTGATCCCAACGGCCCTTCGGCTAACTTCGCGGCAGCTGTCGCCGTTTCGTCCGCATACCAGGGAAAAAGTACCGGCTCAAAATCCAGCTTTCCAAACTCCTCATCGTGCAGGCGCGGCGCTTCATTTTCCGTCGTGAAATAATAGCGTTTGCCCGTCGCCGTTACCAGCAGGGCAGCCACGCCCGTCTCACACGGAGTCAGTACCCGCAGTTCAACAGCCCCGCCCGTTATCCACGCCACATTCTCATTGCGCCTGATCAGAACGCCAGCCAGCTTCTGCGCACGCAGCCATTCGACAAGTTTTTCGTGTTTCGCATCAAGCTCCGCATTCCACGCGGCTTCGGTCACCAGCGTGGCTCCATTCACCACCAGGCCTTTACCAATCCTCTTACTCATGATTGCGCTTCCTTCTAAGAACTTCCCACATGTGATTCGGGCGTCGACTGAATTTGTCGACGCCCGATTCCAGCTCAATGCTGACTAATCCTCAAGCACCGGATGATAATGGCTCTCCCAGCCCATGTAGCGCGCGGCCTCGTGTATGGCCTTCGATACATCGCTGAAGTTGGCGGCTACATGGTGCTCAAAGCCCTCGCGGCAAATGTACTTCAGCAGTTTTTGCAACTGCGGAATCTCCGCCACGCCCGCGCCGCCGAAAGTCTCCAGCGGATCATCAGTGAACTTGCCGGCTCCTGTATATCCCCGCACCACGCCCCGCCGGTCGTCTGTCGAATAGCGGGCAAAGCTCATCGCACCGGCCTTCACGCGGCCTACACAGGTGCCAAAGGTATTCAGCTTCCCAACCGTGCCGGCAATGATCTCCTGGTAGTCCATCTTCACGTCTTTAAAGAAGTGCTTGGGCAGATTTGAGCAGTGGAAGCATACGCACTTATCAGGATGACTGCCGTAGTTGTTATTCCAATCGAGCAATGCCGATGGCGTTCCCGAAGCCAGCGCCAGCATGTACATGCTCAGCGTGCCCGGAACATCCACTTCGCAGGCCGAAGGAATGAGGTCATTGCTCATCATGCTCATAATGGTGCAGGGCACCACGCCAAAGAACTCTTCCATCGATGTCCAGCACTGCACGGCGCTGATGGTCACATGGGTCTGCTTCATCCAGCCGTCGATCACCGCACCCAGCTTTGACATCTTCATCAGCGCTTCATCAGGAATCCCTGCCGTCGTCACATACTTCTTGATCGACGCCAGCTTAGCCTGCGCCCCATCGTCGCTGTCCTTCATGCGATTGATGCGTCCGAAAATCTCCGAAAGATCAATCGTCTCAATCGAAATGCCCGAGGTTTCAAAGATGCGCTCTGAATAGCGCACAGTGTTGAACGCCGTCGGTCGCGCCCCGATTGCACCGATGCGCAAATTCTTCAACCCCTTTACGATGCGGCAGACCGCTGAAAACCACTCCAGGTCCGCCTTGAATTCCGCCGATGTCAACGCCTCCGTATGAAGTGTGGTCAGCGAGTAATTGATGCCGTACTGCATCATGTTGTTGCAGGCGCTCATCTTTCCGCAAAAGCTGTCACGTCGCGTCGCGATCGTCATCGCTTCAGAACGATCGGGAGTCGCCTGCACCAGCACCGGAACCTTGAGCCCCGACAGCCGGATCGCGTCGACGATACCGCGCTCCTCGCCAAAGTTGGGCAAGGTGAGAATGATGCCGTCCATCTCTTCCGCATGCTTCTTGAAGAGCTCCGCGCAATGCTGCGCTTCTGTGTATGTTTCTACTGCTCCGTATTTTGATTCTTCCGGGCCCAGCACAATTGGGCGCGCACCGGCTGCTTCGAGCACCGAGATAATTTCTTCACGGCCGGTCTTGGCCAGATGATCAGGAAAGAAACCACGATTTCCTACGATTACGCCGAATGTCATTTGTCGTTCGGTTGCCATATTTTCTTAACTCCTTGTTGCCGCACCTGTTGTTCAACCGTTGCGGCCCGGGCGAAAACGAATACTGTAAAAAAGTCCAAGAACCAGCATCAAAGCGCCCCACCAAACTGGCGCGTGCAAATTCGCCAGGATTACGTTGGCGGTTTGGCCGGTGCCCAATTCAAACAGTCCGTAGGCAAAAATCATTCCGCCGTAAACCGTCAGCAGAACCCCAATAAAAAACCAGATCGATATATGTCCTGAACGCATGCGCGATCTCCCTTAGAAGAAGTAGATGTTGAGTGCCAGGAACAGGATGATTGAGATGACCAGCCAGAAATATTCATTCTTGTAGAACGGTACCGGCTCTTCAACGGGCAGCTTCGTTGCCCCGTATACAAGCCCGTTCAGTTCCGCCACCGGCCGCGCCTTGCCAAACAGGCTCACTACAAACACCACGATCACGCAAACGCTCACCGACCATAACGCGCGATACATGTTCTCAGCCATGTCTTTCGCATCCGGCGAGAGCGCCACATAGCGAAGCGCCGGTGGGTAAAAATAAACCCAGGCCCACAATCCGATTGAGGTCAGCGTGCCGATCAAGAGGCCCCAGAATCCGCCAGCCTTGGTAGCGCGCTTCCAGAACATTCCCATCAGCACCGCGCCCAGCAGCGGTGAGATGAAGAAGCTGAACAGCGCCTGCACGTAATCCATGATGCCCTGGGCATTCATGACGAGGTAAGCCGCGCCGATGGAGATGACGACGCCGACAATGGTCACGATGCGGCCGACGAGCACATAATGCTCGTCTTTTGCCTTCTTGACGATCAGGGGCTGGTAGATGTCGTAGGTGAAGATGGCGGTGAACGCGCTGACATTACCGGCCATGCCGCTCATGAATCCTGCGATCAAGGCGGTGATGCCAAGGCCCAGAAGCCCCGGTCCCAGATAACGCACCATCATCAGCGGCAGCACTTCGTTATAGCTGTGCAGCCCTGCACCGGGGTGAGCCGCGACGACATTTTCGCCGACCAGATGCATCAGGCTGCCATCGGCGTTGGTGAGAACAAC
This sequence comes from uncultured Acidobacteriaceae bacterium, assembly GCA_963826915.1. Taxonomy (GTDB): domain Bacteria; phylum Acidobacteriota; class Terriglobia; order Terriglobales; family Acidobacteriaceae; genus Telmatobacter. The sequence continues at coordinate 57,717 of CAWGYG010000002.1, forward strand.
CAGTCCCAGCAGGCCGGGAAGAATCACGATCAAAGGAACGGCCATCTTGAAAAAGGAACCGATTATCGGGGCCATGCGCGCGGAACGCAGTGAGTTAGCGGCCAGTACGCGCTGCACGACCAGAAAATCCGTGGTCCAGTAGCCGAAGCTGATGGCGAAGCCGAGACCGAAGACGATGCCGGTCCAGTGGATTCCCATGGGGTTGTCGGCAAAGTGGCCCATGCTGCGCCACATGTGGGTGTAGTCGCCTGAAGCGGTCGCGCCAGTAGCAATGTTGTGGGCCAGGCGGGCCTTGAAGCCGGTCCAGCCGCCGGTCTCAATGAGTCCGAGGATGGGGACGAGGAGAGCTCCGCCCCAGATGAGGACGAACTGAAGAACTTCATTGAAGATGGCCGACCGCAAGCCGCCGAGCGCCACATAGGCGGCGACCGCGAGAGAGCTGACGATAATTGAGAAGCTCAGATCCCAGCCGAGAACGATCTTCATCACTTCAGCCATCGCGAACATATTCACGCCGCTCATCAGCACAGTCATGAAGGCAAAGGAAACGGCAGCCACCGTGCTGGTGCCCTGCCCGTAGCGAAGCTTCAGATATCCGGGCACGGAGTGCGTCTTGCAGACGTAGTAGAACGGCATCATCACGATGCCTAGAAAAAGCATTGCGGGGATGGCGCCTACCCAATACCAGTGCGCCGCCAGGATGCCGTACTGGTAAGCCGATCCCGCCCAGCCCATCAGTTCGAGTGATCCGAGGTTGGCGGAAACGAAGCTCAGGCCCGCAATCCATGCCGTCATCTCGCGACCGGCCATGAAGAACTCTTCGCTCGTGTTGGCCTGCCCCTTCAGGTAGAAGCCGATCCAGATGACCATCACGAAATAGATCGCGATTACGGCGAGATCGAGCAGGCTCAAATGCGCAAGGGACGGCGCACTCAGTGCGAGGAATGTCGCCGGCGAATGAGGCATAGCGGTTGTCGTGGAGATGGTGAACAGACCTGGCATTAAGTCACCTGAAGTTGGGTGAATGCATCCGTAAATTCAGTGGACGTTCGCCCATAAGTAAATGGGTTTACTGCACAACTTGTCAAGCATCCGGCAGAAAAATCTCAAAGCCTCGATCACCATGCAGACGGTGACAGGTTCAATCTCGCCGGATACAGAACAGAAGCCACAGGGAAATCGTTTTCCGGACGGAGTCTACCACAACGTGCCATCCGTCCACCCAGCTCATTTTTGCGGACCCGAATGCAGTCATCTGCTCCGGCGAAATGCAAATGAAGTTTGATCACAGTACGCATTGAGGCAGGCAAATCAAATTACATTTCCTGCTTGTTTTAGCTGCGTTTCAACGATACCTTTGAGTATGGGTCCAATAATTCCCTTTCCTAAGCGATCCAAGCACCGGCCTTTTGCAGTTCTTTCGCAGCTACAACATCCCCTTGTCCAATCTACCTATCACCTTAAGGAGTCGTGCCGATGTACCCAACCGTCGATCCTATAGCTCCTTCCGGCTTTTCACGCCGCAGCTTCTTCCGTTTCGCCGCCGGTGCCTCTGCGCTGGTCACCCTGCCTATACTTACCGAGCCGCATCTCGCGCTCGCAGCAAGACCTCATTTCGCCGACCCCAACAAAGGCATTCATATCGACGCTAACGAGAACCCCATGGGCCCCTCCGACGCTGCGCGCCAGGCCATGGTAAACATCATTCCGAGAGGCGGCCGTTATCTCTTTACCGGGGAAGAGGAGTTGGCAGAGATCTTCGCCAAGCAGGAAGGCCTCAGCCCCGAGTCGGTCATTCCCTTCGCCGGATCATCGGAACCGCTGCACTTCACCGTCCTCGCCTTTACCGGCAAAGACAGGCCACTTGTTACTGCCGACCCAGGATATGAAGCACCGATGTGGGCAGCCCAAGTTTCCGGCGCGCCCATCCTCAAGGTGCCGCTCGCCGATCCTAGGGGCGAAGCTAAGCACGATATCAAGGCCATGCTGGCCGCGTCCTCAAACCCAGGCGTTATCTATATTTGCAATCCCAACAACCCCACTGGTACATGCACTCCACGCAGCGACATCGAATATGCAGTTGCCAACGCGCCCAAAGACACGGTTCTGCTTATCGACGAAGCTTACATCCACCTCTGCGACGCCCCCCGCTCCATCGACTTCGTGAAGGAAGGCAAGAACGTGATCGTTCTCCGCACCTTCTCCAAGCTCTATGGCATGGCGGGTATTCGTATGGGCTTCGCCGTTGGGCGGCCAGACTTGCTCGCGAAGATTACGCCTTTCGGCGGAATGAATGCGCTGCCCATTACCGCCGTCGCTGGGGCCAAAGCTAGCCTGCTCGACGCGGACCTGGTAAACACGCGAAAGAAAATTATCGCCGATACGCGCATGGAAACTCTGGCCTGGCTCAAGAGCGAGGGCTACGCAACCACGCCCTCAGAGAGCAATTGCTTCATGCTTGACGTGCGCAAGCCGGGCAAGGATGTGCAGGCAGCCTTGGCCGCCAAGGATATGTATGTCGGTCGCATTTGGCCCGCCTGGCCCAATAGCCTCCGCATCACAGTGGGCACGCCGGAAGAGATGATGGCCTTCCGCAAAGATTTCAAGGAAGTCATGAGTGCTCCGACTGCCAGCCTGACTCCTCCGCCAATGCCGCGCCGATTGGCCGACCATCCTTTTACGCACCTGTCATAGCCTCAACAACAAATCAATAGCGATAGCCTCGCCGCATTGGCGAGGCTATCGCTTTTATCGGCACTTACTTCGCCTCACTCGACCCTGACAGCTTTTGTCTTCGCGTAAAGATACAACGGCACACAGATTGCTCTGTGCGCCGTTGTATCTGGGTGAGAATCGCAACTCTAGAACATGATCTTTAGTGCGAACTCCGCATTCAGAGGCTCGCCAGGACCAATCCCTGGATTGCCAAGATACGGTCCAAGCGTCGAGCCGATTTCCCCGCCTTCGCCCGCCTGCGGGAAGCCTACCGGCGCCAGGTTGGTGCGGTTGAAGATGTTGAAGACGTTGATGCTGAATTGGGTGCTGACCCGCTCAACAATCGGTGTGGTCTTGAAGAAGGCCACGTCCACTGATGAGTACCCGGGGTTGTAGTTCTGCCCGCGGCGCGTGGGAGAGTACGTGTTCAAAGGAGCGTCGACAAACGCGGTCGGGCTGAACCACTGCACTACGCCGCCGGAAATGGCATGCGAGATTCCAGCAGAGGGTTGATTCACAGTCTGTACGGCTCGATCCGCGCCTTCGCCGTTGCCGCTCGGGTTGCTTGATGAGACCACCGTGTAAGGCGTTCCGCCGTGGAAAGAGAAGCCGGAGTTGATCTCCCAACCCTTGGTCAGGCGTTCCGGACCCTTAAACGTCGGAACGTGGTAATCGGCATACCCGGTAAAGGTATTTCGGACATCGAAGTCAGAATTCCCGCGTTCCGGTTTCTCGTTCGTGGGATCCTGCGGGACGTAAGGAAGCAGGCCCGTCTCATAGTCCAGAGCGTGTCCCCAGGTGTAGGCAAGCTGTGACGACAGATTGTGCCAGTTCTGCACGCGAAGAGTTGTCTGCATTGAGCTGTAGAACGATCCGAGATTGCTCCGGGCTTCATCAATGACCGAGTAATTCGGGAACTGGCTGAAGTAGGGCCGTGAGCACTGCAGGTTATTGCCCGGACTGGAGAGGGTTGCTCCGCTGTACTGCGGTGGGCAGGTTTCCGAGTTGTACGGGACCGCTGTGTTTAACGCACCCAATGCGCCGGGGTTGATGTCGAAGAGGCCAAGCAGGTGTGTTCCCTTGGTCCCGACATAGCCCAGCTGCCAAACTACCGACGGAGTGAAGCTGTGCTGGAGATTCAGATCGAAGTTCTGTGAATACGATGGTCTGAAGTTGGGATCAAACGTAGAGATCTTGACTAGGCTTTGTCCGGCAAGAGCCTGGTCTAAGGTTTGGAAGATCGGTGTGCCCGAGGTGATGACGATGTTATTTGCGCCGGCCTGCGCCACTTCCTCATCTCCAGCCGGATTCAAGCCGGGCCCGAATACCGAGATGTTCTGGGCGCCATTATTCTGAAGAACCGACTTCATGTATATCGAGTCGTAATAAAGGCCATACCCTCCGCGCAAAACTGTCTTGCCCGCCGCGTCCACCTGGTACGAAAAGCCGAACCGCGGGCTTGCACCGCCCCAGAATTGATTCCACAGATTCGGGACTCCGCCCGCACCTACAACTGCAAGCCCCGTTGAGGAAGAAGCATCAAAGACAGAGAGGTTCGGCATGGCAGAGTGAACCGGGCCTTCGTAGTCGTAGCGAAGACCAAGATCGAGGCTAAGGCGCTTGTTCAGTTGCCAGGCATCCTCACCCCAGAAGGCAAATGTGTTCACGAAAACCTGCCGCTTCGGATCGCCTACGACATTCTCAGAGTTTGTAGGATCGAAACAGCCCGCAAGGAAATCCGCCAGAAACAGGATATTCGGGTCGGAGGGGGCGGTCTCTAACGGCGCCGTGCCGTTTCCAAGCTGCGCGCACGGCGTCCCCGTTGAAACCCATGGTCCCTGCGATCCATCGAAGTAGATCGTTCCGCGCTCGCCGGTCTGATAGAAGTCATCAACCTGCGCCTGTCGCAACTCACCACCGAACTTCAACTGGTGCGCACCCTTGGTCCATGACAGCGCCTCGTCGAGGTGTCCCGTGATGTCATTGCGCCCTGAAGGAGCAGTGACGCCAAGCGGATCGAAGCCGCTGCCGCCAGCGGTCAAACCGACGCTGGCCGCCGTCGGGCCGATAATCAGGTGGGGTGAACCCGCAAGTGCGGGGTCGGTGACTCCTGTGTTCAGGCCCAGGCCGACAGGGTCGAAGCTGATATCGTGATCCCCGAACACCTGGTTGAAGTAGCTGACGCCGGCAGACAATTGGTTGGTGATCGAGTTGGTGAGAACCCGGTTATAGACCAACGAATAGTTCTGCACGTGAATCGGTGCGTTCTCAAAGTACGGCGCAAGCGACGAAGAGGTCGGAGCTGTCTGCGTTCCCTGTCCAACAAACCAGCTCGCGGCGATGTGATCCTTGTCTGTCAACTGCTCGTCCAGCTTCACGATTCCATTGAAGCTGTGTCCCGTAAGATTGCCCGTCGCCGCATAGTTGTCATTTGTGGCCGGACCGGTGAGAGCTGCCGCGGGCCAGAGCGACTTAAGCGAACCGCTGCCGTTCAATAGGTTGTAGGAAACTGGACTCTCGGAAATGCCATATTCGCTGAGGATGCTCAGCGCTTCAGTTTGATATGCGGCAGAAGGCTCTGTCGCATGAGTCTCCGCGCCAATCAGAAAGCCCTGGTGCTCGCCGGCAAGGAAAAAGAATGTCTTGTCTTTCCAAATTGGTCCGCCGACTGAGAAACCGTAGTGCTGGTTGCGGGTAGCCGTCTTTGAAGACTCGAACGGATTCGTCCGCTGGAAGAACTCATTGTGATTGAAATAATAGCCGGTGCCGTGCAGACTATTCGTTCCTGATTTGATAGTCAGGTTAGCTGTGCCACCCGAGTTCCTTCCCAATCCGGTCGATCCCGACGTCTCAAATGAGAAGTTCTCAATCGCATCGATGGGCAATATTACACCGGCGATCGAAGACACTCCGCCTTGGTTGACGGCGGGAATGTTCCACCAAAGGTCGTTGTTATCGGTGCCCTCAATTTGCCAGTTCACGGAATTCGACCGCGTTCCATTCACGCTGGCAACACCCGCACCGCCTCCTGTCGACAGTCCCGCAAATCCTGGAGTTTGAGCAAGCATCTGCGTAAAATCGCGCCCGCTGTTGGGCAGGTTCTGCACAACTTCCTCGGGGAGAGCCGTCGATTGCGTGTCGCTCACCGTGTCCAGAGTCAACGCATTTGCCGTAACTTCGACGGTTTCGCCCTGACTCGCTACATTCAGCTTGACCGGCAGAGTATAAGAAGTCGCCGCCGTCACCGGAACCTTGTCCACCTTCAACTTCTCGAAGCCAGGCGCAGAAATCGTAACTGTATAGGCGCTCACCGGCATGTTCGTGAACACGAATTCACCCGCGCTTGAGCTGACGACCTTGTAGACGGTGTTCGTGGCAGTATCCACTGCCGTCACCTGCGCTCCCGGCACAACCGCTCCGGATTGATCAGTAACGGTTCCGTTTATGCCGCCGCGAAATGTCTGCGCCCGGCCGTTGGTCGCCAATGTGAAAATCACTGCAATCGCCAACAGCAAACCGGTAAATACACTCCTGGTGCCTTGATAATGCATTGCGCCTATCCTCCAAAAAGTGAATCGGGGTTGTACTGCTTCACGCCCTCGAAAAGTGCAAAATGCTTGCAGAATGCAGGCGTTGAAAAATCGAACAGAAGACTATTTGTCTTTGGGGAGCCTACAAGGATGGAATGTCTGGATTTGGGGTTCCATTCCCAACGATAGTTGGGAAACGAATAAAGAAGCAATAAAGAAACGCATAAAAAAAGGAATGAATCAGGTGCTCAAACCTGCCTCGGCTTCTAGACGTGCTTCGGCAATCGCATAGAAAGTGGCCCGGTTTATCCCCAGAATTCATGAGCCAGTTGTCAGGTAGTCTCAAGATTCGCAAAACTTTCGCGACCTTCCCTTCCCTCGGCTCAACTTGCAGTTCCAAGAGTGACCTGGCTCACTAGATTCCGTGCGCCTTAGCACATCCTGCTGCCCGTTTCAGTGCCACTCTTTTCGCGTGAGAGGTGGGCTCCATGTCGGACGCCGGCTTAAACCGATGGGCGCATCCTGCCGTGATTCTGGTCGCTACGGACTTGACCGATCTTGACCGCCTGATGCCGTTCGCCTTGCAGGAGGTTGGCAATGCGGAAGCGCGCCTCATCCTGCTTCATGTACTATCCGCCGGCACCGACGTTGCCGTTGATGCCGCTGGAATGCCCTACTACGACCCAGCCGGGGCCATTGATTTCGCAGTAAAATCGCTGGAGCCATGGCGAATGATGGCTCGCGGACAAAATATCCCCTGCGATTCCCTTGTTCGCGAAGGAAGTGCGGCACAGCAAATCGCTTCGGCCGCGCGACAGTTCAAAGCAGATCGCATAGTGCTTGGCACCCGGGGCAGGAGCAAGATCACTAAGCTTCTCCTTGGCTCCGTGGCCGAGCAAGTACTGCGCTCGGTAAACCTCCCGGTCATAACCGTGGGACCTGAGGCTCATCTCGCTGTGGAAGGCAGCGGCCCGGAAAGGACCGTGTTGCACGCCACTCTTCTCAGAGAGACCTCGACACCGGGCGCAGTGCTTGCTTGTCAGATCGCAGCCCTTCAAAAAGCGAAACTGGTGCTGCTTCACGTTCTGCCGCCGAAGGATGAGATGGAGCGGAAAGGGATGCCAACAGGCCTCGATTCTGCTGCCATGCGTGAATTAAGCATCCTCGCAGCCGAAATTGGCGCGCCGGAATCCTGCTGCTCAGAGGTTGTACCGCTCGTGGCCCACGGAAATCCTTCCATCGAAATCCTGGCTGCATCCGTTGAGCTAAAAGCAAACCTCATCGTCTTGAGTGCAACCAATCGATCTGCATTCCACAACCTGACCCATGACCGAACGGTCCAGAGGGTTTTGGCTCATGCGCGCTGTCCCGTGCTGACGCTCCGCGATTGTTCAAGAGAAACAGACCGCGTCGACGTTGAAAGCATCGCCATTCAAGACTAGTCGATATCAGAAAGCATCAACCAGCAGCTTCTTCAGATGCTCGCACCGAACCAGCCGCTTCTCCGCGCCTCGTCGAGACGCTTCTCCAGATACTCCCAAAGTGCTGGACAGCCACGCAGTAGCGAAGTTTCTTGGGGAAGTTTTTAAGCGGTGAGGCGCTCAAGCTGATCAGGCTTTGTGATCGTGAGGCTTGCACCCTTGATGATGATCCACTCGTCGCGGCGGAACTGATTCAAAAGCCGCGTGACCGTCTCGCGCGATGTGCCCGCCATGTTGGCGATTTCTTCGTGCGTAAGGGCCATGGTAAAGCGGATTTCCGATTTTCCGTTCGCCGCCGCCTTGCCCCAGTCCAACAGCAACCGGGCAAGACGCCCTGCAGCGGATCCGGAGAGAGCCAACCGTTTGGCGTCGTGAAAAACGGTCAGGTACTCGCCGGAAAGAGACTGCGCCGCGTGCATGCTGGCGATGCCATGGCGCCCGAGAAAGTCTATGAATTCCTGCTTGCGAACCGTTTTCACCTGGCAAGGCTCAATGGCTTCGGCAGTCACCTCATGAGGAACATTGGCAAGCACTGCGCTAAGTCCCATCACGTCACCGGGGCCGGCGATCTTCAGAATCATGGTCTTGCCGTCGCGGGAAGTCGACGAGATCTTAACCTGGCCAAAACAGATAATGAATACGTTGCGGGCCGTGTCACCTTCGGTAAAGAGCTTTGCGCCTCGCGCATGACTCATCATGATCCCGATGCCGTCGTAGTCCTGCAAAGCCTCAGGTGTGAGATTGCAGAACATTCGAAGATGGCGATGCTCACAGTTGAGACAATCTTCCGGTGGGTGATGAGAATGCAAGCCAGCCATAGGTATTCCGAAGGTCTACCCGAAGTATAACTCAGAATACACGTGCCGCGCCCAACGGGACTGCCCCTACTAAGTCACTCGCATAATTGCAATGAAACCTGAATGGAGCAGGGGGATGTTCAGGAGCTTGCATGCGGGATTGCCGAAGGCCCCGCGCCGCGGTGGCGAACTGTCGATCTGCGGGTAATACAGCACGTGCTGTAGACCCGCGAAACCTCGCGAGCCAATTCCTCTAAGAGCCTCATTCTAAGCGGTGGATAGGCTTCGAAAGCCCGGTGCAGGACCTGCAGAGGTAAGAACATGACGGAACCGGGTGTTTGCGCAGTAAGAGTGTACGTGTGCCGATTGTCGCCTAGAGCAGCCGCCAGTTCCACCAGTTCCCCTGCTCGCACTGACCCCAGCGTCAGGTTTGCTCCCATTCGCTCCGCCCTGCGCAGCAGCTGCCCCGCGAGCACCACGTAGAGCCCACGGCAGGTTTCCGATTGGCGAAAGACGGTATCACCCGTGGCAAACTCGAGGCTCCGGGCAGAGGCATTCACCAAATTCGCTACTGTCGGAGGGCAAGACAACAGTTCTGCAAGTGGATGCGCTGTGGCGCCCCCGTGGCGCTCGGAACCGGCTGCACTTTGCATCGTTCCATCTCCTCTTGCTCCCGCCGGTCGAGTGCCCGTGGCGGCCATTCCTTGAATTCAACTTACAACCGATTCCTCGCGGAGGCGCTTGATTCCGCGGAGTTGCGATGTGCGAAATACCATGTGCACCCTCACCCCATTCAACACCAAATCTGATTGGAGCTTGGGATCCCTCCAGTCCTGCTTCAGCGACTCAACGCACTGGCGCCTGCATACTGACTTCCTCTTCGTGAGCATCCGACGCACTTTGCGGCGGTACACATAGTACCGGTACGCGGGACCGCGCCAAAAAAGTGAATGCCGTGCCATGCGGGCCGGGCGTCTCACTTCCGCGTTTGACTCCCACCACCAGGATGCTCGGATGGTACTGTCCAATCGCCTCGACGACGGCATCCCCTGGCTTGCCGTCTTTCACGATGAAGCGCACGGGAAAGCTCCCACTCGGTTGAATTCCGAAATGCTCCAATGTGTTGGCGCCGGGATTGAGAAAGGCGGCAGCTTCAGCCGGCGGCCTGGCGTGAAGAACCAAAAGAGTCCGATGAAACGTCTCCGCAAGCGAAAATGCAGTTGCAATAGCTTCTGCCGTCGTCTCGTTGCGCTGCATCGCTAACAACACAGGACCACCAGGCGCCGGCCGGAATTCGCCTGCGTTGTAGTCCGCCGCGACCGCGAGCACCGGGCAGGGTGAGAGTCGCACCAGTTGTTCCGCGACGGCCCCAACTACCACAGGGCCGACGCCTTGTTTTCCCTCGGTCCCGATCACGATCAGACCCGCCTCGTATTGACGGGCAACATCCACCAGCATCTTTGTCACTTCACCCTGGCGGATTTCTGAATGGCTGTGAATGCCCTCCTGAAGCAGTTCCTCGGCCATCCGGTCGAGGACGGCTCGTGCCTGCTCTGTCAAGCCCTTTAGAACTTTCCCCGGAACTGCCGCCACCGATGCGTAGTCCAGCGGATCTAGTCCATGCGCAAGTACGATACGCGCTCCGTAAGCGGACGCCAGCTTACGCGCGTATTCCAGCGCGGCCTCTGCTCTTCCGTCCAGGTCTGCTGCAACAACAATGGTCTTCAAACCATTCGCGAAACTCATGGGTGACCCTCCACGCTCAATACCGGCCCTGGCGCACACGAGACGCCCTTCGTTCCAACACATCGAACAGAGTCTGCTCCTCCGGAATCGCCGGTTCAGTGACCCCATTCACCCAAGCCTGTGACTATGGTCACAAACTGCGCGAAAGACGGCACTTATCGCCCTGACGTCCGGCTTCTCAAAGTGCAAGCCATCGTGACCGATTCCGTATACATGCGTCGGTCGGATCGTTTAGCCTTCTCCCGCCATGAAAAACGCATTCAACATCTCTGCTAAGTCGTTTGTTCCTTCTCCTCCTTCGCTTCTTATCGCAGCCCTGCTCTTTTGCCTTTTGATCGTCGCTCAGACCTCCGTCGCACAGGCTCCGGTTGCCGATTCACCCGCCATCGAGGCCAAGGCCAGCGCCATGCTCGCCAAACTTACGCTCGAGCAGAAAATCAAGCTGATTGGTGGTGTGGACGGCATGTTTACCAACGCCATCCCGGCGATCGACCTGCCCCGCTTCAAGATGTCGGACGCCTCCGTTGGCGTCCGAACCTGGGGACCCACCACCGCCTACGCAGGCGGCGTTGCGCTCGCTGCCACCTGGGACCGCGACTTTGCCCGCGAACTCGGCGAGAGTCTCGGCAAGGATGCTCGCGCCCGCAGTGTCAACTTCCTCCTCGGCCCCGGAGTCAACATCGCCCGGTCGCCTGTCAGTGGCCGCAACTTCGAATACCTTTCAGAAGATCCTTTCCTGAATGGCGCGTTGGTCGCGCCCTACATTGAGGGAGTTCAGTCGCAGGGCGTGATCGCCACCGTAAAGCATTTTGCCTTGAACGATCAGGAGTACAACCGGCACAACGTTGACGTCGAGGTCGACGAACGCACCATGCGCGAGATCTACCTTCCGGCATTCGAGGCCGCAGTCACCAAGGGCCACGTCGACGCGGTCATGGATTCCTACAACCTGATCAATGGCTCCCATGCCACCCAGAACCAATTCCTCAACCTCAAACTGTTAAAAGGCGAATGGGGATTCCAGGGCATCCTGATGTCGGATTGGGATGCGACTTATGATGGCGTCGCCGCTGCCAATAACGGTCTTGACCTCGAAATGCCAGGCCCGCGCTTCATGAATGAGAAGACGCTCGTTGACGCCGTCAAGAATGGCACGGTGAAGGAATCGACCATCGACGACAAGGTGCTGCGCATCCTCAGCACTGAATTGCGTTACGGCTTTACCGATCGGCCGCAATTCGATCCCGCTGATTCAACCTACTCCGTCGCAGACAGAGAAACAGCGCTTCGTGGCGCCCTTGAGAGCATCACTCTGCTCAAGAATCGCGAAAATCTGCTTCCCCTTGACCCCGCAAAAGTGAAGACCATCGCCGTGATTGGGCCTGACGCATGGCCCGCGGTTCCCGGCGGTGGTGGCTCGTCTGAAGCACAGGCATTCGCGCCCGTCAGCATCCTTACCGGCATCGCCAATCTTGCCGGGCCCAGCGTTCACGTGCTCTATTCTCGTGGACTGCCTGAGATGAATCAGATCTTCTGGCAGACCCATTGGAATGGACCGGTGCAGCAGGTGACATTCCCCAGCAAGGATTTTACGGGCGCACCTGAAACCGCCGCGTCAAGGAATATCGCCAACTACAAGCCGGAATGGTGGGGACCTGCAGACAAAACTCCACGCAGCATTCGCTACACTGCCGCGTTCACGGCGCCAAAACAAGGAAAGTACATGCTCCTTGCGGCTGCTTCCGGCAGTGACCGTTACACAGTCAGCGTGGATGGCAAACAGGTGCTCGAACAGATTCAGATCGAAGGCCAGCACCCTGAATCTGCATCAATCGACCTCACTGCCGGACAGGCAATCACGGTTGTCGCCAATTATCTTCCCGGTTTTGTTGGCAACCGGTTTGCCCTGGGCATCGCCAATGAGGCCAACATGATTTCCGATGAAGTGAAGAAATTCGCATCGCTCGCGGACGTGGTTGTTGTGGCCGCTGGCTTCAGCCCTGCCACAGAAAGTGAGGGCCTCGATCGGACCTTCACCCTTCCGTGGGGACAAGACGCACTCATCGAAACCGCTGCGGCGGCCAACCCGCACACCATCGTCACCCTCCTCGGTGGCGGCGGCATGGACACACGCCGCTGGCTCGACAAAGTCCCGGCCCTTCTTCACGCCTGGTACCCCGGCCAGGAAGGCGGAACAGCCGTAGCTGAGATTCTTTTTGGCAAGCACAACCCCGAAGGCAAGCTGCCTGTCAGCTTCGATAACGCCTGGGAAGACAACCCCTCATATCCCTACTACTATCCCGTGAAAGGTGCCGACACGACTCTGCATGTGATCGAGAACAATCATCCGCCGGTCGACTATGTCATTCCCCACGTCAAGTATGGCGACAAACTGATGGTCGGCTACCGCTATTGGACAACCACCGGAAAGCATCCGTTGTTCCCCTTCGGCTTCGGCCTCAGTTACACAACGTTTAGTTTCTCCGCGCTCACTGTTCCCGCGACAGCCGCTTCAGGATCGACGGTCTCCGTCAGCTTCGACGTAACCAATACAGGAAGTGTCGCAGGCGCTGAAGTAGCACAGCTCTATGTCTCAGACCCTTCTGCGAAAACAATGCGCCCGGAGCGCGAACTCAAGGGTTTCGAAAAAGTCCAGCTCGCGCCCGGCGAGACCAGGCACGTCACCCTCTCACTCGATGCGCGCGCCTTCAGCTACTGGGATGAAGCCACCCACAAGTGGACCATCGATCCTGGGAAATTCATCATCTCTGTCGGCGACTCCAGCGAGAACACTCCGCTGCATGCCGATCTAACCATCAACTAGACTCGCCGCATAAATGAAAGGGCCTGCCGATGGCTGCGGCAGGCCCTTCCGCTAAGTGGGATCGAATCTAGTGTTGATCGTCGTAGTCGCCTGATGCCGGCCCATTCAGCCAGGGAGCGAAGAGGATATTGGGGCCGCTGGTTGTCGAGCATCCCCATCCACCGGGTCCCTTGGGACATCCCCAGTAGTTTTCACTGGCATCGCTGCCGCCCTTGCAGCTCGGGTCGTCGAGAGTGCAAACGTTGGCCACTCCCACTTTCCCACCGCGCAGGTCATTCAAATGAATGTTGACCCACGCCGGCGTATTGACCGCGACATCGATGTCCTCGTCAGTGATGACATTGTGGGAAATGATGGTTCCATTCACCGGCGAACCACCCCCACCGCTGTTGATATTGATGCCCACGCGCCCGCCCGTCGCCGTGTCATCCACATCTGCAAGATTTTTGGCAATGTAGTTGCCGATGATCACATTCCCGTCCATGTTGTCGGCCGGCAACCCGAAATTAGGTCCAACATGGCTGTGCAGCGCGACGCCGCCGATTCCGTTGCCGATTAGCTTGTTGTGGCTGATGACGTGACCCGAAGACCGCCCCTGGCCGATGCCGTCGGAGAAAATGCCAACCCCCGCTCCTCCAACCTGCACACCGTTGTTTTCGACATCATTACCATCGACAGTTACGTGATACACGCCGTGATGCGGCGACCCGATCGCGCCTACGGGCGGATGTGAGGCGAGAACAATTCCGCATTCTCCAGGATTGTCCGTCACGCTGTTCTCGATGATCAGGATGTCGTGACTTGGCGCGGTCTCATCGCTCACCAGGATTCCATCATCGTTTTTTGTGATCGTATTTCCAGAAATCGTCGAATTCCAAACGCCGATGAGGTGCAATCCTCCGCCGCAGTCCCCAGTCTCGTCCTCTTCGAACACCGGTTGACCCGAACAAGCGCCCGGGTTGCCCGTAAACACTGCGGGAGCCTTGGTATTGTTGACGATTTTGCTGTCGCGGATCGTGACGTCGGATGCGCTGACTACTAGAATGCCTTCCCATTGCGCATTCTCGACCGTCAAGCCCGCGATGTTCACGTGGCTCAGGCCGGCATTGTCGAATCCATCTACGAAGATGCCGTTGCCAAGACCGGTGGCGTCAATTACCGATGCGCCTGCGCCCGCTCCGAGGAGAGAAAGCGGCTTCCCGATCACAACGTCTTCCTTGTAGGTGCCGGGCCCAACGTTGATCACATCGAAAGCAGCAGCATGAGCGACAGCGGCTGCAATTGTTGAGTAGCATCCGTGCGAACCTGCTGTATTCACACAGAGCGTGGCGGCTGCGACTTTCTGATATGAACCTGCAATCAGAATGGTGCAACAGAGAAACAGTGCTTTCCGAAGATTTGCTGGGGACATGTAACCTCCTGGATTCCCTTGATCGGGAGCACTAATTCTCCGCATCGGTTCAATGACCGTCAAGATAAAAACTCGACAATTCACGCAACTCGCGATGCGATCGAACCCAAGCGAGAATCGAGACAATATATTGTCAAAAAAACGGACCGCCTCCGCGTCCAGCTTTCCTCGGAATAGAAGCCAGCCGAACTAGCTTTCCGCAGATGCAAGGCTGTGACAGTCATTTCGCTCGGTTCAAAGCAGCATCTCGAAGTAGATAAGAGGAGTTCCCTTGTAAACAACGCGGCCAACTTCGTCGAAGCCGCATTTTCCGTAGAATTCTCCCGCACCCGCCTCCGCGTCAAAAGCATCCAGCCGCAGCGCATCACTCGGCCAACCTCTTGCAACACGCTTCGCTTCTTCAATGCACCGTCTGCCGATGCCCTTTCGCTGTCGCAACGGATCAACAACCATATCCGTGAGATACAGCGGTGCCTCGCTAGCGCTGAAATAGCTCTTGTCGATCGCCCACGGTTTTCGGGTCGATAAGGATAAGGCTCCAACTATTTTGTCTCGATCCACTGCGACATACACCTTTGATCGGCGCATTCCAAACAGAACGCCCTTCTCTGTCACTCTTCCTGACCACACACCTTTCCCGAATTGCGCCGTGAGTCTCTCATTGGCCGCCATGCGTAGCGACACCAGTTCCGAAACATCTTTGGTTTCGGCAAGTCGAAACTCAAGGCGCATTGAAATCGTGCAACTCCCATTAGAATCGGCTCGCCTAAGTTCAGTTTCCTGCCGGCGCAGGCACTGCAGGCAGTCCCACGTCCGCGGCTGGAGCCAGCGTGTGCGTATCCCACCAGTGCTGGATCACCTGGTTCCAACGCTCGCCGCGGTCAACCCAGAGTTGCGCCGCGCGATCGTAGCGGGCTTGATTGTTTGCCAGCCAGTAAGGCCGATTGTCGCGCAGCCACGCTTCCCTGAACAGTTGTCCCAACTGCGAATAGCCGTCGCGTATGTCCTCGAGCCGTCCGTTATTTGAGCCGATGGTGTGAAGCATCTCTGAAACTTCACTCCAGTGCGTTTTGTCGCCCGCAAGCGTTTGCGCCCGCGCGTAAAACCCCGCGCACTCTGAGGCGGCCTCAAATTTGTAAGCCATGAAATCAATCCGCCGCGCGCCAAGTTCCATCGCATCGAGCGCTTCAGGATTTTCGAGCTTCCCTGCCGCGCGCGCCTGCGCCAGCAGCGTGATGGCGCTCTCGGCGTGCAGCCGAACGGAGACCGCCACAGGCAGCATCTTCGCCATCACTTTCTCACCCTCCGGCGAAAAAGGATCGAGCCAGAAATAACGATCCTGTGCATCACCGAGGCCGGCTCCCTTCAGCGCCACATGCGCAGCCATCAACTCGCGCTGGGCCTGGCTGATCTTGCCTGTCTGATCACGATGAAATGCGAGCCCATAGGAAGCAGTGAAATCCTCCTGGGAACTCTCGCCTTGCTGCCATCCCGCCGCCGCGCCGAACAGCACGCCAAACCAATTCTCATCGAAGATGCCTTCGCCGTCGTCGTTCCAGACTGTGTTCAACATGCCGGTTGCGCCCAGTTTCTGCCCATCGCGCACAAACGCCCGGATATTCCCCAACGCCTCGTCGTTATTCGGATAAAGTCTGTTCCAGTTGCTCACTCCCGGTGCAACCCACGTCTCCAGCCCGGACTTGAGAAACGGTTCCAGATTCTTCGTGAAGTCCGGCGCCGCGTCGTAATGCCATGAGACCGCGATCATGTCCTTGGGCAGCGTTCCCACCAGTTCCGGCGAGTTTTCCGCAATATCGCCCCAGAACAGAAGCCTCTTGTGCAACGGCTCAAGCTGTTTGTGAATCTGCGAAAGAAAGTTCAAGTAGACGGGTCCTAAACCCTGTTGCGCTACTTGATCGTGTGTTCTTCCCAATCCAAGCTCAAACGTCTCATCGGCGCCAATATGCGCGTAGGGTCCAGGAAACACCTTCGCCAGTTCTCCAAACCACTCGCCGATTTGCGGCAGCGTTGCCGGATCGCCCGGCGCCAGTACCGCACCATGCGGAGTCTCGCCCATCGGAGAGTACTGATCAAACTTCAGCACATGGTGCAGATGACCAAACGACTCCTGCTCGGGAATGATCGTGATGTGATATTTCGCCGCGTATTCGACCAGTTCGCGCGCCTCATCCGGAGTCATCGCCCCGCCTGGAAACGCCGCGACTGGAGTGCTGGCATACGCAAACGTCGCTTCGAAGTAGGGAGAGAAGATGTTGTACTTGTATGCCGCCAGCGTTCGAATCTCGCGTTTGAGAAACTCCATATTCGGCAGCGGCCCACGCGACCAGTCATCCGAAAGCCCGCGATGCGCCATCGCCGGCCAGTCGCGTAGCGTCGGAACCAGTAGCGCCGTATCCTTCCCGTTGCCGCGCAGCAACTGCTTCACCGTCTGCGCACCATAAAACAAGCCTGCCGGCGTCGCAGCAATAACCGCCAGGGACCGCTCGCCCATTGGAGCGATTACATAGCCTTCATCGCGCATGGCTGGACTGAACTCAATGTGCCTGACCTGAAGAAGATGCCTTGCACCCTCCGTGCTCGCTAGAAAGAACCCGATCACGGCTGAGCCGCCGTTTGCTGCTGCCTTCACGCCACGTGTTTGCAATGACTCTTCCAGGTCCTTGATTGCAAACTCCGCCGAAGCATGTGCTTCCTTCTCACTTGAAATCAGCACACTGGAATCCCTGATCGGAATTGCATGCACCGCCGTACACTCCCGCACCGCCGGCACCAGGTGCAGATCCGCACAGGTCGGCGCGGAGCTAGTCTGCGCAATCGCGCCGCCTGCAAAGCAAACAAAAAGCATCGAAATCGGAAAAAAATGAAAACGCATAGGGCCCTCGCTTCTCGCTTTCCGAAAGCAAGGCTAATGCATGACATCTCGGGATGTATACCTGTGTGCAATAAGCGCGCTACCGCAGACTCTTCAGCGCCGGATACAGCTTTCTCCATTGCGTGTAGCCCGTCTTGTACGCCGCGAGGTCCGCCGGATCAGGTTCAATCCGTTCCGCCACCTCAATCGCCTGCCCGCAAGCCTCATCGAGATTGGCCCAGTGGCCCGCGCCCACCCCGGCCAGCAGCGCTGATCCAAACGCACCGCCTTCTTCGGCCGTCAGTATTTCCACGGCCTGCCCGTAGATGCCGGCTTGGATTTTGCGCCACAGCGGCCCACGCGCACCGCCGCCGCCCAGGCGAACCGCGCTTACCGGTATTCCCAGTTCTGCAAACAGCGTGAACGTGTCCTTGAGTGAATATGCAACGCCCTCCAGCACCGCCCTGACAAAATGCGGAGCCGTGTGCACCGTGCTCACCCCGGCAAATGCCGCGCGCACCTCGGGATCAAGGTGCGGAGTGCGCTCACCCAGCAGGTACGGAGCCCACATCAACCCTTCGCTTCCCGCCGGTACCTTTGCCGCTCCAGCAGTCAACGCATCGTAATCCTGGCCCGCAAGGAACGTTTCCTTCAGCCAGCGAAAGCTCAGCCCCGCTGATTGCGTCACGCCCATCACGTGCCACAATCCCGGCGCCGCATGGCAGAACGTGTGCAATCTCCCTTTCGGGTCCTTTGTCGGGCTAGCCGTTGCCGCGAATACCACTCCTGAAGTGCCGATCGTCGCCGAAACCGAACCCGGCTGCAGAATGCCCATTCCCACCGCGCCCGCGCCCTGATCGCCTGCACCAGCTACAACCGGCAAGCCGGCTTTCAAGCCCGTCAGCCCAGCGGCTGTCTCTGAAATCCGCGCACACACCTCAGGCGATTCGTACACCTTCGGCAACCAGCTTTCAGGTATGCCGGCCGCCTCGGCCACTTCCTTTGACCAGCGTCGATGTGTCACATCCAGCAGCAGCGTCCCTGAAGCCTCCTGCACGTCGATGGCGAATTCTCCCGTAAGCCGGTAGCGAACATAATCCTTCGGACACATGACGTGCCGCGTCTTCGCGAAAATCTCCGGTTCGTGCTTCTTCACCCACAAGAGTTTCGTCAGCGTGAAATTGGGCAGAGCGGGATTGCAGGTAAGCTCGATGAGCCGCTCGTAGCCAATCTTCTCGGTCAGCCAATCGCACTCCGGCTGCGTCCGCGTGTCGCACCAGATCAGCGATGGGCGCAACACCGCGCCATTCTCATCCAGCATCACTGCGCCGTGCATCTGGCCGGTCAAGCCGATCGCCACAATCGGTTCACGCGGCTCGGGCGCATTCGTGATTGCACCCTGAATCGCTTCCTGCGCCGCGCGCCACCAGTCCTCGGGATCCTGTTCTGCCCAGCCGGGATGCGGCGTGCGAAACGGAGCGTGTTCGCTCGAAGCGCCCGAGATCAGCTTCCCATTCGCATCCACGATTACTGCGCGCGTCCCGCCCGTGCCCACATCCATTCCGAGGAACCACATTCTTCTATACCCCTTCATGTAAATCGGTTTTCTCTGCGCACGCAGCATAGCAGTTTTGACACATATCGCAAAGCAGCTTTGAAAGCATCTTGATCCAGGAAATCGCGCCCGCTCTCAAAGACCTAACCGGCTCCCTCGTCATGTAAACTCATCGCACGCTCAGCCGCCAGATTCACTTCCCCAGCGATTGATGCGCATCGAGGGTCACTTCCGCAAAAGACACGCTGACCCCATCGCCAGAAAGGGACACTATGACTACGCCCGCACTCACTCCAGATCACATTCTGCAGACCGGAATCGCCTTCTGGGCCTCCAAGACTTTGCTCAGCGCAGTCGAAATGGAAGTCTTTACCGAGCTCGCCAAAGGCTCCGAAGACCTTCCCACGCTGACCGGCCGCCTTGGCCTGCATCCTCGCTCGTCCCGCGACTTCCTCGATGCGCTCGTCGCTCTGGGCTTTCTTGAGCGCCACGATGGAAAGTACTCCAATGCGCCGTCAACCGATCTCTTCCTCGACAAGCACAAGCCCTCCTACATCGGCGGCATGCTGGAGATGGCCAACAAGCGCCTCTTCCAGCACTGGAACCACCTCACCACTGCCCTGCGCACCGGCGAACGCCAGAATGAAGCTGCGCACGGCGAAGCAGATGTGTTCGCTACCATGTATGCCGATCCCGCGCGCCTCAAGGGATTTCTCCGAGCCATGACCGGCATCAGCCGCGGCGCCAACATGGCCATTGCGTCCAAGTTTCCCTGGGCCAATTACAAAACCGCTGCTGATTGCGGAACCGCGCAGGGTGACCTCATCGTTCAGATCGCTCTCAAGAATCCTCACATCGCAGGCACCGGATTCGACCTGCCGGAAGTGGCGCCTATCTTCGAGGAATATGTCGAGTCCAACGGCCTTTCCTCGCGCGTCCGCTTCCACGCGGGCAGTTTCTTCACCGATCCGCTGCCCAAAGTGGACGTCATCCTGATGGGCCACATCCTCCACGACTGGAATCTCGAAGAGAAGCGCATGCTGATTCGCAAGGCCTACGAAGCGCTTCCATCGGGCGGTGCCTTCATCGTCTACGACGCTTTGATCGATGATGACCGCTCCAAGAATGCCTTCGGCCTGTTGGCCAGCTTGAACATGCTCATCGAAACGCCCGGCGGGTTCGACTACACGGGCGCCGATTGCATCGGCTGGATGAGCGATGCCGGGTTTAGAGAAGTTCGTGTCGAGCACCTCGTCGGACCCGACTCTATGGCCGTCGGCATCAAATGATCATTCAGCACCTTTGCGCCAAGGAGTCAGGCTCGCCGTACCGTAATGGGAGACTTTCACCCGTAGTGTGACCTTCCGCACAGGGTAATTCCCGGGTCCGGGTAAGAATGAGAGGGTAAGGCCGCGTAGGCTTTTCCTGCGCCGGCCGCGGAGAAAGCACATATGAGCGACCTTGCCCCCATTGCCGAAGCGGTAGCGGTTGATCCGCTGGTTAGCCACCCGGCCGATTACCACGTCTTCCACAAGTTCCTTGAGCGCTGTAAAGCTTTGCCTGCCATCACCACGGCTGTCTGTTGGCCGATGTCGGACGTGGCCATGCGCGGCACCGTCGAAGCCGCAGCCGAAGGCCTCATCGAACCGACGTTGATCGGCGATGAAGCTCAAATGAAAGCTCTCGCTGCGAAAATCGGCCTCGATATCAGCACCTACCCCATCCTCAACGCCGAAACCGAGACCAAGGCCGCAGAGTTGAGCGTGGCAATGTGCCGCAGCGGAAATGCCCAGGCAATGATGAAGGGCAGCCTGCACACCGACGAATTAATGAAAGTAGCCATGCAGCGCGACACCGGCCTGCGCACCTCGCGCCGCATCACCCATGTCTTCGTGATGGATACACCCGCTTACGCGCGCACTCTGCTGATCACCGACGCAGCCATCAACATCGAGCCGGAACTGGAAGACAAGATTCACATCGTGCAGAACGCCATCGATCTGGCCCACGCGCTCGGCATTCCTTTGCCAAAGGTCGCGCTGCTCTCAGCCGTCGAAACGGTCAATCCGAAGATCAAGTCCACGCTCGACGCGGCCGCATTGTGCAAGATGGCCGACCGCGGTCAAATCACCGGTGGCATCCTCGATGGCCCGCTTGCCTTCGATACTGCCGTCAGTGTCAAGGCAGCCGCTATTAAGAATCTCGTTTCGCCCGTTACCGGCCAGGCTGACATTCTTGTTGTTCCCGACCTCGAAAGCGGAAACATGCTCGCCAAGCAGCTTGAATACCTTGGCGGCGCGCAGCTTGCCGGGATTGTTCTTGGCGCACGCGTTCCTGTCATCCTCACCAGCCGCGCCGACTCGGCAGAAACTCGCCTTACCAGTTGCGCTGTAGCCGTGCTCCTGCATTACGACACGCACCCTCTTTAGGAGCAGTAGCTTCTTTATCAACACTAATGACAAAGGGCGTCAATCCCGTCAGGATTGACGCCCTTTCCATGAATCTTGATATTTCTCGAGATACCCTTGACACCCCGGGACATCCCAGCGATGTCCGCGCTCAATCCATCGACAAGCTAAGCTGGTGGCGCACATCGGCGCCGCGAACCCAGAAAATCACGTCTGTCGCGATATTCGATGCGTGATCCGCGATGCGCTCCAGGCTCCGCGAAACCATCAACCCGTTCATTGCCTGCTGGGTAAAGCGCGGTTGGTCTTGGATCAGCTTCAGCAGGTCGCCTTGTGCCCGGCGGTTCATGCGATCGATCTCGTCGTCCATACCTCGAACCGTATCAGCCAGCCGCGCATCCCCTTCAAGCAGTGACAGAATTGCCGTTCGAATCATCTTCCCGGCAAACTCACCCATCGCCGCAAAATCCACTGGCAATTCAACCGCCTCGGTCTTCATGATGTCGCGTGTGCGGCGTGCGATTCCCATCGACTGGTCCCCGACACGTTCCAGGTCGCCATTAATTTTAATGACAGCTAGGATGAACCGCAGATCGATGGCCATGGGTTGCTCCTTGGCCAGAAGCTCATACGCCATCTCGTCCAGTTCGCGTTGAGCCGAGTTGATGGCCGTCTCGTTTTGCTTAACGTACTGGCACAAACTCTGGTCCCTCAATAGGTAAGCATCCACCGCGGACTCCACCGCCTGCTGCGCCAGGGCAGCCATCGCAAGAAGCTTGTCCTTCAGTTCGGCGAGCTGAAGCTGAAAATGAATACGCGGCACGAGTGATTTTTCTCCTACAGATGATTGTGCATCATGCAATGTTACTGGGAGGCGAATTTCCCGATTTGCACCACGAAGGTCACGTATCGCTCCTCCAAGTCACAACCCGTATCAGACGCCTTCCAACCGTCATTCGTGTTCTAGGCTAACAGAATGAACGATTCAACCCCGTCCCAGGTCTCCATGCGGACCTTTGACCCCGCCCTCTTCCAGCAGCGCCAGATCTATAAGCTGATGACCGGCATCATCGTGCCTCGCCCCGTGGCCTTAGTGTCCACCGTTGACTCCGATGGTCTCGCCAACCTGGCGCCCTTCAGCTTCTTCGCCGGCGTCGGATCAGCGCCACCCACCGTTCTGTTCTGCCCCGTGTTGCGATCCGCCGGCTCCGATAAGCCCGCCCAGCGCAAAGATACCCTCCGCAATGTCGAGGAAACCGGCGAGTTCGTCATCAACGTTGTAAGCGAATCCATTTCTGCGCAAGCCAACACCTCTGCCGCCGAGGTAGCTCCTGATGTCGACGAATTCCAGCTTGCCGGCCTTACTCCACGTGCCAGCGAAGCGGTCCTCCCCGCCCGCGTA
Source organism: uncultured Acidobacteriaceae bacterium (assembly GCA_963826915.1). Taxonomy (GTDB): domain Bacteria; phylum Acidobacteriota; class Terriglobia; order Terriglobales; family Acidobacteriaceae; genus Telmatobacter. The sequence continues at coordinate 80,458 of CAWGYG010000002.1, forward strand.
GCCGAGTCGCCTGCGCAGATGGAGTGCCGCCTGCTCCAGGTGATCTACACCGGCCACGCCCCCGGCAGCGGCGTCATCGTCCTCGGTGAAGTGGTACGCTTTCACGTTCGCGAAGACCTGGTCGAAGATTTCCGCGTCGACCCCGCCGGTCTCGATGCTGTGGGCCGTATGGCCGGGAACACCTGGGTTCGCACCCGCGACCGCATCGACCTTGTCCGGCCTAAATAAGCCGCTGCCTCCCGCACCGCTTCATCGCTATAATCATTGCGCTTGCAGACCGCGGCTTGGCAAGAAAGGCGGGCGGCCAATGCGCAACCCTCATCGTGAACTCGATCTGAGAAGATCCGCAGTCGTAGTCGTCTCGCTGTTTTTCGTCACGACTCTGACGGCCTGCCGCAGCGCCAATTCTGTCGTTACAACCGGCTCGTCCGGAAGTTTGTCGCTTTCGACAACAAGTTTTCAGAACGGCAGAATTCCCGGCCAGTGCACTTGTGATGGCGCTGATAAGTCCCCACAGTTGGCGTGGAACGCGCCGCCTAAAGAGACAAAGAGCTTTGCCCTGATTCTTACCGATCCCGATGCACCCGGCGGCACGTTCACTCACTGGGTGATCTACAACATTCCTCCCGGGCGTCGCGATCTTTCCAAAGGCGAACCGCAACAGGATCGACTTGAGGATGGCTCGCGCCAGGGCCGCAACGACTTCGGTAACACCGGCTATAGCGGCCCATGTCCACCCCACAATTCCGAGCATCGTTACGTTTTCTCGCTCTACGCTCTCGACACGATCCTCGATCTCTCTCCCAGCGTCAGCGGCGGACAACTCCATGCGGCCATCCAATCCCACATTCTTGCCCGCGGCCAACTCACCGCCCGCTACGCCCGCTGACTTCCAACCTCCCTCATAAAGGAATTGTCTTCCTGAACGGAGCGCGTCTGCCGGGGTCCCCAACGACAGGTCCACGTCGTTGGGGTGACTCGGGGCCCCGTGATTGCAAGGCGATCATGGGGTAAGCGGAGTGAAGGATCTGCTTCTGCCTTTGCTTTGAAACTGAGCCACAACCTGCGTGTCTCGCATGACACATCGTGTGTCCGCTGACACGTCACCCTGCGTTGAATCAACCGTAAAGTATTTGTTTTGTTCCATCCAGGAATGGCGACCAGCTTGCAAACCACTAGAGCATTGCAGCTCCGCCAGGTTTCCCAATGCTCTTTCCGACAGTCGAATTCGCCCTCTTCTTTCTCGCAGTTCTGTTGATTTCGTGGTCCCTTCATCGCTTCAACACGCTGCACAAGCTTTTCCTTCTTCTCGCGAGTTACGTCTTCTACGGCTTTTGGGACTGGAGTTATGTCCCACTCCTTTTCGGCATCTCGCTCTTCAGCGGACTCGTCGCTCAACAGATTCAGGCCAGCGAATCTCCCCAGGCTCGAAAATCGTGGCTCGCTCTTGGCGTCACGGTTTGCCTTTCCACGCTCGGCTACTTCAAATACACAAGCTTCGCCTTCACATCGATCCTCAATCTGTGGGCGCATATCGCCCCTCCGCCCACGGTGCGCATTCCCTCTCCGCTTCTGCCGCTCGGCGTTTCCTTTTTCGTCTTTCACGCAATTTCGCTCATGATGGATTGCTACCGGCGCAAACTCAGCCAACGCGTGCGCATGCTCGACGCCTTGCTCTACGTTGCCTTTTTTCCCCAACTCATCGCCGGACCGATTCTCCGCGCGTCCAGCTTTCTGCCTCAGCTGACCATTCCGCGCAATCCCCAACACATTCGCGTAAATCGTGCATTCCTGCTCATTGTCGCGGGCCTGTTCAAGAAAGTCGTAATCTCCAACCTGCTCGCGACACGCCTCGTTGAACAGGTCTTCGCCGCTCCACAAGCATTCAGCCGCGGAGACGTTTTGCTCGCGATCTACGGATATGCCGCGCAGATCTACTGCGATTTCTCCGGCTATACCGACATTGCCATCGGCTGTGCCATGCTCCTTGGATACCGCTTTCCCAAGAATTTCAACGCCCCCTACACCGCAACTAATCCCCAGGACTTTTGGCGGCGCTGGCACATTTCACTGTCGAGCTGGCTTCGCGACTACCTCTACATTCCTCTCGGCGGCTCGCGCGGTACAGCGCTGCGCACTTGCACAAATCTGATGATCACCATGCTGCTGGGCGGCTTGTGGCATGGCGCTTCATGGACATTCGTAATATGGGGAGCTCTTCAGGGCTTCTACCTTGTCGCTCATCGCTTCTGGACCGCAGCCTCCTGGTCTCCTGTGGTCAATCTGCGCCAGAGGACGGCTTGGCGATGGGCCTCTCGCTTCCTGTTATTCCAGGCCGTGTGTTTCGGATGGGTGTTTTTCCGGTCCCCATCCTTCGATATCGCGTTCACAGTTCTGCACCGCCTCACGATCCCCGGTGCATGCATTCTTGCAACTGTTCCCGTGGTCCTGGCGCTGTTGGTCGGCATTTACGGCCAATATCAACCTCCGCGTTGGCGCCGAGCCCTTGAGTTTGAATTCAGCCGCTGGCATCCACTCGCGACCGGTGCCGCACTCGCCGTAGCGATCTTTGCCGTCGAAGTCCTCGGCCCCTCGGGCGTTGCTCCGTTCATCTACTTCCGGTTCTAAGACGATGAAAAACTCCAGGTTCAATTCGCTTTTGCAACTCATCGCGGCCCTTGCCGGTTTTACGATCACCATTCTCCTGCTGGAATCCGAAGCTTTGCTTTCCTGGGCAGAACGCCTTGATGTCGGGCCAGCGCGACACAGCGCAATGGAGGTGACTTCCGTTATCCATCGCGCTCTCAGCCCTCTCGGAATCGAGCAGGTTAGAAGAATGAGCCTCACCGGCCTTGATCGTCTCGGCTACAGCGACGACCCTGCTCGTCTCGAGGAGGCACGGCTGCAAGTTTCCTCTGCTTCAAGTCATCCTTGCCCTGCGTCCATCGCAACAAAAATTGGCCTACCTCGCGTCGCGCCGGTCATGGCGCGCGGCACAAGCACACCGGTCTCCACCGGCGTTCCCGCGAAAACATCCCTTGTTCAACTGCAGCCAACATCCGCAGGCCAACCCCGCGTCGTCGCTCTTGTCGGCGATTCAATGATGGCAGTCGGCCTCAGCAACATCCTTCTGCGTCAATCTGCGAACAATCAGAACCTTCGCGTCGTCAAGGCCTTCCGGTCCGGAACAGGCCTGGCGCGTCCCGATGTCTTCGATTGGACGTCGGAATATCCCGCAATGATCGGCAACGATCATCCTGACGCAGTCATCGTCGCGATCGGCGCGAATGATGGACAGGGTTTCGTCGAAGATGGAAAAGTTCTTCCCTTCGGCACCGACGCCTGGGTCAAGGTCTATCAGCAGCGGACCGCCGCATTCCTCGATTTGCTGACCCAGGATGGCGCTCACGTGGTTTGGGTTGGGCTCCCACCCATGCAATCCGCTCAATACAACCAGAAAATCGAGGAGATCAACCGCATCGCCTACACCGTTGTCAGCCAGTATCCGCAAGCAACGTGGTGGAATCCCGCCCCGTTTATAGGCGACGATACAGGTCGATTCCGCGAATTTGGCGCCATGGCCGACGGCAAAACAACGCGCCTCCGCGCTCCCGATGGCATTCACTTATCTGACGAAGGTGCATCCCTGCTCACACCCACGCTTTTCACTTGGCTCAACGCCCCGCCTCCATCGCACACCGCCGCGCTTGCAACTCCGGCTGCGACAAAAAGCAAATCCGAAGCGATAAGGCAATAGGCATGTGTCGGCCCGAAGGTTCGTCGCCGGGGTAATCTTCAGCCGTGCAGCGCACGACCCGTTTCCAGCGAGGCTTTAGTGTCTTTGAAAGGGCACGACTTCAGCCGTGCAGAGCACGACCCGTTTCCAGCGAGGTTTAGTGTCTTTGAAAGGGCACGACTTCAGTCGTGCCGTACTCGCGCGAATTTGAAAGCCGGGCTTTAGCCCCTGAGTGAGCGCTCTTCGGCTGCAATCCACTTTTTCAGCACCCTCGCGTTTTCAATCCGCAGCCATCTCCGCACCCTTGGCTTCATGTCCCAGCGATGCCAGCCCCGCAAGCGAGAGCGCCACAATCACTACCGTTACCGCCAGCACATTCGGATAACCGCCCCAGCGTTCCGCCGCCAGTGCCTGCGCCTTGGCGTTCCACGAGGTCACCAGCCCGCCCAACTGGTAAGCCAGTCCTGGCGCGGTTGCGCGAATAGGCGCCGGCGTTAATTCGGTCAGGTACGCAGGCACAACTCCCCACGAGCCCTGCACCATGAACTGCATGATCACCGAACCAACCCCCAGCGTAACCGCCGTATGACCGTATGCCCACAATGGAATGGAAGGCAGCATCAGCAGCGCCGCAATCACAATCGCCCTCTTTCGACCCCACTTCTCTGACACCGTTCCGAAGAAGATTCCCCCCGCAATCTGAGCTATCCCGTACAGAACGCCAATCGTCCCCACAACGTGCGGCGTCAGCCCGATCTGGGCTTCAAGAAACGTGGGATATACGTCCTGCGTCCCATGCGAAATCGACATGAAGGCAGTCATCAGCAGAATGAGAAACAGGAACTTGGGCAGAAACGCCTTGAGCCCCGCGAGTTGTTGACTGAGTGCGGATCGTGTGAGGCGCTCCGACTGCCGTCTTTTTTCTCCGGCGAGCCATACCGGCGACTCATCCACCCGAGATTGAACATAAAAAACCAACAACGCCGGCAACGAACCCATTACGAAAAGTCCGCGCCAGCCAATCCAATGGAAGAAAAGCGCAAACGCCCCCGAGGCCAGGATGGATCCCAGCGCGTAGCCCTCCTGCAGAATGCCGGAGAATCCTCCCCGTCCCTGTTTGGGCAGAGTCTCAAACGCCAGCGCCGCGCCTACGCCCCATTCCCCGCCCATGGCAATGCCGAATAGCGCCCGCAGCACCATGAGCACGGTCAGCGACGGAGCGAACGCGCAAGCCAGCTCAATCACCGAGAAGCTGAGAATGTTAATCATCAGGATCGGTCTGCGTCCGTAGCGATCCGCCAGCATGCCGAACACAAGCGCCCCCACCGGCCGGAAAGCCTGCGTAAGAAACACGGCGCCTAATACCTGCGACGGCTTGGTCGCAAAATCATTGGAGATCGCCGTGACGCAGAAAATCAAAATGAAATAGTCGAGGCTGTCCATCGTCCAGCCTAAAAATGCGGCGATGAACGTGTGGCGCTGAGTAGTGCTCAGGCCCTTGAAGTCCTGGATGAAAGACATTAACGGGAGCATACCAGACTGTTTCGTCCGCAGTCAGAATGTCTCGGTTAAAAGAAATTGGCGGTGAACCGGCTTGATCGCCCCCGGGCGCTGTTCCTGAACAACCATTCGAACAAACTGAGATACTTTCGCTTATCATTCAATTCTCGGCAAGTTCCTAACCTCATGGGCCAATAGCTATTTCGCAAGTGAGTCGGCTTGACTCACACAAATGGGGGTGTCTATGAAGTGCGTCTCCGTCTTCGCGATTCCGATGCTGGCAACAAGCATCGCCTTTGCACAGGCCGCTCCTGTGTTCCTACCTGCAAGCCCTTCCACTGTGGTGTGGGGCTATTACTCCGCAAAAGCCAAACCTGTACTCACGGTCCACTCCGGCGACACGGTTCGCATGCAGACGCTTTCGACCTGCGGGTCGACGGAACGGCTTGAGAGCGAAGGTGTCGCAGCCGCTGACATCCCTCCGTACAATGCCACGATTTACGACCAGGTCAAGGACCGTGGCCCGGGCGGCCATATTCTCACCGGACCCGTCGCCATCGCCGAAGCTGAGCCCGGCGATGTGCTTGAAGTGCAGATCCAGAAGATTGACATCGATGTGCCGTTCGCCTGCAACGGTTTCGGCGTAGGCCGTGGCTTTCTTCCCAATGACTTCCCTTACGGCCGGCGCAAGATCATCCCCCTCGACCGTGACAAAATGATCGCGCATTTCGCGCCCGGCATTGAGATTCCATTGCATCCGTTCTTCGGAAGCATGGGCGATGCCCCTCCAGAATCGGCCGGTCGCTATGACAGTGCTCCTCCGTGGATGCACGCGGGCAATATCGACAACAAGGAACTAGTCGCCGGCACAACGCTCTTCATCCCGGTCCACGCGCCCGGAGCGCTTTTTGAGGCGGGAGACGGACACGCCGGCCAGGGCAACGGCGAGGTGGACATCACCGCGATGGAAACCTTCCTGACCGGTACCTTCCGCTTCGTTGTCCACAAAGATCAGCATCTGCTTTGGCCGCGCGCCGAAACACCGTCAAGCTACATCAGCATGGGGTTCAGCCCCGACCTCAAAACCGCGACCGAAATGGCTGTCCGAAACATGATTGATTTCCTGGTAACCGAGAAACACCTGTCACGCGATGAAGCCTACATGCTCACCAGCGTTGCCGTAGACGTTGACATCACGCAGCTAGTCGATGGCAACGTCGGAGTTCACGCCATCTGTCCCAAGCGGATTTTTACGCAACGAGCCGCGACCTACTAATAGAGCGGCATGTACTGGAACGTGTTCAATAAATCCGCTTTGTAACAGGGCACGACTTCAGTCGTGCCGAAAAGGGCCGGAAAGACAAGGGGTTTTAACCCCTGAGGGATTGCGACCGAAGCTCGATATTCAACTATGAAACCCGTCATGGTTCAGAGGCGACGAGCCCCGACTATCCTCACATCGGTTCGAATCGCTCGTAGTCTTTAAACTCCATCGTGTTGATGACGGATTCGTGCTGCCCTTGTTTCAACTGAAGTTCGGCGTTCACTGGCATCAGATACCTGAGTCCATTGATCGGAACATAGTCGTAATCCACGCCGATAATCGTCCCTCGTGTAGGGAAATCCGGCGGCAGTTCGTCGGCAACCAATGTGATGCGGCGAACACGTTGTGTGGAACCTTCGATGAAAACTTGCCCGTGGAAACCAACAACAAGTTTCTTGCCGTTCGAGCCCCACAATGAAAACATCGAATTCGCGGGATCGACACGGTAGCTGTAGACCTGCACCGCATCACCATTCAATGATTCGGTTTCTTTCCACTGAAAGTCCGCCTTCGATTCATTCCGGAAAACCGCCTGCAAAACGCCGCCGAATTCACCCGCGGAAAGTGCTCCTTTCATCGACTCGCGATCCATGTTGCTGGCCTTGCCATTCACTTCCAGCATGGTGTGCGCTTCTGTCTTTTCGTGAAAGTTCACCATCTCGACCAGCGTGTCTCTCAGCCTCCATCTTCCGTCTCCGTTCACATCGACTGAACGCTTGGTGACTTCCGTACACATGAAGTTGGGTAGCAGTTCGTTGTAGCTCAAAGCATGCTGTCTCGCACCTTCAATAAATGACTGCGCTTCGTCCGCAGTCAGCGCCGGCGAGGGCTCGGCCGGCACAACGATGGGTAACTTGATTGACGGTTCGGGCGTTGGTACCACCGGATAACTCCCCGCGCTTGAACTGATTCCCCCACCTTCATTCCATTTCAGATCGCTCTCGGCTGTTTCAGTACCGGGCGCGCCGCCTACTTTGAACTTCTCTGATTCCTCGCTCTTCTTCCCGCCCTGGCTCAGGTACGCCTTTACTTCATACTCGCCCGGCGAAAGCTTGCTCGATCCGAAAGTGGCCAGATACGGAGTAGCCGCATGCACACCATCCATATGTAGTAGCGTCATGCGCTTGCCTGGCTTGTTGTTGTGGATCACCTGCATCTCCAGTGTCATCGCATCGTTCGCTGAAAGATCTGGATGCAGAATGAAGAACAGGGACACACCTTTAGCGTTCTCCGACAACTCTCCAGTGATGTTTGGTGTCACTTTTTGATGTTCATACCGGAGGGGCTCCAGTGGGTCGTCATCGTCGACGTGAGATCCTCCCATCCCGCGCACCAGAACCATATCGCTCAACGCAACGGCCGCAGGAGAGTTCGAAACCTCAAATTCGGTCCGCTCTGCGCCGGCTTTCCCGCTGTTCTGGTCGAGCACGGCAACCTCCATCGTGTACTTGCCGGGCGCTGAAATAAAGTGGCGCTCCAATGCGATGGTTGCGAAGGGGTCCCGATCCAGCGTTTCCCGCGCGCCCCGCTTCGTGATGTCATCCCCGTAGTGCTCAACCACCGCGCCGCCCGCATCCTTGATCTGCGAAACAATCGAAACGTGCGCCGATGTCAGCTTGGAGTTCCCTTCCTGCTTTGTACTTAGTTCTGAAAGAGGGACTTCAACCGCCAGCGTGTTTGTATTCCCATCGGGCATTTCGCCAAAGCGCAAAACAGCTGCCCGGAATTTGACATCACTGGGCAATTGAGGCTCAGCCAGGGTTTTAAGCAGCGGCAATTCAAACGGCCGGATTCCCGCGATTCCTCCCGGCGCCACCGCAAAATAGCCGGTCTTGGTTTGAATGTTCAGTCCAACCCGCACCGGTTTGACGGTGATGGTGCGAAACTTCCCATCATATGTCTTGAACGGAGGAACGTACGTAGCCTGGTAGTAAGTCGACAGATCCTGAACCATCTGCTGCAGCGGCTTCTTTGTGTTGTTCTGGCCATCGATGTAAGCTCCGCCGGTTTCCTTCGACATTCCCGCCAACGGATTCTTCGTATCGTTAAATGGATTTTCCGTGGACTCATTATTCCCGCGCATAAAATCCGCCATCACGGCAACGTCTTGAGCCGGGGTCCACACGATTGCCTGTCCTGCGCCAAGCGGTACTCCCGACTGCTGCTGCGGAGGCGCCTGATTAACGTACTCGCCGTTTTTGAGCTTTACTGAAACAGTTGCCGCCGGATCATAGGGCTTCTGACCGTTTAGCAGCGCGTTCGTTATTTGATACTGCGACGAATTACCCAGCGCGTCCATGTCAACGGTATAGATGCTCACCCCTGACTGCGCTGCGGCATCGGCAATGATTTTCAGCATTTGCTTGGCAGCTTTGTCTAACTGACTGTTTTGCGTGAAATAAATCAGCACTTTTCTGTCTGCGATCCGCCCCTGCGATTTCACCAGCGCAAGCAGGCCGGCCAGGTTTAGCCGCACCGGTTGCTGTTCCTGCAAAATGGCCTGCATGTCGTTCATCGCGGTCACCAGCGACTGCGCTCGTGCCCGTTCCTTCGCGGTCACAGGCCGTCCAGATATATCAATTCCGGTTTGCGCGACCGCAATCAGGTTCTTTTCCGCCTCTGACGCGGCCTTCGCTTTTCCCTCTTCTGCCATTTGATCGTTGACTATATTGATCGCCTCAGAATGCGTAGACGTCAATACGATGGGCTGGCTTTCAGTAACCACGTTGACGGCCTGTTCAACCGCATGCCGATCTTCCGTGAATCCCTGAATCAGCCGCAGGCGCCCCTTGATGTCCAGAATGGAAACGGAATAACCGGTCGTAGGAAGAACGCCGAGCACCTTTTGTGCAACGTTGCGCGTGCTCTTGGCGATCGCGCCGTGGAATGAATCGAAGACCAGCGTAATCATGTGGCCCGTACTGATGGCCGCATCCGTTCCCACAAGATGAAACCCCGTCAGCTTCACCGGGGCACCATCATCCGTTACCACCAGGTCTTCCGGCTTGAGATTCAGCACCGCGCCGTGCTGCTTATCGTGAACCACGATATCCAGCGAAACCTCATCGACATTCGTCTTCAATCCGGGTGCTTGATCCATCGTTGTCGAAGTCGCCGGAGCTTGTCCCGTCGAATTAGGAACCACTTGAGGTGCTGCTTTGACCTGCAAAGTCGCCGGCGGTGTCTGACCGCAAAGAAAAGAACCAGAAAGAACCAAAAACAATCCCGCGAGCATGCAAATTGCGGGCTTCTGCAGAGGTGACGCCCCTGGCAATTGCGTTTGATGGCTGCCCATTTTGAACGCCATTCCCTTTCCCTTGCCGTGCAAAGACTCTTCTCCGGTAAACAATGCTGGAAACGTTTCCAGCCTCATTAGACGCGCCTGAATCGAAGACTTCACTCGCGTGGAATTCTACACCTGCATCGGTTGATGCCACCTTGTAGACGGCTTGTCGGCGGTCGATGGCTCTAGATTATTTTGTTCAAATCTCTGCACGGCAGCCCCAGCCAGCCTCGTCTCGAGACAGAAACGAGTCATCCCTGGCGAGTGCCTATGTTCGAGTCACCCCGGCCGCAGAAACTCCCCTCCAGGCCCTCCTTCCCAATCGCTGGAAAATATTTGTTGCAACGAATACCTTCCCTGGCGCGTCCATTCCGTAGCAGGCGGGCTACCCTGGCGATCCGGTTTCCGTGCCCGCCGCTGTTCCCGCAAGGCAGAATGCCCCCGAGTACCTTGAGCGGCCCGACGGCCGAGGATTGGAAGGATAGGAATTCTATGAAACGATTGGCGCTTTCCCTTGGCATGTTTGCTCTGGCTATTCCAATGGCGGTTGCCCAGACTTCGACTTGGGTGCCTGACAAGGCGCACAGCGAGGTCGATTTCAGCATTCTGCACATGAGCCTCTCAAAGGTCCATGGCCGGTTCGGAAATATTGGGGGACAAATTGTGTGGAATGAAGCGGACATCACCAGGTCCACAGTGAACGTGACGATCGACGTCAATACTGTGGACACGGGTGTGGGCGCGCGAGACTCTGACCTGAAGAGCGGAGGATTATTCGATGTGGATCACTTCCCCACGGCGACATTCACAAGCACCAGCGTGGCAAAGAACGGCAATAACCTTACGGTGAATGGAAATCTGACCCTGCATGGCGTTACCAAGCCGGTGGTTTTGCAGGTGCAGGGGCCAACAGGGCCGATTCCAGGCATGGACCATAAGTCTCACGCCGGATTCTCGGCGACAACGACAATCAGCCGCACTGCATTTGGCATCGGCTCGAAGTATCCTTCCTCTATCATCGGGGATGATGTGGAACTCAACATCGAACTGGACGCGGTGAAACAGTAGACAGGTCGTCCGCGAGAAAAACAGATGGCTGCCCTGAAACATGAAATTGCGCAGGAGCTTCCCTTCTCCAGCATCGAAGAGGAGGCAGTGCTCAACCTGATGCGGACGTCTGACTGTCTTCACCGCGCGTTTCAGCGCAGGACACGGGATTGGGGCATTAGTTCAACCCAATACAACGTACTGCGAATTCTGCGCGGGGCACAGCCGCACGGTTTGACCTGTTCTGAAATCGGCAATCGGATGATCACCGCCGAGCCTGATATCACGAGGCTCCTTGCCCGCATGAAAGCTCTCAAGCTTATCCGGCAGCAGCGCGACCGGCACGACCGCCGCGTCGTTTGGACGCAGATTTCATCCACCGGGCTGGAGCTTCTCCTTAAAATGGACCCGATAGTTCAAAAGGCGCCCAAGGATCTGCTTGGCCACCTCCAGGAAGCCGAGCTGAACCAGCTGATTCTATTGCTTGAAGCAGCTCGCAAGAAGTGCATGGATACCCAGGCGCCAGTCAGTTGCACTGGCAAAGAGGACTCTGCGGGTGCGACTTGCAGTACCACTCTCGACCCGCAAATCCCCTGAACGCAACGATCCGGCCGGAGAGCCCGCAACCGGACAATGATTCGTGTGAATTGAGTCTGAGGGCGGTTCTAGCGGGTAACGATCTTCTGCGCCACAACAATCTCATCGGCATCCGACTTGATGATTTTGTTATGCAGGCAATAAAGAGCCAGTTCAAGCCGGTCTGATACTCCCAGCTTGTCGTAGATCTTGCGCAAGTAGTTCTTGATCACCTGTTCGGTAGTTCCCAGTTGAAAAGCGATCTCTTTGTTGCGCTTGCCCTGCGTGATGCAGGTAATAATGGCTGTTTCCTTGGGCGACAGCCGGGGCTGGGTCCGAGGACTGACAAGGGCTGCCGCCTGGGCGCGATACGCGTCGATTACCCAGTTCACTGCCTGGTTGTCGATCCATGTCTCGCCTGTGGCAATGCGGCGCACACAGCGCACCAGCAGGTCAGGAGAAATCGAGCGAGAAATAATCCCTCTGACGCCGCGGCGATAGAGTTCCACTGTCTGGCTTTCATCGCTGGCAAGCGCCTGAACGATGAGTTTCACGTCTGGCGCCAGGCGCAGCAACTCGGGAATCGCATTGACAGTGCCGGTTAGAAGTCCCCCTTCGAGCAGAACAACGTCGGCGGGGTGGCGCTCAATTGCCGACTGCAAATTCTCCAGAGAGTCTGCCTGGGCAACGACGCGAAAGTCGTCTTCGAGCGCGAAGATTTTGCGAATTCCTACCCGGTATATGGCCTGCGAATCCGCAAGAATAATGCGGATAGCGCCCGGCCTGGCCGGTCCATCCAGAAGTTCGCCATCAGGTGTTTCGTCCAGAAGTTCCATATGTGGCAGCTACGCCAACCTATCGGGCTTTCAGGGCTCCACGAATTGATACTCATCGATCGTGGCTGCAGCCTGATATTGGCTTTGGCTTATGGAGCAGCGTACCACACGCCCACGACAGTGAACTAACACATCCTGGGGAGTGCCGAGTACACTTCCGGGCATCCGCAAGGAAAAATGAATGTCTTCTCCAACGCTCAGTGGCCCCTTCAATTCAAGAAGCACTCCGTTCGATGAGACGTTTCGAGTTATAGCCGGCAGATCGTGAAGGTCGTGTATCTCATCGCTAAGTTCAACCGGCAGAGAAAGGGGAAAGCGCACCGCGCACCTGACCTCTTTCAAAAAATTTCCACGTCCCGATTTGCTGCGGCTAGGAGAAGAGCCCGGTTTCGAGATTTCCATACGTTTCCTTTTCCCGGTATTTAGACTACTGCTGAATGTATACAACTTTTGCGTTAGCATATAGAGCACGAAAGTTTCTTGCTAGTAATGCGTCAGGTAACTCCCTCAGAAAAAATGGCATCCTGAGAGTTTCTGATCAGATCGCACGCTGCGGGTAAAAGGCTGCCGATCCGCCCACCCACTCCTGATCCCGGTTGTGGTCGACTCCCATCATTTTTCCTCGCCCCAGCCGAACCAGCGACAAAACCGGCGTCAACCTTCCATTATCAGGCCATATATAGAGAATGCGAATTTCTGCCTGGGTTAGCCCATGGGGTGTTTCGATCGTTGGTTCAAAGCGCATTCTCTGCTGTACCAGGTAATCCCCCCGGTCGGCAACGGGAATACTATCCAGCCGGGCCTGGGTTGGCTCGAATTCAATCCCCCTGCCGGCAAACGAAAACAATGGCTTTAGAAGCAACTCGCTGTAGACCGCCCCTGGCCCTCGGTCATCCGGGAGTGGCACTCCCGCCTCGGCTAGGGCAACCCGGCCGCGACCTTCGAGAAAGTCGCTGAGGAATGCAGCCGGGGGAACCACAGCATGATTACCACCCGATCTCGACAGCCAGGGAATTGAGAACTTGCTGATAAGAAAGTACCAGTTGGGGTGGCCAGCCCATTCAACTTCCCATGGATGCGTCAGATCGAATGGCAGGCGTATGTCTCGGGCAATGAGTTCATCGGCTATCGCACGGTTGTAAATCCGATGAATCGGAATGAGCTCTCCTCCGGCGTTCCGGTAATGCAGTTTGTTTCCGATCGGCTTGAGGCTGGTGATATCCACGACCGCGATCCCCAATCGCTCCGCCGTCACTGCAAAATCGGGCAACGTTTTCTGGCGGAGCGGATCGATCTCGCTCAGGACCACGTTTTCCGGCAAGTGGCTGCCAAGCACCGTCGTCCGTAGCAAATCCCAGTACTGATCTTCACTCAAACCGCCAATGTAGAACCCCAGCGTCTCTGGCAGATTGTAGGCCTCCCGATAGGCGTCGCACAGCACGGCCTGATATCCAAAGACAGACGGAAATGCCTGAATCTCCACAAGTTTCGGCTCCAGCATCCCTTCGTGATTCCGTATCAGGGAAAAATCAGCGGTCAGAAAATGGGGATGAGAGTTCTCGTTGGCTACGTTGAAACTGGGTGGGATGGCTCCGCGCGCCGCCGCTAGGTAAGCGGGGTCGGAAATGAGGCAGCGGGCCAGCTCGGCGCCTTCGTTGGCCATCCTATCCAGCAGGGACTCCAGGACAAAAATCGGGGTCTCGGCAACACGAAATTGGACCGGCGTTCCGCAGCGTTTCTCCATCTCTGCCAGCAACGCCTCGTAACGCTCGGAAGCAAAGCTCGCGTTGAACTGTCTTCGCAATTCCGGGATCAACAGTATCTCCTCTCCCCAAAACGGGTTGAGCGCTTTCCGCCAGGCCGGGGGCCTTCACCCGGTCCGAAACATTTCAAGCCCCATCGGGCAGATTGTACCTGACGCAGTTTCAGGGCATTCTAGGACCCCTTTGTACCCATTTAGTAATGGCCAAATCCCTCAAAATCCCGCCTTGAGGGACAAGTAAACGTTATCTCAAGAAATATTTTGCACGCGTCAGTACTTTTGTTGTACGAAGTTCCTCTTTTTGAGTTAGTCTTCCTGTACTGCTCAGTTGTTTAGCACGAGGTGTACGTAATGATCTCGAAATCCTTGAAAGCTTGTGGCGTCGTATTTGGTTCATTTCTCGCCACATCAATTGTTTGTTTTGCGAGTTCGCCGATCCTGATCCCGCCGCCGCCGCACATGGCCGGTTCGCCAATCCTGATCCCGCCACCGCCGCATATGGCCGCTTCGCCGATCCTGATTCCGCCACCGCCGCACATGGCTGGCTCGCCGATCCTGATCCCGCCGCCACCGCACGTGGCCAGTTCGCCGATCCTGATTCCGCCCCCGCCGCACATGGCCGGCTTCGCCGATCCTGATTCCGCCGCCACCGCACATGGCCGGCTCGCCGATCCTGATTCCGCCGCCACCGCATGTGGTTGGCTAAGCGACTCTAGGTTTTGCGTAGAGGATTATCTTGGGGAGACACAGGCCTATTATTTCCTCCCGGGAAAGCCGGACACTGGTAGACTGATTTCGTTCTTCTGTCATTAGAGACTTGGCGGGAGGCCGAAGTGACTCCTCTGGAAAGCGCACTGTTACTCACAGGCCTCGCCGCTGAAGCGGCGATTGTGGCCGTAGTGCTGGTGAAGCGCGTCTTTCATACCTTCCCAGTATTCTGTTCCTACCTCATCTGGAGCTTGATCAACGACGCCGGTGCAACCGCCCTGGAGCACTTCTTCCCCGGCTCCGCCGATCATATATATCTATCTGCAACGATCATCGACTCCCTTTTTCAGTTTGCAGTCCTCGTCGAGCTCTCAATGTCGGTGCTCAAACCCGTCCGCGCTTCGCTGCCGCGCGTGGCTATTGTCGCTGTCGGGCTGATTATTGCTCTGATGTGTGCGGCCGTGTGGCCCTTTGCCAAGACTCCCGGGTTTGAACACCTTTCCTTCGATTACCGCCTTCTCATTCATTTGCAGATGACGTTCTCCGTCATGCGAATACTGTTCTTCCTGGCTCTCGCTGCCTGTAGCCAGTTGCTATCCATCGGATGGCGGGATCGCGAACTTCAGATTGCGACCGGGCTGGGAGTTTATTCAATCGCCAGCCTTTCTGCGGCCTTGCTCCACACCAGCCAGGCCGTCGTCGGGAATGCTGCACTCACTGAGCAGTACCACATCCTCGATCTGATGGTTGTTGCAAGCTACGTGTGCTCAATCGTTTACTGGATTGTCTGCTTTGCCCAGAAGGTCCCTGAGAGACGCGAATTCACTCCCCAGATGCAGAGCTTCCTGCTGGCCGTGGCAGGCAGCGCCCGCAGCGCCCGGATGGCGCTCGACGATTCCTCGGATCCTCGAAATCGAAATAACGGCAAAAAGTAGTTTCTCTCCCCTCGCCGTCCGCTGTGGAAATCTCCCAAAATTCCCAGATTCCAAAGGACTTGGATTTGCGTCCAATAGGCCACACCGCGACCCGAAAGTGTCATTTACCGAAAGTTCATGTTACTTTACGTTACTGATGTGACCATTTCATGGATTACTGGTGTAGATTATTTACAGAGTATGTCTAGGAAGTGGCATCCACAAAGTTAGGGTTTTCTGTTACTAGTGGTAGGAACTGAAAGAAGCCCGTGATTCTGGCCGATCTATGACTATACCCAGAACAAGGACTGAGGGCCTCAAATGATCTTCCCGTTGCTTCAAATTGCTGCAGTTGCCCTGGTCGCTTTCTACTTCTGTCGGTGGAGGGCAGCCGTTCGCCGTCGCAACTCCCAATCATGGGAGTCGCTGCTGGCTCGGTTGCGTCCTGACTGGAGTGCGCGCGAGTTATCCGATCAATTCCTTTGGAAGGAAGGCCTGAACGCTTCCCCCGAAGATACCTGGACACGCATGGAAGGTCCGCGCGGTCTATGGGTCATGTACCAGAACGCCCGCGTCATGTTGGAAATGGCCGACTACGCCGTGAAGAACAGCGATTCGGTTGACCGGGTTCTTTTGGAGACGCTCCGCAGCGATGCAATGCAGATTCGGGTTTGCGTGTTGATGGCTCTCGCTCAGTACGCATTCAGCCACGCCAGCGAGGGTGTCCGTGTGAACGCGTTCCGCGCCGCATCGATGTATACCGGAATGGCAGCGAGGATGACCCAGCTTCTGCAGGAAAACGCAGCCATCCGGGTTCCCGATTTTGTCGCAGCGATGTAATTAAGTTCATCTCGCATCAAAGAAAGCCCCAGACCTGTCTGGGGCTTTCGTGTTTCTTGCCCTGGCTTTTGCATTTCTTGTCCGGGGCTTTCGCGCTTCTGCTCTCAGTCAACTCGCTTCGGTCACGCGGCGTTGGCGTCGAGAAAATCGTTGATGCGCGTGTACTCGTCTTCGCTGAGGCGGAAGTCGAGAGCCGGCGCGATGCCTTCCACCTGCTCGGCGCTGCGGCCGCCGACAATGGCACCGGTAATTGCTGGGTTGTGCAACGTCCAGGCTACCGCGACAACGCCGGGGCTAACCTTGTGACCATTGCCGATTTCGCGCAGCAGTTCCACCAGTTTCAAATTCCTGCTCAATCGCGGCTGGTTGAATTCGGGCGCGCGGCGGCGCCAGTCATCCGGCGGCAATGCAGCAACGCGCTCTGCGGTCATCTTCCCGGTCAGCAGCCCTGAGACCATCGGCGAATAGTTGATCACGCCGATTCCATTGGCCTGCGCAAACGGCAGCGTCTCCTGCTCGATGGCTCGGCGCAGCATGGAATACGGCGGCTGAAGACTGGTGATGGGTGCGATCTTTTGCGCGCGCTCCATTTGCCCGACATTGAAGTTCGAAACGCCAACGTAGCGGATTTTCCCTTGCTGCTTCAGGCGGGCCAGCGCTTCCCATCCCTCTTCGATCTCGTCTTCGGGATTGGGCCAGTGGATTTGATAAAGATCGATCGCGTCCACGCCGAGCCTGCGCAGCGAGTTTTCCAATTCCTCAGCGAGCGAGGCTGGCTTCAGTGAACGGTAAATCGTGCGATCGTCCTTCCAGCGCATCGAGCACTTGGTGAAGACGAGCGGCTTGTGGCTGGTTGATTTGAGTGCGCGGCCCACGATTTCTTCCGAGTGGCCAAGTCCGTAAATTGCGGCGGTGTCGATCCAGTTGACGCCGAGATCGAGGGCGCGATGGATTGCGGCGATTGACTCGTCGTCATCCTGCGGTCCCCAGGCGAATTCCCAGTTGCCGCCGCCAATGGCCCAGGCGCCAAAACCGATGGGAGTGAGGTGAAGATCAGAGTTGCCAAGAGTGCGAAGCGAATGCGATGCGGAAATAGTCGTTGTCATCACGTTCTCTTAGATGAGATCCGTCGCGCTCCGGTTTCAGGAACTGTTCTATTTCGCAACCTGCGACAGGGCAGAGAGATCGCGCTGAACGTCCTCCCGCGACCCAAAGTCGGGGTCTGCATTTTTCCAGATTCCGAGAAGCTGGCGCCAGGTCGCGGCCGCTGCGACCTTGTCTCCCATTGCGCTTTCCGCACGTGCCAGACCCAACAACGATTCGGTCCTTTGCGGAGCGCGTACGAGTGAGGCCTTAAACGCTACACGAGCGGGCCCATTCCTGTTCTCTTTGAGCAGAAGCTCGCCAAGAAGCTCGTACGAGGGCTTCTCAGGACTTGGAGGGCCGAAGGCGTAGGGCAATTCTTCGCCAGTCGCCACCGCTTGCCGCGCCATGGATATCGCCTCGTCTCCATGGCCTTCAGCCGAGAGGATGACCGCTTGCAACTGCAGATTCTGAATCTGCGGAACTCGACGCATCGGATCGGCTGGCGGCGTACCGGCAGCATCGAAGACAGCCGGAGTCTGCGGCAAGAGATTGCGCAGCGCGGCGAGAGCGTTCCTGGCGGTGGGCAGATCGCCTCGTTCCGCGGCGGCAAACCCCGTGGCGAATGCATCGTTGATTTCCGGCATCAGCGCCTCTCCCATATCCACCTTCCACCCGGCCACTTCATCCTGCCAGCGACCGGTGTCCACGAGATAGCGGGCGCGCATCTCGACGAAAGAGGAGACACTCGCATCGTCAGGATCTACGGTCCCGCGCGCGTCTGCCGCCATTCCGGGTTGCATCGCTTCCTCGCGGCACCCGGCAACCACGCTTTTTGCTGCGCCGATGCGACCCTGTTCGAGGTAGCCGTACTCCAGCCAGTACGTGCCGTGGCCGCAATGTCCGGGCGGCCTTCCTCGAGCGGCGGCATGTTGATGAGCCACTGTGGCTGCTGCAAGGTTGGCCTCCACCACTCCATCCCACATTCCCAATGCCAGGAAAATGTGCGAGCACATATGTTGCGCGTGCGCCGCACTGGGCGCGATCTTCGACAACGCATGCGCCGGCACCAGCGCCCCCGCAGCATGCTGCGGGTCGTCCATCGCATGAATCCAGTAGTGGGCCGCACCCGGATGGTCGGGGTTCCTCTTGAAGACTGCCTTCGCGATCGCCGCGGCCTGCAGGTAGGTGGGAACGTCGCGCACGCCTTCGCTTTTGCCCAGCAGCGCCAGTGCGTAGAAGAGCTGCGCTTCGTCGTCTTTCGGATACGCTCGGGCCAACTGCTGCATGGCCGTCGCGTACAGGGCGTCACGCTCGGGCTTGCTGCCGGCACCACTGTAGAGAATCTCAACGGCGCTGAACCAGGCTCGTTCGCGTGGATCGGCAATCCGCTGGGCGCGCGCTTCTGGTGTGGGTTCAAATTTGGCCAGAGCGGCCTGCCCGGCCTTGGCGTTCAGCTCATTCCAGACCGGATGATTGAAAGTCATTGCATCTCCCCAGTACGCCATCGCAAAACCAGGGTCCGCCATTTCCGCGGCCACAAACGACCTGCGGGCATCTTCGTATTCAAAAAGGTGCAGCAAAAGTAAACCACGCATAAATTCACGCGACGCGGCCGCTGAGTGCGTCGAAGTGGGAAAGGTGGCAGTGCCCAGACCAGGGATCGTTTCTGCGCGCACCAACGATGTGAAGACGAGCACGTAAGTCAGAAGCACCAGAATTCTGTTGATTCGGGGGATTGTCATGGTTTTGCCTCCCCGGCACAGTCAGCCCATACTACTGGCTCGCCCGGCCCTCTCGCTACCACCTCCACATTCCGAGCATTACAATCTCAAACAGCCCCGTCATCCCCTGCATCCCCGGCTTCGAGGCAGACCCTTCATGCGCGACTTTCTGTCGGACCTCCGTTATGCCCTCCGCATGCTGATCGCCAATCCCGCATTTTCCCTCACTGCAGTCGCCGCCCTCGCGCTCGGCATCGGAGCCAACACTGCCATCTTCACGGTCGTCGACAACGTCCTGCTGAAGCCTCTCCCTTACCCCGAACCGGATCGCATGGTCCAGTTCATGAGGGTCGAGCCCGGCGATACCGGCTTCAGCAGCTCGCCGGTCAACTTCAACAGCTGGCGCGCCCAGACTTCCGTCTTTGAGGACGTGTCTGCCTACGACATCGGCGGGCCGGGCTTCAATCTCACCGGCGCCAAGCCCGAGCAGGTGCAGGGCATCCACGTTTCTGGATCGTACTTTCGCCTCTTCGGCGCGCCCGTCATCCTCGGCCGTACGTTCACTTCTCAGGAAGATTCCCCCAACGGCGGACACGTCGTCGTCCTTAGCTACGGATTCTGGCAGCGCAGATTTGGCGGCGACCCGCATATCGTTGGCACCACGATCTCCCTCAGCAGCGAGTCCTATACCATCGTCGGCGTCATCGGGAGAACCTTCGTTAGCGATCTTGGTTCCGACCTCTGGATTCCATTCCAGATCGATCCCAACAGCATCAACCATGGCCACTACTTTTATGTCGCCGCCCGCCTCAATCCCGGCGTCACGCTGGCCCAGGCCAACTCCCAGCTCGAGATTGCCGCGGAACAGTTCCGCCGCCTATACCCCGATGACCTCGGCCCTAAAGACAGCTTCGTCGCCGTGCCTCTCCGCGACTTCATCGTCGCCGGAGCCCGCACTTCTCTTCTCGTCCTCCTCGGAGCCGTTGGCATGGTACTCCTCATCGCCTGCGCGAACGTCGCCAATCTCCTCCTCGTCCGCGCCATCAGCCGAAAACGTGAGTTCGCTATCCGCGCCGCCTTGGGCGCAGGCCGGCTTCGCATCATCCGGCAGCTCCTTACCGAAAGCATCACCCTCGGCCTTGCCGGCGGCATCCTCGGACTCATCCTCGGCTACGTCGGCGTCCGCGCTCTCCTGGCCGTAAGTCCACATGATCTGCCCCGCATTGGGGAGCACGGCGCCGGCATCGCCATGGATTGGCGCGTCCTCGCCTTTACCCTCGCCATCTCCATCCTCACCAGCATCCTCTTCGGCCTGTTTCCCGCCATCGGCGTCTCACGCATCGACCTGAATTCCACCCTGAAGGAAAGCAGCAACCGCTCCGGAACCGGCCTCCGGCACAACAGGGCTCGCTCTCTGCTCGTCATCAGCGAAGTCTCCCTCGCCCTTGTGCTTCTCATTGGGGCAGTACTGCTCATTCGTACTTTCCTTGCCCTGCACGCAGTAAATCCCGGCTTCGACCCTAA
The DNA here is from genome assembly GCA_963826915.1 of uncultured Acidobacteriaceae bacterium. GTDB lineage: Bacteria > Acidobacteriota > Terriglobia > Terriglobales > Acidobacteriaceae > Telmatobacter. The sequence goes on from CAWGYG010000002.1 coordinate 101,315, forward strand.
CCATGTCCTCACCCTCAAGATGGCCCTGGCCAGTGAGCAGTACGAGAAGACTGCCGGAATGGCGCAGCTCTCCCGCGATGGCCGTGAGCGCGTTGGCGCCATCCCCGGTGTCGAAGTCTCAGCATTCACCTGCTGTCTGCCCCTCGATGACCCCTACGATATGCCCTTCAACATCGTCGGACGTCCGCCCGATGGCAAATCCCCCTATAACGGCGACGTCGACTGGATGAGCGCCTCTCCCGGCTATTTCTCCGTTTTTCACATCCCGATTCTGCACGGCCGCGACTTCACCGATCGCGACACGGGCTCCTCACCCCTCGTCGTCCTCATCAACGAGACCCTCGCAAAACAGTACTGGCCCAAAGGCGACCCCGTCGGTCGGCAGATCCTCGTTGGCAAAGGTCTCGGCCCGCAGTTCGCGGAAGGTTCTCGCCAAATCATCGGCGTCGTCGGCGATTTCCACCAGGACGGCCTCAGCCGCGAGCCTCAACCCCTCCTGATCATCCCCGTCTCACAGGTCCCCGACGGCATGACTGCCCTCGCCAACAGCGTCGGCCCCATGATCTGGGTCGCCCGCACTCACGGTGACCCGCATCTTCCCATCACCGCCGTCACCGAGCAGCTCCGCCAGGCCAGCGGCGGTTTCCCAGTTGCCCGCGTGCGTCCCATGACCGAGATCGTCAGCGAGTCCACCGCCAGCCAGGACTTCAACATGCTGCTCCTCTGCATCTTTGCAGCCGCGGCTCTCATCCTCGCCGCAATTGGGATCTACGGCCTTATGGCTTACTCCGTGCAGCATCGCACCCAGGAAATCGGTATCCGTATGGCCCTCGGAGCTGATCGGTCAAACATCCGGGTTCTTATCGTCTGGCACGGCATGCGACTGGCGCTCGTTGGCATCGCCATTGGCATCGGGGCAGCCTTCGGCCTCACACGATTCATTGCCGGCTTTCTCTACGGTGTCAAAACGTGGGACCCTCTGGCCTTTGCCACAGTTCCCGTCGTGCTCTGCCTGGTCGCTCTATTCGCCGTCTGGATTCCCGCCAACCGTGCTTCTCGTCTGGATCCCCAGCAAGCCCTTCATATCGAGTGATGAGAGTACCGGGACATCCTTTACGTTTTAGACCGGGGACATGGTTTACAAGCCCCTTGCGGTGAGAGTGGCTCTGATTGCGGGTTTTCGGCGGGCTTTGCCGGTCTTCAGATACATGATAGTCGTCGCCGTAGCCGTGGTAATGTGGGAATCCCCGCAGGGATTTCCAAGGGGTGTGGGAAGGGTGGAAAGCCGGCTTTATGGCTTTCCATGCTTTCCATACCCCGGCATTTCCATGGCTTGTTTTTGGCGCGCTTCGCGATTGAACTTTCGAGCGAGTGGATCGTTTCGGGAAGCTGCGTGCCGACGATCTTCTAGACGGCCTAGACGCAGGGCATTCGGTAGTTCACCATTTCGCGCCCCGTGGAGGGACAGTTATGACTCTCATGATGCGACATCTTCACCATCAATGCTGAACTAGCAGAAGTGTCCGTTAAGAAGCAGCATCCGGAGCGAAGAGAAGAAGTCCGCGATCCTCCGCTCGGTATCTTCTCGAGCGTTCGCTTGGCTTATCGGCCATGATCCTGTAGCGTCCAGTCGTTCAGAACTCGTCAATAGTCGCATGCGAACCATGCCGACAGCGTCGACGCACGTTCGTTGCCAGTCATGCATGAGCGCATTCGAGGCCGCCATCGCTTCACGCGACTCGGAGAAGCCGTTAGCAGCGCTGCAATATTCTCGATCACTGGCTGATGGTGTCATTCTCTTGAAGCTGCTCATGAATCGTGAATTATACGAGGCAGCGTCTCTAATTGCACTAAGCGCATGACGCTCAGAGTTCATGCTCGAAGCGCCGGTCGGAACCGCATCTCGGCGCTGTTGAATTCGCCGAGCTCGGTGTTGCAGAAGAAGACGCGGTGCACGTCCTCGTCCATCTGTTCAAGCCCGATCTCTTCGTTTCGGAACACCTCGCTGACGAAGACCCGGCCCTTATGCCAGCTGATGTCTCCACTATTGTTCACCCGACGCGTCTGGAACGACCGAGGATATTGGAAACTCTCTACGTTGCTCGGCATCATGCCGGGTGCTGGGCACGTAGATGCTTCCAGGCGTTTCGTCGCCGAGAGCCTCATGCGGGCGCTCATGGTTGAAGACGAGGCGGAAACGATCGAACTTCTTCTGTTGCGCCGTCACGGTGCGAGCTGGCGGCTTCGCGGTGTCCTCCTTAAGCGTGCGATGCATCCGTTCGTGTCTTCCGTTCTGCTGGGGCCGTCCTGGCTGTATGCGCTCGTGAACGATGCCGAGCTTCATCCATCCCAGCGACAACTTCGACAGGCCCAGCAGTCCGACGCCAGCGAACGGCGCTCCGTTGTCAGTTCGAATACGTTCTGGCACGCCGTACTCGCGCATCGCGGCATCGCAAACGGCGCTTACTTGGGCCAGATCCATGCGGGCGACAGCCTGGCAGCGAATCAGAAATCGGCTGTGTGCATCGGTGATGGTGAACGGATCGCAGCGATAGCCATCGCCCGTCAGAAAGTAGCCCTTGAAATCCATGCACCAAAGTTGATTGGGCGCCGTGACCATCGAGAACGGTTGCGAACTGGGCGTGGCGCGCCGTTTCTTCCTCTTCGGGTTGGTGAGCCCGGCCCGACTGAGGATCTGCCCCACCGTACTCGCTGCCTGCCAGATCACGTTCGGGTTCATGCGCTCCAGTCGCGCCTTGAGCTTCCTCGCCCCCCAGGACGGAAACCGCTTCCTTAGCACAAGGACTTCGTTCTCGATCTCGGCTGACGTAGCCCATGGGGAACTGTGCGGCGTGCGCGTCAGATCGAGCAGACCCTCAGGCCCAACTTCGTCGTAGCGCTTGATCCACTTGTAAGCAGTTGGACGCGAAATGCCGTACTCGTGACATAGATCGGTCACGGACATTTCCTCCATCTGATAGCTCGATAAGAACTGCAGGCGTTGATCCACGGTTCGAGTCTCTTTCCAAGCCATAGACGCATCTTCATGCGCCAAGCCAAAGCTGGGAAAGCCAACTGTTCTCCGCCATGGTGTAAACCATGTCTCCGGTCTATTTTGTAAAGCATCTCCCCGGTTTGCTCAGTGAGATTCCCCCTTGCTCCCGCGTGGGGGCATCGTGTGCGAGGGGCCTCCGTAAGGGGCGAAAAGGAATCGCTGCTTCTGCGTTGGCAGAATCCTGATGGGCGCACGATTCAGTTCACCCGCAGAGCCGGTTATGTATCGGAAAGTCGACTTGTTGTCAGTGATTCGTCACTGGCGAGCCCGTCGTCTCCCGTTGGGGAATGCTCCGACTGTATGATTTTTGGCATGGTCGCTATCAAGGAGAGAGCATGAATGTAAATCGGCGGAGTTTTCTGGCGCAGGCTGGAGCGGCATCCTTCAGCCTGGGGATTGTGGCTGCACCCGCGTTGGCAGCGGATAGCGTGAGCGCGATTGACCGCGAGCGGATGCGATCTGTGGCCGCCTTCACCGCGGAGACGCTGAGCACCGATCAACCGGTCCCGTTCGGCGCAGACATTGTCAACACGGCTACCGGTGAGCGTTTGATGCGCGCGGTCAACCGCGTAGGTCCCGACCACGATCCCAGCGCGCATGCCGAAACTCTGACGATTCGACTCGCATGCGCCAAGCTGGCCACGGGATCGCTCAAGGGCTTCACGCTGTATACGACTTGCGAGCCGTGTGCGATGTGCATGGCCTGCGCTCTCTGGTCAGGACTGGACCGGCTGGTCTTCGGCGCCACGATTGCCGACGCGGCCCGGTTCGTCTCGCAGATTACGATCTCTGCGAAGGAAGTCGCGCGCCGGACCGACATGCATTGCGTAGTGGCTGGGCCGGTCGAGCGCGAGGTTTGCGTGAAACTCTTTACCGATCCACGCATGCAAAAGGCGTTTGCAATGTGGAAGAAGTCTTGAGCGAACTCCGGGGCCAAAAGTCAAAGATATCGCCGCGCTGGTCACTCTTGCTTCTGCTTGCGGATCGATAACAATAGGTCGGCCAAAGTAGGCGTGTGTGAGGTCGCCGATGAACCTGGCGTCGCAATGCGCCGTTTATGAGGATTCAACTCATCTTCTGTCTCTTACCAAAATACAATAGCTCCCTATTACGATCGTTGCTCCTTCACCACCTGTATCGTATCGTCTCTTCTCCGTCAGGCAAGCTTCGGCGACGGAGTCACTTTGCCGAGGCCGCGGATCCAGGTGGTTCACGGAACGGTTCCACAGAAATGCGCTCGTAACATACTTCCAGCACCGTCAGGTATTCTGTCCCGCCCGGCGCTTGCAGAACTACGCAGTCACCCGCTGCCGACTTCATCAGCGCGCGCCCCAGAGGGGACACCCAGCTGATGTGGTTGCGGTTGAGATCCACCTCGTCGGTGCCCACGATGCTCACCACTCGCTCCTCTCCGGCGGCATTGGCATAGCGCACGGTCGCTCCGAAAAATGCCCTCGCCTGCGACTGCGCTGATCTCGGAGCCTCCGGGTCCACCACTTCCGCGGCTTCGATTCGCTTGGTGAGAAAGCGAATCCGCCCATCGATCTGCCGCAGACGTCGCTTGCCGTACTGATAGTCGGCGTTTTCACTGCGATCGCCGTTGCCGGCAGCCCACGCCACCACCTCCGCCACGGCCGGGCGGTCCCTCGTGAGCAAGAACCGGTGCTCATCTTTGAGGCGCTCGAGCCCGCTCGGCGTTATGTAGTTCTTGACCGGCGTCGCGGGCTCGTCCCCTTGTGGTCTTCTGGTAAACCCTTTCCGCAGCATCTCGTCATCCTCTCAGCGCGAATCCAGCGGGCGCCCCTAATGAATGCGGATGAACGCCGATGGAAAACACTCGAAGTCATCCACGTTCATGGGAGTTCATCTGCGGCCCTGACTGATTTTTTCACGTCTTCCAGCCCCTTAGCGATCCTATCCATCATCTCGAACGAATGCCGGCTAAAGGATGCTTGGGAGGTCAGTACTGATGAGTCGGTTTCTCGTTAGGTTTCCGTCAGCAGACGTCGGTCCCGTGCGGCATACCGCGCCATTTCGGCACCCAGTCCGCACACCGTGCAATGTCGCACCAAATCGCCCGTGCCGTCCGCATTGCGCAATCGAGCTGCGGTTACGCGTGATGCGAAGGGTTCTGCACTCCAGAGTTCGCATTATCCGGCAGAAACTGCGGGAGCCCGAATTGCTGAAAGAGTTGGGGATCTAAAAACAGAGTAATTGCGGAAATCTCTTCGCCCTCAAGCGTGAGTACGTGAATAGAGTGAAAATTCCACCGTTTCTCTGCTGCGGAGAATTCATAAATGGCAAAAGCCGGCTGCCCGTTCGCGGATGTCGGCACCAAATGGAGGCCACCGCAGGTCTTCCATGCCGCGGCAAAGAATGTCCCGATGGTCTCGCGTCCGGTGAACCATTGCAACCACGGCGGCATAACGGCGGTTGCATCTTCCTTGAGTACAGCCACGAAACCGTCGACGTCGTGCCCTTCCCAAGCCCGCAGATAGCGGACGAGGAGCTTTTGCTGCCCGGGAGTTGGCTGGGATTCGAGCGGCGACCGCCGGTCAGAGTAACGGTTGGAGAGCGTCTCGCGCGCTCGCTGCAAGGCGCTATTGATGGATGCGGTGGAACCGTCGAGCAGAGATGCTGCTTCAGCAGACGGCCAGCCGAGGACATCGCAAAGCATGAGCGCAGCCCGTTGGCGCGGCGGCAACTGCTGAATGGCGGCGACAAAGGCGAGCTGCACAGACTCCCGCGCAGTGAAGCGCGCCTCAGGATTTAGAGAGGTGTCGGCGAAACCTTCAAGGTTGGCGTCAGGATACGGCTCGAGCCAGGGCACGTCGAGTGCGGGGCCGCCTTCCATCTTTGGCGGGCTGGCAGGGCCAAGCTGGTCGGGCAGATATCGCTGCTGGTGCTTGCGGCCTTCAAGCGCATTGAGGCAGGCGTTGGTAGCGATGCGGTAAAGCCACGCACGAAACGATCCGCGCTCATCGGAGCCGCTGGCCTCGAAGCTCGAGAAACTGCGCCATGCACGTAGATAAGTCTCCTGCACCAGGTCGTCGGCTTCGTGCAGGGAGCCCAGCATGCGGTAGCAATGCAATTTGATTTCGCGGCGAAACGGCTCGGCCAGTTGCTCGAAGGCCTGGTCTTCTCCAGGATTGGCAGGTTCGAACGCCATTGCGTTCGATTGTAGTCTTTTGGCCCAAGCTCGAGGTGCCGGTAGGCGCGGCTCAGCGCCGGCTGGTTCTCGAGTGAGTGGACCGCTCTTGGTTGCTGCGCTCATTCGCAGTTACATTTTTTCTCTTCTGCCTCGCGCCTCCGAATGGCAGCGCCTGCAGGGTCGGTGGTGATATCGATCCACTGCGGATCGGGCGCGGTCTCGGCGTCGTAGTTGTCATGCCAGTTCCACCATTTGTACGGCGGGGTCTGCGGGTAGCCCTCTGGCGAATCCTCCCACGTCTCCTGGCGGCCGAGCGCTGTCATGTCGAGGTAGCTCCATGTGCTGCCCAGCGCCTCGTCGCCGCGGCTGTTGATGAAGTATGTGCGGAACACCTTGGCGCCGTCGCGGATGAATGCATTGTGCCCGTGCCACTGGTCCACGCCGAAGTCCACGTCGAAGCTGTCGGTCATGGTGTACCAGGGCATCTCCCAGCCCATGCGCGCTTTGAGCCGCGCGATGTCCGCCTGCGGTGCGCGCGAGACCCAGGCAAGGGTGGTGTCGCGGGCGTTCACATGGGACAAATGAGAGACCTGGTCGGCGCCGAGTGAACAGCCACGGCAGGCGTGGTCGGGCCAGCCAAAGACTCCGGGTTCGAAGAAAGCGCGATAGACAATCAACTGCCGGCGGCCCTCAAATAAATCGAGAAGGCTTGCCTTGCCGTTGGGTCCGTCGAACTGGTAGTTCTTGTCGACCGCCGTCCACGGCATGCGGCGGCGTTCGGCGGCCATCGCGTCACGGGCGTGCATCAGGGCCTTCTCTTTCACGAGAAGCTGCTGGCGCGCGGCTTCCCATTCTTGTTGCGACACGATCGGGGGTGTGTTTATCGCGAGTTTCTCATTCACGTTTTCCATTGCTCTCACCATGTTGCTTGCCATCTTAGTCCTCCTTTGTTTTCTGCAACAGACCGGGACGATTTGTTGTGAAAAAACTCTTGACCTTGCCAATGCATACCGCCAGAACTCCTCCCGTGGATCCGGCCCCAGCGACCATTGCTGCTGCGTTTGCGATGCATACTGGGCACATCTGTTCCTCCTCTGAACTTGTCCCTTATTTTCCGTTTGATGCTCGATAAGAGGTTTTGCCGGCTCGCTCTAAAGCTTTTTCGCACTTTCCGTCGGGTTAGGCGAGCCCTTGCCGGTTGCGATCAGGCTCTTTAAACTGCCACGAATGTAAGAGCCCCAGGCGTCGGAACAAGCGTTGTAGCACTCGTAGGCAGGGACAAGGCCCTCGTGCGTGAAGTGGATCTCGGTCTTGTCGCCATCTTTCGCGATCGTCGAAAACAACCTTCGTGCCCTTCCACTCAGTTTTGTCTTCGGTGAAACTGAAGTGGTTGTCGGTCACGAGCCAGGCGACCCGCTTGCCGGGAACGATCTCCACGAGTTTCATGGTGCAAGTGTGGAGGTTCTGGTAGTGGTACCTGAACTCGTCGCCGACCTTGGCGGTGCTGCCTTCGATCCCTTCAGACCACCACCCGCGAACGTTCCGAATGGCATCGAATGCTTCTCTCGGAGATTGGTCAACCGTCATTGATGTTGTGAAGTCCTGCCGTTTCATGACTTGCTCCTCCGTTTTTTGTTGAATGCAAGGGTTGATTGACGCGCGGCGCTATTACAGAGCCGCCGCCCCTTGCGGCACAAAGCCTGCGTACTGGCGCTCAATCTCCTTGGCAACACCGTTGCGCCAGCCTTCCGCGATGGACTGAGACATTACATCGGGGAAGATGTCCTCTTCGTTGTTGCGCAATCCGTCGAAGATGCCCTGCGCGACGGATTCAGGCGAAGCCTTCGGAATCTCGAAGCCGCGCGTCATGTCGGTGTCGACGGGGCCCAGGAAGACACCGTGGACCGCAACGCCCTCCCTTGCCAGCAGCGCCCTCAGGGACTGCGTCATGCTCAACGCGGCCGCCTTCGAAATGGCGTAGCTGGGCGTAAGCGGCAACGGCGCAAGCGCCATCAGCGACAGGTTGTTGACGATCGCTCCGTTGGAGCGCTTGAGCATCGGGAGGAACGCCCGTGAAACTTTGTACATGCCAAAGAAATTGACGGCGAGGGTTTGCTCGATGACGGCCGGATCACTCAGATCGTCATAGGGCGCGATTCCGGAGTTGTTGATGAGGATGTCGAGACTACCCACTTGGCGGACTGCCTGCTCGATCTGCTCGGTGTTGGTCACGTCGAGCATCAGGGGCGTTACGCGCTCGTCGGCGATGTCGAGTGCTCCGCGAGTTCCTGCGTACACCCTCTTGGCTCCGCGCTGCAAGGCTTCGCTGACGAGGGCGCGGCCGATACCGCGATTGGCGCCTGTAATCAAGACTGTTTTGTCTGCGATGTTCATGAGGATCTCCTTTTGGAGGCTGGCAATAGCTTGCCCGTTTTGCCTCTCTACTGGGTAAAACCGGCGGGAGGGCCAAAACTCATCGGTGCCCCGGAGAGATTTTCTCTTTTGTGTGGATTTCTTATCAGGCAATTACCGGATCTACCGTGATTTCAATCTCTCCGCGTTTGATCGATGGGGAGTCGGCTCATGCGCGTCTAGAGCAAGCTTGCATCCGCACGGCTCCTCGTTGTGAACGAGGAACCCGGTTTCGCCGACGAAGTAGTCGTGGTCTTTGTCGAGAGACTACGACTACTTCGTCCGCGCGGGATCCGCATGCTGCTCCACCACTAAGGATAAATGAGTTGAAATTCTCCCTTGAAGTCGGGAGGCCAGATAACCCGCTCTTCGCCTTCGACGGACTCGGCGATTGTCGCGCCTTCCAGCAGGCCGTTTTTTCGTAGCACCTCGATAATCTTTTTCCCTACGCTACGCCCCGGCTTCACGAAGCAGAAGATATTTACCGTGCCGCTGCCGATGTCCCCGCCATCACAGCAACCAAGATCGCTCGCTTCCAAAAATTCACCCAGGATGTTCTCGACTTCGACGCGATTGTCATGATCGCTGCCACGGCCATGACCCTCGATCCGGTACTGAACGACGACTCGACGCTTTTCATTCTTTGCGTACTTGTCCACAGGCATCGCTTCAGTCTTTGCCATAGGGTCGAGAACGCCCGATTTGAAATCATCGCCGAGGAACTCAGTTTCAACGATCGCAAGATGACTGCGAAGCTTTTCCTCGTCCACTAAGGTCTTTCTCTTCTTTAGTTTCGAAACGCAAGCGAAGATCGCACTTTCTACGTTGGTCCAGAGAAATTTTCTATATAACGCGGGTGGAACACCCCAGTTTATTTTTTTGACATAAATTTTCCCGTAGATTGGGCCTGCCTTTGGACATTCCAACCGTATGCCGTCAAAATCAAATGGCCGACCTACTGCACCTTCTAGAAATAAGCCCAACCCGAACTCCGTCCCGTCCGTGTCATATGGACCTTGACAGTGTTTTGTAAGCAACGCATTGAGCCGCTCTCTCTCCGATAGCACCGCGCCGGGAATGCTCATCCCACGATAAGACTCTAGAAGTTCCAAGGACCACTGCTTACCCATCTCTGTGTTTCTCCTGCTTTTCCATCTTCTGCATTGTGGAATTCTATTCCGTTGTTCGGGGTCGACCCACGATCAAGGTATCCAATCGCATCCAGCCCAGGGCTCATTGTTCAATGGACCTGGTTCTGTCTCGACCAAACCGCGCTCTATGGCAAGGATTTCCGATCTAGGACCGTAATCGATTGGTATGGCACTAGCCCCGCCAATGCTGTTCAAGAATGTTTGAGAGTACCTCGTCCCGGCATTTTGGGAAATTCCCCATTTCAGAAAATTACCGAATTTATCGACTAATTTGTATAGCTCTGCGTATTGGTTCCCCTTAGTGTTCCCGTGGCAGCCGCATGGCCCTGCGTTGTGAACGAGGAAGCCTGTCTCGCCGACGAAGTAGTCATGGTCATTGTCGACGGTGAAGTTGTAGACCGTTTCCTGGCCTTCAACTCGGGATACCGACTCGATTTTACGCCAGCTTCCGTCGATTGTTTCCAGCAGTTCCTCTGAAACAAGGTCCCCTGCTTCGATCCAGTGGCCATTGTCCGTTTCGTTGCGCTTTACCCAGAATGGGTGAGCGAAAGACGAACGCAGCGGATTTGCCTCACCTTCAATTCTCAGTTCAAGAAGGTCGCCGGGATGCTTTGGAATCAGCGATGTCACCGGCATCAGCTCCGCCTGACCCGTTTTCCGGTTGCGGGCGAATACGCGATCACCTACCTTGATCTGCTCTACGGGCACATTTCCACGCTCGGTAGCCGTTTCGACCGGGTCGGCGTCTGAGGATTCGGAGAGCTACTTGAACCAACTTTGCAGATCATTTCCTCCCGCTTCTCCATAATGAGAACTGAGAAAGCTCCGGAAGCACGACTCCGCAGACGGCTCCGAACCAGAAGGACCCTCCTAAGTCCTGTCCGGAGAGATATCTGCGGCGAAGCCCTTTGGTTGGAAATATTAGCAGCCAATCATCTCCCGTAACCCGTTCATAGTGGGATCTTTCCGCCCAGAGACGGGGGTGGGGGGGTACCCCCGATATCACCTGCAACCATCCTCGACCCGGCATCGAACACTCGATGCTTTTTGTCTGTGTCGGGCCCACAATCCTATGGCCAGCCCCGCCCGCCGCGGTGTTGGCCCGGTTCTCACGAGTCCCACGCCGATGTTCAAAAGCGCGGCAGCGCCCCGCGAAAAAGGCGACAGAAAGTGTCAAAAAAAGCAGAAAAATATATTTGGAATCGATGCATCGGACGACATGCCGCAACATATTTATTTACATGAACTTGAGAGCAGGATCAGTACAGGAATACAGAAAATGTAATGCCAAAAACGACCAAAATGTGCCACTTAAGACGTCTTAAGCGTGCCAAAAACAACCAGCAAATGCCACCGTTTTTGCCTCGTTCTCTTTGACGAGGCGAGGCTCTCGAACGGGGAAAAACAACCGCCGTCGCTCCAAAAGTTACCGCGGATGGAGCGCACCGGGATACGGCTGATGTTCTGATGAACAGTGGCCGAGCGCGGATTGCTTACAAGCTGCTTCGCAGCTACTCTCCGCCGAAGCGGACGCTGTCGAGCATCTTCTTTATCTGGTTGGAGACTTGTTCGCTCTCGCTGTCGGGATTGGAGCAAACGATGCTCAGGAAGTTCATTCCGCTCACCTGGACGGTGATCACAGCCACCGAAACCCGCACCCCGTGTGAATCGACCCCCGAGGCATTGGCGCCATGCGCAGGATGTCCGTTAGATTGAAAGTCTCCCTCGCCGAGTAGTTTGGCGTCCTGATATTGAGACTGCATGTCCTGCAGGATCGCGTGAGTGATTTGCGCCGGTCTTGACGAGTCATCCCCGGTTCCCTGCACCCATGTGACGGTTGCCCAGGCTTGTCCCCGAGAGAGCTGGAGAGCTCCCGAGTTGTCGTTTGCCGTTTGGGCCGACCATCCTTGGGGGATCGTGAGCGAATAGCGGCCCTGGTTGTCGCGAAACACGCCGGAGCTGGCCCGCGCGCCCCCGCCACCACCCCCGCCTGGAGTCCAGTTGGGGTCGTTCGAGGTCGTCTGCCCGGATTGCTGATCGGATTGCGGTTGCTGTGGGGGTTGCTGCTGTTGCGAGTCCTGAACCCATTGATGTTGAAACTGCTGCGGCTGAGAGTTCATGGCCGCAATCCGCTGATCGCACTCCTCCTTGGTCAAGGCTTGGCTACTGCACGCTCTTTGAAGGGCCGCAAGCTGGCGCGAGTTGTCAGACGTTTCCGACGTAGCCTCCGGTCCATGCAGCAGGGGACGCTGTGAACTGGCAGACCCGTTGGTTACCTTGATGCTGCGCTCGATTGCGCTCAGCGTCGGCACCGCACTCACCAGATTGGCCGTAGGAGCGGCGGTGTTGACTACCACCATCACACCTGGCCCCGCGAGTACCACGAATTTGAGCGCTAACTCCCCAATATCTTTGTCGGAGCACTTGGCAAGCAGGTACATTCCACGCATCCCCAGGAGAGTCGAATCCCCTGTCTTCATATCCCCGCTCGGGCAATTCTGGAGCTGGCCCCGTACCCCGTCGAGTTCCTGTTTCGGTGACGGAGTGCTTGAATCGGGACCACGCATCACGAACACCGAAACGCTGGACTTCAGCTTTTCGTTGACAACGGAAATTCCGTTGTTCTCCTGCGGCTCGGTAGTCCAACCCTGCGGCACCATGATGGTGAAGTTGCCGGCCGGATCTCGATAGGTGCTCTGTGCGTGGGCAGCGACTGCGCAAGCCAGCGACACGATGCAGAGCGCGGACGGGATGGCGAATTTTGCGCAGGCCCATGGCGATGCGGGGACGGCGGTGATTGATCGGAGATTAGTGGGGCTGGAGGATGCAACTTTCGCAAGGTGAGAGAAGGCAAAAACGGGCTTCATGACTGATTCCTTTCGCAAAGCGTGCTGTACAACTCTTGCCGCTATCGAGTCGAAATGCGCGATTGCGGCTCATCGGATTCTGTTTTCGTACACCTGTGTCGAAACGAAGTTCTGAAGGATACGGTTTTGAAAAACATCCTCGACGCGATTTCATATACGCGGCATTCGTCAGTATTGGCGCTCCGCAGGCTTGTAGGTCTGGGCACCGGGAGCGGTGTAGTCGTTGGGATCTGCGTTGCCGGTTGTTCCGGCGAGCGATCCATCCGGTGCAGACCATACCTGATTGAACTGGTTGCTCGCAGTAATGGTTCGGTTGTTGTAGGAGTCGGTGTACGTATGCTGGTCAAGTGCGAAGTCCTCTGTACGAAGCGCATCGTTATGCATGAGATCCAGCTTGGCCTTGATGTTGGTTTGAGACGCTTGGAATCTCTGCTCCTGCGATGCGTTGAACGCGTTGTTGTTGGCCACCATGCTCTGAAAAGCCCTGTCGCTGTTCAGCATTCTCTGGCGCTGGGCGTCACTAGACGCGGCATCGAGTACTTCCTCGCTCTTTCGCAGGAATTGCAGCTGCTGGAGAAACGCCCGCATCGCAACGTCGGTGCGCTTCGCCTGCCAATCCGGATTGTCGCGAACATCCTGAACCAACTGTAGAAAACCAGGATCGCCCATCAAGTCTCTGAGATTTCCCGCCGGCACCCGAACAACCGTTACCCCGCCGCCGACGGTGCAATTACGGCCTGCCGCGGTTTCAGCGCAATGGACGACGGCCATGAGGAGTTCTTCGTACTGGTTGCCGTCCTCTTCGTACGCGATGTGCACGCGAGCGCCATCCACAAGGGCCTTGGCAGACGGCATTCCGATCATCTGGGCGGTTGCGGTCTGCCGGTCCTGGTCTCGCTGCCTTTCTGACTCGATCTCCTGCTCACCCTCTGGCGTAGCAGGAAGCACCTCGAGAATCTTGGCGCTGCCGTGCAGCCGGGGCACGACGATGTTGACGAGATAATCTTCAGCCGATGTCATGTCAATCGAACCGCAGGTCAATCTGCTTTGATTGGCTGCGCCGTTTCCCCAGGCCCAGTTCATCTCGTGAAGGCGCTGGATCACAATTTGATGGTCGGGGCTCTGCAAGGTGTACACGAGCGTGCGGCCCGGGGTGTGGCAGTCCTTGCCCGCGGCGAGCTCGCCTGAGAAATCCCAACCTTCAGGCACGCCGACGGTGTAGGCAGTCATGTTGTCGAAATTGGGATCGGGCACATCAACGCTGCTGAAGTCGGACCCGGGTCCGGGTTTTGGATCCGGACCATCATTATCGCCCTGGCCGGGGGATTGTGAGGGCACGTGATTCCAGGCGATCACGATCAAGATGACCGCCAAGCCGAGAACTGCAATCCAAGCGCGTTTTGACTTCATGTCGACCTCCAATTGCGGCAACATGCCAGCTGACTGGGGAATCATGGGAAAGATGTCGGTCGCTGAGGGGGATGTGCACCCGATCATCTCTCTGTGCTGTAGGCGCTGTCCAGCAAGAAAATGCATCAGGAAATGCGAAACTCGTTGCAGTGGCAGGAAGAATCAACGAAGAAACTTTTGTGTGTGGACGGCGGGACCAGCTGGCAACCGATGCCGGGGCGGGCTATAGAACAAGGTCGGCGGGGTATCCCTGCCCCACCCATACCCTATAGAGAGGCTATCCAGTTTCAACAGGTTACAGAGCTGAATAATTGTGACGCACGAGGCGGGGTTGGCCAAGTGCGAAGCGCGATTTGCTCGTCGCTAAGCCGCGATCAGGAAGCGGCCGTTTTGCATGATTTGTTCGGTGACCTGGTCGGAGCCTTCGCCAGACTCGATCCAGATGTTGAAACCTAATCCGACTACATCTATGTGGGTGCCGGAGCGCCAGGGGGCGCCGGTGTGTTCGCCGTATGGGTTGCCGAAGGCGATATGGACGCCGGGGAATTTCTCGTCCTGAAGGATGTTGCCGATGACCCGCTCAACGCCGAGGTTGGTGCCAATGGCGAATTCGCCGACACGGTCGGAGTTTTCGTCGGTGTGGGTGTACGCCCAGAAATCGGCTTCGAGTTGCTTGTTCAAGCTTGAGCAGGAAACTATTCGGTTGGCGACGATGTGGATGGTGAGCGGGGTGCTGGCGAGCAGGCCGTAGCGGGCGCAGAGCCAGTCGCCAACTACGCCATCGACAACAAAGGTGCCGTTGACTTCGCCTGGGCTGGTGAAGCATTCGCCGCCGGGAAGATTGCCCCACTTCTCAGATGAGATGATGCCGGAGGTCTTGAACCACTTGTAGCCGGGATTCATTTCGGCGGTGATGTCAGTTCCGGCGGCCGTGGTGGCGTGGATGCGACGGGCACGGCGCACGCGTTCGAGAACCTGCTGCGAGAGGCGGTCGACGAGGTTGAAGTCGGCGCGCATGCCCTGGCACATGATTTCCGGGGTGATGTTGACCATGTGGGCGTGCCGCATGCGGCGGCGGTTGACGATGTCGGTCATCTGCATGCGGGAGTGGAGTTCGTTGGGCTGGACCTGGACGGCAAAGATGGAGACCTGGGATGTCTCCATGTCGGCAAGGATCTCAGCGGGCATGTCGATGAGCGGTCGCGGAGATAAATCCTCGAGGATAAAGGCGTTCCAGGGGCAGGCGAGGGCGTGGAGTTGGGCGGCGATGGAGGCTGCAATGGGCGCAGTGGCGCGGTCGGTGATGAGAGTGAGCTTCTCAGAGGGCTGGATTCTCAGGCATGTGGTAACGGCCGAGACGGCGCCGAGCGTGAATTCGACGGGGTAGGCCATGGAAAGAAGGTGAGCTGCGGTTTCGGTCATGCCTTGACTGGTTGCTCCCTCAGGGGAAATGGCGCGGATAGCGCGGTGTGTGTATTCAGGTTACCGGAAAATTTACGGGATTGAAACTTTGCAGGGAAGGGGGACGAGTGACGTGGGGGTCGGATAAGATATCGGTCATCATGGCTTCTAATTCCGGAGACGACAATCGCTTTAAGGAGGTGTCTTGAATATGTCATTGACACGAAGGGGAGTTGCGCTTGTAGCGGGCCTGTTGATCACGATGAGTACGGGCGGAGTTACGCTGCGGGTGATGGCCCAAAGCACAACGAACGAGCAGCCGGACAAGTATGTGTGGCTGGAAGATATCTCGGGCGACCGGCCAATGAAGTGGGTCAAGGAGGAGAACGCGCGCACGGCGGCAGTCCTGGAGAAGGACAAGAATTTTGCGCCGCTGCAGGAACAGGCACTGAAAGTGCTCGAATCTCCAGACCGGCTCCCGACGCCGGAATTTCGCAATGGGCAGGTTTACAACACATGGCGCGATGCGGTGCATGTGCGCGGAATTGTGCGGCGCACAACGCTGCAGGATTACCTGTCGGTTGATCCCAAATGGGAGACGATGCTGGACTACGACGCGCTCGGGAAACAGGATAAGCAGAGCTGGGTGGGTCACGGCATGGCTTGTCTCGCGCCGCAGGAGGAGCTTTGCCTCGCGGCGCTCTCTGCGGGCGGCGAAGATGCAGCGACCTTTCGCGAATTTGACTTGAAGACCGGTAAGTTTGTGGAGGGCGGTTTTGTGCTGCCGCGCGGCAAGCAGAGAGTGGCCTGGCTGGACAAGAATACTCTCTTGATTGCACGCGATTGGGGTCCGGGGACGATGAGCGGAGCCGGTTATCCCATCACGATCCGCGAGTGGAAGCGCGGCGAGCCACTGGAGAATTCCAAAGAGGTTTTTCGCGGGGATCCGAAGGACAACGGGTACGGCGACAACCCGTATGTGCTGATCGACGGGCAGGGGCACCACGCGGCAATAATCGAGCGGAGTCTATCCACATTCGAACACGATTGGTATCTGCTGCTGCCTGGCGGACCGAAGAAGCTGGGCTTGCCAATGAAGGCAGAGCTCGAAGGGTTTCTGGATAACCAGATTCTTTTTTCGCTCGAAGAGGATTGGACACCGGAAGGTCAAACGCAGAGCATCGCGCAGGGATCGGTCATTTCATTGGATTTGAATGCGGCGAAGGCCGATCCAGCGCGTCTGAAGCCAACATTGGTGTTTGCGCCGACGGCCGAGGAGTTTGCGCAAGGGGCGGAGACGACAAAAAATCACATGCTGCTGACGACGCTCGAACATGTTCAGGGGCGCGCATACGTCTATACACACTACAAGGATGGAAAGTGGACACGGAAGGCTCTTCCGGTGCCGGAAAACCAGACGATCGGGATTGCAACCACAAGTGAAACGGACGACCGTTTCTTTATGTACATGACGGGATTTTTGACGCCGCCTTCCTTGTTGCTCGGCGACGCCGGCGATGGATCGTTGCAACCTGCGAAGGCGCAAAAGCCGCTGTTTGACGGCTCAAATGACGTGGTGGAGCAGTTGCAGGCGACGTCGAAGGACGGAACTAAGGTCCCGTATTTCGTGGTGCACCGCAAAGACATCAATTACGACGGGAAGAATCCTACGCTGATGACGGCTTACGGGGGATTCCAGGTTTCGAACACGCCCCATTACAACCCGTTAATGGGGAAGCTCTGGCTGGAACACGGCGGCGTGTTTGTGCTGGCCAACATCCGGGGTGGCGGCGAGTTTGGTCCGGCGTGGCATGATGCAGGACTGAAGACGCACCGGCAACGGATCTACGACGACTTCTTCGGGGTCGCAGAGGACCTGATGACGCGTAAGATCACCTCGCCGGGAAGGCTGGGCATCGAGGGTGGCTCGAATGGCGGACTGCTGATGGGAGTCGAGTTTACACAGCATCCAACCATGTGGAATGCGGTGGTGATCCAGGTGCCGCTGCTGGATATGCTGGCATTTGAGCACTTGTCGGCGGGCGCGTCGTGGGTGGGCGAGTATGGGTCGGTGTCGGTGCCGGAAGAACGCGCGTTTCTGGCGTCGATTTCCCCATACAACCAGCTGAAGGCAGACGTGCACTATCCTGAACCGCTGATCTTTACGACGACGAAGGACGATCGAGTCGGTCCGGTGCATGCGCGGAAGTTTGCGGCACGCATGGAGGAGTTTCATTTGCCGTTCTACTACGACGAGATCACGGAAGGTGGCCACGGCGTGGGCGCGGACAACAAGCAGACCGCCCGGTCACAGGCCGAGGAGTTTACCTACTTGATGAAGAAGCTGATGTATTGAGCCGCGGGACAGCACTTACGTCGCAAGAGGACTCTGATTGAGCTCGACTCTGCGATGAGACACATCGGAATAATGGGAGAAAAGGATGAAGGAACCTGCAGTGATTGCAGAGCAACGTACACACGAACAAAAACTCGAACTGCTCGCTGAGGTTGCGGTTAAGGTTGGACTGGGGCTGAAGGCCGGGCAGGAACTGGTGATGACGGCATCTCTTGATTCCGTTTCGCTGGCACGTCGGATTACGGAGCAGGCCTACCGGGCAGGCGCTGCGCTGGTAACGACGCTTTACACCGATGATGAAGCGGCGCTAATGCGGTATCGGCTGGCGCCCGATGATGCGTTTGACAAGGCTCCGAAGTGGCTCTACGACGGAATGGGCGCGGCGTTCAGGAGCGGGGCCGCGCGACTGGCCATTACCGGCGGCAATCCGATGCTGCTGTCGAACGAGGATCCGGATAAAGTCGGACGAGCCAATCGCGCAGTCTCAAGGGCATATCGGCCCGCACTCGAATTGATCACGCGCCATGAGATCAACTGGACGATCGTCGCCAGCGCAACGCCGGCATGGGCAGCAGCGATGTTTCCAGAGGATGCGCCCGAGGTGGCATTGGAAAAGCTTTGGGAAGCAATCTTCTATACGACGCGCATCAATGTCGAGGACCCGGTGAGCGCGTGGAAGGAGCATGACGCCACGCTGCAAAAACGTGCGGCTTACATGAACGCAAAGCGATTTGCGTCGCTGAAATATCGCGGGCCGGGAACAGACTTCCTGCTGGGTCTGGCTGACGACCACGTGTGGATGGGCGGCGGAACAACAGCGGGAAACGGGCTGTATTGCGTAGCGAACATGCCGACGGAAGAAGTGTTCAGCATGCCGCACAAAGATCGCGCGGAGGGAACAGTGACAGCGACGAAGCCGCTGTCGCACCAGGGAACGATGATCGAAGGAATTCATGTTCGCTTCGAACACGGGCGCATCGTAGAGGCCCGCGCAACGAGAGGTCAGGAGGTGCTTCAAAAACTGATCGACACCGACGATGGAGCGCGGCGCCTGGGCGAAGTGGCGTTGGTTCCGCATTCGTCTCCGATTGCAAGTAGCGGGATGCTCTTTTTGAATACCCTTTTTGATGAGAACGCCGCGTCGCACATTGCACTGGGACAGGCATACACATCGTGCGTTCGCGATGGAGACAAGCTGACGGCGGAGGAACTTGCAGCAAAGGGTGCAAACGACAGCCTGATTCATGTGGACTGGATGATTGGATCGGGTGAACTGGATATCGACGGCATTTCGGCAAGTGGCACAGCGGAACCTCTGATGCGCAAAGGTGAGTGGGTGTGAGCCAAGAACGCCGCGAGTCCGAATTAGGGGACGGGTTGAATTTCAACGTCATTCCCACCTGAGACCGGAGCGGATTTTGTGGCCGCGCGCAAGATTGCTTCAATGCTTTGGTCAACATCGTTGTCGGTCGTGGACCAGTTGCTGACGCTGATGCGCATGGCTGTCTGATTCTTCCAGACAGTGACTCCGCACCAGCAGGTTCCGTCTTCCTGAATGGCGGCGATGGTGCGCCTGGTTTGGTCTGCGGTACCAAATGAGACGAGAACCTGGTTGAGCACGACGTCGTTGAGGACTTGATAGCCCGCGGCACGAAGAGATTCTGCGAATCGCTCTGCCTGACGGCAATTGCGTTCGACCATTTCAGCAAGTCCGTTGCGGCCGAGAGAACGCACTGCCGCGTAGACAGGCACGGCGCGAGCGCGACGCGACTCTTCCGGCACGAATTCGTGAGGATCGCGCTCACTACCAGTGGCGACGATATAGGCCGCAGCCAGCGACATAGCGCTACGGTGCGCGGCCTCGTCAGCGCAGAAGACGATGCCGCAATCGTAGGGAACGTTGAGCCACTTGTGCGCGTCGGTGGCGATGGAATCAGCCAACTCCATGCCACGCACCAGTGCAGCGCGGTGAGGCGAAGCGGCGGCCCAAAGACCGAATGCTCCATCGACGTGCAGCCATGCGCCGCGCTCCTTCGCCAGCGCCGCAATTTCGGTGAGCGGATCGACTGCGCCGGTATTGACGTTGCCGGCCTGCGCACAAACAATGCAGGGTCCCTGGTGAGTTCGCAGATTTTCTGCTAACAGATCGGGGCGCATGCGGCCCTGGCTGTCGGTCGGGATCTTGTGCACGCGATTGGCGCCGAGACCGAGGAGACGCAAGGCCATGGAAATGGTGTAATGCGCTTCTTCGCCGACTGCGACGTGGATGGGCGGTGCTGAGAAGAGTCCGTTGGCTTCGACGTCCCATCCGGCGTTGGCGAGGACGCGGTGACGCGCGGCGGCGAGGCTGGTGAAGTTCGCCATCTGGCAGCCGGTTACAAATCCAAAACTCATGGATGATGGCAGACTAGCGAGTTGAAGCAACCAGGAGCCTGTGACTTTTTCGATCACGGAGACGAGGGGAGACATTACATAGACACCGGAGTTCTGGTCCCAGGCAGAGACAAGCCAGTCGGCGGCGAGGGCTGCGGGAAGACTGCCTCCGACCACGAAGCCGAAATAGCGCGGTCCGGCAGAAGCGACAGTTCCGCGCATCCCCGTCGCGGCGAGAATATCGGTGAGGGCTGCGGGGTCCGTTCCCTCGATGGGAAGCGGTCCGCCAATTTCCTGCCGCAACTGATCGGCAGTCGCGGTGGCTCTGACCGGACGAGAGCCGAGCGTGGCAAACCATTGGGCGGAGTGCGCTTGAACCCTGGACAGAAGTGCGGGCGTGTTTTCGTGCATCCTTCACCTTTCGCGGGGCCTCTTGAAAACTCTCAAATTTTACTTCTGCGCCGTCGAAGGGGCGAACGGTTTTGTTCTTGGAGCGCTCCGGCCGCGAAGATTCATCTGAGAGAGCATCGCACTTAGTTCGGTGGACAGCTGGTCAAGATCCGCGTCGATTGGACGGGGCACGGGGCCAAAGTTCTCGGGATTGGAACTTGCCATTTGCAAACCATAAAGGAGGATGGATGCACGGCGGGCGCTGATGCGGTTATTGGCGAGTGCGTTGAGGAGTTGATGGAGAGTCTGCGCGATTCCGGCGCGATCGAGTGTGGCTGGCAGCTCGATGCGTATTTCGTCCGGGCTGCCTTTGTGCACTGGGGCGCGGCGCGCGTGGAAGTAGCAAAAAGCGTAGCCGCGCAGGGCGGGCGACTCACAGCGGCGTCCACTGGGCATGACGTGATGGCAGGTCTGAAACATGTTTGGCCTTTCTTTGGAGACAGTGCGGTACCCCCCTATCCCCCGCCCCTGGGTGTTTCTGCAATTTCCTGAATCGAAGAGCGTTGCGGGCAGTGTTCTGCGGTAAAGTTCCTTTTTTCAGAAAGCTAAGTCCCAAGGTCCTGCAAATAAGGAATTTGCGGTCCCGCCGGAATTTGCGCCCGATGACGGAGTGCGGAGGGTTTGTTGTCTCTCAAGTACGAGGGTATCGAAGTCAGGGGAAATAATCTGCAAACCCGGGAATTTGGTAAGAGAGGGGCCGGGAAATTCGCCTATTGCTCAAGTCGTTATTTCTGGGTAGACGGTGATACAGGAGTAACGCACAAAGGCGTGCGCATTGGATGCCCCAGACTTGCAAGGTTTCCCGATCTGTCAGAATCGAACTTTTACGAGGTGCCCGCCCGAGGAAATGCGGTATTCGTTTAGCCGTTCAAATGGCATCGGGTTGATGAACTGACCATCGCCGATGGGCTTCAGAGTCCAGGCGTGTCGGCGCAGGCGGATGTACTCCTTGCTCGTGGCTACGCGATAGCTTTCATTTCCAAAGCTGAGAATGTAATCGCCTGCGTCGGGTGAGTGCACGAGAAGGAATGCGTCAGCTTCGTTGTCCGTTGGATTCCCGATGTATGACTCAGCCTGCACCGGCCGACCGTCCACTTCAACCGTGACCCAATTCACCTGCGTCATCCAGTGCCCGCGCCCAACGGCAAACCAAAAGGAACATGTAATGAGAAGCACCACTCCAAGAGCCGCAACTCTCCACACCCATTTTCGATTTGCTCGCATGCTTCGTCCATCACTCTGATTGAGATTGACTATACGCCGCCTTCAGTTTATGTTCCGGCTGCGTAAAGAGCGTCGTGGGCGGTTGGTGGGCAATCCGGACATTACCCGGTTCATGATTACTTCCGGTTAGGCCTTGTGTGAGATGACCTACGCAATCGAGACGGGGATGTTGGTTCCGGAAATTACCAGGCGATTTCGTTGGGGAAGAACTCTGCGAAGAGGTCGTCGTAGTAGGGCTTGATCTCTTCGAGTTTCGGCTTGGCGTGACCTTTTGAGTAAAGGTCGTATTGGTTGAATTCATTTACCCAATGGAACATGGCAACATCCTCTTCCGTCATCAGGTGACGGTATGCGCCATGTTTGTGGGCGGGATAAAAGGAGTGGTAGCGCAACATATAGAGCGCTTCAGTGGGAAGATAATTCTTCATGACCTCGTAAATATATCCATCGTGGCCGAAGGACATGTGCACCTTGTCGAGGCCGCAGTTTGGCTCGTAGATGCCGTACTTCGTCGAGTACACGGGATGATGCAGATCGGGATTGGCAGCGAAGTATTCGGGGAAGACGATGTGCTCTGAAAATGCGCAGCCGACGGGGAATGTGTCGCCGACAACTCCCCACTGCGGCTCGCCCCACAGGCACAGAACCTTGCCGAGATCGTGAACGAATCCGGCAAGCACGAACCAGCGAGGGCGGCCGTCGGCGCGGATGGCCTCAGAGGTTTGGAGGAGGTGCTCGATCTGGGTGAGATCGGTGTCGGGGTCGCTATCGTCAACAAGGGTGTTGAGGAACTCGGCGGCTTCCCAGATCGACTTTTTCCCTTTCAGCAAAGGGAAATATTCGCGCTCTTTGGCGAGCACGTAGTCGAGGGTCTGGTTCTCGTGGTTGAGGCGATAGAAGCGCGCGACACCGGGGTTGGCCTTCGCATCATATTGCCGAAACTCCTCCTGCGACTTCCCTTCCCGGTAACGGCCCTGTAAGAACTCATCCCACTCTTCCATGTCGGCACCGAGGGGTTTTTCCTGCCGCGATTCGAGGGAACTTGCCATCTCGGCCTCCTGCGCAATGCGCACCGCAACGGTCTCTTAGCGCTTACGATAGGCCAGATCGAAGGAATTGCCAAGCGTGCTAGAGGCCGGCGCAGGTTTCGCTGGCCATGTAGTCGACTACGGCTTTGAGGTCGCCTTTGGATTCTTCGAAGACTTTAAGCTGGCGGTCGGCGCCGGTGCCGGTATGGAGAATCTTACGAATGCCGTCGATGGCATCGCGGCTGCCGAGTTCGTCCACTTCCCTGTCGATGAGGATGAGATATTCCTCGATGAGGTCGCGCTCTGGAACTTCCTGCTGGCGGCCGAAGTCGATGAGCATGCCGTCGAGGCCGTAGCGGACGGCGCGGAATTTGTTTTCCATCAGCAATGGGCGCGCGTATTGGCGGAAGTCCTGGTTGGAGGCGTGGAGACGGTAGAGATAGGCAGCTGTGGCCTGGATGAGCGCGGCAATCGCAACAGTTTCTTCGGCGCGAAGAGGGATGTCGCAGGCACGGACTTCGACGGTATTGAAGAAGGGATGAGGACGGATGTCCCACCAGATTTTTTTGGCGTTATCGATGCAGTTGGTGCGGACGAGAAGGCTGACGTAGTTTTCGAATTCGGAGTAGCTGGAGAAAGCGTCGGGGATGCCGGTGCGGGGGAAATTCTCGAAAACTTTCGCGCGGTAGCCCTTGTATCCGGTGTTGAGGCCGAGCCAGAAGGGCGAGTTGGTGGCGAGCGCCATGATGTGGGGGAGAAAGTAACGCATCGAGTTCATGATGCGGATCGCAGCTTCGCGATCTTCGATGCCGACGTGTACGTGAAGGCCGAAGATGAGGTTTGCGCGGGCAACGAGTTGGAGATCTTTGACGACCTGGTGATAGCGCGGATCGGGATAAATCTCCTGGGTACGCCAGTCGGCGAAAGGGTGTGTAGCACCGGCGACGAGCTGCAGGCCGTGATCCGAGGCGAGCTTGATCATTTCGCGGCGGAGTTCGTAGATGTCTTCGCGGGCCTCGTCGATGTTGCGGCAAACGCGGGTGCCGACCTCGACGACGGAGGTGTGCATTTCGGCCTTGACGCGCTCCTGGAGCCGCAGTTTGCCCTGGGCCAGCATCTCGGTCTGGATGTGAGAGCGCAAGTCGCGCGTGACCGGATCGATGGTCTGGTACTCCTCTTCAATGCCGAGCGAGAAGGAAGGGCGCATGGATGCCTCCGGATGTTGCGGGATTACGGGCATTGTAAGGGATCAGGGGTTGGGGGTTAGGGATTAGGGACTGGGGAATGGGGAGTAGGGAGTAGAAGGCAGTTGGGCGAGTGGACGAAATAGAGTTTCGCTTTTTGTTCGCTTTTCATGTAATATGCTGCCGTGTCATGAATCTGTTTTCCCAACTCGAAGTGGAGCCGACGCATGAGGAGATTTTTGCGGGGGCGGTGCTGATGCGGGGGCTGGCGCTGCCGCAGGATGCGGAGTTTTTCGCTGCCATTGAGACGATTATGGCCGCCGCGCCTCTGCATCACGCGACCACCCCAAGCGGGCTGCCGATGCAAGTGATGGTGACGGACTGCGGGACGGAGCGTGCTTTTGCGCGGCGGTGGGATCCGGAGAAACCGCACCGGGCGCGTTTGTGGCCGCCGATCCCGCGGGTGCTGGCGGAGTTCGCTGTGCGGTGCGCGGTGCGGTCGGGGTTTCCGCAGTTCCGGCCGGACACCTGCCACATCAATCGCTACCAGGCGGGCACGAAGCTGGGGCTGCACCAGGACCGGCACGAATGCGATATGACGCAGCCGATTGTGTCCGTTTCGCTGGGGCTGGAGTGCATTTTCCTGCTGGGAGGCCTCGAACGCACGGACAAGACGAAGCGAATTCTACTGGAGCATGGGGACGTGATTGTGTGGGGCGGACCGTCGCGGATGAGGTTCCATGGTGTGTTGCCGCTAAAGCCGGGACACCATCCGCTGACGGGGCCGTATCGATACAACCTGACGTTTAGGAAGATTGCTTAGCCAACTGCGGTGGGTCGGCGATTCCAGGTCAGGCATCACGGTTGCGTCGTGTGCGACGGCGGCGGGTTCAACGCATAGGTATTTCTGAATAGCTGATCCCCGGCACAGTGCTGTTGACGCTAAGGGGGCCTGAGCTTCCGACCAGGGTTCCATCCGTTCCCAGGTAGGCGTGGTTGTACTGATTGCTGATGTCGTACTCCCTGCCGGTTTTCGAATCGATGAAGCCGTGCTGGTCGAGCGCGTAGAGCACGGTGCTATGAGCGGATTCGTCCATGGCTTGCTGGTGAGAATAGAACTGGGCCTGGCTGGTTGCGAAACTGCCGGCTTGCTGTTGCATGAAGGCATTGTGCTGTGCGGTACGGGCCGCGGCCATGGCCTGGGAATTCTGCATCATCGTCTGAAACTGTGCGTTGGAAGCAGCCAGCATCTGCTGCCCCATTTGCTGAATGAGCTGGCCCATGACGTAATCCCAGGTCTGGTCCATCTGATAGGTTGCCTTGATGGCGAGCAGGCGGTTGAGGTTTTGGGGTAGAGTTCCGCGGGGCGCGCGCAGCACCACCAGCGGCCAGGCATTGCAGTTCACATTGACTGAAGGCGTAGAGACGTAGCTGCCGGGCATCCAACTCGCCGAGCAATGCACTGCGGTAGACAGAGTTTCATCGACCTCGTGGCCGTTTAGATTGTAGCTTGCGTAAGCGATGCCGCCGTCGAGCATGTGCTGGTCCGGATGGCTGCCTTTGGGGAAACCCGCCTGCCGAGCTCTCGCTGCCTGCTGCTCCGCCTGCTGCTCCAGAACCTGCAGACGCTGGCGGAGTACCACCTGGCCGGGCTCCATCAACGGTCCGATATTCGTCACTTTGGCCCACGGGCGCAGGGTGGGCAAAACCACGTGCTCAAGAAAACCCTCGGCACTGTCGATCTCGAGTGCTTCGCAGGGATTTCGCGGTGGGGGGTTCATAGCTGCGATGCGTGGCGAGAGGTTCTTTGGCTGCGGTGGTTGGCCGGAGTTTCTCCAGATGAAGCTTGGATAAACCTCGATTCCCATCGTGCCGTCGGGGCTATGCATGCTGTAGACGACCTGTGCGCCATTGCCATGACACCCGCCGGCGCGGATGACGGTGCCGCCAAACTTCCAATCGGCAGGAATCTGCATCGTCGCGGCCCGCATCCCCAACTGGGGATCGTCGATTTCGACGGTGCGCATGGGGACGTTGTCAGGCAGTGCAGCAGACGGCGCGGATTCACTCTGCAGGGCGCTGACCTTGGCCTCGTATTCCTGTTCGTTGATAACGCCGGAGTCGCGTAGTTCTTTCAGCGAAGCGAGCTTGTCGTCCTGCGAGCCACCAGCCTGTTGCTCGTCAGGGTTCTCGGCTGTATTCGCATCCGGATCAGAAGGCGAATTTGGATCGGCTGCCACAGGATCCGCGCCATTGGAATCCGTTGGGGCTGTGACTGTAGCTGCGGCCACAACACTAGAAGTGGCGGCGTGCCTGCGGTGGAGGACGTACGCGAAAGCAAACAGAACGGCGCCAATCGCAAGGGCCGTGAGGATCTGAGTGTTCCGTTTCATGGGGACCTCAATTTTCGAAGTCAGTCGTGATCGATGAGAGCTTCCCCGGGGAGAAATCCAATGTTTTTCGAGGCAGGGAAGGATGTCTCGATCATGACTCTGATGGGTACGCGCTGTCCAGAAGAGAAATGACTCAGAGGCGGGAGTTAGGTGGTAGGGGGTAGGGAGTAGGGGGTAGGGATTAGCGCTGAACAAATCGCCGATTAGGCAGACAAATTGTTTGGATGCTGGGAGATCCTTCGCGCTTAGCTCGCGGGGCCGGGGGATTTTGGGGCGACGGGACTTGACGGTTTCTTTGGCGGCGATTGCTTTGCCGGCGACTGTTTTGTCGCAGTTTTTTTTGCTTCTGGCTTTTTGGGGGCGGGGCCAGAGAGGAATGTCGACCAGCGAAGTTCGAGAGGCTTTGGGGCGCTTTGCGCTTTGGCGATGGCGAGGTCGGCGACTTCCTTGACGATCCAGTCGAAATTGGCTTGGCCAACGGAATGGAGATCGGCGTCGGGAGCGGGGTTCATGAAGTCGATGGCATAAGGGATGCCGTTCTCTACAGCGAATTCAACGGTGTTGAGGTCGTAACCTAGCGCCCGGCAGAGGGTGAGCGCATCCTTTTCGACACGTGCAAGAAGTTTTTTATCGTAGGCAGGTGGGTTCTGGACGTAGCGCTCGTGATGGGGTTTGCGCGGATCGTAGGGCATGATGTGGACCTTGCTCTGGCCGACGACGTAGCAGCGGAAGTACTCATTGAAGTCGACTGCCTTCTGATAGAGCATGCAGAGATCGCGCGACTGGTCGTATGCGGCGAAGAACTCAGGGCGATTGTGGATTTGATAAACGTCGCGCCATCCGCCGCCGTCGACGGGCTTCATGAATCCGTGCTCGCCCACGTATTCAAAAACCGAATCCCAATTGAGAGGATATTCGAGGTTGCGCATGGAGCGGTCGGTGGTGCCCTCGGGATGTTTCTTGTGGGGAAGAATTACGGTGGCTGGAACGGCTACGCCGAGCTTGGCGGCGAGGGTGTAGTTGAAAAACTTGTCGTCGGCGGACCACCAGAAGGGATTGTTGATGATGATGGTTCCGTTGAGCGCGGCGTGCTTGAGATAGGCGCGGTAGAACGGAATGTCGTGGGAGATTCGGTCGACGATGACCGCGTATGGTGAGGGCTTGTCGAGGTGCACGGCACTGGTTTCGACGAACTCAGCAGTAACGCCATCAATGCTGCGGGCATTGATGTGCTCGACGAGCGCGCCGGGAAAGCTGTTTTCCATGCCGAACAGAACGCCGATCTTTTTCATGCTGTCCCCCCTGCCTTGGCGGCTGCGCTACGGGTGCGGTGTCGCCGTTGTTTTCCCAGTGTACGGGTAGAGGCTATTTGATTCCAATGGGTTGCACAAAGTGGCGTTCGTCACTGCGAAAAGCTGCCGGGCGGCGTAGTGTTTGGGCGTCAGCGTTACAGGAGGCGCTCAATGGATTACCGGGTATTGACGGTGAACAGGGAGTTTGGGAGTGGCGGCGGGCGCATTGCACAGAGGATTGCCGAGCGGCTGGGTTGGAAGCTATTGGATCGCGACATCATCGATGCCATCGCATATGCGGCGCACGTTGATCCGAAAGTGGTTCGCCACTACGACGAGCATGTGGATTCGTGGTTGAAACGCATCAACCAGCAGGCCATGCGCAGCGCGGCTTTAACGGCCGGACTTGCGCTTCAGGAGAACTCGGTGTTTGACGCCGAGGAGATGGTCAAGCTGTCGCAAAAGATTATCGAGAAAGCGCACACCGATGGGAACTGCGTGATTGTGGGTCGGGGCGCGCAGTGCGTTTTGCAGCATAAGCCGGATGTGTTTCACGTCTTTGTCTACGCGCCGCTGAAACAGCGCATTCTGCGCCTGCGGACGCGGCTGGAGGCCGGTGCCGATATAGAGCAGCGCATTCGCATTGTGGACGATGAGCGAGCCAAGTACCTCTACCAGTATTTCGGCAAGAGGTGGTGCAATCCGCACCTGTACGACTTGATGGTTTCGTCGCAAGAGGATGAGGACGAGACGGCGCGGCTGATCGAGTTTGCGATGGGGAAAGTGGAAATGGCGGCCAGCGTTTAGCGTCCATCGTCTGGATTGTGACGGTCCGGGCCTAAAGGCCGCACCTTTCTGAGACCGACATTCAGGGGCCTGAAGGCCCCTGCTCCCTCCGGCTCCCTGTGATATCCAAGGTCTCCACCACCCCAGCGACGCACCTCACCCTGAGGATGACAATTCTGAATAAATTCAAAAACGAAGGATTCGCAGCTCGGTTGAAGGCTGTCTAGTTCTTTTTTGTTACGTCCCAGTCAAAACTCAGGGACGAGATGATCGCGCTTAGCTTGTCGACGGCGTCGGACTTCTGTTTCTCCAAATCGGCAGTGGCTTTGCGGGTTGCCTGCAAGAGGTCTTCGGCATGATTGAGTTCGTCGACGAAGCGGTGGGCGGCGTCGTTGCCTTTGAGAGCGGTGAGGTTTTCGCGGTCGCGGGCTTCGTCGGCTGCGGCGGTTTCTTCCTGTTTTTTTGAATCTGCAATTTTCTGATCGATTTCGGCCAGGTGAACCTGCGCGTCGATAACCGGCTTGAGTTCGTTCTCAGCATCGGGAACGCGCTTGACCAGATCAAGTAAATAAGTCGAACTGCTCTGGTTGGGGTCGAGGGAGACGCGGGTATATTCCGGTCCGCGCTCGCGGACTTCGAGCTTCGCAGTTGAGTGCGCCGAGACGGGCAGACGGAACCGGTAGAGATCTGGAGTGGTTTCCGCGGCTTTGACTCCATCATCGAGTGTCCAGCCATTGTTGTGGCGGGGATGTTCGAGGAGCAATTCGCGATCGAGGTCGGCGGAGTTGGTAGCGGAATAGGTGATGGATGCCGCGTCCATGTATTTCTCGACAATGAGACCCTTGTGAATCTGGAGATGGTGGAGTGTGCGGTCGCCCGTGCGCGCGGTGATCTTGACGTGCATGGCCTGGTCGGCAGCGTAGGAAAGCAGGCGGCGCTCGCCGGGGTGGATAGGATCGAGAAGACCTTCGCCGGCGAACTCGCCGCTCTCAAAGATAGAGAAACTGCCGGCGTCGAGGGTGAGCTTGGATTTGTTTTCAAGCCAGACGGCGCGAAGGGGATGAGGATTCTGCTCGCTCCAGAGTGTGACGTGGGCGGCGGGTAATTCCTCCTGCAGGATCGGCACCATTGCAGACTCATTTTTGTGGATGGTGACGGGCTGGGTGAGGGCGTATTCAAAAAAGTCGTCGAAGGCGTTGGTGGAAACATCGCCTTCACCAATGGCGTCAGAGGGGCGATAGACGCCGCCGCCGTAGCCGCTGCCCATACCTACACCGATTCCGGCAATGCCGCCCACAGGTTGATCCATGGCATTGAAACTCTGTGCATTGACGCTGACGGATTGGGTCGCCTGGCCCAGGGAGCTCTGGTAAGCCCCTTTCAGTTGCTGCTGCACCCCCATTTTGCGGGCGGCGGCCATCGGCATTGGAGCTGCATTTACGACTTTTTCTTCATCCATTTCTGCGGCTTCGTGGGTCTGGGGCGTGGTTTCAGCTTCGGTAGCGATCGGGATTTCTGGACGGCGCATGTAAAGCGGCTGCGAGAGCGGCTGGATAAAACTTTGCGGCGCGCCCGCAACGAGTGAGAGCTGAACGTTGTCCCAATCTGCGCCTACGGTGTTGTCGACGACGGCCCAGCCCTGGACGATGGCGTTGCCGTTGGCTTCGCGCGGAAAGACCATGCGGTAGGTTGCTTTCCACACGGGAACTTCGCTGATGTAACTGACGCGAAGCTGGCGCTGGCCCTGGCCGAGCGAGTCGAGGGTGAGATGACGCAGGCCGGTGGAGTGAGTGGTCGAGAGCAGTTCGAGATAGCGGTCGAGCTGGCCTTGAAGATTGACGTCAGTGGGACGGACGCTGAGGGTTGGCGTAAGTTCGATAACGCGGACGGCGCCCGATGCAGCGACAAGCGTGAGGTAAAACTTGCCCACGGTGGTCTGGGTGTTGTCATCGCCGACTCTTTCGTTGCGGGACTCGATGGACATGAGGCGTCCGCTGATCGGGCCGCCGGGCGCGCCTGAGACTTCGACGCGCTGGCCGCGCAGGGCCTCGAAGAGGTCGGTCGAGGTGGGGTCTTCATTCATGCCCAGAGAGAGCGTTTTGAGCTGCTCAGCAAGCGGGGTGGTGGAGTTGTAATTGACACCGGCGATGCGGCCTCCGCCTTCGTCGAGCACGGTGAGCGACTGGAGAACGTCGTTCAACTGCGGTGAGGTGAAATCAATGGCGACGCGCTGGTTGCCGGTGACGGAGCCGGCGTGTTCGAAGTAGCCGACACCGTTTTTGTAGAGAACAACCTTGCGCACCGGCAAGTCCTTCACCACCCCCTGCGGCACCTGCGGTGCGGCCAACTGCGCCTTCGGCGCCACCTGCGGTGCGGCTGACTCCTTTTGCTTCGCGGCTTGTTTGGGTTTGGCGGGCGTGCCGGATTGGGCGGTGGCGGTGAGGGTAAAGACGGCGAGGCAAAAGGCGATCAGGGTTGGGCGCACGAGTCCTCCTCGAACCAACGGGAATGGTACTGAGTTGGACCGCGGACGGCTGAAAAAGGTGCCCGAATGAAGCAATAGCCCGACGTAGTCCATACCCCATGAACGGGGATGGACGGATCTCTTGCAGAGAATTATGCTGCCTGGCTACTGGAGTGCACAGGCGGTGCGGTGAATTGGTTCACCGGGGCGGGCCAGCTGGAACTTGAAACTGCAATGAAGCTCGGAGTTGCCGGTTGTCGCTCCCTGGTAGACGAAGACCGTGCGGGTGCCGGGTTGGGAAACGAGCAACGAGCTGGTTTGATTTACTTCGCCCAGCTGAAACTGCATGTCTCCTGCATCGTAGCTCGACGCTCTTACCGCGCGGGCAGAACCGAGGCAATATCCCAGCGCCACCAATCCCACCAGCGCCAGGCCATTGCGGAACCAGACTGACAGTTTTTCCATTGTTTTCCCTCTCAATACTTAAAAGTGTTCCCTTCGCAATGGACGCAGGAATGGGATCAAGTGCTCAGGCAGCGTATCCGCCTTGGGGGGCGATCTCATTTGAATTCTCGAAATCGGAAACCGCAGTCGATGAATGAATATCCAAGACCTAAGGAGCCGAGACCTGGGATGCACCGCGCCGGTCGTTTTAGATTGATGAAGGAGGTTGGAGATGGACGTTTTTCTTGCACCCATTGAGAAGCCGCAAGGATTGCTGAAGAAGTTGGCGTACGTCATGGCGCGGCGGCAATTTGGAAAGGTGCCGACTCCGCTGAAGGTAGTTAATTCGCGGCTGCCGGTGGCGTTTGGGCTGTTCGTCGCTAAGATTGCGAAACTGGACAGGAAGCTGATATTGCCGCCGGAAACGGCGATGCTGATTCGCGAACAGGTTGCTCGGATCAATGTGTGCCTGTTCTGCATTGACATTGGGAGGTCATTTGTAATCAAGGCGTCAATGAATGAGGCCAAATTCGATGCGATGGAGCACTACGACACAAGCCCGCTGTTCTCTGAAGCGGAACGTGCCGCGCTGGATTATGTGACTGAGCTGACGACAAAGAAAAAAGTCGAGCCGGAAACATTCAAAAGGCTGCAGCCGCATTTTTCAGAGCGAGCCATCTGCGAGATCGTGTGGCTCGTAGCCAGCGAACACTTTTACAACATGACCAACCTGGGGCTGAACATTCATTCGGATATGTTGTGCGATATTGCGCGGAAGCGGTAGATCAGACCGATGTCGGCGCGAGGCGCCGCAGTTGGTCCAGATGATTGAGGTCGTGGCCGGCCATGGTTTCCACGATGGTTTGGAAGGTCATGGTGCCGCGCTCAGGGTGCGTGACGGGCTTGGAGGCAAACGACGGAAGAGACTTTGCGATGAGCACGAGGTTCCAATTGCGCAAGGCGGTGAAAGCCGTGAGCGCGTCTTTTGCGGAGATGCCGGGGTAGGGCGCAGCCCATTTTTCCTGGTCGAATGGCTGTAGGACGTGGTGCTCCTCGGCGAGTGTCTGGCGGAGTCGGAAGGCGAAAGCGATTTCGCAGTCGGCAAGGTGGCACACGATTTCGGCGGGACTCCACTTGCCGGGAGCGGGGGCTGTGACGGTCTTGTCGGGGCCGATCATCTGGAGCTTATTCGCGATTTCGTGGGACGTCGAGGACAGAATGGCTTGGAGGGGGCGGCCATCGAGATATTTGGCGTATGGATTGAGTTCGCTCATCGTTTCGTCCTTTGTTTCATGTCTACAGGATACCGGGTTCGGATGATTCTATTCTGCGATGAGAGTTTCTCTACGAGGCCGGCGTGAATTTTGTCCATGCGCGCGCGAAGCGAACGTTCATGCCGCCGCAGCGCATGTTGTCGTAGGCGGAAATGGTGTGGGTGGCTGGATCAAATTTCAAGTCGACAACACAGCCGGAGAGATCGTCGCCCTGCACGGCGTGCAAATAATTGCCTATGGGTTTGGCGTCCGCGTTGACTTCGCCGAAATGGACGTCGTCGTTAGCCCCATACCAGTACGCCCGTCCGCTGATATGGAGCACGCCCGGAGATCCTGTGCGCGTGATGAGCAGACGATCGTTGTTCTTGGCTGGGGTCTCGGTTTCCTGTCGCCACCAGCCGACCCATTGGGAGAGTGAAGCGTGCGGGTCAGCGGGAACGGGTGCGAGGCGTGAAGTGGGCACCCAACCGGAAGTGGAGTCGCCCCCGGAGACGCAGGTGAGGCCGTTCTGTGCGGGACCGGCGCTCACCACGAGTCCGGGATCGAGTTTGCCGGGGATGCAGGTGCCGGAACCGCGCACACCACAGGCAAATAAATAAGGGATCGGACCAGAGCCTGCAAGGAGGCGAATCGGGGTGTCAGCGGGCAGCGTGGTGATGTCGCAGGGTAGGCCGGGGACCGTGTCCTGCGCGGCACACTGACTGGAAATGAAAATGGCGGCCAGGAACAGACAGGAGAATATCGCGGAGAGTTTCATGGAAGACGGGACAAAATGTCTGTTCACATTATAGGTGTTCCTGATCAGTATTTCTGGTTCACAGGTATTCCCGGATCATTCCCATCCACGTGGGCCAGTCGTGGGAGTTGTAGGTATCCCATGTATAGAGTTTGTGAGGGATGCCTTTAGAACTCATGATGCGGTCGAGATTCTGATTCTGGCCCAGGCACTGATCGTCCCATCCGGTGGCGAGGATATAGGTGTTGCGGCGGTAGTGATCGAAGAACCAGGGGTCGGCCATGTTGGGCAGGTAGTGGGTGGGCAGGTTGAAGTAGCAGTCCTGGTCGTAATAGCCGCCGAGGAAGTTGGACAGGTCGAATGCGCCGGACATAGTGAGCAGGCCGGTGAAGATGTCGGGATGGCGCAGGGCGATGTTGGTCGCGTGGTATCCGCCGAAACTGCAGCCGAGCGAGACGAGGTGCTGGTCCCAGTTTTTGCGGCGAATGAGTGGCACGACTTCGTGAATGAGGTAGTCCTCGAACTGGACATGGCGGGCGATGCGCCAGCGCGGAGGGACGTTGCGGTTGTACCAGCTCTCCATGTCGACGGAATCGACGCAGTAGAACTGCAGATCTCCGTTGTTGATGCGGCCGGAGACGGCGTCAATCATGCCGCGGTCTTCAAACTCGAAGAAGCGGCCGCCGGAGGTGGGAAAGACGAGGACGGGCAGGCCGGAGTGGCCGAATACCAGCATCTCCATGTTGCGGCCGAGGCGGGTGGAATGCCACTTATGGTACTCACGATTCATGGGTTGGCTTTCACTCCTGGGTCCGGCATTGGAGAGCTGCGGTTTTCTTGATACTGTAACAGCCACGGGTACATGTTTTTCGAGCTTCCCGCCCATCGACGATGGGACGGCAGTTGGCACTTACCGATTCGACGAGGGGTCGCAGGGATTGAACCTGGAGTCACAAGCAAGCGAGGGCACGCCCGAGGGCATGATGACTCCCGATGACGCTCTGCAGCATCCCCGGCTGCGGCTGCATCGCGCTTTTCAAAGCGAATTCCTGCCCGATGCACGCGATGTGATTGTGTATTTGCCGCCGGGATATGACGAGGAATCGGAGCGGACATACCCGGTGCTGTATCTGCACGACGGGCAGAATCTTTTTGATGGGCGAACTTCGTTTGTGAAGGGGCGCACGTGGCAGGTGCGCGAGCATGCGGATGAGGCCATTGCAGCGGGCGAAGTTGAGCCGCTGGTGATTGTGGGCGTCTACAACACTGGTGATCGTCGACTCGCCGAATACACCCACGAATACAACTGGCAGATGGGCGGAGGCGAGGCCGATGCGTATGGTCAGCTGCTGACGCGGGAACTGTTGCCTTGGATCGCTGACCGGTACCGCGTGCGGCGCGACCGCGAAGGGACGGGGATGGGCGGTTCGTCGCTGGGTGGGCTGGTGACGCTGTACCTGGGGTTGAAGCATGCGGAGGTTTTCGGACGGCTGGCGCTGCTTTCGCCGAGCGTGTGGTGGAATCACAAGAGCATTCTGGGGTATCTGAACGAGCGCGCACCGCAGATCTGGGAGCGGCCCAAGGTGTGGCTGGATGTGGGCGATCGCGAAGGAGCGAAGACGCTGCGCGACGCGGAACAGCTGGCGCGACGGCTGAAGGCGAATGGCTGGCGCCCGGGAGAGACGATGCACTTTGAGCGGGTGCATGGCGGGACGCACGACGAGGCTAGTTGGGCTGGGCGGGTCAGGACGATGCTGAAGTTTTTGTTTCCGGCGGGATGAGGCGGCAAAGTGTTCCCTCAGGGGCTGAAGCCCGAGATCTAATATGAGGAGCTTTGCGGCACGGCTAAAGCCATGCCCTGACACACGACAGGATTTCATCAGCGACCTTTCGAACCTGAAATCGCTGAATGCCCGTGTCCTGCGCTCCGCTGGGTTGTGCCGCAGCTCTAAGGAAACCTCCCCTCAGCGGCTGAAGCCCTTGTCCAAGTTGCGGCGGAGACGGCACGAGTAAACTCGTGCCCTTTCAAAACAACTTCAAGATGAGCCGCTGCCCTTCGCTGTCTTGACTTGCCCGAAAAGCACAATATCGGCGATACTTAGGTGTTGTGTCTTGTGCGGCTGGACCTTCCCGTTCGGCGCTCTCCATGATCGGCGCGTCTGCGTTGACCCTAAAAGACTTACAAGAGACCGCAACAGAGCATTGGAATTTGAAAGGAACCGTATCGCCGTGGTGATGATTCGTTTGGCGCGTGTTGGCGCCCCCAAGCAGCCCTATTACCGTATCGTGGTCATCGAGAAGGACCGCGCCCGCAATGGCCGTTCGATCGAAGTGGTCGGCACCTACAATCCCCGCACCAGCCCTGCTTCGGTGGAGTTGAAGCATGACCGGGTGGCTTACTGGCGCAGCAAGGGCGCGCAGTTTTCGCCGATCGTGGCCAAGCTGGTGACCAAGAATCCGGCGCCTGCTGCTGCGGCTGAACCGGCCGTAGCCTAAGCTCCCTTTCACCTTTCTCATCAGGTATGCAGCGGCCTTTTCAAGGCTGCCGCGGACATGTTTACTGACAACGACGGGTGTGTGATAGTATTCGCGCACCGATCCAAGTTGCTTCTAGTTGGATGTTTACGGTCAGAGGCAAGTGCATGACCCAAGTAGATATGGTGGCAGTAGATGAACTGGTCCGCGAAATCGCGCGGGCGCTGGTAGATGTACCGGAAGCCGTTGACGTGCAGTCGGTGGACCGGGACGAAAACACTGTCCTGAGACTGAAAGTGGCACCCGGCGACGTCGGCAAAGTGATTGGCAAGCAGGGACGCACGGCGCGCTCGGTGCGCACGATTCTGGGGGCGGTGAGCATGAAGCTGCACCATCGCTACACGCTCGACATCCTGGAAGAGGACGACGAGTAAACGCCGGAACGATGGGTCCCCGGTTTCCACCTTTTTTTTGCAGGGACTCCGATCAGCCTCCCGGTGAGCAGAAACTGTCGCGAGAGCTTGGTTGTGCACCCGAATAGCTATATCCCGCTGGAGACTAGATGACCGTGGCGGAGCAATGGGTGTGGCTCGCGCGCGTTCGGCGCACACAGGGGCGTAAAGGCGAGATCTTCGCCGACATTCTCACCGATTTTCCTGAAAAATTTGCAGAACGGCGTCGGCTCTGGCTGGTACGCGACAGCACCTCCGGTGCGGGTAGTGGCTCGCCGGCGCTCGCGAAGGCCACCACGACTCCGCGCGAGGTGGAGTTGGTGGGGCATTGGCTGCATAAAGGCGGCATAGTGCTGCACTTTGCCGGGGTGGATTCGATCTCGGCGGCGGAAGAACTGGCGGGGTTGATGGTGGCGATTCCGCAGGCGGAGCGGGCGGCACTTGGGGACGACGAAGTCTACGTCGGTGACCTTATCGGCTGCGAGCTGGTGGATGTGGCTGGCGCCGAGCCGGCGGTGGTGGGCGAGATTGAGGGCGTAGATCGGACCGCCGGGCCGGTGGCGCTGCTGGTGGTTCGCGGTAAGACCGATGAGGTGCTGGTTCCGTTTGCGAAGAGCTACCTGCGGCGCATCGATCTGGAAGGCAAGCGCGTGGAGATGGCGCTGCCGGAAGGGCTGGCGGATCTGAACGCTTTGGAATAGGCGCGTCGTTTCCCAGTCCGGCGTTGGACTCTCGCTTTCTCACCCTTGAATCAAAATGCGATTCAGGAGTAGTGCACTCAACATGTGGCGGATCCAGCTACCAACTGCTTCGATCTAGTTTCCCGCGACGGCGGATGGGGATTTCTGGTCGGCTGAAAACATTGTCCACGGGCCGGCTTTCATGTCGTGCAGGATCGGTTTCTGCCAGGCGAATTGCGGATGCGCGGCGAAAAACGGCGCGGCTATGAAGTCTTCGCCGCAGGGATGTCCTGCCCGGCCGACGAAGCTCAGCTTCGCCGCCATTTCCGAGTCCATGACTTTGCCGGTGACTGCGCCGCTGGGGCTGTAGGGAGGATTGTCCCAGACTTTTTCGCCAACCGGAGACGTCTCCTCGTGACCGCAGAGGCTGCGCTTGCCGGCGTCGATTTTGTGTTCGTAGCTGTCGTAGTGGTCGGAGAGATACATCTCAGCCAGCGCGATATCGAGTTTGCCGTAGTGCTCTTTCATAAATTCTTCGGCGCGTATATGGCGGGCATTCATCGAGCTTTCGGGGTCGTTGGGATTAAAGCCCGGCGTGTCGTCGCGGATCAACTTCGGGTCCGCAGAAAAGTTGGACGAGACGAAGTATCCATCCTTTTTCTTCGTGAGCGGGGTCTGGTGCAGGCCGAGTTCGAGGTAAGCAATCTCGCCGGTCTTGCGATCGCCGATCATCCACGAGTTGGCATAGCCGCCGTTGTCGCCCTTGCGCATGATCGCTGCGTATTCATCGATCGACGTGGCATACTGCATGGCCTTGCGCGAGCGCTGGAATTCGGGAATGCCATTCACATCGAATCCTTTTGCCATAGGCAGCGTGGTCTCGGTGATCATCAGGCCGCTTGCATTCACGCCGAAATCATCCGCACTGGTGATGACGCCCGGCAATCCATCCATGATGAAGTGCTGTCCCTTCTCAGGAACGATGTCGAATACCACGGTCCAGCGTTCGCCGTCGGCGTAAGAAGACCAGTTGCTATGCGCGATCACGATCTTGCCGTCTTTGGTCGCGGAACCGGTGGCAATGAATGCACTGCACTTGCCCGGCGCAACTGCACCTGGGGGATTCGGCTTCTTCTGCTTCGCATTCAGCCACGGCAGATAGTAGTCGCTTAATTCGAGATCGCCATTCAACGCGACTATATCCCAGAGATCTAGCTTCGAGCCCTGGGCCTTGAGACCTTCAACGATGCCCTTCAATTCCGCCTGGTACTCGGGATCGAGATGCGGCCACAGGACGGTCTTCCCCGCTTCACGAAAGAAACTCCACGGACGCTTGTCGACGTTGGGCTCGCTGACTTCGTACACATGCACGTTGTCTTCGATCTCGCGGGCGAGGAGATAGCCGTGCTGAAAGCCGACTTGCTCCGGAGTGCCTTGCAGATGGACGTACGTCCATCCTCCCTCGTTGAACTTGTAGCTGCCTTCGAGACGCGGATCGGATGCAGCTGTCGATCGAACGGCAAAGGCGGAGAGGGATGTTGCGAAAAGGACAAGAAGTGGGGTGAGACGCATTAAGTTTGCTCCTGAAGATGTGTGTTCCGGGGTCTTTGAAGAGTGTGAATGCGGGCTTTGGGGCTTCAGCCCGGTTAATGGAAAGTGTAACGCAGTGGAAGGCTGTCGCGGCCGGGGCTGAAGCCCTCTTATTGTATTGACTGAATTCGCGGGGCTGAAGCCTCACGCTTCCTCCGTTCAATAAAACCCCAAGTTTTTCCGTAGGCTGTTTAACTGTGCCCTTTCAAGACGCCGACTAGCCGACTATTGGAAGGCGAGCGGCTTCCAGGCGCCGTTGTCTTTGAGGGCGAGTTGAAGTGGGCGCGGCGGCCCTTTGGGCGGGATTGTGACTTCGATCCATAGTTCCTGACCGGAGCTGAGGCGCGATGGGTCGGTCGCGTGTTCGGCGATGTAGAAGTCGACGGGCTCGGTGAGGCGCATCTGGTCGCAGGGCGCGCCGGGCCATGCGGCAACCATCTGGCCCACGGTTGCGTCGTTGGGTTCGGGGATTCGAATCGCGATCAGCTTGTTGTCTTTCACCGCGAGCTTTGCGGGGAACTGGATGGTATCGGGTGAAAAGATGTTGAACCTGTTTCCGGTGGGAACGCCGTTTACGTCGCGCGGGTATCTTGCCTGCTTTGCAGACGGCAGCGTGCTGTCGCATCCGTCCACGGTGAGTTGCAGGCTGAGATAGCGGCCGCGCATTACCAGCTCAGGCTCGTAGGCGGCGGTGCGAGTCCAAACGCTCGGGCAGGTGGCGCGCTGGTAGAGATATTTCGCCGCGATGGAGGAGACGATGACGAGCTGAATGACGAGGAGCGCCAGCGATGCTTTTGAGAGCTTCATTGCGCCTCCCGTGAAATGGCTGCGGACTCTGCCATGTGGGCGAGCAGGCTGCGGCGTGTTTTCTCGAGGAGCCAACCGCCGGCAAGAAAGAGAACACCGAGACCGATGAGGCCGAGGGAGCGGCCCATCTTGTCGAAGACGTTGCTGAAGAAGAACCATGCGACGGTTATCGCAAATCCGACGATGCCGAGATTCACGAGGGCTCGGCTGGTCTGCCTGACTCCCCACCAGATGATGAAAATGCAGAATGTTGCGACCAGTGCGTGGGCGGCGAGATTGGGCTCCCTGTGAGTCCAGGCGCCTGCATTGTTATAGCCATAGTGTTCGACCGCGACACGTGTGCACCACGGCAAGGCAATCGCGAAGGCGATGGCAGCGAGAACCGGAATTGTGCTTTTGCGCAGGCGGACAAACGAGAAGAGGATCGGGATGGTCGCGATGTCGACCCACCCCCAGACGCGCGTGTGCAGGGCCAGGTAGGTTTGGTTGCCGGACCATGCAATCCAACTGTCCAGCAGCATGACGACTCCCACTACCGACTCGAAGGCAGCGGCGGCGAAGAGAAGTGCGCGAACGATTTTGCGCTCCGACGCCAGGAATACGGTGAGATAGAGAACGGCCCAGACGATAAGGAATCGGCCGATGTAGACGTTTATACCGATGCGATTTTGCGCGGAGTAGGACCACTCGCAGAGAATCCACGCGGGGAACAGGAGCAGGGTCAGGGTCTGCTGGGCCTGGTCGCGAAGCAGGATCCAGCCGGCAAGTGCGGCGACGGCCCACATGAGGACGGCAGCCGGCCAGTGTTCCTGGATGTTGAAAATCTGGCCGACGAGCGCGATGGCTGCGCCGGCAGAAATGGTGCCGACGGCATGCAGAGCGGTGGAGAGGCCGTAATATTTTTCGCGTGCGATGGCGCCGCCGAGGTGAAAGACGACAACCATGGCCATCACGATGGTGTAGCGCCAGCCGGGGCTTAGCTGATCCCAGTGCGCCGAAACGAAGAGCACGACACCGCTGGCAAGGAGGATTGCGCCGAGAATTAGAGCGACGCGGCCTTGCCAGCCGAGGCGTTTCGAAGATTCTGCGGCGGGGCCGGCTACCGCGGACTCGTAGGCGCGAATGCGGTCAGCCGTATTTGCATCGAGGACGCCGGCGGATTGCCAGCGATTTAGCAGCGATTCTGTATCGAGCATGGCGGTTGCGCAACATTAGAGCACATTCAGTGGAGGTGCGCGGTTTCAGGTGGTGAGTTGAGCGAATTCCCAGGTCCCAAAATCGAAACCTGGGCACCCCTCAGCGGAACCAGCACTTGTGCCAAGCGTGAATCGGCGCTGAGGTCGGCCGTCGACAGTGTTGGACGCCCAGCGTAAGATTTCGCCATCATGCGCACACGAGCTTTTGCCGTTGCCTTCCTTTTCTTCACTTTCCTCCCAATCATCTCCACTGCCGAGGACACTCCATCGGAATACGCCACGTTGCTGGCGGCGTTGGAGGGCGGAAACACCAATATTGATTACGGCCGACTGCGGATGACCTACATGGACTCGCCTCAATACAAGAAAGCCAAGGACACAACCAAGGAAGAAAAGGCCATGGAGGTGGCGCTGGGAGCGAAGGACTATGCCGGTGCACTAAAGAACGCTGAGGTTGTGCTGGCCAGTGAGTACGTGAACATGGACGCCCAGTTTGTTGCTTATGTGGCAAATAAAGAGATGGGGGCGACTGACAAGGCGGAGTTTCACAGGGCTGTTTTTCACGGCTTGGTTGACTCGATCTTCAAGTCGGGGGACGGCAAGTCACCAGAGAAGGCATGGGTGGTGATCAAGGTTCACGAGGAGTACGTGATTTTGCGTGTGCTGGGCTACAGGCCGTCAGAGCAGGCACTGCTGAACAAGGATGGTCACGCCTACGACGAGATGAAGGTGAAGAACCAGGATGACGGGACGGAAGCGAAATTCTACTTCAACGTGGATATTCCCATGAAGCACGGGTTGTGAGGCAAGGGCCGCGTAGATTTGGCGGCGCGCTAACGCTTTATCATGAAGAGACAATGCGATTCGAGATCATCACCATTTTTCCGGGGTTCTTCGCAGGAATCTTCGAGCACGGAATTGTGCGGCGGGCGCAGGCCGAAGGGCTGGTGTCGGTTGGTCTGCACGATCTGCGCGAGTTCACGCACGATCGGCATCGGACGGTGGATGATCGGCCTTTTGGCGGTGGCGAAGGGATGGTGTTGAAACCGGAGCCGCTGGCGGCGGCGCTTGGGAATCTGGGGATTGCGGGGAAGGCTACCGAGCCGAAGGAGCAGCCCGCAGGGGCTGAAGCCCAAGCCAATTCTGGGGATTCATCGGCACGACTGAAGTCGTGCCCTGACACAGGACGGGAACTCGGTTCAACATCGACGCGGGTGATTTTGTTGTCGGCGCAGGGGCGGCCATTTACGCAAGCGGTAGCGCGGGAGTTGGTGGAAGTGGACCGCGTGGTGCTGATCTGCGGGCGCTATGAAGGCGTGGACGAACGCATCAATGAGCTCTATTGCGACATGGAGCTTTCGATTGGCGACTACGTGCTGAGCGGAGGCGAACTGGCGGCGGCAGTGGTGGTAGACGCCGTGATGCGGCTTATCCCCGGCGTTCTGGGGAACGAAGCGTCGGGAGAATTTGAGAGCTTTGGCGTGGCCGATGCGGAGATCGTCTCGGGCGACGATGGAGTTCCGCGATCGCAGCATGGCGCGGGCGGACTACTCGATTATCCACACTACACGCGGCCGGCGGAGTTTGGCGGATTGCGCGCACCGGAGGTGCTGATGAACGGCGACCACCTGCAGATTCGCAAATGGCGGCGCGAGCAGCAGTTGCGCAAGACGCTCAAGAATCGGCCTGACCTGCTGGGGCGGGCTGCGTTGAGCGACGAGGATCGGCACTTACTGGAATCGATTCGCGCCGAAATGAGGGGCTGAGCCATGTTGGCGATTGCTGTATATGTGGAACTTGCAGTGTGCTGGATTCTGTGGATGCTGGCGTTTGTAAAACCGCGAGACAGCGCAGCAGGAGCGAAGGAATCGGTGAGAGCCCGGGCGTCGCGTTGGGGAATTCTGCTGGTGATGCTGGGGTTTGCGTGTATCTGGGCATTTGTGCGGCCAACGGGATTTGAAAAGTCCACCTTGTCGCTGATTGCCTCGATGATTCTGGGGCCACCGTCGGTGCTGCTGGCTTGGGTTGCGGCGCGCCATCTCGACAAGCAATGGCGATTTCAAGCTGCGTTGACCGAAGATCACAAGCTGATCACGACGGGACCCTACCGGTGGGTGCGGAATCCGATCTATGCGTCGATGCTTGGCATGTTGCTGGCGACGGGGCTGGCGAAGACGTGGTGGCCGCTTCTGGTCGCTGGCATAATCTTTTTCGTGATTGGAACAGAGATTC
This sequence comes from uncultured Acidobacteriaceae bacterium, assembly GCA_963826915.1. Taxonomy (GTDB): domain Bacteria; phylum Acidobacteriota; class Terriglobia; order Terriglobales; family Acidobacteriaceae; genus Telmatobacter. The sequence continues at coordinate 144,198 of CAWGYG010000002.1, forward strand.
GCGTGCATGCGGAAGAGCGGTTGCTCGCAGAACGATTTGGCGAAGAGTTCGCCCGGTACAAAGCGAGGACGCCGGCTTACTTGCCATTCCTGCGTTGAGGTCGCGAAGAGGTCAGAGTTAGCCGAAGGGCTGCACTGGTGCGGGCTGCTCGGCGCTTACCTGGCCGACCGCGATTGTGGCCACGAAAAAATTCTCGCCGTTGGTGGGGCAACCCGCGAGGCGGCGAAGCATGGCTAGTTGGCCGACATGGGTGAGCGCATCGGCAATGGGGCCTTGGAATAGCGGCTCGGCGGCGGCATGCACCGGCTTATCGGAAGCGAGATAAGCGTCAAAGGCTGCAAGGGTGGCGAAGAAGCGCTGCTTTTCGGCGGGCCAGGCGAGCGGGCTCGAGTTGTGCCAGCGTTCGGCTCCCTCGACCATGCTGAGCGCCCAGTCGAACAGGTCGCCCATGTGGGCAAGGATGACGGCTGGGCGACGGCCGGCACCGTCGAAAGTAGCAAAAGTGTCGGGTGCGCCGTCAAAGGCGCGGGCGGCACGATAGGCTAGGGCGGCAACGGTGTGGCGGAGGAGTTTGCGAGTGTCATCCATAGGAGATGAATATAGCGCAGCCCGGAATAGGCAAGATGCCGGATTCTCTGTTAAAATCAAGGTTCTGAGTCCATCAGCAGGAAGAAGCTATGTCAATTCATCCAGTTATGCAGCGCCTGGCAGATAAGCTGAAGCGCACCGATCTCCCTACTTTCGTGCCCGGCGACCAGGTTCGCGTGCAAGTCAAGATTAAAGAAGGCGATAAGGAACGTTTGCAGGCCTTTGAGGGCCTTGTGATCGCCATCAACAAAGGACCGCAGGGTACGTTTACGGTCCGCAAGATGAGCTTTGGGCAGGGCGTGGAACGCATTTTCCCGTTCAACTCAAAGGTCGTCGACAAGATTGAGAAGATTCGCAGCTACAAGGTGCGCCGTTCGAAGCTCTTCTACATTCGCGGACTGCGCGGCAAGGCTGCCCGTCTGAAGGAAGTGGATCGGGTCGCAGCCAAGGCATAAAAGGGCTTCCCTTTTCTGGGCCACAACAACCCCGGCTTTCGAGCCGGGGTTGTTGTTTGTGAGCCTCTTTTCCACACGGCAGACATTCCACGAGTATGGACGGCTAGGTTAGTTCATATACTTGGGGACATGGCGGGGATGCCGGTTTGCGGCTGGAAACTGGAGAAGGCTGCGCAGAAGAGCGGCTTTCTGCTGATCGCCGGTTGTGATGAGGTCGGGCGCGGTCCGATGTTCGGCCCGGTCGTCGCTGCGGCGGTCATTCTGCCAACGGGTTGCCGCCTGACGGGGCTGAACGACTCAAAGCAAATCCCAGAATCGAGACGTAACGAGCTTAATGTCGTCATTCGCGCCAAGGCGGTTGCGTGGGCAATTGCGGCGGTGGATGCGGAGACAATCGACCGCATCAATATCCGGCGGGCATCGCTGCTTGCGATGCGAATGGCCGTGGAGCAGCTTGCGCCCACTCCGGATTACTTGCTGATCGATGGGCGCGACACGATTGACTGGCTATGCCCGCAGCAGGCAGTCATCCAGGGAGACGCGACAAGTTTTTCAATTGCGGCAGCGAGCGTGCTGGCCAAGGTATATCGTGACCGGCTTCTGGTGGAACTCGACGCGGTGTATCCGGGCTACGGGCTGGCACGGCACAAGGGGTATTGTTCGCGGGAGCACATGGCGGCACTGGAACGGCTGGGGCCGACGCCGCTGCATCGGAAAAGCTACAGCCCGGTCATCCAAGCCGAACTGGTTTTTCCTGAGATCTAACCTGGCGAATGATCTGAATGGAGGCCGAAGTTGGCACGCTTGCGGAAGCTTTGGATTCTCCCAGTTGTTTGCATGCTGGCGGCGGGCTGCGACAAGAATGCGAACAGGAAGCCTGATCCCACGAAGGGCGCGGTCGCTGGAATTGTAATTTGCGCCGACACGGGGAAACCGGCGCGCTTTGCGACCGTGAATCTGACGCCTGTACCAGTGAAACATGATCAGCCCTCGGACCAGCCGCCGCTCGCGCCGGTGGCTACCATCGATACAGGACTGGATGGGCGGTTCAGGATGGAGGCGGTGCCGCCCGGCGACTACTATGCGTTTGCTACGCTCGATGGCTACCTCGATCCGGAGCGGGGAATTGATTTCGGCAAGGTCAGTGCCAATGGAACCACGAGTGAAGAGGAACAGAACGCAATCGACCAATGGAAAGATCAACTCATCGAGGTGAAGGTGCAGGTTCGGCGCGTGGCAGAGATTTCGATCGCATTGAGGCGCGCGGCGGAGATCGGCGGGGTGGTGAGCTATGACGATGGCAGCCCGGCAATCGGAGTGCATTTCCAACTCTTTCGCAAATCGACGAAGAAAGATTGGGGCGCGGTTGGATTGCCGCTGCTGGGAAGCTGGACCATCGACACGGTGAGCGACAGTCATGGCCACTACGACATAGATGGTCTGGAGCCCGGAACCTACATCGTGTGTGCGATGATGCCGATTGATTCTGAGGATGCTGCGCCACGCATCTGTCTTGGCAATGTTTTTCGCAAGAAAAATGCAACGACATTGAAGGTAGATGAGGGTGAGATCGCACACGGCGCAGACATCGTGATCCCAGTCTCAGGAATGCACACCGTTGCGGGGCGGGTGGAAGCAGCGTCAGACGGCAGTGTCCCGACACATGCAACGGTGAGTTTGCTTTACGCCGACGATCGCGAACCTGCAAGGAAGACGACTATCGACAAGGATGGCAGCTTCTCTTTCTCCTATGTTCCAGAGGAAAGCTTCATCTTGCGTGTGAGTGACGCGGAGACCTTGGCGGAAGAAAATTCTGCGACGGATTCACCGAATACAGCTGCCAACCACGCGACGCCGCAAGTGGAAACCCGGTTTCTAGACAAGGAGATGCCACTCAAAGTGCTTAACGACATGAGCGATGTTGACGTTTCGCTCACCAATGCTGCAGCAGCAGCAAAGCCTCAGTGACTAGCGGATTTGGACTATTGCTGCGCGCGATTTGCGAGCGCGAATCCAGGCGAAAACCGGGCGCGCAAGAAGCAATACAGAGAGAACCAACGTCAGGCGGAGCGGGCTGAGCACACCGGTCTTGACCTGCCACCAGTAGTGGATGATTCCGCAGATCGCGGCAAGGTAGACCAGCTTGTGGAGGTTGTTCCAGCGCTTGCCGCCCAGTTTGCGAATGGCCCACGTTGTAGACGTGGCTGCGAGCGGAACGAGCAACGTGTATGCCGCAAAACCAGCGATGATAAAACGGCGCTTGGTGATATCCGTCTTGAAGACGCTCAGGTCGAAGTTCATGTAGAGCGCGATGTAAGTGGCCAGATGCAGCGAGGCGTAGAAGAAAGCGAAGAGGCCGAGCAGTCGGCGAAACTTGATGAGCCAGCTGAGGCGCGGCGAGAGATTGCGCAGCGGCGTAATAGCGAGCGAGAGAATGAGCATCAACAGCGCGTTGTAGCCGGTGGTGAGCGTGATCCTGGAGGTGGGGTCTGGTCCAAGGGTGTTCGTGACCGCCTGGTAGATGAGCTGCGCGAAAGGCGATAGGCAAGCGATCCAGGTGAGAGTTTTCAGCAGAATTAGCGTCGATCGTTTCATCGGAAATCAAACTACAGCTGGGACCTCATCCCTTTCTTGACGTTTGTTTCTTCGGCGCAGCGGACCGCACTGCGTGCTTCTTTTTTTCAGCCGGCCGCCGAGGTCTTTGTGAAGGCGAAATGGATTTGATGACCAGATGATGCTTGCCGTCGAGATTGAATGGCACTTTGGCGGTGGTTTCGGCCTGTTGCATGAGATCTATTACGGCAGGGTCGTTTAACACATCGAGCGAAGTAAGAACAATGTGCCGCACGACCTTTCCATTTCCTTTCAAGAGCTGATCCGGATCTTTCAAACCGTGAGCCTGCAAAAAGAACAAGCTTACCCACCTTGGATACAGTGCAATGGAGAAGATTACTTCGGAAACCTTTTCGCTGGGACCGAACCCGATGGCGAGCGCGTTGTAATTGTCGTAGACCAATTCGGCCGCGTGGGGATAGCGTTTGCGCATTCTTCCCAGGACTGCCTCCGCAAAAGAAGAAACCTCAGGAGTGTACCTGGCTAGGAACGAAGCCAACTGCTCTCCTGGATTTAGTGCTTTCGGCATACAGTCTCCAGTCTTGCGAGGTTTGGCCCGTTTCAACTACGGATCAGAAGTATTTTTTCAGGTCCATTCCGTTGTAGAGCGAAGCGACCTGATCGCCGTAGCCGTTGAACATCAGGGTGGTGCGGCGCTGCGCATAGAACGGCAGTCCGATGCGGCGCTCGGTCTTCTGGCTCCAGCGGGGATGGTCGACGTTGGGGTTGACGTTGGAATAAAAGCCATATTCATTGGGGGCCTGATCGTTCCACGTTGTCGGCGGCATCTTGTCAACGAAGCGCACGGCAACGATCGACTTGGCCGACTTGAATCCGTACTTCCATGGCAACACGATGCGGATCGGCGCACCGTCCTGGTTGGGCAGCACGTTTCCGTAAAGTCCGAATGTGAGCAGGGTCAGCGGGTGCATGGCTTCATCCATGCGCAGGCCTTCAGAGTAGGGCCAGGAAATGGTGGCATCTTCGCCATACCACTTCTCAACGTGCTTGTCGAAATAGGATAGGAACTGGACAAACTTTGCGCTCGGCAGCGGATCGCATTGCTTGATGAATTCAGAAAGCGAGTAGCCGACCCAGGGAATCACCATGCTCCACGCTTCGACGCAGCGATGGCGATAGACGCGGTCTTCGAGCGGACGGAGCTTGAGCAAGGCGTCGATATCAAATGTCTTCGGCTGCTTGACTTTGCCTTCGATGCGGACGGTCCATGGACGTGTGGGGAGTCCCCCGGCATTCTTCGCCGGATCGCCCTTGTCCACACCAAATTCGTAGAAATTGTTGTAGTGGGTGATGTCCTCCAGGCTGGTCAACTGTTCGCCCGTGGTAGTCAGAGGACTCTTGATGGTCTGCAGCTTGGTATCCGCGAGAACTTCGGAATCGGGTGAGAACACATCGGCGAGCCGGCCTGCACCCGCAACGGCAGCACCGGCGGCAACAGCGCCCGTAACGGCTGTGCGCAAGAAGCGGCGGCGATTGAGGAAGGCGGCATAGCTCCCGGGCGATGTGATCTCAGACGAAGGAACGTCGGACGGTTTGCGGATAAGCATTGGGACCTCAAAACAGGGAATGTAACAGCATCCATTAGACACTGTTCGAGGCCCGGAGGTTACAGGTGAGCGCCAGGAACTTGACTCCACTGAAAAAGCAGGGCCTAACCTTTGAGAGGCTTTGTCGTCACTGGCTTTGTCGTAACGGGCTTACGGTGTGATGACGAAGCGGCCTTGGACAGGGAAGGCAAGCTACCGCGAGGGAAGGATGTGGATTGGCGGACGACAAGGCTGGTCGGAATGGGCCATTCCTTGCGCAGAGAATTCGGATTGCCGGGCTCGATGCCGGCACGCAAGGCCTCAACGGCCGCTGAAGCGAGGTTCTTGCAGGACATTTGCACGGTGGTGAGCGGCGGCAGCATGAATTGTGCAAGATGGATGTCATCGAAACCTACGACGGAGATGTCGTCGGGAACTTTGTGGGTAGTGCGATGCAGGCCGTGGAGAACGCCGATGGCGGTCATGTCGTTGGAGCAGACGATTGCTGTGGGAAGCTGGTCGAGGAGGAGAAGTTTCTCGGTAGCCGCGATACCACCTTCCATGGTGTGGGCGCCTTCAATCATATTTTCGACAGGAACGGTAAGGCCGAGTTCAGCCATGGAAACCTGGAATGCGCGATGCCGTGCGACCGCTGAACGAAGCCGCAGAGGGCCGCTGATGAATGCGATCTGGCGATGGCCGAGGGCCGCGAGATGCTGCACGGCCTGGCGAATACCCTCGCCATAGTCCACTTTCAAGATGCGGATGTTGGGCAAATTGGGACCGGCATCGACAAAGACGAGTGGAAACTCGCGCTCAACGAGCTTCTGAACAAGTTCCTCTTCAATGCCGAATGTCATCACGGCGACTCCGTCGACGTTGCGCTGCAACATGCGGCGGATCAACGATTCGGTGCGTTCTGGTTCATAGTTGGTGGAACCGATGAGCACTTCGTATCCTTGCTCGACAGCAAGGTTTTCGAACTCCTGTACGAGTTCAGGGAAAAATGGATTGGTGATCTCAGAAACGATAAGGCCGAGCATGCGGCTGCGTCCGGAGACAAGCGCGCGCGCCTGGGTGTTGGGAAGGTAGCCGACTTCTTCGACTGCTTTCCATACGCGGTCTGCAAGTTCGGCATTCACCGTGGCAATGCGGTTGACAGTGCGGGAGACCGTGGCGATGGACACACCGGCACGCTCTGCCACGTCGCGGATGCTGGCTGCTCCGGCGCGGCGGCGGTTGGAAGCGTTCTTGCGCGGTCCAGTCACAAGTGGAACGATTTTACGACATTTTCTCTTGTTTCACAGACAGAATTGTGCGCTTATTCTCAATTCAAGTATCGATAAAATACTTATTTTCATATGTTTGTCTGGATCCTCCCAGATGAGACAAGTTCGCAAGTTGCGCAAATTAGTTCAAAATTATCGAAAACGTTTTCTTATTTGGGCGGGAATGACTCATGGATGAGATTGACTGCCACCGGCAACCTCGATGGCGTGGCTCAACAGGACGAGGATCGAAGCGAGGCTTTCTTCCGCGCCACGTTGACTGCCGGGAAGATTGACGACCAGGGTTGAACCCTTGAGGCCGGCCACACCTCGCGAGAGCCAGGCAAAGGGATTGCTTTCTGAGCCGCGGGCACGCATGGCTTCGGCCAGGCCGAGAGCCACGCGGTCGATGACGCGCAGGGTCGCTTCGGGCGTTCGGTCTCGAGGGCCCATACCGGTGCCGCCGGTTGTCAGAATAAGGGCCGCATCCATCTCGGCCCAGTTCGCCAGGTGAGCGACAATACTGCTCTCTTCATCGGGAACGATGGCAGTTTCAACCTTTGCGGTGGGCCAGTGCTGGCGCAGCAGCGCGACAACGGCTGGGCCTGCAGTGTCGGTGGCGAGGCCAAGGGAGCAGCGGTCGGAAACAGTTAGAACGGCTAACAGCATGGAGATGATTGTAGAAGCTAATTCTCTGGCAGCACCTTAATGGTGTGAAGCCAGACTTCGACAGACTTCGGCCAGGTAGTGACCGGAAGCGCAGTGCGACGGAGGCCGTAGCCGTGACCACCTTGTGAGTAAATATGGAGTTCTGCGGGGACCTTTGCGTTCTTCAGTTGCATGAAGTAGACGATCGCATTCTCCACGTGGACCGGGTCGTCCTCCGCCTGCACGATGAAGGTGGGCGGAGTATCAGCGGTGGGATTGATATCGGGATTGGGCGCAAAATTCTTTTCGGCCAGGGCCAGGTAGCCGGGGTAAATGACTACTGCGAAGTCGGGGCGGCAGCTGAGTTTGTCGGCGGCGTCGATGGGATCGTAGAGACGCTGGTCGAAGTGCGTGCTGATGGCTGCGGCGAGATGCCCGCCGGCTGAGAAGCCAAGCACGCCGATTCTCTTCGGGTCAATGTGCCACTCCTCCGCATGCTGGCGGACCAATCCCATTGCGCGCAGCGCATCCTGGAGAGCGGCCGGGGACTTCGGATACGGGCCGGTGTTGGGGACACGGTATTTGAGAAGGATGCATGCGATACCGGCTTTATTGAGCCAGTCGCAGACTTCGGTGCCTTCGAGATCGATGGCAAGAATCTGGTATCCGCCGCCCGGAAAAACCACCACGGCCGCCCCGGAATTGAATCCTTTGGGTGTGTAGACGGTGATTGTGGGATCCGAAACGTTGCCGAGGCGGACCAAAGGCTTTCCCGCGATCAAGTTGTCAGTGGGCTTGGTGGCGTCGACCTCTGGCGGTGGGTTGGCGGGTGCGCCGGGTGCGCCGTTGGGCCAGAGCGGCAGCGTGACATGGCCGGAAGCAGGCTGCCAGGCAGGTTTCTGCGCAATAAGGGTAAGACAGGATGAAAAAGATACAACACAGAGCAGGAGTGCAGAAATCTTCATGCGTAAGTCCTTGGTGAAAATCGCGACGGAGCGATGATCGCAGCGAAGGGAGCGGGAACGCAAATGGGTTCGTGCTTTCGCGTTAGGCTAGGGCTCGGCATGGGGCGGAATCAGAAGTGTCAGCGTCTCCCGGGCAAATTCGATCCGCGCCGGCAGAGCGCCCAGCACTTCGCCATCTGCTTCAACGTAAACCGTGTTGTGCGAGCCCTTGTGCGGGTGACACTCAACGGCGTTTGCCTCGATCAATTCGATGTTGCGATTGAATGTTTGGCGACCGGCGAGGGTGGCAAGCAGAAAGCGGAGATACTGGTACCGGCTGCGGGTCTTGAATGCCACGAGAGAAAGTGTGCGCTTGTTCAAGCTGGCGCCTGGAACCAATGTTCCGAGCGCCCCGCCGAAAGAACGAATCCGAATGGCAAGGAGTTGAGAAATCGGCTCGACGCGCCGACTGTGATCGCCATTGATAGAGAATGACGCGTCGAACAAAGGGAATGGGTTAGTCGCCCATATCTTGAATGCCTCCAGCATGTAAAGGGCATAGCCGAAGCGTCGTTTTAGCTCCGGATCCATGCTGGACATGAGCAGGGCATCTGCGCCTACGCCCGCAGCTACAGTGAAATATCGCCACGCCTCGGCGCCGTTTTCTTCGCGAAAGAAGATTCGACCAACAGGAATTTCGACAGGGACAGCCTTTAGCAGCGCACGAGCGGCTTTAACGGGAGACCGGCCGAGGCCGAGGTTCTGGGCAAGCGCGTTGGCAGTGCCCAGTGGCACCACGCCGAGAGCCACCGGAGTTCCTACGAGAGCCTGAATGGTCTCATGGACGGTTCCGTCGCCGCCGCAGGCAAAGACGGTGTCGTAGCCCTGGCGAAAGGCCCCGAGTGCGAGCGCCTTCCCGCTTCCCGGGGAGTGGGTTTCGAGAGCGTCGGCCTCCACGCCAGCCTTGCGGAGCACGGAAAGCACATCCTTGACGTGGGAGGTGCGCCGCGCGGAATGTTGTCCTGAAGCCGGGTTGTATATCAGCGCAACACGGCGCATTTGTTGATTCTGCCTCGACGAGAGGTTTCCCTGATTTGAAGGGTCGATCCATTCTACAGACTTGCGCCATGAACGCGCCGAATCAGCGATTTCGACGAACTCCGGGGCGACTGGGGAGCGGCAACGGTGGTCAGCGGAAGACCTCCAGCCGGGTCTTCCGGGGGATTCTGCTGAGGAAGCGCCTGGCCAGGACCGGCATGCAGGAATATTGAACCTCACATCGATTTACTGCGTAGTTTCGGTAGAATTGCTCGCCATTCAATATGAAAGGAACGCAGACGTCTGCAACAACCATGAGAAACCCGATGCGCAGCATTCCAAGGATTCTGCTCTCAGGCCTCCTGATGAGTCTTGTGCTGTTTCCAGTTACGGCAAGCGGACAGGAGAAGGCCGCCGCGAAAGAGGATACGCCGCGCTATAAGGATGCGGGTCTTCCCATCCAGGACCGCGTGGCCGACCTGCTGCCGCGCATGACACTGGAAGAGAAGGTGTACCAGCTGACGGGGGGATGGGATACGCAGGTCAATGTGATCGATCCAACCGGTACCTTTACGACCGAAAAGGCGCGACAGACGCTTGCCGACGAATGGGGGCCGGAAGTGAAGTTCACCCCGCGCGAAGCAGCGATTTTGCGCAATGCCGTGCAGCGCTATATGCGCGAGAAGACGCGGCTGGGGATTCCAGCGATGTTTCTGGGCGAAGGGCTTCATGGGTTAATGGAATATGGCAGCACCAGCTTTCCTCAGGCTCTGGGTCTGGCGAGCACGTGGGATCCGGCGCTGGTGAAGCGCGTTTTCACAGCCGTGGGAGACGAGGCCGGCTCGCGCGGGATGGGGCAGGTGTTCTCCCCCGTGCTCGACATCGCACGCGACCCGCGCTGGGGGCGGACGGAAGAGGGCTACGGCGAAGACCCGTATCTCGCTTCGCGCATGGGCGTCGCAGCGATTGAGGGACTGCAGGGCGACGGGTACATGATTGGCCGGCACCACGTGTTGGCGACAGCCAAGCATTTTGCAGTGCATGGGCAGCCGGAAGGTGGCACGAATACGGCCCCGGGAAACTACTCCGAACGTATTATCCGCGAAAACTTTCTGGTGCCGTTTCAAGCCGCCGTGCAGGAGGCGCACGTGGGCAGCGTGATGGCCTCGTACAACGAGATCGACGGCGTGCCTTCGCACATCAACCACTGGCTGCTGGACAAGGTCTTACGGCAGGAATGGGGATTTCAGGGCTACATCACTTCAGACGGCGACGGGTTGCAGATGCTGGTTGGAACGCACCATGTGGCCTATAACAACGCAGATGCGGCGCGTCAGGGGCTGGCGGCTGGAATCGACTATGACTTGTCGGATGGATCGGTGTACAAGACGCTTGTCGACCAGGTGAAGGCCGGCACAGTGCCTATCAGCGAAGTGGACACAGCCGTCGCGCGCGTGCTGGCAACGAAATTCAGATTGGGACTTTTCGATGATCCGTATGTCGATCCTGATTACGCGGAGAAGACAAACAACAGCGCGGAGCATAAGAAGCTTGCCATTGAAGCAGCGCAAAAGGTGCTTGTGCTGCTGAAAAATGATAACAATCTCTTGCCGCTCGACATTGCGAAGTTGAAAACCATTGCTGTGATCGGGCCGAATGCTGCGGATGTGCATCTTGGCGGATATAGCCGCGACCCGGGGTATGGTGTGAGCGTGCTCGACGGCATCAAGGCCAAGGTGGGCGACAAGGTCAAAGTCCTTTACGCAGAAGGCTGCAAGATCACGACTGCGCCGCAAGGCTTCAGAGGCTGGTGGGCGAACGATGTGCAACTAGTCGACCCGAAAACCCAGACGGCCTCGATACAGGCTGCGGTAGATGCTGCCAGGAAGTCGGATGTGGCGATTTTGGTAGTGGGCGAAAACGAGAGCACAAACCGCGAAGCGTGGGCGGAGATTCATCTTGGAGATCGCGATTCCCTTGACCTGCTGGGCGCGCAGAACGACCTGGTGAAAGCGGTCGTTGAGACCGGCAAGCCGGTTGTTGTGCTTTTGATCAACGGTCGTCCCCTCTCGATCAATTACATTGCCGAAAAAGTGCCGGCGATTCTTGAGGGATGGTACCTGGGCGAGGAAGGTGGAACGGGCGCTGCCGACGTGATTTTCGGCGATGTCAATCCGGGCGGCAAGCTACCGATCACGTTCCCGCATACGGTGGGTGCGTTGCCCGATTTTTACAATCACAAGCCAACAGATAACCGCAGCTACGAGTTTTCGACGCGGAAGCCGTTGTTTGCATTCGGCTATGGGTTGAGCTACACGACTTTCAAATTCGACAACCTGCGCGTTGCGCCGGAGCATATTCTCGAGGGCGGCACCGCCAAGGTGAGTGTGGACGTCACGAATACGGGCGCGCGCGCGGGCGATGAAGTTCCGCAACTTTACCTTCATCAGCGGGTAGCTTCGGTGACCCAACCGGTGATGCAGTTGAAGGGATTTCAGCGAATCACCCTGAAACCGGGCGAAAAGAGAACGGTGGAATTCACGGTCACACCAGAGATGCTTTCGATTCTGAATATAGACATGCATCGCGTCGTGGAACCCGGCGTTTTCGATCTGATGGTCGGGCCTGGTTCGGACAACGTGAAAACGGTGAAGTTGACGGTTGGTGGTTTGCAGGGTGAGACGGGCAAGCCGGCTGCAACGGCGCCAGCGCCGGCAGGGTCTGACACGAACATGGTGAGCAACTTCGACGAGGGCAAGGTTGCGTCTAGTTACGGGATGTGGATTCCCGCGAGCGATTCGATGAATGGCGGAAAGTCCTTGTCGAAACTGGAAGTCGTACAACCGGGAGCGGCGAATACGAAGGGTGCTTTGCAGGTGACGGGCGAGGTGGTTGCAGGCAGCGGACCGTTCAGTTTTGCGGGAGCACTTTTCTCGCCTGGTGCCGCACCGATGCAGCCGGCAAATCTGTCGAAGAAGAACATGATCAGCTTCTGGGCGAAGGGCGACGGCAAGACGTATGTCCTTCTTGTTTTGACCGAAGCGCGTTCAGGTCAGAATGGCGAAGCACCGGCCATGACTACTTTTGCCGCCGGTCCGGAATGGAAGCAATATACGTTTCCCTTCTCGACGTTTGAGACGGACGGAAGCGATATAAGCGGAATCGGATTTCTCAAAGCGCAAGAGCCGGGGAAGTTTCAGTTCCAGATTGACGAGTTGGAGATCAAGTAGACCGCCGTTTTTTGACCAATGAAGAGACGCCGGATCTCACATGCGTCGGCGTGTCTTCATGAGCGGCGATCTATTTGGAAGAATTGCGGCGCAGCGCGAGTTTTGCGGCGTGGAAGCCGCACATGCCGTGGACGCCACCGCCGGGCGGCGTTGAAGATGAACACAAAAAAAGATTGGCCGCGCTGGTGGCATAGTTGTGGATCGTGGGACGAAACAGGAACTGGCGCAGGTTCATCGCGCCGCCGGTTATATCGCCACCAATAAGATTGGCATCCATGGATTCGAGGACCGCGGGTGTGGAAACCTTGCGAGCAAGGACGCAGTCGCGAAAACCCGGCGCAAATCGCTCGATCTGCGATTCGATGCGTGCAGTCATGTCGACCGTGGATCTGTTTGGAACGTGACAGTAGGCCCAGAAAACGTGTTTATCTTGCGGGGCGCGTGTGGAATCGAACAGCGAAGGCTGTGCAGCGATCACAAAGGACCATTCCGCAGGTCGGCCATCAGCCACTGCACTTTCTGATCTGGCAATCTCCTCGAGCGTGCCGCCGAGATGGAGGCTGATGGCGCGGCGACATTCGGGTGCGCGCCAGGGAACCGGCTCGGAAAGAGCATAGTCAATCTTGAAAACACCTGGACCGGGCAAGAAGCGGCTTACTGCGCGGCGGAATCCGGATGAAAGCTGATCGCCGGCGATTGAGAGCATTTGGCTGGGCGATGTGTCGAACAGCGTGAGCGTGTGAGCGCCGTCCATTTCGCGAAATGCATCTGCGTCGATGCGACGGGATGTGTGGAGTTTTCCGCCGAGAGATTGCAGGTGACCGACGAGAGACTGTGCGATGCTGCGCGATCCTCCGTGCGGAATGGGCCATCCGACTTTGTGCGCGGATGCGCCGAGAACCAACCCGATGCCGGAAGTCAAAGGGGCATCAAGCGAGAGGAACGAATGAGCAGCGAGCCCCGCAAAGAGAGCGCGAGCGCGTGATTGGGCGAATTGATGCGTAGCCAGACGCCGAGCAGGTTGGAAGCCTGCGAGACCGAATCGCGCCATCAAGAACGGATGACGCGGAATGCGAAGGAGAGGACCGAGAGCGTCGTGATTGAAATCGTCCCAACGGTCGACGATGGGTTGAATGAGGCGTCGCCAGGCATTCGCGTCGAGATCCAATTCCCTGCCCTGATCGACGAGATCGCGTTCGAGCATGACTGCAGTGCCATCGTCGAGAGGATGCGCCAGGGGCGATTCGCCATGGATCCATTCAAGACCGTGATCGGCGAGGGGAAGCGTCGAAAAGAACGGAGAACCGGCGGCCAGGGGATGCACAGCGGACCCGAAATCGTGGAGAAAACCCGGGAGCGTAAGGGGTAGGGTGCGGGCAGCGCCACCGGGCTCGGGCTCGGCTTCGAAGACTTCCACTTCGAGCCCCGCCTGGGCCAGGACGATGGCCGCAGCGAGCCCATTCGGTCCTGATCCGACGACGTTAGCGCGCTTCATCTGCTGCATCTTCACCAGCCTGCTCAATCGCGGTCAATCATGGGGTGGAAGTTCGTCCGGCCATTGGACGACAGCGGCTCGGCCATCAGGCGTTCGTGTGACTTCAGGGGCGTAGATGCCAAGCAGCTCGCGACGCCACCAATTGCCTGTGCGACGTTTTTCATCTTCGGTGGTGAACCAATACTGCCAGAGCACCGCGCGCACATAGCGCGGCGGCGACTGCGGAAAGGGATTGCTCTTGAAGAGGGAAAGAACGTCGGCGTCGTTACTGAGCAGCCGTTCTTCAGTGACCGGAACGAGCTCATCCTCGCGCCAATCGCCGAGTGAGGCGAACCACAGATTCCAATCGAAGCGCGGCTGATAGGGCGCGTAGATGCGGGGCGCCTCGTTCAGGGCCTGGGGCTTGTAGCGGAACGGATAGGCGGTCCAGTTCTCGCCGTCGTTTGATCCCTGAAATTCAATCTCATAACGGCCATTCGTCATGCGCGCAAACAGGCCGTATTGGTTGGCGATGCGGAAGGGATCAAGGGCAGCTATGGGAGCAGTGGGCAATGGAACATTGCGAAAAAGTAGGAGGATCATCTCCGCAGTTGTGTTGTAGAAGATCCAGGAAAGCATGACCGCGGTCGCGGCGAGGCGGATGGCGCGGAAGTGTGCGGACATTCGGGCGGCTATTGCTTTGTCACTTGTCTTGACCTCGGCGGTGTTTGATTCGTCGACCAGGTGCAGAGAATGCTCTCGCTCTTCCCTGCCCACTTGGTTGCTTTCCACTGCGACGTTTGCGGGATGGGTTGGACGATAACGGGACGGAACAAAGCGGAGAAGAGTCTTGTCGTCGAGCAAAAGGAATCCGAGCGAGAGGACGAGGTAATTGAGAAAGGTGTAATTGGCTGTGAGGATGACTCCGATCTCCCACGGGGTCACGATGAGAAAGCAGATCAGCCGTAAGCGGTGCGGAAAGAAGAGCATGAAAACAATGGCCAGTTCCAGCACGAGCGTGCCGGCGGCCGAGGCGGCTTGGAACCAGTGCGGGAGATGCTCAACATACCAGCCGATCCATGTAGGCAGCGGACCGTTCTGGTAGTACTCATCCATCGCGGTGAGGCCCCGCCATTGCGGATCGCCGCTCAGGAGCTTGACAATGCCGGATTCGAAGTAGATGCGGAACCACTCCCATTGCAACAGGAAGAGGCTGGCACGGGACGGTGGAGAGCCGCCGCCCAAGCCGGGGAACAAGCCACGTGGAACAAAGAACAAGGCAATGAAACCCGCTTCGAGCAACATACCATCGGATTGGTAATTTGCGAATTCGCCGGACGCAGAGATGAACGCGAGGAAGCAGACGAAGCAGACAAAAAAACTGAATCGGGGCCAGAGGTTCAACAGAGCGACGACCGATGCAGCGAGCCCGATCCAGGTAACCGCCATCAGCATGTGGGAACCAGAGGAGAGCCAGAAGAGGGACGGCGCGTACCAGTAGCGCGTGGACGGAAACGACCGCGCTACGGCTGCAAGATAATCCTTCGCTTGGAAAATTCCATCCGGGCCAATCAGTCCCTTGATCTGAAAGAGCAGCGAATAGAACGCGGAGAAATAGATGGCAGCGAGAGCGCGCAGAAAGATCCACCGCGGAACAAGGCGCCCGGGCGCGCCTTCGAAGGAGTCAAACAACCAGCGAATTAATCTGACTGGGCTGTGCTCCAACATATGAAGGACAGAATAACGAGTAACGAGGGCTCTGTCATGCAGTGGATTCCTGCCGGCACAGGATCGAGCGCCGGACAAAGCACGTAGGCCGGAAGGAAAGTAACGAATTGGCTGGATCTCGCGTCAAAGAGTGCAGCGCAAACGAACGCCGGAACTCCGTGAGATAGCGCAACCGACTTCAACACTGGAGACGATGATGCAAGAGAGACTATTTACAATTCTTCTATTTTCGGGATTGGCAGCGGCGCTCTGCAGTGCTGCGCAGGCGCAAACAGATGTGGCGTTGAGCCTTT
This sequence comes from uncultured Acidobacteriaceae bacterium, assembly GCA_963826915.1. Lineage (GTDB taxonomy): Bacteria > Acidobacteriota > Terriglobia > Terriglobales > Acidobacteriaceae > Telmatobacter. The sequence goes on from CAWGYG010000002.1 coordinate 160,024, forward strand.
ACGGTGCGTTCAGCGAGAAAACGAACGGCAATGGAACCATACAGAGTCCGTCGAATGCTGCGGGCGGAATCATTGAAGTGCGACACATTTCCAACCCCATCGTCGGCTATGAGGCGACCTACTCGTTCAATCGCGCCAACCAGGTTTATTCCGAATCCTTCCTGGGCGCCGGCACTTGTCCCATTGGTGTCACGCCCTGCGAGCAGCCGCCAACGCCGGTTTCGGCCAATGCGCACGAAATCAGTGGCGATTGGATCGCGTCGGTGAAAATCGCAAATCTCAGACCGTTTGCGCTGGCTGGCGTCGGCCTGTTGCTCGATGTACCCAGCAGCGGCCAGTCGAGTACAAGCACCTCGGCTAAGCCGGTCTTCATTTACGGAGCGGGGCTTGACTGGGGACTTGTTCCGCACCTTGGCCTGCGCCTGCAATACCGCGGCAATCTCTACAAGGCGCCGGACCTTGACGCATTGTTTACATCGACCAATGCCTTCACGCATACGGCGGAGCCCATGATCGGCGCGTATTTTCGCTTTTGAAAAGCGAGTCGGGAACGATGTACGGGTTGAGCGCTCTCGTGCGCTGAATGAAGTCACGAACGTAATTCATTACTGACCCGCTACGATGCAACCTCAAGCGAGCCCTGCTTGGCCTGGGATTCGTGAAGGAGACCTTGATCCTGCGTTGTCGTACCGCCGACCCACTCGTTCAAATTGGTCGCAATTACCAGCAAGAAGAAAATGTACAACATGCTCAAGTCGCGCAGCTCTCCGGGACTGCAGAAAAGCAGGTAGAGAGGAATATTGATGGCCGCCGCGATTTGCCCGTGTCGCTGGATTGCGCGTGGCAGATGTGGCCAGGCGCGCCACACCGTCCATGCCATCAAGGCCGCCGGCAGGAGAGTATAGCCCGTGATCATGCGCAATCCGTAGGTTTCCTTCGTTTTGAAAAGCAGGCCGATCGGATGCAATAGCATGTGCAACTCATATTGCCACGACACGAACACAGTAGAGCCGGGATTGTTTGCGAACTTCAGGCGTATCGGAATGTAGACCGCCGCACAAACAAGGCACAGAACGCCGACGCCAAGCAAGGCGCGAAAGCGCGAACTCCTCAACCGGAAAATTGGGTACAGGGTGGGAATGATCAGCAGGAATGACTCCTTGTTCCAAGTTCCAAGCACTGCCACGGGGATCACCCACCACCAATCCCACTTGAGCGCGATCCAGAACGCCAGGGCCAGAAATGCCAGTTCCGGATAGTCCCAGAGATATCCTCTGCCGCTGATGATGTAAGGAACAAGGAGGATGACAACGACGGGAGCAATTACCGCTGCGGGTGGCCGCATCTCCAAGGCACTGCAAACCAGATACATTGCGTAGACCGCGAGCACTGCAAAGAGATAGGTTTCGATATAAACAACCACGTAGCGGAAAAAATATGCCTTGTTCCTGGCCGTCGGAGAGGAGCCGATAGCATTGATATACGCGTAGGGGTTGCTCCCCTGGTGGTCGTACATAGCAGTCTTGATATCTACCGGCGCGATCCTGTCGAGCCAATTGGCAATGTTCGGCAGCATCTGCCTATATACATATGGACGATATGCTGTCCCCTCCACCATCGATTCGAAAGTTGCCCTGGTGTTGGCTCCCGGTACCCCCACTTCAGCGAAGTGCGATTGTTGGTAGTCAGCATAGAACGAGGCCGAGGCCGCCACGCAGAACAACACAAGGCAGCATACCCTGTAGTAAAGTCTGGACGAGAGAATCTCACCGGACATGGCGGCCCTTTTCGCGGTCATTTTCATCAGCAGGCCTCGCCAGCGGTGAGTGAACGAAATCGCCTCTGTGCATCTTGAAGCACAGTGATCCGGCGATCGTCATCAGGGAATCCCTTACCGGATGCCTTGACTCCTTTTGATCGTGCTGGTTCTGCCGCCGGGCATTGAGCCTCCGTCATCACCGAAATGTCGAGTGACTTCTCTGCACGGGGAGACGCAAGCCCTTTCCTCGCAACGTCGCATTTCAAACTGTGACTTCAGATGAAGAAACGTTTCATTGAAGAACTCGCCCGCTTTTCTGCTTGGATAACATTTTGTTCGGCTCTGCGGTACGTCGAAGATAACTTCCCAGCGACAAAAAAGAAATGGAGCAGACAGGCGTCTGCTCCACTAAAGTACTCAGAAGTTCCTAGCTGCAGCCGCTGGTTGAGCCGCAGCTCATGCAGCGATAGCAACTTCCGTTGCGAACCATGATGGCGCCGCAGGTGGAGCAACTGGGAGCGTCGCCCATTTCATACATGCCGCGCATGGCGTCTGATGCGTGGAAGAGGCCGCGATCTTGCATCGTTGGACCGTGCGTTGGAGATGCGCTGGTTGTGCCCGAAGCCTGGACCTCGGGAGCAATTCCGCCTCCAGGTGCTGATGTGCTGCCCATGCCTGTGGATTGATTTCCAGTCTGGCCGAGGTGCCGTGCAACTTCCTCGGCGAGGCGCGCAAGATGGTTGTGCGAATCGGCGTCCTCCGTCTCCTGCAGCAGCGATGGCGACTCTGGAAGCGGCGCGGCTTGCGTTCCCAGGCCTGCGAACAGCGTTAACTGCTCGCCGGAAAGAAAGCGCAGGTTGAGCCAGCGGAAGATGTAGTCCATGAGGCTCTTGGCGTAGCCGATCTGCTCGTTGCCGGTCCAGCCCGAAGGCTCGAAGCGGGTGTGAGCAAACTTCTCGCAGAGTACGCGAAGCGGAACGCCATGTTGCAGAGCAAGCGAAATTGAGGTGGCGAATGCATCCATCAAGCCCGAGACGGTTGAACCTTCCTTGGCCATCTTGATGAAGATTTCTCCCGGTTGTCCGGTGGGATAAAGCCCAACGGTGATGTAACCTTCATGACCCGCGATGGAGAACTTGTGAGTGATGGAAGCGCGCTCATCCTGCAAGCGGTGACGAACCGCGCGCGGAGGGCCATTGAGATCCTGTGTGAGCGGTTTCGGTTCCAGGTCCGCCGCGGAAGCTGAAGTGAAATGCGGCGCGGGGACGGCGTTGGCAATCTCTTCCATGGCGCGCTGAAATACTGCGGCAGCAGCGACGACCTGCTTTGCGGTCACTTCGAGCTTGTCGCTGATCTTGGCTTCGAGTGTCTTCAGATCAGCTTCGGCAGCGGGTTGACCGGCAGCAAGTTGCGACATTACCCGCTGGCCTGCAGCATCGAGAGCTGAAGGTTCGCGCTTGGCATCGAGACTGGTGTTCAACGGCTGCGTGCCCTTTGAGCCATCGCGATAGATAGCCACGGCTTTGATTCCCTGGCGCCAGCTTTCGGCGTAGGCCTCGGCAACGTCTTCGACGCTGGCTTCGTGGGGCAGGTTAACCGTCTTTGAAATTGCGCCGGACAGGAACGGCTGCGCGGCGGCCATCATCTTGATGTGGCCCATGTAATGGATCGAGCGCGTACCCTTCGACGGCTTGAAGCTGCAATCGAAGACAGCCAGGTGCTCGGGCTTAATGCCGGGCGCCCCTTCGATGGTGCCTGTGGCATCGATGTAGCTGACGATGGCGTCAACCTGGTCGTTGTCGTAGCCAAGCTTGAAGAGCGCGGCGGGGACGGTGTTGTTGACGATCTTGATCATGCCGCCGCCAACCAGCTTCTTGTATTTGACGAGCGCGAGATCGGGCTCAATGCCCGTGGTGTCGCAATCCATCATGAAGCCGATAGTGCCGGTGGGCGCAAGGACGGTGGTCTGCGAGTTGCGATAGCCGTAACGCTCACCGTAGGCAAGCGCCATGTCCCAGCAATCGCGACTGGCGTCGATGAGTGCATCGAGCTGCGGAACGTTAAAAGGTTCGCCACTGATCCGCGACTTACCGATGTTGTTCACTTCGGCACGGTGCATGCGGACGACGTCGAGGAATGGCTCGCGGTTGACGTAGAATCCGGGGCACGCGCCGCCCTGGCGCTCGACGCTGGCGGTGAGCGGCGTGGCTGAAGCGATTGGCGGGCAGTGAGCTGCAATCACGGCCGACTGCAAATAAGCCTGACCGCACATGATCGCAGTGAGGACGGCTGACATATCGCGGCCAGCCGTTGAATCGTAAGGCAGACCCATCGCCATCAGGAGCGCTCCGAGGTTGGCATAGCCGAGACCCAGCGGGCGGTAATCGTGCGAATTCTTTGAGATGGACTCGGTGGGATAGCCGGAGTTGTCGACCAGAATCTCCATGGCTGTGATGACTACGGAAATTGCATGGCGATACGCGGGGATGTTGAATCCACCCGAAGACGTAACGAATTTGAGCAGGTTGAAGCTGGCCAGGTTGCAGGCAGAGTTGTCGAGGAACATGTACTCCGAGCATGGATTGGATGCGTTGATGCGATCGGTGTTCTTGCTGGTGTGCCACTTGTTGATGGTGGTGTCGAATTGCATACCAGGATCGCCGCAGAGCCACGTGGCCTCGGCAATCTTCTTCATGATGTCGCGGGCCTTGTAAGTCTTCACCGGAACGCGCCCCTTGACCGTGTGGGTGGTGTACTCCCCGTCTGTTTCATAGGCGTGCATGAACTCGTCGCTTACGCGCACGGAGTTGTTGGCGTTCTGGAAGAAGATAGAGGAATATGCCTCGGAGTCGGGACCTGAACCGTCGTAGCCCGCCTTGATGAGGGTGAATGCTTTCGCTTCTTCCTTGGCCTTGCACTCAATGAATTCCATGATGTCGGGATGGTCGGCATTGAGGATGACCATCTTGGCCGCGCGACGCGTTTTGCCGCCCGACTTGATAACGCCGGCGAAGGCATCGAATCCGCGCATGAAGCTGAGCGGGCCTGAGGCCTGGCCGCCGCCCGAGAGAAGTTCCATCGATCCACGGATCGAGGAGAGATTGGTTCCGGTGCCGGAGCCCCACTTGAAAAGCATGCCCTCCGTCTTGGCGAGCGTCAGGATGGAGTCGAGTGAGTCGTCGACGGCGTTGATGAAGCAGGCGGAGCATTGGGGATTGCGATATCCGGTGGCGGAAAAGCGTACGCCACCCGTTGCGGGATCCCAATGCCAGTTCTGGCCGTCGGACTCAGGCTCGAGCCGGTCGCAGCCCACGTTGAACCACACCGGGGAATTAAAGGCGACCTTTTGGGTGAGCAGCATGTGCGCGAGTTCATCGTGGAAGGTCGTCGCGTCGGCGTCGGATGCAAAGTAGCCGCCCGCGATACCCCAGTCGCGAATCGTTTCAGCCACGCGCCCAACAAGCTGGCGAACGCCCGTTTCGCGATCGGCAGCGCCCATCTGGCCATGAAGGTACTTTGAGGCAACGATATTGGTTGCCGTCATCGACCAGTCGACCGGGACCTCGACATCCTTCTGCTCAAAAATAGTATTGCCTTTGCTATCAGTGATCAGAGCAGTGCGCCGTTCCCACTGGACGTCGTCGTAGGGGGAAGCGCCTTCGGTCGAAAAACGCCGGGAAAAGCTCAGTCCCCCCTGGCTATATGGGGTTTGCAGGGCGGCAGCAGTCGTTTGAAGGTTGGCTTCGCTCATCAGGTATTCCTCTCTATCAGCAAAATCGGTAAAAACCGGGCCTCTTTGGCGTATTTCAGCCAAATGGGGTCTGGACAAATATGACGCAGCGAACGGGAAACGGGGGCTTTCAGTTACCGCGGGTTTGTCGTCCTTGCAGTCGGCTGCGGTGGCGTCAGGTTACAGTCCGTTAACAGCCGCAGATGAAAAAATACCGCTGTCTATGGTGCCTGTCAACCGCAAACCACAATATCTAGTACTTTCAATACATTTTCTGTATCCGCCTGCTAAACACGGCCAATCAGCCTGTGGAAACCGTAAAAAGCCTTGCCGGGAGCGGATTTTGCGGCCTCAGTTTGCCCAAAAACCAGTGCAGTTGCGCCGAAGAACCCCCGTGGTTCTCAAAACCAAGCCTATTCTTCGCGGAATGGCGGTGCAAGGAGCAGAAACAGGGCAATTCGACGGCAGCCTGTGCGAACTGTGGACAATTGGGCGGTTTCTCGGGCCAGCCTTCGGGAAGGCGGCTTTGGAGGACTGGTAGGCTCATCTTGTGCCCGAAGATAAAGCTGATTTGCTCGATTGGAAGCCTGTTGCGCTTCCCCGACCTGTGGCCTTGCAAGGCCGACACGTTTCGCTGGAGCCAGTGGATGCTGCAAAGCATACTGCTGACCTTTGGAGGGCGGTCTACGGTCACGATGAGGTGTGGGACTACCTGGCGGATGGTCCGTATGGCATCGAGGCCGATCTGCGCCGCGCGCTTGAAGAAAAGCAGGCGGCGGCAAGCGCAGTCTTTCTCGCAATTACGCCGAAGACGAGCGGCAAGGTTGAAGGCTACGCCAGCTTCATGCGAATGGACGCTGCGAATGGCGTGATCGAAGTGGGAAACATTCTGCTGTCCCCTTCGCTGCAACGAACGACCGCGGCAACCGAGGCGATGTACCTGATGGCGCGGCATGTCTTCGAGGACCTTGGCTATCGGCGCTATGAGTGGAAGTGCAACGCGAAGAACGAGCCTTCGCAGCGGGCGGCTGAGCGGCTGGGATTCACGTTTGAAGGGCTCTTTCGCCAGCACATGGTCGTGAAGGGCCAGAACCGCGATACGGCGTGGTTCGCCATGCTCGACAGCGAATGGCCTGCGCGCAAGATGGCGTTTGAAGCGTGGCTGGATCCAGCGAACTTCGATGGCGAAGGCCGCCAACAGAAGAGCCTGGGTCAACTTCACGCTTCCGTTGCCTGGTTCTTGAAAAAGCCCAGCTCTTGAATGAAGCCCGGCAATCAAGTCTCGGAATCGAGATCTAGGGTGCCCGGCCTGTCAAAAGAGCCTTGGCAACGCCTATTTCCTGATCCACTCGCGAACGAGCGAATAATTATTGCGTCGCGAAGGCAATGCCCCAAGGGGTCGTCCCTGCCGCTACCGGCGATCCGGGGATTTTTGTCAGCGCTCCCGTGCTGCCGATTGAGAACTCGTTGACCACGTTGTACACGCCGCTCGGGCAGTTGCTGCACGCCTGGGGCACATACACAAAGCTTCCGGAAGGATCGATGCCTATCCTTTCGCCATAGACCTGCGCATACACGCTCCCGATGGGCGTGAACACACCGTTGTTCAGCTTGTAAGAAACCAGGTCGTTGTTGTTTTCGATGGTGTAAGCGGACTGGCCTGTGGGCGAAATCGAAAGGGTATAGGCGCCGTCCTGCTCAACCATGGGCGATGAGCCTGCCGGCGTCAGCAGGCCGCTGGAGGCGTCGATGCTGTAGGCCAGTATCGAGTTGTTGCCGGCGCCCACGGCGAAAAGATATGTCCCATGCGGGTCAAGCGCGATGCCGCCCAGGCTAGACGGCCCCGCTATGGTCTGCACCAGCGTGAGGGCGCCAGAGCTCTCGCTCACGCTGTAGGCATAAATGTTGACCAGGTCCTTCACATAAGCAAATGTGCCGGCGGTGTTGATGACGATGTCAAAGCCGAAATCCTGCGTACCCGAAGTGGCAAAGGGAGAACCTGAGATCGGTGTGAGCGCACCAGCCGTGCTCAAACTGAATCCTCCCACCGAATTGCTGCCCTGGCTGACCACGTACACGTGCGTACCGGAAGGATCGACCGCAATGGCAACTGGCTCATTTACCGTCGCGTACGGCGAGTCGGCAATCTCGCTCAACGCGCCAGTCGAACTCTCAATGGCAAAGACATGCAGCTCACTGAGCCCGATGTCGCCGACAAACAAAAACCGGTTTTGAGGGTCCACTGCAACCACAGTAGGGTTGGTGCCGACGGCGAGAGGAAAGTCGCTCAACGCGGTAAGCGCGCCGGTCGAGGTGTTGACCGAGTAGCCAGAAAGGCTGGCACCTTGGTTGCCCGTATAGGCAAACTCCGCCCTCGCCGCAGGGCCGATCGGAGCAGTTGGAGTTCCATGGGAAATAGCGCCGTGCCTCGCACATCCTGCCAGCGCACATACGCCGCAACAAATTCCTGCCGTGAGCCATTGGTCGAAAAGGCGCATAAACCGGGGGCCTTCTTTTGAGTTCGGAAACACCGAACACCATTCTAGAGTGCTCGGTCACATTGCCAGAGTTGTCTTACCGGAAAGTGCCCAGCAGGGACGCTCAATGAGCGAGCGCCACTTGCCGAGCAAAGAAAACGTCGCCCGAGTCGGACGACGTTTTCTTCAATTTCGAAGACAGGAATCAGTTGCTTGTCTTGGAGTCAATCCTCATTCCATAGAAGGACCTGTGCACAAAGAACACCGACACCAGGAAGAATACGACTGCCAGCGTGCGTCCAAGCATCAGATTGCTCGCATTGAGCGTCACCGCAAGCTCCACAGCAAGTAATCCAAACAAGGTTGTGAACTTGATCACCGGGTTCAACGCGACCGACGAGGTGTCTTTGAACGGATCGCCGACGGTGTCCCCGATAACGGTTGCGTCGTGCAGAGGTGTCCCTTTCTGTTTCAGGTCGACTTCTACGACTTTCTTCGCATTGTCCCAGGCGCCGCCGGCATTCGCCATGAAGATCGCCTGGTACAGACCGAAGATCGCAATCGAGATCAAATAGCCGATAAAGAAGAACGGCTCAACGAACGCGAACGCAAGTGTTGCGAAGAAGACGGCAAGGAAGATGTTGAACATTCCCTTCTGCGCGTACTTTGTGCAGATCTCAACCACCTTCTTGCTGTCCGTGACCGAGGCTTTCTCGGCGCCTTCGAGGTGAATGTTCGCCTTGATGAATTCCACCGCGCGGTAAGCTCCGGTGGTGACCGCCTGCATCGAAGCTCCGGTGAACCAGTAGATCATCGCCCCACCGGTGATCAACCCGAGCAGGAAGGGCGCGTGCAGCAGGGAGAGGTTCTCCTTGCCATTTTTCAATCCGTCGGTCAGGGCCATGATGATCGAGAAGATCATCGTCGTTGCGCCCACCACGGCTGTGCCGATCAGCACCGGTTTTGCCGAAGCTTTGAACGTGTTGCCTGCTCCATCGTTGGCTTCCAGCAGGTATTTGCAACGTTCAAACTTCGCGTCGATGCCGTAGTCCTTCTTCAACTCGGCTTCGATGTTTGGAACAGCTTCAATCAGTGAAAGCTCGTAGACAGATTGAGCATTGTCGGTGACCGGCCCGTAGGAGTCAACTGCAATCGTGACCGGCCCCATGCCAAGGAAGCCGAACGCAACGAGGCCAAACGCGAAGACCGCTGGAGCAAGCATCAGCGCATCCATCGCCGGCCCCGTACTGAAGTAGTAGCCCATCGACATGAGCCCGACCATGCTCAATCCCAGCCAGTAGGCCGAAAAATTGCCGGCCACCAATCCCGACAGGATTCCCAGGGAGGCTCCGCCTTCCTTCGCCGAGGTTACAACTTCCTGCACGTGGCTCGAGCTGGTTGACGTAAATACTTTGACCAGTTCGGGAATGATCGCGCCCGCCAGCGTTCCGCACGAGATGATCGAAGCCAGCTTCCACCAGAGCGTTCCGTCCCCGAGAGTTGGGATCATGTAAAACGAGACGATGAAGGTCAGCACGATGGAAACGATGGACGTAATCCATACCAGCGAGGTCAACGGCGCTTCAAAGTTCATTTCGTCCGAGTTGCCGTATCTCGCATGAGCGATTGCGCCATTGAGGAAATACGCACACGAACTGGAGACAAGCATGGCCACGCGCATCACGAAGATCCATACCAGCAATTGCACCTGCGTCCTGGAATCGTGGACCGCCAGCAGGATGAAGGTGATCAGGGCCACGCCAGTGACGCCGTAAGTTTCAAAGCCGTCGGCGCTCGGGCCAACGGAGTCGCCCGCGTTGTCACCCGTACAGTCGGCGATGACGCCAGGATTGCGCGCATCGTCTTCCTTGATCTTGAACACGATCTTCATCAGGTCGGCGCCAATGTCGGCGATCTTGGTGAAAATGCCGCCGGCAATACGCAGAGCCGCTGCGCCCAGCGATTCGCCAATCGCGAATCCGATAAAGCAGGGGCCGGCGTAATTAGCCGGAACGAACAGAAGGATACATAGCATGATGAGCAGTTCGACCGAGATCAGCAACATGCCGATGCTCATGCCGGCCTTCAGCGGAATCGCGTACACCGGGTACGGCTTGCCGCGCAATCCCGCGAATGCCGTCCGTGAGTTCGCAAATGTATTCACGCGAATTCCGAACCACGCCACCCCGTAGCTGCCCGCGATGCCGACCAGGCTGAACCCCAGGATGATAGGCAGGGTAACTGCAACATTTCCCACTGGCGCCAGCCAGCCGAAGTACATCGAGATAATCACCGCAATGAAAACCCAGAGCAGGAGAATGAACTTGCCCTGCGTGATCAGATACGTCTTGCATGTCTCATAGATCAGTTCGGAAATTTCGCGCATCGAGCGATGAACCGGCAGGTTTTTCAACTGCACATAGATCGCCAGGCCGAACAACAGACCGCCGACGCAGAATAACAATCCGATCATCAGAAGAGCGTGCCCGTTCATGCCGAGAAAATCCACGCTCGACAAATCCGGCAGCTTCAGGTTGGCCTCGCCTCCGACCGCGTGTTCCTGCGCATGGGCGAATGTGGGAAGCAAAAGGCCCAGGAGGGCCACCAGGGCCCGGTACGGCCGATTCAGAAGGGCCTCGGCGCCTCTCCTGATAGTGCCGGCGATCTTCTGCCTATCCGGCGTACCCTGATCCGCGCCTTTAAGCTGGCGTGCGAAGAAAAAGGCCACAATGAGCGAAATGGCACTCACGGCCAGAAAAAAGTAGACCCAGTCCTGTGCTGTCACAAGTCCTCCGAAGTTGAGTTTTGAAGCAACGTAACAAACAATCCTGAAAACGCGACCTCACAAAAGCCGGTCGAAAGCCACGGGAAGGCTATCATCCGGGTTCGAGGCTGTCGAGTGATTGCAGTCACAGCGTTCCGGCACACGTCTTATGTGGGAAATGAATCGCATTTTCCGCTTTCGGCACCAAACCCTGTACAGTTCCAGCGAAGGAGTCTATCAATACTTCATGACATCGTCTACGCTTCTCACACCCCGCCAGGTTGCGGAAAAACTGGGCATTAGTTATCCGGCCGTGAAGCATTGGATCCTGGCCGGGCGCATCCGCACCGTGAAGACGCCGGGTGGCCACCATCGCATCCCCCTAAGCGCTTTGGAGGAGTTCATGCCGGCAGGGTCGGCGCATTCCGGCGCCGGGAAAATCAGCGGGCGCAATCAATTGCTGGGAACGATTGTCGAGGTGAAAATTGACGGACTGCTGGCCAAGGTTGTCGTAGCGGTCGGCGACCAGCGGATTACGGCCATCATTACATCCGACGCCGTGCGGGAACTGGAACTCAAGCCCGGGGAATCCGCGGTCGCTTTGATCAAGGCCACCGAGGTGATGATCGGAAGACCATAAGAGCAGGGGTCAGGGATCAGGGATCGGGGAATAGGGAATAAGGAATAGAGAACAGAGACCGGGAGAATATCCGGCGACGGCCCGCTCTGTGCGCCGGTTAACGGGGGCGACACGAGAAATCTATTCGACGGGGATATGGATTTTGTCGTCGGGAAACGGGGCCTGAAGACTGATTCCAACCGGTTGACGAACTTCTCCATTGGGGAGCGGGTGAAGTTTGAAGAGAACCAGAATATTTCGGTCCGGGTCGTCGAATGCGCGGAAGCTGGCCACCTGTTCGAGTGAATACTGCGTATGCAGGTCTTCGAGGGTACCGGGATCGATATCGTTCCATGTTGCCCACCAGCCCGGGTGGTAGTGGGCAAGTTTCGTTGACAGGTCTGGATAGGCCTTGGTGGGCGTTCCAAAGTCGTCGCACAGCACCGGCAGGTGATTCACAAGGCTGAGTTCATCGCCGCTGATTGAAACGAGCAGCCGATTGCCGTTGGGGTGATGGTCGATGTAATCCGCAAGCTGATGCGCCGCCGTGACGAAGGTGTATTCCGGGTGGGCCGCGTAATTGATGGTCCACACTGAGTTGATGAGAGCTGCCAGCACAGCAAGCGCAACAACCGAGGAGCCTGCGAAACGGGCGATCCCCGGTTGAGAAACAAGTGCCTCGGCCCCCAGCGCAACGATGAAAAAGCAAAAAATTGCGACCACCGCATAATAGCGGGGCTGGGGATGGTTCTGATAGGTCATGAAGAAGATGTAGCCGAGAGCGGCAATGATCGACGAACCAAAGACAGGATCATGGAGAAGCCGGCGGCTCCATGGATTGCGGCTCGCCATCAGCGTGGCGCCCAACAGCGTTACAACCAAGATGAAAGCTGCGAGCGGAAAAAGAATGTGGTCAATCCAGATACCCCCGTGCAGCGACCACCACAAGCTCAGCAGCGGCCAATAAAATTCTGCCGGTTTCTTGTATTTGTTGATGAAGAAGAGATATTTGTAGTCGGCGTAGAAGCCAAAGGAGACGACCAGCGACATCCAAACGCCAAAGGTCGCAGCGAAAGCGGCAGATGCGGCAGCGGCGCAGCGCAGCGCAAGTTTGCGGCTGCCGCGGCAGGAGACGAACAGCGCCCACCCGAGGGCAGGCAGCAGAAAAATCGCCGTCGTCTTGGTGAGCATCATCAAAGTGGACAGAATTCCGACGCAAACGGATGCAGCAATGGGGCGGCGCATCTGGGGCAGACGAACGGAGATGTTCAGAGCAGCCAGCGTGAGCGTTACGAGCATGGGCTCTAAAATCGCCAACCGGCTGAAGCAGTAGACGAAGGGGCTGGTCACCATAAGCGTGACCGTCAGAAGCGCCATCCATCGCGCACCGCGGACGCGAAGAAGCCAGTAACTCAGCAGCAGGCTCGCGAAGAAGGACGCGATGGCGAGCCCGCGGGCGGCTTCGATGGTCACGCCGGTGAAGAAAAACAGTATCCATTCGAGAAAAGGCCAGACGGGCACGGCGGGCGCGGGGTTGAAGTCTCCCGGGATGTACCAGTTGCCGAACAGGTGGGCGCGGACAGCGGCGTTCGCGTACCAGCCTTCGTCGGTGTATTTGGCCCAGTCGTTTAACCACGGAGTGTGGTTTGGAAAATCAGCGCTCAGATTGAGTGCATGCAGAACGGCGAAGGCGCCGATCAGAACCGCCCAGACAGCATACAGAGAGCGCTTTGGCACCGTAGACAATGGTTGCATCTCCGCGAAGCAGAAAGGGCTGAATCGTGATAAGTGATTTCGCCATCGAAAAAGCCCTTATTCGTAAGCGAGCGCATCGATGGGGTCCTTGCGCGCAGCCATCCACGCGGGATAGAGCGCGCCCATCAGCGCTCCGCCAAACGCGATCAATGTTCCCCAGCCGATCCATGCTGGAGTGAGTTCAAACGCAAAAGTGGAGAACTTGATGTGGAGCAGCGTACGTACACCGTACGTGGCGGCGATGCCTAGTAGAACGCCGGCAATCGCAAGCAGAGCGGTTTCGCGTAAAACGACCCCAACGATGGTTCCCTTTGATGATCCCAGGGATTTGAGAATGCCGATCTCGCGCGTGCGCTCGAGTACCGCGGTGTACATCGATTGGAAGATAACAAGAAATCCAACGATGACCGCGATTGAAATCACCACGTTAAGCGCGAGATCAAAGCCGGGGAAACGTGAAGGCGTGTAAAGCGATATCAAGTCCGCCATGGTCTGGACTTTGTAGCCTTCCAGGCCCGTGGTCGCGTGTATCTCGTCGATGATCAGCTTATCGTTGGCGGGGTTGTCGCTTTTGAGGTAGATAACTGAAGCTTTGCCATCCGCACCCATCAAACTGCCGAGCGTGTCGATGGGCACAAGCTTGCGACCGCCTTTGCCGCTCTCGACAATGCCGCAGATTCTGAACGAGTGATTGAGAATCGTGATGGTATCGCCGACCTGGTGACCTTTCCCGGCGTGCGCAAATACATCATCGATAATGACGTCGAATGGCCCTTGAAACTTGCCACCCGCGAGAAACATAAAAGGCTTAAGCGCATCGTAGCTGCGGTAGTCAATTCCATAAAGGATTTCGACGTTGCCGGACATTGAGAAATCGGAGATCACAGGAGAAGCGACCGCAACATGAGGCAAGTGGCTCAGAAAATCCGCGGTCGCGATCGGCATCGGCGCACCGCTCACCCCGTTCATGAAGCTCGCATTTGACGGAGCGACCACCAGGTCGGCGCCGATTCCGTTGGTCCGCTCTTTCTGGTCATCGAGCATACCCATGAAGATGGCGACGATGGAGAGGATCATGACTACTTCGATGGCCACCGCCAGCACGCTGATAATGGAACGGAGAGGGCGATGCAACAGGTTGGCAATCACAAGCTTGTTCATTGCTGGCGTGCTCCGGGGTCGACGATGCGTTCACAACCCTCATTTCAAGGGTAACAGTCGGGCGGCGAGTGGCAGGTTCAGTCGGAACAAGGGGTGAAACGCTCACATGGGGATCGATACCAGTCTTCCTTTCTGCAAACCGGGTGACAGAAAGCACATTAAGGGGTTCAGCGCGATGATAAGAAAGCGTTATATTGGTAGTGGATTAGTTCCATGCCATAAGTAACTTGCCTGTGGAAAACTCACAAGGTAGAATTTTGGGACTGGTTACCAAATGGGTACTTTTGGAGAAGAGCTTCGATCGCAGCGACTATCCCGCGGCATTGCGCTGGAGGATATCACCGCTGTCACCAAGATCAGCCAGCGCCACCTGGTTGCGCTGGAGCAGGATCGGTTCCGCCAGCTGCCGGGCGGCATTCTGAGCAAGGGCATTGTGCGCGGGTATGTCGGCGCCATCGGCCTCGATCCGCGCGACTGGACCGATAAGTTTCTGAAGGCATCCTTCGAATCGGGCCAGGCGGTTGAAGTGGATGACAGCGCCTGGACGGCATTTGCCTCAAACGTGGGCAAAGAGCGCCTGGAGCGCCGCGAAGCGATGGCGCATCGGTTGCGCTGGATTGGCGCGGTTGTCCTGCTGCTGCTGGTGACCGCGGCTGGCTTTCTGACAGTGCGCTATTTCGGCTATCGCGCCGGTTGGTGGAACACGATTCTGCCTATCCCCGGTGCTGCAGCCAAGGCCGGCCAAGTCGTATCGCATGCCGCAGCCTGGTTGAAGCGCTAATCCCTTCCGGCAGGTCTTTCGCCCCCTTCGGCTATTGCCTCAGTAAATCTGCTTGAAAAATAACTTGGGCGGCCCCGCGGTTCACCCCGAGGATTCTGCCTTTGGCGGCCCGCTTGTCGCCGTTTGCTGCCAGCTTTTGCCCCCGGCCCCTCGGGGCAATTACCATAGATGGATGCATTGCATGGCCAAGGCCTCGCGGTGCGGCTTGTCTTCCCGATGCATGTGTGGAACTTCCATGTTCCTTCTACACCCATGAAGCCATCGCGGCAGGCCAATACTTGAATCCCTTCAATGGGGAGGAATGCGAAGTTGAGCGATCGTTTCTTGTTTACCTCTGAGTCCGTCACCGAAGGCCACCCTGACAAAATTGCAGACCAGGTTTCTGACGCGATTCTGGACGCATGTCTCGACCAGGATCCCTACAGCCGTGTTGCCGCCGAAACTCTGACTGCGACGGGACTCGTTGTTATCGCGGGCGAAATCACAACCAAGGCTTATGTCGATTTTCAGAGCCTGGTGCGCGGAGTCATTGCTTCAATCGGCTACGACAATGCGCTCTACGGCTTCGACTCGAATACCTGCGCCGTGATCTCGACCATCAACAAGCAATCCGGCGATATCGCGCAGGGCGTGGATACAGGCGGTGCGGGTGATCAGGGAATGATGTTCGGCTACGCGTCGAACGAAACCCCCGAACTGATGCCGGCTCCCATCTCGCTGGCCCACAAACTCACACGGCAATTGAGCAAAGTGCGCAAGAATGGCAAACTGCCCTACCTGCGCCCTGACGGCAAGAGCCAGGTAACGGTGGAGTACGACGAAAACGGCAAGCCCGCGCGCATCGATGCAGTGGTCATCTCAAGTCAGCACGCTGAGACCATTTCAAACGACGAGTTGCACGCCGACGTTCTGAAGCACGTGATCCAGGCTGTCCTGCCGGCTGCATGGCTCGACGAGCACACCAAGTACCACATCAATCCGACAGGACGCTTTGTCATCGGCGGGCCGATGGGCGACACCGGACTGACTGGCCGCAAGATCATCGTAGACACCTATGGTGGCGCGGGCCGTCACGGCGGCGGCGCATTCAGCGGCAAGGATCCTACCAAGGTCGACCGCTCGGCGGCCTACGTCGCGCGCTACATCGCCAAGAACATCGTTGCGGCGGGGCTTGCGGACAAGGCTGAAGTGCAGCTTGCCTACGCGATTGGCGTTGCCGATCCGGTGTCAGTTCGCATCGACACATTTGGTACCGGCAAAGTTGGCGAGGCCAAGCTGACCGAGTTGGTGCGGAGGAATTTCTCGCTGACGCCCAAGAGCATCATCGAGAGCCTGAATCTGCGTCGCCCCATCTACAAGTTGACAGCAGCGTACGGACACTTCGGCCGCACCGAGCCCGAGTTTACGTGGGAAGCGACGGACAAGGCAGCGGCTCTGAAGGAGCAAGCGGGTGTTGCGGTCGCAGCCAAGGCGAATTAGCAGAGGGTTGGTACAGTAAGCAGAATGGGACTCCTTATCGGGGTCCCATTCTTTTTGCAAAGCAGCTCGATGAAATAGAATTCTCGATGGCTGATGCCTTTCTCAAACCGAGGTGATGGCGATGCGTTTTTCTCTTTTCGGCGTGTTTTTACTTCTAGTGGCCACGATCGCTGGTGCGCAAACCAGTGCGACGACTGCCCCATGGGACTACGAAGGCAAGCGTGGACCGCTAGTTTGGGGAAAGCTTGACCCGGCGTACAAGGCGTGCTCTCAGGGACATGAGCAGTCGCCGATCGATATTCGCGGCGCGCATCTGAACAAAGCACTGCAGCCAATCGAGTTTCATTACATCGGCGGCCCGGTCACCCTCGAGAACAACGGCCACACCATCATCGTTCACGTTGATCCCGGCAGCTACATCGTTGCGGGAGGCGTGCGCTACGACCTGCAGCAGTTTCACTTTCACCACCCCAGCGAAGAGGCTGTGAAAGGCAAGCTGACCGACATGGTCGTGCACCTCGTGCACCAGAGCGCCGACGGCAAGACCGCGGTGATCGCAGTGCGCATGAGCATGGATCGCGGCACTCCGAATGCCGTGCTGGCCATGCTTTGGCCGCACTTGCCGAAGACAGCCGGTACGACAGCGAAAGTAACTGACATGGTGGATGCCGGTGGCTTCCTGCCAACAGACCGGGGCTATTGGACCTACATGGGCTCGCTGACAGTACCACCCTGCACTGAAAACGTGCGCTGGTTTGTCTTTGAGGACGTGCTGGCTTTGAGCCTGGACCAGTTGCGCGACTTCCAGAGGATCTTCAAGATGAACTCGCGGCCTCTGCAAGATCTGCACGGCCGGCGGATCGAAGCCAACGAATAGTGTCTATTCGGCCAGCGGCGTCAAATTGAGAATGAGACCTTCGCCGCCGGGGAGAATCTTGACTCTAACTCCGGTGACGTCTTCGATGAGGTAGTGCGCCGCGCTTAGCGATTCAACGGGGTGCGAAAACGTGGTCGCGACGACTGTGCAACCGGCGGCGCGGCCAGCTTCGGCACCCGGCTCCGCATCCTCAAAAACAACGCAATCTTCAGGCCGAAGCCCCAACAATGCGGCTCCAGCTAGATAAGGCGCCGGATCGGGTTTGCCTATCGTGACTGTTTCGGCCGTGACAAGACGCGGAGGCACGGGAATGCCGCACTCGGCGAGGCGCACGCGCGCCAACCGCTCAGTGGCACTGGTTACCACGGTCCAGCGCTCCGCAGGCAGGGCTGCGAGCAACTCGAGCACACCGGGCAGGACGGTCAATTCCTCGTTGTCTGCAATCTCGATATCTTCAATAACTTTCAGCTCTGCCACGCTGTCGAGGTCGGGCCGGAGTCGGGCGATGGTCTCGATGGCCCGGCATCCGTGAGCGATCTTGCACGCGTATTCGGGATCGACTCCGCGCATGTTCGCCCATTTGGTCCAGCTGCGTTCAACCGAACCAATGGACGAGATGAGTATGCCGTCCATGTCAAAGAGAACGCCTTTGCAGGGAATTTCTACTGGGGAAGAGACCACGGACAACGCCATAATTCCATTCTAATGGCGGCAATGTCACGGATTACCGCTTTGCGACTGCCCCTGACTTCGGTGCTGCAAAAGTGACCTTGAGTGGATCGCCAAGGCTGACCTCGGCTTCAACCGAAAACTTATGTGAACCCGTTTTGAGCTGGTTCTGTTTTAATGTGACGACGCCGTCGGCAATATCCGCGTCGGCAGCCCAGTGATTGAAACGTGCAATCGCGGATGGAAGCGGCGTTTCCGATGCGATAGTGCGGCCAAAAATCGACCCCTGCTGCCAATCGAAGTGCAATTGTCCCTTTGCAGAGAACGTAAGGTCCTTGTCTGTCAAACCCGCGAGTTCGATTTTTCCGCTCCCGTCGATGCCTGTACCTGTGCACTTGAGTTCGATCAACTCGCAAAGGGTTGGGGGGCTCACGTGTTGAAACTGAGCTTCGAAAGAGTAGGCCGGTTTTTCACCCCCCGTCACGGTGCCGGTTACGTGGACCCCTCCTCCAAGCAGTTCGGCATCAAGGTCCGTGATCGTGGCATCCGTGGAAGATATGCGCAGGGCAGCCGTGGCGTTCTCAAGCGTAACGGGCCCAAGAATCAGCGAATCTGCTTTAACCGTTCCTGCAAATACTGGCCACTTCGGAGTCGACGACGGCGTCAGGCGCGCGATGACCGAAGAAAGCAGCGTGCCCTCTTTGTGCTCTCCCAGAAGCGTGGACTGCAGTTCGCTGACATCCAGGGTGTCGAATTGCAGGTCAAGCGTTGGCACGCATTCTGTTGGTGCTTCACATGTCGACGGAATTTTCAGCGTCGCGGTTCCATCGAGCGGTCCGTAGTGGAACAGAACCGGGTCCCAAACGATGGAACTTCCGCCCAGATGAAGCGTGGCCTTGGAGATCTGCACCGCCGTCGCCAGTGAATCCGATCTCCAGTTGTCGTTATGCAGGGTTACGGTGCCTACGAGCCTGTCGCTGGGGGAGGCCGCTGCCTCCTCGGGTGGTCCGCCATTCGAAGAGATCGAGTTCAGGGAGACTTCTGGAGCAGGCAGCCAGGGTCCTGCGACAGCCAAATCCAGAGTGGCCGGCTCGCCGGCAATCGCGTCAAGCGCAGTGGCGTCGGGAAGCCCCGCTGCACGGGCAAGTTGCCGGATGCGCGAAAGCGCGCCTGGGCCGCTTATCGTCAACTGATACCCGGAAAGCGCGAGGCGCGCGTTGAAAACGAGAGGCGTTGCTCCTCCGGCGGGCAGGTCGACATTCGCGGTGAGCATCTCGCCTTGATCGCGCACCCCCGCAGTCGGTACCAACACGATCTTCTGAATCTGAATTGGTTGGCTGAGGCTTCCGCCGGACAAACGTAGCGCGTCGACGGTGATGCTGCCGGTGAACGGGCTTTGGGGCGTGGGATTGTCTTTTGCGATGCGATCCTTCGCAGTTTGCGATCTGCCGTTGTGTCGCGCCGGAATAACTAGCTTCACCGGCTGGACCGCCGCGCTCGGGTCATAAGTAAGTTTGCCGCTTACCGTTCCCCCGGCTTCAACACCAGCACCGAATTGATTGCGGATTGTGCGCAATCCATCGAGGATCGCTTGCGCGGGAATCTTCTGCAGTTCAAGAGAGAACCTGGGTTGAGTATTGGCCGGTAGGTCGGCTTCAACCTTCAGATGCCCGTCGCCAAGCGGCGAGTCGCAAGCGAGATTCTGCAGGCTTTGCCCGGTGTAGTGGTAGGTGAGGCTGCAGTTGGCATCGAAGTCCAACGGTTCGGCGGGAGCAAACTCAACGCGATGAACACCCACCGCTCGCAATCGAGTGGTCACCTGGGCCGTGTCGGCTGTCCCGTCCAAATGCATCTCTCCGGTAAGATCGCCGCGCCAGCCTGGATCGGATCCGAGAATCAACTTGCTCAGCTGGCCGAGTTGGGCCTCGCGCCACTCAAGGTCGACGTGCACCGGCATCCGGCGTAACTCGGGAGCGCGTCGCAGGCTGGCCTCCAATTCGACAATCCCGGTGTCGGCAAGATCGAGACTCACATCGGTGCGGGCCGGTTGTCCGCGCAGTCGCAGCCTCCAGTCACCCGGATTTTCCTGCCAGAAAGACAGGTCAGCGCTGACCAGCGAATAAGGGAGTTTTTCTGCTCCTTCTTTGATGTTGACACGCGAATTGGTCGCTTCAAGGTACGGGAGGTTGAGCGCTTTGCCCGGATTTGTCCCATCGGGGCGCGGCTGGGCCGCGGCAGTGCGGAAGAGAGCGTCAAGATTCCAGCGGCCGCTGTTCGTACGCACCAGGTTAAGGCTGGCATCGTCGACGCTGATGCGGCTGATTTCAAGATGTCCGCGCCACAGCGGCAGCAAGCGGATGGATGCCCTGACTGTGCTGGCGTGAAGCACAGGTTCGGCCCCAATGGTCGGATCTTCATCGACGATCAGGTCCGTAAGCACAAATCCCGGTCGCGGAAGCAGTCGGAGTTCCACCGAAGAGAGGCGCACAGGACGGCCCAGCGAGGTGGACATAAGGCGTGTGATGCGGCTCTTGTAGCGATTGATGCTGACCAGGGGGGGGACGAAGATGACGGCTAAAAGAACAGTCAACGCTACCGCAGGCATCCATAGTTTCGATCGCCAACGTCGCCGACCTAGCGTTGCTTCCGTCATGGTCTTCTATCGTATCCGGCTCAGGCGCACCCGGCAGGCGAGGCCGTCCCTAGCGCACGATGTGCAGGGTTCGGTTCCAGCGAGTTTCGGTAAAGAAATGCAGAGCGACATGCCCCATCCACCGAAGGTTGTTGAGGAGGCCGGTCTGCTCAATCTGATCCTCGGTAGCCCTGAAAGACCAGTAGTTGAAGAGCGGGCGTCCAACAATGTTTTCGCGGGGCACAAATCCCCAATAACGGGAATCCAGGCTGTCGTGGCGGTTGTCGCCCATCATGAAGAACTTGGCGGGCGGGACAACGAGATCGCCGTTTTCAACGTGGTTGGGAAAATCAACCGCCCATCGTTCTGTCGCGCCGCCAGGGGTTGGGTAGGGTGCCACTGCGGGAAATTCGTCGAGAAATTCCTGAAAGTTCTCTGACGTGGTTGGCTGCGCGTGCGGCTGGTCCTGCGCCACCCCGTTAATGATTACTATTCCGTTGCTCAAGTGAATGTGGTCGCCCGGAATGCCGATGAGTCGCTTCACCAGGAACATGATTGTGGGCTTGCCTTCCGAGTCCAGTTCGCCGGGCTTGATGAAGACCACGATGTCGTTGCGCTTCGGTTCCCGATAGTGAACAAGAGGCATCCATTTGGTGGGAGGCGCCAGGGTGATCCTATCGACGACAAGGTGATCGCCGACCAATAGGGTCTTTTCCATCGAGCCAGAGGGGATAACGAAATTTTGCGCTAGAAAAGTAAGGATGAAGAGCCCAACAACCAGAACGGAACAGATGCTGGCAACCGCCTCAAAAGGCGTCTCTTCTACTGGCTTTTTTTCAGGAGCGGTCTCGGGCTCTGATGGCGTCTTGGCTGGCGGCGAATTTTTATTGGTCATCCTGTCGCTCTGTGCCTGGATGGCTGGCGGCTCCTGGGTGGTTCCCGGCCGGACTAGTGAACCACGCGAAAAATACGCTTCCAGCGCGCAAATGCCGCGAGGCGAGCCGAGAGTTCCCTATCGTGTCCGAGTCTATCATCCGCGGCCTCCTGAACATCCGTGGTTGAAGGTCTGCGCAAGGAGAAGTAGATGACCAGGGGACGGGCAATAATCGCCTGGCGAGGTACGAACCCCCAGAAGCGGGAGTCGAGGCTGTGGTTGCGGTTGTCGCCAAGCATGAAGTACTGCCCTGGAGGGACCACCAACTCCCCGTTCTGCGTGAGACCTTGCAGTTGCCTCCACCACGTGGGATCGATGCTCGGATCGGAATAAATTCCGCCGGGAAAGTTATCGCGGAACTGGCTCGCAGCGGCGGGCTCAAAGACCGCGTAGGGTTCGTCCAGAACTGAACCGTTCACAGTAACGCGGCCATCCTCGATCCGAATGCGGTCGCCGGGAAGACCCACGACGCGCTTGATGAGATAGGGGGGATCGGGGTGATGAAAGATGACTACATCGCCGCGCTCCACGTCGCGATAGGGCAACATCCAGCGGACGAAACTTCCCTTGGGCTGCGGCGCCAAGACTTGCTTATTAACAAGCAGGAAGTCGCCGACGAGAAGGGTGTGTTCCATGCTCTCAGACGGAATGAGAAACGGCTGCAGTACAAAAGTGAGCAGGAACAAGGCCTTCACAACGGTGCGCAGAAGTGAAGCCAGGGCTTCGGGGACAGTGGGCAAATGGTGCCATATCCACGCCGCACGCGAAGGCCGGACGGCATTTTGAGTTGGGGTGCTCATGCCGTTTCCTTTTCCTCCTCACCGCTTGCTTCGGCGGGTGCAACCTTGGTCAGGCGAGCCAGGGCACGGCGAGCCGCATCCTGTTCGGCGTGCTTCTTGGTGCTGCCGGTGCCCCGTGCCAGCGGTTTGCCCGCCTCGCCTCTGGCTGGTTTCAGGCGAACCTCAACGAGAAAGCGCTTGCGATGGTCGGGACCGCTCTCGCTCTTCACTTTGTAAACCGGGGACCCCGCGCGCTCCGCCTGCAAGCGCTCCTGAAGGGCCGATTTATAGTTGCCCAATGCGGCGCCAGAAAGCAACTCCCGGGCCAGGATCTCGACAGCATCACCCATTATGTAACGACGCGCGAAAGCCCTCACCGGCTCCAGGCCACCGTCAAGAAACAGAGCACCAATAACGGCTTCCATGGTATTCGATAGAACGGTGCTCTTCAGGCGCAGGCCGCTTCGATCCTCTCCTCGGCTGAGACGCAGATGATCCCCAAGCCCGATGCATGCGGCAACTTCTCCCATATGCTGGCGACTCACCAGTTGCGAGCGGACGCGCGTCAATTCGCCTTCATGCCACTCCGGGTGCAGCAGAAACAGGGCTTCGCCAATCACCAGGCCCAGTACGGCATCTCCCAGAAACTCAAGGCGTTCATTGTCACTTGCGGCCGATAAAGCATCGGGCCCGCCCTCCTGAATCCGCTGGTTGGCGAGGGAACGGTGAGTCAGGGCGCAGACCAGCAAGTCGAGGTTGGCAAAGCCATGCCCGAGCGCAGCTTCCAATTCGGTTAAAACTGCTTCCACTTACTCCCCTTGGGGCCAAACGTCAGGTCGTCTCTTCCATCGGACTTCGGCTGGCGACCAGGCTCGATTCCTCTTTTTAATTATTCATTAGACGCGCGGATAGAACCGAACGGAAGTGAACTCGCCTTATTGCGGCTTTTGAGTCCCGCTTTGTGTCGGACCAGCTGGGGGCGGCTTCGGTGGACCGTCGCCCGATGGGTCGTCGTCGGAGTCCTCTTCGCAGCTATGCCCTTTCACTGCATAGGCCGTCTTTACGCCTCGCTCTGCTGCAAGGCGAGTATCCTGCTCACCGTCGCGGACTGTCAGAGCCTGCTGGTATTCCGTTACCGCTTGATCGCGCTTGCAGTCGAGGTCCAGCATGCGGCCCAGGTAAATGTGAGACCAGGCCAAAAGCCGTGGCTCCTTGCTGCTGGCGATGGTTTTTTGAAAGCGATCGATGGCCTCATCGGGATGGCCGGTGAGAATTGCTGCTCGCGCCAGGATAAAGTCGGCGCGAGCTTCCTGCGCGACAGACTCGAGCGAATCTGAATGAACCGCCAACGCCTGGCGTGCCATGGAACTGGCTGCGGAAACATCCCCGGCCGAGAGTTTCGCCTCAGCCAGATCGAGCCCTGTGAGCACGCGGGGCTTGCTGCGCTGCAACACGTCGCCATCGGCCTGGGCGTCAAACTGGGTCTGGCGTGCCCGATGGATCTGCTGGTCGATATCCATCCCATAGACCATCTCGCCGATGGTGTCGCGCAAACTGGCAGGATCCTTTTCAAACATGATGAGCTGTTCGAAGAAGTATTGTGTGAGCACGAATCCCTGGGTCATGTCGTGACGAACCGCCGCCACACGCACGGCTTCAACTTTATCCTGGTAAACCTGCCGCTCATGCTCGTAGCGCGGTAATTCAGAGCGCTCCACGCCCGCAGGAATCTTGAACACGGGGATGCCGGTGTCCATAGTTCGCGCCTCGATCGCCTTGATCAGGCACTCGACGGTTAGCGGAACCGTATCGGAACGATAGCGGAATTCAAGAGGAGCGTCGCGCACCTCCTTGAGGATCGGCTGCAGGCGATCGATGGCCCCGGAGCGCGAGTACAGCAGCGGCTCAATTACATAGTGAAGATAGGTATGGCGCACGTCGTTCATGGGGATTTGCCCGTTGACCGGCGAAACCACAACCACATAATCGGCGCCATAAATGCGGGCATTCACGATGTGCGGTGAGAGCATCGGTTCGATGACGACGACAAACCGGCGCCCATCGTAGGTGGATGCCGGCATCTTCAAATAGAGATTGGTAGACACGATCATCTGCGACAGTGAATCGTGGAGACGATCTGTTTCTTCGTCATACGTGTGATGCGCGGCGAGCCAGATGCCGTGCAGATCCACCGCGGCCACAAAGTCGCGGAGCAGCGGCACGATCTCGGCTACTTGCGTGGAGTCGGGCGGCATCTCGGGCAGTTCCTCGGTAAGCTCGATCTCCGGGGGCGGGCTGAGATAGAGGGCCAGCGAGATGTACTGGGAGATATCGTGCTCAGAACCGGTGAGGCGGTGCTGGGCAATGTAAAGGCAAACCTTGTCGCGCTTGGCGCGGGCGTCCTCGCTCTTGGCAAGAGCCTGGTTTATCTCTTCGCGGACACGCTTGCGCACCGGCGCGCTTTCGTCGAGGCCTTCGTCATAACCGCAGACGTTCAATGCCGCGGCCATCACGAAGACCGGCTCGGAGGAAATCAACGAAATGGTGGGGCCTGCGGGATCAAGCGCTGGCGCCTTTTCCTGCGGCTGGCCACCTTCCGAAGATGAGCTTTGCCTGTCCTTGCCCGAACTACCGGAAGATTGAGCATCGGCTGAAACGAAGGAGAATCCCGCGAGAAGGCAACAGAGAGTCGCGGAAGCTGCGATGAATGGAAACGTTCTGTACGGCATCAGAAAAAGACCCTGCCTGAAGTCTACGGCATTTTCTCAGCTCCCATGGGTCTGAGCGCGCCGCGATGAAGGTTTTTGCTGACCCAAAACCGTCGAGCGCGAGCGCCTGAGACGCATCAGCCTGGGAGTGCATGGATTAGACGCATCGATCAGGCAAAACGGAAGGTCCGAGCAGACAGGGTTAGCCCCGGACCGACACGCCGGAGAAAGAAAGTACCGCAAGACCTCTGACCGGCTGGCCAAAGAAGCGTGCGGGCTCAAATTTGCTCCAAAGAAGCAGGTTTTCCACCTGCGAACGAGTCTGATCGTCGACCGGGCCGGAGACGATGCGATAGTCGTAGACCTGCCCCTGGCCGTTGATGTACGCCTCGACCACTACGGGACTTGAAATCGCGGCGATCTGGTCATCGCTGCTGACCGCTCCTGAAAGATAGAGGAATCGCGGGGCGGTAGCCATCCCCAAGGGCTCATCCTTGGTAGCTTGCGCCACTTCCGGCCGGGTAAACATGCCAACCAGCAAAGTCACAGACCCCAAAAGAAGGACCGCGCTCGCAAATCCCGCCGAAGCCTGCAACAGAAACGGCCCCACCGTGTTCTTCCACGCCAGAATCCAAGGTTGGAAGATGCTTTTGCGGCTCCGCGCCCGCTCCCGGCTTACCGCCACCCGAATGCGCAACAGGAGGTCCTCAGGCTGCGCAACCGGCCCCAGGGCAGCCAGCGACAACTGCGTCTGCTTCAGCGCATACCACTCGCCTGAGCAATTTCGGCATTCTTCGAGGTGGGCGCCGATGTGCTGCATTTCGTGCCCGGTAAGTCGGCCGTCGAGATACTCCGAAAACTTTGCTTGAATGGAACTGCAGCCGTTCATTGCGCCTCCTCTCGCAGCGTTATTTCAAATCCGGGACGGGACGGGGTTTGTTCCGCCTGTTTCTTTTCGGTCAAAATCGCCTTCAAACAGGCACGTCCGCGTACCAGCCGGGATTTAACCGTTCCCAGATTCACACCCTGTATTTCCGCGACTTCTTCGTAAACAAATCCTTCAATATCCCTCAGAATCAATGTGGTACGGAAGGGTTCCGGGACTTTGCTCAGCGCTGCCTCAACAATCGCCCGATTCTCGGCGTGAATCGCCATCTCAAACGGCGACTCTCCCGGATCGATCAGCATTTCTTTCAGGCGAATCGGAACGCCGGAACATCCCTCCGAGATCTCCTGCTCTATGGGAACTTCCTGCTGCTTGTGCCGCATCCACCAGCGCCGCTGGTTTGATGCCTCGTGCAGTGCAATCCGATAAATCCAGGTGCGCAGTGACGATTCGCCATGAAATCTTCCTACGCCTCTGAATACCTTTACGAAGACTTCCTGGGTGAGATCAGCCGCATCGGCCCGGTCACGCACGGTTCTCGCCAGCAACGAAAAGATCGGCTGATGGTAGCGCGCAATAAGCCACGCAAAGGCTTCTTCCGAGCCAGCCCGCAGCTCCGCGATAAGAGCCGCTTCCTCGGATCGGAGTGTTAGCGCGCCGACAAGATTGCCCATGGTGAGGTCCGCCTGCAAATCAGTGTCCTCCCACGTTACCGCAACTTCGGCACACTTGGCACCAGCCAAATTGCGCCCCGTCCCACCAGGCCCGGTTCTCCGCTGCGGTCACTCAAGCCAACGGCCACAACAGTCGTTGGATAAACCCTGCTTCCAGAGTGCGCGGGAAAAGGAACATTGGCCAACTCGGAACCGAATGCCCCGCGCCCTATTGTCTTAGACACCGGTAACCACCCAAAGTGTTCCCGGTCACGCTTGTATTTCTTGATGGAACTCTGTCGAACCGGGTGATTCTTCAGACCATAAAGACGATCCTGCGTCCCTTTTCCGTCCGGGTCCAAGCCGCTTCGACATCGGCCAAGGGCACAGGTTCCACATCGATTTTCAGCTTGCCCTCCGTGGCCAGTGCAAAGATTGTCGGAATCGCCGCAAAGATCACGTCGAGCGCAGCGGAACCGAATCCGCTCCCAAGTAGAGTCAAGTCCACGCTGCGCAGGATCGCTCCAGCCAGGCTGATGTTCGGGCCCGCGCTGGCACCCACCTCCACCAGCCGCGTGGCAGGCGTAGAACTCGCCTTGAACCCTTTGGCCAGCGCCTCGAGCAGCAACTCAGTTGGCCGACCCCAAAGGTAGTCGATCACCACGTCAATTCCCTTCGCGGCCTCAGCGGCAAAAGCATCCCGGACCGCATCCTCCGGTTCGCCGAGCGCGATAACCGAGTCCACATCCGCAGCCGCGATCGCTTCCACATTCCGTCCTACCCCGATCACCCGCTTTGCCCCAAAGTGTCTTGCCACCTGGATCGCGAGCTGTCCGGCTACCCCAGTTGCACCCAACACCATTACCGTCTCGCCAGCAGTCACGCACGCACGCTCCTTCATCGAGACCCAGGCCGACATTCCAGGATTGGCAATCGCCGCAGCCTGCACATCGTCGATTCCATCCGGCAACGGAAAGCACATCGATCGCTTGGTTGCCGTGCGCTCGGCCATCGACCCGAAGGGCGCGCGAGAGAATCCAAAGTAAACCCGGCTTCCGTCATCCAATGTGCCCACCCCATCCACGCCCGGTATCATCGGCACCACCCCATCGCTCGAGTAGTGCGCTCCGCTCGCACGGGCCTTCACAACCGGGTGCAGACCGGCCGCGCGAACATGAACGAGGGCCTCATTCTCCCCCGGAATTGGATCTGGAAACTGCTGATATTGAGGCGCTTGTCCTAAGATATTCACCACCGCAGCATGCATTGGAACGACCTCCTTAACTTAGTTAAACCAAAACTTAACATGGTTAAATTGAAAATGCTACACTTTTTTAGATGGTCAGATTTTGATGCCCTCTGCTCATAAACCCATCGAACGCATCGCCCTCGACCGGAAAGTCATTCTCGGCCATGCCTTCTCCATCCTCAATGAGCTGGGCCTGGAGGGGCTGACCCTTCGCAGGCTGGCTGCCCGGCTAGGCGTGCAGGCACCGGCCATTTACTGGCACTTCAAAGGCAAGCAGGAACTTCTCGACGAAATGGCCACTCAGGTCATTCGAGAGGCGCTTGAAGAAGCTCCCGTTTTCGATCCTTCGCAATCCTGGCAGGAATGGACGTTGAGCTATTGCCTGGGATTGCGCGGAACCCTGCTCCGCTACCGAGAGGGCGCGAAGATGTTCAGTGGCACCTACCTCACCGATGCTGACCTTTATGCGCCGATGGACGCCAGCCTGCGCAAGCTAGCGGGAGCCGGTTTTGGCCTGCGACAGTCGGTGGTAGGCCTCGGGGTTCTCTATTGTTATGTCGTCGGCTTCGTAATTGAAGAGCAGGCTATCAATCCAGCCCCAGGCGAGTCTAAGCCGAAGTATGACCTGTCCCACCGCGACGCGCGCATCGATAAGGATCTCTATCCCCTGGCGCACGCAGCCGGAGCAGTGATGTTCGCAGATCAAGACACCCGTTTCCTTGAAGGAGTCCGTCTCATCATCACAGGCATGACTGCATGGCTGTCCTCGGAACTGATCCCGGTTTGACGAATCCCGGACGAGCAGTGACAATGGAGTAGTTGCATCCCTGCAGCATGTGGGCCTGTGGCGCAGCTGGGAGCGCGCTTCCATGGCATGGAAGAGGTCATCGGTTCGATCCCGATCAGGTCCACCAACTTAACTCCCCTCCTTGGTGTCAATTGGTGTCAATTTTGGGTTCGATTTGACGCGCCGTTTCCGCTTTCCAGCGCGCATTTGAGCCCCCATCACGCTTGTTTGCGCCGCCGCAGTGCTCGGCTTCCGAAGCTCATCGTGGATCGCACCAGCCATCTCTGCTACGGCCTCGGGGATGACTTTCTGGTACACGTCCGTCGTTGTTGCAAGACGGGCATGTCGCATTAGACCTTGAGTGGCCTTAGCGGGACCCTTTTGCCGAGGGAAAGGTCCTGCTTAGGCCGTCATGAAATCGGCCGCTTTCAACCTAACCACTTCCCCCACCCACCTGAAATCTGACAGGCTCCTCGCTTTCCAGTTTCCAAATTGGAAATTATGGGCTTACGATGTTCTCCCGCAAGTGCGCTGATGTGTCTGGGCTTCGACATGCAGCAAACTGAAAAGCCAATACATGCGGGTCCATCATCGTCCTCCCGAGAATTTCGCCGCCGAGATGCTTGACCCCTTGACAGATATAAGAGTACGGTCGTACTCTTATGCCATGCGATACTCGCAGGAACACAAAGCGCAGACCCGCGACAATATTCTTTCCGTGGCCGCTCGCTCCTTCCGCGAGCGGGGCGGAAGCAGCGGCATCGGTACCGTGATGAAGAAGACAGGCCTGACGAAAGGGGGCTTCTACAGGCATTTCAGCAGCAAGGACGACCTCTTCGTCGATGCGGTCGCACGGGCACTCGACGAGACAGGAAGGGGCATAGCGGAGGTTGCAAAGTCCGCGCCCGAAGGTCAGGCTCTGCGAGTCATCATCGAACGCTATCTAAGCGTGGCGCACGCGAATTCGCTGGGAACGGGTTGCCCGATCTCGGCCCTCGGGCCTGAGCTCGCGCGAAAGCCGTTGGCAGTGCGGAAACGGATTGAGGCGTTGCAGGAAGCGTATCGGGAACGGCTATTGCCATTCATTCCTGGTCAGACTCGGGAAGAAAAGCTAGCCAAGTGCAGGTTGCTGTTCCCCAGTATGGCGGGTGTATTGATGATGGCCCGCCTTGCTTCGGCCCCACAAATCCGTGAGCAGATTTTGATGGAGGCAAGGCACTTCTTTATGAAGTCCTTCGCTGAATGAAGTTGATTCGACGGGCTGGAAATGACAATGGAAGTGAATAAGCGAATGAGGAGAAACCACTATGACGGGCGATCCGATTTGGCTGAAATCTCTGCTGACTGTCCACGTGACGGCCGGGTTCGGTGCCTTTCTGTTTGCTCCCGTAGCGCTGATGACCTCCAAGGGCGGCAAACAGCACAAGCGCTGGGGAATGGTTTACCTGTGGTGCATGGGTATGGTGGCGATGACCGCACTGCCAATGGCATTGTTCCGGCCGGTGCTTTTTCTGGCCCTGGTAGCGATTCTGTCTTTTTATCTCGCGTTCACCGGCTATCGCGTGCTGAAGCTCAAGAACCTCGTGGGCAGCCGCGCGCGGCCTGTGGGTTGGATCGTGACCGGCGCTTGCTTCTTCTCTTCTGCGGCGCTGCTGTTACTGGCCGTGTTGCGTCCGGCGCTGGTGCAGCATATGGGCATTGTGGCGATTTTATTCGGCGTGCTGGGCATTAGAGCATCAGGCATGCACCTGCTCAGCTTTGTGCGCAAGCCGACGGACAAGATGTTCTGGTTGTACAGGCACTTCCAGCACTTCATTGCCAGTTACATTGCGGCATGGACGGCCTTTAGCACGGTGACGCTGCCGCGACTCTTCGGCCACACTATATGGTTGTGGATCTGGCCTGCGGCCATCGGTATGCCCGCCGTCATTCTGACGACGGCGTATTACAAGCGAAAATTCGCGCCGCGCGAGGGAGCAGTGACTACGGTTCCGGTTTAAGGTCGGCAGCATTCTCCCAGCCCGGCTGCTCGGTTTTACGCATAATCGCCAAGTCACGTTTCTACGGCGGCCGTCCTGGAAATGTGCCTTGGTCTGATTATCAACAGGTGAACGGGGGCACACGTCGGAAGGCCGACTTCTCGGCCAGTCCTGAGGTGGGCGTCATTGACGCCAAATTGATCCTTGGCCGATCAGTTTAATTTGTTTTAGCTCATTGCCAGATTGACATTGCATGAACCTGGGATTCTTTTGTCTATCTTGGCTTGCTGGCCGGACCGGCATGAGAGGCGCTACCGCGGAGCTGCAATGACGATAATCAGAGCGAAGTAGGCTAAAGCCAGAACGCCACCTCCAAAGAACTGACCCCACTGCATCCCGCGTGGCCACAGATGAAGAAACCCGGCCACGCAAGCGACGATGATCAGAACACAGGCAGCACCCCCAATCATCACGGTCATCGTCTCAGGCCGGCTCAACTTGGCCAGTGCGCAGAAGAAACCAAAACTGGCCCGAATGGATTAGAGACCAGAACTGTACCGCCCCTTTCTGAAACAGATGAGTCACGAATAAGTTCAGGCAGCTCCAGGCCGTCGGTACGATGACGCCGATGCCATACCCCCACGCGTTGTTTCGTTGAGTGAGCACGAGGTCGGCTAGATAAATCAGCGCCTGAAGCAAGTGCAGATAAAGGAGTGGTGGAACAATGACTGCCGAAAGCGCCAAAGCTAAAAGGAAGATCCCGACTCCAATCGAAATCGACACGCGTGTCCAACAAGAATGATCTTTTGGATTTTGTATCGTGTGACTTCATGGCGATCGTGTCGAGTCGCAATCATTCCGGTTGCCTCGCGAACAGCCACATACTGAATGAGATCGGCAGCCCCACAACGACCATGTGGACCAAAAATCCTGAAACGAGGTCGTGGTAGGTGTAGGGCCCCATTGCGTGCAGAGCGGAAAGCGGCAGCACAAGCAGGGTCATCACCACCTCAACCGCACCACCAAAGAACAAACCGCAGGAGACAGGATATTGGGTTAGGAATTTCAGTTTTCGGCTGACCGCGAAGTAGATGGCCGCAGCGGAGCAGGCGATTAAGAAGTGCAGCAACACTCCCAGCATATAGATCCTCGCCCCTCCCTGAAACGCACGCGGCCCCAGCAACCCGGCGGCGATCGCCAGCGGAATTGTCTTGCCGAATAAAATCATGGCCTGTGTCAGGTCCAGTGCTCCTGCGACCACGCCACCAACTGCGATTGCCAAAGCTGGATTTCTCAAACGCCTTTGCTTAAGTTGATTGCTCATTGAGTGAACCTAGTCGCGCTGCGGCCTTCGGCGGTAGAGTGAAATCGACAAGGGGTTACAACATTGCGATAAACCGTGCATGCCGAACGCCCAAACGGTGACTCCGCGAGAGGCAACAGTGTGAATTACACGACGAAGAGTGGACAGCCTTCCTTCAACGCCCTCAGCTTTATGCCGGGTGGTCGCTGGAGCAGCTGAGGCCGAACAGACGCGCCATCGGCTCAGATCGATAGAGATGAACAGGCGGTCCGAATGCTGTCTCGTCCAATCGAGGAGACGGGCCGCTGGAACAGCAAAGATGTGCTTCGTCTAAACCTTCTATCCCAAGTTTCGTCAATCTTTGCCTTCCGTCTGAGAAATTCAGCCTTTGCGATGCCTGTCTGCACCGTATCGGCCTCATCCCCACCCGACAGCAACGCATAGGCGGTCTGGGCTAACAGTTCGAGCTCTGCGGCAGCAGATCGGCAGTTCCAGCAACTCTGAAGATGGTGCTTTGCCTTTCGCTCGGCTACCTGCGCGACTTCGTGTTTACCGTCATTGACGCGGACCACCACACCGAAGACTGGACTTTCAAGCTGCCTGGCGACCAGTTGCTCCACGCGCACTTCGATTTGAAGAGAGGAGGAGAAATCGTTCTCCCGCCTGCCGGCAAATGAATATTTGAGGAATACTGACGGGGGCCGCTGGCGATAGGCGCTATTGGGCAGCGCAACGCGACTTCTACCTAATCTGCACGCCCAGCTTGATTTTTGCAGTCTTCCCGAAAGCTCGCGGAACAGCTGAAATGATAAGGCGGATCCACTCCGACCGCCAATTGGGCCTCATCGCACATTCTTCGCTCGATGTCTGCAAGTCTCGCGCAAGAGTTCTTCGGACACGCTGCACTGCGCGCCAAAGGGCAAAGCCGATCTATCTGCTCGCGACCTTCCAATCGAGAGGATCTCATTGGCGGACGAACCGGCTCAGTGTGAATTTGCGTTGTAGAGCGTGGGGTGTTCTGGCACAAGAGCCCCGATGGCTCCGCCACCCAACAAACCGATGGTCCCGCCGATTGCAGTGGAAACGACGCCTCCGTCTATATCAAGACAAAAGGTCTGCGTGGACGCGCACCCCTGGTGAGTCGCTGAACCGATACCGGCTCCAACCCCGAAGCCGACGCCGGCAAGGATGAGCGCGTTGCGCAAGCGATGCTGAGCCTTCATCAGTTTCACGCTTTGCACGTCTTGTCGCTGGATGGTCTGCGGTCCTGCAAGCGTTTCTACCGAGATCGCTGCATCGGAAAAACTCATGAACGTCCCGTCGATTTTCTTCGCATTCGCAACGCGGACTTGGATCTTGTCGCCCTCGTGAAGCTTGTTGAGATTCTGCCAGACGGGGGGCTTGTCCCACGCCGATGAGACGCATGGAATTGCCAGAACGCAAATCAGAAACAAGAACTTTCGCATTAGTGCTCCGATCTTCGTGGTTGTGGCGGATCCGCTGCTCACTATTGCACTATGAGCGCGACCGTGCCGGTTTGAGTTGTGGCGCCTGAAGTTGCGGTGACGGTGACGGTGTAAGACCCCGCTGTCGTTCCGGGATTGCTCGTGCCTCCTCCGCCGCTGCTGCCGCATGCCACGACGCTAGCAGTCGCAATGACGAAGAGAACAAGCAGACCAAGCACCGTGCGACTCCTTCGGCGCCAAGTGGGCACGCCAAAGAACAGGAAGCAAGCCAAGACAGCGCCTGCCGCGCGCCAGTGGCTTCCCAATCGTCCGGGGAACGAGAGCGCGCTGGATGTCGCGGCCGTGCTGGAGATTGTGAGCGTCGCGGTTCCGGCTGTGGCGCTGGTGATGCTGACGGGCGTGCTCGCGCCGAAGCTGAGCGTGGGTGCATCTTGAGCGCCTGCCGGGCTGGAGGTGACTGCAGCCGTCAAGGCTATGCTGCCAGTAAATCCTCCACTCGGAGTTACGGTGATCGTCGATGTATTGCCGGTCGAGGCCCCGGGGGCGATTGACAGCGCTGTGCCGGTAACAGCGAAGCTGGGAGCGACAGTGACTGTGACAGAGGTGGTGCCTGTAGCCGAGGCATAATTGCCGTCGCCTGAGTAACTGGCTGAAATCGTGTCGGTGCCTGTAGCGATCGATCCGGCTGGAATGGTAACTGTGGCGCTGCCACTGGCCAGCGTAGTGGCCGAGGAAGTGTAGTTTCCGCTGCTGAGTGTTACCGAACCGGTGGGCGTTGGATTTCCCGCTCCACCGCTCACGGCGACAGTGATCGTGACCGATTGGGCGGACGTAATGCTTGATGACGAGGGCGTTGCAGACACGGTGGCCTGGAGAGGATTGAATACGAAGCCGTGCAGCACCGAGTTCGAGTCAAGGTAGGAACCGGTGATGGCGCCCGACGCGTTGATGCTCAAACCGCCGCTTCCCTGCAATGCGTCTGTACCCGAGCCCGAGCCTGTGCCGGCGCCGGGTACATCGAAGCTGGTGATTGTGCCATTGGCAGCACGCTGGAATCCATGCACCAAAGACTTCGCATCAAAGTAGAGCCCTGTGACGTTTCCCGCGGCGTTGATGCTGATAGGGAAAGTACCTTGCAGCATTGTGGCGCCGGCGTTGGGAGCATCGAAGCTGGTAATTGTGCCATCTGCACCGCGAACAAAGCCGTGAGATGCGCCCGCCGAATCAAGGTAGGATCCGGCGATATCTCCAGATGCGTTAATGCTGAACGGCACGGTTCCCTCAGAAGTGGCCGTGCCGGCGTTGGTGTCGTCGAAGTCGGTGACGGTGCCATCGGTGGCGCGCACAAAGCCATGAAAGACACCTTTCGAATCTATGTAAAGACCGGTAATTCCGGCGGTCGCGTCGATGCTCAACGGCCTTGTTCCCTGCCCCTTTGCCGTACCTACGCCGGTGGTGTCGAAAGTAGAGATGGTGCCATCGGAGGCGCGCATGAACCCGTGGTTCACGCCACTCGTATCTGAATAGAATCCTGCTATGTCTCCCGACGTGTCGATGGCGATGGGAACCGTGCCCTGGTTACGGCCTGTGCCGACACCGGTAACGTCAAAAGTGGTGATCGTACCAGCCGCGCTGCGCACATAGCCGTGATACTGACGGTTGGCATCCATGTACGGGCCGGTAACATCTCCAGACGTGCCGATGCTCAGCGCCAGGGTCCCTTCGTTGTTTGCGGTACCGGCGCCAGTGACATCGAATTCGGTGATCGTGCCGTCAGCACCGCGCACGAATCCGTGATGGACGCCATTCGCGTCGGTGTACAGGCCTGCAATCTCTCCTGCCGTGTTGATGCTGAAGCCGACTGTGCCTTGAAGCGCGCTCGCCGTCGTACCAGCACCCGTTGCATCGAAGGTTGTGAAGGCTCCACTGCTGCTGCCGGTAACAGTTGAATCGGAACCACTGCACAGAAAGAGGACCACCGCCGCAAGCCCCAATGCAGGTAGCATCGCGAGAGGCCGCGCGAACGATCGCAACATCAAACGAACATCTTTCATTGGAATGACCTCCCGCCGGCTCCCTGCAAGCAGGTTCGGCACCCGATCAATACATAGACACAAGGATCTCCAGAGTCTCGATTCATGGTGAATCGAGAGCCGTCCGTCCGCGCCTGGTTGGGCGACGGCAATACAGTTTGAACGGCGAGCCCCGTCGGTTCGTGAGTCGCTATAGGGGAATCAGTGACAGACTCGACGCCGAAATCTGCGTGGAATCGGTCTGAAAACTAACGGATGACACTAAGTTCTTCTGCCATCTTTTTGCGGGCAAGAAGCCTGACAGCGGTGACTGCAAGAATGTGATGGCCGCGCGTAGTCGGGTGAAGATCATCCCAAAAAAGATAGGTGTCAGGATCGACTGCCAAGCCTTGAGAACTGTCAGTGATGTTTGCCAGCGAGTAATTCGCTGGTGCGGCGACGATCTTGTTGAACAAAGCAAAGACATCGAGCTGCACGATTTGCAGGCGCTTGTCGTGATTGAAATCGTGCAAAAGCGCAATGCCGCTGCCGAGGACAGTGTTATACAGGACACTCGCCTCGGTCGCAGGAATCGACGTCGTGGAAGAGCCGTTGAGGCGCGGAACCAGGCCCAGAGGCGGCAAGTTGGGGACGATGAACTGCGTGGCTCCGGCGTCGATGAGGCGCTGGATATTCAGAGTCTGATTTATCCCGGCGTCGATTATGTTGTCCTGGGATGTCGCGTAGAGGACATCGATCGCTCCACCCCAGACGACGAAGAGAGTCTTGTCGTCGATTTTGGGATGCGTGGCGAGGTAGTCGGTGATCTGCTGGCCAATGTTGTTGACATTGACTGAGAGCGAATCCGAGGGTCCGAAAGTGAATGCCCCAGTGCCTGACCCGGTGGTTGCGAAGCCATAAGCATAGTCAGTTCCGCCGTCGAGCGAGTCTTTGATTTTCGGCTTCGAAGGGATCTTCGCCGCGAGTTGCTCGATCCACACGCCGAAGTATCTCTCTGCGGGCGGCAGCGTGTCAGCGCCGTCGGTGAAGCGGCCGTCGGTATAGTCCGCGTCAGGTCCGGGAATTCGTATCCCGTATTTGTCGTAGGTGAGATGCGCTACGTTGCCGGTGTCGGAAAGCGAGTCACCAAACACAACGATGGAGGTGTACTCCGGAGCATGGTTTGAATCCTGAGCATTGGCCCCGATGGTGTTGAAATTGAGCACCAGCGCCGAGAAGAGGCAGAGAAGGAAGAACGTCTGGTGCGGAGCCGTTTTCAATGATCTGGCGGCTGCCGGAGGGTTGATGGCCAGAGGCTGGTCAACAGAGGGAAGCTTGATGAGCTGATTTACTCGCATGGGTCCTCACAATCGGGAAAGTTCGATTTCATTTGCGACGGCCAGTTAGCTGGGAAAACAATACTCCTGTGAACTATGCGTGGATAGTCCGATTAGCACTTGCGCACACTCTTGGCGCAAAAATAGGACGGTCAACATGTGTGTCCCTACGAAAATCGCCCCGATCAGACGAATCCCCATCGACATGACGATCCCTTGTCGGAAGGCTCAATGTGGTTTCCCAGAAGCCATTTTCTTGTACTGGGCTACCTTGCCTTTCAGTACGCCTGAATCGGGAACTGTAGGCGCAACAAAGCCGCCATGGCGATTTCCAAGGTTATGTGGTGTACGACATACGATGCCCGCCGACGGGTTGCCCAGCCCCGAGGCGATGTCGCTCACCATGTAGGCGCTGGAATCACAATTGATGACCCCACCCGAATTGCCGCTGAATGTCGCACCCGCAAAGTCGGCGCTCGAGTTCACCAGTGCTAGAATTCCGGGTCCCTGGTTCGAGGTGATTTGTCCGCCGCGCAGATAGGCCTCAGAATTGCCATCCACCACGATACCGGCGCTTCGGGCATTACCTGCTGTCCCATTCGCCGAAATCAGATTATTACCTTGAATATTCAGCTGGCTGTTTCCGTAAATCTCTATGCCCGACGCTGTGTGACCTGAGATTTGAGCGTCCTCATAGAGCGTGACCTGGCTTCCCAGTCCGGCGCTGATGCCTACGGTGCCATTGTTCAGAACAGAACTCAGATAGGCCTGTTCGCAGTTCCACAGGGAGAGTTCCGAATTCTCCTGCAAGAAGAAACCGCCTGCCTGATTGCCTTGAATTAGATTCGGGCCGAAACAGGTTCCGATTTGAGCCTTTGAGGCCCCAAGAATGATCACGCCAAACGTACCTTCCTGATTGCTGAAGGTGGGAGGTCCCGAATTGCTCAGGATGGTGGTAGCTCCAAGGGTTCCAAACAGGGAACCCCCAGATTCCCAGACCCCCGGTCCTTGATTGTTGCTGATATCCGTTGGGCCCGCCCAGTCGTTAATTTCTAAAGTGGAACTGTTATCGAGGTAAATCCCGCCTGTCCCGTTGCGATTGAAAGCCGACGGCCCGACCACGCTCACTTCAGACAAAGATTCGGCGCTCAATCCCAGCATTTGATTGGAATTACTGCTGCAGCTTTCCAGTACGACCGCTCGGCTCGTGTCAATCGTGAAGCCATTTCCCGAAGGGTTGGTAACGTTCAACCCGTAGAAGAAAACACCTTCCGACGCGGATACGCTAATACTGCCGGTCAGGTTTGCCGTCTGACCATACCATGCTCCGATGCTGAGGTTCAGTGCGTTGCTGACGGCAACATTCTCAGCGCAGGTGCCAATGACCAGGATGTATGCCCCTGGCCCCGTAACGTTCGCCAATGCGGAACTGATAGTGGGATAATCACTCGGGTTGGACCCGGTGCAGTCGACGTAGAGGTACTGCTGTCCGCGTGCACTTGCAGCGAGGCCGAGGAATAGGATGAGGGTTACGAGCCATCTATAACCATCAATGAATCGACCGACTGCCGAAACCTGGGTAGCGGTAATCTGCGCAAGCAACTCACCCGCAAGTGAAACTTGATTTTGCAATTCCTCTGCCATAAAAGTCTCCTCTACGTTCAGGGTCAATAATTGATCGACCGCTTCGGTGTGGCGAATTCCTGTCATCGCAAGCGGCCTTGAACTTGATCGAAATTCAACGTGTTGTGGCACTTCGATCCTCCAGGTTCAGAGTTTTTCGGCGACGGCAGGATGAGTAAGGGAAGCAATCCCCGTCGACCGTGATCACCTTGCCGCTAATTGCCAAAACTGGCAATCGATTGGAGATAATTTCGAAATTACTTTTTTGTTGATTTTGTAAGTGATTGAAAACTCGCATCATAGTACGATTGTCCCTGCTGGTTTACCCGGGCTCACCCTTCCACTCTGGAGACGAGCTTTGCCTAACCTGATTCGCTTCGGACGATTTGAACTCGATCTCGAGGCCGCCGAACTGCGCACCAATGGCCGCAGCTTGCGCCTACCGGAGCAGCAGTTTCAGATTCTCTACATGCTTCTGCAAGCCGCAGGCGGCGTGGTCTCGCGTGAGGAGATCCGCAAGCGTCTCTGGCCCAACGACACAGTGGTGGAGTTTGACCGCAGCATCAATTCCGCCATCATGAAACTTCGGCTGGCGCTCGGAGATACCGGAGACGAGCCGATTTATATCGAGACTTTGGTGCGGCGCGGCTACCGGTTCATCGTTCCAGTGGAGCGGGGGGAAAGCAGCCCCCCCGATATTCCCGTACCCAAGATCAGGCACACTTCCATGGTTGGTCTTAAAGTGTCGCACTATCGTGTGCTGGGAGTCCTGGGTGGCGGAGGCATGGGACTCGTCTATAAGGGTGAGGATCTGAAGCTCAATCGCCAAGTGGCGCTCAAGTTTCTTCCCGATGAATTGATCTCGGATCCGCTGATCGCGCAGCGGTTTGAACGCGAGGCCCGCACCGCTTCTTCGTTGAACCACCCAAACATCTGCACCATCTACGAAGTCGAGGAATATGAGGGCCAGCCTTTCATTGTGATGGAACTGCTGGAAGGCGAAACCCTGAGGGAGCTGATTTCAAGATTCTCAAAGTTGGACGGCGAGGGGCCGCGAGGCGTACCCGTTGAGCGCTTGCTCGACATAGCGGTTCAAATTGCCGAGGGACTGAACGCCGCCCATCAGAAGGGCATTATTCATCGCGACATCAAGCCAGCCAACATCTTCATCACTCCGGCACGCAGGGTCAAAATCCTGGACTTCGGCCTGGCAAAAGCGGGCGCGGAACCTCTGACCGATCTGCAGCAGGAGAACGACGCCCAGGATTCATCGGCGCTTCAATATGCCACGACTGATTTGAGCCTCAGCCGCACCGGAAGTCCCATGGGCACAGCCGGCTATATGTCTCCCGAGCAGGTGCGCGGAGAAAGGCTGGATGCTCGGACTGACTTGTTTTCGTTCGGCTTGATCCTCTATGAAATGGCAACCGGATCGCACCCTTTTCACGGATCCACAGCCGCTGACCTGACCGCTGCCATTTTGAACGACACCCCCGCGCCGCTCCCTGCGACCATTCCCTCCGGGCTGAGCATCCTGATCATGCGCTGCCTTGAGAAGTCGCCGAACGATCGCTATCAGCAAGCCTCGGAGATCCAAGCCGATCTGATGCGGCAGAAGCAAGATACAGGTTCGGTGCGGCCATGGGTATGGCTCGTGGCCGCGGCGGTGGTCCTGGTGCTTGCCTGGTTTCTGCGTCCCACTCTGCCGCCTCCCGAGGTGACGGCAACAAGGGAGCTAACGCACGACAATGGGTCGAAAACCATGCTGGGGAGTCTGTTCCCGCTGTCGAGCGATGGATCGCGAATCTACTTTTCCGAGCAGAACTTTGAAGAAGGCGGAATGTTCGAGGTATCCACCGACGGCGGCGACGTGGAGCACTTGAGTGGTTAATATCGGCGTTCTGAGAGATATATCCCCCTACGACCTGAAGTGCTGCTCCAGGGATGGGACGGCAGCCTGTGGACCGCTCCTGTGCCTGGCGGCCAGCCACATCGCATCGGGAATCTGACGACCATGACGCTGCGTGGTCGCCGGATGGGGCGACCCTGTACTTCGCCAGGGACCACTCCATCTTTTCTGCTGCACCCGATGGCAGCAATGCGCACAAACTGCTGACCGTCGATGGCGATCCCGCCTGGATGCGCTTTTCGCCGGACGGGCGCGTGCTGCGGTTCACGGTCACCACTAAATCTCAACCAGGGCATCACATCGCTATGGGAAGCGCAAGCCGACGGCAGCCACCTGCATCAGCTGTTGCCGGGCTTTACCAACCCAGCCAGTGACTGCTGCGGCAGCTGGACACCTGACGGAAAGTATTTCGTTTTCCAGTGCGACGCGGGACGGAACGTCAGCGCTGTGGGCCATGCGCGAAGGCGGCGACTGGTTCCACAAGGTGAGCCACGCGCCGGTGCGGCTGACGCAGGCGCCATTGGGCGCATACTTCCCGCTGCCGGGCAAGGACGGCAAAGTTTATTTTGCCGGCGTCATGCCTCGCGGCGAGTTAATGCGCTACGACGCGAAGACCCGCTCGCTCTCGCCGTTTCTGAGGGGAATCTCCGCCTCGGGGATGACTTTCTCCAAAGACGGGAAACACATCGTCTTCATGTCTTACCCGGACGATCGAACTGTGGTATGGCAACAGCGACGGCAGCGGACTCCGCCAACTCACGTTCCCGCCCATGCATGGCGGAATGGTGCCGCGAATCTCGCCGGACGGATCGCGGGTTGCGTTTACGGCTAATATGCCGGGCAAGCCGCCGCAAATTTACGTTATCCCAATCGACGGAGGCGACCCCGAGGCGATCACCTCGAGCAGCCAGGGCAGCGAGGATCCGATTTGGTCGCCATCCGGAGACGCCGTGCTTTACGGACCGTGGGAGTTAGACAACGCGAACGAACGGGCTCAACCGCGCTGCAGATCGTGAATCTGAAGACGCGCGCGGTCACCGCGATCCCCGGCTCCAGCGGTCTGTTCTCGCCGAAGTGGTCGCCGGATGGGCGGTATCTGGTCGCGATCGACCACAGCAGCGTGCGGCTGAAGCTCTTCGATATGAACCTGCACACCTGGCAGGATCTGGCCGGGGACATCAAGGCGGGTTATCCCGAGTGGACGCCGGACAGCAAGTGCGTCGTCTTCGCTCACAAGGAGGGGGCGCCTCGATTCGAATACCGCATATGCCTGGCAGATCGAAAGATTCAGCCGATCACCGCCGACATGAATGCCAGCGGAAAGCTGGTGGAAGCTTTTGGGTCCTGGGGGTGGACTGGGCTTGCGCCCGACGGCTCCATCCTCGCGCTGCGCGACACCAGCACTCAGGAGATTTACGCGCTGAACGTGAAGTGGCCGTAAGAGAAATGCGCAGGCGTCAGGTCTGGCCTTCCCGCGAATGCGGTTGTCCTTCCCTGTTCGAGCGGCAACGCAATGATCGCGCCGTGGATGTCCGCTGTTTATGCGGGATAGAGCGTACAGGAGTTACACACTCGACCTCGACTTCCACTAGATCGCGTCTTCTCTCTAAAACCGGGTTTCTCTAGAAATGTAGCTGCACGGTTGAAGAGATGGCAACTTACCCTCGAACTCATTTGTCGATGAGTGCATCGCCGCCTACCCACACGGCGAAGCGTTCATTCTGCTGTCCAAGTCGATCAGTGTTCTCGGCAAGTGGCCGAATAAACCGGCTTCTCGGACTAGTGCCCCGAAACCTTTTTGAAGCTAGCTAATCCGCAGCAGAGATCGATAATGAACATTATCGTAAATTTCTCCACGACCGATGATTGGGAAACCTCTGGTGACCCTCCGTTTTACGGTAGGGCGCATCGCCGATGTGATCAACAGCAAACGCTCTTTGGTCAGCTCGGCTTTCGCGATCAGGCTCTGCTGCTCCCGAACACGCTGCTTATATACCTGCACCAACATGCACCTGGGTCATGCTTCCCGGATAGCTCAAGGAGCGTTTTGCCCGAAATCACAAGTACATTATCTGTTGGCGTTCCAGCAGTCCTGCCACAACCGGGCGGTCGTTGCGGCAATGCGCAGAGGATTTTCTGGATATTCCGATTACCAACTGCTGACCGGAGAAGCTACTGAGGATTCCACCGCAGAGAATAGATTTGCACGACGCTGGTGTCGCTCATCATGGCGGGTCGCCCGTCGGATGTAATCGAGAGAAAGTTCTCGAAGGGGCTCGAACTAACTCGCAACCCATTAAACGGGGAAACCAGAGTCCATTTGGCATCGGCAATATTCAACCGGTAGACTCCCGGTTGCTCTCCGGGTTCCGCGGCTATTTTTGCCATCAATATGGACTTGG
Source organism: uncultured Acidobacteriaceae bacterium (assembly GCA_963826915.1). Lineage (GTDB taxonomy): Bacteria > Acidobacteriota > Terriglobia > Terriglobales > Acidobacteriaceae > Telmatobacter. The sequence continues at coordinate 202,754 of CAWGYG010000002.1, forward strand.
AATCGTTTGACCACCTCCAGAAGCCCCAGTCACCTCCAAATTGTTTCAAGGTTCTCCAGGTTTTCGTTTCTCGAGAGTAGACGACCATCCGTTTAGGTGAGTCTGCGATTGCGACCAGGTATTTGCCATCGGGCGACCAGGAAGGGACAAACATGCCCGCCGAGCCCGGCCACACGGACACCTTTTTGCTCGCGAGATCGAGAACTTTGATCCCGACGTAGTGTCCTGGAGTCGGGGTGTCACTGAAGTCAATCGATGTCCCGTCTGGAGACCAGGTGGGAGTGACCTCGAGATCGCCGCCTTCTGGAGTAAGCTGCTCGGGAACACCGCCATCAAGAGAGACGCGGTAAATTGCCTTGAAATTACAAAAGACCACCCATTTACTGTCGGCAGACCATTCCGGCATCCATGCCGGTATGTCTGTCAACGGCAGCTTTTCGCTGCCGTCCAGCCTGCTGCGCCATAACAAATGACGCGGATAGTCAGGGTAAACCATCCATTGGCGGTCAGGAGAAATCACGAAACTCGAAGCGGCCAGGCCGTCTAAGAAGGGAATGAAGCGTTGCCCCTTGGAATCGTAAGCCTGCATCGATCCTTGAGCGATCCTGCCGATCACAAGCAGGTTGGCGCTGTCCTTGGTCGAAGTCATCGCTACGACGTCCATCTGCTCCGGCGTAAGACGTACGGCCGATGCTTTCTTCCAGAATTCGAACCATCGAGGAGAAACGAGTTCGTAAATGCCGCTGAACCCGTCACGGTACGAGACAAATACGAAATGTTTCCCATCGGGGGTCCACTGGCCGTCCCATTGACCAGCGTCTGACGGCCAATCGAGAGGCAGTGCGTGAACATGACTGCCATCTGCATTCATTTCGAAAATTCGCAATGGATCGCCTGAGTTTTTCCCGTCCACAGTCACCTGAATTCGCTTCGAATCGGGGGAAAACCGGGGCCAACCCTCAACCTCGCGATTTGCATTCCAGATTTCTCTCGAATACGCGCCATTCGCATCGCTGACAAAAACAGAGTTCACATCCGCGTATACGAGCGAACGCCCATCCGGTGACCAACTTGCGCCACGCGCCATCAGGTTCCCCAGCCTTCGCGGCGAGCCACCCAAGACCGGAATAGTCCATAGAGTGCCGCGGTCTGTCTCGTCGTTCAGATCCGGCTTGAGCATCAGCAACTGGGAAGCATCAGGAGAGATGTCCAAGAATCTTCATTCCCGAACACGGACGCCTGCAACGGCTGCATCGTGCCCCCGGTTGCGGACATTTCGACGGGGTGGCCATCGCTCTGAAAATAGAGCCGCGCCCCATCGGTAACCAATTCCGCCATCCTTTTTGTCGACGGTAAAAGTAATCTGGCGTGTTTGCAATGGAGCTGTGGGGCCATGAGATCCAATCAAGCTGACAAGAAGCAAGCCAAGAATTGCCGTAAATGCCGTCGCGGTAGCAAGCAGCCACGGCCAGACCATCCTTCTTGTTCGCACGCTGGTTTTGCCGGATGAGACGGTTCCGCTGGTCGCCTGCGCTCCCAGGTGCCGCAGGTCAACCGCGATTTCTTTAGCGGTCTGGTATCGGTCCTCCGGATCCTTGGCCAGGCACTTGAGAATAATGTCATCGGCTTTTGCCGACAACTTTCCGTTGATGCTGCTCGGCGGAGAAGCAGGACGATTCAGAATTTCATCAACCAGCCGCGCATGCAGCGATGAACTATACAAGCGCTGACCCGTGGCAATCTCATAGAGCACGACCCCCAATGCGTAGATATCAGACCGAGTGTCAAGGTTCTCACCACGTAGTTGTTCCGGCGACATGTACGGCAGTGTGCCCGTGATCGTGTTTGTTTCGGTCAACGGGTTAGAGTCGGATTGATTGGCCTCAGCAACCAGCTTTGCCACGCCGAAATCCAGAACTTTAACGAGTCCCGATTGAGTAACGAAGATATTTGCTGGCTTGATATCGCGGTGAATGACTCCCTTGGAGTGTGCCGCGCCGAGTGCCTCGGCAATGGGCATTCCCAGCTTCGCGACGAACTCAGTGCCCACCGACCGCCGGCCGGCAATATACATGGATAGTGTCTGGCCATCGAGATATTCCATTACGATGAATTCCCGGCCCTCGTAGACGTCGATATCGTGAATCGTGCAAATATTGGGATGATTCAGCGACGAAGCCGATCGAGCCTCGCGGCGAAAACGCTCTAACGCGACAGAATCCGCAGCCATGTGCTCAGGTAGGAATTTCAACGCGACCAGGCGGCCAAGTCTGGTGTCCTCGGCCTTGTAGACCACTCCCATGCCGCCGAAGCCGATTTCTTCGACTATCCGGTAATGTCCAACTGCAACGCCCTTTAGGTCAAGCCTCGGTGCAGCTGCCGCGACGGGCCGAACGCTGCTGGCGTTCACCTGGCCCGCAAATGCGGGCTGCTCGATGAAGCTGGCAGAGTCGCTGTGATGAGCCAGCAGCGATTCCACCTCGCGGCGCAGTACTTCATCGCCGGCGCACGACTCCTCGATTACAGAGCCGCGCCGGCTTTCGTCCGCCTCGAGAGCCTTGTGAAAAATGCTTTCGATTTTGCTCCAACGCTCAGGCTTCATCGGATTTTTTTTGGCTTAGGGCCCGCATCAGCCACGCCTTGGCCAACCGCCAATCACGCGCCACGGTTTCAGGTGAAACCTTTAAAGCTTCCGCAGTTTCCTCAACGCTAAGACCGCCAAAAAACCGCAACACTACCACCTGGCTCTTGCGCTCGTCCACCCTCGCCAACTCATTGAGAGCATCGTCGACAGCGACCAAATCGGCGGAGGGTTCCGGAGAGATAGCCAGAGCATCGTCCAATGAAATCGCTATTGCTCCGTCGCCGCGTTTGTGGGATCGCCGGGCGCGGGCCTGGTCAGTGAGAATGCGCCGCATTTGTCGCGCACATAGCGCGAAAAAATGCGCCCGGTTCTGCCAATCGATGAGTTTTAGATCGGACATACGCAGATAAAGCTCATTGATAAGCGCTGTTGTCTGGAGCGTATGGCCGTCGCGTTCCCTTCCCATGCAACGCCTGGCGGCCAATTGCAGCTCGCGATAAACCTGAAGAGTCAGCTTGTCTAGGGCACCCTCGTCGCCGCGGCGCCATGCCTGAAGCAGTTGGGTGATCTCGTGTCCGAGAGCGTCATCCATCCAGATTCCTGGGCCCGGAGAAGTGGCCGATTGCGTAGATATTACACTGCCGGGCAGTTTTCAGGGTCAGACGCCCCAATAAGTTTCTTTCCCATTGCAGGTTTCGGCTGCGCTTTTCGCTATAGGGGGTAAGGCGACAGACAGGCGTGGTGAGAACGACGACCGCGCCCGAAATCAAAGGAGAGACGGACATGAAGTTGACATTCAAGAAAATGACAGCGATGCTGAGCATGCTTCTCGCTGGGGCTTTGTTTACGGTCCCGGCTGTAGCGCAGTCAGGTTCTTCCCGTGCAGATAACTGGCGGGACGACGACGAACAACTGGCCCAGATAACTGAACTGGAACAGCTTCACGCAACCTTTCACGCGGCGGTCAGCGTGCACGATCCAGTGAATGGCGATTCGCCGGCAGTCATCACTGAGCGAATCCGCGAGGCACTTTCCATCTGGGCAAAAGACGCCCAACTCACGGTTGTGAGCACTGCTGCCACGGCAGGAAATTATGTCGGCAACGGCGATCCGGATGATCCCGAAACTTGCCCTCTACCGTCCGGCGACACGTCTGCCACCGGTCAACAGGGCACGCTGTGCACGTTTTTCAAGTATGTTTCAGGCGGGTTGCAGATAGCCAATAAGTTTGTGTCGCTTTCCCCGGCCTACAAGACGAAGTATGTCCCCGTAAAAGGGGATGACGGCCAATGGAAATCATCGGTGTATTTCGAGTGCCACTACTTTGACGTGTCATTGAATTCAACCACCGGCCTGCCGAATTGGACAGCCAAGAGCCACGTAGACCTTGACGGCGAAGCCCAAAAAATCGACGGGCGGTGGTTATTGACGCGCGTCACCTCATCCGCCGTTCCAGTCCCAGTACCGGCCCCAATCCCGGTCCCGTGAAGCAAAACACCTGCTGCACGCGCTCGCCAAGGGGACAGCGCGTGCATCCGGATCATGTGACCAGTGGAGTATTTTTGATGCCGCATGGGAGATCTTCCCTACCGTGTCCGGCTAAGCCCTGAAGGAGCGTGCCTGCGCACCATTTCGAGGCTCGGTTACCAAAACCTCCCGCACCGACAAGGGCCGCAGCGGATTCCGTCCAAAGCTCACGCGGTCTTACATGGGCTAAATTCGATGTTGCAGTTTTGAGCGGCCTGCAATGTGGGCGCCTTCAACAAGCGCTTTATAGCGGAGGCACTCGTCGGCTAACAAGAAGGGTCCACTTGTCTGTATAGTCGCGATCAGGTCCACCAATCAATCCAATAATTAAATCGAGCGAGCGTTCACAGGCAGAACGTTCCTGTCACGGTTTGTGTCCGCAAACAGATGCTGCTCGAAACAGTATTGCAACGAGCCCGCGCAGATTTGGTGCCCGCATCGACTGACTGAGTCGTTAAGTGGCCTTTTCTTGGGAAAAAGCCACCTAATGATTTCCCTTCGCCTTTCGATCGTTGGCTAATCGCCATTCGTTCTCGCCACGAGGTATTTCAGCTTATTACGGTTGCACCAGCTCGTTCATGGGCACCTGGCGGCAATCCTGGCCATTGCGGGCGCAGTTATTGAGGTATTGCTGCTCCGTGCCGAGCTGAGTCTCGACGCGCTTGCCCTGGGTCGAGTTTTCCATGGTGGAGACGCCGCGCATGGTCTGGTCCCAGGACTCGTTGAAGGGTTTCCAGCTGTTGAACCTTTCCATTGCGCCGTTCGCCACCATCGTAGCCGTTTGTTGACGCATGTTAGCGGCGGTTTGGAAGGCGTTCTGCACGTAATTTTGGTCGAGGTTCCAGGAGTTCCAGATTTTTTGCATGGTGGGGAAATCGGCGTCGAACTCCTCGACCGGCGCGCCCAGCGATGAGATTTGCAACATCCAGTTGCCCATGCCGATCTGAGCGGTCGTCACTCGCGCGACGCCCTTGTACTTCCTACCCTGGATCTCTGACTCTAGGGTGATCAGTTCGGCTTGGCCGGAAGCTGATTGTTGAGGCTGGCGTTCCTGGATACCAAGCAACTGATCGCCGTGGGTGCGCATGAACCAAGCAAGAGCCTGCTCCGGCGGCATGTAAGGAGCCTGGTTGGACGTGACAAAGGTCTGCATGCCGAGCACAACCTGTTCACTGCTGGGGCCCTGTATCGCGACTGAGCCCTTCGCACCTCCGACGATGCGCCAGTTGTCCGGCAGCGCTACTGTGGCCGAGTGGTCAGGTGAAACCAGCTCCGTCCATCTGGTTCCCCTGGACGACGCGGAGGCATAGGAGGCAGGCGCATACTGAGAGCCCCGAGCCGGGTCAGAATTCTGCCCGTCAAAAGACTCTGAGGCTCCTGTCATGGCTCCTGGAGCAACTTCGCCTCCGGCTTGCGGCGCGGAGACATAAGCCTCCTCGGGCGAATCCTGCCGGGAGTCGGCGGTCGTGTTCCAAGCGGATTCATCGAATTGCTGAGTTGCGCCGGGCATCAGTGGGCGGGCTGGGGTGTGGGTTCTCTTCGCCGAGATGGCCACGGCGAGAAATGTTGCGAGGGTGAAGACACCCAGGGCTGCGGAGCCGACGACGAACAGAGCCGGTTTTGCGAAGAGATTGCGCTTCATGATTCACCTCCGGATTCCGTTGGGTTGCAACCGGCCGGCGAGAGCCCGATGCGTTCCGCGGAATGAATTCGATTGAGATGGATCCGGCGAAATCCGAAAGGAGGGGCCTCGTTGAGTTGGCCTTTAATCTTTCTGGCGCTCACTTTGACCTCGGTCCCGCGTTCCCCGCCTGACCTCTGATTGCGATGAAACCGCGGAAGCGCTCTTAATGTCCTAAATCAGTCCTAAATTAGTTCTTAATCCATTAAACTTCTTACTTTCTGATGTTTACCCGATTCCGACACTCTTTCTGAAATTGTTTCCGATGGCCGTCTACTGCGGGTCTGGCCCAACGTTCATCAATTTGGGGTGCCTTCGATCATTAGGCCCCCCCAGGAAACTCGCTGAACCGGTATCCAACGTATGCTTCGGTCAACAGATAGCGGGGACTCTTTGGGTCGTCTTCGATCTTGCTTCGCAACTGGCGAATGAAAGTTCGAAGGTATTCAAGCTCATTTCCATATTCCGGACCCCAGACTGACTTGAGCAGACGCGCGTGGGGAATCGGTTCGCCTGCATGCATCATGAGGTAGTGCAGCATCTCGAACTCCTTGGGGGTGAGGTGGATCGGCCGTCCCTGCTTCAATACCCGGTATTTCACCGGATCCAGTTCGATGTCGCCGTGGCGGATCGCCGCATCGCGATTGCTGTCCTGCGCATTCCTTCTTCGCACCGCCGAGCGTACGCGCGCGGTCAGCTCCCTGATTTGGAACGGTTTGGTAATGTAATCGTCGGCGCCCGCATCCAAGGCCAGCACTTTGTCGTCTTCGCTATCCATAACTGTCAGCATCAGGATGGGCAGTCGCGCGATCGCTCGGCGGATGCTCCGGCAGGCCTCCACCCCGCCCATTCCAGGCATATCCACATCCAGTAGCACGGCATCGAACCAGGCCACGCGGACAAGGGAAAGTGCCTCCTCGCCCCGAGCCGCCTCGACAACAGTAAAGCCCATCTCCGTGAGGGTTACGCGCAACGCTCGTCGCGTGGAGGTGTCATCGTCAACCACCAGGATGATGCCCTGCGTTGGAATTGCCAGTGCCGTCTTCAATCGTTCCTCCTTGACCCCATCGGGAGAGACAGAAAAAATGTGGTTCCTTCGTCTTCATCGCTGATCACCCAGACATGGCCATGGTGCGCCTCGGCTGCCTTCTTCACGACAGAGAGTCCGATACCGGTGCCATGAACGGAATCCGCGCTTTCAGGCGAGCGGTAGAAGCGGTCGAATATCCGCTCCCGATCTTCAATGGGAACTGTCGAACCAAAATTATGTACCGAGATCAAAATCTCGGAATGGCTCTTCCGCGCCCCGACTTGAATCGGAGAATTCGGCGCTGAATATTTCCTGGCATTGTCGATGTACTGCGCCAGGATCATCGCCAGCAGTCCCCGGTCCGCGCGCAACGTCATTGCGTTGTCTTCCATCAGGACCTGCACTCGCTCCCTGTCCAATTCCCGGTCGCGGCTTGCCAACACCTCGTTCACCAGTTCCCGCAAATTCACTTCGGCGGTCTCCAGGTCCACGCGCCCGGCTTCCAGCTTTGCAGTCTTCAGTAGCCGCGTGCATAGTTCGTTCAGCCGAACAGTTTCGTCATCGATGAGGGTGATTAAGTCTCGTTGTGGAACCGTTAACCCTCCCAGCGCAAGCAAGCCTGAGCTGGCGGTTTGAACGGCTGTAAGCGGTGTCTTGAATTCGTGAGCCAGCGCATCCATGACTGCAGCCCGCAGTTGTTCGCTCTTTCTGGCTGTTTCGGCTCTTTCTTCCTTTTCAAACCATTGCTGGCGGTCCATCGCGATAGCCGCCAGCGATGCAAGGGCATCTACGACTAGCGGGTTCAGGTTTCCGCGGAGCACCAATGCACCCACAGATCCGGAACCGGCATGGAGAATCCGCTGCTGGAGACCACCTCGGCCGTCCGTGATCGCCCCGCCGCGCAAATAACACTCCTTGGCCACATCCTCCTCATCCGCTTCCCAGTCGCCCATTCTGTCCTGTCGAGCCAGGCTCGCATCGAACAACGCTACGGCCTCTGTGCCGAAAATCCTGTGAATCAGAACAACCAGTTGTGGACCCGGAGCCTGGTGCATATCGAGCAAGAGCGAACAACGGCTCACCTCATACAATTGCACCATTCCCGTGCGATGAACTGCCGCTTCTCGCGCATTCCGCAGTTCTTTCGCTGAGAGCCTGCTTACAGTTAGGGCAGTCCCTTCAAACACTCCCAGTGCCACCCAGTCCTGGGGATCCGTAAGCTGAAAACTGAACAGAGGTGGCAGGAAGTAGTAATCAAGCAGGTTAACGGCTATGAGCGACGTGATCGATGCCTGCCAGAAGCCAAAACGAACAGCCGCAAGCAACACAACACATAGGAACAGCAAGCCGATTGTCAGCGCGTTGGCGCCGAGAACAAATCCACCCCAGGTCAGCAACGCTAGCGCCGTAGACGCTGCCAGGAGTTGAACCAAAAAGCGGGCCACCGGCCACCGATCAGTTCCTCCCGAGAGGATTCGCCATGCAGAAGCAATTTGATCTGTCATCGACCACTCTTGGTCATAGCGATCTCATAAGAGGCTTATGGAAGAGTAGACAGAAAGATGTGAAAAATACATAAGGGAGATATAGAGAGAATATGGTGATGCGAAGAGGACCAGACCTCGGCCCAATCCCCGGCTATCGCATGCTCATGTTACGTAACTCTTAAAAGTAAAAGATACTATTGAACTTTTTGCGGAACCGCGCCCGTACTTAGCTGCGAATACTTCCCTGAGAGCACACCCGCCTGGGCAGCTTTGTACATATAGTATTCGTAAAGATTGCGTGCGGAATCGACAGGCCTCGGGTATTTAGCGGCCACAACCATTACGTTCTGGCTTCTCCGATCCCACTCCAGCTTCTCTTGCGCTGCTTGTTCCAGGTAATTCTTTTGTTGGTCGCCATAGTAAGTGGCGAGTTTCCCGTACTGTTCGGGGGTATGCGCATCACGCTCCAACTTTTTGATTTCGCCTGGAGTGTAACGCGTCCGATTCGCCGCAGTGGGAGCGCCTTCCCGTGAAACCCCAATTCCCGTCAGCGCGACCGAAAGGATGCAGGCAACGAATATCTTACGCCTCATGTCGGAATTACCTCCATGATTGAGAGTATTGAGTGGAAGATGTGAGGAGTGCATAAGGGGTACCGCATACTTATATAAATGCACGACATATCTACACGGCGCGCGACCATGATCGCCTGACGGTTATTTCTTCGGGGCTACTACTCTTCAGCTCGCTTCAGTAGTAAGTCTCCCGCAAAGACCGCGCCTCCCTGACCTGTGCGAGGAACCTGCCGGCCAGCTCGCGGATGCGATCTACCTGGCGGAAGTGCAAAGCTTCCTTAGGCAGCAATTCTCCTCCGACTCCGATTGCGCTTGCGCCCGCCAGGATGAAGTCGGAGGCCGTCATCTGATTGACCCCGCCCGAAACAATCAGCGGGATTTGCGGCAACGGCACTTTGAGTGCGCGCACGTACTGGGGTCCGCCGATGTGGCCGGTCGGGAAGATCTTCACCAGATCCGCGCCTGCTTTCCACGCAGCAATAACCTCCGTTGGTGTCAGAGCGCCGGGAAGAACCATGACCTCAGCCTTTTTCGCGAGCGCCACCACTTCCGGAATAAATCCGGGGCTGGTCAGGAACCGTGCGCCGGCATCGATGGCCTGGCGCGCGAAAGCCTCATCCAGTACAGTGCCGGCTCCCACGACCATATCCGGATAGCGGCCTGCGATGTCGTTGATCACCTCCAGCGCTCCCGGCACCGTAAGAGTGATCTCCACGATCGGAATGCCCGCAGCGTAGACCGTCTCCGCCGCAAACTTCGCAAGATCCCGCGATGTAACCCGAACGGATGGCAGTATGCCGATCTTCTCTATCAGTGCTCAAGCCTCTTCCCTCTTCATCTAAATAACCTTCCGTATAGAAATGCAGATTAGCGAGGCTGCGGTTTCTCGATTACTGAATTGCCTCGCGTCCCACGGCAAGATTCAATTGGCTGGCTGACATCATATAGGCTCCGACCAACTGGAGATAGGCCAGCTGCACCACGCGGTAGTCGCTCTGCGCATTCAGAAAATCCATCAATGACGCGCCGCCATGTTGGTAGGAATAGGTTACGGTATCGCGCACGCGGGTTGACTGATCCTTATATTTGTCGCGATATGGCTTCAACAGTTCTATATTGCTGCGCACCTGCTCGTAGGCCGAATCGACATCGCTGAATACCTGCGCGCGCGTGGCTTCGCTGGCCTCCTGGCTGCGGTTGATGTCAATCAGCGTGCGCTGCTTTTCGCCTTGATTGCGATCGAATATCCGCAGCGGAATGCTCACGCTGGCGCCAAGTGTCTGAATTCCACTTGGATTGTTGTTCGACGAGTTATACGTGTACCACCCACTGAAGGTCGGATCCGTCGAGCCGTTCGAGACGGCCAGCTTGTGGTTCGTCTGCGACTGCTGAATCGTCTGCAACGCCGCCTGAAGATCGGGACGCGCATCGAGCGCAATCTGGTGAAAATCATCCAGGGGCCGCAGCGCGTCGGAGAAATCGAAAGTCCCGGTCACGTCGAACTGTTCCACCGGTGTGCGATCGTTGAGAAGCTGTAGCAACTGAATCTTGGCCGTGCGCAGGTTCACGATCGCGGTCTGAATTTCCACTTCATATTGAACGCGCAAAAGCTCGATGCGATCCAGGTCTATCTGCGCGATGTCGCCGGCCTTGAAGCGTTCCCGGCTGATATCGATGATCTTGTCGTAGTATTCGAGATCGGCCTTGGCAAGTTCGAGGACAGCTTTGGCCTGCAGAGTGTTTACAAATGCCGCGCGCAAGTTGAACTCAAGGTTGCGCTTCAGATCCTGGTGCTGGGTTTGTGCAATAAGCGTACCTTCTTTGGCGCTTTCGAGACGCAACTCGCGCTTATGATCCCTCTCATGCAGATAACTGACAGTGGGCACGAAATCCGTGCCCTTGAAAGGCTGCCATGATCCGTCGTGCGGCGCGATCTGCGTCCCGTCGGCCGCCGCGGTGAACTGCGGATTGGGGCGCAGATAGGCCGTGATCTCTTCGTCCTTCATCTCCTGCACGCTGATCTCGTCGGCCCTCAGTGTTGGGTTGGCGGCCTCAAACTTCGTCTTGACCTGCTCCCAGGTCAAGGCTTGCTGCGCACTGGCAGAGCTTGCGAAAAGGGCTATGCCCATACAAAGGATGCCTATGTTTTGCATTAACGGAAATCTCATATCAACCTTCAAATGCCGCCTCCGGTTCTGGCAGCTTGTCAGTATCGCGTGCGATCCACACGTACAAAGTCGGCAACAGGAAGATGCTCATGATCAGGTCCACCATAAGTCCACCCACAATTACGATTGCAAAAGGCCGCTGCGAATCCGAACCGATGCCGTGGGACAATGCCGCCGGCAGCAAGCCGAGCGTAGCCACCAGCATGGTCATCATGATGGGACGAAGCCTCAAGACTGCACCCTCGATAGCGGCGCCTTCGAGCGTGTATCCTCGCGCCCTCAACTGGTTAATGTACTCGAGCATGATGACGCCGGTCTGCACGGATACCCCAAACAACGCAAGGAATCCAACACTGGACGAGACGCTGATGTTGGTATGCGTCAGAAGCAGCGCCAGCGATCCACCCACCGGCGCCAATGCCACGTTTATCAGAATCAGGCCGGCCCACTTAAGTGACTTGAACATCGTAAAAAGAATGATTGCGATCAAAACAACGGTGAGCGGCACAATCAGCGCCAGCCGCTTATCGGCGCGCTGCTTGCTTTCGTATTCGCCGGCCCACTCGAAGTGGTATCCCTTGGGCAGCGGAACCATCTTGTTTACAGTAGCGATAGCCTGTTCGACCGTGCTACCGAGATCTCGATCGCGAACGCTGTATTTCACTGCGATGTAACGTTGCTGACCCTCGCGATAGATCTCCTCGGCTCCATCCGTCGTGCCAATCGTGGTGAGTTGGGCCAGCGACACACGTTCACCCGATGGCGAAAGCAAGCGCACATTCTCGATCGCTTCCTTGGTGTCGCGATACGGCTTTTCATAGCGCAATACAAGGTCGTACTGCGCCTCTCCCTTCAGAACCTCGCTAAGGGTTGTCCCGCCGACAGCAGTTTGAATCGCATCCTGAATATCGGCGACGTTGATTCCAAAACGCGCCGCCGCAAGCCGATCGACCGTAAATGTAAGATTCGGCTGGCCGATAATTCTGAACAGTCCAAGATCCGCAATTCCGGGAACCTTGCTCATGACGTTAACTACATCAACTCCCTTCTCTTCCAGGGTCTTGAAGTCGCCGCCATAGATCTTGACCGATAGTTCGCCTTTTACGCCGCTGACCGCCTCCTCCATGTTGTCTTCAATCGGCTGCGAGAATCCCCAGATCACGCCGGGAATCTTCGCCAGTTGCTCATTCATTGCGGCGATCAGATTGTCTTTGTTCTCATGAAAGACCGGGCGCCATTGCGCCTTTGGCTTGAGATTGACGAAATACTCGGTGTTGAAGAAGCCAGTCCAGTCTGTGCCGTCATCGGGGCGGCCAATCTGGTCAACCACCTCTGTGACCTCAGGGAAGCTGGCCAGTGCGAGGCGGGCCTTGTTTGAGATGGCTAGGCTCTCTTCCGGCCCCGTTGAGGGAGCCAGAGAACCGCGTACCCACAGTGCTCCTTCATCCAAGTGAGGCAGAAATTCAGAGCCAATAACATTGGACAGGAGAAAGAGCGAGACCAGAAATGCAGCTACGCTCACCGTTACTGTCAGCATGCGATGCTCAATGGCCCAGCCCGCACCTTTTCTGTAGCGCGCGGTAAGAAATTCCATCAACGGGTTGTGCCACTCTTTGGCTCCCTTGCTGAATAGCATGCTCGACAAAACCGGAGCCACAACGACTGAAAAAATGAGAGCGCCCAGCAACGCGAATCCTATCGTCCATGCCAGCGGCTTGAAAAGACGACCCTCAACCGACTGCAAGGTAAAGATTGGCAGGTAGGCGGTAATGATAATTGCGATTGCATAGAAAACGGGCCGCTGTACCTCGTGGGCGGCATCCTTGATCTTCTCTTGTGGAGTTCGCGTATCGTTTTTTCGCGAAAGATGGCGAACAATGTTCTCCACCATTACCACCGCGCCGTCGACGACCATACCGAAATCGAGTGCTCCCAGCGACAACAAGTTCGCGGGAATATGGCTCAGATTCAGGCAAATCGATGCGAACAACAACGCGAAAGGAATCGTGATTGCGACAATGATAGCGCCGCGAACGTTGCCAAGAAAAAAGAGCAGAATAATCGCAACAAGAACGATTCCCTCGGTCAAATTGTGCAGAACCGTGTGCGTCGTTAGATGCACCAGGTCGCTGCGATCAAGGAACGGCACCACGCTCACGCCCTTGGGCAGAATGTGATCGTTAACTTCCTTGACCTTCTGTTCAACTGCCTTCAGTACAGGGTCGGCGTCCGCCCCTTTTCGCAGCAGGAGCGAACCTTCAACCACGTCAGGGTTATCAATCAGTTTGCTGTCGTCGTAATGCGTTTCTCCGTCTTTATCCACGAAGAATGGCTTGTAGGTTTTTGAGATCTGGCCGAGCCGGATCTTGGACCCCTGGTCCACTTCTGCAATGTCCTTGATGTGCAGGGGCGTTCCGCCTTGCGTCTTGATAAGCGTGTTTTCAATCTGTTGCACATTCTCATATAAGCCTTGTGCCTGGACATTGATCTGCTGCGCTCCGGCGACGATGAAGCTGCCGCCCGCATTGGCATTATTGGCCTGGAGTTGTTGTTCAACCTGGGCAATGCTCAATCCGTAGCTGACCAGCTTATCGGGATTGAGGCGAATCTGGTATTCCCTCGTGATTCCGCCGAAACTCGCGACGTCGACAATTCCTGGGACGCTTTTGAACTGCTTCTCGAGCGTCCAATCCTCAAGCGCTTTCTGCTCCATCACGTCGACATTTGGATTCTTGCTATCGATCGTGTACCAGTAAATCTGCCCTGCGGGACTCCAGTCAGTCTGGAGTTGGGGCACAAGTCCGGCGGGCAATGTCACACTGCTGAGTCGTTCCAGAACCCGTTCACGATTCCAGCTATTGTCGGAGTCATCATTGAAATTCATCATGATGCTCGAGATGCCGGCCAGGCTGAATGAGCGCAGGTTCTTCAGGTCCGGAATTCCGGCCATCGCAATTTCAGTTGGAACCGTAAGCTGCTTCTCGATGTCTTCTGCGGAATGACCGGGCCATTGGGTAATGATGTTGACATAATTGTCCGCAACATCGGGATAAGCGTCGACCGGAAGATTGTGGAATGAGATTGCTCCCCAAATGAAAAGCACAACCGCAACCGCCAGAACGAGAAAGCGATTCTTCAGCGCGGAATCTACCAGCCGCTGAATCATTGCGCCTCCAGCGTGGCTTCCAATTGAAGCACGTTGGAGACTACCTGCTGACCTGGGTCGATTGCGTTTTTGCCATCCGGGCCCGGAAGAAGCTCCTGTTTATTGCCCGCTACCATATCCCCGCTGCGAACCTGAACACGTTTGAATTGATTCCCGCCCGCCGGAATGAACACCCAGTCCCGATCATGCAGATGAAGAACGGCCGTGGACGGAACGACGGCGAGAGCCTCTTTGGCTTTGCTCTTAAATGTGGCAGTAACAAACATGCCTAGCTTGAGAATGCCGGGATTCCCAATCTCGACACGCACTTTTGCGGTGCGAAGGCTGGGATCGAGAACCGGACCGATATCGCTGATATGCCCGACCAACGGCCTGTCAGGATAGGCGTTCAATTTGATTTTTGCTTCCTGCCCCAACTTGAGCGAAGGAATGTCGTTTTCGTAGACATCGCAGAGAATCCAAACGTTAGTAAGGTCTGCAATCGTGAACGCCGTCGCCGAGCCTGAAAGGCTAACACCTGCAGCAGCCGCATTGGTCACGTTCTGCCCAATGATGACCCCCGAAATCGGCGCATGCACATCAACTACGGGACTGGGATGGTTCTTGTCCACGCCTAGAATCCTCAACTGCTCATCCGCAGCCGTCAGATCGGCCTTGGCGTCCTTTTCGGTATCCTCGGCCTGTTCGACCATCGCTTGCGAGATGGCACCGTGCTTGTAAAGATCCTCGGCGCGGATGTACGCCTTCTTGGCCAGCTGCTCGTCGTTGACGGCCTTCAGATATGCGTCGAATGCGTTGCTGATGTCGGGGCTTTCCACGCTAAAGAGGAACTGTCCCTTTTTCACGTTGTCGTCGAGCCGCGTCTTCAGGTTCACCACACGGCCATTTGCCAGGGTGATTACCGGAACCTCACGGTTGACGTCAGGAAACACAGAGCCGGTCACATTCAACTCGGCGGAGGCCTCCTGGCGCTCCGCAGCCACAAGCGGGAACTGGTCCGGTTTATCGACTGTCACCAGGCTCATGTCGCCGGTGCGCACAACCTGCGTTGACGGTGGTGCACCGTCTGACGGAGAGAACCCCGTCTTGCAGGCCGATGCGAAAACAAAGGCAGGTAAGCAACCGACAATTATGAAAAGGGACCTACTTGACATGGATTAGCCTCACGCCCTGGAACTGAAATTCCTTTTGACCACTGTTTGACCGAAACTCACCGCGGCAACCTCAAACAGTGACGCTGCCGCACTTCCTGACCTCAAAGCGAGGATTTGCTTCATCCACAACCGAATGCGAAGTGATCCACACTTGGGGTGCAGGAAGTAAATCAGCTGAGAATTGTGAAAAGCTGGTGAAAAGTATCAGGCCAACGGAGGCGGCCGATTCTGAATAGGGGTCATGGCCGCAATTTCCACCAAGGGGGCCGGAAGAATGTGCTGCACGGAGACATGCTCAGAACCGAAATAGAGTGCCGCAATCGTCGGTAAAAACGAATGAGCAATCGCGAAGTGCGCGCAGTGATTGTCTGAGGAGACATGGTCCTTGCGCTGGCAACTGTCGGTTTCGGCAACATTCTGGGCCGCCATCAAGTCGTCGGTGACCGAGATAACCGGGAACAGGATCAGGATGATGACTGCAAGCGCTATGAGCTGCGCCCGCCGGCTGACTCCCTCGCGCGGAGCATGGCGCATCCACAGCCCCAACATCAGCGCGGTAAGCGTCATCCAGGCGAGATTGAGAGTCAATTCCATGAACCTCCACAATTCTACCCCAGAAGCAGCCGGCTAAGGCAATTCAGCAGCCGAACCGGGCCGCCATCGAGTGGATATCTAAAAGTGCCGGATCGGGTCGGCCGCGATCGTAAGTACCAGTGTTTTCGCTCCTATTCCCTCATTACAGCCGACGGCTGGAACAAGATCGTATTGCTTTGCAAAGCCGAAACCGAGGGTCCCGGACCAAAAAGGCCAGCGCATCGGCACCCCCCCGAACATATGAAGAGCACACGGTCGGATTCGACCCAGGGCTTCATGATCGAGCGATGTCAGTCGCATCGAAGGAACGGTAGCTTTCTTCCACCTTCCACACGAAAAGGGATGAACCGGTTCGTCATTCAACCATAGGGAATCGTGACACTCTGCATTTGGGCACAATCGCCGGCCGCGATGTTGGCGGTAAGGATCCTATGCGTATCTCAACAAGTTATAAGTATTGAATGAACATGTTATAAGCATGTCGTGAGGATGTAAGCTGCCGAGTATATATAAAGTACGGATTTGACCGTTCTGCGCGATGATAATCCCCAACTCATACTTACTAAGTTCGCCGATTGCGAGACAAAGTTTGATCATGCGAGCTTCTTCATATCATCCTTATTAGCCCGGCAATAGCATTCAACTTACTTAATCGGCACTTTCGCGCTTGCGCGGATTACCTGGATTTTCCGGAGCGCATTTCTCCGCGGAGCGCGGAAGATCCTTCAGGCGGCGGCGATGTTGGAAGTCGTGTTTGGACAGGCGAATAATTTCGGCAGTGCCCATGGAGACAACAGGGGCTCTATGGGCTCATTCATTCCTGGTTCCTCAGAAATGGCCCAGTCGCACGGCTATCTCTTCGCAATTGCCGACGGAGCCGGATGCATGGATCTTGGCGAGATCGCCTCCGCGCTTGCCGTCTCGGTTCTGCTCGAAGAATTTGAAAAGGCGCAGTCAGGCGTCATGCTCATCAGCCTGCTGCCGCGGCTCATTCAACTCGCCAATGCTGCGGTCCATGATCGAAGTCTGGCTACTGAATTCCGTGGAAAGAGAATGGCTACAACCCTCGTGGCTTGTGCGCTCCGCCGCAATCAGGCTGTGGTCGCACATGTCGGCGACTCGCGTTGCTTTCTCATCCGCAACAAACAGGTCAAACAGATTACACGCGATCGCATTAGCAATCACGAGCCTAGAAAGTTGATCCCGGGCTCGTCCATCGGACTTGCGGAAGTTCAAGCGCGCGCATTGCTGGGGCCGGAAATGTTTGTCTCGCCCGATACCACCGCACTCACGGTTGAGGCGGGTGACGTGATTGTCCTTTGTTCCGAAACCCTGCTTGATGAAGTCGGCCCCGAGAAGATGGCTGGAATAGTCTCCCAGGAAAAGGGTATTGATGAAATTGCCCGGGACCTTCTCGCGACTCCGGGGAGCTTCAGTAACGGAGACATTCGCACTGCACACGTGATTCGAGTGCTCTCTGTTGAGCAGATCGACAGATATCGGCGACCAGGTCTCCGGCTTTCGGTCTAAGCTTGCCGTCCGGTCAAATTCCGTAAAATGGTTTATAACAGCGCGAAGAGTATGAGCCCTGTTGCATGCGAATAAGCAAACTGGAGGATCAATTGGGACGAGCAATATCGACAACTTTAGCGCTCATACTGATGGCGAGCGGGCTTTATGCGCAGAATCTTGCGCAGGCGATCACCCGCTATCACCAAGCTCCAGACGCGGACGGCATGTACTACACGGGCCCCGAGGTAACCGCCCCTGAACTGATCAAGACTGTATCTGTTCCATATCCCGATGGAATTGCTGCAAAACAGATTCAGGGCATGACCGTGCTTGCAATGGTCATCCAGGCGAACGGAGTTCCGGCCCACATTCAGGTCCTGCACAAGCACGGCGACGCGTTCGATAAGGCGGCAATCGCCGCTGTCCAACAGTCGACATTTCTACCCGGAAAGTTGGGAGTCAAGCCTGTACCGGTGTGGATCGACGTCAGGGTCGTTTTTCATTCCGATCGCAGCCTGGCCACTCCGCAGTTGCTTATCACTGAAAGAGATTTGCCTCCTCCGAGTGAGTCCCAAGTCGAGGACAAACACCGCAATCCCCTCTCCTATACGCCTCCCTACCCGATTCATTCGGTCGATGCGGACTTCGTCGATCCTTTTGCGAAGACTCCCTACGTTCAGGTTGCCGTCGTCTCAGTGTTGGTGGATAAAGAGGGCTTGCCGAAGGAGGTTCGCGTTGTGCGCGGCCTCGGATTTGGCTTGGATGAGAAGGCCGCGGCTGCGGTGTGGCACTACCGATTCCTTCCCGCTACAAAGCATGGCGAGCCCATTGCGGCCCGCAGAGACATCATGGTCAGTTTTGTAAAGTTCTAAGGCTCGAAAACCGCGCGCACATCTTGAAGCGTCATCTTGCTTGCGCGGTTCGCCGAACAGAGGAAAGCGCCCTCGCCGGAGGAATCAAGGATGGTAGTTCGTTGCACGGTTCACCGGGGATGCAAGCAGTTCGGCCACAGTGTGCATCAACTCATCCGGGTGGAATCGTGACTTCGGATAGAACTCATCTGCCATGACTCCCTCCGGAAAGCTGTCGCTGCTGTCGGAACCGCTGATGGCAATGACGGGGATGGCCGGAAAGCGATGACGGACAACGGAAAGAAACTCCGGTCCCGCCATCCGAGGCATATTGAGATCGGAAATAATCAGGTTCGGAATCGAGCCTCGCAGCAGAAACAGCGCGTCCAGGCCATCCGCCGCCGTGGAGACTTCGTAACCTTCCTCATTGAGCAGCATCGCCATCACTTCGCGCATGCATGGGTCATCGTCGACGAATAAAATCCTGCTTCTATCTTCATCTCTCATATATCTATCCTCGTCAGACTGGAGAAAAGAACCGGCTGCAGCTATTCAGAACCAAAGAAGTCGAAGCGATTTCTTCCTGTTGTTTCTTGTCTACGCAAGCCCTGTCTAAACAATGGGATGCGAACCCAGGGTCGACAGATGCCTTGACGCCTGTCCTTTTGCGCTCGTTTTACTTCTTGATCTGGGCCTCAGGCTTCGCTCAGGGAGGCGGGTATTATCATTGCGCCATGCTGACTCGCCTTTGTTGTCTTCTTGCCCTCACATCCGCGTGCGCGATCATTCTGAATGGCTCCGTCGCGTTTCCGCAGACGACCACACGCCCAGACCCGGTCATCGATTTCAACGCGAAATTTGAAACAGTGCTTGCCCAGCACGGCGTAGTCGGCGGCGGATTCACCTTCGTTCACGGCGTCAAAGAAGACACATTTACTTATGGCGAGGCGCGTCGAGACAGTCATCAGCCTGTCGACGCCGCGACAGCGTATAACTGGGCCTCGATTACCAAAACCTTCACAGCAATCGCAATCCTGCAGCTACGGGATCGTGGGCAGCTTTCGCTCGACGATCCAGCAGTGCGCTACGTGCCGGAATTGCGCCAGGTACACGACGCCTATGGCAGCATCGACACCATCACGATTCGCCACCTGCTCACCCACAGTGCCGGGTTCCGCAATCCTACCTGGCCATGGGATTGCGACGACCCCTCTAATTGCGAGTGGCAGCCCTTTGAACCTACGAAGTGGACGCAAGTCGCAGCCATGCTCCCGTACACGCACATCGCGTTCGCGCCCGGCAGCCGCTGGAGCTACTCCAATCTTGGCTATGTATTCCTCGGCCAGATCATTGAACGCCTCAGCGGCGACGACTTCGAAGTCTACATCGACAAAAACATTCTCAAGCCGCTCGGCATGACCAGCAGCTACTTCGATCGCGCGCCCTATTTTCTCGAGAGCCACGTTTCGGCCAGCTACCTGCGCTCGGGCGCCACGCTCACACCGCAGCCCTTCAACTTCGACACCGGCATCACCACTTCAAACAGTGGGCTCAAAGCTCCCATTACTGACATGGCGAAATACCTGCGATTCCTGATTGGAGATCCGGCCAATCCGCTCTATCAAGTAGTGCTCAAGCGCAGTTCGCTTGAAGAAGCCTGGACGGGGCAGCTGCCTGCAACTGAGCCTGGACGCGCACCCACGCCATACACGGCGGATCCCCACGGCGCCCAGCCAAGAATGGGCCTGGGCTTTTTTGTGCTCGAAACTGGAGGCCACAAGTACATCTATCACGATGGAGATCAGGGTGGATTCTCTTCGGAGTTGCTGATCGATCCTGCAGGGCGCTCAGCAAGCATTCTGGCCGTGAACACCACCGACACCGGCGCGCCGGCGCCGACGCCGGAGTCGCATGCGCAGTCGAATACCGAGCCCGACGCGAAGACCGATTTGCGGCAGACGCTGCGCACCGTGCTGATCGAAACTATTTTTCCGCAGAACGCCGGCATTCACTAACCGAGTTCAGTCCGCACGAGCAGCTATTTTTGCTTAAGCTGCAACAGGTCCCAGAGATTACCGTAAAGATCTTCAAAGACCGCGACAGTCCCGTATTCCTCTTCTTTGGGAGGTCGGCGAAAAGCAACGCCACGTGCAATGTACTCCCGGTAGTCCCGCCAGAAATCATCCGTGTGCAGGAACAGAAAGACGCGGCCCCCGGCCTGGTTGCCGATCCGTGTTGCCTGCTCAGGCGTAGCCGCTCTGGCCAGCAGCAGACATGTCCCCGTTGATCCCGGCGGCGCCATCAGAACCCATCGCTTCTCGCCGCCAAGGAATGTGTCCTCGACAAGCACAAAGTCCAGCTTCTTCGAATAGAACTCAATGGCCTCGTTGTACTCGCGCACCACCAGCGCGACATACCCGATCATCTGTCGCGCGGCACCGGAATTCTCGTTCATGCGCAGATGCTCTCAGCCTGCCGCTGCATCGCCGCTGTTCCCGATATCCATCGCGGGAGAAATCGGATTCCGTTCGTCGATATATTCATCAATGCACTTCTTCAGCAGTCCTTTGGCCTCAAGAATGAATTCCACCGCATCGCGCCCCGCGCCGTAGCCGCCGGAATTCGGCGTGACGTAATGCGCCTCGGCCTTCACTTGTTCGCGTGCGTTGGCAACGGCCACCGCAAAGCCGCATTCGCGCATCACCGGCAAATCGATCACATCGTCGCCCACATACGCGATTTCCTCAAGCGTGACGCACTCTTTCTCCATGATTTCGCGCACCGCCTGCATCTTGAACGCCTGCCCCATGTAGACAAATTCGAGCTTCAGATCGCGCGCACGCGTAGCCACGGTCTCGCTGACGCGCTTGGTGATGACGCCGCACTTCATCCCCCCCAGTCTCGCCAGCGAGATGGCCGTACCGTCGTGCGCACTGTAGCCTTTTGCTTCCATCATGGTCGCCGAGTGAACGCCGAATCCAACCTGCCCGTCGTGCTTTGAAAGATGTTCCTGCGTTGTGGCGCTGCTCGACGCAGGGTTGGGGGCGGGCACCAGCCATATGGTCCCGTCGGTCAGCACTCCATCCACGTCGAAAAGAATGATTTTGATGCGGCGGGCACGATCCTGCGCGGTCAAGGTCATGGTTCGATTCTAAACGGGTCGCCGCCTGCGCCTGCCGGGCTGTTCCGTTACAAACCACGTGCCGTCTGCTCTGAGAGAATATTCCAATGGACGCGGATCAGCCCGGTACGGCACCCAAAGCGCTTGCTCTGCTGGAGGGCGAAGACTATTACCTCGAGGGCGAAAACATGGTCTTCACTGCCGCGTACCATTTGAAGCGCGGATACTGCTGCAATTCAAATTGCAGACACTGCCCATATCGCGATGCGGAGAAGGAATCAGGCGGGGCGTGAGGGGCTACGCTTAGCCCAAGTGGGCCTCCACCAGTTCATTTGATGCCAGCGGATGGTCTTCCGCAGGATGCTCAAGAATGAACAGGACCATGCGCGCGAAGTCCTCCGGCTCTAAAGGCTCAACGACGCCTGAGGACTTTTCCTGACCTATCGCCCAGCGGGTGTGAAGGCCAGTCTTTACACACCCGGGTTGAATACAGGAAAGCCGGACCCCGGTGTCCACCAACTCAATCGCCAGGGCATCTGAGAGCATCTCGATGGCGGACTGGGTAGCGGCGTACACGGTCGGGCGAGCTTTATTGCCTACCCCGCTCGAGATATTCACCAGGTGTCCGCTCTCCTCTGAGACAAAATGCTTGAGGAAAACATAGGCCACGCGAAAAGTGCCTTCGACATTGACGCGGACCATATTGCAGAGACGCTCCGTTTCGATCGTCTCGATGAGACCTCCTTCATAGAGGGTCCCGTTGTTGAAGCAGACGTCGCATCGTCCGAAACGATCGAGGGCTGCATTCAGCAGTGTCTCCGGGATAGTCTCGTCGCTCAGGTTTCCGGCGACCACGGTGCACGGCCCATTCAGCTGGGTCGCCAGGGCGCTCAGCTTTTCAAGTGATGGAGCAGTGAGCACCAGAGAATATCCCGCATCGGAAAGGGCTCTTGCTACCGCTGCGCCTGCGCCACCGGTGGCCCCGGTGATCACCGCAACTTTCGCAGTCTCGCTGGTCTCCATATGATCCCTCTTTGCACCAGAATACGCGGAAATCGGGACGGGTTGCCGCGGAGGGACCAGCCTGATTACTGTTGCCCGGGGGACGCTCCACCCGCGGCGCCGGTAGCGGTCGGTGCGGCAGCGGGTGCAGGTGCAACCGGTTCGCGCACCAGCACCGCAAAGCGTGGAAAGGCAAAGCTACCGCCGGCATCGTCGATCACATTGAGCTGGCACAGGTAAGAGCCCGGCTTCAAGCTCGCCAGCGGCACATCCAATTCGATCGACACCGCGTCGCGGCCTTCCACGTTGATGGCCTTGGCTTGCACCTCGGGCGTTTCATACACCTTGGTCGAGCCCTGGATAAGTTCAAGGCTGCTCAGCAGGTTGATCCCCGGCTTGGTTCCCTTCGGCTGGTTTTCGGCCGGTTTCTCGTGCGCCGGGCTATACACCTCATAGAGCAGGTAAAGGTGCTGGTCCTGCCGAAAGACGTGGCTGATGTTCGGTACGTACTCCTCTCCGTCCCGAATCAGCGGAGAAGATTTCTTGCTGGGTTGGCGCAGAGATGCCAGCACGATTGAGCTCATTTTCAGCGGCGCCTTCTTCATATCCGGCAGCGTGATATCGGCCTCGAATGAGCCCATGCGTCCAGTCTGGTTTTCGCGTACGACGAATTTCAGATGATACTTGCCCGGCGGAAGATTGAAACTGGTGGTGTATTGAATGTTCTTCTGCCGGGCCTGCAGCGAAGGATCGAGATTCAGCTTGATCGTTTCGCGCGCGCTGCCGATGGGCCGCTTCACCTCGTCAATCACTTCGCCAATGATGTCGAGCGTGGCCTTATCCTTGTCGCCGCCCTTGACAAATGGAATCTGCGAACCAGGCACGATTAAGGAAACCGGCACATAGAACCGATTCTCGTCGAGGCGGAAGTACATCGCGTCGAGATAGACGGCCACGTCGGTGGCAGGCAGATCGCTGGCCAGCTGCTCCTGCAATTCGCGCTCGCGATCTTCGTGACCGGAATGCTTGAAATCCGCGGGCGCATAGTAGCCGGGCCGATATTCGAGCTTGATTCCCGGGCGATTGATCTTGATAGTCAGCTTGCGATACTTGCCGTCGCGTGCGGGATTTGTAGAGTGGAATCCGATGGCGTAATACGCCGATGTATCCTTTTGCACTTGTGCAAATGCAGGCGCGAAATCGTTGGAGTCGAAGAACGCCTTGCCGCCTGTGTCGGAGCTCAACGTCCCCATCACTTCCTGCGAAGCAAAGTTTGCGTTCATGTTGGAGGTCAGCGCCGCACCGTTAAATCCGGACGAGCCGCGCAGGCTTCCCGTAGAAGCATCGCCCAGCGGCGAAATGGCCTGCAGGCCGCGCGTGTCGACGCTGTAGATTGCTAGGTTGGCGCGCACCGCCGAATTGACCGCAGATCGTAGCGAAGCTTCATTCTCGATGCCGTCGCGCGAGATTCCGCCTGAAAAATAGAGCAGCGATTTCTTCTCCGAGATTTTTTCCAGCGATTTTGAAATCGACCGAAGCGCATACAATTCCCGATCGGTATTAAGGTCGTTGTACTCGCTCTCGTCAGGCGTATATCCGGTTGTGTCTTCAACCTGGTTTGTGTTGGCGTTGGCGCCCCCGGCAAAGCCCTGCCCCTCAGTCCCGTTGTATACTCCCACTTCATTTATAAGTGCGTCTTTGTCGGCGGTAAAATCCTGATCGACCTTGAGGGTGTCGCCGAGCGAAACCAGCGCCACGAGGTCGGCGGCTTGTAGTTTGGTGCGCAAAAACTGCTGCGCTGCTTGCACGCATCGGTCCAGATCTTCCGGCTGCATTGAGGTCAGGTCAAAGAACATCACGATGAGCCTGTGATTCCGCAAGTCCTCGGGTTTTGCGACAACCACAGCCTTGCCGCCGCTTCCCGTCGTGCCCGCAGCAAGACCGCTGACCGTGGCTTCGTTGAGCGGCGTGGCCATGTCGACGCTCTGAAAATCAAAGCTGGCGATCTGCTGCTGCTTCCCATTCTCGTAGACGGTAAAGTCGCTCTGCTTGAGGCCTTGCACCAGTTCGCCGGTCTTCGCGTCACGCGCAACGACATTGGTTAGCACCAGTTCGGCATTGGCTTTGAGCACGTACACGCCTTGATCGGCCTGCCCATTCTGCGCCGCATCGGAACTTTGCGCAGGCAAAGTCTGCGCGCCCGGGAGGGACAGCGCGAGCGCCGCAAATACCGCGACCATCTTCTGCATCTCTGCCCGCATCGATCCCTTCCTAGAACCTGAACCTTGACGTGAATTGGAACGACCGCATCTGTCCCACTGAAATCACCTGTCCGAAGGTCGGCGACGCGACATTCGTATCTACTCCCGAATACTGCACTGTATTGAATGCGTTGGCGAGCGTGGCCCGGAACTCCAGGCTGCGCGTGTCGCCCATTTGCACCGTCTTTGAAAGCGCCAGGCTGTTTGAGACGGTACCCGGCCCCGGAATCGAATTGCGCGAAGCAGTCCCATACAGACCCGCCGGTGCGGTAAACGCTGAAGTGTTGAACCACTTCAATTGAGAACCGCCGCCCGCCGTGATTGATGCACCGGGCACGCGATCAGGACGCAGAGTGCCCGCTGTGCCGCGCGCCACATCGGCCACCGCCGCTGCGTAGCTGGGCGTGAGCGCCGTTCCAGTAGCGAACGTGAAATTGCCGGAAATGGAAAGCCCTTCCAGAATATGCGAACCCGCCCCGCTGGTAAGCCAGAATTTGTCCTTGCCGAAAGGAAGCTCGTACAGATAAGTCCCGCTTACCTTGTGGCGCACGTCGAGACTCGAATTCCCTTCCTCGTCCAGCAGGTTCTGCCAGTTTTGCGCAACCACCGTCGAAATGCCTCCCAGTGCCCCCGCGTCATCAATTGAATGCGAGTACTGGTAATTAGCCCCGACTGCAATTCCCTTTTGCAGCCGCTTGTTCACTCTCAGCGTGCCTGCCGTGAACTTCGAGAACGCGATCGATTGCTCATAATTGAAAACCAGGTTCGACGGGTCGGTGTTGGGACTGCAAGGGATGAAGTTGTTCGAAGGACATGGTGTAGCGCGCGGCGCGCTGGTGATGTCGAGATGATTGCCCTTTGACCCGTTGTAGCCGACATTCATCACGATTCCCCAGGGCAGAGTCTTCTGCACGTCCAGGTTCCACACCTCGATGTATGGCAGCTGATAATGCGGGTCCAATGCATAATTTCCGGTCGTGGCGGCCGCAGGAAAACCTTGCGCAAGCGTAAGACAACTCATCGGCACCGTTTGCGCACAAGCTGAGGAAGGATCGTTTTGCCCATTGATTTCTTCATTGGTCTGCTCGTCGGCAAACGGCGGTTCATGCGCCATTGTTTTGGCGAATCCTGCATACTGGCCGACGGTGTAGTTCATCCCAAACCCCGCCCGAATCACGGTCTGTTTGGGCAGCCGGTAGGCCAGGCCCAGCCGAGGCGCAAACGCCTTACGGAATGGAAACACCAGCGAGTCAGGAAGCTTGCCACTAAACGGTCCTGTGCCGCCCGCGTTTACCTCCGTCTCCCCGCTAAACAATCCGCCCGGGTTGGTGTCGACAAATGCCAGGTGTCCGAATTTTTCCGTGTAAGGTGCAAAAAATTCGTAGCGGACTCCGTAGTTCAACGTGAGGCTGGGCAGCACGCGCCAGTCGTCTTGCGCGTATCCATCGAACACGTTGTCACGCAGGTAGCTCTTGTTTACTGCGGAGTCGAGAGTACTCTCTTGAGGCAAGCCGAGCAGAAAATCAGCGAGCGAGGAGCCGGTGGTCTGATCGCCGGCTGCGTCTTCGGTAAACAAGCCGGTAAATGTAAACGCTCCCGTTGCATTTGAGCTGGACAGAAAATCGTTGTGCACGCGCCGATAATCACCGCCGAAGCGCAAATTGTGCTTCCCGTGAATCCAGCTCAACGTTTCGCTCGCCGAGATGGTCTGGCTCAGCGCGAAGTTTGGCTCTGTCTGCGAAAGTCCTGAGATGTTGCTGAGCTGAACATCCGGCAAGCCATAGTTCAGCGGACTGGAGTTCAGCGGCGCATTGTCGGGCCCAAGGATCCCAAGTTGCGTCGCAATGTCGGGACCATTGGTAAAGAAGTTAATCGTGTGCGCGTTGTTGCGATTCCAATTGAGATTAAGTATCTCCGTTATTTTGTGATAGCCCAGCGTATAGCCCGCCTGCACAGAATAGGAGTCGGATGCCGTCTTGCCTCCCAGTTGCGGAAACAAGTTCACATTGTCCGAAGCATTGTGGGCCCAGTTGTAATTGACGTTGATGCTCTGACGCAGCCCTTGATTTTGCTGCGACCTGCGCCCTCCACCACCACCTCCGCCGCCGCGTCCACCCAGGCCCGTAAGCGAAGCATTCGGTCCCAGGCTGCGCATGTAGCGCGCACCCGCCTGGGTTGTATTGGACTGCTGAGTCGTCAGCAGGTGATAGTTCTGCAACGAAGCAGGCAAGTTCGGCTCAGGAAAATACTTCAACAGCGCCGTAGCCTGCTCTGCGATGCGCCCCGGGGGAATCACGTTCAATACGCCGTTGGAGGAAAACTGCTGAAAAGTCGTGGGGTCGTAAATTGGTGGAAGCCCCGCAGCCGAAAAGTCTCCGCCGCGCTCCGCATCCGTAGGCACGGTCGCGTATTCGTCGAGCGGATTCGAACTGCGCGAACCCGAAAGCGTGAGGAACACCGTGTCTTTCCCGCTCGGCTTGGTGAGTCCGGGAATGTATGGAGCGCTCATAAACGTAAGACCGAAGCGGTTGGTTCCGGAAGCCGGTTGCTCCTGCGATTGCCCGTGGAGGCTGAATGGCTCGGCATTTAGCGCAGAATTACTGCCCATCCAGAAAATTGCCCCGTGCGGCTGGCCAGGATTGAAGCCGCGGAAGTTTCCTCTCCCGCCGCCTCCCCTTCCACCGCCAAAACCGCCGAAATCCCCGCCTCCGAAACCACCGCCGAAACCACCACCGCCAAACAGGCCGCCGCCGCCACCGAAATTCCCTCCGTTTTGCGCGCGAACGGTTTCCATTGCATCGCGCAGGCGATCCATGTCCACGCCCGCCATCGGGCTCACCGAACCTGATTGCCCGGTGATCGCGACAGATTGATCGCTGAAGTCCGAATTCCCGGCTACCGACGGCAGCGAAGCGCCACTCACACCTGCTGCGCCCGATTGGGTATCGGCACCCTCAGACAATGCGTTCAGTAGGTTCAAATTCTGCGCGCCGTTGCCGGTCAACTGCCTGATCGCTTGTGTCACCTGCGTCGACTGGTCGTCTTGCTGCTGCGCCTGCTGTGCCGCGCGCGAAGCCAGCAGGAGTTGAAAATTCACAGCCTGGTCGTGGCTTGCCGCGTTCAGCAGAGCCTCCTGAGCGCCCTGCGCAAATGCCGCGAACTGGGTGCGGATCACGTAACGGCCATTCTGGGGAATAGTCAGCGACCAGGCGCCGGTAATGTCCGTTGTTGTGGTGTAGCGCTTGCCGGTTAGCGTGTTTTGGGCCGTCACGGTCACGCCGGGCAACGGAATGGAGCCACTCTTCACAAAGCCGTGCAATTTGCCGCCAGTGACCGTTTGATCTGGCTGGCTTTGAGGATTCTGAGTCGCAGCGGCGTCAGGAGTTGGCGCAACTGGCGCTGCAGGGCTTGCCTGACTTGCAGCGGGAGTTGTCGGAGGCGCAGCCGGAGCTTGCGCCGGCACAGAAGTTGGGGTTTGCCCAGGAGCAACAACGCCCGCGGCCACAAAAATCCCGACTGCAATCACGCACAGTGCTGCCGTTCTTGCCATCCATACTCCCGTGCATCTCAAGCCTGTACTTAGACAGACGATGACCGAGCCGTGAAGGTTTACGTCGTCTGGCAATCGCAAGCCCATCGTAAACTGAGTCATGGCCGCTTTCGACCATTCCTCGATAAACATCGGGTTTCAGGAAATCACACTAAGTACCCGCTCCAAGACAATTACGCAGGCCCGGGAATTGCTCCTCGAATACGGGCGGTTTGTCGTCGCTCAGCCGGGAGCGGGACGCTTCTGCTTTGGTTCGCTTGAGAAAGAAGCTGAGCGGCTGCCGCTCAGCTACTTCGAACAAGGCGGCGGTAGCCTGATGGCAACTGTAAATGGCGACCCCGCCGGATTCGTTGCATGGCGAGCATTGGCTGCTTCGGAGGTGATTGTCTCCGATGCCTGGGAATTGAAGCGCCTTTGGGTGCGACCGGCAGCCCGAGGCCTCGAAATGGGTCGGGCCCTCACGCAAGCAGTATTGGATCGTGCCAGGGAAGTGCGCCGTCGGGCTGTTTACCTCGACACCGCCCCTGCCTCAATGACGGCTGCTCATCGTCTTTACTTGAAGATGGGCTTCGCCGCGTGCGCGCCCTACAACGATAATCCTGTCGAGGGGCTCGCCTACCTGGTCAAATTTCTTGAGCCGCCACAACCCTCCAGGAAACAGTAATATCTCAATGAATTGAGGTTCTTCCCATGAAGGCTTTTCGTGTCACCCTTTGTGCTGTTTTGTTGTTGATTGGCATCTCTGCCCTGCATTCCAGCGCCCAGCAGGCTGTCACATTCCCCAGTGGAGATTCGACCGGCCAGGGAGTCCTCTATCTGCCGAAGGGCCCCGGACCGCACCCGGCTCTGATAGTGATTCACGAGTGGTGGGGCCTGAACGATTGGATCAAGCAGGAAGCCGCGGGATACGCCGCCAACGGCTACGTTGCGCTGGCCGTCGATCTCTACCACGGCAACGTTGCCGATACTCCCGACATGGCCCACGAGCTTTCCCGCGGGCTGCCGCAGGATGCTGGAGTGCGGGACCTGGTAGCCGCGTTCAAGTACCTGAAAGGCCGCAAAGACGTGAAGGGCGGCGACATAGGTGCGGTCGGTTGGTGCATGGGAGGAGGCTACGCGCTGCAACTGGCCATCGCCGAGCCTGCGCTCAGGGCCGTCGCCATCAACTATGGAGCTCTTGCGACGGACAAAACCGCTCTCGAGAAGATTCACGCGGCCGTGCTGGGCAACTTCGGCGGCCAGGATCACGGCATTCCCCCGGATGCGGTTCATGCTTTTGAGGCTGCGATGCAGTCTCTAGGCAAGCCGGTCGACGCCAGGATCTATCCCGACGCCGGCCATGCTTTCGAAAACCCGAACAACAAAGCCGGATACCGGCCCGACGATGCCGCCGATGCCCTCGGCCGCGTCGACCGCTTCCTCGCCGCGAATTTGAAAAACTAGTCGACCTTACCCAGTCAGATGTGCGCAGCCAGGTACCCCAGTACCTTCCGGGGTACAAATCTGCTTGCGCTCTTTTGCGTAGCATGTTTACTCTTACGCCAATAACTCATTAGTAGCTACCGGGGAGGTAAAATCATCCGGGAAGCGGAAAGAGTTCACCGTGATAAAGATCGGCACAACCATCCGTGCGCATCGGCTCCAGAAGGGCTTGTCGCAGGGAGACATTGAGAAGAAGACGGGCCTGCTGCGCTGCTACCTCTCCCGCGTCGAGAACGGGCACACCGTGCCCTCCCTTGACACGCTCTCGAAGATCGCACTGGCGCTGGACCTGCCCATCGCCCAGTTTTTTTCCGAGGACTCGCTCAATGGCCACATGAATACGCAGCATCTCAACGATGATGAACTGCGTTTCCTCACCCAGATCCGGCGCTATTCCACCAATCTCAACGAGAGCGACCGCAAGCTGCTGCTGGCGATGGTCAAGAAGTTTGCCTCGACGGCCGTGCGCTAGCGCTTGCCGGGAGGGGATTAGTTACTCACGCGACCCACAGCGGGTGCCGAGAACAATGGAACCAATTGCAGCGTGAGCAGTCCCCCTCACGCTTTTCGTGGCAGCATCAGTGGGATTCAGTTTTGCGGCGGAACGTGAGCCAGATAGAACGAAAACAACACCAGGATGCCCGCCACCATTCCGATCGCAATGCGGAGACGCGAATTGAAGAGATCCCGGGGCGATCCCAGGCGAGGCACCATGGGGACCGCGAATAACAACCCGGATCCGAATCCACCCAGGTGGGCCATGTTGTCAATCATTAGCCCGGAACCGATAACCCGGGTTCCGGTACTGATTGAGACGCCAAGCACCAGGTTGATGGCCGCAAAGTAAATCACCGATTTGCGCAGCTTCTTTAGTTCCACCAGAGGCACAGGTAGTCGCCGTGATTTCAGCAGGATGATGAGCGCTCCCGCGATTCCAAAGACCGCTCCTGAAGCTCCCGCCCCCACAGGAAATGAGATGCCCCCCATCGCGTCGCGTACGGGCCAAATCCAGTTGACGCATGTTGACAGCAGGTTTCCCGCCGCACCGGTTAGGAGGTAAACCGCTAGCACGCCTGTAGTGCCCATCAGCGGCTCAGCCAGCAGGCCAAGGTTCCACAGGCACCACATATTCGTGGCTAGATGCAGGATTCCCACGTGAACAAACATCGCGGTCACGATGCGCCACCACTCGCCATACATCAGTACTGCTCCCGCATGGTCTGCGCCAAAGTGCAGTAGTTGGTCCGGAGACGGACTAACCCAGCTAACTCCCCGCGCAACCATCAGGAGATAAACCGCACAGTTGATTCCCACCAGCAAATAGGTGGCAGGGGACCTGGCCCACCCTGGGCGAGGCCGGCGTTGCACTGGCTGCGCGACATAGCCCGAACCGGGAGGCAGAACCTCCGGCTCCAGGCCGGTTGTCCCTTCACGTCGTGCCATGCCGTCGGTTGGAGGAGGTGGGGAATAGCTTCCCATGACACAACTGTACTTCATTCTACTGTGCAGAAGGCTAACCAGTTGATCAGCTCCCCATCGGTACCGTCTCTTGCTATCACATTCCGGTCCGGTTTTTCGATGTAGTCTGTTGTTTGGTCTTCGCTTCTCCGCAAAACGTGCGAACCAAATCACATCTGCAAAACTACAGGGAGAGGAAATCTTGAGTTCATCCACAAGTACGGCCAAGCCAATTCGGCGAGCGTTGCTCAGCGTGACAGACAAGACCGGATTGGTTGAGCTTGCCAAGGTCTTGGCGGGCTTTGGCGTTGAATTGGTCTCAACTGGCGGAACGGCAAGAGCGCTGCGCGAAGCCGGATTGACCGTAAAAGACATCAGCGATCTCACCGGCTTTCCCGAAATGCTCGATGGGCGCGTGAAGACCCTGCATCCACGTGTGCATGGTGGCCTGCTCTACATTCGGGGCAACGCCGAGCACGAAGCGGCCGTAGCCGCGCACGAAATCCAACCCATCGACATGGTCGTGGTCAACCTCTATGCCTTTGAGAAGACCGCTGCCCAGCCTGGCGTCGCCTTTGGCCACCTCATCGAAAACATCGATATTGGCGGCCCTTCGATGGTTCGCTCGGCTGCGAAAAACTTTGAAGACGTCGCCATCGTAACCCGCGTGTCGGATTATCCCGCTCTCATTGATGAATTGAAAATCAACGATGGCAGATTGACTCGCGAGACCCGCTGGCGACTGGCCCGGCAGGCTTTTGGCACCACCGCCGCTTACGATTCAGCCATCGCCAACACGCTCGATCAGATTGCGCAAGCTCCATCGCCAGAAACTCCTGCAGTTTCTGACGCGGATGCATTTCCCACAACGTTGCGCATCAACTTTCCCCTCGCCCAATCGTTGCGCTATGGAGAGAACCCGCACCAGCGTGCTGCCCTCTACACCGACGGCTCGGGTCTTGGAATCGCAGGCGCAACCCAGTTGCAGGGCAAGGAACTCAGTTTCAACAACCTCGTCGATCTCGACGCGTGCTGGGAATTGGTGCGGGAGTTTCCAAACCGCCAGTCTGACCCGGCGGCGGTCGTTATCGTCAAGCACACCAACCCCTGCGGCGCCGCCACCGGCCATTCCGTCCTCGAAGCCTACGAAAAAGCGCTTACCTGCGATCCGGTCTCCGCGTTCGGCGGAGTCATCGGCATCAATCGCCCCGTTGACGCTGAAGCTGCCGAGGTAATCGCAAAGCTTTTCGTTGAGGCCATTGCCGCTCCGGCATTCACGCCTGAAGCGCGCGAACGCTTCGCCGCGAAAAAGAATTTGCGCCTGGTTGAAGTGCGCTCCGCTCCGCCTCGTCCCGTCGTCAAGCACGTTTCCGGCGGATTGTTGTTGCAGGATGCCGACACCGGCCGCATCACCGAAGACGAGTTGAAGGTTGTCACGTGGCGTCCGCCCACCGCCGAGGAATTGCGCAGCCTCCTCTTCGCATGGCGCGTCTGCAAGCATGTAAAGTCGAACGCAATCGTGTATGCGCGCGACGGCCAGACTGTAGGCATGGGTGCGGGACAAATGAGCCGCGTCGATGCCGCGCGGTTTGGAGCACAAAAAGCCGTGCTGCCGCTCAAGGGCACAGTCGCTGCCTCAGACGCTTTCTTTCCCTTCCCCGATGGACTTGAGGCCGTCGCCGCTGCCGGTGCAACCGCTGTCATCCAGCCCGGCGGTTCCGTCAAAGACAACGACGTCATTGCCGCCGCCGATCGTCTCGGTGTAGCCATGGTCTTCACCGGGATCCGTCACTTCCGGCATTGATTCTGTCGGATCCCGGTTCCACCATTCCTCCGGCGAACCGCTGCTCGAACACCTCGAGTGCCAAGCCGGGATTCTGTGCCGTCGCTCACATCCCTGCGCGAACACGGCAGAAATTCCATGGTCAAGGCGAGATTGACGTCGCGCAGCGTCTCCACTCGCTCCTCAAGTTACTGTCTTAAAGCAATTTCTTTTCACGTTACCGATAATCATCAAAACCACCGAATCTGGTGCCCGGTTGCGACTAATCGCAGGTAAAATCGTCTTTAATAGTAGGCAGGTTGACCCGGCTGGTAATCGGCATCAAACCACAAGCCCGTCGGTCAGGGTAGTTCACTACCGGCCCGGATCTAAACACACTGGATCCCCGAGGATCATGAGAACAAAGAGATTAACTCCGCATTTTTGGCTGTCCTTTGCCGCCGCGTCTTTCGTTTTGCTGTCGGCTTTGTATGGTCGCGCTCAAACCCCTCCATCCGCGCCCGCACAATCTGCTCCCGCGAAGGTGCCCAAGACGCAGATTGATCAAAGCCAGCTTCGCCAGGCCGTGACTCCACCTCCGGCCGCAGTTCCTGACCGCGCACAGTCCTATTTCCACTCCGCCCTGGCGCACATTTACGAAGAAGAAGCCGTCGCCTCCGGCCGCCCCGAATACATGCGCCACGCGGTTGAAGAGTACAAGACTGCCCTTAGCGCCGACCCGAATTCGCCCGAACTGAACGATGCGCTGGCCGATCTTTACTTCCGCACCGGGCAGACGCGCGAGGCTGAAGCCACCGCTCGCGGCCTGCTCAAAACTGCACCCGACAACATCGACGCCCATCGCCTGCTTGGACGTCTTTACCTGCGCCAGTTGAGCGAGGCGCAGAACTCCGTGTCTTCCTCCTCGCCCAGCGGAAACACTCTCGATCTGGCGATTGCCGAATTTGAAAAAATCATCGCGCTCGATCCAAAAAGTGTTGATGACCGCATGGTTCTGGGGCAGCTCTACACAGTAAAGCATCAGCCGGAAAAAGCTGAAGCGCAATTCACGGCTGCACGCGATATTGATCCGGATTCAGAAGATGTTGTACTCAATCTCTCCCGGCTCTATGCCGAAAACGGCGACCTGGCGCACGCCGCCAAGGTTATCGAGGATGTGGAAGTATCCGAGCGCACGCCCCGCATGGAATTCGCCTTGGGCGGTGCCTACGATCAGTTGAAGAAGACCAAGGACGCCATCGCGGCATACAAGCGTGCCGCTGATCTCGACCCCGACGACGTGCGAACCATGGGCGCGCTGGCCGAAGCTCTGCTCAACGACAATCAACTCGACCAGGCTCTGAAAGAGTACCGGGCGATGGCGGATGCAGACCCCGAGGACTCCAGCACACTCGTTCACATCAGTGAGATTCTGCGGCGTCAGGGCAAGTACGAAGATGCGTTGACCACCATCAAGAAAGCGATCAAGAAGGATCCCGACTCCCTCGAAGCGGGCTACAACGAAGGCATGCTGCTCGATGTGCTAGGGCGCTATGACGAGGCTGCCCAGGTGTATGAGCACATGGTGGATTTAACCTCGCACGCCAATGGCGCCTATACCGCGGAGGAGAAGAATAACCGCAGTATCTTTCTTGAGCGGCTCGGCGGGGTGTATCACGAGCAGAACAAGGTGGATGAGGCTATCGCCGCCTATCAGAAGATGATCGACCTCGGCGGCGATCCCGCGCTGCGCGGCTACCAGGGCGAGGTAGACACTTACCGCGACGCCAAGATGTTCGACAAGGCCATCGCTACTTCCCGCAAAGCTGTTGACGCGAATCCCAAGGACAGCGACTTGAAGCTGTTGCTCGCAGGTGAACTTGTCGACAACGGCAAGGAAGAGGAAGGGTTGTCGATGGCAAAAGGAATGCTCGACAACTCGGCGAACGACCTCAAAGTCTGGTTGGCGCTCGGGCAGATGTACACCCGCATCCACCGCTGGAAAGATGCGGAAGATGCCTTCAACAAGGCGACTCCCCTTTCCACAAAGAAAGACGACCAGCTTTACCTTCTCTTTCTAAAGGGAGCTTTGGCCGAGCGCCAGAAGCACCTCGAACCCGCTGAGCAATTCTTCCGTCAGGCTCTTGACTTGGACCCCAACAACGCAATGGTTCTCAACTACCTTGGCTACATGCTTGCCGACAAGGGAAACAGGCTGCCGGAAGCGCTCAAGATGATTCGCAAGGCAGTGGAGATGGAGCCCATGAATGGCGCCTACCTCGATTCCCTCGGTTGGGCCTACTTCAAGCTCGGCCAGTATGAATTGGCCGAGGAGAATCTGCGCCGGGCTGTTGAGCGCGACCAGACCGACCCGACAGTCCACGATCACTTGGGCGATCTCTACGAGAAGACAGGACGCATTCGGCTGGCAGCCGCGCAATGGGAGCTTTCCCTCGCTGAGTATTCGAAGTCCGCCGCTCCCGACGTTGAACCTGCCGAAGTCGCCAAGGTGCAGCACAAGCTCGAAACCGCCCGCGTCAGACTGGCCAAGCAGGAGAACAACGCCGGCCAGGGCAAACCGGAATAATCCCCATAAGCTCAAATGCAAACATCAAGGGCGGCCATCTCTGGCCGCCCTTGATGTTTGCCGCCGTGGGCTGCAGCAAAACCAGGGTGACAGCATCGCGGTGCCGAAACCTTCAAGTCGACGCGACCACAAGGAAGCGGCGACCCTCCGCGAAACTCAACAGGGCACGCCTGCTCTGGTTTCGCTCTGAGGAAGCCCGGCACTCACTTTGCAATGTCTGCAAAGTGGGCCGTTTCGCTGGTGGGCAAAGTTTCAGCCGGAGGCGTAAACGGTTTGGAATGGGTGAAGGAACGTTTCACGATGAATACTTCATTGAGATAGATGCGGGCATTGCCATCCAGGTCAAGGAATCCGATATCGTTGTCTCTGCATAGCGCTTGCAGTTCGCTCGACAGACTCGGCGCAATCAGCACCGGCGTCGCGTCCAAAGAACCGGCCGTTATAAGATTGCGCAACTCGAGAAGTTCCTTCCGGACGCCTGGCGAGTCGGTATTCTTTTCCAGATTGCAAACAAGCATGTGGGGGTGCCCGAAGATATCGACATGGGCAATAACCTTCTTCTTCCCACATTGTCCGAGATGTTCGACTTTGACTTCCTTCACTTGGATCACAGAAACCTGTCGCAGGGTTTCCTTCAATGCCGCAACTGCTTGAGATTCAAGATTCTTGTTCATGGCAGGCATACCTTGGGGTTGATTTCCTAAGGACAAAATTCACGTGGACACACAATTACCCCGGTTCCGTTCTGGTACCGCAAAACCGAACCTGTAGCAGGGTCAAAGCCCCGCTATCCTGCGTCCTGACTCAGGCTGCCGTTCCCGTTTCCAGATCGAGCCGTCGGCTTTCTCTTATTGCGGAAGAACGCAGCTTATAAGTGTTATTGCCTGACGGCGTCATCGCCCAGCGAAGGGGGGCCTTGCCTAGCGTTCTGTGGAAAATCTTGAAATCCAGCCATTCGCAGAGCCGCGGATCGTGAATTTCCGGTTGTCCTTGCCAGAACTCAGGCGACAACCCGCATTGGATATTTAAGTCATCAAGTTGCAGCTCAATGATGCTGGTCTGCTGGGAGAAATACCGGCGCGCATTTCTGGCTCCCACGTGCAGCCCTGTGACTTCACGTCCTCTAATCTGCGTCTTGACGACCATAGCTCACCCCTTATTTTTTGGGATTGAGTTAGTCCTGTTTTCCATCACTTAAGCATCTCGTCGCAGCTGGAACACCTCCAGCATTTGAATCCGGCAGGATGCTCACATGCCCTGCTGATCGCTATCGTGGACCCTTTCAATACGAACGTCAAGCTGCATTCATTCAGAATCGAAAAACGCTTTCCGAGTAATCGATTTCTCGCGTGGATTGTCTCTCATGCCGCGCAACCCAGCCCGGAATATAGGAGCTTTCCACCGCTGAAATGAAAGCGGCGGCCTTCAAAAAGAAAGCCGCCGCATAGGTCTAACTGCAAAGTCAATGTTCATCACATGGATCGAAACCCACGATCTGGAAACAGCTAGCTACTGATGTGATGCTGCCGACGCAATGTAGGAGTCGACATTCTTCTGATCCACCAGCGAAGTACCTGTATCGACAAATACCGGGTAAGGCGAGAACGCGTCCTGGCTGTAGTCCTTGCTCAACGACGCCGGCGGCGCATGGAAGATCTCATCCAGTCCCTTCAACCCGATGTAACCCATGGTGAACGGCTTCTGCGCCACAGTGGCATTGATCGTGCCCGCTTTGATTCCGTCCAGCGTGTCCTGGTTGACATCCCAGGCCATCACCAGCGTATCCGTGGCGTTGGCGCTGCGCTTGACTGCGTCGGAAGCCATCTTGCCTGAAGCCGACTCAAGGCAGATAAATGCATTGATTCTCTTCGCCCCGGTCCACGCCATCATTTCCTGGGTTTTGTCGAATGCGGCACGGGCGTCGCTCTTGATGTCAATTACATTCACAATGTGAATGTTGGGGCGGGTGTCAAGCATATCCTTGAAGCCCTTCAACCGCTCCTCGGTATTCGGCTGACCGGATATCGTAAAGAAGACCACGTTCCCCGACCCGCCGAGTTTTTCGATCACGTACCGGCCGCCCATTCTTCCGGCTTCGAGGTTGTTCGTTCCAATAAAGTAAAGCCGCTTGGTGCCCACAGCATCGGAGTCAATCGTGATCACCGGGACGCCTGCATCGACCGCCGCATCAATTCCCGGCCCTAGCACCGAAACATCGGCGACTGAGATCAGGATGCCCGCTGGCTTTGTTGCAACCGCTTTTTGCAGTTCTGAAAGCTCCGCTTGAGGATCATAATTCTCCGGCCCTACTGCCTTGGCGGTTACGCCGTATTGCGCAGCAGCCTGGTTGAAGCCCTTCGCAGCAGTCTGCCAGTATGGCAGCGCCATGTTGGACGAAACGAGATAATAGACCTCTTTATTCGAGTGCCTGCTACAGCTCGTTGTGAATGCAAGTCCTAGAGTTAGTGCTGCTAATCCAACACATTTCAATGTCTTCATACGTGCCTCCGGTCCAATGTGAAGAATTTCTGGTGCGTAAAGAAATGGTGCCGCTCGCGCACATTGCAAAATCGGCAGGATGGTACTCCCGTAAACGTGGAATTGTCCACCACTGCCGCACGAAGGAATTTATAGCACTTGGCACCTTCGTGGATAGTGACTCAGAACACGTCTCTCGGCAATTCTAGTTTTCCGTCCTCACCGCCCGTCCTGGTCGTTGCTCCCAGGTGCGCCACAGTCCCCCAGTGCGGTATAACCAGACCTGAACGGCGTATGGCGATTAGTGCAGGCACCAGGATAGCGGCGGCGCTTCC
This sequence comes from uncultured Acidobacteriaceae bacterium, assembly GCA_963826915.1. GTDB lineage: Bacteria > Acidobacteriota > Terriglobia > Terriglobales > Acidobacteriaceae > Telmatobacter. The sequence goes on from CAWGYG010000002.1 coordinate 241,119, forward strand.
CCCTGACATTGCTGTCAACGGGAAGGGCCAACTCGCTCGCCGTGCGCACGCTGAATCACCCCACGCTTATCGCAGCCCATTCGCCCGCGACAGTGCGCGGATTCTGCATGCACGCGCCTTTCGCCGCCTGGCTGGGAAAACCCAGGTTTTCACGCGCCTGCCCGGCGATCCACCCGGAGATCATTTCCGCAGCCGTCTTACCCACACCCTCGAGGTCACCCAGATCTCCCGCACGCTCGCCACGGTCCTAGGCCTGAACACGGAATTGTCCGAAGCGCTCGCGCTCGCGCACGACATCGGCCATCCCCCCTTCGGGCACGCAGGGGAAAAAGCGTTAGATCGTGCCCTCCAGGCCTATGGCCTCCACTTCGACCACAACCTGCATGCCTTGCGCATCGTCACCTGGTTTGAAGAGCGCTATCCAGCCTGGCGCGGATTGAATCTCACCTTGGGCGTTCGGGAGGGCATTGTCAAACACTCCCGCGATTACTCCGCCGGCGACCATCCGGAACTCGCCGATTATTTCCTTGATTTGCGCCCCCCGCTCGAGGCCCAGTTGATCGATCTCGCAGATGAAATCGCTTATCTCACTGCCGACTTCGACGATGGGCTCGATTCCGGCATTCTGGCGTTGGAACAGGTCCGCGCAGAGGTCAGCCTTTTCCGGCGATTCCACGACGCCGTGCTCAATGAATTCCCTGCCGCAACCCCCAAATTGGCCATCTACGAGACCCTCAACCGCATTCTCAACGCGCTTGTCACCGATCTGGTGGAAGAGGTGTACAGCCGCGTGACCGCCCTTGGATTGACAACCCTCGACGAGATTCGGAGCGCGCCCGAAAGACTCGCATCTTTGAGCGAGTCAATGGAAGCCGATCGCGCCGCCGCTAAGAAATTCCTGTATGCCAGTTTTTACAATTCTCCTGGAATGGAAGAAGTGCATGAGCATGCCACCCAGGTTGTCGAGGAATTGTTCTTGACGCTCGTAGCCGATCCCAGTCTCTTGCCCGCTGACCACCAGCTCCAGATTCCAACCGAAGGCCTGGCGCGTACCGTCGCCGACTACATCGCCGGTATGACCGACAGCTACATCGAGCAGCTTTGGTCACGGTGCCGGGGCTAGAAAACGAAACGAACCTTAGTCAGCGGGCGAGTTTGACCTACTGAACCGTCCCCTGCGGCCTCAGCCGTCGCAAATCCAGCGCGCACTCAACCGCGTTTTGCGCATAGACCCGCAGATTGTCAGAGGCAGCCCACAACCAAAGCCGCGAAGACTCGTTCGCATTGCGCGGGCCCGATTCCAGCCGTAGCCTCACCAGCACATCGTTCTGCCCCGTGGCCGCCAGGTTCGACGGCGAATCCGTGTCTTCCAGCACCAGGTCCACGTGGTCCCCGCTCAACGACTCCTCAAGCGTCGCAATGTCCACCGGCCGCTCCAGATCCACCGCGATCGAAAAACTGTGCCCGTGAAAGACCGGAGCGATGAGGACCTGCAAAGCCAGCGTCGGCAAGCGCCTGCCCGCCAGCGCGCTGTATTGGCGGCGAATCCGCGCTTCGGTCGTGCTGAGGTTTGCCTTGGCGTTCTCGCCCAGCCCACAAAGCAAGTTGTAGGCCACCTGGGCGTCGAATGTCATGCGCGGAACCGTCTGAAAACTGAGGAGGCTTACCGTTTGCTGGTGCAACTCGTCCATTGCCTCCCGCCCAAACTCGCTGGCGGGCAGTAAAACGGTGGCCGCTGCTTGCCTGACGGGTGCTGCCTGCAACAGCCTCTCCATCAGAAGAGCCAGTGCAATTGCAGCAGGATGAGCCGGGACAACTGCGGGGGTGAACAGGTCGGCGGATATCTCCTCGGCTCCAACCCATGGCGATCTGACAAGCACACCGGTTTCCTGATCAAGGGCTCCCGACAAATCCAGCACCGTCGACCCGTCCCGAAGTGCCTGGCGCCAGTGTCGCCGCGTCAGATCTTCCGAGCCACAGAAGAAAGTAAAGTCCACTTTGTGGAAAGAATCCGGGCCAATCGCCTGCACGATCGTGACTTCATCGCCCAACTGGTCCAGCTGGCCCATCCCCTCGCTCTCGTCAACCAGCGCAACGCTCGAGGTGGCAAGGGACGAGTCCGCGAGGGTGTCTTTCAGCTCTTTTCCCAGCAGGCTTGATGCTCCGGCAATGGCTATCTTGTACAAAGTCTTCCTCTTCAGCAAAAAAGCTATGCATGGTGTATCGGGTCAGCATCGTGCCGGGGTGCTTCAGGCAGGCTTGGGTGCTCGTCAATTTGTCCACGACGGCGTCGGCGAGACCAGGAGTACGCCGCACGTGCCCATATCCCTGAAAACGTGTAAACCAACGCGAGCAGAAATAGAACCACTTGCGAAAATCGAAGCGTAACGTAAAGCACGATCGCCAGAATCAGCAACAGCTGGAACGGATGACGGCGGCCAAGATTGATTTCCTTCCCCGACCAGAATCGCCAGGTGCTGACCATCAGGAATCCGGCCAACCCGACAATGACCAGCCAGATCAGGGCAACCCACCACGCCGGATTCGGGATTCCATTAAAGAAATGGACCGTCGCGGCCAAAAGCCCGGCAGCTCCCGGAATCGGCATCCCAACAAAGTACTTCCGGTCAGGTCTTCCTGGATTGCGCGGCTGCGGGTCGTGAGCAATGTTGAAGCGCGCCAGCCGCGACGCTCCACCCAGCAGGTAGAGAAAACAAAGAAAAGCGCCGCCCTGGATAAGATGCATCCGCAACTGCGGGTCGATCGAGTCCGGCAGAAAATGAAAGCCCCACGCAAAAGCCAACAGGCTCGGCGCCACGCCGAACGTGATCACATCGGCCAGCGAATCCAATTCCCTGCCGAAGTCTGAAGTGGTATTGGTCATGCGGGCGATGCGCCCGTCGAGCGAGTCAAACGGAATGGCAAAAAGAATGGCGATCGCTGCCCAGTCAAGATGCAGCGGCGCGTTATTGCTGATCGCCTCGATGGTTTGAGTGATCGAGAAGTAACCGGCGCCGATATTCATCGCCGTAAACAACGACGGCAACAGGAACATCCCGCGGCGCATCCGCGCCTTTGCCCTCGCTTTCGCAACCGCCGGATTTGTGGAGTTCAAGAGTCTTCTCCTTCCGGCTCGTCAGGGAACACACTCGCCCTGGCAGTTTTTCTTGCCGCTGGCACAGCCGCGGCCAATTCAGACTCCGGCATCTCTGCCAGAATCGAGGAGCCGCCCTTGACCCGTTGCCCCTTTTTCACGCGAACCTCAGCCTCCGCGGGGAGAATAACGTCAGTGCGCGAGCCGAATTTGATCAATCCGACGCGCTGCCCGCGCTCCACCTTGTCGCCTTCGCGGAAGTTGAACACAATGCGCCGTGCAATGAGCCCGGCAATCTGCTTGAAAACAATCTCCATGCCTTCGCCGCTCACGGCAACTGCGTTTTGCTCGTTCCGCTCTGCCGACGTTGGATTCATGGCGTTCAAATAGAGACCCTTCTGGTACTGCACCGACGTCAGCACGCCGGAGATCGGTGAACGGTTCACATGAACATCAAAGACGTTGAGGAAGATGCTGATTCGCTGCCGCGGACCGTGCGGAGTGTCAATTCTCACCGTCTCCGTTACCACGCCATCGGCTGGAGAAACCACCAGACCCTCGCCTTCGGGGATGCTCCGATGCGGATCGCGGAAGAACCACAGGAAGAATGTCGCCAGCAGAACAGGCGCAATGCTCCAGATCCAGCTCCCTGTGGCCCACCAAAGCACAAACGCCACTGCAAGCAGACTCAAACCGTAGATGTAACCGTCACGAACCATTGTCCCTAACGATTATACGGTTGATTGCGACAGGAATTGCTTTGACGGCATATGCGCGTCATTACGGACGGCTGGGCAGCCGCACTATTCATCGTCTGTGAGCGCCGGACGCCTGAAAACTCTACGCCACTACAGGAGTCTGATGTTCGAGTGCGAAAATCAGGTCCTTGGCGTGCAGTTTCAACTTCTTCAGGCGTACTTCTTCGAGCTGCTCATCTGTAGAGAGATAAGGCTTCTGCAGCAACTCCTCCAAACGCTGAGCGTAGCGACGATGTTCGGCGTAGAGGCGACCGATTTCTTCGCTCAGCGTGGACCCATTTATCTCATCCATCAAGCACCTCCGTTGTACTAACCAGATATTAATAGTCCCTTCATGAGCAATGGGCAAGCGGGAACAGAAAGGAAAGTGAATCCGGGCTGTGGATTTCTCGGCTCGACACATAGATGCGTGACTTGGATCACATTTGGAACCATCCCAGTAATCGCTCGACCAAGGACGAATTCAGGCCAATGCCAGTCGCATCAGGATCGCATCCTCAACCGGATCAGCATAGTAGCCCTTGCGCCGCCCTGATTGGGTAAATCCCAGGGTCTGATAAAGAGTCATCGCGGGCTGATTTGACTCCCTGACTTCAAGGAAAACCTCGCTCACCCGGGTCCGCCGAAGCTCGTCAGCCGCTGCCTCAAACAGCCTCCGCGCCACCCCTCGCCGCTGATACTCATCCACCACCGCAATCGACTCCAATTCGGCTTCAGGAGGAGTAAGACCGACAACAACAAAGCCCACAACCGTCCCGCTTCCCGAGTCTTCCGCGACAAAGGCAGCGCGGCTTGGCGGCCATGGGTCATTTGGCAGCGATGGTTCAAGTACGGCTTCGTAGACTCGGCGAGGCCACCGTGGCGCGTCAACCAACCCTTCCGCGATCTCCATGAGTCGATCGATGTCAGCACGGGTAATCGAGCGAATCTCCACGTGGTTTTGAATGCTCATACCCGCCGCGCCGGGACAGTCGCCGCATCGCCAAAAATCTCAGCATCCGACCTCCGCAGATAATGCCCGTCAAGCAAGACCAGGTCATCGAATTCCCCTGCCAGAATCCGCTTCATCGACAGCCCAATCGCATCGGCAGCCGTGGGCGCCGTCGTACGCACCGGTTCCGCACTCGGCCAAGCCGTCTTCAGCACTTGCGCAGCTTCCTCGTCGCATACCGCTATCTGCGCGCCGCGTGGATCGATTTCAGCAAGCTCTTCCGCCCCGACCAGCATTTCTCTCGGCTCCATCCCAGCCCCATTCAGCCGCAAAAAGACCTCGTGTCGATGCGCATCCAGCACCGCCGACGGAACACCTGCCTTGGCCGCCAGTACTTCCAGCCGAGATGCCGCGACTACCGGGATTCCACCAGGCTCGGCCAACCCCTTCACCGCGCTCAGCCCCACGCGCACCCCCGTAAAGCTTCCCGGCCCATTCACCACGACAATGGCGCGCAGATCTTTGAGCGACGCCTGATAACGCTCCAGCAATTCCGCAACTGCCGCGACCAGGGTTGCCGAATAGCTGCGGACCGCCAGCTCCGTCAGGGCAAGAATCGTCGCGACTTCCCCCTCGATCCGCGCTAAAGCTACCGACCCCGTCGGTCCGCAGGTATCCACCCCGAGCACAAGATTCCTGGCGCGAAAACCGGCTTCCGACCCTGTTGAATTGACTGTCATGAGCCCTCTCAGAATGACACAGCCCCCTCCAGCCCATCCATCACGTCTCTTCCGGTAATCTGTTGTGAAGCGTTCCCTGCCCACACAGGCTGCCAACGGCGGCAAACCGACCACTACAACCCAACGGAGAGAATCAGGACTTGGCTGCCGCGGCGACAACCACATTTCACGACACTTGGCGTCCCCGCGCCAACCCGTGGGCCATCGCCATCACCGTCACCCTGGCCACTTTCATGGAGGCGCTGGACACCTCCATCGCCAACGTTGCCATGCAGCATATTGGCGGATCGCTCTCGGCCAGCACCGAGGAAGCCACCTGGGTGCTTACCAGCTACCTGGTCGCCAACGCCATGGTGCTCCCCATCAGCGGATGGATCGCCAACCGCATGGGCCGCAAGCGCTTTTACATGACCTGCGTCTTCCTGTTCACCGTAGCATCCCTGCTCTGCGGCATGGCCCCGACCCTCGGAATGCTCGTCTTCTTTCGCGTTCTGCAGGGGGCGGCAGGCGGTGGCCTCCAGCCCAGCGAGCAATCCATCCTCGCCGACACATTTCCTCCCCAAAAGCGCAGTATGGCCTTCGCGGTTTACGGAGTGGCCGTCGTCATGGCGCCCGTACTCGGCCCCACCGTGGGCGGTTGGATCGTTGACAACTACAGCTGGCGCTGGATCTTCTTTCTCAACATCCCTGTGGGCATCATTTCTCTTTACCTCAGCAACAAACTTGTCGAAGATCCGCCGTATCTCGCCGAAATTCGCAAACGCAAAGAGGGCGTGGACTACTGGGGTCTCGGCCTGCTGGTCGTGGCCATCGGCTCCATCCAGATCATGCTCGACAAGGGCCAGGAAGACGACTGGCTCAGCTCTCGATTCATCTGCACCCTTGTCGTAACCGGCGCCGTCGGGTTGGCTCTCTTCTTCTGGCGCGAACTCACGATCGCCCATCCCATTCTCGACCTGCGATTGTTTCTGCGGCGCAATGTCGGCATGACCCAGCTGGTCATGTTCATGGTGGGCGTCTCGCTCTATTCCTCCACCGTGCTCATTCCCCAATTCCTTCAGGAAATCATGGGTTACTCCGCCCGCCAGGCAGGCATGGCCGTCTCCTCCGGCGGATTGGTGCTCATGCTTCTCTTCCCCGTCGCTGGCGCCCTTGCGCCCAAATTTGACCCGCGCAAGCTGGTCGCATGCGGATTCGTCATCACTACATTTGGTCTATATCGCATGACGACGCTCAACCTCGGCATTAGCTTCGGGATGGCGGTCAGTTGGCGCATCTTCATCGCGCTCGGCCTGCCGTTCCTGTTCATCCCCATCAATACGCTCTGCTACTCCGGCATTCCCCAGGAGAAATACAACGAAGTCAGCGGCCTCACAGCACTCATGCGCAATCTCGGCGGTAGCGTCGGCATTAGCTTCGTCACCACTCTGCTCGCCCGCCTGAGCCAGAAGCATCTCGCCATGCTCACTCCCAAAGCCGCCGCGGGAAATCCTATGTTTGAGGCGATGAACTCCGGACTTGCGGGCGCCTGGACGCAGCGTGGCGCTGCGATGCCCGATGCCATGCACCATGCCGGCGCGCAAATCTACGGCATGGCGCAGATTCAGGCGCGTTTGCTCGCCTATGTCGACGTGACGTGGATATTGGTCGCAGTCACTGCGTGCCTGGTGCCCATTCCGTTCCTGATGAACCGCCCCAAGAAGTTCCCCGCCGCACCCATCGGCCACTAAACGGGCTCGAGCGTGGGTGTTCCGTTGAACTTGCGACCTCTCGTTCACCACACAATGTGGGTGCCCCATCCATGAATCATCTTTTGATTCATGGGTGGGAAAGCACGAAACTAACTGGTTGCGCAATACACACCTTTGAAAAGGGCACGGCCCGTCGGGGTCTCCGGCGACAGGTCCACGTCGCTGAGGTGATCTCAGCCGTGCCTAAAAAGCATCCCTTATTCATGAATTGTCATCCTGAGCGGAGCATGCTTGGGGCCCCGTCGCACCACCGGTGCGATGGGGTAAGCGAAGCGAAGGATCTGCTTCTTGCAAAGCGTCAACCCAAATGAGTGTGGCGGGTCGCCGATGGGGTCGTTTACACCGCCTTCAGCGCCTGCTCCAGATCCGCAATCAAATCGTCCTTGTCCTCGATGCCGACGGACAACCGCACCAGCCCCTCGGTTATCCCCACCTTCTCACGATCCGCATCGCTCAACGCCGCATGCGTGGTCGTCGCCGAATGCGAAGCAAGAGACTCCACTCCACCCAGCGACTCGGCATTCAGGAACAGCTTCACTGCGCCGAGAAATCGCCCCGCTGCCTCGCGTGTCCCCAGGTCAAAGCTCAGCATCGACCCGAATCCCCGCTGCTGCTTTTTCGCCAACTCGTGCTGCGGATGGCTCTTCAGCCCCGGATACGCCAGCCGCGTCATCTTCTTCTGGGTCGACAGGAATTCCGCCACTGCGCGCCCATTCTCCTCATGCTGCTTCATGCGCAACGGCAGCGTCTTGATCCCGCGCAGCACCAGGAAGCATTCAAACGGCGACAGAATCCCGCCCGCTGCTTTCTGCACCAGCCAGAAGCGCTCCTTGTGCTCCGGCTTCGACCCGATCAGCGCCCCACCCAACCCATCGGAGTGGCCGTTGAGGAACTTGGTCGTCGAATGCATCACGATATCCGCGCCCAGTGCAAGCGGGCTTTGCAGCGCAGGGGACATGAACGTGTTGTCCACGCTCACCTCAACACCCTTCGCGTGCGCAATCGCGCTGACCGCCGCAATATCCGTCAGCGACATCAATGGATTCGTCGGCGTCTCGATATGAATCAGCTTTGTATTTGCCTTGATCGCTGCCGCAACCGCGTCCAAATCACTCGTATCGACATACTCGATTTCGATCCCGTAGTGCCGCACGATCAGGTTGAACAGCCGCGCTGTTCCGCCGTACACATTGTGCGAACAAATAACGTGATCGCCCGCGTGCATCGTCGCCACCAGCGCGTAGATAGCCGCCATGCCGCTGGCAAACGCGTGCCCCGACGTCCCGCCTTCGAGCGCCGCCAGCGCCTCTTCAAGCCGGTCGCGTGTAGGGTTGCCCGCGCGCGAGTAATCCCAGCCCTTGTCGGTGCCAATACCGGTCAGTTCAAAAGTGGAAGAAAGATAAACGGGAACGTTGACTGCGCCCGTCAGCGGGTCAGGGTGCTGCCCGGCATGCACAGCAAGAGTCGAATATTTGTATTCAGACATGATTAGCTTTCAGCCACTAGCTCCTGGCTTCTAGCTTATCGTGTCGGAGCGGACCTGCTATTCCACCAGCGTTTCCTACAATCATCCCCAAAAACTGTCATCCTGAGCGAAGCGCAGAATCCTCAACATTGAACTCGTAAGGACTCGGAAATACGGTCGGTGCCTCTAAACCCCGCCCTCAAAAATCTTCTTCGATAAATACCGCTCCGCCGAATCCGGAATGATGGTCGCAATCCGCTTTCCTGTGCCCAGTTCCTGCGCCAGCGCAACCGCCGCAAAGACCGCCGCCCCCGAACTAGATCCCGCCACCAGTCCCTCTTCTGCCGCAAGCCGCTTCACCATCGCGAAAGCATCCTCATCGCTCACCATCACCACGCGGTCGCACACATCGCGATGAAACGTCTCCGGCACGAAGTGGACGCCGATGCCTTCCACGCGATGCTTGCCCGGCGCTCCGCCTTGCAGAATCGACCCCTCGGTTTCCACGGCGACATTCACCACTGCCGGATTCCGCTCCTTCAAGAAGCGCGCCACGCCCGAAAAGGTTCCACCCGTTCCCACGCCAGCCACAAATCCGTCGACCTTGCCTTCCATCTGTTCCCAAATCTCAGCCGCGGTTGTGTCGTGATGAAACTGCGGATTGGCCTGGTTGGTGAACTGGCCCGCCATGAACGCGCCGTCGATCTTGGCTGCGGTTTCGTTTGCCCTGCGAATAGCCCCGGTCATTCCTTCCGCCTCCGGTGTCCGTACTACCTCCGCGCCAAAACCGCGCATCAGGATGCACTTCTCTTCAGCAAACCCCTCCGGCACAAACAGCTTTACCGCGTAGCCGCGATTTACGCCGATCAGCGCCAGTCCCACGCCGGTATTCCCCGCCGTCGCCTCCACAATCGTCGATCCCGCATGCAGCAGTCCCCTCGCCTCGGCATCCAGAATCATGCCCAGCGCGGCACGGTCCTTGATGCTGCCACCGGGGTTGAGAAACTCGAGCTTCGCAAACACCGCAGCCGACTGCGCAGGCGCAATTCGCGTGAGCTGAAGCATGGGCGTGTGGCCCACAAGTTGTGTAATGTCCGCCGCGATGCGTGAGGAGGTGGGGGTGGGGCTTTCGACTGCCATGGCAATTCAGTTTAGCTCATTCAGCCCTTGGCTATTTCTTCTCCACGACAGGCTTCTTTACCACCCGCGCAGCCGGGAAATACCCGGTCCGCGTGCGCACGTTCAGTTTGGCTTTACTGCCCGGCTCCGACGCATTCACCTGTACGCGCCGGAAACCCGGCTCAGTACTCGGTTTGGTGGAGTGATATCCGAGCGTGTACTGGCTCCGGATATCCCGCGCCACCTCCGCAGCCACCTCGTCTATCTGGTCAATCGACTTCGGGAAGAAAGCGATCCCGCCCGTCTCGCCCGACAGCATCTCCAGCGCGCGCCGGGCATGGCGCACCTCGGCGCGGCTCATCTCATCGCCAAACAGCAGCCCAATCGAGTAAATAACCGGCCCTGAAAGCTGTTGTACGCGGCGAATCGTCTGTTCCAGCGTCAAGGTCGACGCGTTGTCCTCGCCGTCAGTAATGATCACCAGCACTTGTTTGGGCCGTTTTGCATCTGCCACCAGTTTGTCTGCCGAGGCAACCACCGCATCGTAAAGTGCCGTTCCCCCTCGCGATTCGATATGGCTCAGTCCATCGCGCAGTTTATTCACGTCCGAGGTGAATTCCTGGTCAATGTAGGCCTCGTCTGAGAAATTCACGACAAATGCTTCGTCCTCCGGGTTCGAGGCCTGCACCAGGTCGAGTGCACTCTTGTTCACCGCGGGGCGCTTCTTCGACATGGATCCCGAATTGTCCACCACCAGTGCAATCGACACCGGCAGATCGGTGTGCTGAAAGCTGATGATGTTCTGCTTCACGCCATCTTCAAATATCTGAAAGTCGTCCTTTTTCAGGTCCTGGACCAGCTTGTTCCCGTCCAGCACCGTAGCGTTCAAGACGACTTCTTCCACATCGGCGTGGAGAACATAGCCTTCCCCCTCTTTGCGAAGGGGTTGACCGTTGGCCGTCGGCGGAAGCTCAGCATCCGGCGAACGCACCGGGTCGGTGTCGACGGTGAGCGGCGCTTGTTGCGCCGGAGTCGCAGGGACCTGCGTCTTGGGCTGCTGTTGAGCGCCCAGCGTGATTGCCGAAACCGAAAGCAGAATTGAGAGAACCGAGTTATTGCAAAGGCGCATAGTAGCCGGTACGAGCATGAACCGTGAGTGGAGGCAAGCCCGATGGAGGATTTAGCTTCACCTTCACTTTACGCCACTTACCGTCCCGGGAAAGGTCTTTTGGCGTGTAGCCGATTACGTATTGGTTACGCAACTCGGTCGAGATCTTCTCGGCGATGTCCCCCATCTCTGAGAGATCATCCACTCGGAACAGCCTGCCGCCCGTCTCTTCGCACAAATCGTTCAGCAGCAACGGGCCTGCCCGCTCCTCGGGAGTCGCCGCGTAGGGGTCGAAGATGCCCATCGAATAGATTTCCACATCCGATTCACGCACCTGCGCCCGCACCTCACCCTCGGTGTAGCGCGAACGGTTGTCGCCGCCATCCGAGACCACCAGCAATGCCTTGCGCTCGTGCCGCGCATCCTTCATCTTGACCACACCGTAGTAAATAGCATCCAGCAGCGCCGTTCGATGCCCGCTCTTTACCATGGCTAGCCTGGCTTGGATATCCTCGACGGAATTGGTAAAGTCCTCAATCAGTTCCGGCCGGTCGTTGAAACCAATAACAAAAAACTCGTCCTCCGGGTTCGCAGTCTTGATGAACTGCAGGATCGATTCGCGCGCACGGATCAGCTTCGACCCCATCGACCCTGACAGGTCGAAGATGATGCCGATCGAAACCGGCGCGTCCTCGCTGGCGAAGCTGCGAATCTTCTGTTGCCCGTTGTTTTCGTAGACCTGAAAGTCTTCCTGCTCCAAACCGGTAACGAGCCGATTCATCGGGTCCGTCACCGTGATCGGAACCAGCACCATATCCACGTTCATCTTGATTAACGAACCAGGATGCGCCCTGGCCGAGGCAGCTCCGGTCAGCGCCGGTGCATCGGCTCCCGCTGGTGGCCCTACCGCCGGAGACGCAGTCGACGGCGGTGGCACATGAACCTTGTTCAGCGGATCGTCCTGGGCATTTCCCTGCACCGCAATAAAAACCACGGTTAGCGCGCACAGGCACGCACACGGAAGCCGCGAAGTGCGACCTGATCCGCATGACGCAACCTGCCGATTGGGTAGAAGTCTCATGCGCTCGTCCTGGGAATGAGACGGATATTAGCACGCCCGGCTTTCGCCTTGCGTGCCTCCACTGATGCCTCAGATTTGTTTGACGTTGCTTGAACCGGTTCAGTCATCTGTGCTGGGATACAATCGAGCTTGAGCGGCACTGCTTTCAACGCGATTTTTCGACCGGGTTCTGAAGCGCAAATCCTGCCGTTTCTACGGGGAGCAAGACCTTCCGCATGGCCTTTATCTATCCATTTCGCGCTTGGCGTTACAATCCTTTGACAATTCGGCTCGACGACGTAGTTACCCAGCCCTACGACAAAATATCTTCCGCCATGCAGCAGGCCTACTACGAGCGTAGCCCGTACAATCTCGTTCGCATCATTTTAGGGCTGCCTGAATTATTTGATGCCGAGCGCGGTGAGAATGTCTATACCCGGGCGGCTCGCAGTTTCACCTCATGGAAAGAACAAGGCGTCCTGATACAAGAAAAAGTTCCCTGCATCTTTGCATACTCCCAGCGCTTTCGGGTCCCGGGCAGCGATGTAATCAAGGAGCGGCGTGGTTTCATCTCCCTCGGCAAGCTCCACGAGTACGCTGAGCAGGTAGTTTTCCGGCACGAGCAGACCCTCTCCAAGCCAAAAAGTGATCGCCTCAACCTGCTCAAGGCGACCCACGCGCACTTTGGCCAGATCTTCATGCTCTACTCCGATCCGGCCGGTAGCGTGGAGAAAATTCTCTATGAGGGCAGCGGTCCCGCGGACGCCGAAGTGACCGATGAATACGGCGTTTTGCATCGCGTCTGGCGCGTCAGCGATCCCGCCGCCATCCGCCTGCTCACCACCGCCATGGCCGATAAGAAGCTCATCATCGCCGACGGCCATCACCGCTACGAGACCGCGCTCAATTACGCGAAAGAACACGCGCCCGCAACTCCGGCAAGGTCTGAGCACAACACCAACGAATTGCCGCAGCCTGCTTTCCCCGAGGCTGCCGTGATGATGACCTTCGTCAACATGGATTCCGACGGGCTGGTCATCCTGCCCACGCATCGCGTTGTGCATAACCTCGCGAGTTTCGATCCTGCAGCTTTCACGCACGCCGCTGAGCAGTTCTTCACCGTTGAGCCCCTGCCTGCGGCCGAAGCTGCAAATTATGTCGAGACCTTGCGTCGGCAAACGGGATTCGCGTTCGTTGCCGTCACTCGCGCTGGAGCTTTCCTCCTGTCCTCAAAGCCCGGCCCTGCCGCGACCGCGCTCTCTGATCTGCCCGATAATCAGCGCCAGCTCGACTTGAGCCATCTGCACACCATCGTCCTTGACCGCCTGCTCGGCCTCGATGCAGAAAAGGTCCGCGAGCAAACCAACATCCGCTATCTGCGCGACGCCGCCGAAGCTGTTGACCAGGTGCGCCGCGGCGAGGCTGACGTCGCTTTCCTCACCAACCCCGTCACCATGGAACAGCTGAGGGAAGTCGCTTTTGCCGGCTCGGTCATGCCCCAGAAATCAACCGACTTCTTTCCCAAGCTGCTCAGCGGCCTTGCCATCTATGCGTTGGACTAAGCTGGCCATTCCGGTGATGGCGGCAACATTCGCCACCGGCTGTATCGCTGCCGCGCAACAGACGGCTCCGACTCCAGCCCCTCGGCCTCCAGCTCCAGCCGTCAGATTCGTTGTGTTGCTCGATGCCGCCCACGGTGGCGACGACGCTGGCGCCAAGCTCGACAGCGGGCAATTGGAAAAAGCCGTCAATCTCACCCTCAGCGTGCGCCTCCGTTCCCTGCTGGCCGCCCGGGGCTTGGCGGTAGTGACGACCCGCGAGTCCGACACCACCGTTGAGCACGACCGCCGCGCAGAGATTGCCAACCACGTCAACGCCGCGGTCTGCCTCACCCTGCATGCCTCCGAAAGCGGCACCGGAATCCATATTTTTGCCTCATCGCTCGCTCCCGCTGAGCCGGCCCGCTTTACTGCCTGGAAAACTGCTCAAGCCGCGTGGATTACCCGCAGCCTGGCGCTTGCCGGCGTCCTCAACTCGGCCCTGCCGCACGCCGATTTCAAAGTCACCTTCGGCCGCGCCCCGCTTTTCGCAATTGAAAGCATGACCTGCCCCGCCCTCGCCATCGAGATTGCGCCGGAACGCGGACCCGACAACAAAATCACGGCCGAACCGGATGATCCTGCCTATCAGGCGCGCGTAGCCTCTACACTTGCCGCCGCATTGCTCGAGTGGCGCACCGACGGTGGGCGCACGGAGGTCCACGAGCCGTGATTCCCCGCTATCAGAAAATTCTTCTCGCCATCCTGATCGTCGCATCCATCGCGATGGGTGTTGTCCTGTGGCAGTTGCGCGAGCGCGCTCATAAGCGCATGATGGCAGGCCAGTACTCCGCGCCCACCCAGGCGCCTGAAGTGGCCCCCGCAGAGCAGGCGACCCTGTTCGCAGCCAACGACACTGACAACTCCCTCGTTCCGCAGGTGCATTCCCTGCCCCTGCCCGCCGATCCCGGAGCGCGTGCCCGCGCTGTGCTCGGCAAGCTGCTTGACCTTTACGCTGCGCCAGACTCCGCTCATCCCGTTCCCGGCGGCGCAGCCTCCGTGGCCCAGGTCTTTCTCCTCCCCGTACCCGGAGCAAAGAACCCGCAAGACCCCGATGCCGAACTCGCTGTCGTCAGCCTGTCCGGCTCTTTCGCCGCCAGCCACCCCTCCGGCCTCGAAACGGAGACCTTGACTGTGCTCTCCATCTGCGGAACCTTGCACGCGAACCTGCCCCACGTCACTCAGGTACGCTTTCTTGTCGACGGCCAGGTGAGGCCCACGCTCGCCGGACACGCCGACCTTACCCGCACCTACCTCACCACTGATACGGCTGCCAGCGAGGCGAACCAACAGTGACCACTCCCAACCAAAAACCGCCCACCATCGGCGTCTTCGATTCCGGCTTCGGCGGCCTCACCGTGTTGCGCGCCCTCGTCGCCCGCGCTCCACAGGCCTATTTTGCTTTCATCGGCGACACCGCCCGCCTCCCCTACGGTTCCAAGTCACGCCGCACCATCGCTCGCTACGCCGCCCAAAGCGCCCGTTTCCTGGTCGAGGAACAAGGTGCCGAATTCCTCGTCATCGCCTGCAACACCGCCAGCGCGCTCGCGCTCGACGCCATCAAGGAAGCCGTCCTCTTCCGTACCCGTCCTCGGCGTCATCGAGCCCGGCGCGCAGGCTGCCCGCAGAGCATCCAAAACCGGGGACGTCCTCGTCATCGCAACCGATGCCACGGTCCAAAGCCACGCTTACGCTGCAGCCTGCCGCGCCCGGGGTCTTCGCGCCTTCGAAAAAGCCTGTCCGCTTCTCGTTCCCCTCGTTGAGGAAGGCTGGACCGGCCACCCCGTCACCGCCGAAGTCGTGCGTGTCTATTTCGATGAACTCAACGCCGAAGCTGCAGTCCAGGGCCTCAATCCTGACACGCTTGTCCTCGGCTGTACTCATTACCCGCTGCTCAAGCCAATCATCGAGCGCGTTATTCCGCCGGACATGAAGGTCATCGACTCCGCAGAATCCACCGCCGACAAAATGGTGCTGCTCCTCTCTCACCATCTCGGCGCACCGCCGAATCCCACACCTGCCTATCCAAACCTCCGGTTCTTCGCCACCGATTCTGTTGAAAAATTCGAGCGCCTCGGTTCCCGCTTCCTCGGCCACCCCGTTGCCAATGTCCAACTCGTCGACCTCGGCGGCTAGATTCACCTTGATCGGCTGATATTCTAAGAGACGGTTGGCCCGGCGTCTCCCCAAACTGCAAGCGGGCTGCGGAGGAACAGGAAAAGCATGATCAATTTGGCGGGTAAGACGGCCGTGGTCTTCGGGCTGGCCAACAAGCGTTCCATCGCCTGGGGAATCGCCCAAAAACTGCACGCGGCCGGCGCCACCCTGGCCATCTGCTACCAGAACGAGCGCATGAAGCTC
Organism: uncultured Acidobacteriaceae bacterium; assembly: GCA_963826915.1. Lineage (GTDB taxonomy): Bacteria > Acidobacteriota > Terriglobia > Terriglobales > Acidobacteriaceae > Telmatobacter. The sequence goes on from CAWGYG010000002.1 coordinate 257,104, forward strand.
GAAGCCGAGGACCTCATCAAGGACCTCCCCGGCGCTTCCGGCTTCCAATGCGACGTCTCCAACGACGAAGAAATCGACGCCCTCTTCGCCAAGCTGAAGGATAAGTACGCCAAGCTCGACATCCTCGTCCACGCCGTTGCCTTTGCGCCCGCTGCCGACCTCCGCGGCGAATTCATCAACACCAGCCGCGATGGTTTCCGCGTCGCCCTCGACGTCAGCGTCTACTCGCTCATCGCCGTCACCCGCGCCGCCGCTCCGCTCATGACCGACGGCGGCAGCATCATGACCCTGAGCTACTTCGCCGCCGAAAAGGTAGTCCCCAACTACAACGTGATGGCTGTGGCCAAGTCCGGTCTCGAGTCCACCGTCCGCTATCTCGCCTGGAATCTCGGCTCAAAGAACATCCGCGTCAACGCCATCTCCGCCGGCCCCATCAAAACCCTCGCCGCCCGCGGCGTCGGCGACCTCAGCGAAATGATGCGCTCCCACGCCGAGCGCGCTCCTCTGCACCGCAACGTCGACCAGCTCGAAGTCGGCGGCGCAGCCCTGTTCCTCGCCAGCGACCTCTCCAGCGCCATCACCGGCGAAGTCATCTACGTAGACTGCGGCTACAACGTCATGGGTTTTTGAGTGAAGTGTTGATCGGTTACGGTCTCGTTTTTATTTCAATTTCTATGCCTTCAGATTCCGCTTCTTCCGTGAAATTCCGGGGACCCACTTCGGGATCTTGAGACTCAGGATAAGAGATCAATACTTTCTGAGAACCTGACCAGAGAACCGACACCTGCCCCGGCGAGACGTCCGTTAGATGTGTTCCACCCTCCGCCGTTCCTTGCAACGGGTCAAGGACCTGGTCAGTCCTGAGCAGATAGACGATTACAACCTTGTGCTTCGCATCTACGCATCGATCCTCCACGAGAGCAATCTTGTGGGCGTGGTCCGGAGATACAACCTCCCTGGCAACCGAATCGGTGCACTGGTTTCCCGCAAAATTGCGAAAGATCTTTCTCAGCGCGAAACCGCACGTCGCAACACAAACGACAATTCCAGCCGCCAGAAACAGCCCGAGCTTCCATCGTTGAGTCATGTAGGTAGACGGATTCTACCCCGGGTGCCCCATAGCCTGTCCTGAGCTTTCTTAAAGAATCCCGTTTTTCCGAAGTCCCTGCCTAAGCGTTTTCGCGACGTACCTGAGACCAGGCCCGTTCTGTGCAAACCCCATCCACCGCACCGCAGGTGCAGTCAGCCCCACGCAGGTGGTTATTTGTGGTAATTCGGATAAGCCGGCTTCTTCACTTCCGCTGGCGGATGCTTCGCCAGTTCCTCCATCGCCAGCGCCACCGCCTTTTCCAGCTGCGGATCGTGCCCTTCGCTCACCGCCTTCGGATCCTGCTCCACCACGTAATCCGGATCGACGCCGTGATTCTCCACGTCCCACTCGCCCTTCGGCGAGAAGAACGCCACGCTCGGCGACGTCACGTGCCCGCCGTCCATCAGCACCGGAATCGCACCCGATGCCCACCAGTCCGCCCCACGTCCGCTTGCCCACCAGCGGGCCCAGCTTGGCCTGCTTGAAGAGCCACGGCAGCGCATCGCCGCCCGACCCTGAAAATTCATTCGCGATCATCACCTTCGGCCCGTAGATGCCCGCGTTCGGCGTGTGCTCGATGGCGCCGTAGCGCGGCGCCCAGTACGACTCGATGTGCCGCCCCAGCACTTCGACAAAGTAATCGGCCACCTGCCCGCCCCCGTTGAAGCGCTCGTCGATAATCGCGCCCTGCTTCTCAGTCTGCGCAAAGTAGTAGCGATTGAAATTGGTAAATCCGCCCTCGCCCGTATCCGGCAGGTAAACGTAAGCCAGCTTGCCGCCGGAAAGCTGATCCACCTTCTTCTGGTTGCCTTCAATCCAGTCGACGTTGCGCAGCGCAGCTTCGCTGGCAATCGGCGTCACCGAGATGTCCCGCGCGATTCTTTCCATCCGCGTCCCGCAATGCGCAGGCTGATCAACCTGCCCAGCCGTGCCTTCCAGCGGCTGCTGAATATCCGTCGGCCGTCAGATCCTGCCCGTTGATGGCGAGAATGCAGTCGCCCACCGACACATTCAGCCCCGGCTGCGCCAGCGGCGCCTTGTCGCGCGGATTGAATTCCCCGCCGGTATAGATTTTCGCGATGCAATAGCGGTTGTTCTTGATCTCGTAATCCGCGCCCAGCAGCCCGCCCGGCACATGCTTCGCCTCGGGAATCTGCGCCGCCAGTTCCCGCGCAGATGGCCGACTGAAAACGCGCCCAGCATCTCCTGGAAGATGTAGTTCAAGTCCGCGCGCGAAGCGATCGACTCCACATACGGCTCAAAGCGCTTTTCGTCTGCAACCGTGTTGGTTCCGTGATAGTGCGGATCGTAGAAATAGGCCCGCTCAATGCGCCACACTTCGTGGTACATCTGCGCCCACTCCGCATGCGGCTCCACCCGCGCCTTCAGATCCGCAAAAGACAGCACGCCTTCTCCCGGCTTTACCGGCGCATTCGGCCGGCACAATCACCCAGGTCGGGTGCTTCCACCACCCGGAGGCATTGCGCCACCCTCAGGTCGCGCGTGTCCAAGCGCCAGCAGCATCTTTTCGCCGTTGGCCGAGAGATCGAAGCCCTCCACGTGCTCGGCCAGCTTCTCTGTCTTGCGGTCTTCCGCCGTCCAGCGGCTCAGCGTCGCATCGCGATCTGCAGAAGCGTACCGGAATCCGGAATCTCGGTAAAGTAAAGACTGCCTTTCAGCCCCGTTTCGAGTCCGGTATAAACACCGGCCGGCAGCGGCAGCGCCACAATGCGCGCTCGATGCCCTCCAGATCGACCTTCACCGGCTTCACCGGTCGTGAGGCTTGCCATGCGGCTTCTCGTCTCCGCTGCCGGCTCTCCTTGCGCCTCGGCTCGCCTTATCGCCTGCATCGCCGCTTCTTGCCCTCGCGCCTTGTCCTCTGCGGGCGCGGTCTTCTCATCCTCAAGCTCCGGCGCAATCGGCGAAGCCGTGTCCTTTGCCAGCGTGATCGCGTAGATGTTCGAGGTCACCTGGTAAAGGTCGCTGGTCATGTCGAGCCCGTCTGAGGTGGCGCCCGCATTGGTGCTGGCAACGAAGTACAGATACTTCCCCTCGCGATCGAACGCCGGTTCCCGCGAGTCCGCCATTGCGCTCGTCACCTGCGTCGACTGGCCGGTATCAACGCGAATAGAGAAACAGCGCGTGCAGATGGTTGGCCATCGAGCGCGGATACGCAATCCATTTCGAATCCGGCGACCACGCTACATCGAAGCTGCCGCTCGAAAATCCTCCATACACGTTCTTGTCGCTCACCGTGGACAGCTTGCCCGTCGTCGTGTCCAGCATATAAGTCTTCAGCCGGTTGTCGTGGAAGGCGATCTTCTTCGAGTCGGGCGACCACATGGGATCGAAGTAGTACGCGGGCTCCGGCTCCAGCGCAAACTTCTTCACCGCCGCCGCTCCCGCCACCGCGTTCCCCGTCTGCGGAGCAACATGCAGCGCATACAGCCCCGACTCATCTGAGAAGTATGCGATCGACTGCCCGTCCGGCGACCATGCTGGAGCGCGCTCCATCACGCCCGGCGTATTGGTAATGTCGCGCGTTGGCCCATGCTTCGCAGCGACCGTGAAAATCTCTCCATGCGCCTCAATCGCGGCGCGCAAACCGGTCGGCGAAATCGCTGCATGATCAATTTCCTCTCGCCACACTCTCGATCCTCGGCCGCACCTCCGGCAGATCGGCATCAATCTCAATCGGAACCAGGTGGCTCTTGCTTGCTGCCGTGTCGTACAGATAAATCTCGCCCAGCCTGGTCGTAGACCAGCGTGCCGCTCTTCGCCGGCAAGTGTGCGGATATCCGGCCCGTCGTTATGCCAGCGCCTGCGTCACCGTCTTTCCTGCCGGGTCATATTTGAAGATCGTCGTGCTTCCCTTGCGCCCGGAGAGAAAATAGATCTGTCGCCTCGGGCATATACCGGCGAAAAATCCGAAGCAATCTCATGCGGAATCTCCACCGAATCCAGCCCCGGCAGCGTGGTGATCCAGATAGTGCTGGCGCGGCCGCCGTGATAGTTTCCCCACGAAACGAACGCTGGTGTAATCAAACCCGAATGCCGGCGGCAGCGGCGAATAGGCAATCTCTTTCCCGTCCGGCGAAAATTGCCCCTGGTAGGCCATCGGCAGCGGCAGCGGCTTGGCAATGCCGCCCTTCGCGGGCACGCGTGTAGAGCTGCGTGTACCGGCTCTGCCGAAATCCTCGGTTGAGCGGAAAACAATGCTTCTTCCCGTCCGGCGTCCACGCCACCGCAAAATCCGCTGCCGGATGATAAGTCACGCGGAACGGCACGCCACCGGTCGCGGGAATCGTAAACACATCCGTATTGCCGTCGTAGTCGCCGGTAAACGCGATGGTGCTGCCGTCAGGCGAAAACACCGGCGCAGTCTCAATGCCCACGCCCGTCGTAAGCCGCGTCGCAAGACCGCCTGCGCGCGGAACCGTCCACAGATCTCCCGCGTACCCAAAAGCAATCAGGTCCTTGCTCAGCGCGGGACGCTGGAAGATATGTGGCTTGGCGGCAAACGCGCCAACCGGATCGAAAACCAGTCCAATTGCGCTCACGAAAAGAACAAGGCAAATCAACTTCGGCAGACGGAACATTTGCTGGGCCTCCGGGAGATGTTGCAGGAATGCAAACATCTTACACGCCGCCATGCCCATATACAGACGGCAAAACACTCCAACGCCCAGGGTGCGAAAGGACGCACCAAGTCGGACGGCATGTCGTGAATGTCCGGCATATCGCGAATGTCAAAGTCTGAGTGAGTTTATTGCGATCCTGGCGGGGCTGGATGATAAGGAGGCCGCTTGGCAGGCCGCGGCGCTACCCAGTATCCCCCGGGCGCCAATTCACCGCTGTCGCCCTCTGATTCGCTCGACGCGATCGCAACTACAACCGGCGACTTGGTTCCCCGCGCGCTCTCTGACTCCGGAGTCGCGATTGAGGTCACAACCGGCTTTGCATTCCCGTGCTTCTTCGACTCCGCAGATTCAACGCCAACCACAACCCGCTGCCGCCTCTGCCGTTGCCGCTCTGCCAAGGGTGGCTCCGCCGCGTTCAGCGACTTCGTCTCCGCGCGCGTTCCATTGATTACCGACACCGTGAAATATTTCGCCGGCGCATCCTTGTCTGTTTGCGGAACCTTGAACTTCACAACCTTCGGGTGCTGAGACTGCGCTGCTTGCGCCTTCGACGATTGGTCCGCATTTAGAACCTGCGTTCGCCTTGAAAGCCCATTGATCACATCCACCGTATTCACTGGAGGTGCGTGCTTCCCCGCCTTGGCAACGCTGAACTGCTGCACATCAACATCCTGAACCGTCCTCGACGTTCCGTTGATAACCTCAACAGCATTGCTGGAGGGTTCCGCGGAAGCCTTTTGAGGCCGGCTTTGCGACGCAGCTTTATGGGGTGTCGAAGGGGTGTTTTGGGCGGCAAGCGCTGAGGCCGAAAGCATCATCGGCACGATCAGTGATGCAATACCGGCTGCGGCTCGAGCTGAAAGCATGGAATTTGACCCCGTGCGCCGAAGTATATCCCGCATTACGGAAATTGTGTAGGTAACTTATCGTTGTTTGCTCTTAGGTAGTGGAAAAAACAGGGGTTATTTCCACAATTCTTCGCCCCTGCCTGGCGTCCGTGACGAGGATTAGGTTTTGAAAGGGCACGACTTTAGTCGTGCCGCAATTGCCGTAAAACCAGATGGGCCTTAGTCCTTGCGGGATGCATCGCGCAGGTCAAGCAGAATTGATGCGCCGACGCGCAAGCCTACTCCTTCAGCGTCACCGTAATCTTGCGCGCGTCTCCGCCCGCTGAAGAGATGGCAATCTCCCCCGTTGACTTCTTTTTGATGCTCTTGAACTTCTCGCCCCACTCCACCAGCACCAACGCATCCGGAGTCAGCAATTCGTCCAGCCCCAGCGTCTCCAGTTGCCGTTCGCCTTCCAGCCGATACACGTCCAGGTGATAGAGCTTCACCGGTTTCCCATCGAGCGAACCATCATATTCATGCAGCAGCGTAAACGTGGGACTGGTGACCTCATCCGGTTCAGCGGCGTCCAGAGCCTGCGCGATCCCCTTCACCAGCGTCGTCTTGCCGGTGCCCAGGTCGCCCCGCAGAACGAGCAACTGCGGCGGCTTCAGCAAACGCGCCAGCCTGCGCCCCACTTCCACGGTGTCTGCGCCACTCTTTGTTACAAATTCGTGAATCCGGCCTTCAGCGACTGGGGCTTCCTTTGTCATTCTGCTGCCTCTTGGGAGCGCGTTGCCGGCACCGCTGCAGCCGGCAGCCCCTGCAACCAAACATAACCTCTCGGGGCGCCTCTGTAAAAGCGGAAAGGTCGAAAGCGAAATGCCTTCGAAGAATAATTCAGCGTGTCCGTCGCAAGTAAAGTGTGCTCGTCTGAATCGCGCACTGCAAAATCCGCCGCCATTCCATGCAGATAAACCGCAACTTCAACCGCGTGCCCCACGTCGTTTTTGAATTGCGCCAGCAGCCCCGCGATGAATCCCGTCAGCATATCGCCGCTGCCTGCCTTGGCCATCGCAGGATTCCCCGTAGTATTCACTGCCGCGCTTCCATCGGGATGAGCAATCAACGTGCGCGATCCTTTCAGCACCATGGTCACGCCGTATTCGCAGGCAAAGCTCCGCGCCGCTTCCAGCCGGTTGGCCTGGATCTCAGCCACGCTCTTGCCCGTCAGCCGAGCCATCTCGCCCGGATGCGGCGTCAACACAATCGTGCGTCCCGCTTTTGCCGCCTCCACCAGTTTCGAAAGCAGTTGCGGATGCGTCGCAATCGCATTCAATGCATCGGCGTCAATCACCGTTGGAATGTCCGTGTCCGAAAGCACGCTCGACACCAGCTTGGCCGTGCCCGCTCCTTCCCCCAGTCCCGGTCCAATCGCGACGACGGTTTTCTGTGCAATCAATTTCGAGAATTGCGGTGCGGTCAGCCCTTTTGTCGAAATCTGTCCCGCGCTCGCGGCCAGCGGCCATGTCATCAGTTCTGGCGCAAAACCCGAGACCAGCGGCAGCACAGGCGATGGAACCGCCACGGTCACCAACCCCGCCCCGGCGCGTAATGCCGTCAGTGAAGCCATCGCGGGCGCTCCCGCTTTGCCAACCGAGCCTCCCACCACCAGTACATGCCCGTACTTGCCCTTGTTCGCATCGGCGATGCGCGATTGTTCAACCAGCGTGTGCGCCGACCCGGCCCATATCAGGCGCTGCGACGACACAATCGCCGCTTCCGGCGACCCTATATGCGCCACAACGACCGGCTGGCCCCACCGCCGCGTCAATTGGCCAAACACGTGTGCCGGCTTGGGCGCGGTGAACGTGACCACTGCATCCGAAGGAAAAACCGGATCGGCCACGGTAGCGCTGGTTTCGTCCGCTGGCCAGCCCGAAGGCAGATCCACGGAAAGAATCTCCGCCGGGCTTCCTTTCAGCCACTCCAGCGCCGCCAGCGCCAGGCCTCGCAGCGGCGGCTTGAACCCCGTGCCCAAAACCGCATCTACAATCAGGTCCGCCTGCAGCAAGTTCGTATGCAACTTGAAATCTGCTGCGTTTTCCAATTGCTGAATCGAGCGGTGCGGTGCAAGTCCCAACTCGCGCCATGCGGCGGCCGCGTCGCCTTTCAACTCATAGTGCGACCCCAGCAGAAGCGTCGACACATCGAGGCCCGATTTTGCCAGCAGCGCCGCGACCATCATGCCATCGCCGCCGTTGTTGCCTTTGCCGCACAGCACCGTGACCCGCCGCACTCGCGGAAACTGCTCCCGCGCAAATACCGCCACCGCAGTCGACGCCGCACGCATCAGTTCCAGCGACGGTACGCCAAACTGCTCAGTGGTCGCGCGATCGCAAGCCTGCATCTCCGCAGATGAAATAACCTGCATGCCAACCATGGTACGACAGCGGCACGCCGCCCGATGGACTGAGACCTGTTCAAAGAGAGCACATCTGCAAAAAACATCCGGAATCAAGTCGACACGACTCAGAACTCTATTCGCGCCTGAAATGCAACCATGCGCGGCGAACTGTCTCCGCCGAGACCCACGCCTAGTAATCCTGTCGGCGGCGAGATCGTGCTCCCCAGCGTGCCAAACTTCGCTGGAATGCCGTCTCCCGGCACGCCCGCCTCCACATTGCCCGGCAACGCAAAATTCGGATGGTTGAATGCGTTGAACAACTGCACGTCAAAGCGCATTGAAGCCGCCTCTGTGATCCGGAACTTCCGGGTGATGTAAATATCCGAATCCGTAAAGTGCGGCCCGCGCACCGTGTTGCGCCCCGCGTCGCCAAACTGGCAGTTCGTTACGGAATCGCCGCCGGTGCAGGCGCCGGTAGACGGATCGACGACGGAAATGAAAGCCGCTGGATTCAGCCATTGCCGCGTTCCCGCAACCGTAACGCCGCCATATGCCGTTTTACGGTACAGCGGCGCGCCGGGTACCCTCCGTGCAAACTGCGGCCCGCTGGCCTGAAAAACTCCGTTGCCGCTCGCTGTATACGGTTGGCTGAGCACCGTAAACGGGAGTCCGCTGTGCAAGAACGCCGTCTCTGAAACCGACCATCCATGGCCGAGCGCGCGCAGCAACTTGTTTCGAGCCGGGAACGGAATCTGGTAAATGCCAAATGCGGAAACATTGTGGCGTACGTCGTAGTCGCAGTTCCCGTACTGACTTCTCAGTTCACCGGGCAGCGGCGACAGAATCCCTTGTGATGAAAACGAAAGCAGCCCGCCGTTCGACACCTCATCAAGACAGTGGCTGAACGTGTAGTTTCCCCGCAACGTCAAGCCGCCAATTTGTTCGTTCAAACTTGTCTGCAATCCCGAATAGCTGCTATTCGCATCCGTGCGAAATTCATTCACACTGCCGAATCGCTGGTCGAGCGGCCTGCTGTATGGGTAAGGTGCAAAGCATCCATCGCAGACCGTTTGGTAGCCGTTTAACTCTTCCTGAAACGGCTCATGCACGCCGCGCGTACCCACGTAGTCGATGCGCGCCGAACCATGCGCGCCCAATGCCTGCTCGACTCCCAGGTTGTACTGGTAGTAATAAGGCGTCTTCAGAGTGCCAGTGGGGAAGGTATTTAAGCTCACCGCCAGCGGGCACACCGGCGCATTCGCACCAATTCCAGCGCATGGTGCAGCGCCCGCCTTGAATACCGTTTCGAAATTCTGATTTGCGTTGAATGTTGCGTCATCCGCGCTGTCGGCCACCCCGGGCGCAATCGCCAAGCCGCCCACCTGCCCGCCAATCCCGCCCACGAACGTCGCCGCATAAGGCGCATTGGTCGCCGCTAAGTCCGCAATCTGCGCTGGAATGATGTCGTTGAAGACGCCGAATCCCGCATGCCCGACAATACCGGGCGCCACCTGGTACGCAACCGATGCACGCGGCTGCCAAACCACCGTCGGCGTCGCCGGAAAGAGACCGCGCACCTGCGTTTCTATCGCCTGATCGAGCGGCTGGGCATTGTTATGGCTCAATTCCAGAAACGATCCCGAAGGCCGCGCAAACAGCCTTTGTTCGTTCACAGGGTTGGTATTCCACGTCGCCCGCATTCCCACGGTAAGTGTGACCTGCGTTACGGGTTTGTACGTATCCATCACGTACATGTCCAGATTGCCGACCGCTACTCGTTCCTTCAATGTGATTGGAAACGTCCGGCTCTCTGTATAAGCCGCCCCATAGGTGAACTGGGCCAAATCGTTGTAGACCGCGGTCGGCACGCTGCCCTCGCCGAGATCGTAGTCGCTTACGTCGATCCGCCTTAAATTCACGCCGAAACGGTAGCTCTGTTCTCCACGCGTCCAGTCCAGGTTGTCGTTCACCTGCCATTGCGTGACCACTCGCCCTTGGGGATAGGTGTTGTCATTGCCACCCACCGGCGAAAATGGCGCATTGGCGCTACCTGCCCCCAGCACGATTGGAAATATCTGTTGCACCTGGGAAAAATTATTCGGCTCAAAGATGCTGGAGTACCAGCTTGCCCCCGGATTAAATTGATTCACGAGATTTGGCCCGAACACATGCGTATATCCAGCCACCAGGGTGCGCTGCGGCTGCGGCGAGTAAGAGTTGAAAATGGGATTGATGGGATCTGTAAATGCTGCCTGCAATCCTGTGTCCTGCTGAAAGCGGTACCAGACGCTGTTGTTGGCATTGATGGTGTGGTCGATCTTCACCACAATCAGATTCTCGTCGTCGCTGTTGTTCAACGATTCCTGTTGCTGATTGGCGCAGCCGCTGCCACTGAAGAGGTTGCCGCTCGACTGCGTGCCCGGCAGCAGGGCGCCATTTGCATCAAGCGGGCAGGAACTCACAGCGATCGGGCGTTCCCGCAGTGTTGCGATAGAGCTTGAACATGGACTGAAAGAACGCAGTCTCTTCAGGCTCGGCCGGCAACATTGTTCCCGTAATCGGATCAGTGCCTGCCCACCGGCAGTTGGTTCAGCAATATTGCTGATATGCCGGCGAAGGTACCACCGCCTCCGACACCAGCGGCAGAGCTATGCGAATCCCTTCGAGATGCAGGAACAAGAAGAGCCGGTCGCGTCGGATTGGCCCGCCCACGCTCCCCCCAAATTCATTCACCGTCGAACGTGGCTTTTTCTGGATGTTCCCCTGCGTGTCGTTCGCATGCAAGAAAGTAATCCTCCGCGTTCAACAGCGAACCATTCCATAACTCGTAAACGTCGCCATGAAATTTATTCGTTCCCGACTTGGTGAAGTAGTTAACCTGCGACGCGCCATATCTTCCCTGGTCGACGGAGTAGGAATTCGTGTTGACGGTCGCCTGCTCCACCGCGTCCAGGCCGATCACAAGATTCGTTGAAAGGCCGATGTTCAGTCCCAGCCACGGGTCATTGCTGTCGAATCCGTCGAGAATGAAGCCGTTCGAGGTCGCCGGAAGGCCGTTGAATTCCACGTTGCCGTAGCCGCCCGCGGCCTTGGCGTCGTTTGACGATCCGGCCGTGTTCATCAGCGCGCCCGGAGAAAACTGCGTAATGAAAGTCAGGTCCTGTCCCGGGTTCGGCAGATTTGCGATTGTCTTCGCTTCAAGCGTCGTTGTGGTGTTTGGATTCTCCAGGCTGAGAAGCGTCTGGTTCGCCGTCACTTCAACCGTCTGCGCCGCAGAAGAAGGCTTGAGATTGAACTTCAACGTCACCGTCCGACCCACCTCGACAGAAATGGGTGGCGAAGTCTGATCTGCAAACTCAGACGCGCTCACGGTGACGGTGTACGTTCCCGGATTCACCTGCGAGAACAGAAATCGGCCCTCGTCGTTTGTCGTTCCCGTCCGAGCCGCTTTCGTCTCTGTGTCCGTTGCAACAACCGAGGCACGGGCAATCACCGCTCCCGTTGAGTCTGCCACTGTCCCGGAGATCGCGCTCGAGGTTCCGCTTTGTGCAGCTAACATCCCGCCATTAACTACCATTAATGCCGCAAAATGGGAAAAGTAGTATCGGCATCGTCGGCGTTGGTGCATCGTTGACCTCCAGGAAAACGGGGAAATGGAATTAACGGCCCATCGCCGTTTCGATCAGCAGCCATGCATTCAACCCGGCAATCACCACCGCGGTTGTCCAAGCCAGCCCCTTCATCCATGGCGCATTCACAAATTCGCCCATTTTTTTGCGGCTGCCCGTGAACAGTACCAGCGGTATGACTGCGAAGCTGAGTTGCAGCGACAGAATCACCTGGCTCAGAATCAGCAGCTTTTCCGTTCCCCGCTCGCCCGTGACAGCCACAACAATGATGGTGGGGATGATCGCCAGGCTGCGCGTGATCAGCCTCCGCAGCCACGGAGAAACCCTCAGGTGGATGAAGCCTTCCATCACAATCTGCCCGGCCAGGGTCCCAGTAATCGACGAGTTCTGCCCCGACGCCAGCAGCGCCACCGCGAACAATGTGCTCGCTCCTGCCGCACCCAGCATCGGGCTTAGCAGCTTGTACGCGTCCTGAATGGCCGCCACATCATAATGACCGCTGCGATTGAAAACTGCTGCCGCCACAATAAGAATGGCCGCATTCACAAACAGCGCCAGGGTCAGCGCCAGCGCCGAGTCCACGTTGGCCATGTGAATGGCTTCACGCTTGCCATCGGGAGTCCGCTTGTAACGCCGGCTCTGCACAATCGATGAATGCAGATACAGGTTGTGCGGCATCACCGTCGCGCCCAGCATCCCGATCGCGATATAAAGCATTGCTGGATTGGTGACGATCGACGGCGAAGGAATGAAAAGATTCCGCAACACCGGCCAGTATTCAGGCTTTGACAGGAACATCTGCACGCCGAACATCCCGATGATCGTTCCGATCAGCGTAATGACCAGCGCCTCAACATAGCGGAAGCCCCAGCGCTGCAGCAGGAGAATCAGCAGCACATCCAGACCAGTAATCAGCACGCCATAAAACAGCGGGATGTGGAACAGCAGTTCCAAAGCAATGGCCGAGCCAATCACTTCGGCCAGGTCGCAAGCCGCGATCGCAATCTCCGCGCCAACCCACAACCCAAAACTCACCCACTTGCCGTATTCCTCGTGGCAAAGCTGCGCCAGGTCCCGCTCCGTCGCCACGCCAAGCTTCAGTGAGAGACTCTGCAGCAGAATCGCCATCAGGTTTGAAGCCATAATGACGAAAAGCAGCGTGTACCCAAATCGCGATCCGCCCGCGATATCGGTGGCCCAGTTTCCCGGATCCATATAGCCGACGGAAATCAGAAATCCGGGTCCCAAAAATCCCAGCAGCCGCCTCCAATAGACCGGCGACCTCGAGATGCGCACGCTCGCATGCACCTCGGGCAATGAGGGCTCCTGGAGCCCGACGGAGTTTGTTATGTCTGTAGCCATGACGGTCTGGGGGAAATGCCGCGGCACCACCTGACATCAGTATGTCATAGGTTAATCACGGTTAATAGTTTTTCTTATTGTTAATTATTAAGATGTCTCTGGTCGCAGCCAAACCGCTTCAGCGGCCGGCCTTCCCAGAATCGAATTTCCTGTAGGTAATTCAATCGAAACGGTTTGGTCGTAGTTTTGACTCAGCACCCGCAATTTCTGCTTGGGTCCGATCCCCATCCGATGCAGAAACAAAAGCAGTTGCGTGTCCCGTTCCTGCAGGCTGGTCACCCGGTAGCGTTCGCCGGCAACTGCTTCCGACAGGGGTAACTCACCCTGCCGCTTTCGTTCGTCCGGATTCTGCGGAAGCACAGAATTCCCGTGCGGACACGCCCCGCCTTCTCCCAGCTTCTCTCGCAGTTTCTCCTCAAACGCAGGAGAAACGGCATGCTCCAGCCGCTCCGCCTCGTCGTGAATCTCGTACCATGCCATCCCGAAAATCTCACTCAGCATGCGTTCAATCAGGTGATGGCGCAACGCAGTCCGGTAGGCCGTTTCTTGCCCTGACGCCGTAAGGCGCACAATGCCGTCTTCATTAACCTCCACGTAGCCATCCCGGCGCAGGCGTTTCAGCGCCATCGTCACCGCCGGAGCAGACACCTCCAGCCAGTGCGCCAGGGTCGCGGGAATCACTTGGTTCCCCTCTGCCTCAGCTTCCAGAATGGCCTTGAGGTAGTTCTCTTTCGATACGTGGATCGCGTCTTTCATGGCTGTACCCTATCCAATGTACATTCTTTTCTCTGCTCCAATCCCTTCATGGCGCGAGTGTTTTCTCCGCTGCGCCGATTCGCTTCTTTATCCGGGGAACGCATGATGACGCTCTTGCCTTTGTGGCGAAGCAGGCCAGATGTGCCAAAGCCTTCCTGTGCCCAGGTTTCTGTTGCGCACTTCTGCACCGGCTGGCACAATTCTCCTACGCCGCCCCCAGCGCAAATTCAAACAGGCGCACGTTTGAATACCCACCCGCCATTGCGGTGCGCAAAAAATCGGCGGAAAAGCGGGGTCTCCGATGTCATCAGTACGCATCCCAAAATGGGCCAGGGCAATCGTGGTGGTAATTCTGCTCCTCGCCGCATCTACAGGCTCGTGGGCTCTCCTCCTTAGGTCTGGTCAGGATTCGAAATTCGACGCGGAAGAGCGCGCCGGGCTGGATGCGGTTGCTCAATCCAGATTCGACGATGCAGTCCTTCACTTCACGGCCGCAGCAAACATGCAGCCCAACAATGCCCAGGCGCTCCTGTATGCCGGCGCGGCTCAGGCCGAAAATGTGATTCCCGGAGTTACTGACTCAAACAATCTCAAGGTAGCTCAGGTCGCGGTGGATCTGCTCAATCGAGTCCTTGCCATCGAGCCCAATGACGGCTACGCATTGCTCGAGCTCGCCAATATTTATTTCAATGTGCAGGAGAATGAGAAAGCCAAGGAAATCCAGCTACGCATTCTGCGCGCCGAGCCACGCGACTATGACGCCGACTACCAGATAGGTGCACTTGACTGGGGAATCGCGTATCACAATGCTTCCGTGCGCCTCAAACCGGAGCATCTTTCTCTAGCCGTTGATCTCACCTACCGCAAGGCGAGTCCCGCTGCCTGCCAGTCCATCGCCAAATCCAATTCGCCCATATTCGCGGAAGCCATTGAGCATCTCAACCGGGTCATCGCTGCGAACCCGGGCGACAGCAAAGCTTTGGAATATTTGGGGATGGCCTATAAATTGCGCGCCGGAACCCATTGCGGCGATGCTGCTGCGCGGTCCGCGGATCTGAAAATTGCAAACACATATAAGGACAAAACTGTCGCCGCATGGCGGTTAGACTCCGGCCGATACCCGTTCCGTGCTCCCCAGCCTCCGTCAAAACTGAGCTTGCCGAATCTTTTCAAGGATTCGATCACAGAGCGAATCCCGCCTCCACCGCCACCACCGCCACCACCGCCTCCGCCACCTCCGGCCAAGTAGCCAGAATGCCGCAACCAGCGAGCCCGACTGGACGGGAAACTTGCAGCATTGGAAGTTTCGAGGGCAACAAAAACAGATCAGGCCCGCGTTATCCCCGGTCAATCAACTGAACGGAAAACACGGGCCTGATTCTTAAGCCTGCTTGTCGCTTGTTATTGCTTGACCCTTACATTTGGCTCGACCGATAACCCCGGCCGCAATTCGTGATTGGGATCTTCTTTATCCAGATCGGTAAAGTCGATGCGCACCGGTACGCGCTGCACCACCTTCACGTAGTTGCCCGTAGCATTCTCCGGCGGAAACAGCGAAAGCACCGAACCCGTAGCGCCGCCAATCTGAGTCACCTTGCCGTCGTATTTCTTTCCGGTTGCGTCAACTTCGATCTCAACCGGTTGGCCTGCAGCCATATGCTTCAGCTGCGTCTCTTTGAAGTTTGCGGTCACCCACAATCCCTCCAGCGAAACCAGCGTCAGCAGGTTCTGTCCCGGCGAAACGTTCTGGTTGATCTCCACGCTCTTCCGCGTGATGATCCCCGCTGTAGGAGCCACAATCTTTGTGTAGCTGAGGTTGAGGTTGGCCTGGTCCAACTGCGCCTGCGCCTGCTGCACCTGCGCCAGCGCCTGCTTCGCGCGAGCCGACTGTGCAGCCACCTGTTGCGGTCCGGTCTTCGCGTATTGAAGTTGCGCCTGGGCCTGTTCTTCCTTCTGGCGCGCTACGCGAACCCCATCGGCGGCCGCCTGCTCTGTAGCGTGCGCGTTGGCAACTGCGGCCTTGGCGGAATCGGCCGCGGCCACAGCTGAGTCAAATTGCTGCTTGCTGATCACGTCTTTTTCCACCAGCGGTTTATAGCGCTCCAGATCCTGTTGCGCCTTGATGCTGTTGGCGTCGGCCTGGGCCACGCTTGCGTGCGCTGCCTCAAGCTGTCTTTCCGCCTGCGCCACAGAAGCGGTTGCGCCGCCGACGTCTGCGCCCGCTGAACTCAGATTGCTCCCGGTATTGATCGTCGTGATCGGCACGTTTACCTGCGCCGCGGCTGCATTGGCTTGCGCGCTGGCCAGCGCGGCTTGCGCGTTCTCCACGGCAACCTGGTAATCCCGGGGATCCAGCTCTGCGATCGTGTCGCCGGCCTTCACTTGCTGGTTCTCCTCAACGTCGACCTTGACCACCTGTCCTGAAATGCGCGCGCTCACCTGAATCAGGTGGCCGTTGATTTGCGCATCGTCGGTGTCTTCGCTGTAGGTTGAGCGCCACCAGAAGCCGAGCGCCGCCAGAATCAGAACCAGGACCACTACGATGATGATCCCTCTCCGGCTCTTCCGCGGCTGCGCTACTTCGGTGCTGTCATCCGGCGGGGACTGGACTGCTGTTGGAGTTGAATCCGCCACGTTACTTTCCTCCCAGATATTTCTTGTAATCCTGCCCCGCTCCCAAGGCACGCGCCAGGCTCAGCTTGGCTACATTGTGCCGATAGAGGCTGGATACATATTGATCGTTGGCCTGCGCCAGGGATTGCTCCGCCTGGCTCACTGCCAGGTTGTCGCTCACTCCGTTGGCGTAGCGCTGCTGAGCTTCGCTGAGCGCCTCGTTTGCCAGGTCCACGCTTGACCGTGCAACCTCTACCTGCTTTTGCGCCGAGGCAATGTCAAGCAGGGCATCGCGAACATCGGCATCCACCTGCGCGCTGGCATCGCTCGTCTGTGCCCGTTGCGTATCCAGTTGCGACTGCGCAATCTGCGCCTCTCCGCGAAATTCGAATTCATCGAACAGTTGCACGCTCAAGGTGCCCTGCGCATCCCCCGTTCCATGCGAATGGCGCACGTTCACGCCGATATCTCCGTAGTCGCCCTCAAACTTCAGCGTGGGCAGCCGGTCGGCTGTCGCAGCCTTGCGCTGGTCTTCGGCAGCCTTGGTCTCTTCCAACATCGCCGCCAGGTCCTTGCGATTGGCATGCGCCTGTCGAATCGTCGCATCTACATCCAATTGGTCGAATGCAGCGTAAGGCGCCGTGTCCGTCAGGTTGAACTTCTGCTCCAGCGGCAGCCCAATAGTCCGCGCCAATGCAAGCCTATCCTTCTCCAACCCATTCTGGGCCACAATCAACTGCTGTTCCAGCGATTGGTAATCCACCCGCGCGCGCAACTCATCCAGCCTCGGCGCCGTTCCCGCCTGGTGATTCGCCACTGCCTGGTCCAGCGAAACCTTCGCCGTTGCCACCTGCGCCTGCACGCTTGTCACCCGGGACAGATCTGCAAGCACCAGCATGTAGGCATTACCCACCGTAAGCACCACCATGTCCCGCGCATCCTGGGCCGAAAACTCGGCGGCCGCGAAATTGTGACGCGCAGCCATGTAAGTTCGCAGCGATTTCACGTCGACCAGTGTCCATTTCAGCGTGGCCCGCAGATCCGTATATCCAAACGGCCCGATAATCGTGGGAAACCCCGGAATTCGAAGCCCCTCGGCCGCAAGATCCGTCTGCATCACCGCTTCATGGGCGTCGAAATCTACATTCGGCAACAAAGACTGCAACTGGACGAGCCTGCTTCCTCGTTCCTCGGCGGTCTGCGTTCCACTCAAAATCACGCCCAGGTTGTTCTTCAACCCGCGTTGCATGGCTTCGTCAAGCGAAAGATCGACCACCTGGTCCGTGGCGTGACCCGTCGGGACGCTGCCCTGAAAAGTGGAGGCCGACGGCGTGGACGGCTGACTCGGAGCCAGGCTCGGCAATTGCTGCGCACCAACCCGCACCCCCGCCAGGCCTGAAAGACCCAGGGCCAGAGTGGCACAAGCACAAAGATACTGTGGGTACTTCTTACAATCGTCTGAGGACATCAAATCGTCTTCGAGTTCACGGCTTCGATAGATTGCCGGAAAGATGTTTGCACTCCAGTAGATGCCCGAAATGGGCCAGCCGGTTCTTTAAGTAGTGTACCGAAGAGGAGGCAAAGAAGGGTGTATCCCCGGGCACATTGCCAGAGAGCCACCTGGCACCCGCTCGACCCTGAATTCCCGCTTCCAGCTTTTATCGCGTTGTGGTGGCGTGAATCAGTTGCGACGCAAGCGAGCAGAGCCCCTGCCGGAAGATCTCCCTGACCGCCTCGGCATTCCACCCCGCGGCATCCTCGCCGCCATGCTCAGCCAGCATGGCTGCTGTCTCGTCGGCTGTGAAACCTGCCACGGCGCGCAGCACAAAAATCACCCGCATCTCCGTTGGCAGACTCTCGATCCAGCTTTTGACGCTTTCCCGGTTGGGACCGGCCAGCATCGCCTCCAGCTCTTCGTGCGAAATCCCCGCTGCAGACAGGTCGTCGTCTTCGATGCAAGTGGACGCGTGCTGCAGTCCCTTAGGCGCAGCCAGGCTCCCTGCATCCCGTCTCACCAGAATCTCGATGGCCGCCGTACAAAGCGCCCGCCGGCTATTCCTTCGCCCCTGCTGCGCATCGTCGCAGGCTGAAATCTCCGCCCGCGCCACTGCCGTCTCCACCAGCCGGATACTGTCCTCGCCTTCTCCCACCAGCATCGACGCCAGGCTGTAAAGTCCGGCAGCGATCAGGTCCAGCATCTCGTCCATGCCTTCCAGGGCCCTCGTTACCGTCGCCTCATCTTTCGGCTGGCCGTCCAGAAGCCCGTGAACCTGCTTCGAAAACGCATCCGCGCCCGCGGGAATTGGCTTGGGCGGGATCAGGCTTTCGCTCGTCTTTTGCGTCTCGCTGGGCATGGATTTGGATCCTCCATCGGGGGATTAAAACGTGCAGTTCGAGTTTCTATCCTCAACCCGAAGGGCGGCGCGGGTCAATCCAGGCAACGCCGATTCTCCCAACGTATCGATGCCCCTCTCTGCTTTTAGCATCTCTTTAACGAAACTTCCACGCCTGCCCTGCAACTATTCAATAGCGGATTTCCACTCGGGCACTACCTTTAGGTGCAGCCTTCAGCCAAAACGCTGTAGACTTGCCAACACGGCGCACGGACGAACGCATGGCGAGAACCACACAGAAACTAAAGCTCTTTACCGGACGCGACCACTCTTGGATGCAGTTCAATCGCCGTGTCCTCGAAGAAGCCGAAGATTGCTCAAATCCGCTGCTCGAGCGGGTGAAGTTTCTAGCCATCACTGGCTCCAATCTCGATGAATACGTCGAAATCCGCCAGGCCGGCCTCATGCAGCGCATTGAAGACGGCTACCGCGAACAGGGTTACGACGGCAATCGCCCCGAGGAGTCGCTGGCCGCCCTCACCGCGGATATCCACAGCTTCGTCGCCGCCCAGTACCGCTGCTGGAACGACCTTTTGCTCCCCGAATTGCGCAAGCAAGGCATCCGCTTGCTCGAGTGGGACGAGTTGGACCACGAGGCCAAGGCATTTGCGCAAGGCTACTTCCAGCGCGAAGTCGATCCCTTGCTAACACCAATCGCCATCGATCCCGCCCACCCGTTTCCCCGTGTCCTCAACAAGGCCCTTTGCCTGGCTCTCCTGCTCCGCCGCAAACGCAAGAGTTCCGGCCCCCAGGTACTCGGCGTCGTCACCGTTCCCCGCGCTCTTCCGCGCTTTGTTCGTCTCCCCGCCGACGACGGAAAATTCGACTACCTGCTCCTCCAGGATCTGATCGCCCAGAACCTCGCCGGCATGTACCGCGGCTACGAAGTGCTGGCGCGCGCCGCATTTCGCGTTACCCGCAACTCCAACCTCTACTTCGAAGAAGAAGAAGCGCGCTCCCTGCTCGAAACCATCCGCGTCGAACTCCACAATCGCCGCAAGGGTGACTCCGTGCGCCTCGAAATCGAAGCCGGCGCCGACCCCGAGATTGTCGAGCGCCTGCGCGTCAACTTCGAACTCGACGAGGATCAGGTCTTTCGCGATGACGGACCCGTCAACCTATCCCGCGTGATGTTCTTCTATAGCGACATCCAGCGCCCTGACTTGAAGTTCCCACCCTTCATGCCCAAGCCGCTCCACCTCAGCCGTAAATCCGAAAACATCTTTGACGAGTTGCGTCAGCACGACATCCTGCTCCACCATCCCTACGATTCCTACGACCCCGTCGTCGATTTCATTCAGACAGGCGCCGAAGATCCGGCCGTCGTCAGCATGAAGCAAACCCTCTATCGCACCAGTCAGGACTCGCCAGTTTTCTCTGCGCTCATTGAGGCAGCCGCCACAAAAGAAGCCACCCTCGTCGTCGAATTGATGGCTCGCTTCGACGAGGCATCCAATATCCGCTGGGCGCGCAATATGGAAGATGCTGGCGTCCAGGTCTTCCATGGCGTCGTCGGCCTAAAGACTCATTGCAAGCTCGCCTTGCTGGTTCGTCGCGACGAAGACGGCGTGACCCGCCGCTATTGCCACCTCGGCACCGGCAACTACAATCCCGTCACCGCCCGTTTCTATACCGACCTCAGCGTCATCACCTGCGATCCGCAGATCACCGAACGTGTGCACATGGTTTTCAACTACCTCACCGCGCACGCCGAGATCGACGACTACCGTCCGCTGCTTGTCGCCCCGCTCACCATGGCTGAAAGCTTCCTTGGCCTCATCCGACGCGAAACCGAGCACGCCCGGGCCGGTCGCCCCGCCCACATCGTTGCCAAGATGAACGCTCTTCTCGAGCCCAGCGTCATTGAAGCCCTTTACGACGCGTCCAATGCCGGCGTCGAAATCGACCTCATCATCCGTGGACTTTGCATCCTGCGCCCCGGCGTCAAAGGAATGTCCCACCGCATCCGGGTTCGTTCGGTTGTCGGCCGCTTCCTCGAGCACTCGCGCATCTTCCACTTTGCCAACGGCGGCGACGACGAAATCTACGTTGGCTCCGCAGATTGGATGCCGCGCAATCTATTCGAACGGTGCGAAGTGGCCTTCCCCGTCCGCGACCCCGCCGCCAAGGCCCGCATCCACAACGAAATCCTGCCCGCTTACCTTGCCGACACCGTCAAGGCCCGCCTTCAGCAGCGCGACGGCACTTACCTCCGTGCATCCCAGGTGCTTAAAGGCGCACCCGCCTTCTCCGCCCAGGACTTCCTCATGCAATTGGCCGAAGGCAAAGTCGACATCTCCGCCATCCCTCTGCCCAAACCTGCCAAAGTGCACGCCAAGCCCGAACTTGAAACAGCTGTCGTTGCCGACTAGGCGTCGCCACATCCTGCTCGACCCCTCTTGCTCGTTTCCCAATCGGAACAATTGCCTACCGAACGCAGTCATCCGCGAAACCTTGCTGTTTCCGCTTGAAGAATCCCCGATTGCTCTTGCAATCCCTATCGGGATGAGTACATTTGAAGCCAAACAATCCCAAGGCTTTCTTCTCGACTGAGGCATTCTTCCCCGATTCCGCGCCTACGAGAATAGCATCCCGATTTTCAGATGAGGTTTCTCCATGAACGTCCTCTCTTCTGCACACCGTCGCAACACCGCCCTCCGCGGCGCCACGTTCGCAACCCTTTCCCTCGCCATGCTCCCTCTCTCTGTTCCCGCCGCAGCCCAGACCACCTATCACGACCCCAAAGGCCAATACGTGATACAGATCCCCGCCGGTTGGCAGATCGCCCCGGACCCCGATCCGGACGCCCACCAGATGATTGTGAGCAAGGGAAATGTGAAGACCTACTTTTTCGTGATGCTGCAGAACAAGACCAACGCGATGACGCCGCAGAACGCCGTCGACGCTACAACCATGGAATTCAAGAGTGAATGTCCAACTTTCCAGGACCGCACCAAGGGCACACTCACGATTTCCGGGACGCAGGGTATCTGGGCGGTCTCCACTTGCAGTGACCCGAATGCCCCCACCGTCAACGAAATCTCTGCGGCACTCACCAAGAACCTCTACCTCATAAACTTCATCACGATGTCGCCGCTTTCACAGTATTATGCAAACCTTCCTGCCCTCGACGACATCCGCAACAGCCTCCAGGTCACAGGAAATCCTGGTCCATCTTCGGTAGACAACACCGGCAAATCTCAGGCAGCAGCTGAAATCGCAAAAGCTTGCGCCGTCGGCGTCTTCACCCTGGATGAATGCGGGAGGCGTCTCGGCATCCTCGCCGGCCAGGAGGCAAAATCCGACCCATCCCCCTCGAAACCCGTCACCGGCACGCTCTACCAGGACCCGTCAGGCCGTTTCTCGCTCCAGGTCCCTCAAGGCTGGACCGCTACTTCCGAAGGCGATAAAGGCGTGCTCGGCGTGCAGCTTCGTTCCGGCACGAACTGGATCAACGTCCTTCCTGCCGACTCCGCCACAAGCGCCACCCAGATCGTGCTCAACGAGGAACAGAAAATCGCGACTCAATCCAACAGCACCCGCAAGCCCCCATTCGGCGCGGCCGGCCTCATCCAGCTCTTTACCAATGGACTGGAAGTCACCTATGACCACTTCAGCGCAGCCTCTCCGCAGGGAGATGCGGTCGACACCTACATCGGCGGCATCGGCGACATATCGGGCACCGGCCACAACTTCCTGCTCGTCGACTCGTCCATCAGCACCCAGCAAAAGGGCCAGGACGGCTCGCTCTTCCTCGCCGTCGCCATGAGCATTCATCTAACCGCCGCCCACTAATTGGCAGCGGACAAACTGAACACATAGGAAGGCGGGAGGTTTACCCCCCGCTGAAGCCGGCAAAATCGTTGCCGGCTTCGCTGCGGAGGGTTCATTTCTGCCACCTCAGTCCGAGCTAGCCCTCCTGCACGCCGATTGCCAAAATAGCCGCAGGTCCGCTGCGCCTTGTCCCACAAATGTGGGATCTGCGTAACCTTTACTCTGCAACCAAACCGGGTAGAATCGGGTCAATTAAGTTAGAACAGTTTGAACTGTCCCGAGTTCTCTGCGTGACTCAATTTGCAAGAGGCCGAAGCCAGTTCTGAAATCCTTGAGACCTGAGCGATAGCTCGCAAGTGGTCGGTCGTGTTGCGTTCGTTGTCTCCCCGTACTGCCCCCTGCCAGACCGCTCCGAATTCGATCGCCTTTTTGAGCTAGGTAAGACCCGGCACGACCTACGAGGGATCGATATGTTCCTCGAGTTTCAATTGCAAAAGGATCCACCGAATGATTCAAAGGAACCGTCGTTCCTTGCCTGCAATCTTGTTCTCGTTAGCTGCTTTGGGTGCAATCGGCTTCACTGTTCCGGTCTACGCCGCCGGAACGGCGTATTACGTCAACAACCAACCTGACTCGAATTGCAGCGACAGCGGCGCACACACCATCGCCCAGCCATGGTGCACCTTTACCCCGCTCAACAAGGTCAAATCGTTCTCCCCCGGCGACCAGATCCTGCTCGCCAGCGGCGGCCTCTGGAACCAGCAGATGACCCTCGCCGGCTCCGGTTCTGCAACCGCGCCCATCACCCTGACGTCGTATGGCATCGGTGATCGCCCCAGTATTCTTCGCAACCAGTCCAGCCACGACATCGGCGTCCTGCTCACTGACCCCAGTTATTGGAACATCAGCAATCTTGACGTCGGCAAGGCCAGCGTCGGAATCCTTCTCCACTTCACCCGCGTGCAGAACAACGGAATCTCGCTCAGCAATATATACGTCCACGACAACAAGGGAATCTGGAGTGGATACTCCACTGAGTTTCCCGTCTTCGGCAAAAAGCCGGATCCCTTCGCAGCCACCCTCAACATCAACCTGTCTTCCGGCATCCTTTTCAACGTCGCGCCCACTCTCACATTCAAAGACTCCCAATATGTTTTGAAAGACGTCTCTCTCACCAGCATCCGCGGGACTAACAACGTCGACAGCATCGCCTTCGACAACGAATCCGACTCCACTGATTTTCAGGATGGCCATAACGCCTTCCGCAATGTCACCCTCAACGGCATTTTCCTTGCCAATGACGACGGCCATGCGGCCCCCGCCTACCAGGCCGCCGGGCTCGGTTGCAGCGACTCACTGCGCCTCGTGGGAATGACCGACGTCGCGGTGCTGAACTCGGTACTGATAAATGAGGCCGCTTGTCATACGCGCAGCGGAACCGCAGCGGTGATTCTCGGCCGCGTCAGGAATGTGACATTCGTCAACAACATCATCTTTGGCGTGCCGCCATCCGACAGTCCCGACGAAACCGGCATCGACTTCGAATGGTCCGAATACAATGTCGATCTCCACGCCAACCTCTTCGAGGGCAATGCCGGCGCAGGCGTCGAAATCCTCAACATCCATCCCGGTGATCAGAGCGCCGACATCGATTTCTACGACAACACCTTCGCCAACAACTCGCGTACCCTCCATCCCGGCGCGGCGGATGTTTGGGAATACTGCAAAAATCGAGGCTACGGTACCCCCTCCGGTACCATCCGAAACAATCTCTACACCGAGTCCAAGGACAGTTTCTTTGCCGGCGAGAACATCGGCTCGGTCACAAACTCCGAAAATCTCTCCACGTCCCTGGTGCCGAGCTACGCAGCCGAGGAGTTCACGTCAACCCAGCGCAAGAACCACTGGCGCTACATGTACGAGTCATCTGATTCCACCTGGATCAACATCCCCCGCTACTCGCCAACCGATCACAACGGTGCCTGGGAAGTTAACCCCGGCCAATTCGTCAGCGCCTTTGAACTCGCTCCCGCCGCCGGCACCGATAACGCGAATACCGGCGGAGTCGCCCGCGTCTGGGTCGCTCCCCGCGCCGGTACCATCAGCATCCGCGGCCATGTACTCAAGTCCAACGCCAATGGCGGCGCC
Organism: uncultured Acidobacteriaceae bacterium; assembly: GCA_963826915.1. Taxonomy (GTDB): domain Bacteria; phylum Acidobacteriota; class Terriglobia; order Terriglobales; family Acidobacteriaceae; genus Telmatobacter. Next base: position 281,744 of record CAWGYG010000002.1, read on the forward strand.
GGAGTCTACGCCGTCGTCAATCTCGTCTCAGGAAAAAATGTCACCCAAATCTGGCCCGCGTCGGGCGCCAGGCAGTTGATCGCCGGCAATGACCAGGCCGGCTATGCCACCGATGTTAAAAGCGTTTCCGTTGCAGCCGGCGACCAGATCCGTTTCGAAGTCACAGCCATCGGAGACAGCGCGCACGACACCGTCAGTTGGACTCCGTCCGTCGCCTACACGCTTCAAGCGCCCCGGCTCGCCCGCGCCTCCACTCTTTTCGGGCTCACAAAACTGCTGGCAAACTTCGAGCCGAGCCCTGCGAAGTAGACCCCGCAGCCGATCCGATCGCTGATCAACCCCGACAGCGCATCGCACGAACTCGGCTACATATCTTCTGACAAACTTCGTTGTATGTCCTGAGCAACTTCATCGATCGAAGTCTTCTTGCCGAGTTGCTCGATTTCCTTGCTGTTCTTGATATCCGTCAATCCCACCTTGCTTGCAATTTGCTGATTCATGCTTATAACCGCCGTTACCTCTTTTTCCGTGAGCAGAAGAATTTGGAGCATCAGATGTTCCCGCTCATCGGCACGTCGGGCCAGTCGTGACTGCCTCATGAGGATCAGACTTGCCAGTAAGATCGCCTCCATGGCAACGACGGTTCCGAGAAGCGAAAAGGGTACAGGATCAAAACGCGGAATTCCGGGCACATGCAAAGTGTTCACGAGAATCCAGGACAGGAAGAGAGCGATATGAGCGGCCACAAATCCGAGATTGCCGACGATAGCCGCGGTCAAATCTCCCAGCCGTTCCGCCGGCGATCTCCGCGCCAGAAACTCCTGCTCGTGCTTGGCGATCATTCCAATGTGTTCTTGCACGTGATTTGGGACCCGCATGGTCTGCCCTCGCTCGGAGTGATGTGCTCCACGATTGGATGCTTCGCGGCGCAGGATGCGGGATCGAATAGGTGTCCAAGCCCGCGGTGTGCCAAAGCTGGATTGCAAATCAAGTGTGGGCTCGCGACTCAGGTGGCCGTCCGTTGGCATCCAAACCTATAGAGGTACGCATATGAACGTTGATCTGGCCGAAGGATTGCTCAATGAATTGGGTTCGTCTCTCGAGAGCCTTGAAGCCCAACACGCCGCTCTTTTGCAATTCCTGAAAGACAATGGGACAGTCACCGATGACCAATTCGCCCCTTACCTGGCTCAGGCCGGAAAAACCAGTGACGTTCGCTGGCGTGCCGCCCGTATTCGACTGGAGAGCCTTTTCTCTCGTGAGAGGCAAAACGAAGAGAAGCTCAGAGAAAACGAGCAGCACCAGGCTGCAAATGAGCAACACCAGGCTGCCCCGGAACAAGCATCGGTTCAAAATCAGGGAAAGGAAGCGAAGCCCGAGAAGGATGTAGTCGGCGGCGACCCGGGATCGCAGAGTTCAGAACCCCCAACCAACCAGGAAGTCGTCAGCGCAGGAAAATCATAAGAATGGCCGCTCTCGCTGCGGATTAATCCGAGGTTGTCAGCGCGACAGGTCGGATGCCGCTGCCATCATGATGACCTGGGTCGAACGAGCCTGCGTTCCACAATAAAGAGACCTGTGATCAGGACGAACGCGAGCGCACTGATGGATCGGCCCACCCAAACGTCGGGCGTCGTTGTCCAGTCCACTGTTACCATGGCTCTCCCCTGCGGAATCGGCACGGCCATTAGCCCATATCCCTCTTCGCGTGCCAAGTCGGCGGCTCGTCCGTTTACTGTCACGTGCCACGCGGGAAAACTGCGCAGATGGAGAATCAAGTAACCCGCATGGCTCGAGCTCCCCATAAAGACCTTGTGTTCCGGCAGGTTCGCCATCTGCAGGAAGTTGCCGCCGCATGCAGGCGCGCTACCGCCTTGCGCTGTCTTCAGAACAGATTCGGGCTGGCCCGACAAATCCGCAAGGCTGCTCACTGCGCAATTGCCCACCACATCGGGCTCGACGAGCGGGTGCCGGATGCCGGGCGGAGCGTACTCGGGTTTGCCGCGTATTCCTTCGGTCCGCTCCACCTGCGGAATTGCGGCAACCACGTTGTGGCAATCCTGAAAGCAAATACCTGACGTCGACCCGGTGACAATGAAGAATAGGAGCGCACATGCGGCCAGGATCGGAACCCGGCCGCGCAGCGGATTAACCCAGACCGCCGCTGCAAAAAAAAGTGCGAGCGGCGCATTCATCACCACCAGCCATCGCCATGGGAACTGGAGATAGCGCAAAGCCGGCAGCCACTTCCACAACGGCTCCGAGAGTGGAAGCTGCATCAGTAACACCGCGACAGGAATGATAGCCAGCGGAATCCACCACGCGCGCTCCCTTTTCAACTTGCCCCGCCTCCATGCAAGCCCAACCGCGGCCGCGCTGCTGGCGAACATCACGACCGCAAGCCACGAGTGAATTTGCTGCATCATGTAAAAGCGCGACCAGCCCGGATCGCCGTGATGGCCAAACAGCCAGCCATTTTCCACGATGTACTCGCGTTCGTTCAGGGCAAGTCCGATGCTGGCCCAGCCCCGCTCATAGATCGCGGGCACAAGATACACGGCCGCCAGCGCGCTGCCAGATACTGCAGAGAGGATTGCGCGTGCCACCGGTGCCCAGGATTTCTCCATCGCTGCCGAGACAAACGCCGTTGCACCCAGCAGGTAGCTCGCCATGATGCCGAGCGGCCCATTCGACAGCCAAATGCCGGCCACCACAAGCGCAAGAGGCGTCGCACCGGCAAGCGTTCGCCGCAGCAGAGTTTCCGAGGGCTTGCTCTTGCCTAGTTGAAGCAGCAATAGCAGCGGAATCCAGAAGCCGGCGGTGAGCTCTGCATAGTCGCTGCGCATGTATGCATCCACCAGCATGTTGCCGAGAAAAATTGAGGCGCATCCGGCCAGCGTGGCGGGCCCGTCGGCAAGCATCTGTCGGGCGAGTGCCCGGTTCGCAAAACCAGTCGCTGCCAACAAGAGATACACCAGCACAATCGAGACCAGGCGCCACGGGAAGATCAACCCCAGAAACGACCCCGCCATCCACATCAGCGGTGGGTAGAACACAAACCGTGGCTCGCCCGCGCCGAAGTTCGGCCCGCTGGCCCAGTGCGGATACACGATGCCTTCAAGAAGGCTTCGCTGTGCCTCAATCCAGGAGACAAAGTGGAAGGAAAAATCTGGCCCACACGATGGGCCCATCGCTACCAGGGGCCAAACCGCCATTGCCGCTGCCGCCAGGATTACAAGCGGTCCCGCGAGCCGCCGCAGAGGCCGGGGACGCTGCTCTGGGCTTTCGCTCGACTTGGTCTTGCGGCTCATTTGCAATGGAAGAGGTAGCTGAGTGGGCGTGCGGAAAGCATCCTGGTCCGAGAGTGAGAAACAGCTGGCATGAGGCTTGAAAACTCATCATACGCGAGACGATGTTAAGTGCCGAGTGTCACCCTCAACGCTGAGATCGGTCCTATGGCGGCTCCAGCAACAAAATTTCATGAGGTCTACCAATCTGCAACCAGCCTGGTCGCCGTTCCTGTATGAATTCAAGAGATCGTACGGCTCTCGAAAGCTCGGGTTCAGACACTTCTCCAGGGACGTAGAGCATTCAAGAGCGGTGCCAGATTGGCTTGACGGAGGTCACAGTCATGAAATTCGTAATCGCTCCACTCCTTGTCGTTGCGCTCCTTTTTGTCGGACTATCCCGTGCGACGGCCGAATCCGTCGACCCAGCCCTGGTCGGAACCTGGGAGATGGTCGTTCCCAACTCTGCCGGAGCGGCCCTTTGGGTATGGGATGTTCGGGCAGACGGAACCTACTCTTTCCACGCTGAGGGGCCGGGCAATGTTCCCTCGCATCACGGAAGCTTCCAGGCCGCCAATGGAAAATATGTGCTGAAGGCGACCAATCTGGATTGGCAGGACAGCGGCACCTACGACCCGCCCGCAAATAGCATTGTGAAGATGACCGGCCGTCTGGGCACAGGCTACTGGACGCGCGTGGCAACGCCCGCCGGCTCCGGCTCCACGAAATCTGAACTCACCGACGACCCCTTTAAGGTTATGGAAAATGCGAAAGAGGGCATAGGGGACGATGGAATGCTAGGCCACTATGATGCTGCCGCCTCTGCCAGGACCAAGGCGAAGAACCAAGGCAAGATCGAGATCCTTCCATATATGGCGGCCGTCATGGCCGGATCCCAGGGCAACAAGCCAGTTGTTCTGTTCTATAGCGGGGGAGAAAATATTGACGCCCTGATGTATAGCGACGCAATGGTGGCATTGGCCGGGAGAGCCGAGTTCGGCCTGGATAAGGACAACGAGCAGGACCTGGCGATGACCGATACGCCTAAGAAAACGGATATCCAGAACCATACTTTTCCTCGCGTCTTGATTGTGAAGCCGCGATACACGATCGATCAGATCATCAGTATGGGTTCGAAGCTGCACGCTACGGGGCAGGCAATGCCCCCTCTGGTCGAATTTGAGTGGGAATACCTGGGCGCTACCTCGGCAAAGGAGCTGGCCTCAATGATCAGCACGGAATTGCGGAAGTTGGGCTCTTAAGGCGTGTGAACACAAAGAGCGGCGGATTCTTGTACGCTTGGGCGCGCAAGAATCCGCCGCCCTTCGTCCTCGTGGTAACCGAAAAGACCCGGCAGAATCCTGGAATTCTTTCCGGATTCTTTGGCCGATCATTTTCCCCCTCCGCCGCACAATGGAATTGCGTTAAGCGCGTTTAACGGCGCCATTTGAGCCAAAATCAACCACTCAAAAAGCCGCGCAAGTCCACTCCGCCCGGCGCCCACTTTGCTCCGCGCGCTCATTGAAAGTTCAGCTAATCCTGCATCACTGCTCAACCGCGCAGCTCTCGTATTTCCAGTTGCGCTTTTTGCCCTCGCTGATCCACTCGATCGCAGTCACAATGCGCTTGTCGCGCGTCTCGTCGCGTTTGGCGTCCGCGATCCATTCCACGTACTCCCGCTTGCAACTGGGGCTGAACGCGGCGAACGCCGCCCAGGCTTTCTTGTTGGCCTTCAGCGCCATGGTGAACTCCCGTGGCGTTGCAACAACGGGCGCGGGAGCTTTCACCACTTTGTTGCGCGCCGCGATCGGGCTCGTGTAGTTGCCGCTTTCGACGAAGGCCACCGCCTGCCGAAGCAGGCTCAGCAATTCCTTGTCGGCGGGCATATCCTCAACCCGCGTGATTCGCCCCAGCGAACCCATGGCGCCCGCCTGCAGCACCTTCGCTTTGCGCAGGATCGCGGAGATTTCCACACCCCAGAAACCAAAAGTGCAGTGTTCCTTGAAGGCCGACATGTTGCACAGGATGACGCCCTTGTATTCGAAAAAGGGACGGCTCCACTTCATGCTTTCGACGACGCCGGGGCAGGCCTTGTGCACCAGTTCGCGTATGTGAAGAAGAATGGGTTGCGCAAAGGGCTTTGCCTTGGCGATGTAGACATCGACGCGGGGTTCGAAGGTGTGGGTTGGGCTCACGTTCCGCTCCTGAAGGTTTTGCAAAACAGTGTAACGGCGCTTGCTGATTTTGCGCACTCGTATTTACAGAAAGCAAGATGGAAATTATCGCCGCCGGGCGTTCCCGCAAAAGTATCCTCCGGCAAAGCGGTCAGATTTTGCGCTCCCGCTTTGCAGATTATTTCCGGTCCGCTTGCTACAGTCGAACACAGCACCACATGATCTTTACTGGGCTGCAACGCAAGAAACTCGCGCAGCTACTCCCGGTAAAGCTGGAGATTCTCGTGCCCCAATGCGAACCGCAAGTCTTTTCCAATGTCTCGCCCGAGCAGTACGCAACCCTGGTTCAGAAAGCCAGCGGCGCCGGGATCGATATGAGTGGCAACAGCGGCACCGCCAGCAAGTTCGGCGTTGAAGTCTCCTGGTCCTACCTGCCCGACAAGCAAGAGCTGACCCTCCAATGCCTCAACACGCCCTTCTTTATGAGCGCCGAAGATATCAATGAAAGACTTCATGCTCTCGTAAAAAGCAGCATCGGTTAAGCCTGGCTCTTGCCCGTCCTGAGAAAATCTGCCCGAAGAACCCGGAAGAACTTGGCGCTTTGAAAGGGCACGACTTCAGTCGCGCCGTAATCACCTCAAATTGAACGAGGGCTTCAGCCCCTGAGGGATGGTTTCTCCCAAACTGAACCACACCGAGGAAACCCGCCATCCCCGGCTCACCTTCTACAATCAGAAGAGTGCCACTTCCCCTGGCCAATCCGCTGGCCCAACCGCGCGTCCATCCTCACACGCAGCCACGGCTTCTCGATGTTCCAGCACCGCTCCGGTTCTGGCATCTGGCCAGCCTCGACGCACCTACCGTCGCCGTCGCATGGTCGTCCGCTTTTGCTTGGTCAGCCGGCATCCAACTCCCGCGATGGATCCCCCTGCTGCTCTTCCTCGGCACCTGGTCCGTCTACATCTTGGATCGTCTGCTCGATTTCCGGTCTGCTCAGCGCGCAGGCAATCTGCAACGTCTTCGCGACCGCCATTATTTCCACTGGCGCCATCGCAAATCGCTTCTCCCCATTGCAATCTGCGCAGCCTCGGCATCCGCAGCCCTGATTTTCCTCCGAATGCCCGTGGATCTTCGCGAGCGCAACTCTGTCCTGGCCGTTGCTGCATTGGCTTATTTCACCGGTGTTCACTCCGCCGGCAAGCTGCCCTCGTTGCTCCCCGCCTGGTCACGGCGCCTCGCTTCCAAGGAGTTCCTGGTCGGCATTCTCTTTACGGCTGGCTGCGCTGCGCCAGTCCTCTCGCGCCTCCACTCCGCCGGCGGAGCTGCTGATTATTGGCCCGTCTTAGTTGCCATGGCATTCTTTGCGGCTTTGGCATGGCTCAATTGCAGGTCAATCGAATCCTTCGAGTCGCCGATCCCCTCGCCCATCCTTCCGCATGCCCTCGCCCTCGCTTGCGCCGGCCTCATTCTCGCCGCTGCTTTCACCCTCATCCAACCCCGTGCCGCTGCTCTGCTTCTCGCGGGCTCGGCCAGCGCCGTGTTGCTCGCCTTTCTCGATCGTGAGCGAAACCGCCTCAGGCCAATCGCCCTCCGCATCGTCGCCGATCTTGCCCTGCTGACGGTTGTGTTTCCATTGATCCTCGGGGCCCCACCCCTGCCGTGACTACCGCCCTCGATCCAGTCCTTGAACACTCGGCCCCGCGCGCCGAAGCGCCGAATTTCGATAGCCTCGCCCGCGTTTACCGCTGGATGGAGTGGCTCAGTTTCGGCTCCTCGCTGTGGCGCTGCCGATGCGCCTTCCTCGGCGATCTCATGCTCAGTCGCCGCGCCCTCATCCTCGGCGATGGCGATGGCCGCTTCGCCGCCCGACTGCTCAACGAAAATCCATCCGTTCTCGCCGATGTCGTCGATGCCAGCTCTGCCATGCTCTCTCAGCTCGTCCGCCGCTGCGGTTCAAACGCCGCTCGCGTCCAACCCAACCTTGCAGACGCTCGCGCCTTCATCCCTTCCTCGCGCAACTACGACCTGATCGTCACCCATTTCTTTCTCGACTGTTTGACCTCGAGTGAAGTCGCCTCCCTCGCGGCTCGTCTTCGCGCACACGTCCGCCCCGGCGCCGCCTGGCTGGTCTCCGAGTTCGCAATTCCCCAAAGCTGGTTTGGCCGGGTCGTCGCACGTCCGGTAGTTGCCATCCTCTACCGCGCCTTTGGAATCCTCACCGGCCTGAAGGTTCGCCGTCTGCCTGATCATCGCGATGCTCTCGCGCAGGCCGGATTCACTCTCCGAAAAGATCGCCGTTGGCTCTGCGGACTCCTCGTCAGCGAGCTTTGGACCGCTTCATAGGCTGCACTCCCCCGGCTTCCAACTCCGAACCTCCTGAATGTCATCTCGATTCCGATCTGCATGCCTTCTACTCTCCTGTCTCTAAAATTCATAGAAAAAGAGATTGTCATTCTGAGCGAAAGGGGCCCCGAACGCTTTTCAGTTCGGGGGTGGTAAGCGAAGAATCTGCTTTTGTTCCTTTGGGCCTTCTGCCAAGAGATGAGATTTAGAGACAGGACACTAGCCCTGTTTCTAATAAAAACCAAAACCGCAAATCCAATCCTGACTCGCAGTCGTACATCTGCCAGAGTAGTCATCCGCTCACTCCGCACTTCGCGCCGGGCGGAATCATCCCCAATGTTCGATCACTCCTTCCGAGATTCAGAGAGGTCATATGAAAAATCAGGAACTCCTTGGTCCCATCGCCTCAATCGCGCAGGAACGCCTCGCGCGACGCAAGTTCCTTACTCAGGCCGGTGTACTCGGCATGGGTGCAGCAGCAGCTACCGTGACAATCGGCGGGGCCAAATCCGCTTTCGCCGCTGATAAGGATTCTCCAGCGGAGTCCGCGCAGGAATTGGCGCAGTCCAAAGATACCGTCAAGGAAATCTTCACCGCGGCCTTGATCGCCGAAGATCTGGCCACGACCTTCTACTACAACGGCCTCGTCGGCGCTGTCATCGAGGATCCCAACCTCGCCGGCCCCGGTGGCACAGCCACCAGCGTCTCAAGCGCGGGCAACCTCGGCAACGTCAACTACATCCAGGCCGCACTTACCCAGGAGATCCAGCATGCCGATCTCTTTCGCTCTCTGCTTGGCATCAAGGAAGCCAGCGCGGATCCGGTGCAGACGTTCTACTTTCCTGCCGGCACATTCGATACCCTGGCGGCGTTCACGGGTATTCTCAACGCCCTCGAGAACGCCTTCATCGGCGCCTACCTGAATGCGATCCAGGAATTTGCCGCCAAGTCCGCCAATAAGCGCGCCAGGGACAGTGCTTGGCGTGAACCCGCCGACAGTGCCTACTCTGCCGAAGAGTTGGACTACTTCGCCAAGGTGTCGGCTTCCATCATGGGCATCGAGTCTGAACACCGCGTTCTTGGCCGCGTGATCAGCAACTCCAACCCCGCAAATAATCTGAACTACGAGTCCACCGACGGCTTGAATGCGGTCTACAACGGATCGAACTCCGCAGTCGCGGCGCTCACTCCGTTCCTCACCTCCAGCACTGGCCCTGGATTCTCGTTCGAGTCCGCGCTTCTTCATCAGGCGAGCGTCTCAATCCCTGTTGTAGGTGGCCCGCCGGCCTTCTAGACGCGCCTTCACATGTTCCTCCCCCCCCCCGCACTCCCAGCGATGCCCGCAAAACCGGTGTCGCTGGGAGTCATCCTTTGAAAGCCATCAAAGTTGGATCTCCCGCCAACCGAGGTCGTCTGTAAACAGTCGCGCACCGCGCCGTCTTCGGGCTAATCCGAATGTTACAAGCGTGTTAATATCGAATCTCAAGGAATTGGCTGAACTCTCCTCGGATCATGCCTGCCTCCCTGCTATGAATCTCTACCTCATGCGTCACGCAAATGCTGGAGTTCCCCGCGAGAGCCCGAAGCTCGACGCCAAGCGGGGTCTCATCAAGGAAGGCAAGGAGCAGTGCATGTTGATGGGGCGCATGTTAGGTGCCCTCAAAGTCCAGCCTGATGCCATCGTTTCAAGCCCGCTGAAGCGTTCCATGCAAACCGCTCAGTTTGTGGGAAATGAACTTGGCTTCGAAGGCAAAGTCGAAATCAGCACCGCACTTACCCCCGATGCGACATTCGCTGAGTTCCAGAAGCTTCTTGAAAAATATGCCGACAGGCAAGACGTTTTGGTTGTAGGCCACAACCCTTCCCTTTTCCAGTTCGCAGGTAGGCTGATCACGGGCAACGGCGCTGCCGGCGTGCGTATGCGCAAGGCTTCAGTCGCGCGTATCGATATGGAAAAACACCCTCCGCTCCTGCAGTGGCTCATCGATCCGCGAATGGCCCGCTGGATCTATGCCACCGTCGCGAAGAGTTCGCGTCCGAAGACCTCGCGAAAATAGTCCGCTTCCTTGCGCAGCGACCACAACTCCAACTCCGCGCCGGTCCGGCCAGGTTCCAACTCCAGGTAAACCCTCTTCGGATAGAGTTTCGCCGTCACGTCGAGCACGTCGCTGGCGCGATCCTGGTTAAGCGCAACGGCAAGGCGCAGCAGCACCACGGCTCGTTCAACATGCTGGTGCTCTTCCGCCGGGATGTTGCGCATTGCGCGATCGTCCGGCTGAGGCCGGCTCTTGCCCAGGTAGCGCGCAATGGCAGAAACCAACGTCCTCTGCACCTGCGTATATCCATACATCTCTGAGCTCGACACAATGTACTGCGTGTGCCTGTGGTGTCCCTGGTGGTTGATGAACTTCCCCGTGTCGCGCAGCACTGCAGCGGCCGCAAGCCAGCTTTCATACTCCGCGGGCAGATCGTGCAGCGCCTTCAGCTCGTTGAAAAGCTGCACCGCGTGTGCGCGCACCGGTTCGGCTTCCCGGATGTCGACACCATAGCGCTTCGCCGTTGCCACAACGCTTTCCCATCGTTCGAGTTCGAATTGCTTGTGGCTCGCCGCCCGCTTGTCCTGCGCGGCCAGCATTTGCGCGAGAATGCCGTCGCGCAATCCCAGCTCAGAATAGCGAAAGCCCGGCAGTCCAAAACTCTCAAGCAGTTCGGCAAACACTTGCGCGCCAGCCACAATGATCTCCGCCCGTCGCGGACCGATCCCCGGCACCGCCTCGCGCTCGGGCAGCGTCATTCGCGCTAATTTCGACGCGAGCTTCCTCACAATTTTGGTTGCAACCATTCCGGTTGCGGTTTTCAACGGGCCGCGACCAGCCTTGCCCGACGATTTACCCTGCTTCCCGGCAGCCGCGGCATTTGCCTCGGCCAGCGCGGCCGCCGTGCCTGAGGTTCCAATCACCAACTGCACTTTGCCCGGCTGAATCCTGCGATGTGCCCGGCGCAACTCTCGCGCAATCAGCCGCCGCATCCGCGCCAATTCTTCGGGCGGTGCGGGGTCTATGGGCAGAAACTCCTCGGTCAAACGCACGGCTCCCAGCGGAATACTGATCGTTTCCTTGATCCGTTTGTGTTCTGACAGCGTGATCTCACAGCTTCCGCCGCCGAGATCCACCAGCAACGCCTTGCCGCCCGCGCCCGATTCCCCGCTCATCAGGCCGCCATGAATGAGCCGCCCTTCTTCGAGACCGGAAATGGTTTCCATGTTCCATCCGGTCTCAGCTTTCACCCACGCATGAAAAGCCGCTGCGTTCCGCGCATCGCGCATCGCCGACGTAGCCACGACCCGGATCTGGTCCACACCATGCGACTGCACCGCGCGCTGAAAACGCTTCAGCGCCCGCAGCGTCGCCGCCATCGCTTCCGGCGACACCAGTCCCGACGCAAACACGCTTGCACCCAGCCGCGTAACTTCGCGGTCCTCATGCAGCGTCCTCAATTGGTGCGCTACAACCTTTGCGATTTTCAATCTGCAGGAATTGGAACCGATATCAATAGCGGCAAAAGTGGGCATAAGCGAAGAACACAATCTCCAAAAACAAGAAATCAGGTTCTTCGGCCAAGATACACGACCGCGGCGGAGCGTCGCCTCGGCGTCGGCGGTGCATCAAGGAATTTCGTCCATGAATCAATGGCGTCTATGCATATCGAACCATTCGAGAACTCGCCGCTCGTATTCCTCAGGCTCCGCCCCCGAAGCCCCACAATGGTTCGCATGCGCAGGCTCCCACAGCACGACATTCGCGTTGCTTCCTCTGATCATCTCGGAGTGACGAGGCGGTAAATTCGTATCCGCAAGTCCATGGATCAGCAATACTGGTGTTCGACTTGCAGCCACGCTCCGTTCCGGAGAGGCCTGCCTCAAGTCGACTCCATACCGCAGTCGGGCATATATCAGGCCGGCTTCCAACGCAGGTCGCAGCAAAGTGCGTCCCACCCATGGGCCTGCCTGAAACTCCTGCCCGAGCCTGTCATATGCGGCTTCCTGAAACGTCGCAAACGAGCTCTCCGCAACCACTGCGCAGAAGTTCGACTCCGTCGAAAGCGAATTGAGAAGTTCCGCGCCTCCCATCGAATCGCCTAGTCCGTCGATGCAGTGTGGTGAGTTGGATCGCTCCAACCACTCAACCCAGTCGCGGATATCTTCGTTTTCGCTCACACCGTAGGTAGCGATCTGCCCGCCGCTGGCTCCGTGAGCGCGAGCGTCCGGCAGCAGAACCGCATAGCCATGGCGCAGGAGCATTTCTGCGTTGCCCAGCATTCCAGCACGGTTGTCGCCCTGTCCATGCAACAGAATCACAGCGTCGCCGTTGCCGGGTGATGGCCGAAGACTCCAAGCGCGTAATGTCACTCCATCGGTGGTAACTAACGCAACATCCTTAATTTCAGCGCTGTTGCGCCTGGCGATCGTTAGCACCCGGGATTCGTCTGTTGGGCCAACATGTAAGCGACTCGGATGCAGTGCGCCCTCAACCGCGAGAATCCCGATGACCGCGCACAGAAAAAGCCAAATCGCCGCAAAGGCAGTACCCACAACGATGGTCTTGCGGACACGACTCATTCCACCGAAGTACGCAGCGCTCCAATGTCATGTTCCAACAACCTGACGCACACCTTACGGTCGTCCGCGGCAAAACCAATCCGTCGCTTACTGCACCGTGACAGATATCGTCGTGCTCGCGCCTGCGCCCAGTGGCGCGTTCCCGCCGGATTCGTTGTCCGCAGAAATGGTGTATTGATAGGTTCCTGGCGTCGTTCCGTTGGGATTCCCTCCGCAGCCGCTTATCCCCGCAATGCCGGTCAGGGCCGCGAAGGCAAACACTGTCAGCACAACCCCGCGCCGCGCTTTTCGCAGCAGGCCCAAACCAATCAGCAACCCAAGGGCAAGCGGCATTCCTGTCATCGGTGCATGATTTCGCCCTTGAATATCTGCGGGAACGGCCGAGCCATAGGGATAGAAATCGATGGTTCCAGTGACTGTCTGCCCCGCAACCACTGGACCGGGCTCAACTAGGGGTCCATAGGTGCAGATCGGTACCTTGGCCGCGGTGTTCGTCCCCGCGTATTTACAAGTGACACTGAGCGTACCGTTCATCGGAATCCCGCTCACCGTGTAATGGGTGAATCCTAGACCGCTCGTCGGCATAGTCACGTTGGTCGCCGCGATTGCATAGCTCGAAGCAGCACCGGCATGGGGCGCCAGAATGGAGAAACCACTCATCCCGAGAAACAGAACGGTGAAAAGAAACTGCCTGTCACATTTCATGGCGGTCCCCCTCGGCAAGCGGAGAATGTCCTGCGATTTGTTTGAATAGACGCTGCATCTTCAGTTTCGGCAGACGCCGCGACCTCAGGCTAAGCGTCTCTCGTCTGCCGAGTCAACAGCTGAGACATCCCCAACCGGCAGCTTCCCACCGGTCCGACGCGCGGAATTGGCACTCTCATCAACCTGCTTCAGCAACCGCTCAGTCAACCGATAACAAACATCGAGCGCCTTCTCAAACGACTCTGCAGTCAGTGTCTCTAGCAACGCAGCGAGTTCAGCGCGCTTGTTGTGGTGACCATGTGTAGTGCGCGCCTTTTTTGCCAGCTCTTGCCAATCATGCCATTCGCCTATAGCCGCTTGCATCTTCTTCAGCAGTGCGGCGATTCTTCCGGATTCGGGATCGCTTACAGCGAAGATTTCCGCCAGGTAGCGCACCGTTTTGATGCTTTTCCTGAACTCGTGCAGATTTTCGTTCTCCAGCTTCGGAAACGCTGCGGCGACTGCGGCAAATTGAGCAACAATCTGCTTTGAGCCGTTGCTGTGGTCCTCATCCGTTTCCTCTATCGAGCCTTCAATATGCCGGCTGAACTTCTCCAGCCGCCCGCTGCGATCTGCGATTTCGTCCACCAGCTTCTTTTCCAATGCCCGGCGTTCTTGCTTCAGCTGGTCCTCGAGATCATCTATCTGCCTTAGGCAATCTCGGCTTGATCGCGGAACATACACTTCCTCCCCCGCGAGCGATCGACGCAATTCGACGAGCTTGCCAGCCCAAACATCCGACTCGCGCACCGGGCCCAGCGCTTCACGCAACTTTTCCGCCTGCTTGCCCCAGCGCACAACCGCATGCACACCGTGTACATCCTGTCGATGCGAGCCAAGCCAATGCTCAAGCTCGGCCTGAATCCTGAGAGTAACCACACGAAGGGCGTGCACGCGTCTGCGCGTCGGTTTGCGACCGCATCGCTCCAGTAACTGGCGCCATTCCGCCAGTCGTGTGCTGATTTCTGATTTCTGAGCTGAGACTTTCATGCCCCGCCGACCACGGATTGAGAATTCATCAGACTGTAACCTTCACAGAACCTATTTTGCACCATCGGGCCTGGATGTTTTGCACTGTGGGGTCCGAATGGCAATATCCACATCAAAATCATCGTGTTCCGGGGCGTGGGATGGGGTCATGCAAGTGACTGCTATTCTTGGGTTCATGTTGTCTTTGTTCCTGCCCCGATGAAGAGCGCACTCGAATTCCCGAAACCGCCCAGCCAGGCCCCTTCCACGCTCGCCACCTGGGCGCTTTTCGTCGTGATTTTTCTGGGCGTCCAGGTCGCCTCGCTCTTCTCCCCACCCCTGCTCGACGACGTCGATGCTTCCCACGCCCAGGTCGCGCAGCACATGGACGAAAGTGGCGATTGGGTCACAATGAAGCTCGACGGCATCCGTTACCTCGAAAAGCCGCCGCTTCCCTACTGGCTTGACGCCGCACTTTATCCCGTCTTCGGTCAGAATGTTTTTTCTTCCCACCTGCCCAATGCACTCGCCCTCTTTGGCTGTGCATGGATTGCCTGGCTTTGGGCTGGGCTGGCTTGGGGTCGCCGCGCTGGTCTCTATGCAGGCCTCGGAGTTCTCACATCCATCGGGCCATTCCTCTACACTCGCTTTTCCATCCCCGAGGCGCTGCTCAGCTTTCTGCTCCTTTTCGCCCTTTACTGTTTTCTCACCGGACTCGAAAGCCGTCGTCCCATTCGCTTCTATGGAATGTGGGCCGCACTGGCCCTTGCCACTCTCACCAAGGGACTGATTGCTCCCGTCTTCTTCGCTGCCGCAGCCATTCCGTTGCTGTTGCTCAGCGGCCATTGGCGGCGCTGGCGCCAGCTGAAGCCATTCACCGGAATTCTTCTCTTCCTTGCCATCGCCGCGCCGTGGCACATCCTCGCCGGCATCGCCAATCCCGACCAGGGCCACCCCGTCGGAAATCACCCCACCCCCGGAAATGTGCACGGCTTCTGGTACTTCTATTTCATCAATGAACACGTCCTCCGATTCATAGGTGGGCGCTATCCGCACGACTACAACAAGATGCCGTTCGCCTGGTATTGGCTTGCGCATCTCATCTGGCTCTTTCCGTGGAGCCTCTTTCTTCCTGCCCTGCTCGTCGTCGCCTGGAAGACGCGCCACAGCTGGCTTCAGCACCTTCGTCGCGACTCCGGCCAGACCGTCGACTTCTATCTCGACTACGCCGCGCGCGAAGATGTCGCCAGCTACGTCGCGCGCCTCAAGTTCCGTACCCGTTCCGCTTGGCTGCTCGGCCTCTTCGCTGCTTTTACCCTGGTGTTTTTCTCCCTTTCGACCAATCAGGAGTACTACACCTTCCCCGCATGGACGCCCTTGCTCATCCTGATCGCAGGTGTGCTCGCCAGCATTGAAGAACAGCGCGGGCCCGACGGCGGCAAACCCGTCTTGTCGACCGCATGGCTCACCGGTGCGCAAGGAGTCTTCGCCGCGGCTGGCCTGCTGGCTTCTCTGGCGTTGGGATGGGGCTTGTGGCAGTCGCGCAATCTTCCCTTTGTCTCTGACATTGGCACTCTGCTTGCTCATCGAGACGTCGGCGGATACACCCTGTCGATGTCTCACTTGTTCGATCTCACAGGGCCGTCTTTTGCCGCGCTTCGCACACCGGCGGTGCTGGCCGGCGTCGCTCTGCTCGTTGGACCTGCCGTTGGATGGCTCCTGCGCTTGCGCCGAAAACACGTGGCTGCAACCATCAGCGTCGCCCTTACCTCTGCCGTATTTCTTGTCGCCGCGCACATTGCCTTCGCGCGCTTTGAACCCATGCTCAGTTCAAAACAACTTGCCGACACAATCATCCAGAAAGGATCGCCCGCAGACTCATTCATCATCTACGGCGACCAGTCCGATGCCTCGTCGGTCGTCTTCTATACCCACAATTTCCTGCATAAACCAGCATTTGTCGTGGTTGAGCCATGTTCACCGCATGGCAACGGATCTTCATTGTTGTGGGGCTCCTGCTATCCCGATGCGCCCCACATCTTTCTCAGCGACGACCAGTTGTCAAAGGAATGGGGAACCGGGCAGCGCAAATGGCTCTTCGCTCAGGACACCAACCAATCAAAGGTCGAACAAGTGCTCGCCGGTCGCCTCATCCCCGTCCAATCCATCGCCGACAAAGCCCTCTGGACCGACCGGCCGCTGAAATAAACCGTTCCATGAGCCAATTGCTTCAGAACTCTTTCTCAAATAAATCAAATATTCACGTCGCGCATCTACTTTGTTCATAAGGAGGCCAGCCACCTATGGCCATCGATGTCTCGCAACTCGATCAGATGCAGAACAATTACAAATCCGCAGTCGAAGCCTGGGTATCCGCCATTCGCCAGGAAGAGGCGCTTGCATCGGTCAACCACTCGGTGGCGCAAGTCGATCAGTGGGAAAACGCTGGCCTACTTGAAGAAGAGGCGAGAAAAAACGCGAAAACGGCCAAAAAAGACTACGAGGACGCGCTGCGAAAGGAGTTCTTCAATTTCTGAGCGATCTCTCCATTCACGGCCCATTAGTGCCGACCACTGACCGGGAAGACCCTCACTACCCCGCCGCTCGCATCATCCCGCCGGGCAGTAACCGAAACATCCGTCCCCGCCACAAAATCCGGCTTCCCAAGTAGCTCGCCACCCAGAACCCAAATCCCATCAAATCGCGCACAGGGTAAAGCACCAGCAAATTAAACCAGCTCGAATCGCGCACGACCCCGCGCCCCACACCGATCGACAAAGCCAGCCTCGTCGCCACCGCCCACCCCAGCACAGCAACTCCCCACCACACGTGTCCCAGCAACATGCCCGCTGCGAGCCCCAGCAAACCAAACGGCATGCTGAAAGTCAGTGCCGTTCCAAAATGCCCCTTCGGCCGCGAAAAACGCGTCGACTTCATCCATCGCACCTGGTGTTTCAGCGAAGACATCAAGCTCAGGTTCAGCACGATGTGATCGATCGCGTGATGGCTCAGTACGACTTTCTGCCCCAGCTTGAACGTCTCGTTGCCCAGCACAAAATCGTCCGCACAATAATCCGCAGTAACCTTGAATCCCCCCATGCGCCGGATCGTCTCACGCCGGAAAGCCATCGTAGGGCCCAGCGTGAACTGCATGCCTTCCATCATGCGCGCCACCAGCACGCCCGACGTCATTTCGACACTCATGCCAACCGCCTCAAGCCGCGCCCACAAGCCGCCCTCCGCCGCAACACCGCGATAAGGACAGCACATCGCTCCAACATTTTCATCTTCAAATGGCAACGCCACCGCGCGCAGATAATCGGGCGTGACCCGCACATCGCTGTCGCTGACCACGAGAATCTCGTGCGCCGCAGCCGTTTCCATCAACTCCATCGATCTGACCTTGGCATTGATGTAAGGCGGCTCGCCCGTTGCAAAAAACTTGGCAGGAACGTGCGGATATCTCGCCGCCACGCGCCGCGCAATCTCCAGCCCCGCGTCGTTTTCAGCGCGCGCGCAAAAGAGAATTTCGTATTGGGGATAATCCTGCTCGAAAAAACTCGCCAGATGCGGATCGAGATCCGGCTCCGCACCGTGCAGCGGCTTCAGCAGCGATAGTGGAGGAGTGAACCCCGGCCGCGACTCAAGCTGCACCTCAGCAAGCCTGCGCTCCCGCAGATAGCGAGGCACCGCAGCCAATACCATGCCTGCAAACACCGTTGAAGTGATGAGGCCGAAAACGGCCAATCCGAGAAGGACATACCACATGCAGGATTAAGCATACCCGCAGAAAGTGCCGAGCGGGATGAGCCTCACCTATTCGCGACTAGGTCTCCCGCTTCGACGTAGACCGCGCCACTACCGTCGGCTTCCGCATCGGCACAATGGCTGCACTCGACGGCGCGCCTTGCTGGAACCGCGTCAGCATCTCCGACCTTACATACTCCACAAAGCTCTGCATCTGCCGGTTCATCTCTTCCATGCGCTCGCGCATCTGCAGAATGATCCCGATGCCCGCAATGTTCACCCCCAGGTCCCGCGCCAGGTTGAGAATGAACTCCAGCCGCTCTAGGTCCTCGTCGGTATAGAGACGCGTGTTGCCCTCGGTGCGGGATGGTTTCAGCAGCCCTTCGCGCTCATAAAGGCGCAGCGTCTGCGGATGTATCTCGTACATCTCCGCCACCGACGAAATCATGTATGCGCCCTTGGATTTGCGTCTAGCTGCCATTACCCCTCCAACATTTGCCCTAGTCCCCGGTCCCTTTACTCCCTACTCCCTAATCCCTAATCTCTAATCCCTAATCCCTAATCCCTATTCCCTGCCTTTTTCAAACAGCGCCGCTCGGGGGTCCTGGTTGTTCAGCTTCGCCAGCTCGCGCATGATCTCGCGGCTGCGTTCGTCGTTCAGCGAAGGCACCACAACATCGACTGTCACGATCTGGTCGCCACGCTGCCCCGGGTGCGACGCGCTCTCCACGCCCCGTTCACGCATGCGCAGTTTCTGTCCGCTCTGCGTCCCCGGTGGAATCTTCAGCTGAGCCCGGCCATCTATTGTGGGCACGTCCACCTTGGCTCCCAGCGAAGCCTCCGCAATGGTCACCGGAACAGTCAATTGAATATCGTCAGCCACCCTCGTGAACACAGGATTTGTGCCCGTCCGCACAATTACGAATAAATCGCCCGGTGCTCCGCCATTCAGCCCCGCATTGCCTTTGCCCTGCAGGCGAATCCGCTGCCCGTCGCGCGTGCCGGCCTTGATGCGAAACTCCACCGTCTCCGTGCGGCTTACGGTTCCCTCACCGTGACAGGTCGCACAATCATTTGAAGTTCGACCCGTACCATTGCAGCGCGGACAGGGAATGTTGAACTTCATCCGCCCGCCCATCTGCGTTACCTGCCCTGTCCCATTGCACTCGGGACAGGCGATCGGTCCGCCGGTCTGCGCCATACCGTGACAGGCAGGACAAATTTCCTGTCGATTGATCTGAATGCGCGCCTGCCCGCCGCGAATCGCCGACCAGAAATCCACCGTCGCCTGGTATTCCAGGTCGGTGCCCGGCTGGGGGCCGGGCGCCCTCTGCTGTTGCTGCTGTCCTGAAAAAATACCCGAAAAAATGTCCTTGAAACTGCCCCACGATGAGGAACCCGCTCCGCCATGCTGGCCTGCATGACCCGGCCCGCCCTGAAATCCCGAAAAATCGAAGCCCCCGAAGTCCACCGGGACTCGGCCTTCCCGTTGCCGCCGCGCGTATGCTTCGGCCTGGCTGGGGTCGATCTGGTCGGAATAAAAGCCAAGCTGGTCGTAGACCTTGCGCTTCTTCTCGTCGCTCAGCACGTCGTTCGCTTCAGAGATCTCTTTGAACTTCTCCTCAGCCTTCTTGTCCCCCGGATTGACGTCAGGGTGATATTTGCGCGCATTCTTGCGGAAGGCCTTCCGAATCTCCTCCGGCGTGGCCGTCTTCTTGACCCCGAGTGTCGCGTAATAGTCTTTGTTTTGCGTTGTGGCCATGTCTGTTTTCTTATCTCATACCAGCGTACACGTTGCCGTGTGAGCCCCTGTGCAAGTGGAAAGCCGCCGTCGACACCGTACGAATTGGCAGTGCTTCATTTGCTAGCTCTCATTCAACCCGCATCAACTGCTACATAGAATTCGGGGTGGCCGACATCTCGTCGTCCACCCCGAAGTTCTTTCGCCGGAACGGCGCCTTGGCCGCACCGCAGGTGCTCACTTCTTCTCGTCCACGTCCACGTACTCGGCGTCGATCACGCCTTCGTCCTTCTTCTCGGTATGGGGCTTGCCCGGTTCCTGCGGCGGTGGTGCTGCTGTCGTTGTCTGTTCCGCATTCACCTTGTAAAGCACCTCCGCCAGCTTGTGGCTTGCCTGGGTCAGCTTGTCGTGCGCAGACCTCATCTCACCCGAACTAGGCGTGCCTTCGAGAATCTTCTTGGCATCCGCAAGCGCCGCCTCGACGTCCGTCTTGTCGGCAGCCTGCACCTTCTCGCCCGAATCCCTCAGCATCTTGTCAACGTTGTAGACCATCCCGTCGAGGGCATTGCGCGCTTCAATCTCATCGCGCTTTTCCTTGTCCTCGGCCGCATGCGCTTCCGCATCCTTGGCCATCCGCTCGACCTCTTCCTTGCTGAGGCCCGAACTCGACGTAATCGTGATGCGCGTATCCTTGCCCGTCGCAATGTCCTTCGCGCTCACATTCAGAATGCCGTTGGCATCGATGTCAAATGTGACCTCGATCTGTGGCACGCCGCGTGGCGCCGGAGGAATGCCCGCCAGCTTGAATTTGCCCAGCGTGCGGTTTTGCGCGGCCATTGGCCGTTCGCCCTGCAGAACGTGCACTTCGACTTCGGTCTGAGAGTCCGCCGCCGTCGAAAATGTCTCCGTCTTCTTGGTCGGAATGGTCGTGTTGCGCGGAATCATCGGGGTCGCCACGCCACCCAGCGTTTCGATCGCCAATGTCAGCGGTGTCACGTCCAGCAGCAGAAGATCTTTCACTTCGCCTGCCAGCACACCGGCCTGAACCGCCGCGCCCACTGCAACCACTTCGTCGGGGTTCACTCCACGGTGCGGCTCCCGCCCGAAAAGCTGTTTCACCATCTCCTGGATCTTGGGCATGCGCGTCTGGCCGCCCACCAACACCACTTCGTCGATGTCGCTGAAGCTGATCCCCGCATCCGCAATCGCCTTCTTGCACGGTTCAAGCGAACGATCCAACAAATCCGCCACCATCTGCTCGAGCTTGGCGCGGGTCAACTTCCTTACCAGGTGCTTCGGCCCGCTGGCATCCGCGGTGATGAACGGCAGGTTGATCTCCGTTTCCACCGTTGTCGACAACTCGATCTTGGCCTTTTCCGCCGCGTCTTTCAGGCGCTGCAAAGCCATTTCGTTGCCCTTCGACGCCAGGTCCAGCCCATGCTCCTGTTTGAACTCCGCGATCAACCACTCCACGATGCGCTGATCGAGGTTGTCGCCGCCCAGGTGCGTATCGCCGTTGGTCGACTTGACCTCGATAACGCCTTCACCCACCTCAAGAATCGAAATATCGAATGTACCGCCGCCAAAGTCATATACGGCGATGGTCTCGTCCTTTTTCTTGTCGAGCCCATAGGCCAATGCAGCCGCCGTTGGCTCGTTCACAATCCTCTTGACGTCCAGCCCGGCGATCTTGCCCGCGTCCTTCGTCGCTTGGCGCTGTGCGTCGTTGAAGTAAGCCGGAACGGTAATCACAGCCTCGGTTACCGTCTCGCCAAGGTAGGCTTCCGCGCTCTTCTTCAACTTCTGCAGAATCATTGCCGAGATTTCCGGCGGGGTGTATTCCCTCCCCTGCGCCACTACGCCCACGTGGTCGCCCTGTTGCACCACCTTGAACGGGACCATCTTCATCTCGTCCGACACTTCGTCGTAACGACGGCCCATAAACCGCTTGATCGAGAAAATGGTGTTTTCCGGGTTCGTAATAGCCTGGCGCTTGGCCACCTGGCCAACCAGCCGCTCGCCGCTCTTTGAAAAGGCGACGATCGAGGGCGTCGTGCGTGAACCCTCTTCATTTGGAATAACTTTCGGTTCACCGCCCTCAAGCACAGCTACGCACGAATTCGTCGTTCCAAGATCAATTCCAATCATTTTTGCCATAATTGTTCCCTACCTGCCTCCACGAGATTCCTAACACTAGATAAGATGCAGCATTGAGTGTGTTAGTGTCAACTTTAATTGATACCATTCGCATCACCCATTTGTGGGATGTCCTCCCGGACTCATAAACCTTGCACTGTCAAGCCTCGGCTGCAAAGCCGACTTCCTTCCATCCCGAGTCGCGTCCTGACGTGCGTCACACCCAGTCGTCACCCTGATCGTTTAATCTCGTGTGTTCCGGCAAAGAATGCCCTCAGCCCAGGCCCAAGCCCGCTACCCGCTCACCCAGGGCGTAAACCCTTGGCTCGTAACCGTCTCCGTCATGCTCCCCACCTTTATGGAGGTGCTCGACACCGCCATTGCCTCGGTGGCCCTCCCTTACATCGCCGGAAGCCTCTCAGCTACCAACTCCGAAGCCACCTGGGTCCTCACCAGCTACCTCGTCGCCAACGCCGTTATCCTGCCTGCTTCCAACTGGTTCGCCCGCCGCTGGGGACGCAAGCGGTTCCTGCTCACCTGCGTCATCATCTTCACCATCGCCTCATTCTTCTGCGGAGCCGCGCCCTCCCTCGCCATAATTCTGCTGGCCCGTGTCCTTCAGGGAGCGGGCGGCGGCGCGCTGCAGCCGATCTCGCAGTCCATTCTGCTCGAAAGCTTTCCCCCTGCCAAAAGATCCATGGCAATGGCCGCTTACGGCCTGGGAATCGTGGTTGCCCCGGTTCTCGGCCCCACCCTCGGCGGCTGGCTTACTGACACGTTCAGTTGGCGCTATGCCTTCTACATCAATATCCCGGTCGGCATCCTCGCCGTCGTCCTCATCGCCCGTTTCGTGCACGACCCGCCCTACATCAAGAACGCCAAGGTCGGCCCCTTCGATAACCTGGGATTTGGCCTCCTCATTGTCTGGACCGGATGCCTTCAGGTTGTTTTGGACAAGGGCCAGGAGGACGACTGGTTCGGCGCGCTCTGGGTGCGCTGGGCCGTCGCAGCACTCGTCTTCGCGCTCATCGGATGGCTCTGGCGCTCGTGGACAAAGAAGAACGGTCTTGTCGATCTGCACGTCCTCAAGAATCGAAATTTCCGCACCGGATGCTTCTTGATTTCGCTCCTGGGAGCTTGCATCTACATCACCATCACCATCCTGCCGCTCTACTACCAGGAAGTGCTGGGCTACACAGCCTTCACCGCCGGCCTGGTCGTCGGTCCGCGCGGCATCGGTTCATTTATCGGTTCGCCGGTGATCGGCATTCTCGGTTCCCGCATCGATAATCGCAAACTGCTCAGCGCGGGCTTTATCGGGTTCGGCATCTGCTCAATGATCTTCGGCACCGTCAATCTCAGCATCGGCCCCTACACACTGCTGATACCCATCCTCGTCACCGGGTTCGCACTGAGCTTCGTGTTCGTACCACTCGCCACCATGACGACTTCGACTCTTTCTCGCGAAGAGATGGGCAATGCCACCGGCCTTTTCAATATGCTCCGCAACATCGGCGGATCCATCGGAATCGCCATGGCCACAACGGCGCTGATTCGTCGCGCCGCACTCCACCAGACCGAGATTGGCGCCAATCTCTCGCCGTCCAACTTCGTGCTGCAGCAGAAGTCGGCTGCCATGGCCGGCTACATCGGTCACCAACTCGGCCGCGCCCAGGGCCGCCCCGGCTCGATGGGCCTGCTCTACGGCCTGATGGAACAACAATCCGCGCTGATGGCCTATGTCGACGTGTTCCGGTGGACGGCCGTTCTCGCTTTCTTCTGCGCCGCCGCCGTCTGGCTTTTCAAAAAGCCCATCAAGCACGCCTCTCCACCGCCGGGCGTGCACTAACAGCAGCAGATATACTTGCTCCCAATGCGCACCCTCACATTCCCACTCTTGCTGGTTTTGTGGATTGCCACGTCATCTCTCGCGCAGCAACCGTGCGTGCAAGCGGGCGGGCTGAACGCCGTCAAGCAGGTCAAGGCTGCGCAGGCGCAACTGCTTGCATACAAGGTCAACGACGACATGGATGCGTTGGTTCCCCCCTCGCTCCAGGCCCAGATTCGCGACTTCAAGGATGCACTCGCCGCATTCGCCGACACCGTGTTTGCCTGCACTCCCGCGTCCGCCGATGCTACTACGCTGCAAACCGCGATGGCCGCAGCACTCGACGCCAATCATCCTTTTGTGCAAGGGGTCTACGACCCGAAAAAGCCGCCACAACTCGATCAGATCTACGGCGCGGATCTCAATGTCAAGGTCACAGCGCCCGCAAACATTCCTCAACTTCGCCTTGTCGAATTCAACTTCGGCATTATCTGCGGCGCTGACTCCATTCTCCTCGCCTACGAGCACTCAAACGCGGGGTGGACGAAGAGCCTCCGTTGGCAAAGCCCCGACTACAACGAAGTTCTGGGCGCTTTCGGAGACTCGTTTCAGTACCAGGTTTTCCAGCCCGCAAATTCACCCTCCTGGCTTCTCGCTACCTTCCACGGCGCACCGTGGTGTACCTCGCGCTGGAGCGGCTTCACACTCGATCTCCTTCAGCCGGCGCACGACGCTGTTCCTCAAAATGTCGTGATGCACCGGCACGATGAATATGTTCGCGACACCGATCCCGTCCTCAAGCTCTCGCCCGGCGGCTTTCAGCTGCGCGTTGAAACCGGCAGTCTCGACATGGACATCATGACCCGCCCCGCGATTTATCGTTTCCGCGTCGCTTCCGGAAAAGATTCGCAATTCCAGATTCAGCGCATTCAACCCATCGCCATGAACGGCCGCGATTTTGTCGATGAGTGGCTTCAGGCGCCTTGGAACGAGTCTGCGCAATGGAGCGCGCCATCCGGTCTCACGACCCTCCAACAGGAATACAAAGAAATCGCTGCAATTCACGACCCCAACACCCCCGACGGGCCGTCTCTCACATACGGGCCGGTCAGAAGCTGCTCCGATTCCGCATCGCATTTTCAGGTTGAACTCGACCAGACACGCTACATCAATCAGACGCCCGTTGCCCAGAAGCCCGTCGCTGGAAAGCCGACTTACTTCCAGATACAGGAGGGAACTAACTCCTTCACAATGCTCTCCGCCTCTCCCGCAAGCGATCCGCATTGCACCGGCCCTGACATCATGGTCAAGCACTGACCTCGCCCCTGAACTCAGCCCGCCGCGCCAATGGCCACTGACCAAAGACCACTGAAATGGCACGCCGCGCATCTATAAACGCATGGGACCGGCCGGCCTCTGCGGGTGCGGGCCGTGTTCAGCACAGGGGTGGGGGAGTTGGGTTTTCGCGATTTCCCTGGCTTGCCGGTGATGAAGGAGAATCGCAATGGCAATCATCGGACCCTGCCCCGTCATCATCCCCAATTCCTCTGGAGAATCCCCACATGTCCACCCCCTCGAAGGACCTGAAAGAAACCGAATCCACGCTGCGCACAGTTATTCAAGCTCTCATCGACGGTCAGGAAGGCTTCAAGCAAGTCGGTGAATTACTGAAAGATGAAACGCTCAAAGAATACTTTCTAGCCGAGTCGCTGACCCGCGCCCAGTTTCGCGGAACACTCGAATCAGTCCTTCATCAGGAAGGCGTTCACGACATCAATGAAAGCGGCACCGCAGCCGGCACCATCCGTCGCGCATGGGGCGATCTGAAAGCCGCGCTCGGCGGCGGCGACCACACCTTGCTGGCCACCGCTGAGGAAGGCGAAGACGAAGCTGTCCGCGCCTACGCCAAGGCCCTGGAGTCTTTTCTTCCGCTTCCGGTGCGCCAGATTCTAGCCACCCAGGCCGCACACATCGAGAAATCCCACGACTTCGTAAAATCCGCTCGCGACACGCAGAAATAGTTACCACTTCATCGTGCCAGGCACGACCCTTGCGTCTGGCACGACTTCATCGGGTCAAGGCACGACGCCTGTGTCAGGGCACGACTTTAGTCGTGCCGTAAACGACATATAATTCGTTGGGCTTTAGCCCCTGAGGGAATGCTTGGTCCTTTTCCACCTTCATTAAGCCCGAAAATACGCGTCCGCTAAATAGTCCTTCAATTCCCTCTCAGCCCAGCCCCTACTCCACCAGCGGAACAAACTTCCGCGCGTCTTCGTCATACCGCTCAATATGTCCGGTAAGAATGTCGTAGTACCAGCCGTGCACGTTGAGCCTGCCTTCCATCACCGCCCGTGCCACCGACGGCTGCGCGCGCAGGTTCTTCAGTTGCGCCACCACATTCCCGCGAATCAGCGAGGCCAGTTCGGCGCTCTCGCCGTCGGCCGGGTTCACCGGTTGCCGATGACTGAACGCCGCCTCTACGTGATTAAGCCAGCGACTCGCCTTGGGCAATTTCTCCAGCCCCTTCCGATGCAGCGCCGCCTTCATCGCACCACAATCCGAGTGGCCACACAGAATCGCGTGCTTCACCTGCAACACGTCAACCGCATACTCGATCGTGGCCGTGCATCCATCCACGTCTTGCCCGGTAACAGGCACCACGTTCCCCGCATTGCGTGTGATGAACAGGTCTCCCGGCCCTGTGCCGAGAATCAAGTCCGGAACAATCCGCGAATCGGAACACGTAATGAACAGCCACTCCGGCGCCTGCGACTCGGATAGCAGATGAAACTGATTGCGTCTGCCCGGAAACACCTCGGCTAAAAACTTCCTGTGACCCTCAATCAGCTTTTCCATCCCCGACCTCGCTCGCAAACTGCCAGCCTCAGCCTATCGCATCGCCCCGGTTGGAACGCGGGCTCGCACCTGTTAGCCTGATTTTCCAGAAACCCGGAGGATTCCAACCGTAATGAAATCCGTTCTCCTGTCCGTTTGCCTTGCCCTTGCCTTACTCTCCGTCGCCACCCAAGCCCAAACCGTTGACACCATCGATCCCGCACTCAAGAGCCGCATCGACCGCATCGCCGAGCAGGTGATCGAGCAGCGTGGCGTCCCATCCGCCTCCGTCGCCGTAGTCAAAGGCGGAAAGCTGGTCTACACCCACGCCTACGGCAAAGCCCACATCGATCCCGACAAGTCCGCAACGCCCGAGATGCGCTACTCCATCGGCTCCATCTCCAAGCAGTTCACCGCTGCGGCGATCCTCCTGCTCCAGCAGCAAGGAAAGCTTTCCCTCGATGATGCTGTCGGCAAATACGTCCCCGGCCTGACGCGCGGCGACGAAGTCACCATCCGCCAAATCCTCTCCCACACCTCCGGCTATCAGGACTACTGGCCCGAAGACTACCTGATGACGCCCATGATGCAGCCCGAGTCCGCCCAGCAGATCCTCGACACATGGGCCAAGAAGCCGCTCGACTTCGAGCCCGGCACGCAATGGCAGTACTCCAACACCAACTACGTCATCGCCGGCGAAATCGTAGAAAAAGTCAGCGGCCAGAAGTTGATGGACTTCCTCGGCGAACACATCTTTCATCCCCTCGGCATGAAATCCGTATGGGACTCCGACGAGACCAAGCTTACGCAGACCGATGCCACCGCTTATATTCGCGCCGCTCTCGGCCCGCTCCGTCTCGCACCCAAAGAAGGCCGCGGCTGGATGTTCGCCGCCGGTGAATTGGCCATGACCGCGCACGACCTGGCCCTCTGGGATGAAAGCTTGATCGCCCAGTCGATCCTCTCTCCCGAGAGTTACAAAAAAATGTTTACAGAGGTGAAGTTGAAGAACGGAGCAGGCACCCACTACGGCCTCGGCGTTGAAGTGACGAGCCGCGACGGCCATCGTTCGATCGAGCACGGCGGCGAAGTCACCGGCTTCGTCTCAGACAATGAAGTCCTCATCGACGACGGCGTAGCCGTAGCCGTGCTCACCAATCACATGGCAGGAGGTGCTGAAGAAATCGCGCAACTTGTCGCCGCCACCGTCGCCGGCAATGCCAAACAAACCGACGCGGAAAAGCAGGCCATCGCAATCTTTCGCGATCTGCAAAAGGGCCACATCGACCGCAGCCTCCTTGCCCCGAATCTCAACGACTATTTCTCCGAACAGACCATTTCCGATTTCCGCGACAGCCTCGCTCCCCTGGGCGAGCCCCTCACTTTCAACCAGTTACACGAATCATTGCGCGGCGGCATGACCTTCCGCGTATTCCGTATTGTCTATCCCACCCGCCGCCTCACGCTTAGCACCTATACCTACCCTGATGGAAAACTCGAACAGTACCTCGTCGATCCGGCGAGTTAGAATCCACCGCGATTGCATGCCATCGAAGAGGTGATGATCACCATGCCCCAACAGAGCCTGTTATTCAATTAAGGAAGCCATGCGGCTCAATTTTGAGGTTGCTTTGAAAGGGCACGAGTTTACTCGTGCCATAATCCTCGCAAACTGAACACGGGCTTCAGCCCCTGAGGGACGGGTTCCTTCAAACTGAGCCATAATCGGCTATCCATGCAACTCGACAGGCTCATGTTCACCGTCTCCATAACGATCGCGAGCCGCGTGATCGTCTGGCGAGATCGCTTGCTTGGCCGGATCGAGCGCCTCTCGCGCGAACAGCTCGCCGGCGTATCCGTCTCTCAGCATTCGATTCCAAGCGGCAACAACCTGCTGGATGCAGCCTATGTTGCGCCCGCCGAAGGTCCCGCAAAAGCAGCGCTCCTCATCTGCCACGGAATTGGCGAAATCGTGCCCTACTGGTTTCCCGTGCAACAGCTTCTGGCAGCCAACGGCGTCGCTTCGCTGGTCTTCGATTATTCCGGCTACGGCCGCAGCACCGGCTCGATCGACTGGACCCAATGCGAGCTCGATGCGATCTATGCATTCGAGTATCTGCGCGGCCTTGCCCCATCGACACCTCTGTCGTTGCTGGGTTTGTCGCTGGGCAGCGGAGTCGCAACCGCTATCGTCAACAAAGTCACGCCAAAAACCCTGTTTCTCTGCGGAGCCTTCACGTCCTTCCGCGACGCAGCCTGCTCAATCTTCGTTCCGCGGTCCCTCGCGAGATTTGTACCGCCAATCTGGAACGCCGCAGATTCGCTCCGCGGCTGCGCCATTTCCGTCGTCATCGTGCACGGAGAAAAGGACCCGCTCTTTCCCGTCCGCATGGCGACCGAACTGGCTTCCATCTGCGGCGCCAACGCGGAATTGATCGTGGTCCCCAACCTCACGCACAACGAGCCGTTCTACAAGCCGCGCCTCTCCTACTGGGGTCTAATCATCTCCCGCCTCTAACAAAATCGACGCTTTGAAAGGGCACGGCTTTAGCCGTGCCGTAACGGGCGCATAAATACTGGGCTTTAGCCCCCGAGGGATGTACCGGGATGCCTGCAACCAGATCTATGCGTCCGGCTGTATACGTTGCCCGCAAGCAAGAATGGCGCGAAGCGCAGTTGGCCCCACCGCAGGTGGCGCATATAGCCCCACCGCAGGTGGTGGCAGGTGGGGGCACGATACACTTGAGACTGACCTATGTTTGAGACCCTCACAGAAAAACTGCAGCGCGCCTTCAAGACACTCCGCGGCCAGGGCACGCTCACCGAAGAAAACATCGGCGAAGCTCTGCGCGAAATTCGCGTCGCCCTGCTCGACGCCGACGTCAACCTCAACGTCGTCAACGAGCTCATTGAACACATTCGCGCCAAAGCCATTGGCACCGAGGTACTTACCGCGCTCTCGCCCTCCGAACAGGTCATCAAGATTGTCCGCGACGAGCTGATCGAGTTCCTCGGCAAAGACACGGCCCGCTTCAAATTCGCCTCGCAGCCGCCCACCGTCATCCTCATGGCGGGTCTGCAGGGCTCCGGCAAAACCACCACCAGCGGCAAACTCGCAGCCTGGCTCAAAAAGGGCGGACACCGGCCCATGCTCGTCTCGGTCGACGTCTATCGCCCCGCGGCTCGCGAACAGTTGAAAGTCGTCGCCAAATCCATCGAAGCCAAACTTTACGAAGGCAATCTGAAAGACGAGCCTGCCGGTTCAGCCCTTGTCGAACGCCTCGCCGGCGAAGCCCGCCGCGAAGCCCGCAACATGGGCTGCGACACCCTCATCGTCGACACCGCCGGCCGTCTCCACATCGACGAAGACCTCATGGGCGAGATGGAGCGGCTCAAGAAGCTGCTCAACCCTCAGGAAATCCTCTTCGTCGCCGACGCCATGACCGGTCAGGACGCGGTCAACTCCGCGCAGGATTTTCATACGCGTCTCGGCCTCACTGGCGTCATCCTCACCAAGATGGATGGCGACTCGCGCGGCGGCGCTGCCATCTCCATTCGCCACGTCACCGGCCAGCCCATCAAGTTCATCGGCACCGGTGAAAAGCCCGACGCATTCGAGCCCTTCCATCCCGATCGCATTGTCGGCCGCATCCTAGGCATGGGCGACATGCTCTCGCTCATTGAAAAAGCCGAAGGCACACTCGACCGCAAGAAGTCAGAGGAATTTGCCAAGAAAGCCTTGCTCGGCGACGGCTTCACGCTCGAGGATTTTCGCGATCAGCTGCTCCAGATCAAGAAGATGGGCTCCATGGAATCGATCCTCAAGATGATGCCGTCGGTCGGCCCGTTTGCCGGCCTCCAGCAGGCGTCAAAACAGATCGACGAGAAGCAATTCACGCGTCTCGAAGCCATCATCAGTTCCATGACACCCATTGAGCGCCGCAATCACGAAATTATCTCCGGCACGCGCCGCAAGCGCATCGCCGCAGGCAGCGGCACATCCGTTCAGGACGTGAACCAGCTATTGCGCCAATACGCCCAGATGAGCAAGATGTTTAAGCAGATGGGCAAAGGCGGCCTGGCCCGCCAGATGATGCGCGGCGGCATGAGCGGCCTAGGCATGGGCAAACAAAAATTCGGACGATAAGATTCGCAGTAGAGTGGGGTTCTGTGGCATGCTGCATTTGGCCGTGCCGAATCTGGTGCGCTAGGTCCAATTGCGCCAGGTCCAATTCAGACGCAACATGCACCGCGCCACCACAAAGGCTGTCATCCTGAGCGAAGCGCAGCGAGGTCGAAGGACCTGCGGTTGCCTTTCGGAGGGAGCCGAGGCCTTCAGGCCTCGGAAACAAATGGCGGGTGGCCCCGGTCCCGAAGATCCTTTTCAACCACGCGGGGAGAGGGTGGGAAAATACATTTGGTCCCCCACGTGTTCGCGCCCATGCTGCCAGGGTCGAAGGGCGAAAAACGACGCGTGATGGGTCAAAGATGGGAGGAACCCGACTTGCAGACCTCCCATACCAACTTCCCGGCAGACCTGCTCAAATTCAGGTAATGTCCGAGTCGGCGACGAACCACTCAGAATGCTCGCGAGAGGCAAAAAATCGGCGCTCCGAAGACGGAGTATATTGTGAGCAATGAAGGCGGCCCAACTGCCAGCAAAAAATGGGCTTACACTTACGACGCGAGGCCCTATCGCTATGACGAACGCCACCGCATGTTGCCTTAGCGCAGCGTCTAGCGCGACCTCCAATTCTACCGGCAAAGAACGTGATACTGAATCAGGGAACGACTACTTCGGGGCAAGGTACTACGGTTCGAGCATGGGGAGATTTCTAAGCCCCGATCCATTGATGGCATCGGCAAAGGCTTGGGACCCGCAGACGTGGAACCGTTACACGTACGGTCGCAACAATCCGCTCAGAATGATCGATCCAACGGGCATGGCTGAGGTCTCCGCTGATGCTTGCGCTAAGGACAAGAACTGCGTAAGCGTGAACCTGCATGTAATTTGGGATAAACACGGTAATCAAGGCGAGGCGTTGACAGACAAGCAAAAGGCTGCCTTTATAGGTGGGCAATTGCAGGATGCAAAAGACAAATGGGGGAATGCCGACATCCATTTCAACGTAACTTTTGGATCAGGTGAGAGCAGCGGATCAGCGAAAGATTTGGGCTTAGAGAAGGGCGCGCTTAATGTTGTTGTTACCGATAAGGGAGCGACCGATGTCTCAATGATGAAGGGCGGATACGCCGTATCCTTTGTGAATCAGAACTACGACCACTTGAATACGGAAATTGGTCACCAATTCGCCGGAGACACGAGGGGATTCTCGAATACCATGATGAACCATCTTCCGTTCGGTGGATTTGGTGTGCCCGATGCGATTGCTGACACGATGAACGAAGATCGCCTAGATCGCGCCGATCCCAGCGGCATGGTTCCACACGATACGCTGTCCCAATTCGAGCATTACAGTGCTGTCAATACCATCAACTCACAAGCTCGCGATTTCCAAAAGGCGATTACGCCCACAACCAAATAGGTGTCGAAGATGAGTCGCCTTCTCAGAACTGCCTCGGTGGTCATCCAGTTCATTTCGTTGCTCCTTTTTTTTGTGCTCCTCTGGTTCTGGTTTATCGTCGCCGTAAAGACGACGACCAATTTGGCCGAAGGTGGACTTCCGGAGGCACAACGATGGTTTTTCCGGATCATGTTGAAGCCCGATGAGATAATTCCGCCCATTCCACGCTATGGCACCGTAGTAGCGATCAGGTTCGGGGAATTGGCCGCTGTCACCGCCGTGCTCGGACTAGTGAGCCGGAAGATGATCAACCAAATGATGAAATACCTTCGAAACCGGCCAATCAACAAATAGGGTTACGATTTTGCTCCGGCTCACCGGCACACGTATGACGAACTGCGCAGCCCATGCAAAAGAACACGTGAAAACGCCATACCGTTCTCCCGGCAAAGAACGAGATACCGAATCAGGAAACGACTACTTCTTTGCCCGCTACTACTCAAGTGCAATGGGGAGATTTCTTTCGCCCGATTGGGCGGCAAAAGCCTGGCCAGTACCTTACGCGAAGCTGGATGATCCGCAGACGCTCAACCTGTACGGCTATTTGAGAAACAATCCGCTGGGCGGCGTCGATGCGGATGGACATTGCGGAGGCGGACCGAACGATCCTCCTTGCACCGGCGTCAAAGTTACCGTTGACCAACCAACGCCCTCGATGCAGGTCAATCAGCAGAGCAAGAACGGGTCTGTGACCGGTCCGGGGGTTCAAGCAACGGTCACGGTCACGGACGGCGGGAAACCCGTTACCGGCATGACTGTCAATGAGAAACCGATGGTGACAGATAATCTTGCCGAAAATCCCAAACCGACTGCGGCTCCAGCAGGCACCGCAACAACCAGCAGCGAGCCAGGCAAGGAAGGAACATTTAAGGACAATATAATCGCTCCACAGAAGCTTGGCACCGTCTCTGCGGGGGAGGTGCCCCAACTGCAAACCGACGCCAACAATGGGTCATACAGCAAAACGACGGATCAGACCTATACGTTTACCACTCCGGGCGGAGCGGCTTGCCAAGCCAATTACACATTTACTCTCCAAAATGTTAACCCCAATACCGGTAAGTCCCCTGATCTGAACTCTAATGGCGTGAACTTTACGTTCACAATAGACAAACCCGTTGTTGTGTCGCCTCAATAGCAGGAAATGAGAGGAGCCACGTCATGCATTTGGCTGGATTCAATTCCGTAAGTAAGTGGTTCGGAGTGTCGTGCTTGGCATTCCTGCTGATCGACTGCTTGTGTGCAGCCGGGCAAACAGAAGATCAGCTAGCTACGAGATTCAAACGAACCCCTGCGTTCGAACTGAGGCCGGGAATTGATGTGTTTCCTTCGTTCGCGGCAGACGGCAGTGTCTGCCGGATGGTTATCGAGAAAAGGCAGTATATCGATCCTCAGAACGCCGATTTCAGCATAACCATTCCGAACACAGTGGCAAATCAATTGGTAGATGACCTCGTGCCTCCGACCGAACGAGGAAAGGCTTCCAAGTATTTGAGCAGTGATTCGTTCGTCGGGGGCGGAGCGTCCTTCATCAAACAAGATTACGAGAACGTCTCAGTTGGTATGTACGGAACTCCAGAAGCAGGGAAAACAAGTGGGGTCAGCGTGATCGTGATCAGTTGGCCAAAGCGACCTTGTTCCTCACGTTGATAGGCAGCCACAAGCTGTCTTCGGTGCGACCTGTACTGCGTTTATGGCTGTAAACAGCAGTGGCGCGATCCACTGAAGAGCACGCTGCCTTCAACGGCTCTACCCGGGGCTCATTAGAAACCTGCGAGTCGATTAGAAACCTGCGAGTCGATTAGAAACCTGCGAGTCGGATAAAAGTTAGAGTTCCCACGCGACGGTGAAGCCCTCATTCAATTTCGGGCGATTCCGGTATGAGTAAAGCCATCCCTGAGACGCACTCACCTGAGGGTCCCCGGTCTCCACTGTCGCCGGGAACTCGCGCCCTTTCAAGGCCACTTCAAATTGACCCAACACAGCGTGCGGGTTAGCGGCCAAATGCGGGAATTGCGATGGAGAGGGCTTCTTCGGGCTCGGGGCGCACGCGAAAATCAGCGTGTGCCTCCGCGAAGATGATCTTTCGGTCTTTCGCGATCACGTAGGTCGCGGGCAAAGGGAGACGCCAGCTCTGATCTCCGTTCACAAAGGGCACGTTGACGAGAATCGAGCGGTAGTAGGTCCGCATATATTCGGGCACGGTGTGGACGAGACGGAACTGCTCGGCAACTGCATTGCCGTTGTCAGTGAGCACGGGGAACGGGATGCCGTGCTGGCTGGCCATGAAGTCGCTCTGCCGTTGAACCTGCGGGCCGATGGCAACCATCAGCGCGCCGCGCTCTCGAAGCTGGCCGTAGAGGTCGCGCCAGGTTTCCAGTTCGGTCATGCAGTAAGGGCACCAGCGGCCGCGAAAGAATTTGATCACCAGCGGGCCGAGCGCCAGCAGGTCTGCCGAGCGCACCAGTTTTCCATTGGAATCCTTGAGCGCGAATTCGGGTGCGACGGCGCCGACCGGGAGGATCTGGTCTTCGATGCCAGAGGCAAACAACTCCTCGACAGCGCGTTCGCCAACTGCGAGCCGCTCGGGCTGCACGAGGTGGCGGGTGTTGGCCGTGATCTCGTCGAGTTGGTCCTGCAGGGTCGTGCTGGTCATTCGTGTGCCATCCGGGCTTCTCTCCATTGTGCACTAACGGAAGGTGGGTTTCATTTAGCGCCAGAAAACGCCTGATGCCAGCATCAATTTGCAAAGGCACGTCAGGTACCCCCCCACCCCCGTATCTGGGAAGAAATATCCTGCTTTCATGGGGTTACGAAGAGCGGCTGAGTGCAGGTATTTTCAATAGAAAGACTTCGCTGCAGATATTTCTCAGGAAAGGGCTTGCAGCGGATTTTTGGACTGGAGGCTTCTGGGCCCTGGTTTTTTCTTCTCTTTCATTGTGCGTGAAGGGATGGAAATGATCTGCAAAAGTCGGATTTTTGTGAGGGCTGAAGGCGATGAGATTCGGAGGCTCTTTTGGGGTGGCAAAAGGTGGCAGGTTTTGGCTTTCTTATTGAAGCTTGAGTGGCATATTTTGGTCGTTTTTGGCACAAAATTTCTGTAATCCTGTACTGCCTGTGGGCGTAAGCGATTGAAATTGGAAGGGTTGAGATGAGTTGTACGGGAATACAGCCTTGAAAATTATTTTCTGCCTTTTTTGAGCAGTTTTGAAAGACGGTTCAGAGTTCATGACTCCTCTTATTGTGCGCCGGGGAGGGGTATTGATCTGCACGGGGTATGACCGGCGGGTACGGCGACTTCAGCCATCGATTGAAGGAGCCGGGCAATTCATGGCTATCCAGCCGCCGGATTCGGCAAAAGGCAGGCCATATCTCCTGACGCCAGCCAATTTCATCATCGGCGACTGTGAAGCGCAAAGATGCTTATCGACCAGTAACGGAAGGGTTGGCGGTCATCCACTCGAAACTCCGCAGACTCCTGCTCACGATTCTCGTCGTCATGCTCAGCCGAGCTTTCGTCGAAGCAACAGCCAAGTTATGAAATATCCGATGGAGAACCAAATTGCCGTCGAAACAAGCGGCCCAATGAGATAAAACCCAAGAATGACAACCGTATCGGTGTCACGGTGTTGGAAGCCATTCGTTCTCAAGAGGTAGACAACCGCTTCAAGTGCTTGTGCAAAGACCAGAAGGAGCAGGATCGTCAACAAGCCTCTCCAAAATCGCTTTCGTTTGTGCACCAGGGCTAAACAGAAAGGATACGAGAGGGCAACAGCTGGCCATACGAATGCGTAAGGATACTGGCTGACGGCTGGCGGATGCGCATATTGAATTAGTGTTGCTGAGACGTAAATGCAGAAGTAAACAAGGTACACGATGTAATTCATCGAACATCCTCAGTGCGATGCCACACCTGAGCTATGGCTCATTTGCAATCTTTCACTACGTTACGCGCCTCGTTTGTGCTGTGCACGACTCTGCGTGTCGCTGAGTTTCCGCTGTGTTGAGTCGGAACGATTCTACGCGCATCGAGCGAGAACTCGCCGGTTCTGAGTGGATTGTGGACTGAGGTTCAGGCGGTGGACCATCCCATTAGTAAAGCTTTCGTTACAGACGGGTGGGCGGTGACACTCCCGCAGAGTTACCGCCCGGTATCCCTGCAGCAACCCGCTGGGGGTGACGTGTCATCCCTAAATCCGATGCCGAGCCGCTTCACGGATCAACGGCGTCACCCGGGGGATGACGACAAGAGTAGAACCCGAGCCCCGTAGGGGCGATGCATCCCTCCCCGGCTTGCGTTCTCACGCAGACACTTCAGCCCTGTGCGATGGTTTCTCCCAAGTTGAGCCATAACCCAGCTCGCAGTTTAATTGAGAGCTGGCCAAGTCTTTTGATCTATCGATTCAGCAACGCATTGGCATCCGCTAATTTAATCCCGCGCAGAAGAAACACTTTGCTGCGCGAAAGCTCCCCATTGATCAGTTCCACCGCGCTCTTGTGGATGTTGAACGTATCAGCAAGAAAGGTGATGAGAGCCTCATTGGCGCGGCCTTCGACGGGCGGAGCCTGCACAGCTATCTTCAATTGCATTTCCGCACCTTCGCCGTAGATTCCCGTGATCGCAGTCTTCTTCGCGCCTGGCTGCACGCGCACAGCTAGCGTGACTCCTGTTGCCACAGCGCGCAACATTCCACCACTCATTCCGGAGGACCCGCATATGGAGCCCGCTTGCCGAACAAAGCCGTTCCCACGCGAATGCGTGTCGCTCCCTCTTCAATCGCAAGAGCAAAGTCGCCACTCATGCCCATCGACATCACTTCCAGACCCAATCGTGGATGCGCAGCCGCCCACCGATCGCGCCACTCGCGCAAGCTGCGGAAACATGCGCGAGTCACATCTTCCGCAACTCCCCAGGGAGCAATTGTCATGAGCCCACGAGTTTCAAGGTGAGCAAAATCTGGAAGGGTTTCAAGCAACCACTTCGCTTCATCCGACACTGGTTCGATTCCAGCCTTTGTCTCTTCGTCGCTCAGCTTGACCTCAATCAGAATCGGCAGCCGCTTGCCCGTTCTGCCTGCCGCATCGTTCAGGCGCTCGGCCAGCCGCAGCGAATCCACGGAGTCCACAGCGTCAAACAACTCCACTGCCTTCGTGGCCTTATTCGATTGGAGGTGCCCGATCAAGTGCACGCGGATTTGCTCGCCCGAAGCAGCGAGGCCGCGTTCAGCCAACTGTGAAGTGAGGTCTGGAGCTTTGCCTGCAAATTCCTGCACGCGATTTTCGCC
The DNA here is from genome assembly GCA_963826915.1 of uncultured Acidobacteriaceae bacterium. Classification (GTDB taxonomy): domain Bacteria; phylum Acidobacteriota; class Terriglobia; order Terriglobales; family Acidobacteriaceae; genus Telmatobacter. Next base: position 319,039 of record CAWGYG010000002.1, read on the forward strand.
GAAGAGTTTGAGTCCCAGCGCGGCCGCTTCAGCGATGGTAGATGCTGGATAAGTTTTCGAGACCGCCATGAGTTCGATGTCTTCGCGCTTTCGCCCTGCGCGGCGGCACGCGAGCGCGATCGACTCTTCCAGCCGCTCAAGATTCTCACGCAGCGCCGTCATCGCGCTCCTATCCGCATTCCGCGACGCCTCAGTGCCCGTGCTCCTCTAGATATTTCTCCGCTTCGAGGGCCGCCATGCACCCAGAACCAGCGGCCGTGATCGCCTGCCGGTAACGCCGATCCTGCACGTCGCCGCATGCGTACACGCCTGGCACCACAACTCCATGGTGAGTAGTCAGCACGTTGCCGGTGGTGATCACATTCCGTCTTCATCGAGATCAATGAGTCCCCCGAACATCTTTGCGTTGGGCTCATGTCCGATGCCAAGGAACAGTCCCTCGACTGGCAACACGCTCTTCGCGCCCGTAACGACGTCGCGAATGTGCAGCCCGCTCACTGACTTTTCCTCCACGCCAAGCACTTCGTCAACGACTGTGTTGGTGCGCAACTCGATGTTCGGATGCGCCATTAACGCTCCAGCATGATCTTTGAAGCTCGGAAATCGGCCGCCAGTGAATGAGCGTCAGTTTCGAGGCGAAACGCGTAAGAAACAGCGCTTCCTCCATCGCCAGATCGCCACCGCCCACCACCGCGATCGGCCTGCCCCGGAAGAAGATCCATCGCACGTAGCGCAGCTTGAGCACCGTGTCCGATCAGCGCCTGTTCGCTCGGCAATCCCAGCCACCGCGCGCTTGCACCAGACGCAATGATCAACGTTCGGGAATGAACTCTTCCGCCGAGGTGTGCAATCGAAACGGGTGCTCGCCAATATCAACGCGATCGAGATGAGCCAACTGAAAAGTGCGCCAAACCGCTCGGCCTGCTTCTTCATGTTCTGGATCAGTTCCGGTCCCTGAATGCCGTCCGGCCATCCGGGAAGTTCTCGACCATGGATGTAATGGAAAGCTGGCCGCCCGGCTCATGGCCCTCCAGCACCAGCGGTTTCATGTTGGCACGAGCGCTATAGATGGCTGCAGTGAGCCCGGCGCAACCGGAGCCCAAGATCACGGTATCGCGAATTTCTGTCATGAGGTTTCCCAGTAGATTGTAGACGGGAGCACCCGCTTCGCCCAGCTAGCAGGGTCGCCGGAACTCCGTTTCTTCGTCCCGCCCCAGCCGACAAAATCCCGCCTTATTCCGTGCGGGAACGTCGATAAGATGATTTACATGGCAAATCTGACTCTTATCTACGGATTGGCCCCTACCCAAGGCGAAGTTACAGAGATCCATGACGCTACGCTGAAGCTGGCCAACGGCCACGAAGCGCAAGTCACCATGCACAGCATTGAAGGCTCACGCCAGGAGATCGAGAGGCAGTCAAGCGCAGCCTGGACGCGTTTTTCGAGTTTTATCCGGAGATTCAACTACCGGGAGCGGAGAAATTGCTGGCGTCAGGCGACGCCAGCCAGTTGCTGATCGGCCGTCCGGGCGGATGTTCCCACAGGCGGCTTGCTTCCCGAACTGTGCCGCACCCGAAGATTGTCGATTGCGTAATCGATGAACCGAGGCTCGAAATGTGGGGTTTCTCGCATAAATCGGCAGGTTGCCACAACCTGGTCGACGATGAAGCGCGGGTGATAAGCCGCAAACTTCAGCCCCTTTTCTACAGTCACTTTGTGCACGATAATGTCGAATGTTTCGTCAGTCATTTCGACATTCTGCTTTGCGCACTCGCTATCGAAAATCTTTCGATACAGATCGCGCGTCGGCGGTCCGACTTCGATCTTGTACGGCAAGCGGCGAAGGAACGCCGGATCCATCAGGTCTTCCGGTTCGAGGTTCGTCGAGAAGATGACCAGTTCCTCAAACGGGATGGCAAAGGTCTTGCCGGTGTGCAGCTTCATGTAATCGACTTTGCCTTCCAGCGGCACAATCCATCGGTTCAGCAGATTCGTAGGGCTCACCAGCTGACGCCCAAAGTCATCGATTAGAAACAGCCGCCCAGCGCCTTCACGTGCAGCGGAGCCTCGTAGTAATGGCCCGTCGGGTCATAGCGCAGGTCCAACATTTCCAGCGTTAACTCGCCGCCCGTGACCACGAACGGTCTCTGGCAAGGAACCCAACGCGCATCATAGGTCTGCGCCTTAACTACGGTGAATGCCCCTTCATCGTCGAGATTTGTAGCGTCAAGCGCAATGTGGATGCTGGGATCGTGAACGCGGATGACCTGACCCTCAACTACGACCGCGTAAGGAACATAGATGACGTCGCTGAATACGGAGGCGAATCGCTGCGCTACGGTAGTTTTGCCGTTTCCCGGCGGCCCATATAGAAGCATGGCACGGCCTGAGTTGAGCGCCGGTCCGCACTGTTCCATGATCCTCTCGTCAAACTGCAGACCAGCGGTGCACGCGCGGATCTTCTCGTAAGTCACCAGTTCATTCGTAAGCTTTTGCAGGTTGACCTGGTCAGTGAATTCCTCGATCGTCACCGGCGCTGGCCCGGTGTAGTGAAGCCGTTGCAGTGCGTCCTGAACGTACCGCCGCCCTTCGTCAGTAAACGTGTAAGCAAGGTCGATCAGGCTGTCGGAGTGTCGTGAGCCCAGGTTTTGCAGTAGTTGCCGGTCAACTGCCTTTTGAACCAATTCGAGCACGATGTTGTAAGGAAGCTTGATGGCCTCGGAGAACTGCCGCACGGTTTGCAGGCGCCCAACGTAGATCAGCTTCAGGAGCAAACTCAGCAGATCCGTCTCATCCAGTCCGGTGGCCGCGATATCCGCCGGCTCTCTCGGAGTGCGGTGCAAGAACTTATCCAACGTGTCTTGCGTGATGGCACCATTGGCGACCAAATTGTCACCAAGCCGCCCGCCGTGATCCGCCAGACGCTCCAGTGCCTTAGCCACATCCTGCTCAGTGACCAGTTTTGCCGAATAAGCGAATCGCCCAAACGCAACCGTGTATTAATGACGTTCCTCCTGCCAACAGCCGTGGGGTCTCTTCTTTGGGAGCGCTAAATCATTCTAACGGAGAAAGTATCTTTATGTAGAACTTAGGTAACTGATTTAGTCAACGACTTGTTACCAGTGTGCTTTGATGCCCGCCTCTATTAAAGGCACTCACTTTCGAGCTTGGTTTTGGATTCTCGGCGCCGCTTCTCAGATAAGGGTTTCCCAAGAATCGAATCCTGAGAATGGCCCAATAAGAGCAGGCATCTTTTCCCTGGAGAGATTGTCGTGTCCAACCAGCTTGCTCCGGTCGTTGCGATTTGCGACTTGGCTGCTGTACTGCGCTTTCTCGCCGGTACATCTCATCGCCGGCGGACCCAAGTACGTGGCCGGAACCAGCTACTTCAATCCCGCGGTGGTTGGGATGCCGGTACACTGGCCCGGCGGAGTTGTCACGTATTACGTCGACCAGGGTCCTGAATGGCCAAATCTCAAACCAGCAGGCAACAGCGATGGTCAATGCGGCGGCGGCTTTGTGGAGTGCGGTGCCGACGGCTGGCGTGGTTCTCACCGATGCAGGTTCCCTCAACGAGGACGTCGGCGGGGCGAACATTGTGGCCGGGAATGCGGCCATCGCCCAGCCTGCTGATGTTGCGCCATCGGCTACCAGCTATCCGCTGGGGGTCATCTTAGACTCGGACGGCTCGGTCATCAACAGCATTTTCGGTGCCGGGTCGAGCGACCCGACCAGCTGCCAGAACAATGGAGTCATGGTCTGGCTCGACAATATCAATCCGGATGCGACTATCGCCCATGCCGTGCTCATTTTGAACGGGTTATGCGCCACGAACACAAACTTGATCGAGATGATGAACTACGAGTTGGAGCGCGCTTTTGGGCGTGTTCTTGGCCTCGACTATGCGCAAGTGAACCCCGGAGCTCTCAGTGATGGTGAGATAGATGGGACACTTGGCTGGGCTGTGATGCAGCCCATGAGCGGTGTTTGCGGCGGCGGGCGGCATGTGCATTCCCGATCCAACCCATTTGCGCTATGACGACATTGCCGCGCTTAATCGAATCTATCCCATCACGGCCTCGAACCTCGCCGCATTTCCGGGCAAGCTGCTTACCGCGGCAAACACCGTATCCATCGCGGGGACAATCAACTTTGGTTCCGGGAGCGGCATGCAGGGGGTGAACGTAGTGGCACGTCCCCTCGACGTAAACGGCGACCCGTTGTATCAATACACGGTTACCTTTGTCTCAGGCGGATACTTCAATGGAAAACATGGTAACCCGGTCACAGGGTGGAATGATTCAAACGGAAATCCGCTGGCTATGTGGGGTTCAAATGACGCGACCTTGCAAGGCTATTTCGACCTGAGCGATATGCCGTTGCCACCTGGTTCGAATTCGGCTGCTTACGAGGTCACATTCGAACCTATTAATCCGCTCTATATGCTCACTGAATCCGTTGGCCCGTACGTGGATGGTTCTCCCTCGCCTTCCGGGACCATGCCCATCATTTCTGTCCCCGCAATGTCTGCCGGAGGCGCGCAAACCCTCACGGTGACGATTGCCAACTCGGCAGTGGGCGGGTCGCAAGATGCAATTGCGACTGCTGCGAACCCGCGCATGCTTGCACCGAGCGGTCTATGGTGTGGCCGCCTAAGCCAGGTGGGGCAGACGGACTGGTTCGTCTTTCCGGCGAGGGCAGGTCACACTTTCACGGTCGTGACACAGGCTCTGAATGAAAGTGGCATTCCCACCGAAACCAAGGCGCTCATCGCTATCGGGGTCTAGAACGCGTTCGACCCGGTGAGTGCGCCGTCGGTCGGCTGGGCCCGGGGCTCAACGGATGGGCTACAGGAGAAACGTGGCTACAGGTATCAAATTCGGCCGACAATGTCGTGCGCCTGGGAATCGCGGACATGCCGGCGAGGCCGGCCGGACTACGCGTATAACGGCTGGGTTCTGTATGCAGATACCATCCAGCCGCAGCGCCTGCCGGCAGGAGGCGGCCCAATCGTAATACATGGGATGGGCTTCCGGCCTTCAGACACGGTGCTGGTGGGGGGACGGAAGGCTCTCGTAACCAGCATCTCGCCCAATGAAATCACGGCCATTGCTCCATCCGCCGCATCCGGCGTGACCGGCTCAGTTGATGTCGAGGTAGACGATCTGCCCATTTTCTACGCCTCCAGTGTTGTTACAGGCGGCATCAGCTATGACTCCGGCGACGGCGACTCGCTCAATCTGAATACCGCGCCCTCGGGCACCCTTCCGATTGGCGTGCCGAATCCGTTTACGGTCACAGTGCTCCGATCTAACCTCGTGCCTGCCGGCGGCGTTACGGTGGCTTTCACCGTCACCAGCGGAACGGCGACACTGGGTTGCGTTTCAACTACGTGCACCGTATTTGCAACCGGCGACGGCATCGCGACCATGAATGTGACTGCTGCAATTGGCCCTTCAGTTGTCGTGGCGTCCCTGACAAATGGTGCGAGTCTTCAGGCGCACTTCACAGGCGGAACGCCTCCGGTGATCGCGGCGCTGACACCCGCCTTGTTTGTCGCTTCCGGCGTCTCGCTCAACTGGACAGCGGAGGCACTTGTGCTCAGCAACGGCGCACCCGCGGCGAACCAGTCAGTGGAGTGGCAGGCATTCGATAATTTCACCGCGGTCGACGTCGCCCCGGCCATCACCAACTCCCTGGGCATCGCGACGCAGTCTCTCGGGGTGGGACCGCTGGGAGAAGGCCAGCAATCTACTGCGAATGCGTGCCTGAACGGCACCAGCCAGTGTGTGAGCTTCACGGTCACGGGCTCGCGTCCCGATACGCGTGGCTGGAAGCCGTCTCGGGGACCGCGCAAAGCCTGTCGAGCAGCGGCACTCCGGGGCAAATCACACTGCGCGTGCGCGATATGAACGGGAACCCAATGGCTGGTGGAACGGTGACTTTGTACGAGGCCCTTTACGCATGGTCGCCCCCCTGCGCGCCACACGGACGCTGCCAGCAAGCCCCACTGCTGGCCTCGCAAACCTCGGTGGCGTCGTCTGCAGTCGACGGGACGGTGACGTTTACTCCCGTATCGATTCCCGGGGTACCAACTAACCTAATCGGCCTGGCCGCAACCGGAAATACCAGCAGCCTTTCCATCGCTGTGGAACAGCATCCCTAATCAACTGTGACTAAGCCGACCTCTCGGGCATCACATAAAAGGTGAGGCACGATGAGTGAATTGACCAAACCGCTCGCGGCGGAAAAGCAGTCGGCCCGGCCCCGCGTGGTGATTGTGGGCGCGGGGTTTGGGGGCTTGCACGCGGCCAAGGCATTGGCGCACATGGCGGTAGATGTAACCGTGATCGACCGCCGCAACCATCACATATTTCAACCTCTGCTGTACCAAGTGGCACTGGCGGTGCTTTCCCCGGCTGACATTCCACAGCCCATCCGCACGATTCTTCGCAAGCAGGCCAACACCGAGGTGCTGATGGATGAGGTCATCGGTATCGACGTGGAGCAGAGGCAGGTGACGCTTGGTTCGGGTGCGCGCATCGCATACGACTACCTTGTACTTGCCACGGGCGCGACCCATTCCTACTTTGGCCACAACGAGTGGGCACCGCTGGCGCCGGGTCTCAAGAACATCGAAGATGCGACTGAGATTCGGCGGCGAGTGCTGCTGGCCTTCGAGCTTGCGGAGCGGCAGATGCAGGAACATGGGTGGCATCCTCCGTTGAACTTCGTGGTCATTGGCGGCGGCCCGACCGGCGTGGAATTGGCGGGGGCGATCAGCGATATCACCAAGCTCTACATGCGCCATGATTTTCGCCACATCGATCCGTCGAAAGCGCGGGTGCTGTTAATTGACGCGGGTCAGCGGGTGCTGGCCGCCTATCCACCTGACCTTTCGGCGAAAGCAGAGGCGGAGTTGAAGCATCTCGGTGTTGAAGTGCACACGGGCAGGCAAGTGACTGCCGTGGACCAGGGTGGGTGGAAGCAAACAACGAACGCATTGAGGCCGCTGTAACACTGTGGGCGGCTGGCGTGCAGGCATCGCCGCTGGGCAAACTGCTGGGTGCGCCGATGGACAAGCGCGGATGCGTAATCGTGGACGATCGACTGAATCCTCCCGGAATGCCGGAGATTTTTGTGCTGGGCGACCTGGCGCACCTCGAACAGGATGGACATCCGATTCCCGGCGTGGCGCAACCGGCGATGCAGATGGGCGATCATGTAGCGCGGATCATCAAGGCTGATCTTGCGCAGCAACGCAGGCCCGCGTTCCGCTACTTTGACAAGGGCGACATGGCCACCATCGGGCGGATGGCTGCGGTCGCGAAGGTGGAGTGGCCGTTCAAGGCGCACCTGAGCGGGTTTTTTGCGTGGATCACCTGGATATCAGTGCATATTTTCTTTCTGATCGGCTTCAGAAACCGGATCGCGGTTTTCTGGACATGGGTATGGACCTACTTCACGTTTACGCGCGGCGCGCGGCTGATTACGGGGGACCAGCGGCTGCCCGGGTGGGAACAGCAGATTGAGGCCGGGCCGGTGAAGGACGAATCAGCGACGGCGGTTGATGTGAAGTGAGGGGCCGGGTATTTTGACACGGCAGAAAAACAACGGAAAAAATTAACTTGTGCGCCAATTTATCCCTTAACACATTTAAAACAAAATGCTTAATCCATTTCTTAAGTGGTCATTTTTGGCACTTTTTGGCATTTCTTGGTCGACTCGGGCGCGTTAAACGGGCCTTATTTCGGTTAAAAGCCATCTCCGTTTGGTGTCCCCGGCACCGGGTAGTGGGCAGTTTGAAGGGCCTTCCCTCAGGGGCTGGGTTTTGCTGGGCTGGATGTACGGGCTGAGGCCTGTACCCTTCAACTGAAGCCCGTAATCTTTCAACTCAAGCCCGTACCCAGCGAGCTGAAGCCTGCAACCTCCGACTGAAGCGCGCACCCTTCAAACTGACCTCAACCCGGCACCGCGGTTTTTTGCCGGAAGGGCACAGGCCGGCGCCTGTTTACTTTCCGGAAAGATTATATACTTGACACAAGGCTGAAAATCCTCTATCCTTTCTTCAGTGGACGCTTTTTAGACTTCGCTTTTTCCGCATCCTTCTCTTTCTTAATGTGTTTAACAACGGCAGGGTGAAAGAGATGGTTAACAGCTTCTTCGGTTGTCATGTGGCGCGGATGTTTGAACGAACTGGAGGCTTTAGGCATGAAAAACTCCGTTAATCTCTGCACTCTGATTGAGCAGTTTGGAAGCGAAAACAAGTGCCGCGAATACCTTGAGGCGCTTCGCTGGCCCGACGAGATTACGTGCCCACGTTGCAAATCGGACAAGATTTCGAAGATCATAAAGCGCAACCAGTTCGACTGCGACGATTGCCGCTACCAGTTCTCCGTGACCGCTGGAACGATCTTTAACGACTCCCACCTTCCCCTGTGGAAGTGGTTCCTGTGCGTCTACCTGCTTTGCGAGTCCAAGAAGGGCATGAGCGCCAACCAGCTGAAGCGTGTTCTCGGCCTCAGCTACAAAACGTCGTGGTACCTCTGCCATCGGATCCGTGCGGCGATGAAGGAACTCAACCCTGAGCCTCTGGACGGCATCGTGGAGATGGATGAGACGCTGCGTTGGCGGAAAGACGCGGGGCCGTCGACTGGAAGACGCAGAAACAATAACAAGACCATCGTGGTCGGCATCAAACAACGCGATGGAGATCTCCGATTCTTCAAGGCTGAGGATGTGAAGTCTGGAACGCTGGCGAAGTACATCAAGGAAAACATTTCGCGAAGACGTTGACGTCATCATGACGGATGAATGGAAGTGCCTATCCTGCCGCGATCGGGAAGGCGGAGATTCGAGGACACCTGCCACAACACAGTCAACCATCACGACGGCGTTTATGTTGACGGCGACATCACCACGAACGGCATCGAGTCCGCCTTCTCGCTCTTGAAGCGCGGCATCATTGGTTCGTGGCATAAAGTATCGGCAAAACATCTTGCCGCCTACCTCGATGAAATGACGTTCCGGTTCAACAATCGATCAAACCCGTTTCTGTTCCGTGATACGTTGATGAAACTCATTGAAGCGCCCGTTTTGGAATACAAGAAACTCACTGCGGCTTAGGTATTCGGAATGCTCCAGCCGCGATCACAGAAACAGCACGTGAATCGTTAGAAAAGATTCTAAAGTTCACTTCGGTTCCGGTACTCATCCGCTTAGGTGAATCAAATTCCACCCCAACAATCCTAGGATCGCTGTCAACGGTAAAACCCTTGAAGCTTGCGCTGTAATTAGTACTTGCCGATCCCGTACATGGGATGTTGCACTGAACCACAAACGTCGGGTCGTCGATAAACGGTCCATCTGTGGTAATCGTCACATTGACCCCGGGATTGAATTCCAGTCCCATTCCAGATATTGTTCGCTGCTTCCAAGTGGAAATGACCATTGGATCGGCTGAGGGGGAAGGTACCGGATCAGGTACGACCGCTGGGAATGGTTTCTGTATGAAATGCGACGGCGGGGCTGGCGTGGAAGTGGTGAAATTATTCACGGTCGGATTTTCGACTAACCCTCCCGAAATACAGATACCATTCGGGCAGTTATTAGTGATAGGCGCGCTCCCTGTCCCCGCGCCCGAACCTATCGCCACACTTGTAGGATCAGCTTTTGCGCCAGCTCCCACGGCGGTTCCTGCTGGAATGATCGTGTTTCCATGGGAATCGGTCGGACCTACGTACGTGTTTCTGCTGCCGCTGGCTGGTGGGGCAACATTCCCGTAAGTTGTGTTGTCGCTGCCCGGCCCCTGCTGCGGCGTCGGCTGCTGCTTTTCGTTTTCCTCTACCCCCTTATTCCCCCCGTTAACTGTCGTGCCGTTGAATTTGGTGCATGGTACGTTTCCGTTTAAGGTTACAGCCGTCTTTGTATCGTTGAATGTTGAATTGTCGAACTCTACTCTCGGATGCGCGCAAGGCTCTCCTCGTGAAGCAACTTTGTCTTTCGGCGGTGAAACAACAAATCCTGCGTTCTCTTGCCTAAGTTGCTCATTAATCCATGCCACTTCGCGAGTCGTTTCGCCTTTGGCCGCCACATCATCTGGATATTCGGAACGATATTTAGCTTGGAGTCTATTTGCTTCTCGCACTGCATCCTCAACCTGTTTCTTGGTAACTTCTCGCGGTTTTGGCGCTTCTTGTTGAGTGGTTGCTGCTGGGGGTATATTTTCGTGCGCGGGTGAAGGCCCAGCAACGTCCGGCGATTTTGGTGGCAAGATTACAGCGATTAATCCAGTAGCTGCCAGCAATAAAACGGCGGCGACTCCGGCGCGCTTTAGAGAAGTCTTGAAGGAGATTTCAATAGGCCTTATTTCTTCAGGATGCTTCGTGGCGCTCTCCTCCTTCAAATGCTCACGCACTAGTGCGTAAAGCATGATGAGAATTGCGACCAAAACCACAGGCGACCACGGATATTTCAGGCAACCGAGTGCCAATCTAGACAGGAATCCCATGATGGCTCCTGTCTTTGCGTCCAACTGATGGTTCGCCCATCCCGTGATGCGGTCGTCTAATAGTTTTTCTGGAACTCTTAAAGCGAATCCTATAATCAGCCAAGGCAGACGCCTGAGCGTGCCCTTCAGCCAGCCGGAGATCAGTTTCATATGTCAGGCCCCTTGCGCCCGATGGTCTCATTCGAAGCCACCTTGCGTCAAAGGGATAATCTTCCTTTCCTGTACCCCCCCACCCCCGTCTCTGGGTGGAAACATCCCAGCTTCAAGAGGTTACAGAGAGTGTGTGGCTACACAATACTCTTACAAAAGAAGTTGGTCGCAGAAATCTCTCCGGTAAGGAGTTAGGGGTGTTTTGGGGTGCTTTTTGACGCCTTGATCTCACATGGTGAATTGAAATGCAACTCAACGGTTGCGTCTCGCGACGTGAAGTTGAAAGATTCTGAATCAGGGCTTTTGTTTCCCAGTTCAAGGATAGCGAAAACGAGGGAAACTCTACGCAAAGGACTGGTTGGAACCTGGGGCGGTTTCCCATACAGATCCTGTTTGCATGTTAAAGATTGCTTTTGGCCGGCGTGCAGGGGCGCAGGGGCCTTCTGCGACGGTAGGTTGAGGTCCGATCTTACGCACTTAACCCTTCAACGCACCCACATACATATTGGCTATTAACTACGATCCAAATACGAGTGGTCCCACTACCCGACCGGAATCCAATCCTGGCTTCTTCAGCGATGCATCTGTTCTGGAAATCAAGGTCTGCTCGGGGTATTGCTCCACCAGGTTCGTGGCGCGATTTCGGATGCCCTGACTCGACATTTGCCTGGAGAGACGCTAGGTTTCCAGTAAGCACAGGAGGAATCTATGGCAAGAGACATCATTCGAACGGCAAACGCCCCATCTCCACCGCCGACATACAGCCAGGCAGTACGCGCAGCTGGTCTCGTGTTCGTGTCAGGCACGGGTCCGCACGACCCGGTGACCGGAAAGATTGTTGGCGATACGATCCAGGAGCAGACCAGGCAGTGTTTGCAGAATATTTCTGCCATTCTCAAAGCCGCAGGCTCTTCCCTCGAACGAGTCGTGAGCGCCACGGTCATCCTTCTTGAAGAAACAGACTTCGCTGGAGTGAATGAAGAGTGGACCAAATGGTTTCCAGAGAATCCACCTGCCCGGCAAGGCGCGAAATTACCCGTTAGAATTCCCGGCATGAGAGTTTCCATCGCGGCCATTGCCGAGGCCTAGACCTGCCACAGTCCACGAAATACGTGGCCCGATCATCCCAAAACAGAGTTACTTCCCATTTGGCGACCATTCGCCCACGACCGCGAGTTGGGAACAAAGATTGCGTTCGAGGTGTCTAAGAGGGTAGACTCAAGCCGCTCTCATTCATCAGGAATACGACATGCGAACTCTCTGGCTCGCGGCTTTTATGATTGCGGCCCTTGCGACCCAAGGCCACGCGCAATTCTTCCCGAAATCCTCACTCGATCTGAGAGGGGATGATTTCAAAGCCAAATGGTATTCAACACAATTACGCGCTCTCAGAGAGCCTTCTCTCTTAGCAGTCGCGACGAATACGAAAGCAGAATCATACCGATTCCTTTGGCTCCGCACTTTTCACCATCCCATCGCAGTCAGAGTTGACTTGCAAGCCGATGGCACTTGGATTTTGATCACGAAGGTTGCGAGTGGCGCGGGTGGGTACGGCCCTGGCACACTTACGACCAATACCTCGCGCCCACTAACGGCACAGGAAGCCCAGAGCCTCCGATCCAAGGTTGAGAACGACGGATTTTGGGTGCACCCAACCCGGTCAACGATCAAACAGGAACGGATGGATCGCAGTGGATTATTGAGGGAGCAAAAGCCGGTCGTTACCATGTGGTCGACCGCTGGATGCCTAAGAATGGGCCTGCCCGCGACTTGGGCCAGTTTCTTGCTTTTGACTTGGCAAGGTTAAGCATACCGAAAGACGAAATCTACTGATCACTGTCCTATCACCGCCTACTCGGTAGTTACTTCTCCGGCAACAGGCCGCGCAGCATCGGTGTGCATGATGCGGATTCACGCTCTCTGAGATTGCGTTCCGGATAGGAAGGCTCCGGGGCTGAAGCCGGAGACCTTGCTGGATTTGATTCGTGGGGTTGAAACCCCACGCTCCCTCCGTAGCTGAATCTCCACTTGCGGGATTGAGAACCCCATGCCGCGTCGGGACGAGTCTTGATTCGTGGGGTTGAAACCGGCTGCGGAAAGAGATTTGTTTCGGGTGAGCTTTCTCAAGAACATACCTCAGCGGCTAAAGCCGATCTTGACTTTTTGCCACATACGGCACGATTAAAATCGTGCCCTTTCAAAGACGCTCAGGGCTCGATGTCAACAGCCCTCGTGAGACACCACATCTAAAGCCGGAGACCTTGCTGGATTTGATTCGTGGGGTTGAAACCCCACGCTCCCTCCGTAGCTGAATCTCCACTTGCGGGATTGAGATCCCCATGCCGCGTCTAGACGGGTCTTGATTCGTGGGGTTGAAACCGGCTGCGGAAAGAGATTTGTTTCGGGTGAGCTTTCTCAAGAACATACCTCAGCGACTAAAGCCGATCTCGATTTTTTGCCACATACGGCACGATTAAAATCGTGCCCTTTCAAAGCGCGCATGAACGGAGGGCGGTCACACCGGGCGGCGGAATCGGTCGGGTAAACTGGTAGAGCGATGCTCGACCTGGGATTTGTGCGGGGAAACCTGGAAGTTGTGGAACAGAAACTGCGCGCCCGCGGGGCCGATCCGGCGATTCTGCTGGGCGATTTCAGAACATTGGATCAACGGCGGCGCGAGGCCATTACCTCGGCCGAGCAGCTGAAAGCTCGCCGCAACGATCTCAGCCAGCAAGTTGGCGCGCTGAAAAGGGCCGGACAAGACGCGTCGGCCGTGATGGACGAGACGCGCGCTCTCAAAGAGAAGCTGGACGAGCTGGACTCGACTGCGGCAGCACTCGACGAGGAGATGCGGCTGTCGCTGGCCCGCATTCCCAACCTGACGCGGGATGAAGTTCCTGTGGGGACTTCGGAAACGGACAACGTCACGGTAAAAACCTGGGGCGAGAAGCGGAAGTTCACGTTCGAGCCGAAGCCGCACTGGGAAATCGGCGAGGCGCTGGGGATTCTGGACCTGGAGCGGGCAACGAAGCTGAGCGGGGCGCGATTTGCGGTTTATATGGGTGCGGGGGCGCGGCTGGAGCGGGCACTCATCGGCCTGATGCTCGACCTGCACACGCAGAAGCATGGCTACACCGAGGTGCTGCCGCCCTTCATGGTGAACAGCAAGAGCCTGTTCGGGACAGGACAGTTGCCGAAGTTTTCCGAGGATCTGTTTCGCTGTTCGGATGCGGATGCGGAAGCGGTGGCACGCGGCGAGTTCAAAGACAACGACCACTGGCTGATTCCGACGGCGGAAGTTCCGGTGACGAATCTGTATCGCGACGAGATTCTCGACGAGGGCAAGCTGCCGATCCTACTGACGGCGTACACGCCCTGTTTCAGAGCCGAGGCGGGCGCGGCGGGCAGGGACACGCGGGGCATCATTCGCCAACACCAGTTTCAGAAGGTGGAGCTGGTGAAGTTCACGCGGCCGGAAGAGTCCGACGCCGAGCACGAACGGCTGACGCGCGATGCGGAAGAGATACTTGAAGCGCTGGAACTGCCGTACCGGCGGGTGTTGTTGTGCACGGGCGATACGGGGTTTTCCGCAGCAAAGACATTTGACCTGGAAGTGTGGCTGCCGGGACAGCAACTTTATCGCGAAATTTCCTCGTGTTCGAATTTTGAAGCTTTTCAGGCGCGGCGGGCCAACATTCGCTACAAGCCAGCGGGGAAAGGCAAGAACGAGTTCGTACACACATTGAATGGGAGCGGGCTGGCAGTGGGCCGCACGTGGCTGGCGGTTCTGGAGAACAATCAGCAGGCCGACGGGACGGTGGTGGTTCCGGAGATTCTGCGCCCCTACATGGGGGGACTTGAGCGCATTACCCAGCGCGAATTGTAGCCCGTAAAGGACAGAAAGCGGCCAGGGGCAGTAACCTATACAAGGTTGGCATGAATAAAGTACTGAAAAGCTATTTCTACTGGACGTACCCGCGCGGCAATGTCCACTACGACGTGATGGTCACGCTGATTCTTCTTTTCATTTTCGTGACCCCGCAGATCTGGGATTATGGCGACAAGCCAACGCGCGCGACGGGTCCGCAGCATCCCATTGAAGTGATCGGCGACGGCGGGCATGGCATTATCGTGACGATCGCGGCCTCGGACGTGGACATTCCGGCGGGAACGCGGGAGAACGATGTGCGGAAACTGCTGCGCAAGGCGATTGAGCCGGTGACGGGGGACGCGGTTTCAGTGGTGCGCTGGGAGACGGCCAGCGACGCAGAGGGCCATGTCGACTGGAAGATCTGGGCTCATCGATAAAAGGGAACGGCCACTCGATTCAGAGCATCCTAATTGTTCAAAAGGAAAAGGAAATCTATGTTTTTTGCACGGAAAACTGCACTTGTTGCATGCATCGCGCTGTTGATGGCGCTGCCGGGGCGCGCAGCGTTTGCGGCTGATGATTTGAAGTCGGTGCTCGCCAAGCTGGATGCTGCTGCTGCGAGTTTTCACTCGACCACGGCGGATTTCGAATGGGACTCGGTACAGACCGTGCCGGTTCCGGATACAGACGTGCAAAAGGGCGTGGTGTACTACGACCGCAAGGGCAGCGGGTTCGAAATCGGCGTCCACATCAATGAGGTGAACGGAAAGCCGGTGCCGAGGATCATTGTTGTTTCGGGCGGCCTGTTCCTGATGTACGACAAGCTTACGGACCAGGTGACGCGCTCAAAGAAGGCGGGCAAGTACGAGAGCTACCTGGCGCTGGGGTTCGGCGCGAGCGGGAAGAGTCTGGAACAGAATTTCAGCATCAAGTATCTCGGGGCGGAGACAGTTGCAGGGTTAAAGACGGATAAGCTCGAACTGGTTGCGAAGGATCCGGATGTGCTGAGGCAATTTCCGAAAATCACGGTCTGGATTGATTCGAACCGGGGCGTAAGTCTGAAGCAGGTATTCGAGGAGGGCCAGGGCAGCACACGGACCTGCACGTATTCGAATATAAGGGTGAATCAGGCATTGCCCGCCGACGCTTTCAAATTTGCGACTGACAGCCGCACCCAATATATCGATCGATAAAGCGCGATGCCGGCGAGGGCGAAGAGCATGGGGAAGCACTCGAGTGTGTAGCGTGCTTCGGGGGCTTCGACGGTGAGCAAAAGCGCGCTGCGCAACACCATGTAGAACAGCATGCAAAGAGCCATGCGCGGACGAAGGAACAGGCCCGCAAAGCCGAGAAGCAGGTAGAGCGCATTGAGCGCGGCGTAGGACCAGCTGAAGCGCGTCTCGGCGTAATGATGGCTGTAGACCCACCAATCAGAATCAATGGGCAGGTTTTCAACGCGGGGGCGCAGCCACATGTCGGCGACGCGACCGAGGGGCAGGAACACACGCGATCGCCAGGGATGGGCGGCGGTCCGTTCACGCGCCAACTGGGCAAAGCGGGCGTCGATCTCGGGGGTGAGGCTCTGGCCGTTGTTGTTGTAGTCAGCCGCGAGGGCGGCAGTGGCGGCGTATTGTTCAGGACTGTCGAAGGCGCGCTGGGGAAGTTTTGAGATGTCGAGGGTGTCGCCGGGGACATTCCAATAGACATCAGAGGTGGAAACGAAGTCGAGACACCATGTTTTGACCCATGCCACCCAGCCAGCCGGATCGGTTTCTCCGGGATCGGTGGCATAGCGGGGTGCGAGGGGTTCGAAGACCTGAAAGACGTGCCAATTGCGCCACGTCCACGCAACAAAGGGCGTGAGCGCAAGAAGCAGGCACACAACGATCATGCGGGCGGCGGGGGCCATTGGAATGGCGGGCTTGGTGCGTAATAGACCGACAACGAGGGCTGGTGTGAAGGCGATGGCTGCCAGCGCGCCGTCGGGTCGCAACAGCGCGGCCCAGGTAACGGCAAAGGTGAAGCACAATGCCGAACCCCAGCCCGGGCGTTGCTGGAAGCGGGCAGCGGCCCACATAGCGAGCGCGAGCACAAACAGCGTCGGGCCTTCGGTGAGCGGATTGGCTGCATATACGGCTGTGAAGGGACACAGCGCAGCCAGCCAGAGGGTGCAATGGGCAGCGCCGCGGCTGAGCGGCGGGGGCGCGATGCGGCGGACGAGATCGGCGAGGAGCAGGCAGCCGGCCAATTCGAGCGCAATTTGCACCCATGCTGCGGCGGCATAGTTTTCCATGCCAAAGAGCTTGAAGCAAACGGCGAGAAACAGCGGATAGCCCGGCAGCCGAATCAGAGTGGGATAGGTCTCGCCAGTTCCCACAGTGAGGGCGAATCGGCCGTGGAGGAGGAGGTTTTTGGCGATTCCGCCGTAGATGAGCGAGTCCCCGTTGACCTCGAAGAAGTTCTTGAGCATCCAAGCGCGCAGCACGGCTCCGGCGAGAAGGGCTGTCAGCACCGACAATGCCGCAGGGACACGGTTATTTGTCTGCCGGTACGGCTTCGATTGACTCAAGGGGACAGCTTCCATACGATTCGTACTGTATAGCGTAGACCGTCGATGCCTGATAAACAGATATTTTTCGATCCCCAGCGGAAGCGATGGAAGCGGCTGCGTCGCATACTTGACGCAACCGCGGTGATCACCACGCTGGTGCTCGCGGGGTTCATTTTCAACGTTCTACGCGGCCAGCCGCTACCGGAACTTCTATTTCCGGCGCAGAAACACACCTACAAGGGATTGCAGAACCGGACTCCGCTGGCAAAGGGAGCGAAGTCGGCGCGTCCGACGCGCAGAAAGACGGATCGCAAGCCGTCGGATATCCCCTTCAATACTGGTGAAGGATTGCGCGCTGCGTATTTCATTGTGGACGACGCAGCCAGTTACTCGTCGCTGAAAGAGCATATTCACCAGATCGACCTGTTGTTTCCGCAGTGGCTGCATATGGACGCACCCTCGACAGCGCTGCAGGGCACCACCCAGGATGGGCGCGAGTTCCCTATTTTCGACGCCAGCGGGGTTCACGATCCCGATGAATTCAACAAGGTGAAGGGCGTCATCCAGCAGGCCCGGGAAGATACGGAAATCTTTCCCCACCTGAATAACTTCAACTCTCATTCGCAGAGTTTCGATCCGGCGATGGGCGATGTGCTGAAGGACCCGGCGAAACGGCTGGAGATTCGGAAGCAGTTGCAGAGGTTGTTTACCGCGTTTCCGGGATATCACGGGCTTTCGCTGGACATTGAAAACCTGAGAGACGATGCGCGCCCGGCTTATCTTGCGTTGGTGGGTGAGATCTATTCAGACCTGCATGCGCGCAAACTGCGCTTGTATGTAAATGCAGCCGCGTCGACATCGGCCGAGGACCTGACGCTGATCGCTTCGAATTCCGATGGCGTGGTTCTGATGAACTACGACGAGCACGAGACGGACTCG
Organism: uncultured Acidobacteriaceae bacterium; assembly: GCA_963826915.1. Lineage (GTDB taxonomy): Bacteria > Acidobacteriota > Terriglobia > Terriglobales > Acidobacteriaceae > Telmatobacter. Next base: position 337,061 of record CAWGYG010000002.1, read on the forward strand.
CAGCCGGGGCCGATCGCGAGCCAGGACTGGTTTGTCGCCAACATGGTGCGGGCGCTGAAGGTTGTTCCGAAAGAGAAACTGATCTGCGCGGTGGGCAATTACGGATACGACTGGGAGATGTCGATTCCGGATCCGAAGGCGCGGGACCCGAAGCTGCGCAAACCGCGGGTGGTGAATACCGAGGTTGTGGACCACGTTCCCGATGCGTGGCAGCGGGCCAGCGATGCGGATGCCGATCTCGACCTGGATTACAACTCGCTCAATCCCCACTACCAGTACATCGACGAGGACACGCATACGCGCCACGAGGTCTGGTTTCTGGATGGCGTAACGATGCTGAACGAGATGCGAGCAGCGCGCGCGCTCGGGCTGCAGACCTTCGCCTTATGGCGGTTGGGCTCAGAAGATCGTTCGTTGTGGAACATATGGGACAAGCCGAGCAATCCGACTTCGCTGGATGCGCTGAACGAGCTGAAGCCGGGACACGATGTGGACCAGGAGGGGACGGGCGATATTTTGCGGGTTACCGGTCTTCCGCAGAGCGGGAGACGAACAGTCACGGTGGACACGGACGAGCCGGACCCGCGCAAGAAGCTCATCGTCGACGAGCACATGGATGTGTATCCGCACACGTACACGGTGGAGTACTACGGGTACAAGGCCAACGAAGTGGCGATTTCGTTTGACGATGGACCCGATCCCAAGTGGACGCCAAAGATCCTGGACATTCTCAAAGAGAAGGGGGTTAAAGGCGCGTTCATGATGATCGGCGCCGAGGCCCAGGAGAATATTGGCCTCATGCAGCGAGTGGCGCGCGAAGGCCATGAGATTGGGAACCACACATTTTTCCATCCCGACATCAGCGAAATTGACAACAACCGGCTCGACCTCGAGGTGAAGCTCACGGAGCGGCTGTTTGCGAGCAAGCTGGGGGTTCAGCCGCTGTATTTCAGGCCGCCGTACGACATCGACGAGGAGCCGGACACGGACGACGAGGCCGCGCCGGTGGTGCGCGTGCAGGCACTCGGGTTCACCGTGGTGGGCAACAAGATCGATACGGACGATTGGGACGAACGGGTTCGCAAGACTCCGCAAGAGATTACGCAGGACGTTCTGGAGCAGTTGGATCGGATGAAGACCAAGCCGCAGTTTCGCGGATCGATCATCCTGATGCACGATGGCGGCGGCGACCGCTCTGTCACTGTCGCTGCGCTGCCGGTGCTGATTGATACGCTGCGCGCGAAGGGCTACACCATTGTGCCGGTGTCGTCGCTGATGGGCATGACCACGGCACAGGTGATGCCGCCGCTGACACTGCGTCAATACCTCCGCGCAATTCCTGACTCCATCGCATTCTCAGTGCTGTCGATCATCGGACGGTTCATTGTGCTGGTGTTTTTTGTCGGCGACGTCTTGATGAGCGCGCGGCTGATACTGGTGGGTATCTTCGCGATCATCGACCGGTTGCGGCGCCCGCATCGAAAGGCTTCGCCGGGTTTCAATCCGCGGGTCGCGGTGCTGATTCCCGCGTACAACGAAGAGAAGGTGATCGTGCGCACGGTTCGTTCGGTGCTGAACTCCGATTACAGCAACCTTCACGTGATCGTGATCGACGACGGATCGAAGGATCGCACCTTCGAGGTGGCGCGCGAGGCCTACCCGCTGGAAATGGCTGCGGGCCGCCTGCAGGTGCTTACAAAGCCCAATGGCGGCAAGGCGGCGGCGCTGAATTACGCACTTGACCGGATGGAAGAAGAATTCTATGTCGGCATCGACGCCGACACGGTGATTGCCACGGATGCGATTTCGAAACTGCTTCCCCACTTTGAAGATCCAGGAATAGGTGCGGTTGCGGGGAATGCGAAGGTGGGCAACCGCGTGAACCTGTGGACGCGGTGGCAGGCTCTCGAATACATCACCAGCCAGAACTTTGAACGACGCGCGCTGGACCTCTTCAACGTCGTCACAGTTGTTCCGGGAGCGATTGGCGCCTGGCGTACCGCACCGGTAAAAGAGGCAGGAGGCTACCCGATCAATACCGTGGCCGAGGATGCCGACCTGACCATGAACCTGCTGGAACAGAAGTTCAAGGTGGTTTACGAGGATCGCGCGCTGGCGTTCACAGAGGCTCCCATCGACGCGAAGGGGCTGATGCGGCAACGGTTTCGCTGGTCGTTCGGCATTCTGCAGGCGGTTTGGAAACATCGCGCCGCATTTATTCGCAACAAGGCAATGGGGCTTTTCGCGCTGCCGAACATACTGATCTTCCAGATGCTGCTGCCGCTGGTGTCGCCGTTTATCGATTTGATGTTCCTGGCGGGGCTGGTGCACTACTTCGTCGATCGCCACTATCACCCGGAAGCGGCGTCGAGCGCGAGCCTGGAGAAACTGCTGGCTTACTTCGGCGCGTTTTTGCTGATCGACTTCATCACTTCGGCGATTGCTTTCAGCCTGGAGCGCAGGCACCCGGCAAACAAAGGCGATGGATGGCTGCTGTTCCACATCTGGCTGCAGCGGTTTGCATATCGGCAGGTGTTCTCGATTGTGCTGTTCAAGACGCTGATACGGGCAATCGATGGCAAGCCGTTTAATTGGGACAAGCTGGAACGCACGGCGAAGATGAGCAAGCGAACCGAGGCGCTGACGGAGGCGCGGTAGTTTCCCCAGGGGCTGAAGACCTGAATGGCAAAGCAAGCAGGCGAAGACGAGCGGCTTAGCCGATTGACCACAATTGCGCTGGCGCTTCCCGAGGCGACGCGCGTGGTAAAGGGATCGCATGCGCAGTTTCTGGTGAAGAAGACGACCTTCGCATACTTTCTCGACAATCATCACGGGGATGGCATTGTCGCGGTGACCTGCAAGGTGTTGCCGGGTGACAACAAGGCGCTTGTCGAGGCGCAGCCGAAGCGTTTCTATATGCCCGATTACCTTGCGTCGAGAGGCTGGGTTGCGCTGCGGCTGGATGTGGGCAAAATCGATTGGGATGAAGTGAACGATCTGCTGCTGGGCAGTTACGCGCTGGTCGCACCGAAGAAGCTGGCGGAAAAAGTCAGCAGCCTGCTGGAATAAGAGCGAGCAAAAAAAGCACCCTCAAACCATGCGCCTTGCTGCGCGCGGAATGAGGGTGTTTTGAGAACTCATCTAGAGATTAGTGGTGATGTCCGTGGCCGCCGCCGCCGGAATGGCCGCCGCCGGAGTGGCTTTCCCTGGGGGCCTTGGGGGCTTTGGGCGCTTTGTAGCCGCCGCCGCTCCAAGACGAATGGCCGCCACCGTAGCCCTTGGATTCGCGGCCACCGAACTCATTGGATTGGTGTCCGCCGCCAAACAAGTGGAAGCCGCCGGAGCGCTCCTTCACAGAACCGGACTCACCGTAGCCGGCATAGGATCTTCCCGCGTCGGCGTGGAAACTGGGCGTGGGTGTGCGATAGGGCTGCGTCGCGTAACCGGAGCCGGGACGAGCCGAATGATTCTGGACCGGGCGGCTGGGGATAACAGAGCCGTAGGATTGGCGTCCGTAATTCTCTGCGCCGTAGGTTTGCGGCCGGGCCGTGGAGAATCGCGATCCGCCGGCAAATTGCTGTGGGCGGGCGAATGTCTGCGGCGGGTGATTGTAGGCCTGATTGGGAAGCGCCGAACGCGGATAAGAATTGCCGTAGGCGCGCCCTTCGTTCGATTGATAGCGGTTGGCTTGATAGCCGTTGGATTGGTAGCCGCGGTTGTAGTCGGAGGCGCCGCGGCCGCCATTGTAGGGTGAACCCTGCGAGACGGGGCCCTGGGGGCGGCGAATAGGGTCTTGACGGGGATTGGTGTAGCCACCGCGTCCCCAGGTGTTGCCGCCCTGGTAATGGGCCATTTGTGGCCGGCCGCCGAAGTAGCGCGGGCCGCCGTGGGGGAAGCCCCAATCGCGCACCGAGGTGCTGCGGGTGAAGTAAGTGTCGTGGTGGAAGAGAATCGCGTGGGCGAGCCAGTCAAGACCCCATCCAAGCCAGCCGAAAGGCGTGGTGGCAAAAGCCTGCATGGCGATGCCGGGGCCGAAACGAAGCAGTCCGTTGCCGATGAAGGAGCCGATTGCACCGAACAGATTGAAGCCCGGGTAGGGGGCTACGGGCTGGCCATAAGCGGTCCACGGATCGTAGGCGGGCACGTAGACAACCTGCGGGTTGGGCGGTGCAAGAACGATGTTTCCCTGGTCCTCTGTGACCTGCTCCTGGGGAGTGTTCTGCAGCGTTCCGGCGGCCTGGGCGCGATCACGCATGACCTGCACAGTCTGCATCACGTCCTGGGGCTGGTTGTAGTAGGCGTTGCCAAGGGCGGTGGTCCATTGCAGGTTGCCGGCCAGTTCGTCGAGGACCTGCGGAAATGCAGTCAAGGCTTTGATGCTTGGGTCCCACCCGGTCTGGGCGTCAACGGCAGCGGCGATCTGTTCAGGAGGGGCATTTCCCTGCATGTGCAGCCACTGATCTGCGGAGGCTACCTGAGCCGGATAGGTGGACGCGGCAAGCACCATGGACAGGAGGTTGTCAGGATAAAGGGCGATGGGAGCGACCATCTGTTCAAGCTGATCAGGGCTAAGCGCCTGGGAGGGCTGGTACTGAGGCTGCGCATAGCCCTGATTTGTGTCCGCATAGGCCTGCTGCGGATATTGCTGGCCATATTGAGGCTGCTGCGGCTGCGCGTACTGCGGCTGGCCGTATTGGGGTGGCTGCTGGTACTGAGGGGGTTGCTGGTATTGGGGCTGGCCATACGGCTGCTGATTGGGCGGATATTGGCCGTTGTAGGGACCGGGGTCATCGGTTGGCCAGTTCTGCGGAGGACCGGGCTGTTGGGCGCGGAGACTGCCGCAGAGAAGGGGGAGGGCCAAAAGTGAAAGCAGAGCGGAGCGGAGAAGAGCAGGGCGCGATTCGCGGAAATTGATTCGGGGTTTCATTATCCCTCACTGTTTTCAACAACGTGCCGTCGTGCGAAGCGCGTTTCTCGAACCACCAGCATCTGCGGTGCGTTGCCGCAGTCATCCCCGGATGCGCTCTGGTCTATCTCAAGTTGCAGCGCCGGAGCGCGGGCAAACGGAGAGAGGTCCGATAGGTTCGAACCCCGGCCTGAGAGGTTAGTTTCTATCTGTTCACGGAAGAACGTGGGTAATTCAAAAAAAGCCTCCTTTGAACACGATCCGGACTCCAATGGTTTGGCACGAAATTCAACCCCTGGAATACAATCGATTCGCTATGGCAACTGTTTCTCTCCCGACCGAAATCCAGCCGCGCTCGCCTCACGGCGAGTTTGCGAACGAGCCTTTTGAGAACTTCAAGGCACCCGAGACTGCCCGCAAAATGCAGGAAGCATTGGACCTGGTGGCCAGCCACCTGGGGCACGAATACGACCTGATCATCGGCGGAGATCGCCTGAGGACGGAGGGGAAGATTCGATCGCTGAATCCGGCGCGGCCTGGGCAGGTGGTGGGCATCCACCAGAAAGCGGGCGGTGAGCACGCGGAAAAGGCGATGAAGGCTGCGCTGGAAGCTTTTGAGTTCTGGAGCAGAACGCCGGTGGAGACGCGGGTTTCCCTGCTGCTGGGCGCTGCGGACATTATTCGGCGGCGGAAGTTCGAGTTCTGCGCGTGGCTGACCTACGAAGTGGGCAAAAACTGGGCGGAAGCTGACGCGGACGTGGGGGAGACGATCGATTTTCTCGAGTTCTATGCGCGTGAAGCTTTGCGGCTGGCGCGGGCGGAGACGCCGATTCAACTTCCCGGAGAACGGAACGAGCTGCTGTATATCCCGCTGGGGGTGGGCGCGGTGATTCCCCCGTGGAATTTTCCTTTCGCCATCATGGCGGGGATGACGGCGGCATCGATTGTCACCGGAAACACGGTGATTCTGAAGCCGTCGAGCGATTCGCCGACGATAGCGGCGAAGTTTGTGGAAGTCCTGGAAGAAGCGGGGATGCCGGGCGGCGTAGTGAATTTCTGTCCCGGCTCGGGCGCGAGTTTTGGAAACGCGATTGTCGAGCACCCCAAGACACGGTTTATCGCCTTCACCGGATCCAAGTCAGTGGGACTTGAGATTCACGAGCGGGCGGCGCGGCATCAGCAGGGACAAATCTGGATCAAGCGGACGATTCTGGAGATGGGCGGCAAGGATTCGATCCTGGTATGCGCGGACGCGGATGTGGACGCGGCGGTGGATGGAGTTGTCGCGTCAGCATTCGGGTTCAGCGGACAGAAGTGCTCAGCTTGCTCGCGGGCGATTGTCGAGGCGCCGATTTACGACGTCTTCGTTGAGCGCGTGCGGGAGCGGGTTGCGAAGCTGACGGTGGGCGACCCGGCAACCAATCCCAACATGGGACCGGTGGTCAACAAGGCGGCGCTAGAAACGATGCTCGGCTATGTCGAGACCGGGAAAAAAGAAGGCCGGCTGGTTGCTGGAGGCCATGCCGTGAAGAATGACGACGGCGGCTACTTCCTTGAGCCGACGGTGATCGCCGATGTTGCGCCGGACGCCGTGATTTCGCAGGAAGAGATTTTCGGACCGGTGCTGGCGGTGATCAAGGTGGAGAATTTCGACGAAGGGTTGAAGGTCGCCAACAACACCGAGTACGGCTTGACGGGGGCAATCTACACGCGATCTCGCGAGGCATTGGACATCGCGCGCCGCGAGTACCATGTGGGGAATCTCTATTTCAATCGGAAGTGCACGGGCGCGATGGTGGGAGCACACCCGTTTGGTGGGTTCAACATGAGCGGGACCGACTCGAAGGCCGGCGGACCCGATTATCTGCTGCTGTTCACGCAGGCGAAGAGCGTGGCGGAAAAGCTCTAGGGCGAACCCGAGCAACAGTACCCAATTTGAGGGCGTGCGGGGTGGCTTTTACTTCCACCCTCGAACGCCTGCACAAAAGTAGAGGCTGCTTGCCAAGAAATGGTGGCGCGCGCCCGGTTCCCACTGGCCAAACTTCCCCATTGTCCACGACTCGACCGGAACTCGTGATTGAGAACCCGAGAGGACAAATTCTTCATGTGCCTCGGCTGGTAACATCTCCCAAGAGAATCTCGCCTGGAGACTTGAATATGTCTGAGCGGCTCACATCTGAGGCGCGTGTTGCTGTCGGAATGGCCCACACGATTGCCAGTCTCTGTGCCTCGCAAGAGGTCGAGACGGAGCATTTGCTGCTCGCAATCATGCGCGAGAACCCTGCGTTCCTGAATCGTTTTCTGACGACCAAAGTCACAGGTGATCCCATGAGCGAAGTGATTCACGAGAACGCTGCAAAAGGGCACGACTTTTCCCAGCTAATGAAGAGGGCGACTCCGAAGCGCACCGAGGAATTTGAGCGCGTTATGGCCATGGCGGCTGAGGAGGCGCAACGAGCAGGGAAAGAAGACAGCGGTATCGAGCATCTGCTTCTTGCCATTTTGCGCGAGGTGAACAGCACCGCAGCGAAGATGTTACTCGATCGCGGTGCTGACCTCGATTTGATCCGCTTCCAATTGGCGGCTGTACCCCACGAAGCGCCATCGGAACAGGAGCAAAAGAGCAGGGCGCTGAATAGAATCATGAATCTCTTGGAAAGCTCTCATCCCTCCACAAGAGCGCGAATCGCTGAGATCAGAAGTCGGCTTGAGCGGGGCGAGGATGTTGCCGACATAAGCGACGAGGTGATGGAGATTATGGGCGACGGAGCTAGAGCCGAGAGAAATCCGGAGAGAAGCAGCGCCCCGCCGGATCTCCTATCGGAAAAGGTCCGGCGACTCGTGTTTTTCGCTCAATTCGAGGCGAAGAAGTCAGGGTCTTCAGAAGTAGAAACAGGACATCTCCTTCTGGTCGTACTCCGTGAGCAGAAAAAGTATTTAGACCTCTTTTTACCACTGGCGAGTTCGAAGGAGTCTGTCTGCGCAGAAATCGAACAGACTCTACACACAACCGAAGATATCTCACCCCTTCAATCCTCCCCGATCACTTCAAGACCTCCTGTTTCAGAGGAATGTAGCAGAGCCCAAATCTACGCACGGGAAGAGGCCGCGAGATTGTTATCTCCACGTGTCGGCACCGAGCACCTGCTCTTGGGACTGTTACGAGATGAAGGTACGTTTGCGTCGCGAATGATGCGCAAATACGGGGCGGAGCTAGAGAAAATCCGCAGAGGGCTGGCAGCATCGCCGTTACAGAGTAGCTCAAATTCGGACCACCGACTGCAATAGGAAGGGCAATCAGTTGCCTACTTGGTTGTATCACCGCCAACTCTTCACTAACCCCATCGGAGCCAGCCGGGACCAGAAGCGAAGAGATGGCATAGTGACGAGTGGACCACAACTCGGGAACCATCGGCGACAGCTCGGGAAGAAGATCACGTCAGAGTCTTACTCCTGCTTTGTTGTATGCTTCAGAACAGTTTCGGAATGCTGACGACTATGGAGACGAAAGACACGCCACACGGCATTGTCGGGTTCAGGTTCGCCCACGCATTACTGAGCGGTGATCATGCTGCAGCGCATTCTCTACTCAGCGCGGAACTCAAGCACGAATACCCCGAGTCGAGACTGAAGAAACAATTCGAGAGCATGATGACTCTCGCCAACCCCGTGGAAGAAGCTGGCCTGCCTGACATACAAGTGATGGACAACGCCTCTTTGGGAAACCCATCTCTGGATGCCGAAGGCTGGGCATATGTTGCGATTTGGACCGAAGCGGTCACAATCACAGCAAAGCCTCTTGGTGACGAGTATTTGATTACAGAACTCATATGGGGCCGCCCGTGATTTCATAGCATTCCGGGCGTATTACCGCCAATGCTTCCCTTTGCCGAAGGTTCGCCCATTCGAACCGGCGCGGGCCCGGGCGATGAAAAAGCGCCGCTTGAGAGGCGCGGCCCCGGGGGAACATCTGCTCGGATTCGGCTGTATTTCAACCCTGCGCGAGGGCGGGTGGTCCCGGTTGCATGGCGGGAGCCTGCTGGCTTTCGGCTTCTAGCTTGCTGCCTACTTCAGCGGCGGCCTGAGCAAGCACGCGGTGGTGGATGGTGAATAGCGCCAGTTCAAGACGATCGCTGACGCCGGTCTTGTCGTAGATGGAGCGCAGATAGTTTTTGATGACCTGCTCGGTGGTCTTGAGGCGCTGGGCGATTTCGCGGTTCTTGCAACCCTGAACGATCAAGGCGACGATCCGCATCTCCTTTGGCGTGAGCCGATCGCGGACGCGCGTTCCTACCATGTCTTCTTCAGGCGAGTCGGGAATGGCGAGCTGGGGAGGCGCCCATGTGTCGCCGGCAGCCACGCGGCGCACGCACTCCACCAATGCCTGGCCTGTGACGTTGCGAAATACGACGCCGCGAAATCCCTGCTGCAGGTAGCTGCTGGCGGTCTCAGTATTCTCGGCGATGACGATGCCGCGGCAGTTGGCGGCTTCCATCACCGTCCGCAAGCGAGGCATCTCCGGCCGAAGCGAAGCGGCGAAGACAACAATGGAGCCGGGGAAGGTGGTGATGGCGTGCATCATCCGATCCAGATCCGTGCACTGGGCAATAATCCGCAAATCCTCGTCCATTGCCAGGACCTTTGCGGTGCCAGCCCGGAAAATCGCCTGTGAATCGGCAAGAATGACCTTATTCATTTTGTGCGCCTCATCGCCAATGAACTCAAAACGCTGGGCCGAATCCGGTTTCCCTAACCCTCGGGCCGGTGCTGCATTTCACGTTCCGGCAACTCCTTTTGCTTCTGCAAGAACTATCGGCAGAAGGGTAGAGAGTCCGGACCTGCACGGTTTTAGCATTAGAAAGGATTATCCACATTCCTTTCGTCACGCGACCAACCCGGAAGTACCTGAACCTAGGTAATCCCCCGACACTAGATTACAGCCCAAAAGCCCAACGCGTCACGGAGAATCCTTCCGGAGGCGGAAGTGAACCTGTTTACCGTCTTGGGACAAAAGGCCCTAGACTAGAAAAATATGGCAAGGCCGACCTTGTTAGCAGTTGATGACGACGTAAGTGTTCTGGAAGCAGTGGTGCAGGATCTGCGCCGGCAATACGGAGCCGAATACCGGGTGATGCGCGCGGCGAGCGGCCAGGCAGCATTGGATACTCTCGCTCAATTAAAGGCGCGGCAAGAACCGGTGGCGCTGCTGTTGAGCGACCAGCGCATGCCGGGCATGACGGGGGTCGAGTTTCTGGAGCGCGCACGAGAGATGTATCCCGAGGCGCGACGAGTCCTGCTGACCGCGTATGCCGATACCGAAGCCGCGATTCGCGCCATCAATTCCGCGCGGATCCACTACTACCTGAACAAGCCCTGGGATCCGCCGGAGGAGAAGCTTTACCCGGTTTTGACGGACCTGCTGGACGACTGGAAGGCGGGATACCGGCCGCCTTTCGAGGGCTTGCGGGTCATCGGAAACCGCTGGTCGCTGAACGACCATCGGCTGCGGAATTTCCTGACGCGCAACCATGTTCCATATCGCTGGATGGATATTGCGACGAGTGAAGACGCGCAGAAACTGCTGGTGGAGCGGCAACTGAAGCCTGAACAGTTGCCGGTGGTGCTTTTCGCAGACGGCACGGCCCTGGCGGAGGCGACGCCCGACGCACTGGCGGGGCGGGTTGGACTGAGAACGCAGGCAACGCAGGAGTTTTACGACATGGTGGTGGTGGGAGCAGGTCCGGCAGGGCTGGCCGCCGCCGTATACGGGGCAAGCGAGGGACTGCGGACCCTGGTGATCGAGCCCGAGGCTCCGGGAGGGCAGGCGGGGTCAACTTCACGCATTGAGAATTACCTCGGCTTCCCGGCGGGGATTACAGGCGGAGATCTTGGACGCAGGGCGCACATCCAGGCATCGCGGTTCGGGGCCGAATTTCTTACCCAGAGGGCTACGGGGCTGCGGATCGACGGCCAGTATCGCTTTGTGAAGCTGGCGGATGGACGCGAAGTCTCGAGCCACGTGGTGCTGCTGGCGCCGGGGGTTCAGTATCGCAAGCTGGATATTCCAGGGGCCGACCGGCTGGCGGGGCGGGGTATCTACTATGGCGCTGCGCTGGTGGAGGCGGCAGCCTGCAAGGACGAGGAAGTGTTTGTGGTGGGGGGCGCCAACTCAGCGGGCCAGGCGGCATTGCACTTCGCCAAGTTCGCCGGCAAGGTAACGATGCTGGTGCGCGGAGAGGGATTATCTGCAACCATGTCGAAATACTTAATCGATGAGATCGAGCGAACATCCAATATTGTGGTAGAGGCCCACACGCAGGTAGTTGCAGCCGATGGGGAAGAGCGCCTGGAGGCATTGTGCCTGCGTGGCCCAAAGGGAGAGTATCGCGAGAAGGCGTCCTCGCTTTTTGTGTTCATCGGTGCGCAGCCCGGAGTCGAATGGCTTCCGAGCAGCATACTGCGGGACGAAAAGGGCTTTGTGCTGGCGGGACCGGATCTTCGCCAGGATGGAAAGGCGCTGGATAGCTGGCGGGAGGGGCGCGAGCCTTTTCTGCTGGAAACGAGCGTACCCGGCGTATTCGTGGCCGGGGATGTGCGGCACGGCTCGGTGAAGCGCGTGGCATCGGCGGTGGGCGAGGGCTCGATCGCGGTGCAATTTGCGCATCAGTACCTGGCAGGTTTCTAAGCGGGGTTTGAAACAGCAAGATGGGCTTACAAGAACAGTCGGTCGTGATCGAATCAGTCCCCTGGCGGGATGTAGCAGAGGTATTAAGCAAGACGCGTCCTTTTGCCGAGACACCGGACGATGCAGTCCGCGGCGTGGAAGTGGTCGACCGGGTGACTGCCAAAGCGGAGTCAGTGTTGGGCAAACCGGGAGAGGCACAACTCTTCTATTGGGTATTGCTAAAGGGTGAAGCGCGCGCGGAGCGCCCGGAGCCGGATGGAACGATCAAGTTGGTGGGCATTGCACACGCCGGCGAAGGATTCGGCGAAACGCCATTGCTGATCGGCAAAACGCAAGCCGAGTTTCTGGTCACGACGGTAAAGGACTCGGTGTTGGTGCGGTTTACCGCTGAGCAGTTCTGGGAATTGATGGCGTGCTGTCCCGCGACGCGGAAGGTGATTCTGGCAGATATGGCGGTGCGGTTGCACGCCTACCAGGCGGAGGCAGTGCACCGGGAAAAGCTGATATCGCTGGGGACGCTTGCAGCGGGACTTATGCACGAGCTGCACAATCCGGGCTCGGCAGCCAAGCGTGCGGCTTCGCAGCTGCGTGAGAACCTTTTGCGGCTGCAGGATTTGAGCCTGCGCTCGGCAGGCAAGCCAAAGACACCCGATCAGCTGGAGTGCATGCACAACCTGCTGCAACACGCAGTGAAGAGCTGCCATGCGCCGGCAATGAGCACGATCGAGCAGGCGGACGCGGAAGAGGCTTTGGCGGAGTGGCTTGCGAAGGCGGGCGTGGAGAATGCCTTCACCATTGCGCCTTCGCTGGTTGCCATTGGATTCGAGCAGGAAGAGCTGAGATGCGCCCGCGAGTATTTTGATGCGAGCAGTTTTTCAGACGCGCTGAATTGGCTGGAGGCGTTGGTTTCGAGCGTCTCGCTGGTGTGCGCAATCGAAGAGAGCATTTCGCGGGTGTCGGAGCTGGCGATGGCGGTGAAGAAGTTCGCATACGACGAGAAGTCGCCGGGCAAAGAGCTTGATGTACACGACAGCTTGCAGAGCACGCTGACAATACTGGGACACAAGTTGCGCATGAAAGAGATCTCAGTGGAGAAGCGTTTTGCAGCGATGCCGTCGACGATTCAAACACGCGGTTCGGCGCTGAGCCAGGTGTGGACCAACCTGATCGATAACGCGGCGGACGCCTCGCCGGCACAGGGCAAGATCGAGATCTCGACCTGGACAGAACCGGCGGAAAATGGAAGCGGCGGGACGGGCTGGCTGGCGGTGTGCGTCGGGGATCATGGTCCGGGAATTCCAGCCGATGTGCTGCCGCGCATCTTCGAGGCATTCTTCACGACAAAGCCCCAGGGCTCAGGCACAGGGCTGGGCCTGGAGATTGTGCATCGCATCGTGACGCAGAAATTCGGCGGCAAAATCGATGTGGAATCGCAGCCGGGCAACACGCGCTTCATCGTGCGGTTGCCGATGGCGGGCTCGGGCGCCAAGAACGGCGCTGGGCCGAACACGAAGTAAGCTCTCCGCCCTATTCGAGCGATTCGCATACAACATCAGGATTCTCAGAACACGCGACTTTGCGGAGCCGCGAGCGGAGAGGATTGCGAGCATTCATGAGCAAATTCCAACAAACGCAGATTGGGCAATGAATGAAGTTGGATGGGATCGTGCCGATTTAAGAGTTTGAAGGAATCTGCATGATTGATCGCGTTCAATTGTTCGAAGCCGCGCTGGACAGCCTTGCAGAAGGCATTGCGCTTGCCGATCAGGAGGGGCGAGTTGCGTTTTGGAATCGCGCCGCGCAAGCGATCACGGGTTATACAGGGCTGGTAGTAGTGGGACGCACGGTGCGCGAGGCACTCGACGAGGTGATTGTGGGCGGGGCGCGACACTGGATAGCTCAAACCGATGCGGAGTTTGCGCCGGGACGCGGATCGCTGGTGCACGTTCGGCATTGTTTCGGCCACGAACTTCCCGCGATGGCGAGAATCCTGGTACTGCGCGATGAGATGGGTTCGCGCATAGGAACAGGAGTGGTCTTTCACCCTGCGGAGAGTATCGATGCGCTGCCTCATGGCGAGGTTGGCGAAGGGTCTACGGTGGGAGAAAGCCAGGCCGACCTGGATGACCGGCTCGCTTCGATGCACGAGGATTTCGAGCGCGGGGAAACGCCGCTTGGGGTGCTGTGGGTGAACGTAGACCAGGCGCAAGCGTTGCGCCGCTCTCATGGAGCGAGAGCTTGCGAAGCGATGCTTGAGAAGGTAGAGCGGACTTTGGCCGTAGGTTTGAAACCGGCTGAGGAGGTAGGGAGGTGGGGTGAAGACGAATTCCTGATTCTTTCGCACGAGCACAACCCGGCAATGCTGGCGGCGCACGCGCAGATGCTGGCGGGATTGGCGAGGACAACGGACTTCAGGTGGTGGGGCGATCGCGCATCCCTCACCGTGAGCATCGGCGCGGCACAGGCAGAGCGGGGCGAAGAGCTACGCCAACTGCTCGAACGCGCTCAATCGGCGATGCTCGCGAGCGTTCATGCAGGCGGGAACCACGTCACAGCCGCAAAAGGGAGAGATGCATGTTCGCCATCATAGGCATTCTGGTGGTGTTTGGAGCAGTGATCGGCGGCTTCTTGATGGAGAAGGGCCACATCGCGGTGCTGGTCCAGCCGGCGGAATTGCTGATTCTTGGCGGAGCGGCGATTGGAACGCTGCTGGTGGCCAATCCGGTGCATATTCTGAAAGGAATTGCCGCGGGGCTCAAGGGAGTGCTGAGCGGTTCAAAGTTCAACAAGCAGCGCTATCTCAATGCGCTGAAGATGATGTACCAGTTCCTGAACAAGGTGCGCAAAGAGGGGCTTTTGAGCGTCGAGAATGGATGTCGAAAAGCCAAAGGAGAGCGGGATTTTCAAGAACTATCCGGAATTTCTGGCCGATCACCATGCGCTCTACTTTGTGTGCGACACGCTGCGCATGGCGATCACCGGCGGCGTAGAGCCGTTCGACATGGACCAGATGATGGAACTGGATATGGAAGTGCATCACCATGACGCGACGCAGCCGGTGAGTGCGCTGACCACGGTGGCGGATGCGCTGCCGGGACTGGGCATTGTGGCGGCGGTGCTGGGCGTTGTGATCACGATGGGCTCGCTGGGTGGACCTCCGGAGGAGATCGGCGAGAAAGTGGCGGCGGCGCTGGTGGGCACGTTTCTCGGGATCCTGCTGTGCTACGGAGTGGCGGGGCCGCTGAGTTCGAACATGAGCAAGACGGCGGATGAGCAGAACAGCTTATCTGCACGTGCTGCGGGTGCTGCTGCTTTCGTTTCTCAAGGGGTCGGCGCCGATGATCGCGATTGAGATGGGACGGCGTGCGATTCCCGCGCATGTGCGGCCAACCTTCGACGAGATGGAGAAGTTCTGCAAGAACGGCGCGGGAGCCGGGGAATCAGCCAAGGCTGCCTAAAGGGAGCGATTCGCCATGGCAGCAAAGAGTCAACCGATCATCGTTATCAAGAGAAGCGGCGGGCACGCCGGGCATCACGGCGGCGCGTGGAAGGTGGCCTATGCCGACTTTGTGACGGCGATGATGTCGCTGTTCATCGTGCTGTGGCTGATGAATTCCAGCGTGAAGATCAAGAAGGCAGTCGCGGGATACTTCAACGATCCCAAGGGCACGGCAAGCATGATGGGCACCACGATGAGCGGTACGGGCGAGACGGTGACGGCTGCCGCCGGCGACGACATGCAGAAGTTGAAGGACAAGATCGAGGAGCAGATCAAGGCGAAAAAAGATTTGGAGAAGCTGTCAAAGCAGATTGAGATCACGATTACGCCAGAAGGGCTGCGGATTGAACTACTGGAAGACAAGGACGGTACGTTTTACCAGAGCGGGAGCGCGAAGCTGAGCGACAGCGGACAGGAACTGTTGTCGCTGCTGGCGGGTGAGTTGAAGACGCTGCCGAATTCCCTTCTCATCGAAGGACACACGGACGCGTCGCAGTACTCGAGCGACACGAACTACAGCAATTGGGAGCTGTCGGCGGACCGGGCAAACTCAGCGCGCAGGCTGCTGCAGCAGGCAGGTGTGCGTTCAGACCAGGTGACGCAGGTGCGCGGATACGCCGACCAGCTGCTGCGCGTGAAAGACAACCCATTCGATCCTTCGAACCGTCGAGTCTCCATCCTGGTAAAGAACCAGAACGGGGCGCTGCCGGACTTGAAGGGTGCGGCGAGAGGCACAGACGCAAATCCGCCTCCTGCGGACCAGCAGAAGGCGAAAGCTGCGAATGGCGCTGCAGGCCAGGTTGCATCCGCGCCAGCCGAGGCGAAGCCGAGCCCTCTAGACAAGGCGAAGGAGATGGCGCCTTCCGCGAAGAAGTAAGGCGGACGGCGCAGACGGTGGCCAGGATGACCGTGAATGAGAGCACAGCAGAAGCTACGATTCTGCGACCCGTTGATCCTGCGCAAGCCGTCTGGATAGTGTAGTCTGAGGTGCGAATTGGAAAGCGTTTACCAGAGGTACTCTCATGACGGTGGTTGCGGGCGTTGATTTTGGCACTCTGAGCGTGCGCGTAACGCTGGTTGACAGCGAGTGCGGTCCGATTGGGACCGCGTCGGCCTCGTACCCGCTTCATCGTCGCCGCGAAGATCCAAACTTTGCCACGCAGGCCCACGCAGACCAGATGGCGGCGCTGACTGTTGCGACCAAAGATGCGATTCGCACAACCGGAATCAGCGGCGGAAACATCGCGGCCATCGCACTTGATACCACCGGCTCCAGCGTGATTCCGGTGGGCGAGGGTCTGGAGCCGCTGGATGAGTACTACCTGTGGTGCGACCATCGCGCCCATGCCGAGGCAGAGGAGATCACAGCCAAAGCGCACGCGATGGGACTGGAAGCGATAGAGTGGTGCGGCGGCGTCTATAGCCACGAGTGGGGCTTTGCCAAGCTGCTGCACTGGCTGCGTCACAATCCGGGGAAACAGCCGCTGTTTGTCACCGCCCTGGAGCATTGCGACATGGTCGCGGCCACCTTGAGCGGCATCAAGACTGTGAACGAACTGAAGCGCAGTGTTTGCGCCATGGGCCACAAGTGGATGTGGAATCCCAAGTGGGGCGGCCTGCCGCCGGAAGAGTTCCTGGTTGCTGTCGATCCCGTGTTTGCCGGGATTCGCGCAAAGATGGGTGGGGAATATCTGACCAGCGACAAGATCGCAGGGTACCTGTCGCCCGAGTGGGCCGAGAAGTTTGGATTGCGCGCCGGAATTCCGATTCCTGTGGGCGCATTCGACGCACACTGGGATGCGATTGGATGCAACATTCGCGAGGGCGATGTAGTGAACGTGGTGGGGACCTCGACCTGCATTATTGCGATGGCGAAGGACGCTCAACTTGTTCCCGGCGTATGCGGAGTTGTGCCGGGAAGCGTTCATCCTGCGTATACAGGGATTGAGGCGGGGCTCTCGGCCACCGGAGACATTTTTGAGGCGATCGCCGGGCGCGCGCAGACCAGGGTGTTTGAACTTTCGAAGGGGCTGGAGAACTACAAGGCCGGGCAGACGGGACTGCTCCGCATGAGCTGGGACAACGGTGACCGCACAGTGCTGGTCAATCCCGAACTGGGCGGCGTAACGCTGGGGTGGAACCTGGTGCACACCGCGCAGGACGAATTGTTCGCGGCAATCGAGGGCACGGCATTTCACACACGCATCATTCTCGAACGCATGGCGGAACATGGTGTGCGCGTGGACAGGGTGATCAACGCAGGCGGGATTCCGCAAAAGAATGAAGTACTGAACCAGGTCTATGCAAACGTGCTGAACAAGCCGGTGCTGGTGCCCGCCGGGATTCCGACGAGCCTGGGTTCGGCGATCATGGCACTGCTGGCTGCCGGGACCTACAAGACGATTGAAGAGGCGCAGGCGGCGGTATGCCTGCCACTGCGCACGGTTGAGCCGGACCCGAAGGCGGCCGAAGTCTATGAAAAGCTCTACCCAATCTACCGAGACGTTTACTTTGCCCTGGGCAGGCGTGATGCAGCGCCAGTGGCCTTGGGCAAGGTGTTGCCGGAGCTTCGACGGATCGCAGCCGATGTGCGGCAGGGCGATTGAGAATTGACGGAGGCAGGAGCTGAAAATGGGCTGTTAGATCAAGCATTTAGCCGGTGCTCTTGCGCATCTTTCCACAGCGGTTTACCGTGAACTCAATCCAGATATTAACAAGGAGCGCTGTGCCCCTTCTTTCGATGCGCCGCTTATTGCCTTGCCTTCTTTTGCTTGCTTTTCTCGCTGTGGCTATTGGAACCGGCCAGGCGCAGCAAGATGTTCAACCGTGGAATTCGCCACATTTCAGCGTTGCGCCGGAGGCCTTGTATCAAGCCGCATCCGCGGTAAAAGCACCGGACGACGCCAATGTGGCGCTGCTTGTGGACGATGAGAGCTTTTCGTTCGACGAGGCCGGTCGTATTGTGCATGTGGGCCACTTCGTTTACAAGGTTCTGAATTCGAAGGGGGCAGAGGGCTGGGACAGTTTCTCGGTGAGCTGGGATCCATGGCATGAATCCAAGCCGGTGATTCGCGCGCGGGTAATCGCCCCTGATTATTCCGTGCACAATCTCGATCCAGCATCGATTACGGAGGAACCGGCACGCGGCGGCGATTACAAGACATACAGCGACGGCAAGCGACTGCACGCGCCGTTGCCCGCAATCGCCATTGGCGTTGTGGTGGAAGAGGAGTACGAAGAGCGCGAGACGGAGCCATTTTTTGCTCCGGGGCGGGTAGGGTGGACCTTCTTTGGACACGAACAGGTGCCTGTGGCACACAGCCGCGTTGTTTTCGATGCTCCCTCTTCGTTGCCGCTGCGCACCAGCACGCACCTGATGGAAGGCGTGAAGCCCATACGCACGGAGACCAATGGCCGCGTGACGCTGACGTACGAATTGGGATTTCTCGAAGGCATTGAAGGCCGCGATCAGAATCTGCCGCCGGACGAGCAACGCTTTCCCGAAGTCGCATACTCCACCGGCGTGTCGTGGCAAACGATGGCCACCGAGTACTCAAAGATTGTGGATGGCCGCGCGAACCCAGCAGCGGTGCAAACGATCGTAGACCAACTGATTGCGGGGAAGAACTCGACGGCCGACAAAGAGGCTGCGATCGTCGATTATCTTGATCGCGAGGTACGCTACACCGGGATTGAGTTTGGTGAAGCAGCAATCGTGCCTCACGATCCGGCGGACACGCTGGCTCATAAGTACGGCGATTGCAAAGACAAGGCCACGCTGCTGGTGACGATGTTGCGGGCGGCAGGGATTCCGTCGTATGTGGCGCTTCTCAATGCGGGTTCGCGGATCGATGTCCCGGCAGATTTGCCGGGGATGGGGTTGTTCGATCACGCCATCGTTTATGTGCCGGGCACGCCCGCATTGTGGATTGATGCAACCGACCCATACGCTCGCCTGGGGCAGCTTCCGATCAACGATCAGGGCAGAAGGGCGCTGATTACGCGTCCCGGAACGACAGCCCTGATTACGACGCCGGAGTCGACATCAAAGGACAACGTGCTGCTGGAGCTTCGGGAAATCAAGTTGAGCGAGAATGGCCCGGCGACAGTGACCGAAAAGACTGTTCCCAAGGGCGTTTTTGAATCCCACTATCGCTCGTTCTATGCCGACAAGCCGGACAAAGATACGATGGACGGCCTGACGGGTTACGTGAAGGCGCAGTATGTTGCGGAGAAACTGACCAGCGTCGATCGCACCGATCCGGCGGATCTCTCGAAACAGTTTGAGCTTACGCTGGCCTGTGAAAAGGCCAAACGAGGCTATACCGACCTTGACAGCGCGATTGCCGCAATTCGGCTGGACACGCTGTTTCAGCAATTGCCCGACGAGTTGAAGCGCAAGGACGATGCGGACGAGAAGAAGCAGAAATCGGATAAGGAGAAACCCAAGAAGCCGCGCACAGCGGATTGGGAATTGAATGAGCCTTTTACGGCAGCTTGGAATTACAGAATTGTGCCGCCGACGGGGTTTGTGCCGAAGGAGTTGCCGAAGGACGACAAGATCGCAGTTGGACCAGCGCTGCTGACCGAGAAGTTCACGACTGAAAAGGGCGGCGTGGTTGTGGCCGATCTGCAATTCGATTCCGTGAAGCGACGGTATACGGTTGCCGAGGCGACGGTTCTGCGGAATAAGGTTGCCGAGTTGCTGGCAGGGCCGGCGATTCTAGTGAATTTCGAGCCGGAGGGAGAAGCGCTTCTTCACGACGGAAAAGTAAAGGAGGCGCTGGCCAGCTATCGCAGCCTGATTGCGCTGGATCCCAACGACGCTGTGCATCATCTGCAGGTGGCCCGGGTACTGATGGAAGCGGGCATGGGCGAAGCTGCACGCGCCGAAGCGCGTGAGGCGGTCAAACTGGATCCCAATTCCGCAGTTGCCGAGAGAGTGCTTGGAGATATTTTGAAACACGACCTGGTTGGCAGAGAGCTGCGCCCAGGCAGCGACTGGGCAGGTGCGGCTGAAGCTCTGCGCGCGGCCACACGGCTTGAACCTGACGATCACAACGCTCAAGGAAATCTTGCGATTCTGCTGGAATACGATTCGGCGGGGCGACGGTACAGCGGTCAAGCGAAGCTGAAAGAAGCGGTCGCAGAATACGAAAAGCTCGGCAGAGACAAGCTGAATGAGCTGGAGATTCCCAACAATCTTCCGTATGCAATGTTTTATTCCGGCGATCCAAGCGGGGCGATGAAAGCAGCAGAGGGGCTGAATCCGCAGCCTACCTCCATGCTGGCGGCCAGCGAGGCAGTTCTGGAGAACAGCAAGGCGGGACTGGCGGAGATCAACAAGCAGACGAATAGCGACGCGGCGTTCAAAGAGGCTGCGCGCACCTCTGGCGAGATGCTGATGAATACGCGGCATTATGCGCTGGCCGCGGATTTCCTGCAGGCGGGAGCTGCCGGAGACAACGCAGCTCAGACGATGGGTCTGGCAAGCATGCTGCGGGATGCGAAGCGGCACGAAGACGTAACATTTGCCAACACACCAGGCGACGTGGTGAAACACGCTTTTCTGCTGACCATGAACCCGAACCTGACCCGGGCAGAACTGGAAGCGATCACGAGCCGGAATGGACTGGCGGTCATTCGACTGGAAGATCCGGATGAATTAAAGAAGGACCTGACGGCCGGGAAGAAGCTGAACAGCCAGATGGCTCATCAAGGCAACTCGCTGGACGTGACGATCGACATATTGCTGCAGGCATTCGATCCGAAGGGCGAAGGCGACGACACGACCGGATACCGTGAGAAGGTGCAGATTCCGGGCGGTCCGAACCTGACCTTCTTCGTGGTGAAGGAGGATGGGCAATACAAGATTCTGGATACGACCGACAAGCCGAACGCGATTGGACTGGAGATTCTGACTCGCATCAAAGGCGGCGATCTGAAGGGCGCGAAGGTGCTGCTTGATTGGCTTCGCGAAGACGAGCACCTGGGTGGAGGCGACGACACGCTGGGCGGCCCGGTGTTTCCGCGGTTCTGGACCAAGGGCGAAGCAGCGGATGGGCGCAAGATGAAGCTGGCCGCGGGCGCGCTAATGGTGGGTACAAAGCCGACGGCGGCGATGGGAGTGGCAGTGCTCGAAGAGGGACGCAAAGACGCCGTGAGCGGGCGCGAGAAGACCAACATTGAAATCGCCCTCACCGAGGGATATTCAATGCTGGACAATTACGCCAAATTGCTTCCGGTTGCTTCGGACCTTGTGAAAGAGGAGCCGGAATCAAGAAGCGCATTCATGGCCAACGAGGAAGCACTGATTGGACTGACTCGTTACGATGAGGCGCTTGCCCTGGCGGACGAGCGAATGAAACTTCTGGAAGGCGACCCGGACGCATTGCAAGCCAAGATGCGCGTGGAAGCCAGCAGAGGAAACTACGCTGCGGCGCGGGGATGGATACAGAAGCTTATCGATCAAGGCAAACAGGACGCGAGCCTGTTGAACTCGATGGCGTGGTTTGCGCTGTATACGGGCAAAGTGGACCAGGCGGATGTCGCCACGGCTGTGAAAGCTACACAGATGGATCGCGACAATCCGGCAATCCTGCATACGCTGGCTTGCCTCTATGCGGAAACGGGAAACGCGAAGGAAGCTCACGACCTGCTGTTGCGCGCGATGGATGAACTGAACCTGGATGAGCCGGACGACGATTACTGGTACGCGTTCGGGCGCATCGCAGAGCAATATGGGGAGCGCGACGTGGCTATCACCGATTATCGCAAGCTGCAGAAGCCGAAGATCGCGATGGAGATTCCAACGTCGAGCTATCAATTGGCGCAGACGAGGCTGAAGGCGTTGGGAGCGGAATCTCCAACTACCGACAAACCGAACTGAAGGATGAAGCCGGTAGCGTAGGAACGTCAAAAGGCCCGAGCGACTGCTCGGGCCTTTTGACTTGATGAGTTGATCTCAAGTTAGAAGTCCAAACGCAGGCCGAATTGCATCCTGCGGTAGGTTGTGAGGGTGGCGCCGTAGGCTCCGAGTGTGCCACTGGTGAGACCCGCGTTAAGGTTGAGCGGACTGTCGTCGAAGCGGACGCTGTTGGAGACGTTGTAGACCTCCCAGGCAAATTTCAGCTTGGTCTCTTCAGCGAGTTTCCACGACTTGCTCAGCGAGGAGTCGACATCGAAATAGCCGTCGCCGCGGAAGTTGTTGCGCTGCCCTGCTTCTCCGGGATAAGGGAGACGCTCTGGCGTGCCGTTGTAAACGCCGCTGTTGATTGCCGAAATGGTTGAGCTAGTGAAGGCCTGAGGAATACCGCCGGTGACATTCTTGTGGACGCTGAATGGCGCTGTTTTGACTCCCCAACCTTCGAGTTGCCAGTTGGTGGACCAGCCAGGCTCGGTGAACGCGAACGGCAAGCCGCTGGTCCAACGCCCAAGGCCCGCCCATTGCCATCCGCCGAGCAGTGTTTCAGTAAGCAGGTTGGCGCTGCCGAGGACGGACTTTCCGCGTCCGATGGGCAAGGCGTAGACCCAATCGGCGGTGATGAGGCTATGCGTGTCGAAGTCAGAGACGGCTTTGTTGAGTTTCGGGTTCCAGGAGTTCTGAATCGCGGAACCGGAAAAATTATTGTCACTGTTGGCATTTTCGTCGGTTGACGTCAACTCGTTGACACGTTCCGTTCCCGAGTTCATATCGAGTGACTTGGCGAAAGTGTAGCTGACGTCCGCGGTGAGACCGTGCATGGTGGGGTGACGGAGCGTAAACTGCAGCGCGTTGTAGGAGCTTTGTCCGATAGTCGCCCAGGAATAGAGCGAGGAGAACTGGGGCTGCCAGAACAAAGGACCGTTGGAGTTGAAGCCTCCGAAGTCAAGGATGTCGAGCGACGTGGTCTCACCATAGGAGTAGCGGAACGGCGCCCAGAAGTCGGAGTAAATTGCCTGCGTGGCGCTTTCACCGTTGTAATCGAGGTTCGCAGCAAATGGGAAAATATCCTCGAAATACTGGATGGGCTGCACGGTGGCTGCGGAGTTTCCGCCGTTTTGGTCTGAGAGCTTTGACAGAGCCGAGCCGGCAGTGAAGTAGTCTCCGCCGCCTTGGGGATCGACGTAATTGACGGGTTCGGCCAAGTCAAGCTGCTGGAGCAAATGGCGGCCGAGGCGTCCCACGTACGCCGTTTCAAAGAGAAAGCCACTGGGAAGTTCGCGCTGGATGGAGAAATCGAAGGACTCAGAATACGGCGTCTTCAAGTGGTTATCGATTCCCCAGGTAATCGCAAACCCGCAGGCGCTATCTGAAAACGGGGTGAAGGGATACTTGACGCTGGACGGATAGGTGCAGGCGCTGTTCGGAATCACATTCGGAACGCCGGGACCTGAGAACGTAAAGCGGGGAGAATCCTCGAAGGTGTAGGAGGAAGCTGGATTGGTGACGGAGGTGGTCAGTCCGAACGAGCCTTCCTGATCGAAGGCATCGACTATTCCTTCGCCGAAGTGGTCAAAGTACATTCCGGCGCCGACGCGGATTGAGGTTTTTGTATCCGGCGAGTAGACAGCGGAAAGGCGGGGAGCGAAGTTCAGCTTCTGGTGCGGCCAATATCCGGGCGCATTGTTTGCCTTGCCGCTCGGAGCAAAGGTGAGCAGATCTTCGAATACCTGTCCCTGTGCTGCGGCCGTGCCGCGGTGCTTGAACCACGCATCCGTATCGACGGTTGGCGAAACCTGCTGGCCGTTCACTTCATATGGAGTTTGCAGAATGGTGTGGCGCACTCCGTAAGTAATGGTGAGGTTGGGCTTGATGCGCCATGAGTCCTGCAGGTAGTACTCGTATTCATTGGCTTCGAAGCTGCGCTTGATGAATGCGCCATTGGCCAAAAGGGTCGCAGTTCCCTGGCCTTTGTTGATGGCGTAGTTGTATTGAGAGGTGAGTGATGGAACTGTACCGACCAGCGTCGCGTAAGCGATCGAATACGAGTTGGCAAAGCCGGAACTTACTCCATCGGCGGGTTGTGCTGGGTTATCACCCAGCCAATATGGGTTCGTGCTGTCGCCGCTATAGGAGTTGGAGTCAGTGCCGCGATTGTTCTGGATATGTCTCCAATTAGCACCGACCGAAATGGTGTGCGTCCCTTTGGTCAAGGTGAACGTGTCGATGACATTGTGAACGGGGACATTGACGATGGTGCTTCTGTTTTGCGCAGTTGGCTGCGTGTAGAAGCGGAAGAACACATAACTGCCATCGCCGATTCCCTGTGTCGAATAACCCTGGCGAATAAAGCCATAGCGCAGGTCATTCACAATACTCGAAGTGGGTGTCCAAGTGTGGCCGAAGGCGAGTCCCTTAGTGTTGTCCTCGTGGGTTGTTTGCGGCGGCTGACCGGGAAGGTTTTCCAATCCGGCCTGAGTGTCCTTCTGCAAGTTGCCGCGGGCAAAGATATGCTGCTTGGAGCTGAGGTTGTAGTCCAATTTGAAGATGCTGGTGTTGAGGGAGCTGGGA
This sequence comes from uncultured Acidobacteriaceae bacterium, assembly GCA_963826915.1. Taxonomy (GTDB): domain Bacteria; phylum Acidobacteriota; class Terriglobia; order Terriglobales; family Acidobacteriaceae; genus Telmatobacter. The sequence continues at coordinate 361,644 of CAWGYG010000002.1, forward strand.
TAAGGCGAGCTAAAAATGAGCGAGCCCGAGTTGATTCCATCGCCCGTGGTGGCCGGGCCATTGGCGACAGGGACGGTGCTGTAGTACTGAATCACATTTGGATTCACGCCGCAGGGGAGGTTAGTGGAGCAGCCGGAGTCAAGCGTAGCGAATTGCGACGGATTGAGATATTCCGTTGTGCCCGCCGCGTTTACGTAACCGAGCGAAGGGCCGGTGGCAGAGTTCGAACCGGATCCCATGAAGCTTGCAGTCGGAACGGTCGCCGTCACGATTTGATCAATGGCCTTGCGCTGGCCTTCGTAGTTGAAGAAGTAGAAGAGCTTATCCTTCTTGATTGGACCGCCAAAGCTGCCGCCGAAAGTGTTGAGCACATACTTCTGAGGGACATTGGGCTCACCTGAACCGATTTCCGTGGCCTTGTTGAACCAGTCATTGGCCACCGTATTGGTGGGGCGGTAGTACTCGTAGAGCGATCCGTGATACTTGTTGGATCCGGTCTTGGTGATCAGCGAAATCTGCGCACCCGAGGAGCGGCCCGAGTCGGCGGTTCCGTTGGAGGTTGTTACGCGGAACTCCTCTGTGGAGTCGAGCGTCGAGCGGAGCACGCCGGTAAAAGCTGTTCCCTGGATCTGATCGTTGTCGTCGACACCGTCGAGTGTGACGTTGCCCTGGTCGGAGCGTCCACCCGCGACCGCTCCCTGGCGGCTGTCGGCAACGGTGTTCTGTTCGCCGATATACAGCACGCCTGGCTGCAGGCTGAGAAGCGAAAGCGGGTCGCGGCCTTCCATCGGCAGAGCTTCGATGGTGGCGTTACCCACGGAATTGCCGATGGTGGCGTCGCTGGTATTCAGCGTCTGCGCTTCGGCGGTGACGTCGACAGTGACCGAACTGCTCTGGACGGTCATAGAGAAATCGATGGTGGCGGGTTGGTTGACCAGCAGTTCTGCCGATTTTGTCTGGTCGCCGAAACCAGATGCTGACACGGTGATGGTGTATTTGGCGGGAGTAATCTGCGCAAAAACGTACGATCCGGCGTTGTTCGCGACGGCGGTGAGAGTTGTGCCGTTTGATTTGTCGGTAAGGGTGACTTTCGCTCCCGGAACGAGCGCGCCGGAAGGGTCCTTGATGGTGCCGCGGAGTGAGGTGGTTGCAATCTGGGCGAAGGAGAGAGTGACGGAGGAAAGGATACAGACAAGTATCCATCCCCATAGGGAACGTTTCACGGCTGCCTCCAAAAGGTGCTGCTTTGTAAATCGGGGCTCACGGCCTCCTGTGCGTGCGAGCTGGCCGTTCAACAACCCCCGCTATTGGGTACGGTATTCCCGGCAGATTACAGCGAACTGGGTACGTGCTGTGGAGCTAATCCAATGCCGGGATTCGAGCGTTATCGAAATCCGGCACCGATCGCCGGAGAGGAAATTCTTTTCAATCTAGTCCGTTTACCGATGAAGATTCAATAAAAATTCGCCTTTCGCGAGAAAAAACAGCTATCGTGCGGGGCCGGACGGGGCGATCCAAATTACTGCTGCTGCTGCATTTGCTGCAAATCGATGAGGGGTTGGACATGCTCGGGGGGCTCCTGGGCGCGCTCCACGATCACCGACCAGTCCTCTGGAATGGGCAATTTGCGATCGAGGGCGGGTGGTTGCTCGCTGGCCTCAACGTGGACGGCAACGTACAACTCGCTGCTGGTCTTGCCGCGGAAGATTCCGTGGGTGGGGGGCACGTCAGCGTAGTCGCGGCCAACAGCGGTGCGAATGTGGCGATGGTGGGCCACAAGGTTGTTGGTGGGATCGAAGCCTACCCAACCGAGATGCGGCAACAAGACGTCGACCCAGGCGTGGGTTGCGTCGGGGGTTGACCGGTCGTGATCTTCGCGGCTGCGATATAGATAGCCCGATACGTAGCGCGCGGGGATGCGGACGAGACGCAGCAGGGCGATCATGGTGTGGGCAAAGTCCTGGCAGACGCCCTTGCCGCTGACGATGGCCTCGTCGATAGGGGAATCGACGCGCGTGGAACGGGGCACGTATTCGAAGTACTCGAACAGTCTCTGGTTCAGTTCCTGAACGAGCATGAGAGGGTCGTCGCGGCGGGAGACGCTCATCTGCCGAGCCAGCAGGGTGAGGGCCGGCGTTTCCTCGACAAACTGGCTGGGTAAAAGCATTTCATAGTAGTCGCCTGCTTCGACCATGGCGTCGAGAGCGTTCCATGCGTCGGGAGACAGGGATCCCGGGACGTCAGGCAACACCTGCTGCTCCACAACCGACTCGGCCACGATGACGAGTTGACTGTGCTCGCCGGGAATGTCGAAGTGCTGCACGTTGTTGCCGAGGTGGTCGCGATAGGTGAAGACGCGGCAGCGGGGGCTGACTGAGAGCGAAAACGTGAGGCAGTGCTGATTGGAGTCAGAGCGCGGGTGCATGCGCGTTTCCATGATGCTCTCGCTGACGGGTTGCGAATAGCGGAAGCGCGTGAGGTGCCGGATGGAATAGAAATTCAAGCTCGTCTTCTCCGCGGTTCGACTAGAGCGTCAATGCCGATTGGATGGAGTACTGGACGTAATAGCGATAGATCAGTTCGTGAATGCGCATGCACTGGGCGCGGATGTTGTGAAGAAAGCGGGCCGCGTCGCCAGACAGGATTTCGGCAACAGTGGTGTAGCTGAGCATGGCGTGGAGCTTGCCGATTCCCGCGGTCAGTTCGTCGGGAGGACGGCGGCCACCCGTGCGTTGAATAGATTGGACGGCTTGGCGCACCCCGTCAACGGAATAGCGAATGGCGTGGGGAAAATCGCGATTGAAGAGAAGAAATTCGAGGATTCGATCGGGAGTTACGTCGGCGGTGTAGACCTGGCAATACGCTTCGAATGCGGTACAACAGCGCAGGAGGCCAACCTGCTCAAGGTACTGGTAGCCGGAGTGCTCGCGTTCGGGTGGAAGAGACAAGCGGGGCTGATAAACCTCGAGCAGCGTCGCGATGGCATAGGCGCGCTCAAGATAGCGGCCGAGGCGGATGAAGTGCCAGCCCTGGCCGTGAATCATGGTGGTGTCGCTGACGCCTTTGAAGAGGTGAATGGCATCGACGACGGAGGCCAGCACGTCGCTGATGTTGGAGCGAAACTGGGACTGCAGCGTGCGGCGAATGCATCTGGTGATAAAGGCGATTGAGGCGCTGCCACTGCTCGGTTGAGATTTCTTCGCGGACCTGGCGGGCATTTTCGCGGGCCGAACGGATGCATGACGTAACGGATGAGTCGTGGTGCTTGTCGAAGACGAGCTTTTCAGCGACAGCGTTTGGATCGCCGGTCCACTCAAGGTCGGCGGGATTACCCAGCGAAGCTACAAGCCGCTGCCAATGCGTTTCGGCGCTGGCACCGCCGGAGTCGAGCATCAAGCTCATGGTCACGTCGAGCTGGCGCATGGTGTTCTCCGCTCGTTCCAGGTAGCGGCTCATCCAGTAGAGGCTGTCAGCAACACGTGAAAGCATCTTCGTACTCTCCGGGACCTTGCGACTGAGTGCGGGGACCGACATCATCGATTGTTATAGCCTCGTGGTTCGAAAACCGGCACTCATGCTTTCTGCAACAGTGCGGATGGTTGATGATGCCTGTGCTACTCCAGAATCCATGTGTCCTTGCTGCCACCGCCCTGCGAGGAGTTGACGACGAGCGAACCTTTTTCGAGGGCTACGCGGGTTAATCCTCCGGGCACGATGTTGATCTTGTCGCCAAAAAGAATGTAGGGCCGCAGGTCGACATGGCGCGGCTCAAGATGGTCGCCGACGAGACATGGAGCGCGTGAAAAATCGAGCGTGGGCTGAGCAATGTAGTTGCGCGGATTGGCTTCAATGCGGGCGGCGAACTCTTCGCGCTGGCGGGCCGTGGAATGGGGTCCGATGAGCATGCCGTAGCCACCGCTTTCGCCTACCGCTTTCACGACCAGCTTGTCGAGGTTGGCGAGGACATGTTTGCGGTCTTTCTCTTCAGTCAGGAGGTAGGTTTCAACGTTGTTGAGGATTGGATCTTCGTTGAGGTAGTAGCGAATGATGCGGGGAACGTAGGCGTAGAGCGCCTTGTCGTCGGCGAGGCCAGTGCCGAATGCGTTGGTTACGGTGACGTTTCCGGCGCGATAGGCGTTGAAGAGGCCGGTACATCCGAGGATGGAGTCGCTGCGGAAGATCAGGGGATCGCTGAAGTCATCGTCGACGCGACGGTAGATGACGTCGACGCGCTTGAGGCCATCGGTGGTGCGCATGTAGACGACGTTGTCGTGGGTGACCAGGTCGCGACCCTCGACGAGATCGATGCCCATCTGGCGGGCCAGGTAGGTGTGTTCAAAGTACGCGGAGTTGAAGACGCCGGGTGTGAGCAAGACGATGTTCGGCTCGGGACGGCCTTCGGGAGCGAGCGAACGCAGGGTGGCGAGCAGCAGTTGCGGATAATGCTCGATGGGGCGCACACCGTAGCTGTGAAAAAGCTGCGGGAAGGTACGCTTCATCACGCGGCGGTTGGTAAGCATGTAGCTCACGCCGGAGGGCACGCGGAGATTGTCTTCGAGCACCACGAACTCGCCGGTATTCAAACGCAGCAAATCGGAACCGACGACAGCGATGTAGACATTGCGGGGAACCTGGAGGCCGCGCATTTGGCGCCGGTAATGCTTGCAACTGTAGACGAGTTCGCGGGGAACAATCCGGTCATTGAGGATTTTGGCTTCGGAGTAGACGTCGCGGAGAAACAGGTTGAGAGCAGTGATGCGCTGGGTGAGGCCGCGTTCAATGAGATCCCACTCGCTGGCGGTGACCAAACGGGGCAGGAGATCGTAAGGAAAGATTTTCTCAGTGCCTTCGTCGCGGCCGTATACGGTGAAGGTAATGCCCTGGGTCAGGAAAGAGAGTTCGGCGGACTGCTTGCAGCGCTGCAACTCATCCTGGGGCAAGCGGGCAAGAGTTTCAGCCAAGGCGCGGTAGTGGTGGCGCACGTCTCCATTGGGCTCCCGCATCTCGTCAAAAGCGTGATCGAGCGGGTAGTCACCGTAGAGTGTTTCCACTTCCGCTGAGGGGCCGACGCTCATTGAGGCGGGATTCCTTTACGGCGAATTCAGAACATTACGCGGAAGATAGACCAGTGCGTCCCGGAGTGATGCGCCGCATCGTCCTGTTCCTTAGCTTTTAACACTTTGGACATAAAGGCACAATCAGGATTGGTGAGGGGCGGGAGAAACAAAGCGGCAAACCGTGGCCGGCTTGCCGCTTTTGCCTTGTCCCGGCCGAGTTGTGACGCGGCTAGAACTGATTCCAGAGGGACTGGTTGTAGACGGCGTGGTGGAACTGGACTTCGGAGCCTTTGACGATGGTGCCCAGTTCGCGCGGGCAGCGGTTGGCGGCTGCTTCCTTGAGTTCGGCGTACCGCCCTTGCACATCGGCGCCGAGGATTTCGCCGATCCATGCAGAAGATTTGAAGTCCCCGATTGCCTTGTAGATGTTGTCGGGCAGGTAGCGACCGCCATCGCGGAGGCCCTTGACGCGGGCAATCTCGCCGTCGATGCCGGTCTTGAAGATGGAATACATCGACAGGTACGGATTGGCGTCAGGAGCGACGGCGCGAACCTCGGTACGCATGGAGCGCGAATTGCCGATGGGGACGCGAATCATGGCGCCGCGATCGACCGCCGATGCACGGATCTGATTGGGCGCTTCGAAGTGCGGGTCGAGACGACGATACGCGTTGACGCTGGAGTTGAAGATGAGGCAGAGATCGAGCGCGCGGGTGAGAATGCGGTCGAGGAACTTCCATCCGAAGGCGGAAAGCTGCTCTTCACCTTTCTCGTCCCAAAAGAGATTGGTCTTGCCCTTGGAGACGGAAACGTTGGTATGCATGCCGCTGCCATTGACGCCGGCGACGGGCTTGGGCAGGAAGCAAGCTGTATAGCCATGGTTCGCGCCGATCTGGCGACAGAGCAGCTTGTAGAGCTGAATCTGGTCGGCCGCGGCAACGACCTCGCTATAGCCGAAGTTGATTTCAAACTGGCTGGGCGCTACTTCGGGGTGGTCCTTCTCATTCTGGAAGCCCATCGCGCGCTGCACTTCGGCGGCGGTGTCGATGAACTGGCGGAGAGGATCGAGCGGAAGCGAGTGGTAATATCCGCCGGTCGAGACGAATTCGAATTTGCCGGTTTCGTGGTAGGTCTTCTCGGCATCCTGGCCTGCGAAGAGGAAGCCCTCAATCTCGGTTGCCGCATTCAAGGTGTACTGTTTCTCTGCGTAGAGCTTGTCAGCGTAGGTCTTCAGCACACCGCGCAGATCGCCGGAGTAGGGCGTGCCGTCCTTGTCGATGACGATGCCAAAGACAAGCACCTTGCCATTGCCAAAAACGTCTGCGGGCACCCAGTAGAAAGCGCTCCAATCGATGCCGAGACGCAGATCGCTCTCTTTTTGCGCGGTAAAGCCGCGAATCGATGAGCCATCGAAGGTCAGATTCTCGTAAGCGCCGAGAAGGAATTTCTTGTCGTAGTCGAGCAGATGAAGTCGGCCTTCGAGATCGGAAAACAGCACGGTGACGGCCTTGATCCGCTTCTCGTCGGTGAGGTATTTCAGCCGTTTCTCGCGAATCTGGTCGATCGAAACACGGGTGACCCGTTCCTTCTTGGCCTGCAGGTTGAGTTCTTCCAATTCATCGTAGGGTAGCGCCAGAAAATTGCGATATTCAGTGGACATTGGTCTCCTTCCAGCGGAAAAAATGTGCTGCCCGGCGTGACAAAACCTGCCTTACCGGCGCGAAGTATCGGTCTCCCCGGCTGGATCCGTTCTGAAGTGGATGATTAGCCGAGCGACTAACGAGGACGCTCCAATGAGACGGGCAAGAGCGCACGAAGCTGTTTGTGAGCTTGTATGCATAGGTTAACTCTCCTGAGTCTGTCGCGCGCATTGAAATCCCGCATCCTAGCCGCAACCTGTGGAAGAAACGGGAGAAACTGGTGGAGATTTAGAGAGGGAGTGGTCTGCCGGGTTGCCATTTCCATGTGTTGAATTCCTATCTGCATGGATTAACCTGAATCTCTTAGGAGACCGCGACAGGATGTTCAAGATAAATCACTGCCCTACTTATGTTTCCTGCACGATGCTAATTGTCCTGGCGGCGTGCCCGGCCATGGCGCAAAAGCCAACGATTGAGATTACAGCCAACCTCACCGATGCACCGCGCAAGCTCTTTCACGCTGAGATTGACATTCCCGTTTCCGCCGGACCGGTGAGTTTGACGAGCCCGGAATGGATTCCCGGGACGCACATGCCGTCCGGTCCCGCGGAATGGATCACCGGGGTGGTCTTTACCGCAAACGGCGAGAAACTCGCATGGCGACGCGACGATGTGGACCTGTATGAGTTTCACCTGACGATTCCTAAAGGCGTTGCGACGCTGCATGCTCACGTCGATTTCATTGCGACGGGCCGCGTTTCGCAGAAACTGGCGATGTTGGAGTGGGAGAAACTTCTGCTGTATCCGGCACACACGCCGGTGCGCGATATCGCGATACAGCCATCGTTGATTGTGCCGGCAGGCTGGGGCATCGGAACTGCGCTGACGCCGATCGGTTCGGGTTCGTATCCCGTGCCAGCGTCCGGAAGCACGACGCGCTTTGCCGCGACGAATGTGGAGCAGCTTGAGGATTCACCAGTTCTTACCGGGCTTTACTTCCATGAATTTCCGCTGGCGCCGACGATCAAGCCGCAGCATTTTTTGGATGTGGCATCGGACCATCCCGAAGATTCACAGATGCGCCCGGCCGATCTGGCGGAGATTGCGAACCTGGTGCGGGAAGCCGACGCACTGTACGCATCGCATCATTACAACGCTTACCACTTCCTGCTTACGCTCTCGGATGTTGCGGGCATGGAGGGTTTGGAGCATGGTCAATCGTCAGATAACGGCGTAGGCGAAAAGGGGTTCGCCGACGACGCTCATCAGCTGCCCGTCGCCGACCTGCTGTCGCACGAATATACGCATTCCTGGAACGGAAAGTATCGCCGGCCAGTGGGACTGTATCAGCCTGATTTTGCCACGCCGCAACAGGGAGCACTGCTGTGGGTCTACGAGGGAATGACAGAGTACCTTGGCAACGTGCTGGCTGCGCGCTCCGGACTGAAAACCCCGGCCCAGTACCGCGACGTTTTGGCGATGACGGCGGCGGAGCTTGACTATACGCCGGGGCGGAACTGGCGGCCGACCGAGGACACGGCCGTAGCTGCAAGCCTGCTGCGGGATGACAACCCGACATGGCTCAACTGGAAGCGACAACAGGACTACTACTTTGAAGGCGAGGTGCTCTGGCTCGACGCTGACACGCTTATCCGCAAGATGACGCAAAATAAGAAGTCTCTTGATGACTTTGAGAAAATCTTCCTCGGCAAGGGCGGAAACACGGGGCCGCTGATCGTGACATACAGATTCGACGAGCTGGCGCAGGATTTGAACGAAGTTGTGCCCTATGACTGGGCAACTTTTCTGCGCGATCGCGTAGACAAGATCAATTCGCGAGCTGACGTTGCAGGCATCGAGCAGGGCGGGTACAAACTGGTTTACAAAGACAAGCCCAGCACATCAGAAATCACGATGGAAGAGGCGGAGGGACCGTTCAGCCAGGGCATCGACTGCTGGTACTCCGTTGGGTTGAAACTGACAAAGGATGGCGTAATCTCCGACGTGCTGTGGAACGGACCTGCGGACAAAGGGCAACTGGCACCGGGGCAAAGGGTTATTGCAGTGGATGGCCAGATTTTTTCACCAGATGTAATGCGCGACGCAATCCGCAAGGCCAAAGGCACCACAGAGCCGATTCGACTGATCGTACAGTCCGATTCGTTTGTTTCGAACGCAGAGATCAACTACCACGGCGGAGAGCGCTATCCAGAGCTGGAGCGGGTAGACGGAACGCCGGCGTATCTTGACGACATCATCAAGCCGCTGACTACTCCGGAAAAGGCGCCGGAGACGGCGAAGGAGACAGGGGACTAGGGAGTGGGGACTAGGGGCTAGGTTGGTTCAGCTTGAAGTGGAGAGAGGCGCTCACCGTTTAGTGAGTAATCCGCCTTCGGGCGGGGATTTTGGGCCCGCGATAGACTTATGGGGTGATGCCGGCGCCGCACAAGCCGCTTTCGGCCCTTCTCTCGCAAATTCTAGTCGCCTATAGTGTGGAGCTCGATTGCGAATTCGAGCGCCGCATGCTGCAAACGCAGAGCCGGAGCGCGCGCCTCTCGCTGGTTATTTGGCTGAATGTGCTGCAGTTTTTGGCCGATGGACCAGTCTCTGTTCGAGTGCTCGCTTCGCGCGCGCTGACAGCCGAGGCTGGCGCTACAGCGGGGCTTGGTTGTCTCGAACGATGGGGCGTGGTTGCGCTGCAGCCCGGAAAGCGCGCCGGTTTCGGTAGCGGCCGAGGCATCCGCGCCGATTGGCCGGTTCGGCTCACGACCAGCGGTGAAAGAGCAATTGGAATCTGGCCGGAGCTGATCCAGGAAATTGACGCCCGCTGGTCGAAACGCTTCGGCGACGACGCGACGAGGTTGCGCCGCTCGTTAGAAGCAATCGAGCATCAGATCGACCTCGAATTGCCGCAGGGCTTGCCCGGTGCGATTCTGAAGCTGCCGGAGTTCGGGCCCCGGAAATCGGCCGCGGAAGACGGTCTGCCGCTACCGGTGCTGCTTTCCCGAGTTCTGCTCGCGTTCGCTCTCGATTTCGAACGTGAGTCGCGAACGCCGATTTCGCTATGCGCAAACGCGATCCGTGTTCTCAGTGACGAGCCGATCCCTGAAGCAGAGATTCCCAAACGAACCGGCTGTTCGCAGGAGACCGCAGGCATTGGCTGGCAGCACAAGCCGTACATCATCGTTGAAAGAGACCCTGCGCGCGGCCGCGGCAAGTTCGTCCGCTTGTCAGAGGCGGGCCTCAAGGCGCAGCGAGAGTATTGCCGTCGCACGCGCGAGATTGAGGAAAAGTGGAGGAAGCGCTTTGGCACCGCAACGAAAGAAATTCGGGAATCGCTGACGACTCTGCTGAAAAAGGGCGAACTGTCTGACGGCCTGAAACCGCCTCCCGGAACGACCCGCGCCGGCGCCCAGACACCGGCCCTGGGCCGCGTCGACATTGGACCTGCCGCACGCCAGCGCAGGCGGGATTTGGTAATTCAGACGGAGGCATTCGTGCGCGATCCGGCTGGCACTCTGCCGCATTATCCGCTCTGGGACATGAACCGCGGCTTCGGTCCGTAGTACGCATTGTTCTTCCTGGACAGCCAGCGCGATCGCTTCCGCCACGCAGGTCGCACGGTTTCGAGTGAACTGTCGGCCATCCGGAATGCATCCACTTCCCCAGGGGCCAGGGACCCAGGGGCAAGCTGGATGGGACAGCAATCCGTGGGGACTGATGGAGTAGTCTGGATGGGCAGGAGATACCCCTAAACGATGCTCAAATTGCCCAGGCCTCTCATTGTCGCTCCGGCCATTCTTGCCTTCGCCTTCGCCGCTCTCAAAGCGCAACAACCGGCGCCACCCCAGGCACCACCTGAGGACTATGTCCGTTCGCACTATACCAAATACGAATTTCGTATCCCCATGCGCGATGGCAAGCATCTGTTCACGTCGGTCTACGTTCCCAAAGACACTGCGGCAGGGCCCTATCCGTTTCTGATGGATCGCACACCCTACAGCGTCGCGCCGTATGGCGAGGACCAATATCCGAAGAGTCTCGGACCGTCAGAGGAGTTTCAAAGGAGCGGATACATTTTTGTCTACCAGGATGTGCGCGGGCGATGGATGAGCGAAGGCACGTTCGTTGAGATGCGACCGCACATCGATGACAAGAAGTCGCCGCAGGATGTCGATGACGCCTCCGACACATACGACACGATTGAATTCTTGTTGAAGCACGTTCAGAACAACAACGGGAAAGTGGGGATCTGGGGCATCTCGTACCCAGGCTTTTACACCTCCGCGTCGATGATCGACTCGCACCCGGCACTGGTGGCGGCGAGCCCGCAGGCGCCGATGACGGACCTGTTTCTGGGTGACGACGGCTATCACGGCGGAGCATTCATGCTCTCGGCAAATTTCGGGTTCTATGGACCGTTTTTCCATCCACAAACTGAGCCGCAGACGCCGAAGCCGGTCGTCCCGTTCGATTTCGGCACGCCGGACAGCTACCAGTTTTATCTCAAGGCCGGCAATATCATGAACCTCGACAAGCTTTATCTGAAGGGTTCGAACTGGCTATTCAACGACCAGGCGAAGCACGATACGTATGATGCGTATTGGCAGGCGCGGGATTTGTCGCGCCACATGAAGAATGTGAAGTGTGCCGTGCTGGTGGTTGGTGGATGGTACGACGCAGAGGACTTGAGCGGCCCGTACCGCACGTTTTACGCCACATCCAAGCTGAATCCTGAAACGCCGACGACACTGGTGGAGGGGCCGTGGGTTCATGGCGGCTGGGCGCGAGGAGATGGAAATCACCTCGGAGACGTTCAATTCAACTCGAAGACCAGCGAGTATTTCCGCGCCAGCATTCAATTCCCGTTCTTCGAGCATTACCTGAAGGGGAAAGGCGCAGCACAGCCGAAGGCTGTCGTGTTTGAAACCGGGACGAATGTGTGGCGTGATTTTGACGCGTGGCCGCCAAAGCAGGCGACCGCAAGGACGCTCTACTTCCACGCCGGGGGCAAGTTGAGTTTCGATCCGCCCACCGAGGCGCAGAGCCGGGATGAATACGTCAGCGATCCGAACCATCCTGTGCCGTTTGTGGGCTACACAACAGACACAGTTCCGCAGCGCTACATGGTCGACGATCAGCGATTTGCCAGTTATCGGCCGGACGTTCTGGTGTATGAGAGCGATCCGCTGCAGGAAGATGTGACGATTGCCGGGCCGATCTCGCCGAAGTTGAAGGTGGCAAGTTCGAGCACCGATTCGGATTTCGATGTGAAGCTCATCGACGTATATCCAGAGAATTATCCCGATACGACAGATGGGGCGAGCACCGGCAAACGCGTTCTGGACGCGCCTCCGCTGCATATGGGGGGATACCAGCAATTGTTGAGGGGTGAGCCGTTCCGCGCCAAGTTCCGCAATAGCTGGGAGAAGCCGGAAGCGCTGGTGCCCGAAAAACTGACAGACATCAACTACACGATGCCCGATCTCTTCCACACCTTCCGCCGTGGGCATCGCATCATGGTGCAGGTGCAGAGTTCCTGGTTCCCGCTGACTGACCGCAATCCGCAAATCTTTACTGACATCCCGACCGCATCGCCTGACCAGTTCACGAAAGCCACTGAACAGGTGTTTCACCAGAAGGACGCTGCGTCGGGCGTTGAAGTGTTGGTTATGCCACAACCGTAGTGAAAAACGAGCCGACGAAGAAGCACTGTGTTGGCTCGGCGACGATTATTCTGTGAGGCCCCGATGTTCTCCAAGATTTCTCGAAGTGCTCTATTGCTGCCAATCGCGATTCTGCTGAGTGCAGCGCCTGTGATCCGCGCCGAAGAAGGCATGTGGACCTTTGACAACCCGCCACTGAAGCAGTTGGCGGCGAAGTACAACTTCCATCCTTCGCAAGCATGGCTTGACCATCTGCGTCTCTCAAGCGTGCGTCTGAATGACGGTGGGTCTGGATCTTTTGTGAGCCCGGACGGTCTGCTGTTGACCAATCATCACGTGGCACGAGGGCAATTGCAGAAGAACTCGACCGCCGAGCACGACTATCTGCTGAACGGGTTCTATGCCACGACGCCCGACCAGGAGATGAAATCGCCTGATCTTGAAGTCAACGTGCTGGTGGGTATGCAGGATGTAACCGCGCGCGTGCAAGGCGCGGCCAAGGGAATTCCGGATGAAGCGAAGGCGCTGAAGGCACGCGAGGCAGAAGTGGCAGCCATCACAAAAGAGAGCAACGACAAGACCGGCTTGCGCTCAGATGTCGTTTCGTTCTACGACGGCGGCGAATACTGGCTTTACCAGTACAAGGCTTACACGGATGTGCGGCTGGTCTTTGCACCGGAGGAGCAGGCTGCATTCTTTGGCGGGGACCCGGATAACTTCACCTACCCGCGCTACGACCTCGATATGGCGCTGTTCCGTGTCTACGACAACGGCAAGCCGCTGCACACCGACAACTATCTGAAGTGGAGCGCGAAGGGCGCAGCGCCGGGCGAACTGATCTTCATCTCAGGGCATCCGGGATCAACATCCCGGCAGGACACCATGGCCCAATTGCTGGTGGAGCGGGATGTGGTGGAGCCGGCGGTGACGGAATACTTGAAGCGCCGCATTGCGGCCGCGCAGGCATTTGCCGCACAAGGCCCCGAGCAGGCACGCGAGGTTGGGACGGTCATTTTCGGACTTCAAAACGGGCTGAAAGTATATGTAGGCCGGACTGAGGCGCTCGCGGACAAGGGTCTCATCGCGAAGAAGCAGGCTGACGAAGATGATTTCCGCAAGAAAGTTGCGGCCAATCCGGAATGGGAGAAGGAATACGGCGGCGCGTGGGAGACGATTGCCCGCGCGGAGGAACAGGTCAGGCCTGAGATCAAGACCCAGATTTTCCGTCGCACAGATAGTCGTCTATTTGGAATCGCGCTGCAACTCGTGGAGTACGTAACGGAGATCAAGAAGCCGGATGGCGATCGCCTTGCGCAATTTCACGATGCGAATCTGCAGTCGCTCAAGTTTCAAATGCTGTCGCCGGCGCCAATTTCGCCGGCCACGGAAAAGCTGTTCATGACGACTGCTCTCAACCTGGCCGAAGAAAAGCTGGGCAAAGACGATCCGTATGTGCAAGCCATCCTGCAGGGGGGAAGCGTCGAATCGACGGTCAACAGTCTCGTGGATGGATCCAAGCTGGCCGACCCTGCTGTGCGCAAGGCACTGCTGGACGGCGGTGAAGCAGCGATCGCCGCATCAACCGATCCAATGATTGTTGCCGCACGCCGGATCGATCCGATCGTGCGCGCCTCAAACAAACATATGCGCGATACCATTGCGAGCGTGCTGACACCGGCCGGTGAGAAGCTGGGCAAAGCGCGTTTTCTCGTTTACGGAAAGGACGCCTATCCCGATGCCACGTTCACTCTGCGGCTGAGTTATGGCACGGTACAGGGCTTCCCGTACAACGGAACCATTGCGCCGCCGTTCACAACGTTTTACGGGCTCTACGATCGCGCGGCCAGCTTCAGCAACCAGCCGCCGTTCAACCTGACCCCGAAGGAAGCGGCGGGGGTGGGAAAGCTGGATCTATCGACGCCGTTGGATTTCGTATCGACCGGCGACATTATCGGTGGCAATTCCGGATCGCCGGTGGTTAATCGCGATGGTGAGTTGGTCGGTCTTATCTTCGATGGCAATATTGAATCCATGGCGGGCGACTTCGTCTATGACGGGACGAAGAACCGGGCGGTTGCGGTGCATTCAGCGGGGATGATCGAAGGACTCCGCAAGCTTTACGGAGCCGGGGCACTCGCCGACGAACTGGAAGGCAAGCAGTAAGACAATCGCAGGTCGGAGTGCAGAATGGGGAGCCTTGATCGGCTCCCCATTCTGTTTTGGATTCGCGAATGATCTGATTTTATTGCGCGGCGCTCAGGGGCCGGGGATCACGCAGTGCCGGAAGAACGAAAACCATCAGAAGCAATGCGCCCGGAATGGTGTACATCCCGAGGCGCAGACTCCCTGTATGCGAAGAGATGGCGCCCGCCAGCCAGGGCAGAACGGAACCTCCAAAACCGGCCGTGGCCAGGACCCAACGCGTGTCGGCGCTGTGGCGGGCGCGGGCAAAAAATCCCGCAAGGACCAGTGGATAAATCGGCGCCAGAGAAGCTCCGAGAACGAACATGGCGGCGCTGCGCTGGTTGACCGAAGGCACAACGGCCAGGAGCACCGCCGCACCGAGCGCCACGAGAATGGCAATGCGAAACACCCGGACTGGATTGGCGCGGAGGAGTAAGAGCGACGAGAATCCGCGCGAAGAAAGAAAGCCTATCCAATAGAGAGAGGATGAAGCTGCAGCGAGAACGACGCCCTCACCCGCCATTCGCATCGTGTAGGTGGGCAGCCAGGCGGCGACGGTGTTCTCGATGCCGACCTGCAGAAACGCAGCAAAAGCAAAGACAATGACCAAGCGGAGCGCTGCGAACCCGCTGCCCGCGGCTATCACTCGTACAGGCTCCCGTGTTTCTTTGAGAACGAGCGTGCAAGCTACAGCGGCGACGGCGGACGCCAGAGCAAACAGCATGTAAGCCGTGCGAAAGCCATGGTGCATGAGGATTCGCGCAGCCAACAGAGGAGCCGCCAGTGCACCTGCGCTCCAGCTGAAGTTGAGGAAGGTGAGCAAAGGCGCGCATCGCTCGGGAAATGCGCGTCCCACATACATGCTGACACCCGACATGGGCACACCAACGCTGATGCCCAGGAGCAGAAAGACCAATGGCAGCATCGGGCGCGTCGCAACGGTTACTCCAAGGCAACAAACCATCATCGCGGCGAAGCCCAAAGCAATCGCGCGGGCGTAGTTTCCCCGGCAAAACACGGCTCCCATGGAAGTGCCTGCGAAATAGAGCAGGAAGAGCAGGCCGGAATCGCTGTCGCGGAGGTTGAAGGTGAGCGCGAGAGATGGCAACAATGCTCCACCCACTGCATGAAGAACGCCCGTGAGCGCAAAAACGGGATGCAAAACCGCCAGGGTTCGCCAATTAAAGGTCCTGGTTTTGGATTCCATTGGGTTTTCAGATCCGCTTTGCGCGAGCCCGCTTCGGATTCGGTGGGCAGGTTGATTCGCGAATCACGAGTTCAGGATGAATGGGCACGGCGTCAGGGAATGTCGCTTGCCCTCGAATGCGTTGCAGAAGAATGCGTGCGGCAACCATCCCCATCTGGTGGAGCGGCTGGCGAATTGTGGTGAGGCTTGGATTGTGAAATGCCGCACCTTGAATATCGTCAAAACCCACGACCGAGACGTCGGTCGGCACTTGCAGCCCATGGTTCATGAGTGCGCGAATGGCACCAATAGCGGCAATGTCGTTGAAGCAGACGATGGCCGAAAAATCTCCTCCGCGCTGAATCAGCTCGGTGGTCGGCTCGTAGCCTAATTCAGGTGTAGACACACGCAACTGAAGTTGAACAGTCAGTTCAGGAGGAACCGCCAATTTCAGGTCGCGTGCTACTGTCATCAGGCAATTCCAGCGGTCATCCGCATCGGAGCTGTGGCTGCCTCCGCGCATGAAAGCAATCTTGCGATGGCCGAGCTGGTGAAGATGGCGCAAGGCCAATTCGGCGGCGCGTCTCTGGTCGAGGACCACGTTGGTGACGCCCTCGATTTTGCGATGGCCGGCGACCACAACAACCGGCAGATTGTTGAGGCTCTTCTCAAGTATCGTGTCGATGACGATAAAGCCTTCAACTGAGCGATCCATCAGAAGCTGCGGATATTCCTCGATGAGGTCGGGTTTGCGACGGTGGCTAGCCGTCAGGTAAAAATAGCCTTCCTCAATGAGGTGCTCTTCTACTCCTGCGAGGACCTGACACGCATAACTGTCGTTCATTTCCGGGACCAAGACGCCCACCGTGAAGGTCTGGCGCTTGCGCAGAGAACGGGCATAGAAACTGGGGCGGTAGTCAAACTTGGCCGCGGCCTCAGTTACCCGGTCGCGAGTCTCCTGCGGGATAGAACGAACGCCGGGGGCGTTATTCAGCACGAGCGAGATGGTCGCGGGAGACAGATTCAGGTATTCGCCGAGAGTACGCAGACTGATGGGTTGCCCCGGCTGGGGCGCGGTCCCTGGTTTGGCTCGCTTGATCATGCACTCCTTTTGTATCACCGTTCAGGTGCAATGCGCTGTGTAGCCAAGGGTATTTGGGCTTGATGCTGGTGTGTCTGGAGGGATGTTCTTGATGGGAAGGACCGTTTCGAGACACCCGGCAGGTGGTTGCGCGACAATGAACTCGCCGCAGGAGACCTTGGAGGCAAGTCATGAATCGCCGCATCCCGTGTCGTGTGCTTAGGTTGGGTTTTGTCATCTACTTTATCGCATTATCTGCGAATGCTCTTATCGCCCAGAGCCGTCCGGAGCCGATGGGTCAGGGTCATCCCGAGCCACTGGGTATTTTTGAAGATCACGGGGATGTGGGAACAGTGCTCAATACCGGCTCCGCGCGATACGACAGCGCTCGCCAGACTTACACCATCACTGGCAGCGGAGAAAATATGTGGTTCGGCGTGGATGACTTCCAGTTTGTCTGGAAAAAGGTGTCGGGCGATGTGGCTATCTCGGCGGACATCGCGTTCGTGGGCGACAAGGGCAACAATCATCGCAAAGCCGTCCTGATGATTCGGCAAAGCCTTGACGGGAATTCGCCGGCCGTGGATATCGCGCGCCACGGGGACGGGCTGACATCGCTGCAGTTCCGCACCGCGGCTGGAGCGGACGATCACGAGGTGCAGTCAAATGTGTCGGGGCCGCAAAGGGTCCGCCTCGAAAAACGCGGCGATTCGTTTTATGCATTTGTTTCCGGCAAGGATGGGCACCTGCAACCGGCCGGCGCGTCAACAAAGCTCGCGCTGACCGAGCCGTTTTACATCGGGATTGGCGTTTCAGCGCATGACAAGGATGCGACCGAGACTGCTGTCTTTTCGAACGTTAAGATCGAGAACCTATCCATGGCCGGCGACCAGTATTTGACGCTTTACAGCAGCCTTGAGACCGTATCTATCGCATCGACTGACCGCCGCGTTGCTTATGTTGCACAGGCGCACTTTGAAGCTCCCAACTGGTCGCGCGATGGCTCCTACTTCCTGTTCAACCAGGAGGGCGGCATCTACCGGCTTGCGTTGAACAGCGACACACCCGTCCGGATTGCGACTGAACCTGAGGTACATTGCAACAACGATCATGGCATCTCTCCGGATGGCACGATGATTGCGATCAGCGACTCGACGAAGACGGGAAAGTCGATGGTCTACACACTGCCGATTGGCGGAGGCACGCCGCGGCAAATCACGGAGAATGCTCCTTCGTATTGGCATGGGTGGTCGCCGGATGGGAAGACCCTGGCTTTTACAGGCCAGCGCGGCGACAACTTTGACATCTACTCGATTCCGGTGCAAGGGGGAGAAGAAAAACGCCTGACAACCGCTCCCGGGCTCGATGACGGGCCGGAGTATTCGCCGGACGGCAACTGGATTTATTTCAATTCTGAACGAACGGGTTCAATGCAGATCTGGCGAATGCATCCTGATGGAAGCAACCAGGAACAGGTGATTACGAGCGACACCAACGACTGGTTTCCGCACATTTCGCCGGATGGCAAGTGGATGGTTTTTCTCTCATACGAAAAAGGCGTCAGCGGCCACCCGCCCAATAAAGACGTGACGTTAAATCTCATGTCGCTGGCGGACAAGAAAATAAAAGTGCTGGCAAAGCTTTTTGGCGGACAGGGAACGATCAATGTTCCATCGTGGTCGCCCGACAGCGCCAAAGTAGCGTTTGTGAGTTATGAGTATCTTCAGCAGGAGCCGAAGGATTGATTTCTGGCGATGACTCTCAAAGGCTAGAATGATCTGAATTCTCTTGCCTAGCGGGGTTGCCCGATGGTTGATGCCAAGGCGTGGTTCCAATCTCAATCTCTCAAGCTGGGCACAATTCTCACCATCGATCACCCGACCATCGTCGAAGTCGCTCGGCTGGCCGGGTTTGACTGGCTGTGGGTTGACGCGGAACATGGCCGCTTCAATGAGGTGAGCGCTTCGCTGGCCTGCGCGGTGAACACTGGCGGCCCGCCGGTATTCGTCAGGCTGCCTGACCGGTCGGCGACAGCGATCAAGCGATACCTCGACATCGGCTGCGATGGCATCATTCTCCCCCAGGTCTCTTCCGTGGCCGAAGTGAATGAGATTGCGCGCGCTGCGTTGTATCCACCGCACGGAGAACGCAGCATCGGGATCGCGCGTGCTCAGGGGTATGGTGCGCGGTTTGAAGAATGTTTGCGGAACCGGGATTACGCCATTTTGGTACAGATCGAAACGGTCAGTGGCGTAACCAACGCGCAGGAAATCATCGAACATGACGCTGTCGACGGCGTGATAGTGGGCCCCTATGATCTGAGCGGATCCTTTGGCATACCGGGCGAGATCGATTCCTCCCAGGTTGTGGAGAGCATCGCCTGGGTGCTGACGCTGAGCAAGGGAGCCGGCAAGCCCTGCGGCGTTTTCGCGGCAACTCCGGAAAAGGCCAAGGCCTACGCCGCGCAGGGATTCAGGCTCATTGGCGTGGGCATAGACACAACCATCCTGTTGGATGCCTACAAGTCGATGCGGCAGAGGGTTGTTTAGGGCGAGTTCGAGGGTCTGATGCGCCCGCGCCGAGGCAGAGCGTAGCCGATTCCACCGCTGCCGGATTCGAACTTACGGTAAACTTGTGGATAGATAGCCTTTCCCAGACGCGGAGGGATGGGTGAGCGGTTGATACCGGCGGTCTTGAAAACCGTTGTACCTGAAAGGGTACCGGGGGTTCGAATCCCTCTCCCTCCGCCATAACGTATTTATAATAAATAGCTTGAGAGAAATAGCTACGGAATTAGCGTATTTTGCGAGCATATTCGCGGGAATCGCCTACCGAAAGGGACGAGAGAAACTCCTCTCGTGCTTAAAATACGACATGAAGGACCTAATTTCTCTGTTCTCGAAAGTGGCAGTGCCCTTTCGAGATCATCCGGAACTTTCCGTTGAATTCGACCTAATAGAGGTGAGGAGATCAAGTTGTTTTATGATCTCAGAGACCGAGTCGGAACTGAATTGGGTCAGGTCACAGTATCTTGAGCAAATCAAGCATGAATGGCCGCAGCAGGGCGCGCAAATGCGGCAAGTGCGCCCTCCTTTTGCTGGCGTGTATCGCGCTGGGGCCGGTCACTATCCCCCAGGTGTCACCAGCCCCCGCAACCGATCGCACAGAGGCGCCTCCACCCAGTGCCTACGCAGGCGACCTAACCTGTATTCGGTGCCACCGCAAAGAATCGGAATTCTATTCGCTCACACCGCATGCTCGTGATTCCGCGCCAGCCTCCGCAAAGCATATTATCGGCAGCTTCAGCCCTGGGCGAAACGTCCTGCATACCTCAAATCCCAACCTCATCGTGAACATGATTGCTGCTCCGGACGGCTTCTACCAGAGCGCTGTCAACCTGGCCGACCCGCAGAGTCGATTAGCGCAACGGTTTGACATTGTGATTGGATCAGGGCGTCACGGACAAACCTATCTTTACTGGGATGGCGACCAGCTCTTCGAATTACCCGCTTCTTACTGGACGTGGAACCACGAATGGGTCATTAGCCCAGGGTTTCCCGCAGGGCAGGTCCATTTTGATCGCGCGGTGGTTCCTCGGTGCCTGGAATGCCACGCAAGCTACTTCACTTCCCTTACCCCTCCGCTGAATCGTTATTCGAAGGAAAGTCTGGTACTCGGCATCAACTGCGAGCGCTGCCATGGGCCCGGCGCCTCGCACGTTACTCGCGAGCGCTCCGCCTCGCCGCCCCCCAGCGGCTCACAAGATGAGGCAATCGTGAATCCTGCTCGTCTCACCCGCGACCGGCAACTCGATCTCTGCGCGCTGTGCCACGCGGGCGCAGTCGAACCCATCCGTCCATCGATGACATTTCTGGCAGGCGACAAAGTTGACGATTACCTGGCGATCCTTCCGGCCTCTCCAGGCGCGCCGCCGGATGTGCATGGTAACCAGGTCAGCGCGCTGGAGCAGAGTAAGTGCTTCACCTCCGGAAAGATGACTTGTTCCACCTGCCACAACGTGCATGAGAAACAGGAGAACGCAGACTCTTTCTCTCAGCATTGTCTGACCTGCCACGAGATGCGCGCATGCGGAGAATTCTCCACTCTTGGCTCGGCGATCCGCACAAAGTGCGTGGCCTGTCACATGCCGCTTCGGGAGTCTGGAAAAATAACCTCAAACTCCGGCGGAGGCACACTACACGCATTGCTGCGCGCCCACCAAATCAGAATCTACCGTGACGCGACAGAGCAGGTGGAACGGAGCCTTAAAGTTACCGCCCCAGTTATTGTCAGATAGAAAGAGGCACGAACGAACCTGCGCATAAATGAGCGCAACTCACGGTTATTGCTACATGACCTGCGGATCGGCGAGTCCAAGAGCCCTCCACTGATGTGGCCAATCGTAGCGCAACCTCATTTAATCAGGTCTAGGTGTGGAGAAATTGCGTTCAGAACTGTCCCTCAGTGTGCTTCGGTTCCTTCGCATCAGCGTCCAGTAAAGAGTTGTAATCACTAGCAGGAATGGTATGAAGCTCGGAACCGAGTATTCCAGGCCCGCCACGGAAAAGGTGCTGATGGCGATGGCAGCGAGAGCGACCAGGGCCGCGATTTGCGAGTAAGGCGAAAAAGGAAGGCGGATCGGGAGCAGTGCGATGCGCGCTTGTCCCATCGAGTGGCGAAAGGACAGGTGAGCGAGCAAGATGACGCTCCAGACGAAAAACATTCCGGCCACTGCCACTCCGTAAAGGAGCAGGAACGCACGGCCGGGAGCGAAGATGGCAAGCAGGATGGCCGCGGCCATTCCGGCGGTCGACACTACCAGGGCAACATAGGGTATGCCGTTTCTGGCAAGGCTTCCGAGCGCCTTCGGGACATAGCCATCATGCGACAGCGAAAAGAGCGTCCGGCTGGTGAGGTAGAGATTGGTGTTCGCGCTGGAGAGAGCGGCGGTGATGACCACCAGATTCATGATCCCCGCGGCGTAGGAAACGCCGACCTTCGCGAAAGCGAGCACAAAGGGACTGCCAGTGATCCCGCTGCCCATTGTGTTCCACGGAGTCATCGAGAGCATCACGGTGATTGACAGAACGTAGAAGAGGATTAGGCGAAGGGTGACGGTGCGCATGGCGCGGGGAATGGTCTTTTCGGGTTCCATCGCCTCGCCGGCGGTGACGCCTATGATTTCGACTCCCATATAGCTGGTGAGCGTAAGACTCAAAGCGAGGCAAACACCGGTCAGGCCGTGGGGTAGAAATCCTCCATGCGAGGTGAGATTTGTGAAGCCGACGGCACGCCCAGTGCCAATGCCGAAGATAAGTCCGAGACCGACGATTATGAAGGCCACGATGGCGATCACCTTGACAATGGCGAACCAGTATTCGAATTCACCAAAGCTGCCGACACGCAGGCAATTGATCGCGACCAACCCCACCGAAACGCCAACAACCCAAACCCATTGCGGAACTGATGGGAACCAAACAGAAAAGTAGATTGCGACGGCCGTGACCTCGGCACCGATAGCCAGGATTTGAACGAAGGCGTAGGTAACCCGAACTGCGAAGCCTGACCACTGATTCAAGTACGTCTGTGCGTAGACGCCGAAGGAGCCGGCGACGGGATGCGTCACAGCCATCTCCGCAATGGAGTAAGCGACGATGAGAGCGATGACCGCGCTGAAGAGATAAGAAAGGATGACGCCCGGCCCGGCCAGCCGGATGGTGACGGAGCTGCCGAGAAAAAGCCCGACTCCGATCGCACCGCCGATGGTCATCATGGTGAGCTGGCGTTGCGTGAGCGCACGGCTGAGCCCCGGAGAACTCTCGGGCGTGCCCGCAGGCTCGAGAGCCTTCGGCGCGCGGGTGGAACTCGCTTGTTTATCGCCCCCGAACCATGTCAAGCAGTACCTTCCCGAACTCGTGAATCTCGTCGAGGGTGTTGTAGTGGACGAGCGAAGCGCGGTTGACGCCGGTGTCGAGGCTCGCACCCAGGCGCTTCATCAGTCGCGGTGCGTACATATGGCCGTCACGAATGCCAATACCCCGGTTTGACATGGTCTCCGTGACGAGTGCTGGCGCGACGTTTGGAAGGCGAAAGCAAAATGTAGGAAGGCGTTCGGCCAGCCGCGCGCTTTCGTCAATGCCATAGATAATGGAGCCGGCAGCCTTCAGGACTTCAAGCATCTCGAAAGAAAGTTTGGCTTCGTACTCGCGGATCGAATTCATGGCACGAATGAGAGAGGCTCGCCGCGATGCGGGTTCAGCGTTTTCTTCTTCGCTGCCGTGGCTCACGCAGAGAGTTTCAAGATAAACAATGGCGGCTGCCATGCCTGCAACGTTTTCATAGATGAAAGTACCGGCTTCAATCTTGCCGGGCGCAGCGTCAGGGATAAAGTCCTCGCGAAAGGTCGGCAGACCATTCAGAAGCTCCAGTCGACCCCACATAAAACCCATGTGCGGCCCGAATATCTTGTACCCGGAGCAGACCAGATAATCGCAATCAAACGCCTGCACATCGATGAGGGCGTGGGGAGCGTAGTGGACACAATCGAGAACCACTTCAGCTCCGGCTGCGTGCGCCATTTTTGCAGCAGCAGCTACATCGACAACGGAACCGAGCGCATGGGAAGCAACCGTACAGGCCACAAGGCGGGTCTTCGAGGTGAGCAGCGGCGCCAGGTCCGCCACGTGAAGGTTGTTATCTTCACGCATCCTCCACCAGACAATCTTTGCCCCTTCGCGCTCGAGCTGTATCCACGTGGCGATATTGGCTTCATGGTCAAGGTCCGTTACGACAATCTCATTGCGGGTCTCGAGGGTGCGACCGATCGCCAGGCTCAGCAGGCGAAGGAATGATGTGGCATTCATGCCGAAAGCGATCTCGTCGCAGTCGCGCGCGTTGATCAGGACAGCAACGCTCCCGCGGGCGCGCGCGATGGTTGCGTCGACTTCCATGCTTCGGGCGTAGCGTCCGCCGCGCTGCACATTGCGATGCAGAAGATGACCATTGATCGCGTCAAAGACGCCCTGGGGAATCTGCGCGCCAGCACCATTATCGAAGAAGATTATGCGAGGCTCCTCGTGCAGCGCAGGAAAGAGCGAACGGACTCGATCGCACGGGAAGTTGGCGGCTTGGGTTGCGAATAGCTGCTGTTTGGCCACATGACTCCTGGCTCTTAGAGATCCGACGATGCAGAGCGGGGGTATCCGCCGACAACCTGCCCCTGTCCCTCGCGATTGAAGGTGCCCCCAGTATACAAAGTGAGGACAAAACTCCCCCCAAATCGCATACTCTCGTCAAGGCATGGCTGGGTCGAGGAGCTTCTGCGCGGTCTCTGCTCCGAATACAGGTAGCGATGAGTCCGTGAGCAGACCGATTTGTTTGAGCACCGATGCCTGGTCCCAGTAAATGCGCTCGTGCGCCAGCTTGCCCTCGCGAAAGCCCACAACGACGACAAGAGGAATGTCTACGTGTCGATGAGTCGGCAAAACTCCGGGGAGCATCCAGGGCATCTCTTCGGTATGGGTAAATGAGAAGATCATCTCGTCAACCAGTTGATCCTGGCCGAGGGTACGGGAGATGAGTTTGATGGAGGTGTCGGCGGGCATCAGCGATATGAAGTCTTCCGCATAAAACCGCCGCAAGGCTGCATGGCCGTAACCGCCGGTCATGACGGGGACGTGGTTGACATAGGCGTCCTCCACCATTGTTGCAATAGTCGACGAGACGTCACGTGTCGAAAATTCATAGCCGATGTGTTCGTCCCATTTGGCAATCATCTCTGCTTCGTTCATGGCTCGGGGCTCCTCTGATGAGATGTTAATCGTCTCGAAATCCCCATCTCAGCCTTGCTAACAAATGCATGGCCTCCATTTGCCTTGTTTAGGCGATCTTGCGGGTTGGCAGCTTCCGCATTCTTTAGAGGCTGCCTGCGTTGCGCAGCATTCCGCCGTCAATGAAATGCGTACTGCCCGTAATATACGAGGCGTCATCCGATGCAAGATAGACTGCCAGTTGCGCCACTTCTTCAGGTTTTCCCCATCGCCCCATCGGGATCTCCGCCAGTATCCGATCATTCAGGTTTTTGTCGCTTTCAACATCCTGATCGATCGGCGTGTAGATGGCCCCGGGGCCGATATTATTCACAGTAATTTGGTGTGGAGCCAATTCGACTGCGATAGTGCGCATTAGCATGCGCAGGCCCCCCTTGGTGGCGCAATAAGGAGCGTTTGTCGGCATGGGAAGATCTTCATGAATTGAAGATATATTGATGATGCGACCACCCCCGCCTTGCGCTATCATTTGCTTCGCCGCGGCTTGACAGCACAAAAACGGCCCTGTCAGATTCACTGCTACGATCTTCTGCCATTCTTCCAACGGGTAGTCAACGAAAGCAAACTTCTTCTCGATACCGGCGTTGTTCACAAAGATATCAAGCTTGCCGAAAGCGGCAATTGTCTGCTGAATCAGGGCGTTCACCTGATCTGAAATTGAGACGTCCGCGTTGACGGCTAGGGATTTTCCGCCCAACGCGCCGATCTTGGAGATCGTCTCTTTGGGTACAGATGCATCGCCAACATAATCCACCACCACCGCGGCGCCCTCCCGGGCGAATGCGATCGCAATTGCCTGGCCGATTCCCGTGCCTGCACCTGTCACCACGGCTGTTTTTCCCTGCAAACGCATGTCTCACCTCACGACGCTATGCTATCCCATCTACGGATGTAAACACTGTCGCAAAGAGACCGCCTGCTCCGCCGAAAGGCCCGAACTGGAATGAGCAATATTAGACACTTCTCTTCAAATCCGCGTCCTAGACTGGATACGGATGAGGTGCGAGAATGCAGGGAGTTGCTGGAATAGAAGCGTTTGGAAAACCGGACATCAAGCCCCGCTGGACGCACAGCAACAAGGATGGTGTCGGGACGGCATATTCCGCATCCAGCCATCTCTGGTTCACCATTTGGAATGGAATTGTCACCGAGGTTTACTATCCAACCATTGACCGGCCGCAGCTTCGCGATCTCGAATACCTGATCACCGACGGCAGCACGTTTTTTCAGGAAGAGAAACGCGATCTTAAAAAGGCGGCAAGTGGCTGGCCATGGGTAAGCGAAATGGCGGAACCAAACTGGAAGTCTGGAAGCCAACTCGGCATGTTCGAATCATGCGCGATGGCGAAACATTGCGCGTGCACGGCGGTGCGCCATTCTTGCTCCGATAGTCGAGCGATAGCTGGCAAACCGTGAACGATTCCAAGTCGATTCGAAATGCACTTGAACTTGATTACGTTGATCTGAAAGATGCTCCCACCAAAGCGGGAACGTGTCTTTGTTTCACGTTTCTTTGGACGGCAGACAATCGCTGGGAGGGCAAGAACTACGAAGTTGCTATTCGGTAGCCGGTTCGAGCCTGTTCCGTCGAGATCCGCGGAAGAGTTACGCTTGTCAATGCGCAGGCGAGGAGGGCCGTCTGGCTGAAAGTCGAAACAGCTTTACTCCGTCTACTCAAGTTCAGCTGCTAAGTTCTTCGTTCCGGCGCCATTGGCGTCTCTACCTTTACGAGGGCGCCGAACTTGCCATCTTCATGATCTCAGCTTGCTTCTTCACTGTTTGGCTTTTTGATCCAGCATTACTCGTACCGAACATTCTGCCCAGCAACGCGTTTCGAAGGCTATTGATGGGCATCTCAATGGGCGCGACGGCAATTCTTATTATTCGTTCGCCCATTGGAAAGCGATCCGGCGCTCACTTCAATCCCGCCATCACATTGACTTATTTTCGACTGGGCAAAATCCGCAAATGGGACGCCGGCTTTTATGTTGTATCTCAATTCATTGGAGGGATCTTTGGGGTGGGTTTTTCCGCGCTTTGCTTAGGCAGCAGCCTGGCCGTTCCCACTGTGGACTATGCAGTTACCGTTCCTGGGCGGGGTGGACCGTTCGGTGCGTTTTGCGCGGAGTATTTTATGGCCGCGCTCCTCATGTTCGTCGTGCATCCTAATGGCCTTGCCAACCGCTCCGATCAGGTGGGACGTAACTTCATGTACCACCGGGCCGACGCGTTACTCGCCATTGGCACTGACCGCAACGACGACAGCTACACCAAACACCATGCTGTGCCCTGGTGGCTGACGACGGAAGATCTGCCCGACCCGGAGAATCGCGTCACACTGCATAACGCCACTCCCCTCTCGGTCGAAGCGCGGCAACCGGGCCTTGTGGGACCGCACCCTTCAGGAGACACCGGCCGCACCAATGAGTCCGAGCCAGTCACAAATGCCTCACCTGGAAGGATTCAGCTCTCTTATACGCCAAACAACGTCGAGTCCTTCGGACGCCTTAAAGACCGTTGGGTCGACGTCCTGAAAAAGGCAGGCCACGCCAGCACCTCAATCCCGCTCCATGCCTACTTCAAGAAACGTATACCCATCGAAGGCGTAGGCCACCAGAATAGTACCTGCCGCATGGGTAACGATCCGGCCACCAGCGTTCTAAACCCGCATTGCAAAGCCCATGATCTCGAAAACCTATATGTCGTCGACGCATCCTGTTTTGTCTCGGCCAGCGCTGTGAACCCGTCCCTTACGATTATCGCCAACGCAATCCGTATCGCCGATCATTTGATTGAGGAGCGACTCCGGTGAGATTTCGCTGTAAAGGAGTTTGCACAGTAAACACGGATTCTGTTTTCCATGAGTTCCAATTACGAACTTGTGCTGCGAGTGCCCGACCTGTTGTCGACCAGATTGATCCGCCAGCGGAATTGCTTTCGCTTGTTCGGTTCCTGAATATCGTAAAAGGTTCTCCGGATTCACTCGACAACGCCGTCAGCTAACGCTAATAGGCCGACGCACTCAAGGAGTCATGCTGAGCGTCGCGGTCTGCCATTGGCCTCCCTTTGGCTATTTGGTTCGCCCCGTCAGTCTCGACCCTGAACTAATGATCCCGGCAGGGATATTTTTGCGGATTTTGAGTGTCCTTGACGACGGACAGGGCTCGGAAGCGCAGGGTCATCCGTCTGTTAGAAGGTAGTTAATGCTGAGAGAGTAATTAATGAGATGGTCCGCCGCTTTTTCCCTCCCGCGTTATAAGGGTAAGCAAAGAGGTTTCCCATGAACCTGCATGCGATCTGCATCGATTTAGTCAAGAGAGTGTGATGTGGATCACAATTGAAGCTCTGGAATTGTGACAGTATTTGTGAATCGAGCCAGGACGGGCAGACCTTCGCAAATGCGGCGACATCTGAACTATTTCAACGAATCTTGAGAATCATCGAGATTCGATAGGATACGTTGTTACCAAAGCGTTTCTTGCATGATATCGATGGTGATTGAGCACCAGCCCAGTGTTGCAGAGCGAAATTCGGAACGAGATTGGACGATGACATATATTCAGTGGACTACTGATCTGAGCGTGGGGGTCGAGGCGGCAGACGATGATCACAAGCGATTGATTGATCTCATAAACCAACTCCATGAAGGAATGAATCACGAACAGGGCAAAGAAATCGTTGGAAAAGTTCTCGACGAGCTAGAGAGCTATACGAGGTACCATTTCGCTCGTGAAGAAGAGCTTTTTGAGAGAACTGGATATCCAGCGGCGGACCATAAACGAGAACATCGAGAACTGGTGGAGCAAGTTGTCACATTGCAGTCAAGGTACAAGAGCGGCGAAACCGCGCTTGCGATTGAAACTCTAGACATTTTGAAAGAGTGGCTAACCGTCCATATTCAGGGTACGGATAAGAAATACCACGATCATCTAAACGCGAACGGCATTCGCTAGACGTTACGACGAAGATAACTCGGTTGGGGTCGAACCGAATCGTGTCATGGGAACTGTATAAAAGAGACCAGACTCCCCTTCTAGGGTTGGATACGGTCTGGTCTAATTTTCCCAAAGAATGTGCGAAAACATTAAGCCATCTATTTCACCCCGCCCGACGGGAGGTCCGGCGGGTTTTTCTTGGTGATGAAAGTCGCGGCGGATTAAGCTCGAACACGATGTGAAAAGGAGGGAAAAATGAAACGAGTCTCAGACCTCCCAATTGGCCTCCGTCAGGCGGAGGCGCATATAAGCCTTCTGAACCGTTTGCCATATCAACTCAGGAAGTGAAAATCAAGGAACTGGTGCTAACAGGCGAACGCGCTCATCCAGCCTGTTTCGCGAGATGTTTTTTCGAATTCCGGGCGACATTGGCGTTTATCAAGATTAATTCCAAACCCTCGCCCGAAAGGTTGGCACAATTTGTGATCTGCACCAAAGCAGTGGACTTTCTCCCGATTTAAGGCATCCAAGCCAATGAGATGAAGAAATGACACTTCCTATTCTTCCCCGTACAAGAACACAACGTTCTCGGTGAGATATGAGGTCCAAATGCTGATCCGGCTTGGATACAACATCCAGTTCCAAATTCCGACCAATGTCGCCATGGTTGCGCTGCTCGGTGTCCACCCTTCCCGCGCTGGCGATCTTCTGGAACCGGATGAATTGAAGACCGAACCGGAACTCAAGGTAACCCACTATATTGACTGCTTTGGGAATCGCTGCTCAAGGTTTGTCGCGCCTCCAGGGCTGCTGCGGCTTTCCGGCTCAACGTTGATTCGTGATTCGGATGAACCGGATGAAGTGAACTTGTCTGCTCGCGAAGCACCGGTAGGCGACCTGCCGGATGAGGTGCTCTCGTACCTTCTCAATAGCCGCTATTGCGAAGTGGATCGGCTTTCAAACATTGCTTGTGAGCTCTTCGGGGATGTACAGCCAGGGTGGGGGCGGGTGCAAACCATCTGCGATTGGGTGCACAATCGAATCGCGTTCGACTATCAGCAAGCTCGTCCTACCAAGACTGCTCTCGATGTCTACACTGAATGCGTCGGCGTGTGCCGCGATTATCAGCACCTCGCCATCACGTTTTGTAGAGCGCTCAATATTCCGGCGCGCTATGCCACCGGGTACATGGGAGACATCGGCGTACCACTCCGAATGCCGATGGATTTCAGTGCATGGTTCGAGGCGTATCTCGATAACAGGTGGTGGACCTTTGACGCTCGCAACAATCAACCGAGATTGGGGCGAATTCTAATGGCTATAGGACGAGACGCCTCTGATGTCGCCATGACGACATCCTTCGGGCAGGCTGATCTGTATAGTTTCTTCGTCGTGTCTGAGGTCGAGGAAGTAGCGATCCCGGGCTGATGGCAGCAATCAAGACTCGATCGCTTCGAGGTCCACGCCGACTTTAAGCGTGTGCGCTCCGCCTCCAATAATCAGGCCGTGCAGAGGACTGATATCACCAAAGTCCCGGCCCCAGGCAATCGTGACATGACCAGTTGACGGAACAACATCATTGGTAGGATCAACGTCAATCCAGCCAAACCCAGGGCAATAGGCAGACACCCACGCATGCGACGCATCGACTCCCACCATGCGCGGTTGGCCCGGAGGCGGATATGTGCGCAGATAGCCGCTCACATATCTTGCGGGCAGGTCGATTGAGCGGAGGCAAGCTATTTGAATGTGTGCAAAATCCTGGCAGACGCCTCGCTTTTTTCGAAATACCTCTTCGATAGGAGTTCTGACCGTGGTCACTTTCGCATCGAAACGAAAGTCGCCATGAATGCGCTTCGTCAGATCCAAGAGGCCCTCAACGAAAGGTCGCCGAGGGGCAAACGACTGTCTCGCATATCTGGCAAATTCCGGTTGAAGCCTGATGCGAGGTGATTCAAATCGGAACTGATAAGCCTCGAGGGCTGCAAGGCTGTGGTCTGCTGGCAAGCTCTTGACTATTTCTTCCCAGGGAGTAGATGGTGGATGCGAATCTCGCTTGTCATCTTCCAATATGACTCGGCTTCGCGATTCGACGATCAATTCGTCGTGCGGCTCTTCAATGGTGAAAAAGTATTGGTGGTTGCCAAAGTAATCGATCCGCTCTGTCATGATAGCGGGAGTCGGCACAATTTGCAGTTCGCTTTGAGTAAGCTTGTGGCCTGGCAAAGAACGAGGCTTGAGACATGCAACGTGGCTGCCGACCGACACGGGGTATTTGTATTTGTAGGTAGTGCGGTGAACGATTTTATAGATCATAGGCCTATGCTGATCGGAAGCGTGCGAGCGTGGCTGAAATACCGGCTCGATAAGTTATCTGACCACGAAGGCAGCAGACGTTCCAACCCTCCCAAGAAACTCTCGAGCCGAACGAGGCCTTCCGTGTCCTTGGCTGTGGAAGGGTCGCCGGGCAAGCCGTAGCTTAGTGTTCGCAAATCGAAACTGCGCAGCATCGCCAGCGCGCCCCGCATGGCTTCAAGATCGTCAGCCATGTGCCTCGGAAGTTTCTGATATAGGTCCACGAGGTGCGCAAGTTGAAAATCCAAAGCCCGGGGATTACTCTCGTCGGCCATAAGGACATCAAGCACGGCCATTGGCTGAAGTGTGGTGTAATAACGAGTCCGATACGTCATCGTACTGTCTGCAACTTCGAGCAAGCATTCCAGGAGCGGCCAGTCTTGTTCACCAAAGGGGAGTGTTATCTGTCTCAACAGCCGTGCCAGATAGATAGCGCGCTCAAGACGCCGGCCGATGCTCATGAACAACCAACCCAAACCACGATTGATGTTTTCGCGCTCCATTCCGGAAAATGCAGAGAGCAATTCCAGGCAGAGAGTGAGCGTTGCCGGATACTCGAGAATCTGCGTATTCCGCTGGGGCTCGAGTGAGGTCCGCAACTGGCCGATGAGGATCATCATGTCGGCTGACAGTCGCTCGCGAACGTTGTTGCCGACTCGAGATACCTCTGAAAGGATGAAGGCCAAGCTATCAGTCCGCTTCACATCAGAGATTACGGAGATTAATTCTTGCTCGAACTCCCGCGGAGTTGGACGCCTCTTCTTTGCCTTCGGCAGCTTGCTGTGCCGTGATTTCAAGCAGCTATGCAAGCGAATCAAACACCCGAGTTCTCCCGGATCGGCTCGACGTACACGAGAAATCATTGACCGTGCGATCCGGGCCGTATTTTCGGCGCGCTCGACATACCTTCCCAACCAGAAGACCCTATCGGCCACGCTGCTTGGCACGTCGGGCGAACCACGCCGCAACGCAACCGGCTGGTCACGCGGGTGCAGCAGGCTAAAGGTGTCCACAGGGCTGTCCCAAAGAACCCACGCATCCTTGCTATGTCCGCCGCGCTGCATCGACACGACGGATCCTTCGGCCTCGGCAACACGCACCAGTCCACCGGGAATCGCCGTCCATCCATTTCCAGTGTTGATCACATACGCTCGAAGTACCACACTACGCGAGTAAAGGTGGCCGTTGCCCCAGACCGGAGCATTGGACAAGGCTATCTGCTCCTGCGCTACATATTCATGAGGGGACGCCTTCAACTCTGCGGTCAGCTTTCGCTTCTCTGCTTGCTCTAGCTTTGCAGCAAACACGGGCTCCATTCCGCGGGATGGAAACGCCGGTTTCAACACAATCGAATCAAGGTGGTTTAGCACCCAATCGAGCGCATAGGATTGCCCACACCACCAGGTAGCAACAGATGGAAGCTTGAGACTTTCTCCAGTCATGTGCCGGGAAAGTCCGGGAAGGAACGGCATGATGGCAGCAGTCTCAATCACCCCGCTACCAAGCGCGTTGGCAACCTTTACGTTGCCGGCCACGACAGCGTCGACCAGACCTGGCACACCAAGAAGGGAGTCGCTGCGCAACTCCAGCGGATCGCAGAAGCTGTCGTCAACCCTGCGCAGAATCACATCGACCCGCTCCAAACCATCCACCGTCTTGAGATAGAGACACCGGTCGCGCACGGTGAGATCCGCTCCCTCGACCAATGTGAATCCCAGGTAACGCGCAATGTACGAGTGCTCGAAGTACGTCTCGTTGTTTGGGCCTGGGGTCAGCAGTACGATGCGAGGATTGCTGCATTGAGCTAATGAATTCAGCGCATCACGCTGTGCGCGGAAAAATGGCGCAAGCCTTAAGACATTTGAGCTACGAAATATCTTTGGCAACACGTCGGAGACGATAGTACGGTTTTCCAGCGCATAGCCGCTGCCCGAAGGCGCTTGTGTACGATCGGAGAGCACCCACCATTGGCCGTCCGGTGAGCGGGCAAGATCAACCGCAAGCATGTGAAGATAAGAATGCGATGGCACACGCACACCTACCAACGGTCGCAGAAATGCGGGATTGGCGTAGAGAAGCTCGGCTGGGAAATGTCCACCCGTAAGCAGTGACTGAGATCCGTAAAGATCCTCGAGAATCAGACTCAGAAGTCTTGCGCGCTGGATAATTCCCTGTTCAATATAGCGCCACTCGTCGGCAGAAATCAGGAAAGGGACAATATCGATCTCCCATGGCCGGTTTGCGCCGAGAGGATCGCTGTAGATGTTGTAGGTGATGCCATTCTCGCGGATACGGCGCTCGGCTCGAAGACAGCGGCGCCCCAACTCGTCGGGTCCGATGGCACGGAGTGATTCCATCAAGTGCGCCCAGTGAGCACGTGGAATCACACCATCGGCGGACAGTTCGTCATACGCTTCGCCGTAGCGCAGCGGATTTTGATAGAGGTCGACCGTCAAGGCAAAAGCCCCTGCGTCTCGATGCGGACGCTCGGCCTGGGCGGCGGAATGCGCAGGTCCAGAGTTCCAGGGAAAATCGGATTGCTCTCCTCCTCGGGAATCGGCACTGGTACGATTGGATCGACAACTTCAAAGCGTTCGAGTCGTCGCGCCAAGGCCTCAGCAGCATCAACGGGGCGGCCACTGTATTCCCGGCCCTCGGGTGGCTCAATACGATAGACGAATTGGCCAAGTGAGCGCTGGTTGCGGCGATCAATCAGAGTGAAAGTGAGCGGTGAATGCACTGGGATCGTAGGATGCATGGTCGCTGAGAGTCTACGCGCTCGGAATCTTACGGCGGCCACAGCAATTGCCGGCTCGGTGG
This sequence comes from uncultured Acidobacteriaceae bacterium, assembly GCA_963826915.1. Taxonomy (GTDB): domain Bacteria; phylum Acidobacteriota; class Terriglobia; order Terriglobales; family Acidobacteriaceae; genus Telmatobacter. The sequence goes on from CAWGYG010000002.1 coordinate 395,397, forward strand.
CGGGGTGCAGCGGTAGACGCCGGCCATTGCACGCCACCATGTATCTGGAATCCGCGGTTAACCCCGAGACCTTCACTTGCACGCGCTCAACCGAGGAGTCAACATTGCGAACCGTCCGGCCGGAAACAGTCTCCTCTGCCAGCACGTTCCACGGTTCGAGTGCTCTGCGAAGCTCGATTTCCACTCCCTCCGCAAAGACTGATCCAATCTTTGGAAAGCGAAATTCGAAGTGCGCGTCAAACCACTCCGCTTCAAATTCAAATCCGGATTGCCGTAAATGAGCGAGCACCTCTTGGAAGTCCTGATTCACGAAATGGGGGAGCATAAAGCGGTCGTGAAGCTTCGCCCCCCAGGGAATGAGGCTTTCCTCGAACGGGACTTTCCAGAACGCGCAAACCAGTGCGCGGATAAGTAGCATTTGCAGAAGCCCCATGTGCACATTGGGTGGCATTTCGAAGGCCCGTAGTTCGAGAAGGCCGAGCTGGAGTCCAAGTCCCTCTGGGGGAAACAGCTTGTCTACGCAAAACTCGGCGCGATGCGTGTTCCCGGTTACATCGGCAAGCAAGTTTCGAAAGAGTCCATCGACAATGTACGCTGGGCAATCTGTCGAAGGGAGGTGGCGGAAAGCAACCTCGAGTTCATACAAGGCATCCATCCTCGCTTCATCCACGCGCGGATACTGACTCGTAGGACCCACATACATTCCGGAAAACAGATAAGACAGCGATGGGTGATTCTGCCAGAACGCAATCATACTGCGCAGCAAATCCGGACGCCTCAGTATGGGGCTATCCGCAATGGTCGCTCCGCCGATCACGATATGACTACCTCCTCCGGTGGCGTCGCGGTCTCCGTTGAGGTTGAATTTTTCAGAGATCAATCGGTTGCGGCGGGCCTCTTCGTCGACCAACACGTAAAGCTCTTCGAGTTCATCCCAATTGCTCGCAGGCGGCAGGTTAATTTCGAGAACGCCTGGGTCGGGAGTGATGCTGAAGGATCGGAGGCGCGGATCAGCAGACGGGGCATAACCTTCGATCCAGACTGGCATCTTTTGATAGCGGCATGTGTCTTCGACAGCGCTTATCAGATCGAGGTAGTCGGCAAGGATGGGCGCGTAGGGCAGCGAAACATGAAGCCGACGATCGCGGACCTGCACGCACAGGGATGGGCGGATAAGCTCCTGTACTGTATCGGAGGCATGAATGACAGCGGGCATCGAGTCTGCCTCGGGCTCCGTCTCGAATAGGTCCATGCGCCTTGGCTTGTCTGGTGGCAGCTTGACGCGATCCGCAAACGGTGCCTGGTCCAACTCATATTCAAGCTCGTCAGGTGCGATCCAAGATACGGCCTCGGTCGGAATGCGATAGCCAATCGGCGAGTCGCCCCGTGACAGAACGATGCGTTGCAAGCTTGGGAACCACCACTGACTGGACCAATGCAAAATTCCATGGCGTTGTCGACGACGAATCGGCAGGACGTAACCTGCAGGTTCAGTTGCTGTCGCCTCCTGCTCAAAGGCAGGCAGAACATTTTCGGAACTCACCTGTAGTCGCCGCGTGAGAGCCCGGATAAACCTTAAAGCGTCGGTCGCCTTGAATCCATAATCACGATTCTCTAGTGCGACAAGTTTCACGTCTTCCCACACCGGAACGCCATCTACGCGCCAGAAGCAGCTGAGCGCCCAACGAGGCAATTGCTCACCCGGATACCATTTCCCCTGACCGTAATGAAGAAGCCCACCAGAAGCCACCTTTTCGCGAAGAGCTTGAATCAGAGCCATGCCGCGGGTCCGTTTGTCGTCGCCGAGGGCATCGATATTCCATTGAGCGCTTTCTGGCTCATCAATGCCGACGTATGTAGGCTCGCCGCCCATGGTCAGGCGGACATCGAGCGCCTCAAGATCCGCATCCACGCGGTGTGCGAACTGGCGTACGCGGAGCCACTGCTCTTTGGCATCGCCCTGAGACTGCGGTCCCAAATCGTTCAAGCGACGAACAGACATTTCGTAGGTGAAGTCGGTACTTGCCCGTTCGGCGGTCCCCGAGATTGGAGCTGCTTGAGAAACACTGGACGTGCATGCCAGCGGGATGTGTCCTTCGCCGGCGAGAAAGCCTGAAGTGGGGTCCAATCCAATCCATCCTGCGCCCGGCAAGAAAGCCTCAGCCCACGCGTGCAGATCAGCAGAGTCGACTTGCGGGCCGCCATTTGCACTGGTTAATTCCGTCTTCTGCTCTGCAAGCTGAATGAGGTAACCCGAGACGAAACGTGCTGCGATTCCCAAATTCCGAAGGCACTCTACGAGCAGCAGCGCAGAGTCGCGACAGGAGCCCGAGCGCTTTTGAAGGGTCTCCTCAGACGTCTGGGTTCCGTGTTCCGAGCGGGTGACATAGCCAATCTCATCTCTCACCTTGCGATTCAGAGTTAATAACAGATTGACCGTTCCGGTCCGCTGATCTCGGCAACTTTCAATAAGGGTCTGAAGCAGAAGGCCGGGAGGATCGACCATCAAATAAGGATGGAGGTCGCTTGCAAGGTCAGGGCCATACTTGAATGGATACTCCTCTACAGCAGGGTCAAGCAGGAACTCGAATGGGTTGATAGGGGAGAGATCCGCGATGAGATTCACATCGACTGCAAATTCGTTTGTCCTGTTTTGAAAAACCAAGCGCGCTATTTGGTTCGAGGAAGGATCCAGTTGCCAGCTCAGGGAGTGCTCAGGGGGCGTGACTTCGAGGGAGTAGCTGAGAATTGGTGTTCGGCAGTGCAATCCGGGGCGCAATCGTATGATCTGCGGACCGAGTGAAACCGCCATGTCGTATCGATAGATTGTCCGATGCCTCAGTGCAACCTGAATTCCCATCCGCCCTCATGCGGCACACGCTTGGAGTCGGCGATCCTCATCTCTTGGCACCTAAGCCCTCGCGTCGCCGAACCCATAGTGTAAACCGGGGTGTAAGAACACGTTAGCATATCGGTTGCGGACGACAGTTTCGCGATCCAAGCTTATCACCCAAGGAACAGAAGCGGCAGCGGATTAGAGTACAGAGTAGACTCAGTGCATGAGGGAGCCTCCACGCCTCATCGCAGCCAAGAATCGCGACGGAAGATTCTCAGGCTATTATAAGTGTTCCCATTGCGCGGCAGAGTTTCGTCCGAATCCCGAGCGACTCGGAGAGATAGCGCACTATTTTGCAAGCCACGTTCGGTACGAACACCCCGAACCCAAGACGACCCCGAAGATGTGACCCAGGCCAAGTCTAAATGGAACCAGACAACGAGAGGACAACCATCCGCACATACCCCTGATATCAGAGCTACAAATGGAGTATGACGAGAATCGCATTCCGATCTCTGCGAAATGCTCTGTGTGCGGCGAACAAATGTCGCAAGGCGTTCCTCGAATAACGAACCCCATCGAGAAGGTCTCATGGTTCGCGGCTTAATTCGGAATTCATGTGGCGCAAAGTCACCCGCACGGTGTGCCTCACAATTATGCTGGCGGACCGTTCTTCGTAGCCTAGAGAATAGGCGTACCAATCCGAGCAGTCGTGTTCAGTTTTCCTGAATTCGACGGCTTGAGGCAATGTAGATCGCAGGAGTGACTCCGAAAGGAACGCGATCTTGCCGTCATCGAAGTAGACGAGTGTCCCACACGATGCATGAGTGACTGAAAATCGCTCGGCATTGCTTAAACCTTTTCCGCTATCATGGCAAACCAGAGGTAATGGCGAGTTACCCATTGTGAGAATTTGTGGGGATTGAGAATCGAAATGGGGTGGTCGTAAATTCGGCTCTAGGTATACTCATGGGAATCTTCGCACAATAGCGCAAGAGCCTGTGGCCCGGGATGATCTCAGACGCACTTGCAGACGTTTTGTACGTAGTCCCTATCCCGTTCAGATGAGTTGTCGCCACCGGAGGGAGAGAATTCTGATTCGATTCAACACAGCCGCCGCGAGACTTGGCCCGACGGACAGCGTCCGGGAGAAGAGACCATTCTGAACAAAGTGACATATTGGGTTGTGGCGCTGGTGCTGGGTGCGGTTGTGGTCTCTGTGGGAGCGAATGCCTGGCTGAGCAACCGCGGCCTGCGAATACATCCTCCACCAGGCAACTTCTACACGGTCGACGGAACGAAGACGCATCTCGTCTGCATGGGAGAGGGATCACCCGCGGTCATCCTAGTAGCAGGCCTGGGTGACGACTGGTTGCAGTGGAGAAAAGTGCAGCCCGCTCTCTCGCAGCTCACGAGGGTGTGCTCTTACGATCGGGCAGGTTACGGATGGAGCGACACGCGCTCCGATACGCGCGATTCGATCCACATCGCCGAAGAACTGCACGCGCTGCTGCAGCAGGCCGGCATCGCGGGCCCGATTGTTCTTATGGGACATTCAGCCGGCGGTCTGCATATCCGCGAGTATGCAATGAAGTATCCGGCAGGGATTGTGGGGATGGTGTTCGTTGACGCGAGCACGCCGCGACAAGTCGATGAGCTGCCGCCGCAGCTCGTCGCTCCCGATGATCTTCGCTGGCCCAAAGTCGAGACATTTTTCGGAATCCCGCGGTGGCGCGGCCAATGCGGGCAGCATGAGTGGACTGGCATGGGTGTAGTTGCGTCGGACTCTCCGCAGTACATCGACTGGCTGAAGGCAGACGACTGCCTGGTGTCGGTTCTGACAACGACCGAACAGGAGGAGGCAGCATTCCCTCTCTCGTGCAGGGAGGCCGGATCAACTGGTCCGTTCGGAGATATGCCGGTCCTGATCTTGTCCGAGGATCCACAGTACATCCCCGCCTTCTGGACCCAGTTCTATTCGGCGAGCCTGCATGCGGAGTTTGCGAAGACTTGGAATTCCCTGCAGGAAGGACTGAAGGGGCTGTCGACGAAAAGCCGGCGGATCGTTGCGAGAAAAAGCTCCCACTACGTGCAGATCGATCGCCCCGAACTGGTGATTGCGGAAGTGGGACAAATGATTCGGAGGCTTCAGGGGAGCGCGCCTCCTCCCACGGTCTATGGGACAACAACGGTGGAATAGGACCTGGGAAGGGCCATTCCGGAAAAGCCATCGGCATTACGACCCTGTCTCTGAAACCAACAGGAAGGAGCTTCGGAGGGTGTGGTAGCAGGGCAACGCAGACGACCACACCAAAAATCCCGCTCGTAAAGAAGAACGAGCAGGCCCGGGGAAAAGCCGCCGATCACTCCGGAGCGAGCCCCTCTCTTGCGCCGGGATGCAACCGGGGCGCAGCGCAGGATCGAATTCTGCTGGATCAGATTCGGCTGGTCACAGCATGACCGACCTCAGAAGCTTCTTGCGATTCGAAAGAGGTAATTCATCCGGCGATTCGTGGCTGCGTCGGTGCTTCCTATATCTGGCAGTGAGGGGATGGATCTGAAGCGATCCCGCTGAACCTTCTGCCAGGGCAATGACATGAGGAGAACAAATGAAGCTTAAGACTCAGTTTACTGAGGAGAGCCCTTGATGCGTCTTTTGTCGATCGCCCGAATAATCCTACGGCAGAGATTTTCCTAGAGTCGATGCCTCTTATGAACGATTCTTCGGAATGAACAAAGAAAAGCCCGGGCGACGTCATCGCCCGGGCCTCATTCTTTCAAGTTAGAAGTTCAGTTTCAGAGCCCCCTGCATCACACGCGGGGGAATATTTCCAATTGCCCCGATTGAACCGAAGCCACCCCAGGTAACCGTGTTGCCATAGCTAGCCGAGGGATTGGCAAAGCTGGGATGATTGAGGGCGTTGAAGGCCTCCCAGCGGAACTGCAGGTTGATCCCTTCTGCCAGCTCCCAGCTCTTCATGATCGCCGCATCAGCGGTGGAGATCCGCGGACCGAACATCAGGTTCTTTGCGCTATTGCCAAATGTCCCCACGGCATTGGTCACAAACGCGTTTGTATTGAAGTAGGTGCCGCTCCCAACCCAATCCCAGTGACTTCCCTTTCCAACGCTAAGCGGCTGGCCGGAAACGCGATCTGCACGATCCTGGTACTGCTGCGAACCGGAATTGTTGGAATCAGGAGAATTGATTGAGAAAGGATTGCCTGCCTGGAAAGTGATGATGCTACTCAATTGCCATCCACCAACCGTCTCCTGCATCAGCTTGCCATGTCCGCGTAAGTTCGGAGCCTGATAGATGAAGTTAGTTACCGAATTCCAAGGTAGGCTCAACGTCGAATTACCGCGATTCCAGGCCAGGCTGAACGGGTCCCCAAGATAGGGAGTCCCGAAGGAGACGTTACCCGAACTGGCCACGTCGATCGTCTTGGACCAGGTGAAGTTGGACTGCACCTGCAGGCCGTGCGACATGTGACGCTCAAAGCCGGCTTGCAGCGAATTGTAACTTGAAGTTGCGGCGCTGAAGTCGGTGAGGATCTGCCCGAAATTCGAGTAAGGGCGGGTCCCGCTCGGGACCGCGGTGGAATAGATAGCCGCGTTTTGATCAATGGCGTCAGATAAGTGGAATGATTCGCTGGCGACATAAGCCAAACGGGCGACCATGTTTGACCCAATCTGTTGTTCAAGCGAGACGTTCCAGCTTTGCGTTATACCAAGTTTGAAGTTCCGCGCAAACGCCTGATCGACGGTAACCGGCGTTGCGATTGTTGAGGTGGTTGGGGGCTTGTAGGAAACGGACGTGAACGGCGGAAACGGGCTTGCGTAATTTGTTCCCGCAAATGTAGACCAGGGATTGTTGAAATCCAACGGCCCGATAATCTGCTGGTTGGTGTTTGGAACGCATCCCCCGGCGCAGCTTCCATTCGATCCATAGAAGTTGTAGAGGGGACTGAACGGCGCGATATCGGCGGCGTGATTATAAGAGGAGTACTCAAGGGGACCGGTAAACAAGCCGAAGCCCGCGTGAAGCACGGTGTGCGGGAAGCCACCCGGCTGCCACGCCACTCCTAGTCGAGGCTCCCAATACCCGGTTGAGTCATTCATCAGTGTGGCTGTCATTCCCTGGTCACCGGGGAAGATCAGTCCCAGCGGTGCGTTGGGAAACATGGTGCTTTGTTGCCCCGCGACAAATGCTGCGCCGCGCCCGCCGGCCGAAGTTGGGGCATAATTCGGGTCCCAACGCAGGCCAGCGTTCAGAGTCAGATTCGGACGTATCCGATACTCGTCCTGGATGTACGGCGCAAACTGCCATCCGGCAACATCAGCAATCTCGCCTGCTCCCTGCTCGTACTCCGACATATAGCCAAGAAGGAAATCCGCCAGTCCATTACCGGTATAGCTTCCGTTGCTGAAGCTGATGATGGGTTGGGTGGGATACTGGGTGTATTCCTCAGCAAACTGATGCAGCAGGTCAACGCCCGCCGACAGAGTGTGGCGTTTGAGGGTTTTGATGAATGTGTCGGTGATGCCGTAGGTGTTGCGAAGTTCCTGGGACGGTTCTGTCCAGCCACCGTTGAAACCCTGGTTGCCCACGGAGAAGCCTTCCATGTAACACTGGCTGGGAAGTTCATTCACATTTATATAGCGCGAGAAGCACATGGGTTTGCCGTTGTTATCCAGCACAGACGCGGAATTGTGGGCACTCATCTCAGACCAGAAAACGGACACCGTGTTTACTGCAGTGGGGTTGATGGTCCAGGTATGCTCCAGCACGTTGTTGTAGTACTCCATCCGCTCTGCAAACCCATAATTCCAGTTACTCAGATTAAGTACAGACAGAATGTTGCCCGGCGTGTCTCCCGATGGCTCTGTGAAATTGTTGGTAAAAGTGCGCAGGCTCAGCCGCTGCGTCTTGGAAATATCAAAGTCGATTTTGCCCGTACCCTCGTCGTAGTTATTCTTGAGAGCCGCCGCTTCATAGTACATTTGGCCATTGGCCGCCTGGGTAACGCTCGTCGAGTGACCAGGCAAGCCGTCGTTGGTTATTGCCACGGAAGCGGTGTTCAGCGAGACGCCTGGCGCCAATTGGTTGGGCTTGCCGTCAATCGTCTCAAATGGCCCATTCAGGAGTGTTGAAATGCCGCTGAAGTCGCCATTCAACATCGCAGCGGTCGGCGTGTAGGTAAGGTTGGTTGCGGAAGCTTCCACCAGGCGGGTTCCCTGGTAATTGCCGAAGAAGAAAAGCCTGTTCTTCATCACCGGTCCACCGGCAAAGGCGCCGAACTGATTACGCTTCAGTGGATCGACGGCTTTACTGAACCAGTTGGCGGCGTTCAGGTCGTTGTTGCGGACGAACCAGAATGCTCCGCCATGAAACGAGTTGGTGCCGGACTTGGTGGCGATACTGACAACCGCGCCGGGAGAGAATCCGTAAATGGCGCTGAAGTTGTTTGAGATGACCCGAAATTCCTGGGTAGCGTCGGCATTCGGAAAGGGCGCGGTGAGGTCGTTGTAGTTATCCATGTTGGACACGCCATCAAGCATGTAGTAGGTGCTGCCCTGACGTCCGCCGTTGGAAGACGCTCCCGTCTCCGTCGCAAACGAGAAGCCTGACTGAATGCCTTCTCCGCCATGCTGCAACACGTTGGACGTACCCGGCGCGAGCAGCACAAGCGACGATGGGTCACGGCCGTTTAACGGCAGCTCAGAGATGGCGTTTTCGTCTACGGTGGTGCCCAGCTCCGCCGAGGTAGTGTTGATGAGTTCGGCATCCGCGGTCACACTCACCGTCTCACCCTGGCCCGCTCCCACCTTCAGGCGGACATCCTGAGTGGCAGAAAGATTGGCTGTCAGCTCGATACCTTTCTGGGAATAATGGACAAAGCCGGTCGCATCGATGGTGAGCGAATAGGTGCCAAGGGGTAATGGCCGCAGCAGGTACGCGCCAACGCCGTCCGTCTTCACCGTCTGGGTAAAGTTGGTGCCCAGATTCGTGATGGTTACGGTGGCTCCGGTGATTGCCGCTCCGGAAGGATCGGTGACGTAGCCAGTAAGGCTCGCGCTCGTGCCTTGCCCGTACAACATCATCCCAACGCCGACGAGGACTAGCGTAAGCAGGGCCCGTAGAAACTTCACATTCATGATTTGCACAGCCACCTCCAAAAGTGAATTAACCTTAGCGCCCGGAACGGTTCGGCACATCATTGGAACCGTTTTCATTCGTATGCACCCCTTGCGCCTGTTGCTCGGAAGACACTACCCATCCGCCGTTTGGTCCGGTCAGATCGTTTCAGATGGTGGTTCCCAAGTCGAGTCGAACATTACGCTCCCGCAATGGGGGCGTACATCTGCCGAAAGTAGGATAGGCAAGATTATTTTCCTGGGCAGCCCAAAACCGCGTACCGGAAGCGTATACCCACCCGTTTGTTGAAGTTAGGTCACGTCCTTCGTAGCCGCTCTAAACGCGAATCCTTTCCGGTGCCTTTTGCGGTTTGGCGATGCCTGGTCCGCGAGCTTTCGGAAATGCATCTCTGGATTGCTTGCTACTTCCAACTCCTCGCACCGACTTCCGGCGCATACATAGCATTCGCGATTGGTTGTACACTGCAACGTGCAACAAGCCTCTTCACACTTCCTCAGCCTCGTTAAGGGATTCTGGATTTGAGAATCGGGTATGTGCCCTATGCAGCGGACAAGGATCGATCGCATCCCGACTCTTCCGGCGACCGCAATAGCGCTTGCGATCAACCCCATTCGTGCGTGCCAGCGCTCGGCTAGCCGCGGTTTCAGGACGACATTCGTTTTGGCTGTCTTGATTGGCCAGATGTCGGCCATGATTTCTCATGCCTCCTGCACGGCTCCAACGTCAATGAAGGCACGTCTCGAGAACACGCCCGACGCAGATGCCTACGCAGGCCTCGGAAAATGGTTTGGCGATCGCAGGCAATTTGAGTGCGCCGCTCAGGCATTTGCCAACGCCGTCAAACTGCAACCGGATTCGGCCCCGCTCGCTTACATGTTGGGGCTCAGTCTCTACTCGGCCGGTGACGCACAAGGCGCCCTGGCTCCGCTGCGGCGGGCGGCGAGACTCAATCCCGCCGATGCGCGCCCTCATCTCGTGCTTGGCTCCGCTTTTGATCGAATCAGCCAGGGGGCAGATGCGGAGCGGGAATGGCGAATTGCATTGGCCATCGATCCCGGATCCGCCGCAGCACTCGATGGGCTCTCCGGCGACCTGCTCGACGACAAGGACTACGCGGCAACGATTGCCTTGCTGGAACAACCTGCCCATCGCGACCAGCGCTCGGCGCAGCAGAGCCTAAACCTTGGAATGGCCTACGCTAAAACGCTGCAACTGCATGAAGCTTCAACCGTGCTTCGCGCAGGGTTGGATGCGTGGCCGGATTCCGTCCCCCTGGCAAATGAACTCGCCGTCGTTTTGATGCTGCTTGAAAGGCCGGAAGACGCGGATAAAGTTCTGGCTGCTGCACTCGATCGGCATCCGGATGATTTCAATACGCAGGTTCTCTACTTGCGTGTTCTGGTTTCCCGCCATGCAGACACGGCAAAGCAGTTTGGAGAGAAGCTATTGTTGGCCGCACCGCGCAACTGGGAGGTGCTGTATCTGAATGCGCAACTGGAATTGCGTGACGGCGAATTACCGCAGGCACGCGCGCACCTTGAGCAGTCCCTAGCCCTGAAGTCGGACTACTTTCAGTCGCACACCGAGCTTGCCGACGTTCTTTCCAGCCTCAAGGATTTTCCCGGAGCAAAAGCGCAGTTGGAAAAAGCAATCGAATTGGGAGACAACGAACCTGCGGTGCAATACCAACTATCTAAAGTTTTGCAGAGCCTTGGCGAGTCCGCGCAAGCGCAGGAAAGAATGCGAATTTATCAGGAAATGAGAAAGGCCGAATCCGATCAGGCGCTCGCAGTGGGGAAAATCGAACTGGGGGATCGGGCATTGGCAGCCGGCGATGCAGTGCAGGCTGTCGCCTTCTATCGAGAGGCTCTTGCCGAAGACCCCAAAGAAGCCCGCGTGGCCTACAAACTCTCCAGAGCCCTCGATAAGGCTAACGACGTGGTCGATGAAAAGGCCGAACTTCAGCGCGCCGTTACATTGAACCCCAATCTTGCTGAGGCCCAGAATCAGCTTGGCTATCTTTCCGGGAAAGCCGGCGATCTAGGGCAGGCAGAAAGCTCCTATCGAGCCGCAGTTCATGCGTCTCCCTCTTACCTGGTGGCATGGATTAACCTTGCGGCAACCTTGGCCGATGAGGCAAAGTGGCAGGACGCAGAGCAGGCAGCAGCGCATGCGTTGGAGATCGATCCCAACAGTGCAGAAGCTCGCCGGCTCGCAGAAGCGATTGCCGCCTCTCAGGCACACCCGTAACGATAGAGCTACTTGCCAGGTGAAGGCAGCTTCACGCTGTCTTTGATCCCCTGGCCTTCGACGAGGGTGTAGATCGCGTCGGCGGGAACATCCTTCAATTCCTCTCGCAGGCCGCTGGGCCAGAGAATAACTACGCTCATGATGAGCCGTTCGCTGCCCAGTCCGAAGTGCAGGCGCTGGTCGTTGCTTGAAAGATAGCTTCCTCCGCCTCTGACCTCATTCATTTGCTCCATCGACGCAGTCGCGACTGTGACCCTTGCACCAATGGCGGCCTTGTTACTCTTTGTGCCCACCAAGCGAAAAAGAACACGGTGATTCGCGTTCCGTGTTTGGTTTAGGTAGACGGACGGCGGCGCGCCTGCGTTGTAGACCACGACGTCGATATTTCCATCGTTATCGATGTCTCCGAAGGCAGTGCCGCGGCGCGACAGTAACGGGCCATTATTCAGCCCCGACTGATCGGAGACATCGCTGAAGGTACCGTCTCCATTATGATGAAACACTTGCAGAGGTTCTCGATAACGAGGTTCGTGCGGCAGGGAATCGGTGAGCGGGCTGAAGTTTCCGTTTGCCACAAATATGTCGGGCCATCCATCGTTATCAAAATCCGCAAAGCCGCTTCCCCACCGCACAAACGCGTCGAGACCGCGGCCAAGGTGCGATGGCCCGGTAACATCGATGAATCCCTGCGACTTCCGGTTTCTGTAGAGACTCATAGGCTGGTGCATGTAGCGGGTGATAAGCAACGCGAGATTGCCGTCGTGATAAACGTCGCCAAAGTCCGCGGCCATGTTGCTCAGGGTCTTGCCTTGCTCGTCGACCGCGGTTCCTGACCACAAACCGACATCTTCAAATGTCCCATCTTGCCGGTTGTGGAAAAGATAGTTGGGACCCATATCGTTGGTCACGAGCAAGTCGGGCCACCCATCGTTATCGTAGTCGCCCCACACGACGCCCATGCCCAGACGCTTCTCAGCGTTGTCGACTCCAGCCTTTCGTGACACGTCTTCAAATGTGCCATCCCCGCGATTGCGAAACAGAATATCCGTTTGCCCGTCCAGTTGCGGTACTTCCATTTGCAATCCCTGATAATCGAAACCGCGCATGCCCGCTTGAGGAAGGTGGTGAACGTCCGAGTTCACATAACGCGACACAAATAGATCCAGATGACCATCGCGATCGTAATCGGCCCAGGCCGCTCCTGCACTGAAACCGCCGCCGCCCACGTGCGCCTTCTCGGTTACATCCTCAAACTTGCATCCCCCGAGATTGTGATAGAGCACGTTGTGGCCATAGCCCGTCACGTAAATATCCGGGAGACCGTCGTTATCAAAGTCGCCGATGGCAACTCCCATTCCCCAGCCTCGCGTGGCCAGGCCCGCTTGAACCGTGATGTCTGAAAAGTGCAGCGGGGAATCCTGGTGATAGAGAGTCACCATCAGTTCTCCACCTTTAAGGTACTTGTCCACACTCGAGTCGTTCACCGTCAGAATGTCGAGCATACCGTCGTTGTCGCAATCGAACAGCGCAACCCCTCCGCCCATCATTTCCACAAGATAGCGTCGATCGGGTGTGGCATGGGGCACAGTAGATACCCCAACTTCGTGAGCGATGTCCTTGAATCGAATGCCGCCCTGCGATGCCTGAGGGAAGACTGGAACCGCGAAACACAGCAGTGCCCATGCGAAAAGCATTCGGCGACCGTTGCGTCTCGCTCTTGTTGATGCTTGCCTGGACGATCGATGGCCGGCTGACTCCACGTTGATCAATTTCCGTCCGGGAATCATTTGCACCGCCCCGCCCTCTTCGCTCGAATTGTAGCGTAGCGATTGAGTAGTTGACCGCGCAGCGACGGACGGAAGAAGGAAACATCCCACCCTCACGCGAGCCGACGACGCGCAACCGATGCCCGTCTTCAGGGACTGGACGGTTTCAGAACGGCCTCATATTCCGGAAGCAAGTCCACACCGAGCACCTTGCCAGTCTGTCCCTCCGCGTTCATCGGCGCCCAGGCGCGCGCGTCCAGATAGATCGGCGCCTTCCGTGGCAGTGGCAGAATGCTTACCTCGAGTTTCTTGCCGAAACTCTCTGGCAAAAATCGTTTGAGGCCGATCTCCCAGGTGCGTCCGTTATAGAAGTCATCATCCAGCAGACGCCCGTCCAGCGAAAGCCTGGCCACATCGCCGGCATACCGAACGCGCAGAAAAATGTCGCTCATACCATTCATTGGTTGCGCCGGAATTTGGAGAGTCCACGCTGCGGCGCCTCTGAAATCTGCACCATCAGGCGCTAGGGGCATCGGGTTATTCCGCCCTCCAACATGAGCGTCCATCCGGATCGGTGGTCGGGATGCCGCTTCGCGACTGCTCCCCCACTCGAACTCGATCTTTCGTGGTTCAACTTCAAATGCCTCTTCATGCCAAAGCGCTTGTGGGTTGTCCTTCTCTCCATTCGGCAAGTAGATCTGAGCCGTGATACGCGTTGGATCAACAGAACGGAGATGCACTCCATCGTCGGCGGCAAAAACATCGGCCGGAGAAAGAAGCACCGTATCCTGGTTTCCGCTTGGCCCTGCACGTAAAACTCGCCAAAACTGTTCAGCCTGGGCCTCGGTCATGAGAAGAATTCTCACCCTCCGTCCATTCTTGCCGGTCACTTCGAGCGACGTCTCCTTCCCTGGCTGCACGTTGCCTACCTGAATCAACCCATCGGAAGAACGAGCGACCTTGCCGCTGCTTGTCTCGACGGATGAAACATTGCCCGCGTCGAAGGCAAACTCTGAACGCAATCCGCGCGGGGCGAAGAAGAAGTAAGTTGTCTCCGTTGGATTGTCGAGCCGCGAAAGCAACTGCGCAGTGCTGTACACGAGGGTTCCCGCGCCGCCGATATCGAGATTCAGCGGCCAGATAAAGTGGCTGTTCGCGGGAATGTCGATCGGCGTGCGGGGCAGATCGACAGTTCCCGAAACAAGCTTGACCCGTACCTGAAACGCTGGTCGCTCCGGCATCTCGAGATTGCGGACGTAATTATTCACAAAGAGAAATCCGCGGTCGCCGTCTGCGCGCAGCATCACGCGGGCCAGGCTGGCGTCGGCCGCGTTCGCGGGTCGTTTGTCTGCCGCGTAGGGAGTCATCGCCGCAAGTTCTGATCCGAATGATTGCAAGAAAAGGTGCAAGCTCTTGATCTTGCGAAACGACTCGCGTTCCTGCCCGTACTCGCCCAGCGGCGCCTGAAAGTCATAAGAAGCGGCGGGTAAGTCATTGGGGTATCCGGTCGCAATGGATTCCTGCAGCGTGCTTAGCTTTCCGACAGGGTTGGCGCCGCCTTGGAACATGTAATAGCCGTAGAAATTCACACCGGAGCCGAGTGCGGTGAGAGTCAGTGCCGCGATATCGTCCGGTCTCAGAAGAGGCCGCCGATGATACGAGGTCTCCATCCCGCCGCCTTGCTCGGCAGCAAAAAATGGATAGTGGCGAAGGTCGATCTTGCCAGCGGGATCGCCGAGAGCCATGTCGCCCATATCCCCTCGCGCACGATCCGCAGAAAATAGATACACCGGGTTCGGCGGAGAATCTGTGGTCAGGCTCGTCCAAAAATCGTCGGGGTACGCACCGGAAACAGGGATTACCTCATGCACGGGATAGTCGTGACCAGGCCAACCGGTAACGGAAAATAGTGGCGGATCGATTCCTGCCGCAATCGCCATCCGCTTCAATTCGGCAATATGTTCCGCCCCTGCGCCGGGCCCGGTTTCGCTGTATTCGTTCTCCAGTTGCACGCCAACAATCGGTCCGCCGTCCTGCCACAATAGCCCCTTGACCTGGCTGCCTATCTGGTCGTAGAACCTGCCCACGTATTTCAGATACTGAGGGTTGTTGCGGCGCAGCGGAATCTTTTTGTTGATCAGCCAGTCCGGAAATCCGCCGTTGCGTACTTCGCCGTGATCCCACGGCCCAACGCGCAGGTAAACATAAAGTCCACTCTCATTGCAGAGCTCGACAAAATGGCGCAGGTCACGCTGGCCCGTCCAGTCGAATTGCCCTTCGATCTCTTCGTGATGAATCCAGAATATGTAGGTAGACACCACCTGCACACCGCCGGCCTTCATCTTCAGCAATTCTTCCCGCCAATACTTTTCCGGATAGCGTGTGAAGTGGAATTCGCCCATCACCGGGAGCCAGCGCTTTCCATCGAGCGAGAGGCTGCGGCTGTCCACGGATATGCGGTGCCCGGAAGGCGAAACGCCGCCCATGTGCAGAAACCCGGTTTCCGGGGCAGGCGCGGGAGTAGATGCGTCAATGAAGAAAGACGGAGCGACTTGTTGGGCCGTGAGAACGGAGGTCAAACATAAGAGAGCGGCAAGAGTGATGGTGGAAAACCACGTTTTCATATTGATCATTCACCAGAATTCGATCGACGATTCGCGGCGCCGCGACAGGCGCTCAGGTGGAATCGTTTTCACTCGAGCGGTTAGTCCATCTCAATCCGCCTTTGTTCAAGCGTCCATAAGTTTGGTCGCAAATCTACCGGTGCTGTAGACTCGCCCGGAAGCGCCTTATTACATCGCGAACCAACTATAGGCGCGCTTTGCGAGCGCCGAATCGGCAGAAAGTAGGATTGGAAGGATTTATTTCTTCATTCATGGAGGTTCTGAAATTCCTCCGATCGCGGGGAGAGATTGGCCAACGCTTCGAATTGCGAGCGGATATCGCTCGCGGGCCGGCGGGAACCGTGTACAAATAAGCTGACGGCTGGAGGTCTGTATCTGAACCCGAAGCAACAACTGATTTGCAAGCCCTCCCATCGCCTGTTACGTCGATGCAACGGCAGTTTCTTGCCGAATGGTTTTCTGCTGGTAGTAAACGCGCTGCTCCTGTCCGCCGTGTCCGGTTTTTCGCAAGCGCAGCACGCGCCAGTTGAATCACTCTCGGCCAACGGCCAGGAGTGGAACTACACCATTCGATCCTGGCAGTCCCAGGACGGCTTACCTGAAGAAACCGTGCAGGCATTCGCGCAAACACCGGACGGCTATCTT
This sequence comes from uncultured Acidobacteriaceae bacterium, assembly GCA_963826915.1. Lineage (GTDB taxonomy): Bacteria > Acidobacteriota > Terriglobia > Terriglobales > Acidobacteriaceae > Telmatobacter. Next base: position 411,676 of record CAWGYG010000002.1, read on the forward strand.
TGGGTAGGCACCAGCGGCGGGCTGCTCCGCTTTGATGGCGCTCGCTTCCATTTGTTTGCTCATGAGAATACGCCCGCCATTGGTGAGAACAGCGTCTTTTGCCTACTGGCCGGTCACGACGGCCGTTTGTGGATCGGCACTGACGGCAGTGGTCTCATTGAGTGGCGCAACGGCGCCTTCAATACCTGGTCCGCGGAAAAGGGACAGACCGCCGATTTTGTGCGAGCCCTCGCCGAGGACCACAACGGCCTGCTGTGGGTCGCCACGGACGATGGGCTGTTCTGGGCCAAAGACGGTCGCCTGGTGCGGGCAGACAAACCGTTGGGGCTGCCTGTGTTCAATGTCCATGCCGTGCTCGAAGATCGCACTGGCCGCATCTGGGTTGGCGGTTCGCGTCTCTACTCGTTGAAAGACGGGCAGCCTCATGAGTACTCGTTGCCCGACAATGACAGCCGCAACAAGGTGAAATCCTTTTTGCAGACGGCCGACGGAGTCATCTGGGTGGGAACTGTGGGCGGTTTATACCGGCTGCGTCCTGGCCAGGACCACTTCGAACCGGTACCCGGGGTTTCCGGCACCATTCGCTCTTTGCGCGAGGCGCCCAACGGCGAGTTGTGGGCAGGCGCCATTGGCGAAGGCATCTTCAGGATTCGCGGCAATCGAGTTACCCGCCTGCAGGCGCCTTCGCCGCTGGTCAGCAACACTGTACTCTCCATCTTTGCCGATTCTGACCGGAATCTGTGGATCGGCACTCAAGCCGGAATGATGCGTCTCAGCCGCACACCCGTGCGCGTCCTGGCACTACCTACGGCTGCAGACTCCGACTTCGGCACCGTTGCTCTGGACTCCGACGGTTCGCTGTGGGCTGCCTCAAACCAACTGGTGCATTTGCAGGGCGGCCGCTCCGTTCCCTTGAGGCTTCCTGAGATCAATGATGCGCGGGTTCGTAACGTCTTGCGTAGTCGCGACGGATCTCTTTGGATCGGAACGGACGGCAGCGGCGTTTTCCATCTTTCACCGCATGAAACAAGACACTTCACCACGCGCGAGGGGCTGGTCAACAACTTTGTCCGCGTCTTTCTCGAATCCAGAGACGGCACCCTGTGGATCGGCACCGATAACGGCATCAGTCATCTCGACCACGCCGGCTTTCACAATTACACCGGTCAAAACGGGCTGGTCTACAACAGCATCCGATCGCTGCTGGAAAGTAGCGACGGGACCATCTGGATTGGCACCGAACATGGATTGAGCCAGTTCCGAAATGGACAGTTCTTTCATGACGCAATGACCGCGGCCCTCGCCGACGAAAAAGTCTGGGCGCTTCATCAGGATGTGGATGGAGGCATGTGGATTGGCACACGTGCTCACGGCCTCTATCGCTACCGCAATGGTCAACTCTCTCACTTCACCACCGCAAACGGACTCGCCAGCGACAGTATCTATTCCATTCTCGAGGACAAGCAGGGTCACTTCTGGTTCAGCGGACCCTCGGGCGTGATGCTGTTGAATCGCGGTGAGCTGGATTCTCAGGCCGCCGATAAGAATCAGCTTCTTTCCCTGCGAATCTTTCGCGCCGATGAGGGCGGGAAACCAGTGCAGTTTTATGGCGGAACGCAGCCAGCCGGCGCCCTTACCGCGACAGGCGAAGCCTGGTTTCCCACCAGTCAAGGGCTATGGAGTATCCGCCCCGATGAACTGGAGCATCCATTTGTCTCCAATTTGAACATCGATTCGGTAACGGCTGATGGCCGGCCCGCTGCTCTGGCCGGAAACCTGAATCTCGATGCGGGCAGCGACCGCGTGGAAATCGCGTATGAACCAGTTTTGCTCCGTTCGCAGGAGGGGCTGCGCTTCCGCTATAGGCTCGACGGATACGACAAGGGCTGGACGTATGCGAACACCCAACAGCGGATCGCAACCTATACGAATCTTCCCGCCGGTCCATACACATTTCTGGTGGAAGTCTGGGAAACGGATCATCCCGAACATACGGCCAGCGCCTCCATTGGCTTTGTCAAGAAACCCTATTTCTATCGCACGCCGTGGTTTGTAGCTTTTTGCGCATTGGTTCTCGGGCTGCTGTCCATCCTTGCGTATCACATTCGCATGAAGCAGATTCATGATCGGTTCAAGGCAGTTTTGGCCGAGCGCACGCGGCTTGCGCGCGAAATGCATGACACGCTCATCCAGGGCTGTGTCAGCATCTCGGCGCTGCTTGAGGCAGCAGTTAGCGGCGAAGTCGACAATGAGTCAAGAGCGCATCTCATCGATTATGCGGCCACGCAGATTCGCGCCACAGTCGATGAAGCGCGTCAGGCGGTGTGGAATCTGCGCGGTGAAGAACGTACCGTCGTCGATCTGGAGACCTCCCTGCAACGGATGGCCGATCGCATTGGCCGCGAACATGGAGTGGAGATGGCTTATCATCTGCGCGGAAAGCCCTTCGCCATCAACCTCCCGGCGACGCATGAGTTGATGATGGTGGCCCGCGAAGCCGTCTTCAACGCCATCCTGCACGGCCGCGCGAAACAGGTTGATGCTGAGCTTTGCTATGCGGTCGAGTCACTTTCGCTCATTGTTCGAGACGACGGAGAAGGCTTCGATACTGCGAAAGCCTTCTCTGACGGGCACTTCGGCTTGCGCGGAATGCGGGAACGGATTCATCGCTTCGACGGGAAATTCGAAATCGAGAGCATTCCCCATCAGGGAACACGCGTGCGCGTGGTAATCCCACGTGCCGAGATTGCCAAATAGAGATCGCCCAGGACGGCCCGCGACCCATGAATCTCCGCGCTCCGGCTGACGACTCTATCACCCAGGCACTATAATCCGTGTGCTCATGTCTTCCATCCGTATTCTTATCGTCGACGACCATCCCATCATGCGCGTGGGCATTGCCGCTTTGCTCGCGTCCAGCAAGGAGATGGACGTGGCTGCCCAGGCGGGCAGCGGCGAAGAAGCGGTCAAACTACACGCGCTACATCACCCCGACATCACCCTGATGGACCTGCGGCTGCCTGGCATCAGCGGTGTTGAGACCATACGCTCCATTCGCGTCCAGTCTCCCAAGGCGCGGTTTATCGTGCTCACCACGTACGAGGGCGATGAGGACATCTACCAGGCCATGGAGGCCGGTGCATCCGGCTACCTGGTAAAGGGCATGCCGCAGGAGATGCTAGTGAACGCCGTGAAACGAGTCCACGCCGGAGGCCGCTATCTCCCTCCGCCCGTTTCGCAGGCGCTCACTTCGCGCACTCGCGATTCAAACCTCAGCAACCGAGAGCGCGAAGTGCTTGGACTTCTGGCGAATGGCAAATCCAATCGCGAAATTGCCAGCCAACTCGGCATTACCGAGGCCACTGTAAAGTGCCACGTCAGCGTCATCCTCATGCGCCTGAATGCAAGCGATCGCACGCAGGCCGTCGTCACTGCGTTGCAGCGCGGCCTGATCCACATTTAGGCGGTCTTCACAGCAAACTAGAGTTCAGCCTGCGTAAGTGAGGAGATTCGCGCAGCATCAAAGCTCGTTCTCGTTTGTCATCCTTCGCAGCGGGCGCTGATTCAGAAAACACCAAGAAGGTTCCTCGAAGACGATATGTACTACATCGGACTTGATGTTCACAAGAAAACGATCAGCTCAAAAGGGTGATTGTTCCTGGCTAGAAAAGATTCCCTGATACCTGTTCTGCAGCGAGGCGCATCACTGCCTGAAGAGATTCTTTGTTGAATAGCGGATCGTTCTTCATAGTAGTGCGAATGCTAATGGTGAAGACCTGGTCTCTGACGCGTCCCGCTACCATTTCTTCCTGTGCACCTTTGCGATCGTCCACAGCACACATCATCGCCTCATTGCCAATGGCGGAAAGTGATGTCCCATTTGCACCGCAACGCGCTTCAAGTGAGACCAGCAGCAGGTGCGGGCTGGCGGCCTGTTCTACTGTGATTCTAAGAATGCGTGTGATTTCCCCGTCCTGCTGTGTAAACGTGCAGACCGCCGGTTGACCGGCAGCCGCTTCGGTCATTTCTCCTGTTGCTTTACCGCCGAGCAGCCCTGAAGCAGTCGCTTCATTGATCCAAGGGCAGTTATTCTTCGCGTGGCAGATACCCGGCGAACCGGCAATCACGCAAGCGCCCAGCAGCATGGGAGCGAATCTGCGGGCAATTCTCTCTGTAATCGCCATCCTATTTGCCATTGTGCATTTCTCCAGCATCGTTGACCAAGTCGGAATGTATGTGCCACGGAATACTCTCGTTCGAAATCTCCGGGTGCAAACGCAGGAAATTGAGTGAATAAGTAGGCGCACCCGGATCAACCTTCTTATCGACAAACGCCTCCTGCTCGATCGCTGCCTCCTTGGGCTTGCCCATTCGCCGATAGAGGATGGAAAGGTTGTAGTGCGCGGCAAGATCGTCGGGGTCAATCTGTTGCAGAGCCTGGAACTGCTCCAGCGCCGCGACGTTGTTATGCTGCTGGTAGTAGGTGATGCCGAGCTCACGTCGGGCATCGCGGGACTGCGGGAACATCTTAACTACCTTGCGTAAGTCCGCTATTTCTTTTTCGGTGTTGCCAGCCCGTCGCTGCAGCAGGCCGTCATAATAAAGCGCCCGCGCGCTATTGGGGTCGAGTGAGAGCGCTCTGCGAATGGCGGTGCGGGCGGAGTCATACTTCTCCAAGGAGATCTCGGTGAGCCCGATGTTGGTGTATCCCTCGACATACAGCGGGCGCAATTTCACCACCTCGGCAAATGCCTGGATGGACTCAGCGTATTGCTGTTGGTCGAGCAGTGCAATCCCAAGATTGTTCCAGCGCATCCAGTCTTCGTTGTCTGCGGGGTCCACGGCTTCCGGCTCGTTCTGGCCGATCTTCAAAACGCGACTGCGTGACGCCAATTCCACGATTGGGTAGGCTGGATGATCCTTGCCGAAAATATTATCGAGATAGCTTTGGCGCAAATGACGATAGTTCACCTTTGCACGGACAGTGACAGCGCCGGAGATATCCGCAGGCAGGCGGAACTGATACCGGACCAAGGTGGATCGGCCAGCCTGCACCGTGTTGTCGTATGCAACGGAGTGGATCGTCCACACCTTATGGTTTTCTACGAATTCTCCCTCGTCTGTTACGGGGCGATTCGTAAAGCTGTGTGCCCGTGGATCCAACATTCCATCTGGCTTGATGAAACCGCTGTGATAGATATCTTTGCCGTGGGAGTCAGTTACCGTGAACTCGACCCACGCTTCATACAGGTCGCGCACCTCAGGAATCAGCGAATGGCCGATGTTCTTGTTCTGGATCACAACGAAAGCTTCGACGATGTCGTTGGGCGCGAGACTATAAGATGCCCGGCCCAGAGGAGCAACCATCTCGTCGCTGCCAGCCTTCTTGAGTCCGAAGATATCGACGTTGAGATAGTTGCCCGAGCGGAGGAATTCAATTGTCTTGTTCAGTTGCTGGTCAAATCCGTAGTAGAAAGGAACGGCGGTGTTGCCGGCCAGCCAGCGATGCGACACAAACGTGCCGTTCTTGGCGCCGTATTCAGGAAGAGTGATGGAATTGCGCTTCATGTGGCAGCCTTGGCAGGTGGTAAAGTCCGCGGTGTAAAACGTGAGCGGATTACGCTGTGAAAACTTGGATTGCTGCCACTCGTCGTATGCAGTGAAGGCGCGAACGAATTTATAGTCGTTGAGCGGGCCTGGCAGGTTGGCCTTGTGGCATGCTGCGCAAAACTCCGGTGAATGGAGGAAATCGTGCATAACCGCTTTCGAATGCCTCTCCGGATGGCGGAGAATCATGTCGAAGGGAACCTCGCCTGGAATTCGTTCCCCATTCTCATCCACAATTACTGCGGGCACTCCCATCTTGATGCTGCCGTTTCCATTGGTCGAGTCCAATCCGACCACGGAGTGGCAGGTCGTGCAGGTCAGCCCGTCGGAATCAAACTTGGCGCGATCGACCTTGGAGTCTTCAGTCAGTGCGGCACCGAGAACTCCGATGGGATTATGGCAACTATCGCAATGCCGCGCGAAGGCAATCCCGCGCGTCTTGTCGCGAATGAGAATGTTCACGCTGGTTCGGTAAAACGGTGTGCGGAAGGCATTCGAGTGCAGCGCCTGGCGCCACTGGCTGTATGCCTCCTGGTGGCATGTACCGCAATACTCCGCCGTAGGATAGGCGCCCGGCTGCAGAAATCCCTCGCCCTGCACCTGAATATCACCGGGTGTGAAAGGATTCTTGGGACCGTAGTGGAAGTTGTAACTCGGTGTTACCTCGGCATTGAATGCTTTGCGGTCCGCCGTTGTCCGCTCTTCGGCCTTGGCTTTCCATTTTGCCAGCGCCTCGCGCTGCGCCGGCGTATCCACAGCGGGCGGCGCGCCTTTTGCGGGAGGCGTGTAGGCCGGTGGCGGCGTCAGATCCTGCTGCGCGTCAACAGACGCCGTCCAACAAGCGGCCGCCAATACTCCGGTAACGACGAACAAAACACTCGTTACGATCTTCATAAAAACTCCTGCTGGAGAAACCTCGAATAGGACCCGCCCAACCCGCTTTCAATTCATGGATCGCGCCCGCTTTGCAGCGTGAGTCGCCGCACCCTTGCCTGCACTGGTCTTTGCGGCAATGGAGTCATACACGCTATGCACCAAGCCCTTGCTTTCCTCAATTGCAAAGTAGCGATCGACACTTGGGATCGACACCGTCTCCTGCTTCCCATCCGGCCAGCGTATTTCCACTTTGTCCACCTTGGTCGTTTCTCCCAGGCCGAAGTGCAGACGCATGTCGTTCGATGACTCAAAGCTTCCGCCGCTCATCACGTCGCCGCGCTGGCGTATGCCGTTCGCTGTGAGATAAACCGTCGAACCCACTGCATCACGAGGGCTGTTCGGTCCGCCGATCAGAAACAGCCCTACCCAGTGGTTGTGGTCGTCGTTCACATTGCGCAGCATCACCGGGGTGTGATCAAGGCAATTGATCACTACGTCGATCTTGCCGTCGTTGAACAGGTCGCCAAAGGCCGCGCCGCGCGCCGGAATCACGTCGGCGAGCCCCGTGCCTAAAACCGCAGGCATTACCTCGAACTTCTTCCCATGGTCCACGTTGTGGAAGAGCAGCGGACGCTCTGCGAACGACGTCCCCCAGTTGTGCTGGTCCACTTGCGGATACACGTGACCGCTCACAAACATCAGGTCCTTCCAACCGTCGTTGTCGTAGTCGAAGAACTGAGTGCCCCAGCTTAGAAACGGATACGTAGGCTCGGCGATACCCATTTGCGGAGTGATGTCAACAAAGTCGCCTTCGCCCTCATTGCGATAAAGTGTTTTGTAATCGTCTGAGAACGTGGTCGTGTAGAGATCGAGATTGCCGTTATTCGCGTAGTCGCCTACCGCAATTCCCATCGAGGCCGTCTCGCGCGCGTCCTGGTTCAACGCGAATCCCGAAAAGAAACTGGCATCCTGAAACGTGCCGTCTCCCTTGTTCAGATAGAGGTAGTTGGGCGATGAGTCATCCGTCACCAGCAGGTCCACTTTGCCATCATTATTGATGTCAACAAACGTCGAGGAGAAGCCGTAGTAGCGCCGCTTGTCGCTCACTCCCGCTTTCTCGCTTACATCCGTAAAGGTGCCGTCGCCATTGTTGTGGAACAGGTGATCCGGTTCGCCGAGCAGCCCGCGCGGACCGCACATCGTCTGCGCGCCGCGGAATGAGCAGTTCGCAAAACCCCCTTCCTTCCCTCCCGACTGCGGCAGATTGTTCATATCCCAGTGAACGTAGCCGGGAACGAAGATGTCGAGCCGTCCGTCGCCGTCGTAGTCGCCAAAGCTCGGACCCGTGGACCAGTTGCCCAGCGTTACACCGGCGGTCTCCGCAATATCGGTAAACGTGCCGTCGTGGTTGTTGTGGTAAAGGCGGTTCTTGCCGTAGTTGGCCACGTACAGGTCGGGCCAACCGTCGTTGTCGAAGTCGCCTACCGCAACGCCAAAGCCCCATCGATCGTTGGTCACGCCCGCTATGTCGGCTACGTTGGTAAAGGTGCCGTCGTGATTGTTGTGAAAGAGCGCCGCATGGGGCGGCTCAACTTTGCCGGTCAATGCGTCATAGGTCGAGCCGTTCACCAGGTAAATATCAAGCCAGCCATCGTTGTCGTAGTCCAGCAGCGCCACGCCTGAGCCGATCGTCTCCAGGATGTACGGCTTTTGCGGAGTGCCCATTTTGTGCTGCCACACGGTCAAGCCAGCTTCCTTCGAGATGTCCTTGAAAATTATCGGACCGGTCTTCACGAATCCTCCGGCAGTGATCGGTCGTTTCTCTGAGTCGAGGACCGGGGCAAATGTTCCCGCAGTCGACGACCCTCCCTGCTGCGGCGTCGCAGTGGATACCGCGCTCCCGCCATACAGGGGGGGCTGGGAAGGCTGGCTCTGTGGATACGCGACTTTACACAGCAGGAGTAGGGCAAACGAGGCAGCCCCGATTGACCAGCGTCTGGCTGGAGACACGAATAAGCCTACCAATTGATGACCTCGCGCGAGGGGAGATGACTCGCAGAATTCGATATTAGCTCTCGTTTTTGACGGTCGTCGCCACCCATTTGGATGAGGGCAATTTTCGTTCTATTGAACGATTGTCCAAGCCTCCTTCCCAACTCACTCCCAAAACGATTGAAATCTGCTTCCTGGCCAAATCCCGTTTGGGTTGACGAGATTGGCGAAGTCAACCGTTAAATGGCAAGTCCGTATAGCGCAACACTCCGCAGCGCCCGGAAATGAGGTTGCGCCCGATTGATGGACGATCCGGAACTACCCCCCGTTTAGCCGTTTTGGAGTTACTTCTCTATGGACGGTGACACGGCCGCAACCCGTCGATCAGATACCTTCAACCGCCCTAACTTGCTCTCGTCTTCTCGATTGATTGAGTGGCTCAAGGCTAAGTCTGAGTGTATACTTCTTCCGTTTCCTAAAACGTACATTGCTATTGTTGCCTGCTGATTGCTTCTCCATGCGAGAAAGGATTTCGCACCGAGCGACCTTTCGCCTTTGAGGTAATGACCAGCAAGCGGTCAAGAATGCCGCAAAGGATTAAGTGCCATGAAGAAGACGCTTAGGACGGTTGCCCTCATCTACCTGGTTGTCGCAGTGATTGCCATTTTCAAAGTGGCCGGTTGGTTGACGCCTCCACCGCTTGTTCAAAGCCTGCTCTCCGAAATCGGGATAGCACTTTTCGTCATCGGCTCGATCCATCTTCTCGACCACCTATCCATTATCAAGGAAGTCTCCGACGCCATTGCTAAACGGATACGCGACGGATTCGACGAAGCACTTAGTGGTACAGCCGAGAAGCTGACGGATGAAGTTTCAAGAGCGATCTCCGGCGTTGCGGAAACAATTGTAGGGGATGTCAGCACAAAAACGGACCGAGCTTTCGGTGAGGCATCGCAGATTCTTCAACGGCAAGTGGAATCGGTGAAGGTGATGGAAGAATGCAGCTTGACCGCAATCTTTCCGAGCAGATCTGCCGCAGCAGAATCGATGCGCGCTGCCATGGCAACGTCATCCAACGTCTGGCTGATGGGAATATCTCTTAATGAATTCTGCCGGAACGATCAGGGTCCATTCCGGGATGCCTGGGACGAGCTTGTAAGAGCAATTCGGGACGATAAGAAAAAGGCGCGGCTCCTTCTGATCGATCCGTACTGCCATGGCGCCGTGCTCCGCTCATATTCGGAGACGGCCAATTCGTCGGCTGTGTCTGATCGGCTCGAAGGAGACGTGAAGGACGCGGCAAAATTGCTGCATTCAATTCGCGCTGAGTTGGGGAGTCGGTGTTCGGACCTCGACGTTCGCATGTATCGCCTCGCACCAACCATGTTTATGTGCCACGTGGATACTGGAACTTTTGTCCAAACGTATCATTTCTGGAAAACCCGTCTTCCCAAGAGCCCGATCCCGGTCTTTCACTATCGGAAGCGGGGCGATGCCCATGAGGGGCTTTGCATACATGGTGAACTTGGACAGCATTTCGATTTTATCTGGAATCATGCGTCGATTCTTCTGGATGAGTTAGATTCGCAGACAACCGCAGATACCTCAACCGCGCATTTTCTTCCACGTCCGACACGTGGATTCGAATGGGGAGCCCATGCATCGGGGATGGAGAATATGTTCATCGACCGGAGTCGATCCGCGGCAAGGATGGAAGAGGAGATATCCAGATCAAAGCGCATTTGGATTCAAGGCATAACGCTGAAGGCTTTCTTCAACGACAGTCACATTGCAAAGACGCTGGCAAAGAGAATCGCGGAACCTAATGGTCCAGATATTCGGATCATGGTGCTCGATCCAAATTGCGATCAGGCGATGTTTCGAGCTTATCGAGAATTTCTTCTGACCTTCGGAGGGGGTGTTTCATTTGACGAGTTCTCTCGCCACCATTACAAGGACTCGAAGCTCAGAAAGGACCTGTTGGAGACAATAGGAAAGGTTGCGAAACAGAGCGCCGGGGCAAACATCGTGGTGAGAAAGTACAAAACTGCCCCTCATATGTTTGTACTCATCGGGGATGAGGGCGCGTTCGTGGAACAGTATTCCTATGGGAAATTGGGATCGCAGGATGTCGGGGAGGAAGTGATTCTTGGGTCGGATATGCCGTTAATCGAGTATCAGCGGAAGATTGATCCGATTTACTTGAGGGTTCTGAAGGAGATCCGGAGCGAGGACGATGTGGCTTCTGAACAACTTCGGCCTCAGCCATACCCGCTGCTCGTGGATCATTTTGAGTACGCCTGGAGGCAGGCAGGTGACCACGAGGTCTCCGGTCCTGCTGCTCATGCGGTCGTTCAACGCCTAAAACATCCAAATTAGACCAGGCCAAGTCCATGAGTCAGATTTCGCCGGGGCCGCGCTAGACATCAATGCGTAGCCGCGCGGGGTGCTGGTCCAGTCGCACATACTGCATCGCGCCCCGCCGGACCATAAACCGGATGCCTTCTTTGTTCGAAATGATGAGGATGCGTTTGTCGTATAGGCGGAGCTTGTCTCGCATCTTGTGGACCAGTTTATTGACATATTGCGGACAGTATTTCCTGCCGCCACTTGTCTCCTCAAGATAGGCGAGCACCTCGGGTCGGGAGCGGTACCCGACAAGCTTACCCTCTTCAGCATCCTTGTCTTGTTCGAATGCCAGAAATTTGAGAAGACCGGTCAGACGCTCGCCAAGAGTGAACCACGATCCGTTGTCGTCAAATTCAAGCCAGGTTGATAAGTCCGGACACACGCCGATCCGCAGGCTCCATATGGCCTGCCCGGTGTCGAATTCAAGAGGTCTTATGGAGACGGGAGAGGCGTCGTCCTGGCGCAGCCCATAGGCGACCTCAACGAGCCGCGCAATTTCGCGAACACGGATGGCCTGTCGAGCTCGGACAACCAGGATTTGCCGTATCAGGTCGGCTTGCCGGTCTTCGACGCCCTGGATGAGCCGAATTTGGTGAATGAGCTCCCGAATTGTGATATCACGCTGCAATTGCATCACCTGCCCCCTTTCGCGGTCGCCCTTTCGTCGACCGAACCCGATAGACCGCTGAACCGACGCCCCGCGCTGCGCAGAGGCACTTGGAGTGCGCCACGCGACCCAAGAAAAGGCGGGCGCAATGAAGACAAAACCCGGGAGAAATGCGAGTGATCAAAACTTCCATCCCGAACGTGGGCCATCTCGTCGGGATTGGTCGCAATGAAGACCCCCATCATCTCCATCACCCCGGGCAGAGAACGCCAGCCCCACGCCCGAAGCAGGGTAGACCGCGGGAAGAGGTAAAGCACCGGATGCCCATCCTCCATGACTGCGGCGCAGTTAGCCGAAGTCGACGGCCCGCCGACAGCCTTCCACTCCTCGACCAGCGCCGCGGCCGCCGCAGCTGCTTTGCCAGGATCGGAAACCCCGATGCGCCAAAACTCGATTGGGTAAAACTGCGGGTTCCCCACCCTGGCAACAGCCAGCCGCTCGCGCCGACTCAAAAGAGCAGCGCACTGCTGCGCGGCATAGAGCCCGAGTCCATTGACCGGTTGATGAGACACAAGGTGTAAGTGGTCAAGGGAATTGCCGGCCAGCCCATTGAAGCCCACCATGTGGTCTTCCAGGCGGAAACACAACTGCAGCATCAGCTCGAAAACAGTGCGCCAGGAATTGGGCGCATCGGCATTGCCGCAGGCCTGCGGCAGATGCTCTCTCGTCGCCCATGTGGTGCACTGCGGCATGTAGCCCCATCGGTTTGCCAGCAGCATCAACTCCGAATCGAGCAGGCGAATCACGGCATAATTCTGCCCGGCCTCGCGCACGCATGGAAGGCAGACAGGACAAACGGCGGGATGCTGGGGACGATCGGCGCGAACGGGGTTGAAATGCACAAAGTAGCTTGGCCCATAAGCAAGGGGCTGAATCTGGACGATTTCCGTACCCTCCAGGCGGTAGCCCACATGGCCTGCCTCTGCGTCGGCAACCGCAATCCGCACTGCGAGCTCCGCGAGAGGGACGGTCGGAGCCTCGCACATGCCCGGCGATCCGGACAAGAGATCGAATTGGGCTGCGCCGACCGGTGGAACATCGGGAACATCGACGGGGCAAATGGCATTCCGGTTTTGGATTTCGGGCATAAGGCAAACCTCGTTTCAGCGCACCCCTTTTCTATTGGAAAAATCCCATTTTGCGGAAGCAAACGGTGTTGTAACAATCGCGTGGGCGCGATGGAGGAGGTTGTTCCCTGATTGGAGGCTGGAGAAGGGCGTTAAGATCTCTATTTTCGATCGCCGTCGATCCGCTGTGGCGAGCTTCGGGCGCCGTTGGAGCCGAGGTTGGGAGCTAGGCGGACGTTGCTGTCGCCGTCGACGCGTTTGGCCTGGCTCGCACGACTTCGATACTGCAGTTTTCGAGTTTCAGTTTCAGGTTTTCCGTGGATACCTCAATAATCCCGTTGAAGCTGCGGCGCTGCAGGTGATCGCGAAAGAAACCGACCGGGTTGCCCTGAACCGGCCAGGAACCATTTGGCCACAGACGCGTGTCGTCCCTCAGATCCATGATGGACATGTCGGGTCGTCCATCGAGACAGTACTTCACACACACGGCGACAGCCGCGGTATAGTCGACGCCGCCGAATTCAACCTCGTCATCGTCAAAGAGCAGGTAGCGAACGTCATCGGCCGTTTGCAGGGTTCCGGAGTCCGTTGCCACTGCAATGCGGCTGGGAACCTTGAGAAGATTCCGGCTCTTGTTCAGGAAGAGGCACTTCTCTTCGACCTGGGTTCTCCATGGGCGGGCGGGAGTGTGCACTCTTGCCGAAACGGAAAGGAGGGCCTCGACCCGGGTGGTCCAGTCGATGGTCTCCAGACCAGCAACACGCGCATACTCGTTCCTGCGCTCCTCGCCCCACCGAAACGTCGTAATCCACTCCGCGGCGGCCAGCGTGCCCAGGCTTGTGCCCCCGGCAATGACCACCACGACAACTTTCTGCCCACTCATGGTGATGACGAAACGCTGGACGATCGCCTGGTCGTGGCGCCGCATGGCATCCTGGTGCGTCGGATAGATCAATCGGCCGGCCCGAGGACGATTCTGGCAGACGCGGGAAAAGGGCTCCGCTTCATCTCCGTCCGGCGGTTCGATGAAGAAGCGCAGATCACGGGGGAAGTGGTCAATGATCCTGCATTCCTTGAACAGGCTGGGACGGCCGATGAAGCAGATGGCATCTGTCCGAAGCAGGCCTACATCGTCCCAGTCAGGAGAATGAAGGGCAACATGCCTGAACACTGTATGGGGGTAGCGGTCAGAGGGGAAGTGGCGCGCGATGGCCACCAAAGCCTGCACATCGCGGATATATTCGTTGTCGCAAACGGTAACCACGAGAGAGCGTCTTGTTGCCGCGACCGAATCGGTGTGGGCATGCCTGAAGGAGTCAAACAGCCAGCTGTGAAAACTCTCCTGGACGGAAGGGCCTGTCAAACGAGGGACACTGTGAAGGCAGAGCATGCCCGTTGTGCGTACGTCGAGGTCCTCCTCCTTGAGAAGCAGCGCATTCAAGAATCTGGATTCCGAGGGGGTGAGGGGATGGTGGATGAACTCCCGGGCCAGTTCCTTCCAGCAGGTCTTGCGCGCCGCCGGGTCCCCATGTTTCAGCTTCACTTGCAGTGCCGAAAAATCCATTTCGCTTGCCGCCAACTTCTGAATTATGTCATACCAAGCGCTCGATCAGAAGGAGTGGTGCCCGAAACGATTTGCTGTCGAGCCCGCTGATGTTCACATCATTGCCGAAGTGTGACCGGCAGTAATCACCGTTGATTCGCTTTGCGCTTATCCCGCTCATTTTCAACTTCTTCATCTGAAGAAGCGATGAGAGGGATTGGGTGATTCTCCATGGAGCACCGAGAGGGCCGTACCGTAAGTCAACGAGGTCAGATTCTCAGATGGCTCATCTTTGGACTCGGGAGGCTGGCGGTTGGGCCGCGCAGAAATTGGCCGGCACGGAGATAGACCTTGGCGCGTTAGCTGCCTGGCAGGCGCCGAAGGCCCATCAGGCGACGTCCGCGAGAATGATTGCCCGGCTGGTCCGAACTGACTTGGGGGGGTCGAGCCTCTGGGCGATTATCACCTCGGGTGTGGGCGACGTGCGGGTGAATGGGCGTTCTGTGCCCGCCGGTCTGTGCGCTCTGACTGATAGAGACGAGATTCGGATGGGCGCCGGGGTCCAATACTTCTCCACCGAGGCGCTGGCGGCCGCGGTGGAGTTTCCAGTCTCTGACCAGGCCGTGTTCTGCGGCCGGTGCCGACAGAAGATTGAGACCGGCTCCCTGGCTGTGTGTTGCCCGGGGTGTGGCATCTGGTACAACCAGTCCGCCGATCTTCCCTGCTGGATCTACTCCAGCAAATGCGCGTTCTGCGGCCAGCGTACGGCTCTCGACTCTGGCTTCGCGTGGGCGCCGGAGGAGGACTGATGCAGATGGAGTCTCAACGCGTGGTCGTGGCTGGCGCCGGGGGCAATACTGGCTCGCATCTGTTGCCGCACCTGGCGCGCATGTCTGGGATTTCACGCCTCACTCTTATCGATCCGGAATTTTACGAACCTGCGAATCTTGCGGTTCAAAGCATCGACCGTATCGACGTCGACCGACCCAAAGTCGCGGCACAGGCAGAGAGACTGCGGCGTATTCGTCCGAATATCGGTGGCTCCGGCCTCGACGTCGTTGCTCTGCAGCAACGGATCGAAGATGTACCCCGGGGACTCCTCAACTGCGACCTGATTGTGAGTTGCCTCGACAGCAAGGCCGCCCGCCAAAACGTGAACGAAATCGCGTGGAGGCTGAACACGCCCTGGATCGATTGCGGCGTCCTCGGAAGTCAGAGCCTGGTTCGCGTGAACGCCTATGCGCCCTCGCAGGACGCAGTGTGCCTGGAGTGTTCATGGGGACACGATGATTACTCTGTGCTTGAACAGGAGTACCTGTGCGGTGACGGGGGTGGCCCTGTATTTCCCACGATGGCGTCATCTGCTTTAGGCGCGTTGGCGGCTTCGCTGATGGCAATTGAAGTCGCAAAGATCCTGCGCGGAAAACAAGCGGAGTCGATCGTGGGGCGCCAAATAATTCTTGATGCCCAACAGCACACCATCCAAGTAACTTCAGGTCGGCGCAATCCCTGGTGCCGTTTCGATCACCGGACTTGGGAAATTGAACCCTGGGATTGCGACCCCGAGGCCACGACGTTAGGAATGGCTCTCAACACTCTCGGCAGTCTGCGGGTGGAAGGACAGCGCTTTGCCTGTGAACTGACTTGTCCTGGATGCGGCCATTGCGAGAGATCTTTGCGCCTAAACAGACCGAGGGCAAGGTGCTCTGCATGTGACCGCCGAATGGTATCCACAGGCTTCGGTTCGCTGGAGCGCATTGATTCGGACCTGGTTGGAGAGTTCGCAAACCTCACCTTGGGGCAAATTGGGCTGCGTGCAGGTGACATCGTGAGCGACGACAATCGGCATCACCGGCTCCTGGAGGCAGCATGAGCGAAAACCGGCTGGGAAGCAACGACCCCATTTATGAGCGTTTCATGCAGCGCCAGGCGGAAGAAGGGATGGAACTGACGCGCTCCAGTGATCTGCTCCGCCTCCATATACCCCTCATGTCTCCACCGCATTTTGTCGCAGAATTTCTTTGCAATGGGCTGGTCCGGGAAGGCGACTCTGATATCAAGCAGGCCAGCGGGTTCCAGGTGGGCATCTGGTTTCCGCCCGACTACCTGCGCCGGGCCGATCCTTTCGAGATGTTGCGTCTTTTCACGCCGAACGTATGGCATCCAAATGTCAGCCGCGATCAACCCCTGATATGCATTGGCCGGCTTACCGCAGGTACTTCGCTGGTCGACATTCTTTACCAACTATTCGACATTCTCACCTACCAGAAGTACAACCCGAACGAGAACGATTCGCTGAACAAGACAGCGTGTGCCTGGGCGCGCGAAAGCCAACGCCGTTTCCCAATCGATCGTCGGCCTCTCAAGCGCCGGTTGCTGAATCCCGGGGTGGAATCAATATGAGATTCGCTAACGAGGCCTCCGCGATTGCATTTCGGGTGCTCAACAAATGCTCGCGAGAATTGGAACCCGATGGACCTTGGCGCTGGCGGTGCGCTGTGAAGAAAGGTGCGCTGCCGCTCATTGCGGCTTCTCTGGATGAAGACTTCCTTCACCTCGAGTGCTTCCCGAAGGAGATTCGCGAGAGTGCATGCACCGTGGAAAATGCCGTGTTGGGAAACCGAACGTTGGCTGGAGGCGTGAAACTGGCGATGGGTGGCGCGAACAATGCCCTCCGCCTCGTCACCGACATCGTAGTTCTTGAAGAGAGGCAATTGTTTGACCGGTTGCAGTGGGCGTTTGAAGGATTCCGCGAAGGACATCTGCTGCTGAAATCTCCTGCTTCCCGCCGCGAGCGCGAGTGTGCGTCAGCTAATGTCTCCGAGGTCGGTCTCGGCGAGATGCTGCGTGAGGCGTCATGGCCGTCGACGGAGCGCGGCCTAAACAACTTTACGGCTGAACTCGACGCGAACTCCGCCCCACCGGCCAGGATCCAGATGAGCAACACGGGGGTTATGTTG
Organism: uncultured Acidobacteriaceae bacterium; assembly: GCA_963826915.1. GTDB lineage: Bacteria > Acidobacteriota > Terriglobia > Terriglobales > Acidobacteriaceae > Telmatobacter. The sequence goes on from CAWGYG010000002.1 coordinate 428,797, forward strand.
AGCGTGGATCTGGTTCGCGCGGACTCAATGGCGACAACTACGCGGAAGGCACTCGCAGTGTTCCTGCTGATGGCCACCGCCGCGCTGCGCCTTGTGCGCGCGTATGCCGAGCAGGTGGATGGCGAATTTGTCTTCGGCATGCAGGTCAATCTTCCCTGTGTTCCTGCCATCGAAGAGGTCGATCATGCTCTGGCCGCGCTCTCTGTGGCCTACCGAGTGTGTGCGCGGGAAACGAATGTGCTGCTCAATGAAGCGACGGCCCGGTGTTACCTGGCTGCACGCAATTACTCAACCACGAACGAACAACAATCAGAACAGGAGAACTGACTATGGGAAAGCCGGAAACCACCCTCGAAATTCCGTTGGAGATCAGCGATGTCTCTGGGCAAAAGGTCTTCTCCGTGGCCAATGCTCCCACCGGCAACACGGTAGGCGAATTGGTTCGCGAAATGATCGGGAAGATGAATCTTCCGCGCAATGACGCCAGCGGCGCTCCATTAACTTATCAGGCCAGGTCGGAGAGAGAAGGCCGTCATCTCAACGCCTCAGAGCGCATTGGAGACGCTTTGCAGCGTGGAGACCGACTCACCCTGCAACCGAATATTGACGCGGGACTGAGCTAACCACCGACCAGGGACAGGGACACCGCAATGGCTTTGTCATTTCCATATCGCTTTGCAGTCATCATGTGCGCCGAGGATGGCACCGACCTCGGCACCGTGCCGGCGAAGCGTGACTGGGAGCCGGAACATGAATGGACGCGCTTCTTTTTTCAGCGGAGAGGACTCCTAAGTCTCGACTGCGTTGAAAGCGCGTCCAAAGTCATTCCACTCTGGGAGCACAAACTGGGAGAGCCCTATTGTCGGGGATATCGCATCCAGATTGAGGCGCCGGGCTGTCGGCCAGTTGCGTCGGACTTCCCCATCACGCAGTTTCGGGAATTCGCAGCCGCAGTTGCCTCCCGGTACGTCGAGCAGAAGAAGCTTCGCGAGGGCGAGTTTTATTCGTACAACCTGGTTGCACACTCGGCGCCCCCGGAGCTTCCCGCAGCTGGGAGTCTTACGGTCATTAACGCATCACCGGGCGTACCCGCGCAGGACGCTTCGCTCAATAGCTTTCATTCTCGCTCAGCGCCTAGCGGCGTAATCGATATGGATGATATGCCCGTTTTTGTCTCTTCCCAGGTTCTTGAAGAGGCGGCTGAGCAAACGCATGCCCGTGAAGGACTGGAGACGGGAGGAATTCTGATCGGCATGCTCTGGCGCGACCCGGTCGAAGGAGAGATTTTTTCCGAGATCACGGCTCAGATTCCCGCTGAGTACACTTGCGGCAGCAACGTAAAGCTGACGTTCACACCCGAAACCTGGAGCGCGGCAGCCGCCGCAATGCGTCTGCGCAGGCGAGGAGAAATCTATCTCGGATATTGGCATTCGCACCCGGTCCGCGCGTGGTGCAAAGGCAAGACGTGCTCACTCGAAGCCCAGAAGACATGCCACCTTGCGAAGGATTTCTTTTCCGCCGACGACGAAGCAGTGATGCGGGCGGCCTTCCCGCGAGCCTACAACATTGCAATCGTGGCCAACGACACCGCCTTCACCGATCTGACATTCAGTATGTTTGGCAACCGCAAAGGCGTTACGCAACCCCGAGGGTTCTATGTTCTGGAGGAAAACTGTGGCACGTAAACGAGCAGAGCAGATGGGTGATGCCGGCAGCATGTTGGACCAGGTCGCAAACGCCGCGGAGGGTTCGCTGCCGCTCAATGATCGACTGGAGGCCCTCTCACGCCTCCGCGAAAGCAGCACCGAGGCCCCTGCGATCATCGATCGCTTCCTGGTAGAGCGGATTTCAAACCTGCGTGATGCGCTATCCGCGGTACAGGAGCAACACAGAGGACTGCGCGAGCTGATTGCGAGCTTGACCGCACCGCCCTATTTCCCCGCCGTCTTTTTGAACGCCACGAATACAGCCGAGGTGAAAGGTGCGCTGGTGCAGACCGGAGATGAGCGACGCGTTGTGCAATTGGGCAATGGGATCACATCCACACAGCTCGCGCCTGGCGACGAGGTGTTCCTCAGCCACGAGCGCAACTTCGTGATCGCCAAATCTCTGAGTCCTGGTTTTCTCACGGGCGAGGTGGCCATCTACAGCCGCAGCACCGGCGACGGCCGGCTTGTGTTGCGAATTCGTGATGAGGAGGTGGTAGTCTTCGCCAAGGCCGCTTTGCGCGAAGCCGGCTTGAAAGCCGGCGACGGGGTGCGCTTCAGCCGCTCGGCGGGCCTGGCCTTTGAGAAGATCGAGCCCTCCAAAGGCGAAGAGTTTTTCCTCGAAGCAACTCCCAGCGATACGTTCCATGATATCGGCGGGCTGGACCGCGAAATCGAATCGCTGAAACGGCTCTTAAGTTTGCACATCTTTCACTCGAGCACGGCCGGCAAGTACCGCCTGCCACGGAAGAGGTCCGTCTTGATGGAAGGGCCGCCAGGGAACGGAAAAACCAAGATGGCGAAAGCAACTTGCAACTGGCTCGCAGGCATGTCGCAAAGTGGCCGCTCGCATTTCATCAACGTGAAACCCGGCGGCCTCAACTCCATGTGGTACGGCGCTACCGAACAACGGTATCGCGACATATTCCGTATCGCGCGGGAGGCCGCAACCGCGGAGCCCGAAGTGCCCGTAGTCATGTTCTGGGATGAGGTCGACGCCATCGGAGGAAGCCGAGGCGAGTCGACTCACCGAATCGATGATCGCATGTTGAACGCTTTCATGGCCGAATTGAACGGCCTTGAGGATCGCGGCAACATTGTCATTCTTGCCGCTACCAATCGCCTTGATTCCCTCGACCCAGCCCTGCTACGGCCTGGCAGGCTGGGCGATCTGGTATTGCACTTCCCTCAACCCCGCGGCAAAGCTGCGCGTGCCATTCTTGGACGTCACTTGCCCGCTGATATTCCCTATGCCCCGAACGGTGCCGGGCCGGCTGCGGCACGCGAAGCATTGCTCGATCAAGGCGTGGCTCAGTTGTTTGCACAAAACAGCGATACAGAGTTGGCGAACCTTACCCTGCGCGATGGCAAACACCGCGTGGTGCGGGCGGCCGATCTGGTGAGCGGCTCTCAACTGGAGGCCATAGCCCAGGCTGCGCTTGAACGCGCTTGCGTTCGCGAGGCGGAAGGTGGACAGGTGGGAGTTACGACTGCAGATATGAACGCCGCCATTTCCGACTTCTTTCTCACGGCCCCGCGCGCGCTCACCCCGCGCAATGCACGCAATTACCTGCGCGATTTACCGCACGATGTCGACGTAGTCAAGGTAGACATTGTCGAGCACAAAGTTAGTCATCCGCACCGTTACCGCGTGGAGGCGGCGTAATCATGAGTAAGCATCCACCACATCTCTTGACGACCCGTGCCATTCCGAAACTGTGCGGTGCCGACATTGAGTTAGGCAACTTTATCGCAGGTATCGACCGTACCGAAGGCACTGGTTTCGAGTCCTCTCGAGCTTTGCTGGCTAAGATTCAGGGCCTGCCAATCCGCCAGAACACCTACTTTGATAACTGGTGGTCAGCCGTTTCCACGCTCCCTAGCACCGATGTGAACAGTCATTCTGAAACCCGCGCCACCACCAGAGATTGGGCCTGGAATCCGCAACATGTGTGCAGGCGTTTTCTGGCGACCAATGGGTCATCAGCATACATCGATCTAAATCACGTGGAGTTGTGCCAACCGGAAGTCATGAGTGCTTTCGACCACGTTGCCGCCTGGCATGGAATGCTGCGCATCATGAGAGACGCTCTCGATCGCGCCAACGAAGATCGGACCGACGATCTCCGCATACAGGTGCTCGTGAATAACAGTGATGGCCTTGGGAACTCATACGGAAGCCACACCAACTATCAAATCAGCAGGCAGGCTTTCGACAACCTCTTTCGCCGGAAACCACACTACCTCGCATTCCTGGCTTCGTTCCAGGTCTCGAGTATTCTCTTGACCGGACAAGGCAAAGTTGGTTCGGAGAACGGACGTCCCCCCACCCCTTACCAGATCAGTCAGCGTGCTGACTTCTTCGAAACCCTGCAGGGCGTACAAACTACCTACAACAGACCTATCGTTAATGGCCGCGATGAACCGTTGTGCGGTTGGGGCGAAGTCAACAACACCGTGGCGCCAGCGCGCTTACACGTCATTTTCTTCGACAGTGCCCTGGCTCATGGTTCCTGCCTGTTCAGAGTAGGGCCGATGCAATTGATCCTAACGCTTCTTGAGCTTGGCCTGGTGAACCCTCAGTTGATTCTTGACGATCCCCTGGCGGCATTGCATTCCTACAGCCATGATCCAACGCTGAAGATGCACGCAGAGCTGATCTCCGGAGGATCCGTCACTGCCTTGGAACTGCAGTGCGCTTACCTCGAGGAGATCAAGCACCATGCCGCCCAGGGCATCTTCAAGGGAATCGTGCCTCGCTTTGAAGACATCATTGTCCTGTGGGAAGACACGTTGAACAAGTTCATCCGCGGAGACTTGATGGCGCTGGCGCCTCGCCTCGATTGGGTTACGAAGCTGATGGCCATCGAACGGGCAATGGACGATATCCTCGACCTCGACTGGGACTCGCCTGAAATCAAAATGATCGATCACCTTTACTCAAGCCTCAATGATGACGGGCTGTACAGGGCTTACGAGGCCAGTGGCCTTACCGAGCAACTTGTTACCCCTGAGCGAATCGATCACTTCGCCAACAATCCTCCCAACGACACGCGTGCCTGGACCAGGGCCATGCTTCTCAGGCGTGCATTGCGCGACAACGTAGAAGTTGTGAGTGTGGATTGGGACCTGATCACTTTCAAAATCCGCGGGCGGCATGCATGGCCGACATATCGCACGCTCGACATGGCCGACCCGCTCGGTTTCACAGAAAACCTCGCCCAGCCCATCTTTGACAACTGCCCGGATTTCGGGGATCTGCTGGATGGGCTGCAATCGCTGTCTACCGGCATTGCGCTCGCCTCGGATGCCCTCGCTGCCAACTAACCACTGAAAAGGAGAACATCACAATGCGGTTTCTTCAGAGATTGAACGACCAGCAGCAAAACAACGGAAACGGCGATGACGATCCAGGCGTCGATAATCGTCTACAGCAGGCACGCACGCTGGGAGACCAGTTACTTGCCGCCGGCGACGAGGCCATTCAGCGCGCATTGGCAAACAATAACTCAGAAGCATTCTTGCGAGCCGGCAGACAACAGGGCGGTCAATAACCCTGACGGATCGCCTTCCCGGGGTCGAGACGGAATTCTCCCTCAGCGCAATGCAGTTGCTGGATCTGGCGCATTCGTCGCTGCGCAATTTCCAGGACGGAGGTTCTTCGGATCATTTATGGAAAACGTTGCTCGACTTTAGCAAGTGCGAGAAGACGGGAATACCGATGACGAGTGAGTCCAGAATCGAACCGGCACTTGACGCGCGACTGAAGCGCATGCGCCTGTGTGTAGAGAGGGCTGACGAGGATACCTTGACCATCAAGCGCGTCCCTGCAGACCAGGAGCTTTTCAGCAAGCCCAGAACCAATCTGCTTATAAAGCGCTCGACCGAAGGCATGGCGTGCGTGGTTTGCGTAGATGAGGATCTGGACTACATGGGCAAGGACCAGGAAATGGCCCAAGCTTTCGCGGCCGGACCCACACAGCAAGGCTGGCGTATTCTCACTTTCGGAGGCGCCCTGCACGGGGACCTGTCCACGGCACTGGAGTATGCCCTCAGCATTCTCGGAGCAGACAAAGGTTCCGATAACGCCTCCGCGGCCCCGGTTACCGCGGGCAGGACACTGCTGGCGAGCTGGGCAGAGAATGTTACCGATGCGATTGCCTCCGCGGGATCGACAGCTACTCTTTTCCGTGATGAAGCCGTTGAGCAGATTGCGGCTTGTGCTCTTGGCTGGCATGGCCGGATGGCCCTGATCCTGGGCGATAGCGGTACGGGCAAAACAAATCTTGTGTATGGGGTCGCGAGCTTGCTAGCTCACCACCAAAAGAAACTCCTGCGTGTGAATATGGGATCGATGATGGCCGGTACGCTCTTCGAGAGTGAGCGCGAGGCGCTGCTGTCATCTCTTCTGCGCGAGGCCCGGGACTCTGGGTCCGTGTTGGGGCTGGAGCAAGCTGAGTGGGCGCTAATTGGCGTGCCCCGCGGCCTGGTGTTGTTGCGCGAAGCCCTGGACTGCGGCTTGCGGCTGATCGCCACCTGCACGCCGGGGCAAGACGGAAGGTTTTCAAAGAATCCCCTGGCAACGCGATTGGAGATAGTGACATTGAAGGAACTCTGCGCGAGTGACACGCGCCGGGTGCTGGAGACGCTGCGCCAGTCGCTGGCAAACCATCATGGTGTGACGATCGATGCGGAAGTGGAGCAGGCAGTGGTCGATCGCACCCTTTCGATGGACGGCTCGCTGCCAGGCAAAGCGGTAAGACTGATGGACGCTGCAGCCGCGCGCACAAGGCTGACGGGCGGCGACAAAGTCACTTTGATCGACGTGTTCGTGAGTGCATCCAGATTGCTGGGAGAGAATGTCTAATTGGGAATGCGAACCGGCGCACCGCAGGGGCTGTTCATGGCGCTCGTGGCCGACTTCAATGCCAGCCTCGTGCCTGCGCTTCCCAGTCCATTCCTGTTCAGCGTTTGCGTCGCCTATTGCTCATCATCGCCTTGTCTGGCCCCGATGCGGAAAAGTGAGCCGATGTGTTTCCGATTGACTCTCTCTCTGCCTATCTCACGCTTTCTCAGTTCCTTCTCCAGCTGGGCAGGTTCAAACACTGGGGTGATTGTTCGCGGCAATCCCATCCATGGGAGGATATGTTCGAGGTCATAAGTTCAAATGGCTGAACTGTTGTTTGGGATTGAGACGGAGTATGCCATAGCAGGATTGTCCGCGAACGGGACCGCGGACACCGAAAGCATCCTGTCTGACCTGATGGAACGCGCACGCCAGCAGCTCATTCAGTTGCCAGACCTGCACCCCACAAGAGGAATCTTCTTGAAGAACGGCTCCAGATTCTACGCAGACTGCGGCTTGCATCCGGAGGTTTGTACGCCAGAGTGCACGAATCCCTGGGACGCCGTTCGATACATCCAGGCGGGCCACAGCATCCTTGCTCGATTGGCTTCATCGGTTGAAGCAGAGAGCATGCCTGGAACAGAAATCATGGCTTTTCGCTGCAACGTCGACTACAGTGGCTCTCACTCAACCTGGGGTTGCCACGAGAGCTACCTGCACTTGAACTCTCAACGCGCGCTACAGTCACAAATCGTCCCCCATCTCGTCACGCGGCTGATCTACACCGGCGCGGGAGGCTTCAATCCGCTCTCGCGAGGACTCGAGTTCTCGCTTTCCCCTCGCATGGCTTACTTTCAGCGAGTCGAGACAGAAAACTCTACCAGCGAACGCGGAGTGTGGCACAGCAAGTCTGAACCGCTTTGCGCCGGATACGGGAGGCTTCACGTTTTATGCGGCGAAAACCTGTGCTCTGAAACTGCGACGTTCTTGAAGGTTGGCGCTACAGCTCTGGTCGTGGCCATGGCGGATGCGGGACTCGCCCCGGCAGACGGGATTCAATTAACCGATCCGCTTGCCGCTCTGCAAAGTGTGGCCGGTGATGTTACCTGCAAGAATCCGCTTAGCATCGTCGACGGGAGTTCTCTGACGGCGATCGCCATTCAGCGACATTATCTCGAACTGGCAGAGACCCACGTGGGCGATGGATTCATGCCGTCGTGGGCCGCGGAGGTTTGCGCTCGCTGGCGTGAGGTGCTCGATCAACTTGAGGGCGCTCCAGGTTCCGTGGAACAAACCCTCGACTGGGGAATCAAACTGGCGCTCTATGCCAATCATGCGCGGACCATGGGCATACGATGGAATGAGCTGGCTTCTCTCAACGATGCAATAGACAAGATGGTTTCTGTGCTCGACTGCGACAAGGGACCCTGGAAAGATCTGTTACCGGATAACGATATCGAGCCGAGACAGGCACTTCTGAGCGAGGTCGCAGAGTTTGAGCCAATCATGAAACCACGGGGGCTCAATTGGCAGGATCTGGGAGCGCTGCTGACCGCTCGGGAGAGATTCTTCGAACTCGACACTCGTTTTGGCCAGCTTGGTCCCAAAGGGATATTCCAGACGCTCGACCAGGCCGGTGTACTAAATCACCGGATAAGAGGAGTGGACAACATCGAGCACGCGGAAGCGGAGCCACCCGCGAGTGGCCGGGCGCAGGTCAGGGGGAAAGCCATCCAGCGCCTGGCCGGCACCGGCAATGTGCAATGCGATTGGCAGTGCATCGTCAATTTCGATGAGGGTCAAGTCCTTGATCTATCGGATCCATTCATACAGGAGGAAGGTTCCTGGCATCCGTTGAGCGATTCGGAAATACACAATGGGAGAGTGTACCAAAGGCTAAGCGACGTTTTTGAATTTGACAGAGATTCTGGGAGTGCCCGGGAACGAAGCCCTTATTCACGAAGACAGCGCGCCGCAGATCTAATCCTCAGCGGTGATTTCGCAGGCGCGGAGACCTTGCTGCGAGGGCTTCTCGAAGAGGGATTCATATTGCCGAGCTCTCACTGCCACATGGCGCGAGTTCTGCTCATGACGGATCGTGAGTCGGAGGCCCGAGAGCAAATTGCCAAGGCATGGGCTATCCGCGAGGAAGCAGATAAGTATGTCGTGCCGCGCATCCTGTTTTTCCAGACCGTGTTCGCAATGCTGGACCAAGTCGAAACCACGGGCTTGATCGAGCAGCTGAGAACCGCTCTGAATGACCCTGGCGCGCACTTGGATTGGGTGATTCTTCCCATGCTCGATCACCTGCGCGAAGGTTCGCGCTTGAATGCCGCGGACTACGAGTTCCTAAAGGCACTGGCTGCGGTGCTCAGCGGCTCAGAATCCATGCAATGCCTCGAAGAGTTTCCGCGCTGGTGCAGCACCGCAACCACGTAGAGTTGGTGATCCTCTTGCAGGCAATTGAGCCAAGAGACCGACGGGATGAATTCTACAGATTGCGATACGGAATTCGGCGCTCGTATCGCCACCAAAGATCGTCGACACTATTCATAAAACAACATTCTCCTCCCGCACGCCGTCGAGCTGGAAGCGTCCGCCAACTGAGTGAAGCGTATCCTTCGTCAGCTCTGAAAATCGGCAGAGGGTGAGGTGTGCTCGTCGAGCACTGGGATGGGATTTTGGGGATACGCAGCTATTCGGAAAGCGCGAGTAATCGAAAATCCTTGACAGTTGCCTCAGCTCCAGAATCGGGGATCCACAGGCCCGCTTGATCTGAATCGTACTGGAACCCGGATATGGCGAGTCTTCTGTATTGCTGCCCATGAAATAGACCATTCGTATCTACGGCCACGCCGTTTACGTATTCGAGGAAATAAACATCTTTGCCCTCATGGTGAACATCAAGGGTGAGCTTTTGTTCCCCAGGCTTTTCGCTCGGGTGCAACCCCACAAATTCAGGGTTTTCCAGGATGGGCTCTTCCACCGGCGGCGCCCCGTCAATGTTCTTTACGCTGATCATCCCATGAGAATTCGGTCCGAAGCTGAATCGCGTTCGTTTCGCAGTTGAGCGGCCGTCGCCGTAGTAGATGCCTGCGTCGTTCGGGCGCCCGGTAGCGCGATTTGGCAACTGAGTGACCGTGAGTTCTATTCGAAAGTGATCCGGCAACAGCATCGAACTCGGAAGCAGATTGACGATGCACGCACCCTTCGAGGATGAATTGCGAACTGTCAAGCCCGCAGGCCCTGGGGACAAACTGCAACCGAGAGCGTTGCCGGGCGAAATGTTCGCAGACGGACCAAGGGGCAGTGAAGCAATAATCCGGCCCGCAGGCGAGGGCGATGGCGGGTTTTTCCAGACACCTCCACAAAAAGTGGGACCACCGTAGTATCCCCGCATGAATGCTCCCTGGCGCTGCGAGACGATACCGTGATCGGGGTGATACAGCGCAAATGCAAGCATGGAACTAAACGTGTTGTTGGGGTCGAAGCCAATCCTCTTATCGTCACTGACGAATTCCATGGTGAAAAGCGCTTCGGCCAGGCCACTCTCCGTCAGCTGGCCGTTGGTTTTGGCCCGACGGTTTGCCACGCCCGCGAAACAATCAGCCCCTCCTTCCGATGAGGGCATGACAGCATAATTTGTCTGATCCCAAACTGCGTGGCCGTACTCATGTGCAAGCACGGTGAAAACGCTGTTATCACCCAACGTCTTGAGTTGCGCCGCGGCCTTATCTGCCAGCAGATCCATAAAGGCCAGATCGACGTAGATCGTGTTATCCGGATGACAGAATTCTGCATTTTCAAGCACCGTCATTCCGCAGCCCGTCTTCATGGGTTTGACGTAACCGACTATGCGTGGCGGGGCAAAGCTTGCTCCCAGGACGGGAGTCCATGTCTTGGCGAGAGCCACTTGCGCCTGCTGAGCTTCCTGCTGGGCCCAATCAATATCGTGATGCGTCTGCGCAACGGCCTGGAACGCGCCTAAGAGTGCCGCCATGAGCGCAAACCCGATTTTTCGTTCAATTCTCATCTTCCAGCTCCTGGACACAGGCGTGCAGACTGGACCTGGTCATTGCTTCTTCAGCGAGACGCGTGTCGACCACTTTGCCGGAACTCCTCGACCGAAAACTCCTGTTTCGGTTTGAACCGCGTTCGTAAACGGGGCAACCGCCGAGCAGGTGTCGCCAGAGCGCAAAACACCGTTCAATGTGTATCCGCTGATGGCGCTTCCAACAATCGTAAGTTCGACTTCCCCCACATCGCTGGGAGGAAATTTGGACTTGTTCTGCACCCAGGCGCCATATTCTTCGCGAGAGAGAATATAACCCTCTAACGTGTACCCGCTGGTTTCACCGGAACTAACCGACTTCGCGTTCTTGACGATCTCTCCAACGATCAACCCTGAGATTACGGTCGCAGGATGGTCGTTGGGAACCTTAAGCGTGATCGTCACGCTGCCGGTAACGTTTGCCTTCGTGAAATCAAACGATGACACCGATCGATCGAAATACGGAGCATCATAGATCTCAAACTGAAAGCCGGTGACCTCTGCCGGAGCGAGTTTGTCGCAGCTGAGAGCCTGAGTGGTGTCCGCTTTCCATTTTCCGGTCAGCGACAAATCCGCAGCGAATGCCGGTGCCGCCGCCATTACCACCATTAGAACGAGCACGCGTATCATGAAGTTCCTCCATTGACAGTAACGACGTTTCCAAGACGGGCAACTTGTCGAAATGCAGTTAGCGCCCATTTATTTCTTTCCAGGATGGGAGCTTGGGGCGTCCAGCCTTCAGCCACGCAACGAAAAGGACTACGGCTATGAGGAGCAATAACCAGCCACCCATGTAACTCGCTACGACGAAAAAAGCAACACCTGCAACGAACAGCGAGAAGCAAACGATGACTCTCACCCAGATTGGAGCGGAAGTGTTGCCAGCCACCTCTTTGATCAATGTACCGAAGAGCAGTAACGACCCGAGCACGATTCCATAGTTCTTTTGCGCGTCGAAAAGAGCTTTCGCCAACAGCGTTGGATTCATCGCTATGACGAGACATACAGCAAGGCACCCGAGTCCAATCATCGACGAGAAGAACGCCACCTTTTTATTCTTTGCCGCTTGATCCTGCGTCATAGATTCGTCTCCTTTGACCAATATTGCGTTCGGCGCGTCCGGATTAGCCGCCGTTCGCACAACCAGTGAAGGTGTACCAGAGACGAGCAGATTGGTAAGCCGTAATTGAGTCCATCCAGTTTTCTTCTCCCAGGATTCTTTACGACCCTGAAATACCTCGAATCCCACGGTGGACCCACCGCGGCCAAGCGTCTCGATCTCGTCGATGAAGTCGCCAAGCAAAGATTGGCACGCGTCCGGCAGGACTGCCAGCAGGAAGCTCTTGACCAGGTCCTGCGCAAACAGGGAATTGCGCCCGTCAATAAACGACCTCTGAACCACTAGTTCCATCTGCACAAGGTTCCCGTCGGTCGTCGTGAGGATGTCTAAATAGCACAATTGGCGGAATTCATTTCCTGACGGGCGAAAGCGCACTACCTCGCCCGGCTCTTCCGAACGCCGTTCTGTTTCCTCCAGGTGAAACCACGCGAAAAAAGGAGTCTGTCGAGCGGAGTCGATCGTCGCTCCCATCGAGCCGAATTTGTATGTGAAAAAAGGCTTGATTGGTAGCAGCACGTGTCACCTCCCTCTTAATTTGTCCAACTGCTGAAGAAGCTGCCGAGCTTTTTCAGCATCCGCGCCTCCCCGCGCCTCGAGCCTCCGATACTCTTTCTCTGCCTCGCCGAACAGGGAATACTTGATATCGATGGCGGCGCGGGCGACGGGATCATTTGGTGCAAAGGCGATTTCGGTGTAGTAGGCTGCAGCTTCCTTGCTAGAAAGCACGCGGTAGTTTGGCCTGATTCCATCTTTCGAGGATGCAAGCGCCTCCTCGCCGGAAGAAGCGTCAAGCACCGCTTCAACTGGATGCTTGTCGCCGTTTGTGGCCGTTGCAGGTGCACTTCCTTGAGCGCTCGCGGATTCCTTCGTCGACGTCGTCGTAGAAGGATTTCCCTGGCTGGAGGCGGATTCGGGCATGGATGGCGTCGTGGGTACATTTGGCTGAGTCTGCGCGGATTCTCCCGCGGCTGTGCTGCCTGGGGCATTTCCATGGATGAACATCGATTGGCGCATGGTCAGGACGACCATCAGCGCCGTTGCAATGCCTGCAGTCGCCCAGAGGTTTCTCGGAATCTTGAACCAGGAGGCAATCCGATCCCAAATTGTCACTCTGTCTGGGATGGTCAGGACCTTTGATTTCAGTGACTTCGCAAACTCAGCCAGATCGTTGAGCTCAGCCGCGCACTGGTCGCAGAGGTCCGCGTGGGCGCGCACCAGTTCCGCCTCTATTGCGTCCAGTCGAGAATCCACAAACGCTTCGATTTGTTCGTAACTCAGGTGCTGTTCTTCAGCCTGGCTAAGATCGATCCAAAGTTGCTTCGGCAGGTCACTTTGTCCAGGCATCAGTTTCTCCTTCCGGGCGGATTCATTCCATCGACTAAGATCCAAGCCTCATGCCGTCGCGCTCGAGATGCTAACGTTTTTTCCCGCACCGATCTTTCAGTTAAACCGCACTTTGTCGATTCCGCTGGGAGGTAAAACCAGCAAGTCGTATGTTCCTGGACAGTCTCTTTGGATCTCAGGCGTCAGGGGTTGCAATTCCGGACGCGCTTCAAAATTCCAGGCGCTCTGTGCCTGAAATCGCACCATGCGGAAGGCAGTTAGGTGCGCTTTGAGTGAGGTCTTATAGAAGATCGTGGGCTCGTCCTGGGAATGGGAAGAGCAGGCGCTATTACTGCGATCGATCTCGTGGACGGATGCTTTGGGCCAGCGACTGAGACCCAGCGACATCGAGTGAGAAAGGTCTTCCGCCGGGTCCAAAGGCTTGAGCGTTGCGATGTCGATATGAAGGTTTGGGGCCGGCGGTTCGGCGTATGCAACGCTGACGCCGGTCAGGTGGATCAGTCCAATCCAGTAACCGAACCCAAAGACGATCATCAGAGTAATCATCGCAACTGCCTTCTTCATCCGTTCCCCTTTTGTTCTCATCCGAACCTGCACCAGGATGTCTGCCTTCACCGTTTCGGCTTGTAAGTCGTCGGCTCGCTGGTCCGCTATCGAGGGAAGGCGCTCGAATCAGGAGCAAATTGGTGCTCGATCACTAATTTTTTGGTGCCATCGTCTCCTTCATCCGCTTTGCGGCTTTCTGCACTGCCACGGCACGCAAATTGATTACTTGCTGCTTCTCGCAACGCAACGCCCGAGCGATCAGCACGTCTTCCCGGGGCAAATGAGGCCACATTGCGCTCATCCGGTCTTCCGGCGACCCCGGGTCAGCCGGCCACTGCGCCGTCGCGTGCCCCAGGTCCTCATATTCCTGTTGGATCAGGGCCAGAAGCCGCCCGATATCCTGTCGGTTCGCCGCACCGCTTGTTTCAAATGCCTCGATTTCGCCTCGAGCCTCCTTGGTCGCTCCCGGCAGGTTGAGCAGGAAAGCCATTAGCCAGCGATGCTCGAAATCCTGAAGAATGAGCCAGAGCCTCCTCATCAAGTCTTGCTGGTGCATTTTTTCGACGAGGTTGGGCCTCACAGACGGCTCGACTGCTGCCTCCGCAGCCTCATCCTTCACCTGGAAGATTGAACTAGCCACCGACATCAATTGATCCAATTCGACGGGGCCTCCCAGATCGTCCAGAATTCCTTCCACCAGGTTTCGCCAGTCGGCAGCCTTCATAGAATCAAGCGACTTGACCGCATTGGAGGCGCCCGTGTGCGACAGCCTGGCGCTGATGGGAGATGGGTCGGATGTCAGAGCGTTCACCCTGTCAGCTGGCGCTTGAGGAGTCCCGCTCCAGCCGGCGTATCCGCACCATAGATCTCCATGCGATGTTTCCCACACTGCAAAACCGGGTTCATGGTTCAGGAAATAGCGGAGTTTGTTCTTCAGGCGTGTGTGAGCCGGGAAACGATCCCTCAAGTGCTGCGCACAGGCGTGGTAGGCCACAACGGCGGCATAGGATTTCAAATCGCCGATCTTATCGCCACGCGCAACGATGGCTTCTGCCAGTTCCGCAAGGACGTCCTGCACAAGATCCTGGGCTTCCTGATTCTCGCGGCGATCATCCCGGTCGGACAAGCTGACCCGCAACTTCTTCCGCACGATGGCTCGGACGACCGGATCGGCGACCTCAAACCAGCCCGCGCTGTCGGGTGAGCTCATGGTTTGAGCCCCCGTTCATGGCAGCAACCCCCGGGGCTAACTTTGAGGCGCGGAACTGTCATTGCGCATCAGTATACCGAGCGGCCAGCCGGTTTGTTACCGGCTTTGTAAAGCTTGTGAAGTGCCCCAAAACCGACGGCCATCAATCATCGGCTCGCAACCGCTTCCACAGCTTTCATTTCCTCGAAGATTGGCGATACCGGGGGAGTCTCGTTAGAGTTAAGGCAGGTCGGTGGTCGGGAAATTAAGGAAAAGGAAATCCATATGTCGACATCCACAAGCGTTGGGAAGAGCCGGAGCGTTGAACCTTTGAGCCAACTGAAAGCTTGGAAGGCGCTGCAGAACCACCATGAAAAGGTTGGCGGGCTGAGCTTGCGCGATCTTTTTGCGGCTGATCCGAAGCGCGGAGAGCGATTGACGGTGGAGGCCTTGGGCCTGTTCTTTGACTACTCGAAAAATCGGGTTACCGATGAGACGCTGCAGCTCTTGATTGAGTTGGCGCGTGAGGCGGGCCTGCAAGCGCGGATCGACGCCATGTTCAGTGGAGAGAAGATCAACGTCACGGAAAAGCGCGCCGTGCTGCATGTGGCCCTGCGCGCGCCGAGGGGAGAGCGAATATTTGTCGACGGCCAGGACGTAGTGCCGGAGGTTCATGCCGTACTGGATAGGATGGCTGCTTTCTGCAATCGCGTTCGCAGCGGCGAGTGGAAAGGGCATACAGGCAAGCGCATTCGCAACGTGATCAACATCGGCATCGGTGGGTCCGATCTCGGGCCAGTCATGGCCTACGAGGCGCTCAAGCATTACAGCGATCGCGCGATGACTTTCCGATTTGTATCCAACGTGGACGGAACGGACTTTGCGGAAGCTGTGATCGACCTCGACCCCGCGGAAACGCTCTTCATCATCTCTTCAAAAACCTTCACAACGCTGGAAACAATCACCAACGCCCAATCTGCCCGCGACTGGCTTGTGAAGGGGCTGGGTGGCGACGAAACATCCGTCGCCAAGCACTTCGTTGCGGTGTCGACAAATGCCGAGGGAGTAGGAAAATTTGGCATGGATACGGCGAACATGTTCGGCTTCTGGGATTGGGTCGGCGGGCGCTATTCGATGGACTCGGCGATCGGACTGGCAACCATGCTGGCCATCGGGCCGGACAATTTTCACGCCATGCTGGACGGTTTTCACCAGACGGACGAGCACTTCCGGACGACGCCCTTTGAGCGGAATCTGCCCGTATTGCTCGGCTTGCTCGGTGTCTGGTACACCGACTTTTTCGACGCTCAAACCGTAGCGGTGTTGCCCTATGAGCAGTATTTGAAGCGCTTTCCGGCGTATCTGCAGCAGTTGACGATGGAGAGCAACGGCAAACACGTCACACTTTCCGGGACCGAAGTCGACTACGCAACAGGTCCCATCTACTGGGGCGAGCCTGGCACCAACGGTCAGCACTCCTTTTATCAACTGATCCACCAGGGAACGAGGCTGATTCCCTGCGACTTTATCGGGTTCGGCAACTCGCTGAATCCGCTTGGCCGCCATCACGACATGCTGCTGGCCAACGTGTTTGCGCAGAGCGAGGCGCTGGCGTTTGGCAAGACGGCTGAGCAGGTGAAGGCGGAAGGGACGCCGGACTGGCTGGTGCCGCATCGTGTATTCGAAGGGAATCGTCCTTCGAACACGATTCTTGCGGACCGGCTCACGCCGGAAATTCTCGGCAAGCTGGTTGCTCTGTATGAACACAGCGTCTTTACCCAGGGAACGATCTGGCAGATCAACTCCTTTGACCAGTGGGGCGTTGAACTTGGAAAAGTACTGGCCCAGCGGATTATCCCCGAGTTGGAGAGCAAGACGGAGCCCGCCTTGAACCACGACAGCTCGACCAACAATGCGATTCGGCGCTATCGGAAATACCGCCAGAATGCATGAGATTAACGGCATGTGAGGCTCTTCCTTTAGAGTAGGAGGAGCGTTTTAGAAGGCTCATGACATGCGACTTGTACCGCTTTGCCTCTTTCTTTTCTGCGCAACGCTCCTGCAGACTCAGGCCACCTCAGCTCAAACTGCCAATTCCCTGCCCTTGATGCCCATGCCCATGCATGTCGTACAGGGCGATGGACAGCTCGCAATCGACGGGAGCTTCAGCGTCGGGCTCGAGGGATACCAGGATTCACGCCTCGTATTGGCCCGAAAGCGCTTCCTTGACACGCTCTCCCGCGAGACGGGTATCCCTCTCGCCGCCGAATCTCAGGCTGGTATGCCAACGCTCGTTGTGATTACCGCAGGCGCCAGTGACGCTGTGCAGCAGTTGGGCGAGGACGAATCGTATGAACTTCAAGTTTCGTCGGCGCACGCGACGCTGGCTGCCAGGAATCCGCTAGGAGCGATGCACGGACTACAGACGTTTCTACAACTCGTCAGAATTACTCCTCAGGGTTTCAGTGTTCCCGCAGTCACGATCGACGACCAACCGCGCTTCCCATGGCGGGGACTGATGATCGACGTAGGCAGGCACTTCATGCCCGTGGATCTAATCAAGCGCAATCTCGACGGTATGGAAGCAGTAAAGCTGAATGTTTTTCACTGGCATCTGTCGGAGGACCAGGGATTTCGTGCAGAAAGCAAGGTGTTTCCGCTGCTGCAGGGCAAGGGCTCGGATGGGCTTTATTACACGCAGGACCAGATCAGGGAAGTCGTTCAATATGCGCGCGACCGCGGAATTCGCGTGGTTCCTGAGTTTGACATGCCCTGCCATACAAGCGCGTGGTTCCCAGGCTATCCCGAACTGGCCAGCGGGAATGGACCTTACAAAATCGAGACGCACTGGGGCGTATTCGATCCCGCGATGGACCCCTCGCGGGAAAGCACGTTTCAGTTTATCGACAAGTTGATTGGAGAAATGACGGCGCTCTTCCCGGACGCCTATTTCCATATCGGCGGCGATGAGTGCGACGGCAAGGAATGGGATGCGAATCCGCGGATTCAGGCCTTCCTGCATGAAAAAGGATTCAAGGACAATGCGGCGCTGCAGTCGTATTTCACGGCGAGAGTGCAAAAGCTGGTGACAGGCCATCACAAAATCACCGAGGGTTGGGATGAAGTGCTTCAGCCTGACACTCCTCGCGATGTCGTGATTCAGTCGTGGCGTGGACCAACAGGATTGGCCGCGGCGGCACGGCAAGGGAATAAAGCGTTGTTGTCGAATGGATACTATATCGACCTGAACCAGTCGGCGGCCGAGCATTACCTGGTCGATCCGATGGCCGGCGAGGGCGATTCCCTTACTCCGGAGCAGAAAGCGCGTGTTCTAGGTGGCGAAGCGACCATGTGGAGCGAGTTTGTGAACCCGGAAATCATCGACAGCCGGATCTGGCCGAGGACCGCAGCGATCGCGGAACGACTCTGGTCTCCGCGAGAACTGCGCGACGTGGACTCGATGTGCGCGCGCCTCGCGATCGTGTCGCAGAAGCTCGAGTTTTACGGGTTGCAGCATCAGTCCTATGCCACACCAATGCTTCAGCGAATGAGCACGGAATCCGACCCTGCGTATTTGCGGGTTCTGGCCGCCGTCGTTCAGCCGCCGGAAGGTTATCAACGTGGAGAGTTGAGGGATTACACCAGCGCTACGCCTTTGAATCATCTCGTCGATGCGGTTCCGCCGGAGAGCGAGACGGGGCGCGAATTCAGCGAACTCGCCAAGGTGATCGCAGCCGGCAAAGCGTCAGAGGAACAGTGGCAGGCGGCGCATAATTGGCTTGTGCTTTGGCGCGACAACGACGCAAAGCTCCAACCCACCTTGAAGGTCTCGGACCTCACAGCGGAATTGATCCCTGTATCCCGCACGTTGTCTCAGGTTGCGAGCATCGGCCTGCAGGCTCTGGATGACCTGCAAAATCATCGAGTACCCGATGCGGCCACACTGCAGAGTAGTCTGCAGACCCTCAAGGCTGCCGAGAAGCCTGAGGCTGTATTGCGCGACATGGTCATTCCGTCAGTCGAGATTTTGGTGAAGGCGACGGGGACAAAATAGAAAGTCCCGGTTCGACGACCTCACAATTGCGGCGCACGCTTTTCAAATCAAAGGAGATCGCCCACCTCGCCATCCCCTGAACGTCAGCCCTGTTGAGGGTCGCAATGCGAAGCATATTTGCTTTTTTGCGATCTCCCTGCGAGTATCTAGGTATGCATGGTTGCCCCTGTTGTCGCCGCTGTATGCCGCTTCGCGCGCAGAGGTGACCTGGGTCTAAAAGTTCAGTCCTGAAATAAAGGTTTCCGAAAGCCCGCGATGCAGCCCCTAGCTGCCGCGGGCTTTCTGTTTCCATCGAATCCCTTTGAAGAGGAAAAATGACACTAGCAATCGAAGGACGACCCGTCGAAGTGAAAGAGACGAAAGCTCAACGGGCTGAACGTCTGAAACGGGAGAAGAATCCCTGGGCAGCATTCGACGAAGTGCGCGCTTTTGCCCGCGCCGGCCGTTCCAGCGTCGTGCCTGAATGGGCTTCGACCTACTTCAAGTGGTGGGGCATCTATACGCAGGGCGACGGCGTTGGAGCCACTGGCGGCAAAGGTGGCGAAGGCCTGGTGAGCGACTATTTCATGATGCGCATCGGCATCCCCAATGGCATTGTTTCGGCCAGCCAGCTTCGCGCCATTGGCGCAATCACACGCAAGCACGCGCGCAATCTCGCCGACATTACGGTGCGCCAGAACATTCAGCTTCACTGGCTGACGATCGAGACTCTGCCAGAGATTGTCGATGCTCTGGACGCCATCGGCCTCTCGCCGAAAGGGGCCTGCGGCGACGTAGTGCGCAACGTGACCGGCTGCCCTCTGGCCGGCGTGGCTCATGACGAGATCATCGACGCATCTCCGCTAGCGCTTGAAATCGCGCACCTGCTTACAGCGAATCCGAAATTTTACAATCTGCCGCGCAAATTCAAGATCTCAGTTACCGGATGCCCCTCCTGGTGCTCCTATCCAGAGATCAACGACATCGCCCTCACTCCGGTAAAGCACGAAGAACAAGCTGGCTACTCTTTGCGCGTAGGGGGCGGACTCTCGAACGAACCCCATCTCGCACTGCGGCTCAATGCGTTTGTGCTGCCCCACCAGACGCTGCGCGTTGTCGAAGCCATCACCGAAATCTTCCGCGATCAGCAAGGCCTGCGCGAAAGCCGGGACCGTGCGCGCCTCAAATACCTCTTCATGAAAGAAGGTTGGACCGCCGAAGGCTTCCTCGACGAACTCCAGTCGCGGCTCGACTTCAAATTGTTGCCGGCGGTTCTCGAGCAGGTTCCGAATGAAGTGTTTCGCGATCACGTTGGCATTCATCCACAGCGTCAGTCCGGACTGAGCTACGTCGGAGCATCCGTCCTGCGTGGACGCCTGACCGGAGAACAGTTGGAGGCAGCTGCCGATCTCGCGGAACGATTTGGAAGCGGCGCTTTGCGCGCGACCGTCTCGCAGAATCTCGTCTTCATCGACGTCCCGAAGCAGAAAACGGCCGAACTTGTAAGCGAACTAGGGCAGATCGGCCTCCAGGTCGAAGGGTCACCTTTCTTTCGTGGCGCTGTTGCCTGCACGGGCACCGAATTCTGCAAACTGGCAATTACCGAGACGAAGGGATTTACCCGGTGGCTCGTCGACGAACTTGAAGAGCGTCTGCCGCAATTCGATCAGCAGCTTCGTCTGCACGTGACAGGGTGCCCGAATAGCTGCGGCCAACATTGGATCGCCGACATCGGCATGGAAGGCAAGAAGATCAAGCACGAAGGCAAGCTGACGGACGCGTACTACTTCTGCCTGGGCGGAGCCGTCGGCCAGCATGCGTCGATTTCGCGCCCTGTCGGCTTTCGCTGCCCAGCGCCACTGGCGCCAGAAGCGATCGAACGCCTGCTCCGCCAATACCTCGCCGACCGCCAACCTGAGGAGAATCTCCGCGCCTGGTTTGCCCGGCATACGAACGATGAACTCCGATCGCATCTCGCCGGAGAAATTCTTGCCCCCGTCGAGCGCGACCTGCCTACCGGACGCGTCCCGCACGGCGTCGCCGACTGAGGACACACATGAGCCTGCTTCCCATCTTCCTTAAACTCGATTCCCGACCCGGCCTGCTTGTGGGCGCCGGCAATGTCGCGCTGGAAAAAATTGGGACATTGCTGCACACCGGAATTCAGCTTCGGGTAATCGCGCCAGAGGCTAAGCCTGAAATTCGGCAGCTTGCGAGTGAAGGCCGGCTTGAATGGGCTCAGCGCGTCTTTGAGACAAGTGACCTCGACGGCAACTTTCTGGTCATCGCTGCCACCGACAACCTCGCCGTAAACGCTGCTATCTATCGCGAAGCCGGCAAGCGCGGCATCCTTTGCAACAGCGTCGACGATCCACCGAATTG
Organism: uncultured Acidobacteriaceae bacterium; assembly: GCA_963826915.1. Classification (GTDB taxonomy): domain Bacteria; phylum Acidobacteriota; class Terriglobia; order Terriglobales; family Acidobacteriaceae; genus Telmatobacter. The sequence goes on from CAWGYG010000002.1 coordinate 450,014, forward strand.
CGATTTCTACTTCGGAGCAGTTGTCCGGCGCGACGATCTGCAGGTGGCTATTTCAACTGCCGGCGAAAGCCCAGCCGTCGCGCAGCGATTGCGCCGCGAGATCGACGAGCTTTTGCCGAATGACCTGGGCCTCTGGCTCACGAACATCGGTCAACTTCGGCGCGAGGTCCTTGCCACATATCCAGCCGGCGAGGCTCGAAAAGCTCTGCTGCATCAATTAGCCGATCGCCCAATCTGCAAGTCCGCCGCGCAGCCGATCGCTGCACAGAACCGGCTAGCCACGAACACAATGGTCTACCTGGTCGGAGCGGGCCCGGGCGACCCCGACCTGCTTACCGTTAAAGCGCTGCGCCTCATCCAGTCCGCCGATGTTCTTCTCCACGACGACCTGGTCCCGCAGCAGATTCTCGACCTCGCGGGGTCTTCGGCCGAAATTGTCAACGTCGGCAAGCGCTGCGGCACCAAGCGCATTACCCAGGAAGAGATCAACGCGTTGATGGTGGAATACGCCCGCGCCAAACGCCGTGTGGTTCGGCTCAAGTCCGGCGATCCTCTCATCTTTGGCCGTGCTACTGAAGAGATGACCGCGCTTACCGACGCGCAGATTTCTTTTGAGGTCGTCCCGGGCATCACCGCTGCATTTGCAGCCGCCGCTGCGATTCCCTGCTCACTGACTGACCGAGCCAGCGCTTCCAATGTCATCTTCTCCACCGGCCACCATGCGCAGTCGCACAACCTGTCGCCCTTGCCAGAACTTGAAGACGCTACCCGCGTCGTCTACATGCCAGGCCGCGACTTGAGCTTGCTCGCGCTGGAGTGGCTGCAGGAAGGGCTCCCGCCTGATTTCCCGTGCGCCATTGTCTCCCATGCAGCGCAGCACGGACAGCAGGTTCAGCGCACCACCCTGGCTGAACTCGGCAAGGCGATGCCCACGCATTCTCCCAGCTTGCTCATAGCCGGTTGGGCAGTGGGAGGGACAGCTGCCGCGAGCCGCGATTCTGCGAATGAGGAACTTGAAACCATGGCCTGAATAGCTCCTTCGCGCCGGTATACTGGAGTGTTTGCACTTCAAAATGGCGCAATCAAAAGGAGCGGCGGCCTTGGCTCAGGCAGAGATCGGCATTATCGGCGGCAGCGGGCTCTATTCAATGCCCGGATTCACCAATGTCCACGAGGAGAGCGTCGAAACGCCCTTCGGTGTCCCATCTGACCCGTTTGTTCTGGGCGAACTTGAGGGTCGCAAAGTTGCCTTTCTTGCGCGCCACGGCCGCGGCCACCGCATACTTCCGTCTGAACTGAACTTCCGCGCGAATATCTACGCGTTTAAGAAACTTGGCGTCGAGCGCATCCTTTCAGTCTCCGCCGTCGGTTCTCTCAAAGAGGAGCACAAGCCTACGGACTTCGTCATTCCCGACCAGTTCATCGACCGTACCTTTCATCGGGTGTCTACGTTCTTTGGGGATGGCATTGTGGGCCACGTGGCTTTTGGCGACCCCGTCTGCGCAACGGTTGCCAAAGCCGCAGCACATGGCTGCGCCAGCGTCGGTGTGGTGGGTAAGCTTGGCGGTACCTATGTGTGCATGGAAGGCCCGCAGTTCTCCACGAAGGCGGAATCGAATCTCTACCGCAGTTGGGGCGCTGATGTGATCGGCATGACCAACCTGCAGGAGGCCAAGCTCGCGCGCGAGGCCGAAATCTGCTACGCCACAGTGGCCATGGTCACCGATTACGATTGCTGGCGTGAGGGGCACGACGCAGTCACCATCGAAGAGATCGTCGCCGTGCTGCATCAGAACGCCGAAAATGCCTGCAAAGTTGTGAAAGCCGCGGTTGCCGCGATGCCCGCTGAGCGCGCCTGCGGGTGCGCCTCTGCAGCGCGGTTTGCCATCCTCACGCAGCCCGACGCAATCCCGGCGGCATCAAAGGAAAAACTGAAATTGCTTTTCGGCAAGTATTTCGGATAATCCAAGACTTCCTGGGAAGCACAAATAAATCTAAAACAAGAAAGGGAAATGCATGGCAATTACCGTTGTAGGCAGCGTGGCTTTCGACACCATCGAGACACCCTCGGGCCGGCGTGATCGCTGCCTCGGTGGCGCGGCTACCTACTTTGCACTGGCTGCAAGCTTTTTCACTGACGTTCGCGTCATTGCCGTCGTCGGCGAGGATTTCGGCGCGACCGAAGAGGCTGTATTCAAAGCACACCACATTGACACGCGCGGAATCGAACGCGCCGCCGGGAAGAGCTTTTTCTGGGAGGGTTCTTACCTTGAGAACCTCAACGAGGCCAAGACCCACAACACCGAGCTGAATGTATTTGGCGCTTTCGAACCCAAGATCCCCGAAGCCTACAGCGACTCCCAGTTTCTGTTCCTTGCTAACATCGACCCCATTCTGCAGCGACGTGTGCGCGAGGCGATGCCGCATGCGCGGCTGGTTGGCGGCGACACCATGAACTATTGGATCAAGGACCACCGGCCGGCCCTTTTGGAAGTGCTCAAAGGCCTGGATGCACTGCTGATCAACGACACGGAAACGAAGATGCTGACTGGAAGCCGGAGTCTTGTTCTGTCGGCCGCCAAGATCTTCGAAATGGGCCCGAAGACGCTGGTCGTCAAACACGGAGAATACGGCGCAACCGCATTCTTCGCTTCCGCCGGCGCGAAAAACGCTGAGCAACTCGCCCATCATGCATTTCACGTCCCCGCTCTTCCGCTTGAAGAGGTAGTCGACCCGACTGGAGCAGGAGACAGCTTTGCCGGTGGCTTCTTCGGCTATCTCGCCTCGCAACCGGAACTCACCCCGGCGGCTTATCGCCACGCCATGTTCTATGGCAGCGTGATGGGGTCTTTTGCAGTGGAGCGCTTCGGCACGGAGCGCCTGCAGCAGCTCTCACGCAAAGAGATCGATCACCGCTTTACTCTGTTCCGCGAGCTCACACACCTTGGCTGAGCAACCGATTCGCCGGCCCATCAGCCGCCTTGAGTGGCTGGTGGTGTTGGCGTCCTGCGTTGCCGCATCCCTCGTTGCGATCGCGTGGAGCTGGCGTCACGACGCGCTGCTCAATTATGGAGACGCGGTCGCTCACCTGCACATTGCTCGCCGTGTTCTGGACTCGCATCGTCCGGGTCTTTCGCAATTGGGTTCAGTTTGGCTGCCGCTACCGCACCTGCTGCTGATTCCCTTCGTCTCGGTCTATGTATGGTGGGCCAATGGGATCGCAGGCACAATTCCCTCGGCCCTGGCCTACCTCGCCGCTTGCGCGGGCATCTATCGACTGGCGCGCCATTGGTTGCGCCCCTCGGCAGCAATCGTGGCTCTCGCTTTCTTCGCGACGAATCCGAATCTGCTTTACCTGCAAACGACTGCCATGACGGAGCCACTGTTCTTATGCGAAATTGTCTGGCTTTCGGTCTGGCTTGTTGAATGGCGAGGCAGCCTCAATAACGATCCTCCCCGGGCTGCGCGTTTGCTTTGCTGCATTGCAACGGTGCTCGTAGCGGCGGTCTTCACCCGTTACGACGGTTGGATCGTCGCATTCCTCGCCTGGTCCTGCCTTGGCACGGTGCAGCTTCGAGTAAGCACGCTGCGTTCACGGACATTTTGGATTGCGAGCGCGGTGGTGGTTGCCGCTCCCCTTGCCTGGATGATTTACAACGCCGTAGTTTTCGGTGACTGGCTCGACTTTGCACGCGGCCCCTACTCCGCTGCGGCGATCGAATTGCGTACTTCGACGCCAGGCGCCGGACCACCGCACCCTGGCTGGCACAGCCCCTGGGTATCGTTGCTGTTCTTCGTCAAGGCAGCGGAGATGGATGCGTTTGCCGAGCGGTTTGGGAACCTGCTGCTCACGCTCTCGATGCTCGGAACGGCATGGGCCTGGGTAACAACGAGCAAACGGGCATTTCACTGGACGCTCCTCCTGTGGCTTCCAGTTCCCTTTTATGCCTACTCGATCGCGTTCGGGTCGGTGCCCATCTTTCTGCCGGTCTGGTGGCCTCATTCCTGGTACAACACGCGCTACGGAATGGAAATGCTTCCCGCGTTTGCGTTGGGCCTGGCCTTCGCGGCACAATTTGTTCTGGCCGTTGCGCGCGAATTCAAACCGCGCTCCGTTGGCTATATTGCAGCAGTGCTCTACTCACTGGTTTTTCTGAATTTTTGGGTCGTCCTTCGCAATCACCCGCTCACTTATGTCGAAAGCACAAAAAACATCCAGTCCCGCCGTGCCTTCGATCATGAGATTCCGCCTGCCCTCCGATCGCTGCTAGCCGTGCATCCAGGCGGCACAATTCTGATGAACACTTCTGTTTACCCCGAACTGGTATCGTTTGCGGGCATCCCGCTGCGACAGACCATCAACGAAAGCGACAAGGAATTCTATTCGGACGCGCTTGCCGCTCCGTCTGCGCACGCCGCCATTGTGCTGGCCTTCGATGGTGACGACATAGATAAGGCCGTCCGTGCTCATCCGCGGGGACTCGCTGCGGTGGGGCGATTCCTCGATCCGGGGCAACCGGCGGCGACGGTTTACGTCTCCGATACCCCGCCTCTAAACAACGCGCCGGTGCGGTGATAGCATCGGGCAAGGGAACTCAATGAGCGCCGGCCTGGCATATTTCGTGCAGCCCTTCGACTACAGCTGGCTTCAGCAGGTGGGCGTGGCCAATGGCGCCATATCGCGCCTGCTCGCGGCCTCAGTGTTTGGCGCCGTCATCGGCCTCGAACGCGAAGTAAAGCGCAGATCGGCAGGCGTCCGCACCAACCTTCTCATCTGTCTCGGCGCTGCATTTTTTACGCTGCTTTCCGCGGTTCTGGCGGGCGATGGAAGCCCCAACAAAGGGCAGGTAGCTTCCAATATTGTTCAGGGCATCGGCTTTCTCGGTGCGGGGCTCATCATTCACAACCGGAGCCGCATCAGCGGGCTGACGAGCGCGGCCAGCGTCTGGGTAGTGGCCTCGATTGGCATGGCTTGCGGTGCGGGGCTTTTGGCAGCGGCCGCCGTTGCCACGGTTATCGTGGTCATCGCGCTCGAAGTGGTTGGATTTCTCGAGCGTCGCGCGAGCATCAAAATCTATTCCCTTATCTACGAGGCTCGCGGCGCCGACAAGAATGCCATGCTCCACTCGATTCTCGAGGCGATGGACAAGGCTGGGGAGCGATTTGCTGACTTTGGCAGCGACGCAATCGGCGATCTGCAGCGGATAAGCTTCACTCTCACCGCCACAAAAAGAGAGCATGAGCGTCTGCACGGAAAGCTGCTCGCCGAACCTGCAATTGACACGGTGCTTAACTTCCGCGATCCGGAGGAAGATTGATTCCCTTCGCAAAGGCCCACGCCTGCGGCAACGACTTTCTCATTGTGACTGAGGACGCAGCCGCCGGCCACGACAGGGCATCTCTCGCGCGCCGGCTTTGCGCGCGCAATTCTGGCATTGGCGCCGATGGCATCGAGTTCTTCGCATGGGCCGGTTCTAAATCAGGACGGGTCCGACTGCACAATGCCGACGGCTCCATCGCTGAAATCAGCGGCAACGGTACCCGCTGCGTGGCTGCCTGGATGTGCGCAATGAACGACATTCATGCAGGTGAGGAGCTGCGCATCGAAACGGATGCCGGACTCCGCATCTGCCGAATCAACAATGTGAAGACTGACAGCGGCTATTCAGTTGAAGTCACCACTGGAATGGGAATCCCCACAGCTGTGCCAAAGTCCGTCACGCTTGCCGATGGCCGCTCAATTGCAGGCGCGGCAGTTTCGACCGGGAATCCCCACTTTGTCATCGTCGTCGACAATTTCCAATTCTCAGTGAGCGGCGAGACATGGCAATCCATCGGCGAACAAGTCTGCGCACACGCTGATTTTCCCCATCAGACCAACGTTGAATTCGTCCGCATCACCAGCCCCGAAGAGATCGAGATTCGGATTTTCGAGCGCGGCGTCGGACCAACAACATCGTCCGGCACCGGCAGCTCCGCTTCGGCGACCGCTGCCATTGCGTTCAACCACTGCGCCTCTCCGCTGCGCGTTGTTGCCCCCGGCGGTTTGCAGGTTGTGACATGGTATGGCCCGGGTAGCGAACTCGAGTTGACTGGTCCGGCATCCCTGATTGCCCGCGGCGAGGCTTGGTACAAATGACAGTGCCAACCCATTCGAAGCCGCTCCTGCGTCTCAATCCTATCCAGACCGGCGCGGGCATCAGCGTGATCTCACCGGCATCGTTCGCAGCTCCCGAGAGGTTCGACAGCGGACTCGACCGGCTGGCCAAACTCGGATTCACTCCTCGACTTGGTTCTCACACGCAGACGCGCGGCCCACTCTTCTTTGCCGGATCATCCAGGGAGCGCCTTGCTGACTTGCATGCGGCATTCGCCGATACTGAAACAAGCGCGATTGCCGCGGTTCGTGGTGGCTACGGATCAAACTATTTGCTCGACGGTCTTGATCTCGCGCTCATTGGGCGACATCCAAAACCCTTCTTCGCCTATAGCGACATGACCGGCATACAGCTTCGCCTTCTCGACCAACTGGGCCTGCCCGCCTTCCATGGCCCCATGGTTGCAGCAGATTTCCATCGCGAAGACGGCGTCGATCTTCCCAGCTTTCGTGCAGCGCTCTCAGGCCAGCCCTACGCTCTCGGCGCCGCGGAAGGACTGCGTGCTTTGAAATCGGGATCGGCCCGCGGCACGCTTTACGGAGGTTGCCTCAGCATTCTTGTTTCGCTGCTCGGCACATCCTGGGAACCAGCCACAGAAGGCAAACTGCTCTTTGTTGAAGACACAGGCGCCAAGCCCTACCAGATCGATCGCATGCTGTGGCAGTTGCGCCATGCCGGAAAACTCAAAGGCGTTCGCGGGATTATTTTCGGCGAAATGCTTGATTGCACTTCTCCGGGTGCGGCCGACAATCTGCTCGAAGAGGTAATACTCAACGCGTTGAGCGACCTCGAAATTCCTATCGCGTTTGGCCTTCGCAGCGGGCATGTCTCGCGGCAGAATGTGACTCTGATCTTTGGCGTCGATGCGGAACTCGAAGCCGCTGACGAGACAAAATTGCGCCTGCTTGAACCAGCGGTGAGGGCATGAACCCCGTATCCCGACATATCCACTTAACCGGCATCTGTGGAACGGCGATGGCCTCGCTGGCCGGGCTATTGCAGTTGCAGGGTCATCACATCACGGGTTCAGATAAAGCTGCCTATCCGCCGATGAGCGACCTGCTGCGCGATCTGGGCATCCTGATTCTAGAATCCTATGCGGAGTCTAATCTCGATCCGATACCGGACCTGGTCGTCATTGGGAACGCGCTTTCGCGCGGCAACCCTGAAATCGAACGCGTTCTTGACCAGCGCCTTCCCTTCACATCCATGGCCGCGCTGGTTCGCGAGGAGTTCCTGAAAGGGCGCGAAAGTCTCGTGATCGCAGGCACGCACGGCAAGACCACCACCACCAGCATGCTGGCCTGGATCTACCAGTTTGCAGCTCGCGAAAATCCCGCGGTCGAGCCTTCGTTTCTCATTGGCGGAGTAGCTGAGAATTTTGGAACCAGCTTTCAGCTTCGTCCCACCCGCACCTTCATCATTGAAGGCGACGAATACGACACTGCTTTCTTCGACAAGGGCCCAAAATTCCTTCACTACTTCCCCGACGCGCTGATCCTCACTCATGTTGAGTTTGACCACGCCGACATCTACGCCGACCTCGAAGCTGTGAAGACCGCGTTCAAGCGACTCGTCAATCTGGTTCCGCGTCGCGGTCTGATGGTGGCCTACGACGGCAGCGAGAACGTCACCGAATGCATCAGTCGCGCGTTCTGCCGCGTGGAGCGATACGGCTTCACTGCCGAAGCCCACTGGCAAATCCGCAACCTGCGGCATGTCGACGGCTTAACACGTTGGGAACTCTGGCACGACGGCGCGCCTTGGGGAGATCTTGAAATGGAACTGGCCGGTGAGCACAACGCGCTGAATGCCACCGCCGCTGCTGCGCTCGCTACCGGACAGGGAATCAGCAAGCTGTCGATTCAGGGTGCGCTGTCCAGCTTCAAGAGCGTGAAGCGCAGGCTTGAGGTCCGTGACGTCATCGGCGGCATCACCATCATCGACGACTTTGCCCACCACCCCACCGCAATCCGCGAGACGCTGCGTGCTTTGCGCTCAGTCTATCCGCAGGGGCGATTGTGGGCTGTTCTCGAACCGCGCTCCAATACTCTTCGGCGCAAGGTTCTCGAGAACGAGTTGATCGAAAGCCTGCGCCTGGCCGACCATGTAGTCCTCGCAGGTGTCTATCAGCAACAACGCGTTCCCGACGCAGAACGCCTGCATCCGGAGGAAGTAGTCGAAGCACTCAACGCAGCCGGTACACCTGCCAGCCTCTATCCGGACGCGGTGGCCATCGTCGATAATTTGGCGCCGCGCCTGCAATCCGGCGACGTTGTCGCCATCCTCTCAAATGGCGGCTTCGACGGCATCTATGAGAAACTTCCTGCGCGTCTCAAAGCCGGCCAAAGTTGATTGACCTGAATCGATTGCGCCAGAATTTGTCTGAAAGACCATCATGATCTCTTCGCTCATCCTGTTATCGACCATTCTTATCCTAGGCGCGCCATCGGCTATTATTTTCATCCCGTGGTCAATCATCACCGGAAACGTGATGCCGCTCTACAACGTTACGCAAATGATCGTGCGTACCGGCTACTACCTGGCCCGGATTCGCGTTGAAGCCACCGGCCGTGAGCGAGTTCCCGCAAACACCGCTTGCATCTTTATGTCCAACCATGTTTCCAATCTTGATCCACCGGCCCTGATTCCGCAGATTCCCGGACGTACCTCGGCATTCATCAAGAGATCCCTGATGAATATCCCTGTCCTGGGTTGGGCATTCAGACAGGGAGAGCTTATTCCGGTGGACCGTGACGGACGAAAAGAGAGCGCGCAACAGAGCATCGATTTTGCCCGCCGCATCCTGGCAAAAGGCGTACACATCACTACCTTCGTCGAAGGCACACGCTCAAGAGACGGTCGAATGTTGCCTTTCAAGAAGGGACCTTTTTATCTCGCTAAGGAAACCGGCGCTCCGTGCATTCCGGTCTCTCTCTGGGGAACTGAATCGATGATGGCCAAAGGGAGCATGCGTATCCACCCGGGTACAGCGCACGTAATGTTTCACGCGCCCGTCTTTCCCGCCGACTACTCGACGCGCGAAGAATTGATGGCTGCTGTGCGCGCGGCCATCGCGTCTGGCTTGCCAGAGTGGATGAGAACCTAGTTGGCGGCGTGATTATTACTGGACAATCGCGTTATATCCGTCGTTGAGGAGTTTCTGCCGCATTGCATTTGCGTCGTTGCGGTTGGCGAATGGACCGAGCTGCACGTGCATCAGGTTGTCCGACACCTCGCGCCGAACCGTCACCGCATATCCATGCTTCCGCAACGCATTCACCAGCACTTCTGCGTCCTCCGGATGGGAGACTGCTGCAATCTGCACCATACAGCCAGATGTCTGGGTGAGCGCGGGCTGAACCTGCAATGCAGGCGCAGGCTGCGCTCCATTTGTCGACGCGGCCAGTGCGGGCCGAACCTGCACCTGCAGCGCGGGCTTAACCTGCGGCTGTATCAGAGCGGCATTCGCACCGGTATTCACAACCTGCGCAGCTGGCGCTGCGCTCGCGCTTGCCTCGGCCGGCGGATCATCCATCCCGGCGGGTGGCTGCTGGGTCGGAGCCTGGGGCAGCGGAGATTGTCCCGCCGCCATCGGCTTGGTTGCAGAACTCCCCGACTGGGCTGTGGGTTGCGCGATTGCAGCAGGCGCCACACTCGCGGCCGTCTCGGCAGCACCCCGGTGCCCGACTGCATATCCAAGTCCAAAACAGACACCGCACAGCAGAATAAGCCCGCAACCGATGAGCAGGAGCAGGCCTCCACCCAAGGTGAGTTCCGTGTCGCGCGCACCTTGTGCCTGCTTCCATTCCTGTTCGTCGTCGCCTCGACCCATTTTTGTCCTCAGGCTCTAAAGTTGCAGCCTTGCCTACGCCTCACCTTTGCTGGCTTTATCAGCGGCCGCTTTGTCGGCGATGGCTGTTACCGCTCTCGCTGCAGCTCCCGGTTTGTCCAGCAACGACAGCAGCTCAACCGGCAACGGAAACACGATCGTGGTGTTCTTTTCCACGCCAATCTCTGTCAGAGTTTGCAGATAACGCAATTGCAGCGTGATCGGCTCGGTGGCCAACAGCGCTGCGGCGTCGACCAGCTTTTGCGCAGCGTTGAATTCGCCTTCCGCGTGAATGATCTTCGACCGTTTTTCGCGTTCTGCTTCGGCCTGCTTGGCCATGGCACGTAACATCTGCTCGGGCAAATCCACTTGCTTGACTTCAACCGAAATTACCTTGACGCCAAACGGTTCCGTCCGTTGATCGATGATCGTCTGAATCTTCAAATTCAACTTGTCGCGATGGCTCAGGAGCTCGTCGAGCTCCACCTCGCCCAGCACCGACCGCAGCGTGGTCTGCGCAAACTGCGAAGTCTGGTAGACGTAGTTGGCGACCTTGATGGCGGCTGCGTTTGGATCGACGACGTAGAGCGTAACCACGGCATTGACCTTCAGCGTCACGTTGTCGCGTGTAATCACATCCTGCGCAGGAACTTCCAATACATCCTGTCGCAGGGAGATGCGCACCATCTGGTCAAAGGGTCTGAAAACCAGGATGATTCCCGGCCCCTTGGGAACGGGCAATGCGCGCCCCAGTCTGAAGATCACGGCGCGTTCATAGTCGCGCAGAATCTTGATCGAGTTGATCAAGTACAAGGCAATGATTGCAATAACAATCAGGACCGGAATAGACATATCGAACATTGTGTTCCCTCACTCAGCAGGGATTGTACTCCTGCCCGGATTACGCCGCTGTCTGCGGCTTGTTCGCGGAATCGACCGGTGCGACACGCAGCAGATACTGCTCATGTCCCACCACGCGCAGCCGCGCACCCGCAGCCACAGGCTCGCTTGCAACCGCATTCCATATTTCGCCTTCGACCAGCACGTGCCCCTCTGGAGCGAGCGGCTCCATGGCCGAAGCTGCACTGCCGACCAGGGCATCGGCGCCCAGCCGGGCCTTCAATCGTCTAGCCCGTATTGCCAGCCTCACCAGAAACACCGTGATCAGGCCGAACCCGAGGCTTACGCCTATTGCTACTCCGGGATGAATGCGCATTTCCGGAATTGGCGCGGCCACCAGGGTCAGGGTCCCAAACGCGAGGCAGACGATGCCCACGATTGCCAGTACGCCATGTCCGCCGAACTTCGCTTCCAACACCATAAGCACCAGAGCCGCGATGAGGAGCAGCACGGCGGTGAAACGGATCGGCAACAGGTCCAGCGCGAAAATCCCAAGCAGCACCATCAATGTGCCCAGCGCGCCCGGAACAATCGTCCCGGGCGTATTGAACTCCAGATAAATCAACAACGCTCCGCCCACCAGCAGCAGCAAGGCTATATTGGGATCGACCAGCCATCCCAGCAAGTCTTCGCGCACCGTTGGCTGCACCACTTCAATGCGGGCATTTTTCAAGTGGAGCGTTTGTGTGGAACCATCCATGCGCGTAATCACGCGTCCATCGAGCGCCGCCAGCAATTGCGAATCGCTGGTCGCGGTCAGGTCGATGAGGTGTTGTGTCAGAGCCTCTTCCGCCGTGTAGGACTTCGACGATGCCACCGCGGCGATGGCCGCGTCGGTGTTGCGCCCGCGCCGCGATACATATGAACGAAGAAAGGCTTCCGCGTCGTTCTCCACCTTCTGGCTCAGCGTTTCGTCGGGCTTGCCGCCTTCAAATACCACGTGCGCCGCTCCCGCGTTGGTACCGGGCGCCATCGCCGCGACGTCAGCCGACTCAAGAAGAAAGAAACCCGCCGACCCGGCTCGCGCACCCGCCGGAGCTACATACACAATCACGGGCACGTGTGAACCGAGGATCGCTCCCGCCATGGTGCGCATCGAATCCACCAGTCCGCCCGGGGTATTCATCTCCACCAGCAATGCGGCCGCACCGTCACCGTTGGCATGTGCAATCGCCCGCTCCAGCATTCCCGCGCTTACCGGCTGAATCGTTTCGTCCAGCACCAACTTGTCGACAACTGGCTGTTGCGCCCGCATCGAAGCGGCTCCAACGCAGATAAGCCCAACCATGGCAATCAGGCTTGAAACATTCCGGAACGTAAACCCACGCGCGAACTCAAGCATGGCTTGCTCCTTGGTGTCCTTCGACGAGGACCTTACTGTTTCTTCTCCATCCGCAATTCGATCTGATGGTTTAGTTCCTGCGCCGGTCTGCTACCCGGGTCTATCCTTAGCGCGTCGCCGATTTCTCTTGCCGCATCGTCCATGTGGTTGGCGGCAAAATCAATCCGCCCGAGCACGAGGTACGCGTCCACCGATGGCGAAAGTTCGAGTGCCCGGTTGGCTTCCTTGCGCGCCGCCGTCATATCGCCTGTACGCTCGCGAACCGAGGCCAGCCCGGCATGCGCATCGGCCAGTGACCCATCGTCGGTCAATGCAGACTGGTATAGCCGTTCCGCTTCAAGCAAGAGGCCACGATTCAAATAATCCCTGGCCTGCCCCGCCAGCTTGACTGCTCGATCATGCGGAGTAAGTGCAGCGAGGCGAGCCGATTCCATCTGGTCCATCATGAGCGCCGCCTGTCGAAATGCGACTGCGTCAAAGGTTCGCACAATGCGTTCCAGCGGCTCTGATCGGGCCGCATCGCCTGCTCCTTTGGGTGCCTTCCAATCGGCCAGCAGATCCTGCGCTTCTACGTCGTTCGGGCGCAGTTTCAAACACTGGTTCAACTCATTCAAAGCCCCTGCGTCGGTTCCGTGGCGCCTTAGGCTCACTGCAAGATTAAAGTGATAATCGGCCTGATTGGGATCGGTGGCCGCCGCTTGCACGAACAGTCCGGTGCCGTCGTGCCCCTGCCGGCTGACCGCGACCCCTTCGTTGTTCAGAACCTCCGCGAGCGGCAAAATGCGCGCTACGGAACTGAACGCGTCTTCAGCCTTGCCATAAGACCCCGAAAATAAGAGCGAGAGTCCGCGGAAGAATCCCGCTTCCAGCGCATCCGGATCTGTGCCGCCTACCTTGGCAAACGCGTCTGCCGCCTGCTCGTACTGTTGCGAGTTGAAGTCCTCGCGCCCCAATGCCACCCATGCGGGGCCAAAGTCAGGGCTGAGCTTGACCGCCTGGTTCAGGTGGCGCAACCGCTCCTGCTGGTCGGGCTCCGAGATGCCGCGAATGTATTGCTCAAACGCATCGAGCCTCAGGCCTGCGCCAGCCGCCACAAACGTGTCCTGCGAGCCGCTGAAATTTGGATCCATTTCGCGGGTCAGCTTCCACGCCAGCGAATCGAAGACCGCAATCAGATCGTGTATATCCCCACTCGCGGTCACAGGCTGGCTCATGTGAAGATGCGGGACATTCACAATCTGCGCCTCGGCGACGATATTTGAGCCTTCTGTCCGGTAGGTGCCAACCACGATCGAATCGGCGTCCAGCGTCTGCGCGAGCTTAAGCGAACTGGCCCTTGAAGGCTGAAACTGCTGCGGCAATCCAAGATGATCAAGTGCGTACATCCGATCGGCCCTGCTCATCGGAGCAAATCCAGCCGACGCAAAGCGGGCGCTCAAGAGTTCCGGCGCTGCTTCGCGAATCCACTCCAGGTTCGGCTGTCCGGTTCCGTTATCGAACGGTAAAACCAGCAGAATCCTGCCCCCGCCGGCCCCGGCCACTCCTTGACCTTGCGCGCGGTCCGCCAACGTCAGCACAAACAGCAGCGCCAAAACGGCACCGATCGCAGTCTGCGCAGTTTTGCATCCCCGACATGATTTGAGAAAAATCACAACATGCTGATTATAGAGGTTTCAGGCTGCTGCCGCAGGTCGCCACATATGACCCTGCAAACAGTCAGCGCCGTTGATCGGGTGCTGTGGACCATGCTTCAAACTGGCGGTCAAACCGAATCAGTGCGATCCACATCCCGTGGTCCTGGTGCTCCCACTCGAGGTCACCATGCAACCTCTGGGCAATGACTTCAGGAGGCAGATCGTGATGCATTCCGAAATACTGTTGATCGATAGCTTCGCTCTTTTTCCCGAGGCTCAGTAACGGCGAAGGAGGGTCGTACTTCGTCGAAAACACGAGCGCGGTCGAGTACTTTTCCGGCTCCGCCGCCGCCAGGTCGATCTGCTGCTCGGTGAAGTCGGCGATCGGGCAAACGTCATAGGGTGTTTTCAGGTAACCAAGCTCGGGACGGGTCAGCTCATCCGTTACCGGCCACGCCGAAAGCACCGTGGAGCCGGGGAAACGTTTATTAAGCTCCGCGATTCCAACCAGATCGAGGCGCACGACCCGCGCATATTGGAGGTTATCTTCGGGCGCAAACCCGTAAGGTGGATTGATAAACAACCCAGCTACAAACGCTGCAGTGGATAGCACCGCGAATGACTGCCAGAAAGGCACGCGCCGGTAAAACGTCGACACCGCCACTAGCAGAACCAGCGGATACATCGGAAGCAGGTAACGGGTCAAGAGTGCTCCGCCCAGGACACTGAACACGACGGCGTTTACGAGCAACAGGAAAAAGATCCGAAGCAGTACCTCTCTGCTAATCCGTTCACGTTCATGCCCCTCGGAATCAAGCCTGGGACTCAGCATGAGTGCCGCAACTGTCAGCAAAGACGGCACAAACATGTTCATGTGCGCCGTAAGGTGCAGAAGGCGATGGCCAAATGCCGCCAGAAACCGCACCGGCTCAAGATTGGCTTCCGCGTTGTACTTGAGAAAACCTGGGTTGCCGAAGACAAAGCCGGTTTTGGCAAAGTGCCAGCCATACCAACACGCCAGGGGGATCGCACAACTAGCCAGCCAGAGCGCTTCGCGCCACGAACGCATGCGGGCTGTCGCTTGTGCGCGAAACCCGGCGACTACGCTCATCGCTGCCAAAGTCAACGGGACGGCGATGGCGGTTTCTTTCGACAAAACTGCCAAGGTAAACCAGAATGCCGCCCAGCCCGGCTTTCGATTGCGCTCGGGCAGCGCATATACCAATCCCCACAAAATAGCCGCTGCGGCAAAAATGTCTGCATGCGCGAGCGTGCTTTGTGCAAACCAGATGGGATAGATCGCAGTAAGCGCGACGGTCCAGAAGGCCACCTGGCCCGACCCGGCCACACGCTGCGCCAGCCGCCAGACTGCCAGCAGTCCAACCGACGCCACGATCAGCATCGCTTCCCGGGTCACTGCCGGAGAAAAGCCAGACAGCTTCCACCACAGCGCCAGGTAAATGCTGGGCAGCGGTGGATGTGCATTGCTCGGCGTGGTCACCGGAATCAGCGAGCCGGTACGAAAGAAGTCCCATGCTGCAGGAATGTAATAACCCGCCTCATCCCAGAAGTACGGCAAGCGCAGCAGCGTGAAATGGCTCACGTAAAGCGCCGCGAAGATCACCGGAAAGATCATCCAGGTGGGAAACGGCGCGTCCATACGCGGTTCGAAGAAGTCTCTCAGTCGCAAGCTCTTGCTCATCACTTCAGTTGGGAAAGATAGGGGCTTTACAGTGCGTGCCGGAACGGATGGCGTTTAAGGGAGGCGGCATCCGCCATCCTTTAGAGAGCCAAGCGCGTGACAGCTGGGCCCGAAATCATTGCCTGCGCAACAGCATCGCTTGAACCCAGGGCAATTCAATTGACCGGGCCTTGCGGAAACGACGGACCCTGGGGTTCAAGATTCAGCGTGCCGAATGCCTGTTCGTACTGGGAGAGATTCTGCCCCAGGACATTCCACAGAGCCTTGGCCTGCTGGGGGCTCAGGAAGATAGCCTGGTGGTTGCGGATTGTCACCTGCTCCGGGCTATCGCTTGATGCCAGGCCGAAAACAAGCATAAAGTCCCACACACTCACGCGTACCTGCACGCTGTTGGAGTAAGACTCTCGATAGTCGTCGGTCTGCACGACGTTCATTTGGGGCTGTTGGGGTGTTGGACTCATAGTTTCACCAGCTTACTCCGACTAGAGCAATTTACGCTTTCGCGCGCCTTTGCCGCTTTGGCAATTTTCTGGGAATCCCAATGGAGAGAGATTGGTGCGAAAGGGGGGACTCGAACCCCCATGGATTTCTCCGCCAGATCCTAAGTCTGGTGCGTCTGCCAATTCCGCCACTTTCGCGCCTAAGTAAATTTATCACCGGTTCTCAGGATTGGATGCTCGCGCCGGTCATTGTCCGTCCACCTTGTAGAACCGGGCGCAGTTTTCGCCCAGGACCGCCTCGCGCTCATTCGGCGTCAGTTTATGCAGGTACTTCATGACAATTCCAACCGTCTCGGAGTAGGTGGAACTCAGCGTACAGACCGGCCAGTCCGAGCCGATCATCAATCTCCCCGAACCAAAAGCCTCGAAAACCACATCGAGATAGGGCAAGAAGTCTCCATCCCACCACTCATTCCAGCGGGCCTCCGTCACCATTCCCGACAGCTTGCACCACACATTCTCTGCCTGGGCCAGTTCCCTCAGATCGCGCTCCCACGGCTCCAAAACGCCAATCGCGATTTCCGGCTTCGCGATGTGATCCAGCAGGAAGCGTTGCTGAGGAAACTCCCTCACCAGCTTCAACGCGACGGGCAAATGGCGTGGATATAACAACAAATCGTACGCCAGGTCGAATTCCGCCAGTTTGGCTATCCCCGCGCGAAAATCCGGTCGCTGCATGTACAGGTCGTCAGGCTCATCCTGCAGCAAGTGTCGAACGCCCAGGAATTTTGGGCGCCTCGTGAACTGCTCCAATTGCTCCGTCAGATCAGGAGAACAGAGGTCGACCCAGCCCACCACGCCCTTCACCAGGTCGTTTTGTTCTGCGATTTCCAGCAGCCACCTGGTCTCCTCGAGGCTCTGGCGCGCCTGCACCGCGATCGAGCCATCAAAGGCATTCGCCGCAAGCAGGGGGGCAAGGTCCTGGGGCAGGAAATCCCGCTTTAACCCAGGCATCTTTTCATTGATCCACCCATATTCGGCGGGACTATACAGCCAGAAATGTTGATGTGCATCCAGTCGCATCATTTCGAAAAGATTGTCGCAGGCGCCCCTGGCGATTGGCGACTGGGAATCTCTTTGCTGTTCGGCAAGGCTCTCGATTCTATTGCGATTCGGTAGTGGGTCAAGTGTTGACCCACTACCTGCGATTCATTCAACTTCCAGAAAGGAACTTGGGGGTGAAAGAATATTCCCTATATGCGACCCCGATCTTCCTGCATTGCGTTCGGCCTTTCCGTTTGCTTCGTCTCCGCAGGCTTATTCGCCCAATCCTCAAAACCCGCCATCACCCTGGATGAGTACCTGAACACAACAGACATCACCGGCGCATCCTTGTCGCCGGACGCCTCCGCGGCAGTGATTGCCATCGAGACTCCTGACTGGAAGGCGGGCATCTACCGCCGCGACCTTCGTCTCTGGACAGCCCAATCGGGGCTGAAGCCGCTTACCCACTCCGGAACAGATGAAAAGCCCCAATGGAGCCCTGATGGGAAGTGGATCGCCTACCTCTCCGATCGCGCTCCTTCGGGCGGGGACGATGGCGGTTCTGGCAGTGAATCGGCAAAAGCCACACGCATATGGCTTATCTCGGCCACTGGCGGCGAGGCTCTGCCGCTGTATACCGAGAGGCTCGACGTTCATGCGTTCGCCTGGTCTGCAGACAGCTCGGCCATCTATTTTTCTGCCAAGTCCCCGCTCACCCACGATGAAGAGGACAAGCAGAAAGATGAGTGGAAAGATGTTGTTCGCTGGCGCGAGCAATATCGAGGCGATGTCCTTCTCAAGCTAGCCATCGCACCGGCCCTTGCCCGCTCTATCGCGGTGCCTCTTGCTACCACAGCGCCAACGGTCGCAGGCAGCGAGGCCGAACCAAGTTCCAGTCTCCCTCCGGGCGTTGAAACCATGGCGAAAAGTGACCTCGCCATTGCAGAAATTGCCCCTTCGCCGGACGGCAAGGGAGTCGCATTCACGACCGAGCCTATCCACCACCGCATTGAGAATCCATCTGACTACGAGATCTTCCTTGTAGCTGCCAACGGCGGTGCGGTTCGCCAAATCACCCACAACGAGGCTGTCGAGTCGAACCTCCGCTGGTCGCCTGACAGCCGATGGCTTCATTTCTCAGTCGCTGCAGCCGCTGGCTCTCTCGAAGGAAAATACCGCGACGTGCAAGGCCGGCTCTACCGGATCGACCCATCAAGCGGCAAGGTCGAACGATTAGGCGCATCCTTTGAGGGCTCCCTCGACCAGTTCGCGCTTCTGCCCGACGGGCGCGAGTTGGCGTTGGGGCTGCGAGGAACAGAAACACATGTCTATCTGATTGAGGGAGACAAGGCCACAGCACTCCCGGGTCTCGCGGGAACTTATGCAGCTCTGGACCCTGCGCGCGCCTCAAATGCCATCCTCCTGCGTCATTCCACCATCAACGAGCCGACGCAGGTCTATCTGGCGGCCGATCCGCTTCACCCCGACCATCTGACTGCCCTCACGAGCTTCAATCCGATCTTTGGGGAGCGTGCACAACCCGAGTGGGAGCCCTATACCTGGAAATCCGACGATGGCCGCACCGTGGAAGGTGTTCTGATCTTCCCCCCGGGCAAGAAAGATGCGAAGCACCTGCGGATGTTGACATTGATTCACGGGGGTCCAGCCGATGCCGACGGCAACCGCTTCGGCGCCGACTGGTACGACTGGGCTACTCTTGCCGCCGATCGCGGCTGGCTGGTTTTCCGCCCCAACTACCGTGGTTCTTCCGGTTACGGGGACGACTTCATGCTCGAAATCGAACCGCATCTCGTCTCAAAGCCCGGCCGCGACATTCTCTCCGGCGTCGATGCACTGGTTAAAGACGGGTACGCCAACCCCGATCACCTGGCCATTGGCGGCTATAGTTACGGCGGTTACATGACCAACTGGCTCATTACCCAGACCACCCGCTTTCGTTCGGCAGTCACCGGGGCCGGGGCCGTGGAGCACGCAGCCAACTGGGGCAACGACGATGGAACCTGGGACGACGCCTGGTATCTCGGCGGCCAGCCATGGGAAAACCCAGAGCTTTACCAGAGCGAGGCCGCCCTCTTCCGCTTCGACAAGGTCAAGACGCCCACCCACCTGGTACAGGGAGGCGCGGACATACGCGTAAGCTATCTGGAGGGGGAAACGATGGAACGAGCCCTGCAGACACTGAACATCCCGCACTCGTTTCTGGTATTTCCCGGCGAGGGCCATGGTCTGGGCAACAATCCCTGGCACGGCTACATCAAGTTGCGAGAAGAGCTGAAGTGGCTGGAAAAATACGATGCAAAATAGCCTTCAGACAAAGTTGCCGCAGCGCCGTCTGACGATTGTGGAAGCCATCCCCCGGGCTGCCGCATCCTATAGGGACCAATGAATCCTGCTGTCGATCAAGAACGAATTCACAGATTCCAGGAAACGCTGCTGAGCGCCCGCCGCACGATGGTGCTTAGCGAAGTTCTGAAACTGGCCCTCGACAGCTTCCGTTCAAGCAAGCTCCGTTTCGCCCTTACCGCGCTGGGCATGGTCATTGGTACTGCTTCAGTCATCCTGGTCGTCACGATCGGTCTGACGGGCAGGCAATTCATCCTGAACGAGATTCAGAAAATCGGCACCAACGAAGTTGAAGTGGAGTACTCCGGCGGGGGCACCACCGGCTCAGAGCGCGTGCTTTACAACGATTACCTTACCCGTGAAGATGAAACGGATGTGGTGGCACAAGTCCCGAGCGTAGTGGCCTCTTCCCCGGTGCTGGAATCGCACGATCGGATCAGCTTTGGCGGCGGGGTGGTGAAAGACACGCTTGTGCTGGGCGTCAGCCCGCAATATCGGCAAGTGCGCAATCTAATCGTCCTATCGGGCCGCTTCTTTGACGAGCGAGATGATAGTGCCCACGCCATGTGTGCAGTCGTGACCATTCCGTTTGCCCGCGAGATGTTTGGGAGCGCCGACGCGGCCATTGGCAAGGAGTTCTCCATTCAAGGAATTCCTTTTACCATCATCGGCACATTCAAAGAGAGCGTCGACACTTTCGGCGAGACGGAGATCGCGGACGAAACCATCCTGATCCCATTTTCTGTTGCGCGCTACTTTACCGGTACCGACAACGTGAAGCAGATCTACTTCACGATTCGCACCATGGAAGAGGTGCCGGAGGCGACCCAGGAAATTCAACGCGTCATTCAGTCGCACCACAAGCCGAATTCGGTATACAAGGCGTTTGATCTTCGCGAACTACTGACGATGGCCGACAGAATCTCCACGGCGCTTATCGCAGTGCTTGTGCTGGTCGCGGCAGTGACTCTTGCGGTCGGCGGCGTCGGCATCATGAACATTATGCTCGCCAACGTGCGTGCCCGTATCCGCGAAATCGGGATCCGCAAAGCTCTAGGTGCAACTTATCGCGAGATCAAACTACAGTTCCTCGCTGAAGCTGTGATCATTTCCCTCGCTGGAGGACTCGTCGGCTGTTTCGTGGGTCTCGCTGTACCGCTTTCCATCCGGCTCTTCACCGATTACCCCCTGCCGATCTCGCTTTGGTCCGTGGCCATTGCCCTTGCTTCCGCAACTGGCGTCGGCGTCGTGTTCGGTACGGTACCCGCGACCCGGGCAGCTCAAATGGACCCTGTAGAGGCGTTGAAGTATGAATGAGCCTGAAAAGCCTCAAAGCCGCCCGGACGCCGCTGCAGAAGCACCAGATAAAGGACTGAGCCTTACCCTGCTCTATGGTTTCATTGTCTTTGCCATGTTCGCTGCAATCGGCTTCGCGCTTCTAATCGTGCTGCCCTTCTATCATCACCGACGCTGATTGAAATCTCCAGAATCCAAAACAGGAAACACTCATGCTCACTCAAGCCGAGAAGGCCGTTATCTTTCAGACGCTGCATCAAGGAAACGAAATCTTTGTCATCGGCAACCCGTGGGACGCGGGCAGCGCGCTCATTCTCACCGCTATGGGATTCCAGGCTCTGTCGACCACCTCGGCGGGCCTTGCCTTCACCCTTGGCCGCAAGGACGGTACGGCAAGCATCACGCGCAATGAAGCCCTGGCCAACGCCAAATCGATTGCCGATGCGACGGGGCTGCCGGTAGCCGCCGATCTCGAAAACGGCTATGGCCACACTCCCGAAGAAGCAGCCGAAACCATCCGGCTCGCCGGGGAAACTGCCGGACTCGTTGGCGGATCCATCGAAGATGCCAGCGGAGACTCCGCCCATCCTATCTACGACTTTCAGCACGCTGTTGAACGCATCGCAGCGGCCGCCGCAGCGGCTCGCGCCTTGCCGTTTCCATTCATGCTCGTGGCCCGCGCGGAGAACTACCTCCATGAGCGCCCGGATCTCGACGATACGATCCGCCGCCTGCAGGCCTTTGAAAAAGCCGGCGCCGACGTTCTTTATGCTCCAGGGCTCACGAGCCCAGACGACATCCACACGCTGTGTTCGTCAGTCAGCAAGCCCGTCAATGTCTTGATGGGAATGAAAGGCGCGCCGCCCTTGTCGGTGAAGCAACTTGGCGAATTGGGAGTTCGCCGGATCAGCGTTGGGTCGGGGTTCAGCCGCGCCGCGCTGACAGCCTTCTACCATGCCGCCCGCGAAGTTATCGACGACGGCACCTTCACTTTTGCCGATGAGGCATTCTATATTTCTGATCTCACGAAAATGTTCGGGTAGACCGCCCCATCTTGGAGAGCAAGCATGCTTCTGCTTGCGTGATCTGCGTGTTCCAAACTCACAAGGAGCAAATGTCGGTGCTTAACCGCATCCCGTATTGGCTGTTTTCGATATTGCTTGTTGTCTGGCTGCTGGCTGGCGGCCTCTCCGACATATGGCACGTGCCTGGCGCGATCGCAATCTTGCGCACGCTCGGCTATCCAGACTACCTTTGCACTATTCTCGGTGTGTGCAAGTTACTGGCTGTGCCCGCCTTGCTTTATCCCCGTGCGCGCTTCCTCCGCGAATGGGCCTATGCCGGCGTCACCTTCGACGCACTGGGGGCATTCTTCTCTCACGTTGCGGTTAAGGACACGGCAAGCGCCACCGTAGCGCCCTTGATCTTTCTCGCCTTTGCTGCAGCTAGTTACTTTTTGCGGCCCAAATCTTACCGGCTCGTCGCTGCATCGCCTCTAAACAATGGAGAAGTTTAGGTCGCATCCCCGGGTCACTCCGCGTTCCTGTGCTCCGCCTGCCCCTTGATCAGCACTGGTATTCCGTCCACTATCGGGTAGCTGCGTTTGCATTGAGTGCACACAACTGCGGCCTCATCGATGCGCAAAGCGCCAAAGCACACCGGGCATGCCAATTCGCCCGCCCATTGATCCAACGCGCGCACAGGTTGTCGATCATGAGACATGGGGTCTTGCCCCCCTAGTGGATGATGTCGGTAGGCTTCGCTGGGGATGACGCGGCAGCGCGGTGCGCGCGGTTCGCAAACTCCTGCTCGATGCGCTCGTTTGTACCGGCTTGAGCAAACTCATACGCGACTCGAATACCATTGAATATGGCGCGATCGTTCGATGAGCCGTGCCCGATGATGCACACTCCGCGCACTCCGAGTAGTTGCGCTCCGCCGTATTCCCGATAGTCCAGGCGGCGACGAAATTCGTTGAAGGCCTGCCGCGACAGCAGCGCTCCGACCTTTGCCGTCACCGTTCGCGTGAGAGACTCGCGCAGCACGTCGCGCACAAAGCGTCCCACGCCTTCGCTGGTCTTCAGCGCGACGTTCCCTACGAATCCATCGCAGACAATCACGTCTGCAAGTCCGCTGAATATATCGCGGCCTTCCACGTTTCCGATGAATTTGATCGGCAGCGCCTTCAGCAGGGGAAATGCCTCACGGGTCAGATCGTTGCCTTTGCTCTCTTCTTCGCCGATCGACAGAAGGCCAACCCGCGGCTGCACGATCTTCAAAACGCTTCGCGCATACATCTCGCCCATCACTGCAAATTGTTCGAGGTTGTGCGGTTTGCAGTCCACGTTGGCGCCGACATCCAACAGCACACAGGGATTTCCGGTGGAACTGGGCATGGGCGTTGCAAGAGCAGGACGGTCGACGCCCGGTAGCGCACCCAGCACCCCTTTGGCAGTGGCCATCGCCGCGCCCGTGTTGCCGGCGGTCACAAAGCCCTTGGCCTTTCCATCATGGACCAGCTTCAGCCCCACTCGCATCGAGCTGTCTTTCTTGGTCCGGTAAGCTTGCGCGGCCTTCTCCTCCATGCCGATGCGCTCCGAGGCATGGTGGATGACGATCGGCAGGTCTTCATTTTCAAGGTGTTCATCAAGCAGATCGCGCAGTTCCGGCTCCGGCCCGATCAAATGAATGCGCACAGGAAATGCCCGAGCTGCGAGGATCGCTCCCCTGATCTCGGGTTCGGGTGCTTTATCGGAACCTACTGCATCAAGCGCGATGTCGATGAGCATGGCGGTTCAGGCTTACACTTGCTGGCTACTTGGCAGCTTCTTTGACGTCGCCGTAAGTACGGCCCTTGTAGAGTTTGCACTTGGGGCAAGCCTGGTGAGGAAGCTTCTTTTCATGGCAATTCGGGCACTCTGACAGGCCTGTAGGCGTCAAGAAGTCATGGGCGCGGCGATTGGCGGTACGGCGCGTTGAGTGGCGCCTTTTCGGATTCGGCATGGTGCAATTCCTTTCGTGTTTTGGCCCGTGTCAGACCGCAGCAGGGTCCAGCTTCCCTTTCGAGCTCGGGCTCCAACACCCTGAATCTATTCAGTTGATTCTCCAGACTTTATCCGGCCGCGGAGTCCGGCCAGAGCCCCCCAGCGGGGGTCGCTTGGACCCTCATCGCAGGAGCAAACCTGGCTATTGCGGTTCTGGCCGCAGCGCGGGCAAAGTCCTTTGCAGTCAGGCTTGCACAGGATCCTGACCGGCAGGGACAAAAGTACCTGCTCTCGCAGCACATCCTCAAGCAAAAGACTGTCTTTCTGATAATAACCGATTTCCGTCTCCGGCGCTGTTATCGACCGCTCCGTGGGCTCCGAATCCGCCACAGCCGGCCGGAAAATCAGGTCAAAATCCGATTCCAGCGAAATCTCTACCGGCTCAACACAGCGGGCGCAGGGCACCTGAAATCTGCCCGCAAAACGGCCCCGGAGCCGAATATCCGCCACGATGTCTTTGGGGCCCCGGTGCTCGTGGATAACCTCGGCCAGGCCGGACGTCGACAGGTTCCCTCGCTGCTCGGCTTCATCGCCTAATTCCACCGCGCCCGGAGCCAGTTCCAAATCGAATTCGATCGGCTCGCGTTCGAGCTCGCTTACTTTAAATTCCATAAGACTCAGCCTACGGCGCAGTCAAGCGCGCGTCAATGGAGAGCCCGGCATCAGCCTTCCGCGGCGAGCTTTTCACGAATCTCCACAATCTGTCTGGCATGGCGTGCTGGGTGGGCGGCCATCATGATCAGGGTCTCCGAACAGGTCACGGGGCCGGATATCAGCGGATGATCGGTCATCATGCAGCGAGGATCGTGGGCGCAATTCTCAACCCATCGCACCACGTCTGCGCGGGCAGCGTCGAATGCCGCAACCGCTTCGCCCAGGCTGGAGAACCGCCCTTTCGGATGTGCCTGCTCCGGAGCTTCGATCCGCCTGCCGCGGTCCGCAGCCAGCCCCGAGATTTTCGCCTCTCGCCTCCACTTCTCAAACGGATGGTCTTCCAGGGTGGCGATGCCTAACCGTGAGAGCAGGTATGTCTCCGACTGAACCATGTGATCCACGCAATCGAGGATCGACCACCCACCTCCCGCCGGCTTTCTCGATGCCAGGGTGTCATCCACGCCATCCAACGCGTCTCCCAGCGCATCGCGTCCCGCTTTCAGCGCCTGCAGAATCTCCTGCTTTTTCTGTTCTTCCATCCCTGCTCCGTACTTCCTCTTGCCGAATCCGTCTATTCTTGTTGCAGGTAGTTCACTGCGTCAACCGCGAGGAAAGCATGCTTATCAGGGATGCCGTCTCCGCTGACTTCGATGAGATTACCGCAATCTACAACGAAGTGCTCACCAACTCGACTGCCATCTACAACGATCGTCCCGCCACGCGCGACGACCGCATCGCATGGTGGCGTTCACGTCTGGAGCAACGCTATCCCGTCCTCGTTGCCGTCGAAAGAGACCGCGTCGCGGGATTTGCCAGCTTCGGCGATTTCCGTCCTTGGCCCGGCTATCGATTCACCGTCGAGGGCACTGTCCACATCCATTCAGAGAAACGCGGGAAGGGTGTCGGAACGCTTTTGCTGAAGGCTCTGATCGTTCAGGCCAAACTGGCCGGTAAACACATTATGATCGCCGGCGTCGACGCGGAAAACACAGCCTCCATCCAATTTCTTGAGCATTTCGGCTTCGAGCGCGTAGCCCTGCTCCGCGAAGTCGGCTTCAAGTTCGATTGTTTTCTAAGCCTCGTTTTTCTTCAATACTGGATCACCCCGCCCACGCGATAGGCATGGGATTTTCAAAAGTATCTTGTCACTCGATTGCAATATTCGACGAATTGACGGCCGTAGTGGGCTTTAAGGAACGCTTCTTCGCGCAAAACCTGGCGATGGAACAGACATACGCCGGCAACCATATAAATGAGAAGAATCCAGTTTGGGAATAAAAGGAATTGACCCAACAGGACCAACCCGAACGCGACATAGATGGGATTGCGGCTGAAAGCGAAGACTCCCGTGGTTACCAGCTTGTCTGGCCGGTCTTCATCGATGCCGACGCGGAAGCTCGTTCCGAAAGAAATGAGTGTCAACAATAGAAGGCAAAGCCCAGTAAGACAGAGAAACGCACCAATCCAGGACACAAGATCCGAGCGAAAAAACTCCTTCCTGCTGAAAAGTGGAAAATGGAATGCGGCAGAAAATACGACATAAAAGTAGAAAAGGGCAAACGGCGGAATCAGGAAATCCGTTTTGTCCTTCTTCCCAAAATGGATCGCCTCGATCCCGCCTCTTCTCATCCACCGGGCTCGAATTGCAACCATTCCAACAAGCAGAAGCATTGTCAGCGGTCCGCAGTATCGTTGCATCGATAACCCTCACTCGCGCTGGGCCGCGGTCTGGAACGACCCCAAGAATATCGATTTGACCACTAATCCGGCAAACAACCCGATGCACGTTTCAGGGCGCCAGTCTTTGCCCATACCGCTCATGTCCCTTGGAATTGCGCCGATGCATTCAAAGAGTCATCAAACTGAGGATTCCCGGAATGCAGTGGTTGCGTAATCTCCCTATCTCTCGCAAGTTCATCGCCGCCTTCGGCATCGTATGCTGTCTATGCATTGCGCTCGGCATTTACTCTCTGCTTACCTTCCGTGGTATCTCGGAAGAGAGCGGATATGTTAGTCAAAGCCGTTTTCCGTCAGTGCTCGCTCTGGCACAGATTCGCAATGCGGCCAACAACGCTCGACGCGAGGATCTCGATCTCTTGCTGTGCGCCACGCCGGAATGCACCGCCACGCACCTGGCGAAACGACAGGAAGCCTGGGCCGATTATCAATCGGGCATCAAGCTTTATGAGCCACTGGCCACCTACTCAGAAGAGCGCGATCTCTACCAGAGATTCACTACGGCCTTTGCGCAATACCGGGAGACCAGCGACCGCACTACAGCTCTCTTGACATCTGGCAAAGAGAAAGAAGCCCGGGATATTGAAACGTCAAGCTCCACGGCCGACCTGTATCAGGTTACCTTTGCGGCAATCAATGATGATCTGAAACTAAACGCAAATCATGGCACAGAGGAATCCGCCGACGCTTACAACGCAAGTATTCGCGCTACATGGGTCAACACTGGCGCAACTGTCATCATCATCCTGCTCTGCGCCTGCGTCGGCATGGTATTGACAAAAATGATCGCCCCCAGAATCGCGAGAGGCACTGCGATGTTGGAGCGCATGGCGGCAAGGGACCTGTCGGCACAAGTCACTGTCACTGGCAGCGATGAGATCGGACGCCTTGGAGACGCCATGAATGCCTGTGCTGAATCCATGCGGACAGTGCTGCAATCAGTCGCGCAGGGTGCAGACACGCTTTCGGCTGCTACAACTGAAATCTCCGCGCGCGCCGTGCAAAGCGCTGACAACGCGCACGCTCAATCCAGCAAGACAAACCAGATCGCCGCGGCCGCGCAGGAAATGACCGCCACGATTGCCGAAATCAGTCACAACGCAGAGAAGGCTGCGACCTCCAGCCGGGTCTCTGCCGAGACTGCCGAAAAGGGTGGAGCGGTGATGCAGGCTGCTTCAGCGACCATGGAAAAGATCGCCGCAGCAACCGGAACCGTGGCCGAAAAGATGAATTCCCTAGCGCGTCGTTCAGAGGAAATTGGCAACGTCGTCAGCGTAATTCAAGAGATCAGCGAACAAACAAATCTGTTGGCGCTGAACGCGGCCATCGAGGCTGCTCGCGCCGGCGAGCACGGGCGCGGCTTTGCGGTGGTAGCCGGAGAAGTTCGCCGGCTGGCAGAACGCACCAAAGGGGCCACGGAGGAGATCGCCGCCACGATTCGAAGCATTCAAGAGGAAACCCGCGGCACGCTCGAGGTGATGCAGGAAAGCCGTGCGACAGTCGAGAACGGGATGGTTGAAACCGGAAACGCGCGCAAGAGCCTTGAGGCCACTATCGAGGCTTCAAAAGAGGTGGAGCATCAGATTCATCTCATTGCGACGGCCGCTACTCAGCAAACTTCTGCTTCCAGCGAAATCTCAGAGTCCGCTGGACACATTTCGCAACTCTCCAGTCAGAATGCGCAGGGCGCGGAAGAAGCGGTCGAGGCCCTCAAGAACCTCGCTTCGCTCGCCAGCGATCTTGACGGAATGATCCGCCGGTTCAAGATCGATCAGGGAAGTGTGTTGAAACGGAGATTCGACGAAGGCGCGCAGGCCGTTTTACCGCGCGAACCTCGTGTCGCTCATGCTTGATTAACCCGCACGACACAACAATTTGCACCGCGCACTTTCCCCGGTGATTCTGTTCAGGTCACCGGGGGCTTTTTGTTGGCTTCTTTTTGTTGGCTTGATGGCCTTTGGCCCCGCCCAAACGGCCTCGGGTCGATCCTCTTTTGACCGAAACAAACCTGCTTCGCCTCTGTAACATGACTCTGGTATATTCGCCGCAGCGGAGCCCTGGCCCAACCGAGAGCCTCGCCGTCGAGAACCCAAGCATTGATGAAACCTCCCGCAGACTGAGAGAATCTGAATCGAATGGCGATTCCCCAAGTACCCCGAGTTATTATCCGGCCTGAAAGCCGTCAGCAAGTGTTCCACACAGAAAGCTGACTGCGTTCGCTCATAAAGATCACTGCAGGTTTAAATCGGCCGCCACCAGTCAATCGTTCAATGGAGAGACACGCGCATGGGTGCCGTCAAGTACGACCTCACGATCATCGGTTCCGGACCATCCGGGCAACGCGCCGCCGTGGCAGCCACCAGGATGAAAAAACGAGTGGCCGTCGTCGAGTCGCGAGCCGTAGTCGGCGGAGTCTGCGTTAACACTGGGACCATACCCTCGAAGACCATGCGGGAGGCAGTACTCCATCTTTCCGGCTACAACTACCGCTCGGTCTACGGGATGAATTACAAGGTCAAGGAAAAGATCACCATGGCCGACCTCGCATTCCGGGTCCAGGCGGTGATCAAGACCGAAGTCGACGTAACCGAGGCGCAGCTTTCACGCAACGGTATCGATATTGTGCACGGAATAGCCAGCTTCGTCGATCCGCACAAGATCCGCGTCGAGGGCCCGCAGACCGACACAACGCTCGAATCGGACCGCATCATCATCGCCGTAGGCACCAAGCCGGCCGGCTCGCCCAAAGTGCCCATCAATGGCCGCACCATCATCAACAGTGACCAGGTCCTTGATCTCCCCACCTTGCCCCGTACTCTGATCGTGGTGGGCGGAGGTGTGATCGGGGTGGAATACACCTGCATGTTCGCGATTCTTGGCGTTCGCGTCACGCTGATTGAGAAGCGCAACAAGCTGCTTGAATTCGCCGACCAGGAGATTGTCGAGTCACTGAGCTACCACTTGCGCGACAGCCGCGTGACCATGCGCCTGGGCGAGGAAGTGGAATGCGTGGAAGAACTGGCGGATGGAACGGTCGTCGCTAATCTGCAAAGCAAGAAGAAGGTCTCAGGCGACGCGCTGCTCTACGCCATTGGCCGCCAGGGCGCCGTTGACGATCTCAACCTGGCCGCTGCGGGCATTGAAGCCGACAACCGCGGCAGGATCCCCGTTGACGAGCACTATCAGACCAAGGTTGAGCACATTTTCGCGGTGGGTGACGTGGTCGGTTTCCCTTCGTTGGCCTCGGTTTCAATGGAGCAGGGCCGCATCGCCGCCGCACGGGCATTTGACGACCACGCTACTTCATCCAATCCCAGCTTCTATCCTTACGGCATTTACACCATCCCAGAGATCAGTTTCATCGGGAAAACCGAGGAACAACTAACCGACGAGGATGTTCCATACGAAGTGGGCATGGCCTTTTATCGGGAGACCGCGCGCGGGCAGATTCGCGGCGACACGACGGGGCGCCTGAAGCTCATTTTCCATCGAGACACGCGCAAGGTTCTCGGTGTCCATATCATTGGCGAGGGCGCCAGTGAACTGGTTCATATCGGACAAGCGGTCATGGTGCTGGGCGGCACGGTGGATTATTTCATCGAGACTGTTTTCAACTACCCGACTCTCGCCGAATGCTACAAAGCCGCCGCCTTCAATGGTCTCGGCCGACTGCTCCGCTACCAGTCAGGGTGACCGGCGGAGGGCTGGCTGGGAGTTCCAGCCGGAACGTCAATCTCACCCATGCGAGACATACCCACGGAGGGCGTAATGACTACCGCAATCGGCGTCGTGATCACAGAGCACATCGTAGCCGGCAGGCTTGAGGACCAACGACTCACCGGCAAGCTGCTGCGCTACCCAGAGGACACTGACGAGGTGGACGCGCTGGGTGCTGTTCCAGGTGGCGAGTTGGTACAGATCCTTTCAGATGAAATTGCGACCCTGGCCGGTCAGGGTGCTGTGGATGCGATCGGCGTGGCAGTGCCCGGCGTGGTTCGCCATGGCGTGGTGGAAGACTCGCCGAATCTGACCCAGATCAAAGGCATGCGCCTCGCGGAGGAGTTAACGCACGCTCTGGCCGGCAAAGGGGTAAATGCTCCCGTTCACATTGCCAACGACGCTGATGCAATCGCCGCCGGTGTGGCAGCGACTCGCGGCCAGCTCAACAAGCTAACGCGGGTGTGGACCATCGGAAATGGCATTGGCTACGGCCGCTGGCCCTACGTCGAGGGGGTGTGGGAAGGCGGCCACATTACCGTCACCCTCGACCCAAAGGAGCGCTTCTGCGGCTGCGGCGGCGTGGGTCATCTTGAAGGCATCATGGGCTACCGCGCCATGCGCATGCGCTTCCTTGATCTTGAGCCCGAGGAAGTGTTTGCCCAGGCCAAGAAGGGCGATGTGCGCTGCCGGGAGTTTGTCGACCTTTGGCACCGCGCGCTGGCGGCGGCGACCGCATCCTTCATCCATCTGGCGGGGCCCGGGCGATTCTATTTCACCGGGCATAATGTAGGCTTTCTCGAGTTGCCCATGCTGCGCGGTCATCTCGAAACCATGGTCAAGATGAGCCCGCTCTTAAGCTTTTCCCTTGAAGTCCTGCCCAACGACGACGGAACCGCCCTGTTGGGCGCGGGAGTCTCCGCCATCCGGGCGCTCGCCTCCTGATCAGGAGGCGCGAAGGCAGCGATTCCGCCAGTCGGCTCGCGACCTATGGGGTAGATCAACTATGCCGCAGATAGGTCCGTGAAAGCCTATCGTGCCAACTCAATTGGTCGTCGTCAAAGATGGCCCACACCATCCCCAAACCAACCGGCAACAGAGAGACGAGCATCGCCTTCAGACGGCCTTGCAGTTGCTCGCGGGATGGAATCTGATTTTCAAAAGTGCACAACGAGAGTTGGGCGTAACGCATTCCGGGCGTTGTCCGGGCATAGACCAGGAAAAGCGCCTCGTAGGAAACACCAATGAGGATCACCAGGACGATTGCGAGAATCTCTGAAGCCTTCATGCTCGGAAGATGATTGAACTTTGACGCCACGATGAACGCCAAACCGGTAACCGCTCCCAGGATGAGGGCGGCGTCCACCATACTTGCCATCAGGCGGAGTCCAAACGGCGCCCGATGGATCGCGGGAGTCGTTCTGGCGGTTTCGTATTGATAAGAAGGTTCCTCAAGAGGCTGTGCATCCAGCTGAATGGCCGACCACTCGGGTCCACTCCAGGACGGCTGCGGGGCTGAGGAATCAGCCTCCGGGATCGCAGGATCGGTAGAAATGGAACCCGGATCAACTTCAAAAATGCTCAGCTGGCTGTTCATTTCCGCGGAAGAGCCTGGGTGGGCTTCAGTCAGGCGAGGACGCATGCGCCGCGTAGCCACCAATTCGCGCGGAAACTCGATAAGGTTTGCGTGGATCGGTTGCGCCGGTTCTACCGCTTCGTAAATCTGACCTGCGGCGTAAGCATCCGGGGCCAATGATTCATACCAATCGGCCTTTGCCGGCTCGACCTCATCCGGTGCGGGTACCGGCGATCTGGCTGGTAAATCCGGCTCCCATCGGATCTCCATGGACTGAGGGAGGTTTACGGATGCAGCCCGGATCTGTTCTTTTCCAATTTGCTCTTCCCCAGTCTCGCGAAAATACGAAGGTTCGTATTCAACCTCACTGTCGCCTGCTTCCGCGTCGGCTGTTTCCAGGTTGGACAGGGCCTTTTGAGCTGCTGCCTGCGCCTCAAGCGCGGCGCGTGTAGCAGCTTCGGCAGCCCGAAGTGCTGCTCGTGCTTCCGCGGCCTGCATTTCGCTATAGCTTGGAGTTTTGGCGAACCTCGCGGCAACCCGTGCTGCTGTTACAGCGGCCCGGCTGTGGGCCGGACCGTTCATCTTGGCCGCTTGATCCTCTTCGACGACCGAAAGGCCTTTACGATTGTTGTGCTCGGCGAGACGACGATTGACTTCCTGCTTCCACGAGGGGAGTGGCGTGGGCGCGCTAACGAGTGTGCTCAAAACTCTAAGATCCCTTCTAATACCTTCCTTGGGTCAACTTTCAAACCCTGTTTGCCATTGATCTCCGCAATTCGTCCAAGAATAGGAATGCGGCAATTGTTTCTAAGTCTTAGAGGCTGCCTGGGGTCCCGCTTGTCTCACTTCTTCAGTGCTCGCATTTGCTATGCTGACCTTGGTCCTCGGATGCATCCTCGTAATCTCGTGTTTATCACGGTGTTGACCCTCTGTCACCTGCAACTTGCAGGGCAGGTGTTGACCAATGCGTTACCCCCCGCAAATCAAGTTCCGAGTGCACTGAGCACAAGCCCGCAGCAGCCCGCCTCGCAGCTTCCCGAGGACCCGGGACAGGAAGCTCTGCCTGTGGCGCAACCGGAGCCGGAGCCTCCAGGCGGAGTTCCGGTGCATTTGAGCGCCGACCGCCAGTCCTGGGTGGGCAATTCCTGGACTGGAACTGGCGGAGTGGAACTCCACTACCGGGACTACATCGTGCGCGCCGACAGGGTGGTCTATCACAGGGACACCTCGGAGTTGGAGGCTGAGGGCCATCTCCAGGTCGCTGGTGGCCCCGAAGACGTGCTGATCGAAGCCAGCAACGGCGATATGCGCCTCAACATGCACACCGCGCGCTTTTTCAATGTGAACGGATCACTCGGTGTACGCCGAACCGGCCACACCATGGTCTACTCAACCGCCAATCCCTTTCTATTTTCCGGCCGGGTCGTGCTTCAGACCGGAGAAGGTAAATACAAGGTGATCGACGGCACAATGACGAACTGCCGGCTGCCAAAGCCGGACTGGCAATTGATCTCCCGTGCCATCAGCGTCGCGAACAACGAGGCGTCCACTTCGAACGTACTTTTCAAGTTCATTGGGATCCCGCTGTTCTATCTGCCCTACCTGCGCCATCCCACCGAGGAAACGGGGCGCGAATCCGGAATCCTTATCCCGATCGTGGGTAACTCCACCATCAGGGGCCTTACCGTTAGCGAGAAGGTTTACATCGTCCTGAATCGCAGCATGGATATGACCATCGGGTCGGAGTATTACAGCAAGCGCGGCTCTGCTCCCAATGGAGATTTTCGATACAAAGGCCCCGGCCTTGACCACTTCACAACGACCTGGAACGCGCTGCTCGATCGAGGCATCCCCGCAACGCCACCTGCCACCGGGCTGGTGAACCAGGGTGGAGTAGACATCATCGCCAAAGGGCGATACGACCTGACCGAGCAGACTCGCGCCGCCGCCAACGTCGAATACCTCTCCAGCTACGTTTACAAGCTGGCTTTCAATGAAGATTACACACAGGCAGTCAACTCAGAGGTGCACAGCACGCTATCTCTGACGCACGCCTCCAACGGGCTTGTTCCATCCGCCTATATGGAGAGATTGCAGAATTTTGCCAGCTCCACACCGGGCGATGAAGTGAGAATCCTCCACCTGCCGAGTCTGCGCTTCGACGTACTTGATGAGCCCCTCCACTCTTCGCCGCTCTATTGGGGAATGGGTTCGTCGATAAGTTATCTTGGCCGTTCAGAATCAGGGTTCCACATTCGGAATCTAGGACGCTTCGACTTCTATCCACATATCTCGCTGCCTCTTGAAGGGGGAGGCTGGAGCGTGGTTCCGGAAGTTGCGGTTCGCGAAACCTTTTACACCGGCAGTCAAACACCCGATCTGACAGGAGCGAACGGCGGCACGCCCACAGTGAGCCACGACCCCCTGAACCGTGCCGATCTCGAAGCCTCGGTGGACGTGAGGCCCCCGGCCTTTGAGAGAGACTTTTTGCTCGCAGGATGGAATCGGGAGCTGCGCCATGTGATTGAACCTGAAATTGAATACAGATTCGTAGGAGGCATCGGGTCGGACGCGCGCAACGTGCCCCTGATTGACCCCACCGATATAGCTACCGACACAAACGAAGTGGGTTTTTCGCTGACGCAACGTTTCTATTTGAGCCCGACTGCGCCGCAGCCCTGCTCAGATGCAGACAGCGCCGCCGGCGGATGCCCCGCGAAGGCGCGCGAATGGGCCAGTTGGCAGATTGCCCAGAAGTATTTCATTGACCCCACTTTTGGAGGCGCGATCATTTCCGGTCGCCGCAACGTGTTTGACTCCACCCTCGACTTGAGCGGCATCTCCTTTCTGACCGCACCACGCAATCTTTCTCCCATCATTTCGCGGCTGCGTTTTGAGGCGATCGACAACCTGCGCATTGAATGGGACATGGACTACGACCCCCGCGCCGGACGACTCGGAGCCGACAATTTATTTGCAGGCTACAGCTGGGGAAGAACAACCGTAGGAATGGGCCATTCCCTGTTGAACGCAGT
This sequence comes from uncultured Acidobacteriaceae bacterium, assembly GCA_963826915.1. Classification (GTDB taxonomy): domain Bacteria; phylum Acidobacteriota; class Terriglobia; order Terriglobales; family Acidobacteriaceae; genus Telmatobacter. The sequence continues at coordinate 484,489 of CAWGYG010000002.1, forward strand.
CGACGAACAGGGCAGCACCGCAACGAACATCCAAAGCCAGCAACTGCAGCCATTTCTCGAAATCGGCAAACCCAGTGGCAATGGTTTCAATCTGGCAGCAAACGGCGCCTACGATTTCGTTCACGGGGCATTGCAGTACGCAGGAATCCAGGCCGTTTATAACTGGAACTGCTGCGGCCTGAGCGTGGGCTACAGGCGTTTTGCGCTCGGTTCGGTCCACGACGAAACCCAATACCTGTACAGCTTCACACTGGCCAATTTCGGCTCGGTCGGTGATATTAGCCGCTCCAAGACCATCTTCCACGACCCTACTCTGCCGCCCGCCTACTAGGATCACCTTACGCCGGGATCGAGTACTGCCCTGCGAACCTCAGCTTGCTTTTCGCTGGTTGGCGCGTCCACATAACAGTAACTTTGGAATCATCAACCTATCCCAGGGGCATGGGCCACTGGGTTATCCTTGGAACAGAGGATCCTTGCTTGTCGCGCATTCGTTTTTTGGCCAGCTTGCTGGCATTGGCCCTGGCCGTTGGCTGCAAAGCTCAAACCGCCGCCTCAGACAACACCAACGCCGAAATGAACCGGCGCATTGAGGTTATGGTCCGCTCACAGTACAACGTGCCCGAGGACTACACCGTCACGATTGGCGCCCGCAAACCGAGCAAGATTCCTGGCTATGACACGCTCCCAGTCACGCTTTCGCGCGGGTCAAAATCATCGGCCGTCGATTTCCTGATTTCCGCCGACGGCAAGACGCTGGCACGACTCGAGACCTTCGACCTGACCAAGAATCCCGCCTTTTCCATCGATGTGGCAGGTCGCCCGATTCGCGGCAATCCTTCGGCTAAAGTGACGGTCATCAGCTTCGACGATCTCGAATGCCCTTATTGCGCGCGCATGCATACTTCGCTTTTTCCCGACACGATGGACCGCTACAAGGACAAGGTACGGTTCATTTACAAAGACGACCCCCTTGTCGATCTCCACCCCTGGGCAATGCATGCCGCCGTAGACGCAAATTGCCTGGCTGCGCAGAGCGGGGTCGCCTATTGGACCGATGTTGACTATGTTCACGCGCACGGGCAGGAGGTCAGCGGAGATGATCGCGACGTTTCCAAGAGCTATGCTGCGCTCGACCGCATCGCGCGCGAAGAAGCGACATTAGCCAAACTTGACCAGACCAAACTCGACGCCTGCATTGCCAAGCAAGATGAATCAAAGGTGCGGTCGTCAGCCAAAGAAGCAGATGATCTGGGCATCGATGGTACACCAGCGCTCTTTGTGGACGGAGAGCGCATCAGCGGCGCTGTTCCCGAGGAACAGGTATGGCTGGTTATCGACCGCGCCCTGCGCGCGGCTGGCGTAGAACCCCCGCCGGAACCCGCCCAACCTGCGCACCCGGATGGAAAGGGCAAGTAAGCAGCGGTTTCCGCCAAGGCTCATCTTCCAAGACGGAGGCATGCGCATGGCGTGAGCCGGGAATGTGAGTCTGCGATATCGCGGGCCCGGCTTCGGGATTTATCCTTGAATGCCGGGGGCGGCAGGCTCCCCAGGAGACATAGGTTGCAAGTCAAAGGTTCTTTGTTTCAACACCGCTGGTCCGTAGCCCTGGCTCTCTCATGTAGCCTTTTGTTCGCGGCACTGGCCGCATGTCATCGCGCACCTTCGCCCGATGTGATGGCGACGGTCAACGGCAAAGACATCCTGCGCTCTGAATTGGACAAGGCGTACAACTCTTACAAGGCCAGTGCCGGCGAAAGCCCCCAGGAGCCTAGTGCTGAGCAGGCAGATATGATTCGCCTGAACGTCCTGCGCCAGTTGATCGATGACGAAATCCTTCAGCAGCGCGCAGCGAAGCTCAACCTCGCCGCTTCTGACGAAGACGTGAATGCGAAACTCATCGAGTTCAAAGCTCCCTTCACGCAGGAAGAATTCGACAAACAACTCAAGCAACGCAATATGACGCTCGACGACTTGAAGCTTCAGATTCGTCGGACCCTTACGACCACCAAGCTGATCAACAAGGAAATCGAATCCAAGATCAACATTACCGACGCCGACATCAGCAGTTACTATGCCGCGCATAAGGCCGAGTTCAATGTAATTGAGCCGCAATATCACCTGGCATGGATTGTCGTGACCGGAACGCCGGCGCAGCAGCCAGGCAACCTGCAGAACAGCAAGGCATCTAGCGAAGCGGACGCACGCAAGAAAATCCAAACTGTACACAGCCGCCTCGAAACCGGTGAAGATTTCGGGGGGCTTGCAATCAATTTCTCAGAGGATCCGAATACCGCGTCGAATGGCGGGGATATGGGGTTTGTCGCCGAATCCGCCTTGCAGCAGAGAGATCCTGCAGCCTCCACTGCAATCGCCAAGCTCAAGATAGGCCAGATCACCGACGTGATGCCTATCTACGGAGGCGCAGGCCCTGCTCGAAAGCCAATGGGCTACGCAATCTACAAATTGATCGCGCGGGAACCTGCTGGACAGCGGGAACTGAATAATCCAAGTGTTCAACAGAGCATTCGACAGAATCTGCGAGACAGCCACGCCGCATTACTCAAGAACGCGTATTTCGAAATGCTTCGAGACGACTCCAAAGTTCGCAATTATTTTGCTGAGCAGATTCTGAAAGAGGGCGCCAAGTAGCCCTTTTTCCGCTCACCCGATGACTCGAACTTCGGGTTGCTTCTGTTCTTTGCAGCACTCATTGGAAATCCTATCTCTCATGTTGATTGGAATCCCGATTCGCACCTGTTCCCTGGTGCATCCCCAATCCACGGCTGTAGCGAGTAACGAGCTTCCCACGTTCGCCGGATTCAACCCATCGGACGCACGCTTAGCCGCTGCGTGAACAGAGCCTGCTGAAAACTGAGAATGTGTAGAGGCGTACATCCGCTCCAGGAAATTGACCTGGCCCCGCAACGAAAACGGCCTCCGCTCTGCGCGAAGGCCGTTTTCCAACTTGGGATCTTTTGAAAGATTACTTCAGGTTGCCGCTCGAGTCCATGGTGATGCCGCCGGGGCCCTTGTCTTTCTTGTCCTCGTTCTCCTTGCGCGTACCCATGGATTTGGAACTCCAGTCCTTGGCAGTCGCAACATCAGCTTTCACCGCTTCGGATTGCCGTAGTCCACATCCGCCTTGCGGCGGTAAATCAGGTTCAGGTAGGACATCGCTTCATCGTAGTTGGCACGATTCGCCATCGCCTGATTCAGATACTGAAGACCTTCATCGACGAGAGGAGCATTTTCGTCTTTGATCTGTTCCAGCACTTTCTTGGGCGCTTTCAGGTTGCCTTCACCATCGTCATTCAGACCTGCCGGCAGCGAGCGCTTTCAGCGTATTCTCGTGGGCCAGTGTCCAGTCGATGACGCCGACGGTGTAGGCAGCTTCTGGATCCTTAGGATCCACCGCCAGAACCTTCTTCTGCCAGGCCTTGGCGTCATCAAACTTCTTGATGCTGAAATAAATGCCCGCAATCTGCTTCAGGCTGTTCACATCGTTGGGTTCTTTGGCCAGAACTTCCTGAAAGATGCTGATCGCCTGCTGGGCGTTCTTCAGATTTTCCGGGGTGTCCAGTCCGGGGACCACGTTCTGTGCCAGCGCAGTCGCCAGATAGCTCTTGGCCATCGGCAGGGTCGGGTCGAGTTCCGTAGCTTTCTGGAAGTGTCCGATCGCCTCTTCATACCGGGCGCTCTTGTACGCATCCACTCCCTTGTTCAATTGGTCACGGGCCGCGAGGCGGTTGCACCCGCCCATGGAAAGCACCATGCCGGCTACAGCAACCGCGAGCGCCGAAATACGTGCGGGTCGATTCATGTTCTTTATCCTTCTCCTTCAGGTCGTGCCTGTCGATTGCGCGCCTGGAAAATCTTTATATCTGGCTGCAGGCGGGAGTCTCCGAAACCAGGATGGCCAAATTGTACTCCTGTTTCCCGCCGGCAATCGCTCAACAAACGATCAGGCAAGGACCCTGTCGCTCAGCTTGCCCAGCCACGAATTCCGGCTTGAATCGGACAGCCGGAGCCCGCTGCTACTGCCCCGCCATGATCTTCGGCGTCATCAGTCCGATGTGATCCACGTTGGCCGCTTTGCCAATATCGATCACTTCGGCAATGTAGGCGAAATTCAAATCGTCGTCGCCTTTGACGAACATGACGCGCTCGGCGCGGTTGGCATAGATCTCGGTCAACCGCGGCAGCAAGTCCGCTTTCGCAACGTCAGTCTCGTTAATTTTGTACGCCGGGGCAGCGCCGGGACGATAGATCACCTGCACCACAATGGTGCGGTCGTTCGGCTGCTGCTGTTTCTGGGATCCTTGGGCGGCTGCGGAACCAGCGCATCCAGGCCCTTGGGCGTGACCGGCACGATGACCATGAAGATGATCAGCAGCACCAGAAGAATGTCGATCATGGGCGTAACATTGATGTCGGACGAGTAGCCACCCCCGCCGCCCCCAGTTGTCATTGCCATGGCTTCAAACTCCTCGTTTCCTGCAAATCGTTAGAACATTGCGCAGCGGCAAAGGTTACTCGCCGCCAGCGCCAGCGCCTTCACGCTTGTTTGTCAGCAAGCCTACATCGTCCACGCCGGCGGTACGCACGGCGTCGATGGCGTCTTCAACCGCCCGGAACTGCGCTCGCGCATCGGCGCGAACAAAGATGGTCTTGCCCGGCTTGTCGGCCAGCTTGTCGCGAACCAGGCCACCCAGTTCAGTCGATAGCGACCTTGTTCTGCCCCAGGAATACGCCTCCGTCCCGCGTGATCGCGACGACGATGGCATCTTCCTTGTCGGCATCGGGCATGGTGGTGGGATTATCCACCTTGGCCATGTCGACCGCTACCTTGTTCTGGAGCATGGGGGTGATGACCATGAAGATGATCAGCAGGACCAGCATCACGTCCACCATGGGGGTGACATTGATGTTGGAGTTGACCTTACTGCCTTCGTTGCGAACCGCGATTGCCATTGTTTGGGCTCCGTGCCTGTGAAATTTTTATTCCGGATGGCTTCCGGCTTGATCGAAATGCGAACTGCCTGACACGAATCGCGAAACCGCAGGGCAGGAGAACGTTGCCGCCTCCTGCCCCACAAAGCCTCTCGCTCGGGCCTGCAGCCGCATCGCTTAGCGCTTGTGGCTCTGCTTGATGAAGTAGTCGATCAGTTCGCTCGAGGAGTTATCCATCTCCACGTCGAACGCTTCGACACGCCCCGTGAAGTAGTTGAACGCCATAACGGCAGGGATGGCCACCAGCAGGCCGAATGCCGTGGTAACCAGGGCTTCAGAAATACCGCCGGCAACCGCGCCGATACCCGAAGTCTTCTGAGTGGCGATCTGCTGGAAGGCGTTCAGAATGCCGATGACCGTTCCGAGCAGGCCGACGAACGGAGCCGTCGAGCCGATGGTGGCCAGCACAGCAAGGCCTCTCTTCAGCTTGGCGTGAACGATGGCCTCAGCGCGCTCCAATGCGCGGCCGGAGCTCTCGATCGTGTTCTCCGTGGCTGCCCCGCCGGATGCGCGGAACTCCTGCAGGCCGGCAGTTACAACCTCGGCCAGGTGGGACTTCTTGTTGCGATCGGCGATCTTGATAGCTTCTTCCAGCTTGCTGTCCTTCAGCGCGCCGGCAACCTTGGGCGCGAATTCGCGCGACTGTTTGCGGGCAGCCGAGAAGTACAGGTAGCGATCGATCATCACGGCCAGCGACCAGATCGACTCGATGAAAAGGATGATGGCGATTGTACGCGCCGGCCATCCCATGTGCTGCCACAGCCCCAAGGGGCTGAAGCTGACCGCCTGCTCTTCCTGGAGGAAGGCCAGGCTGTTGACCGTATGCGAAGCGAAATGTGCGAGCTGAGCGAGAATCACTGAATCGTTCCTCCTAAGGAGTTTCTTGTGAACTGCAATTACTTTCTGGTTGCTGTGGAATGCGGCTCTTTCGGGATTCGCATTCAGGTCAAAAGCAAGGCCCCTTCCTGATCGGAAAGAGCCAAAAGATTCATCATCCGCCCAGCGTGAAGATCACGTTGACCGTGGTCTCCACTTCAACCGGCTCATTGTTGAGCAGGTAGGGTCTGTAGCGCCAGGTCTTCACCGCATCGAGCGCGGCCTGCTGCAACATCGCCGGTCCGCTGACGACGTGCAGACCCTTCAATTGTTCCCTGCTTCGAAATCGTCGCCTGGATCACCACGGTGCCGGAGACGCGAGCCGCCTTGGCGATTGGCGGATAAGATGGTTGCGTCTTCTGGATCAACATGCCCACGGCTACGCCGGCTGAGATGTTGACTTTCTTCGGTGGTGCGGCCTGCACCTTGGGGGCATTGCCAGTTCCAAAAACGCTGCCGATGACGCCGGATGAGCTGCCGCCCAGACCTTCCAGCGCCAGCAACACCAAATGAACTCGGAGGTGCTTCCTTCTCCGCGACCATCTTGATGTCGTGCGGAATGCGAGTCGGTGCAGTCAGCTGGTTATTCATCATCTCCGACTGTCACGTGGACCACCTTGATTACTTCAGCCGGTGGCGGCGGTGGTGGCGGTGGCGGTGGTGGTGGCGGAGCGACAAGCAAAGTCTGCATCATTGCCTTAGGCAACGCTTCGGGGTAGATCAGGGGGTAGAGGATCAACGCCAGTAGAACTGCGCCGTTGGTGATGAATGTGACCATCATCCAACGACCACTTTTGCTCTTGATCTTGCCGCCGGATTCAAACGTGGAATCTTCAAACATGGCCAGCCTCGAATCGGGTGTTGGTTACCTCTGATTAGACACCGCGGGAACTTCAAATGTTCCCGAGCATCTCAAACGCTCTCAGAAAGCGTGCTCCACCTATATCAGAACTACCGCACACATGCAAAACTTGCTCCCTCACAGATGCAAAACTTGCTCCAAAAATGGTGCAACCGCGTATTCCATTCACTACACCTTTGAACGCTTCGCCGCAGGCAGCGCAACCGCTCTGCCGCTCTTCGCACGCCACTCCTGCCAAGCCACCAGCATCGGTGCCGCCACAGCAATCGACGAATAAGTTCCAATGAGAATTCCCACGACGAGGGCGAATGAGAATCCATTCAGCACAGGGCCTCCGTAAACGAACAGCGAGAGCACTGTAAGGAATGTCAGGCCCGAGGTCAGAACTGTTCGGCTCAGGGTCTGGTTGATGCTCCGATTCACCACATCTGGCAGAGACTCGCGGCGGCTCAAGCGCAGATTCTCACGGATACGGTCGAAGACGACGATGGTGTCGTTCATCGAGTAGCCAATTAGCGTCAGGATGGCCGCAATCACGGTCAGGCTGATCTCCTTGTTGAGCAGCGCAAAGAAACCGACTGTAATCAACGTGTCGTGGAAACAGGCGACAACTGCCGCAACACCGTAAATCAACTGGAAACGGAACCAGAGATAAATGAGCATACCAAGAAGGGAGTAGAGGGTTGCGAGCCCCGCTTGTTTCTCCAGTTGCTTGCCAACCGTCGCGCCCACTACCTGAACATTACGCACGTTCTTAGTGCCGAGGGTGCTGTCATAGTGCGTCTGCAGCGCATTCATGATCTGCTGACGGCCGGTGTCGAGTGTAGCCTCATTCGATTCCTCCGGAAGGCTGATAAGGACCTGGTTCTTGCTTGCCTGGTCGTAGCTTTGGATCGTGGCGTCCTTGATGCCCGATGCTTCCATCGCCTGGCGCAGCCGGTTGATGTCGGGGGTCTGATTCAATTGCATTTCAACTTGAGTCCCGCCGCGGAAATCAACGCCCAGCGGAACAGGGCTGCGAACCTTGCCAACCGGGTGAGCCCAATGGTTTGCCATGGAGACAATTCCGGCAATGCTGAAGATCAATGAGAAGCCGAGGAAGTACCACTTCTTCCCCAGCCAGTCGACGCTTACGCTACGAAAAAATTCCACTGGTTTCTGCCTTCCTCGATCCGGAACCCGCTGGCCCCGGTCTTCAATGTTGTCTGTCCCTGGCGCTTATTTCCTCGCGCAGTCCCCTAAATCGAAACTAACTCGCCCGCTTTCAGCTTGTTCACGTGGGCGTCGAAAATCACCCTAGAAACGTAAACCGCTGTAAACAGGTTGGCCGCCAGGCCGAAGGTCAACGTAACGGCAAAGCCCTTCACCGGCCCGCTGCCAAACAGGAACAAAATTGCCGCCGAAACAATAGTCGTGACGTGGGTATCAAGAATGGTTGTCCACGCGTGCGCAAAGCCCTGGTCCACCGCTGCCGATGGCGCCTTGCCCGCCCTGACCTCTTCACGAATGCGCTCAAAAATAAGCACATTGGAATCCACGCCCATACCGATGGTCAGAATGACTCCCGCGATGCCCGGCAATGTCAGCGTAGCCCCCGTGAAGCCCATGAAGCCCAGCAGAATCACAAGGTTCAGGAACAAGGCCAGATCAGCGTTGATGCCGGAGCCCTTGTAATACACCAGCATGAAGGCCATCACCAGCAACACGCCTACCACGGCCGACGTGACTCCCTGCCTGATGGAGTCTGCGCCCAGCGAAGCGCCCACCGTGCGGTCCTCGAGATAATTCAGAGAAGCCGGTAAAGCGCCGCTGCTGAGCATCTTCGAAAGAACTTCCACCTCTTCCTCAGAGAAGCTTCCCCGAATTTCGCCGGAGTCGCGAATCGCGCTCTCGATGTTGGCCACTTCCTTTACGCGGTCACCCATCACAACCGCCATGCTGTGGCCGACATTGGCGCTGGTATATGTCCAGAAACGGTCGCCCGCCTCGTTGGTCAGCGTAAAGTGAACCGTCCTCTGGCCCGTATTGGAATCCGTGCCCGGATCGGCGGAGCGGAAGTCACTGCCGGCAACTACCGGAACCCGTTGCAGCACATAAACGCTGTCTGCGTCGGAACCCGTCGCCAGCGCCCCGGAGCCATGCACCATTTCCTCGTCAGGGGGTAGCGCGCCACCCACGCTGGCCAATGCAGCCTGCTCGTCCGGGAACGGACCGCCGACCACAGGGTGAATTTCGAGCCGCGCGGTTGATTGGATGATGGCCTTTACCCGGTCCAGATCGGAAATTCCTGGCAACTCCACAAGGATCTGGTTTTCGCCGAGACCGTAAGGCGCAATCTCTGGCTCACTTACGCCCAGGGTGTCGACACGATCGCGGATCACTTCGATTGCCTGCTGATCCGTCTTCTGTTCGAGAGCCTTCTCCACGGTTGGCTTCATGGTCAGCGTATAGCTGTTCTCATTGCTGCCACCGTTCACGTCGTATTCGTTGGAATACTTGCTGTCGAGCAAGGAACGCAACGTAGAAGACTGCGTCGGATCCGTTCCCTCGATTGAGATTGACTCCGGTTTATTCTTCGGGTCGGGCTTGGAAATCTGCGAATAGGTGAGGTGGGCGGCTTTCAAATCCTGCTGGATTCTTCCCATGGCGCTGTCGGTCTCGTCGCCAACTGCCTCCGAAACCACCACCTGCAATATCAGGTGAACTCCGCCGCGAAGGTCCAGGCCGAGATGAATGTGCTGAGTCAACTGGGTCAGCAGCGGCTCACCGGCTCCAAACTTGGGCACATCCATGCCAAAAAATGCGCCATACAGAAACACCAGCAACACGCCAATGATAATCAGGAGTTTTTGTCTGAGATTCTTCTTCATTTGTCCAATTCTCTAGTTCAAAGCGCTATTGCATCACTTCGCAAGCCTTAGATCGAAACTGCCTTCAGACTCAGATTGCCCGAATGACCAGAGTATTCCGAAAAATACCCCCAACGCCAGTCCATTGCTCAGCTGCCCGAGGAGCCATCCTGGGACACCGAGGCGATGGCGGTCTTGGAAACTTCGAGCTTGATGTTGTCTGGCGCGACCCGAATGATGATCACATCGTCCTTGATTGAAATGATCGTCCCGCGAATCCCCCCTGCGGTTGTCACGCGGTCGCCGGATTTGATGCTTCCCAGCATTTGTTGCCACTGCTTCTGCCTCTTCTGTTGAGGGCGAATCATCACCAGGTACAGAACCGGGATCAGCAACAGAGGCAGAAGGACTTGAAGACCGCCCATGCCTCCGGTGGGCGGGGCCGCGAATAATGCAAAACTTGTCGTCACACTCATCCTTTGCATACGCCTGGCCGCTTGACTTCGCTGCTCAGGGCACAGGCACAACCGGCAATGAACCGGGAGCCTGAGAGAAAAATTTGTCTCCGGGAATGATCCTGGCCTCCTGGGTGCGTCCGGCTCAGGCTTTGGAGGGTGGGCCCACTAGATTTGCCGGCAAATGCACTATAGTTCTACGCCGGCAGCCATAACAGTGACCCAGCTCACCTTCTGCTTCCTCTTCGACACGGTCTCCTCCGGGAGTCCCGGCTGGAAAGGCCCAGGGCCTTGCTCAGCACACAATCCAGACAGACTCCAAAAGAAGGCCTGGTATTGATAAGAAATGCGCAGCCGCAGGCGTGTCAAGACGCACGGCCCTTTAACCGCCGGTATGCCGGGTTCGCATTGGGTCGGCTGGCTTTCGAAATTGTTTCTTCAAGTCTTACAAAGCCCTTACAGATAAACTGTCCCATCCTTACGCCGCCGGATTTCAGCTGAGAATTGAGCGCTTCACGTTAAAAAGGACGCGTACGGCTTCCGTTTCGACCAGCACGCCGGGAAGCTTAGCTGGGAGCAGAAAGAATGCACCATTCCGATCTTAGATACCTATTCGTGATCCCGTTGGGATTGGGCGTCGCCTTTATGGTCTGGGTATTTTGGAAATGGGTTAGGCAGATCAAGCCGTGAGCGCGGCGGGATCCTTAGAATTCAAGAGCTTCCGATTCCTAGGTAGTCCAATAGCACAATTCCGGCCGGGCACAGGAGATGCATAAGGGTTCGCCGGCAACTTCTTCGAATCGACCGAAATTCACGCCCTCGCCGCACTTGGCACACACGACTCTTTCCGTCTTGTATCCCGGCAGTTCCGACGCACCCACATCGACGCGCACCGGATGCTCTCGAAAAAGCTGCTCATCGGACAGCTCCCTGTAGGCAAGCATCTGCTGTTGGCTCTTGCTCTCAACGTGGGAATACAGCTCTCGCGCAAGATCCCGGGAACCTTCCAGCGCCACGATGCGCACACCCTTTCCGGTGCCGAGGTCCACGAAGGTCGCAGCCATCTTTCCCCAGTCGCGGAACTTGAGAGTCCTCTTTCCCAATCGACAGCCGGTCACCATGCCGATGGCATCCGTGGCACAGCGGTCGATTTCGACATACGTCACCAACCTCTTGCGGTCGGCGCCCAACGGATCCTGAATACCCAGGCGCTGCAGCCCGAGCAATGCCAGGCGCACGCCCAGAATCTGCCCCGGGCACATGTGGCCATGCGCCGCCTCAGCCTTCACCAACAGCTTATCCATCGTTTCCATAAGTGTTCTGCGTCCAAGGCCCTGCTGACTTGCCCAGAATCTGGGTGCTCCATACTTGCATCGTCTTTGCTTCTTGCGCAAGGGTGGGAAGGTACGAACTTACACCGTCCCGTTCTCGGTGCCGGTTAATTCGTCTTTCCCGCAGGCGATGGTTCCGCATCGTCGTCTGATTCCTCGACCAGCACCGCCGACCCCGGCACAATATCGAAGCTCATGGCATCCTTGCCTGCGGGGTGAAACGTGGCCCGCAGCGGCTCTCGCCGCCATTCTGCCGCGGCGCAAACCGGTTCGCCGTTATCTCCTCCTGCGAGCGCCGCCAGTTTCTTCACCAGTACCGGTTTTCGCGCCGCCACCTGCGCCACAACGGCATACACGTTTTTCCCGCTCGCCGTAACTCCGCAATAGGCTCCGTAGTCGCGGAACCAGCTCACCTGGCTCACCCCGGGATCGTAATCCGGCAACTTCAACGCCGCGATGTGTCCGGTGACGCGATCCACAAGCAGCCACGGGCCCCGCTGCCAGACCCAGCGCTTGTCTGCGGGCCTGTTCTCGTCGCCCGGCAACTCGTCGTTGAGCCGAATAACCCGCCGCACCACGAAGCTGCGATCGGTCACATCGTGGGCCTCGCCACTTGTCCACTCCTTCAGCAGCCCGTCGACCACCAGAGGGCGAATTTTCAGCGTGTTTTCGCCGGCAACGGCTCCGGCCGGATCACCCGTCTTCGAATAAGCCACGCGTCTCGTTGCGCCAAGCCCAACTACATGCACCTTGCGCGGCGCCGCGTTCGCCCCAGTCGAACCGGCCACAACACCCGCCAGCACCAACGCCCAAATCGCGAGACCACGTGGCCCTTGCATGACTTGTCTTGCTCCTACCTCTGCGCCGCCTCAACCGCTCGCGCCACGCGAAACGCTGTGCTCTCATTCAAATGCGATGCCAACACCTGCATGCCCACCGGCAGCCCGGCCCTGGTCGCTCCGCACGGCACCGTAACTCCGCAAATCCCTGCCAGGCTTGCCGTCACCGTATAAATATCCGCCAGGTACATCGCCAGGGGATCGCCGGACTTCTCGCCCAGCCTGAAGGCGGGTGTGGGCGCTGTTGGCGTAACAATCGCGTCCACCTCGCTAAAGGCGCGCTGGAATTCCTCCGCGAGCAGCCGGCGGACTTTTTGCGCTTTCAGATAATAGGCATCGTAGTAGCCCGCGCTCAGAGCGTACGTTCCGAGCAGAATGCGGCGCTTCACCTCGGCTCCAAAGCCCTCGTCGCGTGAGTGGCTGTACATCGCCGACAGCGTCTCTGACGATGCAGAGCGGTAGCCATAGCGCACGCCATCAAAGCGTGCCAGGTTGGCGCTTGCCTCTGCCGTAGCCACCAGATAGTAGGTTGGAATTGCATAGCGCGTATGCGGAAGAGACACTGGCTTCACCTTGCAGCCGGAAGCTTTCAGCGCCTCGATGCCGCTCTCAATCTTCTCGCGCACTTCAGGATCCAGGCCGTCTCCAAAGTATTCTGCAGGCACACCGATGCGCAGTCCTTCGGCAGGCTTGTCGCTTTCCACCGCATAATCGGGTACTGGAGCAGGCGAACTCGTAGCGTCATTTGGGTCGTGGCCCGCAATGACGCCAAGCATTGTGGCAGCATCCCGCACATTCGCCGCGAATGGTCCTACGCGGTCCAGCGACGAGGCAAACGCAATTAGTCCATAGCGTGAAACCCTGCCGTAGGTCGGCAGTACGCCGACTACACCGCAAAAACTGGCCGGCTGGCGAATGGATCCACCCGTATCGGAGCCAAGAGTGGCCACCGCCATATTCGCCGCCACTGCCGCCGCCGATCCGCCACTCGAACCGCCCGGGACGCGCTCGGTGTCCACCGGATTTCGCACCGGGCCGTATGCTGAATTCTCATTTGAAGAGCCCATGGCAAACTCATCGCAGTTCAGTTTGCCCAGCAATACCGCGCCTGCGGCTTCGAGCTTACTCACCACTGTCGCGTCGTAGGGAGGCCGATAGCCACCCAGAATCTTTGACCCCGCCGTCGCCGCAGCGCCGCGCATCACGAGTACATCCTTGATGCCCACTGGAATACCCGCCAGCGGTCCAAGAGGGTCACCCTTCGATGCCACGGCATCCACCCTCGCAGCCTGCTCCAGGGCGCGCTCCTTGGTGAGGCTCAGATACACGTTGAGCCGCGGATTCACATCGGCAATGCGCTCGTAATAGCTGGCCGCCAGGTCATTTGCCTTTACCCGACCCGAGACAATTCCGTCGCGCAAGTCGGCGAGTGTCTTCGGTTTCTCCACAAACCTCTCAGTCGTCCTGGCTTCGTTCGGCAATCAACCCTTCCTTGGCTTTCAGGTTCGTTACTCCCTGCTCCCTGCTCCCTTTTCCTATCTCTCAATCACTTTCGGCACTTTGAAGAACACCTGATCTGTCTCCGGCGCTTGCGACATCACCTCGGCACGCTGCAACGAGGGCAGAACCACGTCGGAGCGCAGTGGGCTTTCACCGCCCGCTCCATCAAGTTCGCTCACCTGGGCCAGGGGAGCCACGCCATCTGTATCCAGCTCGTTCAACTGCGCGACGTGATCGAGAATTGCGTTCAGATCGTGCAGCATGCTGCCGGTCTCTTCCGGCGTCAGCTCGAGGTGCGCCAGTTCAGCCACGCGCTCTACGTCTTTCACAGTAACTTTGGCGCTCATTCCCGGTTCGTCCCCATCCCAGGCGCTCGTTATTGCGATGTTTATTCAACCTCATGGACTCGAGTTCTACGTCGGGCGCCGAAGATAAAGTATAGCCGGTCCCGGTTTGCGCTCCGGGCTAGTCCACAGTCAGTGACAACGTGATGCTGTGCGACACTCCATTTGCGGATATGGTCACAGGAATCGAGTAAGTTCCCGCGGGCGTGTTGTTTCCCGTCGTTGGAGGAGTGACGGGACCGCTTCCACCACCCGCACCGGCACAACTCGTTATCGAAATCGCCAACAGCGAAAACACCATCGCCAAGAGTATTTTTCTCCTCCATCTGCCCCACGCCAGGGGCAATATGATCATTGCGCAAGCCGCCGGAAGCACGCTGAAACCGTTCCCGATTCGACTCACTCGCAACGATTGGGAAGACGTCGCAGCTACCCCGGTCGCGATCTTCACGGTTACATTTCCAGTTGCACTCCCGGCGACGAGTTCGCTTGCCGGACTGAATGCGCACGTCGCGTTCTCGGGTAGCGTGCCGCACGAAAATGTAAATGTCGCACTGGTACCGCCGGCCGGTGTGAGCACCAGCGTATAAAGAGCAGTCTGGCCGCTCGAAACAGTCTGCGCCGACCCGCCCGAAAACGTGACTGAGAAATCAAAGCCTGTTCCTGACAACGCTACCTGTGCCGAGGCTGCCAGCATGCTGCTGGAAACAGAGAGGTTTCCAGTCTGCTGACCGAGGTTCGCTGGTGCGAATGCCACTGCGGCAGTGCAAGTGGCAGCCGGCGCAAGCGAGGATCCGCATGTATTCCCGGTCAACTGAAAGCCGCTTGAAACGCTCAATGCGAAGTTGGTCAGGCTAACAGCGCTCGAATTTGTCAGCGCCACCATTTGCGAACTACTCACCAACCCAACTCCGGTCGTAGAGAAGCTCAGCGAGCCAGGCTGCAGTTGCACGGACCCGGCTGCGCCCCCTGTTCCGCTCAGCGCCAATGTCGATGCAGTTGTAAACGCCGATGACCTTACGGTAAGCACACCCGCCACGGTGCCGTTTGCCGACGGGGTAAAGACGACGCCCACTGTGCAACTTGCTCCCGCGGCGAGACTGCTCCCGCACGAGTTCTGCGTCACGCTGAACGGTGTTGTGATTCCAATCGCAAGACCATTCGCAGTCGCATTGCTCGTGTTCGAAATTGTTGCGGTCTGCAACGCACTAGCCTGGCCGAGAGTCGCCTCAGTAAAGACCAACTGCGCCGGGCTGACAGTCAATCCTGAAGCCTCTTGTCCGATTCCGCTCAGCGGCACCTGCACCGGCGAGACACCCAGAGTTGAGCTGGTCACGGTGAGGACGGCGCCATCCGCGCCAGCGGCTGCAGGAGTGAATATGATCTGCACGGAGCAACTGCTTCCCTTACTCAGCGTTGAGCCGCACGTGTTTGTGCCGGTGGAAAAACTGCTCGCTGCCTGTCCGTTGATCTGGAGCCCGATGTTCGCCATCTGCGCTCCGCCGCTGTTGCTGATGGTCAAAGTTAGTGGTGAACTCGCCGTTCCAACCGCAAGTACAGGAAAAACCAGCTGCAGCGGGCTCACACTCAATGCCGCCGGTTGCAACCCAATCCCCGCGAGCGCCACCGCTTGCGTCTGCGTCGCGTCGATCACACTCAGGGTTCCCGTCAAATTGCCCACCTGAGAGGGAGCGAACACAACACTGATAGTGCAGCTTGCGTGCCCGTCCAGCGAACCACCGCAATTATTCGTTGTTTGAAATCCTGCACTCACCGAGGTGGAAATCGAATTCAGCGGCAGGTCCCCCTTATTGGTGAGCACCACACCAAGCGCAGTCGACAACTGCCCCGACGCCGTGGAAGGAAAATTCAGTGAGGCTGGCGACAGCGAATCGGTGGCCGCCGTCGCACCCGTCCCAGTCAGCGCGACACTTTGCGTATCAGATCCATCTGTGAGCGTGAGCGTTCCACTCGCGGTTCCCCCTTGCGTCGGAAGAAATTCCACGGTGAGCTGGCAGTCGTTGCCTGCGGGCACCGATGTTCCGCATGCGTTGCTCGCAAGCACAAATGGCGCGGTCACGCTGACTGCGGAGAGCGGGATGGCGCTTGTGCCGGCGTTGCCCACCGTCACTTGCAACGGGGCCGATGTAGTTCCCACCTGCACCTGTCCAAAGTTGATCGCAGACGGAGCGAGGCTTATGACACCCGTAAAGACGCCCGCCCCGTCCAGTGCAACAACCAGTTGTCCACCGGCGATATTTGCGCTGATCGTCAACTGTCCTGTCCGGTCGCCGGTCTGCGTCGGCGTAAAAGAAACCTGGATACTGCAGCTTTGTCCCGCGCTTATCGCCGAATTCACGCATTCATCGGTTTCGCTGAAGTCGCCACTCGCGACAATTGCAGCAGGGGACATCGTAATTCCGCCCGTGTTGGTCAGAATGACGGTCTGCGCGCTGCTCCTGCTTCCCTCATTCTGCGATGCAAAGGTGAGCGACACCGGAGAGGCACTCGCCGTTGTCAGTTGTGTCCCTGCTGTCCACAGCGGAATCTGCCACACGCCGCGACCATACGTTGCCGCAGCCAACACATTCAAAGACGCCGTAGCCGGAGCCGCGCTCAATTGAACCACGGGCGCATGGGGCAGGCCGGTTCCATATGCTGACCAGCAATTTGCCGCTGCCGCTGCGCAGTTCGCAATTTGCCGTGTCGAATACACTCCGTCATCGGTCGCTACATATACTGTGTTCGCGTCCAACGTGTCCACTACCACGCTGTTCGCCGGGGAACTCGGTAGATTCGACACGATCTCTGCCCAATGCGCGCCTCCATCGGTCGAGCGATACAACGTACGAACCTCGTGCGTGGGATCGGGAATGCCCTCCACAGTTACATACACCGTGTTCCCGCTCGCATCGTGCGGATCAATGAAGATGGTTGAGATGTCCAATCCCAAGTAGTTCATTGCAACAAGGTCGTTGGTTACAGGATTGAGCGTCAGATTCCGCCATGAAGGCATAGAACTGCTCGCGGGATCGAACGTCGCTTTCAGCACCTGGCCGGCCACGGTTGTGCCTCCGTCCAACGCGCCGTACATCCCTGCATAGATCACTTCGCTGCCATTCGCCAGAGGCATCGCGGCTACCGTGCGAATGAGTGCATCCCCACTGCAGTAGTTGTTACCCGCAACTCCATCGAGCATGGGGCTGATAGCATTTGCACCACTCCATTCGCTCCCGTCCGCCGGCCCGCGCCACACCCTGCACGTCCCCACCAGCAGTTGAGTCGAATCCAGAGGGTCGACGATAAATGGCGCAGGCGTCGCCATCGTGTATCCATCGCCGCCTACGTCTGCATCGTTTACCACCGGCGCAGAGCCGAAATCTCCCGCTGTGCAAGAGCCCGTTTGCGCGCAAAGGAAGATCGACACTCCGGCCTCGTTATTCACGTACCAATTTGAAGCGTTGACTGGATCGATGGCCACCGGGCCGCCTTCACCACTCAGTATCTCGGGCCAGTCGGTTGTCGGAGCTGTTGTACCTTTAGTGCCGGCGGTTCCGTTTGCGCCCAGCCCCGTCATCATCGTGTATGGCGATGTAGTTATCTGGGACATGCTCGCCACTTCAGCAAGCGATCCCAAACCGCCATTTAGATTCTGAAAGTGGGAAGCATCGCTCGCCGCGCAAACCGTGCCGGCCTCGCCAATCGCGTCTGTCGAACGCCAAAGCCCGCTGTCATTGCCGATGAATACTTCCAGCGGATTCGCGCCATTCCATGTCAGGGCGTGCTGATATTCGCCCACCTGCGCGCTCATGCAGGAACTTGTATTCGTGGTATTGCGCCAGACACAGCCAGCGGCGAGGCTGCAACGCCACACATCGTTCGCGCCAGCCAACAGCAGCGTGTCCTGCTGCGACGGAATTGCCGCCAGCGCCAGGTTGTAGTCTCCGTTCGCGATAGTGATTTCGCCCTGGGCGGTATTCACCTCCAGAGGCGACGTATCCAACTGGCTCGAAAACGCAACTGTTGGGTTGCTGCATGTGCCGCTGCTTAGCGCGCACTGATCCTGCCAGATGCCCTGGTCCTGGTTGTTCAGATCCACCGTCCAGGCAAAGGTATCGCCGGTTGATGGATTGACCGCTAACGCTCCGCGAAAGATCGGACACGCTTCAGAGCCGGTTGAGCCGTAGTTTGCCGGACACATCTGCGCGGTTAATCCTGCACCGGGTTGAGCAGCCAGTCGGGTCCACGTCATGCCGTCCGTTGATTGGTAGTAACCATGGTACCGCACCGCCGCGATAAATATCCCTCGCGCCTGGTTCCATACCACCGCTGTTGCCGCGTTCCCGTTCGGAACAGCAAAAAGGTCGGCGGGACCCTGCACGTCTCCATTGGCGCCATCTGTAATCCGCGCCAATGACCACGTCGTCCCTCCGTCAGCGGAGTAGTAGAGCCCGTCATAGCTCAGATTGGTGCGCTCCGCATTGACCAGCGTGCCTTCGTACGCCTGAGACACCGCCGCTACCACCAGTTGCGGATTGACCGTGCTCCACGCAAATCCCGCAAAGCCTTCGCCGACGAACGAGTACATCTGGTCCACCGTGAGTTGAACCAGCGACCACGAATTCCCGCCATCCGCCGACCGCAGGATTCCCGCTCCATAGTAGGAGTCGAGCGCGTCATTCGGATCGCCTGTGCCCGCGAGAATCACTCCCGTGCCACCCGGCTGCACCGTGAGCGCACCGATGCTGATGGATGCATCGCGAGCACCGCTAAGAGCCGAGAGCGTGTCGGTAAGCGGTGTAAACACCACGGACGATCCTGAGGATGTCCCGGCATTCTGCGCCACCCAGACTCCACCGCCCGTGGTTCCCACATAGACACGATTGCCGGTCGGGTCGGCCGGATCAAAAACGATCGAGGACACGCGTCCCGTCACTAGCCCGTAATTCAGTGAAGCTACGGCTACGGGTCCAAGTGGCTGCCAAACAGCGCTCGAACCGCTTGAAGCGATTGCCGGCTCCGGATTGACTGTTGCAGGGTGTGGCACTGTCCTGGCGACCCGCACACGCTTCGACGTCCAGCCGCGTTCGGCGAGAAACCTCTGCGCTTCGATCACGCGAGGTGGAACTTTTGCTGTTGTGGGAGTGGACGGGGTCTGCCCCTTCGACTGCGATACAGCCGCCAACAGAACCACCGCCATAAGCCCGCGCCAACTGCGGAGCCTATACCCGCCTGTGCAGAGCGCTTTGGCACAGCGCACAAATGCGGCCATGCCGGTCAAGGCAACGTTCATGAGAGCTTTCTCAATTGCCGAAATCACAGAGGTCCAGGATTCGATTCCTGCCTCCCCACCCCATACTCCGAGGGAAGCTGAGAAGAATCCAAAGGATTACGCGACGCAGAAGGTCCAGTTTCCGGGATTGAATTTGTGTCCCATTTTAGGACGGTGCCTTAACCTGAACGATGTGATCGTCAGTACATATGAAAAATCGCTCGAAAGCCACTAGAACTGCCGGTGGCCGGAAATAGCGTGCTTCTCTATATAGGCTTTCGCGTTGAATTTCTTCGCCATCGACGCACCCGTCATCGGGCGCACCACGCCAAAAACCGGGCGGCCGAACCACGGTCGGTCGTGCTTGCCAACAATCGCCCATGCAATACCCGCATACCCGTTCGGGTCGCGCCCATCCAGCTCGTACCGGTCGTTCAGGATCGCAGCCCACTCAAACGCCCTCGCGGGATCCGGCGCCCACTCCAGGATCTTTTTGGCCCAATACATTCGCATGTAATTGTGCATCCAACCGGTCTCCGTCATCTCCCGCTGGGCTGCGTTCCACAAATCGTCGTGCGTCTCAGCTCGTTCCAACTGCTGAAACGTGTACTGGTAAGGGCGCTGGTCTCCCGCATGCTCTACGAGAGTCTTTCTGGCCCACGGTTCCGCACAATCCCAGTTGTCATAGTTCGGATTGTCCCGCACAAAGAGCACCGACAATTCGCGCCATCCAATCACCTGGTCGAGAAATCTGTCTTGCGCCGACTTAGTGGCCCTGCCCTCCCCGACCGCCTTTTCCACCGCCAGCGCAATCGTCAACGGGCCGATGTTCCCAAAGTGAAGATAAGGCGACAATCGGCTGGTTCCATTCATCTCGGGATGATTTCGCTTTTCTTCATAGTCCTTCAGCTCGTGTTTGACAAATTCGTTCAGACGCATCACCGCGGCATGGGTGCCTCCGACAAAGCTGTCTACAGGCGCAACGGTCCGATCGAGGGCTTTGAAACCTGCTGTGATGTCGTGTTTGAGCGAGAAATGTCCCAGGCCTCTCGGCGCTTTCCACTTGTGATGCGGGCGCGCTTGTGGCGGCGGAATAAGGTACTTCGGTAGTTCCGCCCTCAAGTGGGGACGAAAGTGATGCAACAAAAAATAGTCGCGCCCAAACACAGATGAAGGCACCACCACATCCGCATCCACTGTCCAGAATGGGAGCTTCAGCCGTTTCGTCAGCACTCTGCGCCAGCGCTCCGGTTCACGGCAGGGATTCTCGTCGCCAATCAGCAGAGCCGCGCCTACATCGTGCAGAAATGCCTCAAGGGAGTTGTCCGGGTGCCGTCGCACCACAAAACCCACTCCGCACTCGACAGCGTCTTCCTCTACGTCGCACAAACCCTGCTGAAGAAAGTGGTAGTGCCGCAGATTCGCGTTGGGATAGCTTGGAATTACAGAAAAGAAAACCACCACCGGAAGACCGAGCACGTTTCCGGCATGTATCGCGACATCGAGCGCAGGATTGTCGAGGATGCGCATCGCCCGCTGCATCCAGTAGGCAACGCACTTACCTCCCTTGAGCGGTGCTCCGGCCCTCCGAATTAACACGCGAGGCTGCGCCGCAAGTTTCGCCAATTCAGCGGGGATCTGAGCTAAGTCGAGAATCAGATGAAGTCCTCAGTCCCATTTTCTAGCCTCGCAAGTAGTCTCTTCAGACATCTCGACCAATATAGCGCCGGGTCAACAACTGAACCTCTCGCTTTCGATGCAATGAAATCTGATCAATCTCCACGCCAACAAAAAGAGCCGCCCTTGGGCGACCCTTCCTCGCAGCTTTGAGGGGTGTATAGCTCCGACCCAACTTCCTACTCCCCGTTCCCTTTCTTACCAACGTCCCCACGCCCGCGTGAAGTAGTCACACAGCGTCATGCCAATCAAAACCAGAAACGTGAAAACCCCTGCTCCCACCGTCAACTTGGTCAGCTTCGTGCTGTATTTCACATGCATGAAAAACAGCACTACCAGCATCGCCTTCACAACGGCGATCCCCAACGCGGCAATGGGATTGAAAACGCCCCATTCCTGGTAGGATGCCCAGACGGTTGTCGCGGTGAGCACAAGCAGCGAGCTCCCAATGACGATGTAGATTATCGGGCTCACGATGTGGTGCTCGCGTTCGTGTTGCTCGGGGGTATCGTTGTGCTCGGTCATGCGCTTGTCCTTTATTGATGTCTGCTGATCAAGTACAAAAGTGGGAACAGGAATATCCAGATGATGTCGACAAAGTGCCAGTAAAGCCCGAAGTTCTCAACAAACGTGACGTGGCCAGTCGTATAAGCTCCGGCCTGCGCCCTGAAAATCATGAAACTCAGAATCGCGATTCCGATAATCATGTGCAGCGCGTGCATGCCCGTCATCGCGAAGTAGAGAAAGAAGTAGAGCTCCGTGTGGCGCGCCATATCCAACGCCAGCGGCTTGTCGTGATACTCCTTGTATACTTCGGGATCGGATGCAGGATCGAGGAACGACGACATGCTGTAGTGAAGGCCGGGAATGTGATGCTTGTCGTACTTCTCTTTGTATTCGATGGTCTTGATGCCAAGAAACACCAGGCCCAGGATGAAGGTCAGCACCAGAAATAAAACCAGCAAGCCCTTGCGCCGCATCTCCGCGCTCCAGACGCCCATCGCCATGGTGAAGCTCGAAGTGATCAGAACCGCCGTATTGGCGGTTCCCCAGCCTATCTGCAACTGGTGCGAAGCCTGGACGAATGCAGGGTAATACCAGTTTCGATAAATCAGGTAGGCGGTAAACAGCCCACCGAAGAACATGATTTCCGTCAGCAGGAAGAGCCACATTGCGAAGTTTGTGGCATCGCTCTGCTG
Source organism: uncultured Acidobacteriaceae bacterium (assembly GCA_963826915.1). Classification (GTDB taxonomy): domain Bacteria; phylum Acidobacteriota; class Terriglobia; order Terriglobales; family Acidobacteriaceae; genus Telmatobacter. The sequence continues at coordinate 506,706 of CAWGYG010000002.1, forward strand.
CGCCATGGTCTCGAAATGGTGGCGTTGATAAGGCGGATGCTCGTGATGAGCCCCTTCAGCCGCGCCGACGACGACCGCAGAACTATCCGACACTGGCTACCTCTTTCTCTCGCTGGCCTTCGAGCCACTCGTAGTCATAGGCTTCGTGGTCCATGATCGGTATCTCGGGGAAATTCTCGGTCAGCGGCGGCGATTGCGTCTGCCATTCCAGACCGGTAGCCTGCCACGGATTATTGCCCGCAATCTCGCCATACTTCAGCGACCAGGTAAGGTAAAGAATCGGAAGCAGATAGCCCACACCCAGAATCGTAGCTCCGGCTGTCGAAAACACGTTCAGGATCTGGAATTCCGGCGGATACGATGCATATCTGCGCGGCATCCCGAGCGTGCCTAGGATGAACTGCGGGAAGAACGTGAAGTTGAACCCGATGAAGGTCACCACCGCAGCGAGCTGCGAAATCTTCTCCGGATACATGCGACCGGTCATCTTCGGCCACCAGAAGTGAATACCGGCGAGGAACGCCATCAGCATGCCGCCCACCATCACAAAGTGAAAGTGCGCCACGATGAAGTACGTCTCGGTGAGATGAATGTCGGTGCCCGACGTGCCGAGGAACACGCCGGTGAGTCCGCCGATCGTGAACAGGCCCATGAATCCGAACGTGTAAAGCATCGGCGTCTCAAACGTGATCGAACCCTTGTAAAGCGTGAAAGCCCAGTTGAATATCTTGATCGCCGAAGGCACCGCAACCAGCATCGTCAACAGCGAAAACACCAGCATGGAGTAATTCGAGATGCCCATGATGAACATGTGGTGCGCCCAGACAAAGAATCCGAACACCGCGATCGCCACCGACGAGAACGCCACTGCTGTATAGCCAAACACCCGCTTGCGGCTGAATGTCGAAATTGTCTCGGAGATCACACCCATGCCGGGAAGAATCATGATGTAGACCGCAGGGTGCGAATAGAACCAGAACAAGTGCTGGAACAGCAGAGGATCGCCGCCCTTGGTCGGATCGAAGACGCCGATGCCCATCGTACGTTCGAGAACTACCAGCACCAGCGCGATTGCCAGCACCGGTGTGCCCAGCACCATAAGGATGCTGGCTGCATAGTGTGCCCACACAAACAGCGGCAACCGGAACCAGGTCATCCCCGGGCAGCGCATCTTGTGAATCGTCACAATAAAATTCAAACCCGTGAAGATCGAACTGAATCCCGCGATGAAGACCGCGATGCCGGTCGTAAGTACATTGGTATTCAAGTAGTGCGTCGACAGCGGCGTCGTGAAGGTCCACCCCGTATCAACGCCTCCGGTCATCATTGCGTACAGAGCCAGGCCGCCCGCCGCCAGGTAGAGATACCAGCTCAGCAGGTTGATCTTCGGCAGTGCCAGGTCTTTGGCGCCGATCATCATCGGTATGAAGAAATTCCCCAATGTCGCGGGAACTGACGGCACCAGGAAAAAGAAGACCATGATGATGCCATGCATGGTGAACACCTTGTTATAGGTGTCGGTGGCCATCAGGTCGGACTGCGGCGTCAGCAACTCCAGGCGGATGAGCCCCGCGAGGGCTCCGCCGATGAAGAAAAAGAACGTAATCGAGATCAGATAGAGAGTCGCAATCCGCTTGTGGTCGCCCGTCAACAGCCAGCTCAGCAAGCCATTTTCCTTCGACAGAAAGTTCATCTTCGGAATTCTGGCCGTCGATTGATCGGGAAGACTGATGATCGTACTTGTGTTCATGGCGTCTGCATTTGTGCTCATTGCTTCACCATCCCTGGCCCGGCGGGTTTTTGCCCCGCGGGTGGCGTTCTGCCTTCGCTTTCCGGCAAGAGCGTAGTTGTGGTTGTCGTCTGCTGAACCCGGTAATCGGAGTTGAGATTCTTGATGTACTCGACCAGAGCAATCACGCCTTCTTCACTGATCTGTCCCTGGTAAGTAGGCATGATCGGCGCGTAACCCTGGGTAATGTGCTGCGAGGGATTCAGAATCGCTTCACGCAAATACGCATCGTCCGCCAGGATCGTCTGACCGTTCGTCAGCGCCAGCTTCGATCCGTAAACGCTGACGAGGCTGGGCCCCCGCGCATCGGGTCGAGCATTATGGCAGGCAGTGCAACTCAAGCTCGCAAAAAGCCGTTCGCCATTTTGTGCCAGCGAAGCACCGCTCGTAGAACCCGCCAGCCACTTCTTGAAATCGTCCGGCGTCATCACCACCACGTCGCCGATCATGTGCGAGTGCTCGGTACCGCAATATTGCGTGCAGAACAAGTGATACGTCCCCGGCGTGGTGGCCTCGAACCATACTGTCGTGTACCGTCCCGGAATCGCTTCGCGCTTCACCCGAAAAGCCGGAATCGAAAAGCTGTGAAACACGTCCTGCGAGATGATCGTCAGTTGCACCGCTCGGCCGGTCGGCACGTGCAGCGAGTTGATCTCATGCTGCCCGCCCGGATGCTCGATCTTCCACATCCACTGCTTGCCAACAACATAGATGTTCATTGCATTGGCTGGGGGCGTGTACACGCGGAAGTAGATCAGCGCGCCCCAGACAAACATCACCAGGAACAGTCCCAGCGGGATGATCGTCCAGGTAGCCTCAAGCAGCGTCGAGCCTTCGATCTGCACAGCCACGGGATGCCGCTTCTTGTGGTACAGAATCGAGAAACTCGTAACCAGGAGAATGACCAGTGTCAGCCCAATCAGGCTCACCAGGACCATAAAAAAGTACAACGCGTCCATCTGAGGCGCGATCTTCGACGCCTCCGGCGGATAGAGCGAGAAGTTCGTCAACCACTTGACGAGAAACTGCCAGATTACTGGACTGATGTGGGACATTCCTTTATCCGTTCACCTTTGTTCCTGTCGCTAGCTGATTGTGCGATTGCCGAAAATCACGGCGGAACATCAACAGCATGAAACCGCCCAGCAGAACCACCGTTAGAAATCCACCCAACTGCACCACCCGCGCAACAATGAGCGAGTGCTTGTTGGTCTGGGGATCATAGTGATAGCAATATGTGAGAATGTTGTCGACCGGCGAGCCGATACGGTTAGCCGAGGCCTCTGCCAGTCCCAGCCTCAAATCTTTCGGCGAATACTCGACGCCCATGTAGTACTGCGCCAGCTTGCCTTCCGGCGTCACGATCTGTATCGAACTCGCATGCGCAAATTGATTCAGCTTCCCGTCCGGCCCAGGAATCTTCACGTAGCCAAAACCTACCGCCTTGGTCAGCACATCAATATTCGCCTGCGTTCCAGTCATGAAGTGCCAGCCATCGGCCGTCTCGGGATGCCCGTAGCGCTTCACATAACTCCGCTTCTTCGCCGCGGCCAGGTCGGTTCCCTCGCTCGGATCGATACTCACAACAATCACGTTGAAGTCTTTTCCGGGAATTTCATCCACCATCTGCAGCGCGCCCGTCAGCCCGTTCAGCTCTTCCGAGCACAGCATCGGGCACTGGTAGTACACCAGCGCAAGAATTGCGGGCTTCTTGCCGAAGTAGCTGCCTAGCTGCACCTGTTTTCCCGCATCGTCGGTAAATGTCAACGCCATCGGCAGCTGCCCATTCAGGCGTTGCGCAATTCCCACTCCGTTCAGGATGTCAGGCGGCCTTTCGCCCGACCGGCCCACTTCCTTGTCGCCGTAACTGGATACTTGCGCCAGGAGCGAGGGAGCAAGTGCTGCAACGCACGCCAGCACCGCAAGCGCAATTGCTCTGCGTAGCTGTTCCTTCTTCGTCCTGTTTCTGCTCTTCATAATTCCCTTCAATCCCGTACATCTGTTGTCTTGCTGAGAACTGACAACTGACAACTGAATCTTCACTGCTGTCGTTGCTTTTCCTCGGCTTGCTGGGCCGCGACCTGGTCCAATTCGTAGGCGGTGCGCGCAAATCCATTGGTCAGCGGAACCTGCACAGTTGGTTTTGTGTCCCCTGCCATAAGTTGAGCTCCCGGCGCGGCCGGAGCGACTGGCAATCCCCGCTGGGCTATCAACTCCATCGCCCGCTCAATCGGAATCCTCACCTTGCCCTGCGATCGATCGACCCAGGTGTAGTTATCCAGCAGCAGGTCCTCACGTGCGTGCAGATCCGCAACGTCCTGGTTGCCGTCATCCAACTGCAGCCGCGGCGTCGGAAACGTCTGCGTGATCTGCGCGATCTTATTCTGCAGTTCCGGACTTGACGGCAGGTTTCCCAGCTCGCGCACATCCGCCGTCTTGGTCCACTTGCTGTTTGGCCCGTCTTCCTTGTTCATGCGCGCATTAATCACTTTGCCGATGCCATAAGCCAGCACTCCGCACACCGCGACAAAAATCGCCAGCGAAGTAAGAAAGACGACAATGCCCGTGACCTTGACATCCGACTGTTCATAGCCCGCTGAGGTGTCGACTTCACTCGGCCCGTGAGATCCGAGAATTCTCTCGTCGTCTGGCTCGTTGTGATCAAGCGATGACATGTTCAGGCTCCAGAATCTCCGCCACGTGCGGATCGTTCGTTTGCACCAGCCCCCGCGTCTTCAACTGCATACAGAAATACGCAATCCAGAACGATGCCATCGCAACCGGTACCGCGATATACTCCAGGATTCCCCAGCTGAAGTGCAGGTTCCGCGCGGCGTCCTTGAAGTTCGGCTCGATCAGCCAGAACAAATCGAACGCTTTGGCAAAAATGATCCATTGGCACACCCGCATCAACCGCTTCTTGTTGCGTTTGATATCGCGCGACAGCAGGAGCGAAAACGGAATCAACCAATGGAAAATGAAGTCCAGCGTGATGATGATGCCCCAGTGACCGCGAATCCGATCCAGGTACCAGGGAATCTCATCCGGTAAATTCCCCGACCAGATGATGAGGAACTGCCCAAACGCGAGATAAATATTCAGCATCACAAAGGCAAAAGTTAACTTTCCCAGATCATGCTGCTCGGTCTGCCGGAGCACAGTCTTGAATGGTTCAGCCTTCGACAGCGAAATCGAAACCAGGATCGAAAGCGCCAATACCGAGTAACCCTGTCCGACCAGGAACAGCAGCCCATAAACCGACGAAAACCAGGTCACATCCATCGACATCACCCAGTAAATGACGGCTGCTGTCATCGTCAGCGAATACACCACGATCCCCGGTCCGCTTACGTTTTCGAGCTTCTTGATCCAGAACGGCGTGCTTTCCGGCGAATCGCTATCGCGCCGAATTCCCCAGGAATTCAATCGCCACGTGTAGAAACCCCAGATCGCGAAACAAATCAAGATGGCGATCAAATAGGTTGTTGGATTCAACATGGGGCGCTTGAAGTCCAGGCAATGCGCCTGCGCTTCGCTGATGATGCCCGCTTTCAGTGCCGCAGCGGTGTCGCTCGGGTTGGTAAACTGAGCCCACTGAAAAAGACTCTTCATGAAAAATACAGAGACGACCCAGTAGGCGAATACCACCGGCAGGGTCCGCGTCATTGCTTCCAGCGGCCGACGCAGCAGCAATCCCCACTTGCCGCCCGAGCAATACTGCACCATCAGCAGCGCTAGCCCGCCCACTGACCATCCAAAAGTGAATAGCAGTCCCAGCACCCAGGCACGCTTTAGATGATCCCAGCCCAGATGCTCCGGATCTTGCGCCTGACCGAGAAATGCCAGAATCACGGCGATCAAAGAGAAAACCACTCCCACCGTCAAAGCACGCATTTTCCAGCCGTCCACAAAGGCCGGGGCGCCTAACTCGGCGGGAAGCGATTTGGCATGTGTTTCGTGAGCCATTAAAGTCAATCCTTACTTCGCGGCCGCAGGAGCCGGTTTACTTGCTGGAATCGTGATCATCGGGTCTGCTGGATTCGCCGGGGCCATCGCCGGTGTACCTTCCTTGGTAATCGGTGGATATGCCTGAACCGCTGTCGAGGGCAACGCCCACGGTTGAGCGAAATCAGGGTGACCTTCCTGGGTTGCGAGGTCTTTCAGGTTTTGCACTTGCTGGCCCGAGGGCACATCCGCAGCCGTAGCCGCCTGGCTCAGCTGCAGTGCGCGAATGTATGCCGCCACTGCCCAGCGATCTTCGGGAGCCAACTGTGCCGCGTAGTCCGGCATTGCTCCATAGCCATGCGTCATCACGTAGAAGTAGTGCGAAATCGGCTGCGAACGTCGGACCTGGTCGTGCAGATTCGCCGCCGGCTTGTAGCCCCGGTCCACAATCTCGCCCAGTCCGTTGCCGACCCGCGAGTGACACGGCGTGCAGTAGACGTTGAATCGCTCCTGCCCGCGCTGCAGCACTTCCATCGTCACCGGAAACGGCATTGCGTTCTGCTCTTCGCGGTAGCCATTGGCACCTTGAATCACACCGGTATAGAAGTAGCTGTCCTCATGCAATTGTCCGCGCGCCACGGTGTTCAACACCTGCGGACGCGCCCCGCGGTGGTCGGCAAACATTTCCGAGCCTCGCTGAGGGATGATCTTAGGCTGGTTCTGCATATCCTGCCTGCAACCGGCAACCAGCAGCAGAGTCGCGAGCGCTGCGAAAGACACAATCCTGCGCACCCGATGTCTCAGGACCGATCCCTGATCCCTGACCCCTGATCCCTGTCTCCCGGCCATCAGTACTCCACCTCCACCACCGAAACCGGTTCCATGCTCTCCAGATATTTCCGGGCTTCGATCAAATCGAACTTCGGATCAAGCGCCTCAAGGCACAGAAAGAACTTGTCGCTCGTAGCGCCGTCTCTGAAATTCGGCGCGTTGAACAGCGGATGATAAAGCTGCGGCAATCCGTTGAGCGCCATCATCCCGAATGCTGCCGACAACCCCGCCCAGAGAATCGTCCACTCGTATGCAGGCACAATGAACGCCGGCCAGGAATACGTCGGCCTTCCCGCAATATTCAGCGGATACGCGATCACTGAGATCCAGGTCTCCATCGAGAACATCGCCGCCAGCCCCATCAAGCCGCCAATCAGCGTCACCAACGGCACCTTGTTCCGGTGGAAGCCGATAGCCTCTGCCGCTTCTTCAACTGGGTACGGCGTATAACAATCCAGGCGCCGCCATCCATCCTCGCGTGCCTTCCGGGCAGCCCTCACCAGGTCGCTCGGCGTATCGAATTCGGCCAGCAGGCCGTACGTCCCTTCGCGTGCGGGCATCAGTCACCACCCCCGGCCACAGCCTTCGGTTTGATCTTGGCCGACGGCAGAATCATGCGAATTTCATTCATGGGAATCATGGGCAGGAAGCGAACAAACAACAGGAACAAAGTCGTAAACAACCCCAGCGTTCCCACAAACGTCATGTAGTCCCACTTCGTCGCGCGATACGTTCCCCACGACGATGGCAGAAAGTCACGATAGAGGCTGGTAACGATGATCACAAAGCGCTCAAACCACATGCCTGTGTTCACGACAATCGAAATGAAGAACATGAACGGGACCGAAGTGCGGAGCTTGCGCGACCACAACGTGGTCAGCGGGATAACGAGATTGAATAGGATGAGCAGCCAGTAAGCCCAACCCATCGGCCCGAACACGCGATTCCAGAACATGAACGCTTCCCAATGCGAGGCCGAGTACCACGCCATGAAGGCTTCCATGCCGTATCCATAAGCGACGATGAAGCCCGTTGCCAGCATCACCTTCCCCATGTTGTCGATGTGCCGCTCTGTCACCAGTTGCTCCAGGTGGTAGAACTTCCGCAGCGGAATCGCCAGCGTGAGCACCATGGCAAAACCCGAATAAATGGCCCCGGCAACGAAGTAAGGCGGAAAGATCGTTGTATGCCAGCCCGGCAGCACCGCTACAGCGAAGTCGAAGCTGATGACTGTGTGTACCGAGAGCACAAGCGGCGTCGCCAGTCCCGCCAGCAGCAGCGATGCCGTCTCATAACGCATCCAGTGGCGCACTGAACCACGCCATCCCCAGGAAAGAATGCCGTAAACATACTGGCCGATCTTGGACTGCGAGCGGTCGCGGAATGTGCCGAAGTCAGGAATCATCCCGAGATACCAGAACACCACCGAAATCGTCGCGTATGTCGAAACCGCGAACACGTCCCACTCCAGAGGGGAGCGGAACTGCGGCCATACGTTCATGGTCAGGGGCAGCGGCAGCATCCAGTACCCCAGCCACGGACGGCCCACGTGAATCAGTGGGAACATGCCCGCACAGACCACGGCAAAAATCGTCATGGCCTCGGCAAACCGGCTGATCGAATTACGCCAGGTCTGCTTGAACAACAGCAGAATCGCCGAAATCAGCGTCCCGGCATGGCCAATACCGATCCACCAGACGAAATTGATGATCGCAAAGCCCCATGCCACCGGTTGCGTGATCGCCCAGATTCCTACGCCTTTCAGAAACAGCCACGTCACCGCGACCAGCAGCACCGTCGCGCCACCGCCCGCGATTCCAAAGAAGGCGAGCCAGCCCAGCGGAGTGTGCGGGGTCAGCACAATGCGCGTGATCTTTTCAGTAACCGACTTGAAGGTCTCGCCCTGCCCGATGACTCGGAATTCCCCGGTCTTCGGGTCTACGCCAGGGTCGCTTGTTTTCACTTCGCTGGTCGCCATTGTGACTTCAACCCTTCGCCGGTTCATGCGTCACCGGCGTCTCTTCAAGATCAGAATTCAGATTCAAAACTGCGGCAACGTATTGCGTCCGCGGACGCGTGTTCTGGTCGGCAAGCACCTGGTAACTGCGCTCCTGCGCCTGCAGTTTTGCCACCTTGCTCTCCTTGTCGTTCAGGTTGCCAAACGTGATCGCCGAAGCCGGACACGCCTGCTGGCAGGCGGTAACAATTTCGCCGTCACGAATCGCCCGGTTCTCCTTGTCCGCGTCGATCTTTGCGGCCGCGATCCGCTGAATGCAATAGCTGCACTTCTCCATCACGCCGCGCGACCGCACCGAAACGTCGGGGTTGCGCATCAGCTTCAGGCTTTCGGTCTCGAAGTCGGAGTACAACAGGAAGTTGAATCGCCGCACCTTGTAGGGGCAGTTGTTCGAACAGTAGCGGGTGCCGACGCAGCGGTTGTAAACCATCGTATTCAGGCCTTCCGGCGTGTGCACCGTTGCGCCCACCGGGCAAACCTGCTCGCAAGGAGCGTTCTCGCAATGCTGGCACGTCATCGGCTGCAGATGCGCACGCGGCGCGGCCAGGTCTCCTTCAAAATAAGTGTCGATGCGCAGCCACTGCATATTGCGCCCAATGCGCACCTGCTGCTTGCCCACCACCGCAATGTTGTTCTCGGCATAACAGCTCACGATGCAGGCATTGCAGCCCACGCAGCTGTTCAAGTCGATCGACATGCCCCACTTGTTCTCGGTATAAGTCCAGTTGGGGAACAGCGACGTCCCCATTTCGATCTTCTCGCGACCCTCACCCTCATGCGCAAAGTTCGGGTTTGCCTTGAAATCCTCGAGCGTGGCGTAGCGAATGATCCCGCGCTCCCCGAGAGCCTCGTTGGCTTCAAGCGAGTGGTTCTCGTTGCCACCATGCTCACTCAGATTCTTGCCGCGGTGGTCCTGGTAGTGACTCTTGGTGATCGCAACGCCCCACTTGCCGTCCACCTTTCTCAGCGCACCCGTCGCATAAAACGGCGCCCAGGTGTTGCGGATCAGGAAAGCATTGAATCCCGCACCCGACCCCACGCGTCCCGCAAACTCGCGTCCGTAGCCCAGGTACACGGTCACGGAATTATCAGGATGACCGGGAGCCACAATCACCGGCGCTTTCACCCTGCCGTTGCCCACGCTCAGCTCAACAATGTCGTCTTCTTCCAGGCCCTGCTTCTCCAGCGTCGCGCCCGAAACAATCGCCGCGTTGTCCCAGCTGAGATTGGTGATCGGCTTGGGTAATTCCTGCAGCCAGCCCACATTCGACCAGCGCCCGTCATACACATTCGGATCGGGCCGGAAGATGATTTCCAGCGAGTCTTTCGGCGTCGGGGTTGGCACCTTCCCATGGGAGGCCACATCTACGCTCGTCTTCGAAGTGTAGGTCGTACCGTCAATCCATCCGGCGTGCAGCGCACTGCGCCAGCCGGTTTCAAAGTCACCCTTAATGGTGGTCTTCCATGTCTCCCGCACCGCGTCATATGGGCTGAGCATCGGCTCATCCAGCAGCGCCTGAAATACATGGTGTGCAGTCTTGCCGCCATAGAGAGGATCGATCATCGGCTGAACAACCGAAACTGTCCCGTCATAGGCGCGAACATCCGACCACGACTCAAGAAAGTGCGCCGCCGGAATGTGCCAGTGCGAAAGATGCCCCGTCTCGTCGTAATGCGAACCAAGGTGGGCGACCACATTCGCCTTGTTGAAGGCATCTGCAAAATTCAGGTCCGCAGGTGCTGAGTAAATAGGATTGCCGTTCAGAATGACCAGCCAATCCACCTTGCCTGCGTTCAGGTCGGCAACCAGACCCTTCATATCGGCAATCTGATCGCTGGGCACGGGGTTCACGGGCTCACTGGAAACAAAAACCGTTTTGCCGACGTTGCCCAGCGCGTTGTTGATCGCCAGCGCCAGAGCGGTTACCGACGGGTCCTGATACAGCCCCGGAATCACCGCGCATTTGCCGCCGCTAGCCTTCAGATCCTTTACAACTGCAGCCAGGAACTTCTGCTGCGCCGAAGTCCATGCATAGGTGGGCGCATCCACGCCGCTCACACCCACGGCCTTCGCCAGTTCCGCGGCAAATGCAGGAATCTCGCTCGCCCTCAGCCCCAGGCGATGGTCGGCTTTCATCCCAGTGGTCGTTGGCGTTGATTCCACCGCGTACAGCCGGTTCATTCCGTTCGCCGGATCCTTGCGCCGCTTCGCGTAGTCGGCCACCAGCTTGTGGAACCCGGGGAACGCCGAGCCCGACAGGAAATCCGCGTCCAGCGAAACAATCACATCCGCGCCGGCCAGCGCATATTGAACATTCACTCCCTGCGCCACTGCCGTCCCCGCGACAGCCGCATCGTACTGAACCAACTTTGCCTTTGGGTATGCCACCTGCAAGGCCTTCCATTGGCGAGCCAGCGTTGGCGAATTAATGGTCTCGGTCAGGAAATAAATCCCGCTTCCATCTTTGCTCTCGACGGCCTTTTGCCGCAGCGCCTGCGCAAATTCCGCCCATTCGCGACCTTCGCCCTCAAACGTCACATGCTGCGATCGATCGGGATCGTAGAGATCGAGCAACGTGCCTTGCGAAAACACGTCCGACGTGCCCGCGTTGTAAGCATGTTCCGGATTGCCATCGATTTTGATGGGACGGAATTGATCGCTCTTCACCAGCAGCGGCACCGCGCCAGCGACAAACGGATGTGCAGTAGCAAAATACATCGGCTTGCCCAAAATCAGGTCTTCCGGCGCCTTCACATACGGATAAATCGGCTCGTCAGGCTGCTTCGTGCATCCGGCCAGTCCGGCCAGCGCCATCGAAGCGCCCATCAGCTTGAGGAAGCCGCGCCGCGAAACCGGATCGACCCACTCCTGCGCCGCGTTCGGAAACTCCTGCTCAACCGCGGCCTGAAATTCCGGCGTATTGGCTAACTCGTCCACCGAACGCCAATATTTTTTGCCCTTCGTCCCCTTCAGCTCCGCGCGCACCTGCTCCAGCGTCATTGGCGCACCTTGAAGGGTACGGGCTTCAGCCCGTACATTAATCGCCGCAGAATCAACCGGGGCTTTAGCCCCTGAGAGAATTTCACTCACGACTTGCCCTTTGTCAGCCACAGGTTGCCCCGCTGTCCTGTTCGCGCGTCCATTCGCCTTTTTGCTCATCGATGACAGACCTCGCAGCTGGTCAGGTCTTTCGGAGTGCGAATCTTGTAGTTTCTCAACAGGAAATGTCCCAACTCATCCTGGCTGGTGAACTTTTCAAAGTGGATCGCCGCCGGCAACGCTCCTCCACCAACATCGGACACGGGAGCCTGGGCGGCAGCTTTCGGCATCTCCAGCGCAGCCACTTCCGGCCCTGCGCCGCTTGGATCCTTGGTCACGCAATTCACGCCCTGCGCCGTCGGTGTGCCATCCTTCACGTCCCCTACCGAACACCACACCGGCCGTTCTTCAGCCGGCTTTTCCCATGCCATGTTGTAAATCTGGCTTGTCGGCCGCAGATTCTTTGCCGGATTGCGATGGCAGTCGAGACACCACTCCATCTGCAGAGTGTTCTGCTCATACATCAGCGGCATCAGGTCCACACGCCCGTGACAGGTAGCGCAGCCGATCCCCTTGTTCACGTGAATCGAATGGTTGAAGAAAACGAAGTCAGGAAGATCGTGCACCTTGGTCCAGACCAGCGAATCGCCGCTCGCCCAACTCGCTCTCACCGGTTCCAGAAGCTGAGCATTCGTCCAGATTTGTGCGTGGCAGTTGATGCAGGTCTTGGTGGGAGGAATTCCGGCATAGCTCGACTTCTCAACGGTGGTGTGGCAGTACTGACATTGAAGCCCCAACCCCTGCACGTGGTGCTTGTGGCTGAAAGGCACCGGCTGTGCGGGACGCTGGCCCTGCCGTGTTACCCACGGAGAGCGTTGCAACTGATCCAGGGTGACCCCTAATGCGATCACTATCAGCCCCGTCAGAACCAGGCTCGCCCGAGCCAAAGCATTGGAGCTGCGGTCAAATATCTGCGCCATGAATGCTTCCCTGCTTCGTTTTCGTTTTTCTTATCGTCTTGTGCGCGCAGTGCTGGCGGTCACACAGGTTGTGGTTGATTTTGGTTTTCGAATTAGGGGAACCTTGGCGATGAATCGCCCCGAAAATTCAATATAGCAGCCGAAGCCCTATCTGTAACGTCTGCAACAGTTGAGAGTTGAAAAAATGTTTATGCAATTTAAAAATTTGTAATGCCTTGAAATGAATATATGTTGCGACGAAAGAAAAGCGGACGCGGCGGACCGCTTTAGCGGCGAGTGCCCGTACCAGAGAGTGGGATGTTTTCGCTGTCGTTCACGCAGATGGGCCGCAATCGATCTCATAAATGCCCCTTCAGCATTTGCATCAACCCCGCGCTCCAACAACGAGGCGGGGCCTATGAACCCCGAGAGTTAAGACCTTATGATGGGACCAGTTCTATTATTTCGCCATGGTCGCACCTACCCCGGATTGGCCCGCGTGGGTTCGGATCGTGGTGATCGCGCCACTCGGCCTTTTTGCGGGTTCGCTCACGGTTGGGTTTTGGCCCAAGACATCCCATCAGTGGAAGTTCTTCAGTGCTGCGCTGGCGTGTTTCACTGCATTCTGTCTTCTCATGATTTGCGTGGTCCACTATAGGTGACGCCTTCATTCCGGTCGGGAGGCATGCCGAACGAATCATCGCAGATAATCAAAGCCCAGAGTTCCACAAGGTCGTGTGGGCGGAAAAGCGCGCGCCCAAATGAAATTTATTGTGAGGAACCGGCACCAAGACAACGCACGGATGCGCTCAGTATCTCCACGACTTCGTATCTGCCCCCGCCGGAGCCGTTGCCAGCATGTGTTCCACCATTTGCGGCAGCACGCGCTCTGTCCAGTCCGAATTGTTCTGTTGCATCGTGTACTCTGCCGGCCCGCCTGTATAGCAGTGCGGCATGCCCGGCCCATACTGGAATGTCGCGTCCGAGTGCGGATTGCGCGTTGCATCAAGCTGCTTTTGCAGCAGGTGAACCGCATTATTCAAGAAATAAGTATCTCCGTCACCCACCGCAATATGAAGCTTGCCCTCAAGTTTCGGCCCCAGGGTCGGCCAATCGCGCTTCATAATCGCCGCCAGATCGTAATGGTCATGCCAGTAGGCGAGTACTGTCTTGTCGATGGCGCCCGTTAGTGGATCGATGATCTCAGCGGGGTATCCGTCGGCTCCAGAAGGCGAAAATACTGCTTGCCAGATATCCCATTGTTCCGTCGACCGGCCATGCGTGCCCAGCACGTATTCATAGGCGAATTCCGCCCCAGCGAGCGCGACAATCGTGCCATCTGGCTTGCGATCCGCGGCGATCGGAATCTCGCCAAAATCTCCTTTGCGCACAAAGGCATTCTTGTCCTCATAGAGGTCAATGTTCTGGTACGCGTGAAAATCCACGGGATCAGGACAGGCCACATACGCACCGTTATAAAAATCCGGATAGAAAACCTGGGTAGCCAGCGCTTCCCAACCGCCGGTCGACCCCCCGTAAGTTGCGCGCGCCCACCCCTGCCCGATGCCACGATATTTCTGTTCGATCGCCGGAATCAGTTCCTCATTGATTGCCGACCCGTACGGCCCTACGTTGGCTGAATCCACATCGTACGAATCGTCGTAATAGGGGTTGGCATTCTGCACATAGATCAGGATCACACGTGGCAGACGCCCCGATGTCCAATCCTGAAAGAGCCGATAGCCCGCCTGTTCACGCGCATATCCGGGCGATTTCGGATCAGGTTGCGCCGTCACAAAGGGAGACGGGCGAAATCCCGCGTAGAAATGATCCTGATAGACCACCACCGGATACTTCGCGTCCGGATGCTCGTCAAATCCGTCCGGCAACAGTATCCATGCACCCAGCCACGTGTCGCGGCCCCAGAACGCGCTCAGCTTCTCGCTTTTGAAGCGCATGTATTTCAGCCATTTCGCTGCAGGTTGTTTTTGGGCAATCACCGCCGGATCCTGCGCCGTCCCCTCAAGCGGCGGAATCACCTGGTCAAGGTTCAGCTTGATCGTTGCCGGCGATTTCGGATCGAAATGAACCTTGAGGGGCTTGTTATATGGATTTCCCGGCTTCAGGTTCCAATGCTGCCCTTCTCCCTTGTCGGGCGGCAGCCATACCGTCTTTCCCGATGCGAGATGAAATTCTTCGTAGACATTGAAGACAGCCTGGACGAAATAATCCCCCGCGTCCAGATCCTGGAGCGACCGGCGCGGGTAGCCAATTGTCTTCGCGTCGACAACGATCGGCTGTCCCGTCGCCAGATTGTCAACATCCACGCCGAAGCCCTGTGCAGAGAGATAGTCCTCTGACAACTGCATCCGCGGCTCGCGCTTGTCTTCCTTCGCAAACACCACGATCAGGTGTCCGTGCAGCGGTTTGGTTGCAGGAACCGCAATCTCGACACGCTGGGCACTACTCATGCTCAACGGCAACGAAAGAAAAAGAGCCAGGGCGCCAATGCTTCTCATCATCTCTCTCGACTCATCTGGAATGGCGTAAGTCTAACAGTGTCGCTAACCCCTTCGAGGCGCGCCACGCCATTTCAACAGGATTCTCCACGGTTCAACTTCATAAAAGCCGTAGTATCCTACGCGGATGAGAATCGCCACCACACTTCTCCTTGCCGTTTCCCTTTCCGTTCTTGGATCTGAATCCGTATATGCCGTCGACAAGCCCGGCGCTCAATCCACGTCAACAAGCACGCAGGCCCAACCATCAACGGAGACGATAGACCTCGCCACCATCGCGCGCATTCGCGATGAAGGCTTCAACCACTCTCACATCATGGAATACGCCAGCGGTCTCTTCGACGGCATAGGTCCGCGCCTCACTGGTTCGGCTGAATTTGCGCAAGCATCGAAGTGGTCGGTTGATCAGCTTCGCCGCATGGGCGCAACCAATCCCCACGAGGAATCCTGGGGTGAATTTGGTATGGGCTGGGCACAGGTCGGAACCTCGGTGCTGATGGTCACGCCTTCCACTGCGACCATTCTTGCGCAGGCCACCCCATGGTCCCCGGCCACCGCGGGCACAGTCACCGCCGAGGTTATTGCTGTACCCACCATCGGAGATGAGAAGGGCTTCGATAAATGGAAGGGAAAACTCGCCGGCAAAATCGTCCTCTATGGCAATGCTCCCAAGATCAATCCCGATCCCATCAACCCTCTTGAGCACTACGACGCCGCGAAATTGGAGCATTTCGCCAGCTACCCTCTCGACGGGGACCAGCAAGACAGCTTTGTCCTGCCCAACGACCCCGGCTTTTGGGAAGGCGTCTTCAAGAACATGGCATTCAAAGAGCAAGTGGCTAAATTCTTCGCGGATGAACACGCCATCGCGGTTCTGATTCCTGGCGGATTCCGTGGCGTCCTCCACGATGACACAGGAAGCTCGATGGGGTGGTTTGTTTATCGACCGGAACACAAGCAGGCAATTCCATCCGCAGTCATCGCCAGTGAGGCCTTTGGCCGTATTTCAAGGCTGGTCGGGCACAATGTCGCGGTAACGCTGCACCTCAACATCGATACTCGCTTCTCCGGCGATCACGTAGATGGCAATGACGTCATCGCCGATATCCCTGGCTCCGACCCGGCGCTCAAGGATCAAGTAGTGATGATGGGAGGCCACCTGGATAGCTGGATTGCAGGCACTGGCGCCACCGACGATGGCGCAGGGGCCATCATCGCGCTCGAAGCCATGCGCATCCTTCGCACTCTCAACATCCAGCCGCGCCGAACCATCCGGATTGGCCTATGGGGCGGTGAGGAACAGGGGATTTTCGGTTCCTCTGGCTACATCAGAAATCACTTCGGCACGCTGACGTATTCCACCAAGCCGGAGGAACAGGTTGTTCCCGAATTCCTGCGTCAACAAACTGGCCCTGTGAGCGTCAAACCGGACCACGCCAGCTTCGACGCCTACTACAACGCAGACAACGGCACGGGAAAATTCCTCGGCATCTTCTCCGAGGGCAACTCCGCCGCCGCCAGTATCTTCGATCAATGGGTCGCGCCAATCAAAGACCTCGGCTTCACCACCATCTCTCCGCGCAACACCGGTTCGACAGATCACGTCCCCTTCGATCAGGTCGGGCTTCCCGGGTTTCAATTCATTCAAGACCCACGCGACTATGGAACTGTGACCCACCACACCAATCAGGACACATTCGAGCGGCTCTCTGAACCCGATCTGAAACAGGCAGCCGTTGTCATGGCCATCTTCGTCTACAACACCTCTCAGCGCGATGCGATGATGCCGCGATTGCCAATGCCCAATCCGCCGTTCGACGAGCAGCAGGACAAGCCGCTCGAAGGCATCTACCCCGCACCAGTCAAATAACCGGGTAGCGCAAAACCTCGAAAGTTCACGCCTTCCAGAACGCCATCACCATTCCGCCGACCAGGATCATCGCGCCGCCAAGATAGATTGGCGGCGTCGGTGATTGACCGAATCGCACCTTCGCCAGCACCTGCGCCGCCAGGAAAAACAGCGCGACATACACGCCGAGCAGCCTGCCAAAGTCCCATCGCGGCACATTCACCACTGACCCATACGCCGCCAGCACAGCCGCGCCCGCACAAAACGCCACCACCCGCCCCAGCCCTGAAGACCGATAAAAACTGGCCTGGAAGAATGAATCTCCCCACGCCTCTAAAAATGCAGCAACACAAAGAACACCCAGCGCGCCCAGCGGGTTAGCTACAAATCGGTCGAGAAATGCCATCGGTAAAACCTCCGGAAGATAGAAAATGGGGAGAGCCTTCGCTTAGCCGCCCGAAGAGAACGTCGCAACAATGAAGCGTCACGGTGATCAGACCCAATCCTAGCAATCACATGCTTTAGAATTCATAAAGGCGAATCAACCGCTTGCCTTCAGCTTTACATCGAATTACTCCTGCTGCGGACTCGCGTCCGAAAGCCGGGCCTTCATCAACGCATTGCTTTCGCGAAACAAGGAAAAGGGCGATGAAATACGCTGGATTGCTGGTCATGCCTGCCGGGTTCTTCCTTTCTCTTGCAGCGATCCTTCTGTTTCCCGATTCGACCGAGCGAACGATTTTCGTAATCTGCGGTCTCGCCGTCGAAGCGATGGGGTTGGTCGTCGCCGTCCGCGGCCACATGCAGCGCAAGGAAATGCGCCCATGAACTCGCCGTCCGCAATACCCTTTTACGATGCCCGTTTCGCCCTCACCCTTGGACTTCTGCTTCTCGCTCCGCTCGCCATTGCCGGTGTCGCGCTCATAAACACTGGCCTTGGACGCTCCCGCTCCGCTGCGCAGTCGCTGCTCGGTGTTTTGGTTGTTGTTTCCATCGCAGTCATCGCCTTCGCCCTCGTCGGATCAGCATTCGCCGCTGGCACAGGCGCCGGCTCCGGTCCCTCCCACATCTTTCACCTCGCCGGAAAACCATGGGATTGGGCAGGCACCGGCCCCTTGTGTCTGAAAAATCTTGCCGCCGCCTCGGGACGGACCCAACTCGCCTTGCTCTTTGAATTCATGGCCGTGGCGCTGGCTGCCATCATTCCGTGGGGCTCGGGCGCTGACCGTCTCCGCATGCCCGCAGGCGCAGCCGCAGCAGCGGTGCTCTCGGCTCTCGTTTTTCCCCTCGTCGCCCATTGGACATGGGGCGGTGGCTGGCTGGCTCAACTCGAAAACAGTTTTTCGCTTGGCGCAGGTTTTCTTGACTCTGGCGGCGCAGCCCCTGTCCACGTCCTCGGCGGCCTCTCCGCGCTCGCCCTTGTCTGGATCGCCGGCCCGCGCAAGGGCAAATTCCCGCGCGAGGGACTCTCCACCGCGATGCCCGGCCACAACGCCGTCTATGTGCTCTTCGGCTGCCTGCTCGCCCTGGTAGGCTGGCTCGCGTGGAACCTCGCTGGTTCCATTCTTTGGCTTAACGCCGCCCCGTCCTCACTTGCGGTCACCGCGATCAACACCCTGCTCTCCGCCGCCGCGGCCCTCGTGGCCACGTTCACCGTCACGCGCATTCGCTTCGGTAAGCCGGACGCCAGTCTTTGCGCCAACGGCTGGCTCGCCGGGCTCGTCACCTCCAGCGCCTGCGCAAGCCTCGTCACCCCCCTTGAAGCGCTCTTGACTGGCCTAGTCGCCGGCATCATCACTCCGCTGCTTGTCGAACTCTTTGAGCTCGCTCTCTCCATCGACGACCCTTCCGGCGCAATCAGTGTTCATGCCGCGGCCGGCATCTGGGGACTCGCCGCTGCCGGCATCTTCGCCCCTCATCCAGGACAGTTCCTCGCTCAGTTGATCGGCATCTCGACCTTGCTCGGCCTCATCCTGCCCGTCGTTTATCTGCTTTTCTGGCTCATCGACCGCGTGCTTCCCTTCCGCGTTGATCCCGATGGGGAACGCCTCGGCATGGACCTTCACGAACTTGGCGGGAATGCCTACCCTGAATTCGTCGTTCACCGCGACGAGTCCTACCGGTAGTAACGGAAGAGAGTCGAAGGACCTGAGGTTCCTCCTCTGTTTTCTGTTCACTAACCGCAACTATCGGGTGCCCCATCCATGACGCAGTTTTATCGCGGCATGGGTGGGATACAAAAAACATTGATAGATCTGTCCTCCTGTGCAATTTCGCCCCAATTCTCCACAATCCGCGCGGAATCCCCGCTTCTCTCAGTCCTCCCGCACTTGGTATCGTTGACACAATCGTGCCAGGCAAATTGGAAATGATCGTCGGTCCCATGCGGAGCAATAAAACCGCTGAGCTTCTCCGCAGGATCGAGATTCGCCGCCAATATGCCAAGCAATACGTCATGCTCCTGAAGCCAAGCGCCGACACCAAATCGGCGGCTGGCGTTGTCGAAAGCCGCAACCAGAACGGATGCGGAAAAATGGAAGCCGTTGAATTCCGTTACGACGACCCCTGGGCGGTGCTGCCCGTTCTTGCCGCCACTGAACAGCGCATCGGCAAGCGCGTCGAGTGTGTCGCCATCGATGAGGGCCAGTTTGTCCAGGATCTCTTCCTGTTCACCAAGCGCCTGCTTGAGTCGGACCACGACGTAATGGTTTCCGGCCTCGAACTCGATTTTCGCGGAATGCCCTTCGGAGAAATGCTCGATCTCTCCTGGCTGGTGCGCACTTATGCCGGGAACATCACCGAGCTCGTGTCGTACTGTAGTTGCGGCGCCAGGGCCCTCTATCCGCAACGGCTGATCGAAGGCAAACCCGCGCCCTACTCAAGCCCCATCATCATGGCCGGTGACTTCTACGAGCCACGTTGCGACGAACACTTCGTCCTCCCCGGCCGCCCCCACTAGCAATAACTATTAGCTGTTCCCTACTCCCTACTCCCTGCTTTTCTCACTTCCGCGCCAGCAACAACATCAATCCGAACAGCACCGCCGGTACCAGGGCCATTGCCGCAAACAGCAGAACCTTCCTGTTGACCGCTCTCCTGTTGCGCTGCCCGGGAAGCCGCGCTGCCGCACGATCTTCCACGCCCACCTGGTCCTGATGCTCAAGGTCCCAAGCCATTTCGTGAGCCATGGCATAGCGATGCCGTGGATCCCGTTCCAGCGCCCGGTACAAGATTTCTTCGAGCTCCGGCGAAATCTCCGCGTTCAATGCACGAGGCGCTCTTGGCTCGTTCAGCAGCCGCTCGTTCATCACCGCCAGCGGGTTCGGGCCCACAAACGGGACCGTTCCCGTGAGCATTTCGTACAGCATGATGCCCATCGCGTAGATATCGCTGCGCTGGTCTCCGCGGGCGCCCTTCACCTGCTCAGGCGAAATGTAATCCGGGGTTCCTAGCATCGACGACACGTTCACAAAAGTCAGGCGCCGCGCATCTTCCTTCATCGCGATCCCGAAATCAATCAGCTTTATATTGTCGTCCGCATCCACCATCACGTTTTCCGGCTTCAGATCCCGATGCACAATGCCGCGCTTGTGCATGTAGTCCAGGGCATCGCAGATTCCCAGCGTGATTTTCACAGCGTGCTCAACCGGCAGCTTCTTTTCTTCGTTCAGGATGGTGCGCAGCAACCGGCCTTCGACCCACTCCATCACCATGTAGAGCTGGCTGCGCTCTTCGCTGTTGAATGTCTTCACCACGCCAGGGTGATCGAGCAACTGCCCGATCTCCTGCTCCCGCTTGAAGCGCTCTGAGAGCACCGGGTCGGCCGCCATCTCAGCCAGCGGAATTTTGATCGCAACCTGTCTCCCCACATCGAGATCGGTAGCCCTGTAGAGAACCGACATACCGCTATGGGCGATCACCGCCTCGATGCGGTAGTGGTCAAGCACATCTCCTGCCTGGTACGTGGTCATAAGCTCGGTCTGTTGGCCTCATTGATTCTTTCACGCAATTTGTAAGAAAGATGTTTGTAAACTCGAAAGATTCGATCCGAGTGAAGACTGAAGTCATTTCCCCATCTGCGCAGGCCGCCAGGGCACTATGATGGAGCGAGACTATGCACTGTACCCTGAAACTTCTCGTGGCCTGCTTGGGGCTCACCTGGGGAATTGCGCCTGCCATGGTGCACGCGGACCCTCGGTCGAGCGATCCTTCCCGGCACGCGCCGCAGGAGACGGGCTTTCTCAACCGCAAAATCCAGATCAACAAGGTCACATATCGCTACCAGGTCTACGTGCCTGAAGAATGGCGCCGCGACGACCACAAGCTCTGGCCTGTGATCCTGTTTCTGCACGGCCGCGGCGAGCGCGGCGAAGAAGGAATGTGGCAAACGCAGGTCGGCCTGGCCGAAGCCATTCGCGACCATCCGGAGCGCTGGCCCTTCATCGTCGTGATGCCCCAGTGCGTGTTTGGCCATTATTGGACCGACACCGACATGCTCAACATGGCCATGGCAACCCTCGACACTGAAACCGCCGAGTTCCGTGGCGACCCCGCCCGCACCTATCTTTCCGGCCTGTCGATGGGCGGTTACGGCGCGTGGGAACTGGCCCGGCAGCATCCGTCGCGCTGGGCGGCCATCGCCATCGCCGCCGGCGGCATCTTCTGGAGCTATGCGCCTCAGCGCTGGACGCTGGCCGCTACTTTGCCCGCTGAGTATGCCGAGGACGTGGGCCGTACCCCGGTTTGGCTCTTCCACGGAGCGGAAGACAACATAGTCGCGCCCCGCCAGGATGAGCTTATGTACACCGCTCTCAAGACTGCGGGCGGCGATGTTCGCCTTTGGGTTTATCAGGGCTTGAAGCACGATTGCTGGACCCGCGCTTACGACGAACCCGAACTCCCGCGCTGGTTATTGGAACACCGCCGCGAAGCGCGCCAGCCCGGCCCTTTCGCCGAGCGATTGTCAATCCCGTTGCATCCGCCTGCCATCAAGCTCACGCCCGCGCAACTCGAAAGTTTTGCTGGAGAATACGCCGACTCTCATGACCTGGTGACCGTTACCATCTTCCGCCAGGGTGACAATCTCTATCAGAAGAACTTGCACGGCGAAATCGTCGAGCTGTCGGCGGAATCCTTGTCCACTCTCTTCTATCCCAATGGCAGCAGCTTTTCCCGCGTCACCGTCGAACGGGATGGGCAAGGCCATATCAGCGGCCTCATCCTCCGCGACGACCGCCACGAAGAGCATTGGGAACGAATCCACCCTGCCCTGCGTACCCACTCCCAGCCGGAGTAAGATTCGGCAAGGGCGCGCGAGCCCGGAACCAGGCGTAGAAGCTCCACAGCGCCGGGAGGTACCGATGTATTGCAGCGGTTGTGGTCAGCCGATCCCAGCGGAGCAGGCAACCTGCCCCCAGTGCGGACGCCCAGCGACAGCTCCGATTCCTCCCGTTCCCAATCTCGGCTTCCAGGTTGCCATCTACGCCAACAGGATCAGGGCGCTGAGCACTGTTTGGTTTATCTATGGTGGGCTTTCCCTCGTGCTCGGATTCATTGGACTTAAATTCGCAAATGCATTCTTCCTTGGAGGCTTCGGCCCCTGGATGCGTGGCCCGATCGATCACGGTGTAAACCCGCCGTGGTTTATGCCAGCCATCCTTCACTTTGCGTGGATCATGATTACTCTGCGTTCTGGGCTGGCGCTGGCGGCAGGCTGGGGCCTCATGGAGCGAGCGCCGTGGGGTCGCATTGTGGCGATCGTTGCCGCGTTCCTTTGCATTCTCAAGATCCCTTTTGGCACTGCTCTCGCCATTTGGACCCTCGTGATGCTCCTCGGTTACCGCAACTGCACTCTCTACGACCAGCTGTGAGCCTGGGTCCCTCGCCCAGCCGTTCAACCCACGCCTCGATTTCTCGCCGGGAGAATCGAGCCTGTTCTGCGTGATCCGCGTCACTTAAAATCCGCCGGTGCCCCTTACAATCAACCCATGAGCTTCCCGGAAACACGCATGCGCCGCCTCCGCCGCACCGAGTCCCTTCGTTCGCTGGTCCGCGAAACCACGCTGGACCCGGGCGACCTGATCTACCCCTTGTTCCTGTGTCCCGGCAAAGGCGTGCGCAACGCTGTAAGTTCCATGCCCGGCGTGTTCAATCTTTCAGTAGACGAAGCGGTCCGCGAAGCTGAAGAAGCGGCGAGGCTGGGCATTGGCGGCCTTCTGCTCTTTGGCCTGCCCGACAAAAAAGATGAGCAGGCCACCGGCGCCTGGGACAACGACGGCATCGTTCAGCAGGGCCTCCGTGCACTCAAACAAAGTCCCGCCTCCAAAGAACTTGTCCTCATTGCCGACGTATGCCTCTGCGAGTACACCAGCCACGGCCACTGCGGGGTGGTCGTTCAGACCAAAGAAGGCTATGACGTCGACAACGATCCTTCCCTCGAATTGCTCGGCCGCACCGCCTCCAGCCTTGCTCGCGCGGGCGCTGACATCGTGGCTCCCAGTGACATGATGGACGGGCGCGTGGACGCGATTCGGAGCGCACTCGACAGCGATGGCAGCACCCAGACCCCGATCCTCAGCTACGCATCAAAATTCGCGTCGGCCTTTTACGGACCCTTTCGCGAGGCGGCAGACTCTGCCCCTCAATTCGGCGACCGTAAAACCTACCAGATGGATGGCGCGAACCTCCGCGAAGCCATGCGCGAGATTGATCTCGATCTTGAAGAAGGCGCAGACATGATTTTGATGAAGCCCGCGATGCCGTACCTCGATGTAGTGCGCGCCGCCCGCGACAACTTCGATGTGCCCATCGGTGCGTACCAGGTTTCCGGCGAATACTCGATGCTGCAGGCTGCATTCGAGAAAGGCTGGCTCGATCGCGACCGCACCATTCTCGAGTCCCTCATCGGCATTCGCCGCGCCGGCGCGGACTTCATCGTCACATATTTCGCCAAAGACGCAGCTAAACTTCTCTAGCGTCCCCGTGCCCGATTGCGCTAAAAGATGAAACCGTTAGAAAGACGCGCCTTCACCCAAGACTTGTCATCCTGAGCGGAGCTGCTTGGGACCCGCGAACGGGAACGTTCGTGGGTAAGCGGAGCGAAGGACCTGCTTTTCGCTCTTAGTCGTGCGCCACGAGCGAGCGGAAAACACCTGATTGGGCGTCAAGCTGCTTCAGCCCCGAGATGCCTGCAATCTGACTAGAACTTCCTGCGAAGATATTCAAACACCGCGTATCCAATTCCAGCAGATATCATCGCGATCATGAAATTTGTCGATGTAAATATGTCGGTCAACGCAACCGCAAATGTCTTCCCGTGACCGTTCGCAACTGTAAATTCCCCCATCAACAGGTTTGAATAGAAAAGAAAAACAATAAACGCGATCTCGATCGCGGCGCGCAATGCGCCTTTCAGAGGCTTGCCATTTCTGAAATTTCGACCCATGGATTTTCAATAGTACCAAGAAACGACTCGCGCCGACGCGCATCGACCAGTCTTTCCTCTCTAGAAATCCCAGCTCCTGCGCTCTCCATCGCATCCAATCGACCCTGAATCGACAGAATACGCACACAAATTCCTTTGCGATGCGCGGCGCATGTGGTCTTCTATAGCGGAAACAGAGTCGATGTATCCCAAAGCCGCAACACTCAAGTCGACGCGACCATCAGAACCGGGGTCCCCACGGACAGGTCTTCGTCTGTGGGGTGAAGCGAGCGGCGACCTTAAACAAAACTCAACACGACACAGTTACTCTGGTTTCGCTTTAAAGACACCCGCCTATGCTCAAGCAAATCGAAAACTATTTTGAGTTCACTCATCTGGGGACCAATTGGCGCACTGAAATCCTGGCTGGAGTGACAACGTTTCTCACCATGGCCTACATCGTCCTGGTGAACCCGGCCATCCTCTCGGCGGCAGGTGTTCCGATTGCGGCAGCTACGGCAGCGACCTGCTTCTCTGCAGCTTTCGGCTCAATTCTGATGGGCATCATCGCACGCTACCCTATCGCACTCGCGCCTGGCATGGGACTCAACGCCTACTTCACCTACACCGTCTGCCTGAAAATGCACATCCCCTGGCAAACCGCGCTGGGAGCGGTGTTTCTTTCCGGAGTAATCTTTCTGGCGCTGACTGCTGCGGGCGTACGCCAGATGATTCTCCGCTCCATCCCTCACGAGTTGTACGCAGCGGTCGCCAGCGGTATTGGCCTTTTCATCGCATTCATCGGGTTTCGTAACGCGGGACTCGTTATCGGCGATCCCGCCACCTTCGTCGGGCTTGGAAACATCCGCAACCCCGGTACTGCCCTCGCGCTCTTCGGCCTCATTCTGATGGTCGCTCTTGAAGTAAAGAAGGTACGCGGCTCAATTCTCATCGGCGTCCTCGGCACCACTGCATTCGCCTGGGCGTTTGCCCTTGCCGCATTGCACGCGGGCTCGCTGTCACTCACACTCTCCAAAACCACAATTGACTGGGCGCAGAACCTGGTCCAGTGGTCTCCGGCCCCGGGAGGGTTTCGGGCGCTGACTCAAACGGCCCTGAAACTCGACATCCGTGGAGCCCTCAGCAAGGGCCTGCTCGAGATTATTTTTGTCTTCTTCTTCGTCGACCTCTTTGACAACCTCGGCACCCTCGTGGCCGTCACCAAGCGCGCCGGCCTCATCGCCGCCGACCACTCCATCCCCCGCCTCAACCGCATCCTTCTTGCCGACGCCACATCCACCGTCTTTGGCTCCCTCGCCGGCACATCCACCGTCACCAGTTACGTCGAATCCACGGCCGGCGTCATGGCCGGGGGCCGATCGGGCATCACCGCCATCGTCACCGGGATCCTGTTCCTCGGCGCCATCATCGCAGCCCCTTTCGTTGGCATTGTCCCTTCAGCCGCCACTGCGCCCGCGCTCATCCTCGTCGGCTCCATGATGCTCGCCACCATCACCGAGATCCGCTGGAACGATCCGCTCGTCGCCGTTCCCGCCTTTCTTACCCTGATCCTGATTCCACTCACCTACTCCATCGCCAATGGGCTCGGCTTCGGAATCATCTCGTGGGCAATCCTTCACCTCGTGACCGGTAACTATCGCAAACAGGATTGGCTGCTCTACATCCTTGCGGTGCTCTTCCTCTTCCGTTTCGTCTATCTCGGGGCAAGCTAGAATAGCTGCTGGCGCTTGCATGACGCCCCGGAGCGTGGATCTTTGCATTGGTATGACTATGTAGCATATTTCTTCGGCGGAGCATTCCTGGCAAACGCCCTTCCGCACCTGGGCAACGGCGTATCCGGCCGCGCCTTTCAGAGCCCCTTCGCGTCGCCGCCCGGTAAAGGATTGTCTTCCTCGACGGTGAATGTTATCTGGGGGTTTTTCAACCTCGTCGTTGCGTATCTGCTGGTCTTTTGTGTTGGCGCCTTTAGCATCCGCAGCGCTCAAGACGTACTCCCACTCGGCGCAGGCGTGCTTGTTATGTCGGTACTGAGCGCGAGGACATTCGGCAAATTCCACGGAGGCAGATGAGCCGCCGCAACCCCAGCCTACCGCAGCGCGTTTGGCTCATCCTCTTCGCTCTGTTTTTCTGTCTTGCGGCCGCGCAGCTTGCCCACGCGGCAGACACCTATCGCATCGTGCACGCCTATCCGCACGATCAGCAGGCTTTCACCCAGGGACTCATCTACCTTGATGGCCACCTCTACGAGAGCACGGGCATCAAAGGCCACTCTTCTCTGCGCGAAGAAGACCTCGAAACCGGCCGCATCCTTCAACTTCACGATGTGCCCAGCCAATATTTCGCGGAAGGTCTTACGCAATGGGGCAGCACTCTCATTCAGCTCACATGGCAAGAGCACACAGCCCTGGTATATGACCGGGCCACCTTTCACCTGTTGCGAACATTTCATTACGACGGTGAGGGTTGGGGCCTGACCCAGAACGGAAAAAGCCTGATCCTCAGCGATGGCACCGCGACCCTCCGCTTTTTCGATCCATCAACTTTTCGCGAAGTCCGGCGCATCGTGGTTAAAGATCGTGGAATACCCGTCGCCAAATTGAATGAACTGGAATATATACACGGCGAGATTTACGCGAACATATGGTACTCGGATCGAATCGCCCGCATATCGCCGGCTACTGGAAAAGTCCTCGGGTGGATCGACCTGACCGGACTGCTGCCTGTAAGCCAGCGATCCAGCGATGGAGCAGTGCTGAATGGAATCGCCTACGACAGCGCACAAGATCGCCTTTTCGTCACCGGCAAACTCTGGCCCAGGATTTTCGAGATCAAGGTTGTTCCGCAGAATCCAAAGCTGGTTCCGGCTCGGCGCGCCAAATAGCGAATTTGCAAGGGCCGCCGCGGTCACAGTGCCGCGTCGAAGCCTGCGCGTATACTTTTCCGCGAGGCAGAGCACTCCATGGACATGTCTTCCTTCACTTCGCCCAACCTGTTGCAAAATGCGGCCATCCTCACCATCATCCTTGCTTTCGCCGGTTACCTTGTTACGTTCCTCAGCGCGCGCGTGCTGGCCCTCCGCAAAGACAAGCTCGATCTGGTTAACAAGCGCCTGAATGAGTTCTACGGTCCTCTGTATGTGGCGTCGGAGACGGGAAATATTGCCTATCGCTCGCTGCTGAAAAAGCAGGGCAAGGAGCAGAGCTATCCGATTCGCGACGAGGAAATGAAGGAGTGGATGCTGTGGATGACCACCATCTTCATGCCGCTGAATGACATTCGCGAGAGGGTAATCATTGAGAAGGCTCACCTCATTATCGAAGAGCAGATGCCGAAATGCCTGCTCGATTTCGTAACTCACGTAGTGGGATATAAAGCGGTCCTGGCCAGGTGGGCAGAAGGCGATTACAGCGAGCGCCGCTCCACGATCGGCTGGCCTCCGGAGTTCGACGTTTACGTCAAGCACTCATACGCCGCCCTGAAAGCTGAACAGACTCGCCTCATGCACAGTGCGACATGGCGTGTCTTTCAACGCCTCGCAGGCCGCAAACGGCGCTAGGGTTAGTTGTAAAATCCAGCGTCTTGAAAGGGCACGACTTTAGTGGTGCCAACAAAGCCCAAGAAAACTGCGGGCTTTAGCCCCTGAGGGATGAATCCCGCTGGCCAAAGAGCATTTACACAACTACCTCTAGAAGCTAAAGGAGAGTTAGTTGCCCGCATCCTTCGTCAATTCCCCGCGTCGGCTCCAGAAATACACCGCGACGGCGCCAATGGTCAGCACCAGCCCGCAGCCAAATTCCGTGGTGTAGTAGAGAGTCTTTCCCGCAGAAGCCGTCATCTGGTCCAAAATCGCCTGAACGAAAAGATTGTGGCAGGCATGCAGCAGCGCGCACGGCCACAGGCTCCCCGACTTCAACCGCAGCCAGCCCATAATAAACGAATCTGCGGTCACCATAAGCGTGAAGCATGCCAACGCGTATTTCGGATTGGTGCCTGCGTTGTAGTCAGACCA
The DNA here is from genome assembly GCA_963826915.1 of uncultured Acidobacteriaceae bacterium. Lineage (GTDB taxonomy): Bacteria > Acidobacteriota > Terriglobia > Terriglobales > Acidobacteriaceae > Telmatobacter. The sequence goes on from CAWGYG010000002.1 coordinate 535,108, forward strand.
CAGCAGTCCCGGATAATGCCATGCCGCCCAGATCAATCCGCTAACGATGCAACCGCCTGTAAATCCGAATTGACGCGTCAGGCGCGGCAATAGAAATCCGCGCCATCCGATCTCCTCGCCAAGGGCATTAGCCGTACTCCCGATCACACCCAGCGTAGCCAGCATCGGAATCATCAGCCCAAAGGTGGCCAGGTGCGGTGACGAAGAAAGACTCAGCGACGCAGCGGCTTTCGTCTCAAATTCGCCCAGCGCAAACGATCCGCGCACCGCGATCCACACCACCGCGTACACAGGAATCGCATAGAGCAGAGGAAGTAGATACCCGTAAGCCTCGTAGCGCACCGGCCGCCAACTCCAGCCCAGCGTTCGTGTATCGATGTGGAACAAGGCGCACGTTGCGAACGCCGCAGCCGCCGGACACCACATCACCAGCCGCACCACCAGCCCATTCCCGGCTCCGATGTGGTGCGAGTGAATCATCAGCGCATACGGCACGCAACTGAACAGAAAAACCAGAACCAGAAAAGTGACAATCTCGCGAGGTCGCGCTTTCATTCCGCAATCCTACGACATCAAGTCCGAACCAGGTCCTTCGAATGATGGGGTTCACCCAGAAAAGGAAAGGGGCCAGGATTGCTCCCGCCCCCAGTTCCCTATCCCTACTCCCTAATGGCTAGTACCTATAAAACTCCGGCTTGTAAGGCCCTTCCACCGGAACGCCGATGTACTCGGCCTGCTTCTCGGTCAGCGTGGTCAGCTTCACTCCGATCTTTTCCAGGTGCAGCCGGGCCACTTCCTCATCCAGCTTCTTGGGTAGCGTGTAGACGTCGATCTTGTAGCTGTCCTTGTTCTTCCACAGGTCGAGTTGCGCCAGCGTCTGGTTGGCAAAGCTGTTCGACATCACAAAGCTCGGATGCCCCGTCGCGCAGCCCAGGTTCACCAGCCGTCCCTCGGCCAGCATGAAGATGCTGTGTCCATCGGGAAACTTGTAGCAATCCACCTGAGGCTTGATGTTCAGCTTCTCCACGCCCTTTTCCGCGTTGAGCAAGTCGACTTGGATTTCGTTGTCGAAGTGTCCGATGTTGCACACGATCGCCTGGTCCTTCATCTTCTTCATGTGCGCGAGCGTAATAATGTCCACGTTGCCGGTGCAGGTCACGTAGATGTCGCCGCGTCCCAGCGTGTCTTCGATCGTTGTGACTTCAAATCCTTCCATCGCCGCCTGCAGCGCGTTGATCGGATCCACTTCCGTCACAATCACGCGTGCGCCCATCCCGCGCAAAGAGTGCGAACAGCCCTTGCCCACGTCGCCATATCCGCAAACCACGGCAACCTTGCCCGCCACCATCACGTCTGTCGCGCGCTTGATGCCGTCAGCCAGCGACTCGCGGCAGCCATACAGGTTGTCAAACTTCGATTTGGTCACTGAGTCATTCACATTGATGGCCGGCACCAGCAACTTGCCCTGCTCCATCATCTTGTAAAGCCGGTGCACGCCGGTCGTGGTCTCTTCTGAAACGCCGCGCCACTCCTTCACAACCTTGTGCCAGTGCTGCGGGTCTTCGGCAAACACTTTCTTCAACAGGTCCTTGATCACCTGCTCTTCGTGGTTGCCTGAAGGCGTATCAACCCACTTGTCGCCGTTCTCAAGTTCATAGCCCTTGTGAATCAGCAGCGTCACGTCGCCGCCATCGTCCACCACCAACTCCGGCCCTTCGCCGCCCTTGTGGGTCAGCGCGCGATACGTGCAATCCCAATACTCTTCGAGGCTCTCACCCTTCCATGCGAATACCGGCACACCGCTCGCCGCGATTGCCGCCGCCGCGTGGTCTTGCGTCGAAAAGATGTTGCAGCTCGCCCAGCGCACTTCCGCACCCAGGCTCACCAGCGTCTCAATCAACACCGCGGTCTGAATGGTCATGTGCAGTGAACCCGTGATCCGTACGCCTTTCAGTGGCTTCTCAGCCGCGTACTTGTTGCGGATCGCCATCAGGCCAGGCATCTCGTGCTCGGCAATTGAAATTTCCTTGCGGCCCCAATCGGCCAACGCCAGGTCTGCAACTTTGTATTCAGTCAATTCGAGGGTTGACGATGCCATTCAGATCTCCTTATATCGATGTATCGTGATATATTGATGTGTACCAGAAACCCATGGCCGCGTCAATTGTGAAAATTCTGCGCGTCGTAGCCGACCCCAACCGGCTCCGCATCCTGCTGCTGTTAAAGGCCGAGGAGCTCTCCGTCGCGGAACTTCAGGAAATCCTGGTCATGGGCCAGAGCACCATCTCCACTCACCTTTCCCAGCTCAAGCAGGTTGGCCTTGTCGAGGACCGCCGCACCGGTAAGAGCAGCCTCTACAAGCTCACCATCGGGAACGGCAACGATGTTCTTGCCGAACTCCTCTCTCGTGCCGAACGAGAAATCCCCGAGGCCGCGCACGACTGCACCGCAGCTCGCCGCGTCATTAAGAAACGCCAGGACAAGATGCGCGCCTTCTTCGACAGCGTCGCCGGACGCCTCGGCAAAAACTACGTTCCCGGCAAGTCCTGGAAAAGCCTCGCCGAAGCCCTCCTCCGCCTGATGCCGCCCATGGTCATCGCCGACCTCGGCGCTGGCGACGGTAGTTTCTCACTCCTCCTCGCGCAAAATGCAATCAGGGTGCTGGCCGTCGATTCCTCTGCAAAAATGATCGAGTTCGCGCGCGAGCAGGCGCATCGTCATCACGTCAAGAATGTCGACTACCGCCTCGGCGATATGGAAGAACTGCCTCTCGACGATGCATCTGTCGACCTCGTCTTCTTTTCGCAGTCACTCCACCACGCGCTCCATCCCCAGCACGCACTTGCCGAGGCATGGCGCATTTTGCGTCCGGCGGGCCGCATCGCCGTTCTCGATCTATCCAAGCATCGTTTCGAAGAGGCGCGCGAAATGTACGCCGACGAATGGCTCGGATTCAGTGAAGCCGAACTCGAAACCATGCTCGAGAAAGCCGGCTTCGCAAAGGTCCAAACCTCCGTCGTCTACAAAGAGCCCGACCCGCCCCACTTCCAGACACTGCTGGCAATGGCTCACAAGCGGGCCTGAAATATCCGGCGATGTGGGTGCCCCATCCATGACGCAGTTGCCGGGGTCCCCGTCGAGGGGTCTTGGTCGGTGGGGTGGTGATCGCGGCATGGGTGGGAAAGCACTCACCTCAACCAAGCAACAAGATACTCGAAATTGGGTGCCCCATCCATGACACAGTCTCATCGTGGCATGGGTGGGATAGCAGGGACCCAAATCCTCTCCAACCTCACTACCAAATCTCTCTCGCAATTGTCGCCGCTCAATCCCGCTGCGCTACCATTGCATCCAATAGCCGGAGCACATCAGAATGTCGCCGATCCAGCAAGTCAAAGCACCGTCCAACTCCGCGAAAGTCACGCGCCTCACCCGCGCCCAGCGCACCGCGCTCCTCAAAGCCCTCGCCGATCCCAAGCGCTTCGAACTCCTCGAACGCATCGCAAAATCATCCTGTCCGCTCGGCTGCACCGATGCCCGCGAAGCCCTTGCCATCGCTCCCGCCACGTTGTCTCACCACATCAAGGAGCTTCAAGCGAGCGGAATCATTGACGTAAGACGCGAAGGTAAATTCCACTTCCTCTCCATCAAACCCGGCGTGCTCGATGCCCTGGCCTCCAACCTGCTATCCCTCAGCCCCACCTCCTGCCCCACTCGCTGACCTCACACGCCAACACTTTTCCACAATCATCCTGAATCCTTCTGGCTCCTTGCTAATCAATTCGATAGTTGTCGAAATGTCGAAATGATGGCAGGCCGGCGAGGAGCAGAGATTATGAGCAGACTACAAGGCAAGGTCGCATTGGTAACAGGAGCATCCAAAGGCATCGGGGCAGCCATCGCGCTTGAGCTTGCATCACAGGGCGCCGCGGTTGCAGTCAACTACTCCGGCAGCAAAGCGGGCGCGGACAAAGTTGTCGCGGAAATCAAGCAAGCCGGAGGTAGAGCCATTGCGGTTCAGGCAAACGTTGCCGATCCCGACACCATCGGCCCGCTTATCGAGACCGTGTCAAAGCAGCTAGGTCCCATCAGCATTCTTGTCAACAACGCCGGCATCTATGAGTTCGGCCCACTGGAAGCCGTGACGCCCGAGCACTTCCACAAGCAGTTCAATGTCAACGTCCTCGGGCTTTTGCTCACGACGCAAGCCGCAGCTCAAGCACTTCGACCCAGAAGGCGGTAGCGTAATCAACATCGGATCTGTTGCGGCAGCCGGCATTCCTTCTGCTTCGGTCTACAGCGCCACCAAAGGCGCCCTCGATTCCATCACCGTTGCCTTGGCAGGCGAACTGGGCCCAAAGAAGATTCGCGTCAATTCGCTCGAACCCCGGAATGATCGAGACGGAAGGCACGCACGCCGCCGGCTTCATCGGAAGCGACTTCCAGAAGAAAACCGAATCTGAGACACCGCTTGGCCGCATCGGCCAGCCGCAGGACATCGCATCCATCGCGGCCTTCCTAGCCTCCGACGATTCCTATTGGGTCAACGGGCAAACCATCCAGGCCTCCGGTGGTGCCCGCATCTAACCCGGATTCGTTGGTCTTGATGTCCCCGAAAGATCCGCTCCTCGCGAGGTTGAGGTCCGCGACAAGTTATGTGCCCCGCCCGTGACGCCGTTTCATCGTGTCATGGCTGGGAAAGCAAGAACTTCAAAACATGCGAGCGAAGTCGGAGGGCAAGAGCCGGAAAGCTACCGGCTAGGAGCTTCTGGCTGTTTTTCCGCCTCCAGAATCTGCCTTTTCCGTTCCACTCCCCATCGATATCCGGTCAGCGAACCGCTCACGCCCACCACGCGATGGCACGGCACCACCAGCGACACCCGGTTGGTTGCGCAGGCGCGAGCCACCGCCCGCGTTGCCTTGGGGTCGCCCATCTCCCGCGCCAGTTGGCTATACGTGCGCGTCTCTCCACGCGGAATCTGCCGCAGCGCCTGCCACACGCGCAATTGAAAAACAGTTCCGCGAAGATCCAGCGAATCGTTCCAGCTGCGCCGGGCAGCCAGGTCCTCGCCCTCGCGCACGCTCTTCAGCGCGTCATCCACCATTCGCGACAGCGACGAATCGCGCCGCAATGCAGCCTCCGGAAACTCCGTGCGAAGACCGGCCTCCGCTTCCGCGGATGTCGAGGCAAGCGACAGCCAGCAGAGCCCGCGTTCCGTACTCCCCACCACAACCCATCCAAACGGTGAACGCGCCGTGCACCAGCGAATCGTCTCGCCCTTCCCGCCCTGGGCAAAGCGCGCGGGAGTCATGCCCAGCTGAGTGCCTTCATACGCACGGCTCGACGAACCGAACCCCGCCTCATAGATCGCGTCCGTCACCCGGTCCCTCTCTTTCAATGCAGTGCGAAGCCTGCCCGCACGCAGCGATCGCTGGTATTGCAGCGGGCTCACTCCCATCAGCTCCTTGAACTGCCTCTGCACCGTAAACGGGCTCATCCCCGCAATGCGCCCCAGCTCTGCGAGTGACACCGCGCGATCGATGTTCCGCTCAATATGCGTGCGAATTCTATCCAAAGGTTCGCTCGACGCAGCCGTGGTCGGCTTGCACCGCATGCATGGACGATATCCAGCGGCCACTGCTTCATCCATGGTTGCAAAAAACCGCACATTCTCACGCAGCGGCTTCCGGCTTGTGCAGCCCGGCCTGCAAAACACACCCGTAGTCGCAACCGCGTAAAAGAACTTCGCGCTGCTGTCGCGGTTCACAACCTGCTGCCACACGCGCTCGCTGTTGATCCGTGTCGAGCCCTTCTCCACTACTGCGAATTGAACATTGCTCTTCATGAATCCATCGTCGTCGATCTGCGATCTGCGTACACTCCGAATCTTGCGCGCAATTCGGATTTCTCGGGGCCCTTCCCGGGGTCATGCAAGCTAGTCCCGACCCGTTATTCCCTACTCCCTATCTACTCCCGAGCCCTTGAAAGCAACACCGCCTCCGCCCTCTCCAGATCCTCTTCCGTGTCCACGCCAATCGTGTCCACCGGCGCGCCTGCCACGTAAATGTCGATTCCGTTTTCAAGCAGCCGCAACTGCTCCAGCTTTTCCACGTTCTCCAGCCACCCCGGCGGAAGTTCGCCAAACCGTTCCAGCGCAGCCTTGCGATACGCATAAATCCCAAGATGCTTTCGATACCCGGCAAATCCCACGTAATCCCGGTCCAGCGGAATCTTCGCGCGCGAAAAATACAGCGCCTTCCCGTCCAGCGCCGTCACCACCTTCACCGCACTGGGATTGTCAATGTCGAGGGCCGGGCACCTCACCGCCAAAGTGGCAACATGCACCTCGGGACGCTCGAACAGCCCCAGCAGCGGCGGGAAAAAATCCGGCGTCAAAGTCGGCTCATCACCCTGGATATTGACGTAAATATCCGCATCTATCTGCCGAGCCGCCTCGCGCACCCGGTCCGACCCACTGGCGCAATTCGCCGATGTCATGGCCACCGGAATACTGCGCTCTCGACACACATCGGCCACTTCGTCGGAGTCTGTGGCCACCACCACCGGGTCCATTTGCCCACTCCCGGCCGCGGCGCGCCAAACCCACTCCACCATCGGTCGCCCCGCGATCTCCCGCAACACCTTGCGCTCGAGCCGAGTGGAGCTGAGCCGCGCCGGTATCACCCCCGCAATCCGTAACTTGCTCATGCACGCGAGTCTACAGCAGCCGCCGCTCGAACTTCATCCGCCGCCTGCAGCCACGTCCCAAAGCTCTCCAAAACGTTTACACCTCAAACTTCCGTTCGCCAAGGCAGGGATGCTCCACAGGTTGAGGTTATATTTGCGATCGTTTTGAAAGGGCACGAATTTATTCGTGCCGTAATCAAAGCAAAATGAACGAGGGATTTAGCCCCTGAGGGATGGTTTCCCGTCATACTGAGCCAGAACCGCTCCATGCAATGGTTTGACCTTAAATTCAACCCCCCGTATCATCTAGAGTGGTGCCGCAAGTCGGCTATACACCCTCCCGGCGGGGTAGCTCAGATGGTTAGAGCGACGGATTCATAACCCGTAGGTCGGCAGTTCGATCCTGCCTCCCGCCACCATAAAATCAGTGGCTTAAGCAACAGTCACGAATGCGCGTCCCCGGGCTATCTCGCAAATGGCCATATTTCGCCAGACAGCGTGATGTCGTCGAGAAGACAGTCGATGCGCATCATGATATCGACAGAATGCTAAAACAACAGGCCCGGCATTGAAGTGAGCCATAACCCTATATCGAGAGGCGCCACTCTTCGAATGCCGGATCGGGAAGTTTTGTTCATTGAAAGCGTCGCTCGTCGTGCGCATGAATGACAGGAATGTTCGGGTTCCACCCAACTGAAGCTTTGCTTGGTAGAGGAGAATGGATGGCCCGCCGAATTGCAGCTGAAGCGCATTTAGTTACAACTTTTCTGTTGCTATTGCTGCCTCTCTCCGCCTACGCTGCCCCGCAAGAGCAACCATCATTCGACTGTAAAAAGGCGTTGTCTGCTTCCGAGAAGGCTATCTGCGCAAATGCCGCTCTATCGCATCTCGACCTTCGGCTAGGCAGAATTTGGAGGGAAATGCTGGTAGATTTTGACCTTGATAACGGCCAGACGATCCAGATTAAATCGGACCAAAGAGCTTGGCTGGTGCGCCGGAATGAGTGCAAACAGGATGCCAATTGCCTCGGCAAACTCTACCAGGATCGACTTTCATTGCTCGAGGGATCCAACCCGGCACACCGATTTTCGGGCCGGTACGAGGTGAAGACCTTCGGCGGTCTAACGCTCTACCCGATCGGGCCTGGTTACCTCATTGTGATACAGACGGCACATCCGGAGGATGCGAGGTGGGTGTGTCAGTTGAATGGAGAAGGCACGCCGAAAGGCGACGATCTCGAAATCACCGTTGGGGGCTCTGTCTTTCATGCACATCTCCGAGATGCCGCAACGTTGGTTATCCCTGACGATGAAAGCACGCAAGATGCCGCACGGGATTATTGTGGGTTCAATGGCATCTTCGCAGAGAGTTATCATCGAAAACCTTCGAACCCTTAAGTGCACAGAAGTTCGGGCCTAATCGAGACGAAAAGGGACGCCACCAGACCTCCCAATGTAATCAGTAGCTTAGAAATCCCATTTCCTGCCCGCGTCCGCCAGGCTTGCAAATGCTTCATCCCCCAATTGAAGCCTTGTTGGGGCTCCAGTTAATGACGAAATACGTGGCCGAAGTTGTGCCGACGTTGCGAATTCCGTGCAGGCTGTTTGAAGCGTTAAACACCACTGACCCCGGCCCCACCTTTACCCATTTCCCGTCGGACAACGTTTCACATTCGCCCTCACGCAGAATGATCAGTTCCTCGTTGACGTGTCGATGCGGAGGATGGGGGCTCTGTCCGGGATTGAGTGTGGTCACATGCATCTCCAGCTGATCCACCGTCGCAGTGGGGCCCTTGCAGAGAGAGCGCACTTCCCCCGTTGCGGTTTTCACCGGCTTCATATCCTCCCACTCAAACACCGTGGGGCCCATGATTTGCCCGGCCTTTTCCGCTTCAGGTCCCGAAACAGCCAGCGCTTCAAGTGCGCACGGCACGGCAATCAATCCGGCAACGACGTCGCGACGTGAGATCATAACTACCTCCCGCTAGGTAAGCATATAGTTGAGCGCGCAGAGATTTCCGCAACAATCTGGCGATTCAATCAAGCCGTCCCCTAACCCGGGGAGGCGAAAATGACAGTGCGTAAGTCGGTTCGCGGCCAACCGGCTTCAGGAAGAAAAAGATGACCGATCCAAAATCTAAGCCACCCGACCACCAGCTTCACCTCACCCAGCGCTTCACCCTCGCCGTCGACTACGCCCGCGTCCTCCACATCGAACGCCGCAAGGCCACGTCCATCCCCTTCATGGCCCACCTTCTCGGTGTCGCCTCGCTCGTCATGGGTGAGTCCGGGCGCGTCAAATTCCCGGTAACCGAAGACATGGTCATCGCCGCCGTGCTCCACGACGCTGTCGAAGATCACGGCGGCCACACACGCCTCGAAGACGTTCGCCAGAACTTCGGTGACAATGTTGCAACAATGGTCGAAGGACTCTCCGACACCTTGTCTGAGGATTCGAGCAACAAGGAGCCCTGGGAAGCACGCAAGGAGCACTACCTGGCCCGCCTTCCCACCGAATCTCCCGAGACCCAGCTCATCTCCGCCGCCGACAAGCTCTACAACGCCCGAACCATGCTCGACGATTACCGCAAGAGCGGTGCAAAGATCTGGGGCCGGTTCAAACGCGGTCGCGATCAGCAGCTCTGGTATTTCAACGAGATGCTAAAGGTATTCAAATCAGCGGGAACGAACCGCATAGTCGAGGAACTGGACCGCGTCGTTGCCGAATTATCCGAGCTTTCGAAGCAGGAAGGTTCTCCTTAATCTCTGCCCCAAAGAGAAATCGAGAACCTTCGATTCTAGCCAGAATCAAAGCCCGCTGGCTTTGGGAACCGCCAATTTGCCAATCCGCAAGCCTGACCAACCACCGCTTGCGATATCATTGCGTCTATAAGAGTGTGCAGCCTGCTTCCCCTGAGGCCGTACCTGGTGGTGTGTGTGTCTCGATTCTTTCAGCGACTTACTTTTATTCTAGCTATAGCGGTCTTTGCCGCTCTCGGCCTCGGCTTTGCGCTCGGCGAATTTGGACTGTTTGGTGTCCACGCTGGTGGCGAGCAGGATGGCGCTTACCGCCAGATGCACGTCTATGCCGAAGTCCTGAAAAGGATCCAGAGCGACTACGTCACTGAGCCCAACATCAACGACGTCACCACGGGAGCATTGCACGGACTGCTTGAGTCGCTCGATGCGGATTCGAGCTTCCTCACCGCACCGGAATACAAGATTTACAAGGCTCGCCCTACCTCTGGCGTCGCGCAGGTCGGTGTGACGGTTTCCAAGCGCTTCGGTTATGCCACCATTGTGAGCGTCATGCCCGGCTCGCCCGCAGACCGGGAACATCTTGCCGACGGCGACGTGATCGAGTCGATCGGCGATCAGTCCACCCGCGAACTGTCTCTGGCCGTCATTCGACTCTTGCTCGATGGCAAGCCCGGTTCTACCGTAACGATTTCGGTGGTTCGTCCCCGCAAGGCTGATCCCGACAAAATCACGCTTACCCGCACCGAAGTCGCTGCGCCGACACTCGCCGAGCAGCAGTACGAAAACTCCAGCATCCTCTATCTCAAACCGGGCTCCCTCTCCACCGCCCGCGTCGATCAGATCGAAGCAAAGATCAAGTCTGCGGGAAAAGGGCGCAAAATCCTCCTCGACCTGCGCGATGTTTCTGACGGAAGTGCGGCAGACGGTCTTCGCCTGGCAAATTTCTTCATCAACCAGGGCACGCTCGCCACTCTTGAGGGTCAGCGTTTCCCGCGCCAGACCTTTACAGCCGATCCAGCCAAGTTTCTCACCAACGCCCCTGTGGCCGTCCTGGTCAATCGCGGAACCTACGGCGCCGCGGAGCTGACCGCTGACGCCATCGAAGGCGCAAAGCGCGGCGATGTCGTTGGCGAGCGCACCTTTGGTGAAGGCTCCGTACAAAAGACCATCGAACTGGCTGACGGCTCCGCATTACTTCTGACAGTCGCCAAGTACGAAGGTCCAGACGGAAAGAAGATTCAGGACGAAGCGGTTGCGCCGACGGTGCTTGTCGGGCAGGCCAATGAAGATGATTTTGACGATGAAGCCGCTCCGCCAAAAAGCGATGAGCCGCTGAACAAAGCGCTCGCGTTGCTCAAAGCCAAAAATAGCTGATTCGCACCGATTTCTTGTTCTTGTCCTGCGTGGTTCGCCGTGCCATGAGGATGCCTGCGGGTCGAGCGCAAGCGTGCTAGCCTTGAACTGAGGCATCCCTTTTCGGCACGTTTGAGGAATGCCGAAGAGGCTTTATTCCTTGGCTGCCCCACCTGCCCAGCCGATCGAACAACGCGGCCTTGGCCGGACCCATAAGCTGCGCCCCGATCCCGTTCCCGTTTTTAAGCGGCGAAAGGTTGCCGGCAAGCTGGCTCTTGCCACTCTCCTCATCCTTGCCGTCGTCACCGGTTCACTTGCCGGCCTGACCTTGGTCTTTTCAGTCAATCTGCCCCAGATAAACGACCTCGAACGCTACCGCCCCTCCACCATGACCGATCTCTATGACCGCAAGGGGCGGCTCATCGGTTCCTTTGCATTGGAAAGGCGCGTAGTGGTCAACTACGACGATTTCGCCCCCGTTCTGCGCCAGGCTGTCATCTCCATCGAAGACAAGAATTTCGAATCCCATTGGGGCATCAACGTTCTCCGCATTGCCGGCGCGCTGTGGCACGATTTGCGCAGTCACGGACGCGCCCAGGGTGCCTCCACCCTCACCATGCAGTTGGCGCGCAATCTTTTTCTTTCCGCCGATCGCACCGCCGCGCGCAAGGCCCAGGAGGCCTATCTCGCCATCCAGATCGAGCGTGCCTTCACCAAGCAACAGATCTTCTCACTCTACGGAAATCAGATTTATCTCGGCAGTGGCATGTATGGCTTCGAGGCCGCGTCAGAGTACTACTTCAGCAAGCATGCCAAGGATCTGAACCTCACTGAAGCCGCGCTGTTGGCGGGCTTGCCCAAAGGACCCGTCGCGTATTCCCCCATCATCAATCCCGAAAAAGCCCTGCGCCGCCGCAACCTGGTGCTCAGCGAAATGGAGTCGGACGGCGTGATCACCCATCAGCAGGCAGAACAGGCGCGCCGCTCTCCGCTCGGTCTCCACCTCACACAGCCGGAGATGTCTGTAGCGCCGTGGTTTCAGGAAGAAGTCCGCCAGGAGCTCGAAAAGCGCTTTGGATCGGAAGAGGTTCACGAAGCGGGCTTGCGCGTGGATACCACGCTCGATCTGGAAATGCAGAAGGCAGCCAACAAATCTCTCCTGGATGGTCTGGCAGCCTGCGAGCGTCGACATGGATGGAAGGGCAAGCTCGAAAACATTCTCGCCGGCGGCTCCACGATTGAAGACTACAAGCACCCTGACTGGGCCACGGCCACGCGACCAGGAGATTATGTGCATGCCGAGGTCACCCGCGCCCTGCCCCTTGAAATCTACGCACGCGTCGGCGCAAATGACATCGTCCTGTTGCCGGAAGATTGGAGTTGGACCGGACAGCGATACGGCGACGTGCTGGTCAAGCCCGGCGACGTGATTTACGTTCACTTATCCGATGTTGAAGGCAGCGCGGCTCACCGCGCCACATTGGAACAGGACTCCGGAACGCAAGGCGCGATCTTCGCCATGGACAACACCACTGGCGATGTGTTGGCCATGGTTGGCGGACGCGACTATGCCCTCTCTGAATTCAATCGCGCGACACAAGCTGAAAGACAGACCGGCTCCAGCTTCAAACCCTATGTCTACACCACCGCCGTCGAAGACGGGGCTAAGCCCGACGACATCATCATGGATACCCCGGTAAGTTTCGGCAGCTACACGCCCCACAATTACGAGAACGACTTCAAAGGCGCGATGACTTTGACCAACGCCTTTGCCGAATCGCGCAACGTTCCCGCCGTCAAGCTGGCGGCGCGCGTCGGCATCCGCAAAGTCATTGATATGGCCCATCGCTTCGGAGTCACCTCGAACATACCGGCCTATCTGCCCATTGCCCTCGGCGCGGCTGAAATTACGCTCCAGGAACAAGTGACGTCCTATTCGGTTTTTCCCAATGATGGCATTCGCGTAAAACCCCGCCTCATTCGCAAAGTCTCCAACTCTGACGGCATAACTTTGTGGGAAGACGCACCCGCAGTGGATGAAATCATCACCCAGCAAACCGCGCGCACCATGATGACGCTGTTCCAAGCCGTAACTGCGCATGGCACCGGCGCTGCAGTTGCGCAGATGAAGCATCCGCTCGGCGGCAAAACCGGCACGACCAGCGACTTCACCGATGCATGGTTTCTCGGCTTCTCGCCGTCTGTCACCTGCGGAGTTTGGGTTGGCAACGACAGCCGCGAACCGCTCGGCGAAAAAGAGACCGGAGCCCGCGCTGCATTGCCCATCTGGATGAACATCATGAAGGTAGCCATTGCCGGCAAGGACGATGAGCAGTTCCTCGGCGATCAGGAAGAGAACCCCACGCTTGAGACCTCCACTCTTGCGCCTGCAAGGCAAGCTATCCCGCCGCCAACAAACCCACAGCCCACCCGGAACATGCAGCCCGTCTCGAAGCCAACAAGCCTCGCCGTCCATCCGCCCGCAAAGCCCATTCATCCCGTGCCGGCCCGCCCGTCCTCGCCGCAATAGAGGCCAGAGTCCACATTCCCACCAGCGCCGTGGCGTTCTCCTGAAAAATACTCGCGGCGTATTATTTACGGATGCTTCCCCGCACGTCCGGACTCCTGGTCCTTTTCACACTTCTTTTGGCATGCTCGGCAGGGTTGCTGTGTCCTGCGCAGCAAGCCCAGGCAGACGCGCCCGTGCGCTACCATGTCGGCGACGACCCGGATGGAAAACTGGGGTGGAGCGATCCCAGTTTCGATGACCGCGCATGGCCAAGCGCGGACCATGGCCTCGTTCCTTCTCGCTCTCGCGACACAAACCGTTTCCTCTGGGTGCGCATCCGCGTCCCTGTCCCAGGCAACCTGAACGGCCCAGTGGCGCTGCATCTCGACAATTTGGGAGTCCAGCCGATGACCTGGCAGGTCTTCGTCAATGGCCAACCCCTCGGTGGCCAGGGAGCTTTCCCTCCCCTCGCCGATCCCGTCGATCCCCCCGTTTCTCCAGTGATGACTCTGCCTTCTTCGCTCGCCCCGCCCGGCTCCGTGGCTCTGGTTGCGCTGCGCGAATGGGACGCCCCCGCTTTCTCTGAATCCGGCGTTCCCAGCCACCCGACCCCCGTCCTCAACGATGCGCGCGTGCTGAGCTTGACGGTCCGTGCCGGCAACGCTGAAGCTCTGGTTGCCAACGCGCCGGTGTATGCCCTCAGCGCTGTGTTGGCGCTCGCTGGCATCGCGCTGCTCCTCTTCTGGCGCTCCTCGCATGCCCGCGAATACCTGTGGGCCGCGATCATGCTTCTGTCCCCTCTCGCCAATGCCATGCTGTTTTCGGATCTGGTCACCACGCATCTCTCATTTCACGAACAGGCCCTGGCCAAGGCCGTGGTCTACACTGCGGGGCTGATCGCCGAGATCGAGTTCATGTGGGCGCTCTTTCAACTCCGTTCCCGCTGGGTTCACATTCTCTGGCACGCCATATGGGTTGCTTTCATCCTGGCCGAGATTGCCCAGGCTTACTTTCTGCAGTTCCCGGCCATCGAACATCTCTGCCAAATCGTCATCCTCGCCGGCATTCCAGCCTTTGACTGCATCCTCTTCCCTGTCTGCATCCGCGAGATGTTTCGCCCCGGCGGCAATCGCACCATCGCCGCCGCACAGACTCTCATGGAAGTGATCATCGCGCTGGGTGTCATGGGCTACTCCATTCACCTCTCACTCGGGCCATTCCCGCTGGATCTCTGGCAGCTGACCCTCACCCTGGTGGATCTGGCCATCGCCGCGATGCTCTTCCGGCGGGCTTGGAAGGCATGGAAAGAAAGCAGTTCTCTGCGCGTCGAGTTTGAAGCCGCCCGTGAAGTCCAGCAGCAATTGGTTGTTCCGGCGGCGGATGTTCCGGGGTTCAGAATCGAGAGCGCCTATGCACCAGCGAAACAGGTGGGAGGGGATTTCTTCCGCATCCAGCCCGAGGGAGACGGCGGCGTGCTTGTCGTGGTCGGCGATGTCAGCGGCAAGGGGCTCAAAGCGGCCATGACTGTCAGCGCAATCATGGGCGCGTTGCAGGACTATCCCTCAAGCAGGCCTACTGAGGTTCTGGCTCACCTCAACCGGGTGCTCCATGGACGAGTGAGTGGGTTTGTTACCTGCTGCGCTGCATCCATCGCATCGGATGGAACGATGACCCTCGCCAACGCAGGCAACCCCGCCCCGTATCGCAATGGCCGGGAGATGGCAGTCGAGCCCGGCCTGCCTCTCGGCATGATCGGTGAAGTCAACTACGCAGAAA
Organism: uncultured Acidobacteriaceae bacterium; assembly: GCA_963826915.1. Taxonomy (GTDB): domain Bacteria; phylum Acidobacteriota; class Terriglobia; order Terriglobales; family Acidobacteriaceae; genus Telmatobacter. The sequence goes on from CAWGYG010000002.1 coordinate 550,193, forward strand.
CGCAAACCCAGGTCGCTCCCGGCGACCGGCTCACATTTGTCTCCGACGGTGTGGTGGAAGCGACCAATGCGCAGGGAGAGCTTTATGGCTTTGAGCGCACGCAGGCCATTTCCACTGAATCCGCCAACCAAATCGCTAAAACTGCGGAGCAGTTCGGGCAGGAGGACGATATTACGGTCCTCTCTATAATCCGCGCGCCCGTCTGAATCCCGCGCTGGCACAATGCAGCCGCTGAATCCATCACTACGCCGCCAACCAAAACTGCGCCCGTAGGAAGTTGAAGAGTCCCTGGTCAGGCGTTGGATCGACGTCGGCGAAGAAAGATAAGCAGGGGTACAGTCGAAAAGCCCGCGCCCACGATCCCGACGATGACTTGAGGCGCCCAGAGTTGGAAGAAGGAATCGATGTGCGCGTTCTCTGGATGGTCTGGTTGGTAAAGAACGGGCACGTGGTCGCCGAACTTCCAGGGTGATGGGCTCTGGGCAATATTCGAGGTGACAGTAAAAGTCCTGCCGTCCTGCGTGGTGAAGCGGAAAACAGGCATCCAGGAATATTTCGAAGACCTGGTGGCTCGGGGGCGAAGCGCCACAACGACGCCATCTGCGGAGAGGCTGGAATGCAGAAACACCGCGCGCTCCACTCCGGTGCCGGCGGCAATGAGGAGCATGACAGGGCCGGCCGAGCAGAAAATGCCCACCAACAAATATGCGATGATGCGCCCGGTCATGGAAGGCATGGTCGAGAGTGTAGCAGGCAGGCTATCTGCACGACTCCACACCAGCGTGAAGTAGCGCAGATCCAGAGTGCGTAGTGAATCCGCCGTCGCTCTAAGACGAAAACAGCTGCAGGAGATTTGTCATGCTCAGCAGTTTCTTCACCCGGGGCGTAAGGTTCACCAACTCCAGCACGCAGAGTCCCCGGTTGATTGCAGAGACCTTGAGACCTACAAGCGCTCCCAGGCCGGAGCTGTCCAGATATTCGAGATCCGTGAAATCGAGCACGATGCGGCCTCCGCGCTGAATCAGCGGTTGGACAAGCTTGCGGAGCTCATCCGTGTTTTCGCTGATCAGTTTGCCCTGGCACTTGATGGTCGTGGTTATAAAACCCGCTTGATCCTTGGTTTCTTCGATCTGGTAGTGGAAAGGAGTGCCCGGTGCAGTAGAAATGCTGTCCTCGGTTCAATATCGGCCAATTCTAACTTCCTGCCGTCGAAGAATCAGGTTAATTTCCGGTTACTTGGCTGTTCTTGCCTTTGACTTATAAGTTCTTACCCCGGCCAGGCGTCCGCTCAACGGCCCAAAAACTGGCGGTGATTAAACTCTCCTGCCACGAAGGGCGGACCTCGTCCGGCTGAGGAAAGATCGAAAGTCTCTGTCTGAGGCTGCTTCCTGCTCCAATCGCCGGTTGGCCGGTCGACTTCGATCAAATTGCTGTCGGCGCCTCGGGACAACGCGAGGTTGCCGTGAATGTGATTTGGCGGCGATACATCCGTGATATTCTTTTTCAACCAATGTTCATAAAGGCCGCAATTCCGCGCCGTAGTTGTTCCCCTACCTGTACCTGCTTCTGCGCGGCTGAGCCTTTGCAGCCAGTTGTTTGAAGACTGCTTTCAAACCCCAAAATCGGAAGAGTCTTCCCAGCGGTTTTAGATTGGATTGATCTCAACCTCTGATTTTTTGAAGAAATTGACCATTATTTCTGGTTCTTCGAAAAACAGTGTTCAAGGCGCTTTTTTCAAATGGGACAAACCGCTCGGCCGCGTTGATCCCCTGCAGAAGCGAAACCTTCGCAGTTGCAAGCCTGACAGAAGTTGAGACCCCCGGGGTTCCCCCCATGCAAGCCCGGGCGGTCTTGTAAACGCATATAAAAGTTGCGGTTGACCAGGTTCGGAACCTGTCGCCGCAGAGCAAACCAATTGCTTCGATTCATGGAGGAGTTATGCAAACTAACCGAAAATGGCGGCGGGCAATCCCCGTTCTGCTCGCCCTGTTGGTGCTGTTCTCAGTAGCGTCGTTGGCGCAGACATTCCGCGGCGGCATCAACGGCACAATCACCGATTCCTCGGGCGCTGTCATTCCCAACGCCAAGGTTACTGCCACAGACGTGGCCACCGCGGCCGTCCACGAGACGGTTTCATCCGGTGCGGGCGAGTTCGCGTTTAATGATCTTCCCCAAAGCACCTACACGGTCAAGGTGCAGGCCACAGGTTTCCAGACCACTGAAGCTACCGGCGTGCTGGTGCAGGCGGGCAAGGTTTATACGCTGCCGGTAAAGCTGTCCGTGGCACAGCAGGCCACCACCGTCGAAGTGGCCGCCGATGCTCTATCCCTTGACACCACCACAGTCACGCAGACAACCGTCCTCGATTCCGAAGCGCTGCAAGATGTGCCGCTGAACGGCCGCGACTTTACCCAGCTTCTCGGCACCTCGGTATCCTTTTCCGGCTACAACAACTCTGGCTCAGTCAACGGCACGCGCAACAACCAGATTAACTACACCATCAATGGCACCGACAATAACGATCTGTACCTGAACGTGGACGCGGTCAACCAGGGCGGCATCAGCGGTATCGCCGGCGTCGTCTATCCCGTTGAGGCGCTCGACGAGTACTCGCTGCAGACCACCGGCAACAGCGAATCGGGCCGCAGTCCGGGCGGAAACCTGAACGTCACCACCAAGTCCGGCAGCAATCAGTTCCACGGGGATGCTTACTACTACAACCGCAACGAAGCGCTGGCTGTGTTGTCGCCCTTTGTAACTCCGGGATCACCGGAGCAGCCGTTGCGCAACCAGAACTACGGCGCTACGCTGGGCGGACCCATCTGGCACGACCACACTTTCTTCTTCCTCACCTACGAGGAACAGAAGTTCGTCATCGGCGAACCCAATACCGTCACCGAGCCCTCCCCGGCCTACGAGGCGCTGGCCCTCGCGGAACTGAGCAAATATGAGGTCGCGCCCAACCAGGTTTCTGAGAACATCCTCAGCACGCTGTGGGATCCGACCGCCATTGCTGGCCTTCCGGGCACACCGGGCAACTACTCCAGCAGTGCGCCGCAGGCCGGTTACAGCCACAACGCTGTCCTCCATCTGGACCACAACTTCAGCGACCGCAGCCATCTTTCGGCGATCTGGTACTTCGGCCAGGGCTTTGCGGATGCACCAAGCTGCGTCTTTGTCTGCTCTTACCTGCCAGAATACTTCCAGACCGTTCCCTCCCACATCCAGAACTACAATTTGGTCTGGAATTACAACCTCCGCCCCAACCTGAGCAACCAGCTTGCCGCAGGCGCCAACTACTTCATGCAGGCCTTTGCCGATGAGAACCACAGCCAGAATCCTCTGACGCTAGCCGGCCTGAATACGGGCGCTTCTCTGTCAGGTGCTCCGCAGATCGCCATCAACGGCTTCGACTCGATCGGCGTGACGCCGACCTCGGGCCGCAACGACATCGGCGGCCAGATCGCTGACACGCTGTCCTGGACAGTGGGCAAGCACCAGTTCCGCTTCGGTGTTGAGTATCGCCGCGAATATATCGACCTCTACTACAACTGGGGCGCGCGCGGCGCATTCAACTTCAACGGCGAAGTTGGGCCGTGGGCAGGCGATACCACCGTCTCCGACCCCAACGTCCTTACGCTGGCCGACTTCCTTGCCGGCTACTCATATACCTCCGGCATCACGCTCGGTACCCAGGAGCGTTTCATCTACACCCACACCGGATCTGCCTTCGCTGAGGATTCCTGGCAGCTCACGCCGAAGCTGAACATCAATCTGGGCCTGCGTTATGACTACCAGCAGCCCTACTACACCAACAGTCCGAATCTCTCCATCTTCGATCCAACCAGCAGCACCGGGCTGGTGGTAGCCAGCGGAGGCTCCGGCACGCCGGATTACATCTACAACAGCAACAAGGCCGACATCTCGCCGCGCGTCGGGCTTTCCTGGCAGGTCCGCAATGGCACCGTCATTCGCGCCAACTACGGCATCTACTATGACCAGCCGGCCGGCCAGGCGTTCTTTGGCAACATCGGCATCCCCAACGGCGGCTCAGGTGGCGCCAACAACAACCCCGTCGGCAGCGAGCCCAATGAGTCCATCGTTCTGCCGGCGGAGACGCCTGTCTGGTCGTACAACCAGGCAACGCCTATCTTCACGCCCGCACTGGGTCAACCGACAGGCGGAAACTATGTCTCCATCTACTCGGTGAGCCGCAACTTCAAAACACCCTACGCCGAGCTCTTCGGTCTGAACATCGAGCAGAGCTTGGGCAAAGCGTGGCAGTTTAACGTCGGCTACGTGGGCTCCACGAGCCGCCACAATCTCGTCCTGCAAGACATCAACCAGAACGCATTGGGTGGCGACCAGAACTCCTCGACGGTCATCGGGCCGAACGGCTACACTTTCCCCTACCAGCAGTCCACGCGTCCTTACTTCTCCCAGTTCCCCAACTTCAGCATCATCAACCAGATCAACTCCGCCGCAACGTCCAGCTACAACTCGCTGCAGGTCACGCTGCGCAGCAGTTCGTGGCATGGGCTTGCCAGCCAGTTCGCCTACTCGTGGAGCCACAATCTCGACGACTCCAGCGTCTTTAACACCATCCCGCAAAACTCGCTCAACCTGAAGGGCGACTGGGGCAACGCGAATCAGGACATCCGAAACCACTTCTCCGGATACGTCAACTACGCGATTCCTGCCTATGGACACGGCCCAAAAGCTCTGACCCAGGGCTGGGAGGTGAACAGCATCCTCAAGTTCCAGAACGGCGAGCCGGTCAACGTGCTCACCGGACAGGACAACAGCGGCACGGCCGAGGGCGAGGACCGCGCCAGCATCACGGGCCCGGCCATCAACAGCGACCGTTCAGTGCAGTCACACGCCTATGCGCAGTACCTCAACCCGAACAGCTTTGCAGTGCCGGCTGCTGCCACCTACGGCAATCTGCGCCGCAACCAGGTCGTCGGACCTGGGTTTGAAGATGTGGATATGTCGCTCCTTAAGAACATACCCATCTACAAGGAAGCCGTCCGCGCGCAGTTCCGCGTGGAGATGTTCAACGTCTTCAACCGTATTAATTTGGCGCAGCCGCTGAACAACCTTGGCTACGGCAGCGCGTTTGGCTGGAGCACCTCGACCATCGGCGTCTCCTACGGCGCGCCTGGCATCGGCTCCGGCGAACCCTACAACACGCAACTCGCCCTGAAGATTATTTTCTAGGGCATTTCAGGAGAACTTCGTGAGCCGGCCTCGTGGAGGCCGGCTCATTTTTTAGGAAAGCGCACAATGTGGGAGTGCCGATCGGAGGTCGCATATTGAAGACAAATCTTGCAGTTTTGGCCCTTCTTGTCTTCGCTGCGTTTTCAACTTCAGCACAGCAACCCAAAGATCCCTTGCTCGGTCATCTGGCCGGCAGTTGGATCCTTCAGGGCACCATCGCCGGACAACAGACGACGCACGATGTTGAGTCCCAATGGGTGCTGAACCATGAATACCTCCAACTTCAAGAAGCGTCGCGCGAAAAGAATGCGCAAGGCCAACCCGCATACGAAGCGATCATCCTGATTGAATGGGATGAGTCGTCGAGCGAATACAAATGCGTGGCTCGACTCGACTGGCGGCGGCGGTCTCTCGGCCCCTATTGCCCAAGGCAAACGGGGCAACGATGAAATCACATTCTTCTTCAAGGACAAAGATAAGGACAGCGGCGTCCGCACAACGTTCGCTTACAACAAAGCCACCGACTCCTGGAACTGGCTAATCGACAACCAGGACGGCGGCAAGCTGACCCCTTTTGCGCGTGTGAAACTCACCAGGAAATAAGCAGGATTCATCCCGCAACTGCCCTGGGGCAACCATTACCGCAACTCCGGCAGCCAGGGTTTGAACAGCTATGCGCCTGTCAGTGCTCCATCAGCGGAGCAGGCGACCCATCGGACCACTTGCCAACCCATACCATCATGATGGTCACCCGTTCTTCAGGGTCATTCGCGGCGATGATCGGCGAATCATCCTGGTCGGCTCCCCAGCTCTTTGCCGCGTCCCCCGACACAAACATCATCACGTGCGGGTGCCAGCTCTTGCCGCGGTCGTTCAGGTATTGCTGCTTCGACATCATGTAGCACATCGCACCCGGTTCCAGCGCGGGCAGTTCCTTCTTATCCAGTGCCGCGGTTGTCGCCGCCAGGATCTCCGCCTTCGATTTTCCCGCGAGCACCAGTCTCGTCTTCATCAGAAAGATCGGTGCAAAGGTTTTTGCGGCAGCTGGATTAAAGCAAATCGGGGAGCGAACCTTGGGATTCCAGAACTCCGCATCGTCGGTGGCAGCGCCCCATGATCGCTCCACCACGCAGAGAAAACCATTCGTGCCCTTCACTGCGGTCGTGAATCCATTCCGTCCCAGCACCATCACTTTGGCTCCGTCCGAAATGGACGCGGGAGCACCGCTGCGTGCCAGCGCGATTTCTGAATTCTCGTCGGCAATCAAATAGGCATCGACAGGAGCCATGGCCGGATACGCAGTCTTCCCTGCCTGCGCTCGTGCCAGCCAGCCTGTGCCTGCCAGGCCAACCTCCACAAAAAATGCCAAAGCAAGAAGCCTGATCATCTTCTTTTGCATAGAATCCTCCCGTTAGCGCACTCCCCGTTTCAGGTTTGAAACGCTTTCCCTGAAATCGTCAGAGAGTTGTGGTGTCGACAGTAGACCACAGAAGAGCTGGTTATACCGGTGCATGCCAGATCGCCCACCTGCCACAAGCCTTGTGTGAGATGACATCTCCGGCGATGTCATTCCCCTGGGGGCGGACCGTCTCGATTTTCTGTGCAGCGATTCGGGCTGGCGTCTCTCAATGACCTTCGTGTCCATCGTCGCCCGATTCTCGTTGTCCCAGAACAAACCGCGCGGATATTCTGAGGCACCTATCTGGCTGTGACGAGCTTTTCCGAAAGGCGGGAGAATCAGTGATCACCCAGGAATCGAAGCTCGCCGCTTCAGAGAATTCATATATTCAAAGCGAGCCCGTCACACCGAAGAATGGCCGCATAGAAACTGGAAAGCGACCCTTCTCCGGTTTGATTCTGTTCGATTTCACATTCATCGGCATTCCTCTGCTGTTTCTCATTCCCCTGTTCAATGTGGCACGCCTGCCGTTCCGAATTGGCATGTTGGGAATTGCGGACGCCTACTGGGGCGGGACGTTCTCGTCCGGCGTATTCGGTGCAATTCTGCTCGCGCTTATCGGCTTCTCGCCCAGAGTAACCATAAGACCGTGGTTAGCTCGTCTTCGTACCCAGAAGGGTCGGATTGTTATAACCGTGATACTCGCGGCTATGCTGATGTTCCTCTTGGGGCCTCGAGAGGGCTTGATCATCACAATCATCAGTTTCGGAGCAACCGAACTCCTGGAGCGAAGGAAAGGGTTGTTTGCAGCAGCATTGATCGACATCGTCGTGCCCGCCTTCTATCTCTTCGCTGGCATGACCCTGGTGTTTTCGTACAATCACGCGTTGGCAGGAATTAGAAATCCGCAAACCTACGATCCGTTCCTAGACCATTTGGATGCGATGCTTTTCCATGCAAACGCCTCGCAGATCGCGCATTGGAGCCTGAGCCATCTTCCTCTCCAGCTCTTCAAACTCCTGGAACTTGTTTACTACGGTCTGTTCACCCAGTTATCGGCGCTTATTGTCCTCACCGCCCTGCTTCGAAACCGGCAGTATTCAATCAAGTTCGTGCGTACGCTACTCATATGCTATGCAATCGCGCTTGTTGTTTACTCCATTCTTCCAGCCAAGGGCCCATACTCCACCTGCCCGCTTCATCTGTCGAGTTATCCCAGATCATTGATCACGTATTGGACCCAGGATGGGCTCGCGTCCAGAGCGCATACGTTGTGGACCCACAACCTCGCACCCGGTGTCATCGACATCGTTTCGCAAGACTACTTCATCAGCTTCCCGAGCTTGCACGTTGCTCTTCCAATCATCGGGTTATGGTTTATTCGCCCATGGAAGTTCATTGCTTACGTGCTGCTGGCGGGATACGTATTTCTTATGCTGCCCGCGATCCTCTTGCTCGAGTGGCATTATCTGGTTGATTTCTTAGGCGGATTCGCTGCCGCCTCACTGGCCATTTGGATAACCGAACAGATTTCAAAGGCAAGCGTAGTGGGCGACCCCCGGATAAAACTCCTGTCTTATCGTTTCGCGGGTTGGAACGTGCCTGGACCGGTCGAACAACCGGAGTGACATTGGCGCGTGTCGGAATCTCCGGCTCCAAAGAATCTTGCGCTGCTACTCGGCCCGCAGAGCATCCATTGGATTCGCCGCCGCCGCGCGGTGCGCGGGCAGGAATGTGGCCAGCAACGCTACACAGGTAAGTAACCCAGCCACTGTGGCGAGCGTCATTCCATCCCACGCTTGCACGCCAAAAAGCAGCTTGCGTATGAGCGACGCCGCGCCGACAGCGCCGATTAGCCCCAGCGCTACTCCGGCTGCAATCAACCTGATCGCTTCGAATAGGATCAGGCGGTACACAGAGCTTCGCTGCGCGCCGAGTGCCATGCGCACGCCAATCTCGCGTGTTCGCTGACTCACCGAATAGGAAATCACACCGTAGAGCCCGACCACGCTAAGCAGCAACGCCATCCCCGCAAAGCCGCCCATCAGCCATGATGAAGAGCGATGCAGATACGTTACCGGTGCATCGTGAATCTTCTCGCCCATGGTCATTGGTTCGTAGATGGCCATACTTCCGTCGACAGATGAAATCGTCGAGGTGAGCGTCGGCAAAATACTTCGGTCGTCCTGCGTCGCGCGTGCGAGAACCGCGAAGCCGTTGTTAGGCCTTTGATAGAACGGAAGGTACATCGCACTTCGCGGCTTGGCATCCAATTGCCCTTCCTGAATGTCGTTGATTACGCCGACAACCAGCGTCCGCGTCTTATCGTGAGCATCATATGCAAGCTGCTTGCCGATCGGATCTTCGCCCGCGAAGTACTGCTTCGCCAGCTCATGGTTGATAATCACGACCCCTGGCTTCGACGAGTCTTCATCGTCTGTGAAGTAGCGACCGCTCAGCAGACTTGTCTTCAGCGTCGTCATGTATCCGGCACTCACAAACCGGATGGCCACTTCCTTGTTCTTCCCGTCATCAGGATGGCCCACGATGATGAAGCCCGTGGTCCAATCGGCGTCCTCGATGGGCATCTTCGTCGTCACACCCGCGGATTTGACCCCGGGTAACGATTCAACACGCCTCAAAATCTCGCGCACCAGTGCTACCTGCTGCTCCGGCTTGCCATATTTCTCAAACTGGGCTTGCACGTGAATGGTCGCAATATGGTCCGGCTGCATGCCGATGTCCGTGTGGAGAAGACGATAAAAGCTCTTTCCCAACAAGCCGGCGCCCACCAGCAGGATCATGGCAATGGCCAGCTCGATAACCACCAGGTTGGCGCCGAACCTTCGCCACATCACCCCGGCTGCCGCCCGGCCTCCTTCTGCCAGGCCGTCACGGATTTCCGTGAACCGGAAGCGCAGAATCGGGGTCAATGCAAACAGTGCCGCTGCGAAAACTGCCAGAACTCCCGCAAACAAAGTTACGCGCACGTTCAGTCCCAGCCCATGCAGGAACGGCATGCTTGCCATCATGCCCTTCGGGACCAGCAGGGCAAGCATCTGCATTCCCTGTTGGGCAAGTGCGACTCCTATCGCGCAGCCAATCACCGCCAGCATTGTCCCTTCGATAATGAATTGTGCGACTAGTCTTCGCGGCGAAGCGCCCAGCGCTCCCCGCACCGCCATCTCCCGCCTGCGGCTCTCCGAGCGCACTAGCAGAAGGCTCGCTATATTCAAGCTCGCGATCATCAGCAGCATTCCCGCTCCGCAGAGCACTGCGATCAGGATCGGGCGGATATCTCCAACGACGACTTCAGCCAGCGGCAGCATGAAGGCCGCCTGGTCGCGATTCGAGTCGGGATATTGCTTTGCCAGATTCTGAGCAATCGTCGTGATGTCGGCGAATGCCGCTGAAAACGTCTCACCATCTTTCAACCGCGCAACCCCAAACAGGCCGTGACAGCCCCGACAGGTATTGCCCGCTTTTTGGATCGCCCAGATCTCCGCCGGTTCTGCGGGCGCAAAACTGAAATCGCGCGGCAGCACTCCAATCACGGTGTAAGTCTCCCCGTCCAGCACCAATGCCTGGCCTAAGACCTTCTCGCTCCCGCCGTATCGTTTCTGCCACGCAGAGTAGCTGATCATTGCGGTTCGCGGCGTCTCCGCGCGGTCTTCGCCGTCATAGAAATCGCGCCCCAGCGCAGGCTTCACTCCCAGGGTGCGGAAGAATCCAGCGCTCACACTAGCTCCATCGGTCTTGCGGAGGCCGTCCACCGTCTTCATCATGAATCCGTTGGGTGAATACACTTCGAGCGAACTGAAGACTTTATTCCCGCGTTTCCAGTCCAGGTAGTCCGGATAGGAAAGATGAAAACGGGGCCCGAGCGGAATGCTCTCAAACAGGATTACCAGGCGATTTGGGTCTTTGTAGGGCAGTGGCTTGATCAGCGCCGCATCCACAAATGCAAAGATCGCTACGCTGGAACCAATTCCCAGGGCCAGAATGACAATCGCAGTTACGGCGAAGCCGGGATTTCGCCACAACTGGCGCAGACCGAAGCGTGCGTCCTGCCAAAGCAGATCTGCGCCCAGGCCCGCGCGCCGATCACGTACGGCCTGCTTCACCTGCTCGATGGCGCCGAACTCCGTCACCGCTGAGCGTCGAGCCTCAGAGGCGGATTGGCCTGCAGCAATTTTTTCGTCCGCGATCATTTCTACGCATGCCCGAACTTCATCGTCGAGCAGTTTTTCAACCCGTTGCTTCCTGAAGAGGTTCCGCAGGGCACTGCGGACGCGGGAAATGGGATTCATGATTCTCCCCTTAGATTGCTTTCAACGCATTCGTCATTGCCATTGCGACCCTGGTCCATTGCTCCGTTTCAACTTCAAGCTGAGCTTTTCCTGCCTTGGTCAGCCGATAAAACTTCGCGCGACGATTATTCTCCGACTCGCCCCAGAACGAACTCAGCCAGCCCGCATCCTCTAAACGATGAAGGGCCGGGAACAGCGAACCAGGTTTTACCTGGAAAGTCCCCTGCGTGATTTGTTCAATCCGGCGCGAAATACCCAAACCGTGAAGTTCTCCCGGCCCAAGCGCCTTAAGGATGAGTAAGTCGAGTGTGCCTTGCAGGAGGTTCGTCTGTTGAGGGCTCATTCCATGTCCTATCGAACGACTATATGAGTTTGGCCTTCTTCATACAGAATGTCAATAGGAGAGAAGCGGACAACAAGGAATAGGCTGCCCAGGAGCTTTCTAAAAGCTGTACTTCAACGCTCCCTGCAGGATGCGTGGCGGAGCTGCACTGACGACATTGCCAAAAGTCGAGCTTCCAATGTTGCCATCCACTGAGCCGGGGCCGCCAAACTGGGCATGATTGAAGACGTTGAACGCCTCTACGCGAAACATGAGCGACCGCGATTCTCCCAGCTGTAGGTTCTTTGCGACCGCCTTATCGTAGTTGTCGGTGCCCGGCCCGTAAAAGAAGCGCCTCTTCGCGTTACCAGGCGTGCCGACTGCATTCATGCTGAACTCGCCTGTATCGAAGTAGCCGTTGCCATTCTTGCGCGGATTCCGATTCAGATGCAGCGGCCCTCCGTTGAAATCCGGCTCGTCAATGCTGCTGTTGTTGACTCCGTTCGGGTTTGTTCCAATCAGCGAATTGTCACCATTGTTGACCATGGTTACGGGAAATCCGCTTGTGAAACGAGTGATCCCGGAAATCGTCCATCCGCGCGTCATGCGATTCGAATGCAATAACCCTTCAATCGGAAGCCGATACTCGTAGCTGAGGACGAAGTTCTGCTTTACGTCGTATGAGGATGGAGCGTAGCTGAGCTCCGGATTGAACGGATTCACCGCCTCGCCGATGTTGGACGATTCGTCCAGAGATTTTCCGTAGGTGTAAGCAGCAGAGAACTCGAGTCCGCCGCTGGTGTGGCGGGCGCTAAGCTCAAGCGCATTGTAGTTGGCGTGGCCAATGTTTGACTGCAGCGCATCGCTTCCGAAGTTCGACCCGAGCGGTCCACGTGTTCCATTCACCTGCCCGCCGCCAATCGGAAAATAAACCGAGTCCTCGCCGCCTGCGCCACATGTCAGAGTTCCCGACTGCACTTCATTCGGCTGGCTGAGGCTTAGGCAGAGCGACGGACTTCCAGGATTCGCTTCGACCAGAACGCGCTGGCGATGACTCGAAGTGCCGACATAACTCGCGCTGACAACAGTCTTCGGACCGGCCTGGCGCTCAATCGAGAACATCCATTCTTCGGTATACGGCGCTCGGTTGTGAATGTCATAACCGGGAATGCCGCTGATCGGCTCAAAGTTTGTCCAGTCAAAGCTGGGGTCCGGATTCTGTCGCGACGAATTCAATGGGGCAAAAGTATATGGGAACGGCTGGCCATAGCTTTGCCCGTTGCTCGCTGAGACGAATGGCGTTGCAAACAGCGGCGGAGCCGGACTCGTATAAGTGGTTCCATAAGGCGCATTCGCAGCTAGCACACCGATTGAAAGCGCGTCGATCGCGGTATAGAAGTTGCCAAAACTCGCGCGGATGCTCGTCGTCCCCGGATCTCCAAGAATTTTCTCTACCAATCCGCCCGTCTTTGCTTGTGGAGACCAGGCAACACCCAGGCGCGGCGCGAAACTCCGTTCGCCTGTCGGCGCCAGCGTGTTCGGAACTCCAGGGTCACCGGGATACAGAATGCCCGCTGGCGCGCCGGAGAAGACATCTGATTGGGCACCGGCAACAAAGGTGGAAATTTGATTGAACTTTTCAGACCATGGCGCGACGCGATCCCAGCGCAGGCCATAATTCAGCGTCAGGCTCGGTCGAATATGCCAACTATCTTGGGCGAATGCTCCAACGTATTTGTTGCGAGCGTAAAAAGGGTTGAGCTGGCTTTGGTTGTATTGGCTTGGCACGCCAATCAGGAAGTCGGCAAAGTCAACACCAGTTTCCGTTCCTGAAAACACAAAGTTCCCGTTGAACTGCGCGATGGCATGCGCGTTCACCTGGTCTGCATGAAACTCAGCGCCGAATTTGATTGTGTGTCCTCCGATCACCTTCAAGAACGAATCGGAGATCTGATAGGTGTTGTTGGTTTGGATGAGTTCATTGGCTGCAGCGCCGGTCGAAAAGCCGTTGAAATTCAGGTTTTCGACGCTTTGCCCATTGGGATTGAGCGGGACGATGCTTGCCGTCCCGTTTGCATTCTCAAAACCCTGGGAAACGAGGCTCACGTTTCGGCCGCCGCGAGGCTGGCCTAGATTACTGAAATCGCGCATGAAGCTGAGATGAAGTTCATTCACTTCTGTGGCGTTGAGGGTCTTGGTATTCCCTAAAGCGAGGAACTGTGCGCGACCCGTGGTGAGAGCGTCAAATCCTGGAACGCTCGCGCCGCTTTGCGGAACCGGATAGGGGTTGTCGAGCTTGAAGTCGTCGATGAAATAGTAGGCGGAAAACAGGCTCATATGCGCATTCGCATCCAGACGAATGGCTTCCTTGTTGTCGTTCACGGTTTGATTGAATGCAGACGTGGCGAACGTACCGCTGGCCGTATTCGGCGCCGGTATATATTGCAGCATCCGTTGAGCCGGCGTGGACCACGCGCTTTGAGGGATGACCGCGTTAGGAAAAACGCATTGTCCCGAGGACGCGCATCCCGGGACGAAATATGGCTCCCCGGAATTCACCGTGTAGCCCAGTTTCTGAGTAAGAATACTTGCAAGGTAAGGACCGCCAACCGCGCCGTTAAGACTGGTGGCAACATCACTAAGGTTCCCGGTACGATCCGCGTTCGAGGGCACGCTTATATTGCCCGTATCAATGCCCTGCGTCTGGCGAGTACCTTGATAGTCCGCAAAGAAGAATAGTTTGTCGCGATGAATGGGCCCGCCAAATGTGCCACCGTACTGATTCTGACGAAACGCTCCCCGTGTGGGAGAGAAGTAGTTTCGCGCATCCAGATCAGTGTTGCGCAGAAACTCAAATGCGCTGCCATGAAATTGGTTATCCCCGGACTTGGTGATCACATTGATCTGGCCGCCTGAGAACTCTCCATACTCGGCATCGAAGTTGCTCGCGATAATGCGGAATTCGGCGATCGAGTCAAGGTTGGGGATGATTGCCGTGCCTGCGTTTACGTCTTCTTCTGCGTCGCTCCCGTTCACGCTGAAGTAGTTGGCGAATTCCCGTTGGCCATTCACCGAAATCGTGCCGGGGTTGAGCGTCCCTGAGGGGTTAAGGACGGTCCCCCCAATGTCTTGAACAGTTGTGGACGTAATGGACGTAGCCGGGGCGACACCGGGTTGCTGCGACAGAAGGTCAGTGTAGCTGCGCCCGTTGAGTGGAAGGGCGCTCATTTCCCTTCCGCTGATCACCTGCCCCATGTCGGTGTTTTCGGTCTCGACGTGGAGCGTATTGTCGCTCACGCTTACGGTTTGCGAAACAGCACCAATTTCAAGCGAAACATCGAGTGTGAGGGATGCATCCGTATCAAGCACAATGTCCACGCGGTGGTAGCGCTGAAATCCGGATGCCAGGACATCCAACTCGTAATGGCCCACCGGCAAGACAGGGACGGTGTAATATCCGCTGGCGTTGGTGTGCGTTTGGTGGGAAATTCCCGTGTTCAACTCCTTGATGGTGACACTTGCGTTGGGAACGACACTTCCTGATTGATCCTTCACCGTGCCCGATATGCTTCCCCCAACGGCTCCCCAGGCTACGGCGGACAGAAAGAAGAAAAGCCAGCTCATCCGCATGGCAAATCGCAAATTGCTCTTTGTCGAACTCAATTTAAAACTCCCATTGCTGCCGCAAATTCGGAATCTTCCACTTGGCGGGAATATACGACCAATTTGGTCTTCATTAAATATACGACAAATTAAGTCCGCATTTGTAGCAGTGATTTGAATCACACCAGATTGTGGGAAGCTGGTTTCGGGCGGTTTCTGGCCCACTCGTCAACAGCCCGCCGGTCAATACCCGCACTCAACTGCTTTTGGATCTGCCGCGACGGCGCTGGTGATCCGATACATCAAATGAATCAGCAAATGTTCTGGCCAGTCGAGCAACTTAGATCCTGCTAAGCGCTCATGTAGTCCCGAGGATTTGCATAGAGTTTCCCCCGAGTTCGCTATCCTTGAACTGGGAAACAAGAAGCCTTGATCGGGCTTTTTCGCCTTTACACCGCAGCCTGGGGCTCCACCGCAACCATCAAATCTCAGGTAGCCAAATAGCCACCGATAAGCCTGTATAGGGAGCCCTTTAAGGTGCCACAAAATGCCAAAATTGACCAAAATGTGCCAAAATATGCCACCCCAAGACATCGCCAAACTATCAATAAGCCAACGACTTACAAGCATCTATGCTGCCAAAACAAATAAAAATGGCTTTCAAAACTGTATCCCTGTATGACCGCAGCCCAAGCCACTGACAACTGACAACTGATCACTTGTTCACCGTCCACCGTCACCCGACCCAGCCGCCAGCCGCCAGCCGAAAATACTCCTTCGCCCGTGCGACATCCTTCATGATCTGCGCCTTCAACGCGTCCGGCGACGGCCAATGAATCTCGCCCCGCAGCCGCAACAGAAACTCCAGCTTAAGCGGCGTTTCATCCGACAGCGGGACCGGTTCGAAATCGAGAATATGCGTCTCAACGCCAAAGCCCGCCCCCTCAAACGTCGGCCGGTTGCCCACGTTCGTTACTGCCTGAAAGCACCGTCCTGCAACCGTCAGCCTCGTAACGTACACGCCAAATCCCGGCAGCAGGCCGTCGTAAGATGCCAGGTTCACCGTCGGCACCAGCAGTTTTGTGCCGATACCGCGCCCTTTCGCAGCAGTCGAATGCACGCCAAAGACACGTCCCAGCATCCAGCGCGCGCGCCGTACGTCACCCGCGGCAATCAACCCGCGCACCGCCGAACTCGACACTTCCATACCGTGCACCCGCACAGCCGGGTGTACTTCAACTCCAAATCCGAATTCGGCGCCGAACTCGACGAGCTCTGCAACTCCCGCCTTCGCGCCATGGCCAAAGCGAAAACTGCTGCCTTCGTGCACTCCGCGGACTTTCAGCAGACTCGCCAGGATTTCGCGCACAAAGTCTCGCGCCGGAACGCGCGAGAGCGCTTCGCCGAAGGGCAGAATCAGGACTGCGTCCACGCCCGTAGTTGCCAGCAGCTTCAGCCGCTCCGGCAGAAACGTAAGCAGCTTCGGCGCGATATCCGGATAGAGAAACTGCGCAGGGTGAGGATCGAACGTAATCGCAATCGATCGCATCCCGCGCGCATGCGCCTCGTCCGCAGCAGCCGAAAGAATCTGCCTGTGCCCGAGGTGAACTCCGTCAAAATTTCCAATTGCGGCAACGCAGGGGCCGAAGTCCAAGGGCACTTCTTCAATCGAGCGGAAGATGGAAATAGCCGAGTTCGTGCCATTGGTCATACGCCCGCAGCTCCCAGGTCGATGGGGAAACTGAGTCCGTCGTAAGCCAGCTTCACGCCAGCCGGTAGGTTGCGATTGGTCTCCGCGTGTCCCAACTCATGCGCGATATGGGTGAGCCAGGTTTGCCGTGCACCGATCCTTTGCGCCCAACTCACCGCCTGCTCCACGGTCGCGTGGCTGGGATGCGGCTTGTGCCGCAGGGCAGAGAGAATGACGCAGTCGAGCCCTTCGAGGAGAGAAAAACTTGACTCGGGAATGGAACTCACATCGGTCAGGTAAGCTGTGCGGCCAAAGCGAAACCCTGAGATCTCCATGTCCCCGTGCATCACCGGAATTCGGATGAATTCAACCCCGAATACGCCGGTATGGCTGCCCAGCGGCTCGATATGAACGCGGGGGCGATTTGGGTAAGTTGCCTTCGGCGAAAACGTGTAGTCGTAAATCCGCCTCAGTGTTTCCTCGGTCGTTGTAGAAGCATAGAGAGGAATCTGTCCGCCTTCACGGAAGACCGTAAAGCTTAACGGGCGCAGATCGTCCAGCCCGAAGACGTGGTCGGCATGGCCATGCGTATAGAAAACTGCGTCAACACGAGTGAGACCTGTGCGCAGTGCTTGTTCGCGAAAATCCGGCCCCGTATCGATAAGCACAACACGATCCCTGTCGCCATCCTTCCAGCGCAACAGTAAAGAAGGGCGCAGCCGGCGGTCGTGCGGGTCTGGCGAGGTGCACACAGCGCAGTTACACCCCAGTGTTGGCACCCCCATCGAGGTCCCAGTCCCGAGAAATGTAAGCTGGCCTTCCATTCGTTTTAGAGTTTGTCCGGCTTTGGAGACGGCGCCTGCACGCCTTGGAGCGAGATCATTTTGGTGAGTTCAAGAAACGTCATTCGCAACTCAAACAAAACGGTCTGCAGCGTTCGATCCTCAGTTGGGTTGAGATTGCCCTTCGTTTTCTCTGCAAGGATTCCCAGCAAGTCGATGCTTTGTTTCGCCCCCAGGATATCGACTCGAGGCCGTTGACCTTCGGGAGCGGCTGCTCCCATTTGCATCAAGGCGGAAAGGTACAGCTGCTGAACCAGGTGCTCGAACTGAATGGGTGGTTGCGCACCCATCGCCGGGTTCTGCGCCCTCGCCAGGTCTTCCAGCCGTTGCGCGGAAGCTTCGTAGGCAAACTCCTGCTCACGACTCTCCTCGGCTGTAGGCGGCGGCGGCAGCTCTGGTTCGGTATCGCCTGCAGGAGGCTGGTCCGCGGAAGATGGCTCGGAATTGCTTTCATTTACTACCAGATGCGGGCCACCATGTTGCTCGGAGGGCTCCGTGGATGGTGCCGGAGCGGCTGGCTTGCTCTCCTGCTCTTCTTCTGCTTTAATCTTGCGCCGATCAATGACTTCGAATTTCGGTGTATCGCTCATAATTTCGTCCAATTCCAATCATAGACGAGGAGGCTCATTGAGAATTCGAGCGCTTCCCGAAGTCTCGCCAGCAGTATAAGCGAGAGGCTCGCTACGCAATTCCGCCTCGCTGCGAATCATTCCCAATGCAAATCTCCTGTCGCCCGTTGCCAGTGCCATCTCGACGGCACTGGTAATATGCCCGACCGACACGCCATCGAGCGTCAGCTCCGTCTTCGGGTCGGGAATTGGCCCATTCAGTTCAAGCTGGCGCAGGTGCCTGTGCACATTCCCTCGAGAACGAATACGCTCCACAATTTCCTGGCCTAGATAGCAGCCCTTGCTGAAGTGAAGGCTGCGCATCTGCGAGGTTTCCTGAGGCAGGTCGCGCTCAACAATATCGATGCCGTAAGTGGGAATTCCTTCCGCGACTCGGAGTGCCTCGAGCGCTGCTGTTCCCACTGGATGTGCACCTGCCGTTGATAGTGTTCTCCACAGCCGGGTCAGCCCCGCGATCGGCGTCCACAATTCGTAATGAGCTACCAACGGCCCGTATCCGCGCATAATTCTCAGATCCAGCCCGTTCCACTCGACACGCGTCGAATTCATAGGTTCAGGTAGAGTTGGAAGGCCCATGCGCGCCAAGACTTCATCTGACCGCGGACCAGTAAGCCCCACGGCGGTTTCCGTCGTTGAGTCCAGTCCCACCAGTTCAACATCATCCATGATGATGAAGTGGTCGAGATGCGTCATCAATTTCTCAAACTGATCGGCAGAAATCTCAAGCTCGAGGGTGTCACCTTCCCGCCACACAGTCAGGTCACCCTGAATCCGGCCCTGTGCATTCAGCACCATGTTCCACGCGCCGCTATTGGAGGCTAGATCGCTTACGCTGTTTGTTACCATCCCGCTGAGCCAACGGAAGCGGTCCTCGCCCCGGACAGCCACCCTGCGCATCCAACCAAGATCGTGCGCTGCGGCCTCCTGCGTCAGGGCCGCTATTTCTTCGGTTCGAGCGTCCAACTCATGCGGGGTAAGAACACCCCGAAATCCCCCGAGTTTGGTTGGGCCGGTCGCGGAGACCAACTGCGCTGCAAGGGGGGTAGGAACGGCACTTAAGGCGAGATTTCTTTCAGTCATAGGGGAGTTACTGAGTGATCAAGCAACATATTTCATGCGGAAAGTTCGCGCCAGACCGCATCCTGATTATAGCCTTGATATCAGAAGGATTTTCCCCAACCCTGGAAGCAAGAAACAACGAGGAGAGTGAATGGGCGAGCGGCGCGAAGGGATAGGCATCTGCAGGCGTACGTTGAGCTTAGTGGCCACCGTGTGCTTCGGTTTCGCTGCATTGAACGCTCACGGCCAGGCGCCGCAAGCCACGCCGGCCCTGCCTCCCTCTGGGCCAGCTCAGACCAATTCCCAAGCCTTGGCGAAGCAACAGCCAGATGCGGCGTCCAAACCCGAAACTCAGATAACTCCAGAACAGGCGAAGCAGTTGTTCGGCTTGGTCGACGAGTTGCTCAAGTTCTCCTCCCAGGAAACTGGCCTGCCAATCAAGAGTGAGGTAAAGCGGAAGCTGACCACGCGTGGAGAGGTTGAGGCCTACTTGAACGAGAAGTTCGAAGAAGACGAGGACGCCAAGCGAATGCAACGCAGCGAAATCGTCCTAAAGAAGTTTGGCTTGTTGGATCGCGACTTCAAACTCAAACCATTCCTGTTGGAATTGCTGAAAGAGCAGATTGAAGCCTACTACGATCCGAAGACCAAGACTGTAAATCTGCTCGACTGGATCTCTGTTGACGAACAAAAACCTGTACTCGCCCACGAATTGACGCATGCCCTGCAAGACCAGCATCTCGACCTGGACAAGTGGAGCGACCAGACCCCCGAGGACGTATCTAACAACTCCGGCGAAGACACCGACCACATCGCGAAAGACGAATTCGATACTGCACGGGAAGCCGTGACCGAGGGTCAGGCAACCGCGGTGATGATGGACGACATCCTCAAACCCATGGGCAAGAGCTTGCTATCTGACCCTGAAGTAGTCGACTTTATCAAACAACAGATGGCCGGTTCTGAGAGTTCTCCGGTCCTTGCCCGCGCACCACTGCTGCTGTCAGAGTCACTTCTGTTTCCCTATCGCGAGGGTCTCAGTTTCGAACAGGATGTGTGGATGGATCGGGGCCAAGCGGCAGCGTTTACAGGTGCGCTCGATCGCCCCCCGTCGTCCAGTTGGGAAATCATCAACCCTCGCGAATATGAATTGGGCCACGTGCCAGCTGTTCCATTACTTCCTGACATTCACCCACTTGTCGACAAGACATACCGTCCCTATGACATAGGTCAAGTAGGTCAACTTGACTTGCATATTCTCGCCGGTCTCTTCGGTGGCGACAGCGCCGCCCGAGACTTAACCCCGGCATGGGACGGCGGCATCTACTGGGCCGGCCAACGCCTCAGCGCGAACACCACGACCGAACAAGCTGACACAAAATCCATCGCCCTCCTCTACCTGTCGGCCTGGAAGAATGCGGCATCGGCGCAGGCATTTACCCATCTTTATGCAGAAGAGTTGGGCCGCAAGTATTCGGGCCTGAAGCAGGATAAGGTTGCCCAGAGTTCCACACCATCCAATTCTGCTGATGGGACGGTAGAGCAGGTGTTCTCAACCAACGAGGGGCCCGTGGTTATTACTACGCGTGGGAAGCTGGTGTTCGTCGCCGAGAGCTTTGATCTGCCAGTGGCCCGGAAGCTTGCATCACTCATACTCGATGCGCAAGGCACGGGTGCACTTCAAATGGCATCGACACCCTCTTTCAATGCGCAATCAAGGAATGCAACTGCCGAACTCCGCCAACCCCTCACCGGTAGCCTGATTCGGTTCCTTTCCAATTGCGGGGTGCTAAAGAGCGCGGTTGACGCTGAACTTCTGGCCAGCCGACTCGGCGTAATCGGCGCTATTCGTAATCCATAAACGCACTTTGCTCTTGCCATTTCCCGTCGAATTCTGCTGTCCTTTTGTTGAGTTCCCCCAACGGAGGGCGCGTATGAAAGCCATTCTTCTCTTCGTGTCTTTTGCCTTCGCCCTCGTGCGCATAGCCGCGGGCCAGGCATACGGAGAAGCAATTCAGCTTAGCCAACCCGCCGTGCATAGCACCGGTAGCGCAGTCTCGATGCCGGCCGGTCCTCTCGGCATGCAAGCAGGTGAACCCCAGCAGGGTGGGGTTCAAGTCGTAAATGACATGTATCGGGGACTGCCCGATTGCCACTGCGCACAGTCTCCCATCTTCTCACCGGGGCCTGCGGAGGTGACTCCCAACACACAGGTCACTTTGTCGAGCCCGAATCCTAACGCGACCATTTACTTCACAAGCGACGGTTGGACGCCCACTGAAGCGTCCAAACGCTACATCGGCCCGATCACGATCACCGCGAGTACCCGCCTTCAGGCATTCGCGAAAGAACCGCAGAAATTACCCAGCCCGGTTGTCGCGGCAACCTACGAGGTGACCAAGCCAGGCGCCCCTCCGCCGACAAGCGTGTCGGCATTTGGGAAGATCCTGGTCAAGGGGACAGAGTTGCGCCTTGTAACCTGCTCCAGAGTAAGTTCTGATACGGCGAAGGTGGGTGATCGCGTGCCCTTGCTGCTTGACCAGGATCTCATGGTTGGCGGCGATGTAGTGGCACCTAGAGGGATGTCGGTAGACGCGGAAATAACGAAGGTCGAACAAGCAGGGAGCGGCGGCAAATCAGGAATGCTGGTTTTTAACCTGCGATCCTTCGATGCCCGCGGAATCTCCGTCCGGCTAAGCGGGGTCTTCACGTTGATTGCGCCGGATATCGCCGGACAGTTGCAGAAAATTTCAAATCCCTCAATGGTACATATTGCGGAGCCATTGCCCGTCGGGAATCAAGCTGAGATTGTGCCCGGCATGGCGCTCACCGCGGCCGTCGCCACCGATACCGAGCTCCGCCATTAGCGATCGGCGGCGCTTCGGAATGTCGAAGGGGATCTGAAACTTCGATCGTGAATATCGAACAAAGGTTAGACCGAGTCTTTGCGTACCAGGTACTCGTCCATCAACACCGAAACGAGGACGGCAGTCGGAACCGAAACAATGGCACCAAGCACTCCTGCCAGAGCAGAGCCCAACAGAAGAGCCACCAATATTCCAAGCCCCGGCAGGCCAACCCTGTTGCCCATGATGCGCGGAACCAGAAACGAGTTTTCAATCTGTATATAGACCAGGTAGAAGACGGCGATACCCAGCACACGACCCCAGGAATCGATTGCAGCCACCAGGAGAGCAAGGGCAATGCTCACGGCTGCTCCAACCACGGGGATGATATTGAGCAATCCGGTCAGCACGCCTAGCGCGTATGCGTAGCGCACGTGCAGTCCCAGAAACACTATCGTGCTTGCCAATCCCATAATCAGCATGAGACTGCCCTGCCCAAGGAGCCATTTGCCCATGCGCACCTCTGCACGCTGCAAAGCGCTATCGAGCCGAGCGCGGCTTTCGGCCGGGAAGAACGAAAGAGCCCATCGGTAGGCAACATCCCCTTCGAGGATGAAGTACACCGTTAGAATCAGGCCCATAACGATGCTGAATACCGCTCCCGCCCAATTCTTAATGGAGAGCAACAGGTAGGTAGCTGCGTTGCTGAGGAAATCCTGGGCTCGCGAATTGATCTCGCCGGTATTGAGGTGATCTGCAAGCGGAACACGTTTCAACTTGTCTACCAGCGCAGGCAGGCGCGTCGGCATTTCGCGGCCAAACTCTTGAAGATCTCGAATAACAGGGGGCAGAGCAAGGAATCCAAAAGCGGTGAGCGCTCCCGCCAAAACCAGGAGAAGGATCAGGATTGCTCGGCCTTTGAAAGGCCGCCAACCTCGGATTCGAAAGCGGGAAGTTGCATGGACCACCGGTGTAAGCACCACGGCAAACAGGGCACTCACATACAGCAACACCAGGACGTCTCGCACCAGCCATGCCAGGTAGCAGGCAAAGGCGAGTCCGAATCCAAACATAATATCGTTTCTAAGATCTCGACTTCTGCGGTAAACCTGGCTCATGCGTCCTGCCCCTCAGCCGAAATTGAGTACAGCCCGCTAAGTAATTTCTGTCCTGGAATCGAAAACACTGACATGCCGTTAGCTGGGTTATTGATCCCCACCGAGGATCGACCCAACAATTCCACCCAGGAGTGCACCTCCCGCCGCCGGACCCACTTGCCGACTTTCAGCATGCGGCAAGTATTCGCCGATCTGATGCGCCAACCTTGAGATGGGTAACGTCTGCAGCCAAGCCACACCAGGTCCCGTAAGCACTGCCAGGAAAATACCGTCCCCGCCAAAGATCATGTTCTTAATGCCAGGCACCATTGTTATCTGAAAGCCAACTGTCGCCTGGAACGCTCCAACGTGTCCAGGGTGTACCAGGAGAACTTCACCGGGAGCCAGGTTCTTAGTAATGAGCTCTCCCGAAAGCTCGAGCCATGCTGTTCCAATACCGCCTACACGCTGCAGCATAAAGCCGCTGCCGCCGAAGATGCCTGCGCCGAGCGACTGCTGAAATCCGACGCTAATGGTGACTTGCGGTGTGGCACAAAGAAACCCATGCCGATGAACAAGATATTCCTGTCCTTGGCCAAGCTGCACCGGAACTATGTGACCAGGCACCTTGGTGGCAAACGAAACCTCACCGGGGGACTGGGTGGCGCGATACTCAGTCATGAACAGGCTGCCGCCGCCGGCTACCCGCTTCAAAACCCCAAAGAGTCCGCCGCCGCCGCCCATCTGGGTGTGTGTGGTCATCTGGATAGAAGCAGTCATCCAGGAGAGCTCGCCGCTCTCGGAGAACACGCTTTCGTTCGGGTCAAGCTGCACATCGAGCACAGGCATGGTTGTGCCCTGAATTCTGGTCTGCATATGGGCCTCCTGTCAGTGGACAGTGTACCCGTTTAGAGGCACCCGCAATCTTGCTCTGTTACGAAAGACCTCCAATCGGTACAATGACCAAACTGTAGTATCCGGAGGAAAATCGGTGAAACGGTTCAAATGGCTCCCTGTGATTCTATTGATAGCCTCGCCCGGATGGGCCGCCGAGAAGATAACGGTGCAACAACTCAAGGACATGCTGGTTGCCGATCAGAAGTCCCAAAAATCGGACGCAGATGTGGCTGCCGAACTCAAAGACGTTGAGATGAAAGAAGAATTAACCCTCGGCGTGATGAACACCCTGAAACCTCTGTTACCGGGTCAATTGTCGACTGAGCAGATCTTTGTTCTTGATGTGCGCAGCGCCGTATTGCCTCCGCTTGCCGCAGACCTGCCTTCAACGCCGGCTCCAGACGCCGCAAGGCAGAAGGCAATTCTCGACAAGGCGATGGAGTATGCAACCAAGACCTATGCGCAACTGCCTAATCTGACAGCAACCGAGGCGATTCGCCGCTTCCAGGACAGCGCAGAGCAGGAAAAACCGAGCCTGGGCGCACATAGCAGCGCCGTACTCGCAGCGACTACGACCCCCATTCGCTATACCGCTTCCGACGAAACTGCCGCGACATTCAAGAATGGCGCGGAAGTAAATCCTATGTTCAGCGACAAGACCCATTGGGGCGATAACGGCATGATCGCGCTGTTGGGACAGGGCCCCGTCCTGGGCAACGTTCTTGGGGAAGCTCAGGCGGCGGGCAAAATCAACTGGCTGCGCTGGGAGACTGTCAACGGACACGATCTTGCAGTCTTTTCCTTCGAAGTCGACAAGAAGAAGAGCCACTATACGATCAACTACTGCTGCTTCCCTGAGGTAAGTCAGGCTGGTCAAATGAGCCTTCGAGGTACTGAAAGTGCTGGGGGCGCAGGTAATTATCAGTCGGCGGCAAACTGGAAGAACTTCAAATCGACACAGCCCTATCACGGTGAGATTTTCATCGATCCCGACACCGGTGTCGTATACAGCCTGATCACCGAGGTCGACTTCAAAAACTCCGAACCGGTCCGCGTCGAGAATCGCCGCATTAACTTTGGTTCCGAGACGATTGACGGCAAAAGCATGGTTGTTCCCGTCAGATGCACGATCGATACGCTCGAGCAGCCCTTTCCTGATTCCCCGCAAGGCAGATTCATCTTGCGTCACACACTGTTCACTATCGACTACTCCAACTTTCGTGCTGGAAGCTAATAATGTCTCACTTGGGGTCCATGGGTTCCCGGTCACGCAAGAAATCGAGAACCCGCTGTCTCGGCGCCATGGCTAGATTTCTTAAACAATTTAGGGATGCTCTTTGGCTTGCCTTGGAGCACGATGTTCTGAACACCGCCAAAGCTGTCGCCTACTCCGGAATGTTGATGTTTTTCCCCGCTCTGGTGGTGCTCGCGACGCTTATAGCCCTTGTGCCTGATGGGCCTACGCTCATAGGCGAGATTCGATCAGTTTCAGAGCAGATACTACCCGCCGACACGATGTACCTCATCCAGTCCGCAATCCTGACGCGGCATATTCGGTCGTGGCAATTGATCTGTTCAACTGCGGGCCTCAGTGCTTTTGCCGGACTGGGTCTCATGCTGTCGCTGATGGAAGGGTTTCGTCGCGCATATCGCATACCCCGCGAGGAATGGGGCTTTTGGCATCGGCGTCTCCGCGCATTCATGCTTGTCCCCATCGTACTGGTACCACTGGCCGCCGCGACACTCTTGCTTGTATTCGGGCGCGCGATTGAGCTGTGGATGATCGTCAACGCAGGCCACGAATTACGCCATATCGTTCTTTTTCTGTGGAGGATGGCGCGCTGGTCACTCGCGTTGATCACCGCCGTCGCTGTTCTCGGGGCACTATATCATTTCGGTACAAAACGCCGAGAGCATTGGTTTCTCATCATGCCCGGTGCAATCACTGCCACCTTGGTCTGGTTTCCAGCGACGCTCGCGTTTGGCTGGTATGTTACGCGAATCGCGGACTATACCGTATTTTATGGTTCGTTCGGAGCCGGCATTGCCACGCTGGTCTGGCTTTACATCTCTTCATTCAGCGCCCTGCTCGGGGCCGAATTGAATGGCGTGCTCTTTAGAGAGCGTCAGAATCAAGATTAGCCCGCCGCCCCCATCTGATTTTTAGAAACTCGTGACATCGACCATCGACCATCGCAGATGCTGCAACGCATGCTGGATGGCGACGTTGTGTTTCCATCCAGCCATGTACAATGAAACGGACCGCACACGTACATTCTTTTCATCTTTTGACCCTTTTTATTGGAGTTACGAATGCCGTTCGCTGAATCAAGCCTGTCTGAATCACCTATACAACGCCGCGCAAAAATTGTTGCCACCCTAGGCCCGGCATCGAACACTGAGCCTGTTTTTCGAGACTTAGTGCGCGCCGGAGTCGACGTCGTTCGCCTGAATTTTTCTCATGGCACTCACGAGGAAAAACTGGCCCTTATTCAGATGATCCGGAAAGTTAGCCGCGAGGAACGCAAACCGTTGTGTATCCTTGGCGATTTGCAGGGACCAAAAATACGAACCTCGAAGCTGAAGGATCGCGTGCCGGTTCTCCTAAAGACAGGTCAACGCCTTACCATCACGCCACGTGACGTTCCTGGAACGGCCAGTCTAGTCGGTACAACGTTCAAGACACTTGCAGAAAATGTTGAGCAGGGTTCGAGAATCCTGTTGTCAGACGGCCTCATCGAGTTGCGGGTTCATGAAGTGATCGGATCAGATGTGGTTTGCGAAGTCATCAACGGCGGCATGCTCGGCGAAAACAAAGGTATCAATCTGCCCGGAATTCCTGTACGAGTACCCTCTCTCACTGAGAAAGATTCTCAAGATCTGGAGTTTGCACTCAAAAATGGTGTCGACGCAATCGCGGTCTCGTTTGTGCGAACAGCCGAAGATGTTCGCTTGGTGCGTAACCGCGTATCAGCCTATGGTGGCGAGACATGGATCATTGCAAAGCTGGAAAAACCACAGGCTATTGAACACCTCGACAGCATTCTGCAAGCGGCGGACGGCATCATGGTTGCCCGCGGCGACCTGGGCGTAGAAGTACCGCCGGAAAAAGTTCCCGCTATTCAAAAGCACATCATCCGCCGAGCATCTGAATACTTCAAACCTGTCATCACCGCAACGCAAATGCTTGAATCGATGATCGAGAATCCGCGGCCCACTCGTGCCGAAGTGTCCGACGTAGCCAACGCCGTTTATGACGGCACCGACGCTGTGATGCTCTCAGGTGAATCGGCGGTAGGCAAGTACCCGGTCGAGACTGTTGCAATGATGGCGCGCATAGTGAGCGAAGCCGAGCGTCACATCAAAGAGGACAACCTTGCCGCGCCGCGCATTCGGCAAAGCCAATTGTCAATCGCCGAAACAATCTGCGAAGCCACAGCGCACGCTGCCGACGATCTTGATCTTCGCGGCATAGCGTTGTTTACCGAATCAGGCGCAACCGCTCGCCAGCTTTCGAAGTATCACCCAACTGCACCCATCTTTGCTTTGAGCCCGGTTGACGTGACGATCAATCGTCTGAACCTGCTATGGGGCACCACTCCAATCCGCTGCCCAAAGGTGAACTCAACCGAGGCACTTGTCGACGTTGCCGAGAGCTTGCTCGAACAATACGGATATGTGAGAACTCGCGAGGTCATCGCCATCGTCGCTGGCACGCGGACCAAGTCAGGGTCAACGAATTTCCTCCGTCTGCACGTACTCGGCGAACATAATCAGGAGGGCGTCCGCTTCTTTGCCCCACATGAGGACGAAACGCTTCCAAGTCCGGAGTCCGAAACAACGGCAACACGCACAAAGCATGCTTCGCCTAAGTCAACGAAAACCTCTACACGCCGCAAATAGGCGTTCGCGCAAATCAATTACTGTCAAAAGCGCCACTCTCAATTGAGAGTGGCGCTTTTGACTGGGTCGCATCATTTTGTGTTTACTTGGCCGCCAACTGTCTCAACACGTACTGCAGGATACCGCCATGTTCGAAGTACTCGATCTCCTGCGGTGTGTCGATGCGTAACTTTGTGCTGAACTGCTTCACCGTACCGTCAGCACATCTAGCCTTAACCACGAGCGTACGTCCATGGGACAACTTCGCCTTGAGAAGTTCAACAAGTCCTGCGAAATCGTAAACCTCTTCTCCAGTCAACCCGAGAGACCCAACGTCCTGTCCATCTTCGAACTGCAATGGCAGTATCCCCATTCCCACCAGGTTCGACCGGTGAATGCGTTCAAAACTTTCCGCAATCACAACACGCACACCCAGTAGATTTGGCCCTTTCGCCGCCCAATCGCGCGACGAACCGGAACCGTATTCTTTGCCTGCAAGAATTACAAGAGGCACCCCGCGTCCGGCATACTTTACGCTCGCGTCAAAGATTGACATCTGTTCGCCTTCGGGCAACACTCGCGTAACGCCGCCTTCCGTCCCGGGCGCTAGCTTATTGCGCAACCGTACGTTTGCGAATGTCCCTCGAACCATCACCTCGTGATTGCCGCGTCGTGAGCCATAGCTGTTGAAGTCCGACTGCTTTACACCGTGTTCAGCCAGGTATTTTCCCGCTGGCCCATTTGCTTTGATGGAGCCGGCAGGAGAGATGTGATCGGTTGTTACCGAGTCGCCCAGAACCGCGAGCACCCGCGCACCCAAAATGTCGCTGACCGGCGCCGGAGTTTTCGTAATGCCGTCGAAATAGGGTGCCTTGCGAATGTAAGTCGAATCGGGTTCCCACTTATAGACGTCGCCGGTCGGAAAGCTGAGCCCTTGCCAATTCGCATCGCCAAGGCTCACCGTTGAGTATTCCTTGCGGAAGCTCTCGCTGCTTAGTCCTTTCTCAATAGCTTCGGCAACCTCTTGCTGCGTTGGCCAAATATCCTTCAGATAAACAGGCTTGCCGGCTTGGTCAACGCCGAGCGGATCGGTCTCAAAATTGTGACCAATCTTCCCAGCCAGCGCGTATGCCACCACCAGCGGCGGGCTCATCAGATAATTTGCCCTGACGTCCACGTTAACGCGGCCTTCAAAGTTGCGATTGCCCGACAACACGCTCACTGCAACAAGTCCGTGTTCGTCGATGCTCTTTGACACATCGGCCGGCAGAGGCCCGGAGTTTCCGATGCATGTTGTGCAACCGTAGCCCACCACGTTGAACCGAAGCTTCTCCAGATAGGGCAACAAGCCCGCCTTGGTGTAGTAATCGGTAACCACGCGTGAACCTGGCGCAAGTGACGTCTTCACCCACGGCGGAACGGTCAGACCCTTTTCGACGGCCTTCTTCGCCAGAATTCCGGCTGCAACCATCACTGAAGGATTCGAAGTGTTGGTGCAGCTTGTAATCGCCGCAATTACCACCGAGCCGTGATCGAGATAGGTATCCGGATCAACACCAAAGCGCTCTTTCACAGTGGTGGTCAAATGAACGGGAACCTTTTCAGCTACACAGCTGTCGGTGACCGCTTCCCGCTTCCAGGCAATCGCTGTGCGCGTTCCCAGGGGCTTCGCTGTAGGCGCAAGCAGAGTAGGCAATTGCCGTGCAAAGCTGGCAGCTGCGTCCTTCAGCAGCACGCGATCCTGCGGGCGTTTTGGTCCTGCCACACTCGGTTCGACCGCAGCAAGATTGAGTTCGAGTGTCTGTGTGTATTCGGCCTCGGACGAACTTGAGGTGTGGAAAAGCCCTTGCTCTTTGTAATACGCCTCCACCAGTGCGATCTGTTCGTCGGTGCGCCCGGTGAGCTTGAGGTAGCGCAACGTCTCCGCGTCTACCGGAAAGATGCCGCAGGTCGCACCGTACTCCGGAGCCATATTGCTGATTGTGGCGCGATCAGCCAGTGGAAGCGCAGCAATTCCAGGCCCGTAAAATTCAACAAACTTTCCAACCACACCCAGTCTGCGAAGGGCTTGGGTCACTGTCAACACCAAATCCGTCGCTGTCGCACCCTCGCGCAACTTGCCTGTCAATTTGTAGCCGACCACCTGCGGAACCAGCATGGAAACAGCTTGTCCCAGCATCGCTGCCTCGGCTTCGATGCCGCCAACGCCCCAGCCGAGAACACCCAGTCCATTAATCATCGTTGTGTGTGAATCTGTTCCGACCAGCGTGTCGGGATACGCTAGCAACTCACCGTTGACTTCAGTTGTGAACACCACGCGGGCCAGGTACTCGAGATTTACCTGGTGGCAAATGCCCATACCTGGCGGCACGGCCGAGAAATTCCGAAACGCCGTCTGGCCCCATTTCAGGAATGCGTACCGTTCGCGGTTGCGCTGAAACTCGAGCAATGCATTGGCGTCGTATGACCCAGCCGTACCGAACTCATCCACCTGCACCGAATGGTCAATCACCAACTCGGCCGGCACCAGGGGATTCACTCGCTCTGGATCGCCGCCGAGGGACTTGATAGCATCGCGCATTGCGCCAAGATCGACGATTGCCGGGACTCCAGTAAAGTCTTGCATCAACACGCGCGCGGGCATGTATGCAATCTCACGACTTGGCTCGGCCTTCGCATCCCAGTTGGCCAAAAACTCAATGTCTGCAGCAGTCACATTTGTGCCATCTTCGCGGCGCAATAGGTTCTCAAGCAGGATCTTCAGGCTAAAGGGCAAGCGGCTGAGATTAAAACCGCGGGCAGTGAGCTCCGGCAGGCGGTAAATAACATAGGAGCGATCGCCGGAAGCGAAGATTGCGCGACTGGCAAAACTGTTCATTGGGGAGACCTTTCTATCCGCACACAGGCGGATGCACTTTGAAGCTTGCTTGGAGCTTTGACTCGCGAAATCTCTTCTGCCCGAGGAAATCCAGGCGCCGGGCTCAGAAGAAAGAATTCAACGGGAATAGACTACTCAGCGGGAAGAGCGACGTCCACGGTCGGGGCGACCACGGCGAAATCGCCTAAGCAGAGGCATTGCGGGAATGGCTGACCGGCTGCGCATAGATTACGCAGCGATTTTATCGTGGAGACGCCATGCAAGGAAACTGAAACTCACAGTCAATTGAAAGCGCCTAAGCACGTTTCTTGCACGCTCAAGCAGCACGCGATACGCTCAAACCGTAGATAACGGAGGTCATCCATGAGGTCGTGCGCTTCTGCGCTTCTCCTCGCGACAATGGCTCTGCTCTGCTGCGGAGCCCTATCTCAAACCAACGCCGTCTCTTCTGCACCGCAAGGCAAGTGGCCTGCAGTCGACGGAACTGTCGTTCTGCCGGATTTTCGCTTTGGGACGGGTGAGACTCTATCGCAACTCAAACTGCACTATGTAACTCTGGGCACCCCGCACCAGAATGCGGCTGGGGATACCGATAATGCGGTCCTCCTGTTGCATGGAACAGGAGGCAACGCGCACTCGCTCTTGAATCCTATTTTTGCCGATGTGTTATTCGGTCCTGGCTCAGTACTCGACATCACGAAGTACTTCATCATTCTGCCCGATGACATTGGCCACGGTGAAAGCTCCAAACCATCCGACGGGATGCATGCGGATTTTCCTGCGTATGACTACGACGACATGGTGCGCAGCCAGCGCTTGATGCTCGAAAAGATGAAGATTGATCATTTGCGCTTGATCCTGGGGACATCGATGGGATGCATGCAGACGTTTGTCTGGGGCGAAACCTACCCCGGTTTTGCCGATGCACTTGCGCCCTTTGCATGCCTCCCTGTGCAGATCGCAGGGCGAAACCGCATGATGCGCTACATGGCAATCGAGGCCGTTAAGCGCGACCCCGCATGGATGGGGGGAGAATACAAAACTGAACCGGTGCAAGGCCTTCGAATGGCCAATTCCCTCGTGCTCATCATGGGTTCAAGCCCCCTGCAAATGCAGAAGCAATTCCCTACTCGGCAACAGGCGGAGGAGTTCGTCGATCGATTCTGGGTCCGCACAGAGACCAGTCCCGACGCAAACGACCTTATTTACTACTTCAATGCGAGTCGCAATTACGACCCGAGCCCACGCCTGGAAAGGATTACATCACCAGTGCTTTGGATCAATTCGGCGGATGATTTCATCAATCCTCCCGAGCTGGGCATCGCCGAGAAGATGGTCAAGCGCATGCCGCACGCGCGCTTCATCCTGATCCCTATTTCAGACGCGACACGCGGGCACGGAACACACACTGCTGCTTCGGTCTGGAAGGACCAACTTGCGGAATTCATGCTCTCAACTGAACCCAAGGCAAGCGGCAAGACACATTGAAAGGGCTACCGAGGCGGCTCCATGTTGTAGAGAAAGATGGCACGCAGCTCAAGGTACGGCCCATGGAATTCTTTCGGGAGTGGTGGGTAGTTTGAACCGGTGAGCGCACCCCAGGCAGCCCGGTCCAAACCGGTATCGCCAGACCGGCCTTCGAGGAACATTCCGTTCGGCTCAAGGATTCGACCGTTGGGAAGGATCTTGAAGCGGATGACCACGGCGCCTTTCTTGAGGATCGGGGGGTTGACCTCGTCGGGAATCAAAGGATCCCAGGTTCTTTGCGTTTCCTGGTGCCAACGCAGGAGCCAGGAGCTGAAATCGACGCCTTGCTGATCTGACAGGATTTGCACGCCACCTGTGCCTGCCCCAGGATGCATTGCAAGACCCCCGCCCCCGGGATTACTTGCCTGGCCTGCCCCTTGATTGCGGGCAGCGCCTTTCATGGCATCACGCAGCTGGTCAGCGGGATTTGTGGAACCCATCGAAAAGCTCGGCCGCGCCGGAACTGCGGATGGGCGCGGCGCCTCGGATGGTTGCGATACGGGTTGAGGGGATGTTTCAGGCGATGACGGTTGGGCGGCGGCAGGAGGTTGCGGGGCTGCATCTGTGGGCGGCGCAGGCTCCGGCTTGTTCAGAGCCTCCAGCGTCTTCTTATCAACACGCGGCTGCTTCTCGGGCAGCGGTTTTATGGAAACTTTGGGCTGCAAGTTGCGCAGAGCGTCAGGGGGCAAGTCAAGATAGTTCAGGTCTTTACGTTGCTTAATGGCGTCAAATGGGTCGATGACGGCAGGCACCTTGAAAACATACCGGGGAATCCACGTAATCGCGGAAATCAAGACGATGTGTATAAGGAGTGCGATCCAGATGCCTTCGCGCAACCGAGCCCAACGACGCTCA
This sequence comes from uncultured Acidobacteriaceae bacterium, assembly GCA_963826915.1. Lineage (GTDB taxonomy): Bacteria > Acidobacteriota > Terriglobia > Terriglobales > Acidobacteriaceae > Telmatobacter. The sequence goes on from CAWGYG010000002.1 coordinate 583,249, forward strand.
TCTTCGAGCTCGCTGATCATTTGCAGGAGTTCGTGGGTGTCATAATCCACCCAGCGCGAAGGCGCAGCTCCGGGGCGAATTGGCCCTGGCTGGGTTGATTCTTGTTCAGGATCGTTCGAAAGGCTGCCGATGCCGTTTTCCGGAATTGTCTCTGGACCCAACGGTTCGTTCGGTTCGCTCGCGGTGGTTTTTGCTTCGCTGGTGGGCATGCTTCGGGCGATGGCTGCCTGGCATACGCCTGGCCAGCTTCGTTGGAGTCCTTCCTATCTATTCTCTCATTCCCGCGGCTCCAGGCAACAGATTCGCGGAGGGTATACGCGGACCGTACAATGATTCTTCCTGAATGGACGCATTTCGAGCTGGAAAGGGACGTTTTGAAGCAGGTTTTTCAAGGTTTTTGGTTCAAGTGGAAGCTGGTCATCCTGCCGGCGCTGGTCAAGTTGGGTTTTTGGGGTGCCGGCGCTGTCGCATTAATGGATTCGTCCACGATTCCAGTGCCGATGGACGCTCTCCTAGCTTTCTGGATATGGAAGGACAAGAGCCACTTCTGGCTCTATTGCCTGATGGCAGCCTCGGGGTCGGCGATTGGCGGGCTTCTGCCGTACGCGCTGGGGCGGGCAGGCGGCGAGTTGTTCATTCTAAAGCGCGTAAACCGCGAACGCTACGAACGAATGCGACTCAGGTTCGAAAAGCAGGAATTCCTGGCGATGATGATTCCGTCGATGCTGCCGCCGCCTACGCCTTGGAAAGCTTTCGTGTTTGCCGCGGGCGTATTTGAAATGCGGGTGATTCCGTTCATGTTGGCTGTTTTCGCAGGAAGACTGGTCCGGTGGCTGATTCTCTCGCTTCTGGTTCTAACGCTGGGGCCAGGAGCTGTCGGAGTGGTGGGGCATCATGGCCTGGCCGTTCTAGGCGTGGTCGGGGGGCTTGCAGTGCTCGGATTTGCATGGTGGTGGATTAAAAAGCGGCGAACAGGCGAGATTAGCATCTGAGCCCGCTAGAGTTTCGCCAAACCGCGCAGAACAATGGAGATTCATCTAGATTCAAATGGAATATTTGCATAAAATCACGAAATGATGACGAAACCAACGCCCCCTGTCTGCAAGGGCCTGCTTTTCGCACTTCTTTTGTCTGGTCATCTTTGTTTTGCGCAGAAATCCATCCAGATCGCAGCGGCGGCTGACCTACAGCCAGTCTTACCGCATTTGCTGAAGGAGTTCGAGGCGAAGACTGGAATCGCAGTTGCCGCGTCCTATGCCAGTTCGTCAACGCTGGCGGTGCAGATATCGAATGGTGCTCCATTTGATCTTTTTCTTTCTGCAGACATGGGTTTTGCGCAGCGAGTCATTGATGCCGGGATGGGGATGCAAGCGAACCCCGTCCCTTACGCCAGAGGGACACTGGTCTTGTGGGAGCGAAATGATGGCCCGGTGCATCCGCTAACGATTGATGCACTCACGTCACCCTCGGTTCAGTCAGTCGCTGTTGCTAACTCGGAACATGCGCCCTATGGAAGGGCTGCGCTTGCGTCACTGCAATCTCTCCATTTGCTCCCTGCTGTGCAGCCAAAGCTTCGGGTCGCAGAAAACATCGGACAGACCGCCCAGTTCGCCGAGACTGGAAATGCTCAAGTTGGCCTCATCTCACTCACTTCCGCACTGACCAGCAGATTACAGTCGGAGGGGAAATTCATCGAGATGCCTCCAGACTCCTACCCCCCCATCATCCAGGGCGCAGTTGTTATCAAACGCAAGAACGGCGATGCAGAGAATGCGCAAGCGTTCCTTGATTGGCTGCTGTCTGAGCCGGTTCAAGCTGAATTGTCACGGCTAGGTTTGAAACCGCCACGGTAGCAAGAGGGCCATTCTCCAGATCGGAGATCGGGACTCAGATCCAACATCCAGATGCCATTGAGAGGAGCAAAGAACAAAGTGATTTTCAAGCGCCGCTCTTGGATGCATGCCCTTGCGATTTTTGCTGTTTTTGCAGCGACAGGAATTAGAGGCAAGGGTCTGTCGGCGCAGGCAATCGAGCATTCCGCGTCCTCCATCCCGTCGGACCGTTTGATTATCCAGACATTTGAGGGAAAGACGCTGACATTGAGTCCCCAGGAATTGGCCGCTCTCCCTCACAGAACGCTTACTGTTTTCAATGAGCACAGCAAGGCAAGTGAGACATATTCCGGGGTTCCGCTGGCCGACTTGCTCGGCAAGGTCGGTGTCCCGTTGGGCAAGAAAGTTAGAGGAAATCTGTTCCTGATTGGGATCGTTGCCACGGGAACCGACAATTACGCGGTTCTATTCTCTCTGGCTGAGGTTGATCCTTCAATTCACACAGGCGACGTGATTGTCGCCGACACGGTGAATGGTCAAAAGATCTCCAGCGATGGAGCCTTCAAATTGGTTTCTTCGGAAGAGAAGCGTCCTGCCCGATGGGTCAGAAACCTTAAGTCAATTGCGGTTGTTGAAGTGAAGCCTTAGCTGCAATAGGCCTATTTCAGCGCGCTTCCACCTTCTGGGTTGACTGGGAGAGGGCGAATCGCCGAGCGAGGACCGGGACCCCAAAAGCCAGACCAGCAACGATAGCCGTGGAGAGCAGATCATTGCGGTAGAAGGGCACCGCTGCGGCGTAGCAGGCGATAAGACCGGCCTGGGTACGGGGATACATATCTCCGCCCACCCAGACTGCGTAGTTCGATACCAGGAAAAATGAGGTCGGGCCAAGTACCACGCCTGCGGCAACGCGAGTGAATGTAGTGCGTGTACGAAGTAGGATGTGTCCGAGGGCCATCGCTGCCACATACCAAGCCCAGGTGGGCAAATACATCTGCCAGGCGAAGGTGTAGTGGTAGCTATAGACGGTAAGACAGTAATCGGTGGCCATGAGGACAGCAAGGGGAGCCATCATTTCGCGCCAGGAACGTCGCGCGCCGAAGTAGAGCAGGACGCCGCCGACCGCTGTGAAATTCAGCCAATCGGGGTGCGGCATGAGACGGCTTAAGACGGCAACGACCAGCAGGAGATAAGCGGGCATGGGCACCTCTGGATTGGGATTCCCGAAACGTGCGCCGGGAGTGGAAGCGATATATCCATTCTGGGGTGTGGAGGTCGGCCGGTCAACTGGCGAGAATGGCGGTGTGAACAAGATTTTTCATTGGATGCGGGAACCTCGTTGTGGCTTTTCGTTCTTCAGGGTACTCAAAAGACTAATTACCTTTTGCGCGCCGGTGCCAGTTCTACCGTTGCGTGGCATTGCGTTTTCGATCATTGTTGTAGTCAGGGAACCTCAATAAGTGAGAATCACGCTATCGCTTTTCGTGGCTTTATTTCTAGGTCTGGCATTGGGATTACCCGCGATTGGGCAGGAATCGCCAGCCGAGGACGCGAAATCTCTGCTGCCACCGGAGAAGGCTCCTGCGCGCCGTGGGGTCGAAGTGATTTCGCAACATGGAATTACTCCGGCGATTCAGCTGCTCACTGAATTCCGCGATTCGAACGTGAAATTCGATCTTGAGACCTTGATGGGTGTTCTGCGCGACCGGCAGCATGAGGGATGGGTTTTAACGGCATACCCAGACCCAAAGACGAGCCGACCTTTGATCGGAGCGGGATTCAGCCTTGACCTGCCTGCAAGAGAGCATCCGCAGCACGATGCACTCAATCCGCATCCTTTTCTAGAACCTTCGTCGGCCGAGCTATGGCAAGCTGCAGGACTGGATGCTGACCGGCTACAGCGAATACTCGACGAATTCGGAGATCGTTCGGTAAGGTGGAGCAGGAAGAGATTCCGGAGCCAGGTAAAGACTTTGCCACCTGATATTAACGAGGACGAATCAACGGAATTGTTACGCATTGCTGCCATTCAGGCCATCTACAACGCCAGGGCGTATTGCCGGAATTTCGATGAGCTGAACGGTTCACAGCAAATGGCTCTGAGCCAACTGGTCTACCAGATGGGCGTGAACCTGGGCGAGTTCAGTCACTTTCTGGCGCTAATTAATGGAGACCCGTCGGTCGGCGAGAGCGAGACAGGGTTGTTTGAAGCACCGCCGACGGTGACGACAGTGGAGCGGGGTCCGGAGTTCTGGACCGGAGTGCAAGACTCGCTGATTCAGAGTCAGTGGGCGAAGCTCTATCGTGCGCGAGCGGTTTCAGTGATTGCGATGCTTGATCCGGTCTATGCGGATAGCCCTTCGGAAGCCGAGCGGCGCGTGAGCGCAAAGCTGCGTCCGGCGGTTATGCACAGGCACAGAGGTCGGGCATCGGCAACTAGACAGGTCGCTTCTATTTCACACCGCCCTGCGCGAAGGGCCGCCAAAACCGCCGGTCGTGCCCGAAGCAAGCGGCGAGCATGAGACTCAACGGTTACTGACCGACGGAGATTCTCAAGGATTGATTATCAGATCCGGAGGTTGATGAAACTCCAGGTCTATTTCTGCGGTCGGCCATCCATGGCTTCGCCAGCATCTTCCTTATTATCGACGATGTAGACCCAGCCACTGAGAGGTGGCTTACCTGAGGATTTGCCCGTGCCTCTGAAGTTATAAGCAAAGCGGAGATCAGTGAATTGGACGGTGGTCCACTGGTGGTTGGGCGGGAGTTGCTGTGCGTCGACGCCGGAGATTGGAACCGGACCAAGGTCGCGAATTACGGACCAGCTACCCCAATCGAGATAAACCTGGCCCAGCGGAGTGCGCTTGGCGGCTTCGACAGCGAGAGTATCAGTGGGCTTGAACATCAGATCTGTTTGCGGATCGCTTTCGACGTCGCCAGTATGGGTGTTAATGTCTGCGGTTTGGTAAAAGCTGGGCGTCTCGAGAATGGCGTGCCAATGAAATGGGTTGACGGGGTATGGCTCAATGCCAATGCGCCTTACGGGTTCCGAAGTGATTTGCATATTGTTGAGTAGTGCTCTGGCTTGCGCATGTTCTGCATAGCGCAGGCACCATAGAAGGACCATTCCGGTGAGCGCAAAGATGGCCCAGCCACGTCCTCGAAAGAGCGTGCGGCGGGAACCGATCTCGCGATCGGCTAGACCGAGTATGGCGGGAATGATGATGGCGGCGAAGAGAAGCGCCCAAAGGATGGGGTCGGCAATGAACACGAAGCTTCCTGAGTACCAGCGAGGATTGAAGGGAAAAAACGGACGGACGCCGTAGTTGTTGGTCCAGTCGAGGAGGATGTGACTGAGGGCTGCGATCAGAGCAGAGAGATAAACCCAGAGCCAACGGACGGGCTGCGGTGCCTGGCGGGTTGGTGCGCCAGGAGCGGACGGCTCTTGTGATTGCAGGTCGAGTTTTGCAAGTCGGCGCTGCCTTCGGTGTTCGCGCCAGCGATCGTAGACCCAGACGACACCTACGGCTGCTGCGGCAACGAAGGGAACGGCGATAAAAGTGTGGGTAATGCCGCGGTGGTGCTTCAGCTCCTCGACCGGGCCGCCCAAGCCCCAGAGCACATCGAGGTCAGCGGCTTCGGCCGCCAGAACGGCGGCGAAAGTGGCATACGCGGTCTTGCGATTCAGGCCTGCGCGGCTTATGCAGGCTCCCGTTAGGAAATGTGTGATTGGCTCCATGGCGTGCTGAGTTCATGGTAATGGGTTGAAGGGCTTTTGAGAGCCTTGACAAGTCAACAAGTCGGCGATTCTGGAGGTCGCAACCTATAATCCTGCCCATGGACGAGAAGAACAAATCGGGGAAAGCGGCGAAGCGTGCGGAAGAGTTGAGGGGTGAAATCCGCCGGCACGAGCACCTGTACCACGTAATGGATGCGCCGGTCATCAGCGATGCCGAGTATGACGCGTTGATGAACGAGTTGAAGCGTATTGAAAAGGAGCACCCAGAACTGGTGACACCGAACTCCCCAACGCAGCGCGTGGGCGGCAAGCCGGCCGAGGGATTCAAGAAAGTTCGCCACTCGCGGCCAATGCTGAGCTTGGATAATGCGTACTCGGCGGAGGAACTGCGCGAGTGGGATCGACGAGTACGGGAGCTCGCCGGGAACCTGCCTGTGGAATACACAGCCGAACTGAAGCTGGATGGGCTGAGTGTAGCGCTGCACTATGAGGCCGCTGAGAATGGTGGCGCCCACTTCGCATATGGGTTGACGCGGGGGGACGGGCAGACGGGCGAGGATGTGACATCAAACCTGCGCACGATCCGGAGCGTGCCTTTGACGGTTGGCGCAGACCAATTAAAGAAAGCATCGGTCCCGCAAGCGTTTGAAGTGCGCGGTGAAGTAGTCATGTCGGCGGCAGCTTTTCTGAAGCTGAACGGGGAACGCGAGGTGCTGGGATTACCGCCGGCGGTGAATCCCCGGAATGCCGCGGCGGGAACGCTGAGAACGCTTGAACCGAGCATCGTGGCGCAGCGGCGCCTGGATGTGTATGCGTATTTTCTGCTGGTCGAGGGCGAATACCTTGGATTTGGGCAGGGCGCGACATTGGACGCGCTTTCGGCGCTCGGATTTCGCGTGAATCCTCATCGCGAGAGTGTGAAGACAGTGGATGATATGTTGAAGTTCGTCGAGAGTGCCGAGGGAAAGCGCGAAAAGCTGGGATACGAAATTGACGGTGTAGTGCTGAAGGTCGATTCGCAGGCGACCCAGAAACGACTGGGGTACACAGGACGGGCACCACGATGGGCGATTGCCTACAAATTTACGGCCAAATCAGCGATTACGCAGGTTCGCGATATCACAATCACGGTGGGGCGCACGGGAAAGCTGACGCCGACGGCGGAGTTGAATCCTGTATTTGTTGGAGGGGTAACGGTCAGCCGGGCTACGCTGCACAACGCTGACTTCATTGAGCGCATGGGGTTGCTTATCGGCGACTGGGTAAAGGTCGAGCGCGGCGGGGATGTGATTCCCAAGGTAGCTGAAGTGATTGAGGACGCGGAGCATCCTCGCGGGAAGGTCCGCTTCAGTTTTCCCTCGATTTGTCCGGAATGCGGCAATACGGTTGTGCGCGTGGAAGGTGAGGTGGATTATCGCTGCGTGAACGCGGATTGCCCAGCAAAGCTGCGTGAATCAATTCTGCATTTTGCATCGCGTGGAGTGATGAATATCGAGGGGATGGGCGACGCGGTGGTGCAGCAACTTATGGAACGCGGCTTGGTGCACAGCGTTGCAGATCTATATTTGCTTAGCGAACAACAACTAACCGGATTGGAGCGATTTGCAGAGAAATCCGCGCGTACGCTGTTGGGTGAGATTCAGCGTTCGAAGAAGGCTGGACTTGCAAGGGTGCTGATGGGGCTAGGCATTCGCTTTGTAGGCGAGCGCACGGCACAGTTGCTGGCCGAGGAGTTTGGTTCGATTGACGCACTCATGGCCGCGAGCGCCGAGGAACTGGAGCACGTGGAGGAAGTGGGACCTCGAATTTCAAGCGCAATCCTGGAGTTTTTCTCGAAGCCTGCGAATCGATCACTCGTCGAGCGGTTGAAGGATGCCGGCGTAGAGATGACGGCCGAGAAGAAGCAGCGCTCCACTGAGTTGGCTGGACTGACTTTTGTGTTGACTGGAACGCTTCCGAATCTCACGCGCGATGATGCGAAAGCGAGAATTGAGAATGCGGGGGGAAAAGTTGCAGGCTCGGTGAGTAAGAAAACCAGCTACGTTGTTGCGGGTGAGGAGGCAGGGTCGAAGCTGGATAAGGCGCGGGATTTGAAGGTGCCCGTATTGGATGAGGCGGGGTTGCTGAAGCTCCTAAGTGGCAAATAGAAACACCTTGTAGATACCCCAACCGCGGGTTTCAGGTGACTGGATGCCGCGATCAGGCGATAGAACGGCGCGCGGCAACGGATGAGCGCTGTTTCTGAGCGTCGCGTTGTTCGCGTTCACGTTCGCGCTTCCATGCCTCGGCGCGGATGGTACGGGTTGAAGGGACCGGGATCCCGGATGCAGGAACAGGATTGGTCCATGACGCCAATTCCTGCGGGTCAACTGCTGAGTTCTGTCGAATGGGCCGAGTGCTCTGTTCACGTTCGCGAGGAACAAGCAAGCAGGTTGACTCACGCTCGTCAAAACCAGCTGCAATCGAAATTCGCGCCGGAACCGCGTGTGCCGCGAGTGAGGTAAGGCTGGTGTCGCTGCGGGCAGGCTTGGCGAGTGGGTTCCGCTTCTCATTGGATGACTTTTCAGCAGAGGGAGAAATGCGCAGGCTTAGTCCCTTGGCCATGAATTCATCGACGAGTTTGTGCAGGCAGGTTTGCCCACAGAGATGGCGGGCTCCGGCGCGCAGCCTGATGCGTGCTCCCCAAATGCTAACGCGCAGTTCAGGCCCATGATCATAGGCGACAAACCAGTGGTTCGCGTTTTGCATTTCGGTTCCGCAGATGTCGCACGAGATGGCCTGGCGGATCACTGATTCTCTCCCTCTTTCCATTTCATCGTGATTTGCGGGGAGCAAAGAAGTCTTGATTGGAAAGAATAGGGCTGGAAATCAGAATCGGAATGAGAGGGCAGATTCGTTTCGAAATGGGAAGGAGGGAACATGCCGGTTCGCAAGTCCGAGTCATTCTCCAGTCCCAAGTCGCGGAATTGAAACCCAGGAAATCAAGTTGTCTATTCGCGGGGGGCGAAATAGCCCTTTTTTGCCCGTGCTATGTAGCGACGGTCGTTGCAGTAAAGATAAATAGCGCGAAAGGCACCGTTTGTCTTGAAATCGGCGGGCGTATAAGTCAGCGCGTACTGGCTACGCAACTCTTCCTCAATATCCTTAAAACTCGTGGCCATCTCCTCGACGGACGGTGGGAAAAAGGGTCGACCACCGGTATCTTCGGCCAGCTGAGTGAGGACCTGGTCGCCGCGACCTCGGCTTGGAGTCCAGTTGGTGCTGATGGTGTACACGATGGTCTCGGCACGCTGGCACATCTTGATAGCTTCGTCCAAATGCACCCGACTCTGGTTGTCGTCGCCGTCCGAGATGAGAACCATGGCGTGGCGCACTGGTTCCTGGCCGCGCGAGACGTCGAGCAGTTTATCGCGGCAGGCGATGTAAACGGCGTCGAACATGGCCGTACCGCCGCCGGGCCTGAGACGATTGATGCCGGTTTCGAGGGCGTCGACGTTGTTGGTCCAATCCTGTTCCACATTCGCAGTCTGATCAAATCCCATGACAAAGGCACGATCGCTCCGCGCCTTGAGAATCTGCAACAGGAACTCGGTAGCGGATTGCTGCTCGAATTGGAAGCGGCTGCGGATCGAGGTGCTCGTATCAATGACGATGCCAACGCGCAGGGGAAGGTTGATCTGTTGGCGAAACGAAGTGATCTTCGCCGGCGCCTTCTGGTCGTCGAGCAGCGCAAAGTCACTCTGCTTCAGGTTTGGGATGTAGTGTCCGTGTTTGTCAGTAACCGTAAAGATAAGATTGACTTCGTTAACGCCGAGTTTAAGAACCGGCGTGTTGTCAGAAGATTGGTCTTCGGGCGCAGGTTGCTGGGCGCCAGGCGCTTGCGCGGGGGTCGTTTGCGCAGGGGGCGTCTGTGCAGTCGGAGTCGGCGCGGGCGGCTTGGCAGGGTCCTGCGCTTGCAAAGCGATAGAGGACATTGCCAAGGAGGCAAGTATCAGACCGGGGATCTTAATCTTCATATCTCCTATATCTTACCAATTGAATCGGTGGGGATGACGCGGCTCAGGTTACGGAGGTCCTGACGGGTTCGGTTCGGCTGCTTTTGAGGCGAGTGAGAAAGCCGTCCAGGTCCTCGGGAAGTGGGGACTCCAACTGTAGAGTCTTGCCGGTGACTGGGTGCACGAACTCGAGGCGGGCGGCATGGAGGAAATTGCGCCCCAGGCGCAGGCGCTCCGGTTCCAAGTTTCGTCGCGCAGCCTTGGAGGGGGTAGACTGCGCTACCTCCTGATCGGTCAGTTGGCCGGAGGCGCCGTAGAGTGCGTCTCCAACGACAGGGTGACCGATGGAGGCCATATGAACGCGAATCTGATGGGTGCGACCCGTCTCGATCTTTACCTCAATAAGTGTGAATTTGCCAAAGCGTGTGATGAGGCGTTCGATGACTTCGAAGTGAGAGACCGCAGAGCGGGCATTTTCAGCGGGACGCGTGGTCATACGAGTGCGCCGTGTAGGGTCTCGGCTCAAAGCGGCTGTGATGGTGCCTTTCTTGCGCTCGACAGCACCGTGGACAAGTGCAATGTAGGTCTTGCTTATGTGGCGACTCGAAAACAGTTCTCCGAGGGCCGCATGGGCAGCGTCGTTTTTGGCGACGATGATGAGACCGCTGGTGTCTTTGTCGAGGCGATGGACGATGCCGGGGCGCAGGTCGCCGCCGGTTGAAGACAGTGCCTTGAAACGAAAGAGCAGCGCATTGACCAGCGTGCCACGGCTGCGCGCGTCCTCATTTTGTCCAGCGCCGGCGTGAACCATCATGCCTGCGGGCTTGTTGATGACGGCAAGGTGTGCATCTTCAAACACGACATCGAGTGCGATATCCTGCGCGATGGCCTTGAGAGGAGTGGGATGAGGCTCGCCGGTGATGGCGATCTGCTCCCCACCTCGAAGTTTGAGGGAAGCCTTTGCCTGTGCGCCATTCACAAGGACGTCGCCCTGATCGAGGAGCAGTTGCACTCGCGACCTGCTCACTCCCTCGAGTTGCGTGGCAATGAAATGGTCGAGTCGCTGACCTGCGGCTTCGAGCGGGACCACCATAGTGCGCAATTCATCCATGTGTAGCCTCATTCTCCTTGGCCGCCTGTTTGCGTTCAACAAGCACGAGAGCGCCAGTTAGAACTAGGAGAACTGCAGCCAGTTGCGGGCCATCGATTGCCCCTCCAAGAAGGGAACCGCGGCCTTCCGGATCGCGCCACAACTCGGTGATGTAAACGGCCGAACCCGCGCCCAGCAGCCACAGGCCTGCAACGTCGCCCTGCCGGTGGTTGAAAGGAAGCCAGACCAGGAGAGCGATTGAGAGCGCTAGGAAAGCGAGCGCGGCGTAGGCCTGCACCGGGTGCAATGGAACTCCGAGGGGTGTGCCGCTCCAGCGCGCAACGAGCGGGTTTGTGTATGTGACGGCCCAAGGCGCTTTACTCTCGGTGCCGAATCCAGATCCAGCCAGCAGCGCGCCCAGTTGTTCAAAGGCAAGCCCCAGAGACAGTGGTGCAGCCAGCGCATCGGCAATAGAAGCAAGCGACATGCGGCTGCGGTGCGCAAAATACGCGGATGCGGCCAAGCCGACAGTCGCGCCCGCGTCGGTAAGCAGAGGATGATGAATCGTCGAAAGAGCCAACATCCATTGGGGATGGCTACGCAACTCGCTCCAATTCAGAACAACTAGGAGAAAACGCTGCACTATCAGTGCCGTGAACAGCGCAACGACGCAAAGATTCCATGCCTGCGCGGGTTTGAGGCCGGCGATGCGGGCTGTTCGCTGCGCCAGGAAAAGGCCCAACACTACACCCAACGCCGACAGTGCTCCATAGGCTGGAATGAGAATAGAACCGATGTGGAAGAGAACGGGATGCACCAAGCAAGGATAATTGCTCAGGGCTGCGGACGAGTAGAACCCGGCCCACGGGGCCGTGAGTAATGCGCTGGTGAACCCGTCCTAAGACGGCGGAGCTCCCCGCGGTTCATTAGGCATTCCGGACTGGCGGACACGGCACACAGAACCGTTATGACGAGTAGAGCCCCTGTTCATTGAATGTTGGTTCAACCAGCGTTGACTACCCACCTGCTTTGCAGGCCGGTTTCTATTGGTGACTGTATGGATGTCAGCGAGGAATTGCAAGTCTTGTGCGGGTTGGGCGATTTGTGCTAGAGGTGAGCGGCGCTATTTCAGTTCACACCTGAAGGGACGTGTGTGGCTGTCTCTACTGGTTTCCGGTTCGCGACTTCATTGGCGCGCGCGATCAGCTTCTTTAATTTGCCTTCGATATCGACATCGCCGACATGCTGTTTTGAGGTAAACGAAAGTATGCCGGGACTACGAGCCGGTTTTGACGTCCTCTATGAGCACCTCGTCGAGGAGATTGCGGAGGCTGGCGGCACGGGTACGACCCTCGCTTGCGTCAGCACCGGAAGATTGAGAGAGCTCGTCAGCAAGATTAAGAGCGGCCAGCACGGCAACGCGCAGCGAATCGACGGTTCGGCCCTGCGAGGCTACTGCGCGCATTTTGCTGTCGACCAGCGCGGCCAGTTGGCGAATGTGGTCAGGGTTTTGACCGCGCAGATGGTAGGCCTGGTCATAGATGCTGACCGTGGTATATCCGGGAGCGCTCTGAGGGAATTTTGACATTGCCGACCTCACAGTTCGAGTGCATCGAGTTGGGAAAGCAGGCGCTCCACACGCTGCCGAACCTGTGTGCGTTCGGCATTCAAGGTGCGGATCTCCTCTTGCAGGCTCTTGACCAGGGGTGGCTGCTCCAATAACTGCGCTTCTGCCTTGGAAGCGCGCTGTTCGGCAGCTGCGCGAGCCTGGCGCTCGTTTTTTACCAGCTTGACTGCGCGAATAACGCGCTCCTCGAGAGCGGAAAAATCGTCCGCGCTAAGAGCGAACGTATTGGGTTCATCCGGTTGATTCATTGTGGGTTGCTCTGGTGATGCGTGTTCAGAAAGAGGATGCTCTGCGATCTGGGATTCAAAGGATGATTGCGACATAAATGTGAACCTCCGCGCGGATGCGCTGTATCCGAAAGAGTATATCTCTGTGCGGCGCCTCGCTGCACGGCTGGGCACAGGACTAAGTGCGCAAGCGTGCTCCAGCGTTGCTGACAGCTTCAACGACGCGTGCCTGGAAATCTTGCAATTCCTCTTCGCGCAAAGTGCGATCCCGCGCCTGAAAGGTTGCACTGACGAGCAAGGAGTATTCCTGAGAACTGTGGCGCCCATCGCGAAATACTTCGCGTGCGCGCCAGTCGACGAGTTCGGGGATCTGCAGCGTCGCGAGTGCCTGATTGATTGTCTCCCAAGCGATGCTCTGATCCAGAATCAGCGAGAAGTCGCGGCGCACAGGTTGGAATCGTGAGATTTCGCGAGCGACGGGTTTGCGAATTGGCAACTTGTAAAGGCGGTCAACATAAAGCTCGCCAATTAGTATCGGTGCCTTGAGCTTGAGGGCCCCGGCTTGACTGGGATGCAACTGGCCGAACCAGCCCACGGTCAGGCCATCGGCAACGACGCGCGCGGCCCGATAGGGATGGAGCCATGCGGGTGTAAGGCCGACTTCGGGCGGGAAACTGTCGAAATAGGCGGCGTTGATTTGGAAGCGCGAGAGAATCTGTTCAACTACGCCTTTGGCATCGTAGAAATCGATGTTTCGTGAGGGGTGAAGAGAGCTCTGATCAGGAAGTGCGCCCGCGGCGGCGAAGGAAAGCGCGGGGCGCTCGTCAACTCTCTCGGTGGTTCCGCTGAAGACGGTGCCCAATTCGAACAGATGCACGTCGGCAACGTCGCGATGGAGATTGCCGGCAACAGTAGCGAGCATTCCAGGTACGAGTGATGGGCGCAACACGCCGGCTTCTTCGCTGAGCGGATTGCCGAGCGGGACAACCTGGCCGGGGATTGGCGCGGTGAGCGCAGCTTCAGCGGCGGAGCAAAAGGTGCTGGCGATGGATTCGTGGAATCCAGCGGCCAGCAAAGTGTGGCGTACTGCGGTTTCGGCTTCAGCCCAGGGAAGCGCCCTGACGCCTCCGCTGAAAGATGGCAGCGTGTTGGCGAACCGGTTGTAGCCATAGACGCGTGCAACCTCTTCGATGAGGTCGATTTCACGCTCCAGATCGAGGCGCCAGCTGGGCAGAGTGACTTGCCAGGCATGGGCCTGCGACGAATGGGAAGTGAGTTTGCAGCCGAGGGCTGAGAGAGTCGCTTCGACAGCGGACGCGGTGATGCCTTCCTTGTCCTCGATCTTGCCCAGAATGCGGTGTACTTCGCTGAGGGCGAGAGTGATCGGTGCGCGACGAGCGGTGCGGGCTTCCCACGCAGGGACGCGCACGTCGACGAGATCGCCCTCGAGACTACCGCCGTTGGCGAGCAGGATGCGGCTGACGAGGGCGGAAGCGACAGGGCCGGCGTTGAAGTCGGCGCCGCGCTCGAAGCGGTGGCTGGCGTCGGTGTGAAGGCCGTGACGGCGTGCGGTGCGGCGAACGGCCATGGGCTCGAACCATGCGGCTTCTACAAGAACATTGGTAGTGGTTGGCGTAATCATCGTGTCCCAACCACCCATCACTCCGGCAAGGCCGAGAGGCTTGACATGGTCGGCGACAACGAGGTCTTCGGGATCGAGAGTGCGCTCGACGCCGTCGAGAGTCTTGAGGCGTTCGCCTTTGCGGGCGCGACGCACGATGATGCCGCCTTCGATCTTGTCGAGGTCGAATGCATGAGTGGGCTGGCCCATGGCGATCCATGCGAAGTTGGTCGCGTCGACGGCGTTGGATATTTGCTTCTGCTCGAGAAGCTTGAAGTAGGTGGCGATTTCGGCGCCGGGAAACCAGTCGCGCGAATTGCCGATGGTGATGCCGCGAAGGACGCGGGCGGTGAAGCGGCCGCAGGCGTCTTGAGCTTCGATGCGGACATCGAAGTCCTGGCCGGACGAGCGAGGTTCTGGAAGTGCAAGTTCAATGGGCTTGAGTTGCAAGCTGTAGATGGTTGCGGCTTCGCGGGCGATGCCGTAGTGGTTCATCGCGTCGACGCGGTTGGTGGTGATGTCCATCTCGAAGAGCGAGCCGTTACCGGGACCGAGATCGTAGATGCCTTCGACTGCAATGCCGCGAAGGGTCAGGTCTTCGGCGAGTTGAGCGTCGGAGACGGGGAGATCGGGCAGATAACTGCGGAGCCAATTAGTCAAAATCTTCATGCATGAAACCCTTTTGTAGCGGGGTTAGCGGAGTTAGCGTGGCTAGCGGAGTTTTGGACAAGCCTTGTGTCATCTTCGTATTGACTGAGCGAAGACAGCAAGCCGTTGATCAGTCGCGCTACCTCCGAACTCTGCTCCAGAAATCTCTGCACGCTTTCACCGTCGAAGTAACGAAGGTCCGCGGCCAGTTGGATCTGGGTCTGCAGTTCATAAAGAGATCCTCGGGCATTCCCTAGAAAATGCCTGAACTGCAAATCTGTCAGTCTGCCATGTCCTTCGGCAATGTTGCTTGGCACTGAGACAGCTGCGCGCCTGATTTGGCTGAGCAATCCATAAGTTTCACTCTTTGGCAACGTCATGGTCAACGCATATGCATGGCGTGCCAACGCCATTGATTTCTGCCAAACAATCAAGTCACGAAAGCTCTTGGGCCTCGCCATCGCTTGCTCCTGTGGAACTAACTCCGCTAACGCCGCTAGCCGCTAACATTGCTCATCATGCGAACTGCCCCAAGAAGCGCATATCGCCGGAGTAGAACTGGCCGATTTCGCTGATGCCGTACTTCATCATGGCGATGCGCTCAACGCCCATGCCGAAGGCGAAGCCGGAGACCTTCTTCGGATCGTAAGCGGGCTGCTTTTCTGCTGCGAAGGCGAAGACTGCGGGATCGACCATGCCGCAGCCGAGCAACTCAATCCAGCCGGATTGCTTGCACTTGCGGCAGCCTTTGCCGCCGCAGAAGATACAACTGATTTGCACGTCAGCGCTGGGCTCGGTGAATGGGAAGAATGACGGGAAAAAGCGCGTCTTCACTGACGAGCCGAACAAGGCTTTCATCGCATGATCGAGCGTGCCCTTCAGATCGCTGAAGGTGATGTTGGTGTCGACGCAGAGGCCCTCGACTTGATGAAAAGTGGACGAGTGCGTCGCGTCGTCCGCTTCGTTTCTGTGCACCTTGCCTGGAATCACGATGCGGATGGGCGGCGGGTGCAATTCCATGGTGCGCATCTGGACTGGAGACGTATGCGTGCGCAGGAGCAGGCGGTCGCGTTGCGGACGCCGTTCCTGATGGGCGATGACGAGCGTGTCCTGGGTGTCGCGCGCCGGATGGCCGGGCGGAAAATTCATGCTTTCGAAGTTGTAGAAGTCGGTCTCGACTTCAGGGCCGACACCGACCGAGTAGCCGAGAGCCGCGAAAACACTGACGATCTCGTTGGTCGTCCGCGTGATCAGGTGCTCGGCACCGGTGAGGCGGCGCGATCCGGGCAGCGTGATATCGATGGCGTCGGCGGCGAGCATAGCGTCGCTCGGACCTGCGCCGGAAGCCTGGTCGAGCAGGCGCTCGACGAGTTCCTTGAGGGTCTTGAAGCGCTCGCCTACGGCTTTTTTGGCTTCGGCGGGTGCGGCCTTGAGCCAGCGGCTGGAAACGTCGGTGAGAATGCCCTGTTTGCGGCCCAGCCACTGCAGTCGGAAGGCCTCGACAGCGTCGGGGCCGCTGAGCGCGGCTGCGGCTTCACTTGCCCGTTTCTCCAGCGCGGCAAAGGCTTTATCGAGAGCGGAGTCGGTGAACTCCGGCAGATCAGGAATTGCTTCGTTCGTCATGCGTAATGTTCAGGATAAACCACCGTCGCATTGAGCATGACGAACTAGAGACCTGATTGAGATCAGGGTTGCAAGAGATAGAAACAGAGGATCCGCGGCGGCGGAGAAATACTCATTTCGGTAGGGATGGTAGTATCCAGCACCCCCCTCCCCCCTCCCCCCCGTATCTAGATGGAAAATTCTCTGCTTAAAGGGGTTACGGAGGGTGATCCGCTGTAAATATTTCAAATTGAGAAACTTAGGTCCCAGATATTTCTCAGCAAAGAAGTTACGGGATGTTGGCCGTCAAGGCGCCCCTACGGGGCTGGACGGTCACGATGCTCCTTTCCCAGGGTTTCACCCTGGGCTATCGTGCTGCCTTCCCTCCGGGAAGTCTGATAACAGCGATTGAAGCTGCAATCCAAATCAAAAACCGATCCCTACCGAATGTGATGGGGTCGTCAGCGACCCGTGGGTTCGAAGTCTGATAACAGCGATTGAAGCTGCAATCCAAATCAAAAACCGATCCTACCGAATGTGATGGGGTCGTCAGCGACCCGTGGGTTCCAAGTCTGATAACAGCGATTGAAGCTGCAATCCAAATCAAAAACCGATCCTACCGAATGTGATGGGGTCGTCAGCGACCCGTGGGTTCCAAGTCTGATACCGGCGATTGAAGCTGCAATCCAAATCAAAAAACGATCCCTACCGAATGTGATGGGGTCGTCAGCGACCCGTGGGTTTGAAGTCTGATACCGGCGATTGAAGCTGCAATCCAAATCAAAAAACGAATCCTGCTGAAATGAAGGAGTCGTCAGCATTCTATGTCTTCCCTGCGGGAAGGCTCGGAGTTGTCGGTTCACTTTCATTGTGCAGGAAACGCGGGAAATGATCTGCAAAGGGCTCGGCTCGATTTCATGGGGTGAGAAGGGCGATGAAGGCGGGGTTCTGGAGGTCGCGGGGTTGCGCGGATTCGGTGGCAAAAAGAGGTGGCATTTTTTGGCACATTCTGGCACTCTTATCGACGCTAAAGTGGCACATTTTGGTCGTTTTTGGCATTAGGTTTCCTGTATTCCCGTACTGCAGTAGCTTGTAAGTGGCTGAAATGAAGCTGATTGATGGGGGGTCGTACAGGAATACAGTTTGAAAATTTTTTTCGCCGTTTTTCGAGCTGTTTATGCGAGCGATCTGGGAGCGAATTAAGGGCTGGCGCGATCATGAGTTTCTACCCTGGATGTCTACTATTGTGCGCCGAGGGGGGCTAATTCTCTGCAAAGTGGGATGCGGCTTCCCAGGAATGAGTGTGGAGTAAACCGCTTGCAATCGGCATGATGGGGCCCTCCGGAAATTTTCCCAGTTGATGCCAGGCAGTCCTGCCTGAATGGAAATGCCGGTTAGAAGGGCGAAAGCATGTCGATTTCCTATGATCTGGTCATCGCAGGCGGCGGCCTGGGGGGCGCCACTCTCGCGAAAAACATGGCGGAGCACGGTGCAAAGGTCCTGGTGATCGAGCGCGAGCGGGCAAGGTTCGTTGAGAGTTGCAGGAAGACGGGAGCGAAGGATGCGCAATTCAAGGATTCGAGGCAAATCGGCCCGCTTGCGACGTTCAGCTGCGCGCAATCCTGGGTCGATCACCCTTACCGCGACGGGGTGGTGTTGATGGGCGACACGGCCACGTCGAGCGATCCCGTGCAGGGGCTGGGACTCTCCCTTACCCTGCGCGACGCGAGGGTGCTGCGTGATTGTCTGCTGAGCACAGATGACTGGGATGCAGCCGCCGACGCTTACGCGACTGAGCATGACGCATACGCTGGACGCCTGCACAAATTTAACCAGTGGTACAGTGAGTTGTTTCTCGCCATGGGACCCGATGCGGATGCTCGCCGCGCTCGTGCCATGCCGCTGATTGCGCAAGACCCCAGCCGGCAGCCTGACTCACTGTTCAGCGGACCTGATATGCCTGCTGGATGAAGAGGCGCGGAGGCGATTCTTCGCCGAGGACTGAGATGCGCACATTCTTGAAACCTTCGGGGAAACTGCAAAACCGACCGAAGAGCGGATTGGGGGCTGGCGCGGGATGAGTTTTTACCCTGGGTGTCTTCTATTGTGGGCTGCGGGAGGGTAATTCTCTGCCCTCAGGGGCTAAAGCCCATTCTAATTCTGCGGGTATTGGCACGGATAAATCCGTGCCCTTTCAAAGCTGCGGGAGCCCATTCTAATCCTGCGGGCTATTGGCAGGGATAAGCAGCCTGGATAGAAAGTCCATTCGCAGGGGGGGCGACGAAAAGGGCTATTGCAGGGGCTAAAGCCCAACGATGATTTGATTGGTATTTTTGGCACGACTGAAGTCATGCCCTGTTACTGGACCCGGCCGAAATGAGATGACCTGTCCGCGGCTGAAGCCGATGGCAATTTTGCCGGCTTTATGCGGGGGTTAAAAACCCCCGCCTCCCTCCGTGTTCAGTTTTTTCAATTCTGTCGCTTTGCGCGGGGTTAAAAACCCCGCCTCCCTCCGTGTCATCTTCCCTATGTCAGCTTCCCTAGAAGCAGATCCTTCACTTCGCTTACCCCATGATTGCCATGCAATCACGGGGCCCCAGACGCGCTTCGTTCAGGATGACAATTCTTAGGTGGGGCGATCCTTGCGGGAGTCAGGGCTTGGTCCGAAGCAAAAACAAAGGCAAACCGCAGGCCCTTCGGCTGCGCTCGCTCGGGAAGACAAGGCTGAATTGGGTGTTCCTGCTTTCCCACCCATGCCGCGATGAAGCTGCGTCATGGATGGGGCACCCACTTGTGTCGGTCGGGAAAGAGTGGTGAACAAGGGTTGTGGAATCCCATGTCCGAAAATCCGGACATGGGGCACCCAGATTCGTGCGGGGATGAGCATCGCGCGCTTTACAGCGCAAAAAAGCCCCGGATTGCTCCGGGGCTTTGCCGATTTGCTGACTGGCGGCGATTGCCGGCCGGCTGGGCGCTTACGCGACTTTCTTTTCTGCGGCGTGTGCGGCTTTGGCTTGCTCGACTAGCTTGGTGAAGCCGGCGGCGTCGTGGACGGCGATGTCGGCGAGGATCTTGCGATCGAGCTCGACGCCGGCCTTCTTCAGTCCGTTGATGAACTGCGAGTAGCTGGTGCCGTTGGCCTTGGCAGCGGCGGAGATGCGGACGATCCACAGGGAGCGGAACTGGCGCTTCTTCTGCTTGCGGCCGGTGTAGGCGAACTTGAGGCCGCGCTCGACGGCTTCCTGGGCTGCCTGGTAGAGCTTGGATTTGGTGAGGAAGTATCCGCTGGCGCGCTTGAGAATCTTTTTGCGGCGGTCACTCCGCTTGGTACTGCGTTTTACGCGGGGCATTGGTTTTCTCCATTTTGCGTTCGTTGGTCATCGCGGCTGGAGGCAGGAGGCGCTTGCCCTGAGGGCAGCGCGGTAAACCTCTTCACTCGCTCATTCAATCCTGAATCTCTCGTCGTTGTTCGTGGCAGGCCCTAAAAAGGCTTGCCGGAACTGACGGGGGCCCGCGCAACGCGTTCGCTGGGGCCCTGAAGTGCTGTTCCCCATTTAGCGGGGGCAGCTCAACGATCAGGCGTAAGGGATCATGCGCGCTACCTTCTCGTAGTCGCCATCGGAGACAAGCACGGTGCGACCGAGCTTGCGCTTCACTTTTGGCGATTTCGAAGAAAGGATGTGACGCGTCTTCGTCTGGCCACGCTTGATTTTGCCGGTGGCCGTCATTCTGAAGCGCTTCTTCGCGCCCGTATGGGTTTTCAACTTGGGCATTTTCTTCTCGTTTTGGACGGGGTTTGGTGGCCCAGCCAGAAAGCCTGCAAGGACAGGGACTTCCCTGCCCTTGAGAGGCTGTAACCAGTATAACGCAAAGGCGATTTCGGGGCTATAAGGGTGCGGCCGTTAGCGGAGCTAGCGGGTTAGCGGAGTCAGCGGATTTAGTCTCGAACCTCGGCATTTTCAATAATGGGACGATCTTCAAAGGAATCAACAAGCGTTCCGGGGAAGATTCAACTTCATGATGTTTATGGATTTGGCGACGTGGCACCCTTGATTGACGCGGGTGCGAAGGCGCTTTCGATGAACTGGACTATGCGCTGGCGGGCGTCGTAGCCGTGCCAGGGTTCGGGCGAGGGATGGCCCAGCATGCCGGCGGCGAGTGGGCCGTGGTCTTCGCGGGGATAGGTGACGAGTTCGACGGGGACGCCTTCCTGGCGAAGGGCACGATACATTTCTTCTGCCTGGCCGAGGGGGTCGGTGGTGTCGCTCTGGCCCTGGATGAGCATGAAGGGCGTTTTGGCGTGGGCTGCTCCGGAAAGGGGGCTCTGACGCCACGCGTCGGCCTGGCGCTCCCACGGCTTGCCGAAATACCAGCGGTCGTACCATGAGCCGCTCTCGGTGCCGTATTCACTGAACTGGTCGATAACCGGCGCTCCGCTGATGATCGCCTTGAAGCGGTCGGTTTTGCCCTCGACGAAGCCGGCCATTTCGCCGCCGTAGCTGTAGCCCATGAGGGCGAGTCGCGCGGGGTCGATGGGGAATTTGGCGAGAACATAATCGAGGCCGGCCATTACGTCCTGATAGTCGCCGCCGCCGAGGTCGTTTTTGTTGGCAGCGGCGAATTTGACTCCGTAGGTGGAGGAGCCGCGAGGGTTGGGGCGCAGGACGGCCCAGCCGTGGCCGATGAGGAAGTCGGCGAATGGATCGCTGCGGTTTTCCCATGCACCGAAGGGCCCTCCGTGGACGTCGACGATAAGAGGGACCTTGGCAGAGCCGATGTCGGGTGGGAGATAGAGCAGTCCTTCGATGGTGAAATTGCCGCTCTTCCACTTTACGAGTTGCGGCGCGACGGTGCGGAGGCTGGCGGGGGCCAGGTCAGGCGTAGGCAGCGCGGCGCAGGGGTCGCCGAGATGCTGCGCGAAACAAAGCTTCATGGGATGGCCGCCGGAGTCGGCAAGCCACACCCAGCCGGTCTGCTTGCGATTGGTGTTCAGTCCGGAGACTACAGCGGAGTCGAGGTCGATGGTTGCAGGCGGCTTTTTGGCATCGAGTGCGATACGGACGACGGTAGTGCGGGTGCCAACCGCGGCGGGGGCAATGAGAGCGCCGTCGGGGGTGAAGTAGAGGCCGGCTGTGCGGATTTGGCCGGCGAATTCTGCGGTGAGGCAGCGCGGCTTGGAGCCGCCAGGATTTGCGGTGAGCGCGTAGAGCTCGTCGTATCCGGGAGGAGCATCTTCTGGAGTTGCGGCGGCGAAGACAATGGAGTTGCCGTCGAGCTGCCATGTTCCGCCCTGAACGGTGGCGGGAACGGCGTCGAGCTTTTCGGGCTTGTCGAGGGCGGCGACGTCAACCAGCCATGCGGCACCGGCGGGGCCAAGGTCGGATGCTTCGTTGGGCGCTTCGGTGAAAGCGAGCAGCTTATCGGCGGTTGGGGACCAGGCTGCTGAGCGGACGTCGGGCGGAAGGGCTGCGGGCTTGAGTGCGCCGTCGAACGAACCGTCGGACTTGAGCAAAGAGATGTAGAGGCGCGTGGCGTGCTTCTCGTGGTTGACCCACGAGGCATCGACCTTGGCTTCCTTCTGTTTTTTCTCGCCGGGGGTTTCAGGGTCGTGGGCCCAGAGTGCAATGTACTTTCCGTCGGGACTGATTGAAAAGCCGGAGACATCGATCGGGAGCGGCTCAACTTTTGTGTCGGCGGTCTTTTTGTCGTCTTTCTTATCTGCTGCGGCCAGGGGCAGGGGCGGGTTGATGGCGTCCTTTTCTTTGGAAGCATCGTAGGGAGGTAGAACCTTCAAGTCGTACGGCGATGCTTCACCACCGCGGAGATCGAGGCGGAAGAGCTGGGTGTGTTCGCCGCGCTTGGCGAGGAAGAAGATGGCGGAGCTGTCGGGCGC
Source organism: uncultured Acidobacteriaceae bacterium (assembly GCA_963826915.1). Lineage (GTDB taxonomy): Bacteria > Acidobacteriota > Terriglobia > Terriglobales > Acidobacteriaceae > Telmatobacter. Next base: position 605,523 of record CAWGYG010000002.1, read on the forward strand.
CCACTGGGCGTTGTGTTCGCCGCGCTTGTCGGCGGGCGGGGAGAAGGTGAGCTGGCGAGCCTTCTCAGTATTGCCGGCGGCGGCGGAGACGATCCACACGTGGTTGGCAGCGCCATCGGCCGTGGCATGGGTGACGGTGAACAGCACTTGCTTGCCGTCGGGCGAAAGCTGCGGGGCGGACAGGGCTTTTATGTGGCGCAGATCTTCGTTGGTGGGGAAATGCGGGGCGGTGTTCTGTTGGGGAAATGAACTCAGCGAAGACGCTACAGCCAAGAGCGCGCAGCAAGCTAAACGAGGCGGCGGACAGGAATGCATGAAGCCAGAATACACGCGCTTATTCGCAGCGCAGGGCGACCAGCGGATCGACCCCGGCGGCCTTGCGCGCGGGCAGCCACGCGGCAACCAGGGTGACCACGGCGATCATTGTTACCGCGGAGATGATGGTGACCGGATCGAAGGCGCTGAGGCCAAAGAGCTGAGACTGGACGAGGCGGGCCGCGGCCAGCGCGGCTGGAATGCCTACTACGAGGCCGATCATCAGAAGCGCAAGAGATTCACGGAGAACCATCCACAGAACGGTTGCGTTGGGTGCGCCCAGGGCGATGCGGATGCCAATTTCATGGGTGCGCCTCAGCACGCTGTAACTCATCACGCCGTAGAGCCCGATGGCGGCCAATAGCACCGTAAGGGCGGAGAAGATGATTGAAAGCTCGGAGATGAGTTGTTCGTTGACGGTGAACATGTCAACCTGTTCGCCGATGGTACGGATGTTGAGAATGGGCAGATTTGGGTCGACTTGGGCGATAGCGGCACGTACGGCGCCAGCAGCTCGCGCGGGATCGCCGGTGGTCTTGATTTGCAGCCAACGCGCATAGGCGTTGTCGCCGGTGAGTTGCAACACGGGAAGATAGATCATTCGCTGCGGTGTTTCGCGTGGGCTGTTGTACTTGGCATCGGCCACAACGCCGACAATCTCCCATTCGCCGGTGAGACCGGGGTCTTCGACGACCATGCGATGGCCGACTGCGCCGCCATGAGGAAAGAAGTGCGCGGCGAAGGTGCGGTTGACCACAACGGCTTGCAGCGATCCGGGAACATCACGAGAATCAATCGCGCGGCCTTCGATGACAGGCATGTCGACGGTGTCGAAGTATCCAGATGAGACCTGGGTGATGAGTGAGCTCACATCCTCCCTGGGCTGCGGAACGTAGCCACGCACCTTCATGGTCGTTCCCCAGTTGCCGGGATTCATCGGCGCGCTGCCGGCGAATGCGACTGAACGGCTGCCGGGAAGCGCCTGAACGCGATCGGTAACTTTCTGGTAGAGGCTGGAAAGCTGATTAAGCTCGTAGGCACCGCCAAACTTTCCACTGAACTCCACCAGCAACAAGTGGATGCGGTTGAAGCCCAGGTCTTCGTGCTGAAGGTTCACGAGGGTTCGGAGAAAGAGGCCTGCGCCGACAAGGAGAACGACCGAAAGCGCCACTTGCGCAGCAACGAGGATACGCGAGAGGATGCGACTTCCGCCACTCGCGCCTGCCGTTCGCGTGCTGGCGTTCATCGCGGGCGTGGCTTTGAATCGCGAAGCGCGGAGTGCGGGGGCGATGCCGAATAGCAAGCCGGTGAACAATGACACGCCGAAGGTAAAAGCGAGAACCTGCAGGTCGGGCTTCGCATCGAGTGTTATGAATGTCGCACCGGACATGACAAACCGAATGAGAATGCGCGTGGCGGCAAACGCGAACACAAGACCCAATGCGCCGCCGGCGAAAGCGAGCAGCAGCGCTTCAGTCAAAACCTGGCGGACAATGCGTGTGCGACTTGATCCCAGCGCGAGTCTTGTGGCAATCTCGCGTTCGCGCGCAGCAGCCTTGGCCAGCAGAAAATTAGCCAGGTTGGCGCAGGCTACCAACAGAACCAATCCCACGATGGTCATTAATATGCGCAGAGAATCGCCATAGATGAAGCGCAGGTCGGAGATTCCTGTGCGTGCCGAAATCAGTTTGACGCCGATTCGCTCGATCTCCTTGCGCCGCTCAGGAGTGATCTGCGCGCCTTCGAGCGACGTTGTGTAATTGCGCATTTGCGCATTGATCCACTGCTGCTCCTGACTCATGGTGTGGATTGTGTCGCGACGTCCGACCAGATGGAGCCAGTAGAGCCCCTTGGATTCGAGCATGGTGGGCTGCAAAGACACGACGGGCTGCATGGTGATCGGCACCCAAAGGTCGGGAGGATCCTTCTGCAGCTTGATTCCGTAAAACTTCTTATCCGCGACGCCAATTACGGTGAACGGCGTTCCGCTGATGCTGATCGTTCTGCCGATCACGTTGGGATCGGCGGCGAGCGTTTCGCGCCAATAATGATCGCTGAGCACGACGACCTCGCTGCGACCGGAAGCGTCAGCGTCTGAAGGCAGGATGGAACGACCCATCTCCATATCTGCGCCGAGGACATTGAAGTAATTGCCGGAAACGAGGTGCGTCACCACCTGCGCGGCGGGCCCTTGCTCGTTGCTGTTCAGGTGGACGCTTAACTGGCGCGTAAAACTGGCGAAATAGCAGACGCCTTGAAAGGGTCCGGGAGCGAGCTCCAACCGGCGGCCAAAATCGTATGAGAAAAGATCGTTGGTGCCCAAATCAACACCGCCAATGACGCCTGAGCCGAAGGCTTTGCCGAAAGATACCAATTCCTGCGGAGCGTGGACGGGAAGTTCTTTGAGCAGGAGGCCGTTGATGAGAGTGAATATCGCGGTGTTGGCGCCGATGCCCAACGCCAGCGAGAGAATGGCCACCATGGTAAATCCGGGACTGCGGGCGAGCACGCGGAGGCTGTAGCGGAGATCCTGCAGGAGGATTTCGACTGCGGATTCCCAGCCGGCGGAGCGAATGTGGTGTTTGACGGCGTTGGGGCTGCCCATCTCAATGCGCGCGGCGCGGGCGGCTTCGTCGGCTGAAATTCCGGTGCGCATTTTGTCTCGTGTTGAGGCGTCGAGGAAGCCGTGGAGTTCTTCGTCCATTTCGCGCTCGGCGATGTCTTTGCGGAAAAGTGCGCGGATGCCACGCATAAAGTTTTTCCAGGAATTCATGACAACCTCCTCGGCATTTTGAGGGACCGCTCGGTTTCAAGACTTACTCATGCTTCAAGAATTCGGGCGATGGCAGCGGCCTGGCGATTCCAGGCGGACGTTTCGGATTGGAGGGCTTTGCGTCCCTTTGCGGTGAGCGCGTAATACTTTGCGCGGCGATTGTTCTCGGTGGCACGCCACTCACTCTTGACGCGGCCTGCCTGCTCCATGCGAGCCAATGCGGGCAGTAGAGATCCGGGATTGACGCGGAAGACGCCCTGGCTTACCTGCTCGATGCGTATCGCGAGGCCATAGCCGTGCATCGGCTCCAGGTCGAGGTTCTTCAGGATGAGCATTTCAAGCGTTCCCTGCACCATTTCGCGCGGCTGCTCCGTCATGACCTTCTCCTCTTGACTATCAAGATGTACAACCATCTCATCTTGGCTGTCAAGAGGAGAGCAGAAATACGACCTGACGCAAAAAAGCCGCCCGCGAGCGGGGCGGCCTTTCGCCGTTGAAAGAACGAAAGTTATTGCGTTGGAGGAGCCGGCGGGCGCGGAGCGGAAGCCTGGGGCTGCGGTGGCGCGGCGGGCTTCGGCTTCGGTGCTTCCTGCTTCTTGGATGGGGCCAGGATTGCGTGCAGGATGGTGCCTTCCATGCGCGGCATGAACTCAACGATGGCTACCTCGCCGATGTCCTGAATGAGCTTGTTGATGATGTTGTAGCCGAGGTCGCGGTGGGCCATCTGGCGGCCACGGAAGCGGAGGCTGGCCTTGACCTTGTCGCCGCCGGCAAGGAAGTGGACAGCCTGATTTTTCTTGGTCTGGTAGTCGTGCTCGTCGACGGTGACCGAGAATTTGACTTCCTTGACGACGATGACTTTTTGCTTCTTCTTGGCGGCGCGTTCGCTCTTTTCCTTCTCGTAGAGGAAGCGGCCGTAATCCTGGATGCGGCAGACGGGCGGAACCGCGTTGGGCGAAACCTCTACGAGGTCGAGTCCGCGCTCGCGGGCGATTTTGAGTGCTTCAAAGGGGGGCAGGATGCCGAGTTGTTCGCCGTTTTCGTCGATTACGCGGATTTCGCGCGCGCGAATCCGATCGTTGATGCGAATAAAAGACTTTGCCGAACGTTTGTCGAGTGCGATGGTACTCCTCCAATAAATCGTCGCTACCCGCGTCGAGGTTTTTGGTCACTCGCGAGGGCACGAACGCACGGTAAGTATAGCATTGGTACGGTTTGCGCCGACAGTGCGGTGAGGGTTAAGAGATGGTTTGAAGGGCGGACTGCAAAGGGAATTCTTCCGGCCTGAAATGGGAGTGCGTGACCGGAAAGGCGGAGTGAATGGGCGCGAGATCGGCGAGAAGCGTGTTGTCTGGCGCGAAGCCGGTGACGTGGATGCGGAGGAGGCGGTTGGCGGGCAGCGAAGCCGCGAGTTCCACGGGAAGGAAGTTTTCAGTGAGGGCTGCGGTTCGGGCTGATTCTGCCAAGGCGGTGGACGTGTGGAGCGTGATTGCGTCGAGTTTGCGGTGCAAAAAGCGAGCGCGATGGGCTTGGGACTTTTGGGCAGCGAGGGCGCGAAGAGCGGCCATGCGTTCTGCAACGACGGCGGCAGCGACGGGCAACTCAGCATGAAGGGACCAGGCCCTGGTGCCGGGGCGGGGCGAAAACGGAAAGAGGTGCAGGTAGGCGAAGGGCAGAGCGCGAATGAAATCGAGTGTCTCCTGGAATTCGCGATCGGTTTCGCCGGGGAATCCGACCATGACGTCGGCGCCGAGAGTGAGATCTGAGCCGGCGGCATGGAAGAGGGCCGCAACCTTGTCGGCATAGTGCCAGGGGCGGTAGCGGCGGTGCATGCGGCGGAGAACGGCGTCGGAGCCGGACTGGAGAGGGAGATGGGCGTGGCGAGCCAGGCGGGAGCCGCCGAATTCGGACATCAGGGCGATCAGCTCGGCATCCCAGTCCATTGGTTCGATGGAGCTTAGGCGAAGGCGTGGGAGGCTGGTCCGGGCGAAGATCTGGCGGACGAGGGTCGCAAGGGTGGGCGGAGAATCAGCCTCAGGGGTTAAAACCCCTTTCGCACTTGGCGGGTTCATGTACGGGCTGAAGCTCGTACCCTTCACTTGACTCGGATCAACGCCGAGGGCGAGATCGCGGCCCCAGCGGCCCAAATTGATCCCGGAGAGGACGAGTTCGTTGCCGCCAGCGGCGACAAAGTTCTCGACGTGGCGGAGAACGGATGCGGCGGGAAGACTGCGGGACGAGCCGCGCGTCTGAGGGATTACGCAGAAGGAACAGCGATTGCCGCAGCCTTCCTGGATCTTCAGGTTGGGGCGGGTTTGGGCGCCGGGGATGATGGGAGCTTCTTCAAGGAAGGAATGGGCGAAAGTGTCGTCGACGAGCGTGAGTGGCTGGCCGGGTGTCGAGGCGGCGAGCAGGGATTGGATGCTCACGGTTTGAGAACTTCCCTCAGGGGCTAAAGCCCTGTTCAATTGAGCCGTGCTATCGGCACGACTAAAGTCGTGCCCTTTCAAAGCGTTGAATTCTTCCGTAGCCTGTAAAGCCCCTGTCGACGCGGGGTTGTTATCGGCTCGACTCAAGCCACCCCAGCGACTAAGACCGGTCGCCCGGGACTCCTGGAAGTCGTGCTCTTTCAAAGCGACATTTTCTGCCGCGACCTTGAAACCCAGAAGATCTTGCAATGCTCGCTGAGCTAAGTACACAGCGACTTCGGGGGCGAGGGCTTTGTGGCTGTTGCCGACGACGGCGAAGACGCCGGGGAGGGCGGCCAGTTCTTGTGGGGCGCGCTGGGCGTAACAGCCGGTGGCGAGGATGCGGGCGTCGGGATTGAGGCGGTTGGCGCGGCGGATGAAGGCGCGGGCTTCGCGGTCGGCTTCGGCGGTGACGCTGCAGGTGTTGACCACGACCACATCGGCTTCGGCGGAGTGGCAGTCGACCAATCCGGCTGAGCGCAGGAGGCTCGCGATGGCTTCGCCGTCGGCGCGGGCGGCGCGACAGCCGAAGTTCTCGATGTGGAAGGAGGACGGCATGGATTGAGTTTATCGTTACGGACAGTGGTCAGTTGTCAGTGGGCAGTTGTCAGTGGTCAGTTGTCAGTGGGCAGTGGGCAGTGGGCAGTGGAAATACAGTTTTACAGCGGGGATTTTTATTGTTTTGGGGTATGCTTTCTGTTAACTTGCTTATTCTCTTTAATTTATATCCAATAAAGTGTGACACAAAGTGGCATATTCTGGTCGATTTTGGCATTTTCTGGCACCTTAAGTGGTCCTTATCGAGGCATTCTGGCAGGTTTTTTCCTGGCAAAACCCGGCGGTCGAAGGGAGAGAACTGCGCGCTTAGCTGTTGAGACGGAGTTCTCCCGACTTTCCACGGTGCTCTCAGGTTAGAGCAAATGGGAAGAATGATCTGCAAACGTCCGCGGCTAAAGCCGGCGCGAATCCGCCGGTTTTACGCGGGGGTTGAAAACCCCCGCCTCCTTCCGTGTTGAGGTTTTCGAAGTCGTGCCCATTTCACAGCGAGCAAGAAACAAAAGCAGATCCTTCGCTCCGCTTACCCCACAGATGATGAATCATCTGCGGGGCCCCAGACGCGCTTCGTTCGGCGTGACAAATCATTTTGGGAAGAAGAGAGAAGGGCACGGTGGGGGATGTACCTGCGCGCGGGATGAAACTTCTTTTGAGCGGAGGTAATGGGCGGTCGGCAAAATGAGCAGTATTGAACATCCTGTGGCACGATTTTCGTGTTCAATCTGACTTTCCTGTTTCATAAAGTCTTTTTCATAAAAGCGGTCTTACAAGGAGCCGGATGCGCGCATTCAATGCAATGCTCTTCCTCACGACCGCAGGAAAGGGCAGACAGATGATCTCTTTCCGCAAGGGAGAGGTGATTTACGCGCAAGGGGAAGTGAGCGACGCAGTGTTTGTGATTCAGACAGGATGGGTAAGGCTGAGCTCGCGGACTCATGAAGGCAAGAATGCGACGCTGAACATCCTGGGCGACGCGGACTTTGTGGGCAAGGATGCGCTGGCAGGCGAGCGTGTACGCACGGCGTCGGCGAACGCGTTGAGCAATTGCCAACTCCTGCGAATCGAGCGAGGCGTGATGAACCGCGCGCTTGCCGCAGAGGTGACATTGGCCAACGTGGTCTGCGCATACGTACTGGCGAGCAACCTCAGCTACCAGAAAGACCTGGTTGATCAACGATGCAAAAGCAGCGAAATCCGGTTAGCCGGAATATTGATACAGTTGGCGCATATGGACCCTGCGAAACCACGGGAAACCATGATTCCGAAGATCAGCCAGGGCACGCTGGCGGAGCTGGTCGGGACTACACGGTCGCGGGTTTCTTTTTTCATGAACGGATTCAAGAATTCGGGCTTCATTGATTACAACCTGAAGAGCAAGGAAATGCGGCTGCGGCCATCGCTGGTGAAGTTTTACGAAGGGTGATGAAAGGCTCGGCGGCTCTGGTTGTGGATTGGGATTTGCCGCGGTGAGGCTGCCTCATGGATGGGGCACCGGGTTATTTCACAAGGACGAAACGCACGAGCGCCATCGCGAGCGCAAAAATAAATCCATAGCCAAAACTCTCGATCTGGACCGACTTTCCTCCGCGACTCCGAACAATACGTCCGATCATCGCCATCGCGAGGCCCGCAACTACCGGGCTGATCAGCAGACTCGCACCGTGAAATCGAGAAGGATGGACAAGTGGGTGTGGAATGACCGCGAGGCTAAGAAAGCCTGCCGTACAGCCTGTAACTGCAAACACCACGGTGGTGAGCAGACGACCGACGCGGCGCGAAATGACAAAAAGCCTTCGAATCGCTCGCGAGACAACAGCGACAAAGACCTCAAGCAGAATCTCGGCGAGCGCTTCGCAGAGAATTTCAAACACCGCACCCAATAAAGCCGCAAGAAGTTCGTCCATCGATTTCGGATGCAGATGATGCTAACAGGCGGGTGGGATGCTCACAACGCAGAACGGCCACCCTTGCGGGTGGCCGTTCTGTTTTCCTGTGTGGTGCGGAGCGGTTTAGTGGTTTTCGCTCTTGCGCCAGTTGATGAGATCGCCGAGGGTGGTGGTGGAACTGGAGACGGGCTGTTTGTGCGCGGTCTCCTTGTAGTGCTCGACCTGGGTGCGGCTGGCTTCCTGGCCAACTGCGCGCAGGCTGAGGCCCACCTTCTTCTCTTCGACGTTGATCTTGATGATCTTGAAGTCGTGCTCCATGCCGGTTTCGAGCTTGGATGGTGCACCGGGCTCGTCGCCTGCTTCAGAGATGTGGCAGAGGCCCTCAACGCCCTCGGCAATTTCAACGAAAGCGCCGAATTGAGCGGTGCGGAGCACCTTGCCGTGAACCACGTCGCCGACGCGATGGGCAGCGAAGAAGCTTTCCCAGACATCGGGTTGAAGCTGCTTGATGCCGAGGGAGAGGCGGCGGTTCTGCGGCTCTACGCCGAGCACGACAGCCTTGACCTTCTCGCCCTTCTTCACGATTTCAGAAGGATGCTTGACGCGCTTTGTCCAGCTCAGGTTGGAGACGTGGACGAGGCCGTCGATGCCATCTTCGATTTCGATGAAGGCGCCGAAGTCAGTGAGATTGCGAACGCGACCCTCGACCACAGTTCCGGCGGGATAGCGCTCGGTGAGGTTCTCCCACGGATTTTCGAGGAGCTGCTTCATGCCAAGCGAGATGCGGCGGTCGGCGGGGTTGACGCTGAGAACAACGGTGTCAACTTCGTCGCCGGGCTTGACCAGCTTGGAAGGATGCTTGAGGCGCTTGGACCAGGTCATCTCAGAGAGATGAACGAGGCCTTCGATTCCCTGCTCCAACTCGACGAACGCACCGTAGTCAGTGACCGAAAGAACGCGGCCGTGGACGTGTGCGCCGACGGGATAGCGCTCAGTGGCATCGAGCCACGGATCGGGCGTGAGCTGCTTGAAGCCGAGCGAAACGCGCTGCTTCTCTTTGTCGAACTTGAGCACCTTGACCTGAATCTCGTCGCCGACGTTGACCAGATCGCGGGGATGGGTGAGGCGTCCCCAGCTCATGTCGGTGATGTGGAGCAGGCCGTCGATGCCGCCGAGGTCAACGAACGCACCATAGTCAGTGAGATTCTTGACGACGCCGGTAAGGATTGCGCCTTCGCCGAGGTGATCGAGGGTCTGCGAACGCTTGGCGTTCTGCTCTTCCTCGAGGATCTCTTTGCGGGAGACAACGACGTTGCCGCGCTTCTTGTTGAGCTTGATGACGCGGACTTCAATCTGCTGGCCGAGATAGCCGTCGAGGTTGCGGACGGGACGAATCTCAAGCTGCGAGCCGGGCAGAAAAGCTTTCATGCCGATGTCGACAGTGAGTCCGCCCTTGACGCGGCTGACCACGGTTCCCATGACGGGAGTTTTGTCGGTAGCGGCTTTTTCGATCACATCCCACACGCGGAGGCGCTGGGCCTTCTCGTAGCTGACGAGGTAACCGCCCTCGGGCTCTTCGCGCTCGATGACAACGTCAATGACGTCGCCGGGATTGAACTTGACGGCGCCGGTGTGGTCGACAACCTGCTCGAGCGGCACGAGGCCCTCGGACTTGAGACCTACATCGACGACGAGGAACTTTTCAACCTGCTTGAGCACGGTGCCGGAAACGACCTTGTCACCGTAAGCTTCAACGGCAGCAGCTTCGGCAGCCTGCTCGCGCTCGAATGCCGCAAGTGCAGCAGAAAAATCATCAGCGGAATCACCGCTGTGGTCGCCAGGAATGTGGGGCCTGGGCGTCGCGGGCGCAGCTGCAGCATGGGTTTCAAGAACTGGAGCAGTGGGCGCGGGTTCTGCCTGAGGCTGTGCGGCCTCTTCAGTGGCTTGCGCCACGGGTACGGCCTCAACGTGAGGCTCGGTTGGGGCATCGGCGTCCATCGCGGGTGTTTCGACTGCGGCAACTTCTTGGGCGGTCTCGGGGTTGGACGTGGATTCGGACAACGGCTGTTCAATTCTCGCAAGAGAATCCGGCTCCGTCGCAGGATCTAGGGTTGGAATTTCCAATTCGGTGTTCAGGGTTATGCTCTCGGGTTCGGGATTGAGGACGTTTGGCATGTGACAGCGGCTCCGCGATTCCTTTACTCCATTGACGCAAGCGGCATTGGATTGGCATTTGCGCCGTGTTGCAATTACACGGAAGATGCCGGACCGGATCCTCGGTGGCGCGATGCCTGTGATCGAGATGTCTTCGCAGAGACGGGGCTTCCAGCCGGCAGAGCTGGCATGGAAAGCGACTCGTCTCCTTGGGAAACACCAGGCAGGCAACGGCTGGCTGGAGGGCGGCCGCAGCTAACTGCTGGAATCCGCGCAGGAAGCTACGCTTTCAAGTGTAGCAACGTGCGCTTTCCAGCGTCAATGCAACGATTTGGGCGGAATGGGCGGAGATTGGAGCGGATGTTGCAATTGTTGTGCAGAATGTTGGCGAATCGATTGGACTTAGGCTTGCGGAGTGACGGCCGACACACAACTGTCTTTGAAAATTGACGAAGGAATGACATTTGGATTGGGTGGATGTTGGTGCGCCGGGCATGGCACAGCTTGGGAGAAGACTCCCCAGAGCCTGAAGCCGGCAATTTCTATAGGCCTCATTGGGACGACTGAAGAGGCTGCGGAAAAAGTAGGAGTTTCGGATGGAAATGGGGTATGACCCGTCCGCGGCTAAAGCCGTCGCCGATTTTGCCGGCTTTATGCGGGGGTTGAAACCCCCGCCTCCCTCCGTGTCCAGTTTTTCCGCGGCCTGTAAAGCCCTCGTAGAATGGACCGATTGCGGCACGACTAGATAGTCGTGCCCTTTCAAAACGCTGGCTAGACGGGAGTTTTTCACCAAGCTGTAAAGGCGTGCCCTTTCAAAACAAACTTCAAAATGAGCCACTACTGTGCGCTCGGAGCGACGCGATTTGCGCACTATACTTGGGGGGACCGAGACCACCGGTAGAATTCGCGATATGGATCAGTTATGGAGTCCCTGGCGGTTTGCTTACGTGACGACGGCGGATGGCGCGCCGCGGCCGGGAGTTCCCGCGCGGCTGAATGCATGGCCCGGCGACCATAGCTGCGTTTTCTGCAACCTGATTGCTTCGGTGGACTTTGCGATTGCGAACGGCATGAGCGTGGACGAGGCCGAGGAAGCAGGCGGGCTGGTGAAACGCGGGAAGCACTGCTTCATCTGCCTGAATGCGTATCCGTACACATCGGGGCACGTGATGGTGATGCCGTACGCGCACCTGGATCGGATTGCAAAGATGGATTCGGATTCTGCGCATGAGTTGATGGACCTGGCGCAACTGACCGAGCGCGCTCTGGAACAGCTTTATCGCCCGCAGGGGTTCAATTTTGGGATGAACCTGGGACAGGCAGCAGGAGCGGGCGTGGCGGGACATCTGCATCTGCACGCGATGCCGCGATGGGCCGGGGATACGAACTTCATGACGACGGTGGCGGAGACGCGGGTGCTGCCGGAGGATCTGGGGACTACGTGGAAGCGGCTGCGGGAAGTGTTTGCGGGGCTGGAGAAGTAGCGGGGTTAGCGGAGTCAGGGAGGCTGCTTTAGGGCATAGATCTCACTGCTGCGCAAACCGCCGGGGACGGCCCGCTGATGCGTCAGCCTAAGAGCAACGTCCCAGTCGGCCAACATTCAGTCAGGATTCAAAACTTCCTTTGGCGTGGACATCTACTCGGCTTTCATCAGCGCAGCTATCAGAGAATCCCTGCGTTGGTTGGCGTTGTCATCGGAGTAATGCAGTATTCGCATCCAGGCAAAGGATGCGACCACGGCCAGGGCCAGGAATATGGGCACAGGCAACCATTGTTCCTTCAGAGACCAGCAGAGCCAGAAGACCAATATTCCCACGCCGAGCACTCCCAACTGAATCAACATGGCGGGCAGGCTGTTTGCCTGCGCTCCCGCCGGGCGGGTGATGCGACCTGGATTGATGCGGTACGGAATTGCGAGTGACAAGATGATTCCCGCAGCCAGATTGCATGGCATCGCAAAGATGAGCCACGCAGCGGTGGCCGCCAGCACCGCAAAGGGCGGAATTCCCAAGCGAATACAACTAAGTGCGCCCGCAGCGAACCCTACAAGAGCGAACAAGATGGAGTGGAGCAGATTCTTGGCCAACAAGACAGTCCTGATCGGAGTAGGAGAAAGAAACAACAACTGAATGCCGGCGCCTTCAGCACCCAGGTTGTTGTAAAACAGTCCTGTAAATCCAAGCAATGCGTAAGCCACGCACAAGGGAAACGCATACGGGAACGAATTCGTGGTCCCTGAAGTGCTGTGATGGAACACGCCTGCAATAACGGGCACGATCAGCGCAGGGATACACAGCGCCCAGAGCAATGGCACCGTGCGCGAAAGAGAGCGCACCTCTTTTTCCAGAATTGCGACAAAGGGGCCAGAGCCGCCCCATGTCCAACCGCTTTCGCGCCGGGTTGCTTTGCCCCGGTTCGGAGCCCAACTCAAATTCTGTCCGCGATACTCAGCCTTAAGACGGCCAGCCAGGACACCTCCCGCGAGAAGTGTCCAAAGCCCGAGTACACTTAGCGACGCCAATGTCGCGGCAGGCTTTCGCTCGACGGCCTGCTGCATAGCCCGCGCCCCCAAACCAGGCGGCAGCCATTCCTGCACCTGTTGAGCAGTCCTTAGCAATGGCGCATATTTGCCCATTGCGTCGTGAAAGCGAGCAGTTTCCTCCTGGTGACTGCTTGAGTCCTGATCGCGCTTCTGATTCCACATGGAACTGATCACGAGCAGGCTCAAAACAAGCACCATGACCACGGCGCCCAGAATCTCACGCGTCTTCCGCTGCGCCAGCCATCGATCGATCCAGGCAAAGACGGCACGCACCAGCAGAATATTGAAGAGGGCGAACATCGTCAGCCCCACAGCTGCCCATGAATACAAATCCGGTCGTGCGAGGCCGATTCCCAGCCAAACGCCCAGGCAGCAGAGTGCACCCACGAGGGTGGAAGCATCCATCAGGCCGGATATCAACTGCAGCAGAAAGTACGATCCGAAGCGAACCGGGAAGCGAAGCAGAATTCGCAGGTCGGACTGCTCTTGAAACGACGCCACGGTCATGGGAAACATCAACCACAGAAAGCTCGTGGCCCAAAACAGAATTGGCAAATACTGCCATGATGAATGCGATGCCAGCGAATAAGCGCTGGTACATAGACCAAGGCCCAAACCCAGTCCCAGCACAGAGTAGAACGTCCATGCGATGCCAGTCGCACCCAGATCGAATACGCCGTGAATTGAGCGAAGGCCATTGAGGAACATGTGCCAGCGCAATCGAGCCATCGCCGCATATTGCAGGCGCGATTCTCGTCCGAGCACTCCGCCGTTGGAGTTTTTCACAGCAACCTCGATCCGGCCTGCCATGAGAGTCCCTGCCTTGGATGGCGCCCGCTGCCCTTGATCGCGGTAAGGGCACCGAAAAATCGTGTGAGCCGGTTGGTGAGATTGGCGGGCGTTTCCATTGCCGCCAGAATAGCAGCGTTTAGCTGGGGGACAAATCAGGCCTTCGCGTCAGACGAATTCGCTGGCTCCTCGTCCATGAAAATAGATTTCTTCAAAATCTACGATGCAATGCAAAGGAGACTGTCGCATGAGAACGATTGCCAAGAGTCTTCCTCTGGTCCTGGCGGCTGCGCTTTTTGCCCAGATTGCTCACGCCCAGGCCGCAGCGCCGAAACCCGCTGACAGCCCATCCAAAGTATTGCTTGATAGCTGGAACGACGTTGGCCGAAAGCTGATTTCGATGGCCGAGGACTTTCCCGAGGACAAATACGACTTCAAGCCGAGCCCTGCCCAGCGGTCTTTTGCCGAACAGCTCTTGCACGCGGCAGCGAATGTAGACTACTTCGTCAATAATTTGGCCAAAGGCGTGAGACCGCCAACCGGCGACGTGACGCGAGCTCACTACGCGACCAAAGCAGCGGTGGTCGAATACATAAGGAAATCCTTTGCCGAAGGCGCAGCGCTGATCAAGAAGAAAGGCGATCGCGGGATGAGCGACCTATGCATCGATCCGTTCGCCAACCAGCAGGGCCGATTTTCCGACCTCGCTTGGGGCTTTATCGAGCATTCCGGCGAGCACTACGGACAGCTTGTGGTCTATTACCGCGTGGCCGGAATGGTGCCACCGGAATCGCGCCCGAAAAAATAACTGCGCGACTCAAATGCATACGACATCTCCTTCGCAACAACTGCACCCCTATCACGCAAATGCGCCATATTCTAAGGCCTCTTACCTGTCCGTCAGTACGATATGATCCAGTCAATCCAAATGGATACCTATACGATCAGGATTGCGACTTCGAGGAATATCAAGCGTTTCGCTGAAACGGAAAAAGCTGAGTTGATGCTCAGGGTGCTCTTTGACTATCGGGACCAGGGGCGTTATCAGTTGCATGGATTTGCGGTGATGCCGGAGCATCTGCATGTATTGCTCACGCCGTCTAGGATCCAGTCGCTCGAAGCTTGCGTCTCATGCATCAAGGACGGGTTTTTGGACGAGGTGAGCACACCGTTTCCGGGGGAATATTGGCAGCCAGGTTTCCGCGAAGACTGGATTCGCAACGCAGAGGACTTTCAAAAACAGTTGGCCCATATTGCGGCCAACCCGGAGCGCCGCGGGCTTGTTTATTGGGACTTTGTACATACTCGGTTTTCAGATCGGCTCGACCCGATGCCCGAGCGGTTAAGACGGTACCCACACGAGACAGTTCTCGGATCTGGGTTTAGCGGGATACCCGGCAGAGACGGAAGCGCGCAGTCAAGCGACGCTGACGCCGGCGAGCGGGTTGCGGGGGGGGAAAACTTCGCAGCCTCACATCGACTCAGAGAGCTTTATATCAACGTGGTCAAACACGTTCATCCCGACCTCGCTTCAAGCGAAGCAGACAGGACCGTGCGAGAAAAGTTAACCAAAACTGCGAACATAGCCTTTGAAGAGGGTGACGATGCGACCTTGCGGCGAGTGCTGGGGTTGTACGAAAGCCAGGTGCCTCGAGACTAATCCGCAAGGCGTTATTGGCAATAGCCTCTTGCGCCCTGCGCCGATCATCGTGACGGATTGCGCTTTCGATCTTCCCGCTCAGCTTCTGTTCAAACAATGCTCCCCTTGACGACAATTTGAGCTTCCACGAGCAGCAGACTCAATTCAGAACGCCACTTTGTACACATTCCCCTTTTCGTCTCTGGCAACGCCTTTGATCTCTGGTGCAGGAACATCCTTCGGCTCGGCGCCCACAACCGGTTGGCTGATCATTTCCACCTGGAGTGCGCCGTCCTGCGCGCCTGCGAGCGTCGTCCGCGGGTTGGAGAAGCAGCGGAGTTAGCGGAGTTGGCGGAGTTAGTGGAGCTCGCACTGTGTCTTGGAACAAATCCAATCTTTGATCATTGTGCTGAGTTGGTCGGCGCAGGGACGTTGCCGATGAGCAATCCTAAGGTTGCATATTGGCGAAACGAACTAAATCGTCTTCGTGTCGGTTTCGGCTTCGGCGGCTAGCGACAACTCCTCCTGGTCGACGTCGGCGCGGTCGAGGAGGCGTTTTGGGATCGATTTGTTGGTGCGCAGGCCGAGTTCCTTGAGCAGTTCGACCTGGCGGATAAGGTTGCCGCGGCCGTCGGCCAACTTCTTCATTGCATCTTCATAGTGCTTATCCGTCTTGTGGAGACTGTCGCCGATCAGTTCCATATCGGTGACGAATCCCGCGAATTTCTCGTAGAGTTCGGTGCCGCGTTTCATTACGTCGCGCACATTGCGCGCCTGGCGCTCCTGCTGCCAGAGCACGTTGATGATGCGGATGACATAGAGCAGCGTGGTGGGTCCGACGAGCAGAATTCCCTGCTTGTAGGCATCGGCCCAGAGCTCACTGTCGTACTGCAGGGCCATGAGGAATGCAGGCTCGATGGGCACAAACATCACCACGAAGTCGGGAGCCTCGACGCCGGGAAGATTATGGTAGCCAGCCTTGGCGAGGCTGGAGATGTGACCTCGCACGCTGATCAGATGTGCCTTGAGCGCAGCCTTGCGCGCGTCATCGTCGACGGCGCTGACGCAGTCAGTATAGGCGGTGAGCGAGACTTTGGAATCGATGACGAGACTGCGGCCGCCGGGCAGGTAAATGATGACGTCAGTGCGGACAGAGCGCGCGCGTTCGCCATTTTCCGCTTCGACCGCAAAAGACTGCTGAAAGGCGTATTGCTCTCCCTCGCGCAGCCCGGCCTTGTCGAGCAGGTCGCGGAGGATGAACTCGCCCCAGTCGCCCTGGGCTTTGGAGGAGCCGCGCAGGGCCGTGGAGAGGTTGCGGGCCTCCTCGGTCAGGGCCTGGTTGAGATTGCCGAGCGCGCCGATGAGCGTTTTCAGTTCGGTGACCCCGGTGGTGGAGTCGGTTTGTACCTTCTCCACCCTCTCGCGGAATTCCTTGATCTGATCGCGGAGCGGGGTGAGGAGCGTTCCCAACTCTTTCTGACTGCCCTCTGAGAACGACTTGGATTTCTGGTCGAGGATCTCAGAGGCCAGGGACTGGAATTGATTGGTGAGAGCCTGCTTCGCCGTCTCAAGCAGAGCCAGCTTTTCGGCGAGGTTCTCGCGCTCGTTTTTCAGATCAGCCTCGAGCTGGGCGATGCGGGCTGCATGGGTGCGTGCAGAGTCGGAACCGACTTGCAATTCGCTGCGGAGGTGATCTCGATCGGCAGCTAGCGCGGTGATCAATTTCTCCCGTTCGACGGCGAGGGATTCGAAACCGGCGCGGGCGGCGGATTCGGCCTGGGATTGCGCAAGCTGATTGCGGAACGCATGGAGAGCTTCGGCCTGTTCACGATTGTGCAGATCGAGCAGATTCTTCTCGGACCTGGAGGAGTTGGAGCGGATCCAGTATCCGATGGCGATTCCGGCGAGGATGGCTATTATGGCGATGAGAGCCTGCATGAGTTGTTCTGTTAGCCTCTTCGCCTAATGTACGCCTTTGGGGTGTGCATATCGGGACCAAATTTCCGGATGTCCGGTGCGGATTTGGTATTGGGTCAGTTTGAGAAGACATCCCTCAGGGGGCTAAAGCCCATGGTTATATTTGGCCTTTGCGGCACGGCTGAAGCCGTGCCCTTTCAAAGCGTCGAATTTGCGCAACCTGTAAAGCCCTCTTTCAATTTAGGGCGATTGCGGCACGAGTAAACTCGTGTCCTGTTACAAAACTCGTGCCTAACAGGTTGAGAGGAAGTCGGGGTTAAGGATTGAAATGGCAGAAACGCTCCTCCGCGGCTAAAGCCGGCATGAATTTTGCTGACTTTACGCGGGGGTTGAAAGCCCCACCTCCCTCCGTGTTCAGCTTTTCCGCAGCTTGTAGAGCCCTAGTTCTATTCGGCCTTTGCGGCACGACTAAAGTCGTGCCCTTCAAAACAACTTAAGGGTCAAATTGCGGTGATTCCGGCGCCAGCAAACCAAATTACGGTGATTCCGGCACGAGAAAACAGGCCCCCTTTGAGAACAATTCCAAATTGAGCTACTTCCCTGTTTTTCCCCACCTTTACACACCCGGAGCGGCCCGGTAGACTTGGAATTTCGGGGCCATGCGCAAATTTTTGGCGCGGTGGTTGTATTTGTGTGCCGTGGGCCGGTATTGTAGGCAGGCGGAACGCAGACGAGTTTCAGTCCCCGGAGTGAGTCCCAAGTTCCAAAGAAAACGAGGAGAACCACGAAATGGCCGTTGAAGAAAAGGTAAAGCAGATCATCGTCGAGCAGTTGCAGGTGGACGAGGCCGAGGTAACCCCGGGAGCGAGCTTTCAGGAGGACCTGGGCGCGGATTCGCTGGATGTGGTCGAGCTGGTGATGCAGTTTGAAGAGGCATTCGACCTGGAGATTCCGGACGAGGATGCGGAGAAGATCAAGACCGTGAAGGACGCGATCGAGTACATCGAGAAGAACGAAAAGACCGCGAAAGGCAAGTAGCCGGTGAATCGTCGAGTCGTGATCACCGGCCTCGGGCTGGTGTGCGGTGTGGGCAATACCGCCGAGGAGGTATGGCGGCAGCTGTTGGCGGGGGCCAGCGGCATGGGTCCGATTCAGGGCTTCGACACCACTGGATTTCCCGTCACGTTTGCGGCCGAGGTCAAGAACTTTGACCCGCTGAACTTCGTTGACAAAAAAGAATCGCGCAAGATGGGGCGGTTTATCCATTTTGCCTTTGCGGCAACGCAGGAGGCGATGGAGCAGTCCGGCCTGAAGATCACGCCGGAGAACGCCGAACGTGTAGGCGTGTTTATCGGCTCGGGGATTGGCGGATTCGAGATCATCGAGCGGGAGCACACGAACCTGCTGAACGGCGGTCCGCGCAAGATATCGCCCTTCTTTATTCCCGCGGTGATCGTGAACATGGCGGCGGGGCAGATCAGCATTCGTTACGGGGCGCAGGGACCGATTTCGGCGACAGCGACGGCGTGCGCGACGAGCGCTAATTCGATTGGCGATTCGGTGCGGATGATCCTGCATGGGGATGCGGATGCAATGATCGCGGGCGGGGCGGAAGCATCGGTAACGGCGCTGTCGGTGGGCGGGTTTGCGGCGATGCGGGCATTGTCGACGCGCAACGACGAACCGACGAAGGCCAGCCGGCCCTTCGACAAGGACCGTGATGGATTTGTGATCGGCGAGGGCGCGGGAATTCTGATTCTTGAGGAATTGGAATTTGCGAAGAAGCGCGGCGCGAAGATCCTGGGCGAGATTATCGGCTACGGGATGAGCGCGGATGCGCATCACATGACGGGCATCGCTCCGGAAGGCGCGGGTGCGCAACGAAGCATGCGCGCGGCGCTTAAGGATGCAGGGATTGCGCCGGAAGAAGTGGGTTATGTGAATGCACATGCGACTTCAACGCCGGCGGGCGACGGGAACGAATCGCGGGCGATCGAGGTGGTGTTTGGCGAGCATGCGCTGAGCAAGAAGCTGAAGATCAGCGGCACGAAATCAATGACCGGACATTTGCTGGGCGGCGCGGGAGGCTTGGAAGCAGGGATCACGGCGCTGGCGCTGATCAACCAGGAGCTGCCGCCGACAATCAACCTGGACAATGTCGATCCCGAATGCAGGCTGGACTACGTGGCGAACAAGCCGATCAAGCATAGCTTCGACGTGGCGCTGTCGAATTCCTTTGGATTTGGCGGGATCAATGCGACGCTGATCCTGCGGAGATGGACGGAGTGAAGAGACAGGGAGTAGGGAGTAGGGAGTAAAAGGCAGCTTCTAGCTGATAGCTAATGGCTCTTAACGACTGCGGCGCACATTTTGCGATGTGCGCCGCTTTTATCTTGGGATGCTGTGGAGGCTAACTCATTATGGCTGCCCATCCAACGCTAATGAGAACGATGACTGCCCACCATCCGAAGACGGCGATATAGCCGGAGCTTCTCTTGACGCCGGCGACAGTTGCGATTCCGATTCCGAGCAGCACCATGCTCCAAATGGTCGTGAAATCGAGAGCGGTGGCAAGTTTATAGATAGCCGCATTGGGTTCGTTTGGAGCAAGGAATGCTCCCACGTTGGTTGGCGCAAAGTTGTTGAGGTTGAAAGATTCGGGCGCCATTCCTGCATAGATCACAATCGTGCCCAGGATTGTTTTGATGATCCCGGGAAGGCCCGCGTACATCCACATGGCAAATACGGATGAGAACTTTGCCTTGCCACCGAAGCCGAAGTTGATGGTTCCGAGCAGGACGAGCGACATGAGGGCCAGAACACCGAGGATGAGAAGCGGGCTCGCAGCGAAGCTACCCTCCATGGCGTACTGGGTGAACTTCATGGTTGTGTCCCGTTGTGCGGGAGGCTGTTGTGACATCCGCTCTTCGGCTTTTGGATCCATGTGGATTGCGTTTTGCGCAACCTGGCCCCAGCCGATCTTCGTGGTAATTGCCGCGAAGAAGATGTAGCTGATCACGACCATGATGAGGAACGGCATCCACCAGCTGCGGTTGCCGCGCTTGATGTCGTCAAATGTTTTGGATGGTGCGGTGAAGGTGTCGATGACGCGCTGCATCTGGGAAAGGCCCGGGGTAACTTCGGCCGCGGGTTGACCTGCCATATCGCTCATGATTCCGCCTCTCAAGAGGCCGCCTGGGACTTCGGCGCATTTTTGCAATGCGTCCGGATCGATCTCCCTTGCGACCGGGTTTCTCGGTTTGAAAAAGTCAGCCCAACCGCGGGCAATTCGCATCGACGGTGCGAGGATGCGGGTTGCCCGCGATTGTAACGCGTGAGACGGCGAGGGGCTAAATGAATTTGTAGGGGAGTGGGGTTGGGGCGGGCTTTATTGGTCCTGCGGATCGCCGGAGGCGACATCGGCGGCGGGCTGCGGGGCGCGGGCGGTGATTTTGTGGGAGGACTTCTGGGGAACGTAATTCTTATAGACGGTGATGTGGAAGCAGGCCTGGCGGAATTCTTCTTCAACGTCGATGACGCCACGGTTCTGGAGTGGGAGCAGGCGGTTGCGCATCCAGGTGATTTCGCTGCGGCTCATGCCGGACTTGGCGATATCGATGGTGGCACCGGTGACGTGGGGGCTGACGATATCGCCTTCAGCCTCGGCAGCGTTGCCATTGATGCGCATGAGCTGCTTCTGATACTGAACGGTGCGGACGGCTGAGCTGACCATGAGCGGATAGTGGAACTGGGACTGGTGGGCGCGCGCGAGGTCGGTAAGAAACGTGGCGGTCCAGGGCCGGCAATAGCGTCGATTCTCAGGAAGAGCCTGATTGACGGTGAGCGCGCTGGACTCGGGCACGTGGACGAGCATGCCGCGGGCAATGCGGTCGTTGAGGTCGGCGTCGTCCTCGATGCGTTCAAGGGACTCGGCCTCGGAGCGTTCATTCTGACGTACCAGCGAATCGTGGGTGCCGGCCAGGGGCGAAGCAAACATCCTGGGCCTGTGCAGCGAAGCTACCGGGCCGGACGCGGAAATCGATGGCGGGGCAGCGTCGAGGGGATCGGTCACGGGAGCGGCTGCAGGATTAGCGACGGAATCGGCCGCAATGGTTTTGCCGTCGGCGTCCGCATCTTCGGAATCGCGAGCGGCTGCGTCGGCACGGAGCGCTTCGGCGGTAGGATCTTCAGCCTGGTCGACGGGCGGAGTGGTGACGGTATTGGATCGAGCGGCGGGTCTCACTGCTTCGAGTTCGGCGGGCCGGGGCGACGCGGAGGCAATTTGCTGAAAATGGGCCCTGGAGTGGTAGCGATTGAAGCTGGCACGGCGGAAGGCCGATGGATGCTTGGCGCCGTAGGTGCGGCGAGCGACTCGGTGGGTGCTGGGATGCGACGGGCGCCGGGTCGCCGACAGCTTTGAGGGATGTGAGGGACGATGGAGGGTGCGGAGTGTGGACTTGGTGATGGAGGCGTGGGTACGCGTCTTGGCGGTTGAGACGCGCACGGCGTGAGCGGCGTGTGCGGTGAATACGGCCAGGAAGAAGACGATGATAGCGTTTCGCACCATGAGGAGCGTGCGGAGAATCGAGAGCATCCTTAGTATAAGACGCAAAGAAGAGCGAATAGAGTGCCTAGGCGGGTTCGGATTTGTCTGATAAGTTTCGGGTTGGACGAGTGGGATGGGGGATGCGTTGAAATGATTGGGGTTGTAGAATTGGCGGCATCCATAATAATGGCGCGGAGTTGCGGTGACGGGAAAACGATGGGTATGGGCGGCGGTATTCTGCCTGCTCGCAGTTCAAACGGCGCAAATGGTTTACGTGGTTCATCGCGAGTCACTCACGTTTGACGAAGGCAATCACATGTTTGCCGGGTACATGATGTGGCACACCGGGGACTATGGGCTGAATCCCGAGCATCCTCCGCTGGTGAAATTGCTCGCCGAGCTACCGATGCTGGGAAGCGAATTGTGGGTTCCTCCACTAAAGGACCGAGACTTCAAAGGTGAAGCGTACGTAGACGGACGCGACTGGCTGGCCCGGAACGACGGCGGAAGCCAGCACATGGTGTTTCAGATGCGGCTGGCTGCCGGGGTATTGGCGCTGGGGCTGTCGCTGGTGGTGTTTTTTGCCGCGAGGGAGTGCTTTGGCGCGACGGCGGGACTGATCGCGCTGGTGTTAGTGACGTTTGATCCGAATGTGCTGGCGCACTCGGCGCTGGTAACTACGGACATTGGCGTCTCGCTATTCTTCCTGGCGAGCATCTACGCGTTTTACAGATATGTGAAAAAGCCGACCGTGGGGCGACTCGCGATTGCCGGGGTGACGGCTGGGCTGCTGCTGGCGACGAAGCACTCGGGGATCCTGCTGGCCCCGATGCTGGTACTACTGATCGGATGGGAGATTGCATTTGCGCCCAAGGAAACGCGCGGACGAGTATTGCTGCGGCTGGGCGGGGCCTTTGCGGCGATTGTGGTGGTTGGAGTACTGGTGCTGTGGGCGTTTTACGGATTCCGATATGCCGCGCGGCCGGAGGGGCTGAAGCTGAACCCATCTCTCGCGGATTACGCGAAGCCGTTGAGCTCAGTGAGCCATGCCGGCGTGATGACGATTGCGCATCTTCACTTGCTGCCTGAGTCGTACCTGATGGGCCTCGTGGATGTGAAACGGATGGCGGAGTTCTATCCTACGTTCGCCCTGGGGAAGAACTACGCGCACGGACAATGGTGGTACTTCCCTGTCGTCATCCTCATCAAGACAACGATCGGGATGTTGGCGCTGGCTGCAGTCGCGTTCTTTGCTATTGCAACCGGAAGGTTGCGCAAGGGGCGCGAACTGACGTATCTGCTGGTGCCCGCGCTCTTCTACCTGGCGGTTGCGATCGCAGCGGGAATGGATATCGGGTCGCGCCACATTTTGCCCGTGGATACATTTATGTTTGTTCTGGCGGCGGGGGGAATTGCTGCGTTGGCAGCGACCAGTAGGCGCTGGGCTCTGATTGGCGGCGTGCTGGTGGCGGCGCATATTGTGTCGGCGCTTGCGGTGTTTCCGAATTACATTGCTTACGCGAATGAAGCGTGGGGTGGGCCGGGGAATTTGCATAACCTGCTTAGCGACGCAAATGTCGACTGGGCGCAGCAGCTTATCCAGGTGAAGGCGTGGCAGGATCGGCATCCGGGCGAGGAGTGCTGGTTTGCGTATTTTGCGCATCCGGAGATTGATCCGGAGGTGTATGGGATTCACTGCCATCATTTGCCGACGATCGATACTTTCTGGGGTGGGGGGGCGGATGTGATTCCGCCCGTGATTAGCGGGAACGTGTTGATAAGCGCGGGGGATTTGAGCGGATGCGAGTGGCCAAGCGGACGGATGAATCCTTATCGCGGGTTTCAGGGGATGCGGCCGGCGGAGACGATCGACTACGGCGTGATGGTGTATCGCGGAAGTTTCGATGTGAAGCAGGCGGCGGCGCTCAGCCGCGCGACCAATGCGATGCAGGTGATGTGGAAAGGCGATGCAAAAGATGCATTACCGCTGGCGCAAGAGGCGGTCGCGATCGATCCGACTGAGATCATGAGCGAGACGGTGCTGGGGGATGCGTCTGCCGCTTTGGGAAGAAAGGATGATGCGCGAAAGGCGTGGACGGCGGCGCTTGCAGAGGCAAAGACGCTGGAGCCGGACGCGCAGCCGAGCTATGTGCCGGACCTAGAGAGGAAGCTGGGGAAGCTGTAGGGTGCGTCGTTCCTGTGACACCCAGAAATAAACCCCAGGTCTCGGAACCGGGAACCTTCGACTTCGCTCAGGACAGGCTCTGGGGCACCTTGCCTAGGCGGGTTCGGATTTGTCTGATAAGTTTCGGGGTGTGCGAACGGAATGGAGAATGCGGTTGAAGTGATTGGGGTTGGCTGGTTCAAACAAACGGCGGCCTCGGGGTACAGAACGTGGTCATCGAAAGGACTGTCGGATGGAGGAGGAGGATTTTGAGAGGAGCTATGTCCCGGAGCATCTTGCGGAGAAAGTGAGAAACTGGAGAAGTCTTTCGGTTGGCGAAAGACTCGATTTGACGAGCGAGTTGAGTTTGGCGGCATGGGAGAAAATCGGGGTTGTTCGCGATCCGAATAAGCCCGTGGACAAGACGATCAGGCGTGTTCAACGATTGCAGGATTGATGGACGCTCGATACCCCGGGTCTCAGAATCGAAACCTGGGGCACCCATATCTTTCGGCTACTGGAGCAGGGTTGGTTCTTCTTCTTTGCCGTTGACTTCATCGGGTGGGATGATGACGGCGGCGGCTACCTTGTCGTCTTCTTCCAGGTTGAGGAGGCGGACGCCCTGGGTGGCGCGGCCGGCGGCACGGACGGATTTTGTGTCGATGCGGATGATCTTGCCCCACTGGCTGATGACGACGAGTTCGGATGTCTCGTTGACCAGCAGGATCGACGCGCTCTTGCCCACCTTGGGCGTGGCTTTGAGATTGTTGACGCCCTGCGCGCCCCTGGCGGTCAGGCGATATTCGTCGACGTCGGTGCGTTTACCGAACCCGTTTTCAGTAACGGTCAAGATGAGCGATTTGCTGACGCACAGCTTTACGTCAAATTCCTTCAATGTTTTTTCCGCGTCGTCACGACGTTTTTCTGCGGTCTTGACGGCTGCGATCAGAGCTTCAGTTTCTTTCGGCGCGGTGCGCAGTTCTTCTCTGGCCTTCTGAAGTTTTTCTTTGGCTTGCTCGAGAGCGGTCCGCAGCTCAGTTAGCTTCTTGGTCAGATTAAGCTTGGCCGCGCACTCGTCGCGTTCCTTGTCGCGGGTGGCGTCGGAATCGGTGATTGCGGCGCCGATGACGTAGTCGCCCTTTTTGAGGGAGATTCCGCGATTGCCGGCGGCGTTGCGTCCCATGGGCCGCAAACCAATGCCACTGCGTTCTGGATCGTATTCTTCGTCAAAGCGGATGGCCATTCCGTCGCGGGTTCCGAGGAAAATTGTCTGCTTGCCGTTTGTCAGGCCGGCGGAAATCAGGTCATCGTTTTCTTCGATGGCGATGGCGATGATGCCGCGGGACATGACGTTGGAGAAATCCTTGAGCGGAGTTTTCTTGACCGTGCCCTGGCGCGTGGCGAAGAAGATGAACTTGCCTTCTTCTTCGAGGTCGCGGACGGGCAGGATGGCGCGCACATTTTCACCTGGCTGCAAGTTGAGCAAGCTCTGCATGCTCTTGCCCTTACCTGCGGCGCCCACATCGGGAATTTCGTAAACCTTGAGCCAGTAGACGCGGCCGGTATTGGTGAAGCAGAGCAGGTAGGCGTGGGTGGAGTCGATGATGAGCTGCGAGACGAAATCTTCTTCGCGAGTCTTCATGCCGGTGCGGCCGGTGCCGCCGCGGCGCTGCTGGCGATAGATGGAGATGGGCGTGCGCTTGAGGTAGCCCTGGTGGCTGACGGTGACGGCGACCTGCTCGTCGGCGATGAGGTCTTCAAGCTGCAACTCGGCGGATTCATCGACGATCTGGGTGCGGCGCGCATCGCCGTACTGGTCGCGAACCTTTTCGAGTTCCTTGATGATGACGTTGCGGAGTTTTTTATCGCTGGCAAGGATCGACTCGTACTCGGCAATCTTTTCGCGAATTTCGCTGAGCTCTTTGAGGATTTCGTCGACGGAAAGCTGGGTGAGGCGATAGAGCTGCAACTCGAGAATCGCGTCAACCTGCCGGAGCGAGAGGCCACGCTCTTCAGAGGCGAGGCGTTCGCGGTCGAGATTGATGACGATTTCAGTTCCCTTGCCCCATGCGTACAAGTTTTCGCGAGCTTCGACGCGCGAGCCGGAAGCTCGGATGATGCGGATGACCGTGTCGAGATTGTCCAGCGCGATCTTGTAGCCTTCGAGGATGTGTTCGCGCTCGCGGGCTTTGCGCAGCAGAAACACGGTGCGGCGCTGCACAACATCGATGCGGTGATTGATGAAGGCGCGAATGGCTTCGTCGAGTGGGAACTCTTTCGGCTGGCCGTTGAGCACAGCCAGGAAGATCATGGAGAAGCTCTCCTGCATCTGGGTGTGCTTGTAGAGCTGGTTGAGCACGATTTCGGGCTGCGCGCCGCGCTTGAGTTCAATGACGATGCGCATGCCGTCGCGATCGCTCTCGTCGCGCACGTCGCTTATGTCGTCGACGATTTTTTCAGTGACCAGCTCGGCGATGCGCTCGATGAGCTTGGATTTGTTGACCTGGTAGGGAATCTCGGTGACGATGATCGCCTGTTTTTCCTTGGTCAGATTTTCGGTGGCCACCTTGGCGCGCATCATGAAGCGGCCGCGGCCGGTTTTGTAGGCCTGCTGAATGCCGCCCTTGCCGTAGAGGAAGCCGCCGGTGGGAAAATCGGGGCCCTTGACGTGGCTGAGAACTTCGAGGAGGCCAGCCTTGGGATTCTTGACGAGCTCGATGGTGGCGTTGACGACTTCGGTGAGGTTGTGGGGCGGGATGTTGGTGGCCATGCCGACGGCGATGCCACTCGATCCGTTGACGATGAGGTTGGGAATGCGCGTGGGAAGAACCGTTGGCTCGAAGGTGGACTCGTCGTAGTTGGGGACGAAATCGACGGTTTCCATTTCGATGTCGGCGAGCAGTTCGCCGGCGATGCGCATCATGCGGCACTCGGTGTAACGCATGGCGGCGGGCGGGTCGCCATCGACGGAGCCGAAGTTGCCCTGGCCGTCGACCAGGGGATAACGCAGCGAGAAGGGCTGCGCCATGCGCACCAGCGTGTCGTAAATGGCGGAGTCGCCGTGGGGATGGTAGACACCCATTGCCTGGCCGACGACCTTGGCGCACTTGGTGTACTTCTTGTTGTACTCGAGGCCCATTTCGCTGAGCGTGTAGAGCACGCGGCGATGGACGGGCTTGAGGCCGTCACGGGCGTCGGGGAGCGCGCGCCCGATGATGACGGACATCGAGTAGTCAAGATACGACCGGCGCATCTCATCTTCAATGTTGATGGAGATGAGGCTGCCTTCGCGGGGTGGCGTACCGCCATTGAGAGGGAGCTGGGGATTCTGATCGTCTGGCATAGGGTTTTCAGGGCCCGCCGAAAAGGCGGCGAAAAGGCTCCGGTAAAGCAGGGCCGGAATTCTCGCGGGCTACATTCTCATTTTACGCGTTCGGGAGGGGTTTCTGCAAGGCACGTAGCTGCAAATAAGCCTTTATTCTAGTTATATTTATGAGAAAGTTATTCGAGAGAAAATCCGACTTAAAAATGAAGATCGAAGATGGCGGAAATCAGGGTTTAATTTGGGGGTTGAAACGGGGCATTTTGGAGCTATTTTGGGGCAAAGCGCAGTCTGTGAGCAGCCCTACTTTGAATATTTCGCCGGCCTCGTACAATTGCTTAGAGTTATCTGGCTAAATGTCCAAGAACATCGAAATTGCACACCGATGTGCGGCGTGCCCACCCGATTGCTGCGATTGAAGGAGTCCAATTGCAACGCTCGACGCAACTCTGCTCTGTGCTCGCTTTCTTACTTCTCGCTTGCTCTTGTCTTCATGCCCAAACCGGCGACAACCATGGCAGGGATCAGGAAGATTTTGCAATCGCTGTGGCCAAGGCCCGGGCCCTGTCGAGCCCGTTTGGCTCCGGAGCCGTGCCTTTGACGATCCACGCCACCGCCGATTCGAGGCTCGCGCTGCATGGCGTGGGGAAGGGAACCTACGAAAACAAATGGGAGGATGCGCAACATTGGCAGCGCACGATCCGCTTCCCCGACTTTCAGCAAACCGAGATGCGAAACGATTCCGGTCCCTCCTGGTACGAACGGACCGCCGAGCTCATGCCCATACGGGTCATGCAGGTGCTGCAGTTCGTCGGGACTCACTTGCCCGGCAAGAAGAGTGTGTCAGCTTACGCGGTGTCAGAGTCTGCCGCGGTCAGCGATCAGGGTACCCCGGTCACCTGCTACTCGGCCACGGCGGCTCCCCGCGCCGATGGCTTCGATCGGCAGTATCGCTGGTGCTTTGATTCCTCGAGCGGACTCCTTGTCTCTGAAGACTATCCGCTCAATCTGCACATCACATACGGAAATTTCATTGCCTTCCAGGGCAAACAGGTGTTCAGCAAAGTCCATGTGACTGAAAGCGGGATCGCTGTTCTCGACCTCGACATCGAATATGCGCCGCTCGATCCGCATGCATTGGACGGGCTTGCTGTGACCGGCACGATGAAGCAGATCAGCAGGGCTTCACCCGCTGCAAACGCTGAGGAAGTAGAACGCGGCACAGTTGAGTATCGCTACAGTCCTCCGTTGCCCGGTGGAACACCCGAAGGCGCCGCCAATCAGCCAGTCGTCGTGCAGGTCTACCTCGGTGCCGACAATACTCTGCACGACGCCAGCCTTGAACGCGCTCCAACGCTGGCCATGGGCGAAGCTGCTCTCGAGGCCGCGAAAAAATTCACGTTTACTCCGCGGACCGTGAATGGCGTACCGGTTCCGAACCGCTTCTACGAATCGATCTGGTTTCAAAATGGCTCGACTTCAGGCGGCACCCGCAGTGACGATACCTCGGCAGCGAATGCAAGCAACGGAAGTACTCTGCGCGACCCCGGCCCCGGCCGGCAAATCCAGCAAGGAATCTTCAGAAGCGACAGCCCGTCCTTCTCCTTTCGATATCCCGGTGATTTCCAACTGATTCCTCGTGGGCAACTTGAAGCAGACCAGCACCACACGAGCGACAAGCCGAACGCGTATGGACTCGATCCACATGTTGCCTGCAACACGCTGCTCTTCCGCGCACAGAGACTTCGTCCTGGTGAGCGTACGCCCCAGGTTCTGTCGGTCATCGACCTCGATCCCGGTTGCATTTTCGGCATGGTCGATCGCAACATGCTTGAATCGGTCGCATCCAACGCAATCAACAGCGTGGCAAATCACTGGCAGAAAGTGCGGACCTCGAAAGCGCGGACATTCCAACTCAAGGGAAGAGTTTTCGCTGAGGCTTCCGCTTCTGGCGTTGCGCACGGAAGCGTGGATGAAGCGCTCAACATTGTCGTCGTTGCCACCAAGGCTGGTGAGCACGTTGTTGGCTGGATGATCATCGGTCCAGACAACAACCTTGAGGAGACTCTTGCCGCCTGTTTAGTCCAATTTGGGGATGAGCACGAAAGCATTCTGCTTCCCGACGCCAACGGGCGCTAAGTGCTCAAGCGGCGCTGATCCCGCCGTGGCAGGGCGCGCGCCGGTTTGAACCTTTAGCAGAATCGCGCCCAAACCGACGGAGACAGGAAGCGACTTCATGACTTTCCTGCGTGGTCGCCATATTCCCAGTCATAGGGAACGCCGGTGTCGCCGAGGATGGATTTGACCAACTCGGCGAAGCCTGCTTCGGAGCGGACATCGTTGGAGAGGATCAAGACGCAGCGCTGACTGGATTCAATACAGACCATGGTGTTGGCGGTCTGACCGTCGTGTCCACCTTTGTAGAAACCGTGGCCCTGCGGTCCGTCAAAGACGACGACGCCCAGCCCGGCCGCCAAGTCCTTGCGCTGCTGACTCAGCGGCAAGTCGGGCAGAAAAGGCGGAAACTGGCCGGCGACGGTAATGTGCAAGCTCGGCTTTGTCATTTCGGCGCGGGAGGCAGGAGTGAGGCCGTCGCCGCGCACCAGGGCAGCGGTGAACTTCGAAAGATCAGAGATGGTGGTATTCATTGACCCGGCGACGCGCACTTTGCTGCGCTTCTCATGCGGCTGCGGCTGGCCTTGATCGTTCCATCCATCGGCGACGTTGGAATCCTGGCCGTTATGGAACACGAGACTGGTACGCGTCATGCCCAAACGGTCGAAGTTGGCGTTGGTGAGATCGCCAAGATCGAGGCCCAGGCCTTGCGCTTTGCGGCCATGTTCGATGACGAATTGGAGCAGGATCAATCCTTCGCCTGAATAACTGAAATGTGTGCCGGGATCAAAATGAATGTGCAGTTTCTGGTCTGGCTCGATGAACCAGAAGTTGGCGAAGC
Organism: uncultured Acidobacteriaceae bacterium; assembly: GCA_963826915.1. Classification (GTDB taxonomy): domain Bacteria; phylum Acidobacteriota; class Terriglobia; order Terriglobales; family Acidobacteriaceae; genus Telmatobacter. The sequence continues at coordinate 635,549 of CAWGYG010000002.1, forward strand.
CGGTGGAATGTGTGAGGCACATGCGGGGCGTGATTGTTTGCCAGCGCGGATCGTCGGCGAGGTCTTTGTAGGGGCCGTATTTGTCAGGGAAAACCGGATCGGGACCGTAGGTTGGCAGTGGATTATCTAGATCGTCCTTGAGAGGCGTGTCCAGCTTCAACCTGCCCTGATCGACCAGTTGCATCACGGTGTAGGCAAAGACCGTTTTGGTGATCGATGCGCCGTACATGATGGTGTCGGTGGTGAGCGGATCTCCCCTGGCGTCGCGGATGCCGTAGGCGTTGACGTAGCCGACTTTGCCGTGATCGATGACCGCAACGGCCATGCCGTTGGCGTGGGTGCGAGCCATGATGCTGCTTACTTTGGCGTCGATCGCCGTGCCGCTGGGTAAGGCCTGGGCTGCGGCCGAGAGGGGAAGGCAGATGGCAGAAAAAACTACGGCCAAGAGCGGAACAGCATTTTTCAGCACATCCATTGGGAAGACCTCTCAGAGCTCGATACTACCTGATGGAAGTTTTCTGTCTGGCCTGCTGAGGTGGGCGGGAAGTGATTTGCGAGACGCGCAGTTTATTTTTCCGGAGAATCGCAACTCCAGTTCCGGACGAGGGCCCGGCTCCGTGCTACGGTTATCAGCGTGAGCAGAAAAGGCCTTAGTCCCGGACGCCTGGAGGCATTCTCAGACGGTGTCATTGCAGTGATCATCACCATCATGGTGCTGGAACTGAAGGTGCCCCAGGCGGACGGCATGGAAGGTCTGCGCGCGGTGCTGCCTACGATTTTTCTTTATCTCCTGACCTTCGTGCAGATCGGGATTTACTGGGTGAACCACCACTATATGGTGGACGAGGTGGAGACGGTGAGCCACGGAATTTTGTGGGCGAACCTGGTGTTTCTGTTCTGCCTCTCGCTGTTTCCGTTCGCCACGGACTGGATCGGCGTAAAGGGGCTATCGTCGTTCAACACCGCGCTGTACGCAGCGGTGAGCATACTCCCGGGGGCCGGGTACATGGCGCTATGGACCCAGATCCGGCGGCAAAGTGCAGCGCCTGCGCACGCAAGCTGGGGCAAGCAGATCGCTTCTCTTGCGCTTTATCTTGCGGCGATTCCCGCGGCCTACTTCCGGCCTGCTGCTTCACTGGCGCTGATCGGTATTGTTGCAGTGCTGTGGCTGCTGCCGCCGAAGATCAAGGTCCACGCGAAGTGAATTGCTGGAATTCTCCGCGATGGAATGGGCCGTTCTGATTATTGAAGATGAGTGAAGTTTGCGAGGTGCGCCTGAGCTGGCTAGTGCCTGGTCCAGCCGTGCATTCCGGCTTCGAAGCTGCGGCGATCGAGACGCGGCAGGGCGCGCGCCACCTTGTCGGGAAAGAGCGGATAGTGCCTGGCGGCGATGAGGAGTTCGGGGACGCACCAGACGTCTTCGTCGGAGGTCATCCAATGGAGACTGTCGAGGCGGGCGAGGTTCACAGGGCCGGAGTAGGAACGCAATGTGCGTTCGCCGCGCAGGTTGTAGTAATGCTCGAAGTAGCTGAGCGCCAGTTCGCGCGGAGAGCGGTAGATGGGCGCGCGAAAGCGGAGTCCTGCGAAGTTTGACTTGGCGATGCTTCCCCAGAGGCCGCGTTCGCGATAGAGGGCGATCACGTGGTCGTCGTCGTGCACGGACTCGAAATCCATGAGCAGCGGCGGTTGGCCGTTGACACGCAGGGCGGCGGCAGCCAGGAGCGCTCCTTCAAGGCAGTGCCCTTTGCGCTCGCGGAGGACGCGCTGCGGAGACCAAGCCGTGTTGGCGTACTGGTAGTCGAGGGCGTCAATGAACTTCTGGATTCGCGCAGGGGACTTCAGCGCGCGCAAGGTGCGCCGATCTTCAGGGGACAGGCCGAAGGCATCGTGGCCGTTTCGTCGAATTTTGTTTGTCGACAGTTCTCCCGCCCTTCAAAGGCAAGCTGTTTTGGAAAGTCGCTGGAATTATACAGAAGCGAAGGGTGGTTGATAGCGTGGCCGGGTGATTGGTGGGGCTAAATAGATTGCAGAAGAGTTCGCTGTTTCGGAGGGAATGGCAGAGATTGTTCCTCCGCGGCTGAAGCCGACATGAATTTTGCTTGCGTAGCACGGGGTTGAAACCCCCGACTCCCTCCGTGTACGGTTTTTCGGCAGCTTGTGAAGGTGTCCCTTTTCAAAACGAAAAACGTAGACAACGAAGGGTCGTTGCTCAGTTTGAGAGAGCCATCCCTCAGGGGCTGAAGCCCGCGTTCAATTGCGGCGATTATGGCACGAATAAACTCGTGCCCTTTCAAAGACGCTCGTTTTCAGCAGCCTGTAAAGTCGCGCCATTTCAAAACGAAAGACATAAACAGCGAGGATTGGTGCTTAGCTTGAGAGAAACCCATCCCTCAGGGGCTAAAGCCCACTCATTCCGTGGACGCCTACGGCACGACTGAAGTCGTGCCCTTTCAAGGCCGGGGTCTCCGATTATGGCGCTGCGAAGGTCGTGAAATTTCAAAACAACTTCAAATTGAATCGCTGCTAAACGTGTTCAGACTTACAGCTAAAGCAAGCCGGGGAGGCTGATGAGGCAGAGGACAACCTGGAGGGCGACGATGGAGCCGGCGGCGACGATGGCGATTTTGCCGTGGGAACTTTCGAAGGCATCGGCGAAGACTCCTCCGATGAAGGTGAGGAGGAACGGGAGAGCCCACAACGAGGGACTGCTGGGAACTCCGGTGGTGATGAGGAGCAGGAGAATCAAGGCACAGAGGAGCGGGGCCGAGTTGCCGAAGTAGCGGGAGCGACGCATGCCGAGGTAGAGCAGCGCAGAGGACGCAGCGGCGACGGTAATGCCGGCGTTGGGAAGTGCAGAGAAAAAACGGCGGGCGGGATCGATGGAGAACCAGAGGAATCCCGCAGCGGAGCGGAAGAGGTAACTGAACGCATCGGGCGAGAAACCGTAACAGGCGAAGACGAAGACCAGCGCTCCCGCCGAAGCCAGAAGGACGACGGGAAGGACCTGGCTTCTGCGGCCTTCTGCGACCCACAACATCAGCGCGAGGCCTAACAGCGCAGCGATGGGAAGTGCAGCGATGTGGGATGAAGCTGCAATTCCAAAGATGGCGGTAAGCAGGATAATGCGCGGACGCCATTTGCGCCTGGGTCCCAACATGGCGTGAGCGACGCCGATGCAGGTGTAGACCCCTCCATAGACACCAAGCGCGGCGAACGCTTCAGGGTTGGGCGATACGCAGGCTTTGAGAATGGCGGGGGAAAAGCAATACAGTGCCAGGGCAACGTAGCCGCCCATATTGCCATAGAGACGGCGCGTAACCCACCACAGACCTCCGCCGAGGATGCAGCCCGCGGCAAGGAATGGAAGACGCAGCAGGAGGAGCACATGGGTCATCTGGTGGCGGAGTTCCCAGGTGCTCAACTGTCCCACGGATGAGGACCTGTCCGCGGGGGCGCCCGATTCACCGACAGGCTGGATGACGCGATCTTCCGGTTTGCGAAAGAGGTCGAGGCCGCGCTGGGCGAGGAGGTCGAGGGTAAGGGGAAGGCCGGCGAGCCGGTAGGCAAGGATGCCGTCGTGGATATTGCCGCAAGTAGTGAAGTATCCGGCGAGGAGCGACGGGCGTTCCCACATTTCCCGTCCGCAGCGGGCGTATTGGTAATCGCGATCGGAGAGCGTCTGGTGGGCGGTGATCCACAGGCCCTGAGTCAGAAACAGCGCAAGCATCCCGGCGGCAACACGCTGCGGGAGATTGAAGCGGAAGCGGCGAAGGCGAGCGAACCGGTGGGTCATCAGGAGCGGACAGCAGTCCCACCCAGTCTAAATGGACAGGCCCGACCGGGGTACCAATGCAAGAAAGCCGCCCAGAAGGGCGGCTTTCCTGAGTGGATTCGATTGCTGGTTAGTTGAAGATGGCTCCGACGGTGTCGTCGCCGTTCAGCGTGACCTGGCACTGATTGGGTCCGGCCGCAGAGATAGCCGCGGTTGGGATGCAGTTGTAAGACCATCCGCCAAAGTTGACTCCGTTTTCTGCAGGAGCGGTCAAAGTGACGACCGTGCCGGCAGGATACATTGCCGAGCACACCGATCCGCCGGTTCCGCCGCCAGCTGCCCAGCCTGGGCCGCAATGGAGCACGTTAGGCGTAGCGGTCGCGGAAGGAGCAGTTACGAGCCAACCGGTCGTATTCAGGCCTTCGTTGTAGACGGTGAGGGTGGACAGGAGCGACTGACCGACCGGGCCGTAGCACGAACCTGGAGCTTGCGAAACCGAGCCTGGAGGCGGGGGCAGGACCAAGGGGCAGTTAAAGGTTGCGGTGGCGGTTTGTATGGTCCCGTCGGTGCTGCTCGATTCAGCAATGATGGTGGCGCTTCCGGCGGCAAAGGCACTAACAATTCCGGCACTGGCCCCTGGACCTCCGCCGGTGTTGTTGTTGACGGGGAAATCATTCGGCAAGGATGAAATCCAGGTGGTGGTGGGTGAATTTGTCAGGTCCCTGACGTAGGGAGGAGCCGAGAACGTTCCGATGGCAAGGAATTGTCCGGTAGCCTGCAATGTGCCGACGGTTATGGTCCCCGGAATGATCGCAAGCGAGAGGATGGGCTCTGGCGGAGTGGACAACGTAATGCTGACGCCCGCTGTGCCGGTGACCACAGAGTTATCGGCGTTGGTCATTAAGGCAGTGATGGTAGTGCTGCCGGCGCTTACACCCGTAGCCAACCCTGTAGCGCTCACTGTGGCGATGGATGGGATGGCGGAACTCCAGGTAATCTGTGGCGAGTCAGTGACATCTTCAAGCAAGCCAGTGGTTCCGGAGGTGGCGAGGGCAATAAATTGACCCGTTTGCCCCGAGGCCGAAAGCGTCTGCGAGCCGGGAATGATGGTCACTGCCGTAAATTGCTCAGAGTTTCCACCGGTCACGGTGAAGCTTGCGACGCCGGTCACCGTTGTTCCATTGGCGGTGTAAAGAGCTGTAATTGTGGCTGTTCCTGAGCCCACGGCAGTAGCAAGTCCGGTGCCGGCGCCGACTGTAGCGATGGCAGAGCTGCTCGAACTCCACACGACTGAGCCGGTCAAATCTTCCGTAGCGCCAGAAGAAGTTGTTCCAATGGCGATGTACTGGGCGGTCTGCCCCGGAGCGGCAACAGATTGAGAGCCTGGAATGATCGTGATCGACACGATGCTTCCCCCAACCTGGCCTCCACCTGTAGATGCAACCACGAGGGTCGCGCTGGCGGTGACGGGGCCGTTGAAGGCGGTAGCGGAGGCGATGATCGTTGTCGTGCCCGCACCGACAGCTGTTGCGACGCCCGAAGAGTCGACAGTCGCCACTGCAGGAGTGCTGGAAGTCCAAGAAACACCGCTGCTGAGAGTCTGCGATGACTTATGGCTTGCATTGCCGTAGGTCCCAGTCACGGTGAATTGGGCAGTCTGCCCCACGGTGAGGGCTTGAGATGTCGGTGAAATCGAAATGGAATCGAGTCCCGAAGTGCTGGTGCAGCCGACAAATGGCACAACCAAGCCGATAAGCAGCAATGCAGGCAATAACGAACGTTCACGCATGAAGATCTCCTGGCGTTTCCGCCGCGGCTGGTTCACCTTGACCCCTGATCCAGCCATCCTTCGAAGGTGCCTCTGCCAGACTTTGATAGGCTGGCGCAACTTGGCACGTTCCCTTTTTCCCGTAGTTGGACAAATCTTTTCGTTGCCCGCAATTGGCTACGGCACATATATGCCGGAGTCAGAGTTCACATGAATCGCAGTTTTGGTGCGCGAATTGGCTAATCGTCTCAGTCTCACTGGTGCATCTTGGAGGTGCAGAAATCATACCGGAAATCGACGCAGCCGATCAACAAATTCGTCGCACTTTGGTACCTTGAATGCAACACTTTTCAATAAGAATGGCCCCGGGCGCGGAAGCGGTCAACGTTACCTCTGGTGCAAACCCGGGGGAATCGGGAAGTTCCTGGCATCCCGGGGGCTTAGCGGCGCATGGAGAAGGGCGAACTTTGCCGCGCCGAGCGCCAACGGCTACACTGCTCCCAGCATGGCCATCGCGCACGAAAACTCACCGGAACGGCTGGTCAGCGCCTCTCGCGCTGAAGAAGAACAGGGATTTGAACTGAAGCTGCGTCCGCGCTGGCTGAAGGAGTTCATCGGCCAGTCGAAAGCCAAGGAACAGCTGGCCATTGCGCTGGAAGCGGCGAAATCACGCGGCGAGGCCCTGGACCATGTGCTGCTGTTTGGGCCTCCGGGACTGGGCAAGACGACGCTGGCGACGATTATCGCGAACGAGCTGGATGTGGGCTTTCAACAGACTTCGGGGCCGGCGTTGCAGATCCAGGGCGACCTGACGGCGATTCTGACGAACCTGCGGGAGCGGCAGGTACTGTTTCTGGATGAGATTCACCGCATGCAGCCGGTTTTAGAAGAAAAGCTGTACACCGCTCTCGAAGACTACAAGCTGGACATCATCATCGGGCAGGGGCCGGCGGCGCGGACGCATGTGATGGAGATAAGGCCGTTCACGTTCATTGGGGCGACGACGCGACCGGGACTGTTGAGTTCTCCGCTGCGGTCCCGGTTCGGGATTCTGCTGCGGCTAGAGTTTTATACCGAGGACGAACTGCGAGTGATTGTGGAGCGGTCGGCCGAGGTGATGCAGGTGCCGATCGACGCGGATGGGGCGGCGGAGATTGCGCTGCGCTCGCGGGGAACGCCGCGCATTGCCAATCGGCTGCTGCGAAGGGTAAGAGATTTTGCGCAGGTACGCGGGACGGGGACGATTGACCTGCCAACAGCCAAGGCTGCGCTGACGCTGCTGGAAGTGGACGCGCACGGATTTGACGAGATTGACCGGCGGCTGATGCTGACCATTATGCAGAAATACGATGGCGGGCCGGTGGGGCTGGGCACGCTGGCGGCGACGCTGGCCGAAGAAGAAGATGCGCTTGAAGAAGTGTATGAGCCGTTTCTGATTCAGATTGGATTTCTGGATCGGACACCGCGCGGACGAGTGGCTACGCGGCTTGCGTATGAACATTTTGGCGTGGATATGCCGCGGAGACAGCCGGGACTGTTCTGATCTGCGGCGGATCTAGCGGTTAGCGGAGCTAGCTCTTCCACTTGATATTGCAGCCGATCGAAGCCTGCTGTACTGCCGTGGGCCTCTCGCCTTTCAGCACTGCATCCAATGCCGCACGCAAATCCTTCCCCGTCACCGGAACCCCATTTCCCGGCCGACTTCCATCGAATTGCCCGCGATAGACAAGCTTGAAATCCTTATCGAACAGATAAATATCCGGTGTGCAGGCAGCTTTGTAAGTTTGCGCAACTTCCTGCGTCTCGTCGTACAGATAAGGGAAGCGAAATCCCATTGTTCCCGCTTGCCGCTTCAACCCCGCCGGGCTGTCGTCGGGAAAATTCGCCGCGTCATTGCTGCTGATGGCCACGATGCCGACAGGTTCAGCATCATAATCCATCGCCATCGCCGCAAGCCCCTTCTCGATGTGTTTCACATAGGGGCAATGCGTGCAGATGAACATCACCAGCAGTCCTTTTTCTCCGCGAAAATCATCCCGCCGAACCGTCTTCCCCGTCACCACATCCGGCAGCGCAAAGTCCGGCGCCTCCGTACCAAGTTCCAGCATGGTGGATTCAGTAAGTGCCATAGCCATTACTCCATAGTTTGTGAATTGATCGCGGCTGATCGCTAGCTCCGCTAACACCGCTAACTCCGCTCAGAGCGGCAGGCTTTTGAGGTATTCGCGGAACTTTTCGCCGAACTCGGGGCGCTTGAGGGCGAATTCTACTGTCGCTTGCAGCATGCCGAATTTGTCGCCGGCGTCGAAGCGCTTGCCTTCGAATGTGTAGCCGAAAACTTTTTCTTCTTTAAGCAGGGCCTTGATGCCGTCGGTGAGTTGAATTTCGCCGCCAGCGCCGGGCGTAGTCTGCTCAAGCAGTTCAAAGATGCGCGGGGTGAGGACGTAACGGCCGATGATGGCCTGCTTTGAAGGCGCGTCTTCAAATTTCGGTTTCTCGACCATGCCGGTGCAGTCGTAGATGCGGGGATCTTCCGGGTCCTGGTGACCGGCGAGCACGCCATAGGCTGAAATTCCGGGGCCTTCGACGGTCTGCGTGGCGAGGATGGAACCGCCGCGCTCGTTGAAGACGTCGATCATCTGCTTGAGGCATGGGACTTCGGAATCGATGACGTCGTCGGGGAGAATGACTGCGAAGGGCTCGTCGCCTACCAGTTCTTTGGCGCAGAGAACGGCGTGGCCGAGGCCGAGCGGTTCGCGCTGGCGAACGTAGCTGATGCGGGCAAGGGTCGACACACCACGTGACACTGCAAGCAGTTCTTTTTTGCCGCGGCGTTCGAGGGTCGCATCAAGTTCGAAGCTGTGGTCGAAGTGATCTTCCATGGTGGCTTTGCCGCGACCGGTGACGATGATGATGTGTTCGATGCCGGAGGCTATTGCCTCTTCAACGCCATATTGGATGATGGGCTTGTCGACGAGGGCAAGCATCTCTTTGGGTATGACCTTGGTGGCCGGCAGAAACCTGGTGCCGAGTCCTCCGGCGGGAAAAACCACTTTTCTAACTTGCTCGCCCATTTCATCTCCCTTTAATAAATGACCACTGCCGGCAGTTAACGCTCTTCGCGCATTCTATTCATTTCTAACAAGGCCAGGGGGACTATCGCTCTAGCCTTTTTGTGCTACATGCAGGCGTGGCCCTCGCGTGTTTCACAATGCGGGTGAATCATCTCCCAGCAGCGCTTCGCGAACGATCTTAATGGGCGGTAGACCCTGGCGGAGGAAGTTGTCGTGGAACTCCTGAAGCGAAAAGGCCGCGCCTTGTTTTTTCATCAAATCTGCCCGCAACTTCATGATCTCAATTTTTCCCAGTGTGTAGTAGAGATAGGTGGGATCGCCCGCGCCGCGCCGGGTTTCGACGAGTGCCGTCTCTTTGGATTGATAGCCTTCCTTCTCAAAAAAATCGACGGCCTGGTCGAAGCTCATGTTCCCCGTGTGCATTTGGATGCCGACGATGAAGCGCGCGTTGCGCAGGAGGGCATCCTGCAACTGGCCGAGGCGGAGGAACTTGGATTCGCGTTCGTTTTTTGCGCCGGAGCCCGGTTGCCCGTAGCCCTGGTCGAGCATCATCTGTTCGGTGTAATGGGCCCATCCTTCGACATTGGTGTTGGCGCTGAGGATTTTGCGGACGCGGCTGGGCGCCTGAAATGAAAACAGGTACTGCACGTAGTGACCTGGATAGGCCTCGTGGACCGATGTGGAAATGACGGTGCCGATGTTGAACGAGTGCATGAAGCCTTCGACCTGCGCGGGCGTCATGGAGGGATCAGGGAGCGTGACGTTGAAATAGGAGGTGGTGGCGTGGGTTTCGTAGGGGCCGGGCGAATCCATGCTGGCGAAGGTGGTGGCGCGCATGAAGGGCGGCGTCTCTTCGACTACGGGCTTCTCATCGGTCGAAATCGTCACGATGTGGTGGGTACGGATGAAGTCGAGCAAGCTAGTGAATGTAGCGCGGAAAGAATTGAGGAGTTGATCGGGCGCGGGGTGCTGGCTGCCAAGTTCCTCGAGGACTTCGCGCGGAGTCTTGCTGGGCTCGAGTTCGTGGGCGACTTCGGCGAAGTGCTGCTGGTTCTGGTGGATGTCGGCGTAACCGATTTCGAGGAGCTTCGGCAGCGGGAGGTCGACCATCTCGTCGTAATGGAGTTTTTTGGAGAAGGTGCCGGCGCCGATGCGGAAGTCGCCGTTGGATTGCGGGAGCAGGTCAGTCTTGAGCCATCCGAGGTAGGCGCTGAGGGCGGAGATGACGGCGGCGTTGGTCTGCGTAAATTCCTGCTTGAGCGCAGGATCGTGGGCGTCGGCGAACGCGAGCGGGACGTCGTGCTGAAAGAAAGTGATGATGCCGGGCAGTTGGTCGATGGCGATTTCAGTGAAGATGCGGGGCGGATTTTTGAGGTTGACGCGGGCCTCGGCGAGCAGGTCGGGCATCTGTTTTTCGCGTGCGACGAGGGAACGCAGGCGATCGTCGGGTGGGGCAAATTTACGCTCCATGAGCGTGAATGCTCCGTTAGCGCAGGCGCTGGAGTAGTTGTCAGCGTTCTTGGCCCAGGGACGGATGGTGCTGAGCGTCAGCAGGCGCGATTGGATGTTGCCGAGGACCATCTGGCGATCGCCGCGAGTGGTCTGATCGAGCGAATCCGCGGGGATGGCGGCGAATCGGTCAGCAAAATGATTCAGGTCGGAGACTTCTGCATTGATGCTGGTCTGGGAGAAGTCTTCGAGCTTGTTGTCGTACTGGTGGTAGCCGGCGACCGTGCCTGCGGTGGGCTGATGGGGGAAATACACCTGGTCGAAGTATTCGTCGGAGACTGCCTGAAAACGGTCCTTGTCGGACTCGGCATGGGTTGTGATGGCAGAAGACATACAGGCTCCAATGACTAGCAATGCTAAGACACTTTTCATATTTCCTCGGTAAAACCGGATTCGTGGATCTCAGGTCGAGCGGGAATTCGTTTCGGCGGTGCCTTGAAAAGTTCTCCCTCGGGGTCTAAAGCCCTCATTGATTCTAGCTGCGTCTCGGCACGACTGAAGTCGTGCCCTTTCAAGACTTTTACTTTTCCGTAACCTGTAAAGTCGTGCTCCATCACATATCAAGGGTATGCGCTCATGCGTTGACGGGTGTGGGTGCAAGTTTTTCGAGCAGGTCGCGGATTTCCAGTAGAACATCGTCGGGGCGCGTGGCTGCGAGCGGGAATTTGAGCAAGCCTTGGGGCGTGAACTGGGCTCCGCGCTTGGCGTTGCGGGCGACGAGGCGCATCAGGTGTTGCGGGTCGATGGCGGCATTCTCAGTGAATCGGACCTGCAACTCGGAACGCTTCCGGTCGATCTGGGCAATGCCCATGCGCTCGCACTCGAGGCGCAGAGCACCAGCTTCGAGCAGGTAGACAGTGGCGTCGGGGAGCGGTCCGTAGCGGTCTTCCATTTCGGCGCGGAGGTCGGCAATGACCTTTTCGTGGTCGGCTCCAGCAATTTTCTTGTAGAGGCGGAGGCGCTGATTTTCTTCGGGCACGTAGCTCTCGTCGATGCGGAGGGCGATGCCGAGATTGAGTTGGGTTGCGGGACGCTCCTCGCTGCTTTCGCCTTTCAGTTCCTTGACGGCGGCTTCGAGCATCGAGGTGTAGAGTTCGAATCCGACCGCTTCGATGTGGCCGCTCTGCTCGCCGCCGAGCATGTTGCCAGCGCCGCGAAGTTCGAGGTCGAGGGCGGCGATTTTGAAGCCTGCACCGAGGTCAGAGAATTCCTTGAGGGCGGCGAGACGACGGCGCGCGATTTCGGTCAGCTCTTTTTCCGGCGGAATGAGTAGATACGCATAAGCGCGGCGATTGGAGCGGCCCACGCGGCCGCGGAGCTGATAGAGTTCGCTGAGGCCATGACGGTCGGCGCGATTGATGAGCATGGTGTTGGCGAGCGGGATGTCGAGGCCGTTTTCGATGATGGTGGTTGCCACGAGCACGTCGAACTCATGGTGCATGAAGGCGAGCATCACGGCTTCGAGTTCCTTCTCACCCATCTGGCCGTGGCCAACGGCGACACGCGCTCCGGGGACGAGTTCCTGAATGCGCGAGGCGATTTCGTAGATGGTCTCGACGCGATTGTGGACGAAGTAGATCTGGCCGCCGCGCTCCAATTCGACTTCAATGGCGGAGCGGATGATTTTCTCGTCGAACTTGGCGACGACGGTTTGAATCGCCATCCGGTCCTTCGGCGGCGTCTCGATGACCGACATGTCACGCAGGCCTACGAGCGACATGTGGAGTGTGCGCGGGATGGGCGTGGCGGACATGGCGAGCACGTCGATCTCCTTGCGGAGTTGCTTGAGGCGCTCCTTGTGGCGGACGCCGAAACGCTGTTCTTCGTCGACGACGAGGAGGCCGAGATCCTGGAATTTGATGTCTTTGGAAAGAATGCGATGGGTGCCGATGAGGATGTCGACTTTGCCGGTCTCGATCCGCTCGACGATGACCTTCTGCTCCCTGGGCGTGCGAAAGCGCGAGATCATTTCGACGGTCACGGGGAATTGTGCAAAGCGGCGCTTGAACGTTTCAAAGTGCTGGAAAGCAAGCACGGTGGTTGGCGTGAGTACGGCTACCTGCTTGCCGTCCTGCACGGCTTTGAAGGCGGCGCGCATGGCGACTTCTGTTTTGCCGTAGCCCACATCGCCGCAGAGCAGGCGGTCCATGGGGGTCGTGGATTCCATATCCTGCTTGACGGCTGCGATGGCGGTGACCTGGTCGTCGGTTTCGCGGTAGTCGAAGGAGCCTTCAAATTCGCGCTGGAATTCGTTATCGGGTGAGAAGGCGGTGCCCTGCGCGGTGTGGCGGGTGGCGTAGAGCTTGAGGAGTTCGCCGGCCATGTCTTGCATGGCCTTCTTGACGCGCGCCTTGGTTTTGACCCACTGCTGGGAACCGAGCCGGTTGAGGACGGGAGCGGGTCCGGCATCCGTGGAGCGATATTTCTGAATCAGATCGAGCCGAGTTAGGGGGACGTAGAGCTTGGCCTGCTCAGCGAATTCAAGAATCATGAATTCGACGGCGAGGCCGTCCTGCACGATTTCGCGGAGGCCTTGATATTGAGCGATGCCGTGCTCGACGTGAACAACGTAGTCGCCGATGGCGAGGTCGCGGAAGTCGGAGAGGAAGGCGGCGGTTTTGGAGCGCTTGGGTTCGGGGCGCGCGGAAATGTCGGCATCGTCGGAGAGATCGTTGGCACCGAAGACGACAAGGTTGGCATCGGGAAAACTGACACCGGAGGCTACCTGGGTGCGCACGATGACGGGCACGCGCAGATCGCCGGCGAGGTAGCTTGATTCGTCGAACATGGTTTCGCCGCCGGGATGCGCGATGCGGCTGCCGAGGCGATAAGGAATCTGATATTCGCGGAGCAGCGAAGCCATACGCTCAACGTCGCCATACGTGGGAGAAGCGAGCACGATGCGCTGTTCGGAGGCGATGAGGTTGCGGAGTTGATCGACGAGCGCGGGGATGGAGCCGTGGAAGCGAAGCGTGGGGCGCGAGTTGAGGGCGATTTCGCCGAGGGTGTTGTCTTCGTCGAGAACATCGATGGCGCCGAGCTGATCGAGATCGAGGCCGGGGTGCGATTCGAGCAGGCCTTGCAGAACTTCGGGACGAAGATAGATATCCTCAGGGCGAATGAGGGATCCGATTCCGCTGCGCTCGTGACGCTGCTCGACCTTGTTCCACCAGCGATCAATCTGATTGCGAACCATGGCTGGTTCTTCAACGAAGAGGACGCAGCGGGGCAGCAAGTTGAGGAGATGATTCTCTGCGCCGGCAACGGAGGAGAAGAATTCCCAGCCAGGAAAAACGCTGACGCCGCCGGCTGCGGCGGCTTCGACGGCCATTTCGTTTTCGTCGCTGTCGCCGCTCTCTTCAATTTCAACACGCTGACGGCTGAGGCGCGCATGAACCGCGGCGAGCAGGTGTTCAGTGACTGGGGTTTCGGTGAGCGGGAGCAGCTGGGTTTCGTCGACGCCGGATTGGGAGCGTTGGGTTTCAGGGTCGAACTTGCGGATGGTGTCGATTTCGTCGCCGAAGAATTCGATGCGGACGGGACGGTCGGATTCGGGCGAGTAGACGTCGAGGATGCCGCCGCGGCGCGTGAACTGGCCGGGCATTTCGACGAGGTCCATCTGCGTGTAGCCGACGCTGGCGAGATGGCCGGTGAGGACTTCGACGTCGACTTCTTCGCCGCGACGGACGGTGACGGCGAGGCTCGAATAGTAGCCGGGATCGAAGAGGCGGAGCGCGGCGGCTTCGGCGGGGGCGATGAGGATGGAGACGGCGCCGGTGACGAATTTGAAAAGCGCAGCGGCGCGCTGCTCCTGGACGTCGGGGTGGGGCGAGAGATTTTCAAAGGGAAGCACGTCGTGGGCGGGAATGCGGACGACGCGAGAGGGATCGATCGCTCCGGTAAGCTCGCATCCGGCGCGAAGGGCGGATTCGAGAGCTTCGGCAGCTTTGTTGTCGGCAACAACGACGATTACGGGGTGTTTGGCGGCTCGCGCGAGCAACGGGATGTAAAGGGAACGCGCGGTGGCGGTGAGTCCGGACACACGTCTGCGCCCTACACCCAGGCTGAGGTGCCTGCGCACACGGTCGAAGGAGGAGGAGTGCTCCAGCTCCGCGAAAATCTCGCGGACGAACGGGAGTATCATGCCCTCCCAGTTTATCAGCGGGGACTACGCGTCCGGCGAGCGCGCTTCGCGGGACTTCGCGTCCAGCGAGAGGCGCTTCGCGCAAAGGACGGTCGGGCGGGAGGTCGTGCCCAATCAAGGAAAGAGGCAACCGCAGGGAAAGGGACAACCGCAGGTCTTTCGACTCGGTCGCCGAAGGCGACCTTCGCTCAAGATGACCGCTTCTTACTTATCACGTACAGGCTATTGTCCTGCTGGAGTTGGTTTTGGCGGGGCTCCCTGGGCTAGGATGGCGCCTATGCAGAGGCAGGTGGCGATGGACCACAGGCCTGCGGAAAACGTGTGAGTCACGTCGCGGAGCCAGCCCATTGCGGCGGGACCGGTGAAACCGCCGATGGCGCCGACGGAGTTGATGATGGCGATTGCTGCTCCGGCTGCTTTGCCGGTCATGCGGCCGGTTGCAGAGCTCCAGAATAAGGGCAATGCGCCAAACATTCCCATGGAAGCGAACGAGAAGCCGATCAGTGCTCCGGCCAATCCGTGGAAAAAGCCCGCGCACGCAAAACCTGCTCCGGCCGTTATTAGCATTGCGTTCAGCCAACCTTTGCCGCGTGAACGACTGACGAACACCATGTTGACGGCCCCGACGCCATACGCCAGGGCGGCCCACCATCCAGTCGCTGTCGTGGTAGCACCGGTTGCCACGAGAACTTTGGGCAACCAGAAGCTCAACCCGTACAAGCCGACGCTGTACATGAAATAGACAATGGAATCCCGCGCGACCTGCAGCCACGCGCTGCCGGTATCGGGGCGTTGAATCTCTTCGTCAGCGTGAAGTTCGCGTGCCAACTGGGTTTCTTCGCCGGCGGAGAGCCAGCGAGCGGACAGTGGGCTGTCGGCCAGCACAAACCAACTGATGGTTCCGAGGATGATGGCTGGTGCGCCCTCGAGAATGAAAAGCCACTGCCAGCCTTGCAGGCCGGACAAATGGTTCATCAACAAAATGTGTGACGAAATCGGCGAGCCAACACAACTGCACAATGGCACGGCGAGCAGGAAGAGCGCCATGATGCGCGCACGGATCGGGCGCGGGAGCCAGAGGGTGAGATAGAGAATGACACCCGGAAAGAAGCCGGACTCGGCGACACCCAGGAGGAAGCGCGCGGCGACGTACTCCGGACGGTTGGTGACAAATGCAGTGGCGACCGAGGTCGCGCCCCACGCGATCAGCAAGATCGCGATCCAGCGACGGGCGCCGATGCGAAGGAGCATCAGGTTGGCGGGGACTTCAAAGAGGCAGTAGCCGAGGAAGAAAATGCCGGCGGCAAAACCATAGAGCGTGTCGGAGATGCCGAGGTCGCGATTCATGGTGAGGGCCGCGAAGCTGATGTTGACACGGTCGAGGAACGCGACCATGTAGAGGAGCATCAGGAACGGGACGAGGCGGAGAGCGATTTTGCGGTAGAGCGGACTCATCGGGGTCGCGATCAATGTCCGCTCCTTCAGAAAGGGCGCTTTTATTTGCGATGCGCCACGAATGCTTTAGTGCGGCTTCCCGGGCAAAACGAAATGCTCAGCGCAGCGAGGCTCGTAGGAATCGCCGGGCACTTTGATGGGGCTGTCGTACGGTGCGGGATGGCCGCCGATGAGGCGCTGGGAATAGAGAGCGCGGGCACCGCAACTGCAGTAGGCCATACATTCGGTGATGCTGCCGCCATAGGCATTCACAAGCCAGGTGAGGTTGAGCATTTCGCCAAATGGAATGGCGCGGAAGTCGAGATCGAGTCCAGCGACGAGGACATCGTGATTGGCGTCTAGCAGATGCCTGGTGAAGAGAAAGAGGTCGCAGACGAACTGGCCTTCGTCGATGGCGATGCACTCGACGCGCTTGCCGATTTCCTGTTCGAGGTCAGCGATGGCGTGGAGGACCGACCACGGATCGGTGGATTTGAATTCGAGAGCCTGCATCTTGGCGTGGCCGTTGGGATTGCGGCTTTCGACGACACCTGGGCCACCCTTCGTGTCGTCGCTGGGCTTGAGGACGAGCACGTATTGCTTGGCGTATTGGCGGCGCATTTCGGCGCGGCGCAGAAGCTCGGCGGTCTTGTTGCTCCGCATCGGTCCCATCATCAATTCGAGCTTGCCTGACATCAAGAAGACTCCCTGCGTAGGTATCGTTTCCGGCTTTCCATCATAATTCGACGCATGGCCGGATGGTTGGGCTGTGGAGGATCGTCGATGCGTCACTCTTCGCCGACAGCTTTTGAAAACGCGTAGAAGAAGTCGAGGGACTTCCAGTAGGAGTCGACGGGGAGGCGTTCATCCTGGCCGTGGGCGCGGTCGTCGTCGCGTTCGAGGGCGATGGCGGAGTAGCCGTAACAGGGGATGCCGGCCTGAGCAAAGTAGATGGAATCGCTGGCGCCGTTTTCCATGACCGGGGTGACGGGCGTGTTGGGCCAAAGGGCCTGGGTGAAGCGGGTGAGCGGGCCGAAGACTTCTTTGAGCGGCGCGGGCGGCACAATGGCTTTGCGCTCGGGAGCGGTGTCAGAGACCGCGCCGGCGTCGGAAACGTATTTGACGCTGAGCTTGGGATCGGCGAAGAGGTTGATCAACTGCTGGCGGATTTCTTCTGGCGAGTGGCCGGGAAAGATGCGGCAGTTGACATTAGCCTGTGCGGTTTGGGCGAGGGCGTTGTTGGCGTGGCCGGCGAGCAGGCGGGTGGCGACGCAGGTGGTACGGAAGTTGGAGTTGAAACTGGGTTCGGCGCCGAGGCGTGCAGCAGCGGCCATGTCGGGAGGCGTGGCGAGGATGGCTTTGATGTCCTGCGCGGACTGGCCTGATTCCTGACCGGCGAGGTTTTTGAAGTAGGTGCGCGTGACCTCGTTCAGTTCGAAGGGGAAAACGTAAGTGGAGAGTTTGGTGAGGGCGGCGGTGAGTTCATAGATGGCGTTGTCGGGGCGCGGGCGGGAGCTGTGGCCGCCGGGATTGACGGCGGTCACCTGGTAGTCGGCGTAGACCTTTTCAGTAGCTTCGACATCGGCAACGACGGTGCGGCCATGATCGAGTTCAATGCCGCCGGCATCGGGATTGATGACGAACGCCGCATCGACGAGGTCGCGATGCTGGGTTACGAGCCAGTTGGCGCCGTTGAATTTGCCGCCTTCTTCGTCAGCGGTGAGGGCGAGAATGAGGTCGCGCTTTGGCTTGTAGCCTTCGCGATGGAGACGCAGGAAGGTGAAGACGAGCGCGGCGTCGGAGTCTTTCATGTCCTGCGTACCGCGGCCGTAGTAGTAGCCATCTTTCTCGACGAACTGGAAAGGATCAGTGTGCCAGTCGGAGGGCAACGCTTCAACCACGTCCATGTGGCAGAGGAAGAGCACCGGCTTTTCGGAGGTTGGTGCGGCGGCGCGGATGCGGACGACGAGATTCTGCTTGCGGGGATCGGGGCCGAGGAGATGGACATCGTCCGCGGAGAAACCGGCGTCGTGAAAAAGCTTTTGCATGGCCGCGGTGGCCGTGGTGACGTTGCCCTTGGGCGTGTCGGTGGTGTTGATCTCGATGAGTTGCTTGAAGATTGCGCGCGCCTCGGCACGCTCGGCAGGCGTGGTGGTGGGGAGCGGCGAGGTCTGGGCCGCGGAGCTGAGGGTGAGCGCGGCGGCGAAGGCAGTTGCGGCAAAGAGGGCTGGGAAAGTGGGGCGGTGCATGTGCGCAATTGTATAGTGCGTGTGCGCAAGGAGCGCACAGGTTTACAGGAGGCACCAAATCGATTTATCGTGATGCGGCTGACATTCTGAGGTGCATCATGCATTCGAAGTTTTGTGTTGTCGCTTTAATCGCTGGTTGTGGAGTTGCGGCTTTCGCCCAGGAACGACCGAAGATCACGGGGATTTCGCATTTGGCGGTTTACACGTCGGACGCGGCTGCTACCGATCATTACTACCGGGAGGTGGTTGGCGCGGCGAAGGAGCCGGACCCACAGAATCCGCAGGGAGTGCGGTATGCGTTCAGCGCAACGCAGTTTATCGAGGTGCTGCCGCTGCCGCCGAATTCGGGAGTGAACCGGCTGGATCACGCTGCATTCAACACGGTGAGCGCGAAAGGAATGCGGAAGTACCTTGCCGCGAAGGGATGGAAGACGCCGGACAAGGTGGAGAAAGGCTCGGATGGGAGCCGGTGGTTCACGGTGCTCGATCCCGAAGGCAACAAGGTTGAATTTGTGCAGCCGCCGGCGAATGCCAAGGCTCCGGATGCGCCGAATGTGATTGGGCATCACATCATCCACGTTGGGTTTCTGGTGCGGGATCGGGCCAAGGAAGATACGTTTTATCGCGGCCTGCTTGGGTTCAAGCCGTACTGGTTTGGCGGGATGAATCCGGAGAAGATCGACTGGGTGAGCCAGCAGGTTCCGGACGGGCACGACTGGCTGGAATACATGCTGACGAGCGGACCGTCGGGGTCGGGGATTCCGGCGAATGTTTCGCAACACCAGCTGGGCGTGTTGGATCATTTGTCGATTGGCGAAGCGTCAGTGGATGTGGCTTACAAGACGCTGAAGGATGGCGGGCGACTTGAGGGCGTGAAGAACGACGGGCACACGCAGATCGGTAAGGACGGCAAGGGGCAGTTCAATCTGTATGATCCGGACGGGATTCGGCTGGAGTTGATGAACTTCCATGCGACGGAGAAGCCTTGCTGCTCGCCGTTTACGGCGGCGGATCCGGCGGAGTAGCCACGGGCTGAGGTTCGTTGCATTCCCACCCGCAGTCGAGTTTATGGGTGCCTGGTTTAGATCGACCTTTCCCACCCATGACACGGTGACTGTGTCATGGATGGGGCACCCAGACTTATCGCTACCCCTCAATTGAAAAGGGCGATTCTGGGATGGCGCACCCAGGCCGCACGTGATCAATCACAAAACCCGTCGCAGGGTTCGCGCTAGAATTTGAATATGGCTGCTACAGCGCTGTCTGCTGAGATTCTTGCGAAATACGAGCCCGTGATTGGGCTTGAAGTGCACGTGCAACTGCTTACGGCAACGAAGGCGTTTTGCGGATGCGCGAATAAGTTCGGCTCGGACCCCAATACAAATATCTGTCCCGTATGCCTGGGGCTGCCGGGGGCGCTGCCGGTATTGAACGCGAAGGCTGTGGAGTTTGCCACGCTTGCGGGGCTGGCGATCAACTGCGAAATTCGCGAGCGATCGATTTTTGCGCGCAAGAATTATTTCTATCCCGATCTGCCCAAGGGCTACCAGATTTCGCAGTACGACAAGCCGATTGCGGAAAACGGGTGGATCGATGTGCCGACGGCGAGCGGAAGCACGAAGCGCATCGGCATTACGCGCCTGCACATGGAAGAAGACGCGGGCAAAAGCCTGCATGATGGGTTTCAGGACTCGGCGACGCGGACTTATCTGGATCTAAACCGGTGCGGCACGCCGCTGGTTGAGATTGTGAGCGAGCCGGATATCCGGACGCCGGACGAGGCGTTTGAGTACCTGACACGGCTGAAGGAGATCCTGCTGTATACGGCTGTTTCCGATTGCAACATGGAAGAAGGGTCGCTGAGATGCGACGCGAATGTAAGTGTCCGTCTAAAAGGCGCGCCAAAGTTTGGGACGAAGGCGGAAGTGAAAAACGTGAACAGCTTCCGTTTCATTCGCGCGGCGCTGGAGTACGAGATCGAGCGGCAGATCGAGGTAATTGAAGACGGCGGCCGAGTGATGCAGGAAACGCGACTGTGGAATGCAAATGAGGGGCGGACGTACGCAATGCGCTCGAAGGAACAGGCGCATGATTATCGCTATTTCCCCGAGCCGGATTTGCCGCCGCTGTTTGTGACACAGGAGTTTCTGGCTGCCGCGAAAGCGAAGCTGCCGGAACTGCCGGAGGCGCGGCGGAAGCGCGTGATTGCCGAGTACGCGTTGACGGAGAAGGATGCACACTCGCTGACAGCTGAGCGCGAGTTTGCGGACCGTTTTGAAGCGGCGGCAAAGACTGCGAAGAACCCGCGTGGCGTGGCAAACCTGCTGTTGAACGAGCTCGGCGGGCGGTTGAAGGCGCTGGGGTTGGAACAGGAGCAGTCGCCGGTTTCGATGGCGGGCGTGGTGCTGGCGGCCGATCTGCTGGACGAAGGCAAGATCAGTTCGAAGCAGCTGAAGCAGTTGTTCGATGTGGCGTTTGAAAAGGGCGAGGACTTCCCTGCTGTCTACGAGCGCGAAAAGCCGCAACAGCTTACGGATGTTTCGGCGATTGAGGCAATGATCGACGAAGTGATCGCGGCCAATCCGAAGCAGGTGGAGCAATATCGGGCTGGCAAGAAGACGGTGGCGGGGTTCTTTGTGGGCCAGGTGATGCGGGCTTCAAAGGGGCAGGCCAATCCGGCGCTGCTGAATGAACTGGTGACCAAGAAACTGGACGGTTGAGATTCGCTGAACGCGGCTGCCGTCGCGTAGTTTGACTTTAAAGCGGGTTTGGTGGAACCGGCAGCGTGGGCAGTTCGTAAGTGTAATCAAGCGGAATTCCGACTTTTCGCCGGGAGACAGGTGACGACAATGCACAAAGCATGCGCAATGGTCTCAATCCTTCTTGTGGGCACAGTATCGGCGGGCTTATCGAGCTGCCACGTTAGTAGCTCGTATACCGATGGCTCGGAGACAGCCATTTCAGGTGGTTCCGGCCCGGTAACCGTTTCGAAGATGGGCGGCGGCATCGATGTGAAGGACGCTCCGCATGGCGCTGACGTGAATACGATGGGAGGCGACATTCATATTGGCAACGTTGGCTCCTTTGCAAAAGCCAAAACGATGGGCGGAAATATTTCGATTGATCATGCCGATGGCACAGTGGACGCGAACACCATGGGAGGCGTGATCAAGATCGGCGAGGCGACGGGGGCCATCAAGGCCTCATCGATGGGCGGAGATATTACGGCTCATGTGACCGGCTCGTCGACACAGGAGCGGGATATCGAGCTTACGTCGCATGGCGGCACAATTACGCTGATCGTACCGAAGGATTTCCCGATGGATGTTCGCATCACGCTTGCATACACGAAGACCGCGAGCAGGAAATTCGAAATTATGGATCACGTCGGCCTCAATCAAAGCGAGACGCAGGATTGGGATATGTCAGAGGGCTCGCCCCGCAAATACATTCGCGCCGCCGGCAAGGTGGGCAGCGGGCTGAATCACGTAACGATCAAGACGATCAATGGCGACGTGTTTCTGAAGCAGGAGTAGTGCCGGGTCATCCACGAGCTTTCAGCCGCTGATCGGCTTCGCGCCACGGAGCGCGCACTTTGTAGGCGGGAGTGGCTGTGATGTTCTCTCTTCTGACGGCGAGCAGTTTTCGTTTCAGCAGCCACCGAATGGCGGCCTGGGCAGAGCTTTTTGAGATTCCCACCGCTTCGGCGACCTGCTGATAGCTCGCATGCACCTCGCCGCGGGACTGAATCTGCTGTGCGGAGAGCCAAAGGTAGACGAGGAAGCTGACCGGCTTGCGGTCGTGGCCGACCAGGTCGCGCATGAGTACGTCGATGATGTAGTCGTCGAGAACCGGCATCTCTATATCAATAGATACTATAGCATCGCTTGCCTCATTGATTGCAGGACGGATGCGCGCTATTCTCGCGTCACTGTGAGGCAGAAATGGTAAGAGGAATCAAATTTGTGGGAATTCCGGTGAGCGATCAGGATGTGGCGCTCAAGTTCTTTACCGAAGCGCTGGGCATGAAGGTGATGACGGATCAGCCCTTCACCCCCAAGCAGCGATGGATCGAGCTAACGATCCCGGGTGCGGATACGGGAATTGCCCTCTTTACGCCGGACGGACACGAGAATCGCATCGGGGATTTTCAATCCATTTCATTCTGGTGCGACGACGTGTTTGCCACGGCGGAGGCGATGAAGAAGAAGGGAGTGATCTTCACGAAGGAGCCGAAGACCGAGGTGTGGGGCTCGATCGCCGTATTCAAGGACCCGGATGGAAATCAATTTGCGCTGTCGAGCAGGGGCAAACAGAAGTAGGCTTGCTGCGCTCTGACCAGCTATTTCATCTTCAGTTCGGTCTCGAAGTCTTTGCGGGCGTCCCACGTGCTGACCGTCTTGGTGGGAGTCTTTTTGCCGTCCTTCTCGGCCCAAAGCTCGTAATCGTCGGTCATGTTGACCTGGGCAAAGTGGAACCTGCCAACAGTTGAAGAGGTGTAGCTTCGAATCGTCTTGGTTTTGAGATTCTTGAGGAAAACGGTGGCGCTGGCCACGGGCGTGGAAGCGCTGTCGACGACAGTGCCGGTTACGTTGCGCTGGCCCAAATTCTGCGCCTGGGCCAAGGGCGCTAAAAACCCACAATCATGCTGCGCTAGCGGAAGTAATCCCAATGTCAACGCGGCAAAAGCCGCCCACGCCGCAATTCTTGCGCGGTTCACTTTCACTCTTCCTCCTCTTCCTCAACGAGTACATCTTCGTCGTCGACGATCGTGTCTTCTACTTTGCTCAATTCCAGCGGATCGGTGCCAACGATTTCGTACTCGGTTCCACATTCATCGCAGGCGACCACGTCGCCTTCTTCGACTTCTTCAAGTTCGATGTCTAGTTCATTTTCGCATTCAGGGCAGCTGGTCATGGCAGCCTCCTCTCCCAAGGCGTTTTGTGATGTAGGATTGCGGTACCCCTAGGGTACGGACTCCGCTTAGTTTTAGGCAAACCGTGGCAAAGGTCAAGTGTTGGGTTTTCGCACGCCAAACGGAAGTACGCATACCGGAGAACATGCAATGAGAGTTCCACAAACAGTCCTGCTTTGCGGGCTTGCGTTGGCTTCCGCCGCCTGCAGCGCACAGCCTGATTATGAACGGAATGCCACCCCCATTGGGCCAGCACCCCCCGATCCGGCCATTGCGCGCGCGCTCAAGACGGTCGAGCCCGCACACATAGATGAGACGATAAAGGCGCTGGTTGGTTTCGGCACCCGGAGCACTCTTTCGAGCATGGAAACGGACCTGCCGGCGGGCCAGGGGATCAACGGGGCGGCGGACTGGATCGCGACCCAGTTTGATGCGATTTCGCACGAATGCGGGGGCTGCCTGGAGGTAAAGCGGGACGTATTCACGGCGGACCCGGCAAGCAGTTCAGGGCAGTGGGCCAACCGGATCCCGCGACCGACGCAGATCACGAATATTTATGCGATTTTGCGGGGGACCGACCCGGCGCAGGCCAAGCGGATGGTGCTGGTGACGGGGCACTATGACTCGCGCAACACCAATATTCTGGACGATCACGGGGCCGCTCCGGGCGCAAATGACGATGCTTCGGGCGTGGCTGTGTCGCTGGAGTGCGCGAGGGCATTGAGCAAGCTGCACTTTCCGGCAACGATCGTGTTTGTAGCCGTGGCAGGCGAGGAGCAGGGACTGGTGGGGTCGGCCCACCTGGCGCAACTGGCACGGGAGCAGGGATGGCAACTGGAAGCCGTGTTGAACAACGACATCGTGGGCGGAAACACCACTCCCGGCGACACGCTGCAACTGAAGGACCGGGTGCGGGTGTTTTCAGAGGGCGTTCCACAGGCAGCCACGCCGGAGGAGGCACGCCGCATACGGGCACTGGGCAAGGAAAACGACTCGCCGAGCCGCGAGCTGGCACGGGCGATTGCGGACGTGGGACGAACCTACTTTGCGGGTTCGAAGGCGCCTTTCTCAGCTTTTCTTGTTGATCGGCCGGACCGGTATCTGCGTGGGGGCGACCACAGTTCGTTCAACCATGAAGGATTTGCGGCGGTGCGATTTACGGAATGGCGGGAGGACTATAACCACCAGCACCAGAATGTGGTTCTTTCGCTCGCGGGGTCAGACGCACCGGTGATGGGCGACTTGATTCAGTTTGTGGATTTCAAGTATGTGGCAGAGGTGGCGAAGCTGAATGCCGCCACGCTGGGGACGCTTGCCTCCGCGCCGGGCGAACCGGGCAAAGTAACGATTCTGAACCGTGCGGTAGAAAATGGGACGACGCTGAGCTGGGAACCGCCCGCAGGGGCTGAAGGCGATCATTACGAGGTGTTGTGGCGGGAGACGACTGCGCCGGACTGGCAATTTGCCAAGGAGGTTGCGGCGCAGGCAGGAACGGTGACCGTGACGCTGCCGATTTCGAAAGACAACGTAATCTTTGGGGTGCGAGCAGTGGACGCGGCGGGGCATCGGGGGCTTGTGGTTGTTCCGTGAGACGTTCCATTTGAAGGTGCTTGCGCGGCGGCAGTGCGGATTTGGAG
Source organism: uncultured Acidobacteriaceae bacterium (assembly GCA_963826915.1). Taxonomy (GTDB): domain Bacteria; phylum Acidobacteriota; class Terriglobia; order Terriglobales; family Acidobacteriaceae; genus Telmatobacter. The sequence goes on from CAWGYG010000002.1 coordinate 660,051, forward strand.
TTGCAGCGTCAATGACACATATGCGCCGTTGCATTTAACCTGTTGGCTACGATGCGAAGGATTGGGTCCACCCCGTTTGCGTTTCCTGATTTCCGCGGCGCTACGCGACGTCTGGTGCTGATCAACCTCGGCGCTTACTTTGTGCTGGCCCTGGCTGGAATGGTCTACCCGGATGCGACAAGTTCCGTGGCGGGCCGGCTGCTGTTCTATCCCAATTTTTTCCTGGGTGGATATATCTGGCAGCCATTCACTTACAGCCTGATTCATCCGACATCGCTGGTTATATCGACGCTGTTTGAGTTGCTTTCGATCTGGTTTCTTGCCGGGTTTCTCGAAGCCTTCCACAGCGATACGTGGGTGACGGGGCTGTATTTGGCGTCGACGGTGGGAGCGGCACTGGCAGGGCTGGCGATCTATGGAGTCAGCCTCGCGCTGGGCTCGGGGCTGGTGACGTATCCGCTGTATGGGTGTTTTGGCGGCATCTTTGGGCTGTTGATCGCGATCGGGCTGCTGTATGGCGATGTGCAGTTTCAATTGATGTTTGTGATCGGCATCAAGGCCCGTTACATGGCGATCATCTATGCACTGGTGGCGATTGCGATGCTGTTCGGCAGTATGCGCATGTACGCCTTTGCACAGCTTGGCGGGGCGCTGGCGGGGCTGCTCTACGTGCGCATGGCGCCGAAGCGGGGCGTTTCTTTTCTCTTGAGCGAGCGCTGGTACGGCCTGCGCAACAACTACTATCGCTGGAAGCGGCGGCGGGCGGCGCGCAAGTTCGAGGTCTATATGAAGTCGCAGGGGCGGACGGTGCGTTTTGACGGCAGCGGCCGCCAGCTGGATGAAGAAGACCACGACGACAAGAAGCGCTGGAACTGAAGCTGCTTCGCGGCCTCTTTCACGGGAAAAAACTGAAGATTGAAACCCTGCCCTTCAGGATGAAGCTCTGCCTCTCAGGCTAAAGCCATGCCCTTTCAAAGACGCTCGTGTTTAGAACCGCCTCCGGTGTGTTCGTCGGCGACAGCTTCATCCATAGGCTGATCTAGATCGCCTTCCGCCAAAGCTTCAAAATCTGCAGATTCAGTGTTCCGTTCGTGGCTTTGAAGGATGGCGCTGGTGTCGTCCTGTCCGGGCTCCAGACTGACGGCTCCAATGTTGGAATCCAGCGGCCCCACCTCAGTCAGCTTTGCGATGCGCTCTTCAGCCAGCTCATCTTTTACGCGTCCCGATCCGTCGCGGGCACCCGCAGGCGCGGAATCCTGGAAGAGGTTCACTCTCAGCGCGTCCAACTCCTCCTCGGTGCTGGCGTCGAGGGCGTCGAGTTCCTGGCCTAGAGCACCTTCGTAGAGGGCGGGCTGGCCTGCGCCGCCGGTGATTATTTCGAGGCGGTCCAACTCGGCGTCGGTCGCGAAGTCTTCGGACCGGCTCGAGGTGGGAGCGGCCTTATCGTCTGCATAGACGGAACTCTCGTTCAGGTTGATTTGCGTCTTTTTCCTTTGCTTCGCCATTTTCCCGCCCTTTGGATATGCTCCGGCAATGAAACTCCGGGCGCACCCCAGATAGTTGAGATGCGCACTGCGATGTTGCAGGTTCGCTGGACAGGAACTCGCTAATGAATCGACGGAAGATGCCCTGTTTTCAGGGCTGTGGCGCTTGGCCTGCCGGCATGGCGGGCGCTGGAGATCCGGGCATTGCCCCGCCTTGCATTTGCGCACCGGGCATGGGAGAGCGAGGCATTGCGCCGCCGGGCATAGGTCCGGTTGATCCCAAGACTCGCAGGCTGCCTGAGATTTCCATGAGCGGAACGAGTTCCTTGAGGTAGGCGTTACCCGGCGAAGCAGTGACCATAAGGGCAACGATGCCGGGCTTGCTGGCCGCGGTGAACTTCATCAACTGCGGGCCTTCGGCGGGCGAGCAATGGACGACCATGTACTCTCCGCTGAGGCCGGCCAGAGTGGTTGGACCCTGGCTTTCGATTTTTGCTTTCGGGCAGCTTTGCGGAAATTGGCTCTGAATTCCCTGAAGTTCCTTTTGGGCGGACGGCGTGTTTGCCGCGGGCCCGCGCATGACGCCGAGGGTTACGCTGACTTTCGACTTGGCGTTGACGATGGAAATCATCGGGCTTCCCTGCTGCGGCTGTGTATCCCAGCCGGCCGGAACTGTTACGGAGTATGCGCCGCCGGGGTCTTTGTAGACTCTCTTTCCCTGGGCATGTATTTGTGCCGTGGCGGCGAAGATGCACACTATGGCAACTACCGGAGCCAGAGACTTGCCGACGCTTGCATCCCCGGCTGACGACGCTGATGATCCGTTGGCCTTGGGAGTGCGCATGTAATACCTGCGGCAGGCATAAATGAGAGCGGCAACAAACAGCACGTTCCCGGTGAGAATTACGGCCACCATGAGTCCGGGATGGGCTTGGAGTTTTGTGGACTGCACCACGGGAATGAGAAAGGCGGCTGCGAATCCGAGCATTGAGCCGAGCACGACAAAGAAGCCGGCCCACGACCATTGGCCATTGCGTTTGGCCTGGCTGTACTGCGAGTACGCGATAACGAGTACGAAGAGAACCGAGAGGGCAGGGATCATGTTTTCTCCTTGGGGCACTTTTCTGGGCAGCCGGGGAAACGGCGATTCGAAACTGAGATGGCGGATTGACCTATGTATGGTTCGCGCTAATTCTGCGAGGAGTGCGTCAAAGGGAATCAAATAACCTCTTCGCGGTACAATCCTGTCTGGAATGAACAAGAAAATAGCCTTCCTTTTTCCGGGGCAGGGTTCGCAGACCGTGGGCATGGGGCGCGAACTTGCCGAGCGTTTTCCCATTGCAGCGGACACCTTTGCCGAAGCTGACGAGGCTTGCGGATTCGCCTTGTCGCGGCTTTGCTTTGAGGGTCCGGAGGAGGATCTGAAACTTACCGAGAATACCCAGCCGGCGATTCTTACGGTGAGTGTGGCCGCAATGCGGGTACTGGCCGCACACGGGGTGGAACCGGCACTGGCTGCAGGGCACTCGCTGGGAGAATGGACGGCGCACGTGGCCGCTGGAACACTGGGCTTTGCCGATGCGGTGCGGGCGGTGAAAGCACGCGGACGGGCGATGCAACTGGCTGTGCCAGCCGGTCAGGGAGCGATGGCGGCAGTACTATCGCTGGATGCTGCGCAAGTTGCGGATGCTTGCGAAGAGGCGGCTAAGGACACAGGGCTTGTTGTCGCGGCGGCGAATCTGAACTCGCCGGGACAGACGGTCATTTCAGGCGCGATGGCAGCGGTGGAAAAAGCTGCGGCGCTGGCGAAGGCACGGGGAGCGCGGCGGGCAGTGATGCTTCCGGTGAGCGCACCTTTCCACTGTGCGTTGATGGAGCCGGCGCAGGAAGAAGTGGCGCGGGTGCTGGCGGCACTTTCTCTGGGAGAGCCTCGCATTCCGGTGGCTGCCAATGTGACGGGGGAACTGGTGACGACCGCAGAGGGCGCACGAGATGCGCTGGTTCGCCAGGTGACTGGGGCGGTGCGATGGGTGGATTGCATGCAGGCGCTGATCGGAGCCGGCGCAGAGGTCTTTGTCGAAGTGGGACCGGGCAAGGTGCTGTGCGGCCTGCTGAAGCAGATTGACTCAACGCAGAAGTCGTTGAATGTTGAAGACGCGGCCAGCCTGGAGAAGACGCTGGCGGACCTGGCGAATTAGATCTCCCGCGACTTAGCTTTACGGGCCGAGGTAGAGTTCTTCGTCGGGCGGGGCGAAGTCGAGCGAGTGGTCTTTGGGGTAGTAGGTGAGGAAGAGCGCATTGCTCTTGCGCCCGTTGATCAGAATACCCATCAGCAGGACGTTGTGGTACACGCGCGCGGCAACGATCTGGTGGGATTGAATGACGCCGTATTCATTTTGAGGGCTGGTGCGGCTCCAATCCTTCTGAAAACGATCGAATGGATACGCAGCGTACTTTTCGGGGTGCTTTTGCCAGTCGGGATCGTGAAGCCAGATGGTATAGGCCTTGTTGAGGTCGTTCTGCTCGACGGCGCTCAGGAAGTTGTTTACGGTCATGCGACCGCGCAGATGGGTATACCAGTTCCATGGCCAGTCGATCGGCCTGCCCGACACCAGCCAGAACACCACGATGAGGATGAATAGCAGACCCGCACTACTGTAGGCGATCAGATGGCGGCGTCGGTCGCGGGCTTCATCAAAAACGGGAGCATCGAGCAAGGTCATGGAAACTTTCCTCGTGGTTAAGGATAAGGCACTGGAGGGACCAGGGACCAGGGAACAGGGAATAGGGAGTAGGGAGTAGTTACGGGCGTGCCGCATAATGTGATCGCGGCTATACGGTGATTCCCTGGGCGCAAAATGAATCCTCTTCCTGTTAGACACCGGCGGTCGGTGCGTTGTTCCCTCTTAGTGCCTGACCCTGTTTCCTTTACATCTATTCTTGCCGGGTGTAGGTGGTGCGGTTCTTCTCCTGGTGGCGTTCGAGGGCCAGCTCGATAAGGCGCGTGATGAGATCGCGATAGGGGATGCCGGTTGCCTCCCACAGCTTGGGGTACATGCTGATCTGGGTGAATCCCGGAAGGGTATTGACCTCATTGAGGTAGATGCGGTGCCTGGCTTCAGGGTCCATCAGGAAATCGACGCGCGCCATGCCGGACAGGTCGCAGGCGCGAAATGCGGCGACGGCCATTTCGCGAATCTGCTTTGACTCGGCACGGGTGATTTTGGCAGGAATGATGGGCACGGAGCCCTCAGACAGGTACTTTGCCTCGTAGTCGTAGAACTCTTTGCCGGGAATGATTTCGCCTACGACGCTTGCCTGCGGGGTGTCGTTGCCGAGAACTGCCACCTCTAGTTCGCGAGCGCGAGATTTCTTGCCGCCGACGCCCTGTTCGACGACCAGCTTGCGATCGTATTTGGCGGCGAGGTCGAGCGCGGGGCCCAGTTCCTTACGGTCGTGCGCTTTGCTGATTCCGACGGAGGAGCCGAGATTTGCGGGTTTGACGAAGAGCGGATATTTGAGCGCGGATTCGATATGCGCGATGGATTTGCGGGGCGAGGTCTCCCAGTCTGAACGAAGGAGCGTGATGTGTTTGACGATGGGGAGCCTGGCCTGCGCGAAGAGGCGCTTCATCACGTCCTTGTCCATCCCTGCGGAGGACCCGAGGACGCCGGAACCGACATAGGCGACCCCAGCCAGTTCAAAAAGACCCTGGATGGTGCCGTCCTCGCCGAAGGTGCCGTGAAGTACCGGAAAAACTACGTCGATGGCTTTTCCCGCCGGGCCTTGCGGGCCGGGGACGGGCGCCATGAGCGTGGGAATGCCTTCATGAAGCAGCTTTGCGCCGGGTGTGGCCTCAGGGTCACCCGCGCGCAATCTCCGTGCAACGGCGCTGTTGTCGCCCTCGAGCAGATTGTTCGCGTCGCCGGCGGCGAGCCAGCGGCCTTCCTTGGTGATACCGATGGGGACTACGTCGAACTTGCTGCGATCGATCGCCTTCAGAATTGAGGCGGCCGAGAGCAGGGAGACTTCGTGCTCTCCGCTGCGCCCGCCGAACAATACACCAACGCGAAGTTTTTTTGCCATTTCCTTTTCTGTCACCGCTTGAATTTCAGAGAACACTCGTTCTGATTCAGTGTAGAACTGCTGGCAGGCTGCTGAAAAAGTCAGGGCTCGGATGGAACCGCAGAAAATGAGTTGTCCGCGGCTAAAGCCGACCTCGATTTTGCTGGGTTTACGCGGGGGATTGAAACCCCCGGCTCCCTCCGGTTCCGCCTCACTACGTTCCCGCCTCACTCCGGTTCCGCCTCACTACGTTCCGTCTCGCTACTTTCACTTCCCTCCGTGTTCAGTTTTTTCCGCAGCCTGTTAGAGGATTTTCTTCCCAAATGCCGAGCAGGCGAGTTCGACGGCGAGGTCGGCGGTGCGATTGTGCTCGTCGATCACGGGGTTGACTTCGACGAGTTCGAAGCTGAGCAGGCGGCCGTGGTCGGCGATGATTTCCATTGCCAGGTGGGCTTCGCGATAGGTGGCGCCGCCGCGAACTGGAGTGCCGACACCGGGTGCGTCTTCAGGATCGATCCAATCCATGTCGAGCGAGACGTGGTATCCGGCGGTGCCACGGCCGGCGGCGCGCAACGCTTCTTCCATGACGGTTCTCATGCCGCGCTCGTCGATGTCGCGCATGGTGTAGACCTCGGCAACGCCGGCGCGGCGGATGTTGGCGCGCTCAGCGGCGTCGATGTCGCGGACACCGATGATGACAGTATTTTCGGGAGCGATCTTGGGGGCGTAGCCATTGATGTTGCTGAGCAGATCCGGCCCGAGGCCGAGCAACGCCGCGAGCGGCATTCCGTGGACGTTGCCGCTGGGAGAAGTGTCGGGGGTGTTTATGTCGGAGTGCGCATCGATCCACAGGATGCCGATTTTCTGATTCTGGTGGCGATAGAAGTCGGAAACTCCGGAGACGGAGCCGACGGCAAGGGAGTGGTCGCCGCCGAGAACCAGGGGAGTCATACCTTCTTCCAATGTTTTTCTGACGGATTCGGCAGTGCGCGTGCAAGTATCGGCTATCTGTTTGAGGTAGCGGGCATTCGGTTTGCCGAAGGCCTGCGTTTCGGCGATTTCAACGAGGATGTTGCCGCCGTCGACAACCTGGTGGCCGAGAGCTTCGAGCCGAGCTTCAAGGCCGGCGACGCGCATGGCGGACGGTCCCATGTCGACGCCGCGACGGCTGGCTCCCATGTCGAGGGGGACGCCAATGATGCGAATGCGCCGTGGGGGCAGCGACTGGTTTCCGCTGGGGAGAGATGTGGATGAGGTTGAAGATTCAACAATATCGGACATGCAGAAGATTCTCCGTGCGGGTTTTAGGCCCCAGTCATCATACCGCGCAGGCCACAGGGACTGCCCAAAATGGGACTGGGAATGCACTTGGGAAAACTGTGACTCTCGTTCGCGGCGATGGCCCGAAAGGGTTATCGGCGTTGATTTTAATCGGCGTAAGATCAGTCCATTAAGAGCCGATATAGCTAGATACACGATGAACTAAATCCTGTCGGATGTGGATTTAGCGAAGTTAAGGCCCCGGAAGGAACGTTGCATGGGAATCGCCGCGAAAGCCCGGCCGAACCTGGCCTGCGCTGAGGCAGCAGTGCTGCTGGTGCTGGCGATGTCTGCAACGTGTGCTTTGCCCGCAGGCGCCGAAAAGGCGATCGCTCTCAATTCCCTGCGCGCCATTCATACGCTGACCAACGCTGAAGCGAGCCATCAGCTTCCGGTTTCGTTCGAGGCAACGGTCACTTATTACCGCGGATATGAGCGAACCTTGTTTGTGCAGGATGGCGACGCTGCGATTTACGTGCAGCCAAGCAATCCGATTGCGCTTGTCCCGGGCGACCGGGTCTTGATCAAAGGCACGACGCACGAAAGCTTCAGGCCGTTTGTGTCGGCCAGCAGCATCACGGTGCTTGGACATGGAGCGCTTCCCAAGGCCGTGGCGGCCACATTTGAGGAGCTGATTCGCGCGCAGTTTGATTGCAGGCTGGTGGCGGTGCGCGCCACCGTGCGCAATGTCGATCTCACGATGAGTTCAGACAGGCCCAGCATTTCGCTAAAAATGCTTGGCGGAAATGGGCCGATCGAGGCGGTTGTCGATAGCGACCATCTCGGCGCCCTGAGCGATGCTCTCGATGCCGAGGTTGAAGTGACCGGTGCAGCTTCGGGACACTTTGACGGCAAGATGCAGCAGAACGGCGTTGTGCTGCATGTGCAGTCCCTTGACGGCATCAAGATCTTGAAAGGCGCGGCCACCGATCCGTGGGTGTTGCCGGTAACTCCGATGGACGAAGTTCTGAGCGGCTATCGGGTGAAGAACCTGACCCAGCGGGTAAGGGTTCACGGCGTCATTACCTACTACCAGCCGGGGTCTGCGCTGGTTTTGCAGGACGGCTTGAAAAGCCTTTGGATCATGACTTCCTCGATTACCCCGCTGCGGGTCGGGGACGAGGCAGACGCGACTGGATTTCCCGATCTCCATGATGGCTTTCTGACATTGACCGACGGCGAGGTTCAGGACCGCAACATTCTGGCACCCATTACTCCTCGTTTGGTTACATGGAGCGAACTAGCGACGAGCCATCACATTTTCGACCTGGTTTCAACGGAGGCCAAGGTTGTGGCGGAGAACCGGGGAGCGGCGCAGGATGAGTACGTTCTCGACTCCGGCGGCAATCTGTTCTCTGCGATTTACAGGCACCCTCCGCCGCCGAGTCTGCATGCAACTCCGCTGCCGCCGATGATGCACGTGGCTCTCGGGTCAACGGTTCGTGTAACCGGGATCTGCGTGATGGGCGCATCCAATCCGTTCGACACCCAGGTGCCGTTCGACGTCCTGGTGCGTACGACCGATGACATTGCGGTTTTAGCCTCGCCTTCGTGGCTGAGTGTAGGCAATCTTGTACGCATCGTGGGTGCGCTGCTGATTGTCATGTTGCTTTTGAGCGGCTGGGGTTGGACATTGAGCGCAAAGGTGCGCCGTCAAACGGCGGCGATGAAGGGCCTCGCCGAATCCGAGGCGGTAAGCGAGCGGCGAACTGCCCAACTTGAACATCGGCGCGGCCAGATTCTGGAAGACATCAACAGTTCGCGGCCGTTGCCGGAACTGATTGCGGAGATCGCGGAGTTGGTCTCCTATAGCCTGAATGGCGCGTTCTGCTGGTGCGAAATGGCGGACGATCGAAGGATGGACCAGGTACCGGCCGCGGTGCGAGAACGCCGCATCATCCGCGGGGACATTCCAGCGCGCTCAGGTGGTTCTCTGGGAACGCTCTTTGTAGCGCTTGAGACTCTGGAGACCAATGACAAGGAGGAAGGGGCAACGCTCGAAGCAGGCGTGCGGCTGGCCACCTTGGCGATTGAGACGCGCAGGCTCTACAAGGACCTGGTTTACCGTTCGGAATTCGACCTGCTTACAGACATCCACAACCGCTTCTCGCTCGACCGCTATCTTGACGAACAGATCGCGAAGGCACGCGAACTGGGTTCTGTGTTCGGGCTGATCTACATCGATCTGGATGAGTTCAAGCAGGTGAACGACCTGTATGGCCATCACGTCGGCGATCTGTATCTGCAGGAAGTGGCGATGCGCATGAAACGCCAGCTTCGTTCGGGAGACATGCTGGCGCGGCTCGGCGGGGATGAGTTTGCCGCACTGGTTCCGGCAACACATGGTCGAATCGCCGTAGATGAAATTGCGCAGCGCCTGGAACGCAGCTTTGACGCACCGTTTGCAGTGGAAGGCTACGTTTTACGCGGAGGCGCGAGCGTTGGAATTGCCATGTTCCCGGAAGATGGGACCACGGTGGACAGCCTATTGAGTGCCGCCGATGCGGCCATGTACGTTTCAAAGCACACAAAGAAGAGCCATGCGGACAGGCCGGGACGGCTGCAAAAGGCGATATTCAAGTCTGAAATTTAGCCCCCGCAAGTAAGCACTTCGATGTAGCGGGAAAGCGATGTGCACCGATGCAAGTTACATTTCAGCCTTGCGCCAGACCGCATGATGCGGCTGAAACAACGGCAGGTGACTGCAGTCACCGCTGCTGGTATCAAAGTGGATAGACACTTGTTGAGACAAGATAGTTAATTTTCAATCGCCTGGAGTGGAAAGACGTCAGACAGACGAAGTACACGTATCGCAAAGAACCCAACAGCAAGTTAGAAGGTTCCCGGCGATGATCACAAATCATTTCCTCTTTCACGTGCCTATCGATCGAGGGATTTCGATCGCCCTGTTATTGTTCGCCTCCACAATTGCCCTGGCAAAAGACGCTGCTGTCCGAACGGACGTTTTGGGCGCGCATGTCAATTACGGTCATGGTTGCCAGGCGTGCCACATTCCGCACAGCGCAACATCGATAAAACGCAGCGCTCAGACTCCAGGCGCGAACTCGGCCGGGGGCATGTTGTGGGGCGAGGATGTGACAAGCACTTATGCCTCCTATGCAGGTCACAACACTCAAAACATTTCTCCGCACTCATCTGACCTGGCTGGCGTCCTCGTATGTTTAAGCTGTCACGACGGTAATTATGGGCCCCGGGCAATGATGCGCAACATCATTTACGAAACCGTACCCTCAAGCTATGGGTCTGCTCAGATCGTCCCGACGCTGGCTGACAAAGACAGCCTCATCGACGGGCATGAGATAGCGAACCATCCGGTCGGACTTGCAGCGCAGGTCAGGTGTGGCGGCGCGCTGGGCTGGGATTGCACAGAAACAAACGGCGTAATCCGCATGGGGGGAACTCACTCATCGCAATTTGCGGCGAATTATGGCTTCTTCGTCCAACCGAGCCATTATGGCAACACATCCGTCGTGGCATGCACCACATGCCACAATCCACACCTGATGACGATAACTTGTGTCAGCGCGAGTTCCGCGTCGGCTCTCTTTCCGCCGGGCATCTATCCGACCCGGTACTTCCTGCGCGCTCCGTACGGCACACAAGGCGCCAGGGCGGTGGGAAGCAATCAAGCCGCGCAGTTTTGCCGACAATGCCATGCAGACAAATCGAATGAGATGAATGGAAGCCCTGTCGGCACTCAGCCCTGAAATCAGTTGAGAGAGCCGTAACAGGATTTCGCAGGCAACGCTCAACATGGTGGAGACCTTCGCGGCAGATTGACCAAAGAAGAGGGCCCGGCTTGCGCCGAGCCTCAGATTGATGACAAAGATCAACCCATCCCTCAAGGGCTAAAGCCCGCCTGATTTTGCTGGGCTCCTGGCACGGATAAATCCATGCCCTTTCAAAACTGAGGGTTTTTCATCAAGCAGAAAGCCCGGCTTGCGCCGGGCCTTTTGCTATTGAGCTATTGAAGGACTTTGCCTGAACAGCTTGTCCTGAGCAAAGTCGAGGGAGCCAGTTTACTCGGCTGCCATCTCTTCGGCTTCGCCTTCCTGACGCATGAGTTCGAGTTCGCGCTCTGCGGCTTCGATCTCTGCCGAAACCTCCTGCTGCACGCGGGCTGCCGCTTCTTCCAGTTCCGGAGAGAGCTGAACGTTGCGGTAGTACTCGAGGCCCGTGCCGGCGGGAATGAGGCGGCCGACGATGACGTTCTCCTTGAGTCCGCGCAGGTTGTCGATCGCACCGTTGATGCTGGCTTCGGTGAGAACGCGCGTGGTCTCCTGGAAGCTGGCGGCGGAGATGAAGCTGTCGGTTGAGAGCGAGGCCTTGGTGATGCCGAGCAACAGCGGACGCCCAAGTGCCGGACGGCCTCCATTGTTCTGCACACGCTCGTTCTCTTCGCGGAAGCGGAAGCGGTCAACCTGCTGCTCGAGCAGGAAGTTGGTGTCGCCCACTTCGTCGATCCGCACCCAACGAAGCATCTGACGAACGATGACTTCGATGTGCTTATCAGAGATGGCCACGCCCTGCAGACGGTAGACTTCCTGGATTTCGTTGACCAGGTAAGCCTGCAGTGCCTTTTCACCGAGCACGGCTAGAATGTCGTGCGGGTTGAGAGGACCATCCATCAAAGGATCGCCGGCGCTGAGACGCTCGCCTTCCTGCACGTTGACGTGAATGCCGCGAGGAACCGAGTATTCCTTCTCCTCACCGCTGTCAGCCGTGACGTAGATCTTGCGCTGTCCCTTGGCCACTTCGCCGAAGCGAACCACACCATCGATTTCGCTGATGATGGCTGTCTCGCGCGGCTTGCGGGCTTCGAAAAGCTCGACTACGCGGGGCAGACCGCCGGTGATGTCCTTGGTGCGGGTGCTCTCCTTGGGAATCTTGGCAAGCACATCGCCGGGACCTACATCTTCTCCGTCCTGGATCATCAAGTGAGCGCCGCGGGGCAACAAGTACCGCTTGTGCGCCTTGGCATTCTTGACCATGAAGGCAGGCTGACGCTTTTCGTCGGGAGCATCGGCAACGACCCAACGCGAGAGGCCGGTAACTTCATCGACTTCTTCGTTGAGGGTGATGCCTTCCTGCAGGTCCTTGAACTGGACCGTGCCACCGATTTCGGTCAGGATGGCGTAGGTGTACGGATCCCACTCAGCCAGCAACTGGCCGAGCTTGACCTGCTCGCCGTCCTTGACGCGGAGACGCGCACCGTAAACGACCTGGTAGCGCTCCTTTTCACGACCACGCTCATCCTGAATTGCGATGGAGCCGGAACGGTTCATCGCAACCAGCGTGCCGTCTTTGCTCTCAACGTAGTTGAGGTTAATGAAGCGCACGAAGCCATTGTTCTTGGCGTCGAGGCGCGACTTGTCCTGCACACGGCTGGCTGTTCCGCCGACGTGGAAGGTACGCATGGTGAGCTGCGTTCCCGGCTCGCCGATGGACTGCGCGGCGATGACGCCGCAGGTTTCGCCGAGTTCGACCATGCGGCCGGAACCCAGGTTACGCCCGTAGCAGAGACCGCAAACGCCGCGACGCGATTCGCAAGTAAGCACGGAGCGAATCTTGACCTTTTCGACGCCTGCACCCTGAATGGCGGAAGCGATGTCTTCGTCGATCTGCTGGTTCACATCGATCACCACGTTGCCGTCGTAATCCTTGATGCGCTCGAGCGAGACGCGGCCGATGATGCGATCGCGCATGGGCTCGATGATTTCGCCGGATTCAACAATCGATCCGACGTAGATGCCTTCCGAGGTTCCGCAATCGTATTCAGTGACGATAACGTCCTGCGCCACGTCGACGAGGCGGCGGGTGAGGTATCCCGAGTCGGCAGTCTTGAGCGCCGTATCGGCCAGGCCCTTACGCGCGCCGTGGGTCGAGATGAAGTATTCGAGCACCGTGAGGCCTTCGCGGAAGTTCGCGGTGATGGGCGTCTCGATGACTTCGCCGGAAGGCTTGGCCATCAATCCGCGCATGCCCGAGAGCTGGCGAATCTGCTGCTTCGAACCGCGGGCGCCGGAGTCGGCCATGATGTAGATCGGGTTCATGGCGCCTTCGTCGTCAGCCTTCTTCATGTTGCCGAACATTTCGTCGGCGACCTGATCGGTAACAGCCGACCACATCTGGATGACCTTGTTGGAACGCTCGCCGTTGGTGATGGCTCCGTCCATGTACTGCTTCTGGACTTCGATCACCTTCTTGTCGGCTTCGTCGACCGTGGTGTACTTGCTGGCCGGGATAACCATGTCATCCAGACCGACCGAAAGGCCGGACTTGGTGGCGTAGTTGAAGCCCAACGACTTGATGCGATCGAGCATGCCTACCGTCACCTCGAGTCCGAGGTTCTGGTTGCAGTAGTTCACCAGCTGGCCGATACCCTTCTTCTTGAGCAGGCCGTTGATGTACGGCATGCCCGCCGGAAGTGCGTCGTTCAAAATGACGCGGCCCACGGTGGTGGAGATGTATTGGTTGTTGAAGTCGACCGGCTCAGTGTGGGTCAGATCCTGATCGTCGTAGGCGGTGGTCATGTCGAGCACTTTGCCGGTGTAACGAAGACGAATCGGCGTGAGAGTTTCCACCTGGCGCGCTTCAAGCGCCATGAGGATTTCTTCAGTGTTCGAGAAGACGCGGCCTTCGCCGATGCCACCCTTCTTGGCCTTGGTCAGGTAATAGAGGCCGAGCACCATGTCCTGAGTGGGCACGGTGATGGGCTGGCCTGACGCGGGCGAAAGGATGTTGTGCGAAGCGAGCATCAATACGCTGGCTTCGATCTGCGCTTCGGGCGACAGCGGAATGTGGACGGCCATCTGGTCGCCGTCAAAGTCGGCGTTGAAGGCGGTGCAGACCAGCGGGTGAATCTTGATGGCCTTGCCTTCGACGAGTACCGGCTCAAACGCCTGAATGCCGAGGCGGTGAAGGGTTGGGGCGCGGTTGAGCAGAACGGGGTGATCCTTGATGACTTCTTCAAGGATGTCCCACACCACCGGTTCCTGCATTTCCACCATTTCCTTGGCTTGCTTGATGGTGGTGCAATGACCGGTCTGCTCGAGGCGGTGATAGATGAAGGGCTTGAACAGCTCAAGCGCCATCTTCTTGGGCAGACCGCACTGGTGCAACTTGAGTTCGGGACCGACCACGATGACGGAACGACCGGAGTAGTCGACGCGCTTGCCGAGCAGGTTCTGGCGGAAGCGGCCCTGCTTGCCCTTGAGGGTGTCAGAGAGCGACTTGAGCGGACGATTGTTGGCGCCACGCAGGACGCGGCCACGGCGACCGTTGTCGAAGAGGGCATCGACGGCTTCCTGGAGCATGCGCTTTTCGTTGCGCACGATGACTTCAGGAGCGTGCAGATCCATCAGCTTCTTCAACCGGTTGTTGCGGTTGATGACGCGGCGATAGAGATCGTTCAAATCGGAAGTGGCAAAGCGTCCGCCATCCAGCGGCACCAGGGGGCGCAGCTCTGGAGGAATAACCGGCAGCACATCGAGAATCATCCACTGCGGCTTGTTCGAGCTCTTGCGGAAAGCTTCGACGACCTTGAGGCGCTTGGCGTACTTGATTTTCTTCTGCGCGGAGGTCTCGGTCTTCATGCGCTCGCGGAGTTCGATGCCGAGCTCGTCAATCTGCACGCGCTTGAGCAGTTCCTTGATGGCCTCGGCGCCCATCATGGCCTTGAAGCCGGAGGGGCGATACTGCTGGTCGAGTTCGCGATAGCGGGCTTCGTCCTTGATGATTTCGCGCTCTTTTACGGGCGCGTCACCTGGATCGACGACGACATAGGACTCAAAGTAAAGAATGCTCTCGAGGTCGCGGAGCGAGATGTCAAGCAAGTGGCCGATGCGCGAAGGCAGGCCCTTGAAGAACCAGACGTGAGAACAAGGGGAAGCGAGCTCGATATGGCCCATGCGCTCACGGCGCACTTTGCTGACGGTCACTTCGACGCCGCACTTGTCGCAGATGACGCCGCGGTGCTTCATGCGCTTGTACTTGCCGCAGAGGCACTCCCAGTCGGTCACGGGTCCAAAGATGCGGGCGCAGAACAGGCCGTCGCGCTCCGGCTTGAAGGTACGGTAGTTGATGGTTTCCGGCTTGGTGACCTCACCGTGCGACCAGCTTCGGATTTTTTCCGGCGAGGCCAGCATGATGCGGATAGCGTCAAAGTCAGTAATCGGGCTGGTGAGTTCAAACGGGTTTGAACGGAACAAGGCGACCCTCCTTGGCGGGCTTTTTGGGCTCTCGCCGCGGTATCTCCCGGGATTCTTTAGCGGGTCCTTCCTTCCCGGGAAGCGGCGGTTACCGCTTTCAAGAAGGACACCGTGAAACAGTGGTCAGCGATCAGTGGTCAGTCATCAGTTCGGTTGCTCTTGTTGGTGTTGCTCGCTCAAGGCCGAAGACTGAAAACTGACGACTGACAACTGAAACCTAATCGGCTACTGCTGCAACTTCGGGCGCGGGTACCTTCTTGAGAAGGTCCGCACGCTTGATCAGTTCTACATCGAGGCACAACGATTGCAATTCGCGGATGAGTACGTTGAACGATTCGGGTACACCCGGCTCGATCGCGGCCTCGCCCTTCACGATTGCCTCGTAGATTTTGGTACGGCCGTACACGTCGTCGGACTTGGCAGTGAGCAGTTCCTGCAGGATGTATGCAGCGCCGTAAGCTTCGAGCGCCCACACTTCCATTTCGCCGAAACGCTGTCCGCCGAACTGCGCCTTGCCGCCCAACGGCTGCTGGGTGATGAGGGAGTACGGCCCGATGGAACGAGCGTGAATCTTGTCGTCCACAAGGTGCGACAGCTTGAGCATGTAGATGTAGCCCACCGTGACAGGCTGTTCAAACTGCTCGCCGGTCATGCCATCGTAGAGCGCCGTCTTACCCGAGGAAGGCAGTCCGGCCGAAGCCAGTAGAGCCTTGATTTCCTCTTCCTTGGCGCCATCGAACACAGCAGTTCCGAACCAGATGCCGCGCTTCATGCCTGCACCGACGCGAAGCAACATCTCGTCGTCGAGTTCAAGCAACTGGCGCAGCGTTGCTGTTCCGGCGAACTCCTTCTTCATGAGCTCGC
Organism: uncultured Acidobacteriaceae bacterium; assembly: GCA_963826915.1. GTDB lineage: Bacteria > Acidobacteriota > Terriglobia > Terriglobales > Acidobacteriaceae > Telmatobacter. The sequence continues at coordinate 676,015 of CAWGYG010000002.1, forward strand.
GCGTTGCCTCAACATCGCTATTGGCCTTGATCAGTGCAGCAATCTTGGCTCCCAGCGCGTGTGCGGCCCAGCCGAGGTGGGTTTCGAGGATCTGTCCCACGTTCATACGAGACGGAACGCCGAGCGGATTGAGAACGATCTCCACTGGTGTGCCATCGGGCAGATACGGCATATCTTCCTCAGGAAGGATGCGCGCGATCACGCCCTTGTTTCCGTGGCGGCCGGCCATCTTGTCGCCGACTGAAAGCTTGCGCTTCATGGCAACGTAAACCTTGACCAGCTTGATGACGCCGGGAGGCAGTTCGTCGCCCTTCTGCAGCTTGGAGATCTTCTCGTTGGTGATCTTGCGCAGCACTTCGATTTGGCGCGAGGTCATTTCCTCGATCTCATCGATCTGCTCGTTGACGCGGGGATCCTTGTCGTTGTAGCGGATGCGCTTGAGGTTCTTGGTGGAGATACGCTCGATGGTTTCGCGGTCAAGAAGCGCTCCCTTTACGAGAAGGCGCTTGTTGGTCCGTTCGTCGTGCAGATCGGCGAGGACTTCCTTGGCGCCGAGGATGCCTTCGAGACGCTTGAGGCGCTCGTCGGTGAGAATGCGGATTTCGTCGCCGAGGTTCTTTTCGAGCTTGGCCACGTAATCAGCCTCGATCAGCTTGGCGCGCTCGTCCTTCTCCTGACCCTTGCGGCTGAAGATGCGCACATCCACGACCGTGCCTTCGATTCCGGGAGGGCAGGTGAGCGAAGCATCGCGGACATCGCCGGCCTTTTCACCGAAGATGGCGCGGAGCAGCTTCTCTTCCGGCGTGAGCTGGGTTTCGCCCTTGGGCGTAACCTTGCCGACCAGAATGTCGCCGTGGCCGATCTGGGCGCCGATGCGGATGACACCGCTCTCGTCCAGGTCGCGCAGCGCGTGTTCGCTGACGTTGGGAATGTCGCGCGTGATTTCCTCGGGGCCCAGCTTGGTGTCGCGGGCCTCGATTTCAAACTCTTCGATGTGAACCGAGGTGTAGTAATCCTCGCGCACCAGTTTTTCGCTGATGAGGATTGCGTCTTCGAAGTTGTAACCGCGCCACGGCATGAAGGCCACGAGCACGTTGCGTCCGAGGGCCAACTCGCCCTGCTCCGTGCAGGGACCGTCGGCGATGACCTGACCCTTGACGACGCGTTCCCCTTCGCGCACAACCGGCTTCTGGTTGATGCAGGTGTTCTGGTTGGAACGCTTGAACTTGATGAGCGTGTAGATGTCGGAACCAACCTCACGCGACAGCTGCGTGGGATGGTGTTCGCCTTCAACGCGCACGATGATGCGCTCGGAGTCGACCGAGTCGACAATGCCGTTGCGCTTGGCCAGAATCACAGCGCCGGAATCGCGCGCGGTGACGCCTTCCATGCCGGTGCCGACCAGCGGAGCTTCGGCGACAAGCAGAGGAACGGACTGGCGCTGCATGTTGGCGCCCATCAGCGCGCGGTTGGCGTCATCGTGCTCGAGGAACGGCACGAGCGATGCGGCGACGGAAACGAGCTGCTTGGGGCTGACGTCGATGTAATCCACATCGCCGCGGTTGACCAGCACGAAGTTGCCCTGACGGCGAGCATTCACGAGGTCTTCAGTGATCTGCCCTTCGGCGTTGAACTCGATGTTGGCCTGCGCGATGGTGTGCTTGTCCTCTTCCCATGCAGACAGGTAGAAGCTGAACGGGATGTAGTCGATCGCCCGCTTGCCCGCCTTCTTAAGCGAGGCATTGAGCTTGCCGGCTTCTTCCTTCTCAATATGGTCGCCCACGCGCAGGCCGCTTTCGCCGGCGTTGACGATCTCAACGAAGTCGAGGATTCGCGAGTCCTTGACCTTGCGGTAAGGCGACTCGATGAAGCCGTACTCGTTGATGCGCGCAAAGCAGCTGAGCGAGCTGATGAGGCCGATGTTCGGGCCTTCAGGCGTCTCAATGGGGCAGATGCGGCCGTAGTGGGTGGGGTGCACGTCGCGGACTTCGAAGCCAGCGCGCTCACGCGACAAGCCGCCCGGCCCAAGCGCTGAGAGACGACGCTTGTGGGTGATCTCAGACAACGGATTGGTCTGGTCCATGAACTGCGACAGCTGCGAGGAACCGAAGAACTCGCGGATGGCAGCCATGACCGGCTTGGCATTGATGAGATCGTGCGGCATGGCCGTCGACAGCTCCTGATACACGCTCATCTTTTCCTTGATGGCGCGCTCCATGCGGACGAGGCCGATGCGGAACTGATTTTCCATCAGTTCGCCGACGGCGCGGACGCGGCGGTTGCCAAGGTGATCGATGTCGTCGACCATGCCGATGTTCTTGCGCAACTTGAGCAGGTAGCGGATGGTCGCGTAGAAATCTTCCGGCGTCAGCGTGCGGTGATCGAGCTGGGTGGCGTCCTGGTTTTCGTAGAGCTTGATGTTGAACTTGAGACGGCCCACGCGCGAGAAGTCATACTTGCGGGCGTCGAAGAACATGCCTTCGAAGAGCGCAGTAGCCGTGTCGAGCGTCGGCGGATCGCCCGGGCGCAGCTTGCGGTAGATCTCGATGAGCGCTTCTTCCGGCTTGTGGACGGAGTCGCGCTTGAGGGTGTTGGTGATGATGTTGCCTACATCGTCGCGCTCAGGGAAGAAGACCTCGAAGCTGGTTGCGCCACTCGACAGGACCTTGTGCAGGCGGTCGGCGGTGAGTTCAACGTTCGACTCGACGATGACTTCACCGGTAGTCGTATCGACCACGTCCGATGCGGTCAGCGCGCCATCAAGCTCGGCGGCTTCGATTTCGATCTTCTCGATATTTGCCGCACGAATTGCTTTGATTGAAGTGGGCGTGATCTTGCGTCCAGAGTGCGCAATCTCTTCACCCTTGTGAAGGACGGCGTGCGCGGGCTTGGCACCCACGAGGTGGGTAGACGCCTTGGCATCCGCGGGAACGACCCACTGCAGCTTACCGTCGGCGATGTTGATGCGATCGACAGTGTAGAAGGTCTTGAGAATTTCCTCGTCGGAACGCAGACCAAGGGCGCGGAGGAAGATGGTTCCGAGGAACTTGCGCTTACGGTCGATGCGAACGTAGAGGGTGTTCTTCTGGTCGTACTCGAATTCAACCCACGATCCGCGGTAGGGAATGATCTTGCCGAGGAAGTAGGTGCGGTTGTTCGCCGTCTCAAAGAAGACGCCGGGCGAACGATGCAACTGCGAAACGATGACGCGCTCGGTGCCGTTCACGATAAAGGTGCCGTTCGGAGTCATCAGCGGAATGTCGCCGAAGAAGACTTCCTGCTCCTTGATGTCACGGATGGTCTTGTTGCCGGTCTCGGCATCCTTGTCGTAGATGGTGAGGCGGACGGTGACCTTGAGTGGTGCAGAGAAGGTCATGCCGCGCTCTTCGCACTCCTGCTGGTCGTACTTCAGTTGCAGTCCGACTGGGTCGCCGCACTTGTTGCAGAAGTCGGGCATGTTCTTGTTGTAGGTGCCGCACTTCTGACAGAGCACATCGCCGGGAAGGAACGGGTCGGTGATGACCATGGCGCCGCAATGGACGCAGGCGGTGCGCAGGTGATGCAGCCCTTTAAGGTGGCCGCACTTGCACTCCCAATTGCCGATGGAGTAGTCAACGAAGTCCAATTGCGAGATGCCGCGGAAATCGGTAATGGGGAAAACGGAGACAAAGACCGACTGCAGGCCCGAATCATCGCGCTCGTTGGGGAGCTTGTCCATCTGCAGAAAACGCTCGTAGGAGCGGCGCTGCACTTCAATCAGGTTGGGAATCTGGGTTGCGGTAGGGATCTTGGAAAAATCGAGCCGGCTGCGAATCGCGCGCTTCTCGTTGGGCATGCTTCACTCCTGAGGCTCTTCACTCCGGCGCATTCACCCTGAAGTGGGTTTTCGCCAGGCCAGCACCCGAGTCTCGGGGCACCGGCAGATTACGGTAAGAAATCGATATTCCAGATTGGCGCACATCGCGATGCCAATCCCGTTCCAACGTTTCGGCATACATACAGCCAAGCGACGCCGACGCGCCGGATATTCCATGCCAAGCGTGATTACTAGAAAGAGGCGCCCCCATAAATGCGCCACAGGCGTTGTTGCACTTCAGGGTGTTGCGGTAGAACTGCGCACAATCAGAACCGAACGCGCCGGTTATACCGGAGAACTAAACCTGCGCGCACGTGGTAGATTTCGCTTAAACGCCCAATCTGCCGTTGAGGGGGAGACACAAAAGCCCGCGAGGACACAATGCCTCACGAGCGCGGCTTAATGCCGGTGCCCCCATTCCGATTTCCGTTGCACTGCTATCGCCGATCCCAAAGCTCGCTTCTGCCGCTCGCCGCCTGCCAATCGACATCCATCAACAGGAAATCCGCCGATCCTGTTGACCCTAGAGCACTTTACTTCGCGCTATTGCCCGTCCCAGAGTGCTTGGCCCAGCCCTGGCTGTCGGACTTTTGCGTGCCCTTTAACTCGTTTCAAGACGCGCCATGAGGTCTCCGCTCAAAGCTGAGAAAATCAGAATGAGCCGAAAAGACGCGCAACGAACATCGTAGCGCGTCCCGGCGAGTCTTGCAAGTCGCGTACCAAACTACTTGATTTCGATGGTGGCGACGCCTTCAAACTTCTTCTTGATGGCTTCGGCCTCATCCTTGGTCGCACTTTCCTTCAACGCCTTGGGGGCGCCGTCGACCAAGTCCTTGGCTTCCTTCAGACCGAGCGAGGTAACTTCGCGTACGGCCTTGATGGTGTTGATCTTATTGGCGCCGAAGTCTTTGAGGATGACCTGGAATTCAGTCTTTTCCTCAGCAGCCGGGGCTGCTGCCGCACCGCCGCCGCCCGCTGCTGCAACCGGGGCTGCTGCCGCTGCGGAGACGCCAAGGCGCTCTTCAAGCTTCTTAACCAGGGCCGCTGCTTCGAGCAGGCTCAGGCTTACAATCTGTTCTTCCAACTGTGCGAGATCCGCCATGTTTTTTCTCCAATCAGAACTGTTTGAAATGATTTTCCCTGGCCGCTGACCCAAGCTGAAAGTTTCCGATGCGCCAGACCCGCGCACTTTCTGCCCGCTTCACTGCCTGAACTCTTGAAACCAGCTACTAGCTTTTAGCCATTAGCTTCCAGCTAAAGGCCGAGCAACGCTACGCCGCTCCAGCAAACTTTTCTTTTTCGACGCCCTGGTTGATTACGACCGCCAAGTCGCGTCCTGTTGCATTCATCACTGTGACCAAACGCTGCGCCGGGGCGTTGATAAGGTAGAGCAGCTTGGCAAAGATTTCATCCTTGCCCGGCATGGTCGCCAGCGACTTCACCTCTTCGACGCTCAGAAGCTTGCCGTCGACGATGCCCAGCTTGAATTGGAACTCTGCGTTTTCACCGGCCCACTTGGCGAAAACCTTAGCCAGAACCACTGGGTCGCCGGAGGTAAAGGCGACCGAATTGACACCTTTAAGCCCCTTGAGAGCGGGTCCAACCTTGCTGTTCTCGCTGGAAACGGCGGCCAGCTTGTTCTTGACCACGCGGTACTTTCCGCCTGCTTCCCGAATGACCTTCCGCAGCTCAAAATCCTTGGCAACGGTCAGCTTGCTGAAGGTGCCGATAATTGCGGTCGTCGAGGTCTCCAGTTCCTTAGCCAGCGACTGGACCTTCTGCGTCTTTTTCGCTTTTGAAATCGCCATGTCTTCGCTCCGCTTCGACAGGGATCAGGGAACAGGGGTCAGGGATCAGCAGAAAATGCCTTAACCCTCGAACTCCGCTTCCTACTCCCTTCCCCAAGCCCTCGCCGGGCTTTTCGTTAATAATTCTTCCTCAAACTCTTCAGAGCCACGGACTCAGTTTGCGTGAACTGATCCCTGATCCCTAACCCCTGATCCCTGTTTTAGTGCTTGCCTGCTGCGTCGGCGACGGCTGAATCCAGCGGCACGCCGGGGCCCATGGTCGAGCTCAGCGTGACGCTCTTGATGTACTTGCCCTTGGCTGCCGAAGGCTTGGCGCGCACGATCGACGAAATTACGGTCGTGGTGTTGTCGATCAGCTTTTGCGGGTCGAAGCTCAACTTGCCCACAGGCACGTGCACCAAGCTGGTCTTGTCGGCGCGAAATTCCACCTTGCCGGCCTTGATCTCTTTAACCGCCGAGGCCACATCGAGGGTCACAGTTCCGGTCTTAGGATTCGGCATCAGCCCCTTGGGGCCGAGCACCTTGCCCAGACGTCCAACTACTTTCATCATGTCCGGTGTCGCGATCAGCGCGTCGAAGTCGGTCCAGTTCTCTTTCTGAATCTTCTCGACCATTTCCTCGCCGCCCACAAAATCGGCACCAGCATCCTTGGCTTCTTTCTGGCGGTCGCCGGTGGCGATGACGGCCACAGTCTTGGTTTTTCCAAGCCCGTGGGGCAGAACCACGGTTCCGCGGACCATCTGGTCGGCATGCCGGGTGTCAACGCCCAGGCGCATGGTCAGGTCAACTGTCTCGTCGAACTTGGCGTACTTAACCTGCTTCAGCAGGGTTACCGCTTCAGGGAGCGGATAAGCGGGCTTAATGACAGCCGCGCGCGCCTTCGCAATATTCTTGCTGGATTTTGCCATTCAATCCTCGTCTCCCACCGCATTTGCCAGCCCCGCTTTGCGGGGAGCCACCTCCGGTGGGGGCGACTGTTCAATCGCCGCGTCCAAGCCGGACAGGCCCAAAAACCGTGGTGCATGTGACGGCCCGGAGATTTCCCCGGGCACATCTTTGAATGATACTGAAATGGCAGCCGGAATGCAACAAAAGCCCACTTTGGGTAGTGGCCTAGTCGGAATTGCCATAGACCTTGTACAAGAAATATCCAATGAAGCCAACGGCGGCAATGTACTGTATTGCGATTGATAACCAAAACTGCGTCGGGTTTTTAGCGCGGGAGGTCGACCGACCAAAGCGTTCCCATGATTCTCCGGTGCCCGTCCCAACGAGAGCCGCAAACAGGAAGAACATTCCAATGCCTAACCAACGAAGCGGCATCCCTTCTGAACCAGCTAGGATCATGCAAGTCATTCTCTCACTATGCCCAACGAACGGCTTGGGATTGCAACTAGCTGTCTGCCCGCGGCTCCAAAACAAGCACCCGTTTGAACGTAAAAGCGAAAACTAAACAAATTCCCTTAGAAGGCATCTAACTTAGTGGGAAGAGGCGAACGCCGACTGCAGAGCATGACTCCGCGGGCGGGCCAGCCTCGAGAGGAGTAACTATATGAAAAGGCTAGGAATAGCCGTTGCAGTTGCCGCAGGGACAATGATGTTGGCCGCGCCTGCATTTTCACAAAAGGAGAATCAACAGGGCATGGGCCGCGCGGTCGTGACGATACTTCCTGCGCATTCAAGCGAAGATATGGCCAAAATCTCCATGCAGGATCTGAAGGTCAAAGTGAACGGGAAAGATTCCAACGTGACGAATTTCGCACATCTGACGGGCCCTGCGAGCCCGCTGGAAATCGTGGTTTTGATTGACGGTGCTGCGCGCACATCTCTCGGTGAACAATTCAACGACATTTCAGGCTTCGTGAAGGAGATGCCTTCGGACTCGAAAATTGCCATTGCCTATATGGAGAACGGCCGGGCAGCGTTGGCTGGACCATTTTCGTCAAACGCCGCCCAGGTGCTGAATGGGCTACACATGTCTGCTGGCGCGCCTGGATCCAATGCCAGCCCTTATTTCTGCTTGAGCGACCTGGCGAAGAACTGGCCATCGAAAGATCTCACCGCGCGCCGCGAGGTGTTGATGATCACCGACGGAGTCGACAACTATGAGAGAAGATTTGACCCCGACGATCCGTACGTGAACGCGGCGATCAATGACTCGGTTCGAGCAGGTCTCGTGGTGTATTCGATCTACTGGCGCGACATGGGTCGAATGAACAGTACCGAATACGCGTCGTATGACGGACAAAACCTGTTGCAGCTGGTGTCGCAGGCGACCGGCGGAAACGCCTATTGGCAGGGAACGGGCAATCCCGTTTCGTTTGAGCCGTACTTAACCGATCTCAGACGCCGGTTCAACCACCAGTACGGGCTGAGTTTCGCGGCATCTCTCAAAGACAAACCAGAAATCGAGAGCCTGAAGCTGGAGCTGAAAGTTCCTTCGGCCAAGGTGGAAGCACCGCAGAAGGTGCTGGTGGCGCGCGGAATGAGCGCGGCTGGAGAATAGTCTCCTGGTTGAATGATTTTGCTGGCAGGCGAAGGAAACGATCGCCTGCCAGCAAAGAAAGATTGCTGGATAGATTCTGATAAATGGCACGAAACCAATTTGTTTGTGAAAAGCAAAAACTCAAGACTTAGCTACACCATTTTTCGGTAGCCCCGACGCGGGCCTCCGGACTGGCAAAGCTTCTCTCATAACTTCCAATCGAGTTCTCGATTCCGGCGCCTTTAGTGGACTTGTGCTGCCTGACAAACTTGTTGTAAATGCCGAGAAGAAGGAATGGCACGGCCCATTGGCCAATAAACGTGGCTGCGTTTTTCTTGTTCATACCCTGCAGCACGGAAGAGAGGACGACGGCGCAAAGGCCGAGACCGAGGTAGGCACCCGAAGGAAATACCGGGTTTGGTTTTGAAATTGTCGCCAGGAACTGATCCTCCTGGGGGTCGCTTCGGGTTCCTCGTTGATCAATCATGATTCGAATCTCCTTCGCCATGGTCTTTGATCGTCTTTGGTGAGATGCCGGGAATCTCTGAAGGAGCAGTCTGCCGGAATGAATTGATTGGCAACATATCCATTCAGTGACGCCGCGGAATCCTTTCTCATCCCATTTCTTTTCATCGAGAACCGGTTTGCAGCAGGCGGGGCTGGATACCGCAATTCCAGTTTTGAAATCGAAGGGCATGCCTTATAGTTTGTTGAGGCCGGCATTGCCCGGATGGGCTCAACGCGTCTTGTTCTCGCTTTCCCGCCATAACGCCCACCGATTCCCACTGGCCGCAACCTCTGTCTACGTGGTCGATTGCCGGCTGGGTCGATTAAAAGGCGCATCGCTGATCATTCAAAGACAGAGAGACCCGTTTCGAGACGAGGATTATGAAATTCGCACGGTTGGCTTTGGTTCTCTCTTCTGCTTATCTTTTGTGCGCAACCTGCGCGCTGCATTCACAGGCCTTGAACGCCAACTTCGCGCGCGACCCGCAACAGCCGATCGATCAGCAATACACCGATCAGATTCACAAATACACGACCGACCCATCGTTTATTTCGCCGCTGGTGGATTACCTGCCGGCATCGAAGACCGTGCCCACACCCGCAAAGGTGCTTGGCGACGTCTCAGGCGCGCCCGACATGCTGCCCTACGCGGAAGATGTGTACAAGTATTTCCGCCTGCTGGCTGCGAGCAGCCCGCGCGTCAAAGTGTTCACTATCGGCAAATCAGAAGAAGGGCGCGAAATGATTGCCGCGGCAATCGCCGATCCGGAGCTGCTGAACTCCGCCAAGGCAAACAGCGCGCGGCTGGGCCAGCTTGGCGATCCGCGAACCATTGGATTCGATGATGCAAAGGCTCGCACGCTGATCGACCAGTCGTACCCGGTCTACTACATCACTGGCACGATTCACTCAACTGAGACGGGCGCGCCAACGGCATTGATGGAGCTGGCTTATCGACTGGCTGTGGACGATGCGCCGTATATCAAGTACATCCGCTCGCACATGATTGTGCTGATTACGCCGGTAGTTGAGGTGGATGGACGCGATCGCATGGTCGACATCTACAAGTGGCACAAGGCGCACCCCGACCAGATGTGGCCCCGGCTCATCTACTGGGGCCATTACGTGGCGCACGACAACAATCGTGACGCGATGGGGATCACGCTGAACCTGACTCGGAACGTGCTCGACACCTATCTTGACTGGCATGCGCAGGTGCTGCATGACCTGCACGAGTCTGTGCCGTTTCTCTACGACAACACGGTCGGGGATGGGCCGTACAACGCATGGGTAGATCCTCTGCTTGCGGACGAGTGGGCGGAACTGGGCTGGAACAACGTCGCGCAAATGCAGAACTTCGGCATGCCCGGCGTGTTTACTCACGGCGATTTCGACACGTGGAGTCCCGGCTACTTAATGTTTCTTGCGGCAATGCACAACGGCATCAGCCGGCTCTATGAGACTTTCGGCAACGGCGGCGCGGATACTGAAAAGCGCATCCTCGACCCCGAAGAATATTCGCGCACGTGGTACCGGCAGAATCCGCCGCTGCCCATCGTGACGTGGTCGCAGCGCGACAACAACAACTACGAAGAGACGGCGCTGCTGTCGACGATTTCGTACTTTTCGCAGCACACGCATCATTTTCTTGAGAACTACTATGCGAAGAGCAAGCGCTCTATTCAGAAGCCAACGCTGGAAGGGCCAGCGGCCTACGTGATTGCGCCCGATGCAGCGGCGACGAATCGCGAGGTTGAACTGCTAAAGGTTTTGAAGCGGCAACATGTCGAGTTGCAGCAGCTTTCAGATGCGGCAACCTGCACGGTGCCGGGCGAGAAGCGCGGAGACAAGCCGAAGCAGGTGACTTTTGCCGCCGGCAGTGTTGTGGTGCGCATGGATCAGCCATATTCGCGCATTGCGGATGCGTTGCTCGATCGGCAGTTCTGGGCGCCGGACGATCCGCAAAAGCACCCTTACGATGACACTGGCTGGTCGTTCACTCATCTCTTCAATGTGAAAGCGGTGCGCGTTCCAGATGTATCGATCTTGAAAACCGGGATGACACCGCTGGACGATCCAGCAACACTGGCTGGCAAGGTTGATGGGACAGGGTCAGTTTTGGCAGTGAACAATTCGGGGCAGGTTTCGCTGCTTACGCTGGTCTACAAGCTCAAAGGCGCGAAGGTTCAAACGGCGGAGAAGGCATTTGATGCAGATGGGAAGCACTTCGCTGCAGGCTCGCTGTTGATTACGGACGCACCGGACGAGCGGGTCACTTCAGTCCTGCACGACCTTGCCCTCAACGCTACCCACCTGGGCGCGATGCCTTCGGTGCAGATGCACACGATTGCGGCGCCACGCATCGCATTCATGCATACCTGGCTGGCAACGCAGACCGAGGGATGGTGGCGCTATGCCTTCGACAACGCGGGAGTGCCGTATGACTACATGAGCACGCAAGCGGTGGCGAAACAGGAAGATCTTCGGTCGAAGTACGACGTGATCATTTTTGCTCCCGTGAGCAGCCACGCATCTGCGTTCGACATCATCAACGGCATGCCGATGTGGAACAACCCGATGCCGTGGCAGAAATCCGATTTGACGCCTAACCTGGGCGCAATTGATTCTACTGCCGACATTCGCCCGGGGCTTGGTTATGCCGGCCTCGAACACCTGAAGAAATTTATCGAACAAGGCGGCCTGCTGATCACCTGCGAAGACACTGCGCAATTCGCCATCGACACGGGACTGGCGCCCGGCGTGAGCGTCGCGTCGCACAGTGATGCTCATGTGGTCGGCACCGTGCTGAATACTGTGTTCGTTGCCCGCGACAATCCGGTCGCTTTCGGCTATGAGTTGAACGTTCCCGTCATCAGTGCCGACGGAATGGTGTTCAACATCAGCAACACGCTGGGCCGGTTGGGAGGCCGAGTTCTGATGGATCCCTATTCCGAGCGGCCGACGGGGCGCGGCAGCCTGGAAGACAACGACGAGCCGCTGGGCAGGAAAGCCACGGAGGCAGAGGTCCTGCAGAAGCAGAAGCCGTGGGAAGCGAAAAAGCTGAACGAAGACCAGATGCGCAACAACCTTTCGGTGATTCCAGCCGCACTGCGTCCTGAAGTGATTCTGCGGTTCTCCGATTCGAAAGGTTTGCTGCTCGATGGGCTGCTAGACAAGTCCACTTCGATTGCAGAGCACGCAATTGTGGTGGACGCGCACCTGGGGCAAGGCAACGTGCTGCTGTTTGGCAACAACCCGATCTATCGCGGTGAAACAATCGGCGACTATGGAATGGTTTTCAACGCGATTCTGAATCACGATCACCTGGTGCGCACCGCAACAGCCGAGGAGAAGCCGGTCGCGGAGAAATCGGATGAGGACAAATAGGGCGGAAGAGAGCGACCGGCGAGAAAAGGACTCAGAACCCTAAAGAGCACAGAGCGATTGGGGCTTTTCGTGGGCCCGTGTTTTGTGTCATGCTTTGACCCATGGGAAGCAAAGACAAAGGCAGAAAAGAAACCAAGAAAGCGCCGAAACCGAAGCCTAAACCCGAACCCGGCCGCAAGCGCGAAGTGTTCGCGCCGCCGCCGCCGAAGTAAGGCGCCCGCCCGCTGCTTCGCCTCAACAGGTTCGAACGCAGAAGGGCCCTCCCCGCGGGGAGGGCCCTTCTTATGGTGCAAGTAAGGCAGTCCGGACTTACCCGACGACTTCAATGCCCATGGAGCGCGCAGTACCCTTGATGCTCTTGACGGCCGCATCGACCGAGGCGGCATTCAAGTCGGGCATCTTCTGGGTGGCGATCTCGCGCACCTGTTTTTCCGTTACCTTGCCCACCTTTTCCTTGTTGGGGGTGCCGGATCCCTTCGCCAAGCCGGCAGCCTTCTTCAATAGAACAGCAGCGGGAGGAGTCTTGGTGATGAAGGTGAAGCTGCGATCAGCGTAAACCGTGATGACAACCGGAATGGTGAGTCCGGCCATCTCCTTGTTCTGCGTACGCGCGTTGAATTGCTTGCAGAACTCCATGATGTTGACCTGCGCCTGGCCAAGGGCCGGTCCGACGGGCGGAGCAGGCGTGGCCTTTGCGGCTTCGATCTGCAACTTGACGAGTGCGGTAATTTTCTTCGGAGGTGCCATGAATGGTTCCTTTGGAACCAGCTTCTAGCTCCTAGCTTCTAGCTTTCGGCTGGTCATGGTTCGGGTTCAAATTTTGGTGTTGCGCTCAAGCGTTTGCCTGCAACCGGCGGCCGCTAGGAGACCGAACCGGCTAGAAGCTGAAAGCTAGTAGCTAGAGGCTGCAACTACTCAATCTTTTCGACTTTGCTGAACTCCAGTTCGACCGGTGTGGAGCGTCCGAAGATGGTCACCATGACCTTCATTGTTTCGCGATCCTCGTTAATCTCATCCACAACGCCGTTGAAGTTGGCAAAGGGGCCGTCGGTAATACGAACGGACTCGTTCTTTTCAAACTTGATTTTGAGGCGCGGCTTGTCTTTGGCCGTCTCTGAACGGAAGATGATGGAACTGACTTCTTCTTCAGAGAGCGCCACCGGCTTATCGCCCGTGCCCAGAAAACCGGTCACCTTGGGCGTGTCTTTCAACACGTGCCACAGGTTGTTGTCGAGATCCATCTCGACCAGCACATAACCGGGCAGGAACACCCGCTCGACAGTACGCTTCTTGCCGTTGACGATCTCGGTCACAGGTTCGGTTGGGATCATCACCCGACCCACTTTGTCGCGCAGTCCAAAGGCCTGCACACGGCTCTCGATCGACTCGCGCACTTTGCGCTCAAAGCCCGAGTAGGCGTGGAGGATGTACCACTTGAAGCGCTCGTTAGGTACTGGCGCTGGCTGCTCGGCGGGTTGGTCCAATTCTTCTGCCATTCTTGTCTCGATTCGCGGCTGCGCGTCTTATTGCGCGCCCAGCTTGTGTAGTACCGCCTGAAGGGCTCTGCTGAATACGGAGTCCACCACCCAGAAGAAAAATCCGAAGAGAAACACGGTGATGATGACGACGGAGGTTGTGGACTGCACTTCCTTAGGGGTGGGAGTAACGACCTTTCGCATTTCTGCGCGCACATCGCTCAGAAAGCTGGTGAAGCCGCCCCACACGCCCATCGCATTGCCGGAGAAATTCGACAAAGCACCCGCCTCCTGACGCCTGCCGGAACGGTCGTCGCCCTTCTTGATCGCTGATTCAGTTGCCATACTTCCAATCCTTCTAGCAAAACCAGTGAGAGTGCCTTTGCTGATTATCTCCAAAATTGCCGCTCGCTGCTGGTAGCGTCAACTGAAAATGAGCCGCTTCGTCACGGTGCGTCTCTGGTTTTGCGTTCGCGTCCGGACTTAACGGCCGGTCGCATCCTAACTGATCTGGCAGGGGCGGAGGGATTCGAACCCCCAAGTTCGGTTTTGGAGACCGACAGTTTAGCCGTTGAGCTTACGCCCCTAAAAACAGGGGTCAGGGATTAGGGATCAGTGGTCAGTTTCTGTCTTGCTGATGCCTGAGTTATCAACGTTTGTTGACGCACAGGCCAAACTGATCCCTGAACCCTGTTCCCTCCCTGTCTTACTTCGTTTCCTTGTGCGGCTGGTGTTTGCGGCAGCGGTTACAGAACTTCTTGAACTCAAGACGGCCGGTGGTCGTCTTTTTGTTCTTCGTCGTCGAGTAGTTCCGCTCCTTGCACTCAGTGCACTGCAATGTCACAATTTCCCGCATTTCAAATCCTTCCAGTTATCAGTTCCCAGTGATCGGTTGTCAGTTCAAAAGCCCGCACTATAGTTCGCGTCGAACACTGACAACTAATCACTGACAACTTATTTCGTAATTTCTGAAACCGTACCAGCGCCGACGGTGCGTCCGCCTTCGCGGATCGCGAACCGAAGACCCTTTTCGAGAGCCACCGGCGTGATCAGCTCGACGGCCAGCTGCACGTTGTCGCCCGGCATCACCATCTCCGTGCCCTCGGGCAGCTCCGCCACTCCCGTCACATCCGTCGTACGGAAGTAAAACTGCGGCCTGTAGCCCTTGAAGAACGGAGTATGACGACCGCCTTCTTCCTTGCTCAGTACGTAAACTTCACCCTTGAAATTGGTGTGCGGCGTAATCGATCCCGGCTTGGCCAGAACCATCCCCCGCTCCACGTCTTCCTTGGGAATACCGCGCAGCAACAGGCCGGCGTTGTCTCCCGCCATGCCCTCGTCCAGCTGCTTCTTGAACATTTCAACGCCCGTCACTACCGTCTTGCGCGTCTCGCGGAAGCCCACAATCTCAGACTCCTCGCCCACCTTCACCTTGCCGCGCTCGATACGGCCCGTAACCACCGTGCCGCGTCCGGAGATCGAAAAGATGTCTTCGATCGGCATCAGAAAGGGCAGATCGATGGCGCGCGTGGGGAGCGGAACATAGGTGTCCACCGCTTCCATCAGCTCGTCGATCTTGGCTTCCCACTTGGCTTCGCCGTTCAGCGCGCCCAGTGCAGAGCCGCGAATGACCGGAACATCGTCGCCCGGGAACTGGTACTTCGACAGCAGCTCGCGAACTTCCATTTCGACCAGGTCCGTCAGTTCTTCGTCTTCCACCGCATCGCACTTGTTCAGGAACACAACCATGCAGGGAACGCCTACCTGGCGAGCCAGCAGTACGTGCTCCTTGGTCTGCGGCATCGGTCCATCGGTGGCCGCTACAACCAGAATCGCCCCGTCCATCTGCGCCGCGCCGGTGATCATGTTCTTGATGTAGTCGGCGTGACCGGGGCAGTCAACGTGCGCGTAGTGACGCTTGGAGGTCTCGTACTCTACGTGCGCCGTCGCGATCGTGATGCCGCGCTCCCGCTCTTCCGGCGCGTTGTCGATCGAATCAAACGAGCGGAACGTGTTCTTCGGGTTGTGCTTCTGCAATACCTTCGTGATTGCCGCCGTCAACGTCGTCTTGCCGTGATCGATGTGCCCGATCGTGCCCACGTTCACATGAGGCTTCGAACGATCAAACTTTTCCTTCGCCATGCCCTATCAGTTCCTTCCGTTAGACTTTTTCATTGCTCCAGAAAAACCTGGAGCGGAAACCCATGAGCCCGGCCTCAATAGTAGGCGTAGGCCCTGAAATATCTTTGCCGCAGTTCCGGCGCCACCGCTTCAACTAGCCGGAGATAGCGCTCGCGGGTCAAACCCTGGTCCGATACCGGCAGAGCCTTGTAGAGCGCGATGGCCTCTTTGCCTAACAACCCGCGCTGGAGGACGGCTTCGTAGTCGCGAATCCGGAACTTCAAGCGGATCACGCGATCGAGAAAGACTTCAACGTCGCGCGCATCGAAGGCCGCATCGATCAGTTTGTGAAGCTCCGCGTATCCCTTTTCGTCCCGGACCGCGATCGCTGCCTGCTCAAACATTTTTCCCTGCCTTGACGTTCTCTTTTACTTCCGCCCAACCTTTGCAACTCTGGAGCGGGAGACGGGGATCGAACCCGCGACCAACAGCTTGGAAGGCTGTGACTCTACCACTGAGTTACTCCCGCAAATGCTAATGATCAGTTGTCAGTGTTCAGTCTTATTCTCAGCCTATCGGAATCTCACAAAGCTCATCCGTCGGTCGCACTCGCTGACGACTGACCACTCACAACTGTATTTCTGGAGCTGATGACCAGGATTGAACTGGTGACCTCTCCCTTACCAAGGGAGTGCTCTACCAACTGAGCTACATCAGCCCTCAAAACAAACCCCAAGGCGAAATTGCTGCCCCTACTCTTCTTCGCGGCGAATTCTCTCAGCCCGCATCGCCAGCATTGTGCGCAAAGCCAACCCGCAGATGATGATGAGTGGAACCAACCTCAGTTCCACCTGCCTACCCCCAACGATCACCGTTCCATCAAGGGTAAACCAACTCAGCGCTGCCAAAACCGCGTACAAAACCAAAGCTATCGGATAGCGCCGGGCCAAATCTGAACCTGATCGCTGTCCCTTTTCGCGACTCGAACCCGCGCCAATCGCCGCACCTGGTTCTTCGCGCATTGCTGCCCCTCAAATCATGGTGCACAGGGGAGGATTCGAACCTCCGTAGCTCCAAGGAGCGGCAGATTTACAGTCTGCTGCCATTAACCGCTCGGCCACCTGTGCCTAACTGCACCCCTGCGACGAAGACCTGTCGCTGGGGACCCCGCTTACACCCCATCGACGAAGACCTGTCGCTGGGGACCCCGCTTACACCCCATCGACGAAGACCTGTCGCTGGGGACCCCGCTTCTGCACCCCACGGACGATGGACCTGTCCGAAGGGATCCGGTCTTGCACCCCCAGCAAAGTCACCTGCTGAGGGACCCGCTTTCTACACATCCCCGTTGAGCCACTTCCGCGCATCACGACCTTACCGGAGAAACTCCGGAAAGTCGGAGCATGCACCTCAGTGGGATCACCGCGGAGGACAGACCCGGCGCCTGAAACTCCCGTCGCCGGTCCTACGAAACCTTCTGCCTGTTTTTCCGGATTTTTCTCCTTAAGTGGAGCTGGCGAAGGGATTTGAACCCCCGACCCTCTGATTACAAATCAGATGCTCTACCAGCTGAGCTACGCCAGCCCGACCACCCGGAAAATTATCCTGGAAAACCCGAGTACGCGCGGACACACTCCCGCTCCCCGCATACCACGGCACAGTTTCCAAGGTTAGCACACAGGAACCGGCGGAGCAAACCTGCAGAAGCGCGCTCTCAAGGCCGCTTTCTACACGCCAACGGCGGTTGCGGGCAGTTCTTCCTGGGAGCGGAGAATTGCCGCAAGAAAGGCGGTAATGATGAAGAACACGCAGAAACCTACGATGTAGGGAATATGGGGGCTAAAGCGATAGATCCAGGGGCGCAAGAACGGAGCTACAGCGGCCGGTAAAAGATGGAAAAAGGGCAAGGCTGCGGCGGAAACTCCTGAAATCCTGAGGCTCCAGCGCATCCATGGCGGACACCAACGGGAGTAGTTGTGCAGGAGCGATCGGCCGGCCTCGGTCCGCTTCAAATGCAGCCACAACAGGAAGACAGCCGAAAGTGAGCAGACGAGCATCGCTCCCCCGGCCCAGTAGAAGGTGGAGGGGCGAATTCTGCCGGCGTCCACGATGCTGACGGCCAGCAGAACTGCGCAGGTGGCTAACCCGGCGGTGCTGACCAGTTCACCCAACCCGCAAACGAGGCGAAGGCCGGGTGTCAGGGCTTCATGGTAGTCGTCGGAGAGATCGACGTCGGATTTTGGTGTCGGCAGCTTCAGGGGCCGGTGAAGCTCCAGGCCGGCAAGATCGCGTTCGATGAGCACCGAATCCGTTGAATCGGCGGGGTTTACGTGGACCATAACGGAGCGGCCCTTGAACTGTTCGGCCCATTGCTGCGCCTCTGATCTGGTTTGAAACTCGCGCTCAAATTCGCCCATCTGGAGATTGGGGTTTCGATAGAAGTAGGTGAGCGTTGCAACGTAGACTCGGATTTTTTCAGAGACAACTCGCTCAACGACGCTGATCACATCGATCACCGCGGGGGTTGCCGGCCAGTTGCGCGCGAAGCGGGTCTTGAAATTCCGTCGAATCTGTCGCCACCAGTGCGCCCCTGCACCGGACGCGGCGACGAGAACCGGCCAGAAAATCCTCGGCTCCTTGAAGACATTGAACACCCAGTGAAGGGCGTTTGGCCCGAAATGTGTAAGGAGTTGCATCGTGGGGTTGAACGACGATCAGTTGAGGCGATTATTGCACGGCAAGAGAAGATGACGACCATACCTTCCTAGTCAAGATTGCCGCTGAATTGTTCTCTCGTGTGCCACGTCACCGATTTATGCGGTTTACGGATGGTAGGGTTTCGGCGCGGGGGGATTGATGAAGAAACTACTTTCAGTTTTTTTGTGCATTATGTTCCCGATCAGCGCCTTTGCAGGCGATAACGGGTACAAGATTGGCTACGACGGCGGATCCATCGAGGGCGCCAAAGCCGGTACCGAGATGAGGCTTGTCATCGACGGCGCCAATATCCGAATCGTGAAGGGAAAGACGGAGATTGCGGTTGTTCCAGCCTCCGCCGTGACCGAGATCAGTTATGGACAGGATGTTCATCGGCGAGTTGGGGCGGCGATCGGGGTGGCAGTGTTTTCATTTGGATTGGGAGCGCTTCTGGCCTTGTCAAAATCAAAGAAACACTTTATCGGACTCACCTGGGACGATGGGGGCAAGAAGGGCGGGTTTGCATTCCAGGCAGACAAGAACGACTATCGTGGCTTGTTGGCCGGGCTTGAAGGTGTCACCGGGAAAAAGGCTGTTGACTCAGACGCTATGACGGTGAAGAACTGACCCGCAAAAGGGAAACGGGCTTCCATTTCTTACGATCAATCTAGCTAAGGTTGTCAGCAGCGGCCGGATGGCCGCTGCTTTTTTCATTGACGGAAGAATCTTCTTGCTAAGAAATGCCGCGGGGGGGGATGATTCGTTTGTCCCCTCAATCTCCGGTTCGCGGTTTTTCTAATCAAGGAGAACACCTATGCGAAAAGTGATCCTTGCTGCCTTGTTGGTACTGTTCTTCCCGGCCCTGGTTGCGCAGCAGACGATGAACAATGCCTCGGTCATCGAACTGGTGAAGGCGAAGCTATCAGACGATTTGATTGTCACCACCATTAACGCCTCGCCGGGGACATACGACACATCGGCGAATGGCATTATCGCGTTAAAGGAGGCGGGCGCGAGCGACAAAGTCGTTTCGGCTATTGTTCTGAAGGCATCGGGTGCTTCGGCCGGGACTGGGGCTCCCGGCGGGGCACCTATGGGCGGAGCCGGTAATTCCGCTTTCGGCAATGCCGCGGCCGGTGCTGATCCGGCGGGGATTCCGCCCGGGGTTGACAGCGTTGGCGTGTACTACCTTGACCAGACCGCAGGCACGTGGCAAGAATCGCCGGTCGAAGTGGTAAATTTCAAAACGGGTGGCGCACTTAAACACATTGCAAGCGTCGGCATTGTGAAAGGTGATATGAACGGCATGGTGGGCGGAAACAGAAGCCGCCTGACTTTGAAGATGCCGGCTTCGTTCATTTTCTATGTTCCGGAGGGGCGGGCGCCCGGCGAATATCAATTGTTGCGGCTCCGTGTGAACCCCGATAGCCGAGAGTTCCGCGCCGAGACGGGTGGCGTGGTGCACGAAAAAGGCGGCGCGGAACGGGACACCGTTGACTATGTCTCCAAGAAGATTGCGCCCCGGGTTTACCAGATCACTTTGGGCCCTGAAGTCGGCAAAGGCGAATACGGATTTCTTCCACCGGCAGACGCCGTGTCTGGAAACAACATGGCCAGTTCAGGAAAGATGTACACCTTCGCCCTCGTGCAATAAGCGGTCTACCAGCCTGGTTCGATATGCTGATAAGGGGCGCCTCCGGCACAGATTCGGCGGGGCGCTCCAAATCACATGCACCGACGCACACGCAGAACGCTTCTCGTGGTGGCTGGGGTCCTGCTGTTGTTGGCAGTGGCCATCTTTTTGCGCTCCAAGGCACCTCCTGAGGCGGCCCGCCTGCTGCCCGAGTCTGACGGGATTATCTACTTTAATTTGAAGCCGATCCGCGTGTTCCTGCGGAAGGATCTGAAACCGCCGCAGCGGGTGCCCGAATACCAGCAGTTTGTCGACGCTACGGGTATCGACTGGGAACGGGATCTGGACGCAGCCGCCATCGCCCTGCATCGCATGCCCGATCCCAATGGTCCTAATGGCCCGGTCGCTTATTCCATGGTGCTGGTGGGAAAGCTCACCGGGAAGCGCCTGAATGACTGGCTCGATGGCCACGCGACGGCGCGCGAGATATACGCCGGCCACACCATCTACAGCATTCCCTCAGAAAACCGCACCGTTCGCGTTGCGCAGATCGGCTACGACATGATCGCCGTCTCCAACACGCCCACAGCCGAACAGATTCACTCGATCCTCGACCGCCATCGGACGGCGGCATTGCCGTTTTCGGGTTCAACCCTGCTGGCGCAGCATTATCACGATGTGCCGCTCCTCTCGATCGCCTGGGGGGTGGGGCAAATCGGGCTGCCATTCGCAGAGAGTGGCGCCATCAAGGTCTTCGGATTCTCTCTACCGCTTGAGTCCGACTCCACGATTATCGCGAGCCTGACTCCGGGGCTGCCGCTAGCCAATTCGATACGACTGCGGGTGGAGGAAATTGCACCCAGTGACGAGGTTGCCGCCAGCCAGGCTGCATCGCTGGCCACCTTGGTGACCATGGCGCGCGCGTTTACTGCTCCGCTGGCAGGAAACGGCGCCAACAGCGCCTTGAAAGAACTCTTGAAGACGGCCGAAATTACGGAAAAGCACAATCGCGTGGTGGCTACCGCGACCCTGTCCCCGACAGCCTTGGCCAACCTTACCAAAGGTGAAGATTCTTCGGTTCAAGGGGCAACCTCCCTTTCGCCGGGCGCATCGAAGTAGTTGTCGCCACGCTCCTATTCGGGTGTTTCGTGGGTTGTTGAACGGGCCGCCGGCCAAAGATCTTCCTTCTTCCTGGGTTGGGGGTAAGGGTGATTTCCGGCGGCCCTTTACTGTTTTGCGCAATTTTCTGCATTGAATCGTCCAGTTTTGCATCCTTCCTAGAGAGCGCCTTTTTCGCTTCCACCCAAAAATTCCTCGGAGAGGTTTCATGAATCGCTTCCTCGGAACGCAAGCTCTGATTTGCACAGTTGCCCTGCTTCTTACCGTGGTTTTTATCGCAGCGGATAGATCAATACAGAAGTCTGAAGATGCGAAGACCCTCACCGGACAAGCCGCCTTTACCGACGCAGCCCACGAGGCACCGGGCATCCGACGTCACCTGACGGTTGCCGATCTGCCCGCGCCGGCCCCCGACCAATCTGTGGATAACGGACCCACGGTGGTTGCCCGTCCAGCTAACGCCTGGCCCGTGGCACCCAAGGGCTTCAAAGTGGAGCTGTATGCGACGGGGTTGGACAATCCGCGGCTGCTGAGGGTTGCACCGAACGGCGATCTTTTCCTGGCGGAAAGCGAAACCGGCAAGATCAAGGTGTTTCGCGGCGTTGGAGCTGACGGCAAGCCGCAGGAGACTTCTGTTTTCGCCGAGGGACTGCATCAACCCTTCGGGATTGCCTTCTACCCCTCGGGGCCGGATCCAAAATGGATCTACATCGGCGATACCGACGAGATCATACGCTTCCCTTATCAGAATGGCGATTTGAAAGCGCGGGGCGCGGAGGCTGACCTGGCTGAACTGCCGGGTGGTGGACGACTGCGCGGGGGCGGCCACTGGACTCGCGACGTCATCTTTTCAAAAGATGGTACAAAGCTGTTTGCATCAGTGGGATCGCACTCGAACGTGGACGACTCGGACACGCATCCGGAGGAATTTCACCGGGCGGATGTGTTGGAGTTCACCCCCGAGGGCAAGTTTGTGAAGGTATACGGGTGGGGCATTCGCAACTGCGTGGGCGAGGCCATCAACCCGATCACAGGGGAGTTATGGTGCTCAACCAATGAGCGCGACGGCCTGGGCAACAACCTGGTACCCGATTACGTGACGCATGTGCAGGAGGGCGGATTCTACGGCTGGCCCTGGTGGTACATGGGCGGACATCAGGACCCGCGCCACGTGGGCAAACATCCCGAGTTGCAATCGAAGGTGATCACGCCGGACATTATCCTGAATCCCCACTTCGCTTCGCTGGAGATGATGTTCTACGGGGGCTCGCAGTTCCCTGCCGAGTTCAAGGGCGACGGGTTTGCCTGCGAGCATGGCTCCTGGAATCGCGCGCAACGCTCCGGATATGAAGTGATTCGGCTGCCGATGAAGAACGGCCACGCAACCGGTGAGTACGAGGACTTTCTCACTGGGTTTACGAATGGCAACGGTACCGTGTGGGGACGGCCAGTGGGCGTGGCGCAAGCCAAGGACGGATCGCTGTTCGTGTCGGACGACGGATCGCGGTCAATCTGGCATGTCACCTATGTTGGTAGCAAGTAGAGCGGAATTGGCGGTGTTTTCCGAACAACTAGCGAGGACAATACTTGTCGGATATCGGACAAGCGCGAAAAGCACTGGTGAATCGAGTTCTGGAGGGTGCAGGCCACGCTTTGCCCTCAGAGCGCTTGGCCGCGTTCAACAACAGCGAACTCGCCGAGCCGCAATGTACGCTCGTCGACAAGGTTGCCCGGCACGCCAATAGGGTCACGGATGAGGACATCGCCAGCGCGATGGAATCGGGCCTGAGCGAAGACCAGATCTTCGAGATCGTGGTGTGCGCCGCGATCGGGCAGGCCACCCGGCAGTACGACACGGCGTTTGCTGCCCTCGAGACCGCGACAGGAAACTCGATAGGGAAGGCGTAAGTATGCGTCTTCGAATCCTCGATAGCGGCCACGGATTCGCTACGAAGGCACTTTTCGTGCTCATTCGAACGGTCTCGCGCCAGCCGGTGCTCGACGTCATCAAGCTGGTCAAATACCGGGCTGACTTCTACGGCGACCCGATGGGGAAAGTGACGCAGGAGGCGATGCGCGGACCCTCCACCTGGTCTGTCGGCGATCGCGAGTTGATGGCCGCGTTCATCGCCATGACCAACCAATGCGAGTTTTGTACGAAGGCGCATGGTGCGGTTGCGCAAGGGGCATATCGCGACGAGAAGAAGGTCGCTTCAGTGTTGTCGGATCTGAGGACCGCGACTATCGAGGAGCCGCTGCGGGCTACGCTACTCATGCTGGGCAAGCTGACCCGCGAGCACAAGGTGGATGGGGATGACATGAGGGCAGTCCTCGCTGCCGGCGCTTCGCGCCAACAGATCGAGGATGCGCTCGCGGTATGTTTCTCGTTCAATGTAATCGGTAGGCTGGCCGATACCTTCGGATTCTCCGTGCCCGGTCCCGAAGCGTTTGAAGCTGGCGCGAAATACCTGCTTGCGCGCGGGTACCGCTGAACGGGTACAGCGGCCAACGAACTCCTTAGCCCCTTCTAAAATTCATGTTTTTCCCTCCTCACCACCCGATCATGTAAACTCCAACCTTCTCCGGACATCTTTTTCAATCGAGGTTACCTTGGCAACTGTACTGATTACAGGAACGAGCAAAGGCATTGGCCTTGCGACGGCTCTTACCCTTGCCCGCGCGGGCCACACGGTCTACGCCACCATGCGGAATCCAGACCGCGCGCCGGAACTTGCACAGGAGGCCGCAAAGGAAAGACTGGCCATTCACATTTCGCCAATGGATGTTGATTCGGATGAGTCGGTGACTACGGGTATGGCCGAGATATTCAAAGCCGCCGGCAACATCGACGTACTTGTGAACAACGCCGGCATCGAGCGAAACGGTTCAATCGAAGAGCTGCCGATGGCGGATTTTCGATCGGTGATGGAGACCAACTACTTTGGGGTGTTGCGCTGCATCAAGGCGGTGATTCCGCAGATGCGCAATCGCAGGAGTGGCTCCATTATCAATGTCACCTCGGTGGCCGGACGCATATCAACATCGCCGCTCGGTGCTTACGCTGCATCAAAGCACGCGCTTGAGGCTCTGAGTGAGGCGCTGGCGCAGGAGATGAAGAGCTTTAACGTCCACGTCGCCATCGTTGAACCGGGAATCATCGATACACCGATGGCTCACGAGATTGAGGGCCGCGGATCCGAAACGATCTATCCGCAGCAGCGGCGAATGGCTGCTTACTTTTCCGCTGCGCTTCGAAATCCAACCCCACCCCTGCTGGTTGCGGAAAAAATCAGGAGCATCCTCGAAAGCGGAACATGGCAATTGCGCCACCCTGTCGGACCCGATGCGGTGCCCATGCTGGAATCGCGCAAGGCCACCAGCGATGAAGACCACGTAGCCCTGCACAGCCTGGACGACGATTCGTGGTACGGCGTCATGGAGAAGCGCACCGGAATGGCGCTGCGGCCGAAGTAGCTGGAGTCTACTTCGCTTTCAGGCCGAGCGCTTCCACTACTGCGGGATCGACCTTGGCGGGCTGGCCGTCTTCCTTCCAAACCACGCCGAAGCTACCACGATAGTCCCACATCGTCCAGCCGATGTTGTCGGCTTCAAGAGCGGTGCGCACATCGTGTATCCAGGCCATGCGCGACTTCGGATCTGTGACTCTTCGGTATGCGCCAAACTCATTGCAGATGAGCGGGACATTATGCTCCTTCGCCCAGGCTGCGGCGGCATCGATCTGGATGCGGATGCGATGCGCGTCCCAGTGATCGAGCCAGTAGTGCTCGAGGGCGTACCGGGTTGCGGCATCGGGGACTTCTTGCAGAGACGGTTGCATTGAGCTCTCGTCGGCGGGATAGGGAATGTCGTGTGTGTAAATCCACCACGCCGCGCCCCAGCCGGCGCCCTGATGAGTAAATTCGTGCGGTTCGTAGAAGTGGAAGTTATAAATCACATTGCCGTCAGAGAGAAGCGGCTGCGTGAGCAGGTCTGCGATCGAAGAATAATTCGGGCCGGTGGCGATGATCGTATTGCGCGGCGCTGATTCGCGAATGGCGGCGGCGGCGCGCGCCTGGATTCCAGCCCAGCGGTAAGGATCGTTGACCTCGGGCTCGTTCATAATTTCAAAGAAGACTTTTTCAGGATCGCGCGTTGCGTAATGCGCGGCCAGTTTGCGCCACAGCATCACGAAACGATCCACGCCCTCGCTGGTTGTCCGCACCTGCGTCTTATAGCTGGACTCCGGATGGACGTCGATCTGCACGGCGAGGCCATTGGCCAGCATGGTGTCGACCGCGTGGTCGAGGCGGCCAACAAAGTCCGCGTTGAGGCCTTCCTTATTGCGAGGAAACTGTTCGAGCGGCGCTGCATCGATGCTGAGGCGGACGTTGTCGAAGCCCAACTGCGCAATGAGAGCAATGTCGGCGTCGTCGGTGTAGCGACTGGTGCGCGCGGCCGAGTAGTCGCTGGCCGATTGCGCAAACCATTCAGAAGCGTTGATGCCGTGGCGCAGGTGCTGGGCACGAGCGAAAGCGGTTTGCACTCCAGCGGCAGGTTCCTGTGCGACGGCGGGCAAAGTGAAAGCAAGCAAAACTGCAAGACAATGAAGACGAAAAGGCTGCATGAATCTCCCCGGGAATGTGCGTTTGAAATCCCGAAGCAACGATACTACGTTTGGGACGGAGCGATGGACGCGCAAACGAAAGCGGCTCCCAAGTGGAAGCCGCATGGCAAGATCGAAAGACCTGTTTAATTGCCCAAAGAGTGATCGAGACTTGCGTTTGCCGTTGCCTGCTCGTAGGTCATGCGCAAATACTTGTGCGGATTGACCGGCACTTTATGCACGCGCACTTCATAGTGGAGATGCGGTCCAGTTGCGCGGCCCGACTGGCCTACGTAGCCAATCACCTGCCCACGCGTCACATGCTGCCCAGGAACCACTGCAACTGCCGAGAGGTGCCCGTACAGCGTCAGCAGGTCGTGTCCATGATCGAGCACAACCTGACGGCCGTAGCCGGCGCCCATGTTGGCCCCGGTTACTTCGCCATCGCCTGCAGCGCGGACCGGTGTTCCGTAGGGAGCTTCAATATCGATACCTGAATGGAACGCGCCTTCACCGTTGATCGGATCTTGGCGCTGGCCAAAGCTCGAACCAACACGGCCCTCGACAGGCCAGATGGATGGCGCATCAGCGAACTGCGTCCAGTCACCGGCAAAGCTCGGAGTCAGGCCGCCCTCAAGAGCGCGGGTCATTCTGCCCGACATGGCCTGATCGCGCAGAGCATAAAACTGATCGAACGACATCTTTACGTTCTGTGGATTCACATCGTCGGTCATTGCGAGACTTGGAGGCGTAGGCGCACCCACCGCTGCAGCAGCCGCTGTCGGCTTGGCCGAGATGAGCTTGTTTTGCCTGAGTCCGTAGAGCGCAGTTACTTCGCTGGCCAAGGCACCGAGCGAGGCCACCTGCACATCGCGATCATGCGCGACCTGCGCGAGCTGGCGATAGTCCTTGCGAAGATTCTGATTGTCCTGGCGAACCTGGTTGAAGCTCTCAGTCTTGAGGAGCATGCGGGTGTACGACCCGGCCAGTCCAACGATGGTGAAAGCACCCACCAAGGCGGCCGCTACAAATCCGTACACATAGTGCAGAGGAAGCGGGATCTTCCTTACTCGACCATCTTCATCTCTGGCAACGAAAAGAATGTAATAGCGTTTACGCAGCATAGTCCTGCTTTCATTCCGTACAACCTGGAAGGCTGCAACTCGCCGAGCACTAGACAAAACAAAGACTTTGGAGGCCCTTAAAGGCCCTCTCGCTTTGGCACACATCCCTGCCGGGACGTTTTGTGAAGAACGTCTGCTCAGGCTAACAGCCGTCACCGGACGGGGTCAATAAACCAAGGTGGAAAAGTCAGTCAAGAATGCCCCAATAGTCGTGGTCGATGAGGGACTCCTGGGACGGAGGCTCTTGGGCCTAAACGGGACTCCGCACATCGAGAGGCGGCGTGCCCTATGCTCTATAAGATGCGTTTAAAGAACGCCAAGTCTAATCGCCCGAGCGGTCAAACTGAATTGGACCTGCTGGCACAGATCCGCGACCGCAGCCGCACGGCGAAGGGGGCCAATGGGCGTCTTTCTCTTGGCATCGGAGACGACTGCGCACTTCTGCGCCCAAAGCCGGGCGAAGAACTGGCGGTAACTACCGATTTATCAATCGCCGGCCGTCATTTTCTCCTTGAAATCCATCCCCCGAAAGCGGTCGGACATCGGACCCTTGCCCGCGGCCTGAGCGATCTGGCAGCGATGGGCGCCCGACCGGTAGCAGCCTTTCTTTCACTGGGTTTACCGCGCGAATTGACGATTGCCAAAGGCCGTCGGAAGGCTTGGATTGACGGCTTCCTGGACGGGTTTCTCGGCCTGGCCAAGGCGTATAGCACGCCGCTGGCAGGCGGCGATCTGGCAGAGTCTCCGATCGCGGTTGCCGACATCATTCTGGTGGGCGCGGTTCCACAAGGCAAAGCCCTTCTGCGCTCGGGGTCGCGACCCGGAGAAGTGCTCTGTGTGACTGGATCGCTTGGCGGCGCTGCAGCGGGCTTGCAAGGGCTGGTTGGCGCTGACGGGCTTCCCTCTGGTTTGAAATCCAAAAAGGTGCAGGAATTGTTAGCGCCCCATTTTTATCCACAGCCGCGCATTGCCCAGGGACGCTGGCTGCAGCGCAAGGAGCTGGCGACGAGCGCAATCGACTTGAGCGACGGACTCTCGACCGACCTAGCTCACATTTGCGCGGCATCGGGTGTGGGAGCCGAGGTGATTGCCGGCGCGCTGCCGATCTATCCCAAGGCGACGATGGACCAGGCGCTGGATGGGGGCGAAGATTACGAACTGCTGTTCACCGTGGCGCCGGATGCCAGACTACCCAAGCACATCGCGGGTTTAGCAATCACCCGCATTGGCCGCATTGTGCCTGCAAGCAAGCACAGGACTCCCGTGACGTTGATTTCTACTGACGGCTCGCGGCCGCTCGAACCGAAGGGATGGGAGCACTTTTCATAGAATTTGTGTACCCTATTCTGCTTTGAGTAATTTACGAACTGCGTGAGCTAAAGGCTATTATCGTGAGTGTCATGAATAGCGGAAAAACCCGGGTGCGTTTTGCGCCTTCCCCGACAGGCTTGCTCCACGTAGGCAATGCGCGAACAGCTCTTTTCAATTGGCTGTTTGCGCGGCGCACAGGTGGCGAATTCATCCTGCGCATCGAGGACACGGATCCTGAACGATCTGAGGCCCGCTATGAAAAACAACTCATCGAAGATTTAATTTGGCTTGGTCTCACGTGGGATGAAGGTCCCGATGAGCTCGGTTCCGGCGAAAAAGGGATCCTCGGACCTTACCGCCAGTCAAAGAGGCTCGAAATCTATTCCCGTCACACGGAACAGTTGCTCGCCGAGCGCAAGGCTTACCGCTGCTTCTGCACTCCCGAGGACCTGGAAGAAGAACACAAGAATGCTGTGGCCGAACGAAGGCCCCTGGTTTACAGCGGGACATGCCGGAGACTCAGCGAAGCGCAGGTTCAGGAGAATCTGGCGAAGGGAAAGCCGTTCGCGGTGCGGCTCAAAATTCCCGGCCACACCATTCATTTTCACGATATTGTGCGCGGCGACGTCGCATTTGCGCCTGAGACGGTGAGCGACCCGATCCTGGTTCGCGCGGGAAAAGCGAGCCCTGAAGGCGTCAGCCCCGGCGTGCCGGTTTACAACTACGTGGTCACCGTCGATGACGCGCTGATGAACATCACGCACGTGATCCGAGGCGATGATCACATTTCCAACACGCCGAAACAGGTGGCAATTTACGAGGCATTCGGGTGGCCGGTACCCCAGTTTGCGCATCTCTCGACGATTCTGGGCCCTGATAAGGAACGGCTATCAAAGCGCCATGGCGCGACCTCGATATCGAGCTTCAGAGAGATGGGATACCTGCCTGAGGCGCTGGTGAACTATCTCGCGCTTCTCGGCTGGGGCGCGGAGGATGGGAAGACGGAGACATTCACGCCGGACCAGCTCGTAAATATTTTTTCGCTTGAACGCGTCACGCCCAGCCCCGCGATATTCGACTTTGAAAAGCTGAACTGGCTCAACCGGCACTACATGAAGCAGGCAGAGCCGGCGCGCCTCGCCGCTTTTTGCTGGGACTACTTCGGCGGACTTTTGCCGGTGAAGGAGGATGCGTCCAACGCAATCCTGGTGTGGTTTTACCACGTGGTGGGCTTGTTTGCGCAGAAGGTGAATCATCTCGATGCGCTACCCGCAAAGGCCGCATTCATCTTTCGGCTCGATCCTGCCGCAGCGCAGGCCGACCCCGAGAACGCCGCGCTGCTGGCTGCCGACTCGGCTCGCACTGTGCTTGCAGAACTTGCCGACCGCGTTCGCGCGCACTCCGGACCGGTTACCGCCGCCGATTTCACCAAATGGATCGCCGAAGTGAAAGAGGCTACGGGCGTCAGCGGCAAAGAACTCTATCATCCGATCCGCATTGCCGTCACCGGAACGCACTCGGGACCGGAATTCGACAAAATAATTCCGCTGATCGAAGAGGGTGCGGGTCTGCAACTGGGTGTTCCCAGCGTGCGCGAGCGCATTGATACGTTCGTTGGGGTCTGAAGAGCTGTGAAAGACATTTTCTGGCTTGAGCCAGCCAATGGGTTGCTCGCCGAACAATTGGCGATTGTGCTGCGCCCGCGAGGCGGCGATTGGCTGGAAAGCGAACTGTCCCGTATGAAACGCGCGGGTGTTCAAACGCTGGTCTCGATGCTCGAACAATGGGAAGCGGCTGGGCTTGAACTCACCAACGAGGGGACATCTGCTGAACGAATCGGGTTGACCTTCCTTTCCTATCCGATTCCCGACAGGACAACGCCTTCCAAGATCAAGGATTTTGAACTGTTCGCGATGGGGCTGGCTGATCGCGTTCGATCAGGAGAGCGCATAGGCATTCATTGTCGAGGGTGTATTGGCAGAGCAACGATCGCATTAGCGTGCACACTCATCCATATGGGTTGGGAACCAAAGGCCGCTTTGGCAGCGATCGAAAAGACTCGTGGCTGCGAAGTTCCTGATACCGAAGAACAACGAACTTGGATCCTTCAGTACGGACGTCGCCAGTGAAGAATTCGAGTTTTGACTTGAGCTTTCCTCGCAACTGGCGGGCTGAGATTCTGCCGTCGCGACCTGCGATTCTTCCCGCCCGACACTTTGTCTATCCTCGAGACGCGGAAGAGATTGAGCGCGGAGCCCTGGAGGTGTTGGTGCGGCCCGGTGCGGCTGGCGCGCAACCCTTCCTTGCGACTTGCGCGTTAGGATTTCGCGATCCGGCGGTGCCAACCGGCGTCTGGTCGACTCCCAATTCGGACGAAATCTGCGCGGTCGCGGGCGGCTACGGATATCTAATCGACACGACCTGTCCCGAGCGCTTCACGATGCTGCCCTATCGCCCGGTGCTGGAGATACGTTCGCTCACTACGCTGGGATTGATTCTCTTTGTCAGTCATCGCAACATTCTCGCGTGGGGCTCTCAAGGCGAGGCCTGGCAATCGGGCAAGCTTTCGGACGAAGGAGTCATCATCACCGCAGTTGACGGTGACGTACTGAAGGGTCTCGGCTGGAACCTGATTACGGACAAAGAAACGCCGTTCGCGCTTGACCTGAAAACCGGCGGGCTTATCTAAATCCACAAACACTTCGACGCCACGAATCAAATCATTTTCGAGCGAAAATTTTCACCGAGCGTCTTTCTCGATAGAAGACGCCACGAAAATTGTCGAGATGAGCAGCGTGGTTTCCTTCGGACGATACCCTTTGAGAGGCGAAACATGAATAACGACACAACGATTGCGCGGGGGATAGGCCATGCGCAAATATTCGGCGGAATCGCATTGGCTTTCATGCTGTTTGCAACAAACGCGGGCGCGCAAAGCGCTCCAACCGATCAGAAGCCTGAATCGAAATCTGTGCCGGACACTTACCAGACTCTCTATGTCCTCACGCAACAGCGCGACGCGAACGATATTGTGACCGCTTTGCGCAACATGCTTCCGAGAGCCAGGCTCTATTACGTGCCATCGCAAGGTGCGGTTTCAATCCGCGCGACTGCCGAGGACATGCAGTGGGCGCAGAAGATGCTGTCGGATCTTGATCGGGACAGGAAATCCTATCGGCTAACCTACACGATCACAGAGACCGACGATGGCAAGAAAACCGGCACGCAGCGTGTGACACTTATTGTCCTCTCGGGCGAGAAGACAGACCTGAAACAAGGTTCACGGGTGCCCATTGTCACTGGATCGTTCGACACATCGACGCCGAACGCACAAGCGGAAACCCAGGTGCAATACATGGATGTGGGGCTGAATATCGAGGCATCGCTCGATGGAGACCGGCTGCGCACGAAGGTAGAGCAGACGAGCGTCGCGGAGGAAAAGTCGGGCATGGGAGCGCAGGACCCAATCGTGCACCAGACGGTGCTGGAAGGAATATCGACACTGAGCCAGGGCAAGCCGGTCGTTCTGGGATCGCTCGATATCCCGGGCAGTACGCGGCATCAGGAAATCGAAGTGACATCGGAACTCGTGCGCTAATTGACGCGGCGGTTTCTGTTCTGATGTGAGTCTCAGTCCGCTGATTCAGCAGAAATTCTCAGTGCCCGATCAGCGGGCTCGCTTCTCTGTACATGGACACAATTGTCTGGTACGCCGCATAGACTCCTTCGAACACGGAGTCCCAGCTTGCCCTGGTGGCGTAGTCCCGCGCCGCCTCGCGCATTCGTGCATGCATCGCGGGATCGGCAAGAATCTCGGCAACCGCAGAGGCAAAATCCGCGTCGGGCACTGTCCTGCCTGTCTCGCCGTCGCGGACGATTGTCTTTGGGCCGCCATCGGGAGTGACCACTGCAGGCACTCCGCTGGCAAGCGCCTCAAGCACTACGTTGCCAAACGTATCGGTGTGCGATGGAAAAACGAACAGGTCCATATTCGCATAGGCAGTGGACAGCGCTTCGCCCTTTAGCACGCCGGCAAACTCCGCGCGCGGCAGGTGCTCTCGAAGCCAATCCTCATCGCCGCCATGGCCGACAATGAGAAAGCGAAAACTGTGGTGGCCTCTGGATTCGAGCTCTTCCTGCACCTGCACCAGCGCGGAAATGTTTTTCTCAACGGAGATGCGCCCGACGAAGCCGAGCAAGTGGTCGCGATCGTTTTCCCGCCGATTGCGCTTTACGGGATGGAACAACTCAGCATCGACTCCGCGCGGCATGAGGTGACAGGGCAGGCCGGTGGCGCGCTCGAGCAAGCGGCACAATTCAGGATTGGGCGCGAAGAGTAAGTCGGCCGCCGCATAGAAAGTGGCTGCGGCGCCCAACGTCAGGTCTTCAATGGTTTTGCCAGTCGCGACCGATTGGCGTGGCGGCAACAGGCGCAGGAACCAGTTTGATCGCCGCGCCAAGTATTCATGGACATTCGTGTGCCAGCTTGCCGCCATCGGCAGCCGCATGTGGTGTGACAATGCTGCAGCCAGCATGCCAATTTCGCTTGGTCCCGTGATGTGAACGAGGTCTGGTTTGAAGCGCTCCAGCACATCCCCGATGAGCGGGAAGTGGCGCAGAAAGGCCGGGTCGTAGCGGAGATCCTTTTCAAGAGCAATGGAGAGAAAACCGCGGGGCAGTTCCAGTGTCCACACATTGCCGTCTTCGATAAACGCCGGATCGCGGTCGCCGGCGCGCACACAAAGAAAGGGAAGATTGCGGCGGCGCGCAAACGCCTCAAAATGGCGGCTGGTGTGCGCGACTCCGTTTACTTCATGGAATGAATCAGGGAAATAGGCTACGCGCGGCACTAAAGCAGTCATCGGGTCAGCCTGAGTTTCAATCAAAGTGTAATTGAGCCGGCATTTTCACTGTTGCAGGCTCCGCTGTTCACACATCGAGATCGCCGAGCGCCATCCGCGACTGGCTCGCGTCGTTCCAGGCAATGCGCAGTCCGCCTGAAACGGGGCCATTCCCGAGCATCTGCACCATCTTGATGGTCCAAGCAATCGCGAGAGGAGCGCGTCCCCGGGGCCAAAGTTCTTTCATCGGACGCACTACGCCATTTGCATCGGGATGATAGGCACGCTCATCCCAGGTGCGCGAACCCTGCGGAAAATCGGGATAGTCGCGAATGGCATCGAGGGTGGATTGCAGGATGCGATGCTTCCACGGCTGCGCGTACTGAGGCATAAAAAGCACATTGCTCAATTTCCGGGTACGAATTTCGTGAACAAATTCGGTAAAGCTGGCCGCATTGGTGAGGTTGACGTTGGCGTTTGGTTCCACGCCATGGCGGTCGCCGCCGCTGATCAGCAACATGTTCCACTGCTGCGCCAGCCGCCGTGTGGAGCGATTCTCTTCCCAGGTGCGGAGCCCGTTCAGTTCGAGGGCGTGAAGCCATGCGCCGTACTTCTGGAGGAACTCGTTTACCAAAAACTCATGCTTTTCCTGGCCGACGAGAAACAAGTCCCACATCGGATGATTGAACACAACCAGCACATTGGGCTCGTCGTTCAGTGCTACGAAGATTTCCTTCAGGCGGGGTTCGCTGGGCTTGGCTGTGAATTCCGCGAGCGTACGCATCCACTGCGCGGCGCGTTGTGAAGGCAGGTTGTGAATCCCAAGATGAAAGTCCTGCACGCCGCCGTATGGGACGCTCCATTCGACAGAAACAGGGATGCGCCTGGCGCTCGGCACGGTGCGCAGAAGCATTGGCGCATTGATGTTGTCATGATCGGTGATCGAAACCATCGAAGCCAAGTCAAGCTTTTCGATTTGGCTGCTTTCAAGATCGAACGCCAGCTTCGGAGTCATCGGAGGGGTCCAATAACTGCGGGCATAATCCACACGCACGCCGTATAGGGATTCCGACCGGCGCTCCAGTCTCGACAAAAGTGGACGGATCACAGCAAACTTGCTGCCCAGATTGGCAAGGAAGTCCAAGGTCTCTTTGGACTGATTGGTATGGCTGTGAAGAGATACGCCTGTGCGAAACCCCTTGCATGCGTCTTTGTCGCGCCACAGGTACGAGACGGTCGAAGTGGCCATTTCTCCTCCTCATTCGCGAATCTGGCTTGGTTTCTTACGTCTCAGTATCGCGGTTGCACCATCAACGGTGCGTTAAGAGGAGGGTAATTGGCCTTCAATTATTGAATTGAATCAAAAAAGTAACCGTAAAACCCTGAAAAACCAGGACGATTCCCGAAAACTGGGTATTTGCGCACATAGTCGCATGACCTATTTGTTCGTTTTCGCCATCTCGGGGCCGAGGAAGTCCTCAAAGGTGGTGCCGGACATCAACTCGGGGTGAGCCTCGACCGACGCCGCATTTGCCTCAGGGATCAGATAATTCTCGGTCAGTCCATTGCGGAGCATTTCAAACGCCTGCTCCGGCGTGTCTGCGTATTGGAACAGATCGATGTCTTTGGGAGAGATGGCCCCGGTGTCGACCAGCGCATCCAGGTTGAATATCTTTTTCCAGTAGTCCGACCCGTAGACCACTACGGTAATTTTCTTTGCCAGTTTGTGAGTTTGCGCAAGGGTCAGAATCTCGAACATCTCATCGAGGGTTCCGAATCCGCCGGGGAACACGACAAGCGCTTTTGCGAGGTAAGCGAACCACAACTTGCGCATGAAGAAGTAGTGGAACTCGAAGTTGAGAGAGGGCGTGATGTAGGGATTGGGAGACTGTTCGAAGGGCAGCCGGATATTCATTCCAATGGTTTTTCCGCCCGCCTCGTGCGCACCGCGGTTGGCCGCTTCCATAATGCCGGGGCCACCGCCTGAGGTGACAACGAAACGATGGCGACGCGATGGGATCTTCCCTGCCCACACAGTCAGCATCTGCGCCAGGCGTCGCGCGTCCTCATAGTAGCGAGCCATTTCGACGGCTGCGACCGCTCGCTTGCGCTGTAAATCTGAAGCCTTGCCTGCGGCGATGTCGGGGACACTGGCAGGCTGTTCCTCGCTAGGAGCGGGGTGGCGCGAACCGGTATTGTCGAGAAGTTCGAGCGCGTGGTCGGCTTCTTCGCGACCACGAAAACGTGCCGATCCGAAGAAGACTACCGTGTCCTGAATATGTTCCTTGCGGAAGCGCGAGAGCGGCTCAAGGTATTCAGCAACAATGCGAATCAGGCGCCCCTCGGAGCCATTGAGAAACGTCGGATTCTCATACGCAAGTGGCGCACAGGCAAGTGGCGGCGGAGCACCATTCCCCGGAATGACTGCGACCGGTTTAGCTACTGGCTGGGCTCCAGAAGGTGCTAATGCCGGTTGTTTAGTCTCAGTTCCCTTTTCCTTTTTCGCCGCTCCCTGCTCTTGCTCGTTCATGCACTTATCCATTCCGATGGCGGATGGCATCCTGGACCGCGATCCAGATATTGAGTAAACCCAGCCCTGAGATGATTCCGCGCACAGCGCCGTTGGCTGCGTAGATCGAGAGTGTCGGAAAATGCACAAAGAGCGGATTCTGATCCCATAACAGTTGCCACCAAGGGGCAACGCAAACAGCGATCCCGATGTACAACCTCAACAATACGCGCAGATACAGTTCGGTCCGGACCAGCCAATGGGGAATGCGCTGGGGCGGGTGTCCAGTTTCACGAGTAGCTTCTTCAGCTGGATCATTGGGCCTAGCACCCATGGCAACTCCAGGCACAGGAGCCGGGCTCACGGGTAACGGAGGCGATGTCAATTCCGGCTGCTGGGACATTTTTCAAGGGCCTGTTAACGCTGCCCCCGAATTCCTGCCGAATCACCAGCTCAGGGACGCTGTATTGAAACGGTAACACAGCCGGGAGGTGTTCAATGCGGGTGGAGCGACTGGGCAATGCGCGCTGGTTCCGCTTCCTTATTGATTGCAAGGGCGGGCAGGCCTATTCTGTTTCCGTACGCGGATTTCTCCCTTCAAGGAGCTCTACCATGAAGCGTGCCGTTGTCTTCATCCTGCCTATAGTTTTCAGTACCTTGTTGTCAGCCCAGAGCACGGGATTTGCAACATCGGGTTCCGAACCCCTGGGAAATGTTCAGCAGCAACCTTCGACCTTCGTAATTAACCTTCCTGGGTCGTCGTGCCCGGTGGGCATGCGGGCGCTGCAAGGATCGGGCGGTGGTTTGGTTGCGGTCCACGGCACGCAACCTCAACAGGGTCCCACCCAGCGCATTCACCTCATCCTCAACAACCCGAAGGCGGGCAGGGTCGTGAGCGCCAGAATCACGGTGAGAGGACTCTCCGCTAAGAGCCGTACAGTCGAGACTTTGGCCAATCAAGGCAGTCCGTCAGACATGACGAGATCGCTCGAAGCCCGGTTTTCGCCCGACAGCGCAGACAGTGTCGCCACGGATTTACTGCTCGCCGGCTTCACCGCGGTTAACTCGATTGAACTGAGGTCTGTGACTTACGCGGATGGGTCAACCTGGACAGTCGCCGCGGAACAAGCGTGCCGTGTTACGCCGAGTCCAATGATGCTTGTTTCAGGCCGTTGAACCTCTATTCGGTCGGCGTGGGAACGGCCGGACGAGGGTGCGATGCGGTACTGCCGTCTGTCATCCACAGAGCCCAGCGAATCGCTTCGAAATACATCTTGCGGATGTCCGGGTCATCCCACGATTCCTCGGTATGCCCCAGCGTAGAGTAAAAAACGCGGCCTTTGCCGTACATCTTGCTCCAGGCCACGGCAAAGTCGTGATCGGTGCGGTGGATGCGCGGGTTGTTTGAATAGTCCAGACGGGTGGGATCGAGGCTGAGCAGGACATTCACCTTGTCGCGGGACCAAGATTTCGGCTGGTAAATCTCGTCGTATTTCACAAATGATTTTGGAAAGTGGCGGACCGCCGGGAAATCCGGTTGTTCATTGACGATCGGTGCATTGAACGTGAACCAGGGATGCTGATCGAACCAGCCGCCAATCATCTCTCCGTATTCAGGCCAAGTGTAGTTGGTATCCAATGCAGCATGAATTCCAACGAATCCCTTGCCGTCATCGTGAATAAAGGACAGCATGTCCTGCTTCTGGCTCGCATCCATATCGAGCTCGCCGGTAGTGCTGGCGAAGACGATCAGGTCGAAGTAGTTCAGATTTTTGGCGTTTCTGCCGAGGTCCTTCTTGGTAAGCAACTCTGTGTCGGTGCGCAGTTCAGTGTCCCACAGGCCGCTTTCCTTACCCATGTTGTAGATCGCCGCCATCGCCGCAGAAATCGAGTCATGCTCAAAGCCTTTGGTTTCGCCAATCACCAGCACATGCTTCAGGTGAATCTGCTTGGCATGAGGCACAGGCGGCAATGCGGTTTGCGATTGCCCCCAAGCGCCGTTCGCTGTTGCTACGGCTGCAATCGCAAGCAGGCTGAATCCCGCGAGAGAACTAAAGGAAATGCGCACGATATCTCCATTCCTGGGGGAGGCACTTCTGTCTTTGACGGTCAGATCATTGCGTTACTCGTGTGCGTCATGCTTCTTCAGCAGGTCCGCCCACTTGTGATCGTCCATCTGGAGGGCAATCGTCAGTGGCCTCGCCCCGCTTTGGTCCTTGGCGTTTACATCGGCACCTCTGTCGATGAGCAGCTGAATCATGCTTCCGTATTGCAGGTGCAACGCGCAGTCAAGAATCGTATCACCGTAGGCGTCGGCCGCATTCACGTTGGCGGCTTTATCCAGCAGGAAGACCGCGTCGTCTTTCTGGTCGCGAAGCACCGCCCAGAACAACGGCGTCGCGCCGCTTGAGGCCATCGCGTTCACATCCGCGCCCTTGGCGACGAGGAGCTGCATCATATCCTTGTGCTTGCTTGCAAAGAGGCTCAAGTCAAGCGGCGTGTAGCCATTTTTCATGTCCCTGGCATCCACGCCGTGAACGGAAAGAAGGCTCACTGGATCCTGGTGATTATTTGACCAGAGAATCTTTCCCAGGTCGTCCGGCGTAAATGCGCCGTAGTTGTTCTTGGCATTCACGTTGGCGCCGGCATCGATCAGAGCCTGGGCTACGCCAATCTGGCCATGGAGCGCCGCCACGTGGAGCGGGGTATCGCCCAGCTTATCTCTGTCGTTGACGAGTTTTGGGTCACTTTGCAGAAGGGCTTTTACCTTGTTCACATCGCCCTTGCGCGCCGCATCATGAATTGGACCTCCGAATGCAGTGTTCGTCCACCCGAGCGCGACGATCAGTGCAAAGGCAAGGCAAAGACTCGAATAAGAATGAAATCGGATTCTAAATGTGTACGTTTTCATCTGTTCTCCACTAGCTAGACTGGCGTTGAGAATACGCAAGCATTCTATCTGATCCCGGCGGGGCAGTTCGCGTGCCGGGTCTGCTCCGTTTTTTGCCGTGCAGGCTACATTTACGGATCGATTGAACGTGCTAAAGGCCATCTCATTTCCATTCCCAAAAGTAACGTGACTTGTGTGCTACGGCGGACCCGAATGGGCGAAAGTCGCACGATTGAATCACGGTACGATGAACTGGTTCCGCAGAATCATTTCTTTCAGTTAGATGGAGCAAAAAACGTGAACGCATCTGAAGACACAAAGTGCGGATTGAGCGTTGTCGCTGTAACCCTGCAGAGCCTGACCGATCATGCAAAGCTTTGTCACGAAACGATCGACCTGCTCGAGGCTGGACAGCAGTTCAATCGCGCGGAAGTCGTTGCCAACATTGGCAAACTTCTCGACGCATGCCAGAATCTCAGGGACGTCATCCTGTCGGAAGACAGTGGGGCCGCCTGGACCACAAAGCAGCAACTGCACGCGCTCGTCCAACGTCTCGACGACGCGGCGGAAAAGCGGGCCCGTTACTTGTTTCTTGCCCAATTCCTCGCCAACGGTACAGTGCAGCATCGCCGCGAACGGACAAGGCAGGAGCGCCTGGCGTTGCGCGATGCAGCCGTGTCGGAATTGATGGAAATCTCTGCGCTTGCTTCGCCTCCCGTGCTCCCCGGTCCGGCAGTCGAGGAATGGCTCGCCTGGGCATGCAGCCTGGAAGACGAAGCCGACGAACCCGATTTGCAGAATCTCAAGACCAACTTCCCACGGCTTGATGATTTCGTGCGTCAACTGGAAATCGAATGGTGGCGCGATGGCCAAGAGTCGCCCGCGGTCCAACTTGGCAAGTCAATACCATCCATTTCTCCGGCGCCGACAACAGCTTCTGAGTCACCGGTCGTTTTACCAAGGATTGAGGAAACCGTTCTGAAGGAAGAGCCTCTGCCTGCCACAACTTCTCCTCTCGCGACGGAATCAAATACAAAAGAGACACCCGCCAATCATGTCGACAAGGTCTGGGAGGAACTGAACGAAGCATCCATCTTCGAGACTCCCAG
Source organism: uncultured Acidobacteriaceae bacterium (assembly GCA_963826915.1). Taxonomy (GTDB): domain Bacteria; phylum Acidobacteriota; class Terriglobia; order Terriglobales; family Acidobacteriaceae; genus Telmatobacter. Next base: position 715,490 of record CAWGYG010000002.1, read on the forward strand.
TCCAACCGCTGCTGCAGAAAATGCGCAGGTCGACGAGGTTGCACTCGATTCTGCGGGGCCGTCAGTGAACGGCAGGCTTTCATTTTTCCCGTGGGATCAGATCGAAGAGTTTTCCCGCCGCATTGAGAAGTCCAAGGTGGGAGAGAAGGAAGCGCGCAAGGTGCGGGCGCTGATCGCAGTCTCGCTCTGGCTGGAACCGCGCGAACAGAACCCCGTTACCCATCCCAAGTGCGGCATTCGCGCCCTGACGGGTTTTACGGGCACCTCCGATCTCGACCCCGTGGCACCCGGAGATGTGAAGAGACTTGTGGACGCCGACGAGGGCCTGCTGCTTTTCACTGGCGGAGCCGATCTGCTGCGTTGGGGACTTTTGCAACCATCTGAAAACCATTTTCAGGGAATCGCTTCACTGCGCCGACTGACTCTTGAGCATCTCAAGGCCTGGTTTGGCGAGCTTTACAAGATCGCGCTTTCCGACAAGCAATTCGAAGACATCTACAACTTAACTTCCGGCATTCCTCAACTTGTCAGGGAGATGCACAAGCTGATCATCCCGATTCCGGACGATCCGCCAACGTGGCTTGGTCTGGCGCGATGGATGGAGATCAAGGAAAACTTCCAGAAACAGCTGCTCCCTGTTGCTCAAGACCTGAAAAAGGGTCTACCGGCTGCGCGGCTCACCGATCGTGAACTCGCCCTGTTGAAAATGGTCGTGATTGCCAGCGACGACTCAACCCCCGAAACGATCGCAGCGAATCTCTCTGACAACTGGCATCGCTACGGGCATTCGGAACTTCGCGCATTGAGCTCGAGGGATGAAGCCAGCATCGCGCTGCTTCAAGAACTCGGCCTGCTGCCTATGCGCCACGCGGCCGGCATCGAACCTTCCAAAGCCCTGTTGCCGTTAGAGCCGGAGGATGCGGTTCGTCAGATCGTCAGTTTTCTATAGACGACTTAAGGAACGACGGCAGACGAAGCTTCTTCGTCTGCCGCTTTGTTTCTGAGCACCATATCTCAAGGACAATTGCTAAGGCACCAACACGATCTTTCCCCCGACGCCGCTCTCCGCAAGGCGATGCGCCTCCTGAATGTCCTTCAGCTTCATCACCCTTGCGATGGGGATCGTGAACTCATGCCGGGCGAAATCGCCGGCCAGTTCATGCAAACGCGCGGCATCAGGTACCGTCATCATCGCTTCAACGCGGATGCCGTAGTTGCCTGCACCTTCGGGCACTCCCAACACCGACCCGAGGACACCTCCGCTCTTGATAGCCTTCAGCAACCGTTGAATGGTTGGCCCTCCAACCGTATCGGCGATCGCATCGAGATTGTGCAAACGGTCAATCTCGCCCTCATCGTCAATTGCGATCACCTCATCCGCATGCAACTCCGCTGCCTGGTTCTTCTGGCTTGATCGGACACCCGCCAAGACGCGCGCGCCGAGTTTGCGTGCAACATGCACCGCGGTCCGCGCCACACCGCCGAGTGCGCCAGTGACCAATACCGTCTCGCCCGCCTTCAGCTTTATGGCCTGCTCAATCAACTGAGAGCCGGTTGAAAGGACCAGCGGCAGAGCCCCCGCCTGCTCATATTCCAGCCCATCGGGAATCGAGGCCAGCACATCCGCCTTTACGGCGGCATACTCGGCATAGGTGCGGTTGGTCAGCGCCATCACACGCATTCCCCTGGCTACCCCCGCGACATCGCTTCCGACTTCCACCACCTCTCCCGCGAGGTCGCGACCCAGGATCGCTGGAAATTCCAAGGGAAAGCGAGCTCTCGCCGCCCCGCTGCGAAGTTTGTAATCAATTGGATTAACGCTGGTAGCTTTGACACTGACCAGGACTTCATTGCCCGCGTATTTAGGAATGTCTGTTGTCGTATAACAAAGCTTCTCTGCATCTCCATATTCGTAGAGCAAAACAGCGTGCATCAGGTCCAACTCCTTTATTTCTAGTTTGCGCTGAAGAATGTTCCGTCGGTGTGATGGCCCTGGGGCTTCGCTGGTTGTACGGCCCGAACCCTTCGGCGCGAGTTATCCTGTCTGGAAAGCTATGCCGAGCCGACCTCTCTTCCTCATCTTTGCGGCCATTGCAGTCGCCCCGATTTTGTTTTCCAATCAATCCTTCGCGCAGGAGGGCACGATGAATGTGCTCACCTACCACGGCGAAGAGCCGGTGCGCGCGGCACACGGGATGGTGGTCAGCGTCCATCACCTGGCATCCGACGCAGGCGTCGAGATCCTGCAAGCAGGCGGCAATGCCGTGGACGCCGCGGTGGCGACCGGTTTTGCGCTGGCCGTGGTGCACCCCGTGGCAGGCAATCTTGGCGGCGGTGGATTTCTGTTGCTCCGCACGCACGATGGCAAGTCCACTTTTATTGACTTCCGCGAAAAGGCGCCGCTGGCCGCGACTGAAACCATGTATCAGGATGCGCACGGCAATATCATTCCCGACGCCAGTGTCATCGGCTATCGCTCCATCGCCACGCCCGGGTCAGTTGCCGGGCTGGTTTACGCCGAGCGCAAATACGGCAAACTAGGACTGAAGCGCGTCATGGCTCCGGCCATCAAGCTCGCGGAGGATGGTTTTGTCCTATCGGTCGAAGAGGCCCACGAACTCACCGATCCTGATCTCGCACGCTATCCCGAGTCGCGACTCCTGTTTCAACGCAATGGCTCTTATTACACGTATGGCGAGACCTTTCAGCAGCCCGATCTTGCCCGCACACTGGAGCGCATTGCCGCAGACCCCGACGATTTCTACCACGGCAAGATGGCGCACCAGCTGATCGACGATCTGAAAAAGGGCGGAGCGCTGATTACGCTTGAAGACCTGGCGCAATACAACGTTGTCGAGCGCAAGCCCGTTATCGGTACGTTTCACAACTACACGATCATCAGCGCACCGCCGCCTTCGTCGGGCGGAGTGGTGCTGCTGAGCGCACTGAACATCCTCGAAAGCTACGACCTGCCGAGCCTGGGCGACCGAACCGCTGCATCCATGCACCTGATCACCGAGGCGTATCGTCGCGCCTACATGGATCGCGCCGATTATCTCGGCGACCCTGACTTCAACAAGATTCCTGTCGCAGATCTCATCGCAAAGAAGTACGCCGAGGCATGGCGACGCAGCATTGCTCCCGAGGCGGCAAGTCCGAGCGCGACACTGAAGCGCCCCGCAGGTTTCCTGCCGCCCGCGCCTACAACCGCGGGCAAGCGGATCGAATCGCAGGACACCACTCACTACTCGGTCGTCGATGCCGAAGGCAACGCGGTCTCTGTGACCACCACTCTCAACGATGGATTCGGCTCGCATGTCACATCCGGATCGCTCGGATTTCTGCTCAACGATGAGATGGACGACTTTGCCTCAAAGATGGGGGTGCCCAACATGTTCGGCCTGATTCAAGGTCCGGCCAACGCCATCGCGCCGGAAAAGCGTCCGCTGAGTTCCATGACACCCACGATTGTGCTGGAGGGCGGGAAGCTGCGTTTTGTGCTGGGATCGCCGGGTGGCGCGCGCATTATCACCACTGTGGCAAATATCTTTCTGTCCGCCGCGGAAGGCGGTCTCAACATCCAAGAAGCCGTCGACGCTCCACGCTTCCACCACCAATACCTGCCGGACAAGCTCTACCTGGAACCAGGATTCAGTTCATCCGCGGTATCGGAATTGCGCAAGATGGGCTACACAGTCGATATCCGAGATGGTCATTGGTCCAACGGAGAGTGCATTGCGGTAGATCCCAAAACCGGCGAACTCGAGGGGGGACAGGATCACCGCAGCCACTATGGAAAAGCGGCTGGGTATTGAATTGCCTAGGCGATGCGGGTAGGAGAAAGCAGTTCCAGGGAAATTCCTTCCACTTCCGGCACATCCCGAGCTTGCGGGCCGCTTGCCTGCGAAGTGAGCTGATCGTCATGCGCTATGACAGCTGCGGGGACTTCGCCGATCGGCAGGAACACTGAGAACGCCGTTCCGCTTGCGCCCGCTCTCTGAGAGCTCCACACACGTACGCGCCCATTGTGCCGCTCAACCAATTGCGCCACCACCCATAGACCCAAGCCTGTCCCTGTTTCGGGTTTGGTAGTGAAAAACGGCTCAAAAATCCTGCGCATAGTTGTCCGGTCTATTCCTGTTCCGGTGTCGAATATCGTTACCCGCATGCCTTCAGTTTTTGGGTCGCGCCAATCGCGTGAAGGGTTCACGCGGATCAAGAGCCTTCCATTGCGCTGCATCGCTTCAATGGCATTCGCCACGAGGTTCGCGAAAATCTGCTGGGTTTCACTTGGCATGCATGCGATTGGCTCCTCGGGGCCAATTCTCAAATCGACCGAAATATCAAGCGCCTGCAATTTCGCGCGAAACAAAGTCAGCACCGAGTTCAACACATCAGAAAGGACTGTAACCTTCGGCGAACCTGTCTGCCGGTGAAACTTCAAAGTTGATTGCGCAATCAGCGAGACGCGCATGAGCTCATCCATTGCGGCAGAGGCATGCTTTTGCGCATCCTCGGCCGAGTCGCTGAGCGTAATCAGGTAGAGCATGTTCGCGACCGCTTCCAGCGGATTATTGATTTCGTGCGCGACAGAAGCAGCCAAGCGGCCGGCGATCGCCAGTTTCTCGGCTCGCAACATCGCCTCTTCCGTTTGTTTGCGGCGGGTGATGTCGGCCATGACGCCGACGATCCGCGCCACATTCCCTTCAGAATCGCGGTGGCACGTGCCCTGCGATTCAAGCCAACGCACTGCACCATCCGTTGTTATAACGCGATACTGCGTGTGATAATCCGTGCCATCAGCACAGGCCTTCCCCATGGTTTCCTTCAAGCCATCGACGTCTTCCGGATGAACGTATTTCAACCACGCCTCCGGCTCCTGGCCAAATGCACCGGGTTCGCAGCCCACCATGCGAAAAACTTCGTCAGACCTGTGAACCACGCTATTCGAGACATTCCAGACCCACAACCCCATACCACTCGCGCGCAAGGCGATCTGGAGCATATTTTCGCGATCCCGCAATATCTCACTTGCGCGTGCCCGCTCCTCGGCCAAGCGCCTCTCAGACTCTGCTAGAGACAGTCGCTGCTCAAGTTCCTTGTTGCTCAGTTCGGCGCGCTGCTGCGCCAGCCGTCGTATCGACCAGCCCAGCAGCAGGGATACTGCAAGAAACATCGCCAGCCGAATTTCCTGGGTGACGTTGCCGGTAGAAAATCTCGATTGCGTTTTGGTCAGGAAGGCGTCTACAAGCGTCACGTCAATAAGGGCACAGCCCGCTGCGCCCCACATCCCCAGAAACCATGCGGAGAGAACGACTGTTGGAAACGCGAGCAGAAGAGGGAATGAACGCAACGGCGCGATTGCAGAAGTGAGGGTCACCGCGCCGGTAGCCATGCAACATCCCAGCAAAAATCGGACGAAAAAGGGTAATCGACCTATCGCTTCAGAGTTCGGAATGTGAATCGGTTTCAACACAGTCTCCGGTATCACCGAATTAATCGGGTCTACACCCGGCGTACTGAGCAGATGCGTTGGGCACAGTTGCACTTGGAACCGAACGAGGTGTTTCTTACTCCAACTAAAACCCTGATCCAGCTGAGAACCCAAGGGGTAACTGTGTGGGTAGCATAGGCAAAATCCGTTCTTATGTCCAGAGCACGGCGTGGACCGGAGAGAGTGCCGATCCTGGCCGCACGAACTGCAAACCCGCCCTCACCCGCGCTAAGTCATTGCAAGAATGAGACAATGGATTGTAGCGTCGGAACGAAGGCTGCAATCTGGCCGGCGCCCGGGGGTCCGCTCGAAGATGCTGCGAGTTCTTTCCACTCACCTTTTCCTGAAACAGCGATTGCATCCTGGCCTTCTGGAATTGGCGGCACGGTCTGGCGCCCAGGCGATTGAGCTATTTGCCGCGCGCCAGCATTTCGACTACACCAGCCGCGAACATGTCGCCGAACTGGCGGGCTGGTTTGCCTCGAATCCCACCGAGGCTTTCTCAATGCATGCACCCCTTTATCCCGATCGAGAGATGGGACGAGCCGGAGCAACCCCGGTAAACCTTATCCATCCTGAAAAATCCCGACGCATTGATGCAATGGATGAGATCAAGCGTGCCCTCGAAGCCGCCGAGCGAATTCCCTTCAAGAAGCTGGTAGTGCATCTCGGCGAACGAGACGACGGCTGGTCGCTGCGCACTATCGAATTTGCCACGACGGCTCTAGAACATCTCGGCGCATTCGCGAAGCCCCTGGGCGTGCGCGTGCTGGTCGAAAATCTGACCAGCGACGCAACGACTCCCGAGCACCTGATGACCATCTTTGAATTGGGGCACCTGGATAACATCGATGTTTGCCTCGATCTCGGCCATGCCCACATCACCATTGGGATCGCAGAAGCGATTGGCCTGCTTGGCAAACGCATTGGCGAGGTCCATGTGCACGACAACCATGGCGTGAAGGACGAACATCTCTGGCCGGGTGATGGCACCATCGACTGGCCCGCATCCCTCGAAGCTCTCAAGCAGATCCCGGAGCCACAGGCAATGGTTCTCGAAATCGGCTATAACCTCCAAGACCTTCCCGCAGCCATCCCTGCCCGCATCCAGCAGGCATTCGATCGCCTGGGCTGAACAAAAGAATGCAGTCGACTGAAGACAGTCTCAGCAGATACGCGGAAGCTGCTCGCCGATCTGGGTGGGAATGACGCGATTGGCTCCCATGCCGGTACGCGCCACAAGCATGCGGGGATGCTGCGCAGTGACCTGGCCAATGCGTGCAGCGTCGCCACCAAGGGGATGAGCCCGCAACACATCGAGTACCCGTGCAGCGGATTCGGGCGCAACAAAAAACACCACCTTGCCCTCATTGGCCACATATACCGGATCGAGACCAAGCAGATCGCAGGCCGATTGCACGTCAGTTCGGACGGGAAGGCTTGGCTCGTCGATCTCGACACCGACATTTGATGAGATTGCAATTTCGTTCAGGGTTGAGGCCAGGCCGCCGCGCGTGGGATCACGCATTGCATGAACTGCCGTACCGGCTGCCGCGAGTACATCTGCAATCAGGCCATTCAGCGCCGCGCAATCTGAGCGAATCTGGCTCTCAAATTCGAGGCCTTCGCGCACGCTCATGATGGCCATTCCATGGTCGCCGACAGTGCCAGACACGAGAATCGTGTCGCCAACCTGCGCACGATGCGGGCCGACGCTAATCCCGGGACGCAGAACGCCCACTCCCGCGGTATTGATATAGCAACCGTCGCCGTGACCGCGTTCCACTACCTTGGTGTCGCCGGTGACGATTTTGACGCCGGCTGTAGCAGCGGCAGCTGCCATCGCTTCAACAATGGCAGCGAGTTGGGCCACAGGGAAGCCTTCTTCGAGAATGAAGCTGGCGCTGAGATATTTGGGGTCCGCGCCGGAAACTGCCAGGTCGTTCACGGTACCGTTAACGGCTAGAGCGCCAATGGAACCACCGGGAAAAAAGAGCGGCTGAACGACAAAGGAGTCCGTGCTCATGGCTAAGCGGCCGGGCGGTAAATCCAATACGGCTGCATCGCCTAGATTTTCAAGCGCGGGATTTCGGAATGCGGGCAGAAACATGAATTCGACAAGTTCGTTGCCGAGCTTGCCACCGCCGCCGTGACCCATGACGATGTCAGGATAGCCGACGAGAGGGAGTGGACAGGACCAGTTCGAGAAATCCGGCTGGCCATCTTTCTCAGCCATTTGCCACACCCGCCGCGGTGGTGGTGAGTCCTGCACCTGCGGTGGCTAAGTCCTCCGCCGACAGGAAACGGCCATAGTTGAAGTAAGCTGCGCAAGCACCTTCGCTCGACACCATCGTGGCGCCCAGCGGATGACGGGGGGTGCATTCTTTGCCGAAAGCCCCACATTGGGCGGGCTTGATGGCACCACGCAGCACGTCGCCCGAACGGCACAGAGGCGACTCGACGGTATGAATCCCGGTGATGTGGAATCGCTCCTCGGCATCGAATTCGCGATAAGGCTCGCTGAGCTTCCAGCCGCTCTTCGGAATCACGCCGATGCCTCGCCAGGCGCGATCGGTCACCTCAAAGACTTCAGCCAGCAGCTTTTGCGCGGACTGGTTGCCGTCGAAAGTCACAATGCGCTCGTAGGCGTTTTCCACTTCGTGCTGCCCGGCTTCAAGCTGGATAACGCAGCGGCGAATACCATCGAGCAAGTCCAAAGGCTCAAATCCTGTGACGACAAGCGGGATCTTGTACTTCGCGGCCACGGGCGGATATTCCCAGTAGCCCATGACGCTGCAAACATGGCCCGCCAGCAGAAATCCCTGTACCTGGTTGCCGGGCGAGGCCATGATCGCCTGAATCGCCGGAGGAACCAACACGTGGGAAACCAGCACGGAGAAATTCTTCAAGCCGCGCCGTTTGGCCAGGTGCACGCTCATCGCATTCGCTGGCGCGGTAGTCTCAAATCCGACACCGAAGAAAACGACTTGCCGATCAGGATTCTTTGCCGCCAGCTCCACGGCATCCAGCGGCGAATAGACGACGCGGACGTCGCCACCTGAGCCCTTTACCTGGAACAAATCCTTGTCAGTTCCGGGCACGCGCAGCATGTCGCCGAAGGAGCAGAAGATAACCCCCGGTTGGGATGCGATGGCCAGCGCCTTGTCGATCAATTCGAGGGGAGTGACGCAGACCGGACAGCCCGGGCCGTGAATCATCTCGATGCCGGCGGGCAACATCTGGTCGATGCCGTTGCGGATGATGGAGTGGGTCTGGCCGCCACAGACTTCCATGATTTTCCAAGGCCGCGTGGCAACCTGGTGGATCTCCCGCGCGATGCGCTGCGCCATTTCGCCATTACGAAACTCTGTGAGGTATTTCATTTGGGTTCACAACTCCCGTCGGGGCATGGTGATTGCGGTGCCGCGGCCGCTCTTGCAAACGCCTCTTCTTCGCTGCCGAGTTCCTCGTCGAGCATCCCCATCTCACGGAAGACGTCGAGCGTCTTCTGGGCGCTATCCTCATCAATCTTTGAGAGCGCAAACCCAACGTGGACAATGGTATAGTCGCCGACAACCAGCTCGGGCACATAGTCAAGACAGACTCGTTTAACGACACCGCCAAAGTTCACTCGACCCATGCGAAGGTCGCCTTCAGTGGTAATTTCTTCGACTTTTCCCGGAATTGCTAGACACATGGCAACCTTCTTATACCCCGTTTGGATGGCAGTCAAGGTGATTTAGATCACTTGAAGAGCTATCTGCTGCCTTTGCGCTCATTGTCGGCGACCCGCGCTTTGACCATTTTCTTCAGAAGTGACGCCGGAAGCGGCTTATCCAACGGAAACTGGAGGGTACCCTTGGACGTCCGGTATCCCTTCAAATCGCCCTCGAACTGGTCGATGAGCGCTGCACTCATGGGGAAGAAGCTGCAATGGTTCTTGAAGGCCGCATACCCGACCAGCGTCCCTTTATAGCGAAAGGCTGGCATTCCGTAACTTAGGCACTCTGTCGCATCGGGCGGCACGACCGAGCGGATGGTTGCGCGGACTTTTTCTAGGGTGCTTCGCGCAGGTTCGGGGACTGCGGCCAGATAGGCATCGACATCCGCTGCTGAACTCGCCGCTTTCCTCGCCGGAACTCGGGATACGGAAGTCGATTTCTTCATCGGAAAGCCCTCAGGCGCGTTTAGCCCGCTCTTCAGCTAAATATGCAAGCCATTCTGCCATGCCGGCGCCGGTTTTGGCAGAGGTCTCAAAGATGCGAATGCCGGGACGAATCTCGTTGATGTTGTGGACCGCCTTTTCGCGGTCAAAGTCGCATGGTTCCGCGATATCCATCTTGGTAATGATCGCGGCGTCGGCGGAGTTGAACAGGGTGGGATATTTAAGCGGCTTATCTTCGCCCTCGGTCACCGAGAGAAGCGCTACGCGAATCTTCTCTCCCAGATCGTAGCTCGAAGGGCAGACCAGATTGCCCACGTTTTCGATAAAGAGGTAGTCGAACTCGGCGAGGTCCCACCCCTCAAGGTGCTTGCCTACCATTTCAGCTTCGAGATGACAGATTCCGTGGGTGTTGATCTGCCGGACGGGAGCACCGCTGGCTGCCAGCCGGCGCGCATCGTTGTCAGTCTCAAGATCGCCGACCAGCGCAGCGGCCCTTGCTCCGCCTGCCCGTAGTTCGCGAAGGGTGCGCTCAAGGAAAGCTGTTTTCCCTGTACCGGGGCTTGAAACCAGGTTTAGCACCAACACACCAGCCGTTTGGAAGCGGCCGCGCAGGTCACGCGCCAGCTCGTCGTTCTTCTTCAGAATCCCCTGCCGCAGTTCCACAATCCGGGTCGTCATACCTTTTCCTCAACTTCATCAATTTCGATGGATTCGATCTCCAGTTCGCGGCCCTGCCGCAAATCGGAGACGGGCTGGTCGCAGCGGGGACAGCGAAAACTCTGCAACGAATTGATTTCCACATCCTGGTCGCACGAATCGCAATGCATCCTCACCGGCAGAATCTTGACCACCAGCTTCGACCCTTCAAGAGAGGTGCCATCGGTCGCGATTCCATAGCAGAACTGCAGCGAGTCTTCAATCACCGCTGCCATTGCGCCTACGCGGAGACGCACTTCCTTCACCGTTGCGCCGGGGTAGGCAACGAGGGTCTCGGTTACCGAATCGACGATGCTGGAGACGATGGAAAGCTCATGCATAAATGCGCTGGCGTAAAACATGGATTCTACGCCCCGGGCTGGTGTTACCGCTCGAAGTGGCAGAATGTAAGATTACTGATGAAGGTTGGAGAGAGCTTCCCCGTGACCGACAGCCTCGCGCACCGTCTCCACACGACATCCCGGCTTGCCTTGAGCGAACTGGCGCCGGGAGCCATGCAATCCGAGATTCGCGCCATGAGTGTGGAGTGCGATCGCATCGGGGGCATCAACCTTGCCCAGGGAGTCTGCGACACGCCAGTCCCGGGACCGGTCGAAACTGCTGCCATTGCCGCCATTCTAGCCGGACACAATATCTACACGCGGCTCGACGGCATTACGCGTCTGCGCAACGCAATTGCGCAAAAGCAGCTTCGCGATTATGGCCTGCGCTACGCCCCCGAGACTGAAGTCCTGGTCGCCTCAGGCGCGACCGCTGGCCTGCATGCAGCGGCAATGGCGCTCCTGAATCCCGGCGACGAAGTCCTGCTGTTTGAACCTTTCTACGGCTACCACGTCAGCACTTTGAAATCGATGCGGGTCAAGCCGGTGCTGGTTCCTCTGGCCGAGCCGGATTGGGTGCTCGATGCGGATGCGATGCGCGCCGCGGTAACTCCACGCACTCGCGCAATCATTCTCAACTCCCCGGCGAATCCGAGTGGAAAGGTATTTACGCGTGCAGAGTTGGAGGTAGTGGCCGATGTAGCGCGGGAACACGATCTATTCGTATTCACCGATGAGATTTACGAGTATTTCGTCTACGATGGCGCCGAACATATTCCGCTGGCTACGCTCGAAGGCATGCGCGAACGCACGATCGTGATGTCGGGCTTCAGCAAGACGTTCAGCGTAACGGGTTGGCGGCTTGGCTACGTCACAGCGGATGCGAAGTGGATGGGGGCGATGGGATATTTTCACGACCTCACCTACGTCTGTGCACCTTCGGCGTTTCAGCATGGCGCTGCTGCGGGGCTCGAACAGTTGCCGCCGCAGTTCTATACACAACTTGCGGCCGACCATCAATCCAAACGAGAGCGCATGCTGGCAGCGTTGCGCGATGCCGGGATGGAGCCCAGCGTTCCCGCCGGAGCCTACTACGTGTTGGCAAAGGCAAGCCATTTGCCCGGCGAAACAGCCGCACAGAAGGCTCGCCATCTACTAGCGGCAACCGGCGTTGCCGCCGTTGCCGGCTCAGCTTTCTTCCGTCCGGGCCGCGGCGAGGACCTGCTGCGCTTCTGCTTCGCCAAGAAGGACAATGACCTCGACGACGCATGTGCGCGCTTGCGCAAACTCTGAACCACCAGGCGGAGTGCTGAGCCACAGCGCTTAGAATTGACCCGAGTGGTTTTCACCATTCGCAATGACCAAGGAAAGGCTCCATCGTCGTGACTGAACTGTCTCATGCCATGCTCCGCGAGATTTTTGAACAGCCCGCTGCAATTGGGCGCACCCTCGACTTGTACCTTGACGGTCCTGGACTGAGAGCAGAGGCTTTTGCCCCACTTTCAAACTGGCTCAATTCCCGCGGCGAGGTGCTGATTTCCGCCAGTGGTTCGAGCCGGCACGCAGGCCTGGCGGCGGAAATCATCTTTGAAGACCTATGCGGCATGGCTGTGGATGTCGAGTATTCAAGCGAATACGGTTGCCGCACCACGCCAAATCCTCGCCAGCCTTCGGTTATCGTGATTTCGCAGTCGGGCGAGACATCCGACACTCTGGCTGCGCTGCGGTTTGCCCGCAAAGGTGGACAGCAGACACTCGCAATCGCGAACGTCCCCGGCAGTACCATGCTGCGCGAAGCGCACGCCGCAATGCCGCTTGCCGCGGGGCCTGAACTTGCCATTCCCGCCACCAAGAGCTTTACCTGCCAACTGACCGCGCTGTACCTGCTCGCGATGTACCAGGCCGGCCGGCTTGGGACATTCGACGCTGCGCAACTGAAAGCGCGCATCGCTGAATTGCGCTCGCTGCCCGAACTCATCGAAAGCCAACTGGACGCGTGGAAGGCGCAGATTACCGCGCTCTCCGCGAATTATCGCGATGCGGCCAGCTTCCTGTATCTCGGCCGCGGAGTGCACTACGCGATTGCCCGTGAAGGCGCGCTCAAGATGAAGGAATCGTCGTACGTACAGGCGGAGGGCTATCCCACGGGAGAGTTGAAGCACGGGCCGAATGCGCTTGTGGGCGAGCACGTTCCGTTGGTGGTGGTGGCGACGGTGGATCGCACGGTTGACGATTCTGTTCTGCGTTACGAAAGGACGCTGCAATTGCTTGGGGACATGAAGCGACAGGGCGCACGCGTGATCGCAATTGCCAATGCCGGCAACCGCGAGGTACCTGCGGTGGCGTCGGATTGCGTTTTTGTGAAGCCGGTGAGCGAGCACCTGCTGCCCATTCCCGAGGTGATCCCGCTGCAACTTTTCAGCTACGCTATGGCGCTGGAGCACGGCGTGGACGTGGACCGGCCGCGCAATCTCTCAAAAGCTGTGATCGAAGCGTAGGACTCAGCGCGCTCCTCGCGCTTCAAAATGAGCTTCAATCTCTTCGAGTGTCTTTCCCTTCGTCTCGGGGAGCAGAAACGCTGCGGTCAGGAAATAGATGACCGTGAACCCGGCAAACAGGAAGAACATCGACGAGTAGCCGTATTTACTGACAAATGGCAGGAAGATGGCGGCCAGCGTGGTCGAAACCAACTGATTGAGCACCAGCGCCACGCTCATGCCGTTGGAGCGAATGCGTGTAGGCATCAGTTCTGAGAGGGCCAGCCACACGCAAACGCCGGGACCCATCGCGTAAAACGCCACGAAGCAATAAAGACCGAGAGCAACCAGCCATCCGTGACTCGAATCAGGCACCGAGCCAAGAATTGCCTTCTTAATTTTTAGTGGCGCAGTTTGAGCTGCTTCGAGATTTGCGAACGGATCCGAGAAGAACGCTTTCACCTTGTTGTCGGGCACGCAGCTGGCACGATTTACTTTGAGCGGTTCGGCCGCTGGATCATCCGAACGCACGTAGCTCGTTGACGCCGTGAAGTCTCCATACGAGTAGATGATCGCGAAGGAAGCGCGATTGGCATGAATATCGCCGGACGCGTTACCCTGGGCAGCCAGCAGACGACTCGCCTCTGCCTGGTCGAAATGCAGACTCAGTTCCTGATCAGGCCCGACCCGCGACTGAATGAGACTGCCGACATCCACGCTCTGTCGTTCCGTCCTGAGAAACATGACGCCGACGGTCACCATGGAAACAATGATTCCGCTGGTGCCTAGAATCAACAGGAATTTGCGTCCTTTGCGATCGACCAGAGTCATGCCCACGATGGTCATGGTGAAGTTGACCACCGTGAAGAGCACATAACCCCAGTGCGCATGAAGATCAGACAGGCCGCTTTGCATCAGGATGCCCGTGTTGTAGCCGACGACAGAATTGATGCCAGTGGCCGTGTTGCAGGCGAGGATGAGACAGGCCAGCAGGAAGGGAATGATGTACTTGCGGCGGAGAAGCGAATCCCGAGCTTTCTCGCCAGAGGTCCGCGATGACACTGCGTGTTGCGTCTCTTCCATTTCCCGCAACTCAATGGTTGCCTGTTCGGGAGAACGGGAACGCAGCAGAGCCACACGGGCCTTCTCGACCTTGCCGCGCCGGAAAAGCCAACGGGGCGATTCTGTGACCATCAGGCTGCCGATCACAAATAGCACACCGGGAGGGAGCGAGACCCAGAAGATGCTCCGCCAAGCCACGTCTTTGAAATGAATTAGCGCATTGGCATCGGCGGTGCGCGCTACGGCATCGACGCGGTAGCTGAAGTAAATCCCGACCAGGGCTGCAACGACGATTCCGAGCGTGAGCAACCACTGAAAAACGCCTGTGCCTTTTCCGCGCGTCGAAGCCGAGAGACACTCGGCGAGATACAAGGGCACGACAATGCCGATGAAGCCTCCGCTCATGCCCTGCAGAAGCCTGCCGAAGAACAGCGGAGCGTAGCCATGCGAAAGCGCAATCACCGGGATGCTGATAATGAAGGCAGCACCGCTGAGAATCATCAATGGCTTGCGGCCCATCCAATCAGCCAGCAATCCAGCAAACAATGTCGAGAAGACGCTGCCCAATAGCACCGCCGCGACAATGATTGAAAGCTGCGAGTTGGTCAGGCCGGAAGTGGCTTCGAGGTACGGGTACGCCCCGCCGATGATGCCGACATCGATGCCGTATAGCAGGCCACCCAGGCCAGCCACAAGCAGGAGAAAGAGATTGTACGCACGACGCGTGCCGTCGTTGGAGGATGAAAGCGAACCGGGAAAAGTGCCGGCAGTCATAGTGTTCCTTTCACGCAAAGGATGCTCTAGCGGATTACCGACCAGATTGCAACGTTCAGACCCACCATCACTACAGCCGAAGCGGGAATGAGCAGGAGAGCCTTCTTAAGGCGCAGCGGATCGCCTCCCGCGATTGCGCCGATGATGCGAGAACTAACGGCAAGGCCAACCCATCCGCACGTGATCACGAAGCCCAGCGCGGTTCCTGTCATGCGCGGAAACGCATTGCCAACGATTGCCAGGGTTGTGGGAAAGACAGGGGCCATGGAGACGCCCGCAACAAAAACGAGTGCGAAAGCTGCGGTTGGCTTGTTTGTTCGCAGCATCAGAAATGTGGTGATCGCCATGGCCACAGATGCCGCCAAGGTCACTTCGATGGCAGGCACGTTGATCAAGATCGGAGAGACACCGACGCGGCCGATAAGCAAGCCAAGAGCAAAGCCGAGCGACAGGATGTTGAGGGCGCGCGACTCCGGAATTCCCTGGGCGATGAGATGGCGCGGCAGCCAATTCCAGACACCGACTTCACAGGTGATGTAGAGGAACAGAAAGAGGCCCAGCATAAAGAGGACTGGCCGACCGAGAATGGGTCCCACTTCGGCGAGGAGGAAGCGGGCGTTGCCGCTTGGCGCGGGCATCTTGACGAATACCTGGAACAGGAGCGCCACCACGGTGAGCGAAGCAACCGTATAGCAGAGACGGACCCAGCTCTTCTTGAACAGGTTCGCTGCGATGAACGGGGTGGTGAATCCGCCCAAGCCAAAAAACAGATTCACAAGATTTAGCGCTATGGCGCTGTGTGCGCCGCTTACGCTGTTGGCAAGCGCATTCGCGCCCGTCACGACGATGCCGCCGCCCATGCCGAGCAGGAACATGAGCAGCAAAATGCCGCGAAACCCCGGCGAGCGCGGCAGCGCAAATAGCGCGACCGCAATAGATGCCAGGCCGAGAATCAATCCGACCTTATCGCCCGAGGTATCGAGCAGCGGTCCAACCCCGAGCGATGCGATGATGAGCCCTAACGCCTGTACAAACGCGATGGTTCCATTCTGAGCAGGAGTGAGATGGAAACGATCGGACAGGTCGGGCAGAATGGTGCCCAACATTGCCGCAATCATTCCGTAAACAAAAATGGCAAGGATGGCCGCAAAGATCAGCACGGAACGAATTCCCTTTCGATATCGTAGGCAAGAATACGACATGAGGGCGGGCAAACTGCGAAAATTGGCGGATCGATTGCGCTAACCGGTCGAATGCCTGTGCGTCTACAGTTAGCAAGAGCACGCACCTTCCTTCCTCAGAACCTATCCCGGCAGTGATACAGCGCAGCAACCATGTGCGAACTTTGGAATGATCTGAAGCACGCCTTGCACCTTTTCATCAAGAGCCCAGGGTTTCGTGGAGATTGAACTCAGCGGTCCGGAAGGCAATTCTCAGGGCGCATCCATACCGGAATTTCATATCTAGACGAACATTTTCAAAGAAGTTGCGACGTACGACTTGTGGATTCAGATCGGCGCAAGCGGGGCTAGGCGCTCGCCTTGCCCCTACGAAGAATGAGGAAGACGCTGATCAGCACGAGAATCGAGCCCGCGAGAGTGCGCAGCGTGACCACTTCGCCGGCCACAAAATATCCAAGTGCGATGGCCACGACGGGATTCACATACGCATGGCTCGAGACACGAGTGGCCGGCATATGGGCCAGCAGCCACACAAACGCGGTGAAGGCAAGAAGCGATCCGAAGACTATGAGGTACAACACCGCCAACCCGGCTCGCAAAGAAATATGTGGCAGGGGATGTAATTCGCCAAACGCGGCTGAGAGCGCCAACAGCGCGCCGCCGCCCAGCATCATCGCCGCTCCAGCCGTAACGGGGCGTGACTTGGGAAGATCCAGTGAGCGGGTGAGCACGCTTCCCAGCGACCATGTTGTGGCGCCGGCAAGAATGGCGAGGCATGGAACCAGTCCAAAATGCTGACTGCTGCTGGGCCAAACCAGCACGGTTACCCCGGCAAACCCCAGCATTGTCGCAACTGCAACCAGGGGGCGCATACGCTGCTGTCGTAGAACTAACATCTCAATGACCAACGTAAGGATGGGCAACGTTGCCGCCAGCACTGAGACGATACCCGAGGGGACATATTTTTCCGCCCAGAACAGCGGACCGTATTCCGCAACGAACATGAGCAGACCCATGATGGCCAGGCTGCGCCACTGATTGGCGGTCGGCTTCGCGTGTCCCTTGATACGCATGAAGCCATAAAGCAAGACTCCGGCGATGAAGAAGCGCGATCCGGCAGCAAACAGCGGGGGCAGTTCTTCGACCGCAATGCGAATCGCCAGAAAAGTTGTTCCCCAGAGCACATAGATCGCGAAAAATGCCAGGATCATGCGTGTCCGGTACGATTCGGACGCCGTGGTTGAGCTCGAATTAGTAACCACTAAATCAGCCATAGATAGTTAGTAGATTTACATATTGAAAGTAACCTGTCAATATATTTTGAGAGGTTAACTGAAGTGAGTGGTTCTGCTGTCGCGGACAGGTCGGTGCACGATACACGTGTCTTCGAACTGGTTGGAGGCCATCCCGCACTCGACCTCGTTAACACGCTTGACTGGCGTTTTCGAGACGGCGCTCCGGAGGAATTGCTGGGAAGCTACGCCAATCTGCTGCGTTTCTGCGAGCAATCCCGGCTGCTGACGTCGAGCCAGACGCGGCGTTTACTTCGCGCTGGAGACGAAGGCACTACTTTGCGCGCCCTTCCGAGAGTCAAGGAATTACGCGAGGCCGCATCTGAAGTTTTCTACGCCATGCTCGACGGCGGCGACACTGCTGGCGCGCAGATCAAAGTGCTGGAACGGTACTTCAAGGGGGCAAGGGAACGCCAGAAACTTATCTGGTCTGAATCACACTTCGCGTGGGAAACCTCATCGACAACAATCACTCATGAATTGCCTCTATGGTTGTTGTCGCTGAAGACAGCCGACCTGATGACATCCGATGACATGCTGAAGGTGAAAGCTTGCGGGAAACCCGATTGCCGCTGGCTTTTTCTGGATACGAGCAAGAATCACACCCGCCGCTGGTGCGACATGAAGCTATGCGGCAATCGGATGAAAGCCCGGCGATTCAAAGCCCTGCACCTGGCCTGAATTGTTCTTCGCAGACCCCGGGCGACCAGCCAGTCAGGCGCGCCGCTCCATTAGACTGGGAGGGCGATGAGTACAACTGTGCGAAGCGAATGGGCCGCGCTGGCGATGGCAGTCGCAATGGTACTGGCGGGCTGCGGGACCCCGGGTGCGCCCCAGCCGCCTTCGCTGAACCTGCCCGATCCGGTGACGGATCTTTCAGCAGTTCGCGCTGGCGGCCAAGTAACCCTTGCCTGGACGATGCCGAAAAAGAACACAGACAAGCTGGCGCTGAAAGCTCTAGTAGAGACAATCGTATGTCGCCGGGATGGCGTGGGAGCTTGCGAGCCGGTTGGCGGCTCTCAACTGCTGGCTCCGGGAGCGGCTGGAAAGTTCTCAGAGATTCTTCCACCGTCTTTAGCCTCCGGTGCGCCGCGCTCCTTGAGCTATTTTGTGGAGCTGAAGAATCACAAGGGCCGATCAGCAGGGCCGTCGAATGCGGCCGTTGTGCTCGCAGGAGAAGCGCCGTCTCCAGTGGAAGGACTCAACGCGGAAGTGCGCAGAGACGGAATCGTCCTACGCTGGAATCCCAACACCGAGAAAGCGCTTGTTCGCCTGCAACGTAAGTTATTGACTCCGCAGCCGCCGAAATCGCAGCCCGGCCTGATGGCGCCGCAGCCGGAGCCGCTGGTGCAGAATCTGCTGGTGGAGGCGGGTGCGCAAGAGGGGCATGCCATCGACAAAGACATCCGCCTCGGCGAGAGCTATGAATATCGCGCACAGCGCGTGAGCCGTATCGATGTAAACGGCAAGATACTGGAATTTGCCGGCGAGTTCTGTCCTCCGATTCGAGTGGAGGCCAAAGACGTTTTTCCGCCCGCTGTGCCCAGCGGCCTGGTTGCGGTCTCCGTGGCCGGTGAAAATGGAACTGGAAGCGCGATCGATTTAAGCTGGCAGCCGGACAGCGAGCCCGACCTGGCCGGTTACATAGTGTATCGGCGCGAGGGCGCCGGAGAGTGGCAGCGGATTTCGCCTGCACAGCCGGTGGTTGGGCCGGGCTTCCATGACCCGCAGGTGCAGCAGGGACACACCTACCGCTACGCGGTCAGCGCCATCGACCAGGGGGGACATGAAAGCGCGCGTTCCGTGGAAACCCAGGAAACCGTTCCCAGTCCCTGAGAGCCTGCACCTGCAGGCCGAAGCGAGGAGAACTTGCGATGAAGTATTGCCGCTTTCGTTTTGAAAATCAGATCGTTTATGGCGCCGTGGAAGAGCGCGGAGGTGAACTGTGGATTGTCGACCTCATCGAAGCGCCGGAGGAAGACCTCGCCTACAAGTTGATTCATGGGCACGCCACGTCCTGGAGTTTTGATTTCGAGCCGCTTGCACTGAACGCCGCAGAACTGCTGGCACCCGTGACGCCGTCGAAGATCGTCTGCGTTGGGCGAAACTATCGCGATCATGCCAAGGAATTGGGCAACGAAGTTCCGGCTGAGCCTCTGCTCTTCTTCAAGCCACCGTCGTCGCTGCTCGCGCCTGGAGGTGTTGTTCAGATGCCGCGCGCGTCGGAGCGAGTGGATTTTGAGGGCGAACTAGCGCTGGTAATCGGACGTCGCGCGAGCAAGCTGCGCCCTGATGCCGATTGGCGGAGTTTTGTTCGCGGATACACCATCGCCAACGACGTAACCGCGCGGGATCTGCAGAAGAAAGATGGGCAATGGACGCGAGCCAAGGGATTTGACACCTTCTGCCCGGTCGGTCCGATGGTGAGCAGCGAAGTGGATCCCGATGCGGGGCTCGAGGTTGAAACTCGCGTGAACGGCGAACTGCACCAGCACGGCTCAAGCCTCGATTTCATCTTCAAGATTCCCGCACTGCTCAGCTACATTACGGCAGCCATTACGCTCGAACCGGGAGACCTGCTTCTGACCGGCACTCCGGCCGGCGTGGGGCCGCTGAAGGCCGGAGATCGCGTCGACGTCACAGTGTCGGGGCTGGGCGTGCTATCCAACAGCTTCGCCTCTGCATCGGAATAGGTGCAATTGCGATTGGAGCCTTAGTTTTAACGCTGATGCAACCTCGACCAGCCCCGGGAATCAAAAGAAGCGGTACACTGGAGCCGGACGCACCTAGCGCCCACGGGCCCCTTCCCCAGGAGGAAACATGCCACAAAATCTGCTCGAACAATTGCGCAATTACACCACTGTTGTTGCCGACACTGGTGACATTCAAGCGATGGAGAAGTTCCGCCCCACCGACGCTACGACGAATCCCTCGCTGATTACGGCGGCGGCCCAAATGCCGCAGTATCAGCCGATCGTGGACAGCGTCATTCTGGATGCCAAGAAAGAATTGGGTGACAACGCCAGCGATAAGGACGTCGCCAACCTGGCATTTCAGGGCCTGGCGGTTGCTTTCGGCAAGAAGATTCTTGCCATCGTTCCCGGTCGCGTATCTACCGAAGTTGACGCCCGGCTCTCGTACGATACCGAAGCCACCATCGCACAGGCACGCAGCATTATTGCGCAATATGACAAGGCGAAGATCGGTCGCGATCATGTGCTGGTGAAGATTGCCTCGACGTGGGAAGGCATCAAAGCAGCTGAAGTCCTGGAAAAAGAGGGGATTCATTGCAACCTGACACTCCTGTTTGGACTGCACCAGGCAATTGCAGCGGCTGAAGCAGGTGCAACCCTCGTTTCGCCCTTCGTGGGACGCATTCTCGACTGGTACAAGAAGGACACAGGTAAGGACTACCAAGGAGCGGACGATCCCGGCGTGCAGTCCGTAACCAAGGTCTACAACTATTACAAGAAGTTCGGTTACAAGACGCAGGTGATGGGCGCCAGCTTCCGCAACATTGGCGAGATCACCGAGCTTGCAGGTTGCGATTTGCTCACTATTTCGCCGGCGTTGCTCGCCGAACTCGAAGCGACCCAGGGCGATTTGCCGCGCAAGCTCGATCCCGCCGCCGCCAAGGCCCTGCCGATCGAACGGATTGTTGTGGACAAGGCTGCATTCAAGCGCATGCATGCGGAGGATCGCATGGCCACCGACAAGCTGAAGGAAGGCATCGACGGATTCTCGGCCGCGCTCGTCAATCTCGAAAAGCTGCTGGCCAAGCGCCTTGCGGAACTTGAGTCGCGCGCGCCCGCCGCAGTCTAAAGCTTTATCCCAGTGCAGCATCAAAGGGCAGCCCTCGAGGCTGCCTTTTTTTCGTTTCCTTAGTTGGTTACCATCGGTACTTCCCACAAAAGTGGAGTGATTTGGCTCACATTGAAAATGCTACAATCCGTCTAAGCTTTTCTAACAAAGCACCAGAATCCAGCGATAGCCGGGAATGGACTCCGGACTGCGCACGTTGCACACGGACCTTGCACACTTCCCTGCTGCGCGTTTCATCCGGGGACAAATATGCAGGTACAGAGTCATCCGCTCGAGCCTTTCTTTCAAACCGCAGTCCGCAATAGTTACGAGGTCCGGCTCGGTCTCGGATCTGAAATAACCGGCTATGTTTCCCGCATGCTTTGCGACTTCTCTGAAGCCGGCAGTCTGTTCAGGCTGCGGGACTCCGCGGGTCGACCGATTGAGAAACTGGATGAGATGGTGCGCGCTTCTGATCCCGTCCTCGGTACTGCGCCTTCTTTTGTCGCCGAGCGCTCCATTCGCAAGTACATTGGCGACTATGCGCTCTTTCTTGCGGGCATGTGCCCGGAAGCGATCGAATCGGATCCAGACGGCAAATCTGATCGGCCGACGCTTGCCGAGTTGATTCGCGTGGGAAAAGAAAGCTACTACATCGTGAGCCAGTTCAATGTATTTGAATTTGAGAAGGAGGCTCCGCTGTTCGGAAGCCTTTCATCAGTATTTGAACATTGCATTCTGGGCCTCGCGATCGCGCGCAGAGAACTCTGGCGAACGATTAATTCACCGGCACCGATCCGTTGAGCCAAATTGCTGGACTCATGTTGTAATCGACGTTTGCAATCGGCATGCCACTCTGCCAATTACTTTGATGCTCCCACCTTGGTTGTAGCAACGTTTGAGCAACATTTCAGCTACATTCAGTGTCAACACAATGTAAATCGGGTGGTGGCTGGTATTCCCGGCTGCACGAAACCAGCAACCGGCCATTGCCCAGAGCAAGGCAAGTTGCGCATGAGTGCAAATGGGAGGTGTGTATGCAGGACCAAGGTCATCCACTCGAGCCGTTCTTTCAGCAGGCAGTTCGCAGCAGCTACGAAGGCAAGCTGGGACTGCACGATCCTGATGTTACGGGCTACGTAGCACACCTGCTCTGCGAATTCTCAGAAGCCGACAAACTCTACAAGGTGCGGGACGAGATGGGCCACCCCATCGAAGAACTGGATGCCATGATTCTCGCTGCCGACCCCATTCACGGGACCGCGCCTTCGTTTGACGCGGAACGTGCCATGCGCAAATACATCGGCGACTACGCCCTGTTTGTCGGAGGCATGTATCCCGAAGCCAATGTTCCCGGTAGCAGACGTCGCAGTCCGCATCCCAGCCTGAGCGAGCTGATCCACGCCGGCAAGGAGAGCTACTTCATTGTCAGTCAGTTCAATATTTTCGAGTACGAACAGGAAGCGCCGTTGTTTGCGCGCCTTTCTGACGGCTTCGAACGGTGCCTCCTCGGCCTGTCGCTGGTGCGCGAAGAGTTGAACAAGCGGAAAGCCCTGCCGCCGCCAGAGTTGAATTAGGTCTCGTCGTACGGCAGAGAATGGGTTATCCCCGGTTTCAGATCCTAACCCGGGGGTAACCTTAACCTCAGCCCATCAGGTTACTCCGACCAGACAGCCAGCACATTTCCCTGACTATCGTTGAAATGGAATCTCCGTCCGCCCGGAAACTCGAATGGCGGTACCGTGATTTTGCCGCCCGCAGTGGTGACGGCATTCTCAGTTGCCCGCAGATCCTGGGAATAGATGACGACCAGCGGCTCAGTGTCGCTCGGTGTCTTGCGGGGATCGCCTTTGCGAAAGCCGCCATCGATGCCGGCGCTGATTTTGTCAAAGGCGATATAGTCGGGCCCGTAATCCTGAAAATTCCACGCAAACACCTTCTCGTAAAACGCCTTCGTCAGCGCGATATCGCTCGTGGTGAACTCGATGTAGTTGATACCGTGGTGTTGCGCGGGTTGGCTCATGGCTCTCTCCTGTGTGTTGGGATGCACATATGCAAAGTGGGGTCGAAGGAGAGGTGGCGTGAACCTCGAGGCGCACGCACACCTGTCCCGGTGTGCCCTTGAAGCGCCCCCATCCACAATCCCTCAAGAGCTGGAGACTGCAGGTAGAGTCCGCTGATTCTTTCCAGGCGCGGACTGCCGAGGTACGAGAACGAATCTAGCAAATCCGATCAGCAATCGCAACCGGGAAATAGTCAGGGATTAGCAGGATTGCCGTAAGATAACCGTCAACCTCAATTCGAAGGACTCTTCGTCAATGACTCCAGAACGCTGGATTGCGAATCTCGTAGAAGCGGCCAACGAGATTGCCAACAGGGAAAAGCAGGAACGCAGGTGGTTGGCGCCCGGTGCTCTTGCATGGGAAAACCCGGCGGAGTTGATATGTAGTTTGTATGACGATTGCGCTTTCGAAAGGTTCCTGGACGAATATGGTTCGACGTTCTCTGAGGAACAATGCAAGTCGGCCTTTGAGTTGAAAGATGAAATGAATCGCTTCAATGAAGCGATGCCTCAATGGCTTAAGGCTGGGGAGGTCCTGGCCGATCCGCGATGGGAATCGATTGGCCGGAAAGCAGCAGCATTTGTTGAGGCATTCAATGGGAAATGGCCGATCGGGTCATCTCAGACCAATGCAAGCTGATCGCCCAGGAGCACAGCGCCGCCCTCCAACCGGGCCTTGCTTTCGACGTCATGAGACGGCAGATAGACCATAGGCTGGTAACGTGCCAGTTCTCGAATCCGTCTCAATGTCTGCCGCGAGATCTCTTCGTCCGGGCTCACGCCGTCGACCTTGCCCTCAATCAGCAAGCCCTGTGTATAGCTCGTGTCGCCGGCAAGGAACACGGAAGGCGAACCCTGCACCAGCACCGATACATGCGCGGGTGTGTGTCCGGGTGTTGGAATCACAAGAATCTCACCGGTGCCGGTTACATCCGCGCTTTGCGAGAAGGGACCGACCGGGTCTTCCCTGAACTGGAGAACTTCCGGCTGCCACCATTTCGGCCAGCGATGCGGCAGATAGCCGTTCAGTCTTCCCATAACTCCTTGCGCACGCTTCAACTCAGAGGAATCGACCCATGTCCTGCTCCCAACTACGTGGCTGAGCCCGCCCGCATGGTCGGTGTGCAGGTGCGTCAGAATCACATCGCTCACATCTCTGGCTTTGATTCCCAGGGATCGCAGTTGCGGGCCCAGCTCATCCTCGGGCGTAACCATGAAGCGAGCGGCTCGGCGGTAGAACGGATGCCATCCTGGGTGATAGCCCCGCTCATGAACGCGCGCTGTTTCGCCAGTATCTACCAGAACGATATGGTCTCCCAGTTCAATTGCCCACGCGTAGATAGGCAACCAATCTGTCCATTCCTTGTCTGTGAGCATGTTTGTGACGCGGGCAAGACCATGCCCCTTCCCAACCATCTGGGCCTTCCGCACCTGAACGGAGCCGGTCCGAATCGCGTGAATCTTCGCCATAGTCCCTCCTGGGAAGCTTCAATCAATCTCATATCGAAGACTTGCCAGCTCAGGTTGCAAGAAGAATATGCAAAGACTGCAGAGGGCGAGAGGAGGTACAAATAGCCGGCTATCTCGACCTTTTGCGGCTGGAATCTATCCGCTGTTCGCTTAAAGGATGTAGCGGCTGAGGTCGTGATCCTTCACAATCGTCGCAACCATCTGTCTGACATACTCCGCCGTGATGGTGAAGACTTTTTCCGGGCCTGAAGCTGTCATGCGCTCCTGGTAAGGGAGCGGCGATGAGGATTCATTCTTGATGACGGCGGTCAGTGCGGCAGCCTGCTCGTCGTCGGAGGGCCGACGGGCCACGTCGGGCGCCAGGAAGCTGACGTCTTCGAGCACACGCTCCATGATGGTGTGCAAGCGACGCGCGCCGATGTTCTCGGTGGTTTCATTCACCTTGAAAGCAAACTCCGCGATCTCGCGCAGCGCGTCGGGCGCAAACTCGAGCCGCACTCCCTCTGTTTCGAGCAGCGAGGTGTATTGCTTGGTCAGAGAGGACTTGGGCTCTGTGAGAATGCGCAGAAAATCTTCAACCGTAAGCGACTTGAGTTCGACGCGAATCGGAAATCGCCCTTGCAACTCTGGAATCAGATCGCTTGGCTTAGAGACGTGAAATGCGCCAGCGGCAATGAACAGGATGTGATCGGTGCGCACCATGCCGTAGCGCGTATTTACCGTGGTTCCCTCAACGATGGGCAGAATGTCGCGCTGCACGCCTTCGCGCGAAACGTCGGGCCCGTGTCCACCCTCGCGGCCCGCAATCTTGTCGATCTCATCGAGGAAGACAATGCCGCTTGATTCCACGCGCTCCACAGCAGCGCGGTTCACCTGGTCCATGTCGATGAGGCGGCCTTCTTCTTCTTGAACGAGATAGTCGAATGCGTCGCCCACCTTCATCTTCCGCTTCTTTGAACCGCTGCCGAAGATGTTGGGCAGCATGTCCTTGAGGTTCATTTCCATGTCCTCAAGGTTCTGGTTCGAAATGATGCCGAACTGCGGCGCGCGGTCGCGTACGTCCAGTTCCACCTGGCGGTCGTCGAGCTTGCCTTCACGGAATTGCTGCCGCAGCTTCTCGCGCGAGCGCTGATAGCTGTCGGATCCGGGCAGCGTGAGTTGGCCTTCCTGGGCTGGCGGCGTCGCGGGCGGGGGTGGCAACAAAATGTCGAGCAGGCGCTCTTCGGCGTTCATCTCCGCCTTGTCTTCCACTTCTTCAAGGCGCTCTTCGCGCACCATGTCGATGGAGATCTCCACCAGGTCGCGGACAATCGACTCCACATCGCGTCCCACGTAGCCAACTTCAGTAAACTTCGAAGCCTCCACTTTGAGGAATGGCGAATTGGTGAGTTTTGCGAGCCTGCGCGCAATCTCGGTTTTGCCCACGCCCGTTGGCCCAATCATGATGATGTTCTTGGGCATGATGTCTTCGGCGATGTCGGGCGGAAGCTTCTGGCGGCGCTGGCGATTGCGCAGCGCAATGGCCACAGCGCGCTTGGCAGGCCCCTGGCCTACAACATGCTTGTCGAGCTCGGCAACGATCTCGCGCGGCGTCAACTCGTCGAGGGCGAGATCTTGTTCTTCAGCGGAAGCGGGAAGATAAATGGCCATGAATAAGACGGGCTGGGGCACTTGCCTTGCTAGCCCTACAACTCCTCAAAAGTAACCTTGTCGTTGGTATAGATGCAGATTTCGCCGGCAATCTTCATTGCTTTTGCGGCTATCTCGCGGGCGCTCAATTCGGTGTTTTCCATCAACGCACGCGCCGCGGCTGTCGCATAGCTTCCGCCTGATCCAATGGCGGCAATCGGTTCATCCGGGTCAATAACGTCGCCCGATCCGGAGATGAGAAACGTCTGTCCCTTGTCGGCCACAACCAGCAGAGCTTCGAGATTGCGCAGCATCTTGTCGGTGCGCCAGTCCTTCGCCAATTCAACAGCCGCGCGATTCAGGTTTCCTGCGTACTGTTCCAGCTTGGTCTCGAAGCGTGCAAACAGTGAAAAGGCATCCGCCGTCGATCCGGCGAAACCGGCCAGGATTTTTTCCTGATAAAGGCGGCGAATTTTCTTTGCGGAATGTTTCAGGACGTGATCGCCGAGCGTGACTTGCCCGTCGGCGGCCATCACCACTTGTCCGTTCCGCCGCACACAAATCACGGTCGTGGAACGAATTCGCGTGGGCCGTGCCGAAATTGAATGACTGCTCGAATTCAAGGGAAACCCTCTGAAAACCGGATTCCCGGTGTACCGGAAATCGCTCAAGACGCAATCCCAAGTATAGGGCATCGACCTCGGCGAGACTCTGATTCCTCAGCCGTCAACGCTGCCAAACCACCTTGCCCGATCGCACCACGGCCTGCACCTGGGAGAAGTTGGTGAGATCGTTCGCCGGGTCGGCGCTAAGAATCGTCAAATCCGCCAGCTTCCCCGGTGTGACAGTCCCTTTGTTGCCCGATACGCCCATGCGTGCCGCAGGGTTGGTAGTGAGCATTGCCAGCACATCCCGCCAGCCGAGACCGCTCTTGCCCAACTCAACAAATTCTCCCTGGGTGGAGTAATCCGTCATATATCCGACGTCGGTGCCGAAGAGCAGCGTGCCGCCAAGCTCGTGGAACTGGTGCACTTCAGCGCAGATGGGGTCCATATAGTGCGGATCGGTCGTGATGGTCGTCGAAAACATCTTCAGCGTGGGAATCATCGACATGTTCTTTTGAATGGCGGAGGTCAACAACGCAGCGTCGACGCCGCTTGTGTCGTCCGCTGCGTGCGCCAGGACATCCACACCGCTGTTGATCGCTACTTGAACGCCGGCGAGATTGGAAGGATGCGCGAATACAAGCTTTCCATTCAAATGGCTAGTGGTCACCGCGGCCGTGGCAATATCGAGAGGCATGGGAAGCACGTGTCCGCGAGCCACCCAGGAACCGGTGAACAGCTTGGTCAGGTCGGCACCGGAGTCAAGATTCCGTCGCACGATCCGCCTTGCCTCTTCCGGTGTGGAAGGCTGAGGAAGGAGCGCGACCATCCAGCCCGGCATTGTCTCGCGCAGGTAGTAAGGAGCACCATGGGGCGGATAAAGGGCCGTGCCTGCCGTGTAGATGTAGGGGCCAGTTAACTCTCCCTTCTCCACGCGACGCCGGATCGCCATCGTATCGGCTGGATTCGACCCGAGGTCGATCACGGTGGTAAATCCGCGGCTCAAAAACATATCGGCCAATTGCGCGTTAAGAGTGTCGGCGTGCTTCCACTCCGCCCACATCCACTTCGGCTCGGTGAAGTGGACATGGGTATTCCAAAATCCGGCGGTGACCACGCAGTGATCGCATGGCACCAGCACGGCATCAGCCGGCACTTCAACCTGATTGCCTACGGCCGCTATCACTCCATCGCGAACCAACACGGTTGCGTCGTCAACCGGCGGGTCATTGGGTGAAACGTAAACGCGCGCGTGTTCGATAGCCAGCGTGCCCTTTGCCAGTTTGAGCGGCGGGTGCGACCCGTACCGAGGATAAAACTCGAGCAACCAGATTGCCGCGATGACAACGACTGCCAGTACCAGAAACAACGCCAAAACGCGAAACACCCACCTGCGCATGATTACCTCATCCGTTTAGAGATGATACGCAAATCAAAGGGAATGGTTCAGTTCCGCCGGTTTGACGCCCCCAGTCAGGCACAATAGCTTTGAAGAGAGTCTCATCGTATGTGAATAGTACGCAGAGGAGCGTGGATGCAAAGCAAACTTTCCCGGCGGGTGTGGATTCCAGCAGCAATTATCGTGTTGGCCTGCCAGGGCGCTTTGGCGCAGGATCTTAAGAGCTTCGAACAACGAATCACAACCAAGGTGCTGCCCAACGGCCTCACGCTGTTGATTTGCGAAAGGCCCGAGGCACCCGTCTTCAGCTACTCCACCTTTGTGGACGCGGGAGACGTAAACGACCCCTCCGGGGAGAGCGGCCTGGCACACATGTTCGAACACCTGGCATTCAAAGGCACCACCCAGATTGGCACTACGGACTATGCCGCCGAAAAGATTGCCCTGGCCAAGGTTGAGGACGCCAACGATGCGTATGAAGCCGAATATCTGAAGCCCATTGGCCGGGATCCGCAAAAGCTCGCCGAATTAAAGAAGGCCGTAGACGCAGCCGAGGCTGAGGCACACAAGTACGTCATTCCCAACCAGTTCACCGACATAGCGGAACGGAATGGCGCTGAAGGTCTGAACGCGGAAACCGGATTAGACGACACGATGTTTTATTGGTCGATGCCGGAGAATCGCCTTGAGCTTTGGGCGTGGCTTGAAAGCGGACGCCTGGCCGACGTGGTTCCTCGCGAATTCTACAAAGAGCGCGATGTGGTGATGGAGGAGCGGCGCATGCGCACCGACTCCAGCACCGAGGGGCGGCTTCTTGAACAACTGCTGGCCACCGCATATGTTGCGCACAACTACGGTCGCCCCAACGTCGGATGGGCCAGCGAACTGAGCCAGATTACAGCTACCGAGGCGATGGCATTTCACAAGAAATACTATGTGGGCTCGAACATCGTGGTCGCCGTGGTCGGAGATGTAAAAGCTTCAGAAGCGATTCCCATGCTGGAACGCTACTTCGGCAAAGTTCCCGGCGGTCCCAAGCCGGAGGAAATGACCACTGTCGAGCCAACGCAGATCGCGGAAAAGTCTGTAGTGATCAAGGACCCCAGTCAGCCGGTTTACATGGAGGCCTATCACCGGCCCAGCTATCGCAGTCCTGATGACGCAATCTATGACGCGATCAGCGACATCCTGTCGAATGGCCGGGTTTCGCGGCTCTATCGGAGCCTGGTGCGCGACCAGCAAATCGCCGCCGCGGCTGAGGGAATCGGCCCGTATCCGGGAGACAAGTACCCGAGTTTGTTCGTCTTTGATGCGGCGCCATTGCCCGGACACACTGCGGCAGAAATGCGTGAAGCGATTCACAAGGAAATTGAGAAGCTCAAGACCAGCGACGTTTCTGACACGGAACTGGCGATGTACAAGACGCGTGCGCGTGCTGACCTGTTGCGAGGCCTCGCCGACAACCAGGGACTGGCCAACGCCCTGGCCGAGTATCAGACCCGGTACGGCGACTGGCGTGAGCTCTTCACTCAACTCGACAAGGTGGACAAGGTAACGAAAGCCGACATTCGGCGCGTCGCCAACGAAGTATTTGTGGCCTCCAATCGCACGTCGGCTGAAATCGATACCGAGGCTTCCGCTGGCCAGGCCAAGACAGACGGAGGCACGCGGTGAGGAAGTTTTCGATTTCAGAGCTTCTGATGGCTGGCGCAGCATTTGCCTCCGTGCTGCTTCCGGCTCCTGCAACGGCGCAGCAAAATAAGCCGTGGGAGCAGATTCCTATTCCACCGCTTCACGAATTCAAACCGCAGCAGCCGAAGCGCATCGAGTTGAAAAACGGCATTGTGCTTTTCCTGCAGGAGGATCATGAACTGCCTTTCATCTCCGGTTCAGTCCTGATTCCCGGCGGGTCCCGGGATGAGGTTCCTGGAAAAATCGGCCTTGTCGGACTCTACGGAGAGTCGTGGCGGACGAGCGGCACTGCCAAAATGAGCGGGGATGCGCTGGATGACATCCTCGAAGCCAAAGCCGCGCACATTGAGACCGGAGGAGACGAGGACTCCACCGCCCTTTCGTGGGACTCGTTGAAGGGGGACAGCGACCAGGTCTATGCACTGGCCATGGACTTGCTGTTTCATCCCAAGTTTGACGCAGAGAAGCTAGAACTGGCGCAACAGCAGGCGGCCACCGGCATCGTGCGGCGCAACGACGATGTGAGCGAGATTGCCGGCCGCGAGGCCACCAAGCTCGCCTACGGCTCCGATAGCCCCTACGCGCGCCAGACAGAATTGGCCACCATCGGTGCAGTCACGGTGAATGACCTTACAGCATGGCACGAGCGAACGATCAGTGGAAAACTGATTGTAAGCGTCAGCGGCGATTTCGATCCCGCCGCAATGGAAGCCAGGCTCCGGGCAACATTCGAAGGCCTTCCGTCAGCCAAATCCGCTTTGCCGCGGCACGACCTCTTCGCCGGCCCAAAGCCGGGTGTCTACTTCATCGACAAGGAAGATGTAAATCAGTCCAATATTGAGATTGTGGGTTTGGGAACGGACCGGCACAATCCTGATGTCCCGACCTTGGCGGTCATGAACGACATTTTTGGCGGAGGATTTGCCAGCAGGCTTTTTCAGAAGATTCGCACTGAGCGCGGTCTCACCTACGATGTAGGCGGTAACATTGGATTCGCCTGGGACCATCCGGCCCTTTTCGGCGTTGCAGCTTCGCCCCGAAGCGCGCTGACCGTGGAAACCACCGAGGCCTTGCTGGATGAGATTCGTGGACTCACCACCGAGCCGTTCACCGAAGTTGAGTTGAAGCGGGCAAAGGATGACATTCTCAACTCTTTCCTCTTTCGCTACGACACCCCGGACAAGGTGCTCGCCGAGCGGGTTCGCCTTGAGTTCTATGGCTACCCGCCGGACTATCTTGAAACTTACAGGGCAGCATTGGAGAAGGTGACACTGGCCGACCTCGAAGCTGCTGCCAGGAAGTACGTTCACGCAGACAGAATGGCGGTGCTGGTAGTCGGCAACGGACCGGAAATCAAACCTGGCCTGGACGGACTGAAGATGGGACCGGTCCACCCCATCGATATCACTATTCCTCAACCCGGTTTGACGAAGAGTAACAACGCTGGAAGCCCCGGCGCGGCGGAGAAACAGAAGTGAGCAAGAAAAAGGAAAGTGTTGCGCACGACAAATCGAAACTCGCCATCTTGATCATGGCTGCCGGCAAGGGGACAAGGCTGAAGTCCCGCCGGCCGAAAGTACTACATGAGATTGGCGGCAAGCCGCTTCTCGCTCACGTGATCGCGGCCGCCAGTCAAATCGTCCCGGTTGTGGATATTTACACGATTGTCGGCCACCAGGCGGAACGCGTGCGTGGGGCTGCGGCGGCGACCGGCGTCCAGTTCATCGAACAGACAGAGCAGCGAGGCACCGGTCACGCGATCCAATGTGCGCGCTCGGCTATCGGTGGATATGAAAACGTCGTTGTGCTTTCCGGGGATGTGCCTCTGATTCGGCCGGAAACGATCGAGCAAATCATCCGCTTTCATCGCGCGCAAAATGCTGCGATGACGATATTGACAGCCGCGCCGGAAGATCCCACTGGATACGGCCGCGTTTTGCGCCGTTCGCCCGATTCCGTCAAAGTGGAAGCCATTGTCGAGCAGAAGGCGCTCACGCCCCAGCAGCAATCCATCAGCGAAATCAACTCGGGCATTTACGCGTTCAAGACGTTGCCGTTGCTGGCACATCTCGACAAGCTAACAAGCGACAACGCCCATAGCGAGCTTTACCTGACCGATATGGCTGCGCATCTGCGCGCTGCGGGAGAAAAGGTAGTTGCGGTTGAGGCCTCCAATGCCGGTGAAGTGCTTGGCGCCAACACGATCGCTGAACTCGTAGCGCTTGACGCCTCGCTGCGCGCCGCAACGGCAGGCCGACTCATGGCCTCCGGTGTCACGATTTTTCGACCAGACACGTGCGTGATTGACGCCGAGGTTGAGATCCAGCCAGACACGATCATCGAGCCGTATGTGCAACTCCTCGGCAAAACGAAGATAGGAACAGACTGCCAAATCCGATCCTACTCGGTAATCGAAAACTGCACGCTGGGCGATGACGTACTCGTGCGGCAAAGCTGCGTCCTCGCCGAAAGCACCGTTGCGGATGGCGCCCGGATCGGCCCCTTCGCCCACCTTCGTCCGGGCAGCGAAATCGGCGAAGATGCGCACGTCGGCAACTTCGTCGAAACCAAAAAATCGCGACTCGGAAAGGGCGCCAAGGCCAATCACCTCACCTACCTCGGCGATGCGGAAGTCGGTGCGGGATCGAATATCGGCGCGGGAGTGATCACCTGCAACTACGACGGGGTGCACAAGCACGCTACCCATATTGGCGAAGGAGTCTTCGTCGGGAGCGATTCAACGCTGGTTGCGCCGCTCTCGATTGAGGATGGAGCCTACATCGGCGCGGGCTCGTGCATAACCAAAGATGTGCCCGCGGGAGCACTCGCGGTAGGGCGATCTCGGCAGGTGACAAAAGAAGGATGGGCGAGCAAGCGCCGCGCCCGAAAAGACGCTCCAAAATAATGGAGAGGATTCGCGCCCGACATTTTCGGGGACAAGAACGACGATTCCGCAAATTCTATGCGAAAGTGCCAAAAGGGAACAAAAGTCTGGGAAAAGACCATAACACTTTAGTACTTTGGTACTTTGCCCTCTGGGGCTTGCACAGGTCATCTGGTAAGCGTAACTTCTTTTTACGTTCCAAGGATTTTGCGGCCGCACGAGCATAGGATGGAAGTGGAAGGATCCCGATCGGGTTCCGGGACCCACTGTAAGCCGTTGAAAAATCGATTTTCATATTGTTTACCGACTCTGCGGTCGATTTACCCTATTGAGCGAAATTGAAAGCGATCTTAATCATTTTGAGAATCTTCGGGCCATAAAATGAGAGGAACACCCCGCCAACGAAGGAGCAAGCACGGGCGGGAAGCCGGGAAGGATACGGGCTTGGCATTGAAGCTGGCAGAACTGCAGGCATCAAGAGCGGCGATGCTGCAGGCCGCGAGCACGGATACACGTGCGAACGTGAGAACGCGCAAAGCAGCCCGCATCTTGGTGGTAGATGACGAGGCACATGTGCGTTCGATGATCGCTGCGACCCTCGAACGCCAGGGCTACGATATTATTCTGGCCTCCAGCGGGCGCGAAGCGATCGATGCCCTGGAAATTGACTCCTTCGAACTGATTCTGACCGACATCGTGATGCAGGAGGGCAATGGCCTCGCGCTGCTGGAGCGAATCCACGCGCAGAATCCAAATCTCCCGGTCATCATGGTGACCGCCATCCACGACATCAGCGTGGCCATCGATTCCATGCGCCGCGGCGCCTATGACTATCTTTTGAAGCCCTTTGAACGTGAGCACCTCGTCGCGACCGTTCAGCGCGCGCTGGAGCACCGCCAGGCCCTGCAGGAAAGTCGAACCTACCAGCAGAATCTAGAACAGGTTGTGCGTGCTCGCACCGAGATGCTTCGCCAGGCGATGGAAGACCTGGAACACTCCTACGATGTCACGTTGGAAGCTTTGGGCGATGCACTCGATTTGAAAGATTCCGAAACCGAGGGGCATTCCAAGCGCGTCACCGCTTACACCATTGCGCTGGCCCGCGCGATGGGAATCTCCCCGAGCGAAATCAAAGTCATTGCCCGTGGAGCCTTTTTGCATGACATTGGCAAAATGGCCATCCCTGACGAGATCCTGCGCAAACCAGGGAAACTGACGCCGGAAGAGCAGGACGTCATGCGCGAGCACTGCGCGCGGGGTTATCAGATGCTCCGTAAAATCCCGTTCCTGAGTGAAGCGGCGGAGATTGTATTCACCCACCAGGAGCATTTCGACGGGAGCGGCTATCCGAGTGCTCTTCGCGGACCCGACATTCCGATCGGCGCCCGCATATTCGCGGTGGCCGACACGCTCGATGCCATAACCAGCGATCGTCCCTATCGCGTTGCAAGAACCTTTGACGCGGCGCGCGAAGAAATCATTCGCTGCTCCGGAACGCAGTTCGATCCCACTGTTGTTGAGGTCTATCTCAAGATCCCCAATGAATTGTGGCTGGAATTGCGGTCTGAGATCACCGGCCAAAACCGGCGCTTCTCGACATTCGATATTCCCCACCCGCTGAGCCCGCCTGAAATCCAGTAGCGCGAAACCCCTGACGATTCCCGCCGCAAAATTCGAAGCGATCGGTGCGCCCGATATCCTGGGCGCAAATGCTCGGATGAGGAAAGGCAGGAGCAGGAACTGAGCGCCGCGCAAGAGAAGTTCCCCCTTCGCAATTTCTCGCAAAGGGGGAACGGGTACTGAAGCAGGGTCAAGCCTGATGAAGCGAAGACGATCCGATCGCTACC
Organism: uncultured Acidobacteriaceae bacterium; assembly: GCA_963826915.1. Taxonomy (GTDB): domain Bacteria; phylum Acidobacteriota; class Terriglobia; order Terriglobales; family Acidobacteriaceae; genus Telmatobacter. The sequence goes on from CAWGYG010000002.1 coordinate 750,361, forward strand.
AGTTTGGACCGTGGCAGGTACCGACGCCCTTGTCGCTGTAAGAAGCCGGTCCGGTTGTCTGTGCAGGATCCTTCAATGCCGACTCGAAATCCCACGCGTAGCCGTTGCGATCAAGTCTCAGGCCCATCACGCCCCAGAATTCCCCGGTTCCCGCTTCGAGATTCTCTGCGTTGAAGTTCGGGTTGCCGCTGGGATCGGCGGTTGTTGTGTCGGTTGTGACGATGGGGTCGAGTGTTTCGCCGCCGGTGCCCACGACGAATTCGCGTATGCCATTCTTCGGGTCGTAATTCCCGGAGGGGTCAAGGGGGCGGTAGCGGCCATAGAGGTGGTCGTGTCCGTTCAGCACCAGGTCGGCGTGGTGCTCGTAGAGCAGTTGCCAGAATTGCACAGCAGTCGGGCCTTCAGGTACAGCGAGGCCGTTGGTAGGGCTGAAGGTGGGCTGGTGCCAGTAGGCGAGTGTGCACGCGGAATGATTCGCTTCGAGATCCTTTTTCAGCCAATCGAGTTCGGCGGCAATCCAGGAGCCGGTGCAGCCGCCCGGCTGTGTCTCGCACTCTATATTGAGCGAGATCAGATGCCAAGTGCCCAGATTGTAGGAGTACCAGCCATCTCCGACTCCGACGGGGCCGCCGTCCGCCGCGGTTCCGAGTCCGCCCGATTGCTCGAAGTGCCCCGCCTGTCCATCGGAATACGGCACAGGTTGAGTGAAGGTACCGCCGGTGTCAGGGTTGTCGGAAATCGTAGCTGTCAACGGGGTTCCATCGGCATTGTGCTGGACGCCGTTGAAGTAGGAGAAGTAGCCGTAGCCGGCAACGCCGACCGCGCCGTGCTCGGTATAAAACTCGTGGTTGCCGGGAGCGGGCCGCGTGATCATTTTGAAAGCGCCATAGGTCGTTTCGTACGAATTCTCAAAGTCTGAGTATTGACCTACCTGGTATTGCTCATCTCCGACCAGCGCGACGGCGTCGGGTTTCATTTTCTCAATCATCTTCGCAGTGGCCGCCTGGGATGCCAACAGACTCTGAGCGGTGTCCCCGACGCAGTTCTCGCCCTTCTTCTCACCAGGGAGCTCCGTCTCGCCTGGCTGGCAGGCGACGTCGCCTACCACCGCGAGCAAGGGTGAGCGGTCCGTCGTTGCGTAAGGCCACCTATTGTTGCTCGAATTTGAATCCCAATTGCCGTTAGAGTTTTGATTCTGTGCCATTGCCCCAGTCGCGAATACCAGCACCAAAGCGGCTACCCCTGTGAATAGTGCCGCTCGGAACCTCCCAGCGATCGTCGTCATGCGATTCCTCCTGTTTGAGTTTTTTATGAGCTTGCGGGGAACTTGCCAGAAGCGTTTTTATCTCAACAACAGATTTCGCGTCTATCGCTACCGTGTGAAAAAGCCGTGAATGCAATAATTTGCATTTAGGCCGGAAGGTTTTCGCCCAGCCGTGTCGCCGCATCGGCCGGTTTGCACGCGATGCGATGCTCAGGTGTAGCGAAACAGCGCCATGAAACCGAAGTCCATGTGCTGCTGAATATGGCAGTGAAACAGCGTCAGGCCCGGCTGGTCGGCAACCAGGTCCACCGTGGCGCGCCCAAATGCGGGAACGATCACCGTGTCTTTCTTGACGCCGGCAGTCGGCTTACCATTAAGCTCGACGAGCTCGAACAGGTGCCGGTGAATATGCAGAGGGTGAGAATCGTCGCTGCGATTGTGAAACACCAGCCGGTAGCGCCTTCCCTGGTGGAAGATGAATTCCCGTTCATGCGGATATTCTTTGCCGTTGACGAGCCAGTGATTGATTCCGTTGGGTCCGCCGGGCACTTTTTCAAAGACCATGTCGATGGTATGGTCTGGCGCGGGATGCGGCGCGTTGGTGCCAAAGATTGTGTAGTCCCAGCGCGATTTCGGAGGCCGAGTCCATTGCGCGCGCTGCTTTTGATTCGCGTACTCCACCACGATGCCCATGCCGGATTGGCGCGCCACATCGCGGAGTTCTCCTAAAATCCAGACGCCCGGGTTATTCATCTCCACGATCGCATCCACGCGCTCGCCGGGGGCGATCTCAATGAAATCGACCAGCTGCGGCGCCGGCACGGGATTGCCGTCGAGAGCGATCACCTGAAACTTGTGGCCGGGCAATGCGAGGCGATGAATCTGGGCAGCGCTCGCGTTGAGCAGGTGCATCAGCACGCGCTGGCCCGGCTGCACGCGGAGAGGCTCCCCCGCGCCGAGCATTTTGTCGTTGATCGAATAAAGAGGTGCGCTGACTTCGAGTCCGTTTGGACTCAGGTCGGGAGTGGCGGGTTTTTCGGGCATCGGGTCCTTGGGATCCGCCGCCATCTCGTCCTGATCCATCGTGGACAGAAAATATTGCCATTCCCGCAACGCCAGGAAGACTTCCTGGTCGTAGTGTCCAGGGTCGTTCGCGGGATCGATCATGAAAAAACCGAACTGGCCGGTGTAGGAGCCGCGGTGCAGATCCATCATGGCCGAGGTGTGGGAGTGGTACCATCGCGAACCCGCCGGCCTGGCCACGAATTGATAGCGCCGGCGGCCGTGGGGCGGGACCGGGGGAGTGCCTTCTTCCTCTGCCCCATCCATTTGCGAGGGGACGAACAGGCCGTGCCAATGCACGTATTCCGGAACGTCTGTGTCGTTCACAACGTCGATGGTGACGTGCCGGCCCTCGCGCACCCGCAGGAGCGGGCCGGGAACTTTATTGTTGTAGCCAATTGTGCTGATGGCAACCTGCGGGGCCAGCTCGACCAGCATGGGCGCGATTTGCAGGGTGAAATCCGCCGCATGTCCAGCGGCACGCTTGGCCGCCTTCGGTTCCATCGGCGCCATCTCATGCCGGGCCGGCCCCGGAACCTGCTGGAGACCTGGCGGCATCCCAAACGCGGGCCGCAGCTTGCCTGCCCCGGTCGCGATGATGGTGGCCCATCCAAGCCGTACAAAATCCCTTCGCTTCACGCGTTCCTCATCCCGTCTGCGAATGCCACCACACAGACGAGTGTCTCAATGGGAAATGCCGATATAAATACTGGTGGAGGCGGCGGGAGTCGAACCCGCGTCCGAAATCGCTGTCAGCCGGGAGAATCCATGCTCAGTCCGGTTCCGCATGTTTTCGCCTCAGACGCTCAGAACGGACAAGATGCGCCGGAAGCTAGTCCGATGGTCTTATGGCTGCAACACGGACCGAGAAGCAGCCACCAGCCTACTGAATGACGTCTTACTCGCAGCTCATAGGCGAAACCGCGAAAGACGGCAGCTTAGTTAATTAAGCTGCAAGTGCCAGATTATCGTTGGCAACTTTTGTTTTGCAGGCGATTACGGGTGCCCACACCCCGACATGCCTCCCATGCCGCAATCGATCCCGTCGAAACCGTGACGCCCCCATTTGATGCCCCGGAAGCTTCGCGACGAAAAGCTGTCGTGGGCGAGCGGAGTTTAGGTGCGAGCCGGGCCAACTGGCTCGTGCTGCATCTCTCATTTTACGTCAAATCCGATTTCGAAGCCGGACTGGAGGTGATAGCTTGGCAGGATGCCCCTCGGATTGAACTGAAAGAGGACTTGAAATGGTTGAGCAAGTAGTGCGTTTGACAGTTAACCTGACGATCAACGATGGACAACTTGCCGCGTTCAGGAGCATTGCCCAAACGATGACGGAAGGCAGCAAAGCGGAGCCCGGCACACTTGGCTACGAGTGGTTCGCGGGAAGGGATGGCAACCGCTTCCGCCTCGTGGAAACCTATGTGGATGCCTCCGCCGTGGAAGCGCACTTTATGGGTCCGGTCGTCCAGGAATGGGTTCCAAAACTCGCCGCCGTTTGCGCTGTGGATGGAGTTGAGATTTATGGCGACCCGGGACCGAAGGTGGCTGAAATGGCAGCAGGGCTTGGGGCTGTCGTTTTCCAGTATTGGTTAGGCATCGGCCGCTGATTTTGGATTGGCCGAGAGTGGGAGCGTAATTTCCTCTATTGCTTTTCCAGGTCAATCGACTCGTATTCGTGCCGGGCGATCCCTGCCCGAATCTCGGCAGGAGTCTTGCCCAGCTTCGTCAGGCGGTAGGCGTAGAAGGCTTCCTGGGCGCAGGTTGAACACTCAGTTCCATGCAGGCCTTCGTAACAGCTTCGAAGGCTGGTGTGACCTAAAGCACGGTCGCAGCGGCAGTTACAAGGCAACTGGTAGAGCACGTTCCCTATCTTGGCCGCCTGCTGGTATACGTGAATTTGCCAGGGGTATTGGAAATTTGTCCCGGTCAGCTTCGATCCAGCCAGGATTGGCGGCAAGGCGGTCAGCTTGAGTGGAGCGGCGGGGTGGTATGCCGGAACGTCCCCGGCCGGATTCGACCACTGGGCGTAACTAACCGCGGTGATTGCGAAAACTGCGAAACCTAAAATCCACTGGCGTTTTGCGGAATGCATTCCTGAGCTCTCTTTAGCCAATTGTAGACTGAAAATAGCAAGGTGGGGTACACTCAGCGTCGGCTTGGTTCCACTGAGTGGGCGGCAGTTTTTTCGCCACAAAAAAAAAGGCGGCACGAACGTTTTCTGTTCGTGCCGGGAGGCCAGTGACGCAAACTACTTCCAGCAGTGGCACGGTCATTAGGACCGCCTCCATCACTGGAATATCTACACCATACTATAGATTCAGGTGAAAGCAAATACAAAATTTGATATTTTCTCACAATGTGGGAATGAAAACCCGGCTCCAGTTTTTTGCATCGAAGGATATATTCAAGCTGTGAAATAGAGTGGGGTTTCGCTTCGGAGAGGAAGAGCAGAAGTGAAAGAAAGTCTTTTGGATTCATCTGTTTCACCCCAGGAAGAAGCGAGCGCCGCTCCGTCTGGAAAAGAGAGTACGAATTCTTCAGGATGGCTTCGCCTTGGAGTCGTCGCGGCCGCCTCGGCATTGGCGGGAGGTCTCGCAGCGGCGTGGTTCTACCGAAAGACCCTTGCCAAGCTAAGGCAGGCGGAAAATGGTATCTCCCATTCCGAAATCAGGATTTTCGAAGACGACTCGGCGGAAGATGTCTGACTTGGTCGCTCACGCCGACGTTTCCGCGCGTGCCGTCGCCGGTTGCATCCACTCCAATTCGAGGATCTCGCACAGTACGTGACCACCCAGGATGTGAGCTTCCTGAATCCGCGCAGTGTCGCTTGACGGAACTGCGAACAGGAAGTCAGCCCAGGTTGCCAGCTTGCCACCGCCCTTCCCTGTGAACGCCACCGTCACAGCCCCGAGCTTACGCGCTGCTTCCAGGGCCAGGTACACGTTGCGGCTGTTGCCAGAGGTGGATATGCCAACCACCACATCGCCCTTGACGGCCAGCGCCTCAACCTGTCGCTGGAAGATGTGTTCATAGCCGTAGTCGTTACTTGCGGCGGTCAAAATGGAAGTATCCGTCGTGAGCGCGACTGATGGGATGCCACGGCGGTCATGCCGGAACCGAACCATAAACTCGGCGGCCATATGTTGCGCATCGGCGGCACTGCCCCCATTGCCGCACCAAAGAATTTTACCGCCCATCCGCGCGGCGAGAATCATCTCAGAAGCGATCTGCTCCAGGACACGCTGCTGGGTCGACAGTGCCTGGATAACGGCCATGTGATCGGCAAGGGCTTGCTCAAAGATCCGGGATTTGTTGAGGGACTCGGCCATGGTTGATCCTGTTTCCGGTGGGGCCAGCCTCGTTTCGGCCTGATCCCCTCCTAAGCTGCGCTAAATATTACCCCACCAAGCTCAAAGTTGAGGCCCTGAAACGGATCCGACGGTCTCCACTCAGATGGAAACCGCCGGATGCAATGCCAGGATCGCTCGTGCCCCTTGAATTACTGGGCCATCAAGAACTGCAGCTGACCAATGTAGACGCCATACGGACCCAGTTGTATCGCCTTCCACGAAGTTGGGTCAGCACCTCCGGGGGTTTTAAGCAGGGTGGTTAATGCACCCGCCTGCATGCCTGGACTGGCAAGATTGACGGTTTGGGGGTCGGCGGTGAAGTTAACGGCCACCACAACTGGAGGAATCCCTGGCCCTCTGCGCATCCAGCTGAGCACCTTGTCATTCCCAGTGTCGAGCATGATGTTCGCGCCCTCAGCGAGCGCCCGATTGGTCTTCTTCAGCCGGATGAGCGTTTGGTACCAGGCAAGCAACGAATTGGGGTCGGCTTTCTCGGTCTCCACGTTGATAGTGGCTGCGCTGGGAGGCACCGGCAGCCATGGCTTGACGACTTGCAGGGTAAATCCGGCATTTGGACCACTGGTCCACTGCATCGGCGTGCGCTCCCCATCGCGACCCTTGTCCTTTGGCCAGCCCACCAGGCCAACCGGGTCTTTCACGTCTTCCTTGCGGGTCGGCGGAGTCGTTTTCATACCTATCGCGTCGCCGTAGTAAAAGAGCGAAGCTCCGCGGCTGGCGAAAAGAATCGTCGAAATCACCCGCTCGATATCGGTGTCGTGAACCCCGTCACCATAGCGAGCGTCGATGCGCGGGTTATCGTGGTTGTCGAAGATCAGCAGCGGAATGTTCGAGCCTAGCTCCGTCTCCGCGTCATTCAACTTGGAACGGAACGCGGCCACGTCCAGCTTGTTGATGAACCCGATCTGCGTGTCCATCGGCAGTTGAAACTCTGGATGCTCGGGTGTCCCGTACTGCTTGAGCAGCTCGGCCACGTTAGGCAGGTAGGTTTCGCCGATAAACACGCGGGTGCCGGGAAACTGGCTGGTACTGAATTTATCTGCGGTTGCGCGCATCTCGGCCATCACCGGATGAACGCCGGGCAGATTGTTGGTCATCGTGTCGTTGAGCGCGATATCGCCGTAGTTGTTGAGGTACGAGTTGCCGTCCTTGTCCTTCAGCACGAGGTCGTCTCTAAGTTGCGGATCCTCAAACAGGGTAGTAATCGCATCGAAGCGAAAGCCTGCCACACCGCGTCTGAGCCAGAAACTGATGATGTCTTTGAAGGCCTGGTGCACCTTGGGATTGTCCCAGTTCAGATCCGGCTGCTCCTTGTAGAACTTGTGGTAGTAATACTGGCGGGTCTTCTCGTCCCATTCCCAGGCCGAGTGGCCAAAGTCCGACTGCCAGTTGTTGGGCGGTTGTCCCTTGTCGGTAGCCGTCTCGCCCTTGCCGTCGCGCCAGACGTACCAGTCGCGATAGGGGTTGGTGCGCGACGACCGCGACTGTTCGAACCACTTGTGTTTATCTGACGTGTGGTTCATCACCATGTCCATGAGGATGCGGATATTACGCTTCCGGGCCTCGGCCACGAGCCGGTCGAAATCGGCCAGGGTGCCGTATTGCCGATCGATGTTTTCGTAGTCGGAGATGTCGTAGCCGAAGTCCACTTGGGGCGATGGGTAGATCGGCGTCAGCCAGATAGCGTCGACTCCGAGGTCCTTGATGTAATCGAGGCGCTGGGTGATGCCCTTCAGGTCGCCGATGCCGTCGAAATTCGAATCCTGATAGCTGCGAGGGTAGATCTCATAGATGACAGCGTTCTTCCACCAGTCCCTCTCGTTTAGAGCGCTGGCGTTGGGGTGAGATGCTGCGCGCGAAGATTGCCCTCCGGCGATGAACGCGGTAGCTCCCAAAAACAGAGCTCCCGCGCATCCTGCGATGGTCTTGGTCCAGTGCATTGCGTTCTCCTCGTCCTGCTTCCGCTGCTCATGACTTCGGCAACGGTGTGAACACGCCAAACTAACACATTTTGGTAGGCTTTGGGGACCCTTGCTTCGCCCCAAAGTTGCCGCCGCTATTCGACCTTGGCCACCAATGCGGCAAATGGCGGAAGACTGACAATGTTGAACTTGCCGGCTGAAGTCATCGCGGAGGCATAGAGGATGTTCAGGCGCGATCCACGCACACCATGCTTTGCCCAATCGAACTTGACGATGCGCGGCTTGTCACTCATGTTCAGCGCCACCAGAACAGTCGCGTCCCCGCTTCTGCGCAGAAACGCGAAGACATGGGGATCGGTTTCGTCGATAGACTCCTGCGATCCATCGCGAATGGCCGGTTCTGTCTTGCGCAGCGCCAGCAGCCGTTTGTAGGCGTTGAAGATCGAATCCGAATCCTTGCTTTCAGATTCAACGTTGTACCGGGACGCGCTAGGAGGCACAGGCAGCCAGGGCTTTGCCGATGAAGTGAAGCCGGCCTCAGCCGAAGCATCCCACTGCATCGGTGTTCGTTCGCCGTCGCGACCTTTTTCCTTCGGCCAACCAATCTTGCCGATCGGATCGTGTACGTCCTCAATGCGCGTCGGATCCGTTGTTCTCATCCCAAGTTCTTCGCCGTAATACATCTGGGGTGTGCCCCGCGTTGTGAGTTCGAGGACCGCCATGAGTTTGGCGATCTGGTCGTTGTGCACACCATCCCCATAGCGATCCCACTGACGCGGCTGATCATGATTGCTGAAAAAGTACTCCGGTTGACCGTGGGCGCTATTGTTTTCGATCTCATCGAATAGCTCGCGAAAGCGCGGGGCGGAGAGCCGGTTCACGTCGGCAATCTGGAAGTCCATTGGAAGCTGCACTTCATCGTTGTTGCCGTACATCCTTGTCAGGGCTTCGACGTTGGGCTCGTCTGCCTCTGTCACCAGCACAGGATCTCCCGGATAGCGGTCGACAACGCGCCGTACTTCCTTGAGCACGTCATGCACTTCGGGCAAATCGTCTGTGTATTTGTGCTGGATATTGCGGTCGCCATACGCATTGAGACCGGGAAGGTAAGGGTCGTCGTGCAATTCTGGATCTTCGTAGAGACGCGAAACTGCATCGATGCGAAAGCCGGCGACACCTCGCTTCATCCAGAATTCGAGCACGCCATCCATGGCGGCATGCACTTCGGGATTGCGCCAATTCAGATCGGGCTGCTGCACGTAGAAATAGTGATAGTAGTACTGCCGCGTCTTCTCATCCCACTGCCATGCGGAATGCCCAAACCATGATTGCCAGTTGTTGGGCGGCTGACCCTTGTCGATTGCGGTTTCCGGGGTCCCTACGGACGGGTCCTTGTCCGAGGGGTGGCTTTCATCTTTTCCATCGCGCCAGATGTACCAGTCGCGCTTCGGATTGTCTCGCGAAGACCGCGACTCAAGAAACCACTTGTGCTGATCCGAGGTGTGATTGATCACGTAATCCATGATCACGCGGATGCCGCGCTTCTTTGCCTCGGTGACCAGGTTGTCAAAGTCCGCCATCGTGCCGTAGACCGGGTCGATGGCTGTGTAGTCTGAGATGTCGTAGCCATAATCGATGCCCGGTGACGGATACATCGGCGTTATCCAGATCGCATCGATACCCAGGTCGTGCAAATAGTCGAGCCTCGACGTGATGCCCTTGATGTCACCAACGCCGTCGCCGTCTGAGTCCCGGAAGCTGCGCGGATAGATCTCGTAAATTACCGCATGCTTCCACCATTCCTTCCCGGCAGCTTTCGGATCTTTGGATTGTGCATCAGATGGGGCGGCCGGCATTTGTCCGGTCGCGATGTGTGCCCACGTCCCGATAGACAGAGATAGGGCACAACCTGCGATGGTGCTTACAACACGTTTGGTCCAGTGCATTGCAGTTCCTCTTCGTCCACCCAATGCTCGTAAATCCGGCAACGGTGTGAACCCGTCAAACTATCACATCCGGCTATACTTGAGGCGTTGAATCTCAACCGCGAACTCTATTGCCTCTGCGGTTCGGTTCGCGTCCTGCCTGTCTTACGGTTTCGCGTTCTGCGCAATCAGCATCGACTGGAGAATCTGGTCGGAGACTTCCCTCACGGCTGCGGGCGAGTGGGAGAGAAATAGAGTATTCGTCTTGTCGCTCTCGCCGATGCTCTTCAGCGTGTCAAAATACTGCGTGACAAGAACCAGTTGCATGACCTCTTTCGAAGTTGCGCCTTCGACTGCCTTCTGAAATTGTTCGACTGAGACCTGCAGTCCTTCGATGATCGCCTTGCGCTGGTTTGCAATTCCCTGCCCTTGCAGCGCCTTGCTTTCCGCCTCGGCCTCGGCCTTCTTGACCACCAGGATCTTGTCCGCTTCGCCTCGCGCGCTCGCGGCAACCTGTTCGCGCTGAGCAGCATTGATGTCGTTCATGGCCGATTTCACCTTCGCATCGGGAACGATATCTGTAACCAGCACATTTACGATCTCGTAACCGAATGCCGCCATGTCCGCATCGAGTTCCTGCTTCACCGCTGCTGCGATGCTCGATTGCGACGCAAACACTTCATCAAGCGTCATGCCGGGGACATGGCCCAGAATCACCTGCTCAACATAGGACTTGATCTGCGCCACCGGATCCGACAGTTTGTAGAAAGCGTCGAACACTTTCTCGGGACGAACGCGATTCTGAACCGAAATCGGAATCGTGACGAATACGTTGTCCTTGGTCTTGGTCTCCATCGTCAGCGTGATCTGGTTCACGCGCAGGCTAACCATGCCGGTCACCGAATCAAGATAGGGGGCTTTCCAATTCAAACCGGCTTCGGCAACACGAAGGAACTTTCCGAACCGCGTAATCACGGCAACCTGCGCCGTATTCACGGTGAAGAAACTTCCCAAAATCAAAGAGAGGACGATCACCGCAAGAATGATCAGCGGGATCAGGATCATTAGGTCCATTTGGAGCCTCCGATACTATGTCTGAAGAAATATGCCGAATTATACAGACACAGAATGAAGGCCGCAGTGCGCTTCTTAATTTCAACTCAGGTCGAGGCGCCCAGTCACCGCGGGTCGCCGGGTCGCTGCGGTTTTGTGCTTTTCGTATGCTCCGAGTCGTACCCGAAATGGGGTTTTTCGCGCGTACCCGATATATAGATGGGGATTTCAGTGCCGGCTCCATCTTTCTTGAAGAACAGGTCCGCCGGCGACAGCAGCAGGCCCTTCCATCCACCCACCATCTGCGAAATCGTAGCCTGCAGCTTCGCGGTTCCGGTGAAATCGAGAGCGCCGCTTTCCATGTAATACGTTCCCTTCATCTCGATGTCAGCCCCGGGGACGATGTAAGTGACGTCGGGTAGTTTCAGCTGGCCGCCTCCCAAGTCGAAGTTACCTTCCATCTGCGATTTGATCGACGCCGCATCGGCCGTCTTCAGATCACCGGGCCGGCCCTGGCCGCGCAGGCTCAGTTCCTTGATTCGATTCTGAACGGTGGCACTGGTAAAAGTCGCATCGCCAAGCGTAAATCGCCCCTTCAGAGTCATCCGTTCGAGCACAGCCGCCGTTCCAGGAGGAATATTCAGAAAGGCATTCACCGTTGCATCCCCAGTCAGTATCGGTGTAGAGGTTTTGCTGGCGAGGTGAAGAAAATCTTCGAGGCGACTGTGGTTCACATTGACCGTAAGCGCGATATCGTGTCCGATGCTATGCAAGTTGCCATCATCTCCGGCTGCAAGCACGCGAACCACCTGCCCCTGCGCCGTGATGTGTGATTGACCGAGCGTGGCATTCACCGGCTCCAGCCAGGTGTCTCCGTTTGTCGCGTCGACTCTCGCATGAAATTGGGTGTGCAACGCCATCTGGTTGCCGAATTGCGACAGTTTGAAATCAGGGGTGTCGGTCACACCGTCGACAGTGATGTTGCGCAGCGAGCCCGAAAAGTTTCCGGTTGAATTGAGAATCCCCGCGATGCCCTTGAAAACCGACAGATCGGCGTGATCGAAAGTATAGTCTCCGCTGACTTGGCTCTCGCCGGGGTCGACCACGCTCCACGGCCCAAAGGTCCCGGTCGTATGAATAATGCCGGGCGGCTTTGGGTTGGAGAGGTCGGCTTCAAAGTGCATGGGCGCGCCTGCCGAAATTCCTGTCACCTGTAAGCGGCTGATGGCAAATTGCAGAGGCAGCTTGCCCGGTTTATCCGTTTCAAGCTCAACCTCTGCGTTGGTGCAATCGACCCTGTCAACCTGAAACTTCAATCTCCATGAAGAGGCGGGAGGTGTGCTGTCAACGCTGTTGCTCATGCCAGGGCGGTGTAGCTGGGACTTCGGAGGAATGCGGATCTCCAACCCCGTAAGACGCACTTGCGAGATGTGAACCGGCATTCCTGACCGGTAGCGCAATGGCGCATGAAACCGGAATTCTCGGAGTTGAATAAGCGGCTGGATATTCGCGTCGGGCTCCGGATCTTGCACATCCTCATCCTGGGCAGGAGGCCAGATTCGCAGTCCGCGGCCATCGGCCCACACCCCCCATTCGCCGCGAAGGCTATTGCCCAGAGATAGATGGAAGCTGTCCAGTTCAACCCGCGCATGAAACCGTTCAGACAACGCGTGCACGATCTCGGCCCGCACCAGTGGTTCGGCCCGGTGCGCGGCGACATCGATGAAAACAGCAAGCGCCACCAGACACACAACCGCGCCACCAGCGCCCCACCGCAGCCACCGCTTTCTACCCCAGATTGAGGTCCGCGTCTCGGAGTTATTCATCTATTTTGTTGGATGCGATTTTCTCACCTTCGCCCCAGCCCATTTTCTTATTAGTCGCCGGATAGCATAGACTTCTTGTCACAGATGGAAGCACACATTGAGAGCCTGGTAAAACTGCAGAGCGTGGAACTCGAGCGTGCTCGACTGGCGCAGCAAGCGCGCGCCTTGCCCACGGAAATCACGAAAGCCGAGTCTGCATTGGCCGCTGCACAACGCCAGACGGCTGCAGCCTCCGATGCGCTCAGCCGCGAGGAGTCCCTGCGAACGCGACTTGAGCGCGACATCCAGGGGCACCGCCAGAAGGCCACCCGCTACAAGGCACAACAGGATACCGTAACGACTGCTGCGCAGGCCGCGGCGATCGAGCATGAAGTTCACTTCGCTGAAAGCGAGATTGAACGACTTGAGGGCGAAGAATTCGCCAGCCTGGAGCGCACCGAAGCGCAAGAGCCTATATTGGCTGCCTCGCGAGCCCAGGTTGAAGAGTTGGCCCTGACGCTGGATAAGACCCGCGAACTCATCGCCGCCTCTTTGCAGGATGTGACCAAGGAGCAGGCCGTCCTCAACGGCGAACGAGAAGCCCTGCGCCAGACGATTGACCAGGAATGGCTCACGCGCTTTGACCGCATCTGCGCCAGTCGCGGAACGGGAATTGCGCGCGTCGACAACCAGCAATGCACGGGTTGCCGCATGGGTGTTCGGCCCCAGATGTGGAATCAACTCCGGGAGGGCCAGTTGCTTCATTGCGACAGTTGCGGAAGGCTGCTCTATTGGGATCCGGCCATGGCGCCAGCGCCAAAAACGCCGCAACCTGAGCCCGCAGCAGGCGCGGGCCGCGCCATCCGCAAGCCCCAGCAAGCCGGAGATTAAGGTTTCCGAGTCGGCCGTGTAGTGCGCGAATCGCCCGCTGACAAGATAAAATTGCACTCACCCGAGGAGTGAGAAGTGGCACGCATCTGCGTGGATATGGATGAGGTAATGGCGGATACCTTATCCGAACACCTACGCCGCTACAACCAGGCCTTCGACGAAGAAGTCACACCGGAAGACCTTACCGGCAAAGGGCTCTGGGAAGTTACGCCTCTGGATCGCCAGCAACAATTGCGCGCCTTCCTCGACGCAGAAGATTTTTTTGAAGACCTGCCCCTCATGCCCGATTCGCAGCAGGTACTCAAGCAGCTCTCTTCCCGCTTTGAAATTTTCATCGCCACCCAGGCCATGGCGGTGCCCAACTCGCTCGGTCCCAAGTACCGCTGGTTGCAGCGCCACTTCCCTTTCATTCCGCCAACCCACTACGTCTTCTGCGGGAATAAAAGCATCCTGCGCGCGGATTATCTGATTGATGACCTGCCGCGCAACCTGCTCCGCTTTGAAGGCCAGGGCCTGCTCTACACCGCTCCGCACAATCTCACGACGACCGGTTTCGTCAGGGTAAACAACTGGCCTGAAGTTGCAGCCTACTTTGATGCGGTCGGGGAATAACTGCGGCAGGCCAAATTCTGATCGGAGCTTGTCGCAACCGGCGATGTCACTTTCCATTTTCCGCAACGGAGGCTTTTGGCCAGGAAGGACTGGTCAGCTCCATCGTCACAATTGGGCTTCCCATGAAGAGTGGACCCTCTTCTCTTAGGAAAACGGGAACCTCCCCGCCGGCAATCCACACTTTGATCGGAGGCGGTTGTTTTCCTATTGCAGGCGCTATCACCCCCGCCAAGCCGCCGAGTTCGATTTTGATCTCGTAATTCAAAGCCTCGCGCGGCATGCCTGCCAACGAAAAGCTCTCGAGGCCCCGCGGTGAAATCGCCAGCTTCACGAGTCTCGGTTTGGGTGTCGCTACGATCATCGATACTTCCGTCTCCGGTCGATCCGGATTCAGATTTCTCACGATCGAGTTGACCAGCCCGTTATAAAGATCAGGTGGCAGGTTCATATGCTCGGTCGAGACATCTTCTTTGCCGTTTTTGCCAGTAGTTCGAACGATGACCTGGCCTTTGGAAACGTCAATCGACATATCGATTGGCTGGGAAAAGTAGGGTCCCTTCTGAAAATGCCGGTCGCTCAGGAGCCGAAAACTTCCACGCTGTGTAAAGACAGTGGTTTCGTCATCGATCGAGCCATCTTTGAAACGGAAGATCAGGTGCGATTTAACCCGGTCGCCGCGGACGACCTGAATGAGGTCTCCTTCTGCGATCGTCTGTCCGGTATCACTCCTCAATTCGAGAAAACCGTGCTCTGTCCCCTCAAGGTGGCGAGCTGCAACTGGCTCCGAGACTGCGCTGAAATGAATGGCGCCGCCCAGCAACGCCAGCAATAGCCCGCTTCGCAAGCTGCGATTCCCAGAGCCTGTCATGCTGACCATCCCACGACTTTGCGCACGGATTGATTCACCTGGTTTGTAGATGGCGCGTCAAGAAATGCCGTTGCCTCGCCGGTTGAAGTGCGGGGAACCCGACCCGGCCTCCTTGTCCATCTCTTCTTGATTCGTCATACTGGTTCAGTCCCTGGGAACGGCCGGAGCCGATTCCGTTTCAGGGATGTTTATTCGCAAAGTACGGTTCGACTTATAGATTGTGAGATCACACTAAAAATCGCAGGAAGGCACCCTTAATGCGCATTCCCCAAGCAGTTTTCATCGCCACATTGCTCTGTTCCCCCGTGGTGTCATTAGCGGCTCAAGCGCCCGCCGATGGTCCGATGGCATCCCCTACACCCCCTTCCACGGTCGCGCGGCCCGCGCCCACACCGGCTCCGCCCGTTCCTTCGGCGCTATTGCAGCCGGCGCTCGGCAACGTCCAGCAGGCTGTGGCCGCAATCAAGCTGGAAAAGTGGAAGCGGGGCACGGTACGTGATCAGGCCGGGACAAATATCAGCGCCATTCAGCACGACATGCAGGAAAGACTTCCATCGCTTCTAAAGACGGCCGATGCTGCTCCCGGAAGCCTCAGCAAGGTGCTTCCGCTCTCGCGCAACATTGACGCACTCTACGACGTGCTCGTGCATGTCATCGAAGAGGCGCGTGTATCCGCGCCAGGTGACGAAATCGATCAATTGGAGCAGGCGATGGACAGCCTTGAAAAAGCCCGCGTGACACTTGGCACAGGCCTGCAAGATACCGCTGCATTACAGGAAAAACAGATAATTGAACTGCGCGCCACGGTTCAAACTCAGGCCGCGTCCTTGCGCGTCGCGGCGATCCCTGCTCCCAAACCTGTCTGCCCGGCGCCACCTGCTCCGGTTCGCAAGAAGAAGCACGCCACACCGACGACAACAACCCCAAAGACGACTTCTCCTGCTGCGCCGTCTTCATCCACAACCACGCCTGCAAAGCCGCAATAGAACGCGGCACCCAGTGTTATTCAGGCGCAAAACGGTGCTTTTACACGAGGGAAACCGCACGGGACGGAATTTACAGGAAGTGGTTGTCGAGCGCTAAAGCGAGACTAGCTTACACATCCGTTTGAATCTCTCTATCGCAATCCAGCCGAGGCGAACGCGCATTTAGTCCGAACCCGTTGCATTGCTCCGGGCCGAGGCCGTTCGCTGCACGAGAGCAGCGCCGCTCTGGCGCAGAAGAGTCACGGGCTGCGATGCGGGCGGCTGATGCATGGTCACAATCAGGGCGTCGGCGGCGCGCTTGCCCGCGCATATGTAGGAGTGCGGTGTACTGGCATCAAAGTAAACCGCGTCACCAGGCCCGAGCGTGCAGTGATGCTCGCCATGGTGCAAATCGAGTTCTCCTTCGAGCACGTAAAGGAATTCAAATCCAGGATGCATGTGCGCCCTCGGTTCCTTGCTCTTCTCGAGAGGAATGAACTCTGCGAAATAGGGATCCATGTGCCTGTCGGGCACCATGTAGCCGAGGCTCTCAAAGAAGTAAGTAGGATCGTCGACGCCCGTTTGCGGCAGTCGCACCCGCTCCTTGCGCCGGTGCACACGGAACATAGCCTGCGGTTCTGTTTCAAAGAAATAGGAAAGGTCCTTTGAGAAGACCATCGCGATGCGCGCCAGGTTTCGCAGGGTGGGCACCACGCGCCCGGTTTCAAGCTGCGACAGGAAGCTGGCTGAAAGTCCCGTATGCTTCCCCAATTCAACCAGGCCCATTGACTTCTTCAGACGCAACCGCTTGATGCGCTCGCCGATGTGCTTCTCCGCTATGAACTTCTCGGTGGTTTCCGTGTCCACTTGCGATTTCTGGGTTTCCTCGCTGCGAGCTATCGCCAGGTCCGTCATCGACTCCTCCAGGAATTCGATCCCGACGATTTTTGTCCAGATCAAAACCTATTCCCATGCTACTAAACTCAAGTACGCGTAGCAAACTGCATCGGAGCTAGTGCAGTAATCGGTGCAGCCATGCTGTCATGAGAGCCATGAACACTGGACTAAGCAGCCATACCAGGCAAATCGTATTGAGCGGCGCGTCCGGCATGATCGGTACCGCACTACGACAAGAGCTTGCGGGTCGCCAGATCCCCACCCTGCAATTGGTCAGAAATACCCCTGTCGGAGTTGGTCAACTCCAATGGGATCCAGAATCCGACCGCGCCATTCCGCATCCGGTCGCGCTCGAAGGAAGCGAGGCGGCAATCCATCTCTCCGGCACAAGCGTGGCCGCGCATCGCTGGACCGCATCCTATCGCCGCGAACTTGCCGCCAGCCGCGTGAATTCAACCCGCGCCCTCGCGACTTCCCTGGCTAGCCTTCAAAGGCCTCCAGGATCGCTCCTCATTGCATCGGCGATTGGGATCTACGGCGATCGCTGCGATGAGATTCTCAGCGAGGCCTCAGCTCCGGGTTCTGGTTTTCTTGCCGACATCTGTCAACAGTGGGAAGCGGCGGCGCAGCCGGCCGTTCAAGCCGGCATTCGGGTGGTGCATCTTCGCTTCGGCGTGGTGCTGGGCCCCGGCCACGGAGCGCTCGAGCAGATGCTCCCGCCGTTCCGCATCGGCCTGGGAGCCAAACTTGGAAATGGCCGGCAATGGATGAGCTGGATCGGCCTGTCCGATGCAGTGTCTGGAATTCTGCATGTGCTGGATACGGCCTCGCTGGCTGGTCCTGTCAATTTAACTTCGCCGATTCCGGTTACCAATGAAGAGTTCACCCGAGCGCTCGGCAAGCAGCTTGGGAGACCTGCGTTCCTTACCGTACCCGCATTTGCGCTTCGACTCATGGTGGGGCAGATGGCAGATGAGGCTCTCCTGGCAAGCGCACGCGTCTTCCCGGACAAGCTCATATCAGCCGGCTTTGAATTCTCGCGGCCCACCATCGAGCAGGCTCTTGCCGCCTCAGTGGCCTAGTGAGACAGCGCTCTTCACAATCCGACCCAGCTTACCGGCGCCCCTGAACCACTCGCTGATTCCCGCTATTCGCACCGTTTTTCTTTGCGGCTCGTCGCGCGGCAATCTCGTGCATCTCCTTGCCGATCTTTGACTGATTGATGGCGAGCTGGATCATTAGGTTGATGATGTTCCCGGTAATCCAATAAAGCGCGAGTCCCGAAGCAAAGTGCCAAAGTGTGAAGCCCATGATGGCAGGCATCATGATGGCCATCATGCGGCGCTGCATCGGGTCCATCCCTGGAGACGGCGTAAGAAACTGCACGAGGAACATGCTGACAATGATGAAGATCGGCAGGATGTGCAGGGGATCGGGCATGGAAAGGTCGGTGAGCCAGAACCAGTGTGCCTGGCGCAGTTCCACCGCATTCAGCAGGACGCGATAGTAGGCGAAAAACAGCGGCATCTGCAGTAGCAAAGGCAGACAGCCGCCGTACATGTTCACGTTCTCGTTCTTGTAGAGCTGCATCATCTCAGCGTTCATCTCTGTCCGTTTCGGATCATTGAGCTTGAGATGGGCATACCGCTTCTTGAGCGCGTCGACCTTGGGCTGAAGACGCATCATCTTCAAAGAAGATTTCATCATCATGATGCGTGTGGGCAGCATGACGACATTGAAGATCACGGTGATGATAATGATGGCCCAACCCCAGTTGTACGCGCCCGGGCCGAGCCAGTTGTGCAGGGAACGAAGAGCAATGTAGAGCGGTTTGGCGATAATTCCCCACCAGCCATACTGGATCAGCGATGACAGCGGCTCACCGTCGGCCTTCCCATCCGCACCGATGGCATGAACCGACTTCAGGATGTCGGTCTCTTTCGGACCGGCGTAAATGCGCAAACGTGTGTCGCCGTCCTGATCGCCAAGGGCCAGCCCAATAACGTCGACCGGCTTCTTAGGGCTGTTCAAATCGCTCAAATCACTGGGAAGATCGATTGTGTGGTGCAGCGTAACCAGCGAGGCGCGCGCGGGAACATCGGGCATCATCGCAGCAGCGAAGTAGAGATCCGTTATGGCCGCGTACTCATACGGTTGATCGAGAGTGGCGTTGCCGCTGACCTTCTTGGCGGCCATCGTATCCTGCTTGCCGTCGAGTGACCACGCGAATTGCGACTGAGTAGGCACCACCATGTTGCTGCGATGCCCTCCTGCAGCAACGAACTCCTCCATGTCCCCAAGCCCGGCAGGCCACGCCACAAGAGCGCGCACCGGCACGCCATTCTCGGTAGCCTTCACTTCGACGCTCACCACGTAGGTGGAGTCAAAGCTGAACGTCTTGACCACGTCAAGGCCGCCCTGCGCAAAGTGGAATGTGAGTGAAGCTGGCGCCAGCACCTGCCCTGTTGCCGACGCTTGGTAAAGCGCCTGGTTCAACTGGGTCGTCAGGTCTGGCTGATAGGTGAAGAGCGACATCGGCAGCCCAAAACGCTCCGCGGTCTCGGCCTGCACTATGTCCAGTGGCTTGCCATAACTGTCGTTGTATTTCTTCAGAATCCAGTGCTTCACCTGGGCGCCGCGATTGGTGAACGTGATTCTGTACTTCTCATTTTCGATTGTGGTCTCGGTTTCAGCACTCGCACTCACGGCGGGAATGGCTGAGGGAGCAGCGTGCATCGCCGCAGGGGTCGATGTGGGGGACGCAGTCGGCCCCAGTTGCGGAACCTGCTGAGCCTGCTGCGTCTGTTGGGCCGGCTGGGTTTGCGTGGCGGGCGGAGTCTCATCCTTGCTCGGCCTGAAGTACTGGAACGCCATCAGGGCGGCAAGGGCCAGAAACGTGAAGATCATCAGGCTGCGGAAGTCGCCGCCGCCGCCACCGGCGCCGCCAGAACCATGCGGCTCAAGATTAGGATTGCGAATTTCGGGCAAAGGTCAACTTCCTGTCATTTTGGGCCTTCGACGGCCGCTTTTCCTATGGTAATGGTTCGTGGCGCAGGGGTCTTGGGGTTGCAGCCGGCGGAACAGGATCAAGTCCCCCACGGCTGAATGGATGGCAGCGCAACACCCGCCAGATTGCGAGCCCGATCCCGCGCAACGGGCCGTGCGTCGCAATCGCAACGGATGCATACTCCGAGCAGGTTGGCAGATAGCGGCATCCTCCCGAACCCAGAGAATGCACCGCGGGCGACAGCCAGCGGCGGTAGAAGTCGAGAGCGGCGAGCAGTATGCGGGTCATGATGCAGGCTCTGTCTTGGCAGTTTGCTGGACTGCGCGCGTCGCCGTCCGTTCTGCCTCGACCTTTGCCTGTCCAAGAATACGCACAATCTCCATGTCAAGTTTCCTGAATTCCAATGTCAGCACCGAACGATGCGGATGGAGGATCAGGTCACAACCTGCCGGAAGGTTCTCAACGTGACGTCGCAGCGCCTCGCGCAGCCGTCGTTTGATGCGATTGCGCTCGTGGGCCTTTCCGAGGATCTTTCCGACAGTGAGCCCTACTCGTGGGCCGCTTGCCGGGGTGGTCTGAGGAGCCAGAAACCAACTCATCGTCGTCGATCGGTGTTTCCGCCCATTCGCATAGGCGAGCTGATAGTCGGCGTGCTTGCACAGGCGTGAACCTGCCAGTGAACGCCGGCCACACACAGCATCGTGCGCGGAAAGGTGCGGATCAGACTTTGAAGGGATGCTCATGGCAGTGCCGGAAGGCGCCTCGGCCAGAAGATCGCAAAGTGCGAACCCAGTCCGGCCGAAACAATACGGCGGGATGGAGTTAGTCGCGGAATCCGGCGCTAACCGAAACGCGCTTGCGTCCGGCAGCACGGCGACGGCTCAGTACCGCTGCACCGGCCTTGGTCTTCATGCGCGAACGGAATCCGTGCGTTTTGGCGCGATGACGCCGGTTGGGTTGAAATGTGCGCTTGGGCATAAAAATGCGCTCCTGCTTCCTATGTAGGATCTGAGCCTTGACGGCAAGATTTAAGTATATCGGAGGTTGGGCCAGGAATCCAGCGCGCCGGCAAACCTGGGTAACCACACGACGCTTACCGAGCCTCTCCTCAGCGTCCCGCCTTTCACTTGGGAATGGCAATTTCGACACGCGAAAGAGACGACGTTTTCCCGCGACCGGCAAACTTTTTTGAACTTTTTCCGAGGTTTCACCGTCCTTGGTGCAACACGCCGCAGGTTCCCGAAAGTTATGTGAAAGAGACATTGCAACGAGCGTCAAATGTGCTACCATCGGGACCGTTCAAGAAAGTTTCCGAGCGTCCCACGGAGTGAACATCAACCCGTGCCTCGAAGTGTTTTTCCGAGGCAGATCATCGGCCATCAGGTAGATCAAAGCATCGACTGTGCGGTGAGCGAAAAATCTCACCGGACGAGAGAGCCATTGCCTGAACCACGCGGTTGAACGCACACGGTACTACATAGGTGACGCCGGCAAGGATTCGCTCGATGGCATTCGCAATTTCGCCCCCTTCGGCTCTCAATCCCTGGCTACAGATTCTCGCAGCCCTAGAGAAAAAGGTGATTCGGCAGTCGTTTGAGACGTGGCTCAAGCCCACGCGCTACAGTCATGCCGCTGGCCGCACATTGTACGTTCGCGTACCCTCCAAAGAGTTCCAGCACATCGGTGACAAGTACGGCGACCTGATTCAGGAAGCCATCGATCTCCAATCGCTGGAGTTCGATGACGTTTGCTTCGTCACTGTTGAAGAGGACCCTTCAATTCCGCCGCAACGCAAGGACGGTGGATTCCCACCGTTGCCTGCGCACGCTCCCTCCGCACCCTCGTCGCGTTCGCCAGAACAAACACGGTTCGACTGGTCCACCGCGGCGCAACTGAATCCCCGCTATACATTCGATAATTTCGTGATCGGCAATGGCAACCAGTTTGCGCGCGCAGCCGCGCTGGCCGTGGCCGAACGACCATCCCGTGCATATAATCCGCTCTTCCTCTATGGCGGTGTGGGAATGGGCAAGACCCACCTCATGCATGCCATCGGCCACGAAGTGAAGCGCCGCCAACCCTCAACCAGCATCTGCTACGTGTCGGCGGAAAAGTTTACCAACGAGATGATCACTTCGCTGCGCAACGACCGCATGACCAGCTTCCGCGATCGTTTCCGCTCTGTGGATGTACTGCTCATTGACGACATCCAGTTCATCGCGCAGAAAGAGCGCACCCAGGAAGAGTTCTTCCACACATTCAACGCGCTGCACGAGAGCATGAAACAGATCGTGATCGCGTCGGACCGTCCGCCAAAGGAACTTGCCGAAATTGAAGATCGCCTTCGCTCCCGCTTCGAATGGGGATTGATCGCCGATATCCAGCCGCCCGATCTTGAGACCAAGGTCGCGATTCTGCAAAAGAAAGCGGAGAGCGAACAGGTTCAGCTCCCCATCGATGTTGCATTGTTCATCGCGTCGAATGTCCGCACCAACGTGCGCGAACTCGAGGGCGCCATGACCCGCCTCATTGCATGGTGCAATCTGAACCGCACCGAGATCACGCTGGCCACAACCCAGCAGTGCCTCAAGCAATTCATCGACATGCAGGTACGCAAAATCACCATCGAATCCATCCAGCGCGCCGTGGCTGAGCAGTTCGGTATGAAGGTCAGCGACCTGAAGCAGAAGAACAATTCGCGCAACGTCGTAGTGCCGCGCCAGATTGCCATGTACCTCGCCAAACAGATGACCGAAGCCAGCCTGCCTGAAATCGGCCGCCAGTTCGGCAACAAGCACCACACTACCGTGATGCATTCGATCAGCAAAATCGACGAACTGCGCCGCACCGACAAGGACCTGCAGCGCACCCTCAACAAACTGCAAGAGTTGTTGAACGGGTAGCACGATCCCAATTTCGCAAATGAAAAGGGCCGCATCACGCGGCCCTTTTCATTTGCGATCGAGATTCCAAGATCACTTCGGATCCTACTGCGTGCCCGCTCGGCTCATAAGTTCCACAAACATCTTCTGAAACCGGGGCAGGTCGAGATCCACCTGCGCATGGACCAGTCGCACGTCGGTTGCAGGTTTCAGCTTCTCAGTCCACGTCAGTGTGTCCCCGTAGCTCGGCCCATGGCTCAAATCGATATCCATGTAAACCGGCTCCTCTTTCGTAATCAACGTTGGATCGAGCAACGCGCAGGCGGCAAGTTCGTCCCACAGATAGTAGCGGTCTTGGCTCCACGCCGCGATATATCGGGCAGTCGACGATTTGGACTTTGAAATCTCATCGAGCATCTCCTGAGTGAACGGCGCCCTGATCGACACATCCACGGTTGTCACATCCACGCGCGGCCATGCGGCACGAAGCACAATGTGGGCAGCTTCCGGATCAAACCAGAAATTGAATTCATGCCGCGGACTGGTGGCAAATTCAGGATCGTCAGTCTGCGGGTTCAGGCTGCCACCCATCATCACAATCCCCTGCGTGAGCGAGGCAAACTCCGGATCAATCGACACCGCGAGAGCAATATTCGTCATCGGGCCAGCGGCATAGATCGTGACCTGGTGCGGGTGCGCATGAACCTGGCGGATGAGGAAGTGCGCCGCGTCTTCGTCAATCGGCTTCAGCGTCGGCTGGCCTTCGGGCATCGGGGGAATTTCATACGGGCCGTGCGCTTTGAGATTCTCCGGCGTGACCGGCGTTACTCCCTTCGCGGTCTCCACCAGCATTGTCGGTCCCTGGCCCCACGCGCCCAGCCATGTAACCTTGCCATTCACCGCCTCAGCGAGTTGCGTCTCCTTCTGAGTCCGGATGAGTGGAAACACGGCCCCTTTTGCCACTGGCACATTGGCGTGGCCGGTCAGTTCCAGCATGCGCAGCGTGTGCAGCGTTTCTTCATCGCGCCACGCGTTTCCGGTCACCATGGTGATGCCCAGTACTTCGACCTGCGGTGCCTGCAACAGCGCCAGCATGGCCATCTGGTTCGAGCCGCCAGGGCCGGACCCATCCTGGTCAATGAGCACAAGCCTCTTCTGCGCCGGACACAGGGCCGCCGCAACGGTGAGCAGTAAGCAAATTGCAGTCTTCATTGTTGGGTATTGTGGCATAACCGTGAGTCGGCTCGGAAATGCCTCGGCGATTACCTGCGCCCGAATCCTCTTGGCTTCATGGGCGGAGCCACAGGCAAATTCGTTTTGCCCTCGGGATAGACCACGAGAAAGCGATCCTGGCCTTCGCCTGAACTGGCCGTCTCAACGCCGGGCAGGTTGCGAAAAGCCATGTGCAGCAAGCGCCGTTCGCGACTGTTCTGCGGTGGAAACGCGTAGGGCACACCCGATTTACGGACTCTCTCAGCCGCAACTTCGGCAGACATGCGAAGTTCCTGCGCGCGCAGTGCTTTGAAGTTTCCCGCATCGAAGCTGACCAGGTCATGCTCGCGCTGCTCGAGGCGCAGCATCTGGGCTGCAATGGTTTCAAGCGCACGCAGCAGTTCGCCGTTGTGCTGGGTCAGCAGGGGCACGTCCGGGCCGCCAAGCTCAACGTAAATCAGCCGCCCTTCAAGTCCTTCCGGGTCGCGAGCTCCATCGCCAGCGGTAATACGGTATTTAAAGCGCATACCGCCCAGTTTGTTGAGAGAGGCGAGAAATCCGGCAATTTTTTGAGCAGCCTGCTGCAGGTCGTCGATTGGCATAACGGATTAGTATCGCAGAGCCGGGCGGGGTCGCGTGTCACGATTTCGCATTCTTCAGATGACCCAGGAACGAGTGCCTGCGACCCCGTGCGGCATTCGATCTCTCAGCCTTCGCGGACCAACGGCGTAAGATATTCCGGCCCGACCGGGTCAGTCACCGACTCCGACACGATGCGATCGATTTCTTCCATCGCACTCGCGTCCAACTTCCACCCCATGACACCCGCAACCGCATCCAGTTGACCGGGGTGCCTCGCACCCCACAGCGCCACTGAAACACCGGGGCGGTCCAGCACCCACCGCACGGCAAGTTCCAATACCGACTTCCCGTAATGCTGTTCGGCGAACCCAGCCAACCGCTCTACCGCGGTCATGTACTGGCTAAAGCGCGGCTCCTGAAACTTCGGATCGACATTGCGAATATCCTTCTCGTCGAACTTCATACCGCGATGTACGTGCCCGCCCAGCATGCTGCGGCATAGCGAACTGTACGTCAGCACGGCCACAGCATTCGCACCGCACCAGTGCAGCACTGTCCGGTCAATCTCGCGCTCGAACAAGTTGTAGGGCGGCTGATCCGACGCAAGCGGGGTCACACGCCGAAACTCCTCCATCTGCGCAACGCTGAAATTGCTCACCCCCAGCGCTCGCACCTTCCCTTCGTTCTTGAATTCCGCCAGCAACCCGGCCACTTCCGCCACCGGTACAAGCGTGTCGGGCCAATGCACCTGGTAGAGATCGATGTACTCCGATCCCAACCGGCGCAGGCTGTCTTCAAGTTCCTGCCGCATCCGCGGTGCGGTGGAGTTGGCGAAAACGCCTCGCTCGTTCCACTCCAGCCCCAACTTCGTGGCGATGAAGAATGCCTCCCGATGCCCGTGCCGCCGCATCGCTTTGCCCACAATCTCTTCAGCATGACCGCGGCCATAAATCGGTGCGGTGTCGATAAGGTTGGTTCCGCGTTCAACTGCGCCCAGGCATGTGGCAATGGCCTCGTCTTCCGGCACCGCCCCCCAATCAAGCCCGCCGATGGCCCATGTTCCCAGGCCGATGCGCGAGACTTTCACGTTTGCAATCGTCGTCGTTTCCATGCAGAAACATCTTAAGCCCCAATGGAGCATTGGAGTGATACCTTTGGCTGAGAAGATCTGCCACAAGAATCAGAATTTTGGTGTCCGCAGAGAGCCACTTCATTCAATGCGACTTTTCCCGCTATTTTTGGTGCTTCCTTTGGTTGCCGCAATCCTGCCCCCGGCACATGCACAAGGCGGACCACCCTTTATCACGGATGACCCCGGCACACCCGGCAACCGGCACTGGGAAATCAACCTCGGTTGGACCGCGAATCACAACCAGGGCAATGCATATTATGAGACGCCGGATATCGACTTGAACTACGGCTGGGGCGACCGCATCCAGCTCAAGTATGAAATACCCATGGCTGTTGCAACCGATCCATCAAACACCACGCGGGCCGGCCTCGGTGACTCGTTCCCGGGTGTGAAATGGCGTTTCTACGAACACCACACCGCCGGAGAACCCAAGACAGACGACAACATGACGTTTTCACTGGGCACCTATCCGCAGGTGCTGATCAACAATCCCACCTCGGCCGTGCGCCGCGGCATCGTCGAAACAGGGCCCCAATACTACCTTCCCATCGAGTTCACCGCGAAAGCCGGCCCCATCGACTTTAACGGCGAAGTAGGCCACTGGTTCGGAAACCGCCATATTCCGGACCGCTGGGGCCGGGGACTGATCGCCGGCCACGAGTTTAATGACCGGCTTGAACTCTACGGCGAACTCTATGACCTGCAGGACGCAAACCGTATTGGAGGTCTACCCAAGCAACGCGAGTTCACCTTGGACGTGGGCGGCCGCCAGACCCTGGACCACAAGGGCCATTTACGCCTTCTCTTTATGGGAGGACGTGGAATTCAGGCAGTCACTCGTCAAAACAGCGAACCGAACTGGATCGCCTATATCGGCCTCCAGGTGCTTCTAGGCCCGCAGGAAAAGGAAGCGCCCGGCCAGACGCCGTAGGCACGAAGCGAATCGATGATCCCGTCTTCTGCGCACCGGGGTCGGGCCACCGCGCGAACAGTGGGAAAATGATTCTATGCTGCTCGAAGAGCCGTTAAAGCTTACAAACTCCGAAGCTCGCGTCCTGGGTGCGCTCGTTGAAAAAGAAGTGACCACGCCCGACTACTATCCACTCACCATGAATGCGCTGATTAACGCCTGCAACCAGCGCTCGAATCGCGAGCCGGTAACCAATCTCGACGAAGACGACGTGCGCCAGGCTCTGCACGGCCTCGAAGATTTGCGCCTCGCCGGCCGTGCGCGCTCGGCGGATGGTCGGGTGACCAAGTACGAACATTGGCTGGGCGAGGCATTCAACTTCAACCGCGACGAGACTGCGTTACTGTGCGTGCTGCTGCTCCGCGGCCCGCAGACACCCGGAGAGTTGCGCGGTCGTACCGAGCGCATGCATAGCTTTGAAGAAATCTCGGATGTGCTGGTAGGTCTGCAGAAGTTGATAGAGCGCGAACCTTCGCTGGTGACCGTATTGCCTCGCCAGCCGGGCACAAAAGAGTCACGCTACGCGCATCTTTTGTCAGGTCCCGTTGATGCGACGTTGCTTGCCGCATCGCACACGTCGTCGATTGCAGCATCCTCGCCTGACCAGGACACTCGCGTCGCAGAGCTCGAATCCGCGGTCGCGCAGCTTAAGACCGAAATCGCTGCGCTGAACAAGCGAATCGACGATCTGTTTGGCGATTAAGTATAGGATAGTGCCAAAGATCAATGTTCTGTTCGTCGCGCCGGCCGCTGCTTGAAAACCAGAATGCATATCAGGATTGCTGCGGCCAACACGCCGGAAGCCGTGTAGCGGCTAATTGCCATTCCGCCCTGTGCAATGGGCTTGTCGAACAAGTCGCCCGAAACTGCTCCCAGCGGCCGCGTAAGAATGAACGCCGCCCAGAAGAGCGCTGGCTTGGGGATCTTCGTAAAGTAGTGCAGTGCCAAAACCACCAACAGGGCTCCACCGAAAACCGCGACACCACCCAGGTAGCCTAGACCCGCATCATCCGCCGCCCAATCGCCGAGCGCTGTGCCCAGGGTCTGCGAAAACATGATGGTGACCCAGTAGAAGATCTCCGATTTCGGCGAACTGACCGTACCCACGGCCACGGTCCCAGTGGACCAATACCAGACTCCAAGCGAAGCAAGCACGAGGAACAGCAGCAAAGCGCTGCCCCAGGCGTAGCCCAGTCCTTCAGAGCGATCGGCAAGGTCCGCCATGGTGGTTCCCACGGTTGTAGTGGCGATGATCGTGAACCAGTACAGGAACGGGTAGAACTTCTTCGCGAAAACCTGTGCGATAACCGCCGCGAGAAAAATCGCGGCGAAGATCAAAGTCCCCACCAGGTAGCCCAGGTTCATTGACATCGTTACGGCATCGCCGCCGGTTTCTCCCAGCGTGGTGCAGAGAATCTTGATTATCCAGAAAGAAAAAGTGACCGCCGCGACCTTGCTAAATTCGCCTTGTGCGGCCACAGGGGAATCGGGCTGGGCAGACGCCATGCAGGCTCCTTAAGTTCGATGAGTGATATGCGATGCCTGGACGAAGAATCCTCTATACCAGTTCGTAACCGGCGAACCAGTAGCCGATCTCGAACGCGGCTGTATCTTCAGCATCGGAACCGTGAATCGCATTCTCCTGAATCGACCCTGCAAACTTCTTGCGAATCGTTCCGTCTTCCGCATTGGAAGGATTAGTTGCGCCCATCAGCTTGCGCAGGTCGGCGATTGCATTCTCTTTCTCAAGCACCATCAGGAACAGCGGCCCCGACGACATGAACTCACACAGGTCATTGAAGAATGGCCGGGCGGCATGGACATGGTAAAAGCCCTCTGCCTGCTGCTTCGAGATGGATTGTTTCTTGATGGCCACCAGCTTGAAGCCGGCCCTCTCGATTTCGGCCAGAATGGCCCCTGTATACCCTTTGCTTACCGCATCAGGCTTGACGATGCTAAACGTGCGCTGCCCCATTCAATCCGCTCCTCTAAACCTAAAAGAATCCGGCCCTTCTCCCATTGTAACGGTCCGATGGTACAGCCCGGTTAGGCTCAAATCTGGTACAGTTTCGGCATGTTTCGCTTCGACGACCTACCCCATCGCTCAGGCTACGCACTCATCGCCTTTCTCGCTTGCATTCCAGCTCTCGGCCAGACCGCGGCACCCGCAGCGCCTGCGGCGCATGAGTTGCGCGTCTTCGATCCATCGTTCGTTGATAAAACCGTCGATCCCTGCCAGGACTTCTATCGCTACAGTTGCAATGGCTGGTTTAAGCGCAACCCGTTACCGCCAGATCAGATCTCGTACGGCCGCTTCACTGAGCTCTATGAGCTGAATCGCCTTCACCTGAAGCAGATCCTGGAGGATGCCTCTCAACCTGCTCCCACTCGCAGCGCCAACGAGCAAAAGATCGGCGATGAGTATTCGAGTTGCATGGATACGGCTGCCGTCAACAAAGCGGGCATAACGCCTCTTCAGCCGGAACTCGATCGTATCGATGCACTCAAATCGTCAGCTGAATTGCCCGCTTTGCTGGGCCGCCTGCACAATATCGGCGTCAACGCCTTTTTCGGCATGGGCTCCAGACAGGATTTTGCAGACGCGAGCCAGGTCATCAGCTACTTCCGCGCCGGTGGACTGGGCCTGCCTGAGCGCGATTACTACACCCGCACCGACGCAAAGTCTGTCGAGCAACGCAAGCAGTATGTAGACCACATCCACAAGATATTCGTTCTCGCGGGCGAGCCCGAGGCGCAGGCCGCCAAAGACGCACAAACTGTGATGGCGATTGAAACCCGCCTGGCCAAAGCTTCGCTCACCATCACCCAGCGTCGCGATCCGCAAAACCTGAACCACCCCACCGACGTTGTCTCCTTCGGTAAAGAACTCACTCATTTCTCGCTGCCCGACTATGCCATCGCTGTGCATGCTCCCGCGGCCGGTAAAGCAAACGACGGCGAGCCGAAGTTCTTTGCAGAGTTCAACGCGATCGTCTCTGACACGCCGGTCGACCAGATCAAAGCCTACCTCCGCTGGCACCTGTTGCACGCATACGCGGGAACCAGCATGCCGGAGAGTTTTGAAACAGAGTCGTGGAACTTCTATGCGCACACCCTGAACGGAGCCGAAAAGCAGCAGGAGCGGTGGAAACGCTGCACCAGTCGCGTCGATCGCGAGATGGGCGAGGCGCTTGGCCAGGTGTACGTCGCAAAGTACTTCCCGCCCGCTGAAAAGCAGCAAGCTCTCGAAATGACCTTGGCCATCGAGCAGGCCATGGGCAAGGACATCGATTCGCTTGATTGGATGAGTCCCGATACCAAGGTCAAGGCCAAAGAAAAGCTGCATGCCGTGATGAATAAGATCGGCTACCCTGATAAGTGGCGTGACTATTCCACCTTGAACATCGTGCGCGGCGACCCAATCGGCAATCAGGAGCGCGTGCATGAGTTCGATCAAGCTCGCGATCTGGCTAAGATCGGCAAGCCCGTAGACAAAGGTGAGTGGTACATGTCGCCGCCCACGGTCAACGCCTATTACAGCTCCCAGGAAAACAATGTGAACTTTCCCGCCGGATACTTTCAGCCGCCCTTCTTTAGCGACAAGGAAGACGATGCGGCCAACTATGGCGACATGGGTTCGACTGTCGGCCACGAGCTGACCCACGGATTCGACGACCAGGGCCGCCAATTCGACAAAGACGGCAACCTGAAGAACTGGTGGACGAAAGAAGACGAAACGAAATTCAAAGAAAAAGCGCAGTGCATGGTCGATCAATATGACGCCATTGAAGCGGTTCCTGGCGTTCACCTCAATGGCAAGCTAACGCTCGGCGAGAACCTGGCCGACCTCGGCGGATTGTGGCTCGCATGGATCGCATGGCAGGACAAGGCCGAGGCCGCGCACCTCGACATGATGGCCAAAACCGAAGGCTACACTCCCGAACAGCGCTTCTGGATCGCCTACGCGCAGCAGTGGTGCACCCAGACGCGCCCGGAGCAGTTGCGCAGCCAGGCGCAAGGCGATCCGCATGCGCCCGATGAGTACCGGACGAATTCCATTCTTCAGGATTTACCGGAATTCGGCAAAAGCTTCAGTTGCAAGAATACAGATAAGATGGTGAGCCCAAAACCCTGCCGCATTTGGTAAGGACTGACCGTCCAGGCGTGCGCAACCTCGCGGTTGCCAGTGGGGAAAAAACAGGCCTCCCGCACAAAGGCCCGCTATTTCGGCGGGCCTTCATCTTAAAAGCTAGAGGCTAGCAGCTAATAGCTGCCCTACTTCCCAATCACCTTCGCCAGCGTAGCCCCAATCTCCGCAGGTGACACCACCACGTGAATTCCCGCCGCCGTCATTGCCTTCATCTTGTCCGCCGCGGTGCCCTGCCCGCCGGAAATGATCGCGCCTGCATGCCCCATCCTTCGTCCCGGCGGTGCTGTCTGTCCCGCAATGAATCCGACCACCGGCTTCTTCACATGCTGCTTCACAAATTCCGCAGCCGCTTCCTCGGCCGATCCGCCAATCTCGCCAATCATGATGATCGACTCAGTTTGGGGATCGTCATTCAGCAGCCGCAGCGCATCGATGTGCGTGGTGCCGATAATCGGATCGCCACCAATCCCAATCGCCGTCGACTGCCCGATGCCCCGCTGCGTCAATTGATGTACAGCCTCGTAAGTCAGCGTGCCTGAGCGCGACACAATCCCCACGGCGCCTTCCTTGTGAATCCGACCCGGCATGATGCCGATCTTTGCCTTTCCCGGCGAAATGACCCCTGGACAATTCGGTCCGATCAGCCGCGACTTCGAGGTCTTCAGCTTGGCCCATACCTTCACCATGTCCAGCGTCGGAATGCCCTCGGTAATGCAAACGATCAGCGGAATCCCCGCGTCCTCCGCCTCCAGAATCGCGTCTGCGGCAAAGGGAGGCGGCACAAAAATCATCGTCGCGTTGGCGCCTGTCTGCTGCACCGCGTCTGAAACCGTGTTGAAAACCGGCCAGCCTTCGTGGGTCGTGCCGCCCTTGCCCGGCGTTACGCCGCCCACAACCTTGGTGCCGTATTCTGCGCACCCCAAGGCATGAAACGTGCCTTCCTTGCCCGTAATTCCCTGCACGATGAGCCGCGTATCGTTATCAACCAAAACTGACATAATTACTTCCCACCTTTCGCGGCAGTCACTACTAATTCAGCAGCTTCCTTCATCGTTGCACCCACTTGGAAATTCAGGCCCGATTCAGCAAGAATCTTGCGGCCTTCTTCAACATTTGTTCCCTCAAGCCGCAGCACGATCGGCACCTTAACCTGCAGCTTGCGTGCTGCCGCTACAACGCCGGTGGCCAACCGGTCGACGCGCAGAATCCCACCAAAGATATTGATGAAAATCGCCTTCACATTTTCGTCCGACAGCAGAATCTCAAACGCATGTTCGATCTGCTCCTGCGTCGCTCCCCCGCCCACATCGAGGAAATTCGCAGGGCTCCCGCCGGCATATTGAATAATGTCCATCGTCGCCATCGCCAGGCCGGCGCCATTCACCATGCACGCAATCGACCCGTCCAGCTTGATGTAGTTCAGCGCGTATTTGCTCGCCTCCACTTCAAGCGGATCCTCTTCAGCCGTATCGCGCAGCGCCTTGATCGCCGGGTGCCGGAAGAGTGCGTTGTCGTCAAATGTAATCTTCGCGTCCAGCGCAAAAAGCTTGTCGTCCTTGGTTGTGATGAATGGGTTAATTTCTATCAGCGAAGCGTCTGTGTCCATGAACGCCTTGTAGAGGCTCTGGAAGAAGGTCACCGCCGCGTTGATCTGCGTCGTCTTCAATCCCAGGGCGAACGCCAGCTTGCGTGCCTGCCATGCGCCGAAACCCACGGCGGGGTCGATGGTCTCCTTGAAGATGGCCTCGGGAGTCTTCGCCGCCACTTCTTCGATCTCCATCCCGCCAGCCTGCGAAGCCATAAAAACGAGCTTGCCGGTGGCGCGATCGAGCACGATGCCGAGATACAGTTCGCGATCGATAGCCGCAGTCTCTTCCACCAGCAGCCGCTGCACCTTCTGCCCCTGCGGCCCGGTCTGGTGCGTCACCAATTGCATGCCGAGAATGTTTTTTGCGTGCAGTTCGGCGTCCTCGCGCGTGCGCGCAACCTTGACGCCGCCGCCCTTGCCGCGGCCTCCGGCGTGAATCTGCGCCTTGACCACGACACCGCTCGCGCCCTCTGTCAGCAGCTTCCGCGAGACTTCATGCGCTTCTTCCAGCGTGTTGGCCATCTCGCCCTTGGGCACGGTAACGCCATACTTCGCCAGGATCTCTTTTGCCTGATATTCGTGAATTTTCATCTTGGTTGGGACCGCCACGTCCGCTGAAATTGGAGTGATTCGTTCTGAATCTAAAGGATGCCAGACCAGCGCGATCGTGCCAGCGGTATCCAAATACTATCTTGGTGGCCGAACCGCCCGCAAACTGGCCACGTTGCTCAACCAGCCTCCTCCCACACCGCGCCATTACCATAAAGAGAGATATGGACACGTTGAAGGACCTCCTGAAGCCGCTGGCCGAGGACGGCACGGCCCTCACCCGCGCACAAGCCTCCGCTGTGCTCAGCCAAATTCTCACCGGCCAGGTGCCGGATGTCGAAACTGCTGCGCTGCTAACTGTGCTGGCAACGCGGGGTGAGCAGGTTCCCGAACTGGCCGGCTTTGTCGACGTCATGCGCAGCCAGTCCGTGCCAGTTCCGCTTACCAGCGAGGAGCGGGATCAGCTTGTCGATTGTGTCGGCACCGGCGGCGGTGGCCCGCTCACATTCAATATCTCCACCGGCGCGGCACTTGTCGCCGCAGCCGCCGGAGCCAAAGTCGCCAAGCACGGCAATCGCGCCGTCACTTCGCGCTGTGGCGCGGCAGACGTCCTCGAGGCCCTTGGCGTGCCGATTGAACTTTCGCCGGAACTGGCTGCCGAATGCCTGCGCGCAACCGGCTTTGTCTTTTTGTTCGCACCCCTTTATCACCCCACAATGAAAGCTCTCGGCCCCCTTCGCCGTGCCCTCGGCTTCCGCACCATCCTCAATCTCTGCGGTCCTCTCACAAACCCCGCCCACGCCCGCGCACAGGTCATCGGTGTACTCGCTCCCAGCCGCGTCTTGCTGGTTGGCCGCACTCTTGCTGCGCTCGGCGCCAGGCGCGCCTTCGTCGTGCACGGAACCGATGGCATCGACGAGCTAACGACCACTGGAGAATCTGTCGTGGCTCGTGTCGAGGAGTCTGAAACCGGCGGCGAACCGACCCTGAAGGCTGCACGCGTCACTCCCGAAATGGCAGGCCTGCCCCGCGCTACGCTCGACCAGTTCACTGGCGGTGATGTAGAAACCAATGCATCGTTGCTGTACGACGTCCTCACCGGCATCCCGGGCGCTCGGCGCGATATAGTGCTGCTCAACGCCGCCGCGGCGCTGGTCGCCGCCGGTCTCACCGACGACCTCAAGCAGGGTGTTGCCCTCGGCGCCGAGGCCATCGACTCCGGACAAGCCGCCGCTACTCTGGCCAAACTCCGTCAATTCGGCGAAAAATACGCAAGAAATCAATAAGTGGGCGTTCCTCTAGCAGGCGCGAACACGTTCCCGCCTTTCGTGAACGTGCTGTCGAAGCACAGAGACAGAGGAGTTCTCTATGAGATTCAGACAATGCCTTGGAATTGCGGCAATGATCTCCGCAGGATTGGCGGCAACAGCGCAACAGGTCAATCAACCCGAGCTGAAGATTGACAGTTCCAACCGCACCCTTACAGTCACCGCAGACGAGAACATCTCTGTCGAGCCTGAAATCGCCGTTCTGCACATCGGCTTCGATACCCAGCTCGGTGACGCAAAGACGGTCTATGCCGACGGTGCGCGGACCTCCAACGCAATCGTGAGCGCCCTCAAGCAGGCGGGTGTTCCCGAAACCTCCATTCGCAGTGAGTCACAATACCTGGATCGCGACTACACCAAGCCACACAAGTTCAAACTCACCCAGCAATGGACAGTTAAAGTGGCACCTGAGCGCGCGGCGGAGATTCTCGACATCGCCGTAACCGCGGGAGCCACAAGCAGTGGGAACATCGAATGGACAGTAAAGGACGAACAGGCGCTGGAAGAACAGGCGCTTGACCGCGCAGCTTCCCGCGCCAGAGAAAATGCGTCGGCACTCGCGAAAGGAATGGACGTGCACCTCGGCGCGCTGATCTACGTCAGCAACCAGATCTCATCGCCCACTTATCGCAGGCCGATGCTCGAATCATTCGCAATGAAAGAGAGAGCCGCACCAGAGCCGCCCCTGGCCATCGAGCCCCACAGAGTCAGCCGGACTGCCACCGTCTACGCCGTCTTCGCAATCGAGTAGATCGCTCACAACAATTCCGATCGGCCCATTATCCTCTTTGAAAGCAGCCAGGACGCGAGAGAGATACCGAGAGCAGCCGACACCCAACCCAGCCCTTCCATCGGCCGCGTTAAAACAAACGAGAATTGCGGGACCATTGCTCTCACATGAAAATCCGGCAGTCCTTGGCGTGCCATCTCGACGACACCCACCACCAGAAGTCCAGCCACGATCGCAATTCCCAGTACAATGCGCTTCCACGGGAACGGAATCGGCGCCGGAGCCGCAGCCTCATCCTGCACACGTTCCATAACCGACGTCAGAAAGCCCGACGACGGGACAAGTTCCTCTTCTGTTGCCAGAATCTGATCCAGTTTCTCCGTCTTCATCGTCATGCCTCCCTCTCAGCCAGGTCCCAAGCAGCATGCTCGTCTTCGAGATGAGGGAATCGCTTTCGCAGCAGCGCTCGCGCCCTCGCCAGCCGCGCCTTTACGGTTCCCTCGGGCATGCGCATGGTCCGCGCCGCCGCACTCACATCCATTTCATGAAAATAGAACAATATCAGTGGCTCGCGATAGCGCAGCGGAAGCGCCAGCACCGCACGCCGCACCGCCTCTTGGCTCGATTGCGATGACAGCACCTGGTGCTGAGTCGCTGCCTGCGCAGGTTCCGCGATTGATTCCAACGTCACATTCATCTCAGGGAACCGCTTCAGCTCCGAACGAAACACATTTGCCGCCAAGGCAAACAGCCACGTCGAAAAGCTGCCTTCCCGGCGCCACTGCGCCAGCCCTCGCCACGCGCGAATGAAGGCATCCTGCGCCATCTCCTCGGCCCGCCCGCGATCGCGGCAGTAGCGCCACGCCATGTTCACCAGCGGACCTTGCCAGCGACGAACAATCCCCTCGAACGCCCGCGCATCCCCGGCCAATACACGTTCCACATCGGCCAGGTCGTCTGTCGCGCTTTGGGCAATTGCACTCAATCCGCCACACTCTCGTTGCTGTGGGACCGGCAACCTGCGCGCTTGGTTGCATTTTGTTTCTTGGTCATATTTCCAAACAAAATGCAACCGCTCCGGCCGCTCTCCTGTCCCACCAGACGCAAGGGACAAAAACGACCCGCAGCATTCAGGAGGATTGTATGACGAATCTGGCAATGTTTTTCCTTTCCGGCGGCCCTGACGAAGTCTTCAGCAACTATGGCCTCTGGCTCTTTCTCTCCGTCGGTGCGGTAGCGCTCTTCGGCATCTTCCTTCCCACAACCATCTTTATGGAACACCGGCGCAAGGAACGCGAAGCCTTCTATAAAGCCGAGACCTTCCGTCGCATCGCCGAGGCCCCGGGCGACGGCGGCGTAAATGCCGTCCAGTTGCTGCACGAACAGGAGCGCATCAAGCAAATCAAGGTCCGCGAGGGCCTCAAGATCGCCGGCCTCATCAATCTCGGCGTCGGCCTCGCGCTGATCATTTTCCTGCGCGCACTCCTGGGCGGTGGCGGCTCGCTCCAATCGGGCGGAACCGGCCCTGTCTACCTCTGCGGCCTCATCCCCGGCTTCATTGGCGCGGCAATGATCATCTACGTCTACTTCCTGGCCGCGCCTATCGAGTAATTCCAGGCCACATTGAATCTCCGGCTGGCTGCGCGCATCGAATAGTTGTTTGAACAACTAACTCTACAAAAGCATCGGGAGCCGGAGAAAGTGTCCATGACCAGAAATCCGCAACGCCAACCAGCCGTTTTCCTGCCTCATGGCGGTGGTCCCTGCTTCTTTATGGACTGGACGTGGGGCCCGGCAGACACCTGGAAAGCCACGCAGCATTTTCTTGAAGGATTTGCCGCCACGCTGCCCGCTCCGCCGCAAGCCCTGCTCGTTGTCAGTGGCCACTGGGAAGAACCCGCGTTCACCGCAAGCGCCGCCACCTCGCCCAAGCTCATCTTCGATTATTCCGGCTTCCCCGAGCACACCTACCATCTCACCTGGCCCGCGCCTGGCGATCCGGCTCTTGCCATGCGAATTAGTCAACTACTCCAAAAAGCTGGCCTGCCCGCGGCCAACAGCCCAGACCGCGGATTCGATCACGGAGTCTTCGTTCCGCTCAAAGTTGCATTCCCGCATGCGCAAGTTCCCGTTGTAACTCTTTCGCTTATCGCTTCTCTCGATCCCGCGCTGCATCTGGCCGCCGGCCGCGCGCTGGCTCCGTTGCGCGACGAGGGTGTCCTGATCGTCGGCAGCGGCATGAGCTTCCATAATCTCCGCGGCTATCTGCGCCCAGAAACCCCGGAACGGGCTCGCGCCTTTGACTCCTGGCTCACCCGCGCCGTTGAATCGCCAGCATTGCAACGGGACGCCCTCCTCACAGCTTGGCGTCAAGCCCCGTTTGCCGCGTATGCCCACCCACGCGAAGAGCACCTGATTCCCCTCATGGTTGCTGCGGGAGCCGGCGGAGACGCGCCTGGCACACGCATCTTCGGCGATGAGCCAATGGGAGCGGCTATCAGCGCGTACCGTTTCGATGGATAAGTTTCACAGTTCCAAAAATGAACTGGCTTCGGCGACATCGACTACCCCTGGTTCCGGCTTCGTTGCTGTGCGAACTTCATCCCGCTGTCCAGCAGAATGGCCACCAGCCCGAATAGCATGCACAGGTCGGTCCTTGCTTCGTGCAGAAAGCTCAACAGGCCGGATTCATCCATCTTCGGCGGTGCGAACGGACCTAGATGTCGCCCGAGCAGGATAGGCAACTTGGTGGTAAAAAGCGCGGTGAGAATCACCACCAGCAGCAGAAGGGCTGCGTCCCCGGCATAGAGATTCAAAATCAGGGCCCCGCCCGCTGCAATCTCAACTCCACCTACAACGGGTGCAAGCACATGCGGATACGGCAGCCCGATGTGCGCAAAGCGCCCCGCTCCCAATTCGTCGGGACGCGCAAACTTCAGGATGCCCTCGGTCAGGAACATCAAACCGACAATCACTCGAACCAGAGCCATGGGAAGACTCTTGCGCATGCTTCCTCTCTCTGTCACTAGTTGCTGCTCAACAGTTCCTCAATCGGCTTCGCCAGATTCTCTGGCTTCTTCGTCGAAGCGTACCTGGCTACAACTTTGCCATCTCGATCCACCAGGAACTTGGTGAAGTTCCATCGGATCGCGCCTCCCCCCAAAGCGCCAAAAATCCCCGGCCTGCTTTTCTTGAGAAAACGATAAAGCGGATGAGTTCCGGGGCCTTTCACATCGATCTTGGCGAACAACGGAAAGCTGACGCCGAAATAGTGCTCGCAGAAGGTCCCGATGTCCGCGTTTGTTCCCGGTTCCTGGGCTCCGAACTGGTTGCAGGGAAATCCAAGCACTTCCAGGCCTCGGTCCTTGTAGGTGCGATAGAGTTTTTCCAGTCCCGCATACTGCGGGGTGAATCCGCATTTGCTGGCCGTATTCACAATCAGCAGAACTCGCCCTTTGAACTCGGCGAGGTTCACCGGGCTCCCCCCGAGCAGGGGAGCAGAAAACTCATATACGGTCCCCGCATCGCCATTCATTTTCCGGCAAACCTCTCTCATTGTCAGGATGTCATGTTGCGCTGACGTGCGTCTAAAAAGGATGCAATCGCGATCATGGTGGATACGGGGCTCTCTGAGCCGTCTGGGTCCGGTAGACTGGGTAAGGCCCCAGCCGCCGGGGTCCCCAGCGACAGGTTTCCGTCGACGAAGGTGGCATCCCGAGGCTTTGCAGCATTCGGGATCCTCAACAAGTGATGTTTGCTTGCGGGGGCGAACGATCAGTTTTCGTCGCCTGGATGGGAACGAACCCGGATCTCCATGCGAGCTTCAGGTGCGATAGGGGATTTTGGGAAAGATGCGGGTTCCGAGTCTGCAGGTCGTCCGGCGTTTGGGTGAGGTGACCGCAGTCCAATATAATCAATCTTTCCTAGAGGCTGTACCAGAATTTACGCAATGAGGGTGTGCATATTCTTCCCGTGAAGTCTTACCTTGGACCGCACCAGTACTTGTGCTCGCCGCAGGGCCTCAGCCCGGTGAAGATCAAGCACAGTTCGAATTCCCGCTTTTTGCGGATCTCTGGCATTCTCGCTCGCCTCGGGATGGTGCTGCTTTTTGCACTGTCGGCGGGTACGGCGATCGCCCAGCAATCGCAGACGATCGATCAAATTCGAGTCATCGGCAACCGCCGCATACCCAAAGAGACCATCCTCGCCCGCTTGTTCAGCCATCAAGGCGACACTTACGATCCCGTCTCCATTGAGCGCGATTTCAACTCTCTCTGGAATACGGGCTATTTCGAAGAT
The DNA here is from genome assembly GCA_963826915.1 of uncultured Acidobacteriaceae bacterium. Taxonomy (GTDB): domain Bacteria; phylum Acidobacteriota; class Terriglobia; order Terriglobales; family Acidobacteriaceae; genus Telmatobacter. The sequence continues at coordinate 789,422 of CAWGYG010000002.1, forward strand.
CTCCGTATCGAGCGTGAAGACACCGAAAAGGGCATTATCCTGAACGTCTTCGTCCGTGAAAGACCCACCATCCGCGAGATCAACTACAAGGGAAATAATTCCGTCTCCACGTCTGACATCCTCGACCGGTTCAAAAAGGAGAAGGTCGGCCTCTCGGTGGAAGGCCAGTACGACCCCACAAAGGTAAAGCGGGCCGAGACTGTTCTGAAAGACATCCTTGCCGAACACGGACACCAGTTCGCCATCATCAAAACCGACGTCAAGACGATCCCGCCTGCTTCGGTTCAGATCAACTTCAATATAAAAGAGGGTCCAACCGTAAAAGTCGGCGATATTAAATTCACCGGCAACCAGCATCTGAGCGCGCTCTACCTGCGCCGTTCGATGAAGAACCTCAAGCCAGTCGGCATCCCCTACTCCATAATCTTTGAGAACTTATTCGCCAAGACCTTCGACGCTTCGAAGCTGGACGAAGATACCGAGCGCGTTCGCTTTGCCTACCGCGATAAGGGCTATGCCAATGCCGCGATTGAAACCCCTCGTACCCAGATCCGCGACGAGGGCGGACTGAACTGGTTTACTTTCCGGCCCAACCGCGGCAAACGCATCGACATCCTGATGCCCGTTGAAGAGGGTTCCCGCTACCGGCTCGGATCCATTACTTTTACCGGCAATAAGCACATTAACAACGTAAAGGCCCTCCGCTCCACCTTCGCCATCAAGGATGGAGACTGGTTTAACGCCACGCTCGTCGGCAAGGGCCTCGAAAACCTGAAAAAAGCGTACGGCACGCTGGGCTACATCAACTTCGGCGCCATTCCCACCCCGCACTACGATGACCAGAAAAAGACCGTCTCCCTTGAGGTCGACATCGACGAGGGCAAGCAGTTCAACGTGTCGCGCATTGAGTTTGAAGGCAATACCATTACCCGCGATCGCGTAATCCGCCGCGAGTTGCTTCTCGACGAGGGCCAGGTCTATAACTCCCAGCTCTGGGAATACAGCCTGCTACGCCTCAATCAGTTGGAGTATTTCGAGCCTCTCAAGGTCGACCAGGACTCCGAAGCCCACCAGAATACCGAAGCAGGCACAGTGGACCTGCTCCTGAAGGTGAAGGAGAAGGGCAAGAACTCCATCGGACTCAATGGCGGCATCAGCGGCCTCTCCGGCGCCTTCCTGGGCGTCAATTACCAGACCAACAACTTCCTCGGCCTGGGCGAAACCCTCAGCGTGCAGGGCAACCTCGGTAACGTCAGCCGCCAGTTCCTGTTTGGCTTTTCGCAGCCCTACGTCCGCAATCGGCCGTTCAATATTGGCTTCCAGATTTACAACAACAAGTCCGACTTCAACGCCGCCAAGAGCTACCAATCTTCGGGTGCATCTGTAAACTTGAGCGCAGCTCAGCAGTCGCTTACGCAGAATTACAACCAGGCATCCACCGGATTGAACTTCTCAGTAAGCTACCCGCTACGTCGTCATGCCTTCCAGCGTGTCGGTTTTACCTATTCGCTCTCCAAGGCTTCGATTACCGCATTCAGTACGGCCTCTCAGACCTACTTCCAGACCATCAGCTTCCGCTCGGGCATTCAGGGCTCAAACGCATTGGCCGGAATCATCACAAGCCAGGCCTCCTTCACGTACGTCTACAACACCGTAAACAACCCCGTGCGCCCGCGCACGGGCAAGGAATTCACGGTGGCTATGCAGGCAGCCGGAATTTGGGGGAACGTACGCTACTTTTCGCCCCTGGTCGCCTACAAAAGCTACCGTTCGATGCACTACCTGACACCATCGGTCACCGGACATAACGTTCTGGCCCTCCGCGCGCAGCTTGGACATATCCAGGGCTTTGGCGGTGACGTGGCGCCTCCCAACAACCGCTTCTACGGCGGTGGCGACGCAGAGTTGCGCGGATTTGACGTTCGCGGCATCACCCCTTATGGCTACATTCCCACACGCCAGACCGTCCAATTGACCAATCCGGACGGCACTTGCGTTCCACGCGACCCCACGAACCCCCAGTTGGGCCAATGCATACAGGTGCCAATTCCGGTCTATGGCATTGTGCCAATTGGTGGCGATTCAAGCTTGACAGCCAACATGGAATACCGCATTCCAATTGTCGGCTCGGCAACGATTTCGTTCTTCGACGACTTCGGCCTGGACGTGGCCACCCTCCGGAGCCAGTTGAAACAGAGCCCCGAAGGCTTCGCCTCTCTCACTGCCCCCCTCTACGGCTGCCCTGTCTACAACAACGGCTCCTGCCAGGGTGGTATTCCCGGCTCGGAGGTTGGGTTCGAGAGAGACATCCATCCGGTCGCCGGCACTAACATTGTTCCGCGCATGTCGCTCGGTGGCGAATTCTCGATCATCATGCCCATCGTCAATGCGCCCTTCCGGATCTACTACGCTTATAATCCTTTGCGTTTGTATGAGCGGCCCTATTGCAACGACGTCGCGCTCGGAGCCAAGGTGCAGAGCTGCTCGGCTGAACTGATCACGCGCGACCTGTTCCCGCCGGGTGGTGCAGGAGATTACACGTATGCGGAAGCCCTTGCGGGTTACGGTGCGCAGAACCTCTTCCGTGAACCACGCAAGACTTTCCGTCTGAGTGTCTCAACCACCTTCTAGAAGATGGCATCAACCAGCAATCGAGGAGGCCGCTCAAGAGAGCGGCCCTCTTTTGCTTTAACCGGACAGTCCCGCCCTCAAACCAGCATGTCTGGGTTCAGCCTTATCCCGGTTCACGAGGATATCCCACCGACTGAGCCAACAGGACTTGCCATTCCCCATGGTCGAGGTTTGACCCCCACCCCATGCCCTCCTATAATTCCCTATAGTTCCTGCTGACGTCTCCGTCCGCGTCTTTTCTGTCTCTGCTTCATCCAGCGCGGAGTCCCGAGCTAGAATTCAAGCGATCGGGTCGCCAGCGGCAGGTTTTCTGTCGCTGGGGTAGTAGACCGTGAGGTTTCTCAGGAGGGCAAAGCCCGCTTTCGCGCAGTTTCAACGTGCCGAGAGCTTCCAGGAATCTCGAAGGAGTCAATTGATCCACATGAAACGCACCCTTGCTACAATCGCTACGCTCGCTTCATGCCTCTTAATGAGCGCCGCCGCACAAACCCATCCTGCAACTGCTGCCACTGCCTCAACCACGCCATCCGGCCCGGCCAAAGTCGCTGTCATCGGCTTCCAGGAAGCCGTGACCCAAACCAACGATTTCCAGCGCCGATACGCAGACCTGCAAAAGAAATACGATCCGAAGCGGCAGGAACTCAAAGCTCTGAGCGATGACATTGCCAACCTGCAGAAACAGCTGCAAGCGCAGGCAGCCACCTTGAGCGATGCCGACCGCGCCCAGCGCGCCAAGGTCATCGACGATAAGCAAAAGCAGCTGAAGCGCTCCGGCGAAGATGCACAAGGAGATTTTCAGCAGGCAATACAAGAGACGTTCTCAGGAGTAGCGGCCAAAGTCGCCGAAACCCTGGATGCCTATGCCAAGGAACATGGATACACGGTGGTGCTGGATGAAGGCAGCCAGCAACTTCCCGTCGTACTCTATGCCAGCCAGTCTGCTGACATCACCAAGGCTGTCGTCGAAGCCTACAACCTGAAATCGGGCATTCCTGCCCCGGCGCCTCAGCCGGCAGGTGCCGCTCCTTCAGTCAAAGCTCCAGGTGCTGCCAAGGCCCCGGCTGCCCACTAGTTCCGAATTTTCCTCTGTGCGAAGGCGCTTCTCATACGGGCCTTCGCACACCGGGAAAACCCTTCATTGACCGCGATTTTTATCCTCCTCCGGTTTGACCCTCCCTACCTGCCCACCTATAATCCAACTAGTTCCTGCTGACGTTTCCGTCCGCGTCTTTTCCTGTCTCTGCTCCCACTTTGCGGGGCTTCTCACACGGAAAACGAACGTGAAGTTTCTTAGACGGCGAGGTCCCCAACGTTGTCGTTGAGGTGCACAAGGCGGGTCTCCAGCGACGGCGTTTTAATCGTTGGGTGCAATTCCGAAGGAGCTTTCAAGTCGAATGAAGCACTCTGTTGCATTAGTCCTTACGCTGGCCTCAGGATTAGCCCTGGGTGCTGCCGCCCAAACACCTTCTGCTCCCGATGCTGCTCCCGCTACCACCGCGGCGCCCGCCGGTCCAGCCAAGATTGCAGTTATTGCATTTCAGGTAGCAGTTGCCCAGACCAACGAAGGCCAGCGCAACTTCGCCGACCTGCAACGGAAATACGAACCCAAGCGCGCCCAGCTCAAATCTCTGAACGATGAGATCGAATCCCTTACCAAGGATCTGCAGGCACAGGGCGACAAGTTGAACGATGCCGAACGTGCTGCTCGCGCCAAGACCATCGACGACAAGAAGAAGCAGTTGGATCGTTCTGCCGAGGACGCCCAAACCGACTTCCAGAATGAGATGCAGGAGCTCTACAACGCTCTCGCTCAGAAGGTGTTCGACGTGCTAAGTGACTACGTCAAACAGCATGGCTTCACACTGGTCCTGGACTTCTCGCAGCAGCAGTCTCCAGTGCTCTACTTTACCGAGTCCACCAACATCACGAAGGCGATTATTGACGCCTACAACGTGAAGTCGGGCGTAGCTCCTCCGCCAGCCCAGCCAGCGTCGGCGGTGCCGTCAGCACCGAAGCCGACCACGCCCAGAGCACCAGCACCTCACTAAAACAGCCATTTCGCTTAGAAAGGGGACCCCTTCGAGGGCCCCTTTTCACGTTGGGCAGGATGTGTTCGGTAACCGACCGAGATGCCGGCGCCAGCCTGTGGAAAAATCTGTGGATTAGTTTTCCCGTTTTCCCCGAAAATATTCGCTTTTTCCTACTTGCCAAGCCCTACTGCTTTTGGTAAACCAACGAACCCCTTAGTTTTCTTACAGAAGCAGCGCGTTCATTCGGCTATGCACTCCCCGCCTCCGCATCACATTCCCAAAGAACGGTTCGCCGAGCTTTCCACAATTCGTGATGAATGGATGATGACTTGCTTGTGAGCCAAGTCACTACAAAAACGTTACTTCTGCTGGTCTTCACCCACCCGCAATACCGCCAGAAAGGCTTCCTGCGGAATATCGACCTTGCCGATTCGCTTCATCCGCTTCTTGCCCTCTTTTTGCTTCTCCAGCAGCTTGCGTTTGCGCGAGATGTCCCCACCGTAGCATTTGGCCAGCACATTCTTGCGCAGAGGACTCACCGTCTCGCGTGCCACCACCTTCGCACCGATCGCCGCCTGGATCGCCACTTCGAATTGCTGCCGCGGAATCAGTTCGCGCATCTTCGACACCAGCGCCCTGCCCCGGTCATAGGCAAAGTCGCGATGCACGATGATTGAAAGCGCATCCACGGGTTCACCGGAAACAAGAATGTCCAGCTTCACCATTGGAGACTCCCACTCCCCGGCCAGCGAATAATCCAACGATGCGTAGCCACGCGAAATAGATTTCAGGCGATCATAGAAATCGAGCACAATCTCATTCAGCGGCAGTTCGTAAGTCAGCAGTACGCGTGTCGGCGTCACATATTCAAAATTGATCTGCTTCCCGCGCTTCTCTTCCACGAGTTTGAAGATGCCGCCCACGTATTCCTCGTTGGTCAGGATCTTAGCCATAATCACCGGCTCGCGAATCGCGTCGATGTTGGTCGGCTCGGGCCAGCGCGAAGGATTGTCCACTTCCAGTACTGATCCATCCGTCAGCGTGATGTGGTAGCGCACGCCGGGTGCGGTCGTGATCAGATCAAGTTCGTACTCGCGCTCCAGGCGCTCCTGAATTATTTCCATGTGCAGCAATCCGAGGAATCCGCAGCGAAACCCGAATCCCAGCGCCGCCGAACTTTCCGGTTCGAAGAAGAACGACGAGTCATTGAGCCGCAGTTTTTCCAGTGCGTCCCTCAGGAGCGTGTGCTCATGCGAATCCACGGTATAGAGCCCGGCAAACACCATCGGCTTGATGTCTTCGAAGCCCGGCAGCTGCTCCGTTGCCGGTCGCAATTCTTCGGTCACCGTGTCGCCGATCCTGGTGTCGCTTACCGTCTTGATCGTAGCCGCAAAAAATCCCACCTCGCCCGCGGAAAGCTGCCCGATCTCCACCGGCTTCGGCATCAGCACGCCCATCGACTCGACTTCGAACGATTTTCCATTCGACATCAGCCGGATGCGTTGCCCCTTGCGCATCGTTCCCTGCATGACGCGCACCAGCACAATCACGCCCCGATACGCATCGAACCACGAGTCGAAGATCAGTGCCTGCAGCGGCGCATCGGGGTCGCCAGTCGGCGGCGGCAGGCGATGCACAATCGCCTCCAGCACTTCATCGACTCCTTGGCCGGTCTTCGCGCTTACCGGGATGGCGTCCGTTGCATCCAGCCCCACAGCCATCTCAATCGCCTCTTGCGTCCGCACAATGTCAGCCGAAGGCAAATCTATCTTGTTAATCACCGGAATGATTTCGAGCCTGTGATTGATCGCCAGGTAGGCATTCGCCAGCGTCTGCGCTTCTACGCCCTGGGTCGCATCCACCACCAGAAGCGCGCCTTCGCAGGAGGCCAGCGAGCGGGAAACTTCGTAGCTGAAGTCCACATGTCCCGGCGTGTCGATCAGGTTCAGCTGATACGTATTCCCGTCGCGTGCCTTGTACATCATACGAACTGCATGGGCCTTGATCGTGATGCCTCGCTCGCGCTCCAGATCCATCGCATCCAGAATCTGTGCCTGCATCTCACGACCAGTCACCGAGCCCGTCAATTCAAGAAGACGGTCGCTCAGGGTCGACTTTCCGTGGTCGATGTGGGCAATGATGGCGAAGTTGCGAAGGAATTTTACGTCCATGAGGGGTGGCAAACGGGGACAAATGCGCGCTCCGGAGCGCGATGTCCCCATGGCATAGCTTATCATCGGCATAGTGCCTTCCGCGCTACGGTCGAGGGTCGGGGAACATCCACAACTGCGCATGAGTGTGATTCGCTTTTCTACTTTCGGATGCTGCGCGCTGGCCTTCTTGCTGACGGGCTGCGACCCCTCCCAATCCAAAGCTCCTGTCGCCGCCGTACCCCAAGTCACCGCACCCGCTCTAACGCAGCCGCAGCAACCGCCCACGCCGCCCCCTCCGGTCGAGACTCCAGAGCAACAGCGAGTCAAGGCACTCATCGCGCAGGTCGAAGCGGCCTACTCCCGCGGCGAATCCAGCTACAAAAAAGGCGATCTGCACGAAGCCAAGACCCAGTTCGACCGCGCCGTTGACCTCATGCTTTCGAGCGGCATCGACATCAAGAACACTCCCCAGTTGCAGGACGAATTTGATCACATCGTCGACGGCGTCAATGCGCTTGAGATGGAAGCACTCAAGCAGGGAAATGGTTTTGCTCCCAAAGAGGAGCCGACCCCCGCCGAAGTGGCCAGCGACGTGACATTTGAAGTTGACCCCAATATCGTGGCCAAGGCCCGCGCCGACCTCGCCACCACCAAGTCCGACCTGCCGCTCATGGTGAACGATTACGTGGCCGCCTACATCAACTTCTTCGCCAATACCCAGAAGGGACACAACACGCTGCTTCATTCCTTCCAGCGGTCCGGACGATACAGGGCGATGATTCAGCGCGTCATGAGTGAAGAGGGCGTGCCCCAGGATTTGATCTATCTGGCTGTCGCCGAGTCCGGCTTCAATCCTCGTGCCATCGGTCCCAGAACCAGGTCTGGCGGCAGGGCTGGTGGCATGTGGCAGTTCATGCCCACCGGCTCCTACGGCCTTGTGCGCAACAGCTATGTCGACGAGCGCTTCGACCCCGAAAAATCCACCCGCGCCTACGCTCGTTACATGAAATACATCTATACCCAGTTAGGCGACTGGTACCTGTCGATGGCCGGGTACGACTGGGGCGCCGGCAACATACAGCGCGCGGTCGAGAAAACCGGCTATGCCGATTTTTGGGAACTCTACAAGCGCAACAACCTTCCTGCCGAAACCAAGAACTACGTACCCGAGATTCTCGCCGCGATTATCATCGCCAACCACCCCACCCAATACGGCTTCGACGACATCACCCTCGACCCGCCAGTGCTTACTGACACCGTAACCATCAACTATTCCGCCGATCTGCGCCTGGTGTCTGACCTGGTTGGTGCCCCCGTTGACGAACTTGTTGCCTTGAATCCCAGCCTTTTGCGGCTCCTGACCCCTCCCGACACCGACTTCGATCTTCATCTGCCCGCCGGAACCGCCGCCCTGTTTCAGCAGCGCATCGCCTTGATCCCCGAGAGCAAACGAAATTCCTGGCGCTATCATCTCGTTGTGCCTGACGACACGCTGGCATCGGTTGCACACACATATCGCGTTCCGGTTTCTGACCTCGCGGCCGCCAACCAGATGGGCGAGGATGACAAGCTCGACGGCATCGAAGCCCTGATTGTGCCGGTTCCACCTGCCGCCGCTCCGTCGGCGCACACCGTCCTTTACACCACCCGACGCGGCGATACCCTGGTCTCCATCGCCGATCGATTCGGCGTTTCGCTGGCCCAGTTGCGGCGCTGGAACAAGCTTTCCGGCACAAGCACCAAGGTCGAGGCCGGCCGTCGGCTGCATGTCGCCGAATCCGTGAACCTGTACCGCACCAGCAGCCGTCATCACCGCGGCTCGTCAACAGGTAAGAGCACGTCAGCCCACGAAACCGCTATGGTCGCACCTGCCCATAAGTCAACGAACTCCGCCAAGAGCGTCAGCAGCGCGCACACAACCAAATCAATCCATCCGGCACATGCGGCCACTGGATCCGCGCATGGTGCGCACGCACGCAAGCGAAGCAAACACCCGGCCCCGGCTGCGCAAAAGAAAAAGTAGACAAACGCGCGATCACATTCTTGAGTTTTGATAGCTTTTACATGCGCGCTATTGGTAGAATGACACCGCATGCAGAGGAAGATTTTCTGCTAAGCAAACATGCAAGCCAACTTGGGCAGCGGCAGTCCGCTGGAGGCAATCGGATGGATGAAGTGTTCAAGATGTACGCCATGAATGACGGCAATCCTGATGTGGAGCCGGCAGAGTTGAACGCAGATCACGAAGAAGACTTTGAAGACGATGAGGTCGAAACTTCAACCGTACTTACCTCCTCCGACGACGATGAGGGGGAAGTCGAAGAGGCCGTGGTCATTCTCGATGTAGTGCCCGTACAACCGCCGGCCCCCAAGAAGGCCGCCAAAAAAGTTACTGCCAAGAAAGCCGCGGCGAAAAAGGCTCCAGCAAAGAAGGCGCCCGCCAAGAAGGCTGTAGCCAAAAAAGCAGCCAAGAAAAAAGTTGTGGCCAAAAAAGCAGCCAAGAAAAAGGCTGTCGTCAAGAAGGCCCCGAAGAAGTCCGCCGCAAAGAAAAAAAACACTGGCGCAAGGGGCGGAAAGGTCGCGGCCAAGAAGGCTTCGGCCGGCAAGCGCGCCAGCAAAACCACAAAACGAGGTAAAAAGTTGGCCGTTAAGAAAGCAGCAAAGAAGGCGCCCGCCAAGAAGGCGGCAAAGAAGAAAGCTCCAGCCAAGAAGGCAGTTGCAAAGAAGAAGACTGCCAAGAAAAAGTAATAAAGTAACCGCAATACAAGGCAAGCAAAAGAGCCCGGCATCCCGCCGGGCTTTTTTGCGTCTGCTATGCGCCGATCAGGCGATTTTGTGGGTGCCCGGCGTTGGCGTGTCGTTGTTATTTGTACCGACGGCGGGACCGTGACGAGTCTCGTTGCGTTCCAGGGATCAGGAAAGGCTGGCAGTTACGTGCTGGCAGCTGGAAGCTGCCTTAAATGCCAGCGCTGATGCGTAACGTAGTCTTCGATCAGGAATCCCAGGGTCACAGGCGCGTCTTCTCCAACCACGCAAATGGCCTGGAGCCGCTCTTCAGGGATGTTGTCCACTACGGCGATGAGAATCTCGTGTTCGACTTCCCACCAGCCGAGCAACGTTTGCCAGCTCTGGCCCGCGTACCCGTGCGCCGAGACCCAGGGCTCCTGCGCATACTTGGGACCCTTGTAGTTTCCATCGATCGCGGCACGCACAAACCGCTGCCTATTGTTCGTCGCAGAATCCAGCATGTGGCCGACGATCTGCTTTCGAGTCCACCCGCCCTCGCGCCACGGCACGTCTGCTAGCTCTGCCGGCAATGCAACGAGCGCACGGTGAACCTCATCCAGGTCCGCGCGAAACTTCGTGGCATTTGCGGTCGGCATTATTTCTTCAGTTCCGCCAATGCCGCAAGCACCTCATCCGAATGATGCGATGGATCCACCTTCGTCCACACCTTCACGATCTTGCCGTCGGGATCGATGAGAAACGTGTTGCGATTGGCGATAGTGAATGTCCCGTAGTGTCCCAGCGACCCGTACTCGTCAACCACCTTGTGCTCCGGATCGGCCAGCAGCCGGAAGGTCAGCCCTTCCTTGGTGCAAAACTGCTTGTGGCTGTCCGGCGTATCCACGCTCACGCCTACAATCACTGCATTCGCGGCGTCATACTTCGCCTGGTCGCGCTGGAAATTGTGTGCTTCAATCGTGCACCCCGTGGTCATGTCCTTGGGGTAGAAGTACAGGACGACCCATTTGCCGCGAAAGCTGTCCAGGGAGATCTGAGACCCATCCTGCGAGGGAAGGGTAAAGGTGGGCGCTGTCTGCCCAACATTAGGCATTGGCTGATCGGCAGCATGCACGGTGACCAGCGAAACCGCGAGCACAGCTGCCGCGGCGAGACCTAAGAAAATCGACTTTTTCACGAATAACCTCCGGGGATGAGACGGGAAAGTAGCGGGCTTAGCTCCGGGCTCGCCCGGCCTTCAGTATCTGCGCGGAGAGGCCACAATGGCAATCCCTGCCTCTTCGGCACGCTTAAGTAAGGTATCGCGATCGAATAACAGGGTGCGCCCCGCCTCCACCGAAAGACAGGTTGCACCGGCGCCGATCATCGCCTCGATGGTGCGAACCCCGATCACAGGCACATCGAAACGCATGTCCTGGTTGGGCTTGGCCACTTTGACAACGGTAAGCCGGCCTTCGAGTATTGGTGTCTCCAGTGAGGAGTCTTCGTCGCTTTGGCGTAGCGACTTCATCAGTTGCCCCGCCCTCTCAATCGCCGCATCCGTGCCTTCCATCGCCTCCACGGCCACACATGCCTGCGCTGCCACTACCACCGTCTGCCCAATATCGAACGCCGCCAGCGCCCGCGCCACACCCAGCCCATACTCGATGTTTTTGCCCTCGTCCTCGTCGGGCCCGCGCTCTGTCAGCACGCCTTCCTGCGCCAGCAGCGGTTCAAGAAACTGCGTCGAACTGATCAGCTCAATTCCCTCGTCGCCCAGCACTTTCGCTATCGCTCCCAGCAGCATGTCCGTATTCCGCGTTCTCAGGTTCAGCAGCAGCTTGGCCAATCGCCAGTCCGGCCGGATGCTCGAAAAAATCTGCTTGTGCTTCACCTGCCCGGCCATTACCGCCTTTGCGACGCCTTCTTTATGAAAAGTTTCAATGAGGCGTGACAGTTCCCCCAGCGAAAGCCAATGCACCGTGATGTGCTCGTCCGCACCCGCTCGCTGATCGATCTCCGCGTCGGTCTCTTCGCGGATCGCTGCCACCGTCACGGCATACCCCTGCGCCCGCGCCGCATCCAGCAGGAGGAACGGGAACCGTCCGTTTCCGGCAATCAAGCCGAGCTTCATGATTCCCGCCGATTGGAGTTCATCTTTCCCTCTCAAAGCACTCCCAGTGGATTCCGCCACGCTCGTCATCGAGGAATAGATACTCTTTTTGAATGCGCGTGACGACACCTGTGTCCCCGGGCTGAAGCCTAATCCTCTCGAAAGAGGACCAAGTCCAGCCGTAAGCATGCGCATCGGGCATGAAGCGCACTCGATCTCCGATCCTGAATGGACAGGTCCTCTGCACTTTCAACGCTGCCTTCTACTTGATAACCCCCCGCTCGCTGCGCTCAATGAACCCCACAAGCAGCGCCACGTCCTCGCCTTCCAACTCCCGGATCTTCTCCAGCGCTTGCGTGGTGTTCAGCTTCGAAACGAGCAGCAGCCGGAAAGCCTTCTGCAGCGCCCTGATCCGCTCCGCGCTGAATCCCCGCCGCTCCAACCCGACGCTGTTCACTCCGAAAGCTTTGTTCTCCCGCCGCGAAGACGTCTTGGAAAACGGCAGCACATCCTGGGTCACAATCGTCCCGCCGCCGATGAATGCATATTTGCCCACCGTGCAGAACTGGTGAACCGGGCAGAACGCACCCACGGTCGCGAAATCTTCAATTGTCACGTGTCCGGCCAGCGTCGCTGAATTCGCCAGAATGCAACCGCTTCCCACCTGGCTATCGTGCCCGATATGCGCCGAAGCCATGAGCAGGTTCCTTGAACCCACCCGCGTCAACCCGCCGCCCTTTACCGTGCCGCGACTGACGGTCACGTATTCGCGGATTGTGTTGTCGTTGCCGATCTCCGTTTCCGTCGGCTCGCCACCATACTTCAAATCCTGCGGCGCCACTCCTACCGCGCAAAATGGATGAAACACGTTCCGCGCCCCGATCCGGGTGCGCCCGTCCAGCACCACATGCGAAATCAGCGTGCAGTCTTCGCCCAGCACCACATCTGGCCCTATAGTCGAAAACGGCCCCACCGTGCAGGACTCAGGAACAAATGCTCCCTCCGCAATCACCGCGCTGGGATGGATACTCACTCAGCCACCGTCGCCGAAGCGTTGCTGTCATTCTCACGGGCACCGTCCCCGTGCGCCCGCTTCTCGCGTTCCCGCGTCACCACGGCGCAGGTCAGGGTTGCCTCGCACGCCAGCTTCCCGTCAACCAGCGCCCTGCCGTGAATACGTCCTGCACGCGTCTTGAACGACAGCACGTCCACTTCAATCCGCAACTGGTCGCCCGGCGTCACCGGCCGGCGAAATTTGGCCTTTTCAATCCCCGTAAACACCACCAGTTTTTCATTTCGATCTGTGATCTCCGCCAGCATGATCATCCCGCCGGCCTGCGCCATTGCCTCCACCACCAGCACCCCGGGCATGATTGGATAACCCGGGAAGTGTCCCTGGAAAAAAGGCTCGTTGATGGTCACGTTTTTGATCGCTACCAGGCGCTTGGTGCGCTCGAACTCAATAACCCTGTCGATCAGCAAGAAGGGGTAGCGGTGAGGAAGGAATTCCAGGATCTCCTGGATGTCGAACGTCATTCTCTGGCTCCAGAAAGCGCGATAACCTGCTCCTTCGCGCTCCTGAAGGATTATAGCGAAGCCCGCCTGGAACCTTAGAGCTGGCGGCTAGCGGCTGTCGTTCACTTCTTGATCTTCTTCACCGCCGCGTCGATGCTGAAAATGTCTGCCGGCAGGTTCTGGTTGAAGCTCACCTTGTCGATATAAAGCTGCCGCACCATCTCATCGTTCTTCATACGCGTAATCGAATACGCAAGCGGCATCCCATTCACCGTGTGATAATCCGCGTACTCTTCCCGGTCGGTGTTCTTGTCCTTGTATACCGGGTCGCGCCATTGAAAGGTTCGACTCAGCGGCAGATGGGTCTGTACGTCCGTTTGTATTGTGATCGACTCGTTATCCGCCGAGATCAGGGTCACCTGCTCTGCGAGGTGCCGCTCCGACATTCTCTGCCCCTCATAAATCAGGATCGTCTTCGGGTCCTTCATCCACACCTTCACAGCTGTCTCAATTGAGTGGTCGCGACGGCGCAGAAAGTCGTCGACCTGTTCAACCGGCAGCGGCTTGGCGCCCTTATACGTCACCTCGGTGCCCGCCCGACCCAGGTAGAACTGCACCACGTCGCGATGCTTGGTGTACTCCAACCGGTCGCTATCGGGCCACGCGTGGAACTCCCAAAAAAGTGTTGTTCCCAGGTCCGGCTCGCCGTGGAAAAAAGCTGCTATGTGCCCTTCGCGCTCCTCGTTTTTCAGGTTCAGCCACGCGTCGCCGCCAAGCGCCTGCACCATCGCATCCAGCATCTTGCGTGCCTGCCGCGCATTTTTGGCGCCGGCGTCGTCCCCCGTTGATTGTGTTCGCGTCGCGGGCGGAATAGCCAGCACCACCAAAGCCAGCGCAACCGCCAAAATCTTCCGCATTCAATCTCTCCCCAATTCCCCGTTCGCTCCCTATTCCCTACTGCCTGTTCTTTACTTCCTACTCCCTACTCCCTGCTTCACCCCACCAGCACCGCTCCCCCATTCACATTCAACACTTCTCCGCTGATGAATCCCGCCAGCGGAGTGCATAGAAACAGCACCGGCCCGGCGATCTCCCGCGGACTCCCTACCCGGCCCACCGGAATTCCAGCCTTGATCCTCGTACCTGCCGCTGGATCCTCCAAAGTCGCCGCCGACATGTCCGTCGCCACCCATCCCGGAGCAACGCAGTTTACGCGGATCCCTCTCGGCGCCAACTCACTCGACAGGCTCTTTGTCAGACTGATCAGCGCGCCTTTTGTAACGGCATAGTCGGCGTGCAGCGCCTCGCCCCGCTGTCCCGCGGTCGAACTGATCAGCACGATATGACCACTCGTTCCGTCTGAGCCTGTCGCCGGAGGTCCCTGCAGTTCCATCTGCGCCACCGCTGCCTGCACCATTCCAAAAACCGAGTCCAGGTTGACCGCCAGCGTATTGCGCCACTGCTCCTCGGTCATCAGCTCGATCGGCACATCCTCGGGCGGCCAGATACCGTGATTCACCACCAGCGCGTCGAGGCGGCCAAATGCCTTCACCGCCGCCCCTACCAGCATGCGGCCATCCGCGGGCGTGCTCAACTCCTGCTCCACGGCCACGCAGCGCGCCAGGCCCCCGCATTCGCTCATCAGAGCATGCGCCTGCTCCTTTGCCTGCCGATAGCTGAAGACAACCCGCGCGCCCGCCGCAGCGAACAGCCGCACCGTCTCAGCGCCAATCCCGCGCGAACCGCCCGAAATCAGCGCGACCTTTCCATCCAATACCAACGACACACCAGCCATAGCGCCAAACTAAAGCATTCGCAAGACGTGTGTCGAGGGTGGGTTTTGGCCGTAGGAGGAACTGAGACAAACAAGCTTTCCAGCCATCGAACTCCACGAGACCAGAGCTGGCTTTCACCCGTCTCATGAAATGTGCTCTGGTCGCGAAATGCTTAGCGTTAGTCCGCCAGTGCGCATTCCCCACAAATCCGGGTACGCATTCCCATCATTCGGAGAAAAATAATGATCACGTTTGCAAATCTTCGCCAGCCTCATTCCATGCACTTCTTCCGCTTCCCCACTTTGGTATTGATCGCACTTTCCTTCAGTACCTTGTCCTTCTGCAGCCCCATTCACGATGCAGCCCGCAAAGGCGATGTGAAAAAAATCAAGGAGCTGCTCCAGAGCGACCCCAAACTCGTCTCAGATAAAGACAAAGACGGCGACACGCCGTTACATGTCGCTGCGTTTCACGGCCAGCTGGCCGTTGCGCAGGCGCTGATCAACGCTGGCGCCAACGTGAATGCAAAGAACGACTACCCGCCCTTCCTGCCGGACGATCTCGGCAAGGAGTTTGCGACCAACAACCACCAGGATCCAGTGATTTTGCTTCACTCCCAGGCGGCCGAAACGACAAATGAAATGAATACACAGGGCGTCACGACAACAGAATTGAGAAATGGGTATACGCCGCTCGATTTGGCCGAGTTCGCCAGCAATCACAATAAAATGGTGCAGCTCTTGGTCGCCCATGGCGCCAACGTCAATGCTCAGGCGGCCAGCGGCGCCACCCCGCTGTTCTGGGCAGTCATGCGCGATCAGAAAGACGACGTCAAGTTTCTTCTCGATCACGGCGCCAATCCGAATCTTCCTGACGCATATGGCGACACAATCCTCGATTGTGCGCTGCATCTGGGCTTTCAGAGCACGGTCGAGATCTTGGTTGACAAAGGAGCCGATGTGAACGCCCTGGATCAGAGCCTCCACCGGCCCCTGACCTATTCACTTCAGAACGACCTCGATACGGCCACCAGCATCCTTCGCAAACATGGAGCGCACGAGTAAACAATGGGGAATGGGTGAGTCCTATGGCAGTTGTGAGAACTCTTCTCAGCCCTTCCCTATTCCCAGCTCCCTGCCCTTAAATCGCTCGAATCATTCGGACCGGCATAAAGATGATGGCGCCCACCAGTTCCAGGACACCTCCCACCGCGATCCCAACCAGCCGAAACGGCAGCAGCAGCAGCCACACAAACGGGTAAGCCATCAATGCCAGCAGCGCCAACGGCCAGCACAACACCAGCAAAATGCACCACAACAGGAATTTCGCCATGACGTCAGCCCCTATTCAATTATCTATCGATACGCGCCCTGGGCAGTCGCAGTTCCCGATCCTCACTTCCGCTTTTTCGAACCGACGGGACCAGCGCCCTTTTCTCGTTCGGCAAGCACTTTCTTCCGCTCCCTGATCACCTTCCCCCGCTCCTTTTCCGGCATCGCCAGCACTTCTTTTGTCCGCTTGGGCAGCTTCTCGTAAATTAGCGAATGCGCCATCCGAAGCTCCTCTTCGTATTCCTTGACCCGCAAGGCCGCCCATCGCTCAACCGTCACCCAGTGCGCTTTGGCCAGATAAGGCGAGGCGATAATTCCTTCTTTTTCAAGCAATTCGTGAAACCGCTCCGCCCCGCAGTGAAACCAAAGCACTCCAGTTCCCGTGCCGTCCAGATCTGTCATAGCAAACATCTTGCCGCCGATATCCCGGTCACCAACCCAATACACCAGGTGATGCCCCCAGTTAACGGTCTCGGATACATGTGGCAGCGTCACACAGATCTCGCGAATTCGCTCGTTGTCCATGCCACAAAGTGTAAGCCGCAAATATATTTCAAATTCTGAGATTTTATACTTGACATCATACACTGTATTTCATACAGTATGTGAAGTACAGTGTACGAGGCACAGCATGACCGTAGCTGAACACCTATTTGAGAGTCTTCGCCTCGAGCTTCGCCGCGGGAGCCTCACACTCGCCGTCCTCGCTCAGCTTCGCCAGGAACACTACGGCTACACGCTCCGCAAAGACCTGGCCGAACGAGGCCTCGAGATCGACGAAAGCACGTTGTATCCACTTCTTCGCCGCCTTGAAACGCAGGGCCTCCTCGTAAGCGAATGGCGCGAAGAAGAAAAACGCAACAAGCGCTTCTACCGACTCTCGTCCGACGGCGAACAGATCCTCGCCAAGCTGCTGGACGAATGGCAAGCCATCAACGCTTCCATCAACCGCATTTTTGAACACCCGGAATCTCAGAGCAGCAAGTAAGGAAACAGCCATGGAACTTCTCGACCGCTATCTCCAAGCCGTAAGAAAATACCTCCCGGCTCGCCGCCAGGACGACATCATCGCTGAACTCCGCGCCAACATGGAGTCGCAGATCGAAGACAAAGAGTCGGAGCTCGGCCGCCCCCTCACCCAGGGCGAAATGGAAGACCTGCTTCGCAAGATGGGTTCGCCCGTGATCGTCGCTTCGCGCTATCAGCCGCAACAATACCTCATCGGTCCGACGATCTTTCCGATGTACCTGTATGTGCTGCGCGTGGTGATCCTCTGGGCTCTCATTATCTATTCCATCATCATCGTGGCCGTTATCCCATTCACTTCACCGAGTGCTGCCAGCGTCGCCGATTCGATGATGCGGATGCCGAGTGTCCTCATTACTGTGGCCGCTTGGGTCACGCTCGTCTTCGCCGCTTTCGAGTTCATTTCCTCTCGATACCCGGGCAAGTGCCCGCCGATTGCCGGATTTACGGACAACTGGCAACCGAGTTCGCTGCCGCCGGTGGAAAAGGCCGATGTCTCTGGCCGCAAACCGCGCTCGTTCACTCAGGCTGTCGCGGAAGTTGTCATCGGATTTCTTCTGATTGCATGGCTGCTTCTCATCCCTGCCCATCCATTTCTGCTCATGGGACCGGGCGCGGTCATTCTCCGCGGCACGCCATACCAGCTTGCACCGGTCTGGTGGACGTTTTACTGGTGGATCATCGGCCTTAATGTGCTGCAACTGGCATGGAAGACCATTGACCTCGCTCGCGGCCAATGGCAGCAACCGGAGCCCATTCGGCAAGTCGTCTTCAAAGCCGTCGGTGTGATCCCAATCGCTCTTCTGCTTTCAGTCCGCGACCACGTGTACGTCGTGCTTAAGAACCCCACAGCCGATCAGCTTGGCTCGGGCCACAACCTCGACGTGATCAACAAAAGCATCCACCTCGGCTTTGGTGTGATCTGCGCCATCGTCGTGGTGCAGCTTGCATGGGATATCGGACGGATCACGTGGGATACATACCGCCGTCGCGAGGCGACCAGATAGCTGGTTCCGGCCTCTGTCATCGCGCGACTGCCGATTGCTCGCGCTCTATTGGATATCGATTCGACACTCGCGGACGAGGGCGCCCGCATTGGAGGAAACATGCGCCGTTTAATCAATTACTTCAACTCGTTATTTCTCGGCATGATTCTGGGCATGATTTTCGTCGCTATCTTTCATGCACCTGCATCACAACACCCGGAAGAGGATCGTGTCAGCAGGACTACAAAAGGCTGTGAGCTTCTCGGAACAAAGAATCCGACAACGGTTCTTTTGACTGCGAGAACGACCGTGCACCTCGTCCACTTGCCTGAAGAATTCTGCGCATGCCTCGCAAACCTGGGCAGCCACGCGTCGCTCTCCGTCATTGCGAGATCGGCTTCACTCATTAGGCCTGCGGAATATCAGCAACCATGCGCCTTCCGGATGTAGTGAGCGATCCTTCTGTCCTGGCAATCACCGCGCTCGCCATGCAATTCCCCACCACGTTCATCATCGTTCTGCCCATGTCCATCAGCGTATCGACACCGAGAATAAGCAGGATCGGCGCCGTTGGAAGATGCACAGCGCTAGCCGTCGCCAGCAGGACAACTAGCGACGCTCGCGGCACGCCGGCAATTCCTTTGCTAGCCGCCATCAAAACAAGAACCACCGCGAGTTGCCGCCCAAACGTGAGGTGAATACCGGCAGCCTGCGCTACAAATACGGCGGCCATCGACAGGTACACGCTCCCGCCCGTCATGTTGAAGCTGTATCCAGTCGGAATCACGAACGAAACAATCCAGCGGGGCACGCCGAACTCTTCCATCCGCTCCATCGCCAGCGGAAGCGCGGCCTCTGAAGTGGTGGTTGCAAAACCAATTGCCGCCGGCTCGCCGACAGCCTTGAGGAATCCGCCCAGCGGAATGCGAAATGCCAGCAGAATCGGCACCATTACCAGCCCTGAAAATGCCACCAGCGCAATGTAGTAAGTCACCACCAGCTTAGCCAGAGGAAGCAGTGTCCCGAGTCCCGTGTTGCCAACCGTATAAGCGATCGCTGCTCCCGCCGCCAGCGGTGCAAGGTACATGATGATGCGCGTCAACTGGAACATTACGTCCGCCAAAGACTGCAGCACCGTCACTAGCGGCACGCGCTTCGGTTCCGGCAGCATCGCCAGCGCCGCTCCAAAGAGAATCGAAAAAATCGCGACCTGGAGAATCTGATTCTGCGCAACGGCCTGCGCGATGTTCTCGGGAAAGAGATTGAGAACGATTTGCTGCCATGTTTGCGGAGCCTGTGCAGCCACCGGCGCCCCGCCCAGCGCTGCGGGAATTACCACGCCCCATCCCGCGCCTGAAAGATTCATCGCGACCACGCCGATGATCAACCCCAGCGTCGTGACGACCTCAAAGAGTATGAGAGCCTTGATTGCCACCCGGCCCACGGAACGCAATTCGTTGTGGCCCGCAATTCCCGTCGTGATCGTCGCAAACAGCAGCGGCGCAACAATCATCCTGATCAATCGCAGAAACAAATCACCCGGCAATCGCACCTGTGCTGCAATGTGGGGCGCGTCGATTCCAAGTTCCACTCCCGCGAGCATCGAGACAAACGTCCACAGCATCAGCGAAGGCCTGCGCAGCGCAAGTCCCATCAGGATCCCAATCCCAATCCAGCGCAGAACCTCACCCGTCAACAGCATGTGCAAGATCGTTGCGATAACTCCAGCACCGACAAACAAAACACCCGCCGACGCAACAACGGTTGCGATTCTGTCTTTGCTGCGCTTACGCGTTGGAGCAGTGGTATTCATGGTCTGGTTCTTATTTGGCCAGCGCCCGGTTCAACCCCATCGCTTCGGCAGTCACATCCGTGTACTTCAGTCCCGCTCCTGTGTTGAACAGCACCACGCGATCGGTCGCCTTCAGAAATCCGTTTGCGAGCAGTTGATCATATGCAGCAGTCACGCTTGCGCCCTCAGGAGAAAAGAAGATCCCTTCGTTGCGAGCCCAGTCGAGAATCGAAGCCAGTATCTCCTCGTCCTTGACCGCAAGCGCCACTCCGCCCGATGCGCGCACGATGTCCAGAATGATCGCATCCCCATAAGGCTTCGGCACGCGCAGTCCAGACGCAAACGTGGCCGCGTCCTGCCACATCGTGCTCACGTCCCCACCGCTGTCAAACGCACGCACCACCGGGGCGCAGCCCGACGACTGTACCGCGATCATCTTCGGCCGCTTGCCGGGACGGACCCAGCCAAGCTCTTCCAGCTCTTCAAACGCCTTCCACATGCCGATCAGGCCCACGCCGCCGCCGGTCGGATAAAACACCGCGTCGGGATACTCCCATCCCAGTTGCTCAACCAGCTCGTAGCCCATCGTCTTCTTGCCTTCGACGCGAAATGGTTCTTTCAACGTCGAGACATCAAACCAGCCCATCTCCTGCTTCCGCTCCTGCACCATGCGCGCACAATCCGAGATCAGGCCATCTACCAGCACGACGTTTGCTCCGTACGCTATTGCCTCTACGTAGTTCGCGAACGGCACATCGCGAGGCATGAATATGTTCGCTTCCATTCCCGCCGCAGCGGCATAGGCAGCCAGCGCGCCGGCGGCGTTTCCCGCCGATGGCACCGCCAGTTTGCGCAATCCATAATGGCGCGCCATCGTCACGGCCATGGCCAGTCCCCGCGCTTTGAATGTCCCCGTAGGGTTGGCGCCTTCTTCTTTTACAAATGCGTTTGGAAAGCGCTTGCTGCGCAGCATCGGCGTCCAACCTTCGCCCAGTGTCACCGGCTCGACGTCCGGCAGCACCGATTTATAACGCCACATGCCCGCCCAGGCACCCGACGCATCTTTTGCGACGACATCGTGCCCAAAGGTTCCGTGCAGGTGCGAGAGATCGTATCGAACAAACAGCGATCCAGCAGGTTGCGTAGTGCATTGCGTGCAGACGGTCTGCGGAGTTTCCGCGGAAATGTGCGCGTGGCAGCGAGCGCACTCCAGGTAAGCAATCGATGGCATGGGATTCTACAAGCTCCAGATACAGATTAGCTGGTAAGCACGTCTCGGCTAGCGACGAAACCGAAAATGCTGGCAGGTCCTAAATCGTCAGACCCGGGGTCGATCAGAGGCGCAGCGACGGCCCCACCTTCAGAACTTCGCTTCAAAATCTCTGAAGCGCCGTTCCAGTTCCCACTGCGCCGCGGCCTTTTCGCTGCCATCAAGAAAGCCCTTGCACGCAGTGGATGGCTTCGATCCGCCAATCACCTGCCCTTTGCATGCCGCCGCTGGCGACCCAAAGACATCCGGCGAAGCCCAGAGGCTGTCACCTGGCAAAAAATCGTGTTCCATTCCCGTGCGCGCCAGCTGCTTCAGGTCCTGATAGCTCAGGTGATACTCATTCGCGGCTCGCACATACTCATGCGCTAAATCGATACGGCTCACTCCCTGGTCATCCGTCGACAGCGCCACCGGCACATGCGCCGCCCGGTAGTTCTGGAACGGGTGCTTGTCGCCAGTGATCCCAAGAATGCCTTCATTCGACGTGAGATTAATCTCGATCATCACGTGCTTCTGCGCCAGCTCTTTCAGCAGGCCCGTCGCGTCGTTCTCGCCCATCACGTCTACGCCGTGTCCGATGCGTTCAGCATGCCCCAGTTCCACCGCTTCTCGAATGTGAAACTTCATCCCTTCCGGCGGCACCATGCCCGGCGCCAGTTCGCCCGCGTGCAGCGTGATGTGCACCTTCGGATAGAGCGCGTGCAGATAATCCAACATCTTCATCTGCAAGGTGTAGTCCCGCATCGCCACCATGTAGTCTTCCGGCTGTACAAAATTGATGCCCACCCAGTCATCGGAATGCTGGTCAATCGCCTGCTCCACCGTCTCAAAACCCAACAGCGTCTGGGCAAACACCTGCTCCGGAGAAAATGCTCTCAGCACCTGGTAAATGAATCTCACCTGAACTTTGCATGCCTCCGAAGCTGACGGCGTCCCACATTGCTGAAGGCGATTGCGCGAATCGATCGCCGCACGAATCTCTTCTCTGTCCGCCGCAATCTCATCGCGCAATCCATGATCCAGCAGGGCCTGCCGCATCTGCGCGAGGTCCGGATTCCAGCCAATCTCGTGCGCAATCCGCGCAGCGTGGCCGAAGGACGGCGTGTGCATCAGTTCGAGATACTGGTTGTTCTCTGCCGCCGCGCGTCGCGTAATTTCATTGATCCAATCACCCGTATGGCTCTTGTCGAGCCCGCCAAACCGGTCAAACGTCGAGAAAAACTGGTCGTGTCCGCTGAAACCCGACGTCGGCACAAAATTACGCATTGAGAATGCATTGATTATCTTGTCGTAGAGGTCCTGTTGCTCCTGCGAAAGACTGCTGCCGTTGAGTGCGCTCGCCGGAACCAGCGGCGCTGCGCACGGCTCCGTCATCACCTTGCCAATGGCGTCCCGCGCAAACTCCGCACGCGCCGGGTCGATGCATACCTTGTCCTCGGCTGCGACGCGAATCAGCGTCTCAGCGTAAACCCCGGCCCCGAGATGAAAATGCAGATCGGCTCCCTTGGGGAACTCCGCGAGAAATGCCTGTACCGCTAATGGCCCGGAATGCACCGCCGCATCGTAGGTACGAGCAGCGCGAGCTTCAGGCGTCTTGGCAGCGCCCGGAACATTTGTTGTAGTTCCCGGGGCCGGCGGCGCTGGCTCCACAATAACCGTGGCGGAAGCCTTCGCAGGTTCAGCGAAGAACACGGCTGCAGCTAAAGCCACAGCAAGACAAATGGAATGAGGAGCTGAGAGGCGCATGGTGCCTTCCAGTGTAAGACGTTCCCGCCAAATTGGCAGCCGGATCCTGCGGAAACTACATCAGCCTCAACCCGAAATCGGTCTTCCCCGTGAGGTTTGGCTCACACCGTGCGCAGAATCGGTCCCGCCGGGACGCATTCTCCGCCCATCCCTGCATTCGCGCGGAACACATCGATCGATTTCCGCGTAATTACTCTCAGTCTGATTAATAATTCTCTCGTTGAAGCGTCATCTCTATGAAGAGCGAAAAGGGTGGACAATTGGCAGTCGCAAGCGCCACGTTGCCGTTTACGACGGAACTCTCCAAGCTTTTTGGAGAGCATCACCGGCGCGTTCTCACGGCAGCCTATCGCATTACCGGCAGTATGGCCGATGCGGAGGATGTCGCCCAGGCTGTCTTTTTACGCCTCGCAAGCACCAGGGGGTCGGTAACCAATGCCGGCAGCTACTTGTACAGGGCTGCTATCAATGGCGCGCTCGACCTGTTGCGGAGGCGCAAGGCTCATCCGAACGGCGCGATCGAAGAAGCAGCCGGCATCGCCGCAGTCTCGCGGGGCAGTTCGCCTGAGGCAGCTGTCTCAAACCGGCAGATCGGCGATTTTCTGAGGCTTGCGATTGGTGAATTGGCTCCGCGGGCAGCCGAAATGTTCATCCTGCGATACGTTGAAGACTTTGGAAACCGGGAGATCGCGACCATGTTAGGAACGTCTCAGGCAGTTGTGGCTGTGACGCTCCATCAGGCGAGATCCAGGTTGAAAAAACGACTACGGGAATTGGACGGGGGAATCAGATGAAAAGACAAGACGACACACTGTTGCAAAACGCTACGCAGTCGCTCCGCGATGCAGCGCCCAACGAAGCGCAGATGGCCACTTCCGCCAGCCATGTAGCTAACCGCCTGGGCCTTGATGGCGAAAGCGAAGTGATGATCGACGCCATTGAAGGCTGCGACGATATACAGCGGTTGCGGAATCCCTATCGTGCCGGAACCCTGTCGAATGCCCGTTCCCTTGTAATCGAAGCGCATCTTCGCGACTGCCCCTCCTGCCGCCATCACTTCGTCAGCGGATCTGGCGCATCGGCGGTGGACTGGTTCGCACCCAAGGCGTCGCGTCCATTTTCCTTGAGCCCGCGCGTGCTTGGTTGGGTGCTTGCTTGCAGCTTTGTGCTCCTGGCTTCCTCGTTTTTCCTCTACAAGGCTTTCTGGCAGATTCCGCCCGGAGTCCGGGCGCAGGTGCAATCCATCGACGGTTCTGCCTATCTCATCTCCGAAACAGGCGACCGTCAGCTCGCCCCCGGCGACCAGCTTACTGAGGGTCAACGCCTTCGGACAAGCGGCGGAGCGCACGCTGTTCTCCGCCTCTCCGATGGTTCAACGATGGAGGTCAACGAGCGGAGTGTCCTGGGCATAGGTGCTCGCGGCAATAACATGACCGTGACCCTCGACGATGGCGCCGTCATTGTGCAGGCTGCCAAGCGCAATTTGGGTCACTTGTACTTGAAAACACCCGATTGCCGTGTCGCGGTCACCGGCACCGTCTTTACAGTCAGTTCCGGAGTTAAGGGTTCGCGCGTGGCCGTGCTTGAGGGTTCGGTTCACGTCGAACACGCGGGTATCGACAGCCTGGTCAATGCCGGCGATCAGACAACTACCAGCGACAACCTGACTTCTGCGCCCGTCTCTCAGCAGATTGCGTGGAGCCAGGATCTCGACAAGTATCTGCCACTGCTGGCACAATTCTCCGCGCTTCAGCATCGCATCGAGCAGATTCCATTTCCCCAACTCCGATACAGCAGCGATTTGCTGGCGCGGGTTCCCTCAGACACGCAGTTGTACATCAGTATCCCGAACCTCGGAGACTTCCTGAGCGAGGCAAACGAGACTTTCCACGATCAATTGAAGCAGAGCCCGGTGCTTCAGCAGTGGTGGAGCAGTGGGCATGCTCAGAACACCGAACAACTCGATGCGCTCGTCGATAAGCTTCACCAGATGAGCCGGTATCTTGGCGACGAAATCGTCATTGTCGGAGTCAAGCAGACTGGAAATCCGGGTTTTGCGATCATTGCAGATGTGAAGCAGAGCGGCCTTGATGATCTTCTGAAGACACAGTTCGGGGCCTCAGGCTCCCATCCGGCGATGACCGTGTTGGACCAGAGTTCGCTGAATTCCGCTCGTGACACATCCAATGGCGGCTTTGGTGGCTATGCCCTGGTCGGGGCACACGAAGCAGTCTTCTCAAACAGCATCGCAACCTTGAAACAGGTAAACACTCAGCTGAATTCAGGCGCGAGCGGTTTCGCGACTGGAGATTTTGGACAGCAGATCACCGCCGCCTATAGCCGCGGTGCGGGCATCATCCTGGCAGCGAATCTTCAAGCGATGATCAATCACCAGGCCGAAAAGGTTCAAGCAACCAGCAAAGGCAACGAAGCATTCAAAAACAGCGGAATCCAGGACATCCGCTACCTGATTGCAGAGCATCGCGAGGTCAATGGGCAACCCGAAAACCGTATGCATCTGCAATTTGCAGGAGCTCGCCAGGGAGTTGCTTCCTGGCTGGCCGCGCCGGCACCAATGGCCTCGCTCAACTTCATCACTCCCAATGCGGCGGTTGCGCTGGCCGTGCTGTCGAAAGATCCGAAGGCCATCGCAGATGACCTGATGGCCATGGCCGTTCCCAACCAAAAATCGCAAGCAAGCGGCTGGACCGAGGCGGAAGAGAAGCTGCAGATCAATCTTCGTGACGATCTAGCTGCCAATCTCGGCGGCGAGTTCCTCCTGTCGCTCGATGGCCCCGTCCTGCCAACACCAGCGTGGAAAGCCATCATTGAGGTGCGTGACTCCGAGCGCCTGGAACAGGCTCTTGAGAAGTTGACTGAAGCCATTCGCAACCAGACCAAGGGCAGCGGGGGGCATTCCATTCAGATTGAATCGAGCCAGGCGGGCGGTCAGACATACTTCTCAGTCCGCGACACGAAATCCGGCACCGTTGTTGCCGAGTACACCTACGCCAATGGCTACATGGTGCTGGCACCCAATCGTGCCCTCGTCATGGAGGCATTGCATACTTATGACAGCGGAGATTCCCTTGCCCATTCAACAGCGTTCAGAGGCTTGCTGCCGAAGGACCAGGATGAAAACTACTCCGCCATCGCGTATCAGAACCTGAGCCCCGTGTTGACCCCGTTGCTGGCGCAGTTCTCTGGCCAGTCCGCAGATGTAATACGCAGCCTGGCCTCCGATGCGAGACCCACTGCGATCTGTGCCCGGGGAGAAGAGAGCAGCATCGCGGCCGCCAGCGATAGTCATCTCTTCGGATTTGACTTCCTTACCCTCGGAGCATTGATCAATTCCGGGAACAAGCACCCCGGCGCTAGCGTACAACAGTGACATGGGGATTATTGATCTCGATCGGCTAGAGGTCCGGCTCGCGAACCGTGTCGTATTGAACGGGCTCACGGGGGAATTGCAGGGCCATGCTATCGGCCTGCTCGGCCCGAATGGCGCAGGAAAGTCGACGCTGATCAATACGCTGCTCGGGTTCCACCTGCCTTCTGCTGGTTCAGCTCGCGTCTTCGGCCTCGATACACATCGCGACAGGGCGCAGATTCGGGCTGGAATCGGCTATATGCCGGAGAATGATTCGTTCATCGGCAATATGAGCGGAGTGCGGTTCGTCCGCTACATGGCTGAACTCGCAGGCCTGCCGCCGGAAGCGGCGCTGGAGCGCGCGCATGAGGCGCTCTTCTTTGTGGGACTGGGTGAAGTTCGATACCGGAAAGTGAGCACTTATTCCCTGGGAATGAAGCAACTCGTCAAGCTGGCGCAGGCCCTCGCCCACGGGCCCCGGCTGATTATTCTCGACGAGCCCACCAATGGACTTGACCCGATTGCCCGCCAGCGCATGATCCAGTTGATCAAGGAGATTCGAAGAGACGGCAGCGTTCGACTGCTCATCTCCTCACATCTGTTGCGCGACATCGACGAAACCTGCGATGAGGTGCTGATTCTCAAGAGCGGACGCATTGCCGCCCTTTGCAACATCGAAGAGGAGCGCCGTTCTAACCGGAGTTTCATCGAACTCGAGACCGTGGGTGCAACCGAACGCTTCTCAGGAAGCATCCGCGAACTTGGCTGCGAATGCGCATCCTTCCCCGGCGGGCGCATCAAGCTGGTGATCCCAGACAACATCGAAGCCAAGGACCTTTACGTCATCGCAGGACAACAGGGAGTGCAGATCCGCCGCATGAATCAGCGTCGCGACTCACTTGAAGACATCTTCCTTCGCGCCATGGATGGTGATTCGGGAAGGGCGGCAAATGGCAGTCTATAAGCGCAACTACAGTGCCTATACCGGTGAAGTGACTTCCGGGTCCACCCGCGTCCTGGTGCTTGCGCGCTACGCGTTTGCCGAGGCCTGGCAATCAAAAATTACGGTTGCAATCTTCATCTTCAGCCTGCTTCCCTGCATCACGTTTCTGATTGGAATTTATCTCGCCAACAACCCTCTTGCCCGCTACCTCGTTGGTGATACAAGTCAACGGAACCTAGCCATCGATGCAGGCTATTTTCTTCACGTCGTTGAAACCCAATCGTGGCTCGCGCTCGTCCTGGCATCCTGGATCGCTCCCCGCTTGATCAGCTTCGATCTCGCCGACGATGCGCTGCCCATTCTGCTCAGCCATCCCATCTCGCGCTTTGGCTATGTCTTCGGAAAGTTCATTGCGTTGTTCGGATCGCTCTCGCTGATCACCTGGATTCCCTGTCTTCTTCTTTTCGTGTACCAGGGCTATTCCTCGCCACTGCCCTGGGCATTTCCGAACTTTCGAATCGCACTCGGCCTTCTCGCGGGAACGGTGATCTGGATTGTCTTTCTCTCGATTCTCGGCCTCGCTCTCTCGTCGTGGGTAAAGTGGAAAGTAGTGGCCACTGGCATCATTTTCGCCGCTGTCTTTGTCCCTGCCGGCGTAGGAGGAATCGTGAGCGCCGTCCTGCGTACCAAATGGGGGCTGCTCCTCAACCTCCCCGTCATGATGACAAGTCTATGGCAGCGATTACTGGGCGCGCCCAATCCCATGAGACCCGGGTCGACGCTTCCAACTTCGGCAATCGTATTGGTGTTAGTCCTGGCTGCATTCATATGCTTCGCCATGCTGAATAAGCGCATCCGCGCGCGTGAGGTTGTCCGCGGATGAATGACAGAATCATTTTCGAAAATGTGTCCAAGTTCTACGGCGAAGTGCTTGGCGTGAATCAGATATCGCTTTCAATTCCGCCCGGAATCACCACCCTCGTCGGCCCCAACGGCTCCGGAAAAACCACGCTGATGAACCTCATGACAGGACTCGTACAGCCCTCGCGCGGAAGCATTTCCGTCCTTGGGCTTACTCCGTCCAATGCGACGGAATTCTTCAGTGCCGTTGGATATTGCACTCAGTTCGATTCCTTTCCCCGCGGAATCACTGGATGGGATTTTGTCTTCGATAGCTTGATGCTCCACGGCATGACCCGCGACACGGCCTTCGCTCTCGCCATGGAGTCTTTGCAGCGTGTGCAATTGGGCGATGCTGCCGGACGAAAGATCGCCGGCTACAGCAAAGGCATGCGCCAGAAGATTCGCCTTGCCCAGGCCATCGCGCATCATCCAAGGGTCTTGATTCTCGATGAGCCCCTCAACGGATTGGATCCCATGGCCCGCGCCGAATCAATCGCTCTGTTTGTTGAACTTGGGCGACAGGGCGTTCATCTCATCATCTCCAGCCACATCCTCGACGAGGTCGACCGCATCTCCGACCGGGTCGTGCTGATTACCGGGGGCTACCTGATCGCTGAAGGGAACATCCACCAGGTCCGCCAGGAAGTACGCGAAAAACCGATGCAGGTCCTCGTCCGCTGCGACCGCCCGGAGTTGCTGGCGTCAAAGATGTTTTCTGTCAATCACTGCGTCGAAGCCAAGTTGCATGCCGATGGCAAAGGCGTCTTCCTGCGCACCGGGGATATCGATCAGTTCTATTCCATGCTCAACACGGTCGTTGCGGAGGGCCTCGTCAAAATCGAGACAGTCGCTCCGGCCGACGACGATGCCAATGCCATTTACCAATACCTGATTGGCTCAGATGGGAGCGCCTCGTGATGGAACAGCCTGTCGCCAGCCTGGGAAAGAGATTCGCGCAGCAGCCCTGGGGGCTGTGGGCTACCCAGGCGCTGCGCCTGACGCGCATCGAATTGAGAAGGAATCTCCTCACGTGGAGAGCCACCTGGATCTATTTCCTTGCCTTCATCCCGGCGTTCATCATCTTCCTTCATTTGGTGGTCGAAACGCACCCTTCGTTCCAGCTCAGTGACGACACCACCGTGTTGGCCGGAGTGATCCAGTTTTATTACGTTCGCCTCGGAATCTTCTTTGGCTGCCTCGGCATCTTTTCCCGGCTCATCCGCGGAGAGATGGTCGAGCGAAGCCTGCACTTCTACCTTCTTGCTCCCGTGAGGCGCGAGGTCCTGCTATTGGCCAAATTTGCGGCCGGTTCCATCAGCGCCGTGCTCCTGTTCGGTACCGCGCTCATCGCCGACTTCGCGCTCATGTATGCCGGCTTCGGCGCCGCAGGCCGCGACTACATCTTCGATGGTCCCGGATTGGGCCAACTCGAGGCGTACCTTGGGATCGTCGTCCTCGCCTGCCTCGGATACGGAGCGGTTTTTCTTCTCCTCAGCATGGTCTTCAGGAACCCCACTCCCGCCGCTATGCTCGTGCTCGGCTGGGAAGCGATCAATCCGGTCCTGCCTTCCCTGCTTCAAAAGCTCAGCGTCGCCTCCTACCTGCGCCACCTTATGCCGGTGACCGTCAGCGGGCAAGGCATCTTCGCTCTTTTGGCGGTTGAGACTGAGCCAGTCCCCGCGTGGGCCGCGACCCTCGGGCTGTTGGCTCTGATCGCTGTCGTGCTCTCCTACTCCTGCTATCGAATCCGCACCCTCGAGATTCGATATACAACCGAGTAGAGTTCCGCACTCATAACTAAGGTACTCAAAATGCTGCATTTGGGTCATTCGGTTTGGCCGTTACTCTTGTTAGACTCCAGACATGGAACAGACCATGCACAACTTAGCTCACCAGGATGCATATCGCGACGCACTCATCACTGCACAAGCAGAACTGACCCAGGTAGTTGAAGATTTCAAGCAGTTGCAGGTTAAGAAGACACGGCTCGAGAGAGTGGTTCAAACCCTCTCGCCTCTCGTGAATCCGGGAGATATCCACGCTGAACCAGGGATGCAGCCAAATACGGATCCTGCACAACAGGGTTCGGAACCAACGCTTGGAAAATTTGCCCCGGGCTCCGAGTCGACAGTAGATGAAATGCAGCGGCGGATCAACTACGCGCTAGGATCAGTCGTGGCCTGAAAAGTCCAGTGCTCCCCTCAGGCCCGATCAGTCTCGAAATCAACCGGATCGCTCTCGCGAAACCAGGCAATACTCGCGACTCAATTCAAAGTCCCGTGTAGACCTGAAATGGAGCCCAATAGAAGGGCCTCCGAAAATTGCCCTGCGAATGAAGAAGCGCGAGTTTTGCATTGCGCAGCGCTACGCTTGGGGTCATGCCTTCTTCAAGCCCTCTATAAAGATCATCCATAAGGCGCGGCGTCGAATAGTCGCTCGCTTCCCACAGTGCACCGATCACGTTGTGCGCACCGGCGCGCAGAAATGCCCAGGAAAGTCCCACTAAACCTTCTCCCGCATAAGACCGGGTTCCGCTGCCATAACAGGCGGAGATGGTCACTAGGCGTGCATGGATGGGATGTTGAATGATGTCGCGCGCGTACAGTTTGAAAGAATCCTCAGCACTCGTCGTCCGCGAAAGGATGATCGCAGAATCAAGAGGATCCGTACTGCTGGCAACCCCATGAGCCACGAAGTGAATGTTGGAATAGCGCTCCGGATTGCTGTCAAGATAGGCTTCGGAATTGGCCTGTTTCCGAGCGAAGATCGTCTCGTCGCCCGCGCTGAAGTGTTTCTGAATCTTCCCCATCTCCAATGCCGCCATCGGTAATTCGGGATAGTCGGGATTGGGGGAGACGGCGTCGCCGATCAAGAGCAGCCTGTGTCCCGTGGTCTGCGATGGCTTCGCTGAGGCGATCATGTAAATTGACGGCGCGCATATCACGGTGGCATCTTCAATCCAATAGTGCGGACGGGGTGCTGGAACCATCAGGGTCTCAAAATTCAACTGGCTGAGCTCACCGTCGTCGAGGATCACCACCCTTGAATCTGGCCCGAGCAGTTTCTGGGCCGGCGCTACGAGCATTTGATACAGAGCTACTCCATCCTCATTTGAAGACTCAAGATCGTCGCCCGGGCCGAGCAGCGTTCTGCGATATCGCCTGACCATCGAAGCGATCTCGCTTTGCGCGGGCAGTGGATACAGAATTGTTGTCCTCGGAGTAACCGCCCAAAGGTACGATTGTTTTGCTCCCAACCAATAGAAAAGAAGTGTAGCGCTGGCCTTGCGAGCTACTTCGGCAGGGTGCAGCACAGCCGGCTTGAACGAATGTTTGTCTGTGTCGATGCCCAGCCCTTGCGCCAGCGTCCGCGCGCGACTCTGATCCGCTAACGCCAAGGCCTCGTCCGTCTTGCCTTGTTTCACAAGAAAACGGATGTAATCGTCATAGATGCTGGTGGCATTCGCGAGAAACGGCAGCTTGGATTCTTCATTCTTGAGCTGCGATCGCGCCGACTCAAACGTCGTGAGGGAAATCCGATACTCGTCATCGGCTTGTGCAACCTTGCCTTGCAATTCATAGAGCTTGGCAAGTTCATGTTCCGATCCCATCCGCATCGAGGTCTGGCTGGCCGGATCATTCTCTACCGTGTGAAACAGTGTCTCGGCCCGCTGATCTTCGCGGCGAGCCTCCGCAATCCTGCCGTCGGCCAGCATC
The DNA here is from genome assembly GCA_963826915.1 of uncultured Acidobacteriaceae bacterium. Classification (GTDB taxonomy): domain Bacteria; phylum Acidobacteriota; class Terriglobia; order Terriglobales; family Acidobacteriaceae; genus Telmatobacter. The sequence goes on from CAWGYG010000002.1 coordinate 821,446, forward strand.
ACGTCCAGCGCGTCCAATCGATTGCCATTCTCCCGCACCAACGGATCCAGTTGTTGAACGTAGGCGCTCGCTTCATCTATCCGGCCGGCATCGACGGATGCGTGCGCGAGATCCTCGAGCGAATTGACAATGTCTTCTTTGCTTCTTATCTGCTTCGCCAGGCTGAGTGCCCGATTGTACGACGAGAATGCGTCGTTCAAATCGTCGGTATTTCTGTAGACATTTCCCGCGGTTGTGATCCAACCGAGTTCTGACCGGATGTTGCCGAGGGATGCGGCGCTCTTTTCGGCCTCTAGAAATAGCTCCAGTGCCCTTTCATCCTCACCGAGATTGAAATAGGCCCAGCCAAGATTGCCCGAGCTTTTTTCGGCCATGCCCGCCGCACCCAATGCGACTGAAGCTCGGTAGGCCAACCTCGACCAGTCCATCGCCTCGTCAAAATGATCGACCTGAAGCGCTGTCCAACCCAGATTCAACGTGGCGCTGGTCTCGAGAAATCGATCATTATGTGCATGAGCAAAATCGCGTGTTTCAAGAAAGAACTGTCGCGCCCTGGTATAGTCCCCTTGCGCGACCGCCAAAATACCGCGGTCCCTGAGAACCTCGCCGCATGCCGCATAGCTTTCACGTTCGCAAATACTCTCGGCCTGAGTGAGTGTCTGATCGACCGCAGCAAACTGCTGCTGGCGCGTATAGGCCACCCCCTCGATCGCAAGCCTTCTTACCACTCCTTCTGAGTCATTGGAAGCAAACTGGTAGCCACGAAGCAGACGAAGGGAATCGTCGTACATGCCGCGCGATACCATCGCTTCAGCTTCCAGCAGCCGGAATTTCGCAGCCCAATCCGGATTTGAAAGGGAAAACCGCCGGTCGCCGCGCTCCGCTTCAAGTTGGCTATCGGCGAGGTCGCCGCGCAAGAACTCCAGTCGGGCCTGATCATAAAGGGCTTGCGCAGTAGCGGGCCGCGTGTCCTGCAAGGGAATTAATAGTAAAAGCCCCAGTATCCACAACGAGTGGAAACCCCAATGTCGCAGGTCATGCCGAAAAGTGTCCAACGGCCCGAGGTCTCGTGCCGCGACATTAGCTGACTGGAGCTTTGAAAGAGAAAATTGGCCTACGGTTCGCTCTGTCCGTTGGTTTTTACCCCGCCGACGCCACCGCTGCCCGAACCAATGCAGCCCATCTCGAACTCGATCATCGTCAGGCTGATCGTGGTCCTCTTCGGTGTGCCGTTCACGAAATCCGACTGATCCAGGCGCAGGGTTGCGAGGTAGATCTTGCCGAAGTGGGGAACGTCGATCACGTGCCCATAGGATCGCCCAGGGTAGGAGCCCTCCACTTGATTCACCAGCGAGCATTCGATTGACTCCTGCCGTTCCGCAGTCGACGGAAGTCGATTGTAACGCTCAAGTAGGCCGGACGGAAGGTTCTGGTATGCGTGGATACGCTCTCGCTGTTGGGCAACGCGCTGAATGAATCCCGGATCATCGGTGTAGGGCGCGTCGCTGTTTGGCTTCTTGCCAAGTATGTCAAGCCCCATCTGCAATTGAACAGGATGTCCGGCTATACGAAGATTTTCAAACCGCGTGCCCAGAAAAGTAACCGCCGGCACGTAGCCCTCCAGCGGATGATCCGTCGAAACCTGTGAGACCACGCGATCGGCTGTCACAACCTCCAGAATATTGAGGCCTTCGACCACTGACGTGGTCAATGTGTTCCAGCCGTGGTCGACTTTGGTGTCGCGGTTCCCTGCAACATGGGTGTATGCAGAACTGCAAGAGACGATCTCTTCAATACGAAATTTCTCCGAGCGTTTTGAGAAATATCCCCCTTGCTCGGGCAATCTGACATGGGCATGAGGCCGAATCTCGTGGGCCACCGGCAAATCAAGCCGACCTGCTACCGCGTGAGCTTCCGCATGATAAATGTGCCGTCTCTTCGCAACTTCGTCTGACATGGGCAGTCTGCACTTTCTCTTAAGATGCGTTCCCTGCTCTATTCATCAAAGTGAACATCGAGGACACGCCGGTCGATTTCGGCACGGCCACCTTGAGCCGTGATGCCGACCACTGCCAGTGTATAGGAACCCTCCTGCAACCCTGAGCCCGGTATCAGCAGCGAATATGTCCCGCCTTCGGGACCGCTCTCCTGGGAAACAGTAACTGCATGGGTCCAAAACCGCTTGTTCCCAGGATCGTACAAGTTGAATTCATACGACGCATAGGCTGAATCCTGCGGAAGATCAATCAGAAGTACCGCACCTTGATGGCGATCAGCCGATACCTTCGTGTGTGCGCTGCCCCTGGTTCCTGCATGAAGCGAGACCCACGGCACAAGGCGGGGCTCGGTCGCTTCAGTGCGCAGAGTCGGGATTGTCGCAAAGTTCTGGAATGCAATCACCCCCAGCAGCCCCGCAAATACCGGCGCCGCAAAGGCAGGCTGCCACCAGAAATTCCACTTCGACCGTTTCGCGCCACCCTTCCCGGCCACGGGCGCGTGCAGGGCCGGGGAATTCCGTGTGAGTTCCGGCAACTGCGTCTTGGCCTCATCCACAAACGCTGCACCTGCGCGAATATCGAATGCACACTCCTGGCAGTCAAACATATGCTGTTCAAACTCTTCGCGCACCTCAGGTGTCAGCTCGTCCAGCAGATATCGCTCCGCGGTCATCTCTTTTAAAGCTTCGCTATGTTCCATAGATCCGACGCCCTTTCGGCTCCAACAATAGATAGGTGTGCAAGCCCCTCTCGTCGTTTCACGGATTTGTTGCATAAAGACCCAAACCGATTTTCTTCAGGTATTCTGTCTTGAATTCCTGCTTGGCTCGGAAGAGCAGAACCCGCAAATACTCGCGGTCCACGCCAAATTCCTGGCACACCTCGTCCCGGTCCTTTTCATCGAGAAAAATAGCCTGTAAAAGGGATCGATCCCGCGGCTGCAGGTTGAGCAGGATCTCCTTGACCTTGACCTTTAGCTGCTTCGAAGTGGCAATGCTCAGTGCATCCGCGCCCTTGGCGGGAAGCTCAGGCTGCCCCTCCTCATCCAGCGACTGGCTGCGGGAGGACATACGGTAATGCTCAAACAGAATATTGTTGCAAACCGTGTTCACGAATGCCCCAAGGCGTTCCGGCTGTTTCAGCCCGCCCTCTTTGCGCAGGAATCCAAGCACGCGTGCGAATGTTTCCTGGCGCACATCCTCGATCGCCTGCGGGGACCTGAGCCGCGAACGAAGCTTTAGATGGAGCAACTCGGTAAAATACCCGACGAAATGCTCCTGCGTGCGAAGATCCCCCGCCCGCAGACTCTCGATATAAGCTGCATCAAACGTATGAAATTGCAAACTGGGCTCCGCAACCCCGGCAGGACGTAAGTATAACATCGGAAAGGGTTGCGATGAACTGCGCCTGTGCCCGCTGGAACGACCGCGAAGTCGGATCTCAACGCTTGAATCGCCGGTCGGAGCGAGATCTCGAAGATGTTCGGAACTCATAGGCATGCAATCTGCTTCAACGTCCGAGTCTCCTTCAGTCGGAAGACATGGTGATACTTCACTTCACAAAATAGAAGCATTGTCATCGATCGAAGCGTCCCGGACGCTCAAAGTCCGCGTCAGTTTTGACCGCGGAACATCATGAGCCTACTAATCATTTCAATCCGGGAAAAACTCGGCTCTTACCCATAAGAACCTTTCTCCACCAGGCAGGCCGCATCTGGCACGCCTGCCAGTGGAGAGTGAGTCCAATCCGGCTGCTGTTGAGCCAGATCGCCAAGGGCAGAGAGAACCAGAGGCTTGCAAAATAAACGTAGTCCATCAATCGTTCAAGAGGGCTTGCGATAACGTCGGCGCTCTGTTGCGCCATCCGGCCCCGCAAGCCCTTTTCTGCCGCAGTTTGGGGAAACTGCAAAACTGTAAGTGCAGGGTAAGCGAGTTGCGAACCTGAATTGTTCTGCTCCATTTTGTTTCCGCTCCGCGCCGAATTTTACGAACGAGGCTCGCCAACCCGCAGCGAGCCCCGTCCGCTCTGGGGGAGAGCATATGGCGCTGTTAGACGCCCGTTCACCATCTCCAGCAATCTGCCTAGTTCGAACGCCTGCGCATTCGCGACGTTTCCCCATACAGGAGTCCAGTCCGGCGCTCCCGCGGGCGGTAGCGAATTCCATGAAAGAATCGCCCGCACTTTGGGCAGGCTCTGGAAAAGCCAGAACTCTTCTTCGGGACTGATCGGCAGAGTTACCGAGTATTCAAGAGGCTTCGGGCCCGGCACGTCGAAGACGTCGATAGCCAGCGATCCCTGGTCCTGCCACGTTGTGCCCCCATCGTACGAGAGATAGAAGCGTACGTACTCTTTCGACCCGTTGGTGCGGGAATTGCCCGAATAACCATGATCCTGTTTGATTTTGATGGTGGCGCGGAGCCTTTCAAGCTTCCGGCTATATCGAATGCAGCCGATGCCTTCGTAGCTTTCGTCTTCGCGAATCCCGAGCACAGCCTTGAACGAGCTATCTGTCAGGTTTCCAAAATGGTTCGGGTTCGCCAAAAGCAGCATGCGTAGATTCAGACGGGCTACTTCGGGAGAGAGCCTGGCAAGCGAAATCAGTTCCAAGGCTGGCTGAGTTGAGGGGGCAACCGAGATTCCTTCGAGGGAGTTCATGTCCATTCCTTTCAATCCGTATTGTTCAAAGCACCCCCGCTGCGCTGTCATCGCGCGCAGTCTGAAAAGCAGATACTCACCGACGAGCACCTGTCTACCGGGAGGCTTTCTGTGATGGGTTGAATTCGAGTTCTCGCGTACTTGGGTATAGTGCGGAAGGCGGTCGTGCCGTTTCAAAGGGACGTGAAAAATTGCGGAGCCGTGCGATCCCGAGTCGCACCAAACTCACTAACAAGTCAGATGGCGTGATCTAAGCGAAAGTGGCCTGCGTAAGCACTGAAATCTCCGCCTACGGGACAGTTGGACGGTCCCACATCAATTCATCGAGTATGGACCACCGATTGCATTGGATGCCGGGCTCCGGCATGTCGGTGATGGTGTAACCCTGCTGGAGAATGGCAGTGTCGAGCAGATTTCAACGGCAGCGACAGGTACTTAGTGCGCTGCGGAACCTCGCAAAACGTCACGCCGGTCTCAGGTCGAGTTGCTGCATCAGCTGGTTCGCGTCCCTTATGCTTCCATCTAAAGGATGATTCTGGAGAGGCGAGGCAAAGGTAGACTCTGTGTCGATGGCGACTAATCATCAAACCCGAGTCAAGAGCCGCTTGGATAAGTTAGGCGCATCGCTTGGGCTGTTTGTCGCCAGTCTTGCGACGCTTGCGCTAGCGGCCTATCCAATGTACGTCATTCGTCCTTTTCGCGAACAGGATCCCGCAGCTCTGCAACGAGCGCTCTGGGTGCTTCTCCATAACAAGCCAATTCTGTTCGGACTCTTTTGCTTGATTACCACACCGGCGGTTATCCTGTGGCGAAGCTCGGGTTGGGTTGCGAAGCTGGCGCTGGTGCCAACCTTCTTTGTCGCTCTGCTAGCGGCTGTCTCGGCATGGTTCAACCCTTACGAACAAATGTTCCACCCGTTTGGCGCACCGCAATATACCACGATTGAGCACGCCAGTCTCGACCCCTCCGACATGGTTATCGCGGTGACGTTGGGTGGAGAGAGCCGGGCATATGGAATCCGCGAGATGGGCTACCACCATATCGTCAACGATCGACTCCACCAATTGCCGATAGTCGTCACCTATTGAACGCTTTGTCATACGGGTCTGGTCTGGACCCGCAGCATCGACGGACGCGAACTGCATTTTCACCTTGCGGGCATCAACAATCAGAATTTTCTGATGCGCGACGAGGAGACAGGCAGCTTTTGGCAGCAAATCACGGGACTTGCAATCGCTGGCCCTTTGAAGGGTAGAAAGCTTACCTTGGTTCCACAAGATGAGCTGACGTTTGCGCTCTGGAAGAAGGAACAACCGGGCGGCACAGTCTTGGCGCCATTGCCGCGCTATGCAGGAAAGTACGAGAAGGCGACGTGGGAAACGGAGTACGCGAAACTGCCCACCGTCATTCATGGACCGAAGGGCACACTCCCAGACAGAGAAACCATTGTCGGCATCGTAAATAATGGCGAGGCGAAAGCATATCCAATCGCGAATCTGACTGCTCAATCGCCAGTGTTGCTCGACGTTGTGGGCAACCAACCAGTCATGCTCGTGGTCGGTCCTGACGGAAAATCAGTCCGTGGGTTTTCGCGCGAAGTGGGTGGACGATCGCTTGATTTCTACGGCCGCGGGAGCCCCGGAGATTCCTGGGCACTGCTCGACACCACGACCTTAGGCGAATGGGGATTTGACGGCTGTGCTCTTTCTGGCGATATGAAGGGCCAGTGTCTCACGCGGCTCGATGCGCTGAAGGATTACTGGTTCGATTGGCAGAACTATCATCGGCACACGAGTATCTACCGGCACTAAATCTGGCAGTCGTCAGCTCACTCTGTAGAAGACGCCAGCCGCCTTTCAATCCTCAACTCCCCGGAAGGGATGACTTGATGGCCTGTTCCAGATCTTGCGGGTGGAAGCCGAATGGTCCGGGCTTGCTCTTGTAGAGAACGCGGCCACCCTTTCCTATCAAATAGAGCCGGTCGGGCCAGCCTGTATAAGCTGTCTCGACACGATTGTCGAATCCGTCAACCAGCGCAGGAAACTTGATCCCCAGCTTGCGCACGCATGCGCCCGCAACGTAAGCGCGCTCGACCTCATCTTTCGGACTGCTGAAAATGACATCATCGTGAACATTGGCCTGCATCTGCCAAACGTCAGTCGGATGCGCCTCGAGAATATAGACGGCGTAGAAGCCGATCTTGTCTCGATACTGCTCAGCTAGCTTGTTCAGGGCGGGAACCTCCCGCCGAAAAGGCGGTCAAGTGTAGCTCCCGAATATCAGAACGACCGGCTTGTCGGTCCAAAGTGACGCCAGATCGGTGGACGATCGGTCTTCCAGCTTTTTCACCGTCAAGTCCGGAGCGGCGTCCCCGACGTTCAACTGTCCCTTGCGCGCCCTCATCCACAAGGTTTCAAAAGGAAGCACAAAGTAGGCAGGAGTCGGCATCTTCGCCATCACATGTCCGAAGACTTCCGGCGATTGATGCATCGCCCAGTTCACGTAGCCTACAAGGCACAGCCAGCCGACAAGACAGACGACCGCGACACTCGCAACCCACCTGCGCACGCGTTTTTTCATTGTGCCGATCATGATTCTCCTACTTCGTCATCTCGTTCATTTCAAGATAGCCCTGCGCAGCGATTCCGAAAGCATCCGCAACTCGATTGAAGAAGGCAAACATCGCGGTGATGTATACGGCCTCGGCAATCTGCGGCTCGGTCCAGCCTTGATCCCGCAGCTTCTGAACATCCTCAGTGGTGGTGCGATATGCCGCTTCTGTCACCTTGGTTACGTAATCGAGCAACGCGCGCTCGGCAGGACTCAATCCTGCATCTTCCAGATTTCCATTCGCCAAGGCCTGAACGGTTTGTTCTTCTGCTCCCTGAGCACGCAGGAAGTATGCATGGGAGTCCAGTCAATATGGACAGCGATTAAGCCACGATACCCAGCTCGCAATCGCTTCCTTGGTTCTGCGGTCGAGATGACCTTGCGAAAAGTGCACGGTGTCGCTGAACTTCATCACTTCGCGCAAAAAGTCCGGGCGATGGCTGAAGCATTTCAAAATACCGGGCATCTGCTGCCGCCCTGACTTGGCACGCCATTCGTCGTAGACCTGGGCGACTTCCCCTGCCGCGTCGCGATCTTCGATGAGTTTGATCTTGGTCTCGTGGTCGGGCATCGTCAACCAGTTCTCCGGACAAAGTATTCCGCAATATAGCATGTCGTCACGTCAAAACGCATCCATCTCATGGGTGGGAAGAGGCTAAAGGATAAGGCGCTTGTCTCCCTGCTTGCGGATAACATGCTGGCGGTCAAGATACTCAAGCAGTGGGATCGCGTACTTGCGGGAAAGCCCGGTAAGCTCTTTGAACCCGGCAACATCTATCAGGCTCCCTCGAAGCTCAGTTAGCTGCGCCACGAGCTGTCGCAGAGGTCCTGAGTGGATAAACAAGTCATCGCTGCCCATCCGCACAATTACCTTGTCTCGCAGCAGCGCAGTAATGAGAAGGCGCATGTCCGCTTCCTTGCGACCGAATCTTTGCGCGAGTTCCACGACAGAGGGGCTTGCAAGCCCGGCAGCTTCGTAGACTTGTGCGATTGCCGCGAGCCGCTCTTTCTCTTCATTTTGGGGAGGCGTTCCGTCGTTATAAATCGAGACCATCTCCTCGCGAAGCTTTACTTTATGCTCGCGTACTAGCAAGGTAATCGCGAAGTCAAAGACTGCGGGAATCAGTCCAGTTTGGCTACGCAACTCTGAAGACTTCTTCGAGCGTCCTGGTTGCAGACGATTTGTGATCGCGTCCCCAGCACCAAGCAAGGCTTCGCGGGTTAGGAGTAAATCTCCCCCTATCACCAATAGCTCTCCGCTTTGCACCGCTGGGCCAACATGATTGCGAATTGCTTGAACGGCCAGACCCGTCTTACAAGAGAGTTCCTGACAAGTGATTCCATTTGCCTTGTGCCTTCCAACGCGTAACGCTATTTGTTCGGCCGGGGAAGCAGTCCTCAACTGCTCCAGCCATGCAAGTGTTGCCGCCTTTTTCTCACGACGTTCGGGATGAACATCGAGAACACGGCCGCCTCCAATTGTGCCGGCCGGCAAGGGCTGGCGAAGAACGAATCGATCGCCCGGGACCAGTACGATAGGTTCGGCGAGCTTGATGCGCATGAGACGAACAGTTCCCGGTTGGACCGCTTCATAGCCATAGAGAGAAATACTCGCCATCGTCTCGGATGTGAAAGCGTGGAAGTGAATGTTGGCGCGATGTTTTAGCGCAGGCGCGCTTTTCAGGAGTCTGACTTCGACGTCAATCGTGTCGACGGAAGAATATGTGTGGGGTGCGACCAGCGTCTGGCCGCGATTGACCTCGGCTGCATCCACGCCAGACAGATTCACGGCAACGCGCGAGCCCGGCTGAGCAGTTTCCTCGTGCTGGCCATGTGTTTGCAGGCCGCGCACGCGAACCATGCGGCCTCCCGGTTCAAGTTGCACCGTCTGCCCATTCTGGATCGTTCCCGAAAGCAGTGTCCCGGTAACGACTGTGCCGAAGCCCTTCATGAGAAACGAACGGTCAAGCGGCAAACGCATTAAGGCGTCGGAGGTCTCAAGTTGCGACCGCATGGCGAGCTTCAGCAGCTCCGCGCGCACCATTTCCATGCCTTCACCCCTTGCTGCGCTCACATGCAAAATAGGGGCGTGACACTTGTCCGGAAAGGTCCTCTGCAGAAACGTTTCAATGGCCTGCGTAACCTCCTGCAATTGCGCGATGCTCACAGAATCCGCTTTCGTCACGACCGTGATTCCTTGCGAGATGCCGAGAAGATCGCAGATGGCAAGATGCTCCACCGTCTGGGGCATGATGCCCTCGTTGGCTGCAATAACCAGCATGAATGCCTGGACACAGCCGGTGCCGGCGAGCATGTTGCGGATGAAAAGGCTGTGACCTGGCACGTCGACAAAACTGATGCGCAGGGGCCATCCATCGGGCGTCTCCGTCTCGAGGGAGGCAAAGCCGAGGTCGATGGTGATGCCACGCCGTTTCTCTTCGGGAAGTCGATCGGTGTCAATGCCCGTGAGGGCGCGAACCAGGGTCGTCTTGCCATGATCGATATGACCGGCAGTTCCGATGACGATGGAGCGTGGCATTTTCGTCATTTCGTGTCTTCTGGTTCCTAGTCTCGGAGACTGCAAAGAAGAGACACGATGTCGCCATCCAAACGTGGATGAACAGTGCGCAGATCCAGCAGAACTGCGTCGTCCTCAATGCGACCGATGATTGGTGGGTCGAGTCTCCGAAGTGCCGCCAGCAGTTCCGCAGAAGTCAGAGAACGATGACCTATCGCGATTGCGCAACTTGGCAGCGAGGCTTTGGGTGCTGTTCCCCCACCAATCAGGCTCGCAACCGGAATCACGTCAGCAAGAAGATCGGCAGACTTGATCTGGCCGGTGATCCATTGGCACCGGCGCATCAACTCTTCGGGCCGGACGCTCAACATGCGCTCGACAGGAATAGAGGTCGCATCTCCCGACAGACGTTCCAGGAGCGTGGCCTCAAGCGCGGCATATGTAAGCTTATCCGCACGGAAGGCCCTGAGAAGCGGGTTCTTCCGGATGCTTTCGATCAGGTCCTTCCGTCCAACGAGAATTCCGCACTGCGGGCCGCCGAGCAGTTTATCTCCGCTCGCTGCAATGATGTCTACCCCGGACCTGTAGGATTCGATCAGACTCGGCTCGCCTTTGATTCCAAATTGTTCAAGCGAGGAGACGAGGCCGGTACCCTGGTCCTCAAAAAGCGGTATACCCGTGCGTTTTGAGAGCGCCACCAAGTCCGGCAGTGTCGGTCGCTCGGAGAATCCTTCAATACTGAAATTCGACTGGTGCACGCGAAGCAGGAGGCCGGTGCCCGGGCCGATGGCACGCTCGTAGTCGGAAATACGAGTGCGGTTGGTGGTGCCGACCTCGTTCAAAATGGCCCTGGACTTTGCCATGATTTCAGGAATGCGGAAACCGCCGCCGATCTCGACGAGTTCTCCGCGCGATACGACGACTTCAGAATTTTCGGCAAGAGAGTTCAACGCCAGAATTGTCGCTGCTGCGCAATTGTTGACAATGACAACCCCGTACCGGTCCAGACTCGCGCCCTCAGCGCCGGCTCCACCTAATACACGAAGAACGAGCGACTCGGTATGTGCGTCTCTGCGGCTACGCAGGCCAGTTTCAAGATCGAATTCGAGATTGCAGTAGTCCTGCGCGACTTCCACCATGTGGCTAAGAGCGGCATCGCTCAACGGAGCGCGCCCAAGGTTGGTATGAAGGATGACGCCAGTCGCATTAATCACAGGACGAAGCGAATAACACTTCGCAGACTCGAGATGTTCGGCAACCCTCTCAGCCAATTGTTCGACGCTTTGTCGGAGACTTTCGTCCGTGTGTTTTCCCGAGATAATTTCCCCCCGCAATTCGGCAATGGCTCTACGTATTTCAACCAGCAGCGCCGTCCGCGAATGTACGCGGAGAAGCGCCTGGCAGCCGGGTGTTAACAGTAGGCCATTGACGGACGGTAGCACTCGAAGCAGCCGTTGAACCGTTTCGTCTTCGTGTTGAAGATCATGAATCGCCATATCAGATAACCCCGGACTCCTGATACTTCATCATCTCAGAACGATAGCGGGCGTACCGGCGCCTGCGGTGAGAGAACCAGACACGCGTCCGATGATTTCCGCGGGAAGTCCAGCATTTTGAAGAGAACTAAGCAGCGCCGGCGCTTCCGCAGTCGCGACCGAAATCAGCAATCCGCCCGACGTCTGTGGATCGTAAAGTAATGCGCGCAGGTCATCGGGTATATGGCTCTCCAGCGAATCCTCAACAAGGCACTCGGCAAATTCGCGATTCGACAATAAGCCACCAGGAATTGCTCCAACTCGAACCGCACTCAGTGCCCCCTCAATCAATGGCACGCGAGCCGTATCAATTTCCAGTATGACTCCACTTCCGAGAGCCATCTCCCGACCGTGCCCCATAAGTCCGAACCCAGTGATATCTGTGATCGCGTGGACACCGGCACAAGCGGCCGCGAGAGTTGCAGCCGTGCGATTCAGAGTAGTCATCGAATCGATCGCCCGATCCACCCAGCCTGGCTCTGCCTTTCCCTGCTTAAGAGCAGTTGTGATAACACCAGTGCCAATCGGCTTGGTAAGAATCAGAGCGTCTCCAGGCACTGCGCCGGCATTGGTCATCACATGCGCCGGGTCGATCAGCCCTGTCACGGCATAGCCGAACTTCATCTCTGCGTCACGAACTGAGTGTCCGCCGACCACCGTACAATTCGCTTCGTTCATCTTCGCCAGGCCGCCGCGCATGATCTCCTCAAGGACTCCCAGATCGGCGTCTTGTGGAAAACAGACCACCGCAAGCGCGGTTAGCGGACGCCCTCCCATCGCGTATACGTCGCTTAATGCATTGGTGGCTGCGATCTGACCGAACGTGAACGGGTCGTCAACAAGCGGAGTGAAAAAATCGATGGTCTGCACCAACGCCAGGTCAGGACTGATTCGGAACACGCCGGCATCGTCCGACGTCTCAAACCCCACCAGTAGATCAGGGTTGCTCTGCGCAGGTAGCGCGGACAGGACTTGCCGTAGAGATCCAGCAGGGAGTTTGCTTGCGCACCCGCCGGCCTTTACCTGTTGCGTCAAGCGCACAGGTTGGGAATGCTCTAAATTCATCTGTCAACACCTGCTCATATCGTGATGTGTAACATGGGAGAAGGTAGCATTGAAAGCATCAAAAGACGGAAGTGCTTGGGCTCCGGTGATCCTCCCGGTCTTCAAAACCGGCGGTCGTCCTTAACGGGCGACGGTGTGTTCGACTCACACGCGCTTCCGCCAGCTTACACGCACCACTTCCACGTTCACAGCCTGCGCGAAATTCGAATTTCCGTCGCTAATCGCGTTCGCCGCAGCCCAGTGTCTCAGATGTCTGCAGGTTCAGCCCTATATGAGGCGTGGGTCGAGTTCACCATCGCTTTTTCCCATGAGATTGGACCTGCGCGAGTTAGTGCAATTGCCCTTTATCGGCAAACCTGCAGGAATTCCCGACGGCTGTCTGAGGGCGATCCAAGATGCTTTAAGAAGCGACGAGTTGGCGAATTCGACAGTCTTTTCCGCGGCGCTCTCTTGCGGCTGTTCGAACGGCTCGTACCGAGTGCGCCGAGGGCGAGTCAGTTTCTCAAACTACAGATAACTCAACCACCACCAGCGGTGGGTCGCCTTGTATTGCGCGAACCAGCGGCAGAGAGGGTAGAGCGCTGCAACCAGGCCGATCCAGACAGCGTAGGTGACCCAGAGGGGGTAGCCGAAATCTGCAGGGTAGACATCACTGGGGCCGCCCATGGTGGGCATGGCGTTGAATATGAAGCCGAGGGCACGGCTGCCGTAGCGGATGTAGCTCATGACGCCCAGCAGGATGTGGATCGCGTAAAAATGCAGGACGAAGTAGAAGAGGGGTACGCGGCCAAAGACAATGAGGGGATTGTTGTTCGAGAATCTGCGGCGATCGTACCAGGCGAGCAGCAGTAACGCCGGGCCGATGGTCATCAAGATGTAGTCCAGGGACGCTGGGTACTTGGTGCAGTTGAGGAATGACAGCGCCGTGAAGACACCGGACTTCTGCCTGGTCCAATGCGAAGGGTCGCCATAAATATTGACGGCGCGGACAACGAGGAAGGCCGCAGTAAGGGCTAAGCCCAGGCGGATTGTGATGCGGCGACGGGTGGTGTCATCGAGAGTGAAGAGCTGCGCGAAGCAGAATCCTGCTGCCATCACGCCGATCCAGGGCAGGATCGGGTAAACGACGAGGGCGGGACGATTGCCCAGCAGGATGACGCCGGGTTGATGCAGAAGATGCCAGGCCCAGGCGAATCTGCCGAAGCGCGATGCCGGGTAGGGATCGAGCAAGTTATGCAAAGCGATGATGGCGATGCTGAGGACGGCCAGCCAGCGGAGAGGCAGGTGGATGAGCGCGGCCATGAGCAGCATGCAGGCGCCGAAGATGTAGAGGACGAGAAGAAGAAGAAGGCCGTGCGCCGAGACATTGAAGCTGTAAGCGAAGTTCATGACCAGAACTTCGAGGGCCAGGAACCAGACGGCGCGAGTGGCGAGGAACCAGGAGAGCTGGCCGCGCGTCTTGTTGCCGCGATTCCACCAGAGAAAAGCTCCTGCACCAGCGCAGAACATGAAGACGGGCATGCAGAAGTGCGTGATCCAGCGGGTCAAGAACATGATCACGCTGGTTTGCGACAAGTCAGTGGGCGAGTTGGACATGGAATAGCGGTCGAAAAAGTCACGGATGTGATCGATGGCCATGATGATCATGACGGTGCCGCGCAAGGCGTCGAGACTCCTGACGCGATTAGCCGGGAATGACTTGGGCGACGGGCTCAATTCGTTTGTGCTCCATCAGGGAAATGGGGTGGCGCAGGCTGAGGTCGCCGATGAGCAGGCTCAGCAGCAGTATCGCACTCAGCATGACGATCCGGGCAAGATTCATGCGCAGGACATGATAGTCGGCGTGCGCGGCGAGATCCTGGGGTTTCTCAGTTCTCTTGTCCGAATAATCTTCTCGTCGTGAGTTGCAGAATCGAACAGCGTGCGCCAAATCAATTCCCGGCTCGCGCCCGCTGAATCGAACTTGTGCTGCGGGCAAGAAATCCCTTCAATGGGTCCTTGCCATCCCGGAAAATGATGTATTGATCGGCCGTCAGCTCGATATTCTGCGCCTTGACAGTGCTGAGAGCATCATTCCCGGCGACAAGCAGCACCATGCAGGTGGGATCGAGTGGGTTTTCCGTCGCGAGAATAAGCGCCTCCCGTTCTGACGCGTGCAGGTCGCCATTGATTCTGAAGGTCGCACCTTCGTAGTCGAGGCCGAGTTGCTTTGACCATCGAGCGAGCGCAGAATTGGCCTCTGGCCGGCCGACAAACACCACGTTGCGGTGACGCAACAAGTCATCCGAAACTTCGAAATCCTTGTAAAGAGGAACCTCGCTTTCGTAGCCGTTGAGGAAATTATGCTGCAGTTGCTCAGCCGCGTAGCGGTTCGCACCAGCGTCACGCAGCGTCCCATACACGATGACGGCAGACGGGAGCCGGCGCCAGATGTCGTTTACAAGGTAGGCTGGGCCATCGGGAGGATCGATCGCGTCCAGATGCGCCGCGACCCGTGTGAGCCCCGCCTTCTCGAGAAAGGAATCTGCTGTCACGGTCTTCGTGGTATGGGCGGCGAAATAATCGCGCATCAGTTTCAAAAAGGCATCGTCGCCCATTCGAACGCGGAGCGAATCGAGAAAGAGGACGCCTTTCGATCGCTCCTGCCTATACCGGTCGAGCGGAGTGGCCGCGCTTGCCTGCAGGCTGCGCCAGATCGCACGCTGGGCGTTCATCGCTTCGTCGACGTCATTTGACTGAAGCACTTGGTAGTATTCAGCCGACCCAGCCACAAACCAGATATCACTATCGGAAGCGGGCAAGAGCCAGCCCTTCCACAGTCGGTCCGTGTAATCCGCCCTGTTGGAGGCCGCTGCAGCCTTCGGCGTTCCGGGCCCGGCTGCGTCATCCATTCGCATCTTCTCGTTTTGCTCTGTCGAGGCGCGCAGGGTAGCGGAAGGCTCGGCATCGAACAGGTAATAGCCGGACGGATAGAGACCATCATCTCCGTCAAAGTCGTACTTCTTGTTGGGCAGCCATTCCCGCTGGTTGGGCCGCCCGATCTCGGCCCAGACCATCATGTGCGAGGCCATGTCCGCGGTCACTACCTTTGCATCCATCGTGCTGGCTGCGACCAGGGGCGCGGTGCGAAAGGCTAGAAATCCGAACTGCTCATCGATCTGGCCATGATACTTCTGATAAAGCTGCTGCCATGCCGTATCGCGCACCAGAGGGACATAAGGGATAAAGTCAGGATCGCTGCTCGGATCGGGATAATCTTCGAGCCGGACCTCAAGGTCTTTCGCGTTGTTGTCACCCCAATAGAATCCGGGAGTGTCGCCGAACCACTCGTTTTTTGAACTTCGCCATAGTTTTGTATGATTCGTGCCCAGGTCGAAGATAGCGATCTCGTTTGTCTTGGCGTCGCCCATGATCCACTCATTGGTGTAGAGTCCGTTATTCCGCTTACTGAGAATGCGAACCACGTCGTCAATGTTTTCGCTGTATTGAATGGCCATCCGCGCGCGAAAGGCGACAGGAGTCCCGCGTGCATTGAATGGTGTCTGATTGATTGTAGTTTCGGTGAGCACCACGCCGGCATCATTTTGATACCAGTCGGTACCGCTTTCGATGCCGCCGGGATAACTCTGAATCAGCATGCGGTGACCCGAGGCTGGCTTGATGTCGAGCATGACGTTGGTCTGCTCGGCCAGTGTTAAAGGCCACCACGTGACGTGACCGATCACCATCTTGCCGTCGCGGGTCGCTGGCCCCGTGGCGGCAAATGCGCTGCAATGATCCTTTACCGAATCGCGCTTTCGATCCGAGTAAGGCGGAGGGTCGAAGCTAATGCCTTCAAGGCCTGTGGGCGTGGCGGAAACCGCGGAAGCAAGTTCCCCCATCTCCACGGTGGTATTGGCTACGGCGATGTCCAACAGGTCGATACGGCGGTCTTTCCATCGTGCGCCCGCATCGGAAGCGCCGTCGGCGATGCCGCGCATTTCCTCAAGGATTTCACGATCAAAGCCACGGAGAAAGATTGCGTTCGCCGTGGTGCGGTAATCATCCCAATGATCTTTGGAGCCGAGAAGAGCCGCGCAGCGTTGGAGATATTCGGGAATCTCACGCGACATCAGATGTCCGTGCTGATATCCGCGCTCGTATGGCTGTCCCTCGATGTGGAGATAGATCCAGCCGGCGGCGGGATAGCGATACGCCGGGCCAAACGTCTGCACTGCCTCACTTGCCGGCCATTCGTCGCCGGATGAGGGTATCTCTTCCAAATCTATGCCTGCAAACCATGCTTTTCCGCGAAACGATCCCCCGTTACCTGCCGTCAACAAAATCTGGTCATTGCTGCGGCTGGCCACGAACTTGAGGGAAACGCGGGTCCATGGCTGAGTTCCTCCCAAGGCCGCGGAATGTACGTCGAAAGGCATGGATGCCATCGCCAAGTCCGCTCCAATCGCAATCGGAGTGCGATCCACGTCCCGTACCTGGAGGTCTTCCGTTCGGACCCATCCACCCACTTCGTAGCGCTTGCCGATGGTGAGGGTGACCGGGGCCAGAAGGACAGATGCGTCCTGGGAAATCGCGTCCCGTTCCAGCCGGATTGACTTGTGGCCCTCATGCAGCACGCTGGCATCGAGCGCGGCAGAGCCATGCACCACGGTCCAGTGCTTTTCCGCGCCGTCAAACGATCCGCCATAAACAGGTGTTGCCGCATTGGCTCCCGAGGCCAGAAGCAGCAAGAAAGGAAAGAGAAGCATATGCGCCCTCCCGGTTCGGACCCCAGGGTCCACAGAGAGTGGAAATCATACTATTCCGGGTGGCGCGTGCGAAAGCCTCAATCCGGCTTGAGTTCCAAGCTGGCAGGAACAATTTGCAGACGCAAGACTTCCGCAGTGCAAATAGATTCTACTTTGCCGGCTGTGGCACGAGTTTCTCCAGTTGCGCGACCTGCCGCAAGCAGGGGTTCAGTTTAGCGGCTGTATCTCGTTCAATCAATGCATCGAGCCAAAGAATCTTGCCACCGAGTCTATTTGACCTCAATCGTTGACGCTGCGAGGTTCCAGCCGCGCATGCCGATGGCGGGTTGGACGGAATTGCCAGGGAATTGGATCCTAACCGTGGTTTCTTCGCCGGGCAAGAGCGAGAGATAGTTCTGGCTGTAGTAGGCGGGCAAGATGCGCTGGCCTGTTTGAGCGTCCTTCAGAATTAGCTTGATGAGCAGGGCCGGGGTTGTGCTGGAATTCTTGATCCGCACAGTCGCTGTGTGCTCAGAGACTGATGCTCCGGCAGAGGCGGTCGTTGTGAGAGTCGCATTGGGAAGATTGTTGAGTTCGCGCAGGCTCGCATCTTCCTTGGCCCACCAGTAGAAGTTATCGCTGACCCATGTCCCCGAAGCATCTGCGACATTGAGTCTAATCAGCACTGCGTGTCCTTGGGCGAGCTTCTCAAGATCCAGCTTGCCCACAGTCGTGCGAGCATCAGCAACCGCAAGCACCTGGTTTGTCTGATCGCTGAGTGTCTTGCCGTCGAGGCCGATCACCAGCGTGCGAACCTTGAAGGAGCGGGCGTCATTGAGGTTGATCAGGTCAACGGATCCATCGTCGAGATTGAGTTGAGCATGCACGGATTCGCAGGCCTTCTGCGTGCCGTAGAAGCTCGACTGCGTGTCGTAGTCGGAGCTGAGAAAGTTCCATTCCGTGCTGGGCCACGCGGGCTGGGTCATCCAGATCATGCGTCCGGAGTTGGGCTCCCACAGGTGCGCGGTGAAGCCTTCGAAGATAGCGCGATGGCCGCGTAGTCGATCATCTGTGCCTTGCGCTCGAAGTCTTCCAGGCTGGTGGGCGCGCCGAATTCGGTATCCATTGTTTCCATGTAAGA
Source organism: uncultured Acidobacteriaceae bacterium (assembly GCA_963826915.1). Classification (GTDB taxonomy): domain Bacteria; phylum Acidobacteriota; class Terriglobia; order Terriglobales; family Acidobacteriaceae; genus Telmatobacter. The sequence goes on from CAWGYG010000002.1 coordinate 839,694, forward strand.
AGTGACGGCACCATTCCCCTTCTGGTGCCAATCGTGATACGCCCAGGTGTCGCTGATAGGCCAGCGATCAGGCTCTGGGATGAAGGACTCGATGCCTTCAAGGGTGGGCACGCTGGGGACGCCAAGTTCCACACTGAAGCCGCGGTTGATGCGGTAGTAGGTATCGAGCGTCTGCAACTGGTAGGGGCCGGAGTTGCGCAGGTTTACCTGGTTGGAGCTGCCGGTGTAGTAGCGGGTGTGATCGAGCGTGCGCACAAGGGTGGCGAGGCCCTCGTTGATGATGGGCTGCGGAACGCCCTCGTTGCGCCCGCACCAGACCACGATGGACGGATGATGGCGGAAGCGAAGAATGCTGTCGCGCGCATTCACCAGAAACAGCGCGGGGTCTTGCGCTTCGATATTGTAGTTCTGCGGTCGACTCCCAGAAATCGTTCCAAACCATGAGGCCGTACTTGTCGGCAAGAGCGTAGAAGTTCTCTTCCGTGTCCTGGCCCATCCAGTTGCGAATCATGTTGACGTGCGCGTCGCGATGCAGGCGGAAATATGGTTCGAGATGCTCGATGCTGACGCGCTTGCGGCTGTCATCCATGCCCCAGTTGCCGCCGCGCGCGGCAATGCGCACGCCGTTAACCTTAATAACGAGATCGGTGCCGGGCCATCCGCCGTCGACGGGCTTGATGGACATGGAGTTTTCCGCCCCGGGCGCGAGCGTGTGCACCCACGCATGGCGTCATCCAATCTGGCAGCGTCTTGCCGGCGGGCATCAGGTTGGGCGTTTGATCGTCGATCTGACGAATGCCCTCATGCGATCTCATCGATGAGCGGGAGTGCCTCATCATGAGTGCGGCTGGGCAGCACTTCCACGCGGCGCAGGTGGCCGGCAGCATCAAAAAGTGAGAGTCTCGTAGCTGACCTCGCGCATGCCAAATTCGATTTGACCTCTGCGAACTGACATTGCCTGCCAATGGTGAAGCTGACCTTGAGCGCGTGCAGCGCCGGATCACCATAGCCATTGGGCCACCAGAGTCGCGGATGCTGCACTTTAAGCTGCTCGAACTCCTCAGGCTTGAGGCGGACGACGGTTTCGCCGGGTTGAAGTTGCACATGCTTCGTAACCTTCACATCGTCGAAGCTGGCCGTTGAGGTCGCCTTCAACCGAAGCAGCCAGAGGTGTTGATGAGCGGCGCTTCAATTTCGATGTCGGCTTCGCTGCGGTCCGCCTTGGGCAGGGTGGTGATGACGTTGCAGGTCGCCCACATCGACGGAGCCGGTAGCGGTGAGGGTAACGTCCTGCCAGATGCCCGTGTTGCGGTCGCGAATGCCGGGAATCCAGTCCCAGCCTTCAGTGGCGCAGAAGGTGGGCCCATCGAGCATTTCGATTCCGCCGTTCTCGCCCGGGCCGGCCTTGATGGACTCTTCCTGCGCGAGGCCCGGATGCGGCGGAGGGCTGACGCGCACGGCGAGCGCATTGTCGGTGTCGTGTATGAGAAGCGACGTCACATCAAAGTTGCCGCGCAGAAATGCGCCCGTGAAGCTGCCAAGCTTGTTGCCATTAAGCCAGACCTCGGCCGCGTAGTTCACTCCTTCGAAGGTGAGAGTCAAGTGCTGCCCGGCGTCGCGATGGGAGGCGTTGGAACTCGACGCGGTACCAGTAATCCTGGTGCGCCAGGCTTTCCGGAATGGCCAGGTTGTTGAGCCCGTAATCGGGGTCGGGATAGATGCCGCGATCGATCATCGTGGTGAGCACGGTGCCAGGCACCGTGGCCGCCATCCAAGTCTGGCCAGATTGGGTTTGAACAACGGCGCTTTGGTTGGAGAATCCCACCGTGGAGATCTCCTCACCGGTGGCATGGACATCAGGCGCGGCTGCGAGCTTCCAGCCTCCGGTAAGAGTCCACGGGTTACTTCCTACCAGTTGGTCATGGAGTTCCTGCGGTGACAGCGGCTTGGCAACGGGCTTTTGAAATCCGCCTTTGCCACGGGGTAGTGTGGAAGGATCCTGCGGTTCGAGCTGTCCCGCCATCCCGCGAGTCTGCACTCGCCAGTGCGCGGAAGCCTCCTCATATTGCGGCAGTTCGAAGTTGGGCGGGTGACTGGCCGCAGCGGCGATCTCAGAGGCGGTCAAAGCCTCGGAGTAAAACGATAGTGCTGCTATTTTCCCTCCGAAGTGATGATCTCCCGCGCCTGGCTGCGGGGATGGGGCCATCTCGAGTATGGGAACGATGCCGGCCTGCTCGATGGGCGAAGACGCGACCTGCTTTCCGCCGGCATAAAGGGTGACGGTGATGCCGTCGGAAGCGGCTACGGCGAACTGCCACGCCGAATCATTAAGACTTTCGTTCGATCTGACGAGATGTCCCTGGCCCAGCCAAAGCGCAAGATGGCCGTCGCTGATGCCGACGAAGCGAGCGTCTGTTGCAGTTGGGTCGCCGAGGCCAGCTAGCAACATCATCCCCCTACTGGGGACGGGCTCGTCTGCATGAAACCAGAAGGCGAGTGTCCAGGGAGCATGCGCGGCGAGGAGTGCAGCTGGAACGGGCGCGGCATTGGGTGGCGCTCCGGGGTACGGACCTGCGGAGGGTTTCTTTAATCCAGGACCTCCGGTGAGAAAGACGGCGTTGAAAGGACCATAGACCGCAGTTGGAATTTGGCGGTCGGTGGCCTGCTGCGCAGAGGCGTTAGCCGCTACCAGCAACGCTATGGCGGAGAGACGGACAAAAAGACGAGCTGAATTCAGCGTAAGTGCGCACAGACTGGATGCTTGTATCTTTTCCATGTCAGCTAACATCCTAATCGTTCGCTCACAGGTGACGGATGTGAGTGCTTTGGTGATTTGCGCAAGCCGAGGATCGGAGGGCAGAAGGGCACTAATCGATCCAAATCCTTGTCGGCTCCGAATGGCAACGCTACCCGGCGAGTTTCAACGCCAGAACAGTAATGTCGTCCTCTTGCCCAAAGTTTTGGGCTGCACTAGCAATTTCCTCTGCAGAGAGCCTCGTCAAATCCAAGAGACGGTCGAAGCCGAAGAGTTCGTTGGAGTGCGAACGGGCCTCCGGAACTCCATCGGAAAGCAGCACGATCCGATCCTGCGGCCGTAGCACGCCTTTTACCGGTTGATATATCTGATCGGGAACGATTCCGAGCGGTAGAGCCGCGTGAGAATTCAACTCCACGCCCGACAGGTAGGGCGCAATATGGCCGGCGTTTGCAAAGATGAAATCGCCCGTGGAACTAATGCGCATGCTGCATGCAGTTGTGAAGCCAAGTTGCCCCTGGGCTACGAGGGCATTGTTGAGATTAAACAGGATCTCAGTGGGGTCATCAGACGTCTCCCGGCGCAGGACGCCGAGAATCATGGAGACTCGCATGGCAGCGGTCAGTCCCTTACCCGATACATCTCCGATGATTGCGAGAAGCGAGCCATCGGGTCCCGGTTGAACGAAGAAGAAGTCGCCGCCTACCTCGCTTGCCGGCAGGTAAATCGAGTCCACGTGAAAGCCCGGCGTCGGACGCGAGGCGCTCTGAAGCAGCATCTGCTGGACCGAGCTAGCAGCCTTCAGTTCGGCTGCATAGGCCGCACGCGCCGCGGCGGAATCGACCATTTCAGCGCAAAGTATTGCGTTCCTGATCGCGGTTCCGGTCTGTAGACCAATTGTATTCAGCAGTTTCAGATTTGCTGCGCTGTAGGTGGAGCATTCGTTTGCATTGGCGAGCACGATGACTCCCACTGTGGTCTGCCCTGTACGAAGAGGCGCAAGGATCAGCGAGTTCACTCCCTTCTCGGATTCGAGGGTACGCGGATCGGCGGCGCAATCATTCACAATTTCCGCGGTGCTCCGTTCAAGGACAGAAACGACAAAAGGAGAATTCGGCCCAAGGAAAACCGCCTCAGGGTTGGAGCCGTCCACTCCATCACTGAATGCGGCGGTGACCTGGAGCGCGCGGTCAGCGTTCTCCTTTACGAGTACCGCTCCGTGGGTTGCGGGAATCAAGCGCTTTGCCTGGGCAAGAGCTGTCTCACTGATCGCGGAAATATTCAGCAGCGCGGCGAGTTCTTCAGAGAGTTGCTCGATGAGGTGAATTTCGCGGTAAAGCGTGAGGGTCTCTGCCGCAAGAGCGCGCTGCTCAGATTCGCGATCAGCGAGATGCGATAGAAGCTTGGCAAACGCCGCGGATCGCTGGTCTACGCCAATTACGCTGCCAATTTCCGCTTCTCCGGCAAGTATGGGAGAGCGACGAACAGAATCGAAAGCTTCGCCTGGAAGTTCGCCAAACAGCACCTTCCCGGTCGGATCGACAATACACATGCCGGCACCCAATGAGCCGCACAGCGTCGTGAGCATTTGCTTGCTGGCGGATTTTTGGCCGATGAGGGCTCGCAAGCTTACGCAGGGCATGTTTTGGGCTTCCTAATTTGGCAATCCGAGAACGGAGCGTGCTTTGGCGACGAGGGCGTCTGGATCAAATGGCTTGGTCATGTAAAGGTCGGCTCCCACCTCGTGGCCGCGCTGGCGATCGAACTCCTGTCCCTTTGCGGTGAGCAGGATGATGTGGATGTGGCTCAATCCCAAGTTCATTCTTCACGGCGTTGCAAACGTCGAAGCCGTTCTTCTTGGGCATCATGACGTCGAGGAAAACCAGATTCGGCTGTTCTATGCGAATCGTTTCGAGCGCCTCTTCACCGTTCGTCGCGGTGAGAAGCTCGACGCCTTCGTCTTCGAGTTCTTCCAGGGCCTGCTGGATCAGCGTGCGCAAATGCGGCTCGTCATCGACAATAAGGATTTTCATAGCGTTCATTGATAGATAAGAAAGAGGACGTTCTCCATTCCTTTCTCGAAACGCAGGGCGCGAACTGCTTCGTCGTTGGAGAGAAGCGAATTCAAGATGATGATGTCTGGCTTGGAGTGCACTGCTCGCGAGACCAGTTCGGAACCATTCGAATCGACGACTTGATACCGCGAGTCTCAAGAACGTCGGTAAGCGTGCGAATCGGTGGACGCATCCTCGTCGACGACCATCACTTTCTTCTTCGACTTGCCCTGATCGAGCAACGCGTCGACTTCATGGAAGAGCGATGCCGTATCGATGGGCTTGGTGAGATAGCGATCAACACCGAGCCTGAAGCCGCGCTCCTTGTCCTCGAGGATCGAGAGAATGATGATCGGAATATCCATGGTCGCGGGATCGTTCTTGAGCACAGCGGCGACATCGAATCCGTTCATCTCGGGCATCATGACGTCGAGAATGACGAGGCCCGGAGTTTCCTCGCGGATGAGCGCAAGGGCCTTGCGCCCATCTTCGGCGAGGCGCACGCGCGTAGCCGGCCTCGCGTGAGTTCCTGGTTGCAGAAGAGATCGAATGTTGCGGGTCATCGTCGACAACGAGTACGGACTTGTCGCGCGGCTGATGTGTAGCCACCTGCTCACGTAGTTGCCGTACAAGCGATTCGATATCGACCGACCGGCGCCTGGGCTAGAGTTCGAGCTTCTCAGGATGTCCGGCGATGGGAAGTGTGAATGAGAATGTGCTGCCCTGGCCCGGCATCGCTTTCAACCCAGATTTGCCCACCGTGATACTCGACAATTTCCTTGCAGATCGGCAGCCCAAGGCCTGTGCCTTTCGGCTTATCGGTAAGCGTATCTCCTACCTGCTTGAACTTCTCGAACACCTTCGGCTGATCCGCCGGGGCAATGCCAATGCCGGAGTCTGTTACGCTGACAACCAAGATCGCCCTGGTCACGATGAGCGGCGCACTTGATTGAGCCCTGAGTCGGTAAACTTGACGGCATTGGAAATAAGGTTGATCACCACCTGGATCAGTCGATCCTGATCTCCTGTCACAACCGGGAAGGTCTGGTTCGATGTCGCGTACGAGCCTCAGCTTCTTCTGCTTCGAACAACGAAGCTGTGGCCGCCACCGCGCGCTCGATGACCTCCGTAACCGAGATTGCTGGCCATGTTCCAGGTAAACTTGCCGGCTTCGATCTTCGCCAGGTCGAGAACATCGTCGATCAGCTTGGTGAGCCGCTCGCCTTCGCTCACCACGACGCCGAGATTCTCGATCACCTGGCTGTTTCGCTTGCTCCACCTTGCGATCTTCGCTCGGGAATCAGCGGGAAAAGCCGCTCCTCGAGACGGCGCCGAATGATCTTCGCAAAGCCGAGCACCGAGGTCAGCGGCGTGCGCAGTTCATGGCTGACGGTGGACAGGAACGAACTCTTCGCTGCATCGGCTTCTTCTGCCGCCGCTCTAGCCTGGCGCGCTTCTTCAAAGAGCTTGGCGTTATGGAATGCCACGCCGACCGCGGACGCAATGGTCGACGAGCAGCCGCTGATCGGCTTCGGTGAAGCGCCCTTCCTCGTCGGTAGACTGAACGCTGATCACGCCGATCAACTGCGCCGCCCGAAGGAATCGGCACACCAAGGTAGGACGCAGTGTCACGGCCAATCTGCTCGATTCCCAGCTTGGCGCGATTGCGCTCCATGTCCTCGTTGATAAGCAGCGGCTGCCCGGTGCGAATGATCTGCGAGGTGAGCCCGACGCCGAAGGGCCGCGGCAGCGCATCCTCGCCAAAGCGTGTAAGGGAAATGCAGCATCATCGTTGGCGCGATCGAGCAGCGACACGTAGGCAATCGGCGCGTGGAACAGGTCACGCACCTGATCGCCGACGAGCTGAATCAGGCGGTCTTTATCGAGTTGCGTGGCCAGCGCCTGGGTGATGCGGTTGATGGTAACCAGCTCTGCCGCACGCTCGCGGACTTCGCGCTCGCGCTTGATTGATCAGCAGATAGGCGTTGGCATTGTCGAGCGCAATGGTGGTGTAGGCCGCAAGGTTTTCAAGCAGGCTCAGATGCTGCTCGGTATAGGCATTCTTTTTGAAGCTCTGGATGCTGAGCACACCGAGCACACGCTCCTGCGCAATCAGGGGCAGATAAATCATCGAAGATGGCGGCTGCGCAACGCTGCCGTCTTCGAGCTTGCCGCCGGTGTGCTCGTAGATAGGAGATGTACTTCGAGTACTCCGTCTCAACATCGTTGAGCAAGATCGGCTGGCGGTGATCAATGCACCAGACGGCAAACTGGTTCTTGTCGTCGGTGCTGCGCGTGTACGGCGCGTAGCGTTTTCCGTTTTCGATCGCCAGCCTGTACTCGATGAGCTGCTGCTCGGGCCGATAGAGACCGACTCCGAAGATGCTCGCGTCCACAATCTGGTTTACGCGCTCGTAGAGTTGAAGAGAATCGTATTCGAGGTCGAGCGAGGCCGTAATCTCTTTGCCGATTTCGCTTAGAAGCTCGATGCTGTCCTTCTGCGCTGCAATTTCCGCGGCCTGCGCTCGAATCTCCTGGGTGCGCTCGTTGACGGTGGCTTCAAGCGCCTTTGCCTGATGCTTCAAGAGTCCTGGTCTTGCGGCGCGCCTTCTCGCGCTCGTACATGCTGATCCAGTCGCCAGGCGACATAGCGTTACAAACAGGAAAAGCAGGACATAGACGATGTACGCAAGAGTTGTGCGGTACCAGGGCGGGAGGATTCGTAAAGGCGTAAGTGCCTTCAGGGCTGATCCGGCCGTCAATACTCCGTGTGAGCGAACGCGGAAGAGATACTTGCCAGGGCCAAGTCCGCTATAGTTTGCTTCTTTCTGCTTTGCCCAGATCGACCAATCCTTGTCTGCACCTTCGAGGAAGTATTGGTAGGTAATATCAACCGAGTCTTTGTAATCGGTGGATGCAAATTGAAAGCGAACGGCATTGGTTCCTGGATGGAAGGCGAGGTTCGGCAGCGCCGGAAACGGCTTGCGCCTCCGAAGACGATGCTTGATCCCGCATTGACCTGGCGGACAAGGGCGCGGGAACTGCTCCGCAGCGGCATTCTCCAAGCTTGGGATTGAAACGAATTAACTGTTCGCCCAGCGGCCCAGACACTGCCGTCAGGATCAACAAAGGCAGGGTAAACAGCTTGAAGCGAGTAAGGGGTCGATACGTGTTTTCGTCGAGACGGAAGCTCCCATCGGGATTGCTGGAGAACGCGAGCGATGCGGCGACCTTCAGAAGAAAGCTGTGTCATGCCCAGACACTTCCATCATCGAGTGTGATAGATATGGGGGCTGGCGTCATGCGCGTCCATGAGCAACAGAAGTTGGTTGTCCACGACGAACCTGTGGGTTGCGGGCATCCCAGCGATAGATGCTTCTTCACGCGATCAATAACTGTATAGAGGTTGCCGAACGCGAAGCTGACACGTCGTCAAACCGCTGGGAAGGCCTTCCTTGCTGGAGATGACTTCGGCTTTTGAATCCCGCATTCCTGACGGCGCAACGGTGATTCGAAGCACTTTGCCTTTGGTTCCACCGACCCAAGAGCTTTCCGTCAGCGTCCTCTGCAAGGGTCCGCGACTTCGAAGATGGTATTTGGCAGTCTGCCTTCGTCAATCCATTGATGCCCGTCCCAGCGCATCGAAGCGACACCATCGCCGTGTCCGATGAAGACCCGGTTGGGAGTCTTCGTCGATTGGCGCATGGTATAAACCTGTTCGCTCAGCGAATGAAGCGAGCGGCAAAGCCGGCACGAGGGTGTTGCCTTCCACCTTCGTGACACCTTCGCTGGTTGAAACCAGCAGTTGATCGTGGCGGTGTTGCCCAAAGGATCCCTGAAGACGATGAGATCGAAACCTTGCGTTGCGCCGCCGATCGAAACGAGGGACGGGCGATTTGTCTGCGGATCAAAAACAAGTTTCTGAACAGGAACTGACCCTCCACCGTTGGCAACATACACCGAGCCCTGAAATCGGACTGCATCCAATGCGCCGGTGTGAGCAAAGAGAGGAAATTGGAGACGCAATCTCCACTCGCGAGATGCCATCGGTGGTGCCAATCCAGAGAGCTCCGTCGCGATCCTGGTAGGAGCTCAGAGCGTCGGGATCGAGCAGCCCCTCCGCCACATCAATAATCTGGCGAAGGCTGCCGTCATGGCCCAGAATGACGTCACCGCCGGTCAGAGTAGTAATGCAAATGCCGCCGTCCTTTAGCAGGGTGGACGTATAGACTTTGTGCTTCTTCAGATAATCATCCGCTTGCGGTGACAAACGGAGTCGACCTTCTGTCCGTCGTAAAGTTGACAGCATCCCATCGCGCTGCTGAAACCAGAACGATGGGTGTCGTCGTACGCATGGAAAAATAACTTATTCGAATTCCTGATAGGCATCGCCGCCAGGCAGATTTCTGAAGATCGTCGCCAACGATCTCCTGAAGGCCGATTCCATTTTGTGCGGTGTAGATATGGCCCTTCGAACAGACGAAAGAGCCTGAAACCTCGTAACCCGAGACAGGCCGCCAGACGTGCATACTTGTCGCCGTTCCAGCGGAAGAGCAATTCGAAGGAGCGGAAAAACACGCCCTGCGGCGTGATCAGCGTCTGATATACGTCGGTGAAGCTGCGATCGTTCTCCGGAACCTTATCGAGCAGCGAGACATAGTGCAATGTCCCCGCGGCGTCTGGCTCAAGGTACCCGAAGCCCCCATTACCGCCTACCCAGATCTTCCCGGAATCGTCGATTGCGAGAGACCGGACAATCTCCATGGCAGTATCGATCTTTCGCCAGGAGACTCCGTCGTACTCCAGCACGTCCCCTCCGGACACGCCGAAGTACATAATTCCACGATGATCCTGAAGGATTGTCCAGACCTGCCCGATAGGCGTTGAATTCGTCATGCGAATGCGATTCGAGGACCGGCATCCCGACGCCGTTATTCGATGGATCGGCCGCTGTTGAAGGGGGGATCGCCAGCCCCTGCCCGAAGCTTAGGCATGCCAATGCGACGGGCACAACCGCCAGGAATCGAAGACCGAGACACAAACCGGTACGTTGGATCAAAGAATCCTACCTGGATCAGCGGAGGTTGACCTCATGCCGAAATGACAGCGTGGTGAACCGGGGGGAATGCGGCTTGAGCTTAACACGCGTGATTTTGTCTATGCAAGGCAAAATCGGCTGATTTCAATGGTTTACCAGCCGCACCATTTGTCAAAGAGAGGATACAGCCTCGCTGCGGGAACCGGACCGCCGGCGCCTCAGGTTCCCACAATCGCTCAGAAGACCCTGCGACATCGCAATGTCGCCACCACGCTTGGACTGTGTTCCCACGCGTCAAATCCGGAGCGGCTGAGCGCGCAAAAGTTCTTCTTCGGCGCGGCTTCAGAAACGGTTCCAATGAACCAGGAGGTGAAGCAGGGTGAGAGTTCTTCGGGGACTTACTGCAAGTCATTATTTAGTGGTGGCCAGGGACGGGATTGAACCGCCGACGCCGGCCTTTTCAGGGCCGCGCTCTACCACTGAGCTACCTGGCCTCAGTGCATTGCTTCAAGTTGCAATTTCCTGCGCGGAATCCGGCGCTGCCGGAATAGGTGGGCTGGTCCACGAACAGTGCGCTGCAACAACCTTGCTAGTATACCAACTCAGTTCCGCAGCGCCAAACGCCCAGTCAGTCTGTCGTCATTCACCCCTCAGCACCGTCTACTTCGACGCCACGTTCGTATCTTTCACCGAGCTTAGCGGAACTTCCATCGTGCCCACCTTCCGCGATGCCTGGTCATAGATCCCCGTGCGCAGCCAGTATTGCCCCTTCGGAATCGAAATCTCTCCGTGCAGCTGAACACCGGTGTTCTGAAAGACCGCATAGACGTCGGGCTTGATATTCAAGTTGACCAGGTAGTCCTCGCGGTTCGCAATCTCACCGTACTTGTCATAAGCAACCAGCGAAAGATTCAGCGTCCCTTTGTGCAGACCATCTGGATCAAGCCTCAGGCGCACATCCTTAAAATCAATGGCAAAATCCACTGAGTACCGTTCCAGCGGCCCTTTCAACGACGGCTTCTCGTCCGCGCCACCGGCGGGCTTCGGGGGCAAGTGTTGTATCAGCGTCTTGTAGAGGATCTGATCCGTTTGCGGCAGGCCGAAATCCATGAATGCCGCCAGAGGGTTAATGGAAGCCGGGTTCTGCGATGCATGTTGCAGGGCCTGCTGCTGTCTGGTCTGGGCTGCTCCCGGCAGATCCTCATCCCTCGCTACATACCCGCGTCGAAACGACAGCGTGTAATTCCCGCCGCCTACCTTCACATCGATATTTCTGAAACTTCCGTCCATCTTGGTATCGGTTGGCGCATACGAGATCGTGTAAAAGTTGGAACTCCCTTCAACCACTTTCCCGATAATTCCCGACAGGTCGTTCTGGTTGTAAAAGGCCTTCCCCCCGGTCGCCTGTGCCAATGCATCCATCGTTGAATTGCTGGAGTTCCTGGCCTTGCCTTCGTTCTGCAACGAATTTGAAAATGAACCACCCGCGCCTGTGGGGGCACCCGCTGCTGCCGCTGCCGGTGGCCCCAGCATCTGCGATGGCGAAGAAATCGTCGGATCAAGTTGGGTTTCCGCAGCGTAGAGCGTCTGAGAGGTCGCGCCACGCACATCCACGGGATAGATCGCGATGCGTGCCGCCGCCAGCAAGTTGATCGTCTTTACGATGGAATCGTCAAATCGCATCGCCGTGGTTCCGAAGAGCGCCAGCGGAAAAGCTCCCGACATCCAGATCACATTCTTGCGTCCGGGAAATGCTCCAAGATACGTCGCAAGCTGGTTCAGATTCTCCATCGTCCTGTATTCGCGGTCGCTGTCCTGCGCGTACCGGGTTTCTTGCAGGAATTGTTGAAACGCGGCAATAGCCTCCGGCGAAGCAGCGCTCGTCGGCGCGGCTCCGCCTCCCGCCGCTTCCGTAGCTGCCATCATCCCGACCGCTGTCGACTGCGCATTCGATTCCTCCTGCGACTGCAACAGCACCGCCGGCTCCGACTTGTCGTTCTTTCTGTATCCCAGCGCCGCGGCCAGCACCGCCGGATCGTCCGCAAACCCCTGCACAAAGCTCAACCGCATCGACATCGTAAAAATGGCCAGGCGCGAACCCGGCTTCAACGTCTTCAGGTAATGCTTGGCCGATTCACGCAAGTAGATCTGATCTGCCATGGGCGTATTCAGCGCGTCCAGCAGCAGCACCGTCACAGCCGGCGGAGTAGGAATCGGCGAGAAATTTGTGAAAACATTCGGCGGCAGCGTCGGAAACTCCAGCTTCTTCGCGTCCGCGGCTTTCATTGCTGCGCTGTGCTCTTCAAAGTAGGAGATCAACTGCGGCTTTCCCTGCTCCGTCACCGCAAACGCGTCTTGTTTCAATCCCTGCACCGGGTTGCCCTTGTGATCGGTCACGATCACATCCACAAGCACCGCTCGGCTGTTCACCCGCAAAGTCGTTTCCGGGTTATCTGCCGTCCCTGCCGCCGGACTATTGCTCTGGGCCGCGAGTGAGACGCCAAACCATAGAACCGAGACCATGACGCCAACTTGGGAGCGCTTCATCGACCTACCTCCTGCGCATCACCAAAGACTAGCACCGCAGCGATGTAAACGTCCCGCACATCAGGGCCGTTCGCAACAGTCTTTCTGCGTTGTAACGGGGGCTATCGATCAAGCGATCTTTGGTCAAATTCTTGTAATTCAGCACTTAGCGCGGGCTCGCCTTAAGAGCGCGTTCGCTACAGGCCGTGACCTGCCCACCTGCACATGCCTCCGCAAGGGTGGTACCCTACCCCGGGGATTTCCTTAAGCGCTTGCATGGCCTCCAAGAAACCAACTCGTCGCGAGTTCCTGCTCGCAACATCCTCCGTCGCGCTCGCCGCCGCTGCGCCCGCCGGCGCCACACCTGCAAACAGCGTTCCTGCCGACTCTCCTCACTACGCAGAGGCGCAATCAAGTCAGTTCTCGGCCGATGAACTCCTCCAGCCCGGTCCGCAGCGCACGTTCAGCGGCGACAAGGCAACGCAGGTGGCCATGCCCATCGGCGGATTGGGCGCAGGTTCGATTTGTCTCAACGGTTACGGTGGCCTGCAGGACTTCTCCATCCGCACCCGTCCCGAAACCACCGCCCTCCCCGCAGGCTTTACGTCCAATTCGCCCGAAGCTGCCTTCGCCGTTCTGCACATCAAAGGCGCTACGCCCGTTACCAAGCTCGTTGAAGGACCATTCCCCGCATTCAAAATCTTCGACCAGGGCTTGCAGGGCCAGGGCCTTCGCCGCGGCGGGTTCGAGGGTTTCCCAAGATTCGAAAAATGCAATTTCCGCGGGGAGTATCCGTTTGGCGAAGTCCGGTTCGGTGATTCCTCCATTCCTCTCGACCTCTCGCTCATCGGTTGGAATCCATTCATCCCCCTCGACGACAAAAACTCCGGCATCCCCTGCGTCATCCTTGAGTACACCCTGCGCAATACCTCGTCCCACTCCGTCGATTACGAATTCTCCTACCACCTCTCGCATTTAGCTCCGGGATGCCGCCCCGATCAGGCCGCCAGCGCCAATACCGTCATTCCCAACAAGGGCGCATTCCTGTTTAATCGCGAAGCACCAAACGCCGAAGCCTTTGGCAGCGCCAGCCTCGTCGCCATCGGCGCCAAGCCGCATATCAAGGCCATGTGGCTGCGCAGCCCCGGCTGGGAATTCGATTCTCTTTCCGCTCTCTGGCGCGAAGTCTCCACCGGCAAATTCACATCCAACGATGGCTCCAATTCTGTCGACAAAGCCGGCCGCAACGGCGCTTCCATCCTGCTCGATGGCCATCTCAACCCCGGCGAATCCCGCACCCACCCCATCGCCATCACCTGGCATTTCCCCAACTGCTACCTCCGCGAAGGCGGAATCACGCCCGCACAAAACCCCGCCGTCATCGAAGGCCCAACCGGCTGCCGCACCGTTCCCGCTGACGCTCCGCCGCCGTGGCATCCCTTCTACTCAGCCCAGTGGGGCGACGCACGCGACGTCGCCCTCTACGTCGAGCAGAACTACGCTTCCCTGCGCGAGCGCACGGTTCACTTCAGAGAAGCACTCTTTTCATCGACCTTCCCGCCCTACGTCCTCGATGCCGTCTCTGCCAATCTCGGCATCCTCAAGTCCCCCACCGTCCTCCGCGAAGAGAGCGGCAACATCTGGGGATGGGAAGGCTGTTTCCCCGATTCCGGTTGCTGCCACGGCTCCTGCACCCATGTGTGGAACTACGCGCAGGCCCTTCCGCATCTCTACCCGCAACTCGAACGCACTCTGCGCGACCTCGAACTCGCCCGCTCCATGGACGATCGCGGTCACGTCAACTTCCGCGGCGCCATTCCCGACGGCCCCGTTGATCACACCGGTCCCGCTGCAGCAGACGGCCAGCTCGGCGGAATTATGAAGGTTTTCCGCGATTGGCAGATCTGCGGCGACGATGCCTGGCTCAAGCGCTTGTATCCCCTCGCCAAGCACAGCATCGACTACTGCATCTCCACCTGGGACCCCGATCATCACGGCGCACTCTTCGAGCCCCACCATAATACTTACGACATCGAATTCTGGGGCCCCGATGGCATGTGCACCAGCATCTACCTCGGCGCACTGTCCGCGATAGCGCAGATGGCCACCGCACTCGGCGAGTCCGCTGACTCCGCCCTCTACGCCGATCTCGCCAAGCGCGCCGCCGCCTTCATGGACGATACCCTGTTCAATGGCGAGTACTACCAGCAGAAGGTCGAATTTCAGAACTTGCGCGACACCTCATTCGCCAAATCCATCGCCAACATTGACGACAAAAGCAGCGAGATGCAGCAACTCCTCAAGCGCGAAGGACCCAAGTATCAATACGGCTCCGGCTGCCTCTCTGACGGCGTTATCGGCGTGTGGATGGCCCGCACCTACGGCATCGAGACACCGCTCGCCGCGAAGAATATCCACTCCGCCCTTCAGTCCATCTTCCGCAACAATTTCAAGACCGACCTCAGCCAGCACGCCAACGCGCAACGCCCCGGCTACGCCATGGGCCACGAACCCGGCCTGCTGCTCTGCAGTTGGCCGCGCGGCGACAAGCCCACTTTGCCGTTCGTTTACTCAGATGAAGTGTGGACCGGCATTGAGTACCAGGTCGCTTCTCATCTCATCGATGAAGGCTTCGTCGACGAAGGTCTCACCATCGTCAAAGCCCTCCGCGGCCGCTACGACGGACGCACCCGCAATCCGTGGAATGAATATGAGTGCGGCAACTGGTACGCACGCGCCATGTCCAGCTACGCGCTTGTCGGCGCCCTCTCCGGCTTCCGCTACTCCGCGGTCGACCGCATTCTCTATTTCGCGCCCAAACTGAAAGTGCGCCCATTCAAAAGCTTCTTCTCAACCGCGTCGGGATTCGGAGCCATCACCCTCGAAGATCATTCCGTTATCGTTCGCATCACCGAAGGAGAGTTGCGGATCGAAAAGCTCGTGCTCACCGATGCGCAATCGACCCACTCACTCGATTGGAAGATAACTGCAAAACCCAACGCCCCTGCCACAATGACCATATGACAGATTTCTAAGAATCAACTCCTGGTCCGCCGCCATAGCCGCACTCTCGCCACAGCCTTTCCCAATTCCAGATTCCATCCGATGCCTTGTACGGCAACTTGAATCCAAGCTGGTTCGCGAGCATGCACACCTGTCCGCGATGATGGGCTTCGTGAGCAAGCATGTAGCACAGCATCTCCACGCCCACCGGCCACGACGGAGCGAGCGCATCTCTGCGAAACTCCTTTATGCGGCCGTCATTGCGGCTGAGCGCTTCAGCCAGCATCTCAATGCAGCGAGCTGCGCTCTCGGCCAATCCCGCGCGGGCCTGCTGTGGCGTGCACGTTGAGCGATTGAGCTGTGCTGGAACCTTCAGATGAGGAGCTGTAAGCCTCACCCACTTTGTGCGGACGTTATGCATATGCGTGAAGATCGCCGCGATGGTGCGCGTCTTTCCCCGCGGTTTAGCTTTCCATGCGGCAGGGTCAAGATGTTCGATGAGCAGCTGGTTCATCCGATCGTTCGCGGCAAACATCTTCACCGCGCTTCGTCCCAATTGGGTCTGAACCTTCTCGGCTTGAGACTGAACGTTGCGTTGCCGCGTGGTCATGGCTCTAAGCTCCCTGCGCGATCATGATTCGGGCATTTGCTCACTCTCAAACGGCGAAGATCCGTTTTGAAGAGACGCATTCAAAATGAGCCGATCGATGCTTGTCGCGTCCGCCTCACTGATCGTTCGCGGGTTTGAGCCGCTTCCAGCTTGCCTTTCCCACTTTTCCGTTCGGGTTGAAATCCGCAGTATCGGTCACAACCAATTCACTCCCCGTGTGGTTTGTCCATGCGTATTTGTAACTGGAACTTACATCTTCGTTGCGATCACCCGCGTGAAAGACAAACTGGCTATCTCCAAAGCAGCTGCCCGAAAAGTAGATAACTAGGTCGTCATACTTTCCTTGCCAGAGTTCGTGAGACACCATCCTGGTCCAAAGCGAGTCCTGATGCAATTGTCCCAGGATCGTGCCCAATATGCGGCTGTATCGGTCCAATGAACCCTGAGGGGCGCGCAAAATGTCGCACTCGACAACGATGAAGCGATCGATTATGGGGCCGCTCGGAGCAACATAGAGCCGGGACCTCTCGTCCGCTCTCCATGGCGGCGTGTTGTCCGCGTGCCCCTGCAGATGCTCGACTGCAATTTCGACCCATTCCTCCACCGGCACTCCATCACGCAGATAAGTAATGCGTGCCCGCGCCGCGTCGCCAGTGCTCTTTGGAACAGCGGTGCCGGTTTGTTCCGCGTTGATCTGTGCGCCGCGGTTCGTGCCACTCACTTCTGCTGTGAGGTAGCCAGTAATTTTGGGTAAAGGCTCGATCGCAATCACTGGGCATCGGGCCGCAACTGGGGCAATAGCGCGCTTCGCAGGTAATCGGCTGCGTGAGTCGGCGGCATAGGCTCGACCTTCTCCAAAGTTCCTTGCCATTTCGCACGCGTCGCCGCATCGTCGCTCCAACTCCAGGATTCGCTCCCAAGAAAGCTGAGGCTGACCAGACCATCGGGCGAATCGACGTCAAATTTCAGAGACCGGCTATTCTTGTTTGCCGGCCATTCCACTTGTCCAACGACTTTCCAACCCTCTGGGATCATCAGATCGAGCGCATTATTTGTGGACCTGAAAGACCCGCGGTTGTCACGACCGTCTTGGATGTGCGCCGCCACGAGGTGCCACCACATTGGTCCGGCGGGTTTTTCCGCGGTCGTAGAGGAGCTCGCAGCCGCGATTGTAGGTTGCTGGACAGGCTGGCTTCCGGGCGCAGATTGGAGCGCTTCGAGATGCGGCACACTGGTAATGACAAAACCTGTGAGCCATATCGTAAGTCGCAATTTGACACTGCAAGGAGAAGAAACCGGGTGCATTCTTATTCCCCCGGAAAAGCGGATGTTTCGAGCCACAAGTATAGCCTCGGCATAGAAGGACCTTCCTGAATTTTTTACCGCTCACAGCGGAGCCGTCACATCTCGCCCGCCCCTCACCGAACTATCATCACTCCGTGCACACCACCTATAAGCTGGGCGACATCCTCGCAAATGCCATCACCCACGGCGTTGGCGCCGCACTCGCCATCGCTGGAGCCGTCTATCTCATCGCCGCTTCTACCCGCGGGTCGCAGTGGCTCATCGTCAGTTGCTCCATCTTTTCCGTTACGCTTGTGCTCGTCTACCTCTGCTCGACGCTCTACCACTCCCTTGTGCGCACCCGCGCGCGCCACGTTTTCCAGGTCCTCGACCACGCCTCGATCTACCTGCTCATCGCAGGCACGTACACCCCTTTCACTCTGGTTTCCCTCCGCGGCCCGGTTGGCTGGACGCTTTTCGCCGTCGTCTGGGCGCTCGCCATCGCCGGTGTCATTTTCAAGAGCTTCGCAGTCGATCGCTTCCCCGTCGCGTCAGCCCTTGTATATCTCATGCAGGGGTGGATTGTGGTGTTTGCCGCCCGCCCACTGCTCCACGCAATCAGCCTCCATGGGCTCATTTGGCTTGCCATCGGCGGCCTCGCCTATACCCTCGGCATCGTCTTTTTCGCCCTCGACCGCCTCCACTACTTCCACGCTGCCTGGCACATCTTCGTCCTAGCGGGCAGCGCAGCGCACTATGTGGCAATCCTCTACTACGTCGTTCCTCCGCACGCCTGAGGAGCCGCCGCTAGCTCCCTCGCGGGCCAACCTCTTCTTGCTCAATCGCTTACGCGGACACGGTATGAAAGGAATATCAAAAACTTCATGGCAGAATCTGCTACTCTTCGGCTAATTCGCACTCGTTACGACGAATTCAGTACTTCTCGCCGTCAAGGCAAGACCCATTCCAGATGCGGCCAGGAGTTGATTGACCTCGGCCTCCAAACCCGGTAAACTACTCTAGTTTGGCGATTCCTGCCTGTCGCCGTGGAGCCAACCGCTCGCCCAGCTGCTAAAGGGGGCTGGAGCGTACCACGACGCGGAAGTTTCCGCCCGAGCTATCTTGGATTGGATGAGCACACCTGCTCAGGCGCGTGTCTGCTCCGGAGGGTTTATGTACGCTGTTATTCGCACTGGTGGAAAGCAACATCGGGTAGCCCCCGGCGACGTGATCAAGATTGAATCTGTCGTTTCAGAGAACAAGACTGTCGAATTCAACGACGTGCTCATGGTCAGCGGCGATTCGGGGATTGCCAAGCCTTCCGAAGCCAAAGTCACCGCCGAAGTTCTCGGCGAGGGACGCGGCGACAAGATCCTTGTCTTCCACCTGAAGCGCAAGAAGCAGTACAAGAAGCTCCAGGGACACCGTCAGAATTTTACAGAAGTGCGCATCAAGGCCATTGTGGCCGATGGCGTCACCTACACCGCGGAAAAGTAAAGCGCGGCATTTTCAGAAGGGGATTCGGCAATGGCACACAAAAAAGGTGGAGGCAGCTCCACAAACGGACGCGATTCAAATGCACAGAGGCTCGGCGTAAAGGCCTTTGGCGGACAACTCGTCACCGGCGGATCGATCATCATGCGTCAGCGCGGAACCAAGATTAAGCCGGGCGTCAACGTCGGCATCGGTTCCGATGACACTCTCTTCGCCAAAGTCTCCGGCCGCGTCAAGTTTACCGATCACGGCAACCGCGGGCGCTTCGCTTCCATTGAGCCCATCGCCAGCGAATAACCATCAGTTTGCTCAAATACAAAGGGCCACGGCTAAGCCGTGGCCCTTTGTATTTGCTCTCACCCCTGAGACTAACCGGTATTACTTCGATTCGTTTCCTTGCAGATTGCGCGTCAGAACCTTTTCCACCACCCGCTCCACATCCGTCAGGAAGAAGCTGTTGGCAGGCTGCTGCACCGCGACTTGCGTTCCATGCCCAAGGGCCGCCGCAATCTCGTTCCAGCGATAGATCGTCGAGTTTGCCGGCATCACCACCGGCTTGCGAGCACGCTCCGGCATCCAGCAGTAGGCCACCCACATTCCAACTGAAATCAAGATCACCGCTTCATATGCGAACTGCATCGGCGCGTTAAGCGAGGAGTTGCCCGGAATCAACGCAGCGAAAATCAAGTCGTTCGCCGACATGAATCCGAATCCGAGTCCAAAGCCAACTGCCAGATCCTTGAAGGAAAGTTGCAGAGCATTGATGCAGAGGCCGAGGAACGCCAGCAGGCACAGTTCAAGAATGCTGACCGAGCGCATCAACGCGAGTGCGACATCAGGAATCAGAGCCAAACTTGGATGCGTATAAGAGATGGAACCGAGACTGGCTACGGCCGAAACCAGCGCTACCCAACGGAAGACTACCGTTCCCAGGCGCATCAGCCCAGAGAACGGGGAAAGCACTGTGCGGAAAATCTCGAGGGTGACAAAAAAGAGGATGATGGCGCTTGCAATGTAAACCGCCCAGGATGGGTAGAAGTAAAACGGAAAATACTGGTGGCCCCACGGCTGAGCTTGGAGATAAAGGAGACCCAACAGAACCGGCATCGAGCCGACACGCAAAATAAGATATATGTTTAGGGCTGGGAAGCGCTTCTGCAACCCTTTCTTCCAAAAAATGAATCCTAGAGTTGCCCAGAGCGCGAATTCGACTACGCTCATGAGCGACATCATGAAATCTAAAGGCATAATAGGCCCTTTCCATTCTGAGGGTTTACTCAGAATAGCCCTATGTGCCTGTAGAATTCAAATGAAAACGGGCCTTGGCCGTATAGCACTTTGGTGCTACACCAGACCAATTTACCTCGTTGTATTTGTGCAGCCCATGCCCGGCCCGCACGTCGGAACCGGCAAGCCGGAAGTGGCCGAAAGATGACTCGAAAGTGCGTGCTTCGGAGTGGAGGAAACGGATGCGGCTGCGAAACCGGCGACTGCAACAGAAAGGATCAGGACCCGGAAGGAAAGTTTCATACTTGGTTACCCCTCACTGAAATATTTGACAGAGAATGTCTCTTCTCTAACACTTTTATGGTAGATCAATCTGGCGACTAAGTCCATCTTTTTCAGCTACATCAAAAGTATCGAAGCTTTAAGTGACTAAAGTAATATCATTCTTCAGTAATCTACTCATAGGTAACCATTTCCGTCGCTGCGCTGCGCAGCCGTAATGCCCCGTTCTCAACCGGAAAATCCACCTCCGCGCATGGTAAAATAGGCCTAGACTGATTCGCTCAAAGCCCTCGTCTTTCAAGCGGTTAAATCCCCGAACTACCCAGCCGGATTCAGCGCTCGGCAACCACCCTCGAGGGCCTCGACAGGCGAAGATTCTGCGAATGGACACATATGGCGACTGATGGCACCCTCCCTCCCGAAGACAACGGTCATTACACCGGCGAAAACATCAAGATCCTCGAAGGCCTCGAGGCAGTTCGCCTGCGCCCGGCTATGTATATTGGCTCGACCGGCGACATGGGACTGCATCACCTGGTTTACGAAGTAGTAGACAACTCCGTCGACGAAGCTCTTGCCGGTTATGCCAAGAAAATCGAAGTCGTGATCCACGTCGACAACTCGATCACCGTCATCGACGACGGACGTGGCATTCCAGTCGACATGATGCCCATTGGCGATGGCAAAATGATGCCTGCAGTGCAGGTCGTTTTGACCAAGCTTCATGCCGGTGGCAAGTTTGATGCCTCCACCTACAAAGTCTCCGGCGGCCTCCACGGCGTGGGTGTCAGTTGCGTCAACGCGCTCAGCCAGGAGTTTAATGTCGAGATCTGGCGCGATGGCCACACCTGGGAAATGGATTTCAGCTGTGGTCTGCCCACCAGCGAACTTCGCAAGGCAGGCACCAGCAAGAGGCGCGGCACCAAGATCCACTTCCTCCCCGACAAGACCATTTTTGCCGTAACCGAGTACAACTACGACACGCTCGCACAGCGCCTCCGCGAAATGGCCTTCCTCAACAAGGGCCTCGAAATCACGCTGACTGATGAACGCACCACCGATCCGAAAACCGGCGAGTCAAAGCGCGCGGAATTCAAATACGCCGGCGGCATCGCCGAGTTCGTCAAGCACTTGAACCGCGGCAAATCCGTTCTTCACGAGAAGCCCATCGTCATGGAGGCGATGCGCGACAACGTTGAGATCGAGATCGCGTTGCAATACAACGACAGCTATTCCGAAACAGTGTTCAGCTTTGCCAACAACATCAACACCGTCGATGGCGGCTCACACCTTTCCGGTTTCCGTACCGCCTTAACCCGCACCATCAACGCCATTGGCCAGTCGCTGGGCCTCTTCAAGGACGTGAAGGAAAATCTCAGCGGCGACGACGTGCGCGAGGGGCTTGTCGCCGTTGTAAGCGTCAAGCTATCGCAGCCCCAATTTGAGGGCCAGACCAAGGGCAAGCTCAACTCCGACATCGCCGGCATCGTTCAAGCCTTCGTCAACGAACGTCTCGGCATGTTCCTTGAGCAGAACCCACCCATCGCCCGCAAAATCATCAACAAGGCCATTGAAGCTTCCCGCGCCCGCGAAGCCGCTCGCAAGGCTCGCGACCTTACCCGCCGCAAAGGTGCGCTGGACGGCGGCGGCCTGCCCGGCAAGCTTGCCGACTGTTCCGAACGCAACCCCGATCGCTGCGAACTTTACCTCGTCGAGGGTGAAAGCGCCGGCGGCACTGCCAAGCAGGGCCGCGATCGCCGCTTCCAGGCCATCCTGCCCCTCAAGGGCAAAATCCTCAACGTCGAAAAAGCCCGCTACGACAAGATGCTGGGCCACGAAGAAATCCGCGCCATGATTACCGCCCTCGGCTGCGGCATCGGCAAAGACGACTTCGACGCCACCAAGATACGCTACGGCAAGATCATTCTCATGACCGACGCCGACGTCGACGGTTCGCATATCCGCACCCTGCTGCTCACCTTCTTCTTCCGCCACATGACGGAGCTGATCAAGCGCGACAACATCTACATCGCGCAGCCGCCGCTCTACAAAATCAAGAAGGGCCGCTTCGAGCAATACATCAAGGACGATCGCGAATTCGTCAAAGTCATGGTCAAGCGCGCTTCCGAAGGCATGATCGTGCGCCACGGCGAAGCAGCCAGCCGCATCGAGGGCGCAGACCTGACGCGATTCATGGGCTTCCTCAATGAGTACCTGGGCTTCGTCGAAAAGGTCGACAAGCGTATTCGCAACGAGAAGCTGACCGAACTGCTGGCACGCGCCGAACTCATGCATCGCGCCGATTTCGCTTCCAAGTCCGAAAGCGATGTTCCATCAAAGCTTGTGGCGCTTCACGAGCAGCTTCTTGAACTCGCCGACGAGTTCCAATTCAAAGTCCACGATCCTGTCGAGGATGAGGAACACCACACCTGGTCGATTTGCTTCACCGATGCGCAGGGCGCCACGCGTTGCATCGACTGGAATCTGGCCTCTAGCCCCGAGTTCCGCCAGATGATGTCGAAATATAGCCAGATCAAGGAGTTCCTTGAGCCGCCCTTCCTCATCGAGTACGCCGCCAAGGGCGCGCAGGAGACCGCTGCCGAGGAAGTCGAGGCAACCGAGCTCGAGGAAGGCGAGGCTCCCGCGGAAGCAAAGGCCGAAGCCAAAGCTGCTCGCCGCGCTTCGCGCATCCCGCGTGAACCGGTCGAAAAGCAGACAGCCCGCGAACTCTTCGCGTACATCGTCGAACAGGGCAAGAAGGACTACCAGGTCCAGCGCTACAAGGGCCTGGGCGAGATGACCGACTCGCAACTATGGGAGACTACGATGGACCCCGAGCGGCGCACATTGCTCCAGGTCAAGCTCGAAGACATTGCCGAAACTGAGGCCATCTTCACCACCCTCATGGGAGAAGACGTTGAAGCGCGGCGCAAATTCATCGAAGACAACGCGCTCGACGTTAAGAACCTCGATATTTAGGCACTCTCGCGAAGAAGGCTCGCGCCCGGGGGAATTGTCTTCACTCCTGCGGGGAACGCACGGTGGATACTCAGGAAGTCAGTTGCTCTCAATCCGGAAAGACACTTGCCTTGAGAAGAGTATCCGGGAATATACCCCAGGGGCTCTCGATTGAAGTATCTTTTAGACAAGCATCCAAAGTTAGAATGTGTCTCAGGCATCATGAAAATTGAGATTTGTGTCGATTCGGTTGAGTCGGCAATCGCAGCAGCGAAGGGTGGCGCCCACCGCATCGAGTTGTGCAGCGCGCTGAGCGAAGGCGGGATTACGCCTAGCGCGGGCCTGATCACCGCTGTTCGCGCAGCCATCCAAATCGAACTGATTGTGATCATCCGTCCTCGCGGCGGCAACTTCGTGTACTCCGATCATGAGTTCGAAGTCATCCGGGAAGACATACTCCAAGCCAGGCAACGAGGTGCTGACGGAGTTGCGCTTGGCATTTTGACGGATAAAGGTACGGTTGATCTGCAACGCACCCGGATTCTTGTCGAATTGGCTCATCCGCTTAGAGTCACCTTTCACCGTGCCTTCGACGATTGCAAAGACCTCGATGGTGCACTCGAAGACGTGATTGCCTGCGGAGCGGATCGTCTGCTTACCTCCGGCGGAGCGCCCGACGCACCCACTGGAATGAATGCGATTGCCCACCTTTACAAGAATGCTGGAAGCCGCATTCCAATCATGGCCGGAGGCGGCATTCGCACTTCGAATGTGCGCAGCCTTGCCCTCCACACCGGGGTTCAAGAGGTCCACGCCTCACTCAATACGAAGGTTGCAGGAATGCCGAACCACTTCGCCTCTGCAGTCAAATCCAGCCAGGACGGACTTGCTCACTTCGTGTTAAACGAACACGATGTGCGTGCTTTCATATCCGAACTCGATGCAAGCTCAGCGAGACGGTACAAAGCCCCTACGCAAAATAGCAATCTGACATTTGGAAAGCCAACGGTCTGATTGCATCGAAAGCTGCCTGCTGATCCGCAAGCGGGCTTGATAATTGCGCTCTATCACGCTCAGAGAGGTCGCTATGTCGACCGCAATGCCTCAACCGGATCCGCGGATGCGGCGCGAGTCGCCGGAATGGCCGAAGCGAACAGCGCAATGACGATCATCAGCAAAACGCTGGCGCCAAGAATAAGCGGGTCCGTCGCACTGACTGCAAATAGAAACGACGTGACGACGCGCGACAGCGCGAAAGCCCCAATGACGCCGAATCCGCATCCCCAAATGGCCAGCTTCGCCCCATCTGCGAGAACCAGGCTGGCGATTCTGCTCCTGGGCGCTCCAAGAGCCATCCGAATAGCAATTTCCTGTCTGCGAATCGAAACGGAAAAGGCGACAACGGCGTAAATTCCGGTGATCGCCAGCAGAAGGGCGCCCGACGCAAAACCGCTGATGAGATCGGTGTTGAACCGCCGAGGCGCCTCGACATTCGCGATCACTTCGCTCATCGGTTGAACCTCGCGCAGAGCAAGCAAAGGATCGACCTCGGCAACGGTGTTCCGCATCGTTTCAATCATTTGATCCGGCGGAAGCGCGGAACGAATTGCGATGTATCCATTGGCTGGGGCCGCAAGCGTTCCCGAATCTACATTGCCGTAGAGAGTTGCCGGCTGCCGCCATGGCAGGTACCACTGGTCGGCACTCGGTTCATCGCGCGAGCCAAGTTTCGTGTCGGCAACTACGCCAACCACCGTGGCCCAGGGCAAACCTTTCTTTGGATTGCCCACATGCAGTCGTCTGCCAATCGCACTCTGCCCTGGCCAGCAATCACGCGCCATCGATTGGTTCACGATTGCCACAAGCGGGGCGTTGGAACGATCTTCGCGAGTGAAGGTCCGCCCTTCGAGCAATTGAATTCCAAGTGAGCGAAGGTAGTCTCCGTCGATAGTCGCAAAACTGGCAAATTTCAGCTTCCAGCCTTCTTCCGGCTGCCCCTCGATCGTGTATGCGGCAAATCCGGAAGAGGAAGAGGCCGGCAGGCTGTTGGCAACCCCAACTGCCACGATTCCAGGCTTGCTTGAGAGCCTGTCAACCACCTCGCGATGGAACGTGTCCACAGAAGAATAGGTTTGATACTGCTCCATCGGCAGTTGGTAACCGGCCACTAAAACATGGTCAGGGCGGAACCCTGGATCCACCGCCAGCATCTTCTGGTAGCTGCGCAGAAACGCGCCGCATGTCGTCAGCAGCACCAGCGCAATCGCGATCTCCGCAATCACCAGTCCTGACCGCAGCCATGCATGGCTCTTCACACCAGACCCCGTCCTGGCGCCTTCCTTGAGACTCTCGGTAATATTCGCTTTCGACGCCGCAAATGCCGGCGCAATGCTGCACAAAACGCCGGTCGTAAGAGCCAGAAGCAGCGCGAAGATCGCGACCGACGCATCAATCGAAATCGAATCGATGCGCGGCATCGAATCAGGCAGCAAATGTAGAGCGGTGCGAATCACCACTGCCGCAAGTGCCAGTCCCAGCAACCCGCCCGCAGCACTCAGCACAAGTCCTTCAAAGACAGATTCGCGTACGATCACCCGCGATCGTGCTCCCAGCGCCAGTCGAATTGCGTATTCCCGCCGCCGTCGAATAGCCCTCACAAGCAGTAGAACAGCCACATTCACGCAAGCAATCAGCAGAACTATGGCAACCGCGGCAAACAGCGCGCGCAACAGGGGCCTTGTTTCCCCCACTACGCTTTCCCGCAGCGAAATCACGTCTCCACGTATATGAATCGCAGACATTCCCGCCGGAAAGTGACGCATGATATCGCGGGCGACACGGTCGGTATCCTGCGCAGCCGCTGACAAGCTCACGCCGTCCTTAAGGCGGCCGACCATGTGATATCCCCAATATCCGGCCGACTGGTCGGAAAGCTCATCCGGGGTTAAGCTCATGGGCACCCAAAGCTGCGGCTGATAGAGCTTTCCCGTATCCAGCGGAAAATCGAAGTTGCGCGGCATGACTCCAACGATCGAGTAGGCCTTCCGATCAAGCACAATCGCAGTGCCGACAGCGTGCGGATCGCGGTGGTAACGATTCACCCACAATGCATAGCTGATCACTGCGAGCTGCTCGTTCCCGTCCTCTTCCTTTTGCGTGAAAACGTGGCCGACGATCGGTTCAACGCCGAGCGTTGTAAATACGCTCGCGGTCATTCGCTCCGCGGGAATCTCTTCCGAATACTGCCCACCCGATAATTCGTAGCTGGTTCCAATAAAGCCGCCTACCGACGAAAACGCGCTCGCTCCATTGGCGTATGCCCGAATATCGCGTGCATTCACCGGAATCCTCGGGCTGTTTCCCAGGTGATCTCCCAGCAACACCAAGCGATCGGGATCGCGGAATGGCAAGGGCCGCAGCAGAATCCCCTCAACGAGCGAGAAGACTGCCGTCGTCGCGCCAATGCCAAGCGCCAGCGTAAGCACAACGGTCAGCGTGAAGCCCGGCGCCTTCCGAACCTGGCGAAAGGCAAAGCGAAGATCCTGCACGACAGCGTACATCCATCCTCCAACCACTACGGCCAGGGTCACCACATGCGCCAAAAATAGCATATTGATTTCTGCGCCCCAACACCACTCGTCTTTACTCCCTGCTCCCTATTCCCTGGCCCCTGTTCCCTGTCTCCGGTGTTAGCCTTCCCATGGACTTCAAAACCAGGGGGCATCCATGCCTATTTCCTTGCACCAACTTGCTGCAATCGGAGCCGTAATCACATTTACAATCGGAATCTCAGCCCAGACACCTCAACAACAAGCCGTCTCACATCCTTTGGAAGTGCAGCAGCCTCAATCCAACTCGACCCCAACCTCCACTCACCCACAGCGGACTTCCTCAGAACCCGCCATGAATCCAGTGGCCGATCCAAAAGCCGTGGTCACTGCAGGCAATGCGCGCTTCACCGTGCTCACGCCCGAACTCATCCGCATGGAGTGGGCCGCCGATGGCAAGTTCGAAGACCATGCTTCGTTTGTGTTCCTCAATCGCCATATGCCCGTGCCAAAGTTCGAAGTTACGAGGACTGGGACCTCCGACGTTCCATCAAACGTTGCCCGGCATGGGCTCATCATTAAGACTTCGGCGTTGACACTTCGATTCACTCCGCTGGATAGAACTGAAGATGGTCCAGAAGGACGCTTCACGCCGGACAATCTTTCTATTGAACTCACCGTAGACGGCAAGGAAGTCACGTGGCATCCCGGCGACACTGATCCGGAAAACCTGCAAGGCACAACCCGCACCCTCGACGGCGCTCTCGGCTCAAAAACGCGCGAGCCCATCGAACAAGGCCTCGTCTCCCGCTCCGGCTGGGCCCTCGTCGACGATTCCACGCGCCCGCTCTTCGACTCCGATGATTTCCGTTTCCCGCAGGGCGAAAAGAGCCCATGGCCATGGGTCATTGAACGTCCCGCCGGCGAGCGCCAGGATTGGTACTTCTTCGGCTATGGTCACGACTATCGCAAGGCCCTCGGCGACTATGTCCGCGTCGCCGGTCGCATCCCCCTGCCCCCGCGCTTTGCCTTTGGCGCATGGTGGTCGCGTTATTGGGATTACACCGATCAGGAGATCGAGGAAATCATCCGCGGCTTCCACGAAAACTCGACCCCGCTCGACGTTTTCGTCATCGACATGGGCTGGCACATCAGCCGCGAACAACTCCAGGCGGCCGGTGAAGTCGACAAATCAAACCACGCATTAGGATGGACCGGCTACACCTGGAACAAGGTGCTCTTTCCCGACCCCGAACAATTCCTCGCCAAGTTGCACGCCGATCATCTGAAGACCAGCCTCAATCTTCATCCCGCTTCCGGAATCCAGCCATGGGAAGAAGGCTATCCCGCGATGGCAAAGGCCATGGGCATCGATCCATCGACCCGCCAGTACGTGCCCTTCGACATCACCGATAAAAAGTTCGCCACCAATTACTTCAATCTCATCCTTCATCCCCTTGAGAAGCAGGGTATCGACTTCTGGTGGCTCGATTGGCAGCAGGAGCCCAACACCAGGATGGTCGGCGTAACTCCAACCTGGTGGCTCAACTACGTCCACTTCACCGACCAGCAGCGTGAAGGCAAGCGGCCGCTGCTCTTCCATCGCTGGGGCGGTCTCGGCAATCACCGCTATCAAATCGGCTTCTCTGGCGACACCGTTTCTGTGTGGGATTCGCTGGCCTTCCAGCCGTGGTTTACAGCCACCGCAGCCAACGTCGGTTACGCCTACTGGAGCCATGACATCGGCGGCCACATGCCCGGCGCCGTCGAGCCCGAACTCTTCACGCGCTGGGTGCAATTCGGCGCCTTCAGCCCCATTCTCCGCACCCACACCACCAAGAACCCTGAATCGGAGCGCCGCATCTGGGCCTATCCCGAGCCGTACTCGTCAGTCCTTCGCTCTGCCTTCCAACTGCGTTACGCCTTGCAGCCCTACATCTACACTGAGGCGCGTCGCACCTACGACACAGGCATAGCCTTCTTCCGCCCCCTCTACTACGACTGGCCTGAAGCCAGCGAAGCGTACAACAACAAGGACGAGTATCT
The DNA here is from genome assembly GCA_963826915.1 of uncultured Acidobacteriaceae bacterium. GTDB lineage: Bacteria > Acidobacteriota > Terriglobia > Terriglobales > Acidobacteriaceae > Telmatobacter. The sequence continues at coordinate 868,519 of CAWGYG010000002.1, forward strand.
TTTCGGCGACCAGATGCTTGCCGCACCCGTCGTCACACCAAGCGACAAGACCTCAGGCCTCTCCACTGAAAAAGTCTGGCTGCCCAAGGGCGAATGGATCGAGTGGCCCACCGGCAAACACTTCACCGGCCCCGTGACGGTGGAGCGCAGCTTCTCCATCGAGCAAACTCCCGTCTATCTCAAGGCTGGAGCGATCGTTCCCATGCAGCCGGCCATGCTCTACACCGGAGAAAAGCCCGTCGACCCCCTTATCGTTAACGTCTGGCCGCTCGCGCCCGGATCCAGCAATAGCTACTCGCTCTACGAAGACTCCGGCGCTGCCACCGAATATCAGCGAGGCGTCTTCACCCGCACACCCATCAAGGCCACGCAAACCGGCGACACCCTGCGCGTCGAGATCGGTCCCGTCGAAGGCAGCTTCCCGGGCATGCTCAAGTCTCGCGGATATACGATTCAGCTTCCGGCTGACTGGCCGCCTTCCGCGGTTACCGTGAACGGTGTCGCCGTCAAGCGCGCCGGTCCCGCAGGCAAAGGTGGCTGGAGCTTCGACGGAAACACACTCACCACCATCATTCCAGTCGCAAGCCAGAGCGTCGCATCCAAGGTTGTTGTAGAGGTGCGGCGTACCGCAGGATTGACTGCGCGCCGTGCTGAACTGGATGGCTTCGCCGGTGCAATGACGCGCTTGCGCGGCGTTTACGATGCCCTCAATCAAACCCCGCCCGTAGCCTCGCCGCCTGACATTCTTATCGATGCGATGCAATCCGGTGATCGCCTCGGATATCATCCCGAGCGCGCACAGGAAGAGTTGGCTCATTTACGCCAAACCCTCCCCAAGGCCCAGGCAGCAGTCGCTGAACTAGGCAAGGGATTCGAAGCCCGCATGGAAAAAGTGGGAGCGCACAGCAATCGCGACCTTGCTCCCGCCGATCTCGCAGCTGAAAAGCAGCGCCGTATCGACGCGATGGCAAGAGCCCAGAAGCTCATCACTGAAGCTGCCCAGTAGAACATCGCAAAATGAACGAGCGGGATGCACAGCATTCGCAATGCTTCCCGCTCACCCATTTGGCGTCCTCGTTAGCTTTGAGCACCTCAGCGTTTTATCCGTTGTGCTCTCCCGAACAGCAATTGGGGCTCACTTTCGCTGGTTCCACATAGGTCTGTTTCGGATCGACAAAGTAGCCCTGGCCATATTTGTCATGGTGCCGAACCCATGCCATCGTATGGGCCAATCCACCCTCGTCGCGTCCCTTTGGAACAAGATCGAGGAATGTGTACCCGCCAACCAGTTGATCGAGCCCGCGGGCAAAGGTCGAATAAGTGTGGAAGATATTGCCGTCCGCATCCTTCGAAAACACGCTCAGCCCCGGACCTTCCTCGCTGGGAAACTCGACAAGATCGTAGTTATATTGCACCTTGCCCTTCGCCCTTTCTTCTGGAGTGAACGACACGTGATAGTCGTAATTGAAATCGCTGCCAAACGAAGAGGCCCAGTGAAATTGCCAGCCCATGCGTTTCTTGAACGCTTCAATCTCCTCGATAGGCGCGCGCGAAACTACCGCTAATGTCACATCGCGATTGGCGAGATGAATTGCCGGACCATCAAAATGATCTGCCAGATACGAGCAGCTCTTGCAGCCTTCGGTCCAGCCAGGTCCAAGCATGAAGTGGTAGATAACCAGTTGGCTGCGTCCGGCAAACAGGTCAGCCAGTGTCTCTTTGCCATTCGGCCCGGCGAAGACGTATTCTTTCTCAACTTTTTCCCAGGGCAGTTCCCTGCGCTTCCGGCTAAGCTCATCGCGCAACCGCGTGAACTCCTTCTCCTTCACCAGAAGATCTTTTCGAGCTGCCAGCCATTCCTCGTGTGAAACAGCCTTAGGATGCGTCATTTCCGTCATGCTCGTTGTCATCGTGAAACTCCTCTGCGTTGGTTTGTTCGGGGAATTGAGTTGAGGGATTTCTCTTGAAAATTTTGGCAACGACGAACGCTGACAGTCCGGTGGTCCCGGTCGCGCTGCCGGCAATGATCGCCGCGGTTGCAATACATACTGGGCACATAGTCTTCTCCACTTACAGGAACTAGGCCGCCTGCGCCTTCTGCATGAAAACTGGCGGTTCGTCGGCGCTCGGTCCCCAGCTTGCCGGTACGGCGATGTTGAGTAGGCGCAGATAGACGCTGAATTGACCGCGATGCTGATACCAGTGGCTGAACATGACGTCCCGCAAAAACTCTTCCCGGGGTTGGGTAAGAACCTCCTGTTCGCCGGCGATCAGGTGCCAGGTTTCTTTCATTGCTGTGTCATCGAACTTCGGCAACACGTCCCGCACCGTGGCGATGCTTTCATCAAACGCATCGAGGATTTCCTTGCGGCTCACCGGTTGCGGAAAGCGAAAGCCCTGGGCCTGCGCTGGGCTGATCTGCACGAAGCGGACGATTCCGCCGGGCACCGATGCGAGATGAAATGCAAGCTGCCCTGCTGACAGGGATTTCTCATGAGGTTTCCAGGTCAACTTGTCCTCGGGAAGCCTCTCCAGGAACTTCCGTGTAATGGGTGCTTGTACTTCAAACTCTGCTAGCAACGCTTGAGCAATGGGCATGTGATCCTCCTTATTCTTAGGAAAAATGCGAACCTTGCCTGGGTCCGATCGATTTTTGAGCGCGGTCATCTAGGCGCAGGAGAATTTTTCGCGAGTTCAACTCCATTTTGTAGCCATACTCGGCGCGTCGCTTGCTTTCTCTTTCAGCCGAGAAAGCGAAATGGAAATCAAGCCCGGGCGGTCGCCCCCTCGGCACCCTTGCGAACACGCTCGTTCATCGCGGCCCAGCCTTTGCCGACTCCCTCTCTGTGCTCCGGCGGGAGGATTCCAAGCGCCGTATGTCGAAAAGTGATCAGCGTTCCGCCCTTCGACTCAGTCAGCCGGTATTGAACGTTCGACAGAAGAGGAAACGACGCAAACAAAGGACCGCAAAATTCCAACAGCGTTGGCCGCTTGATCGCCTGCACATGCGCCCAGAAGTGGCCGTTGTCGCCGCCCAGATCGCGGTACCACCTGCCCCCCGGCCAAGGCTCAATGACCATCGGCATCGGCTTGCCCTCAGCGCCCTCGTTGCGCGGCCCGATCTGCTCGAGCAGCGCTTCGAATGTGACGTCTAGAGATGCGTTCACGTGAATTTCCTGGGTGATGTTGAGCGTCAAATCCTCAGTGCTCTGTGCCGTGGAAATCATGATTCCTCCTTGGGTTTCTCGTTTGTATGGATTCTGCGCGCTTTCTCTTCGGCAAGTTCTTTCACGCGATTCAACTGGTGACGCCAGTAGCGCTCGAAAATCGCAGCCCATTCGTGTAATGGCCGTATGGCCTCTGCGTTGGTCCTGTAAAACTTGTGGCGTCCGTTGCAGCGCAAATGCACAAGGCCAACATCGCGCAATACGCGCAGGTGTTTTGATACCGATGGCTGATCGATCCGCAGAGCCGCAACGATGTCCCCGACGGGGCGCTCTTGCGCTGCCAGAAAAATCAAGATCTCGCGTCGGCGCGGTTCGGCTATTGCATTGAACGCATCGGAGGTCGTGGACGCTCTCGCCATGAGCAGAACAATACATGCCCATATAGGAATATGTCAAGTGCGTTCCCATGGAACCTGTTCTTCGGAAAAATGAAAGCGTTTGCAGCATTCCAGCCATTAGGTTTACGATTCCCGCGTATGCAAAAATCCCAGCGTGCCCTGTCTGTATTTCTCTTTTTTGCCTCGCCATTGATTCTCGCGCAAGCTCCCGCCGCAACTAACGACCCTCTTGCGCCCACGCTTGGCGTCAAGTCCGCTGTTCAGATCGATCATGAGTGGCAGCAATCTGTAAGTAAATATGATGCGGAGCGCAATCGCCTTCTCGCCGAAGCCGACAGGCAGGCCAATGACGGCCCTTACCGTCCCGATTGGGCCACTCTGATCAAGTACGAGCAGCCGCAATGGTACAAAGACGCGAAGTTCGGCATCTTCATCCATTGGGGCGTCTATTCGGTTCCCGCCGCGCAAAACGAGTGGTATCCGCGCAACATGTATCACCCCGGCGATGGCGCCTATAAAAACTTCCAGGACCACTACGCCAACGGCGATCCTTCCAAGGGTTACAAGGATTTGATTCCCCTCTTTCGCGCCGAACATTTCAACGCAACCGAGTGGGCAAAGCTCTTCAAGGATTCTGGCGCTCAATACGTCGTGCCCGTCGCTGAACACCACGACGGATTTTCGATGTATGATTCCGGCCTTTCCGACTGGACCGTTGTGAAGATGGGACCCAAGCGCGACACACTGGGCGAACTGGCCGCGGCCATTCGCGCTGAAGGCCTTCATTTCGGACTTAGTTCTCATCGCGCCGAGCACAACTTCTTCTACGACGGCGGCCGCGCTATCCGCTCCGATGTGAACGACCCGAAGTACGCCTCGCTCTACGGACCGGCACACCAGTGGTTCATGGCGCCCGGCGATGCGCACGGTCTCGATGACGACTGGACCTGGGTGAGCGAAGCCTGGACACGCGATTGGCTCGCCCGTGACACAGAGCTAGTTGAAAAATACAAACCCGAAGTTGTCTACTTCGACTGGTGGATCGGCCAGCCCAACTTCCGCCGCGCTGTCACTGAATTCGCCGCCTTCTACTACAACTACGCCGCGGCCCACGGCTACACCGGCGTCATCGATTTCAAAGACTACTCACTCAACTGGAAGTCCGGCACGCGCGATTTCGAGCGCGGACAGCAGGACCACATCATCGCCGATCACTGGCAAACCGATACCTCCATCAGCAACGCCTCGTGGGGTTACATCGAACATGACACCTTCAAATCGCCGGAGTTCCTTGTTCATCAGCTAGTTGACATCGTCAGCAAGAATGGAAACCTGCTGCTCAACTTCGGCCCGCGCTCCGACGGCACCATCCCCGACGAAGTGCGCTCCACGCTACTCGAAATGGGCGCGTGGCTCAATGTGAATGGCGAGGCAATCTATGCAACCACACCATGGAAGTCCTTTGGCGAGGGCCCCACGCAAGTCAAAGGCGGCGCATTCCACGACACCGACACCAAGCCCTACACCGCGCAGGATTTTCGCTTCACCGCCAAAGGAACAACACTCTACGCAATTGGCATGGCATGTCCCGCAGACGGGAAGGCGACCATACACTCGCTCGGCTGGTCGCACGAAGGTGCGTCGCTGCCGATCGCCAAAGTCGAACTCCTCGGCTCTGCCGACAAGGTCACCTGGACACAGGCGGCCGACGCGCTCGAAGTCACGCTGCCCTCGAGCGCGCAGTGCAAGTATGCCTACGCGCTCAAGCTGACAGCCGCGATAAAGTAAGCGCGGTAGGGATCCGACAAAATCCTATCCGCGGTAATTCTTGCCAGGTTCTAATAGCCCGGAGGCGGTGTCGGCCCGTTACGGAACACTTGCTGATATCCCTCGCGGAAACCATGGCGATAATCTTCAAACGCCGGCGGAGGCACGGGGGGATTGCGGAATCGGGGATGACGTTCGACTTTCGGCGGTCTGCCGGCGGCAATATCGCGACGCGCCGCTTCAACTCCATCGTGATACCCATGTTGCCCAATTTCAGTGAACGCGGGCGGCGGAGGCGGCCCCACATAGGCCACCGGTCGCGGATGGGAACAGCCTGCGATTGCGAGAGGAAGTGCCAACACAGCGAGAGCAAGTGCTTTGCGCATAAAAAACCTCGTAGGTTGAGTCGGACCGTCGCTTGATTTCCTGTGCGACGCTTGTAGTTGAAACCCAGGCTCGCCAAGGTTGTTGCACAATCAGGATATTTTTCGCTCAATCGACGTCAACGACCAGTGTCCGGCCCCACGTGAATTCCCCGAACGCTGAGAATCAAGCGAACCGGCGCCTCGGTCGTCGCGCTATAGTTGCGGAGGAAGAAGATCTTTCCCATGAATATAGGTCGTCGAAACCTGCTAAGAGCATTCGCCTTCGGAACCGCTGCGGAGTTCTTATCCGCTCACAACGTTCAAGCCTTTGCAAGTTCTGCGCGCGGAAAGTCCGATACCCCGCTCAACGATCTAGCCCACGACCCGCTACGCCCCGAGTATCATCTGCTTCCTCTCCACAACTGGATGAACGACCCCAATGGCCCCATCTGGTGGAAAGGGAAATATCACCTCTTCTACCAGCTCAATCCAAACGCGGCCGTCTGGGGCGATATGCATTGGGGTCACGCCATCAGTCCTGACATGGTGTATTGGCGCCACCAACCCATCGCCCTGGCTCCCACTCCCGGCGGCCCCGACAGCGAAGGTTGCTTCAGTGGCTCTGCGGTTGCATTCAACGGCACCCCAACTTTTATCTACACCGGTGTACAAAACGCGCCGCCCGGCCAAGTCACGCTGCACGACGGCAACGACAAATTGCGCGAGGTGCAGATGCTCGCCACCGCCGAAGATGAGAACCTCGTTCATTGGAAGAAGCAGGATTCCCCAATCATTCCCAAACCACCTCCGGGCATATCCGTCACCGGCTTCCGTGATCCGTGCCCCTGGCGCGAAGCGGATGGCTGGTATCTCGGCATTGGCTCTGGCGAACGTGGCAAAGGCGGCTGCGTCCTGCTCTACCGCTCTCAGGATCTGCGCAATTGGGAGTATCTCCACAAGCTTGCAGAAGGCAAGCCCAACGGGAAGGCAACCGCCAATCCCTGCGACAGCGGCGAGATGTGGGAATGCCCCGACTTCTTCGCAATCAACGGCCATCATTGCCTTTTCTACTCAACCGAAGGAAAGGTTATTTGGACAACGGGCACTTACGACCCGCTTCAGCATCGATTCACTCCCAATCGATCGGGCGTTCTCGACCATGGCGCTTACTACGCACCCAAGAGTTTCGTCGACCACATCAACAGGCGCATCCTGTGGGGATGGATTCAAGAAACTCGTCCCGAGGCGGAATTCGCTGCAGCAGGCTGGGCTGGCGCAATGGCGCTTCCACGTGTACTCACAATCAGCCAGCAGGGCCAGCTTACCTTCGAGCCGGCAACAGAAGTCGACAAGCTGCGCCTTCCTTTTGAGGAAGTTCCGCTGCGCGCAGGCAAGCCCTATCGGCAAAAACTCGCAATCTTCCGTAGGGAACTTCGGATTTCACTCACCTACCCGGAAGTGAAGGTTGCCGTACGCCTCATCACCAACGGTGTCAAAGCCTGGGAACTCGTTGTAGATGTCCCTGGCCGAATCGTCTCCTCGGGCAATATCAGCTTCCCATTGCCGCCGACTCCGTGGCCGAAAGAGACCCTCCGAATCTTTCTGGATGCTTCCGTAATTGAGTCCTTCATTCTCGGATGCGAGGCAATTACCAGCCGCGTGTATTCTCTGCAGGCGGGCGATACCATACTGGAGGTCGAAGTCTTGAAAGGTCAGAGCCTCCTCACGCACTGGTCGCTCGGCGCCATCTCTCCCGACCGGCTCACAACCTGAAACTTCAACAAGCCTCGCTCCGCGTTCCGCTATATTGTGCGAAGGACCATTCTCCGCTCAAAAGGATCCCGCAATGACCCTCGACCGTCGAAGCTTCCTTACCGTCTGCACCCACGCCGGCATCACATCCGCGCTGCTTCCCGGCATTCTTTACACCTTGGCCGTGCAGGCACAGGAACCTGCATCGACCGATCAGTCTGTTCCGCCTAAGATCACCCCCGAGATGATCGACCAGGCTGCCATCCTCGCCGGCGTCGGCCCATTCACCGCCGAGCAGAAGCAGATGATGATCGATGGCCTCATCGACGACAACGGCTCCGTCAAAGCGATTCGAAAACTAAAAATCCCCAACTCCGTCGCGCCCGCATTCGTGTTTCGCCCCTTGGGGCCGATCGACACTGAACCTCGAATCGCTCCTGGGAACTTTAGCCAACGCGGCCCCTGGCGGAAATCGCTGAATCTCGAGGAGAGGGCTAAAAGTAGCGTCGCGCCAACGAATTTGGACTCCCTGGCGTTTGCAACCGTGCCGGAGCTTGCGGCCTTGATCTACAGCCGCAAAATCACCGCGCTCGCCCTCACAATGATGTACCTTGAACGCCTCAAGCGCTACGATTCCAAACTTCACTTTGTCGTCAACCTCACAGAAGACCGCGCCCTTGCTCAGGCCAGGGCCCTTGACGCAGAAATCGCCGCAGGCAAATATCGCGGCCCATTGCACGGAATTCCCTGGGGCGCGAAAGATCTCCTCGCCGCCAAAGGCTATCCCACCACCTGGGGCGCGGGCGGCTTTGAACATCAGGTCATCGACGAAGACGCAACAGTGGTCCAGCGCCTCGACGCAGCCGGCGCGATCCTCGTCGCCAAGCTCACCCTCGGCGCGCTGGCCATGGGCGACGTCTGGTTTGGCGGGCGCACCCGCAATCCCTGGAATCCCAATCAGGGCTCAAGCGGATCATCTGCAGGCCCGGCCAGCGCAGTCGCGGCCGGCTGCGTGGGCTTTGCTATCGGCTCTGAGACGCTGGGCTCCATCTCGTCGCCGTCGACGCGTTGCGGTGCAACCGGCCTTCGTCCCACATTCGGCTTCGTACCGCGCACCGGCGCGATGGCCCTCAGTTGGACGATGGACAAGCTCGGCCCCATCGCCCGCTCCGCAGAGGATTGCGCCCTTATCCTTGAAGCGATTCACGGCCCTGACGGCAAGGACGCCTCGGTTGCGATCGGACCGGACTTCGACTGGGAAGAAGTGTTCTCATCACCTTCGTGGGTGCGAGGGTTGCGCATTGGCTATCTTAAATCCGAATTCGACCCACCCAAACCGCTCGAACTCGCCCAACCAAAACCGGACGAAACCGCCGAGCAAAAGAAGGAACGCGAAAAGCGCGAGGCCCAGCGAGCCGCCGCGCGCGCGCGCCGCGACTACGATCGACGCTACGATCTTGCTGCGCTCGACAAACTTCGCAGCATGGGCGTGAATCTCATCGCGGTTGAACTTCCCAAGCTTCCCTATGGTGCAATGGTTCCGCTGCTCACCGCCGAAGCCGCTGCTGCCTTCGACGACCTCACCCTGAGCGGCCGCGACAAATTGCTGACCGCACAAGGCCCGGAGGATTGGCCAAACGCCTTTCGTACTGCTCGATTCTATCCAGCCGTTGAGTACATACAGGCCAACCGCGCGCGCACATTAGCCATTCAACAAGTCTCCGCTCTGTTCGATCAGGTCGACATAATCGCGACACCGACCAGCGGCATGCAGTTGGTCGCTACCAATCTCACCGGCCATCCAGCGCTCATTCTTCCCAACGGGCTGCGTGGGGATGATGCGCCCAAGCCACCAAAGATTGACGATGGCGACAACGACGATATCGGCGGACCGGGCACGCCGGTCTCGTTTACATTTCTCGCCGGCCTCTATCAGGATGCGAAACTGGCCGCATTTGCCAGGGCGTACCAGCAGGCCACCGGCTTCCACAAGTTGCACCCTAAGCTCGATTAGCCAAAAGCAGAAACCAACTCACCCACCTGGCGAGTCGTTCGCTTCAATCGACTTTGTCCCGCCAACTTCGTCCGTCATCACTTCAGCCCCGGCCAATTCCGTCACGATGTGCGAGGCTAGATCCACGCTGAAGCGATCGATCACCGCGGGAGGCGGCATCGGCGGGGGCGGCGAAGAAGTAGTCACCGTCGGATTCACCGTCAGCCCCTCTACAAGAATCGTTGTCGCGTTCACCGTGATGCGCAAGAACCCGTAATCTGTATCGTTGAATTGATCAAGCGCGATTGTGTTCCCCTGACCATCAGGTTCCGTTTGCTGGCCCGGCGTCGGCTTGGCGCCGTTCGCGTCCGTCTTCATCTTCGACAAGTTGTAGTAGCCGCCATTTCCCGCCACCACATAGGGAATCTCTCGTCCATCCGCCTTCATCGTGCGTGTGTAACGCTCGTACAGATGCGCATGCCCTGACAGCACAATGTCCGGCCAGATCCCCGCCTGTTCGCAGCATGCATCGATTTGCTTCAGCATCGCCGCACTCGGAAAATGCTGGCTGCTCCCCGTGAACGGCGGATGGTGCACGGCAAGAATGAGCGCCTGCGGATCTTTGTTTTCGGTGTCCGCCTTGCGCGCCGCCAAAGCGGCACCGAGTTGCTGGCTGAGAAAGGTGACCTGATCCTCGCCAATCTGCGCGTTGCCCAGCACTCCGACACTCTCTCCTGTATTTGAATAGAGCCCAATCACCCGCACGAACGGCGCCGTGAACACAAAGTAGACACCGGGTTGCGTCATTGTTGTGCGCGTAAACCCAGGAGCGGCAACCTGCGGCGAGGCCGTGCAGAAGTTATCGACAAACGGTTCCAGCGAATAGCTAACCGGCTCTTTCGCAAACATCACGCCATCATGATTCCCAGGTATCGCGAAAATCGGTGCGTCGTAGTTGCGATAAGGATCGTAAAACTGCTCCGGATAATATTCCTCTTGTCCAAAGTAGTAGACGACGTCGCCAACATGAAAAAAGAAAGCCGGAAGCCCGCTTGCGTATGTCTTTCCTTGGAGATCAGCCGCCATTGCATCGGCCACCGCCAGTTGCGGTTCGGCTCGCACAATGCCGCCCGTGTCTCCCACGCAATGAAATACTAGGTTCCCCGCCGTCTGAATCTCTGCCAATGCGCTCGACGGTAGCACCGCGCTTAGATCAAAGACCGGCGGCTGCACCCGCGGGGCCGGAAGCGGCTCGATTACCTGTTCCTCCTGCAGCTTCGAGTCGCCCTCAAGATCGCCCGCGCTGTAGGTGAAAAAATTGTCAGCAGTGAAGGTCGGGTTGGCAAACTTGAATCCGTTCGTTGACATAAGACGAATCCTCTCCTCATCATGTTCGGTCGCGCCCATGTACCATTTCAGAATGGCGCTCGTTGAAGTCGATGCGGTCTCAAAAAGTTATCCCCATCGCGTGGGTCTTCATACTGAGATGCTCCCCGTCGTTGAGAGTGTCTCATTCCCCGTCTTCGCAGGCGAAACCCTGGGTTTGGTCGGCGAATCCGGCTCCGGGAAAACCACCGTGGCTCGCATGATCCTCGGCCTCGTCAAACCCACCGCCGGTGTCATCCGCGTCGATGGGGTCGACCCGGCCACCGCTTCCCGCCAGGACATGCACCACATGCGGCGCCAGATGCAACCTGTCTTTCAGGATCCCTATTCCGCGCTGAATCCGCGCATGAGGGTTCTTGAAATCGTTACCGAACCATGGGCGATCCACGGCCGCGATGCTGGATCCGATTTCGTTTCCACCAAAGGAGAGGGCCGCGACGCTCTGCGCTCCCGTGCCATCAAGCTCCTCGCTGAAGTGGGCATGGATGAATCAGCGCTGAACCGACATCCCCACGAATTCTCCGGGGGCCAGCGTCAGCGCATCAACATCGCCCGCGCGTTGGCGTTGCGCCCGAGGCTCTTGATTCTGGACGAGCCGGTTTCCGCCCTCGACGTGAGCGTCGGTGCGCAGATCATCAACCTGCTGCGCCGATTGCAGCGTGAGCACAACCTCACCTACCTGTTCATTTCCCATTCCATGCCGCTGGTGCGCTACCTCAGCACACGCATTGCCGTCATGGAGCGCGGACGCCTTGTGGAAATGAATGACACGGAATCCCTGTGCGCGAATCCCCAACAGCCTTATACGCGGCAACTCCTCGCAGCCACACCGGAGTTGCCCGCGGGACCCGCCTGATCCATTAACCATTCCAGCCTGTTTATTGCGACGGCGGCTTCTGTGCTGGTGCCGGAGCAGGCGTTGTGCTCGGAGCGGCCTGCGGCGTCCCCGGCGTCGGTGTCGTAGCCGGTGTAGCCGGCGCCCCTTGAGTTGCAGGAGTTGCAGGCGCACCCGGATGCGGCGGAATCTGTATCGGACGTCCTCCCGGCATTCCGCCCATTCCAGGGTGTCCCTGGGGCATTTGCAAATCCGTCACGTCGAGCAGTTCGATATCAAAGATCAAATCGGACTTCGGCGGAATCCCCGGATGTGCCGCATCCGGCCCCGGTCGTCCACGCGCGCCGTAGGCCAATTGCCAGGGAATAAAAATCCGCCGCTTACCGCCAACCTTCATTCCATAGAAGCCCTGATCAAAGCCCGGGATTACCCTGCCAAATCCCTGTGCGATGGTGATGGGCTGGGGGTCTCCCATCTTCGGCTTTCCATCTTCGCCCAACTCCGGCTTGCCGTCTTTTCCCATTACCGGCATGCGGTGGTCGTACGACGAGTCGAATTTGTACCCCGTCGAGGCCAGCCATCCCGTGTACATCACTTTGTAAGACTTGTTCGGCTCCGCATCCTTCCCGGTGCCGATCTTGATGTCCTCATAGCGAAGGCTGAATGCGACCTTCACGATCCCGTGTACATGTGGCACTCCAGGAGGCAGCTTGATCCACGGGGCAGTTGCGGCGGAGGGGTTGCCTGTTGCGGGCTTGTCCGCGGTTGTGGGCTTGGCAGTCGTTTGGGCGTTTGCGGCGCTCGCCGCCATAAGGATGAACAGGACAAATAGCTTCATTGAGTGTGATAACTCCCGGTTGGTTCTCATTGGGGAGTGTATCAGGCGACAGCATCATCGCTATGCACCTTCCTTTGCCTTCCACTTGCCCCGAATCCTCAAAGCCTTATAGGGGCTTTATGCGCCTGTCGTTACATTGGATGCATGTATCCGTTCCTGCTTCATATCCTCCGATTTCTCTGGCTTCCTGTCGGTTCCTTTCTTGCTGGGATATTGAATGCCATCGCCGGAGGCGGTTCCTTCTTGTCGCTTCCGCCGCTCTTTGCCAGCACCACCGCGCTGGGAGTAGGCGCCGTCACCGCTCAGGCCACCAATACTGTTGCCCTTTGGCCCGGCCAATTGACCTCAATCATCGCCTTTCGCAAGGAGTTACGCGAGTACAGTTGGAAACTCCTTCCGCTTGGCGTGGCCTCTGGCATGGGCGGCTATATTGGTGGCTGGCTGCTGCTCAAGACTGGCAATCGCATGTTTCGCGAGTTGCTCCCGTGGCTGCTCCTCTTCGCCGCCGTCATGTTTGTGCTCAGCTTTCCGCTCGGCCGCTGGCTCCAGAGCCTCTCCGGCGGAAAACGCTACAATACCTGGCTCATCATAGGCATGGTCGTGGTCAGCATCTATGTCGGCTATTTCGGAGCTGGCGGCGGATTCCTTGTCATGGCCTTGTTTGGCGTCTGCGGAGTGCACGACATCCATGAAATGAATGCGCTGAAGGTACTCACGGCCACAATCTCCATCGGCATTCCTGCGGTCACTTTTATTCTGGCCCGCCGCGTGGAGTGGCGCTTCTGCCTCGAGATGGCCATCCTCGCCGCAGCAGGTGGCTACCTCGGCGCTCACTATAGCCGTACCATCAATCAACGTGCCATGCGCAGAGCAGTAGCCGCGATCGGTTTCTTGACCGCTGGATACTTCTTTATGCAGAACTATCTGATTCACGCGAACAAGTAAGTATTCAGGTAACGCAATCACTTTTCGCTGGTCTTGATCTCCGTGCCTTTCGCCATCTGCGTCCATGTCACACCGTCAGTCGAGAACTCCTGCCGGTAGTTGATGTGATCGGCGGCCGCAAATTCAAACACCACCCGGAAATGGGTGGTGGTCGGCCCGTTGGTGACTTCCCACGGAAACATCCATGCATTCCCGGCAATCAGCACCTTTGAAGATCCCGGCTGGCCTCCGCCTTGCGGTATCTGATAACTCATGTACGTCTTGTCTTTTTCGTTACAGGTGAAAACTAGCAGTACTTTGGACTCTCCGTCTACATATTGATTGCAGGCAATATAACCGCCGCTCCTCCAGCAATCGTTGCGCAGTGTCGTGTCTTCTTTGCCGGCCTCGCTGTGCGCCGTCGCGAACCGCTCACCTTGAATCTTCCAGACTCCCGCGTAGGCCATGATCACACTCAGCCCGTCTCCAGGCTCGGGCTCAGCTTTCTGAGCGGTTTGCGCCGCTACCCATCCGCTCAGAAGCCCCATCACAACCACCGCTCCAACCCATCGTTTCATGCATTCCGCTCCCGACCCCCAAACGAGGGTTCGCTGTTATCTTATGCCTGCTGCTGTTCCCTGCCGCGATCAATCTGCTCGTGCCAGCATCCCCGCCAGCAACGCCGTCCTTGGCGCCAGATGTTCAATCACCACCGACTCATGTTCCGCATGCGCTCCCTCGCCCACAGCCCCCATTCCATCCAGTGTCGCAATCCCGAGAGCCGAAGTGAAGTTGCCATCTGAAGCCCCACCCGTTCCCGCTTCCTGCAAATCAAATCCCAGTTCTGCCGCCATCGCTTGCGCCCTGCGGTACAACCGCACCGTCCCCTGCGTTCGTTCCATCGGCGGCCGGTTCATTCCTCCGGTTACAGCCAGCGAACAGCGCTTGTCGCCCGCCCTGAGCCCGGCAAACCTTCGTTCGATGCGCGCCGCGTCGCCTTCCCGCGCAATGCGCACATCCACCTCGGCCCAAGCCTCCGCCGGAATCACGTTGGTCTTCGTCCCGCCGCCGGCCACTCCCACACTTACGGTGAGTCCGCGCTTCAAATCAGTCCATCCGCTTACCGCTTCCACGACCCGTCCCAATTCACGTAGGGCGCTCGCTCCTTTCGCAAAATCTACTCCGGCGTGGGCCGCCACGCCCTTGATGTCGATGCGCCAGTTGCCCGTGCCCTTGCGCGCCGTCTTGTAGGCCAGCCCCTGGGCAGGCTCCAATACAAAAACCGCTGAGCACTCCGCCGCCAGCCGCTCGGTAATCGCTCGCGAAACCGGGCTGCCGATCTCTTCATCGCTGTTCATCAGCACTACGATTTCGCGTTCCAGAAGACCCGCTTCCGTGAGCATCTCGATGGCGGTCAGTCCCATCGCCACTCCCACTTTCATATCCAGGGTCCCCGGACCCCACAACCTTCCGTCTCCCACACGGCAGGGCATGCTCTTGAGCGTTCCCAATGGCCAGACAGTGTCCAGGTGCCCCAGCACCAGCGTCCGCCCAATTTTCGATTTGGGTCCGAACCGCACCTCAAGCACATGGCCGAATCGCTTCTGCTTATGCAGTTTCACCCTCCCACCCAGCCCTTTTGCATGCGCTGCGGCAATCGAAACGCACGCGTCCACTGCCGCCTTGCTGTCTGAGGGCGACTCGGCCAGAACCAGCTTCCGCGCCAGGTTGAGCAAAGCCCCCTCCTTGCGTCGCGCCCCGGCCAACAACGCGCGCATGGGGACAGAATCTTCAGATGCCATCGTCATTTCAATAACTTCGCCTCACTTTAGACAGCCTAGTTGGCCTTCGCCATATTAGCGACCTGTCAGGCTGCCCGAAGCCCATTTGCCATTGCCTAGGAAGACACTCCTGCAATTCTTGTTACTTTTGCGGTGCACACATTAACCGTCCCGTATTGTTTTGATTCGATAACACCTTCCGCTCCTCGACAACAAGAAATTGTTGCCACAATTAATAACCTGTGGTAAAAACGCCACACTCATATTCCCTATTTCCCATCTAATCTAACGTTTGCGAAGTAGCTCGCCCTCGGAGAAGTGATTTGGCCAACCCGGCGCACCTGGAACAGACGATTGCGGCTCCCTTGGAATTTTCGGGGGTCGGTCTGCATTCCGGCGCGCCTGTCACCATGCGGCTTCTTCCCGCTCCCGCTGGCTCCGGAATCGTCTTCCGCCGAACCGACCTCGACAACTTTGAAATCCCGGCCATCGGGCGCAATGTTGCCAAGGTCAGCTACGCCACAAGCCTGATGCGCCAGGGCGTTCTAATTTCCACCACCGAGCATCTGCTCTCCGCGTTGATTGGAATGGGCGTCGACAACGTCATCATTGAGTTGGACAACCTGGAGCTACCCATCCTCGACGGCAGCGCGCTCCCTTACGTCGAAGCGTTCTTCGAAGTCGGCATTCGCACCCAGCGCCGCCGCCGTGAATCCATCCGCGTGCTCAACCCCATCGAAGTACGCGAGGGAAACAAATTCATCGGCCTATACCCAGGCACAGGCTACCGCATCCAGTACACCATCGATTTCCCCGCTCCCATTGGCCGCCAGCAGGCCAGCATCGATCTAGCCGCAGAAACCTACGGCACTTTCATCGCGGGTGCGCGGACCTTTGGCTACAAGGCCGACGAGAAGAAGCTCCGCGACATGGGCCTCATCCGCGGCGCCAGTTCTGAGAATGCAATTGTCCTCACACCCGATGGACCGGAAAACGGCCCACTCCGCTTCACCGATGAATATGTTCGCCACAAGGTCCTTGATCTGATCGGTGACCTCGCTCTTGCCGGCCGCCGCATCGAGGGTCATGTCGTCGCGGAGCGTGCCGGGCATGCAATGCATACCGCCCTCGTCGCGCGCCTCATGAAAGATCGTTCCGCCTGGGAATTGGCCCACGTGCCCGTTGCCACGCCCGCCGAAGAATCCGGATCACCTGCCCTGACGCAGGCAGCCCTTCCCAGGCCTGCCCTTATGGGTGCCTGAATCGCGAAATTCTGAGCCACCAACTGCCCTTCCATCACGCAAACAGAATGCACATCGGCGTTGGCGCCGCGAAACTCTTGCCTTCATCCGCAAGCTTGCCGGTTTCCGGGTCGCGGCTGAACACGCTTAGCAGGTTTGAGTCCTGGTTCGCCACCAGCATCCAGCGCTCTGTGGGGTCGAGTGTGAAGTTGCGCGGAATCTTTCCGCCGCAATTGGATCGCACCATCGGCGTCAGCGCTCCCGTTGCCGGATTGGCCCGGAATGCAAATAGAAAATCATCGACGCGATTCGCAAAATACACAAACCTTCCGTCGCGCGTAATCACCGTGTCGCAGGCCCGGCTCACCCCTTGAAAATCCTTCGGCACCAGGTCGACGCTCGATTTCCGCTTTAAGCTACCGTCGGACTTGGTCCACTCCAGCACGTCCACCGTGGAACTCAGCTCATTCATCGAATAGGCGGTGTGCCCATTGGGATGGAAGTGCAGCGTGCGCGGCCCCGCACCCGGATGCGCATGGTATGCCCCAGCTCCGGTCATCACTCCCGTTTTCTCATCAAACGTGTAAATGTGAATCATGTCTCCGCCCAGATCGTTCACATAGGCAAAGCGATTGTCAGGCGAATACGACGCAAAGTGCGCGTGTGCGCTCTGTTGGCGATCGGTGTCGGGTCCGTGAACTGTGTAGTGCTCGCTCCAGACCAGCGGGCTCAGCTTCCCATCCGTCACCAGAAAGCTCGCCGCGCTGCCGCCGCCATAATCCGCAGCCAGTAAAACGCGCCCGCTATGATCCAGCGCCACATGGCAGGTCCCCGCGCTGGCCGAGTTCTGCGCCGACAAAGGCTGTAATCCGCCATTTGTCACCCGAAAGCTTGCTACCTCTCCGGTCGGCTTCCCGTTGAAGCTGTCAACCTCGCAGGCTGCGTAGAGGAACTCGCGCCCCGGCGAAAAGCAAATCCAGTCCACGGTCGCCACCCTTGCTGCAACTCCCGCTGCAATCAGTTCACCCTTTGCAGAATTCCAATCGTACGAAAGAATTCCAGTCGGGGAACCCGATGCAACAAACACGCGCTGGCTGCGATCCGCGGCAAATCCCGTTGATGCGGATGCAAGAGTGGAAGCGGAGGCGGCAATTACAAATTCACGGCGAGTCAGTTTTCCCATAACAAGAGCGATTGTCGCCGATGGAGCGCAGTCAGCGCCACTCCAGGCATGCCGTGACCAGACCGGCGAGGCGTCATCCAGGAGATTCGTTCCGAAACACGCCAACGGTGCACCACACATTCGACGCGAACATCCAGCTTTGCCTTCTAAACTGAAGGCGGGGAGAAGCCTTGTCGCACTTCATCAGCTTCGTTCGCATTCCTGCCTTGGCTATCCGCCAGTTCGTCAGTCCACTCCCGGTACTCGATGTTCTTCAGCATGACCAGATCCGCATGCGCGTCTGGGCCATCGACATTGACCTCAATCTCCATATGAATAACGCACGCTACCTCAGTATCATGGATTACGCGCGCACCCACCTGCTGGCGCGTACCCGGCTGCTGGACCATATTCTTCGCGCGCGATGGCAACCGCTCTTGGGCGCCGTGTGGATGACCTATCGGCGCTCCCTTCGCTTGTTCTCAGCCTTCGAAATCACTTCCCGACTCGTTTGTTGGGACGACCGATGGTTTTACATCGAACAGACATTCACGGGTAACGAGGGACTTGCGGCCGTCGGCTGGGTCAAAGGCGCTTTGCGGGACGCACATGGCAGCGTGGATCCGCACACGGTCATTCAACGAGTTGCGCCCGGTTTGGCCAGCCCGCCCATGCCCGAGACCATCGCAACATGGAACGAGCTGACCCGTGAAAAGCTTCAGGCCGGAAATGCCTGACATTCCCAGGCGCCTTCCGTACGTCAATGCGCAATCGTGAAGACCACATTCACCGTCGTCTCCACCTCGACCGGCTGCTGGTTAAGCAGGTACGGCCGGTAGCGCCACATCTTCACCGCATCCAGCGCCGCCTGCTGCAGCATCATCGGGCCGCTCACTACATGCAGATTCTCGATCGTTCCCGACTTGGAGATGGTCGCCTGCAACACGACTGTTCCCTGAATCCCCATCGTCCGCGGGATTGGCGGATACTCAGGAACAATCTTGTGAATCAGCAGTCCTTCCACAACCATCGAAGAAACCCGCACCGGCCCTTTCACGTCAGCATGAACCACAGGTGTCGGTCTGGCTCCGTGAAAAACTCCGTCAGCGCCCGGCACCGCCGATCCGCCATCTCCCATCCCAATTTCCCCGCCTGGTGCCGTTTCCGGACCCTTCGCCGTTAAGATGCCGATCGGAATCCGGCGAGGTGCAATCAACTGGAGGTCCATCATTTCCGAATTACCGTGAAAGACCTGTGTGGCCTGCCGAACTGGCCTCGGTTGCTCAGCCGTAGGCGCCGCCGGTGCGACCAGCAGCGCCGGGATGAAGTGCCGCGGCAGCGCATCTGGATAGATCAGGGGAATAAGGATCAGCGCAGTAAGAACCGACCCGTTCAAGGTAAACGCGGCGATCATCCACCGGCGGCTGCGGGTCCTGATTCTGCCTGTAGATTCGAATGTGGAGTCTTCAAACATGGTGTGCCTCCCGATGAAATTCAGCCGCGCCGCCTGGGAGGCGAAGAGCCTTTCGCGAACACAAGCAGGCTCGCCCGCTCGGCGCGCTGGTAGGCGCGGGGAGCGGAGTTCAAGGCCCTCCGTTCATCCCATTCGGAACCACTGTGCATGTGTAGACACCGCCCGCGAACGAAATGTTCCTGATCGGAAAAGCTGTTAACGCGTGCCGCGCATCCAGTGCGTTACACTCCAGAGGATTCACGGTCACATATAACCCGGAGTCCGTATGAAACTGCTTCGCTTGTTGTTTCTTGCTGTAGCCGCAATCGCAATTCCGTTTGGACAGACGCTGAGTGCCCAGTCCGATACCCAGTCTCCACCGTCCAACGCCGCGCCTAACCAGCAACCCGATCCTGCCGCAACCCTCCAGTACATTCACGGCGCGTGGGATACCCTCACTCGTTCCATGACCGACTGCCACTCACTTGTCGATATCAAGGTCACAGAGAACCCCGTCCTCTACATGCCGGCGGAAACGCCGGCCCCTCCCGAAGTCGCCGCCCTCAGCGACAAATGCCACGTAAAAATCGCCAGCCTTCCCAAACGAATCGAGAAGATCGGAGACGTCCGCCCGGAGCAGCTATCGGCGGCGGGCCTGCTCTACCTGCCCGATCCCTATGTCGTGCCCGGCGGCCGCTTCAACGAGATGTATGGGTGGGACAGTTTTTTCATCCTGCTTGGCCTCGAAGCAGATCATCGGGAAGCTCTCGCGAAAGGCATGGTCGACAACTTCCTCTTCGAGATCGAACACTACGGCGGGGTGCTCAACGCCAACCGTACCTACTACCTGACGCGCTCGCAGCCACCGTTTCTTACATCGATGATTCGCGCCGTCTATGAGAATCCAGCAAGTTTCCCGGCAACGCCCGCGGGTCGCGCCGAATCGCGAGAGTGGTTACAGCGCGCCTACACTCTCGCTGAAAAGGATTACTCGACGTGGACCCGTCCGGAACACCTCGCAGGCACAACCGGCCTCGCGCGCTACTTCGATTACGGCACCGGCCCCGTGCCCGAGATGGCCGACGA
Source organism: uncultured Acidobacteriaceae bacterium (assembly GCA_963826915.1). Classification (GTDB taxonomy): domain Bacteria; phylum Acidobacteriota; class Terriglobia; order Terriglobales; family Acidobacteriaceae; genus Telmatobacter. The sequence continues at coordinate 888,667 of CAWGYG010000002.1, forward strand.
CAATACGTACTACTCCGACGTGATCCGCTGGCTCCTCGCACATCCCCAGGCAGCTCATCCCCGCGATGGCGGCGAAGGCTATCTGGTCAAGGGATCCGGTCAACCCAACGCCGCCGAAGCCGAGCAACTCCAGCGCACCAGCTGTGATGTAAAAGCCAGCGTCGTTTGCCTGCACGCATGGGTCAACGGCTATCGCCTCAGCAAGGATTTCTACCTCGGCGACCGCGCCATGCGCGAATCCGGATTTGATCCAAGTTTCCGCTTTGGCCCATTCGACGGTTCAACGCATCATTACGCGCCGGTGTGCCTCAACAGCTTGCTCTACCGCTACGAACGCGACCTGCAGCACCTCGCCTTGCTGCTCGGAAAGCCCACCGACGCCACCCGCTGGGCACGTAAAGCCAAAGCGCGCAACATCGCCATTCATCGCTATCTTTGGCAGCCCAGGCAAGGCATCTTTGCCGATTACGATTTCATCCATCGCAAGCCGTCCGACTACGCTTACATCTCATCGCTTTATCCCCTCTGGGCAGGCGTCGCCACCCGCGAAGAGGCGAAACAAGTCGTCGCCAAACTCAATCTTTTTGAGCGCGCTGGCGGTCTGTCGATGAGCAATACCAACTCCGGCATGCAGTGGGATGAGCCATTCGGATGGGCTCCCACCAATTGGATCGGAGTCGCCGGACTCGCTTCCGCAGGCTTTCGTGATGACGCAAAACGACTGGCCGCGAAATGGGACGCCACCGTCGACCAGGGCTTCGCCAACGACGGCACCATCCGCGAAAAATACAACGTCGTCTCAGGAAATGCCAATGTCCAGGTGAGCGCCGGATACAAAACCAATGTCATCGGCTTCGGCTGGACCAACGCCGTCTACCTCAAAATGAAAGAGATTATTGGGAATCCGGCAGCCGCTCCCACCCAATAAATCCTGCAACCAGAAAGTGGCGCTTCCATCAATTGGACGCGCCACCATCGCATCACATCGCCTCGTTTCTTACTCCGGTAAGTCCATCTTTCCCTTCACACTGAAGTTCTTCGTAAGCACCTGCGCCGAAGTCTGCGGCTGTCCGCCGCCGACCGACACTGTGTAATCTCCTCCCGCCACAATCGGCTCGCCCGCCTCCGTCACCATGCTCATATCCCGCGGACTCAATTCGAACTTCACCAGTTGCGATGCGCCTGCCTCCAGGTGAACCCTCTTGAACCCTCGCAGCGCCCGAAGCGGCGCGCCCGGCACATTCGGAAAGCTGAGATAAAGCTCCACTACCTCATCTCCCGCCTTGTCCCCGCTGTTGGTCACTGTAACTTCCGCCGCCATCGGGCTTCCCGCTGCAACCGCGTCCGTCGGTACCGTCAGCCCGCTGTAAGTGAACTTTGTATAGCTCAGCCCATATCCAAACGGATAAAGTGGCATCCCCTCAAAGTAGCGATACGTCCGCCCCTTCATCGCGTAATCCGCGAACGGCGGCAACTGGCTCACATCTTTGTAAAACGTAACCGGCAGCCGTCCCGCCGGATTATTGCGCCCTGAGAGCGTTTGCGCCACTGCTGTCCCGCCCTCTTCGCCCGGATACCAGGCATCAACGATGGCGTTCGCATGCTCACTCGCCCAGTTCACACCGAGCGCGCTCCCGTTCGTCAGCACCACCACCAACGGTTTGCCGGTGGCAGCGAGCGCTTCAATCAAATCCTCCTCGGCCTTGGGAAGGTCGAGACTCGTGCGGTCACCACCCTTGAAGCCGGGCTCTTCGACGGGCATCTCTTCGCCTTCCAGTTCACTGGTGATGCCGACCACGGCAACCACCGCGTCGGCATCTTTTGCGGCAGCGATGGCAGCGGGTTGTGGCGCGAGGTCGACCTTTGACCACAGAAGCTGCGCGGTAATTGTCTTCGCGTCGCCGGGCGTGAATTCGACTTCAAGCTGCTCTGGCTTGCCTGCTTCTAAATGAACGTGGCCGAGCTTGCTTTCGCCGTTCCAGCCTGAAGTGACGTTCCTGCCGTTGAGCTTGACGCGGAATCCGCTGGTGGACTTGGCGCCGAGGTTGTAGTCGCCGCTCTCCGGAGCGGTAAGAGTAGCCTCGTAGCGAATCACCAGCGGCCGGACGTTGGCGACTTCGGCCGGCAGCGCAGCATTTTGAATGTCGATATTCTTGTCGACCCGGGTAAGGAGCGGCGCCGAGGTGGTAGGCCGGTTCATATTCGTCATGTCGAGCTTGGCAAAGCTGACCTTGACCCCCGCCTTGCCGTCGGTGGTAAGGGCCGATGCGGGAACTGGCTCAGCATCCTTGCCGAGGTACTGAGTGCCGGCGACGTAATGGATGGTGGCACCCGCAAACTCCTTGCGGATGCCCTCGAGAATCGATACGGTATGCGTCGGCTGGCCATTGTAGTTGCCGAGCAGGACCTTGGTCTGATCAGCAAGCGGCCCCACAACTGCGATCTTGATGCCCGAATTCTTCAGTGGAAGAACGCCATCATTCTTCAACAACACCATTGACTCGTTCGCCAGCTTCAGCGCCAGCGCGCGATGTGCGGCGCTGTTGAGTTCGTTTTCGTCGATCTTGGTGTAGGGCACCATCGCCGGCGGATCGAACATCCCAAGTTTCATGCGCGCCGTAAACAGCCGCGTCACCGCTACGTCGATGTCGCTCTCTTTCAGAAAGCCAAGCTTGACAGCATCGAGATACGGACGGTAGTCGTGGTCATCTTTCACCTTCATGGTGAAGTCAACGCACTCGTTGTCCATGCCGCGCTGCAGCGAGATGGCCGAAGCCTCCGGCTGTGTCGGTTTGAATTTGTGGCCCTGGTGAATGTCGATCACCGCACCGCAATCCGACACCACGTAACCGTTAAAGCTCCACTTGCCACGCAGCTGGTCCTGCAGCAGAAACTGGTTCGCGCACGCCGGCTCGCCATTGATGCTGTTGTAGGCGCACATTACTGAGTCCGCCTTGCCCTCTGTGACAGCTGCGCGAAATGCCGGCAAGTATGTGTCCACTTCATCATGCTTGCTCACTTTGACATCCGCTGTATGCCGTGTCGGTTCCGGCCCGCTATGAACCGCAAAATGCTTCGGCGTCGAAATCACACGGAAATAATGCGGATCGTCCCCCTGCATGCCCGTGACGAAAGCCACTGCCATGCGCCCCGTCAAAAATGGATCTTCGCCGTACGTCTCCTGCCCGCGTCCCCATCGCGGATCGCGGAAGATATTGATGTTCGGCGCCCAGAAGTCCAGCCCCTCGAAAATGTTGCTGTGCCCGGCGCGCATATCCTGCGCATGCTTGATGCGCCCTTCGATACCGATGGCAATCGCCATTTCGTGAATGGTCGGCGTGTCAAACGTTGCGCCCAATCCAATTGGCTCGGGAAATTCCGTCGTCCCATTCACAGCCACGCCGTGCAACGATTCGCTCCACCAGTCGTATGCCGGTACGTTGAGCCGCGGAATCGCTCGCGCCTGGTTCACAAGTTGGCTCGCCTTTTCCTCCAGCGTCATGCGGTGCACAATATCCGCCGCGCGCTCTTCCGCCGGCAATTTCGGGTCGAGGTATTTCGGCTTTCGTGAATCCTGCGCCGCTACCGTCCATGTCATCGCGCAGCACGCCAATCCCGCCGCAATCCATCGCATTCCAGGCTTCTTCATCGTTTCCTCATTGGCGGGTTGAATTTCGCATAGCTTTAAGCCGGTAAAACGTTTTCCCGCCCTCCGGAACCCAACCCTAATGCCCTCCGTGAACTCTGTCAAGCATCACCGGCTCCTGTCTGTCGCCTTTCAAAAATCGCTTTATCCTACCTCATTCGCCTGGGCGCTCAGAGTTCCTCGGACAAACGAATTCCTCCGTACCCGCTCCCGATTCGTGTAACCATTCTGCTGCGCGAAGAGTAAGACAAGTTAGAAAGGGGAACGGCGATGCAGGACGAAGAGAGCAGCGTCCTCACGGCCTTCCAGCAGGGCAGCATCGATGCCTTCGAGACACTCTTCCGCCTCCATCAGCACACCGTCTTTAGCTGGGCCCTGCGCATCGTACGCTCCCCTTCCGCCGCCGAAGATATTACTGTCGAAACCTTCTGGCGCATTCATCGCGCTCACGCCCGTTACCAGCCATCGCGCAGTTTTGAGGCGTGGGCGCGAACCATCGCCACCCACGCGGCCCTCGATTGGCTCCGCGCACAGAAGCCCGATCGGGAATCGCAACCGGATCTGCTCGAAGGACTGCCCGCTCCGCACATCACGGATCCGGCCGTCTCCGCTGATATTCGCGAGAAAACCGCGGCGGCCTTTCGCCGCCTTCCGCCCAAGCTCCGCATTGCCGCCGTTCTTGCGGTCGTTGAAGAACTGCCGCACAAGCAGATTGCCGAGTCGCTCGGCATCTCGATCGCTGCCGTCAAAGTCCGTGTCTTTCGCGCGCTCCGTTTGCTTCGAAAAGATCTACAACAGCAGGGGATCACACCATGAATGCACACGATGAGGACCGCATCAAGCAGTTGCTTCGCCAGTCATTGCCGCCGGTAGGCGATGCCGAACCTGCCCGTGACCTTTGGCCCGCAGTGCTGCGCCGCATCAACGCGCGCCCAACTGCGCCGCCCTGGTTCGATTGGGCACTGGCTGGCGGCTTGGTGGCGTTCGCCGCTTTCGTTCCCGTGTCGATACCCGTTTTTCTCTACTACCTGTGAACCGCGGACAAGCGTCCGCAGAAACCGAGGTTCCTATGAACACGCATCCTTATCTCCGCGCCTTCCTCGCCGGCGTCTTTGTGCCCACGCTCGTTCTGCCCGTCATGCTGGCCGGATTCGTCATCACCCGCTTCGCGTATCAGATGCCCTTTCCCATCGAACGCGGTCTCGTGTTTCCCTTGGCGCTCGTTCCGTCACTTTGGGGACTTTGGAACCTGATTTGGCTCGCTTCGCATACGCGGACCCATATTGCCATCGGTCCGCACGGGGCAATTCTGCCGCTCTTGCTTTTGCCTGGTGGCACCTTCATTGCCACTTGTCTCGGAATCCTGGCGTTAGGCCCCACGGGGGTGACATGGTTCCAGACTTGCTTCTTTCCATACGCCTGGCTCGCCCCTTGCTTTCTGGCGGCCCTCGCCGGCTACTACCTGATTTGGAAATACGTGGTCGGCTTCGTCAACCGCACCCTGGGAATCGCATGAAATCGCAATAGCGCTCCTCCCGGCTGTGACGCTTGCACAAGTGTCACAGCCGTCCACAATCAACACATTTCCGTGGCTAGTATTCGGAAATGAAAAGCCCGCGAATCATCGTCCTTTTGTTTGCATCGACTGTGGTCGCCTCACTGTCAGCCGCTCAAACATTGGAATGGCATTCCATCGAGAATCTTTCGCCAAACACTCGGATTTGGGTAAAAACTAAGAAACAGACCTACTGCTACTTCGAAAAGGCAACAGGTGAGCAATTACTCTGCGACTTTCTTCCCGGATCTTTACCCTCAAAAGCGCATGCCCCAGATCTGGTCTTCAATCGTGCGGATGTTCGCGAGGTGCGAATCGCGCCTGGTGACGATTACGATTCTTCAAAGGGATTTCTCAGCCTGATACTCGCCGCGGGTGGTGGAGGCGGTTGGGACTTCGCGCATCAACCCAATGCGTTTGCCGGCGTTAAGGTTGGCGGTCCTGTCAGTCTGGACCTTCAATACGACCGCATCGAAGGTCACAGTGGTTTCTCCACGGAAGGTTCGGCGGTCATTCCGCTATTCAGAATTCCCCGGTACCAGCCTTTTTCAACCAGGAAATTCGTCAAGCTGTATGCCGAACCTGGACTGGGTTACAGAGCTGGTGCTGGCCCATTCGGAGGCTACAGCAGTGCGAAGGTGCTGGCTGCGCTTCTCACGGATACGTGGTCCGACAACTGGGTCGCGCCGTACATCGAATTCCAGCGGCGCTTTCCCTTTGACTTACCTTTACAAGGCGACAATCGTATTTCGATTGGGCTGATGGTTGCACTCTGTGGAAGTTGCGGGTTCAATTAGCACCCACGGGATGCTACGCGCCGGGTGCAAAGAAATCCTCAAGCCCGGCGCGATGCGCATGCGCCGCCATCGCCGCCTGAATCTCCAATGCCAGCGCCAGCGCATCCCGCCCCTGTTTCGCCGTCACGCGCGGCTCTCGCCTCGTCCGCACCGAATCGAGGAACGACTCAATCTCCAATCGCAGCGGCTCGCCCGGCTTCACTTCCGGCTTTGAGAAGCTGAGTCCGGCCTTTCCTTCTGCCGAACCCGTGAAATGAGCCAGCACCGCCTGATCGATCTTCGCCAACGCCGCAAACTGCGCGATCATCACCGGGTCAATCTTCTTGAGGTCGATCTTCCCCGAAGCAATCCCCTCCGCAACTCCCGGCGGCAGCAATGCCGCAACCTGCGGTGGCAGCGACGCGATCGCTTCCGCCTGCGTAGCCTTTCCCTCTTCGACTTGGATCACCAGCAAATCTCGCCGCGCATAGTCGATGGACACATACTGGCGCGGTTGAAAAAACCGCAGCTTGCGCACTCGCTCCGTCGAAACTCGCGAAGCCGTAAAGTTCGCAACGCAGCCCGACTCGAACTCCACGCGCACATTCGCGATGTCCACCTTGGGCGACAAAATCGGCAATCCCACCGCGCGCACCTCGCGCACCGGTGACTTCGCCATTGTCAGCACGATGTCCAGATCGTGGATCATCAGGTCCAGCACCACGTCCACATCCAGTGACCTGGCCGTGAATACTGAAAGCCTGTGCGCCTCAAAAAACATGGGCCGCCGCAGTTGCGTCTCCACGGCCAGCACCGCGGGATTGAACCGCTCCAGGTGCCCGGGCTGCAAAATGCGCCTGTGCCGGCTGGCTAATTCAAGCAGCTCATCCGCTTCTTGGAGGCTTGCGGCCAGCGGCTTTTCCACCAGCACGTCCAGCCCTGCCTCCAGCAGCGCCGAAGCCACTGCATGATGATGCACGGTAGGAACTGCAACACTCGCCGCATCGACCCGCAGGTCGGCCGCCAGCATTTCTTCAACTGAGGCAAACACCGGCAGCGCGTACTTCGACGCAGTCTCAACGGCCCGCGCCCCATCCGGCTCAATCGCAGCCACCAGAGCAACGCCCTGCCCCGCTGTCTCCAGTTCGCGGTACACACGAAGATGATTGCGGCCGAACGCTCCGGCTCCGGCGACCGCAACGCGCAAATTAGGTTCGCCGTCCGTCGCTATGCCCCTTTGCCTTCCACGGCCTTTAGGCAGCGGCTGTATAGCTGCAGCAACTGGGCCACGTGTTCCTCGGGTTTGGGACCCGAGCCTCCGCTGAATCCTGCTGTGGTTGCGGCGGGCCGTCCCACACCCGCAGTTCCGGCGACAAACTTGAGCAGATCAAGCGCGATATCTTCATTGCGGCGGGCGCCAAGTCCCGCACCATTAAGTGCTTCCATCCTGAAAGTTCTCCAAAAGGGATGCTACCAGAAACCGGCACCATCCCTTCCATGTTCAGGTACACCCTGGCACGATACCCTAGAAGATAGTGTGCAGGCGTGCTTCTTACCTGAGTAGATAAAAGCGCCGGCTCGTTAATCTCTCAAATGATCTCTCGCCTGAGCCTCTGGTTCCGCAATCCGCTCTTTCTGCTCGCTCTTACCGCGGGCCTCATCGCCTTCGTCGTCCAATCCGGGGAGTTGGGCACCGCCGACACTACCCACCGTCTCCAATCCACCCATGCCCTCTGGACCTCTGAACCGCCGGTCTTCCCCAACGAATATCCCGAATTCGGCGTCCATGGCCGCAACGGCAAAATCCAGAGCTGGTACGGCATCGGCCAGTCGCTCCTGATGCTGCCCTCTGACATCCTGGGCACCTACGTCGAAAAGCTACCCATCTTCGCCAATTACGGCGAAACTGATCCCAGCGTTCGCGACATTATCGTCACCTACATCACCAACATCTTCGTCACCGTCCTCACCGCCCTCGTTTGCTTCCACCTTCTGCGCCAATTCACCTTCAGTGTCCGCCATTCCATCGCTGGCGTTCTCGCTTTGCTTCTCGCCACCACCCACCTCCACTACACCCAGAACATGATGGAGAACAACTACATCTTTCTCCTCACGCTCACCGGGTTTTGCTTCGAATACGAATGGCTCCGCACCGGCAACCGGCGCGCGCTAATCATCGGCACCGGCGCTCTGGGGCTCAACCTGCTCACCCGTCTCACCACCGGCCTCGATCTCCTCGCCGGCGTTCTCTTCGTCCTGCTTGTCCTCTGGTTTGAAGGCCTGCGCGGCCGCGCTTTGTGGAATCGATGCCGCGCCTACGCCATCATCGCAATCCCCGTCTTCTGCTTCTTCGGGCTGCTCGACCGTCTCTACCAGTTCTACCGATTCGGATCCTTCACCAATACCTACGTGAGCCTGGTCGCGAAAGAAGCAATCGAGCGCCAACCCGACTTGCCGGCCAATTATCCCTGGACAACCCCCTTCCACGACGGATTCCTCGGCGCTCTTTTCTGGCCTGAGAAATCCATTTTTCTCTTCGACCCGCTTCTCATCCTCGCCATCGTCCTCATCGCTCTCAATTGGAAACGCCTGCTTCCCTCCGTCCGCGCCTTTGCCCTTGCTACTTCCCTGCTGCTGCTTGGCTATCTCAGCTTCTACGCCCGTTATTTCGCCTGGGCCGGAGACTTTTCATGGGGCGATCGCTATGTCTCCACGACCGTCGAATTGGTCGCGCTCATCGCCATTCCGCTTCTGCTTCGCCATCGCCGCGAACTCGGCAAACTCGTCTTCGCCGCCGGCATCGTCCTTCTCTGCGTCAGTACCGCGATTCAACTGATGTCCCTCGCCTTCTGGCTGCCGCTCGAGATCTACCAGATGGACACCCTCGGCCATCCAACCTATGTCATCGCTCTCCGCGCCAAAAACATCGTCGCCTTCGCATTAGGCAAGATGGACGCATGGGGCCTGACCAATGAATCCATGACCGAGGACCCCTGGGACTATGTCCACATCACGTGCTGGAATTTCCTTCCTTTCCTCCTCAAACGCGTGGGCGAGGCACCCGAATGGGTCGTCCAGATCACCCGCGCAGTCTGGTACGCAGGCCTCGCTGCACTAGCCGCCACGCTTGTTCGCCTTCGCGCCGTCCTTCGGGACTTCAAAGAAGCCTGACCCGCCATCCACCCATCGCAGCGCTGTAACCTGAGACAGATGCGGACTTCCTACATCGCGATGGGTGCAAACCTGGCCAGCCCCGCCGGTTCTCCCGAAGCCACTCTTACCGCCGCGGCCGCACAACTTGAAACCCTGGGCCGTATCCTGCGCCGCTCCTCGCTCTACAGCACTGCCCCCGTCGGTTTCGCTGATCAGCCCCGTTTTCTCAACGCGGTTGTCGCCCTGGACACAGAACTTGCCCCGCATGCCCTCCTTGATAGCCTCCTCGCCATTGAAAAAACCTATGGCCGCGACCGCTCGGCGGGCATTCCCAACGGCCCCCGCACCCTTGACCTTGACATCCTGCTCCTCGGCGACCTCCAGGTCAGCGAACCAGGCCTCGTGATTCCCCATCCCCGTCTCACCGAGCGTGCCTTCGTCCTCGCCCCACTGAATGAGATCGCCCCCGACCTTTCCGTCCCCGGCCACCCCGGAACCGTCGCTCAATTATTCGATTCATTGCTGAAAAGCTGCGAGAATGAAGGCAATGGCGTGGTCCAAATCGAAAGTGAAATCTGGCACGTTGGCGCTCGCCATGATGCTGGCGGTCCCCATGCCCCTTTGCGGGCAGAAGCCCGTATCCCTGACCGTGACAGTCGAAGATAAGTCCGGTGCCGCCATTTCCGGGGCGTCGGTCCAGCAAGCAGACGGGCCATTACTGGGGCGCACTGACACCTACGGTCGCCTCACATTCGAGTGCCGCATTCCCTGCCGCCTTCGCATCGATGCCCAGGGCTTCACCGGCAAGAACATAGAAATCAGCTCCAACACAACTGTCCAGCTCGACCCCGCAGGCAGCAGCGAAGAGATCACGGTAACTGCCTATCGGGCACCGCTCGGCTCGCTTGAAAGCCCCGCAACCACCCGCGTTCTATCCCAGGAACAACTCAACACCTCGGCCTCCATTACCGTCGATGGACAAATTCGCCAGCTTCCCGGCGTCGAATTATTTCGCCGCTCCAGCTCGTTGGTCGCCAACCCCACTTCGCAAGGCATCAGTTTGCGCGGCCTCGGCTCTACCTCCGCCAGCCGCACCCTCGTCACTGAAGACGATGTCCCGCTCAACGACCCCATCGGCGGTTGGATCCACTGGGAGGAACAGCCGGAGTTATCGATTCAGCGCATCGAAGTAGTCAGAGGGGGCGCCAGTGACCTCTACGGATCAAGCGCCATTGGCGGCGTCGTCGATGTGGTCGCGGTCCGTCCTACCAGAAACCTGGCCACCTTGCGCAGCGGCTACGGAGCTGAAGGCACCTACGACAACAGCCTCCTGCTCCAGACCGTTCGCGGTCCATGGGGCCTTCTGGCCGGCGGCGGCATGCTCGGCACCGATGGCTTCATTCAGGAAGCTCCGAATCAGCGCGGCCCGGTGGACACTGCCTCGAACATGCATGGCCAGAACGGCCTGTTCCTCGCCGAGCGCAACCGCAGCCCGCTCCGTCTCTTTGCCCGAGCCAGCGGATTCAACGAGGCCCGTGCCAATGGCACTCCCGACCAGACCAACGGAACGCGCCTCTGGCGTTACGCAACCGGTGCTGACTGGCAGGCGCCCCACAGCGCCGTTGCAACCCTCCGTCTTTTCGGATCAACGGAGCACTACCGCCAGACCTTTTCCAGCATCTCCAACCTGTCCAACTTCGGCGACCCCACCTGCACCTATCGTTGCGGTGAGATTCCCACCCGCTTCACGCTCGCCCCGGTCAACGAGCTCGGCGCATCCGCTCATTGGAACCAGCCAATCGGTCCTTCGTTCCTGTTCATCGCCGGAGCCGACGTTCACGATGTGCGCTTCTGGGACCGCGAACAAACCTACGGCACTACCGCTGCTCTCACCAATCTCCACGATCACCAGCGCGACTCCGCCGCCTACGCTGAAGCTATGTGGACCCATCAGGCATGGACTCTCACCGCCTCCAGCCGCGTCGATTGGTTCCAAAACTACGATGCCCACCAACTTACACGGAACGGCTCGGCATGGGTACCATCCGCCACCCAGCCTCCCACCTCCAGCGAGAACATCTTCGATCCGCGTTTGGGCATTTCGCGCAAGATCTCAAATCACTGGGCTCTCTCAGCCTCAGGCTTCCGAGCCTTCCGATCACCCTCGCCCAGCGAGCTCTATCGCTCCACACAGGTCGGCAGCAAGCTTACGCTTCCCAATCCCGCCCTCCTCAGTGAACGAGCCACGGGCTGGGAAACCGGACTAGCATCCGAGTGGCGCTGGGGCACTATTCGCACCAGCTACTTCGATACGCAGGTCAATCGCCCTATCGTCGCTGTCACCACCAACCCGACCTCCTCGCCGATACTGCTCTTGCGCGAAAACCTCGGCCAGATCGAAAGTCGCGGCGTCTCTGCCGATTTTGAATTGGCCCCTCGACGCTGGCTCGCCGTCGACGGCGGCTATCAGTACGCCCATGCGGTTGTCAGTCGCGGTACTCAGGATCTCGGTAATTGGATTCCTGAAGTAGCGCGCAATATGACCTCACTCAATCTGCGTGCCTATCGTCCCTCGTTAGGCACATTAAGTCTTCAAAGCCGCCTCAGCGGACGCCAGTACGACGACGACGCGAATCAATTTCTTCTCCACAGCTACTTTCGCCTCGATGCGTACGGCTCCCACGATTTCGGCACGCGCATCCAGCTCTTCGCCGCGGGTGAAAACCTATTCGATCGCTCCATCGAAGTCTCCAAGACTCCGACCACCACGCTCGCAACTCCTCGCGTTGCCCGAGCGGGAATTCTCCTGCATCTCGGCCAATCCTCAAATTAGGCTCCGCGCCGCCCTTAACATTTCTTAAGGATCCCGGCACGCGATTCATCACAACCAATCTCCAGACCCTGTGTTTCAGCCAGTGTGAGTGGCAGGAAGCGGAAGACAGCCACCGCCGTCACAGAAGGAGTAAGACCATGAGAATCCTGAAACTGGCACTTATGGCGGCACTGGTTGCAGCGCCTGCCATCACAATCGCCCAAACCCCCGCGCAGGCCGCGCAGAAACCAACCATCGCCCAGCGGCAGTTCAACCAGCAACGACGCATTGCAAACGGCGTCAAGAGTGGTCGCATCAATCCGCGGAAAGCAGCCCGCCTTGAGCGGCAACACCGCAACATCAACCGCCAGGTCCACATGATGCGCGCACGGCACAACGGGCGCCTGACCGCGAGGAATCGCCGCGCGATCTATCACCGCCAGAACGTTGCATCGCGCCGCATCTATCGCGCCAGGCACAATCGTCACAATGGCTGATGCGCGGCGTCCGGGGAGTTCATACCGAGCTCCCTGGCAGAGTCAAACCTCCAACATGCGCTGAAGCCCGCACTGCATTTTCCCGAGTCGAGTGCGGGCCAGGAGCATCCTTCCAAGCCTTCTTCCCTGCAGAACCCCCAACACACAAACGAATGCATCCGGTCCGGCTTCTTCGCGTAGTTGGCGTAGCCCGCTACTGTCCTGTCCAAAAGTTCATGACAATACCATTGCTGTCATCCTGAGCGAACGGGGCCCCAAACACTTTTCAGTACCGGGGTCCCCAAAGAGCGGCTTTGCTCTTTGGGGTGGAGTGTGGGGGTGGTGAGTCGAAGGATCTGCTTTTGCACTTAGGAAGTTATGCCACGAACTTCGGAAACACCATACTAGAATTGCAAAGTGAGCCTCGAGTTCAACCTGATTCATGAGACTAGCGCAGGCGGCCGCCGCGCCCAACTCCATCTGCCTCATCAAACCGTCGAGACCCCGGTCTTCATGCCTGTCGGCACCGCAGGCACCGTCAAAGCCGTTCCCCAGGACATCCTCGAATCGCTCGGCGCCCAAATCATCCTTGGCAACACCTATCACCTCTACTTGCGCCCCGGCCACGAATCCATTCGCCGCATGGGCGGCTTGCATCGCTTCATCAGCTGGCCTCGCGCCATGCTCACCGATTCCGGCGGCTTTCAGGTGTTTTCGCTTAGCGGTCTCCGCAAGGTTTCCGACGAAGGCGTACGTTTCCGCTCCCATCTCGATGGCAGCAGCCACTTCTTCACTCCTGAACACTCCATGGATGTGCAGATCGCTCTCGGCGCCGACATCTGCATGGCCTTCGATGAATGCACCGAATATCCCGCCGACCACTCCCGCGCCGAAGAAAGCCTGCGCCTCACCATGGCATGGGCACGCCGTTCCCTCGATCACTTCCGCGCCCACCAAAACGAGGTCCCCTGGTACGGGGCCGAACGGGTGCCCCCGGTCCCTCGCACTTGGGGACCGGGGAATGAACCCAGCACCCAGTCCCTCTTCGGCATCGTCCAGGGTGGCGTTTACCCTGCCCTGCGCCGTGAATCCGCCGAGCGCCTTGTCGAAATGGACTTCGACGGTTACGCCATTGGTGGCCTCAGTGTAGGCGAGCCGCGCGACTTAACTCTTCAGATGATCTCTGAAGTTCTCCCGCTCCTGCCCCGCGACAAACCACGCTATGTGATGGGTGTCGGCTATCCCGACGAGATCGAACTCTACGCCCGCATGGGTGTCGACATGATGGACTGCGTGCTTCCCACCCGCGCTGCGCGCCACGGCCTGCTCTTCACCAGCGAAGGCCGGCTCAACATCAAAAACAAGCGCTACGCCGAAGATCAGGGTCCGCCCGATCCCGCCTGTGACTGTATGGTTTGTCGTCGCTACTCGCGCGCCTACCTCCGCCACCTGATGCATTGCGCCGAACCGCTCTCCGGCACACTCAACTCCATCCACAACCTTGCCTTCTACCTCGGCATCATGCAGCGTGTCCGAAAGTCCCTTGAGTGTCCGTGTGACAGTCTATCTAGATGATTGGGAGGAGTTCAGAGTGCAAAATCGAAGACCCGTCCTCGCGGGGTTCGTCGCGGTAACTCTGGTTGTCATCGCAACCGCAGTACTACATGCAGCGGGACCTGCACCCAGGGGGTATGCAATCGCAGAAATCAATGTGACTGACCCGGTTGCATACAAGGAGTATCTGGCGGCGGTGTCCCCGATCGTCACGCAGTTCGGAGGTAAGTATCTCGTCCGGGCTGGACACATCGTGCCGCTCGAAGGCGAGGCCCCAACAGGCCGATTCGTTGTGATCGAATTCCCAAGCCTTGCGATTGCACAGAAGTTTGAATCATCGCCGCAGTACCAGGCAATTGCTCCCTTGCGAAAGCACGCTTCTCGTACTCGGCTGTTTCTCGTGGAAGGAGCGCAACAGTAGTTTGCGTATTCAGCTTCAGGTTCGGCAGAAGCACTGATTCGGCGATTTCCAGCCAATTCCGTGCGCTCCTAAGGAATCCAACCGGCGATTATGATCAAGCCCTCGCCTTCACTTGCCCGGCGCGACAGCCGTCGCTGTCTTCTTCGATAGGCTCTCCAGGTTCTTGCTGAGGATTACTGCCGCCGTGATCCAAAGAGCCACGCCCGTTCCCCCCGCGCAGATAGCGGAGCTATGGGGACTACTCGAAATCAAAAGCGAGCCAAAAGCAGCTACCGAAATGGCGGCGCCCGTCCAATAGTACAGAGGCAGCTTGAAGAGTTTGCCGAGAGGGAAAAAGTGGATCCCTACGACTGCGCCGACCCATTGACCGTATAAGTCTGGCCGATGGAAGTGGCCCAGGATCGGCCCTCCAACCGAAATCGCAACGCCTTCTGTTGCGACGATGATCCCGTATCCGATTCTGTAAAACCTCGTCAGCCGCTTATCCAAAGCAACTCTTGGCGCGTGACGCAGAGTGACAAGGTTCGCAATCGCCCAAACCACAAGAATTGCCGTAGCCGCTGCGATCGCAACGAACCACGGTCTCTGCTCGCCTTCGATCGCAGCCTGGGTCCACCAATACAGAGCATAGGCCCCGAATCCGGCACACACGATCGCGCCAACCGCTCTGCCTCGCATGCGAACCAGCAAATCCTGCCCACCGGGGCCAAGAATTCCGCCTGTTCCGCTCATTCCATTCTCCAATTCAATTCTTCGCCGGCAAAAATCATCTCGCGCAGTTCTCGACCCTCAAATTGCAATGCCCAACAGCTCCTTCAGTGCCGATACATACTCCCCCAACGCCGTGCGCCCTGTCTCCGTCATGCGATACAACGTCTGCGGCTTGCGCTGAACAAACTTCTTTTCGACCGCAACATAACCCGCTTCTTCGAGCTTCAGAAGTTGCGCTCCCAGATTTCCATCCGTTGATCCAGTCTTGCCGCGCAGCCACGTGAACTCCGCTTCCTCGACCCCCGAAAGCAGCGATAGCAGCGCCAACCGCAGTTTCCCATGAATCACGGGATTCAATTCCGGCAACTCAGGCATGGACTGCGTCCTGGCGGCGCTCGCGAGATCCGCCGATGATTCCGTAAATTCCAAACACAATCTGGCACAGAAAAATTGCAACAATAAATGCGATCGAGCCTTGGATTTCACTGCCGAAACACCCGATCACCGCCGCGGCCCACCACACAACCGCGCACCCAAACTGCATCTTCCATTTCAGGATGATGCTTGAAGTAGCATTGGCCATCCCCAGCATGGCGCCTATGATCGCCACGAATATGTGAAACTCAAACCTCCCGCTCATTCCGATAGACAACAACAGTAGAAAGCTGGAAATGCCCATCGCGAACCAGATAGCGCCCATGGCCCGGCCGATGGTCGTTGGGGGCCCGCTGCGCCTCCTTCGCGAAACCAGCACAACGGTCAGAACCGACGCGCCGATCATGGTCACGGGCCACGCCAACGTGCTATGACTCCATGCGCTCCATGCGATCGCAACATAATAGGCCACGCCCCACAGAACAAACGTCCAGCCCCAGCTTTCCGTCGTCCGCCTGCCTTCCGCGATCATGTTCTCGATCAGGTTCAGCCTGTCCTTCAGCTCCTGGTCAGCCATGTTTTCCGTCATCACGCTTCTCCTCGCATCACAATCACCATGCGCACTACGCACTCTCCCAGCGATGTGCAATCCTGCGCGCGACAAAGAACAGCACAACAGCGATGGCCAGCAGCACACTCACCTGAGGCCACAGATCCTGCACCGGCAGGTTGCGCCAGAACACCTTTGTAAAGCCGTCAATCGCCCAGGCGTTGATCGTGAACAGTCCCGCCTTCTGCATCGATTCCGACATCAGAAAACGTGGGAACATGCTGCCCCCAATCGACGACATGGCGAGAATCAACAACGTCGACACTGCGCCCAGTTGCGCCCGCGTGTGGCACATACTCGCCAGCAGGATGCCAAATGAGGCAACCGCAACTGCAGTGCATAACCCCATCACCACAAAGCCGGGAATATGCTTGAAGAGTTCCAGCTTGAACACCGCCCATCCCCAAAGAAACATCACCACCAGTTGCACAAATGCCAGCAATGTATTGAACGCCAGCTTCCCGGCCAGCAGCTTGGTCATGGTAACCCGGGAACTCAGTACCCGATCCAGCGTGCCGCTTTCCGCCTCGTCCAGCAGCGAACCCGCCGCTCCGCTCGCCGTAAACAGCAGGAACATGACGCCGATTGCCGCCGCGTAAAAAGAGATCATCGAATCAGGCTTGTCCTGTTGCATCACAGACCGTGTATCCACTCGAATCATGCCACCGCCGTTCAAGCCGCCACCGCTTCCTCCGGTCGTCCCGCCTGTGCTTTCAATCTTGCGAAGCTGATCCAGATTGGCCTGCATCCGTTGCTGCTGCTCCGGTGTGAAGTCGCCAATGTACTTGCTGGTGTACTTCATCCCCTGTTCCGCCATCACTGCGGGCATCGAAGTCATCGCCGCTTTCTGCAACAGCCCCATCACCATCTGCGGCGCAATCATGTCGCTTTGATCATTCAGCAGTTGAATCGCGGGACCTTTGGCGCCCGGTCCAAAGTCAACCGGATGCTGCCCAAATCCACTCGGGATAATCAGCGCGACCGGCGCATCACCCGCCCTCACCGCAGCCTCCGCTGTGGCCGCCGAGTAATCCGGCAGTGGCGAAGCTGCCTTGCTCTTCGAATCCGGCCGCGTGCTGATCACTAGCGAGCTCTCCCTCTGCAGCCCCTGCACCAGCTCCCGCGAGGCCTGGCTCTGGTCCTGGTCCACGACAATCACCTTGATTTTGGGTGTCGTATCGTGCTGGCCGCCGAAGATCACCGCGAAAATCGTGAAAAAGCCGACCGGCAGGATAAAGCTCAGCGCCAGCGCCGCACGATCGCGCTTCAAACCAATAAGAGCGGTACGAACAATATTGAAGATCAATCGCGTAACTCCCTTCCCGTAAGCTTCAGAAACACTGACTCGAGATTGGGCCGCCTCAGCGATACATCCACCAGCAACAACCCCGCGTTCGTCGCGTCCTCCAACAGCCCGCCAATTTCTGTTGAGTTTTCGATCGTGAGTTCAGCGGTCGAATCAACCAACCGCCCGCCACGCCGCGCAACCCATGCGCTGATCCCTTCCGTCGGTCCATCAAAGCGTGCGAGCACCTGGCTGCGCGACGCAAAAGCATTCCGCACCAGCTCTTCATTTGTTCCCGACGCAATAATGTGCCCATGATCGATGATGGCGATTCGATCGCACAGCCTCTCTGCCTCCTCCATGTAATGGGTCGTGTAGATGATCGCCGTGCCTTCTGTGCGCAGGGCTTCGATCATTTCAAAAATCCGATTGCGCGATTGCGGATCGACCCCAACGGTCGGCTCATCCATCAGCACAACTCTGGGCCGGTGAATGATCCCCGCCGCCATGTTGAGACGCCTCTTCATCCCGCCGGAAAGGTTCCTCGCCAGTTCGCCGCCTCGATCCTCCAGCGCGGCCCAGCCCAGGCACCACGCCACCGCCTGCGTGAGCTTCTGTCCGTGCAGCCCGTGATAGCGTCCGAAGGCTGAAAGATTCTCCTTGCAGGTCAGCCGCGGGTAAAGAGCGATTTCCTGCGGCACCCATCCCAGCGCCATCCGGGCTTCAGAGGACTCTGCCGCAAATCCGAATACGGCCACGCGCCCCGCACTCGGAATCACCCGTCCGACAACGCTGCGAATCAGCGTGCTCTTGCCCGCCCCGTTCGGCCCCAGCAACCCCAGGCATTCACCACTCTTCAACCCCAGCGAAACTCCGTCGAGCGCCGTCACCGCCCCAAACTTCTTCACCAGGGAATCGACTGCCAGGGGTAGCGGCGACTGCGCTCCGTTACCGCCTGCGGTCCCACCGACTTTCATGGAAATTACCTGACTTCCTTTTTGAGAATTCGCCATTTGCCCCTGCCGGTGGACCGCCTGACCAGCACTCGTCCACAGTGAAGAGTACTCTATTTTATAGAGTGATTTCCGTCAAGCACTAAAATTCGTGTCCACCTAACCGCTTTCACGCCCTTCAGATCGCCTTGTGTCGATCAAATGTCCACGCCCAATATCGCAGGGCGACGCCATTTGCACGCTCTCCCCAGCTTCAAAATCTCTTCAGCGTTGAAATGTGGATAATGTCAGGCAGCGTACATAGCGAAAAGCGAATCGAACCTAATCTAGAACTCCGTCCGCGCTGGAGCGCCTATGACCGCTGCATCTACCCTCGAAGCGCGCGTCCCGCTGTTGGAACGCGACCAGGTTCCTCTTGAATTAGTTGACCTCTACGACAACCTTCTGGCCGAACGAGGCGTGGTCCCCAATATGTTCAAGGCGCTCTCCAACGTGCCGGCATTGGTGCTTGGCATTACGGCACTGCTCAGGCCGCTCATGAGCGAGGGCGCTCTGCCCGCCTGGTACAAGGAGCTCATCGCCACCCGCATCGCTTCGCTCAACCAATGCGAGTACTGCATCAGCGCTCACCGCTACCTTGCCGCGAAGAAAGGTGCGACACACGGTCAGGTCGCCAGCTACGACCATTTCGAACTCGGCCCATTTACTGATAAGGAAAAAGCTGGATTCCGCTATGCCGGCATCCTCCACCAGTCAGGTCACGCGGTCAATGAAGCGGCATTCGCCGAACTCAGCACCTACTTCGATGCCGAACAGATCGTCGAAATCACCGCCGTCGCGGCAGCATTCGAGTTCTTCTCCCGCATCAACTCCGCTCTCCGCATCCCGGTGACGCCACTCCCGCAAGGTGGCTGACCGCTACTTCCCCAGCTCCTTTACGAAGAAGTCCGCCATCGTGTGGTTGGCTTCGATTGCCTCAGGCAGCCGCGAGTCATACCAGAATGCGTGCGCCAGTCCGTCAAACACCACCAGCCGCGCGTCTACTCCGGCGTTCAAATAGGCTCGATGCAGATTCACAGTCCCGCTCAGTAGCAGATCGCGCCCACTGGTCACAAACAGTGTCGGCGGCATCCCGTGCAGGTCCCCATAAATCGGCGAAAGTATCGGATCCTTGGGATCGGTTGCCGCCACATAAGCCGCGTCGTGCGCATCAGGATTCGGCGGATCGAGATGTCCCGCAAGTCCGCGCAACGCATACATCGCGGCGGAGTCACCTGGCCGCGCAAAATCACCCATCCCGCTGAAGATGCCCAGTGCTGCCGGCATCGGCAGTCCCAGTTGCTTCAGCTTTGCTGCAACCTCCGCCGTCAAAATCGCACCCGCTGACGTTCCGTAGATCACGATGTGTCTGGGTTTGTAGGTCTTCAGCAGCTCTTTGTACACCGCAACAGAGTCATCCACCGCAGCCGGAAAATGAACTTCCGGCGACAACCGGTAAAGCACGGCGACCACCTTGATCCCCGTGTAACTCGCAATCGGAATCGACTCCGTATACGAACCTGAATCAGAATTGAACCCGCCTCCATGCAGATCCAGCAGCACCTTGTCCCTGTTGCCCGCCTTCATTCCTTCAGGCGTCACAATCCGCACCGGCACGCCCGCGATCTTCTCTTCCACGATCTGGTTGGGACAGAGCTTCGTCCATTCCACGCGCGCCCGCGCCGTGTACGCATCTGTTCCTTTGCGACGATCTTCAAGCGACTGCGGAGGTCCCTGGTCCGGCTCCGCGCGCCCGATCACTTTCTGCGCTTCCGCGCTCACCGTCTGCGGCACCGGTACCACGCGCGTCACATGTGCGGTTCCGTTCGCGTCGATATAGCTCGTATCGCGTTTTGGTGCTTCGTCCGCAGTCGTCGGCGGCAAAGAAGGCTGCTGCGCCATCATCGCAGCAGAAAACAAAATCAGGCTTAGCACTGCATGTCGAGAACTACCCAGCATTGGTCCACTCCCCAAAAACTCAATCCCCAAGCTTATTCCGTCTCAGCCACCTTCACAATCCGGCATTGAAAATGCTCGGTTCGCGCTGGCTGGCACATCGGATTAAACCCGGTGCAAATTCCTACTGCCTCCTTTACGCCTGTTGCGGTACATTGAAATTCCCATGACTGCCATCTCTTCCCCCGTCATCCACAACTTCATCGGCGGTAATTGGGTAGCCTCCACCAGCCCCGCCGGTCTCGAACTCCTCAACCCCGCCACCGGCGAGCCGCTCGGCCAATCCCCCACCGGCTCTGCAGCAGAGGTGGACGCCGCCGTTCAGGCTGCTCAGTCCGCATTCTCGAGTTGGCGCTCAACGCCTGCCGCCGACCGCGTCCAGTACCTCTTCAAGCTCAAGGTCCTCCTTGAAGATCACATCGATGAACTGGCAAGCCTCATCACCATCGAAAACGGAAAAACCCTGGCCGAGTCGAAAGGCGAACTCCGTCGCGGCATTGAAAACGTCGAAGTCGCCTGCGGCATTCCGGTCCTTATGCAGGGCTATTCGCTTGAAGACGTAGCGCCCGGCATCGATGAAATTATGGTTCGCCAGCCCCTCGGAGTCGCCGCAGTCATCACCCCGTTCAATTTCCCGCTGATGATTCCGCTGTGGTTCCTGCCCTATGCCATCGCCACCGGCAACACCGTGGTCCTGAAGCCCAGCGATCGCGTGCCCTTTTCCGCTGCGCGACTCGTCGAACTCATCCAGGAAACAGGCCTTCCCGACGGCGTCGTCAACCTCGTCAATGGCGGCAAGCCAGCCGTGGACGCGCTTCTCGACCATCCGCTCGTCCGCGCCGTCAGTTTTGTCGGATCCACCCCCGTGGCCAAATATGTCTACTCGCGCGGCTCAGCCAGCGGCAAGCGCGTTCAATGCCAGGGCGGCGCCAAGAATCATGTCGTCGTTCTGCCCGACGCCGATCAGGAAACAACCACCAAAATCATCGCCGACTCGGCATTCGGCTGTGCCGGTCAACGCTGCCTCGCCGTCAGTGTCACCGTCACCATCGGCGACGCCAAAAACTGGTTCCGCGACTCAATCTCCGCCGCCGCATCCTCGCTCAAGGTCGGTGACGGTCTTGACCCAACAACCCAAATGGGTCCCGTAATCACCCACGCCAGCCGCGAGCGCGTTCTCTCGCTCATCGGCCAGGGAAGCGACCAGGGTGCAAAGCCCATCGTCGACGGCCGCCGCGAAAACGCCAATGGACACGCCGGCTCCTTCGTCGGTCCCACTGTGCTCGACGGCCTGCCCGCCACCAGCTCCCTCATGGAGACAGAGATCTTCGGACCAGTTCTCTCTGTTGTCCACGCTGAAACAGTCGAAGAAGCCATCGCCATAATTGAACGCTCCACCTACGGCAATGCCAGTTCCATCTTCACCGCCTCTGGCGCCGCTGCGCGCAAGTTCCGCCACTCTGTCTCCACCGGCAACGTCGGCATCAACATCGGCGTCCCCGCTCCCATGGCCTACTTCCCGTTCTCCGGCTGGAAGGGAAGCTTTTTCGGTGTCATGCACGCTCAGGGCCGCGATGCCATCGAGTTCTTCACCGACAAGAAGGTCATCGTGGAGCGCTGGCCCCGCGAGTGGTCTCGCAAGTTTTAAGCAACCGAAAGACTTGAAAGACACCCGAATCCGGGTGCAGCACAGAGAAGACACCCGAATCCTGGTGCAGCACAGAGAAGACACCCAATACCCTACAAAAAAACACCGTGCAGCACAGAAAAGACACCCGAATCCTGGTGCTGCACAGAAAAGACACCCGAATCCTGGTGCAGCACAGAAAAGACACCCGAATCCGGGTGCAGCACAGAGAAGACACCCGAATCCTGGTGCAGCACAGAAAAGACACCCGAATCCTGGTGCTGCACAGAAAAGACACCCGAATCCTGGTGCAGCACAGAAAAGACACCCGAATCCTGGGGTGCAGCACAGAAAAGACACCCCGTAGGGGTGGCAGGATGTTAGCCCCGGGTAGAGCCGTTGATCCGTTTCGCGGATCAGCGGCGTCACCCGGGGATAATGACAAGAGAAGGACCCGAGCCCCGTAGGGGCGATGCAACCCGCCAGTTCTCACGCAGCCTCTTCAGCCCCTGAGGGAAATGCGCTCCCCAACTTAGCCGCAACCGAACGGTTGCATAATATGGAACAAAGGGGAACGCTCATCGGCGTTCCCCTTTCTTGCTAGCCAAAGAAATGATTAGTTCGGAAGTATCAACAATCTGCTCTCCAACAGCATTTCAGTCAGTCGATCCAGCGCCAGTGGAAATTTGTAGGAAATTGCGCGAACACTCATTCCTATCAAGCTGGCTGCCTCAACCTGTGTGTATTCCTGTAGAACAATTCTGCTCAGCATCTGCCTGTCGAGCGATCCCAGCTTGTCCAGACACCGCTCCACGTCGAGTACGAAGATAACCGCGTCCTCAAATGTTCTGATCGGTCGGCTCGAAACCCATCCCCTTCCAACCGGGTCACCCAGGATCGACGGCGCCCTGCCCACTTGCATCGATGCATAGAGGTATCGCCGCAACATCCCCTCTGTATGCTTCCTGTAAAAGGCCAAGCTCGCATGCGGCTTTAGCTTCTCCTTTCGCCGCTCTTGTTCCACCGCAACCGCGGCCCTTGTGTTATGTTTTTCTGCGCCCTGCTCGCCTTCCCACTCCCTCTGTGTGGTGCTCGTTCCCCAAATCATTGGCAATTGGAGTGCTGCGCTCATCTCGCACCCCCTGCCGCCGCTGATGTCCAGACTCTCACCACCGGCTTACCCGGTGGCCTCCCAAGGCGCTTTCGGCTTTCCGGCGTTGGGAAGTCCCGCAGTTTCGCTTCACAGCCCTTGCAATAAACAGTCCCATGGGTCTGGGCGCGGTACCAAAGACAACCGCACCCCTCGCAAATCTTTAATTGCACGCGCACTTCCATCAAGGATTCTCCGTAAAGTTTCCTTCACTCGCCCGTTCATTTCCATTCTTTCCACTTGGCGAGGTGATAAGAACCAGGACCGGCTGCTCAGGATTCTGATGCCCTGATTCGCCATTGCCGCCTGTGTTCTCTCGTTTTTTTGCATCGCGTCTCTTCCGTGTGCTCAGCGCGCAGTTCTGGAATCAATTCGACAAGGTTGTCCTTTGACGTTCTCTCTCCGCCTGCAATTGCATGAAGAATCGGCAATTTCCCGCGATGGCGGGGCCGTAGATATTCACCGGAATCTGCGAGGGCGCAATAGCACCCTCGTACGATTGCGCCGGTGAGGCGAATCCTCGACAATTCCGACAAACCTGTGCGAGTTAAAGTGACCCCAATCTAGAAGGGTGTTTCTTCAAGGTCAACGCGGTCCGCACTGTTTCCTGCTTCAGCTGATTCCGCTCAACAGCGATCCCTGAGAATGAAGGCTAATAGGCGCAATTCGGTTTTCTGCAGGAAAACACGGCTGCTCTGTCCCTATGCCCGGCGGCGGACTTTCCACAGATGAATTTCACCCAGATGCACGAACGCCTTCGCGTCGAAATGCTGCGCAGAATTCAACGCGGTTCGCTCACCGTCTCGCTCCTGTCCAGACAGACGGGCTTCGGCAAGTCCCACGTCTCAAACTTCCTCCATGCGCGACGCCAACTCTCTCTCGAAGCTATCGATCGCATGCTCGCCGCCCAGTACCTCGCCGTAGCCGACCTGTTGCCCGCCGGCAACGTTCACTCCGAGCCGGCCTCGGATCAGGAATGCACTGCCGTTCCTCTCATCTCTCACACCGCCGCGCTCTTTGAACCATCCATCCGCCCCGCCACCGTGCAGCGAATCCTGCCATTGCCGTTTGGACCGCTCAATTCCCTTCGTGCGCGCACAACCCCGAGCCGCCGCGCCTGGCAACGCTTCGTCGCCGTCCGCATTCCCCCGGCCGACGCACTGCCGATGGAACCCCTCGTCATGCCCGATGCCCTCGCCATCATCGATCGCCACTACAGCTCGCTTATCCCCTTTCGGCCCAGCCGGCCTAATCTCTATGCCGTGCGCCACGATGCCCACCTTTCTCTGCGGTACGCCGACTTCCTTTCCGGCCGCCTCGTCCTTCGCCCACTGAACGTCGCCTTCCCCGTTGACCTCATCGATATCGGACCCGGAACTTCCCCCAATGAGTTCATCGCCGGCCGCGTTGCCCTCATCATCAACGAGCCATAAGACCAATAAGTCCCATTCACTTACGGGCACGATTCACTCCCATCGCACCTCCATCAGCGATGAAAGGGCGCCAGGTCCCAACTCAAGCCGTCGCCTCCGCCGGATCACCTGGTAATGGCTAAATTTGAATCTGCCTTGAAAGGGCACGAGTTTACCGGGGTCCCCGGCGACAGGTCTTCGTCGCTGGGGTAGCTTTACTCGTGCCGTGATCGCCGCAATTAGAACGAGAGCTTTACAGGCTGCGGAAAAACTGAACACAGAGCGCGGCGGGGGGTCACAGGCTGCCGAGAAACTGAACACGGAGGGAGTCGGGGGTTTCAATCCCCGCATAAAGCCAGCAAAATCGGCGTCGGCTTTAGCCGCGGATGAGTCATTTTCCCCATTTCTATCCGAGTTCAACCCCCGCGCGGAAAAACACCCCGTAGGGGTGTAGGGAAACTAGCCCCGGGTAGAGCCGTTGATCCGTGAAACGGGTCAACGGCGTCACCCGGGGATGACGGCAACAGAACGACCCGAGCCCCGTAGGGGCGATGCAACCCTCCACTCCGCGAGTTCTCATGCAGACGCTTTAGCCCCCGGATCACCTTGGTAATAACACGAGTGGGTTATATCTCCAGAAGCGGAATTGGGATCAACATAGTGGAATCAATCTATGAAAAGGCTGATCGCATTCGCGTCTCTTGGCCTCCTCCTGTCTTCTGCGAGTTGCGTCGCACAGGACCTTGTCTCGCACATTCAACAAATGAAGAGTTCGTACACAGCATCCGGCACTGTCGTTGCCCTCGATGACCACACCCTGCTCATCTCGCCCAACATGCCGGCACCGGTCTGCGCTCTACCCAAAAATGAAGGCGGCGAGACAACCTGGTCCTTTTATTCCTTCCCTCTGGCGTCGATCACCGTTCCCCTGGCATCGGTGGATGAAAGCCTGATCGCCGAAGACGAAGTCTTCACAGCTCCCGATGCGCCGCGCGCGTATAAACCCGGTGACGTGGGAGAAACCACCATGATCGTTGTGGTTGGAATGCCCGGAAAACAGTTCCACACCCTGACCTACGATCGCGAAAAGCTGGCCCATCTCGGTCCGGGCCCGCATAACAGCTCAGCCTACGGGCAGGCGCCTGATGAAGTGGAAGCCTTTGGCCTGACATTTAACGACCATGCCTCCGCGCGTGCGTTCGTCGCCGCTCTCAGAAAAGCCGTGATCCTGGCGAAGGCCGAGGCTGGCCAGACCGCCCGCCGCTGACCCTGCGCCAAATTCAAGCGCGCTCGATGATTTTCAGAACCGCACGCAACATTTGCCCGCGTTTCTGACCATCAGTCGCACGAACGTCGACGAAAAGGTAACTTCCGGATTGTCCGCCACCCGACCATAGATGTCAGTCGGCTTTGCGGAGGCATAGAATGGATCAGCTTTCTGATTGGGAAAAGCCCGCATGACGAACAAAGACTTCGGTGTGATTGCTGTCTGCACGATGCTCTTCACCATGGGAACAATCTTGATGATAAAGCCGCGCTTAATACCGAGATTCACGAACGCATACTATGCGCTAATCAGGATGAAGTCGCGACTCGCCGAAGAGGATTATGACAAAAGGGGTGTTCGATTTGCTGGGGCGGCATTCCTCTTGTTTGCGATCTACATTTTGATTGCACATTTCACGCATCCGTCCTGAACCGACTGCAAATACAGTCCTTTTCGCAACACTGGGAGGCAATCAGTTCATGACTGTGAGGGTCACAATGCACCCATCGTCTACGAGCAACAATTCGTAGAGAAGCGACTGCCCGTTACCAAACGACTTGGTCAGGTCCGAACTAACGCGGATGGTTGTACTGCCCCATCCACGCACGGTGAGACGGTAGCTGTCGGGCCGAAGTTCTCTGATGTGGAATAAGCCTTCGTGGTCGGTGGCACCTACCCAAGTAGTCTTGCCATTCGAAGAAAGTCGCAGCTGGGCGAACTTTAGAGGCTTCTGGTGTAAGTTGACAGAACCTTCAATCGTATCTCCGCCAACTGCAGCCTGCTGCAGCTTCGGTAGTGTCCTATTTGTGCGTTGCTGAGTTCGGGTGGGAAGCGGGTCGTTAATTGCTTGGTGGATTCAAAGTGCAGCTTTGCAATTCAGTGTCCGGCTTCCTCCAATCGGCCTCGGAGGTCAACAACAAACAAACCGTTCCATTAGATGTGTCCAGCCGCCAGGTCCGGAATCCCTCACGGTGGATTTGATAACGGCCCGTGTTTTTGCCTATTTCCGCGTCGTGCTTCAAGGTCGTAAGTTCCTGATTGCTCACCAATGTATACTGCCCACTCCGTATTTTATTCAGAGAATCTTGCTCTGAATTCGTGAGGAGATCAGGGGAGGACTCGCACCCTACCATCCCCAGCAGTGCGAAGACCATAAAGGCAAGCGTTGTAATCTTCATGCTGAGAAGTATATGTGTGGGAATTCGATTCCGTAGTAGGATTTGGAGTAAATAGACAACCCGCCTTGCCGGGCGGGTGTCTATTGATCTTTGATTGAGGCAATTCGAGATTGTGCGGGCAATCTCAATGTAACTGAGGTATGCCCAAAATGCAATCTCCTCTCATACAAGAGTCTCAGTCTGATCTTCTTCTAGAAATGCTCTGTGGAGTGCGTTTATCCGCGCAGAATCGGATGTACTGCCGTCGAATGCTTGACGCAGCAAGGCAAGCTGTTCGTGAGCGATCTGTTGCAGATTCTCCTGTCGAGCCGCTTGCTTCATCTGAGCACTCCACGCAAGACCACGCGATTCCATTACTACCTGAAGTGCATGGAAGTTCCGTTGCAGATCGATGATGTATTCACCAATGGCGAATGCTTTCTCTTCGGTTGTCATAGCGTTACTCATCATATCCCCACCAGCTCCGCCACAGTCCATTAGTGATCCGTCAACCCTTGCTCCATCGCAGGAGTGATCCTCAGCGATTGATGGCGACGGCAGAAGTTGTAATAGGCGAACCAGAGCGAGTATGCTGCCGCAGTTTTAGGACACTACCTGCAGCTTCGGGTCGGGGCAATGCTGCGCGTAGCAAGCAGCCGACACCACAATGCCGATTGCGATCAACGATTGCAATCTGTTCATGGCTTGTCATTATGTCACGTTGCGGTTGGGTAACCGCCT
>CAWGYG010000003.1:0-1759325 GCA_963826915.1 uncultured Acidobacteriaceae bacterium
AGAACCCCGTCGAGGGGAGTGCAAAGTACCTGAAACCGTGTGCCTACAAGCAGTGGGAGGACTATGCTCCGCAAGGAGAATGTCTGACCGCGTGCCTATTGCATAATGAGCCGGCTAGTTATTCTTGTCAGCAAGGTTAAGCGTAAGCGAGCCGAAGCGAAAGCGAGTCTGAACAGGGCGTTCAGTTGGCAGGAATAGACGCGAAGCGGGATGATCTACCCATGGCCAGGTTGAAGGTGGGGTAACACCCACTGGAGGACCGAACCGGTGTTTGTTGAAAAAAGCTCGGATGAGCTGTGGGTAGGGGTGAAAGGCTAATCAAATTCCGTGATAGCTCGTTCTCTCCGAAATAGCTTTAGGGCTAGCCTCGGATGAATTGCGTTGGTGGTAGAGAGATGGATGGACTAGGGGGCTTTCCGGCTTACTGAATCCAACCAAACTGCGAATGCCAGCGACAACATATCCGGGAGTCAGACGGTGGGGGCTAAGCCTCATCGTCGAGAGGGAAACAGCCCAGACCGCCTGCTAAGGTCCCAAAATTACAGTTAAGTGGGAAAGGAAGTCGGAACGCTCAGACAGCCAGGAGGTTGGCTTAGAAGCAGCCATCCTTTAAAGAAAGCGTAATAGCTCACTGGTCAAGCGGTCCGGTGCCGACAATACAACGGGGCTAAAACTGTATACCGAAGCAGCGGATGCACACCTATGGTGTGCGTGGTAGGAGAGCATTCTCAACAGCGGCGAAGCCAGACTGAGAAGACTGGTGGAGCGTTGCGAAGAGACCCTGCCGGCATAAGTAGCGATAACGGAGGTGAGAACCCTCCGCGCCGAAAGTCTAAGGTTTCCTGAGGAAGGTTAATCCGCTCAGGGTTAGGCGGTCCCTAAGGTGAGGCCGAAAGGCGTAGCCGATGGACAGACGGTTAATATTCCGTTCCTCCCAATGTTCGTTTGACGATGGGGTGACGCAGAAGGATAAGGATGCCGCACTATGGCTATTGCGGTGGTTGCACGTAAGCTGGATCCGATAGGCAAATCCGTTGGGTCTTAACAGTGAGGTGTAACCCAGTCCCGTATGGGGCTTACGATTCTGATTCCACGCTGCCGAGAAAATCCTCTAAGGAGAACAAAGGGAACCGTACCCCAAACCGACACAGGTAGACGAGGAGAATATCCAAAGGCGCTCGAGTGAAAGCTCGTTAAGGAACTCGGCAAATTGGCTCCGTAACTTCGGGAGAAGGAGCGCCCACGCAAGTGGGCCGCAGTGAAGCGCGTACGGCGACTGTTTAACAAAAACACAGGTCTCTGCTAAGTCGAAAACGACGTATAGGGGCTGACGCCTGCCCGGTGCCGGAAGGTTAAAAGGAGAGGTTAGCGCAAGCGAAGCTTTGAATTGAAGCCCCGGTGAACGGCGGCCGTAACTATAACGGTCCTAAGGTAGCGAAATTCCTTGTCGGGTAAGTTCCGACCTGCACGAATGGCGTAACGATCGTACGACTGTCTTAACGAGTTGCTCGGCGAACTTGTAGTACCGGTGAAGATGCCGGTTACCCGCAGCTAGACGGAAAGACCCCGTGCACCTTTACTACACCTTAACTATGAGTTATGGTTCTTGCTGCGCAGGATAGGTGGGAGGCTTTGAGACCAGGTTCTCGGACTTGGTGGAGCCAATGGTGAGATACCACCCTGCGAGTGCTGTGATTCTAACCTCCTCCCGTGATCCGGGAGAGGGACATAGTTAGGCGGGTAGTTTGACTGGGGCGGTCGCCTCCTAAATTGTAACGGAGGCGCGCGAAGCTACTCTCAGACTGTTTGGAAATCAGTCGTCGAGTGTAAAGGCATAAGAGTGGTTAACTGTGAGACCTACAAGTCGAGCAGGTGCGAAAGCAGGCCTTAGTGATCCGGTGGTTCTGTATGGAAGGGCCATCGCTCAACGGATAAAAGGTACGCCGGGGATAACAGGCTGATCGAAGCCAAGAGTTCATATCGACGCTTCGGTTTGGCACCTCGATGTCGGCTCATCGCATCCTGGAGCTGTAGAAGGTTCCAAGGGTTAGGCTGTTCGCCTATTAAAGCGGTACGTGAGCTGGGTTCAGAACGTCGCGAGACAGTTCGGTCCCTATCTGCTGTGGGCGTAGGAGATTTGCGGGGGGCTGTCCTTAGTACGAGAGGACCGGGATGGACGAACCTCTTGTGTTCCAGTTGTCCTGCCAAGGGCACGGCTGGGTAGCGAAGTTCGGTTGTGATAACCGCTGAATGCATATAAGCGGGAAGCACGCCCCAAGATTAGATCTCCCTGAAGGGCCCAGAAAGACCATCTGGTTGATAGGCTGGAGGTAGAAGCGCAGTAATGCGTGTAGCTTACCAGTACTAATCGCCCGTTCGGCTTGTCCATAGAATTAACTCCGCGCAGAACAAGCGGACTTTCTTCTTACAAGCCTTGTAAGACCAATCAATTTCGTGTCAAGCAGTTGTTTTATCAGCTCTGACGAGCAAAGTTTTTGGCGCCAGATTGCAGTCCGCGTTCCTACAGAGATCCGGGAGAAACCATCCGGAACACGAGTAGACGCCGCGGCAGGCTGCGGGCAACCACCCGCCAAGCGCCATTCAAGGTAAAAGGCGTCGAGGTCCTTCGCTAACGCTCAGGATTTCGGCTCAAGGCTCCCGGCGCTCTGCGCCTCACGCCTTGAAAACGCCTCAATTTGCCGGTGACCATACTGCGAGGGATCACCCGTTCCCATCCCGAACACGGAAGTTAAGCCTCGCTGGGCCGATGGTACTGCACGGGTGACTGTGTGGGAGATTAGGTGATCGCCGGCAATAAATTTAGAAAGAAAAGCCATGCCTCCGGGCATGGCTTTTTCTTTTGGTATCTGCATATTCTCAACGCGTCCGGTTCGTAAGCGTACGCCGAGTCCCTTCTAGCGAGAGCGGTAGTGCAGAGCCGAAGATCGGCTCATGTCTGACGCAGTAGGGTTGAGTACGGGTCGTCGTGTTCGCCGTTTCCGGTCGATTTCGGAGAAGCTCCAGATTGTGCAGTTGACGCTGAAGCCTGGCGCCAGCGTAGCCCAAGTGGCGCAAGCCCATGGTGTGAACGCGAACCAGGTGTTCAAGTGGCGTCGTGCATTTGATCGTGGCGAACTGAGTGAGCCGAGTGTTGCGCTGGTCCCGGTCACGGTGGGCAGCCCACGAGACGAGAGCAGAGAGACAGAAGAAGCTACGAGGCCGGCGGCTGGCGCGATCCACATCGAGCTTCCTGGTCGTGCGACGATCAGCGTAGAGAGCGGCGCTGATTCATCTCTGGTGCGGTCGATCCTCGAGAGTCTGCGCAAGTGATCCAGCTTCCTGTCGGGACCAAGGTCTGGATTGCAGCAGGAGTGACGGATCTGCGCCGCGGTTTCGACGGACTGAGTGCGCAGGTGCAGAACGTGTTGCACGAGCAACCGTTCTCCGGACACGTATTTGTGTTCCGCGGACGACGAGGCGACATCGTAAAACTTCTTTGGTGGGATGGCGATGGTCTGTGCCTATTTGCCAAGCGTCTCGAGCGTGGCCGATTCATCTGGCCGAAGGCAGAGAGTGGAACCGTGCACCTCAGTCGTGCGCAACTTTCGATGCTTCTGGAAGGCATCGACTGGCGCAGAGTGGAACGCACGTGGACGCCGGAAGTCGCAGTCTGATGATTATCATGATTCCCCTGTATTGATGCGTGTTTTCCACGGTTGCGCCTTCGTGAAGTAGTGGCATACTGCGTCCATGGATCACGCGCCTCTTCCGGATCTGGATGCACTCGATCGGGAGGCGCTGCTCGATCTGATTCGTACGCATGAGCAACAGTTCGCATCTCTGATCGCTGCTCAGGACGAAGAGATTCGGCGGCTCGAGGCAGAGCTGGATGCGCATCGCCAGAGGATGTCCGAGCAGGCCGAAGAACTCGACTCGCGCAGAGAGCGCATTGAGCACCTCAAGCTGATGGTCGAGAAGTTCCGTCACATGATCTTCGGCAAGAAGAGCGAGAAGCTGGTTCTCAAGCTCGAGCAGATGGAGTTTGAGCTGGAAGAGGACGAGACTACGCAGGCGGAGGCCGAAGCGATCGCTGAACGGGTCTCGCCGCGTAAGGAACAGAAGCCTCGTTCCGAGCGCAAGCCGCTGCCTGAACATCTTAAACGCGAAGAGGTCACGCACAAGCCTGACAGCGATTGCTGCCCGGATTGCGGTGGCGGCCTTCGCCATTTCGGGGACGACATCTCTGAACAGCTCGAGTATGTTCCGGAGAGCTTCAAGGTCATCCGCCATGTGCGGCCGAAGTTCGCCTGCACAGGCTGCGATCGAGTGGTCGAAGCGCCGGCGCCATCGCGTCCGATCGAGCGCGGCCTGGCAGGACCGAGTCTGCTGGCACATGTGATCGTCTCGAAGTACGCGGACCATCTGCCGTTATTCCGGCAGTCGGAGATCTATGCCCGTCAGGGAGTGGAAATCCCGCGTTCGACCATGGCAGGCTGGGTTGGTGCAGCCAGCGATCTGCTCAGCCCGCTGGTGGATGCGATTCAGAAGCATGTGCTCGCCGGCCGCAAGCTGCATGCCGACGATACGCCGATGCCCGTACTGGCTCCGGGCAACGGCAAGACCAAGACCGGACGGCTCTGGACATACGTGCGCGATGAACGTCCAGCGGGCGAACAGACCGCTCCCGCTGTCTGGTTCGCCTATTCGGAAGACCGCAGAGGTGAACATCCTCGCCAGCATCTGAAGAACTTCACCGGAGCCCTGCAGGCCGATGCCTATGCCGGCTTTCATCATCTGTATGGCAACCATATATATGAGGCAGCCTGCTGGGCACATGCCCGGCGCAAGTTCCACGACATCCATCTGGCGCATGCTTCACCGACCACCACTGAAGCGCTGGCAAGGATCGGCGCACTTTATGCGATCGAGGACGAGATCCGCGGGAAGCCTGTTGATCTCAGGCTGAGTGTTCGACAGACGCGGGCCAGGCCGCTGCTCGATGACTTGCGCAAATGGATGGAGAAGGCACTTCGCTCACTGTCATCGAAGAGCGAGACTGCAGCTGCGATTCGTTATGCGCTCTCACGCTGGCGGTCCCTCACACGCTATACCGAAGACGGCCTGCTCGAGGTCGACAACAGCGCCGCTGAAAGGGCGCTCAGAGCTGTCGCTCTTGGGCGGAAAAACTTCCTCTTCGCGGGATCGGACTGTGGCGGCGAACGCGCCGCTGCCATGTACACACTGATCGGCTCGGCCAAGCTCAACGGACTCGATCCGGAACTCTACCTCCGCACCGTGCTGGCGCAGATCGCTGATCATCCCATCAGCCAGATACAGGACCTGCTGCCTTGGAACCTGGCTTCCTCACTTCAGACCCACTCTTCTCAGGCCGCCTAAGACACACTCAACAGGTGCCCACTAAAAAACAAGTGGACACCTCATGACACACTCTCCAACTGTCAACAGGGACTGGCTGTACGCTTACTCCGGTTCGCCCTGACCACAGCCTTCAACTTCTTTTCCGTTGCAATCTTCTGTTCGAGTTTCCTTATTGCGGGGCGTCTCGCTCTCGCGAGGATTCGATTTACTTTCTTCTTCCAGGACTGAAAAGATAGACAGAGTTCCTGGTCTATGCGGAGCGCATCCAGATAAAAAGCATTTCCTCTGGATATCTGCTCGACGAAGAAGATAGCCCGATCCAGCCGATCCTTCGATTGATAAAGGCGCGACCATTCGACTGGATCTCCGCCTTGTAGTAAACGGGCGATGCGATCGACCGCATCTTTGAACTGATCGCCTTCCAACTGTAGAAGCGTCTTCATCGCTGCGTGGACGATCTCGTCGTATTGACGTTTGTGACTGACCCTTCTTCCAATCGCCTCTTTACGTTTCTGAAGCTTTGTCTGTACCTTCTCGCCAAGTGAGACTGTGCTTGATTTTCTCAGGCGTTTCGTCAGGACCGATTCCTTCAGATGAACTGCAGTTACGTGACCCACAACGATTTCGGCATTGTCAGCAGAGATCTCGGGTTTCGCCTCTGCTAGAAGCTGATCGGCCTTTCGACGATACTGCCGATTCAAATTCGATTTCTTCTTTTTCCAGTTTTTGCGGAATGCGTGGGGTGCGTTTGAAAAGGTGAAGTGGTCCTTCTCCAATTCAAGGCGTTTCTTCTCTTGAGGCGTTTTTTGCTCGCGCGGCATTCCAGAGAATATACCAAACCCGCTCATCGCGATGGAACTGCGATGAACGGGGCACAGCTCTGCGGCAGTTGGGGACAAGGGGAGACCGAATTGAGAATTCGTGGAGTTGTCTAGTTTTCGCGCATCATTGTTGCGATTTCTACGCGTGAGGCTCTGCGGGCGGGGATGATGGTTGCTGCGAGGCCGGCTACTATTACTACTGCGATCGAGCCTGCTAGAGTCAATGCGTCGGCTGATGAGACTCCGAAGAGCAAGGACTTCAGCCACCGGCCGAGTGCTAGGCCGAGGACCGTTCCGATTGCGACACCGATTAGCGTGAGTCGAAGGCCGTCGGTTACTACGAGCATGAAGATGCGGTCGACGCTGCAGCCGAGCGCCAATCGGATTGCCATCTCGCTGGAGCGCTGTACTGTCGCATATGCCATTACGCCGTAGACGCCGACGGCGGCGATGAGAAGCGCGATTCCTGCAAAGACGACGAGCAGCCAAGTGCGGAAGCGCGGTTGCGCGAAGTTCTGATCGACGTTGTCTTCCATGGTGCGGATTTTCACGACCGGCTGATTGGGATTGACACGGTGCACGGTGGATCGCAGATCAGGAATCAGCGCTCGCGGGTCAACTTCCGTGCGCAGCACGACGGACATGGTTCGCACCGGGAGCAGTTCGTTGGCCTGGCGATAGGGGACGTAAAACTCGGTGGGCATGTCCGCCACCAGCGACTGTTTTACATTCCCAACTACTCCGACGATGACCATCCACGGCACGTCGCTCTCGGGGATTGCGCCGATTTGCATTTTTTTGCCCAGAGGCGACTGATCGCCAAAGTAGGTTTTTGCCATGGCCTGGTTGATGACCACCACCGAAGGCATGTTTTCCCGGTCCGCGTCCTCGATCCAGCGTCCCTGGAGCAGGGGAATGCGAAGTGCCTGGAAGTACTCCGAACTCACGTTACGGTAATTCGCCATGATGTATTCCGAGGCGTTTCTCGGCGGGTGGCCCTGGATGTTGAAGTGGATCACCGCGCCCTGTCCGCTTACGGGCAGGAACGACGATGCTGCTGCCATCCGGACACCGGGCAAAGAATGCAGTTGTCTGAGCGTATTCTCGTAGAAATCCATGTTGCGATGAGCGTCTGCAGGGGCGGCTCCCGCTGGAGGCACCGGCAGATCGGCGATCAGGATGTGATCGTCAGAGAATCCCAGGCTGACTTCGGAAAGGCGATTCAGGCTGCGAACAAAGAGCCCGGCCCCCATCAGCAGAAGAAGCGCCAGCGAAATCTCAGTGACCACGAGCGTGTTGCGGAGTGCCTTGGCATGGCGACCCACGGCACCCCGTTCGCTCTCATTAAGAATCGAGCGCAGATCGCTCAGGCGTACGTGCCCAGCCGGTGCCACTCCGAAGAACACGCCTGCAAAGATCGACAGCAACGCCGTAAACAGCAGCACGTGTATGTCGATGCGCACATCTGTTCCGGGAGGGAGAGAGCTGCCGGCCACGTGCAATAGCGAGGGCATCAACGCATAGGCCAGCGCTACTCCCGCAACCGCTCCCATCAGCGACAGCAATAGTCCTTCGATGATGAGTTGTTTGATGATCTGCCAGTCGGATGCTCCCAGCGAAATGCGGATCGAGATCTCACGGCGCCGCGCTGTCGCGCGAGTCAGCATCAAGTTGGCAATGTTGCCGCATGCAATCAAAAGCACGAAGATGACAGCGCCCAACAACGTCACGAGTGCCGGCTTGGCCTGGCTCACCAACTGCTCCTGCATTGGATTGACGACCGCATCAAGCGCAATGTTGTCTGCAGGATATTTTTCAAGCAGCCGCTTGGCGATCGTGGTCATTTCGGCGCGTGCCTGGCTTAACGTGACTCCGGCTTTCAATCGTGCAATGGGGAAAATGCCAGGATGCCAGGAACGATCGTCCGGCAGTTTGCTTGCCCACGGACCCATTGCGATGACGACGTCAGGCGATTGCTGCAGCAGTTCATAGCCCTTCGGTAGTACGCCGATCACCGTGTAGCTTTGGCTGTCGAGCATGATGGCGTGACCGATCACGTCCTGCGAGCCGCCGTACTTGCGCTGCCACAGGCCGTAGCCCAGTAGCGCAACAGCCTGTGATGCGGGCTGGTCGTCGGCAACCAGGAGAGAGCGGCCTGCGATCACGTTGACGCCGAGGAGGTGCAGGAGATTTCCGCTGACCATCTGGCTTGGAATCTGTTCAGGTTCGCCGTTGCCCGTGAGAGCGGAAGTGAAGACCCGCGTTGCGCCAAACTCCTCGAATGACGTGCTCTGCGCCTGCCAATCTCTGTAGTTTTGCCACGAGACGGACAGGATGGGGAACTGGGTAGCACGCTCAGAGAGCATGACCACACGATTGGGGTCAGGAAAGGGAAGCGGCCTCAAAAGCACGCTGTAAAACACGCTGAAGATTGCGGTGTTGCATCCGATGCCCAGCGCGAGCGTTAGCACCGCAACCACGGTGAACCCCATGCTTTTGCGCAACTGGCGTAATGAGAACTGCAGGTCCCTGACCAGGCTCAAAGTCACCTCACCTTTATCTCAAACACGAAGATTCAGGTCTCTTATGGTCTCCTGTTGGGTGCAAGTTTCTCATAGGGGGTCGGCAAAAGGGAGCTTTTGGGACGAATAGGCGAAGGGCGAGGATTAGATTGTCGGGGCCCAGGGGCGTTTTCGATCTGGAGGGCTTCAACCGACGCTTTTGAGCAAATTGAAAAGGTCGAGTTGAAGCCCCCGGGCCCGATTAGAGGTTTGCGCCTCGATTGCCGCTAATAAGACGGACAATCCAGGTAAGGAGTACAGCGCCGATTACAGCAATCACGATGCTCATGATCAGGCCGTGCTGTCCAACACCTCCAAATCCAAGGTGGCTGGATAGGAAGCCGCCAATGAGGGCGCCGACCAGGCCAACGATCATGTCCATGAAGAAGCCGAACCCCGACCCCTTCATCAGTTTCCCAGTTATCCAGCCGGCGAGCAGGCCGATGATGATCCACGCAATGATTCCATGCCCCATGTGTTCGTTCTCCTTTGTGGAATTCGATGCAGATTCAGCAATCAAACAGGTGGGAATAGTAAATGAAATCTGAGGATTAGTCGCCAAAAATTGGTCGATCGATTGGCGATCGTTCCTAGAATGCGAAACTGGATGCTGTGTTCTCCTTGACGCTCTAGGAGAGCTGCGGTACTCTCTCCTAGAGCGTCAAGGAGAACACGGATGGTATCGGCAAAACGAAATGAGCAAGCAGATCTATTGCAAGGCACGCTGGACTTGCTGATTTTGAAAGCGGTATCGCTGGGTCCGCTACATGGATACGGTGTACTGCTGCGTATCCAACAGATTTCAGGAGAAGAGCTGGCTATTCAGCAGGGGTCGCTCTATCCCGCACTGTACCGCCTGGAGCATCAGGGCGTGATTTCGAGCGAATGGGGCGAGAGCGAGAACAACCGCAAGGCCAAGTTTTACAGCCTGACGACGGTCGGGCGCGACCGGCTTGAGGCGGAAACCGACAAATGGAATCGCATGGCTGGGATCATCGGAAACATCCTTCGCACTACGCCGGAGGAGGCATGAGACAGGCGAGGAACAGGGAGCTGGGAACAGGGATCAGAAAGACTTCGGGAGGGGTGCGTGCTTTGATCGCACGAATTCTTGCTTCTTCGCAGTCCTGGTTTCGCGTCGCGACCCATCGTTCCCAACTTGAGGTTGAAATGGAGGCAGAGCTTGCGAGTCATCTTGAAAGCCTTACCGCCGATCTCGTGCGCGCAGGGCATTCACCCGCTGAGGCTACGCGACGAGCGCGCATCGCCTTAGGACCGGCGCTGGTTCACAAGGAAGCCATGCGCGCTTCGCTGGGGCTGCGCTGGTGGGACGAACTCGGAGCGGATTTGCGATATGGTTTCCGCATGCTGCGCAAGAGTCCCGGATTCACGGCGATTGCCGCCACGTCGCTGGCGCTCGCGATCGGCGCCAATACGACGATTTTCTCGCTGGCTAAGAGCCTGCTTTATGACCGGCTGGGGGTGCCACACGCAGAGGGCCTACGCCTGCTGCGCTGGATTGGAGACGAGCACAACGTTGTGCATGAGATGTGGGGTGAATTCAACCCGATGCCCGGGGGGAAGATGAGGGGTTCGTGCTTTTCTTACGCCGTTTACGAACAACTCCGCGCGCACAACGAAGTAATGCAGGGTTTGCTTGCGTTTGACGAAGACAGCATGAACGCTACGGTTCGCGGAAATGCACAGCGAGTGGTAGTGGCAATGGTCTCCGGCAACTACTTTTCTGTTTTAGGTGCGCAGGCGCAGTTGGGGCGGAGCATCCAGCCATCCGACGATCGTGTTGGAAATGAGAACGCGGTTGCGGTGATCAGCGACGGGCTGTGGGCGCGCGAGTTTGGCCGATCCGCATCGGCATTGGGCCAGACGGTCAATGTGAATCAGTCGCTGTTTACCATTGTCGGCGTGGCTCCGCGCGGATTCACGGGAGCAAAGAACGTGCAATCTTCTCCGGATGTGTTTGTACCGCTCAGCATGCAGCCTTTGATCGATCCCAAGGGAGACAAGGGCGGGCTGCTGGATGATCCGGACTTGTGGTGGGTCGACATCATGGGACGAGTGAAGCCGGGCGTCTCGGATGAGCAGGCGCAGGCTGGATTGAATGTCGCGCTGGCGGCCGCCATTCGCGGGACCATGGCGGTGAAGACCGGCGACACGATCCCGAGCCTTGAACTTTCCGATGGCAGCCGCGGTTTGAACTTTGCATCACGGGTGTTCGGAAAGCCGGTCTACGTATTGATGACGCTTACCGGGTTTGTGTTGCTGCTGGCGTGCGCCAACATTGCCAACTTGTTGCTGGCGCGTGGTGCGCAACGGCAGCGTGAAATGAGCGTGCGGCTCGCGCTGGGCGCCGGGCGCGGACGGGTTCTGCGCCAATTGCTCACGGAGAGTTTGCTGCTGGCAGCCATTGGCGGGGCGGGTGGGCTGTTTCTCGGCTATATCGGCCGCAATGTAATCCCGAGATTGATGGCAAATGCGTGGGATCGGGACCGGTTGAACGTCTCAATGGACTGGGGCGTTTTCGCGTTCGCCACAGCAGTAACGTTGCTGACCGGACTGCTATTCGGGCTGGCCCCGGCGTGGCTGGCGGCGCGCAGCGAAGTAAGCAGCACCTTGAAGGAGAGTGCGCAGACCACAACGCGGCGACGCAAGGGGCAGGCCGGCAAGGCGATTGTGGCCTTTCAGATTGCGTTGTCCACACTACTGGTGGTGGGCGCGGGACTTTTTCTGCGATCACTCTTCGCTCTCAACTCAATTGATGTTGGATTTCGCACCGATCATCTTGTGCTATTCGAGATTGCTCCGCCCAAGCAGCGCTACGGGCCGGGCAAGGATGTGCAGCTGCACCAGCGCCTCGAGCAGGGATTTGCAGCATTGCCGGGTTTGCAAGGCATGACGCCGAGCTCGACGGCATACATTGCGGACAACATGGAGAATGACGATTTTCAGCCCGAAGGAGAGCCCGACACAAAAGATCATGGCGGAAGCGAGGACGTGAATTTTGTGGGCAATACATTCTTTGAAACGATGGGCATCCCGATGATTGCCGGCCGCAGTTTTGGCCCGCAAGACACGGCAACCTCGCAGAAAGTGGCCGTCATCAACCAGGCGTTGGCGAGGAAGAGATTTCCCAACATGAACCCGGTGGGGAAGCGATTCAAGACCGGAGACGAAAAACCCGTGTGGGTGCAGATTGTGGGTATCTGCGCAGACACATACTATGCAAATCTGCGCGACACGCCTCCTCCGCAATTCTTCATGCCCTATGTGCAGCAGCCTGATGTTGGCAGAATGACATATGCGATTCGCACGCAGCTTTCTCCAGCCGAGCTTGTGCCGGCGCTGCGCCGAGTGGTGCAGGATGCGGACCGCGATCTGCCCATTATCGACGTGCGTACGCAACAGGAGCAGATTGACGCAAACATGCAAATGGAACGGGCATTCGCCGCGCTGAC
Organism: uncultured Acidobacteriaceae bacterium; assembly: GCA_963826915.1. Classification (GTDB taxonomy): domain Bacteria; phylum Acidobacteriota; class Terriglobia; order Terriglobales; family Acidobacteriaceae; genus Telmatobacter. Next base: position 12,235 of record CAWGYG010000003.1, read on the forward strand.
CGTGGGATTTGGCGTGCTGGCATTGGCATTAGCATGTGTGGGAATTTACGGGATCATGGCGTATTCAGTGGCGAATCGCACCAATGAGATTGGGATTCGGCTGGCGCTGGGAGCGCAGCCGGGGCAAGTGCGCGGGATGATTCTGCGCGAAAGCACTTGGCTGACCGTATCAGGAATTGTGGTTGGAGCGGCCGGAGCGCTATTGTTGGCGCGGCTGGTGAAGACCATGCTCTATGGGATTCAGCCCTGGGATCCGGCAACGATGACCGGCGGCGTTTTGATCCTGCTGGCGGTCGCGTTCGCTGCGAGTTGGATTCCAGCGCGGCGGGCCGCGGGCGTGCAGCCGATGGAGGCGCTTAGACACGAGTGAGGCAGGAGCCGTTACGTGAACGGCCCCCTGGCTGCGTCGATTTTATTGCGACGGCAGGCTGCAGCTACCGCGGAGAAAGATCGCCTGCTTGGACGGGTCGATCTTGGTGTTGTGATACTTATCTTCGAAGCCTTTCGAGGGCACGGATCCACTGAAGTCAAAGACATTTCCTGAACACTCCAGCTCCCCATCCAGTTTGAACAAGGAATAGGTTCCAACCGAACCACCGCTGTAGCGAATGGTAGTTTTGAGAATGTTGCTGCGCTTGGTCACAGAGCCTCCGGACTCAAGCGCCTTGACCAGGAGAATATGCGGCCAGTCATTCCTGTTCGGCAATGTCCCTGTGCTTAGATCGACGCCAAGCTTCTGTGCCAGCCCGTCCGCCGAGAGCGCGGCAGACAAATGCGAACGTGTGGGCTCGGGTGGAGGGGGAGTTGGAGAAGAGCCTGTTTCGGCTGTGGATGTGTTCCCAGTTGCAGACTTTGACTGGGCAGCAAGATTCGTCGGGGCTGGGACGGTCTGGTAAAGGGAAGCGAAGAAGGTCTCAATGTCCTTGCTCAATTGAGCCGCGCCGGCCTTGTCTTCAGTCTCGGCTGCCTTGTCTTGAGTCGCATCGGCCTTGTCCTTGGTACCAGAGCCTGCTTCAAGGTCGGCCAGGCAAGCGCGCGTTGCAATCAGTTTATTGAGATTGTTCATGAAAGGTGAACGCGCCTCGTCGTCGGCTATGAAGCCATAGGACGTGTAGGCCGATGGCATCAGTACATGCACCTGGAGTGAACGTAACTGCCGTGCGACCCCGTCCATGAAAGCTTGATCTTCGATGGTCCCGACGACAGACGATGCGGACTCTTCTTTGGCCATCATGGTCAGAGCGGTCTGGGCCAAAGCACCGTATGGCGTAACGCTAGCAGCGGCAGAGGCAGCGGTTGAAGCGGTCGAGCTTGCGGCTCTTCGTTGAGCGGTTTTCGGGCACTGAAATGACGCTTCGGCACGACTTTCAAGCTGGCTCATGGTTGCCATATCCGCGCGCCAGGTCTGGAAGTCGGCAAATTCGTTGCGATCGAAGGGGAGAATCAACACAGTGTCAGTCGTACTGCCCGCATTGACACTGCAAACGCTTCCGGCGGGAGGATTGGTAAAGTTCGCGGAAGTCTTGTTGAAGTACGCCGCGATGTCGCAGGCGATGGCTTCGCTGTTGGACTCGAGAGCGCGATACGTCAGCATCTCTGTTTCGATGGAGAAATCGGCAGGCGTTGCTGCAGACGTTCCGGACTTGGCCGGAGCTGATTGGGCCCGCACGCAGCTAGCAGACAGGAGACAGATTGCGAGTGCTATCACGCAAGGCAGCGCAGGGAATGCAGGGTCTTTTTTCACCCCAAAAACATCAAAGTCTTTCATCGTGCTCCTTAGCTGGCGACTTCCAATTTCAATCAAAATTGATGACACACAATCATTGGACGTCGATTTGAATTTGGAGGATTAGCTTGATCACAAAACTTGTGTTGCAGCAACTTGACTGCCCGTTCGGGTATTTCCGTTTCCAGCCACTGCAGTCGGCGTCATAGAACTGCACGCCAGTAAGATACTGCGCTGCTGTCAATCAGGTCTCACCGAAGCAAAAATCCCCGGAGACCTCCGGGGCGGCGATGTCCGTTTCCCTATATGAACCTGTCGCTTGGCCCGATTGTGGGTCGCAATGAGTTGTATTGGCGGGCTGGCAAGTACAATCTACCTCAAAACGCCAGTACTTTGCCCCAAAATTCTTACCTATTTTTCTCCAAACGCTGGGTTGGGATTTGGTAGCCAGGCGAACGCCTGGGGGTGCGGGGCGGGGAATCGCTGTGAATTTGCGGTCAAGGGTTCGTTAGACGCCAACCGGGAGAAGGGGCATTCCCCCTTGTTGCTTCGCTTCCGCGACAACGGCATTGAGGTGATCCAGCACGTCAGCGACGGTCATGGTGTACACCTCGCGACCGGCGTCGTAGCCGTCTTCAATCAACTGCTTCAAGTAGCGGCCCGCGACCTGTGCCGCAAGCTGATCGGTGATGACCTTTCCGGTAAGCTTCTTCTGCTCAAGCCAGGCAGTGCAGGGCAGCGCAATCCACATGGGCCGACCGTTCACGTCAAAGCGGACGTCGACGGCGTCGGCGTGGCGCGTGGCAATGGCCACGATGTTGGCCCTCCATGAGCAGTGAAGGTCTTCGCCGCTCCAGCGGTCAGTTACGTGGAAGTCTTCGTACATGGAACTAGCCTATCGTTCCGGGTCGACGACGGCAAGCGCCGGGGCGCGCCCTGGTGGACGCTGCTCTTCGTGCGCTGATAGACTGGTAGGGTTGCAGTCGCTGCGCCCCCTCCTGTAAGGACCCGCCTGCAAGTCGAGTAAAAGAAGGACAAAGAACTCAGTGGATACACAGACTCGCCGCGCCCTGAAGGGCGATAAATTTGCCCAGGCCACCAAAACAAGTGTTACCTGGCTGAGCGGTCATCGCTCCAACGTACTGCGCTGGACCATCACTGCCGGCGCGTTTCTTTTCATTGTGATCGGGGCGCTGATTTTCTGGAACTTGCGGGAATCGGCGGCGGAAGCAGCGCTCGGCGAAGCGTTGGACACCTATTCTGCGCCGCTGGCTATTCCGGGTGCGCCCGCAGAGAAGGGCGTATACGCAACGGGCAACGAACGCTCGAAGGCGGCAAATCAACAATTTCTTGCAGTTGTTCAGAAATATGGGTGGCTTCCTGAGGGTGCGAAGGCGCACTATTTTACCGGGGTAACCTACCAGGAACTCGGCCAGAATGCGGCGGCGGAGAGTGAACTGAAGACGGCCGCGGATTCCTGGAACGCCAACCTCTCGAACCTTGCCAAGGTCGCACTTGCGTCGTTGTACCACCAGACTGGCCGCGACCCCCAGGCCATTGACCTGTACAACGCCATCATTGCAAAGCCTTCCGACACAGTGCCGGCGGCCGTAGCCCAGCTTGATTTGGCTGACTTGTATGTCGCTACCGGCAAGCCGGACCTGGCGCGGGCGTTGTGGGCCAAAGTCAGGGATTCCGACAAGGATGGAGCTGCGGGTTCGATTGCCGCGCAGAAGCTTGCGGGCAAGTAGCAGGGCTATTCCGAGTCAATCGGAGCATGGGTACGACGTGGCTCAAAGTTTGAGCACTTTCCGCGAGATCTGCGTCTGGTGGATGTATGAGCGCCAGCCAGACAATATTGCCGGGTTGGATGGAGATCGTCGACAGCGCCGTGCATGACGAAGCCCGCCAGCACGCGGAAGAGGCAGCACTGGCGGCCCTGGTCGACCAGTATGCCGCTACCCTCTATAGGGTTGCATTCTCCGTCTTACGCAACTCAACTGACGCCGAAGACGCCGTGCAGGAGGCGTTTCTCCGCGTTTTGCGACATCGCGACACCCTGATCGAAATACGCGATCATCGCGTCTGGCTCATTCGCATTGTCTGGAATGTCGTGCTGGACCGTAAGCGTCGGGCCAAGACGCGCCCGGAGACTGACGACGTTTCCGAGTTGATACGGGTGTTACCCGCGGCAGGATTGAGTGCGGAGCAGCGGGCAGCGGCCGCCCAGCATCACGCGCACGTTCTGGCATGCGTTGAAAAGCTTCCACCACGCGAACGCGAAGTAATGATGCTCTCGGCATTCGAAGAGCTTTCCAGCGTGGAGATTGCCTCGGTGCTTGGCGTTACCGAATCCAGCGTCCGTTCGCGTCTCTTTCGCGCGCGCAACTTGATGGCTGACCTGCTCAACCATCCCAGGAGTATCCGATGAAACCCACAACCGAACACGAAGCCGTAAGAAATACAGAAGGCGCGGCCGAAACATCCCTGCGCCTGATTGCCAGTCTGCCCGCTCCCGCAGGGCTTGAGGACCGAGTGAAGGCGGGATTGCGCGTGGCTCCCCGTACCGGGCAGGTGCTGCGCTGGCCTTCGCGTGCAGGGATGGGCGGCGGCTGGATGCAGGGTAAGGCCATGCGAGCCGCGGCAGCCGCGGCAATTGTGTTTGTGGTCGCCGGCGGCGGATGGGGTGTATATTCGCGGGTCCAACCGGCTCAGTCGCCAAAAGTGATTGCGATGCCGCAGCGCATGGGAGTAGGGATTGGATCAGGAGGATTCTCGAGCGCCGGCGCAATGCGCACTCCGCAGACGCTGGATGGGCCGGTACTGGCTCATCCGGTAACTTCAAAGCAGGGTGACACTGAGATCAAGGCGTTACCCGCACTGGAACATGCGCATCGTGTGAAGGCAGCTAAAAAAAATGTTTCGCCGGTGTCTGACGCCAAATAGTAAATGAGATTTGGATTATCGACCGTCTATTCGTTCTTCATAACCGCCCGAATGAGCATGCCGAGCACGGCCAACACCGCGGCGCCCCAGAATGCGGGAACCCATCCGGTGACATAGAATCCCTCAACAAGCTTTGAAGCCAGCTGGATCATTGCGGCGTTGATGACAAGCAGAAAGATGCCGAATGTCAGAACTGCAAACGGGAATGTGACGACCTTCATGACGAAGCCTAAGGTCGCATTCAAGAAGCCGATCACAACGGCCGCTTCAAGCGCAGCTGCCAGTCCACCTACTTCGAATCCCGTCACAAGCCGGGAGACTGCCAGCAACGCGATGGCGCTGAGTAGCCAGTGAATGAGTGCACGAAACATTGCGCGGTTTTCCTCCTGAACGCCTGTCGGCACGCCTCAATCTCGGCAAGCAGGACGCACCGCATTGGTAGGAAATGATACCGCGCGGGACCTGTCTCGACTGAGCATTTGTGCGACGATTCATTGAGAGGGGAATCCAATCGGAGACGTCTCAAGTTCGGCCCTTCCCTCCAGGAAAACTCGGCCCATGCACACACGCACTCTTGGTTGGCTCACCTGCAGTGTCCTTCTGATGCTTCTGTCGAGGTGCGTGCCGGCGCAACAGAAGACTGACCCACCTCTGCCTGACATTCGCCAACTGATGCTGGAGGTGCAGGAGCACCAGAAGCAACTCGACAAGATCCGTGAGAACTACACCTACACTTCGTATCAAATTGTCCAGGATATCGACAGCAACGGCCAGGTGAAGAAGACCGAGACATCGGAGTACAACGACTTCTTCGTGAATGGCCACGTAATTGAGCGCAAGGTAAAGTCCAACGACAAGGCGCTGGACGCACACGAGCAGGATAAGGAAACGGAGCGTGTGACCAAGCTGGTTGAGAAGGCCGAGAAGACGCCGCGCGATCAATCGCTGGAAGGCCCGACCATCAGTATCAGCCGGGTGCTGGAGCTGATGGATGTGCGGAATCCCCGCCGGGAGAATTATCGCGGTGATCCGACGATCGTGTTCGACTTCGTCGGCCGCAAAGATGCCAAGACTCACGGCATGGCCGAAGACGCCTCAAAGAAGCTGCAGGGCACCATTTGGATCGACGAGGCCGGCCGCCAGGTGGCGCATCTCGAGGTGAGTTTCAACGACAACTTTCGCGTTGCAGGCGGCATTCTTGCGACAGTGGAAAAGGGCTCAAGTTTTCGCTTCGATCAGGCACCTGTAAACGGCGAAATCTGGCTTCCGACCGGCGCCCAGGGTACAGTGCAGGCGCGATTGCTGATGTTCAAGAGTCTGCGCCAGCGATTCTCAGAGCGCGACTACGATTACGAGCGATTCAAGGTTGAGACGCAGCAATCCAAAGATACGAAGATTACCCCAGCCGCGAAGCCTTGAGGCAGGCCGCCGATTTAAATTGAATGCATGTTTGTGCGCAAGCTTTCTGTTCAGCGAGTGGACTCTTCAGGGATCCGCCATCCTTGTTCGCTGCGCTGGATCGACAACTTTGCAATGCGCAACTTTACCAATGATGTGATCTTCGACGACACACTTCCTTGCGCGGACGGGTTGCTGGAGGTTGGCAACCGCGTTCCCCTCGACCGTCTCCAGACCGCGGTCGAGGACTGGTTTCGGCGCAAAGGTTACATCAAATCCGATGAGGGCATTGAGATTACGGAACTCGGTAGATAGGTGACAGGGGATGGCGCCGTCGGACAGTTGAGCGCAGGAAGGTACTGGATGATTCGGAAGACGAGTTGTTTCGCGGTGTACGCGCTCGCGTTGGGGGTGGCATGCGGTTCGACTGGAGTGCTGCGGGCGCAGGCGCTTGCCGTCGCATCGCGGGCGGATGCGGCGGGCGACGATGCGGCCAACCCGGGACCGCTGGCAAGCGATCTGAGCCCGGCACTGAAGCCACCGGCGATCGAAAAAGCGATGCGCAAGGTAGCGGACTGGCAGCTGCGCACTGCCGAGGATCGCTTCAGCACGGACTGGACCTATGCCGCGCTCTACGACGGACTGCTGGCGGCTTCGCGGACGACAGGCGATTCGCGCTATCACGACGCGGTTCTCAAATTTGCCGAGCGCACGGAATGGAAACTGGGTCCGCGCTTCGCCCACGCAGATGATGAAGCGGTTGCGCAGTCGTATCTTGAGCTATACGCGGAGCACGGGGCGCCGGAGCGCATGGCCGCTATCAAAGCCGAGGCCGACAAGCTATTACAGCGGCCCGACGATTCTGCGAAGGACTTGTGGTGGTGGTGTGATGCGCTGTTCATGGCTCCTCCGGCTCTGGCGCGGCTGTCCAGGGCTACGGGCGACACGCGCTATCTCGATTACATGGACCGCGAGTGGTGGCTGACTTCGGCGCATTTGTACGATCCTGCGGCACATCTTTACAGCCGCGACGCGAGTTATCTTGCCCGGCGCGAGAAGAATGGTGCAAAGCTGTTCTGGTCGCGCGGGAACGGCTGGGTGCTGGCAGGTCTGGCGCGTGTTTTGCCTTACATGCCGGCCGATTATCCTTCCCGCGCCAAATACGTTGCACAGTTTCGTGAGATGGCCCAAGCGGTGGCGGCCATTCAAGGCTCCGACGGTTTGTGGCGGAGCGGACTTCTCGACCCGGGGGCCTATCCGTATCCCGAAGTGTCGGGCTCGGCGTTCTTCACGTTCGCTCTCGCATGGGGGATCAACGAGGGGCTGCTCGACAAGAAGACATACGAGCCCGTGGTGGCCAAAGCTTGGCAGGGACTGTTGACGCACATTTATGCCGACGGCCGGCTAGGCTCAATCCAGAAAATCGGCGCGGCTCCCGGCGAGTTGAGTCCCGGAGGAAGCTACGTTTACGGAGTCGGCGCTTTTCTGCTGGCCGGTTCCGAGGTGGACAAACTTTCACGCAATGCGCACTAAGCGAGTTCGCGACTGCACGAGCAGTCATGCGGCAGCCTTGTTTGGTTCGGTGTTGGCGGGTTGCCAGAGCTGAAACTCGGCTTCGCGGCGCGCCTTGAGGCTTGCGATTTCATGCGAACCGGCGTGATCCCAGGCTAATAACTGCCATGCGGCAGCGTCGTATTTGCCGGAATTCAGATAGGCTAGCAAGTTCGAACCGGAAAGCCGACTGGCACCGAGGTTGAAGACGAAATCCACCAGGGCGTCGAACTGTCCCTGAGTGAGCGGTACTTTGACAAGCCGCTCGACGGAAGATTCGGCCCCTTGAACGTCCGAGACCAGAATGGACTCGCCTTGCGCCAGGTTTATTCCACTGATAAAGGTCTCGCTGGGCAAGAGCCGATGGCCAAAGCCAATGGTTCTGAAACCCGCCACGTCCAGATAGGTTCGATCGCGAAAGCCCTCAGCTTTCTTCAGCAATTCCAATCCTGCGCCGCTCAGATGCATTTCATCTCCTGCTACCACTAAAAATCAGTTCAATTCCACGGTAGCGCGAAGAGGATTAATGATCTGCAAATGGGGTTTCATTGGGCCTGAGGTGACGTTTTGCCGGCAAGCTGCTGCAATCTCAGGAAGATGCCGTCGAGCGGCTCGTCGAAAATTGCGGTCACGAGTCTTCTGGAGCCAAGCAACTTTGACCGACCCAGTCAGCGTCCAAAGGATGAAGTGCGTCTTTGCACGATCAGAGTCCCCGCAAAGGGGTTCTGGAAACAAACCGCTGTCGGCCCCCGCACTGGAAATGAAGATCTTTCTGGCGGAAGTGATGGCTGGCGGCACGGGTCCCGCTTGTGAATAAGGCAAATGTTGAGCAACTGCCATCGCGCCGGACAGAGTTGCCGCGCAGATGAGGAGAACTAAACCTATGGCTCTCAATGGGATTCCAACGTTCGCGATTCATTCATTTCTGATGATCGAGCCGGAATGCGAAATGATGCTATGCGACCACGAGTTCACCGTGATAGTGTTTGCTGCCTCGAGGGTTTCTGCTGAATCGGTGAACGCTGGATATCTGCGAATGACGGGCATGGCCAAGTGGACTGAGACGGGAAAAAAATCAATGAAGGGCCAGATTTGGAGCCGCCCTAAACCGCGCTGACTAAAGGGCTTATTAGGCCGTACCGCAAGGTGGGTTGATTTCCCAGAAATCTACCCGCATCTTCTTGAGATTGTGGAGGATAACTGGCCTCGAGCTAGTAAAATTAAAAGATGCTTATTCGACCAAAAGCAAGCAACGTGAAACCCCAAACGCCGCTGCAATTCTGGCTGCTTGTTGGGACTTCCTGCCTCGCCATGGCCGGGTTGTTGGGAACCATTTCCACCCGGACAGTGCAGGCGGACGCGCAACTGCCGAGGCCAGTGGCAACTGCCGCTCCGGTTGTTGCAAATGAAGCGCCAGCTGCGAACAACAACACCCAGGCTGCCAGTAAGCACCACGGCAAACTATTCCGCGGGATTGCGTCCTGGTACGGGAGTGTATTCAATGGGCGCAAGACTGCAAGCGGCGAACCATTCGACATGTATGCAATGACCGCGTGCCATCCGACGCTTCCGTTCGGAACCAAGGTGCGCGTGACCAACCTGAGAAACAAGAAGTCGGTTGTGGTGCGGATCACCGATCGTGGAGATCTGGGCGACGATGGGCGAGTGATTGACCTTTCATACGGTGCGGCGGAGAGGCTGCAGATGATCAATTCCGGTTTGGCAAAGGTCTCTATCGAGGTCTTGTCTCCGGTTCAAGCGGCGCACAACGACTAAGTGATGTTTGGGAGATTTGTTGAAAGAGCCAGCCCTCGCGCTGGCTCTTTCGTTTTTGTGGATCGATTTGTTGTGGCATGCAAAATGCGCCGGAATTTCGACAACGTGATTGATTTCTATCGAATAGCCGCACAGAGATACAGGTTTACAGGAATACAGGATTGATTTTTCTTTCTATTACTAAAGTTACGTATCGTGTTGAAAATAAATATTTTACATCGATTATGTGGCACAAATTGTGGCACATTTTGGTCGATTTTGGCACTTTTGGGCACGTTAAGTGGGCCTTGTCGAAGCCATTTTGGTCAATTCCTAAAGCCCTTGAACCGCGGTTGGACAAGATGACAAGTGGAGATTCTTCAAGACCTGAGGAATGACCAGGTGGTTGCCATAGATCGCAGAAATCCACGGCGCATAGAGCTACGGCCGTTGAAGAAATTAACCCTGGATCGGGTGATATTCGGATTCTCGAGGGATGTATTCAGTTTAGCCGGAATGATGGGAATAACCTGCAAAGGCCGTTAGAATCTGCGCATGTCATTGCAATTGCTGAACACGCGGATCGTGTGCGTTGCGCTTCTCCAGACGGCGATCATCGCCGGAGTCATTGGGGCCGAGGCGCAAATTCCCACCTCGACATCCCCCATCCAACTTGTACCTCGGACAAAAGCGCAGCGGGAGCAGAGATACGAGGCTTCGCATCGTATTACGCTCATGGTGCAGGTAACCGATTCATCGGGGAAACCGGCCACGGGATTAAAACCGGAGGATTTTGGGTTATTGGATGGCCAAAAGCCGCAAAAGATCGCCACGTTCAGCGAGGTAGACGGCGAGAAATCGGCTGCGGCGGTGCGAGTATTGGTGGTTCTAGACGCGATCAACGACGGCGGAACGTCGATCACACGCCTGAAAAAGGACCTCGGAAAGCTGTTTTCCGGGGGAAATGGCCCATTGCAGTTTCCGCTGTCCCTGGTATTTGTGTCGGCGTCGGGAGTGACGGAATCACAACCTTCCACCGACCGTGGAGCGCTGGCGGCCGAGCTTGCAGAACTCGCGCGCCGTCCCCACGATCAGGATTGCGAACAAGGGGGAAACACCATCGAGGGGAGTCGAATGGGCGGGGGGACGTTCGGGTCTCAGGGGCAAGGGATCACAGCCCAGGATCGGGCGGATTGCATGATTGCTCATTTCACCGCATCAGTGAACGCGCTCAGGATGGTGGTCGGCGAACAAGAAAAAGTGCGAGGGCGGGCAATTGTGATCTGGACTGGCAGAGGCTGGCCCCTGCTCGCCGACTTTGGGAATGAGGCGGTTCATCAGGAAGGAAATTATCGGGATGTGCTCGTGGATCTTGCAAACGATCTGCGGGAGGCCGAGGTAACGCTGGATGCGATTTCATGGGGAGATTTTGAGCATCCGAAGAACATCATGAAGCCGCTTATGAGTGTCTCAGCGAGTGTGGCATCTACTCCCAACCAGATTGCGGAGGAAGCGATGGCGCTTCCGGCACTTGCGCAACAGAGCGGAGGCCAGGCTCTTGCGAAGGTCAAGGACTTTTCGGCGGCGATGGCTTCAGTGCTCGCAGATGGCGGGCACTACTACACATTGTCATTTGATGCAGCGCCGGGTGCGGCGCCCGACGAGTTTCATTCAATCGAGATAAAGGTCGGCCGGCCGGGCGTCAGGGCGCGCACGGTCGCGGCTTTCTTTGCACAACCCTAGTTGTCGTGTCTTCAAAGTTTGTAGCACAGGTTCCTACGTGCAAAAGCAGATCCTTCGACTCACCACCCCCAAACTCCACCCCAAAGAGCAGAGAACGCTCTTTGGGGACCCCGGTACTGAAAAACGTTTGGGGCCCCGTTCGCTCAGGATGACATCCGCCAACTTTTGTTGTGAACTTCAGGGACGGGATTCAAGCGGCTTGCGGCTATTGGGTGTCGGGCAGCTTGTAGGGCCTTTGCAGCCACTGGCGGGCTTCGTTTACGGCGCCCTGGGTGTTGTCGTTGGTCTGGACGGCGAGGCGATACTCGTTGACGGCGCGATCGCGCTGGCCGGTGATGTCGAAGATTTTTCCCAGAGCGATGTGGCTCCAGACCTCGGTCCAGCGGGGCTCGTCGTCGCCACGGAGCGCGTCGCGATAAGCGTTGACGCTGGCCTGGAAGTTGCGCTGGGTAAACAGGACTTCGCCGATGCGATAGCTGGCGAGAGAACTCTGCGGATTGGCGTCGAGGGCCTTCTGATACTCAGCGAGTGCTGAGACAAGGTCGCCCTGGGCGACGAGCTGCTGGCCCTTGAGGATGGAGATGCGCACCTGAAGATCGGGTGAGGACTTGAGCACCCAGTCGCCGGGATCGATGGAGATGCGGCGCGGGCGTCCGAAGGTGTCAACCACATATTGCGAATCGGTTCCGACGACTTCGATTTTCTGATCGACAGTCTTGCCTTCGGTTTCGACGCGCAGATCGACGGGCATGCGGAACAGGTCGAGGTCCTGGTTGATTTCGCCAATGGTGCGGAAGCCCTTGCCATTGCCGAGGCGATAGACGGAATACTTGTCAACGAACTGGGGCGCGCCGGTGCCATCAACCCATTGCGCGAAGAATGCCGTCAGCTGCTGCTGGCTTTGCGCTTCTGCGACCTTTGCGAAGTCAGCAGCACGAATGGACTTGTCGGTGTACTGGCTCAGAGCTCCCTTGAGTGAGGCCAGGAATGCTTTGTCGCCGATTTCCCAGCGGAGCATGTGGAAGATCATGGCGCCCTTCTCAAAGGTCTGCGCCTGAAACTCAGGAGAGAAAGGATTGAGGCGGCCGGAGCTGGAAAGCGGAGTCGTGTCGTAGGCAAGCGCGCCGGCTGAGACATCCTGCAACGCGGCCTTGAGCGCACTCTTGCCGGATTCATCTTCGAGGAACATCAGTTCGCCATAGCGGGCCATGCCGTTGGTGATCCAGGCATCGTTGAGGGTTTTGGGGCTGACCTCTGAACCCCACCACTGATGGGCGATGGTATTGGCCAGCAGGCGAACGCCGGACTTGTCGCCAACGCGTGATCCGGGGATGGCGGCGAGTTCCGGAGCCCAGGCGGCAGGGAGCGTGTCGTCGGGGATTTCGACGACGTTGAGGTGGGTGGATTCGGGGGTTCCGAAGCTGTCGGTAAAGAAGTCGAATTCTTTTGCGGCCGTCTGGGCGAGTTGTGGACCGGCGGTCTGATGGCTGACGGTGAGATAGATCTTGACGTTACCGGGGCCCGCGGTGACCGGGGCAACGAAGCGTCCGGCAATCACGGTGCCTGGAAAACCGGGCTTGTTCCAGTTGAAGTCAAACTGGTCGCCGGGCTTGCCGTCGGCCAGCGTCACGGAGTGAGGTGCGCCTTGCGCTCCGCTGGCAAAGACCTTCATTCCCTGGGGGACACGCATGTGAATTTCGGCGGTGAAGCGGTCAGTCGTGTAGCCGGTGATGGGAAACCAGCGGGCGGGATAAAGCAGATAAGTGATGGGCTCCTGGATGGCGGCCAGCTTCAAGCCTTCCACGGGGCCATCTTCGCTGCCGGTGATAACGCCTTCATATTCGAATGTCCAATGAGACGGATGGCCACTGGTGAAGGGCGAGGCGGGAGTGACGCGAATGGATCCGTCGGCGGTGCGCTCGCCGGTGAGCACCTTCCCGGAGTCGTCGGTGATCTTGATGATTTTGAGTGCGGGATGAAAACCAAAAGTGACAACCTCGGTGTTTTCCGGCGCAGTAAACGTCACAACGGTCTTGGCCGCGAGGTGGTGCGTTGCGGTGTCGATCTCGGCGTCAATCACATAGCCGGAAATCTGTAGCGTGGGTCGCTCAATTCGTTGGGCAACGAGGGGCACGGTTACGAGGCAAACAGCGGCCAGGTAGACCAAGGAAGAAAATGGCCCGCAATTGAAAGCATTCCGTTTCATCGTTCTCACTCTTTGACGCATATTTCCACCATAAACGCCTGCCGGGGTTGATGAACTGCCAGACTGGCGCTCATTCAGGATTGTACGGATTCAGAGACCGATGAAACCTTACCTGCGTTGGCATTCAACGTGGCAGTTGACCGGGCACTCAGCAACTCGATGGTGACCGCTGCCACGCGACTGATTGCGGTGTCGAGTTCTTCCCGGGGAGTGCCTTGGCGGGGGTTCAGAAGGCCGCGGATCCGAGCCAGCTCCTTCATCATGGACTCGCGAAGGGCTCCATCGGGTAGCAGAGGCTCGATTTGCCTGACGATATTTGCAGCGGTGAAGGAGCTTTGGATGAGTTCGGGGACCACCAGCTTGCCGGCAATCAGGTTGACCATGGCCACAAAGGGAACCTTGACGACTCGCTTGGCGATTTCGTAGGTAACGGGCGAGACCCGGTACACCACGACGAAGGGATTGCCGATCAGAGCTGCTTCAACCGTGGCAGTGCCGCTGGCAACAACGGATGCGCGGGCGTGCATGAGGGCGGCCCGGGCATCATCGACCAGCCGGACGGGCAGGCCCTCGCCGTGGTGCTTCACAAGTCCGTGGAGCATTTTTCGTTGAGAAACGTTCAACGTGGGAGCCATCGGCAGGATGAATTCGAATTCCTTGCGGGGGCCGGCGGCCTTGGGACCGCGCAGGGCAAAGATGCGCGCGGCTGCCAGCATCTGGGGAAGATTGTCGCCGATCTCCTTGGCGCGGCTGCCGGGGAGAAGGCCGATCCAGGATCGCGAGGGGTTCAGGCCGCTTTCACGGGCAAACTGCTCCCGGGTGATTGTGGGCCGAGGAAGGTCGGCGAGCGGGTGGCCGACGAATTCAGCCTCGATGCCGTGTTCGCGGTAAAACGGTTCTTCAAACGGGAAGATGACGAGGGTCTTATCGACGTATTTCCTGACCAGCTTGATCCGCCCCTTTTTCCAGGCCCAAAGCTGGGGGCTTACAAAGAAGATGACAGGGATCTTAAGTCGATGAAGCTCCGCAGCCAGCTTGAAATGGATGTCGGGGAAGTCAATGAGGATGGCCACGCTGGGCCGGCGGTCCCGAATGGACTGCCTGAGACGCCGGAACTCGCGATAGATCCGGGGAAGGTGGCGGATGATCTCAGTGATGCCCATAACCGCCATGTCTTCAGCACGAACGATGCGTTCAAGGCCAGCGTCGACCATGCGCGTGCCACCCATGCCGAAGAATGTCGCGGAGCGGCCGGCCGTGTCGAGCTGGTGACGAAGTTCCTCAATCAGCAAGGCTCCATAGAGCTCACCGCTGGCTTCGCCCGCAGAGATGAAGATTGTCGGCTCGGACATGGGTTTCTGCGCCTCGCCCGCTGGCAACATCGTAGCGGTTGCAGGAGTTAAAAGTGCGTTTTTGCAGGGGTCCGGATCAATTTATTACAGATGGCTCAGAATATACCTTGCTTGCAGATGAACGACGGCAAATCGCGGGGAAGCCCCGGCAAAAATGGGAACGCCGATGGGTGGTGAAGTTCTCCACCGCTAAGCGGTAGAGAAGCAAAGGCGTTCAGCGCAGGGATGAACGTTACAAATGTAACCATAAGTAATGGTTACAGTATCGCAAATGGCATCCATAACCCGTTACTATCAGCGAGTGATCCAGGACACTTTTGGGCACCGGTATCACTCTGTTTGAGGCGTGGTTTTCAGTTCATAAACATCCTGTCTTGTGAGTTTTGAGACAAAGGCGTTGTCGATGGTTGGACGCGCGTTCGGTCACCGCAATTGGGCTAGATTTGGGTAACAGAATACTGAGCAAGATCCATGGTGAAAGAGGAAAGACGATGGATATTTCAAAGAGCGGGCGGGACTCGGCGCATGGTGGAGCGGCCCGTATTTTGAAGGTCTGCAAGAAGACGCAGGTTTGCCTGCTATCCGATTCGAGTTCGCGAGGATCGGCCATTGTTGAAATGGCGATCGCGATGCCGCTGATGATGATCATCATGACGGGCATTTTCTCGTTTTCAATCGCCCTTTATCAAAAGCTCTCTCTTGCAGAAGGCGTCAGTGTCGGCGGGCGCACTCTTGCCTTGGACCGTGGAGACACGGATCCGTGCAAGACGGCTACCGCAGCGATCGCGGCCGCTTCGCCTGGCCTCAATAACTCCAACCTGACGCTCACGTACACGCTTAACGGGGTCTCGCAAGGTTCGGGGACGACCTCGTGCCCAGGCTCGTCGGGCGGAGCAAATGCTGACATGGTTTCGGGCGGGAACGCGGAGATTCGGGCTAACTACAAGTGCCAGCTCGGCGTCTACGGTGCGAATTTCGGGGCGTGCACCATCAACGAGCAAGTGACGGAGGTAGTGCAGTGAGCAAGTTTGCCAAGTTACATTTTTTGCGGTTTTTGAAGAATGAAGAGGGCCAGATCCTTCCCTGGCTCGTGTTTCTTACTGTCTTGTTTCTTGGAATGGGCGGCCTGGTACTTGATCTCGGGCATGCGTATGTCTGCTACCGCGATCTTCAGGCCTCGACGGATGCTGCTGCGCTGGCGGGAGCGTGGGAGATGGCGCAGGCCGGCGCCACTTCAACGACGGTGAAGCAGTATGTGAGCAATTTCAGCTCGTATATTGCTACTGGTTCCGGCAATACGAGTGGCGCCAACGCCAATCCGAATCTGCCGAGCCCGACAGTGACGACCAATCTGGCCTGCGTCACTGCCCTTAGTTCCACGATCCCATGTACCTCATCCTCAACGGGAGACAACGCCATCCAGGTGATTCAGACAACGACGGTGCCGACCATGTTCATTCAGGCGTTGGCAATCTTTGGTGTCCATGGCGCGTCGTCGATCAGTCTCACGGCGGTCGCAAGCGCCTCGATGAGAGGGGCATCTGCTTCGCAATACAATGTGGCCATCGTTATTGACACCACGGCCTCGATGGGCTCCACCGACTCCGACGCCAACTGCAACAACACGCGAATCTACTGCGCGCTGGAGGGTGTCCAGCAATTGTTGGTAGGACTTTCGCCGTGCTCTGCGGGAAGCACTTCGACGAACTGCAAGAGCGCATTCGATACGGTGAGCCTGTTCACGTTCCCGAACATACAAGCGAATGAAGCGAGCGACGACACCACATGCCCGACGAGCAGTCCCGCGATTCCGGCGTACTCTACACCGGTGCCGGGGGCAACATGGAGCGCACCCACCGGTACCTCGCCGACCTACCAGGTGACGAGTTTTCTGGACAACTACCTGAGTACCAACCAGAGCGGCGGATCCGTAAGCACCAGCTCGGCACTCGGCATCGCAACCGGGCGGATCTACTTCGAAGAATTGCACTGGATTGCAAACTCCGGGCGGCGATGGAACGTACTATGCCGGCGCAATCTATGCAGCGGGATCCGCACTAGCCGCCGCACAGAAGGCGAATCCGGGTTCGCAAAACGCTCTCATTATCCTCAGCGATGGTGCGTCAAATACAACCAAGATGACAGCGACAAACGGAGAAAAGCTGACGACGACTGGAGTTTATCCATCGTTGAATGATCAATGCCAGCAGGGCGTTACGGCGGCTCAATACGTGGCTGCGCAACCGAATACTACCGTTTACACGGTCGCGTATGGCGCGTCGACATCGTCGGGTCAATGCACAACCGATCCAACCTTGACACCATGCGCTGCGATGCTGGCAATGGCATCCAGCGCGTCTGATTTCTATTCGGATGCAACCGCCTCAGCAAACAAGGGTCAGTGCACCTCCGCCGACAACCCGAACCTGAATCTGAATCAGATTTTCGTTTCGATCTATGACCAGTTCACGGTTGCGAAGCTCATTCCAAACAGCGTGTTCTAGCAGGCCAAGACGAAGACAAAGAGGCTATTCCGCATTTGCGGGATAGCCTCTTTTTTTTGTGCCGGGTTGACGGGTGTTGGGTGTCGAGGCCTTTGAATTATTGGCCAACGACAAGTATCTGGAACGAGCCTGGGATCATGGGAGGACGCGGGCCGCGCATCCACGCGGGGGTGCCTTGCGGCGCTCCTGGGGGCGGAGTTGCTGCGGGTGGCTGAGCAGGAGCAGCCGGGACGGGTCCATATTCGGCGGTGATCAGCAGAATGTGGTTAGTCTTCGAATCCAGAGTGAGGGTCTTTGCCCGCGCCGGAGTGGGAACGGTCTGCTCGACGGAAAAGCTGGTGGGTGAGTTCTCCTTGACCACCGTGAGGGTGCCATCCCCCTGAGAGCTGAATGCCTCCATCGTGGCGGGGTTGAAGGCTGCGCCGTCTGAACCAACGCCGGTGGGCAGATCGGTAATGATGTGGCCATCGGCTGCCGACAGGATGATCATGTTGTTCTGGTCGCGGCAGGAGGCGAAGAGGATGCCGTTCTTCGCATCGAGCGCAAGCCCGGCGCAGCCTCCGCCCTTGCTTGAAAGGTCGTATTTGCCAATCATCTTCATCGTGTTCGCGTCGAGGACGGCGATGGCGGCCTTGTCTACGATGTCGACATAGATTTTGCCGTTGCCGTCGGTGGCGGCCTGCTCGGGCGCACCGCCAATGTCGATGGTGCCGAGGATTGAGCCATCCTTATCGTCGAGGACGGTGATATTGGGCGCGGAATGGCTGAGGACGTAGAAGCGGTGATTGTAGGGGTCGTTGAGGTAGCCGTCGGGATTGCCCTGGACTTCTATCTTCTTGATGGTCGCGAAGGTCTTTGCGTCGAACATGGTTACCGGCTTTGAAGTTGCGAACCCGTGGCCGGTTGCGGTGTCCACTGCCCCGCCATGCGCGCTGGTGCCGGGGATATCGCCCACCTGGGAGAGGGTGTCGAGGTTGAAGACGCCGATGTGGCCGCCGGACCCAGAGCGTGCGACGTATAGGTTGCGGCCATCGGAGTCGGCATTGACGTAGTCGAATCCCCCATCACCCCCTACGAGCTGGATCTTGAGGACCTTATAAGGGCCGCTCTGCTGCGCATAGGCGAGCCCTGAAAACGCGAGGATGAGGGCGAGTAATGAAGCGGCTAGCGGCTTGCAAGACATGGTGGCATCTCCCAAAAGCAAAAGAAATCGTGTAGGGCGGTTGTTGAGGTTGTCTGAGACGTGGATCGATTCCGGTCTCTTCTCGAATCGAGGATACACGGTTCGACTGGTATTTCTGTCGCTGGAGGCGCACGGTTTCGCAGCACGCCAATCGCTGCTGCACACGCCGTGGGAGATGGATACCTGGCCGGAACCTCTGTCAAAAAAATTCGCCGGCGGTTAAGGCCGCAGGGCAATAAAGCCGGGCAATAAATTCATTTGGCAGTGGGTGCAAAGTGCCGTAGATTATTGGCGTGAGGTGACTGATGCCGTCGCTCCCAGCCTCTCTGATTCGATTTGCGCTTGTTTTCATCGTGGCCGCGGGGCTGGCTGGGACCGTCTCGATCGCGGTGGCCGGCGCCCAGCAAAGTGGATCTCCGGCGCCGTCCCCCGAACCGCAATTCATCCAGTTTCAAAACCCCATGGCAGCGGATCAACTTTCGTTCTTGAGCGGCTTTGCCGGGCACTCGTCTAAAGAGCTGATGAAGGACAAGCGGTTCCGCAGCTTGATGAAGATCACGGCACCGCGCACGGAATATCACTATGGGCACGACATGTCGTTGTCCGAGGCCATTGAGACGGTGCTGGATGGATCACCGCTGCCGGTAAACATTCGCGACGGGCGCTATGTAACTGTTGCCGGGATGCAGGGTCCGTATCTGCACGGCCGGGGATTTGTGTGGTTTGACATGCAGGAAGGGATTGGGCTGGGTGGTTTTTATTTCACGCCGACGAACGGCGAGCCGACACCGACGCTGACGGTGTTTTCCCGGCAACTGAAGCAAACTTCGCTGACGCTCGGTGAGCTTCCACGCGCGTTCGCAGATGATTTGAGCCAGTGGTCCGCGGTGGCAAATATTCCTGCGATCACGCCGCGCTATTTTATTCCGGACAACGGAAAGAAGTATGTGCTGGAGCACGACGAGGATTATTGCTGGCATCCAGAAGGCACGCCGGAGCCGCCGCAGGACGAGTGTGAGCAGGCGAACCTGGACGCGGCGGATGCAGATATGAATGCGGCCTACTTCATGAAGGAAACGCACAATGCCGCAAATGCAACCGCATGGATGCTCGATCCGGAGCAGGTGGCCTGGATTCAGCTGCGCGACAGAAGCTGCGGCGGACCGGGAGGCCTGGGATGCCGCATTCGCATGACGCGGGAACGCACACGGCTGTTCCTCGGTTCAGGCTCACATCCGATGCGAGCAAGCAGGTAAGCTACTTGGTTTGAGAAGCCCCGGTCGGCGTGTTCCCCGGCGGGGCTGGAGCGAGCTGCGGCTGCGGAGTTGGCGCTTCAGGCGCAGCATCGATGACTTTGCGGTCGAGCTCAGCGGCGCCGATGCGGCCTGCATCTTCATTTTCAATGATGAAGCGTACAGTTTTGGTTTTGCGCGGAAGCTGAATCGTAAACTGGAAGCGCGACGCTATATCGGGCAGCTTTGTGGCGTCCTGCGTAGTCGTCTGCAGCCTCATGCCCTTCATTCTTGAGGCGAGGATGCGCCTGTCACTGCCACCCCCGAGGCTGGCGGCCGCCACAACCAGGTTCGCTGCGTAGTGTCCATCGTCCGTGCGCAGGAAGTTGATGTTTTTCGACTTCAGCTGAACCGTAAACTCTGCAGTCCTGGCATCGGGATGGCGCAGAACATTGGACAGGCTCACGTTCAAGGCGTTGAACGGAATGGTGGAGCGAACGGCTTCAGCAATTTTGATCATCTGCTGTTGGCGTGGATCGGCGCGTTCGTTCTTATCGGGCGCATAATAGCCAGCCTTGGTGACGGCGTGCAGATTCGGATCGCGAAGGGTCACGCGGATGCGGCGGAACTTGCCGTCTGAGCCGACATCCTGGGGCTGGTATGTAAGCGTGTAGTAGTTCGAGCCCATCTGCTCTGACTTCATGATTTCAGCGTCGACGTCGTTGCGATTGTAGAAGAGCTTGCCGCCGGTCTCGTTCACGAAGAGGCCGAAATTGACGTCGCCGGCGAAGGGGTCGTTGTCGCCGAGGGTCATGTCCGCTTGCATGGCGCTGATTCCCATGGCTGAGCCCCTCACAGGCAGCCCAGGGTAGATCACGAAGAGGCTGACCCTTGCATCGACCATCATGTTCGCCGTGGAATGGACGTACTGGTTGATTTCATCGCCAATTTTTCCAGGAAAGGTGAAGGAGTTGAGAATGAGGGGGGGACCACCATGACCGACCCAGATGATGTTTTTGCGGCCGGGAATACCCTTGTTCTGCAGTGCGATCTGTTGCAAGGCATCGAGGGATTGGGAAAACCGCTCCCAGTAGAATGCAGCGTTCATTTGCTTAATGGGCAGGGCGGCGGGCAAGTGGTCCAGCGCATACAGCAGATCGTTCCGGCTTCGCGTGTAACCCTGAATCATCTCGAGGGATTGATTCCCGACAACGAGCATTTCGGCGGGAGCGGTCAACTGATTCGGCTGGGCCATCAGGTATTTGCGCACCGAATAGCGGATGAAGGCGAAGTCTTCGAATCTTGAATTGAGAAGATCGAGGACGAGGATGGTGACGCCTTGCCTTCAGGATTCTCTTCGGAAGCGTTTGCGTTGGAGACATGAGCTTCCGGCGCTTCGAAAGAGAAGATGCTCTGGGGCTTTCTGTCTTCGGTGATGGAGAAATCGTCTTTTGTTAATCCGGTAACGACCGGGCGGCCCTTTTTGTCGAGCACGGTTACGTCGAGAAAGACCAGGGTTCGGGTTACGCGGAGGGTCGGGTCGGTATCGGGCGCCGCTTGCTGGACCTGGGAAATGGATTGTTGGCCGGCAAGGAGAGCAAGTACTGTTGCCGTGCACCCCAGCGCGCGCAGATTGCCCATGGCAGCTCTCATAAAGACGTAGACGGTAGTTTAACCGGCCAAGTTAGGGTGAAATGTTTCGCAATCGAAAACTCTACACGAGGAATCAGTGAGGGGTGATACACTCGGCGAGCCTGCACGAGATGACGAAGCACATTTCTCCTTGGATGCATCCCGTATGCAAGGTACGACTTGGAGGTCGTTTATGCAGAATGGAAATCACACGGAAGCTCCGCTGAACCCGGGGCTTGTTTTCGATATGGTGCAGGCGCAGCAGCGGACAGCCGCACTGAAAGCAGCGATTGAACTGGACGTATTCACGGCCGTTGGTGATGGGCCGGGCGACGCAGCTTCGATCGCGCGGCATTGCGCATCGTCGGAGCGCGGCATTCGCATTCTGTGTGATTTTCTGGTGATCAATGGAGTGTTGGCGAAGGAAGATAGGCGCTACAAGCACACGCCCACCAGCGCTGCCTTTCTTGATCCACGGTCGCCGGCGTGCATGGCCTCTGTGGCACAGTTTATGTGTAACCCGGCGCTGCGCGGACCGTTGGATAACC
Organism: uncultured Acidobacteriaceae bacterium; assembly: GCA_963826915.1. GTDB lineage: Bacteria > Acidobacteriota > Terriglobia > Terriglobales > Acidobacteriaceae > Telmatobacter. The sequence goes on from CAWGYG010000003.1 coordinate 34,011, forward strand.
TGGCGGATGTTGTGCGCACAGGCCGCACCTCTCTTCCGGGTGAGGGGACGGTAGAGCCGGAGAATCCGGTGTGGGTACAGTTTGCGGAACAGATGGCGCCGATGATGGGACCGATGGCGGGTCCGCTGGGTGCGGTGGTGCTTGAAGGGCACACGGGGCCGATGCACGTGCTGGATATTGCAGCGGGTCACGGATTGTTCGGCATCGAGATTGCGAAACAGAATCCGCAGGCGCATGTTACGGGTCTCGATTGGGCGCCGGTGTTGCGGGTGGCGCTGAAGAATGCGGAGAAGGCGGGCGTGCAGGAGCGCTACAACATGCTGCCGGGGAGCGCGTTTGAGGTGGAGTTTGGCGGTCCGTATGATGCGGTGCTGCTGACGAACTTTCTGCACCACTTTGACAAGCCCACGTGTGTTGACCTTCTGAAGAAGGTTCGCGGCGCACTGAGGCCGGGCGGGCGCGCCGCCACGCTGGAGTTTGTGCCCAATGACGACCGCGTTTCGCCACCAATGTCCGCGGCATTCAGCATGACGATGCTGACGACGACTGCTTCGGGTGATGCCTACACGCTGAAGGAATTGACCGGGATGTATAGAGATGCAGGATTCCACGACATGACGGGGCATCCGATACCGATGAGTCCGCACACCATCGTGATGGGACACGCCTGAGATGGTTGCGAGAGGCTGATTCAGACACACGATCGGGGAAGCTTATCGAGCAGCGGCTCGGCCGGCAAGCGGGATGGAAACGCGGAAGGCGGTTCCATTTCGCGTCGGAGAGGTGGTGCTGCGGGTTCTGATTCGGCCGTAATGCTTTTCGACGATCGCCTTAGAAATCGCCAGACCAAGGCCGGTGCCCCGCTCTTCTTTCGTCGTAAAGAAAGGGTCAAAAATCTTTGGGAGGACCGATCTTGGAATGCCGGGGCCATTGTCAGCCACGGTGACATGAACTTCCTCGGCGCTGCGCTTGATGCTAACGGCGAGGACGCCATTCGACGGCAAGGCATCCAACGCATTCGCTACCAGGTTGGAGAGCACCTGGAGCATGGCGCCCGGGTTGACTTCGGCGGTGACACCGGCCAGGAGCTTCTTATGGAGCTGGATGTGCTTGGCCAGGATGTTCTTATGATGAACACGGAGGGCAGCCTCGGCTAACGCGGAGACCGCGATCACCTGTATTGTTTCTGGTGCTTTGTAAAAGCTAAGAGTCTGCCGGGAAAGCTGGGTCAAATTGAGAACCTGTTCATCAAGCAACTGGCAGTATTCCGACACCCGATCGGGATTGGCCACATCGCTCTGGATCAGGTAACTCAAATTGGTGATGGCTTCGAGAGGGCCATTAATCTCGTGCATGATGGCGGCGGCAAACTGACCTGCGACGGCAAGTTCCTGGCACTGGCGCACGATCTGATCAATTTCTTCCCGTAGACTTTTTTCGCAATTTGCTGACAGGTTCATGGCCGCTACCCTCCGAATGATCGCTGGGGAGGATGCCATTGCTTGGCATCTCGTTCTCGGAGGGAAGCGCCTCCGCTGGCCAGTTCCGTCACTTCGGCATGCGAGCAGCCGCTCGGGGGGCCCTCGCTATGTCCGGTATGGGACATAGGATGGGACCGTCTGATGAAAGGTGGTCCGGGAAGGCAAAATAATCACGAAAAGAGTTTCGCCGAATCTTCGGAGGCGGCAAGAAATTGTCCCGCGGTCTCAAAAGCGAGGAGCCACATCTTGCTGTTCTAGCGAGACAGTTCTTTGTTTGACTGGCGGGTGCGGGAAGCGGCGGCCAACTCTTTCAGCAGTGGGTAGGTTTCGTTCCAATCGATGCAGCCGTCAGTAATGCTTTGTCCATAGACGAGTTGCTTGCCGGGGACGAGGCGCTGCGCTCCTGCGACGACATTGCTCTCAATCATGACGCCGATGATGTCGCGGTTGCCGGCAGCGATCTGGCTGGCGACGTCGTGGCAAACCGTTGCCTGGCGGGTGTGGTCCTTGTTGCTGTTGGCGTGGCTGCAGTCGATCATGATGCGCGGCTGCAAGCCTGCGACCTGCATCTGAACGATGGTTTGCGCCACGCAGTCGGCAGTGTAGTTGACCATTTTGCGGCCGCCCCGCAGGATGATGTGGCACTCGGGATTGCCGGTGGTGACGAAGATAGCGGACTGGCCGTACTTGGTATGGCCGAGAAACGCGTGCGAATGCGATGCGGAGAGAATGGCATCGATGGCAACCTGCACGTCGCCGGAGGTTGCATTCTTGAAGCCGACGGGGCAGGAGACGCCTGAGACAAGCTGGCGATGGACCTGGCTCTCGGTGGTGCGCGCCCCGATAGCGCCCCAACTGGCGAGTCCGGCAATGTATTGCGGCGAAATCATGTCGAGGAATTCAGTGCCGCTGGGTACGCCCATTTCAGCAAGATCGATGAGGAGATGGCGGGCGATGCGCAGGCCGTCGTTGATTTTGCAGGAGCCGTCGAGGTGCGGATCGTTGATGAGGCCTTTCCATCCAACCGTTGTGCGCGGCTTTTCGAAATAAACACGCATCACGATATGCAGGTCTGCGGAGAATTCGGCAATGGCGGATTTGAGGAGCACGGCATACTCGCGTGCGGCGCGGGTGTCGTGGATGGAACATGGGCCGACGAGGACGAGGAGGCGCGGATCGCGATGCGCAAGAATGCGGGAAATATCAAGTCGGGAATTGAAGATGGTCGCCGTCGCTTCTTCGGTGACGGGGCGTTCTTCCTCAAGGAATACGGGTGGCAGGACGACTTTCGTCCATTGAATGCGAAGGTCTTCTATGGCTTGAGTCATGGCTCTTATTAGAATCTACGGCAATTTCTGAGTTTGTGTGGCCTTTCGGGGTTTGACGCGAGGTCTCCGCTCGCTGATGGTCGCGTCGACTTGGGTGCAACGGCTCCGGGATACAGCTAATCAGGAATTGCGATCGCAGCCTTGAGCGCGGGGATGCGGGATGAGAAGACAGCAGTGGGCAGAGAACTCTAGCGGCGGGATTTGCGCCTGGCATCGAGGCGAGGCCAGTACTGGAATTGGTCGACGTAGAGTTCGCCGCTGAGGTCGGAGAGGCGCTGCTGCAGCCGTGCTTGCGCGTCGGCGATGGCCTGGTTGTAGATTGCGGGGCCGATCTCTTCAAGAAAGAAGTTGAGCAATTGACCCGCGGGCAAGTCGCCGATGGGCTCGGCGAGATTTTCTTCGAAATAGCGTTGGATGGAAGCAATGGCGGCGGTGCGGACCTGTTTGGAGATTTCTAGAGTGACCATTGAGGCGGGCTCCTGCGAATGAAATGAGGCTACTGAATTGTAAGTGTGAGCGTTTGTGTCGCGGTGGTGACGCCGGTTCCGGTGGCTGAAACGGTCAGGGTAGAAGTTACGGGCGATGTGCCGGTGGTGCCTGTGCTGCCTGAGCCGCCACATGCGCTGAGGGCCAGGAGCGCAGTGGTCAACGAAATCAATGCGAAGGAGAGGGATCGGCGGTTACGAATGAAGAGCAACGGGACAGCCGCGAATGCGATTGCAAGGGGAAGCAGGCTGCGCGAAGAACGAAGACTGGCCGAGGTGACGGTTTGAGCCGTAACGGTGATCGCGGTGGAGGTGGTTGCGGACGTGATGGTCGTGGGAGCAGGAACGGCGCAGGTGTAGTCAGCGGGCGCTCCGGTGCACGCGAAGGTGATGGTGCCCGCGTAGTTGGTTGAGTTCAGCAGGAGTTTGAAGACAGCAGACTGGCCGCCGTTGATCGTTACCGATGTGGAACCATTCGAGGCAGCCGCGAGCGCAATGGAGGGCCGCAGCGACTCCGCGCTGGCTTCGTTGGAAGCTGGCCCCTCGCCAGTCGAGTTCACAGCGGTGACTTTGTAGTAGTAAGTGGAGCCTTTTGTCAGCGATGTATCGGCGTACGTGTTTCCGGGAACGCTGGTGGCAACGGGGCTGACTGCTTCGCCGTCTGAGGTCGTACCGCGATAGACGTTGTAGCTGGCAACGATACCGGAAGGCGCGGTCCATGCGAGGTCGATTGAAGTGTCAGAGACGGCGGTTGCAGTTAACGCACTGGGAGCGACGGGGAGCGGCGGCGGGGTTGGGTTAGTGAGTTGGCCGTAGACGAAAGACTCTCCGCTGAGGCCTACGTAGACTTTGCCGAAGGTGTCCTGGCTGGCAGTCATCGTAGTGGGGCGGTCGTATGTTCCAGTGGGGTAGTATGCGATGCGATTCCAGGACGCGCCTGCATTGGTTGAGCGGAAGATGCCCCATTGCGGATCGCTGGAGAGCAGGCCGTAGAAGTAGACGGAGTAGGCCGCGTCTCCTGCGTTGCCGCTGCCCGCACCGACTGCGATGGTGATGGCGTGGCTGATGCCTGCGATCTGTTGAAATGTCTGGCCGCCGTCGGTGGAGTGGAAGACGCCATGCACGGTGGAACCTTCCCATCCATCGGCATACCAGAGATCGTTTTTAACGAATCGATTGACGGCGAACTGTCCCTCCCATGCGTAGTCGGGCAAGCCGGCATTGGATTCGCCCTGCCAGGTCTGGCCGCCATCGGTGGAGATGTAGAGCATGCTGGGTGCGTGGGTGAATTTGAGATAAAACCTGTCTGCGGTGAATGGGTCGGCGCGAAGCAGGTGCTGGCTCAGTTGGGGATAGAGGAAACTCGAAAAGTTGGCGGTGTTGATTGTGAGCCCGTCCGCATTGAGAGGGAATGATTGGGTAACGTGCCAGGTGGCTCCGCCATCCTGCGAATATTGGGGCGCGAAGCCCTCAGGCGGGTAGAGGACGATGTGGTCGTTGCCCAGCGTACGTGTGCCACGGATGCCGACCGCGACGATGCCGGCGGGAATGTCGCAAAGAGTCGCGCCGCATGTGAACTGAAGAGAATGGCCGAAGCGGGTCCAGGATTTGCCGCCGTCGGTGGAGTAGCCGGAATAGTTAGTGCCGTTGGTGGCGACATTGCTGGTGCTGACGGCGATATAGGTTGGCACGTCGGGCGCGTAGTCGACCGAAGTTCCCTGTGAAATGATTTCCTGTTGCAGGGGAATCTGCACAGCGCTGAAGTTGTCAGGATTGGTGATCGAAAAGCCGGTGGTGTCCATTGCCGTCGCAATGATGGTGTCTCCGCTGCCGGGTGGGATGACTATGTCTTCGCTGACCATCTCTTCGATGCCCGAGGTGACGATGGTCCACCTGGGCGGATTGGCGGCGGTTGCGGTGGCGGCAGTGGCGGCGGCAATGCTGAGCGGGCCCTCCTGGCCGGTGGGAGTCCAGATGTTGCCGGATGCATCGATCTTGAGGCCGCCATTGCTGCGCCATTCGCCGTTGGACATGCCCACGGTTTGCGGCAACCACGCGAGGGTGTTTGCGTACTGCGCGGGGCCAAGGTTGATCCACGTGGTTCCCGCGGTATCAGAACGGGCGAGGCTGGTGTCGGCACCGATGGCATAGATGCGCTGGAGATTGGTTGGGTCAACGGCGATGCCGACGACAGCCTGATTGATGGAATTCACGCCGCCGTTTTGCAGGGAGAATCGCGTCCATTGACCAGCAGCGAAACGCCAATAGGCGCGAAGGCCGCCGTTGGTTGCGGAGTTCTCTGGGATGTAGAGGGCATCACTTGCGTCGATGAAGGAGCCGAGAGCCTGATGGCTGAGACTTTGCCCGCTTGCAGTGTCGGTAACGCCAGTAGAGATGTCGGTCCAGGTCCGGCCGCCGTCGGAGCTTTGATACACGTCGCCGCCCGCATCGCTGTTATTGGCGCTTACGGCGTAGAGGACTTTGCTAACGGCGGCGCCGCCCACAGTGACAGTGCCGGGCCCTTTTGCGAACTGGATGTTGACGAACTCGACGTCGACGGGCGGAGCAGACGCGCCGGTGAGTTGCGTCCAGGTTGTGCCGCCATCGCCGGAGCGGAAGAGACCCTGCGAGTCGCTGCCGTAGTAGAGAACGGAGGGATTTGCGGGATCGACGGACAGGCGTTCACCGGCGGTGCGATGAGGGCCGTTCGGATTGCCGGCGATCGAAGCGGCGCTCATGTTGCCGGGAGTGAAGTTGAGGCCACCGTCGACGCTCTTGTAGATCTCGACTAAGCCGGTCGGGCATTGCACGTCGCAGCTTTGTGCGGTGGGGAAAACGATATAGACGACGCTGGTGTTGGTGGGGTCGACGGCGATGGTATCGATGCCGTATCCGGAGGGCGCGCTGGTAGCCGCGGCGGATTGGATGCCGGATCCATTGGTGTTGCTGACGCGCATGGGGATCCACTGCTGCGTGGGATTGTCCCAGCGATAGGTGTTGCCGACGTCGGTACGCGCGTAGCGAACGGTTGAGTCAAGCGGATGGAGGACCATACCGACAACATATCCGCCTCCGCCGATACGGACGGGTTTCCACGTATAGGTGGGAGAGATATCTTGCGACAACGCTGTGAAAGAGAAGGAGAAGACGGCGACAGTGCTGACGATGATTAGCAGGGACTTTTTGATAGGAGGAACCGAATCAGTCCACGAGGTATCAGGCATTTTCACGACCAATAAAAGATCTAAGGACCCTTGAATTGTAGCCCTGCGTCGCAATTCAATGCGCGGCATCATTGATGGCAGGAGGATGTGGCGCGCTTGAAGTCGGAGAGGCCAGTGAAGCAACCCCAACATCGAAGAACAAGGCCGAAAATCGTAGAGACCGGCCTCCGGTTCCTGTGTCTTATGATTGTGCCGGGCAGCGGCGAAGGCGAGAGATGGCATCCCATCGAAATGTTGAATTGCTGGAGAAGAGATGGCTAACGTGAACAAGTTTCGGATGGCTTGGTTCGCAGTGTTGTTTTGGGTTTTGCTATCAGTTCCAGGCCAGGCGCTTAAAGGACAGCAGCCTTCTGGGCAGGGACCGGCGCAGACTGGGCCTCCGAACCCCGTATTGACAGAGCGCCCGCCACCGAAAGCGGCCAATCTGCGGGGCGCATTGACTCCGGAAGGCCACATCAAACTCGACGTTGTGGTGAACGACGCGGCGGGTAAACCGGTGACCGGGTTGCAGCCATGGGACTTCAAACTTCTGGACAACGATGCGCCGCGCAAGATTCTTTCGTTTCGCGCCTTCAACGACTCAACGGTGAAGCCCCAGCCTCCGGTCGAGGTAATCCTGGTAATTGATACCGTCAACTTGCCGTTCGCGCAAGTCGCGGTTACACGGCAGCAGATCGATAATTTCCTGCTGGAGAACGGCGGACATCTGAAGCAACCGGTAACGCTGCTGCTGCTGAGCGACGCGGGCATACGTGTGCAACCGCGACCTTCAGCGGACGGCAATGCGCTGGTTAGCGTGGTGAATCAGATTAAGGGCAGCGTCAGGAGCATCGATTCAGCGATGGGCGGGGAAGGCATGCTGGAGCGCTTCCAAGTATGTGTTCATGCGATGACAACCATTGCGGAAAACGAGGCACGCAAGCCCGGCAGAAAACTGCTTGTCTGGGTTGGGCCCGGCTGGCCAATACTCAACCGGCAGGAACTCGGTTCCTATTCCGAAAAAGACCAGCAGCGTTACTTCGACGGCATTGTTGAGCTTTCAACGAGGTTGCGCGAGGCGCGAATGGTTGTTTACAGCGTTTCTCCTGCGAACATAGGGGCAGGCGGCAGCGATACGTCGTACACATTGCTCTATCAGAATTATTTGAAAGGAGTGAAGTCGGCGCGGCAGGCCGATACCGGCAACCTGGCGCTCAAGGTGCTTGCGACTCAGACCGGCGGCCAGATTCTTGGTCCGGATAATAACCTGACCGCGCAGATCGATCGCTGCGTTGCGGACGCGAACGAGTTCTATCGGATTTCTTTTGATCCGCCGCCTCCGGATCATGCCGACGAGTATCACGACTTGAACGTGCAGGTCGATCAGCCGGGTCTGACGGTGCGAACGAATACCGGGTACTATAACGAGCCGCCGACGAAGTAGGGTAGAGTGATTCAACACCAATTTGGGATTCTGGTAGGAACCATGTGCAAGGCAAGTTGTGTGCTTCTTTTCTTTCTTTTCAGTTCTTCGGTACTTTCTTCTGCTCAGCAGGGCGACAACAAAGCAACAAACGCACAGGAAGGTGCGCCAGTAACTTCTCGAACGACTCCCACATCAACCCAGAGGCCCATTTTTCTGGATGTATTGGTCGCTGACCGTTCAGGCAAGCCGGTTGCCGACCTGGAGCCATTCGACTTTTCGGTGTTGGATAACAATCAGCCAAGGAAGATTCTGGGCTTCCGCCGCACGGATGGAGCAGCGGGGTCAAAGATGGATCCGCCCGTTGAAGTAATCATTGTGCTCGATGCAGTGAACTTGCCGTATCAAGCGACCACACGCCTTCGGCTCGAGGTCGACAAGTTTCTGCGAGAGAATGACGGGCACCTGAAGCAACCCGTTTCGATTTTTGTGTTTGCGAGCGACGGCTTGCACGTGCAACCTGCTTCTTCAAAAGACGGCAATGCGCTCGCCAAGATGCTTGATGAATCGAACGGAACAGTTCGGTCGAGAGATCTGTCGGGAGGCGTGTATTCGCTTCAGGAACAGTTTCAGTCTTCGATCGAGGCGATGACCGGGATAGCGGAAAACATGTCGCACAAGCCCGGCAGAAAGTTGGTTATCTGGCTGGGACCAGGATGGCCTCTGTTGACGGAGCGATTCTTCATTCAGACCGATGTGTCGCGCGCGACATACTTCAGGAAGATTGTGGCACTGTCGGCCAAGCTGCGGGAAGCACGGATCACGCTGTATAGCCTCTTCACAGTTGTGGGCGCGACGAATACGCTCTATCAAGGCTATCTGAAGCCCGTGAGAGAAGTGAAGAAGACCGAGATAGCAAACCTGGCGCTTCAGGTTCTGGCAACCGAAACGGGTGGGCAGGTCATTGATCCCAGCAACGATGTAAGAGGCCAGATTGATCGATGCGTGTCGGACGTTGGCGAGTATTACACCCTTGCGATTGCCCCACCGGTAGCTGCGGCTGCAGACGAGTATCACGATTTGAAAGTGCTGGTCGACAAGCCGGAACTAACGGTTCGCACGAATACGGGGTACTACAACGAACCTCCGTCGCACTGATAGATGGTGTAATTGAATGCGGCGGGAAAAACTATGAGCAGGCCGGGAACCATGCGCGGAGCAGGGTGTATTTGTTTTGTTCTCTGGCTTTGTCTGCCGGGCATATTGCGAGGGCAACAGACGCAAGCGCCCGCAGATCAACCACGGCCTGCTAAGGAACAGCCGGGTGCGCTGCTGCAGGTGACTGTGGCACAGCTGATCGATCTTGTACGGAGCAGCACAGGCAAGCGGGATTCCGACGTGGCGAAGGAACTCGAGCGGCTGCAATTGACGGAGCGCATGAGCACCCCGAAGTTGACCGTGTTGAGTGCCGAATTGCGGGGAGAAAAATCGAAGACAGCGCTGATGGCGCTGGCGGATGCCTCAGCGTTTCTGAGCCCCGCGGCTGCGGATGTGGTTTCTCAAGCTCCTCCTGATTTGGGCGAACAGCGGCGCATGATTGCTTTGACTGTGGATTATCTGGGCAAGACGTTGCCCAAATTACCGGACTTTTACGCTACAGAAACCACAATTCGCTATGACGGCAACAGTGAGGACAAGGAGAAAGTGAGGCTGCGCACGAGGACACCATCTCATTCATTGTGGCGCATCGTGGGAAGTTCGAAGGTAATCGTCACATATCGCGACGGGAAGGAAGTGATAGATCCTCGCGGATGGGGAAAGGATCCTTCGCGTGCAGAAGGCAATGGCCTGATCACTAGGGGGATCTTCGGCCCGATCCTCACGACGGTAATTGTAGATGCATCGCGCGGTGAGATGATCTGGGACCGGTGGGAACGCGGAAGTGCCGGAATGATGGCCGTGTTTCGCTATCGCGTACCAGAAAATCAATCGCATTATTCCGCTGCGTTTTACGGTCTCGCGGAGAAGGCGACGGGATATCACGGTGAAGTTGCGATCGATCCGGCCCTCGGTAAGATTCTGCGTCTGACTGTACAGGCGGATCCACCGCTCGGCTCACTCATTCTCCGCGGCGACATCCTGGTCGAATATGGCCCGGTAGAGATCGGCGGCAAGACTTATACGTGCCCCCTGCGGAGCGTGTCGATTTCACTCGACCTGATGGGATTGATGGGCGGAAGAGACCCTCTCGGTCGTCCCACTGAAGCCTCGGCGTCCAGCTTGATCAATGACGTGGCGTTTGAGGATTATCACCTGTTTCGTTCCGAGTCGCGGATTCTGCCGTCGTATACGCCGTTACCTGACAAGAAGCAGTAGCAGGTGCGTAGGTTCCGCATGAGCCTGGTGTTGCGCTGATGCGGGTTCACAGATTTTTACAGTGTGAGTGAGGGAACGGTGCTGTGGTATCGGGGCTCCAAGTTATTTGGAGTGCTGAATTTGAGAGTTGCCGGACCATCTTGTTTACTTGACAGCACCGGTTGCGCTGCCTAGAATTAAACCGGAGAATCCTGCCCATTTTGCTTATGTAAGCATCAGATAATGGAGGGATTAGTGACTCCTTGCCGGGGCACGGATCTGGAGCTTCGCGGAGTCGGTTGAGCCGCAAATGGGGGCGGGAAGATGCCAGAAGCACGCGTCAGTCCGCGGGAACGCCTGGTGCTGACGGCGGTTATCGAGTTATATATCGCCTCGGGCGAACCTGTGGCTTCGCAGGCGGTTGCGGACTATTTTGCGAACAAAGAGGGTCTGAGTTCGGCGACCATCCGCAACGTCATGTCCTCCCTGGGCGAGGCGGGAATGCTGGAGCAGCCGCATACTTCCGCCGGACGCGTTCCCACGGCCGGAGCGTTTCGTTATTACGTGGAGCAGATCACGCGGCCCGATGCACAAATCGGACGACCGGGTGCAGCCGCTGGAGGGCTGGGAGCCGCGGCGAAGGGACCGCTCTCACTGAGCGAGCAGCGCCGTGGACAGATCGAGGAAAGCTTCTCCGGCGTGTCCAGTTCGAGTGAGTACCTGGAGCGCACGTCGCATGTATTGGCGCTGATCTCGAGCGGATTGGGCGTTGCGCTGGCCAGCAGCACGGCGGAACAGGTGCTGGAACACATCCATTTTTCAAGGCTTTCCGCAGGGCGGGTTCTGGCTGTCCTGGTGACGCAGGCAGGGGCGGTGCTTGACCGCGTGCTGGTGCTGGACCGCGAATTAAGCCACCTGGAACTGGAAACGGCCGCACGCTACTTGAACGAGAGTTTCCACGGCTGGCCGATTGAGCGCATTCGCGTTGAACTGGCGCGGCGGATGGAAGCGGAGCGGGCCGCATATCACCAGATGCTTGCTTCGGTTGAAGAGCTATGCCGCAAAGGAGCGCTTTCTGTCGGTGAGACCGAAGCGGTGCTCTATGTTGAGGGACTGTCAAACCTGATTGCCGCCGAGGTAGATCGCGAGCGGTTGCGCCAGATGTTGCTGGCTCTTGAGGCCAAGCAGCGGCTGATAGAGTTGCTGAACGCATACATGAACGGCAGTCAGCAGGAAGTACGTGTGGTGGTGGGACTTGATGAGGCTTCCCCGGCGATGCAAGACCTGGTGCTGATTGGCGCACCTGCGCGGTTGGGCGGCGCCAGCCTTGGAACGGTAGCAGTAATTGCGCCCACCCGCATCCAATATCAGGAGATGATTCAAGCGGTGCGCTACGTTGCAAGACTTTCGGAGCGCATTTTCGAAGTACCTGCTCAATAGAGCTAAAGCCAGATTTCAGGACGGTTTACGCGGTTTCTCGTCCGTCCAGAGAAGAAGTTTGTGCCGTATTGAACAAGATTGAACAAGCCAGAATGAAACCGGCGCTTGCCAAGGAATTTATCATTGAATAAGAAGAAGAGTATTTGGGGATTGCGCAGAAATATGCCAGAGAAGGAAGCGGAATTGACAACGATGGAAACAACCGAACCTGTCGCGCAGGAAGGTGCAGCGGAGGCGGTAGAAGTGTCGCCGGAAATTGTGACCGAGCCGGAAGAAACGCTGGTCAGCAAGGCAGAGGTTGACCAGCTTCAAGCGGAACTGGAGCAGCTAAAGGCCGAGCGCGACCAGTTGAAGGATCGGCTGGCGCGGATGCAGGCGGAATTTGAAAACGCACGCAAACGGGGCGAGCGGGAGCGGCAGGAGTTTCGCGACTATGCCGTTGGCAGCGTGGTGGAACAGTTCCTGCCGGTACTGGACAACTTTGAGCTGGCGCTGAGATCGACTGCGACGGCGGAACAGTTGCGTTCGGGCGTGGACCTGATTATCAAGCAGATGGAGGAGATACTGCGCGGCCTGCAGGTGCAACCGGTTGCGACGATGGGCGAAGCATTTGATCCGCGGCAGCATGAGGCGGTGGGATCGGTGGAGCGGGAAGACTTGCCCGACCAGCATGTGGCAGAAGAGATTCGGCGTGGCTACAGGCTGCGCGAGAAGTTGCTGCGGCCAGCAATGGTGCGTGTCGTATCGAACCCCAAGCAGACGAGTGAGTAAAGGCCGAGCGTTCTGTTGTAGAGGCGGATGCGGGTCGAGTTTTGCGGTTTCACGTACGGGCTAAGGTCCGTACCCTACATGGAAAAGGATCTGAACAGGTTTGAGTTCACGAGTGAGTAAAGCTGACTACTACGAAGTTCTAGGTGTTTCGCGCGGGGCCAGCGACCAGGAGGTGAAGAGCGCCTATCGCAGGCTGGCGCTCAAATTCCATCCTGACCGCAACCCCGGCGATCAAGTCGCGGAAGACAAGTTCAAAGAGGCCAGCGAGGCATACCAGGTGCTGAGCGACGCGGACAAGCGCGCTGCGTACGACCGATTTGGCCACGCCGGTGTCAGCGGCTCGGGACCGGGTGGCTTTGGCGGATTCTCAGGCAGCGTCGATCTGGGCGACATTTTCGGCGACCTATTTGGCGAGATGTTCAACGTGGGCGGCAGCCAGCAGCGAAGCACGCGCCAGCTTCGCGGCGACGACCTGCGCTTTGATTTGACCATCGATTTTGAAGAAGCGATCTTCGGCGTCGAGACGGAAGTGAAGATCCGGCGGCTTGAGGCGTGCGAAACCTGCCATGGGACGGGAAGCACTTCGGGGCGGGGTCCATCGGTTTGTCCACAATGCCAAGGTCGCGGGCAGATTCGCTATCAGCAGGGATTCTTCTCTGTCGCACGCACCTGTAGCTCTTGCGGAGGCAGAGGGTCGATCATCAGCGATCCTTGCCAGACTTGCCGGGGCGAGACGCGTTTGACCAAGGAAATCAAGCTGAAGGTGAAAGTTCCCGCAGGTGTTGAAGAAGGCACGCGAATCCGCTACACGGGCGAGGGCGATGCGGGCCGTTCGGGCGGCACCAGTGGCGACCTTTACATCGTGCTTTCGATCCGCGCACACGACTTCTTCCAGCGCGAGGGCCAGAATTTGCATTGCCTTATTCCCATCAGCTTTCCGCAGGCGGCCCTGGGAGCGGAGATCGAGATTGAAGGCATCGATGGGCCGGTGACCTTGAAAATTCCGGAGGGCACACCGAGCGGCAAGGAGATTCGTATTGCACGCAAGGGCGTTCCCTTTCTGAACGAGAAAGGGCGCGGGGACCTGATCGCGAAGGTCGTGGTGCAGATTCCCAAAAAGCTCACCCGAGCACAGCGCGAACTGATTGCGGAGTTGGGGACGTCGATGACGGTCGAAAACAAGCCCACATCGCCGGGCCTGCTGGAGAAGATGAAGGATCTCTTCAGCTAGGCGGTGAGGCTGCCCTTTTCACCGCGCTGCAACTCATGTTCCTCCTGCTAACGAAGCCCAATGAGAGGGACATCATCAACTCCGAGCCTTAATGGAGGCTCCCGCCAAGAAATATATAATCGCGGAGATGCCACTCAGCCCGCACCAGATGATTGACCAGTACGAGGTTCTATCTCTTCTCGGCACGGGTGGAATGGGCGAGGTGTATCGTGCGCGCGATACGCGCCTGAATCGCGAAGTCGCTATCAAGGTATTGCCCGGTCTGGTGAGCGCCGATGCGGATCGACTGCGCCGGTTTGAGCAGGAGGCGCAGGCAGCGGCGGCCTTGAATCATCCGAACATTCTCGCGGTTCATCAGATGGGGACGTATGCGGGCGCACCCTACCTGGTGTCAGAACTGCTGGATGGAGAGACGCTGCGAGAGCGGTTGAAGCGCGGCCCGCTTTCAGTGCGGAAGGTGATCGAGTACGGTGCGCAGATTGCGCGCGGCCTGGCCGCCGCCCATGAGAAAGGGATTGTTCATCGCGATCTCAAGCCCGAAAACCTTTTCATCACGAAAGACGGACAGGTAAAGATCCTGGACTTTGGACTCGCCCGACTGACGCAGCCAAAGGAATCGGAGCTTGGCGCGCCGCCGGAAGAAGCTCAAACCATGGCCGGGCTGGTGCTGGGGACAGTCGGCTACATGTCACCGGAGCAGGTGCGGGGACAGGTAGCAGACCATCGTTCCGACATTTTTACATTCACCGCAGTGCTGCACGAGATGCTGGCCGGGAAGCGGACATTCCAGAAGCCCACATCTGTTGAAACGATGACCGCGATCCTCAATGAAGAAGCTGTGCCAATTGGGGAACTGGCGCCAACGACGCCGGTCGCGCTGCAGAGAGTTTTGCAGCGAGGATTGGAAAAGAATCCGGAACAGCGCTTCCAGTCGGCTTCCGATCTTGGCTTCGCGCTGGAAGCACTTTCGGATTCGACGCAGTCAACGCTGACGTCAAGCTACAAAGTGCCGGAGAAACGGAAGTCATGGACAGGCGCGGTGCTTTTGGGATTGGCAATCGGCGTCCTGATCTCGGGTAGTGTGATTGCCTATCTCTGGACAAGGTCCGCGCCTGTCCCGCAGGTCTCCAATTACGTACAGCTCACGCATGACGGATTGCAGAAGACGCTGATCGGAACCGATGGTTCGAGACTGTTTCTGACCCTGGCCGATGCGGGGACGCAGGACACAGCGGCGATTGAGGCTTCGGGCGGCGAGGAGTCGAAGATACCAATGCCCGGCCGCACAATGGTGCCTGTGAATGTGTCGCCGGATGGGTCGACATTCCTGGTTGTAGATGGACATGGGTATCCGGCAATAGGGCCTCTTTGGAACTTGCCGGTTCTGGGTGCTTCCCCGCGACGCCTTGGGGATGCGGTAGGACAGGCCGCTGCCTGGTCGGCCGATGACAAACGCCTGGCTTTTGCGAAAGACAGGGATGTGTTTCTGGCGAATGCTGACGGAACAGAGCCGCACAAGCTTGTGACGATGGCTGCTTTCGTGTCGGGGCTGGTGTGGTCTCCCGACGGCAAGCACCTGAGAATTGACACCACGGAAATCACCCAGAGTGGAACGACAGCGGTTTTCGGAGAGCAGGCCATTTGGGAGATTGCCGCGGACGGATCAAATCCGCATCGCTTGACTGGCAATCGGCAGAACGCTTCGAGTGAATGCTGCGGCAAGTGGTCGGCTGATGGAAAGTATTTTGTCTTTCAGTCTCATGGGCAGATCTGGGCCCTGCCACAGGAGGGCCGGCTATTTCACTCACAGCCTCAGCCAGTTCAACTGACCTCGAGTCCCATGTCGCTGCAATCGCCGCTTCCAAGCAAGGATGGAAAGAAGCTCTTTGTAGTGGGGCGGACGTATCGGGGAGAGTTGACGGATTTCAACCTGAAATCGGGACAAGCTTCAGAGTTCCTTGGAGGAGTCTCTGCGGACTGGATCGACTTCTCGAGGGACGGCAAGCGGATTGCGTTTGTTTCGTATCCGCAGGGCGATCTATGGAAAAGCAACGCAGATGGCACCGACCGGATCCAGTTGACGTTTGCGCCGCTTCAGCCGGTGCTGCCACGATGGTCGCCGGACGGAACGAAGATCATGTTTTTTGAGTTTCCAGCGGGGCCCAGCCACCCGGGCAAGATTTATACGATCTCGGCAGACGGCGGCACGCCGCAGGAATTGATTCCCGCCGACAAGCGGAACGAGCAGGACCCTACCTGGTCATCGGATGGAACGAAGATAGCTTTCGCCGGCGATGCCAACGATGCCGCCGCTTCGAACGCTGCTGCGATCAGGATATTTGATTTGCAGACGAGACAGGTTTCGCCCGTGCCGGGGTCGCAAGGGCTCTTTTCGCCGCGATGGTCGCCGGACGGGAAGTACATCGCCGCGATGAAAAGCGATTCGAGCACCCTGGTGGTCTTCAACGTCAAGACGCAGACGTGGAGCGAGGTCGCAAAGGGAACTTTGAGTTGGCTGAACTGGTCAGGCGACAGTCAATACATCTACATCAAGGATCTAGCGGGCAGGGGCTGGGTGGAGAGGGTTCGCGTCGCCGACCACAAGGTGGAACAGGTTGTCGATCTAAAGGACCTGGTGCTGACGGGCCTGGGGGGCGGGTCGGTTGCGGTTGCGCCCGATAACTCGGTGCTGCTGCTGCGCGACAGAGGGACGCAGGATGTGTACGCGCTCGACTGGGTAGAACCGTAGTGAAGGATTGATCACACGCATCGATAGCATCGTCAGCGTGGTTGTGAAAAGTTGAATGCTGGTGTGCAGAAACCGGAAGTGATTCGGTTTCTCGTCATTCTATCTTGTCGTGTTTGGCGAGATTGTGTTGTCCGCAAAGAATCTGGATATTCTCAGGATTCTTAGAAGACCCACCTTTAGAGTAAGGGATGACGTGATCGAAATGCAGGCCGGAGGTTTTTCCACATTTCCGGCACCTACCCTGATCCCGCTTCCAAACTTCAAGCTTCACCCAGCTCGGAATGAGTCGATCCTCATCCAAAATCGTTGGCGCCACTGCGGGGTTTTCATGTTCGCCTGCATCAGTCAATCTGAGCTTAAACTTGAACACCTGACGTCCCGCTGACTCTTCAGTCCAACATTCAATCAGATCAAACAAGCCGTTGTAGACCCATATTCCGGAGCGTATTTTTTCGTACACGCTAACTCGCTCGGCCTGTGCTTCTCCTTGCTTATAACGGAGCGCACTCTGCTCGAATAGTCGGTTTTGTGAAAGAGATCCTCCCGGGTTTTTCCTAGGCTGGTCCACTTTCTTTGGGTCCGGCCCGTTCAATGTTCTTGATGAATCGTGTCCCTCGTAGATCAAAACGCGACCGTTCTCCTCTACTCGATCGGCATATGGCGCACCGGGACGCACGCTCATCAAAACGACCGTCTCGGCCCCACGAAGACGAAAATTCATCCCGCGCTGGAGATTGACTCCGGTGGCTGCGCACATCTCCATATAGGAGATGACGTCGCCGGGCTGGAAATTATGTGACAAGTCGAGTGGATTATACGCTGGAAAGAGGCGAGATCGGAGTCTCAGACTGGAAGGGAATGGTGGAGCTGAGCGGGATCGAACCGCTGGCCTCCTCGTTGCGAACGAGGCGCTCTCCCAGCTGAGCTACAGCCCCACGACTTAATTAGTTTACCAGCGCCCCGAGAATCCGAAAAGGCGCTCCGATTGCCTTCTCAATTGCGCGCATTCCGCGGTCGAGAAAACAGCCGGCCACTTTTCTCGCTCTACAGCTGGTTCATGTTGGCGAGGAATTCGGCGTTGTTGCGGACCTTTTCCAGGCGGCTGATCAGCAGTTCCATGGCTTCGACCGGCGACAGCGGGTTGAGCACCTTGCGCAGGATCCAGATGCGCTGCAAATCTTCCTTGGGAATGAGCAGCTCTTCCTTACGCGTGCCGGAGCGCTGAATGTCGATGGCCGGGAAGACGCGCTTGTCGACCAGCTTGCGGTCAAGGATGATTTCCATGTTGCCGGTGCCCTTGAACTCTTCAAAGATGACTTCGTCCATGCGCGAGCCGGTATCGACCAGTGCGGTGGCGATGATGGTGAGCGAGCCGCCTTCTTCAATGTTGCGGGCCGCGCCAAAGAAGCGCTTCGGGCGCTGCAAAGCGTTGGAGTCGACGCCGCCGGAGAGCACCTTGCCCGACGGCGGGACGATGGTGTTGTAGGCGCGGGCCAGACGGGTAATGGAGTCGAGCAGGATGACCACGTCGCGCTTGTGCTCGACCAGGCGCTTGGCTTTTTCGATCACCATTTCGGCGACCTGCACGTGGCGTGCGGCGGGCTCGTCGAAGGTGGAGCTGATGACTTCGCCCTTGACGGAGCGCTGCATGTCGGTAACTTCCTCGGGGCGCTCGTCGATGAGCAGCACGATCAGGACGACTTCAGGATGGTTGGTGGTGATGGAGTTGGCGATGGACTGCAAGAGCATGGTCTTGCCGGTGCGGGGCGGAGCGACGATGAGTCCGCGCTGGCCTTTGCCGACCGGCGTGAGCAGGTCCATGACGCGCCCGCTGAGGGCTTCGCGTACGGTCTCCAGCTTGATGCGTTCCTGCGGATAGAGCGGAGTCAGGTTGTCGAAGAGGATCTTGTTGCGCGTCTCTTCGGGCGACTCGAAGTTGATGGCCTCGATCTTGACCAGGGCGAAATACTTCTCGCCTTCGTGGGGCGGGCGCACGTTGCCGCTGATCGAGTCGCCGGTCTTGAGGTCGAATTTGCGAATCTGCGAGGGCGAGACGTAGATGTCGTCAGGGCCGGGCAGATAGTTGTAGTCAGGCGAGCGAAGGAAGCCGTAGCCATCGGGCAGAATCTCGAGCACGCCGTCGGCAAAGATGTGGCCTTCTTTTTCGCTTTGTGCCTGAAGAATCTTGAAGATCAGGTCCTGCTTGCGAAGGCCGCTGGTCCCCGGGATCTCCAGGGTGCGCGCAATGCGGCTCAGTTCAGTGATGTTCTTTTCTTTTAGTTCGGCGATGGTCATGTTCACCTGCGAGGCGGGATTGTTGTGCTGAGGGGCCCGAGAAGGGGAAAGCACTTCGGGAGCATTTAGGCGGGGTTTAGAGTTGCGGCCGGCGCGGCTCGCTTGAAATTGGTTCCTCATTCAAGCTGCGAGCGGAAACGCCGGGGAAGAGCGGCCTCAGAAGCTTACAAAAGGCCGCCAATAATCGTTTGCTTGACTCAATTGATCATACAGGAGAGGCCGTTCAGGCTGCGCGGCGGGTCTCGATAGGCCGGGCCGCTGACACAGTTGCAAGCGTCAACGAGCCGGGGTTGGTGGAGTGGAAGCGGACAAGCACTTCGTTGGTCGTATCCTGCAGCCGGGTGTTGGGCTTGTGCAGCTTCCGAGTGGCCTTGCTTGCCAACTGGCAGAGCTGGTAGCGATTGGACACATGAGAAAGTGCCCCAAATACTAAATCAGAACGCATAAAGAAATTCTCCTTCCAAAATCACTGTCCAGCTGGTACTACCTGGCACCAGCGGTACAGCTGCTTAAAATGTGATGCATACCTGCTAATTGCGATGCGGACCTGCCCCAAAACAGTTTTGCTCAACATTTAGACGCACGAACTGAGCGTCGAGTTCAAAATTCTTTTGCCGCAAATCTCAGTTGGGATAAGGCAGCTTGCCGTGTAAAGAGTAGAAGTTGCTGCACTGGAAATCTTTACGTCCCTGGCTTCCCAGTTCACGGGTGTAAAAACACACCCGGGCATCAACAAATGAGCCTTGGCTCAGAAATGATGCGGGACTGGCAGAGAAACGCGAGATCGCGTTGTGCAATCTACCCTTGTGGATGGCACTCATGAATGTATAACGGGGTCCTTTCTGGGTCAACTATTATTTTGCAAAATAGGGGGTGATTTGCGGAGCCGAGGCTTCATGGCGGCACCTCCTCCTATCTTGTTCAAATTAATTGATATACAGGCTCGATTTCCAAGAATAATCGACGATTAATTGTCTGAATGTGACAGTCATCACCGATCGCCTAGCACAAAGGAACCATAGCGGTTAACTGAGATGCAGGATCGTCCTGCCTCAGGCCTGTGGAAAAGCCGGAATCAGGCCCAGTAGCTGCGGTCCAGAGTGCGGTACTGGATGGCTTCGGCGAGGTGGGATACGGCCAGGCGCTCAGCTCCCTCGAGGTCGGCAATGGTGCGGGCCACCTTAAGGATGCGATCATGGGCCCGCGCGGTCAGGCCCTGCTGCTGCATGGCGCGCTCGAGCAGGCGCTCGGAGTCGGGGCCGAGTTCGCAATGGACGCGGACCTGGCGCGTTGTCAGTTGGGCGTTGGCGTAGATTCTCTCGCCAAACGATTTGAAACGCTGGCGTTGGCGTTCGCGAGCGGCCATGACGCGGGCGCGAATCTCAGCGGAGCCTTCGGCGGCGGCCCCACCGCGTAACTCCTTGTATTGAACAGCCGGCACCTCTATATGTATATCGATGCGATCGAGCAGGGGGCCGGAGATTTTGGCAACGTAGCGCTGAATCATCGGCGGAGTGCACATGCACTCGCGGGATTTGTCGTTGAAGTAGCCGCAGGGGCAGGGATTCATGGCGGCAGCCAGCATGAAGCGCGCCGGAAAACTGAGCGACATGGAGGCGCGGGCGATGGTGACGGTGTGATCTTCGAGGGGCTGGCGCATCACTTCGAGGACGTTGCGTGGAAACTCGGGCAATTCGTCGAGGAAGAGAAGGCCGTTGTGAGCCAGGGAAACTTCGCCGGGGCGGGGCACGATGCCGCCGCCGATCAGGCCCGCATCGGAGATGGTGTGGTGAGGAGAGCGAAAGGGTCGCTGCGTGACAAGGCCGGCCGCGGCATCGAGGACTCCGGCAACGGAGTGAATCTTGGTAGTTTCCAGCGCCTCCTCAAATGTGAGCGGAGCCAGGATGGACGGCAGTCGCTTGGCGAGCATGGTCTTGCCGGAACCGGGCGGCCCGATCATGAGGATGTTGTGGCTGCCGGCGGCGGCTATCTCGAGGGCGCGTTTCGCAGTCTGCTGGCCGCGCACATCTTTGAAGTCGACAGAGAAATGTTGGAGTTCTCCGAGCAGGTCCTCTGTGACAACGCGGAAGGGCTCGCGCTGGATCTGACCGACGACGGTCGAGTTGAGCAACTCGAGGACATCGAGCAGGGAGCTGACGGGATAGACGTTGACACCTTCGACGACGGCAGCCTCGGCGGCATTCGCTGAAGGAAGAATCAGGTTGGGAATGTTTTTCTCGCGCGCCAGGATGGCGACGGGCAACATGCCAGGCACTCCGCGGACGCTACCGTCGAGTCCGAGTTCACCAACCATCAGGAAGCGGTCAACATTGTCGACGCGGAGCGCACCGTAAGCACCGAGGATTCCGACGGCGATGGGAAGGTCGAAGCCCGATCCCTCTTTTTTTAGATCTGCGGGTGCAAGGTTGATGGTGGTTTGCGTGGGGGGCATGGAGTAGCCCGAGTTTTTGATGGCGGCGCGCACGCGGTCGCGGCTTTCGCGCACCGCTGCGTCGGGCAGGCCCACGGTGTGGAAGATGTCTTTGTCAGTGACTACGCCGCTGTAGTCAACCTCGACATCAATAAGGTTCGCATCGATTCCATAAACAGCGGCGCTAAGAGCTTTAAAAAGCATGGCGTCAATTTCGCAGGGAGTGTAGCAGACGCCATGCGTCCAGCGATGGGCTGCCCATCACACGAGTTCGGCCCTTGCAACCAAGGCTGATTCCGGGACTTTGCCTGCGGCGGACTTCGAAGAGAGACACTGGGCTTGGGTTTGCTGCGAGTCAGTCGATTGCCCCTGTGGCCTCGGCTGGTTTCATGGGATGGAACTCAGCAAAATGCCTGCCATTCCTCAATCAAGCTACAATCTTGTGCGTGACCACGAGTCTCTTCGATCTTTATAAAATCGGTGTTGGCCCATCGAGTTCGCACACCATGGGACCGATGCGCGCGGCCTGCCGCTTTGCACGAGAACTCGAGTCGAACGGCGAACTTGAGAAGACTGACCGCGTGCAGGTGGAGTTGTATGGGTCGCTTGCGCTGACCGGGATGGGGCACGGAACAGATCGCGCCGTGCTGCTGGGCCTGGCCGGGAATGAACCGGCTTCGATTGACCCGGCAGCGATTGAATCGACTGTAGCCGCGATCAGATCGACGAGGCAGCTGAAGCTCGCGGGAAAACGTGCGATTCAATTCAATGAGGCACAAGACCTGGTCTTTCAGCGAACAATCATGTTTCCTCCGGGTGCGCGCACACAGCATCCCAACGGACTTCGTCTGCGCGCGATGGATGCAGCAGGAAATGTGCTGAACGAAAGAACTTTCTTCTCGATTGGCGGAGGGTTCATTGTCGAGGACGGGGCGGAGGGACTGCCGGCAAGCGAGACGGAAGTGCAGATCCCTTACCCGTTTCATAGTGCGGCGGAGCTGCTTGAAGCCGCGCAGGCGCATGGGCTCTCGATAGACCAGGTTATGTTCGCAAATGAATGCGCGCGTCTGCGGGGCAAAGAAGGCGGCGGAACAGAAGAGGCGACAGAAGAGCGTATTCGCACCAGGATCGAGATAATCTGGCAGACGATGAAGGATTGCATCGACCGCGGCATCGCCACGGAAGGAATTCTGCCGGGTGGATTGAATGTGAGGCGGCGAGCGCATCGCCTGGCCGAGCGGCTGCGCGTGAAAGAAGCTGCGGGGCAGGGAACGGATCCGCTGGCTCCGCTCGACTGGGTAACGGTGTATGCGATGGCGGTGAACGAGGAGAACGCCGCCGGCGGTCGCGTCGTAACCGCCCCTACGAATGGAGCGGCGGGAGTGGTGCCGTCCGTTGCGAGATATTACGAGCGATTCATTCCCGGCGCGGACCGCGCAGGGATCATTCGCTACTTTCTTGCATCGGCAGCGATTGGGATCCTCTACAAGGAGAACGCGTCGATCAGCGGCGCGGAAGTGGGATGCCAGGGCGAAGTAGGCGTGGCCTGCTCAATGGCTGCTGGAGGATTGACGGCAGCGCTGGGTGGAACGAATGGGCAGGTTGAACATGCGGCGGAGATAGCCATGGAGCACAATCTTGGCATGACCTGCGATCCCATTGGAGGCCTGGTGCAGATTCCCTGCATTGAGCGCAATGCCATGGGTGCGGCAAAGGCCGTGCATGCCTCGCGCATCGCGATGAGCGAGTCGGAAGAGCACAAGGTGTCGCTCGACCAGGTGATTCGCACCATGTACCTGACGGGGCTCGACATGCAATCGAGGTACAAGGAAACCAGTCTCGCCGGCCTTGCGTTGAACATTATCGAGTGCTAGCTTGGCTGGCGAGGAATCCAACAATGTTTCTCCGTACGGTGTCAGCATCGCTGGTAAGCTGCGTGCTTTTGTTCGCCCCTCTTGCAGGTTTAGCTCAGGACAAACGCGGTCCTTCAACGCCCGAAGAGCGCCAACAAGCACTCGTGAACATTCACAGTTGGCAATCAGATCCATTAGGCCCGCAGGCAAAGGACCAGTTTGGTTCAGTCTTGAAGTGGCTCGCCGAAGTTCCCGACTTGACGGTGCATGTCTGCTCCATTCTCGACAGTCTTCCAAAAGGCGACAAAAAGCATGCCTCGACAATCTTCGGAGGCGAGGTTATGGCACAGGCCGCTTTTTTGATAGAGAATCCTGACAAGAGAGATGACCGATCGGCTGAACTTGTCGCCGGCGTCGAAGGCGCGTTACGTATTTACGAGCTTCTGCTCAAGGCCAATCCAAAGGATCGGGAGCCATACCTCGATGACCTGATCCAGCGGCGCGACGCAGGAACGCTGGGTCAGTTTGTAAAGGAGCGCGCAGCGGCAGCCTGTAAGAACTAGGAATCGAGTTCTGTAGATACGACGAATACAAAGGTGGAACTTTGCGGCTTTCCGGTTCCCTCGTCTAACATCCTTTCAAGATGGATGAGATCAACGAGCAGGACAGTGACCACGGTGCGGAACCGCAGTATCGCAATGCTGATTCGATCGCGTTGCCTTCCGCACAGTTAACCGCGGCATCGACAACTCCCAAGCCGATTGCGCCTGTCTGGCACACGGTGTTGCTGGTTCTGATCATTCTCGCGGTCTCATTCCTCGGGGTCTATCGCCACCCCGGCGCACGCGGGGCTCGCCCAGTGAGCAGGCTTGATACCTATGCCGTAACGGTCATCCTGGAACTTGCATTGGTGGGCTGGGTCGCCTTCGGACTGCGGCTCAGGAAGATTCCGTTGCGTTCTCTCTTTGGCGCGGTGTCGAACGACCCTCGTTCGATATTCCGCGACGTGGGGATCGCCATTTTGTTCTGGTTCGGCTCGCTGATGGCATTGGGGACGGTGGCTGCTGCGTGGTTGAGCATTGAGACTGCGATCACACATCGACACCTCCCGATTCAATCCGGACAGCCGTTTGCGCCCGACCCGCAACAACAGCAAACGACGCGCGCGGTGTTGCAACTGGCCCCGTCAAACGGGCGCGAAATCGCAGCGTGGGTACTTTTGTGTTTGCTGGTCGGTGTGGCGGAAGAGCTTGTGTTTCGCGGCTATTTGCAGCGTCAGTTCACTGCGTGGGGGCGTGGGAGTGCTGCGGCGGGAGTGGTGTTTTCAGCGTTGCTGTTCGGCTCTGCGCATGGGTACGAAGGCATACGAAATATGTTTTTGCTTTCGGTCTTTGGCGCACTCTTCAGCTTGCTCGCACTCTATCGCCGAAGTTTGCGCGCGGGAATTTTCGCGCACAGTTTGCACGATCTCGTCGCGGGTTTGACGCTCGCATTCCTCCATTCGCGACATCTCGTTTGAGGTGAGGTGTTGGAATCGCGATCTCGCTCGGAAAGAATTGTTGCCACTTTTTCCACTCCAATGTCGTTTTTTGCTTGACACTTACTCGCCATGAATCTATACATTCCTCAACTGCAACAAATGTTGCAGAACTCGATGCAAACCATCGAAAAGGGAGAATAGGCAAATGGCAACTAAGAAAGCAGCCAAGAAGGCACCCGCGAAGAAGGCCGCGAAAAAGACCGCGAAGAAGAAGTAACGGGTCTTCCAACCAAAAAAGGCAACACAACGGGGGACGCCTAAAGCGTCCCCCGAAGTGTTTTTGGACATAACGAAAAGGTGCATGAATAAAGGCTATGACGCAACGCCGCTGGATTGCCGAGCATTGGGATGAAGCCACCGCGACACTGGTTGGAACGCAGGCGGAGCATATGACGCGCGTGCTCCGCGCACAGCCGGGCACCGAAGCCGACGTGGTCGCAGGGGGTCGGGTTTTTCATGCGGAGGTCGCCGCCGTCATGACCGGGGGGCCGGGTAAGGCGAGCGAGGTTCGCTTCAATCTGATCGCCGAACTGGAAGCCGAGCCTGCCCTACCCGTTACGCTGGTAATGTCCGTCTACAAGTTCGATCACATGGAGTGGGCCATCGAAAAAGCGACCGAATTGGGGGCGACAGCCATTGCACCGGTGATCGCGCGAAGGACTGAGAAGCACCTCGCACAGGCATCGCAAAAGCGAGCGGAACGATGGCGCCGTATCGCGCATGAGGCCGCTCAGCAATCGCGGCGCTCAGATGTGCCGGTGATTCACGAGCCGATTGCACTGGCCGAACGCGTGCGTGCAGCATCGGCGTCGACGCGGCTGGTGCTGGCCGAGCAGGAGCGCTCGACCACGCTACGTACAGCATTGGACGAAGCGATCAGCGCAGCGGAAGCAGAGATGCCGACGCTGGAGATTGCGATTGGCCCGGAAGGCGGCTGGGCTCCTGAAGAGGAAGCACTGTTTGATGCGAACGGCTGGCGCGCGGTATCGCTGGGACCGCGCGTACTGCGCGCGGAGACGGCGGCGATTGCGGCGTTGGCGGTTGTGGCGTCCTGCCTGGAATAGCGGGCTGAGTCTCTCAAGTTCTCAGAAGCCAGGACAAAGCCAATCATTCCTGAAGTGAATTCGCGGTCCTTTGTCGAACTGAATCAGAGCGAGACTCCGCGCTTCCAGGGAATGAAATCATTCTGGCCGAGTTGTTCTGCTTTGGTGAGCTTCTCGCCGCTTGCCACCTCAATGCAGAGGTTGAGCAGCTTGTCAGCGCAGGCGGGGATCGTCGATTCTCCGGTGACGATGCCGCCTGCGTCGAAGTCGATGATGTCGGCCATGCGCTCTGCCAGCGTGGAGTTGGTAGAGATTTTCAACACTGGCGCGACCGGGTTACCGGTCGGCGTTCCGAGGCCGGTGGTGAAGAGCACCAGGTTCGCGCCCGCGCCCGCTTGCGCGGTGACGCACTCGACATCGTTGCCGGGGGTGCAGAGCAGGTTGAGTCCCGGCGTGGTCGCGTATTGAGGGAAGTCGAGCACATCGCGTATCGGCGCGATTCCACCTTTACGCGCCGCTCCGGCTGACTTGATGGCGTCGGTGATGAGGCCGTCCTCAATGTTGCCGGGCGAAGGATTCATCTCAAAGCCTGAATGCACTGCCTTGGCGCGCGCGGAGTACGCCTGCATGAGGTCGTAGAAGCGCTGGGCAAGCTCGTCGGTGACGCAGCGGTCAATGAGTTCCTGCTCCACGCCGTGCAACTCGGGAAACTCGCTCAGAATTGTCTTGCTGCCCACTCCCCCAAGCAAGTCGGAGATGTACCCGATGGCAGGATTGGCCGATATGCCGCTGAATCCGTCAGAGCCGCCGCACTTGAGGCCAACGGTGAGCGCGGATAGCGGCGTGGGCTTGCGGGTCGTGCGATTGGCTTCGATGAGGCCGGCAAATGTCTGGTCGAGTGCGTCGGTCATCAATACGGTTTCGCGGCCGGAGCGCTGCTGATCGAAGACCAGGACCGGCTTGGTCATTTTCGGATCGCGCGCGCGCAGCTCCTCCATCAGCATGCTGGCTTGCGCATTCTGGCAGCCCAGGCTCAGCACGGTGGCGCCGGCGACGTTGGGATGATGGATGTAGCCCGCCAGCAATCCGCAGAGCGCCTGCGCGTCCTGGCGCGTGCCGCCGCAGCCACCCTGATGGGTGAGGAAGCGAATGCCGTCGAGATTCGGGAAGATACGATTTGCGCCAACGTTGCCATGGTCGGGCGATTCACTTCCGTTTCCGCTCACCTGGCGATCCACAAGTTTTCGCACCAATGGGCGATAGCTGTTGTGCGAACTGCCGTAGCCCAATTCTTCTTCAAGTGCTTCCTTCATGCGCTCGACGTTACGGTTCTCGCAGAAGACCAGGGGCAGCACGAGCCAGTAGTTGCGCGTGCCCACCTGGCCGTCGGCGCGGTGATAGCCCATGAAAGTGCGGTTGGTCAACGCCGAGGCATCGGGCAGCGCGAGGGTGACGGGGTGGCGCTGCACCGTGTATCCGCCTGTGCGATGGCGCACGTTGCGGGTTGAGAGCAGGCCGCCGCGTGGAATCGCCTGCGTTGCCTCGCCCACCACCATGCCGTACATGAGGACCAAGTCGCCGGGATTCAAGTCAGCGAGTGCAAGCTTGTGTTTGGCGAGAATGGGTTCCGTAACCGGACAAGTCGATGGAGAGGATGCAGGGCCGAAGTGCGCGACGGTTCCAGCAGCAAGCGGAGTGAGAGCTACCAGAACGTTGTCACGCGGATCGAGTTGCAGAACGGTGCCCGGCATGCGACGTGTTTCCTCAAGAAGCAGCGGGAGTTCTTAATGGCCCGCTTTGGCAAGGATACAACCTGCGCATTTGAGCTGGAAATACGCCACTCGACTATCATCGATGCTTCGCAAGATAATGGCTTTGACGGAGACGCAGAAATGAAAGCGGTTGTTCTGGAAGGGCCTGGGAAAGCGTCGATGATCGACGTGAAGCCAGCCGTCGCTAGCGCAGACGAGGTTCTGCTGCGAGTGCGGATGGTGGGATTATGCGGCAGCGATCTGAATTCCTATCGCGGCCGGAATCCACTGGTAAGCTTTCCGCGCATTCCCGGACATGAGGTAGCGGCGACAGTGGTGGATGGCGGGTCGCATTCTGAATGGCAGGCAGGAACGCACGTCACGCTTTCGCCCTACACTAACTGCGGCAGTTGTGCCTCGTGCTTGCGGGGACGGCCGAATGCATGCCAGCGAAACCAGACTCTCGGTGTGCAGCGCGATGGGGCACTGACCGAGCTGATCGCGGTCCCCTCCGCGCGGCTCTATCGTGCTGACCTCACGTTGAAGGAGCTCTGCCTCGTTGAGCCACTCACGGTGGGCTTCCATGCAGCGGCGCGCGGCCGTGTGGCCGCTGGGGATATCGTGGCCGTGATTGGGTGCGGAGGGGTAGGCCTGGGGGCGGTGGCGGGTGCGGCGTTTCGCGGTGCGACGGTGATTGGGCTGGATCTGGAGGACAGCAAGCTCGCGACCGCGCGCAAGGCCGGCGCGACGCACGTAATCAACACGAGCACGGGCGACCTGCATGCCCAATTGACGGAGCTTACCAACGGTCGGGGGCCGGATGTGGTGATTGAGGCGATTGGCTTGCCGCAGACTTTTCGCGCGGCAGTGGAGGAGGTCGCATTCACCGGCCGCGTCGTCTACATCGGCTACGCCAAAGAGCAGGTGGCCTATGAGACAAGGCTCTTTGTGCAGAAGGAGCTGGACATTCTCGGCTCGCGCAACGCGCTGCCCGAAGATTTTCGCGATGTGATCCGGATGCTGGAGAGTCACCGCTTCCCGGTGGAGGATGCTGTCACGCACCTGGTGCCGATGGAAGAGACGCCTGCGATTCTGGAGGCGTGGAGCCACGAACCGGCGCGGTTTACCAAGGTCATGATTGAGGTGAGTTAGTGAAGATGCTTCGAAGGCTCGCAGTGCGGGGGACTTCCATCCTGCTGCTTGTGGCGGCAGCGGCAAATTATGGCCAGGCGGGACCGCAGCTGTCGATTCACTGGGATAAGCCGGTGGTGGTTTCAAAATCGATACCGACGTTGCAGGTGGTGGTGAATCCGCCGCTGCGGCCCGGCGAGCCGCTCAGCGCCGCCTCTTACAAGGCCGTGAAGGAGTTGGGCGCCGACTATGTGCGCTACGTGCCATGGCTTCCGTATCCCAGGCTAGCAGTGGCCGAGCTTGAGCCGCCCACGAAGCAGACGACCAGTTGGGACTTCAGCCTAATTGACCCGATGACCAAGGACTTTCTCGCGGCCACGGATGGCCATCCCACCGTCATGAACTTCAGTACGATGCCGGCGTGGCTTTTCAAGACCGACAAGCCGGTGACCTA
This sequence comes from uncultured Acidobacteriaceae bacterium, assembly GCA_963826915.1. Lineage (GTDB taxonomy): Bacteria > Acidobacteriota > Terriglobia > Terriglobales > Acidobacteriaceae > Telmatobacter. Next base: position 62,975 of record CAWGYG010000003.1, read on the forward strand.
TCCGGCCGATCCCAACCAGGTGACATGGGACTACACGCAGGGGACCGAGTTGCGCGATCCGAGCGGCAAAGAACTGGGGGAATACTACGGGCGACTGGTGAGTTGGTATGCGAACGGCGGCTTTACCGACGAGAACGGCAAGCGTCACGAATCCGGATACCACTTCAACATGCCAGTGTGGGAAGTGCTTAACGAGCCTGACCTGGAGCACGCAACTACTCCGGAGCAGTACACCGAGCGCTATGACGCAATCGTCGAAGGCATTCGCCGGGTGAGCCCGGAAATGAAATTCATGGGCCTCGCGCTGGCGAATCCGCGGGAGAACCCGCATTACTTTGAGTACTTTCTCAATCCTGCAAATCACAGGCCGGGAATTCCGATCGACTACATTTCTTATCACTTCTATGCCATTCCGACGGGCGATCAGACCATGGCCGACTGGCAGTACACCTATTTCGACCAGGCTGACGGCTTTCTCACGGCGGTCCGCTACATCGAGGACATCCGCAAGCGCCTGGCGCCGCAGACCAAAACCGACACGGACGAGTTGGGGGTTATCTCATCAGACGACTTGAAGCAAGGCAATAAGGGCTACATCATGCAGCCGATCCCGCCGGCCTACTGGAACCTGGCTGGCTCTTTATACGCGTATCTCTACATCGAGCTTTCGCGGATGCAGATCGACATCATCGGCGAGTCGCAACTGATCGGCTATCCCACGCAGTTTCCCAGCGTGAGCATGATGGACTGGACCAATAACAAACCCAACGCGCGCTTCGGGGTACTGAAGCTGATCAAGGACTCATTCCATCCCGGAGACACGCTGGTCTACACGTCGATCAGCTCAGACGATCTTGCCGCGCAGGCATTCATCACGCCGACGGGCCGGAAGCTGCTGCTGGTGAACAAGCGGGATCGAACGGTGGACGTTTCGCTAGCCGACGCGAGCAGTGCCAGCGCTTTGACAGTGGACGTGGAGACAGGCGACAATCCTGCGCGCATCGTGAAACCGGAGAACGGCAAGATCAGGATGGGACCATTCGCCGTCACGGTGGTGGGCTGGTAAGCGATATGGGTTTAGATATGCGCGAAGTGGAGCAACAGGCCAGCGAGAGCGCCGCCAGCGAGATCGCCAATGATCGGGATCGGCGCGTATTTCCAGTTTGATCCCCCCTTACCGGGAATGGGCAGAAGCCAATGCATGAGCCGGGGGCCAAGGTCGCGCGCGGGGTTGATTGCATAGCCGGTGGTGCCGCCGAGCGAGAGACCGATGCCCCACACGAGGCTGGCCACCAGCCACTGGCCCATGCCGTTTGCCGGGCCGTCCTTGGCCACTCCGTGCGAATAGATAGCGCCGGCAACCAGAACAAGCACAGCCGTTCCCACGGCCTCGCTGAAGATGTTTGCCAGCGGACTGCGCACGGCAGCGTTGGTGCAGAAGACGCCCAGCTTGGCAGAAGGGTCGGATGTGAGCTTCCAATGCGGCGCATAGTGCAGAGCCATCAGCGCGGCCCCGCCCATAGCGCCGAGCAACTGAGCCGACCACAGGCTGAATAACTGGTCGTAGTTGCCATTGGTAATCGCGACCGAAAGCGTGATGGCGGGATTGAGGTTGGCGCCGGGGCTGCCGAATGCCTGCGCCACCAGCACGCCGCAGAGCACAGCCAGGGCCCATCCGGTGGTGATGACCATCCAACCGGCGTCGGCTGCGTAGGATTTGCGCAGCGTTACACCGGCATTTACGCCGTTGCCCAGCAGCACCAGAACCAGCGTGCCAAGGAATTCGCCAAACCAGGGAGAATGCATCGAGTCGTCCTTAAGAGCGTCTTGCAAGTCTCGAATGGACTCTCGATCCATCCGTTGAATCAGGGCTGAGTCAGAACCACGTTTGCCGTTTGTAATCGGAGTAGGCGGTGCCGAATTTCTCCTCCAGCACACGCTCCTCATTCCGGATGCGGAAAAGCTGCATAGGAACGAGGACGACGAGGAATAGCAGCAGCACAGGACGTTGTGTAAAGAGAACTATTCCGGCGATGAACAACCCGCCGAATAGGTAGATTGGATTGCGAATGCGGGAATAGAGGCCGGTTGTGACCAGCGTGGTTGCCTTGGCCTGCACGCTAAAGGCTCGACCCAGTTGAATGCGGGCGAGCGCGAGAAGCAGGAAGGACGCGATTGCGATGGCTAGTCCTGCGACGCGCATAGGTGTCCATGGCGGTCCCCAGGCGAACGCCAGAAAAACCACCAAGCCAACTGCGACCAGTGCGAGGGTTCCGTAATTTAACTTCACGCGGTGCCTCCAGTGTGCCGACGATTAAAGGATTTGCTGGTCGCAAGCATTCTCCTCTGTCAGGGGCTGTTACGCAAAGGAGTTGTTTGTTCATACCTCGGCCAATGCGTGAGCAATTCATTCACCACCACGTGTCCCACCTTGTAGGCGGCTTCGAGAGACGGCAGATATGCGCTGTAGGTGCCGACGCGCTGGTGCGCAAGGCTGTCGGCGGCATTCATGCCGCGCGGCTGCTGATCGAAGTTGCTTACCGTGCGCAGCACAAGGACTCGATTCCAATCGGCGCGGCCGGCCTGCGCGAGGTACTTGAGCGATTGCAGGGTTCCCGTGTCTTCCATCGCCGTAGTGAGGAACTGGCCCTGGCCGCCAGTGAAGTAACTCACCCACTCCGTCGCCCACGCGTCAGAGAGCTTACCGTGCCAGTAGGTTGAAGACGAAATCTCGTCGCCCATGGTCACGAAGGGTGGTCGCTGAGCCGCGGCGCCGTCGAAGTGAGCGCGAATCTCCTTGAGCGCGTCGACATCGGGCAGAGGCGTTGCGCGGGTGAGGTCGAACGCCCATTGTGCGAGAGATTGGTTGAGCGCGTAGACCTGGCCGTCGAGTGCGGCGGCAGGCGGCTCGAAGGGGCGCGTCTTGCGCAAAGGCACATAGCCAGTGGTCCAGTCCTGCGGCATCTCGCGAGCATCGATCTCGTAGCCGAGGTCGCCGTCGACAACCCATCGCGCCCACGCCGCGGAGCCCAGCGATATGCGATCGGGGCTGCCTCCGGCGATACCGGCAATGATCCAGTAGGCGTGGGTAAAGTCGAAGCGCGGGTCAAGGCCGAGGGCCATGATGGTGGCCGCTGCGTGAGCTGTGCCCTGGCCGGTGAGAATCGCCATTTCGCCGTCGTTGTGCATGCGGGCGGCGTGGTAGCCGGCAGGGAGCGGATAAATCTTGTCGAGATGATCGCGCTCTACCCAAAACTGCAGTTCGCCGGGCTGGTCGCCTATGTCCTGGCCGATCTCAAACATGGCGACGATGACAACCTTGACGGGGATAGGGCGGGGCTTGGCGTCCGCGAAGGGGACGAAGCCGACTAAACCAAGCAGGCAGGCAAGACATCGTGTGCGGATCATCATTGAATGCGATGGTAACGGAAAGGCAGTGAACAGTGGACAGTGAACAGGGATCTGGGGACATGGAACAGGATTCGCTGTCAGATGGTGCCTGGGTGCGATATACCATTGTCTGGATGAACGAGCCGAGTTTAGAGCGAGAGAGAAACGCTCGGGTTGATTCAGCAGAACTAGCGGCATCCATGGAGGCAACGAATATGGGGTGGAGGAGTCAGGTTGGCGGAGCGGCTTTGTTCGTCGCGGCGTCTGCGGCAGGAATCGCGCAGGAGCCGGCGCATCATTGGGCGATCGTGGTGCATGGCGGAGCGGGAGTGATCGAGCGCTCGGCGCTGGGTCCTGACGGCGACAAGGCTTACCGGGCCGGGATTGACCGCGCGATCCATGCCGGTGCAGCGGTGCTCGACAAAGGCGGCTCCGCGGTCGATGCCGTCGAGGCTACTCTCAAAGTCTTCGAAGACGATCCACTGTTTAACGCAGGCAAGGGCGCGGTGTTTACGAGGGAAGGCAAGAATGAGATGGATGCCTCCATCATGGACGGATCGAACCTGAAGGCGGGAGCAGTTGCCGGGGTTACGCGCCCGCGTCACCCCATCAGCGCGGCGCGCGCGGTGATGGACAAGTCGCCACACGTGATGATCGCGGGGCCGGGCGCCGACGCCTTTGCAGCCAGTGTAGGGCTGCAGATGGAAGAGCCCAGCTACTTTTTTACCGAGAGCCGCTGGCAGTCGCTGGTGAAGCAGCTGAAGAAGGAAGGCAAGCCGATCCCGTCGCGGCCTGCGGGCGTTCCGCCTGAAGGAGCCACGGTGCCGGTTGCGCAGTTTGACGAATCACCTGACATGCGCCACTACGGAACTACGGGCGCCGTTGCGCTGGACTTGCAGGGCAACATTGCCGCAGGCACATCTACTGGTGGAATGCAGGGCAAGATGCCGGGGCGCATTGGCGACTCGCCGATTATCGGAGCGGGAACCTATGCATCGAACCAGTCCTGTGCCGTCTCTTCGACGGGGTCAGGGGAATACTTCATTCGCCTTGGCGTGGCGCGCGAGGTTTGCAACCTGGTGTATTTCAAGGGCATGAAGTTGCAGGATGCAGCGGACCAGGTGATTCACAAGGAGCTTGAGGCGCTGCACGGGGATGGAGGCGTTATCGCCATCACTCCCGATGGGCAGCTGGCGTGGAGCTTCAATACGCCGGGAATGTTTCGTGCGCGGCTGGTGGAAGGCGGCACGGTGCAGATGGGAATTTATCGCGACGAGCCTTGATGCGCCGGGATGTTCTTGCCGCGTTCTCATGGAGCGCAGGAGATGAAAGTGCCGTTCAAGCCCATTGGCGTTGCCGCACTGCTCGACCGGCTTGAAGAGTTCCACGGTCCCCAGGAGCCTTGCTGGCCCGTAGATCCTTATTCGTTCCTGGTGTGGTGGCACTGCGGATATCCGGCCAGCGATGCGACCTGCACGCGGGGATGGAAGGCACTCACGAGCGAAGTCGGGGTTGAGCCCCGCCAGTTGCTTCGAGCGACCCAGGCCAAGCTGGCGCATGCGCTGAAGGCCGGCGGCATGGTGCCTGAACTTCGGGCACTGCGTCTGCATCAGATTGTGGAACGCGTCGCGAATGAGTTTGGCGGCGATCTGCGCGCGGCGCTAGCGGGCCCCATCGCAGACGTGCGCAAAGCGTTGAAGAAATTTCCCGGCATCGCCGATCCTGGTGCGGACCGCATCCTGCTGTTTGGGCATATTGCGCCGATCGCGGCTCTCCCTTCCAACTGCCCACATGTCCTGGTGCGGATTCAACTGGGGCTGGAGCGCGAGAACTATGGCGTGACTTACCGCGAGGCGCAATCGCTGATTGAAGAGGAGATTCCGGATCAGTTCCATGCGAGAACGCGGGCTTATCTGTTGCTAAAGGAACATGGCCAGCAGATTTGCAAGCGGGTCAAGCCGAAGTGCGATACGTGCCCGGTAAGCGGGAATTGCGCATATTTCGCGGGCAGGGACCGCGGCAGGAGCCGTCCAAAATAGCGGTTGAAGCTGTCGCATGGCGTGCTCGGTCTCAATTAAAATATCGGGCATGGCGCTTCATTTCACCACGTCGTATATCGAGGATTCACTGGCGCTGCTGAGGTATTACAAGAAGCTCGGCGAGCGCGCAATGGAGCAGGTGACCGACGCACAGCTTTTTGCCGTGCTCGATGAGGAAGCGAATTCCATTGCAATCATCGTGAAGCACATAACGGGCAACATGCGGTCACGATGGACGGACTTCCTGACTACGGATGGAGAGAAGCCGGATCGCAATCGCGATGGCGAGTTTATCGATCCGCCGCCGACACGCGAGGCGCTGCTGCGGGAGTGGGAAGACGGCTGGAGCCGCGTGTTTCAGGCGATTGAGCCGCTGACCGACGCCGATCTTGGACGCACTATCACGATCCGCGGTGAAGCGCACTCGGTGATGCAGGCCATCAATCGCCAGATTGCCCACTATCCCCACCATGTGGGCCAGATTGTATTGCTAGCCAAACACTACGCAAGAGACAGGTGGCACTCGCTAAGCGTGCCGCGCAACCAGTCGGCAGAGTTCAATCGCAAAGTTGCTGCCGGGGAAGCCAGCCAGCGTTAGAGCATTTTCGGAATCGATGTCGTCCTTTTGACTGCATTGAAGGTGGCTTGTTCTTGAGGGAAAAGCCACTTGAGCGTGAGGTTTCGGTCTACAGCAATTCCGAAAATGCTATAACCGCCGCTACCGGATCACTTCGAATTTTTCCCAGGCCAGATTGCACACCGGGCAGCGTTCGTGGTCTACCGGCTTCTCCGATGTGTGCCCGCATATCGCGCAAACGTAGAAATTGTGTGTGGACGCAGCCCGCGAGTTCTTGTTGGCGCTTTCGACGAGCGCAATGGCTTCGCGATACAGGCGGGCATGGGACTTTTCGGCTTCTATGGCCCACCGAAAGGTGCGGACGGCTGGAGCATTGTTGCCCGCGATGGCTTCTTTGAGGAAGCCGGGGTACATGATGTCGACTTCGTATTGCTCGCCGGCAAGGGCGGTCTTGAGATTATCAAGAGTCGTCCTCACATCTACAGGCTGGATCTCGCAATGTGCCTCGCCGCCCAACGCCCTGATGACACGGGCATGATTTGCGGCATGGATCTGTTCTGCGCATGCAGCGGCACGGAAGAGACTGGCAGCGCCATGCCATCCGTCTGTGTCGGCCTTGACTGCGAATGCCTTGTACTTTGCGTTCGCATTCGATTCGCCTTCAAAAGCGGTCAACAGATTTTCAACGGTTGCTGTGTTCTCAGCAATAATTCCGGACATCGATTTCCCTCCGCTAGGAAGCGTACGAGCACTGGAAGGAGCGTGCTGTGATGACGGCTACAATGAAAAAGGCCATCCGGTAGGGATGGCCTTTTTGCGTCTTAGACGCTGTGAAATGTTCGTTTACGGCTGCATTGCGGCACCCTGGGGATTCGTGTCCCTGGCCTGCGCCTTTTGCGCCAGCACCTTGTGGGCGGTGTCTTCGAGGGCCTGTGCTTCAGGAAGGAAGGTGAGCGCCTTCTGGATCATCGGATCCCAGTCGGCCATCACGCGCAATCCCTGCAACTGTCCGAATTGGCTGGTGACGATCTTTTCCTTGATGCTGGTCTTCAGCCAGTCGGAGTTATCGGCGATGTCCTTGTCGGTGAAGGGAATTTCCTCGCTGGTCAGAAACTGCTTGAATTCGGCCAGCACCGCATCGTCCACCTGGAAGTTTTTGTCGACCGTCCGGTTGGCAAGATAGTGCGCGGCGAAGTGGAAGAAAGTGGAGTGATAGAGGAGCTGGTCCTGGAACGGGTCGCCTTTGGGAGTCTCAATCTTCTCGTCCGGCGTAATGCCGCCGCCGCCATAAACGGTGCGGCCCGAGTCAGTGAGCTTAACTTCGCGATTGGATGAGTTCGGCGCCAAGGCTCCAGCGTGGTTGTAGTAGTAGTCGTAGAGCGAAACGCCCGTATAGTTGCGCTGGATCAACCGTCCAGACGGGGTGTAGTAGTGATAGGTTGTCAGGGCAAGGCCGGTATTTTCGCTGAGGTTGTAGACCGTTTGCACAAGGCCCTTGCCGAAGGTGGTTTCGCCCACAATCAGGGCGCGGTCGTGATCCTGCAGCGCGCCGGAGACGATTTCAGCCGCCGAAGCGGTATTGCGATTCACCAGCACAACGATGGGGAAGGTCTTGCCGTCATTGCCGTGGGTTGCGGTGTAGTTCTGGTCGGGGTAGGCGCGGCCACGCTGGGAGACGATGCTCTGGCCCTTGGCCAGCAGGTGGTCGCATACTTCAACAGCCTGGCTCAGCAGTCCGCCGGGATTGCCGCGCAGGTCAAATACGAGGCCCTTCAGGTTGGGGAAGCTGTCGATGGCATCGTCCACTTCCTGGGCCGTGGTCTCCTGGAACTGGGTCAGGTGAATGTACCCGATGCCGGGACGAATCTCATATTTCAGGTCGACCGAGGGGTGAGGAATCTCGTCGCGGATCAGGTCAAAGACGAGCGGCTTGGATTGACCCTCGCGGATCACTGCTACCTGAACGTGGGTGCCTTTAGGGCCTTTGAGGTTCTTGGCAACCAGGTCAGAGGTCATGCCGTCGGTGGACTTGCCGTCAATTGCCGAGATGATGTCGCCGGGGCGAAGACCGGCGCGGAACGATGGCGTTCCTTCGTACGGCGTAATGACGTAAACCTTGTTGTTCTGCTGCTGGATGACCATGCCGACGCCGTAGTAGTGGCCGCGCTGGTCTTCCTTCATTTTGGCGTAGGCTTTTGGGTCGTAGAAGTTGGAGTGGGGGTCAAGCACGCGCAGCATGCCGGGGATAGCGCCGTCATAGATAGCCGTGTCAGCCTTATCGCCTTCGATCGGCTCGGCGTAATTCTGCTCAACCAGGGCGTACACATCGGTAAAGGACTTGAGACTGTCGCGAATCTGGCTCTCATCCTGCGAAGACTGGGCGCCGACCTTGCGCTGCAGGACGGAGCCTGCAACCGCGCAAACGGCAAAAAAGACAACGAGGGTGAAAAGTGCCCTGCGGGCGCGGGGTTTCATGGTCGGGAGGAACCTCCGGATGGCTGCTGCAACAGGTACCCTTGAGGCGCCTCGCGGGCCGATCCTGGGCTAAAGTATAGCACTGGCTTGTTTGACGGATTTTGGCAGCATTCGGATAGCCAGTTACCGTGGAATGGCCTCCGCGGCGGTGCAGATTTGACCCATATTCTGCCTCCCCTGGCCGAATCATCGCTGAATCGTCACGAAGTAGCCCTTCCGCTGCAATCTTTGCTGCCCGTGCATTTACAATGACGTCTATGCCTCAGGTGGCGAAGATTGCCGCCTGCCGTGTGCCGACTTATGAATCTGAGACCCTTTCGTACCCCCGCCGCATTCTCGCTCGCCGCAGTTCTGCTTACAGGTTTCGCTTTGGCGCAGGCGCGTCCAACCACGCCGCAGAGCCCCTATGGTGGCACAACGGTTGAGGAAATCATCGCCCGCGTCAACGACCAGATCATCAGCCGGTCAGACTACGACCGAGCACAAAGTGAATTGGACCAGGAAATGCGGCAGCGTGGCTCGACGATGCAAGAGATTTCCGAAGCCCACAAGGATCTGCTCCGCAACCTGATTGACCAGCAGCTCTGGCTGGCCAAGGGTAAAGAGCTCGGCATCACGGGCGAGACGGAGTTGATCAATCGGCTCAACGACATCCGCAAGCAGAACAACCTGGCCACGATGGAAGACCTGGAGAAGGCTGCGAAGGAGCAGGGCGTCTCCTATGAAGACTTCAAGGCCAACATTCGCAACCAGATCATTACCCAGGATGTGATGCGGGATGAAGTCGGCCGCAAGATTGCCCCCACGCCGGGTGAGGTTGAGCGTTACTACGAGGCGCACAAGCAGGAGTATTCGCAGCCCGAGAGCGTAAAGCTGGGCGAGATCCTGGTTTCCACCGGAGCAAATCCCGACGACGCGCAGAAGCTGGCCGAGGCCAAGGCGAAGGCGGACGATATAGAAACCCGGCTGCACGCAGGTGGAGATTTCAGCCAGTTGGCGCGCAGCTTCAGCGACGGCACCACGGCGGCGGAAGGCGGCGACCTGGGCCAGTACAAGCGCGGACAACTCGACAAGCTTTTCGAAGACAAGACCTTTGTGCTGAAGACCGGCGAGTACACCGAGCCGATACGCACCAAGCAGGGATTTGTCATCCTCAAGGTCAACCAGCATGTTGCGGGCGGAGTTCCACCGCTTAAAGACGTTGAGCAGGATGTGGAGCAGAACTACTTCATGAGCAAGATGGAACCGGCGATGCGCGAGTACCTGGCTACCATGCGCGATCAAGCGGCCATCTACATCAAGCCCGGATACTCTGATAGCGCAGCCACGCCGGGCGAGTTGCATCCGAGCATTACATTCAGCGCATACACGCCGCCTTCCGCAAAGAAGAAAGCAAAGGTCGAACGCACCCGATTCCGCGAGTCGACGCACACCTTCCGCCAGAAGACGGCGTCCGCTGCCGCACCCGCGACCGACCAGGCTGCAGTGAAGTCCCCTGCCAAGGCGAGCAAGAAGAAAAAGGCAGCCACGGATCAGGCTTCGATGAAGCCGGGCAAGAAGGAAAAGATTCGTTATGGCAAGGCTCCCCAGGAAACGCTGCCCAAGGCGCCTTCAACCCAGACTGAAGACGCAGGCGCTGGTCAACAGGTAGCCGCGGATGCGGCTGCTGAGCCAGACAATCCGCTCGAGAACACCTCCAAGCCGGAAAAGAAGACCCGCTTCAGCGACCGCGCCAAGGCTCCCAAGCAGCCCAAGGCGAAGGGGCCGCAACTGGATCCCATGGCGCCCTCTGCGCCCGATGCGGCCGAAGTTGCAGACCGCCAGGCGCAAGCAGGTCCGCTGGGTCTTGGCGGCGACACCACCAACAAAAAGAAGAAGAAGCAAACGACCACCGGCGATAAGACTCGGCTAAGCGACACGAAGAAGAAGACAGACGCCGACCAGCAGAATACAGGCGACACGCCTCTGGGCGCGGCACCGCAAAAGGAGGCTGCTCCGGCTCCTCCTGCCACGGCCCCCGCTCCGCAAGCGCCCGCTCCTCCACCACAGCAATAAGAGCAGCCAGATCGCAAGTACTAAGTCAGGCCTGGGATGAGTCCCGGGCCTGACTTGTTTGCGAGGATGGAGCATAATTTTGCGAACATTTCTAACGACAAATTGCGTTTCAGTCCCTACACTGTTGCAACTATGCCAAACGGGTCGCCACTGACCATCGAAACCCTCCCAGGCAAGACTCCGGGATCGGTGATCTTGCGCCTTACCGGGCCGATTGTGCTTGCCAGCATCCTTTTGCTGCGGGCGCAGTTCCGCGGATTGGAATCGCCGCAACTCACGATCCTCGACATGAGCGGTGTTCCTTATGTGGACTCGGCAGGCATGAGCGAAATCATCAGCCATCACATTTACTGTCGCGACAGGCAGGTGCGTCTCGTGGTTGCCGGAGTCACACCCCGCGTGATGAGCATGCTACAGGTTACACGGCTCGATCACGTGCTGAACCTTGCGGAGACCGTTGAAGAGGCCGAGGCGCTGGCATAGATTCCAGCCGAGAGGCGGCCAACGCGCACGAGCCACCCAGTTATTGCAACCCTGTCATTTTTCCGCGCCGAACCGCCAGGAGATTGATCCGCCAACCCACGACACCATGCGGATTCCGACGCTTCGCTCCACGGTTCCGCAGTCGAAATCGTTGGCAATACCGTCGATGCCGGGAGCACACGCAGGCGGCGCATTGCCAATCTGCCAGCCAGGAGCGAAAGTCTCGGTGGTCTGCCCTGTGTAGCCGCGCGCCAACATGCCATCCATTCCCAGTTGCAATCGTCCGTTGAGAAATGGGCGAATCACGGCGAAGCGGGTTTCACCCACGGGGATTGCCTCGTATTGATCGGGGTGCTGCGCGTTGCCCACGTCGAGCAGCTTGTGACCCACGTATTCATATTCGGCGCGCGCGTGCAGACCCGCGGGAAGCCTGTCAAAAGTTGCAAGCGCATCGAAAATCGTGCGCGGCGCTTCGGGCGTGACGATGCCGGTTTCGACATCCCGGGCGTCAGCCTTTGAGAACACTGCCTGCAGGGTGCCGAAATTGAATTGGCGTCGCACACTGGCGGTAAAGAACTTGAGCTTGCCCGGACCCTCATCCTCCGCCAGGCCGGTGTCGGGATCAATCTTGGCGAGCGTCGCAGTCGTTGTTGTGTGTCCCAGGGTCACGCGCGCATCGGTTCCGGCGATTTCCTTTTCGAGCACGAGTTGCTCTGAGTGAGAACGCTCGAGCGGCGAAGCCAAAGCCGCCGAGCCCGTTGTACCGCTGTTCTGCGCCACGCTGATGCGCGGATCCTCAGTGAAGAAGGCTTGCCCAATGCTGAAAGAGGCCGAGGGCAGCCAGGCTGCCGATCCTGCACGCGGACTCCATGTCACAGTGGCCTTGGGGTTTTCAAATCCCCACCATTGGTTGAAGGAATCGGCGGGCTTCATCTTGTCGGCGTTTTCAATCTCGATTTGATCGTGGCGAAGGCCGGCGTAAAAGCGAAGGTGTTTGCCTAGATCGCCATGGAGAGCCACATAAGGGGTGACGTCGCGGATGGTGACGTTGTTCGCCAGCACTTTCAGAAAAGCTCCATAGACCTGCGGATCGGCGGATAAATAGTGGTCGAGATTGTCGCGATGAATGTCGTCTTCGTTGTAGTCGAGACCTGCCATTGCCTCGAGCCAGGGAGTGAATGTATGGGCTTCGCGCGCCTCCGCGCCTTCCACAGTGCGGAACTCGCTTTGACGGATCAGTCCCTCGCCGAAGTTGGAAAAGAGGGCCAGGTTGTATGTGCGGAAAAAGCCGGAGAAGGAAAGCGCGTCATTTTTTCCGGCCTTCCATGCATCGTTTGCAGCCAGTAATGAGGTATGCGTCTGATCCTGCTGGCGAGGATCGATGGTGTCATTCACCTGTAAGCCGGATCCAAGTGGAACCAGATTGCCTTCATGGGAAATTCCCCAATACCCGATGCTGAACAACGTAATCTCGTGGTTGCCCGGATCAAAAATGCGCATCGCATTCCACTTGTATTGCTGGCGATGCTCAAGCCGTCTCATCAGGCCGTTGCCGTAGTTGGCTTCGAGTGCCAGCCACTCTTTCTTCGCGGGGTCGGAAGGCGCGAATCCGCCGCTCAAATCCAGATCGCGATAGTCGCCGGTGAGGGTGACGAACCGCTTCAGAAGCGGGCGCAGGCTGTAGGTGGCCGCCAGGTTGAGCGCGTGGTTGCCTTCCAGCACGTTGAAAGCGCCGCCATCTGTTCCCACGCTGCCCAGCGCCGCGGGGATGTAGATATTCGGATCGGCATAGCCGTTGCCGTGCGCATTCGCGGAGAGGTTGTTGGGAACCAGAAAGTCTCCGACCGCAATGTACTGGGCTATTGGCTCACCATGGTCGCCTGCGACTCCGGGAACAAAATATTGCGGGGCCTTGATGCCACCGGATGCGGTCTCAATGGGGAGACCGGGAATTGAAACCGGTGCGCCGGGCCTGCCGGGGTTCGCATCAAGCAACTCTTCGCGCACCATCACTTTTTCTGACGGATCGGGCGAGGCCAAGGCAATTTCGCTGACGTCGGTGGTGACGATTACATCCTGCGCTGTTGTGGCCACCTGTTCCAGTCGCAGGGTGAGGGTGGCGTTCGCCGCACTCAAATCGAATTGACGGGAGATCGCGACAAACCCCGCAGCCTCCACGCGCACCGTATAAGTTCCCCAGCGGGGTAGCAACGTACTGAAACTGCCGGCGCTGTCCGATGTGACATTCAGCCGCACGTTCGACGATGCAATTTGAATATGCGCTCCGGCGAGGGCCGCGCCGTTTGGGTCGACCACTTCGCCGGAAACGCGGGCAGCTATTTGCGAAGACGTACGATGCGCAATGGCGACGAATGCGAGGAGTATGAAAAATCTTACAATCGTGCTACGCATTGTCGCGAGTCTTCCCAACTTCATCCTCTGCGCGTATCGCGTCAATGCTTGTGGCTATGAACGGATTTGTCTTCGGGTTCGAGGGCGTGAGTGGGGACGGTCATTACGAGCCGGCCATGCTGGACGCCCTTCAAACCGATGAGCCGGTCGGCAAAGCGCTCGACTCGGTCCGACGTCCCGTGAACAATGAGGGCTTCGAGGCAGGAATCGTGATCGAGGTGCGCGTGGCTGGTTGACACTACAAGATCATGATTGGCGTGCTGGATTTCGGTCAGCTTTTCGGTGACACCGTGAGCGTGGTGATCGTAAATCAGGGTGACGGTGCCGACCACAATCGCGTTGGGTGTGGTGGTTCGCTCGATGACCAATCGATCGCGGATCAGGTCGCGAAATGCTTCGGATCGGTTGGTATAGCCGCGCCGGGCGATCGAGCGATCAAACCGTTTGAGAAGATTGGAATCGAGGGCAATGCCGATTCTGCTGAGTTCGCCCATGGCTGCTCCTGTGACAGTGATTCACTGTCCATGGGGAAATCTCATGGTAGCACGATGTCAAAAATCATGCTACACAACGCGGGGCGAGGACGCCTGACGGGCATTCGAGACGGACAACTTCCCTCGTTTCAGTAAAACCACCCCTTTGCGGTAATCTTGCGGGCAGAATGAAGGACATCTATATTTCGGATCTCGCAAGCTTCGACGAAAACAGAGTCTTCGACAGCTATTTTCTCGTTCTGCATAAACAGCAGCGATTGTCGAAGGCGAACAAGCCGTATCTGAATCTGATCCTTGGCGATAAAACAGGCCAGGTGGAAGGCCGCGTCTGGGATCCGGGTGACCCGCGCATCGCGAAGGAATTTGATCGCGGAGACATTGTGAAGGCCCGCGGCTGCGTGTCTCGCTATGACGACCGGCTGCAGATGAAGGTCGATCAACTGCGCAAAGCCACGGCGGGTGAAGCGGATAAGACCGACATGCTGCCCTCCACGACCTGCGACGTTGACGCGCTGTGGCGGCAATTGCTCGGATTTGTCGACAGCTTTACTGAACCAAATCTGAAGCTGCTGCTGACCAAGATTCTCAGCGATGCCGCGCTGGCACAGGCGTATCGCGAGGCTCCCGCGGCAAAACAGTTGCACCATGCGTGGCTCGGCGGATTACTGGAGCACGTGGTGAGCCTGTTGATGCTCGCTGACCGCGTCGCTCCGCACTACCCGGTGCTGCATCGCGATCTGCTGCTCACCGGCGTCGTCCTGCACGACATTGGCAAGGTGCGCGAACTGGCCTGGGAATCGGGATTCGAGTACACCGTAGAGGGCACGTTGCTGGGGCACATCCAGATGGGGATGGAGTTGGTGGAGAAAACCATTGACGGCTTGCCGGGTTTTCCGCCGCGCCTGAAGACGCTGGTGCTGCACGTCATCCTGTCGCACCACGGCAAGCTGGAATTCGGATCGCCGAAGCTGCCGATGATTCCCGAAGCGCTGGTGTTGAACTTTATTGACGATCTCGACGCCAAGATGCAGGCAGTGGCGGGCGAGTTCGAAAGATCGGCAAGAGAAGGGAAGGCAGCCGACGAGCTTACGGGCAAAGTCTGGGCGCTCGATCAACGGCAGATGCTGAATACGCGGGCGTGGCTGGAGGGAAAGTAGGGAGCAGGGAACAGGGAACAGCGTTTAGGATCGTGCTCCAGGTCCGGTCTTCAACTGACGAACCATTTCCATACTGTACAAACCGGTCCGACTTAGCCCACTAACCAGTCCCATTGTTCTTTGGTCAGGGGCACCACTGACAGGCGGCCGATGATGATGAGAGGCGACTTGGCGAAGAGCGGCTCGGCCTTGATTTCGGCGAGGGTTCTGGGGTGTTTGAGGCGCTTGCCCGCCTTGACGCGCACGATGGGCACCTTGGGGTCTTTGGGGTCGACGCTGACCACGGTTCCGGTGCCGACGGCCGTGCGTTCCTCGCCGGTGTGGTAGAAGATCCACTTCGTCCCCGCCTTCATCTCGCGGAGGAACTTCACGGCAGTCGGGTTGGTCACGCCATTCCAGACTGTCTCTTTGTCGCGCAGAAAGTCCTCGAACGAATAGACATCGGGCTCGGTCTTAAAGAGAAAGTAGTCCATGCGCTCCATCGTACAATGAAGGGAACATGATCCGCTTTTCAACTGCCGGGGAGTCGCATGGAGAGGCCTTGATTGCGCTGGTCTCGGGGCTGCCGGCTGGGGTGACTGTCGATCTCGAGTTTGTGAACCACGACCTTTGGCGGCGGCAGCAGGGCTACGGCCGCGGCGGGCGCATGAAGATCGAGACCGATAAGGCCCATATTCTCAGCGGCGTGCGCCACGGCAAGACCATTGGCTCGCCAATTGCCATTGAGATCGTGAACCGCGACTGGAAGAATTGGGAAGAGAAACTGCCCGTGGAGGCGGGGGATGCCGCCAAACATCAGCCTGTGGCGTCGCCACGGCCCGGGCATGCTGACCTGGCAGGGGCGCTCAAATACAACTTCCCCGATGCGCGTTATGTGCTGGAGCGGGCCTCGGCTCGCGAATCTGCGGCGCGTGTGGCCGCGGGAGGGTTCGCCAAGCTGCTGCTGCGGCATTTGGGGATTGAGGTGGCGAGCCACGTGATTCGGGTGGGGCGAGTGGAATTGGAACGAACCGCGACCTGGGAAGAGATTGCCGCGGTTGGCGCGCGTGAAGAGATCGTGCTCAGCTGCGTGGATGCCGCGACCGAAGCGCGGATGAAAGAAGAGGTCGAACACGCTTCCCGCACCGGCGATACCGTTGGCGGTGTCTTCGAGGTGGTAGTGCATGGTGCGCCTGCGGGCCTCGGGACCTACGCCAACTGGGACGAGCGGCTTGACGGTCTGCTGGCCTGGTCGGTGATGAGCCTGCAAGCGGTGAAGGCAGTCGAAATTGGGCGCGGTGTTACGGCGGCCGAGTCCTTCGGATCAAAGGTGCACGATGCCATTCACTATGCGAGCGAAGATACTGGCAGGCCGACGCGGTTTACGCGCGAGCAGAACAACGCTGGCGGGATCGAGGGCGGAGTTTCGAATGGCGAAGACATCGTGGTGCGCGGCTATTTGAAGCCGATCTCAACGCTGCGCAGGCCGCTCGAGTCGGTTCGGTTTGACACGCGCGAGGCCACCAGCGCAAGTTATGAGCGCAGTGATATTTGCGTGGTGCCTGCGGCAGGCGTGGCCGCCGAGGCCATGGTGGCGCTCACCGTGGCAGGGCTGGCGCAGCAGAAGTTCGGCGGCGATTCGGCAGCCGAGATGAAGCGAAATTTTGACGGATACATCGAACAGATACGGAGCTATTAGTAGAACGAGATGATTCTCAAGATTGTGAAATATCCGGAGCCGGTGCTCTCGCAACCCGGTGAACCGGTCACCGAATTCGGCGCAGAACTGCGGAAGCTGGTCGACGATATGTTCGAGACCATGTACTCGAACCAGGGCATCGGCCTGGCCGCGCCGCAGGTTGGTGTGTCAAAGCGCGTCACGGTGATTGACCTGAGCCAGGGAAAGGACCCTAAGCAGAAACTGGTGCTCATCAATCCAGAGGTCACTTTTCGCGACGGCAAGCAATATGAAGAGGAAGGCTGCCTGAGCTTTCCCGACATTCGCGAGAAAGTGGTGCGCGCAGCAAAGGTGAGAATCCGCGCCCAGGATGTGAAGGGCAAGTGGTTTGAGATGGACGGCGAGGAATTGCTTTCGCGCGCATTTCAGCACGAGATCGACCACCTCGACGGCATGTTGTTCATCTTCCGCATGAGCGCACTCAAGCGCGACCTGAACCTGCGCAAGATCCGCAAGATGCAACGTGAAGGCACATGGTAGGTCTGTGAGACTGGTCTTCTGCGGGACACCCCACTTCGCCGTCCCCACGCTCAAAGCATTGATCGCGGCCGGGCACGAAATCGCGCTGGTTGTTTCGCAGCCCGACCGGCCAGTGGGCCGTTCGCAACAGATCGCCCCGACGCCGGTGAAGCAGGCAGCGCTGGACGCTGGACTCGCGGTCACGCAGCCCGAGAAAATTCGCAACAACGTGGAGTTTCGCGCGCAGCTGGATGCGATCGCGCCGGATGCGATTGTCGTGGTTGCCTATGGGCGCATTATTCCTCCGTGGATGCTGGAGTTGCCGCGCTCGGGGTGCATCAATCTGCACGCGTCCCTGCTGCCGAAGTATCGCGGAGCCGCGCCGATTCAGTGGGCTGTGGCGATGGGTGAAACGGTCACCGGTAATACGACCATGCTGCTTGAAGAGGGGCTGGATACTGGGCCGATCCTGATGCAGAAAGAAGTTGCGATCGGGCCGGAACAGACGGCGGCAGATCTTTTTGACGTGCTTGCAGAAGACGGCGCGCCGTTGGTGGTGGAGACGCTGGCAGGGCTGGAAGATGGGTCCATTCAACCGAAGCCGCAGGATCACTCGCTGGCGACGCTCGCTCCGCTTCTTCAGCGGGATGATGGGCGTATGGAATTTGCGGCACGCACAGCGGCGGAGTTGTGGAATCGCTGGCGCGGTTTTCAGCCCTGGCCAGGCGCATTCACGATGCTCGATGGCAAAAAGCTGATTGTGCATCGCATGCGAGTAGCGGATGATGCAGGCTCCGGTGTACCCGGCGAAATTCGCATCGATCATCACCGAATGCTGGTAGGTTGCGCGCAGAGTACTTGCCTTGAATTCGTCGAGATTCAGCTCGAAGGAAAGAAGCGCATGGCTGCGGCGGAGTTTCTGCGCGGAGCCGCAGTGCCTGCCGGGATGCGGCTGGGTTGAAGGCCATGTCCGCGGTTTCTCCGGCGCGAAAGGCGGCTTTCGCAATTCTTCTCGCGGTTGAGCGAGGTCATTCGCATTCGGATGATTTGTTGCGTGGCAGGAGTGTCGAGGCGCTATCGCCGGCGGATCGCAACCTTGCGACCGCGTTGGTGCTCGGCACGCTGCGCTGGCAAATTGCCCTCGATCATCAATTGAAGACGCATCTCAAGCACCCCAATGCAAAGCTGGATGCCGAGGTGCTGATTGCGCTCAGAATGGGCGCGTTTCAATTGCTGCATATGGATCGCATTCCGGCACGCGCTGCGATCGACGAAAGCGTTGAGCTGACCAAGCAGGCCGGTCACCACTTCGCTTCGGGAATGGTTAACGCTGTGCTGCGCAAGATTACGAAAAATGCATCGAACGAGGATCTCAAAGACTCGCCTGCGGCGTTGGCGCTGGCCGAGGCGCATCCGGCATGGATGGTTGAACGGTGGGCGAGTTTCTATGGGTTGGAGGCCGCACGGGCGATTTGCCAGCATGGACAACAGCAACCTTCAAACACGGTGCGCATCGAGAATCCTGCCGTTGAAGAGGAATTGGCAGGAGACGGCGTGAAGCTGGAGCCGGGCGAATTGCTGGCGGCCGCGCGCACCGCTGCATCGGGAGACACAACAGCTACAACCGCATTCAGCGAAGGGCGCGTGCGATTTCAGGATGAAGGTTCGCAACTGGTGGCGGAGATCGCAGTGCGCGGAAGCGCGATTCTCGATTGCTGCGCGGCACCGGGCGGCAAGACGCTGATTCTCGCTGAGCGCAATCCGCAGGCCCGGATCGTGGCTTGCGAATCAAGCCCGCAACGGCTGGCCCAACTCCGCAAACGGCTTGAGCCACTGGGAGGCCGCGTGGAATGCCGGCTTGCCGACGCAACTTCGCTTGAAGAGGAATCCGCCTTTGATGTCGTGTTGGCGGATGTGCCATGCAGCGGAACGGGGACGCTGGGTCGCAATCCGGAGATTCGCCATCGGCTGGGGCTGGAGGATCTGGCGCGACAGGCCGACCGACAGAAGGCGATCCTTCGCAGCGCGTTGCGTGGGGCGCGAGTTGGCGGGCAGGTTATCTACTCCACCTGCTCACTGGAGCCGGAAGAGAACGAAAGAGTGGTTGCCGATGTTTTAGCTGAAGTCGATGCTGCGCATCCGGTTTCGCTTCAATCGCGGATTGAAGAACTTCGTCGTGAGGGAGTCCTTACGGAATCAGGGGCGTCACGGCTGCTCACTTGCATAACGCCGGAAGGGTATTTGCGTTTGCTGCCGGGGGCTTTTCACACGGACGGT
Source organism: uncultured Acidobacteriaceae bacterium (assembly GCA_963826915.1). Taxonomy (GTDB): domain Bacteria; phylum Acidobacteriota; class Terriglobia; order Terriglobales; family Acidobacteriaceae; genus Telmatobacter. The sequence goes on from CAWGYG010000003.1 coordinate 82,510, forward strand.
TTTTTCGTGGCAACGATCAAGAAGACCGGCTGATTCACAACACCGGTGGACCCGCGATCACAACTTCTTCAGCGGGTCTTATTCCGGAGCCAGTTTCAATTCGTCATAATTGCGACCAAGTATTGCGCAGAGCGCTTCGACGACTAATTCGTGATCCTGCCGCATCGGCAGGCCGGAGACGGTGACAGAGCCAACCACGCCCGCACCGGTCACTGTCAGAGGGAACGATCCACCGTGGGTGGCGTAATCGGCTAGCAGTAAGCCCTGGCTCTCATAAATCGTCTCGCCCTTCTGCTTCTCACGCAACCCAACGGCGTAGGAACTACGATGGAACCGCGCGACAACATTGCTCTTGCGACGCACCCACTCCGGATTGTCGGGCGTAGTGCCGTCCATCGCGACATAAAAAAGCGGCTGGCCGAATTTACGGATGTCGATTACGACGGCGAGGTTGCGCTCTGCCGCCAAGGCTCTCAATTTTGAACCTAGTTCCCAAGCCGTTTGTGCATCCAGGCGCGGCAGCACAAGCTCTCGTTCTTGGAATGCGATGCGCACCAGATCTTCGTACAATCCCATTTGCCCAATCCTCTCGCTCAGACATCATAAAGCGGCGATGTCAGCTTTCGGCGCTCTCTTCCACAGGCACATTGCGGGGTGGGACGATCCCGAGTCGTTCGTAGATGGGACGAATGTCTTTGCGAATGGCGGGCAACCGCGACCAGAACCACAGGGCGCCAAGGATGCATGCAACGCCGCTGAAAATGACGGTACGCGGCGCGCCGATAGCATGGGCCAGGGTGCCTGCCATGAGACTCCCAAACGGCGCCATGCCCACGAAAGCCATGGTGTAGTAGCTCATCACACGGCCGCGCATTCGTTCATCGACCAGTGTTTGCAGGATGGTGTTGCTGGCGGTGAGGCCCTGCATCATGCCGAATCCTGTCACCAGCATCATCAGCATGGAAAGCAGCAGGCCATGCGAGAGTCCAAAAGCGATCAATCCCACGCCGAATGCTGCCGCGGCAATGGGAATCATCTTAGTCAGGCCGCGGACCGAGCGCCGCATCACCATCGACAAGGCCGAAGCGAGCGATCCCACGCCGACTGCGCCCATCAGGAAGCCCAGTGTATGCGGGCCGCCATGCAGTGTTTCCCCGGCGAAAATGGGCATGAGGACCATGAATGGCCAGCCCATCAGGCTGAGCAGAGCGAACAGCAACAGGATGGTGCGGATCGGCGCAGAGCTGGCTACGTACGTCCATCCTTCACGCAGTTGCGCGAGCATGGTTGTCGTTGCGCGCTCGATCGACGCCGCTGGAAGCCGCATCATGAGCAGAGATGCGATGACCGCGATGTAGCTGATGCCGTCGGCGAGAAAGCACCAGCCCTCGTTGGTGGCCGCGATCAGCAGACCCGCAAGCGAGGGGCCGATGAGGCGTGCGGTGTTCACCATTGAAGAATTGATGGCGATCGCATTGGAGAGGTCGGCGCGATCCTCCACCATCTTGACCATGAACGATTGCCGCCCGGGCATGTCAAACGCGTTGATGATTCCCTGCATGACGCTCAGGGCCAGAATTTCAGAGATGGTAATGCGATGAGAAAGCGTGAGCCAGGCCAGCGCGAGCGATTGCACCATGGCTAGAGTTTGCGTCCAGACCAGCACTTTGCGCCGATCGATGCGGTCTACGATTACACCGGCCAGGGGAGCGAGCAAAAAGGTGGGGATCTGGCCTGCAAAGCCAACGGTACCGAGTAGCAATGGCGATTTGGTGAGCCGGTAGACCAGCCACGACGTGGCGATGCGGGTCATCCAGGTACCGATGAGCGAGATGCTCTGGCCACCGAAAAAGAGCCGGAAATTCCTGTGGCGCAAAGCGCGCCAAGCATGCGAGTATCCGCTCGCGGCGGGCGCGGCGAGTTTCTCTTCCTGCGGCTGGTCTGATTCCGAAGTCATGGGCTTCCGATTAGATGTCCGAGTCGGTAGTTTCGACCCACTCTACTTGGCAACGGTCAGGTTCACTTCGGTCTTCAGGTCAACACGCGCACCGGCCAGAGGCCGCTGTGCAATCACGGCGCCGGGAGCAATCGGAGGGGTGGGCGGTGCGTCGCCGGACCCTACCGGTGGCACGTGCGTATCGACAAACGTGGGTGTAGCGGACTTCAGGCCGACTCTGCTGAGCATCGCCTGGGCGGTTACAACGGGTATCCCGGTCAGGTCGGGCATGACGTAGCCATCAGGTGGGGTGTCGTCAGGCGCTGCTACCAGAAGGTTGACACTGGGTTGCGCGATACCCTGCTCATGCGCAGGAGGGTCCTGTGCAAGCACCGTGCCCTCCTGGACTCCGTCGTAAGGCAACTTTGCGATGACGCCGACCTCGAGGCCTGCACGGCGAAGCCGCAATGCTGCGACGCGGCCCTCGGTGCCGACAGTGTCGGGTACATCGACCTTTTGCGGTCCCAGGCTCTCGGCCACGCGCACCCGCCACTCGCGACGGACCACCGTGCCCTGGGCTGGAGATTGCGACAGGATGTGTCCGGCCGCCACGTCAGACGAGTAATAGCGATTGTCGACGTCGAGATTCAATCCCATGCCTGTGGTCTGGCTGCGCGCCTCGGCGACGGTCATCCCCTTCAACGCCGGAACCTGCACTTCAGCGCCATGAATCGCAAAGTGCATTGTGGTGATGGCGGACAGGAGCGCGACGGCCACCAGCAGCATTACTACTGAAGCCATCCGGAAAAATCGAATGAAGAAGCTGCCTCTCATGGCTCCGGTTCTCCGTCGGGATAAACAATTTCGTATTCGATCGTGGCCGCCTTCTCAAGCATCTTCGAAACCGAGCAGTACTTATCCTTTGAGAGAGTGACAGCGTCTTCCACTGCTTTGCGACTCAATTTCCCGCGCACGGCATACGTCAGCTTGATGCTGGTAAACACCTGGGGAGGATCCGGCGCTTGCGTTGCCGAGGCCGTAACGCGCAATCCAGTGATCGTCTGCCGCTTCTTCAGGAGAATACCTACCACGTCGACCGATGTGCATCCGCACAACGCCATCAGCACCGCTTCCATCGGGCTTGGGCCGCGTTCGTGTGCTCGATCTGTATCGAACAGGATCGTGTTGCCGTTCTCAGATATTCCTTCAAAAATCTTGTCGTGCTTCCATTCGCTGTGCGCGATCATTTTTCCCGGTCCTTGGGTGGCTCGTCTTTATTATCTGTCACCCGCCGGATTCACTGCCTGCCATGAATGGAAGGCTGCCGATTTCGATAATGTCAGTCAAGCAGTGACTGGCATCAAATTGCATCAACGATAGGCGATCTGCGCGAGTCGCGTGATCAGTAAATAAGTCATCAGGAGCAAAATGCTGAGTCCGGGGGTCAGAGTGCCGGCTAACGCCGGGCTCACTTCACCCTTTTTGAAAAGCTTGCGAATTCCTTGTTTCAACGACAACGCCCCGAGAGCTGGAATCCAGACAAGAAACGGCAAATCGAAGCCTCTCAACGTGTGGGTAGGTGAGACTGGCTTGTTCCACAGGCCGCGAATCATGAACGCTTCAGTCAGGCACACGCAAATCAAGGAAGCAAGAAAAAGAATGTTGGACACGTCAAATCCGGCTTTGCGAGCGAGGGGTTGGCTATAGGTCGTCAATCTTGCCTCCAGTCTGTGATTCTTAGACGGCTGGAAGCACTTGTCGGTTTCTAGCTTGTGGGTGCAACCTTTAACGCAGGTTGTCGGTCACCGGCTCGGGATGGATGGTGACGCGATGCACTTCGGGACACTTCAATTTCAAGTTGTCTTCGAGCGCAGTGATGATTTCGTGAACGCGATGCATGGGCAGGTCGTCGGGCAGCGTGCAATGGCAGGATAGAGAGATGTGTTCGGCGGTGCGGCCCACGGTTATCTGGTGGACATCGACAATTTCGTCGTAGGATGCCGCCGTGGTGCGCAGAGCCTGCTCAATCCTGCGATCCTCTTCGACCATCTCCTCGGGCTGCTCGATGGTGGCAGGTTCGCTTTCAATATGGGTAAGAACGGAGTCAATCTCAGGAGTCTCGCGCAGGATCTCCGCTTCCATGCTGCTGACAAAGCTGTGTGCGGCCAGCAGCGGCATCGTCTCTTCCAGCTCCACGTGCAGCTCAACGCGCAGCTTGCCGTGATGCGATTGCACGCTGAGGTCGTGCACCGCAACGTTGTTGCGCGCGGCCACGGCGCGCACGCGGTCGAAGATGCTTTCCGCCCTGGGCTGGCGGGGAACGGTGTGAATAACGACATCGGCTTCGGGGAGTGCGCGGTGTACCGCATCGGTGGCGGCGCGCACCAGTTCGCCAGTGTGTTCAAAGGTATAGCGCCGCGGCAATGCCAGCGTTAGGTCGGCGAAGTAGGCAGCGCCGGCACGGCGCACGCGGGCCTGCTCCACAGCCAGAACACCGGGCACCTTCTCGGCTTCGCGGATGATCTTCAAGCGTGTCTCAGCGGGGATCTGATCCGTCAGCACGCCAATGGTCTCGCGGGTCAGGCGCCAGGTCATGCGCAGGATCATGATCGAAACCACAAGGGCGGCAAACGGATCGGCGTAGCGCAGCCATTGCACGTGGTTAGCTTCTCCCAGCCATGTTGCGCCCAAGCCTGCCAGAACTGCCAAAGAAACCCAAATGTCGGAGGCAAAGTGGAACGCATCTGTCGCCAGGGCCGGGGAACCGGTGCGTTGTGCCACCGCGCGCAATTGCCGGGAGCGCCAGAAATCCACGCCGATTGACGTGACGAGCACAAGCACGGGCCACAGGGAGTGGCGCAGTTCAAATGTGTTGTGAACGATCCGCTGCACGGCCTCCCAGATAATCCATGCGCAGGAAATAGCCATCAGTCCGGCTTCGGCGAAGGCTGAGAGGTTCTCAACCTTGCCGTGGCCGTAGGTGTGATCCTCATCGGCCGGTTTATCCGAGACGCCCACCGAGAAGAAGGTGAGCGCCGCACCAACCAGGTCTAACCCTGAGTGAGCAGCGTCTGACAACACACCCAATGACCCCGAAAAGATGCCGGCTGCCAGCTTGAGGATGGTCATGGCCGTCGCAGCCAGCATGGAGTGCAGCGCAACGCGTCGCTTGGCGACAGAGTTCTCTGTCGCACTGGCAACTGGCGGGCTGGGGGCTGCGAAAGTCATCGCGTCCTTAGACTACAGGCGGTCGCAAAGCGGTGTACAACCCTGCGATGCCAAAGGTATACGGCTGCCATGCTTGCTGATTGAAGCCGGAGGTGCCCATCATCGCCAGCATTTCCGGCGGCGGCGGAAAATTTCCGACCGATACAGGCAGGTAGTTGTAAGGTCCGTCTTTACCACAGATTATCCGGCCGATGGCGGGCAGAACGCGCCGGAAGTAGACTGCGTAAGCTTTGCCGATGAGTCCGCCGGGCTCGCTGAATTCGAGAATTCCCAACTGACCGCCGGGCTTGAGCACGCGATGAAATTCGAGCAAGCCAGCCTCGTAGTTGGCGAGATTGCGGAAGCCGAAAGCGGTGACGATCAGATCCAGCGATTCCGAACGCAGCGGAAGATGCAGCGCATCGGCTTCAAGGGGAATCGCAAAGGGCTTGCCTGGCTCGCGAAAGGCGAACTTCTTCGATCCACGCGTCAACATTCCACGCGCAAAGTCTGCCGCGAGAATTGGACGCGCATTCTGAGGACGATGTTTCAGCAGCGCCATGGTCATGTCGCCCGTGCCGCAACAGGCGTCAAGAACAGCGGCGTCAGGGTTTGCCAGGACGGAATGGAAGCGCCGCGCCGCTCGCCGCCACCATAGGCGGTCGACGTTGGCCGAGAGAACATGATTGAGCAGGTCGTAACGCGGGGCGATGTAGTTGAACATCTGCTGCACGGTCCGGGCGGCGGCGGCTTCGTCCTGCACACCCATCGGTTTGGCGCCGGTCGTAGTCATCGCGCTGGCCGCGTTTTCGTTCTTGTGGGGTTTTGCGGCAGTGCCTGCGAGAGCATGTATCTCACGGCGGCTTCCAATTCAGCTGGCGTCACGTCTTCAACCACACCCGCGTCGCCGATGCCGACCGGTAGAACAAATCGCCTGACTCCGCCGATATTTTTCTTGTCGGCGCCTGTTGCCGCAACGAGCTTTGCAGCGCGGAGTTTGAGCGGCGGGAGCGGGCCGTAGAGATGAATCAGCTGTTCAAGCCGGGCCGCTTGCGCGCCTGTGATGGTCCCGCGCCGGTGAGCGACATAAAGCGCGGCGATCATGCCCCAGCCGACGGCCTCGCCGTGAAGAAGCACTTTGTAGCGCGTGACTTGTTCAATGGCGTGTCCCACAGTGTGCCCCAGATTCAGAATCATGCGCAGGCCGTTTTCGCGCTCATCGTGATTCACAACGCCGGATTTCATGCGGATGGATGCGGCAATCACTTTTTCGAGCGCCTTCGGTTCGCGTCGCAGCACCTCTTCGGCATGTTCCTCCATGAATCGAAGCAACCCGCGGTCACGAATGATTCCGGCCTTGACGCTTTCCATCAGCCCGGCGCGCATTTCGCGATCAGACAGCGTGCCTAGCACGTCGATGTCGTCGAAAACCGCGAGTGGGTGGTGAAAGCTGCCGACAAGATTCTTGCCTTCGGGCAGGTTCACGCCCGTTTTTCCGCCGATAGAAGAGTCAACCTGGGCCAGCAACGTGGTAGGCACCTGAACATAGCGGATGCCGCGCATGAAGATTGCCGCCACAAATCCGCCAACGTCGCCCACGATTCCGCCGCCGAAAGCGATTAGAAGAGAACCGCGATCCCCGCCCGCAGACACCATCTGGCGCAACAGTCGCTCAACGCTTGCCATGGTCTTATGCTTTTCACCGGGAGCGAGGAACAAAGTTACGGGGGGCTCGGGGAATGACCCGAGAAAGAGGCTTCCCCACAGCGCCCAGATCTCGGGCGAGGTGAGAACGAAAACCCGTCGCGGCAGCTTGCCGGCGATGCGCTCGATCCGCGGCGCCAGGGTCGAGATGAGTCCGCTGCCGGTGATCACGTCGTATTTGGCTGAATTTGTATCGACTCGTATGGTTTGCACGCTGCTTCCATCCTAACGGAATCAACTGGATACGTTTGCCGTCTCGCGGGTGAGAAAGCGCCTTGGTAAACTTAACAATATGCGTATTGGTGTTGATTTTGGTACTACCCGGGTTGTGGTTGCGGCTGTTGACCGAGGCAATTTTCCCCTTGTTTATTTTGAAACGCCGGATGGGCAGATGCGCGACTGGTTTCCTCCCGTCGCTGCGGTAAATGGCGACAAGCGCCTGTATGGGTGGGAGGCCCTCGCGGTACAGGATGAGGCAGGCTGGACGCTGTTGCGGTCGCCAAAGCGGTCGCTGCGTACCGCAGGCCCGCACACAGAGCTGCATGTCGGAGAGCAATCGGTGTCGCTGCGCCTGCTGATGGCCGAAATGATGGATGCTCTGCGAAAGCAACTGCTGGAGCACTCGAACCTGGGCGCGGAGCCGGATGAGGGCCTGGAAGTGATGCTTGGAGTGCCGGCGAACGCCAACAGCAACCAGCGCTTTCTCACCGAGGAGGCGGCCAACGCTGCCGGCTTTATTGTGCTCGGCGTGATGAACGAACCGTCGGCCGCGGCCATTGAGTTCGCTTATCGAAATAGCGCGGAACGCAAGCATCGCGCGGGTAGCGGGCTGCTGGTCTATGACCTCGGCGGTGGCACGTTTGACGTTTCGCTGGTAACACTCGGCGAAGTGGAGCATACGGTCGAGGCTTCCGACGGAATTCCGAGTGTTGGCGGCGATGATTTTGACGAGATCCTGGCTGAGCTGGCAATTGAAGTGGCCGCTCCGAGCGTCCCGTTAACGCCGCATGAACGCAGACTGCTGCTCGATGAGTGCCGGGAGAAGAAAGAGTCTCTGAATCCCAATACCCGCAAGATCAACCTCGATATGGAGCGGGTACGAGCCGACTGGGACCAGGTTACGATTCCGGTGGAGACGTACTACGAACGCTGTCGCCCACTCGTTGAGTCCACAAGGAATGTAGTTGAGAATCTGCTGACGGCGCATCCTGATTGTGCGCTCGACACTCTTTACGTGACGGGCGGCGGATCGGAGTTGCCCTCGGTTGCGCGGATCCTGCGCGAGAGCTTCGGACGCAAGGTGCGCCGGTCTGCGTACATGCGTTCAGCCAGCGCAGTGGGACTCGCGATCCGCGCGGCTTCAGGGGCTGACCGGCTCAATGAGCGATTCAATCAGTACTTTGGGATGTGGCGCGAAGCCGACAGCGGCGGAACGATTGTGTTTGATCTGATTTTTCCGCGCGGTATGCGGCTGCCGGAGCCGGGCCAGCCGCCGTTGCGCCTGGAGCGCGTCTACCAGCCCGCGCACAACATCGGCCACTTCCGTTATCTGGAGTGCTCGCGACTCGATGAGCGGGGACAGCCTATCGGGGAGATCACCAACTGGGAGCAGATTCAGTTTCCCTTCGACGCCCAGCTTTGGGGCCGCGCGAATCTGGCGGTCGAGCCCGTGATGCCACTGGCCGCAACGGAGGGTTTCCTGGCTCGCGAGGAATATACGTGTGATGCGGGCGGGAATCTGCGCGTCAAGATCGCGGCCATGCCGTCAGGTAATGCGCGCGAGTTTGCGATAGGTCAGTTGGCTGCGGGCTGAGCTGCCGTTCTGAACTCAACCCACAAGGGCAGTGTTATAGAAGTTCAAATAAAGGCTCTGGACTGTCGGGTAACATTCGCACGCTGCTTTCTCCAGGCCCGCAGGATCGATAATCCGGATTCGCCCGCGGCTGTATTTGATCAGTCCATTGCGCTGCAGGGCACTGGCCGCTGCCGTTACAGTGGTGCGGCGCGCTCCAAGCATCGTTGCCAGGAACTCCTGGGTCAGGAAAAAGGAATCGGATTCCATGCGATCGCGCACCATCAGAAGCCAGCGCGCGAGGCGTGGCCCGGCTTCGTGGAGACGATTGCATGCCGCAAGCTGTCCGAGAATGAACATGTGACTTTGCACGCCCTGGAGGACGCATTTGCGGAACTCTTCGACTTCGAGGAATTCCTTTTGCAAGTCCTTGAAAGGCATTCTCAGGGCAGTCGCTTCCACCTGAATGAAACACCGAGTAGGAATCCTGGCGGCACCAAGCAACTGGCCGCTTTCCACCAAGCCTTCCGAACCCCATATGCCCACTTCGGCGGTGGCGCCGCTTGACATGGTACTGACAATGGAGGCGATGCCCGAAGTCAGGAAATGTGCGAATTTCGGAGTCTCATCTACTTCGTAGAGAATTGTGGAGGCGGGAAGAAAAACCGGTTTCAGTCGCGCGAGGAGCGATTTTCGATAGGCTGGCCGCAAAGACGCGAGCAGCCCGTTCGAACCCTGGGTGAGCATGACGGTGTCCTCAGATCGAGTCTTCAAAGGACGCCGCGATTTCACCGCGTTAGTTGTGCGTTCTCTGTTAGTCACTTACGTGGTTTAATTTCTGACGGATTATCGCACCAAGAAATCCCCTTGATATGTTCCCTATTGGACAGATAGCCCGAATTAGTTGCGCAAGTCCGCACTTCAAATATCCTATGTCCGGTATTGGACAGAACTAATCACTCGGAAAGGAGTAGTCTCCGCAAATGTCGGCGCGCGAGGATAGGTCGACCAAGGTCCGCTTTTCAGAAAGTGGATACCATGAATTCCAAAGCGCACGTGCTGATCGTCAGCCGGGACGAGATGCTGCTCAGAACCCGTGAGATGATCCTGGGAGCCTTTTTTGATGCGCATGGCGCAGGAAGAGTCTCTGAAGCCAAAGCACTGATCTGGGATATGCCATTCGACCTGATTGTGCTTTGTCACTCGCTTTCTGACAACGAGTGCGAGCTGTTGTCGGATATGGCTCATTGCCGGGATCCTCACCCCCTTATTCTCGCGATGAACGCGACGAGCGACGATTTCAATAAGCCGTGGGCCGACCAGCAACTCGGGGTCGACGCCGGGCCCTATGGCTTGGTAAAGAAATGCGCTGACATGCTCGGAGTGGCTCTGAAGAGCAAGGCCAGGGCCGCTCAAGGCTAAACGCACTGCACGCCATACTCAATTGACGCCGCGCAAATTGATCAAAGACCCGGAGCAACAAATCAAACGCAATGGATCATCGTTGCTTCGGCAAACGGCAAAAGGGCGGAGCTGGTTTGCTCCGCCGCCTCCTGCACGATCTGCCCTCAGCAGCAGCTATCGACTATTTGTGGTCCCCGCCAGCGTCATGACCGCCATGTGATTCTCCACCGCCGCGAGGAGCTGCGGCATGTGACGGTGAAGCGTGCGAAGCCGTGGCGTGCGCAGCTGGAGCGTGGGTTGTGGTGCGAGCTGCACTGGGCCGCGAAGCAGCATGAGAAACGGGTGCTGATTTGGCATGGGACACGTTACCGCCGCCGCGCACTGCTGTTTGCCTGTCGTTCCCGCCGCCGCGAGCCTGCCCGCCGCCTTGATAACCACGAGAAGCTGCTGCACCACCACCGCCGTGATAGCGTCCACCGCCATCATTCACAAAGCGGTGACTGCCCCAGCCGTGGTTATAGCCCCAGCCCGCCCAAGGACCCATGCCCAGGAAGATCCCATTGTAGAAATAGCCCGGTCCGTAATACCCCATGGGTGCGCAGGCGTAAGGCTGGTAGTCGTAGTACCCGTAAGAACAAACGGGTTGGATGCCGATGCTTACGGAGATCTGTCCTTGGGCCGCCGGCGCCATCGCCAGGCCTGCAAGCAGTGCTGTAGTTGAAATTAGAGTCTTAAGTCCGCGCATAAATGACCCCCTTAAGGTGTCTGCGGTTCCCGAAGTTGCGTGGGATGCTGTGTGCAGCCGTAAGAACAACCCAGCAACAGCAGCGACCATAAGGATTCCGATTGTTTCGCTGAATGACCCTGCACTTACAAGGCCCATCAATGGTCTATCCCTACGTTCTTCACCCTAGCCGCTTGAGTCATTGATGTCTGAGCAATACGGACCATGTTTCGTGGAGGGGCTCCGATGTTAGCCTCAAAAGGTCATGGGGATTCCGTCTCAAGTGGACTATCTGGTGATGGGTGCAGGAGTTGCAGGCCTGCGCGCGGCCATCGATCTGGCTGAACATGGGGAAGTACTTGTTGTCACCAAGGAATCGCTGGGTGAGTCGAACACTCACTATGCGCAGGGAGGCATCGCCGTCGCCATGGAAGGCAACGACGACGTCGCGCTTCACCTCGAAGACACGGTTGCCGCAGGCGATGGGCTTGTTTACCGGCCCGCCGCAGAGGTCTTGGTGGCTGAGGGACCGATGCGCGTGACCGAGTTGATCGAGTGGGGCGCACGGTTCGATTGCGAGGCAGGCAAGCTGCTGCGCACCCGGGAAGGCGCCCATTCTCACCCCAGGATTCTGCATGCCAACGGGGACGCTACCGGCGCGGAGATCAGCCGTTCACTGGTGGCGATGGCGCGCGGTCATGCGCGAATTCACTTCGCCGAATGGACCATGGTGACTGGGCTGATCGTCGAAGATGGTCGTGTGATTGCGGCAGACCTGGCCAGTGCGGATGGGACCGGAGAGAAAAATCAGCAGCGCTTGAGTGCGCGCGGAGTGCTGATCGCGGCGGGTGGCGCGGGACAGGTTTATTCAGACACAACAAACCCCGCCGTGGCTACGGGAGACGGCATCGCCCTGGCGGCAGAAGCAGGCGCGGAACTGGCAGACATGGAGTTTTACCAGTTTCACCCAACGGCATTTTCGCTGCCTGGTGCACCGCGTTTTCTGCTGTCTGAGGCGCTGCGCGGCGAAGGCGCTTATCTGCGCAACGATCGTGGTGAGCGATTCATGGAGCGTTATCACGCGGCGCTTGAGCTCGCCCCTCGCGACGTGGTGGCGCGCGCAATTACGCGGGAAGGCATGGGAAGTTCGCCGGTTGTCACGCGATTGGTGCATTTGGATATGCGTCACGTAACGGGCATCGATCTGCACAAGCGTTTTCCCGGCATCAGCGCGTTTCTTTCGCGCTACTCGCTCGACCTTCAGCGGGACCTGATTCCGGTTCGTCCTGCAGCGCATTACCTCATGGGTGGAATTCGCACCGATTTAGCGGGCCGCACCAACCTGCGCGGGCTTTATGCTGCGGGCGAAGTCGCATGTACCGGGGTGCACGGCGCCAACCGGCTGGCTTCCAATTCGCTGCTCGAGGGGCTTGTATTTGGTGCGAGGGCGGCGAAAGCGATCCTGGAAGATGGGCTGGCTCTTGTAACTACTGATACGACGGAGACCGCTTACATACCGCCGACTCAGGAAGAGCAAGCGCTCCTGGAAGACAACATCGCAGAACTGCAGCGCTCGATGTGGGCCTATGCCGGCCTGCTGCGCAAGCATTTCAATATGCTTGAAGGTTTTGCGTCGCAGCAGGAGTGCGCCGATGGATTGAAGAAGCTGTTGCGCCAGGGAAAAGGAGGCAGGCGTCTCTCTGAGGCGCAAGCTCTCAGCCGCGTTGCAAATGCGATCCTGCACTCTGCACTTGCGCGCACAGAGAGTCGCGGCGCTCACTTCCGCGATGACTTTCCCAAGCGGGACGATTCGAATTTCCGGAAGCACTCCATTTTCGCGAGCGGCGGCAAGGTCAGGTTCGAGGAGTGGTAGGACAGCCTTCAAACTGACCCCTGTTCCCCGATCCCTGTTCCCTTGTCTTCGCCTCCCGCCATCCATGACACAACAGCGCAGGCGGCCAGAATCGTGCCCATGATAGCCAGCGAGAGCGTAATCGAAACATCGATCCAGGGCGCGGCAAGCATCTTGAATGCGACAAAAGCAAGCATCGCGCCGAGTCCGTAATGCAGGTAGCGGAAGCGGTCGAGCAGCGCGGCCAGCGCGAAATAGAGCGAGCGCAACCCCATAATTGCGGCAATGTTCGAGGTGTAAACAATGAACGGGTTGTGGGAAACAGCCAGCACCGCAGGAATCGAGTCCACCGCAAAGAGGATGTCAGTGACTTCGACCGCGAGAATCACCGGTAGCAGTGAGCCCTTGGCCGGCTGCAGGCGGCGAATCCACTCAGGAACCGCCGCATGCGCTGAGCCGCCACGCACCAGGCGCCACGCCGCGTAGAGCAGAATCAGTCCGAAGATCCAGCTGATCCAGTCGAAGCGTTGCAGCATCGTTACGCCAACGGCGATGAATAAACCGCGCAGCACGACGGCTCCAGCGACTCCCCACAGCAAGGCGGTGTGCTGGCGCTTCTGGCTGATGCGAAATCCCTGAAAAATGACGAGGAAGACGAAGAGATTGTCTACGCTAAGCGAGGTTTCGATGGCGTAGCCGGCTACGAATTCGAGTGCGGGGATGTGCCCCTTGGCGATTGCGATCCATGCCGCGAAGCTGGCCGAGACAAGGACAAGAACGGCTGTCCAGATCCAGACGAATAGCTGCGAGTGGCGGGTTTCGCGGCGATGGCCGGGAAGCAGCGAGTCGATGACGAGCAGAGCCGCGACAGCCCCGTGAAATCCCAGCCACCATTCCCACGAAACGCCCGCGATCATAAGGTGAATGCTACAGCAAGACAGTTGTCAGTTTTCAGTCGTTCGTTGTCAGTTAAGGAGCTGATCACTGACAACTACCGCTGATTGATCAGCCGGATGGTTTCCATGAAGACATCGCCGTCGATGGCGAGGCTGCGGGCGCTGATTTTATCCATGGTGTCCTGCGCGGTGTGGTGATAGCTGTTATTCGGTCCGTAGTCGAGATCGATGACATCGATGGACGGCACTCCACGCTCGACAAAGGGCAGGTGATCGTCATCGACAGGCTCCTCGGTCTGGAAGAAGTAATGCTCGTAGCCGAACTTCTTTGCCGCCTGTCGCACCAGGTCGACGAGCCAACCGGTGGAACGGGTCTCGCGCTGAATATCGAGGTCCTTGTCGCCAATCATGTCGGCGAGCATGAAAGCCTTGATGCGGTTCAGCGTTCCGTCGCGACCCCATTTGGCGGCGAGATGGCGGCTGCCATAGGTGGAGTCGGAGGCCGACCACTGCTGGATCGCTTCTTCTCCGTCAAAGAAGACCAGCCAAACGGAATAACCATCCAGCTTTTTGCCGCGTAACTCGTCCGCGATGGCCAGCAGCAGGCCGGTTGTCGATGCGCCGTCGTTGGCGCCCACGAAGTTGATATTCCGCAGCGGGTAGTTGGTTTCGTAGTGCGTTGCCAGCACGATCACGCCATCCTTTTTGCCCGGAAAGCGCGCAATGAAGTTGCGCATGTTCACCGGGCCGATGGGTGTGTTGGCGGTGAACGTGTCTTCCTCGACCTGGTCGTGCTTGAGGTGGTCGCGGAGAAATTCTTCGGCCTTCACATGTCCCGGGCCGGTTGGCCAGCGTGGACCGATGGCTGCGAATTCACGAGCGTATTCGTAGGCCTTGCCGCCGTTGAAATGCTGCTGGGCGGTTGCGGCCAGCGGAGAGAAGAAAGCAGCCGCAAGCGCCAGGGTTGCCGCTATCTTCTTCCATAACGAAAAAATCATTGCGCGGACCCCTTGGCTGCCTTCTTGGCTTCCCTGGCCTTGCGGTGTGAGGGATGGACCCACCAGGCCACGCCGATGCCGATCATGTAGAGCACGAGCATGGGAATGGCGTAGATGCACATGGTCCACGGATCGGGGCTGGGCGTAATGATGGCAGCGACCAGAAACACCGCCAGGATGGCGTAGCGGATGTTCTTCCATAGGAACCTGGGGCTGACGATGCCGAACAAGGCCAAAAAGAAAATGAGGATGGGCATCTCAAAGCTGATGCCCAAGCCGAGGATTACGGACAGGAAGAAGCTGGTGTAGTCCTCAATGGTGACCATGGGCGTGAAATTATGCCCGAATCCCACTATGAGAATCTTGATCGCGGCCGGCAGCACATAGAAGTAGCCAAAACTTGCCCCGGTAAGAAACAGGCCCACGGTGGCGGCCATGAAGGGCACCACAAAGCGCCGCTCCTTATGGTAGAGCCCGGGCGCGATGAACAGCCAAACCTGAAACAGGACAAACGGCGACGCCAGGATCGCTCCGGCGAGCATCGCCGCCTGAAGATCCAGATTCAGCGCGTCCATGGGATGCGTAAATACCAGCGATTTGCCGATGTGATTCAGCGGCGCCTGCAGGAAATTGACGATCTGGTCGCGAAAGAACCAGCAAATAAAGAAGCCCGCACCCAGATACAGTGCGGAGTGGACGATGCGGCGGCGCAACTCGTCCAGGTGCTCCATCAGGCTCATGCCGGGCAATTCGGCGCGCTCGCTCACTGCGGCGCGCGCTTTGCTGATCGCGTCGGAGGCGTCAACCATGTTGGTTCAGCGCCTCCGCGGCCGGTGACTCATCTTTTGTGGGCTCGACCGAAGCGGGTGCCCGGGTTTCCGCGACTTTTTCTGTCGTCTCCGGCTCAAAAGCGAGTTGAGTTTGTGCGCTGTCCTGGCTTGGCAGATCATTCGGCCCTGCAGGTGATGGCTTGCGCGCAGCCACCGTCTCGCCAACTGAAGGCGGCATAATGCGCGGAGTCGCCTCCTCCGCTGGTGGCGTGGCAGCCGGAGATTCCGGCGGATATTGCGGCGGGTAAGTGCTCTCTCCGGGATACGGTGACGGAAGCGCGTTCACCGGCGACGGTGGATCCGCCGAGACCGAAGTCTGCTCGGGAATGGTCGCTGCAAGGGCCTTTTGCCGTTCTTCTTCCTTTTTGCGGCGATCGGCCTCTTCCGCGTTGCGTAACTCCTCTTCCATCTGGAATTTGAAGTCGTTTGAGGCCTTGCGGAACTCGTACATGAGCTTGCCGATCTGGCGGCCGATCTGCGGCAACCGCCGCGGTCCGAAGACAACCAGCGCCATCACCATCAGAATCAGCGAGTCGGCCATTCCCAGGTTGGCGTACTCGATTGGAAGCGGCGTGCCCATGAAGGGTAATGATACCTGCCCGCGCAGGACGGTCACAAACGGAACGCGCTGTTGCCGTCGATGGATTCCTTCGGCTGACACATCTCGAAGGGGCTGCGCTTTGATAAACTAAGGCCAACGGTGTGATCTCAACGGACCAGATTCCTGGAATCCGGCGCAAGCCGATCGCATCCATAGATTGAAGGGCTGCAACAACCCCGTGGATGGGGTCCCTCTTTCGGGCTGGCAAGTATCGCCACTGAAGAGGCCAGTGCATCCACTGCAGCCGTAAGTTGCTTTCAACATCTCCGTCCGCCGTTAAACACAATTCACGGCCGGACTGAAGGCGGAATAGAGTGAACCTCGTTCTTGACGAAGTAACGGCGGTCTCGCCGGAGACCGGTAATGGTTGCAGCCTCGAAAACTACCTGGCGCTTCCCGACCACACCATGGACGCGCGCATTGCAGAGGCTCGCGCAAAGCTTGGCTCGACAACGGTGCTGCTGGGGCACCATTACCAGCGCGACGAAGTAGTCCGCTTCGCCGACTACACTGGCGACAGCTACAAGCTCTCAAAAATCGCTGCTGAAACCGAGGCGAAGTACATCGTATTTTGCGGCGTGCATTTCATGGCGGAGAGCGCGGATGTGCTGGGCCAGGAAGGCCAGCAGGTCATCCTGCCCGATCTCAACGCCGGTTGCTCCATGGCCGATATGGCCGAGATTTCGCAGGTTGAAGCCTGCTGGGAAACGCTGACGCGCCTCAGCCTTTCCGACGACATCGTGCCGATCACCTACATGAACTCCACCGCGGCCATCAAGGCATTTTGCGGGGAGCACGGCGGGCTGGTCTGCACATCGTCGAATGCGCGTGCGGCCTTCGAGTGGGCTTTTGAGCGTGGGAAGCGAATCCTGTTCCTGCCCGATCAGCACCTGGGCCGCAACACCGGATATGCCATGCAGATTCCGCTTGATGAGATGGCGGTGTGGGATCCGTGGGGACTGCAGGGCGGTCAAACCGCAGCCAGTCTCGCCGCTAGCCGCGTTCTTCTGTGGAAGGGTCACTGCGCTGTGCATCAGCGCTTTCTGCCCGGCCAGGTCGACGATATACGTGCCAAATATCCCGGCATCCAGGTCATCGTGCACCCCGAATGCCGCTGGGAAGTTTGCCAGAAAGCGGATGCGCTTGGATCTACAGAGCGTCTGATCGCAATCGTTGAACAAGCGCCAGCGGGATCGACATTTGCGATCGGCACCGAGATTCACCTGGTGAATCGCCTGGCGCGCCGATTTGCCGCCGAAGGCAAACGCATCCTCTCGCTCGACGATCATGGTTGCCTCTGCACCACCATGTACCGCATCAGCCCGCAGCATCTGGCCTGGGCGCTTGAAAACCTGGTTGAGGGCCGTGTCGTCAATCGAATTCAAGTGCGCGCCAGCGTGAAGCACTGGGCCAAAGTTGCCCTCGACCGCATGCTTGAGCTGGGATGAGGACGGCGAAAGCCAAGTACCGAGGAGTTACCCCGGTGCTGAGGCATCTGTTCGTTGGCCTGCTTCCGTCGTATCCTAGTGTCAGGGGCTCGGCATGAAGACCTTCACAATCGACGAAGCGCAATCTCTGCTCCCGGTGCTGGAGTCGCTGCTGAAGCGCGCCATTGAAAGCAAGCGTTCTGCCCAGGAAGTTGAGGCGCGCCTGGCGGAACTGAGTCGACGCATCTACCTTGCCGGCGGCATGCGGGTGAATCTGGTCGAGACAGGCAAGCAGCGTACCGAGATGGAGGGGCACCTGCAGCGTGTTCGCGAAAGCATCGCGGAGATCGATTCGATCGGCGTGCAGGTGAAAGACATGGAGTCGGGGCTGCTCGACTTTCCATGCCGCATCGATGACCAGGTTGTTTTGCTTTGCTGGAAGATGGGCGAGACGACCATCGATCACTGGCATACCATCGAGGACGGCTTCAAGGGCCGCCAACCCGTGGACGAGCGTTTCCGGCGCAGATCGAATTCCAGCAATCGGCCCAACTAAGCTTTCCCTGCATTCTGAGCAATCAAAACTGTGTTCATCTCTGAGCAAGACGTTCGCGAAGTCCTCACTTACGAGGCACTGATTCCTGCGATTCGTCAGGCGCTCATCGACTACTCGTCAGGCCGCGTAGAGCAGCCGCCACGCCAAATTATGCGAGCGGGCAACGCGGAGGGCGCAAACAACGGCTGGTTTGCCTTGATGCCTGTGATTGCCGGCGACGTGATGGGCGTGAAGACGGTCACGTTTTATCCAGGCAATGCAGAGCTGGGGCTGCCAACACACATGGCAATGATCGAGTTGCTGCGGCGCGCCACCGGTGAACCGCTTGCCCTGATGGATGGCCGGCTCATCACCGAGATGCGCACTGCGGCTGTCTCGGCCGTTGCATTCTCCGCGCTTGCACCGCTGCACTTTGTGTCCGCACCGCAAAGCTTTGGGATTATCGGCTCGGGTGTGCAGGCGCACGCGCACATTGAGGCGCTGCGGCATGTATGGCCCAACTTGAATGCGATTCGAATTTGGAGCCGCAACCGCGCCAACGCAGAGCGACTCGCTCATGAGGTGGGTGCGCGCGCCGTCGATATCGAAGAAGCCGCTGCCTGCGATGTCGTGCTCACGGCCACGTCTTCGCCCACGCCGGTTCTGCTTGGCCGTTGGTTGTCACCGCGTGCGCTGGTGCTCGCCGTGGGCGCCACCGGATCAAGCCTGCGCGAACTCGATGATGAGGCCATGCAGTCGAACTATGTAGTCGCGGAGGGCCGTTCATGCGTCGAGCGCGAGTCAGGAGATGTGCGCTTTTCAGGCGCCAGGGTGGAGTGCGAAATCGGCGAAGTTCTCGCCAGCACTGTTGGTGAAGCCATTCCGCGCGACAGGCGCATCGTATTCAAGTCCGTCGGAATGGCGATTGAAGATCTGACCGCCGCGCGGCTGGTTTGGGAAGAGGTTGCTCGGCGAAGAAAATAAATATTTTCATGCTGTCGATACGGCGCCATTCGGTTGTTTTTCATTGATTCTCGCGTATCTATTTTCATTTCTTCTTGTTCGATTCTCGCAGCAATTTCAAAGCCACTTTGATCAGATAAATCGGTGTGTTCGCGCGCGGTTGAAGTGAATCCGTCATCCCGCAAACTCGTCTAATCCAGTAGTAACCCGCCTCCGGTTACAGTACGCGTGGAGGTGAAAGCAAAATCAGAAACTTGGAGTTCTTCTATGAGACTTAGTATTGTTGCTTCAATTGCTGCCATGTCTTTGGCAATTCTCCCCGCAAGTTTTACTCGTGCTCAGGATATATCGAGCCCCCAGGCGAACATGAACGGATCGGCCGCGATTGCAGGACAGAACGAAGCCATGCGGATGGTCCCGGCACAGGCGTATTTGAAGAACAAGCTCGATGCCAAAGACGCCAAGCCCGGCACTGAATTTCGCGCCGAACTCAGCAATTCCGTACGATTGAAAAGCGGGCCCAGGCTGCCGCGCGGCACTATGTTGGTGGGCAAGGTTGTTCCCGACGATAGTGCGGTGACCGGGACTTCAAAGTTGGCGTTGCGCTTCACGCAAGCAGACCTCAAAGATGGCAAGGTCATTCCAATCAAGGCAACGATCGTTGGAGTATATGGGCCTGAAAGCCAAACTGCGCAGGGTTATGACGTGGCGCCCGGACAGCAACAGGCGAATGACTGGTCCCCGAAACAGCTCAAGATCGATGAGGTCGGCGCTATTTCCGGAGCGGATCTTCACAGTGCGATTGGCGGGCAGAACTCAGGTGTGATCGTGTCGACCAAAAAGGATGACTTCAAATTAGGCATCGGGAGCGAGTTTGCACTGGCCATTGCGGCGCAGGGCACTACGCAGTCCGGCGGCGCGGGCGACTAGGCAACGAATAGTTCATGACCCTCGGCTGGACTCTACTCTCATCCAGCCGAAGGCCCAATTTTTGAACCAATCTCCAAGCCAGGCAGGGGGAATTCCACCCCCGCCCAACCATATCTCCGCGAGCGAAATGAACCGCGCGTTCGTCTAGTAGTTCCATGCGGGGTTATGTCGATCCCTGCCAATAAAACAAGATTGGGACAGACGCGCTCCGAAGCGGTACCCTAAGAGCGTCGTGGGGATGTGGAGGGAGTAGGGCATGAGGATTGGGAAGTGTGCCTGCATCGCGCTGGCGAGTTTGGTACTTCTGGCCGGCTGCAAGGGATTCTGGGATGCTCCTTCAACTACCACCACGACTACGACAACAACAACTTTGACCAGCGGCGACTTTTACGTCGTAAACTCAGCGACAAACCAGGTTGTGGGCCTCTATGTGAATGCCGGAACGCTCACCGCGCTGCCGGGTACTCCTCCAACATTGTCCGCTGCGCCTATCGCCATTACGGTTGCCCCGAATAACGCGTTTCTCTACGTCAGCACGCTCGGCGGAATCTTCGTATACACAATCGCGTCCAACGGCGAACTGACCATCGGCAATTCCGGCCAGGCGATCTCCTCTGACCCTGCGGCCAGCATGCAGGTCGATTCAACGGATTCGTGGCTGGTTGAGAGCGTTTCAGGCTCTTCAAACCTGTTCGCGATTCACATAAATCCCACGACGGGCGTGCTTGCCTCAACCACCGAGGAAACTGCGGTCCTGCCCGCAACCACTGTTCAGCAGGTTGCCATTTCGCCCGACAATAATGAGGTCTTCGTGGCCTTGGGGGCTGCCGGCACGGCAGTCATCCCATTTACTGCAACCGCCAGCAATCCGCTTGGAGCGATCGGGAATATTGGGGTGAAGAACGCAGGCGGAGCTGCGCTTTCCGTCGCCGTCGATGCCATTCCCACAGGAGCAACCGCTCCACGACTGGTGTATATCGGCGAAACCGTAGCCACCTCGGGGACGAACACCGGCGGTTTGCGCGCTTTCGATTACAGCACTTTGAAGGAACTCACTAATTCGCCTTATGCGATTGGAGGCTTGGCTCCGTATTCGATTCTTCCCTTTTCCACGGGAGATTACGTTTACGTTGTGAGCCGCCAAACCAGCAGCGGAGCCACCGGCGTCATTGCAGGCTTTTCGATTTCCGATACAAATAGCGTGCTGTCGCTTACCGCTCTGGGCAGCAACTTTGCCACCGGAACCAACCCGCAGGGCCTGGTCGAAGACAATACCGGCTCATTCGTTTTTGCGGTGGATTATGGTGGTAGCCCCGACCTGGTTGGCTACACGATCGATTCAACCAACGCCGGCTACCTGGATACCGTGATTTCAGACGCTACGGGCACTGACCCTGTAAAGGCGAGTGCAATTGCCGCCTGGCATTAAAGCCTTGAGCGAAGGTCATCCTTTAGGCGCGTGTCGCGGCTCCGAAACCGCCAATCCGTTCCTTGCGGCTGAAAACCGAGAGCTGACTTCCGGCAACTGGGCAGTGCTATCCTCAAGATGACCCCGTGGCTGTGCTCACGCGCTTGCAAACTCCCTTCGTGTCATCTGTCCCGCGCATTGTCGCCCGGGCTCTCCTGCTGCCCATCCTCAGTCTTATTGTGTTTGCGAGCGGGTGCAGCCGATTGCATCGCGAACAACATGAGATGGTGTACGTGGTGCGGCACACGTATTTGCACGACCGCGTAGCTGCGGTTTCAAACCGTGTGGCAGAAGTGGTGAATGGCCAACCGCTCGAAGTCCTTGAACATGGACGCCGCTTCCTGAAGGTAAAGACAGAGAAAAACGAAGTGGGGTGGGTCGAGGAGCGCGCGGTGATCGACTCCGCGTCCTACGATATGTTCTCAAAGCTTGAATCCCAGCATAAGCAGGATCCCGTGGTCGCTACCGGCACCTTGCGCGACGAAGTCTATCTGCACGTCAGCCCCGGACGAAACACAGACCGCTTCTATCTGCTCCCGGAAAATGACAAGGTGCAACTGCTGGTGCGAGCCTCCGTTCCTAAATCAGCCCCGGGTGCGACTGCGGAGCCGGCAAAGACTCCCAAGCCCGCGAGCAAGCCGGCTCTCGCCAAGCCGCCGGCGCCCAAACCGTCCGTCGTTACGCCGGCTGAGAGAGAGCTGGAAGCGCCGGCTATTCCCATGGAGGATTGGTGGCTGATTCGCGACTCCGAGGGCCACGCGGGTTGGTTGCTCGCCGGGAAAATTGATGTGGATGTCCCCGATGAAATTGGACAGTATGCCGAAGGCCAGCGCATCGTCGGTGCATACGTGATCGCGAAAGTGACCGATTCCGAAGCCAACATCTCCAACCACCAGGTACCGGAATATGTGACCGCCCTCAGCCCGGTCAAGTACGGCCTGCCGTACGACTTCGATCAAGTCCGCGTCTTCACCTGGAGCCTCAAACGCCATCGCTACGAGACGGCATTTCGCATTCATCCGATTCAGGGATATCTGCCGATTCGCATCACATCACAGCCGGGTCCAACTGGCACCGAACCCGTCTTCAGTTTTCAGATATCGACCTCGACCGATGTTGCCATCGACCCCAATACGGGCATCGCGCGGCCCCTGAACCCACGGACCATTTCGTTTGCGATGCGCGATACGCAGGTGCGACGGACAGGTCCTGATATGGCGCCGATACCCACAATGCATTTGCCGGGGGAGAAACCAACCAAGGTCGAGAAGAAGAAGCGGCACTAATCCCTTTCGCTCTGGTATCTGGTCAGAGAATGCGCGCTTGTCGCTGGTCCATTGGCGAGGAATCTCGTCGCGGGAGCTTCCTCCGTGCCACACACAATCGAGCCGGCGTGAAGCCTCTCATCGACACGTCGTCGATTTGCAACCCTGCGGCTGCACACATCCTGCGCCAGTCCTCCGGAACAAATGCGCGCGCAATTGATACTGGGCCATCGTGCTGCACAAATGGATGCAGCCCACTGATTTTGGAGAACGCCTTGAAGAGTGTGTAGGGAATTGCATTACGTGAGAGATCGTTAATGAACCAGCCGAGTTGAACGCGCGCTTCCATCCAGCGCAGAAATTCGATAATCTGCGATTCGCTCAAGTGATGAGTGAAGAGAGAGCTGACGACGGCGTCGACCGGAGTTTGGCTCGCATACGAAAACACATCTACGCTTATCCACTCGATGCTGCAGGCTGCAGGTGTGGCTTCGGCTGCAATGGCGATCGCATCGGGGTTGAGGTCCAATCCCGTCAGTTTTACCGCGATTCCGCGATCGTCTGCCCATTTCGCAATGCGCCGCAATCCATCACCGTAGCCGCAACCCACATCGAGAATATGAATCGGCGCCTGTTTCGGTTGCAGCCCGAGCGAGTTGAGCCACCAGAGCAGCGGGCGGTATGCCAGGAACCAACGGTTCACCCGTGAAAGATCGCGCAGGCAGGCACGCAGCTCGTCGCGGCTGCAGGGTTCGTCCATCAGCTCTGTGAGCTGGGCACGACGGCTGAAGTCGTGCGCGCTAGGCGGCATGAAAGAGCATTGTCTCCGCAGTCACACCGGGGCCAAACGACATGGCACAGCCCGACTGTCCGGATTGCGCGTGTCTGATCATTTGTTCCAACACGAACATCACGGTTGCCGAAGACATGTTGCCGAATCGCGCCAGGATTTCGCGCGAATGACAAAGGGCGTCGGTGGGCAGTTCCAGCCCTTTTTCAACCGCATCGAGAATCGAGCGGCCGCCAGGATGCACCGCCCAAAGCTCGATATCCTGCGGCTTGGTCCCGCGTGTGAGTTGCGGGCCAACCTCCTTCATCGTTCGGGCTATCTCTGCAGGCACTTGGCCTGAAAGGTGCATATCGAATCCGGTTTCGCGGATTCGCCACGTAATCAGTTGGCTTGTCTCAGGAATGCGCAAAGCCAGAAAGCTGTCGATCGCGAGACCGATGGGCTCGGCGCTCAGAAGGCACGCAGCGCACCCATCCGCGAAGAGCAGATAAGACAGCATCTGTTCGAGATCCTGCGTCTCCTGCATGTGCAGGGTACAAAGCTCCAGATTCAGGATCAGCACCTTCGCATCCGGTTCGGATCGCACGATATGGTGCGCGGACTTGAGAGCATTGATGGCCGCGTAGCAACCCATAAAGCCGATCATGGTTCGTTCGACTGAGGGGTTCAGGTCAAGGTGATCCACAATGTCGAAATCCAGCCCCGGCGCGTAGAGACCGGTGCAGGATGTGACGATCACGTGCGTAATGCCGCGCCGCTCCCGGGCTGTTAGCCCGAGCTTGTTCAACGCGCACCGGGCCAACTGGGGAGCAAATTGCTCGAAGGCCTTCATGCGGAGAGCGGTGTTTGGGAAGCTTCCCTTGAGGTAGAGTCCCTGCGCGTCGCGCCACGAACCATCCTCCGTGGCAATGGGCTGCAAAAACGAATAACGGTGCTCAATGGCCGACATGCGCGCCATGCGGCGAAACAGGCTCCGAATCGTGCCTTCTGGCAGCATGCTCTCGGCAAATTCAATAAAGGCCCGGTGAACATCGTGTTGCGGAACCGACGTCGAAATTCGGTTGATATATGCGGTAGTCATTCACTTCCTTGCACAGCGTAGATTCTTTCTTCAGCTATTGTTAGATTCGAGAACGCGCAATGTGTCATCCAAATGTAATCATTAGTTTCGACAAATGATTGAATGCTCTGAACATATTTGAGGTCATGAACATCGCACTATTCCTGCCATCTACCATTGCACCCCGGGGTAGAGGCTGGGAAGACGGGTGGCATGATATTGATCGGCGCCGGGTGTCGTCCCCTGCCAGATTACCTGCAACGTCTGCGGATCGAGTTCCTGCACAATGGCACCTGTCACCGGCGCCGCGAAATCGATGTGCAAATGGCCGTTTTGCAGCTGTTCCGCATTGCCGCCGAAAAATGTAAAGTAGCTCGGCGGAGGCTCGTAATGGCCTACGAGAGTAGCCGTCATATTCTGCTCGTTGATTTCGAGCACCGGCACCGTTGAGTAGCAACTCGCACTTGTTGCGGCATAAGGCACGCAGAGTACCTGGCCCGTTGGAAAGATGCGGTCATTGCCGTTGTCCATCAGACCCATCCGGAATACGCCCGTCGTGTTCGGTGTGAAGTAACTCAACCCATGCTGGGCATAAAACCAGTCCGTCGGATCGGTGCCCCCGATGAGCTTGAAATCGCCGCCTTCGCCCAGACGCCATAGCACGTTGCCTGAACCCTGGCCGTCGAGAAACTCGATTTTGACGATCCAGTTCTGATGACGGATTGAGAGCAACAAATTGTGGTCGTCGCTCGAATAGACGATGTCGTTTGAATGCGTCCAGTCAGGAAAGTTCATGGGATGACGATTGATGTCGAGATGATCGAAGGTATTCCATACCCAGTCGGGATTCGAATTCTCATCGACATCGATCAGCGCGTCCCCGATAACCGACGTCGTTCCCGGACGGCCGGGAAGGTCGCTGTAACTTTTGTTATAGGCGGCGAGCAAGACCCAATGCCCATTGGGCAGCACGAGCACGCTGTGATGAAAGCTCTTGAACTGATAAACATTGCCGTCGGCGTCCCTCAGGCTTGAGGCCGCGAGCTTCTGATTCAGCGCATCCATGCTGATATCGCGAACAATGTTTCCGGCCAAATCAATTTCCCTGAGATCGTTGACAAGCCCCAAGGTCCCATTCACAGTTACCGAGGAGAGATACGAGATCACCATCAACAGATCTCCGTTCGGCAGCAACTGGATGCCCTGAATCGAATCCACCGATGAACCGGAGTACGTGTAGGTCCAGATCACATTTCCGCTCAGGTCAGTCGCAAACGCCTGGGCCACATTGGCGGGAACAGATGTATTCCACATCTCGATGCCCGGCTGTGGTGTTTCGCCGTTCGGCGTCGAAACCTGGACGGCAGATGTGGGCGGCGGCGTGCCAGTCGTGCATGTATGGTCGATGTCGTTATACGTGGCCCCATTGTTGAGCGCGACGTTTGCCCGCATGTGATAGAGCGTTTTTCCCATCATTCCGGCTACGTAGACCTGTACTTGTCCTCCATTGCTCGAAGTCGTTGCAACCTGCCAGGTACTTTGCCCATAGTCTGTCGTCTTGCCGAATTCCACTGATACTTTGCCGGGGGAAGGCAGATTGATCGAATACATTGCGACGAGCGGGCTGTTGGTCGCGCCAGGACAAGACACCTGCGCGCTCGGAATGATTGCGGCAACGGCAGTGGCGTAGTTCTGCTGTGGCGACGAGACCAGAGCCGCGGTCACTGAAACGTTCTCGCCCTGCGAAACCACGCTGGGGGCAGTGTAGTTTCCTGACGTGTCGATCTGTCCCGTCGCCGGAGCTCCGCCGACCACTCCATTCACGAGCCATTCGATCGTTCCCCCGCCGTTAGCGGTCGCGGTGAACTGGAACTTCTGTCCCGGTGACAGCGCGACATATTGCGGAGAGATGGTGACTGACCCGCTTTGGCCCGCAGTGGGAGGGCCGTTGCCGGTACCGGGAATTACGGCATTGGGATTAATCCAATAGCCGCAACCCATCACAAAGCTTACCGAAGCCATTGCCAGCAGGGCTGAGACAGGGGCGATTTTCCGGGGTCGTTTCGCCCGCTTCCTGGCTAAGCAATCGTCCGGCGATCGGCCAACATCGGGGGAAGAGCTCATCAGCCTCTCTCAATGAATGTGTGCGGGACCCAACTCGAAGGGCAGGGGATTCGCCCTTTCTTACTCTTAAGACGGGCCTGACCGATGTAAGGGTGCTCGAACCCGCCGCTTTTTGCGGGGAGAAAGGATGCAGACAAATCTACCAGTAGACTCTAGGCTCGTCTGCGCAGCTCGTGTTCAACGACGCGCATCATTTCGGCCTCGGGGGCAGGCTTGCCGGTCCAGATTTCAAATTGACGCGCCCCTTGCTGCACAAACATTTCGAGGCCTGAAATTGCAGGGATTCCGCGCGCTTTTGCGAGCTTCAACAGCGGCGTCTCCAACGGGTTGTACACCAAATCGAAAACCAGGCCGGCATTCAATTCATTTTCCGCAATCGGGAGCGCCTGCTTTACCCCGGGCATGCCACATGGGGTCGAATTAATGAGCACATCGAATCGTTGTTTCGCCAGCAGTTCGCGCTTAAGAGATTTTGCCTTCGCCTGCCGCGCCAGGGAGACGGCATGCTCATGTGTGCGATTCACCACCAATACTTCGGCGCCCTGCTCCACCAGCCCGAACACAGCCGCCCGTGCCGCGCCGCCCGCGCCAAGCACTACGATGCGCGCGCCTTTCAACCGCAGCCGCCTCTCCAAGGGCCTCACCACCCCTGCGACGTCGGTGTTGAATCCGTAGAGCTTGCCATCCGCCCCGGTTCTCAGAGTGTTGCAGGCGCCGATGCGCGCAGTCAGGGGGTCCATGTTTGCCAGGTGAGGCAGCACTTCGGTCTTCAGCGGCATAGTGACAGCGGCACCGGCCAAGGGCAGTTCAAGCGCCAGCGTCAGCATGTCCTGCAGTGTTCGCACCTTCAGCGGGAGCAAAACCGCATTTACATTCTCGCGGCGAAAAGCGGTGTTGTGGAGAAAGGGAGAGAGCGAATGTGCGACCGGGTTTCCGGCAACGCCGAATACACGCGTCGCCTGGTCAAGGTGTTCGAGTCGATAGAGATCACGCATCAAGCCGGCGGAAACCTGTCCGGCAGCGGTCTCTGTTCCATCAGAGAAGGCCGCGAAGGTAAACGCCGCTCCGGCCCGCGGTCCGAGCACCCGGCTCACAATGCCTTCTTCGCCCATGGCAATGCCAACAACGTGGGAGGCAAGAGAGCGATCTTCGATCAGTCGCAGCACCGCCAGGTTGTCGGCGAGGTTGCGTGCAGTCGAAACGACCTTGACGAAATCCGGCTTGAAAGCCTCGATGCGATCCGCTGACTGATCAAGACCCTTTGTTCGCGTAAAGTCATGAAAACTAATCAGCAGCGCTGCTCCGACCGAGCGCAGTTTCGCCAATTGCGCGGGTTTCAAGTCTTCGGCAGACTCCAGTTCCAAATCGATGATCTGGCAACCGGCCTGGGCCGCTTTGGTCAGGATATCGAGCTCGGCTGTGAGGGCACCGTCAAAACCCCCGCCTAAGGCTTTTCGCCGGCAGGTCGCAATTGCGGTCACATCCCGGTGCTCGGCAAGAAACTGCTTGAGGTAGGGGAACGCGACAGCGGGCTTAGGCAAGGAATCTAGGCGGAACTCCAAGAATTTAAAATCCTTAACCTCTTCTTCAGCCCGCTCCATCAACTCGATTGGCGAACTAGCCTGAATGGACACGCACAGCTTCGGTACCCGCAGCCGCTGGGGAGTGGGAGCAGCGACGATGGCAGGCGTAATGGCTGTCGCGTGTGGCATATGCATCAATTGACGCATAGTAGATGTTTCAGTCCCGTAGTGTCCATCACAGCTTTAACCCGCGTCAATTGCGAAAATTCGCTGTCCGGCCCGCTGTCAATGGGCGACCCCTCCAGCCGCGTCGGCAAAATTGCGCCTTTCCCACGAATGACATCTAAATTCTGGAAGCGGGGTTTGTTTGTGCAAGTCACGCGGAAACTTCACTGTTTGCTGTCCTTTATGGGACACTCGCAGAGGACGGATTCTCCTTTTGGCTGCCGGCCGCAGGGGAAAACTTTGCAGCCCGTTTCTCGGCCGGAGAATGGGCTAAAATCTAGAAATCCACTCTAATTGGAGTCACGGAATAATGCCCGATCGAGAAAATGAAAATGCTGTAGGTGGCGTATTTACGAGGCTTCGGTTGATGCTAAGGGACTTCGAGTGGCTTCCCAGGGTTTCGCTGGTCGGATTTTTAGGCATCCTTCTCTTTCTTGCCGCTATGGCTTGGGTGATCTTCACGATTTTGACCCGTTAGCAGCCAAACATAGCATGGGGGCAGCCAGGTAACGTCTGCACGAAGTGGAATTTTAGTCCGGCTCAACCGCATCCGAACAGCAAACATCCCAGGTCTGTGCACCGCTGAGTGAGCCCGCTGTGTCAACCTAGAACTCTGGAGGGTTGAGCCTACAATGCCGGTTGAAACCATTGCTGCTCAAGTGACCGAAGATATACATGCCTGGGAGGCGGGCGGTGCTGCTTCTGCGGAGGCATTATCAGCCTGGGTAAGCGCCAGACTGGCTGCTCACGAGGCGGCACTGGCGGCACTCCTCGCCCTTGAAGGCGCCCGCTCCACCGAAAATACGTTGCGGCTTTATGACGCTGCCATCGAACAGCTGTCCCTCGCAGGGGCGCAATCCGGCGTGCTCAACTCGGTTGCGGCGGACAAATCTGTGCGAGATCAGGCGCAGGTTGAGGCGCAACGCGTGGCGATGGTGGGCAGCGCGTTGAGTTTGAATCGTGCGGTTTATGAGGCGCTCGCGGCAATCGATCTGGATGGCGTCGCTTCGCCCATCAGCGCCGCCACCAGGCATTATGTGAATCGCACCCTGCTTAGCTACAGGTTGTCTGGCGTTGACAAGGATCAGGCCACGCGCGATCGCTTGCAAAGCCTTCATGAGAAAGCCACGCGGCTGTCGCTTGAGTTCAACCGCAATATTCAAGAGGGCGCGAAGATGATTACTGCAACGCAGGCAGAACTCAAGGGCCTTCCGCCCGACTATGTCAGCCGTCACCTGCCTGACGCAGAAGGGCAAATCACCCTTTCAACCGATCAGCCGGATATGCAGCCGGTGATGACGTTTGCTTCTGACGGGGGGTTGCGCCAGCGCATGTTTCTTGCCTACAACACGCGCGCTTATCCTGCCAATCAACAGATCCTGCTCGACCTGCTCGCGACGCGGCAGGAGATCGCCACGGTTCTCGGATTCCGCAGCTGGGCCGACCTGGCCACAGCGGACCAGATGATGGGTTCAGCCGCCAATGTGCGCACCTTCCTCGCGAAGCTAGATGACGCGAGCCGCGATGGCGCGGTGCGGGAGCATGAGCTGATACTTGAATTCGCACGCAACAGGCAACCGGGGCTTCAGACGATCGACGTGACCAGCCGCGGCTACTGGTACGAGCAGTTCAGGCGTTCAGCTTTCGATTTCGACTCGCAATCCGTGCGTCCCTATTTTCCCTACGCGCAAGTCGAGGCGGGCGTACTCGAGACCGCTGCAAAGCTCTTCAAAATTGAATTCCGCGCCTCTTCGGCTCCGGGATGGGACCCTTCCGTTTCGGTTTATGACGTCTTTGATGGTGGGCGACACGCGGGGCGCTTCTATTTGGACATGCATCCCCGCGAAGGCAAGGACAAGTGGTTCTCAGCTGCGCCTGTCGTCACCGGCGTGAGCGGGCGCTATATGCCGGAAGCTGCACTCATCTGCAATTTCCCCGGCGCTGAACCGGGAGATCCGGGGCTTCTGCAGTACAGCGACGTGGTCACGTTCTTCCATGAATTCGGCCACTTAATGCATGCCATCCTCGGCGGCCAGACAGAATGGGCTGGAATCTCGGGGTTCGCCACGGAAGGCGATTTCATCGAGGTTCCTTCACAGATGTTGGAAGAGTTCTTCCGCGATGAGAAACTGTTGCAGGTTTTCGCAAAGCACTACGAGTCAGGCGAAGTCCTTCCTGCGGAGATCATCAGGAAGATGAAGCTGGCGGGTGCATTTGGTCGCGCCGATTGGGTGCGCCAACAGCTCTATTACACAACCTTGTCGCTTGATCTGCACGACCAGGACCCCGCCCGCATCGACCTCGATGAAATGACGCGAAGGCTCTACCAGTCGCTGCTGCCTTGGACCTGGCTGGTAGGCAATCGCATGTACGCGAGCTTCGGCCATCTCACCGGCTATTCTTCGAACTACTACACCTATGCATTCGACAAGGTAATTGCGCTCGATTTCTTTGCGCAGTTCGATGTCGCCGATCCGCTTGGCTGCGATGCAGGCGCACGCTATCGCAAGGCTGTGCTGGAACAAGGCGGGTCGAAGCCTGGGCGCGAAATGGTTCGTGATTTCCTGGGTCGCGACGAGGAATTCTCGGCATTCAGCAAATGGCTCAACGAAGAATTCGACGCGGAGCTTCTCGCTGCCAAATGATAGATTCCTTCATTCGGCGGTAATGTTTGTGCCGTGCCTCAACAAACCCTTCAATTCGCGCATCTAAACGAATTGAGGGTGCACCGATCAATGAATGCAGCAGATTTTCGTCGCCTCGCCCTGAGCCTTGAGGGCGCAGAGGAAGGCTCGCACATGGGCGCCGCGGACTTTCGCGTAGGCGGCCACATTTTTGCCACGCTGGCAGCTGAGCGCCACGGGTACGGCAACCTGATGCTGACCCCTGAGCAGCAGGCCGCGTTTGTGGCGGAACAACCCCGCATGTTTCTTCCCGTTAGCGGTGCTTGGGGCGCCAATGGCGCAACCCACGTGCGCCTGGCACTGGCGACCGAAGACGTGCTTCTTGGCGCTTTGCAGAGCGCGTGGAAAGCGCGTATCGCGAAAAACCAGGCGGCCCAAAATCGAGCGAGCGATTCAGGCAGGAAACGCAGCGCCGCCCGTGCGGACAATCGCGGAGCAACCCAGGACAACAAGCGCCGCAAGGCCGATCTGCGCGCCAAACTCATCACTCCCGAAGTGCTCGAGAGCGTCAAGCAGCGGTACGGTCTCGACGACTGAATGCTGCATCCTCCTCCGTCCGCTATGATTGACCGCGATGGCGAGCACAGAGGATTTTCGCGGCAAATGGGCACTGGTGACGGGCGCAAGCGCAGGGATCGGGGTTGCATTAGCACGCGAATTGGCACGTGCCGGAGCCAAACTGATTCTCACTGCCCGCCGCCGGGAAAGACTCGAATCTCTCGCGGCTGAACTGAACGCAAGCGGCACTGAGACCCGGATCCTGGTTGCCGACTTGAACGATCCCGCAGCGCCGCAGCAGCTCTTCGACGCCACCGAGGGCGCGGGCATCGAAGTCGATATCCTCATCAACAACGCGGGGCTCGGCCAGTTCGGCGAATTTCACGCCAGCGTGGTTGAGCAGGAAATGAGCGAAGTGCGCGTCAACTGCGAGGCGGTTGTTCGCCTGTCGCGGTTATTCGTTCCACGCATGGTTGAGAGACGGCGAGGCTGGGTCCTGGTTCTGGCCTCGACGGCCAGCTTTCAGCCCGTGCCGTATCTCACAACCTATGCAGCCACCAAGGCATTCGATCGTTTTTTCGCCCTGGGTCTTGCCGAAGAAGTGGCGCGATTTGGAGTCAAAGTCACAGCGCTCTGCCCCGGTCCCACAGAGAGCGAGTTCTTTCAGGTAGCGCGTTCCGGCGGATTTTTCAATCGCGGCATTCAGACTGCCGAAGAAGTGGCACGCACCGGAATTCTCGCTCTCGCGCGCGGCCAGCGCACCATCATGGCGAACTTTGCAGGAAGTGTTTCGGCATTCTTGGTGCGTCTCATCCCGGTTGGTCTTATCACGTATCTCATCGGAAAGGTAGTGCGCAGGACCTTGCCTTCGCCGCAGGCACCGCTTGCAAAACAGGCTACCCGCGATTGAGAATGGCGGGCGAGAAAGTAATCGCAAAGGTCAGGAAGCTCAGGTTGGTCCACGCAATCGAAAGGTAGTCGTCATGAAAGTCATGTCGCTTCGTGCGCTGGTTCTTTTAGCTTTGACTTCGTCCGCCGTTTCAGTTTTAGCTCAAGCCGACCGCAAGACTCCGGGTCCCGGTCCCGGTGGGGTTCCGCAGGCCACATTTCTCTCCCACCGGTTGGGCACCGACCACGCCGAAGGCGTAACCACGCTCGACATGAATGGCGACGGCCGGCCCGATATTCTCAGCGGCGCTTACTGGTATGAGAATCCGGGGCCAAACGGCGGAGAGTGGAAGCGCCATCAATACCGTGATGTCGGAATCAAGGACGAATTCGTTTCAGATTGCGGCGAGTGGACCATCGACGTGAACCACGATGGTTTGCCCGACCTAGTGACCGCGGGTTGGATGCAGAACGGCATCTGGTGGTACGAGAATCCGGGTAAGCTCGGCGCGGAATGGAAGAAGCATTTCATTACCAACAGCTACGACCCCGAGGGCGGATGGATGGCTGACATCAATGGCGACGGTGTCCCAGACCTGGTCTTCGCTCACTACACACCCTCGGGCGTTATCTGGATCGACTTCTCAGGCCCGGAGCCCAAGGTGCATCACCTCGGCGGGCCTGAACAGGATGGACACGGCGTTGGCGTTGCCGACATCGACGGCGATGGCCTGGCCGACATTCTCACTCCCAACGGATGGTTCAAGCAGATCGATGCGAACAAGGACCAATGGGAGTGGCACGCAGACTGGAAGCTGGAAGACGCTGGATTCCCAATCATCGGATATGACGTGAACAACGACGGCAGAATGGACATTATCTACGGACAGGGACACAGCTACGGGCTTTACTGGCTTGAACAGGTAGGTAATGGGGATGACCGGCAATGGGTTCGAAGGGCTATCGACGAATCCTTTTCACAGATCCACGCGCTCAAGATGGTAGACCTCGACGGCGATGGAGAGTTGGAATTGCTGGCAGGCAAAAGATATCGCGGCCACTCCGGCAATGATCCCGGTTCCTACGATCCGCTAGTCATTTACTACTACAAAATCGACCGGAAAACTGCCACTTTCACCCGCTATCCGGTAAGCGTCAACGGCACCGCCGGCGCGGGTACCCAATTCATAACGCAGGACATGGATGGCGACGGGGACATCGACATTGTCACCGCGGGAAAGACCGGCGTGCACTTTCTTGAGAATTTGCAGGTCAATAAAGTGCCTAAAGACCAGCGCGAAAAGGAGATTCTTCTCGACAAGAACTGGCCATTCCCGGGCGAAGGGCAGACAGTACAACAGGAGGATGCGCCGAAGCAGTAAGCCATCGTTAATCTCTGATTCTGTGTGGTTTCCGGAAGGTTGAGGCCGGGAGCAACCCCTGCAAACTTGACCAGCTAAGCGATCTAATACCCACCGAATCGGCCGCGGTGAGGCAATCGCAGGTCGAGTTTTGACCGGAATCAGAAGGGGTACCCTGTGGAAAAATATTTCACTTGGGGGAGCAACGTTTCCCGGATGAACGCATCTTATCTAGTAATTAGCAGAGGCTTCCCCGAATTTGGCCCATCCAAGAAAGGTATCTACTCCTTTTAAGGGTCCGTGAGGACTCTTTCTTCTCCACCCCTTCAGGACCTCCCTCCTTAAATTGCCTCTACGAGCGGGCCTGCCGGAAGGCAGGCCCATTCGCTCCATCTCCTGAGCTGAATCGCCCCGTATGATCGACCCTTACAATCAGAATTGTGAAGCGGTCATCTACTTCCTCAAGTTCAAAGCCCCATCCAGGTCATGAATCCCCAGGTCTCGCATCAATCGATGCACTGTTTCAAGTTGCCGGACTTGTGCGAAACCGCAGGCAAACGCCTGCAGGCGTGACCCACCGCCTCCGGCAACTCCGCGCGAACCCCGAGTCGAAACAGGAATTATTGTCGGCTCCGCCCCCGACCCAACGGGCAGCGAACGGCCTTGAGGGGCTTCTGGTTCCCAACTGGGGCAAGTCGGGCAAGACAAAGGCAGATTGGCTGTGGCATGGCTTCAGCACACGTCGCGGCGGAGTCAGCCGTGCCTATTGCGCCGAAGACGCGCCGGGTGAATTGAACCTGGGCCTTACAGCCGACGATGCGCGCGAAGCCGTAATTCAAAATCGGCGTCTTCTGGCGGAAGCGGTCACGGGAGAAACATCGACTCCGATGGTGACCCTCCGCCAGTTCCATTCAAATCTTGTCGTTGCAGTGGGTGCCGCAGACGCGCTTAGAAAGCAACCACGTAAAGCCGACGGCCTGATGACAGACGAACCGGGCCTGCTGCTTGCGATCCAGACTGCGGATTGCATTCCCATTTTGGTGGCGGATCGGAAGCGGCGCGCGGTTGCAGCGTTCCATGCAGGATGGCGAGGCACCGTGAAGCGCATCGTCGAGAGCGGAATAGGGCGCATGCGGCTTGAGTTCGGCTCGCGCCCAGAGGACCTGGTTGCCGCGATCGGCCCCGGAAACGCTGCTTGCTGCTACGCGGTGGGAGAAGAAGTGCTCTCCAGCTTCGAATCGCAGTTTGCCTACGCACGTGAGCTATTTCACGATGTTTACGATTCCGACCCTATCCGAATGAAGTACCCCATGCTGTTTCTCACCCAGCGAGCGCCCGGGCATTCGCCCATCGGACCAAGCCTGCACTTGGATTTGCTCGAGGCCAACCGTCGCCAGCTTCTCGATGCCGGGCTCAAGGAGAGCGCGATCAAAATCGTAGGCGGCTGCACGAGCTGCCATCCTCAGCTGTTCTTCTCGCATCGCGCATCCGGCGGTCGTGCGGGACGCATGATGAGCGTGATCGGCATACGCGGGTAGGCGGAATCTTGCAGTGATACGATTGTTGCGATCAGAACGCAAATCTCGAAAGGGC
This sequence comes from uncultured Acidobacteriaceae bacterium, assembly GCA_963826915.1. Lineage (GTDB taxonomy): Bacteria > Acidobacteriota > Terriglobia > Terriglobales > Acidobacteriaceae > Telmatobacter. Next base: position 117,788 of record CAWGYG010000003.1, read on the forward strand.
CTTGAGCCGTGACACGCGCAGAAACTGAGTCGCAGGCTCCCAAGCAGACTGCAAAAGGCTGGCACGGCGCGAGGGCTGCAACTGAGCTGCTGATTGCCACGCTCCTTCTCGCATGGCCCGCCCTCTACAACGGATTTCCTATCCTCTACCCCGATTCGATGACCTATCTCGACGATGGCCGCATCGTCGCGCGCGCTTTGTTCCTCCACCATTTTTCTGAATACTACGGGATGCGATCGTTCATCTACAGCCTCGGAATCCTTCCGTTTCACTGGAACCTGACTGCTTGGCCGATAGTCGCATTGCAATGTTTCCTGGTTGCGTTTGTACTCCGCCTTGTGGTCCGCTCGCTGGCACTGGAGTTCATCACTCCGAGGCTGGCGTCGACCGTCTTCCTCACCATCATTCTTCTGCTCAGCGCGTTCACCAGCGTGAGTTGGTTCTCCTGCCTCGTTCTGCCTGACATTCTGGGTGCGATCGCGTACCTGGCCTTCTATCTCCTCGCATTTGCGCGCCAAACGCTATCCCGCCTGGAGCGATGTTCCCTCTATCTGATCGCGTGGTGGGGCATTGGCTCGCATGCCACACACCTGATGCTGGCCGCTGCGCTCTGTCTTCTTGTCGCCGCCATTCTTTTCGTGCAGCGTCAGTCGCTTCGCCGCGTACTTTGCGCCACGGGTGAAGTGGCAGTGATTGTTGCAGTTGCCGCAGGGTCGCAACTTGCTCTCAACGCTTACCTCTACGGGCATCCCTCGCTCAACGGCGAGCGGCCGCCGTTCCTGATGGCACGGGTGATTGCCGATGGCCCCGGCCGCTGGTACCTCGAGAAGCATTGTGGCGAACTGAACTGGACCGTCTGCAAGTATGTAAAGAATCTCAACACCGATCCCGACATTTTTCTCTGGTCCCCAGACGGCACCTGGGAGTCCGCTTCAGACGACGAACAGCAGCAGATGCTCAGCGAAGAGATCCCGCTGGTCATCGCTACGATCCGCGCCTATCCGCAAGCGCAGATCAGCCGTTCCGCAGGCAATTTCTGGGAACAGCTCAAAACCTTCGGCTTCAATGATCTCGATCCCAGCAGCTGGGTGCTCGATCAGTTTGCAACCGTGATGCCTGCGGCGCGAGCAAGCTATCTGCGCGGCAGGCAAGCCAGAGATCTCTTGCCACTCGATGATATGACCACGTTTTATTTCTGGGTAGTGATCGGATCGTTGGGGATTTTCGCAGTCTTTGCGCTCCTGCTAGGGCGCGCCCTATCTGCCCGGCTGGCTGCGCTTACGCTGACTACTGTATTTGTAGTTATCGTTAATGCTGCTGTTACAGGCATCCTGTCGATGCCCGAGGATCGCTTCGAGAGCCGTGTCATTTGGCTGGTGCCGTTTCTCTCGCTATTATTCGCTTTGGCTTGGATCGATAAGTGGGTTGGAGCGAGGCAGAGAAAAGGGGCGTCTGCTCAGGCCGCAACAGCGCAATGACAGTTTCCCTCTTCATCCCGTGACAAATGGACACTGGCCGCAATGCAGAGATGAGGCCGAGACTCTTTGCTGCGACCGTGGTATGGCACCGACGTGTCGTGTAGCTAGGTTGTGGCTGCTGCCTCGCCTGGGTTTACAAGGTCGCGAAGTTCCTTCGATGGTTTGAAGTACGGTACACGCTTGGCGGGGACTTCCACGCGTTCACCGGTCTTTGGGTTGCGGCCAATGCGGGGATTGCGCTGGCGTATCCGGAATGAGCCGAAGCCCCGAATCTCGATCTTGTCGCCGCTCTGCAGCGCTGAAATGACTGAATCGAACACTGTCTCCACGATGACCTCTCCATCGCGGCGCGTCAGGTCGCCAAGCCGGGTAACCTTTTCCACCAGATCTGCCTTAGTCATGTCTTCTGGCCTCCGTATCACAGCATAAACGCATTCGGCACATGAGGTTAAGAAAAATGCCCATTCTTTTTGGATTAGTGGCCCGAGTTGTGGAATAGCGCCCTCATTGCGGAATTCCGTCCCAGTTTCATAAAGATCGCTCCTCGGGGTGACATTTGCAGCCGAATTGGGTCAATTTCTCCCCAGGGCGTTATCATGTCCTGAGTCTTTCGACGCAAAATTGAAGCAAGGGTGGGCTCGAGGGAGCTGAAGTGTAATGCAGTATCCGAAATACAGCATCGTTATACCTGCATACAACGAAAGCGCCCGCATCCCCGCGACGCTCCGGGAGGTCATCGCCTGCGTACGCGCCAATTCCTGGCCGGCCGAGATCATTGTGGTCAACGACGGATCAACGGATTCGACGGCCCAGGTGGTTCGCGACATCGCCCTCGAAGCTCCGGAACTCCGGCTCATTGAGAATCCCGGCAACCGCGGCAAAGGATATAGCGTCCGCTCAGGCCTTTTGCAGGCTCTCGGGGACGTGGTTATGTTCACCGACGCCGATCTCTCGGCGCCGATCCAGGAGGCTGATCGCCTGTTTGCGGCGATCGCGGCAGGCGCAGACATCGCTATCGGTTCGCGCTGGCTCGAAAGCGGACGGCAGACCCACCGCCAGCCCCTTTATCGCCAGATCTTCGGCCGCTGTTTCAATGCCGTGTGTCGAATGGTGATGCAATTGCCCTTTGCCGACACCCAGTGCGGGTTCAAGGCGTTTACGCGTGCCGCTGCGCAGACGGTCTTCAAGCTCCAAACCATCGAGCGATGGGGATTCGATCCTGAAATTCTCTTTATTGCCGTCAAGCGCGGTTTGAACGTGGTGGAAGTTCCAGTGAGTTGGGCACACGATGAGCGCACTCGCATGAGCTATCTGAAAGACGGCATGCAAATGCTCAAGGAACTTGCAATCATCCGCTGGAACGCCCTCTTGGGCCATTACAACAAGCGTATCGAGACCACGCTCAGAACCGGCGAAACCCGATAGCACTCCGTAACCTGATCCTCTCAAGTCCTGTTCGCTCAAATGCATTCCCCGCATTACGCGAATGCCGCAGAGATTTTCTGCTGGGTCCGGGCGCAGACAGGATGGTAGGGTGGACAGGAATCCCTGGGAGGCTCTTGCACCCTATGGCTTGCCGCTGGACCTTGCGCGCGCCTCAGCGTTTTTCTGCCTTCCTGTTGCTCGCGTTGGGTCTTGGCTTGAGTGCAGCTGTGGCAAGCGCGCAGAGTTACGACGCCTCCGAGCTGCAACAGCCAACCAACCTGCAGGCCAAATGGCTGGTGCACGCCGGCGACTCCCCGGCCTACGCCCAACCGGGTTTCGACGATTCTCAGTGGCAGCTCTTCGACTCCAAAACTTCGTTGCATAGGATAATCACCGGCCCTCAGCCGCAGGTCTTATGGTTTCGGTTACGCGTCAAAGTGACGCCCGGCCAAAAAGGTCTCGCCCTGGCGGAACACTCCATGTCCAGCGCCTTTGAGCTCTACGCCGACGGAGACCGCATCCTTCAGTCCGGCCATGTCGATCCCTTTGAGCCCTACACCCGCAATTCCAGGCTACTGGTTCGTTTTCCGGATTCGGATTTTGCATCGGGTTCCATCGTGCTTGCCCTGCGCGTTCACGTTTCGCCGCTGGAGTGGAGCGAGCCGTACCCTCTCTTAGGCGATCCCACCTATCTGATGCTGGGGCAGGAACAGACACTGTGGGAACAGAACTGGCTTACGGTGATCTCCCACAACGGCCTCAGCTGGGTGCTGCGCATGCTTTGCATTGGCCTCGGTCTTGTGGCACTGGCTCTCTTTTCAGCTCAGCGACACCACAAGGAATATCTGTGGATCTTCCTGATGTTCTCGACCAATGCCTATTTCCTGGTGAGGGAATCAATTGAGACGTTTCACAGCATTCCCGCCAAGTGGGAACTGCTTCAAGTGCCGATCTCAATGGCGGAAATTTTCTTTTCCGTCCTGATGTACTATGCATTTCTACGTTTGCGATTTGGCCGTTGGATTCGGATCTATACCGGATTCTCAGCGCTGCTGGGATCTGTAGTGCTGGTTGCGCTCGCGCTTGGCAGCCTTTCTGTGGGCGCGATTCTGGTTGCGTTGTTTCCGCTGCTTTTCCTCAACGCGGGCGTCATCCCCGTCCTGCTAATGGTGCATCTGTATCGCGGAAATCGGGAGGCGGGCATTCTGCTCATCCCGTCAATTCTTTCCAGCCTCACGCTGTACCTGTCGTTTCTTAACGCCTTGCTGGCACTGATTCCACCCCTCGCGTTCCTGTTCAGGATTCTGAACGATCTTTTGTTCAATCACACAATCGGCCCCTTCACTGTCACATTCAGCCTGGTGACGGGCTTCCTTTATTCACTTTCGCTGGCCGTCATCATGGTGCTCCGTTCCACGCAAACCAGCCACCAGCAGGCCATGCTGGAAGCCGAGCTCGCTGCGGCCCGCGAAGTCCAGCAGCTCATCGTTCCCGAGCAAGTCGAAAACGTTCCCGGCTTCACCGTCGAGAGTGCGTATGAACCGGCCCAGCAAGTCGGCGGGGATTTCTTTCAGATTCTTCCCTCCGGCGATGGAGGACTCCTGGTCGTCGTTGGCGATGTAGCCGGCAAAGGATTGCACGCCGCCATGCTTGTTTCTGTTGTGGTTGGAGCCATTCGCGGAGTCGCCGGATATACGCAGGATCCCGCCGAACTGCTTGCCAACCTCAACGAGCGCCTGATCGGCCGGACTCACGGCAGCTTCTCGACAGCGCTTGCCGCCGGCATCGCCGCCGATGGCAGCGTCACAATTGCCAACGCCGGCCATCTCTCGCCTTATCTCGACGGCAAGGAAGTGGAGCTGCCCGGAGCACTCCCGCTCGGAATTGTGAGTGGCGCGACATATGAGTCGACGCGGTTTTCCCTGGCGCCCGGCAGCCGCCTCACGTTCTATTCCGATGGCGTCATCGAGGCGCAGGACTTTGAGGGCAAACTTTTCGGCTTCGACCGCGGACGCGAGCTTTCCATGCAGTCCGCGGCCGCCATTGTCGAAGCAGCCAAGCAGTTCGGCCAGCAAGACGACATCACGGTGGTCACGATAACGCGCCACGTGGCCATCGCCAGCGCGGCCTAAAACCGGTCTCATAAATGCTATGAAGCATTCTGGGCGGGATGGGACTCAACAACCCGGGCTGCATGAATCTTGAGACCTGCTCTAGTAAGCTGTTAACCTGCTGCACGCAGACGAGATGTTTTCAGAGCAAGACGCGACGATCCGTACGCTGGGAGGTCTTTCGAATGCTTCGTACTGATTCATCCAGGCTGAAGCTGATCCCGCTCATCGTCGCGGTCTGCGGATTGGTTCTTGCAGGGCGACCTTCCCTGGCACAAAACGCAACGCCGGTGTTCGACGCCTCTGATCTGCGCCAACCAACGCAGATCAACGTGAAATGGCTGGTGCATGCCGGCGACGACCCAGCCTACGCACAGCCCGACTTCGACGACTCGCAGTGGATTCCTTTCGATCCCAATTCTTTGCTGAACGCAGTCTTCCCCCATAGCCACCCCTCAGTCGTCTGGTATCGCCTGCGCGTCAAGGTAAGCCCGACAGAGACTGGCCTCGCGCTCAGCGAGTGGAACTTGTCTCGCGCTTTTGAAATCTACGTCAATGGCGAGCGTGTAGTTGCATCCGGCCAGGTCGTTCCCTATGACCCCTACACGCTTTCCGCGAGGATTGTCACACGCATTCCAGACCGCTTGCTTGCCGCAGGATCGATTCTCATCGCGATGCGCGTCGCCATCGCCCCCAGTGAGTGGGCAAGTGGCCAGAACCCCGGCTACTTCATCACCAATCTCACCCTGGGACAGGAACAGACCCTCTATCGCGACAACTGGCTCGCGATTATTGGGGAGAATTCGATTGACTGGGTGAATCAGCTGCTCCTGATAGGCCTGGGCTTCGTGGCTCTTGTCCTCTATGCCGCACAACGGCGACACACGGTGTATCTCTGGATCTTCGCCGTTGGCGCGCTTCGCCTTGCGCAACTCCCTGTCCCGTTCATCACCACCTTTCACAACATTCCGCAGTTTTGGATGATCATTGGGGACTTGCCCCGCCTGGCATCGCCCTACTTCGTCGTATCGCTTTACTTCGCGTTTGCCCAGCAGCGAATCGGCTGGCGCTGGCGAATCGTTCTCATCGCAGCAGGTATTCTCGATTTCATATCGGGGCTTCAGGGATGGTTCATTGCGCTGCCCTTGCCGATGCAATTCCTGACCAACATTCCATTCATCGTTATTCTTTCCATCGTCATCCCTGTTGTGCTCGCCATCCATTGGCGCCGCGGCAATCGCGAAGCGGGGATCCTCCTCATTCCCGTAATTCTCTTCAGCCTGTACGTCTACGCTGAAGTCGGACTTGAGACACTCTTCCAGTTCCCGGCCTCACGCGCCTCGGCAATCCACTGGTTGAATCTGATTGACCGCTATCCCGCCGGCCCCTTTGCGGTTTCGCTCAACAGCGTTTCGGGAATCCTGTCGACAATCGCGCTCGCCATCATCCTGCTGCTGCGTTCGACAACCATGAGCCGCCGCCAGGCCGTGCTTGAGAGCGAACTGGAAGCGGCGCAACAGGTGCAGCAAGTCCTGGTTCCCGAGCAGACCGGCAGCGTCCCCGGCTTCATCGTTGAATCGATATACCTGCCCGCGCAGCAGGTGGGCGGCGACTTCTTTCAGATACTGCCGGCGGAAGAGGGTAGTCTGCTGGTTGTCGTGGGCGACGTGGCTGGGAAGGGCCTGCCTGCCGCGATGCTGGTCTCAGTGCTTATTGGAGCGATTCGTGGGGTTGCGGAGTACACCAACGACCCCGCCGAATTGCTCCAGAATCTCAATGAGCGCCTCGTCGGCCGCGCGGGCGGAGCCTTCTCCACGGCACTCGCGGCGCACATTGCCTCCGATGGACACGTGGCGATCGCAAATGCGGGACACCTGTATCCGTATCTTGACGGCAAGGAAGTCGAATTGCCCGGTGCACTGCCCCTCGGCGTCGTAAGCGGGGCGCACTACGAGACAACCCGGTTCCGCATCGAGCCGGGTGGGCGTCTCACTTTCTATTCCGACGGGGTGGTCGAAGCGCAGAGCCCGAAAGGCGAGCTCTTTGGTTTTGAGCGCGGACGCGAGCACTCAACAAAACCAGCCGCTGTCATCGTCGAAGCAGCAAAGCGATTCGGACAGCAGGACGACATCACCGTGGTGACAATCGAACGCTCCGTAGTCGTTGCTTCCGCCGCTTGAGGAGGCGACTTCTGGTAATTGGGTGCACATTACGCCGTGGCCGTCTTCGCCTCAGCCTGCAATCCGCGCGCTTCAATCTCAAATTCGCGAATCTTGTATTTCTGAATCTTTCCAGACAGCGTCGCCGGAAAATCGTCAACAAAGCGCACATGCTCGGGAATCTTGTAATACGCGATTTGTCCTGAGCACCATTTGCGAATTTCGTCTTCGGTGGCTTCCTGTCCCGGCCGCAGTCGCACCCATGCCGCAACGATCTCGCCAAGTCGCGCGTTGGGAATGCCCACAACCTGCACCTCGCTGACCTTGGGATGCGTGTAGAGGAATTCCTCTACCTCACGCGGATAAATGTTTTCGCCACCGCGAATAATCACGTCGCGCGAGCGCCCCGTCAGGTGCAGGCAGCCGTCTTTGTGCATCACTCCCAGATCGCCGGTATGCAGCCAGCCGTCGGGTTTCACCACCTGCGCCGTTCCTACCGGATCGTCATCGTATCCCTTCATCACCGCGTATCCACGCGCGCAAATCTCACCCTGCATACCGATGGGCAGCCGGGCGCCGTCTGTCGTCGAAATCACCTGGATTTCAGTTTGGGGCATTGCGCGCCCCACGGTCTTTACGCGAATGTCAATCGAATCGCCTGCGTCGCTCATCGTTACCACGGGCGAAGTCTCGGTCTGTCCGTACGCAATCACCAATTCGCCAATGTGCATCTCATTGAGCACGCGCTTCATCAACTCCACCGGACACGGCGCGCCGCTCATCATCCCGGTGCGCAGGCTGGTAAGGTCGTAGTTTGCAAAATCCGGCAGCCCGAACTCGGCCACATACATGGCCGGAACCCCATACACCGAAGTTGCCTTCTCGTCGTGTACCGCCTGCAAAGTGGCGCGTGCGTCAAAGGTCCAGTTGGGCAGGATGATCGCTGCGCCGGAATTTACTGCGCTCATGGTGCCGATCACGCATCCGTAGCAGTGGAACAGCGGAACCGGCACGACGATCTTGTCCTGCTCGGTGTAGTGAAAGCCCTGCGCCAGAAACTGCCCGTTGTTCACAATGTTGTGGTGGGTCAGCATCACGCCTTTGGGCAGCCCGGTCGTCCCGCTGGTGTACTGGATATTTGCGATGTCATCGACAGCCACGTGATCGGGCAACTGTCCTGATGCGTCGAGCAGGGCCGTCCATTCCGGCGAATCGAAATAGATCGTGTGCTCCAATTCCAGCGTCAGCCCGTGGCGAGCGCGGCCCAGAATCTCTTCGTAATCCGCGCGCTTATCCGTGTGCCACAAGAACAGAGCCTTCATACGCGAACGCGTCAGGGTGTATTGCAGTTCATGGGAGCGGTATGCGGGGTTGACATTCACCAGCGCGGCGCCGGCGCGTGCGCAGCCCATGTGCATCATGATCCACTCGATGCAGTTGGTCGACCACAAGCCCACGCGATCGCCGCGCCGAATCCCGAGCGACCACAACCCGCGCGCAACCTGGTCGGCGGCGGCGCTCAGTTCGGCCCACGCCATCCGTTTTGATTGGTGGCGCGAAGCTACGGCGAGGCCGTCGGGATAGCGACTGGCGGTTCTCTCGAGCAGGTCGCCGATCGTCAATTCAAGCAGCGGCCGGTCCGGTCCGCGAGTATAGCTCAGGGTAGAAGAAGCTTCATCTACAAGCATATTTCCACATTTGAAACAACCAACGGAGTGTACACCGTCGAACCCCGTCGAGATATGTGATCCAGCACACATGCTGCAGAAGAAGGCCAAGCACCATGCGCGAGTTTCGCCGTCTATTTCTGCGGCGATTCCCATTGTCCCGTCTCGCCCGATCGGAATACGGCTTCAATCACTGCCATATTCGCGATAGCGTCCTCCAGCGGTACAGGCACTTCGGTGCCATCCAGCACAGCCCGTGAAAACGCGTCGCCTTGCATGGTGTACTGATCCGCTGTAAGGAAGGTCTCCGTCGTGGTCCCACCGCCAAACAAATCTCCGTCCGCATCGATGAACAGGCGCGTTGGCCTGTCCTTGGGCGCGTTGAAGGGGATCTCGATTTCAATGCGTCCCTTAGTTCCCAGAAAATGCATGCGCTGGTAGGGGATCAACTGCGTGCTGCAGGTGAAGATCGCCTGGCCCCCTTGGAAATCAAGAATCGCAGAAGTCAGCCGGTCGATTTTCATCGCAGGATCGCGCTCCACCAGTCCCACAACGCGCGCAGGCTCCTGGCCAAATGCATATCGCGATGCCTGGATGCAGTAGCAACCGATATCGAGCAGAGCGCCACCGCCGCTCTCAACGTGGTTGCGAATATTTGCCGGATCATCGTTGAAGTAGCTGAAGAACCCCATCACCGCGCGCAGTTTCCCGATGCGCCCTTCGCGCAGCATCTCTCCCACGCGCAGCCACTGCGTATAGCTGCGAATCATGAAAGCCTCGCCGATCTTCACGCCCGTGTGTTCGCGAACAGCTAGCAGTGTCTTCGCTTCTTCGACTGTCAGGCTGATCGGCTTCTCGCACAGCACATGCTTGCCCGCTAAGGCCGCCTTGATGGTCCATGGCACATGCAAATGGTTGGGCAGGGGGTTGTAGATCGCGTCGATTTCGGGGTCGGCGAGCAGTTCTTCGTAGGATCCGTATGCCTTGGGGATGCCCAATTCCGCGGCCGCGTCTCTGGCCTTGTTTAAATCGCGTGAAGCAATGGCATCGACGCTCGTGTACCGGCCCAGTTGCATTGCCGGCAAGACCTTTTTCAAACCGATATTGGCGGTGCTCAGAACTCCCCAGCGAAGCTTCTTCGGCATGGGGAAATCATAATGCCGCAGGGTCAAACGGCGTGTTCACCCGCGACGCTGATCAAGTAGGCGATTTGAAGCCTAATGGTATTTGCTCGACAGCCCGCCTTATGCCTGCGAGAGCTAAGCGGCGACCCGCTCATTGTCAGCGCCGTCGTCCATCAGGGCTCCGAAGACCGTAAAGGAATTCAGGTTGTACAGGCATAGTTTGGCGCTGATTCCCTCGCTCGTCAGAACCAGGCGGGATGTCGAAAGCAATTGCAATACGATGTCGGGTTCAAGTTGCCTTTTGAATCGAAGTCTGCCGTAGCTGTATCGACGGCCTGCAAGTCCGTCAATGTAATCCTGCAGTTCGACCAAGTCAAAGTTGACGTCTAATTCTGAACCACCCAAATAAGAAATCTTGCCCTCTTTGTTCAGGATGTCCCTGGTTGCTCTAATTTCCTTTTTCATAGGGGCCCTCAATTTAGAAAGGTGTGTCTATCTATTGTCGGTAAGTCTAACTTGCAGTATGGACTCTTTCTGTGATTTAAATCACAACAAAACCAGAAAAACTGCGGCCTTAACAGTCATGGATCGGTACAATTTCTTGTCAAGTTCGATGAACCGAGTAAAGTGCTGGTGTCACAAAACGCAATGGGATTGTGGCGGATAGGCGCCAAGCAGAGCCTTCCATACCAGCAATTTATAGCTTTCGTGAATTGTGTCTGGGTGGGCGTTCAGGTATTTCACCACTACCTTTGATACCTCTAATACCGTCACCCCATTCGGAACGCATGGAACAGCGGATGACGCTACATTGGTCTTTGAATCGGCGATACTCCAGACGGTGTACGTATCGAGAACGCCAAGCAAGTAACCGACGCAGAATGTGGCCTTCATCGACTTATCGGCTGTTGACGCATCCCCGCTGACAGCTAGTTGACATTCTTCAAGAAGGTCAACTCCTGTTCTATCTTTCGATTGTGCAGCCAAGTGATGGGGCAATAAGCCAAGGGCGAGTAAAAACGCGATAATCGCAAACCGCTTCATGTCAGTCGCTCCACAAGTGCTCGAGAAGCTGCAATTCTACCCGGGCAAGCGGACTGCCCAAAACCAAAGTTAGCCCAAACGATGCCTTCCAAAGCTGCCCCGCCATTAGCAAGGGCCGGGTAATACCCTGGAGCGACCTTGCTGTTCCTACGTGTTTCCAAGCATGGAAAGTAAGAGTCCGGAAATGTGCTGTAAGTTATTGATTCGATGGTGGGCGCTGCAGGATTCGAACCTGCGACTTCCACCGTGTGAAGGTGGCACTCTACCGCTGAGTTAAGCGCCCTCAAGATGGAGTTGGGAGGGGCCGATGGTGGGTATGCCCGCAAGGGGCTTCCCGTAGGGTAGAGTAACACCAGCAGGGCTTTAGGGCCAACCCAAGCGAAGAGTGCGTAGACGGCAGTAAACTCCTATAAAACACTGATGCGCTGGCGAGTACGTTCAATCCGCGACGCAAGCGGGTCCGCCCCTGACGGGGAGACTGTCTATCCACTTTTTCTCGGTGGCGGGGGCATGGAACTTGAAGGCGTGCAGACCTCCGGCGCAACACCCAGAGTGCCCGGCCGCCTCTACGCTCCGGCCATTTTTGCTTCCCGGTCGGAGCCCGATAAGCCCCATGGCCGCAAGCACCTTGACCCCGAAAGAGGCGAGAGTCAGCCCGATGGCGAAAACCCGTTGAAAAGTGCCAAATCCAGCCGGGAATCAGTGGATCGCGCGCAACCTTCGCCGGAAGATGGGGTTCCAGAAGATATGGCAACCCTGGTCCTGGACAATCCGGCGCTGGGACAGAGAACGGCCTTGCAGCCGGACTCGAAGCCCGACCCGGATCGCGGTATCAATTACGCCGAGGATGAATCCAGCGACGCGGCAGTAATGCTGCGCGTGGCCGCGGGGGACGAAGAGGGCTTCAATTACCTGGTGGGCAAGTACCACCGGGCGATGATTAATTTTCTGTATCGCATGGTGCGGAACCAGGCGGTTGCCGAAGAATTGGCGCAGGAAGTATTTCTGCGGGTGTATCGTTCACGCGAGAGCTATCGGGCAGAGGCCAAGTTCACCACCTGGCTTTACCGGATCGCGACCAACCTGGCGGTAAACCACGCTCGCGACACGCGCCATGAAAGGGCAGTACAGACCGTATATCTCGACGCGCCCGACGAGGAATCAGGAACGACGCCGGATGTTGCCGATGATGAACTCACGGTGGAGCAGCGCCTGGTGCGCGACGAGCGGCTGGCGGCAATTCGGGATCATGTAATGGCTCTTCCCGAGCGCCAGCGAATGGCAGTACTGATGCACAAGTATCAGGGAATGGATTACCGGCAGATCGGGGACGTACTCAAGTTGAGCGAATCAGCAACCAAGTCGCTGCTCTTCCGTGCTTACCAGACACTGCGGGACAAGTTGAAGGATTTTGTGTAAACACTCCAGCGGGGAAGATCAATCGCTGGGACTCCGGACCAGAACGGGGCAGGGAATTGAAAGAAGATTGAAAGCCGGGCAACACCGGTAGGGAGTGGGGTGGTAGTGATGGAATCGAACATGAATAAATGCTCCGGGATGGAAACGAAGCTGGCGGATATGCTGCTCGATCCTGACTCGGCGCCTGCCAAGGTGAAGACTCATGTTGCGGAGTGTGACGGGTGCCGCAAGGACCTCGAAGAACTTCGCGCGACGATGGCGCTGCTGGATACATGGACCGCGCCGAAGCCGAATCCCTACTTCCTCACCAGGCTGGAGGCGCGGATGCGTGAAGAGCGCGAAGCGCCGTCCGCCGGATGGTTTGCAAGGCTGCGCGCCCGGTTCGCCTACGGGCCATCGATGCATGCCCGACCTCTGGCCGCCTTGTCCTTGACCGTAATGCTTCTGCTGGGCGGAGGGACTTATCTTGGCGTCACCAATTGGGTGCAGCCGCCTGCTCCGCAAGGGGATGCCGCGGTAGTGCATGACCTGCAGACGCTGGACAACAACGCCCAGCTTCTCGATCAGCTTGAGGCGATCTCCAACAATCCAACAAACGGAGACAATAGCCCTGCAACCAGTGAAGATGCGCAGTAATTGAATTGAGCTTGAACGGCATGGGGGCCGCAGGAAATGAACCGGGCAACACACAGAGGCGTCGCAAGACAGACGCGGAACGCGCTTTTGACCGCAACCACGGTCATGGCCCTGTGTTTGCCTTCATTGGTCGCATCCGGCCAGCGCCAGAATGCGCGCCAGGCTCACGCTCCGCGCTATTCCGCTCCTCGCCAGCAGAATAAAAAACAGCAGCAGGTCAAGCCGCAGAACCAGGGCCGGCCGAACCAGCAATATCAGCCAGGCATGCGCCAGGCGCCGGCGAACGCGCTGCAAGCGCCGAGAGGCGCTTTTCCCAATGCTCCATATGCGGGACAGGGAGCAGCGCGACCGGCGTATCCATCTGCCCGGCAAGTGCCCAATTACGCGCCTCCCGGCCATTTGGGAGATTGGCTTAATCAGCATCGGAACTTGCCGGCCCAGGACCAGGAACGGATGCTGCGCTCAGATCCCAGCTTCAGCCGCCTGCCCCCGGCAACGCAGCAGCGACTGGTGCAACAGTTGCACAAAATTGACCAGATGCCAGACCAGCAGCGCCAACAAAGGCTGGCCCGAGCCGAAATGCTGGAGAGGCTTTCACCGCAGGATCGGGCGCAGGTAAATCTCTCCGCGCGCCGCTGGACGACTCTTCCGCCCGAACGGCAGACGATGATGAGAAATGCGTTTCGGGATTTGAAGGCCGTTCCGCCCGATCAGCGCGCCATCGTGCTGAATTCGAGCCGCTACCAGGGCCAATTCAGCCCCGAGGAACGAGGCATCCTGTCTGATATGTTGCGCGTCGAGCCCTACGAAGCCCCGCAGTAAGGTCAGGTTTCATCGCTTTATACATGCGGTGAAACGGGCTCCGCCACATCAACATTTCCGTCAAATCACGCGCTTGCGAGTCTTCACCTTTACAGCCGGCGAGCCCGCGTACACTCCCCACGCTTCCAGATCGCGCGTTGCGACTGAGGCCAGTCCCAGCACGGCGCCTTCACCAACATTGACTCCCGGCGCCACGCAAGCCCGCGCGCATACCCACGCATAGGCGCCCACTTCCATTGAGTAAGCGAGCAACGGAAAGCCCGGATCGTCGAAATCGTGTGTCGCCCCGCAAAGGTAGGTGTTCTGCGAAAGAATGGCATGCGATCCGAGCCGAATTGGCGCCGGATTGTAAATCTCCGCGCCATCTGCCGCCGTCACCTGGTCGGCGCAAATCAGGTTCCACGGAGCCCATACTTTCGATGCAGGATAGAAATGGCAATTCGGCCCCATCTTCGCGCCAAATAGCTTTAGCAGCATCGTGCGCCAGCCATGCATCGGGCGCGGAGAAAGACGATAAAACAGCGCCCAGCAGATGTTCCACACGAGCCGTGCGAACCTGTGCTGCAGCGAAAACGCGGGACGAAGATACGGATCCTTCGCGGTTTCCGGTGCAATGTGTTCTGCCGCGTTGTAGTGAATCTGCCTGGGCATTTGTTCAGAGTCTATCAGCGCGTCAGTTCAAACGGGGCCCTCAGCCGTATATCACGTGATGACGCCCCGATCTGCACCTCAAACGTTCCTGGATCCAAGGCCCATGCCTTCGTCGTTGGGTTCCAGTATTCAAATGCCGAAGGATCGAGATTGAACTTGATCGTTTGGCTCTCGCCCGGCTTCAGTTCCACGCGATTGAAGCCCTTCAGCTCATGCACGGGCCGATCAATTTTCGAGTGGCCGTCTTTAACGTAAAGCTCCACCACTTCCGCTCCCGCACGCTGGCCTGTGTTGCGCACCTCGAGGATGACTTCGACCAGATGCCCTGCATTAACTTTGCCGGGCAGCACCGTCAGTCCGCTGTACTCAAACGTCGTATAGCTCATCCCAAAGCCGAAAGGAAACTGCGGCTCGACATTCTTGGTGTCGTAATAGCGGTAGCCGACGTAAATCCCCTCTGCGTAATTCACTTCAAGGTTCTTGCCGGGATAGTTCGCGGCTGCAGGTGAATCCTCAAATTTCTTCGGCAGCGATACCGGCAGCTTGCCCGAAGGATTCGCATCGCCAAACAGAATTGCAGCCAGCGCATTGCCGCCTTCCTGTCCGCCGTACCACATATCCAGCAGCGCAGGCGTTGTATCGATCCATTTGCTCATCGTCACCGGGTCGCCGGTATTTAACACCACGATGGTATGCGGATTGGCCTTCTCAACCGCTGCAATCAGTTCATCCTGCCCAGCCGGAAGATCCATCGTCTTCACGTCGAAGCTTTCGCCTTCGAGCTTGGGATAGCGCCCCACCACGACCACCGCGACATCCGCATTGCCCGCGATTTCCACTGCCGTCTTCATTGCCTTCGCTCGTGCCTCGGGTGTGTCCTGCGCCGGGTCTTCCCCTTCCATCCCCACTCCCAGCGCCGACGAAACCTGAATCGCGCTTCCGGCGCGCTTGGCGATTCCATCCAGCGGCGAGATCGCATACTTCGGCCGCACCAGCGAACTGCCACCGCCGCCTGTCCTTGCCACCAGTGCGTTCGGCCCAATCACCGCGATGGAGTGGATCTTCGTCGTGTCCAGCGGCAATAACGCGCCATCATTTTTCAGCAGCACAATTCCTTCCGTCGCGCCCTGCCGCGCCACCGCCTGCTGGTCCGGCGTGTCCACTTCGCCGAGTTTCGTGTGTGGATGGTCGAAAAGTCCGCTGACAAAGATCACGCGCAGAATGCGGCTCACGTTGTCATTCAGCGTGGCTTCGGAAATGTGTCCGGCCTTTACCTCGGCTAGCACTTTGTCTGCGGTCAGCCACCCGTCTCCGTTGCCTGACTGCTGCGTGTGCGGATTTGCGAGCCAAGCCTTCATCGGCGGGCCGCCCGGCATCTCCAGATCCATCCCCGCGTTCACCGTTGGCGCAGTCGAGTAGGTGCTGCCCCAGTCCGAAACCACAAATCCCTTGAACCCGAATTCCTTCTTCAGAATGTCGGTCAAAAGGTAGTCGCTCTCGCCGCAATGCACGCCATTCACCTTGTTGTAAGCCGACATCACCGTCCATGCATCCGCCTCCTGCACGGCCGCCTTGAACGCGGGCAGATAAATCTCGTGCAGCGTGCGCTCGTCGATCGTCGCATCGATGCGATGCCGTTCAAATTCCTCGTTATTGGCGTCAAAATGTTTTACCGAAGGAATCACGCCCTCGCCCTGCACCCCGCGAATGTAGGCCACGCCCAGTTGCCCGGCGAGATATGGATCCTCACCGTAGCCCTCGAAGTTGCGTCCCCACAGCGGCACGCGGTTGATATTGACGGTTGGGCCCAGGATCATGTCGCGGCCCAGCGCCTTCACTTCCTGCCCGATCGCCTGCCCCTCGCGCTGCACCAGTCTCGTGTCCCACGTCGCCGCCATCGCCACGCCCGAAGGGAACGACGTAGTAAGCACCTTCACGGGATTGGCGGCCGAATTGGTAATCGCTGAACTGCCTGCCCACGAGCGAACGCCCAATGGTCCATCCGCCATCTTGATCGCGGGAATTCCAAGCCTCTCGATGGGCGCAGACTCCATCCAGCCCGAACCTGAAAGCATCGTGGCTTTCTCCTCCAGCGTCATGCGGCTCAGCAAATCTTCCACGCGCTTGTCGACCTGAAGCGAGGGGTTCTTATAAGGCGCGTTCGCGAGAACTGCGGCAGGAGCGGGGCTCTGCGCCGAAATCGACGTGGTAGATGCTGCAAATAAGAGAAGCAGGATGGGGCAGAATATCAAGGAGCGGCACATGAAATTTGACTCCTGGGGCGGATTGATCTCCCGCCGCAAAGTTGCAGCCAATGTTAGCGGATGACCGTGTTCGCCAACAACTACAGCGCTTCCATCAATTGGAATCGAGATTCAAGGTAGATCCAGCCGACTCTCGTTCGTCATCTCGTGCAAATAGCAACCAACCGGTTCCGAACGCGATCAGCAATAGTCCCAGGCAACCACGAACACCGACCGCTGGCCGCAACAAAATCAGGCCGATCAGGTTAGCCAAAAGGGGCGCCAGCAGAAAGCGCGTCGCCATACGCACGGCTGACATCCGCCGCAAGAGCCAAAAGAGCAGCAACAATCCCGGCAACTCAACCGCTGTCGACCACGCGAGATCCGGCGGCGGAAAGCTCCACTTAATTGCGGAGCGATCAACGACCAAGCCTGCCGCTGCGGGACCAACCAAAGCAGCAGCGCCCGCCACAGCCGCAAAACTCCACATTGAAATTCCTTCCGCCGCAATCCTCACTGCCCAACAATTCGCCGCAGCCACGCAAGCCGCCGCGATCACCAGCGCGCAAAATGCAAACCCCGCTTGCAGCGATTCGGGCAGATCGACGGGAAAAACCAGCAATGTGCCCCCAACTGCAACCAGCGCGGCCATCATCCCGCTTCTGTTCTGCGGTGCAGCAAGACGCCCAAGGTGAGGTTCAAAGACAACCGCAAAAAGCGGCACGAGTGAGAAAAGTGCCACGCGGGTGCCGTCGGATATCCGGTTGCTGCCCAGATGGATCAGCAACTGTGGCACAACAAACAGACCAAGCCCGACGATGGCGCAAGCGCCTAGTTCCCGTCCACGGGGCCACTTTGCACCGCGGACCACGGCAACTCCGGTCGCCAGCACCGCGAGCAAAGCGAACGGCAGGGCCTGGCGTTCCAGTCGATTCGAGCTTGCGGTCGCTGCAAGCGAGGGAAACAGGTCAGATCGAAGCGTACCCAGCGACCACAGGAAACAAAGGAGCAAAAGCGCCCCAAATGGCGCGACTCGCCCTCCTTTTTCACTGTGCGTCTGTCCGGCCATGCCTTCGATCAGAACACACCCTTGCCAGCCAACGCTCGAGACCAGGCGGCCGCCCCAATCCACGCGTCGAATCCGTGCCTAAGCTACAATGGAAATTGGGCCAAGGCCAATTCTTTTGCGTATATAGACGCAAGCACAGCAAGGAGTTTCACCGTTATGGCGATTCCCGCCACTCAAATGCGTCCCGGAATGATCATCAAGCACAACGACCAGCTTCACCTGGTTTTCAAGGTTGAGCACCGGACCCCCGGCAATCTTCGCGCGTTCATTCAGGCCAAACTGCGAAACATTCGCACCGGTGCCATGTTCGAGCACCGTTTCCGTTCCGCCGACGCCATTGAAAAGGTTGTGGTCGATGAGGTCTCCATGGACTTCCTCTATGCGGACGGCGACGACTACTACTTCATGAACCCGATCGACTACGAGCAGACTGTGCTTAAGGGCACCACGCTTGGCGATGCCGTCGAATACCTCACGCCCAACCTGCAGATCAAGGTGAGCTATCACGATGGCCAGGCCGTAGGTATTGAACTGCCCTCGGCTGTCGAACTTCAGGTGATCGAGACAGAGCCCGGCTTGAAGTCGGCTACGGCCTCCAGCGTCACCAAGCCCGCCAAGACTGAGACCGGCCTCGTTGTACAGGTTCCCGCCTTCATCAACGAAGGCGAAAAGATCCGTGTCGACACCAGCGAAGGCGCCTACCTTAGCCGGGCATAACGATATATCGGCTAAGAGGATGCTGAGGGGAGGGGGAAACGATGAAACCGCTGCTCCTGCTTCTAATCCCTCTGTTTTGCGTGAACATGGCAACCGGAACGGCGCAGACGCCTCCATCTCCCGCGCCTGTTTCGGCTGACCTCACTCAAGGCAACAACGCCTTCGCTGTGGATCTCTACGGGCAACTGCGCAAGCAGGACGGCAACCTCTTTTTCTCGCCTGAGAGCATCTCCACCGCCTTCGCCATGGCATTCGCCGGGGCGCGCGGCACAACTGCCGCTGAAATAGCCACGACATTTCATTTCACGCTGCCGCCGGAAAAGCTGCATCCCGCCATGAGCGCGCTGCTCACCAGCCTCAACGCCCCTCACGCCGGGTACCAGCTTCGCGTCGCCGACGCTCTCTGGGCTGAAAAGGACTTTACTTTCCTAGATGATTTCCTCAAGCTCACCAGCACCGATTACGGCGCGGGGTTCAATCAAGTGGATTTCAAAGGTGCCCCTGATTCGGCCCGCGTGACCATCAATCAGTGGGTTGAGCAGAAGACGGAAGGCAAAATCACTAATCTTCTCGCGCCCGGCTCAGTCAGCCCAGGCACACGACTTGTGCTCACCAACGCCATTTACTTCAAGGGCGACTGGCAAACGAAATTCAACAAGGCTTCCACATCCGATCAGGATTTTCACTTGTCCGCTTCACAGACAGTGAAAGCACCCTTGATGCATATCGATACAAAACTCGGTTATTTCAAGGGCGGAACGTTTCAGGCCATTGCCATTCCCTACAAGAGCAGAGAACTTTCCATGATCGTCTTTCTGCCCAACGATGTTGGCGGTCTGCCGGCTCTTGAGCAAGCGCTGACGGGGGCCGATCTGCAGCAATGGCTTGGTCAACTGATGG
Source organism: uncultured Acidobacteriaceae bacterium (assembly GCA_963826915.1). GTDB lineage: Bacteria > Acidobacteriota > Terriglobia > Terriglobales > Acidobacteriaceae > Telmatobacter. Next base: position 137,253 of record CAWGYG010000003.1, read on the forward strand.
GTGGGACTGAAATCATCCTCTCCTTCCCGAAGTTCAAAATGACGCAACAATTCGAGCTCGGCGATACTCTGGCGAAGATGGGGATGGAGCAGGCTTTTGATAAGGACACCGCGGATTTCTCAGGCATGACCGGCAAACGCGATCTTTGGATTTCGACAGCCGTCCACAAGGCCTACATCGACGTAAATGAAGAAGGAACCGAGGCTGCGGCGGCAACCGGAACGACGATGATGAGCTTCGAGCAGGCATATCACCCGCCGCCCATTTGGTTGAAAGTGGACCATCCGTTCCTCTTCCTCATCCGCGACAATCGCTCCGGTGCAATTCTCTTTATGGGCCGAGTCACCGATCCAACGAAGTGATGAAATAGCGCGTGCGAGGGTCGAGTCTGTGCCAAGCGGAATCGATCCGAATTCGGTAAGGAGCGAAGCCCATGAGCCGGAATCGAGCCTGCAGGACCCTTGCCGCGGCGGCAGCGCTTCTGATGCTTTCCACTCTAACGAGCTGCAAATCCGAAAATATCTTTTTCTCCGTCCAGAATGAATCGGGCGGAACTCTGCACGACGTCAAAGTCACTTACCCCGGGGATGTGCTCACCATCGACACGATCAACGACTCGACCATCTATGGAGTTCATCGCCACTTTGACGGGCCCGGTCGCCTGACCGTCTCCTACTCAACCGAAGACGGGCACAGCTATAGCTCCTCGGGCCCGGAAGTGACCGGCGATGAAAAGGGCGAGGTCACGGTCAGCATCAACGGCAGCATTGCGAGCTTCGAGACGAAGTTCGAGGAGAGTCGGCAGTAGAGCCCCCTTTCTAATCTCGCCCGCTCCCATTTATCACACACCGCACACGCGTCCAATTAGTCTCCCGGCTGACCTCTAAAAAATTTCGCTTGCCTGCTCACGTATTCTATGTGCTACAGTCAGTAACACTATGGCGCGTAACACTCCATCCCATCACGACCCTGCCGAGCTTGGCGAACTCGAGCGCGGAATCCTTTCCATCGTCTGGCGCCTCGGCTCGGTCACCGCTGAGCAGGTCCGAGAGGAACTCGATCGCCCGCTGAAGGATTCCACTGTCCGCACCGTTCTGCGCAGGCTCGAAGAAAAAGGCTACCTTGCGCATTCGGTCGAAAATCGCACATTCTTCTATCGCCCCGCCGAGTCCCGCCAGCGCGTGGCCGGGCGGGCAGTGAAGCGCATCGTCGACTGGTTCTGCGAGGGCTCCGTCGAGGCTCTCCTGGTCGGAATGGTCGACTCGAAGGTGCTCGATCGCGCCGAATTGCAGCGTCTGGCCATGCGCATTGCCGAGGCGCAGAAGGCCACTGCTAACGTCGACCCGTCTGCCCTTAAAAAGGAGGCCAAGTCATGATTCCTTCTCTCATCGAAGCTGCTCTGCGCTCAGTTATCGTGGCAGTTGCGGTCTGGGCCGGACTTCGCGTCCTGCGCGTTCGAAACGTGTTGGCGCAGAAAACAGTGTGGGGTCTCGTGCTGGCTGCGGCGGCGTTCATGCCGATGTTGTTGCCCGTCGTCGCGCGCTGGCAGGCTCTGCGGATAGGTGCCGCTATTGTTCTTCCAGCGCGTCAATGGACGAGCTGGATAGCTGCGCCTCAGCCAAATGTGAGCGCCGCCAACCTAAAAGCATTGACAACTCAGGAAGCGGCCAGGACTTCAACGCTGCCGCAGGATTCGTACACATACGAAGACGTATCCGCATCCGCGAATCGCTTTCCCGCGCCCACAATTTCGAACTTCAACGCAGCTCCAGGAGACGTCCCGGCTCCTCCGCAAACAGCCCCCCACGCCCGAAAGCTCTCCTTCGCAGAACTCGCGGGCCTCGCCTACATCGCCGTCGCAGCAGCTCTTCTTTTCAGGCTTCTGTTTGGATTGGCCGCCGCACTTCGTCTCTGGTACTCCGCGATCCCGACAAACATCGAGGTGCCCGCGCGCCTTGCCGATGGACTTCATCTTCGCTCCAGCTCTGCAGTCTCATCCCCTGTAACCATCGGTTCCGCCGTCGTTTTGCCGGAGGACTATGTCACCTGGGACAGTGAGAAGTTGCGCATCGTGCTTGCCCATGAGCGCTCACATATTCAACAGCGCGATTTCTATCTGCAGATGATCGCCAGCCTCTACGCCTCGCTTTTCTGGTTCAGCCCCCTCGGCTGGTGGCTCAAGAGCAAGCTCTCGGAACTGGCCGAGGCCATCAGCGATCGTGCGGGCCTCGAACAGGCAGCCAGTCGCTCGTCCTACGCCCAGGTCCTTCTTGAATTCGCGGCAGCACCGCGCCCAACCCTCATAGGAGTCGCCATGGCCCGCACCAGTGGTCTCTCGCGCCGCATTGAGCGGCTGCTCAACGACAGTTCTTTCCGCCAGGCCTTTGCAGGCACTCGCCGCCGCGCCCAACTGGCAGTGTTGCTGGTTCCCGTGGCGCTTTTTGCGGCTACTGCTCTCATTCGTGTCGAGGCTGCAGGTCAAGAACCGCAGCCGCCCACGCCGCCGCAGTCTGCACCTTCGGCTCAACCCGCCCCATCCACTTCTGGCGTGTCGACGCCCGATCAGCCCGCCGCGCCTGCCCCGTCAACCATGTCCGCACCAGCGGCTGCTCCGAGTCCCGATGCAGCTCCGCAACCGCAGTCAGAACCAGCCGTCGCCCCCACTCCGTCCGGCGCTCCGCAGGTGATTGGGATTCCTCAACTCGCTCCCGTTTCGCCTGAGCCGCCGATGCCCCCGGTCATTGTGCTCGATTCTCCCGGTGACTTTGCGCCCATCCTTCTGGCGCGAGCCCGACAGAATGCCGGAGGCCGTGGTTATTCCTACAGCTATTCGTCCAACGGCGACTCTTTCGCCATCATCCGAGGCGATGGCAAGAACATTGAGTTCTCCGGCGAATGGGTTGAAGGCCGCCACGAAGAGCTCGAAAAAGCGCGCAAGATGGCCCACGGAGATTTCCTCTGGTTTACGCACGATGGCAAATCCTATATTGTCGACGACCCTGCAACCGTTGCCCAGTTAGAGGCCATGTACAAGCCGATGGAAGTACTCGGCAAGCAACAGGAAGCCCTGGGACGAGAGCAGGAAGCGCTCGGCAAACAACAGGAAGCGTTGCATCATGTCCAGGTGCAAGTCAAAGTCATTGTTCCCGATATGAGCAAGCAGATTGCTGAAATTGATGCCGCGATGGAAAAGCTCAAGGCGAACATAGGGAAGGAAATAAGCCAGCAACAGCTCGCGGAGATTCAAGGCAGGATGGGCGAATTGCAGGCCAGACTGGCCGAGAACCAAGCCAAAATTCTCGCTCACCAAGGCGATTGGAGCCAGATGGGCAAGCTTGGAGGCATGCAAGGCGAGTTGGGAGCAAAACAAGGCGCCCTCGGCGCGCAGCAGGGAAAACTCGCACAGGAACTTGACCAGAAAGTGAAAAGCATCATCGACCAGGCCCTGAAGAATTCTTCAGCCCGCCCGGTGCAGTAGCAGAGCTCAGGATGGGGGGTGAAAGCCTGCCCATCCTGATCACCTGTGCCATCTCGGCAATCGACCCACTTTGACCTCGACTGAATTGCGAGTTCTTAGAATCTCCTCTACCATTCCCGTGTAACCTGAACAGGCACCGGGTGATGTGCCCGGCGGCGGAGGATGTTCGCATGCCGATACCAATTCAAATCGCAGCCGCGGCCCAGAACTTTAATCAGAACGCCAGCTTTCTCAAGCAGGGAATCGATGGAATTCCCGTTGAGGATTGGGTGCGTCGTCCCGCTGAGAACTCAAATCATCTCCTTTGGATTGTCGGTCACATGACATGGGCGCGCGGCGCGCTGCTCGGGCGTTTAGGTGCACCGTGGGCCACGACCTGGATGCCGCTTTACGCCCGCGGCGCCAAGTGCGTCGACTCTTCTGACTGCCCCCCGCCCAGAGAGGTAATGCAAGGCTGGGATGAATCGTGCACACGTCTCAATACAGCTTTCGAGTCTGTAACGGAAGAGGCGTTGGATGCGCCGAATGGACGACCGAGTCTCGACGGCAAAGTCAGCGGCCTCGTCAACTTCCTCGCCTTCCACGAGACATATCACCTCGGCCAGGCCGCCTATGTTCGTTCACTCCTCGGCCACCCCGGCGTCATGGGATGATTTGCGCCTCGTAAAACGAGGTAATCATGCAAAAAGACCACCGCTGGTTTGCGGTGGTCCTTTTGTCTCCGAGGTTCCCCGGTTATGCAACCCTAGAGTTGCACGAGCTTTGCTTCGAGCAGCGCCTCGATAGTCTGCAGCGCCTCGAGCACGGCGCCTGAAACCGGCGCGTCCACCTGCACCACTGCCAGCGCTTTCACCGGCTCGCCGCGGCGGCGTTCACGCCCGAGCGCAAAATTCGCGATGTTCACGCCCTGCTCGCCGAGAATGGTGCCGATTTTTCCGATCACGCCGGGCACATCGAGATTGCGGCACACCAGCAGATTTCCCTCGAGGGGAGCTTCGATGTCGATGCCGTCGAACTCCAGCAGTCGAGGCTGCTCGCCGTGAATCACCGTGGCCGTCGCGTGGCTCTTTCCCGTGGCCGTGTGCAACTCGACTGTCAACACCGTCGCCGCGCCGCCGCGATGGCTCTCCTGCTTCTCCTCGTGCACGCGAATCCCGCGTTCCTGCGCCACGGCGGCCGCGTTAATGCGGTTCACATTCTCTGAGCCCTGCAGCAATCCTTCAATCGCAGCGTTGCGCACAAGGTCTGTCTTCGCTTCCGCAAGTGCCCCGGCATACACCAGTTGAATGGCCTCAATGCCGCCCTTGCCCGCCTGCGCCAGAAACGAACCGAGTCGCCCCGCCAGATCGATGTAAGGCGCAAGCTGCACGTACTCTTCGTGGCTCAACGAAGGCAGGTTCACCGCATTCTGAACGACTCCAAGCTTCAGGTATTCCCGCACCTGCATGGCGATTTGTATGCCAACCGCCTCCTGCGCTTCGGCCGTCGATCCGGCAATGTGCGGAGTCAGAATCACGTTGCTCAAATCCGCATAAGGCGAATCTTTGGGCGGCTCAACCGTGAATACGTCCAGCGCAGCCCCTGCCACGTGTCCGCTTTTTAGCGCTGCCACCAGGGCGGCTTCGTCAACCAACTCGCCGCGCGCACAGTTGATGATGCGCACACCCTTCTTCATCGCGGCCAGCGTTTTGGCGTTGATCACGCCCGCGGTTTGAGGAGTCAACCCCACATGCAGCGTGATGTAGTCCGAACCCGACATCAGTTCTTCGACGCTCACCAACTTGATTCCGTTCTCCCGTGCCACGGCGGCCGACACAAAAGGATCGCTCCCAATAATTTCCAAGCCAAATCCGCGTGCCCGCCTGGCCACTTCGAGACCGACCCGCCCCAGTCCCAGGATGCCCAGCGTCTTGCCTCGCAACTCCGCGCCTTGCAAGTTCTTCTTCTCCCACTTGCCCGCATGCATCGTCGCATTGGCAACGGGCAGTTTGCGCGCCAGCGCCAGCATCAGCCCGATCGTCAACTCCGCCACCGCAACGGCGTTTGCCCCTGGCGTGTTCATCACCACCACGCCGCGCCGCGTCGCCGCATCGGCATCGATATTGTCCACCCCCACGCCCGCTCGCCCTACCACGCGCAGCTTGGGAGCGTGCTCCATCAGCGCGTCGTCCACTTGCACCGCAGAGCGCACCACCAGCGCATCGGCATCGGCCAGCGCCGCCTGCAATCCGTCAGGCAACTGGTCGTGCGTCAAAATTTCCCACCCCGGCTCGGCAGCAAAAACCGCCAGCGTTGCCGGCGAAACCTTCTCCGCCAAAACGATCTTCATCTTGTCTCCCTTGGCCGCCACGGCGGACCCAGCCTGGTACTCGTCAAAACGGATGCCGTGCTTTTCGCACAGCAGGTCAAACATGCGCACTACCGCCGCATGCGGCTTGCCCTCTCCACGCTCATATTTGGTTACCGAGTTGGGATGCACTCCCAACTGCTCGGCCATCTGGTATTGAAAGAGATCAAGCTGCTTGCGTGCGATCAGCAGCTTTTCCCCAAAACTAAGCTCCGGCATCGATGCAGCTCCTGGTGATTAGTGCACAGTGGAGAGTGAACAGTGGACCCGTCTCGCGTTGCCGGCCAATGAGCACTACTTTCGGCCAACGCTACTCCCTACTCCCTACTCCCTGTTCCCTGCTTTCGCATACACCTCTTGCGCTGCCGCCACGGCCCGTCCGTACACAACAGGAAGTCCCAGCGTGTCCTTCGCTATGTGCTCCATCGCACCCAGCACTGCCACGGTATCGAGATAGTCAAAGAACCCCAGGTGCGCCACGCGGAAGATCTTGCCTTGCATCTCCCCCTGGCCGTTTGCAGTCACGAGTGCGAATCTCGCCTTCAGAGCCTTCACCACGTCGCCGGAATTCATTCCCTCGGGCACGGCAACCGCTGTGGCCGCCGCAGCCGGAGCCGTGGGTGCAAAAAGCGTAAAGCCCAAGGCAACCAGGCCCGCGCGGGTCGCCGCGGCATTCACCTGAGCGTTGTCGACCAGTGCGATCCGGCCCTTTTCAAGATCGCCGCCAGCCTGCCCGGCAATGTAGTCGAGCGCCGCGCCCAGCCCGGCAATCAACGCCACCGCCGGCGTATAGGCGCTTTCGCCCTTGGCCGCATTCTTGCGCTCCTTGCGCAGATCAAAGTAGTAGCGCGGACTCTTCGCCTTCTCCATCGCCGCCCACGCTTTTTCGCTCACGCTCAGATAGGCCAGCCCCGGCGGAATCATCACTGCCTTCTGTGAGCCGCCAATGAGAATGTCGATGCCCCAGCCGTCCACGTCAAAATGCGTAGTCCCCAGCCCGGTAATTCCATCCACCACCAGCAGGGCTTCGGTCTCTTTCACCAGCTTGGCAATCGCCTCAACATCGTGGCGCACTGCCGTTGACGTCTCCGTTGCCTGCAGGTAGACCGCGCGATGCTCCGGCTGCAACGCCTTGCGAATCTCTTCCAGATCAAACGTCTCTCCGTACGGCGCCTTCACCACGTCCACCTGGCATCCGAATGCCTTCGCAAGATCGACCCAGCGCTCGCCAAATTTTCCCGCGGTAAGCACCAGCACTTTGTCGCCGGGAGAAGTGAGATTCGAGACCGATGCCTCCATCGCGCCGGTTCCCGAACTCGAAAGCAAAAGCACGTCGTTCTTCGTGCCCACAAAAACCTTCAATTGCGCCAGAACCTTCAAAAACAAGGCCCGGAACTCAGGCGTGCGGTGATGGATATCCGCCGCAGCCATGGCGAACTGGGCAGCCGGCAGCAACGGCGTTGGACCAGGCGTAAAAAGGCGCGTCTTGCGAATCATGTATCTCCTCCAGAGAGACCTGTACAAAATCACATAATACACATATTTATGTTTTATGTGAATTATGATCTGTGCAAAACATCCCCAAACCGAGGTAATGTCTTCCCCTTATTTAGGTATAGGGGAATCCCTTATTTGGCATTACGATCAGTCATTCGCGCAATCGCCCTCCCTCCGGGGGTGTGGAGCTTTCCTGGCGGGGAAACCGGAAAGCTCCGACGCGCGGGTCCCTATAGTCAGAGAGTTAAATCATTGCCGCAAAATGCGGAGCGATTTATTGGCGCCGCTTGTTTCTCGCTAAAAAAGCAATCCCGCGGCTTGAGGGATGCCAGTTGCGACAAACCCCAACCCGCGGGATCGACTCAAAAACGAATTCTGCTTGCCAGGCCGGCTCGCGCTTCATGGCAAGGCGATTATCGGCGTCCACCGCCTCCGCCGAAGCCTCCAAACCTGCCGTGGAATCCGCCGAATCCACCTCCAACCCTGACGCCGTGATACCCGCCGTACCATCCACCCACAGGTCCGTACCACCCACCCCATGGTCCACCCCAACCGAAGGGGTAAAATCCCCAGCCAAACGGGCTGGCGAAGGGACCAATGCCCATATACGTGAACCCGAAGGCATAAGGATCCCAGAACCAGCCCGGATAGTAGCCTGCACCTCCGTATTCCCCCGCCATCTGGTTGTTTGCCTCGGCGAGGTACTGCGAACGGAGGCTGTTCCAGTTGTAGAAATCGTCCTTTGCATCCTGTTCGCTAAAGTCCGCCGTCTTTACCTTCGCCGCCCCGTTTGCGCTCGCACTCAGCGCCAGTTCGTGGTGGCCCTTGATCTCCTCCCATCGGCCGTCCGCAACTTCGGCGTGCGCTTCGCCTGTAAAGACCAACGCCTCGGGATGGTCGGCCTCGAATTCGTAGAATCCCTTCTTATTCAGCCGCGTGGTCACGCCATTGTCCAGAATCTGCAGGTCGTTCTGGTCGTGAATCTCGTCCACTTCAATCCCCGCCCGGCCTTTCTCCAGTTGCAACTGGGTCAGCGTCAAATCGGGCGAAATCATCTTCACCGCGCTGTTGTTGTCCAGCCGCAGAAACACTCCAGGAGTGAGTAGAATCTCGGCTTTACCCTTTCGCGTTGTCAACACCTGCCCCGCGTCCAGATTCGCGTACCCGATGTCTTTCGAATTCAAACGCGAACCTTCCAGGTATGCCGCCCCTTCGACATAGTTCACCGTGCCGGGCCGCGCCGGACCTGCTTGATCCGGTTGATCCGCCGCGGCGAGCAAAGGCAACCCCATCAGTCCAAAACTGAGCAAACCAATCGTCAATGATCGGCTTTTCATCGCTTTAACTCCTCAATCCATTAGATTGGGAATTGGCGCAAAAGTTGCGATTTGGATTGTCGTGCCATTTCTTATAGGTTGATAGCTAAAACGTTTTTGTAGATGTAATTCATGAGATCAAACCTTTATTTGTTTGTGATCGATACGGATATGCTGGCAGGCAACCTTCTCGCATCAGCTCTCCAGCGAACACGCTATTCATATCCAATTTTGGAAAGATGTTGCGTCCGCACTGTTGCCTCGACTGCTGTTCTGCCGACATCAGGAAAGCAACCCGCCTCAACGGCAATCTAAAATGGAAGGTATGACCGATGCAGGTGCACTCGAAGCCAACGTTAGCCGGCAAATCATCACCGCAATGAAACTTCACGACGCCGAGCGCGTGGGAACGCTGCGTCTCATTAAGAACGCGCTCAAGAACAAGGCCATCGAAAAACGCGATGTGCTCACCCCGGCCGAAGAACAGCAGGCCCTGGCCACCATGGTCAAGCAGCGCCGCGACTCCATCGAGCAGTTCACCAAGGGCAACCGTCCCGAGCTCGCGGCCAAGGAAGCTGCCGAGATCGTGGTCATCGAGGAATTTCTGCCCAAGGCTCTCGATGAAGCTGGCCTCCACGCACTGGTTGCTGAGATCATCGCTGAGCATGCGAGTGCGTCCGGTCAAAAACCCACACCCAAAGAAATGGGAAACGTGATCAAGGCTGTGCAGGCCCGGCTGCAACAGGCTGGACTGCGCGCCGAAGGCCGCATCGTCAGCGAGATGGTGAAGAAGGAATTGGCTGGCTAGCGCTGCAGGTTATCCGAATCTGAATATCCCTTAGATCACGATCAGCCGTCGTGATGCTGCCCCTCATCCGACATCTTGCGCGGATGCTCTTCGTGAAGCTCGTGGTGCAACTCATCCACTTTTTCCCGGGCTTTCTCCAGTGCCCGTTTGCCCGCGGCCGTGATCTTGTAGACGCGCCGCCTGCGCCCTCCAACGTGGCTGTGCAGGGACTTCAGCAGCCCTCCGCGCTCCAATCCATGCAGCAGCGGGTACAGCGTACCCGGCCCGATGCGATAGCCGTGATGCGCCAACTCCTCTATCATTGCCAGCCCGAAGATCGGCTCCTGCGCAGCATGCAGTAGTACGTGGATGCGAATCAGCCCGTAAAAGAGTTCCCGCCTGTGGTCTGTCACACAACTCAATATAACTCCGATTCATCTAGTTGTTGATTATTATCGAAGTTCGATATAAGGTGACTGAACGGGTGCCTCGCCGAATCGTGAATTACCTTCATTTCCCTATGGAATCCTCGATAAAGTCTCGCAGCTTTGCGAAGTTGCTGCTCTGCCTTTTCTGCCTCCTATCCGCTTCGAGCCTGCGGGCGCAAGGCCCTCCGTTCCAGACCGACGACCCCGTCCCTGTCGACTTCAAGCATTACGAGTTCTACATCTTCGGCGGCGCTGATGGCACGCCGGCAGAAATGGATTTCACCGGTCCGGCGTTTGAATTCAACTGGGGCGCGGTTCCGCGGGTGCAGATTCACGCAATTCTGCCGTGGGGTGGGATCTATCCATCCAACAAGGCGGTCTACTATCCCGGCGGCACCGGTCCCAGCGCATTCGGCCTGAACGATGTGGAACTTGGCGCCAAGATCGCCTACATCAAGGAGTCGAAGTACGTCCCGCAGATCGGCACTTTCACCATGTTCGAGATGCCCACCGGAAATTCCGACAAGGGCCTCGGCGTCGGCAAAGTTTGGTACAAGCTTCCCCTCTGGTTGCAGAAGAACTGGGGCAAATGGATGGTCGATGGTGGCGCCGGCGAAACCGTCGTCCCGCAAAAACAGTACCACAATTTTCCGTATGGAGGCTTCCTGGTAAAGCGCGAACTCAACAAGAAACTTGAACTGGCAGCCGAAGTTTTCTCCCATGGAGGCGAGGGATTCGCCGCCGCGCAAACTCAGGCGTCAACAATGATCGACGCTGGCGGTTATTACCACATCAAGGGCGACGCCATGCAGTTTCTGTTTGCATACGGCCACTCCATCGCCGGCCAGACAGAGAACTACGCATACGTCGGCATGTACTGGACCTGGGGCAAGGACGACAAAAAACTCGACGACAACGACAAATCGGATGACAAAAAAGCGCTCTTGAAAAATGCAATGTTTTCGGGCCACGCAAACAAGAACGGCTTCTAAAGCCACGCATCGACGGGCCTTGCTTGGGATTTGAGCGAAAGGAGCAACGGCAATGGAGATTTCCTCACGTGGTCTTTTCACTCTCGTGCACGGCATGGGATTTGGCGCTCTCTATTTGCTCGCCTGTTCTGCTGCCATTGTTGAGTTGTATCGCCGCTACAAGCCGGCATCGATGACGCTGATATCAACCGAAGATGAAGCGTTCCTTGCCGCCTGGCTTGTTGCCATGTCAGTGATCGCGTGGATTACCGTGCTCTCGGGCACATATGTTATCTATCCCTGGTACCGCGCCGTGCCTCCCGCAGGCATCACTGCTCTCGGCGCGTTTCCTCAGGCTCTGCTCAAATCAAGTCCCACTACCATCGGCTGGCATTCGCTGGGCATGGAGTGGAAGGAGCACGTCGCCTGGCTGACGCCGATCTCCATCACCATGGCCGCCGCCGTGTTCATCCGATACCGACGCAGTCTCCGGTTTTACCCTGAACTGCGCGATGCGGTGCTGGTCTTCACCTGCGTTTCGTTTGTGTCCGCGGGCATCGCGGGTTTCTTCGGTGCCATGCTCAACAAGCACGCTCCCGTCGAAGGTGGTTCGACGATCAACCTTTCAAATTCGGAGAAGCCATGAGCGCTCGACCAACTCCGATTTCCAGCAGTGCGGTTCCCATACCCAACGGCCCGGGCGCGGCAGCAATTCTCTCCGCCGGCATCGGCTCTTGCGCGCTTGGCATCATCGCTGTCCTGGGGGACAAGCTGCCGCCTGTAGCACGCCTGCTCACCATCTATAAGCCCACTGGCCCGCTCTCCGGAGTCACCACCGCAGCCATTCTGATTTGGCTCATTGCCTGGGCTCTTCTCCACTGGTCGTGGCGTGGGCGCAACGTCGCCCTCGGTCGCGTGAATGCAATTTCCCTTGTTTTGCTCGGCATGGCTCTCCTGCTCACATTCCCGCCCGTCGCCGATCTCTTCTAACACCGTTCCGCCGCCAAACGCAAAGAAGCACCGGAGACAAACCGAATTCACGGCCCGACTCCGGCGCTTCCAATGTCCCTCCCGAGAGGATTAGTCCAAATCGTCTACGTAGTGACCGACAAGGACTGTGTTGCCGCTCGTTGGATCCTTCAGCAACAGGCCGACGACGCGAACATTTGCGCCGTCCGTTATGTCAGAGAATCCCGTCCAGCCATCGCGGAACTTGCAATTATCCGCGATGTACACCGTCACTGTTTGCGGAACCAGCAATCCGGCGAATCCGTTGATCTGCATCTGGAATGTGTTGTTCGCGGCGTTCTCGCTGCCCGCTACGACTGTGCCGTTGAATCCCCAGTGGCGCAGGGTTACCCGTTTGACTGTGACGTCCGATGCGCTGGCCGCGCCCGTAGCCGGTCCACCGACTGCCACGTGCTGGCCGGGCAACAGCCCGCTTGAGTTGAAGAAGAACTGTGCCAGCGGTCCGTGCATCCAGTAGATGTAGTACTTCTCGCTTCCACTCAGATCCACGGTGGCGATATTGCCGTCAGATATGCCGGTGTTTGCGGGAAGTGTTCCGCGAACATACAGATCGAAGCTGGTGGCTGGACCCGATGTGGGCGTAACGTACGTCACCTGGCCGGCGGCGTAGAATCCGCTGTCTGAGAGAAGAGCCACCTCGTCTGCGTCGATGGTTGCATCGGCACGATCAAGAGTTCCTGAGATCTGCACGATGCTGTTCGCATTGAGGCTGGACAATGTCGCGTCGCCATCCCATTCGGTTGAACCGGTCACGTTCACCGTGAACTGTCTGCCATGGGGCCCTTGAATCGTGAACGAATTGGTGGTGGTGTCAGTGGTGAGCACCGCGGTGTCGAACTCGTCGATGTAAGCTCCCGGATCGGAGTTGTTCACCGCTTTTACATTGAAGGTCGGAGTGACGTTGCCGGTAATTTGCCCACCCGAAACTTCGATCGACTTGCGCAGGTCAAAGTCAAGGTGCAAGCCGACGGGGGCTCCCGTCTGCGCAACTACCATCGGATTGGCCAGCGGATAATTCGTTGAATTAGTTGTAAGCGTGGCCGTTTCGGTTTGGATCGTCGGTGCGCCGCCACCGGTGGTATCGAGGTAGCCAAGTGTCGCCGTTCCCAGCGTGATTGTGACGCAATTGTAAGTGCCGGCTGTTACATCGTTCATATCCAGCAGGGTCTGCAGTCCGTTGAACCGTGCAAAATCGACTGAAGGTGAGCCGCTGACCAACTGCACGCCGCCGTCACCGCTGCAATCGTTCGTCGGGAATGCTTCAATGCTCGAAACCTGCACCGTGAACGAAACGACGCTCGCCATCGGTGCATCCGTACCGACTACAAACGACGAACCCGTTTCGGTCTGCTGGTTTGTTGTGGTGGATGTCATGGAACCGCTGCCGCAACCCGCAATCAGCAGGGCCGCAAGCGACAAGAAGGAGAGTGAAGGAAGGACAAGCCTTCCAGACTTTGCAATGCTCATATTCAGATTCACCGCTTTCTGCGAACGTCCGCAACCTGCGCGGATTCGTTGCCGGAGTGGGCACAGCGTGTGATTGGAATGTGTGCTTGGTACTGTGGCCTCATCAGGCTCAACACCACTGCCTATAGAAAAGTTGTGAGGGGTTTCAAATTCTTTTATAGGTCCCATTACATAGGTAACCATGGTGGGGAATTATTCGAGGTAATTGACCAAGTTACCTGCTGAGTTACTCACGAAAGGTATCTTATTAATTCTGAAGATGGGCGCGTCGTTGTTCCAGAAAGTGCCGAACTGAAGCGTCGTGCTCCAGGCCTATCGCAATGTCGTATGCATGCCGGGCATCCTCGATCGAGCCCGTCCGGGCTAACAGGGCCGCACGAGCAGCCCAATACGGTTGATACTCGGCGAGCCGGGCATCATCAGCCACCCTCTCTATTGAAACAAGAGCCGCGTCCGCACCCTGCAACTCCGCAATCGCCAATGCGCGATTAACCGCAGCCACAGGTGACCCGCTCAGCGTCAGAAGGGCATCGTAGAGCTGCACAATTGCTTCCCAGTTAGGTTGCCCCGTTCTGCGCCGCGCAACATGCGCCGATTGAATCGCTGCCTCCAATTGAAACCGGCCTAGCGCGCCGAGAGCGCTCGCCCTCACTAGCAAGGTTTCAGCTTCATCGATCATTTGTGCATTCCACAACGCGGGATCCTGCTCGGCCAGCGGAACATATTCACCGGCCGCGTTACGCCGGGCCGACCTGCGCGCCTCGGCGTACAGCATCAGCGCCAGCAGACCCAGTCCTTCCGGTTCGCCCGGTAGCAACTCGGTGACCACCCGGCAAAGATAGATTGCTTCAGCGGCAAGATCGCGCCGCGCAACATCTGTCCCCGCTGCATCTGTCCACCCTTCTGCGAATGCCGCATAGATCGCATCGATCACGGTGTCGAGACGACTGCGAAGCTCTTCGCGTTCCGGAATTCGCAGCGGAATCCCCGCCTGCCTGATCTTGTTTTTCGCGCGCACCAGCCGCTGCCCCATCGTCGCCGGAGAAATTAGAAATGCCGATGCAATTCTTGCCGCGTCCAGTCCAAGCACCGCCTGCATCATCAGCGGAGCGCGAATCCCCGGGTCGATCGCCGGGTGCGCGCAGGCGAACATCAGGCCGAGCCGCCGGTCAGGAATCTCCGCATTGTTCGCAAAGGATTCAATCGCCGCTACAGTTTCGATGAATTCATCCGACGCAACTTCGCGCCGTTTTCCTCGCACCGCGTCGAGAAACTTGCGCCGCGCAACCGTCATCAACCATGCTTCAGGGTTTTGCGGACAACCGTTGCGCGGCCAATCATCGAGCGCCGCCGCGAACGCCTCTGAAAGCGCGTCCTCGGCGGCCGCTACATCCCGCGTCCGTGCGGCAAGGAACGCAACCAGCTTGCCATAGCTGCGGCGCGCTGCAGCCTCTGCCGTACTGAACGCCAGCGCGTCGCTTTCATTCCACGTCATACAGCTACATTGCCCAGACGGGGCGTACTTCCACGATTCCGTGCATTGCGCCCGGGCAACGTGCAGCCCATGCCAGCGCCGAGTCCAAGTCAGCCGCTTCGATCAGGTAATAGCCGCCCAGTTGTTCTTTCGTGTCGGCGTAGGGGCCGTCGAGCACCTGCGTTTTGCCGTCCACAGCGCGCACTGTCGTTGCCGTGGCAATCGGCTGCAGCCGGTTTGAGCCTTTCAGCGCACCCGCCTGTTTTAGCGCTTCCGTATAGGCGGCGTAGGCCGCAACGCCTTGCTCCTGTTGAGCCTTAGTCATCTTCCCCCAACCAGCCTCTTCCGCATAGAGAGTCAAAAGATATTGCATGGAAACCTCCGTTTTTGGATTTTAGGCGGCGGCAAAGCGCCGTCACCACAATGACGCCGCAGGTTGGTCCGTTTCGACATGAAAGAGAAAGATATTTGATGATTGTGGTTCGAACCATGCCTGGCCCGCGCCATTGAAAGGAAAGACGCGCCCAAAAGTCTATGCGCCCGTCGCGAGTTCTAATACATGTGCATGTCGCCTTCGGGCACCGCAAACTTCAGCAGGCCGAGTTCGCCCGCCAGCTTTTCAAGTTTGCAACGGGTCGCAGCCGCGGGTGTAACCAGCGGTAAACGCACCACGTCGTTGGCGCGCCCCATCAGATTTAGCACTGTCTTTACAGGGCCCGGATTCGATTCCCAGAAATTGGCTTCGAACAACCGTCCAAAACGGCGCTCAATTTCACGCGCCTCGGGCCAGTCGTCGCGCAATGCCGCGCCGATCATCCGCGCCATCTCTCCAGGAATCTCGTTGGAGGCAACGCTGATCAATCCCTGTGCGCCCACGCCAATCGCCGCCAGGCCCAGGTTGTCGTCCCCTGAGAAAACTCTGAATTGGCTCGGTAGCGAATGGACGAGTTCGCTGATCTGAGGTAGCTTGCCGCTGGCTTCCTTGATGGCCTGGATGTTCGACGCCGCATCGGCCAGTCGCACCACCGTCCGCGGATCGAGATTTGCGCCGGTCCGTCCAGGCACGTTGTAAAGACACACCGGAATCGGAGCGACAGCTTTGGCAAGAGCCAGAAAGTGCCGGAATTGCCCTTCCTGTGTCGGCTTGTTGTAGTACGGGTTGGCCGACAGAATCGCATCCACGCCACGAACCTGCCGCAACATCTCCGCCTGCCGCAATAGTGTGCGCGTGGAGTTGTGCGTGCATCCCGCCCACACCGGAACACGCCCTGCCGCGGCTTCAATAACGATGCGAACCGTCCTCAGCCACTCCACCTCATCAAGAGTCGCGGCTTCGCCCGTTGATCCGCAGGCAACGATAAAGTCGATGCCGGAGTCAATTTGCCAGTTCACCAGCGCCCACAGCGCCGATTCGTCGATTGATTCGTCCGCCCTGAAAGGGGTAACGATTGCCGTACCACAACCTGTCGTTTCCATCACAGGAAGTGTATATCGCGCGGGCATGTGCGGGTGCACGGTACCAATCTCTATCCGCTAGGGAAGCACGGCATTCCCTTGTCGCTGCCTGTATTCGCTCTCCAACATCGACATCAGGCGGAGCGAACAGTACTGGCCATCGCGGCGCGCCGCCTCGCGCATTACGCCTTCATACTGAAAGCCCAGGCTTTCATACAGGTGGCGCGCGCGGCAATTGTCCTCAAAGACGTCCAGAAAAAGCCGATGCGCCTTGAATTCTTCAAACACCTTCGCGACCAGTTCTTCGAGAATCCGCCGTCCCAGGCCACGCTCGGGCGTAGCCACCACAATGCGCTTCAATTCGATGGAACCTGACGCCTCATTCAGCCCTCGTAGGATGGCATAAGCCTGCAATTCGCCCGACTCCGTTTCGGTCACGTAGTAGCGCGCGTCGCCGCCGGCAAGGGTCGTGAAATGCCGGCCTTCACTCCATTGCCCCACAAACTCCCGGGCCGAAGGCGTGCGCTCAAGAGCAACAATTGCGGGAATGTCGTTTGGGTCAGCTGCGCGAAGGAGCATCGAAGTCAAGACTAATACAGGTGTAAACAGCTGAACACAGGTGACTAAAGGCACTTAAACGAGGTGACTAGATGTTTCCCAGGCAGCGGCAGCCGTGTACCATTCGCCTTACAGGGGACTGAAATACAGCCGGCCCACGAATCTACTGAGCGGCTGGGCTCGCGTATCACATTGAATCAGTAGAACTTGACCTGCGACGACGAAAAAATCAGATTCGCAGGCGGAATTCGCTTTCCTTCCCAGATCTTCGAGGTTCCACCCGCCGAATGGGCCAGGGATGCCCCGTGCGCGCTTTGGGGATGCTTGTCTCGTGTCGACCCGAGACCCGTCGCGAAGGATGGGAATGAAAATGGGAAACGGCAAAACCCGGTTGAACATTAACCCAAAGAAAGACGCTAGAACCTATGAGTTCCAGAGCTGAAATGTCGACCGCTCTCCAAGGTCCTGATCCCGAACCGAACCGCGCGCCGCGCATGTCGGTTGCCCTTATCGGTCCCGACAATGCGCGCCGTAGCGTCGTCGCCAAAGCCGTGTCCGTTTCCGAAGACAGATCCGTGCAGGAGTTCGGGGCGTATCCGGCCCAGCTGGCAGACCTGCCCCACATGTTGGAAACTCGCTTTGACATCGTGATGATCGATCTCGACAGCGACCAGAGTTATGCCCTCGAAATCGTGGAGAAGATTGCGGCAATCAGCGACGTAACCGTGATGGTGTATTCAACCAGGAACGATCCCAGCCTGGTGATGAGATGCATGCGGGCCGGTGCCCGCGATTTTCTGCCCATTCCCGCGGATGCCGTTCGAGACGCCGAGAAAGGTACTGAAGCCGGCCCCGAACAGGCTGCGCCGCCGCGTGCCGCCGCCCCTCGCGTTCTCGACAAAGTCGAAAAACAAGGTACACCTGAGACGCGAATCGACGACCCCTGGGACCTCTCTGAAAAACGCATTCACGAAGTCGTGCCTGCGCCCAGCGCAGGTGAAGCCCAGCCGCGTCCGCTGCCCAGGGAGCTTCGCCAGTCTGATCGCCTGCCGCCTGACTTCAAGCAATGGGGCACCGCACCAGTTCGAACTGCCTCGC
Organism: uncultured Acidobacteriaceae bacterium; assembly: GCA_963826915.1. Taxonomy (GTDB): domain Bacteria; phylum Acidobacteriota; class Terriglobia; order Terriglobales; family Acidobacteriaceae; genus Telmatobacter. The sequence continues at coordinate 155,158 of CAWGYG010000003.1, forward strand.
CGGCGGTGGTCAAGCCTCCCGCGCCAACTCCGCGGCCCGCTACCGTATCTCAACCTCCAGCCGCCAGCAAAGCCCCCGATGTGGCTGCACGTTCCGCTGCTGCTCCCCAGCCGCCGGCAATCTTTGCCAATCCGCCCCTGCAGACTCTACGGCCCGCAGTCACACCCCAGGCGCAACCGACCATCGCCGCCAGAGTTGCTCCTGCGCCTGCGCGCATCGCAGTCTCGCCCGAGCCACCAGTTAGAAAGCCGTCAGAGCCGATTCAGGCCTCCGGTTCGGTCACAGGCGCGACGGCGACGACCGCACTTCCCGTTGGAGGCATCGAATCGGATGCAGATGTGCTCGCTCTGTTTCGCCACGGTCACCGCGAAGACCTCGGCCATGACGAAGAAGGTGAAAATCGGAAAGTCAATTGGAAGAAGTGGGCGCTGATCGCAGCAGGCCCGGTCGTGCTTGGGTTGGTGGTGCTGCTCATTTTCCTTCGCCCGTCCAAGCCGGATACACCCGTGGTCCATCCTGCGGAGACAGTTGCGCCAGTGGCAGACAACACCGCCCCGACGCCTGAGCCTGTTCCAGCTTCTCAGCTTACCAAGCCGGTTGCGAAACCGTCACCGCTCGCGCAAGCAACCGTCGCCAGTACGCCTGCACCTGCGCCAGAACAACCCGCGCCCGTTTCGTCTGATCTGATGAATGCCCAGTTGACAGCGCCCTCAAAAATCTCGAAGGACGTCAAGAGAACGCCCCCTCCCGTTGAAGTACCGGCAACCGGGTTAGCGCCCATCTCCATGGACGACGGCACAGTCGTTCCAGGCCCAGTCTTCGGAAATGGGAACAAGCCGAAAATCGCTCCGGTGTCGACACTGTCAGCCGGCGTCGCCACCGGCATGCTGATTCACAGGGTCGAGCCGGTCTATCCCCAATTTGCAAAAGATAACCACCTCGGTGGCACAGTCGTGCTGCGCGCCAAGATCACCAAGGCCGGAACCATTGGGGACCTTCATGTTGTCAGCGGGCCCAAGATTTTCTATCCGGTCGCCATGGATGCGGTGAAGAACTGGAAATATAAGCCGTACATGCTCAACAACCAGCCCGTGGAAGTGGAAACCACGATCAGCCTGATCTTCTCGTTAGGACAGCACTGAGAATGTTGTCCAATCCGCGTTCGTGTGCGGCTCATGCAACGCGCTTCAGCCCGGTCCCGATCGCCTCCTCAATTCTCCGATGGGCGCTCGAGGTGGTCGATTACGTATACGTCAATGGGCGCCTTGGCCGATTCCAGCTTCAGGCCTAGCTGTTCCTGGATCGCGGTGAAGATCGAAAGCCCGCTATCCCCGGAGTTCGAATCCTCGTTCTCGCCGTACGTAACCTCGATGTCGTAGAGACCGGCGAGTCCGGTCTTGTCATAGACATTGCGTCCGACCACTCCTGAAAGCCACCCCACCAGGCTGCTCACCGGCAACGCATGAATCCAGAACTTGCCTGGACTTCCTCCCGAATAGCCGGTTTCATTCGGGGCAGAGGCTTTCAGCTTTGACCCGTGTTTCGTGATCACAAGTTCGTACACCGGAAGCTCGCGCTTTTCGACGTGGAATTTCAACCCCGTGCGTTCCTCGAGAATCTGGCGCATCAGCAGTTGCCACTGCTCGCTGTTGTCGTTTCCGCTGAGCTTGTGAAAGGCCGAAGCGGTCTCTGCATCCATCTTCGCCAGCACGTCGTAGCGCTCGGAGCCGACCCACGCGGGGTAGCCGACAAGCTGATCGTTAGACCGGATAGGAAACGCGCTGGCCAAGAGCGAGTAAAGGGGAAAGTTCTGTATCTCGTAGCCATCGGGAAGCATTCGCGTCATGGCGGAGTTATCGAGCGAGCGATGCGGCTTGATCGAGACCGCATCCCAGGTCAGCGGCTTCGGCGCGTCCGCCCGCACCGTCTCCGGCCTTTGTGCAGAAGCGGGCACACTTCCCGACGTCTGGGCGAGACCAGGAATAGATGTGACCGCAAAGCAGACAATGACAGCCGCAAAATCCGCAAACATCGTATGAATGAATTTCATGACGGGCAGATTGTATTCCTCCGCCGTCCAGTCCGCAGTGAGATGGAGCTTCATTCCGACACCTACGACCTCGATAACGGCGCGTAAGCCGCTTAATTTTCCGAGGCCTTGTCGAGATGCTCAATCACGATCGTGTCAACCGGGGCCTTGGTCGATTCCAGTTTCAATCCGAGCTGTTCCTGCAGCGCGGTGAAAATCGATGGGCCGGAGTCGCCTGATCCGGCACTGTCATCGAGCGACCAGGTGAGCTCCACTTCGTACTTTCCAGTCAGTCCGGTCTTGTCCACAATCAAACGTCCAGCTGCTCCCGACAAACTGATCACCAGGCTCGGAATCACCATGCCGTGGCCGCTGATGTGACCCGCGCTCATGCTCATTCCGAAGCCGCCGGGGATTTCGGCTGGAGACTCCTTCAATTTCGCTCCGCCTTTGGCCACCACGAGCGCATACACCGGCAATTGCTTTAGTTCATGGTGAATCTTCAGATGAAAGCGCTCCTCCAGCAGAGCCTGCAGCATCGCTGTATCCTGCTTGTCGCGCTCTTCCCGCGAAAGCTTGCCCTGCGCTTCTGCTCTGTCAGGGTCTAGCTTTGCTTCCACGTCGAACTGCGCTGTGTTCGCCCAATCCGGAAGACCAACGATCTGGTTCTCCATGAACACGCCGTACGCATCCATAACTAGATTCCGAACAGTCATGTTCGCCGAGAATCCATCCGGAGTCGTCCTCCACCAGGAGGAGTACGGATGGTTTCCTTTGTCCGGCTTTACCGAGACAACATCGTAGGTCAGCTGTTTCGGCGCATCCGCGGGCTTTTGGGGATTAGTTGTTTGGCCGAAGGCAGCAGCGGTGAGCAGCCCGCAGGCCGCAACGAACCAAATGCGATTCACTGTAATCACGTTTGCCTGCGCTTTCCGGCTCAGAATCGAAGGGTTTGGCGTCGTTTGTTTCGGCCACGCCCTTTACAGTTGATCGAAAATTTCCCTGAAATTCCACGCGCCTGATTTGCCGGCCAGCCACTCCGCTCCGCGAACCGCCCCAATCGCGAACCCTCTTCGCGAGTGAGCGTCGTGGCGCAATTCGAGTTCATCGTATTCGCTGCTTGCGGTCACGATGTGTTCGCCTTTGGCGTCGCCTACACGATGTGAGGTGATAGGGATTTCAATGCCGGGCCGCGCCGTGTGAATGATTTCCTTCAGCGTGATCGCTGTCCCCGATGGCGCGTCGACCTTTGACTCGTGATGTGTCTCGCTGATCGCAAACTTGTAGCCGTCGAGGTGGGCCAAATCCGCAGTGAGCCGGAAAAGTTTCTGCACGCCAATTGAAAAGTTGGTTCCATACAGCAGTCCACCGCCGCGCCGGTTCGCGATAGCCTTCATCTCCGCCAATTGTGCGTACCAGCCGGTAGTGCCCACCACGATGCGGGAGCCGAGCGCCAGCACGGCGCGCATATTTTCAACAGCTGCTTCGGGCGCGGTGAAGTCAATCACCGCATCCACTCCGGCCAGCAGCGGAGCCGTCAGCGCCGATGCGCCCTGGTTTTCCGTGATGTCGAGGGCACGCACCCCATGGCTCCGCTCCCGCGCAACTTCGGCGACCAGCGAGCCCGTTTTCCCTTTGCCTAGCACCAGAAAAAGCATCGCTACCTCGCGGGTTCCGCAGCCAGCTTGCGCGCTTCCACGTCAAAGATCGCCGGATCGGGATTATTGAAGAAGGCCGCGTGCAGTGAGCGCACTGCCTCGTCGGCGTCGTCCTCGTCAATCATGAAACTCATGTTGATTTCGCTTGCACCTTGCGAAATCATGCGTACGTTGATGTGGCGAATCGCAGTGAAGACCTGTGCTGCCATGCCGTTTTGTCCGCGAATGTCCTCGCCCACCATGCAGATCAGGGCCTTCTTGCCCTCGTATTTCACGTCGGCCAGTTTGCTGAGGTCGGCTGCAATGGCCGGCAGTTTATCGTTTGAGTCAACAGTCAGCGAAACCGAAACTTCGCTGGTCGAAACCATGTCCACCGGGCACTTGTGTTTGTCGAAGATGGCGAAGATCTCGCTCAGGTAGCCATGTGTCATCAGCATCCGGCTGGCCACCACATCGATGATGCTCAGCTTCTTTTTCACTGCGATTGATTTGAATGGGCTGCTGCAGTGAGGAGCGATTGAAATGATGCGCGTGCCTTCGTTGGTTGGATTACGGCTGTTGAGCACCAGCACAGGAATATTCCGCTTCACCGCCGGCAGAATCGTGGCGGGGTGCAAAACCTTGGCTCCGAAGTAAGCCAACTCCGCCGCCTCTTCAAAGCTGATCACGCGAACACGCAGCGCATCGGGGCAAACGCGCGGATCGGAAGTCATGATGCCGTCAACATCGGTCCAGATTTCAATGGCGTCGGCGACCAGCGCGCCCCCAACCAGTGCGCCGGTGAAGTCGGATCCACCGCGACCGATGGTAGTCGTGATGCCGTCCTCGTTTGCGGCGATGAAGCCTCCCATCACCGGAACTTTGCCGTTGTTCAACAATGGGCGCAGATGTTCGGTAGCGCGTTTTTCAATCAGCGAATCCAGCGGAATGGCTTTCTGAAACTGGGAGTCGGTGATGATCACTTCACGCGCATCCACGTGCGCTGCATCGATTCCGTGTTCTTGGAAGGCCGCCGCGATGATGCGGCTCGAGATGCGCTCGCCGAAACTGACCACGAGGTCTGAGATGCGCGGTGTGAGTTCCAGAATCGCGGCCAGTCCGCGCAGAATCTCGTCGAGCGAGTCGAACTTCTGCTCAATCAGGTTGCACAGCGCCGCGGAGCCGGGAGCAGCTTTTACGAGAGCCGCAGCGGTGTCGCGATGGCGCGCGCGCAGCCGGGAACTGATCGCGAGAGCGCCGGTACGGTCGCCCTGCGCGGCTGCCGAGGCGGCCCGCAGCAACTGGTCCGTCACCTTGGCCATCGCGCTGACCACAACCACGGGCTGCCTGCCCATTGCGATGCGTCCGGCCACAATGCCGGCAGTGCGAGTGATGGCGGCCGGATCCTCGACAGACGTGCCACCGAATTTCATGACTACCAGGCTCATGCAAAATGTCCCATTGTTTTTGCGTCCGGTTAGCCAACAATAAGATGGCTTACGGCAGCTGCGATCGCGTCGCCCATTTCAACTTTTTTCTTTTGCGACATAGAACTATCGCGTGAATTCCTGGTGTCAAACTTACCCAGGCTCGCCAGCAGTTCGGCATTCAGAATGGCGGCGCCGGCTGCTCCGCGAATCGTGTTGTGCGAGAGCACGGTGAATTTCCAATCGAGCACATTGCAGGGGCGCAGGCGTCCAACGGTCACTGCCATTCCACGGCCACGATTGCGATCAAGACGTGGCTGCGGACGGTCGTTCTGCGGAGCCCATTCGACAGGCTGATCCGGAGCCATCGGCAGACCGCGCCCGGCCAGCGGCTTGAACTCTGCCCACGCCGACAGCATCTCCTCATGGGTCGCCGTTCGCCCCAGCTTGTTGCCAAGCTTGATTGAGACGCTCTCGGTGTGCCCATCCTCCACTCCGACGCGATTGCAATGAGCGCTGATCCGCGCGGCCAGTGGAACAACGGAGTGACCTTCCAGGCGCCCCAGCAGTTTCAGCGTCTCGGCTTCCATTTTTTCTTCTTCGCTGCCGATATACGGCACCACATTGCCGAGGATATCCATCGAGGGCACTCCCGGATACCCCGCGCCGGAGACTGCCTGCATCGTTGTAACCAGAATCTGCTCAATGCCAAATCGCTCCTCGATCGGCTTCAGCGCCATCACCAGCCCGATGGTCGAACAGTTTGGATTTGTCACCATGTAGCCGCCCGACTCACGCCGGGAAGGCTGTTCTTCGATCAGGTGCAGGTGGTCGGCATTGATCTCCGGAATCACCAGCGGCACATTGGGAGCCATGCGATAAGCGCTTGAATTCGACACGACTGCGCAACCGGCGTTCGCAAAACGCGGCTCGAGTTCGCGGGCAATAGCGGCGTCCAGCGCGGCAAAAATGATCTTGGGCGCGCCTTCGGGATCGGCCGGTGCTACCACCATCCTGGCCACGCGTTCGGGTAAGGGTGTGTCCAGCCGCCACTTGGCGGCCTCGCCGTAAGTCTTCCCGCTGGAACGGTCGCTGGCCGCCAGCCACGCAACCTCAAACCACGGGTGGTTCTCAAGCAGCTGAATGAAGCGTTGGCCGACCATTCCGGTCGCACCCAAAATGCCGATTGGATATTTGGTTTGCATGACTAGTAAACACTCCAGTGTACAGGACTTCGCGCCTCGCCAGACAATTTGCGTTGGCGTGCGAAACGGGTCAGTTTCGATTCTGATTGGCTCCTGCCTTGGCCCTGATCTCTCCTGCTCATTCACTTCCTTCCGGCATGCCGCTTGAGTTCTGCGGGTTTCAATGCATTTCGTTGAGTCCACCCTCAATTCTCTCGTTGCCCCAATTCTTGTTAAAAGTGTGCAATATTGCTCACTTTTGCTTTTCTTCCTGTGAAATGCTACCCGCAATTACGGAGTGAGCCTTCGGCAGGTCGAAGCTCAGGGCCAAATAGCACAGCGTCTGCGCGCAGATCCGGTGTCACGCGAGTCTTCCCACGGGGGATTTTGCTCGTTTTCCGCTGGATTACCGGAGTATTGACCCAGCGCGCAGTCGCGGTGTGTATGATCGAGGCAAAGCAAGCCACTGACGTTCAGGTTCCCCCAGCGGGCGCAGTTCGCATCGGCGACAGGCTTTTCCATTCCGATGAACTTGTAGCAAGACGAACTAGCATCCGAAAGGCGGGCACATACGAGCGTCCATCTTATCAATCCAAGCGACAATTCTTTTGGCACGGCTGTTATCACCCCAAGATGGTTATTCGTCCTCGCTGCCGCTACACCCAGCGTAGCGGGAGATCCCATTCTCGTCGACGAATCCATTGAACAGGTTGTGCCTGAGAGCATCCATCCAGGCGATATCGTCGGCATTAGTGTTCACACCGGCAACGCCCTGCGCGGGTACCAGGTTGGGCGCATTGCGCGTCAGCGCGGCGCGTGGGTGGTGTATGGCGGCATTCATGCCACCTTGTTCCCTGAGGAAGCCCTCGAGCGCGGCGAAGCACATGCTGTTGTGAAGGGCGATGGCGACATTGCATGGGGCAAGGCTGTAGTGGATTGCCTGGCCGGCGCGCCTCGCCAGATTTATGAAGGCGGAAGAATCGAAGGCACCGAATTTCTAGCAGCGCGATGGGATCTGATGCGCCCCGAGAAATATATGTGGGCCTCGGTGCAGACCATTCGCGGATGTCCGAAACACTGCTCATTCTGCAGCGTGTGGCGCACCGACGGGCAAAAGCCGCGTCAGCGCTCGTTTCAGAAGGTAATTGATGAAATCGTAAGCCTCCGGCGCCTCGGCTTCCGCTTTATCGCATTGGCCGACGACAATTTCTATCCCGTGACCCTCACCGACCTGCGGCAGGCGCGGGAACAGAAGAACTTCGCCAAGCTCGAAGAGCTGACTGCAATTCGCCAAGAGCGTTTCCAATTAATGGAAGAGCTGGCGAAGCTGCCTAAGGATATGGTGTTCTTCACCCAGATCACGATGGAAGCAGGCGAAGACGGCGACTATCTCGACGCCATGCACAAAGCCAACATCAAGGGTGCGCTGGTGGGAGTCGAAGCGGTCACCCCCGAGGGCCTCAAGGCCGTTTTCAAAGACTGGAATTGCTCCGGCGAAGCGCTCGCCAGGCAATTGCAGACATTCAAGCAGCACGGCGTCCACGTGCTGGGCTCCTTCATCTTCGGACTGCCGACCGACAAGCCGGCTACATTTGACGCCACGGTAGAAATGGCATTGAAGGCCGGTGTGACCTTCGCCCAGTTTGTGATGATGACGCCGTTCCCAGGCACCGTGGACTTCGGCCGCTGGGAAAAGGAGCAGTCGACCCATCCAACGATGGTCGGCGACATTCCGATTACGCGCTATTGGCTGATTCCCATTGAGGTCCGGCCCAAGATGTTTACCCCGCATCCCTCCATGAGTTCGGATGAAATTCGCGAGCGTACCCAGAAGGTTTGGGACAGGTTCTATAACTGGAGTGCCATCTGGAAGCGCTCGGCCTGCACGCCGAATCTAAGCTCGCGCATCGCGTTCATCTTCCTGTCAAAGCTGTACAGGCAAATGTACGCAGGCACGGGAATCTCAACGGATAGCGCACGCAGGAAGAAGTCGAAGAGTTGGGCGCGCTGGACTGCAAAGCAGTGCAAGAAGCTGTTTCAAGCGAAACCAATGCCGGAACTCCCGTCGCCGATTTGGGAGCCCGCGGTTGCGATGGCGCGCGCGCCGTTTGCAGGAGTCGATTTTTCTCGTCCTGGGGGACAACTCGTCGTGCTGCCGGAAGAGAAGTAAATTCTCTCCGGCAGTTCGCCGAAAGAGTCGGTTGAAGCGCGTCAGCTGGCTGCGGGCGAGCCAGTTGGCCGTTTAGGATTTGCGCTAGTCTCGCCAATCACCGTCGTCCACTCGCGCACATACCATCGCCTCACGATTCCGTTGGTCACGTAGGGGTCGGCCTTCGCGAATTTCTCCGCGACTTCGGGCGAATCGCCCTTGAACAGCAGCACGGCGCCATCGATTGGGTTGGCCAGCGCCCCGCCCAGCACCAGTTCGCCGCGCTCCGCAGCCTTCCATCCAAGTTCGAGATGCACCCCGCGAAACTCTGTGCGCCTCTCAACGTAATCGTCGCCCACTTCGTAAAAAAGTAAATAATGCATTTCAGTTTCTGCTCCCATTCGCGAAAAGTGAAATTCGTTTGTGAAGAATGCATGCCGCGCTTCCTTCGCGCTTCCCAAACTGCTTCTCAGCACCGCGAGATTCTCAAAGAACGTCCTTCAAAACCAGGGAAACCGTGCGGACTTTCTCGCCGTGCTTCACAGTCAGGTGCAGAACCGTTCCCACGGGTTGAGTAAACGCGCTTTGCATCGTATCGTCGGTCGGCGGCTTGCCGTCGATCTGCGTGATCACATCTTCCTCTGCCAGGCCAGCCTTCGCGCCGGGGCTTCCCGGAAAAACTGTCTTGATTTTCAAATGGTCAGAGTCATAATCCAGCGCCAGACCAGCGCGGTTGAAGATGTCCGGCTTGCCGTAGTTCGAGTTCTTTTCGAGGTACATTCGGCCATGTGGGAAATCGAAAACCACATTGAATTGCCGCAGAATATGCAGCCCGATGTTCCCGGCAATGATCTTAGATGCCTCTGCGCCCTGGCTGTCGGTTGAGAGTACGGTAATCGGCCTGACCACTTCTGCGTCGCCCAGTTGCAGCGTGTCAGCACGCGTATAGAATCCGTGATCATTGCCGCCAAATCCTTCGCCGGTATATCCATGAAGCTTCGCGCCGTAATGCCGCACCAGGTTATGTTGCGCGACAAATGGCGCGTACAGCGAAAGCGAGTACATATCGCCCGTGTCAATTCCAAACATTCCCGCGATGCCATCCACCTGCCCTTCCGCCACCATGAAGTTTTCCTGAAAATGCATTGGGACCGAAGCACCGTTGCCTGAATACTTGAAACCTTGCTTGCTGTAAAAAGTGATCTGCTCTTTCTCGAAATCGACCCGGATGGGCAAGTTCTGCACTAAGAGCTCGCCTACGAAAATCCCCTCCTTGTCCATGGCAAAGGGCAAATCGACCACCGTGAACCACTGATCCGACATCGTGAGACCGCCGATGTTCACCTTGTCGACCTTCACGCTCTGCGCCGGAACGTTGCCCCCACCAGCTTCCATCGTGACTGCGCCCCCGGGCTTCAAACCCAGCCGCTTTGCCAGGCTCGCGGTCATCAGGTTCCCAGAGCCTGTGTCAAAAACTGCGTCAAACGGTCCCTGCCCGTTGATCGTGGCTTGCAGTTCAACGCCATTCTTTGCCGGAACGGTAACTCCGCGCACTGCAGAGTCAGCAGGTGCCGCCGAAGCAGCCGCATTCGCCGCAGGTTGTGATGTTGGCTCTTGCGCAAGGCAATGAGCAGCCAGGGCAAAAACCCCCAACAGCATCGCCACAGAAGCGACACTCAGCAAAATCTGTTTGAGAATTCTCTTCGTCAAAGAGGCCTCCGCAGCAATCTTTGAGGATATTCAATTCCGCTTCAGGCATTCCCCATCGCGGCCAGCACCGCGTCGGCAAATTGCGTGGTTCCCGCCGTTCCGCCCACGTCGCGGGTGAGCGTCTTGCGCTCTCCATACACCGTTTCAAGCGCCTTCTGAACGCGGTTCGCGGCAGCCTCTTCATTCAGGTGGTGCAGCATCAGCACCGCCGACTGCAGCAGCGCCGTCGGATTTGCCAGGTCCTTGCCCGCAATATCCGGCGCCGATCCGTGTACCGCTTCAAAGATGGCGCATTCGTGCCCGAGATTCGCTCCCGGCACCAACCCAAGTCCGCCCACAAACGCCGCGCAGAGATCGCTGACAATATCGCCATAGAGGTTCTCGAGCAGCAGGGTGTCGTACTGATACGGATTCATCACCAGTTGCATGCAGGTGTTGTCAATGATGTGCTCGCCGTAAAAGATCTCAGGAAAACCCTCTGCCACTTTCCGCGCGCAGCGCAGAAACAACCCGTCGGAGAGCTTCATGATGTTGGCCTTGTGAATGGAGTGAATCTTCTTCCGCCCATGCTTCCGCGCGTACTCAAATGCGAATTTGGCGATCCGCGTTGAGCCTTTTTCCGTGATCACCTTGATGCTTTCCACCACGCCAGGCACCACTTCGTGCTCCAACCCGACATATTCGCCTTCCGTGTTTTCACGAACGATGATCAGGTCAACGCCCGGCCACTTCGATTCCAGTCCCGGCAGGTTCTTGATGGGGCGGAAATTGGCGAACAGGTCAAACTGCTTGCGCAGCGTCACGTTGATGCTTTTGAATCCTCCGCCAATCGGCGTCGTCACCGGCCCCTTTAGCGCGACCTTGTTGCGTGTGATCGAATCGCTGAGCTCGGCCGGAATGTATTCGCCGAAAATCTCAAACGCCTCGGCCCCTGCGGCAAAGCGCTCCCACTCCCACTTAATTCCGGTGGCCTCTAGGATGCGAACAACCGCGTGCGTGACCTCCGGCCCGATGCCGTCGCCGGGGATCAGCGTTACTTTGTGCGTCTTGGATTCAGTCATAGCCTCTCATTTTGTTGCTTTCGCTCGAAGGTCGCTGTTGCTTTGCGTCTAGAGCGTGTCTTATAAATCCTCTCTGTGTCAGGGCACGACTTCAGTCGTGCCGAAAACCGCCGGAAAGACTCGTGGTTTTAACCCCTGAAGGGTAGCGACCGAAGCTCGATGGCCATTATGAAACACGCCCTAATGATGGTGAAGAGCCTTATAGATTGCAAAACACACACCCCCAACGATGAGCAGGATCCATAAAGCGACTTCCAATGCGAGATAGATCGCCAGCGCTTTTCCCGTGAGTCCGAGCATGCGGTGAAATCTCTTCATTCAGTCGTCACCGTTCTCCGGCCCGTGTGCCGGCGCATGCCATCTACTTCTTGCCTTTGTTTGCCCTGTGGCTATCCAGCAGCCCTTCCAGTTCTTCCTTAAACTCGCGCACGTCCTTGAAATCGCGATAAACCGAAGCGAAGCGAATGTAGGCCACGGTATCCAGCCCCTTGAGTTGGTTCATAATCAGCTCGCCTACCTCTGCAGTCGTGCGTTCCCGCTCCGGAGCATCCATGAGAAACGTCTCCGTCGCATCCACGATGGCCTCAAGTTTGCTCGAAGGGACAGGCCGCTTTTCGCAGGCGCGTAACAGACCGCTCAGCACTTTCTGGCGGTCAAAACGTTCCCTCCGTCCGTCTTTTTTCACCACCATGTAGGGGATTTCGTCGATCCGCTCGTATGTGGTGAAGCGGCGATTGCAGCTCTCGCATTCACGCCGCCGCCGGATCGAGTCGGCCTCTTTGCTTTCGCGCGAGTCCACCACGCGATCCTGCCCGAAGCCGCAATAAGGACACTTCATTCTAAAGCGATTCTAAATCAGCCGTCCTCGCAGCCGGTCGCCAGTTTCGGCCCTAAAGCTATGGTTCTGCACCTTGGGCTGCGAGTTAGCATCTACCAGAGGGAAAGGTCTTCTGCGGCCAATTGGAAGTGGATGCAGTCTCAGTCTTCCCGCTGAGCCTTCAGAAGAGTCTGTGAAAAATTGGCAAAGAGAGTTGCAGAATTGTTTGTAGAGGTTCTGGCTGCCGCGGGTGTCGAACGCATCTACGGTGTCGCGGGCGATTCGCTCAACGGCATCACCGATTCAGTGAGGACCCGCCCCGGAATTGAGTGGGTCGGCGTTCGCCATGAAGAAACAGCCGCTTTTGCCGCCGGAGCTGAGGCTGCCCTGACTGGAAAGCTCGCCGTATGCGCAGGCAGCTGCGGCCCCGGCAATCTCCACCTCATCAACGGTCTCTACGATTGCCAGCGAAGCCGCGTGCCGGTGCTGGCGATTGCAGCCCATATCCCTTCCCAGGAAATTGGCAGCAGCTACTTTCAGGAGACGCATCCCGAGCTGTTGTTCAAAGAGTGCAGCCACTATTGCGAACTGGTCTCCCATCCATCGCAGATGCCGCGCATATTGGAGATCGCAATCCAGACGGCGCTGTCCCAGAAAGGCGTCGCCGTCGTCGTCATCCCGGGCGACGTTGCGCTCTCCGATGCGATCAATCCCGATTGCCGCGTCTCCTTCAGTTACGCCCGCCCCAATGTCACTCCCGTCAAGGAGCAGCTTGACCTCCTCGCCGCCGAACTGAACAAAGCGAAAAAAGTGACTATCCTGGCCGGGGCAGGGTGCGCCGGAGCGCACAACGAGCTGATCTCGCTGGCCGGAAAGCTCCAATCGCCCATCGTCCACGCCATGCGCGGCAAGGAGTGGATCGAGTTCGACAACCCGTTCGACGTGGGAATGACCGGCCTGCTCGGCTTCTCCTCCGGCTACTACGCCATGATGAACTGCGACACACTTCTGATGCTGGGGACGGACTTCCCTTATCAGCAGTTCTATCCAAAAAATGCGCGCATTGCGCAGGTCGACATCCGCGAAGAGCAGATCGGGCGCCGCAGCCGCGTCGACCTGGGAATCGTGGGAGGAATCGCGGAAACCCTGAAAGCTCTGCTCCCGGCCATCGAACCGAAGCAGGACCGCGGGCACCTCGACACATCGCTCGGCAATTATCGCGACGCGCGCAAAGACCTCGACGCCCTGGCAACAGGAAAACCTGGCGAGCGCCCCATCCATCCACAATTCGTCGCAAAAATGTTGAATGAGCTGGCCTCCGACGATGCCGTATTCACCGCGGACGTCGGAACCCCCGTGATCTGGGCAGCGCGGTACCTCACTATGAACGGCCGTCGCAGGCTGCTGAGTTCGTTCAATCATGGATCCATGGCCAACGCACTCCCGCAGGCTATCGGCGCGCAGATATCTCATCCCGGCCGCCAGGTGGTCACGCTTTCCGGCGATGGCGGCATCTCCATGCTCATGGGCGACTTGCTGTCCCTGCGCCAATTGAAGCTGCCGGTCAAGGTTGTTATCTTCAACAACGGGTCGCTGGGCTTTGTTGAACTGGAGATGAAGGCGACCGGATTTCTGAGCCATGCCACTGACCTTGTCAATCCTGACTTCGCAAAAATCGCGGAGGGAACCGGAATTCTGGGAATTCACGTCGACGATCCTGAACAGGTGAAACCCGCGCTGCAGCGGGCCTTTGCGCATGACGGCCCCGCCCTGGTCGACATTGCCGTCAATCGCCAGGAACTGGCCATGCCACCGTCACTCAAGCTCGATCAGATCGTCGACTTCAACCTGTATATGATCAAGGCGATCCTCAACGGTCGAGGAGACGAAATCGTCGAGCTGGCCCGCACGAACCTGTTCCGATAAGGACGAATGTCCTGAGTTTGATGTTCGTTGAGGGAAGGTTCGCTAATTTTAACGAACTCAGCGTAAGGCAAGATCTCGCTTATTGAAAATCCGATAGTAATAGATCAGGGCACCTAGCATGTTGGTAATCACGAGCAAGAGTGTCCATCGAATCTTCGATCCTTTTGGCATTTTGCTTGTGAACCAGCAATCCCAAATCATGCCATACCAGAGAAAGATGATGCCAACGGCGCTGAATGCTCCGAGAATGCCGAAAAGAACGCGAAGGATGAATGGCAGTCGATTCATCGCGCTTGCAAGGTGCTCTGCACCGATAACAGCTTCCACGATATTCAAAACAACTAGCAACGCGACGGTGAAGAGAAAACAACTGATCGCGATCCGGTAGAAGAGGCGCAATCTCACTGGTAGCCTTCCCAAAGCATCTTCTGTCTCTGGCCTTCTGCCATTCTCCCAGCAATTCACCCGGCGCCATCACCCTATCCGTCGCGGACCGCCCTTTGTGTCAGGGCACGACTCAAACGACCATTGAAAACACGTAAGTTACTGATTCTGCATTATCCCAAATGCGCTAGATAGCCACGAAAGCCACATCGTTAGCACAAATTAGCACAAAAAACGGCACTGAACGGCTTCAAGCGTTCTCCGAAACTTCCCGACTTGACGACAACGCAAATCACTCTTCAAGGGGTGTGTCAGTTCTGGAAGTATCACATCCAGGCACATCGCCCGGCAGGCAAGCGCCACAATCAACGGCATGAAGGTCCATTGCCGACGAGCAAAGCGCATGAGAACAATGAGAGCCCTTCTAGGCGCAGGTAAACACCTGCTTGTCGTTGTACTCTTTATTTCCTCCTGTGCGATGACCGGATGCGTGGAGGCAAACTGGACTTTGGCGAATGGGTCGAGACTGCCAAAGGGCATAGAACTCGCGCCGGGACTTACGCGCAAAGACGTTTCAGTCGAAATGGACACGTACGTGCGGCGTCAAGGCCCGGACGTGAAATTCATAGTGAGAGACAAAAAAGGGAAAAAGCTGGCGGAGGTTGAGGGCAGTTCCGGGCCGAACCCTCATGACCACATCGTGGTCATCAATGGCATCACTGAAGTGCTCGGAGTCGTACCGTGCACAGCACATCAATGTTATGTACAAGATGGGCATGTTGTTGCGCTATTCTATGTCGTTGATAATCCCCGTGAGAAGTTGACGGTCTGGATGCCAGTGTGTCCAAAGAACGAAAAGAACAAAATTGACTTGAGCCAAATCTCGGAAGGTTGCACATGCCGTTTCGACACAAGTAATTGGTCGGGTGTCGCAGGCGCCCACCCATAAATCGGGTTGGCGATCAGTCTTGGTCCATGCTGCACGAATAACTGGCAATGCGGAAGTTCGATTGCACGATCCCGGGTCACGGTCTTTGCAATCGCTCATAGCACTAGCACGGAATTAGCACAAGACTTCCTGAGCATTCCGTCAGGCCATGAATCTGAAGCAGTTCGCGGCCGTCCTTTAAGTCAGGGCACGACTTTAGTCGTGCCGAAAAAGGGCGGAAAGACGAGGGGTTTTAACCCCTGAGGCACGGCGACCGAAGTTCAACAGCCATTTTTGAAACACTCTAGCTCAAAAACTCCGCGACGGCGTTGACCACCGTCTCCTGCTCATCTTCGCGGAGTTCTGGGAAGATGGGCAGCGCGAGCACTTCCCGCGCCGCGCGTTCCGCCTCAGGAAAGCTGCCCTCTTCATAACCCAGGCTCTTCAGCGCGTCCTGCATATGCAGCGGAACCGGGTAGTAGATCTCCGATCCGATCTTGCGCGATGTGAGAAACTCCCGCAGTGCGTCCCGGCGCGCGCAGCGGACCACGTACTGGTGCCACACATGCCGGCTTCCTTCCACCTCGTGCGGCAAAACAATCCCACGGCTCGGATACGGCCCGCTCTCCGCCAGTCCGCTCGCCCCAAACAGCGCGTCATAGCGTCCGGCAACCGCCCTGCGTGCCTTGTTCCAGCCTGCAATGTACTTTAGCTTGACCGAAAGAATCGCGCCCTGGAATCCGTCCAGCCGTGTGTTCCAGCCGACTTCATCGTGATGGTACCGGCGCCGCATTCCGTGTTGGCGCAGCATCCGCGCCCGCTCGGCGACTTCATCCGAATTGGTCGTCACCATGCCCGCATCGCCCGCCGCGCTCAGGTTCTTCGTCGGGTAAAAGCTGAATGCGGCAGCATCGCCCAATCCCCCAGCTTTCACACCCTTCCACTCGGCGCCCCAGGCCTGGGCCGCGTCTTCAATCAGCTTGAGCCCGTACTCCTGTCCAATCCGGGAAAAAGAGGTCCAATCGGCGCATTGGCCATAAAGATGAACCGGAAGGATCGCGCGAATCGGTTTCGGCTGGGGCCGTTTTAGAAGCGCTTCCACAGCCTTGGGATCAAGATTAAGAGTGGATGATTCAATGTCCGCCAAAACCGGAGTCGCGCCCGCCCGCAGAATGGCGCTCACCGAGGCGAAAAAGCTGAACGGCGTTGTAACCACGGCATCGTCCGGCCCAATCCCGGCCGCAGCCATCGCCAGCCACAGGGCGTCCGTGCCAGAGGAGCAGCCAACCGCGTGCGCTACACCAAGCTCCCGGGCCGCCGCCTGCTCAAATCCCGCAACTTGCTCTCCAAGAATGAATTGCTGCGTCTCTAGTACATGCCGAAGGGCCTCCAGCAGTTCTGCCTCAATCGGCGCATACTGCCGTTTCAGGTCCAGCATCGGTACCGGCGTCATCGCGGACCGGGCGGACCGCAAAGCAGATGGGTTAGAGGCATTTTGCACCCGACAATGGTATCAGCCAAAAAGGGAATGCCGTCCCACTCCGGCAACGGATGGGCAGGCATTCTGCATCGAATTGCGGCACGGAGAGTTGAAAAGGTTTGTGAACCGCTATATTGTTGACACATTGCGGGAATTGGCGGCTCCGGGGATTCCGGCGCCGTCCCCGCCGAATTGTATTTTCACTGGGATGCAGCAAACTTGCACCCAAACTTCATAGAGAAGCAGGAGATCGGCATATGGAGAACAAGCCGGCACAGAACATTCAGGACACCTTCCTGAACACTGTTCGCAAAGACAAGACCCCCATTACGATTTATCTGGTCAGCGGCGTCAAGCTCACCGGAAAGATCCGCTCTTTCGATAAATACTCAGTCCTGCTTGAAAACAACAGCCAGGAGCAGTTGATCTTCAAGCACGCCATTTCAACCGTTGTCAGCAACCGGAGCGTCATGCACACCGAGCATCGTCCCGGACTTTCCGGGATAGGCCCGTCCGCGGTGCCTGCGCCGGCGCCGCCTGCGGCTACCGCGGAGCAGCGATAGCTGGCTGGGAGCGCCCTCAATTGGCGGTTCCTGAAGGCGGATCCGGTCGCTTTGGTGACAAACCGGCGACAGTACTTGGTCGCCGGGGTAGCGCTGAACGCGCGGTTCTCGTGGGAGTGGACCTGGCGGTTCGCTCACGTGCGAATCGTGCGGGGCGCGACGGCGCGCGCCTTTCTGCAACTCACCCCGAATCCAGATCGAACGAGGACGCCGCAGGCGCAGCAATGCCCGCTTCTGCGACTGCGGGCGCAACTTCATCCGGCAGGCAACGTCCCTCCAATTCTCCCGGCCTCGACGCCGACGAGTCTCTTGCAGAGTTCCGCGAACTTGTCTCGAGTGCCGGCGGCATCGTTGCGGCCGAATTAATGCAGCGCCGTGCCCGTCCCGATCCCGCTACGCTTGTCGGCGCCGGCAAAGTAGAAGAGATTGCCGGGGTCGCCGCATCCACCGAAGCGGACTTGATCCTCTTCGACCACGACCTTACGCCCACCCAGCTGCGCAACCTCGAAGCGGCTCTGCCATGCCGCGTCCTGGATCGCACGCAACTCATCCTCGACATTTTCGCCCGCCACGCAAGAACCCGCGAAGGCCAGTTGCAGGTCGAGTTGGCGCAGCTCGAATACATGCTCCCGCGCCTCACCGGGCGGGGCAAATCCATGTCCCAGCTTGGCGGCGGAATCGGCACCCGCGGACCCGGCGAAACCCAGCTAGAAACCGACCGCCGCAAAATTCAACGCCGCATCGACCAGGTCAAGCTTGACCTCGAAGCGGTGCGCCGTGTCCGCAAACAGCAGCGCCAGCGCCGCGAATCCGCGCCCGTTCCCACCGTGGCGCTGGTCGGTTACACCAACGCCGGCAAGAGCACGCTCTTCAATCACCTGACAGGCGCACATGTGCTGCAGTCGTCACGCATGTTTGCCACGCTCGATCCCAAGCTGCGCGCCATTGAGCTGCCCAGCCGCCGCAAGATTCTGCTCTCTGACACTGTGGGATTCATTCGCAACCTGCCCCACACGCTGGTCACCAGTTTTCGCGCCACGCTCGAAGAAGTTTCCCAGGCTGAAGTCCTCCTCCACATCCGCGACGCCGCATCGACCTACGGCGACGAGCAGAAAGCCCAGGTCGAAAAAGTGCTTGGAGAACTGGATGCACTGGGCAAGCCGCGCATCGAGGTGCTCAACAAGATCGACCTGCTCGGTGCCCACGAGCGCGATGGCCTTGCCGCCCGCGAACAGCCGCAGCATGGCGAAGTGATGGTCTCCGCCGAAACCGGCGAGGGCATGGATGCGCTGCTTGCGGCCTTGGACAAGGCGCTCTTTTCCGATCCGGTCATTGAGGCGGAGTTGCGCGTTCCGCAGAGCGACGGCGCAGCGCTCGCGTCCATCGAAGCCGGCATGATTGTGCATCAGCGCTCCTATCAGGGAAATCTTGTCCACCTCACCGTCACCGGCCCCGCGTCGCTCCTCGGCCGCCTGCGCGAATATCGTGTGCGCGGCGAAACGGAAAACAAGCTCTAGCGGAGACCCAGGGACCGGAGCGCGGAATAGAATTCCAGTATGTCGCGACCATCAAGCAAGTCTTACGAAATGACGGTTGGCAATCATATAGCCTGTTCCAATAAACATGAACTGGTTGCCTGCGTTGGGGAGCGGGTCAACATTTTTGATATTGAGCAGCGCATTGAGGTCGTGAGCTGCTGTCCAATTGCCTATGCATGTCGCTCTGTTTTTTCGCCCAACGGAAGGTTCCTTGCTGTCAAAAGCACGACCGGAAGGATTGCGGTCCTCAATGCATTGATAGGCGAAGTGGTTTGCGACCACGAGAACTCGCAGGAAGGGGAGGGATGTGAGGTACATTTCTCGCCCGACGGCGAAATGCTCATCGACGCCTCCTGGGATGGAGTGATCACGGTCAGGAAAGCATTTGAGCCAGAGATCGTAAGCCGGATAGAGTTCCCGCGCGAAATGATTGGCCAAATCTCGCACGATTTCAGCGGGCGCAAGTGGCTTTTCCTGCACATTCCCAAACTCAAGCCCGAACAAAGACGCAATGACCCACCATATTTGATTCTGCGCGATTGGCCGTTTGAAGAAGGCAACTTACAACGAATCCCGCTCGATCCTAATATCTCGTCCTGCCATACCGCGACAATTTCGCCAGACGCATCGAGAATCTGCTACGAGCACAATATTTTTAAGGATCGTGAAATCTGCATCCTTCGCGCGGAGGATGGTGGAATTGAAACAACTGCAAAGACTGATTCCGTGCGTGCCCCATTCGTCTGGTCCTGGGATGGTCAAATCATCGCCGCCGCTCAGAGACAGAAATCCGAAAGCAAGTTTACGTTCTATCGGTCTTCCGATTTATCGGTGCTCGGCGACGTGCCATGCGAATACCCATCCAGCATCTGTTTTCTGCCTGGCAACGACCAGGTAGTGCTTGGCACATGGCAGTTTTCCCGGCTTGCAAGGCTGGAGGATTTTCTCTCCGGACTGGTAAAGATGCAGAAATCGACCGTCTCTTGACGCAAGATACACGCCTTGGATGATCCTATAATCTCCATTGAGACTCCATGACGCCAGCGAAAGACAAAGACGCTCCATCCATCACCACCCTCTCCACCCGCGAAGTCTATCGCAACCACTGGCTGCGCCTGCGCGAAGACCAGATCCTCCGCTCCAACGGCAAGCAGGGAATCTACAGCGTCATCGACAAGGACGAGTGCGCCATCATTCTGCCCATCGAAGACAACCGTGTCTGGCTCGTCGAGCAGTTTCGCTACACCATTCAGGAGCGCGCGCTCGAGTTTCCCCAGGGTGGTTGGGAGATGGAAATCGAAGACTCCGAATCGCTCGCCCGTGGCGAACTTAAGGAAGAAACCGGCCTCGTGGCCGCGCAAATGACCTGTCTCGGGTTCCTGTGGATAGCCTATGGCTTCACCCGCCAGAAACAGCACGTCTTTCTGGCGACGGGTCTCACGCAATCTGAATGCGATCGTGACGACGAAGAGCACGATCTCGTCATCCGCACGTTTGCCATCGATGAGTTTGAACAGATGATGCTCAACGGCACGATCCGCGACGCTTCCACCGTCGCTGCATGGGGCCTCTACAGGATGTGGAAGGCCCGCAAGACGGCACCCGGCTCCTGAATCCTTCCGCGAACGAGCACTGATTTGGTGCTCGCCGCGATTCTTATCCCGCGGCCAACGACATCAGCGCGTCAACTTTGGCATCGAGTTCATGCGCCACCTTCAGTGCCACCGGCTCTCCGTAGCTGCCCAGATAGCTCGCCATCGTGTCGTACGAAAGATAGACTCCATCCTTGCGCTCATCCACCAGCAGCGTAACCGGCGCATACGATCCTGCGTCATGCACATGCTTGGCCATGCCCATCATGATCAGCGGATTGCCAATGATGTAGCGCACGATCTTCGGCGTTTTCGCGTGGGCTCCGACGCTTTGCGCCTTTTTGAGAAACTGCCCGTGGTCGAAACGGGCAAACTGCATCAGGCCTGACGATCCAATGGCGCGCCCAACCACCGCTTCCATCTCCGCAAACGTTGTTGTCCCAGCAATTTCTTGCCAGAACTTTCCCATATCCGGATGCCCAATCGCCGCGTCAAGAGCCGCCGTCACATCATCGAAATCCCTCTCTGAAATCACCACCCGCCGCTCCACCACCACTCGAAGATTCAACATTGTCCACCCGCCTGCGCATTAGATGTCGCCTGAGCCCGCGTGGACGCGCCCGATTTGCGCGCAAAGTAGTCGATGACGGATTGGAATCCGCCCGTTTTTCCATCCCAATGGGACTGGGCATGATCGTCAGCCAGCATGTCCGGTGCCAGGCAAAAGGCTTGCGCATGGTTGCCGCAGGGGTGAGCCCCCGCGTTCAGCAACTATTCAAACTCACCAAGGTGGACACGTTCATTCCCATGGTCGCCACAGTTGAGGATGCTGAGGCCAACTATTCCAAGCGGTGAACTTCAGGGATGCCGCTTCTATGCTTCTGAAACGACCGGCAGCTCTGCGGCTTCCCATGCGGCGAGACCGCCTGCGATTTCTACCTGGTTTGTGATGCCGTACTGCTGCAGGATGCTGGCGGCAATTGAAGATCGATAGCCGCCCGCGCAGTGGATGGCTATGCGTCGGTCGCGGGGAATTTCATCGATGCGTTCCTGCAGGTGATTCAGCGGAAGGTTCAAGCTGCCTTCGATGTGTTTGCCCGCCCATTCACGCGGGTTGCGGACATCAAGTACAAAGTTTAGTGCTCCGCTCGCCAATTCCTCAGCAGCAATCAGGACGCTCGTACGCTCCGTCGGCCATACCAGGTCGGGTCGGTCGGCAAGTGCCGCCATGCCTCCTTGAAGGTAGCCTTTGACGTGGTCGAATCCAATCCGGCCCAGGCGCAGGGCTGCTTCCTGTTCACGTCCGGGCTCGGCAATGATCACGATCAGCTTTGAACGATCCAGCACCGTGCCCGCCCACGTGGCGTACTGCCCTCCGAGCCCAATGTTGATGCTGCCGGCAAGGTGCCCCTTTGCGTACTCGGCCGGATCCCGAACATCCAGAAACTGAGCACCCCTGTCTCCCATCCTCAAAACCTCGTCGAGTTCGACCGGCTGCAACACCTCTTCGAGATTCTTGTCCAACGTGGCGCGTTCGCGTGTGTTGAGAATGGCGTCATACGTGAAGTAGGGCGGAGCATCCGGTTGATCCGCCAAGATCAGTCGAACGAATTCCTCTTTCGTGCTCGGCTTGAGCGCATAGTTCAAGCGCCTTTGATCTCCCAGAGACGAAACCGTGTCGGAGGAGAGCTTCTTGCCGCAGAGAGATCCGGCGCCGTGCGCCGGGTAGACAAGAACCTCGTCGGGAAGCGTTAGCAGTTTGTTGTGCAGGGAATCGTAAAGATGTGCGCCGAGGTCGGCCGCAGTCCACCCGAGCGACGCGCGCAGGTCTGGTCGGCCCACATCGCCAATAAATAGCGTGTCGCCAGTGAGGACCGCATACGGCTTTGCTTCGTCTTTCCGGCGATCGAACACCAGCATCGAAATTGATTCGATCGTGTGGCCGGGTGTCTCCAGCACTTGCAGGCGCATTCCTGGGAAATCAAGCGTCTCGCCATCCTTCATCGCGACGAAACGGTACTCCGCTTCAGCGCGGGAACCGAGATGGATGGTCGCGCCGCAATGGTCGCGCAACTCCAGGTGGCCCGCGACGAAGTCGGCGTGGAAGTGGCTGAGGAAGACGTGGCGGATTTTCAGGCCAAGCTTTTCCGCGTCGGCCAGGTACTGCTGTATGTCGCGCTGAGGGTCGACGATGATGGCGATTCCGCTCTCTTCGTCCCCGAGCAGGTAGGAGGCGTGGGCCAGGCAACCGAGGTAGTACTGTTTCAGAATCATCGAAGTTGCCAGAGTTTAACACCACCCGTTGCTGCCCGTCAGCACTTGGTTTTGGCTGGTTTAGTTGCGGAGATCAAGGGTACACTTTCGTGGAGGACGAAACCATGTTGATTTGGGGCATTCGCTGGTTTACAACGACGCTGGGTCAACTGTTATACGGTTGCTCGAACTGCAAAAAGTCGACCGTGCACACCGCCTTGGTTAGAAAGGGCAGGTTCACGCTGTTTTTCATTCCAATCTTTCCCATTGGGAAGCAGTACCAGATCGTTTGCAATCTTTGCGGACTTCGACTGAAGGCTGTCAACAATCTTCGGGGACAATTGGAGGTCTGGGAAAAGACGGGGAAATTTCCAGAAGCACAAACGGTGGGCGCTCCGGCTTCAAACAGTTAGCTGAGGCGACGTCAAACCCCAAAGAACTTTGGTGATTGAGCCTGTGCTGCGCATCTGGGTAAAGTGATTCGGGAAGGGCAGTTTGTACTATCCTAGGCATGACGATCCTTCCTGCTTCGATCGTGCTCAATGGGAAACATGTGGGCAGATGCTCCCAATCTCACCGCCGGACAAAACGTCACCGCGACCGTGGAGCTACGACGGCATCTACCGTCTCACCGGCGAAACCATTGCAAGCGCTCCCAGCGGCAAGGACGGCACTCTCGGCTATGGCCTTGATCCGGTCGGCAACCGCACGTCGGATACATCGACGGTTTCGGGTCTATTGCCGGTCAGCGGCACGTTCAACGCCGACGATGAACTTGCCAGTGAAAGCTACGACTCGGATGGAAACACCACAGCGACGGGAGGAAAGACCTTCACCTATGACACCGAGAATCACTTGAGGTCGATGAGCGGCGGATCCGTAACTATCGTTTACGATGGAGACGGCAACCGCGTTGCGAAGACAGTGAGCGGAGTCACGACTCAGTATCTTATCGATGATCTGAATCCGACGGGCTACCCGCAGGTAGTCGAGGAACTGGT
Source organism: uncultured Acidobacteriaceae bacterium (assembly GCA_963826915.1). Classification (GTDB taxonomy): domain Bacteria; phylum Acidobacteriota; class Terriglobia; order Terriglobales; family Acidobacteriaceae; genus Telmatobacter. The sequence continues at coordinate 178,837 of CAWGYG010000003.1, forward strand.
CGGCGGCGCGGTTACTCGTCAATATACTTACGGGCTACAGCGGATCAGCCAGAATCAGCTCATCTCGAGTACCTGGACGCCGAGCTTCTACGGCTATGACGGCTTCGGGACGGTACGCCAGCTGACGAGTACGGCTGGAACCGTGACGGACAGCTACGATTACGACGCCTTCGGGAACAAGATCAACTCCACTGGCACGACGCCGAACGTCTACATGTACCGTGGCGAACTTACGATAGCGACCTGGGGTTGTACTACCTGAGAGCACGCTGGATGAATCCGCTCACCGGACGGTTCATGTCCAGAGATCCCAATGAACCGGGGATCGTCGGCCCGGACCATATGCCTATTGATCCGAAGGCGTTGCATAAGTACTTGTACGCTGGCGGCGACCCGGTCAATCGGATCGATCCTACCGGACGCGATGATGAAGAGGAGTATGGGTTTCTGTACACCGAGATCCGCACGGGTCTAAGTGCGTATGAGTATGGGTTTGCGTTGGGCGTAGCGGCGAAGTACTTCTGCTATGGCGACGCCATCTACGCGCTCGTGCACTGGGAGTTTACCGGTGAGAGTGCGAGTCCTCTTGAAATTGTCTGCCTTGCGATCACAGTTGGAAACGGGCCGTAGGGCCGAAAGGGGGAAGAGGCTTATGAACCAGCTAGGGCTTGATCGGCCTTGCCCGCGACTTTGGTATCTTTTTTCGTGCGTTTTGATCGACGCAGCCTTAGACGGGGAGGTAGTCCATCGCTCATGGGCGCTTGGAGGTGTAGTGGTACTGCTGTTGATGTACATGACAGCACGTCGCTTCACCGATATTGGGTGGAGTCGATGGTGGGCAATCCCGTATGCGCTTCTTGCCCTTAGCCCTGTTGCGGTCCTGTTCTTCATTCCGCAAATGGACGCTCGACTAATCACTCTGGGCAATCTCTTTCTCCAGATCCCGGTAATAGCATGGCCAGGAAAAAAGGGGATCGTCCCAAGCGGGAATCCGGTTGGAACCGGAGCATCCTAGACCGGTTCTGTTGGGGCGAGTTGTATGAGGAGATGGTTACTTGCTTTAGTGATCGTTGCGTCCCTATGTTCTGCAGCCCTCTTCGTTCGTTCCTGGATGCGCGAGAGTAGTAGAGGCGTGTACTTGATGACCTTCCTCTGGGGAGGGGTGTTCCTACTGTCACTCGTTTCCTTTTTCTTCCGCATGCGGGCCAAGGACGGACGGTCGGACCCGATGAGCAGGCGCGAGGAGTGGCGGAAGGTGCTTGACGCGGAAGTGGCCCGTTGGTCCAAGCTGTCCTGGGAGCAACTGGTCACGGAGCTGCATGAGGTTCGAGCGTATCAGGTTGAAGTGGAATCCAAGCAGCACCAGGTTGAGGTTCAGCTTCTGGAGAACACGGAGGAATGGGGGGACATGATACCTATTCCCCTCCGGATAATGCTATCGTCCTCGGTATGGCTCGACTGGCGCGTGTCGTGATCCCCGGGCTTGCGTGCAGGCTCGACAGCTACAGGCTTAGAAACCTGGAGCAGTTCTTGAACGGGAACATCGAGTGCGGCGGCAAAGCGAACCGGTTTATGTTCGGTCAAGGAAAAGGAAAAGAAGGGGTGGATTTGTGGAGATGGTGAATCCGGCGAAGGGACCTCGTCTGCGCAGGACCTTGAACAAATTAGCTGGTAGCACTTCGCACGTCGATTTCAGCTTGGAGCCCGTCGAGCCTGAATCACCGCCCACCCTTCAATGACTACTTCAGCAATAGGCGAATTTCCCGGCCCCTCTCTTAGCAAATTCCAGGATTTGCAGATTATTTCCCCTGACTTCGATACCCTCGTACTTGAGAGACTCCAAACCCTCCGCACTCCGTCACCGGACGCAAATTCAGGCGGGACCGCAGGTTCCTTGTTTGCAGGACCTTGGGACTTAGCCTCCTGAAAAAAGAGATCTTGGCGCAGAACACTGCCCGCAAAGCTATTCGATTCAGAAAATTGCAGAAATCACCCAGGGGTGGGGGATAGGGGGGATACCGGCGCGTGGCCCCACAGTCCCGAAGAGTGCGAGGGTGCCCGAGCCTGCCCCGAGCTTGCCGAACGGGTCCCTCGCTTTCGGGGACCGGCGAGGGCAGCCCCAGTCCGGAAGATCGTTTTCAACCACGCCGAGGGTGCGAGGGACCGGCGACACCCTCAACTGGTAGCGCCTCGACAGCCAAATCGCCCCAGTTAAGCCGATTTTAAGGAGCCGTTAAGATGCCAGAAAATGCCAGAATTGACCAAAATGTGCCAAAAAATGCCACCCAAAAACCTCACCAAACCATCAATAGATCAACGACTTACACACATTTAGGCTGCAAAAACAAAAAAATCGACCGCAAAACGGAATCCCAGTAAGGACCGCCCCCGCAACGGCCACTGTTCCCACTTCTGGGTCCACAGCGAAAGCGATGTCCTCTGGGTCGGTGGGTGGCTGATCCCTGTTCCCTGATCCCTGATCCCTGCCTTTAAGGCCTCTCGTCGACCGGAATCCAGTGCGATGGATAGGCAGGTCCGATGTATTCGGCACGCGGACGAATGAGGCGATTGTCGTCCAGTTGTTCGATCACATGCGCCGCCCAGCCCGCCATGCGGCTGATCGCGAAGATCGGAGTGTACAGATCGATGTCGATGCCGAGCGTCGCATAAGTCGACGCTGAATAGAAATCGACGTTGGCGTTGAGCTTCTTGTCCTTGTTGATGTAGAGCTCGATGGCGCGCGACATCTCGAACCACTTCGGCTGGCCTGCGTCTTTGCCGAGTTGCTCGCTCATGCGCCGCAGATGCGTGGCGCGCGGGTCCTCCGTCTTGTAAACGCGATGCCCGAAGCCGGAAATCTTCTGCTTGGCTGCAAGCATGTTCTTCACATAGTCGACCGGGTCTGCGCCCGCCTTGTCGATGGCGTAGAGCAGCTTCATCACGCCTTCGTTGGCGCCACCGTGCAGCGGGCCCTTCAGAGCGCCGATAGCGCCGGTGATGGCGGAGTGGATGTCAGACAGCGTCGCCGCGATAACGCGCGCGGCAAAAGTGGACGCGTTCAACTCGTGGTCGGCATGCAGAATTAGAGCGATATCCAGGGTACGGGTCGCAGTTTCCGAGGGCTTCGTGCCATTCAGCATCCACAGAAAATTCCCCGCATGCGACAGCGAGCGATCGGGAGGAACAATTTCGAGGCCCTTGCGCAACCGGTCATAGATGGCCACGATCATGGCGATCTGCGCGGTAAGGTTATAAGCCTTGCGCACGTTGGCGTCGTGCGAGTTGTCTTTTTCGTCGGCATCGTAAAAACTGAGCGCCGACACCGCCGTGCGCAGCACCTCCATCGGCGTGGCCGACTTGGGAAACATCTTCAGCAGGTCGATTACGTGATGGTCAAGCGACCGCGCTAGCGTGAGTTGAGAGGTGAATTCGCGCAGTTCCAACTCGCTGGGAAGGCGGCCGTTCCAGAGCAGGTATGTGCACTCTTCGAAGGTCGAGTGTTCCGCCAGTTCGTGGATGTCGATCCCGCGATAGGCCAGCACGCCCGCTTCTCCGTCGATCCAGCAGATGCCGGAGTTCGCTGCAACAATTCCTTCCAGACCCTTTCCAGCAACAGCTGTGGACATAGCCTTCGGCACTCCCCCTGGTGACTGAATTCGATGCGTTTCCGAAAATCGCAGGGCTCGAATGCGGGCCGGGCGAGATAAATGCGGTAATGCCCTTTATAAATTAGCGATTAGGGGATTGTCACGGTCGCTCCGCAAATGCAGGGTTATCCGGCGTCGAGGATCCTACAAAAGAGGCCCCGAGCACAATATGGATCGGGCCCATCAAACTCCGAGTTTCCAGTGGACTTGCGGGATCTCGGATATAGCAATTTCCCCGCTTTGCGTCCGATTCCTCTATATTCTCTGTAGTCCTCCAAGGCACTGAAACCAGCGCTCAGTGTTGGTTTTCGAGATTCTGTTTTCGGTGCAAAGGCGGGCGATCGGTACTTGTAGCGTTTGTTGTCGAATTAGCTGAGGGAACGAGCCTCAGAGAGTCGAGGCCTGCGCGGTTGGAATATCGAGGAACAGCCTGCAATAGAAAGCTGCCCAAAGGAGAAGGGATTTATGAGTGAATTGGAAGGCACACCGGCAACCACGGTTGTCGAAACTGCCCCGAAGCATTCCGGAGCACTGCTGGGCGCAATCGCGCTGGCTATACTCTGCGCGATTGGCGGTCTTGTCTGGAGCTATACGCTCAGCAGCCGTGTCGCGCACCAGGAAACCGCGCTGGCCGATGCCAACCAGCAAAACGCGAAGCTCGATGCCGAATTGCGCGAGACCAACGCGCGGCTCAAGGTAGCCACCGATGAACTGAGCAAGTCGCTGGGACTGACTCAGAAACAGTTGGATGAGCGCGCGAGCGATATCATCCAACGCGAACAGGCCGACAGCAAGCGCCTCGAGACTGCCCAGAAGCAGACGGCGCAGCAGGTGACCGCTGTTTCCAACGATGTGTCGAGCGTGAAAACGGATGTGGGCGGAGTGAAAACCGATCTCACCAAGACACAGGGCGACCTTGCCACCGCGATAAGCCAGCTAACGTCTATGAAGGGCGATTTAGACGGGCATAGCACCCTGATTGCGCGCAATGCACAGGAATTGGAAACCCTGAAGCACAAGGGCGACCGCAACTACTACGAGTTCACGCTGGTGAAGGGCCAGAAGAAGCCCGTGGGCACAGTGAGCCTGGAACTCAAAAAGGCTGACGCCAAGAAGAGCAAATTCACGCTAACGGTGTACTCCGACGACAAGCAGTACGAGAAGAAGGACAAAAACCTGAACGAGCCGCTCCAGTTCTACAGCGGCAAGGACCCCGGCCTCTTTGAAATCGTGGTCAACTCGGTCAGCGCCAAGAACACCATCACCGGATACCTGTCGACGCCGAAAGGTGCACCGGCTCCGCCTAACGTTCAATAACCTGGCCGTGAGGCGTCAGCTTCAGGTCGGGCAGGTACTGGAATCCGAAAGTGAAATCGAGGCCTTTCTGGGCTTCCCAGTCGGCCTTTGGCATGCGGAAGGAGGAGACGAAAGTCCCCTCCACCGTCTGACCGGGGTTGATCGTCGTACTCGGGGAAATTGCTGCGGCGTGCCATTGGTCCAGCGTCGGATAGGCCTGAAAGACTCGTTCGTAATCGACCGTCGAGGCGGCATAGCTCGAATCGACGCCGCTGGCCGTGTTGATATTGGTCAATATCTGGTGGAGAAAGATCGGCTGCTTGCTCTGGTTGTGTAGGCGCACGTGCGTGAACACCAGCACCTGGTCAAAGCTCTCTTTGGGCATGGGTGCACCGTTGGCGTCGAATCCCGACGTCTCCGTGTGCATGGGGTGAGCCCACACATCGACAATTTCGCCGATTGCGGCTGGCGGCTTTTCACCTGAAATGACGTAGATCGCCATGACAATGGTGACCACCACTGCGGCAACGATTCCCGCAATGATCAAGTGGCTCGAGCCCCTGGTATATGACTCGCCGGGGGCTGCGTCCTCTTTGACGTCGCGGGTTTGGTGAGAAAGCAGACTCATAGCGCCCTCATCTTATCCTTTTCGGCCTTCAACAATCCAAAAAACCGGGCCTGTCCCTTTTGACGTTGAGATGTCAGGATTGAAATCCCGGACTCCTGGGCTGGCCTGTGGCCCGAGAGGGGGCTCGGAACTCGTTTCAGCCAGGACGTTTCCACTAACGCGGCCTGAGCGCGGCCAGAAAATCGTCCGGCGGCAAGGTATTCAGCACATCGGCAGGTGACAGCCAGGCGCGCCTCATTTGGCGAATGCCGTATTTCATCTCGCCCACGGGTCGCGTAGCGTGCGCGTCGGTATTGATGACGATTTTGCACCCCGTTTCCTTTGCCAGGCGCAGGTCGCGGTCGCTCAGGTCGAGTCGTTCAGGAGCGGCATTGTGTTCCACCGCTACGCCGAGCTCGGCGGCACGGCGAAGAACCGCTCCCATATCGAGCGCAAACGGCTCCCGCCGCAACAACAGCCGTCCCGTAGGATGGCCAAGAATGCGCGTGTTGGGGTTTTCGATGGCTCGCAACACCCGCGCCGTCATCTCTTCGCGGCCCTGTTCTAGGCGTGTATGAACGCTCGCAATCACGACATCCATCTGGGCCAGCACTTCGTCGTCCATGTCGAGCGCGCCATCGCCAAGGATGTCCACTTCGATGCCGGTGAAAACGCGAATCCGGCCCTCCATCTCCCGGTCGACCTCGCGGATGCGCGCGATGTGTTCGAGCGCCCGCTTCTCATCGAGCCCGTTGGTCATTGCCAGGTTCTTCGAGTGGTCGGTGATAGCGATGTACTTTAGTCCGCGGGCCAGCGCGGCATCGGCCATTTCACGAATACTGTTGTGGCCGTCCGTTGCCGTGGTGTGCATGTGCACATCGCCCTTGATGTCGGTGGCCTCAATCAGTCTCGGTAGTGAGTGGCGAGCCGCAGCTTCGATCTCGCCCAGGTTCTCGCGCATTTCCGGCGGCATCCAGTCCATGCCAAGTGCCGCGTAAATCTCTTCTTCTGTTGCCGCGGCCACCGTCGATTCGTCGTCCAGCCGTGCCAAAGCCCATTCGCTCAGCGTGTAGCCCATCTTCAGCGCTCGCTGCCGAAGCACCACGTTGTGCGCCTTCGATCCGGTGAAGTACTGCAGCGCGGCGCCGTAGCTCTCTGAAGGGAGAAGTCGGACATCGACCTGCAAAGCGGTGCTCAGGTGAAAACTCACCTTGTTTTCCCCTTTGGCGATGATGTCGTGAATTCCAGGATAGGCGGCCACGTAGTCGACTGCGGCCTGAGTGTGACCCGGAGCGCATGCTGGCCCCGTCACCAGCAGGTCAAGATCTCCCGCTGTCTCCCGTCCTCGCCGTAGCGACCCTGCCGCCGTGACCCGCTCAATGCCTTCAAATGCATGCAGATAGGTTGTAATATGCTCAGCAGCTTCTTCCGCTTCGTCAATGCGGAAACGCCCGGCACTGCGACGATAATCTTCAATCCCCTTTTGCAGCTTTTCAATCTGCTTTGCTCCCATGCGCGGCAGGCCCTTAAGCCGTCCCGTTTCGATCGCTTCAGCAAGCTGGTCTATGCTCGAGATCTTTGCGGAATCCCAGAGCAACGCGACAGTTTTGGGTCCCATCCCGGGAAGTTTCAGCAGCTCCAGCAGACCCGCTCCGTACTTGGCGAGCAGCTCGTCTCGCAGCGGAAGCGTGCCCGTGGCGGCGATGGCCTGCAGGTTGGCCGCCATGCTTTTGCCTATACCTGGAATTTCAAGCAATTTGGCGGTGTCAGCAGAGGCTGCCATCAGGTCTACCGTCGTTTGCTCCACCGCTTCGGCAGCGCGGCGATAGCTGCGGATCCGAAAGCTGTCCGCGGCGTCGATCTCCATCAGATCTGCAGTCTCATTCAGCAGGCGGCCCATGGTGGGGTTGTCCATCGGCGGTGCCTCCGCGAACAGTGTACTCGCGTCAAAGACCTGACCTACCCCGTTTTCCCACAGTTGGATAAAGCGCTATCGCTGGAAATAGGTGAGTTAACCGTCTGCGGCCGTTTCGGTTGCAGCCCCTTGGATCTAACCCAAAACGGTCATTTCAGTATCCGAAACTGCCATTCCACTAGCGTCCGGAAGAGCTACCATGATGCCAACCTAGCCACGAAAGTGCCCGCTGCGAGAGCCCAGCGGGAGTGGCGAATACCTGAGCTGGGGTCAAGGTAGTTTTGACCCCAGCCCACGGTAGTCCTCCTTGCCGATCTGCCCGAACCAATGTAAATAAAGCGGTTATACCGCAAGAGTCAGTCTGCTGTACGGCCTGTCTCTGCCGTGCACACCCCAGTTGTCGCGCCGCTTTACGCACGCAGGTAGCTCGCATATCGGATCGGTCTGGCTGGTGATCAAGAGCGGATACCGGAGCGAAACTTTCCCGAACCGCCATGCGGCGGCCGTAAAGTAACGATCGGGGCATTCGACTACTAAGCTGCGTTGTGGGCGGCTGCATCCCTCATTCGGATGACTGCATCCGCCTGGGGACCCTTCTGGCCTTGGACGATGTCAAATTCCACTTCATCGCCCTCTTTCAGAGTCTTGTAACCATCCAACTGGATTGCCGAGTAGTGAACGAAAACATCTGGCCCGTCGTCGCGTCCGATGAATCCGTAGCCCTTGGCGTTGTTGAACCACTTTACCTTGCCTTTGAACTGAGCCACAGGGTTTTGCCTTTCTTGCGTCTTGAGGGGTTGATGAGCGAAAAGAATCAGGGGAACGCTCACCTTTAGGGTTATGACGCGTAAACGGCGACAAAGGTTTTTCAAATCAAGGCAGAGAATTCATAAAGTGAGACAAATATTGGCCGATTGCTCGTTGATATGGAGCAAAGACGCTGAATCGATTCACGATAAAATCTCTAAAATTATTTCTTGCGCTTCTTTGCCACCCGTCGGGAATAGAGCAGTGCGCTGCACAAAGTTTTCCCGTCTTTGATGGCGCCTTTTTCGATCATTTTCACTACATCTGACAACTTCACAAGGCGGAACTCAATCTCTTCGTCCTCTTCCGGATGAGCGTCCCCGGCCACAAGGCCCTCTGCCAAAAAGACTTTCATCGATTCACCCAGAAACCCTGGGCTGCCGTAGTACTCCACCAGCGGACTCCACTTCATGGCGCTATAGCCCGTTTCTTCCTTCAGTTCGCGCTGCGCACCCGCCAGTGGGTCTTCACCCGGCTCAAGTTTGCCCGCCGGCAGCTCCCACAGAAACTGCTGCGCAGCGTGGCGATACTGGTTCTCCATCACCACCCAAGGGTCTTTCTTGCTTTTCGAGTTGTCGATGGCGAGGATGACAACGCTGCCATTGTGGCGAATAACGTCCCGCTCGCTCGGCTTGCCGCCAGGCTCGAGCAACTTATCGTGAAGCACCCGGAAGAGCGGACCCTGGTACACGATCTCTGAGCTGATCAAAGTTTCTGTTTCGGCGACTTCCGCTTTTGCCTTTTTGAGTTTGGCGGGCTTGTCCGCCTTGTCCTTCTTTGCCATTGGGAGATCTCTCCTGTTGCAGTCAAGAGAAGTATATGCAATCGGTCCGACCGTCTCCTCCTTCGACACTTGTGCATCGATGCGGCCCGCCATGGCATCCTTAAGTCAGCCGATTTCACGCCGAGCCCCAAATCGGGGTTCCCATAGCGAAACCAATCGGAAGTGAAGCAAGTTGTCGACCGCAGACTGTCATCCGATAACCGTGGTGCCCGGCCTTCACCGGCTGTTCCTGGATTACTGCGCGGGAGCGGCAGATGTGCGGCCCTTCTACGCCTCCTTTCCGCCCAATCCCGGCTGGCAGAAACAACCGGATGTTCCCGGCCACCGGGCTGAAATCGCGTCGATTCTAGGTGCGCAGAATTCCTCGCCGGCCACCGCCTCTGCCATCGAAGCTCTGCGCTCAGGCGCTGGCACCGTCGTGACCGGCCAGCAGGTTGGCTTGTTCGGCGGACCACTGTTCACGCCGTTCAAGGCGGCCACTGCGGTAGCCCGCGCGCGCCAGGCAAGTGCGGCGGGACGTCCGCATGTGGCGATTTTTTGGTTGGCCACCGAAGATCACGATTTTGCCGAAATCAATCACGTCACATTTCCCTCGCGCAGGGAACTACACAAGCTGGTCTATGCAAATGTTCCGTCGGCGCCTATTCCCGTGGGAGGCGTCGTGATCGACGAAACAATTTCGCCGCTGATCGACCAGGCGTGGGAGTTGCTCGGATCGTCTGACGCGATGGAAGCGCTCGCAGCCGCCTACAAGCCCGGCCACACGTTTGCACAGGCATTCGCCGAGTTCTACTCCAAGGCATTTGCTGCACAGGGTCTTCCGGTTTTCGACGCCGCTGGACGCGATGTCCACCGCCTGGGTGCCCCGGTGCTGCGCGCTGCCATCGAGCGCGCCGATGAATTGCATGCCGCGTTGTTCGAACGCAACAGTGCTCTCGAATCGGCCGGATACCACGCCCAGGTGGCTGTCGCACCGCAGTCGAGCCTGCTGTTCCTCATCGATGAACGAACCGGAGCGCGCCTGGCTCTCAAGCGCAACGAGCCAAGCTCGACAGAGCCGTCAGGCACATGGCAGGCAGGACGCCAGACGTTCTCCACCGCCGATCTCCTCGGAGTTCTTGATGCCCAACCTGAGCGGATTTCGCCCTCCGCTCTGCTTAGGCCGGTATTCCAGGATTATTTGCTGTCGACCTCGTTGATGATTGGCGGACCAGCCGAAATTGCCTACTTCGCCCAATCCGCCGTCCTCTACGAACGTATTCTCGGCCGCGTGACTCCGATCGAGCCACGCCTTTCCGCCACGCTCGTCGAGCCCGCAGTGGGCGATCTGCTTCGTAAACATGAGCTGACGCTGGAGCGCGTCTTCCAGGAAAGCGCCGACTCGCTCGCGCAACTGCTTGCCGCCCGTGCAATGCCCATCGAAGGCAAGCGAAAGCTGGCCGCGGCTGGTACCGCTCTTGACGCGGAATTGACGCCACTGCTCGATTACATGCGCGCGATGGATGCTGGCCTTGGCCGGTCCGCGGAGACGGCGACGAAAAAGATGCGTTACCAGATGAACCGCTTGCGACGTCTTGCGGCGAATTTCGAGCTGCAGCGCGAAGCCTCGCTCTCCCGCCACGCCGCAGCCATCAGCCAGGCCCTCTATCCCGAAGACGTTTTGCAGGAACGGCTGCACGGAGCGGCGTATTACTTCGCGCGACACGGGTTCGAGTTGGCCGAGACGCTGTCCGCCCAGGCCGCCGATCCCTGCCCGGGGCATAAGGAATTCTGGCTCTAAAGAGACGGGCTGGAGTTTACGGCCGGCTCATCTGGACCGGTGGCCCGATCAGATCCCAGCTGGCGCGCCCATGGAATGTGTCTGCAAATAGCTGGTACGAGCGCCCGCATTCGGTGCACTGAAAGTTGTGTTCAACAATGTTTCCCGGCCACTCCGCTTTGAACAGATCCTGCAAGGGGCAAGTCGCGTGGACCATCAGGAAGGTCCCTTCGCTCACAACTTCCATGAGCTGGGCGGCAATCCCGAGGTACTGCCGCGGCTCGTCAAGATTCAAGCTCTCTCTGAAGCCCTCGCATTTTGGGCAGGACGCCACTTGCTCAGTTTGGCACGATCTCTCAGGCGTCGCAGCAGTCAAAGGTGCAACACGGAACATGCACTTAAGACACGTGTGCGGCCTGTATAATCCTTCCGAATTGCAGGGGAGAAAAACCAATGAACCGGCTTTTTGCGATGTTGGCCGCCAGCCTGCTTGTCTGCTCATCGGCACTGGCCCAAAAGCAGCCCTGCGCAATGCCGGGCGAGAACAATGCTTTCCTCGGCATCCAGACCATCCGACTGTGGCCCGGCGAGGCTCCCCAGGCAAAGGGCAATGCCTGCGAAGACGTTCCCACGCTCACCATCTTTGAGCCCCAGAAGGGCCACGCGAACGGTTCCGCAGTCGTGGTTTTGCCTGGCGGCGCCTATGTGAACCTTGCCGCCAATCTTGAGGGACGCCAGGTGGCAGACTGGTTCATCGCGCGCGGCTTCCGTGCATTCATTCTCAGCTATCGTCTCAGCTCGAATGGCTACCTGTTGCCGGTCCCTCTGCTCGATGCTCGCCGTGCCATCCAGATGGTGCGTGCTCGCTCTCGCGACTACTTCATCAACCCGAACCGCATCGTAGTCATCGGCTTTTCCGCCGGCGGACACCTGGCGGCGCTTTCCGCCACCCAGCCTGTTCCCGGCAACCCTGATGCAAACGACCCTATTGACCGTGTTTCCAGCCGGCCCGACTACCTCGTCCTCGGATATCCGTGGATCGGCGCCATCTCCAGCGACACCTCGCACCTGAGCTACTGCAAGCTGTTCAACGTGATGGACCGGTGTGAGGCGCTGCGCCTGGCATACTCCCCCGACTTGTTTGTCGACGCGAAAACGCCTCCGACTTTCTGGTTCCACACCTTCAACGATCAGACGGTGCCAGTGGAACAGGGACTGCGCTTTTACGAGGCCCTTGTCAAGGCCGGTGTTCCAGCCGAGGCGCACATCTTCGCCAACGGACCTCACGGCACCGGGCTCGGCAAAGGCGACGCCGCACTCGATCAATGGCCCAATCTGCTTGAAATTTGGCTGCGTGCCCAGGGCCTGCTCACGCCAGATGAATCTGGCACCGCTAACCGGTAGTGGATGTATTCTGAGTGCGCAATCCCTTCCCCCGATCTGCTGTTCGTCCCGCAAGTCGATTTGATTTCCACCGGAGGACCTGCCTTGAGATTTCGATTCCAGCCCGTTTGTTTGCTTATTGCCCTCACCCTGATGACGGTAGCTCCGCTAGCGCGCGCGCAGGAAACGCGCACCCCTCCGCCGCAACAACCCACGACGGACCAGCCCAAAGAGAACCCGGCTCCCAAGGAGAATGCGAAGGACGCGCTGCCTATTCCTCCTGAGCATCCTGTTGCGACCCAACACGAGCTGACCCTCGACGGCAAGTCTCTCAAATACACAGCCACCGCCGGCAATCTGCTCATCCGCGACGAAGACGACAAGCCCTACGGCAGCATCTTCTATGTGGCCTACACGCTGAATGGCGCCGATCCCAACTCGCGTCCGGTCAGTTTCCTCTATAACGGCGGTCCGGGCTCCGCAACTCTTTGGTTGCATATGGGATCGTTCTCGCCGGTGCGCATCGAAACCGATAGCCCTAAAGCAACCTCGGGCCCTCCCTTCAAGCTGGTGCCAAACGAATATTCGCTTCTCGATAAAACTGATCTGGTCTTCATCGATGCGCCACTCACGGGTTATTCGCGCGCTGTCGGTAAGGGAACTGCCAAGGACTTCACTGGCGTCGACGAGGACCTGCGAGCCTTCGATCGCTTCATCGCTCGCTATATCACCGTCAATCAGCGCTGGAACTCGCCCAAATTCCTCATCGGCGAATCCTACGGCACCACGCGCTCGGCGGCACTGGCCGACTTGCTCGGCAGTGATGGTATCCAGCTCAATGGCGTGGTGCTCATCTCTTCGATCCTGAATTACGCCATCCGCTCGCCCGGCTACGACACCATTTACGTTTCCAACTTACCCAGTTATGCCGCGGCAGCCTGGTACTTCAACAAGGTGCAAAACAAGCCTCCGGATGTTGCCACGTGGGTCCAGGAGGCGCGCGAATTCGCATCGGGTCCGTACGCCAAGGCGCTCTTTGCCGGGCACAACCTGCCTGCCGCGGAACTCGATTCAGTAGCCAAGGAGATGAGCCGACTCACCGGCCTCAGCGTGGACTACATCAAGGAAGCCAACCTCCGCGTCTCGCCCACCCGCTTCCGCAAAGAAGTCATGCGCGACGACCGCCGCACCCTCGGCCGTTACGACATGCGCTTTGAGGGAGAGGACATCGATGCCGCCGGCGAAAACCCCAGCTATGACGCTTCCGACACCGGCATCAGCGGCGCCTTTGTCGCCGCACTCCACGACTATCTCCAGCGCGAACTGAAATACGAGAGCAACGACACCTATCGCCCCAGCGCCGGAAACATCGGCCAGTGGGATTGGAAGCACAAACCAGCCGGCAGCGGCCCCGGGCCCGGGGGCGAGCAGTTGCAGCCCTACGTGGCAGGGGACCTGGGAGCGGCAATCCGCAAGAATCCGCACCTCAAGGTCTTTTCGGCGAACGGCTACTTCGATCTGGCGACCCCGTTTTTTGCCACCGAATATGACCTCGACCACATGGGTCTGGAGCCGGAACTGCGCGGGAATGTGCAGTTTGGCTACTACCCGTCAGGACACATGATCTACCTGAACGTGGAGGCTCTGCACAAGCTGAAAGATGACCTGGCCGCCTTCATCACCAAGGCAGAAAAATAGCCTTGCGATCAACGGGCCTGCGGAATGGATTCTGCGGGTCCCTTGATCGATACCAGTTTGCCGGCGTTACCGAACATCACAATCGTTCCGAATGTCTCCGACTCGGCATTCGCTCCGTAGATCTGCGATTTCTCTGCCGATCCGGCGCAACCAAGGCAGACGATCGCGCACGCTTCGGAATCGTCTGTTCTTCGGTATTGCACGGTAGGATTGTTCACCGCGAGGTACTGGAAGCGGCTCTCTTGATCCTGTTTCAAGATGAGTGCCATCATCGGATACTCAAAGCGCAGCATGGTTGCATCGAGCCCGATTTCATGGCAGTTCTTCAACGCTGGCGCGCTTGCCGCGTCGATAAACGAATTGGCCATTTCTCGATGGTCATCGAGAAAATAGGTCTGCTCTCGCGGCAATTTGAAGAGCGTTTCATCCAGCCCCTTCCTCGAAATCCAGGGCCGCGTGTAGTTCATTAACGCCAGCGGCACTGAGAGGGCAAGCAGGACAAATGAGATGGCGCGAATCGCATTTTGCGGCAAGGCGCTTGGTAACACCGCGGCGATGAAGACCACGGCCACTGCAAATAGTGGAAGCTGATACTTGCCATTCCACGGACCCCAGCGCAGCAGCGCCGAGAACAGGATGAAAGCCCCCGTCACGCCGAGCGCGAGCCAGCCTGCATCCCTGTTCATCGTTTTATGGTGCTTTGCGAAGAGTAGGCACGCCGCCACAAACAACAAGAAATCCCACTGGTTTGCGCTCAGAATTTCGTTGCGATACGAAAAGTGAACAGCGAAGGGATGGATGCGTCCCGATTGCCCGCGGAATATTTGTCCTGCATCATTCGGGTCAACTCCGATGGCGTGCATCATGCTGCTGAATGCTCGCGTCGACGCTCCATTGACCTTCTCGCTGGGCACGCTTACATCGATGGAAATGTTGCGCAGGATGCCGGCCGCTGCCTGTGCGGGCCCGAGGGGCGTGTTTGAGAACATCCGCGATTCGTTGCTGCCCGCGCCATCGAAGTAGGGCAATCCGAGTGCGGAGCCCGTCATCTGATAGTTGCGCAACCACAACGGACCCGACACAGAAACCAGGAAAATCACGAGAACAGGAAGTCGCAGCAGAAAGCGCCGCCTTCCCGCGCCTGTCCAGGTCATCCAGCAAGCCAGAAAGAGAAACGGCAGAAAGGCGTAAGCCGTGCCCTTTGAGAACACGGCCAGTGATCCGCTGGCGCCGATTGCGATGGTCACCCACCAGCTTTGATTCCTCTTCCACACCAGCAACAGGTATATGGTGACCACAATCCAAAAGGTCAGCAAATTATCGTTTTTCGCCCCGGACGCGGCCAGCAATGCCGGTGGCATGGTTGCTCCAAGCACCGCCGCAAAAACCTGCATCTTGCGGTTCCCCCCGAGTTCTGCGGTGCAGAGAGAGATAGCTGCAATCGACCCGGCGTAACCGAACCATTGCACCAGGTTGACCAACCGGTCCGATCCACAAAGAAGGTAAAGGTGCAGCATCGCGTATTCCGACAGCGGAGGCATCGATAGCTGTTGCCTGTCGATGGTTGGATAGGACGCGACTGAGCGATTCCCGATCCATTCGATGACGCGAGGAAGGTGATACTCCATGGCGTCCCACGTATTGGGAGCCGAAACGATCGCCGTAATGCCGACAACTGCCACAATCCCCGTCACCATCCAGAGCGCAACTCGATCCCACCTGTCGACCTGAGAATCGTCGCCGGAGGTTGAGCCACCCACGGCTGGTTTTTGAGTCAACCGGCGGTCAATTGCCAGCCAGATTGCAGCCAATGCCGTGCAAGTTAGCCACGCTACGGCGATTCCTCCACGCGTGATTTCGTGCAGAGAACTGAGAACTTCGGTCGAATAAACCAGGAATAGACAAGAGGCGATGGACCCGTACAAAAAAGCTTTGCGCCAGCCAACGCCCTTGCGACGCACCCCGGCGATCCATAGAAGCAACGGAACACACGGAAGAATCGCCAGCATCATCCCCTGCCTCACTCAAGCTGAAGGGGAAGTACATGGCAGAAAAAGACTTTACACCGTGGTCCGCGTGGCCATGCCGTTTCGATTGGGTTTTTGCTGCCCTTATGACGCGATGTTAGGCGCCAGCGGGTTAAGAAAGCCCCCAAAAATAAGTAGGCGGGCCGACCGGTTTCGGGAGTGGAAGGACTTCCCGGAACCGGCTGCCCGCTGGACCCTGAAGCGGGTCTAGGTGGTATCTTTAGTTTAGGCCTGTTCTAAGGGAAAGCAAGTCCTATTTTGGGCCGAACTTCCCAATCGTGACCGCAGTCACAGGACCCTGCCGAAAGGGCCTTGCCAGCGTTGACTTGCGGGTCTGCCCCTGATACAAAAAAGTGTTCCACCCCGCAACGGAAATCACCCTGTTTGCCTGAGTTAACCGAATACCGGCATGGAAGATATCGTTCAACAAGTTGGGGCGCTGATGCTCGGCGCCATACCCACGATTCTGCTATTCATCGTGCTGGTGCTGGCCTATCAGTTTCTGGTCCAGGGCCCGCTGAGCCGCACGCTCGCTGAGCGCCGCGCCCGTACTGAGGGCGCCGTCGAGAATGCGCACAAGGCCATTGCCCAGGCTGAAGCGCGCGCCGCTGAGTATGCTGAAAAACTGCGCCAGGCACGCGCCGAGATCTACAAGCTGCGGGAGCAGCGCACGCAAAAGAGAAATGCCGAGCGGGAAGCCTCGCTGGAAGCCGCCCGCAAGGCCGCCGGAGCGACGGTGAACCAGGCTCGGGCCGAGATGGAAACCGAGGCCGCGCATGCCCGGCAGGCCATCCAGGTTTCTTCCGCAGATCTGGCAAATCAGGTGGTTCGAGCGGTGCTCCCGCTTGCCGCCGGGGGTTCCCGTTGAAACACTGTTTGCCGCATTCGCGTTTTTCTGTTCGCACTTTTGGTCTCATTGCTTTTGCAGTATTGGCCGCCTTTGCATTATTCACCGGCCCGCTGGCTGTTGTACCGGTCTACGCCGGGGCGCAGCAAACGCCCGAGGCTCCGGCACAGCCGGCAGTCGTCGCGCCTTCGACCGAAGCCGCCAATCCGCCAAAGACTGATGCCGCAAAGACCGAAGAGCAGGAGAACGACCAGTACAGGCACGCTCCGATTGTGCAGACCCTGGCTCGGCTGCTCCACATGGACGTGGAATCCGCAGCCCGCCTCTTTGAAATCATCAATGTCGCGGTCGTGGTTCTGGCAATTGTCATCCCGCTCGTGCGCCTCTTGCCCAAGCTGCTGCGCAAGCGCTCTGAGAAGGTGCGCAACGACCTTGAGTCAGCGCGCAAGGTGACCGAGGACGCCAATACCCGATTAAGTGCCGTCGAGGCCAAACTCTCCCATCTCGATGACGAGATTGCAAAGTTTCGCAACGAGGTCGAGCAGCAGATACAACAGGATGAGGAACGTAGCAAGGCCGCTCTTGAAGAGGAGAGTGCGCGCATCATCGCTTCTGCGGAGCAGGAGGTGAGCGTGGTAGCTGCGCAGGCCAAACGTGAACTGCGTCATTTCGCCGCCGACCTGGCCATCGGGCAGGCAGCAAAGCAGTTGGTGCTGACGCCTGAAACCGACCGCGCTCTAATCGCCGAATTTGTAAGCGAAACCACGGCGAGCGGCGCAGCCAAGGGAGGGCGGAACTAGATGTCAGCAGCATTCGCATCACGATACGCCCGGGCCTTTGCAGATGTGACCGCTTCAGCCAAGCTCGACACAGCGGCTCTCGACCGTCAATTCAGCGATTTTCTTGGTACCTGGGACGGCAGCGCCGAACTCCGCGAATTGTTTGTCAATCCAGCCGTCGCCGCCGTTCAGAAGGTTTCCATTCTCGACAAGATGAATGCGAAACTTGGCCTGCAGAAGGAATTGCGCAACCTGCTCGCGGTCCTGATCAACAACGATCGCATCGGCGAAGTCCATGAGGTGGCCGCGGCCTGGCGTGCAGAGATGCAGGAGCGGCTCGGCATTCGGCAGGCGGAAATTGTTACGGCGCGCGAGTTAAGCGCCAAGGAGCGCGACGATCTCCTCGCCGGTGTCGGCAAGTTGGCCGGTTCGCGCATCCAGGCAAGTTTCAAGCTCGATAACTCCATCATCGGCGGCACAGTTGTACGCATCGGTTCCACGGTCTACGACGGCTCTGTGCGCGGCCGCCTTGAGCGGTTGAAGGAAGCATTGATTGCCGGCTGATGCCGGCAGTTTTCAGTAATAAGTTTTTGTGGTCAGTGTTGAGAAGTGAACAGATTTTAGCAGTCAGTTTTCGGGATTGGGTGGGTATTCAGTCAGGGTTCGAGGTTGGTAATCTCTTTCAGATTTCACGAACGACACCTGAGAATTGACAACTGAAGACTGACAACTGCAAGGAACAGAAATGGCTCAGATCAAGGCAGACGAAATTACGCAACTTCTTCGCGAGCAGATCGCGAACTACGACTCGAAGGTCCAGGTCGACGAAGTCGGTACCATCACATCCCTCGGCGACGGCATCGCACGCCTGCACGGGCTCGACAAGGTCATGGCCGGCGAACTGCTCAGCTTCCCGCATGGGATCGCCGGGCTCGCCCTGAGCCTCGAGGAGGATCAGGTCGGCGCCGTAGTGCTGGGCGACTATACCGAGATTCGCGAGGGCGACGAAGTTAAGCGCACCGGCAAGATTCTCAGCGTGCCGGTGGGTGATGCCATGATCGGCCGTGTTGTCGATGCTCTCGGAAATCCCATCGACGACAAGGGCCCCATTGTCACCAGGGAAACGTTGCCGGTGGAGCGCCTGGCACCCGGTATCATCGACCGCCAGGGCGTTCGCGAACCGATGGCGACAGGACTCAAGGCCATCGATGCCATGATTCCAATCGGCCGCGGACAACGCGAGTTGATCATCGGCGACCGCCAGACGGGCAAGACCGCGGTGCTGCTGGATACCATCATCAACAACGCGAAGAACGATCTGATTTGCATCTACTGCGCCATTGGCCAAAAGCGCTCCTCAATCGCGCAGGTGGTGCAGACGCTCACCGAAGCCGGCGCCATGGGACATACCATCATCGTGGCCGCTTCCGCCTCCGAGCCCGCGCCGATGCTCTATCTGGCTCCCTACGCTGCAACTGCCATCGGCGAGTATTTCCGCGACAACGGCAGGCACGCCCTGGTGATGTACGACGATCTTTCCAAGCACGCCATGGCCTACCGCGAAATCTCGTTGCTCCTCCGCCGTCCGCCGGGCCGCGAAGCCTATCCGGGCGACGTGTTCTATCTTCACTCCCGCCTGCTGGAACGCTCGTCGAAGCTGAGCGCCAAGCGCGGCGGTGGTTCGCTGACCGCGCTGCCGGTTATCGAGACCCAGGCCGGCGACGTATCGGCCTACATTCCGACCAACGTCATCTCTATCACCGACGGGCAGATCTTTTTGGAAACGGACTTGTTCAACTCCGGCGTGCGTCCGGCCGTCAACGTAGGTCTTTCGGTCTCGCGTGTCGGCTTTTCGGCGGCCATCAAGGCTACGAAGCAGGTGGGCGCGACGCTCAAGCTGGATTTGGCGCAGTATCGCGAACTGGCGGCGTTTGCGCAGTTTGGCTCCGATCTAGATCCGCTGACGCAGAAACAGCTCAACCGCGGCCAGCGACTCACCGAACTGCTCAAGCAACCCCAGTTCCATCCGCTCACGTGGCAGCAACAAGTGGTGATTCTGTTCTCCGGTACACAGGGCTACCTCGATGACCTGGAAGTCTCTGACATCCGTGCCTTCGAAGATGGATTGTACCAGTATTTCGCTGCTGCGCAGAGCGGACTCATGGATGACCTCACGAAGAAGAAACAACTGGACGACGACCTGAAAAACCGCCTGCACGCCGCCCTCAAGGAATACAAGGCAAACTTCCAGACCGAATTGCAGGCAGCAAAGGCGTAAGAAACCAGTTGTCAGTCGTCAGCTGTCAGTGATCAGAAAACGCCAAAACGGCAAGAATCACGATCATGGAAACTGAGAACTGAAAACTGAGAACTGTGAACTGAACTATGGCAAACGTTCTCGATCTACGGCGTCGCATTCGCAGCGTGAAAAACACGCGCCAGATCACCAAGGCCATGAAGATGGTCTCGGCGGCCAAGCTGCGTCGTGCGCAGGAGCGGGCTCTGGCGGCTCGTCCCTACGCCAAAATGATCACCAGCGTGCTCGAATCGCTGACCCGGCGCGTCGACATCTTCGACGACGAAACCGGCAACCTGCGTCATCCCCTATTTGCCACTCGGCCCGAGAAACGAGTCCTCCTGGTCATCATCAGCGGCGACAAGGGTTTTGCCGGCGCATTCAACGCCAACATTCTCAAGACGGCTTACCAGTTCATCAACGGCAATACCGACAAGGAAATCGATATTGAGGCCGTGGGACGCAAGGGGCGCGATCTTACCCGGAAGCGCTTTCCCGCGGCGGTCTACACAGAGCAGACTGACGAGAGCGGTCATACCCGCCAGGTGCGCGGTCCGCGCCAGGGAACGGTCGAGGTTACCGGCGACCATCCCGGCATGCTGTTGAAGCTTGAAAGCAAGCGCGTCTTTGAACTCGCCGAAAGCATCATTTCCCGCTACGTTCACGAGGAGATCGATGCAGCCTACATCGTCTACAACGAATTCAAATCGGTGATTCAGCAGCGCCTGGTTGTCGAAAAGCTGTTGCCGATTTTGAAAATCGGCACCCAGCAGATCACCGGCGCAGTAGAACCAACGGAGGAAGAACGCGAACGCGCAGCAGAGGCTGCCGCCAGCGCGGGCATCACGATTGAACCCGCTGATACTCAGCAGGCCGACGACGAGGCAAAGAAATTCGGTACCGCCGAGGTGGATTACATCTACGAGCAGCCCGCAGAGGAACTCTTCAGCGGCCTGTTGCCTCAGTACATTTTTTCCATGCTCTACCACGCCATGACGGAGTCGGTTGCTGCGGAGCACGCGGCCCGCATGACGGCGATGGATTCGGCGACTAACAACGCATCAGACATGATCGACTCGCTCACGCTGAACATGAATCGCGTGCGCCAGGCGGCCATCACCAAGGAAATCATCGAGATTGTTTCCGGCGCGGCAGCTTTGTAGCGGCTCGTTCGGAGGGAGCAGGGGCCTTTAGGCACCTGAATGAAGTCAGACGATAGGGCGGGGCTTTAGCCCCGGAGAACTAAGGATTTGGGTTTTGAAAGGGCACGACTTTAGTCGTGCCGATGAAGCGATACAAACTTGTTGGGGGCTTTAGCCCCCGAAGGCAGAAAAATGGCAGAAAACATCGGCAAGGTAATTCAGGTCTCCGGTCCCGCGGTAGACGTGCAGTTTGAAGAAGCGACAATGCCACCCATCTATCAGGCGTTGCGCGTCACCAGCGACGGCTTCACCGTGCCCGCGCCCATCAGCGTAATCCTCGAGGTGCAGCAGCACCTCGGCGAAGGCCGAGTGCGCACCGTGGCCATGGAAGCCACTGACGGCATGGTCCGCGGCATGAAGGTCATCGACCTCGGCGGCCCCATCCGCGTTCCCGTGGGCAAAGAGACGCTGGGCCGCGTCATCAACGTCATCGGCGAGCCCGTCGACGAGCTCGGCCCCATCGGCGAAAAGCAGCGCATGCCGATCCATCGCCCCGCGCCCCTATTCGACGAGCAGACGACGCACGAAGAGATGTTCGAGACCGGCATCAAGGTCATCGACCTGATTCAGCCGTTTCTGAAGGGCGGCAAGATCGGCCTGTTCGGCGGCGCCGGTGTAGGCAAGACCGTCGTCATCATGGAATTGATCAACAACGTCGCCAAGAATCATGGCGGCTATTCGGTATTTGCCGGCGTCGGCGAGCGTACCCGCGAGGGCAATGATCTCTGGACCGAGATGACCGAGTCGGGCGTGATCAAGCCCGGCGACTGGCAGAACTCGAAGTGCGCGCTGGTTTACGGGCAGATGACCGAGCCGCCCGGAGCGCGCCTGCGCGTGGCGCTCACCGGCCTCACCGTTGCCGAATATTTCCGCGACGTCGAAGGCTCCGACACGCTGCTCTTCATCGACAACATCTTCCGCTTTACGCAGGCCGGTTCCGAGGTTTCCACGCTACTGGGTCGTATGCCGTCTGCCGTGGGATACCAGCCCAACCTGGCAACCGAAATGGGCGAGCTTCAGGAGCGCATCACCTCCACCAGCAAGGGCTCAGTGACCTCGGTGCAGGCCGTTTACGTGCCTGCCGACGATCTTACTGATCCAGCCCCGGCCACCACATTTGCTCACCTCGACGCCACTACCGTGCTCAGCCGCCCGCTGTCGGAACTCGGCATCTATCCTGCCGTCGATCCGCTGGCTTCGACCTCGCGCATTCTGTCCGCGCGCATCGTAGGCGACGAGCATTATGACGTGGCCCAGGGCGTGAAAAAAATTCTGCAGCGCTACAAGGACCTGCAGGACATCATTGCGATTCTCGGCATTGACGAGCTCTCTGAGGAAGACAAGCTCACCGTGGCTCGCGCCCGCAAGGTGCAGAAATTCCTGTCGCAGCCGTTCCACGTTGCCGAGCAGTTCACCGGCATTCCGGGAGCGTATGTGAAGGTTGCCGACACCGTGCGCAGCTTCAAAGAAATCATCTCGGGCAAGTACGACGACATCCCCGAGCAGGCCTTCTACATGAAGGGCGCCATCGAAGAAGTGCTGGAAACCGCCGAGAAGCTGAAAGCAACGGCGTAAAAAGCAGGGAACAGGGATCAGGGATTAGTTGTCAGTTCTCCATGGTCGGTTTTCATGATGACTCCCCGAAGACGAAGCAAGCGGATTTTTCTGACCCTTGATCCCTAACCCCTAACCCCTAAAAATCCCGAAAGGATTTTTATGTCCGACGAATCCAATCAACTCCGTGTCAGGCTCGTAACGCCCGAGCGCGTGCTCTTTGAGCAGGCGGCCTACGCTGTCGAGTTGCCGGCGAAGAACGGCTACATGGAAGTGCTCTACGGCCACGCGCCTCTGCTCGCAGAACTGGGTGCCGGCGACGTTCGACTCCACACCGGCCCCGATTCAGACTCGACCAGTGGCGAACAGATCTACAACGTTTCGTGGGGATTTGTTGAAGTGCTGCCCGACCGCGTAACGATCCTCGCCAACGACGCCCTCAAGCCCGAAGAGATTGACGTGCCTCGCGCCCAGCAGCAACTCGAACGCGGCGAGAAAGAATGGAACGAAGCCGGCGACAGCGAAGAAGCGTACGCAGAGGCTCTCCACGTCATCTCCGAAGCCGAAGCCAAACTGGCCACAGCCGAGGAGAAGCATTAAAGATTCCACACCCGCATAGCGGCAAGATAGAGGGCCCTGCTCGGCGAGCAGGGCCTTCGCGCGTGGAGGCGTTTACGGGTTCTTCAAGCTTGGACTCATGAGTTCGTCGAATTCGGCGTGCGAGATCATGCCTTTCCGGAACATTATTCGATACATCGGTCTCATGAGCGCACGTATCAGGGGTCGGATGGGAAAGGTGATCGCTCGAAGCCACGGGCGACGGCTACGATTGTAATTCCGCTGCAGTTTAGCTTTCCAAGTATCGGCAACGTCTTCCCTCTCTTTGTATTCGGGCCGAATCGTGAAGTGGATGTGATGACCGACCTCGTGAAATAGAACATCGCCCAGCTTGCCCTCCCGAATGAAAGGAAGACGCAGCCAAATACCTTTTTCCCATCCTCTGATCGTGTTATCGACGAAGATTTCGATCCAGGCAGGCTCGCGTTGCCATGCCGGGTGATACAACCCTCTGGCATTGAGCATTCGGATCTTGCGCTTTCTTGATTTCGTGACGCTGCGGCGTCGTTCCCGAGACATGCCGGACGTATTTGTGAGGACCACTTCGCTTAGGCCGTCGAGGTACTTTTTAGGAATGGAATCAAGCATACGTCGGATGATGGGTTCGGCGGGGAACGGAGAAGCGTATTCAAGGTAATTTGCGGAAACCCGTACCGATTGAGATTCCGAGCCGTTCGCGGCAACATCGTTGTGTGTAGGCTCAGTCCTCATTGAGGGTTGGTGCGACCATTCTACTCCCGACGCAACGAGACTACTGTGGCGTCGGAGCAGGCGCCCGAGCTTTATCTTCATCCATGGGCGTCGCCTCGCCCACGATGCGTGACGTCACGTGGGTCTTCTCGAAGTTACGATTCTGGGCGTCGAGAATGATTTCCCGGTTGAAGAAGAACAGCACATGGACCTTGAATTCGGTGGAGAGAGTGACGGGGAACCACACCCCGTCTGGTTGCGGGGCATAGGTCACGGTAAATCCGAGTCCCGGCAGATTCGTGCCCAGAAAGGTGCGGACTGCGAATGGAATCTTGCGCGCCATGCCAGTGGTGACCAGGACAGGCTGAAATGCCGTCGTGTCGATGAACGCGTCGCCGCTCCAGCCGAAGTCATCTTTCTTCTGCGGCCGGAACGAGATATGGAAGACATCCCGGCCGTTCAGGCGCTCTCGGCTCACCATACGAAATACGTAGTTGGCCTGATCCTTTGAGGTGAGGGGGAAGAGGTGGGCGTTGACACCGTCCTTCGATTTATCGTGGACCAGGTTCCAGCGCAGGTTTTCGACAAGGTCCCGGTCGAGGGTCTCGTTGCTGTTGGGATCGAAAACGGGGTCTAGGTCTTTGCCCTTTTCTTTCTTCTCTTTCTTTTCGAGCTTGTCCTTATCGTGGTCCGAATCCTTGGGCTTGTCTTCGTCGCGGGGAAGCAGCGCGGTGAAGCTGACGTATTTGTGCTCTTTCAGAAACCGGCCGTCGACCTTGAGCAACTGCTCATCCGTTCCGTCGGTTGATGGGGTGAACCGGTAATCGGTGATCTCCTCGCACATGACGGCTTTGCCGCGGAGCGAGGTCATTTTGGTGTGCTGCAAATAAACGTAGCGGGCCCGCTCAGTTTCGGCAGTGTCCTGATTGATGGCGACGCGTTTCATCACCGATTCGGCCGAAGGGAGGGTTTCAGGACTTGAGCTTGCTGTCTGCGCCGAACAGGCGCAGGAAAGAGCAAGAGCGGCCACGGTAATCGCTGGTCGAAGGCAATTCATGGTGGTGCATATCCTCGAGGTGCTGCCAGACCCGCCCCGAAGGGGCTTCGCAGACTGACTGTAGCAGGGGACACGGAGATCGCAGAAAGGTTGTGCGCCGGATGTGCATTTGTGACGAAATTCCGCCTCAGCCCTTCTTCAGCACCAGCGGCAGCGAGCCACCGCCTTGCGATAAAGTGCCGTCGACCGTGTCCTTGGCGGCATTGATCATGCCCTCATACGACGCGCCAAAGGCCTTCATTTCAATGGTGAGCTTGTCGCCTGCGCGGGTCACCGAAGTGGCTGGCATCCACATCGGGCTCTGGTCCGGGCTCTGGATCGTTGCGCTGAGTCCAGTCTCCATATTCACGATCTTGAAGAGAATGCGCAGCTTCCCTTGCGGAGTATCAAGCGCGCCCTGCCAGGTACCGTCGATATCGGAAGGCGTTCCGGGCTTGGCGGCCACTTCGGGCTTGATGGTCGTGCGCTTCAGGTTGAGCGCGAACGGCTGACCCTGCGACCACGTGCCGTCAATTTCCGAAACATCTTTGTTGACGGTTCCATCGTAGGTTCCGTGCACCGCGTCTACTGTCAGGCTCAGCTTTCCATCTTTCAACGTGACGGTGTTAATCGGAATTCCGTTGGCGCCCTGGTCTAGGCTGTCCATCGTGGCTGTAAAGGTGCCGTCCTTGGCGGCTGAGATGTGCACGACCAGGCGGAGTTCAGCTCCACCGGCGCTCAGTGTCCCCAGCCAATCGCCTGCGATCGACGTCTGTCCCGTACCGGTGCTCGCAGCCTGGGCAGGTCCATGCGTCAGATGAAGTTGGGCGGGCGGCTGCGGCTGCGGCTCCGTCTGCGTGAAGGTCCCTGTCATGTCAGTCGCGTCTTTGTTAACTGTGCCGACAAAAGTGCCGCTTACCTTGATATCCTGCCCGTTTATCTGGACCGTATCATCGACGGTAAGGTTGAGGTCGGAGCCCTTGAGACTCATTGACTTCACCTTGATTCCGTAAATGGCTTCATCAAGGTTGTCGAATGTTGACGTGACGGTTCCGTCGGTGCCTGCGACCACGTGCCAGACAATGCGCAACCCTGTCCCGTTGACGTCCAGCGTTCCCTGCCAGTCCCCGGCAAGCTGGGCTTGCGCAAGGCAAACAGGCGAAAAGGCCACGGCCACCCCAGCAAATACAAAAAGATTCTTCAACAACAGACTTTTCATGCAACTCCTTTACCGCACGGCAACAGCATTTCCGCACTGATGCACAGAACCGCTTGCAAAACAAAGAATGGATGCCAGCAATGGTACGCTCGCCGGTCGCGGGAAGTTCCCTTTCCCAGCAAAGCCGAAAAGCATCGGGTTTCCCCATCTTGGCGGGAACGCCTACAATCTCCTTGTTATGGCTAACCAGAAAAAGGATACTTTCCAAGTCGCGTGCCCTGATTGCGGGGCGATGCTGGTGATCGATGCTGCTACCGGCCTGCTGGTAAGCCACACTTCGGCCCCGCGCAAGCGGATGTTCGAGGACCTCGAAACTGCGGCCAAGGCCATGCGCGAGCAGGATGAGCGCAAGGAATCGATTTTCCGGCAGTCGGTGGACGCGGAAAAGAACAAGGAAGACCTTTTCGAGAAGAAATTTGCCGAGGCGCTGCGCAAGGCCAAGGATGCTCCCGACGGTAAGCCCTTGCGCGACTTCGATCTGGATTAAAGTCAAACCTTCCCGGCCCGGGGTGTGTAAAGTATATGAATCGCCCCCGGCGTGTTCCAGGCCATCCGCGCAAAATCCGTTTCGCTGTTCTCGCAGTCCCCGGGAAGTGCATCAGAGTGAGAGGAGGGAAAGCTCATGGTCGTCGCAACATTTCTGAATAGGGAACGTAGACAAGCCCCTCGATATTCCGTTGAACCCGACCGTCCACAAGCCGACTCAATCGATTGGATAAAGATTGCCGCCTGCGGTTCGCTGATTGCGGGAGGAATCATGTTGTTGTCCGGCCAAAAAAAAGCGGGCCTCGTGGTGGCAGCCTCCGGCACCGCACTTGCCCTGCTCAACCATGAGGACACGCTTCGCGAATGGTGGGATGCCCTTCCTGCTTATGCCGATCGCGCGCGATGGATGATCGAACAGGCGCAGGAAGTGGTCGACGATATCAGCGCAAAGGGCGAGTCGCTGCGGCGCGTTCTGGCCCGATAATCCTGTTTCCCCAGTTCAAGAGCGTCGACTTTGGCGCTCGAAACTCATACCTGCGCAGTTTTCAGCTCAAATGCCCAGCTGTCGGCGACCTGCTTCGCTGATGCGGTGCGGTGTCCACTTGGGCTCCCACACCAGTTCGACTTCGACTTTGCTGATGTCCTGAATGCCGGCCAGCCGGTTGTGTACCTGCTCGAAGATGAGCCCGGAAGCAGGGCACTGAGGAGTCGTCAGCGTCATGGTGACCTTCACCCATTGGCGCGGCCACGCGGGCATCGAATCGGGATCGGCGCCCGTCTCGATGCCGTAAACCAGCCCCAGGTCAACAAGATTCAGTTTGACCTCAGGGTCGAAACAGTCCCGCAACGCCGTCAGGATGTCGTCCTGTGTGAGCATGGGTTTTTATCGGGACGGGGGAACTTTCTTTCGCCGCCCACCAGTGAAGAATACAGTCTCCGATGCCTTCACTTCCGCTGCCGGGATTCGCCGTCAGTCCAGGTAGCCGTGCGCGCGAAACCACTCGATTGCGTCTCGAAGCGTTGTGTCCACCGGGCGAAATTCCAATCCCAGCTCGCGCTGGCTTTTGCCGTGGTCAAACTGCAACTGCTCCATCCGCCGGTCAAGCAGGCGAATCGCCGCCAGGCCTACCATCGCCGGCCTCCGCGTCAGTCGCGCCCATGCCTCGCCAACCGCGCCGATCGCATACAGCGCTGAAATCGGAATTTTGCGCGATGGGGCCATGCGTCCGCTGAGTTCTGCCAGACGACCTACAAACTCGGCAGCAGTCATAGCGATCCCTGCGGCGAGATAGCGTTCCCCCCTGCGGCCTTTCCGGGCGGCAAGCAGCATTGCCGCCGCCACGTCCCGGGCATCCACCAGCGGAAACGCTCCCGGCAATACTCCCGGCAATCTGCCGCGCAAAAAGTCCACCACAGACTGTCCTGCGGGCGTCGGGCCTGCATCTCCCGGGCCGTGCATCCAGCCCGGCAGAACCATCGTGGCCCACATGTCTGGGTGCGTCTCCAGAAACTGCACGATCTCGCGGTCTGCAAGAATCTTACTGCGGAAGTAGCTGTCCGCTTCTCGCTCCTCGCGCAGCATTGTCTCGTCGATCCGTGCTCCCGGAGGGCCATTCAGCACGGCAATGGAACTGGTATGCACAAAGCGGCGAACACCTGCGCGATAAGCAGCCTCAATCAGGCTTCGCGTGCCCACCACATTCGTCTGGTAAAGGAGGTCCCTATGGCTTCCGCCTTTGTAGTACTCGCGAAAAAACGCCGCCGTGTGAAAGACAACATCGACCCCTGAAAGGGACCCCGCAAATCCGGCAACATCGTTGAGGTTGCCGACGATGACCTCGACTGGAACTCTATCAAACTGGATTGGAATCTTGTCCCGTTCTTCGAAACGTACAAGAGCGCGAATCGAGAAGCCTTCCGATGCCAGGTGACGCACAAGATTGCTGCCAAGAAGGCCAGTGCCTCCCGAAACAAACGCAACCTGGCTCATCATGCCCTGCCTCGCCTCCACATGCGTGCGTGGATTCCGCGCTATTGGATCACTTCACGGCTCTCAAGCGACACTCCCGCCTGGCCGATTTATATCGGAGAACAACAGTATGGATTCAAAATTTAGAAAGCAGTGCGATGCAATGACTAATTCTTGCGCTCAACCAGGTAGCGAGCCACCGACTTCAGTCCATCCGCCCTGCTCCCATACGGCTCGAGAACGACAAATGCCTCGTTGACCAGCGTCGCAGCGTCGACGCGGCTCTGTTCAATGCCATATACGGCAGGCCAGGTGGCCTTTTCCGTGGCCAGGTCTTTGCCGGCAGTTTTGCCAAGATGCGCCGAGTCTACCGTCATGTCGAGTACATCGTCGACGATCTGAAATGCCAGGCCGGCTTTTCTTCCAAACGTGTCAAGCCGGGCGACATCGTCCGCATTTGCTCCGCCGTATACGCCGCCCGTAACCACACTCACGCGAATCAGTGCGCCTGTTTTGGCGCGGTGAATAGCCTCGACCAGCTCCGGTGTGGCCTTCAAATGCTCGCTCTCGATGTCCAGCACTTGTCCGCCGATCATGCCGTCAACGGTGCCCACTGCGTTCGCAATCAGCCGGATGATCTGCACGACAGCCGTAGGCGGTGCATCAAGGCCCGCCAGCACTTCAAACGCGCGCGTCTGCAGCGCGTCCCCTGCGAGAATTGCAATGGCCTCGCCGAAAGCCACATGGCACGTCGGCTTGCCGCGTCGCAGATCGTCGTTGTCGAGAGCCGGCAGGTCATCGTGAATCAGCGAGTAGGTGTGCAGCATCTCGATGGCCGCACCCAGCCGCTCAATTCCGCGAGGCAGCGAACCCGCGATTGTTACCGCGGCCTGCATCGCCAGAACCGGCCTTAGCCGCTTGCCGCCTGCAAATGTTGAGTGGCGCATGGCGCCATGAATCGAAGCCGGCACAACATCGACACCTGGAATCAGCGCCTCAAGCGCGCGGTCAGTCAGTTCCGCGCCCTCCTGAATCAACGATTTCACGTCGGTCGGCATTCTCATCATGATAAATGAGCCTGCGAGGCTTCCCCCGTCGCCAAACTCGACTTTCGTTCTGCTGAGCCGAGCTTGCGTTCCTTAAAGTAAAGACCTGCGATAAAGGCCAGTGCTAGAAAGCTTAACCAGCGCCCGGCAATTTCATCGCTAGTCGTGCGCCAGTCAATCGTCAGATCCACAGGTCCTTGCGAGACCGGTACAACCATCAGGCCGTCGTCCCGCCGGGGCAGGGAACTCACAACCTGGTTGTTGACGGTAACCCTCCAGGCAGCATAGCTGCGCAAATGAAGCACGAGGTAGCCGGCATGCGGCGCTACGTCTGCAAGGTGCAAATGCTCGATCGGTAGTTTGCCTTTACGCCGGACCCATGAAAATGTCGCGTCGCACAATCCTTTGTCAGGATTCCAAACCGGAGTCATGCCCTCCTCCGCGGTGGCCAGCATGATCGTCGGATTCTCGGTGAGGCAAGCATCCGGCAGCCCCATCGGCACCAGTGAATCGTCGGCTCCCGGCGGTGCGTATTCGTCCGTGCCCTCAAAGCCCTGTCCACTTCGGTACGCGCTCAGCATGCCGTGTACGGCGTCCTCCTCATCGCACGGCTGATGCAGGACAAGGGCCGTAACACCGGTGACTGCCAGAAAGAACAAGGTGCATGTCGCCACCACCGCCAACCGTCCCCAGCGTCGCGTCATCCATATTGCAGAGGCGAAGAAGATGCCCATCGGCGCCTCCAACACCACCAGCCAGCGCCACGGAAACTGAAGAAATCGCAATTTGGGCAGCAGGTTCCACGCGGGAAGAGAAATGGGAAGCTGCAACAGCAGGACCACAATCGGGATCAGGGCCAGCGTGATCCACCAGTGCCGTCGGCTCTTGAGCGCGCCCCGCCGCCAATTGACCAGCACGCCGATAAGAGCAACCGCAATCATGCTGATCCCGATAGCCGATACCCTGGTCAATTCCACATCGTGCAATTCCAAAGCCGGGTCGGCGTGCCGCGCGAAGAGCCAGCTGTTTTCGATCAGCAGTCCCGGATCGTCGGTCGCCTGCCGAATCTCAACCCAACTTTGCTCCACAGCAGCCGGAACGAGATAGATCGCGGCGAGGCCCAGGCCCAATGCGGCTGCCACGGTCGCTCGCAGCACCGGCGCCCACGAACGCAACTGCAGCGCCACCGCCGACGCGACCCCAGCCAGCAGATAGCTTGCCATCACTCCCAGCGGCGCATTCGAAAGCCAGGCCCCTGCAAGCACCAGCGCCAGCGGCGCAGTTGAACCGTCAAACGCCCGCCGCCAAACCGACCCCTCGCAGTTGCGGTCACGAAAGACGAGCAGCAACAGCAGCGGAATCCAGAACCCGCCCGCCAATTCGCCAAAAGCTGAGCGCTCGTACGCGGTAAACATCGCGTAGCCCGAAAACAGCGCCGCGCAACCAGCCAGCGTCGCCGGCCCCTCCGCAAGAACCTGCCGCGCCAGCATCCGCGTGGCCAGCCCTGTGCCTGCCAGCAGCAGGCATGTAATCGCCAGCGGAACTCCCTTCCAGGGTGCGACGATGCCCAGCGCTGCGCCCAGCATCCACGTCAGCGGCGGATAGAAGACGAAGCGCGGCTCGCCTGCACCGTAGTTCGCGCTCGGCGCCCAATGCGGATAAAAAACACCATGCCGCCAACTCGATAGCGCGTCGAGCCACGAGACCAGGTGAAAGTCAAAATCATGTCCGCAGGAGTTGCCGCGAAAGAGTTGGGGCGATGTGGCGATAAACGCGGCAAGGCAGATGACCGCCGGACCAATCAGCCTCTTCCATCGGGCCCTGCCCTCACCCAGAACGCCGCTGTCACTCGCAGCATCTCCTGACCCCTGACCCCTGATCCCTGACCCCTCGCTTTTCATGGCACCAGCCGCAGCGTGTGTTGTGTTTGTGCTGCCACCGCACCCGGGCTGAATGGAAGAGCGAACGTTCTTCCGTTGTAGTAGTCGTTCCACTGGTCGCGGAAGTACGCGCTGTAAGGGTTGCCACTCTCACCCAGCACGATGTCTTCCGTCGACCCGTCGATGTTGCTCCAGTCCATCGTGAATCGCTGCGAAGGCCCGAACGCGCGCTTTACCTGCTTCACTGTCGTGGTGTCGCCGCTCAGCGGCCACGGCCCCGTGCCGGCGATGCGGCCCACAAATGGCAAGAATCCAGCCAATGGATGCTCGATGTCGACCACGTGCCAATCACCGTAAGCCCACTTGCTCACATCCGCCGGCGCTTTCCCGTCCTTCATGCCCCGCCGTACGGCCTCGGTCAGCAGGACGTCCCAATCCTTGTAGCCTGCTGGAAGCCAGTCCGCGCTGGCATGCATCACGATCTCCTCCTCGGCAAAATTTGACTCGGACCATTCGTAGCTCTCAGCATCCTTGCCCAGCTTTGGCTCCAGAATCAGCGGCCACAGCGCCTCGCGCGTCTGCGTCACCAGTGATGCCGCTGCAGAGTCTACCGTGAGCCGCCCATCCCAACTGCGCATCAGGTCGGCAGCTTTGCGCAACTCGTCGTCCGTTCCCGCGGCGTGATCGATCGCGTAGGCAAAACGATGCGCCATTTCCTGGTCCATCTCGCTGTAAATATCCGTCTGCGCCGCAAGCATGTCCTCGGGGCGAAGATGGTCACGCCCCTGCAGCATCTTGTAGATGCGCTCAGCCCGATACGGATCGGCCCACTCCAGCGATAGGGGGAATTGCGCAGTAGGCGTCGTGACACGCGAATTTGCCGTTGCCAGAAATCCCGATGGCGGGTCAACCGCGCTGGGAAGGCCGTCGAATGGAATGTATCCTTGCCATTCGTGCGAAATATCCTGAACCGGTTCGCCGGTCAATCCCGCGGGCCTCAGCGGAATGCGCCCGACCGCATGGTACGCAATGTGTCCCTGGTCGTCGGAGTAGACAACATTCTGCGTCGGCCAGCACCACTGCCCCAGCGCCGCTGAAAAGTCCGTCCAGTTTGCGGCAATGTTCATCGCATACAGCGGGATCGTGTTCAACGTCGTGTCGTACAAAGTCCACTTGAGCGCAATCGCGCGCGAGTCTTTCGTAAAGATCGGGTCCAGCAACGGCCCGTGCGCAGTCAACCTTACGTCGTATGAAACATCCTTGCGCCCGCGCGCATGAATGACCTCGTGATCTACAGCCACCGGGCTCCAGCTTCCATCCGCAACCTGGTAGTTGCCCTTTCCATCCAGCCTTTCAATATAGAGATCCTGAACATCGCCATAGAGCGCGGTAAATCCCCATGCCACATGCTCATTATGTCCGGCGATCACAAACGGCATTCCCGGCAGCGTCACTCCAGCTGCATGAAAGCCCGGCGCCCGCAGATCAGCCATGTACCAGATGTTTGGCTCGTTCAGCCCCAGGTGCATGTCGTTCGAGAGCAGCGGCTTTCCGCTCGCCGTGTGCTGGCCTGAAATCACCCAGTTATTCGAGCCCGGCGTGCACCCTTCGCAGGCGCGCAACCCAAGCAGGTCTCGCAATCCTTGCAAGTCCTCGTGCGGCTCTGCGCTCGTCTGGCTCCGGTCGTCTTCTTCATCGTCTGTGCTGCCCGGTGGTTCCGGATGCGGCTGGCTCAAGTCGAGCAGAACGCCTGTGGGAGGGTGATCGCGCCACGAGCCGACTGGGTACAGATCGGATTCCAGCTTAGGGTTTTTGAGCTTCCATGCAATCCGTTCGCGCGCCAGCTTCGCGTACCAGTGCGTGTCAAGCATGTCCACCATCATCATGCCGATACTGATCGAATCGACGCCGCTCCAAGGCTTTGGCTTGTAGTGCAGCAGGCGGAACTCCGGCGGCAACGAATCCTGGTGCCGGTCAATGTAGAGATTCACGCCGCGCGCATATGCCTCGTACCGCGCGCGTTCCTCCGCCGGCAGATTTGCATAAACGCGCTGCGCCGTATTGCGAAACTGAAACATGCGCTGCGCCTTGTCGTGCCGCAGCAGCGACGGTCCCATGATCTCAGCGAGTTCGCCATTGGAATTTCGCCGAAACGCATCCATCTGCCACAGCCGGTCCTGCGCCGTCACATAGCCCTGCGCCACAAACATGTCATCCTGCGTTGCCGCGTCGATGTGCGGCACTCCGTGGGCGTCGCGTCGAACTATGACCGGCGCCGACAATCCGGACACTTGCACATCACCATCCAGCACCGGCAGAGCCGCCTTCGCCGCCGAGCGCAACCAAAGCACGCCAACGCCAGCCAGCACCAGCAGAACCACAACCACTCCGCAAGCGGACCAGAACAGAATCTTCGGCCAGCGTCGTTTGCGGCGTGGCTTGGCCAATGGCGACACTCCAGAAGCTGAATTGGATGCGAGGGATTCCGACATGAGTCAACAACAGGATAACGCCACGCACTGTGCAGCGGCCATTCGAGCTGTTGCCAATGCCCATTCAGCGCAATGCCCCAAGCAGCAGCATCGAGTGAAAGCGCGATCGAATCGGGAAATTGAGCGGAATGCCCACGCCATACTGCGGGTAGCCCGGTCCTGCGAACGCCGCCTGCGGATGTGGCAAGAACGCAAGCGGGGCGCCAATAAGACCGACAATGCCCGCGCCGGCGAGACCGGCCCCCGCGGCCGAACCGGCGTTAGTGCTTTGCGCCGCAATTATTCCCACCACGAGACCGCCCGCGATCATCGACGACAACCACGCCGGGTGCCAGTTGCGTGGCTCGTGGCTCAAAGTCACATTCACCACGCTGCCGCGGTCAAAGCGGAAACCTGTTCCCGCCACGCTGTCCGGCGGGTCGCAGAAGAGGTAGTCCGTTGTAGCCCCGGCAAAGCGACAACGCATGGGAGGACCGTAAGTGCTGTACACCACGATTGGCTGCCCATTGGCGAATCGCTGAATGCGGAACCATGCCGGATCAGGCAGTTGCGTTGCCTGCGCGGGAGGCGCGGTTTGCGGAGCTGCTGACGGCGCGTCTGGCAGCGCCTGTTCAGTGCTCGAGCTGAACTGCGGATTCGCCTGCGGAAGGGTCTGCCCGCCCGCGGCGAATGCCATGAGCGGTAGTGCAAAGAGAACAGCATACAGAATCCAGAAATGACGCATTGTTGCGGCTCCTTTTCATCCCAATGAAGGCGATGTTAGGAGCTCGCTTAATATCCCGCGCGGCTCATTGGGACAGTTTTCGAGGTGTCACATGCGCGTCGTGGCACGCGAAGAGTCTTCCGTAATCCGCGATTCCATCGTCCGCAACTCCGCAATTGAAGACTCGCCGAGTATCCGAAACACAAGCGGAAAGCATTTCGCAGGCAATTCCGGCGCGATCGCTGCATCGCACACTACCGCCGACGCTGTCTCGAGCCCGCGCTGCCACTCCGGCTGTGTCGCGTCTCTCACCACCAGGCACTCCGGCGCAAACCCCGCCGCGATCAGCAGCGTCTGCGCGATGCGTTGGAACTCGCTCCATCGCGATGCAATTCCGACTAGGTCGCCGGCATGTTCCGGCAGGTAGCGCTGCAAATTCGCCTGCAATTCAGGCGAAACAGGTTGAACCCGCAGCGTAGTCAGTTCCTTGCCTGCTGGCAACAGCTTGCGTACATTCGCCGCTTTGCTTGGCAGAACCGTTGCCATCGACCCTTCCAGCATGCTCGGTGTGCAGCATTCCTCCGGACCGCATCCCACCACCGGCAGTGCCAGCGCCTGCTCCATCTCGCCAATCACAATGCGGCGCAGTTCCGGATCCGGCTCAATCACCAGCCAGCGCGCAGGCGGTTCCAATGCGAGCCAGCGTCGCACCCGCGCCTTGATTAGCGCGTCCGAAGCACCAAGCTTCCGCGCTTTCAGGGCCAAGTCGCCTATCAGTTGATCTACAGCCAGTTCGGGGCTGTGCGGCAGGTCAGGCCGGGTCGTCCTTACAAAAACGCCGCTGCCGTGACGCAGCTCGACCCAGCCTTCGGTCTCTAATTCGCGATAGGCCGCGCTTGCCGTATTTGCGTGAATACCGAACCGGCGCGAAAGCTCGCGCGTGCTCGGCAGTCGCTGTCCTGGCGCCAGTTCATGGCACAGAATGCCCAGCACAACCTGCGTAATCAGTTGTTCGCGCAGAGAGACTTCGCCGGTCCGGTTGAGCCAAAGCCGCATGCGTCTTCTTTCAAATCGCCAGTTGCTGCTCCGCGGGTGCGTTGAATTCTGCCGGCTTGGGCCGACGATAAATCACCAGCAGCCATGCCAGTATCAGCAACACGATGGGCACAATCAGCAGGCTGCCTTCGGGGCCGTCGGTGCCGCCGCTCCATAAAGGATTGCCTGCAGCAGTCGTGCTGAGGTAATGACCGGGCGCCACCATTCCGCTGTCCGCAGTTCCGTAGAAATACGTTTCAGCCCAGTCCCACGCCGCGTGGCACCCGATCGCCCACCACGCTGATCCGGTCAGCCAGACGCTGACGCAGAAAACAAACCCGATGAATGCCGCTGCAAAGATCCCGACCCAGTTTTCGCCGTTATTGCCTGTGTGGCCAAATCCAAAAAACGTTGAAGTGACCCATGCTGCCTGCCAGAATCCCGAACTGGACGCCTTGTTCAGATGCAGCAGAAAACAGGGAACAAGACCCAGCAGGGCGATCACGTAAACGCCCCAGTTCCCATTGCCCTTGACCCTGAAAATCAGAAAGCCGCACATCACAGCTTCCAGCCCGATTGCCCACCAGAAGTTGAGACCGCGCGTGAGTGTGAATTGGAAATAGCAGCGCATCGATCCCTCTTCCGAGCAGCCCACTAGGATGAAGACGCATGCCCATATGCCCGCATATTTGAAGATCTGCGCGCCGCTCAGCGCCACAGGACCGAAGTGCAACCAGCCGCCCCACGCAAGCGCGCCCACCAATGCCGAGAGCGCGGCAAATCCCACCGCTAGGCCGCTGAAGAAATGCCAGACCGGACGGGGACCTGTCAGGTTGTAGTCCAGAATGCGCCTGCGCTCAATGACCGCCATAATCGCGGCCGCGGCCACCAGGGCGATCACCGACAACAGCTCTCCAAAGAATGCCTGGCGCGGTGCAAATCCATTCCCGCCCTTCGTAATCAGGTGCATCCTCAGAAACAGAAAGCCCAGGCCCCTGGCGAAAAGGATGAAAAGTATCACGAAAATTGGCAAAGACCAACCTGCGCGCAGGCCCTGGTCGCCAATAAAGACCCATTTCAGGCCGCGGTAGGGCTTCTCTGGATCACGCGCCGGCAGCCCCGCACCCATAGTCCCGCTTGGGCTGAAACCAGTCGCGGGGGGTTCCTTCACAATTGGCGGAATCTCGGGCTCCATGGCAACTCCTTCAAAATGACACAAATCTTCTGTGGGTAGCATTCTACCCAAGAAGCACTACGGTTGTGCGTGTTTCGCGGTTCCGGCAAGAATTTCCGACCCGTTTCGCACCTCCCATGTCCTTGACACAACGGGCCGCTCGCATGATGCTTAATCTTCCGGCTGTACCGGATTCTGTCACAGGGAGTTACAGGTTGCAGGTTCGCGTCTTCTATCACGACAAATGTTTCGACGGCGCTTGCTCCGCGTCCCTCTTTACCCGCTTTCATCGCGAGTGCATCGACAGCGAAGCAAGGTATGAGTATCACGGCCTCGTCCATCGCGCTGGTGCACTCTTCGACGAGAGCGAGTTTAAGGGCGATGAAAACGCAATCGTCGACTTCAAGTACTCTGCCTCGCCGCGCATTACCTGGTGGTTCGACCACCACCTCTCCGCATTCCTCACCCCGCAGGATCACAAGCATTTTCTTGCCTGCCAGCAGGACCCAGTCTGCGGAGCGCGCAAGTTCTTCGACCCCGCCTACACCTCCTGCACCAGTTTTCTTGCGCACATCGGCTCTACACGTTTCGGATTCGATACCACGCCTGTGGCCGACCTCATTCACTGGGCCAACATCGTCGACGGGGCACTCTACGAGAGCCCTGAAGCGGCCGTCGAAATGGCCGCCCCGGCGATGAAGCTGACCCTCATCATCGAGTCCACCCAGGATCCCGAATTCATTCCGCGCCTCATCCCGTTGCTTACTGAAATGCCGCTCGCCGAAGTCCTTGCGCAGCCCTTTGTCGCAGATCTGCTCCCGCCGCTGCTTGAGCGCCACAAGGAAGGCATCGAGCTCATTCGCAGCCGCAGCCAGGAAATCGACGGCACCATCTTCTTCGACATCACCGACCGCCCCGTCGAAGGCTTTAACAAGTTCATCCCATACTATCTGCACCCCAAGGCGACATACTCCATTGGCCTGTCGAAGTCCAGCTTCCGCACCAAGGTCTCCGTCGGCTCGAATCCCTGGACCAAGGCCGACCCCGAAAAGATGGCCAATCTCGCCCAGGTCTGCGAGCGCTACGGCGGAGGTGGCCACGCTCGCGTCGGTGCCATCAGCTTCCCGCCCGACCAGGCCGACAAAGCCCGTCAGGCCGCCGCGGAAATCGTCGCCGAACTTCGCGCCAAAAATCCACTTCCATAGGTAGCGGGCTTGAGTGCGTTTCTCGGGCAGGCGTAACGCTTCTTCATTTCACCTAAAGCACACCAATCGTCACAACGAACTGGCATGGGCTGCCATCGATTTCCGCAGGATGATGCTTCACTCCGCGCATGTGCGCCATGATGGTGTCCGCGTCTTGCGGGTTGACCGGGAGAAGCATTTCCGCTTCCTTGAACGTTCCCTGCTTGTCCAGGACAGCCCACATCGAGAAGACTGTCGTTCCGCCGAGTCCATGGCTGACAAAGCTGAAGCTGTCAGAGAGGTCTGGAACCTTCACTTCGTAAAACTGCAAAGGCCGCAACGTCATGCCCGGATCCGCGAGCCCAACGGGTAAATCAAATTCCGCTGCGTCCGGGGTGCCCGCATCTCCGAGCGAGATGTCCGCGCTCAGCAAGTCGCGGTCACCGGCTTTTATGCTCAAATGCTTCGGAACAACCCTTTCTCCAAACGACACGTAGTTTGCCCATGCCGTTACCAGCCCCACTCTGTTCCGGAACGTCAGCAGCCCATGCGGAAGAAAGTAGAAGGCGTCAGACATGTCACCGCTCTGGTTGCCCCACCTTTTGCTGATCCGCACCAGCGCGATGTCTGCATTGTTCACATTTTCGATTTTCCATCCGGAAGCCCCTGAGCCGCCAAAGTTCTTCGAAACCAGATTCCGGGGAATGGGGTTGTAGAGCGTGTCCAACAGCGTGATTACGCGGCTCGGCTCGTAGTCTGAATCGGCCTTCATCTTGCGGCCCTTGTCTGACTCAACTTCAACCGCGTGGTACTCCTTCAACCAGACCTCGCGCCGCCACTGGTTTGCAGAAACCCATGTCTCTTCATAGGTCCCATCGCCAGTAATAATATCCGACTTCTCTTTCATCCCCTTGAATTCCATGCCCGGAAACGCATGAAACCTGACCTTCATGTGAAAGGGCTTGGCGCCGGGCATGCGCAGATTCATCTGGTCGCGAGCGCGTACAAACCAATCCATCGGTTTTTTCGGCTCATCGCTGCCTGTTTGTGCCGCTGTCGAGATCGTGAGACTCGCTATCAGCAAAACTCCAGCAAATCGCATCCACATGGGAGCTTCCCGTTCCGAGCCCATACCAGCCTCTGAATAATCTTCTGTCGAAGGACCTGAAAACAGAATCTTCCAGTCCCGCCACAGCGTCGGGTCAATGCTTGCGGGGAAGCAGCAAAAGCGATTCGCTCCGACCCGAGATCATAGCACCAAGCTACTGCCGAGTTTTGTTGCTGAAGCCTTCATTGAGACCCAAATCCTGTGGCAGACTGAACGCCCTGTTCACGCCGACGCAGAGTTCTGAAGGGTTCCAATCCACTGCAGTGGTTTCGGCATCGTCGGGCCTGAGGTGCAGGTGACTGTCACTGAAATCCTTCAAAAATTGACTTCAGAAGAATTGCTTTGCGACTCGAGTATATTGTCGGCGAGGCGCCTTACTCACGAATCACGTGTCGTGTGTAGTTGAAGGACCTGATCCAGTTTCACACTTCATGGAAGGAACTAATGTTTCGAATGACTCTTCGCTTCATCCCAGTTTTCTTGCTTCTCGCATGCGGGCCCTCCGGCTTCGCAGGACCCAACCAACTGAGTTCTGCTGCCAAGGGGATCAACGCGGCAAACGCCCCGGTGCCCACGCCCCTCATGAACGGCAAGAAGGTTCTCATTTCCTTTGATCTGGGCGATGTGCTTGCCTTCCCTTCGGTCTACAGCGGAGGACCCGAGCGCGCCTACAACTCTGACCAATAAGGCTCTGGCTTTTGTCAGCTATGCGCGGTGAGAGGCGAGAAGACTGTTTTACAAGCCAAGCTCCCCAGCTCGCTTCTTCATCGCCTCCAGGCAAAATGCGATGTGCGCGTCGAGCTCCACTCCCAGCTCCGCCGCGCCTTGAATCACATCCTCGCGATTCACGCCCCGCGCGAATGCTTTGTCCTTCATTTTTTTCCGCACGCTGATCACTTCGACATCGGCAATCGCCTTGGTCGGCTTCACCAGCGCGCACGCCGTCAGAAATCCCGCCAACTCATCGCAGGCAAACAGCGCCTTGTCTAGATGCGTCACACGCGGCACACCCGAATATTGCGCGTGTCCGAGGATCGCCGTCCGCAACTCCACCGGCCATCCCAGCCTCTCCAGTTCGCGTACGCCCACAAACGGATGCTCGTCTGCGGTCGGATGTTTTTCGTAGTCGAAGTCGTGCAGCAGCGCCGTCGTCGTATACAGCTCGACAAATCTGGCTCGCTCCTCGTCTGCAATTCCCAGTCGATCCGCTTCCGCCTCGCCGCAGGCCGTCACGCACGCCTCAACTGCCAATGCATGCTTGCGCAGGCTTTCGCTCGCGGTCCACTCGGTCAGCAGTTTCCACGCCTCGGCGCGGCCATATTTCGCTCCACCATTTTCCATGCCAGTCATTTTAAAATTCTACGTGTTGCGCACCTTGGTTCGCGTTTTCTCGGGTTTTTTCGGGTCTGATGCCGTATTCTTCGGTTTGACACTAAGTTTCTACTTGACAATTATGGTACACACGCCCGAAACTCGCACTTATCGCGGTGCAAAACACCCCGGGGTACCCGCTCTGGCACTCCGTAACTAGATCATGGCCACCACTCTTGTGAGCGTGGATACACGCGAAGTTGTGCAGTGCGACAACTGCCGGTTGGTGCAGTTCAGAACCTGCAACTCCCTCTGCAGAAAATGCCGCAGGCCCCTTGATATCGAGGAGCCCGCGCCCTTGGCTCCTCAACTCGTTTCAACCCCGCCCGCTGTGGCTTCCACTGAGGCAGGTCTCCAGGTCGCCGGTCAGGTGCGCGAGATTCGCCGTGCGCGCCATCTCAGCCAGCGTCAGTTGGCCAGCCGCATGCAGGTGCCCCGCACCTACATCTCGAAAATTGAGAACGGCAAGGCCATTCCCACCTTGGGGTCGCTGCATCGGCTTGCCGATGCGCTCGAGGTCGACATGCGCCAGCTCGTCCGCGATTCCCGCAGCCGCCGCGACGAAGAGGTGGCCGCAATTCTGTCCGATCCATTCCTCGCCGAGATTGCGTCGATGTTGCCGCACCTCGACTCGCTCCACCGGACGCTGCTTTACGGCTCGCTGCGCGACATGGCCACTGGCCGCCGCCGCACCGCGTAGAGCATCTACCGGCGGTCACTGTCGTCTCCTGAGGGCGGGCGGCGCTTATCTTGCGCCTGAATCCCGCCCCCTCCGTCTCTCTCAACTGAGAGCCGATTCCATTCGCGACCCTTGGTCACTTAAGCGAAGCTCAATTTATGCTAGGCTCGATTGTGCCGCCGAATATAAGTGGCAGACGGGTTTGGCGGGCCGTCTCTTGGCGAATTTCCAAGCGGGTTCTTCTAAACACGCCGGGCCCAAAGTGCCTGGCATCAACACTCGAGCTTTTCCGGAGTGCCGCGCCGGGAGCGAAAGAGATTTATCGTCGAGGCCATTTTCTTGCATCCAACTGGCATGCTGCGTATCGATGAGCTGACTTCGGAGGAGCGCGCCATCTATGCGACGCTCAAACCTGAGCGCTTGCCCAAGCACGTCGCCATCATCATGGATGGCAACGGTCGCTGGGCCGGACATCGATCGCTGAAGCGCTTCCTCGGTCACCAGCAGGGCGCCAAGAGCGTGCAGCTCGTTACCGAAACCGCCTCGCGCATCGGCCTGCCCTGGCTCACCCTCTACGCGTTTTCGCTTGAAAACAATCTCCGCCGCCCCAAAGCCGAGGTCAACTTCCTCATGCGCCTGCTCAAGAGCTATCTCGAGAGCAATGTGCAGCGCATGATGGACAACAACGTCCGCATCCGCTACATCGGCCGCATCCACGAACTGCCCCACGAAGTCCAGGACAAGATGCGCTGGGCCGAGGAAACTACGTCGCGCAATTCCGGAACCACGCTCACCCTCGCTCTCAACTACGGTGGC
This sequence comes from uncultured Acidobacteriaceae bacterium, assembly GCA_963826915.1. Lineage (GTDB taxonomy): Bacteria > Acidobacteriota > Terriglobia > Terriglobales > Acidobacteriaceae > Telmatobacter. Next base: position 220,944 of record CAWGYG010000003.1, read on the forward strand.
CGATCTGAGATGGTCGATGCATTTCGCGGCCTTGCCGCAGAGATGCAGAAGAAGCACATCAACCCCGACCACATCTCCGAAGAAGACATCCACCGTCATCTCTACACGGCTCACATGCCCGACCCCGACCTGCTCATTCGCACCTCCGGCGAGATGCGCATTTCAAACTACCTCCTCTGGCAAATCGCCTACACCGAGATCTTCGTCACCGAGCGCCTCTGGCCCGACTTTCGCGGCATTCACCTGCTCGAGGCCATCGCCGATTTCCAGCGGCGCGAGCGGCGCTATGGCGGCATCGGCGAAAACTGCGGCGAAGTCGAAGAAGATCCCGACCGCATCAAAATCGCAGCCAGCTAGCCACATTTCTCCGGCGAAACGTCATTCGCCCGCTTATTCTTCGTTTGAATGATCCAGACGCTCGCGATCTCCGGCTATCGATCTCTGCGCAACATCGTCTTGCCCCTTTGACCGCTTGAATCTCGTTACCGGTGCCAACGGAGCCGGCAAATCGAGCCTTTACCGAGCCTTGCGCCTGCTTGCCGACGCCGCGTTAAATTCCGTCGTCTCGTCTCTCGCGCGCGAAGGCGGTCTGCCCTCGACACTCTGGGCCGGCCCTGAAACCATTGCCCGCAGCGTGCGTCGCGGAGAGCATCCCGTAGAAGGCACGCCAAGGCAAAATTCCGTCAGCCTCAAGCTTGGTTTTGCGGGCGACCCATTCAGTTATTGCATCGACCTGGGATACCCGCCGCCCGGGCAAGCCGCATTCCTTCTCGATCCGGCCATCAAGCGCGAATGCATCTGGCATGGCGGCATCTATCGACGCGCCGCCGTCCTTGTCGACCGGGCAAATCGGCTTGTCCAACTCGCTCCGGCAAAAACCCCCAAGCATGAAGAGCCAATCTTGCTCACCAAGGAGCTGAGTTCGCACGACAGTATGCTTGCCACCGTTGCCGATCCGCTGCGAGCCCCGGAAATGCTCAGTGTCCGCGAGACAGTTCGCGGATGGCGCTTCTACGAAGGCTTTCGCACCGACCAGGCATCTCCCGTGCGCAGCCCCCAAATCGGCACATTCACCCCCGTTCTCAACAACGACGGCACCGACTTGCCCGCAGCCTTGGAAACCATCCGCATATTCGGCGACAGGGAAGCGCTCAATCGCACCATTGACGACGCCTTCCCCGGCAGTCGCATCGAGATCGAAGAGCGTGCGGGTCGTTTCGAAGTGCAACTCCGCCAGCATGGCCTCCTGCGCTCCCTCGCCGCTGCTGAACTCTCCGATGGCACCCTGCGTTTTCTTCTCTGGACTGCAGCCCTCCTCACGCCACGGCCACCCGAGCTCATGGTCCTCAATGAGCCGGAAACCAGTCTCCATCCCGACTTGCTGCCGGCTCTCGCGCGCCTCATTACGGCTGCCTCGATGCGAACCCAGCTTGTCGTCGTTTCTCATTCCCCAGTCCTCATCCAGGCTCTTGAGCAGACTCCTGAATGCAGGCGCTTGCACCTCGAGAAGTCTTTCGGCGAAACAGTGCTCGCTGGCGCAACCCTCTTCAATTCTCCAAAGTGGGACTGGCCGCCCCGCTAAGTCTCCGCACCAGGTCTGCTCACCCCATCTCGCCGGTGTATCCTCAACCCTGGAAATGAAACGAGTTCTGACCGCCCTTATCCTGGCCCCGCTGGTTCTGGCCCTGGTGTTTCTCGGCCCCAAGTGGCTGATCACGTCGGTTGTCGCAGCGGTAGCCATGGTGGCCGCGTGGGAGTTCCTGGCCCTCAGCGAACATCGTGGCGCCAAACCCCCGCGCATAGCAGTAATGATCGCCGTTGCGGCCCTCTTCGCCGGCAACTACGAATTCTCCGAAGGCTATTACCAGTGGCCCGACGGAACCCTGACCCTCTTCGGATTCCTTTGCATCGCCCTGCTCATTTACTGCACGTTCTTTTCACCAATTGACCGAGTTCTGGCCGATTCCCTGTCTTCCATCTTCGCGCTCTTTTATCTAGGCCTCACCCTGATTCCCGTGCCCATGCTTCGCGAAGCCGCCAACGGTCCTACGCTGCTCGCGTTCCTCTTCCTCGTGGTCTGGGCCGGGGACATAGCCGCCCTGTACACAGGACGCACCCTGGGCCGCCACAAACTTGCCCCATCAATCAGTCCCAACAAGACCTGGGAAGGCACTATCGGTTCCGTTCTGGGCTCAGTTGCAGTCGCCGGAGCGCTGCTCGGCCTTAGCACTTTCTTTGCCCAGTGGAATTCCGTCAAGCTTTCCTTCTCTGAGGAAATCTGGTGGTACTGGCTCGTGCTCGCGGTTGTGGTCAACGTGGCAGCTCAGGTTGGCGATCTCGTCGAGTCGGCCCTCAAACGCTCCGCTGGCGTCAAGGATTCAGGAACCCTCTTACCGGGCCATGGCGGCGTCCTCGATCGCATCGACGCCCTGCTGCTCGCCGCTCCGGTGCTCTGGTACGCTCAGGTCATTCGCCTGCGCTTCTAAACCTCTTATCGCACGAAACTTATGGTCTTTCTAGTAAACTGAAATCAGTAGATTACATTGAAAAGACTCGCCATCCTCGGTTCCACCGGCTCCATTGGACAGAGCACACTCTCCATCGTTGAGCAATTTCCCGACCGCTACTCCGTCGCCTCCCTCGCCGCTGGCCGCAACATCGGCGAGGCCTTTGCTCAAGCCGCTCGCTGGCGTCCCAAAGTCGTCTCGCTGGCCACCGAAGAGCTTGCCGCGGATCTGTCGCGCCGCCTCACCCATGTGGGCATCTCTGAGATCGAGGTCGTTTACGGCTCTCAAGGCGCGGTGGCGTGTTCCACCCTCCCCGAAGCGGATTTCGTCGTTTCCGCAATCGTTGGCGTCGCCGGCCTCGAAGCGACGCACGCCGCAATCCTCGCCGGGAAACCTGTGGGCCTCGCCAACAAGGAATGCATGGTTGCCGCCGGCGAAATCCTCACCGCCGCCGCTCGCCAGCACAACGTGCCTATTCTCCCCATCGACAGCGAGCACAACGCAGTCCACCAGTGCCTTCGCGTCGGCGCCCATGCCGAGGTCAAAACCATCTGGCTGACGGCATCCGGCGGTCCGTTTCGCCAGCTTCCTCTCGACCAGTTCGCCGGCGTCACTCCCGAACAGGCGCTGAAACATCCCACCTGGGTGATGGGACGCCGCATCACCATCGACTCGGCCACTATGCTCAACAAGGGCCTCGAAATCATTGAAGCCTGCCGCCTCTTCGATGTCTCGCCGAGCCAGGTCCGCGTCACCGTCCATCCACAATCCACGGTCCACTCCCTGGTCGAATACGTCGACGGCTCGATTCTGGCGCAGATCTCTGTAACCGACATGCGTTTGCCCATCCTTTACGCTCTGGCCTATCCTGAGCGCCCTGTTTCAAACCTCACATTCGACCTGGCTGCTTTGCGTCACCTCGAGTTTGAAGAACCCGATTTTCAACGCTTTCCGTGCCTTCGCCTGGCCTATGAAGCCGCCGAAAAAGGCGGTGCTCACTGCATCGCCCTCAATGCCGCCGACGAGGTTGCGGTCGAGGCTTTCCTTGCCCGGCGCATCCCGTTTACCGGCATCCCGGGTACAATTGAAAAAGTGCTTGCATCCACGCCCGAGTCACATCCGGCTTCGATTGCTGAAGTGCTCGCATCAGACCGGGAAGCGCGTCAAGTAGCGCAAGCGCTGTTGGCTTGAGATCGAGACCCCGTCTGCTAACGCGGTGAAATCCGAGGTCAATGCTTTAGAGATATGCACGATTTTCTTGTTTCAGCTGTAGCGTTCATCGTCCTCGTTGGCGTCATGGTCGTGGTCCATGAACTTGGCCACTTCATCGTTGCCAAACTCTGCGGAGTGCGCGTCGAGGCATTCTCTTTTGGCTTCGGTCCTCGCCTCTTCGGCTTCAAATATGGCGACACCGATTACAAAGTCTGCCTCTTGCCCCTCGGCGGATTCGTAAAGATGACTGGAGAGAATCCAGGCGAAGTTCCCATGGTGCCCGGTAAGCCTGTCGTCCAGCAATTGGCAGAAAAAATCGCGCCCCCCGAAACAGCACTTTCAGGCGAAGACGGCGTATTGCCCTCCGACGACCCCGGTTCTTTCATGAACCATCCCCGCTGGCAGCGCATGCTTATCGGCGTGGCTGGCCCGGCATTCAATTTCCTTCTCGCCTTCGTGGTGATGGTTTTTTACTTCGCCTGGATCAACGAAGTTCCTGACATCAAGACCGCTAAGATCGAGTGGATAACACCCGGTTCAGTTGCCGACCAGGCGGGCCTCAAGCCCGGCGACGTCATCACCAGCTTCGACAATATCGTCAGTCCCGACTATGAAGCCTTTGCCGAGCGCACCGGGGAAGATCAGGGAAAGACAGTGCCGATCACTGTCCTCCGCAATGGCAACTCCGTGCAGACTTCGCTGAGCCTGCCCGGTGGTCAGGATGCTGCCGATTACGACATGACCAAGGCCGGCCTCTTCATCCAGTTGGAGCAAGGCCCCATCGGAATCGAGCAGATTTCTCCCGACTCCCCGGCTCAGCACGCCGGCCTTCAGCCCGGCGACTCCATCGCTGCCGTCGACGGGCATGCTTTCCACACAGTGCTGCCCCTGCTTGACTATATGCAGAATGGCCAGGGCAAGCCCATCACGCTCACCGTAGATCGCAATGGCGCAACGCTGCCGCCAATCGTCGTCCATCCCTATACCCAGGATTCGCAATGGCGCCTGGGATTCATGCCCAAACAGCCCGCCGACATTCCCATGCGCAATGAGCCCAAAGGTCTCGCATGGGCGATTTCTGCGTCGCGCGACTTTTGTGCGGAGAATTCCCTGATGATTGTAGGCGTGCTCAAAAAGCTGTTCACGCATCAGGTATCGGTCAAGCAGCTTTCAGGCCCGGTCGGCATTGCCGTCGCTGCAGGCGACGCAGCGCAAGCCAAGCACTGGTATCCCAAGTTCGGCCTCGCTGCCGGCATCAGCCTCAATCTCGGCATACTCAACCTGCTGCCGTTCCCCATCCTTGATGGAGGCCTGATCCTGTTGCTCATGATTGAGAGCATCATGCGCCGCGACATCAGCATGATGGTCAAGGAGCGGATCTATCAGGCAGCATTCGTCGTGCTCGTCGCGTTCTTCGCCTTCATCATGTTCAACGACGTCACCAAGCTCCAGATCTTCACTCACCTCAAGCCGTGAAAACAGTTGTCAGTTCTCAGGTGTCTGTTCCCAGCTAAGGTTTTGCCTTTTGACTGACAACTGACAACTGACAACTAACAACTGACAACTGAATTCTGATAACTTCCAGGCGAACCAATCCGATGTCAGTCATCACCGAAGTGCGCGTGCGCTACGCAGAAACCGACCAGATGGGCATCGTCTACTATGCCAACTATCTTGTCTGGTTTGAAATTGGCCGCGTCGAATTGCTGCGATCTCTCGGCCACGCCTACGCTGCGCTCGAGGTTGACCACGGTCTCATTCTCCCCGTAGTTGAAGCCACTTGCCGCTATCGCGCTCCGGCTCGCTACGACGACCAGATCCTCATCGAAACACGCCCCGCCCTGCTCCGCGGATCAGTCCTCAAATTCGCATACAGTATCTGGCGAAAGCCGTCCGAGGATGGCGAAGAGCGGAAGCTCCTGGCCGAAGGCGAAACCGTCCACGTAGTCTGCGATGACAAGCTCAAGCGCAAACATCTGCCCGACCACTACGCCGCCGCTCTTCGCGCGCTGATGGACAAAAAGCAACCCCGCTAACCTGCTGCGCGCGCTAGCTCCGCTTGTTCCCCCGTCCATTGCACTCCACGCAAGCCGTCACCAGGTTCTCTTCGCTCTCATCTCCGCCCTCCGCAACCGGTTTCACAAAATCCAGCGTAGCCGTAAACCGTGTCAGCTGCTTCCCGCAACTCCGGCAAATGTAGCTGTCGCGCTCGAAGACCTTGATGCGCTTCTCCCGCGCAGGATCCCCGTCCGCCGCAGGAAACAGCTTCGACTCCTCCGCCAGCCGCTCCGCGCGAAACTTCCTGCAAGCCTCAATCTCATCCGGAATCAGAACCTGGTACAGCGTGCCCTGCCGATTCGGCTCGCCCAGTTTTCGAATGGCGCCGATATCTTCGAGAGCGCGCAGTGTGTCCTGCACCTTGCCCAGTGAAATATTGTTCTCCGCCGCGTTGGTGTAAGACGACTTCACAACCGCCCTCCGCAAGCTGCTCTTGCTCACGCGAAAATGCGGATTGCCGTCCTTCGCAATCGAGTGCCGAAACAGAAACCAATAGAATGCAGCATCGTAGGCTGTCAGGATAGGTTGCAGATCGTCGACGATCTCCTGAATGATGACCGGCAATTCCAGCGCGGAGAATCCGGCGTCTCCCTTTGGCGCGCTCGCCGCCTCAACTTCCAACTCGTTCAGAAGCTGGCGTATCTTCTCGATGCGTCCGTTCATGTTCCCATGAATTCTACCCCTCGCATCCGGGGAGGTGCTGTGCCAATTCGATCACGGGACGATTTTGGTCAAGTCCCTGGGCATTGCCCTACTGCGCAACCACAATAGGCGCGCGCCAAAATGCCGCCTTTGAAGCGGCAGGATCAAGCACCGTCACCTGGCATTCGTACTCTCCCGGCGCAAGCCCGTTCACGGGAAGATCGAAGCTCAGCGGTGTAATTCCGAGGCGCGTCGCAGCGTTGGGTGCAACCGCGATTGGCGGCGTCTTCAGCACTTCTTTCCCGCCCGAATAGAGACTGACGAAAGCCACCAGCGGCTGCACACTCGGAGCAGCGCCAGCCGTCGTTCCCGGTGCTGTTCCAGCCGTGGTGCCAGCTGCAGCAGGCTTGTAAGCTTGCAGATACACATAGATCTCGCGATTGGCGCTGAACACGCGTGTCACGCTCGGTATCAGCTTTTTGCCCCCCTGCACCAGCGGGTTAACGGCGTCTTCCTTGGCGCGATCCTTCGCCTTCGCGGCGTCGAAAAGCGCCTCTTTCAACTCCACGCGCTGGCTGCTTAGCACCACCGAACTGATCGGAACCCGCTTCTCTTCCTTGTTCAGGTTCGGAATCTCAAATGTCGTTTCATATGTTCCAATCCGTCCCGTCTCATCGTCGCGCGCCAGAAACTTGATCATGTACTTGCCCGGCAGCAGCGTGAATCCCGTGTCGTATTCAATGGGGCGATGCGCAAGTTCGGCCGCCGTAGCGTCTGAGAGCTTGATGTTCACGTTGTCGCGTACATTGGTTACCGTGACGCCGCCGACCATGTCCTTGATCTCCCCGACAAAATCAATCAGCGTATGTTCCGCTCCCCCGCGTTTCGCAAGAGCCAGTTCGCGCCCCGGAATCTTGATTACGATCGGCACAAAATACTCCGCCCGATTGAGCTGGAAGTGATCGATCTCCATCGCGATCGATAACTCTGTCATCGGATCCTCGAGCATCAGCGCCTCTTCAAGTTGCCGCTCTTTGTCCACTGCCGTAAACTTCCCGAATTCCTTGTCCGCGTAATACCCCTGGCGATAATCAAGCTTTGCATCGAGGTTCTGCGCCATCGTAATCTTCACGCGCCTGAACCTGCCGTTGCGCGCCGCGTTGGTTGTGTAGTACCCGATCACGTAGTAATCCGAAATCGCTTCCTGTGCCTGCACAATTCCGCGACCCAGGTCGTTGGTGTCCAGCAGCGCCTTGCCGCCGGTGTCGCCGGCCAGCGCATACAGCGTGTCCTGCGAATATTGAAATGTACTCGTAACCGCATTGGCTGCCGCGCCCGTGTAAATACCTTGATTGCCCTGCGAACCCTTGGTCGCATCGCCCAGCGGCGCCTGTGCCACAAGCCCCCGTGCATCAATCGGCCAGAACGACACGCCCGCCTTGATCGCGGCGTCCACCGTCGCATGCATCTGCGCCTGGTTGTCGACGCCGTTCAGCCTCAATCCGCCGGCAAAGTAGATCAGCGATTTTTTCTCCTGCACCTGTCCCAGCATCTTCGCCGCTGTCTGCAGTGCCGAGAGTTGCCGGTCGGTGTTGAAGATATTGAATTCGCTGTCGTCCTGCCCGAAGGCCGCGCCGGTATCGGAACTGCTCGCGTCGTCTGAGTCCTCTGCCGAGTCCTGGCCTTCACCCACAATCATCGTTTCCAATATGCTCAACAGCCGGTCCCGGTCCGCAGTGAAGTCCTGAAGGATTTCCACCGACGCGCTGTCGTAGCGCATGATCGAAACCAGGTCGACCGTGGTCATCTGTGTGCGAATAAACTGCTGCGCTGCATGCAAAGCGCGCAACTGGTCCGCAGGATTCATCGCCGACATATCAAAGTAGAGCGCCAGCAACCGGCGATTCTTGTAGCGCTCGTTGTCCACCGTCTCCGGCGCAATCTGCTCGCGAGCCAGCTTTTTATATATCTTTACGTCTTCATCGCTGCGCTTCGACACTGGAAGCGGCTTGGCAAGCTCAGCCAGGTCCTGGTGCTCGCAGAAACGGATCGTCTGCGGCACATTGTCCTCGGTCACCGTGAAATCTTTAGCCGTGAGGCCCTGGATGGGATTGCCCTGCTTGTCTTTCACCACGACAGCTTCAACAACCAATTGCACCTTCATCGACAACGTGTAATTGTCGGGCGCATTCAGCGGTTTGTTCTGGCCGATCTGCTGCCCATTCGTCGACCCGGCCAGGGCAATCGTGAGAAACATCGCAAGCAGTTTGCGCATGGTCAGAACCTCACCCGTATCGTGGTCTGCAAACTGCGCATGGGGTTGGCGGCAGGCGGCAATCCAAATTGAGTACTGCCCACCGTCGTAATCCAGCTGCTGAATACCGCGTGATTCAGCAGGTTCGTTGCTTCTACGCGCGCGTCAAGAAAAAAGCGCTTGTTGGGCCGAAACGTGCGCTGCATCCCGCTGTCGAGGCTGAACTGGTTGGGTCCCGTGATCGAATTCCGTCCCGCCGTCCCCCATGCCCCTGGAGCCGGCGCCGCAAAGGCTGCTGAATTCACATGCGCGCCGTTTTGCGATTGATATATTGGCGCGCCCGTCAGGTCCGGCCGGATTGATCCCGACGATCCCGTTCCCGGAACAATCGCAGGATAGACCGGCGACTCCGGCAATCCGCTTCCCACGTTAATCTGCGTCAGCAGCGTCCACTCCTTCAGCATCCGGCCGCGCCATCCCCCCAGCAATGTTCCGCCTTCCAGTCCCTGGCCCGTCGTGTACTGCGCCTGCAGGTTAAGCAGATGCCGCTGATCAAACGAAGACAGTGACCGCTCCGCCTTCAGAGCAAGCCAGTTCTGCGCGATCGCCGCGTTCTGCGGTGTAGTCGACGAAGACGAAGAAGAGCTGTCGCTCTGCGAGGCGCTCGCTACATGACCCTGACCCCCCAGAACTGCATCGTCGTCGATCGATTTCGAGTAGGTGTAGAGCAGCGAAGCGGTAAAGCCTGCGCGCAATCTGCGTCGCAATTGCAGTTGGCCAGACTCGCGCGTTGAATCGCCGCCTGATGTTTCGTACACGAATCCCGATGGACAACTGGGGCACGGATTCGCCTCGCCTAACGGATAGCTGTTCGGCAAAAACTCCTGCGCGCCTCGTGTGCCTTTCACGCCAAGGTAGGTTGCCGTCATCTGCATGGCCCACGGCAAGTCACGCTGCACGGCTACCTGCCATGTCTGTGCATAGCCAACTCGAAAATTCGGATCGAGCCCATAGGTATCACTGGTCGTCGTCGCGCACTGGGTGAACCCGTTGGCCAGCGTTAGAGGGCAGGCAGTGCTGTTTTGCTCCTTCACACTCTTCGATAAGGGCGCTTGCTGCGCAAGTTGCAACTCGGGATTCAAATAGACCGATGTATCGTGATACACCCCGTACCCGGCGCGCACCACCACCGTTGAAGCCGGAATCGGCCGCCACGAGACTCCGATGCGCGGCTCAAATCCAAGTCGATCTGGGCGCACCAGTGAGGTTGGGTAGCTTTGGCCGGTCAGTGGACCCACCGGATTGCTCGCCAGCACCGGTGCAACCTGTGCGAATCCCTCAGCCACGTCGAGATTTACAAGACGATCTTTCAACTCCGTCATCGGCGCTCCGTATTCCCAGCGCATGCCCGCGTTGATGGTGAGAATGGGCAACACACGCCAGTCATCCGTTGCGAACAAATCGTAGACCGTCTGCCGCAGATACTTGTCCGCATTGCCAAATGCAATTGAGCTCGCGTCTGGAACGCCAATCAGGAAATCTGCCAGGTCCGACCCCGTGGCCGCGCCGTTGAACGTGAACGATCCCCGCGGGTCCTGCTCAAAAAAGTCGTTGTACTGCTGCTTGCGCAAATCGCCGCCGACGCTGATGTTGTGATGTCCGCGATAGATTCCCGCAGAAAGCGAAAAACCATCGGTGCGGTTGCGATTAAACGAGCTCTGCGCATCGCTCAACGCCGCAATCCCGCTTGAAAATCCCAGCGTCGGCGGACCCCAGTTCGCAGCGTCCGCATCATTCCCTGTGATTCCCGCCGTGCCCTCTATGTTTTCCTTGTTATCGAATTCCGGCCGTATCAGCGTTCTCAACCGGCTGAAGCGATAAGCCGAGTAAATGAACAGGTGCTGGTTCATGCGGTGCGACCAGTTAATATTCGTATTCATTCCAAGCGTGTCTGTCGTATCGACAAAGCTGAACAGGCTCACGCCATCGGCGCGCGTGCTCGAAAAATTGAAGTTTCCCCAAAGCGAATCCCTTTTCCCCAGCGTTTTATCCAGCCGCGATTGCACGATGTCCTGGTGGCTGCTGTTCAGCACCGGGATTTGGAAGTTGTAGTCCGGGTTCCCAGCCAGGTTCGGCAATGGGTAAAGCTGCAGCAGCGCGGCCGCCTGTTCGCTCACTGGAACAATGCTGCCGGGAAACGGCACGCCGGTCACAGGGTTAACGATTGTGGCTGGCTGCCCAGCTGCATTCAGCAGATCGCCCGCGCGCTCATCCAGCGTAGGAACAAGCGCCGAATCGGTCTGCGCCGTATGATTGCGCGTCCATTGATACGCAACAAAAAAGTTGGGCCCACGCGGCAGCAGGTGCGGAATTCTCAGCGGTCCGCCAAACGTAAACCCAGCGGTGATGCGGTCATAAACCGGCTTCGGCGTATTGAATCCGCTCAACGAGTACTGCCGCGCATCCAGCGCCGAGTTGTCCAGGATCGCCGCAAATCCGCCGTTGTACAGGTTGCGCGTGTTCGACCGCCGGTTGCCGAACGCCTGGTTCAGCGAAAACTGCGATGTCGCCGCATTGTTCACACTTCCATTCACCAGGAACCCATCCGAGCTATCCTGGTTTGCCTCTTCAGGAGGCTTGGGAATCTCAACCGGTGCATTCGGTACCGCTGCTGCCTCAGGCTTCTTTGCCGTAGCGGTTTGCAGCGCAGGCACCGGAGCCGGCGGTGGTTGTACCTTCTCCGCAAGCGCTTTCAACTCATCCGCGGGAAGCAGCTTCATTTTCCATTTCCCAGGCGGTGTATTCGGTGCAACCGTCACTTCGGCATCGATCGTCGCGAAACACTGCAGCGAAATCTGAATCTTCCATGTACCGTCCGTCAAATCGGCGAAGCGATAAACTCCGCCCTCATCCGACGTTACGGTGAATGTCTTTGTCCCTTGCGTTGCGGTGATCGTCGCTCCCGGCACTGGCAATCCGCCAAAAGTGATTTGTCCGTAGTAATCCGAAGCCGCAGCAGCCGTTGAAGTGCACAGGCACAGCAATGCAGCAAAGATCGAGATGCCGATTGCGCGCCAAAATCTCATTCCTTCGCTCCGACCATCCGCTAGTTCGCCGAAGGCCTCTCGATGTGGTCGATCACCACTACTTCAACCGGCCTCTTCTGCATCTCCAGTTTCAGCCCTAGTTGTTCTTTCAGCGCCGTAAACAGAGACGGTCCAGTCATTTCTGCTGCAGCCCGGTCGTCCGGCGTCCATTCGAGTCTGTAATCATAGGTGCCGTTGAGGCCGGTATCATCTTCAACGATACAGTTTAGCTGGCGCTCCAACTCGTCGATCAGCTGCCACATATACGTCGAATGCGACTCCATGTTGCCCGGCTCGAGGGGATTGAACATGTGCAGTTCGTGACCGGTGACTCTCTTCGATTCTTTCAGGCGCGGGCCGTCTTTTGCCGCCGATAGGACATAAACAGACGAAATCCTCGAAGCTCGATGAAACCTCATATTGAAGCGTTCACTCAGCAAGGTCAGCAGAGCCTGTCTCTGTTGATCGACGGGCAGCCTCTTCCACCGCGCCACGTCCACCTCGTCCACCTTTGCCTGAATGTCGTACTTTTCCGTTCTTACCCATCCAGGAATGCCCAGTACGCGATCATCTCCGTATTGATGCAGCCCGAGAAACGCCGCGTGCAAGATGTCCTTCAGCGAAAACCCCTTGATTGTTACGCCATCGGGCGTAAACCAGAAGCTCATCACGAGATCGTTCGACCGGTCCGGACGGATTGAAGCCACCTCAAATCGAGGCAGATTCATTCCTCCCTTTTCCGACTGATATCCAGCATGAGCGAGTGATTCGCGATTCCCATTGAAGGTCGCGAGGAGAGGTAGGGCGAGCAGACATCTCGCACCCAGCAACAGTCTTCTCCCCAAGCTCAGGCTGAACATGAACCTCTCAGACTCCTCAATTGCTTCTCTGGCGGACCGGGCAGACCTCGATGGGACCTGTTGTCTTAGACACCCACCAGCGCTCGATTGTTCCCGAAATCCCGCCCCTGTTCGCGAATTCCGATCGCGTTCTCCCAGCCAATCTCAATTTGCCGAAGGCTGATCGATGTGATCGATGACGATCACGTCGACCTGGCCCTTGGTCGATTCCAGTTTCAATCCGAGTTGCTCCTGAATTGCTGTGAATAGCGGGGGTTCACCGGTGTCGCTGCCTCCGTCGCTCTTTGGCGGTCCACCATTGGGTCCACCCATGGGTGGGGACATGTTATCGGGCGTCCACTGCAACGTGTAATCGTAGTTCCCGGTCAGTCCGGTTTTGTTAACGACAGTGTGGCCGAGTAGCGGAGCTAACGCACGCGCCAGAAAGCCCATCCCCGTCCCGTGGGATTCGAGCCGGCCCGGGTCCATGAACATCGAATCGCGTTTGCCCAGGGGAGCCTTCAACGGGTCGCTTGGAAGGGCGTCTTTCTTTGGCCCGTCTCCGGGTTTAGCGATATCCTCTGGTTTCGACTCTGTCAGCTTCGGGCCACCCTTTGCGACCACGAGAGCATACATCGGCAGTTCCCGCGTCTCGTGATGATATTTCAAGTTGAATCGTTCCGTGAGCAGGGGCAACAGCATTGTCCGCCGCTGCTCGGGTTTAAGCTTATCCAGTCTCGCTGCGTCCTCGGGCGCAACCTTGGCTTCGATGTCGTATCGATCGGACTTCACCCAGGCCGGCGCGCCGATAATGCGATCTTCTTCCACGCCGAACGCCTGCCGCAATATCGTCCGCGCACTGACGCCGCGAAGAGAGGTTCCGTCAGGGGTCATCATCATCATGAATCGACCGTCACTTGCGCTGGAGGGTTTGATGGCGGCCACTTCAAATTTAGGCACGCCGGATGCAACGTCAGACGACAGGGAAGAATCCGGATGCGATTGCGGACTCGCTTGTCCATGCAGCATGCCAAAGCCAATCGGGGCCGCGAGAACCAGTAATGCCGCTGCGGACAAAATCAATTTTCTTCCGAAACTGAGAGCCACTCCCGATCGATGCGTCATGATCCGCAAAATGCGCGCCTTCAGGTCAGAACCCGAGACGCCGGAAACGCATGCCAACGGAGGTTCAAGGCAAAATGTGCAGACTTTGAGGATGCTTTCCGCATAGGCGTCAGGGTGCGAACTCTGCTCAATGACTGTCTCGTCGCAGGCACGTTCGCGCTCCTCATGCATCCTCGAGCCCATCCATCGCACCGCTGGATGGAACCAGAAAAAAGCTTCAACCAGCATGTGAATCGATGAAGTCAGGTTATCGCGGCGGCGCACGTGCTCCACTTCATGGGCCACGATCGCGTGAATTTGCGCGTCATCCAAATGCTCAGAAAGACCGGCCGGCCACAACAAGACCGGGCGAATCACGCCGAATATGCCCGGTTCCATCGCTCGGGAAGAGAGCAGCAGCGGGATTGGTCTGCGTATTTTCGCGATTCGTTCCTGATGTCGCAGCGCGATGAACTCGCGTCCAGCGTTGAGGCTTGACGCATTTTTGACATCGCGGAACGCCCGCCTCCAACTCGCACTCCATCTGAAGAGAACAACGAAAAATCCGCACATCCAGATGGCCGCCAGAAATTCGGGAGCAAATCGAAACGGATTGGCGGGACGAATCTCAGAAGCGTGTTCCGCTTGAGGAGCACCCGCCGGTTGGATCGGCTGGCTGAATTCCTCGACGACGAGGTAAAAGGCAGATCGGGCTTGCGGGCTCGGGACACGCGTTGTCCACTGCGAGACCAAGCTCGCCAGCAGCGCAAACGGAACCAGAAACTTCATTGATGCAAACATCCACACCGCGTATCGAACTCGTGCGGCGTTCCGTCGGAGGGCAACCGTGAGCAGCCAGGCGATTAGAACCACGGCTGTCGATTGCCATAGATGGTTGAGAAGAGCGACTGCTGAGCCGGAGTTCCAGAGTTCAGGTAGCATCATGATTCCCGCTCCTTTGAGAGATTGCGCAGGAGTTGCTCCGCCTCTTTCACGTCCTTCATTGAGAGTTTGCCGGACTCGATGAGATGAGTCATCACAGGTTGTCCGCGACCTCCAAAAAGCGCCAGCATATCGTCCATAAGCCGGCGCTGGGCCGCGTCTCGAGATATGGCGGGCGCGAAAACATGGAAGTTACCCACCTTCTTTAACCTGTGCACGATCCCCTTCACTTCCATCCGGTATACCGTCGTTTGAATGGTTGTGTACGCCGGGCGCTTTTTCGCCGGGAAGGAATCCTGGATCTCGCGTATGGAGCACTCGTTCTTCGTCCAGAGCGTCTCCATGATCTGAAACTCGAGCTTTGACAGTTTTGGTGGCGGCACGTTATCTCCTACAACTGTAGTAACAAGTACCACGATTGTATGTGTCGGTCAATAGCGCTCGAAAAACCTCATCGTATCCGACCCAAAGGGACACACCAGCCTCAATTTGCCGAAGGCATATCAAGGTGATCGATAACGACCACGTCTACCTGCCCCTTTGTCGATTCGAGTTTCAATCCAAGCTGCTCTTCCATCGCGGTAAAAAGGGATGGCCCGGTAGCTTCTTCTTCGCCATCGCTCTTCGGCGCTCCGCTATCCCCTCCCGCTGTTGGCGGAGGCGCGTCAGCCGGCGTCCACCTCAATACGTAATCATAGCGGCCTTTCAGCCCGGTCTTGTCCTCGATGGAGCGCCCAAGTTCCCGCGAAAGAATGTGCGACAGCATTTCCACGGTTGTTCCCGTTGACTCAATATGACCGGGGCCCATGTACTGCAGCATCCGCCCCCGCGGCTTATCCTTCGGATCGTCGGGAGCCGATTCCTTCATCTTCAAACCGTTCTTTGCAATCACCAGCGCATACATCGGCAACTCGCGCGTCTCGTGGTGATACTTCAGGCCGAACCGATCCTCCAGCAGCGGCAGCAGCATTGACCTCCGCTGGTCCATCTTCAGCGCCTTCAGCTTCGGCGCATCCTCCGCACTTACCTTTGCTTCAATGTCAAACCGTGCCGACTTGGTCCATCCAGGCTCGCCCAGAATGCGGTCGTCCTCAATGCCGAATGATTCGCGTAAAAGCATTTTGATCGGGACACCATGGATCGAAATTCCATCCTGGATAAACATCATCATTGTGTTCCCCTCGTCCGGAGGCGAGGGCTTTATCGATGCAACGTCAAACTTGGGTACGACCACAAGGCTGTCGGACGGTTTGGCAGGCTCTGCCGGCGCGGACGCTGGTGCTTGCGACTGCAAGTGCAACGTGCCACCCAAAGCGCACGCACAAATCAGCAGGGAGGTCCGCAGGCAACTCAACCGGTGTCGGACTGCATTCGTCATACGGAAGTCCTCAAGATTGAAATCGTTTCCGAAAATTGCACGGGAAGATTCAAGATGCATGGCAGACAGGGAGTACACGTATAAGACGAACGTGAACTCCCTTTCGCTTATGGTCGCGGTTCAAAATACGATGGAACCAGCGGATTGGAGCGGTCCCGGCTAGTTCGCCGAAGGCTTCTCGACGTGATCGATTGCGATAACATCCACGGCGGTCTTTTCCGCCGAGAGTTTCAACCCAAGCTGTTGCTGCAAAGCATCGTACAGGCTGGGAGCTGCCGTCGCAGCCGCATCGGTAGGTCCCCCGTCCGCCGATTTGCTCGGGATCGGCGGCGGGTGACCGCCGAATTGAGAATCATCCGGCGCAAATAGGCATTGAAAATCGTAGCGCCCTTGAATCCCCGTCCGATCCACAACCGGCCGGTCCAGCACCAGCAGCTGCAAAAAACCCGTAAAGTCCGGGATCGTAGCATTGATCATGCGGAGAGTGATACCACCCGTGCCAGGACCAATGCCAATGCCGGGCAAAGTCCCCTTTAATTGCGTCGGGGTCAGCTTATTGCCTTCTTTCGTCACGGTCAGCACATACGCAGACATGTCGCGCTTGTCCTTGTGAAACGTCAGCTTGAACCGATCCGCCAGCAGCTTCCGAATCATGATTCGTATTTGCTCGGGACTCGGTGAGCCTTCCTGCTCCGGAACCGCCGCTATATCGTACCGGTCTTTATCCAGCCAATCCGGGCCGTTGACAATTTGCTTCGACTGCACTTCATACGCAAAAGCGATCAGGTCTCCAAGCGACGAATTGCGCGTAGCAAAATTGCGCCCGTTCATCGTCAACCCCTGCATGCTGGTCGCGCCCGAATTATTCGGCTTGATCGTCGCCACTTCAAAATTCGGATCGGCATCCGCTGCCATCGGCTTCGGCGGTGGCTGCGGCTTTGGAATCTCCCATGCAGTCTCCACAGTTGCGCGCGTCAGCACCAGCGCTATGGGGTTCCCTTGTGTCCAATTCCCGTCGATGGTCTTTCCATCGGCGCTGAGCTTGCCCTCAAACCCGCCGCCAATCAGTTTCAGCACCATCTTCACATCCGACCCTTGCAGCGTCACCGAATCCAGGTTCAAAGGCGTGCCGCCTTGATCGATGCTGTAGAAAACCCCCTTGTAGCCACCTTTGTCGTCCTTCGTGATCTTGGCGACGATGCGCAGATCTCGACCCACATGCAGTGTGCCCTGCCACGTGTCCGCAATATCGTGTGGGGACACTGGCGTAGCGGCGGTTTGCGCTGCGGGCGCAGCTGCCTGCCCAACGGCTAGAGTGAGCGGAAGAATAAATGTGGCCGCGCAGGCCACGCCGAGCACGACATTCCTGCGAAGATTGGATAAAGTACAATTCATCATTGCGAGATTTCCTTTTCGCGCTGGTCGCTGAAGTTGAATGCACAAACCAGGCTGAATTCTTTAGTCAGGCTGAGAATACACGTATATTCCGGCTATACGGCTGGAATCTTTGCCCGGTTCCCCGCCTCGCAACGTAATTCACCAACATGTGTTTCTTGCTCGTCCTTCGCCTCGATCACAAATCATCAGGGCTGTTTTTTGAGCGGGAAGCCATTCACGCGATTCGAGTTGTGCACCGTGTGTCTCGGCCAAGTCGGTCCGGAGTATGATTAGCCTCACGGATATGTCCAGATCAGAGGTATGTGCGGTTCCTCCGCCTTGCCTTCCCAAAGGGCCCCGCCAAATGCAGGCCTGGAAAGATCACGTCTTGAAGGATGCTGAGACAATCAGGCAGCGCTTCGTACATATCAATCCAGCCGCCTTCATCCGTGCATCGATTCTTGTGGCCTTGCTGGTCGCTGCCTTTACCGCCGCAGCCTTTGCCGCCGACTCCAGCACTCTCACGTCAATTCCTGCTATACGTTCCTTGACCAAGCCTCAGGCCCAGAGTGGGATCCCCGTCGCTTTCGAGGGCACGGTTACCTATTACAGCAAAAGCGACGTCGACCTCTTCGTTCAGGACGACGGAGTGGCGATATACGTCGAAGCGAAGCAGAATCTGGATCTGATCGCCGGCGATCGGGTCATGGTGCGTGGAAAAACGCGCGAAAGCTTTACCCCGGATGTGGTCAGCGACAGCGTAACGGTGCTCCATCACGGTCCTCTGCCCACGCCCGAACCCGCTGATTTTGAACAGCTGATCCGCGCTCAGCGCGACTGCATGCTTGTCTCTGTCCACGCCAAAATTCGCAGCGTAGACACCATGAATTTTGAAAACGAGCGCGAAATCTACCTCAGGCTTCTCATGGACGGTGGATATATCGACGCCACAGTCCTCGGAAGCGACGCCAGCCAGGCCAAGGATCTCCTTGATGCAGACGTTGAGATCACCGGTGCGGTGTCCGGTAAATTCGACAGCAAAATGCAACTCATCGGCGTCCTCCTCGAAGTTTCGTCGCTTGCGAACGTGAAGGTCCTCAAGCGCGCGGACGCAAGCCCGGCCGCGTTGCCGATCACCCCTATGGACCAGGTGCTGGCCAACTCCTATGTGAATGACTTGACACGCAGGGTCCGTGTCAAGGGAACCATCACCTACTACCAGCCCGGCTCCGCTGCCGTGTTGCAGGATGGTGCCAGGAGTTTATGGATTTCAACCCACGCCACTGATCCGATGCGGATCGGCGACTTGGCTGAAGCAACCGGCTTTCCTGACGCGCGCGCGGGCTACCTCTCCTTGGATGACGGCGAGATCCAGGATAGCCACGTCTTCAAGCCCGTCGATCCGCAACCGTCAATTTGGCGCAATCTTTCTGATTGGAATAGCGGCAACGGACAGGGCCATCAAAATGACCTCGTATCGATCGAAGGACAGGTTGCTGCGGCGGTCCGCGAAGAATCGCAGGACGAATTCGATTTGGTATCCGATGGCAAGCTTTTTACCGCCATCTATCGCCACCCGCCCGACAATCGGCCCCTTCCGCCCATGATGCAGAATCTCGTTGGATCCAGAATCCGCGTTACTGGTATCTGCATGGTCGTGCAGGGCAATGTCGATCCCAGTGTGCAGGAGGTCCCCTTCAACATCCTGCTTCGTTCCTACGACGATATTTCGGTGATTGCCAGGCCCTCTTTGCTCAGCGTGAGCAATCTTCTTCTTCTCGTTGGATTGCTACTCGTTGTGCTCGTTGCTGCCGGCACCCGTGGCTTGATCAGGGAACGTCGTGTTCGCCGCGAAAACGCGGCGTCCGCGTATATCGAACGCAAACGTGGCCGCATTCTCGAGGACATCAACAGCGCCCGCCCTCTCGCCGTGATCATCGAACAGATCACCGAACTCGTTTCCTTCAAGTTGAGCGGTGCTCCCTGCTGGTGCCAGATCGTCGACGGAGCACTACTCGGAAACTGCCCGTCAAACCTGGCATCCTTCCGCATTGTTCAAGAGTCCATTCCAGGCCACGCATCTACGCCGCACGGAATCATCTACGCCGCATTTGATCCGCTTACCAAGCCCCGCGCGATCGAGTCCGAGACCCTTTCCTTGGCTGCAGGGCTAACCACACTCGCCATTGAGACACGCCGTCTTTACACCGATTTGCGTCATCGCTCCGAATTTGATTTGCTTACCGACATCCATAACCGGTTCTCGCTCGAAAACTACCTTGCGAAACAAATTGATGAGGCGCGACAGAATGCAACCATCTTTGGATTGGTCTACATCGACCTCAACGACTTCAAGCAGGTGAACGACATCTATGGCCACCAGGTCGGCGACCTCTACCTGCAGGAAGTGGCGCTGCGCATGAAGCATCAGCTTCGCGCCGTCGATATGCTTGCCCGGCTCGGCGGCGACGAGTTCGCCGTACTCCTGCCCAAGGTTCGAAACCGCGCTGAAGTCGCAGAGGTCGTGCAACGTCTCGAGCGCTGCCTCGACGAGCCTTTCAAAACAGACGGCTACATCGTCCACGGGTCCGCCAGCATTGGCTTCGCCCTCTATCCTGAGGACGGTGCGACCAAGGACAGTCTCCTCAGTGCCGCCGATGCCGCCATGTATGTGAACAAGCACATGCGCCGGGAGAGTCGAGAAGCCTCAGGCGACCGCCAACAGTCCGGACTCACCAGCGAAGATCGCGAATGAGCGAACCCGCAAACGATTCTTCTCAAATCTGAAGATTCCCGCGCACTTTCAGCGCAGGACAACCGCCAGCGCAAAGCCGTCATAACCCTTGCCGCAAACCGTTTGCAGCACGGTCGCGCTCAGCCGAGGCTCGGCCGCTACCATCTCGGTGAACCGCCGAACCCCCTGAATATTCACATCGGTGCTATCAGCCTCAACGACTTTGCCGTCGCGAACGACATTGTCCGCGAGAATCACCGTCCCCGGCCGTGCCAGCTTCAGAGACCATTGCAGGTACTCGGGGTATCCCGACTTGTCGGCATCGATAAAAATCAGATCGAACGGCGCACTCTCGCTTGCCACGAGTTTTCCAAGGCTTTTCCCGGCAGGTCCCACGCACACCTCAACGCGCTCCAACACTCCTGCGTTTTTGAGATTCTTGCGCGCCACTTTTGCGTGTTTCGCACTCAGTTCGAGGGTTACAACCTGACCGTTCTCAGGAAGCGCACGCGCCAGCCAGAGTGTGCTGTATCCGCCCAGCGTTCCCATCTCCAGCACGCGTCGCGCACCGGAAATGCGCACCAGGAGTTCCAGGAATCTGCCTTGCAGTGGGGTTACGTCGATCGAAGGAAGCTCAGCTTTCCGGTTCGCTTCAAGTGCGGCGTCAAATGCCTTATCGCTTCGGATCAACAGATCGCTGAAATAGCGGTCTACCTTTGCCCACGATTTTGTTTTTCCGCCTGTCACTTATCCCGCGCCACCACAAAGTCCGGTACCCACAGCAGCGCCCTTTTGAAATCGGAATCGGGAAGAGGAGCGAGCGCCTGGCGACTCTGTTCGGCATAGCGGTCCGCTGCCGCCATCGCATATTCCACCGACCCATTGCGCATGAGGATATTCTTGATCTGCTCGCGGCTCACGTACTCGAAGCTGCGATCATCCAGCACCCGCTGGATGGTCTGTCGGTCGCGCGCTGTACCGTGGTCAATCGAGTGGATCACCGCCAGCGTCGCCTTGCCTTCACGCAAATCGCTCGCCACCGGCTTGCCCAGCACTTCTTCCGTCGCCGTCAGGTCCAGCACGTCGTCGACAATCTGGAAAGCCAGGCCAACCGCCCGCCCATAGACGGCGAGGCTGTTTTCCTGCGCCTCCGTAGCCCCCGCCAGCACCGACCCAAGCCGCATCGAAACCGCGAACAGGCATGCGGTCTTGCGGAAAATCAAATCGTAGTACTCTGCCTCGGAGACGGCTTTGCCCAGCTTCTGAATCTGCAACAGCTCGCCTTCCACCATCTGCTGGGTCAGCCCGATCAGCAGGTCGAGAACGCGCAGGTTCTTTTCCTCCAGAGCCACGCGGAAGGCCTGCATGTAGAGCCAGTCGCCCGCCAGCACGCACTTTTCATTTCCCCAGGTCGTGTTCGGCGAAGGACGTCCGCGCCGTGTCTGCGCTCCGTCGATGATGTCATCGTGTACCAGCGTCGCAGTGTGCACCATCTCCACCACTGCACCAAGCCGAATCGCTCCCGGCCCCGCGTACCCCAGCAGATGCGCAGCCAGCAGCAGCAGCGACGGGCGTATCCGCTTTCCACCGCCTTCGCGCAGATACTCGGCGATTTCTGTAATTGTGCTTACGCTGGAGGCGGCATCGCGGCCCAGCTCCTGCTCGATCGCTACGAGGTCTTCTCGCAGCAGCTCGAAAACCTCTTTTGCCGTCGCTATCGCCAGTGTGCTCAATGGTCTCGAAGTCTCACAATCTAGTTCGTGCTAGTTCGTGCGGTAATTCGTGAATGTCAGCTCCACGCCCAGGTCTTTGCCCCGCAGAATCGCAATGATCGACTGCAGTTCGTCCCGGTCTTTGCTGGATATTCTCACACTATCGCCTTGAATGCTGGCTTGCGCCTTCTTTTTCGAGTCTTTCACAATACGAA
Organism: uncultured Acidobacteriaceae bacterium; assembly: GCA_963826915.1. GTDB lineage: Bacteria > Acidobacteriota > Terriglobia > Terriglobales > Acidobacteriaceae > Telmatobacter. Next base: position 243,004 of record CAWGYG010000003.1, read on the forward strand.
CGATTTCCTTCGCCTTGTCCGTCGGGATACCCTGCTGCAGGCTGATCTTCTGGCGAACGCTCTGTCCCGCCGCCGGTTCGACTTTACTGTACGTGAGGTTCTTCAGCGAAACGCCCCGCTTTACCAGCTTCTGTCCAAGAATTTCCTTCACCGCTTCAAGCTTGTACTCGTTCGCTGAAGCCAGTTGAATCTCCTTGTCGCCCTCGGCCAGCGTGATCTCGCTGTGCGAATCCTTCAAATCGAACCGCTGGCGAATCTCCTTCAGCGCCTGGTCCATGGCGTTGCGCACTTCCTGAATGTCCACTTTGCTGACAATATCGAACGAATTGTCCTGTGCCATTTTTTCTTGTCCTCGAGCTTTGGGAAATGCTGCTGCCTGCAATGCCTTTATCAGTTTCCCACGTCTACCGGCAGGTTGAATAACCGGGCGAAGTTTTTCGTCGTGGCCGAGGCTATTTCTTCTTTGTCAATGCGCAAGAGCTCAGCCAGAACCAGCGCCGTGCGCAGCACAAAAGCAGGCTCATTGCGCTTGCCACGATCGGGCGCCGGAGCTAGCCACGGCGCGTCTGTCTCCACCAGCACGCCATCGAGGGGCAAGCGCGCGGCCACGTCCCGCAGCGGCTGCGCCTTGGGGTAGGTCAGGTTGCCGGCGAACGAGACCAAAAATCCCATTTCCAACGACCGCTGCGCCTGTTCCCAACCCCCGCCGAAACAATGCATTACACCGCCCAGCCCGGTTCCGGCCCACACCTCTTCCAGGACCAGAAAAAGATCGTCCCAGGCGTCCGTGGCGCCGTCTTTCGGCCGGCAGTGAATCAGAATCGGCCGCTTCCGCGCAGCCGCAATCTCGAGCTGCCGCCTCAGCCCTGCGAGCTGCGTCTCGTGCGGCGCGCCCTCGTGGTAATAGTCCAACCCAATTTCGCCGCAGGCAATCACTTCAGGCTCCGCGAGCAGCCCATCGAGCTTGGTCAGCACCGATTCGTCAGCCTCAGTTGTGTTGTGCGGATAAATGCCCGCGCTCGCGTAAAGCCGTGGCATCCCCGGTTTGCCATTGAACTGGCGGCAAACCCCCAACGCCCCGTCCATCCCCGCCGCCTGCTCGCCAATGCCGATCGCGAGCACCGCACCCACCCCCGCCTCAAACGCGCGCCCCAGCATGGCCTCGCGGTCATCCGCGTACCGCTCGCTATCCAAATGCGCATGAGAATCAATCAGCAAACAGAAACCTCCCATAAAGCGCAGCGCGCAGGTTCAACACCATGTTCTCGGATCGACATCAAAAAGCCACCTTGCAAGGGCACGACTTCAGTCGTGCCGCAAAGGTCCATTAGAAGGTTGGGCTTCAGCCCCTGAGGGAACCTATCGAACTCCCCAGGTCTCGCATTTGAGAATTCGGGAAACCACCAAAGCTCCTGCGAGCGAATAGCGAGCGCTTGGCCCCACCGCAGGTGGCGAGCGAAAAGCGAGCGCTTGGCCCCACCGCAGGTGGCGAGCGAAAAGCGAGCGTCTGGCCCCACCGCAGGTGGCAGGTGGCTACTTGAGCCGAGCCCCCAGCGGAACGTCCTCAAGAAATCCCGCCAGCACCGGCGCTCCACCTTCCAGCGATGCCGCCAGCAGCATCCCATTCGATTCCAATCCGCGCATCTTTCGCGGAGCCAGGTTGGCCACAATCACGATCTTTCGCCCGATCAGTTTCTCCGGCTCATAGTACTGCGCGATTCCCGCCAGAATCTGCCGCTTCTCGTAACCCAGGTCCACTTCCAGTCGAAGCAGTTTGTCGGCTTTCGGAATGCGCTCGGCAACCAGGATCTGCGCGACCCGCAGCTCCACCTTTGCGAAATCGTCGATTGTAATGTGCTCCGCCACCAGCGGTGAGCCTGTCTGCTCGGTCGCGATTGGTTGCGCTGGCGTCAAGGGCGCGTTCGCAGGAGCGTTTGCAGGAACAGCACTCAGCCGGCTGCTCGCCAACTCCGCCGGGACGTGGTGAACCGTTGTGGTCGCGGTCGGCTTCTCCGGATCGACAGGAGCATGCGTCGGCGCCGTTGCTTTGCTCTCCGAGGAATTCTCAGACTGGTGTGGCGCTCCAGCCCCCACTTCGCGGCTCGGGTCGTGCACCGGATTTACCGACGGCGAAGCCGGCGGAGGTGCAGGCGCGATGGGCAGGGAAGAAGGTGGCGCTTCCGGCGCTGACGTCGCAGCGTTCTCCGCTTTGCTTGCCGCCTCGACGACGCTCTTGTTGTTTTCATGCTCTAGATTCTGCATACGCTCGACCGCATCCTTTTCAGCGCGTGGGAACAGCGGCGCGGGCTCACCAAACCTGGTACCAGCCTTCAATCCGCCCCACACGAGATTCGTCAAAAAGCCATTCTTCGCAGCGTCCGCGATCTCGCCTTGCCCAAGCTGATGCCAAACCTTGGATGCCGAATCCGGCAGGATCGGATAGACGAGAGCCGTAATCACGCGAATTGCCTCCGCCGCCGTGGCCAGCACCCGCGCCTGCAATAGCGCATGATCCGCCTCAGACCGGTCCGCAGGCCGCTTCCACGGCGCATTCGCGGTCAGGTAGCCGTCCGTCTCCGCAACCAGCGTCCACAACGACTTCAGCGCTTCAGAGAAATTCATCTCGTCGAACAGCGGCCCAAATTCAGCAATCGCGCGAATCGCACCTTCGCGCAATGCAGTCTCGGCTGCGGTTTCCTGGCCCGCCTCCGGCACAACTCCGCCGAAGTACTTGTGCACCATGTTCACTACTCGGCTCACCAGGTTCCCGTACCCGTTCGCCAGATCGCCGTTATAGCGCTGCACCAAAGCATCAAACGAAAAATTCCCATCCTGCCCGAACGGAATCTCCCGGAGTAAGAAGTACCTCAGGGCGTCGGCCCCCAACACTTCCAGAACCGTATCCGCGCGCACAATGTTGCCCCGCGACTTCGACATCTTCCCCTGGTCGAACAGCAGCCACCCATTCGCCCGCACTGTGCGCGGCGTCGCGAGGCCCGCGGCCATCAAAAATGCCGGCCAATAAACACAATGGAAGCGGCTGATTTCCTTGCCGATAAGGTGCATGTCCGCAGGCCAGAACTTCGCAAATCGCGCCTGATCTACCGGATCGTCCGATCCGTACCCCAGCGCGGAAATGTAGTTGGCCAGCGCATCCAGCCACACGTACACCACATGCTTCTCGTCGCCCGGAACCGGAATGCCCCACGAAACACTCGTCCGGCTCACCGAAAGATCCTTCAGCCCGCCACGCACAAAGCTGATCACCTCGCGCCGCGTCGACTCCGGCCCCATGAATCCCGGATTTGCCTCGTAAAACTCCAGCAGCTTGCGCTCAAACGCCGACAGCTTGAAGAAGTAGTTCTCCTCGCTCACCGTCTCCGTGATTCGCCAGCAATCGGGACAGGGCATTCCCGGCTCAACGTCAACCCACGCCTCATCTGAAACGCAATACTGCCCGGTGTACGACCCTTTGTAGATGAACCCCTTGTCCCGCATCGTCGCGAAGAGCTTCTGTACCCCGCGTATTTGCCGCGGTTCCGTGGTGCGGATAAAGTCGTCGTAAGTCAGCCCCAGCCGATCCCACAATCCCCGAAACTCACCTGCGATGGTAGTGGCGAATTCCTCCGGGCTGCAGCCCGCCAGCTTGGCCGACCGCTCAATCTTCTCCCCATGTTCGTCCGTGCCGGTGAGGAACCAGGTATCGATGCCCAGCGCCCGCTTCCGCCGCGCAATTGCGTCGCAAACGATCGTCGAGTAGGCATGCCCCAGATGCGGACGCGCATTCACGTAATAAATAGGCGTAGTCAGGTAATAACGGCTCGGGCCGTCGCCGGATTTGATCTCGTTCGTCATGGACAGGGTTTTTTCTTCCCATTTCCCGCATATCAAAGTGGGAAACTCAAGGCAAACTCTCTATTTATCTTACGGTATTCAGTTAGACGCAAATCTGGTCGAGCGCCACTGCTGCATTCGTCAAATCAGGCTGAGAGTCGGTGTGCCCAATCTCTCGACCCTCATCCACTGAAGCCAGAGATCGAACCCGGCGAGCCGCATCCAGCCCCACCGCAGGTGGTAGGAAAACCACCGAACCTACAAGCGAGCGAAAAGCGAGCGTCCAGCCCCACCGCAGGTGGCAGGAACCACCGAACCTCCAGCGAGCGAAAAGCGAGCGTCCAGCCCCACCGCAGGTGGTAGGAAAACCACCGAACCTACAAGCGAGCGAAAGGCGAGCGTCCAGCCCACCGCAGGTGGTAGGAAAACCACCGAACCTCCAGCGAGCGAAAAGCGAGCGTCCAGCCCCACCGCAGGTGGTAGGAAAACCACCGAACCTACAAGCGAGCGAAAGGCGAGCGTCCAGCCCACCGCAGGTGGTAGGAAAACCACCGAACCTCCAGCGAGCGAAAAGCGAGCGTCCAGCCCCACCGCAGGTGGCGCAGGTGGTAGAATCGCCCTTGAAAATCAAGGATTTCTGAGGCATCCCCAAGTGTATCTTGCGTTGAAGAACAGGCTCGAAACGCATCTTCAAAGCGTTCTGAAAGCGACCTACGACCTCCAGCTGGATTCCATTCCAATTGAGACGCCGCCCGACCTCAGCCTGGGTGAATTGGCCACCCCCATCGCTTTTGAATTGGCGCGCAAGCTGCGCAAGGCCCCCAAAGTTATCGCTCTGCAGATCGTTGCTGCACTTGGCAGCCTCGAAGGGTTTGCCGGGTTTGAAGTGGCCGGTGCCGGATACATCAATGCCCGCATCGATCGTGTAATCGGCGTCCGCATGGTTGCTTCTCCCGAACTGGAGCACTCCTCCAGGGAGCCGCTCCATGCTCTGGTCGAGCACACCAGCATCAATCCCAACAAGGCCGCCCACATCGGCCACCTGCGCAATGCAATCCTCGGCGACACCTTTGTGCGCCTCCTCCGTGCCGCCGGCCAGCAGGTCGCGGTGCAGAACTATATCGACAACACCGGCGTCCAGGTCGCGGATGTGGTGGTTGGCTTCCGACACCTCGAAGGCAAGTCTCTCGCCGGCGTTCGCCACCTTCTCGACGAACTCAAGCTCAAAGGCGAACGCATCGATTTCTACTGCTGGGACCTGTATGCCCGCACTTCACAGTGGTACGAGCAGGGCACTGAAGAAGAGAAAGCCGCACGGAAGAAGTTGCGCTATGCCACCCTCCACGCCCTTGAAGAGGGAGGCAATGAAACCTCAGAAGTCGCGGAGCTGATTTCTACGGCCGTGCTGCGCCGCCATCTTGAAACCATGCTGCGCCTCGACATCGAATACGATTTCCTGCCCCGCGAAAGCGAAATCCTGCACCTCAATTTCTGGGCCCTCGCCTTCGAGCAGTTGAAGAAAACCGGCGTGCTCTACTTCGAAAACGAGGGCAAGAACAAAGGCTGCTGGGTCATGACCCGCCCCGGCAGTCGCACAAATCTTGACCAAAACGAGAACGGCCCGAAGGGCAACGAAAACGGCGCCAAGGACAGCGGCGACGAAAACGGCCCGACAGCCACCGATGAAGACGCCAAGGTTATCGTGCGTTCCAACGGCACCGTCACCTACGTAGGCAAGGACATCGCCTATCACCTCTGGAAATTCGGCCTCCTCGGCCGCGACTTTGAGTACCGCAAGTTCTTTACCTACCCCAATCACGAGTGCTGGATCTCGGCCGTCAAGGGATTTGCCGATCATCCTCAATTCGGCGGCGCGCAAGCCATCTATAACGTGATTGATGCCCGCCAGTCCGACCCCCAGGCCAACGTAATTCAGGCGCTGCGCGGCATGGGCTATACCGCCGAGGCCGATCACTACACCCATTTCAGCTACGAAATGGTTGCGCTTACGCCCCGTTGCGCCATCGATCTCGGCTACGACGTCTCGCCTGAAGACCAGGCCCGTCCCTACATCGAAGTCAGCGGCCGCAAGGGCTTCGGCGTCAAGGCCGACGACCTCATCGACAAACTTATCGCCGCCACTCGCGCCGAGGTAGATGCGCGCCAGACTGGACGCGACGAAGAAGAGCGCCAGATCATCGCCGAACAAATTGCAATCGGCGCGTTGCGGTACTTCATGCTCAAGTTCACGCGCAACTCGGTTATTGCATTTGATTTCAAAGACGCGCTGAGTTTCGAAGGCGAAACCGGCCCTTACATCCAATACGCCGTCGTCCGCGCCCGCAACATCTTCCGCAAGGGCGCGACCACCCCCGATGCAGTCCTCCGTGAGTTCGCCGGAGCCGACGCCGGCGCTTTTCTCATGGGCGACGCCGGAGAAGACATCTGGGCCCTTTGGCTGCGGGCCGGTCGCCGTTCAACCGTTCTTGACCAGTGCATCGCCTCATCGGAGCCTGCGTATCTCGCCAAACACGCGTTCCAATTGGCACAGGAGTTCAACAACTTCTACCACAAGCATCACGTGCTTACTGAACTGGATCCGGAACGCCGCATGTTCCTGCTCGCCACCGCCGCGGTTGCGCTCCGCGAATTGATAACGGTCCTCGGCTGGCTGGGCATTGAAAGCCCTGAAGCGATGTAGTGCCCCGGACAAAAGGTTCCGAAAAGGCAGCCTCTTTGAAAAGGGGACGGCTTTGAGGCATATGGGGGGCATGGCTCTTTGCCGTGAGTTTTGTAACAGGGCACGACTTTTTAGTCGTGCCGCACACGCTCCAAGTTGAGAGATGGGCTTTAGCCCCTGAGGAAATGCTCTTTAACTACAAGCCACGTTTTTAGTACCCCGGTTACCCCTTGTGTAGCCGTCGTCACAACCATTCTGTACGCCCGCGGGAGTATAGTCCTTCCCGTTCAGGTCTACGGATGAGTGCCATGGAAAATACAGTTTTGCAGACACATATGCCCCTACCTATCGAAGAGATTGCGCAGAAACTTTCCCTGCTACCCGCGGAATACGAAGCCATCGGTGCCCACGGCGCCAAGCTCAAGCTCGATCTGCTCGGCAATCCCGCGTTTCCCGTTCGCGGAAAGCTGATCCTGGTCACCGCAACCACCCCAACCACCTCCGGCGAGGGCAAAACCGTCGTCTCCATCGGACTCGCGCAGGGTCTCGAGCGCATTGGCCGCAAATCCATCGTCACTTCGCGCGAGCCATCGCTCGGCCCCGTCTTTGGCTTGAAAGGCGGAGCGGCAGGCGGCGGCCTCTCGCAAGTCGAACCCAGCCAGAAAATCAATCTCCATTTCCATGGCGATTTTCATGCCATCACCGCTGCCCACAACCTGCTCGCGGCCATGATTGACTCCCACCTGTTCTTCGGCAACGCCCTCGATCTCGACCCCGCGCAAATCACCTGGCCCCGAGCGATGGATATGAACGACCGCGCCCTCCGCCACATTCAGGTCGGTCTCGGCTCCAAGGGAGACGGCGCCTCGCGCGACACCGGTTTCGTCATCACCGCAGCTTCTGAGATTATGGCCATCCTCGCCCTCGCTTCCGGCCGCGGGGACTTGCGCCGCCGTCTCGATGCCATCGTCGTTGGAGCTTCACGGTCCAAGTGTCCCGTCACAGCCGCCGATCTGGGAGCCACCGGCGCCATGATGGCTCTGCTCAGCGACGCCATTCTGCCCAACCTTGTCCAGACCACTGAAGGAACGCCCGCCTTGGTCCACACCGGCCCATTCGCCAACATCGCCCACGGCACCTGCAGCGTCCTCTCCCAGCAGATGGCGCTTCGGCTTGCCGATTACGTCGTCAACGAATGCGGATTCGCCGCCGACCTCGGCGCGGAAAAGTACTTCGACATCGTGATGCGCTCCTCGGGCATCAAGCCCGCCGTCGCCGTGCTTGTCACAACCGTGCAGAGCATTCGCGCCCAGGGAGAGGGTCGCATCGATGCTGGCCTTCCCAACCTCGCGCACCACATCCACGCCCTGCGCGGATTCGGCGTCCCCATCGTGGTCGCTATTAATCGGTTCCCGTCAGACACGCCTGCGGACCTCGATTTGATCGCTACCGAGTGCATGCTTCAGGCGGTGCCCTGCGCCTTGGTTGAGGCATTCACCAAGGGTGGCCAGGGTGCCGTCGATCTCGCTCAAAAAGTTGCCGCCACCATCGAAGCCAATCCTTCACCCGACATTCAGCCCGTCTATTCTCTCGACGACACCCTCGAGCAGAAGATTCTCAAGGTCGCGATTCAGGTCTACGGAGCGGATGGCGTCACCTTCAGCGACGTAGCCCGCGCTCATCTTGACCGTTTCACCAGTTGGGGGTTCGGTCGTCTGCCCGTCTGCATCGCCAAAACCCAGTATTCGCTCACCGACAATCCCAAGGTGATGGGCGCTCCCACCGGCTGGACACTCAACGTGACCGATGCCTCGCTCTCCGCAGGCGCCGGTTTCGTCGTCGCCGTAGCTGGAAACATGATGCTCATGCCCGGCCTTCCCCGCGAACCAAGAGCATTAGCCGTCGACGTAGACCCCGACGGCAACATCGTCGGCGTCTAACTCGAGGTCGTTCGCCCCAGGTCTCGCTTCTGAGACTTTGGAAATGTGCATCGCAAGCTCCTTCGAACCGGCTACAATTCGTGGCAAACAGGGCCGAAGAGTCGGATTTCCCCCAAGGCTGATCTTGCAGAGTCAAATTCCGACGCCCCGTAGGTTCCGCACAGAATAGACAATCTTTGAAGTCAACGGAGGCGACAAATGAAAAAGCTGGTGCTGGTTGGCGCCTTTCTAGTCGTGGTGGTCTTTCTGGGGTTGGTGGCTTTGGGAGTCGCCTATAACCGGGCGCACGGTTCCGCCTCAACCATCCCCAGCGGGACAGCGATGTCTGCGGATGTCGCAACCAACGGCCCGGCACAAGCCGCGACCGGTTCAGCCGCCGCCGTTCGATGGGTCACAGTCCGCGACACCCGGGAGCAGGCATTCTCAATTCAGGTTCCCCAAGGCTGGAAGACCTACGGCGGACTCTTTCGTTTCAGCAGCATCGACACCCGTCTTGTCGTGGATATGACTTCGCCCGACGGCTTCACCGATCTGCGCGTAGGGGACGCAACTGTTCCTCCGTACAGGGTGCCGGGACCGACACTGCGTCCAGGTCCGGGCGTAGCTTCCTATGTCACAGCGAATGTGTTCGCGACCAAGTACGGGCAGGCGCGCTTCGCCTCTATGTGCCAGGGTCTGCAGGTGACAAAAAGCGATGAGATGGCGCCCAAATACCACCCTGCACAACAGGGGATAAGCCATACCACAGGCGGTGAGGCCTTCTTTAGCTGCACGAAGAATGGCACCCCGATGTTCGCATACGTGTATGCGGAAACGATGCTGATGGGGCCCGGCGGGCCGGGATCGAGCTGGTTGGTAGTGGCGTTGGCCAGCCTCATCGCCCCGGCGTCTCAAGCCACAGGGGCTGGGGCGATGCTGCAGCATGCCGGGAGCTCGCTGGCCATGAACCCGGCCTGGTCGCAGATGCAAAACCAGCTGAACAACCAGGCGATCGGGCAGATCAACGCCTCGACCCAGTCCACGATTGCCGCCACCAACGCCGAGAACGCGCGTGAGCAGGGAATGATCAGCGCGCTCCAGAACGACAGTTTCAACGATGTCATCAACGGCGTTCAGGCCACACAAAACACTGCGACAGGGCAAAGGTACATCGTGCCTCTCGGCACCGGCGGGACCCAGTGGGTGAATGGAAGCAACACCGTGGTCGAGTCAGGTCTATCCCCGGGCGCAGGTTTCAATCAACTAACGCCCACAAATCCTTAACGGAGTGAATCACCGAGTGCCGGGTGCCCCAGGTCTCGCTTCTGAGACCTGGGATATCTCTAAAGCTTTTGTGAGCGAAAAGCGAGCGCCCAGCCAGCCCCACCCCAGGTGATTTGTGTCAGGGCACGACTCAAACGGCCATCGAAAACACGTAAGTTACTGATTCTGCATTATCCCAAATGTCCTGGATAGCCAAGAAATCCATATCGTTAGTACAAAATTAGTACAAAATTGGCAAGATATGTGGCAAGTCAAGCCTCGGCCGAAACTTCCCAATCGGCGACCATCCGCCCGCTTCAACGGCCCCGGAGGGGCCATGGGAATTTAGCCCAGGACAAGTTCGCGCCAGCGAACGCAGTCCTGGGTTAGCTGCAAAATTTGGCCGCAGCCCCGTAGGGGCGGCACGAACTAGTCAACCCGGGCGTTACTTTTCCCAATTGACGACGATCCGCCCAGAATGCCTTTTTGAATGCACCAAGTATCAACCTTCTTCGATTTGAATCGTCCAGCCGAATTCTGACCTCATGCGTTTGAAGCAAGTTCTACAGACCCACAGGTAAACACCCTTCTCCCGTTCGCTGTAATAAGCATGCCGGTAGCACCCGCGCTCCTCATGCGCCTGCTTCCACTCAGGGAAGCGTTCGCGATGGTCACATATGCAGGCAAAGCAGAACCAGCAGTGGTCGTGTGTCCAGCCATCATGCGGGCGATCCCTCATAGTCGTACCATTCGCGGCTCAGATCGACCCGCAGCATTGATTGACTCGATGAGTGCGATCTTCTTTGAACGGCTCCAGCCCTTCAATTCCTTTTCCCGCGCTATTGCGTTCTGGACATACTGATGCTGTTCGAACCAGACGAGACGGTCGCAGTTGTAGCGCGCGGTAAATCCTTCATACTCCTTCCACTTGTGCTGAAAGACACGCTTTTGCAGATCCCCTGTCACCCCGATATAAATTGATCGGCTGCGGCTGGCCATGATGTATGTGGAGTAGGAGCGCTCGTGCATTTGAGTTAGCGTACGCTAAAGTGGCAGCACGGGATGTGATGAAGAACAACTGTAGATCCTTCGTCGCCGCGCTCCTCTGGATGACAAGCGTAATTGTGAGTACCGGCTGAGTCACCGCCTATGCGGAAACTTCGGCTGAACCAAACCTGTTCGAGACGATTCATGCGCTTACCTACAGCACAGAATAAGCACAGGAATTTCCGAGCTCTCGGCCTATCGATGAATCTAAAGGGGTTCCGAACACCGCTTTGTGTCAGGGCGCGACTTCGTGCCGCAAAGGTCCATTCGAGGGCCGGGCCTCAGCCCCTGAAGGAACCTACCGAACGCCCCGATCCTGCCTAAGAAGCCCCGTAGCTCCGCACCCACTCCAATATCGACCGCACCGCGACCCCGCTGGGACCTTTCGAGATATACGGCTTGGTGTCTTCAATCCACGCCAGCCCCGCGATGTCGAGATGAATCCACGGTGTGTCTTCCGCGAAGACCTTCAGGAACTCCGCCGCCGTAATCGCCCCGCCATGCCGTCCGCCCGTGTTCTTAATGTCGCCGATGTCGCTGCGAATCTGGTCGGCATACTCGTCGCCTAGCGGCAAGCGCCAGAATTTTTCGCCTGAAGTAGCCAATGCCGCCTGAAACTTTTCAAAAGAAGCATCGTTGTTTGAGAACGCTCCGGCATTATGTGTGCCCAGCGCCACAACGCAAGCGCCAGTCAGCGTGGCTGCATCAATCAGGTGTGTCGCGCCCAGGGACTTCGCGTAGGTCAGTCCATCCGCAAGCACCAGCCGGCCTTCAGCATCCGTGTTGATGATTTCGATAGTCTTCCCCGACATCGCCGTCTGCACGTCTCCCGGCTTCTGCGCCTTGCCATCCGGCATATTCTCCGCCGCGCACACAATCCCGATCACGCGCACTTTTGGTTTCAGCAGGGCGATGGCGCGGATGGCTCCCAGCATGGCCGCGCCCCCAGCCATGTCGTACTTCATTAGCTCCATCTTGTCTGCCGGCTTGATCGAGATGCCGCCTGTATCGAACGTGATGCCTTTGCCCACCAGCCCCAGCACAGGTCCGTCCGTAATTCCCGGCGGATCGTAGCGCAAAACGATAAGCGCCGGCGGTTCCTCCGAACCTTGCGAAACGCTCCAAAACGCGCCCATCTTCAGCTCGTGCAACTTGTCGGTCGAGTAAATTTCCGCCTTCAGCCCAACTTTGTCCGCCATTTCGCCAGCACGTTGTCCGAGAACTGTCGGCGTCAATTTATTGCCCGGCTCGTTCACCAGCGACCGTGCGAAATTCTGGCTCTCGCCGATAACCATCCCCTCGTTGAATGCGCTTTCCAAACCATCCTTGTCAGAATTCCCCGGTGCGGCAACAGTAAACGACTGCACGCTGACATCCTTGCGGTCGCTGCGATAGGTGTCCGGGTCAAAATCGCCCACTAATGCGCCTTCAACAGCGGCGCGAACACAGGGCCCGGGAGGCAGCGATACGCTCGATTCACTACTCGCTTCCGGCAACGCAAACGTCAGCTCGCGGATCCCGCGCGGCTTCGTGTACCGCACCGCCGTCCCGGCAGCATTGCGCACGGAATGAATCGTAACCTTGGCCTGCTTGCCCAGTCCCACCAGCAGCAGCCGCTTGGCTGCCAGCCCCGCCGGCGAGTGCAGCAGAACCGTCTCGTTTGCGCCCGCCTTGAACTCGCCACTCGCCAGCACTGCCGCCGCAGCCGCCCTGACCGCGTCGTCAGAGCACAGAAGCGTGGGCTTGGCCTTTGCGTCGGGGCCCTTCGCCGTTTGCGTATCGGTAGCCGTCACGGCCAGCAATTCGGTCTCGATTGCAGCGGGATTCGCGAAAGACAGATGAGTCTTCATTCTTTCCTCTTGGTTTTCAATATGGTTGTTTTTAGCGCCCCATCCGGTGCTTGCTGGCGTTTACCGCTGCCCGTGCCTCGCGGTCGGCTTCGCGACGCCGTTCGGTCTCGCGCTTATCCCAGTCCTGCTTGCCCTTGGCCACGGCCAATTCGCATTTTACCCGCCCGTTTCTGAAATAAAGCCGGGTCGGAATGAGCGTGTGACCCTTGATTTGCGTCTTCGACTGTAACTGACGAACTTCGTTCCGGTGCAGAAGCAGCTTTCGTGTGCGCAGAGCGTCGTGGTTGGCGATGTTTCCATGCGAATACGGTCCAATATGAACGTTCAGCAAAAATGCTTCTCCGTCCTTGATCAGGCCGTAGGAGTCTTTAAGATTGGCTTTGCCCTCGCGGATGGACTTGACCTCGGTTCCCCGCAGGGCCACACCGGCCTCGAATTTCTCGAGGAGAAAGTAGTTGTGGCTGGCGGCCCGGTTCTGGGCGGCATCGCGCTGGCCGGAAGCGACGGGATCGCGGGGCGTCTCCTTTTTAGACGGCCCAGTCCGTTCCGGCTGTACGATAATGTGGCTGGTCTGGCGCGCCATCGGGAAGCATCCTCAAAGTTTCATCGTAGCATCGCAATACCTATCTCCCATTGTTCTATGGGGCTTTGCTAGAATGGGGCATCATTGGGTTGGCTGAATTCAATCAGGAATTGCGTCAACATTCGCGTTTTCAATCGCGTTCGGGGCAGCCAAGGCGGCTCCAGCGGGCCCGGTCCGGATCGCGGGTCCTTTACGACGCATGGGAGTACGATGAAAACCCGCGCTAATTGTCCGGCGCCCTCCGGATCGTTTCTTTCGAGAGCCAGATTCTGGGTTGGATTTTCCGCCATTCTGACCCTGCTTGCTGTTGGCGCCGCCACCCTGCGCGCCGAGTCGGCCAATTCCTACTACAAGCGTGGACAGACCGCCGAGGCCCGCGAAGATTTCGATGAAGCTTTCCAGGACTACCAGAAAGCCTATTCGATGTCGCCAAAGGACATTCGCTTCCGCTCCGCCTACTACCGCGTGCGGCTCACTGACTCCGCGATGCATGTCACCAAGGGCCGGACCCTTGCCGCCTCCGGCGATGAACAGGGAGCGTTGACGGAGCTCCTGCGCGCGGCCGAAATCGATCCCAGCAATGAGTCAGCCCAGCAGGAAATTGCCAGGATCCGCACCCGGCAAGGCACACAGCCGCCTGCCCAGAGCAGCATTCCGACCACGGGCATCACTGAAGAAGCCCTCGATTCAATGGGTTCGCCGCTCCAGCTCAAGCCCATGTCCAACGAGCCGCTTACGCTCCGCATGATCGAAGATTCCAAAACCGTCTACCAGGCCATCGGCAAGGCCGCGGGCATCAATGTAATGTTCGATCCCGACTACATTTCAAAGCGGGTCCAGGTCGATCTGAACAATGTATCTCTGCTCGATGCGCTGCGCATCGTCGGGACCATGTCCGGCACCTTCTGGCGCCCCATCACTCAGAACACGATTTTCGTTGCTGCCAATACCCGTTCCAAGCGTGCCGAGCTGGATGAGCAGGCCGTACAGACCTTCTACCTGACAAATGCATGGCAGCAGAACGACTTGCAGGACGTCCAGACTGCCATACGCAACCTGCTCCCCAATGCCAAGGTCTATGGCGTTGCCAGCCAGGACGCGATTGTCATGCGCGCAACACCCGACGAATTGATGCTGGCGCAGAAACTCGTCAGTGATCTCGATAAGGCGCGCCCCGAGGTCGTGGTCGATATCGCTGTCCTTGAAGTGAGCAAGAACTGGGAGCGGAACCTCGGCATTCAATGGCCCAGCAGTGTCGGCGTCGCCCTCCAGCCTCCCACGTCTAGCGGCTCCACAACGACCTGCCCGACAGGAAGCACCACCTGTACCCCCACTTCAACGTCGACCAGCCCGACTCTCTATAACCTGGCGCACCTGAACGCGAATGATTTTGCGGTCACTGTCGGCGCCGCCACCGCCAATGCTCTGCTGACCGACGACAATACCAAGATTCTCCAGAACCCGCGCATCCGCGCCGCCGACCAGCAGAAATCAACGTTTAAGGTTGGTTCGCGTATTCCGATTGCCACCGGCTCCTACCAGACCGGCGCTGCCACAGCCCTCGTCAGCTCGCTCGTCAATACGCAGTTCCAATACCAGGATGTGGGCGTAAATATCGAGGTCACGCCAACCGTTCATTACGATCGCGACGTCACCCTCAAGATCAAGATCGAAGTCACTGCGCAAAGCGGATCGGTCACCATCAGTGGCGTCACCGAACCGATCCTCAGCCAGCGCGTAGCCGAGCAGACGGTTCGCCTCCGCGAAGGCGAAGCCAACATCCTCGGCGGCATCCAGGAAAAGCAGATACAGGAGAACTGGAGCGGCATTCCAGGGTTGGGCTCGATCCCCATCCTCCGCTACCTCTTCGGCTCCAAGGACCACATCATTCAGGACGACGAGATTGTCTTCCTGGTGGTCCCCCACGTTGTCCGTTCGCAGGAGTTGACGCCCTCGAACCTGCGCCCCATCGATACCGGCTCCGGCCAGTCCATTGAGCTGCGCCATATCTCCAGCCCAACACCCGGGCCAGTCCCGGTGCCCCCTCCAGCAATGCCCCCGGCCTCGTCTCGCCCCAGTGCGGGCTCGCTGCCCGGTCCAAGCGCTGAAGGTGCCGCGCCCGCCGCGTTGGCGCAAATGCGCGCCGCTGCGAATGCCAATAATGTAGCCGCCGACGCCAATCGCTCTGCCACCGCCGCCAGTCCGCCTCCCGGCCAGCCCACTGAGGAACCAGCGCAGCACGTCAGCCTCATGCTCAATTCGCCGGGAACCGTCATTGCTGGCACCACATTCCAGGTGCCTTTGGTATTGACCGGCGCCACCGACGTTGCCGCCGTTCCCGTGCAGGTTCAATACGATCCCTCCAAGTTGGCTTTGGTCAACGTTGGCGACGGTGATTTCCTCAATCGTGATGGACAGATCGTGGCCATGGCGCATCGCGACGACGGGCCCGGCGAAATCACCTTGAATGCCTCACGCCCGCCCGGAGCACCCGGGGTGAGCGGTGCAGGTGTGTTGTGCGTCCTTACGTTTCAGGCTAAGAGTGCCGGTCAGAGCGACATCAACATTACCCGGGCCGGTGCCATGAATAGTGCTCAGAAACCGTTGCAGGTACAAACCTCACGCACCACCATTGTGGTGCACTAGGTGTTCCGCAAATGAAGGTCAGGCGCCCAATCCGGAATCGTAATGAGCGCGGACTTACGCTTGTTGAGTTGATCGTCACCGTGTTCATTCTCTCGATTCTCGCTTCGGCTGCAATCCCCATTACCCGCTTCAATATCAAGCGGCAAAAGGAACGCGAGCTGCACTATGATTTGTGGCAGATGCGCGACGCCATCGATCACTACAAGGACGCGGCAGACAAAGGTGCCATCCAGACCAAGGTCGACAGCCAGAACTATCCGCCCGACCTCGAAACGCTGGTCAATGGCGTCGACATTCAGGGCAAAAAGGTCAAGTTTCTTCGCCGTATTCCGGTTGATCCCATGACCGGTCAGGCCGACTGGGGTCTGCGCTCCATGCAGGACGATCCGACCTCAGACTCCTATGGCGGCCAGAGCGTGTTCGATGTGCATTCCAAATCCACCGGAACCGCATTGGACGGCACAAGATATTCTGATTGGTAGCCGACTGTTTCTAAGAGCAAAGGAACCCATGCGCGGCAGACGTAGACAAGACGCTGGCTTTACCCTGATGGAACTGATGATCGTCATGATGATCATTGGAGTCTTGACGACGCTTGCCATCCCCAGTTTTGTCAGCGCCGTCCGCTCGGCAAAAGAGGCCGTGCTCAAGGAAGATCTGCGCGTTATGCGCACCGCCATCGACTCTTACACCATGGACAAGCAGAAAGCTCCGCAATCGCTCGACGACCTTGTCCAGGATGGCTACCTCAAGGCCGTTCCCGAAGACCCCATGACCAAGGCTCGGGATACTTGGGTGACTGACACAAGTGATTCTCTACATTCCCTTGACCAGACCGATCCCGGCATCGACGATGTACACTCGGGGTCAGATGAAGTAGGCACCGACGGGCAGCCTTACAACACCTGGTAGCGGAAAGAGACGATCATGGGTCAACGTGTAGTTTGGGCGATGATGTTGCTGGTTCTTGCGGTCCCGCTTTGCAATTCGCAGCAACCGCAAGGGACTAAAACCATCACCATCCGAATTCTCGATAGTAAAACCGAGCGCCCCCTTGCGACCACCGGTTTTCTGATCCGGGTCAATCATCTCGCCACGATTCACGCCGACATGTCGAAAGAAAACGAGGATCTCACGGGCACTTTGACGTTGCCTGCGGATGCGAAGGAGGTTTCGATTCACGCCTCCTACGACAGCGCCATGGAAATCTACGTCAATTGCGACGCTGAGATCGAAAAAGCTCCCGGCGATCTTTGGTATTCCGTCTCCGACATACTGAACAAGGGAATCGTCACGCCAAATGGTTGCGCTAATGCCAAGAGCCTCGCAAAATTCAAGCTCCGTGATCCCAAACCCGGAGAGATCATCCTGTTCGTCCGCACCCTCAACTGGAAAGAACGGGCAAAAGATTAGGCCGCTTCCATAGCGGGCAAAACCAAAAAGCGAGTCCTGCCTTGCCGCTCGATCCCGCCCCATCCCCGGCATTCTCTCTTGCCATCGAAACGCATGCCTTCTACCTGGGTCTTATTCCATTTGCAGGCTCCATGCCCGGTTCCGTGTCTGGTTCTGAAACCGATCCCAGCCTGGGGGGCAGGCTCCTCTACGTGGCGGAACTCGATCACCACGGTCGTGTCCTTGTCCTGGCTGGCAATATCGCCGGTGCCGCGTCGCTCGCAGCCACAGCCGACACAGCCGCACAGAAACAGGCAATCCGCGACGGCGTCGTGGACTTCCTGGTCACCTCGCTCGACGAAGCTCTCCGCATTCTGAAAAATGAGATTCGCAAGCGCGAAACCGTTGCCGTGTGCGTAGCCGCCGCTCCATTGGAGATCGAACGCGAGATGCTGGAACGCGGTGTCCAGCCCGATCTGCATCGCGCGCAGTTTCCCCTCCGCGCGACCCCCAACCTCTTGCAGAATGTCGATTCAGCAATCGACCCGACGCAAAACAAAACGCTGATTTCGTGGTCAGTGGCATCCGCCCACGCGAAGTGGCTGCCCAGACTCGACGCAATTGCTGTCGCCTGTCTCGAACCCGCCGCCTGGGCCGCCCGCCGTTGGCTGCGCCTGGCTCCGCGCTACCTCGGCCGCGCCGCCCAATCCCTGCGCCTGCTGCTTTCCGACCAGGATTTTGCCGCTCGCTTCATTGAGCGCGTACGCCGCGAAGTTCAACAAGGTGAAATCGCGACTCAGGTTCAGATTCAAGTGGGCATCAATGGCGAGACTGAAGAACACCGGTTCGCGCCCGAACCTTCAAGCCCCGCGGGCTGACGTCATTCCCGCTCTGCGCCTGCGGATTCGATTCGGGCCCAAAGCTCCTTGATCCCGTATCCCGTCTTCGCCGAAACCGCGATCACATCGTCCAGTCCCAGTCCCTTTTTCAGAATCTGCAAATTCCGCACGCGCTCATTGCCGCTCAGCCGATCGATCTTCGTTGCCACCACCGCGAACTCGCGCCCCGCGTGCCGTAGCCAATCGATCAGCTGGCGGTCGCGCTCCTGCGCAGGCACATTCGAATCGACAAGGCAGATGCAAAGTTTGAGCGTCGAGCGTATGGCGAGATACGGCTCAATGAACGCTGGCCAGCCCGCCGAAATCGACTTCGAAATCTTGGCGTAGCCGTAGCCCGGCAGATCTGCAAATACCAGCTTGGGCTGTTGTCTTGCACCCAGCAGCGCAAAGAAATTGATAGCGCGCGTCCGCCCCGGCGTCTGCGAAACCTTCGCCGTCTTCGCGCCCACCAACGCGTTCAGCAGGCTCGATTTGCCCACGTTGGACCGGCCCAGAAACGCAATCTCCGGCACAGTCGGAGCAGGGAACTGCTCCGCCGCCAGGGCCGAAAGAAGAAACTGTGGCTCATAGGGCATCGATCACATACGCTGAGCGGGCTGCGTACAGCGCGCCGTGGCCTTTCTTTGATGAGGATACAGGACGCGTAAGAAAGGGTCAGTCAGAGGGTACAGGCTTCAGTGTCTGCATGAGAACTCAATCTCCGCGCTGGCTTGCCTGCGGCGAGTGCTGCGTGTGAACCTGCGGATGTTCCTGTCTCTCTCGCGACTGGCCTGGTCTTTAATGCTGCGTGGGAAGAACACCCCGTAGGGGTGTAGGGAAACTAACCCCGGTAGAGCCGTTGATCCGATCGCGCTGGCTTGCCTGTGACGAATGCTGCCCGGGAAAAACATCCCGTAGGGATGTAGGGAAACTAGCCCCGGGTAGAGCCGTTGATCCGGCTCACGGATCAACGGCGTCACCCGGGGACAACGACAACAGTACGACCCGAGCCCCGTAGGGGCGATGCAACCCTCCACGACGTGAGTTCTCACGCAGACTATTCGGGCTTCAGCCCCTGAGGCAGAGCCCTGTCAAATTGGCACATCACGGGGCCCTCGACAGATATAGAACCGCAAAGGATGCGCGCACCCGAACACCAGTAATTCCAAAGGTAACTTTGAGCGAGATGAACCACAAAATAGTAGGCGATCTAAAAATCGAATGGCCCTATACTGTGCTCACACTATCTCAACCCAAAACTGGAGTGAATGTGCACACACTCGTCGCCATTTGCTTATTGGCCGCCACTGCCAACGTCCCGGCCATTCACACGATCAATCTCGCGGCCCCGCCCGTGACCCAGCCGGCCCTCGTAAAGATTCCAAAAGGACCGAACGGCCTCACGCTCTACAACAGCAAGGGCGAGCGGGTTGCCCAGTGCGAAAAGAAGGGCGACACGTTTTCTCACTGCAAAATGTCCCCTGGATTCACGTTCGACGACGTGATGAACGCCTGGGTCCACGCATTTCAAGACATTCAGAAGTAACCCGCCGCGCCGATCTGGCTCATCCTCGGGCAATGCAGAGACTCTGCGTAGGATGTTCAGAATTACTGCGGCGATACTTGCCCGCTCACCACGTCCGGCTGCGGCACGGTCGGCAGCACCTCGTTCTCCGCGGAAACAACGGTGGGCAGCGGGGTCTCCAGCGCCAATGCCAGCACTTCATCCATCTGGTCTACGAAGTGCAGCTTGATCGAGTTCTTGATGTTGTCGGGAAGCTCTGCTATATCCTTTTCATTTGCGCGCGGCAGGATCACTTCGAAAATGCCCGCACGCAACGCCGCGAGAAGCTTTTCTTTCAAACCGCCAATCGCCAGCACCTTGCCGCGCAGCGTGATTTCGCCCGTCATCGCAATATCGCGCCGCACCGGAATCTTGGCCAGTGCGCTTGCCAGCGCGGTTGCCATGGTAATGCCGGCCGAAGGACCATCCTTCGGAATCGCGCCTTCCGGAACATGCAGATGCAGGTCCATGTTGCGATAGAACTCGCGACTCAGCCCCAGCACCTGGGCCTTGCCGCGAATGTAACTGAGCGCCGCCTGCGCTGATTCCTGCATCACGTCGCCCAGTTGGCCGGTGATCGTCAGCTTGCCTTTTCCGTCCAGCACCTGCACCTCGGTCGTCAGAATGCTGCCGCCAACCTCGGTCCATGCGAGACCGGTCACAAGGCCCACTTCGCTCTTCTCATGCACTTCTGAGTCGCGGTAACGCGCCACGCCGAGAAACTCCGCGATGCTCGCAGCCGTGATCTCTTCCTTGTGTTTCGCGCCCTTCTTCACCACCCGGCGTGCAACCTTGCGGCACACGTTCCCGATTTCGCGCTCCAGGTTTCTCACCCCGGCCTCGCGCGTGTAGTAGCGGATGATTTCAAGAATCGCGTCGTCTGCGAAGACGATGTTCTTTTCGCTCAGTCCGGTCTGCTCACGCTGCTTCTTCACCAGGTACTGGCGCGCAATCTCAAGCTTCTCGTTCTCCGTGTAGCCTTGCAGCCGCAGCACTTCCATGCGATCCTGCAGCGCGGCCGGTATCGTATGCATCACGTTGGCCGTGGCCACAAAAAGCACTTGCGACAAGTCGTAGTCGACGTCGAGGTAGTGATCCTGGAACGTCGTATTCTGCTCCGGGTCCAATACCTCCAGCAAAGCCGATGCCGGATCGCCGCGGAAGTCCGATGCCATCTTGTCCACTTCATCCAGCAGGAACACCGGGTTCTTCGTTCCCGCGCGTTTCATGTGTTGAATAATCTGTCCCGGCAACGCACCGATATACGTCCTGCGATGTCCGCGAATCTCCGCCTCGTCTCGTATGCCGCCCAGCGACAGCCGCACAAATTTCCGCCCCGTGGCCTTCGCAATCGACATGCCCAGTGAGGTCTTGCCCACCCCCGGAGGCCCCGCAAAGCAAAGGATCGAGCCCTTGGGGTTCTTCACCAGTTGCCGCACCGCCAGAAATTCCAGAATGCGTTCCTTGATTTTTTCCAGCCCGTAGTGGTCCTCGTTCAGCACCTTTTCGGCATAGTCGATTGACCGCGTCTCCTTCGAGCGCTTCTTCCACGGCACCGCCAGCAGCCAGTCGATGTAGTTGCGGCTCACCGTCGATTCGGCCGACATCGGCGGCATCGCCTCAAGCTTCTTCAACTCCTGAATCGCCTTATCCAGCACTTCTTTCGGCATGCCGGAGGATTCGATCTTCTTGCGTAATTCGTCGAATTCGCTCTTCTCGCCGCGACCCAGTTCCTTCTGGATGGCCTTGATCTTTTCGTTCAGGTAATACTCTTTTTGCGCCCGCTCCATCTGCCGCTTCACGCGCGATTGGATGTTGCGGTCCAGGTCCAGCTTCTCAATTTCAATGTCCAGCACGTCAGCGATGCGGGCCAGTCGCGCCGCGGGGTCGAAGATGCCGAGCAACTCCTGCTTCTCGTCGATGCCCAGTTGCAGGTTCGCTGCAATCGTGTCTGAAAGCTTTGCCGGCTCGTCCATCCGCACCGTGGCGATGATGGTCTCGTAATTCAGCGATTGCTGCAGCTTGACATACTGCTCAAAGAGGCTTGTGACGCGCTGCATCAATTGCTCGACTGCAGGCGTCAATTCAAAATCGGTCTTGCCGGTCCGCACCGTGGCTACGAAGAATCCATCCCGGTCGCTTATTTCAGTTGACTTGGCGCGCTCAACGCCTTCCACCAGCACCTTGATGTTGCCGTCCGGCATCTTCACGCTCTGCACGATATTGCAGATGCAACCCACCTGGAAGATCTCTTTCGCCTTTGGCTCGTCAATCGATGCATCGTGCTGCGTCGCAAGAAAGATTTTGCGGTCCCCGTTCAGCGCCTCTTCCAGCGCGCGCACGCTCGAAAGCCGGCCCACCACAAACGGCGTCATCATGTAAGGAAAGATCACCATCTCCCGGATGGGCATCATCGGCAATTTGCGCGCTTCGGATTTTGCTGTCATAGGGGCACCTGAACTTTAGACGTGCGGCAACGGCTCCGGATGCATGCCACCCGCACGGCTCATGTTGGGATTGTACAGCCGAATCCAGTGAAGTCTCCGACTTATGGGCGTGCACTCCCACTTCTCAGATTCGAAAAGGAGTGTGCACAATAAATTGATCGGAAGAAGAGATCAGCCCGCCTTTTCCAGCAGGCACAACGACAGGTCGCGCCTCTCTACCATCTCGCGCGTGATCTCAAGATCCCTGACACGCTTGCTCGACGGCAAGTGGTACATCAGGTCCAGCATCAGCTCTTCGAGAATCATGCGCAGTCCGCGCGCGCCTACCTTGCGCGCCAGTGCTTCGCGCGCTACAGCTCCGATTGCGTCCTGCGTAAAGTGCAGCCGGACATTCTCGTACTCCAGCAGACGTTGATATTGCTTCACAATCGCGTTGCGCGGCTTGGTGAGAATTTCGATCAGCGCTTGTTCATCCAGTTCGTCCAGGATGCCCATCACCGGCAGGCGCCCCACAAACTCGGGAATCAGTCCGTACTTGATCAGATCCTGCGGCTCCGTCTGGCGCAGCAACTCCGTATCGCGATGCGAACGCGTGGCCGCTGCATCCGCCTCCGCATCCACGCTCTTGAAGCCAAGCGCCTTCTTCCCGACGCGACGCCCAACCACCCGCTCCAGCCCCACAAATGCGCCGCCGCAGATAAACAGAATGTTGGTGGTGTCGACGGCCGTAAATTCCTGGTGCGGATGCTTGCGCCCGCCCTGGGGGGGCACGTTCGCAACTGTACCTTCGAGTATCTTCAGCAGCGCCTGCTGCACGCCTTCGCCTGAAACGTCGCGCGTGATCGACGGGTTCTCGTCCTTGCGCCCGATCTTGTCGATCTCGTCGATATAGATGATGCCTTGCTGTGCGCGCATCACATCACCGTCCGCGGCCTGCAGCAGTTTCAGGATGATGTTCTCAACATCCTCGCCCACATACCCGGCTTCGGTCAGTGTGGTTGCGTCCACAATGGCAAAGGGTACGTCCAGCATCTTAGCCAGCGTGTGCGCCAGCAGCGTCTTGCCCGAGCCGGTTGGGCCAACCAGCAGGATGTTCGACTTGGCCAGCTCCACTTCGTTGTTGCGCATGCGATTCATCTGCACGCGCTTGTAATGGTTGTAAACAGCCACTGCCAGCTTCTTCTTGGTCTGGTCCTGGCCGATCACGTAGTCATCGAGGAAGCTCTTCACTTCCTGCGGCTTGGGCAGGTGGCCGGCGGTTGCCGCTGGATGCGCTGCATCCCCGCTGCGATCGTCTTCCAGGATCGAGTTGCAGACAGCGACGCACTCGTCACATATATATGCGCGAGGATAGTCGCTCGGCGACGAGATCAACTTCGCTACAGCGTCCTGCGACTTGTGGCAGAACGAGCACCGCAGCGCTTCTTCAGGTCCCGTGCGCGTTTTCATTTTCCCGCTCCCTTTGATCGACCGTATTCTATTCCACTTACCCCTTGCCCGCCATGTTACGTGCGGGGCCTGTCGATGATATCGTCGATGATTCCATATTCCTTCGCCTGTTGTGCGTTCATGATGAAGTCCCGCTCCACATCCCGTTCAATCCGTTCCAGCGGCTGCCCGGTGTGTTTCGCCATCAGCGTATTGGTGATCTCGCGGATACGCAGTATCTCCCGCGCGTGGATATCGATGTCCGTTGCCTGCCCACTCAGCCCACCCATCGAAGGCTGGTGGATCAGAATCCTCGAATTGGGCAGCGCAAACCGCTTTCCCTTGGTCCCCGCCAGCAGCAGAAATGCGCCCATGCTCGCGGCCTGGCCAATACAGTAGGTCACCACATTGTTTTTGATGTATTGCATCGTATCGTAGATAGCCAGTCCGGCGGTAATCGAGCCCCCTGGCGAGTTGATGTAAAGGGATACGTCCTTCTCCGGGTCTTCGCTGGAAAGAAAGATCAATTGCGCCACGATCAGGTTGGCCACCTGGTCATCAATCGGTGTGCCAAGGAAAATGATGTTATCGCGTAGCAAACGGGAGTAAATGTCGTAGGCGCGCTCGCCCCGGCTCGTCTGCTCAACCACCATGGGAACCAATGCCATTGAGTCTTCTTCTCGCTCTTCTGATTCGGGTTAACTTCCCCGTCCGTTTGATCGCCGTGCGGTTCGGACTCGTACAATTTCCGGTCCGCCCGGCAGTTTTACCCGTGTCAAACTTTTACCCGGGCAATCGTTCGTACAGCGAGTTGGCGGTCTTTTCCCGCTTCAATTGTTCACGGATTCTAGCTAGCCCACCGTCGTCCGTCAAACGCTGGCGCAGAGCCTCATACGGTTCTCTGGACTGGAGAGCAGCCAGGTGCAGCTCGCGGTCCAGTTCCTCTTCTGAGATCGAAATCTCTTCCTCAGCAGCAATTCGATCAAGAAGGACAAACGTCTTCACCTCGGCAACCGCCGAGTCCCGCTGCGCCCCGCGCAACCGGCCAAAGTCCAGCTTGCGCATCTGGTCGGGGTTCATCCCCTGTGCCGCCAGCGCCCGCAGACCCCGTTCCAGCCGTGCGTCAATCTGATCCTGCACCAGCGATTCCGGCACTGGGAACTGGAAGCGATTCACCAGCGCGGCGAAAAGATGGTCCTTTGTCTCCGCCTCCACGCTCCGCCGCTTGCGGTTGGTCATGTGCTCGCGAACGCTCTCTTCCAGCTGCGCCAGGCTTTCGTAATTCCCGACTTCCTTGGCGAAATCATCGTTCAATTCGGGCACGGTCCGCTTCTTGATCGCCTTCACCGTGACGTCATAGGCAACCGTCTTCCCTTGCAGCTTGGCGTCCGGATAGTCAACAGGATAAATGACTTCGGCCTTCAGTTCCTGGCCGGGTTTGGCACCCCGCAAAACCGCGTTGAACGCCTCAACTGTGTCTTTCCCGCCAACCTCAACCAGCGAATTCTCACCTGTGATCGGCGCCGCTTCCGCATCGTCAACCAGTTGACCGGAATAGGAGATATCGGCCCAATCGCCGTCCACGAGAGCCCGGTCTTCTTCAACCGGCTCAACCGTGGCCCGTGATTCGCGCAACTGCTCCAGTTCCTGCGAATACTCCTCGTCGGTCACTGCAACCGGCGGCTTCGGGACCACCACGTCTTTATAGCCCTCGATCGAGAACTCCGGCATGTACTCAAAGACCGCCTTTACATGCAGCGGCTCGCCATCATCAATCGTCAATTCAGTTACTTGCGGCTGACCGACCGGCTTCACGCCGAGTTCGTTTACACTCTTGCTGAACCGCTCCGGCAGCAGCCCGTCAATCACTTCCTTGCGGATCTCGCTTGCAAAACGCCGCCGAACCACCGACTCCGGCACCTTGCCGGGGCGAAAACCGGGTAGCTTCGCATATTTCTGATAATTGCGGACGACCTTGCGGAAAGCCTTTGAAACTTCTTCGGCGGGAATGTCCAGCACCAGTTCACGGGTGCATTCCGGGTTCAGTACCGGTCCATGTTGGTGTTCGTGGGTATGTTCGTGCTCGTGGTCATGATCGTGAGTGACGCCTTCCTGGTTATGCGCTTCCTCACTCGTTTCGGGACCTGGATTGTTTTCGAGGGTATCTGTAGAACTCAACGTTTTGCCTTCCGGGCGCGACAAGCGCCAAACCAATCGCTCCAGCAGGCTGCCGCGTGTCGCGATACAGCGTCAAGTGGCCGGGGAGATATGTCATCTCATGGTAAGAGGGTTTGCAGGGCGGGTCAAACCACCTGGACAAATCTCGGCTGGGCGAGCACCGCTAAAGGTACGTTACTCGTCCGGTACTGGTCCATTACTGCTCTGTTACCTGTGGTTTTCGGACATAGGGTAGGAACCGGGGATGAGCCGCCCCACACTGGGAATAGAACTCCCTCGCTTCGCTCAAACTAAGCTCCCCATTCACCGTGTTTCTGACGTCTGTCGCATCCTCGTCTTCCTGGCCGTCGTCTTCCCACCAGCAGACCGGGCACAACCCGAGCGTTGCAGGCGCCTCAAGGGTCCTGAAACCGCAACACGGGCAACGGAAACGCTCATCAGTCGTCGCCATATTAAGCATGGACGAAAATCCAAGCCGCCGAGTTTACAACCATGCCGCAGAATTCGTGCATTTTGAGCCACGCGCCTGGATTTCATTCGAGTACGAGGCCACCCTGGCTCGCCGGAGTAGAATCGGGGCGGCGGGAGGGTTCCAGACAAAATGCGTCGTTTTCACTTCGGGATGAAATCAGGATTGAGTTCCATATTGGTGATAGGTTGCTTCGCAATTATGCCGATCGCAACTCGATCCCAGGCCCCGCAACCCCTGCGCGTGGCCATCGTGGGCCTGGAGCACGGCCACGTCGAAGGATTTCTTGCGCAGCTTCCCCGCCACACCGACGTCCAATTGGTAGGTATCGCCGACGCAGATCCTTCCCTGTTCGCCAAGTATCAGAAGAAGTATTCCCTCCCTGAGACCCTGTTCTTCAAAAGCACGGCCAACATGATCGAGACCCGCCACCCCCAGGCCGTTCTCGTCTACACCTCGATTGCGGAGCACCGCCATGCCATCGAGACTGCCGCCCAGTACGGCGTCTCCGTCATGGTCGAAAAACCCCTGACCATCTCGCTCGACGACGCCCTCGCCATTCGCAAAGTAGCCAACCAACACCACATCCAGGTGCTCGTCAACTATGAAACCACCTGGTATGCGAGCAATCGTCTCGCCTACGACGAAGTGATGGACCACCGCATCGGCGACATCCGCCGCGTCGTAGTCCACGACGGCCACCAGGGCCCTGAAGAGATCGGCGTCCCTCCCGAGTTTCTGGCCTGGCTCACCGATCCTGCCCAGAACGGCGCCGGCGCTCTCTACGACTTCGGCTGCTACGGCGTCGACCTCATGACCTGGCTCATGCACGGCGAAACGCCCCTCACCGTAACCGCGGTTGCAAATCACGACAAGCCACAGCTCTATCCGCATGTCGACGACGATGCGACCATCGTGCTGCAGTACCCTCGTGCCCAGGCCGTCATTCAGGCTTCGTGGAACTGGCCCTTCGGCCGCAAGGACATGGAGGTCTATGGCGTCACCGGCTACGCCATCACCGTTGCTAACGACCGGGTCCGAATCCGTCACGAGCACGAGATGGAAGAGCACACCGTCACGGCTCCCCCGCTGCCCGAGCCCGAGCGCGACTCCCTCAGCTACCTCGCTGCCGTCCTTCGCGGCCAGATTGTGCCCAAAGGCGACCTCACCGCGCTCGACACCAACGTCGTTGTGATGCAGATTCTCGACGCCGCCCGCACATCGGTGCGAACCGGACAGTCCGTGCACCTCCACCAGGTCGAATAATCGCAATTTCACGCCCTTGAAAACCGGCAACCGCCGTCCCGATTCAACGCCCTCGCAACGTACGAAATTTCTCCTATTGGAGTTTGCAACAAGATAGGTTTTAATGCACTTGTGATTCCATGAAGGAGTTTTGAGCGATGCCCTCACTCATTGCGGAACTGGTTAGCGGCATCATGAAGCCGGCCACTGAGAAGAAGTTTTTCGGTGATCCCTTCATCACCTGCGCGCGTTACCTTGGCTGCTACGAGCAGGCATATGAATCCGGCGCTGTTCTTGGTCACGCATTCAGCGACCGGCTCCCCGTCCTCGTACGCCTTCTCACCGAACGCGGGCACGAAGTCGCTCAGGCCGACTTGTTGAAACAGGCAGCGCAGAAACATCTCGTCAGCGTTGGTGAACCCAAAAGTCTTTTTAACCTGGCCATGTGCTTTGAAAAGGCTCGAACCGAAGACCTCTGGCGCCAGGCCACCGTGTCCGAAAGCGATATCGAGCAATTGATCAAAAGCTCCAGGTTGAGGTTGGAAGTTGTCTTCGCAAAGCTGCAAGGCGCCGTAACTGACGGCATCGGTTTCGGCGGCATGTATCCTAAGCTGACCGAAGAATTGTGGCGAACGGCCTACGAGTCGACCAAGGATCCAATTCATCTTGAAAGCCTGCGCCAGATGGGAATGTCCATCGGGGAGTTCAAACTCGACTCGCCTCCACTCCCTCAGCAAACTGAAAAGCTCCTCGCATTTGTCAGGTCCTACGTCGAAAAAGAGCGCCCCGACTTGTTGCACGACTTCCAAGAGCCTCTCCCACGCTGAAACCTCCCGCCGTTGATGCCTGAGATCCACAACATCCAACTGGAATACGTATGACCGGCACAGCGCGCACCGTTGCCACACTCGCGATCTTCGTGGCCATGCTCGCTCTGATGGTGATCCGCCCTCGCCGTTGGAACGAAGCTTGGTTTACGTCCCTTGCTGCGGCGGTGATGCTCGCCCTGGGCCTGGTCACGCCGCGCGAAGCCATCGCCACGATCCTTGCCGGAAAAAACACCCTCCTCTTTCTTCTCTCGCTTCTCGCGCTTTCCCTGCTCATCGGCAAGAGCGGCTTTTTCGATTGGGCCGCGATCCGATGTGCGCGCATCGCCAAGGGACACGGCCACGCGCTTTATCGAAACGCGTTTGTGGCCGGTGCCATCGTAACCGCGATACTGTCTCTCGACACGACTGCCGTCATGCTAACCCCCGTTATGCTCGCCCTTGTAAAAAGGCTCAAGGTCCCGGCAGCGCCCTACGTTTTGCTGTGCGCGTTCGTTGCCAACGTCGGCTCGCTGCTGCTTCCCATCAGCAACCTCACCAACCTCCTCTTCGCTGATGCCTTCCGCCAGACGTTCGCGGCGTTCGCGGCCAGAATGATCGTTCCCCAACTCGTCGCGCTCGTCGCCACATATGCAATCCTGCGCTGGCATTTTCGCCGCGATCTGCCCAACCGCTTCGAAGCCGAATCCCTTCCCGAACCGGCGAGCGTAGTTCCGAATCCCGCCTACTTTTTCACTTGCGTCACGATCCTTGCCATCGTGCTCATCTGTTATTTTCTCGCTCCTCTCCTGGGTCTTGAGCCCTACGTCTTCGCTTTCGCCGCGAGTGCAGTGTTGGCGTTTGCCGGCCTGGCCACTGGACGCGTACATATTCGGGCGGTGCGGGAAATCGCGTGGGATCTCTTCCCATTCGTCATCGGTCTATTCATCGCCGTGCAGGGGCTTGAGAATCTCGGCATCGTTGGCGACATGTCGGGGTGGCTCGCACACATGAGACCGGGATCGCCCCAGGAACTCCTCACCGCCGCGGGGGCGACCGCGTTCACCGCCAATATCATGAACAATCTTCCTGCGGCGTTGATTGCGCGCAGCGTGCTCTTGCGCTCGCATGCCCATATCGGCACGGTTCTCGCTTCGCTCATCGGCGCCAACGTTGGTCCGATGATTACTCCCTTCGGCTCATTGGCAACCATGCTCGTCCTCGCGTTTGCGCGACGCGACGGCCAGGAAGTGCACACAGGGGAGTTGGTCAGGCTCGGATTGTGGGCGGTGCCGGTCATCGTAGTTCTCACCACGCTTGCCCTCGCCCTCACCTTTGCGCTGGTTCGGTGACGGTACCAGGCATAGCGCATTCATTTTCGATTCCTGTCCGGTTAGCCGTTTTGATCGCCTGCAACTCACGTTGCGATATCGCAAAATGAAAAATCAGAACGTCGGACCTGGGAGGTCGTCTTTGCATTATGCTGGCGGATCACAATCCATGGGAGGGGCCACCTCTTCATAGTCACCGCGACGGCGACGAATGGTTTTATGTAGTCAAGGGTGAATTCGTATACGAAGTTGGAGGCAAGCTGTATCGCGTGGTCGAAGGGGGCAGTCTGGTGGCCCCTCAGAAGATTCCGCACCGGTACATCAACGGATCGACATCAGGTACCCTATTCGTCGGACTTACTCCGGGTGGCAGGCTGGAGGAGTTCTTCGAAGAAGGCGCCCGCCGACGCAGAAACCCGAGTCCCACACCTCCCAGCCACGAAGAGATAGTTGCCTTATACGCGAAGTACAACGTGGATTACCTTGGCGGAAGATTGACAGAGGAAGATTTCAAGAAAGCCACAACATGAGTGAGGCATGAGTAGTGCGATGGCTTGCGAAATGCTACGCCGCTGAATTCCTTTCTCAAAACGGACTGAAGACGGGTGCTCCTTGTAGGACGGCAAGCTGCACCCGCATTCCGGTTGGATGACCGCCAACCCAGAAGTAACTGCGGCGTTACTGACGGGTTGACCAAAATCCGCTCGCAATGACTCTAGATGAATAGAATTGCGGCAATTTTCAATTGTCGGAGTCGTGAGCTATCTTCGATGGTGTCATTCGTGCCGGGAACTTGACCAAACGGGAGACGCTGCAAATGAACCTTTCTGCATACTGGAAACCAAGTCTACTTCTGCTTGCCTTCGCGGCTGCTGGGACTGCGTCATGGACCGCAGAAATGTCGGCTGATAAAGCGGCGATCGCCAAAACAATCGAATCGGACGTCTCTCAAGTCGTCGCTGGGATCAATTCCCACGATGCAGTCAAGACAACAGCTTTTGATGCCCCAGATATCGTCTCCATGGAATGTGGCAGCCCCTCAACTGTTGGGGTAGAAGCCGACAGAGAAGGCTTCAAGACGGGCTTTGCCCACGACCCACTTTGGAAGGTCAATCTCATCGATGAGACTGTCGACGTTGCGGGTAGCGGTGACCTGGCGGTATACCGTGGCGCCTATAACGAGGAAAACGGTGGTGCAGGCGTGGTGCTGACGCATAAGACGAATTTCATTGCGGAGTTCAAGCGTCAAAGCGATCGATCGTGGAGGATCGTCTGGTACAGCGTTTCCAACATGGAAAAACCGCATCCGAAGTAATTGATGGATGCTGCCGTGCCCTGACCCGATTGGACATCAGTGGTCAGCTGCACTCCTCTATAGCGACAAAAGACGCAAATCGAGGTCAACATCAATGACAGGCTTGTACGTGACTTTACCTGTGCTCTGCATCCTCTTCTTCAGCGGATGTTCTCATTCGAGGTTTGACCCAGCGGTCGAGGGCCAACTCCTCCTGCAACGGGATGCAGAGTGGTCCCAAGCGGCATCTGAAGGGAAGGACATCGAGGAGATACTGTCGTATTGGTCCGATGACGCGCAGATAATCGAGCCGGGACAGCCGGTTTACCAGGGTAAAGCAGCGATCCGTAAATTCGTGTCCGACAGTCTGAAAACTCCGGGCTTCCACATTCATTGGGTTTCGAGAGACCCAGTCTTCTCCCCGGATGGAAAAATGGCCTATATGGCCGGCGTGGAGGAGATGACGGTGCCAGACACAAAAGGGGCCCTGATTACGGTGCACACGCGAGGCATATCCATCTGGCGTCGCGATGCGGATGGCAATTGGCTTTGCGTTGTAGACATTGCCAACGAGGCACCGCCTGCCTAACCCCCAATGGCATCACGGAAGTGCATCACACAACCACGCATTGGAATCGGGCTCGTGAGAATCGCTTCCCGGTTTTGGAGCTGATAAGCCACACGCTTGGTTGGTTGATTTCGATCTGCCGTTTCACTGAGCGATCTGTTGGGTTGTTGGTGGTTGACCGCCGAGCCTTCCCTACAATCCACGTTCCGAGGTTTATGGGGATGCGCGAACAAACGCCAAAGTGACGAGTAGGCGACCATCCGCCCGCTTCAACGGCCCCGGAGGGGCCATGGGAATTTAGCCCAGGACAAGTTCGCGCCAGCGAACGCAGTCCTGGGTTAGCTGCAAAATTTGGCCGCAGCCCCGTAGGGGCGGCACGAACTAGTCAACCCGGGCGTTACTTTTCCCAATTGGCGACAACACTCTCGGAACGAGCTATTCTGGCAACGCCTTTCGTTTGATCTTATGCGTGGTTCTTGGATAATTTCGGTTGTCTTAGGCTTGGCGACTAGTGTGTGGCTCAGGGTCATGCATCGGAAAGCCGAATCGAACACTCAAGCCCTTTCAATTGCGCCGCCGCCGGAAATTCCGATTCCAGGACGCTTCCACATAATCCCCCCAGCGGAGTGGCCTAGTCTTGGTCCGAATACAATCGCTGCTCTCTGGTACAGCGGAGAGATTCCGCCAGAAGCGATGCCGGATTTGGCTGCAGATTTAATGCTGCGCGGCTTCGATGGAAAATGGTTAAGGCGCTGTGCCGGAGAGATTCGACCAGTGAGTGCGGATATCAATGAGTACGTTGATGAGATGTTCATGGAGATCGGAGTGGAGGGGCCTTTCAGTAGAGCCAAGGCACTGGAAATGGTCGGTCTTTTCATTACCCATGAAGTGAGCGAAGGTAGAGTCGAAGCGACGGCTGGAGCCGAGAGGATCGCGGCGCTTTACGACTGGGAGTGGCCTTCTGACTCTATTTTCTCGTCACTTATAGAGCTGGCGTTGAAATCAGAGTATGAATCTGACGACAAGAGAGCTGAGAATCAGAAGCAGATCATGGCTCTCTGTTCGGGACTTGCAACTGGACACGAATGGCAGTCCTCTCGTCATGTCTAGGGTTCGGGGCGAGTGACCGGCTACTCGGTAGTTACTCCTTAGACAGTAGTCCGCAACGGTCCACGAAAACGACTGACCGATGCCCGTTGGGACATCTTTCAACCGGAACTCCATTTCCTGGCCATTTCAGTTGATGGGGCAGGATGAATCCCAGAAAACTGCTGAATTAGTCGCGAACCCTTGCGTAGACTTTCCCTCGAATTCGCTATCCTTGAACTGGGAAACAAGAAACCCAGCTCTCCTTCACGTCGCGAGACGCAACCGTTGGGTTGCCCTTCAGTTCATCATGTGGGATCGAGGCGTCAAGAAACACCCCAAAACGCCCCTAACTCCTTACCGGAGAGATATCTGCGGCCAACTCTTTTTGCGAAAGTAAGTTGCAGACATCGACTTTCCGTAAACCAATGAAACCAGCATACTTCTACCCAGAGACGGGGTGGGGGGTACCCTCCGCGAACAGCGGAGCCCACCGCACATCCCAGGTTCAGGCGGGAAACGAGAAATGAGCGCGAGACCAGAACATGCATCGATCAGCGGAAAAACTTGAAACGGAGGGAGGCGGGGGGGGCAACCCCCGCGAAAAGCCGGCAAGATCGATGCCGGCTTTAGCCCCGGAGGGGCGTCGTTGGCCTTCAATCCACTTTTCAATGCCCTTTTCTGGCACAATTCGCCGACCATGCAAACCCTCGCCGAACCCTGAAAATGGGCCGCGCACGCGTGTTTGCGCAGTCAAAAAAGTAGTAAAAAATATTCTCGCCCGCTGCTCTTGCATCGCGAGTTACAACAATATTGGTTTCAACAACTTGCTAGGACAAGTCGTACAGGAATACAGGAAATGTAATGCCAGAAACGACCAAAATGTGCCACTTAAGAGCACATAACGGTGCCATTTTGTGCCGCAATCGCGCTTCTCTTTGAAAGCCTGCTTTATCGGGATGCGGCGGCGCGCAGGAAGGGCTCCCGCTGCAGGTAAGTCAGGCATCGCCAGAACCACTCCATCGGGCCGAAAAGGAATCGCTTGAGCCAGATCTTCGAGATCGCAAATTGAAACGCCCATATGGCCACGACGATCGCGAACTGCCCCACTCGATCGACCTTTTCGAAGAGTCCAAAGCCGTGCCCGTAAAAAATCGTGGTGCAGATGATTGTCTGCATCAGGTAGTTGCTCAATGCGATTCGGCCTACCGCGGCAAGGCCCCGCGTCACCGGAAGCAACAACACGCTCCTTGAGGCGAGCATGATAGCGCCAATCCACCCGAGGCTGACCAGCAGGCTCGCCCAATAGTTGAATTGGGCTGCAACCACAAACGAGTAAAGGGATTCGAGGTTGGAAGAAAGGTTGTGATGAATGCCGTAAAGCGTGATCGGAATGCCGACGCATATCGCAGAGGCAATCATCAGCCAATAGACCCGAACCGGGCATCTCGCCTGAAGTACACCCAGTTTCAGAAATGCCATTCCAGCCAGCATCAGCCCCGTCACTCGCCAGAAAGTCAAAATGACAAACGAAAATGTCTCGGCTTGAAGCGAGGTCTGAATGCGAGGCGCCATTTGCGCAATCCACGAACCGCGATAAGCTGCGATTTCGGCCGCCGAAGAAAGCGGCTGAGGCATCCATGCCCATTCACGCGCTATCACAGCCTGCACCGGAAGACATATGCCATAGGCGATCAGCGAAACCATGCCCAGCGCAATCGATGAGAACGCAAGTATCAGAAGTGTGCTCGGCCGCAGTCTGCGGCAGACATAAACCAGCGACCCGCACAATCCGTAAGCCACCAGAACATCGCCGCTCCACAAAAGATAAGAGTGAAGCAGCCCGATCAGGATCAGCCATCCCATGCGCCGGTAATGCAGCGTCGCCGAAGGCCTGGCTAACGCTTCAATGTGGTCCGCCATCATCAGAACTCCCGCGCCGAAGAGAAGGGAGAAAATCGTCATGAATTTCTGATCTGTCAGCAGACTTGAAAACAACCAGATCCAGTAATTTGCCCCGTTCAGGGCTCCGTGCATTGAAGGATTCCAGTAAGCCTCTCTGACCATCGAGAATGATTGGATATTCATGGGGAGAATACCCAGGACGGCAAAACCACGAAGCACATCAACGCTGAAGACGCGCTCCTTCTCGCCAACGGGCTGAGGGGTCATCCCGAATTGAGAATGGCTAGGCTCATCGAGCGTAGCCTCAAGAACTGAAGATCTTGCCATCGACCCAATCATAATGGCCGGAAGCTATTCTTTCTTTTACGCTTTAGTGTGATTCCAAGTGGTACTTATGACGTGCTCTTGTCAACAAACGGTAACCAGTCCAGGAATATGCGAGCAGATTGCCCGCTTTACCCCCATCCCAAAACCAAAAGGCAGGCCTGGGATTGAACCCAGCCTGCCTTTTACCATGAAAGATCTGCCCCCGGACTTCTTATGGGACGAACACGTGCAGGCGTACGTGCCACTTGGTGCTTTGTCCCGGCTGCAAGGTCACCATGCCCGTGTTCATTGAACCCCACTCCTTGCCAAAGGGATCGCCGAAGTTGTACTGGTCCTCAACGGCAACAAAGTTCTTGGCGGGTGGCGCATATGCCTGGATGGTCTTGATCTCCGGGGAAACTCCCTCAATCTTGACGCCGTAATGGGCAGCGGGATCTGTGACTGTGACGGTTACCACTCCGTTCTTCCAGTCCAGGTGGCTCCAGTTGTCGTCGTAGAAGTTCTTTCCCAGTGGCACGCCATCGGCAGCGCGCAAATCGTATTGCCCTGTCACGGGTACCAGTTTTCCGGTGGGGAAGACATTGTCGTAGTTGTCTACTGTGGCAAGCATTGAACCCGGAATGTGCAGCCGCACCTGCGTGCGGTCGCCCGAAGGCAGGTTGAAGTAAGGATGCCAGCCGATCGCCATGGGCTCAGCCGACTTGCCCACATTCCGCGCCACGATCGTTGCGTCAACCGCGTCGGCGGTCAGCGTTATCGTGAAGTCAAGGTCGGTGCTTGAAAGCCAGTGGCCGCCAAAATCGCCGCCATGGATCACGCCCGTAACCTCTTTGCCTCCCGGGATATCCTTTACCCGTACGTCGTCGGTCTTGGCTTTGAGAATAAGCCCGTGCATTGCGTGACGCTCTGCACCGGGATTCTTGCCGATGTTGTTGGCCGGCAAGGTAATCGAATGTCCTTGCCATTCGGTGGTCAACGTTGTTCCGTCCGCCGAAAGTTTGC
The DNA here is from genome assembly GCA_963826915.1 of uncultured Acidobacteriaceae bacterium. Classification (GTDB taxonomy): domain Bacteria; phylum Acidobacteriota; class Terriglobia; order Terriglobales; family Acidobacteriaceae; genus Telmatobacter. The sequence goes on from CAWGYG010000003.1 coordinate 278,746, forward strand.
CGCGAATTCTATTTGGGTAGGGAACCAGGAAAGCCGATCCCAGCCGGTAGCCCAAATCGCCATTGGCAGTATCGTCCTGATCGAGCATCTTCTTGGCAGCGGACGGGTCGGGCGAGGAAAGCACATCGACACTACCCCGGCCTGGGAAATTTGCGGTGATCTGGTAAATCTCCATGCCGCGCCCCGGCAGCACCGTGATGCTTGTGAATTCAGGCTTGGTGGTGCTGGTTGCACTGCGGCTGATGGTCACAATCTTCTGACCACCGATTTCTGAGAAAGCCTGGGCGTGGCTGGTCATCACGAACGCTCCCGCCAGCAATAACGGCAATACGAAGGGAAGAACAGCAATTCCGCGGAATAGTGGTTTCATCTTGATCCATCCCTGAAAACTCAATGAAGCTTTCCTGAGCGCATTGCAGCACGCCGATTTCCCGGCGCGTGAAAGCGTATTCCGGAAGCGGCCTCATTCTACGACAAGGGGGCTGGACCCGTGCATAATGCATTTTCTCGGTGCGAACCGGGTTCTCCCGGTTCACTGGGCTCCCGGTCTGCGCTGGCCGGGAAAATCGAGTTGGAAGCTGGAAGGTAAACTGTCAAGCGCCGTTTCCCGTGGGTAACAGTATATTTTTGATGGAATCAACGGGACGAGCAGAATTGCTGTCTTCGGTACTGTTGCAAAGCATTGAAAGAACGATACAATTCCACCCAATCAGTGAAACGAGACAATTCCCCTTGAAAGGCCTGTGTCTACCACGAACCGCCTTGGTCAATAACCCAATCACGTCTTCTTTTCCGGGGCTCCCCGGAGAAAGGCTCCCGGTACAAAATATGCGTTTGTTGCGTCGGCTGGACCTCTGTCTTCTTGCCTTGTCAGTGCTCTGCGGAACCACAGCATTCGCGCAGAGCACATCAACTAAACCGCTGATCGTCGACAAGGTCGACGAAAGCCAACTGGTGACCCTGAAAGGCAACACTCATCCTGCGGCCAATGCCCAGAATGATCGTGGCCGGGTCAGTCCGAATCTGAAAATGGCAGACCTGATCCTCGTGCTCAAGCGGAGCCCTGAACAACAGGCGGCATTCGACGCATTTGTAGCCAGCCAATACGATGCGACCTCGCCGAATTACCACCATTGGCTGCCTCCGGCAGAGGTGGGTGTGGAGTTCGGTCCGGCCCCTGGAGACATTGCCACCATCTCCAGTTGGCTGACCTCCCATGGGTTTTCAGTAGATGAGATTTCGAATGACAGGATGACCATCCGGTTTAGCGGCACAGCTGAGCAGGTCGAGAGCACATTCCACACTGAAATCCACAACCTTTCAGTCAAGGGCGAACAGCACATTGCGAACATAGCCGACCCGCAGATTCCGATGGCGCTCGAACCCGTAGTGGTCGGTGTGAAGGCCCTGCACAACTTCTTCCCGCGCCCATTGCACCGGCTGGGCAGCAAGGTGCAGTTGAATCGTGCGACAGGACAATGGGAGCGGATCGCCAACTCATCCGCCATGGGAAAAGATACTCACGCGGAGAGCACAGCGGTTCATCCCGAATTCGGCATCAATCTTGGATCGGGAAGCAACGCGTACGTAGTTGAAGATGTCGTGCCTTACGACTTTGCAGCCATCTATAACGTGCTGCCGCTTTGGAACGAAGCAACTCCCATCGACGGAACCGGGCAGACCATCGCCATCGCTGGGACCAGCGACATCAATCTTCAAGATGTGGTCACTTTCCGCAGCACCTTCGGTCTGCCAGCAGGGACTCCGCCGACGATCAAGGTGGCCAATGGAACCGACCCCGGAATCTGCACCTCGACCTTGTCGACCGCGACATGCACGATCGACGATCAGCTTGAGAACGCACTCGATGTGGAGTGGTCAGGCGCGGTAGCCAAGGGTGCCAAGATCGTGCTCGTGGTTTCAGGTGCAAATGCGACCACCACCGACACAGTTTTCTCGTCGGCAAATTATGCAATTCAAAACTCGCTCGCGAATATTCTCAACGTAAGCTATGGTCAGTGCGAACTTGGTTTGGGAACGGCTGGCAACACCAGCTATAGCACACTTTGGCAAACCGCCTATGCAGCAGGCATCGCGGTTTTTATAGCGACGGGCGACTCGGGCTCGCCAGCCTGCGATCAGGGCGGGGATGCGAACGGCACTCCGTACTTTGCGCAGTATGGACTGTCGGTGAGCGGTCTTGCATCGACGCCCTATAACACGGCTGTTGGCGGCACGGATCTCAACTGGGGAGCGACGGCTTCGCCATACTGGAATTCAACCAACAACACCACCAATGGATCGAGCGCCAAGGGCTATATGCCCGAGGTGCCATGGAATGAAACCTGCACCAATCCTCTGGCTTTGGCATATTTCCAAGCGTGGGCTTCGCAGCTTAAGACGGCTGGCTATAACGCCACAAGCCCGACCGACGGCGAGACCGCCTGTAATTTCGTTGTTGAGTGGTATTCGACAATTGCAGCAGGCACCAGTCCTACGGTAGATCTTTCTGGCTTTGTCGATACTATCGGTGGCGGAGGAGGCGCAAGCAACTGCATCACGGGCAACCAGACGACAGTGGCAAGCTGCACGCAGGGTTACACAAAGCCAAGTTGGCAAACCGGTGTTGCGGGTATTCCAACGGACGGGGTGCGTGATCTGCCGGATGTCTCCTTCTTTGCCTCGGATGGTTTTCTCGGCAGCGCCTATCTGATCTGCGTTTCAGATGTCGGAGCGTGCGTATCCAGCACCCCTGCTACTGTGACGACCCAACCAACCGCGCAGGAAATCGGCGGAACCTCGGCGGCGTCCCCCGCAATGGCTGGCGTGATGGCGCTCATCAACCAGAAAATGGGAACCCCGCAGGGCAATCCCAACCCGGAACTCTACAAGCTGGCCGGTAAGCAGACTTACTCGAGTTGCACTACCGAATCGGGGACGACGGCTGACGGATGCTATTTCAATGACATCGATACCGGGACAAATGCGATGGTGTGCGCTCCTGGTTCGCCAAACTGCACCGTCTCCGACGCGGGAGATACCTATGGCGTACTAACGGGCTTTAGCGGTGCCGCCGGATTCGATCGGGCAACCGGCTTGGGCTCGCTGAATGTTGCCAACATTGTGAACGCATGGACGCAGCAAACTGGAACCGCGGTCGCAACCGTGACTGTAACCCCGACCCCCGCGGCCATCAACGTCAACCAGACAGTAAGCGTGTTGGTGAAGGTAACCGGCGGCAGCGGAACGCCGAGCGGCTCACTTTCGTTGTCTGGCGGAGGTTACACGGCGCCCAATGGCACACTTGCAAGCGGTAGTTACACATTTACTATTCCGGCAGACAGCTTGGCCAACGGCGCAGACAAGTTGACGGCGGGCTACGGCGGCGACACCATCTATGCAGCAGCAACCGGGACGGGCACCGTGACGGTGACCAAGTTTACGCCCGTTGTCACTGCGACTCCGTCCACCACCAGCCTGGACTCTGGAGCTTCGATGACGGTGACCGGCACAGTTTCCGGTACGGCGGGAACCCCCACCGGAACGGTGACCGTGACTGGCGGTGGGTACACCTCGTCCGCCACATCGCTCTCGGGCGGCAGCTACACAATTACGATCCCAGCCAACAGCCTAAGCAGCGGCCCCGATACTCTAGCCGTGAACTACAGTGGCGACCCGGTCTACCTGTCGGGTGCTGCACCGGGAATAAACTTGACGGTGACGGCGTCGGTCTACGGATTGGTGGCTTCAGCTCCGGCGGGGATTGCGCCCGGCTCCTCGGCAACCTCCACAATTACGGTGAGCTCAACCACAGGCTATGCGGGAACGGTTACTCTGACCTGCGCGCTCAAGACGTCTCCCACGGGCGCGTCGGACCTGCCCACCTGTTCGCCAGTTGCGGGCAATGCGACGGTCACCCTCAGTTCTGCCACGACAACCGGGAACGGCATGGTCAGCGTGACCACAACAGCTGCAACCGCGAAGTTGGCGAAACCGCGCATCGGCGGTTGGGCGGGCGGTGGCGCGGTTCTGGCGTTTGTCATCTTCCTGGGGATTCCGGCGCGGCGGCGGAGTTGGCGCGCGATGTTGGGCGTACTGGCGTTGATGTTGACGCTGGGTAGCCTGGCAGCCTGCGGCGGCGGCGGTGGCGGTGGCGGTGGCGGTGGCAACAGCAACCCCGGAACCACTGCGGGAAGCTATGTCTTCACCGTGACGGGAACGGGCAACCCTGCAGTCAATCCTGCGACAACCACCACGTTTACCGTGACGGTGAACTAGCAATTGCCAAGAAGCGCGCAGCGGCCTTTCCTTCGGGAGGGGCCGTTGTGCTTTTGGAACTGGTCCATGAAGCAGAGCCTGCCTCGTCTTTATCGTTGAGGTGTTGGCATGCGCAGCGTCGGTTTGCCCGAAAATATAGAATCGAGTGCAATGTACACCAAAAACCTGTCGATCAATTCGGCCGGCACGGAGCCGCGGGAGAATCAATGAAGTCTCTGCTGTTGACTGAATACCTGAAACTCGGTATTGCGGAACTGGAGCGGCCCGAGCCAGGTGAGCACGAGGTCTTAGTTCGCGTGGCAGCATGCGGAATTTGCGGGAGCGACGTCCACGGCTACGATGGATCGTCGGGCCGGCGGATTCCCCCGATAGTTATGGGCCACGAGGCTGCGGGCTCCATTGAGGCGGTTGGCTCCGGTGTGGCAAACTTCCGTCCCGGCGATCGGGTCACGTTTGATTCCACGGTTTACTGCGGAGAATGCGCCTTCTGCCTCCGCGGAGAAGCCAACCTGTGCAATCAAAGAGAGGTCATCGGCGTCTCCTGCGGCGATTACCGCAGAAATGGTGCATTTGCCGAATACATCGCTGTCCCCGAGCGCATCCTTTATAAATTGCCAAACAAGATGTCCTATCCCGAAGCGGCAATGCTTGAAGCGGTTTCAGTCGCTCTCCATGCCGTGAAAGTAAGCGGCGTAAAAAAGGGGGAAACAGTCCTGGTAGTCGGCGCTGGCATGATTGGGCTGCTAACCATGCAGGCTGCTCGAGCCGCAGGTTGCGCCAGGGTGATGATCGCCGACATCGACGAGACGCGTCTGAACCTGGCTGAATTGCTCGGCGCAACCGAAGCGCTGTACGGGACCGGCGGATTGATTGCGGAGGCCGCTTTGCAGCGCACAGGCGGAGCGGGTGTGGACGTCGTGTTTGACGCAGTAGGAAGAGGTCGAACCGTACTGGAGTCAATTGAAAGCGTTCGCAAAGGCGGCACGGTCACGCTGATCGGCAATATTTCTCCAGAGGTGGCAATTCCCCTGCAGAAAGTGGTGTCGCGCCAGCTTCGCCTGCAGGGAAGCGCAGCCTCGGCCGGTGAATACGCGGCGGCAATTGAACTTGTTTCTAGCGGAAGAATTCAAGTCAGGCCGCTCATTTCGGCGGTAGCTCCGCTGGAAGAAGGCCCGCGATGGTTCGAGCGACTACATGCGCAGGAACCAAACTTGATGAAAGTGGTACTGACGCCGGAGTCAGGCGATGAAGCGCGGACCGCGAACGTGTCCGCGGTCTGACGTGCTACGGGAGCGAGTCTGTGTTTGATCTGAGGGGCCAGGTTGCCATTGTCACCGGAACGAGTCGCGGACTGGGCCAGTACTTTGCGCGCGCCTTGGCGACAGCCGGTGCCGATCTGGTGCTGACCAGCCGGCGCCGCGAGTCTCTTGTCAACTTTGAAAAGGAAATTGAAACGTTAGGCCGGCGGGTTGTCTCGCTGGAACTGGACGTACGTGACCAGAACAGCATTCTCAAAATGGCCGCGGCAGCCGATGCCGCGTTTGGCCAGGTTCACATCCTCGTGAATAATGCGGGCTGCAACGTCCGCAAGCCTGCGCTCGACGTCACCTGGGATGACTGGAACCTGGTCCTCGATACAAACCTGCGCGGCAGCTTCTTTACCGCCCAGGCAGTCGCCCGCAGCATGATCGCTCATGGATACGGGCGGATCATCAACGTCGGCTCGGTCACCAGCGTCTTTGGCTTTGCCGGCCTTGCTCCTTACGGCGCCAGCCGGGGAGGCATTCGCCAACTAACCATGAGCCTCGCCGATGACTGGGGCCGGCACGGCGTCACAGTCAACTGTCTGGCTCCCGGATGGTTCAAAACCGAGCAAAACAAGGTCCTCTACGAAGATCCGGAATGGGTGGCTTACCTCACCGATAGAATCCCCTTAAAGCGCCCCGGACAGCCTCACGATTTGGACGGTGCCGTCGTGTTCCTGGCCTCCGAAGAGAGCAGTTACATCACCGGTCAGACGCTGCTGGTGGACGGCGGTATCTCGACCGGCGCCACCAGGGCTACGGTAAATCCAAAAGGGGATAATTAAAGCAAACTGGCCCTCCTCCATCTGGACCTTCCACAAATCCATCCTGCGATGTAATATCTGCATCCAACCGAACACGGGGCTCTGGCCCTGTTTTGTGTGAAAAAAGAATCGTCGGAGAAGCAGCAAGTTCTTCCCCATCAAAAAAACGATACCAACAGCACGCCCGCAGCCTTTTGAGGAGATAGCGATGCAAACGATCTTTCCTGCCAGATTTGGCAGAGCCTTGTCCGCAAGAATCAGTTCGATCGTCCCCGAAGTGAAATGGTGTTTGGCGTTCCTTCTACTAGTCAGCTTCTGGGTTCCCCAAGCGAGCGCCCAGTTCGGTTCCAGCGTCGGCGGAACGGTACTCGACCCAACCGGTGCAGCGATCCCCAACGCAAAAGTGGTCCTCACCAATACCGCAACACAGCAGATACAAACCCAGACTACAAACGCAACAGGCTTCTTTAACTTCACCGAACTTCCCGCGGGTAGCTACACCCTTGACGTTACAGCCCCCGGATTCAAAGAGAACAAGCTCTCCGATGTTTCCATCGTCGCGGAGACGCCACGCAACCTCAACGTAAACATGCAGACCGGCGGCTCGACCGAGAGCGTGACCGTCTCTGCGGATCAGACACAACCCCTGCAGACGGCAGATGCCAGCATTGGATCAACGATCACCAGCGACGAAATCCAGCGATTGCCGATCAACGGAGGAGATCCATACGAGCTCCTGCGCACCGCTCCCGGGATTACCGGTGACGCCGCGCGTGCCAGCAATGGTGAGGCGGTTTTTCTCCCCAATGGAGCCGGCCCCGGTGGTTCGAATTCGGGCATCTTCCAGACCGAAAACGGCGTGCAAATCACTGCCGACGGACAGCGCCAGGCTGACAACAACTTCATGATTGACGGCGTAAGCGTCAACTCGCTAACCCATGGCGGCAATGCCGTGGTCACCCCTAACGAGGAGGCAGTCGGCCAGATGTCGGTGGTGTCCACTTCCTATGATGCCTCCGACGGACGCAACACCGGCGCACAGATCAAGGTCGTCACCAAAAGCGGAACCAATGCATTTCATGGTGGAGCTTACTTCCTCTATGATCAGCCGGGTCTGAATGCCTACAACAAATTTGCCGGGCCCGCCGGCGGGATTCCCACCCGGGTTGAGAATGCCCAACGCATTTGGGCGGCGTCGATTGGCGGGCCGATCGTCACAAGCAAGCTTTTCTTCTTCCTCTCCTACTCGGGTTTCAGTGTGCACAACTCATCCGTGGCCAACGAGTGGGTCGAGACTCCGGAGTTTCGTGCTCTGGTGGCGACAGACCGCCCCGGTGGCATCAGTGCTGGAATCCTGGGCCTGCCTTCGATGGCGCCGCGTGTTCTCAAGGTCTTGCCTTCGGATTGCTCGTCCTATGCCAACAATCCTGGCCAGTATCCCGGCCAGTTGGCAAGCGGCGGCCCATTCTGCAATCCAATTGGAGATGGGATCGATATCGGTTCTCCGACCCCGGGTGGCGCGTCCCAGCTAGGCGTATATCCGCTGCTGGCCGACTACACGGGAGGCGGTCTCGACGGAATCCCCGACGTTGAATATGCCGCAATTAACCAGCCGAGTCAGAGTCGCGGCAATCAATACAACGGCCGCATTGACTATAACCTGACCTCCAAGGATCTCATCGCTGGCAGCACGTACTTCACAAAGCTGGATAGCTACGGTCCCAGCGGCACCAACGGCGCACGACCGAACGACGATGTCCCGTTCAAGCCTCTCAACTCGGCCGCCACGATCATCTATATCCATATGTTTTCTCCGACCTGGTTGAATGAGTTCCGCATTAATGGCACCCGTTTTGCCGACAATGGCATTACTGATGCCGGCAACACCGTCAACTACGGCATCCCCTACATCAACGTGCAGAGCCTGCCCATAAGCAACGATCCCCAATACGGTGTGCAGCAATCCAGCACCACGCCCGCGGTCTTCGCTGAGAATACTTACGAAGCACGCGATATGGTGACCCACACCTGGGGCGCGCATACCTTGCGAATCGGCGGCGAGGTGCGGCTCGAGCAGGACAACGACAATCTCTCCGGCGACGCTCGACCGGTGTATGCGATGCAGGGCCTGTGGGCGATGGTGAATGATGCGCCTATTTACGAGGCCATTGACGCTAACCCGAACAATGGCGGACTCGCCCTCTCGGCGCGCTATTTCCGCGACACGGACATTGCGGTCTATGCGCAGCACGATTGGAAAGTGAATCCCAGGTTCACGCTGAACACAGGCCTGCGTTGGGAAGACTTCACCCCTCTCTATAACAAGGGATTTCTCATCAACTATCCGGTTCTCGGGCCTACCGGTTCGGAACTGAGCGGAATGACGCTCGTTCCTCATAACCACCTTTGGAATTCGTATACGAACAACTGGAGTCCGAAGATTGGCTTCGCATTCCAACCCGGACACGACCAAAAGGTAGTCCTACGCGGAGGCTTCGCAATCGCCTACAACCATCTCGATGTCGCTCTCTTCAACAACGCACTGGAAGATGGGCCAAACATTGCCAATTACGGCCTATGCTGCGGCACCAATGCACTGGATTTTGGGACGCCGTTTGCGAACGGGTCGATCAAGTACGCTGTGGGGTCAAGTAATTCCCCTTACAGCTATCCAGCCAACCCCGCGCTCGCCACAGGCGTAAATGCAGCTGGTTTCCCCAACCCTTATGGTGGCGGCACGCCAAGTGTTGAAGTTTATGGCGCACTGCCGAGCACGCGTCCGCCGACGAGCTACCTCTATTCACTCGAAGGCGAGTACCAGATGCCGTGGAACTTTACGGCTACTCTCGGTTATGCAGGCAGTGAAGGTCATCACTACGCGCGACTTGTGAATCAGAACTTCCTCTTCAACAATGCGAATTCACCTGTGTATGCCTCCTACTTTGCGCAAACCGATTCCGACCAGAACTACAACGCGATGAATGCGCAGCTAAGGCACACGTCCGCGCACGGACTTTCGATGAGTCTGGTGTACACATGGTCAAAGAGCCTTGACGAGGTTTCCAATGGCGACCTGGCCGACTCGGATGCCAACCAGACCAATCCGGCGAACAACAAGACTGAGTGGGGTCCTTCGGACTACGACATTAGAAACCGCATCGTCGCGACTGCCCTGTGGGAGGTGCCTCACTTCCACACCAGCAATTCGTTGGTGGACACTTTCGTGAATGGTTGGCAGATCAACGGTACATACACCTGGCACGGCGGATTTCCGTACACCCCCGTTACCTACAACCTGACTACCTCCGCATATGTTCTGGGATCTGGCGTGGTCAGCCCGACCCGACCGTTGGCGTACTACGGAGGCGTGGCCGAGGGATGCTCCAGCAACTTGTTTACCAATGGCAGCGATTTCCCCAATCGCGGAACCGGTGGGACCGCAGGCGGCACCAATTACTTTGACACGACGCCGCCGACAAACTCACACGCCTATGTCCCGGGAATCGGCCGCAACAGCTTCCGCGGGCCTTGCTACGAGGATCTGGACATGAGCTTTGCCAAGCAGTTTGCACACGATTTCGGCGATCACCACACGCTGCTTCGGATTCAGGCGAACATGTATAACCCATTCAACCAACTGCAGCTGGAACCGATCACAAATGGAAATGCCAATCCCGGCGCGAACATCAACAGCGAGTTTTTCGGCTATGCGCAAGGTGCCGATGCAGGTAGAGTGATCGAGTTTATGGCTCGAATACAGTTCTAGCTTGCAGGTAACACTGCCGCTGGTACGCGCTCAACGTCGCTTCGAGTTGAGCGCGTCCAGTTTGGTCTTCAACTGCTCCAGCTTCTGGCCGGCTTCGCCAAGTTTTCCTTGAGCGGTCAAACGCTGGTAGTCCTCGAGATCCTTAGCCGCTCCGGTGATCAGCGCGTTGAGATCGTCTGCGGGCTTTGTTGCCACCCCCAGTGCTGCAGCACTGGCTTGAGACGCTTGCGGACCATTGTCCGCAGTCAGCGACGAAACTTCCCCGCCAAACAGAGATCGCAGCGCCGCTTCGAATGTTGACCCGTAGGCCAGGCGATCCTGCAGTGCCAGCACCACCAGGCGAAGCTCCGGCATCGGGCTGCGGTCAGCCTGCAGATAGATCGGCTCGGCATACATCAGCGCGCGTCCACAAGGGATAACCAGCAGGGTGCCGCGGCGAACGTGCGAGCCTTGCTGGTTCCAGAGCGTCAATTGCCCTGATAGTTGCGCGTTCTGGTCGATGCGCGCCTCGATCTGCAATGGGCCGTCGACAAGTTTTGTCTTCGGGAAGTTGTAGACAACCGATGTTCCGTAGTTCGCGCCGTCGCTGCGCCCCGCGAACCAACCAATGAGATTGTTGCGATTCGACGGCGTAAACGGAAGTATCTCGACGAACTCCACCGCCGACTCGTCCGGCAATTTCATCAATACAAAATTTGGTTCCATGGCCTGCGCAGTCTGCTCCCCTGAATCACTCAAGCCCACTTCCGATGCAACCGTCCACAAATCTTCGCGATTGTAGAAAACAACGGGATCGGTCATGTGATACAGCCCGTATGCCGACGCCTGCAACTTCAGCAGCATTTCCGGATAGCGCACATGCCTGTGCAAGTCCGGGGGCATCGCCGACTCATCCTTGAAGAGAGCAGGGAAGATTTGGCGCCAGGCCGCAATAATCGGATCTTGCGGATCGAATACGTAGAAAGTCGTCGAACCGTTGTAGGCGTCAATCACAACCTTGACGCTGTTCCGCATGTAATTGATCTGGCCGTTGCCAAGCGGGTAGTGGGTTGAGTAAGGAAAGCTGTCCGAGGTGGTGAACGCATCAAGCATCCACGACAAGCGTCCATCATCGCCGACAACGATATAAGGATCGCTGTCAAAGGTGAGGAACGGCGCCAGAGTTTTCACACGGTCGATGATGTTTCGTCGCATCAGCAGGCGGCTTTGATCCGTGACGTCGTCGCTGAAGGGCAGCTTTGTCAGGTCGCCGCGATCGAACGCGATCAGCAGGCGGCGCATGAATCCGCCAAGAACGATCCCGCCGGTGCCGTCGTACGATGTCATGCTGTTGGTCTCGCCCTGCGGATAGTCAAATTCCTTCTGGTGCGTTTTAACGTAGACATCGGTGTTGGTCAGTTGACCAAAATAGATCTCCGGCCGCTTCACCACGATCGACGGCACCGTGCTTTGAATCGGCATGTTGCTCAAGATAAGGGTTGGCAATCCTTCCGATGTGAACCCATTCACAGGGTTCATCGTGATTCCGTAGCCGTGCGTGTAAATGAGCTTCTCGTTGATCCAGTTGCGGCTGCTGTCCGGAAGCTTTTCGATATTGAGCTCTCGCGCAGCCAGCATCACTTCCCGCTGCTCGCCGTTAATCTGGTAGCGATCGATGTCGACGTCGGGAAAATCGTAATAGGTGCGAATTTCCTGAATTTGACGCAGTGTATCTTGCAGCGCGTGCCAGTCCCACAGGCGGATATTTTGGAGGGTGGCTTGATTGTTCGCCGGATCCGCAGCCCCAACAGTGGTTTCAGCAGGGAACTCGTGTTGCGCCACCCGATCGAGAGCGTACGCCTGCCGCGTGAAGCTGATATTGAAAGCGATATATGGTTGTTCGCGCACCAGTTCATTGGGTTTGACGATGAAACTGCTCACGTACCATCCAACGATCTGAACTGCGAAGAAGCAGAGCACGGCCGGGACTGGAGCGGCTACCAACCAGCTCACGCGCGGTCGCCGAAACAGATTGACGCACGCCAGTGCTGCGCCGAAAACGAGCGCCACGCAGACGATGAGAGTTCCGCCGAGTAACACGTGGGCATCGGTGTAGGTCACGCCGCCAAAGATTGTGTGATCGTTCAGTAGTCGCTCGAATCGCCCGAGGTAAACGCGCACTGAAACAGCCAGAAGCAAGAATGCTAGTCCGACCGAAAATGCACGCCACGGCGTCGGCGCGGAAATATCGATCTGTCCCTCAAAGAGTCGCGTACTGCTGGTAATGAGAATGAAGAGCAGGGAGATGCCACAAGCAAGGATGGCCAACATCAGGAGCCAACCGGCAATGAACTGCCATACCGGTAGTGTGAAGAGGTAGAAGTTCACTGGTCTGCCAAAAACCGGGTCAACCAATGCGCCGGAACTGGTGGGAGCAAACCAGTAGAGAGCGAACCTGGGCCATTCACCAATGAACGTCAAGCCCGCGAGCAGAGCGATGAAGATCGATGCAAGCAGTGTGCCAAGATGAAGGACCGAGTCTACTGGGAGTTGAAATGTACGAGAACCGATGACGATTGTTCCGGCGCTGCTCAACTCCGAGCGGCAGGCGCGCCTCAGGGCCATGAACCATCCGTAAAGAAAGATAAACGTGGATCCGAATGATACCGCGAAGGCAGTCCATTGGAGAGAGAGGCTCTTCCAGAATACGGGCGCGTAACCGAGAGAACTAAACCACAGCGAGTCGACGTAATACGAAATCGCGGTGCGGCTGCTCAAAACCAGGATGACCAATGCGGCAATCAAGAAGACCAACAGGCGCCGATGCCGCGGCGCAGGAGCGGGCCGTCGCGGGAATTCGATGGATTGATGAATCACGTTACCCAGCTTTCACCAGCACTTACGTCTGGAATTCCAAGCAAACGTAATTGTACTGCGAAGTGAAGACTGAAGAGCGCGACCCTGGCTTGGGCTCATTGTGCACCGCGACAACCTCCACTGCTCTCAAACGTCCAGCAGACGAGCCCGGTCCCATCTCGTCCATGTCAACGCAGTGCCCGGTGAAAGACAATACTACGATCTCCTGAGAGTCTCTTTATGCCTCTCTTACATTTGTCGATGAATAATGCTTTGTAATCGAGCAATAGGCGTGATAACTCCCCACTTTTCGTTGCGAGAATTTGGACTTATAAACCTGTGCGTCAATAACTCCAGCGATATATTGCAACTAATAAGTTTCTCGACTCCCTTACAACAACCTTACGTCACTTCGCATAAGAATATGGAGTGGGAAGCGCTATATAGGACAGCTATCCCACGCGAGAGGCAGACTCTTAACCGGGACGCCATTTATCAAGGAGACCAGAGCGTGATGAATAAGTACGTCAAAACAGCCATCATCTTAAGCGCTGCAATCTACGGAGCTGAAGTGCAGATCGCCTGTGTAGCGCAAAGTGCGGGAGCGACCTCCGGCAAGAAGGATGTTTCGCAACCCGCAGCCATTACGCCGTCGGATCCGCCGGCTGCAGTTGATTTCGCGGCTTTGGAAACACCAGTCACAGACTCCAGCGCGCTTGCGAAGGAGGTAATTGCTGCATCTGCCGCTCCGGGTGCCGAGACCCCCGGCAAGGACGCGGCCTCCCCTTCAAATTCCGCATCTGCCTCTCCCGTTCCACCTTTGAAGAATGAAGCAGTTGTCAAAGAACTGGCGGAGATGAAAAAGCAGTTCGAGCAAATGGCGCAAATGCAGGCCCTCATGAAAGCCAAGATGGAGAGACTCGAGTCCGAGCTGACCACGGACGCGACGACCGGCGATTCCATCTCTGCGGAGAAGGACGCTGCGACCTTGCGTGCGGCAGAGAGCGGCGACACCGGCAGTTCCGTTACCCCGGGAATGCAAGCTGCAACGGCGCCCCCAGCCACCACTGCACCAACCCCGCCAGAAATCAACGCGCAGACGACCACCAAGGGAGAGCCGTTCGAAGGGGATTGGACATGGCTCAACAGCAATGGGCACCAAGTCGACAGTCCGATGGCAACCAAGTACTTTACGCCGGAATTCCGAGCCGACGCCAACTACACCCTGGACTACAACCATCCCAAGGACGATTCCCTCGGAGGATCGACCGAGACATTTCGCTCCGACGAGTGGCAACTTGAGCAGATCAGTGTCGGCGGCGATATCCGCATCAACAATGTGCGGGGACGCATCCTGACCATGGATGGCCTGTTCGCCACGACCACGGTTCGAAATGACGCAAGCCCGAGTCGTGGCCAATGGGATTTAACTGGAGCGTATAAGTATGTTTCAGAGGCGTGGGGAGGTTATCACTGGGATAAGGCCCACGGCCTCAATGTGGACGCCGGCATCTTCGTTTCGTACATCGGCCTCTTCAGCTACTATAACTTCGACAACTGGACTTATCAGCCATCGTTCGTTTCGTCAAACACACCCTGGTTCTTCAACGGTCTTCGAATCCAGTACTTCCCAACCAAGAAACTGAAAATTGAACCCTGGATCATCAACGGCTGGCAGACTTACGCTCGTCCCAACGGCAAGCCCGGCCTGGGCGGTCAGATCCTCTGGCGCCCCACGTCTTACCTCGACTTCGTGTTCAACAACTACGGCCTTGGTGAAGACGATATCGGTTATCCAGGTCGCTCGCGCATCCACACCGATGACAGCATCCAAGTGAAGTACTACGACAAGCCAAGTGCCTTTTTCGACAAAGCGGCATTTACTGTCACTGGAGACGCCGGTTGTGAATACGGCGGCGGCCCTTCGACCGGTCCGTATAGTCCTACAGGTGCCTCGCCTGAGATGGGTTCAAGCTCGACTTATGCCGGCGGCGTAAACTGTCATAACAGCAAGAACGGCCGGCCCAAGCAGATGTTCATAGGCACGATGGCCTACGCGAGATTCTGGTTCAAGAAGGATCTCTATGCGGTTACCCTCGGCGGCGGGCTGATGAACAATCCCGGTCGTTACCTTACTCTGCTTCCCCCCATCAACGGCGCTACCGCAATTACCGGAAGTCCGTACTATACCGAGAACGGTGGGGATCGCGCACAGATGCACGATGGAACCATCACCTTCGACTACATGCCCAGCCAGTTCATCACCTTCCGGCTCGAGACTGGCTATCGTTACTCCGACACGCCTTACTGGACGGGCCGCGGCGGAATCACCCCCCCGGCCTTCGCGGGCGGCCCCCCAACCAACAACGGTCAACCTGGACAGTACGCCTGCGCCAATGGTGCTCCATCCGGTTTTGGCTATGGAAGTCTTACCTCGGCCGAAGCCGCCTGCTTCAACGCGGGGAACGGGAGCGGAGCCAATACCAGCTCCATTTGGTGGCCTGACCTCCGCACCAACCAGACGGTTAGCACGATTGCGATCATGGTTAGGTTTTGAGCGATACCGTCAGCCCGCGGGGTTGTGTGTAATCTCTTCGGTCAGTCACACTAACTCAACCAGCGGCGCCGGAATTGAAAAGAATTCCGGTGCAGCCGGTCATCGAATGCGTTGGCTTCGCGCGTGCATCAATCAACTGGTGCGGGTACCGATAGTTCGCGAGGGCGAGACGTCAGGGAGAACTGTCGCCTGAAGAATCACTCAACGAATGAAGATACGCGAAGGCGCTAATCTATCGCTTCCGCGCAGCTGCAGCCTCAAGCGTAACCAAGCACACTAAACTCCTGCCGTTCAGAATACAGAACCACGTTGCCTGAATCAGCGCAAAATTGAATTGATTAGCGCAGGATTGAATTGAATGGAGCCTAACTTTCAATAGTTATTCAAAGTCAGGTATCGGCGTTCCTCACATAGCCTTTATGTGTCACTTATATCTTATGCAAACACTTATAACTTTCTGGTTTTACTTACGTAACTCTTACGGGTTTCACCGTAATTCTTAGAAAACTCCTGATGCTTGGCTAATGAATAAACCGAAGTCAACTGGTCTTTCGGGGTGTGCTGGAGGGCAGCGAGCTGCAACAAGAGGAGTTTGAGGCATCACATGAAAATCAGAAACTTTGAAGTTGGCTTTTTGCTGACATCGTGGGCAATCGTTGCGGCCCTGAGCGGCTGCAAAAGCGATAAAGTCAAAGCGGACACAGAAGCGCCGCCACCGGCCAAGGTGATTTCCGGAGTGGACGTCTCCTTTTTCGCGGTCGAGCATCCCGATCTGTATCCGATCGTGAGAGCGACCGAATACCAAGCCTCGTCGCAATTGTCGGTGACCGGCAATGTATTTCCGGACATCGCGCGAACCGTCCCGGTGATATCACTTGCTTCCGGCCGCATTGTAGACATCCGCGCTCGCCTCGGCGACGCAGTAAAGAAGGGCCAGCTCTTGCTGCGTGTTCGCAGCGACGACATTGCAGGAGGCTTCGACGCCTACCGCAAGGCCATCTCCGACGAGCTCCTTGTGCGCAAGCAATTGGATCGAGCCAAGGTGCTCTACGATCACGGGGCCATAGCTCTGGGGGACCTGGAAGTCGCGCAAGACGCCGAGGACGACGCCAAGACCACCCTCGATACCGCCACTGAGCATCTTCACTTGCTCGGCAGCGATCCCAGTGATCCGAAGGGAATTGTCGATATCGTCGCCCCGGTTTCCGGCGTGATCACTGATCAGGAGGTAACAAACGGGGCGTCGGTGCAGGCCTACTCCACGCCGAACCCATTCACTATTTCGGATCTGACCACCGTTTGGATCGTCTGTGACGTCTACGAAAACGACATGGCCAACGTGCGCGTCGGGCAACTTGCCGACATCAAGTTGAACGCCTATCCGGACAAAGTTCTCAAGGGCACCATCAGCAATATCGGCTCGATTCTCGATCCGAATATCCGCACGGCAAAAGTCCGTATCGAAGTGGCCAACCCGGGCGAGATGATGCGGCCTGGGATGTTCGCTACGGCCACTTTGTACGGCAAGGGAAAGCAGACCTACACAGCTGTCCCAGCATCCTCGATCGTGCATCTGCATGACCGCGATTGGGTCTTCATCCCAGTGCAAGAGAAGTTTAAGCGGATTCAGGTCGTCAGTGGCGAACAGTTGCCGAATAGCATGCAGGAGATTCTATCCGGGTTGCAGCCTGGCCAGCAGGTCGTGACAAATGCGATCAATCTCCAAAATGCGATCGACAACGAATGACGCTTAACTCCGGGACCCTAGGAAGAGACCATGATTCGCAATCTCGTAGATTTTGCTCTCAATAATCGGTACGTGGTGCTGGCGATTGGGTTGCTATTGCTCGCCTGGGGGGCGGTGTCGTTTCATAACATGCCCGTCGAAGTCTATCCAGACATCGCCGATAACTACGTGAACATCATCAGCCAGTGGCCCGGGCATTCCGCCGAAGAAATGGAACAGCAAGTATCGGTTCCAGTCGAAATTCAGGTGTTTGGGATTCCGCATCTCACGACGGTCCGGTCGGAATCGATTTTTGGCCTTTCCCTGGTTACGTTGATCTTCGACGACCAATCGGTCGACGATTGGAATCGCGCAAAGGTGCTCGAGAGGCTTACGCAGGTGAGTGTGCCGGCAGGCGTGCAGCCTCAAATCGGTACCGACTGGAGCATGACCGGCCAGATTTATTGGTACACAATCCGAAGCACGAATCCGGCCTACGACCTGATGAACTTGAGAAGTATCGAAGACTGGACTCTGTACAAGGAATTCAGAAAAGTTCCGAACGTCGTGGACGTGAGCGACTTCGGCGGTACCGCGCGCGAATATCAGGTACGCATCGACCCGAATAAGCTAATCTCCTACGGCTTGAGCATCAGCCAGGTAGAGAACCAGCTGACCAACAACAACGTGAACGCCGGCGGCAGCTTCGTCGAAGAGGGCTTGCAGCAACTGAACGTCCGCGCACTCGGACTTTACCGCAGTGTGCAGGATATCGAGAATACCGTACTGACGACGGTGAATGGGGCTCCCGTTCGCGTTAAGGACATCGCGGTTGTCGACTGGGGCCCCAAGATTCGGCTGGGGCACATGGCCAGAGCCGACCATCGTCCTGACGGCGTAATTGTCGATGAGCCCGACGTCATTCAGGGCGGCGTGCTGATGCGCAAGGGGGCCGAAGAAGGCCCCACGATCGAAGGGATTCACCAGAAGGTGGACGAGCTCAACAATCACATCCTGCCCGAGGGTGTGAAAGTCATTCCCATGCTCGACCGCAGCGATCTGCTCCATTACACGTTGCACACGGTGCTGCATAACCTCGGCGAGGGAATGATCCTCGTGACGATCATCCTTTTTCTTTTCCTCGGCAACGTTCGAGGAGCCTTCATCGTTGCGCTCACCATTCCCTTTTCCTTGCTTTTCGCGTCCATATTTCTCAACCTGAGCCATATCCCGGCAAACCTGATTTCACTTGGCGCACTCGACTTCGGAATGGTTGTAGATGGCGCCGTCGTCATGATGGAGAACATCATGAGGCACTTGGGCCATCGCAAAAATGGTTCGCCCGAAGCCGGCCGAATTACGATGACTACGAAGACGCCGGTAGAGATGATCCGGGATGCCGCTCACGAGGTCCAGCGGCCGGTTTTCTTTGCAATTGGCATCATCATCACCGCCTATATGCCGATCTTCACGCTCCAGCGAGTCGAAGGACGTTTGTTCCGGCCCATGGCCTGGACCGTTGCCTTCGCACTACTTGGCGCCATAGTATTCTCCATTTTCATTGTGCCTGTGCTTGCTGCTCTGCTATTCCCGCATGGTGTCAAGGAATGGCGCAACCCGGTGATGGAGTTTCTGAAGGATCGGTACCGGGGTGCGGTGAAGTTGGCGATCGAGAATCGCCGGATCACCGTTGGCGTTGGCCTGGCTTCGTTGGCCCTGGCTCTCTTCCTTGCTTTCAGCGGCGTCATTGGCTCTGAGTTCCTGCCCCATTTGGACGAAGGCGCCATCTGGGCGCGTGGAGCGATGGCGAACAGCGTAGGCGAGACGGAAGGCACGCGCTTCGCCGAGCAAAACCGCTACATCTTCGCCTCGTTCCCCGAGGTCACCAAGGTCGTATCGCAATCCGGGGCGCCCGACGACGGAACCGACACGGGAGGATTCGGCAACACCGAATACTTCATCGACTTGAAGCCTAAGGACCAATGGCGCCCCGTATTTCATCAACGCAAAGAGGAGTTGATCGCCGCGATGGATCGCCAAGTGGAGAAACATCCAGGGGCCTTCTGGAATTTCTCTCAGCCCATTGAGGACAACGTGGATGAAACGATGACCGGCACGAAAGGCGGACTGTGTGCCAAGTTATATGGGCCCGACCTGGACGTTCTCGAGGAAAAGGGCGAACAGATCAAAGAGGTTATGTCCAATATCGACGGGGTCAAGGATCTGGGAATTCAACGCGATACGGGCCAGCCGAATATCGATCTCACCGTTGACCGTCGGGCGGCTGCTCGCTTCGGGATCAATGTGGCCGATGTACAGGATGCTATTCAGACAGCCGTCGGCGGGAATCCTGTCAGCCACGTCCTGCAGGGAGAGGCGGTCTACGACGTCGTCGTGCGTTATCAGAAACCGTATCGCGATACCAAGGAGGCTATCCAGAATATTCGACTGCTCTCTCCTTCGGGAGAGCGCGTATCGCTGGCTCAGGTGACCAAAGCCGAGGTTCGCGACGATGCTTATGACATTTATCGAGAAGACGGCTCCCGCTATGTGGCCATCCGCTTTGAGGTTCGCGGGCGCGACCTCGGCACCACGGTCAAGGAATCCATCAACAAGATTGCCAGGAATGTGCAGATACCGCGTGGCTATCACCTCGAATGGTCGGGAGAATACGATAGCGAAAAGCGGGCCGAAGCAAGACTGCTCTTGATCCTGCCTCTGACGGTCTTTTTTATCTTCATCATTCTCTACGCCATGTTTCGTTCCTTCAAATGGGGGCTACTGATTCTCGCCAACGTGGCCATGGCTCCCGTTGGAGGCTTGCTCGCTCTCTTCTTGACCCACACATTCTTCAGCGTATCTTCCGGTGTCGGCTTCCTGGCGCTCTTTGGAGTTTCGGTTCAAACCGGCGTCATCATGCTTGAGTACATAAACCAACTCCGGGTGCGAGGGTACACCCCGGAGGGAGCTGCAATTGAAGGCGCGGTCCTCCGGCTTCGCCCCATCATGATGACGATGCTGGTGGCCACCCTGGGATTGCTTCCCGCCGCGATGTCGCACGCCATCGGCTCCGACTCGCAGCGCCCATTTGCCATTGTCATTGCGGGGGGACTCATGGCAGCTCTCGTGTTGAGCATCTTCCTTCTTCCCACACTTTACGTCTGGGTCGCGCGAGACGGGGATACCCTGCCCAAAGCGGAGGTGGCGCTTGAAGTCTAATTGGTTACTTTTTTCAAGCCGAAGCATCGGTATGTGTGGCCTGGGTATCGCTTTCCTCGTCACTGCGGCAAATGCCCAACAGGCACTCACCTGGGAACAGGTAAAGGCGAAATTTGAAGCGGTAAATCCAGTATTAAAAGCTGATGCGGCCAATGTTGAAGAGATGAAGGCGGAGGAAATTACGGCCTTTCTTCGCCCCAATCCCCAATTCACTTTAGCCGCCGACGGAACACAGATCGCACCGCATGATGGGGTCTGGACTCCCTTCAAGGGCACGACTGAGCAGCCCAACTTCAGTTACCTTCATGAACGCGAACACAAGCGGGAGTTGCGCCTGAAAAGCGCAAAGGAAGGCACCGAGATAACCCAGTCTCAGCACGTTGACCTTGAGCGCAACCTTATCTTCGGCCTGCGTTCGGCGTTTGTGCAGACTCTTCAGGCCAAAGCAGTGCTGGAACTAGCCAACGCCGACCTCGAGTACTACGACAAGATCATTGATATAAGCCGAGCGCGCTTCAAAGCCGGCGACCTTGCCAAAATCGACCTGGCCCGCATCGAGCTTCAGCGCGTGCAATATGAGTCTGAAATTGAAACTGCACTCGTCAATTTGCGCACACAGAAGATTCAGCTCCTGCTGCTGCTCGACGACCGCACACCCGTCGATCAGTTCGACATAACCGGCGCATTTGATCTGGGTGCACCTTTGCAGCCCCTGGCCGATTATCACCAGATTGCTCTCGACAACAGGCCAGACCTGCGAGCCGCGATCCAGACAATTCAGCAGTCCCAAACCAATCACAAACTCGCCGTCTCCAATGGGTCCACCGATCCAACATTCGGTGCCTGGTACACCTACAATTCCTCGACGAATAACCCTAATGCCAACCAGACACTCGGATTCAGCGTCAGCATTCCGCTGCGGATCTTCGACAAGAACCAGGGCGAGAAAAAACGCACACTGATAGATATCGGTAGAAGCCAGCAAGCCGCCGAAGCAGCCAAAGCACAGGTTTTCAGCGACGTCGACAATGCCTACGAATTGGTGCGCAGCAATATTGCTTTGATTAAGCCATACAAGGCGCAGTATCTCGACCAGTCGGTTTACGTGCGCGATACAGTCACCTTCGCCTATCAGCATGGAGGCGCATCGCTGATGGATTTTCTCAATGCGCAGAGTGACTACCGAGTCGTTCAACTCGCCTATCTGCAATTGATCGGTGCGTACATGACAGCCGCCGGCCAAATGAATCTGGCCGTGGGACACGAGGAGCTGCAATGAAAGCCATTTTCCTTGCGATCGGTTCCGCGCGTATCGAGGACCTCATTTCTGAAATGGAAAGGCCCGGTCGATGAAACGAGAGGATGCGCGCGCACTGATTGAGAAAATCGGCATTTTACCTTCCGTGCGCGTCTCTTCGCGTGACCTTGCATTGTTTGCGGCAGAAACCGTCTATTCAGCAGGCATCCCAATAGTTGAGATCACCCTCACCGTGCCGGGTGCGCTGGAAGTAATCAATGATCTGGCAGGCCGATATCCGGAGATGGTCGTTGGTGCGGGCACAGTGTTGGATGAGAAATTGGCGCGTCAGGCAATCGATGCCGGTGCAAGGTTTCTTACCAGCCCCGGTTTTGTTCCGGAAGTAGTGGCCTATGCAACCGCCGCCAAAGTCCTGGTGCTTCCAGGAGCATTGACGCCCACGGAGATCATCGCAGCTTGGAAAGCTGGTTCGGATTTCGTTAAGATATTTCCTTCAGCTCCTATGGGCGGAATTCAATATGTGCGTGCCCTCAAGGTGCCACTGCCGCAAATCAAGTTGATTGCTACGGGTGGCGTGAATCAGTTGACGGCGTCCGACTTCATCCTTGCCGGCGCGAGTGCAATCGGAGTCGGGGGAGAACTGCTGCCCAAGGAGGCATTGCACCTACGCCAGGCAGATCGAATCTTTGAGTTGGCTAGCCGGTTTCTTACCATGGTGAAAGACGCGCGATCTCTGCGAGACACGTACTATTGATGCAACGGGACGGTCGCAATGACCACCTCGACATGACCGTGATTGGGCCCTTGCCTTAAGGTGATGATCAATTCAAGAGTACGGAATTAAGTGTAGGCAGCACGCTGCCATAAAGTAATCTAGAGGTTCTCACCGGCATCGCTTCAGATCAGCTAGTTGTGACGGATGCCTTGTCACTTGAGACATCGGAAACCAATAGATGATTCGCAGGATCGTCGATTTCGCGCTCCAAAACCGGGCAATGATGCTGGCGGCGGCGGTTGTACTCACCGCCTGGGGCATCATCGCGTTTCGCGGCCTGCCCATCGAGGCCTATCCGGATGTAGCCAACAACTACGTTCAAATCATCACCCAGTGGCCAGGCCGCAGCGCCGAGGAGATCGAGCGCCAGGTAACCGTTCCCGTCGAGATCCAGATGGCCGGCATTCCCCATCTCGTTCATCTCCGTTCCACCACTCTGGCCGGGCTTTCGAGCCTGATGCTCATCTTTGACGACGACTCCACCAGCGATGTGAACCGCGAGCACGTGCTGGAGCGGCTCAGCATGGTGAGTCTGCCCGCCAACCTGGTCCCGCAGATGGGAACGGACTGGAGCCCAGTAGGACAGATCTACTGGTACACCATCGAGAGCACCAACCCTGCATACGACGTAATGGAAGACAAGTCGCTTGAAGACTGGTCCCTTGAGAAGTCGTTCAAGGGTGTAAAAGGCGTCGTCGATGTTTCCAGCTTCGGCGGGCCGACAAAGGAATACCAGATCAAACTCGATCCCGATAAGCTCGTCTCCTATGGCCTTTCCATTGGCCAGGTCGAGCAGCAGATCGCCAATAACAATACCAATGGCGGTGGCAGCTTTATCGAACAGGGCGCGCAGCAAATCAATGTGCAGTCCACGGGCCTGTACACCACCGTTCAGGACATCGAGAACACTGTCGTAAAAACGCAAAACGGTGCAGCCATCTCGATTAAGGACATCGCCACCGTTTCCCAAGGGGCGAAGATTCGGCTCGGCCAGATCGGAAAAGCGACCCATCGCGACGATGGAGTAATCGTTGACAATCCCGACACCGTCGAAGGAATAGTCCTCCTGCAAAAGGGTGCCGATTCCGACCCCGTCCTCGAGGGCATCCACAATGAGGTCAAGAAGCTCAACGGGGACAAGGATCACCCCGGCATCCTGCCTGCCGGCGTCAAGATCGTACCCTTCCTCGACCGTTCAAAGCTGGTGGCTTATACGGTGGAAACCGTGGAGCACAACCTCAGCGAAGGCATGATCCTGGTCGCAATTATCCTCTTCCTTTTTTTGGGAAACATTCGCGGCGCCATCATTGTCACCCTCACTATCCCCTTCGCGCTGATGTTCGCCTCAATCTGCCTCGATCTTTCACACATCCCAGCCAACCTGCTTTCGCTGGGCGCACTTGACTTCGGCATGTTGGTCGATGGTTCCGTGGTCATGATAGAAAACATGATCCGCCACCTTAATAGCAAGGAAGGCATCTTTACTCCCGCGCAAAGGATCGGCCAGGCTGCTCACGAAGTAATTCGTCCGGTTTTCTTCGCCCGCGGAATCATCATTACCTCGTATTTGCCGATCTTCACTCTCCAGGCTGTCGAAGGGCGGCTCTTCAAACCGATGGCATGGACGGTCTGCTTCGCTCTCATTGGCGCACTTGTGTTCGCCGTTGTGATCGCGCCGGTGATGGCCAGTCTGCTATTTCGCAAGGGCGCCAAGGAATGGCATAACCCCATCATGCTGTGGCTCACTCGCCACTATCGCACCGGTGTCCGCTCCGCCATTGAGCACCGCCGCACGACACTCGGCATCGCTACAATCCTGTTTGCCATTGCCATCTATCTGACCATTGGCGGTCCCATCGGCTCGGAGTTTCTACCCCACTTGGACGAAGGCTCAATTTGGGTCCGGGGCACGCTCCCGCCCAGTGAAGGACCAACAGCCAGCATCGATTTCACCAATAAGGCTCGCCTGGTGATGGCATCGTTCCCTGAAGTCACGCAGGTGGTAAGCCAAACCGGGCGTCCTGACGATGGCACAGACACCGCGGGCTTCTTCAACACGGAATATTTTGTTGATCTCAAGCGCAAGGAAGATTGGCGTCCTGTCTTTCATCAAAACAAGGAAGCTCTTATCGCGTCGATTGACCAACAACTCTCAAAATTCCCCGGCGTGATTTGGAATTACTCTCAGCCCATTTCCGACAACATGGAAGAAGCGGTCTCCGGCGTCAAGGGTGAACTGGCCGTCAAACTCTACGGCGACGACCTTCGCACATTGGAGAATAAGGCCGAAGAGATTCAGGCGCAGATGCAGTCCGTGAAGGGAATCGAAGATCTGGGCATCTTCCGCATTGTCGGCCAACCCAATCTGAACCTCCAGGTTGATCGCACCGCCGCCAAGCGTTACGGCATCAACGTTGCCGATGTGCAGGACGCCGTGCAAACGGCCGTAGGCGCCAGTGCTCTCACCCAGGTGCAGCAAGGTGAGGCCCGCTTCGATGTCACTTTGCGCTATGAGAAGCAATATCGCGACACCCGCGAAGCTATTGAGAATATCCGCCTGCTCTCGCCATCCGGCGAACGTGTCGCCTTGTCGCAGATCACCACGATCTCCACCGACGACGGCGCCGAGCAGATCAACCGCGAAGCAGGCCAGCGATACATCGCCATCAAGTATTCCGTGCGCGGTCGCGATCTGGGATCAACCGTGGAAGAGGCGATTGCCAAGGTTGAGCGCAACGTCAAACTTCCCGCCGGCTATCACCTGGAGTGGGCTGGCGAGTACGAAAGCCAGAAACGTGCCAATGCCCGTATGGCTATCGTCGTCCCTATCACCATACTGGCCATCTTTCTCATTCTTTACAGCATGTTCCGCTCCTACAAGTGGGCCGCACTCATTCTTATATCCGTCACCATGGCCTCCATCGGCGGCCCGCTGGCCTTGTTCATCACTCACACCAACTTCTCCGTCTCTTCAGCGGTTGGCTTCCTTGCGCTATTTGGAGTCTCCGTGCAAACAGGCGTGATCATGATTGAATTCATCAATCAATTGCGCGCGAGCGGATACACAGTTGAAGGTGCTGCGGTTGAAGGAGCAGTTCTAAGACTGCGCCCCATCATGATGACCATGCTGGTGGCGACGCTAGGCCTGCTGCCCGCTGCGCTCTCTCACGCCATCGGTTCCGACTCCCAGCGGCCATTCGCGATCGTCATCGTTGGCGGCCTCCTGGCCAACTTGGTCATAGGTATCTTTCTGCTGCCGACTTTGTACGTGTGGCTCGCCCGCGATACTGACAAACTGCCTGAACCGGAGGCCGGATTTGAATCCTAATATGAGACTTGTCCCGACGAAATACATCGGCAAATGTATCTTGAGCATTGTGGTTCTGTCAGACTCTGCTGCGGAAAGGTCGTCCAGATGAAGAGGGAAGAGGCTCGAGCACTGATAGAGAAGATCGGCATACTGCCATCCGTTCGGGTTACATCGCGGGATCTTGCGAAATTTGCGGCGGAGACGGTTTACGCTGCGGGCATTCCCATCGTGGAGATCACTCTTACGGTGCCGGGAGCGCTGGAGGTGATCAACGATATCGCAGGCCGCTATCCCGATATGGTCGTGGGAGCCGGCACTGTACTGGATGAGGCTTTCGCGTGCCAGGCCATCGATGCCGGCGCACGGTTCCTGACCAGCCCCGGATTTATTCCGGAGGTGGTGGCGCTCGCAAGAAAGGCTGAGGTCATGGTTCTTCCCGGCGCTCTGACGCCAACGGAGGTTATTGCTGCGTGGAAAGCAGGCGCGGATCTGGTGAAGATCTTCCCGACCGGCCACATCGGCGGACCCCAGTACGTGCGCGCACTGAAGGTGCCGTTGCCGCAGATCCCGCTGATTGTTTCGGGCGGGGTCAATCAGATGACGGCCTCCGACTTCATCCTGGCGGGCGCAAGTGCAATCGGAGTCGGAGGAGAATTGCTGCCTAAGGAAGCTTTGCACTTCCGCCAGGTAGATCGCATCCGCGAGCTGGCCGGCAGGTTCCTCGCACAGGTCAGGGAGGCGCGGTCTTTGCGGAAGACTTACTCCTGAACCGAGCACGTGTTCATATCCACGGAACACTATCATGAATTGAAGGGGGCCAGATATCTCCGCATCCAGTCGATGACCAGGCTGCGCATTTCTGAGGTTTCCTCGTGGGCGCAATCGAAGAGCTCGATGCGGCAATCCTCTTGGCGGCCGTATTGCCGATAGAGCGGCAATAGATTCTCGCGTATCTTCTCGACTCCGTCGGGCGGCGTGAGGGGATCCTTGCGCCCATTGACGCTGAGATGAGGCCGCGGGACGATCAACTCATTGATCGCGGTGGTGTTGAATTCCTTTAGCAACGATGGAACGAAATAGAAAATACCGTGACCGCTGAGGCCGTGTTCGGCGATGAGCGAATCGAAATCGGTGAGGCAACAAAGATCGATGGCCAATCGAACCCGGGGATCGAGCGCTGCGAGCCACCATGTCTTGGTTGATCCCATCGACATTCCCGTCGCGCCGAGCCTTTGCGGATCCACTTCTGGACGGGTTGCGAGATAAGAGAGGGCCTGGAATTCGTCGAACATCATCATGCCCCAGAGCACCTGGCCGCGCCACAGCATGAGCTTAAAGGCGTCTTCCTCTCCGCGACGGCCGTTGGTGTCGTGCTGGCGCTCACCGAAACACCAACTGTCGATGGCCAGCGTCACCATGCCCATTTCTGCGAGGACGGGAGCATAGGCGGGTTGAACGCTGGTTCCTTCGAGCAGTTGTTCTTTGCCCAGTCCGTACATTCCAGCGTGCCAGTGAATGAAGAGAACTCCGGGCGCAGGCCGCTTTAGCTCCTTGGGAATCAACAGGAGAGCTGGAACCGGTTCGATCCCATTCAGGTCGAGGACAAGCCGCTGGAGCGTGTAACCGTCGTGTTCTTCCGTGCGGATCAGTTTGGGAGGCGCGGGTTTATGCTGCCAGGGTAGATCGCCAAGGAGATCCCAGAGATCGGCGCGCCGGCGCTGCTGGTATGCGGAGAATGAGGTTTCCGTTTCGGCGACAAGGTTGCCGCCAGTCGAATTCAGGCCGAGGGAAATGCCTCCGGTCAAAAGTGCGGATCGAGATACGAATTGACGGCGCGTGGTGATTTTCTTTCCGGAGATTATCATGGCAGACCATTCTATACAGTGTGCTCGGCGCAACGCTGTGCGTGTCTGGTTTGCCCGTTATGTGCAGCCGCTCTGTAGTTCTTTCGTAGTCGACCACGACGACATGCGAACTCCTGCGTTCATTCACCGAGCGTTGTCAGCGAGACCTTCTAGGAGCTGTAGTCGCGGGATTTCCAGAAAACTGAGCGATCAATCTCAGTCAGGCGAGTACGTCCTGTCATAGCCATTGCGCCTCCCAACTCGGTCCTAGGATGTTTACTACGTCGCGCACTCCATCCGCGCCGGCGACACTAAGCCCGTAGATATACGGACGGCCGATTAGCACGGCAGAGGCCCCGCAGGCCAATCCCTTCAAAACGTCAGTGCCTCGCCGGATTCCACTATCGAAGAGAACAGGTAGACGCCCTGCCACCCGGTCGACGACTGCCGGAAGTACCTCGATGGTTGCGGGCTCAGTGTCGAGAACCCGGCCACCATGATTGGAAACAAATACAATTCCAGTCCACCTGGACGTAAAACCGGCTACCCGGGCAACTGGCCATTCATCACACCGGGATGGATCCCCCCGTGTTGGAATCGGCGAGGCTGCCGGCACGAGGGCAGCGGTAGGCGTATGCTCAACACAGTACTTCGCTATTCCTTCCTCGCCTTCGGCACAGCAGGCTCCGCTCCAGAGGACCACGGACCAAGAAGCTACCGAACAAGTCTGAAAAGCGCACCAAGATGGCCCGGCTCAACAAGAGCGTTCGGAGTGCTTACTCTTGCGCTTTCCAACGCCCGGTAGCGCTCCGCGGTGATTATCAGGCCCAGGTGGCTGAAACGGTTGACATTGCCGTCGCACGCTGTCCTTGATTGATTGCCCAGCGTGAGCAATCCGGGTCAGTAAATTCGCGTCGGATCGCGAAAAATGCCTATAGAGGTCTGCGGGTCTCATTTGCGCACTTGCCCTTATATAGAAAGCAGGAACAGTTGACTGACTCCAGAATGCAGAATTTCGAAAATCCGCTGAAGGGACTGACGCAAGCGGTTTCGCTGCCGGTGGTCTCGAAGGCATGCACTTTGCCTTTGCCAACGCGCATCGCGTTTGTGGGGAATTATCTTCCGCGGGAATGCGGGATCGCAACCTTCACTACGGATTTGTGCACAGCGCTGGCAAGTGCATTCGGTGAAGGGCGGCTCTTTGCAATTCCCGTGAACGATCCGGAGTCAAGCTACGAATACCCCGAGCAGGTTCGCCTGGAGCTCGAGCAGGATGACCTTGCGTCGTACGAGCGCGCTGCGGAGTTTCTCAATTTCAACGGCAATGACCTGGTTTGCCTGCAGCATGAATACGGTATCTTCGGGGGACCGGCGGGGCGCTACATTCTTACGTTGCTTCGTAAATTGACGATGCCATTAGTGACGACGTTTCATACAGTCTTGCGGGAACCGGACGCGAATCAGCGCATCGTGCTGGAAGAGATTGCGCAGCTTTCTGACCGGTTGGTGGTGATGAGCGAACTGGCGGCGCAGCTGTTGCGCGACGTGTATGGAATTCCAGCGGGAAAGATTGATGTGATTCCGCACGGGGTTCCGGATCTTCCGTTCATGGATCCCAACTACTTTAAAGACAAGTTTGGCACCGAAGGAAAATCCGTTTTGCTCACGTTCGGCCTCCTCTCTCCGAACAAAGGTATTGAAAACGTCATTCGGGCTTTGCCTGCGATCCTGGCTCGCCATCCGAAGGTGGTCTACATTGTTTCAGGCGTGACGCACCCGCACATTCGGCGACGCGAAGGTGAGCGCTACCGTGAGAGCCTGCAGGCCTTGGCCGAACAGCTTGGTGTAAGTGATCACCTTATCCTCAATAATCGCTTTGTGAGTGCGGAAGAGCTTGTGGAGCATGTAGGCGCCGCGGATATATACATCACGCCTTATCGGCAGGAGGCTCAGGTTGTCTCTGGCACGCTGGCGATTGCCCTTGGAGCCGGGAAGGCAATCATCTCGACTCCATATTGGCACGCGAAGGAGTTGCTGGCGGAGAAGCGTGGCGTGATTGTTCCGTTTGAGAGTCCAGACGCAATAGCTGAGGCGGTGCTTGCGTTGCTCGAGAACGACGCGGAACGCCATGCGATGCGGAAGAGGGCATATCTGCATTCACGCGAAACGACGTGGCCCAAGACGGCGAATGCGTATATGGCCAGCTTCCAGCGCGCGCGCTTCGAGCGATCGCTGCAGCCGAGAGCCACGCACCCGGACGACATGGGAGTAGTGCAAGCGGAGCCGGTGGAGGAATTGCCGACTCTCGATACTCGTCACATGATTACGTTGACCGACGATACAGGGATGTTGCAGCACGCGATTTTCTCAGTGCCGAACTCGCGCGAAGGATATACAACGGACGACAAT
The DNA here is from genome assembly GCA_963826915.1 of uncultured Acidobacteriaceae bacterium. Taxonomy (GTDB): domain Bacteria; phylum Acidobacteriota; class Terriglobia; order Terriglobales; family Acidobacteriaceae; genus Telmatobacter. The sequence goes on from CAWGYG010000003.1 coordinate 308,791, forward strand.
GCGCGGGCACTGATTGTATCGACGCAGCTGGACGGCTGGGTTGACCACACGAGCAGGCACCAGGACGTCGATGCCTCTCGCCGCTACCTGGCATTTCTCTGGCTCGCATTCAATGGGGACACGGGGCGGTTCAGAAACTTCCTGGGCTATGACCGCAAGTGGCTGGAAGAGTCAGGATCGGAAGACAGTCACGGGCGCGCATTGTGGGCGCTGGGGATGGTGCTTGGGCACTCGCAGAATGCTGGATTGCGCGGAGCGGCGGGAAGACTGTTTGAGGCCGCTATGCCGGCTGTTCAGAGCTTCAGCAGTCCGCGGGCATGGGCATTCAGCATCCTCGGAATGCAGGCATATCTTGACTGGTTTCCGGGAGACCGCTCGGTTCAAGGGGTTCGCAACGCGCTGGCCAATCGTCTGCTCGATGTGTACGAGCGGAGTCATTCGCAAACATGGAGATGGTTTGAAAAGAGCCTCTCGTATTCGAATGCGAGACTGCCTCAAGCGCTGATTCTTGCGGGATGGCGCAGCAACAACCAGAGGATGATTGAAGTTGGCATGGATTCCTTAAAATGGCTGGTAGCGGAACAGCATCGCGACAGCCGGGAGATATTTGTGCCGATTGGATCGAGCGGGTTCTTTATTGAAGGCAATGAAAAGGCGCGTTTCGATCAGCAGCCGGTGGAGGCTTGCGCAACGATTTCGGCGTGCCTCGAAGTTTACAAGCTGACTGACGAAAGCCAATGGCTGGAAGAAGCGTATCGGGTATTCGGGTGGTTTCTGGGCAATAACGATCTGCACGCACCGCTCTACGATCCAACAACCGGCGGATGTCGAGACGGATTGCATCCCGATCGCGTAAATGAAAACCAGGGCGCAGAATCGACGCTATCCTTCCTGATGGCGCTGCTTGAGATGCAAGGCGCCAATGTAGTCAACCACCACGAACAGTACCAAGGAATGAGTGTCCCGACTTGAATCTGGTAACTACTCCCGCTCCATCGCAGGATTCAGCAAACTCAGATCGGACTACGCAGAAAGCATGCGCTGAGAGCCCCCTTTTCACTCGCTACGCCCTCAACCCGATTCTCACGGGAGAAGATTGGCCGTATCCGGTCAACAGCGTTTTCAACGCCGGAGTTGCACGGCTCGCGGACGGTGACACGCTGCTTTTGTGTCGCGTGGAAGATCGGCGCGGGCTTTCTCATCTTTGCGCTGCACGGTCTGCGAACGGAATCGATGGATGGCGTATTGACGCGGAGCCGACGCTGGCTCCGAACCCGCGTGAGTTTCCTGAAGAAATCTGGGGCATCGAAGATCCGCGCATTACGTATGTGCCTGAACTCGAGAAATATGCGGTGGCATATACCTCCTACGCCCGCGGAGGCCCCGGCGTGTCACTGGCGATGACAAGGGATTTCAAGAGCTTCGAGCGGTTTGGCGTGATCATGCAGCCGGAAGACAAGGATGCTGCATTGCTTCCGCGAAGAATCGACGGCCGATGGGCGCTGATTCATCGTCCGGTGACTCCGCTCGGAGCCCACATGTGGATCTCGTATTCGCCGGATCTGAAGCATTGGGGCAGTCACAAAGTGATGCTCGAGGCCAGGCGCGGTGGATGGTGGGACGCAAACAAGATCGGGCTGTGCTCCCCACCTATCGAAACGGAAAAAGGTTGGCTTACGATCTATCACGGGGTTCGGCACACGGCATCAGGAAGCATCTATCGCCTGGGTCTCGCGCTCTTCGATCTGAAGCAACCCGATGTGTGCCTGCAACGCGGGGACTCGTGGATGTTCGGCCCGGAAGCGACTTACGAACGTGGCGGAGATGTGAGCGACGTTGTGTTTCCGTGCGGGCAGACAATCGGCGCCGATGGAGACACGATCAATCTCTATTACGGTGCGGCGGACTCCTGCATGGCGCTGGCGACCGGGAGTATCAAATCACTTCTCGCATGGCTTGACGCGCACTCACACCCCGACGAACTTCGGAGAACCTAGTGGGGATGCGGCGTGTCCAACCAAGCTTAATCAAGAGGCGCAACACATGAGCGATACGAGCTGGAATCGGCCGAATTGGGCTCCCCAGATGATCTGGTTCCGAAAAGCGTGCCCGCACTGCACGTCGGAAAAATTCAAGGCCGCAGAGTTGCGTCCGTATGATGGCTTTCTCAGGATGTTTGCGTTGCGACCGGTTCGCTGCATGTTTTGCTGGCGGCGGTTCTACTGGATTTCATTGCGTGAGAATCCCGAAAGCTGAGCACTAACAACTCGAACCGCGTTCTCCTTTTCTACCCCCGGTGGCTCGAAGACGCGGGGCAACTTCCAAAAGCGACTTAGGGAGAAGGGGAGGATGTTGCGCATTGCGGTCGGGCAGTTGATCGAGGAGGATAACGTTGAGCAGCGACTTGTGGACCTGGATGCGGCCGTCATAGCTGATGAATCCGAGCTTGCGAAACCGGTTCATGAAAAAGCTGACGCGGGAACGCGTGGTGCCAATCATGTCTGCTAGCGTTTCCTGCGTGATTGCGGGGATGTAGATTTCGGGCTCACCTGGATTGCCAAATTCTGCCATCAACAGGAGAATGCGTGCGAGACGTTTTTCACTGGAGTTGAAGAGCTGATCGACGAGGTCGGCCTGGGTGCGCATGCTGCGGGCGAGCAGGAACTTGAGAAAGATGTCGGCAAACGCAGGCTCGTCGTGCATGACGCGGATCATTTCCCGTCGACTGATCTTGAGCGCATTGCAAGTACTGACCGCAGTCGCAGTAGCCAGATGGAGCCACACGATGGCGGCGAGAGACTCTTCACCGACGAAGTCGTTGGCGGATAGCAGCGTAATTGTGGCTTCTTTGCCATTCTGCGAGACGACTGTTACCCGCGCGCGGCCCTTCTGAAGGTAGTAGACGGATTCAGCCGCGTCTCCCTGGCAGAAGAAAGTTTCCTTGGGCTTTAATTCGACAATCGTGCGGCCAAGACCGGCGCTGGCGAGAAACGCAGCAGAATCAAATGCGGGGTTGGAAGCGCTTATCAGTGGGTTCCTTTGGTTGAAGCGTTTGTTTATGGGCAGTCAGCCCTTCGTTTCGAAGGCTTCTCAAAATCGACAGCAGTCGCTCCGCATCTCCTTCAATCATTGCCGAAGACGAGAATGCATGTCTGAGCAATAATGCTCATTTCCATAAGAAAAAACATCCTCCGGGACGATTCGGATCAGGGGATTGATTCACGTTTTCATTCACGGTGGTCAGCGGACAAGACATAATTTCCTGCGGATTGAGCGTTGTGCTCGATTGCTCAGACTAAGACGGCTCGACTCGCTAGCGTGAATGACGGTGAGGTAGGGGTTCCACTACCTCAACATAAGTGAGGAGATCAAATGAGCGGAATAAAAATAGTTATGGTAACGGCTGTCGCCGGAGTCATGTTTGCGGCAACGCCTCCCAATGCAACGGCTCAAATCGCCGTCGAAGTCGGAGTTGCCCCAGAATGTCCCTATGGCTACTACGACTACGCACCCTATAGCTGTGTCCCCGACGGCTACTACGGCCCGGAATGGTTCACTGGCGGCGTCTTCGTTGGTGCAGGTCCATGGTTTCATGGCCCCGCCGACTTCAAGGGCAAAGTAGACAACACGTTCGATCCGCATCACGGCTACAGCGGCGATGTTCCCAAGAAGGGCGACAAAGCTGCTGAGATTCGTAAGGATCCGGCCCAGTTCAAAGGCAACGAACAGCGCGACGGGCGCGGGCACGGCGACGGAGACGGCAAGAAGTAATCCAACAACTGACAAAGGAGCGCGGCGATCGCCGCGCTCTTTTTTTTGATGAATAGTCTCGGCCCGAAAGAGATCGCTTGCATATTGCTAAGAAGGAAGGCGCTACAGCCCCGAAGGAAATCTGGGAAACTAAGCCACAGCTCGAGCCGGAACGCTCGCCTGCACCAGCTCATCGAAGATCGACCGGTACTGGATCATGGCTGTCCGCAGTTCCTCGGTGCTTGCGTCCGCTTTGCCGGGTCGAACAGCAATGCCGTTCGCCAGCCGGTAATTCTCCATCACCCGCGGGTAGGTTACAGACACATCCGCCGCCCTCTGCTGAAAGCCTGCCTGGGGATAACCGCGCGCCAGCAGCAACCCGTTGATTAGGTCGTCGGCTTCTGTCACCGCGGACTTCGGGTGGTCTACAAAGCGCGATTGCACTGTCTGCCACTCAGAGATGAAGCGCTCCCGCTCCGCTGGGCCGAGTTCGCGCAGGGTCATGGCTTCCACGCGCGTCTCGCGTGTCGCAAGTTTCGCCTCTGCCTTGTTCTTGGTGCCGTGCTCCAGAACCGCGCGGTCATACTCCGACCCGAAGCGATTCTTGAAGCCCGCAGTCCTCGTCTTGCGGTATTTCATGTACAAGCCGATGGCGACGGCAACAATGAGAAAAACAATCAGGGCGCCAATGGCAATGGTCGCATTTGTGAATTGGATAAGCATTCGATCTCCTGTGCGGGGTATCCGCTGCTATGGGGCGTGGATGGGAGCGGTTTCAAGGTTGGCCTAAGAAGCCTGCTCACAACTATCTTGCGCGTCTACCATCTCGAATGCTGCTCACAATTGCTCAGTACCCACCCTGTTATGGCTTTCCGGTAGCGACGGTAGCTGGCTGAGGCGATGGGTCGGCATTGGTTGTCGTTGAGATTCCCGTTGGTGCAGCTTTTTCGACGGGCGGCTCGGTCCCTACCGGGAAAACGAGGATCTGTATCGATCCCCAATCTGCATCCATGTTTGCGCCGGCCTGTTTGCCCATGCCCAATGTCTTGAGCTGGCTGTCGTCAAACCCGAAGTTCTCAACCAGGTATTCGCGAACCACCATGGCCCTGGCCTCGGTAAGAACCAGGTCTTTCTGGGTGTCGCCTTCCATGCCATTGGAGACGACTACGACTGCAAAGCCGAACTGATTCTGCGCGAGAAAGTTGCCGCCGTCCTTGAGAGACTTCTGATTCTTCAGCTTCGCTGAATCGCGGCTATCGAAAAGCTGTTTGGCTGTAAAAGTAAATGACTTCAAGGGCGACGCCTGGGGAAGCGATGAGATGTGGTTCGCTGTCAGACTGGCGGAGTCTTCGTAGCCGCGCTTCTTGAAATAACCGCTGAGGAAGAAGTTGTGCTTGAGGGCCTCCATGTTTTCCTGAAAGTCCGTCACGCCAGTTTGCGCCTGGACCATTGTGTCTTGCAGGGAAGTCGTAGTCTGCTCAAGGTTGCTATAAAGCTGCTTGTCGTTTACCAACGCCCCGACGGTACCCTGGCCCGAATCGATCTTGGCGCTCACGGAGTTCAGATGCGCGGTCGCTTGAGTCACATTGTTGATGGCGCGCTGGCTGCCATCAAGGATGCCACTGGTCTTCTGCAGCAAATCCGCCATTTCCAGAGGAGGATCACTGCGAATGATCTCGCCATTTGTTACGTCGGGCTGCCCCGCAGATCCGAAGGAAATGGCCATGAACTGATTGCCTAACAATCCCTCGGTTTGGATGGATGCCACGGAGTCCTGCTTGATGATTGCGCGCGTGGGTTGGTCGAGTTCCATTACAACTGTGACCTTTCCTCCCGGCTTTCCCGGCAACTCGATACCGGTGACGGTTCCGCTGTGCACTCCGCCCACCTGGACATCGGCACCCTCAGCCAGGCCTGCAACATTGTCGAATTGCGCCTTGAGTTTGTAGGTGGAGCGAAATAAATACTCCTTGCTCCCGATGATGAAGACTCCGGTGGCGAGAAGCGCCAATGTAACAACGATGAATGCCCCAAGACGCGCCAATCTCGACATGTGCCCTCCTACGAAACTTTTAGAAATTGCTTTACAAATTCAATGTCACTTTGTTGAAGATCGTCGAATGTCCCCTCGATCACCACGCGACCCTCGTCAAGCAGCGCGAGTCGGGTGGAAATCGTTTTTGCGCTGTGCAAGTCGTGCGTGACCACGATCGAAGCCATCTGGTGTTCTCGCTGGAGCTTGAGAATCAAGTCGTCGATTTCCCCAGAGCTGATAGGGTCAAGGCCAGCAGTTGGTTCGTCGAGAAGGAGGATGTTCGGCCCCAGCGCGAGCGCGCGCGCAAGCCCCACACGCTTCTGCATTCCACCCGAGATATCAGAAGGCATCTTACCGGCAGCGTCTTCTATGCCGACCTCAGCCAGCAAATGCGTGACGCGGTCAGCACGCTCAGATTTGGACAAGTCTCTGCGATGATGCTCAAGGGGAAACGCAACGTTCTCAGCAACAGTGAGCGAATCGTAAAGGGCCGCATGCTGGAACAGGAAGCCCATCTTCTTTCTGATTTCGCTCATCTTATCGAGGGGCAGGCCGGCGATGCTTTGCCCGTGGATGCGTACCGATCCGGAGTCGGCTGTTTCGAGTCCGATGATGATCCGCAGCAATACGCTTTTTCCCGTTCCGCTACGACCGAGCACGGCGAGGGTTTCTCCGCGGTTCACGCACAAGGTCATCCCATTCAGGACTACTTGACTTCCGAATGCTTTATGCAAATTTTCGACTTCGATAATCGACGCAGTTGTGGCTTCTTCGTGATTCGCTTGCTTCCCCGCGATGTCATAGGCTGTGGCCATTTTGCTTTCTATCAATTCGATCAACTGTTATGGAAAGAAGACGAGGATGAATTTCACGAGCACGACGTCCGCGAGGATGAGGAAAAGCGACGCAAGCACAACAGAGTTAGTGGCGGCCCGACCGACACCCGCCGCGCCTCCGGTTGTGCGCATTCCCTGGAAGCATGCAATGAGGCCGATGATTAGCCCGTATACCGCGGTCTTGAGTGTTGGCGGAAGAAATGCATTGAACGTCGAACCGCGAAAACCGCTTTGGATAAATTGATGAAACGAGAGTGGCTCCACCAGCGCCTGTGCTAACCAGCCAGTCATCAGGCCGCACGCGTCCGCGGCAACGGTGAGGAGCGGCAGCATGAGGATGCATGCCAGGATTCGCGTGGCCGCCAGGAGCCGGTAAGGGTTGACCGCCGAGGCTTCAATGGCGTCAATCTGTTCAGTCACTTTCATGGACGCGAGTTCGGCCCCGATGCCTGCGCCGACACGGCCGCTCACTACCAGACCGGTAATCACCGGACCCATGACCTGGATTACCGAGTAAACAAGGGTGGCGGGAAACATTGATTTGGCGCCGAATCGGCTGAGGCTGTAACGCGCTTCAAGCGAAATAACGACCCCGATTGCCGCGCCTGCCAATGCGACCAGCGGCAGAGATTTCGATCCAACTTCGTCAAGCTGGCGAACCAACTCACGCCACTCGTAGGGCGGCGTCGCTCCAGCTCTGAGCACTCGCCACGAAAAGACGCCAAGGCTGCCGAACCATTCAAAGAATCCGGTGAACAATCCCGCACCAGGGATCGCAGGAACAGTTCTACGCGGGACCAGGACGCCCGGATGAGAAGGGCTCAATGTTGCGGCTGGATTCGATCCGCGTTCGCTCATTGATTCGGACCTTGAATCGTGGAGCCGTGCGAATTGTTCAGGTGCATGCGTGAAAGCAACGAATGAGGGCCGCTGTAGAAAAACTCCAGGGAAATATTCTGGCCCATATACGCCAGCAGGCTATAGTTGCCCATTCGGAATGCATCCTTCGCGCCGAAACGGCCTGGATACCAGCCGTAAACCGCGACCATCGAGCCCGCGTACGGGGCGACGAGCGCAGGGAAAGAAAAGACGCGATGGCCATCGTCACCCCGGCGCGCTGTTAATGTCGAAAAGACTGCGTGACGCAGTCTCGGGAATGGGCCGGTACATTGACAGCGGTAATACAGCGTATCTTCCCTGAGAGCCTCTGCCAGACCGTACCGCGTCGAAGTTCCAACCGCTGCGATTCCGAAGTTGGAACCAAATCGTTTGCTGTAACCCTCAATCCCCTGGTTCCATTCTGGCGGAGCATTGCTCAGTTGGTTGATGCCAGCCGCGAAAGCTGCACCGACGATTGGATATGGGCCGAAGCCATCGAAAACATAGTTCCTGACCATGGTTCCTTCTGTCGGACGCAGATAGGTCAGACCCAATGTCACGGATGCCGGGCTTCTTGCGGTCGTCGAGGAATCCGCAGAAGAGAGCGATTGCGATCGAACACGGACCGACAAAGTCGCCAGAATCAATGGGACTAACACCAGGAGCGCCGCTCGGCGCCTCATCGATACCGCCTTGGATAACCTCATGTGCGCTCCTTTGTTCGACATCGCGCTTCGCGGGCATGGATGGCGTTGTCAATGGGTGTGGAGGCACACAATTATGCCTATCTCGATGTTTTCAGAAGCGCAGGCTGGAAGTATGGTCAATTTTGAGCAGAGTTTTGGGTTGTCATCCCGCCCATCGGCCGAGAAACACTCCCAGGTGAAATCGGCTACCAATGCAGAATCGGTCTGAGCGGGTGTAGTCCAATCCATACATAACGAGACGAGTCGCCGCGTTCTCATGCTGCCAGTTAGGCGCGCAATGAAAGAGCGGGCAGCGCCGATTCGATGCATGGCATGATGAACGAACGCCGACGGATCTGCAATCGCGGGGCCGGACTGCGAACGGCTGAAGTACATCTACTGCTGGGAATGGCAGTTCATTTACTCGAGTTGAAATCAATGTTGAATGCTTGTCTGTTCAATTCCATATCGTATGGCTGCTTTAAGTACGTCGATTTTTATATCTGTTAGTGTTTTGAATTTAATGCAATACCCTGTAACGCTCGCTTTGCCGAGTTGCTGCCCAAAAGTCTGGGTTAGGTGCTTCTTGTCATCTATTCCCATAATGTAGACGGAAATGCCTGTTGTATTCGCGCTTACACCGATTTGATAGAATTCCTTGGTTTTTCCATTGGCATATTGAATGGTTTGGGATCCATATCCAATGTTTGGGTTGGAAACGGTTTTTCCTTTCTCGTCTTTTCCATCTAAGAACCACAATTTACATGTTGGCATCAACGCCAAAACAATGTGATGCAACTGTTGCATTTCGCTACGTTTTGGTTCCGGCTGAGTGGCAATATACTCCTTAATTTGTTTCTGCAAGTTCATGTAAATCTCCTTGGCTTAGCGATACCAACCCGGTGCTCCGGAAACCAGATTGGAGTCGGCGCGCAGGGCTGCGTAAATCGGTCAGAATGATACCGGATTCTGTTTACTCATTGCCAGCGCTCTGAAATCTCGGCTGACGACTTCAGAGCAACGCTCACCTGGCCCACAACGCCTGGTCGGCGGTCAAGTTGATACTCGGCGATTTGGCGTAAAGCGAGACTGGCGCCTCAATAGCACAGGAAGGATTCCAGCCAGAGCGCCGTGGTCAATGGCAATGCCCGCCAGCTCACTCACAAGTTCAAGTCCATGGCGGCCTGCATAATCGCTAAGCCGTCTAGCCCGATTGCCGTTGTCTCGTTGCCGTTCTCGTTCGTAAAGCCGCGCCAGTTCGTCACTGTAGCGCGGTGCCAGCCGGGACGCCACCACCACTACCTGGGAGCGGGCAGGTTCGCCGCCGATCAGGACGGTTCCGGGATAAGGCAATCCGTTTCGCTTCAACACCGGAACGAAGCGCCACTGCCGTCGACCTTGTTATACTTCTTCAGGTTCGCTTTGGTGCCGTTGGTCCTATCGATGCTTACGATCCACCATCTAACAGCGCCATCCGAAGACGACGAAAAGGCCGTTGCCGCGTGCAGCAAATCCTCAGAATGGATAGTAAATGGAATGCTCTATTGTAGGTAATTGATTTTAAAGGGCGGGAGTAGTTCAGTGGTAGAACGTCAGCTTCCCAAGCTGAATGTCGCCGGTTCGATCCCGGTCTCCCGCTCCATATAGTCAAAAGATACGGGAAATAGCTAAAGTAGAAAAACCTCAAAACCGCGCCGTTACAATTGCCGCGGCGTTCCAACCGCTCAAAGGTGAGTTTCTTGAAATTCCGACGGCAGCGCTATCAAAACGTCAGCGTGCGCAAGGTCCCTCGTTCGTACGGGTTTGCCTGGGAGTTTAGCTATGCCTCTCACGGCGCAGGGAACTGAGGCGGAAGTCGCAACACAGCGGCGGCGATATTCATCTCTGCGACTCGCAGCCGTGGCATCAGTTTAGCGATTGTCGTGCGACCGGGTTTGGATGGTTTCCCACTCGGAATGTTGGGTCCGTGGCGTTGCTGCAAGCGAAAAGTGAGAGTGATGGTTTAGGTCTGCGCAAATATATTCGGCCTTTGTTGGAGCTGGTGCTCCGGGTCAGGATGGAATGCGCTTCGCTCCCTTTCCCCTTAGTAACGCAGTCTCTAAGGACTTCCGCTGTGATTCGGCGCACAGCTTCCCCAGGCGCTTCGTGTCATTCTTCGCCCAATGGGCGCCCCACTAAATCGAACTCTCGCGACTACTCTGATTGCGACTGTCGCTGGCACCGGCTCATGGCTCTCCGGCCTGGCTCGTGCAACTTGCCCAGCTCACCCGATGGTTGCCGTCTTCCTCATCACGATTTTGGTCACCATTGCGGTGATGCAAGCGTGGCCCCGCGCACCCAAAAGACCACATTGAATCACTTTTGATGAAAGCGTCAAACCTATGAAGAAAGTCTTCCTTGCGCTTGTCTTTCTCGCGCTTCCCGGTTCACCGCAGGACAGTCCTAAGGATTCTGCCAATCCTCCAAAGCCCGCGACGCAGCTCGCGTCGCCCGATCCATTGGCGCTCGAACGATGGTTCGTCGGAGATTGGATTTGTACCGGGACCATGCATACCTTGCAAACGACGTCCGGAGTGAAATTCACCGACCGCTTTCACTTTCGCATGGCCCTTGGCGCCTCTTGGCAGTTGTATAGCCTCCATCAGGTCGTAGGACCGCACAAGGGGCAACTTACGCTTATTGGCGCGATCACTTGGGACGCCAACGCCCGACTCCACGTTCGCCGCGATATGAACATCGGGGGATCGCGGATGGACATGACCACACCTGGATGGAATGACGACACGATGGTCTTCACGGGCTATATGGTCAACAACGGCCAGAAGTTGCCTGCCAGGCAGAGCCTCTTCAAGAAGAGCCATGATCGGTACGACAGCGGTCTTGTGATCTCCGGCCAAGACGGCAAACCCTTCAATTGGGAGGAAGAAGCTTGCAGAAGGACCCGCTAATGCGACCTTCGCCAGTCTCTGCCCCCACAATTTCATGATGGGGAAGGTTGTAAGCATGAAACGCGCAGTCTCCCGTCGTTCTCTTGCAATCAGGCTGTTGGCGGTTATGGCTCTGCCCTGTCTGCTGTATGCCACTTATCTGGTTGCCATTCGGCCCGCTGCATTGCACTGGGGGGCGACCGCAGAAGAAGTGGTGCACTCTATGCCGGGAGACGATCTAGTTCTGTCGCCTTCCTTTTGCGCAACGCGAGGCATCACTATTGCGGGCAGGCCCGAGGACATCTGGCCATGGCTGGTTCAAATGGGATATCACCGCGCCGGCTTCTATGGGTACGACCTCATTGAGAACCTCGGCAGCAGCACAGGGATTCGCAGCGCCAGATCAATCCTGCCCGCGTTGCAGCATCCCAAGTCCGGCGACGTGCTTCCTATTAGTGCGGTTGCTTCCCTTGTTTTCGAATCAACCGAACCTGGTCGCTATTTGGTCTGGAGAGGAGCCGCCACTCCGATTGACAGCAGCTTTGTGTGGGCGCTCTATCCGATTGACGCGAGCCATACGCGTCTGATCAGCCGGATTCGCCTTCACTACCATTGGAGAGATCGGGGGCTTGCACTCGATCTCTTCACAGAATTCGCCGATCATGTCGCGGTACCCAAGATACTGCTCGGTCTGAAAGGGCGTGTGGAAGGACATCTCCCGCAGTCCCTTGCAGGAGAAGCTGTCGAGATTGCCGTTTGGGTTCTCGCGTTCGCCGAGTTCGTTGCTGCAATCGTACTGGTACTCCGTCGCCAGCGATGGTGGTGGGCGTGGCTTCTTGGGCTCGGAGCGGGGCTGTCGTTGCTGTTCACCCTCTATGGACACGCGCCGACATGGATTAGCATTGCGCTGGTTTGTGGTGTCCTCGCAATGATGCTTCGATTCTCGTGGACCGGCTCCGCCCATTCATCGAGAAGCTAAATTGGAGCCTTATTTTGTTGTGAATGCGCTGAAGCTTGTTCCTCCCCAATGAGTTGTCTTCTGACTTTATTGACAGGTTCCGGGCGGATTGTGGACAGCTCGGTCATTCGTCGTTACATCCCCTGCTGCTCTGATTGCTACTGGGTGGAGTGAGGGCGAGTCCATCTAATCTTTTTTGTAACGAATTCACTATCTCGTGTCTTTATTCCTATGAATGTCGAACCCAAGGAAGTTGCAATCAAGAATTCTTCGACTTTATCGAGCTCTCAGCATTTCCCTCCTGCTGTGCATTGAGGGATTAGCTGCAGGAGCACAAGAATCGCTTACATTGCAACAGGCAATCATTCGGGCCATTGAGCAAAGCCCCGAGGTTGCGATTGCTCGCGCCGACAACCAGGAGGCCAAGTCAGCGGCTGAGATGGCGCGCTCTCAACTGCTCCCGCAACTCGGCTTTACTGAAGACATCTCGCGTGGAAACGACCCTGTTTATGCATTCGGCACCCGGCTTCGGCAGCGCCAGTTTACTCAAGCCGATTTTGCGCTCAACGCGCTGAACTTTCCCCAACCTATCAGAAATTTCTCAACGCGTTTCTCAGGACAGTGGGTGGCGTTCGACTCCTTCAAAACGCAGAACGAGATTCACCGCGCCGATCTTTTCAAAGAAAGCGCGTCCTCTTCTGCCAAAGCAGTGGACCAGCGGACCGTGTTTCGTGTGGTCGCGGCATACCAGCAAGTGCTCTATGCACACCGGGAAATCGACGTCGCAAAGCGAGAACAGGAGACTGCCGCTGCACTCCTGACATCGGCGGACGAGCATGTGAAAGCGGGACTTGCAGTGGAGTCTGACCGAATGTTGGCTGCGGTGAATGTGGCCGCTCGCAAAGAGGAGTTGATCGCAGCACAGGGGGATCTCGAACTGGCATGGGCTGCGTTGCGCGAAGCAATGGGCGAACCAGACCTGAAGGCAACCGAGCTGAAGCCGATTGAGCCGCATGACTTTGTGCAAGGCTCGCTGGAAGGGGAAATGGAAACGGCCACGAAGATGAGGCCTGACCTTATAGCCCTGGGTGACACGCAATCGGCGCAGGCGTCCGCGGTAGGAGCGGCAAAGTCTGACTTCGGTCCGCGAGTGAGTGCCTACGGAAACTGGGAAGAAGACCGTACGTCGCTTTCCGGCTCGGGAGGTAACAACTGGGTTGCCGGTATTCAGATCAGTGTGGACATTTTGCCTCTCGGCAAGCGCGTACAACTGAAGCGCGAGAGCGCGGCGAAACAGAGAATCGACGCGCAAGTTGCCGCCGCGCAGCAGCATCTGCGGCTCGAAGTGAGCCAGGCGCGTATTCACCAGCAGACAGCGGCACTGCAGTTAGAGACGGCGCGGGCTGCCATGGATCAATCGACAGAGAGCCTGCGCATTCTGAAGAATCGATATGGAGCAGGGCTTGCGACCATCACCGATTTGCTGCGAGCAGAGGACGCGGAGCGGCAGAGCCAATCCAATTACTGGCATGCCGTATATGGAAATGCCATGGCTTATAGCGAACTTTTATACGCTACCGGGACTTTGACCCCCGACGCGGCGGAGGAACTGCAGTGAAGAATCTCCTACGAACAAGTCTCCTTGTCACTTCCGCTGCGATGATCGCCGGTTGCCATGGTGGAGACCCTGCCGCAGCTCCAATGGCCACACAAACCATGCGAGCCCGGGTTGTTGAGAGCCAGCAGCAACAGGTGCCCATCAATCTGCACTCCACTGGCACTGTTCATGCCAGACAGACCGCTGTTGTGTCGGCTCAGGTGATGGGCCGCATCCAGCAGGTGCTGGTGCGTGAGGGAGACAGCGTACGGACTGGACAAACCCTGGTGGTGCTCGACGGTGGAACGCTACGCGCACAAGTAGAGCAGGCGCAGGCGGGCGTGAAGTCCGCGCAGAACTCGCAGGCTGCAGCGCAGTCGAACGCTGCCCTGGCGGCGAGCACGCTGAATCGCTACAGGCAGCTTGAGTCAGAAAAGAGCGTGAGCCCACAGGAGATGGATGAGGTGTCGCGGCGAGCCGAGGCAGCAGTGGCGAACCTTGAGGCGGTTCGCGCGCAGACCGACGCGGCGCGAGCACAGGAGCGCGAAGCACGCACGATGATGAGTTATACGCGGTTGGCTGCACCCTTCGCGGGCGTGGTGACGGCGCGGATGGCTGATCCCGGAACAATGGCTGCGCCGGGAGTGCCCCTTCTCCAGGTGGATCAGTCGGGTGAATTGCAACTTCAGGCCGCGGTGGATGAATCGGCAATTGGCGCCATTCACAAAGGGATGAGGGTTCCAGTTGCAATCGATGGCGGACCCTTGATCAACCTGGCAGGAACAGTGGCCGAGATCGTCCCGGCAGCAGATCCATTGAGCCACAGCTTTCTCGTAAAGATCGACTTACCTTCGTCGAGTCAGACGCACGTGGGCATGTATGGGACTGCTGAGTTTGCCAACGGCGTTCGAAATGCGATTCTCATTCCACGCTCGGCTATTGCTGCGCGCGGCTCGTTAAATTGCGCATATGTTCTCGACGGCGAGGGAATAGCGCAACTTCGCTACATCACTCTTGGCGCAATACAAGGCAACCTCGTAGAGGTGCTGTCGGGCGTTTCCGCCGGTGAAAGACTTGTTGACGCCCCTTCAGACCGGGAGATTGCAGGCAAACGCATTGAGGTTCAGCCATGAAGGAGGACCTTGGAATAGCCGGACGACTGGCGCATGCGTTTCTTAACTCCAAACTTACGCCACTTTTCATTGCCGGCTCGTTGGCCATTGGAATCTTCGCGGTCGCGATTATTCCTCGGGAGGAAGAACCGCAGATCCTTGTTCCGATGTTGGACATTACCACCGCTATGCCGGGCGCATCCCCATCTGAAGTGGAAGAGCGGGTTACGCTGCCGATCGAGAACCTGGTGCATCAGATTTCGGGCGTTGAATATGTGTACTCGACGTCGGCGCCTGGGCAGAGCCTGGTGATTGTACGTTTTCTTGTCGGCACGGCCCAGGAAGACGCGCTGATCAAGGTCTATAGCAAGCTCTACTCGAACTTTGATCGTATGCCGCCCGGAGTTTCGCAGCCGCTGATCAAGGCGCGCTCCATCGACGATGTGCCGATTCTGGCGATGACGCTGTGGGGCGAGCATTATGACGCCTATCAACTGCGCGCGATCGCCGCGGAGTTGCAACACAACATCGCGCAGATCTCCGATGTATCGGAGACAACCATCATCGGCGGGCTTCCACGCGCCATTCGCGTTGTACTGAGTACGGAAAAGCTGAGTGCTTACGGCCTGTCTCCGATGTCCATTGTGGGGCATTTGCAGGCCGCGAATGCAACTGTGCAGGCCGGCAATTTCGACGACAACAACGAGGAAGTCCGCGTCGACGCAGGCAACATCTTCACTCGGCGCGAAGACTTGGAAGCAGTCGTGGTGGGGGTGGATCGCGGACATCCGGTGTACCTGCGCGATGTTGCCGACAAGATTGTCGACGGCGCTGCGGAACCGGCTGATTATGTAGTCTACGGCACGACGAGCGCAGGCCAGGGAGGAGCGCGCCAGTATCCGGCGGTGACAATTACGGTGGCCAAGCGCAAGGGGACCAATGCCACCGAAATCTCCAATGCTGTGCTCAAGCGCGTGCATGAGATGCAGGGCGCGACCATACCCAGCGACGTAACCGTGACCACGACCCGAAACTATGGAGAGACAGCGAAAAACAAGTCGGACGAACTGCTGGAGCACTTACTGCTGGCCACACTGTCAGTAACCCTGCTTGTCGCGCTCTTCCTCGGCTGGCGCGAGTCGGGTGTGGTCTTGTTAGCCATTCCAGTGACGCTCGCGCTTACCATGTCGGTGTTCTACTTTCTGGGCTATACCATCAACCGCGTTACGCTGTTTGCGTTGATCTTCTCGATAGGCATTCTTGTAGATGACGCCATCGTCGTGGTCGAAAACATGGTGCGACACTTCCGATTGCCGGAGAATCATGGCCGGCCAATGAGCGAAGTAGCAGTCGAAGCGGTCGCTGAAGTGGGCAACCCAACCATTCTGGCCACCTTCGCCGTAATCGCGGCGGTATTGCCGATGGCTTTTGTCCGCGGACTGATGGGGCCGTACATGCGGCCCATCCCTGTGGGTGCTTCGGCGGCCATGCTCTTCTCGCTGCTGGTTGCTTTTGTGGTTTCGCCCTGGGCCGCTCTCCGTCTTGTTGGCCGGCATCTTGAGGGAGCCAAAATACTGGAACCCGAGACCGAAAACTGGCGGACCAGGCTGTATCGCCGCATTATGACGCCGCTGATTCGGTCGACGCGAGTTCGCAGCCTGTTTTTCATTGGGGTGTTGGTGCTGCTTCTGGTCTCGGTGGCGCTGGTGCCGCTGGGCTTGGTGCGCGTGAAGATGCTGCCTTTCGACAACAAAAGCGAATTGCAGGTAGTCATCAACATGCCCGATGGCACGCCCCTGGAGCAGACGGCACGCGTGGCCCAGGCGTTAGGCGACGAACTTGCGCGGCAACCGGACGTGCTGAACTATCAGACTTACACCGGGACGTCTGGCCCTTATAACTTCAACGGTCTGGTTCGCCATTACTACATGCGCCGCCAGCCGAACCAGGCCGACATCCAGGTGAACCTATTGCCTGCAAAGCAGCGTAGCGTGCAAAGCCATGCAATTGCAAAGCGGCTTCGTCCGTTGCTCGACGGGATCGGAAACGCATATGGCGCGCGCATTCAAGTCAGTGAGGTTCCGCCTGGGCCGCCGGTGGTGCAGACTTTGGTGGCAGAGGTCTACGGGCCAGACTTAGCGGGCCAGACCCAGGTCGCCCAGCAGGTTAAGTCGATCTTTCAGCACACGGCCGGAGTGGTTGATACCGACTGGTACGTCGAGGACTCGGAGCCGAGAGTGGTGATGCACGTCGATGAGGTGAAGGCCGCGCAGCATGGCATTGCGGTCTCCGACGTTGCCCATGCGCTCTCACTCGCCATTTCCGGAACCGAGGTCGGGCTGATCCACGATCAGACAGCCCGGGAACCTGTGCCGGCAATCGTCGAACTGGACCGCGCCGATCGCTCTTCCGAGCAGGGGCTAGAGAACATCCGACTGCCGGGGACCGACGGCGCCATGGTCTCGCTGCGCGAGTTGGTGATTGTTGAGCGCAAAGTAATCGAGTCCAGTATCTATCACAAGAATCTACGCCGAGTTGTCTATGTCACGGGAGACGTAGCCGGCGCGGTGGAAAGCCCTGTCTACGCCATCCTGAAGATGAACAAGGAACTCGACCACCTTACCCTTCCGGCTGGATACACACTCGCTCGATATAACGCGTCGATGCCAGAGTCAACCGATCACTATTCGATGAAGTGGGATGGCGAATGGCATATCACCATCGAGGTTTTTCGCGACATGGGCTTGGCGTTTGCCGCGGTGCTGGTTCTCATCTACGTGCTTGTCGTGGGTTGGTTCCGCTCTTTTATGGTGCCGCTGATTATCATGGCCCCCATTCCGCTCACCCTGGTCGGCATCATGCCGGCACATGCGATGCTGGGCGCGTTCTTTACGGCAACCTCGATGATCGGATTCATTGCCGGCGCGGGTATCATCGTGCGCAACTCGATTATCCTGGTCGACTTCATCGAACTTCGCATCCGCCAGGGCATGCCGCTGGCGGATGCGGTAATCGATGCAGGCGCCACGCGCTTCCGCCCCATGCTGCTGACAGCAGCGGCTGTTGTCGTTGGCGCAAGCGTGATTCTGACCGACCCGATTTTTCAAGGGCTTGCGCTCTCGCTCATCGCAGGAGCAGTTGCGTCGACGTTCCTCTCGTGGCCGACTATCCCGGTGCTCTACTACATGCTTCACTCCGCACGCCTCACAAAGCATGAAACTCAATCGGAATCAGAACAAGGAGATTCTCAATGACAGTCGAACGAGGTGTGCGCCTGATGGCAGGTGTCATGGTGCTGTTGTCACTTGCGCTTGCACATTCCATTTCCTACTACTGGCTTTGGTTGACGGTATTTGTCGGTCTCAACCTCTTACAGTCGGCATTCACCAACTGGTGTCCGGCAATGAACATCCTGCGTGCGATCGGCCTGAAAGATGCCAATTGCATCATCGGAAAGTAGGAACGCGATGAATACCCGGCGTGGAATCCTGCAACTCAAAGATGATGTTTACTGCCAGATGTTTCGGTTAGAGGAACGTCGCCCAGGCTCCGATATGGGGCTCGCACTTGCCTTGTTACGCGCATGGATCGCCACCGACTGCAATCCCGAAGCCGGAGAAGATCGGGATTGGCTCAGAAAAGTCTCTCCGATTTGTCTTCAGATGATCGAGGCTTCGTTGAAAGCAGACACCACTGAGTTCCCCCCAGCGCGGTGAGCCGGCGTGGCTCCAGTGCAAGCGATTCTTCGTTCATGTACCGGCGAGAATATACTGGCATTGCTCCCGATGAACCCACACGATGCGACCTGAACTGATCCGAGCCACCGACCTTTTGCGGCGTAACACTCCGGAGGCTATCGAAGAGGCGATCGGCCTGCTGCAGCACACCGTCTATTCCTTCAGCATGAAGGTCTGTGGGCATCCGGAAGACGCGGAAGACACCATGCAAGAGGTGCTCTCCCGTTCCCTCGGATACCTGGCCAAGATCCATACACCACAGCAGATGGCGGTCTGGCTTTATACCGTCACCCGAAACCGGTGTTGGCGCATGCGGCGCAAGCCTGCCAATGCCCCGGCGCATCTTCTCTCGCTCGACGAGCTGATGCCTAGCGATGAGGAATTGGCACAGTTGCTGCAGGATGCCACAAATGGACCTGATGACAAACTGATTCACGCCGAACAGCACCAGTTGCTGCATCAGGCGATTCTGCGCGTTCCGCCGACGTTGCGGATTGTTCTTGTGCTCCACGATATGGAGGAGTTGACGACGGAGCAGGTCGCAGAGATTCTCGAACTTCATCAGGGAACTGTACGGATTCGGCTCCATCGAGCACGTTTAAGTGTGCGCAAAGAAATGAGCCAGCTTCTTAGTGGATTCCCTGAGGGCTTGAAGCAAGCTAAGCCGCCTGCGAAGAAACGCAAACACGCCAAAGGAGGACAACGTTCTGCGGAATGCCGGGATCTGTTCGCAAACCTCTCTGAATATATGGATGGCAGGGTAGCACCTGTTTCGTGCGACCAGATGCGGGGGCATATCGAAGCATGCCCATCCTGCGTGGCATTTCTACGCGACCTGCGTGCTGCCATCGATCGCTGCCGTTCCCTTGAGATTCCCTGTGATCCGGCCGTCGCACCTCGGTTGCGCGCCATCCTTACCCGGGAATACCTGCGCATGCTGGCTATTCCCGTCGGGGAAAAGCTCATGCGATGAATTAACGAATTCGGGTTTTCCCGCGAGCCAGTGTTCTAATCATCGAATGGCAAGTCTTGAAAACTTCCGTCTTGTGGTTTTCCGGGCTGTTGCGGAAAAGCTCAGTTTCCGCAAGGCCGCGGAAGGTCTATATCTCACGCAGCCTGCGGTGAGCCTCCAGATCAAGGCCTTGGAGGAAGAAGTTGGTGTTCAACTCTTTGATCGCACCGGCGCACACATAACACTCACGCCCGCCGGCAGGGTTTTGCTGAATTATTCCGAACAGATCAAGACACTCATCGTCGAGGCTGGGCACGAGATTGCGGCGTTGAGTGGAGAACACGCCGGCCAACTGGCTCTGGGAGCGTCTACAACGATTGCCCAGTATGTATTGCCTCGGCTGCTGGGGGAGTTTCGTCGAGAGCATCCCAGGGTTAACCCCACAATGATCAGCGGCAACACGGAACACATCGTGGAATTGGTGGAAAAGCAGAAAGTAGCACTGGGGTTCATCGAGGGTCCGGCACGAAGCCGGGAAGTCAAAACTGTGCCGTTTCTCGAAGATGAATTGGTACTGATTGCTTCCACCGCGCACGAGTGGGCTGAGCGCGCTTCGGCCTCCTGTTCTGAGATCGCCTCAATTCCGCTTCTGATGCGAGAGCGCGGATCGGGCACGCGGCATGTGATTGAGTTGGCTCTGGAGCGGAAGGGCGTTAAACGGAATTCGCTGCAGATCGTGATGGAGCTTGACTCAACCGAGGCCATCAAGTCTGCCGTGGAGGCGGGATTGGGGATCGGATTTGTTTCGCGTTGGGCAATTTCGAAGGATTTGAGGCTCGACAATAGCTTCAAGATTGTCGAGATTGAAGGATTGCGTATCCAGCGCGAGTTTCTTGTCGCATATGCATCTGGCCCCGAGTTGCAAGGCCTAGCCGTTGAATTCCGCAGGTTTCTCGCCACACATGCAGGCCTGCAAAGAACGCTGGCCAGGAGAAACGTTCCCAGGATAGAGAACCAATAATATTCACAAATAGGCAATGAATACTTCTGCTTGGACGAGAACACTCTCTTCAGGAAGACTTGAGGGGTGTCCAAGAGCTTATTCTTTATCGGGCTGATCATTGCTGCCACCGGTCTGATCTCACCACCAGTCGCTTTGGCCGCCGGCCTCCTCTATGGTTTCTCCTTTGTTCATCCCCTCCACCTTGAAGCTAAGCAGCTATCCAAGCTGCTTCTCCAGGCCTCCGTCGTCGGTCTCGGGTTCGGAATGGATCTGCACCAGGTTATCTCAGCAGGGCGTTCCGGATTCGTTTACACCGCTGCCAGCATTACACTCGCTTTGCTGTTGGGTTGGGGGCTCGGAAGACTCCTGCGCATAAAGCGAGGGATCTCTTTCCTCATCTCGGCCGGCACCGCGATCTGTGGTGGCAGCGCCATTGCCGCAATTGCTCCCATTGCGAATGCCAGCGAGGAAGAGATTGGTGTCTCACTTGGAACTGTTTTTGTATTGAACTCGGTCGCCCTGCTGACATTTCCGGCAATCGGGACATTTCTTCACATGACTCAAACGCAATTTGGCCTCTGGTCTGCGCTGGCGATTCATGACACCAGTTCCGTAGTCGGCGCGACCGCAAAATTCGGCGCAGTGGCTCTTGCTGTCGGCACTACCGTGAAACTGGCCCGCGCTCTGTGGATCGTCCCCTTGTCCATTGGAACTGCAATGGCAAAGAGGAGCAAAGCACGCATCCAATGGCCGTGGTTCATTTTGTTCTTCTGCCTCGCTGCTGTTGCCAACACCTACATTCACGCACTCCAGCCCGCCTATCCGGTTCTCAAACATTTGGGCGTCATAGGCTTGACCGTCACGCTCTACCTGATCGGGACCGGGCTTTCCATGAGGACTCTCCGCGAGGTCGGAGTAAGGCCGTTCTTGCAAGGAGTCCTACTCTGGATATTCGTCGGTCTGGGATCGCTTTCGCTCATTCTTCGCGGCTGGATCCACTTATAGCGCTCTTCATCTTTGAGCCATTCCTCTGCACTGAAAACTACTCGAATCAGCTCAAAATGACGGCGCGGATCGAGGTCACTTGTGCACTATCCGACACGCTCGTCACAGTTTCTCCTTGGATCACTCCTCAAACGTCGTGGTGCTAACAAATCCGGTTCACCTGGCCGTAAAACGTCAGATGCTGACCGAGCCAGGTGCTGGATTCACTGCGAATGATCTGGTCAATCCTGCGTCCTAAGGCGGAAATTCGGCACACACGTGGTACACGCGGCCACTGCTTTGGTCTGGTTCGTTTTGCTCACAATTCGGGGGTTTTTGCGAGGCAAATTTAGATGCTGTGCTGTCGCGTACGCGATCAGGCTTTGCACCAGTCAACCATGAGAGCAAAAGAGTACAGATTCAGAACAAATGAGGGTCCATGGTGACAACAGGAGTAAATCGCCATGCCAGAGCAATTCGAAAACTCAGAAACAACGAAAACAGAAGACGAGACGATCTCGGACGCACCTGCTGACAAAAGCATTGAACGCGTGGCTGATAAAGCTGCGGAGAAGTCCACGAAGACTGAACAACGGTACGACAGCGATCACAATATATTTTCGAAGTAACTTGCTCGTCGGAGCATTTCTCCTCTGATTCGTCCGTCAAATCGGCGCAACATTCCAACGCTTGGGCGCAGGACCGGTAGTACATCTCCGCCATTCAACAGTCTTCTTTCCCTCCCCCTTAAAGCGCGTTGGCTGGCAGGAGTTGGCTGGCAGGAGCATGAACAGGAGAGCGTCCATCGTGACAGCAATTGCAGAGAAGCCCGAGTTGAAGTCTGAGCTAAAGCACGATCCCAACCCAGTCTCCAAGGACGATCTCAAGACCGTCCCGATGGCGGAGTTGCAAAAGAAGTTGGGGTCGACCCCGGATGGACTCAGCCAGGCCGAAGCTGCGAAACGGCTGACACAATACGGGCCCAACGAGATCACTGAGAAGAGGACGAATCAACTACTGAAGTTTCTCTCTTATTTCTGGGGACCCATTCCGTGGATGATTGAAGGCGCCGTTATCTTATCGGCGCTAGTCCAGCATTGGCTGGACTTCTTCATCATCCTGCTACTGCTCTGTTCGAACGCAGTGGTCGGATTCTGGGAAGAGCATCAGGCCGGAAACGCAATTGCCGCTTTGAAAGCCCGCCTTGCGATCCTGGCTAAGGTCAAGCGAGACGGCAAGTGGCAGAATCCCAAAGCCAGTGAACTTGTGCCTGGAGACGTAGTCAGACTGCGTCTCGGCGACATCGTACCGGCCGATGCGCGCTTGCTCGATGGCGATCCCATTGAAGTGGATCAATCCGCATTGACCGGCGAGTCATTGCCTGTAACCGCCAAGACAGGTACGGCTGTATTCTCGGGATCGATCGTCCGTCAGGGCGAAATCGACGCAATGGTGTATGCCACCGGAACGAACACCTATTTTGGAAAAACCGCGCAGATGGTGCAGGAAGCGAATACCGTAAGCCATTTCCAGAAGGCGGTCTTGAAGATAGGCGACTACCTGATCGTCCTGGCGGTAGCGCTGGTCGTGTTGATTCTGATCGTCGCGCTTTTCCGCGGCGACAAGGTTCTTACTACGCTGGAATTCTGTCTCGTGCTCCTGGTCGCCGCGATCCCCGTCGCAATGCCCACAGTGCTCTCGGTGACGATGGCCGTGGGAGCCCGTCTGCTTGCGAAAAAAGAAGCCATTGTCACTCGACTTTCAGCGATTGAAGAGCTCGCAGGCGTGGATGTTTTGTGCTCGGACAAGACTGGTACGCTCACCCAGAACAAACTGACGCTGGGCGATCCCTTCACCGTGGACGGCATTGCTCCCGACAAGGTTATTCTCTGGGCTGCACTCGCGTCGCGAGCCGAAGACAAGGACACAATCGACCTTGCAGTGATCGGTGGAGTGAAGGACGACAAGGAGCTGAAGAGCTTCAAGGTACTTCACTTTCAACCCTTCGATCCGGTGCATAAACGTACAGAAGCCACGGTCAAAGGAGCGGACGGGGGTCAGTTCTTTGTGTCCAAGGGAGCTCCGCAGGTCATTTTGCAGCTGGCAAACAACGCAGATGAGGTGAAGGCAGCAGTCGAGAACGCGATCAATGAATTTGCCGGACGCGGCTTCCGCTCCCTCGGCGTAGCCAGGGCCGACCAGGAAGGCCAGTGGAAGTTTGCCGGCATGTTGCCGCTGTTCGATCCGCCGCGCGACCAGGCCAAAGCGACCATTGCGAGCGCCCGGCAGATGGGCGTGGACGTCAAGATGGTTACGGGCGATCAGATCGCCATCGCCAGGGAGACTTCGCAACAACTCGGATTGGGTACTAACATTCTGGATGCCGGCGCCCTTGGCGATACGAAGAAGCAAGAGTCAACCCAAACCGAAGAAGCCATCGAGAAGGCCGACGGATTCGCCCAGGTATTTCCAGAACACAAATACCACATTGTCGACATTCTTCAACGGCGCGGCCACATCGTGGGTATGACCGGCGATGGCGTCAACGACGCACCCGCATTGAAGAAGGCCGATTGCGGAATCGCCGTCTCCGGCGCCACGGATGCAGCACGGGCAGCCGCATCGATCGTACTGCTCACTTCGGGCTTGTCGGTGATCATCGATGCAATCAAGGAGAGCCGACGCATTTTCCAGCGGATGAACAGCTACGCCATTTACCGCATTGCTGAGACGCTGCGTGTGCTGTTCTTCATGACGCTCGCAATCCTGGTGTTCAACTTCTATCCACTCACTGCCGTCATGATCGTGATGCTGGCGCTGCTCAACGATGGAGCTATCCTGTCCATCGCCTACGACAACGTCCTCTACAAGAACAAGCCGGAATCCTGGAATATGCGGCTTGTGCTTTCGATCTCCACTGTACTCGGAGTCATCGGGGTTGCCGCTGCGTTTCTTCTCTTCTATCTCGGCGAGCGAGTCTTCCACATGGACCGCTTGCACATCCAGACATTGATGTACCTGAAGCTTTCTATCGCCGGGCATCTGACCATCTTCCTCACGCGTACGCGCGGTCCCTTCTGGTCCATTCGCCCTGCCCGGATTCTCTGGATAGCGGTGCTGGGTACACAGACCATCGCGACGCTGATTGCGGTCTATGGCTTGTTCATGGCGCCGCTCGGCTGGAAGTGGGCCGGATTCGTCTGGGCCTATGCTCTGATCTGGGCGCTCATCAATGACCGCGTGAAGCTGCTGGCTTACCGCATCTTTGATCCGGCCAAGCCTGCACTGCTCTCCCGTAAATCCGTGGATCGTACCTCTGAGATCGCGGCCCGTGCCTACGAGCTTTATCAGCAGCGAGTCCATGGCGAGAGTCAACAGGATCAGGATTGGCTTGAAGCGGAACGAGAGATACGCGATAACGCGGCCACCAAGAAAAAGATCGCGTAGAAGCCGTGTGACACCGAAGGGACAGGATGAAGATCGATTCGAAAAGCTATCGACTGCCGCCAGGCAAGAAAGTCGATCTCGGCAAGTGGCCAACGATTGTCGACCCTTATTACAAGTCAAAAGAGCAGTATAGGGAGCTTCTACAGCAGCACATGGAGAAGCTAAGCTCGCTGCAGGGCCTTCACTACGCCTCCAATCGGTATGCATTGCTGTTGATCTTTCAGGGAATGGATGGCGCTGGCAAAGACGGATCGCCGAAGAGCTCGAACACGATTTTCTCTGGCGCACAACTTGCCGCCTTCCCGAACGCGGCCGAATCGGAATCTTCAACCGCTCTTATTACGAGGACGTGCTGGTCGTTCGGGTTCATCCGGAGCTCTTGCAAAGCCAGGGATTGGCCGAAGAGTTGCGTGATAAGAAAGACATCTGGTCCGAAAGGTACGAATCCATCCACGATCTGGAGAAGCATCTTCATCGCAACGGAACAAAGACCATCAAAATATTTCTGCATCTGTCCTGCAAGGAGCAACGAAAGCGGTTCCTTGCACGCATCGACGCGCCAGACAAGAACTGGAAGTTCAGCACGGCCGACATTCACGAAAGGAAATATTGGGAGCGCTACATGAGCGCCTACGAAGAGTGTATGCATTCGACAACCACCCACCATGCACCTTGGTACGTCGTGCCCGCCGACGACAAGGAGAATGCACGGCTGATCGTCTCCCAAATCGTCCTTGGTGCGCTTGGAGGACTTAAGATGGCGTACCCTAAGACCACCGCGAAGCGCCGCCTCGAACTGCACGCGATTAAGAGGCAATTGAGAAAATAACGTCAGACAGCACTCGCGGGCAGATCAGGAATCAACGTCAAAAACCGCCGCTGTTCTCTTACCGCGGCAGAGAAGTAGAAAAGGAACAACAATATGGCTACTACAGAACTCCCTCTAAGCACTGACCCAACTGCGAAATCTTCAGAGTTTATCTTCGATGTGGCTTTATCCACCGCGATTGCGGCAAATGGCAAAACGGAGACTCAAGCATTGGTCCCTGAAGGGCCGCTTTCGCCTGACATGCTCGACAAAATAAATCGCTACTGGCGCGCAGCGAACTATCTGTGCATCGGACAGATCTACCTGTTCGAAAACCCGCTGCTTCGCGAACCTCTCAAAGCGGAACAGATCAAGCCTAGATTGCTCGGTCACTGGGGAACCTCACCGGGGCAAAACCTCATTTACATCCATCTGAACCGCCTCATCAAAGAACATGACGCGGACATCATTTATATTTCCGGCCCAGGACACGGTGGCCCGTCGCTGAATGCTTGCTCCTATCTGGAAGGCTCTTACACCGAAGTCCATCCTGAGATTACAGCCGATGAAAACGGCATGCGGCTCATGTTCCGCAAATTCTCTACGCCGGGCGGCGTGCCTAGTCATTGCGGCCCGCACGTTCCGAACTCCATGCATGAGGGAGGAGAGCTTGGCTATTCGCTGGTTCACGCATTCGGCGCTGCATTCGACAATCCCGATCTGATTGTTGCCTGTGTCATTGGCGACGGTGAATCCGAGACCTGTCCACTTGAGGGAAGCTGGAAGTCGGTCAACTTTCTTAACCCCGCGCGGGATGGTGCGGTCCTTCCGATTCTGCACCTCAACGGCTACAAGATATCGGGTCCGACCGCGCAGGGACGTACCAGCGATGCTGACTTGAAGGCCCTCTACACCGGCCGTGGGTACAAGCCTTACTTCGTCGAGGGTGACGATCCTGAGGCCGTGCATCAACTCCTTGCTCAGGCGATGGACGATTGCTACGCCGAGATTCGATCGATTCAACAGGAAGCGCGCAAGAACGGATTCAAGAAGCAGCCCGTCTGGCCCATGATCATTCTGCGCACGCCCAAGGGATGGACTTGTCCTAAGGAAGTGGATGGAATCCCAATCGAGGGTACCTTCCGCGCACACCAGGTCCCACTTGCAACGGTTCGCGAGAATCCCGAGCATCTCAAAGTTCTTGAAGCGTGGATGAGAAGCTACAAGCCCCAGGAACTCTTCGATGCGAATGGCAAGTTCATTGAAGAATTGGCGGTGCTCGCGCCTCGCGGCAACCGGCGCATGGGTGGCAGTCCCCATGTGAATGGCGGGCGATCGCTCATTACGCTCGCATTGCCCGACTTCACCGATTATGCACTCGAAATCCCCGGACCGGGGCAGGTTCTGGCCGAGGCCCCGCGCAAGCTTGGAGATTTCTTCCGCGACATTTTCAGGATGAATCTGACGAACTTCCGCATGTTTTGTCCCGATGAAACAAACTCCAATCGGCTGAATTCCATCTTCGAGGCGACAAAACGCTGCTCCATGGCGGAACTTATCTCGATCGATGACGACCTCGGCCCGGACGGCCGCGTGTTGGAGGTATTGAGCGAACATCTCTGCGAAGGATGGCTGGAAGGCTACCTGCTTACCGGGCGACACGGCATGTGGTCGTCTTATGAAGCATTCGCACAGGTGGTCGATTCCATGCTGACGCAGCATGCCAAGTGGCTTGAGCAATGCCGCGAGTATCCGTGGCGTAAGCCGATAGCGTCCTTGAATGTTTTGCTCACAAGCCATGCGTGGCGAAATGATCACAACGGATTCAGCCACCAGGCCACTGGTTTTGTAGACAACGCTCTGGCGCGCAGAAGCGACACCATTCGGGTCTACTATCCGCCAGACAGCAATTGCCTTCTGAGCGTCTTCGATCATTGCCTGCGGAGCCGCAACTACGTAAACATCGTCACTTGCGGAAAGCAGCCGCAACTGCAGTGGCTGAACATGGATGAAGCTCTGGAGCATTGTTCGCGCGGCGCGTCAACCTGGAAGTTTGCTACCAACGACGAGGGCGGCGAGCCGGATGTCGTTCTGGCCTGTGCAGGCGACGTGCCAACGATCGAAATCTGCGCAACATCGTGGCTTCTGCAGAAGTACGTCCCTGGCGTCAAGGTGCGGGTTGTCAATGTGGTTGACCTGATGACCCTGATGTATCCAGACAAGCATCCACATGGAATGGACGAGATGTCCTTCAATGCGCTCTTCACCGAAAAGGCGCCCGTGATTTTCGCCTTCCACAACAATCGCTGGCTCATTCATACGCTGGTTCATGGACGCGCCAATGAGGGCCGCTTCCATGTGCATGGCTATATCGACGAAGGAACAACCACTACCCCGTTCGACATGGTCGTGCTGAACGAGATGAGCCGCTTCCATCTTGCATTGGACGCTCTGAAGCACATTCCCCGACTTCGTGTGCAGGCTGCCGGCGCAATCCAGCTATTCGGCAAGAAACTGACCGAACATCACGACTACATTCGTGAGCACCTTGAGGATATGCCCGAGATCAGGAACTGGCAGTGGACAGCGGACTTCAGCGATTCGGTTGCGCCTGCTCCGTTGGCCAAGGGACATCCTCAAAAGGCCATGTTCACAGACAGCTAAGCGACCAGGGGGCAAAGCTCATGCTGAGGCCTCCGATCACCAGCAAGTGGTCTGCAATAGGCCGCTTTGTGCACTACAAAAATGGGCAAAAACCTTGAGCCGGCGCTGAAACCGGGCCGCTCGCCCGGGCGAATACTCGGCGGAGAAGGAGAAGAGATGACGGGAAGCAAGCACAATCATGAAGGAAACAGCGGCGACAAAGGTGAGCCCGATCCGGGTCCCTACTGGAGGCGGATGCATCGCGACTGGCGTTTTTGGTTCGGTGCGCTCCTTATGGCAGCGGCGCTCGCCATTTACGTGCTAAGCGGCGACCTCTCTTGGCTGCCACATGGACACCGGTTTCCGTAATCTGGCGCAAACGACGCGCCCACCCGATAAGCGCGCAAATCCACATGCGTCGTAGCTCAAGCAAGAACTCATTGATCGTCAAAGTCGGAGATGAATGAAAAAGCTAATTGTGTTCGACTTGGACGGAACCCTCGCGCCAAGTAAATCGTCCCTCGATACCGAAATGGCCTCACTCCTGCACGACTTGCTCAGCGTCGCCAGGGTGGCTGTCATCTCCGGCGGTGCGTGGCTCCAATTCGAAAAGCAAGTGCTTTCCCATCTTCCGCAAGATGAACGCCTGGCAAGACTGTCTATTCTCCCCACGTGCGGAACACAATTCTTCCAGTACGCCGGCCAATGGAAAAGTCTCTATGCGGAAGACTTCACGGCGGACGAAAAAGAGAAGATCGTCAGCTCTCTAACCGAAGCCGTTGAGACCGCTGGCTTCGCTGTCGAAAAGACCTGGGGAGAAACCATTGAAGACAGGGGAAGCCAGATAACGTACTCTTCGCTGGGCCAGCAGGCCCCCCTGGAAGACAAAGAGAAGTGGGATGCAGATTTTGCCAAGCGGAAGAAGATCAAGGCAATTCTCGACACGCTCATCCCCGAGTTTTCAGTCCGTCTCGGCGGCGCGACATCCATCGACGTTACCAAGCCTGGCATCGACAAGGCATACGGTATTAAGAAGCTGCGCGACGTTCTCGGGATTTCGGTACAAGAATTGATTTATGTTGGGGACGCCTTGTTCCCGGGCGGGAATGACTACCAGGCCGAAGAGGCAGGCGTCATCTCAATTCCCGTTAAGGGCCCAAATGAAACCAAGCGGGTCATCGAAGCGATCATCGCTTGCCTTGGCGACGATTCGCAGGCCCGATCTTTTGAGGTGGATTGATGGAAGATTTCCAGCTGCGGCGCATCGGGATGGTGATGGAACCGGAGTCTGGCAATCCCAACGAAGTCGAAGGGGTCCTGAATCCTGCGGCGGCTCGCGGCCCGGATGGAGCGCTCTATCTCTTCCCGAGATTAGTGGCAAAACGAAATTACTCCCGCATCGGCATCGCGCGAGTGAGATTTAATGATGCCGGGGATCCGATCGGCGTAGAGAGGGTTGGCATCGCGCTCGAACCGGAAGCCGATTACGAACGCCGGCCTGATGGCGGCGGTGGCTGCGAAGATCCACGCGTGACCTATGTTGAGCCGCTTCAACGCTACATCATGTCCTACACGGCATTTTCGCCGGCTGGTCCGCGAATCGCCTTTGCTCAATCGGAGGATCTGTTCAAGTGGGAACGCCTCGGGCTCGCGACCTACGCTCATTGGCACGGCATTGAATTGGGCAACGTGGATGACAAGGACGCAAGCCTGTTCCCCGTCGCGATACCGAACTCCTCCGGACAACTGGAGTTGGGTATGCTCCATCGTCCGCTCTTTCCCGGCACGCGCCCCGAAGAGATTGTCACGTCCAGAGGGAAACGCCTGCCGGATATCGAAAGGGAGAGCATCTGGATCTCATACTGTGGCGGAGCATTGAAGGATCGAGAGAATTTGCGCCTCCGCCAGTTCACCTCTCATCACCGTTTGGCGACTCCAGACTCTCCCTGGGAACGGCTCAAGATTGGCTGCGGAACTCCTCCCATCCTCACCAGGCACGGGTGGCTCATCATTTACCACGGAGTCTGCGAATTACCTGGGACCAGTGTCGCTGGACGTCAGCTATGCTATTCGGCCGGAGTGATGGTGCTCTCCCAAAAACATCCGCGCGTGATTCGTTATCGTTCAGCCGAACCGGTGCTGACGCCAGTCCTACCACAGGAGCGGCACGGAACCATTGCCAACGTCGTGTTTCCCACTGGCATTGACCGCCGGGACGATCTCGGTACCCCTGACCGTTTCGACGTCTACTACGGGATGGCCGACAACCGGATTGGCGCGGCACGCCTCGACGTTCCGAAACGCCTGCCGGTAGGCGTCGACATTGACACGGAAGCCCTTGAAGCGACGGTGTAGAAAGATAGTGACTCCGATCGAAATTCAGCGGGTTGCTTCCGCCTCCAAGCCCGGTAGAGATTCGTTGTCGCCCGGGTCAAGCGGGCCGTGACTGTGGTCAAGGTAGATATTGTCCTGGGCCAGCAACGCTTCGTATACCGCGGTGTGTCGCCAGTGTCGGGCAAGGGCGAAAGCGCTCATGTTGGCGATCATCAATGGCAAAACCAATCCATAGCCACCGGTCATTTCAAAGATGATAAGTACTGAGGTCATTGGAGCGCGAACAATGCCTGCGAAGACAGCTCCCATGCCGACCACGGCGAATGCGCCGATGGTGTCTGCCGGATGGTGGAAGATAATCACGTCCAGGTAGCCCACTGCGCCGCCGAGCATCCCGCCCATGAAGAGCGCCGGTGCGAAGATTCCGCCGGAACCGCCGCTCGAGTAGGAACTGACCGTGGCAGCAAGCTTAAGGACACAGAAGACGGCCATCGCGGTCACCGTCATTTTGCCGGTGAGCGCAAGGGTCAGGGTCTTGTACGGGTCGCCCGCGATGCCGTTGAGGTGGAAGAGAGCCAGCGCCGCCACTGCCATGCTGCCCGTGGCTGCGCCGCCGATGGCAGGATGCACCCATCGCGGAACGCCCGTCAGGCGTTTAAACCAGGCACGAAGGCCAAGCAATGAATCTGTGAACGCTACAGAGACAATGGCCGCCAGCAACCCCAGGAACGCATACCATACCAGCGAGGAATAGTTTGTTAGCGTGTAATTGCCCGGCACCTGAAAGATCGGTTTGGAGCCCAGGATCGAATGTTCGACAACAGCAGACAGCGCGGCGGCGACAATGACGCCCGAAAGCATGGTCTGGTCGAGGTCGCCGATCAGTTCCTCAAGGGTGAAGGTGACGGCGGCAATGGGCGCGTTGAAGGCCGCGGCGATGCCCGCCGCCATTCCCACGGAAGCCAGGCGGCGAGAGTTTTTGGGGCCGAGACGGGCCATGCGGGCAAGCATGCTGCTGACACCCGCGCACACCTGCACTGTCGGTCCTTCAAGGCCCAGCGACGCGCCAGAGCCAATTTGCAGTGCGCAGAGGAAGAACTTACCCGACTGTTTCGCGGACGGTGACCATGCCGTGCCGCAGGGAGTAGGCAACTTTCACTTGAGGAATGCCGCTGCCTGCTGCAGCGGGCGCAAAATAGGTTAGACCCACTCCTGCGACCAAGCCGCCGATTGTTGGGGAAATGATCGTCCACCATATCCAACTGTGACCAGCGGCGCGGTTGGCAGGGTCAATCAAAAGAGCCTCAAGTCCCATAATGCTCAGGTGAAAGGCCACCGCGGCGAGTCCACAGAGCCCGCCGGCCAGTATGGTCACCGCCAGCAGACGCTGCCGCTCGGTGGGAATGCGGCCCAACAGCCAAGCGTAGAAACGCACATAGAGTCCGTGGAGGCCCGCCCAATAGCTAGGTTTCGGCACTTCTTGACTGGAAGGGGAAGTCACTATTCAAGTATAGAAGCAGAGTGAAGAGAGGCCGGAGAAGAAAGAAGCGACTCAGTCGGCGCTGTTCCGGCCTCGCTGGCAGCCCTGCAGCCTTTTTCGTAGAAATTCAAAGACAATATTCCCAATCATCGCAGAGATTGCAGCGATTACTAAGTTTATGCCTGTAAAGATATCTTGCAAGGCGAAGGCCAGGCTTTTCCTCTGCCCGTTGGCAACAGTAAATTCGCCCATCAAGAGATTTGAATCAAAAAGAGATGATAAACGCGATCTCAATTGAAGCTCTCCAAATCGGTCTAAGACGGCGCTGGATCGAGTCTTGGCGCATCGATCATTGATATGCAACGATACAATCGTTGCCCTCAGGGCGCGAGCCAGCGGAATGCCCGTTCGACGAATCTCTTTGCGTCTTTTTCAATGCAAGGCCCGTGGGCGATGATTAACCTGTCGAAATCCCAGGAAAGCAACCGCTGGAGCGATTGCCGCGCGAGGTTTCGATGGACGAAGGACAGTCTTATGTCCAATCCAACTCCACCATGCGGGTACGCAACACCTCCCAGCCTGATCAAAACATTCCGAAACGGCCTGCCCTCGAGGATAGGGTGGACCTGAATCAAATCATCCAGGATGACAGTGCGGGACCGCTTGTGAAAGAAAACTACTTCTTCGATTAGCGGATTGCCCTTGAAAGGCAACTGGTCAAGGTCATTTGTCCAGCCCTCAGGGGCCATGTCCCCCAGAATCCCGGTAAATGGCAGGTCTCCCTTCTTCAACGTAAATGGAGTGGGCCGCGCCGCCCATAACTGCGCCGTGGGAAACAGCTTGTGCCATGCAGCCAGCCGCCAGATATGTCTCGGTGTCGCTGCGACCAGGTATCTTACAGGCCCCAATTCAGCGATGCGTTCGATTGTCTTGGAAGGCACTGAGACAGGAGAATCCACCCATAGAGAGCCGTTGCAAAGTTTTACAAC
Organism: uncultured Acidobacteriaceae bacterium; assembly: GCA_963826915.1. Lineage (GTDB taxonomy): Bacteria > Acidobacteriota > Terriglobia > Terriglobales > Acidobacteriaceae > Telmatobacter. The sequence continues at coordinate 341,948 of CAWGYG010000003.1, forward strand.
TGTCATGCGGGTAGTGAACATGACGCCCATGTCGCGGACGTTCGGGCCTTCGACGATCCAAACGCCTTCGGCGAACGCGGAAAGATCGGACATAAGTATTCAACTCACAGGGTATCAAGCAGCCGATCACCTGGGATTATCCTTAGAGAGATCTGGAGAGACCAATCGTCGGACTCGATGGCCATTGTGATAGAAAGAAATCTTGAGATGAGATGGACCCATACGAATTCATTCTGGACAAAGTAGACACTGTCCCGCATCTGGAGGCACTGATGCTTCTCTGGAATAGTCGGCCCGTTGGGTGGACTTGCACAGAGCTCGGTTCGCGGCTGTACATCCCATTGGATAAGGTGGGCGATTTGCTACGAGATCTCGTACGAATGCAGCTCATTGTCGCGTCAGCTACTGAACCTCCGAGATATTCATATGTCTCAAAGACGTCAGAACAAGACGAGTTGATGCGGATGGTCGATACGGCTTACCGTCAGGACCTCGTTCGAATCTCGACCATGATCCACGCCAAGGCATCGCCTGCGGTCCGCGAGTTTGCACGAGCATTTCTCTTTAAGAAGAGCGACGACCAATGACGGCCGCACTGTACATACTGACCTGCATCACGACACTGCTTTGTGCAACCTTACTGCTACGGGCCTTCGTCAAGGTTCGAAAGAGACTCCTTCTGTGGAGTGGTCTGTGCTTCGCCGGACTAACCATCTCCAACATTTTCGTAATTGCCGATCTCCTCCTCTTCCCGAATATCGATCTTTATACGTACCGACTTGGCTCAACTGCAGTTTCCATGATGTTCATGCTCTATGGACTCATTTGGGAGAGCCGATGACTCCTTTGTTGCATCCGCTCGCTGACGTGTTTCTACTCGGCTTCATTTCGGCCTGCTCGATGGTCGCGGCGGTCTTTTTTCTAAAATACTGGAGAGATGCGCGCGATCCGTTGTTCCTCGCTTTTGCGGCGTTTTTCGGAATGCAGGGGATAGTTCACTGCATCGTCCTCTTGCTCCCTCGCCCAAACGAGGGATACTTCTGGGTGTTCTTGATACGTCTACTTTCAGTTCTCGCGCCCCTCGGAGCGATTCTTTGGAAGAACTCCGCCAAGCCCCGATGATTCCAATTGGGCCTTGTTGTGTCCATCGCTAAGGGTGAACCTGAACTTCAATCTGGCCTCACATCGTTCTGACAAAGAGTGCCGTCGGAGCGCCATTCACCGTGGCTGCAACCACTCTTACCTGGTCGTCCTTCTGGGGTTGAAACTTGAATCCGCCCACAACCCCCACATCCGTCTCCGCGACCGTGTCTGACGTGATCTTGAACGAATCGACCAACCCCGATTTCTCTTTGATGAAGAGTAGACGATCTCGGCCCTCGACTTTCACAACTGTTCCAAGGTTATTTGTGAATGGCCCTGAACCGAGGTTCCGTAATGCTACGGCTGTACGTACGTTGTCATCGCCGAAATAGTAGACGATCACGTATCTTCCCTTGTCTTTGAACGCGTCAGCCGTGCTTGCGTCCGCGCGGAGTTTCTTGTCGAAGTCTACTTTCACCCTGGCGTTTGTCAGTTCCTTGAATACGCCCTCGGAGCCGTTGTCTGTGAGGATCGAGATCGTATTGTTCGCAGGGTCAATGGAACGCACTGTCCCAGTAAGGGCATGCACAACCTCTTGCGCAGTCCCTGCAACAGCGGCTGAAAAAATGCATCCGATGAGGATAAGGGTCTTCAATGTATCTCTCACGGCAAGCTTCCTCCGGCGTTCTTTAGATTCTGCTCTGCACAACTGGAGATAAAGCTCCATCTTCGACGCAGTTCGCTTTAGCAGCCCAGCGCGTCCTGCCTGGACCGCCAAAGCGAACCGCCGATGAATCGCGGCAACTAGCAGCAGTTGGATCGCGAAGCGTGTTCAGATGCAAAACTTCGGTCCTAATGATCGAGTGAGAAACCGGCGCGGCGATTCTGTTGCCAACAAGCTTCTGTTGATTCGGTGCAGAATGGTCGCTCCTTACCGTAGCTGATAACACGGATACGATTGGCCGCAATTCCTGCGTTCACAAGCGCCTTCTTGGTTGAGTCGGCTCGGTTCTGACCCAGTGCAAGGTTATATTCGTCGGAGCCGCGTTCGTCGCAGTAGCCACCAATAACGATTTTCAAGTTTGGGTGGCTGGCAAAATAGGAGACGTCACGGGAAATCGTGCTCTGCGCGTCGCTCCTGAGATCAAACTTGTCATAGTCGAAGAAGATGTCTTGCACGTTGGCTTTGAATTCCTCTTCGGCGCTCATGGTGTTGACAGGTGCAGCCACAGGCGGAGGGGCATGCACGGTTACGCGTACTGAGGCGTCTGCCGATCCTCCCGCACCTTTGGCTATCAATTGATATGTGGTCGAGGAAGTTGGGGTTACAGTCTTCACGCCCGAGGTGGGCACGTCACCTAATTCATTGATTGAAGCTGTAGTTGCATTGGTGGTGTGCCAGGTCAATGCGACCGGGTCGCCGGCAGTTACCTCAGTTGGAGTAGCGGTGATCTGTGCTGTTGGCGCCGGCGCGGCCACAGGTGGCGCGGTGGGCGGTGGCGGCGGTGGAGTTTTCTTCTTGCAACCGGCTGTTGCAACCAAAGCAACAAGCAGTACAACAGGAATCAGAATCCGATTACGTCGTTCCAATGGATCTCTCCTTCAGTGATCGTGTCCCCATCATGTGGCAACCTGACCATTAATCCCAGCATTCCGGCATGAATGCACGCCTTGCGTGCACAGGGCCGTAATGGCTCCGGCCTTGGTGCTTGATGAAAACACTCTGGTTGATGTCGACAGATTCTCCTCTTCATACCAGAGAGCGCAGTTTTCGGCGCTTCTGAATGTTTGAATCCCCCAATCCAAGCCACGAGAGAGAATCCGGCACCATAAGTATTGTGGAACAAGAGGTTCAGTAACAGGTGTTCCTTTTGGTACAGGACCGCGCGCTCAACCTGACCTCTCTTTGTCGTTAGCCTTAAGTACTTTTTTACAGAATGGACTAACTCGCGTGATTGCACGGTTTTTCCTCGAGTCATTGAGTATCTCGGAAACTTCTCGGTGCCAATCGCAATCAGGGATTCAAACAGCACCCAAATCAGATCTTCGCTTTTTCCAATTTGATCGCGGCAGCGAGATGTTTCTCAAGGACTGGCAATGCATTGTCCGCATAGGACTTCAGGACTGGGTTTTGCGCCTCAGCCGCCTCTTTCTTATAGATGGCGATACCTTTCTCGTGTCCTGCGATCATGTCCTCAATATAACGACGATCAAAGGTTGCGCCCTTCAGCTTCTCCAGGGGACTGATCAGAGTCTTATTTTGCTCGGCATCAATTGCCCCTGGCACACTGAGACCGGCTTGACGACCAACGCTGGAGAGTTGGTTGAAGTCACTTGTGTGGTCGGTCACCAGCATCTGAGCGTATTCCTTTACCTGCTGCGAGGCAGCCGTGGTTTGCGCCAGTTGCCCAAGGTTGGCCTCAACCATGTCGGTTTGTGCTGCGAAATTGATAAAGTTCTGGTCGCTCATTCCCGCTCCCTTCACTTGCTTCTTCTCGCCCAGCGCGGCAATCGAGCAAAGACAGAGACAGCAAACAACCGTAAGAATCTTCTTCATCTGAAATCCTTTCAATTGGATTTTTCCATTTCAAAATCGAGGGGTACTCTCGACGCACGATATGCGGATCGATAAAATGCGATGTCTTCAGAGGATCGGAAAAGCGCTGGACTCATCCATAAGAGAGCTGAGGTGGACAAGGCAATCAAGGCTGATTTACAGGGCGTGATTCGCATTGCGACCGATCTCCTTTGCGGAATGGACACGCATCAAGCAGGATCACAGAAGGAACGGAATCGAAAGTACAAGGTAGCCGGAGTTCTACTTTGTCTTGACATACCCTCAATTCCTGTCGGCGTTCGCCCGCAAAGAATGCGAGCCATTCCACACTCCAGTCGAGCCATTCCACACTCCAGTATGGAGCGAACGCTGATCGCACTGCAGTTCCTTTTGGGACAGGTGCGCCGATATCAAGGTTGCGGACAACCGGAATCGTGCGATTGGAGTGGCAGGCTGCGAAGGGGGAATAGCGTGGTCAAAGAAATAGTTCTCATTCGCGAGCTAACCTCGCGAGCTATTTCAGCGTCAAGATTATTTTGAGTTCCAATGAAAGGCTGCTGGCGGCAAGCAATTCGTGGCACCCTGGAGGGAATGATGAAATCTGCGCAATGCATTGTTCTTCTTTCCGCCTTGACGATCTGGCCTTTGGGCTCGATCGCGCAAGGCCATAATCCGTCAAACTCACTCAACCTCCAAGACTGTCTTCAGGGGTTTTCGGACTGTAACATGAAACAAGTCGACGCGTCCGAGCGACAACTCGTCGTACAGGCCATCAGCGACCAGAACTTCCAAAATTGTTACTCCGGGTTCTTTGACTGCAACAGTTCGAACCTCACGGCGCCGGAGAGTTTTTTGGTTGCGCGAGCCGCGCAGATTCGAAATCTTAAGAACTGTCTCGATGGGATCGGGGATTGCAATAAAACTCAACTTAGTGAGTCAGAGCTACAAACGGTTGGGCAAGCTGAACGCATAAACAATTTAACGGCTTGCCTTGACGGCGTGACAGAGTGTAGCGAAACCCAGTTGGCGCCTTGGGAGAAGCAAGCCACTGCAGTTGCCGCACAAAATCGCAATCTTCAGAATTGCCTTGAAAGCACTGGCGACTGTGACCTGTTGCATTTGAACGCACAAGAACGAAGCGATGTTATGCGCGCCTCGGAAGTGCAGAACGCTCAAAACTGTGTTTTGGGCGTGGGTGAATGCGACCATGCACTTCTCAACGCGAATGTCGCGAAGTCAAAACTTCCGACAACTGGAAAATGAGACGTCGCCAATCGCGCAGCAATATGTTTAGCAGGGATTCATCGAACTTGACACGCGGATACCTGAATCCTCGTTTCACGCCCTCGATTGCTGAACCACGAAACCCTTCTGAGCGGCGGCGATTTCGAATCGAATTCAGCGTAAGATCAGCCAATCTCCTTCGCTTCAGAGCGGCTCTCTCGGCCATTCATTCCTCTTGGCGATCCGCATGGAACGCAGGATTTCCGATTGCCCGTTTCACCCGAACCGAAAAAGCTGTGTCGGATTCATCAAGAACCTCTTGAAGAACGCTTTCAATCGTGTCGACAGCATCCCTGACGGGGTCCGTCACGTGCCGGTTGGTGGCGTACACAACACATTCGATGGCTTGCAGTGAATTGCGGATTCTGTCATTCATCCACCTGATTCTCTCGAAGCGGCGCAGATTCTCGATCTTCTTCTCTCGCTGTCCGACTTGCCAATGATAGACGAACACGAAGGTCAAACCGGCTGCCAGGGCGCTTCCGACCATTCGCAGTGGACCGTTCTTGTGCATCCAGTCGTCATAGATGAACCATTGCAGGATTACAGCAAGCAAGAAAATGGCAAGCCCTGAGACGATTGAAGAAAAGCAAATCATCCCAAGGGAAGGGATTTGAGTGGTGAGGGGAGGTTTCGCTTTTAACTTCATAGAAGTTCCCTGGAAGCGAATCGAGGCTCTTTCGAGTGTGCATCAACTACGGTTGTCGTCGGATTGGAGTCGGTCCATTTTGCGTGATAGCTATCGCCCATGACCTGCGTGTGTATTCCACGGTCCGTGCGCTCTTCTCGTTCGGCCAATAATGCAGAAGAAGCAAATCAGACCTATAAGAGGCATCGCAACCAGGACCCAAATGCCATCCATGTTTTCCCTCCTTGCGGCATCAAGAATCAATCAGCCGAAGTGACTTACCAGATGAGACATCGATAATCATTGTCGATCAAGTGATTCGGCAACCTGTGTTCCTTTGGGGACACAACGAGTTTCGTCCGCCGAAATGTAATGATGGCCGGAAACCGGGCGAGTTCTCTATAATGAACGAACTCGCGTGTTTCCATAGCCTTATGGGCGAGACATCTCTGAGGTTGGACACCGTCAATGGCAAGAGACAGTAAGACTCGATTTGACGTTGACGAATTCTTATCGAGCGAGGGTCCAGGGCGAAAACTCGTCCAGTTGAAAAGGGAGGAGGTCTTCTTCTCTCAGGGAGATCCGGCAGACTGCGTCTTCTATCTTCAGAGAGGTCGAGTGAAAATCTCGGTCGCATCTGCCTCCGGCAAGGAAGCTACAATTCGTCTGGTTTCTGCCGGAGACTTTTTCGGAGAGAAAGCGATGGCATTTGAACCTGGACTGCGCCTAACGTGGGCAACCGCGATGACAGCTTGTGCCGCGCTGAAAATATCGAGGCCGGAGTTTCTTCGTGTCATGCGAGAAGAGCAGTCCTTTTCTTATTTGTTTTCCTCTTTCCTGCTGGCGTGCAGCCTGAGAACGCAGGCCGACCTGGTCGACCAGCTCTTTAATCGAGCCGAAAAGAGACTTGCACGTGTCCTGTTGCTTTTGGCGGAGTATAGCGAGCCGGGGAAAGAGGATACGCTCATTCAGCCGATCTCGCAGGAAGCGCTGGCGAACATGATCGGTAGTACACGCCCTCGTGTGAACGCATTCATGAGCCGCTTTCGCAAGCTCGGGTTTATTGAATACAACACTCGGATACGCGTTCACAAGTCGTTGCTGAATGTCTTCCTGCGCGATTGAATGGCTACCGCATTTGAGGCGGCCCTTGATTTCACTAAATCCTTATTACTGCCTGCTTTAGCAATTTCCAAGTAACATTTCGTCCAGATCGAATATCAACTTGCGCAATTGCAGCTTCGCCTATTCCTCTCGTGGTTGGGTCGGCGCGCAACAGATTTGCATGCTCAAAATGAATACCTTGGAGGAAAGCAGAGGTACCGTCAAGGTGCGCCGCATGACCCCTAAGCCCTTACATCATCACGGGATATGCGCCGGCAAGGAAAACATTCTAAACCTCTATTTTGTAAGAAAGCTGAATGGCAGTATCCTTGAGTTAGCACGTCCCATCTCGCGTTATTGTTCGTACCCTGAAAAAAGGGGGGGCAACAATGAATAGACAGGCACGTGGTTTCTGGGGCATCGCCGATCAAAGTCTCCAGTGGATTGGAAGAGGAACCACCTGGCTTCTGTTGAGGAGGCGTTCCACATCAGACGAAGGCACTCTCGATGCCGCAATAGGTGGTGCGCTGGTTTGCGCGGCCTTCGGAGGAGTCTTCGGATTTGTTCTTTCCGATCATTCGCGAAATATTACTGCCATTGACGGAACAATACTCGGCAGTTTGCTTGGCATGTGCATCGGAATCTTGTTCGGATCATTTGTCGAAACGATCCACACCACAATCAATGACTTGCTGAGATCCTTGAATTCGAAATAGCTGCCGCATCTAACCCTGGAGATTCAAACCAGCTGGCTCCGCGCGGAATGAGTGGAGCCTCGTTCTTAACATCCGGCGCAAGTACCTGTTTGATGTCTCGTTCTATCTCGGACTTGCTGATCACGCCGTTCACGAATGCAATGACATCTCCGTTACGGGAGATGTAATAGGTTGTCGGCAGGACATCCACCCCTCCATAAAGAAAACTGACATGATCATCGCCGAGTAGGACGACATAATTTATGCCTGATCTGCGAACGAACGGCGCAATGGCATCTCTCCCGCCGTCATCCATCGATACCCCGATGATTTGCAGTCCTCGCGCGCCGTACTCTTTCTGAAAGTCTATGAACCACGGTAGCTCCCTCCTGCATGGTGCACACCAGGATGCCCAAAAGTTCAGGACAACTGCTTTTCCACGAAAATCGGACAGATGGACTTGATTGTCATTGAGGTCAAGCAACTCGAATTCAGGTGCATGGTACGGGCGAGATGGAAATCGAGTGGTTGGTTGATTTACGAAAAGAAGCAGCAATGCGCAAACTGCAATTATCGAGGCACGAAGGAGAGATCTGGGTTTCATGAACACTCGCTGAGAGTAAAGAGGCTACTGGGACAACTGACAAGAAATACGATCTGTTCCCACTCGCGGTCACGACGGCATCTCAACGCCATGGGTGAATCCGGTGCTGATTGAATTCTCTTGGAAGCCTGAACAATCCGCCCGCACAACTGATAGCGTACCCCGCACAGGAGATCGAATGGCGGAGTATATGTGCCAACCACCTGAGTCCAGGGAAAGCGACGTTCGAGCTTATCGCGCATTCGTCTGCGATCGCCCAGCCCACTTGCTCCATAGCGCCGGGTCGGCAAGTAGCTTGATATAGACGCCTCCAACGACAGAGCGCGCACGAAACCCCACGGCGTGACCGGAGTTCGTGTCGTACCAGTCCGTCATCGGCACGCGATCGGGCGTGATATCGAGGAATTTGAAGACGGGATGCACCAGGGTTTGAAAGTCAGCCGGATCCCGTGCCAGGGTCGCAGACCAGATAGTCCAATCCAGCTTTGTGTAGGTCGCGCGATTATCGAGCGGCAGGCCGAAAGGATTGAGGTGCGTCTTGTAAAACGCAATCTCCTTTTCGGCGACCTGCGAGTTCGAACACGTTAAGGTCGAGAATCCTGTCCCAGACCAGGTTGTATTTCTGGCTCCAGGTTCCGGATTTATCGAAGGCAAGCCGGTAATGGTCGCCTTCGCTCGCCATTGACTCCCACTTTGACGCCATGGATTTCGCGGCGGAGTCGTACTGTTTGGCCGCCTTGTGATCACCCAACTCCTCGGCAAGTTTGGAATAGGCAGCCAGCGCTTCAATCGCTTTAATCGACAAATTGGTATTGTGCGCGAGATGTCCTGCGAAGTCGTCGGTGCTCAACTGATTCTCCGGATCAAAACCCTTGTCTAGCAAAAACTCTGCCCATTTTGTCAGAAGTGGCCAATAACGCGCCGCGAAATCGGTGTTCCGTTCTGCGTGCGCAATGGCTGCCACCATCAGGATCATATTGCCGGATTCCTCCACCGGCATCTGATCTTCTTCGCTGATCTCTCCTCCTCCATAAAGTTGTCCGTTAGCAAGCGGGTACACGCCCAGGTCATGAGGGGCGAACGGAAATTTCCAATGAGCCGATTCCGCGTAGCGCATCACGGGCTCCAACTGCGCTTCAACCAGCTTTGGATTCAAAAGAAGAAACATCGGTGAGGATGGATAAAGGACATCGACCGTCGAGATGGATCCGTTGCTGAAGTTTTCTTTCGGCATGAAGAACGGAACGCCGTTCGCATCCTCCACCAGCTTGTGTGCGCCGATTGCCTGGCGAAAGGCCAGCGTCGCGATGGCCGCGTACTCCGGGCCTCCGGCTTGTATGAGGTCGTGCTCGAGCTCGCCGTCATACTTCTCTGAGCGAGCCATCAGGGACTTGTAATCGTGCTCTGCGCCCTGCAGCAGCGCAGTGAAAGTTGGGAATTCTGTGCGCCAGTAGGGCAGGAGCTTCTGGTGCATGTACTCCACGGAATACACGTCATCGTAGGCCAGCATCATGTGACGGGTTACTGTCGCTTTGCCCACCGGTCCAAGGGGAAGCAGCACATTGAGCGCCGGTGCTGAAGGATAATGGCTCTGCGGCATGCGCGGCTGATCCAGATCATCCCCGGAAGGAAGCTTCCCGCTCCGGATGAAACTGTCGCGATACGTTTGATTGCCGGCTGCGAGTTCGCTTGTGCCTTCTCCCGCGGGTATGCCGAGGTAAAAATAGCCCCAGTCAATCCGCAAGTCATCTCCGTATTTTTGAAGCATGGGCTGGCTCGAAGTGCCGACGCGGAGCAGATGGAGACCTTCGATCTCAGCTCGCGACCAAACCACAGGCTCGTCCGGCCGATCGGTGGCGATTGCGCCATCTGCGTCGAAGTAGAGAGACACATCGTGCTCAGCGTCATCACGGGATTTCACATCCCAGGTCAGGTAGGTGATGGGTCGCGCCATGACCCTTAGATCCTCTGGAAACGCCGGCGTCAGGAATGTAACAGTCAACTCGATCTCAGCGCACTGCAGGTTGACAACGGTGCGCGTGGGCGTGATCTCCCGATGAGTTTCTTCCAACACCGGCAGATTGCGATTCGCGTCGCCAAGATAGCGGTAGTTTTTCCCGTCGACCCGAATAATTCCGTTTAGTTCCTGGGCAACGCCCGTCCAGTGGCGGGTTGGTCCACCTGTTAGACGAGTTGAGGCAGACCAGATGCTGAAGTAGGGGTCGTGGACGACCAGAGGGGTCGCCGGGGCGCGCAAAGCAGCAGGTGTATCCGGTTGCGCGACGGCGGCAAACGGGGCAGTGCATAGAAAAATGGCCACCGAAGCCCTGCTCAAGAAGGCGTTCCTCATGTCACTACTCCCCATCGTGCTCTGCAACAAGCCAGTCTTTCAGGATCGGTGTCCCGGCGCAATGGGAGTCTTGACCTGGCCATTCCTCAACAGCTGCGATCGCGTTCGCCCAACGCTACGGTCTGACCGCCCAGGCTAGGCCATCCGGCTCGCCGCCAACGTCGATGTGCCCAGTCACCGACAAGGTTTTCAGATCCACAACAGCGACGTAGTTATCCGGGCCACAGGAAATAAAAGCGCGATTGCCTTCAGTGTCGATCAGAATACCCGCCGCTCCATGGCCGATCGGTACCCGTTTGAATTCCCTGCGCGACGCCGCATCGTAGACAACCAGATCGCCGCTGCCCAGCATTGAAATCAACACGAGCCTTCCATCCGGAGAGAACTTCAACCGGTTTGCTCCGAAGGTCTTCGCGTCCAGCGTGGCCGTCACCTTACGCGTGGTGAGATCAATGACTGACAGCGTGCCGTCCTGCGCATTCGCGGTCCAAAGTTCGCGTCCATCCGGCGAAACATCGAATCCTTCATCGCCTTTGCCAACCGGGATGACGGTCTCTGTCCAATCCATGCGCGGCTGATTTCCACCCGGTGGAGGCGGAGGAGGCGTAGCGCTCGCGGGAGGCCGCATTCCCGGTGGAGGTCCCATCGGAGGCAGGGCGATTTTCTCGAGAATCGTGACGGTCGCTGAACTTACATTTGTGGTGTAGATCTGCTTCTCATCGGGAGTGACATAAAGCATGTGCGTCCGGTTCTGGCCGGTGCCCATGATCCAATCGACTTTGCGTAGCGCAGGATCATACGTCGCGATGGCCTTCGCGCCTTCTGCTGTGAACCAGACCTTCCCTCCCACAAACGCAAGTCCATGTGGGCCGTTCAAGGCTCCGGTATCGATGTCTGCCAGCGCCTTTTGTCCAACCAGGTCAATGACTGAAAGCGCGTGGTAGCGTCCACCACCGTAGATCGAGACATAAGCAGTTTTTCCATCGGAAGACGCAATGACCTCGTGCGGATCCGGTCCGACGGGAGCACGTGCAATGACCTGCAGCGTATTCGGGTCCACAATGGCAAGCGTATGGTTACGCTTCGAAAGCGCCAGCAACGACCGATTCGGCGTCGATTGTGCAACAACGCAGTTAGCGGTGAACAGGCAAACCGTCAATGCGGTGACGGCCAAAAGCGCTTGGGGAATTCTGGATCGCATAATTCGACTCCATTGAGGTTTCTATTCGAAATCGCATCGATTCGCAGCACTCGCGAGACACCCCCCTCAAGTACGGAACTGGATTGCCATCTCGAAGTCCGCAATTTGCATTCTTACATGCAGCCTTCAATCAAACTGGAATTTTGTGAAAAGCCGGATTAGACCTCGCGTGCCAAATCGGATTCGGCCTCGATGTCTGGGATTCCTGCGTACACTTTCGCCATATATGACCTCGTGACGTTACTATGGCTAGCGGAACACGATGACCAGGACGCAAGAAGGGTTATGGGTCCCCTGGGAGTGTTCGTTGGCTTTGCGCTTCGACGTTGCATTTGCCCGCTCATTTGCCGCGCATCGAAGATCGACGAGAACCTTCAAGAGGATGTGATGAACAAGTTACGAATTCTTTGTTTTTTCAGTCTGATCTGCCCGTTTCTCTCGGCAGTGGCGTCAGGCCAGTCTTTTGTTTCGCGCGACGACACCGACCGAGCCAATGCTCTTCTCAAGCAGATGACCGTGCAAGAAAAGATCGGACAACTGAACCAGCCCTTCTACCTTAAGGTCCCCATCCCCGGTGTGAAAAGCGACCCCGTCGCCTTTGAAGACCGCGTGCGACACGGCGAGGTCGGTTCCTTTCTCTTTGTCACCGATCCGAAAGAAATCAACCGCCTGCAGAAGATCGCGATGACTGAGCAGCGCCTGCACATCCCCATCCTTTTCGGCTTCGACGTGATTCATGGCTTCGATACTGAATTTCCCGTACCGCTGGCGACGGCTGCCTCCTGGGATCCGGCGATGGCCGAGCAGGCCCAGGCAATCGCTGCGGAAGAAGCGTCTCATGCCGGTGTGCGCTGGACTTTCGCACCGATGTTGGACATTGCCCGAGACCCGCGCTGGGGTCGCATCTCAGAGGGGGCAGGCGAAGACCCTTACCTTGGCGCCGCAATGGCACGCGCTCAGGTGCGCGGCTTTCAGGGGACCCCGGGGAATCCGCACCTCTTCATGTCAACCCTGAAGCACTTCGCCGGGTATGGAGCCGCGGAGGGTGGCAGGGACTACGACGCTGCATACATTTCTGAAGAACAGTTGCAGAACATCTATCTCCCCCCGTTTCGCGCGGGCGTTGAGGCCGGTGCTGCCACCGTCATGAGCGCATACATGGATCTGAACAACGTACCCGCAAGCGGCAATGTGCATCTGCTTCAGGACATTCTGCGCAACGAACTCCACTTCAGCGGATACGTCGTCAGCGACGCCTTCGCAGTCGGCAGCCTTGTCACCCAGGGATTCGCCAGGGACGGCCAGGATGCCGCGCTTCGCAGTGCCTTGGCTGGTGTGAACATGGATATGGGCAGCGCGACTTACCTCGAGCAGATGGAGTCTCTGATCGATAAGGGTCAGCTCACCGAATCACAGCTCGACGATCTGGTGCGTCCCGTACTCGCTGCAAAGTTTCATCTCGGCCTCTTCGAGCACCCATACGGCGATGCGACAGATCACACCCATGCCGAGATGCTCGCCAGGCATCGCCAGGCCGCCAGAATAGCCGCAGAGCGCTCTGCGGTGCTGCTTCGCAACGAAGGTGCTCTGCTGCCTCTGTCCGGTTCAACAAAACGCATCGCGATAATCGGCCCCTTGGGCAACAGCAAAGGTGACATGAATGGTCCCTGGAGCCTGACCGCCAGGGAAGAAGACACCGTTTCCGTCTTCGAAGGGATTCGCGCAAAGTTCTCCGGTTCGCAAGTGCAATTCGCAGAAGGCGTACAGATCGCCAAGCAGTTCCCCTCTTCCTTCGAGGGTTTTATCGGTCCCAAAATCGCGAAGCCCTGGAGTACAGCAGAGGCGGATCGTCAGTGGAAAAATGCTCTCAACCTGGCTGCCAATTCCGACGTCGTGATCATGACTCTCGGAGAATTGAGTGGCATGGATTTTGAGTACTCTTCGCGTTCTTCGCTCAGCCTTCCCGGAAAGCAGGAAGAGCTTCTCGAAAAAATCCAGGCGCTTGGAAAGCCTGTGGTCCTGCTGCTCTTCAGCACCCGGCCGCTCGATATTTCCTGGGCATCGGCACACGTCCCGGCGATTATGGATTGCTATTTCGGCGGCACCGAAGCAGGCAACGCTGTGGCGGATCTGCTTGCTGGCGATGCGGTGCCGGGTGGGAAATTGCCGGTCACGTGGCCCCGCAACGCAGGGCAGATTCCTATCTATTACGCCCACACTGCCTCGCATAAGCCCTATGACTCTGCCGGCTTCACATCTCGCTACTGGGACCTCCCTACCTCGCCGCTCTATCCATTTGGATACGGGTTGAGCTATTCCACCTTCTCCATCTCCGACCTTCACCTGAATGCCAAGACTTCTCCTTTAGATGGTTCGATCACCGCGACGGTAACGGTAGCAAATACCGGCACAAGAGCAGCGGACGAAGTTGTCCAGCTCTATCTCCATCAGCGTTACGGCTCGGCATCGAACCCGGTTCGCGAGTTGAAAGGATTCCGTCGCGTCACACTGCAGCCGGGTCAAAAACAGGAGATCAGCTTTCCCATCGGCCGCGACGAGCGAACCTATTGGAGCGCCGCGAAAAACGGCTGGGTCGTGGAACCCTCTGACTTCGATGTCTGGGTTGGGAACAGCTCGACAGCAACCTTGCACGACAGCTTCTCGGTGGTGCAGTAAGGCGCCACCTTGAAGCAACACAAATCTGCAGTTTCTCGTGAAAGGAATACAGCGAGCCCATCGTTTCAGCGCGCAAACAGATCGAGCGGAATAGCTTCGCCCATCGCCTTGTAGCCGGCAGGAGAAGGATGCAGGTGATCGCCGCAGTCGTAGCTTGGCAGCAACTGATCGGGATGCTGCGGGTCGCGCACCACTGCATCAAAATCAATCACCGCGTCGAAGTGTCCTGCAGCGCGGATCCACCGGTTCACCGCCTGCCTGTCCATCTCACTCAGCGGAGCGGGATGATAGTAGGCTGATCCGACATACGGTGTGATCGTTGCTCCGAAGACACGCAGTCCGTGTGCATGTGCCCGTGCAATGATTTGCTGATATGCAGCCAGTACACGTTGTACCAGCACAGCATGTTCCGGCGCCGACACTTCACCGTTCCGAGCGAGTCCGCCCAGGTCGTTGACGCCCTCAAACACGATGACCCATCTCACGCCCGCCGGCGCTAGGACATCGCGATCGAAACGCGCCAGTGCATTCGGTCCCAGGCCATCCGTCAGCAGATGATTGCCGCCGATCCCCTGGTTCGACACTCCAACGTCGCGCGTTTTGGGCGAGCCTTGCAGCCGTTGCGCCAGCACATCGGTCCAGCGGTCGTTACCGTTTGTCGTGGCTCCGTGCCCGTCCGTAATGGAATCCCCGAGCGCCACCACCGCAGCCGCGCCCGGCGTAGACAAAACATCAATCTCCGAGACCTGGTACCAATGATCCACACGCTTCGGCTCGGCCAGGTTCGCAGCGCTGACAAAGTCTCCATGCACATAATAGGACGTCGCTCGCGATCCAGGATGCCCCGTCTCCCGCGCGGGCGGCGACTCCAGATGAAACGTCACGGCCAAATCCGACAGCGGCGCCACCGAAAACTCCAGTGGGTCTGAGACGAATTCCGCTCCCGGTGGAACCGACACACCTGCACTTCCTGCGAACGTCAGTGGCCGATCGCTGGTCGGGTCGATCGCCAGAGACGAAGGCGAAGTCGGCCGCGCAATGTGTACCGACGTAAAGTGGAGAGCTTCCGTTCCGAACGCATTCGAGATATGCACCCGCAGTGCCGACCCACCCACAGACAAATGAAATATCTGCCGCAAGGTGGCGTCATGCAAATCGTCAGCCGGAAGCGCATTCTCCGGTTCGGGCACCTGTTGCGACGCGGCCCAACTGGCCACCCACGCCTCCGCCTTGGCTGCCCCGTGATCGCCCGCCTGTGCGCAAATGCCGGCCGCAATCACAATCAATCCAAGGATCGTCAAGAATTTTTGTGCCAGTTTCATAACGGAAGGTTTACCATGAGTCGCTTGAAGTAAATCGCTTTGTCCTGGGCGAAGCAAGCATATCACCGTGGAGAGTTTCCGTGCCTCTTTCGTTTCGATCATTTGCCTTGGCCGTTTGCCTCGTCACCCCATTCGCTATTCCAAACTCCGCATCGGCTCAAAGTTCCACCACACCACCCCCGGTAACGTTCACCGCTGATCAGGACCATCAGAACATGATGGATCAGCTCGGCATCAAGGCGCTGCGTCCCGGTCCCAGCGGGAATGAGAAGGCCCCGAATCACGCCAACTACGATGAATCTCTGGCCAACCCATTCCCAAACATTCCCGACCCGCTCACGATGAATGACGGTCAAAAGGTGACAACGCCGAAGATGTGGTGGGATCAGCGCAGACCCGAGTTGGTCGAGATGTTTTCAAAGTTTGTCTATGGCCGCGTCCCCAACAATATTCCTAAAGTGAACTGGACCGTGACCGCCACAGATCGCGAATTCATCGGCTTCACGCCTGTCATTGCCAAGGATCTTATTGGCGAGGTCGACAACTCGTCCTATCCGGCAATCAAGGTTCGCATCCACATGACCCTTGTGACTCCAGCAAACGCCAAGGGACCGGTGCCCGTCCTGATGATGTTCGGTCGTGCCGGATTCCCATCCCCCAACGAGCCGCGCGGCGAAGATCTTCAACGCATCAACAATGCATGGAAGGCTCTGCTCCTCCAGCAGGATCCGTCGCTCAAAGAAACCTTCGCCCAGCACCCCGCTTGGGAGCCGCTCAGAGAAAGCCCGTTTTTCCAGCCTCCGCAACTGAATGAAGATGGCGACCCGCCTAACACCTGGCAACTAGTCGCTGCCGGCTGGGGCTTCGTCTTATTCGATCCCGCCAGCGTGCAGGCAGATGACGGCGCCGGCCTCACCCGCGGCATCATCGGGCTCGTCAACAAGGGCCAGCCGCGCACGCCGGAAGACTGGGGCGCATTGCGCGCCTGGGGTTGGGGAGCGGGTCGCGGACTCGACTACCTCGAAACCGATCCAGCCGTCGACGCGAAGCATGTCGGCATCGAAGGCGTGTCCCGCTACGGAAAAGCCGCACTCGTCACCATGGCCTTCGATCAGCGATTCGCTCTGGTTCTCGTGGGCTCCTCCGGCAAAGGCGGAGCCACCCTCCTGCGCCGCAATTTCGGCGAGGCCGTTGAGAGTCTCACCGGAGGCGAGTACTACTGGATGGCCGGCAACTTCATCAAGTACGGCGCCTCCGATGCGACATTCGGAAGCAAGACTCCCGGCGACCTTCCCGTCGACTCCAACGAACTCATCGCCCTCTGCGCTCCCCGCCCCACTTTTATCAGCTACGGCATTCCGGCGAAGGGCGATGCCAAATGGCTCGACCATGAGGGCAGCTTCATGGCTACCATCGATGCAAACCGCGTCTTCACGCTGCTCGGCGCAAAGGGTCTCGATATCGAAGGCGATTATCACACCGCCAAAATGCCTCCGGTGAACGAAGGCCATCTCGATGGACAGCTTGCATGGCGACAGCACGATGGCGGGCACACCGATGCGCCTAACATGAAGTGGTTCATTCTGTGGGCTGACAAGTTCATCGGCCACACTCCTGCGCAGTGACTTCAGCGAGCGACCGAACAAGTCTTGAAGCCGAAAGGCATATCGGCAGGGATGCCCTAAAGTACTGCTTTCCAAGGCAACAATCGATTTCCGCGGGTAATGGGGAAGCATATGATTGACACGCAATCTTTCACTCAATTTTTTGCGCGTGGGAAATACTATGAAACAGGTTTCTGATCGCACAGCGTGTGCCTTGGTTCTTGGCCTGGGTCTGATCGGCCTTGCCGGCTGCGGCAGCGGAAGCTCTTCGACTCCACCTCCTCCACCAGCCTCAATCACCAGCTTCGTTGCGGCGCCTGCTACGATCGCTGCAGGTGGAAACTCCAAACTGACCGGCATTTTTTCAAACGGCACCGGTGTCATCACTCCTGGCAATCTCGCCGTCACCAGCGGAACTGCTGTCAGCGTCAGCCCAACAACGACCACCACATACACGCTAACTGTTTCGCCCACCAGCGGAACTGCAGCCACCCAAACTGCTATTGTCACCGTCGATCCCGCTCCAACAATCTCTAGCTTTGTAGCGAGTCCGGCAACAATTACCGCAGGCGGAAAATCGAGCCTCACCGCAGTCTTTGCCAATGGCACCGGCGTCATCACTCCCGACAATCTCACCGTCACCAGCGGAACAGCAGTCAGCGTAAGTCCGACGACCAACGCGACCTACACCCTCACGGTCACTCCTCCGGTTGGTACCGCGATCACCCAGACTGTCAATGTCACCGTCGATCCTGCGCCGACGATCACAAGCTTTGTGGCCAATCCGACCACGATTGCGGTCGGTGGTACATCCACTCTCACGGCTGTTTTTGCCAACGGCACGGGCGCTATCACTCCGGGCAATGTCTCAGTAGCCAGCGGGACGCCGGTCAGCGTCAGCCCCACGACGTCCACTACCTACACGCTCACCGTCACTTCACCCACTGGAACTGCGATCACCCAGACAGCCGCGGTTTCCGTTGCAACTTCGGTGTCGGTCGATCAATCCAGCACCGGCCCTGCCGTAACCGATCAGCTTCTTGGCATGAATATGGCTGCCTGGTACGACTTTGTCGCCAGCAAAACCGCCATTTTGGATGCTTACCAGACCGCCGGCATCAAGGCGGTACGTTGGCCCGGCGGATCGTGGTCCGATGTGTATCACTGGCAGACCAATACCAATTGCCAAACCCCTCCGCACGGTGGTGGAACGCCCGACCCCAACGACGTTTTTGCAAACTTCGTCAATGACATCGCAATTCCAGGTGGCCTCGATGTGGCCCTCACCGCGGACTACGGTTCCAACGCGACCTGTAACGGTGGCGGCGAGCCAAGCGAAGCTGCAGCCTGGGTCGCTCAAGCCCTCACTGACGGCATCACCGTGAGCCACATGACGGTTGGCAATGAAGAGTACGGGAGTTGGGAGGAAGATCTGCACTCCACTCCCAACGACCCCACCATTTATGCCGCCGCAGTTGTCGGAACCACCGGCTACTACAAATCGATCAAGGCAGCGTCGCCAAACACGCTCGTCGGCGTCGTCGTCGACGCGGATAACGCCACCGGCGGCTGGGACAACACGGTGCTCGCCAATGCCAAGGGCTATTACGACTTCGTTGAATTCCACTACTATCCGCAGGCGCCCGGCCAGGAAGACGACACCACCCTCGTTCAGAACCGTGCTCAGGAACTCACCACCGACCTCAACACCGTCAAGTCCGAACTCGCAAAATGGGGAACTCCGAATACCCCCATTTACGTTGGCGAGATGGGCTCGGTCTACACCAACCCGGGCAAGCAATCGATGTCCATCACGCAAGCCTTGTTCGCCGGTCAGGTGCTGGGCGAAATGATGAATGATGGCGTATCGCGCGCGACCTGGTGGATCGGCTTCGGCGGTTGCGAAGACTCCGCTTCCGGGACTGGCGCAAACTTCTCCAGTTCCCTCTATGGTTGGCAGGATTTCGGCGGCTACATGGTCTTTTCCGACGGCCTTCCTGAGTACGACTGCGAGAGTGAGACTCTGGCGGCAGGAGTCCTGCTGCCCACGGCGCGCGCTTATCAGCTCTTCAGCAGCGTCGCCGTAAATGGCGAGAGTGTGCTCACAGCCACGGTGGCAGGCGACACAACCAACGTGCGCGCCTATGCCGCAACCAGCAGCGGAGGAACGGCCCTGGTGCTATTCAACTTGAACCAAACCACAAGCGCGCCGGTCACGGTCACGCTCTCGGCGCAAAACTCCGCCACCAGCGTCACTGTGGAAACCTACAGCAAAGCCATCTATGACCAGTCGCAAACCGGAGTATGGGCCGCCCCCACAACCTCCAATCTCGGCGCTCAGAGCCTTCCCCTGTCGCTCACTCTCGATCCATGGAGCATGAACGTAGTCATTATTAAGTAGGCGTCCCGGAAGTCGATCGACCTTCGGAGAATTGGCGAAGCAGGCGGAGAGCAGAGATTTCTCGTTCTCGCTTGGGTTCAGAACTTCACTGATTTTCCTGTATCTTCACCACAAAGTACGTAACCGATTCGCCATCGGCGACAAGCATCTGGTGCGGCGTTCCCGCAGGAATATGCACGACATCGCCGGCTTTCAACTCCTGCCGGTTTCCACCCTTCACCCCGGTTCCGCGAATCTCACCTGGTCCAGTTGTCTTTGCATCAACCATCTCGCCGCCGGTAACCACCGTCGCGTGCCCATCGAGAATGTAGAAGAGATCAGCGAAGTTTTCGTGCAGCTCTCCTCCGCCATTATGGCTGCGAAAAGCGAGCATCGTGTAATGGTGGGGATACTTTTCAAGAGTCTCGCTGGCAGAGCCGTCGCCCTTCGCAGCCAGTTCCTTAAGATGCTTGGCTCGCTCCAGCAACTCCACGGGAGACCAGTGATCTGATTTCATGGCTTGCGTGTACGCCCCCATTGTCAGCAGCAGAAACGCTGTCGGTATAGCACGTCTCAACAATCTCAACACGGTAATCCTCACATCAGGTCAGCGATGGCCAACGGGTCCATATCGCTGTACACCTGGTTTTCGCCACCCATCCCCCAGCAGAATGTGTAGCTCGCCGTTCCCACACCCGCATGAATCGACCAGCCCGGTGAGATCACAACCTGTTTGTTCGATACGACAATGTGCCGTGTCTCGTGCGCCGGACCCATAAGGTGGACCACGCGGTCCGCGTCTCCCAGGTTGAAGTACAGATACACCTCCGACCTGCGCATATGCGTATGCGGCGGCATTGTGTTCCACACGCTGCCCTTCGTCAGTTGCGTGAAACCCATCACGAGCTGGCAACTCTGCGTGCCATCAAGGTAGATGAGCTTGTTGATGCGCCGATGGTTTGCGGTTTCCGGTGAGCCAAGCACCACCGGTTCAGCGGCACATGCGTCAACCTTTGCGGAGGGATAACTTGTGTGAGCCGGGTAGCTGAGGAGATAGAACTCCGCCGGAGTCGAAGCATCGTGACTTGAGAACGCGATGTTCTCATTCCCTCGTCCGATGTAAAGTGCATCAAGATTCGAGAGTTGGTATAACTCACCGTTCACAATCACCGTGCCCGCTCCCCCCACGTTCAGCACGCCAATCTCGCGCCGCTCGGTGAAGTAGGCTGCGCGAAGATCCGGGTCGGTCTCCAATGTCAACGGCTCCGCCACCGGAACAGCTGAACCAATCACGGTGCGGTCGAGGTCGACATAAGCCAGGTCAATCCGGCCGGGCTGGAATAGTTTATCCACCAGAAAAGCGGTGCGCAGTTCTTCAGTGGTCATGCGTGAATAGCGAACAGCATCGGCAACCTGGATCAGTCTCATAAGCGCTGTACCTTGCAAATCCCTACTTGAAAAGCAACGTCTTTGAAAGGGCACGATACTTTAGTCGTGCCGTAGACTTGAAAAGCAACGTCTTTGAAAGGGCACGACTTTAGTCGTGCCGTAGACAGCTTGAAAAGCAGCGTCTTTGAAAGGGCGCGACTTTAGTCGTGCCGTAGACAGCCTATTTTAAACGGGGCTTCAGCCCCTGAGGGGCACTTTTCTGTTTATCCAGTCCGCCATCTTGGTTCACCAACCCGCCTCAATCCAACCCAGCCAGCTTCCGCGCCCGTTTGAAAATGTTCAAAAACATGGGCCGCGTCAGCTTGCCCGTATTCGTGTTTTGCAGCGACGGATGATAGCTCGTAATCACAATCAGGCCGCTCGGCAACGTGTACTCGGCTCCATGGGTAAAAGCCAGTCCTGAGCGAGACGCCAGTTTGCTCGTGCGTTGTGCGTGAGCAAGCAGGCCGTCGAATGCGATGCGGCCCAGGCACACAACCACTCGAAGATCGCGCAGCAATTCGAGTTCTTCATCCAGCCAGGGCGCGCAGTTGCGCTGCTCCTCCGGTGTGGGCTTGTTATCCGGTGGAGCGCATCGTACTACCGAGCTGATCCAGAGACCCTTGAGCTTCATCCCGTCATCGCGCGAAACGGCTTTCGCTTGCGAAGCAAATCCCGCCTCATGCAACACCGGAAACAGGAAATCCCCTGAGCCATCCCCCGTAAACGGCCGCCCCGTGCGGTTTGAACCGTGCGCTCCCGGCGCCAGCCCAAGAGCGAGCACGCGGGCCCGTGGATCACCGAAGGATGGTACCGGTCGGCCCCAATATTCCCAGTCGACATAAGCGCGGCGCCGCACCCGGGCCACGTCGCAGCAATGGGCGCGCAACCGCGGGCACCGTTCGCATGCAATGATCCGCGCGTTCAAAGCTTCCAGGAAAACCGGCGATGGGGCCATGTCAGAATTCTAGGGTAGCTGGCCTCCGGTTAAAGTTGAAGCGCACTGAATAGAGCCCGCACCATGCATCTTCGCGTTTCCCTCGCCATCCAATACCATGGGGTTGTCCCATCGGCCGAGCGCCAACCACGTTTAAATCGAAGCCGATCAGGCGAATTCCTTGAATGGAGAGTATCGATGAAACCAGCGAAATTATTGCTGCTAGCCGGCGATTTTGTTGAGGACTACGAAATCATGGTCCCTTTCCAGGCCTTGCAAATGGTGGGCCACACCGTCGACGCGGTGTGTCCCGGCAAGAAAAAAGGTGAGCAGGTGCGCACCGCAATTCACGACTTCGAGGGCGACCAGACATACACCGAAAAACGCGGCCACAACTTCACTCTGAACGCAACCTTCGACGAGATCGATGCCGCCGCCTACGATGCATTGGTCATTCCCGGCGGACGCGCGCCGGAATATCTGCGCCTCAATCCGAAGGTCCTCGACATCGTGCGTCATTTCGACAAAGCCAATAAGCCGATCGCTGCGCTTTGCCACGGAGCCCAATTGCTGGCTGCGGCGGGAGTGCTGAAGGGCCGCAAGCTGACCTGCTATCCGGCTTGCGCGCCCGAGGTTGAATTGGCCGGAGGAACATTCGTCAAGGTCGAATTCTCCGAGGCTGTGGTCGATGGTAAGCTTGTCACCGGCCCCGCATGGACGGCCCATCCCGCCTGGCTCGCCAAATTCCTTGAGGTACTTGAAACCCACAAATCCGCAAAGGCGGCTTGATTCAGTGCTGCGCCGCATAACCGCCCTCCCCGCTTCGGGTTTTAAGGATGTAAGCTGTTCACCCTGATCCTAGCGAGGTATTCGTGATGCGGCGCATCGGTGGGTCTATGGCCTTGCTGCGATTCTCGATGCCGCACGCACCTTGTAAAGCGGTTGCGCGCTGGCTGCCGCAATCGTCTGCTGAATCTCGGCAACAATAGAAAGCGCGATCGTCGCCGGAGTTTCTGCCCCAAGATCGATCCCCGTTGGCGCGTGCATCTTGGTAAGCCACCGTTCGGCGCAAGAAGTTGGATGAGGAAGATTCAGCAACCGGGCGGCCTCGGCCAAAAGCTCGCTCGTACGCCGCTGCGGCCCCAGAACTCCAAGGTAAGCCAGTGGATATTCAAGAGCCAACAGCGAAGCGAGAATGCGCGAATCCTGCTCAAAACTGTGTGTCATCACCACCGCCGCGTCCGTCGGCTTGATGTCAAAATGCCCCGCAGCCGCATCGGGAAGCTCGGCAATGGGAAGCACACTCACCACATCCGCTGCACGGAAGCGTTCTCGCGTTGCCAGGTGCGACCGTCCCTCGGCTACGCCGACAAACCAACCCAGTTCACGTGCCAGGTGAACCACGGGCTTCGCGTCGTCGCCTGCGCCAAATATCCATAATCCTGGGCGAGCCGCCCGATAGTCCGCCCATGTGCGTGTCTCGATTCCATCGACCAAAATCTTCTTTTCAATCGATGCGCCGCGCGCGAAAGAAATTTCTGCGAGATTCCGCAGTCCACTGTGCAGCAGGCCAATTGCACCGTCCACTCCGGAACTATCGACCTCTTCCTGCCCTGCAAACGATCTCAGCCCGATGTGCGGGCCCTCAAGCACTGTGGCAATAGCCACGGGAGCGCGTTGCTTGAACGCCGCCTCCAGCGCAGTCAGCAGCGGAGCAGCCGTCGTGCGCCGTTCAAGCAGCAGATATACCACGCCGCCGCAACCTGACCCGTACGGCATGTCGCCATCTTCTTCGGCGGTGGAATAGCGCTCTACTACCGGTTCTGATTCCGTATGCCACCAGGCGCGGCGCGCAACTTCAGCCTCAAGACAACCGCCGCTCACTGTGCCCGCACGGCGACCGTCCTGCGCAAGCAACATGCGCGCGCCCGGCTTGCGATAGCTTGGACCCTCAACTGCAACCACCGTCGCCAACACATAATTCCCCCTCGACGCTTCCAATTGATGCCAAAGGGGCAGAATGTGTTCAAGATCGGTCATTCGTTTCCATTGTCGCTCACGCTTCCAGAATCTTCGACTGCAACAAATGCTCGATGCGCACCGGAAGTTCGCGAACGCGCACACCGGTAGCGTGATAAACCGCCGCAGTAATCGCGGGCGCAACACCGGCCAGGCCGATTTCCCCCACGCCGCGCGCCCCATATTCGCCCATCGCGGGATCGGGATAGTTGAGGAACGTAACATCGATATCCGGAGCATCCGCGCACGTGGCCATCAGGTAGTCCGCCATGCTGCCGTTAATGGGTTGACCGGTGCGCTCGTCGTAGACTGTTTCTTCCAGCAGACCCATGCCGATACCCATCACCACCGCGCCCGCAACCTGGTTGGCCGCCGCTTTGGGATTGATAATGCGCCCACCATCGATCACAGTCACCACCCGGCTTACGCGCAGGCGCGCAATTTCCACGTCCCATTCCACTTCGACAAATTGCGCGCCATACGAATGCAGCGAAACGCCTTTCGCCTTGGGATCTTCCCAACTCGGTTGCGTCTTTCCTTCGGCGCTCAGCCCATTCAGTCGCGCTTGTTGCAGCAGTTCGGCAAACGGCGTCCCGCTCGCAGCAGCCTGGTCCTTCTTGTGAATGCGCCCCTCGCTGAATGCGAGCGTCTCAACTTTAGCATCGTGAAACGGCGACCCCTCGGTGCCGATCGCCAAGTGAAGCAGCCGCTGGCTCGCATTGGTCGCGCCCGCCGCGATGGCGTTCAGCACTGACCCGGTCACCATCGATCCGCCTGACATTGGCCCGTCGGGCAGCGCACTGTCACCAAGGATCACATCGATCCGATCCATTGGTACGCCGGTCTTCTCATGCATTACTTGCGCGAAAATCGTATAGGTTCCGGTGCCGATATCCTGTGTGCCGCACCTTACCGACACGCGCCCATTTGCATGAAATTCGACGACCGCGGTGCAGGGAAGCCGCAGTGCAATCCAGCTTGCACCGGCCAGCCCCCAACCTAAAATCTTTCCGTCCCTTCGCATCGACCCGATACCCGGAGTGCGCCGTTCCCACCCGAATTTCTTTGCCCCGACCTCGAAGCACTCGCGATAATGACGCGAAGAAAACGGCATCTTCTTGTCTTCATCTGTTTTCGCGTCGTTCAGCATTCGCAACCGCATCGGGTCCATGTTCAACTCGTCCGCCAGTTCATTCATCGCGGCTTCCAGTGCAAACAATCCCGGCACAGCGCCCGGTCCCCGCATGTACATCGGCGCGCCCACATTACGTTTCACCAGCCCGCTCGTCACCTCAAGATTCGCAACGCTGTAGAGATAAGGCGTCGCTTCGCCACAGCCTTCGTCGTAGTCATCCAGTTGCGAAGTCACGTTCAGATACTCGTGACGTAATGCCAGCAGCTTGCCCTCTTTGCTCGCGCCAAGCTTGATGTGCTGCTCCGTGCGCGGCCGATAGCCGACATTCGAAAACATCATGCGGCGATTGAGGCTGAGCTTCACCGGCCGGTCGAGCTTGCGCGCCGCCACGGCTGCCATCGCTGCGTGCGGCCACGGAAACAGCTTTCCGCCGAATCCAGAGCCAAGAAAGCGAGTAATCACCCGCACGTTCTCAACCGGTACACCCAATACTTGCGCCATCACCAGGCGATGATTCACCACGCCCTGTGAAGTTTCGTAGAGAGTAACGTGGTCTCCATCCCACACCGCAACCGAGGCATGCATCTCAATCGGGTTGTGCGTCTCAATTGGAATGATGTAGGTTGCGTCGATCTTTACCGGCGCGCTTTCGAAAGCACCAACAGAGTGGCCGCGCTCGGTTACCGACTTGGGTTTGCCGTTGAAATCGTCTAGACTGACACGCAGATCTGCGGGCTGCGCGTCATATTCAGCATGCACTGCCCCAGCCCCCGCCGTTGCCTGCTCAAGAGTCTCTGCCACGACCACTGCGATGTACTGGCCCCAATGCCGCACCACATCATCTTCGAAGACGGATCGGACTTCGCTGTTGGTCGCGTTATCATCGCCGGGAACGGTGCGGTAAAGCGGCCCAATATTCCCATGATGCAGCACCAGCAGCACACCAGGCATCTTCTCGGCCGCATCGGTCTTCAGCATCCGAATACGTCCACCTGGAATGGAAGCAACCACTGGCACCGCGTACGTCATGCGCTCAAAGTGGAAATCTGCGGCATACTCTGCCGTCCCCGTGGTCTTCAATGGTCCGTCGATCCGATCCGTAGCCCTGCCGATGATCGATGCTGGAGTCGTACTCATGCTTTCCCTTTCCTTGCCAACACACAACGTACTCTGCTTCAAACTTCGAGAACCTTCGACTCCAACAGTTGCTCGATACGCACCGGCAATTCGCGTACCCGTACTCCAGTCGCGTGGTACACCGCCGCGGTGATCGCCGGGGCCACGCCCGCCATGCCGATTTCGCCTATGCCCCGCGCGCCATACTCGTTCACGATCAGATCGGGATAATCGAGAAAAGTCACATCCAGGTCAGGCAAATCCGCGCAGGTCGCTACAAGGTAATCGGCAAAATTGCCGTTGATCGGCTGTCCGCGCTGCGCTTCGTAGTGCGTGCCTTCAAACAGCGCCATGCCCACCCCCATCACGGCTGCCCCAAGAATCTGGTTCGCGCCCGTCTTCTGGTTGATGATGTGGCCGCAATCGAAGATTGAAAAGATGCGGCTCACCCGCAGTCGTGCAATGTCCGGCTCCCATTCCACTTCAGCAAAATGCGCTCCAAAGGAGTGCATCGAATATCCTTTTGCCTTTGGATCATCAAAGGACGGGTTCGTCTTGCCCGTTGCGGTAATACCGCTGAGATTGGCTAGTTTGAGAACATCTTCAAAGGGAACGCCATCGGCCGTAAGTTGAGCGCCCGCATGATAAGCAGCACCAACCACTTCCGGCTCTGTCTTTGGATGAATCAACCCACTCGACATCGCGAGCGTCTCCGGCTTCATCCCGTGAAACGGCGAACCGGGCGTAAGCGTCGCGATGTGCAGCAACCGTGTAACTGCCTGATTCACGGCATTGGTGCTGGCAGGCAGCACGGCGCTGGTCGCCATCGAACCGCCGGACGTGGGGCCGTCGGGCAACGAGGTGTCACCTAGAAAGACGTCGATGCGATCCAACGGAACGCCTGTCTTGGAGTGAATTACCTGCGCAAAAATTGTGTAAGTGCCGGTGCCGATATCCTGCGTTGCGCAGCGAACGCAAATGCGCCCATTCGGACACAACTCGACACTGGCGGTGCAGGGAATACGCGCCGCAGCCCACGAAGCGCCGGCCAGTCCCCACCCAATGATCTTCCCGTTGCGCCGCATCGAGCCTACTTGCGGGTTCCTGTCCTTCCAGCCAATCTTCTCCGCGCCCGTCGTGTAGCACTCTTTCAAATGGCGCGATGAAAACGGGCGATTGGTTCCTTCATCACGTTCGGCGTCATTTTTCAGCCGCAGTTCAAGCGGGTCCATGTTGAGCTTGATGGCTAGCTCGTCCATGGCAGACTCAAGCGCGAAAAGTCCCGGGACCGCGCCAGGTCCACGCATCGGGGCGGGGGCGCCCACGTTGCGGCGTACCATTCCCGCCGTCACTTCCAGGTTGGGGCAACTGTAAAGGAACGGCGTCTGTTCTCCGCAGCGCTCCATAAAGTCGTCGTTCAGTGAAGTCTGGCTCAGAAAATCATGGCGAATCGCGGTCAGTTTGCCGTCCTTGGTCGCGCCCAGTCGAATGTGCTGTTCGGTGTGCGGACGATGGCCGACATTCGAGAACATCATCCTCCGGTCAACGCTGAGCTTCACTGGTCGCTTCAGTTCGCGCGCGGCTGCAGCGGCCAGCGTCGATTGCGGCCAGGGGAAAAGCTTGCCGCCAAAGCCCGACCCGATGAATCGCGAAATAACGCGCAAGTTCTCCGTGGGAACGCCGAGCACTTCCGACATCACCACGCGATGATTCACCACGCCCTGTGAACTCTCATAAAGCGTAAGGTTGTCCCCCTCCCACACCGCAACAGTTCCGTGCATCTCCATGGGATTGTGGGTTTCAACCGGCGTTATGTAGGTCTCGTCGACAACGACGGGAGCAGTTTGAAGAGCCAGGTCCGGATCGCCGCGTTTCCAGCTGCTTTGTCGCGTGCCCGTAAATCCCGTGCCAAGATCCGTGCGCACATCGGGAGCTTCCGCGTCGTACTCCACGCGCACAGCCTGCGCGCCCGCCTTGGCCTGCTCCAGCGTCTCCGCCACCACCAGCGCCACGTACTGCCCCCAGTAGTAAATCTTGTCGTCATCAAACGGAGGACGCGTCTCGCTCATCGTACCGTCCTGTTCGTGAGGAAAAAGACGGTAGACGTCTTTCATGTTGCCGTGATGCAACACCAGCATCACCCCCGGCATTTTCTCGGCGCCTGCGGTATCCATCTTGCGGATGCGCCCGCTCGCAATCGTACTTTGCAGGGCGACCGCGTGCACCAGCCCCGGAAAATCATGATCCACTGCGTAACGCGCAGTCCCCGAGGTCTTCAAAGGACCGTCGATGCGAGGTACCGCCGCGCCAATAATGTCGGCAGCATGGGGAATTGTATCCGTCGCCATGCGATTCTCCTCCGATTGCGCAACTATGCGGTTGCGGTTTTCAGTGTGCGAACAAGGCAGCGCTTTGCCAGCTCAACTTTGAACGCGTTATCCGAATGAGTCTTTGCATTGGCCAGCGCAGCTTCAGCGGCGGCGCGAAAAGTTGTCACATTTGCAGGCTTCCCCATCAGCACAGCCTCGGCCTCATGCGAGCGCCACGGCTTTGTCCCTACGCCTCCCATCGCCACGCGCACATAGCGAATATGTCCGCCCTCGACGCGTGCCACCACCGCTGCCGAAGCCAGCGCAAATTCATAGCTGGCGCGGTCCCGCAGCTTCAGATAGACCGACTTTGCGCCCTCCACTGGCTTGGGCAGATCGACATAGGTGACCAACTCCCCCGGTTCGAGCGCATTCTCGATGTTGGGCGTGTCACCGGGAAGTTTATGGAAATCGGCGAATGTGATCGTTCGCTTTCCCTTTGGGCCCTCTACGTGAATCACCGCCTCAAGCGCCGCCATTGCCACGCACATGTCCGAAGGATGCGTTGCAATGCAATGCTCGCTGGTTCCGAGAATCGCATGTGTCCGGTTGAATCCTTCCAGCGCCGCGCACCCCGTCCCCGGCGTACGCTTGTTGCATCCGTATCCACCCGGCGTTCCCGCAGAAGGCTCGCGGAAGTAAGCGCAGCGGGTACGCTGTAAGAGATTTCCACCCGTGGTTGCCATGTTGCGCAACTGCGGAGAAGCGCCCGACAGCAACGCCTCTGACAACACCGCATACGATTTCTGCACGTCGGCATTCCACGCCAAATCCGAGTTGCGGACCAATGCCCCGATCCGCAAGCCGCCATCCGGCAGTTTTTCGATCTTGTCCAGAGGCAGCAGGTTGATGTCGACCAGCGTCTGCGGCTGTTCCACGCTCAGCTTCATCAGATCCACCAGCGTGGTGCCCCCGGCAATGAACTTCGCCTGGCTCGCAGCCGCAAGCGCTTTCTCGATATTGGGCGCCTTGACGTAGCTAAAAGTTTCCATCGTCTCTCCTCTTTGCGGAAGGCCTATGCCCTTGACTGCCGCGTTTGGCGTACTGCGGCGAGGATGTTGGTGTAAGCGCCGCAGCGGCAGATGTTGCCAGACATCGCTTGCTTGATCTCATCGTCCGAAGGCCCGATCGGCTCCTTCAGCAGCGCCACCGCGCTCATGATCTGCCCGCTCGTGCAGTACCCGCATTGGTAGCCATCGTGCTCCACAAACGCCGCCTGCATCGCGTGCAGATTTCCCGGCTGCCCCAGGCCTTCGATGGTCGTAATCTCATCGCCCTCGTGCATCACCGCGAACGACAGACAGCTATTCACGCGTCTCCCATTCACATGAACGGTGCAGGCCCCGCATTGCCCGTGGTCGCAGCCCTTCTTCGTTCCGGTCAGGTGGATGCGCTCCCGCAGCGTGTCGAGAAGAGTGGCCCGTGTATCGAGTCCGCGCAGCGTGTAGTCCTTCCCGTTAATGCGAAGCGTCACCGTCCCGCTTCCACTCTCGTTCGTGGCTTCCTGCGATGCCGGATCAAGTACCGGAGCGGCCGCTGCCAGTGGTGCTGCGCCGGCCAGCAGTCCCGTAGCTCCAAGTCCTGAAAGAAACGTGCGTCGGCTGAAGCCCGAACCTTTTTTGTCTGGCTCCGTTCCGTTCAGCGGCTCCAGGTCAACAAAATGCTGGTCCGGTGCCGGATCGATGTGAGCGGCCTCGCTCTTGGTTTCTTGGTGGGATTGTGAGCGTAGATGTTTGAAGCGAATGTGGGGTGTATCTGCCACAGGTGACCTCCTTTGACAGGGCTGTTCTTCGTGCGAATGCCTTTGGCTCGCCGCGTCTTGGAGCAGTGAGGATGTTCTGCGCCAATCGGAGAATCGCGGTACCGTTATCCTACCCAAATTCCTCTGAGGGTAGGAGTTACATTTTAATCGTAAGCCTCAACCCTTGGCGCGCGTGTTTTTTATCCGAATGGAAATCCGCTTCAATCCAGATAGAAAAATCCAAAACCGTCTCGATCCGATCAGCGACCGTTAGCCGTTCACTAGCGCCTTCATCGCCGGGATATACCGATCTCCCGACACCGCATCCGGAGGAAACTCCTCCATAAGTGTTTGAAGCAGTTCAGGCGACAGCGAGATATCCACGGCCGCCGCATTTTCTTCAATGTATTTCCGCCGCTTGGTCCCCGGGATCGGCACGATGTCCTCGCCCTGCGCCAGCACCCAGGCCAGCGCGAGTTGACTGGGAGTGACGCCGGCCTCGTTCGCAAACTCCTCCACCTTGCCCACCAGTTCAAGGTTCCGTGCGAAGTTCTCGCCCTCAAACCGCGGATTCGTTCGCCGGTAATCGTCCGCCTCAAAGTCGCTGGGGCTCTTGATCGCGCCCGTCAGGAATCCCCGTCCCAGCGGACTGTACGCCACAAACGCGATGCCCAGTTTCCGGCAGGTCGGCAGGATCTCAGGCTCAGGATCGCGCGACCACAGCGAGTATTCGGTCTGCAGCGCGGTGATTGGATAAGTGCGATGTGCGCGCTCGATCGTAGCCGGTGCAGCCTCCGACAGGCCAAGATAGCGAACTTTCCCTTCTTCGACCAATCGCGACATCTCCCCCACCGTCTCCTCAATCGGCGTCTTTTGGTCGACACGGTGCTGGTAATAGAGATCGATCGTGTCAATGCCAAGCCGCTTCAGGCTCGCCTCTGCAGACCTGCGAACATAGCCCGGGCTGCCGTCCACTCCGCGCCGCGTGGGATCAGCCGGGTCTCGCACGATGCCGAACTTCGTCGCCACAAAAAACTTGTCGCGCCGGCCGTTGATCGCCTTGCCCACCAGGATCTCGTTCGTGTGTGGGCCGTACACATCAGAGGTGTCCAGGAAATTGATGCCCAGTTCCAGCGCGCGATCGATCGTGGCCAGCGACTCCTGGTCGTCGCGGCCACCGTAAAACTCGCTCATGCCCATGCAGCCCAGCCCAATGGCTGAGACCGTTGGGCCATTCGTGCCCAATCTGCGGTTCTTCATAGCGATATCCTTTTTGTCTGTTCGTTATCCCGCTGTTGCTAGCGTGGCCTCGGCTTCCACTTCGGCGACTTCCGCTTTTGGGGGGCCGCCGATGCGAATGCGCTCTTCGATCTTCTTGTAGTTCGCAATCTTGTGCGTCAGCAGAGCGTGCGCCTGCTGCAACTCAACAATCTGCGCCGCAATCCCCGCCTGGTGATCTTCCAGAATCTTCCGCCGATCCAGCGAAGTCAGGTCGCCCTGTTCCCGCAAGGCCGCGTAGCGCTGCATCTCGCGAATCGGCATGCTCGTCGCGCGCATGCAATGCAGAAAGTGCAGCCACGCCTCGTCTGCTTCTGAGTAGCGGCGGTGACCGTTATGCGCGCGCCCTACCGGCTGGATCAGCCCCACGCGCTCGTAGTAGCGCAGAGTATGCGCGGTCATTCCGCACCGCTCTGCCATGCTTCGGATCGTATAGCCTGCGTCTCTCACAACTCCAACCTACATCTTCGAGCGCGCTCCAAGTCAAGAATCCAAATGTTAAGAAATGTTGCGCCCCCGCACGCGCCGATCCTCACCTCCTCACAGCGCCCATCACCGCGATGCCTTATCCTTCACATGTGAGCGAAGTTAAGCCGGAGCACGAACAATACCACCGCATGTTGGCCGTTGCTCTCAACGAGGCGCGCGCTGGCCGCATCGAGGGCGGAATCCCCATCGGTGCGGCGATTTTCAAAAAAACCGGTGAACTGGTCAGCAAGGGACACAACCGACGCGTTCAGCAGGGCGATCCCAGCGTGCACGGCGAAACCGACGCATTCCGCCGCGCCGGGCGCCAGAGAAGCTACCGCGACCTCATCATGGTCACCACCCTCGCCCCCTGCTGGTATTGCAGCGGACTGGTGCGCCAGTTCCGCATCGGCACCCTCGTCGTCGGCGAGAGCCGCACCTTCTCCGGCGGCCTCGATTGGCTCCGCGAAAACGGCGTCGAAGTCATCGATCTCGACAGCCGCGAATGCCGCGAACTCCTCGAAGCCTACATCGCCGAACACCCCGAAATCTGGAACGAAGACATCGGCGAAGACTAGCGCTGGTTGCATCTATGCCAACCTAAGACCCGTGCCATTAGGGGCAGCGTTTGTTAGCCCAGCGCTTCAGCGCTGGGAGAGCTTCCCGGCGGCCTCGATTGGCTCCGCGTAAACGGCGTCGAAGTCATCGATCTCGACAGCCGCGAATGCCGCGAACTCCTCGAAGCCTACATCGCCGAACACCCCGAAATCTGGAACGAAGACATCGGCGAAGACTAGCGCTGGTTGCTTCTATGCCAACCTAAGACCCGCGCCATTAGGCGCAGCGTTTGTTAGCCCAGCGCTTCAGCGCTGGGAGAGCTTCCCGGCGGCCTCGATTGGCTCCGCGTAAACGGCGTCGAAGTCATCGATCTCGGCAGCCGCGAATGCCGCGAACTCCTCGAAGCCTACATCGCCGAACACCCCGAAATCTGGAACGAAGACATCGGCGAAGACTAGCGCTGGTTGCATCTATGTCAACCTAAGACCCGTGCCATTAGGGGCAGCGTTTGTTAGCCCAGCGCTTCAGCGCTGGGAGAGCGCCACCCAGGATGCAACCGGAGTCCCGGAGGGACGGCGCATCAGGATTGCACGCATGCCTTTCTCCGAAAGAGGGGGGCTTGAGCCTCTGAGGTTCGCTCCTTGCTTCGCATTGCCCAACCCAGCTCCCTCTCGCATAAACTAGGGCTTCCCTTGGAGGCCCACCCATGCAACGCCGCCAGTTTCTCGCCGCGTCTCTCGCCACTGCCGCCGCCGCTCTTGCCGCCAACGCCAATGCGCAATCCGCAACAACTCGCGCCCGCGAATACTATCTCCTCCGCCGATACACCCTGCAATCCGGACCGCAGACCAAGCTGACCGAGAACTTCATCGCCGCCGCATTCATTCCGGCGCTTGTCCGCCTCGGCATGGGCCCCGTCGGCGCTTTCCGCGTGGATATCGGGCCCGAGACGCCTGCGTTTTATGTCCTCATTCCCGGCCCATCGCTTGAATCTCTGGCGCAGGTCGACCTCCTTCTTGCCAAAGACGCCGAATTCCTCAAAGCGGCGGAGCCGTTCTGGAACGCGCCCGCCATCGCGCCCGCGTTTCTCCGCGCAGACAACTCCCTCCTCGCCGCCTTCGAAGGCTGGCCCAAAGCAACCCCGCCTGCTTCTGCTGCCAACAGGGGCAAACGCATCTTCCAACTCCGAACCTACGAAAGCCCCAGCAATGACGACCATATTCGCAAAGTTGAAATGTTCCATTCAGGGGAATTTGAAATATTTACAAATGCAGGCTTTCATCCCGTCTTCTTCGGCGACACGCTGGTAGGCCCGCGCATGCCCAGCCTGACCTACATGCTCAGCTTTGCCGATTTAGCCGAACTCGACGCGAAGTGGAACGTGTTCCGCAACGATCCGGCGTGGAAGAAGCTTTCCGCCGATCCCCGCTTCAGCTACGAATCCATCGTGAGCAACATCACCAATCTCGTCCTGTCCCCGCTCGACTCCTCCCAGATTTAACCCCGCGAAGATGGAATCGAGTATTTGTAAGACGCATTTGTCAAGTCACGAACGGGATGGTCCGCACCGTTTGCAGGGGGCTACCAAAGCGTGACAGCGCCTGCACTTCCTCGTTGACACTCGCGGAACGTGCGGTTTATTGTCCGTCCAACCCTGGCACATCTTCCAGGCCTCTCTGCCAGGAAGCTTAGTGGAGACGACCCCATGACCTTCCCCCACTCCAAGGCACTTTCTGTGTCTTCGCTCTTTGTTCTGTTCACGGCAATTTCACATTCCAACCTCTCGATTGCACAGTCCGGGCAGCCGCAAATGCGCGAAATGACCCAGCGGCTTTACGCAAACTCGGTAATCCTGCAAGGTGGAACACAGGCGCAAACCATGCAGCGTCTGCACGTGGTGCGGCAGTACGCGCTCCAGAACCTGCGCTCCAATCCTCGTATCACGCTCGGCGAAGCGCAGCTGGACTTTACGCCCTTGCTCAACAATCCAAAAGCGCTGCCGAACCTGGCGGCAAGACTGCAATCGATGCCGCAGCACGTGCAGGTGCAGGCGACGTCCTCTGAGGTGAATGAGGTGGACCAGGGCCTGGTGATTCATCACATAGTCACCTACCAGATCCTTCCCGGTAAGTGCGCGGATCCCGGCGCTAAAGCGCAGCTCGCTGAAGCCGGAGTTTCATGCTTCACGCGCGCCACCACCGCCCAGCGCATTACGGAGTTCAGCGCGCCCGGTAATCCACGCTATATCGCCGATCCTGGAAAGCGGCAGGCGGCAATCGCTGCATTCCAGCAGAAAAGCGCGGAGGCGGATGCGGATGCGAGCCAGCACATTGCCGCCCTCCGCAAATCACTCGCCGATCCAACCCAGCGCGCCGCCATCGTCGCCAAAGTTGGCCAGGCCGAAGCGGCCCGCATGAGTTCGCTCGGCGACGACGATCTGAAAGACGAACTCATCAACATGGGCTCGCAGACCGTTGAAGAGACGATGTACGTTCCGAAAATTGAATCGTCCAACTATGCCCACCCGCAACACATCGTCACCAGCGTCGCCAGTCCCGCTGAAGTTGCAGCCTCCCAGCAACTCATGCGCGGCGGCACGGTCGCCACTTCCAGCCCTGCCCAATTTCCCAAGCTCCTCAAAGTGGTTCCCAGTTCGTCTCTTCACTTGGCCGGTTCCGGTCCGCCGCGCGGCGATCAAAACGCCGATCTCAACATGGGCCCGTACATCTTTCTCACCGGCTTCACCATCGGCCACGACTACGAGTGGAACTGGGGCGTGTCCATCTCCATCAACTGGTGCGTCGTCGGCTGCACCTCGACCTACGGCATCCAGCTGCACGCCGGCTTCAACTATGCATTCGGCCTGCGCTTTCCAATCCAGACAACTCTCAAGTATCAAACCGTCGTTCACCCCAACAACTCAGCCGAGGCAAAGTTGACGCCGCAGTTCGTGCCCATTGAGGGCGACGTCAACGATTTCTTCTCTTCCGGACTCGATGCCAGCGAGCTCTACAACGCGCAGGAGATCGTCGCGCAGGTGGGCGCCGACGCCGGTTTCAGCGTCAATTTGCCCGTTCTGAGCAATAGTCAGGATTTCCGGGTCAATGTGGACTTTACCCAGCTGCTGCCCGCGCCGTATACCGGCGGACGCTTCCAGCCGCCTGCTCCGGGATCGGGTGGAATCAATTCCCCTTACGTGTTTAACACCATCGACCTCCTCGGCGGGTTGCTCGACTTTGGCGTCGTCGGTGGTGCGGTTTATCCGGCCGTCAACGTGAACCTCCACTCCGACAGCTTGCAGTTCACGCTCAACGACGAACTCTCGAAGCGTTCGAGCCAGATCAATTCAGGACAGACTGTTTCGCTCGGCGATGTCGCTGACCAGAACGGCGACTACAGCCATTTCAGCGTTGGAAATCCCGTCTACAATTTGGGATTCACGTTGACGCCCGGCCTCGCCCCCACCGTGTTCGTCGATATCGCGGTCTGGTCCGATCAGTGGCAATGGCCTGTCTGGTTCCCGCAGCTCGCCATCAGCCTTCCGCCCGGCGGCATGAACTTCAGCTGCCATGCCGGAACCACTTGTGTCATCGACTTCCAGCCTGTCTACAACGCAGCCACTGGACAGGTGCAGGACATGAGCAAGGAAAGAGATGTGGCAGACCGGACGCTTACCGGCGGTGGATGCCAGCGCAACGGCGCGGAAGGGAACTATCTCTGCCCCGTGAACGGAATGCTCGGGCTGTGCAACGCAATGCTTAAAAACAGCGCAGTGCTAAGTTGCGGCGCGTTGATCCCAACCTCAACCGACCAGATTCTTCGCCGCGGAGGCTGCACCGAGGAAGGCCAGTCTGGAACGTTTCAGTGCCCGTCCGGCATGATGGGCCTTTGCCAGCTCTACGTGAAGAATAAAGTGGTGCTTTCCTGCCAGCAGAAATGACAGCCGCACCGAGGGCGATGAAGAGTAGGAGAACAGTGAACGGTGCGCGGTTTTCACCGCACCCTTCTCTCGTCGAGGGAGGGGGCCTGATTGCGGATCATTTCCCCTCAATTCGCTATCCTTGAACTGGGAAACAAAAGCCCTGATTCAGAATCTTTCAACTTCACGTCGCGAGACGCAACCGTTGAGTTGCATTTCAATTCACCATGTGAGATCAAGGCGTCAAAAAGCGCCGCAAAATGCTCGCAACTCCTTACGAGAGAAATATCTGCGGCCTAAGTCTTTCTGTTGGAAATATTTGCCGCGACCGACTCTCCGCAACCTCTTGAAACAGAGATATTTCCACCCAGAGACGGGGGGTGGGGGGGAGGGTGCTGGAGAGTAAACAGGCGCCGATCTCTGTTTTTCTCGAAGGAGATCAACTTCCGGAGGCACCAACTGACTTGGCTCTTAAGCGAAAAATAAGCCCCATTTAACGTGCCAGAATCGACCAAAAAGTGCCAAAAAGAGCCAAAAACAACCACTTTCTGCCACCCCAGAAGTTATTTAAAGCAAGTTATTATCAGTGACATGCAAGAAAACTGATGCTGCAGATTAATTATTTATCTGCAAAAGCTCGAAAAATAAAAAGTGACGAGCCGAAATTGACGCACAAGTTGGCTCAGCATTATGCCGGTTTTCCTCTCCTCGCGCCCAACTCAGCCGCGAGTTGCAGCAGCGACTCATCCGATTCGCGTGCCGCCGCCAATTGCATCCCGCCCGAGCTGCCCGGAATTGTGACCACCGGAACTCCGGCCAGGCTGAATGGTGTTGTGTAGCGCAGCAGGCGCCGGCGAGTCTGACTATGATCCGCGCCGGCCGCAAGCCGCGCCACCGGTATAGCTGGAAGCAGGAGAAGTTCGTGCTCATTGAGCAACTCATCAACGCGCGATCGAAACGCTGCGTGTCGCACGCGCAACGACTCAATCTCGGCTGGCGTAATCCGTGCGCCAAATTCCAGCCGCTCGCGTATCGCCGGCGCGAATTGATCGAAGTATCCTGCGTGAATCCGCGCTGCCTCCCACGCCTGGATCGGCGCGTAGATCTCGAGACTGTCACCCCACCAGCTGACGTCGACCTTCGTCGATTGAAGGCCCAGAGCTTCAAGCTCGTTCGCGACGGAATGAAGGGCAGCCACGATCTCAGGTTCGCAATCGTGCAGATAGTTCGCGTCGACTACTGCAAAGCGGCTGTATCGCCGCACAGGCAAGGTTCGAGCCGGTGCAAACAGTTCCGCCAGCAGCGGACCGTCTTCAAGATCGCGAAAAAGCCAGCCCATCGTATCGAAGGATTGAGCAAGGTGAGCTCCACCACGCCAATCGCCGCGACCTTGCGATGCTCGATAACCTGCGAGCCCGCAAAGTGCTGCAGGAGCGCGAATAGAACCTCCGGTATCAGTTCCAATCGCGGCAACCGCCGAACCCTCGAGCACGCTCGCGGCCGCGCCGCTCGACGAGCCGCCTGTAAGCGCGCCGGGATTTCCCGGCTGGTCGCAGTCGCCGAATTCGGGATTCTCGCCCGTGATTCCGTAAGCGAGCGGATGCAGATGAGTCTTGCCGGTGATCACCGCGCCTTCCGCGCGCAATCGCTCCACGAGCCAGGAATCGGAAGCGGCAGCTCCGTGCAGATCGCGATAGAATCGGACACCGCAACTGGTTGGTGCGCCTCCGAGAGCAAAGCAATCCTTCACGGATATCGGAAGACCCCAGAGCGCCCCGCGGCCATCGCCGAAAGTTCCACCGACACCCTGCGGCACTGCTTCCGCGCGAGCCGCTTCCGCCATGGTCCAGGCCGCGTCCTGCCAGAGATACGTATTGCGATGCGTATTCCGGTTTGCGTGTCCCAGGGCCTCGGTGGCCAACTCCGACGGTCGCGTCGATCCGTCTGCAAGAGCCGTGCGAAGACTTTGGATCGATTTGGAAAATGCGTACATAGATGCATTGTAGGCGGAGCATTTGGACAATGAATTCAAGTGAACGGTCCGAGATCAACACGCGCGGGCCAGGTCGGACTCGAGTATGCGATCATCTATGCAAACAATCAAACGGAGACAGCCTACCTGTTTGCGCTGGTGTATGCCGCGACGGTTTCAGACTGTTCACTCCATTTTGTTGTATTTGGAGTGGCTGGCGTTGCTTAATTGGCGTGAGTCGCACCGTCCCCAGGCAGAGGAATAGGAGACAGGACGGATGTTACGCATGGAATCTGAGACCGGGTGGTGGTTGACAACGCATCCCGATCACGCCCGTTTGGCAGGCGCTTTTGCAGAGGCTTGGGGAAATGAGGAATTCCGCAAACCAGAACCTCGAGCCCGCGTACTCCACGGAATTTACTGCCACGATGACGGTTGGATCGAAAGCGATAGACGTCCTTCGATCACGCGCGAAGGCAAGCCGTCGGCGTTTTCTGTCGATTTGGTGGGCAAATATTCAGCTCTTGAGGAAATCGATATCGAGGAGCACTTGACCGTCCGTGCTCGGGCTGTCCGAATCATTGCCGAAGAAGATCCGTACGCAGGTTTGCTGATCTCGATGCATAATTACAACCTGCTGACCGAGCATGCTGATCGGCATAGCATCGAAGAACACGATCTGGCACTTCTCGATGCATTTCTCGACAAACAGCGAGACTATCAACGTGAATTGCTGTTTGCCATTATGGGAGACGAATCGCTGAGTCCGTCAGAGAAGACTCATCAGTGCATTCAGGAGCATTTCCGGCTTCTCCAGGCTTGCGATTGCCTATCGCTCCTTGCCTGCGTGGGATTCGCATCCCCGTCTCATCTCTTGCATCCTTTGCCTCTCAATGACGGTTCTAACGCTTCCGTCAAGGTTCTACCGGTCGGCGAAAGGCAGTTTCGGCTTAACCCTTGGCCGTTTTCCGAAAGGCAGTTGAGCTTCAATTTTCCAGCGCGACATATTGAAGGAAAACATTTCGGTTCTTCAGCTGAACTGGAAATTGGATTTCTGATTGCACCGGTTGAGCAGATGCGCGTGGAACTCTCGGCGTAGACGACAACGGAAGAAACGAAAAGAGAAGGCGGCCGCGAAATACGAGGCCGCCCTTTTGTTGTTTTATTCCAAAGTTTAGAAATCAAAATGCAGTGACATCTGGATCTGTCGAGGACTGCCGATCGTATGGGCTACGATGCCCAGTCCTGCCGGGCAACTATAGAATCCGTTGACTGCGCCGGAAGTACCGCAACCCGTTGGTAGTACGGTCGTGCCCGACGCAGGAAAAGCATTGTAGCCCGCGTTCTGAGAGACCTCGTTGCCTGGTACATCGAAGCTGGTCGTGTTGGTCAGGTTGTAAACGTCCAACGTGTATTTGAGGCTGTAGCGGTCCGTCAGTTTGGTGTCCTTGACGAGCGAAGCGTCGGCTCGCTTCTGGAATGCCTGGCGGAAAATGTTGCGCTGGCCAGTTGTATACCCCGTCTCGTAGGGATCAGACGTGGGAATGGCGCCACCAAGTCCGCCCGCCTGAAGCAGCGGGAGGGTGAAACAAGAAGCCTTCAATGCAGCACCGTCTTGGCCAAGGACCGGGGTCCATGCGCCAGAGTGTCCGCTGAGTGCTGACTTGGCCGTACAACCGTTGGCAAGCGGCACTATCGGATTGGTGATGCCATCTGATGTCGAGAAGTAGATACTACCCACCGCACCTGAAAAGTCGATGACGCTGTAAGGTTGACCGCTCTGGAGTATCGTTAGTCCAATCAAAGACCAACCGTCTACCAGTTTTCCCGCCAGTGCATGCTCGCTGGCGAGCCCCGGAATTCGATAGACGTAACTGAGACTCGTGACGTGGGTGCGGTCGTAATCCGACGATCCATAGCCGCTGCGTAAATTGAGTGGATTGGCGCCGTTGTAGAAGAGACCGAGTCCGCTCTGTTCGTCCAGAGCGTGTGAGTAAGTGTACGAAAGGCCAACCTGGATTCCATGGCTCATCCGCTTCTCAACGTGAGCCTGGAGGGCGTTGTAGGCGTCTACGCCCGCGGCAACATAGGAAATGGATTCGGCCGCGTAGCCGATGTAGGGAACGCGCAAGTCGACGTTGCCGCCTTCATAATTTGCCTGATACGAGCTGCCATCGGGCAGCGTTGCACCGCCGACGTTGTAGCCGTAGCTATAGTTTTGTTGATAGGCGCCTCCGCCCAAGGTGGGACTGGAAGGAGAAGCAATGTTCGGCTGATTGAATGGCACCGGGATGACCTGGTGACGGCCAAGGTTGCCGACGTAGCCGAGTTCAATCGCCAGGTCGCTTCTTGGTTGCCATTGCATGTCGAGCGTGTAGTTGAACGTATAAGGCAGCTTATTGGCGCGGTTGTAGACTCCAAGAGAGATTGGTTGACCGTTGTTGATAACACCAGGCGCACCGTCACCATAATTCTCGATGCTATAAGCGTTAGGCAGATAATTTGCCAAGTCCGACGCCTTAGGGCTGGACGGTGCAGCGTGCTGAAGCACCGTCCCATAGGGGTTTTCGAGGTCTCCTTCTTCGTCTGTGGGAGGACCCGTTGGTGGACCGAAGCCGCCGTTCCCGCCGCATGTAGGAATGTAGTACTCGTAAAGAGACTGCGAGATCGTTGGGCAGCTTGAGACATTGACAAAGGGGAGTTGCTGGTTTACTCCGAAGGGTCCGCCGGTAACCGTGCCGATGGCGTAGCCGGGCGACAGATAGCTGAAGAGTTCGCCGCGATCGTAGTACATGCCTGCGCCCGCACGAACGACCACCTTGCTGTGAAACATCGGTGGCTGCCACGCGGCCCCGACGCGAGGACCTATACCCCATTGCCGTCCGGTCAGGGTGGTGGCGCTCACGCCTTTCGTGCCATTTGCATTATTCCCCGCGATGATCAACCCCGTATTCGAGATCGCGTCGTTGGCTGCACTGTAGCTATAGAGACTGGGATCGAAATTGAAGATGCGTCCATATTTCTCGGTGAGACCGCCGTCCCAGTCATAGCGCACTCCAGCGGTGAGTGAAAGGGTCGGGGTGATCTGAAACTTGTCTTGGAGATATGTTCCGAGTTGGTTGGCGCGGTAGTAGCGATTCGCATTGCCCTGCAGGAATGAAGTGACATAGAAACCCGTAGCCGAACTTCCGGGCGATACGAATCCCTGGACAAACTGGCTGAAGTCGTCCGTTGCGATCGTGCCGGTGCCAGTGCGCTTGTCGATCGTGTTGAGCTGCGTGTAGGTATAGCTTCCGCCAAAGCTCACCGTATGCTTACCAAGCATCCATATGGCATTGCCTGATGGTGCAAGGCGGTTCTGAAACATTCCAGTGTTGGCAGACTGGCTTTCTGCGTTGGGGCCAATATTCAGGTAAACGTTACTAACTCCAGAAGGCTGATACTGGCCAAGAATGTTGTAAATGGAAACCCCTGGGAAGTAACTCGAGCCGAACATGTTGATAGCTCCAGTGCCCGCGGTGCCGCCAGGAATAGAACCGGGACCAAATGCTTGCTCATTGTCTCCCCAATTCTTTTCGCGGATGAAACCCAGCGTCTCTGTGGTGCTGAGGTTCGTCTTGATCAGATAGGAATTGCTGATCGATGCGACCTGAGCACCGGAATCCAGGTGCTCCGGGAATCCAGGGACGCTCGAATAGGCGTAGGGCGAAAGCGTCGGATCATGCTGGTAGAAGTACTTCAGGCTAAGAGTATCTTTCTTGCTTGCGTTGTAGTCGACATCGGCCACCGCCAAATCCGCCGTAAATCGACCGGTCCCTGGAATGAATGCATTATCGAGATGGGAAATTGTTGGAGGGATGCCGTTGAGGGCATCATTGGGGACGAGCCACTTTCCTGGTTCGCCCGGAAGCGATGGCGAGTTGAATAGAACGAGAACGTCGCGGTCGATTTGGGAGGCGTCAACTTGAGTACAGAACCCCAGCGCTTGCCCCTCCGGAGTGCAGAAGGAATTATTGGAAACGTTAGCTAGTGCCTCCGCTGAGCGGTCGTCAGTCAGGCCGACAGGAACATCAAGAAACGAATCTCCGACCTCCTGATCTGATACGTGCAGATGTTGATATGCGAGGAAAGCGAAGAGTTTGTCTTTCAAGATTGGTCCGCCGACCGTGCCACCAAGTATGTAGCGGTGCAGGTCAGGAACTTTGTCGGATGCCGGAACACTTGGATCCTGATTGAAGAAGAATGGGGCTGCGTTGATCCAGTTCGTGCCGCGGTGACCGTAGACCGTGCCATGCCAGTCATTTGTGCCCGAGGCTGTGCTCAAATCGATGTGCGCACCCGAGGTCGAGCCTTGCGTAGCATCGTACATGGATGCGTTAACGCGGACCTCGGCAATGGTTTCAGGCGCGGGAGTGGGGATAGCGTTGCCGATAGAGAGGTAGATTGACGCCGAGGAAGGAATCTCGCCGCCGCCACCGCCTGGGCTGGTCTGGACGCCCGTACTGTTGATCACGCGAGCCGATGACACCTGGCTGGTGCTCTTGCCGTTGAAGAGATTGCTTGCGTCAACACCGTTCAAGAGAAAGCTGTTCGAAGTATCGCGCTGCCCATTTGCCCAGATCGGTGCGTTTCCCAGGCCTGAGTTCGCGCCTGTTCCGCCCCCCAACTCGGCGCTGACACCGCTTGATTGAGTAGCCAATCCGGTAAAACTGCCGGTCGCCAGCGGCACTGCTTCAATCTCAGTTTTATCCAGCACGTAGCCCACTGTGGTATCAACCGCGTTCATTAGCGGTGATGCTTCGACTTCAACCGTCGTGGTTGTCTGACCTACCTTCAACAAGACGTTGACCGTGGCGGTGCGGTTAGCCTGAACGATGATGTGCTGAGTCTTCTGTATATCAAAGCCCTCGGCCTTGTACGACAGCGTGTAGGTCCCAATCGGCAGGTTCACCAGCGAGTAGGTCCCGGAACCGTTGGTTGTGGTGGTTCGCGTCAAAGATGTTTGTTCGTCCACTACTGTCACCAATGCATTGGGGATTACCCCTCCAGAAGCATCGGTTACCTCTCCGGTGATGCCGCCAAGCGTCTGCTGTGCTAACGCAGAAGTAAGACACAGCGCACAGGCTGCCATGATCGCAAGCAGTCGGGCGAAGAGATTCATAGAAATACGCATGGAATACCTCAATTTGCTGGCCTTGAAATGGGAGTCTCCCAAAAAGGTTTTTTGGAATCTCAAAAAACGCTCAATTGAATGCAAGTTCAGATTTGTCTGATCACTTGAAAAAAAGATTAGCGGGACCCTAAACATGCATTGAGCGTTTAGAGTTGGATTGTTGTAGTTCTTGAACTTCGGCGTACTCTCAGGATATCAATTTTCGCATGAGTTTCATCTAAAGATTTGCGGTGATGAGCGACTTGCACGGCGAAAGGGATTCACGCTGTCGGGAACACCGAGACGTGGGCATTCACAATGGGCCGGACCCTCTTCCAATCTTACCCATCCTTGGCTCTAGCTACCTTGTAAGTGTCTGAGCCTGTCTTGCGCTCAAACTCAAGCTTTATGCAGCCGAAATCACAACCAAGCTCACAAGATCAATGCACTTGAGCGTGAGAGGCTAACGCTTGGCCAGCTCTTTCTATAGGCTTCAATCTCTTCCCATCCATAAAGATTTTCGTTAGCCCGAAGCGCATTACTCGGGGCCAAGCCAGAACTATTTCGACCAGCTTTTCCACATCGTAGGTCACAAGGGCATGTTCATAACCCCGATTAAGAGACTCGCAACTCTGCCACGACATCAGGTTTGTTGATTGTCATTGACGGGAAATAATTCGCGCGGGGGGAGAATCTGTTTGCTTAGAGCGGCGCTTATGGTGTGGACTGGCTCATTGACAACCTGGCTCAGCCTTAGCCTGAGGGCCACGCTGCAAAGCAGGTAGGCATGGATTTCATCGAAATGCCACCGGCTGACAAGCAGGTCGATCATTCGATTTGTAGCTGAGCGGGCTGTTTCGGCCAAATCTGTCCCCGTCTCGACAACCACCCACGAATCTGCAATCGTATCCGGGGCTGCGCTGTCGCTGGACTCGACTAACGGACCG
Source organism: uncultured Acidobacteriaceae bacterium (assembly GCA_963826915.1). Classification (GTDB taxonomy): domain Bacteria; phylum Acidobacteriota; class Terriglobia; order Terriglobales; family Acidobacteriaceae; genus Telmatobacter. Next base: position 386,475 of record CAWGYG010000003.1, read on the forward strand.
GCCAATGGCTGCCGCTTGTGCAGATTGAAGCGCAGTGTTACGTCGAGCGGGCACTCGATTCCGTTAATGCAGACCTCGCCATCGCCTTGTGCTGCGTGCCCATCACCACAACTAAAGAGTGCTCCATCGTTGTAAACGGGCAGGTAGAGAGTGGACCCTGCGCAGAGTTCACGCACATCCATGTTTCCGCCAAAAGGGCCCGGTGGTCTTGTGCTGTAGGCCCCGTCAACCTGCTGAGCTACACCCATGACTCCGAGAAACGGCCGCAGAGGGACGACAGCTGGCTCGAGAGACCTGGATAACTCACCTTCAAGAAGCCATTGAAATAAATACGGTTTCTTGAAGCGATCTTTTAAGAATCCGAGGCCCGCGACTACGCTGCTCCATCCCCATCCGCAGTGCCGCGTGGCCAACACATCGATTTGCAGCACGTCGCCGGGTTTCGCACCTTCAACCCACACGGGGCCTGTGAGAGCGTGGATGCGGCTACGGTCTATGGCCAAGTATTCAGCGGTTGTCATTAGAGGGTGAACCTGGCCACCGCTGGAGTCAACGCGCTTGAACTGCACCTGATCACCAGGCTGGACACGCAGTCGAGGTGACAGGGAACGATCCCAAACGGAGTGGGTTGGTTCTGCCGAGAGCATGTGTTCGTTCACGCCTTGTTCACCCTTACGGTCATCTGTAATTCGATACTGGATATCACAGAACCTGATTGTTTTGTGGGCATGTAAGGTCTCTCAGGCGCGAGCAACTGGGGCAGTCTGAGGCCGCGCTCGGCCAAGATTTCTTCGAGGACAGCATCCTGATCATTTGCATTCGACTGTAGCACGCGAAACAGGGAATTTTGGTGGGATTTGCAACGCTGGCAAGTTAGCATGAGCCATGTCAGAACCCACGTCGTTGCAAACTCCCAGAACTGTTCGATGCCGCTCATCGGTGGCACTTAGCGACGAAATGCCTGCCGATTTTCTCATCGATGGCGCGATTCCGGAGGCTCTGAAGGTGTGCTCCAAGCCATCTGCTAAAGAGAGGCGTCCATGATCACCCGCTCCGCAAAGCTCCTTCTATTAGCCGGGATTGCACTCTACTACGCGCTGGTCGTATTCAATAATCTTACGGACTACGACTCGAATTATCAGTTTGTCCGTCATGTGCTCATGATGGATTCAACGTTCCCAGGAAATCACGGACTCTGGCGCGCAATTCGATCGCCGGGCATTCATACCGCCTTCTACATCTCGATAATTGCCTGGGAGATGGCCACGGCAATTCTTTTGTGGTGGGCGGGGGTGCGCTTGCTGCGTGCCTTGAGGAAACCTGTTTCAGCATTCAATGCAGAGAAGCGCATCGCGGTGATGGCCCTCGCTTTGTCGATGCTGATGTGGCTTGTGGCCTTTCTGTCTGTCGGTGGAGAGTGGTTTCTGATGTGGCAGTCCCACCTCTGGAACGGGCAGGAAGAGGCATTTCGAATGTTTGTTATGGTGGGGCTGGTGTTGTTGCTCATGTTGCAACCGGATGTCGAGGGACAACCCTAAACGTCATTCGGCCGCAACAGCCGCTCGCTTCCGCCGAATCACGTACCAGGCTACGCCCGCGGTAATGTACGCGATATAGACGTACGGGATGCGCGCGTGGATGTCGTCGGCGGAGGATCGCAGATCGAAAACTGCGATCAGGATAATGACAAGGACTGTGAAAGCACTGGTCGCAGCGACGAAATGTGAATGCTGACCCAGTGCCCGTCGCGCAAACGGCAACGCTGTTGCGACCAGCGCATACGCAGTCAAAAATCCGAATACCGATAAGGATCCGAACAAATCGTACATTTCGGAGCCACTGACTCCGCGTGCAACCAACACCGCTGTGGAGGCAAACATGAGGCCGGCAGAAAGGACAATCGCCGGTCCCGGGGTCCCATGCTTCTGGGTGGTGCGCTCGAAGGCCTTTGGTAGAAGTCCACCGTGCGCCATGCGCAACAGCACACGGGCCGCGGCTGTAGTACATGCAAGCACACAGGCCACCATGCTGATAAGTGCTCCGAAGTCGATAGTGACGCCTAGCGGCGAGATACCGGCCTTGTTGGCAAGTAAATGAAGTGGGCTGGTTGATTCACTGAGTTTTCCAGATTGGCCGCGAAAGCCCAGTACCTCTGAGTACGAGCAAAGCACGAAGAAAATGCCTGCCAGGATCGCACATTGAATCACTGCCCGAGGAATTGTGCGCAGCGGTTCGCGTGCCTCGCCACCAAGCGTCGTAGCACTTTCAAACCCCACAAAGCTGAACATCGATAGCACAAGTGCAGGCCCCAGTTCTGAAAGTGAAACGCCTTTCAGGCGAAACTGGTCCAGATCAAAATGTAAACCGTAGCGTGCCAGCATGATCATGAGCACCAAGGCGATGAGACTCACTGAGCCAACTTCGATCCACAGCATTAACTCCGCGGAAAGTTTTACGTCGCGATAAGCGACGAATCCCGCTGCGGCGCAGACCAGCGCAAGCGTAAGCAGAGTGGGCGGAGTGAAATGGAGGAATTGCTGAGCAAGCAGATTGGTGTAGTAGAGGGAGCCGCCTGCAACCGAAGCACCGGTTGCCAAGTACGCCAGCAAAAGCCCCCATGCCGCAACGACGCCAAAAAATGGGGGCAAGGTACTCGCCGTGTATGTATAAAGCGAACCGGGTGAAGCAGATAACTTTGCGAAGCGGCTTACGCAGAAGCCGACCAGCAGGGTTGCACAGGTGGCAAGGAGGTATACAAACCAGGTCGCGTTTCCCGCCAGAGCGAAGACCAGCGGAATGGTGAGAGAGGGCGATGTGGACGGCGCCATCGCCGAAACAGATTGCGCCAATGTCTCGATGGGACTGAGGATCCCAGCATGCAGGCCGTAATTCTCCGGTGAGCCTACCTGTGGAGACACTGCGGCTGTCGGCCTTGCCTGGTTGGTCACCGGTCTGCCTTTCGCTACGGGGTTATCGGTCTGATGGCCTTAGTTTTGCGTGCCTGCTGTCTCCGAGTCAAGGAACACGGGATAAACTGTGGGCGATGTCCGTTGCTGCGATTCTTCTCGCTGCTGGATCGAGTAGCCGGCTCGGCCAGCCCAAACAGTTACTCAGACTGAACGGGGAGACCTTGCTTGCTCGAATGCTTCGGTTGGCGAAGGAGGCCGGTGCAACACCGGTGAGGGTTGTGGTGGGCGCTCATCGCGATTCACTTTGTAGAGCAGTCGATTTCGGAGGGGCGACCGTCGTCGTGAATCACGACTGGGAACAGGGTATTTCAACGTCGATCCGGGCCGGACTGCAAGGGCTCGAAGAATCGGCCGCAAACATCGATGGCGTCCTGATAATGAGTTGCGACCAACCACGACTCACGGCAAGCCATCTTCGTTCCTTGATTGAGGCCTTTACGGAAAAGGCAGATTCAACAATCATCGCGTCTGCCTATGGAGGAATTCAGGGCGTGCCGGCAGTTTTTCCACGTGCGGCTTTTCCTGGACTCCGGGAATTGCGCGGCGATGTGGGTGCGCGCGCATTCCTGACCAAGTCACTCTGCAAGGTGATTGCGCTGCCGTTTGAAGGTGGAGAGATCGATATCGATTTGCCCGCTGATCTTACGCGGCTTGAATAGGCCCTACCGCTCGATCGTTGCCTCGATGTAACCGTGTGGCTCGTCGATAGGGACAAAAATGTGGTTTGGATTGTCTTGTCCAAACGGGCTAAGGTCAGCCGGGAAATGGTGAAGATTTGGCATGGTAAGGTGAATGCGCGCAATTTCGGGCGCGGCCGAGAGCGCCTTGCTTCCCATATCAAATAGCGTGTGCTGCACGCTCATGCTGTTGTGGGTAGCAAATTCCCTGAGTAATGCGGCAACAATCCGCAAACGTGCATCAGCATAGTTCACATTCGTTGAGGCGAAGTCCCATGCAGCCTTCGCCCGGGTGCCGAAGATGCGGTCGGTGACGGGCTTCAGAGTTGTCAGCTTGTCTTTGATGTATCCCGTAAAGGCGGATTTTGTGGTTTTCAGAATGGTCAAACCATCCACTCCGGACGTTATGGACCAAGTGCCATTCGTCGCGCATTCGGCACGCACCGTTTGCAGTTCTGGTCCGCCCATCTTGAAGGTTGTCGCATCGGCATTGCCATCCACGATCAGATGCTCCCAGTTCCGCTCGTCGATCTCAATTGTCGTCTTTGAAACCTGCGGATTGTTGCTGAGCAGATAATCGCCAAGCTCGATCGCGAAACTTTCAATCGTTTCGGCATTCGATCCGCGGGCGACCGAGTAGACGGTGTTCTTCATAGTATCTGTCGGCAGTATCTTGCTGTTATTCGCCGCGGTGAAACTACTTTCAAAATCGCCATGCAGAAGTATGCAGACACTCCACTCTTGAAACTCGTGTCGATTACCTACGCGGGTGATGCGCGAGAGGCGTACGCGAGATTTTCCGTAGCGATTTTCGCCCAGCTTTGCCATGGTTTAGCTTCCTCGATATGTCGTGTAACTGTTGCCGCTCAAAAGAAGCGGGAGGTGATAGTGCGGATCGCCACTGCAAGTGAATATGATCGCGATTTCAGGGTAGATACTCGGCCGGCCGACGCCTGACAGATAGGCATCAGTATCGAACGTCAGCCGATAGACGCCGGGCGCGACTTCGCCGACCAGATCGCGGCATCGTCCATCTGCATCCGTTCTGCTTTGCGATATCAACGTCCAAATCTTGTTTTCAAGACGGTCAAGTCGCACTGCGATACCGGCGGCGGGCTTTCCCAGTGCAGTGTCCAGCACGTGTGTTGTGATTTTGCTCATGATACCAGCCACTTTCCAAGGCGAATCTGCATGATCTGTCGCTGCTGCTCGGCGGCTTCGCGCAGTTCGGATATGCGATCGCTTTCTAACCGACGGCGAAGGATGGCAAGCATTTCGTCGGCGCTCTTACCGGTTGCGCAAACGATGTAGGTGAATCCGAATTGCTGCTCATAGAGGGCATTGCCCTTGGCCAGTTCGTTCAGCACTTGGTCGGAAGCTGTGATGGTCGACGACTGCTCTTGTCGCGACCACTTTTCGGACTGTGCGATTACGTGCGAAGCCTTGCGCACTCCTATGCGTGGATGGCAAGAAAACGCCTCAATCCAGTCAGGCTCGAGCATCATGGCCCAAATGCGGTCGGCGGAAGTGCTCAACCTGATCACATCGGGGATAGGTCTCTCAGCAACCATTGCCGTGGCCCAGCGACGAGCACCGCAGCAGGAAAGCATTGCGTCAGTCGCCCTATCTTCGCTGGCGTCATTCCAAGCTGCGAGCACAATGCTCATTACGGTGCGGCCTCACGGTTCGATTCGAGTAGGAATTCTTCAAGCAGATTGGCTCCGACGTGTTTTCGGTACTCGGCATTGGAGCGGATGTCGTCGATTGGTTGCGCTTCAGACAGCAGAGTCTGCCGCGCCGTTTGAATTATTTCGGGGGTTAGTGGCTGAGCCAGTAGCACAGTTTCGGTTTTGAAGAGTCGTGCAGGATACGGAGCCAAACTCGCTGCAGCAAGTCGGATCTCCTTGACTGCGCCGCTTTGTAAGAGCGCAGTTGCGGCTAACGCAACCTTGGAAATAGCCATTGCGCGCCGGGTACCGACCTTGCGGATGTACTGGCGATGATGTGCGAAGCGAAGCGGAAAGCGAATGGCGAAGAGCAGTTCGTTCGCCGTCATGGCATTCTGTTTGTAGCCGGTGTGGAATTCATAATATGGCATTCGACGCTTTCCATTCACTGAAACAAGTTCTATTTCTGCATCGTAGACGAGTAACGCCGGAGAGGAGTCGGCGGCGGGTGATCCATTAACAAGATTGCCGCCGATTGTCGCTCGGCTCTGGTTGGCGATCGATCCAATCCAGCTCGACGCCTTGGCCAAAAGCGGCAATTCTATTGCGACGGTCTTGTTTACTCTTAGGTCGCAGAACGTTGTACCCCCGCCTATGGTAATGCTATTCGGGGTCGTTTCGATGAAGCGGAGTTCTTGAATACCCCAAAGGCTGACGAGTTTGTTCGCACTGAGGCGGCCGGCTGCATACGCCACCATTACCTCGGTTCCGCCGGCAATGGGTGTCCAGGCACCTGGTGCTGACGCAATCAGTTCAAGAACAGCGGACAGACTGCCGGGCGCGATCAGTTCATGCGCCTCGGCGTTACCGCGCATGGCTTGTCCGTTCTGTAACATCTCCGACGGCGCTGCTCGTGGCCGCAGAAAGAACCGACTCGAATATGCGAATGAATCCGGTGCACCGACAAAGATTTCCGGCAAGACCTTCACGGATTTCCGCCATGCAGGGGTTAGGGTTGTACGCCAGCAATTGCGCTGCGGCCATCAGCATTCCGGGCGTACAGATGCCGCATTGCGCACCTCCACAATGCAGGAAAGCCGCTTGCAGGGGATGCAAAATGCCATTGTTGGCAAGTCCCTCGACTGTTTGGATGTTCGATCCTTCGGCCTGCAATAAGGGGACAAGGCAACTATTCACAAGCTCTCCGTTCATGCGGACTGAGCATGAACCGCACTCGCCTTCACCACAACCTTCTTTGGTTCCGGTAAGATGCAAATCCTCACGAAGGACGTCGAGTAACCTCTTCATCGGATGTGCGTGGATCGTACAGTTCGTGCCATTCACCAACAAACTGATAGTTGACGGAGACTCGATCATACGGCCGCCGGTTCTTCAACTTCTTTGCGGGAAGAAAGCCGCGCGAATAAATCTTCTGGCAACAATGGAATCGAATCGAAGCTGACGCCAATCGCGTCTTTGATCGCGTTGAGAATTGCAGGTGCGGGGCCGTCGTGAGGCAATTCGCCGATGCCTTTGGCGCCGTAACCTCCGTACTGGAAAGGAATCTGCTCGAAGTACACGTGAATGGGAGGCACGTCTTCGGCGGTGGGCATGATGTAGTTGGTCATCTGGTTATTCGCCATGTGGCCGTTCTGCAGCAGGACCTTTTCATAAAGCGCGTAGCCGATTCCTTGTGCGATTCCACCCTCGATCTGTCCACCGGCGAGTACAGGATTGAGAACTCGGCCTGCTTCCTGAACAGACCAAAACTCTTCCACTTCGGCAGAGAAGGTAACGGTGTCAACCGCCACTTGAGCAACTTGCACGGACCAAGCGAATGCTGGATACGCTTCGCCGCGATACTTCTGATCATCCCAAAAGACCCCAGGCGGCGCCTCGTATCGGCATAAGGAGCTTACTTCTCCATGTAAAGCGCGATAGTGTTCACACGCTGCAAAGAATTCTTCACGACAGAAAGGGCTCGTAAGTCCAGCATGCTCGCGCAGCATTGAGACGAGTTGCAATGAGGCACGTTCGATGAGCCTTCCGATCACCATTGCTGTTCGCGAGGCAACTGTCGGACCGCTGTTAGGAACGATGCTCGTGTCGGGCGGAGCCATTGCGACGTCGGAGTAATCGAGCCCGATGGCCTCCGCCGCAATCTGAGTAAGGATAGTGTTGGTTCCCTGTCCGAACTCGGTGCTCGACACAAGGACGCGCACCATACCTTCAGGCGTGACGTCGATGCCGGCAAGTGAGTTCAAATAGCGTTCACCGGAGCCAGTAAAACCTGAACCGTGATAGAAGGACGCTATTCCCATGCCCCGCTTGACCGGATTCGTCGGGTTCTCGCGCGCAAAGCGCGACCGTTTCTCGTTGTAACCGCTCTCGGCGAGCGCACGGTCGAGGAGTTTGTCGAGGATCACCGGCTCGCGCATTACTTGCTCGGTAGCTGTTGTGTCGCCGTCGCGTAAGAAGTTCCGACGCCGCAATTCAACAGGTTCCATGCCAATAAAAGCGGCAATCTCATCCATATGACGCTCGACTGCGAAGACAGTTTGGGGTGCGCCGAAACCGCGGAACGCGCCATAAGGTACTGTGTTTGTGGCCCAGGAGCGGGAGCGAATGCGCACGTTCGGGCAAAAGTAGGGACCAGGAGAATGGAGCGTCGCGCGCGACAGCACAGTGGATGAAAGCGTGGAATAGGCGCCACCGTCGGTGGCAATCTCAATGTCCATCGCTAGAAGCTTGCCATTCGCATCGAGGGCGGTTCGGTGGCGCACCCGTGAGGGATGGCGTTTGGTTGTCGCCGCCAAGTCTTCCATGCGGTCGTAGACCATCTTTACCGGGTGCTCGCTCTTCATTGCCAACAGGGCAGCGTGCGACGCGAGCGTGGACGGATAGTCTTCCTTGCCGCCAAAGGCGCCGCCGGTCTCGGTTTGAACTACGCGGACCTTGTCCCCGGGGAGGTCGAACACTGTCAAAAGAGAGCGATGAACATAGAAAGGACATTGCAGAGAACCCCAGACAGTCACACCATTCTCTGCGCTGTACTCCGCGATGACGCCGTTGTTTTCGATGTAAAGGTGTTCCTGCGCGCCGGTACGATATTCGCCATTAACAATGTGTGCGGCATTAGTCCATGCCGAGTCAACGTTGCCTTTTTCAAGCTCGAAACTCTTAAACAGATTGTCTGAGCCCCACACAACAATCTGCTTTTTCTCGCTTTCTTCGATGGTGAAGATCGGCGGCAGCAGATCGTATTCGATGTGAACAGCGTTCACAGCAGCGCGAACCTTGTGTTTATCAGGGTGCGCCAGCAGCAAAATTGCCTCATCGCAGTGGTTTACATTACCGTCGGCTAGGCAGGGCTGGTCGGCAGCGATCATCTGAATGCAGTTCTGACCTGGAATATCCGCTGCGGTGACTACTGTGAATTCGTTCCAATCGATATGACGATCGAAACCGATGGAGCGAATGAGCCCGCGTGGAATGCTGCTGCGAACGGTGGCTCCATACCACATTCCCTCCCGCTCGATGTCGTCAACGTATCGCGCAGCGCCCAGCAATTTGTCGTTCCCTTCCTTGCGGGGAACGGAGGTGCCTACGATGCGGTTTGTCGCATGCGTGCTCATGGCTGGAAAGCGCAAAACACCGTACGGGTAGACGCATAGCATACAACGGCGCGGGCTAGTTGCAAAGTGGGCGTGCTATGAAGCCAGCGTCGACAACGTCCGCGAGAGAACGTGAACGCCCGAGTCGATCCACTCTGGCGAGGCGTACTCATCGGGTCGATGGCTTACTCCGCCGCGGCAAGGGATAAATAGCATGGCCACCGGTGCGATGCGAGCCATGAATAGCGAGTCGTGATAAGCACGGCTGACCATTTTCTTGCAGGTTTTGCCCGCTTGCTTGGTCGCTCCCTCCATTGTGTCAAGGATAATCGGATCGCAGGTTGCGGGCGGGTCAGCGTTTACCAACTCAACATTGATTGTGACGCCACGGAGTGCGGCGGTGTCGGCACATGCCGCTCTCAGTAGCTCGAGTACACCGTCGCGACGGGCTCCGTCAGTGTCGCGGATGTCGGCCTCAATGCGAACCCGGGAGGGGATGCTGTTGACCGCGCCCGGAAAGACATCGCAAATTCCAACGGTCGCAACGGTGTCGATGGCCCCCGTTGATTTGGCAGCTGCTTCAAGCGCCAGAATCAACTCAGCCGCCGCGACCAGCGCGTCTTTGCGTCCGGACATCAGCATGCCGCCGGCGTGGCCTCCCTCGCCCTCGATGACGATACGTAGACTTGCCGGTGCAGCGATGCGTGTCACGAGACCGAGATCAAGTCCTTCCTGTTCGAGGATCGGTCCTTGTTCGATATGCAATTCGATGAATTGATGGAAGCGCCCTATGGGGAGTGCTACGGATTCGAGCGATCCGGTGAAGCCAGCTTCGGTGCGCAACTCTTCGAGGCTTCGACCTTCTTTGTCACGCAAGGTGAGCGCCTGCGATGACGTGAGCACATTGGCCATCATGCGACTGCCAAGGCAGCCGATACCAAAGCGGGTCGGTTCTTCCGCGGTGAAGATGACCAACTCAATCGATCGACGCGGCTGGAAGTCAAATTGTTTCAGCACGCGAATGGCTTCGAGACCGCCGAGGACCCCAACACATCCGTCATACAAACCTGCGTTGGGAATCGCATCGATGTGCGAGCCGGTGCCTATCGGTGCAAGTCCCGGTTCGGTGCCTCGCCATCGCGCAAAGGTATTACCGATTGCGTCTTCACTTACCTCGAGTCCAGCCTCGCGGCAAAGGTTTTTCACAAACGCGCGCGCACGCAAGTCAGCCTCACTGAAAACTACCCGGGTCACTACAGGAGGCTCGGCTGCGGATATCTGGGCCAGCGCGTTGAGTTCAGCAAGAAGCCGGTCGACAGCCAGTTTGGGACGGGTATCCATTCCTAAGCTCCCAGAGGATGACGTCGCCAATCCTTGTAGATCAGGTACTTGGCGGGACGTTTTCCGAGTGCGCCAAACCATTGCGGACAATACGGCGCCATCCAGATGAAGTCATGGGCTTCGACGGGATACCAGGAGTCGCCGAGTCGGTAGATACCTCCGCCCTCGAGCATCAGTAGACCGTGCTCCATCACATGAATCTCGACCATGCTGAGTGCAGCGCCGGGATCGTAGGTCATAGTGTTCACAGCAAAGTCGTAGGCATCAGTATCTGGCATGAGCGCACGGACACGAAGCGACTCGTCCCCCATCAACGCAACCTCAGTAATCGCGGCTTCATGACCGACGAGAACCGCGGGGGCCGGCACATTTGGAAGCGGCTCATAGGGCTTCTCGATTACGGCTGCTCGGGCGCTTAGTTGAGCTACCACGGTGCACGCAGTCCCTTGCGGTAAATAAGCGAATCCGCCTGGACCAAGCAAGTGCTTCTTGCTCCCCACAGTGAGCCCAAGCTCTCCAGCCAGCACATAGATAAAACGCTGTGCTAGAGCAGGTCCCAAAGCTCCCCCAGCCGCAAACTCCGCGGTCATTTGAGTGAAACGCGCTCCCAATTGTGGACAAGCATGAACGATGAATTCAACCCCACTCGCGCCCGGCAATGGAGTGCGGACAAAGGTATCCGGAGTTTGCAGCAGGTGATCCGGTTTGAGACGGCTTCGAGTTTCTCCAAGATGATGCATTCGTGACCTCGTTCCCGGGACAGACGGAATGCGTTGTTCGATTTTAGCGAACCTCAGCCGCGAGGCGCCTGAGAAACTCGCGGCCGATGTGAAGTGCGGCTTCCACATCCTCTTCGCGCACTGCTTCTGCGGGATTGTGGCTGATGCCACCGGGGCTGCGCAGAAAGAGCATGGCTGCCGGCATACAACTTGCTAAGACCATGGCGTCGTGGCCAGCGCCGCTGGGCATCGTCTTTGCGGGGAATCCGGCCACTTCGAGGGCTTCGGCCAGGAACGCCGTGATGCGTTCATCCATTGGTATCGCGGGCTCATCCATCGTCCTATGCCACTGGAAGAGGATTCCGCGACGATTTGAAACGGCCTGAGCTTGTGCCAACAAGTCATCGACAGCCGTCCTGCGCGCGGAGTCATGGAGGTGCCGAACGTCCAGACTCAGGGTTACCTTTCCGGGAATTACATTCACGGCATTGGGTTTCACTGCAACCTTGCCAACGGTTGCCACCAGGCCATCGGTCTTGAGCGCGAGTGTTTCCACCATCGTGATCCACTCCGCGGCGCCAGCCAGGGCATCGCTTCGTAAGCGCATTGGCGTTGTGCCCGCATGGTTGGCCTGGCCCTTGAACTCAACGCTGAGACGGGTCTGGCCCACGATGCCAGTGACGGCAGCGACGCATAATCCTTCCGCCTCAAGGGCCGGGCCCTGTTCAATATGTACCTCGAGAAAGCCTAAGGCGTTGTCATCTGCGGCTGCTTCCCCAATCTCGGCGGGATCAAGCCCAAAGTTGCGAATCGCAGTCTCGACGGTGATTCCGTCCGCGTCTGTAAGCGCAAGCAGAGCAGGATCAAAGCGTCCCGCAACTGCGCGGCTGCCCAGGAAGGGCACGCCAAAACGCACTCCTTCTTCTTCGGAGAATGCAATGACTTCGATCGACAGCGGCAATGCAAGACCCTTCGCAAGTCCCACCAATTCAAGGGCCAGTGTTACACCAAGCACGCCGTCGTAGGCACCGGCGTCCGGCACTGTATCAATGTGGGAGCCAAGGATGAGCCGCTTGGCACCAGCACCCGGCGGCTTCCACCAGCCGCGAAGATTGCCTGCCGCGTCAACAGTAACAGTCATTCCCATTTCTTCCATACGAGCACGCAAATGGGCATGCACCTGATGAACCGGCGCCGTGAGGAAGCGGCGCGTGATGCGTCCCGGTTCCTCAGTCATGGTCGCGATGTGTTGACATTCCGCGATGGCGCGGAGAGCGCGCTCTCTCATTGGCGCACCAATTCCTTGCCTCGTGCTGGACCAATGAATTGGTCACGGATAAAGACCTGCTGACCACGAAGCCAGGTTTCCTCAATGCGCCCCCGGAGTTGAGCCCCGAGGTATGGGGAAGTTTTATGGCGAAAGTGCAGATCTTCCTTTGACACGGTCCAATCTGCGTCTGGATTGAAGACGACGATGTCAGCATCGGCTCCGGGAGTTAGAGAGCCCTTTCGTCCGGTAATCCCTGCGAGGCGGGCAGGATTCGAGGCCATCCATTTGCCGAGCCGCGTCGAAGCGGAGGAAACGTCGAAGCCACGGTGATACAGCGCGGTCCATAGCACTGGAGCTGCCAAGCCCAGGCTTGCGATGCCGCCCCAGGCTGCGTCCCAGCGACCCTCTTCGAGACGTTTCATCTCGAGAGGGCACGGTGAGTGGTCGGTGGTAACCATGTCGATGAGCCCTGTTTCAAGAGCATTCCACAGCAAATCGCGGTTGGTCGCGCAGCGAATGGGAGGCGCGCATTTGAATTCTGTCGCGCCATCGGGGATTTCCTCGGCAGTAAACCAAAGGTAGTGTGCACATGTCTCCACGGTGATTGGTACCTTGCGGGCGCGCGCACTGGCCAGCATCGGCAATGCCCGCGCGCTCGACAGGTGAACGATGTGGATGGGGGCATCGAACTCTTCTGCTAGCCGAATCAGCATCGCGATGGCATCCAACTCAGCCGCGTCGGGGCGCGAGTCCAAGAAGGTGGAATATTTGCGCCAATCCGAGCCAGCCGTTTTGAGAGCAGCAGTAGCGGAGTCAACCGGGCCGGCTACTTCGGCATGGGCGAGGAGAGGGAGTCCGGTGCCCCGAAGTTGGGCGAGGGACAGGCGCAATTCAGACTCGTCGACCCACGCAAAACTGTTGATTCCGGAGTGGATCATGAAGCACTTGAAGCCCGGGACACCCGCTTTGGCGAGTAGCGGGAGCGACGCGGCGTTGCCTTGCACAACTCCGCCCCAGGTTGCCCAATCCACCCAAGCCTGGCCCTGAGCAGCAGCGCGCTTGGCCTCGAGGGCCTCAACGTCGACAGTCTCGGGCAAGCAATTAAGCGGCATATCGACAAGGGTGGTAACCCCGCCAGCGGCGGCAGCGCGCGTTGCCGTCCAAAAGCCTTCCCACTCTGTGCGACCCGGGTCGTTGATATGAACGTGGGTGTCTACGAGGCCGGGCAACAGCACAAGATCGCCAACGTCGTAGAGGGCAGTTCCGTCCGGAATTTCATCCCAGGCGCACAGTCCTGAGATCTGCTCACCTTTGACAAGCAAGGTCGCAGGCTTGAGACCGTCAGGCGTCAAAACGCGAGTTGACCGTAAAGCCTGTGCCATACTGTGTTTACTTTCGCCGCTAGGGGAGCTAGAAGGCAAGTGAAGATGCCGCGCAAACCAAATCCGGATTACCTGCGCCGCGCGATCGCGCTCGCTACTGAGAACGTGATTTCAGGTAAGGGTGGGCCATTCGCCGCTCTTGTGGTGCGAGACGGGGAAATTGTAGGTGAGGGGGCAAACAGTGTGACCGCTGCCAATGATCCGACGGCTCATGGCGAGGTCTGTGCCATCCGTGCTGCGTGCTTGGCGTTGGGCACGTTCACGCTTGCAGGTTGCGAGCTGTATACAAGTTGCGAGCCTTGCCCCATGTGCTTGGCGGCTTCGTATTGGGCCCGGATCGAGGCAATTTATTACGGCTGCAGCGCCGCAGATGCAGCTCGCGCAGGCTTCGATGACGCATTTCTCTACGAGGAATTCCGTAAGGAGCTGGCTTCCCGCTCCCTGAAATCCACTCAACTGCTCGGCGACGAAGCATGGTCCAGTTTCGCTGTGTGGATAGCATCACCGAACAAGATCGAGTACTAACCCGACAGGTCTGGGCTCCGGGTACGGTCTGGATGAGAATCAGTGAACCACACAGATTGATACTGTTTGATACTGTGAATGCGTCGGCTCGAAAGTGCTTTAAATGCAATAACAAACTCTTGCTCAAGCTCGCTTGCATGCGGTAACGTCTAATACTCACAGAGTCTTGAACTGGAGCGTCCTTTAATGCCAAGGGTTGTCCGATGTTCGATCATTCAGGCGTCCAATGCTGTTGCCGCGACCGAACCGCTGGCCAGGCAAAAGGAGGCCATGATTGAGAAGCATCTCGGTCTGATCCGGCGGGCAGCACTTGACGGCGCTCAGATCGTCTGTTTGCAGGAGATTTTCAACGGGCCGTACTTTTGTGCCGAGCAGTCAACCAAGTGGTATGAAAGCACAGAACTTGTTCCCGGCGGAAGCACCCTCAAGCTTATGCAGTCGTTGGCCAGGGAACTTCACATCGCGATGGTTGTGCCGGTATATGAAGTTGAACTGGAGGGAATCTTTTATAACACCGCAGCTGTCCTTCAGAATGACGGTTCCTACCTGGGAAAGTATCGCAAGACGCATATTCCCCACGTGGCGCCTGGATTCTGGGAGAAGTTCTACTTCCGGCCAGGTAACCTGGGATACCCCGTCTTTGACTTGGGATTTGCCAAGATTGGCATTTACATTTGTTACGACCGGCACTTTCCCGAGGGCGCACGTTGCCTCGGCTTGAATGGAGCTGAGATCGTTTTTAACCCTTCGGCAACGGTTGCCGGTCTGAGCGAGTACCTTTGGAAACTGGAACAACCGGCACATGCGGCGGCCAATGGATATTTCATTGCAGCTATCAATCGTGTGGGAACCGAGGCGCCCTGGAACATCGGCGAGTTCTACGGGTCGAGTTATTTTGCCAACCCCCGCGGTCAGATCATTGCGCAGGCTTCGCGCGACAAGGACGAGGTTCTAACCAAGGACCTGAATCTGGATGAAATTGCCGAGGTGCGCCGCACTTGGCAGTTTTTCCGTGATCGTCGGCCCGACATGTATGGACCGCTGGTCGCTTCTTAGACTGGCTCCAACCGAAATGGCTGTAAATCGCCGAGAATCTTAACCGAGAAGATCGGCGATAAGAGAAATTCCCCGAGGTCTTAATGAGTACCGCAACGTTACCAGACGACTATTTGCTGCGTGAGCGGTTCAGCGAAATCAAACCGCCGCTTTCACCACAAGCTGCGGTCATTGAGGCCAATCGCTGCCTGAATTGCTTCGATGCGCCATGCACTGGGGCCTGTCCCACACACATAGATGTTCCCGGCTTTATCAAGCGGATCAGTACGGGGAATCTGCGTGGCTCGGCACTGCGGATTCTGGATGCAAATATTCTTGGCGCAAGTTGTGCAAAGGCCTGTCCTGTGGAAGTGCTCTGCGAAGGAGCTTGCGTGATGCATCGTTACAATCACGCGCCGATTCAGATTGCGCGCTTGCAGCGCCATGCAATGGACTCATTTCAGGCCACGGGAGAAGAATTACTGACCGCGCCACGCAGATCGCGGAACGTGCAAGTGGCCTGCATTGGCGGAGGCCCATCATCCTTGGCCTGTGCAGCAGAGCTCTGCCGTCATGGTGCGTCGGCAACAATCATCGAGCGGCAACCGTTGCCGGGAGGTCTGAACACCTACGGAGTCGCTGAATACAAGCTGCGGGCGACCGATAGCCTTCGTGAGGTCGAGATGATTCGCCGTATGGGGGTAGAGTTTCGCGTTAGCGCAGGTATTGATTCCGCTACGGCTCTGGAAGAGCTCGAGTCGGAGTTCGACTTCATTTTTCTGGGAGTTGGCCTCGGAGCGATGCAGCGGATGAACATCCCAGGTGAGGAATCCAAAGGTGTGGTCAACGCTCTTGAACTAATCGCCTCATACAAGACTGGACGGATTCGTGAAGTGGCCGGAACGGTGGTCGTGGTGGGGGCTGGTAACACTGCCATCGACGCAGCCAACGCTGCGCGCCGCCTGGGAGCAGAGACTGTCTATCTCCTGTATCGGCGCGGTGAAAGCGATATTTCCGCATTTGATTTCGAATACGAACACGCGAAACAGGAAGGCGTGCAGTTCCTTTGGCGGCGTCAGCCTTACGCGATACGCACTGGAGAGCGAGGTCGCTTGCTTTTGGATACTGTGCAGGTTAGAGAAGTTGAAAAGACCCTGTTGCCTATACCGAATTCCCTTTTCACAATTGAGTGCGACCTCGTCGTACCGGCCATCGGTCAGTCTCCCTTCGCTCAATTGGTACAAGACCTTCGGCGCATTCAGGTGCGCAACGGATGCATTGTAGCCGACCCGGTCACCGGACAAACGGGCAACCCGCGATTCTTCGCTGGGGGAGACTGCGTGAACGGAGGAAGGGAAGTGGTAGACGCGGTGGCGGACGGAAAGCGTTCCGCCCAGGCAATCTTGAAGATCGCGGAGGCCGCTTATGCCTGATATTCGCGTCCATCAATTCGCCGGTCGCATTGATGCTCCGAATCCGTTCTGGCTAGCCTCTGCTCCACCGACAAACTGCGGCGAACAGATTATGCGGGCCTTCGATGCCGGGTGGGGCGGAGCGGTGTGGAAGACGATTGGCGAGCCTGTCACGAATGTTTGCTCGCGTTACTCATCCACTGACTGGAACGGCCAGCGCATGATGGGTTTCAACAATATTGAACTCATAAGTGATCGAAGCGTTGAAGAGAACCTGCGTGAATTGAGCGAGGTCAAAAAACGCTACCCCTATCATGCAGTGATCGCCTCGCTGATGGTGGCTTCGAAACGCGAAGCGTGGCATGAAATCGTGGCGCGTGCTGAGAATGCGGGCGCCGATGGGATCGAATTGAATTTCGGTTGCCCACATGGGATGAGCGAGCGTGGCATGGGTTCGGCTGTGGGTCAGGTTCCCGAATATACCGAAATGATTACGGCGTGGGTCAAGGAGAAAGCGCGCACGCCGGTTCTGGTGAAGCTCACTCCCAACATCAGCGACATTCGTACTGTGGCTCGTGCGGCGAAGCGCGGCGGCGCAGACGGCCTTTCAGCCATCAACACCATCAACTCCATCACTGGAATCGATCTCGACACTCTTGTGCCTCGGCCAGATGTGGATGGAAAAAGCTCACACGGTGGCTACTGCGGTCCGGCAGTCAAGCCGATCGCGCTCAACATGGTGCAGCAGATCATGGCGGACCCGGAAGCGATGCTGCCTCTTTCAGGAATTGGTGGCATTGGGACGTGGCGCGATGCAGTGGAGTTCATATTGCTGGGCGCAGGAACTGTGCAAGTCTGCACGGCGGCGATGCACTTTGGCTATCGCATCGTTGAAGACATGGCTGAAGGACTCGAAAACTGGATGCGCACCAAAGGATTTAAGACTATTGAAGATTTTCGAGGTCTGTCGGTGGGACGCGTCACGGAATGGAAACATTTAAACCTGAATTACAAGATTGTCGCCCGCATTGATGAGAAGACCTGTATCGGCTGCGATCTTTGTCACATAGCATGCTGGGATGGCGCGCACCAATGTATCCACCTCGACCGAGTTGTCGGCCCAGTCAACGGTCACGTTGAGCTTCACGAAACTCCTGCGACCATTGAAGAGCGTACCCGCACCTCTATCGCCGCCACACCGGTGACGCGCAAAGAGCGCGCAGCAGCCTCAGAGGGGCAGGGGCCCTATCCGACTCCCCTGGCGAGAATTCCTCGCGTGGATGAAACCGAATGCGTGGGTTGCAACCTTTGCACGCTCGTGTGTCCAGTGGACAATTGCATCACGATGGTGCGAGTTGATACCGGAGTTGCCGCTGAGACTTGGGACGAGCGCACGCGCGGCGCAGAGTGTGCTGTGCAGCCGCAGACCTCTTGACTCAACGATCTTTGACTCGTTCAAGGTAGGATTGTTCCGCATGCCTTCGGTTCTCATTCAAAACGGGACCATCGTCAATGCCGACTCGACGGTTCAGGCAGATCTGCTGATCGAGGGAACTCTAATCAAAGAAGTGCGTCGCGGAATTCCGGCCAGTGCGGCGGAGACGCTAGTTGACGCTACGGGCCTTTTGATACTGCCTGGTGGGATCGACGCACACACTCATCTCGATATGCCGTTTGGGGGTACGAACTCTGCCGATGATTTCCTGACGGGTACGCGCGCTGCTGCAATCGGTGGAACCACGACCATCGTGGATTTCGCAATCCAGGCGCGCGGAACCAAAATGCGCACCGCGCTCGATACGTGGTGGAAGAAGGCTGAAGGCAAGGCTTGCATCGACTATGGCTTGCACATGATCGTGACCGATCTCGGAGATGCCGGACTCGAAGACATGGACGACATGGTGCGCGAGGGGGTAGCAAGCTTCAAGTTGTTCATGGCCTATCCTAACGTGCTGATGGTCGACGATGCGACCATCTTCAAAGCGATGCGGCAGACGGCCAAGAATGGCGCGCTGATTTGCATGCACGCGGAGAACGGGTCGGTGATCGATGTCATCGTGCAGCAGGCGTTGGCGGAGGGCAAGACTGCGCCAATCTACCATGCGTTAACACGACCCACGTGTGCCGAGGCGGAAGCGGTGCATCGCGCCATCGCAATGGCGGAGATGGCCGGTGTTCCGGTGTACATTGTGCATCTCTCCAGCGAGGACGCGCTTAACCAGGTGCGGGAGGCGCGGGATCGCGGTCTGCCGGCGTTCGCAGAGACATGCCCTCAGTATTTACTGCTTTCGCTCGAAGACGTTGCTGACAAGGGATGGGAAGGCGCGAAGTACGTGTTCACGCCGCCGCTGCGCGAGAAACGGAACCAGCCCAAACTTTGGGAAGGGCTACGCAAAGACAACTTGCAGGTTGTCTCAACAGATCATTGCCCGTTCTGCTTTGAAGATCAGAAGGCCCTGGGCAAAAACGATTTCACCAAGATTCCCAATGGCGGGCCGGGAATCGAGAACCGGCTGCAACTTCTTCATCATCATGGCGTAGGCCTCGGCAATCTCACTCTGAACCGGTTTGTCGAGCTGGTTTCGACTGCGCCGGCGCGGATCTTCGGCATGTATCCGAAGAAGGGTGTGCTCGCGAAAGGCAGCGACGCGGACATCGTGCTGTGGGATGCGACGGTGCCGCACACTATAGGTGCCGCTACACATCACATGCGCGTCGATTACTCGATGTTTGAGGGTTTCAAGGTGCGGGGTAATGCGCGGGATGTTTATTCGCGCGGTGAGTTGATCGTGTCGAATGGGCAGTTTATCGGCACGCCGGGGCGCGGGCAATATCTTCGTCGCGAAGCGCGCGGCGGAGCCTGGAAATGATTCATTCCTTATAGACTTAGCCACTTTCCTGCTGTGACCTAATTCAGCATCGGAGGCCGCTTGAGCACTGTCGACCCGTCGCTTTCCAATCGTGATCTGGCGCCTACAACGCCGGCGCAGCGAACGTGGGGCACGTACAACTACATCGCGCTGTGGTTTTCGATGTCGATGGAAATCACTACGTATCAACTCGCTTCGTCGCTCATTGCAAAGGGGATGGACTGGAAACAGGCGGTGGGGACGGTGCTGCTTGGCAATTTGATTGTGCTTATCCCTATGTTGTTGAATGCGCACGCGGGTGCGCGGTATGGGATACCTTTTCCGGTCTTTATTCGCGCGCCTTTTGGCGTTCGCGGTGCGAATTTGCCCGCGATATTGCGCGCTATTGTGGCTTGCGGCTGGTTTGGAATCCAATCATGGATCGGCGGAACCGCGATTCACTCTATGCTGGCGGTGATTTGGCCTTCTGTGGCGAGTGCGGATGGCGTTAAATGGGCCTGTTTTCTGATTTTCTGGTTGTTGAACATGATCGTAGTTTGGCGAGGGGTGGAATCGATTCGGCACTTGCAGGCGTTTGGTGCTCCGTTCATGTTTGTGATGGCGGCGGCGCTGCTGATCTGGGTGAGGATCAAGGCGGGCAGTTTCGGCACGATGCTCTCGACGCCGAGCCAGTTTCATACGACGAGGGAATTCCTGGCGGTATTTTTTCCGTCGCTTACGGCTATGGTTGGCTACTGGGCTACGCTGGCGTTGAATATTCCCGACTTCACGCGCTACTCCAAATCGCAGCACGCGCAGGCGTGGGGACAGGCGTTTGGATTGCCTGTTGCGATGACTCTCTACACGTTTGTCGGCATCTCGGTGACGTCGGCATCCGCGGTTCTGTTTGGACATCCGATCTGGAATCCAATTCTGTTGATCGGCGCATTTCATCAGCCGGTGGTGGCGTTTATTGCGCTGATCGCAATTTTGATTGCCACGCTGAACGTGAACATTGGGGCCAATGTTGTTTCACCGTCAAATGACTTTTCGAACTTGTATCCGCGGCTCATCAGCTTTCGCACTGGCGGGCTGATTACCGGCTTTCTCGGCTTGGCGATGTGCCCGTGGAAGCTGCTGGCCACGCCGGACGCGTACATTTTCGGCTGGCTGGTCGGATACTCAGGGTTGCTGGGGCCGGTCGCGGGGATCATGGTTTCCGACTACTTCCTGATCCGCAAGACGGAACTGGACGTGAACTCGCTTTATCATCGCGAAGGAATTTATAACTACACGAACGGAATCAATCCGCGAGCGATTGTGGCGCTGGTTCTGGGCGTGGTGATCGCGTTGGTTGGGTTGGCTGTGAAGCCGCTGCATTTCCTGTATGACTATGCGTGGTTCGTCGGCTTCTTCACGTCGGGCTTGGTTTACATGGCGCTGATGCGATTTGCGCCACCCGCGGTCGTTGTTTTGAGCGCCGAAGCGGAAGCGTCGTAAGCCGCCTGTGGCGAATCTTTTTTGCGCTCCGCGTCTTGCGGAGCAGGAATCCGTCCGCGGCTAAAGCCGGCGTAAAGTTTGCCGGCTTTACACGGGGGTTAAAAACCCCCGTCACCCGTTTCCCGCCTTCCTCCGCTTGCTGTCACCCTCCGCTTTATCAAGCCCGTGTTCAGTTTGTGCATCATCGAGAATCGAGTCCCCCAAGACCAAACTTTCACCGCCGGCGGTTAAGTCGGCCAGGACCCAAGGCCCATGAATGCTCCTTCCTGGCCAGGTTCCAGAGACGCACTGGAATGGAATATAGGAAAAATTAATTTTTGACACATAAAATGCGCCGATTTTATCGTAAATAAAAGAATATAAGCGTGTTGCTAGCCTTTTCAGGGTGGTCAATTTTGGTTGATTTTGGCACTTTTTGGCATTTTTAAGCGCGTTAAGTGCTCTTATTGAGCCTATTTTGGCTGGTTTTGGTTGCGCTCGTTTCGGCGTCGAAGCTGTTTTTCGCATTACTTTCAGGATAGAGCGTGGCGGGGTAATGAAATGCAAAGTGAATAGTTCCTATTCCTGATTGTTTGCCTGGGATTACGAGGAGTTTGCGGGGAGGGGTATTGACACGGCGGAGGCCACGAAAAGCCCCCTAGAAATCCCTTAAAACAGGACGCGAATCTCGGAAATCAGGTTGTGGTTGTAGTTATGAAAACCGGAAGTAGCGACCTGCATGCCGCAAGCGAAAACCTCGAATGGATGAGTCGGCTTCCAATCTTTGCGCCGCACCGTGTAGAAGGCTGCCGGGGTGACGAAATTCTGCATTTTGCCATCATGGCTGCCCGCAAAGTAGAAGGTTGCATTGTTCTCGATCTCGAACCATAGGTGCGGGGTGGCATGGAATTGGGTGAGAGCGTTCCAGGCGATGGTGCGGCCCTGGAGATAGATCTTGCCGGTGGGCATGGTGCCGCCGAGCGAGGAGATCGCAGCGAAGCGATGAAAGTCGTGGACCGCTACGAGCGTGGGGACGAAGGCGTCGGTGGCCGCGCCGTTGTTATGGCTGCCAGTGGCGAAGGCGTGGCTCAGTATTGCGGCCACATCAAAGTTTCCATGCTCGGAGTTGCCTGACGCAATACGGTACTTCACGGCTAATGACGTGTCGCCGAAACCGTCGGCGGCGGCGCTGTTGTGCTGGATGTAGGGAGGCGGCATCCAGTCAAACTCGAAGCGATTGGCGGCGATCATGCCAGCGCCGCGTGCATTGCCATAGTTCACCGTTTCGGTGCCGACGGCGGTGTATTCATGAGAAGCCGCCAGGCGCACGTATTGAATGAGGCGCGGGTCAGAGCCGACCAGCGGCGTGACCATCGCTGGTTGGAGAGCGGTCATTTCGGTGTTATGCGCGGCGAACGTCTGTTGTGCCGAGAGCTTGGATGGCGCCGCCAAGAGGGTTGCGACGAGGAGTAGCGCCGAAGTAAGCCGGGACGGATTCATAAGCCGATAGTTCTTTGTAGCGATTGCAGAACGCCGACTCAGTGACGTGTGGCACGCAGATGGACCTTGGTCAATTGAAGCAAGATCGAAAGCTTTGAACTTATCGGATGTGCGGTTTTCGACGGGAAACAGCTAACATATGCTGAATTGAAGAACCTTTGGAGTACGTCAATGAGTAGCGACCCAGTGGAAACGTTGGTTCTCGGTGTCAGACTTCTCGAACCATTGTTTGTTAAGTACGGATTCGCCTATAGGGTGCTTCATGCCGGTAGCAGCAGCGGTGGTGGATTTGCTTCCGGGGAGTTTAGGAAAGGCAATCGGAGGTTGGAATTTCATTTTCGTTACAGTTTGGGGATGGTCACCTACCATCTGTGTTCACGCTCGATGTCACATCAGGAGTACATGCGTTCGATCCTGGGAAGGGCTAATGCAAGCCACTATCCCGAATTCTCAAGCGATCCACTTGATGCCTTTCGCCACCTGTGCCTGGACCTGGAAGTGCACTGCGCCGAGTTTCTCGAAGGAAGCGATGATTGCCTTCTGCATCGCATTGAAGACGCGCAAGCCGGATTAGGCGAGGGGCCGATGTTGCCGAAATAAACGAAGAGGCCGGCTCGAGGGCCGGGTAGTTGAAAAACCGACACTATTGAAATGGCGGGATTGCTCAGTTTGAGAGAAACCATCACTCAGGGGCTAAAGCCCTCATTCAATCTGCGGCGATTACGGCACGACTAAAGTCGTGCCCTTTCAAGGACCAGGATAGCCGCAAGAAAGACAGGGGCAACCGTTCAAATGGCCTGAATCAGCGCTTACGGTCGATGCATCGCCCCTACGGGGCTCGGGTGGTTCTGTTGTCGTTGTCCCCGGGTGACGCCGTTGATCCGTGAGCGGGATCAACGGCTCTACCTGGGGGGCTAGTTTCCTGACATCCCGCCGGGATGTCTTTCCGGGTCGACATTCGGTTTCTGAGAAACGGTCTCTGAACCGGACAGCCCAGCGGGGTGCCTTTCGCGCCGCATTAGAAACCGGCAGATCTGCCCGAGGATTGGGTTCTCACCGTGATGCTGATGCCCGGCTAAGGCGCGCCGTCGGTGCACGGCCGAAGAGCAGCCCTGATTTTTGTAGTGGCGATTTTGGCGGGGCCAAACGGTCGTATTGCACGGATGCAAAAGGGTTACCTTGGGCCGCACCGGCTCCAGAATCACGATGCAATTAAGTTGGACATTCGCGTTAAACTGTTTGTAACGGATGACCCAAATCACTCCAGCGGCTGCCGGCCAGGCTTCTCGCTCAACGCGGGACCCGGAGTCGCGGGTGCCGGAAAACTCGCCAATCATCCAGGTTCGCAATCTTGAAAAGACTTACCGCACCGCGCGCGGATCCCTCAGCCTCTTCCAGGGTCTGGACTTAGAAGTGAATGCCGGCGAACTGGTGGCGATTGTGGGCCAGTCGGGCGCGGGAAAGAGTACGCTTTTGCACATTCTGGGGGCACTTGATGCGCCCACTGCGGGGACTGTACACTGCGCTTCAACCAATGTGACAGGTTTGACGCAAAAGCAAGCTTCAAGCTTTCGCAATCGTGAGATTGGCTACGTGTGGCAGTTTCACTACCTTTTACCGGAATTCTCGGCGTTGGAAAACGTGGCGATGCCGTTGCTTGCGCGCGGAACCGCAAAGCGGGAAGCGTTGGCGGTGGCATCAAATTGGCTGAGGGAAGTCGAACTGGACGATCGCAGCGATCATCGGCCGGGCGAACTCTCAGGCGGGGAACAGCAGCGTGTAGCGCTGGCACGAGCGTTGGTTGGCCATCCGAAGGTTCTTTTAGCGGACGAACCAACCGGCGATTTGGATGAAACTACGGCCGGTCGAGTATTTGACTTACTCGAACGATTGCACCTAACTCATGGGCTTACTTCGGTTGTGGTGACCCATAACATGGACCTGGCCGCGCGGTGTACGCGGACTCTGCGCCTGGAGGGCGGGCGTCTTCTCCTGGGGAAAGCTCCCGAAGCAGGAATTCACCCCGGAACTGCTTGAGATAAAGCAGCTTTACGGGTCGTTTTAGAGTCTTATGAATAAGCAGCCTGGTAACGGTGGATGCGAATCCTCTCAGGGCTGGCAAGCGGAGGGTGGATGATTCCGGGGGCGCGATGCCGGGACAGCCGGATGTGAAATACATTCCGGTCCATCCAAAAGAGCTGTTCGGGGCAGTATAGGCATTTTCCAGGGGCCTCCGGCGGCGAAGACAGAGAACGGCGCGTGCAGGTTGAGCTGAGGCCGGTATCGGAACCGGACAGCTACTCCGACACGAAAGCCTGCTGCAAGGGAGAACATCATGTTCGAACGCTATACGGAGAAGGCACGGCGCGTGATCTTCTTCGCGCGGTATGAGGCCAGCCAGTTCGGCTCGCCCTATATCGAGACCGAGCACCTGCTGCTGGGACTCTTGCGCGAGGACAAGGCGTTAACCAACCGCTTCCTGCGTTCGCACGCCTCTGTGGAGTCGATTCGAAAGCAGATTGAGGCGCACACCACGATTCGCGAAAAAGTATCGACGAGCGTGGACCTGCCGCTCTCAAATGAGTGCAAGCGGGTGCTGGCGTATGCGGCAGAGGAAGCTGAACGGCTGGGCCACAAACATATCGGCACCGAACATCTTCTGCTGGGACTTTTGCGGGAAGAGAAATGCTTTGCTTCGGAGATTCTGCAGGAGCGCGGACTCAAGCTCGCGCAGATTCGCGACGAGCTGGCGCGCGTGACGCAGGAGAAGGCGCCGCAGCAAGCACGTCAACGTGAATCAAGCCTACTGGCCGAGTTCAGCCGCGATTTGACTCAGGCTGCCATGGACGGACAACTGGATCCGCTGGTTGGCCGCGACGGTGAGTTGGAGCGCGTGGTGCAGATTCTCTGCCGCCGCACGAAGAATAATCCCGTGCTGATTGGCGAGCCGGGCGTGGGCAAGACGGCGATCGTGGAAGGACTCGCCCAGCGCATCGCGGACGGCGAAGTGCCGAGCTTCCTCGCCGACAAGCGGGTGCTGGCGCTGGACCTTTCGCTGATCGTTGCGGGAACCAAGTACCGCGGACAATTTGAAGAGCGACTGAAGACCATCATGAAAGAACTGATGGAGAATCAGAACTCCATCATCTTCATCGACGAATTGCACACGCTGGTGGGCGCGGGTTCGGCGGAAGGGTCGCTGGATGCGGCGAACATTCTGAAGCCGGCGCTTTCACGCGGCGAGATTCAATGCATCGGCGCAACCACGCCGGCTGAATATCGCAAGTCGATTGAAAAAGATCGTTCGCTGGAACGGCGCTTCCAGGCTGTGAAAGTACCACCGCCGAACGAGGCTGATGCCATCAAGATCATCAACGGCATCAAGGATCGCTATGAGAAGTTCCACGCGGTGAGCTATACCGATGCAGCGATTGAGTTCGCGGTGTCGCATTCGAACCGCTATATTCCGGATCGGTTCCTGCCGGACAAGGCGATCGACTTGATCGACGAGGCGGGCGCGCGGGTGAAACTGCGCCAGACCTCGCTGCCGGAGGAGATCACCGAAGTTCAGAAGCGGATCAAGTTCATTGTGCATCGCATGGACTCGGCGATTGCGAACCATGAATTTGAGAAGGCGCGGTTCTACTCCGACGAGGAACGCAAGGAGCGCGAGAATCTGCGTGCGCTGCGCGATAAGTACCACCTTGACGATTCGGCGGCCGGCATCGTGGGTCGCGAGGACATCGAAGACGTGGTGAGCCGCTGGACCGGCGTGCCGGTGACCAGCATCAAGGAAGAAGAGACACAAAAACTGTTGCGCGTGGAAGAAGAACTGCACAAGCGCATCATCTCGCAGGAAAAGGCGATCTCGGCTTTGGCGCGCGCAATTCGGCGCTCGAGGGCTGGATTGAAGTCGCCGGCGCGGCCTATTGGAAGCTTCCTGTTCCTGGGGCCGACTGGTGTGGGAAAGACGGAAGTGGCGAGGACGCTAGCCAACTTCCTGTTTGGATCGGACAAGGCGCTGATCCGGTTTGATATGTCGGAGTTCATGGAGAAGCATTCGGTTTCGAAGCTGATCGGTTCGCCTCCGGGATATGTGGGATACGAGGAGGGTGGGCAGTTGACGGAACGGGTCAAGCGGTCTCCTTACTCCGTTGTACTGCTGGACGAAATCGAGAAGGCGCATCCGGATGTGTTCAACATTCTGTTGCAGGTGTTTGAAGACGGACAGTTGACGGATGGACTTGGAAACACGGTCGACTTCAAGAACACCATCCTGATCATGACGTCGAACATCGGCGCGCGTCACCTGCAGAAGAAGCAAGGACTCGGTTTCCAGAGCGAACGCGAAGACGTGGTCAACGATAAGGTCGAGGAACTGGTGAAACAGGAGGTCAAGAAGACCTTCAATCCCGAGTTCCTGAACAGGCTTGATGAGGTGATCCTGTTCCTGTCGCTTTCGGATGCGGACCTGATCCAGATTGTGGAACTGCTGGTTCAGCAACTGAATACCAACCTGGCGCAGAAGGCGATTACGATCTCTGTCACCGAGGAAGCCAAGAAGTGGATTCTCGACAAGACGCTTGGTGATCGCAGCTATGGTGCAAGGCCGTTGCGTCGCGCTTTGCAGCGGTATGTCGAAGACCCGTTGTCAGAAGCGCTGATTGCGGGACAGATTTCGGCGCGGCCGGCATTCCTCGAGGTGTATCTCGAGAACAACCAGCTCTTCTATCGGCCGGTGAGCGCAGATGAGACGACCACCGAGGAAAAAGCTGCAGGCATACTGCTCTACAGCGCGTAGGGTTCACCGAGAACGAAACAACCCCCGGCCAATCAGCCGGGGGTTTTCATTTTGAGTCACATTGGTGCAAGCGCGAAGAGTAATGGCTTAGCATAGGTTGGACAGTTCCCATTGCGAGGTCAGCAAATGAACGAGACAGTTGCACATTCCGGATTGACCAACGAAGAGATCACCAACCTTACGCGGCAGACGAACTACGGCACTTGGCGCTTTCAGAAGACATGGAAGCCGTTGTACATTGCCGACGCCGAAGGGTGCTGGATTACGGACGGCGCGGGAAAGCGCTACCTGGATTTCAGCGCGCAATTGATGTGCGTGAATCTGGGGCACAAGAATCCGCGGGTTGTGGAAGCGATTGCGGAACAGGCGAGGGAACTGGCCTACGTTGCTCCGGGGTACGCTACCGCAGCTCGCGCGAAGTTGAGTGCAAAGCTGCTGGAGGTGCTGCCGGCGGGGCTGGAGAAATTCTTCTTCGCGACCAGCGGAACAGAGGCGAATGAGGCGGCCTTCAAGATTGCGCGGATGTACACGGGCAAGACGAAGATCATTTCGCGCTATCGTTCGTATCACGGCTCGACGATGGGCTCGATAGCGGCTACGGGCGATCCGCGTCGGTGGGCGATGGAGCCAGCTGGCAAAGGTGCGGGCGTGGTTTTCGCGCCGGAAACGAATTGCTACAAGTGTCCGATCAAGCACACCTATCCCGGTTGCAACATTGCATGCGCCGACTATATCGAGCACATGATCGAGAACGAAAGCGATGTGGCGGCCATCATCTTCGAGCCGGTCGTCGGGACCAATGGCGTACTTGTTCCGCCGGCGGAGTATTTTCCACGGCTGCGCGAAATCTGCGACCGGCACGGCGTGCTGATGATTGCGGATGAGGTTATGGCGGGATGGGGCCGAACCGGGAAATGGTTCGCCGTCGATCACTGGAATCTGAAGCCGGACATCCTGGTTACTGCCAAGGGAATTACTTCAGCTTATGTGCCGCTGGGGCTCTGCGCGACGACGAAGAAGATTGCCGATCACTTCGAGGATCACTATTTCTCGCACGGGCATACGTACGAAGCGCATCCCATCACGCTGGGGCCGGCGGTGGCCACAATTGAAGAGATGCAGCGGCTGAAACTCGTGGAACGTGCGGCGGAACTGGAGCCGTATGTGCGGGAAAAGCTCGAAGCGGTCAAAGCAAAGCACCCGTCGGTGGGAGATGTGCGCGGGCTGGGATTGTTTTTCGCGGTGGAGATTGTGAAGAATCGCGAGACCAAAGAGCCTTTCAACACCATGCGCGATAAGGTTGAGGGAAAGCCGCTGGTGGTGGATCAGATCGCTGCGAAGATGATGGCGGACGGGGTTGCCCAGCAAGCCTGGGTAAGCCACTTTGTGATCGCTCCGCCGCTGATCATCACGAAAGAAGAGATCGACATCGGAATCGCCGCTCTGGACAGGCACCTGGGCATTGCCGACGCGCTGGTGGAGTAGGAGCTTCCTAGAACTGGTTGCATAAACGCTGCCCGACCGCTGCGGACCGTCCCTCAGGGGCTAAAGCCCAGCGATTCACAAGGCTTATTCGGCACGGCTGAAGCCATGCCCTTTCAAAACCCCTATTATGCAACCAGCTCTAGTCGAAGACGACAGTCTTGTTTCCGTAGCAGAGGATGCGGCGGTCGAGGTGCCAGCGGACGGCGCGGGACAGGACAAGTCGTTCCAGGTCCCGGCCGCGAGCTACCAAATCTTCAACCTGGTCCCGGTGCGAAATGCGCGCTACATCCTGTTCAATGATGGGACCGTCATCAAGCACTTCTGTCACATAGTGGCTGGTTGCGCCAATCAGCTTCACTCCGCGGGCGTGCGCCGCGTGGTAGGGCTTTGCGCCGGTGAACGCGGGCAGAAATGAATGATGCACATTGATGATTGCGGCCGGGTAGCGGGATACAAACGCGGGAGAAAGAATCTGCATATAACGGGCGAGCACGACGAGATCAATCTCAAGCCTTTGAAGGAGGTCGATCTGGCGCGATTCAACTTCGTTGGGCAGGGCGGCGGTGACAGGAAAGTATTCGAAGGGAATTTCGTAGAAGTTGGCGAGCTTCTCGACGTCGCGATGATTTGAAACGATCACCGGAATTTCACAGGCCAGTTCGCCGGTGTGCCAGCGGTGAAGAAGGTCGGCCATGCAATGCAAGTACTGCGAACAGAAAAGGGCCACGCGGAGAGGCTTTGCGCCGGCGCTGAGTTGCCAGCGCATGTCCAACTCCGTCGCGAGCGGGGCGAATGCATCTTTGAAGGCGGCGAGATCTAATCCCTTCGGGCCGATGCCGGACTGAGAATCATTGAGCGCAAATTCGACACGCATGAAGAAAAGGCCCAGATCGTGGTCCTGATGCTGGTCGGCATGCAGGATGTTCGCGCCCTGCTCGTATAGGAGGCCGGCCACGCGGGCGACGAGGCCTTTACGGTCAGGACAATCAATGAGCAGGACTGCGGAGTCTTTCATTCTTTCCATAGAGTAAGACATCGAATGGCGCGAGCCACAAAAAGACGCCGGAGCAAGATGCTCCGGCGCTGCGTGCGCGACGCAAAGGTTGTGTCTGCGATGGGATGCTCAGGCGACCGTCTGGCGATGGAGAGGCAGCGCAGGGTTCAGCTGTTGACGGAGATTACTCGCCAAATCGGCCACAACGCGAAGTTTGTCGGCTGCGGGACCGGATATGTCTCCCGCCGAGAGAGCGAGTTGTGAATTCAGTAATAGACCTGCCACCGTGGCTTTCAATTCAGTTTCGATAGCAATGGTTGCGGCGCGGCGAGCCACAGTCTGTTCCTGATTGCGACGATGCAGCGCAGAGCGAATCTCGCGAATGAGCCGCGCCACCCCGGAGAGCGCAAAGTTCAACTGCATTGGAATGGCCAATCCCGCATTATTCCAAATCGCCTCGGCAGCTGCCGGATCGCACCCGGCGATGGTCTCGTCGACCAGAACGACGGCGAACTCTTTCGAGCGCAGCGCGGCCAGGGCGGCTCTTCGTCCCTCGGCGATCTCAACTTCCATTCCCAACTGCGTTCCCACAAGTGCGGCGCAGTTACGGGCGCCTTCAATTCCGGTGACCATCAAGATACTCATCTCCGACTCCTTATCGTGCGCCGAGGGTTAGTTTGTGCCCGGGCTGCTTGCCCACTCCGAAGCAGAACCTGGCGGTGCCGTGGAATTCTCTTCAGAATCTCCATGCGAAACAGGGTTGATGCAAGGTGAACTCAGTCGTCCTGAAGCGGATCGCAGATGCTGTATTCCTTGAGCTTTCGGTAGAGCGTTGTCTTGCCAATGCCGAGGAGCTTTGCGGCTTGCAGCTTGTCGCCATGCAGAGCCCGAATCGCTTCCAGGATGGCCGCGCGTTCCATTTCCGCGAGCGGGGTCACATTTTGACCATTGTTCGATGCGACCTGGTCGACCCTGGCAGCTGAACGATGGGCTGCAAGACCTTCCTGCTGCAACTGAGTCGGCAGGTCGCCCAGATGCAGGACAGGTCCCGATGAGAGAGCGCAGGCGCGCTCGACGGCATTCTCCAATTCGCGCACATTTCCGGGCCAATCGTGGCGCATCATTGTGCGCAAGGCTTCGTCGCTCAGCGTGAACTTGGTTCCGTGCTCGCGGCTGATCCGATCAAGAAAGTGCGCAGCGAGCAAGGGGATATCCTCGCGGCGTTCGCGAAGCGCGGGGAGCCGGAGATTCACCACGTTGAGCCTGTAAAACAGGTCTTTGCGAAAAGTTCCGTGTTCGACCATGTCCGCCAGGTTGCGGTTGGTGGCTGCGACAATCCTCGCCCTGATCGGCACGCGATGAGTTGCGCCGACAGGCCGAACCTCTTTTTCCTGCAGGGCGCGGAGGAGTTTGGCCTGCAGATCGAGCGAGAGCTCGCCGATTTCGTCGAGAAAAACCGTACCGTCTTCAGCGGAGACCAGGAGACCGTCTTTGGAACGGTTGGCCCCGGTAAACGCACCTTTGACGTAGCCGAAGAGCTCACTTTCGATGAGAGTTGGAACCAGCGACCCGCAATCGACAGGCAGGAAGGGCTTCTGGGAATTGGGCCCGAAGGCATGCATGGTCTGGGCCACCAATTCCTTGCCGGTTCCGCTTTCGCCGAGAATCAGCACAGGGTGCGTGCTTTGAGCAACCTTGGAGAGGATTCGATAGAGCTTCTCCATTTCGGGAGAGCGGCCAATCATGGATCCAAGTCCTTGTGAAAGGCGGAGACACTCCCGCAACTGGCGGGTTTCGGTGTCCGCAGTGTGGTGGAGAGATGCGCGGTCGAGCACCGTGGAAAGTTCGTCCATTGCGAACGGCTTGGTGAGGTAGTCAGAGGCGCCACAGCGCATGGCCTCCACTGCAGTATTCACCGAGCCTGAGGCGGTCATCGCAATCACCGACAGTTGGGGGTGAAGGAGCTTGACTTCAGAGACCAGGTCAAGACCGTGGTGGCCGGTGGAAGGCAGATTGATCAGAAGGATGTCTGTCGCGAGGCCACGGAGCAGGATGCGGGCCTGCGCAAGATCGCCCGTGCTCTCCACTGCATAGCCGAGAGTTGAAGCGATTTCGGAGCACGCCGAGCGTAGAGCAGGATCGGAATCCACGACAAGAAGGTGGAGCTTCACCGAGGGTTCCGCAACTTCAGGGATAAACTGCATGGGCTGTGTATCAAGGACTGTTTCGAGCATTGTATTCGCCTCGCGCGCAATTGGATGAGTTGGTCGTCACAGCCGGCTGTCTTAAAGCGGAACCGGAGCAAGCGTACGGTAGTTCAGGAATTCCGAACTGGAAGTTCGATCTGGAAGCAAGCGCCGGATGGATCGCGGTTTGCAGCATGCATCCGGCCGCCCGCGCGCTCAACGATGGAGCGACAGATCGAAAGGCCCAGCCCTTTGTGAGGAACCGGCCAGCCGGATTGAGCGATCGGCGAATGGCTGATCTCCGCCGTGTTTGAACCGGGCTCAAAGATTTTTTCGAGGACTGCATCCGGGACGCCGGGCCCGTTGTCCTCGACGTTCATGGTCAGCCACGGAGCGTTATCGGGTTCGCCGGTGCTTTCCCATAGGGAAATATGGACTCTTCCCACTGCAGACAGCGCCTCCGCGGCGTTCTTTACCAGGTTGACCAGAATCCGGGTCAGGTCTTCGCCTGTCAGCCTCACCGGACTTGCGCCCCCATGTGCGTCGATCGTCAATACGATGGTCGGTCCGGCCAGCGCTGCCAAAAGATTGCGATTGCCCAACAGGTCTTCAGCAAGATTGTCGATCGGCCTGGCTGGTACGTTGTGCCAATTCCGCGCGTCCCGGCGATGGCTGCGGACCGCCTCACGGATGGCTATCGCGTCCCGCTCGGTGTGGCTGGTTTTTGATCCGGGCGCATTGAGCGAATCCAGAGCGACAAGTTTTTCAACCAGGCGGCGACTGGCAGCGGCCACGAGCTTCAATTCACCGCCATAGTGCGCGAATGAGCCGGTCAACACGCCCGGCTCCTGGAGCAGGTCACAGTAAAGATCCAAAGCAGTAACCATATTCCGGGCGTCGTGGGCCACGTCTGCCAGGCTCTCGCCATGATCGCCCAGGGTGGTCAGTGTCTCGACAACCGCATCTACATTCTTCTGTTCGATTCCAGCCAATGGTTCCAATTGGGCCAGTTGGTCGAGTTGAGTTAGCTGCTCCATCTGTTGCATTTCGTGTCCCTTTCTTTCCCGCCCGGCGATTCCCATTTCTGCTTACTGATTCGGGTCTTGTCCTCTTCTATTACACGTAGCGTGCCAAATCTGGACAGGAATTCTAAGTAACTGATAAGGCAAGGTTTTCGAGATGAATGAGGACATTTCAGAAAGAACGCGGGGTGGCTCTCTTGTTCCGATTCGGGAATCGCTCGATGCCGGAATCAGCGTAGAGGCTTTGGATTAAACGAGTTAGGGAGGGATTCCGGTTTTGGCGCCGACTGAGGCGAGATTCCCAAAGTGAAACCGACCTGTTCCGGGACAGTTGCCCGATCCTGTTCTCGTACAATCCCCCTATGACTCCGCTTGGTCCAAACTTCTTTTTTCGTCCCGGTGATCGCAGGCCCGACCAACTAAGACCGCTTTCGCTTGTGCCTGGATTCGTGCAGACGGCAGAGGGTTCGGTGCTGGTGAGTTTTGGAAATACGCGGGTGTTGACGAACGCGACGATCGAGCAGGGAGTTCCCGGCTGGCTGCGGAACTCGGGCAGGGGGTGGGTGACGGCGGAGTATGCGATGCTGCCCCGTTCCACGGTGACGCGGACGCCGCGCGAGAGCGAGCGCGGGAAGATTGGCGGACGGACGCACGAGATTCAGCGGCTTATCGGCCGGAGCTTGCGGTCTGTCGTGGACATGCAAATGCTGGGCGAGCGAACGGTGATTCTGGATTGCGATGTGATTCAGGCCGATGGTGGAACGCGCACGGCAGCGATCACCGGGGCTGCGGTTGCGCTTTCGCTGGCATTGAACGCCCTGGTTGAGGCGGGGACGCTGAAGCAGTCTCCGATGAAGCAGCTGGTGGCCGCGACGTCGGTGGGCATCGTGGGCGGAACGGCGCTGCTGGACCTCTGTTATGAGGAGGATTCGCAGGCCGAGGTGGACATGAACGTGGTGATGACCGCGGACGGGGGTCTGATAGAGACGCAGGCGACGGCGGAGAAGGGCAGCTATTCGCGGGCGCAGCTCAACGGGCTCCTCGATCTCGCGGAAGTGGGACTCAGGGAGATTTTTGCAGCGCAGCGGGCGGTGCTGAACAAGCAGGAACCGATGCTGCCGAAGCTGTAAATCTAATTCGCAGTGACAATTGGCAACTCGATGGCACTCGCCTCGCCGGGCGCGTGATAGATGCGCTGGGTTGCCTTCTTATAGTCTTCCGGTCTGGCCCAGAAAATATTGGGGACGAACGTTTGCGGGTTGCGGTCGTACAGCGGGAACCAACTGGACTGCACTTGCACCATGATGCGATGGCCGGGAAGAAACACGTGATTGGCCGGCGGAAGGGCAAAGCGATAGGGGAGCGGCTTGCTGGGTTCAATGGGTTTGGGTGTGGCAAAGCTTTCGCGGTAGCGGCCGCGGAAAATGTCTTCGGCGACCGGAAGCTGGTAGCCGCCGAGTTCCGGTTCGTCGGCAACCTCATCGGGGTAGACGTCGATCAATTTGACAACCCAGTCTGAATCGGAGCCGCTGGTGGATGCGACGAGGTTGGCGATTGCCTGTCCACGGATGTGAAGCGGCTCTTTCAGCACTTCGCTTGTGTAGGTGAGCACGTCGGCACGGCCGGAGTCCTCCCGCTGGTCGTCGACGAGCCACTGAACCCAGGTCAGCGGCGGAGCATAGCCGATAGACTGGCTGGGCCGCGCGCGGTAGGGCACGGGCTTGGCGGGATCGGAGACGTACTCATCGAAGCTAGCGGAGCCAGCGGAGCTGGCGGAGTCAGGCGAAAAGCTTAGCTTGAGGCCGGGTTGCAGGTAGAGAGGCTTTGTTTGAGGCGATGTCGGCCATGCAGGGAGTTTCTGCCATTCATCCTTGCCGGTCTCGTACGCGGTTACGGGGGCGATGTCGATCGGCGGGGCGTCGTCTTTTAGATAGTGCGCCAGGAAGGGCGCGAGCACGTTCTTGCGGAACCATGTGCCGGTGTCGCTGCCAAAGCGAATCGCTCCCAGTGAGGCGGCATCTTCAATTTCCTGTCCGTGGTGCCACGGCCCCAGAACGAGGAACACCTTGTCGTTGTCTCTATCGAGCGGCTTGATGGCCTTGTAGACGGCCGGTGCGCCGTAGATGTCTTCCTGATCCCAGAGGCTGTGAACCAGCATGATGGGCACCTTGATTCCTTCGCGGGCAAAGTCGCTGGCGAGTACCTTGTCCATGGCCTGGTCGCTCCAGAAGGTGTCGTAGCTGGGGTGGTCGAGAATCTTCTTCCAGAAACCGAGTTGCTCAAGGCCATGTTGGCGGCCCAGTTCACCGGCTGAACCGGCGCGCATGTACTGGTCGTAGTCGTCGAAGGTTGAGGTCCACCACTTGGCGTCGTTGGAACGGGTTCCTTCCTGCTCGTAGATGTAGGGCATGTTCTGTTCGCGGAAGGCACCGTTGTGGAACCAGTCGTCGCCCATCCAGCCGTCGACCATCGGATTCATGGGAACGGCGACCTTGAGCGCGGGATGGGGGTTGACGAGCGCCATGAGAGGGAGAAATCCGTCGTAGGAAATGCCGAGAATGCCGACTTTTCCGTTGGTTTCGGGAATGTTTTTGATCAGCCAGTCGATGGTGTCGTAGGTGTCGGTGGATTCGTCGACGGAGGTAGGATTCTGCGGACCGTGGAGGGGCCGATTCATCACGTAGTCGCCCTCCGATCCGTATTTGCCGCGGATGTCCTGGATAACACGGATGTAGCCGCCCGCAACGATCACGTCGGTGGCATTGTCGTAGCCTTCGAGGATCGGCCCGAGGTGCGAGCTGGCAGCGTGGGTGGTGAGGGCATCGGAGCTATAAGGAGTGCGCGTGAGCAGAATCGGCGCATGTTCCGCGGCTTTCGGCACGAGGATGACAGTGTGCAGCTTGACCCCATCGCGCATGGGGATCATGGCTTCGCGACGCTGGTAGTCAAAGGTGTCGGTGGCAGGTCGCAGATTGGCGGGCGTCTCGCTGGGGAAGTTGGGATATTGGGGCTTCGCGGGCTCAGGAACGGTTTGAGCGGTTGCGGGAAGGAGCAAGCCGGCAAAAGCAACGAAAGCGAGCGCGGCGCGATAAGAGTAGTTGAACATGATGCAAGCCTTTCACATCGTTGTGCGAGAACAAATGCAGAGTATCTGTTGAGAGCATTAGGAAACAACGGCTAATGCACTACGGTGGACAGCAGAAGAGTGCCGCACAAGCCGGCGATGGACAGGACGGTTTCGAGTACGGTCCAGGTGCTGAGGGTTTTCTTCACTTCAAGTTTGAAGAAGGACTGGATCATCCAGAAGCCGGGATCGTTTACGTGGGAGAGGATGAGCGAGCCGGTCCCGGTTGCGATGACCAACAATTCCGGACTCACGCCAAGATGGCCAGCCATGGGCGCGAGCACACCGGATGCTACGGCCATCGCTACGGTTGCCGATCCCATGGAGACACGGACCACGGCGGCGAGCAGCCAGGCCAGGACCAGCGGCGGCATGTGCGCATTGATGGCGATGCCGATGGTGGCCTGTGCAGCGCCTGAGTCGCGCAGGATGCCGCTGAGCCCTCCGGCGGCAGCCAGGATGACGAGGACGTTGGCGATGGGTTCAAAGGATTCGGTGCAGACTTGACGAAGCAATTCGCGACCGTGATGGCGACCGGTCTGAATGCGGCCACCGAGGGTAAAGAGAGCAACAAGGACGGCGATCAGCAGGGCGAGGTCGGGGCTGCCGATGAAGTGCATGACCTGGTTGGCGAGGCTGCCGGAAACAGTGAGCGAGTCGGCCCAACTGCCGAGGAAGATGAGAGCGATGGGAAGCAGGATGGCGGAAGCAGCTCGAACGGGACCAGCAGGAGCGGGAACTGGCTCGGGGCTCGACGTTGAATCGTGGCGCGGGAGCGATGCGGCCTGGCTTACTGTCTCGACCTGGGGTGAAGCTGTTTTTTCGAGGGCGGATTCAAAGAGCGCTGAGCCTTCCCTGGCGGCATCGGGCCCCAATTTTGCGACGCTTTTCTCCCAGCGGCGGGTGAGGAACCAGCCCAGAACCGGACCCGCGAGAGTGGCGGAGGGTATCCCAATGACAAGACCCCACAAGATCGTGCGCCCCAGGTCGGCATGGTATTGAGTGGCAGCGAGCATGGCGGCGGGATGGGGTGGGAGCGCGCCGTGAACGATTGAGAGTCCGGCGAGGAGGGGCAGGCCGACAAGGATGGGCGGACGACCGCTGCGGCGGGCTGCGGCAGCGATGATGGGCATCAGCAGTACCAGGCCGACTTCGAAGAAAACCGGCATGCCGACAAGGATGCCGAGACCGAGGAGAGCCCAGGGCAAACCTTTCTCGCCACAATTCTCAACGAGTGTGGTCCCCAGGGCGGTTGCCCCGCCGGATCGTGCCAACAGGTTTCCCAGGATGGCGCCAAGGCCGAGCACAATGGCGATGTGTCCCATGAGGTTGCCGACGCCTAAGGAGAACGAAATCGGCACTTGTTTCAGCGGCATCCGGGAAGCGATACCCAGGGCGAAAGCCGCGACAACGAGACCTAGCGCGGGATGGAGGCGGAAGCGGGCGATGAGAATTAAGAGGAGAAGGACAGCCCCACCGGCGCAGAGCAGAAGATACCAACTTGGGGGAACGAATGCGGCGGCGAGGGGCACGGACGGATTATTCCATATCAGGCATTGCAAAGGAGTTCTGCCGGTGTGCTTGAGAACACACTTTTCGATTGCGCGCCTCTGCTACCATAAGGACGATTGCAGATGTTGCCGCCAGACTGCCTGCTTTTCTGACTGATAAGGGCTGAAGCGCGGCCGATTTATTCAAGATCGATCCAAGAGGGAGAATTTTATGCCTTTAGTTTCCATGCGGCAGCTGCTCGACGAGGCCGCCAAGGGCGGATACGGCGTCGGCGCATTCAACGTCAACGATATGGAGCAGATTCAGGCCATCATGTCCGCCGCGAAAGAGACCAAGTCTCCGGTCATCGTGCAGGCAAGCCGCGGAGCCCGGGCCTTCGCAGAAGATCTCTATCTTTTCCGCCTGATTCAGGCTGCCGCCGAATTGAACCCCGAGATTCCTATTGCGATGCACCAGGATCACGGCAACAGCTTTGAGACCTGCAAGAGCGCGATTGGGCTCGGCTATACGAGCGTGATGATGGACGGATCGCTGAAGGAAGACGGCAAGACTCCTTCGAGCTTTGAAGAGAACGTGGAAGTGACGCGCAAGGTGGTTGATTACGCACACGAGCGCGGCGTAACCGTTGAAGGCGAAATCGGCGTGCTGGGTGGCGTGGAAGATGGTCACGGAGCGGGTGGCACAGGGCTCGAACATATTACCGATCCGGACCAGGCAGTTGAGTTTGCGGAGCGCACGGGTGTAGACGCGCTGGCGATCGCTATCGGGACGAGTCATGGCGCCTACAAGTTCACCAAGAAGCCGGACGGCTCGGTGCTGAAGATGGACGTGCTGATCGCGATTCACAAGCGCCTGCCGCACACGCACCTGGTGATGCACGGCAGTTCGTCGGTGCCGAAGGATTTGCAAGACATCATCAACCAGTACGGCGGCAAGCTGAAGGAGACATGGGGCGTGCCGGTCGAGGAGATTCAGCTCGGAATTCGCAACGGCGTACGCAAGATTAACGTGGACACCGACAATCGGCTGGCCATCACGGGCGCGATCCGCAAGGTTTTCGCCGAGACGCCGGAGAAGTTTGATCCGCGCGACTACATGAAGCCAGCTCGCGAAGCCATGAAGAAAGTAGTTGCGCAGCGCATGACCCAGTTCGGGCAAGCAGGACACGCTGGGGATTATGCGCCGATCTCGATTCTTGAGATTGCGAAGGGCTACAAAGATGGGAGCCTGAGCACCCAACCGCTGGTAGCCGCGAAATAAGAACCGATTCGCAAGGAGATAAAAAGGCCACTTCGCACAGGCGAAGTGGCCTTTTTGCGTGTCGCAATGGAGACACTCTGGAGGATCACATCATCAGCCGTCAGGATGGAGCATCTTGTGGGCGTTCACGGCGTCTCCGTCACCCTTTCGCAAGTTGGCGAAGACGAGCGTTGAGAGCACAGTGAGGCATCCGAGGACGAGAAAGGCCTTGTGAATGCCGCTGATCATTTCGCCTGGATTTGAATACGCGGTTCCGGGCACAAAGAACGCGGTCGTCAATCCAGCCGCGGCAACGCCGAAGCTGATGGACATCTGCTGCCCGGTGCTGGCGATGGAACTGGCGCTGGAGGCATCTTGTTCGGAGATGTCCGCATAGACCAGTGTGTTCATGGTTGTGTATTGCAGAGACGTGCAGGCGCCGTAGAAGAAGGCGATCAACAGGATGTCCCATGCGGGAGTGTGTTGACCGATGGTGGTGAAAAGGACAAGCAGAAGCCCGATTAGGACCGTGTTGGAGATAAGGACACCGCGGAAGCCGATGCGCGCCAGCAATTGGCGGAGGACTGCCTTCATGCTCATGGCGGCGATGGCTTGCGGCATGATCAGCAACCCTGACTGGATGGGCGTGAATCCGAGGCCGACCTGATAGAGAAGCGGCAACAGGAACGGAACGCCTCCGATTCCAAGGCGCGTGAAGAAGCCGCCGCTGACGGCGGCGCGAAAGGTTCGAATGCTCAAGAGCTTGAGGTCGAGCAACGGAAATTCGAGGCTGCGCGCATGGATCCAGTAGCCTGCGAGCAAGGCAAGTGAGAGCACGAGCAGGCCGGTCACTTCGCGCGAACTCAGTTCGTGCTCGCCGAAGACTTCGAGGACGTACGAGAGCAATCCGATGCCGGAACCGAAGAGGATCAGGCCGACGAAATCGAGGGGATGGATGTGTTCTTCGCGGTAATCCGGGAGATGCAGGTAGACCATCACCAGGCCGATGAGGCCGATGGGAATGTTGAGGAAAAAGATGAGGCGCCAATGGAAGTAGGCGACGATCAACCCACCGGCAATAGGGCCGAGCATGGGCGCAATGAGCGCCGGAATGGCAACAAAGCTCATGATGCGGAGGAGATTGGCTTTGGGAAATGTTCGAACGAGAGTGAGCCTGCCGACGGGGACCATCATGGCGCCACCCATGCCTTGCAAGACACGAAATGCGACCAGCACATGGATGTTGTGCGAGATGCCGCATAGGAAAGAACCGAGCGTGAACAGGCCAATGGCCGAGGCGAACACGCGACGGGTGCCGAATCGATCGGCCATCCAACCGCTGATGGGGATGAAGACAGCGAGACTGAGCGTGTAGCTCGCGAGGACAGCCTTCATGCTGAGCGCAGATACATGGAGGGCTTCGGAGACGGTGGGGACGGCGGTGTTGAGAATCGTGGTGTCGAGCGACTCCATGAAGAACGCAACGGCGACCAGCCAGGGCAACAGGTTTTTGCTGGCTTCGGAGGGAGCCGGAGGGTTGGCGGTGAGATTTGGGGCTCCGGGTGCGTTCATGTGGGTTGGCTAGTTCACCATCGAGATTAATAAGAGCGGCGAAGTTTTGTGGTTATTTTCTTGGATGCTGCTGAAGTTGGCGCGGTTCTGCTTTTAGGGATTGACGCGGGAGCAGGAAACTCGACGTGCAGGTCAAGCGGCGGAGAAATCAGGACAGGGCATGGGCGTCGGAAGATTGACGCGCGGCAGGGACAAATCCTTCGGTTTCCTGATCTTTGTATTGAAGCTGGTAGAGCTTCCAGTAGAGGCCGCGCTGGGCGAGCAGTTGCTGGTGCGAACCAATTTCGCGCAACTGGCCCTTGTGCATGACCAGGATTGCCTCGGCGCGCTGCACGGTTGACAGGCGGTGAGCGATCAATACGCTGGTGCGGCCTTCAACCATGCGTTCAAGAGCGCCGCGAATGCGAAGTTCGGTATCAGTATCCACGCTTGACGTGGCTTCATCGAGGATGAGGATGCGCGGATTGTAAGCCAGGGCGCGCGCAAAATTGACGAGCTGTTTCTGACCCGTGGATAGCGAACTGCCTCGCTCCTGCACTGGTTCGTTGAACCCGTTGGGCAGGGTTTCGATGAAGTCGAGCACGTTGACGTCGCGTGCGGCCTGAAGCAGGGTGGCCTCGGTGATCTGTTCGTTGCCAAAGCGGATGTTTTCGGCGAGGGTTCCGGTGAAAAGGAATGGATCCTGGAGGACAACGGCGAAATGGGCACGGAGTGAATTGAGGTCCTGTTCGCGGAGGTCTACGCCATCGAGAAGAATGGCGCCGGCGGTGACGTCGTAGAAGCGCATCATGAGGCTGGTGAGCGTGGTTTTGCCGGCCCCGGTATGTCCGACGATGGCGATGGTCTGGCCTGGTTCGATGGTGAAGGACACATCTTTGAGAATCCACTCAATGTCTTTGAGGGCGGCCAGATCAACTGCGCAATTCGGCGACTTGGAAGCGCGGTCAATTTCGACCTGCTGCCCGGGAGTCAATTTTTGGTAGGTGAACCAGACGTGGCGGAATTCGATGCGGTTGGTTCCGTCGCCGGTTTGGGGATGGGCCGGGTTGACGATTTCCGGAGCTGTGTCGAGCAGCTTGAAGATGCGTTCGCAGGCGGCCATGGCGGCCTGGAGGATGTTGTATTTATCGCTGAGGTCCTGAATGGGGCGCCAGAAACGCTGCGAATACATGTTGAACATAGCGAGCATGCCGATGGTCACGGAACCGGAGAGCACGCCAAACCCGCCGCGCCAGATGACGAGCGCAATTGCAACCGATGAGAGCAATTCAACGGCGGGATAGTAGAGCGCGTAGGCAAAGATCGTGTCTTTAAACGCAATCATGTGGAGGCGATTTACGGCCTCAAAATCGTTGAAAGCGCGCTGCTCGCGGTTGAAGAGCTGTACGACGCTCATTCCGCTGACATGTTCCTGGGTAAAGCTGTTGATGCGCGCGATGGCGGCGCGCACGCGGCGGTAGCTTTCGCGGACGCTGTTGCGGAAGATTCGCGTGACGATGAGAATGAGCGGCAGAACAGCGAAGGCGAGAAGGGCCAGCCACCAATTGATGCTGAGCATCACGATGGCCATGATCGAAAGAGTGAAAAAGTCATCGACGATGGCCAGAATGCCGCCAGTAAACATTTCATTGATGGCGTCGACGTCGGAAGTGATGCGGGTGACGAGGCGGCCAACCGCGTGATTGTCGAAGAAGCCGACATGCATGCGCTGCATGTGGCGGAAGATGTCGCGGCGCAGATCGAACATGATTTTCTGGCCGGTCCACTGCATCAGGTAGGTCTGGATGAATTCAAAAAGATAAGCGGAGAGCAGCGCCGCCAGGTAGAACATGGCGAGGCGGGTAATTCCCTGGTAGGGGCTGTCGGGGAGATATTTGAGAAGGAGCCTGGTGGGACCGCTTTCGTGAGACAGGATGACAGTGGGCGCGCCGTGGCCTGCCTGGGCGGGGAAATAGCGATCAATTCCCACCATCACCAGGTAGGGTCCAGCTACATCACTGAAAGATTTGAGGGAAATGGAGACGGAAGAGACGACTGCCTGCCACCAATAGGGTTTCAGATAATGGGCGAGACGCCGAATGAGCCGGGAGTCGTAGACCTTGCCAACGGGATCCTCATCGGCCTTGCGAGCAGACTCCGGCTTGCCAGCGCCTGGCTGTTTCGGATTGGGCTGGCTTGGTTTCTGGGCGTCGTCCGGCATTGTCGGGGCTGCTTCCTCCTCTATTGTACGGGGAGCACGCCCCAGGGCGCAGGCAGCGCTGAAGGACGGAATGGAGAATGGCTGGTGAGTGGCAGGAATATAATTCCGCGCGGGCAGAGATTCAATCTGCCAGGGTTTTCAATCGAATTTGCAAGTGAGGCTGTATGACTCTGAAAGTCCGTGCTCTTCTTGTTGCCTCTCTCCTGCTCGCCGTGCCTGTGCTCTATGCAAAAGGTCCGGAAGACGCAATCCAAAAGCAGCTCGATTCTCTTCGCGATGTTCCTCGAGATCAGCGGCCGGCCGCCACTGTCAAGCTGGCCATGAGCATTCGCGCGCTACCTGCCGGCAAGGCGAAACTCGCGCTCGCCGACAATCTTGCCCATCTGTCGACAGAAGGCGATCCCGGGATCGAGACGCTCCAGGCTGTTGCGGACACGCTCTCCCAAGCCCTTTCAGAAACGCCGGTGCCCGCAAAAAAGGACTGGCCACCGTCGCAGTACTTCGACCTGGCCCGCCTGGTTCGTTACGAACACGCAACAACGACCTTGAGCGATCCGCTGTATGCGAAAGCCGCCGATGCACTGGTCAAGAATGACGCGGATGTTGAAAAAGTGGATTTCACACTCAAGGATCTGCACGGGAAAAAAGTCACCTTCTCATCATTCCGGGGAAAGATCGTGCTGGTCAACTTCTGGGCAACCTGGTGCGGGCCTTGCCGCCTGGAGATGCCTGACCTTGACGCCATTTACACGCACCTCGCGTCTCGCGGCCTGGTCGTCCTGTCGATTGACCCGGAAGATGTGCCCAGTTCCGATCCATTCAAGATTGCAAATGTTGTGGAACCAATGAATTATCATCCGCTGGTTCTTCTCGACCCCGGATGGAAGGTTGCCAACCAGTTCCACCTCGATGGAGGCATTCCGAAGAGCTTTGTGTTTGATCGCGAGGGAAAGCTGGTGGCGGTAGCGATTGACATGCGCACACAGCATCAGTTTCTCAATATGCTGGCCCAGGCCGGACTGCAACCCTGATTCTGGATGAGGCTTTTTTAGCGGCGACGAAACTGCCGGATATGCGGGGGCGCGCTTCGCACTCTCGCGCCGCACCGGGGCACCGACCTCAGAAAATGCTCTAGACTCAGAA
The DNA here is from genome assembly GCA_963826915.1 of uncultured Acidobacteriaceae bacterium. Classification (GTDB taxonomy): domain Bacteria; phylum Acidobacteriota; class Terriglobia; order Terriglobales; family Acidobacteriaceae; genus Telmatobacter. The sequence continues at coordinate 430,192 of CAWGYG010000003.1, forward strand.
CGTGGCAAGCCAGGATTCACTCGGCAGCGCGGCGATGATCGGCGGGACGCCCGTGACAATCCGGCGCGGGCGGTATGTTTACCCGCCGGGGCTGCGGATGAACCTGCCATTCTATGGCTTCCACAAGTTTTTCGAGCCGGGCAATCCGATACTGCTGTTTGAACATCTGCAGAGGTTTGGGCGTGCCGCCCACTATCGGATCCTCCTGCACGACGTTGTCCTTCTGAACGATCCATCGGACATTCGAGAAGTCCTGGTCGACAAGGCTGCGTCGTTTGGCAAAGACAGGACACAGAAGCGGATGAAGATTGTGCTTGGCGAGGGCATGATCACTTCAGACGGCGAGAAACACATGCGGGGACGCCGGATTGCAGCGCCGGCTTTCCACCGCCGCCGCATCGAGCGCTATGCCGCGCAGATCGTGGAAATCTCGGCCGCGGTATGCAATGAGTGGGGACCGGGGAAACAAGTTGATATCGCAGCGGAGATGATGCGGCTTGCGCTTCAAGTGACGGCGCGAACGCTCTTTGATACCGAAGTGACGCCGGAGATCCACGTTATCAACGAGCAAACCAACATCATCATGGGTCTCTATAACCTGCTGGTCGGCTGGCCGCGTGCAGAATTGTTTCTCGATACGCCGCTGCCGCCGATGAAGCGCTTTCGCAGGGCGAAGGCGCGTCTCGACCAGGTTGTGGACGGGATGATTGAGGCGCGCCGGAACGAGGCCGCATCGAAGACCGGGGGCCTGGAACAACGCGGCGACTTGCTTTCGATGTTGCTGGCGGCGCGCGATGATGAGGCGGAAGGGAACGGCCTGACGCTGAGCGCTGAAGAGGTTCGCGACCAGGTGCTGACGTTGTTTCTCGCGGGATACGAAACGGTTGCCAATGCACTGGCGTGGACGTGGATGCTGCTGGGGCAGAATCCCGAGGCCGAAGCCCGGTTTCATGCTGAGCTTGATCTGGTTCTTGACGGACGGCTACCCTCGCTTGAGGACATGCCTCGACTGGAATACACCGCGATGGTGCTGTCAGAGTCCATACGCTTGTATCCTCCGGCGTGGGCGATGGGCCGTGAAGTGCTCGAGGATGTTTGGATCGGACCTTATTATCTGCGCAAGGGAACGATGGTTTTGTTCAGCCAGTACATTGTGCACCGCGATCCGCGCTGGTTTCCCGACCCATTGAGCTTTCGGCCGGAGCGGTTTACGCCGGAGGCCAAGGCAGCCCGGCCGCGATTCGCTTACTTTCCGTTTGGAGGTGGTGGGCGGCAGTGCATTGGCGAATCCTTTGCCTTGATGGAGGCTACACTTGCGCTTGCCACAATCGCCCAGCGGTGGCGGATTGCGCTAAAACCTGGTCAGCAAGTTGAATTGCAGCCGAAGATCACGCTGCGGCCTCGAAACGGGATCAAAGCCACAGCGATTGCGCGGGAGGCGATCGCCGGATAGATTCAGGATTCGGCGGATGCGCAGTCGACTCCGGGTTTCGATGTTCGTTGTGAATTCTGCACATCCCCTTGATGCTCTAGACTCGATTCGTGGGCTTTCAAGATTTTCTCGGAAATTCGACGACGGTGAGACAGCTTAGGGAAGGGGTGCATACCGGCCATTTTCCACAGGCGTTGATTCTTGCCGGTCCAAAGGGAGCCGGGAAATATACCCTGGCGCTGATGTTGGCGCAACTGGTGAACTGCCTGGAGCCTACGGAGAGCGACGGGCTTCCGGATTTCTGCGGGCATTGCCGGAATTGCGTGCGCATTGGAGAAGCGGCGAACCTGGAAGAGCGGGTGGCCGAGGCGGTTGCGGCACGCGAGGATATGCGGGACGCGGACAAACGTGAAACTCGCATTCTGGTACAGACCCATCCCGATGTTTTGATTGTTCCGCCGGATCCGCCGCAACTGCTGATCAAGATGGGACAAGTCCGGCAGGTAATCCACGCGGCGTATTACCGGCCGCCTATTGAAGCAAAACGCGCTTTCACGATTTTTACTTCGTCGGCCTTTATGAAAGAAGCGGCGAATAGCCTGCTCAAGGTGCTCGAAGAGCCGCCGGAACAGGCGTCCCTTATCCTCCTTACTGAAAATCCACAGGAGCTTTTGCCTACGATTCGTTCGCGAGCGATGCTTTACAGGCTAAGTGCGCTTCCGGCGAGCGACCTGGAGGAATTGCTGGCTCAGCGGCGGCCTGAATTGAAAGCACAGGAGCGTGCCCTGGCGGCACGTCTGGCGGAAGGGGCTGTTGGACGAGCACTGAGGCTGGACCTGGGCGTTTACCTGGCCAGCCGCCAAGACGCTTTGATTGTGTTGGGAAGTGCATTGCGCGAGCCGGATTACTCGCAACTGTTTCGCGTGACAGAGACTTATCGCGGTGGCGCGGATGGGCAGGAAAAGACGTTAAATCTGCTGCGCACTCTCGGGAGCCTTTTGGAGGATCTTTTGCTGATGGTGGCGGGAACTCCGGGCCTCATCCGCAACCTGGATATGCGTGCCGAGTTGGGGCGCATGGCGCAAGAAGTAACGGTGGACTGGATTGACGGCGCGGCGCGTGCGTTGGTTCAGGCGGAGCAAGGGATGCGGCGCAATCTGCTGCGGTCGTTGTCTTTGGACGCCATGGCTGTGAGTCTGGATGTGCGGAATTAGCCGCGCGCATGGGGGTTGCCGGAGATGGGATTTGGGATCATGGATGATCTCAAATAGGGGGCGATCCTGAATTCTTCAGGCGATACAGGTTGATCGCTGAAATCCGGAGGTGACTGTCACGCCGGTACCCGTTCGATCCTCACGGGGAAAAGCAACCCAGACCTTCTGGGGTGCATCTTTGAAGTAGAATCAGAATACTCAACTTTTGAACACAATTGCAGACCGGGTGAACAGCAGTGTCGAACCGGGCTCTGAGGCGGTGCTGTCATAGTTCTGTCCACCGCAAGCCGGGGTCGTGCAGCTAATTGAAAAAGAGTTTTAACCGGCGAAGGTTTTGCAAGCAAATCGACGACGGTATTTCGCATCTCCAGAAGTCGAGAGTCTCACCGCCTTGGAGGACTTTATCTTATGAATGGTGAAATGATCCAATCCAGCACCCAGGACGGACGGCGGAACGAGCCTGCATTTTCCTTCCAACGGCGAGCCAGGAGCTTTTCCGCTGCGCCTTCATTCCGGGCTTCTTCAAGCGACGTCGAGGACATAGCGGCGCATCGACAAGCGGAGCTGTTCTACCTGCAAAAACAGATTCAGGCGCAAACGCAGATGGTGTTTGTGCTGGAGGATGGGGAGCGCATTGAAGGTTGTATCGAATGGTATGATCGCGGCGCGCTGAAGATTCGCGGGAAGGCGAAGACGCTTATTTATAAAGCTGCAATCCGATATATGTTCAAGCTGGCTGAGGCGAGTCAGTAATCGATGAGATTTAATCTGGAGAACAGGCGGCTTTGCGCAAGCGGTCGCGCACTGCTTCGCTGATCCCGTCTCCCGCTGGAAACGGGCAGAGGATGACGGTGCAGCCTTTTGCATCGAGCGCGCGAAGTCCGGCATAAAGATTTGTCGCCAACTCTTCAGGAGCGGCCAAACGACCCCAATTGAAATGAACCGCGTCGCGCGCGAGCGTTCCCAGTTCGGCGCTCGCAATCTCGACTGGGAGCATGAGTCCAAGACGTTCCGAGTGATACTTTTTTGCGGCCGCTTCCAGTTTGACGGGTAAGTCGGCCAAAGGGGCGTCAACGAGAATCAAGCGAGCGCGCGGGGCGTAATGTCGCGTGCCCAGGCCGGGCGAAGGCGACGCTTCGCGGGACGAGCGCAACGGCTGATCTAGTGAAGAAGGAGCCTGCGCCTTGAACGCGGTCACGCTGCCTGCAATTCTTTGAATGTCTTCAGTTGTGATCGCGCCCGGACGGTAGATGACCATCGGGTTCTGGCATGGGTCAAGCACTGTTGATTCAACCCCGTGGAGAGTTGCGCCCGCATCGATCACGGCGTCAATTTTTCCGTCGAGATCTTGCAGGACGTGCTCTGCCGTAGTGGGGCTGATGTGGCCGAAAGTGTTGGCGCTCGGAGCGGCGACTGGCACTCCGGCTTGCCGAATAAGTTCAAATGCAACCGGATGAGCGGGCATGCGGACGCCGACGAGCTGGCGTCCTGCAGTAACGCAATCGGGGACGGCGCGCGAGCGGGGCAGCAGGAGCGTAAGAGGGCCGGGCCAAAATGCCTGCATGAGAGCCTGTGCGCGATCCGGAATTTCGGCGACCAGGTTGTCGAGCATCGGGTTTCCTGCGACCGGGCCCGCGACGTGGACGATAATTGGATCCCAGGAAGGGCGCTGTTTCGCGGCGAAAATGCGGGCAACTGCCGCGGCATCAAGGGCATTGGCGCCGAGCCCGTAGACGGTCTCAGTGGGCAGGGCGACAAGGCCACCTTTGCGGAGAATTTCAGAAGCGATGGCAATGGAGTTCCGCGCTTCTTTCGCATCGAGGCGGGATGGGTCCACAACCAGGCGGAGTGTCTTCACCGTTCTATTGTCGCCGTTTGCAGGCGCAGCCGCCAGCCAGAGCGAATGTTTCGGCTCTTGAATGCGGCCACGTTGGTTTCGCTATACCGTATACTTTCTGCTTACCATGTCTATAGAGACGGAAATTAAATTCCGGTTGACGGACGTTGAAGATCTTACGGTGCGGCTTCGGCAGGCGGGTTTCAAGGAGCAGACGCCGAGAGCATTTGAGAGCAATGTTCTGTACGACACGCCGGATCGAAAAATGCGAGCGCGAACAGAGATTCTGCGCATACGAAGCTACGCGGGGCGCTGGACGGTGACTCACAAGAGGCTGCCGGATATCGGGCCGGGAGAGGATGCGCATAAACACCGGATCGAGACCGAGACCGAAGTGTCTGACGGCGAAGCAATGGCGCAGGTTTTTCGTTCGATTGGCCTGGTGGCGGCGTTTCGCTACGAGAAGTGGCGCAGCGAATGGACAGACGGCGAAGGGCATTGCGTCGTGGACGAAACACCCATCGGCAACTTTGCCGAATTGGAAGGCGAAGCGGAATGGATCGACCGCGTTGCCGGCGAACTAGGCGTGAAGCGCGGAGATTACTTGACTCTCAGCTATGGGCGGCTGTTCGAGTTGTGGCGCGAGGAACATCATTCTGGTGCCAACGATTTGACGTTTGAAGCTGTGTCGATCCCGCATTGAGCGAAGACGCGTTTGGATAGAAATTCGACATAGCTGAGCTGACAGCGCCCGGGACACACCTCCGGCACGCGGCTCTACCTGGCGGCGACAACAGGCTTTACGTCATCGAACTTCGGATTCTTCCAAAGTTCGCCGCGATACTCCAATATATTGGCTGTGACCTGCGCGACATCCTGCCCGTAATACCGTTCCACGACGTGCAAGGCGAGGTCAATGCCCGAGGTCAGGCCACCGGCAGTGGCAACCTTTCCGTGGTCGACGAATCGGGCTCCGCTCACGAAGTGCACGGCAGGGTATTGTTTTTGCATGCCCACCGCGAACATGTGGTGCGTGGTGGCGGTCAAGCCATCGAGCAGGCCATACTGGGCGAGCATCGAGGCGCCGGTGCAGACCGACATCGTGACGTCGGCCGTCGCCGAGTTCGCCAGCAACCATGCATCCCGGCGCAAAGCGGCGGCAGCGATGCGCGGAAAGCATGACCTGAGGTTTGGGAGCATTCTCAAAGCTATAGTTGGGAACGATCAGGCCCTCCCGGGCGCTTCACAGACATCACCTGTCAACTCAGACGCGCCGGATAGGCCACCAAGTACAATTCAGCGCATGAGCACAATCAGTTTCGGCGATACAGTTCGGATTCGCGCCACCGCAGAAACGGAACGGCTTGGCTGGGCTGGGCGAACTGGAATGGTATACGGCTGGACTACACCGTCGGTCACAAGCGTTCAGGTTATCGGGGGCATTGCGAAACGTCGTGCTTTAGCGGTGAAGCTTGAAGGTCAAAACGATTCGCTTTGGTTCGATCCTGATCTTGTGGAGTTCGTCGATCACACTCCTGGAACTACCGCTAGGGTTGGAGGTAGAAGCTTCAAACGGAATGCTGACGGAGAATGGATTGAGGACGTTCGCGTCAACAATGGTTAGACCGGCCACGGAAATGGAGATTGTTGATGGATTGCCGCCCAACCGGACCCAACGTGAGCCGGATCACGCTTACTTCCGGATTGCCCACAATACGGCCGCAAACGGGATTAAAGCTGTCGAGAACCCACTGAAGGTCAGACTTAGGTTTCTCTTTTCGATGAGGAGGTAGCCTTGTCATCAGCCTCTGCAAGACCGCTTGGTAACCTTTTGTATAGCCATCGCCTCCGGCCTCTCCCTTGCCAGTTTCCCGGGTTTGCAGATTATTTCCCCTGACTTCGATACCCTCGTACTTGAGAGACACCAAACCCTCCGCACTCCGTCATCGGGCGCAAATTCCGGCGAGACCGCAAATTCCTTATTTGCAGGATCTTGGGACTTAGCTTTCTGAAAAAAGGAACTTTACCGCAGAACACTGCCCGCAACGCTCTTCGATTCAGGAAATTGCAGAAAACACCCAGGGGGCGGGGGCAGGGGGATACCGGCGGGCAGCCCCAGTCCCGAAGGGTGCGAGGGTGCCCGGGCCTGCCCTGAGCTTGCCGAAGGGGTCCCTCGCTTTTGGGGACCGGGGCGGGTGGGCGACCCCAGTCCCGAAGATCGTTTTCAACCACGCCGAGGGCGCGAGGGACCGGGGGCACAACTGGATAGCGCCTCGACATCGGAGCCACCCGCCGGACTGTCACCGCTTACTCGGACGCTACTATTTGCACAACGCTCTTCGACTCATTGTCACTTCGGCGGAAGTCGCGCTAGGCTTCCACGCCGTGGCATTTTTTGTATTTCTTGCCGGAGCCGCAGGGGCATGGATCGTTGCGGCCCACTTTGTCACCGGTGCGGCGTTGTGTCGTCTGGGAGCCGTCTGAGCTACCGGCGCGAGTTGCAACTTCAAGTTCGCGCTGTTTTTTGCGGTGGAACTCTTTCTCGAGCGCATCGATAGTCGTGGAGGGTTGGCGGGTGGGAATGGATATCTCGCGCGGAGCCGCATCCAGAGTCAAGGGCTGAGCCGCGCTGGCAACCGGGGGTGCGGGCGGAACGGGCTTACGAGGCTCGGGAGCCGCATTGATCGGCTTGCCATCGGGTCCGAGGATCTGCATACGGAACAGGAAGCGGACCGTGTCCTCCTGGAATTTCGCCATCATGCCTTCGAACATGTCGAAGGATTCTTTCTTGTAGGCGACCAGCGGATCTTGCTGCGCATAGCCACGCAGGCCGATGCCTTCCTTGAGATGATCCATCGCGAGCAGGTGGTCTTTCCACAGGCCGTCAATCACGCTGAGCATCACCATTCGCTCGTGATAACGCATGGTTGCAGTGGAAAGGATGTTTTCCTTGGATTCGTATTCCTGCTTCAGTTTTTCGAAAATTGCGTCGCCCAACTCATGGCGCGAGAGTTCGCGAGGATTGATTCCGGCCGCGGAAAGGCTGAGGCCGAATTGGCCGACGAGCTTTTCATCCAGGCCTTTGACGTTCCACTGATCCGGATGCTTATTCTCCGGCGCGCATTCGTCCAGCATTCCGCTGAGGATGCCGCCGACGTAGTCCTCGAGAATCAGTTCGCGCTGCTCGACACCTTCGAGCAGCTGGCGGCGCAGGCCGTAGACGGCTTCGCGCTGCTTATTCATCACGTCGTCGTATTCGAGGAGATGTTTGCGCGATTCGAAGTTCTGCGATTCGACGGCTTTTTGCGCGGCTTCGATGCGGTTGGAGATCATCTTGCCTTCGATGGGCACGCCTTCTTCCATGCCCAGTTTTTCAAGCAGAGTGCTGATCCACTGCTTGGCAAAAATGCGCATGAGGTCGTCTTCGAGGGAGAGATAGAAACGGGACTCACCGGGGTCGCCCTGGCGGCCGGCGCGTCCGCGAAGCTGATTGTCAATACGCCGCGACTCATGGCGTTCGGTGCCAAGGATGAACAGGCCACCGGTCTCGATTACCTGCTCATGTTCCTGTTGCACAGCCTCGTCGTGAACTTTGAATGACTCGGCCCATTCGGGTTCGGAAATCTCGAATTCCTGACCTTGGTAATAGAAGCGCAGGAAGCCTGCGGGCGCCATGGGATTGATTGCACCCTCGGCAACGCTGAGGGCGCGCGCGCGGCCTTTTTTCACAAGCTCCTGGCGAGTCACGAAATCCGCGTTGCCACCAAGAAGAATATCGGTGCCGCGGCCGGCCATGTTGGTGGCAATGGTTACCATGCCGAGGCGCCCGGCCTGGGCTACGATTTCAGCTTCGCGCTCGTGGAATTTGGCGTTCAGGACGACGTGGCGAATGCCTTTGCGCGCAAGGATGCCGGAGAGCCGCTCGGATTTTTCGATAGAAACGGTGCCTACGAGGACGGGCTGTTTTTTCTCGTGAAGGATGGCGATATCGTCGGCTGCGGCTTTGAATTTCTCCTTTTCAGTGCGGTAGACGACGTCGGGATTTTCGACGCGCAGGAGCGGCTTGTTGGTGGGGATGACGACGATTTCAAGTTTGTAGATCTTCTCGAATTCGGCAGCTTCCGTTTCGGCTGTGCCTGTCATGCCGCTGAGTTTTTTGTAGAGGCGGAAGTAGTTCTGGAAGGTGATGGTCGCGAGCGTCTGGTCTTCTTTGCGAATGCTGACGTGTTCTTTGGCTTCGATGGACTGGTGCAATCCGTCGGACCAACGGCGACCGGGCATGAGGCGGCCGGTGAAGGTATCGACGATGATGACCTCGCCATCTTTCACCACGTAATCGACGTCACGCTTGTAGAGTGAGTGGGCCTTGATGGCTGTCTCGACGTAATGCTTGAGGTCCCAGTTTTCGGCGTCGGCGATGTTGTCAATGCCGAGTTCCTTCTCAATCGTGACCCAGCCGTCGTCGGTAACGCCGATAGTGCGGTGCTTCTCGTCGACCACGTAGTCGCCGGTAAAGGTCTTGCCTTCGAGACTCTCGGTTTCCTCACCCAGCTCGAGCGCTGGAATCACTTTGAGCGCGCGAGCGTATTTGTCGGTGGTCTGATCTGTTGGACCGGAAATGATGAGTGGAGTACGCGCTTCGTCGATAAGGATGGAGTCGACTTCGTCGACGATGGCGTAGTAGTGGCCGCGCTGCACGCAATCCTTGATTTCGAACTTCATGTTGTCGCGCAGGTAGTCGAAACCGAACTCGTTGTTGGTCCCGTAGGTGATGTCGGCGGCATAAGCCTGGCGGCGTTCGTCATCGGAGAGATCGTGGACGATTACGCCGACGGTCAAGCCCAGGAACTCATAGATTTTGCCCATCCACTCCGCATCGCGCTTGGCCAGGTAGTCGTTGACGGTGACGACGTGGACGCCATGGCCGGCGAGGGCATTTAGATAGCAGGCGAGGGTGGCAACGAGGGTTTTGCCTTCGCCGGTCTTCATTTCGCTGATCTTGCCCTGGTGGAGGGCCATTCCGCCGATGAGCTGCACATCGAAGTGGCGCATCTTGACGGCACGCCAGCCGGCTTCGCGGACCACGGCGAAGGCTTCGGGTAGAATCTCGTCGAGGGCCTCACGTTCAGCGGCGGCAATCGCTTCCGGTTCGGTGATGTCTTTCAATTTTGCGGCAATGCGGGCACGGAACTCGGCTGTTTTCGCGCGCAGCTGTTCATCGGAGAGCTTTTCGGTTTCGGGCTCCAAAGCGCTGACCTGAGTGACGACGGGCAGCAGCTTCTTGATTACACGTTCATTGGCGGTCCCAAAGACCTTGGTAAGTACCTTATCGAAAACCACGTGTGTCTCCATCTACCAGTTGAATTGCGATGCAATGCAGCGAAGAGGCGTGAGAAGGCGACCGCGAGGGGCAGCCGACCATAGGCACGAATCGCTGCGAGGGCGCAGGATCAGCCGAGGCAGGGGGGCGGGCGCTGGAAGGACGCGGGAAGCAAATGCTCCGCGGGCCCGCGGCCGAGGGAATCGGGTGATGGGGCAGGCAGAGGGGCCGGGGGCGCAATGAGTCCGATGAAAAACACAGGAAGCATCGCCAACCACGAGCCGGAAACGGCATCGCGGAAAATGGCACGCATCGGGCGGCTTGATCCGCGTTGTGCGTAGCGGGAAGCGCCGGGCCCAGGGATGGGGTGCTGCGTTTGACTACGGGCCAGAAACTGGAGGACTGGGTGAGCGTAGGCCTTTGCGCCTTGCAGACCGGCCTCCGCACGGGAAACCGAAGCGAAGGCGACGGCGGCGATAGCCACCCACACCCATGCGCTTCTATTGCGGTTTCCGGTCATTCTGAGCTTCCATCTTCTATTTTCCCACAAATTCGGAGGTCGAGCCATCCTCGGCGGCTTAAAGCCTTAATACCAGCTTGTCGATAGGCTCGCCGCGCCGGATTCGCCGTAATTGACGATGAAGATGACGCAAAGGCGTGTCCGGATCGCCGTTATCGTCCTCGTCCACATCTTCAACCTGGCGCTGCTGTGCTTCGACGGCGTGCTGAAGGCGCGGCCGGTAAAACAGCGTCAATCCGAGAAGCGCCGCTGCAAGTCCGGTGGACGATGGGGAAAACCCCGGCCTGCGTATTCCTGTCTTTCGATTTCGCCGCCATGGGATGCGGGAGAGGTAGGAGTAAGCCAGAATCAGCAGGATTGCAAGGAACGGCGAGCCCATAGCAAGCGCACCAACTGCGCTCAAGAACGTGTCCATAAAATTGCCTTTCCGATGGGGGCAGAACTTCGCAAACAAAGAGTCGAAGAGACACTTGCAGCGAACAAATGGCAAGAGCTCGAGACTGGTTGATGGAATTAAGCGAGCGGGAAAGGCGGCGGGCGTTGCAGGACAACGGGAAGAGACGGCGCGTCGGGTGTGCGGCCAATGTAGAGAAAAGCCAGCGGGGACAGCAGGCTGAGCGGGGAAATGATTCCGACAAAGAGAAGCGGGAGGATCGCCATCAAAGGCGCGTGGCCGGTGCCGTGGGTTGGCGGGGCCATCAGCAACACGAGGGCTACGCCAATTGCGATGAGCGCAATCAGCAGAAATCCTCGGCGATGGCGGAGGTTAGGCAATGATCCGGTTCCCGGGTTGAAGTCGATCTGCTTGCTGCTTTATTTTGTCATAGCCGGGCATTGCGAGCGAGCAGCAGGTTGCCGTGCGGCGAGTGGTGCAGGCGGCACCGATGCAGGAAACGCTGGAAATGCATCTTTTGATTGGGTTATCGAATCACTTGATGCAAAGAGGAAACCCAATTATGGCGAAAGATGCTTCTCTGCGGGAACACGTAGTGAATTTGCTGACGGGCGGTCATGCGCATGCGACGTTTGAACAGGCAGTCAAGGGATTACCAGTGGAGTTGCGGGGAAAGACGCCGAAGGGGGCGGAACACTCGCCATGGGAGCTGCTGGAACACCTGCGGATCGCGCAGTGGGACATCTTGGAGTTTTCGCGTAATCCCGAATACAAGTCGCCGAAGTGGCCAGAAGGGTACTGGCCCGAGACGAAGGCGCCGGCAGACGAAAAAGCGTGGGACAAGAGCGTTCGCAGCTTTCGCAAGGATCTCAAGGCGTTTTGCGAATTGGTGAACAATGAGTCGACCGATTTGTTTGCGAAGATTCCTCACGGCGATGGGCAGACGGTTCTGCGCGAAGCGCTGCTGGCGGCTGATCACAATGCGTATCACGTGGGACAACTGGTGCTGGTGAGGCGGATGCTGGGGGCGTGGTAGGTAGCTTCTAGCTTCTTAGCTGGCAGCTTCTGGTGTGACGCATCGGGAAGGGTGGGTGGGGAAGGCGCATCCAGTTTTCCCACCCATGAACCCACCCCAGCAACAAAGACCTGTCGCTGGGGGCCCCGAATGACACGGTGAGACTGCGTCATGGATGGGGCACCCGGCTGGGTCTGTCACGAAAGAGTGACGAATAAGGTTTGCGGAATCCCACGTCCGAAAATCCGGACATGGGGCACCCGGCCACTAGCTATTAGCTGACGGGGTGAGAGCGGGTGAGGAGGCGCTCGGAAACGGTCTCGATGATCTGCTCGTGAACCTCGTCGACTGAGAGGTTGCCCTCGATGCGGACGACGCGTTCCGGCTCGCGGCTGGCGATTTCGCGGTACTTTTCCCACACGCGCTTGTAAAAGCCTTCCTGTTCCCGTTCGAAGCGGTTCTCATCCTGTCCATTTTGCGCAGCGACGCGATCATTGCGATGGCGGGCGCGCGCCAGGCTCGATTCGAGCGACGGCAACAGAAGCAGGGTTAGATCGGGCTGCAGGTTTCCGCAGATGAGTTTATGAAGCGCAAGGACATCGTCCGATCCGATGCAGCGGCCGCCTCCCTGGTAAGCCTCGGTGGAATCGGTGAATCGGTCGCAGAGGACAATCCGGCTGTGGGCGAGGGTTGGTTCGATGATTTCCGCGATGGTTTGCGCACGGTCGGCAAACATGAGCGCCATTTCGGTCATGGGTGCCATGGGAGCGGAGGCCGAGTCGAGCAGGAGGGCGCGAATCCGGTCGCCAGTGGTCGTTCCGCCGGGCTGTCGAGTGACGACAGGATCGAGTCCGAGCCGTTGCATCCACGCAGCCAAGCGCCTGATTTGCGTGGTTTTGCCGGAGCCGTCGAGGCCCTCGAGGGTGATAAACAGTCCGCGCGGCATGGGCTGAGTTTACCACTGTGCTGGGTGACGGAGACGATGCCCGCTTCCGTGTGGTACAAACATTTGATTCTTAATACAAAGCCGGAGTGACCCTGTGAGATCGCTCGTGCGCCGAGTGAGTCTTCGTGTGTGCAGTTGAGAGAAATCTACCCGGCTACCCGATCTATTCTGCACAGGTTCCGGCTTCGTCGAATCGACTTGGAGCGAGTTACCGCTCATCAATCATGGAGTATTCATCATGAACTTTTCCAATATCAGACGATTTGCCTTATGCGGCTGCTGCTTAACGGCCAGCCTATTCGCCGTGAACGGGCTGAATGCCCAAAACCTGACCCTGGAGGGGCAGACGGGCGGCTTCATCACGCCTACCGCCTACGTTGTGTACTCCGCTAAGGGGCAAATGTTCTCGCATCCGGCGGTGGGATATCACTTTGTGAATGCCTCAAGCGTGATCGGGAATGTGCATACGTTCAGCATTGAAGAAGGCATCGCCAACCGCGCCGAGTTTGGGTACACGCGCAGCGTTCATACAGAAGGCGACAGCGCTCTATTCAGCAGCCTGTGGCACTTCTCCGGCATGAACATCTTCAACGGGAAGGTAGTGGGCATCAAGGACGGGCAGTTTGGGCCGTGGACGCCGGGCATTGGAGCCGGTTTTGTGGTGCGCACGAACGACCGATTTGTGACCGGCGCGCTGGACCAGGAGTTCACCGGGACGCTGAAGTCGTACACCAATGGCGATGTTTATGTGGCTGCAACGAAGACCTGGCTGCATCCCCCTGTGCCGTTCCTGTTGAACCTGGGTTGGAAGGCCACGAATGCTTCAATCTACGGCCTTGGTGGGCAGGCGACGCGCTTTGGCGGGCGAATGTTCGGCGGGGTGGGGATTCCGCTGCCTGGACCCTTCCACACGGCAATTGTACCTGCGGCCGGATTTACGCAGGAGCCACCGACCTCAAAGAATCTTGGCGCGATCCTTATACAAGGCAAGGCTGATCTGCCCACAACGCTGGATTATGCGATTCGCGTGACGCAGAAAGAGCATCCGCACTTTGCCTTCGACATCGGCGTTGGACAAGTGGCGGGGAATATCGGGACTACAGTGCTTACGACACCGAATGGGCCGATCCCCGTGCAGGTGAACCTCAATGCGCGCCACGTTATCGGTATGGGGTTGAGTATTCGTCCCTGAGAAGAAAGAGCTTAGGAAGTTAAAGCCGCGCTAGTACAACTTCTACCTCACGGCCCGGTTCCAACCTTCAGAGCTCGGACGCGCAACTGCGTTTCATGCAAGGTTGGCGTCAAGAGCCTGGAGGTTTTTCCGATGCGGCTGTCTGGTTTTGCTCGCTGGCTCCTGCCGGCCCTGCTTCTCGTCGTACTCCCCGCTTCTTTGCACGCGGGAGTGTTTATCAGTGTCGGGTTTGCTCCCCCCGTACTGCCGGTGTATGAACAACCGATTTGCCCGGAAGCGAACCTGATGTCGATGCCGGGTTATTGGGCTTATGGAGATGACGGCTATTACTGGGTTCCGGGTGCGTGGGTGCCTGCCCCTTACGTGGGTGCATTGTGGACACCGCCGTACTGGGACTGGTTCGATGGGCACTACAGGTTCCATGACGGATACTGGGGAGCGCATGTCGGCTACTACGGTGGCGTGGACTACGGATTCGGATACATGGGTATCGGATTTGTCGGTGGCGAATGGCGGAACGGAGGATTCGCCTACAATACGGCCGTAATGCGGGTGAATACCACGGTGATCAGAAACACCTATGTGGACCGCACGATTGTGGAGAGAAACACGGTTGCCAATTCCGGTCATGTTGCCTACAGCGGCGGTCCGCACGGAATCAACCATGCTCCAACGGCGCAGGAACGGATTGCGGAGCACGATCGGCATACGCAACCGACGTCATTCCAGGAGCAGCATATCGCAGCTGCCCGGGCAGACAAGACTGCATACGCAAAGGCGAATGGCGGACATCCGAGTAACCTTGTCGCAGCCAGGCCACTAGCGTCGGCGTCGCGTGCTGCGGTGGATGGACGCAAGACAACGGAGTCGCGGACGACAACAGCTCCGCGAACGAGTGCGCGGTCTACAACCGAACCTCGTACCGAATCTCGCACAACAACAGCGCCTCGGACTGAGACGCATGCGCGGACAGAGACTGCGCCGCGGACAGAAACGCATGCGGCGGCACCGCGTACCGAGACTCACGCTCGTACTGAGACTGCACCTCGCACAGTGACTCACGCACGTACGGAGACTGCGCCTCGGACAGAAACGCATGCGGCGGCACCGCGTACCGAGACTCACGCTCGTACCGAGACGACGCCTCGCACAGAGACGCATGCGCGGACGGAGACTGCGCCTCGGACCGAAACGCATGCGGTGGCACCGCGTGCGGAGACTCACGCAGCACCGCAGGCGCGTCCGGCAGCAAAACCTAGTCCTTCTGGTGAATCGCACGCCGCGCCTAAGGCGCGTCCAGCTCCGGAGCCAAAGACAGAAGAGAAGAAGCCTCACTAGGCAAGAATCGTCCTTGTCCGGCGAAGAGCCTGTGGCCAGCCCACGAGCTCTTGCGCTTTTATGCGTACTTTTTAACTATCCGGCGAAGCGAATTTGGACGTTGCGCGATGGCGGGTTGCGCCCGAAATGGCGAAACTCATAAGACGCGGGTTAAGCCAGATTTCGCCCGGTTTGCACAACTTCCTGCACACATCGGGGTCCATACAGATGCGGTTTTCTGCGGCAATTATTCGTGAAGGCGCGCTGCGTGTTTTCGCCTTTCTTTTGCCGATGAACATTGCACTGAAGGTTTCCCGCATTCGAAATTAAACGATTCTGCTTCCGGGCCACATATATAGTGTTCCGGGACCTTAAATCTCGCCGGTATCACCGCCCGGGGTAGTTTGAACTTCCCTGGTGGGCCGGCCATTCAAGATCTGGAGGCAATCCTCATGAAACTGTTGCGTTCTTCACGCTGGCTTCTATTGGCGCTCTTACTCACACTGGTTCCCGCATCCTCTTTCGCGGGCGTATTCATCAGCGTCGGCTTTGCCCCACCGGTGCTGCCGGTTTATGTGCAGCCACCCTGCCCCCAAGAGGGTTTGATGTGGACGCCGGGCTATTGGGCTTACGGCGATGACGGGTATTACTGGGTTCCCGGCGCCTGGGTTCCTGCGCCGTATGTGGGCGCACTCTGGACGCCGCCTTATTGGGGTTGGTCAGGTGGGCTCTTTGTGTACCACGCAGGGTATTGGGGCCCCCACGTCGGCTACTACGGCGGCGTGAATTATGGCTTCGGGTACATGGGAATCGGGTTTGCGGGTGGTGCGTGGCGGGGCGGAGTGTTCGCGTATAACACCGCGGTGGTGCACGTAAACACGACCATCATCCACAACACGTATGTGGACAGAACGATCGTGGAACACAACACGATTGTGAATGACCGGCACGTGGCATTCAGCGGCGGTCCTGGCGGCATTCAACATCAACCCACGCCTGAAGAGCAGACTGCAATGCACGAGCAGCATGTTGCGCCGACGTCCTTCCAGCAGCAGCACGCTCAGTCTGCGGCCAGCGACCGGGCGTCGTACGTGAAGAACAACGGCGGTCACCCTCAGAACCTGGCGGTATCAAAGCCGCTTGCGGCAGAGACGCACGCTGCGCCTTCGAGCTTCAGACAGCAATCAACTGCGCCGCGCCCAGCGTCGGGTGGCGGAAGGCCCGCTTACCAGAGTCGTCAGCCGTCGGCTCCTGGAAATTCGTCGCGCCCAGCACCGCAGCAGCACACTACTCAGCAGGCTCGTCCTGCTCCGTCGAGGGAACAGTCGAAGCCGAAGGCGGAATCCAAGTCCGAACCAAAGGAGCACAAGGACCACTAATCCGGCCGCTCTTTCTTCCAACCAAAGAGGCTCACGGTTCGCCGTGGGCCTTCTTGTTTTTACAGGTTTTCGGGTTGGATGCCGGCGATTTCCAGTTCGAGGCCGCCATATTCGGGATGGGGATTTTCGCGGATGCGGTAGGCGACGCTGATCCGCGATCCCTGGGTGAGCCCGAGGGCTTGAGAGTGCGCGGCCATATCCCAGCCGACGGCGCGCATGGAGGCCTTGGAGACGAGGCTGCCTGAATCTGATTCCTGCACGAGTTCGAGGCGGAGATGGCGGTCTTTCATGATGCGCGGAGCGGAGAGCAGGCGCACATTGCGCGCAACGAAGATCGGCTCTGGATTTCCGTGGCCGAGCGGCTCGAGCTTGCGCAACCAACCTGCGAGCACAGGAGTGATGCCGTCAAGGGGCAGTTCGGCATGAATGTGGAGCAGGCGTTCAGGCTCGCGCGCGGCAAGACGCTCTTCGGCGCAGAGGTTGAGGCGGCGCTTCAGTTCAGGGAGCGAGGCGGAAGGCAATGCAAAGCCCACGGCAAAAGCGTGTCCGCCGAAACGAGTGAAAAGGTCGGCGCAGGTTTCGATTGCTTCGAGCAGCTGAAAGCCGTCGACAGAACGGCCGGAGCCATGGGCAACGCCGTCTTCGACGCTGATCACAATTGCTGGTTTGGCGGTACGCTCCACTACCCGCGAGGCAAGGATACCGATGACGCCGCGATGCCAGCCGTCACCGTCGATCACCAGAAGGCGGTTGCTTGCCAGATCAGAATCGCCGGCTAATAGCGCGTCGATTGCGGTGAGTGCAAACGCTTCGGTGTCGCGGCGTTCGCGGTTGAGCCGCTCAAGCTTCATGGCAAGGTCGGAAGCGCGCGCGGCATCGCGGGTACAAAAGAGCTCAATGATTTCGGAGGCTACGTCCATCCTTCCGGCGGCATTGATTCTGGGAGCAAGGCGGAAGGCAACGTCAAATCCGGTGATGGGCCTGGTTGCCGGATCGAGTTGAGCGGAAGCGAAGAGGGCGCGCAGTCCGGCGCCGACAGGACGGCGCAACTCGCGAAGTCCGAGGGCGGCAATCACACGATTTTCGCCGCGCAGAGGGACTGCGTCGGCAATGGTTGCGATGGCGGCCAACTTGAGAAAGCTGGGAAGGAGTTTGTCGCGGGTGCGGGCACCATCGTGCCGTTCGAGCACCGCCTGGGCCAATTTGAGAGCTATGGCGGCACCGCACAAGGATTTCTCGGGATAATTGCATCCTGGCTGATTGGGATTGAGAATAGCGAGCGCGCAGGGGACTGCCTCATCAGCGCTGGGCAGATGATGGTCGGTGATGATGAGGTCCATGCCGAGGCGGCGGGCTGTTTCGGCCTCGGCAAAGGCTCGCATGCCAGTGTCGACAGTGATGACAAGGCGAACGCCATCGGCGTGGGCAGCCTCAAGCACCGCGGATTGGAGGCCGTAGCCTTCGCGGAGGCGATGCGGCACATGGAAGCGGGCTTCGCCGCCGAGCAATTCAATTGCGGTTTTGAGCAACACAACCGCGGTGGTGCCATCCACGTCGTAATCGCCGTAAAGCAAGATCGGTTCGCGATGAGCGATGGCCGCCTCAAGGCGCTCGACGGCGGCGTTCATTCCAAGCATGAGAAATGGATTGTGGAGCTGCGAAAGATCGGGATTGAGAAACGCAAAAGCGGCGTGGAGATCAATCATGCCCCGCGCAACGAGGAGTTCTGCCAGAACGAGGGGAATCCGCGCCTCACGCGCGAGGGCGTTGGCCTGGTCTGGATGTGCTTCGGCGAGGATCCAACGCTGAGGTGGACGCTGACGTGGAATTGCAGGAGAAACTGCGGGGCCGTTTTGAGTTGCGCCCATCGCGCACACGCTTCTTACTCGTCCTCTTCGTCGTGCTCGTGGTCGTGATCATCGATCACAATGTCATGAAAGCTTTCAACCTCTTCAAGGAGGGATTGGAAGCGCTCGTACCACTCGGTGGTGGTTTCATGGAGGAAAACGATTCCCTGATAAACGAAGCCAAGCTGGATGTAGCCGACCATGCCTGCGTATTTGCGCAACCATTGGGCCTCGACGAGCTCAGTGGCTTCTTCATCGGGATAATTCATTTCACCCGCTTCTTCAACGAGCGAATCGAGATCCCCGCGTTCCAGTTTCATTTCGCTGAAAGTGACAAAGGGAGCGCCGACATGCTTTGCCATTTCCACAAAGTCTTTCCACGCGTCGGGATTGCCTTCGCCTTCCCACACGATCGATGGAATGTCCTCTGTAATGTATCCGGGCAGGCGACTGAGACCATGGCCTTCGATAAAGGCCACCATGTCGTCTTTCAGCGAAAGCAGATTATCCGTACTCATAGTCAAGCAATCATTCTCTCAGATGGGACTCAGGCGGGTCCCATCAAATGTGGAAAGCCGGGATTGGGGCGAGGCTGTAGTCTGAAGGCAGGAGGAGCATCGATTGCCCCTGTTCAAGCACCACGTTTTTGTTTGCCATAATATGCGCCCGGAAGGAGCTCCGCGGCCCTCGTGCACGACCGACGGGAAAAGTGAGCTGCACACACAACTACAACAACTGACAAAGGCTGCCGGGCTGGGCAACACGGTTCGCATCAACAAGTCTGGATGTCTGGATCAATGCGAGCACGGCCCTACGGTGGTGGTATACCCGGAGGCTGTGTGGTACGGGCACGTGAAACTGGAGGACGCTGCGGCAATCGTGGAGGAGCACCTGATCGGCGGCAGGCCGGTGGAGCGGCTGCGGCTCGCCGATGAATGCGTCAACACGAAGAGCTGCCCTCATAGGAACTAGAAGACGGGCGGCCTGGCGCCTGACTGACCGTTCCTTCCGGCGGATGGCCATGAAATGGCTGGGTCTGCGGGTGTACACCCGGCACTCCGATGCGGTATTCTCATAACTTAGCCCATGATTTTTTCACGTGAATATATTGGGTATCTGGCCCGCCGCACGGTCAAACACCTCATCGACGCCAAACTTATCACCACCAGCGATTTGAAGGATACCGAATCGCGCGTGACGCAAGGTTTGATCGACGAACTGTCTCTAGAAGACCGCATCAACGATGAAGTGCGCGTGTTGCTTGATGCCTATTCTGAAGAGATGCGCAAATCGGGTGCGCAATATGCCGAGATGTTCAAGAAGGTGAAGACGGAGCTGGCCAAGAAGTACAAGGCGGTGCTATGAGGATCAACCGCGACAAGCTCAACAAACTGGCTCACACCGTGGCAGACACCCTTGCGGATATCGATGCGGTCGGTTTCATGGAGGATCGGAACACCATCCGCCAGGAGGCGCGCAAGGCGCTGGAAGCGCTGCTGACGCAGGAAGCGGGAATCGATACTGCCGCGCGGCTCAAGATTGCCTCGCAGCGCAAGATCATCCTGGAAGGCTCGCAGGAGTGGGAGATTCTGTACCGCAAGTACTACAACGATGAAGTGCGGAAACTGGGCATCTGACACAGCCAAGCAAGCCGCCTGATTTTTGGCAACAATTCGGTTATTTGATAGATTAGACAGGTGGCCGCGACGGCCATTTCCCCTCCAATGTGGCGCTATCGTCTAGGGGTTAGGACGTGAGATTCTCAATCTTAAAACCCGGGTTCGATTCCCGGTAGCGCTACCAGTCAATATCGGCTAAAGCCCGCTAAATCAGCGGGCTTTGCTTTTGGACAGAAAACCTGCGAGCGCTCCCCGACAGAAATTCACGCAAACGGTGGTACACAAAATGGCACACAATCCAGTCAAACCGGTGGACAACCACCCAGGGCGGCGGACCTGTTCGCACCGGAACACATGTGTTCATAAATGGACGCTTCCCCGCAGGAGAACACCCGCCGGTTATTGCCATTCTCAATGGATGGCAGTAGTTGCAAGGAGGGAAGTTCTTCACAGTTTGGAAGCTTGATTGCTGAATCGGATATGGGGGTCATCTCCCCGAGGAGTCCCGCTGGATGAGGCAATTTGAGTCGTTTGCGCTGGATAGTACAAACGAATGTCTCTGGCACGAGGGTGCGCAGATTGCTCTAGCCAAGAAGCCGTTCTCCGTTCTCCGCTACCTCGTGGAGAATCCCGGCCGCTTGATTACCCACGATGAAATATTGGATTCGGTCTGGCCGAAGACTTACGTGCAACCACAGGTGTTGCGGACTTACATGCTGGAACTCAGGAAGGTCCTGGGCGACGATGCGAAAAATCCGAAGTTCATCAAGACCATCCCGAAGCGTGGTTACAGTTTTGTTGCAACGGTGAAGGAGAATGCGGATGCGATCTTTGGGACTGCGAGCTCTGGCGGAATTTCGAAGCGAGACGTGTCTGCCAATGAATTGGTAGGGCGGGATGCGGAAATTGTTCACCTGGTCAAACTGGCGCACGTAGCCGCAAGCGGGCAGCGGCAGCTGGTGTTTATAACCGGCGAAGTTGGAATCGGAAAGACCTCGCTTATCAATGCGCTTCGCGGAGTTTTGGATGTCACATTGCCACAAGCATGGATGGCCTGGGGGCATTGCGTTGAAGGACTGAGCGAGAAGGAAGATTACTATCCTGTTTTGGAGGCACTCGGTCAGTGCTTCACATCAACAGATCAGGAGGGCGGACTTGCGGCATGGCTTGCTCAGCGACGCACCTTTCAAGATCGGCCGGCAGAACTATGCGAGGCACTCGAAGAGCTTACACGAGAGAAGGTGTTCGTTCTCGTACTTGAGGATATTCAATGGGCCCATCAATCCACTCTCGAACTCATTTCCGCATTGGCACGACGCCAGACGCCATCGAGACTGCTGGTGATTGCGACATACAGACCCCAAGATCGATCAACAAGGCTTTATCTGAAGTCAATGAAGCAAGATCTGCTGGTGCGGCATCTATGCTCGGAATTTGCGCTTGAGCCATTGTCGAAGCAGTCTTTGAAACAACTGTTGAGCCGGCGGCTGGATCAAGAAGAATTGCCGACAGGACTGGATGGCTTCATCTACCAGCGGTCCGCGGGGATTCCTCTTTTTGTGCTTGCGCTTCTGGAGCACATGATCGCGGAGCGATTCCTGGTACGCAAGGGTGCGAAGGATGAAGCCAGATGGGAACTGCTCAGGTCCATTTCTGAAATTGAGATCAGCGTTCCAAGCGAGCTGGCCAGGCTAATTGAATTGGAGATAGGTCGCCTGAGTCCACTGGAGCAAAAGGTTCTCGAAGCGGGAAGCCTGATGCACATTGCGTTTCCAGTCTGGTCGGTAGCCGCAGCGCTCGAAGAAGATTCAGAACACGTAGAGGAGCTATGTGATGGCCTGGAACGCCAAACGGGGTTGGTGCGCCGCGCAGGTCATGACGATCTTCCAGACGGAACCCAGTCGGACTTTTACTCTTTTGCCCACGAGTTCTATCGCGATGTGCTGTACCAACGGCAGACGGCGGGTCGGCGGGCGAAAGCGCACATCCGCATCGCAGAGCGTCTGAGTGCTCTATTTGCGGGGCGCGAAGCTAATGTTGCGCGAGAGATAGCGATGCACTATGAATCCGCCGGCAAATGGGAGCAGACCGTGCTCGCATTGCGCGCGGGGGCACGACATTCGCATGAAAGACAAGCCTATCAGGAGTCGATTCAATTGCTGGAGCATGCATTGGGTATCGCGGAAAATATGGGCGACCCCGAGCGCAGAGTGTTCGTAAAAGAGATCGACGGCGAATTGGATATGGTCCGCGAAATGATTGCGCGAGCAAGGCCGAAACAACAAAAGGCCAGCTAAAGATTTGATGTTTTTTGGACGAAGGCTTGACAACTATCTTTTCGAAAACCGTTAGCGTGGTGAACAAGGCAGGAGGTATCACACATGCAATCGATATTTCGGAAAGTCATTTTGGCGTCCGCCGTCGGCATAGCAGCAACGCTGGCAGCAAACACTGCAAACGCGGCAACCATCGTCGATGTACCTTTCAACTTCACGGTTGCCGGAAAGACGCTCCCCGCCGGCACCTATCATGTCATTCATGATTCAACGGGTGGCTTCGTGACTCTCGAAAGCCAGAATTCGTCGCAGAGCTACACCTGGCTGCTGAGGCCGGGCCAGCCCAAGCCAAATGATGAAAAGGTCGCATTGAAGTTCGACAATCACGGCGATTCCCATGCCCTTCAATCAATTCAATTCGGCTCGATGATCACTCCGCGGATCGACAAGATCGGTAAGAAGGGTACATCTGAGCAGGATTCGCAGGGGCAGTAATCATCTCGACCTGGCATAACGGGATGAGACGTCAAAGAAATGCGGAGGGGGCGCCTTCAAATCAACGAGGTCGCTCCCTTGTTTGCTAATATCAGTCGACCAGCGGTTCACTGCAGAACAAAGGTGTCATTCTTGGAGAAATCGAAGACCGCGGGAATCTGCGCGGACTTCGCATGCGGCGTAGATGCGCCAAAGCGCTTCATGCCCTTTGGAGTCTGAACCGCGCCAGTCGCAAGGGATTTGGGCACCGCGTCGGCCGCATAGGTTAGCCACTTGCCTACCGTAATCTGCCCGTATTTCGGCTTCCAGTCTGCCTTTCCCTCCACCAGCCCTTCTTCGGTCAGCGCATAACTCAGCAGTCCCTGCGTCCGCCCCTCGCCGTCCCGATTTCCCACCGGGAGATTGCGCTCCTGCGCCTCCTGATTCGATTGGCTGGCCGTCAGAATTCGCATTCGCTTGTCATAGGCAAGTTGGCCCAGCCCGCGGCTTCCCATCGGCCCGGGCTTGAAGTCGTTGGCTTCGACGCTGCTGGCCGATTGGCAGGAGTCCAGAATGAACGTCATCTCCCCGGCATCGATCGGCCGCAGCCACTCGGTCAATTCGTCGGCAGAGATCGCCTGTCGCAGCATCGCGTCATTGACACCGTTGCACCTGCCCTCGACGTCGGAAGGAAAGATGTAGAATCGACCGTCTTTATCGCCGTAGCCATGGCCGGAGAAGCTGAGGAAGAAGACATCGTCGGGCGTGGCAACCGCAGCAATCGCCGCGAGCGCGTTGTGAATGCTCTTCTTGGTCGCGCCGTTCTCAGTAGCGGTTGAGATCAGGCGGACCGGCTTCACATCCAGTCCGCGCTTAGTTAGCCGGTCGGTCAGAACCTTGCTCAGTTCTTCAGCGTCGGTGGCCGAACCGTGCAGCTCGCATCCGCTTGCCTGATAGTGATTCACGCCGATCTGCAACAGGTATGCATGCGGCCTGGCCGCTGGTCGCGGCTCGTACGCATAGTCCTTCTGCGCTGTGGGACTCTTGATATTCATGCTGTTGAAGGCGTACGCCGTAAAGGTGACGGTCTTTACAGAAGTGGGCAGTTGAATGTCTTTGATGGTGAAATTGCCGTCTTTCAGATCGTTCTTTCGATAATCCACCATCTGTCCGTTGCGAAAGAGCCGCAGGTCCCGTAGTCCGCTGGCAGTCCCCTTCTCATTCTTATGGCTGGCCGCGCGAACGACCACGTCGACGCGGCCAGGATGTGTTGTAGATGGGGTCACCGACACAACGGAAACATCCGGCTGCACGCGGTTCGTGATCTGGGCAATAGAGCGGATGGGCGGCAGCTTCTCGCCGCTTATGATGCGCGAGAGCAGGCGCGGCGTGTAGTAATCGTGCATGAAGATTTCCAGCGGCAGCGCCCGCATCGGATCATCGTCGACGACCCATTGCATTGGAGCATTGCCATCGAGATCGTCGGTATCGAAACGGCCTTCAGGATCGACCACCGCCCAGCCACCATTCTCAAAGCTGATAATTGACGCCAATTCCTTCCCGGTTTTAGGATTCCACAGCCGGGTTGTGCCGTCCCCGCTTCCTGTGAGCACGTATCGGCCATCGGCGTCGGCTGAGTATCCCACCGACTCCACATCGTGAAGGGAATTTCCTTCAAAGCGCTTCAGTTCCTTGCCGCTCGCCGGGTCCCAGAGTCGCGCGGTATCGTCCAGGCCTCCTGTCAGAACCGAACTGCCATTGGGAGAGTAGGCAACTGACCTGAGTGCGCTGGTGTGCCCTTGCAGCAGCAGGGGCGGTTGGCCGGTTGCCAGATCTTTCAATCGCGCCACGCCGTCGTCGCTTCCGGTCAACACGAATCGGCCATTGGGCGAGAAGGCAACCGGATTGGCAACGTCCATGCTCAGCGTCGTAGCGTTCCCGTGATGAGGTCCAACAAATCTCTTTACTTGAATTCCGCTTTCCGCGTTCCACAGATCTACAGATTGGCCCCACGTTCCCGCCAGAACGTATCGGTCGTCGGGAGAAAAGGCAACCGACTTCAAATAGTCCTTGATACCTTCAAGTTGTCGAGTCACGAGCCCGGTTTTTGCATCCGACACGCTTGCTTTTCCCCAGCCGCCTGTTGCCACAAATCGGCCATCGTGCGAAAAAGCAACTTCATCGACATCGTCCGAGCCTGCGTCGAACCGGAGCAGCGGGTCGCCGCCGTTCACATCCCACAGAAGACTCGGTCCACCGCCGCCCGTCACGATGGTCTTGCTGTCGGGTGAGAAGGCTGCGGAGAGGATTATCTCGTTGCCCTTTCCCAGGCGCCGTAGCTGCTTCCCACTGTTCGTGTCCCACAATCGCGCTGCCCGGTCTCTGCTCACCGTCATCAGGTATTGTTCATTTTGAGAGAATGCCGCTGAAGTGACACCGCTGGCCTGGCCTTCGAATCGCTGCAGCTCCTTGCCGCTGCTTGGATCCCACAGCCGCGCCGCCAGGTCGGCGCTCCCCGTCACAATGTAGCGGCCGTCTGGCGAGAAAGCCACCGGGTTCACCCCACTTGGCGGCGGGACCGAATTATGGTCCGCGGGATCATCCACTCCGAATTGCCGCAGCTGCTTCCCGGTGGCCGTGTCCCACAGCTGCGCTATTTTGTAGTAGCTGCCTATCAACACTGATCTCCCGTCAGGCGATAAGGCCAATGATTCGATGCCATTCTTGACGTCAAACCGCTGTATTTCCTGGCCGCTAGTCGCGTCCCAAAGCACAGCCTGCCGGTCAAGGCTCCCCGTCAGCACATAGTGCCCATCCGGCGAGAAGGAGACCGAATCAGCATGATAAGGTGAGCGGCCTTCAAACCGCCGCACTTCCTTGCCACTGATCACATCCCATAGCGTCGTCGCCGAATCACTTCCACGCGACAGAGCAGCACTGGTCAGCAGGTATCGACCGTCCGGGGAGAATGCCGCCGCAAGTGCCCATCCAGAGGGCGACGGATTGTTCGAAACCGGTCCAGAGGCCAGTTTCACTTCTCGAATTTCCCGACCGCTGATGGTGTTCCATATCCGCACTGTAATTCCCGGGCTCTCTACAGTGCCGACGCTAGCGGTCAGAACCTGTCGGCTATTGGGGGAGAATGCGCTGGCAAGCAGTGCAGTTTCAGGGGAAATGAAGACCGGCGGCAATTTGGCTTTTGGGCCTGTCTCGGGACTGCAGACTTCACAGTCCTCGCCCGCTGGTTGGCATTGTGGCCCAGAGCAAAGTACCGGCTTCGCCACAAACCTCCATATCTTTTTCCCGCTTGCAGCGTCCCACAACGTCCTACCCGTGAGGATAGAGCGTCCATCGGGGGAGAACGAGACCAGGAAGCGACCCTCAGAGTCGTCCTCGAAGCGCATGATCTCGCGGCCATTCGCCGCTTCCCACAGCACTGCCGCCCCGTCATTGCCGCTGGTTAGAACGTAGCGGCTGTTATGCGAAAACGCCACCGATCGCACTGGCTTAGAGTGTCCCAACTGCACCAATAAATGAGCATGCTGCTGGGCCTGCGCTGTCGCGGCCAGGAGCAGGACCGCTGCCATTGCCAAGCCCAAAAGTCTCGTTGCCAGCTTGCCGCTGCTCTTTGTGTTGCCTCTCCTCAGCCGCTGAATCTTCAGAACGACACCGCTCATTTTTATGGCTTTCTGTTTGCGCATTTATGGCTTGCCGTTCGCGGAGGCCGGGGACGGTTCTGCCGAGCTTTGGGTCTGGATTGCCTGGACGCTCCAATTGGTCGGCGTGGGACGGGCGCCAGCGCGAACGCCTTTGCTGGTCAAGTCGAGCAGATCCTCAAGAGGACCGACCGGGGTTGAAGGCTTTGCATTCCGAGTCACCACTCCCTTGAATTCGAGAGCATACACATCTGATAGCCGCGTAGATGTCGTCAACAGCACATAGGTGTCGGTTCCAAGGGGATCGTCCACGGGGAATGGATCTCCGGGCAGGAGGATCTGGTCGAGCCGCCCGTTGTCAGAAGCGGGAAATTTGCCGGCGGGTGGTCCGCCATCGTAGGGCCACATGAGGGTGCCTTTACCCTGGCAATCAATGCCGAGAACATAGACCCAGCGAGGTAAGACCTTGTCGATGCCGTTGCGGACGAGCCAAAGTTCGTATTTCCCCTCTTTATAGGTTTTGCCGCCGTCGTTAACGAGTCCCTTGCTGGACGCTGGCCGCAAGGCAAGCCGGTAGGGAAATTCCTCCTGGCCGGTCAGCGATGATTCGAGATGCAACCAGCCATTGAGTCTCGCCAACTGAACCGCGGACTCTGAGAGGGTGATTTCCAGCGGGACCTTTTCCACCGGGACGACCCAATCCGTGCGGAGGGGATAGGGAGAATTCGGCGAGCAACCTGGGGCGATTTCTTTCGGCGTTTGGATCTCGGCGTCCACGTCGCTGCGTTTAAACCATGCGTAGCTGATTCCGGTTTCATTGGGAGTGCCCGCGATGACATACATTGCCTGGCTACGATCGGAGGTAAGCTGGGCCGCGTTGTGGGGCATGCCTGCTACCGGTGGAGGCAGCAGAGCTTGCGCCGACTCCCTCGGCAGGGGAGCGTCAAACCAGACGATTGCAGTGTGCGGCAGCTTCTTCAGGGCCGCGGGCGCCAATTGGGCGCCAAACGTGGCGGGCTTTTCTTTCCAGACCTGGCCTGCAGGAGTCTTCCTGGAATGCGTAGAGAGAGTCCAGTGCGCGCCGTCCCAGGCAAGATGGTGGGTCCAGGGATCGGAAGACGGGTCTCGAGCTAGCTTGACATTGGCAGCACGCAACACCGTGAGAGCGTCCTGGATCTCCGCCAGCGAGGGATTTGAAGCGCCGGCGTAGAAGTTCAAAGTGGGGCGCTGGGCCGGCACCCATTTGGACAACTGAACGATATCCCTGGGTTGCACCGTCGCACCTGCCGGAGAGATCACCGTAGCTTTGGAGCGCGCGAGCCCAACGGAATCGGTTACCTGAAGCACGGCGCGTACTTTTTTGGTCTCGGTGACTTCAGTGAATTCGCTACCCTTGCCAATGTCGGCGATGGTGCCGATATCGAGAACGACGCCTCTAGAGTCAGCCGAGACGATTGCGGCCGTGGGCGGACCGCTGCCTGCCGGTCCGCCAAAGAGCGGTTGCTGTTTGCGGATGTCTGACGCATCAAGTTGAGGTTGCTGATTGGTTGCGTCGGGGGCCAATTCCATGGCTATCTGCAGCCGCTTGAAGACTTCGCTTACCGGCCTGTTGGTGGGCATGCCCTTCAGCGTCTCGACGAGCGCATCGGTGAACAGCCCGTGAGGCGGGTGGGCGTTCTGAACGTCCATCGCCGACTGATCTTTTTGGGCGGCGGAGAGAACCAGCACGGGGTTGTCTTTACGGTTCTCAGGAGGGGTTCCGGTGGCTTCGGAGGGATAAGGATCATCCGGCATCGGGCGAGGGTCGAAGACAAAATCGCGGGCCACTACCTGAGCGGTGCTCATCGCGCCCCGCGCCAGTGAACCGGAGTGGCAGGAGTCGAAGATGGCGGTCAGGTGAATTCCGCGATCGGCAGCTTGATTGAAGATGTGACGGAGATCGCGGCTGAAGATGTCATCCCGGCCTAGATACCAGTCGTAAGGCACGATGGTGTTCTCAGCGCAGGAGGGATGTAGGCCGGTGCCGTCGAGGTCGAAACGCTGGCAATGCCTTTTGGGGTCCGCGTTGGGGTCGGCGCGAAGAGAACCGTGCGAAGAGATGTAGAGCACAACGGTGTCGCCGGGACTCGGTTCCTTGACCAGGTACTGCTGCATGGCCTTGAGGATGGCGTCGTGGGTTGCCGCCTCGTCAAGCAGAATGTGAATGTGCTTGTTGTCGTTGGGAAAGCCGAATTCCTGGGAGAGCAGCGCTCGCATCGCGTCGATGTCGTGGACAGGGCCCGCGAGGTTGGGAAATGTCAGACCGGGCTCATAACGTCCAATGGGTGGTGTGCCGCCGGGAACTGCGATGTCGTTGGAAGGATGGGCGTAAGTGTCGATTCCAATGAGCAGCGCGGTCCTGGTTGGAGCGGCCGGCGATCCAGCTCCAGACGGCGACTGAGCCGGAATTCGGCAGCAAATGAGGATGCACAAAATGGCAAGAACAACGCGGGCGCAGTGCACCTTCATGAAGTTGGCTCCATCCTTGAACGTATCCGCTGGTGGACCTGAAGGTTAGAGAACCGGTGAGTTGGAGTCAAGCTATTCACGGAAACTCTGCGCGGATGCCTGACTCCGTCGTAATGGGTCATCAAGGTGGATTCAAAGGCAGTGTTCGAGCAGCGCCCAAAAGGAATATTTGCGGGGCGGACGTTTGGTTCGAAACCAACTTTGGTTGGATCGGAAGTCAACGGTTGCGTCCTGGCGTCGTCTAATGGATTAAAGTGTGGCTGGGACTACAAATCATGCGAATTAGAATACTTACCGAATTAGCCGTTGCTGCTGTGGCGTGCATGCCGTTAGCGATACTGGGTCAACAGGCTTCGAAGCAACCGCCGCCACAACCCGCCAGGGATGACAAGCCGGTCGCGACTCTGCATGTGCAGGCGCGGGAGGTTTTGTTGCCTGTGACGGTGCGCGACAAGCATGGCGCGCTGGTGACGACGCTGCAGATAAGCGACTTTACGCTTACCGAAGACGGTCGTCCGCAGGTCATCAAGAGCTTTACGCACGAGACGAATCTGCCTTACCGGCTGGGACTGCTTGTGGATACGAGCCGCAGCGTTTCCGGTGCGATGGAGGACGAGCGCAAGGCCGGGGGCAAGTTTGTGGACACGATGCTGCCCGCGGTGCCCAAGTCAGGCGCTGTGACGGAGACCGACCAGGCATTCCTGATCCACTTTGACAGAGAAGTGGAACTGCTGCAGGACTTCACGACTTCGCGCGACAAATTGCACCACGAGCTCGACGATATGGGGCCATCGCACCAGTCCCGGGATGACAACCAAGGACCCGAAACGACGGGCGATGACCGGGACCACACGACGCACGGGCGTGGCGGAACGCAGCTCTACGATGCGATCTTTCTGGCTTCAGATGAGCTGATGAAGCCAAAGGATGGTCGCAAGGCGCTGGTGGTGTTCTCTGACGGCGTCGACCGAGGCAGCAAGGACACGTTGAATGACGCGATTGACGCGGCGGATCACGCCAACGTGGTTATCTACACGATTTATTTCAAAGGCGAAGAAGAGCGCGGCCAAGGGAATAGCTTCCCCGGAAGCGGGGGCAGGCGCGGCGGCATGGGCGGTGGCGGCTACCCGGGCGGCGGCGGCGGATATCCCGGAGGTGGGCAGCGGCGAGGCGGCGGCGAGCCGAAGCCGGCGGTAGACGGCAAGAAGATCATGGCGGAGATTGCGACGCGCACGGGCGGTCATGCGTATGAGGCCAAGAAGAAGGAGAACCTCGACGAGATTTACAGCCAGATCGCCGAAGAACTACGCGGCCAATACCTGCTTACTTACACGCCGGATGTGGTGGACAACGATGGAGGGTTCCACAAGATCGCGCTCAAAGCCACCAAGGGCGAACTGACGGTGGCAACGCGCGAGGGCTACTACGCGCCGGGCGGCGAGGCTTCGAAGTAGGGTGCGAATCCCGATATTGGAGCGTCACTCTGACTCATAGCGCGATCTGGCCGCTGCCGGTTGGGGCGCGATGTTGCGCGGCGGTCGTATCTTCTTCGGTGACAACGAAGAAGTACTTGAGATCCGCCTGTCCAAAAGAAGTGGTCATGGCAACGTCGGAGGCGTCGCGGCCTGTGGCCATGAGGACGCGACCGATGCGAGGCTGATTGTTGCGCGCATCGAATGTCCACCAGCGGTCGTCGAGGTAGACCTCGAACCAGGCGCTGAAGTCCATGGGCAAAACGACCGGGACACCGATGTCGCCGAGATAGCCGGTGGCATATCGAGCGGGGATGTTGAGGGCGCGACAGAAGGTGATGGCCAGGTGCTGAAAGTCGCGGCAAACTCCGACACGCTCAGTAAAAACATCGAGCGCGGTCTTGGTGGGTCGAGCCTGCTGATAGTTGAACGCGATTTTGGTGTGGACCCAGTTGCAGATGGCCTGCACGCGGTCCCACCCGGGAGACACGTGGCCAAAGAGCTCGAAGGCGATGTTGGAGAAGCGATCGACCTCGCAGTAGCGGCTATTGAGCAGATAAGAGAGGATCTCGTTGGGAAGATCGCCCACGGCATTCTCGCGCGCCGACCAGCAAACCTCGTCGGGCTGGCCCGAGTCTTGAATGAGCGTGGATCCGCTGAGGCGGAGATGTCCCTGGGGCGCAACGAACCTGGCGCAGCGATTACCGAAGCTGTCGATGTAGCTGGAGATTTCCAGCATGGGCTCAATCCGCAATTCGTCCGGCTCCAGGAGATCGTGAACGCGAGAGGGATGGACGCTGAGCAGCGCAACCATGGCTACGGGGGCGGGGATCTCGAATTGAATGTCGTAACCTAAGCGGATCAACATGATGCCTGAGTGCCCCTTGGATGGGAGGCACGCATTGCTGCGAGCCAGAGCGTTGAGTGATTCCGGATGATGCCGGCGATGGGCGGAACGAAAGAAAGCGCTAAAGGGTTAGATGCAAGGAAACTTGTGAGCAATGAGACATAGAGTCGGGGCCTCGATGAAGCCGGGATCCGATGAAAGAAAAAGCCCACTTTGCGGGTTCCGGAGACGGCCCGGAGCGCCGATTGCGTGGGAGGCCGGTGCGAGGTGTACTTGTACAGTCTTACAGGACTACAGTTTTCAAACTCAATTTTTTATTGTTTGCAGCCAGAATGTGTGTAAGTCGTTTATGTATTGATATTTGGACGATTTTTATGGTGGCATATTTTGGCACATTCTGGTCATTTTCGGCATTTTCCGACACTTTAACTGCTCTTAAACAGGCTTATTGGCGGCGATTGGGCCACCCAAAGTTTCAGGGGCCGCGGTGGGCCTCAGGCTGCTGAATCAGGCTCTGGAGATCGTCCAGCGACGTAAAGGAGAAGAAGCCGGACCAGTTTTGTATCCAAATTCAAGAATAGCGAATTGAAGGGAAACTCTGCGCAAAGCTTCGGAGCCGCATGAGCGTTTGGCCGGACCTGACTTGCTCGCAACGTTCTGCGATTTCTCGCGCAAAGACGATAGCCATCCCTGATCGATGAATGCTAACCTGCGCATATCCAGGTACAGAAACGAGCATAGAAACAAGCGCAGGATCGCCGCGGCTCCGGCCTCGGGCAAAACAAAGGGCCAAAAAAAATCAAGGACGAGGGAACTTAACCATGCAAATATGCGACACCATGAAATCTCTGCGGATCGCCGCCGTGCCGGTGATCTCGATCATC
The DNA here is from genome assembly GCA_963826915.1 of uncultured Acidobacteriaceae bacterium. Classification (GTDB taxonomy): domain Bacteria; phylum Acidobacteriota; class Terriglobia; order Terriglobales; family Acidobacteriaceae; genus Telmatobacter. Next base: position 462,341 of record CAWGYG010000003.1, read on the forward strand.
ATCGGAGTTCCAGCCGTTGTCTCCGCTCAAGCGCCGGCGACGCCCCCTACGGCCCCAGCAGCACCTCCAGTCCAGTTGCAAACCTATACTTTGCCCGACCAAAGCGCCTCTGCCGGTGTGCCTGCCGGATGGACGGTCAAGGGCGGTGGCAGCGGCATGATTGTCATGTCGGGATCGCAGGGCGAATCGATCACTCTCGGACAGATCATTGTCGCGCATGACGGTCCGTTTCAAGCGGGACAGAAGGCCCCCAACGGCGCTGCGATAACCATGCCGAGTTCGGCAAAGCTGAGTGACAAACTGGTCATGATCAACCAGCAGGGGGCGGCGATTAGCGGAAAGCCGGCTCCTCAGATTAAGTTTATCTACGGAGCCCTTCTCCAAGTGCCGGCGGCGATGGGCCAATGCGGCACGTTTGTTGTGAGCAATAGCGCCGTTCAACAGAATGCAATGGGCATTCTCTGTTCGCTCCCGGACGACTCCGGCCAATTTTTCAAGAATATATTGATGGTGGGTTCGGCGCCCGCGGCCATAGCATCCAAGACTGCCCCCATCGTTTCGGCCGTCTTCAAGAGCTACTCGATAGCTCCTGGATGGACGCAAAAGATGATTGGCCCCTACATGTCCCCAGCCTCTGCACCATCAGGGCCGGCATCGGGGCTCACTACGCAGCAGATTGTCGATTCGTATACCAATGAGATTAATAAAAATCAGGCAGTAATCGATCATGGCGCCACTTGCACGGACGCCGGCATCCTCGGGCCCTCGAACTTGCGGACTGCGGCCGAGTGCGGTTACTTGTCGCCGGGCTGGTAGTGCGCCGTCATCGCCGGCAACGGGTCAAACGTCGAGACTCCGCACGAGTGCGGTGGATGGGCGCCGAATTCGTAAAGTCGATTCGGTCTTCTTGATGCGGGCAGCAAGCAGACCAGTCTCTGAGGAGCCTCCGAGGTAGTTCTCTGAATCAGCCTTGCAGCTGATTTGCAACTCCTCGTGCTCCTCTCTGACCTGGCATTCAAAGAGCTCGCCGGCGATCGCACAATTGCGGACCCGGCCAACTTAAAATTAGTTGCAATCCATCCCGGAGGATGCACGGTCTATGACTGACTGGTTTGCGCGCCCCATCCTGCACGTCAAGGACGTCGATGCGTCGGTTCGCTTTTACGTTGACCAGCTTGGCTTCACGAGCCCCTGGCGCTACGAAGAGGAAGGCAGAGCGCGAGTCGCACAGGTCGACGGGCAGGGCTGCGCTCTCATCCTGGCCAACAATCTCGCCCCGGAGAAGATTGGCAAGGGGGTAATGTTCATTTCCTTGAACGCGGAGCCGGAGACACAAGTTGCCGCGTTGGACGCGCTGCGTGCGGAACTCGTGGCCAAGGGCGTTCCAGTCAAGGAGGGTTCATGGGGCTATCGGCTTTTGGTGGTCGACGACCTCGACGGCAATCAGCTCTTCTTCAATTACCCGAGCGAGGTTACATCTCAGAAGATTGCGGGAGATGAAGCGACTGTCTGAGTCTCGCCAAGCGCCGCTTCGGGTTTCGGGCCGGATCGCGTGTGTCGCAAACAAAGGCAGCGTGGCCGCATGAATTCGAGGCTCCTGTTGGGTCATAGAGCCGTCTCCTGCAGATGAATGCTATTGATTGCGGGGCGGCTGCGAATGGTTGTGCGCAAGCCACAGACTTAGTGAAGCAATGTCTTTATCGGAAAGGTTTTCGTGACCCGCCATGTCGGAATTTGGAATTCCGAATTTGATGATTTGCGCCAAGTGATCGACGCGTGGGGATTCTGGGTTATCTGACTCGCCGGAATGCACCGCGCCAGCTTGAAGAATCGCAGGCGATTCTGTGAACTCTGACTGCCATTTGAGCCTCGTCCGTCCATCGATGCTGTGGCATGTCGCGCAATATGTCCGATAGAGCTTTTCACCGGCGGCGGTGTCGGGCGCGGCGACCAAGCCATGAGGCAGTTGCCATCCTTGTTCCTGGGCGAGGCGCTCATCTGTGCCCGATCCAAGACTGGACAGATAGGCAACCAGATCGTTGCCTCTTCCGTCACGAAACAAGAACGCGTAGGAAGGCATGACAGAGACACCGCTGACCTCGCCAGGGTCGTAGAGATGCATCTTGAGCCAAAGCGCCGAACGACGCGCGCCGACCTGCGACAGATCAGGCGCATGCTGATCGTGAGCTTCATTGGCAACTCTCGCTTGGTGCTGCATGGGCAGGTCGCGGGTTTCGGGATGGACGTGGGTTGAGTGACAGCGGATACAGCCCTGTGAGATGTAAACGAGGCGTCCGCGCCCGGCGGGAGATGAAGAAGCTTCAGCTGGTGGGAGGCGCCGACCGCGACAGAGGGTGAGGCCGGCGATCAACAAAACCAGTCCGCCGATGAACAATACTCTGGAGCGACAGCAGACGACACGGAAAAGCATAGGTGCGAAAATGACTGAATCGGCGAGCAAAGCTGAAGTTGCGCCTTTGGTCCATGATAACCGCGACGGGAGGCATCGTATCGGGCGAAGCACCGTGAACCGCTGTCGCCTTTCGATGAAGAAGACCAATATGACGGAGTTGCCATAGACAACCACGGCAACGTCTACAAAATAAGGTTCTGAAATTGAACCTGGAGACAATGATTGAGCTAGTAGCCGACGCGCTCCTTGAATTCGCGGGCGCGGTCGCGAGCGACGGTCAACTCAGTTTCGCTGTCATCTTTGAGACGAACGTTCAATGCACCTCCAGTGAGCAGCGCCACCTCCTTGATCCAGGCGAGATTTACGATCGTGCCGCGGTGAATCCTGGCGAATTGCCTGGGGTTCAGCTTGACTTCAAGCTCCGCAATGGTGTGATCCACACAAAAGGACTTGCCGTCAGAGACGGCGAAGGTCAACTTATCTTCAGCGTAGAAATGAGTGACGCGAACGAGGTCGAGGAACCAGAGGCGATCTCCCAGACGAGACGCGATGCGGTCAGGATATTCGGGCTTCGTCTCGCGGAGTGAATCCGCGAGTTTCTGGAACAGGGCCTGAAAGTCAGGCTGCGCAAGAGGAGCCGAGCTTCGCAAGCGTTCAACCTTGTTAAGCGCTCGCTCGAGGGAATCCGGATCGACAGGCTTCAACAGATAGTCGACCGAGTTCACTGCAAAGGCCTGCAGGGCGTACTGATTGTACGCGGTGGTGAATATGACGATGGGCTGGATGGGCAGGCGCGCCAGGACCTCGAAACCATTGAGGCGCGGCATCTGGATGTCGAGGAAACACACATCGGGAGGATCGGCGGAGAGAGCGGTCACAGCTTCCTCGGGTTCGGTGGTGCTACCGATTACCTGCACGCGGCGAGTCTGCTCAAGCAGCCGGCGCAGGCGCTCGAGGGCCGGAGGTTCGTCGTCCACCAGGTAGGCGCGCAGTTTCATACGTGTGGTAACACCATCTCCACTACTGATTGGCCGTCCCGCCTGAATACATTCAAGCGCGCCTTGTCGCCGAAGAGCGCATGGAGTCGTTCTACTAGATTATCGAGTCCGTGGCCGGCGGGAATCGCGGTCAAGTTGAATCCCGGACCGGTGTCGCGAACCTCGATTTTGAGGTTCCCATTCTCAGCAGAAGCGGCCACCAGGATTTCGCCGCCGCCGCGTTGTGGAGCAATCCCATGCTTGACGGCATTCTCGACTAATGCCTGGACGGACATGGGAGGCACTTTAGCGTTGCGCAGATCATCGGCAACTTCTGTTGAGCCGCGCAGTTTGTCTCCGAAGCGCGACTTCTCAATATCAAGATAACTCTCGACCATTGCCAGCTCTTCGTGCAGGGGAATCAGGGTTTGATTGCTGTTGTCGAGCGATGCGCGCAGCAGCACTGCGAGCCTGCCCACAATCTGTTCCGCCCTTGCGGGGTTCACCGCGATCGCCGAACTAATGGAGTTCAACGTGTTGAAGAGGAAATGCGGATGGATACGGGATTCGAGCGACCGCAGGCGCGCCTCTGCCTCGAGTTTTCGCGACCTCTCCTCGGCGATCTGTTTTTCATGCAGCTCTCGCTCCATCATTTGCAGGCGGGCAAGCAGCGTCCCGTGCGCCATGGCGCCGAGACCGAAAACCAGCGCCAGCGGCACCGCGAAGCGCAGCGTGTGATAGTAGTCGAGCCAGAAATGCTGCGAACCCGAAAAGCCGGCCGCTGCCAGGAGCGTTTGCGCCACGAGGCACCCTCCTGTGGTGAACAGTAGTATGCCTGGAATCACAACCTTCCACGGAGGCACCCCCCGGAGAGCCAGTCTCTCGATGAACCAACCCAGGATCAAAAGCGCAAGAACGCTGGTCAGATTCGCGGAAACAAATGTGAAAGCCAGGCCTTGCAGCAGGTCGCGGGTGGTGCGAGCGGGACCACCCACAAACACGATCAGATCCACCAGCACCACGGCCACATTGGTCCACAACAACGAGAACGCCCATCTGTGCTTGAAAGGAACTGCTTCCGTTGTCATTCTGTACCGCCTCAGTTCTTCGCACTTAGGGGTTCCAGCGTGCCGCTGCGGAAGATGTTGAGGACCTGCGGTGTGTCCTGGCCGGGCAGTTTCATCTCTCCCACGACGCTCTCATTGAGTGTGGCGTACTCGATCTGTTTGGTCTCCAGCGATACCCAAATCTCTCCCCAATAGTCGCTGCGACCGATCAAGGTCATTCCGCCAGTAGCAATCTGGACCGGATTGAAGAATGCATGGTACGTAATCAAGGCGCACTCCTGGCCATTTCTTTCGGAACGACCGATCCACTCCAGCACTACGTTGTGGTTGCGGAAGGTGCCCACGTCCGGTATGTTCACGTCCTGGTCGGAGATTATCTGGTAGGGCTCGTTGAGCTTCAGCTGATCGAAGTGGTTCTGGCCAAACATCTCGATCATCCCTGTGTCCCAAACCAGATTACGCTGCATCACCGCCGCGGGAGGGAATCCTTTGAAGAAGTCCGGCGCCATGGTGTTGGCGTTGTCGTTGCGATAGCGAAACCCCTCCATGAAATCGCTCTTCTCAGGTGCAGCGAACGGCGCCGTGGGCCCAACCGCGCTCGCCAGCGATACGTTCTTCCACATCACGTCTCCTCCGGCGAGTCCGCGGGTGTACTCGCCGGTGACGCGCTGACGGTATACCAATTCTCCCTTGGTGTTGGCGGTGTTGTAGTCCACGACAAAGCGGTAGGTTCGAGGGCCGCTATCCTTCACGGTGGTTCCCTGGGGCAGGGTCCATGTTTGCGCAGGCTTCGATTGGGCAGGCAGACTGGTTGCTGCCAACAGGGCCAGACCGGCGATCAAGGCTGACTTCGTTCTGATGTGCATTTGTATTACCTCTCAGCCGGAATCTTCGGCTGAGGTAGGCGTGAAGTCATCTTGTTTGCGATGAATGGCCGTTATTCCCGACTACTGGCCGTTTGAGGCGGACGAATCGCGAACATGAAAGGGCCTATTTGTGCTGAGTTGGGTGCTGTGGAAGGACGTTCTGCGAACAGGCCGAAGTGTTTCACCTTGCCTTCCTGAATCAGGTCTTTCACGGCTCCCGCAACGTCTTCAATTGGTACTTCGGGATCGACGCGGTGCTGATACAGGAGATCGATGGCGTCGACGCGGAGTCTCTTAAGCGAGCCGTCCACACTTTCCTTGAGATATTCGGGCCGGCTGTCGAGACCTGGCGAAGATCGGCCATGAGCATTCAGCGCAAAGCCGAATTTTGTCGCGATCACCACCTGGTCGCGAACGGGCGCAAGCCCCTCGCCTACCAGTTCTTCATTCACGAACGGACCGTAAACCTGGGCGGTATCGAAGAATGTAATGCCCCGTTCTACAGCGCCCCGCATCACGGCAATCATTTCTTCCCTGGTGCCCGCTGCTGGACCGTGACCAGCGCTCATTCTCATGCAGCCCAGACCGATGGCTGATACTTCAAGATTGGTGTTTCCGAGCTTCCGCATTTGCATTGATCTGCCTTCTCTACAAAAAAAGTTTGCGCGTGGTCCTTGAACGCCGATCGTGCAGGAGCTTGCTCAGTAATGCTCCCAGGTGACAGACCAGTGTTCATCCTGCCGTGCCGACTTAATGACGAGGTGGCCGTCCGCGGTGAACTCATAGGTGCGCGGCAGATCCTTGCCGACGAGGAGGTCGCGCGTTATCGATCCTTGCACGTGATGAGTCAACGTGTGCGCTGCTTCATTTACGTCATAGCTCCCGAAGGATGCTTCGTACCCATCTTCGACGTATTCATTGGATTGAGCATTCTCCGACTTGGGGTACATGAGCTGCACTGACATGTGGCCGTCGCGCGTGTAGATCAGCATGCCTCTCGGCTGAGGTATGAGGCTCGGCCTGCCGTCCGGTCCCGGCGCTTCAATCCGCACCAGGCGCCACGCTCCGACCAGTTTTTCCCTTGCCGACTGATGGGGCGCGAACTGCTTCTTTGCAGATTGAGGCTGGGTGAGAGCGGAGATTGCAACGAAAGCAGCGAGTACGCCACAATATAGAGCTTTCATTTTCGGTTCTCCTGCGCGGGCTATCACTTTTGTGATTCTGATCTCAGTTCACCGGTGATGATCAAACCACGCTTGCCGGATGCTTCTCAGTGGTTATCGCATCGCACGGCTAGCGGCCGACGAGTCGCTGAAGTTGCGCAGGGTAGCGTTCGCCTTGCACTTCAATTCCAGAAACAGCATCTTCAATCCGCGCCAGGTCGTCGGGGGTAAGCTGCAGGTCCGCGGCTCCGAGATTCTCTTCCAGGCGATGCAACTTGGTGGTGCCGGGGATGGGAACGATCCACGGCTTCTGCGCAAGCAACCATGCGAGCGCAATCTGGGCGTTGGTTGCATGTTTCTCGGCGGCTACCTTACCAAGCACGTCGACCAGTTCCTGGTTGGCTTTGCGGTTTTCGGCACTAAAGCGAGGGACAACGTTGCGAAAATCCTTGCTGTCAAAAGCGGTGTTTTCATTGATGGTTCCGGTAAGGAAGCCCTTGCCAAGCGGACTGAAGGGAACGAAGCCGATGCCGAGCTCCTCAAGTGTTGGCAGAATTTCCTTCTCGGGTTCGCGCCACCACAGTGAATACTCGCTCTGCAGAGCCGCAACCGGTTGAACCGCATGGGCGCGGCGTATTGTTTCCGCGCCTGCTTCCGACATGCCGAAGTGCCTTACCTTGCCTTGCGCGATGAGGTCCTTCACCGTCCCCGCCACATCTTCAATTGGCACCTCGGGGTCAACGCGATGCTGATACATCAGGTCGATCACATCGGTCTTCAGCCGCTTGAGGGCGGCATCTGTGACCTCGCGAATGCGCGCAGGCTTGCTGTTCAATCCGAGGCCCGGCTTTCCATCAACAAAACCAAACTTTGTGGCAATGACAACCTTCTCGCGGAAGGGTGCGAGAGCTTCGCCGAGCAGCGATTCGTTTTCCCACGGGCCGTAAGCTTCGGCGGTATCAAAAAAAATCACGCCGCGTTCGTATGCGCTTCGGATGATCTCAATAGCGCGTTCTTTCTCTGTCGGCGGGCCGTAGCCAAAGCTCAGCCCCATGCATCCCAGGCCCAGGGCCGATACTTCGAGATTGCTATTACCTAATTTGCGCTTCTGCATTTTCTTCTCCAATGTCGATTGTCGTCTGCAAACTGTGAACCAAGTTACTTCTGATATTGCTCGTCGCTGACCTTTTCGAACCAGTCAACGACCTTGCCGTCAAGTTTTTCCTGTATGGCAATGTGGGTCATGGCGGTCGTGGGCGTGGCTCCGTGCCAGTGTTTTTCTCCGGGCTCGAACCATACAACATCGCCGGGACGAATTTCCTCCACTACACCGTTCTCACGCTGCGCCCAGCCGCATCCGGCCGTCACAATGAGGGTTTGGCCCAGTGGATGCGTGTGCCATGCCGTTCGCGCTCCCGGCTCAAACGTAACCACAGCGCCAGCCACTCGCGCTGGATCGGACGCCGCGAACGGCTGATCGATGCGCACTGTTCCCGTAAACCAATCCGAGGGCCCCCTGGCCGATGACTGCGTTCCGTTTCGTGTGACCTTCATTCCAGCTTCTCCTTCTGCTATCACTTCATTTTGCATCGGCCGGGCAGTTTTCAGGGTTTACTCAGCTTTCAGTGAGGCCATGTCGATGGAGAAACGATACTTCACATCCGACTTGAGCAGCCGCTCGTAGGATTCGTTGACCTTTTGAATGGGAATCACTTCGACATCGGCGGTGATGTTGTGCTTGCTGCAGAAGTCGAGCATTTCCTGGGTCTCGGGTAGACCGCCAATCGGAGAGCCGGAGAGACTGCGACGGCCCATGATAAGGCCGAAAACAGATACCGGCAGCGGCTTGTCGGGCGCGCCCACCATGGTGATGTTGCCGTCGCGGCGCAGCAGGTTGATGTAGGCGTTGATGTCATGGTTGGCGGCAACGGCGTCGAGGATGAAGTCGAAACTTCCGGCGTGCTTCGCCATTTCGTCGGCGTTCTTCGAGATCACAACCTCATCGGCGCCGAGGCGGAGCGCATCGTCCTTCTTGCCAGGAGAAGTGGTGAAGACCACCGTGTGGGCCCCGAAAGCGTGCGCGAACTTGACGCCCATGTGACCCAATCCGCCGAGGCCGACAATGCCTACCTTCTTGCCTTTGGTCACGCCCCAATGCCGCATGGGCGAGTAGGTTGTGATTCCGGCGCACAACAGAGGCGCGGTCCCAGCAAGGTCGAGGTTCGCCGGCACGCGGAGAACGAAGCGCTCTTTGACAACAATGCTGTCGGAGTAGCCACCATACGTCACTCCCCCGGTATGCTTGTTGGGGAAATTGTAAGTGAGGGTGAAGTTCGGGCAAAACTGCTCGAAGCCTGCCTTGCACTCCGGACATGTGCCGTCGGAGTCGACAAGGCATCCGACCGCGGCCAGATCGCCGGGCTTGAATTTGCTGACGGCAGAACCGACCTTGGTCACGCGACCCACAATTTCATGTCCGGGAACGCAGGGATAAACGGTCGGCATCACGCCGCTCCACTCATTGCGTGCCTGGTGGAGATCGGAATGGCAGATGCCGCAGAAAAGGATCTCGATCTGGACATCCTCCGCGGTGGGATCGCGCCGCGCAATGGTGGTTGAGACAAAGGGCGATGTTGCGCCGGCGACGGAATAAGCTTTTGCGTTGTACATGGGTAACCTCAACTGTTCGGGCAGGCAGCGAGCAACCAGCCTGGAAATCAGACTACGAAAACCCGCCCTGCAAGCGGTATCCTGATCCTGCAAAACTATTGCCTATTTCTGTCGACGCATGCATTTTTGTGCACAGGATGTTGAATCAGGCGTTAACGTGGTTTTGAAGGAGTCACACCTGTGAAAGGGTCGAAATACAAGCAACTAAGCATGAATCCAAACACGGTTCGAAACCTGATTCGAAATCCGGCCCCATCCGTGGTTGAGATGCGGAGAGAGCTGGCGCGCAAGATTGCCAATCGCGCCGTTGCTGAAGGAGACTTGCTCACCGAAATCCCAGGTCTGCGCCTCTATCGCAAATCCACAACCACCGCGTGCGCCTCAGCAGCCTACGAGCCCAGCCTCGTTGTCTTCGTCCAGGGACAGAAGCGCATCAATGTGGGCAAGACGACTCACTTATGCGATGGCTCGAACTTCATCCTTACTTCTGTCGACTTGCCTGTTGTCAGCCAGGTGGTTGCGGCGACTGAGAAAGAGCCATTGCTGGGCTTGATTCTCAAGCTTGAAATGCCGGCGGTCCGGGAGATTCTTTCGCAACAGGAGTTTCACCTTCGCGAGGAATCGGCGGATGCTCGAGCCATGGCTGTGGGGGTAACGTCGGTCGAGCTTCTCGATGCGTGTTCCCGGCTTGTTTCCCTTCTCGATGCGCCGCAGGACATTCCTTTTTTAAGCGGCTTGATCCAGCGGGAAATCGTGTTCCGGCTTCTTCGCAGTCCGCAGGGAAAACACCTTCGCGCCATCGCCACGCTGGGCGAGCAGAGTCATCGGACTGCAAAGGCGGTGGAGTGGCTGAGAATGAATTATGCCAAGCCACTGCGCGTTGAGGAACTCGCGGCCATGGCGCGGATGGGCGTGTCGACATTGCACCATCAATTCCGGTCACTGACCGCGATGAGCCCGTTGCAATACCAGAAGCAGCTTCGATTGCATGTAGCCCGGGAACGCATGCTCAACCAGGGCCTGGATGCCGCGAGCGCAGCTTTCGAAGTCGGCTATGAAAGCGCAAGCCAGTTCAATCGCGAGTACAGCCGCTTCTTCGGCCAGCCCCCCATGCGCGACATCAAGGCATTGCGAGATGGGAACGCCACGTCAATCAACGCCGCGTGATCACTCCCTGGAGCGGTTTTCAGTCTTGACACTGAGGAATCCCGGATGCAATCTGCGGCTCCTAGTGCCTCATCTGTTTCTGATGTTCCTCAGAAACGCAGGCCTTTTTTCCCCGTGATCGGCCAACGATAGAACGTGGATGATCGTGGAACCGTTTGCCAACGACGAGTTGAAAGACAACCTGAATCCCGTCGGACGGGTTTATTACTCGTTCTCCACCTTGCTCTGTACGCCCTGTTCCCGATCTCAGGAGGTTGGGCTTTGCCTGGGCGCGCAGGCAGGGGAATCTCGAATCAGAGAAGTTGTAACCAGGGCAGGATTCACGCGCTTTCGGCGGGCAACCGAGACACCGTTCAACATCGTCTACGAAGCACGTCCGTAGATTCTGTTCGGGAATTTGTTGGTACGGCATAGCTGCGGAAAGAACCCCGCGGCGCACTACTCTTCGCGCAGCAGGATCATTGGGTCGACCGACAATGCGCGTTGCGCCGGGATCCATGTAGCAACAAGCCCCAGCAAGGCCATTGCCACAACAACACCAGCGAGCACCAGCGGATCGCGCGGCGTTGCCTGGTACACGATGGACGCGAGCACACGGCTGGCAAGAATTCCGAGAATCAAGCCGGCCGCCGAACCAATGGTCAGCAGCTTCAGCGACCTTCCCAAAGCTGAAAGCAAGACTTCCTTGCGCTGCGCGCCCAAGGCGATGCGAATTCCCAACTCGCGCAGCCGTTTGGATACGGAGTACGCCGCCATTCCAAAGATGCCGGTAATCGAGAGCATCGCACCCATCATCCCGAGCACGCCCAGTGCCATGGTGGCCACGCGTGCAGGAAACAGTACGGTCTCGAGCAGGCTGTTCCATGTCTGGGTGTCAGCGGTCAGCCCCGGATCGAGTTCGCGAATCTTGCTCCTCATGGCCGCTGCAAGTTCTTGCGGATCGCCTTTTGAGCGCACGACAAGATATCCCGGAAATACAGGAGATTGCAGATATGGAAGAAACATCGCCGGCTGCTGATCTTCGGTCAGCAACTGGTATTTTCCATTCTCCACAATTCCCACCACCTGGACATGGGTACCATTCTGCAACTTGTAATTCTTGCCGATTGCGTTGTTCACCGATCCGAAGATCATCTCGGCGAGATTTCGATTGATGACGGCAACCGTCGGCGCGTTTTTATCGTCATGCCAGATGAGATCCCTGCCCGCCAGCAAGCTTGTGCCGGCCGCGGCAAAATATCCGGGAGAAATATCGTACCGGTAGGGCATCGCTGCTGCATTTGCCGGCTTCAGATCGCCGGTCTCTTCCTTGAACATGGGCACCTTGGTGCCAGCGGTATAAACAAGTGGAGGGTAACCATCCACGAAGCCTACCGCCTCCACTCCGTGAATGGTTTGCATTGCATCGATCAGGCGTTTTTTCATCGCAGGCACCTTGTCGTCGGTGTAGCCGGCCGTTGCAAGGTTCAGGCCCGACAGCAAGGTGTTGCGGGGCTCAAAGCCGAAGTTGCTATGAAGCGAACGGACCAGGCCGCGGACCGCGACGAGTGAAGATGTGATGAGAACCGCGCAAATGGCAATCTGGACCACCAGCAACATGTCGCGCAGAGTGATACGCCGCCCCATCCGCGCGCCGGAACCGGCCTTCACGATCTCATACGGATTGGCCCGCATTACCTGACGAATGGGAACAATGCCGAAGAGGGATCCGCTCAGGAGGGCCAGAGCGAGGGCGAACCAATACAGTTTCGCATCAGGAGAAACCGGCAGGTGAATTGGTGCGTCGGCAATGGGTTGCCACACGCTCAGCTTACGTAAAAGCGCCATGCTGCCCATCAATCCCGCAGCGCCCCCCGTAAGCGAAATCAGCACGGCCTCGGTCAATAACTGCCGCAGGATGCGTTTGCGGGTCGCCCCCAACGCGAGGCGCAGAGCAACTTCGCGGGAGCGATCGGCAGCGCGCGCGGAAAACAAGCTGCCCAGATTAGCGCATGCCGCGAGCAGAATCAAAGCGGAAAGCAGCGTCAGTCCAGCGACGAATGCGCGCGCTCCCGAGGTGAATGCGGTCAAGCCAACCTTGGAGATGATCGTGCCTTTGTGGGCAACTTCTTTGGAATAGGTCCTCTCAAGGTACGCGCTGACAGAGTCAACATCGGCCATCGCCTGCGCGGGAGTCACTCCGGGCTTTAAGTGCCCAAATGTCTCAAAGACTCCGCCGGTGTTAGTGCGGTCGTTCGGATTTCCGCCTCCCAACTGCTCCTGGTTGACGATGGGCATAAAGTAGTCGGGCGAGATAAACAGCAGCGTGCCCTGGAAACCGGGCGGCGCCACGCCGACGATTGTGTATGGATGCTTGTTGAGTTGAATCGTGCGGCCCACAATGCCGCGATCGACGTGGAAACGGCTGTGCCAATACGCGTAGCTGAGCACGATATAGGGAGCGCTATTGGGGCCGTGCTCATCTGAGCGGTGGAAGAACCGGCCAAGATACGGATGAATGCGCAACACGTCGAAGTAGTTCCCCGTGGTCGCAAAACCGTTTGCAATCGCTGCGTCCTTGCCTGTATCCAGAGCCACTCCGAGGGCAAAGTTGAAAGCTGCCAACTCCTCGAAACTGCGGTTGCGGTCGCGCAGGTCGATGTAGTTCGGATACGATTGCCACGCGGGGTTGTCGCTGTATTGAGTTCCGTAAAGAGTCTCGGACTGGGGCACGTTTAACGGGCGTAGGATCAGTCCGTCCATGATGCCGAACACCACCGCATTTGCGCCAATGGCCAGAGCCAACGTCACCACGGCTGCAATCGTGAACCCGGGAGACTTGCGCAACTGGCGAAGCGCGAATCGGATATCGGACCAGATGCTTGCCAGTGTTGGCCATTGCCAGACAGCAAGGCTGCGCTCTTGGGTCAGCGTGAGATTGCCGAAAGCGATGCGCGCCTGGCGTTCGGCTTCGCTGGGGCTCAGGCCCTCGGACTGCAACTGTTCGACGCGCTCCTGAACATGGAGGCGAATCTCTTCGGAGAGATCGTCGTAGAGCTTGCGGCGACGGAAGACGTTCGGTATCCAGTCCATTGGAGTTTCCTCCTACCTTGCGGGGGATTTACCTGGATTGAGGACTAATGCTATGCCTTCGAACATGCGTTCGAAGCTGGATATCTGCTGCTCAAGATGACGAAGACCTGAAGCGGTGATCTGGTAAGTTCTCACGCGGCGATTGGCGGCGGAGACACCCCACTCAGCTTTGACCAGCCTGGACTTAAGCAAGCGCTGGAGTGCCGGATAGAGAGAGCCTTCTTCGACTTGCAGCAGGTTGTTGGATCGCTGCTGGATGTGCTGGACGAGCGCGTATCCGTGGGCAGGCTGACGGCGAAGCGACTCGAGAATCATCATTTCGAGGGCGCCGGGAAATAGATCGCGAGGAGTTGAGTCTGTCATAGGCCTGTTCACTATAGGCATAGAGTAAACAAGGGAACGGAAGATGTCAAGAGAGAATCTGAATTGCTGTGTTTTGTTGTTGTTGAGCCGTATTTGAAATCGAAGATCAGGAATGATGTAAACACAGATTGAACGGGCAACTCCTGATTCACTTCCGGGACCTTACAACGAAAGTAACTTATTCATATCTTGCATGTAACCGCCCAAAAGCGTTGGCGTAATGCCTCACTTTGCTTATCCACTTGCTAGTCCCGGGAGCATTTGCAATGGTTGTGACTACTCACCGGATTCAGTACGCCGTTACGGTGTTTTGAAACTCCGGTGTCATGGGTCATTCGTCTCTAGCTGAGTGCCGCAGGGTATAGCCCGAGTCGAATTTCATCTGCGCATTTCGCTTTCAAAAGAACGCGGGCCAAAAAACTTTCTCCAGGAGGGAACACATGATCACTCTGATGAATCATCTGCAATTCAAGCTTCAGACGCTCTTGTCGTGCGAATCAGGCCAGGACCTCGTTGAGTATTCCCTGGTTGTTTCACTGATTGCATTTGGATCGATTTCCAGCATGGGAATGCTTGCTGCTGGCGTAAATAACACGTTCTCCAGTGTTGCCTCTGTTCTCACCACAGACGTCTAAGGTCCGGCGTTTCTGGGAGGCTGAAGGCGCGGTTGTCCGGGCCTGAAGGCCGGGTTGAGTGGGATGGTGGATTCAGGGGCATGAAATTCACCCCATGGACGAAGACCTGTCCGCGGGGACCCCGATTGCCCCCCTGCTCCCTCAGACGGCGAAAACATTGAGCAGCAGGTCCGTCGCTCAAATGACAGCCTTGGGGGCGGGGTTGTTCGGATACGAATTGTCAGCAGATGCATGAAGGGCGTTCGCTTTGGCGAACGCCCTTCATGGTTTTGCAGATTATTTTTTGCCGGTTGCGGCTACTTGTTGCCGGTGCCCATGTTGCCATTCTGCTCTTCGACGGCTGCCTGTGCGGCTGCAAGGCGCGCAGTGAGGAGGCGGAATGGGGAGCAGGAGACGTAGTTGAGCCCGATCTTGTGGCAGAACTTGACGGACTCAGGATCGCCACCGTGCTCGCCGCAGATTCCCACCTTGAGAGTGGGGCGGGTGTTGCGTCCCTTGGCCGTGGCCATCTTCACCAGCAAGCCCACTCCCGCCTGATCGAGCGTGGCGAATGGATCCTGTTTGAAGATGCCGTACTTCATGTAGGCCGGCAGGAAGTTGTTGATGTCGTCGCGGGAGATGCCGAAGGTGGTCTGGGTCAGATCGTTGGTTCCGAAGCTGAAGAACTCAGCTTCTTCGGCGATCTGATCGGCGGTGAGGGCGGCGCGCGGCAACTCGATCATGGTGCCAACCATGTAGTCGACGGTTTCGCCTTTCTCCTTGAAGACATCCGCAGCGACGCGACGAACGATGGTCGCCTGATTGCGCATTTCTTCAATGGAGCCGATGAGCGGAACCATGATTTCGAGGTGCGGATCGCCGCCCTTGGACTTGACGGCGACGGCGGCCTCGAAGATGGCGTGCGACTGCATTTCAGTGATCTCGGGGAAAGCGATGCCGAGGCGGCAACCGCGCAGTCCGAGCATGGGATTGGCCTCATGCAGCTCCTGAACGCGGGCCAGCAGCGGACGCAGTTCCTTGAGCTTGGGTGAACGGGGCTTGGTGTCTTCAAGGTGGGAGATCTCGACCAGCAGGTCTTCGCGGCTGGGCAGGAACTCGTGGAGCGGCGGATCGAGGAGGCGGATGGTGACCGGGAGAGACTCCATTGCCTTGAAGAGACCGGCAAAGTCGGCGCGCTGCATGGGCAGAAGTTTCTTGAGGGCATCGCGACGCTCTTTTTCCGTCGTGGCAAGGATCATGGTACGCATGTGTCCGATGCGATCTTCGGCAAAGAACATGTGCTCGGTGCGGCAGAGGCCGATGCCTTCAGCACCGAACTGACGAGCTTTCTTGGCGTCGCGAGGGATGTCGGCGTTGGCGCGGATTTTGAGCTTGCGCAGCGGGTCGACCCAGCTCATGAATTTGACCAGATCGGGATCGTCGGGCTGGGCATCGAGGGTCTTGAGCTGACCTGCGATGACGCGGCCGGTAGTTCCGTCGAGAGAAATCCAATCGCCCTGCTTGAAGGTGTGGCCCTTTACGCGGAGTTCCTTGTTGGCTTCGTCGACGGTGCAGTCGCCGGCTCCGGCTACGCAGCACTTACCCATGCCGCGGGTGACGACAGCGGCGTGAGACGTCATGCCGCCGCGCGAGGTGAGAATGCCGGCGGCGACTTCCATGCCGGCGATGTCTTCAGGAGTGGTTTCGCCGCGGACGAGGATGATGGTGCGATAGGCGCCGTTGGTGTGGTACTTGACGGCATCCTCAGCGGTAAAGACGATCTGGCCGACTGCCGCGCCGGGCGATGCCGGGAGACCGGTAGCGAGGACTTCGATCTTCTCGCCTTTTTCAACCAGGCGGGGAACAAGGAAGTCATAGAGCTGATTTGGCTCGACGCGGAAGATGGCTTCTTCCTGGGTGATGAGGCCTTCGCGAACCATGTCGATGGCGATGCGAACAGCAGCGAGGCCGGTGCGCTTGCCGTTGCGAGTCTGCAGCATGTAGAGCTTGCCATCCTGGATGGTGAACTCGAAGTCCTGCATATCGCGATAATGTTTTTCCATCTTCCAGGTGATGGCCTTGAGATGGTCGTAGACCTTGGGCATGGCGCGCTCAAGTTCGCTGATGGATAGCGGAGTGCGGACGCCGGAGACGACATCTTCGCCCTGCGCGTTCATCAGGTATTCGCCGAAGAAGATGTGTTCGCCGGTGGCGGGATTGCGGGTGAAGCCGACGCCGGTGCCGGAGTTTTCGCCGAGGTTGCCGAAGACCATAGCCTGCACGTTGACTGCTGTTCCCAGCCAGTCGTCGATGTGGTTGATGCGGCGATAGGTCTTGGCGCGATCGTTCTGCCAGCTTCTAAAGACTGCATCGCGGGCCTGGACCAGTTGCTCGAGCGGACCCTGCGGAAAGTCCTTGCCGGTCTCCTTGCGGACGAGCTTCTTGTACTCGGCGATGATCTCTTTCAGCGCTTCGGGTTGGAGCTCGTAATCGAATTTGACCTTCTCGCGTCCCTTGACTGTGTCGAAGATGTGCTCGAATTTCTTCTTTGGAACATCGAGGACGACGTCGCCGAACATCTGGATGAGGCGGCGATAGGAGTCGTAAGCGAAGCGAGCATTATTACTGAGCTTGGCGAGTGCTTCGACGGCCTTGTCGTTGAGGCCGAGGTTGAGGATGGTGTCCATCATGCCGGGCATGGAGAACTTGGCGCCGGAGCGGACGGAAACGAGGAGGGGATTATCGCCGGTGCCGAGCTTCTGGCCCTGCAACTTTTCGAGGCGATCGAGTGCAGCGTACATCTCGATGTCAACGCTGGGACTGACAGCGCCGCGCATGTACTCGCGACAGGCTTCAGTCTGAATGGTGAATCCGGGAGGAACGGGCAGACCTGCATTGGTCATCTCAGCGAGGCCTGCGCCCTTACCGCCGAGAACATCCTTCATGCGACCATTGCCGTCGGCCTTTCCGCCGCCGAAGAAAAACACGTACTGGGTTGGAGTTGAGGTTGAGCCTGCTTTGCCGGCAAGCTGCTGATCCACTACGCCCTGCGCCATGGAATAAAGCCTCCGATGTAAGATTTTCGCCCCAGCGACGAACGTCTGTCGCGGGGAAGAATTCCGCAACGGCGACACCGGTGGCTGAAGTGGCAGAACGCTAGCTTGGCTTGAGTTCAGGAAGAGCTAAATAAGTCCAAGTGCGAGCAGTCATTCAGGCACAGAACTGCGCCGTACGGCATTCATAATTCGCAATTACAAATAGCGCCGCAAGTATACACTTGCCTGTGCCCCGCATCACAGACCCTCTAGATGGCGTGAGACTTAGAGCGATTTTCGGCTGAGTTATTAGAGGATTGTTCGCGAGTGCGCGTGGGTAAAGAAGATGCGCGGACGGGACGTGCTGGATTGTGTGGACGAGGGGTGGAGGCGCGGTTCGGATTGCGGAGGTGCGACCGCATTGTGGGACCCACAAGCCGGACGGAAAACTACTTAGACGCGGGCGCCGGAACGGCTGGGTCCGTGGCAGAGCGCAAGCGGCGAACGGTGAGGGCACCTTGGATTCTCGGCAGGGATTTTGCTGAAGGGGTGTACCGGAACCTCTTCAGTTAGATTGAAGGGATGAAAAAGAGGCCCTTTCTGGCGTACGCTCTTCGGTTCTTGACTGTCATACCTACTGTTTTGGCGCTTGCTGCAGCGCGCCACGGCCAGCAAATGTCCCCGCGACTGATTGTGGCTGATGTGAAACATACGAGCGGGCCGGTGGATCGATTTTTCGATCTCAGTGTGGGTTCGGATTATCCGGGAACGCTGATTCGGGATGACAGCCAGGCGCAACTGAAACTGACCGTGGATGAACTCGGTTTTCGCTATGTGCGCTTTCACGCAATCTTTCACGATGTTCTGAAGACGGTGCGCGTCGAGAACGGCAAGACGGTCTACGACTGGACGGGAATTGACCGGCTCTACGACGATTTGCTTGCACGGCATATCAAGCCATTTGTGGAGCTTGGTTTTACGCCGAAGGCGCTGGCGACGTCGAAGAACAGCATCTTCTACTGGAATGGCAATACTTCTCACCCTGACAGGGATGGCTGGCGCGACCTGGTGGCGGCATTTGCTCGCCACATCGAGGCGCGTTATGGAACGGCGGAGGTTCGCACCTGGTTCTTCGAAGTATGGAACGAGCCGAACCTTTCGGGATTCTGGGAGGACGCGGATCAGAAAGCGTACTTTGAGCTCTTCGACCTGACCTCAGAGACGCTCAAGTCGATTGACCCGGCTTTGCGCGTGGGAGGACCGGCGACGGCGGGAGCGGCATGGGTGCCCGAGTTCCTGGCTCATGTGAAGCAGAGCGGCGCGGCTGTCGATTTTGTGAGCACGCATACGTACGGAGTGGATGGCGGTTTTCTGGATGAAGAGGGTAAGAGCGACACGAAACTTTCTCCATCTCCCGATGCAATCATCGGAGACGTGCGTAGGGTGCGAGAGCAGATTCAGGCATCGGCGTTTCCGGGACTGCCGCTCTACTTCACGGAGTGGAGCACGAGCTATACTCCGCGGGATGCTGTGCACGATTCGTATATCAGCGCCCCATATATTTTGAGCAAGCTGAAAGGCTGCCAAGGCCTGGTGCAGGGAATGAGCTACTGGACGTATACGGATTTGTTTGAGGAGCCGGGGCCGCCGACGGCATCGTTTCAGGGAGGATTCGGACTGCTGAATCGCGAGGGGATTCGAAAGCCGGCGTACTTCGCTTACAAATACCTGCATGCGCTCGAGGGCAAGGCGGTCGCGACCGACGACCGGCAGGCGATGCTGGCCACGGACGGCGATGGGCTCACGGCGCTGGTGTGGGATTTCGAACAGCCGCAACAGAATGTAAGCAACCGGCCCTTCTATACGAAGGTGCAGCCGGCGCATGCGGCGGCGCCAGTGCATTTGAAAGTGACGCACCTGGCAGCGAATACCGCGTACCGGCTTGAGGTGCATCGGACCGGATTTCACGCCAACGATGCGTATACGGCTTACCTGGAGATGGGAGCTCCGAAAGACCTGACGGAATCGCAGGTTGCCCGCCTGAATGGACTAACGCGGGATGCGCCCGAGAAGGATCAAGTGGTTCGCAGCGGAAACGATGGCACGGTTGAGATCGACCTGGCGATGAACAGCAACGATATTATTCTCGTCACGGTGAGGCGCACTCACTGAGCGAAGCCAAAAGCCGGCGGCAAACAGGGAAGGCTGGAATGAGGCGGGCTGCGCGGGATTACGCAGCCGACGCCTCAAAGCAAGGGTCCGCTTCGGTGCAGGGCACGACGTTGCTGGAGAGGAGAATGCGGTCGAGTCCCACCAGTGCGAGGATTTCCGCGACGCGATGCGAAGCGTTCACGATTGTGAACTGGTGACCGGCGGCGCACGCATCGGCATAGAGCGAGATCAACGCGGCGATACCTGCGGCGTCGATGCGCTCGACCTGGCGAAGGTCAAGTATGACGGACTGCCGGCGCACCATTGGATCAATCTGCTGGAGCAAATACGCTTCCTGGCCGCGCACCAGTTCGTGGAGGTTGTTGGGGGTTATCGTTCGTGATTCTGTTTCATTTTCATAAGTGCGATTCATAATGGAACCTCCTTGGACGCTCATCTGCGGCGTTCGCAGGATGTGAGCCGCTTGATTTCAGGGCTGCGGCTCCTTGCCCACTTACCTTGCACCTCTACAGCCAAACCACGGAAAGGGAAATATGCTGAAATCACAGTGGATACGAGCATTGCCTTCAGCTGGGTTTCGCTGCCAAGTGTTCAAAGTGGGACTCAATCGTCCACTATCGAACACTCAATAGACCGTACGCAGAACAGAGGTACACAGGTTCCATGTATTTAGATGAACCAGGTTCGATCGCGGATTCAATCGCGCACAGGCTGCGCGCGGAGGACGTGCGTTCTATGGCAGTTACAGCGGGTTTTACGGAAGCTGGGCTGGTGGCTCTCCCACATGGTGGAGCAGCGCGCGATGCGGGACGATTTGAGGAATGGATCGACGCGGGATATGCGGGAACGATGAACTATCTTTCGCGGAAAGGCGAAGACGAACAGCTTGTGCGCGCGAAAACGTCTACTCCATTTCCCTGGGCGAAGTCGGCGATCGTTTGTTTTGCGGTATACAACCAGGCACAACCGCGATCGACGGAAACGGCGAATGCAGATGCGGGATGGATTGCGCGGTACGCGTGGAGCGGCCACGTGGATGCGGAGGGCAAGCGACGGCCCAGCGATTATCACAAGGTGTTGTTGAAGCGGCTGCGCACGATGGAGTCGCAGTTGCACGAAAAGTATGGTGAATTCGATGGACGCGCATATGTGGATACAGGGCCTGTAGTGGAACGCGCATTGGCGACCGCTGCGGGACTGGGATGGACTGGGAAGAACACGTGCCTGATTCATCCGAAGCTGGGGTCGTTTGGATTTCTTGGAGTGCTGCTGACTTCGTTGGAAGTGGAACAAGAAAGCGTGGCGGCGCTGGTGACGGATCGATGCGGCAGTTGCCGGAGATGCCTTGAGGCTTGTCCTACCGGTGCTCTGATTGCGCCGTACCAGATGGATGCGACACGATGCATTTCCTACCTGACGATCGAGCATCGCGGGCCGATAACGGCGGAGTTGATGGAGGGCACGGGGCGGCAGGTGTTTGGTTGCGATATCTGCCAGGACGTCTGCCCGTGGAATCGCAAGGCGCCGATCAGCAAAGATGAGGAGTTGGAGGCGCGGACGGAGCTGGTAAATCCAGCGCTGGAGTGGCTGGCGGGACTCGACGAGACGGAGTTCGAGAAGACATTCAATGGATCGCCGGTGCGACGAGCGGGGTTCGCCGGGATGCGCCGCAATATCGCAGTGGCGATGGGGAACAGCGGCGTGCGGAGTTTCGCGCCCCGCCTGCGGGAGTGGGCGGAGGCCAGCGACGCAGGATTGCGCGCGGCCGCGCGATGGGCGCTGAGCAAACTGGTTGTTTGAGTGACCCCCGAACCGACCAGGCAACAAGCAAAGCACGTGGCCTTAAGCGGCCGCATGAGGAATGAAGCTAGGCTACGCGGTTTACGTTGGCGGCGCTCAAGCCTTTCGGCCCTTGCGTGCACTCGAACTCAACAGCCTCGCCTTCATTCAGGGTCTTATAGCCATTCTCGATGATCGCGGAGAAATGAACGAACACGTCCTCTCCACTGGACCGCTGAATGAACCCGTAACCTTTTGCTCCGTTGAACCATTTGACTACGCCCTGTTCTTTCATTGACCTTCTCCTTTTTGATGCGGATGGCACAACGGGGAAAGAAAGCAGTTTCTTCGAGCGACCGGGCTGCCCGGGAGAGACGGCTTGGCTTAACCCAGCCCAGAAATGCCGCGAGCCGCCGAAGCGCTTGGAAGGGGCGCGCTGGGGCAGCTCGAATTCATGCCTGAGTTGGGGTTGTGCTTTCCTGAAAACCAAAACATCCAATGCAATAGGCCTTCCATGGACTTGCAGACGGTCGCCTCCGGCGCGCCGTCCTAAAGTTATGGCAGGAAATGAACCACGATGCAAGGAGAAAAACCGGGCTTCGTACCGCAAGGTAATCGGCTGCCGAGGCGGCTGTGAAAAGATGAAGAGAAGGCTGTAATCGGAGGCCGACGAATCGCGCTGCATTTGTGCGGTGTTTGATGAACCTGGCGCTGCCCGCTCCTTTCCCCGGTGCGAGACTTGCTAAAGGAGAGCTACGTGGCAGAGGTTTCAGAATCCGGTACACGCGAGAAAGAAGCGCTTCCGGCAGCCGGGGGATTCGACGATTCACAGCCGGTGCGCCAGTCGAAGTGGTACCAATGGCGCAAAAATGGCGCGGCGGTTCTGGACTATCTGCTTGACGCCGAAGTGCACACCTACGCCTTCAGCGTTGCGGCGAACGCGATTATCTCGTTCATTCCATTCATCGTGCTGATGTATACGATCAGCAGGGCGTTCTTTCATTCTGAAGCGATGGTGGAAGTGGTGGGAAAGATGGTGCACTACTTCCTGCCATCGAACCAGGACTGGGTGGCGGCCAGCCTGGCGGCCGCTTCAGGGCGGCATGGGGTGCAGTGGTTGTCGGTGGTCATGATCTTGATTTCGTGCACCGGAGTCTTCCTGCCCCTGGAAGTGGCGCTGAATCAGGCATGCGGCGTGACGAAGCACCGCAACTACCTGATGAATCAACTGGTTGCATTCGGGCTGGCGGTTCTGATGGTGGTGCTGGCGCTGGGTAGCATTCTGCTGAGCGCGGGGCAGCGTCAGGTGCTTGCGTTCATTTTCTTTCACCACATCGATAACTTCGTCTACGAAGGAATCAGCCAAGTCTGGATGTTCCTGATGACAGGGATTGCGTCAATCCTGTTCTTCTTCTCGGTTTACTGGCTGCTGCCGAATCGGCGGATTCCGCCGGGGCACGTGATGCGCACTTCGATTGTGACCGGATCGATCTGGCTGGCGGCGAAGTACGCTTATGTTGCCATTCTGCCGATGATGAATCTGAAGGCGATTTACGGGCCGTTTTATGTTTCGGTGGGACTGCTTTTCTGGGCATACATTTCGGGGCTGATTCTTTTCGCCGGGGCACAGTTTATCGCGGAGCCACCCGAAGCAATCAAGAAGGCCTAGACGGGACTGTTGTAAACCGCGCATAGGAAACCGCGACAGGCGGCTCTCCAGCCGCTACGTGCCAGCCTTGCAGTTCAGTTCCAACTCGACCATGCAAGCCAAAGAATTGTCAGCAACCGGCAAAGGCCGATTGGGCAGCCGTGCACTGCGTGATGCCGCATGTTTGGGATTGACGATGTGCTCGAAATCAGAATAGGCTTCTCCCAAATTCCAAAGGCACCGCCAGGATTCTTCAACGCCGCGATGTGAGCCATTTCACATAAGCGACGAAGTTGAGTTCTGCAATTTCAAGACCTGAGCAATCGCTCGGGCGGGGGGATGTTGTGTTGAATATGTCGACCTTTCGAAACCCCTGCCTGGCGACCTGCGAAGAATTCGGCTTGTTTTGGGAATTGAGAAAGTTCATCCGCGAGCCAAAAGAGATCAATACTCTCCCTGCGCTCCGATCGATAAAGGATTCGCGCAATGAGCGAAAAGAACGGGCTTTCCTTTGCAGTTCTGTTTCTCCCTGGTGCCTTGGTTTCGATCAGTCTTTGTATTCCAGCGTACGCAAGCGGGACAACGTACTACATTAACAATTCGGCGGGCTCGAACTGCAACGACGATGGTGCGCACAGCATCACCGCGCCTTGGTGTTCGTTTATGCCGCTCAACGAGATCAGGTCGTTCTTGCCGGGGGACCAGATTCTGCTTGCCAGCGGGAGCACCTGGGACCAGGAGATGACGCTGACGGGATCAGGCACGCCGACCGAGCCGATCCTTCTGAGTTCCTATGGCACGGGCGAGCGGCCGAGGATTCTTCGAAAACAAGCGACCAGCGACATCTGCGTGTTGCTAACCAACCCCAGTTACTGGAATATCAGCAACCTGGAGGTGGGCGCGGCGAGTGTTGGAATTCTGCTTCATTACACGCAGTTGTTTAACAACGGAATAACGATCAGCAATATTTATGCCCACGACAACAAGGGAATCTGGAGTGGATATTCGACAGAATATCGCGTGTCGCACAATAGGCCGGATCCATTTGCGGCGAGCTTGAATATCAACCTCTCCTCGGGAATCCTGTTCAATATTTCTTCAAACCTGGCATTCAGCAGTTCGCAGTATGTTCTGAAGGGCGTGTCGGTCAGTGAAATTCGGGGAACCCACAACGTAGATAGCGTGGCCTTTGACGCAGAGACGGATACGACAGACCAACAGGATGGCCACAACGCTTTCCAGGATGTCGTGATCAAAGGGATTTTTATCTCGAGCGATGACGGGCACGCTGCAAAGATCTACCAGTCGGCAGGGCTGGGGTGCAGTGACTCCCTGCGCCTGCTGGGAATGATGAACGTTACGATTCTGAACTCCGTTCTTTATGACGAGGCAGCGTGTCATACGGGGACGGGAACGGCTGCGGTAATCCTTGGCCGGGTAAGCAATCTGACATTCGTCAACAACATTCTTTTCGGAGTGCCGGAGTCAAAGAGCCACGATGAGACTGGGATCGACCTGGAGTGGTCCGAGACCAATGTTGTTCTGGATGCAAACCTTTTCGCGGGGAATGCCGGTGCGGGAATTGAGATATTGAACATTCACCGCGGAGACCACACCTCCGACATTGAATTCGTCGACAATACTTTCGAGAACAACTCGCTTTCGGTTCATCCGGGAGCGGCATCGATTTGGGAATCCTACGACGGTGGGGGATACGCGACGCCATCGGGAACGATAAGCAACAATCTGTACACCGAACTTGAAGGCAAGTTTCTGGCCGGCAAGAACATCAGCTCGATAAGGAACTCGAACAATCGGTCCACGGCAATCCTGCCCAGCTATGCGGCGTTGCAATTCTCGCCCGTGCAGGCGAAGAACCAATGGCTTTACATGTACGAGGAGTCGGAATCGGCATGGACGAACATGCCTACTTTTTCGAGCACCGACTACGACGGCAAGTGGGAAATGGGGCCAGCGCAGTATGTGAGCGCTTTTGACCTGGCGCCGGCAAGCAGCATTGGGAGCCACAAAACCGGAGGGGGAGTTGCACGCACCTGGATCGCCCCGCGCAGCGGCATTATCAGCATCAGAGGACGCGTCTTGAAATCGGACGGGCAAGGCGGGAGCGGCGTCTTTGCTGCGATCAATCACCAGTCGCCAGCGAGTGTCATCCAGATCTGGCCACCGTCGGGGGATGGTCAGCTGATCGCAGGCGACGACATGGTCGGCTATGCGACCGATCTGGACGACATTTCGGTAGCCGCGGGCGATCTGATCCGATTCGAGATTCATGCAAACGGCGACAATGCTCACGACGCGGTGAGTTGGGCCCCGTCGGTGGCATATATTCGCGAGCCCTGAAGCACGTCGATGTTGAGTTGACTTACCGGCGCTACTGAATTCGCAATTTCTTGCTGCGCAAACGGACACCGACGCGCACGAAGAATCTTCAAGCTCGGTGCCGAGGGTGGATTCAGGCGATTTCGTTATGCCGACGGCCCGTTCATGCCGCGCGCGATGGTTACAGATGAGCGGTACTGCCGGTTGAGAGGTAACCCCAGGCTTTCGGTAATTGGAAGGTCAAGGCGCTTCCCACTTGTCTCGCAGGGTAGTTACTCCGCTAACTTATTACGAGCTTTTCCACTTAACCGATTACATATCTGATTCCAAGGATGTCTGGTAACTTTCTCGCCAGTTACTAATCCGCTGAATTCTTGGGGCAAATCAAGTTTTGCGGGCAAGAAATTGCGTGAGGCAATCTATTGCCGATAAACAGTTGCTGGGCTAGGTAACTTTTGGCCCGGGTACGACTGGCATAGGAAGCTAGCCGGATTCTGTTGTCTTTTCCGCCACCGCTTTCGAGAATGACTTACTCCCTCGCGCATCATGCGTTTACAGACGCCGTGGAAGAGGAGACATTGCATGCTCGACGTTCGAACTATGACCAATTCGCGTTTGGAATTTGGCCTTACGCGTTCAAACAAAAGCCTTGGGAAATTCGCGATCTCGCTGCTGGCTACATGTTTCGATGTAGCCGTCGTATTCAACGTTGGCCCGATTGTGCACCAGTGCTCCTCGTTTTCAGATGCGCTGCCCGCAGCATTTGCGGTGCTGGTGGTCGGCATGATGGTGTCGCTTGGCTGGATGTGGTCCCTCACCATCCGGGATACGGATAGCCAGCTTTCGATCTTCAAGCCAACGGAGCGGGTGACGGAGGAGTGAAGGTCGTTTCGCTCCGTTCGTGCTGGTCGTAGGTTGACGGCAGAGATTCCGGCTTGAAGCCCCGGCAAAATGTGGTGCTGATTCAGGAGCCGGCTGGAGATTCACCCCACGGACGAAGATCTGTCCGTGGAGACCCGATGCGGCCAAACTTCCCTCCGACTCATCCTGTTCACGAAAACAAGCGCAGATCCCCTTCGACTTCGCCCAGGGCAGGCTCTCGCCCCGTCCGCTTTGCGGACTTTGCTGAGGATGACAGCGCTTGCGGGGAGTGGTGCCTGGAGATCAGGGGAGCCTGAAGGCTTTTACGGCGATGGCGTTGGGGGCGCGGCCGGTGGGGAGGATGGTGAAGAGCGAGTTCGAAGCGGTGCGGATGACGGCGATGTCGGAGGAGCGAGAGTCGACCACTAGGAGCAGATGGCCTTCGGCTGAGAATGCGAGCGCGGATGGGCCGTCGCCAACGTGGATGGAACCGCCTTGCGCGTCTGGAAGGCGCTTGCCGTCGTCGATGGAGTAGACGGTCACTTCCTGGGAATGGAGATTGCCGACGTAGAGCAGGGAATTGTCGGCAGAGACGATGCTCGAAACGGGGTCGTCGCCCATGAGGTAGGCGCCGGCGACATCGTCGGTTGTGGCATAGAGCTCAGAGATCGAATCGGAGAGGGAATTGGAAACGAAGACTTCGCCGCCGTCGGGCTTGAGGGCCATCTGAACCGGGCCCCGGCCCACGTCGAGCAGGGATTCGAGGTGATCCGCGGGGACAGCGTGGCCATCTGAATTGGGGCTTTGATGGGCGAGCTGGATGACCATGACCTGGTGGCCGGCAGCGCAGGCTACGAACGCCTTGGTGGAGTCGGGCAGGATGACGATGTTGTTGGCGCCGGGGCAGCCTTCGAAGACAGCTCGGAGTTTGCGGGTGGCGGGATCGATGACGCTGACGGAGTTGCCGGAGTGATTGGCGACCACGAGCGAGTTGCCATCGGGAGCAACCTGGACCGCTACGGGCTCCTCGCCGACACCGATCTGGGCGATTTCGCGACGGGCTTTCAGATCGACAACGGAGATGCTGTTTGACGCGGAGTTGGCGACGTATGCCAGGTCTCCGTTGGGGTCGAGGGCAAGGGCGACGGGTTGCTTATGAACGGGAATGAAGTAGGCGAGTGAGTTGTTTTCAGCGTTGATCACAGCAACCGAGCCCTGGCCTGCGGACGTGCCGGCGTTGACGACGTAGACCTCGTTGCGCGTGGGGCTGGCAATGACGGAGGCGGGATTCTGGCCGACGGGCAGTTCGCGATCGACGCGAACGTTGACTATGTCGTAGATAGAGACGGTGGCGCTGCCTCCGTTGGTTACGTAGGCGTATTCGCGGTAGTTGGGGGCGAATTGAGGGAAGTCGTGAGGACGGCAGGCGGTGAGGGGTAGAAGCGCTGCGAAGAGGATCGCTTTCCCATGTCTCAAAATCGAGACATGGAACACCCGGCGTTCGGTGGCCGTGCGAGCGAAGGACAACCGGGCCGGGTTACTTGATTCTGGCGACATGCGGGACCGCTGGGGCGGTTTCGATATGAATTCCACGCGGCAGCTTGCGATGGACGATGGGCGCAATCTGTTCGATCTCGTCCATCATGAGCGCAAACTGATCGGGATAGATTGACTGCGGTCCGTCGGAGAGCGCCTTCTCGGGCTGGTGATGGACTTCGACGAGGATACCGTCGCAACCGACCGCGACTGCAGCGCGCGCCATGGGCAGAATCTTGTCACGCTTGCCGGTGCCGTGGCTGGGGTCAACGAGGATGGGCAGGTGGCTTAGCTTCTGGACGGCGGGAACAATGCTGAGATCGAGGGTGTTGCGGGTGTGGTCGGCGAAGGTGCGCACGCCGCGTTCGCAGAGGATGACCTCGTAGTTGCCTTCGCTCATGATGTATTCGGCGGCCATGAGGAACTCGTCGAGAGTAGCGGACATGCCGCGCTTGAGCAGGATAGGCATGCGAAGATGGCCGGCACGCTTGAGCAGAGAGAAATTCTGCATGTTGCGCGCGCCAATCTGGACCACGTCCGCCCAATGAGATACGAGGTCGAGGGTTTCGTTGTCAATGGCTTCAGTGATGATGCGCATGCCGAAGCGATCGCGGATTTCAGCCATGATTTTCAGTGCTTCGACGCCGAGGCCTTGAAAGGCGTATGGCGATGTGCGGGGCTTGTAGGCTCCGCCGCGGAAGAACTGCGCGCCGGTAGCGGCGACTTGTTCGGCAATGGCAAAGGCCTGTTCGCGGCTCTCGATGGAGCAGGGGCCTGCGACGATAGCAAGGTTGCGGCCGCCGATGGTGGCATCGGTTCCGGGAAAACGGATGATGGTGTCTTCCTCTTTTACATCGCGGCTGGCGAGCTTGTAGGCCTTGGAGACGCGGATGACTTCGGCGACGCCGGACATCTCTTCGAGGTTGCCGCGGTCGACTTCGCCCTGATTCCCGGTGATTCCGATGGCGGTGCGCTGGGCTCCGGGCATCGGGTGCGGGCGGTAACCCATTGATTCGATATGGTCGCAGACAGCCTGGATCTGCTCGGCGGTAGCCTGCGCCTTCATGACAACTAACATCACTGAATCCTCAATTATTAAGTTTACGGCAATTCCGGGGATTCTGTGCCCCCGGGTATGCGTGACTCCGAAACCGGTCTCATTATCAGGTTTGTCTCAACTCTTGAGGTTTACGGGCCCCGGCTTGTTGTTGGGTTCCACCCTTGTCCAAGGTGCTGCATCGGCATGAATGGGAGCGGATGTGGCGCGACGCGGCTGGGACGATCTGCGGGCGGCGATGCGCTTTTCAGAGCGCCATTTGTAGGCCAGCCAGGCGAGATAGCTGAGCTGAATGACCCAGGTCGCGATGTACGCAGCCACGACAAACTGGTGATCGAGGATTGCTCTTTGGTCCATATATTGAATTCCTTTTTACTTCTTTTCCGCTTGAAATCGAATTCCGAAGGACTCATTTACTGCTTGTTACTAATCTGCGGCTCCGAGAGCCTCTTCGGCCTCTGCATCGGCGTATTGCTGGCGTTTTCGTTCGACGCGGTAGCGGAGGTACAGGATGAGGACACCCCAGCAAAACCAGGCGAGCATGTTCCAGAGGAGAGCGTGGACCATGGTCGGGTCTTTCATGCCGGAGTCTGCGTCGCCGCCGAAGACGGGCGCGGGATGCTGGGTGCGCCACCATCGATTGGACATGTAGACGATGGGGACGTCGAGCGCACCGAAGATGCCGAGGACCGCGGCCAGCGTCTGCATCTGCGGGCCCGCGGCGAACCGGCGGAGGAGCAGGTAGCTGACGTAGATGAGCCAGAGGACGAGAGTCGTGGTGAGGCGCGCATCCCAAGTCCACCAGATGCCCCATGCGCGGCGGCCCCAGATCGGTCCGGTGATGAGGACGACGGTGCAGAAGACCACGCCCACTTCAGCGCCGGAGAGAGCCCATGCGTCGGAGACCTGCGCCCACGATGGACGGCTGCGACGCCAGGTCAGATATCCGATGGAGCCAAGGAGGCTGATGGCGAAGAACAGGAATGCGACAGTGGCCGAGGGGACGTGGTAGTAGATGATGCGAAAAATGTATCCCTGCAGGGCGTCGTCGGGCGCTACGTAGATGGCCTGATAGTAGCCCCAGATCATGAGGGCGCCGGTAATCGCAATGAAAACGGTGAGTGCGAGTTTTTTCATAGAGCATCCTGGGAGAACGTTTTAAGTTTACGCCGCGGTTGATGCGGCAATCTCCATCGGAGGGTGGATGCCTCGACATCGCATGATTGGAGCGTTGACGTGAGTGGAGAGGGCGACATCAGGCTGCTTTCTGTCTCGGTTTTACTTTATTGACAGCTTTGTTTCTTGAAGCGACCCAAAGGTCGTGGCCGCTCTGGAGGCCGATCCAAAACTGGGCGGAGTTGCCGAAATAGCGGCTAAGTCGCAGAGCAGTATCGGCAGTGATGCCGCGTTTGCCGCGGACGAGATCGTTGACCCTTGGCGCGGAGATGTGGAGTTCCTTGGCTAGCCGATACGCTGTAAGACCGTGGGGCTCCATGAATTCTGTAAGGAGAATCTCGCCGGGATGGATCGAGAATGCAAAGGGGATGTTGTCCATGATTTCTCCTAGTGGTAGTCCACGATCTCAACATTATTTGCGTCGCCGTCGCGCCAAACAAAGCAGAGTCGGAACTGGTCGTTGATGCGAATGCTGTGCTGGCCTTTGCGATCCCCAGTCAGAGATTCAAGATGATTTCCTGCGGGAACAGCCAAATCGGTCAGAGTTGTGGCCCAGTGCAAGATGGCTAGTCTCTTCAATGCCGACTTCCTGATACTTGCCGGAATGCGTCGGCTTTTGCCGGTCTCCCAGAGCAGTTGAGTGTCGGCGTCATTGAAGGTCTTTATCATTGATGATATTAACGAACACCGTTATTAATGTCAATCGTTAAGCTGTGAGACTATTCCGCATGGAACACCACGTCGAAGAGCAGAAGGCTGACGGTGGTGAAGATGATGTCGTAGCCGGTGAGCATCTTGATCCAGAGCATGGGATCGCCCTCGCCGGTGAGGATGGACCCGGTGGCCTGCACCATGCCAAGCAATGCCGGAAGGAAGATGGGGAAGAGAATCAGGGGCAGGAGCAATTCGCGATTGCGGCTGCGAATGGCGAGCGCGGCGAAGAAGGTTCCGTTGGCTACCAGGGCCCATGTGCCGAGAGGCAGGACGACTGCCAGAAGCCAGCCTTGACCCTCGACGCGCAGGTTGTACATGACGAGGAAAACGGGAGCGAGCGCGATCTGGACGATGGTGACGAAGATGAAGTTGGCGAGGACCTTGGCGAGGAAGAGCTCGGCGCCAGGTGTGGGGGCCATGCGCTGCGCGTCGATCACCTGATGGCGGATTTCGCGCGCCCAGGCCTGGTTGAGCGCGCTGACCGAGGCGAACATGGTGGCTACGCACAACACGCCGCCGGCGATCTGCGGGCGAAGGCGCCGCGGGGATCGAAGGCGATGGAGAAGAGCACGACGACGAGCAGCGCGAAGAACAGCATGGAGTTGATGGCGTCTTTGGAGCGCCACTCGATGCGGAGGTCTTTGACGAGATGTGTCCAGAGGGTGCGGTCATTTTTTGTCCTCTGGGTCGATCACTTTACTTTCCCAGGTCCCAGAAGCGGGACCCGGGGCACCCGGTTCTCTGGCTGGGGTGGCCTTGGTGAGGTCGGCGGTCTGGACTTCTACTTCGAGGGCCTGCGCGGCGCGGAGGTAGTCAGACGGGCTGAGGATGAGCTGGGTGCCGCGTGCCCCGGCGGAGACGCTGATCTGGTCAAAGAGGACGACGGTTTCGTCGATGTAGACGGGATAGGGTTTGCGCGTGCCGAAGAGGGTGACGCCACCGCGAATGTATCCAGTGAGAGGCTGAACGTCTTTGAGCGGGGCCATTTCAGCCTTGCGGAGGCCGGCGGCGCGGGCGAGTTTCTTGAAATCGAGTTCGGCGTCGCCGGGGATTACGGCGAAGCGGTAGATGTTGGGTCCTCCGGTTATGAGGAGGGTCTTGAAAACCTGTTCGGGCGGCATGCCGATTTTTTTGGCGACGGTGATGGCGGAAAGATCATTGGGGTCGACTTCGTATTCGCGGAGTTCGAAGGGAATGCCGAGGGATTCGAGGAAGCGCGCGCCGTTGGTCTTCATAGGGTCGGACTTCCCGGTTCGAATGACGCGACGCGGCCGGCGCGCAGAGCCAAAACCCAATCGGCGATGGGGGCTGCGGATTCGCGCTGGTGGGTGGTGATGATGATGGTGCGATTGTGCTGGCGGAAACCGGCGAGCAGCTCAACCATCTGGCGGACGGATTCGACGTCCATATTGGAGAAGGGCTCGTCGAGCAGGAGGAGTTCGGGAAGAGACAGCAGAACGCGAGCAAGCGAAGTGCGTTGGCGCATGCCTTGCGAATATTGGCCGAGAGGGCGATTCAATTCTGGATCGAGACCGACCTGGATTAGAGCTTCGGCAGGACTAAGGCAGGCGCGGCCGGGGTAGAGGCTGGCGAAGTAGCGGAGGTTTTCCTGGGCGGTGAGTTCGTCGTAAAGCATGGGCGCGTGGCTCATGTAGCCGATGCGTTCACGGGCATCGTGGGGTTCGAATGAACCGAACACGGTGACTTTGCCGTGGGTGGGGCGAAGAAGGCCGGCGAGGATGCGAAGAAGGGTGGATTTTCCGGCGCCGTTTTCTCCGATGAGCACGTAGCAGCGGCCGGGCTCAAGGTCGACAGAGACCTGGCGCAGGGCGGCGAAGGAGCCAAAAAGCTTGGAGACGTTTTCGAGATGTGCGCAGAGGGTGGAGCTTACGGCCTCAGGGGCTTGCGCGGTCATTGAGCTCAGTAGGTCGCGGCGGATGCGGCAGCTTTGCCGGGGGTTGGGGCTGGCGCTGCGTTGGCGCGAGGATTTGCGGGTGCGGCGCTGGGTTGTGCAGGAGCTGAGCCGGGCTGGACCGGGGCGTACTTGCTGGCGCACTTGGCCTGGAGCGCTGTGGCGTGGAAGACTCCGTCATGTCCGATGGTGCCGATGGCCAACGCCTGGGAATCGTCCTTGAAGGTGTCGGGTGGTGGTTCCGCGCCTTTGTAAACGACCTTGAGCAGGCGGCCGGTGGGGGCTTTTGGAGAATGGCTCTCAAACTCGTTCAGGACGAAGGTGACATTGGGGCCGCTTGGTTCAATCGAGCCGGGCTGGACGAAGCCTTCAACGCGCAGATTGCTCTTGTAGGCCTTGTCGCCCATTTTGTTGAGTTCAGCGACGGTGACGTAGTAGCTCTTGTTGGCTCCATAGCTGGTAAAGGCCAGCCAGCCAATGGTGCCGAGAATCACGGCAACTGCGATTCCGATGCGCATCGAGTTGGAAGACTTCTTCATATGACAACTCTTACGATACGAGCGGGGATGGGGACGGTCAATGGGTCGGGCCAACATGTGTGATTTAAATCACACTTGAGGGCGGTGGGGCGATTTCAAGAATCTCTTTCGAGGGCTCGATTCAATGCGCTTTTTCAAGGATTTGGGAGGCGTGCTCAAGGCACTGAGCAAGCACGATTAACTGCTGCGCCGCGGTTGATGAATCCTTTGCGTCGATGGCTTCATTTACGCCGGGGATCACGACGGCAGCGTAGCCGGTGTAAACGCCGGGGGCATAAATCGTGTGTCTGTACCAGGGGCGGTTGGGCAGACCGGCGGGTGACAGGAGGGCGGTCTCGGTCTGACGCAAGGCCTGATTCAGTTGCGCGACATTGCTGGATGGAGCGATTTGCAGGCTGTGGGCGTGGGCGGCAGCAGCGGCGAATTTGGCCTGGACGGCTTGAACGGAAGCGAAATCGAGTCCGGAAAGGCCGTTGTCGGCTGCTTTGCGTTTTGCGGCATCGAGGTAAGAACCGATCTCGCGTGCGTAGGCTACATAGTCGTAGGGCAGGACGTCGGCGTCCGCCATGCGGAGGGCCTCAAGGCCGAGGACGCGGGCCATTTCCTGCAGGTAGACGAAATGGGGGTCGGCGTTGGCGACAAACCATGCGTAGTTGTCAAAAGCCGAGTGATAGACGCCGTAGGGGCCGTTTGAGCCGATGTCGGTAGAGGGAACGCCGGCGTGCTGGAGGAACGGCGTGAAGTCTGAGCCGGAGCCGAGGTCGCTGACGTGAACCTCTTCGTTGGGCTGGGGAGGAGCATTGGAGGCGCGGTGTTCGTTGGTTCCGTGGCGATTGGCGCGCCATTCCTGATAGACGGTGTCGCCCATGGGGCTGGGCACGGACTTGGTGATGTCGCGCATGAATTGCTTGAGTGAGGGAACTGCGGAGGCGCCGAAGTCTGGTCCCGAGACGGCGACGTCGGTGTTGAAGTATGCGACGGCGTGATCAAGCTGGCGGCCGAATTGTTCCACAAATTCGGTTGAACCTATGAGGCCCTCTTCTTCGGCATCCCAACTGCAAAACAGGATGGTGCGTTTAGGGCGCCAACCCTGGTGGAGCAATTCGCCTACGCCGTGGACGGATTCGAGCATGGCGGCGGTGCCGCTGTTGGGATCGACCGCTCCGTAAACCCATGCGTCGCGATGATTGCCGACGACGACCCATTCATCAGGGAGATCAGAGCCTTTGATTCTGCCGACTACGTCCCAGATGGTTCGGACCTGGTAGTCCTGCTGCGAGATGAGATGAACGCGAACCCCGCCGGGGCCGATGTGGTAGCGGAAGGGAAGCGCGCCCTGCCAGCCTTGCGGAACACCGGGGCCTTTGAGGGCCTGCAGGATCGGCGCGGCGTCGTGATAGCTGAGAGGAATGGAAATAATGTGGGGCTGATTGTCGCTACCGGAGATGCGGGCATTGTCGGGCAGTTCAGGGACGGAAGGGATGCCGGGCGTTTGCGGGTCGCCGGGATATTTGAAGAGATATTGCACGGAGCCGCGCTGCACGCCGGTTTCAGGGCGCCATGGGCCGTTGGGCCAGGTGTCCCCTTTGTAAAAGCCGTCGTCTTGCGGGTCGGAATAGATGAGGACGCCGGCGGCACCGCGCTGTTCGGCGATGTAGACCTTGACGCCGCGGAAGTTGCCGCCATAGCGCGTGAGAACGATCTTGCCGTGGAGGTCGATATGCTGGCGGGCGAGTTCGTCGTAGTCTTCAAGGCGGCCGTAGTTGGCGTAGACAACTTCGCCGGTCACGTCGCCGGAGCCTGAGGATCCGTTGAAAGGCATCACGACGCGCGGATTGTCAGCGGAGGGGTCGCCCTCGACGTGCTCGGGCGTTGGACCCGACATCAACAGCTTGCCGGATGGATCGTAAGCCTCAACCTTCACGGCTTTTGGCCAGTTGAGGAGCACGCGATAGGGCAGGATCTGGGTATCGAGGCCGGCGGCACGGAATTTCTCGGCCACGTAGTCGGCGGTTTTCTTGTCTTCAGGGGACGCGGCGATGTGCGGCTCGATGGTGAGCGTTTTCAGGTGTTCGCCGGCGAGCTTGGCGCTGGGAACTGCGAGGAATTTCTCCTCGATCTTGGCTTCCTTGCTGAAATCGGTGTATCCGAAGACGGGCATCTGGCCTGCGGGCTGTCCTGATTGAGCAGGGGAATGGAGAACCAGCGTAGCGGCAATTGCAGCCAGAACAAAAAAGAAAACCTGAATTTTGCGATTGGGCATCGAAGGAGCCTTTTGGAGTGAATTTGCGCGCGAGGCGGATGTGCCTGCAGCGCGGGGAATGCAATCGTGCTCGATGAATCACAGCTTACACTATGGGTCGGGGAGGCATTTTCTGGGCACTGATGGCGATTTAAAGGAAGGACGAGGAAATGCGGGCCCTGATGAAGCTGCATTGATAGCCCAGGAGTCGGTGCCCCGGTCGCATGAAGGCGTTCCCCAGGTTGTGTGCGCGCTGCGCAATCCCAATTTCAGGCTTTTCTGGAGCGGCAATTTTCTTTCAAACATCGGCACCTGGATGCAGAACGTTGCTCAGGGCTGGCTGGTGCTGACGCTGACGAATTCGGCGTTCTGGCTGGGAGTGGTTGGATTTGCGGGGTCGATTCCGTTTCTCTTCGTTACGCTTTTTGGCGGTGTGATTGCGGACCGGGTGAACAAGCGACGGCTGCTGCTGGTAACGCAGACGGTGATGATGATCCTGGCTTTTCTGCTGGCGGGGTTCACCTACTTTCACAAGATAAATGTGTGGGGTGTGGCAGCAATCGCGTTCGGCAACGGCGTGGCAATGGCAATGAACGCGCCGAGCTACCAGGCGCTGGTGCCTCGGCTGGTGAAGCGCGAGGACCTGACCAATGCGATTGCGCTGAACTCCGCACAGTTCAACATGTCACGCATATTGGGGCCGACGCTGGGCGGCTATGCGATGGTGCTGTTTGGCGTGGCGGGGAATTTTTTTCTCAATGGCGTGAGTTTTCTTGCGGTGCTGTGGGCATTGGTGCACATTCGATATCCCAAAGAGCAGCCGAGCCGGCACGAAAGTATGTGGGCCAGCCTGCGCGGCGGCTTCGCGTATCTGCACGACAACAAGCAGATGCTGGTGCTGATCTGGATGACGGTATTTGCGAGCTTGTTCGGCATTCCCTTTCTCACGTTTATTCCTTACTTCGCGAAGGTGCAGCTGAATGCGGGGGCGAGCGGGCTGGGCTGGTTGATGGCGGGATCTGGATCGGGAGCAGTGCTGGGGGCGATGACGGTGGCGATTGCAGGCATGATCCGGCATCGGGGCAAAGTGTTGACGGCTGCGGGAGTGGTGTTTTTCCTGGCCATCATCGGGTTCAGCTACTCGCACAGCTTTGCGCTGTCGGAGTGCCTGGCATTTTTTGAGGGCTACTGCGGAATCATGATGATTTCGTGCTTCAATGTGTCGATTCAGCATTTGTCGTCGGACGAGATGCGCGGGCGGGTGATGAGCATTTACGCGACGAGCTTTCTGGGGTTGCCGCCACTGGGTGCGCTGCTGGCTGGGGAATTGTCGCGGCACATACCGACGGGCCACGCGCTTGGGCTGATGGCCGGGGTGGCGTTGGTGTCATTCCTCGGGATATTCAGTTTTTCGCGTCCGCTGCGGGAATTGGACTGAGAGTGCCTCGGGGGCTAAAGCCCCCTCTCATTTTGATCGATGGATGTATGGGCTGAAGCCCGTACCCCTCAGGCCGGGGCTAAAGCCCGCTTGTTTTCCAGGCGGAGGGAGCGTGGGGTTAAAACCCCACGCTCCCTCCGCATCAGTGCTGGGGTTGTCGGTCATGCGCATGAGATCGGTCGCAGCCTCCTCGAAGGTCAGACTCTTCACGAAGGCGCGATCGCTCAGGCGACGGGCTGGGTGCAACTGGAGCAGCGACGAGCGAGGATGGGGATGGCTGTGAGGCACTCGGGGCAGATTTTCGTTTCGGGAGCAGGCGGCGGCGCATCGGGCTTCTTGAATCGCGCCAGCATGGCGTTCATGGGAAGGACGATGGCGAAGTAAACCACACTGGCCACGATGACGAAGGAAACAACCTGATTGAAGAAATTGCCGACCTTAATCTGGCCGCTGCCGACGTGGAGCACAACGCTGCTGAAGTCCGGCTTGCCGATGGTGGCGGCGATCATGGGATTCAGCACGTCGCCGACTAGCGAAGTCACGATAGCGTTGAAAGCAGCGCCGAGGATGACGGCCACGGCCAGATCGACGACGTTCCCGCGAAGAATGAAATCCCGAAAGCCCTTAAGCATGTCTTCCTCCTACACATCTTTCGACTCATGCTACCCGACTAGCTTGTGATTTGGAATGAGAAGTTTCCAATGCAGGGAAAACAGGCTGTCTAGTCGTATGCAACCAGGAAGACAATCAGGGTGAGGATCATCAAGT
This sequence comes from uncultured Acidobacteriaceae bacterium, assembly GCA_963826915.1. Lineage (GTDB taxonomy): Bacteria > Acidobacteriota > Terriglobia > Terriglobales > Acidobacteriaceae > Telmatobacter. The sequence continues at coordinate 499,930 of CAWGYG010000003.1, forward strand.
CGGAGTAGAGCAGGATGAGGACGCCTGCGTGATAGAAGCTCCATTTACCGCGCAGGCAGCGGCCGGTCTCGACCATGCCCCATATAGCGATGACGAGGGCAAGGATTTGCCAGTGCGAACCGTGCAGTTTTTCAATGTGGGGGAATCCGGCGAGAAACAGGCTCGCCAGGAATGCGCCGAGCGAGAGGACGATGCCGCGCGCGAGGGATTTTTGGCGGATTCGCAGGATGGAGAGGCGGGGACCCACAACAATTACAACTTTACAGCGCGAGGAGTATTGCGGATTTGATGGTGTGAAAGGAGAACCGGGAAATCAGGAGTGAAAAAGGTATCTGGAAAACGTAGTTGATTGCCGATGAGCATTCCCTCAGGGGCTAAACCCCACCCATCTTGAGGACGCTTGCGGCACGGCTGAAGCCGTGCCCTTTCAAAGTTCGAAGCACGAACGATTTTACTTTGCGGCCAGTTCCATTTCGCGGAGGGATTCGGTGTAGGGGGCGCAGAGGACGCCGCGCTCGGTGATGATGGCAGTGACGTATTTCGCGGGAGTGACATCGAAGGCGGGGTTGCAGATGCCGACGCCGTGCGGAGTGAGTTGCTTGCCGCCGTGGTGCGTGACTTCGACAGGGCTGCGTTCTTCGATGGGAATCGCTTCGCCGGTGGCAGTTGCAGTGTCGATGGTGGACCAGGGGGCGGCGCAGTAGAACGGGATGCCGTGCTCCTTGGCGAGAATGGCCACGTTGTAAGTGCCGATTTTGTTGGCGAAGTCGCCGTTGGCGGCGATACGGTCTGCGCCGACGACTACGGCCTGGATACGTCCGGCGCGCATGAGGCTGGCAGCCATGTTGTCGCAGATGACGGTGGTGGGGATGCCGTCGGCCATCAGTTCCCAAGCAGTGAGGCGTGCGCCCTGGAGGAACGGACGGGTTTCATCGGCGTAGACGTGAATCTGCTTGCCTTGCTCAATGGCAGAACGGATGACGCCTAGCGCTGTCCCGTAGCCGCAGGTGGCGAGGGCGCCGGCGTTGCAGTGGGTGAGGACACTGCCCTCATCCGGTAGCAGAGCTCCGCCGAATGCACCCATGGTCTTGCAGGCCGCGATGTCTTCGTCGTACATGGCGTGGGCTTCGTTGAGCAATTCTTGTTGGATTTGGGTAAGGGTTGCACCGGATGCCAACAGAGCTGCAAAGACGCGTTTCATGCGATCGATGGCCCAGAACAAGTTGACCGCGGTGGGACGGGTCGCGGCGAGGCGCGCACAGATTTTTTCGAACTCGGGCGCGAAGCGCTCTGCGCTCTCTGCTTTGGAATGCATCGCACCAAGTGCGACGCCATAGGCGGCGGAGACGCCGATAGCCGGTGCTCCGCGGACGACCATGGTGACGATGACTTCGGCGACTTGTTCGTAGGTGGTGGCGAGAACGTAGCTCTCCTCGAGAGGGAGCTTGGTCTGATCAATGAAACGGACGCCTTCAGGGGTCCAGGCAAGGGTAGGAATCATGCTCTTCCAGTGTACCCTGCGGCTCAATCGGCCGGGAAAACTGCTATAAAGAAGCAGCTTCGCGGTCGATTGGTGTCAAGATTCGTCTCTCTATGTGCCGAGTTTTCAAAGTGCCTGCAAAGAGGGCAATGGCGCGCTGCGTGGTAGCGGCGCTGGTTCCTTTGACTACTGGTTGCGTGCAAGTTTCTGCGCAAGAGATCGTGATGCCGGCTTCAGGCACGGTGATTGTTCCGGCGCAGGGCGGGGTCGAGTTCGACGCGTATCTCAACGGACAGGGACCATACCGGCTCATTCTGGACTCAGGCGCGGGGGTAAATATTCTGAGCCCGGCGGTTGCGTCGCAGTTGCATTTACAGGTCGAGGGCGACCCACTGGGGTTGGCGGGCGCCGGAGGGCCTGCGCAGGCAAAAGCCGCGCGCTTAGATTCGCTGCGCATCGGTTCTCTTGAGGCGCGGGGTCAATGGTTTTATGTGCTGCCGATGCCATGGGGCGACAAGCCGGGGCCGGTAGGCGCGGTGGGTTACGAACTGCTGAGCAGAATTGTGACGACCGTCGACTATGAACATGCGCGGCTCATCCTGCAATTGCCGCAGAATTTTACCGCTCCGATGAATGCCGTGAAGATTGCGCTGCTGCCGGTGGAGCGATCGATTGAAGTGAAGGGAAGCGTGGATGGTGCGGCGGGCGTGTTTGGCATCGACACGGGGGACGAATCGAGCCTCAGCCTTCAGCCCCAGTTCGCGGAAAAGAATGGGCTGGAAAAGATTCTGCATCCACGCTTCGAGGGGTACGTCAGCTCGGGCGTTGGGGGTGCGCTCTCCAGCGCGTCTTACGCGCGGGTGCGATCGTTTCGCATTAGCGATGCGGAAGTGAACGATGCGATTACGTATTTATACAAGGGTCGGTTCATCACGGAAGAGATCGACGGGAATATTGGGACGCGCGTGCTTCGCCACTTCAACATCACATTCGATCTTCCGCAGGGCGTTGTTTATTTCGAGAAGAACGCGATTTGGGGCGAGCGGGAGATTTTCAATCGAGCGGGCATCGTGATCGATTCGATTCAGCAGGACCAAGTGATTCGCAACGTTTTGCCTGGCAGCCCGGGGGACGTGGCTGGATTGAAAGTCGGTGACGAGGTGTTGGAAATTGATGGCCGGAAGCCGAACGGCGATCCGCTGCAACAGAACGATCCGGCGTTTCTACAGCGTGCAGGGACGAAGGTGAACCTCACGGTCAAACGCGGCGAGAAGCGGATTTCTATCGCGGTAAGACTCAGAGACATATTCTGACACGGCGTATTGCGAGCGCGAATTCATGGAGTCTCTGAAAACATTTTCATTTTCCACTGGACGCCTCAAAGATCCGGTGCGTAGAGTGGTTTGCGTACGTCCGAGCGAAATCCCAATGAAGCAATATTGAACGCGGCGGTAGCAGCCCGCCGCGATGGGGATGGCGCATGAGACGCGAGGAGCAGTCTTGAAACTCACCTCTGTCGATTGGCTGATCATGCTGCTGTACTTCGTGTTTGTTCTGGGCATCGGTTTTGCCCTGAAGCGCTACATGAAGACGAGCAAGGATTTCTTCCAGGCTGGCCGCGCGCTGCCGGCATGGATCTGCGGACTGGCCTTTATCAGCGCCAACCTGGGTGCGCAGGAAGTTATCGGCATGGGCGCTTCAGGCGCCAAGTATGGGTTGGAGACCGCGCATTTTTACGGGATCGGCGCGATTCCGGCGATGATTTTTGTGGGCATTTTCATGATGCCGTTTTATTACGGCTCGAAGGCGCGCTCGGTGCCGGAATTTCTGCGGATGCGCTTTGACGAGAAGACGCGGGCGCTGAATGCCTGTTCGTTTGCGGTGATGACCGTATTCAGTTCGGGCATTTCGATGTACGCGATGGCGCGGCTGATCCAGGCGCTGCACGTGTTCGATGGGTTGTTTTATTCGCTTGGCTGGGCGCAGGAGGGAATTTTCACTTTCTCGATCGTGCTGTCCGCGGTGATTGTGCTGCTCTACATTTTTCTCGGCGGACTCACGAGCGCAATTTACAACGAGGTGCTGCAGTTTTTCCTTATCATTGCGGGATTTCTGCCGCTGGTGCTGCTGGGGCTGAAGAATATCGGCGGCTGGGCGGGACTGAAAGCTTCGGTGCCCGTGGCGTACATGCACGAGTGGAAGGGCGTGATGCACGCGAATACCAACCCGATGGGGATTGAAATTATCGGCATCGGGATGGGGCTGGGATTCGTGCTGGGGTCGGGGTACTGGTGCACCGATTTTCTGGTGATTCAGACAGCGATGGCTTCGAAGGATATGGAATCGGCGCGGCGCGTGCCGCTGATCGCAGCGATTCCGAAGATGTTCTTTCCGTTTCTCGTGATTCTGCCGGGATTGCTGGCGATCGGGCTGCCTACTCCGCATACGACGACCGTGGTACGCACTGAAAATGGCGTGATCTATCACGAGACGACTGTGGTGTCGAAACAGGTGGAAGAGGGCAGAGGACTGGTTCCGGCGAAGATCAATCCGGTGACCGGGAAGCCGATGTTGACCGCGAGCGGGCAGCCGCTGCTGGATTACGACATGGCCACGCCGAACATGCTGCTGCATTATTTTCCGACAGGAATTCTGGGGCTGGGATTGACGGCGCTGCTGGCGAGCTTCATGAGCGGCATGGCCGGGAACGTGACGGCGTTCAACACGGTGTTTACCTACGATCTTTACCAGTCGTATATACACAAGGGCGGAAGCGACCGGCACTACATGGCGGTGGGTCGATGGGCCACGGTAGGCGGGATTCTGCTATCGATTGCGACTGCCTATGCGGCGATCAACTTCAACAACATCATGGATACGCTGCAACTGGTGTTCTCGTTTGTAAATGCGCCACTGTTTGCGACGTTTTTGCTGGGCATGTTCTGGAAGCGGGCGACGGGGCACGGAGCGTTTGCGGGCTTGATCTCAGGCACGGCGGCGGCGATGTTGCATCACGGGCTGACGTTGCCTCTGGATGCGCATACGGGCGTTCATGGCGGATGGATCGCGGTGCTGCATCACTACCCGAGCGACATGGCGCAGAATTTCTGGGCGTGCGATTTTCGCGTTCAGCATCAACTTTGTTGTGACGGTGGTGGTGAGCCTGATGACCAAGGCGAAGCCGGAATCGGAGTTGGTGGGGCTGGTGCACTCGCTTACGCCCAAGCCACCGCATGCGCATTTGCAGTGGTGGAAGCGGCCCGAGGCGCTGGCAGTTGCGATCCTGCTGGTCGCCGTGGGACTGAACATTTTCTTTGCGTGAGGTGAAGGAGCAATCATGAATCTCGATTTGCGCATTCCGCTGGGATTGATGTTCACCCTGACGGGGCTGATTCTCGCGGTGTTTGGGCTGAAGACGAATGGGAACGCGGCGCTGTACGCGCAGAGCCTGGAAATCAATGTGAATTTGTGGTGGGGGCTGGTGCTGCTTGCGTTCGGGCTGACAATGTACATTTTTGGACAGCGCGGACAGAAGCGGACGGCGAAGGAGCCGCCAGCGCCGCCGGTGGATGAGGAAGCAAGGCGGGGACACTGAAAAAGTAGGGAGTAGGGAATAGGGAAATAGAGTGCCGGCGCCCACTTCATTCGCCTGATTGCGGAAATTACACACGTATATTGTTTTGATCTCCCCCGAGGGCCGCTCCTTGTGGTCAAGCTTTTACACCGCTCTTAGAAGCTGGCCGATACACTTAAAGCAGTGATGAAGCGGAAGACCATTGAGCATTACGAGATCATTCGCCGACTGGGAGCAGGCGGCAGCGGTGTTGTGTACCTGGCCAACGACACGCTGCTGCAGCGGCCGGTGGTGCTGAAGATTCTGCGCACAGGGCTTTTGTCGGCGCAGCAGTTGCGGTCGACGGTGTTGCGCGAGGCGCGGCTGGCATCGGCGATTGAGCATCCCAATGTCTGCGCGATCTATGAAGTGGGCGAGAGCGGCGACGAAGGCTACATCGTGATGCAGTATGTGCCGGGGCAGTCGCTGGACCAGCTGATTGCGCGCGGGCCGGCGAGCTCCGCAGCTGGTGCTGTCAGTGGGTATTCAAATCGCGGATGGATTGCAGGCGGCGCACGCGCTGGGAATCTTTCATCGCGATCTGAAGCCGCAGAACGTGATGCTGACCGACGGCGGGCTGGTAAAGATTCTGGACTTTGGTCTGGCGCGGCGGCTGCGGCCGGAAGAAGCAAGCTTCGATCCGTCTAAGCCTGCGCTGGCCAAGGATGCGTCGATTGCGGCGACTTATACAGCGCGCGGCGGAACGATCCGATACATGGCGCCGGAACAGTTTGTTACCGGGCAGTCGAGCGTGCAGTCGGATGTGTGGGCGCTGGGCGTGATTCTGTATGAGCTGGCGAGCGGGCGGCATCCGTTTGTCGCGGCCGGATGCGGAGGACTTTCAGGCCATTCGCGCGATTCAGTTTTCAGATCCGGTCGACTTGAGCGAAATTGTTCCGGATATTTCAATCGAATTGAAGAGCGTGATCAGCAGCCTGCCTGGAGAAGAATCCGGCGGCGCGGTATGCGTCTGCGGCGGAAGTGCGCGAGGCGCTGAAGACGATCATGAAGGCGCTGCAGATCGAGACGGGCGTTATTCCGGGCGATGCGGCGGCCAATCTGCCGACGACGGAAGCGGAAGCGGAGAAGCGGAACACGGGATTTCTGTCGATGCTGGCGGAGCGGTTTCGCGAGTCTGCGGGCGACAGGGCGCAACAGAATTCGCTGGTGGTGCTGCCGTTTACAAACCTGGGTGCGACTGAGGTCGCTCCGCTGTATGGATATGCGTTGGCGGACGCAATTGCGGCGCGCCTGGCGCGGATTCCGGCGCTGGTGGTGCGGCCTTCGAGCACATTGATGTCACTGCCGATTGCGCAGATGGATCCGTTGTCGGTGGGGCAGAGGCTGCTGGTTTCGTTTGTGCTGGCGGGGAGTTTTCTGCGATCGGAAAACGGGTTTGACTTGAACTGGCAACTGCTGGATGTGGCTTCGCAGAGCGTGCGGTCGGGCGGGGCGATTCGCGTGGCATCGCTGGATTTGATCGCGGTGCAGACGGAGATTTCAAACGAGGTATTTGCAGCGCTGCACGGCCTCGGCGCGGGAGACCAGATCGATGCACCGCGGCCGGGTTCGCGGGATGCGCTCGCTGCCGGGGCCGGTGAGCGAAGAGTATCTGCAGGCGCGAGCGCTGCTGAGTTCGTTCATGGTGCGGACGGGATCGCGAGGCGACCTGGACCGCGCACATGCACTGTTTACCAGCGTGACGACGAAGGATCCGGAGTTTGCGGCGGGATGGAGCGGGCTGGGGATTGCCGAGCTGCAGTATGTGCGGCACGGTTTTGGCGGGCAGATTCACGTGATGCACGCGCGGCGGTCGTTTGACGAGGCGCTGAAGCTGGATCCTGCGTCGACGGAAGCGAATCTCTATCGCATTTATATGCTGCTGTCGCGGGGCGAAAAGGAGTCGGCGCGGCATGGGATCGCAAATCTGCTGGCGGGAGCGGCGAACGACTGGAATGTGCACATGGTGGCGGGCATTGCGCTGCGCGGCGATGGGATGTACGACGAGGCGCTGCTGGAATTTAACCGGGCGCTGAAGCTGAATCCGGCGAATGCGGCGATTCTGTATAACCATCGGGCGCGCGTGTATCACTATCAGAACCAGATTGAGCTGGCAGGGGACGAGTTGGAAAAGGGGTTGGCGCTGGAGCCGCGGCATCCGCTGCTGCGGACCTCGGCGGGCTACCAGCAGATGCGGCATGGGCAACCTGAGTCGAGGCGATCGGGATTCTGGAGGGCGTGGTTCGCGACGATGATTCGCTGCGCATCGCGGTGCCTACGCTGGCGCTGTGCTATGTGCAGGCGGGCGAGCGCGAGCGCGCTGCGGCGCTGCTGAAGGACGATACTCTGGCTGCGGCGGAGGCCGACAGCGAGATGGCTTACCGGCTGGCTACTTACTTTGCGGTGGAAGGCGATTCAAGCGAGGCGCTGCACTGGCTGCGGCGGGCGATCTATCTGGGCAATGAAAATTATCCGTGGTTCCAGAAGAATCCGGCATGGAATCATTTGCGGACAAATGCGGACTTCGAGCGGATTCTTGAGGATTTGAAGAAGGGCTTCAGAAAGAATCAGAAGACGTGGAAGCGGCTGCTGGAGCAGGTGCCACCGGATTCGGAGTAGGCACCTGCGGTGCGGCAGACGCTCGCGGGAGGCTCGCACTGGCCTTGTGGGTGAGATTAAGAAGTCTTGGGATTGGAGTTCGGAGCATGTTCATTGAGGCTGCGATTGAAGCGGACTATCCGGCGATTATTGAACTTGTGAACGCGGCCTATCGCGGCAGGGGCGCGGAAGAAAGCTGGAACATTGAGTCGGGAATTCTTGAAGGGACGCGACTGACGGATTCGCTTCTTCGCGAAGACCTGGCAACCAAGCCGGAAGCGCATTTGCTGGTGCACCGCGATGCTGCCGATGGCACGATTCTGGGAACGGTCTGGCTTGAGCCTGCGGAAAATGGTGCGTGGTACCTGGGGCTTTTCACGGTGAGGCCGGCGCTACAAAATCGGCAAATTGGCCGTGCATTTCTGAACGCGGCGGAAGAATTTGCGAAGGAGCACGGTGCAAAACGCATCACGATGGGCGTTCTCAGCGTACGCGACACGTTGATTGCGTGGTACGAGCGGCGGGGATATCAAAGGACCGGGAAGATGGAGCCGTTCCCGTATGGCGATGATCGGTTTGGAAAGCCGCTGCGCGATGATCTGGAGTTTACGGTGCTGGAAAAAGTGCTGTGAGTGTTGCAGGTCTGTGCTCTCCCACCCTCGCGACAAAATCCTCGCATGGATGGGGCACACGACGACGTCGGTTTTAGCTTTTCACTTCGCCGATGAAGCGCCGGGGACGACCGGGCGGCCTGAAGCTGGTCGAAAACCTGTCGCCATCAGGTGCCTAGGCACGCCGTTCTCGGCTGGCGTGCGCTTCAAGAATAACGTGGCCGCTGAATCTTGCTGCATATATGCGATCAGGAACTCCAAGGTGTACCGAGCCATCCAGTTGTAGCTCACGGCCCCTTCTTCCAGTGAGTAGTCCGCAGGTGAGAATCGCAGCGCTTCCATGCGGAACCGCTCACTTCGTTGGTACAAAGAGCTGAATTGGATGTGTGAAACCGCTAACAAATGGATGTGTAGCAGATCGCCATGTGTCCATTCGTTCAGCACGTTCGGTGCGAGGAAATTCTTAGTCTGATGCATGGCGTCCCAGGACTCCAGTGTTTCCTCCGCCCTACTGAAGACGAGTAGCGGTATCGTCATTTGATCGGGGTGAACGTCTCCGGCATTCTGTACAGTACCCGGCACATAGCGAAAGGAGCCGTCGAGGGAGACAAGAGCATCGATACGTTTGTCTCGTGCAGCGGCAATCAAGGCCGATAGGCCTCCGATGCTATAGCCGATTACCGCGACTTCTGAAATCTCAGTATCGGGCAGCGTCTTCGCAAAATCGATCTCGAACGAGATGTCTTTTGCCTGTGCATCTTCGCTGCCTTCTGCCCAGTCGCGGGACTTCGCGCCCATGCTCGGACTTGCGATCACAACGAAACCGTGGCTTGCCAAGTATTCGCATAGTTCAATGTTCTCGGTTGCGGGGGCATTGATGCTGGGTGCGTAGATCACGAGCGGAAAGCGACCCGTTTTTATTGCCGCATCATGAACGGCAGATGCAGTGAGCGCCGTTACTCCTTGCGTGTATCGTTCGATGAACGCTTGCGGCTTTCCATGCTGGATCGGGCCGCCGAAGCTTGTTTCGGTCTTGATCAGGGCCGCATAGTCGCCGATGGTCATTGTTTTGCTTGCCGATTTCTCTGCCGGGTACCAGACCAAGGTCTGCAATGGTCGAGGCCCTTCGATGGTGGTCGGCTTGCCTGACTCGTCAGTGGTAATTTGGAAGGCACGCGAGCGATCGTACTGCTCCACTACCTTAAGCCCAACTGAATACTGCCCAGGTTTTTCAGTAAATCTGAACTGAAACTCCGGCGCATTCTGTGCAGGGGCAACTAACAGGGCTAAACCGTTGAACAGAACAAGAGCAGAGGAATTCGGAAGCAGGCGCATAATTTGCCGGTGGTCTCGGCATGGCGATCATACTTGGTTTCGAGGCGGTCGAAAAGCGGGAAGCGGGTCGGGAATTGTGGTATCCCAGGTCCCAAACACGGGACCTGGGCACCCTGGCATTTTTTGCCAGAGAGGCGGGCTACTTGAGGCTTACGGTTGCTTTCAGCGGAAGGTCTTGGGACGAGCCGCCGACCATGATGGTGTAGTCGCCGGGGACCAGCGTCCAGGCATCTTTGTCTTCATCGAAGATCGACAGGTACTTGGGATCGATTTCGACGGTGACGGTCGTGCTTTTCTCCGGCCTTGAGCTTAACTTTGCTGAAGCCGACCAGCCGCTTGGGAGGTTCCTCGGCGAGGCGGGGAGAGCGGCGTAGACTTCGGCAATCTCGGAGCCTTCGCGTGCGCCGGTGTTGGCGACGGTGAAGGTGACTTTGACCTTGTCGCCGGGTCGTCGCGGGAGACGTTCAGGCCGGAGTAGCGAAGGTGGTGTAGGAGAGGCCGAAGCCGAAGGGGAAGAGACGGGCTTGTTCTCGGCGTCGTACCACTTGTAGCCGACCTTGACGCCTTCGTCATAGGTGACCTGGAAGGGCGGCAGGCCGTGCGGCCCATTGCTCACGCGAGGCCGGCGCCGTCGAAATGTGCGCGACGTCGGGCGGCGGAGCTGAGCGATGGTGGGGTGGGGCAGGTCGGCATCGCTTTTTGGAAAGGTGTTGGGGAGCTTGCCGCTGGGGTTGACGGAGCCGAAAAGGACGTTGCCGAGGGCGTTGGCGCCGTCGCGAGCCGGCGTACCAGGCTTCGAGGATGGCGGCGGGGGCGTCGACCCAGGGCATGGTGACGGGCGTTGCCGGTCTCGAAGCACCACAATGGTGTGCGGGATTGGCCGCGGCGACCGCTGCGATGAGCGCGTCCTGATTGTGCGGCAGCGTGAGGGTGGTCAGGTCCATGCCTTCGCTCTCCCACTGGTAGGCGAAGACGATGGCTACGTCGGCGCCCTTGGCGAGCCGCAGCGGCTGCGGCAGGATCGTCGCCGGAATCGTACTTGACGGTGGCCTTGGGCGCGCGGGCCTGGATGGCTTTGAGCGGCGAGGTGGGGAACCAGATCTCCTGCTGCCAGTGCGTGGCGCCCTTGCCCGGCTTGGCAGATGGCGTTGCCGCCGGGAGGATCGACCTGCGCCGAGCCGCCGCCGGAGATCATGCCCACATCGGAGTGCGAGCCGATGACGGCGATGGTGTGCAGGCGAGCGGGATTCAGCGGGAGGACTGCGGCCTTGTTCTTCAGCAGAACGATGCCGCCTTCTTCGATCTTGCGCGCCACTTCAAGGCCGGCGAAGGGATCGATGACGCCGCGCTGGCGGGGATAATCGATGACGCCGGCGGCAAACATGGAGCGCAGGATGCGATGCACGTGCTCGTCGAGTTCGGCTTGCGGGATGGTTCCGGCTTCGACGGCGGCCTTGTAACTTGGCTGTCATAAAAGAAGCGGCCCGGCTCCTCGTTGTCGAGGCCGGCGGCGGAGGCTTTCTCCGTTGAGTGCGTTCCGCCCCAATCGGAAAGGACAAAGCCGGGGAACTGCCAATCCTTCTTCAGACACGTCGGTGAGCAGCCATTTGTTTTCGCAGGCAAAGTCGCCGTTGACGCGGTTGTAGGAGCACATGACCGCGGCGGGATGGCCCTGGCTCGACGCCGATCTCGAAGGCCAGCAGGTCGGACTTTCGCGCGCAGCGCGCTTGGAGATGGTGATGTTGACGGAGTTGCGTCCGCTCTCCTGGTCGTTGAGCGCGTAGTGCTTGATGTCGCCGATGACATGCTGCGGACTGGGTGCCCTCAATGAGATGGGCGACCAGCGTTCCGGCGAGGATCGGGGTCTTCGCCGAGGTACTCGAAGGTGCGGCCGTTGCGGGGGTCGCGCGTGAGGTTGACGCCGCCGCCGAGGGTCATGTTGAAGCCCTGGGCGCGCAGTTCGCTGCCGATGAGCGTGCCGTATTCGTAGGCCGCGTCGGGGTCCCAGCTGGCGGCTGCGGCCACGTTGGCGGGCAGGGCGGTGGAGTAGCGACCGTTGGCGCCGCTGGAGCGCACGCCGTAGGCAGCGTCGCTCATGTCGATGCCGGGAATTCCGAGGCGGGGAACGCCGACTGCGTAGCCGACGCCGCGATTCGATGCCGCGTTTTCAGGGGTTACCGGTTCGTCGGTCGGCATGCCGACGCCGTGAAGCAGGGCGATCTTTTCGTCGAGCGTCATCTCTTTGAGCACGAGGTCGGCGCGCTCGTCAGGAGAGAGGCTCTGGTTCATCCACGGGCCAGTGGGAGTGGACTGGATCTGACGCCGCTGCGCAAAAGAATGCAGGGCAAGACAGGCAGCGAACAACAACGCCAACACCGAAGTTGCTATCGTGGCGCGGCGAAACAGGTGCTTCATATTTCCCCCTTGATAAAACGTTTTTGCAGGACAGACCATCCTATCAACAAACGTGGCTTGGCTGTCTACGCCGGCCATTGCACCGGGCAAACTTTAATCGGTTGCGCGGCCCCGGTCAATGAGCTTGTAGGGTACGTAATCAGGCTCCCACACATAGGCGCGCAGATCTTCGGCGAGATTGGCCGGATTCTCGAGCGCGACGCCTTCCGCGACGGCTTGCCGGGCGACAGCTTCGGCGATAACCAGTGCAATTCTGCGGGAGTCGGCGATGGGCGGCAGCAACGGTGCATTTTTGTCCTGAAGAGTGGGAGAAAGGCCCGCGAGAGCTCGCGCCGCGGCCATGAACATGGCATCGGTGACGGTCTGCGCCTTCGATACGAGAGTACCGAGAGCGAGACCTGGGAAAACATAAGAATTGTTAACCTGCGCGATACGCACTTCGCTTCCGTTGATTTCGACAGGTGGGAAGGGGCTGCCGGTACCGACGAGCGCGCGGCCTTCGGTCCAATGCAAAAGGTCGGCGGGCGCCGCTTCAGATTGCGAGGTGGGATTGGAGAGCGGAAAAATGACGGGCCGGTCGGCATGGCGAGCCATTTCGCGAACGATCTCCTCGGTGAAGGCACCGGGCTGCGCGGAGACTCCTGCCAACACAGTCACCTTGGCGTTGCGCACTACGTCGAGAAGCGAGATGTCTTCGCCGCCCGAGAGCTGCCAGGATTCGACTTCGGCTCTCTTGCGAGCGTAAGGCTCCTGACTGGGGCGAATTCCCCTGCCGCCTTCGATGACGAGGCCGAAATGATTGAAGGCGTAGATGCGGCTGCGCGCCTGATCGTCGCTCGCGCCTTCTTGCTTCATGGCGGCGATCAGCATCTCTGAAATGCCGACGCCTGCCGAGCCTGAACCAAACATTGCGATCGTCTGCTGATGGAGCGGGATTCCTGTGGCGTTGACTGCGGCAAGGAGAGTGGCGGTGGTGATTGCGGCTGTGCCCTGTATGTCGTCGTTGAAGGTGCAGAGACGATTGCGATAGCGTTCGAGCAGGCGCGAAGCATTCGAACCTGCGAAATCTTCCCATTGGAGAAGGATGTGCGGCCAGCGGCGCTCGACGGCGGAGACAAAGGCCTCGATGAAGTCGTCGTAATCCTGGCCGCGAACGCGATGATGTTGCCAGCCAATATAGATTGGATCGGCGAGCAAGGTCGGGTTGTCGGTGCCGGCGTCGAGGAGGACGGGCAGACAATGTTCAGGAGGAATTCCTGCAAGGGCGGTGTAGAGGGCCATTTTCCCGATTGGAATTCCCATGCCGCCTGCGCCCTGATCGCCGAGGCCAAGAATGCGCTCGCCATCGCTGACGACAATGCAGCGAACCGGGTCGAAGCGGGGATCGGAGAGTATCTGGTCGATGCGATTGCGGTTGGGGAAGCTGATAAAGACTCCGCGCGGCCTGCGCCAAATCTCGGAGAAGCGCTGACAACCCTCGCCGACCGCGGGGGTGTAGACAACGGGTAACAACTCTTCGGTGTGGTGCTTGATGATCGAGTAGAACAGCGTTTCGTTGGTGTCCTGCAGGTCACGCATGTTGCTGTATTTGCCGAACGCGGTCAGGAGGCTATCGAGAACGCGCTTGCGACGCTCCTGCTGATCCTGAAGAGTGCCGATGTGAGGAGGCAAAAGGCCGTGAAGTCCGAAGATGTCGCGCTCTTCTTCAGTGAAGGCGGTGCCTTTGTTCAAGCGGGAGTTGAACAACAGGTCGACGCCGAGAAGTCGGGTTTGGATGGCGGGCTCGGTGGCCTTGGAGTCTGTGGTGGCTTGCGTGATGGTTTCTTCGGTCACTTAGGTCTCTTTCGTCGGAGTCTTGCCTCGGATCCGCAAGAGCGGGGGAACTAACTCGGCAGATGTGTTGTTCGGCTGAACGATGATAGCCAATCCAGGGGACGGGAAGAAATAAGACAAATCACGGAGGGCTGATGGGACGGAATGGATTTCGGAGAATACTGAAGAAATCAAAGCCCACGCCTCCCTGGGGGAAACGTGGGCCCTTGTTCTATACGGAGAATGAAGGATGCAGGCCTTGTGCTATTCGGGCTGCATCTCAGTTTAGATAATCAACGATTGCTGCCGCTTCCGGAGTGCTGACCGCCGCTTCCAGATTGCTGGCTACTGGTCCCTGACTGGCTGCCCCGATTGCCTTGCCGCTCCTCCTGCTGATTCTGCTTGTTGCCAGGGTTGCCCTGCTGAGAATGCTGGCCGCTGCCACCCTTTTGTTGTGTTTCCTGGTCGCGTGTTCCTTGTCCTTGTGAGCCCGAACCTTGCATGTTTGCCATGGTATTGCTCCTGTTTTGAGCCGCGCTGCACGTCGTGCGCGTTCGTAACGCCGGCCCTCACTGGGATGCCGCGTTTTTGTGGGGAGGTTGCACCTGCACAGAATCAAATTCGAGCTTTGGCATAGCTGCAAATGATTGATTTATAGATAGATATAAATGGCTTGCTGGACGGATATTGGTGCTAGAATGCGGCGCCTGCTCGATTACCGGCTACGGCATTCAGTTCCACGGTTCAATTCTCTTCAATGATGGCCAGATCCCAGGGGCTTAGCGCCAGATCAGATGAAGTAGAAACCGGCTTGCCGTCGAGGAGATTTGTTCCGGGACGGTAGGCGTAGCTCACCCGGACCTCATCGCCTGAGTAATTGAAGTAGTAGTGGAGGCGCTTGCCGAGGCGGTTTACGCCGTGTTGGACGTGGACGGTGGCGGGCAGCTGCTGGTCGGTTCCGGTAAGAGCCAACTTCGAGAGAACGCTTTTGAGAACGGCGGTTTGGAGCGCGTCGGAAAGAAATGTTCCTTCGTAAAGCAGGGTGCCGGAGCCGAAATCGTTTTCGGTGATCGCGGGCCATTTTCCGAAAAAGGGATGGTCATAGTATGCGATGGGTTTGGCGTGCTCGGGCATCAGGAACTCCGCCCAATAGCGGACCTGATTCGCGCTTGAATCGCCTAGATGGAACGGATCGCCCTTGAGCGCGAGAGGATGTTCGAGGTTGGAGAACTCCTGATAGCTGAAACCGGCGGCCTCGCGCAATGGGCCGGGAGCGCGCACCCAGCGGACTGCAGAATTCTCATTGGCGAATCCGCTCTTGAAAGTCATCACGACGTGGCCGCCATTTTTCACGTAATCGGAGATGCGCTGGAGCAATGCGTCGTCTGCGACGTAGAGGGCGGGGACGATGAGGAGCTTGTAGGCGGAGAAGTCTGTAGTCGTGGGAAGACAAAATCGGCACCGATGTTGAGTTCGTAGAGGGAGTGGTGCATCTGCTGGACGAGGGACACGTATCCGTCGGGATCGCCGGTCCAGCTTCTAGCAGGGACGCCTCCGCCATAGGGCATGAAGCTGATCGCATTGGCCGAGTCGCGGCTCCACAAGATTGCCACGTCGTTGTGAATCTTCAGGCCCACGAGGTGCGGGCCGATTTTCTGGAGCTCGTGCGCGGTGCGGCTTACCTCGGCGTACGCGCGATTCGGCTCGAGGTCGTGCGAAAGAATGCCTTTCCAATACGTTTCCTGGTTGGCGGCGATCGAGGCCCAGTGCCAGTACTCGACCATGTTGGCGCCGTCGGCGAGATAGGTGTAGACGTCTTCGCGGAGCTGGCCGTCGTAGGGCGGGAACTGGCTTTGCGAAGTCCAGCCGATGGTCTGCGCGTTGGTTTCGGTGACGAGGAAATTCTGGTGTTTCAGCGAGCGCGAGAAGTCGCTCTGCAAGGCCTGGAAGGAGCCGTCGTAGTGATCCTGCGTGCCGTGATAGATGTTGTCGGCGACGATATCGAGCGATTCGGCGACAGCTTCTTCGTTAACGTCGCGCTTCATCATGCCGCCGTAGTCAGTGGTGACGAACTGGCTGGGGCCGGCGCATTCGCGCACCAGAGCGGCCTGCCAGTGGAGGAAGTCGGTGACGCGCATCTGGCTCCAGCGGGACCACTCGAGCTTATAGCCGGTGGAGATGGTGCCTTCGCGGGTGGGCAGGTCTTCCCAGGTGTGGATGTTTTCGCCCCAATAGTTGAGAAACCATGCCTTGCTGAGTGCTTCGGGGGTGCCGAACTTTTTCTCGAGGTAGTGCTGGAAACCGATGAAGACGTCGGGATTTGCGGCGTCGTAGCTTCCGGTTTCGTTGTCGAGCTGCCAGCCGATTACAGTGGGGTTGTCTTTGTAGTGCGCGACGATGTGGCGGATGAGACGTTCGGCATAGAAGCGATAAGCGGGGGAGTCGGTGTCCATGTTCTGGCGCAAGCCGTAGGTGCTTGGCACCGCTTGCCCTCCGAACGGTCCACTGGGGATTCGATCGGCAAAAATCTCGGGATGCTGGTGGGCCATCCACGCGGGAAGAGAGTAGGTGGGCGTGCCGAGGATGACTTTGATTCCAGCTTTGCCCATGGCGTCGACGACGCGGTCCATCCAGGCATATTCGAAATGGCCGTCTTCCGGTTCCCAGAGGCTCCAAGTGGATTCACCCATGCGGACGACGTTGAGGCCGGCGGCTTTCATGAGGGCAACGTCTTTTTCAAGGCGAACATCCTGGGCGTCGGGCGTGTCCTGGGGCGTGTACTCGTTGTAATAGGCCGCACCGTAGAGGACGGTGGGGAAGTCGAGAGTTTTTTCCGCGGGTGTGACAGCAGACGGTTGCTGCGCGGCGGTAACAGACGACAGCAGTAATGCGGTGATGGAAAGGCCAAGAAAGCGTTTGCCCGCGAAGATCATGAAGATGCCCTTTCAAACGGCGAAGAGGTCTTTCAAAAAACGGAAAGACCATGAGAACACTTCTACGCGAAGGTGAGCAAGACGATCTCGGGATGGGTTCCGACGCGCATGGGCGGACCCCACGTTCCCGCGCCGCTCGAGGTATAGACCTGGAGGTTGCCGAACTGCTGCAGACCGTAGGTAAATTTTCCGAATGCGCGGCGCGTGATCCAGCTGAAGGGAAAGATCTGTCCGCCGTGAGTGTGGCCGGAGAGCTGCAGACTTACGCCGGCGTGTTCTGCGATCGGCAAGCGGTTGGGAACGTGGTTGAGGAGGATGCTGGCGGGACCGTCTTTGAGCTGAAGACTCTCAAGGAAAGCGCGCAATTGCAAGGGGTACGTGGAAGGGCCGTAGGGCACGCCAACGACCTGAAGACCGTCGATTACGACTCGGTCGTTATGGAGGACGCGAATGCCGGCGTCGCTCAGGGCTTTTTCGAAGTGCATGGCGCCGCCGAATTCTTCGTGATTTCCGCCGACGAAGTAGGTGCCGAATTTTGGCGACAGGCTGAACAGGGGCGCGGCCAGCTTGTTTGGGTCGATTTTGCTGCCGTCGTAGAGATCGCCGGCAATGAAGAGGATTGCCGGATCAAGCTGACGCGCCATCGCGGCGATGCGGCCAGCGAAGCGGACGCCGTTGATGTGTCCCAGGTGCAGGTCGCTGATGAGGAGTGCGGTGCGGCCGCGCCAGGATTCAGGAAGATTGGGCAGGCGGACGGTCACACTGCGCTGGCGAACCAGGCGGGCGTTGATGATGCCGTAGAAGGAGGCAGCGACGGCGGCAACGAGCAGTGCGCCGGCGATATAAGGACGAGCGGCCAGCCGGTCCTGAGTGGTGGTGAAAAGCCGGAGAGCCAAATCCGCGAGCCACGCGACAGATGCTCCCACTACCAGGAAGTTAGATACGCCAAGCCAGATTGAAGCAAGCCAGTACACCAGCCGCACGAAGGGATTGGCAATGCGAAAACTGAGCAGCGCCGCGAACATGAAGCTGACGGAGAGGACTGTGAGGGTAATGCGCAGCGCAAATACCGCGCCCGGACTCAGCGGCCACCAGAAGTCGATCCACGTGCGATAGAGAAGCCAATAGGCCAGAAATAAAAGAGATTGCACAATGGCGATGGGAAGAATGGGCCAAGCCTTCAAACCTTACCCCCTGATTAATGATGGCATGAGACGGGGGGACGCCAAGACGCAGGAAGCGATGCCGCATGAAAGAATTGAGTATGGCGACCCTGGAAAACGACCGGCTCGGCCTGTACATTTCGATTCCGTTTTGCCGGTCCAAGTGCACCTATTGCAATTTTGCGTCGGGAGTGTACCCGGCAAGCGACCAGGGGCGCTATGTCGATCGGCTTGTCGAGGACATGCGTGGATCGATGAAATGGGCGCAGAGCCTCGGCACGGAATTGCCGCGCACGGTGCACACGATTTACCTGGGCGGTGGGACGCCGAGCCTGCTGGGGCCGGAACTGATTGCAAGGCTCTTCGATGCGATTCGGAATGAGTTCGCATTCGAGACGTATACCGAGATCACGGTGGAGTGCGCGCCGGGGCAGATTGCCGACGAGACACTTGCGGCACTGGTGCAGGCCGGAGTTAACCGGGTGAGCCTGGGAGTGCAATCGTTTGTAGACCGCGAGGCGCAAGTGAGCGGGCGGCTGCACAGCCGGAAGCTGGTGGTGGAAGATTTCAAACGGCTGCGCGCGTCGGGAATCACAAACCTGAATGCGGATTTGATAGCGGGACTGGCAGGGCAGACGCTTGAATCGTGGAATGAATCGCTGGCTGTGCTGTTGGACTGCGGCTTGCCGCATGCAAGCGTGTACATGCTGGAAGTTGACGAGGATTCGCGGTTGGGCCGGGAGATGCTGGGCGGAGGCGCGCGGTATTATGCGGAACTTGTCCCGGGCGACGACGCGATTGCCCGGATGTACGAGATTGCGATTGAGCGTATGGAAAGCGCGGGGCTGAAGCAGTACGAGATTTCGAACTTTGCGCGTCCCGGGTTTCAATCACGCCATAACCTTCGCTATTGGAAGAGGGAACCGTACCTGGGGCTGGGGTTGGATGCTTCGTCGATGTTGCGTGCTCGCGGAGAGCAAGACCTCCGCCAAGACGCGAATTTTGTGCTGCGGTCTACGACGACGGATGAATTGAAGGCCTATCTTGCAGGGAGTGAGACGCCTGAGATGGCGTGGCTCTCGCCGACGCGGCAGCACGAAGAGGCCTGGTTTCTTGGATTGCGGTTGAATGAGGGTGTGAACGTGGCGGCCGTGCGCGAGGAATTTGGATCGGTGCCGGTGACGCGCGCACTGGCAACGGTGGGGAGACTGGTAGATGCCGGGTTGCTGAGTTCCGAGGGCGGGACCGTACGCCTCACTGCACGGGGACAGATGCTCTCGAACGATGTATTCCAGGAGTTTCTGGAGGACGCGGTGCCGGCCGGGTCGAGTGAGGAATTCGTTGCGATTCCCTGATTTCGAGTGGACGGGAACCGCTTCGGCTGGCGGTAGGGCTCATCGCCTGGAGGTTGGATCCACGTCGAGGGCTGTGGCGAGAAAAGCAATTGGGTCGTTCTCGGCTTGCCGGCATTCGCTGAAGGTGGCAATGGATCCGGGGCCGGAGCGTTTTGCGCTTTGCAATGCGCGCTCGGCTTCGCCCAGGACGATCAACGGAGATCGGCCATCGCTGGAAGCTACTGCGAAGCATGCGGATAGCGGGAGTTGCCTGGCTGCGAATTGGAACGGCGCGGCGAATACATCGATTCTCAGTCGCTCGGCAAGCATGGTGGCGTTGAAGCTGTCGCATCCGGGAAGGGCGAGGAGGAATTCGTCCTTTCCGACACGGCCAAGCAGGTCGTAGCTGCGCAAGAGGCGCAGGGTTCGCTTTGCTACCTGGCAGAGGAGGCCATCGCCGGCAGCGGTCCCGAGCAGGGAAGTCCAGGGCTCGATCTCGTCGATTGCCAGAAGCACCAGGGAGAGGCGAGTCTTCATGCGCTGGACGCGATCGGTTTCCCGAAAGAGCGTGGAGAGAACGGTTGCGCGATCACAAGCGCCGGTGAGGGGATCCCATGGGTCGGTCATGATGGTTGCATCGGCGATGTTGAGAATTCATTTAGAAAATTGACGTGAATCCTGAGCGAATCCCAATGACCAACGATTCGAGCCGGTGCGTCCGAAGTAACGCATTGGGGGTTCGACTGACTCGAAGTAAGGCAGGCTTTAAGTTCTGCCCGGAGAAATGCGGGCGGGCGAGCAACTTGAAAAGGCCTAAGCTAGTCGACGAAGTCCACTTTGGGGGCGATAGGAATGATGCCGCGTTCGTAGCCCAAATCGAGGAGCTTGCGAATGGCTTCGCGACCGTCGGCGCCGTAGTCGAGGGTGCGTTCGTTAACGTACATGTTGACGAAGCGATTGGCCATGGTTGAGTCGAGGTCGCGGGCAAACTGCATGGCGTACTCGAGGGCCTGTTCGCGGTGATCGAGGGCGTGCTGGATGCTGTCGCGCAGGGCCTTGGAAATGATCTTGTGCTTTTCGGCTCCGAGGGAGCGGCGGATGGCATTGCCTCCCAGGGGAAGAACCAGCTTTGTAGTTTCGCGCCACCAGACGCCGAGGTCGATGACCTTATACAGGCCGGAGGTGCTGTAGGTGAGCTGGCCCTCATGGATGATGAGGCCCGCATCGAAATGACCTGCGAGAATCTCGGGAATGATCTGGTCGAAGGGAACAACTTCGGTTTCGATTTCGGGATTAAAGATTTTGAGCGCCAGGTAGGCGGTTGTGAGTGTTCCGGGCACTGCGATTTTGGTAGTGCGCAGATCGTCGTGGGACAACGGACGCAGCGACACGATCATGGGCCCATACCCTTCACCGACGCTGCCACCGCATCCCATGAGGGTGTAGTTGTCCTGCAAATAGGGATAGGCGTGGAAACTGATGGCGGTCACATCGTAGAAGGCCTCATCCTGGGCACGGCGATTCAAGGTCTCGATGTCGCAGAGGGTATGGGTGAACTTGTAGCCGGGCACGCGGATTTTATTGGTGGCCAACCCATAAAACATGAAGGCGTCGTCAGAGTCAGGACTGTGCGCGATGGAAATATCAATTGTCGGATTCATAACGGCCACGTCAGATTGCTTGATGCTCACGGGTAGGAAGTTCCTTTCAAGCGGAAAGAAGGCGGAACGGGTTTGCGGACACAAAAAGTTGGATGCAACTACGCAGAATGGTGACGAAGTCGCTGGAATCCGGTGGCGATGGCGGCGGCAGCGATGACCTTGAGGGCGTCGCCGGGCAGAAATGGGAGGATGGCGAGATTGGTCGCCGTACCAGCCGAAAGTTGAAGAAAGGCGGCGAGCCAGATGGCACCGCAGGCGAGAATGACGATGTTTCCGATAGCAGCGCTCAGGAGCGCGGCGGAAAAGCCGCGGGGTGTGCGGCGCCAGAGGTAGGAGATAAGGAGGGCAGCGGCGGGATAGGACAAGAGATAGCCGCCGGTGGGTCCAAATAAATGAGCAAGGCCTGCGCCGAAGCCGAGGCCCGGGGCGAATACGGGAAGGCCTAGAGCGCCTTCAACGAGATATGCGCCGAGTGTTGCCGCAGCCAACCGGGGAGCGAGAAGCAGTCCGAGAAGGAGCACGGCAAAGGGTTGCAGAGTAAGCGGGACAGGGGTGAACCAGAGCGGCAGAGCGATATGGGAGCAGACTGCGACGAAGGCGCTGCCGGCGAGCACGATCCCGACGGCTTGGAGTCGAGGAGATACGGCAGAAACGGTGGCGAGCGAGGCCAGCGGGGCAGAGAATTCCTTATTCACATTCGTCCTCAAAGTTCTGACTCCAAATCGGTTTCTTCGGGAATCCCCGAGGCGCGATGTTCGGCGGAAGACGCCTGGCGCCGCAGCTTTGCGCGTTGAAGCAAGATGTGGCGCGCCATGCCCGCGGCTGCAAGCAGCAGCCCCCCTAACGAGACAAGAAGAGCGATGATCAGCCAATGCATCACAGCAGGAACTCAGGATACCAGACGTGCTCAGCCGGAGAATGAATCCTGAAACACAGGACTAGCCGGCGCGGAGGCTGGATTGGAGCCAATCGAGATAAGGCTCGCTGGCGGATTCGACGGGGAGAACGAGGAACTCGGGGGTGTCGTAGCTATGCAATTCGCGGAGGCGGGTCTCGAGGGTGGGCAACTGGGCCAAATCGGTTTTCAGCAGTACGAGGGTTTCGGTCGCAGTCTCGACCTGGCCCTGCCAGCGATAGATGGACTGGACGGCGGGGAGCAGGGTGGCACAGGCGACGAGGCGTTCTTCGACTAGGACGTGTGCGAGGCGGTCGGCTTCTTCAGGGCTGGACGTGGTGGTGAGGACGATGCGGGCGGCGGTTGTGGAGTCGGGCATGACTGGTCTCTTGGGAAAGTGTACGTGCAAGGGGTGAAACTGGAGAACAGACGGGTGTTCGCACGGCGAGCCAGGCAGTAGTATGTTCCTTGCGGTTTGCGCAGCCCACTTAGCGGCATGGACCTGCGGTGTGAGTTGGGCGGTTTGCGCAACCAACGCATTAGGGAGAACGAAAATGACAACGGCGATCAAGTTTGGCACTTCAGGTTGGAGAGCGATTGTCGCGGATGAATTTACAGTGGCCAACATTCGGTTGGCGGTGGCGGGAATTGCGGCCTACGTGAAGACGCAACCGGAGCCACACCGTGTGCTGGTGGGGCGCGATCCACGGTTTCTGGGCGAGAGCTTCGTTGACCAGGCTGCGGGCGTGCTGGCGGGTGTGGGGGTGACGCCGATCGTGATTCCGCATGCCGCTCCTACGCCGGCAATCGCGTATGCGGTGCGCACGATGAAAACATCGGGGGCGATTAATTTCACAGCGTCGCACAATCCACCGGAGTACAACGGGATCAAATTTTCGACCCACGATGGCGCGCCGGCGTTACCTGAGGTGACGAAGCAGATTGAGGCTGCCATCGCGGGCTTGGGAGGCGGCGAGAATATTCCCAGCCTGTTCGCACCAGAGGGTGGTTTTGAAACGGCAGATGTGAAGCCTGGGTTCCTAAAGCGGTTAGGCGAGCTGGTGGATCTGAAGACGATTGCCAAGTCGGGAATCAAGGTTGTGTTCGACCCATTCTGGGGAGCGGGGCGGGGCTACAGTTGCCACATATTGCGCGAAGCGGGCGTGGCAGTGGAGACGGTGCACGATTACCGCGATGTGTTGTTTGGCGGGCACGCGCCGGAACCTGACGATCACCTGCTGGGCGATGCGAAGGCGAAGATGAAGGAATTCGGCGCGAAGATCGGCATTGCGACGGATGGAGATGCGGACCGGTTCGGAATCGTGGACGAAGACGGAACGTTCATTCAGCCGAACTACATCATCGCGTTGCTGTTCGACTACCTGGTAGAGACCCGGGGCTGGCGAAACGGAGTGGCAAAGAGCGTCGCGACCACCAACCTGGTGAACGCGCTGGCCGAGCATCACAAGGTTCCGCTTTACGAGACGCCTGTGGGATTCAAGTACATTGGCGAACTGATTATCGCTGACAAGATCGCGATTGGCGGCGAGGAGTCGGCGGGGCTTACCATTCGCGGGCATGTTCCGGAGAAAGACGGCATCATCGCCGGGCTGCTGGTGACGGAGATGGTAGCGAGCCGCGGCAAGAGCCTGGGGGTGCAATTGCGCGAACTGTTTGCCAAGGTTGGTTCCTTCTATCCAGTTCGTGAGAACTTCCGCTTGACCCCGGAGCGGAAATCCGCGTTCACTGAGAAATTGAAGACAGATCCCACCGAGTTGAGCGGGCGCAAGGTAACGAGCGTAGTGCGCACCGACGGACTCAAGCTGGTTCTTGAGGACGGCTCATGGGTCTGCTATCGGCTTTCAGGAACGGAGCCGGTGGTTCGCGCCTACACCGAGGCGCGAAGTGAAAGGGATATGGTCGCGCTACGGTCTGCGGCTGAGAAATTTGTGTTGCAGTAACCACTAGTCGAGGTCAGATGCAGGTCGAAAAGTTGTTCACAGAAAAAGGCGAAGCGGCCAACGAGCCGCTTCCCGTTCGCCAGCGGATACTGCAATGGGTACAGCAGGGATGGCGCCCCGCGGGGACCGTGGTGACGGTGTTGCTGGCGCTTGCGTTTGCGTGGAGTGTAGTGAACGGCAAGCACGGATTGTCGGCCTGGTATCAGCAACGAACCGAAGATAAACAACTGCGGCAGGAGATTCAGGAGTTGCAGCAGGAAAACGGGCACTTGCGCGATCACGTGGAACGCTTGAAAACCGATCCGGGCGCAATTGAACATGAGGCACGCGAGAAGCTTCACTATGCAAGGCCTGGAGAAGTGATCTACACGCTTCCAGCGCAGACGCAATCGCGGCCGGCAGGAAACGGCAAATAGATTGGGATTGGCTTTACTCAGGGGTGGGCGCGCCGAATCTACGGCGCGCCTCTTTTTCGTTAGTCGGTGGAGGCTGTTGCAGCTTTGAATGCTGCTGCTGATCCTGAGCCATCCTGAGAGGAAAACCATGCAACCCCAGCGCCCACGAGCGGGGCATTGTCTCCGAGTTCGGTGACACGGAGTTGAATATTCAAGCCTTCCAACTCGGCGGCGGCCTCGTGCATGAAGAGGTTTGAGGATCGCGAAATTCCCCCGCCGAGGACGATTACGTCCGGAGCGAATTCGGAGAAGAGACGGCGCAAGGCGAGGCCCAGGTTTTTGCCGAAGATGGCAAAGACTTCGCTGGCAGCATGATCTCCGCCGGCCGCATAGTGGGCGATGGAAGCTACCTCGCGGTCTTGCCCTGCTCGTTCGCGGTAACTGGATTGAATGGCGCGCGTGGAGACCAGGTCCTCGACAATTCCACCTTCATAAGGAACATTCCAGATTTCGCCGCCGGGCGGGACACCTTGGCCGTTGGTGACAATCCTTCCGTTCACGGCGAACGCGGAGCCTATGCCAGTGCCGAGAGTGATGCCAACGGCGCGGGCGACGCCACGGGCTGCGCCTGCACCTACTTCGCCGAGAAGATATGCGGCGGCGTCGTTGAGAAATCGGACCTGGCTGGGTTCCCAACCGAAGCGCTGCGCCAGCAGAGGCGCCAGAGCGACACCGTAAAGATAGGGAAGTTTGTGGCGCATGGAACTAATGCCCTGTGCATAGTCGAATGGACCGGGCATGGCGAACTCGGCGCCGGCGGCGGTGTTTTGGTCGGCGTTGGCTTGACGACCGAGATTATGGAGCACGTCGATGAAGCCCTCGGGCGATTGCGTATCGGGAAGTCCGGCGCGGGCAACCGGCCCGAGGCGAAAACTATCGGCGAAGCAAAGTGCTGCGGAAATGTGGCTTCCCCCGACGTCGTAAGCCAGAACACACGAGATTTCTGCGGAAGCCAAGTCCACCTCTCCTTCGGAGCCGTAATCATTGTAAGTGTATGGCGGCGGAGTGCGGGCGAGGTGGAAATGAAATCTGCGGAATCGGCGAATTAGAAATCGACGTGAGCACGGACGGAACCTACCCACGCGGGGCCGCGGTCGCGGTTGTAGCCGGGATTTGCGATGTGCTGGACGTCGACGGCGTAGAACAGGCCCCGCCATGCGTGCCAGTTATAGTAGCTCTCGACAATATTCTCGCGACCGTAGTTGAGGTTTCCGTCGCCGAGCAGAAAGCCGAGGCCGCCGAGGCGCAGATAATTCTGGTGATCGCGCTTGATGGCGTTGGAGACCACGGCAAGTGCAATTTTGTCCTGGGGGCGATGCCAACGGGTTCCGGCGTAGTCTGCGCCTGCCTCGAATGTCTGGTCGACCTCGGTGTAGGCGAAGGACTCATGCTGGCCCTCATTCCATCCGAAGCGGCCGAAGACGCGGAAATTGTCGGTCAACTCTTCTTCGGTGTTGTAGCCGAAACCGTACTTGAGGGCGCCGTAGTGCTCGTGTGCCGTGATGGTGGGCGTTGAGTCAGTTCCGGCGAGAAAGGCATTGACGGCTTCGCGGTATACGCCCATATGAGCGCGGTTGGCGTAGAAGAGGATGCGTTGCGTCCCTTTGCCTTTTGGAACGAGGCTGTGGCGCAACTCGAATTCGCCGTTCTGCCCGTGGGCGCGGCTGAAAGCCCAATCCATATCGATGCCGTTGGCCACGATGGGCATGGCAAAGATGCCGTAGCGAATGCTCCAGACGCGGTCGTCGTATTCGGCCATGCCGCCGACGGTGTAGCCACGGGTGTCGGCGGCGTAGTCCCAAGCGCCATTGTTGTCGACTGTCCAGTTCATGAACTGGAGATGACTGTCGGTGCCAACCGAATTGGCGTCGAAGAAGTCGGGCAGAGTGATCTTGCCGATGCGGAATTCGATGCGGCGGGCAGGCGCAGTTGGAGCAAGAGCGAAGAAATTTGGCTCCTGGGGAACAGTCGTATCGGTAAGGCCGATCACCTGGTGAATCTCATAGCGGGCAATGTATGGAGCCTTGCCGAGGTACGGATTTCGCACCACATCGAGGTTGGTAAACCCTGCCAAGCCCAAAGCTTCACTTAGGCCGCGGCCTTCCGCAGCCTCCAGGTCGAAGATCAGGTCGGTGTTGTTGCGGATGGAGTGAGTGGCCCGCATGGCCGCATAGAGCGTGCCGACCATCGATGTTTTGTACTCAGCAGAGTTGCGGAAGCTGTTTGGACCCTCATAGAGGGAGTGAAACGGGGTGCGTCCCTGGAAAATGATGTTTGCCTGGCCGGAGAGCCAATAGCGGGAGTTCTCAGGGTGCGGAGCCATGGTGACGGTCGGAGTATCGTTTGAAACGGCGTCGTCGGGCGACGCGGCGGTATGGCCCTCGGGCTTGGCGAAATCCTGCGAAAAGGCAAAGGCGAGCGGTAAGCGGACGCTGGCGAGCTGCGGCTCAGGAGCAGATGGAAGTTCGGAGAGGTAAGCAAAACCGGGGTCCGCTATCCTGGGCGCTTGCGCATATGTTGCCGTCGCGGCAAAGAGGCTGGCGAGGCACAGGAAGAGCAGGCGCAGATGAGAAATGCGGGACATCAGCCGGCCTTTCAAGAGGGATACGAGGGCGAATGAAGAGGGATAGAATTGGGAAGTCAACTATACCCCCACTCGGTAAATACCATACCGGGGGTGGGTACTGTCAAGAGGAGGCTATCCATGTCGCATCACGAGCGGGAAAAGATCAAGATGGTGCAGCGGTTGCGCAAGTTGCGTGGCCAGTTGGACGCCGTGGAGCGGGCGTTGACATCGGATGAGGACTGCGGGGACCAGCTTATGCTGCTGGCTGCAGTGCGAGGCGGCGTCAATAGCCTGATGGGCGAGGTGTTGGAAGATCACATCCGTTTCCATCTCACGGAAGGGGCTACGGAGAGAATCGCACCGGAACTTGCCGAAGACTTGATTGACCTGGTGCGTGCTTATCTCAAGTAGTTTCATCGGCAATTGCCTGCAGGCGCGGCTTCCTCTTATCGTACCGGCCCTGCCAAATCGTAATTGTTAAGGTTCTGTTGATTCGCCAAGCGGATGACCGGTGGCTGAATGCGCCCTGGGTTTGGAAAGCTTCGAAGGTTTGCCGAACATTTTCTTTGTCTGTGGCGAGGGCGTGTGTCAACCTTCTACCTATGCTTCAGCTCTGGGGTGACGGGGTTCGCAAGAACAGCCGAAGGAGTTTTGCAACCGCCTTCGTGCTAGGGGTTTCGCTGCTCGGCATCGCATGTCCTGCGCAGAGTACTGAGAATTCCCCGGCCCAGGTCGCTCCGGGAGTTTTCGATTTTGCCGAGGGTCGCGATCCGCTTGTTTTTCTCGATGGAGCTTGGCGATTTCATCTGGGGGATGACCCCGATGGCAAGAAAGGCTGGGCGGATCCCAATTTTGACGATTCCGCGTGGCCGCTCATTCACAACGGCGAGGGCTGGACCGCGCAGGGCTTCCACGATACGGATGGGACGGCCTGGTATCGCGCCAAGGTGCTCATTCCTGCCGGCATGGATCCGCTGTCGGTCTACGTTGTCTGGATCAACGACAGCTCTGAGATTTTCGCCGATGGCCGCCTGATTGGCTCTTTCGGCGGCCTTCCGCCTCATCCTTATGCGAACTACTCCCAACTACGCAGGGCTTACCCGCTGCCCCAGCAATCATCGGCGGATGGCTACACCGTCAGTCTTGCGATCCGGGTTTGGAGATGGCCGCATTGGGCGGCATACGACGATGGCGGCGTGGGTGTTATCGGCGTTGGCGAGAGTCGGCTGATTGAGGAACATCTTGCCACCTACACCAGGTCAGATGCCTGGGGAAACGTGAACCACATTCTCCTCATCGCGCTTGAGGGCTTGGCTACTCTCGCCGCGCTCGCCTTGTTCAGCCTGCGCCGCGGCGAACGCGAATACCTTTGGTTTGCCCTCGCATTCTTTTTTACCGTGGCCGCCGAATGCACATCGATTTTCGGCGATTTCCACCCGATCGGCATGAAGGAGATGGATGTTGTGCGAACGTCTCTTCATGCCTGCGGACACCTGGCTGAAATTGCCTTTTATTTCACGCTTCTGCGCGGGAAGCGGAACTGGCTTTTCTGGACGGCAATCACGAGCATTGCCGCCGAAGTCATTCTGCTGGTGCCGCTAAGCCTGGAATACGGCAACTACACAACGTGGAACCTAGTTCACATCCTGCTCGATTTCCCCATCCGCATCTGGATCCTCACAATCCTCTTTCAGCGGACACGCACGGGACTGCCGGATGCGCGACTCCTCTTTTTTCCGGTGGTGTTGCAACAGACAGTCGAAATTCTGGATCAGGCCTTCATCGTCGGCACGACAATGGGCATTCCCAACGTGGCGCCGCGTTGGTTCGAGGTTGTTTCGGAATGGCCTTTTACGTTTTCAGTGGATAACGCGACCGACGCGCTGTTCCTGCTGGCGATGATCGCGATCTTCATCTACCGATTCAATCGAGCCAGCCGGCAACGAGAGCAATTGAGCAATGAACTCGAAGCTGCGCGCATCGTTCAGCAGGTGATGATCCCTGAAGAAATACCGCATATTCCCGGTTACAGTATCGATTCGGTGTATGAACCCTTCGGTGAAGTAGGGGGAGATTTTTTCCAGATCTGGCCAACAACGAACGGCGGTGCGCTGATCGTAATTGGCGATGTATCCGGGAAGGGAATGCCAGCCGCAATGACGGTGTCGATGCTGGTGGGGACGCTGCGCACCCTGGCGCACTTTACGCAGAGCCCAAAGGAAATACTGGCCGCGATGAACGCACGCGTGGTAGCGCGCTCGAATGGCGGATTCACTACCTGCCTCATTCTGCGCGCAGATCGCGACGGCACGCTGACCATCGCCAATGCAGGGCACATTCCGCCCTATCTGAATGGGTCGGAACTAAAGGTCGAATACAATTTGCCGCTTGGCCTCGCCGCCGAGTCAAGCTACCACGAATTGAAGTTTCAGCTCTTGCCGAATTCCCAACTCACTCTGGTCACTGACGGGATTGTCGAGGCTCGTAACAAATCAGGCGAACTCTTCGGCTTTGACCGTACGGCTGCCATTGCCACCCGATCAGCTCAATCCATTGCTCAGCAAGCGCAGCAATTTGGACAGGACGACGATATCACCGTGCTGACACTCACGCGGATGCCGGTTGAATCGGAGTCGAGTGCGTTATTGGCGGAACCTGGTCTCGCGACTGCGTAGGGAAAGAATTCCTTGAGGCGAAGCGTGCCGGACTGCAAACGACGCAACCGGAACTAGCAGTCAGGCGCGGCCGGCGAATTCGCGAGTTTCGGTGTAGACCTTCACCTTTTCTCCTTCTTCGATGAAGAAGGGGACGCGGATTTCGAGGCCGGTCTCGAGGCGCGCGTGCTTGGTGACGGCGCCACTGGCGGTGTTTCCGCGCGCGCCGGGCTCGGTGTAGGCCACGGCGAGTTCAACCTTCTCGGGAAGCTGCAGGCCGATGGGGTTGCCGTTGAATTTGTCGATTTTGATGATGACGCCTTCGAGCAGGAACTGGAGCGCGTCGCCCAGTTTGTCGGGCGAAAGCTGAATGGTGTCGAAGGTCTCCTGATCGAGGAAATACGACCCCTCACTATCGCTGTAAAGGTAGGACGCTTCGACGGTTTCGAGATCGGGCTCCTTGAATTTCTCGCCGGCCTTGAAGGTTTTATCGAAGACGGCGCGGGTGAGCAGGTTACGCATCTTGAAGCGGACCAGGGTCTGGCCGCCACGCGCAGTAGGAGTGGAGACTTCGACGTCGAGACAGTAGTAAGGGGCGTTTTCGAACTCGAAGTACATTTTGCGCTTGATATCGATGGCGTCGATGAGTGCAGGCATGGGAATCCTTGAGTGAGTAGCCCTTTCATTCTAACGGGCGAAGCAGGGGTCAGGGGCCAGGAAATAGGGAACAGGGCTCAAGGAACAGGCCTAGCTTGGGTTGACATTCTACCCGAGTAAAGCAGATACTTGGGTCGAATGGCTACCCAAGAGAGTAACGACGATCGCATTGCCTTGTTGCAGGGGACGCTGGACCTGTTGATTCTGAAGACGCTGGTGCTGGGGCCTTGCCATGGGCAGGGTGTGGCGCGCATGATTCAGCGCCAATCGGAAGACGTGTTCCTCGTTGATCACGGCTCGCTTTACGTGGCTTTGCAGCGGCTGGAGGACAAGGGCTGGATACGCGCGAAGTGGGGCGTGAGCGAGAACAACCGCAAGGCGCGGTTCTATTCGTTGACGACGAGGGGGCGCGAGGAACTTTTGGAGAAGACAAGCGATTGGAAACGGCTAACGCGAGCGATGGGGCTGATTCTCGATCCCGGCGTCGGGCCGCAGGGCGAGGAGGCATGAGCATGTTCCGACGCAAGCGCAGTGCAAAGGATTTTGAGGAAGAGATCAAGGCTCATCTGGAACTCGAAGCCGACGAACTGCGACAAGAGGGTCACAACACGGATGAAGCGCGATGGAAGGCGCGGCGCGAGTTTGGCAATGTGCGCGGGGCGCAGGAGCGGTTCTACATGCGCGGGCGATGGCTGTGGATGGACCGGTTTGTACGCGATCTGCGTTTTAGCTTTCGGTCATTGCGGCAGAGTCCGGGATTTGCGTTGACGGCGATTTTGACGCTGGCGCTCGGTGTGGGCGCGAACACGGCAGTTTTCAGCGTGATGAATGCGGTGCTGCTGAAGTCGCTTCCGGTGGCTGACCCGGAGCGGCTGGTGTATCTGCGAACTTCGAATCCGCCGCAGGGGACCGGGACGATCGATTCGAATGAGACATTTTCGTATCCCGTTTACGAAGCGCTGCACCTGCAAACCGGTGCCCTTTCTCCGGTGATTGCGTATGTGCCGCTTTCGGGCAGCAAGGTAGCCGTACGGTACGGAGCGCAACCCGAGGAAGCGGAAGGTGACATGGTGAGCGGCGCTTTCTTCTCAGGGCTGGGCGTGAAGCTACCGCTGGGCCGAGGATTCAGTGAGCAGGACGAGGCGAATCATTCACCCATTGCGGTAATCAGCTACAACTACTGGACGCGGCGATTTGCGCGCGATCCAGGCGTGTTGGGGAAGACGCTGTTTGTGAACGCCGTTCCCGTGACCATTGTGGGAGTTGCAGGGGAAGGCTTCGAAGGAGTTGAAGGAGGCGGGTCGACTGATTTCTGGATTCCGCTGCAGAGCCGTCCTGAGTTGAATGCGTGGGGAAATCCTCCGGACGAAGGCAAGATATACATCACCGATTCGACGTGGTGGTGCCTGCGGTTGGTAGGGCGGCTTGCTCCGGGGGTGAGCAGAGCGCAGGCGATGGCACAACTGCAGCCTGTTTTTCAGAGATCGGCTTATATCGGGCTCGGCGGTACGCCAATGCCGGGCGAGAAGCCGCCGGTGCTGAGTTTTATCGACGCGAAAAACTTTCCAGGGTCTGATGAGACGTACGGCAAGCCGCTGCGGATCCTGATGGCGATGGTGGGACTGGTGCTGCTGATCGCGCTGGCCAACGTGGTGATGCTGCTGATGGCGCGAAATGCAGCGCGGCAGCGCGAGTTCAGCGTGCGACAGGCACTGGGTGCCGGGCGCGGCGAATTGTTGCGGCAACTGCTGACGGAAAGCCTGATGCTGGTGACGGCTGGAGGCGCGCTGGCATGGGGCTTCGCGGAGATGGCCGTAAAGCTGTTGGGAAATTGGGCGCAGATCGAGACCAGTCTCGCGCCGGA
Organism: uncultured Acidobacteriaceae bacterium; assembly: GCA_963826915.1. Lineage (GTDB taxonomy): Bacteria > Acidobacteriota > Terriglobia > Terriglobales > Acidobacteriaceae > Telmatobacter. Next base: position 531,937 of record CAWGYG010000003.1, read on the forward strand.
CAGAACGGTGCTGCTGTTTACGCTGGCGGCACTTGTGTTTGCGGCGCTGCTGTTCAGCCTGGCTCCCATGCGTGTCGCATTGGCCGGAAAAGCGGAACTGGCACTGAAGACATCGGCGGCGACATCGAATGCAGACGCGGGGAAATCGCGCACTGGGAGAATTGTTGTCGCTTTGCAGATGGCGCTGTGCGTGGTGCTGCTGGTGGGCGCAGGGTTGCTGATTCGCACGCTGCGTAATTTGGAGAACACTCCCTTGGGAATGCGTGTGGACGGCCTCGTAGTGTTCGGAGTGAAACCAGACATTCACTCGGTTCCTGAGGGCGTTCTCTTTTACCAGAACCTGATGAGCAAGCTGCGCGTTCTGCCCGGCGTGGCATCGGTGACCATCATGGGGATACGCATTGGATCCGGGGGGTCAGACAACGACGGCATGCGAGTGGACGGCAAATTGCCGGAGGTGGCGAACGGCGCATCTCCGACGGTGCGGAGCAACGTGGTGGGGCCAAATTTTTTCACGACGTTGGGCGTGCCGGTGCTGGCGGGCAGGGACTTCGCCGATTCCGATACTGCATCCTCGCCGCACGTGGGCATTATCAACGAGCAGTTTGCGCAGCACTTCCTGCCGAACGTGAACCCCCTTGGTCACATGATCGGAACTAAGGACGGTCGCTACACGATGATGATTGTCGGCGTGGTGAAGGATCACAAATATCGCAGCATCGACGAAGATCCGATTCCGATGGCGTGGTACATGTACGCGCAGATTCCGGTGATTGGGGAGATGGATGTTGAGATGCGCGTGCAAGGCGAACCGCTGGCGATACTGCCGGCGGCGCGCAAGGTTGTGCAGGGAATCGATCCAAACCTGCCGTTGATACGGCCGATGACACAACGTGCGCAGTTTGACATGACGATTTCAGAACAAACGCTTTTTGCGCGGCTCGCCGGATTCTTCGGTCTTCTGGCGGTGGTGCTGGTCGCGACCGGACTCTATGGAACACTGGCCTACCGGGTAAGCATGCGGACCGCAGAGATTGGTGTGCGCATGGCTGTGGGCGCTCAGCGTGGACAGGTGGTTTGGATGATATTGAAAGACAGCCTGGTGCTGACATTGATCGGGGTTGTGATTGGCGTGCCCTTGGCGATGCTGGTGGGGCGCGCTTTGACGGCATCCCTTTATGGCGTGAAACCAATGGATGCCGTGAGCTACCTGTTGGCGGTGGCGGGGGTGGCCGTGGTTGCGCTTGTGGCTAGCGCTTTGCCTGCGGGTCGAGCCGCCAGTGTCGATCCATTGAAGGCGCTGCGAACGGAGTAGAGACTCTGATCCTGCTGCGAAGCCTTGCCAGGAAATGTGGCTAGGCGCTGGCGGGGGTGCGGAGTTGATTGATCGCGGCGGTGAGATCGGCAGCGAGGGCGTGTTGGGTGTCGGACGTGAGCTTGGCGCCAAGGCTGGTGAGATAGAAGACGTCAATAGCGGTCTCGCCTTCGGTGTCGATCAGCGCAACCTCAATGTTGCATTTGTGGATGCTGAGAGTGAGAGCGATCTGGCGAAGCAGACCGGGGACATCCTGGGCGACGACCTGCAGCAACGTGGAGTGGGTAGAAGACTCTGAATCGAATTGAAGGCGAGTGGCGACTTCAACTTTGACGTTGCCGGGACTGCTCATGTGGCGGCGCGCTTCGAGCATCTGCTCGACGGGAACTTCCTGAGCAACGACGCTGTGAAGGTATTCGAGAAAGCGGTCCTTTTCGCTGGGATTCAGTTCGATAGTTCGGAAAACGTCGGTGAACTGGAAGCTGTCGACCACGACTCCGGCATCGTTTGAGAAGGCGCCAGCCTTGACAATGTTCATTCCCCAGGCGGCCAGGGCACCGGCTACGTCAGCGAAGAGACGGCTTCGGTCGCGAACGATGACTGTGAGATCGAAGAGCTGGCGGTGGGGACGAAGGTCGAGTTGAACGGGATTTTTGTCGAGGTTGGCGGCTAACTGGAAATGATTGCGGATGTGTTCGGGAAGGCGAGTTTGCAGATAGCGCTGGGGCAGGCCTTCAAGAAAATGTTTGAGGTCGTCGTACTGGCTGGAAGGCACCATGGAGCGGATGCGATTGAGGAGCGTGGGATCGATCGCGGCGTGATAGCGAACTTCATCGACACTGCGATCCATGAAGTTGGCAGTGGCCATGTAGAGTTGCCAGAGATTCTCGGCTTTCCACGGAGTGAGCGCTTCAGGATTGACGGCCTTGATATCCGCGTAGGTCATCAAAGTGAGCATTTTCAAGATTGCCGGGCTGCCGATTTTCTCTGCGAAGGCGCGCACATTTTCCTGATCAAAAATGTCCCGGCGCAGGGCGTTGGACATTTCAAGGTGCAGGCGAATGAGCTTCAGGACGGCGTCGCGTTCTTCGGTGTCGAAATCGAGGCGTGCCATGAAGCTGTCGGCGAGTTCGACGCTCTGGCCAGTGTGTTCGCCGCTGCGGCGGCCTTTGCCGGTGTCGTGGAGCAGCAGGGCGAGAAGGAAGAGATCGAGGCGATCGATTTCAGGGAGAAGCTGCGCAAGACGGTGTTCGTAATCGTGCGCAGGTTGGCGAAGTCCGTGGACGTTGTCGATGGTGAGGAAGGTGTGTTCGTCGACGGTGTAGCGGTGGTAGCTGTCGCGGATGACGAGGGCATCAATGCCGTGGAATTCAGGGATAAGCATTTCCAGCACGCCAAGAGCGTGCATGGTGCGAAGAGCGTGGGCTGCGTGGGGGCCGAGCAGGACTTCACGGAGGGAATTCCAGAGATAAGGGCCTTCGGGGATGTGAATGGCAAGAGCGGGCAGAGCGTCGGTGATGCGGTCTTCAGCGGCTTGCGATAGCGCGTATCCATGGGTAGCCATGAGCGAAAAGATGCGCAGAATGGCGGCGGTATCGCTGAACTGCGCGCCGGGCAGGATGTCGATGCGTCCCTGGTCGAGGATGAAGTCGGTTCCGGCGATGGGGGTGCGGCGGCGACGGAACTGCTTGTAGAAGCTGACGGGGGCGGGCAGGTGCTCCATCAGCAAGGCGGCGCGGCGATAGATGATGCGCGCGTGCCGGTAGTATGTGCGCATCCAGTAGGCCGGGTCGGCGGTGCCGCGGGTTTCAAGGCCGATGGAGTTGGCTGCCGCTTCATCCTGCGATTGCCAGTCGAGCGTGTTGTCGTCGCGGCCGTGGCGGAAGTGAAGGAAACAGCGCGCGGCGGCGAGGAAGTCAAAGGCAGCTTCGGCATCGCCTCGGGCGCTTTGAAAAACACCGCCGCGCTGGCGGGGCCATTCCTTGGTTTCCTTGAGATGGAAGAGCAGGGCGAACCAGACGGCGAGGTGGTAGTCGCGGAGTCCGCCGGGGCAGTCTTTCAGGTTGGGTTCGAGGTGAAAGATGGTGTTGCCGAACTTGGCGTGACGGGCGCGTGCGATTTCGCCAAGCTTCTGGGTGATGGTGTTCCACTCGCTGAGCACGAGGCCGGGGAAGACGGTTTGGTGAAGTTGCTGGTAGAGCGGGAACTGGCCGGCGAGAAAGCGGCGATCGAGGGTGGCCAGGGTGAACTCAAGATTGTCGGGATCGAAGCGACCGGCTTCTTTAACGGTGCGGGAGCTGGGGCTGGCGCGCAGGCCAATGTCCCACATTCCCTGAATAATGGAGCGAACGGCCTCACGGGTTTGCTCTTCTGTTTTTTCGTCGGCGAAGGCAAAAAGGACGTCGATATCGGAGTAAGGGAAGAGGTCTTTGCGCCCGTAGCCGCCGAGGGCGAGCAGGGAAACATTCTGTGCCGGCTGCCCCGCGAAGGCACGACGCCACATTTCGATGAGGATGCGGTCAACTACGGCGGAGCGGCGGCGGATGGCAGCAGTGCCATCGCCGGTGCGCTCACAGGTCTGGCGGACAAGCGCCATCTCACGAAGATACTGATCCCGTAGATCGTCAACCGCCAAAGCGACTGGATTCATGAGGTTTTCGGAAAAACCAGGGATTGTGTCCCTGAGAAACTCGTCTGAGGTCGTCGCTCAAAAAACGGTAGCGCCGACTGGATGATATTGAGCTTTTGGGTACAACATTCCCGGCTTTGCGAAAGTGGTGGTTCGCGGAAGCCTTCAAGAGTGTTTTAACAGGATACTAAATATTTCCGGAACAAGAGCGGGGAATAGTTGTAAATCGATTTCATTGACCGTTCGGCCAAAGAGAATTCTCAGATACCGGCGTACCAGGAGTAGCCACCTTCGGGCGACGCGGAGCCCAGTCCCTTGCCGAAATGCTTGAGCGAGTCGGTGGCGGTGAGACGGACGATGAACTTCACGCTCTTGTAGCCGAGTTGGCGCGGCACGCGCAGGCGGAGGGGCCCCCCGAACGAGACGGGAAGATCACCGTCGTTCATTCCCCAGGTGAGAAACGTCTGGGGGTGCAAGGCATCGGCCATATCGATGCTTTCCCACCAATCCGGTTCAATTGAGCGGTAAACGATATAACGCGCCTGGGGAAGAATCCCAACGGCGTTCAAGACCTCGGAAAGAGGCGTTCCAATCCATTCGGCGATATACGACCAGCCCTCTTCGCAGACGACTTCGGTGATCTGGCTGCGGAAGGGGAGAGAGCGAATGTCTGCGATTGAGAGCGATTGAGGCCGCGCGACCATTCCATCGATTGCGAGACGCCAGTCAGAGAAGCCAGTGGCTTGATGGCGCTTGAATTCGTCCTTGGGAGGGGCGATTGCATTGGCGAAAGGCGCCTTCGAAATCATGCTGCGCGGAAACTCACGGGCCAGCGAATGCGATGTGAGGAGACGCTGAGCGGCATAGGTGAGCGTCTCGCCGGGTCCGTAGATTCCGCAGTGATCGGGCGGGATGAGGCCATAGCGTCGCGCGATTTGGCTGGCTGCGGCCAACCCGGCGACACCTGCGGTGGCGGCGAGTCCCGTGGTGATCAGTTTGCGGCGCGAGATGGGTGTCATGGGCGCTCCTTGGGTTCGACCACGCGTCCTGTAATCATGGCACGCATGCGGCTTGTGAATCCCGACAGCGCGATCATCGCAACGTGGACCACAAGAAAGATCACGAGGGCCCAGGTGACGAAGAAGTGCAGCGTGCGCGCGGATTGCCGGCCTCCGAGAAGATTGACGAAGATGGGAAACGCGGAATTAAAGGAAGGCGAAAGCGCAAGGCCGGTCCAGATGACGAGCGGAAACAGGACGAAGATAACGACGAGATAGGCGGTTCGCTGGAGCACGTTGTACGAACGAGCCTCAGCTGCGTCGGCGGGCGAGCGGCGAAGGTACTGAGTCATGCGCTGGAGGAAGGCGCGCAACGTTCGCTGACCGGGCGCCGGGACGAGATTCCTGCGGAAGTGGCCGGAGAAAAAACCGAAGAGCCCATAGACAATGCCGGTAAGGACGAGTACCCATGCGGCTTCAAAGTGAAGGTAGCGGCTCCAGCCATTCTGGTCGGGCATCACGTAGCCGTACTCTGTCGGAACCGTGTCGCGCGAGGACGCGATCGGCAAGGTGAAGAGCGGACGCATGTTCACGTTGCCGGTTTCGCCCCAATAAAAGCGCGGATGAGAGATCACGATCTCGAGGCCAGTGATGAGCAGGGCGATGAAGGCGATGACAGTGACCCAGTGGGTCACTCGAACGATCGCGGAGTGGCGCGGAGCTTCGATTTTCTGGAGCGGGGCAAGGGAAGCCACGGAGGGAGGATAGCATATGGCTGAAGGCAATCGACCGACCTGTTTGAAGCTTGCAGGGGTGCTTCAGAGCGGCGGAACAGGATGCTTCGGCTTGGAATGCTTCCGCCGTGTAAGGAACGCGAGCATCAGCGAGGAAAACAGGCCGGTAAGGACAGCGAAAACCCGCGCAAGGATGCCCATCACGGAAAGCATGCGCGTGGCCCTTGCCGGGGGCAGCGTGTTCAACCAATGCAGCGTGAAATAGGGCAGGGAGCCGAAAAAAAGGAAGATCACGGCGAAGCCCACCGACGCGATGAGGACGGCTGCGGAGAGCGACTTGAACAGTCGGGTCCGATCGTCGTTACTGCGTGGGTTCATGGTCATGCCGGTCACGACCGAAGGTACAGGAGCGCATTCTAGAGGGCGGTTTCGCCCCGTTCGTCATTGCGGATGCGGATGGCTTCTTCAATGCGGCTGACGAAGATCTTGCCGTCGCCGATGCGGCCGGTACGGGCAGCCGATCCGATGGCTTCGATGGCCTTATCTTTCATGTCGTCGGCGATCACCAGTTCGATCTTGACTTTGGGAAGGAGGTCAACGGTGTACTCGCGTCCGCGGTAAAACTCGGTGTGGCCTTTCTGGCGGCCATGTCCGCGCGCCTCGAGAATCGTCATGCCTTCGATGCCTGCTTCGAGCAGCGCATCCTTGACTGCATCCAGCTTTGAAGGCTGAAGAATCGCTTCTATCTTGAGCATACGTAAACGCCTCGTTTGACAGCCTATCAGGCTGAGCGGTGTTGTAGTCGAGGGCCAGCCTCATCTTTTCATCAGGAATTCAGGTCGTAACCTTCCTCACCATGCTGGGAGAGGTCGAGACCAGCGGCTTCTTCCTCGGGCGAGACGCGCAAACCGATGATTTTGTCGACGACGAAAAGGAGCACCAGAGTTCCGACTGCAGCGAGCAGCCAGGCGATTCCCACGCCCGCCGCCTGATTGAGCATCTGACCCCAGTGGCCGTCGATTGCGCCGGTTGCGATGTCTTTGCCGAAAGCGGCGTTGATGGCCCGCGTGGCAAAGAGGCCGGTGAGCAGGGCACCGAGAGTTCCGCCGGCTCCGTGGACGCCAAAGGCGTCGAGCGAGTCGTCGTAGCCGAGGCGGCTTTTTACTTCAAAGACCATGAAGGAGCAGAATGCGCCGGCAATGACGCCGATAAGCAGCGCAGAAAATGGCTGGACAAATCCGGAGGCTGGGGTGATGGCAACGAGTCCGGCGACAGCGCCGGAGATGGCACCGAGAGCGGTCGGTTTGCCGTTGTGGATCCATTCAGCGACCGTCCAGCCCAGGGCGGCAGCGGCGGCGGCGAAGTGGGTGTTGATGAAGGCGCTGGTGGCCAGTGGGCCGGAGCCGAGGGCAGAGCCGGCGTTGAACCCGAACCATCCCACCCAAAGCAGGCAGGCGCCGATGAAGCTTAGGACCATGGAGTGAGGAGGCATGTTGGTATGGGGATAGCCGATGCGCTTGCCTAGGTATATGGCGGTGACCAACGCGGAGACGCCAGAGGTGACATGGACCACCGTGCCGCCGGCGAAATCGAGGCTGGGGATGCGTCCCCCGCCGGCGCTGAGCAGGCCGCCCCATGCGGCTAGGGTTTCGAGGCGATTCTGGGACGGGAACCCAAAGTTCGGGAGGTCGAGCAATATTGACCAATCTGTATACGGCTGAACGGGGTAAAATGCATTCATGGGGTCTATCCAAGAGCGCGACCGATATCTCTTCGGAACATTGGAGAGCAGCGCCAAGAACCGCGCCAAGCTGCAGGAAGTGAACTACGGCTACGAGCAGCCGGAAGGCGTGATGCTCACGACGCTCGACTTTGCGGTGAACTGGGTGCGCAAAAGCTCGGTCTGGCCGGTGACATTTGGTTTGGCATGCTGTGCGATCGAGATGATGTCGATGGGGGCATCACGGTTTGATATTGCCCGGTTCGGGGCAGAGGTTTTCAGGCCGTCGCCGCGGCAGTCAGACCTGATGATCGTCGCGGGGCGGGTGGCGCAGAAGATGGCGCCGGTGATTCGGCGGCTCTATGACCAGATGCCGGAGCCGAAGTGGGTTATCTCGATGGGCGCCTGTGCCACATCGGGTGGGGTGTTTAACAATTATGCCATCGTTCAAGGGGTCAACCAGGTGATACCTGTGGACGTTTACGTCCCTGGGTGTCCGCCGCGGCCGGAACAGCTGATGTACGCGATTACGCTGCTTCAAGAGAAGATTCAGCGCGAGCCGCGCAGTTTGAGGAAGACGCTGAATTTGGGCTAGCCGGAGCGGCGGGGATTTTCGCTTTTCATTCACTTTTCTTGTTAGCGTCGATAGGGCAGTTGCGGGGCAAACATGGGGGATACCAACAGGGGAACCATCGAGAAAATGCTCTCTGCTTGAATAATCCTATGTTACGGTTAATGATGTTGTGCCCTTGATTTCTGAGAATTAACGTTCGAGGAGCCCATTAGATTTTCCACCGGAAAATGGTACAAAGCAGCTACCATTTCCATTGATTCCAGTTTTAATTGCGGAGGAGAAACGCATGCACTCGCGAACTTCAAAGTTCACCCGCCTGGCATTGACATTGGCTTCTGCGGTATTGATGCCGTTGGCAATGGTAGCCCAGGATGCAGCAAAACCGGCTACGCCGGCAAGTTCGGCCGATAACCCATCGAAGTGGGATATTTTCCTGGGTTACAGCTACCTTGCGCCCAAGGGCCAGATCAGCCCAACCGACAATGCGCGGTCAATCACAGACGGCGGAATCATCAGCGTCGCCCGCTACTTCAACAATTATGTTGGCGTCCAAGTTGAGGGCGACATACATAATGACCGTCGAGAGACCACAAAGGTTAGCGACGATTTCAATGGACTTTCGGGAGGTTTGATTTTCCGGTTCCCGGCTGGCGATATTACGCCATTTGTCCATGCGCTGGTGGGCATCGACCGCGCCGGCAGCTACTACCATGGCGATGAGTGGGGCCCGATACTCACAGCCGGCGGCGGAATCGACTACAACACGCCGTGGTTTGATAATCGCCTTGCGATTCGAGTTTTCCAGGCAGACTACCAATACACGCACGAGAACTTTTTCCCAGTCAATCGCGGCAACTTCAACATGGCGCGCCTGAGCGCGGGCGTTGTGATTAAGGTCGGGACGATTGCACCACCTCCGACGGTCACGATTTCGTGCGCAGCCAGCCCCACAGCAGTATTTCCGGGCGAGCCGGTTTCTGTGACGGCGACGGTAGGGGCGACGCTTCCCAAGGACCACGTTATTTATAGCTGGTCGGGAAACGGCGTAACCGGGAGCGACACCAACGCGAAGGTGGATACTTCTGCACTGGCCCCTGGTAGCTATACCGTGAATTGCGGTGTCAAGGAAGGCAAACCGGGCAAGGAAGGTTTGAAGCCCTGGGAGAGCGCGTCGGCGTCGACGACTTTCACCGTGAAGGAATACGAGCCGCCGACACTGAGCTGCTCGGCAAACCCGACCGATCTAAAGCCGGGTGATTCGTCGACTGTGACCTCAACGGGTGTGAGCCCGCAGAACCGTCCGTTGACCTACAGCTATTCGGCAGCGAGTGGCACCATCAGCGGCAGCGGCACAACAGCGACATTCTCGTCGACTGGTGCGCCGACCGGCCCCGTTTCAATCACCTGCAATGTGTCTGACGACAAGGGGCACTCGGCAACGGCTAACACCAGCGTTACGATTGAGCCGCCACCTCCGCCGCCGGGACCGTCGCCTGAGCAGATCCGGCTTGAAGCTCGCCTGGCACTGCATAGCGTCTTCTTCCCGACAGCGCAACCCAGAGAGAAGCACCCTGAGGGCGGTCTTGTGACCAGCCAGCAGGAGACTCTGACCACGTTGGCGACAGACTTCAAGGCTTATATCGCCATCAAGCCGGATGCCCACTTGACCCTGAGCGGACATACGGATGTGCGTGGATCGGTCGAGTACAACCAAAAACTCTCTGAGCGCCGCGTTGCTCGCGTCAAGGCATTCCTGGTTGAACAGGGAATCTCTGAAGCAGCCATCGACACGAAGGCGCTTGGCAAGGAGCAGGAACTCACTGTCGACCAGGTGAAGGATCTGATTGAGAAGAATCCTGATCTGACCGACGTGGAGCGGAAGAAGGTTCTGCGCCAGATTAAGGTCATCGTTCTGGCTCAAAACCGCCGCGTGGATATCACACTGAGCAACACCGGCCAACAGTCGGTGCAGTTGTATCCATTCAACGCTGCTGATTCCAAGACTCTTCTGGATATGCGGGCACCCGCACCCAAGAAGAAGGCAGCAGCACCGAAGAAGTAACTTAGACTGACTGGGCAGGCCTGCAAGCCCGCCCAGATCATTCAAGCATTCGAGGTTGGCCGGGATCCGGCCAACCTCTTTTGTTTTGTGGGAAACGACCGAGCCTGCACGCGGCAAGCCTACACCGGGTGATGGAAACCGTGAGATCTCGGGTTGGGCCTCGTGCGGATTCTGTATCATCGAGATATGCAGGCGGCTGACAACCCTCAACTCGCAGGTTTCCGCACATACGATGCGCATCTGGAGCCTATTGCTGCGAAGATAGCGGCCATGGAACGGCTCAACCTCAACGACGGGCTGGTGCTGTATGAGACCCGTGACGTGCTGGCGGTGGGGTGGCTCGCCAACATGGTGCGCGAGCGGATGCATGGCGACGTTACCTACTTCAATGTGAACCGGCACATCAATCCGACCAATGTGTGCGTGGCGGCGTGCAAGCTTTGTGCATTCGGGCGCAAGAAAGGCGATCCGGCCGGGTACACGATGGCGCTGGAGGAAGCATGGGAAACTGCGGCATCGGGCTACTCCGAGGCAGTCACTGAGTTTCATATTGTTGGCGGGCTGCATCCGGATCTGCCGTTTGAATATTTTCTCGACCTGGTAAGCGGACTGAAGCAGCGGTTCCCCAAAGTCCACATCAAGGCCTTCACAATGGTGGAGGTGGCGTACCTGGCGCGACGGGCGAAGCTGACCATTGAGCAGACACTTGTGAGACTGCGCGAGGCCGGCGTGGACTCGATGCCGGGCGGCGGAGCGGAGATCTTTGCGGCCCGGGTCCGCAGCATTATCTGCGACCACAAGATCGACGGCGACGAGTGGCTTGAGACAGCGCGCATGGCACACAAACTGGGCTTCAAATCGAACGCCACGATGTTATATGGGCACATTGAGAATGATGAAGATCGCGTCGATCACCTGCTGAAGCTGCGCGCGCTACAGGATGAGACGGGCGGTTTTCAGACATTTATTCCGCTGGCGTTTCACCCGGAGAACACGCCGCTGGATCATTTACCGGTGACAACGGGGCTGACGGACATCCGGCAGATTGCGGTGAGCCGATTGCTGCTGGACAATTTTCCGCACATCAAGGCGTATTGGCAGATGATGACGCCAAAGATTGCGCAGATCGCATTGCGGTTTGGCGCGGACGATTTGGACGGCACGGTCATCGAAGAGAAGATATACCACGATGCGGGCGCGACCACGCCGCAAGGGATGACCCGCAAGGAACTGTGCCGCCTGATTACCGAAGCAGGACGTGTGCCGGTAGAGCGCGACACGCTGTATCACGCGGTTACGCGCAGCGAGGACAGCTTTACGGTTGCGGTTTAAGCGGGCACGGAAAGAGGGCATGCTCGATGATTGATTTTGGGCCGGCCGTGGTGCTGGGGCTCTGCTTCGGATTCATGTTCGGGATCGGATGTTCGCTGGCGGTGATGTACTCGATTTACCTGGGCGGGTATCGCAAGGCGGTCGAGGAATCGTTGTTGCCGGAGCAGCCGAAGAGATTCGCCGAGGCGATGAAAAAAATTCGGAGCCGCGGCGAAAAGAAGACGCCGGTTGCACGGAATTCGGCGTAGCGGCGACTAATACATCCAACTGCAGTCGCGCGTGAAATCGGATGTTTCCGAGCGCCGCCACGTGTCGCCTGTTTTCTCGACCTCAAAGATTCCGCCGCTGCCGCAGTAACGGCCACACTTTTTTACAACGGAAACCAGTGCATGCGCGTGGGCGCGATCGAAGCCAGGAACTCCGAGAAAACGTACGTGGCGGAGTTGGTTATAGGCTTCGCAATTCGCGGCATCTTTTCCGTGCGCCTCAACACAGCTTTGAGCTCTCGCCGTCTCGCTTTGCGAAAGAATCTGATATCCCGATGGGATCGTGAACTTCTTCTCCCAGACGTGGCTCTGCTGATTGGCCGCAGCAAACGCATCGGTCATCTGGTGCTCCGTCGGCGCGGATGGTTTGAGGCAACTTCCATTCAGTTGCGGGATGTCGGTTTGCGAATCTTCTGCGAATGCCAAAGGTTCCGGCTGGGGATCGTGATAAAGAGCGGAGTAGACCTCGTAGGTGTCGGCGGGGGCAACTCCGCCGCCCGGCTGGTTGAGCGGGCTGGTTACCGACAGATCGGGTATGGTGCCGGTTGCAGGATGGCTTCGGAAGTGCGGCGAAAAGATGCGCATCAAAAGAAACACGACGGCCACGATGATCAGAATCAAGCGCAGCCACAAACCCCGAGAGATACGCATCGGCCACTCCAGGTGACGAATGAATACGGACGGCTCACGCCAACTTCATTGGCGCAGGACGGCGCCGTTCTTCATTACGAAACTTACATGCTCGCAGGTTGAGATGTCGTCGAGCGGGTTGCCGGGGACAGCGATGATGTCGGCGTAATAGCCAGGTTTGAGTTCGCCGATCTGCCGCTGCCAGTGGAGGAGTTTGGCGCCGTTGATCATGTCGGCTTGGAGGACTGCGAGCGGCTTCATGCCGAACTGAACCATCAGTGTGAGTTCGCGGGCCTGGGTGCCGTGCGGGAACGGGCCCACGTCTGAGCCGACTGCGAAGGGAACGCCTGCGGCGATCTGCTTTTTGAATTCGCTGATTTTGTAATCGAGCATGGCGGATTCGGCCGCGGCTTGATCTTGTGTGTCACGGTGATGTGCGAAGTAGTCGAAGATGGTGAACGTGGGGACGGCGAAGATGCCCTTCTCGCGCATCAGGCGGATGGTTTCGTCGCTAAGCTGCGTGGCGTGATCAATGGATGCGACGCCGGCCTGTGCGGCGTAGAGGGTGCCGGGTTCGCCCATGGCGTGAACGCCGACAAAAGTGCCGAGGCGATGGGCTTCCTCGACGGCTGCGGTCAACTGCGCGGCAGTGTATTGATAGGGAGTGTGGAGAACTCCGTCGATCATGCGGTCGGGGCCTGTCTCGTAAATCTTGGCAAAATCGGAACCCTCTTTGTGTTGCTCGCGCATGACTTCGATGATCTGTTCGGCGGAATTGGCGTAGTCGGCGTTGGAGAGGACGTGCTGGGCGGGGTTGTAGCGATTTGCGTCTTCGTGGCCGCCGAGGATGTCGATGGCGTTGCCGCTGACGCGCAGGCGCGGGCCGGGAATCAGGCCCTGATTGATCGCTTCACGAACCGCGGTATCGGCGGAGCCGGCGCCTTCGGTACCCATATCGCGCTCGGCGGTGAAGCCGGCCATTACGTCGGCCTTGGCAGCTTGTTCAGCAAGGATGGTGCGCCAGGGAACGGATTCAATCACAGTTTGCAGATCTTCCGCGCCGGGGTGAAGGAAGAGATGAACGTGCGCGTCAATGAGGCCGGGGAGCAGGGTGGTGTCGCCGAGGTCGATGATTTTGGCACCCGCGGGATGTTCAACCGAGGTGCCGACGGCGCGAATCCGTTCACCCTGAATGAGGATTTCACCGGGCTGGAGCAGAGAGCCGGTGTCGACCTGCAGCAGGCGCGCGGCGTGGAGCACGATGGGCGCGGTCGGTGAAGCCGCGGACTGCTGCGCGTGGAATTTCGCGGGCAGAAGGAGAATGGCAAGCGAGGTAAAGAAGGCAACGGACCAAGCCCTGATGCGAAGAGATGCGTCGAAAGTTGGCATGGGTAAAACTATGCCGCATTGGGCTCGGCTTGTCGATGGGGATTGCAGGGCGGCATCGCCAGCGAGCGCAGGAAGATCAGTCTGCGACAGCCTGGGAGTCGGCTTCGGCATCGGAGAGCGCGTTGAACTTGACGGCAAACGCGGCTCCGGGCAGGCCATCCTTGCGTGAATTGACGGTTACAGATCCACCATGCCGTTCAACGATTTCACGTGTGACCCAAAGGCCAAGGCCGGTGCCTACATCCTGCTTGGTGGTGAAGAAGGGTTCGAAGATCCGGTCGGATAATTCTTCGGTGACGCCCGGTCCATCATCTTCGATGGTCATCTGAACAATGGTTTTGTCAGGCATTTCGATGCACTCGAGGATCACGGTTATTGTGCCCTGGATCGGGACTGCATCCGCGGCGTTGGAAATGAGATTTGATAGAACTTGCCTGATTTCTCCCTGTACAGCCCTAATGCGCGGACACTTGCCGAAACGGCGTTCGATGGTGATCTTCTTGCTGGTGAATTTATTAGAGTACAGACGGAGGATCGACTGAATCAGAGCTTCCAACTGGATTGGCTCCGCAGCGTTGGAATCGTGGTAGAAGCCGAGAGTCTGGCGGGTGATGTGGGCGACGCGATCCAACTCCTCTTCGGCCATATCGAGCTGTTTAACCACGTGTGCCGGAACGTTGGGTTCCGACTTCGAGATGTAAACCAGATTCACCGCAGCGGCGAGCGGGTTGTTGATTTCGTGGGCTACGGTGGCGGAGAGACGCGCCGCGGCGGCCAGTTTCTCAGTATTGCGGAGAACTCTCTCGGTTTTGCGATCGTTGGTGATGTCGCGGAAAACAAGGACAACACCGATCAACTGGTCGTTGTCGTCGCGAATGGGAGCAGCGCTATCGTCGATGGGAGTGTGCGAACCATCGGGCCTGCGGAGAACGGTATGGTTGGCGAGGCCGACCGAGCGACCGTGCTCAATGACTTTGGCGACCGGGTTCTCAACGGGCGCAAGGGTGCTTTCGTTGAAGATGGGAAAGACCTGCACGATCTTTTTTCCCATGGCGTCCGCAGTTGCGATTCCAGTAAGCGATTCAGCAACCGGATTGAGAAAGGTGACGATTCCGCCCTGATCAGTTGCGATGACAGCATCGCCAATGCTGGTCAAAGTGACCCGGAACCACTCTTCGCGAGTTCGCATCTCGTGGGAATGTTTTTCGCGAAGATTCATCTCACGAATGATGTAGTAGGCGAGAAGGATGAGGCCGACTACGGCGAGGAATGTGGAGAAGTAGAGGTAGAAATTCGTCAAGCGAATGCTCTTGCGATAATCGGAATCCCTGGATTCCGCGAGAGCGGCTTCTTCGTCCTTCATGTGGACGACGACAGCACGAATCTGGTTCATGGTAACGAGGCCCGTGTCGGCGAGGACGAGCTTCCTGGCGTCCTCTGGTTTGCCGGATCGATAGATCGCGATTGTGCCGGCCAGCTCGTCGAGTTTGGCGCGGGCCAGAGGACGGAGATCACCAACCAATGCCTGTTGACGAGCGCTGTCGATTGTGAGGTGCGCGAGTTCGTCAATGTGGGGATCCACCTCAGCGACCGCCCGATTGTACGGAGCGAGGTACTTTGGCTCGCCGGTATAGAGGAAGCCGCGCTGCCCGGTCTCGGCGTCGGTGAGCAGCGACTCTGTCTGGCTCAATTCGAAAAGGACCTGGCGGGAATGAACGACCCAAGCTCCGGCGGCAACCTGGAAGTCGAGCTGGCGTTTCGTGATGATCGCGTCGCCGATGAGCAAGAAAAGCAAAAGCGCGAAGCAGCCAATGACACTGGACCGTTTGTAGAAGCTCTGCATTGAATCTCGCTTCCGGCCAGGGTCGGGCGCCGGTAGGATTTGCTTTTTTGACGGTCTTGACTCGAACGTTTCTGACGGCGACGAATTGAACCCGCGTGCAGACTAGCACACTAAAGGCAGTGGCCCAGTTGCAAAGTTCGCCACTTCGACGCCTTGATGGGGAAGCGATTCGAAAAGGCGGATAGCTGTTGATTTTAAGCTAATTGCGCTTTTTGTGCGCGTCAAGAATTATGCGGCGCCAAGGGCCTGTGTTTCAAGAAGATCGCCGCGGATCGTGCAACGTTCTCAGTAAGCGGCGATGCCGGTGATGTGCTGGCCGAGGATGAGGGCGTGGATATCGTGCGTGCCTTCGTAAGTCTTCACGGATTCCAGATTCATCATGTGGCGCATGATGGGGTAGTCCTCGGTGATGCCGTTGGCGCCCAGGATGTCGCGGGCCATACGAGCCGTTTCCAGAGCCATCCAGACGTTGTTGCGCTTGGCCATGGAGATGTGCTGATGGCCTACAGTGCCGGCGTCCTTGAGGCGGCCGACGTGGAGCGAGAGCAGCTGCGCCTTGGAAATTTCGGTGAGCATCCAGACGAGCTTTTCCTGGATGAGCTGGTGGCTGGCGATGGGCTGGTTGTGGAATTGCTTTCTGGTTTTGGAGTACTGGAGCGCCGTGTCGTAGCAGGACATGGCTGCGCCGATGGCCCCCCAACTGATGCCGTAGCGGGCCTGGTTGAGGCACATGAGCGGGCTCTTGAGGCCGCCGGTGCCAGGGAGCAGGTTAGCGGCGGGAATGTGGACATCCTGGAGTGAGAGGCCGCTGGTGACGGAGGCGCGCAAGCTCCATTTGCCGTGCACTTCGTCGGCACGGAAGCCGGGGCGGTCGGTTTCGACAAGGAAGCCGCGGACGAGATTGTCTTCATTTTCAACCTTGGCCCAGATGATGGCGACGTCGGCAATGTTGCCGGAGGTGATCCACATTTTTTCGCCATTGAGAATGTACTCTTCGCCCGACTTGCGCGCGGTGGTGGTCATGCCGCCGGGATTCGAGCCGAAGCCGGGCTCGGTCAGGCCGAAGCAGCCGAGCTTCTGACCGCCGGCGAGCGCGGGGAGCCAGGTGTTTTTCTGCTCGTCGGAGCCGAAGGTGTAGATGGGGTACATGACGAGTGCGGACTGGACGCTGACGAAGCTGCGGAAGCCTGAGTCGCCGCGTTCCAGTTCCTGCATGACGAGGCCATATTCGACGTTGGACATTCCGGCGCATCCGTAGCCCTCGAGGTTGGCTCCGAAAAAGCCGAGCTCGCCCATTGTGGGAACGAGTTCGCGAGGGAAGCGCTCGGTGCGAAAGCATTCCTCGATGATGGGGATGAGGTTGTCTTCGACGAAGTCGCGGGCGGTGCGGCGGACGAGGAGTTCGTCTTCATTGAAGCTGGAATCGAGATGGAGAAAGTCGAAGCCCTGGAATTTGAAAGCCATGATTGCACCTGTCGTTCTGAGTAGAACTCGGAAGAGAAAGGGTAGCAGATTGCCGCAGCTTCGAGTTCTCAGGCCCTCGCAATCAGCAGCGAACAGAATCAGGCAAATTACGCGTTTCTCGCACCGGGCTATTGGCTTTTATCGGCATCGTCGCCATAAGTGGGATACGGTTGCGGCTCAGAGCTGGTGGGCATCGCAGCCAGCTTGGCGAGATCGGCGAGAACCTGGGCCCATCGCGCCGGGTCCTTCTTGGTGGTGATGGGGAGGCTCAGGTTTGAGTAGTAGGCCTGGATGTCCTGTTTAAGTCCAGGGGGAATCGGCTGGTCCGGTTTCTGAGTGAGCGTGTGCAGCAACTGGGCGTAGGTTGAATCGGTCAAAGAATAGCCGCCGGGTTGAACCACGCGGCCCGTGTCGAGATCGCGGTTGGGCAAGGGATGGAGGGGATCTCCCGGCTGGCGCGGCTCCTGTTTATTGGTAGCGACGAGCGTTGCCAGCGGGTCTGGACTGGCGGAGCGGGACGCGACCGGTGTAAATCGGATGAGCATGCGTCGCAGCGCCTCGGCAGAGGCGGCCACGCTATGCATGTATTCGGCCTCGGTGGCCTCAGTGGGGCCCTTGACCGCGACCAGTGAGAGCGGGCCAACCTTCGGAACGATGAACAGGAATCCCGCCAGTGTGTAGGTGCCGATTCCTGCCTTGCGGCGGTATTGCTGCCAGTTGTCTTCCTGCGCAAGCGCAGCCGCTTCATTGGCGATTTCCTTTGCTTCAGGGGTATCGGGATCGGGGGGCTCGTGATTGCGATGAAGGAGAGTAATCGCGTAGGCGATGCGTGGAATGAAGGTGTGCACGGCGAAGCGGTACGCGCGGACGTTGAAGCGCCGGCCTCGCCTCTTGGAGAAGTCCTCAGTGATGCCGTAGGTCTGGTAGAAGGCGAGTGCAAGCTGGCGCACGGAAACCTGCAGTCCGATGTGGCGGAGGTAGTGAACGGGCGCGACGCGATGATGGGCAATTTCGTTGATATCGAAGGCAAATTCGGTCTGGACGTGCTGATGCCTGCCTTCGGCGTAGTTCACAGAGGCGCCATATTTTGCGCGCAGCTTTGGAAATTCGATGGGAACGGCAATGTTGGTTGCTTCAGAGTGGCCGACCGAATCGCCGATGTAGTGAGAAAGAGCGCCAATGGCGAACGCGAGTTCGTCTGCGTTGTTTGCGTTGCGGAACAGATTCAGGACGAAGTCGCCGGAGCGCACGTAGTGAGTGAGATTTGAAAAGGACACGTCGCCCAATGGATAGTAGCCGATGTCTTGAATCACGCAGCCGCCGTAGGCATAGGCGCGGGCTTCGTCGAGCTGAGCCGGGGTGAGATTGGGATAACGGCTGAGGAGCAAGGGAACGATGGAGTTTTTCCAGGTGAGGTCGATCAATTGCTGATGGGTGAGCAGAGAGTAGGCGTTGGCCTGTGGGGAAAAAAGAATCAGGAAGAAGAGCCATGGAAGAACAAAAACTCGCAAACGAAACACAATCATCCTCTTCTTCTGATCCTTCGGTCTTTCAGGCTGGGACCGCTATGCAGCGGTGCCAGCCTGTATTTGATTGTATAGATGCATTGGGACGCTGGGGCGCTCTGATCCCAGAACGCGGGCGGCGAGAAATCACTCCAAAAACTCGCGCACGAAGGGATTCTGGCTCGCGACCAGCTCATGAAGGGAGCCATCGAAGATCAAGTGGCTTTCGGCGAGCATAAGGAAGGTCGTGTTGGGGTCGGTGACGCCCTTGGGCAGCGGAACCATGCGGTCTTCGGTGGTATCGAAGCGATGCGTGCACATGGTGAATGCGTCCTGCAACCGATGTGTAACGAGCACGGAAGGGGTCTTGTAGACATCCCGCTGTTTGACGATGAGTTCGATGATGGTGGTCGAAGTGACGGGGTCGAGTCCCCCGGTGGGCGAGTCGTACAAGAGCAGGTGCGGCGCATGGATCAGAGCGCGGGCAATGGCGACGCGGCGACGCATGCCTCCGGAGAGGCTGCCGGGATAGAGGCTGAAGGTTTGTTCGAGGCCCACGAACCGCAATGCCTCGCGGACGCGGGTGTCGATTTCGGCGTCGGGCACCCGCTCCTGAATGAGCTGGTAGGCAACATTGTCGCGGACGGTGAGCGAATCGAAGAGCGCGCCTTCCTGGAAGACCATGCCGGCCCGGGTGCGGAGGTGAAAGAGCGCTTCTTCGCGCGCGTGCGATATTTCTTCGCCGAAGAGATGGATCTCGCCGGAATCCGGTCGCAGGAGGCCATTGGCAAGCTTCAGAAGAACGCTTTTTCCAACGCCGGCGGGACCGAGCAGAATGCGTGTCTCCGTAGGGGCGACGGAAAAGCTGACATTCTGAAGAACGGGCGGGCCGTCGAAGGTGATGGAAACATTGCGAAACTCAAGCACCGGGCCGGGGGCAACGGTGGCGCCGATGCCGGGGCCATGCTCGAGCGGCGAGGAAGCAAGGGAATCACTCATGTGGGGAATACGGTAAGCATGATCTGAGTGAGGAGAAAGTCGACAAAGATGATGAGAACGGACGAGACGACGACGGCTTGAATGGTGGAGCGGCCCACGCCCTGGGTGCCTCCGGTGGTTCTGAGGCCATAGAAGCACCCGATGGTAGCGATGATGAAGCCGGAAAAGAGCGGCTTGACGAGTCCCTGCAGGATGTCGGGAGAATGCAGGTATTCGTAGGCCATCGAAAAGTACTGAGTGCCGTTCTGGTGATTCATAAAGACGGTAACGGCAGCGCCACCCATGATGCCGAAGAAGTCAGCAATTATGGTGAGGAAGAGCAGCATGGTGACGCAGGAGAAAATGCGCGGCGTAACCAGCTTGCGAATCGGGTCAACGCCGAGGGCGCGCATGGCGTCGATCTGCTCGGTGACGACCATCGACCCGAGTTCGCTGGCCATGGAGGAGGCATTGCGCCCGGAGACCATGATGCCGGTGAGGACAGGGCCGAGTTCGCGAATCATGGACAGGCTGACGAAGCGGCCGGTGATGGCGGCAGCGCCGAACTGAGACAAAGTGGAAGCCGATTGCAGGGCGAGCACGCCGCCGGTGAAAAAGCCGGAGAGCAGCACGATGGAGGTGGATCCCACGCCGATGATGTCGGCCTGCACGAGGAAATCGGGCCAGTAGATCGGAGGGCGAAAGAGGTTCGTAGCGCCGCGATACGCGAACAGGGAAAATTCCTGTACCGTCAGCACGATATTCTTTGCGGTTCTCTCGATCGAATCCATTGCCATGTAATTGCCGTACCGCGAGTTGCAGGATAGAGCGCGCCGCTCTCTTCGACAGGATAGCGCATCGCAGGCCGATGCTCAGGGATGGATGTACCGGCGATGGAATAGCGCAAGAATTACACATTGCCAGCAACAATTGCCAGTGCCGATGGGAACCACCGGCTGTAAGTGTCTCTCGGGGCAGGGATTCGCTTTGGCTGGAGAAGTGCTTGACGCTATAGAGGGGTTCTGCATCTAAACAGCGAGTATCTTAAATGAATACGGGGGTATTCGATGCACTCGTTCCGCTTGCGTCTGATCCTTGCTCTTATTGCAGGCGTGACGGTGGTGTCTGTCGTGTCTACGTATCTTGAGGTCCTGGCGTACAAGCACAATCTGCGTGAAGAACTGGAGTGGCGATCGACATGGATGGGGGCGAGCATCCGGTCGCAGGTGGAAAGTGCCCTGGCTGCAGGGAACGCCAGTGCGCTTCCGGACATGGTTGAGCGGCTCAGGGCCCAGATAGGGGTTCTCGGAGTGGGAGTCTACGATCCGGACGGTCACCGGACGGTTTCAGCGGGGGCACCGGCTGTTTTTGCCGACCTGGCCCGTCCTCCCTTCGAATCGCTCGCAAAGACACCAGTTCAATCCTTGGCAAGGACGCAGGTTGAGAAGTCAATCAAGCGGGGAACCCAGATGAACGCCTTTGGGCACACGGGCGACACCCAATGGCTCGAAGAGGTGTTTCCGCTGCACAACGGGGTCGAACTGGAAGGGGCGCTGGTAATCCTGGTTGACGCGGGCTATATCCGCGACCAGGGGAACGATCTTTGGCGGCGAAGCTTCTGGCGGACCCTGGCGATCGTGCTGTTGATTTCGTGCGTTACGTTCCTCATGGTGCGGTGGTTCCTGATGAGGCCGCTTCTGCGGGTGGCGGAACGGCTGCGGCGACTGCGCATGGGGCACCTTGAAAAGGACCTCGGTCCCGGGGCGATGGAATTGAGCCTTTTCAGTCCGCTGGCCAAAGAAGTCGAAACCATGGCGGAGAGCCTGATTGCGGCACGAGCGGCAGCAGCGTCGGAAGCCCGCTTACGCGATGCTGGAGAGCATTATTGGACCGCTGAGCGCCTGGCAGTGCACATGCACAACAAAGCAAGCACGGGGCGGATCTTTGTGGTGTCGAACCGCGAACCGTACCAGCACATTCGCAAAGGGAAAGAGACCACCTGCGTGGTGCCACCGAGCGGACTGGTGACGGCGATTGAGCCGGTGCTTCGCGCCTGCGATGGCGTCTGGGTGGCAAGCGGTAATGGCAACGCTGACAAAGCGAATGTGGACGAGTTCGATCGGCTGCGTGTGCCTCCCGATGATCCGAGGTACACGCTGCGGAGGGTATGGCTGTCGGCCGAAGAAGAATCGAGCTATTACGACGGCTTTTCGAACGAGGGGCTCTGGCCGCTGTGTCATATCGCCCATACGCGGCCGATTTTCCGCGCTGCGGATTGGGAAAGCTATCAGAAGGTAAACGAAAAGTTCGCGAGCGCATTACTGGATGAGATGAAGGGCAGCGCCGATCCGCTGGTTTTTGTGCAGGACTATCACTTTGCATTGTTGCCACGCCTGATTAAGGCGGCGCGGCCGGATGCGCGGGTGGCGATTTTCTGGCATATTCCATGGCCGAATCCAGAGGCATTCGGGATTTGCCCGTGGCAGGCGCAATTGCTGGATGGGTTGCTGGGCGCAGACCTGATCGGCTTTCACATTCCACTGCATTGCAACAATTTTCTTTCGACGGTGGACCGTGTACTGGAATCGCGCACCGACCGGGAACATATGACAGCACGGCGCCACGGACATACAACCGCGGTGAGGCCGTATCCGGTGAGCGTGGCGTTCGACGGAGGGGTACCGGGTTCATTGCGAGTAGTTGTTTCCGACGACGAGGAAGACCGGGCAGCCGAACGGAAGGATCTGCTCTCAGAGTTTGGCACGCGGGCGGAAAGCATCGCGGTGGGAGTGGACCGACTGGATTACACGAAGGGGATCCTGGAGCGGCTGCTGGCCATCGAAGCGCTGATTGAGGAACACCCGTGGCACTGGGAGCGCCTGACGATGGTGCAGATTGCAGCGCCGAGCCGGACGCGCATCTCGAGTTATGCCGACCTGGGGAAGCGGGTAGAAGAAGAAGTGCGGCGCATCAACCAGAGGTATCAGACATCGCGCTGGAAGCCGATTGTGCTGATAGATCGCCATTGCAATCATGACGAGGTGAACCGCTGGTATCGCGCCGCGGATGTTTGTCTTGTGACTTCGCTGCATGACGGAATGAATCTTGTGGCCAAGGAGTTTGTGGCTGCGCGCGACGATGAAGACGGCGTCCTGGTGCTGAGCAAATTCACAGGCGCTGCAGTTGAATTGCGCGATGCCCTGATTGTGAATCCATACGATATTTCGGCGGTGGCCGAGGCGATTCATCGGGGCCTGGACATGCCGCGCGCCGAGCGCAGGGATCGCATGCAGCATATGCGCCGGCAAGTAATGGAGCACAACATCTATCGGTGGGCAGCGATGGTGCTGGGCGACCTGAGGGAAGTGCGGCTGGAGGATGGTGAAGGCTCAGACATTTATTCCGCGGGCCCGATCACGGAAGCTGCACCCGCGGATGCACATCGTAAGATGGCCTAGAAAGCGAGTAGAGTTGACCCCGGAAGCACGACAAAAGCTCGACGAGTTTTTTGGAACCTTCGCCGGCGCGTCAACTCCGCTGCTTCTGCTCGACTATGACGGCACACTGGCGGGGTTTCGCGTCAATCGGTTCACGGCGCAACCGTGGGCAGGGGTGCGCGAGTTACTCAAGAAAATTCAAGACAATGGACGGACGCGGACTGCAGTTATCTCCGGGCGGCCCGCGTCGGAAATCGGCTTGATGCTCGCGCTGGATCCTCCGCTTGAAGTGTGGGGCCTGCATGGGGCTGAGCGGCTTTATCCCGATGGCAGGCGGGAACTGGAAGAAGCGTCGCCTGAGGTACTGAAAGCGTTGGAAGAACTGCGAGTGCAGTTGAGACGCGACGCATTCGGCGGACTCTTTGAAGACAAGCCCAACGCGGCGGTGATGCACTGGCGGGGGCATACACCCAGGCAGGCGCGGATGATCGAACGCAAGACACGCGCGCTTTTTGAACCGATGGCACAGCTTGACGGTCTTTCACTGCTTGAATTCGAATCGGGCGTGGAATTGCGCGCGGGACGCGACAAAGGCGGCGCGGTGAGAGCCATTCTCGAAGAGACTGGGAACGGAAATCCGGTAACTTTTGTTGGCGACGATCTCACGGATGAGGCGGCGTTCCGAGCGGTGAACGAGGCTGCAGGGCCACACCTGAGTGTGATGATGAGGCGCGAGTGGCGCGAGACCGCGGCGGAGGTGTGGCTGCGTCCACCGGAGGAGTTGAGGTTTTTTCTCGAGAAGTGGCTGAGAACGGTGAGCACCTGATGAAACCTGTTCATGGCGAAGGAGCACCTGGGAATGTAGCGGTCATTCCCGCTTTACCCGGGCAGGAGCCGATCCTGGCAAATTTGCTTGAGCTGTATGCGCATGACTTCAGCGAATTCCACGATGTTGAATTAGGGGAAGACGGGCGATTCGGTTACGAGCAGCTTCCGCTGTACTGGAAGGCGCCTGATCGGCACCCGTTTCTTGTAAAGGTGGAGGGTAAACTTGCGGGATTTGTTTTGGTGAAGAGAGGCGACTCAATCTCAGGGAATGGGACGATCTGGGATCTTGCCGAGTTCTTTATCGCGCGTCGATACCGGAGACGCGGCGTCGGAACGGTCGCCGCACAAGAGGTATGGAGGCGGTTTCCGGGCCGATGGGAAGTTCGCGTGATGGGATCAAATACAGCGGGTTTCAAGTTCTGGAAAGGCGCGATTTCAGCGTTTGCAGGCGAGAGGACCAAACCGATACGAGTGGAACACGATAGCGGATGGTGGTCAGTATTCAGATTTGAATCTTAGCGATTGCGAAGGCCGATTACGAAATTCGGATTTACTCTCTGCCGCGCTTGCGAATCTCGATGTTGAGACGTTTGATTTTTTGATTGAGCGTGGAGAGCGGGATGTGGAACTGTTCGGCGGCGTCGGTCTGGTTCCAATTGCAACGTTCAAGTTTCTCGATGATGATGCGGCGCTCGATGTCTTCGAGGATGTCGAAGAGGGATGCGTTGGGATTGTGTTCGAGCAGAGCATCCTGGAAGCTGCGGCCGGTGATGTGGCCGGGAAGCAGGTCAGAGCCGATCAGGGTTCCCGAGGAAAGCACGACGCCGCGTTCGATTGAATTCTCGAGTTCGCGGACATTACCGGGCCACTCGTAGTCGATGAGGGCGCGCAGGGCATCGGGAGACAAGCGGCGCGGCGAGAGGCCGTTCTCGTTGGCGTAGAACTCAAGAAAGTGGTTGACCAGCAGCGGAATGTCTTCGCGGCGTGCGCGCAGCGGGGGAAGATCCACGGTGATCACGTTGAGGCGGTAAAAGAGGTCTTCGCGGAATTTGCCGTCGCGTACAGCCTGGCGCAGGTCAATGTTGGTGGCGGCGATGATGCGCACGTCCACCTGGATCTCCTGGATGCCGCCGAGGTGCATGAAGCGGCGATCCTGGAGCACACGGAGGATTTTGGCCTGAGTATCCGTGCCCATGGTCGCGATTTCATCAAGAAACAGCGTGCCGCCGTTGGCAACTTCAAACAAGCCTTTCTTTGAAGCTACGGCGGAGGTGAATGCGCCTTTGACGTGGCCGAAGAGCGTGGATTCAAGCAGCTCGGAGGGCATGGCACCGGTGTTGATAGGGACAAAAGGCTTGTCTTTGCGCGGCGAGTTGGCGTGAATGGCCTTGGCAATGAGTTCCTTGCCAGTGCCGCTTTCACCTTGAATGAGGACGGTGGATCGGCTGGGCGCGACCTGCGCTATGAGGTCGAAGACACGCAGCATGATTTCGCTCTTGCCCACGATGTTGGCGAAGTTGTAGCGCTGCTTGAGGGTGCGCTTCAGCTGCAGGTTTTCTTCTTCAGCCTTGAATCGGGCGACGGCGGAACGGATGTCGGCGAGAAGTTTCTCATTGTCCCACGGCTTCTGGACGAAATTCTCGGCTCCGGCGCGGACAGCTTCGACGACGTTGTCTACGGTGCCGTAGGCGGTGATCATGATGACCGGGGTATCGGGCTGGCGTTCCTTGATCTGGGGCAGAAGCTCGAGACCGCTCTGACCGGGCAGGGCAAGATCGAGGAGTACGAGATCGAAGGTCTCCAGTTCGAGGATGCGCAAGCCCTGCTCTCCGTCGTTTGCCATTTTTACGGCATAGCCTTCGAGCGAAAGCAGCACCTCGAGCGACTCGCGGATGCCCGCTTCGTCGTCGATGACAAGGATGCTGGCTCCGGCCGTGCTGGATGAAAAAACTGGACCGGAAGCAGAGAGATTCAGGGACTGCTCGACCTCAGACATGTACCGACTTCCTTAGCAGCGGAAACTCTAGGTGAAAGGTTGTGCCGGCGCCGACGGCGCTCTCGACATGGATTTTGCCAGCGTGTTCCTGGATGATCCCGTAGGAAACGGAGAGACCGAGACCCGTGCCGCGCCTTTCGCCTGGGCGGGGCGTGGTCTTGGTGGTGAAGAATGGGTCGTAGATGCGCTTGAGGTGCTCCGGTGCAATGCCGGAGCCGGAGTCAGCAACGAGCGCCTCGACATGCCCGTTGACAAGCGTGGCAATCCGAAGCCGTCCCCCGCCCGGCATCGATTCCTTGGCATTCAGCAGGAGATTGAGAAAAACCTGTTGCAATTTGCCAGGGTTGCCGTGAATGGGGGGCAGGTTGTCGACTAGTTCGGCATCTACGATAATCTGCGCTGTCTTGAACTGGTGCTCGAGGAGCGAGAGCGTGTCGCGAATGACCTGATTCAGGTTGGTTTCGCGGAACTCGGTGGTTGACGTGCGCGAGAAATTCAACAGGCCGTTGGCGATCTCTGAAGCGCGGAAGCTCTGCTGCGTAATTTTCTCGAGCACCGGGCCGAGGCGCAAATCGCCGCGCATCTGCTTTGAGAGCATCTGCGAATAGGACGAGATGACAGCGAGGGGCGTGTTGATTTCGTGGGCAACGCCAGCGGCGAGCAGGCCGATGGAGCTGAGCTTGTCAGCCTGCGCGAGCTGGGTTTCAAGCGATACGCGCTCGGTGATGTCGTCGACCAGGATGATGCGGCCCACGGCAACAAAATCGCGCGATAGAAGAGGGGCGATGGCGATGTTGACGGTGCGCTGCTCGCCGGCGTGAGTGGTGAGCGGGAATTTGTAGAGGTGATGCACGCCGGGCTCGTTGCGGAAGGCTTCGATCGCGGTGACGAATCCTTCGGGGAAGACGGAACCGAGCGTCTGGCCCAGGGCTTCGCCGCGGCTGACGGCATACATGGCTTCCATTTGCGCGTTCCAGCTCTCAACGCGGTCATCGAGGTCGAGGGCCAGGATTCCCACGTTGATGGATTCGACGATGTTTTCGTTGAACTCTTTCAGACGCTCGAATTCGCTGATTTTTTCCTGAAGGCGCGCATAGAGACTTGCGTTCTGTAGAGCGATGCCGATGTAGCTGGCGAGGGACTCGAGCAACTCAACATCTTCGCTGGAGAGGAAGTCGCCGCCGATGGTGCGGCCGAGTCCGATGACCGCAATCGTGCGCGTGGTCGCGCCGTCCTGCACGCGGCAAGGCAGGTAGTAGTTCAAGTCAAGGATCGCGGCTGCGCGTTGCTGCTCGGGGGGCAGATGAAGGGCCTGTTGCGCGTTTTCGAGGAAGATGTGCGAGTGATCCGAGGCCCGGTCGAAGTCAAGAAATCCGAGGGCCAGTTTTCTATCCGTCGCACCGGAGAGCAGTCCATGCGAAGCAGCGAGGCGCAGTCCCGAAGCCGGCTCCGCGAGGAACACGGCGACGCGCGAAACCAGGAGCGTGCGGGGAAGGCGCTCGACTATGGAATCGAGCAGGGCATCGAGATTTGTTTCAGAGCTGAGGCTGCGGCCAAACTCGACCAATGCCTTGCGGTAGTCATATTTCTGGCGGTCAAAGGCGCGATCGACCCAGCCCTGGATGCGACGCTTGAGCGGGTCGAAGATGGCAGCGGTGACAAGGATGGCGACCCCGAAAGCCCATCGGCTTACGGACTCTGGCAATCCGTTGTGAACCAGTACAGCGGACAGGGCGATGACGCCGAAGTAGCCGCCGAGCAGAGTTGCCGTCGCCAGCGTGTAAGCAACGCCGCGCTTGAAGATGAGGTCAGTGTCCATCAGCCGGTAACGGATAATGGCCCAGCAGAATGTGAGTGGAAGAAAGACCAGCGAAAGCCCGGCGAACTTGGTGAGCAAGCTGGGCATGGGGATGTCAAAGAGGTAAGGAATGGCGTAGAGCAGCGTGAAAGGCAGAATCGCAAGCAAGGCGCCGCGCGTGAGCCACTTCAACTGCTGGCGCAGCAGGGGAGTATTGGCCCGGCTGTAGCTGTGCAGGAACAGAATTGCAGCGAAGACGTAAAAAGCTGCATCGTAGGCGATTCCGGCCTGATCGAGGCGATGCTTGAGAATTCCGGTAGCCTGCCAACGGTAGAAAGCCATCAACCACAGGATGAATAGACCCAAGCCAGGCGCATAAACAACCGGCAACAGCCAGCGGCGGCGGAGGCCCTTGAGGCGTTCTTCGGGGAAGCTGAGTGCGAAATGGAGGAAGAGCGCGGGTTGGAGCGCTCCGGCGACGAGTCCGGTCCAGAAAACGATCCAGTCGAGCAGGTCGAATGCACCGGTGTAGGCGAGCCCGTAGAGGGCAAAGGACGCCAGGCAGAAAAGATAGAAGTGGGTGGCGCGCGGGGCCGTCCAGCGGCGCAGCAGCACATAGACGCCGATGGCTAGATAGATGAGGCCGATGAAACGCAGCGCCTGAGGTACGCTTCGGTCGGGCGGCTCGGGAATGACCACAACCGGGGTGTCGAGCTCAATCCCGTCGCGGGTAATCGTGTAATTTGCTTTGCTCCAGACGCCGGTGTGGTAGAGTTCGCGCTCCAGGTCCGACACATGGGCAATGGGCGTGTCGTTGACGGCCGTAAGCAGATCATGCGCCTGGATTCCATAGCGCTGGCCAGGACTATTGGGGAGCACTTTGTCGGCGATGAGCCCGGCGCCGCCATGCGCCTCGACCCACCAGACGCCGTCGTCCGGCACTTGGGACTGGCTTTCCTGCCGCAAATTCAACACCGCCAGCAGCACCAGTCCAGCCGTTGCCACGGCCAGCAGCGACAACTGCAAACGATTGAAGAGACTTGTTTCCATGCGAGAGGGACCTAGCGCCACTGGGTACTTAGCACGTGGGTTGCCATGTGGGTTGATGTGGAAATCCTTCGGAAACCTGTTCGCAATCGACTAAGAATGCGCGAGATAGAGACGTGTCCCGATCGGAAAAGTCAACCGGGGTCGGGCTGGTTTTCCGCTAAAAATGCAGAAAACAATAGAGCCTATACAACGAAAAGAATCCTGCTATTGAAAACAGTATTGCATTTGGAGGGAAAAACCTGCTCTGGCAGCGGGTATTCGGTAGTCACTTCCGGTGAATTAACGTTGCCCGTAGGTCGCCTTGGGGCCATGTTTGCGCATGTAATGGTGCTCGCTGACATGAGTCGGAATGGCCTGAATGGAAGCGTCTAACAGGACCGTGCGGAAGGCCAGGCGGGCGATGTACTCGAGGACGTCGGCGTGTTCTACGGCCTCCTCGGGTGTCGCACCCCAGGCAAATGGGGCATGGCCGGCGACGAGAACGCCGGGGACAGCGACCGGGTCGAGGGAATCGGTGCGAAACCGGCGGACAATGACTGCCCCGGTGTTGCGGACATAGGACTCGGCGACTTCCTCGGCGGTCAGCGGCTCAGTGACGGGGATGGGGCCATGGAAGTAGTCCGCGTGGGTTGTGCCGAGACAGGGGATCGGACGGCAAGCCTGCGCCCAGGAAGTGGCAAATTCGGAATGGGTATGGACGATTCCGCCGATTTGGGGAAACTCGCGGTAGAGCAGGG
This sequence comes from uncultured Acidobacteriaceae bacterium, assembly GCA_963826915.1. Taxonomy (GTDB): domain Bacteria; phylum Acidobacteriota; class Terriglobia; order Terriglobales; family Acidobacteriaceae; genus Telmatobacter. The sequence continues at coordinate 561,222 of CAWGYG010000003.1, forward strand.
TATGGGTGTCGAGGTCGCTGGAAGGGCGGAGAGTACCCTCGATCAGTTTGCCATCTAGATCGGTAATCACCATATCTGCCGGAGTCAGCCTTGCGTAGTCGACGCCGCTTGGCTTGATGACGACGCGGGGCTCTGAGCCCGAACGGTCAATGCCGCTGGCGTTGCCGAAGGTGTGGGGAGCGAGGCCGCGGCGGGCGATTTCACGGTTGGCATCGAGAACGCGATTGCGGAGCGATACGAGCAGCATGGAGTTTGGCCTTGCGTTACCGTTGAGACGGAAAGCGTTTACTTTGTTAGTTTAACAACAGAATCAAAGCGAGTGGCAACATTTGAGCGGGCGATTCCGTCTCCAGCTTAACGCCTCGAAACTGCTCTTGACGACTAAGCCGGTGGGATTCGAGGCAGAAGAGCGTGCTGACGCGGTGCGTCCGGATTTGAATCCAACATGGGGCGCGACTGTGGTGGCCGGGTTTTTCGATTTGAACAAAGGGCGAGACGCGCGTCTTTCTGCACGGGACTCGCCAGGACAATCGTCTTTTTCGCTTTGACGGACAGACAGGGCCGCAATTCCGAAGGAATGTGGCGAACACTGTAAACTCGCACCTGAAGCAGGCGTCTACCAAAGTAATGGCTGCCTGCACACAACTGGAACCGATGACCATGGCCACGGCGAACGAGATTGCCGCGCAGGAGTTCGAAAGAGTTGTCGCCAGACACCGGACGCAGATATTCCGGTTTCTTCTGGCGTCCACGCGCGACGTGGACCTGGCGGAGACGCTGACGCAGGACTGTTTCTTGAAAGCACACCGCAACTGGTCGAGTTTTCGAGGCGAGTCCAGCGCAATGACGTGGTTGATGCGGATCGCAATCAACCTGCAAAAAGACCACTGGCGCAACCGCCGGATGCAGTTTTGGCGGCAGACACGCACCAATGCGGTGGATCTGGACGATGCCAGCGACTGGCTGCCGAGCGGCGAGCGGTCTATCGAACAGAAGATGTTGGCGCGGGAACAGGTGGCGCATGTCTGGCGCGCAGTTGAAAACCTGAGCGAGCGGCAGCGAACGGTGTTTTTGCTGCGCTACGTGGAAGACCTGGAATTGAAAGAGATTGCACAAGCGACAGGCTTAGGTGAGGGAACGGTGAAGGCGCATCTTTCGCGCGCGCTGGGAAGAGTGCGAGCGGAATTAGGGGGCAAGGGATGAATCGGAGAGACGAGAACACAGACTGGGCAAACCAGCCAGCGGAGTGGGAGTCTGATCCAGAGTTGCGCGAAGCGCTAAGGAATTTCAAATTAAGTGTAGATGGGTGGAGCGAGGCGATGATGAGCCGCCCACGAAAAGCGCACGCCGCTGTGGTGCGCCGGATATGGCGGCTGGCAGCCGGTTGGGCGCTAGGATGCGTCGTGGTTGTCGGAGCTGTTTCGGGCGGCGTGTATGAGCACCATCGCAAGCAGGAGATTGACCGGGCTGCCGCCGCGCAGGCGGCGGAACATGAACGCCAGGTTGCTGCTGCGGAAGCCAAGGAAGAAGAAGATCTGATGGCCAACGTGGACAGCGATGTAGCGCGAGAGGTTCCGAGTGCGCTGGAGCCGATGGCCTCGTTAATGACGGATGAAGACACGAAGTAGACGTAGGGAACAGGAACAATTGCTTTGATCAAAAGACAGGCAAGGGAGAACGAAATGAAGGGTTCGATGGGATGGAGTTTGGCGGTCGCGTTGGCTTTGACCGCCGGTGTTGCCGGTGCACAGGCACCAGGGGATGGTCCGGGATTTGGTGACCACAGACCTCCAATGGAAAAGGCGATGGGTCCACATGGCGATCACGGCCGGTGGTGGAACAATCCCAAGCTCATCGAGAAGCTGAAGCTTACCGATGAGCAGCGCAAGGCGATGGATGACATTTTGCAGCAGCATCGCGAGAAACTGATCGACCTACGCGCCGCAGTGGACAAGGCGGAGTTGGAGATGGAGCCAATGGTGCGCGCCGACCAGCCCAACGAGTCAGCAGTGCTGGCGCAGATTGACAAGGTGGCCCAGGCTCGCGCCGAACTGGAAAAGGCGAATGCGCGATTCCTGTTTGCCCTGCGCGCCAAATTAACGCCTGACCAGTGGAAGCAGGTTCAGGATTTCCGCAATAATCTTGGCGGGCACGAAGGCATGCGTCACGATAGGAGTCCCGGAGATCGTCGGCCAGGTGGTGGTGATCGGCATGCCGCCCCTCCTCCTCCTCCTCCGGGCCCGCAGGGAATGTTGCAAGGCGGTCCCGATATGCCGGCGGGTGCAGGCGCGAATCAATAGCGGGAAGACAAGAAATCAAGTGTAAGCAGAGAGCAAATGCGGTTGTTGTTCAAACCGGTGGCGGCAAGAGGTGATCCTCTTGCCGCCGATTTTATTTAGAGGCAGGGAGTAGGGAGTAAAGAACGAACAGGGAATAGGGAGTAAAGAACGAACAGGGAGTAGGGAGTAAAGAACGAACAGGGAATAGGGAGTAAAGAACGAACAGGGAGTAGGGAGTAAAGAGCAAACAGGGAATAGGGAGGAAAGAACAGTTTGGGTACATGAAGTATGGCGCTCGATTTGAATTAAGAAATGGGGAATTCGTTCTGCGCCCATTTACTTCGCATTGCCAACTACCCCTGTTCTTTACTCCCTACTGCCCTACTGCCTACTGCCTACTGCCTACTCCCTACTCCCTACTCCCTACTGCCTACTCCCTACTGCCTACTCCCTACTGCCTACTCCCTACTGCCTACTCCCTACTGCCTACTCCCTACTGCCTACTCCCTACTGCCTACTCCCTATTCCCTACTCCCTATTCCCTACTCCCTATTCCCTACTCCCTACTCCCTGCTGTTCTCTTACACGTGCTGCACGGCTTGGGCGAGATGGCTGAGGCTTGATTTTGCGTCGCCGTAGAGCATGGAGGTGCAGGCCTTGAAGAAGAGCGGGTTTTCGAGGCCGGAGAATCCGCGGCCTTGTCCGCGCTTGAGAACGATAACGCTTTTGGCGCGGTCGACTTCAAGGATGGGCATGCCGGCGATGATGGACTTGGGATTGTCGCGGGCGTCGGGGTTGACGACGTCGTTGGCGCCGATGACGACGGCCACATCAGTGGATGGGAACTCGGGATTGATCTGCTCCATTTCGTAGAGCGAGGAATAGGGAACGTTGGCTTCGGCGAGCAGTACGTTCATGTGGCCGGGCATGCGTCCGGCAACAGGGTGAATGGCGTATTTGACGGTGACGCCGCGGCCTTCGAGCAACTCTCCCAGTTCGCGGCAAGCGTGCTGTGCCTGGGCGGTGGCCAGCCCGTAGCCGGGAACAAACACCACGCGATTGGCAAAGGCCAGCTGCATGGCGGCGTCGTCGAGCGAGATTTCGCGCATGACGCCGCCGGCGTTGGAGGTGGCTTCGGCAATGACCGCGCCGAATCCGCCGAAGAGGACGTTGGTGATGGAGCGGTTCATGGCCTTGCACATCAGGACCGAGAGAATGAAGCCGGAGAAGCCGTCGAGCGTGCCGGCGATGATGAGCACGTTGTTGCCGAGCACGAATCCGGTGGCGGCGGCGGCGAGTCCGGCATAGGAATTTAAGAGCGACATGACCACCGGCATGTCTGCCGAGCCGATGGGGATGACCAGCATAACGCCGAAGAGGAAGGCCAGGCCGAGCATGGTGTAGAAGACCGCGGCGGCTTCGGGGTGAATCCAGAAAAGGACGAAGCAGGCCACCATGGCGAGGGAGACGACCAGGTTGATGGCGTTCTGGCCGCGGAACTGGATGGGCTTGCCGGCGATGACGCCTTGCAGCTTGCCGGCGGCGATGAGCGAGCCGGTGGTGGTGAGTGCGCCGAGCATGACTTCAAAGCCCAGTGCGCCGCGCGTGACCGTGGGCATCTCAGCGGCATGGACCACAAATTCGCCGATGCCGACCAGGGCCGCGGCCAGCGCGCCAAAAGCGTGGGAGAGCGCGGTCCGCTGGGGCATGGCGGTCATGGGGACCCAGATGGCCATCCATGCGCCGATGATGGAGCCGACGGTGAGGCCGGCAATGATCCAGACCCAGGTGACGATGTGCGCGCCGACCAGCGTGCCGACAATGGCGGCGAACATGCCGCCTTCGGCAAGGAACATGCCGCGGCGCGCCGTCTCGGGATGCGACATGCCCTTGAGCGCGAGCACAAAGAGGATGGAAGCGACGAGGTAGGTGGCTTCCATGAAGTAGGTGGATGAGGGTCATTTCGCCACCGCCTTGGTTCTGCGTCGGCTCGGTCTTGCGCTTGCCGAACATCTTCAACATGCGGTCGGTGATGCCGAATCCGCCCACCACGTTGATGGTGGCGGTGGTGACGGCGACAAAGCCGAGGATGTGCGCGGGGAGCGGATGATGCTCCGCAGCCGCGCCGGCCAAGCACCAGAGAGCCGATGAGCGAGATGCCGGAGATGGCGTTGGTGGCCGACATCAGCGGCGTGTGCAGCAACGGCGGCACGCGGCTGATGACCTGGTAGCCGAGGAAGGCGGCCAGAGCGAAGACGTAAACGGAAGCGATGAGGACGGCGGGATTCATGGGCACCTGTGGATAGCGGCGAGTAGCAGCGGCTTCCGCGCGGCAGAATGAGTTGTCAGTAGCAGACAAGGCTTGCGCTGGTTCCAGCAACTTGGCGACGCGCGGATTCACGGGGCTGCCTTTGTGGGCAACACATGCGCCGGCCAGGACTTCGTCTCCCAGATCGATGGCGGGTTCGCCCTTCTTCACGATCAGCGCGAGGAAGTTGAGAATGTTGCGCGCGTAGAGCTGGCTGGCGTGGACCGGAACTTCGGCGGGCAGATTGAGCGGCGCCAGCAGCGTGACGCCGCCGATGAGTCTGCGTGATGCCGGGCTGCGTGAGTTCGCAGTTGCCGCCGGCGGGAGCGGCGAGGTCGACAAGGACGGAGCCAGGACGCATGGCTTCGATGGCGGCGCGACGAATGAGTCGCGGCGCGGGACGACCGGGAACCTGCGCGGTGGTCACGATGACGTCGGAGTGGGCGGCCGTGCGGGTGATCAGGTCGCGGCCGCGGTCGAGGGCCTCTTCGGTAAGTTCGGCCGCGTAGCCTCCGCCGCCTTCGTCGCTGATTCCGCCGAGGTCGACGTCGAGGAACTTTGCGCCCAGGGAGCGGACCTGCTCGCCGGCAGCGGCGCGCACGTCATAGGCTTCGACGACCGCGCCCAGGCGGCGGGCGGTGGCGATGGCCTGCAAGCCCGCGACACCCGCGCCGATGACGAAGACGCGGGCAGGCGGGATGGTTCCGGCAGCGGTCATCAGCATGGGAAACAGGCGCGGAAGGCGTCCGGCGGCGGCGATGACGGCTTTATAGCCGGCGACTGTGGCCATGGAAGAAAGCGCGTCCATGGATTGCGCGCGGCTGATGCGCGGAATCAACTCCATGCTGAAAAGGGTGACGGGGCGCGCAATCGCGGTGGCGAGAGCTTCGGGCGCGTCGAGGGGCCGGAGGAAGCCGATGAGGATGGCGCCGGATTTGAGCAGGGCCTGATCGCCGGCGCCGGGGGTGTTGACGACAGGCAGCAGGTCGGCAGTAGAGAGCATGGATGCGCGGTCGAACGTAACCGTGGCGCCGGCTTCGGTGTAGGCATCGTCGGACGCACCGGCAGCCAGGCCGGCACCTGATTCAACGGTAATCGCAACTCCCTGAGCGAGCAGCGCTTTCAAGCTTTCCGGCAAGAGAGAGACGCGGGTCTCGCCAGGAGCTGATTCTTTGAGAATGCCTAAGAGCAATTTGCCTCCGCAAGAGACGAGTGGGGTTGGTCGAGTACAACGGTACGCGCAAGCGCGTGGCCCGTCATCCTATAAAAATTATTGAGCAGAGGAGCGGGTGGTTGGTGTGATGTCGGTCACCGGGTTAGAGGGTACTTGGCATCTACGAATTCGGATATTCGCCAAAAGCCGACAAGGCCGCTGCAGTGGTAGACCTGACTCTTGACTTCAATCGCAAGGGTGGGACGGCAACGGTCAGAACGGAGTAAGGCAAAGACGGACCGAATGCAAAAAAAAAGAACCGGGGAGCCGATGTGGGCCGCCCGGTTCTTTTTCGGTTAAGAAGTTTATTTCGGTAGAGGTTGAGAGCCGGTGATCGTGAAGTTGGCTTCCGACTTGGTTTTCGTTTCCTGAGGTTGTGCGCCGGCGAGAGTTAACGTGTATTTCCCCGCGAGGATGAAGCGGTTGCCCTGGTCGTCGACGCTGGAGAGTGAGCGCGGATCAATCTTGATTGTGATTTCCTTGCTGGCTCCGGGCGCAATTGCGACACGCTCGAATCCAACGAGCGAATGGATCGGGCCGCCCTCCTGCGGGGTCTTGAGATAAGTTTCAACAACTTCGTCTCCGCCGATGGTTCCGACGTTGGTCACTGTGACACTCGCGGTGAGCGGGTCGCCTGCCTTGAGTGTGGACGCCGAGAGCCGAACCGGACCGTATTTGAAGGTGGAATAGCTGAGGCCGTAGCCGAAGCCCCAGAGAGGCTTGCCCTGGAAATAGCGATAGGTGCGGCCTTTGAGCGAGTAATCAGTGAATGCAGGCAGGCCATCGAGGCTGGCGTAGAAGGTGATGGGCAGGCGGCCCGCCGGGTTGTTCATTCCAGCGAGGGTGCGGGCGATGGCGGTTCCACCTTCGACCCCGGGATACCAGGCTTCGAGAATAGCTGCTGCGTGTTCGTTGGCCCAATTCAGAGAGACAGCGCTGCCGCTTTGCAGCACGACGATCAGGGGCTTGCCGGTGGCGGCGAGGGCCTCGAGTAATTTCTGTTGCGGCGCGGGCAAGTCGAGACTGGTTCGGTCTCCGCCATCGAAGCCGGGGATCTTGATGCGCATCTCTTCGCCTTCGAGTTGCGGCGACAGGCCCACGAAGGCAACTACAACTGCGGCTTCGTCGGCGCGTGCGACAGCTTCGTCGAGTTGCGCCTGCGCAGGTGCTTCCCACTTGAGCGTGACTCCGCCGCCGGCTTGATCGCCGGAGTGCGAGTACTCAACCTTGAATGCGTGGTCCTTTGTGTCGGTGAAGTCGATGGCGATGGAAGGCGTCCTGGCGAATGTCTCTAATGGCGGCGCGGTAGGAGAGGCACCAGGGGCCGGCTTGAAATCGCCCATGACGGACAAGTCGTGGCCTTGGCGAAGACTGCCTTCGGAAAGCACTTTACCGTCGAGGATGAAGCGGTAGTTTTCCGCAGGCGAATAAGGAAAACTGTCGGCTGGTTCGATGGTGAAGACATAGTGTCCAGGCGCAGGCGGTGTGATCGTGCCGCTCCAGCGAACCGAGTAGTTATGTGTATCGATTTCAGCGGCAGGCTTGGCGTTTTCCCAGTCCGCCTGCACAGTGGGCTCGGTCTCAGTTGCCACGGGTCGGCCAGTCCAATCGGAAGTTGCGAAAAACTCGGTCTTGAGGCCCTTGCTCAATCCGAACGCTGTGCGGGGAACGGGCACGCCGACGCCTTCGGCAAGCGTGGAACCCTGCGCATAAAGAATAGGCGATGAGCGGAACTGGGTCATGATGCCGTCAAGCGGCGTGACGGGATCAAAAGGCGTGCCCACGTAGTTGCCGAGAATGGATGTGAGTTGGTCTGCCGTGGGCCCGATGACGGCGATATCGCCGGGAGCGGACTTGAGAGGTAGCGCGCCATTGTTTTTAAGCAGGACGATGCTCTCTTCCGCGGCCTTGAGAGAGAGTTGGCGATGGGCGGCGGAGGCAGTGTCGGAGAACGGAATCTTGTCGAGCGCATTCGAACCTTGGGGATCAAAGAGGCCAAGTTGAAAGCGAGCGGTGTAGAGGCGCTCAGCGGCCTGGGTGACGAGGTCTTCAGAGACAAGGCCCTGACGAACGGCATCGGCGAGGGTGTTAAAGCCCGGAGTCCACATGCTGCAGGAAAGGTCGGTGCCTGCCTGCAATGCGAGCGCTGCAGAGTGCATGATGTCCGGAGTCTTCTTGTGTCCCTGGTTGATATCGACGATGGCGCCGCAGTCTGAGACGACGAAGCCTTTGAAGCCCCATGCATCGCGAAGATGATCTTTGAGCAGCATCTTGTTGGTGCAGGCAGGCCAATCATCGATTGAGTTGTAGGCGCACATCACAGACTGCACGTGGCCCTCGGTGACGGTGGCGCGGAAGGCCGGCAGATAGGTCTCCTCGAGATCGCGCGGGCTGGGATCGATGTTGAAACCGTGGCGCAACGGCTCGGGGCCGCTGTGGACCGCAAAGTGTTTGCTGGTGGCGACGGCGCGCAGGTGATTCAGATCGCCGCCTTGCACTCCACCGACGAAGGCGACGCCGAGGCGGCTGGTGAGAAACGGATCTTCGCCGTAGGTTTCCTGGCCGCGGCCCCAGCGGGGATCGCGAAAGATGTTGATGTTAGGCGACCAGAAGGTGAGTCCGTAAAAGATGCGGTGGTTGCCTTCGCGCTGGGCCTGGTTGTATTTGGAACGGGCCTCGGTGGAGATGACGTTGCCCATGGCGTGGACGATGGTGGGATCCCATGTAGCGGCCATGCCAATGGCTTGGGGGAAAACGGTTGCGTATCCGGCGCGAGCCACACCGTGAAGCGCTTCGTTCCAGGTCTGATAGTCGGGAATGCCGAGGCGCGGGATGGGAGTGGCCCAGTCTTCAAGCTGCGAAGCTTTTTCGTCGAGCGTCATGAGGCCGACCAGGTCATGGGCTCGTTCGCTGGGAGAGAGTTTTGTGTCGAGGTAGGCAGCCTGTTGAGCCGGGGAATGCGCAGCGAGCAAAACAAAGATGAGCAGCGTGAAAAGAAGGGAGCGGCGAAATGGCATGCGGACGTTCCTCCTGGGGCGTCGTGCAACAAGGTGCGGGATACAGTCGGCTGAAGGCTCATTCGCGGCGAGAAGATCGTTCAAACAAGGTGAGCGATGGAAGTAATGCAAACCGACGAGAACCAGAAAAAGACAGAGCAGCCGAAGAGAACTTTACTAGGGCGGGGCAGCGATTGGCTAACTTTATCGATTTACTAATGGAAATTCGTGGGAGTGGGGCGGTCGCGCAGAAGTTGGGGCTCCTGTTCCAATTGGGCAGAGGTTTCCATGTTTTCCAGAATTCTGCACATTTTGACGAACTCAGGTTCTGCGTGGAGTGGCTTCATCCTTGGATCGGCGAGCATCTGAAAGAACCACGGACAACGGGCGTCAGAGGCGGCGCGAAGTTCAGCCAGAGCGCCGCTCAAGTCTCCTAAAGCGACCAGGACGGCGGGAGTGAACGAACTCAAGACGAAGCGTTCGCGGCTCAGCCATTCCAACCTTTCCAGGATGAGGCGAGCCTCTTCGTGGCGCCCGGCGCAGGCCAGCGCGTAGGCATAAGCAGCGGTGGAGAGGTCTAAGTAAGGCGACCTCCGGCCGAGATTTTCTGAGACTTCGATTGCTCGCTGTGGATTTCCATTGAAGGCGAAGATGACCGTTCCATAGACGCCCGCGGCTTCGTGTTCGGGAAACAGTTCAAGAGCGTGTTCGATCTGCTTAACGCTACGCGCGCCATCACCAGCCAGGTGGTAAGCCCAGGCAAGGCGAGAGTTAAGCCAGGGCGAGTAGGGATCGGCACGCAAGGCGGCGCCAAGAAGGTCGATTGCCTCGGCGAATCGATGCCGGCTGAGAGCGAACATGGAACGCAGGCGCGTGGTGGAAGTGTCGTGAAGTAGATGTGCGCTGGACGCGAATGCATCGAGAGCGCCCTGCAGATCATGATCCACGTGGAATCGAATCCATCCATATGCGGGCAATACGGCTTCAGCGCCCTCGATAGAAGTTGGAATGGCATCGACGGCTTTGCGAATTTGGGCCGCGGCTACAGATGGGGATATAAAGCCGTAGAACTCCTGCGTGGCGCAAGCATTTGCCAAGTCGATGTGGGCCGAAATAAGCGCCGGGTCCAGTTCGATGGCTCGAACGAGGTGCTGCACTCCGCTTTCCATCTGGTGCCGATCGGGTTTTTGCCACGCATGATGGCCGCGCAAGAACAAATCGTGAGCTTCCCGGCGGATCGGGTCGTCCTGTTCACTGCCGGGCACTGCAGATGCAGATATTGAGAGCAGGCTTTCGCCATTGAGGCGAACGAGAAGGCGCTGGGCGAGTTCCGACTCCAGGCCAGCAGTGCGCGCCTGGGGTACGAGGAAATCCTCAACCCATAACTGGATGCCGTCGGCGACGCGAATCATTTCGGCACGGAGCCTGAAATGTTCAGGCAGGGCGCGAAGTGTACCGGTGAGGATCAGGTCGGCGCGGAGGGCTTCGCCGACGCGCTGCGCCGTGAAGCCACGAACCGCGAGTGCAAAGACCGAGTCCCTGGCAATTACAAGAACCGGTGCAAGACGGTCGGCGGTGAGCACAGAGACAATCTCTTCTGCGATTGCCGATCCTAAATGGACGGCAACATTAGGGCCGATCTCGAAGGGCATGATTGCCAGTCGCGGCAGACCTTCCGGGATGACGCCGGCGCGCTTCTGAACTTCAACGGAGAGACGATAACCGCGTTTGTAGACTGTCTGGATGCAATCATCGGGCGCGAGGCGCTCACGCAGAGAAGACATGCATTTGGGAACGCTGTCTGCGGTCACATTTACGTCGCCCCAGAGCGCCTGCTTCATGTGCTGTTGCGTGATGATCTGACCGGCATTGGCCAGCAGCAGGCGAAGCGCGGCGAGTTCCTTGGGCGGGAGATGAATGACCTGATTTCCACGCAGCAATCGGCCGTCAGCTTCAAGCCGGAGGTTGCCAAAGGTAAACGCTTGCTCGCTCGGTTCTGACGAATTGAGTGGAGACGGATTCTGCTGAGCCATTACTGCCCTCCAAATTCCGACTCAGGAGCTAGCAATCGCGACAGACGGCAGGCGGGATTTTCTCTGCAGGAAAATAAAGTGCACTTATATAAACTATGCAGATAAACATGTGCAGAAGCAGTACTTTGGCGGGAATTCAAAATCTGTGCGTCGTGCTTCATTTGCGCCCAATTATGCACCCTAATGGTAGCGAATGAATGTGATAAGGGAGGGTATTACTCGCGAAAAATAGTAACGGAATGCAAATTACGGAAAGGCCATACGTATCAAAAAGAGACAGGACGTTTCCGGCTGCTGCGATTCCAGCCATGCGGGGACAGAGAAATAGTCCCCGCATGGGTTTGTGAAATTCAAACTTAATATTTGGACTTGATGGCGTAGGTGAGACCCATCGTGAACTGGAAAGAGTTTCGCTTTGTCGGTGGTTCGGAGGATGGGGGATCGTTCAAATAGCTGTCGAGAGTGCCCATGGAAAAGCTGAGGTTCTTGTATGCGGGGAAAGCAAAGGTGTTTGTCTCATTTGCGGAATACGCATGCGGTTGATTGAAAGCGGGAATGAACGCGAAGCCCTGCGTATAGGTCAGCAACTTCAGGTGAAGACCGTATGTCGCTGCGACCGTTGATCCGACCAGGTTTTCATTTCCGCTGGAAGTGCCGCTGATGAATTGCTGCTTCTCGTATTGAATTGTCCCTTTCAGATCGGCTTCCTGTTTCGGTGTTTTGAGAACTGTCCATCCCATTCCGCCGCCATAAATCTGTTGCAGATCGAGATCCTGGCCATAGTTGTGGTCGAATGCTGTCTGTGCAAGCGCAAAGAAGCGTGGCGAGAAATACTCGTCGCGCTCTGCGTACGCATGGTAGATGGCTGATTTGGTGACGACGGACTGAACAAACGTAGCCGGTGTGGTTCCCGATGCCGGAATCGTGTAGGAGGGCTGCTCGATTTTTCCGAAGGAACCGGTGAAGCCGATGGATGTGCGGTCGCGCGGATTGAGCCAGCTTACAGTGGGAACGACTCGAACGAGGCCGAACCCGCCTGAGAAAGTGTATTGATCCTGGGTAGCGGTCACGATGGCGGCACCGGCCGTAGCAGCGCCGTTCCAGCCTGCAAAGAAACCAGGGGAATGATGCAACTGCTTGTCCATCGTGGGCCCGTCCAGTATGTATTGGGCGTCAGCAACTGGAATGGGAACAGGAGCCGCGTTGTCGGTATGGACGGTGAGTTTCTGGTCTGCTACTTCAATGGTTCCCGAAGGGATGGCGCCGACGGTCTTCTTGCCGCGCAGCTTTGCATCCTTGTTGATCACCACAAACTTTTCGCCTGTGTGGAGTTCCTTGATTTTGTCCCAGGAAAGGGAGATATCTCCCAGCGGATCGGAGTGGAACGTAACTTTCCCGCTGATTGAGCTCACGAGTTTGCCGTGCAGAGTGTCTCCGTTGCTGAGGACGAGGGTATCCGGGCCGGGGTTTGCCTGCGCAGCAGCCGTGATGGAGCAGCTTAGAGAGCCGCCTGCGATTGCGATGAGCAGCAGAAGTCTGCCGGCTCTCGACACATTTCGAAAATAGATGACGGCCGACAAGGGGGCGAAAGGGAATTTCAGGGTCATGGGGGATGATCCTCTTGAGAGATATTTAATTCCGGGTGTAGCGGAGTGGCGGCTAAAAGCGCCGGCACTGTTCTGATGCTAAAACGAGTGACGCCCACTGTGCCAATCACAATATTCAGAAATCCTTCAAAAGTCGGAACACTCTACTGGGCCAGACTATGGGCGAGGTGGCTGCGATGGCGAATGCCCAGACATACGCCCGTTGGTCTCTTGAGCCCTACTGTATCGGTATGAAGCTGCGAACGCTTCGCTTGCAGAAGCGCCTGACGTTGTCACGTCTTGCTGTCGAGACAGGGCTGTCAACGGCGCTGCTGTCGAAACTTGAAACCGATCGCATGGTTCCCACACTGGGAACCTTGTCGAATATCTGCCGGATTTATGGTGTGGGGCTGAGCTATTTTTTCACTGAAACCAAGAAGCACACGCTCGCGATAACGCGGAAGGCGCATCTGGGCGGCGGCGGTCGCAACCAGGAGTCGGTGAAGCACACACCCCTGCACGCGGCTGGTGCCAACGCTCGGCTGATTGGCGAGATGATTGAATTTCCGCCCGGCGGCGCCGTCAGTGTGTCAGAGAGCGGGCGGCTTGCGTATTGCCTGGTCTATGTCCTTGAAGGCCGGCTGCAACTGGATGTCGGCGGCAGGCTCGAAGTTCTCGAGACTGGGGACTGCGCATATGTGGAAAGTGAAATGGCGATGGCATGGAGCGCGGGAGGGAAGGATCGTTGCCGCGTTCTAGCGGTTAGGCCAGGCGAGCCTCAAACAAAATGAAGGGCCGAGTTGTCGGCGCAAGCATTTGGAGAGATTGAGGCGTCGCGAAGCGTGTGCAACATTGCTTAGAAAACTGCACAACTCATCCGTTTTTGGTCTGCGCGATCAGCTGAAAAGAATCGAGGAAGCGGGTCCGGTTTGCATAACTGCTCGAGGGCGGGGTGATAACGAGGGTCTGATAGAGGAATCCGTTCACCACGTAGATGCGGGCGGAGATGTGACCGGCGGCGCTGTCTGCCTCGAACTCCAGTCCATGATAGGTGCCGAGGGTGATGGGCTTTTCGCTTGCCAGGGTTGCTTTGGCGTTGGTTAGCGCCCCATTCTTGGCGCCTTGCAGAATTGCATCTGGATCGGCTTTGGCAGCATTCGGGCCGTAATCGCTGACACCGACAAACAGCGCCACGTTGCCGTCGGTCGCTAGATAAGTGCGCAGCTCGATTGGGCCCCCTTCGGTGTCGACATCTTGCTTTGCGGCCTCAGGCGCGGAGGGGAACGAGGCGCTGAAACCGTCTGCCGCGTAGCTGTAAGTTTTCCAGTCCTGCGCATGAGCGCTGATTGCGACGAGAACGAGGGCCGCACAAGCGGCGATGCGCAGTTGATGGGTTGTCCTGTGTCGAGGCTGCATGGCAATCTCCTGGTGGATAGGGAATGTTCGACGCCTATTGCGCGTCATTTCTCGCGAAAGAAACCGTGGGTTGGTCCCGGGACTTCGGCGACGCCACTCCCATGTCAGCTTTTCGAGGATGCGATTATAGCCTGCCACACTTCAAAGACGGCACATGATTTTGGAGCACCAATGGCGGGACGCATTGCAAGTCGATGTCAGCGATGGGGGGCGGACTATTCGTTGCAGAATCGCGGCGCGAGATCAAATAGCGTTCTAAGGGGCCGTAGAGCGAAGATTTGCGGGGGCAGGTTGGAGTCTGTAGGATGTGTTGGTTATTCAAGGATTGAGAAGCGATGCGACCCAATGTGAACCTGATGAAGGCGACTCTTACGGGAGCGCTAGGCGGATTGCTGTTTGGATTTGATACGGTCGTCATCTCCGGCGCCATCGATGCGCTTGTCAAGGTCTATGGGCTGAGCGCGCAAGGCAAGGGCATAACTGTAGCCATCGGGCTTGTTGGCACTGTGGTGGGAGCGCTCGGGGCAGGGGTTGTGGGGCAACGGCTGGGTGGACGCGAAGCCCTCCGCATGACAGCTGCCCTCTACGTTATCTCTGCGTTTGGCTGCGGGCTGGCTTGGAACTGGCCTTCGTTTATGTTGTTTCGATTTATCGGCGGTTTGGGAATCGGTGCCTCATCGGTGCTGGGCCCGGTCTATATTGCCGAACTTTCTCCGGCAAAATGGCGCGGGAGACTGGTGGGAACATTTCAATTCAATATTGTGTTGGGAATTCTGCTGGCTTACGTCTCCAATTATGGGATCCGTACGCTCAACCTGGGTGCGACGGAATGGCGTTGGCAAGTAGGTGTGGCGGCGCTGCCGGCCATCGGGTTTCTGATTCTGCTGTTCAGGATTCCGCGCAGTCCGCGCTGGTCAGCTTCAAAGGATCGCATTGATGAAGCGCTGGCAGTGCTTAAACAGATGGGCGAACCCGATCCTGAAGGTGAGCTGGCGGACATCCGCGCGGCGCTTCAGCAGGAACACGCCACGGCGCATGAACCTGTATTTCGATGGAAGTATCGCTATCCGCTCTTTCTGGCCATCACGATTGGGGCATTCAATCAACTGGCGGGGATTAACGCGATTCTGTATTACCTGCCAAGTATCTTTGCGTCCGCAGGGTTTACACAGATCTCCGGCGACAAGCAGGCGATTGCGATTGGCTTCACCAACCTGATTTTCACCATGGTGGGCATGTCGATGATCGATAAGCTGGGAAGGAAGACGCTGCTGCTCGTTGGTGCGGCGGGCACGGCCAGTTGCCTTGCGGCAGTGTCATGGCTCTTCAATTCGCATTCCCACCCCGGCGCGCTGGTGTGGATTTTCGTTACCTATATTGCGTTCTTTGCTCTCTCGCAGGGAGCGGTGATCTGGGTCTACATCGGAGAAGTATTCCCAAACGCAGTCCGCTCCAAGGGGCAGGGTGTGGGGAATGCGAGCCACTGGATCATGAACACCATCATTGCGCTGGAGTTTCCGGTGCTTGTGGTCAGCCTCGGGCGCAGCGCGCCATTCACCTTCTTTGCGGTGATGACCGCGGTGCAGTTCCTGGTGGTGCTGTTTACGTATCCTGAGACAAAAGGGCAGACGCTGGAAGCTTTGCAGCGGAAGCTGGTGTCTGCCGATTGACGATGGTCGCTTGAGGGTGTGACAGGATGCGCGCTCTGCCGTTACTGGTAATGGAGTTTGCCTTTGGTGACCTATGTCACCGGCCCGGACCTGCATTCGGACCTATATGTAAATTATGGGACACTTGGAGTGGGATGGAGCGCCGCCACTTCCGCAGTCGAACGCCATCCCATTGAGGACAGGTATGGAGCAGTCAACGGATCCGATTTCAGAACAGGTGAGGGAAGTGGTCGAGGCCGTGATGGAGGCCTTGCGCGTGCCCAAGCCCGACGAACTGCCCCCGTCGGCGGTAGCCAATTCGTTTGAGGCCGATGCGCTGCGAGCCGAGATTATTCGCGTGGGGCGCAAGCTCTGGGAGCGCGGATACGTCGATGGCAACGGGGGAAATATCAGTGTTCGCCTGGGCGCGAAGTATGTGCTGTGCACGCCGACCATGATGAGCAAGCGCGACATGGAGCCGGCCGACATCTGCCTGTCTGATCTCGATGGCAACATCCTGGCCGGCGATCGGCTGCGCACCAGCGAGCTGCTGCTGCACCTTGAGATTTATCGCGTCAATCCCCGGGCGCGGGCCGTGGTTCATTGCCACCCGCCCTATGCGACCGCTTTTGCGCTCACCGGCACGACTCCGCCGTGTGGGTTGATTCCCGAATACGAGATTTTCATAGGGCCGGCGGCGGTGGCGCAGTACGAGACGCCGGGGACGCAGGCTTTCGCCGAGACGGTGCTGCCTTTTGTTCACGATCACAACACGATACTGCTGGCGAATCACGGAATTGTCTGCTGGTCTGACACGGTGACGCATGCAGAATGGTTGACAGAGATTCTGGACAACTACTGCAAGACGTATTTGATCGCGCAGCAGATCGGGAAGCCGCTTACCTTCATCCCGGAAGAGAAGATCAAGGAGATCCTGGCACTGAAGCGACGGTTGGGATTTCCCGATGCGCGCATGGGCCCGTTGCCCGATATGGTCGATGCTGTTCCGCCGGCGAATGCCGAGCTTGAACGGCTTGTAAGGCAGGTTGTGGCGCGGCTGGAAGAGCGGTAGTTGCTCTCGCCGCCCGATGAGATCACGCCGCCGACTGGGTCTTCGGCACACGGTTGACCCGCCACCGGATTCAATCGAAATCTTCAAGCGGAGACGCTCTTTACCGTTTACCGATGAGTAATTGACGGATTGGCCACCATACGCCAGCGATCACTACACAGGATCGTTTTTGCAGCTACGACGCGATAATGCGGCATGCCAGAGCAAGCGAAATCAATGTGGGTCGGCTTCGAAGATGGCTACGAATGGCTGGTGGCAACCTACTCGTTGGGTGATCTGCTCAATGTTTGCCCGCAGTTGGTGATCGGGAGATTTGGCTTGCAGTGACTGCCTTTGACAGGCGGCTCGCTTGTGTTGACTCAGCAAGAGGTGGCTGATGGCTGGAACAGCAAATCTGCGTATTGCCTACAGCCCAAAGATTTCCGATTTGAAGTCACTTCCTTACGACAACTGTTACGACGAGTGGTAGCGTTGTCGATGCACGCACCGAAATCGGAAGGCTCGCCGAGCAAGGCGGACAAGATCGTCGAGCGGTTGAAAAAGGACAGCGTTTCGCAATTCGTGAACTATCACCTTGGCCTACATCTAGAAGAGCGGAGCCACTCGGCCAGGTATTCAAGGACCATATTCATCGATTTCCAGCTCATCGTTTACCCGCCGAATGATGGCTATCGACGACGATCAGCCAAAAACCAAGGTGGATGTTAGGATGGGGCTGAGTGGCGTTCGACGACTGTATCGATCTTGACGACAGGCCTCCAACGGCTGAAATGCCCGTCCGCTGCTGAGCGCGAATTGCCACCAGCAGTGATAAGCGGCGACTTTGTCGAATTGGAGCGTTGGAATGAAATTGTGAGAGTCGGCGCCGACGGCTCGGTCACGTGGAGATTTGGGAAGACATCGCGGAGGGGACGGATTTCTCTGCTGCAGCGAAGTCGCTTCTAGAGCAGTTTCGCACTCAGTCTGTTTGGAATCTGTGTGAGAACTACTATCAGGCCGGACTCATGGATGGCGGTGGGAGTTCGTTCAAAGTCCGCATCGGCGGGCGGGAGAAAAGCGTAAGCGAATATGGCGATGTCGCGCCGCCCATCTTCAGGGAGGTCGAACTTAGTGTCGACGTCACCGCGAACACTCACCAATGGAGGCACGGTGATCCGAGAATCGAGAGCATCATCGAGATTACCTGGGAAGACCTGCCCAAGCCGGGCAAGACGAAGCTCATGGAGGCGGCGCAGCGTGGAGACGACGCGGCTTTCCGGACCGCGTTGGCCGCGGGCGAAAGGCTGACTGATGTTGATGCGAGTGGCTGGACACCCCTAATGTATGCGGCGAGTTCCTACGGTAATTCAGAAGAGAGCGAAATCCTCAAAGCAGGCGCAAACGTGAATGCGCGATCCAAGCAGGAGGCGAAACAGCACTAATGGCCTCGGCTGTTACGGGCGTGGCGGATCAGGACCTTCTGAGCAACAATTCGTAGAGAAGCGACTGCCCGTTACCAAACGACTTGGTCGGGATCCGAACTAGCGCTGATGGTTGTACTGCCCGTCCACGCGCGGAATGAGACGAAATAGCTGTCGGGCCGAAGTTCTGCTGATGTGGAATAAGCCTTCGTGGTCGGTGGCACCTGGCCAAGTGGTCTTGCCATTCGAAGAAAGTCGCAGCTGGGCGAACTTTCGAGGCTTCCGATCGTAAGTTGACAGAACCTTCAATGGTATCTCGCCAACTGAGCCTGCTGCAGCTTCGGGTCGGGGCGATGCTACGCGTAGCAAAGCAGCCGAGACCACAATGCCGATTGCGATCAACGATTGCAATTCTAGTTCATTGGCTTGTCATTATGTCACGTTGCGGTTGGGTAACCGCCTATTCGTCAGTTACTGGTTGAGCAATAGACGAACTTCTCCGGCCCCTCTCTGACCAAATTCCAGGGTTTGCAGATTATTTCCCCTGACTTCGATACCCTCGTACTTGAGAGACACCAAACCCTCCGCACTCCGTCATCAGGCGCAAATTCCGGCGGGACCGCAAATTCCTTATTTGCAGGACCTTGGGACTTAGCCTCCTGAAAAAAGAGACCTTACCGCAGAACATCGCCCGCAACGCTCTTCGATTCAGGAAATTGCAGAAAACACCCAGGGGGCGGGGGCAGGGGATACCGGCGGGTGGCCCCAGTCCCGAGGATCGTTTTCAACCACGCCGAGGGTGCGAGGGTGCCCCCGGCGAGGGGGTCGAGCCATCGCCACTACCAGACCGGCATCCGCGGGTCCGTAGAGATTGAGTCGGCATTGAACCCGTTGCCGGATGAGGACGATGCTGCTCCGTCGGTGAACGCCGAACTTGAATGGCTTGTGAGGCAGATTGTGGCGCGGTTGGAAGAGCGGGAGTAAGCAGGCCGGGGAGAACGCCCGCGAACCGAAAAGGCGAGAAAAAAGCGAAACCATGCTACACTGTAGTTGCGCTCAGTGATTTGGTCGTGAGCGGCGGTTTGCCCTTCTTTTAAGGCAATTCAGCCTGGCACAGATTTCCCCAAGCCCCTACTTCTCGGGCCCCCAGGAAACGATTTTGGTTTCATGGGGTGATTAGAGCGTAACCACCTCCGGCTGGAGCCGTGTGCTCCAGGCAGTTCGTGGAGTGTGGTGCCGGATGGCAATGAGCTGTCTGGCAATACAAGTAGCGTGTGGCAGTTCCGGACTGCGGGCCTTCCTCTGTTGAATGCTTGCCGGTCAGTCCCAGGGACGTATTTGGTTCTCCCTTGCGCATATTGATTTGAAAGACAGGCGCGCGCCTGAGCAGGATTCGTGTGCGCACCTCCAGGTCCGGTTCCGATTGCAGGCCTCACAGGAAATAGGGGCTCCGGGACCCAGGAAATGATTCTATTTTGACGACACAGTTCTCGCAGTTCACCCTTTCGGCCGCCCTGATGGCGCGGCTCGACGCCAACAATTTTGTAATCCCAACCCCGGTTCAGGCCGGCTGCATTCCCCCGGCGCTGGAAGGCCGCGACGTGCTGGCCACTGCGCAAACCGGAACCGGCAAGACGCTCGGATTTTTGATCCCGATCGTAGAAATGATGCAGAAGAACGATGTAAGCGGAGCACAAGCACTCATTCTGCTGCCTACGCGCGAGCTGGCCATGCAAGTGGAACGCGCATTTCTCGCAATTCGCTCCAGCAACAAGCAGACGGTGGCCCTGGTGGTCGGCGGCCTTGCGGAGCAGTCACAGCTCCAGGCGATTCGCCGCGGCGCACGGCTGATTGTGGCTACGCCGGGACGGCTCGAAGACTTTCTCAAGCGCAAGATGGTGCGCCTCGACGGCGTGAAGATTCTCGTGCTCGATGAAGTGGATCGGATGCTCGATATGGGCTTCCAACCAGCAATCGCGCGCATCGCAGGCACGCTGCCCGCGGTGCGGCAGACGCTTTGCTACTCCGCCACGCTCGAGGGAGCAGTGAAAGACGTAGCACGCAAGTACCTCAACAACCCGGCCCGAGTCGAAATTGGCTCGGTATTGAAGCCGGCAGAAAATGTTGAGCTACGGACATTCGAAGTCGCTCCTGACAAAAAGCAGGAGCTGCTCGAACATTTGCTCGGATCGGAAACAGGGAGCTTTCTGGTTTTCGTGCGCACCAAGCATGGCGCGGATCGTGTGGCGCGGCGGCTTAGCCGTTCCGGCTGGTCGGCGACGCAGATTCACGGCGATCGCTCACAGGCACAACGCAATTCCGCACTGCGCAGCTTCTCTGAGGGCCATCACAGGGTGCTCGTCGCTACCGACGTTGCGGCTCGCGGCATCGATGTGGCCAACGTGGCGCACGTGATCAACTTCGACTTGCCCAAGGTTGCGGAAGACTTCGTTCACCGCGTGGGCCGGACGGGACGCGCTTCGGCGAAAGGCATTGCCTCGACTTTTGCCGGACCGGCGGAACGCGGCGACTTGCGCAAGATTGAGCGGACGCTTTCGATTCAGATGAAGCGATTCAGAGTCCGTTCGATGGGCGAAAACGCGGCGTAAGAGCAGCTCTTAACCAACTGCCAGCCAACAGCTTTTAGCTGATAACGCGCGGCTCGATCAACCAATCGAGCCGCGCGGTGCGTTTGCGGGGGCTCACAACAGTGTGCTTCTCTATGGAACCTGAACTGCGCCGGCACTGCAACGACGATCAGCGGTTTTGAATAACTGCCAACTCGATTCTTTCGGACCCGGTGATTGTGACGGTCTCGGTCAGAGCGAGTGAAGTTGACTTGCGATCTGTCAACGCCGGCTTGTTTACGTTGACCCAGAATCAGGATTCGGGCTATCTTATCTTGAATTCTCCTTGTCATCCGGGCTCATTGATTCGAAAAAGTGCCGAGGCCAAGCGGCCGAGTTGGGATATTCTCGTCTGCAAGTACTTCCAATCGGATATTCCGCTACAACTTCGTGACCGGAGGCCGAGGTAGTGATCGGACTCCCGCAGTGTGCGATACCGTTGCTTGCCGAGTTGCTATCCGAATCCCTGGGCCTATAGCAAGGAAGAGGTTCTAGTCCGACGAAGAGAGCGAGTCATCAATGGGGTCTTTCGGCCGTATCCTCCCGGCGACTCTGGTCGGCCGGTTGAATCTGATCTTTGCGCTCTCTATCGCCGCGCTCGCTGTGCGCGTACTGCTGGTGCCCGAATCTGTCGTCGTCGCCGACGAATACTATTATGCGAAGACGGTGAAGCTGTGGTATCTCCACCAGGAGAGCTTCCGGCACATCACCAGCCTGCCTGGGCGCGCCGAAGCAGATTTTCCAAATTCGCTGTTCTTTGCCATTTACCGTTTGGCGTTTGTCTTCCGCGACAATTTCTATGTCGCCGCAAAACTGATGAATGTGGGATTTGCGGCTCTGATGGCCCTCGCGGTTCGGCGCGTCGCCCGTCATTTCGTCGGTGAAGCGGCCGCGCTTGCGATCGCGTCGCTCGCTCTATGGCTGCCGTCCTCGAGCTACTACACCTACTTCATGGCCGAGCCGCTCTACGATGTCCTGGTCTGGTGGGGTCTTGCAATTTTCCTTGGCCTTGTTGAACGTCGCCGCATCACCGCGTTCGCGGCGCTGGGCGCGTCCCTTGGCGCCGCGCTTCTTGCCAAGCCAAACGCGGCGGCGTTGGTCATCGCCGCCAACGCGGCTGTTCTGGCCCTGTCTTGGCGCTTCCCCAATGCGGCGGGACGGTGGCGCAGCGCTTTGGCGGGCATCGTTGCGGTCAACCTGGCGTTTGTCCTGACAGGATATGCGCTCAACACTCTGTGCACCGGTCACTGGATATGGGATCCGGTCGGCAATTTCTATCGAACCGGTCTATCGAAAATCGGCGAAGTGAGTGGTAGCCGGTCGTTTGCCTACGCCACCTTCAAATATCTTGGTGCGTATGTGTACTCTGTGGTGCTCGTATTCAGCGCCCCGTTATTGGTCATGTGGTCGGGCCGCCGCACACTGGCATCGGATGTCAAGGTCTTTGCCTTTTCGGCTATAACCGTGCTGGGTCTGGCCGCGTTATTAGCGGGCAGCGTGAAAGTCGCAGTTAACTGGGAACGCGTGTACGTGAACCACAACGGCGTGTTCAGTACACGCTACATCGCGGTGTTGTTCCCTCTACTGGTAATCGCATTTGTCCGCGCCTTGCCTGAAGCCGTGCCCCAGCGCACGACCAGACGCGGGGTCGGGCTGGGTCTGGCCGTCACCGCCCTCGCGCTGGGGATTGTGTTTCGCGGGATCGGAAACATCTGGGGAATGCGAGAGGCGTACTGGCCAGAGTTGCTGCATCCATCCGCTTACTACGTCGGCGTGGCGGTGATGGTGGCAACCATCCTGTACTACGCTCTCGCGCCACTTCCGAAGGGCAAGTTCTACGCGGCGGTCTTAGCGTTGTGGTCCCTCGGATCGGCCGCTGCACTTACCTTCGCCGACTTCAAAGAGGCGACTAGTGGCTCGGCTCACACCTTCGCCGAGATCGCTTACGTATGCAACGGTCTGATCCCGGTGGAATTACAGGACAAGGGCTTTATCGTGTCAACCGACCGAAGAGGTGCAATCCTGTTTATGTTTCGCTATTCGGGCTTTGTGCCGTTACGCCTGATCGACCCAGCCGATTCGGTGGTGCGGGACGCAGAGATTCCCGCCACCCCTTGGACAATTTACCTGGGGACTGGGCACCCGGAACACGCTAGCGGCTGCGTTGCAATGCCTTCAGCAATGCTCTGTGGGCTTTCCTCCGGCCTGACGACGCAGGCAACTCGCTAATTCGCTTGCCGCGCTGCCGATGCAGCCTCGCGTAGAGCGAGTTGACGCGTTAACTCGATGAGTCTGTCATTCAGACTTCTAAGCCGGAGATGCACATTAAGCAGGATGATGATCGACAGAAGCACCCAAAGGTAGAGCATTAGGTCTGCGCCTCGGCCGATTCCGAAATGCGAAGCTACAACCGTTGTCTGATTGGGAAAAAGCACCAGGTACTCGCCGCAAATCGTGACCAGGATCGTCAATTTCGTTAAGTGCGGCGCGATGCCCGTCTGCGAATACGCATATATCGCCAGGCAGGCCAGCACGATGGTAGCAAAAATCTGAAAGATCATTTCTGGAGGCCTCTCATCATTAGATCGAGAAGAATACGCAGTGCGTTGGTCAGCTTTTGTCCCTTCGCGAGCGAATACGCACTGTAGTGAATGGTCACTGGCACTTCGACGATCTTCACCTTGGCTCGCGCCAACTGGCCGATAATCTCTGTGGCGTGCGCCATGCCCGCTTCCCGCAGGTGCAAATTCAATGCGGCACTGCGCGAGAGCGCGCGAATTCCATTATGCGCATCGCTAAGTTTGACGCCGGTTATCGCGTAGTTCACCCAGCGAGCGGCCTGTAGGACGAGGCGCCTCTGCGCCGGCATACCCAATGTTTTCCCAGCAAACCGGCTGCCCAGAGCCGCGCCAAAGCCACTATCGAGCGCGGTCACCAATGCCTTGATGTCGCTGGGGTCGTGTTGGCCGTCGGCATCGAATGTCACGATCGTTTGAGCGCCCTTATCGAGAGCATGGAGAATGCCGGTTTGCAGCGCCGCACCCTGACCCAGGTTGATCGCATGGCGCACTACAATCGCGCCCGCGCCCCGGGCGACCTCGGCGGTTCCGTCCGATGATCCGTCATCGACGACCAGAAGATTCGGACACACCTGCAGCACCTGAGCCACCACCGCCGCGATCACGGTGCATTCGTTATAGGCCGGCATTACGACCATGACCGGTATCATCGAGGAGTTCACGATATATCCGACTCCTGGACAAAAATAAGCACAACGACGGCAACGAGGCTGTCCCATGCAGGGGCCTGTGCTCTCGTTCGATTCTTGAATACCGTGTTCTCAGGGTGACGTCTCGAACATAATATCGCAGGGCGTGTAAATTTCATCGAAGAAATGCCCAAAGGTCAAGGTTATGGGGAGGCGGAAGTCCGGTTGGGCCAAAAGCTGGGAGGTTTACCAAGAAGCGGAGCGGGCCAAAACCAAAGGCGCAACTTTCTTAGCCAACACTGCACCCACTGTTTCGTAAGCCTCAGAAACTGTCGACTGGTCAGCGGATTCCGTATGATGTTGTCGTTATGTTGCGAAGGTGACGATGCGAATATCAAAGGTGCTTCTGTCGGTGGCTGTTCCTCTGTCCGTTTCCATTTCTCCACATTCGCTTGCTCAGAGCGATGCTGTTCCCAACAAGGTTGCGCACGCAGCACCCGCAGCCGCATTTCGCATGACGGATGCGGACAAGGCTGAAATGACCCAGCGCGTTCGCGCCGAAACCCTGCATGCGTGGAACGGGTACAAGAAATACGCATGGGGACATGACGCGCTGAAGCCGCTGAGCCACAAGCCATTCGACTGGTATGGCGAGAATCACAGTTTGCTGATGACGCCGGTCGATGCGCTGGACACGCTTACGCTGATGGGGTTGAAGCCGCAGGCCGACGAGGCGCGCGCGTTGATCGATACGCAACTCAATCTTGACCAGGACATCTACGTAAAGGACTTCGAAATTACAATCCGCTTGCTGGGAAGCCTGTTATCGAGTTATGAGCTGACCGGCGACAAGCGGTTGCTGGCACTGGCAGACGAAGTTGGGCGCCGCATGTTGCCGATGTTCAACTCGCCGACCGGCATGCCGTATGAGTATGTGAATCTGCATACTGGGGCTGTGCGTGGCACGAAGAGCAATCCCGCCGAGATTGGCAGCCTGCTGATCGAATACGGAATGCTGGCGCGGCATACGGGCAAGCAGGAGTATTACGACAAAGCCAAGCGCGCGCTGGTTGAGCTGTACAAAAGACGTTCGCCGATTGGACTCGTTGGGTCGGAGATCGATGTCGTGACTGGCGAATGGACAGATCCGACTTCTGGCATCATGGGCGGCGTTGATTCCTATTACGAATACCTGCTGAAGGCTTCAATTCTCTTCGGCGACAAGGATTGCGCGCGCATGTGGCAGGAGAGCGTGGCTGCCATCAACAAGTATCTTGCCGATGAGCGACCAAACGGGCTGTGGTATGGACAGGCAGATATGAAGACAGGGGAGCGCACGCACACATTCTATGGGGCGCTTGACGCGTTCTTTCCTGCAGTGCTGGCACTCGGAGGCGACCTGGATCGCGCCAGGCGGCTTCAGGATTCGAGTTATGCGATGTGGAACCTTGCGGGGATCGAACCGGAGCAACTGGACTACGCGAAGATGCAGATCACCAGTGCGAACTACGAGTTGCGACCAGAGATTATCGAGTCGACTTACTACCTCTACCACTACACGCACGACGCGAAATACCTGGCGATGGGAAAGACTTACTTCGACGGGCTGTTGAAATACTGCCGCACCGACGATGGGTACGCTGCGCTGGCAGACGTGAAAAGCAAGCAGAAGAGGGACTCAATGGAGAGCTTTTTCTTCGCCGAGACGTTGAAGTACCTATACCTGCTGTTTGCCCCTGAATCCACTCTGGATTTTGATTCGATCATCTTCAATACTGAGGCGCATCCGATGAAACGGAGCGTCGGCCTGAATCCGGGATTGGTCCGATGAAGGAGAGTGTTGGGCGGTCGGTTTCAAGGCCGAAATCTCCTGGATTGATTAGCGATCAGGCCTGCTTTTCGTTGACTCTGGGGCTTGATTCGGTTATTCTAAGGTCCTTGCGCGGTGTTGCGCCTGGGGTCTGTTGAGGGCCCTCTGAGTCGGTTTCAAGTCGATGAGGAGAAGAAGCTTAGCCCGGACCCGACTGATTGAACCCCGTTATCGGATTCGACCGGAACAGGCACCTTCGGCTGGGACAGCAAGCTAAGTCCAGCAGAGTCAGGGCCCTTATTGAGGGCAAGCGCCGCAGTCCTCACCCGAACAGGATTGTTTGGAAGTGGGCGGAAATCAAGTCCCATGCGCGGATGCCATGGGCAAAGGCCTGTTGCGCCGCAGTATTTGAAGTTTTTAGAGGGCAGGAGAGAGATGAGCACCTTTGTTCCGAGCGGCAAGGATATTGCGCGCAAATGGTATGTGGTGGATGCCAGCGGTCAGACGCTGGGACGGCTGGCGACGAAGGCTGCCGATGTGCTGAGCGGCAAGCTGAATCCGCAATATGTGCCGTATATCGATATGGGCGACCACGTGATCGTCATCAATGCCGAGAAGGTGCGCCTCACCGGTTTGAAGAGCCAGAAGAAGCTTTATCGCCGCTATACCGGTTTCCCCGGCGGATTGCGCGAAGAGTCGTTTACGCGGCTGCTGGCGCGGAAGCCCGAAAAGATTCTTGAAGAGGCTATCAAGGGCATGCTGCCCAAGAGCAAGATGGGTCGCGCGATGGGTTCCAAGCTGAAGGTTTATCGCGGCGACAAGCATCCGCATTTCGCGCAGCAGCCAGTGGCGTTGGACATCGCCTCGCGCAGCTTCTGAAGGGCGCTGCGAGGTTAGTTGAGTTCTGAACACGGTTTTTGCCGGGGCAAATTACCTGGCGGAGAGAGTCAAGAGAGAATGGCAGATCTGGTTCAATACTACGGAACGGGCCGCCGCAAGTCGGCGATTGCCCGCGTCTTTCTGCGGCCTGGAACAGGTGAGTGGAAGGTCAACGGCAAGGCATTCGAAGAGTACTTCGTGACCGAACAGCAACGTGTGGCTGCAAAGCGCACGCTGGTTGTTGCAGAACTGGCCGGAAGCTTCGACGTGGTAACCACGGTTTCAAGTGGCGGCGTGGCAGCACAGGCAGATGCCGTGAAGATGGGCATTGCACGCGCACTTGTTCTGTTTAACCCCGAACTGCGCAAACTGCTCAAGGCCGAAGGATTGATGACGCGCGATGCGCGCCAGAAAGAACGCAAGAAGTACGGGCAGAAGGGTGCTCGTAAGCGGTTCCAGTTCAGCAAGAGATAGTTGTCGGTTGTCAGTTGTCAGTTTCCAGTCGTCAGGGCTCGAACCTATGAGGCTTCTCACTGCTGAGAACTGACAACTGGCAACTTGGTTTTAAATTCCCGCATTAGCGGGTTCAATCTGGGCCAGACGAAGGTTAGCCCGGATGCAATCCACGAAGGAGGCCAATGGCCACGATCACAATGAAGGAGCTGCTCGAAGCGGGTGTTCACTTCGGGCATCAGACCAAGCGCTGGAATCCGAAGATGAAGGAATACATCTTTGGCGAGCGCAATGGGATTTACATTATCGACCTGCAGAAGACGCTCAAGCTTTTCAAAGATGCGTCGAAGTTCGTTACAGACCTGTGCGCCAGCGGCAAGACAATTTTGTTTGTCGGCACCAAGCGCCAGGCCCAGGATGCAGTGGCCGAAGAGGCCAATCGCGCGGGAATGCCCTACATCAACCAGCGCTGGCTGGGCGGGCTGCTGACCAACTGGGTTACTGTGCAGAAGTCGGTGAAGCGCCTTCAGGAATTGGATGACATGGCCACGGATGGCCGCTACGAACTGCTGACCAAGAAGGAAGTCATCAAGCTGGAGCGGGAGCGCAAGCACCTGCAGGCAAACCTGGCCGGCATCAAGAACATGAAGCGGCTGCCGGATGCGTTGTTTATCGTCGACTCGAATAACGAAGCGATCGCCGTGAAGGAAGCCCGCAAGCTGGGTATCCCGGTGGTTGCAGTGGTCGATACCAACTGCGATCCGACAGTTGTGGATTACGTGATTCCGGGCAACGATGACGCGCTGCGCGCCATTCGCCTGTTTACTTCGAAGATCGCTGATTCGGCTGCTGAGGGCGTAAACCTGGTGGGCGACAAGGCCTTCGCTGCTGAAGAAGTAGCGGTGCCGGCGGCCGAGGAAGGCGCTGCGGTTGAGGCGTCCTCGACCGAAGATGTCGACATGGAAGCGGCCCTGGGTGGCGGCATTCGCAAGGCTCCGGCGGCTGTAGCGGCGCTGGATACCGAGGAAGTTGTCGAGGGTGCGCTCTAAGCATTGAGCGCGCTACGGCGCGCAAACCGAGATAAGCGTGGCCGCGAAGCTTGGTTGCCACGCTTTTCTTTTGCCGAAAATTCGTCACGCGAATTCGCTGGCAGCTTATGGTGATCGAAAGCGCTGAAGCAACGTCCGGAGGGTCCGGTGGAAGGGGGAAATGAAGTGCGAGAAGGAGTTGCACGGACGCAGACATTTCTCATTCCATGGCGCGATCTCAGGCGGACGTCCGCATTTGGCACCCCCGCGCTTTTCCTTGTAGTTGGAATGGCATTCGGCGTTCCCAGACAAGCCCCAGCTGCAAATGGCCAAAAGAGTGCTGTACAGGGCGACGCGAAAGCCGAATTCGATCTCGGAATGAAGCTTTTGAAGGATGGTCCGGGACAAGACTTGCCTCAGGCAATCACCTTGTTTCGCAAGGCTGCGGATGCAGGATACGCCGCTGCTGAAACACAACTGGGTTTGAACTACGCCGAGGGTCTGGGTGTTCAGCAGGACGCAAAGCAGGCGATCTTCTGGTACACGAAGGCAGCTGAACAGGGTCAGGCTTCAGCGCAGACCAATCTGGCCGTGCTGTATGCCACGGGAAATGGCACGGCACAGGATTATCAGCAGGCGTTCGCATGGCTGCACAAAGCAGCCGACCAGAACTATCCTGACGCGCAATACGATTTAGGTGTCTCCTACAACAAGGGAATTGGCGTACAAAGGGACCCGACCCAGGCTGCCGCGTGGTTTCTGAAGGCTGCGAACCTGGGCTACGCGCCAGGAGAGTACAACCTGGGCCTGCTCTACAAGCAGGGAGACGGAGTGCCGAAGGACCTGCAGCAGGCAGCTTCGTGGTTTCGCAAGGCCGGGGACCATGGAAGCCCGTATGCGCAGTACAACCTGGGTATCCTGTACGAAACGGGACAGGGCGTATCCAAGGACGGAGCGCAAGCAGCCGGTTGGTACCGGAAATCTGCGGAACAGGGCTATGATCGTGCGGAGACCGCACTTGGCGCGCTGTACGCAGAGGGCGACGGGATCCCCAAGGATCTATCGATGGCGGTCTCATGGTTTCGCAAGGCTGCCGAGAAGGGCAACGCTTCTGCTCAGTTCGACCTCGGCTTGTTGTATATGACCGGGGCCGGTGTACCTAAAGATCTGGCGCAGGCGGCTATTTGGTACCGGAAGTCCGCAGAACAGGGTTATTCCGATGCGCAGGTCAATCTTGGGATGGCTTTGAAAGAAGGAGAAGGCGTAGCGAAGGATACCGTGGAGGCATCCAAGTGGTTCCTGAAGGCCGCGGACCAGGGCTCCGCAATTGCGCAGGACAGCCTTGGCTCCCTGTACGCGCGGGGAGACGGCTTCGCGAAGGACTTCGCAGTGGCTGACTCGTGGTTCCGCAAGGCTGCGGACCAGGGATACGACGATGCCGAGTACAACCTTGGCGTCTCGTATTTGTATGGGTATGGCGTGCCCAAGGACCTGCAGCAAGCGGCCGCATGGTTCCGCAAGGCTGCGGAGCAAGGACACGACATGGCACAGGACAAGCTTGGTGACATGTACGCGGACGGGTTGGGCGTAACGAAAGATGTGAAGGTGGCGATGTCCTGGTATGAGAAGGCCGGTGCACAGGGCAACGCCGACGCTCAACACAGCATTATGCGCCTTATAAACGAACGGGTTAAGCAGTGAAGTTACAGCAGGAAACGAAGAAACCAGGGATACGGGGAAACCAGAGAAAAGAGAGATGACAACAGTGAGCTCAAAGATTGATGCCAAGTTGGTAAAGGAACTCCGGGAGAAGTCCGGCGCGCCCATGGGCGACTGCCTGAAGGCTTTGCAGGAAACGAACGGGGACATCGAAGCGGGATTTGTGGTGCTGCGCAAGCGCGGCATGGCTTCGGCGCAGAAGAAGGCGGCGCGCATGACGAATGAAGGCGCGGTCGGGACCTACATTCACGCCGGGGGCAAGATCGGTGTGTTGATTGAGCTGAATTGCGAGAGCGATTTTGTGGCGCGTACCGATGACTTTCAGGAACTGCTGAAGGATATCGCGATGCATATCGCCGCGAGCGATCCGCGCTACGTAAAGCCTGAAGATGTGACCGCAGAGGACCTGGAACGCGAGAAGGAAATCTTCCGCGCGCAGGCTGCCGCGACGGGTAAGCCGGCACCAGTGATCGAGAAGATCGTTGATGGCAAGATGGCCAAGTTCTACGAAGAGGTCTGCTTGCTCGAGCAACCGTTCATCAAGGATCAAGCCGTCAGCATCAAAGAACTGATCGCACAGAAGGTTGGAAAGCTTGGCGAGAATATCACTGTCCGCCGCTTCGCCCGTTTCAAAGTGGGCGCGGCCGATTGGACTGTGTCCCAGACCAAGGCCGTGGAAACGGCGGGAGAGTGATTAGACGAGGTCACCTGGGGTGGCAGTAAGTGGACAAAGGCCTGGAGCGAATGCTCCGGGCCTTTGTTGTTTGCGGAACGTGCACGACGTTCTGATCTAGCCCGCGAAGTCCTCAGATATTGTCGGACGAGATGATCGGAAAAATCGCCGCGGAGGAATCAACACGCTGTTCTGTTCTGGCGCTGGTTACGCGGGAGAGCACGCCTTCCAGGAAGGGCGTGACGCGGGTGAGTTGGCGTGCGCGGATGAGAAGATCCCACAGAGGTTCGAATTTCTTCCACCCCGATGCGTAGAAAAAGTGTTTGGCCTGGTGTTTCAATGTGCCGTGGTGCAGCGACGCGCGTGCGATGGAGCCCCAGCGATAGAACTCGCGATAGGCCCAGTCGTATCCTGCCTTGAGCGCTTCGGGTTTCAAATTGGCCGGACGATAGACGACATGGCGGGTGTCGTAGAGATTCCAATCCTGAGTGACGAGCCGTCTGTCGCGAACCATTTGTGCATAAAGGCGGGTTCCAGGATAGGGTGTCTGGATGTGGAAGGTCGCGGTGGTTATGCCGTGCTGAACTGCCCAATCGACGGTGCGGCGAAAAACGTCTTCGCCGTCGTCGTCCATGCCGAACACAAAGCTGCCGTTGATCATGATGCCGAGTGAATGCAGGCGATCAGCCACCGCCTTGTAATCGCGACCAAGATTCTGGCGCTTGTTGCTGCGGCGGAGATTCTCTGGATTCAGCGTCTCGAATCCAACGAAGATGCTGCGCAGGCCGGCCTCGGCGGCGCGTTCGATGAGGTCGCCGCGAAGGATGGAATCGACTGTGGCCGCGCCCTGAAACAAGCGCCGCATGCCCTTCATGCCTTCGAAGAGCGATTCGGAAAAACGGCGGTCGCCGAGAAGATGGTCGTCGAGGAAATAGAGGTGACGTCCGGGCAGGCGATCGATTTCGGCGAGCGCATCGTCCACTCGCTGGGTGTAGAAACCGCGACCGCCCTGAAAGAAGGCGTCTTTGTAACAGAAGTCGCAGTGTTGCGGACATCCGCGCGTGACGACGATGGAATTTGGGACCAGGTACCGGGAGCGGCGAATGAGATCGCGGCGGATGGGCGGAACGCGTTCCAGCGTGCGGCCTGCTGCAGAGGTGTAAACGCGATTCGGATTACCGGTGCGATAGTCCTGAAGGAATTGCGGAAAGGTTTGTTCGCCGGGGCCGAGAAATATGGCGTCGGCGTGAGGCGCAGCCTCATTGGGGAGTGAGGTGACGTGCAGCCCGCCGAGGCAAACGAAGGAGCCCTTGCTGCGGTAGTGATCGGCGATCTTGTAGGCGCGGTAGGCATTGGTGATGTAGACCTGAATCACGACGAGGTCCGGCGCGTCATTGAGGGTTAGTGCCTCGACGTGTTCGTCGACGATGACGGCTTGGTCGTCGGGAGACAGATAGGCGGCGAGCGTGGCGAGACCAAGCGGCGGGAACAGCGAGTACTTGATGGGACGCCAGTACGGATCAGTTGCCTCGGTAAGGGCGGGCAGAATGAACTTGACGTTCAACGGACGCAGGTTGGAGAGCGGGCGCGCAACGAATGTGGTCATTTCGCACCGCCGATGGAAAGCTTGCTCGAGCAGGTAGCGGACGGGATGGCTCCGAAGCGGCGTTCGCGATGAGCGAATTCCTTGAGCGCGGCATCGAGATCAACGGCGTCAAAATCCGGCCACATCTTGTCGGTAAACAGCAGTTCTGCATAGGCAGACTCCCAGAGCAGGAAATCGGAAAGGCGCTTCTCTCCGCCGGTGCGGATCAGTAAATCCACTTCGCCGCTTTCGGCGGTTAGGGCCTCGGCAAGCATGTTTCCGACGAGATCGGATGAGGGAAGCTGATCCGCCGTGAGAGCGGGCGAGAGCGAAGTGGCGGCGCGTGCAATTGCGTCGCGCGAGGAATAATCGATTGCAACCCGCAAGTGAATGCGGCGGCCGAGGCAGGTGGCGGATTCCGCCCGCTGGATTTCCTTCAACAACAGTGGAGGCAGGCGATCACGGCGTCCGATGGCTTCGAGGCGTGCACCGCGCTGCCTGAGCCTCTCGGTCTCCAGGCGCAGGAAGGCGCGCAACAACCAGAAAATGGTTGCCACCTCATCGCTCGGTCGGCGCCAGTTGTCTGATGAAAAAGCGTACAGCGTCAGCCTCTTGATGCCAATGTCAGGTGCACGCTCGACAACGCTTCGCGCGGACGCAACCCCGGCGCGATGGCCTGCGACACGCGGCAAACCGCGCTGCGTCGCCCAACGACCGTTTCCATCCATGATGATGGCGACGTGCAATCCGGAATGAAAATCACTTTGCACTGCAAAGTTACCTCGCAAAAAATTTTAGGTTCGCGACGGTGTCAGGTTGTGGAGCAACGCAGGAGAAACTTGTTCAGGCGCTCCATTGGCCGCGTCACGAACCACTTGCTCAAGAGTGGAGAGGTACTCGAGATAGCGCTTGCGGCCGGAAGCAGTAATTCGACAGACAGTCTGGGGGCGATTGCGGTCGTGTCCTTTGACGATCTCAACCATTTTGCTTTCTTCGAGGACGCGCAAGTGGCGGCTCAGATTGCCGTCGGTAAGCGTGCAAAGTTGCTTCAGGTCGCCAAACGTGAGGCCTTTGGGATTGGCGATGAGAGACGTTAGGACGCTGAGTCGAGCGCGCTCGTGAATGACGCGATCGAGACCTTCATATGCAAAGCGTCCTTCAGTGCCAGAAGCCTTAGTTTTCATCTGCAGCCTCTTTCGACCCGAAGCGAAGGACAACGGCGACGAGCAACTGGCCGACTCCATAGGAAACACCCATCGTCCACGGGGAGAGCGCGCGGTTGTTGGCAAGGGCGATGGAGATGAGACCGGTGAGCAAATACCAAACGCCGGCAGCTGCCATGGGGCGGGGCAGAAAACGGCACGACGAAAACACTCCGAGGCTGAACGTGATTTGCCAGAAGCCCGGAAGCATCCATAAAACTGATGGGACAAAGCGAACGAGAACGATTGTGATGAGGGCGCCTGCACCAGCCGACGGGAGGAATTGTTCAACGGCCATGTGGATCATTTCATCGGCCATGCCGGAGTGGATCCGGTGAGTGCGGGTAAACATCTGGGTGCCGATCATAGCGGCGGAGAGGATGGCGGTCGAAATCCAGATGCCCAGGTAGGCCGGGATGTGATTGGCAGGATCCGGCAGCCAAAGGGCTTGCACGGACGAGGCGAAGATGGCGATGAAACCTGTGGCGGCTAGAGTCGCGGGGCCGTAACCGCGGAACTCCGTGCTGCGCGCCATCTGGCGACGGATGCTGCTGATATCCCCGAGCGCTTTGTTCAGGTCATTCATGCGGACTCGCTTTGCATTGCAAAGTAAACGAATGTGGGTAAATTGTCAACGCCTTCTTCGCAGATATGCGGGTGAGACACGGTCTCAGGGGCGTATGCGATACTCGGGAAAGCATGTATAAGCGGATTGTTCTCAAGCTTTCAGGAGAGGCGCTGGCCGGGCCGCAGGGGTTTGGCCTCGACGCCGAAAAAGTTGCCGAGATTACCGGCGAGATTTGCGATGTGCACGCACTTGGCGTGGAGATCGGCATTGTCGTGGGCGGAGGCAATTTTTTTCGCGGAGTGGCCAAGCAGGCGAAGGAGATGGACCGCGTGGCTGCCGACAACATGGGCATGCTTTCCACGGTGATCAATGCCATCGCCCTGCAAGACTCGTTGGAACAGCGCAATGTGCAATGCCGGGTGATGACAGCCGTTTTCATGAACCAGGTGGCCGAGCCTTATATTCGGCGGCGAGCGGTGCGGCACCTCGAAAAGGGCCGTGTGGTGATCTTCGCCGCGGGAATTGGAAATCCATTCTTTTCGACCGACACGGCCGCCAGCTTGCGGGCGATGGAAATCAAGGCGGATGTGCTGCTGAAGGGAACCAAGGTCGAGGGCGTTTACAGTGCCGATCCGGTACTGGTGAAGGATGCGGTGAAGTACGACGAGATCACGTACATGGAGATTTTGCAGCGCGGACTGAAGGTGATGGACTTGACCGCGGTGAGTTTGTGCAAGGACAACAACCTGCCAATGGTCATCTTCAACATGAACCGGCCGGGCAATATTCTTCGAGTGGTTCAGGGCGAGAAGGTCGGGTCGCTGGTAACGGCGTAATGCCACCCCGGATCCTACCCTGGGGGCAGCGGTGTAAAGCAGTTGCCGTGATTAGTTTGCAGCCCTCATTTCTTTGCCATTACAGGAACTGGCAGTGCGTCAGCCGACGGCACTGGACCGTCTAAGAAGCTAGTGGAGATAAGCAAGCCAGAGCGGCTGAATGCACTGACGGGGCTGCGGTCTTTCGCGGCTATCAACATCGTTCTGTTTCATTTTTCCAATCCACAATGGTTTGGCTGGTTCGCGCCGGTGGTGAACGCCGGATACGCTTCGGTGAGCTTTTTTATCCTGCTCTCGGGCTTTGTTCTGGGGTACAACTACAACGCGCGCGCGCGAGCCGGTGAGTTGGGCAAGAAACGATTTTACGAGGCGCGCTTCACGCGACTTTATCCCATCTACCTGCTCAGCCTGATACTGGCCTGGCGCGTGATCCCGCTGGAGTGGGGCGCTCACACCCACGCCATGTTCTGGAGCGGTATGGTGTTGTCTCCGCTGCTTCTGCAAGGGTGGATTCCGGAGATTGCGACGTTTCTGAACACACCGGCGTGGACGATGTCAGCGGAGTCGTTTTACTACCTTCTTTTTCCATTTATGGCTCGCTGGAAGAAGCCGGAACGGCTAGCCCCGCACCTGGCGAAGATGGCAGGTGTTTGGATGCTTGGGCTGGTTCCGGGCACGCTTTACATCATTTTCAACCCGGACGGCCTTGCACATCTTGATCGCTGGAGCTACGGCGATTGGCTGCAGGCGTTGAAATATACGCCGCTGCCGCATTTGGCGAGTTTTGTATTTGGTGTGATGCTGGCGGAGCTGGACGAGATTGTGCCGCGGCTCGGGGCACTGCGGCTGATGCTAGGCCTGGGTGGTTTCGCCGGGACGTTTGGGGTGCTGACGCAGGCTGCGCACCTGCCTTATGCGCTGCTGCATGACGGATTTTTCATGCCACTGTTTGGTTGCATCATTCTGGGATTGGCAGGAGTGAACCCGCTATCGAAGGTCATGGGCGTGCGGCCGCTAGTGTTTGTAGGAGAAGCGAGCTATTGCCTCTATCTGCTGCATTTCAATTTGTGGAATTTGATCCACGGTTCGCACGTGCTTGATCGACTGGGGCTGGCGCAATACGATCCGTGGATCAGCTACGTGCTGCTGATTGGTTTGGCGCTGCTTGCGCTGCACCTGGTGGAGAAGCCCGCGCAGAGGATACTGCGCGGGTGGATGCATGTGTGGAGATAGGGAAAGACAGGCAGCCGGGATCAGATTTGCCGACCAAAAGCTTTGCGGTGAGAAGAGGGTGTAGGGAATCAGTAATCGATGCCTTTCCAGTAGTTCGGGGCGTTTACGTACTCGTACCGGTTGGGATCGCTCTTGACGAGGGCGTCTGCGTCCGAGTTCCAGAAAGTGCCGTGGGCGTTGCCCTGGTTGTCCAGGATCACGCTGTATCCCAACTGATAATTCTCGAACTCCTGGCTGCGGCGGTCCATGCTGTCCCAGTGCTGATAGACGCTGGAGTTGTGGATGTCTTCGGCTTGATGGGCGGCTTTGGCCTGATTTGCAGCGGCTTGGCCGATGGCGTGGATTTGTGCGATCGCGGGTGCTGCGATTTGCGCGGCCTCCGCATTCACGACCGACTGATTGACATTGAAGCTTCCCAGAATCGCACCCATCGTCGCACGCTCTTTTTCAGCTAAAGCTTTTGGGATTGTGGTTGCGGAAACCATGGTGAGGTAACCACCGGCTCGTCCGGGCGGCTGAACACAAAAGACTCCATTTATATCGCGCGCGCCTTTCTGGTCTTTGAAGTCGACCGTTCCGACGATGTGCGCGCAATGATTTGGTCCGTTGGTCGAAAACGGCGTGAAGCCGGAGAAAGAAAAGTCGGCGGGCGGCATTCCACCTCCCTGCCGCGATTTGTTCCATAGATAAACGAGGGTCTTCTGCATGTCAGAGCCGTAAGGAATGTACGAGGCCTTGGCGTACATAGTGCCTTGCAGGCGACCGGCTTGTAGCTGACGCATGGTCTGCTGGACCATCGGGTTGTTGGTGTCTTGGGCGCCGAAAGTTATGCCGAGAAAAGCGTTTTCGCCAGCGGGGCCCACAGCGACGATGGTGCCGCCGCCGCTCAGGTTGTTGAGGATCTTCCATCCGTCTGGAAGGCCGACGCTTGCGGAGCGGTCAGGCAGAGCGTCCTGATGGAGCGGAGCGACGGAGCCGCTGGGGCCGGAGGAGCCAGATGACGATGCCCCCTGGAGTGGATGCCATTGGGCGAAAAGCATTTTCATATCCGCCTGAAGGTTGTGGTGAAAGCGCGTGGCATCATCGGTGACCAGCGCGGCTTCGACATGGTCGGAGCTGACCTTGGTGACGATGATCAGACCGCCGATCTGGCCTCCTTTGCCGTTATGCCGGGTGGCGCTGAAGAACGCGGCAACTGACTCAGTGCCGTGGACCTGAAAGAGCTTGCCGACTTGCGGCTTCTCTCCAACATTCTGATGAACGGAGCGCAGAACCGCGCCCATGGCGCCGGCTTCGGTGGTTTGTCCGGTGACCTGACCGTAGACGATGGTGCCGCCTTGAGGAGGGTTAATGGTCTTGAGGCCGCCTTGAGCCATTGCCGGTAGGGCACAAAACATCAGGAAGAGTGAAACCCGGGAACTCAATGAAGAGAATCGCGCTTCGCAGCGGGTCATCGTTCGCACCTCGGCAATTAGATTTTGAAGCGGCTGGAGAAAACCTGATCAGGGAATGCATGGGAAGTGTAGCGAGCGGATGCAGAACCATCAAGCGCGAATTGGTAACTCTTGCATCGGGATGATTGTTTTTCCCGTGTCCCAAGGGCGAGACACGGGACGGCAAAGAAGGACGATCGACCACTATTCTTCAGCGAACGCCAGGAAGCTGTGAGGGGCGAGGTTTATATGGAACTCCACGCGCAGCGGTCCGGGAAAGTGGCGGGGATTCGGGGCGGGAGTGCCTTCCACCTCTTCGCCGGTCGTCAGATTGCGGAGGTGGGTGGCTTGTCCGGTTGTGGAGACTACGACGGGGGTAGGCGCATCGAGATACGACTCAACGACGAAGGCCCGGTTGTTGTATGCGAAGAGACTCACTTTGGCGGGGGCATCGATGGAGAGCGGGAATCCACTGAGCAGGTAGCGACGGATCGAAGTGAGGACCGGCTGAGGGAGCGCGTAGAGGTCGTTGGCATTTTCGGGAATGGTAAGAACGAAGAGAATGCCTTTGGAATAGCGGTCCATAAGGAGCAGCGGAGCTCCGCGGCCGTTGGCGGTGCCGCGCACGATCGGCCAGGCGTCGTTGGTGAGAAAAGCGATCTCAGGAACAAGGATGTCGGAGGTCTTGCCGAGGTCGGCGCCGGCGCCAGCGCCAAATGAGCCCCAATATTCATTGACGCGAAGGATGTTTCCGGTTGTGTGGATGTCGGCGATCTTGGCGATACCTTTGGTTTGAAGTTCTTTGAGTAGGCCGGAGGTGATGACAATATTTCCGCCTTTCTCAAGATGAGTTCTGATTTTGCTTACGAGAGCGGGATCGAACTTCGCTTCCTCGGTGAGCAGGATGGTGTGGGCGTCAGTGGGAAATTCGGGATGCATGTCGATAGGAATGCCGATCATGCCGAGGTAGTTCTGGAGGAAGTCTTCGCCGGTGGATTGGTATGGCTTGTAACTGGCTATACCGATGGGTTTGCCAAGTTTGCCAACGACGGCGTTGACCTGTGAGAGAGCATATCCGGCAGCGGTGGCGTAAGTGACTGATTCAGTCGTGCTGGAATTCGCGTGCCACTTTTCAAGGTCGGGGGCGTTGAAGGTGGTGGGAAGGCTGCTCCATGCTTCACGATTTCCCATCTCGGCGGGACGGAGAAGATCACTGTACTGGAAGAGCATGATCTGCGGCGTCTTGGCGAGCATTGTGTCCCAGAGCTGCTCTGCATAGCGATCAAGGTAACGATTGTCGTAGACGTCGACCCAGCCGCCGCCATTGCGGCCGGGGCTGATGTTGTCGAAGTAGCGAATGATTTCGTAGCTCTCATATTGCTGCAAATGCTGGTCGGTGGTCACGGGGTCGCGCGTCTCGGTACCGGTGTAGATGCCGTCGAATATTTTCGGTTCCTGGTCGAGGTCGTAGCCGTTGGCCTGGAAATGCTCGTACCAATTGGGAAATTTGATGATTATCTTGACCTTGGGATTGACGGCTCGAGCAGGACCGATGACGAGTTCGCGGGATACCTGATCCATGAGCTTGATGCGGAAGGCGTCCCAGGTCAGGCTGCCTTTGGCGGTGATATCGGAATCGTGCTTTGTGTTGTTGAAAAAGAAATCGTCGAGAATGATTTCGTCGAAGTGGCGCGCGGTGATTTCAGCGATGTGCTTGACGTAGTCGCGCTGTTTGGGGTCGGTGTAGCAGAGGGATACGAACTGGCCGCCGCCGGCATCGGGCAAGTCGGAGCCGGCAGTGTCGCCGCTGCCGACGTAGGCAATGCCACCGGCTACCTGGACGTCGTGAGAGACGAAGAAGGCTTTGACGGCTTCAAGGTTCGCGTCGGGGGCGATGTTGCCGCTGCGATAGGTCTCGATGTAGACCTTGTCGACTTTCACCTGGCTGGAAAGATCGTCCCATGATTTTTTAAGGTAGGCCGGGTCGTTCATCTTCTCGACGACA
Source organism: uncultured Acidobacteriaceae bacterium (assembly GCA_963826915.1). Lineage (GTDB taxonomy): Bacteria > Acidobacteriota > Terriglobia > Terriglobales > Acidobacteriaceae > Telmatobacter. Next base: position 600,433 of record CAWGYG010000003.1, read on the forward strand.
GAGACGGGAATGTAAACAGCGACGCGGAATTGATCGTGCGAGGGCGGAGTGGTCGCACGGAGTGACATACATGTGAAGACAAGGAGCAGTGCGGAAATTGAGAAGAATGCGCGATTGCGAAAGGTCACGATCAAATCTCCATTGACACATCGCCCAAGGTAGCAGCGGGTACCTGGATCGGTGCGGCTGGTGCGGAGCCAGTATATTCCTGTAAGGACCTTTGGTAAAACGATTATGCTGTGAGGATGCGAGGCCGAGCACAGGGTCGAAGATCAGCTTCATCGACAAAAAGGAAAAGCCCAGCCATACGGCTGGGCTTTTGACTTGGGCGGAAAAATGCAGCTACGGCGCGGTGATTTGCACGGAGTGATTGCCGTGCGGCACTATCAGCAGCGCGGTGGGTTTTTGGCCGGTCGGGTATGGTGTGGCTTGGGTCTGTTTCAGTGTGCCGGCGGTGGGATCGAGTCGGAAACCGGAGATTGAGTTGCCGAGGTAGTTGGCGGTGTAGACATAGCGACCGAGCGCCGGATCTACACCAATGGCGACGGGCTGTGTATCCGTATTGTTGTTCTGTGTGCCCGTGGCGTTGACAGCTGTCGACGGGGTTCCGGTGGTCAGGTCGATCACGTACGCGGTGACTGTGGAATCGAGGGAGTTGGCCACATACATGAACTTTCCGCGCGGGTCGATTTTGACAGAAGCAGGTTGGCCTCCGGATTTATAGGGTCCGTTGACCAGAAACTCCAAAGCGTATCCGGTGTACACGCCGTAGCCAATGAGTTGATCCTGCGCGAAGTCGGTCACGTAGACGAATCGGCTGGTGGGATCGGCAACCAGGGCACTTGGCTTGACTCCCGCCTTGTAAGGACTCCCCGATGTGGCAGTCAGCGCGCCTCCTGTAGCAGTAGAAAAACCAAACAGCCAGCCAGGGTTGGCAGTGCTTGTCGTGACCCCGCCAGGGTTGTAAGCGGACGCGTCATAGGCGGCGACATATACAGCGCCGCCATTTGCGAGAGTTGTTACGCCTGTGGGCACAACCGAGTCGGTCGAATAACCGGGAATGGTCAGGCTTTCCTGCGCGGTAACGGAGCCGATTGCCCCAGAAGACAATGCATACTCAGTGAGCGTTGCCGAAGTGGTTCCGGAGACAACAAACAGGGCATCCCCGGACGAACTGACTGCCAGGGATACGGGCGGAGCGTTCAGGGTGACCGTGTCCTTCGATGACAATACGCCGGTTGCCGAAACGGCAAAATGGACGACGGTCATATCCCCTTGATTACCCACATAGAGATCCGTGTAGGTGGGCGAGACTGCCATGGTGACCGGCGTCGTGCCGCCTGAGCAAACTGCCGCAGCCGCCGAGCGCACCGCACCAGACTGTGAATCCACCGCGTAGGTTTCCAACTGGCCGCCGGGGCAGGCGGTGGTCCCGGCAGAGGTAGCGAGGAAGACGTAGTCAATCGTGACCAGCTGACAGGCAGAGAAGAGGGTGGCCACTAGAAGGCCGATCGAAGAGACCAGAAAGAGCTGGCTCCATTTGCTGAACTTCATGCGCTTCCTTCGTCAAGGGCCATCATTGTTGAGCCCAAAGCAAACTGGTTGAGATCCCTTTCAGTCATTGTAAAAGGCCTGAATGGGGTGTTGCTAACATGCGCGGCATACAGCAGACCGGTTAAATCTGATTCTCCTGCTCATACTTTTGAGCGCTCGTAAAGATCAATGCGGTTACTTCTTCGTACTGCCGTGTGGAATTGCTGCGATCGCCGTTGGATTGGCGTTTGCGGCATAGGTAATCCCCTGCGAATTGAGCAGGGAGCCGTTGGTTGCGTTCAGTTCAAAACCGGAAACGGTGTTGCCCAGGAAATTGGCAGTGAAAAGATACTGGTTCAATGATGGATCAATGCCAATTGCTGTGGGTTGCGTGCCTGTTGTGTAGGTGCCGAGAGCGGTCAGGTTTCCGGAACTAATGGAATAGACGGTGATGTTGGAATCCTGGCTGTTAGTGACAATGGCGTACTTGCCTGTTCCGTCGACTACCAATGCAGAAGGAATGTTGCCGGCCGTGAATGGGCTGCCGCTCAAGGGTGACAGAATGCCGGAATTGATTTGGAAGCCAAGAATCTTGGCATCCGATGCATCTGCCACGTAGAGATAACTGCCTCCCTGATCGCCGGCAAGGGCGGAGGGGTGAGTGCCAGCGGCGAACGGGGAGCCGGAAAGCGCGGTAAGGGTGCCGTCGGAGTTGGCATTGAAGCCGAAGACATAGCCTGCCTTTGCCGTTGAATCATAGGCTGCCACGTAGAGATAGGCGCCGGAACCCGCGACGTAGACAGCGGTGGGAACAATCACGTCGGACGAGCCCGCGCCTGATAGGGTGAGCGGCCAATAGATGCTGCTAATCGCGGTGTTGGTGATGGCGGGTCCGAGAGTGTCCACGGGCTGCGCCGGCGAGAGGGCAGCGGCCTGGGTTGCGTTCAGTATGGGAAAGACAGCAACGGAGCCGGCACATGGAGCAGCCGGGGAGCAAGTTGGGAGCGGCTGATAGGTGTCAACGACATATAAGTACGGACCGGCCACCGCGACAGCCACGGGGAAGACGCCGGGTGTATTGACGGTGTTTTGCGGATAGAGCTTGCCGTCATTGCCGATGATGAACTGGACGATGGAGTTGTCGTCTTCATTGACGACGTAAAGGTCGGCAAAGTCAGGGGAAACCGCCTCGGCAACTGGGTTGCGTCCACCTGAGGGAAATGGCGAAGTCGTGATCTGGCGCATGCGGCCAGATTCCGAGTTGACCTCGAAGACGTCGATCTCACCGTAACTGTTGGATCCTGCGGCCTTGGCGCTGGAGACGTACACGAAGTCCACAGTATTGGTGGCGCAAGCGGTCATAATTGTGGCGGCCAGCAGACTAACCGCGGAGATCGCCAGCAACTGGCTCGATTTGTTGAACTTCATGCGCATCTTTCATCTACAGGCCAAACAGGAGGCCATCAATAAACCGGGTTATGGAATCGAATCACGGGCGCTCAGGCAGCTCCAACCGTGTCCGCAATTCAACTATGTTTGCAGTGCCCGAAACCTTTGGCGGCGACCGCCGGTCGACGAGTCCACACCAAAGGCACGACTGCAGTCAGGCACGTTAACTCGTTCGTCCGGTGACGATGCACCAAGCCGCAGGGCCCGGCAGCGGATAGCTGTCCTTTGCCTTTGTCTTCTGACTAAGCGGTGAGAGATTGCCGTCGTTTTCGTCGATAAACAGACCACTGACCGTGGAGTCATTGAAGTTGGCGGTGTAAACGTACTGATTCGAGGGATCTTCGAGGATGCATTGCGGACCGGAGCCCGAGCCGACGGGCGATCCGCCGTTGGCAATCGGGGAAAGGAAGTATGGGGTGGTGATGTCGAATGCCGTAATGCCGCTCAGAGGATTGGTGGGATTGCTTACGTCTCCCTGGTTGGCGACATACAGCCAATTCTTCCCGGTGCCGGCCGCCTCAATCACATAAATTGGGTTGGATTGCGATGGGTCAAGCGGGAAAACGCCGGTTGCTTCGGATTGCAAAGCGCCATTCGAGCCAAGCGAATAAGCAAAGATCTGGCCGTTTGTGCCTCCGGAGTTGATTCCGTTATCGAGCACGTAGGTTACGCCGCCGGCCAACACGATGGCATTTGCCTGGCTGATGCCTAGAGGCTGCGGACTGTTCTGGTTCACGCTCAACTGGCCGTTCCCTGGGTTGTACGTATACGGGAAGACCGAGTCTCCGGTAGCGGGAGTGCCCCCGAGGGCGAGAACGTAATTATTCGACAGAATAAAGTCAATCGGGTTGGCGGGCACCGGAAAGTAGGGCAGTGGTGTACCGCTGGCCGATGTGACCTGGGAATTGAGCACATAGCTCAAACGACCGGTCGTCGCGTTGATCTGGAATACGGTTATGTCGCCGCAAGTCGTAACCGCGGAGCCAAAGACCAATGAACAGCCGGTACCCGATGGAGCGTTGCGGTCAAGCGCGAAAAGGTAGGCCCCCGTCGCGTCGGCGATGAGCCGGAATGGATTGAGTCCCTGGGTGTAGTAGGTGCCTTGCGGTGCAAGCACGCCGTTGCCGCCAATCGAAAACTGGGTGATATTGGCGTTGCACGGGTCGGTTGGACTGCAGGGGGCGCCATCGGCGCTTGCGCCTTGATTTAGAACATAGATGAATCGCCCGCCGGTAAGCAGCACGGCTCGACCTGGATTAGACCCGCCGGAGCTGATTGGCAGCCCATTGATTGAGGTCAGTTTGCCGGTGTTGTGATCGATTTTAAAGCCACTTATAACTCCGTCGGCGTTGGCTTGTGAACCGGTAATCGTTCCGGTCACGTACAGATAACCGACCGAATAGCTTTGTACGCAAGACGAGATGCTGAGGACGACGCCCGCAGAGATGGCGGTCATCAGAAGTGCCTTGCCGAATTTCTTGAACTTCATGCGATTCCTTCATCCTGGTCCGGCGTGTGCCGCCAAGTTTTGCTAGTTCCGCAGCAGAGCTGGGTTGGGATGGGTCCCTGCTGCATTGTAAAAGGCGAGGGCATGTTATGCCTAGTTTCAGTGGAACATAGGTCGAAACAAGAATTTCTGCTTTGGGGTCTTCCTGGCTAAACGCGACGAATCCATGGTCTTGCCCTCGAGCATCTCAGAAGCGGAAACCGATGTGCTTTGGACGCATCGGCGCCGGCAAAGGTCACCGCTGAAGGGCCGAAGGAGGGGGATTGGACGGGCCAGCCATTGGAGACAGGCAGGGGGCAAAACCCGGAGCCACGCGTGAGGACTGTCGTGGCTCCGAGGGTGACTTCAAGCGATTACCAGACCCGGCAGGACTTCTCAGGGTACATCGGCTGGCCTTTGGTGCAGCCAAAAGCCTTGCCGAATTCGTCAAAGTTCTGCACGGCCCCATTCGTTCTCCAGCGGCCGGGCGAATGAGGATCGGTCAGCGCAGACTGCCGTGCGGATTGTTCTGTCTGATTTTGGCACCACACCTGGGCGAAACCAAGGAAGTAGCGTTGCGCCTCGGTATATCCGTCAATTTTGTCGTTGATGGATTTGCCTTCCGCGGCCAAAGTATCCAGCAGAGCCAGGTAGGCGATGCGCAGTCCGCCATTGTCGGCGGTATTTTCGCCCAGAGTGAGTTTCCCATTCAGCTTCTGTTCTGGAACGCTGTCGTGTGCCGGTGCTGCCTCGAAACCGCTGTATTCGTCTACTTCGCAGTCGGTACGTTCGACAAACTTCTTGCGGTCCTCGGCGGTTTGCCATTCGCGCAAATTTCCCTTGCCGTCATACTTTGAACCTTCGTCGTCGAACCCGTGCGTCATTTCATGACCGATCACGACTCCGATGCCGCCGAAGTTGACAGCTGGATCGATGTCCGGATCGAAGAATGGAGGCTGAAGAATGCCTGCAGGGAAGTTGATGTCGTTCATTGCCGGGTTGTAGTAGGCGTTGACCGTCGGCGGAGTCATGCCCCACTCCTTCTCGTCGACAGGTTTGCCGAGCTTGCCGAGGTTGTAGTTCCGCTGAAACACCGAATTGCGGTGCTCGTTCCCCATGGCATCATCGCGCTTGACGGCTAGGCCGTCATAGTTGCGCCACTTTTCGGGGTAGCCGATCTTGTTGCGATAGAGTGCCAGTTTCGCTTCCGCGGCCTTCTTGGTGTCGTCGCTCATCCAGGGCAGCGTCTGAATATCGGCAGCGAGGGATTTCTCCAGCGCGGCTACAAGCTGGTCCATGCTGGCCTTGGATTTGGGTGGGAAGTGCTCCTTGACCCAGTCCTGGCCGACGGCTTCGCCAAGAGCACGATCGGTCTCAGAGGTGCACTGTTTCCAGCGGGGGGTAGGCTCCTTCTGGCCAGAGAGCGTCTTGCCGAAGAATGCGAAGTTTTCGTCAAAGAAGGCTTTGGGCAGGTCGGAAGCGGAGCCGTGCAGAGTGTGCCACCGGAGATACGATTTCCAGCTGTCCAACGGCTCAGAGGCGACGAGGTCGTTTAGCGCTTTGAAGAAGTTTGGGGTAGAAACATTCAGAGTTTCGAAGTGACCGGCGCTGACGTCCTTGAAGTACACAGCGAAGTCGAAATCGGGTGCGAGCTTCTGAAAGTCGGCGAGAGTGTAGATGTGGTAACGATTCTCGGGGTCGCGGAGATCTGTGCGGCTTGTGGAAGCTTTTGCCAGCGCAGTCTCAATCGTGATGACTGCGTCCGCTTCTTTTGCGGCCTGCTCAGGTGTATCGCCGGCCAAAGTGAACATCTTCGTCACGTGGTCGCGGTATTGCTGCCGAATCGCCTGGAAGCGCTTGCTATCAGAGATGTAGTAGTCGCGGTCGGGTAGGGAAAGACCGGCCTGGCCAACCCCCGCAATCTGCTTGGAGGAATCCTTTTCGTCCTGCTGGACTCCGAAGCGGAACAGTGGAGCGGGGTCGCCCTGCGAAGCCAAATCGCCAATAACCGTGGCCAGTTGGTGCGGATCCTTCAGCCTATCGATGATGTGGAGGGCCGGCTGCAACGGCTCGAGCCCCTTCTTTTCGATGAGATCGGTGTTCATGCAAGCTGCGTAGAAGTCGCCGTACTTCTTTTGCAACGGAGTTTTTGGGTCTTTGGCGGCAGCGTCCAGTTCCTGCCAAAGCAGATAGCGATTGCGTTCACCGAGCAGAGAAAATGACCGGGCCCAGCGAACCTGGTCGGCGGGTATCGGGTTTTCCTTGATCCAGTTTCCGCAGGCGTACTGATAAAAGTCGGTGCACGGGTCGGCCGACTTGTCGATGGCTGAGAGGTCGAAACTCTTGATGGCAGGTGGCGGAGTGGGCTTCGAATCTTCGGTCTGCGAGGTGGCAGGGGTTTGCACAAATGCGATTCCGGCCGTCACTAGCAGAATTGGTACAACGCGAGACAGGTTCATAGGGTGTCCTCTTTGTAGGTTGGTTCGGAGGCCACGCTCGTTGGCGTTCGCGCTGGCAAGAGGAGGCCCTAAAAGAACCAGCAGCAGAAAATGGGACTGGCTGCGTTCCAAGCAGGGTATCAAACCGGGCTGCAAACAGGCTCAGAGAATGTGGGCACAAAGGTCTAGTGCGGTTTGCTACACTCCGGTTGCGGATTCCCAAACGGAGAGAAACGAATGATTCCCAGTCAAAAGCTGTTGGTGTTTCTATGTGCGGCATTCTTGGGAGCGGGGCTTACCGCGCATGTCGCGGCACAGCAGGTCGAGAAACCTGCGGCAAAGCGGACCCTGATACGAGCCGGTCACCTGCTCGACGTGAAGACCGGAAAGGTGACCGATGGCGAAACCATTGTGGTGGTGGGAGACTCGATTCAGTCCATCGCTTCCACGCCTTCAGTGGCAGCACAGCCGGGAGATACGGTGGTAGACCTGAGCAAAATGACAGTGCTCCCCGGGCTCATCGATGTGCATGTGCATTTGACGATGAATACGGATTTCGATCCCTACCGCGAGCTGACTTCGACGTCTGCCAAGGAGGCAATTAACGGCGTTGTGAACGCGCGCTCCACGCTGATGGCGGGATTTACCTCGGTTCGCAATGTTGGCGCCAGCGGTTTTGTAGATGTGGACCTGCGCGATGCGATTAATTCGGGCCAGGTGGCCGGGCCGCACATGCTGGTGAGCGGTCCGCTTATCGGTATAACAGGCGGACACTGCGACGAGAACTTGTTGCCGATCCAATATCACCTTGAGGGGGATGGTGTCGCGGACGGTATCGCCGGCGTGCAGCATAAAGTCAGAGAGAACATCAAATATGGGGCCGATCTGATCAAGATTTGCGCCACAGGTGGCGTGCTGTCGAAGGGGGACGATCCGCAGGCCTCGCAATTCACGCTGGAGGAGATGCAGGCGATTGTGGCGGACGCTCATCGACTCGGTCGCAAAGTGGCCGCACATGCGCATGGGGCGCAGGGGATTCTGTGGGCTACTGAAGCTGGCGTGGATTCGATTGAGCACGGCAGCTATATTGATGACGCCGGGATTGCCGAGATGAAAAAGCGAGGCACATACCTGGTGCCGACACTTTACCTGGAAGACTGGATGCTGGAGAGTGGTCACCTTCCGGCCTTTTATCACCAGAAAATGGTGGATGTGAGCGCGGTGGCTAAAGGGAACATCAAACGGGCGATGCAGGCCGGGGTAAAGATCGCCATGGGGACGGATGCGGCAGTTTATCCGCACGGGTTGAATGCGCACGAGCTTGATGTCTACGTCAATCAGCTTGGCATGGCCCCGCTGGCGGCCCTGCAAACGGCTACGATCAACGCCGCGGACCTGATGGGCTGGACGGCGAAGACGGGTACGCTGGACCCTGGAAAGTGGGCCGACATCATCGCCGTTGATAAGAATCCCCTGGACGATGTGCGGGTGCTCCAGGACGTCAAATTTGTTATGAAGGGCGGAGTGATTTATAAGGGCGGGCAAGGCGAGATGCACTGAAATCTCGCGGGCTGTACGGGAAGTGCTTCGCCTAGGCTATCCGCTTCAGTGTGGCACTCTTGCGATGGCCGCGATATCCGATGGCGGTTACGGTAATCGCCCGAAAAGTTACCCAACGGGACAGTTCCTGCATGTTGCCCGATCCGGTTTGGGGTCATCACAAGTTCTTTACAGGCCAACCCAGGGCCTGCCACACTGGAACGTGGACACCCAGACAATCGTTATTCTCGATTTTGGTTCGCAGTATACGCAGCTGATTGCGCGGCGCATTCGCGAGCAGAATGTGTTTTCTGTCGTACTGCCCTGCACGGCTCCTCTCACCGAAGTCAAAGCCTACAAGCCGATCGGGATCATCCTGTCAGGTGGCCCGTCTTCGGTTTACGACGCAGACGCACCGGAAGCAGATCCACGGCTCTTGAGCATGGATGTGCCGATGCTGGGCATCTGCTACGGGCTGCATTTCATAGTGCATCACCTCGGCGGCAAGGTTCGCACCGCGCCGAAACGCGAATATGGTCACGCTGAAGTAGCGCTTGAGGACAATACTTCGGAGTTGTTCGCCGGGATGCCGCCGTCGATACAGGTTTGGATGAGCCATGGGGACGAGGCGCTGGAACTGCCGCCGGGATTCCATCGCACGGCGGTGACGTCGAATGCGCTGGCAGGCATTGCAAACGAAGAACGGCGCATCTGGGCTGTGCAATTCCACCCTGAGGTTCATCACACGCCGCTGGGGCCGCAACTCTTAAAGAATTTTGTATTCGGTATCTGCGGCGCAAAAGGGGACTGGACGCCATCGCATTTCATCGAGACAACGGTTGCCGGGATTCGGGCAAAGGTGGGCAGCGGGCACGTGATTTGCGGACTGTCCGGGGGCGTGGATTCGTCGGTTGCGGCAGTGTTGGTACACAGGGCGATCGGCAGCCAATTGACCTGCATTTTTGTGAACAACGGCGTCTTGCGCAAGAACGAATTCGTGAACGTTCAGAAGAATCTTCGCGACAAACTGGGGCTCAACATCGTTGCGGTTGATGCAAGCGAGAGATTCCTGGCCCAACTGGCCGGGGTGACCGACCCGGAGACGAAGCGAAAGCGGATTGGCGCGGAATTTATCGCGGTTTTTGACGACGAAGCGACTCGCATTGCCCAAAAGACCGGGGGCGTGGAATGGCTGGTGCAGGGAACGCTTTATCCCGATGTTATCGAATCCTCAAGCGTGAAGGGACCGAGCCAGACGATCAAGAGCCATCACAATGTGGGTGGGCTGCCGCTGGGAATGAAGCTGAAATTGATTGAGCCGCTGCGCGATCTCTTCAAGGATGAGGTTCGACGTATCGGGCGCGATATGGGCATGCCGGAGGACATTCTGGGACGGCAGCCATTTCCCGGGCCGGGGCTTGCAGTGCGCATTCTCGGCGAAGTTACGCCGGAGCGCGTGGCGCTGCTGCAGGAGGCAGACGAAATCGTCGTCGCCGAAATCAAGTCCGCGGGACTCTACACAAAAATCTGGCAGAGCTTCGCGGTGCTGCTCCCGGTGATGAGCGTGGGCGTGATGGGTGATCAACGCACGTACGCTTACACAGCTGCCGTCCGCGCAGTGCATTCGGAAGACGGTATGACAGCCGATTGGACACCGCTGCCGCACGAGGTGCTAAAGCGCATCTCAAGTCGGATCGTCAACGAGGTGCGCGGGATCAATCGCGTGGTCTACGACATTACGTCAAAGCCTCCGGGCACCATCGAATGGGAGTAAGTGCGGGCTGGGACTGGCCGTCCATGCGGCCGCGCCTTCGGCGCCATTCTTACTGCGGTTGAATGAATCAACGTTGGGCTATGAGATGCGGTTTTGCCGAGTCCCCATCGAGAGTGCTAGAGGCACTAAGCGCTAATCGCCGGCGGTTGGGCACGCAACTGGGCGATCTCGCAACTGAGGGCGTCAAGCTTTTCCAGCAACTCGCTGTGCCTCTTGTCATCGGAAGATGGATGCAGCGCTTCGACGTAGAAGGTGCCATTGGGCTCGAGTTCGCAGAGCCGCACTTCGTGAAAATCTTCATAACCCTGGCGATGGATGACGTCCAGAAGTTCCTCGCGCGACAGCGACTCGCGTTCCATGGCGCGCAAGTCGGGTTGGCCATTACGGACAAGAACAGCCGCGCGTCCTTCGAGGAGGCGCGTGAGGCGACGCGAGCGGAAAAGGACGCGCACCACCAGCCAATTAATGGCCAGGAGGCTAAACGCTCCGATGATACCGCCAGTGACGGAGTTGTCGTCGCCGATGATTGCATTCTGCACGGTGTTGGAGAGAGACAACAGAACCACAAGGTCGAATGGGTTCAGCTGCGCCAGTTCGCGCTTGCCGAAGATGCGAAGCAGCACCACAAGCACGAGGTAAACGACGATGGGGCGCAGCAGCTTCTCGAGAATCGGAAGCGGCAGATTAAACATGTGGTCCATCACTGGCGAGATGATCATGCAAACGAGGATAGCGTGAGAACTACTGCTTTTCCAGCCTGATTACCACATTCACGTCGTGGGTTTGAGGGTCGGCGGTCGCGTCGAATTTGGTCTTCACTCCGGCGAGAGCTCGTTTCAAAACGGGGTCGTGCTCCTGAACCTTGGCGATGAAGTTGGAAACATATGTCTCGTCGAATGGGTCGCCGGGAAGCATTTGCCAATTTCGAATCAGGAGACTTCGCAATTCGTCGCTGACATTATCAAATTTCACGAACGCCAGGTGATAGACGGGCCCGGGATCGACTGCGACCTTGTAGTTAACGGTCAATGACGCGTCGTCAAATTGCGGCGTTGGAGTGACTTTACAATCGAGGTTTCCCTTCGATCTGTAGCGTGCGGCAACGAGTGACCACAGGGTACGGACCCGCACACCATCAATCGGACCGCCTGGTGTTGAGGTAAGAGCCCTGTCGATCTCGGCTTGAGTTACAGGCGTTCCGTCGGGCAGATTGATCTTGCCAACTTTGTAGAGTTTCCCCTCCTGAATATTGATCTCGAACGGGACCGAGATGGAGGCAGGTGTGACCAGGACGGCGCCGGAACGGGTTGCGACGGCTTTGACAGCCGCGTATCCGCGATCCTGATAGAACTGCTCGAATGCGCGCTCGAGGTTGGCGTGGGAATTTTCGGTGTCGAACGGAGCCTTGGCTGCGTCCCTTGCGACGACGCGAATCTTGTCTTGAAACTCCGCGGAGGTGCCATCGATCTTCTCGATATCCACCAGCACAGGCGGCGTAGAAACGGAGAAGTGAATTGAGTTGACCCGATGCGTTTTGGGGTCTGCCGCCGGAGTGGCAAGAACGGAGACGTTGATTCCTTGCGATGTCATGATTGCTTCAAGCGCTCCACGCACCTGTTCCAGCAGACCGCCATCGAGTGGGACTTTGCCGTGATAAAGCGGGAGTAGCTGATGGAGTTTCCCGTCGAGGGCAGCGCCGGGATCAAGGGGCAGATTGTCAAAATGTATAGTGACAAGTTGGTCCGCCGGAGTGAGCTGAAAAACCAGGTCCTGCCCATCAAATTTGAAACTGAGACTGGCAAAGACACCGGTATCCAAAAGACGCTTGGAAGTATCGTTCATGTCGGCAGAACTGAGGACCGTGCCCTTCTTGATTCCGGATGCGGCGAGCAATTCCTGATCGGAGTACTCGGGGTCGCCGACGAACTGGATGGACTTTGGCAAGAACTTCTGGCTTTCGGCGGAAAGTGTGGCAAGAGACAGGACAAGGCAAGGAATGGCCAGCGTCAGAATGCGAGGCATGATAAGGCAAGGGTAACAAACGTCAAACTGATGGAGAAGTGGAGTGTTTCAGCACTGTCAATACCCAAAGCTGCAGGGTAGTTACCAAATGCTTTCCGCCCCTCATTTGTATCGCAATGAATTGCTGAGGACTGGGATAGAATCCGCTCAGCGATGCTCCGTGTTTTCGGGCTTTTACGCCGAAAGTGGGGTGAGCGGACATGTTTTTTCGAAAGGCAGGAAAATCTTCGGTGGATGTTCCCGAGCGGTCTGTTTTTGTTGAGATAGCTCCGTTTCGGATTGAGCCGCGGTTCGTTGCCCGGATATGGGGATTCGAGGATCTGAACCCCTGGTATCAGCATGTCGCGAAGGGTGAACCGATTGGAGAGGTTTGGCTGACCGGGGACGAATGCGCAGTTGCAACCGGCCCGCATACCGGCAAGACGCTGAGCGAGATCTTCAAGGAAGCGCCAGAGGCCATGCTGGGTTCGGAAAGAGAATCCTCCGATTCGCCGCTGTTGATCAAGGTGATCTTTGCGCGCGAGAAGCTGAGCGTGCAAGTGCATCCGGATGATCGAATGGCGCAAAAATACGGCCAGCCGCGAGGCAAGACCGAGTGCTGGTATGTGCTGGAGGCTGAAGCGGGGGCGCAGGTTGCGGCGGGTTTGAAGCCGGGCGTGACGATGGGCCAGGTCAAATCGGGGATTGAGGACGGAACGCTCGAACAGTGTTTGAAAATGGTGCCGGTGAGCACCGGGGACTTGATCCTTGTGGACGCTGGAACGGTTCACGCAATCTGGCCGGGGTCGATTCTTCTCGAGACCCAACAGAATAGCGATGTAACGTATCGAATGTTTGACTATGGGCGAGGACGGGAACTGCACGTTGAGAAGTCTCTGGAGGCGGTGCGACTGGTGACGCGCGCGGGGAAAGTTACCCCCAGGGTGATGGAGGATCGGACGATTTTGGTAGATTCGGAACATTTCCGCGTGGAGCGGGTTCCAGTAGAAGTGAGCCGACCGAGCACCACCTTGCCGGGTGAGGGAGAGGTGAGTCCGGGATTGGCTTATTTGTTTGCGGCATCCGGAAGTGGACGCCTCGCAAGCCCGAGTTTTGGCGCCGTGGAATTACCAGCGCGAGGCATCGTGGCAGTGCCGGCTGCGTCGCCTGTCTTCGCAATTCAGGATCTCGGGGAGTTGGACCTAATAAGAATATTGCCGCGATGGCCGCGGAAAAACGCATGACCAATCAAGCATGGCGCGAATCAGTCGTTGCATATATTCGCGCAGAGGCACAACCGGTAGATAAGTTTGGGCATCAGCCAAGACTGTATGTCCTGGCTACAAAAATCGGGCAGGGGATGAAGTATGACGACGACATATTGTTTGCCGCGGCCTGGATGCACGATCTCGGAGTCTTTCTTGGACATCGGCCGAAGGATCTGTCGAAGCTCGAGAGTTGGGATCACGTTCCGTACACGATTCAACGAAGCAGGGAACTCTTGACCGGGTGGGGGTTTCCGTTGGCAAAGCTGGATGGCGTTGCCGATGCGATTCAAAATCATCAGTCAAAGGATCAGCCGGTGACCATCGAAGCAACTCTTTTACGCGATGCCGATATGTTGGAGCAACTGGGAGCAATCGGCGCGATGCGCACCGTGGTAAAGGTTGGACGTGATTCACGTTATCCCACTTTTTCCTCCATTGTTCCAGTTCTTCATCATGCTGTTAACCATTTGCCCGGCGAGATGCGTCTAACTAGCTCAATGGGCCTGGCAGAGGGCAGAGTGAAAACTCTACGCGCGTTCATAGCCGCAATTGAAGAAGAGGCTGGCGACGCGCTCAGTTGGGCCCTTTGATCTTTCCCGTCGCGAATGATTTCTATTTCGCGGCATGCAGCACTTGCCTGGATTTGCAGTTTCTTAACGCAATTGGGCACTTATCCAAAACGGGAGAAGTGGTCACGTGCAAATCTCTCGAAGGAGATACGACATGCATTTGAAGTTGATTAGTGTGCCGGTCCTGGCTCTGCTTTTTGTTGGTGTGACTGTGTCTGCTCGTTCGCAAGTAGCGCCCTCGGCGAATGAGGGGAAAATACCTCTCACAATTGGCGTCGGCGGATCGGAATTCTTTGTGGACTGGGGAGATAAGCGGCACGAGGTGGGAATTACCGCGTGGGCTGATTGGAGATTGCTTCGCATGCCGAAGCTCCTGGATGGCCTCGGCATCGAGGCGGAAGGTCGCGATATCAACTATTTTCATCCCGCCGGTCTACCCACGCTGCGGCAAGACACCGGCTTGGCCGGCGCGATTTACCAATGGCGCAAGCACGAGCGGATTCGCCCGTATGGGAAGTATTTGATTGGAATCGGCAGCATTGACTTTCCAAGTAACAACCCGTACTACACTCACGACACGCGGACGGTATTCGCGCCTGGCGGTGGTGTTGATGTGAAGGCTTGGCGTCGACTTTCAGTGCGTGCAGATTATGAGTACCAATTCTGGCACGCACTTTTCGGTCCGCATGACCTCACTCCAAACGGGGTCACTGTTGGTGCAGTGTATGACTTCGGGCGTCGCAACGAATAGTTCTCGGTAACAGCGAAGCCATGAGTTTGTCGAGTGAATGGGCGTTAGCAATGACGCCCATAGGGTCAATACGAAACACATCGGGGCATTCTGCCCTGCAGGATTCTCTCTCGTAGCGTGGGCGATATAGCGGTTATGGAATTGTGCTGTTGCCGCTCTGTTGCGGATGTAAGCAATTGCATCTTAGCGAAATGAAGCCGGGGAGCTTGACGAGTCGCTGGACCTAGACGGGCTCACAGTAGTAGCAAATTTACTGCGGTGGTGGAAAGATCATGAACGAATCGGTGAGTGAGCGTACGTTTCGCAATTCACTAACAGATTGGGTTCTGCGCGGCGGAATTGCCCTGCTCTTCATGCTTATCGGACTGGACAAGATCCCATCGAGTCCCGATGCGCCGTGGGTAGTGTTCTACAAACAAGCTGGGATCGGGCAATGGTTTCGCTACTTCACTGCGATCGCCGAAGTAATTGGCGGTTTGCTCGTACTGCTGCCGCGAACGGTCAATGCGGGACTGATGATCTTGATTGGGGTGATGGTTGGCGCTGCGCTGACGGTCAGCGCTTTGGTGCATCGTCCGTTCGACGCCTTTGTTCCCATCGCCTGCCTGTGCGCGATTGCAGCTTTCTGGCTGCACCGGCGGCGAACCTGATCGGAACGGCTGCCTGTTGTGGAATTCTTGTCGAGTCCGGTCAAAATAAATTCAGACTCAATGGATGACCCAACGGACCGCTGCCGGGGTTGGCAGCGGGGTGCGGCATGCAATGACCTCGCGACTCGAATCGGACCGCATAAGAGCGGGTCACATGGAGCCGTTCCATGACGACATAGCGAGTGCGAAGGCCATCGATGGTGGATGGCAACTGCGACGGAAGCTGGTTGCGGTCGACGTAAATTACGAGTGCGGCCTCGCGGGGATTGTCGAGGCTCTGGCCGACGCCAATGCCGAAGAAGGCAGGATTCTTCTGCATCAGGCTTCGCGATCTCAGTTGCTTGATTGAGACTGCCTCGTTGAATGTCGAAGCTGCGAGTGGCTGTGCATTGGGTGCGTTGGTCAGCGGCGCGGCACCGAATGCGACCGCCCGAGCGCTTGAGGGAATGACCAAGGTTCGCACTCCTTCAATGGTTGTCGGAACAGTCGGTTGCAGGTTCTCGTCAACGTAGACAATAATGGCCGCTTCGCCGGCGCGATCGCTGCTTTTTCCCATCCCCACACCGAGGAAGCCGGTTGAAGGATTTACAAGAGAACGCGCCACAGCGAGGGCCTGCTGGGCACGAACAATCTCACCTTGAGAAAGCGCTCGTTCTTGTGCCGCTTTGACCGTGCTGTCGCCGTAACTCAGGCAGCTGACTGCGTGGTCGGTTGTGCCGATGAATGTGTAGTTCGAGCCGGACGACTGAGAGTCGAGTTCGCTGAGCACTTCGCCCACGGGGTTGGCCATGCCCTGACTAACGCCCGACACATCCGTGCCTCCAGCGAAGTACAGCCCGACCGGTTCGGCATCGGCCGCGTCGACGATCAATGCGCCGGAATCTCCCGCATCGCTGAAGCGGTCGCCACTCACGGCAATCTGATTGCTGAAGGTCTTTGTAAGATAAGGCTTCGTCTCCGCGCAGTCGCGGTAGTAATCAACCGACACATCGACATCCAAAGCGGAGACACCACCGCAGGTCAAACCGGTGGTGCGGCCACTTTTTGCGACGCGGAGTTGAAGCGAGGCGGGTTCGCCCTTGCCGTTAGTTGAGGAAATCCCAGGTGGCGCGGCGGCAAGTGAGCCGTCGGTCTGGCGAACGCCCAACTCCAGAATGCTTCCCGTGGGATCAACGCTATGCGATGAAGCCTGCGCAATTGCAGCGTCTACGTTCGTCGATTCGGATCGCAAGGGAAGCCATCCCGTGAGAGCGCCCACTGGAATCGTTCCAGGTCCGTCGCCATTCGGGGTGCAGTTGTTGTCGATTAAGCCTGGTTGCACGATTGCATCGCCCACTGAGGCGTGATCGCTCCGCGCAAGGACGTGATTGTTGCTGAGTAGAAATTGCCGGCCCGTTCCATCCTGAATAAGCGAGCCTAGCGTACCGCTGCAACAATCCGCGATGGTATTGCCGTTAGCGTCGAAGTCGTTGTTATTACCGCCAGAGCTGCCCAGCTGCATTGGCGAGATCATTTCCACCTGGTGACTAGTCGGATTGCTCCCCACACCGGCCGTGTTCAGCAGCACCATTGTTTCTGTTTTCGACGCTGAATCGCCGGCCGTCGCCACGATGTACGTGACTCCTGTGGATAGAACGACGGGGGGCGCAAGATAGGTGACGGTGCAAGAGGTGAACCCGTGAATCGATCGCTGACAACTCGTTGGGCTAAGCGATCCCTCGCCGCCACTGGAACCCTTGGCTGTGTCAGCAAGCGCAAATCGAATGCTGGTGCTGCCACCGGCCTGGGCCAGGTAGCCGGTGACGGTCACTGTTCCGTTGGCTCCGAGCGCTACATTCTCCGGGGTAAGCGGCTGAAGAAATCCCGGGGTCAGCGTCAACAGCGAGGTTGCGCGCAAGGTGGGGTCGGATTTGAGAGCCGCAGTTACGAGGACTGAGACCTGGTCAGTGGTGAGATAGCTCGGCGGCGTGTATTGGCCCGCGGCGCTGATGGTGCCCGGGCCAGCCGTTGCGTCGCCGCCGCTGACCGACCAGGCAACAGCGGCAGCCCCACCGGTATTGAGAGCAGCGGAAAACTGGTGAACGGGAATGCCATGGGAATTCGTTGCATTGCAGCCGGTGCAGTTGGTGTCGAGGGTTGCAATGCCTGGCGAGATGGAAAATGTTGCGTTCGCAGAATTGGCAGTGACGGCTGTTCCACCGCACCCGGCCAGGAGAACCATGGTTGAAACCAGCGAAACGGGCAGAAACCTGAGAAACCGCGGCTGTGCACCTCGAAGGCCTCGTTTGGCGCTCGGAAGTGACTCGTGCATCGAGGTTTGCGCAGCGAGTGGCAAATCTGTGTTCCTTTTTGGGAAAAATCGATGATGCCGTCGAGTAGGACGGGCTGTTCACCCTCAAGGTTAGCGCATGACCGGTCAGGGCCGGAGGTTAAACTAGGCGGTCGTACATGCCATTTAATCAAAAAGTAATCTTTGAGAATTGCAGTTCAATCGGGCGTGCGGACAGTTCCACTCGATCGCAGAGTTTC
Organism: uncultured Acidobacteriaceae bacterium; assembly: GCA_963826915.1. Classification (GTDB taxonomy): domain Bacteria; phylum Acidobacteriota; class Terriglobia; order Terriglobales; family Acidobacteriaceae; genus Telmatobacter. The sequence goes on from CAWGYG010000003.1 coordinate 618,420, forward strand.
AGGGGCGCAATGGCGATCATCGGGGTGGAGCAGGTGCCGTTCGGCCCAAGCGAGCAAAAAACAAGGAATGTCGACTTAACCTTGATTTCTAACCCCAGTAAGACATTGAGTGCTGAAAATGACTGCCCCCTTTGTTTAGCAGCCAAACGGGCGATGACTTGCGAGTCACCGCCCGCTTTGCGAATCCATGCGTATCTCAAAGCTTCTTGGACGAATTACAACTGTGGTTGCTGAGGCGGAGGCGCGCCGTTTTCGCCTCCGCGGCGCATGTGTTGCTGCATCTCCTCGAATTTCTGCTTTTGCTGATCGTTAAGCACGGCTGCGATCTTGCCATGCATGTCATCGCCCAGTGCCTTCATCCGGGCGCGACGATCTTGCTGTGCGACGGACTGATCCTGAAAGAGAGCCTGTACCTTTTGTTGGTGGTCGACCAGGAGCGGCTTGATCTGGGTCTGCTGATCGGCTGTGAGGTCGAGTTCCCGCGTCAACCGCTGAAGCTGTCTATCCGGGTCCATCGGGCGCGGGCCTCGTCCGCCTTGATCCTGCCCCTGCGGTGGCGGCGGGGTGTCCTGGGCTAAGGCTGCTCCGGTTATGCCGAGCGCAAGTGCAGCGCCCAAAGCGAGAGTGAATAGTTTAGTTCTCATGAAATCGACGATCCTCCAGGTTATTTGCGAAACGAGCGCATGCCTCTGTGGCGAGCGCCTCGACGCTGCGGTTGTCTCGGCGAACAAGATGGCTGAGCTCAACCTTCATGTGGATAGACGGGGTGTTGCGCGGCAGGATGCGGTCATGGGAAGAATTTCATTCGAACATCCAATGACGGCTGCGTCTTGAAATCGAGTGCTCGCGCTGAAAGCAAACACAACGGAGAGGTTTTTCGGGCATCCCAGAGGCGCCGATGTATCGTCAAAAGCGGTACTTGGAGCGAATCGACATGACAGAACTAATCGCGGTTCAGGGTGACATCACAACATTCAGAGTCGACGCGATTGTGAATGCGGCCAATACATCTTTGCTGGGCGGCGGCGGAGTAGATGGAGCAATCCATCGAGCGGCCGGCCCTGAGTTGCTGTCGGAATGCAGGAAACTCGGTGGTTGCGAGACCGGGGACGCCAAAGCGACGCCGGGGTTCCACCTGCGGGCCAAGTGGGTTTTTCACGCGGTTGGGCCGGTGTGGCAGGGAGGCGATCATGATGAGGATGATCTGCTCGCGAACTGCTATCGCCGCAGCCTCGAACTTGCCAGGAAGCACCAGGTGCGAACGATTGCTTTTCCGGCCATAAGCACCGGCGTCTATCATTTCCCGCCAAAGCGAGCCGCACGTATTGCGATCGATACGGCCAGAAAATACGCGGATGACAGCGGGGTGGAGGTGGTGCGTTTCGTTTGCTTCAGCGCTGAAACGTTGGCAATCTACGACCAGCTTCTCAACGCTCCGCCGCAAGCTTCGGTGGTGTGAGCCGACCATTGCCAACCGAATCTGTCCAAGATACGATGAAAACTCTCCGACGAATTCTCGCTTCTCTGACGCGCTCTTTGGTTGTTTAACGCGATCTGTGCAATGCTAACCGGAGTTCCCAATAAACCGGCACGCGCAGACGATTTGCGGAAAGCACATGCAGAGCTTTGATTGACCTGTGCTCAGCGCGGGGCGGATTCAAGAGGACCAGAACGATGAACGATCACATTAGTACTATTCGCTTTCACAATAGCCGAATCATGATTGGTTTCATGCTGCTGGTCAGCCTGTCTGCGGCCTTCGTGTCGCTCTGCATGTTGATTCTTGGGCTGAGTGCACTGTTCCCCCTTCATGGATACACATTCGACAGGATCCAGAACGCGTTCTGGTCGATCTTTGCCGCTGTTTCCTTTGCAGCGATGTGCCCGCCGCTTTGGAAATGGGGCCGAAGGCTGGCTTCATACAAGGTTTTGCTGGACGCTATCGGAGTTGAGTTCCACTTCGGCACAAAGAAAAATCCTCAAGAGCCTTTGCGCATAAATTGGGATCGGTTCAAAGCCATTCAGCACAGGCGCGTTGAAAAGGCGGACACCTATACCGTGCTCGGAAACGATGGCAGTTCGGCACAGTTTTCGTCGTACACGTTTGTTCGGGCCAAGAAGCTGGCGAAGTTGATTGCGGCTCGTGCCAGCCAATCGATTCAGGAGATCTGAAGTTGCGGCGCAGATGCAACATTCCCTTTGCAACGAAAAATAACTGCGATACGGTAGACCTTTCTTACAGAATAGTCAGCACGAGCTTGCCGAAGTGTGTGGCCGCCTCCATTTGATGCAGGACTTCACGTGCTTTGGTCCAGGGGAAACTCGCGCAGATCGGGTGCAGCTTGGCGGATGCGATTGTTCTGTTCATCTCTTCAAAGTTCTGGCGCGAACCGACGTAGATTCCCTGGATGCGGACCTGTTTGTGGAGGATCAACGGGATCGGGAGCGGCTCGGCCGAGTCGGAGAGCACGCCAATCTGGGCAATGACTCCGCTCATGCGGATTGCACGCAGAGAACGCTGAAGGGTGCCAGCGCCGCCAACTTCAACGACCAGATCGACGCCTTCGCCGTTGGTCTGGTCAAGGGCCCACCTGTCCCATTCAGGGGTTTCTCTGTAATCCAGGCCGGCATCGAGGCCTAGAGCGCGTGCGTGCTCCAGCTTTGCTTTGCTGCTGGAGATGCCGAGTACGCGCATGCCCAGGATCTTGGCAAACTGGAGAGCGAAGATTGAGACACCGCCCGTTCCCTGGATCAGCACCGTTGAATTCGGTTTCAGATTGCCGGCGGTCAGCGCATTCCAGGCAGTGAGGGCGGCGCATGGGAGTGTTGAGGCTTCCTCGAAGGTGAGATGTTCGGGGACTGCGACAAGGCCGGTCTCTTTGAGCAAGACGTATTCAGCCAGCATGCCATCAATGTCGCCGCCGAGCGCTCCCTTGACTTTGGGTGGCGTGGGCCGGCCACCCAGCCAATTCTGCATGAAGATAGCCGCCACGCGGTCGCCAGGCTTCCAGGCAGCGACGCCGGCACCCACCGCGATGACTTCGCCGGCCCCGTCGGAGCAGGGAATTCGCGGAAACCGCAACTTGGGGTTGTAAAGACCATTCACCATCCTCAAGTCGCGAAAGTTCAAAGACACAGCATGAACTTTAATGAGCACTTCGCCCGGTCCAGTTGTCGGAGTGGGGCGTTCGACAAGCTCAAGCGAATCAATGCCGAAGGACGAGATTTGCCAAACGCGCATGGGGGAGCCTCCAGCCTGGGATGGGGACGAGCACGTCACTGCGCGGGACGCGTCGCTGCGAATTCCCCGTAAAATGAAGATATGGCTCGCGGTTGGGAAAGTAAATCGGTCGAAGAACAGATGGCAAATGCCATCGAACGACCACAGCCGCGTCCAGGGGAGAGCCTGATGAATGAGGAAGCGCGACGATTAGCGGCCCAGAAGAATGCCGCAAGCGAACGCCAGAAACAATCATTGAATCTGCAACGCGAGAATATTCTTTCGCAGCGCACGTCGAACCCATCGCGGCGTGCTGCGCTTGAGTCGGCATTGGAGCAGATTGAGGCGCAACTCAAAGCGCTGGAGTAGGCAGCGGCTCGCAGAACTGGCCGGGCGAAGCTACTCGTTGCGATGAAAAAGAATTGAATTGGCCTGCTGCACCGGCGTGAGTAGAACTCGCGCAATATTGACGTGCGGCGGACGGCTGGCGGCCCACACGATCACGTCGGCAACGTCCTCAGCTGTTAGGGGCTTGACGCCTTTGTACACTTTAGCCGCCCGTTCGGAATCGCCCCGGAAGCGGACGAGACTGAAATCCGTCTCCACCATGCCCGGATCGACGCTGGTTACGCGTATGGGCGTCCCCAGGACATCCTGGCGAAGGCCGTCGTTAATCAGGCGCTCGGCCGCTTTGGTTCCGCAGTAGACTGCGCCATTGGGGTAGGCAAGCTCCCCGGCAGTGGAACCAAGACTGATGACATGACCATGGCCGCGCACAACCATCCCCGGCACCACTGCGCGAGTAACGTAGAGCAGTCCCTTGACGTTGGTATCGATCATCTCGTCCCAATCTTCAACTTTGCCCATGTAGAGCTTATCCAGACCTCGGCTGAGGCCGGCATTGTTTACCAGGACGTCGATTTCGGACCACTCGGTGGGCAGGGAGTCGATGGCATTTTGGACGGCGCGGTGGTCGCGCACGTCCAGATCGATGGAGTGAACAGCCGGAGCACCGCGCTCCTTTGCACGAGAAGCTACCTCGGCAAGTTTTCCCGCTCGGCGAGCAGCGAGCAGAAGACGCGCACCTTCTGCTGCAAAAGCGAGCGCAGTGGCGGCGCCAATTCCAGCGCTGGCTCCGGTAATGAAGACGATCTTTCCTTGAAGGCTCATGACACTATCCTAACCAAATCGGAACATGGGATCCGTGACCCGAGCTACATGTGTTCGAAGGGCATCTATTCCAGGGCTGAATTGAATTATCGCTAGCTACTGCCGCGGCGCTGGGCCATGCGGTATTGACCCACCGCCCAGTCCTCACTGCCAAGGCCAGACTGCCGGGCTTCAGCAAAGATTTCGGCCAGGTTGTCTGCCAGGCTAACTCGGGTATGGCGACTCTCAGCGGCTTCCCGCAGCAGGCGCATGTCTTTGTCGCCCAATTCGATGGTAGCGCCGGGGTGTTCTGGTGGATGCAGCATCACGTTGGCGTAGGCCGCATAAAACGGGGATTGGAAGAGCGCACTATTGACGGCTTCAAAGAAGGCCTGCGGTTCGATTCCTTGCGCTTCCGCGTAAACGAATGCCTCGCTGAGCGAATGGATCATGGCGGAGATGAGGAAGTTGCCGCCAAGTTTGACAGCATGGGCCTGGCGAGGTTCAGAACCGACTACGGAAATGCCGCGAGAGAAGACCGACAACAGCGGGCGCGCTATGGTAATTGCGTCGTTTGCCCCGGCTGCGACGACCCAGAGGCGGCCCTCTTGGGCCATGTTGGGACGGCCAAAAACCGGAGCGGCCACAAAGAGCTGACTGCGGCGTGCGTGCTCCTTGGTAAGGCGCTCAGAGAGCGCGACGCTGATGGTACTGCAAGAGATGTGAAGCGCTCCCGGTGAAAGCGCGTCAAGCAGTCCGTTTGCGCCAAATAGTACTTCTTCGTGCGCGGCATCGTCGAAGAGCATTGTAATTACGACGTCAGCGCCTAATTCTGCTTCGGCCGGGGTGGCGGCAGCTATCGCGCCTTCGCGGATCAGTGGTTTAGTGCGCCCCTCAGTCCGGTTCCACACCGACAATTCGTGGCCTGCCGCAATTAAGCGCAGCGCCATCGGTGTTCCCATCTTGCCCAATCCCAGAAATCCGATCTTCATCTTCTTCACTCCCTGCACCATCTTGTCACTACAAGCGGGTCTCATAAATGCCTATACAGCATGTCGGGCGAGGATGGGACCAACAAGGCGGATCCCATGAACCCGGAGAGTTGAGAAAGCCTCATGTATGAGCCCGGTCTTATAGTGCGGTCCAACTGCAAGCGCCACGCGCGATGCACGATAGACTGGATGTTCGATGCTGCGAACGGCCAATGCGACGCGTTATGTGGTGCCCCTGCGAGAAGGTGGTTCGCTGCCCGCGATTGTCGAGGCAGGCGACCTGGGACTTTACGTGGTGAAGTTTCGCGGGGCAGGACAGGGAGCGTTGGCGCTGGTTGCGGAACTGATTGCGGGGGAGATCGGGCGGGCACTTGAGTTGCGCGTGCCAGAGATCATCTTCATCGAAATCGATTCGGCGCTGGGCCGCAACGAGCCCGATTACGAGATTCGGCAACTGTTGAAAGCAAGCACCGGACTGAACCTCGCGATGGACTACCTGCCTGGCTCAACGATGTTTGATCCAGCGGCGCGGGATAATGTCACCGCCCCCGAAGCCTCGTTGTTAGTGTGGTTCGATGCTTTCACTCAGAATGTAGATCGCACCCCGCGCAATGCGAACCTGCTTGTGTGGCATCGCAAACTCTATCCGATTGACCATGGGGCGGCCCTCTTTTTTCACCATGACTGGCCAAGCAGGGAGAAGAAGATTTCCTCTCCGTTCGCCGAGATTGAGCAGCATATCCTGCTTCCGTGGGCCTCGGAAATTCGAGAGGCAACGGCAATTGCACATGAGAGGCTTACAAGAAATGTTCTGGAAGAGATTGTGGGCCAGGCGCCAGATGCATGGCTCGAAAGCATTCCCGGCAGCCTGAGTGCGGCGGAGAGGCGAGCAGGATACTTGGACTTCTTCACGCGGAGACTTGAAGCTTCAGCGATCTTCGAAGAGGAGGCAATTCGTGCCCACTCCCGCCTCGTTTGACTACGCCATCCTGCGCGTGGTGCCGCGGGTTGAGCGGCAGGAGTTCATCAACGCGGGCGTGGTCGTTTTTTGCCTTGAAAAGCGCTATCTTGCCGCGCGCATCCATTTAAGCGTCGAACGCGTGAAAGCATTGTGGCCGGAAGCGGATATCGATCTCGCCCGGGATCATCTCGAGGCCGTAAAGCGCATCTGTGAAGGTGATCCGGAAGCCGGGCCGATCGCAAAGCTCTCACAGCGCGAGCGGTTCCACTGGATCACCTCGCCGCGCAGCACGATCATTCAGCCTTCACCGGTGCATACCGGCGTCTGCGACGGCACAGTTGGACTGCTGGATCGGCTGGAAAAGCAGTTTCTGAACATATAGAGAAGCTCAGCCGCGAAAACAAAGACCGTGAGCATTCCCTCGGATGCAATCGCTCTCTTTATTCTTTCGCGAAAAGGGCACGGCCGAAGCCGTGCCCTTTCAAGACTGAAGACCAGCCAGGAATGGCTGGGTCGAGCTACTGTGCCGGCGTTACGAGTTGATGCGCTATCGCGAAAAGTGCCAACTCAAGCCGAGTTGACACGCCGGTCTTATCGAAGATGTTCGATAGGTGGCGCTTGACCGTTTCCTCGCTGAGCGTGAACTGCTTGGCAATATCGCGATTGCTGCAGCCTTCCACAATACAACCCACAACGTCGAGTTCGCGCGGAGTGAGACCGTATGTCTTGCGCTGGGGGGTCTGGGCCTGGCGCATCAGTTCGTGGAGGGCAGAGACGAGGTTCACCACGCGCTTGCCGCCAATCCAATAATCCCCGGCATAGACGGTGCGGATCGCAGTATGGAGGGCGCCTGCCAGGGCGTCTTTCAGGACGATGCCGCGTGCGCCGATGTGGAGCGCCTCGATGATCTGCTGGGTGGTGATGGTAGAGGTCAGCAGCAGGATCTTCACTGTCGGAGAGCCGCTCATAATGGCGCGCATCGCCTCAAGGCCGGGCAGGCGAGGCATCTGTACGTCAAGGAGAAGGATATCCGGGGTCAACTCCAGCGTCTGAGTGATGGCTTCGTCGCCATCGTCGGCCTCTCCAACCACTTCAAATCCGTCGCGATCGTTGAGCATGTTGCGCACACCGATGCGTACCACGGGATGATCATCTGCCAAGACGATGCGAATGTTTTGTTGTTCCACGTGAGCGCTATCCTCCGAAGGCCAGTTTTCCAATGCGGGCAGCGGGTAAGCTGCCCACGTGAGTACACGGATCTCGGAACTGCCGCGACGTCGCGTGCACGAGCGATCGTACCCTACGCAGGAAATTCCCTTTCCAGCATACGCTCCAGATTTCGGGTCGCTGTGTACAACTCTTGCACAGCTGCCGCACAGTTATCCAATTGGTCACTCTTGGATTCGAGGAACGCACCAATGCGGGCAGCCTGCAAAGCACCCGCCATGCCGCATCCACCTTTGATTGCATGTCCAGTTCGCCGAATTTCCTCTTTGTTGCCGCTGGCAATCGCCTGTTCCAGCGTCGCAAGACGTTTGTTCAGGTCGGTGACAACGGCATCGTAGATTTCCCGGATCGTTGCTTCGGTCATCAATTGGCGGAATTGGGCCAGGGTTTCAGGGTTTATGACTGGCTCGTCAGGTTTGGGTGGCGGCTCCGGCGGCGGGGCATGCTCGGCCATCACCCTCTGCAGGTCTTCCGGACCGAACGGTTTCAGCAGGAATCCGTCGGATGCAGCGCTTAGTTCGCTGGCCACAGGGCTGCCGCTGATCACCACAACATCAGCGCCGACGAATTTGCGCAACTCTTCGATGAGCCTGATCCCGCTGAGCCCTGGCAACTGCGCATCCATCAGGATTACCTGGGGCGCTACCGTACCAGCCCTCAGCAACTCGAGCGATGCTTCCCCATTGTCGGCGGTGTGAACCATGTGTCCGTGCAGAGTAAGAACTGTAGCTATTACCTCACGGCTTACCAAGTCGTCGTCGATCAGCAGGATCGTCGGAAGTTCGTGCTTTTCGCCTATGCCGAGCATCTTTCCAGCCTTGTCTTGCCTATGGTGCGCCTCGCCCTAGTCGTTGGCAACAGAGATTTCGTGCAGCCACCCTGGTGCTTTCAGCAGTTCACGCGGTCGCGAGCCGTCCGCAGGCCCAACCAGGCCATCGCGCTCCATCAGGTCGATCAGGTGGGCGGCGCGGCCATAGCCGATTCTCAATCGCCGCTGCAGAAGGGACGTCGAAGCCTTGCCGAATTCGAAGACCAGTCGGACAGCGTCGTCAAACAGCGGATCGTTCTCATCGGGGTCGCTATTGGATCCTTCAACCTCGGGGCGCTCGTCGCGAGGCGACTCTAGGAATCCTTCGACGTACTCAGCCATGCCTTGGTCTTTCCAGAATGCGACTACGGCCGCAGTCTCTTTCTCGCTGACAAAGGGTGCATGCAGGCGAAGAAGACGGCTGGTTCCGGGCGGCAGGAAGAGCATGTCGCCGCGACCCAGGAGAGCTTCGGCACCATTGGTGTCGAGGATGGTCCGGGAATCCACCTTGGTCGCCAGCCTGAAGCTGATGCGGGTGGGGACATTGGCCTTGATAAGGCCGGTGATCACGTCGACGCTGGGTCGCTGCGTAGCGAGTATGAGGTGGATGCCGACGGCGCGGGCCATTTGTGCCAGGCGGGTGATGGATTCTTCAACATTGGCGCGGTCGAGCATCATCAGGTCGGCCAATTCGTCGATGATGATGACGATGTAAGGAAGCGGGTCCTCGTCTTCGCCGTCAGAGAAGAGAGACGGCATTGTGCCTTCGAAAAGCTTGTTGTACTGGTCGATATTGCGGACGCTGCGGCTGGCCAGCAGCTTCAGACGCCGTTCCATCTCCCGGACTGCGTTGCGAAGGGCATTGGCTGCCAGCTTTGGCTCCGTGATAATCGGAGTAAAAAGATGGGGAATTCCCTCGTACATGCCGAGCTCCACCCGCTTGGGATCGACGAGGATGAGCCTTACCTGCGAAGGCGTGGTGCGGTAGAGCAGGCTCATGATCATGGCGTTGATGGCGACTGATTTGCCTGAACCGGTAGAGCCGGCAATGAGCACATGCGGCATCGAGGCCAGGTCGGCTGTCACAATGCGCCCGTTGATGTCCTTGCCCATGGCCAGCGTGAGGCGCGATTTTGACTTGTGAAAGGTTTCCGACTCGATCACATCCCGCAGGTGGATGGTTTCGCGCTCGTGGTTGGGTACCTGGATGCCGACTGTGCTTTTGCCGGCCATACGCTCGATGAGGATGCTTTCGGCGCGCATCGCGAGGCAAAGATCTTCAGCGAGGCCCGTTACTCGGCTATATTTAACGCCCGCTTCAGGCTTGAATTCGTAAGTGGTGACCATGGGCCCGGGGTTGATCTGAACTACCTGGCCGGTGACGTCAAACTCAGCGCATTTCTCCACCAGTACGCGTGCCTCGTCGCGCAGATCGTCTTCCTTGACAACGTGCGGTCCGGCGCCGGTGTTAAGCAGGGTACTGGGCGGCAGCTTGAAGCCGCTCATGTTTTTGGGCGCGACAGTGACGCTCCGCTCTTCGGCGTCGGCGCGTTCGTGAATGGCAATCGCGGAGGCTGTTGGGGAAGGAAGTGAGGACGGCGCGGGCGTTTGGCTGGCTGTAGACGCCCGCATCTCGACCACGCTGCGTTGAGCGGAGGCTTGCGGGCCAGCAGCCAATGCAGGAGGCGCAGCCGCGACAGGTGTGGCCGGTGCGGACGCTGCAGGAGTGGCAGACTCGGCAACGGTTCGCTCCCAGATGCTGGCTCGACGGGTCGGAATCGGTTCTTCTACGGGTTTTGCGGCGGCACGCTGGAATGCAGGAATTTCGTCGACGGGATCAGGCTCCGCGGGCCGGTTCTTGCGGCTGAAAAAGGCGGCAAAGCGGCTGAGACGCGGAGCAGAGACTTCAGCGGCAGGCTCGGGTGCGCCGGATATCGCGCCCGAGAAAAGACGCTGCGCGGGCCCAGGTTGGGTCTGTTCGACAAGCCGGTCTTCGAGTTCCCTCTTGCGCTCCGCACGTTCTTCGCGCCAGTTGCGCCACCGGTCGTGCCAGGCCATGATGTTGACCCAGCGGTCTTCAAACCCCGTCTTAAGAGCCCAGAAACTGATGGCTGAGGCGAAGTAGACGCCGGTACAGGCAAGTGCAGCTGCAACCAGCCATGCGCCTTGCGTATTGAGATAGACAACCAGGGTGCTGGCAATGACGCGGCCCATTACGCCTTCCACGGGTACGGCATGGAGCCAGTGCCAATGCCACGGGAGCAGTCCGAAGACCGCAGGAAGGAAGATGATCGCCAGCGAGATTCCCATCCAGCGCAGCACGGCCGAGCCACCGGAACGAGAGCGCATCCAGCTTGCTCCCAGGCTTCCAAGCCATATCGGAAAGAAGAATGCGGTGATCCCGAACGATTGCAGGAGCAGGTCGCTGACGTAGGCGCCAAAGACGCCGGTCCAGTTGTGGACGGCGTGAGCCATGTCTTCGCCTGAAGCAGTATTCAGCGATGAGTCGGTGGGATGATAGGTCGCCAGGGCCAGAAAAAGAAGAATGGAGACGAGGGATAGCAAAAGGCCCAGCAGCATGTTGAGGGCCCTGTTGCGCGTCGGCGACAGCACGATAGGAATTGGCTTCATAAAGGGACGCCTCCGCACCCTGGCTGCCGCAATCGACGCTGGAGCCGCCAAGGCGACGAGAAAATCCCAGAGCAGCCTTCATTATCCTTGTTGCAATGCGGGGTTTCGGCGCAAAACAGGGCCGGGGGAACCTTGCTGTCCACCCCCGCTCGACATTGCAGAAAGAACCGGGAGAATTGCAGAGAATTACCCTCCCAGTCGCTATTCTTGAAACTGAGAACGAAGCGGTCGCTGGTCAACTTCGCATCAAGCCGACCGCTGAATTCTTGTTCCAGCCGCTCTTATCTTCATAATGCGGTACGTAAATGCGAAAAAGTGCAAAACGATGCCCGTAACTGCTGGCCTGAGAGATATCTGCGACGAAGTCTTCTTGCTGGAAATATTTGCACCGGCACACTCGCTGTAACTCGATGAAAACAGGATGTTTCCTCCCAGATACGGGGTGGGGGTAGCAGGGACAGCCTCCTCGAATAGCTCTTCCGGGATCCTTCGCGGATTAGGCCGTGCCGGCTAGCGCGAGATCAGCTACCCATAATCCTGCTGCCGAGCAGGAGAAGCACGATGCCCAGGATGATCCGGTACACGGCGAAAACCGTGAAGCCGTGTTTTCGCACCCACATAAGAAACCACTCCACCACGCCGAGGGCCACGATGAACGACACGACGATGCCGATCACGAGCACAATCCATCGTTCTGAGTTCATAACAACGTGCGCCACTGGCACTGCCCCCGCTTCAAGGGCTGATTTGCTGGGGTGAATCTCCTTGAGCAGGTCCCATGCGGTAGCGGCAATCATGGTGGGGATGGAAAGAAGGAAGCTGAATTCAAGAGCTGAGGGCCGGTCGAGACCGACTAATTGGCCCGCGGCAATAGTGGACATGGAACGCGAAGTGCCTGGAAAAATGGCCGAGAGGGATTGGCAAATGCCGATCCAGATCGACTGGCCAAGACTCATTTCTTCGACATGGAGAGTATTCGGTTCGAAGCGGGAGGCTCTCGCGTCGACAATCCACATGATGATGCCGCCCAGCAGCAATGCCCAGGCCATGATTGCCACGCTACCCAGGTGCTTTTCGCTGACTTTGTGCAAGGGCAAGGCGATCGCCGAGGTGCACAAGAAGGCAATGAAGGTGAGCGAAATGGGGTGGTTCATCCAGGTGCGATCGCCGCTCTCACCCTTTGGGAAGCTCTTGATGAAGGCGACGATGCGCTCGAGATAGAGCAGGACAAGGGCCAGGATGGCTCCCACCTGAATGACGATGGTGTACATCTTCCAATACGCATCATCCAGCGGAATTCGCATGAGCGCTTCTGCAATACGCAGATGTGCCGTCGAACTCACAGGAAGAAACTCGGTTAATCCCTCAACAATACCTAGAATTACGGACTGTATATAGACGTTCAAATAGCCTCCGATTGCTGGGAGAACTGATAACGCAAGAGCCACAATCCCTGCGCACTCTATTCTCGATCGTTGCCGTAAACCGGAACTTCCTGATCCAATTTGAACACGATCGTTGCGGCTCGTGCAGTGTAGTCGGATTGCGGAAATTTGTCCTTTAACTTGGCGGCGAGTTCATGAGCGTGGCTGCGAGCGCTATCACTCTTCTTGTCGCTGCCGTCGGCGCCGTACATATCGGCGAGCACCGCTTGCCGATATGTTGCTTCGTAGAGAGCTTGTGCGGTGCGCGGGCCGTCTGGGTGCTCAGCTGCAAATTTCTCGTACAACTCCGATTCTTTGTCGGGACATTTTGGCTGACCTTGCCAATCGCCGCAAAGCTTGTTGTCAATCAGTTCATAAGCCGCTAGGTCTGCCTCTCGCGTGTGCGGATAGAACTTGATAACTTTTTTCAAACCGTCTTCATCCATTTGATCCCGCAAGTAAGGATCGCGCTCTTTGGCGGACGGGCGAGTCGAAGCATCGGCTTTCTGGATTTGCCAGAGAATGTCGGCGGCGCGATATGCAGCTTCGGGCACCAGTGGCGAAGAAGGAAACATCTCGACCAGTCGCCGATAGAGCAGGTGCGCTGTTCTGGCGGCGTTGAGCGGGCCGCGAGGATCGGATGCCAGAGCTTCCTCGTCCGCTGCCGCACCCATGAGTATCTGGTCGCCGTTCGGTGTGTTTTCGACAACCACGCCCTTGGCTTGCATCCAACCAGAAATTGGAGGCGGAGTTTCATTTGTGCCGAAGATCGGCTGATCGCTGGTGTGTTCTTCTTCAATGTCGGTGTTGGCGTAGACGCGCAACCAGGGGCCGCTCTTTTCGGCGACGACCATTTCGCGGCCGATCTGCACTTTGTCGACCTTTTGCGCATCGAGGCTGGCAGAGATATAGAGCCACGAAACGCGCAATGCCGTCGCTCGCGGGCCAGCAATGGGCTTCTCCAGATTGTCCTTTTTCTGGGCTGCGAGGGGCAGAGCGCAGAGCGCGAGGCTCAGCGTGAACGCGCAAGTAATTGCCATCCCGGAATTCTTCACAGTAAAAATCATATTCGAACGACGTTAAGAGTTGATTTCAGTGAGCACTTGAGCCAACAATTCGGGAGCAACATTGCCCCCACTGACGACAGCGACTGCCTTGTTGTACGAAGGAAGTTCTCCGGAATGAAACAGGAGCGCAGCGGTTGAGACCGCGCCGCTGGGCTCTGGAACAAGGCGTGTCGCGGCGACGATGGCTCGCATGGCAGCACGAATCTCGGCTTCGGTTACCGTAATGATGCCGTCGACGAAGGCTTGAATGTGGGCGAAGTTACGCTCACCGACACTCTGGGTGCGTAACCCATCTGCAAGAGTGCGGCTGGTGAGTTCGGCGGGCCATGTGACGATTTTCCCGGTGCGAAAGCTCTCGGCTGTGTCACCGGCTAGCTCGGGCTCGACGCCGAATACCTTTGCATTGGGAGCCAGACGCTTGACGGCGGTTGCCACGCCGCTGAGGAGGCCACCGCCAGAGACCGGTGCGAGGACCAGGTCGACGTCGGGCAGGGATTCGACGATCTCGAGACCGCAGGTGGCCTGCCCGGTGATGATCTGCTCGTCGTCGTATGGCGGCACGACCACATAGCCGTGCTTGCGAACAAGCTCTTCGGCCTTGGCCAACCGCTCGCTCGAGGCGTTCCCGACGTCGACGACTTCAGCGCCGAGGGCCAGCGTGGCGGCACGCTTGATGGCAGGCGCATTCGAGGGCATGACGATTACTGCTTTGGCGCCGACTTCGCGAGCTGCATAGGCTACGCCCTGGGCGTGGTTGCCGCTGGAATAGGTGATCACACCGCGGGTGATTTCTTCAGCGGTGAGTTGAAGGATCTTGTTAGCCGCACCGCGGATTTTGAAGGCACCGATGGGCTGCAGGCTTTCGGCTTTGAGCCAGACTTTGCCGGGAACACCGGGAAAATCGGCGCGGACGAGTGGAGTTTTTACTGCGATGTTTGCGATGCGTTTGGCGGCGGCGCGTATGGCATCTAGAGAAACGAGAGTGTCAGTTGCAACGCTCATGGAAGATATTTCTCCGGGACAGGATTGGCGGGTGTTTCGGCCTGCCAGGTGATTTCGATTACATGCCACTCTTTGCCGTCGAAGATGGCCTGGATGCTGTTGATTCCTCGGTCGAGCACCTTCCCTTCGGGGGGCTTGCCATCAGGGGTAGTACGCGTTTCGTAGGTGCTCCAGAGATGGGCCATATGATCCCAGGTTTCCGAGCTGACCTTGACCTGGCGCTCGTAGAAGACTGCGCTGCCGCGTTTCGCGACGGCGTTGATCCAGTCGTCGACGGTGAGGATGCGGGGCGTGGAGGAACCGTCTGCATTCACTCGGATGGGGATGAGGCGGGCGTCGGGCGTGAAAAGAGATCGGAAGCAAGTGCGGTCCTTGTTGCCGGGGCCGCTCACAGCGGAGTCGATGGCTTCGACCAACTCGCCAAGGGTGGCGGCAGAAGGGCAGACTGTGATTTTGGGAGGTTGCGCGTCGGGGGTTTGGGAGTGAAGCGCGGGTACCAGCAGGGCGGCGGTGAGAGCGAGTGAAAACGACAAGCGGTGCATAAAGGGATTTTACAGAAGGAATGAGGTAAATCGGACAAGGGAGTGATATGAACGGGAGATGACAGATATTCATAACAGACTATTGACCCAAAGGTTCGCCAAGGTGCGGCAATCGATGGCTGCGCCTGAAACACAAATCTCGGCGGTTCCGTTGCTTGCACCTTGATCTATAAAGCTGTCAAGGGGCCTCAGATCTCGAGGATTATGGGCATGATCATGGGGCGGCGGCCGGTGGTTTTCTGGATTAGACGCTTTAACTCAACGCGCACCTTTTCCTTCACCATGCCGTAGTCAGTCTTTTGCTCGCCGCTGAGACCATCGAGGGTCTTGAGCACAACTTCACGCGCCTGGTCGGTGATATCTGCGCCGCCAAAGCCGCGCATAACGATTTCCGGTTCGCGTTCGACTTTGCCGGTGCGCTTGTTGATGGCCAGTACAGCCAGCACGATTCCGTCTTCGCTCAGGATGCGACGATCCTTGATGACCAGGTCTTCCACGACATCGATAGAGGAGCCGGAATCGATAAGAATGCGGCCTGCAGTAACTTTGTCTTTCTTGCGTGCGTCATTTTTGTCGAGTTCGAGAACGTCGCCATCTTCCAAGACCATGGCATGCTCGACAGCGCCGGTTTCCATGGCGAGTTGCGCATGCCGGCGGAGATTACGGTAGTCGCCATGCACGGGGATGAAGAACTTGGGGCGCACGAGATTGATAAGTAAGCGCAACTCCTCCTGGCATCCGTGACCGCTGACGTGGATGAGTCCGTGCGATCCATCGTCAAAGATCACATTGGCTTCGCGGCGGCTGAGGTGATCGATGACCCGGTAAATTGCCTTTTCGTTGCCGGGAATGATTCGGGAACTGAGGACGACGGTGTCACCGGCATCGATATGTGCATGCTTGTGATTGTCGACTGCGGCGCGGCTCAGGGCGCTCATAGGCTCGCCCTGGGTGCCGCTGATCATCACAAGTAGTTGCTCAGGCGGATAGTCGCGCATCTGGCCGGGATTGACGATGAGTCCCGGCGGAACATCGATATAACCGAGGTCCTGCGCGATTTCGGTGCTTTCCATCATCGAACGGCCGAGTACAACTGCTTTACGTCCATGTGCGCGAGCAAGTTCGAGTGCTATGCGGATGCGGTAGATGGATGAAGAGAAACAACTAAAGAAGAGCTTCTTTTTAGACTGGGAAAAAATCTCATTCAGGCGAGGAATGACGGCTCGTTCGCTGGGCGTGTAGCCGGACCTTTCGACGTTGGTCGAGTCCTGCAGCAGGGCCAGGACACCACGCTTACCGTATTCAGCGAATGTGTGCAGGTCGAAGGCCTTGTCGTCGAGAGGAGCAAGGTCGATCTTGAAGTCCCCGGTATGAATTACGACTCCGACCGGAGTCTCGATAGCGAGTGCGACGCAATCGACAAGCGAGTGAGTGACACGGATGGGTTCGATTGTGAATGGTCCGATCGAGAATTTTTCTTTCGGTGTGATCTCGATCAGCGTGGTTTCGTCGAGAAGTTCATGCTCTTCCAGTTTTCCTTCAACATAAGCGAGCGTGAATTCGGTAGCGTAAACGGGAACCTTGAGTTCGCTGAGAATCCAGGGCAGGCCGCCAATGTGATCCTCATGACCGTGTGTGAGGATGATGGCGCGGACGTGCTGTTTATTCTCAATTAGATAAGAGATATCTGGAACGACAATGTCGACGCCCAGCAACTCCGTTTCGGGGAACATGAGCCCGGCGTCGATTACGATGATTTCGTCTTCCCAGCGAAGGGCCAGGCAATTCATGCCGAACTCGCCGAGGCCACCAAGGGGGACTATTTTCAGTTTTTTAGTCTGCATCTGTCATGTTTGATGCTAACACTGATGCGTCGGGAAATCGGCGAGCGGGAGGCAACAGAAACTGGGGTTTCGCCAAAATCCCTTTACATTGAATGGGCGGTCACTAGAATGGAGCCTGGCTTGCCAGCGACGCTATCGATGACCGACAACCCCTCCAATCCGGGACAGCCAATTCATCGTTCCATAGGTAGAGCTTCAGCTCATCGCGGGGATGAGGCGGACAGTGCAGCTATGGGCGATGGGTTGCTTTTGAACCGGGCAAGCTTGGGCGACCAACAGGCGATGACCGAGCTTTTCGATCGTTACGGACGCATGGTGTACTCGGTCGCGCTGCGGGTGCTTAATGATCCCGCCCACGCGGAAGATGTCATGCAGGAAATCTTCTTCCAGGTCTGGAGAAATCCAGGATCATTTACCCAGGGCCGGGGATCGCTGGGTGCATGGCTGGCCGTGATGGCGCGTAACCGGGCCATTGATGCTCTTCGACGCAGAAAGCCGACGGATTCAGTAGACGATGTGATTCTGGTTTCGCGCACGGATATGGCTTCAGAGCTTGAGCGGAATTCGATGATGGAAAAGGTCAGAGTGCTTTTGAATGACCTGCCTTTGGAGCAGCAGAAATCGATTGAATTGGCATTTTTCGAAGGGCTAACCCATTCGGAGATTGCGGTAAGGACAGGCGATCCTCTGGGCACCGTCAAGACGAGGATCAGGTCAGCGTTGGTGAGGATAAGGAAGGCGATCGAGGAATGATGCAAGGCGAACACATACCGCAGGAGGATTTGATCCTCTACGCGATGCAGGCTCTCTCAGCAGAGGAGCACGCAGCGGTGGGCCTGCATCTTGAGGATTGCGAGCAGTGTCGCGGCGAACTGGCGGTGGTGAATGGCGATTTGGCTTTGGTGGCGATGAGCGTGGAGCAGAAGCCGCTCCCCGAAGGCGCACGACAGCGATTTATCGATCGAATTTCTGGCGCTCCAGTGGTTTCTCCGAAAGACGATGCGGCGCCAGTGACAGCGATTGATTCGAAGAGGCGTGGGCGGAGGGTTTCGGTGTGGATTCCGTGGATGGCGACCGCTGCGTTGCTGTTTTTGACGATCATGCTTTGGATGCGGGTTCGTTCGCTGAATGATGAATTGGGACGGCAGTACCGGATGGTAGCGCAGATGGCTGAGCAGAGTTCGCATGCACAGCAGGTGCTTGACGTGCTGAACGCTCCGGCCTCGAAGCGAGTGCTGCTGGTGGGGGGCAAAGCAAAGCCCGAGCCGACCGGTCACGCTGTTTACCTAGCTGAAAATGGCGGCCTGATTTTCCAGGGAAATGATCTCGCAGCGTTGCCGGAGAACAAGACCTATGAACTTTGGGTGATTCCGGCGAATGGCCAGGCCCCCATTCCGGCGGGCCTGTTCAGACCGGATGCCGCGGGTAGCGCCAGCCTCGTGTTACCTCCACTGCCGAAAGGAGTTGAGGCCAAGGCCTTTGGCGTGACCATTGAGAAAGCCGAAGGGTCGCTGACGCCGACCGCTCCGATCGTTCTGGCTGGCGCAGTGCCCACTTCCGGGGAATAGTATTGGTGCAATTGCTGAAGGGGCTGAAGGAGAGGAACGAGACGATGCGTCTCAGTCTCTTAGCTTGACCCTGCGGCTGACTTGCTGTTGCCAAAGGTGACGCGATGAAATTGCACACTTATCTCAACTACGGCGGAAACTGCGCAGAGGCGTTTGGTTTTTACGAAAAGCATCTGGGCGGTAAAATTGGCATGCTGATGAAACACGGCGAGATGCCGGATGCGAGCAAAATCGCGCCGTAGTTGAAGGACGCAGTACTCCACGCCAGCATCACAATTGCAGGCACGGTGATCATGGCAAGCGATGTTCCGCCGGGTCGCTTTCAACCGATGCGAAGCGTGTATATTTCCCTTTCGTTGGACAGCGACGAGGAAACAGAGAGGATCTATGCACTGCTTTCGGATGGCGGACAGATCTTCATGCCGATGCAGGAGACGTTTTTTGCGTCGCGGTTTGGACAGCTGCGGGACAAGTTTGGCACATCCTGGATGATCCTTCACGAACGGCCAATGCCTGCGCGGCCATAGAAGATCGTGTCGCACGTGCAATCAGCGGCCAATCATCAAGATCGAGACTTGAGAAGCCCATCCTGCGCAGACTGGTAGTTTGATTGTGAAATGACTTTTATGCCCGGACTTCGGCATTTCGGAGCTCTTCTCGCCTTTATGGCGACTATCGCGAGTTTGACGGCAGCTCAAGCTCCCTCAAAGCCTGAGGTGACTGGCTATGTTTTCACGCGGGGTTCGACCCTGCAGCCAGGGCAAATCGATGCGCATAGCATGACCCGCATCAATTATGCATTTGCCAATATCGAACGCGGACGCATGGTTCTGGGTGAGCCCGCGGATTCGCAAAACTTGGCGCAGCTCACAGCCCTTAGGCGAGAGAACCCTTCGCTCAAGATTATGATTTCGGTTGGCGGGTGGCTTTGGTCGACCAATTTCTCAGATGTGTCCCTCACCGAGCGAAGTCGGGCGGTTTTCATTCAGAGCGCAACGGAGTTTCTGGCTCTCCATGATCTGGATGGGCTGGATGTGGACTGGGAGTATCCCGGATTGATCGGAGCGGGGCATCCGTTCCGGGTTGAAGACAAGCAGAACTTCACTCTGCTCTTAAAGGAGTTGCGGAAGCGATTTGACGCGGAGACAAAAAAGACGGGCAAGAGGTTGTATCTGACTATCGCGGCCGGCGCGTCGGACGAGTTTATGGACCACACCGAGATGGCAAAGGTTCAGGCGTATGTCGATACCGTGAACCTGATGACCTACGACTACTACGAGCCGGACTCCGATCCAACGACGGGACATCATGCACCGCTATTTCTCAATCCGGCTGATCCGAAGAAGGCTTCATCGGACGTGACGGTGACGTCATTTGAGAAGGCAGGAGTACCGCCGGGGAAGCTCTTGCTTGGCGTGCCGTTTTACGGACACGAATGGGGCGAAGTACCGGACCAGAATCACGGCTTATTTCAGCCCGGCAAGCAGATCCCTGGCGCTTACGCACCTTACAAAGTGATTGCCGGCAGCATGCTGGACCAGGGATTCGTGCGGTATTGGGATTCAGCGGCTTCGGTCCCCTACCTGTACAGCAAGGACAAACATGTCTTTGTCTCTTATGAGGATCCTGAATCTTTGACTGTTAAGTGTAACTATGTTCTAAGTCATAAGCTGGGCGGAGTTATGTTCTGGGAGTATTTCGGCGATCCGTCAGGGAAATTGCTGGAGACAATCAACCAAGCATTCTCCGCACACCACTAACTGGAGTCTCGCAAGCGCAGACTCACTCTTCTCCGGGGAAATGAACACCGAGCGCGGTGCGAGCTTGCTCGAGCATGCGCGCCATGTTCAGCGACAACTCGTACGGGATCTCGGGGCTTTCACGTTGGCCCTTGCGTAAGAGATCGCAAAAGTGGACGGTCTCATAGTTGAATCCGCCAGCGGTGTAAGGCTCGTGTAATTCAACCTTGCGGCCATCAAGGTAGTGTACGGTGGCGCGTGTAGGATTCCACCAGTTGGCGTGCAGGAGGACATATCCGCGCGGACCGCAGAGGAGAGCGTCGCCGCGGCTGAGCAAGTCGAGGCCGGTGTGGAGTTGTGCCATACCGCGCTCATGCTCAGTTTGAAAGATGGCGAAGGTGTCGACGCCGGCAGGGCTGAGACGGCCCATTGTCTGAACGCGTTTGAGGGGGCCGAGCCAGTCGAGGGCTAGAAACGCTTCGTAGGGGCCGATGCCCATGATGCCGCCGCCGCCTAAATCGGCGAAGTGAAGCGGGTAGTCGGGGTCGAGGGTCGAGTCGCAGTGACCTGCGCGGACATAGCCAATGGAGCCGATGGGGTCGAAGCGCAGATATTCACGGAGGCGACGGTAAAGCGGGAAGAAGGGCGGCTTCATGGCCTCCATGAACAGCCGATCTGCGGTGCGAGCGGCATTGATTACGAAGGCAGTCTGGCGCTCGTTGAGCGCTACGGGCTTCTCGCAGAGTACGTGCTGTCCCGCGGCGAGGGCTGCATTACAGATTGCCGCATGCGAATCAGGGTGAGTTGCAACGTAGACTGCGTCCAGCGGTCCGGAGAGGAACTCCTCCAGCGTGGCTGCGGTCACTGGGACAGAGAATCTCTGCGTGAAAGCCTGAACCCGGGTAGGGTTGCGACCCCAAACAGACTGGAGAACTGTGTTGGGAACGACGGCAAGGCCTTGGGCAAAACGGGCTGCAGCGCGGCCGGGACCGACGATGCCCCAGCGAATCTGTTGCTGACTTTCCTGCACTTTTAGAACCCCCATGGCGTGCCGGGCGAGCCGTCGCCGTAGTGCTCCGAAAGATGCAGGATGAGGCCGTCGCGTGAGACTTGCATATAGAGTGGCAGATCGGGCCCGAATCGGTGTTCCCAGTCGACGTGGAAGCCGGAGCAATCGATATAAGACTTGCGCGCCTTTTCAATGGATATGATGCGGAGGACAGGGACGACTCTCAGGGTGCGAATGCTCATGGTCGTTACCGTAGCAAATCCTCGAGGGCAGTGCTGAGGTCAGTTTTCTCATCACGGTATTTGACGATGACGGGAGCGTAGACGCTGAGGCCCCATTCCGCACCTTTGCCCTTGGCGACTGCTCGGGAGCCGGGGACCACGACTGCGTTCGCCGGAATGATGAGCGGCATTTCGGCGGTGACTCGGAGCACGTCGCCTTTGACGAGATCGTAGACGGGCGTGCCGCGGGTGAGGATTGTTCCGGCAGCGAGGACGGCGCCTGTGCGAACGATTGTGCCTTCGTAGACTCCGCAGTTCCCGCCAACGAGCACGTCGTCCTCTATGATGACCGGGCTGGCGTTGATTGGCTCGAGGACGCCCCCGATCTGGGCTGCCGCGCTGAGATGTACGCGCTTCCCGATCTGGGCACAGGAGCCTACTAGGGCGTGAGAATCTACCATGGTCCCTTCGTCGACATATGCGCCCGTATTGATGTACATGGGGGGTGCACAGACTACGCCGCGAGCGACGAATGCGCCAGCGCGGATCGCGGAGCCTCCCGCGACGATTCGAATTCCGTCTTCAGTCGAGAACCGACGGGCGGGGAAGGTGTTTTTGTCCACGAAGGAGAGGCCGCCGTCGGACAGCTTCTCGAGAACGCCGAGCCGAAAGCCGAGCAGAATGCCCTTCTTTACCCATCCGTTGACTCGCCAGCCATTGGATGAAGCAGGGTCGGGCGAGGCGGCACGGGCATCGCCGGATTCCAGGGCGACGCGGAGCCTGAGGAACACGTCCATTGCCTCGAAATCGCCAACAGCGGCTGGGCCGGCGGCAAAGAAACGCTCCACTTCTTCTTCAAGGTTTCTGGTGTTCATGCATCTTGAGTCTATCAATACACATAGGGCGAAGATTTGGGGCTTGGCGATATGGGGTGGCTTGTGCCGGCGTAGGAATCTCTGCGGCCTGAATCAAAACGCAAGACGGCGCCAGGTTCGGAAGGGGCGAAAGGATGCTCTCAGGCGGCGGGCAGAGGTGGAACTGCTTTCAGGCGGATACGCGAAGGCGATGAAACGGGCTGCAGTTGAAACGAGTTATTTCCTGCAGGAATCATTGCGAGAGGAACAGGGGTGCGATCTGCATTTCCGTGAAGGTGTCTTGATTCGAGCCATGCGCACAGCCTGGGGTCGTAGATTTCCGGCTGGCCCTGCCAGAAATCAGGTTTCAAACCGCATTGAATGCGAAGATGGCCGAGCTGCAATTCGATATCCTGCGTTCCTTTCGGGAAGTAGCGCCGGACGTTGTTCGTTCCGACATGGAGCCCAGTGACGCCGCGACCCTTGCTTTGTGTCTTGACCACCATAATGTACCTACCCCTTCAACATCGGATGAGATTAGACCGGGAACAGAGTCTGTTGTGACGGGTGAGTCGAAAGTTGACCCGTCTGATCCCTCTTTGGGAACGAACTCCCACAGGCCTAATTTGGGCAGGCTTGCGCGGCTATCGCTCCTCAGCTAAACCCGTTCGAGGTTGATTCGACTGTGGATATTGGGCGTGTTCTGAGAACACGCCCAATACAGAGCTGCGACACGAGAATTCGGCGCACACCTGCGAGGGATAATGATGCGCGGTCAGGATTATGGAGTTGTGTCAGGAAGAACAATTCTCGATGAAGGCCTTGCAGAGACGGTTTGGAACGAAACTTAGCGGACAGCCCGATCTTGAGCCACAATTGCGTCGTGGAGAGCAATTGCTACCCTTTGCTGTTGTTCAGCGGTTATTTGGTTGAAGAATGGCAGGGCCAGGGTAAGTGGTGCGATTGATTCAGTTACGGGCAAGTCTACCGCCGCGCTGGGATGATTCTGCCAGGCGGGTTGCATATGGATGGGCGCGAAGTAGCGTCCTGTTGCGACACCCCGCGCTGCGAGGGCGGCTTGCACCTGGTCCCGGTTTGTTTTCCCTGAAACCCGGATGACGTAAACAAACCAGGAAATGGTCCCGTCCGGGACAGTGAGTCGCGGCAGGACGATGCCGGGGATGTCAGAGAGCAGTATTTCATAGCGTTCAGCGACAGTGCGGCGGAGCATAAGGATTTCAGAGATTCGACTAAGTTGGACGCGGCCGAGGGCGCAAGCGATGTCGGAGAGCCTGTAGTTGTAGCCGATCTCGGCATGATCCAGCCAACCTGCCGATAGCTGGCGCACAGCGACGCCGGAAAGATCCAAATGAACAATTCGTCCCTGGTTGCGGAGGCTGCGGAGGCGATTGGCGTGTGCCTCGGTGTGCGCGAGGACCGCTCCGCCTTCGCCGGTGGTGATCTGCTTGTTGGGATAGAACCCGAAAACAGCCAGGTCGCCGAAGGTGCCGACGCGGTGGTTTTGGAACTCGGCTCCGATCGCTTCACACGCGTCCTCGATGAGGATGAGGCCATGTCGCGTAGCCAATGCGCGAAGTTTGGGCATATCAGCAGGAACGCCAAAGGTATGGACAATCAGGATTGCGCGAGTGCGCGGAGTGAGGACGTGTTCGACAGTTGCAGCTGTGAGGTTGAGTGTGACGGGATCGATGTCAGCGAACACG
The DNA here is from genome assembly GCA_963826915.1 of uncultured Acidobacteriaceae bacterium. Taxonomy (GTDB): domain Bacteria; phylum Acidobacteriota; class Terriglobia; order Terriglobales; family Acidobacteriaceae; genus Telmatobacter. The sequence goes on from CAWGYG010000003.1 coordinate 642,402, forward strand.
GGCGTTGCGCGAACGCTGAGGACGGCATTTGCAACAGCGACGAAGGCAAACGAAGGGACAATGACTTCGTCGCCTTCGCCGAATCCGAGAGTGAGCAAGGCCATGTGGAGGCCAGCGGTTCCGCTGCTGACGGCTATGGCGTGTGGGACGGAGTGGTAGGCGGCGAGGGCGCTTTCAAAGGCAGCGAGTTCGGGGCCAAGGCTGAGATTCGGTGTGCGAAGCACCGCAGCGACGGCATCGATCTCGGCTTCGGTAATGTCGGGCGAGGAGAGTGGGATGGGCGAGATCATTGCAACTCGGCCTCAGATGGGAGCGGCGTGGGCGCCTTGATGAGAAGTCCTTTGAGCGGGACGGATGCAAGGACCCTGGCGATGGTGGCGGCAGCGGTTCCATTGCCGTAGGGATTGGTCATGCCACGCAGCGCCTGACGGAATGCCGGGTCGAGGGCACGCTTGATGGCAGTGCTGATGGCGGCGGAATCGGCCGGGACATCGATAATATTGCGGGCGCGCTCGCGCCCCTGCTGTCGCATTCCAACATTGACTACAGGCAACGCAAATGAGGCGGCCTCCATAATTCCGCTAGAGGAGTTGCCGACCATTAGGTCGACTTGGCCGAGCAAGCTCCAGTAGTGCACTGCATTGAGGTTGACGAAGATAAAAGTATTGGGGCGGGTCGCGGCGAGGCCTCGCGTACGTTCGATGAGTGCATGGCCGCCGGCATCCGTGTTGGGGTAGACAATGATCAGTTGACCGGAAGTTTGGGCGAGAGCGAAGAAGAGCGCGTCGGCCTCAGCATTCGTGTCGCGAAGGATGGTGACGGGATGCCATGCTGCGACGATTGTGGGCGAGACCAGTGCAAGGTCAAGTTGCGATTCAAGAGCGGAGCGGTCGAGCAAGGATGAGCGGGGAATGTGATCGAGGGAAGGCGCTCCGGCTTGATGGACGCGCCATGGCTCTTCGCCCATCGCGATGACACGTTGGCGCGAAGTCAGAGTTGAGGTGAAATGGATGTGGGCGAGCTTGGTGATGGCGTTGCGTACTTGGTCGTCGATCGCACCCTGGCTCACTTCGCCGCCTTCGATATGCGCTATTGGGATTCGCAGTGCAAGTGCGACGGTTGCGGCGGCCATCATCTCGTAGCGATCTGCAATGAGCAGCATCAAATCCGGGCGCCATTCAGTCAAAGCATCGGCCAAACCCAGGATAGCGATGCCGATGGTTTTGGCCATGCCGGTGTCGGTGTCAGAACTGAGCAGGCATTCGATTCGTGCATTGATGGTGAATCCATCTTGCTCAATTTCGGTAATGGTTCTTCCGAACTCGGGCGAAAGATGAGGGCCGAGAGCGATCAGAGCCAGATCGACATCGGGATGAGCAGATAGTTCGCGCAGGGGCCAGTAGAGATGGCTGTAGTCAGCGCGCGAAGTGGTTACAACGGCGATGCGACGTCTCATCCCAGCGCCGGAAGGCTGTTGTTGGGTGGCCAGATACTCGGTTTCGGGGGCTGGAAACACGTTCCAGTATAAATTGCGCACGCACATAAGGATTGCGACGGGCGAGGCAGAATCTGAGTTCAAGTCAACCAGAGGAGATATCGAACGATTGGGAATTGGCTACTGCACCAGATCCGGCGAAGGCGCAGCACAAGAGACGAACGCGTACCACGGGGCGTGGAGCCTGCCCTCGTGCGGGGCGAGATAAACATCGTCGCCGGGCGAGGACTCGCGGTACGTTGCGCGGGAGACACTCAAAGAGTTTGGGTTTTGGACCGGTCCCCAGGGGGCCAACTCAAGGTAATAAGACGTAGAGCGGCCGCTGGTGGTGTGCTTGCCGGATACCAGCACGGTGTAAATAGTCTTTGGCGAGGCATCTCCGAGGGCGTCCGCCACCATAACGGCGCCGGAGGTGTAGAGACCACCGCAGAAGATCATTACGACGAGAGTGCCGAATGGGGTCGAACTTTCGCGATAGGCACGAAAAAGGGCCGCGCAGAATGCGATTGCGACCAGTATCATCACCAGGCTCATCGACCGCATAGAGACGAGGTGAACGCCGCGTGCACAAAGTAACAGGCCGAAACTTGCTGCAAAAATGGCAAAGCTGAGTTCGGCGCGCGGATTGGTCCTTCGCTTGAATACGATGTAGAGAAGGGGTGAGCGCTGGATCAAGAAGGCAAGGACGATCGGGAGAATAACAAGGACTGCGGCGAAGGGTTGCTGGAGAGCAGGTGGGCCCCAGTCGGCTGCGGCTGCGGCGGCGCAAGCGGCGATTAGCGCGAAGATGCTCCAGGTTTTTGCCTGGGGAAGGCTGGCAAGGCGCTCCTCGGGTGTGGCGCCGAGATCCTGCTGCTGGGAGATTTCTTCCAGCATCGCGTCGCGATCGCGCTTGTCAAGGTAGGGTATCTTGCTGAACCAGATGCTGTAAGCATCATCTGTGGCAAACGAGCTGGGGACCGTTATGCTGGCACGGCCTTCTTTGAGGCAAAGCTGCGTGTAGCTTCCATTTCGTGAATTGATGGTGCGGTAGCCTTCGATCTCGTTTAACTCCGCACTACGCTGGCGGAAGGCGCCGTGTACTTCGATGTGAATCTCGTTCGATAACCAGACCCGATCGAGTGGCGGAAGCCGGTAAGTAGATACCCAATCCGATGAGGGACAGGGCTGGAACAAACATTAAAGGGTTTGTGGCAGAAACTACGACCATGGTGATCGCGCCAAGTAACACGGCTGTACCGAAAATGAGGAGAACTGTCCGCGGCCCACCCTTCATCCGGTATTCGTGACGGGTTGCGACTGTTTTGTCAGAGGTGTCCATGGGGTTTCCGCCTTTGTACCACAGGAAAGTCGTGATGAGATTCTTTGTGAAATTGAAGGTGCCGTAGTCTTGGGATGCGCAGCGCTGCGACGCTCGCATACACTGAAAGGTCCGACGGTCTCACAGGCCGCGCCGGAGCAGACCTTGGGAGAGAAATCAGTGAAGATTTGCAGGGGATTGACCATTTTTTTGTTCGCAACTGCAACGATAACCGCAGCCGAGCAGAAGTACGACGCAGAGGCAATCCGGCTGAACAATCGCGGCGTGGCACAGATGGGGCAGCAATTCACTGAGAAGGCTGAGCAGAGCTTTGCCGAGGCGTTCAAGAAAGATCCGAAGCTGGCCCAGGCGGCGGTGAACGATGGCATCGCCCTGCTAACACTGCAAAAAATCGATGACGCGAAAGAGACGCTCCAGGAGGCGATCTCGATCGACCCCAAAAGCGTTCAAGCGTGGTACAACCTCGGCCTGGCGCAGCACGCAAACAACGAATTGGACGCGGCGCTGGCCAGCTTCAAGCAGGCGGTGAAACTCGATCCGCGAGACGTGGATTCGTACTACTTCGAAGGCGTCTGCTACCGGGAGATGAAGCAATTCGATAAAGCAGTGGAGGTGCTGAAGCAGGCTTTGGCAATCAATCCACTGCATGCATCGTCAGAGTTCGCGCTGGCAAGAGCGATGCAGGCGACCGGAGACAAAGAGGGTGCGAAAGCGCACTTCAAGATCTTCCAACACCTGACGAGCACAAAAATCTCGGCTGCAATTGGGTTGGCGTATGGCGAACAGGGGCGCTATTCGACGGTAACTCCAGTGGAAGAGCCGCAAGAGCGACAGCGGAGAATGATTCCGGTGAAGTTGGTTGCGCAGACAATGGTTGCCGGCAAAAGTCTGTCCACTGAGACAGGCGGGGCTTGCATGCTCGACGTGACAGGCTCGGGACAAATGGATCTCGTGCTGATGGAGTCCGGGGAGCAGGCAATTCGCGTGCTGCACCGGCGCGCCGATGGGAAGTTTGAGCAACTCGATGCGTTGGCGGCTGGATTTAAAGCCACGGGGCATGGTGTGGCGTGTGCTGTAGGTGACTACGACAACGACAATTTGAATGACCTTGCGGTGGCGCTTGATGACAAGGTGCTGTTGTTTCGGAACTTGGGAAAAGGGAAGTTTCAGGACGTCACGGCGGCTGCAGGACTCGCGCCGCGTAACCATCCATCAGGCATCACGTTTGTGGATTACGACCATGACGGAGACCTGGACCTGTTTCTTACGGGTGCGCCAATGAAAGCAGGCGATGCACCGAATGTGCTTTGGCGCAATAACGGAGACAAGACATTTACCGAATGGACTGAGCCGACGGGATTGGGCGGCAATCGTGCGAGTGCGGCTGTGATGCTTACCGATTTCAATAACGATCGCGCTGTGGACCTGGCGGTGACTGGCGACGAAGCTGCGCCGATCTTGTACGTGAACCCGCGCGAAGGGAAGTATCCAACACAGCCTCTGTACGACGAGAAGCTGCCACCGACGGTTGGCATGGCCGTGCTGGACTTCAACAAAGATGGGTGGATGGACATCGCTGTTACGCATGCGGGAGCGCCGGGACTGACGCTTTGGCGAAATGCTTCAGGACCAGAAGACACAGGCCGCCGGTTTCTGAGAGTGGATCTCCCGCTGCACGGTGCGTTGCGCGGGTGGGGCGTGACGCCGATCGACATCGACAACGATGGATGGATCGATCTTGCGGCAATTGTCGAGACGAGCGCCGGGCCGAAGGTAAAGGTGTTTCGCAATCGCGGCGACGGAAGTTTTGAGGATGTGAGTGATGCACTTGGTCTTAACAACATTGTCTTGACAGCGCCACGAGGACTGATAGCTGCGGATGTGGACGGAGACGGTGCGCCAGATTTGATTGTGACGCAGGAGAAAGCGCCACCGCTTCTACTACGCAATGTGGGCGCAAACAAGAATCATTTTGTTCGGCTGGACTTGAGCGGTTACGCGGATAACAAGACAGCGATCGGCTCGAAAGTGGAGATATTCGCCAACGGCCAGTGGCAGAAGTGGGAGCTAGCCGGTGCGTCCGGATACCAGACTCAGGCTCCTCCACAGCTCCTGGTCGGTCTGGGAAAAGCTGATGGAATTGACCTGCTGCGCATTTTGTGGCCTACAGGAATTCTGCAGGACGAGATCGACTTGCCGCGCACCCAAGTGATTGCGATGAAGGAGGCCGACAGGCGGGGAAGCTCGTGCCCGGTCCTGTTTGCATGGAATGGGAACAAGTACAAGCTGGTGAGCGATGTGATTGGTGCGGCGGTGGTGGGGCACTGGTTTACGCCGACTCGGCGCAATATACCCAATCCTGGCGAGTGGATCAAAGTGGATGGCGATACGCTTGCCGAAGTGAACGGGCGGCTAAGTCTTCGATTTATCGAACCGATGGAGGAGGTCAACTACATCGATCAGTTGCGATTGGTCGCGGTCGATCATCCCGAGAATGTCGAAGTAAATCCGGATGAACGATTCCTCGTCGATCCGCCATTCGCGTCTGGACGCGTGGTGGCTTCAGTAGGTGCGCGGTTGCCTCTGGGCGCGTGGGATGGCGAAGGTCGCGATGTCCTTGATGTGCTGAGCCAGCGCGATCACAAATTTGCGAGCGGATTCACTTCCACGCCCTATGACGGGTTTGCCAATTTGCACTCCCTTACGCTGGATCTGGGCGAAGTGAAGCAGGACGCGCCGTTGCGCTTGTTGATGACGGGATACGTGAATTATTTTTCAGCGACATCCCTTTATGCTGCGTGGCAAGCGGGAATCAAGCCGATTTCGCCCTATGTCGAGGCTGAGAGGGCGGATGGAAGCTGGCAGGAAGTTCTGGACGATGCAGGTTTTCCGGCGGGGCTGGAGCGGACGATCGTGGTTGATTTGACGGGCAAGTTGCCGGCGGGCGTCAGGCGAATTCGTCTGGTAAGCAATCTTGAGATTTATTGGGACCAGGTTCTCATTGACAACAACCGTGAGGCTGCGGCACAGACTTCGGAAGTACCGCTGGCGCTCGCTACGGAGCGTTTCCGCGGGTATCCGACTCAGATAGAAGGCAAGAGCCCGGGAGATCTCGATTACGATTACGATCGTGTGAGCCTGACAGGGCCGTTCCAGCATCAACGCGGCAGCTACACGCGGCTGGGCGATGTTACGGCGCTGGTTAAAGGGATCGACGACCGCTACGCGATATTTGGCAGCGGGGAAGAGATTGCTGCAGAATTCGACGCCACGAAGCTGCCTGCACTGGCGCCTCACTGGAAGCGTGACTACTTCTTCTACGCAAACGGATATGTGAAGGACATGGATTGGTGGGATGCCTCACCGTTTACGGTAGCTCAATTGCCGTTCCACAAAATGAGTGCGTATCCATATCCGGCAAACGAAGAGTTCCCGGATGATGACGATGCGGTTGCATACCAACTGAATTGGAATGACCGGTTTGATTCGGGCGAGCCGGTGCGGTCATATCATTTCGACTACCGATTCGTACCATCGACGCCGGCGGATGATCTTTTGCCCGTGCAAAATCAGGCGAGCAAACCATGACTGATGTCGTGCTGCAATCGGCTACTCAACAGCTTAATATGTTGCGGTCGGGCGAGATCTCGGTCATTGAATTAGCAGAAGCGCACATCCGGCAGATTGAGCGACTTAATCCGGAACTGAGCGCGTTTGCCGATTTCGATGCAGAGCGTGTCGTTGCCGAGGCACGGCGACTGCAAGAATCACCAAAATCGCCAGGGCCGCTCCATGGATTGCCGGTGACGGTGAAGTCTTCGATTGCAACTGCAGGTTTGCGGTGCGAAATTGGCAGCCTATTACATGAGGGGAAAATCCCGCATGAAGATGCAGTTGTGGTGGCACGGTTGCGCGCGGCTGGGGCATTGATTCTGGGTACGACCAACTGCCCGGAATTCCTGATGGCCTATGAGACAGCGAACCTGCTCCACGGTAGGACGCGGAACCCGTGGGACCTGGAGCGGTCACCTGGCGGATCGAGCGGCGGCGAGTCGGCGGCAATTGCGGCGGGGATGTCGGCTGCAGGATTGGGGTCGGACAGCGGCGGGTCGGTACGTGTGCCCGCGCATTTCACTGGGATTTGTTCGCTGAAGCCAACCCCCGGACGAATTCCGGGAACAGGGCATTTGCCACCTTGTGTCGGGCCGTTTTCGGTGCTTGGAGCGATTGGGCCGATGGCACGGACCATGGCGGACGTAGCGCTGATGTTTCGCGTGCTGAGCGGGCAGGATTCGAACGACCCGATCAGCCCTCCGGTGGCATTGCGCGAGCTGAGATTCGATGAGCTGCGCACAAACAGAATTGGCTATTTCGAAGACGATGGACTGATTTCAGTAACCGCGGCGACGCGAGAGGCTATCAACGATGCAGCTCGTTCATTGCGCGAAGCCGGCTTTCGCGTCGAACCCTTTCGACCGCGCACGCTGGAACAATTGCGGAAGTTGTGGTGGAAGTTCTTTGTGCAGTGCGGGGCGATGTTTTACGCGCCCACAATCAAGGGCAGAGAGCATCTGTTAAGCCCTGTGTTCAAAGAGTTTCTAGGAATTGCCGCATCCAAGCCCGCGCTTACTGCTACAGAGTTGTTGGACGCGTGGGCTGAGTTGGATGTGCTGCGGGCGCAGACGCTGGAAGAGATGCGCACGTATCCAGTGCTCTTGTGCCCGGTGGCGAGCATACCAGCGTTTCGGCACGGAGAGCGCAGTTGGGGGATAGATGGCCACACCGTTGAATACCTCGATGCTGTCCGGCACACACAGTGGTTCAACACGCTGGCCGCGCCTGCCGCCGTGGTCCCAGTAGGGAGATCGCCGGAGGGGTTGCCAATCGGGGTGCAGATTGTGGCGCGTCCCTTTGAAGATGAAATAGCTCTTGGGGTTGCAAGCGTTCTGGACGCTGCATTTGGATACAGGCCGCCATCGATGGCGCGGGCTTGACGCAACCTCGTTTTGAGTAGTATGCCTTGCTTTCCGACGCTTTCCCAATGGCCGCAAAAAGGATGCGGCAACCAATTTGGACTGGATCAGTCCGAAGTCAAGTTCATTCGTCACAGACAGATGTTCATTCCTCGTTTAAAACCGGATAGGTAGGTGCGGTAAGGCGTTGATTTCGCACCTCCACCATTCGATGGAGGCGTGAGATGGACGATCGCGATAGTCTGGCGCTTCCCCGGATTGGAGCGCACAGGGTGCGCGAAAGTTGGCAGGAACGTTTTGCCGAAACTCCGGCTATTTTGAAGAGTTCTGATCACCAGCAGACGATTGTTCAGGTGATGGACCTCAAAATTGGTGGCGACGACTTTATCACCATGGCTGGTCCTTGCTCGGTTGAGACCGAGCAACAGCTTCTGATTACGGCCCATCATGTTCGTCAGGCAGGCGCGCGCATACTTCGCGGAGGCGCCTTCAAGCCGCGCAGTTCTCCCTACGCATTTCAAGGTCATGGTCTAAAAGGGCTGAAGATGCTGGCTCAGGCTCGTGAAGAGACGGGTTTGGCGATCGTCACTGAAGTGATGTCTGAAAACGACGTCTCTCTTGTTGCCCAGTATGCCGACATTCTTCAAATTGGCTCACGGAGCATGGAGAACTTTACGCTGCTTGAAATGGCGGCGCGCTCGGGCCGGCCCATTCTACTGAAGCGCGGCATGATGGCTACTGTGGCCGATCTTTTGCGCTCGGCGCAGGTGATTCTCGATAATGGCAATCCCAACGTGATTCTCTGCGAGCGCGGAATCCGCACTTTCGATAAGGCTTTGCGAAACACGTTTGATGTTGCGGCCGTCGTACTGCTCAAGCATATTTCACATTTGCCAGTGATCGCAGATCCGAGTCACGCGGCGGGCCATCGTGAACTGGTACCGGCATTGGCACGCGTTGGAGTTGCTGCTGGCGCGGATGGTTTGCTCGTCGAAGTGCATCCCAACCCGGAAAAGGCATGGAGCGACGGGGAGCAGTCACTGGATTTTGCCGATTTTGACGAGATGATGTCGTCACTCGAGCCATACATTGCGCTACGTAGCATGATGCACGACGGTTCCCCCACAGTGCGGCCAATGGAGGCTGTTGGATGAGGGTCTGGTCCAGACTGCATCGCGCCGCTGCCTGTTGTGTGCTGCTATTGCCGATTTGTGGCTTCGCCCCGGATATCTCACAAAAAATTGGCGCAGACGTGATCGTGACTGCGGCACCGGTGTATGAGCCGCTGGCGGCTGCACAGGGCGGAGAGCGGTTTCCAAAAGGCGCGCAGCTGCTCTTGATCCATGAAGGCAAGGCCGAGCCTCTTATACCGGAATTCGCAGCCAGCGCTGACGCCGCCGTCTCTTTCGACGCAGAAAAAGTGCTCTTTGCAGGCAAAAGGACTGTCGGCGATTCGTGGCAGATATGGGAACTGACGCTAGTAGATCATTCTGTACACCAGGTTACGGCGGGCTCAACTGATGCGATACGCCCACTTTACCTGCCCGCAGGCCGGCTGGTGTACGCGCTGCGCAAGCCGACCGCATTTCAAATCCAGTCGGCGCGCGTGATCGATTCTCAGGCGACGAAGGAACTGGAGCCCGCAGGGACTCGTTCAGTCTTGCCGTTGACATACATGAATGGGAGCGCAATCCCGACGGACGTTCTCGCGGATGGGCGCATTCTTTTCGAGGCAGGATTTCCGCTAGGATCCGGCTCGTCTGCAGAATTGTTTCTTGTCTATTCGGATGGCTCGGGGGTTGAGTCGTACCGCTGCGATCACGGGGCTGGTCGTTGGGGCGGAAAGCAACTGACTTCAAGTGATGTGGTCTTTACGCATGGAAACTCGTTAGCGCGGTTCACTTCTCCTCTTTCTCACGAAGAGAGAATTGCGGCCCCTGATGGCGAATTTGCTGGTGCTATCGCGGAGACTGGATCGGGCCTCTGGCTGATGAGTGTACGTTCGGCGGCTAGCGCAAAGTATGCACTTAAACTTTGGAAGCCGGGCGCCGCATTGATGCAGCCAGTTCTGGCGCGGAGTGACGTGAATGTCGTGGAGCCGGTTCTGATAGCGCCGCGTGACCGCCCGAAGCGGCATCCTTCCGGTCTGCATGATTGGGGATATGCAAATCTGCTTGCACTTGATGCACGTGTTTCGCGCGATGGAGGGCTGAAGGGAATACCGGTATCGGTACGTCTTGAGGCACAAACCGACGCGGGCAAAGTGGTGGCGATGGGCACGGCCCCGGTGGAGCAGGATGGGTCATTTTTTGTGAAGGTGCCCGCGGACAGGCCAATTCGCTTCGCGCTGCTGGACTCAAATGGCGGTGTCTTGCGCCAGGAGCATGGATGGTTCTGGATTCGCCGCGGAGAGCAGCGCTACTGCGTGGGGTGCCACGCGGGACCTGAGCGCGCGCCGGATAATCATGTGCCCGCAGTTTTAGTGCGCACAACGACGCCTGTGGATCTTTCTGGCACGGCGCAGCATTCGCTGTCGGGAGGCAACTGAATTGACTTATCGCTTTCTTATACCTTTTATAGGTTTCATATTGGTCATTGCGGCACAGAGCGGTACTTCGGCGCAGAGTAAATCGCATGAGGCCGCAGCGCAAAACGGCGCAGCAGTCAAATCTATCGTGCAGGAGTCTTCGATCGGCTTTGAGGACGCGAGCGAAAAGGCAGGCATCAACTTCACGCACAGTTTCGGGTCTGCCAAATTGGGGTCACTTTTGGAAGGTACTGGCGCGGGGTGTCTTTGGTTCGATTACAACAACTCGGGCCTGCCGTCGCTCTTTGTCGTCAATGGCCGACCGCTCGACGACTCTATGCACCCATATCCAATCAAAGTGAAGCCGACAACACCGCCGCACAATCATCTCTATCGAAACGATGGCAACGGTCATTTTACCGACGTGACGGAATCGGCGGGAGTTGATCCAGATATGTATGCGGTCGCGGTGACAGCAGCGGATTATGACAATGATGGTTTTGTCGACCTGCTGGTGACCGGGTACGGAAAGACGATTCTCTATCACAACGATGGCAACGGCCATTTCACAGATGTGACCGCAAAGGCAGGAATCAAGGTTGATGGTTGGGCTATTAGTTCGACGTGGCTGGATTACGACAAGGACGGCTGCGTCGATCTATTCGTGGGCCGTTATGTGAAGTTTGATCCGAAGTATCGCGCATATTACGCAGCGGACAATTATCCGGGGCCGCTGGACTACGAAGGTGAAACAAACCGGCTGTATCACAACAACTGTGATGGCACATTTACCGACGTTACAGACAAGTCGGGCATTGGCGCCTATGTGGGCCGCACCATGGGCGTGACAGCCGGGGATTTTGATAACGATAGCTGGGACGATATTTACGTAGCGAACGATCGCACCGAGAATTTCCTCTTTCGCAACAAGCATGATGGGACATTTGAAGAAGTCGCGAACGATACCGGCACGGCCTTTGGACAGAACGGCGAATCGACTTCATCGATGGGGCCGGTGTTCGTCGACCTTGAAGGTCGCGGTCTGCTGGACCTGTGGGTAACCGATGGGCACTACAACCGGCTGCTGCATAACACCGGCAAGGAAAGCTTTGAGGACATTGGCGCCTCCAATGGTGTTTCACAGACCAATGCACAGTATGTGAGTTGGGGAACGGGCGTGTACGACTTTGATAACGACGGATTGCTCGACATCCTCATCTTCCATGGCGGGCTGATTCACCTGATCCCTCAGGAACATACCTTGTTTCGCGGGCTTGGCAATGGACGCTTCGAAGATGTGTCGGAATCGGCAGGTGCGGTACTGAGTCAGCGCACAGTGGCGCGGGGCGCATGTTTTGCCGATTACGACAACGATGGGAAAGTGGATGCATTCGTTGTGAACCTCGGAGGCAAGGGCACATTGGTGCACAACATTTCTCCCAGTACTGGCCACTGGGTCGAGATCAAGTTGAAGGGCACAAAAAGCAATCGCGACGGCATTGGTGTGCGCATTGAAGTGTATGCAGGCGACAAGCGCTGGACGGAAGAGCGCGTCGCCGGCTCAGGGTATCTGTCGCAGAACGATGGGCGGTTGCATTTTGGATTAGGCAAGGCAACCCAGATCGACAAGATAATTGTGCACTGGCCGAGTGGACGCGAACAGACGCTGGAAAATCAAGGTGTTGATCGCGTCTTGTCTGTGGAGGAGCCGAAGTGATTTGGCAAAACCTATGCCGGGCGCGAACTGGATGGACGGCGGGACTGTCTGTGATTTCAGTGATGCTTGCCGGACTCGGTTTGTGGACCGGCGGAAAGGCGGGTGCAGCGGCACCACCTATCACTGGCGAGGTACTCAATTACGCGTCTCCGATTGAGATGTTGGTTTCCCCGGAGGGTAAGCGACTCTACGTCCTGTGCCAGCAGAGCAATGAAGTGAGAGTCCTTGACGGAGCGAGCCATGCTGCGGTCAAGAACATTGCCGTGGGCCGCGTGCCACGCGGATTTTCGTTGTCGGCAAGAGGAGACCGGCTGTTTGTCGCAAACTCCTGGGATGACACCGTTTCAGTGATCGACACGAAATCTCTGGAGGTGATAGCGACCTGGCCGGTGGGTGCGGAGCCTTCGAGTGTGGTTGAGGACCGCGAAGCCAAGCATCTGTTCGTGGCAAATAGAATTTCGAATGACGTTGCAGTTCTGGATGCGCAGACTGGCGCTGAAGAGAAAAGGCTCGTGAGTGGACGTGGGGCGAGCTACATCACTCCTTCGCCGGACGGAAGCCGGCTTTATGTCACTCATGTATACCCGAACCCGACAGCGCATCGAACCGCGCCGGAGTCGGAGATCACAGTAGTCGATGTTGCGCGCGCCATGGTGACTGAGCGCATTCCGTTGCCAGGCGTCGCGCACGGATTTCATGTGGCATTTTCTGCGGATGGCCGTCTCGGAGTCGTAGCCCAGATGCATCCCAAGAACCTGGTTCCATTGGCACACCTGGAACATGGCGGGGCGTTCGCGGATACGCTTATGGTTTTTGGTGCAGACGTGGGCAAGCCGGTTGAGGTTCCACTGGATGAGCTTGAGCGCTATGCCGTGAGGCCATTCGGTGTGGCAATTGCGCCGGACAAATCGCGCATCTACGTGACATGCGAGGGCTCGGAAATCGTGACCGTGATCGACGTACCGCGGCTGCTTCGCTACGCCCGCTCCCATCCAGGCTCGAACGCAGATGATCTTTCGGCAAGCACAAACTATGTTGTCACGCGTATTGCAGTTGGGCATGATCCGCGTGGAGTCGCATTCTCGCACGACGGCCACAGCTTGTTCGTTGCGAATCGACTCGAAGATACGATCAGTGTTATCGACACCCGAACCAATCGCGTGTCGTCGACAATTCCAATGACGGGCCCGAAGCAGATGTCGGTGTTGCGCCACGGCGAGCAGACGTTTTACACGGCCAAGTACTCATTCCAAGGCCAGATTGGGTGCGCCAATTGCCACATCGACTCAACGTTTGACGGACTCACTTGGAATCTTGAACCCGATGGCTTTGGCCGGAGCATCGTGGACAACAAAATGCTGGAAGGCGTTAAAGACACCGAACCGTACAAGTGGACGGGTACGAATCCGAATCTTCCGACCGAGTGCGGGCCCCGGACCGAGAAATACTTTTGGCGTTCTGAGAATTACGATGATCTGACCTTGACCGATCTGACCGTGTATGTTCGGAGTCTCGCGCCGCGACCGAACCGTTGGCGGGTGCCCGGCAGCGAACTCACGCCCGCACAGGAGCGGGGCAGAGCAATATTCGAACGTGCTGAGGACAAGTTCAAAAACTCGATTCCTGAGTCCAACCGCTGTTCGTATTGTCACAGTGGGCCAAAAGGAACAAATCAGAAACTGTTCGATGTAGGGACGCGCAAGCCGACCGACAATGCCAGTCTTCTGAAGGCGGCGCCATTGACCAGTATTGCGCTGACTGCACCCTATCTGCACGACGGGTCGGCGGCGACCCTCGAAGAAATCTGGACAGTCTTCAATCCAGAAGACAAGCATGGGCGCACAAACGATCTGACCAAGGACGAACTGAACGACCTTGTCGAGTACTTGAGGACGCGATGATGAAGGTGACAAGAAAAAGATTCTCGACGCTGGTTGTCACTGCTTTGCTGGCAGCGGGAGTAATGGGGCATGGCGCCCCGCCTCAGATGCCGCATTTTCGCTTCGAGAACTTCACAACGGCAAACGGGCTGCCGGACAATCATGTGTTCTCAGTGCTAGTGGATGGGGATCGGGTGTGGGCCGGTACTGAAAACGGTTTGGCGGTTTATGAGAATCACGAGTGGAAGACCTACACAACGAAGGATGGATTGGCGCATCGCGCCGTGCTTTCTTTGGCGCTCGACAAGCGCACCGGCGATGTATGGGCTGGCACCATGGGTGGGTTGAGCCGAGTATCTGGTGGTCGAATCGATACATACACACAGCTGAATTCGGGGCTAAGCAACGATGTGGTCTACGGCGTTTCGGTTGAAGGCGAAAACGTATGGGTAGCCACGGCTGCGGGTGCCTGCCGGCTTGACCTGCACACGGGGCAATGGTCTCTCTATAACGAGCGCAACACTCCAATGGTTGAGATTTGGGTCTATGGAGTGCACGCAACAGCCACAAAGGTCTATTACGCGGTATGGGGCAGCGGGATCCTGGAATACGACCAGAAGACCAAGGTTTGGGATAAGTACGACGACCCCGACGGCGAGAACGAAATGGTGCTCTTCAAGGATCAGGGGCTGATCCACGAGATCACAACATCGGTCAGTTATGTGGATAATATTCTTTGGGTTGCCACGTATTTCGGCGATAGCCGCTACGATGGCCGATATTGGCACAACTTCTTGACCAAAGACAGCGGACTTCCTTCGAATTTTACAAATGTAGTGAAGGGTATAGACGCCAAACGGGCATGGTTCGGCACCGACAAGGGGCTGGCCTACTACGACGGCGTAAATTGGGCTGTCTATCGGCCGTCGCTCACGACCGGCAAGCCGGAAATGACGGTGCGCGATGCTAAGGGAGTCGTTACCACTGTCGCTGTAAGCACTGCGCCGGCGCACAATTATGTCTTAGGAATCGACTTTCAGGGCAGTGACATTTGGGTCGCAACAGCCAAAGGATTAAGCCACGGGATACATCAGCCATAAGGAGCCAGTAAAGTGATTGCATTTTCCGAAATACTAGATACGATTGCGCACGCCTCCGTTCAAAAGCGTGCAATAACGAACCACGGCGTCTTAAACGAGGCATACGCATATGCCAAGCCGAGTTCGTTCTCGCGCGGAATGCGCATCGACCTGAACGGGCTGACTATCCTGCTCATTTCAGGCACGGCGTCAATCGATGAGAATGGCGTCAGCGTGCATATTGGCGACTTTGACGCGCAGCTCAAGCGCACCTTCGACAACATCACGGGATTGCTTGAGAGCGAAGGTGCCACCTGGCACGACATCGTCCGTACCAGTTGTTATCTGCGCGATATCGACCGGGACTACGATGCTTTCAATGCGGGGCGCACCGCGTTTTTCGAGGCGCAGGGGCTTGATCCGCTTCCTGCCTCTACCGGGATTCAAGCGCATCTTTGCCGGCCCGAGCTGTTAATTGAGATTGAGGCCATCGCTATGTTTCGCACGGACAAGGTCGCAAGCAAGAAGGAGTAGTTGAAATGGGCAAGGGATGGTTGTTGGTGGCGGCTTGCGCGCTGGGGACTGTGAACGTCGCGGGCCAGGCACCTGCGGCGCAGAAAAGAGCGAGTCACAGAAGCGCCGCTGGCACTTGCTCTTGTGGGACACATCCGCCGGGTCCGCCGAAGGATCGTGTCGTAGAGCCATACGCTGGCGAACCCTCAGACCTCAGTCCGTACGAGAAATTTGCGAAGCCATACGATCTGAACTACACCAATCCTAATATTTACTCAGGCGCCGGACGAGATACTCCTGAACCGAAGAATCTGACAGAAGTGCGAATCGGCTTCTTCGGACCGATTGAGCATACGCCGGATCAAGTTTTCGGATTACGCATGCTGCATGGCGCACAGCTGGCGGTTGAAGAGGCCAATGCACGTGGCGGCTATGGAGGCAAACCATTCAAGCTAATGCTGCACAACGACTATGACAACTGGCAGGCAGGGGCGGTCTATGGGGAAGATCGGGCAACAGATCCGACCATCTGGGGATCTCCTTCGAATGAAGTTGTCAAGATGGTATACGACGATCAGGACTGGGCGATCTTCGGGTCGTTGAGTTCTGAATCGACTCACATAGCGCTTCGCGTGGCCCTGCGAGCCGAGATTCCGATCGTCAATTCAGCGTCGACCGATCCGACGATTCCTGAGACCTACATTCCGTGGTTTTTTATCGATCTGCAGGATGATCGCGTGCAGGATCTGACGTTGGCCCGCCACATCTACACCGATCTGGGCTTGAAGCGTGTGGCGATACTCAGGGTGAATAATCGCTATGGTCGATTCGGAGTGATGAAGCTCCGCGATGCATCGCGAAGACTGGGCCACCCAATCGTTATCGAACAGAAGTTCATGCCTGGGGACACTGACTTTTCGCGGGAACTGAAGATCATTCAATCCTCGCGCGCCGATGCAGTTGTCTTGTGGACGGACGAGATGCCGGCAGCAAACATTCTGAAGCAGATGAGAGCGCTGGGGATGAAGCAACGGGTCTTCGGATCTTATCGCAGTTTGGGGCCGGAGCTTCTGGCCGAAGCCGGTACGGCAGCGGAGGGATTCGAGGCGGTGTTTCCGTACGACCCGACACGCAGCGATTCACGATGGCTGGACTTCAACGCTCGCTTTGAGGTGCGCTTTCACGAAAAGCCGGAGCAGTTTGCTTCGCTGGCTTACGACGCAATGAATGCGCTGCTCGATTCCATCTGCAAGGCCGGCTTGAACCGCGCACGCATTCACGACGCGCTGGCAAATATTGATGAATACGATGGCGTGACCGGTCACATGATCTTCGATCCGAACCAGAAAAATGTCGCACACATGTACATGGGCACTGTGCACAATGGGGCAATCTCGTATCGAGCCGCGACAATGGAAAAGGTATCTGCGGCGGCGCCAAAACCGCTCGCACGGCAGGAACCGATTCCCGAGCCGGCTGCGGGCCCGCAAACTCCGTATGCGCGGGTCGGGGAAGACGGCGTTGAATACAGGGGACCAAGTCGCCCGGATTTGCCGGCGGGACCGATGCGTCTAGTGGTTTTTGGTCCGCACGCAGATCATTTGGCACAATCGGCAGAGATGCAGGCGCAACTGGCAGCTGGTGCCGAGAAAGGTCAAAAGTGGATTCTGCTGCCCGTTGCGAGCGACCAGAATTGGGGTGCAGCATCCACTCAACTGGTGCGCGCGCTGATGGACGAGCAGGCTCTGGCGATCATCGCTCTCGATCGCAACGCGGCACACTTATCGGAGCAGTTGGCGCTGAAAGCATTTGTGCCGGTTGTGGCCTTGAGCAGCGATAAGGCGTTGACTTCGACGAACGTGCCGTGGATCTTCCGACTTCCCGCCACGACGAGCCCTTCCGCCGCTCTGCGGCTCATCCAAAGAGCAGCGGAGCAGAGCGGGGCGAACCCTGAACGACTTCGCGATGTGCTGGCATCCGGGGATGTCGTCTCTGGCGTGGCGTTTCTGCCAACGGGCGAGCCGCGGGTGCATTAAGCTGCGGCAAATCAAGTGTGTCGAGTGGGTAAGCGAGCAGCTCAGAATTTCGTACGGGAGCTCAGGAAGGTAAGTCTTCAAAAGAAAAGAGGCAGCCGATCGCCGGCTGCCTCTTTTCTTTTGACTGAGTTGCATCGAGGCTGGTCTACGGCAGGTAGTAGCGGAGCGAAGTCCAGAACATGTTGTCAATGCCCTTGGCGCCAATTGCCGGCGTTCCGGCACCTGACCAGCCTTCGCGCACTGCATAGCCGTACTGGAAGCCCTGGCGGAAGCGGCCGCGGTCACCCTTGTAGATGTCGTACCACCATCCACCAGTGATTTCCTGCACGTCGCGAGATTGTGCGCCGCAGGAGCCGCCGGGGATGTAGCCGGTTGAACCACCGCCGTTGTATCCCGGGTTAGCCACGGTATTGCAGGCGGAGTTGCTCAGCAGGCGCGAGCCGTAGCCGACTGCGGCCGCTGAGGGTGTACCCCAGTGAGCGCCCCATTTGCCGCCGGCGGCGATATCCGCTGCCGTTGGGGAACTCGTGCAGGCGAATGCGCCTGCGGTGGTGGGGCAGAATGTCGCGCTGGGCGCGCCCAGAGTGGTTGCGGTGGGGGTGGCGTAGTCCTCACGACCAGCGTAATCGCCGCCGTAGTTGAGGTAGATGGAGAGGCGAGGAGTTGGTGTAGCCTCTACAGTAAACAGGCCGGAAACGTTGTGGACAGGGCGAAGGAGCCCAGCGGCGTTGGCAGTGACGTCAGCCAGCGTGGAATCTCCGTAGCGTCCGATACCGGGTCCGAAGAGTCCCTTTGCGCCAAACGTGAGCTTGTTGGGGATAAGAGGAACGCGCAAGCTGCCGCCGACGCCGCCGACCTTGATGCTATTCGTGAAGTAGCCGGCCGAGCTCAGAGCCGGAGCCGCCAGAACGGTGGAACCCGCCGCCGCGGATGCCGCTACGTCAGTCAAGCCGCCGTAGAGGTTGCTGTTGGTGGTTTCGCCAGGGTAGACGGTTTCGTGAGCGAACCCGCCGATACCGAAGATTTCATAGTGACCCCAGCCAGGATCGAGTGCGACCTTGGCGAGGATGTCGGGAGCCTTGTTGAAGGAGAGGGTCGCGATATCGGCGCAACCGTTGAGCGTCTTGTAGACCGGAACCGCAACTTCAATCGTGTTGCCAGCTGAGTCGGTCTCAGCCTGGTTGGTGTAGTTCACGATCGACGTGGCGGGCGTGCAAGTGCTGATGGCAGCGTTGTAGTTGCCTCCGTTGGTGCCAGCGCTGCCCAGAACGGCGTAAGGCTCGTTGCCGGCAAGCGAAGCGGTGTAGAGGAGCTGCGGATTCTCGGCCGCGATGCCGAAGGATGCGTATTTACCTGTCTTGGTAATGCGGAAGCCGTACTGGCGCGTCCACACGAAGCCCGTAACGTAGTTCGGGTCTATCGTCTGCGGAGTCAGGATGTCGCCGGAGAGATTGGAGATGCCCTTCTTGTCTTCTGTAGCAAGGGACCACAATTGACCGCCGGTAAAGGCCCAGTGACTGTTGGTCTCAGCCTGTCCCCAAACCACGCGCTGGCGGAGGACATAGCTGTTGGACTGGTTGTTGTTGGAGGTGATGCCGGTGCCCAACCAGTCAGCCTCGTAGTAGCCGCGAAGCGTTCCCCAACTCGTCTTTCCCTCGGCCATTAGGCTGACGCGCGACTGACGCGCGCTTCCGAAGAACTCACTCAGCGAATAGGCATCTGCCCTCTCGTACGGAATCCCGCTGAAAGCGGTGGGAATATCGCCACCTGTGGCTTTCGAGCGGTAAACCGTTTCGGCCGCTGTGAAGCCGCCCGGAGTAATGTTGATTCCCTTGTAATGGAGGGAGTCCGGATGGGCGATTGCCTTCTTGATACTTGCAGTCTCGTCGGAGACCGTAGTTGCCAGTGAGACGTTGTTGGCCTTGAGGTCAGTGACAGTCGTCTGCAGCGTTGTAACTGCGGCTGCATTCTCGGTGGTCGCCTGCTGTTGCGCAGTGGCATCGGCTTCAGCCTTGACGGCTGCGGCCTGAGCATCCGCAGCTGTCTGCTGGGCCTGCTTCAGTTGGGCGTCCCTCGTAGCCAAATCGGTTTTCAAACTGTCGATTTGACCCTGGAATTCGAGGCGGAGGGCCTGAATCTGGTCTTCGACCGTGGGCTTGGGAGGCTGCTTTTTCTTGGTTGCGACGTGCTTCTTCGCGGGTGCTGGGGGATCACCGGCGTAGGCATTGAAGCCGAGCAGACTGGCTGCCAGGATTGCAACGGCAGCAGCTTTCAATTTGTAGTTCATTGGGCGTCTTTTTCCTCTCAGATCAGGTTGAATCGTGCAAGCGCTCGCTCATTTCAGGAGCGCCTTTTCCGGGTCACTGCACAACGCTTGAAGATGAAGCCATCGTTGTAGTTGGAAATCGCACGCGACGGAGAGGACTCTCGATGATGTGCAGGACCCTAAGGCGGAAGATGTCTCTCGTCGCTTCTTGTTCCCACACTCTCAGATTTTGATGAATATTTGACTAATTCACATACTTTTAACAAGTTAGAAGCGAAGTTGACGAATTGTTAAAGCGCGATGAATTTATGGTCTATTCATAGGTCAACTTTGTTTCTAAACGTGTTAGTGCGTTCGGCCTGAAGGCCGTCAGGGGATGGGCCAAGTGGCTACTGGGCGGATGGATTGCCGCATCCACTATTTTGCAGGTGAGTGGTTACCGGCACTAAGCAAGTTCGCAAGCAACCGATAAGCGCCCGGCACTAACTCGGGTAACTGGCGGTAAAGAGCATAGGCGACGTAGATATATGTTCCCTTCCCGGGATGAGTCACCAGCAAGCCTCCGCGCTGCGGATCCTGGCCCGGATCGGCGGTTTCAGTGAGCGCCGTATAACCGGGATCCCAGGTGTCGAGGAAGGAGTGGCCGCGCTCTTCGATCCAGCCGTCGAAATCCGCTGATGTGATCTTGTTGGGCGATGTCAGCAAAGGATTCACAGGATCCAACAGTTTCACTGGAGCTTGCTCATCGACCACGCGCTCGGCGATGCGCCCTCCCATTGAAAGCGGCAACGGGGCAGGGAAATTGTTGCTCTGATACTGCACGATGAGCGTACCGCCGTTACGAACAAATTCCTCGAGTCGTGGCTCAACGCTGGTCAGCTCAGGGCGGGCTGAATACGCGCGAATACCGACGACGATGACATTGAATGCGGAAAGATCTCCTCCCGTTAGTTCAGCGGAGGAAAGCAGGTGAGGCGTAACACCCATGCCTTCAATCGCCTCCGGGACCAGGTCACCGGTGCCCATGACATAGGCGATGCGCAGACCTGGTGCGAGCTTCACATCCACTTTGCGGGTTTTCAATTCAGCGGGCAGGTATTGGTTGTAAGGGCGCAATCCAGGGTATCCGACGCTGTGCCAGCCAGACTGGTAGGTGCGGCCGTCAGAGTGCGCGATTGCAGTAATGGAATACGCGGTGGTTTCAGTTGCGCCCGGAGTAACGGAAAAGAGAATTGGGTCGGTGTCGCCGGCGCTTTTACGTTGGAATCGAACCTCGGCCGGGTCGGCGCGCCAACCGTCGGGGAGCTTGAGTGTGACTGTTCCTTCGGCAGCGGCCTGCGTGTGCACGGTGACGCGCACTGGAAGGGCGCTACCATCCAGCGGCAGAATGCGAGCCTCCGGCGCGACACTCACGCCAATTGCCGGAGTAACGACGAGGGGCTCATAGAAGCCGCCGGGGCCGGTGATGCGCTGGAGGGTCTGGACAACCTGGCCGAGGCGAATGGGCAGGCCTTCGAAGCTGAACTCGGCCCATGCATCTAGGGGATATGGTGCAAAGGAACGCTCGCGCCACTCCGGGTTGGAAATATCGTAGAACGGTTGCTCAATGGTTGGGCGCGTGAAGAACGGCGCGGTTGGAGCGGCGTTGCCGGCCGCGTGGACGGTGAAGATGGGGTCGGCGACAGGAGCAGCCGGGTCAATTGCGGTGCTGATGTTGCTGTTCTTCCACTCATCGTCGGTGCGGCTTTGAAGCCAGACCTTATCGAGGCGCGTGTCGGGGGTGGCTTGGGATGCGTGGACGTGAACGCGGAATTCCTCGCCGGGTGAGACGCTGGTCGGGGACTCCTCGGCTGTGCTGCCGCGGAATCCGCCGCTTTGCGCATGCGCCTCGCTGGTGCGGAAGGCGATGAGATCGAGGCCGAGCAGGTCTTTCAGCGCGGATTGGAATTCGGAGATTTTCGCGTCCAGTTCGAGGAGCAACCCGGCCTTTGACTCGGCATCGAGACTGCTTGCGGCTACTTTGGATCGCAGATCCAAGGTCTCGCGGTAGAGGGGCGCGATTTCCTGGGCAACGGACAGGTTTGCGTGGCACGGACATTTGGATTCGACCTGGCCAACGGAGCTTTCGATCTGAGTGAGATCGTGCAACAGCCAATCAGGCGCGGAGGATCCCGCCAAGCGAGCCAGACCGGAGATGGTGGTGTCGATCTTCACTTGCGCGTTGTGGAAGAGGGACTCGTCTCTCACAGCCAAAGTGCCTGACTGCTTCGCTGAGGGAGCGACGGCCCACAGATGATAGTTAGCGGAAGCGGGGCCGCTGAGCGAAGGGTTTGCGCCGCCGTTTTGCGATTTCTGCTCGCCCCAGCCCTGGCGAGCAATCTGCGCGTAACTGCGGCCGAGCGTTGGATCGCGCTTGCCAACGGGGAGCTTTACATCGGTGGAAGGAACGCCCGAGATCCACTCGCCAGTGACATAGTTGTGGAACTTCGCGGGCGCCCATTTGCCGGTGGCGTAGTCGAACATGCCCTTCTCGGTGACGGGTGCGAAGGGAACCATGGAGTAGACAGCTAATGGCTGCCAAGGCTGCAAACCGAGGCCGCCTTCGGACACCGGTTTGAACTGCTCGGGGAAGACCTTGGGATCGGCAGCGGCCTTGAAGACTTCCTGGGCGATTTCGCCGGAGACCTGGTGATGGCCGTGTCCGTCGGTGATGCCGCCAACGAAGGTGGAGACGATGACCTGCGGCCGCTCGCGGCGCACAGCGAGAACGGCATCGTAGAGGACGCGATCGTGGCCCCACTTTTCGAAGGCCTCTTCCTGGGTTTTGGAGAATCCGAAGTCGGCCTCGGTGCCCCATAGCTGTTTCGCGCCGTAATACTCATCGGCCTTCAGCAACTCGTTGGTGCGGATGATGCCGAGGGCGTCGTAGCTCTCGACGGACATCGCGTTCTGGCCGCCTTCGCCGCGGGTAAGCGTGAGCAGGGTTGCGCGCACGCCGAAACCGCGAGAGAGATAGGCGAGCAGCGCGCCATCCTCGTCGTCGGGATGCGCCACGATCATCATCACGCTGGCGGTTGTTGAGAGGCGCTTGAGCGATTGTTCCAGGTCTGCTTCTCCGCGGTCTTCGGGCAGAGGCAAGGCTGTGACCTGCGGCTCGACTGCGGGAAGCGGCGCCAGAGCGGAGGCGGCAGGCTGCTGAGCGATAAGTGTGCGCGGCGACGAGCACACAAGAACCAGGCTCGCAGATATAGAGCCGGCGATGGCAAGGTTGAGTGCTGCGCGAAGGGATCCATGAGCGTTGAACATAGTTATCGCCAGTGTACAATCCGTGCAGCACTGCTGCTGAATGATCCCATCTTCGCCCATCTCCGGGAATCTCTCTTCTGATAAATCCGATCACCTTCAGCGACGGATCGGGCTGCGTTCGGCGGTGCTCTTCAACATGCTGGAGATGATCGGTGTAGGGCCGTTCATCACGCTGCCGCTGGTGATCGCCGCGGCGGGTTACCGGTTATCGGTTTGGGCGTGGGTGCTGGGCGCGGCGATTGCTTTGGCAGATGGATTGGTGTGGGCCGAACTGGGCGCGGCGTTTCCGCGAGCAGGCGGATCGTACGCGTTTCTGAGGGAGATTTACGGGCCGGAGCGCGCGGGAAACTGGCTGAGCTTTTTGTACGTGTGGCAGCTGAGTTTCTCCGCGCCGCTGTCGATTGCTTCGGGATGCATCGGGTTATCGAGCTTTCTGGCGTGGTTCTGGCCGGGGCTGGAGAACGCGCCGATTGCGGCGTTGCCTGCGCTGCATTATGCGAACTTCGCTGCGGCGGTTGCGTGCTTGCTGGTGACGGCGCTGCTTTATCGGAATCTGAGCTCGATCACGCGGCTGGCATGGGTGCTGTTCGCGGGAGTGATGGCGGCACTGGCGGGCGTGATTGCGTCAGGATTTGCGCACGCGGCGGCGACCGGTGGATGGCATATGCCGATGTCGCCGGCG
This sequence comes from uncultured Acidobacteriaceae bacterium, assembly GCA_963826915.1. Classification (GTDB taxonomy): domain Bacteria; phylum Acidobacteriota; class Terriglobia; order Terriglobales; family Acidobacteriaceae; genus Telmatobacter. Next base: position 666,197 of record CAWGYG010000003.1, read on the forward strand.
CAGTCCGCTGCAGTGGCGCTGGGCGGATTGGCGCAGGCAACGTTGATTGCGACTTACGACTATTGGGGCTACTACAACATCACGTTTCTGGGCAGCGAGGTGAAGCAGCCGGAGCGGACGATTCCGCGGGCGATTCTGCTGTCGGTGCTGTTTGTTACGGCACTTTACGTGACCATGAACCTGGCCGCGCTGCCCTCGATGCAGGATGCTGCGGTGCACGTGAAAGCAGACCGCGATCGTGCGGGTGCAACTGGTGGCCGAGATTGCACGATCCGCGTTTGGACAATGGGCGGGCTACACGGTTGCGGCGCTGGTGATGTGGACTGCGTTTGCATCAGTGTTCTCGCTGCTGCTGGGCTACTCGCGCGTACCGTATGCGGCGGCGCGCGATGGGAACTACTTTCGCTTTTTCAATGCGGTGCATCCGCGTCACGGCATTCCGCACCGCTCGCTGGTGGGACTGGGACTGGTGGCGACGGTGTTCTGTTTCTTCTCGCTGCAGCAGGTGATCACGATGCTGGTGGTGACGCGAATCCTGCTGCAGTTCTTTCCGCAGCACATCGGGGTGATGCTGTTGCGATGGCAGCGGCCGGAGTTGAAGCGGCCGTTTCGGATTCCGCTGTATCCGCTGCCGCCCCTGGCGGCGATGGCGGGATTTGTGTTCATGCTTACGCGGCGCGCCGAGGCACTGGGCGGACTTGCGGTGGCTGCAGGCATTGCGTGCAGCGGAAGCGCGATCTATCTGGTTCGTGCGAGAAGGATGGGGCAGTGGCCGTTTGCCGGCATACCGCGGTGACCTACCCCTTATTTGTGTGGCAAAAGGTGGCACATTTTGGCTTTCTTAAGGGGGCTTAAGTGGCACATTTTGGTCGTTTGTGGCATTACATTTTCTGTATTCCTGTATTGGCTGTACGCGTAAGTGATTGAAATGGCATTGGTTGAGGTTGGCTGTACAGGAATACAGTTTGAAAAATTATTTTTCTCCGTTTTTGAGTTGTTTGGGAGAGTGATTGAGAGTTCATGACTATCTAAAATTGTGCGCCTTGGAGGGGTATTGATCTGCAACGGGGCGGGTATTGTCCGGGCCTGAAGGCCGATCCGTTTTGAGCGCATTTATTTCCTGGGCCTGAAGGCCCAGGCTCTCTCCTATTTCATGACGCTTGTCTGGACGGCTGTCCTTTTGGGTATTTGTTTCCGAGTGTCTCAGCCAAATCAACCAGGCTCCCTCCGATTTCATGATGTCTGGAGGCCTGTCCTTTTGGGCGTTTGTTTCCGAGGTCTCAGCCGAAACAACCCAGGCTCCCTCCGATTTGGAAGACTCGGGCCACATTCTGGCATTTATTTTCGAGAAGGGAAGGCCTCGGGATTGCTGAATGAGGCTGAAAGGGGCTTTCGGCGGAGCATCCAACGGGGTAAGGCGTGGGATACGGACACACGATTGGCAGGAATTGGCGCTTGCCGGAGCGGGCTAACGGGTGCATGGACCGAGAATTGACGAGATTTTGCCCCGAAAATCGGGCTGAATTCAGAGATTTGGACTGACTAGGGATTTGAAGAAGCAGGAGCGAGACGCGATCGAAGCTGTCGCGAGACGGTTTGCGGCAAGGTGGGAGGAGGGGAGTGATCCCGCCGATGCTTTTCTCATGGCCGCGGGGAAACGGGTGGCCGTTGACCTTAGAACCCTCAAAAGGCAGGGCGGGGGCAAAGAGACCGCCAAACCTCGTCTGAGGTTCGACAAGGTTGCGACCCGGCTCATGGAACGCCTGCGAGCCACCCTTGGAGAAAGCGTGCCTGACGGGATGACAGTGCTGGTGACCGTCACCGCTCCCATCCTCCTGGCCTCGAAAACCGCTGCCTCGCTAGAGGGCAAAATACAAAGTCTTCTGGAGCGAGGAGCGCTGGGTCGGGATGATAAAGACACGATCCACCGGAATCGAGTTCGGATTCGTCTATTGAGAGACGGATATGAGCGAGCGCCAAAAATGATTGGGTTCGTGCACAATTCCGATTCAGATCCGATTCTGCTTTTTGATTTGACAAGTGAATTGCTTGAGCTAATCAGCGCCAACGCTGAGGGACGGGCACGGAAGCCTGCCGGGGAACGATGGCTCGTTGCGATCAGCGCCGAAGGGGTTTCATGGCTGGAGACGTATCGTTCGATCTATTCGCAACTGCGCACAGCGACCGACTTCGAGAAGATTCTTGTGGTGTTTGGCGATGGGAGTGTCGGGGTGTTGAAGGAATAAGAACCTACTTGTTTCGACTTAGGTGCGGCGTTGATTACAACAGCCTGGTGAAAAAGTCCATTCGTAGGGAGATTTGCAGGGGCTAAAGCCCTCGGTTTCAAATGGCCTGAATCAGCACTTATGGTTGGGCTGCATCGCCCCGACGGGGCTCGGGACGTTCTGTTGTCGTTGTCCCCGGGTGACGCCGTTGATCCGTGAGCCGGATCAACGGCTCTACCCGGGGCTAGTTTCCCTACACCCCTACGGGGTGTTTTTCCCACGCAGCATTAGTCACAGGCAAGTCAGCGCGAAGATTGAGTTCTCACTCAGACACTGAGGCCCAACGTGATTTGATTTCCTTTATTGGCCTGACTGAAGTCATGCCCTTGTTACAAAGCCCCGCGAGAAACAAAGCGCCCTTGCGCGAGAACGGACCTTTCGTTCAGTTTTTCACCAAGCTATGTAAGCCGTGCCCCCGGCACAAGTGCCGGTTTTTCGGTGGAGCTTTGGGATCGTTGAATCGGGGTGTGAGGGATCGGGCCTGAGGGTCTGTCAGGTTGATTGTCAGATAACGTGCGAAATGCTACGCTGTGTAACATATGAGAGTGTGTGAGGAGAGTGCATGAGAGTTCTGATCCAGGATCTTAGCTACGCATTTCGCCAGTTGCGCAAGACCCCGGGCTTTACCATCACCGCGCTCTTGACGCTGGCCCTCGGCATCGGCGCGAACTCGGCAATCTTTACGCTGGTCAACGCCATCCTGCTTCATAACCTGCCTGTAACCGATCCCAAGACACTCATCCGCATCGGCGACACCGATGATTGCTGCGTTAACGGCGGCTGGCACGACAACGGGGACTACTCGCTGTTCGCTACAGACACCTATTACATGTTCAAGAAGAACCTGCCGGAGTTTGAAGAGCTCGCGGCCATGGAGTCAGGCTACGCATGGCGGCCGATCACGGTTCGTCGTGCGGGCCCGCAGACGGTGGCCAAATCCGTCATGGGCACATTTGTCTCCGGCAACTACTTCCGTGTCTTCGGACTTTCGCCGGCAGCAGGCCGCCTGCTGATGGACGCAGACGACCAGAAGGGCGCGCCGATTACTGCCGTGATGAGCTACGACGCATGGCAGCAGGATTTCGCCGGCGACCCGAAAGTAGTGGGAAGCAACTTTTACATCAACACAAAACCAGCCACCGTCATCGGCGTTGCTCCCAAGGGCTTCTACGGCGACCGCATCGACACCAATCCGCCGAAGTATTTCCTGCCTATGAACGCGATGGACGTAATCATCGGCGCGCCGTATTTTAACGACCCCGATTCGCAGTGGGCTTACATCATCGGCCGCATCAAGCCGGGAACTTCCCTGCCTGCGCTTCAGGCCAAGACAAGCGCTTTGCTCAAGCAGGAACTTGCGCCGTTGAAGACGTTCACCGACCAGCGCGCCCAGAAGGTTCTTCCCCGCACACACGTTGTGCTGACACCCGGCGGCGGCGGCATCCAGAACATGCAGGACGGCTATAAGGACCACCTGAAGCTGCTGCAATGGATCGCGGCGCTTGTACTTCTTGTCGCCTGCGCCAATCTCGCCAATCTTCTGCTCGTCCGCGGAATGAGCCGCCGCGCGGAGCTCTCGATCCGCTCCGCTCTTGGCGCGCAACGCAGCCGCATCGTCCGCCAGCTGCTTACCGAAAGCGTGCTTCTTGCCGGCATGGGCGGCCTGGTGGGGCTCGCAATCTCCTACCTCGGAGCACACGCGCTGCTGGCGCTTGCCTTCCCTGACCAACAGAACATGCCGGTGAATGCCTTGCCTTCGCCCCTGGTGATCGGCTTTGCCTTTGCGCTCTCACTGCTTACGGGAGTTTTCTTCGGTCTCGCCCCGGCGCTGATGGCCGCGCGCACTCAACCCGCCGAAGCCCTGCGAACCAACGCCCGCACCACCGCCGGCGGAGTCTCCTTGCTGCAGAGGGCGCTTGTGGTTCTGCAAGCCGCGCTCTCACTGGTACTGCTGGTCGCCGCGGGCCTCTTTGCGCAGAGCCTCAACAAGGCGGAGAACGTGGACATGAAGCTGGATGCAACAAACCGGTACATCGCCCACATCAATCCGCAAGCGGCGGGCTATAAGAACACAGAGGTCGAACCGCTCTACCAGGCAATCGTGGACCGCTTCCACGCCATTCCCGGCGTCGTCAAAGTCGGGCTCTCGACCTACACGCCGATGGAAGAGAATAACTGGGGATCCGGCGTAAAGATTCAGGGCGAGCCAGACATCAACAAGGGCGCTTCCTGGGTGAAAGGCACCGCGGAGTATTTCGACTCGGTCGGCACACACGTTGTGATGGGCCGTGGATTCAAAACGCAGGACACGCTGAATGCGCCGCCGGTCGCGGTTGTCAACCAGGAGTTCGTCAAGCAGTTCTTCGGCAACCGCAATCCCATCGGCCATCGCTTTGGCTATTCCGGTCCGGCCAAGACTCCCCAGGATGGAGCGCATGAAATCGTCGGAGTGGTGGAGGACACCACGTACACGAGCGTCTACTGGAAGGACCACGCGATGTACTTTCTACCGCTCACACAACCAGCCGGCATCCCCAACGACCCCGAGAACCCCCTCGACAAAGACCAATCGATGTACGCGGGCGCAATCGTGATTCAGACTGCGCGTCCCATTCCCGGGTTTGAAAAAATTGTCGGCAACACCCTGGCGGGGATCAACCCCAACCTGACCATCGTGAAGTTCCGGACATTCCAGCAGCAGATTGATGATCGCTTCATTGAGGAGCGCCTGATTGCGCGCCTCACTTCGCTTTTCGGGCTACTCGCGCTGTTGCTTGCCGCTATCGGTCTTTACGGCGTCACCGCGTACACGGTGGTTCGGCGCACGCCGGAGATCGGGATCCGGATGGCGCTCGGCGCCGCGCGCAGCCGCGTCATCGGGATGGTGATGCGCGGAGCCATGCTGCAGGCCCTCGTCGGGCTAGCGATCGGGGTTCCGGTCGCGCTCTTCTGTGTGCGTTACGTGAAATCGCAGCTGTACGAGATCACCAGCGTCAACATAACGGTGATGGCGGGAGCCATCGGCGTGCTGGCTCTGGCCGCTTGCATTGCGGGTATCATCCCCGCTCGGCGCGCGGCATCCATTAATCCTGTGCAGGCTCTGCGGGTTGAATAGCGCCCGCGGAGGATGATGCTTTCCCACCCACGCCGCAATGAACCTGCGTCATGGATGGGGCACCCGGATTCTTGCGGATTGGTGCACGCGAGAGGCAAGTTCTTCGATGGACAATCGAAAAACAAAAGCAGGGCCTTCGCTTCGCTTACCCCACGGACTCTGTCCGCGGGGCCCCAAGCCGCTCCGCTCAGGATGACAGGCCAGAGGGGACAGGGACTTGTTTCGCTAGTTGAGGAACATGGTGCGGTAGAGGGTGTCGCGCTGGACGGGCTTGAAGCCGGCGTCGCGGATGATGCGGCGGAGTTCTTCTTCGGTGGTGCAATTGCTGGTGCCTGCGGCCTTGACGACATTCTCTTCAAGCATGACGGAACCTACGTCGTTGCCGCCGAAGTGGAGGCCCAATTCAAGGACTTTGAGACCTTGCGTGACCCAGCTGGCTTGCACGTTTTCGATGTTGTCGAGATAGAGGCGCGCGATGGCGAGGACCTTGAGGTATTCGACCGAGGTGGCTTCTTCCCATCCGCGACCGCCGAGGGCGGTGTTGCCGGGCTGGAAACTCCAGGGGATGAAAGCTGTGAATCCGCCGGTCTCTTCCTGCAGGTTGCGGACTACTTCGAAGTGATTGATGCGCTGGTCGAAGGTTTCGCCGACGCCGAACATCATGGTGGCGGTGGTGCGCATGCCGAGCTGGTGGGCGGTGCGATGGACGGCGACCCAGTCCGCGGTGCGGCACTTGAGGCGGGCGATGCGCTTGCGGACGTCGTCGTCGAGGATTTCCGCTCCGCCGCCGGGGATGGAGTCCAGGCCCGCGTCGCGCAGGCGAGAAATCGTGGTGCGCAGATCGAGGTCGGAGTACTCGGCGATGGCGAGGACCTCGGACGCGGACAGGCAGTGTAGCCAGATTTTCGGGAAGCGCTGCTTGATGCCGGTGAACAGGCGCTCGAACCAGTCGATTTTCAGATCGGGATGAAGGCCACCCTGCATCAGGACGCCGGTGCCGCCCATTTCCCCAGTTTCGGCGATCTTCTCGTAAATCTTCTCGAGCGAGAGGATGTAGCCCTCGTCGGAGCGGGGGATGTTTTTCCCTTCCTTAGGGAGCGGGCGGTAGAAGGCGCAGAAGGTGCAGTATTCGGTGCAGAAATTGGTGTAGTTGATGTTGCGATCGATGATGTAGGTGACTACGCCTTCGGGGTGCAGGCGGCGACGGACGGCGTCGGCCTCGAAGCCCAGGCCAATGAGGTCAGGGGAGTGGAAGTGGTCGAGGGCTTGTTGGCGGGTCAACGACATGTGATCAGTTTACAGGGGACAGGGGACAGGGGACAGGGGACAGGGGACAGGAGACAGGAGACAGGAGACAGTGGACAGTGGGCAGTAGGCAGTGAACAGTGGACAGTGAACAAAGGACAAGGAGTAGGGAGTAAGGAACAGGGAATAGGGAGTAGGAAGTAGGGAACAGCTAACCGATCATTGGCGCTTGTTGTTGCGGAAGAGGAACAGGCCGCGGGATTGGACGGGGTCGGGACGAGTACGGGACAGGTTGGACGCGGTCGAGATTCCGCTGAAGAGGACGAAGAAGTCCCAGAAAGCTCGCAGCGAGCGCTTTTTCCTTTCGGTGGGCATTGGGGAAACACCTCGGGGACCTGGGATTGATGCGACCGGCTCCATTTGTCTGCTCCGTTCTGTTGATGCTCCGCGCTGTTGAGATCTGATGGACCCGTCTATTGGACACTATGGGGATGCGGGGGTTGCAGGTTTTTTCAGCCGCATGAGGATGGAGGGCGCGGTGAGGCGCGAAGGGGTGATTTGCAGGGGGCTATTTCGGTTTGGGTTGGGGCGGCTTCGGCTTTTTGGCCGGGCTGGAGATGCCGAAGCTCATCAGGAAGAAACCAAATCCCTTGCGAAGGGATTGGAGGATGTTCATTGTTCGACCCTTTCCGGGGAATTCGTGATTGGCGAGCGCGGGCAGCGCCGGAGTTGCGTGGAGGTACGTTTATGGCTTGGGCGGCGGAGCCGGGGGCGCCTCGGCTGGAGGAGCGGGAGCGCGCTTGAAAATATCGAGCACCGCAGGGGGCATGGGCTTGTCTGCATTGGCCAGCAAAAGGCTGACCTGCCACATCTGGGTTTCATTCAACTGGGTGCTGAAGGCGGGCATGCCGGTGAGGCGGATACCGTTGGAAACCTTCCAAAATGTTTCGCCTGGCGGATCGTCGCTGACGCCGACGACATTGCCGATGATGTGTTTCTCAAGCAACTGGGGAGCGTCAGGATACATGTGGGTGCCGATGGCGGAGGGTTTGCCGTGCAGACCATGGCAGACGGAGCAGCGCTCAGTGTAGATTTGGGCTCCGGCAATGAGGGTGGGTGCATCGGCCTCAATGTGGGTGCTGACCATCTCCTTCTGAATACGCGAATCTAGGGGGATTGAGACGACCTGCTCCTCGTAGGGGATGGGAGGATCGGCGACAGCAACCGGGACCTTTCCGTAGTCGAGCCATGCCAGAACGGCCAGCGGAACCAACACGATGCCAAGAACCAAGCCGAACATAAATCGAAACATGGCGAGATGAAGCCTCCGTCGCCTCTATCGTAGTGCATCCGAAGGCGAATGCAGGACAGAAATGGAATGAGAATTGGGCCGGAGCAATTCCAGCGGATCATCTTTGGGGTGTTGAGGCTGATGTTGCGCGGGAAGCTGAGCGGGAGGAGGCGAATTGGCGGGGGCTGCGTCCAACGAAGAGCAGGCAAACGCACAAGCGGCTCAAGATGTTTTAATACCTAAGGGGGCGCTGCGCAAGCGGTGAGCCTCTGTATAGTCGTGGAGGTAAGCCAAGACCGATGTATTCTTTCCGCCGTGTTGCCGTATTACTGGCGCTTTTTTTGCCAGCTTCATTCGCCGCTCAAGGACAGAGTCCGACTTCGAGCAGCAATCCCGCTCAGACAACCCAGGATCAGACGCAAACGCAGACTCAAACACCGGATCAAAAACAGGGTCAGGTGAGCGTGCAGGCACGCATCCGTGCGCGGCGCGAAGCGCGCCGGGCGCAGGCCATCCACGACACCTATTCTCATCTCTACGAAGCGTTTGCCGGCGGCGGCTATCAGCGGTTTACGCCCGGACCGGGGCTGCAGCGCGCCACCATGTATTCATGGGATATGGCAGTGACCCGTTACTTCAACGAGAGGCTTGGCGTTACGATCGATGGCCGCGGCTACTATGGGACGGCCTTCGTTGGTCTCAATGAGACGTCAATTACGCGTCCGGCAATCACCCACTACGATGCGTTGGCGGGACCGACCTACCGGTTCTACCTGCGGCCGAGGTATTCGATTGCGGGCCGGGTTCTGGGTGGAGTGGCGATCAGCAATTTTTCGGGGGACACGAACGGGTTTGGGACGGCGGTACTGGGTCTTTATCCGGATGCGACGACGTACGCGATCAGCGCGAGCGTGCTGGGCGAGGTGAATGTGACGCCGAATCTCTCGCTGCGGCTGGCTCCGGAGTACTTTGTCAACGGATTCGGCTCGACCCTGCAGGGGGATGTCGGGTTCACGTACGGATTTGTTTATCGGTTTGGAAGGCAGTGACGAAGAGCGGGGATCAGGGATTAGGGACTAGGGATTAGGCAAGAACTGCTCATCGATGTTCGGTGGGCAGTTTCTATTTGGGGGCGGGTTTGTTGGCGGCGTAGTCGCTGGCGCCCATCAGGTGGAGAGAGACGTAGGGTTCGTCGCCGACGACCCAACTGTCGTGGCCGGGCTCGATGCAGAAGATGTCGCCGGGCTTCATTTCGAAGACGCGGCCGTCGTCCATGGCGGCGGTGGCGCGGCCGGCAATCACGATTCCCACATGGGCCACATCGCAGCTTGATTTGCCGAGGGCTTTGCCGACGTGCTGCGACCATTTCCAGCCGGGCTCGTAGGTGGCGCGGCCAATGGTCATGCCGCCGATGTGGACCAATTCGAATTTGCCTTTCTCGAAGGTGCGGATTTCGTCGGGGTGCTCGAATTGTTTGAGGATGACTTCGTGCATGAAGGACCTCCGGATGAGTGGGGTGATGAATAAGGTTTGTGGCTTCCCATGTCCGAAAATCCGGACATGGGGCACCCAGGTTTCTGTTCCAGCCAAGAGCCCTCAGATCACGACCAATGGCCCGCTTCAGCGTCCTTCCACTTTATTGCAGGATGGGGATGTTGGCGATGCGCTGCTGCCACTCGGCGGGGCCGGTCTGGTGGACGCTGGTGCCCTTGGAGTCGACGGCGACGGTGACGGGCATGTCGCGGACGTCGAATTCGTAGATGCCCTCCATACCGAGGTCTTCGAATGCGAGCTGACGTGCTCCGATGATTGCCTTGGAGACGAGGTAGGCCGCGCCGCCGACAGCCATCAGGTAGACGGCACCAAATTCCTTGATTGCATCGATTGCAACGGGGCCGCGTTCGGCCTTGCCAACCATCCCGAGCAGGCCTGTTTCGGCGAGCATCTGGCGGGTGAACTTGTCCATGCGGGTGGCCGTGGTGGGGCCTGCGGGTCCGATGACCTCTTCGCGGACGGGATCGACGGGGCCGACGTAATAGATAAAGCGACCGCGAAAATCGACGGGGAGTTTTTCGCCGCGGCTGAGCATGTCGGTCATGCGTTTGTGGGCTGCGTCGCGGCCGGTGAGGAGCTTGCCAGTGAGAAGTAGGACTTCGCCGGGCTTCCAGGTGTCGGCTTCGGCGCGGGTGACGGTGTCGAGATTGACGCGGCGAGCGCCGGAGACATCGTAAGTGAGTTTGGGCCAGTCTTCGAGATTAGGCGGATCGAGATAGACAGGACCGGAGCCGTCGAGCACGACGTGCGCATGGCGGTTGGCCGCGCATTGGGGAATCATGGCGACGGGAAGATTTGCGGCGTGGGCGGGAGTGTCGAGAACTTTGACGTCGAGGACGGTGGTGAGGCCGCCGAGGCCCTGCGCGCCGATACCGAGGCGATTGACTTTGTCGTAGAGCTCGACGCGAAGTTTTTCGGCGGTAGTTTTGGGGCCGCGGGCGATGAGGTCCTGGATGTCGATGGGGTCCATCAGCGACTTCTTGGCGAGGAGCATGGCTTTTTCGGCGGTGCCACCGATGCCGATGCCGAGCATGCCGGGCGGGCACCATCCTGCGCCCATGGTTGGAACGGTCTTGAGCACCCATTCGACGACGGAATCGGATGGGTTGAGCATCACGAATTTTGATTTGGCTTCGGAACCGCCGCCCTTGGCGGCGACGGTGATTTCGAGGGTATTGCCGCGGACCAATTCGACATTTACGACGGAGGGGGTGTTGTCTTTTGTATTTTTCCGCGCGCCTGCGGGATCGGCTTGCAGGGAAGCGCGAAGCTTGTTGTCGGGATCGAGGTAGGCGCGGCGGACACCTTCATCGCACATTTCCTGGAGGTCGAGGGGCTGCGCGCCGGGGGCTGGTTCGAAGCGGACGTCCATACCCAGCTTGACGAAGACGTTGACGATGCCGGTGTCCTGGCAGATGGGGCGGTGGCCCTCGGCGCACATGCGGCTGTTGATGAGGATCTGGGCCATGGCATCTTTGGCGGCGTGGGACTGTTCTCGCGCATAAGCGCGGGCGAGCGAGGTGATGTAGTCGACTGGATGGTAGTAGCTGATATATTGCAGCGCGCCCGCGACGCTGGCTATGAAATCTTCTTGGCGGATGACGACCGACATTGGAAAGCTCCTCAATTCGTGACGCTTCTAGGGTAATGGATGCGAGGGAGGGTTGGCTGGGACTGGATGCCGTAAGTCGGATCGCACATTGTCGAGTTGTTGAAGAGAGGGCGAGTGCGAGACCGGTGTCGGGCCAAACTGGTTCGATGTAGCTGTAGAATCGCGGTAATTCTGTTACGGCAAACGAGGTCGCCGATCCATGCAGATCAGAGCAAAACTTGTATCTGTCGCGGCGGTATTCCTGCTGTTCAGTGCTTCGACGGCAAGCGTGACACAACAGCCTGGGGAAACGACTGACAGTTTTGTCTCGCAAAGCGTGGCCGAAGCAGAGAAGTTGACTGCTCCAACGATTGGCGAGTGGGCAATTCTGCATCCAGGGGAAAAAGTCGAGACGCCCGTCGACAAGGACAAGAATTACGATCCTCAAAACGAACGGCAGGAACAGGAAAGGGAATTGGAAGGGCGCTGGTGCCTGCAGTCGACTGCGCAAATTGCTCTCGCCGACGGTGCAAGCGTTCGGCGCATCGCACAGTTTTATCAGCCGCTGGTTGAACAAATCTACGATGGGCCACTGCCACCGCTGCCCACCGAGAGCGACGACGCTCTGCGACGCCACGGATGCAGGCTGGTGAAGATTTTTTATGCATTTGAGAACGTTCCCGATGCGCAACATTTCGCGGAAGCGATGCACATCCCCGGAAAGCGGTCTGAGGAGCCTGGAGATTTTGTTGAGCGCAAACAAAGAAAGGATTACTGGAAACCGGTCTATTCGTTTTCCGACCACATTTTTTTCTTTGTTTTTACGCATCAGGCGGGAATCGGTGGAAAGAGCGTGGCTGCGGGCGGCGAGCGGCCTGGAGTTTTGCTTGAGTGGGAGGGAACAACCCGAGGTTCACTGGAATATGGCGGACAGTCCACGAAAGCCGTGGACCCCGAGGCAGGGCAGCCATGGCTTCCCCTGCGAATTGCGATGCTGGCGCATATGCCGGAGGATTCCACGCTGACGATGCTCTCGTTTCTTGCTCCGCAGCAAGGAGGAGAAATCGAACAGCCGCCGTTTTATTGTCACAAGCAATTAATTCCCGTGTTGCGGGAATGGATGGCGCTTGCGGCTCGAAGCAAGCCTGAGCAACAAGCAGCCGCGATTCTGCTTGCCGACCAGGTACTGGGGCGGCTTTCGGAGTGCGCGGAATTTGCAGAGGTGCCGTATAACTCGGCATTCGAATCAGAAGATGCAACGCGAAGGGCCCACGATTTGCTGGAGAAGGATTTGAACGAACTGGGAATTGAGACAGGAAAGTCGGCGCGGCCGGGGCCCGAGTATTACACCGGGAATTTGCTTGGCCAAGTTTCCAAACTGGCGCCGACTGGAAGCGTAAACGAACTTTACAGAATGGCGATCCTTGATGAACGCTGCCAGTGGTCGTCTATTTCCGGCGCAAATTGTGATGGGCTGATCAAAGAAGGTGAGAGCTTTCTGTCGCGATTCCCGGAAGACGAATGGACGCCGAGTGTGCATTTGATCCTTGCCGAGGCATACACGATCACTGTTGCGGATTCTGGTGAAGACAACACTGGAACTCCGGACCCCAAAGAGGCCGAATTGCTGAAGAAGGCGGCGGCGCACTATCGCGCATGGTACGCGAAGAATAAGAACGACCGGGACCGCGCGTTGGTGTGGGAGGAGATATGGGCACTCGATGCGGGCATGGGGCCATGGTTGATGGTGCCAGATCAATTACGACACTGACGGGTGGTGAAGCGGGATCAACACTCGATTGAGCCTCCGTGCCTGAAGGCCTCGATTTCTTCCGGGGTGCGACGAGACAAGGAAGATGAGGCGAGGAATCGGCGAGGCGGTGCGCGGTTGCGGTAGGCCAGGGCTGAGACCCTGACCTACCGATCGAGACTTGTTGCCAGACCGACGCACTTGAATTCGCGAGCTATCGGGCGGAGACCTGGAGATTGTTGGTTACGGAAAAGACTCCGGGGACGCCGTTGGCACGGATGCCGGCGAGGTTTTTGTCCGCATCGCTATCGACAACGCCCTCAAGAGTGACGTGACCATTTTTAACGATGATGCGGATGGGCTTCCGCACGCCCAAGGCATACTTTTCCAGGGCTGGATAGCCATAGATGGCGCGGAACAGAGCCATGCGCGACTGTTCATCCATCGGAGACGGCGGCAGGACGTCAATCTTATTGACCACTTGCTGAACGCCTTCGATGTGCTTCACGGCATTCTCAGCGTCCGATTTGGTGACAGGCCGCGTCACTTCGCCCAAGAGGGTGACGGTGTTGCCTTCCACCTGGAAGGCGATGTCGTCGAAGACTCCGAACCACGGGAGCATCATCAGTTCGTGCCTAACTTCTTTTTGAATTCGCAACTGAGCAGGGTTGAGGGACTGGTTAGGCAGATTCGGATCGCTCTGGGCGAAGGTTGAGGGGGCGAGAGCAGCTGAAAGAACAGCCAGAAAAACCAAGTTACGTTTCATGGGCCTCCTTGTTCGAAAAACCTTTGTCGAGCCAACTATGGCAGCGTTATTTGGATGCGCGTGCGTTCGAGAATGGATGTCGTCGAAGTGAGGACATTTCGAAAAAATCAAAGACTTCGAACAGCGCGAGTTCGCAAGCGCGCTGCTTACCAAGAGCGACTGGTGAAGTTGTCTGATGCGGGGGGTGCCGGGGGTTACCGTTTCATTCACTTTGGATATTTGAGAATGTCTTCCAAGTGGTGCTAGTTCGTGTTTATATTCCTTGCAGGGGTTCTCTCACAGAAGAGGTCTGGCATTGGCTCGACGCTTCCACTCTTCCCTCGTGTTCCTGGCAATCGGCACCATCGGCCTGCTGGCAATGGCAGAGGGCACGCCCGCGCCTGTGGCGCAGGCTGCCTCGCAAAACGGCGAACAAGTCACGCTTGGCCAGTCTGCGGTGCGGCTGTACGGGCCGTGGAAATTCACGGTGGGCGATTCGCCGATCAATCCAGCGACCGGCCAGCCGGTTTGGGCCGAGCCGGGCTTTGATGACTCAAAGTGGGAGACTGTGGATTTGAAATCCACGAACGGGGCTCTCGATCCGCTCAGCGGCCTCTCGGAGTACGTTCCAGGTTGGAGTGTCCGCGGCCACGCCGGTTACTGGGGTTATGGCTGGTACCGAATTCGCGTTCAGGTGCATGCGCGGCCCGGTGAAGCACTGGCCCTGGAAGGGCCGTCGGATGTGGATGACGTTTACCAGGTCTTCGTTAATGGTGGCCTGGTGGGCCAATTTGGCAAGTTCAACGGCAGAACGCCGACCGCCTACTACTCCCAGCCCATGATGTTTCCGTTGCCAAGTGTGGGTGACGAGAACACCGGGAGCAACCAGGGGATCTCCACCCAGGTTTTGGCATTCAGAGTGTTTATGATGCCGTCCACGCTGACGGAAGTGGCGGATGTGGGCGGATTCCACAATGCGCCGGTGCTGGGCGACGCGGCAACGGTGGCTGCCACACACGAGATGGCCTGGGTGGAATTGATCAGGGGATACGCACTTTCGTCTACGCAGGTGCTCTTGTTTGGCGTGATGGCCGTGCTTTCGTTCACCCTGATTCTGTTTGATCGCACGGACCAGGTCTATCTCTGGATCGGCGCGCTATTGCTGTTGCAAGCCGCTTCAAGCGCACTTTCAACGGCGAGTTCCTGGACGCAGTACGTGAGCATCATGGAAGGTCAATTGGTGAACGACGCCCTGATGACCGCCCTCATCTACGTCGGATGGGCGATGGTTTGGTGGGTGTGGTTTGGGCGGCAACGCCCGGCATGGACTCCGCGTGCTGCCGCCGGACTGGGGCTTTTGTTCTTCATAACGATTGTTGTTGGCCAGGAGATGATTGTCGGCCTGGTTCCGCATCGGGTTGCGGGGATTTTCCTCTCGGCATCGGTGCTGGTGAGGCTGCTGTTTCTCGCGCTGCAGTTGTGGATCGTCTTCCAAGGCATTCGCCGCCAGGGGCTGGAGGGATGGATCGTGCTGCCGGCGGTCATCCTATGGGGAATCGGGACGTTTACCGCAGAGTTGGTTGTCCTGCATATTCCCATTCGATTGGAATTGTTTGGATTGAGCATGCGGCTTGGCCAGATCTCGAACCTGTTGCTGGTGCTGGTGATTGGTTTGCTACTGCTGCGCCGCATGCTGAAGTCGATCAAGACACAGCGGCAGATGGCGCTGGATGTGAAGCAGGCGCAGGAAGTGCAGCAGATGATTCTGCCGGAAGCGCGCACCACGCTGCCGGGGCTGATCGTGGAGAGCGAGTATCGTCCTGCTCGCGAAGTAGGCGGCGACTTTTTCCAAATCATTCCCAACCATGCAGACAGCAGCCTGCTGATCGTTGCCGGGGATGTTACGGGAAAAGGATTGCAGGCGGGCATGCTGGTGGCGCTGCTGGTGGGAGCCATTCGCACCGCGGCGAGTTTCAATACAGATCCGAGATTCGTGCTGGATCAACTGAACCAGAGACTGCTTGGCCGCAACAACGCGCAGGCCACCTGCCTGGCATTGCGGATTGGCGCGGATGGAGCGGTGACACTGGCCAATGCCGGCCACATGGCGCCGTATCTGAATGGGGAACTGATGCCGGTGGAAGGGGCTCTGCCGCTGGGAATGCTGACGAGTGCCGAGTTTTCGGTGATGCGGTTCAAGCTGAAGGAAAGCGACAAACTGGTATTGCTTTCGGACGGTGTGGTGGAAGCGATGGACGCCGAGGGGCATCTGTTCGGCTTCGAGCGGGTGCACCAGTTGCTGCATTCGGTGGATTCGGCTGGAGAAGTGGCTACAGCCGCGCAGAATTTCGGCCAGGAAGACGACATCAGCGTGATTTCAGTGACGCGCACGGCGGTGATGGAGGCCGTGCCGGCATAAGCGGACCCGGGTGGAGTCGGTCAGGAGCGCCAGTTCAAGTGGAGTCCGCATTGAGCGATGAACCGTGGTTTGGCGTCATGTCCTAAGCTAGAGAGATGGAAGAATTAAACGGGGATGAGGCGCAGGAGCGGATCTGTGATGTGCTGGTGATTGGCGCGGGTCCTACGGGACTGGCTTGTGCGATCGAGGCGCAGAAGGCCGGCTTCACGGCGATGCTGGTGGACAAGGGATGCATCTGCAATTCTCTGTTTCACTATCCGGCGCACATGACGTTCTTCACCACGCCGGAACTGCTGGAGATTGGCGGCATACCGTTTCCCAGTCCCAACCCCAAACCTTCACGCAACGAGGCGCTGCAGTACTACCGGCTGGTGGCGGCCTACTACAAGCTGGATGTGCGACAGTACGAGTGCGTCAAGAGGGTGACGGGAGGCGATGGCGCCTTCACGCTGCACACGGAGGATCGCTTCGGACGTCCCGGAATTTTGCGGGCGCGCAAGCTGATCATCTCGAGCGGCTATTACGATCTGCCCAACCTGATGGGCATTCCCGGCGAAGACTTGAGCAAGGTGTACCACTACTACAACGATCCTCACCCGTTCTGGGAGACGGACGTGGTGGTGATTGGCGGAAAGAATTCGGCGGCCATCGCCGCGCTTGAGCTTTGGCGGAGCGGCGCCCGGGTGACACTTGTGTACCGGGGGCCGGGAGTCCAACAGCACGTGAAGTACTGGATCCGGCCGGACATTGAGAATCGCATCAAGAACGGCGAAATCGCGGCATATTTCGGCAGCAGGGTGGTCGAGATCAAGATGGATACTGTGGAATTGGAGACACCGGACGGCGCCAAGACGCTGAAGAATGATTTTGTGTTTGCGATGACGGGGTATCATCCCGATTTTGGATTCCTGGAGAGCCTCGGAGTGCGGTTCGAAGGGCCGGACAAGCTGCCGGTCTGCGACCCGGAGACGCTGGAGAGCAACGTAAAGGGCGTTTACCTGGCCGGGGTCATCGTAGCGGGATCGCGGACCAACGAAATCTTCATTGAGAATGGACGATTCCACGGCGGTCAAATTGCGCGGGCGCTCTTAGGGAAGTAGCGCAGCCGGAAGATTTTGGCTTATCCGGTAAACTGAAACGACACGGTTTCACTGAAGCACGAGGTCGAATCATGCGTTGGTGGCCACGTACCATTCGATGGCAAATGATCCTGGGGCTGATGTTGCTCGAGGCACTGTCACTCGGGTTGTATGCAGTGTTGCTGGTGAATGTGCAGAGCCGGGAGGTGCGCAAGCATGCTTTGGAACGGCTGGCTCACCAGGCAACCTCGGTGGCACTGCAGGCGGAGGAAGCTTATCAGCTGGGGCGCCCAGAGATGGTTGCCCCGTCTTTGCACATGATGGGGGAAGCGCCCAGCGTGGCGCGGGCGCGGATTACGGACGCAGCGGGGAATGTTCTCTACGTGAACGAGGGAAGCGCGGCCCAGTATCCTCTTGATTCTGAGGAGAAGGCGCAGATACCGCTGATCCGAGGAAAAGAACCGCGGGTTTTCTGGTTTGAAAATCGCAGATGGGAAGGCGTGAAGCCGATCTATTCCGGCTCGAATCTGCGCGGATACGCGTGGGTGGAAACCGATCGCTCCTGGGACAACGAGCAACTCGACACAGTACTCAGAAGCACATACTCATTCGGGCTGATCTGGATTGGCGCTTCGGCATTGCTGGTTCTGCTGATGTCGCGGTCGATATCGAAGCCGCTGGGGATTTTGCAAAAAGGCACACGTGCCTTGATGCAAGGTTCGAAGGAGAGCGCGTGCTTTCCGCTTCCGGTGACAGTGGAGAACGAGTTCGGGGACCTGATCGAGGCGTTCAACCGCATGGTCTCGTCGATTGAGGAACAGCGCTCAGGTTTGAACGACACGCTGTCGCTGCTGGACTCGATGCTGGCCAATGCGCCTATAGGGCTGATTTTCTTTGACCGGCGCTGCCGCATTGTTCGAGTGAACGAGGTATTCGCGCGGATGACGGGGGTACCGCTGAGCCGGCACCTGGGAAAGACCCTGCCGGAGCTAATGCCGCAGCCGGTTGCGCATCGACTTGAAGAAGCGGTGCTGCGCGTACTTGATTCAGAAGCACCGGTGCACGGGCTGGAGCTGAGCGGAGAGGGTGGCGAACAGAAATGGCCGTGGACGTGGCTGGTGACTGCGTACCCGGTGATGACCACGCCGAACCGAGTGCGGTGGGTGGGCGTGATTGTGCTGGACGCCAGCGAGCGGAAGCGCAGCGAAGAGGCTCTGCGGCGCACCGAAAAGCTGGCGGTTACCGGGCGTCTTGCGGCGTCGATCGCGCACGAGATCAACAATCCGCTGGAAGCCATTACGAACCTGCTATTCCTGTTGCGCAAGTTTTGCGAACTGGATGGGGTGGCGATCAACTATGTATCGCTTGCCGAGCAGGAGGTGAAGCGGATGTCGGAGATTACACAGCAGACATTGCGCTTCTATCGCCAATCGACGCTGCCTGCCCGGGCCAGCATGGAGGAGCTGCTGGACTCGGTGCTATCGCTGTACATGGCTCGCATGAGCAGCGTGGGGATCGTACTGGAGCGGAATTATGACTCGGCGATGGACCTTTATTGCTTTGGCGGAGAGGTGCGGCAGGTGATTGCCAACCTGGTGAGCAATGCCATCGACGCAAGCGCCGCAGGGGGCAGGCTGATTATCGGCGCGCGGCGCTCGCGCGACTGGAGCAAGCCGGGCCGGGAGGGGGTGCGCATCACGGTTGCCGATACAGGCGATGGGATGGACAAGGATGTGCGCGCGCAACTCTTCGAGGCGTTTTTCACCACCAAGGGAACGACGGGAACCGGCCTGGGACTGTGGGTGAGTCACGAGATCATCCTCAAGCATCATGGCATTGTGCACGTGCGGAGCCGTCCGGTGACGGGAACGGCACCTTCAGGGACCGTTTTCCAGATATTCTTCCCGGACGTCCAGGGGTTGTTTGTTCCTTTTACCCAGCAGGCGGCCGCGGAAGTGTAACTGAAGTGAAAATCGAGGGTTCGCGGGGCGCCTGAAGAGCATCTTGATGAGGAGCAGGCGCGGAACTTTTCGCCTGGAGCCGGGTTAGCAACGATGACGGGCTCGGCAGCGAGCCGTCTAAGTGTCTAGCATCGGCACACACGTTTGCAGGAGACAGAAGATGAATAGGGCATTCTTAAAAGGGTCATTTTCAAAGACTTTGGCATTGTTGGCTGCAGTTGCTTTGAGCGGCGCGCTGGCGCTGGCGCAGGACGCCACGCAAAATAACGCTCCGCGCAGCGACGGACAGATCGAGATGGACGTGGTGCATGCGCTGGATGGGTCCCAGGCGCTGAAGAACGATCTGATCACGGCGGCTACGATCCAGAGCGAAGTGACGCTTTCGGGCACCGTTTCGAGCGATTCGTCGAAGCAACTGGCGGAATCGATCGCGAAGACCGTGCCAGGAGTTACGAAAGTCCATAACAATCTCAAGGTTGGCAACCCCGCGGACGATGCGAACGCGATGGGCGCGCCAATGACCGACCCAAACGGGGGTATGGCGGACAACCAGCAAGCGCCGCCTCCGGATGGTGGTGCACCGGTCCCAGATAATGGGCAGAACGCGCCTCCGAGCATCAATCAGAATCCGCCCCCGAACTGGGGCCAGAATCAGCCTGCATACGGGCAGCAGGCACCACCTCCGGGATACGGGCAGCAAGGACCTCCTCCGGCTTACGGTCAACAAGGGCCTGGATACGGACAGCAGGGGCCACCGCCTCCTCCGCCGGGATATGGCCCGGGACAATACCCGCAGCAGAGGCCGCAGTATGCGCAGCAACCTCCTCCGCAGTACACGATGCCCACGGGACCGGTAACGGTGCCGCAGGGAACGTTGATGCAGGTGCGGACGAGCGAAGCTGTGAATAGCAAGCGAGCGAAGGCGGGTGAGCCGATCCAGTTCACGGTGATTCAGGATGTGACCTTGGGCGGGGTGCTGGCGATACCGCGCGGCGCGACGGTGCATGGCGTGGTTGCGGAAGTGAAGCATCCAGACAGGGGAGCGCTGACGGGGAGCAACGAGCTGGGATTGCAGCTTACGTCGCTCGACCTGGGCGGGCAGAACTATCCGCTGGAGTCGGATTTGTTCAAAGTAAAGGGACCCGGCAAGGGCGAGCGCACGGCCGGCAATGTAGTTGGTGGAGCGATTCTGGGAGCGATTATCGGCGGTGCCGTGGGTCGTGGGCCGGGAGCGGCGATTGGTGCTGGAGCGGGCGCCGGCGCGGGAGTGGCGGCTTCGGCAGCCTCGGGCAGCCCGGGGGTCTGGATTCCGGCAGAGGCGCTGGTGAGCTTCCATCTGTCGACACCGGTGACGGTGCAGCCGGTAACGCAGCAGGAAGCGGCGCGTCTTGCGCAGGGACTGACGCCGGGCGGGCCGGCGTTGTACCGGCGTGGGCCGTACGGATATCGTCCTTACCCGTATTACTATGCCCCGGTTTATTACCGTCCGTATTACATGGAAGGCGGCTACTACTATTGGCGGTGAGACAAGGTTGAATCCTGTGGGACGGTCTGCAGGGGATTGGAACCGTCTGTAAGACAGCGGCCTGTTTTGTAAGACATTTGTAAGACCTGACGTAAGACTGGAATACAGCGGGCATCTCCGAGGTTGGGGGATGCCCGCTATAGTTTTGGGGCGGTCTTACAGGGCGAATGCAGTTGGGGGCTGAAGGTAAAGGGTTGTTTGAAGGGGCTTTCCCTCGGGGGCTAAAGCCCGGTCCATTTTTCCGGCTTTTATGGCACGACTGAAGTCGTGCCCTTCCAAAGAGAAGGACAACCGCATCGAAAGAAGCTGCCTCTTTTGCGTTCTCTTGGGTCGTCTATAATGGAGGGGAATCGCATCGAGCGAGAATTGCGCTTTTGCCAGGGATGCCAGCCTTCATGGTCGCTGTTCGGCGGCGGGTGGATTGGTTCTCTTGATGGCGCGTAGAGAGTTGAAGGCTTAAATCCATCCATGATTCGTTTCCTGCAAAAAGACAACCGCGTAGTCAAGGCATTGTTTGTCGTCATCATCGCAGCCGCATCGGTTTCGATGGTGGTTTACCTGATTCCCGGGCTTACGGGGCAGGGGGCTTCGTCCGCCAACACGTATGCAGTGATTTATCCACACTGGTACAGCAAATTCTTTTCGAGTGGCGACACGATCACCCAGGACAAGGTTGCGCAGATGGCGCGGCAGCAGTTGCAGCAGCGGAATCCGCAATATGCTTCGAATCCCATGATTGTGAACCTGTTTGAGCAGCAGGTTGGGCAGCAGATGGTGTCGCAGGAGATCCTGCTGGCCGAGGCGGCGAAGCTGGGAGTTACGGCGAGCGACAGTGATGTCCGCCAATTCCTGCACACCGGCCAGGCGGGCCAGGTGCTTTATCCGAATGGCACATTCATCGGCACTAATGCGTACACGCAACTGATTGCCTCGCGCTTTGACATGTCGGTTGCGGATTTTGAAGAGAGCGTGCGGCACGACATTACGATTCATCGGCTTGAATCGCTGATCACGGCGGGCGTTTCAGTGAGCGACAAAGAAGCGCGCGACCTGTATCTGAAGCAGAACGTGAAGATCAAGTTTGACTACGCAGTGATCTCGGGCGACGACCTGCGCAAGGGGATCAATGCTACGGATGCGCAGCTGGAGGCGTTCTTCAAGCAGAACGCGGTGCGCTATGCGAGCGCAGTGCCGGAGACGCGGACGATCACCTACTTTGCATTTACGCCGAATGACGTACCGGGGGGCGTGCAGCAGCCGACGCAGCAGGAAATTCAGCAATACTATAACGCGCATTTGAGCGAGTATTCAGTTCCCGAGCAGGCAAAGTCGCGACACATCCTGATCAAGGTGGACCAGGGCGCGGATACGAAGGCCGATGCTGCCGCGAAAGCGAAGGCGGAAGACATTCTGAAGCAGATACAGGGCGGGGCCAATTTTGCGGACCTGGCGAAGAAGTACTCCGATGACCCGGGGAGCAAGGATACGGGCGGTGAGCTGGGATTTGCGCAGCGCGGCCACATGGTGCCGGAGTTTGACAATGCCATATTCACGCAGAAGATTGGCGACACGAAGATCATCAAGACGCAATACGGCTATCACATTGTGCAGGTAGAGGAGCGGCAGCCGGCGCACACGCAATCGCTGAGCGACGTATTGCCGACGATCCAGGCGACGCTGTTTCGGCAGAAGTCGACCGCCGCGCAGGATAACTTTGCGCGCCAACTAACTTCAGAAGCGATCAAGAACGGGCTGCAGAAGACGGCAGACGCGCACCATTTGCAAGTTGTGACCACACCGCCGATCAATGCACAGGGGGTCATTCCTTCGCTGCCGGATGGTTCGCAACTGATTACTCATGCCTTCGAGTCGAAGCAGGGCGATCCGCCGCAGTCTGCGCCCACGGGCGAAGGATACGCGGTATTCCAGGTGACGGGAGTGACGCCGGCGCACGCGCCGACCTTCGCAGACTGGAAGAGCCATGTGGAAGACGATTACCGGAACCAGCAGGTGCCGGCATTGCTGGGACAGAAGACCGCGGAACTGGCCGCCAAGGCGAAGGCTGAGAATGATCTCAACAAAGCCGCGAAGGAAATGGGCGCGGCGGTAAAGACGAGCGACCTGGTTGACCAGACGGGGCAGGTGCCCGATTTGGGAGCGGTGGGACAGATTGCGGCGCAACTGTTTGATTTGACGCCGGGGTCGATCAGCGGTCCGATCAACGCGGGGCGGACGGGCGTGGTGGCCAAGATCATCGACAAGGTATCGCCGACGGACGCCGATATCACAAAGAACCTGGACCAGACGCGCGATGAGATCCTGGCACAGAAGAGGCAGGATGCGTTCGGGATCTTTGCAAGCAACATCATCGCCCAGTACAAGAAGCAAAATCGCGTCCAGGTAAATGCAAAGGCGCAGGGCACGCTACCAGGTCAATAAGAAAGTCCCTGAGGAACGAGGCCCGCTTTCACATGTTGAAGGCGGGCCTTTTTGCGTCAAGAGAATGAATGTTACGTGGAGCGCGATGCCCGGGTGCGCCGGTTGGAGATAATACGGTCATGGAATTCCAGCGTTGTTCCGGCGTCCTGCTGCATATCAGTTCACTGCCTTCGTATGGAGGCATTGGGGATCTCGGCCCCGCGGCCCACGAATTCGTGGAATTTCTGGCCGCGGCGAAGCAGTATGTCTGGCAGGTTTTGCCGTTGTGCCCGACAGGATATGGGAATTCGCCGTATGCAGGGTCGTCGGCGTTTGCCTGCAATCCGTATCTGATCAGTCTTGAATACCTGGCGGACTGGGGCTGGATTGGTGGAGAGCAGATCAGAGGGCTCGCAGGGCGTGCGGGTAATGTGAATTTCGATGAAGTGGAACGGCAGAAGCTGGCCCTCCTTTACGAAGCGGCGGGGAACTTTCTTGATCGCGGCGCACACGACGAGAAGCTGGCGGAGCAGTGGAAGCAGTTTCAGGATTTCTGCAGCGCAGAGGCCGGGTGGCTGACGGATTATGCGCTTTATGCGGAGCTGCGGCGCCAATTCAATACGGGAGCGTGGACCGCGTGGCCTGAAGCACTGCGGCGACGCGAACCGAAGGCGCTGGCGCAAGTGGCTGCGCAATCCGGTCGCGCACTGGCGCAGGAGCAGGCGTTGCAGTTTGCGTTTTCTGTGCAATGGACGCAACTGCGCGAAGCTGCGGCGCGGCATGCAATACGGATCCTGGGGGATGTGGCGATTTTCGTCAACATGGATTCGGCGGATGTGTGGACGCATCCGGACATTTTCGAATTGGATAAGGATCTGAAGCCGGTGCACATCGCCGGCGTGCCTCCTGATTACTTCTCTCCTACGGGGCAACGCTGGGGCAACCCGCTTTATCGGTGGGATGTGCTGGCGGATCGGGGATATGACTGGTGGGTGGAGCGCATTCGGCGATCGCGCGCGTTGTATGACATTGTGCGACTGGATCACTTCAGGGGATTTGAGGCGTACTGGTCGATTCCAGCGAATGAAGAGACGGCAGTGAATGGGAAGTGGATCAAGGCGCCGGGACGCGAATTGTTTGAGACGCTTGAAGAGGAGTTGGGACAGCTGCCGCTGGTGGCGGAGGACCTGGGGCTGATTACGAAGGAAGTGGATGCGTTGCGGCTGGGAATGGGGATGCCGGGAATGCGGGTGCTGCAGTTCGGATTTGGAGACAAGGGTGCGCATATGCATTTGCCGCACCAGTACACGGTGGGTACGGTGGCGTACACGGGCACGCATGACAACGACACGACCGAGGGATGGTGGAAGACCACGGGCAAGGCGGAACGCGCTGCGGTGGAGGCGTACGTCGGGCCGGTAAAGAGTCATCCGGCGTGGCCACTGATTCGCGCTGCTGCGGGAAGCGTGGCGGAGATGGCGATTGTGCCGGTGCAGGACCTGCTTGAGTTTGGTTCGGAAGCGCGGATGAATACGCCGGCGGTGCCGGCGGGCAACTGGAGTTGGCGCGTGCCGGAGGGAAGCTGGAAGCCGGAGTTGGCGGCGCGTATGGCGGCGCTAGTGGATGTGGCGGACCGGGAGAATGATCCGCTGGGGCAAAAGACAACGGAAAGGGCTGCTGATTCGGGCGCGGCGGCTTAGGATTGTCTGGGGGTCGGGGTGATTCGCGAGCGAAGAGCAATTATTCGTACTACGCGTGCAAGGAGAAACCCGTGAGGCTATTCCGCTTTCTTCTGTTCGGCTTTGGCCTTTTCGCTCTTTCTGAGCATTCACTCCTCGCACAAAGTGCGCCTGCGGAGGGCCCATCTGCCCAGCTCACACTGAATGTGCGCACGACCGTTGAGGATGTGGTGGTGATGGACAAGAACGGCAAGGCCGTTCCCGGATTGCGCAAAGAGGATTTTCAGATTTTTGAAAATGGCAAGCCGCAGGCTATCACTTTCTTTGAGCCGAATTTTGCGGAGACTCAAGCTGCAGCTGCGCCTGCTGTGCTGCCTGCCAACACCTTCACCAACATTCCGGTCACGCCACCGAATAATGTCACCAATGTGTTGCTGCTGGACGCGCTGAACACGTGGCCCGAGGACCGTATGTACGCCCAGGTGCAGATGGTGAAATACCTGGCCTCGCTGCCGCCTAACTTGCGCATTGGAGTCTTCACGCTCGACCGCGAAAGAATTCACGTGATCTGGGGATTCAACGAGGATTCGTCCGCCCTGCGAGCGGCCATCGCGAAATTCACATCCAAACATTCCCGTTCCTCGTCGCCCTCAACGTCGGCGCAACAGCAAGCCGAGCAACAGGAACTGATGGAGACGGTCGATGCAGTGAAGCAAACGGCGAAGGACACCAAGGATGATCGGCTTGGCGAAAGCGCGGACGCACTACAACACTTTTTGAAAAGGGGAGTCGGAATCCTCGATAGCCACGACCAGCTCTTGATCACAATGAACGATCTTCAAGTCCTGGCGCATTATCTTGGAGGCGTTCCCGGCAGAAAGAATCTATTCTGGCTTGTCGGCGATTTCCCTCTCTGCAATGGCTGCGGTTACTACGATTTCTATCGTGAAACCAGGGATGTGCTCGCCGAAGCGGGCGTATCTGTTTATCCCATCGACGCTCACGGAGTGGACTCGGATATGGGACTCGGACCTCAGGCTTTTATGCACCAGGTTTCAACCCGCTTGATTGATACGGAATCCTGGGCAGAGGAAACGGGTGGAAAGGCATACCACGACAACGATATCGATCAGGAGATCGCCGAGGCGGTTGATCACGGTTCGCGCTATTACACGCTGGCTTATGTTCCCAGCGATCGCAAGGAAGTGGGCCGGGAACGCAAGGTTGAAGTGAAGATTCTTTCCGGTGATTACAAGGTTTTCTATCGCAAGAGCTACTTTGAGCAGACGCAGAAAGAGAGCGCGAAGGCCGGCGCTGCGCCCGTCAAGAGCCCGTTGCTTGCGCTGATGGGTCGCGGCATGCCGAACATCAGCGAGATTCCTTACCGCCTGACGGTTGTGCCGTCTGCCAAACAGCCTGAAGCCGGAACAACCCGCGCCGGAGGGAATGCGCAATTGAGCGGCAAACTTACGCGCTACAGAGTCAGTTTTCAGATGGAAGCGAGCGGCTTGGCGATGATTCCAGATGCAGCCGGGGCGAGGCGCAAGCCGCTGAAGGTGGCGCTGGTGGTTTACAGCCGGGATGGCAAGCCGCTGAACTGGGTGAGTCGCGACATCGACCTCGTGATCAAGCCGGAGCAGTGGGCCAGGGCCAGAAGCGAGGGCGTTTCCTTCCACCAGGAGATCGATGCGCCTGTGGGCGATGTCTACCTGCGGACGGAAGTGTACGACAGCTCATCGAACAAGGTGGGGACGTTGGAGATTCCGCTGAGCGCCGTTCCCCTAGCTCAGAACCCCGTGTGTTCTCTCCAACCGAACGAAAAGGCTGCATGTTATTGTGCCGGGCCTTATGTCGTCTGTCGCCGCGACTACGCACGGTGAGGAGCATCACTGCTTGTGACTCTCTCAATGGCTAGCGTGGATGGTCTATGAAGTGCGCTGTCTTGAAGGTGGGGTCTCGCAGGCGTTCGGCTGGGATGTGTCTTGCCTTTCTGGCGATGATCTGCACGGCGAAGGGACTGTGGGCGCAGAACGGCAGCAACATCTTTCGCAATACCGATCCGTCGGTGGGATATGTGGGGTCGGCCAGCTGCGGGACGCCGGGTTGCCACGAAGAGATTACGCGCAACTATATGCAGACGCCGCATGGACAGTCGATGGCGCCGGCCAATTCGGCGACGGAACTCAAGCGCGCGCCGCAGCCGATCACTGTTTTCAACGAGAAGAACAAACGATACTACGTTGTCTACCAGGAGGGCGGGAATCTGTACCAGAGTGCGTACGAGCTGGACGGGAACGGCAAAAAGACCTATAGCATTGCGCACAAGATCGACTACGTGGTGGGCGGCGAGCGGACAGGTTACAGCTACCTATATCGGCTAAACGGATGGATACTGCAGGCGCCCTTGTCTTTTTATGCATCGTCGAAGAGCTGGGAACTGTCGCCCGGGTATCCGGCGGACGATGTGGGATTCACGCGGGTGATGACGACCGGGTGCCTGGTCTGCCACAACGGTCAGCCCGACCCAGCAGGAAGGCATGATGGCTTGTACAAAGAGCCGCCTTTTCGATTTGGGGAATTGGGTATCAGCTGCGAGGCGTGCCACGGGCCCGGTGCCCTGCATGTGAAAGAGATGGATAGCAAGAATGGGACCGTGCTGGGGTCGCATGAGGTGGACACTTCGATTGTAAATCCGGCAAAACTGTCGCCGCGCGTGGCGGATGATATCTGCCGCGAGTGCCACCAGGCCGGGGACTCGGTGGCTTTGTATCCGGGAAAGAGCTACCTGGACTTCAGGCCGGGAGAGCCGCTGGCGGATGTGATGGCGATTGTGAAGCGACCGATCAAGGAGGAGCAAAGGGCGGAGGCTAATCGGCTGGAGGTGAGTCCGCCAGTGCGCGGGAGCCTGGAGCAGCCGTTGTGGTGGAAGAATTCGACCCTGGAGTTGAGCCGATGCTACCAGGAGAGCCATGGGAAGTTGACATGCAGCACTTGTCACTCGACGCACCATTTGCCGGCGGCGGGCGGCGAGAAAGCGGCGTATCGCGCGGCGTGCCTGAGTTGTCATACAGCGACGAGTTGCACACTCAAGCCGGACGATCATGCGCGGGTTGCGGTGGGGGATTATTGCGTCGAGTGCCACATGGAGAAACGGGCGGTGGCCGGGATTGCGCATTCGAATGACACGAAGCATCGGATCGTGCGCTACCCGGGGCAGCCGTTGCCCGAGGTTGCATTTGAGCAGCCGAAAGCCGACATGCCGGGATTGGTGTGGATGAACCGGCCCGAGAACGAGCCGGATGTGCGCGTACCGCAGCTTGCGCAGCTGGATGCCTATTTCACCGCTGCCCGCAAAGACGCGAGTCTTTGGCCGCTGTGGCTGAAAAAGCTGGAGGAGACAAGCAAGGCAACTCCAGACGATGCCAAGGTATTGACTTACGAAGGGGCGATTGAACTGGCGCAAAGGAAGAATTATGCGAGGGCGGCCGAAGACTTTTCGCGTGCGCTGAAACTGGGATCGGAGGAGCCGACGACTTTTCTGAACCTGGCCACGGCGATGGAGGGTATGGGACGCGGCGAGGATGCGGAGGCGGTATTGGTGCGAGGGCTGGCCGCCTACCCGTACAACGGGGTAATTGTGGCGCGGCTGGCTTTGCAATACGCCATGGACGGGCAGAGTTGGCGGGGCCGGGCATTGATTTCGCAATACAGGAAGGTCTTTCCTGAGGACCCGGTGGTGCGTGCGACGCTGGCGCAGATCGATGCCGCGGGCAATACTGAGGCTGGCGTGCCGATGCGGGGTGCAACCCTTGCTACTCCGAAGTGAGAGACGAGCCGATTTGCGTGTGCCTGACACTTGTTGTTTTGGCCACGCCACCCAACCTTGCTATCCTTGGCCCACATGGAAACTGCAGCGATTCAAACCCGCGGACTTACCCGGCGGTTCGGTGCGTTGACGGCCGTAGAAGATGTAACACTCAGCGTTGCTACCGGCCAGTTTTTTGGTTTTCTCGGCCCAAATGGGGCCGGTAAATCCACCACGATCAAGATGTTGACCGGATTGCTGGAGCCGACCTCGGGCACGATGGAGATCCTAGGACAGCCATTTGGGGCAGGAGCGCTGAATCTGAAGCGTCAGATCGGGGTGGTGCCAGAGGGCATGGCATTGCTGGGCCGGCTGACGGCTCCGGAGTACCTTCGATTTGTGGGCCGCATGTACGGGCTGGAGCGCGAGACGGTGAACCGGCGCACGGAAGAGCTGCTCGAATTCATGCAACTGGCCGATGAGCGGCGCAAGCTGATTACCGACTTTTCTCACGGGATGCAGAAGAAGCTGGCGCTCGCCGCAGCGGTAATCCACGGACCGCGGGTGCTTTTTCTGGACGAGCCGTTTGAAGGCGTTGACGCGATCGCCGCTGGAATGCTGAAGACGATGCTGCAGGGCATGATCAACCGCGGGGCCACGATTTTTCTTACCACGCATGTGCTGGAGATCGTGGAGAGGTTGTGCAGCCACGTCGCAATTATTCATCAAGGCCGCCTGGTTGCAAACGGATCGCTGGAGGAGCTGCGCGCGGGCGTGGCGAGCACGTTGCCGGGCGCGGAGACCGGACAGCGGCTCACGCTGGAGGAGATGTTCCTTTCGATTGTTGGAGCGAGCGGCCAGGAATCGTCGCCGGAGCTTTCATGGCTGGCGTAGGTCAATCCCTGGGAGCAGAGCCTGCCAGTCTGGGGCCGCTGGGAGTGCTGGCACGCAGGCAGTATGGGGCCCTGCTGGCAATGCGCTGGCGGATGCTGGCGAACAGTGTTCGCTCGGTGCAGGGCGCATTTGAGCTGGGAGCGCGCAGCATTGCATTTGTTTTGTACACCGTGATGGGACTGGGAATGGCGGCGGGGCTGGGTGCTGCCGGTTACGGGATCGCTTCCAGCGGGAAATGGGGGCTTCTGCCGCTGCTTTTCTGGGGGGTATTCGCGGTCTGGCAGGTGCTTCCAATCGCGCTTGCGTCGTTTCAGGAACAATTCGATTTAGGCGGGCTGTTGCGGTTTCCGGTGGATTTCAAAACGTTCTACCTGCTGCATCTTGTATTTGGGCTGATAGATATTCCAGCGCTGCTGGGCGGATTCTGTTGTCTCGGCATCGGGGTTGGCATCACAGCAGCAAGGCCGGATCGATGGGGCGCGACACTGCTGGCGCTTGCGGTGTTTGCCGTGTTCAACATTTTGCTGGCGCGGGCGATTCTTGCCTGGATCGACCGGTGGCT
Organism: uncultured Acidobacteriaceae bacterium; assembly: GCA_963826915.1. Taxonomy (GTDB): domain Bacteria; phylum Acidobacteriota; class Terriglobia; order Terriglobales; family Acidobacteriaceae; genus Telmatobacter. The sequence continues at coordinate 696,115 of CAWGYG010000003.1, forward strand.
TGCGCAACGGCGGACGCGCGAAATTGTGAGCGCGCTTTTTCTGCTTTTGCTGTTGTGCATGCAACTGCTGAATCCGGCGCTGCGGCAAGGCGCGCATTTCCAGAGACCACAGGGGCATCAGACACATCGAAGGACCGCCTGGGAATTGCCTCCGTGGGCCAGGAGAGTTGGTCAAGTGCTGCCCTGGACGCCACCGGGATTGGGGGCGAGTGTGCTAGCGCCCGAATCTGCGCATCAGCCGGTTCCCGAGCTCGAATCGCTGGAGTTGCTGGGGATTTATATTCTCGCGACCGGCGCCGTATTGGGAGTGCGGCTGAAAGGGGAGTTCAGCGGCGAGAATTTTGGTGAAGCGCCGACGCGGAAGAAGGCAGCGGAGAACGATCGCAAGTGGTTGATTGACGGCTCCGGGCCCATTGCGGCCGTCTTCGAGAAGGAACTGCGAACCATACCGCGATCGATGCCGCTGCTTTTTGCGATGGGCGGACCGTTGGTTTCGGTGCTGGTGATCGCGTCCCTGTTTCGAAACGGAGCGTCTGCCACGGGAATTCCGTTCTTGTTGGCATTTCCTCTGTGCGTGTCGTATGCGCTGCTTGGATTCATGCAGATGATTTACAACAACCTGGGCGCCGAGGGGACGGGAATCCAGATGCTGTTCCTTTCTCCGACCCCGATCAGGAAGGTTCTGCTGGCGAAGAACCTTTTTCACGGGATGCTGTTCTTGCTGGTGGCGGTATTGGCCGGCGTGTTCACCGCACTGCGCATGGGCACGCCGAGTGGGCTTCTGCTAGCAACGACTGCGGCATGGCTGGTGTTCGCGCTTCCGGCCAATCTTGCGGCGGGGAATATCCTGTCGCTCACGATGCCCTATCGCGTGAACCTGGGAAAAGTTTCAAGGCAGCGCGGATCGCAAGCGAGCGCATTGTTGAGCTTGCTGATTCAAGTGGGTATTTTGGCTGTCGGAGGCGCCGTTGCGCTGTTATGCGCGCATTTTGGAAGGATTTGGCTCTCTGTTCCCGCCTTTTTAGTTTTAGCGGGGGTCATGACGCTGGTGTGGCTGCGGGGGTTGAGCAATGCTGACTCGATGGCAAACCGCAATCGGGAGAACCTGATTGGCAAGCTGGCGAAGACGGAGTGAGAACAAGACAGGGAGTCAGTGAGACAGTGAACAGGGAACTGGGAACAGGGGGCGGTGCATTGCTTTATGTGGAGACTGGGCAGCCTCGATCGTCTCTTTTTTGACACACAGGAACCGGCTATAGACTCCGCGGCAGCATCTTTGCGAAAGAGGTTCTGATGCTCTCATCAACAGATTTCTGGATGTGTCTTGCCGGGGTTCTGTATCTTGTCGCCGGAGTTTTCTTTCTTCGAAAAGAGATCAGCGCGGCTCGCAGCTGGGACAAGCTCATCTCACTGGGCGGAGTCTTCATCGCGGTTTCTCTCGCCGTATTCGCGCCCGAGCATTTCCGCGGTCCCGAGTTCGTCCAGAATATGGTGCCGTCCTATATGCCGGCGCACTGGTTCTGGGCGTATTTTGTCGGATGCGCGCTGCTGGCAGCAGCGACCAGCCTTACGGTGAGGAAGGTCGAACGCCTTTCGTCCACGCTGCTCGGATTGATGTTCTTTCTGTTCGTCTGCATGCTTTATATGCCGTCTGCGCTCAAGCACCCGCAGGATCGATTCGGGTGGGCCTACGCGCTGAGAGATCTTTCATTTTGCGCAGGCGCATGGGCGCTGGCCGGACTGCATAGTCGCACCTTGTCGCCGCAACAATCGAAATGGATGATTCTATTTGCGCGCGTCGTGATGGCGACGACTGCGATATTTTATGGCATAGAACATTTTCTTCATCATGAGTTCGCGCCGGGCGTTCCTTTGGAAATGAAGACGCCGTCGTGGGTTCCATTTCCCAGCGTATGGGCTTACCTGACGGGAGCGATCCTACTGGCCGCTGGAATCTGCATGGCGCTGGGCAAAAAATCACGGATAGCCGCGGCCTCGATTGGCGCCGTGATGACTGCGCTGACTTTATTCCTGTATGTGGCGGTTTTGATTCGCGCCTACGGCGGATCAGCTTCGGATTTCAATGACGCACTGAATTACGTCGCTGACACGTTGCTCTACGCCGGATCAGCACTCGCCCTGGCATCGGCGTTGTCGCGGGATCGCGCTCGCCTGGAGAAAACTTAGCACCGCCTGATCGCGAAAGCTATGGAAAAGGCGCGAGGTGGAAAAGTCAAAGAAGACTTTTCCACCTCGCTTGGAAAACACTTCGTGTTTCCCACTTTCCCACAGGCTCGACTACTACTGGATTAGTTTATTTGTTTACATCTGTTCCGGAGGTAATCCCTAGAACGGTATGTCGTCGTCGGAGATTTCGGCTGACTGGGAGATGTCGTCGTGACCGGCGGATGGGCGCTGATCGAAGCCGCCTGCGGAACTGGACGAGCCGGACTGGCGGCTGCCTGCGCCCGCGCCTTCTTCCCGACCTGAAAGCAGGGAAAGGTCGTTGACGATGATTTCAGTGCGATAGCGTTTCGCGCCGGTCTCCTTATCGTCCCAACTGCGGGTCTGAATCTTGCCTTCCACGAAGATTTTGGAGCCCTTCTTGACGTAGTCACGAACAATTTCAGCAAGGCGTGTGAAGGCAACGAGATTGTGCCACTCCGTGCGATCCTGCCAGTTGCCCTGTGCGTCCTTTTGCCGGTCGCTGGTTGCCAGGGTGAAGTTAGCCACCATGGTGCCGCCGCCGGTGGAACGGATTTCAGGGTCCTTGCCTACATTTCCTAAGAGAAAGACTTTGTTGACAGATTTTGCCATATGCTTGCACTCCAGTAAGGAGAAAGAATAGCAGACCGTCAGCCCCGGCGGGTGTTGGAGCGGTTGCGGAGCCACTTGGCCAGGCCGAGGGTGAGGAGAAGGCCGCCGAAGGGAATGCACATGAGGGCGATAATGAGCGCGAACCAGCCGGTGTTGGTGCTGGCACCGGTGGGCGAGAATCCGCCGAGAAAGAGCTCAAGGAGGATTGCCGCGAGGACGCCTGCGCCGAACATTGTTGATCCCCACTGGAGGAGTTGGCGGGTCCCGTCGGAAGAAGGAGTGGGAGTGCGGAGAGGACCGGGAGCACGTTCCATGGCGGGCATCGGGCTCATTGTCCCTGCGCCCGGCGCAGCATCACGTAGGTGATGACGCCGGTTACCGAAACATAGAGCCACAGGGGAAAAGTGAAGCGGGCCACTTTTCGGTGCTGCGGGATGCGGCCGGAGAGCGAAAAGAAGAACGTGACCAGCACGAGAGGCAGAGCGACCACGGCAAGGATGATGTGGCTGGCGAGCAGTGACAGGTAGAAGGTGCGGAAGGAAGAGTGGTGCGGGTAGAAGACGTCGCCGTGCAGGTAGTGATGGAGGATGTAACTGATCAAAAAGAGCGTGGAAAAGATGAAGGCCGTAATCATCGATGCGCGATGGGCGCGAATGCGGTGAGCGCGAATAAATGTGTAGCCGATGAGGAGGGCGGTGGCGGCGAGTCCGTTGAGCAAGGCATTGAGTGCAGGCAGGAATGCAAATTGGGTGCTGGTGGCCGCGGCCGGGTGAATATAGATGAGCCACAAGAGAAAGAGCGTGGCGGCGGCGCTTATTGTTAGGATCGCGAAGATTGCAGGTCGGGTGCTTGATGGAGATGCGGGCCTGGATGTAACAGTGGTCATACGATCCTTAGTGCTTTGAGATAGCGCAAAGCATGAGGGTGGTGAGAAGGAGGGGCAGGTAAATCACGCTCACCTTGAGAAGATCACGCGCGACCATGCGGCTTTCAGTCTCATCGGTTGTGCGTAGAATTCGCGTGAAGCGAATGGCATAGGCCAGATAGAAAAGACCCAGCGCGGTCGCGAGCACGGCATAGGTGATGCCAGTCATTCCCAGGCGCCAGGGAATCAGGCTGATGGGAATCATGAGGACGGCGTAAAAGAGCGCCTCAACGACAGTGGACCATCCGTCGGGCTGGACGACAGGAAGCATGCGAATGCCGGCGCGGGCATAGTCGTGGCGATAGAGCCAGGCGATGGCCATGAAGTGCGGGAATTGCCAGACAAAGAGGATTGCAAAGAGAGCCACGGCGGGCCATTCGATGCGGCCGCGGGCGGCAGTCCAACCGAGCATGGGGCCCATGGCTCCAGGAAACGCACCGATAAAGGTAGCCAGACTGGTGACGCGCTTGAGCGGAGTGTAAATGGCGACGTAGCAAAAAGCGGTGAGGAGCGCGAGAGATACGGTGAGCAGATTGGTGTGGAGAAGCAGCCACCAGGAGCCGAGGGCCAAAGTGCCGATTCCCGCGAGGATGCCCTGGGACAACGAGATGCGGCCGGCGGCGATGGGACGGTCGGCGGTGCGGATCATGCGGGCGTCGGTGCGGCGTTCGAGGGCTTGATTGAGGGCGCTGGCTCCGGCGGAGACGAGTCCGATGCCGACGAGAGTGTCGAGCAATCCACGCTGCACGCTGGAGATGCCGGACTGCATGGATCCGAGGTAGAAGCCGGCCCAACCGGTGACGACGACCATGCCGGTGACGCGCACCTTGAAGAGTTCGCGGAGATCGTGAATGAGAGTCGCGGTGGTGCCGGGACTGGGCGCGTGAATGGCATGCTGGGGGTGCGCAGTGCCTGAATCGTGAGCCGAGGAGGTCTCGGGCACGGCCAAATCGGGCGGGGCAGCGGCCTGGGAAGCGGAAATCATAGGAAAGATGAAGACCTCGGCGGGGCGCAGGAGCGGCGCCCTTACCTCATCTGATGATAACAAGCGGGGAGTTGGGGCTGGAAATTGCGGGTCAGACTGTGGGACTGGCGAATTAATTGCCAGGTTGCGCAGCGCGCAGGATTTCATCGGCTACTTGCTGGGGAGTGAGTGAGTCGACATTGATGGAGACGTGGGCGGTGCGGTAGAGGGGAAGGCGGTGGTGATAGCGGGCGGCGAGGTTGGCTTGGTCGGCGAGGACGGGGCGTGTGTTTTCGGTGCCACGACAGCGAATGAGGGTCGTGGACAGCTCGACTTCAAGGTTGATGACGAGGGTATCGGGTGCGGAGAGCAACAGGGTGCGGGTGTCGGATCGTTCGATGGCGCCACCGCCGAGGGCCAGGACGACGGCATCGACTTCGGCAAGGCGGGCGATGGTGGCATGTTCGCGGTCGCGAAAGGCGGCTTCCCCATGACGGGCAAAGATTTCGGCGATGGCTGCGTTGGCTTCGGCTTCGATTACGTCGTCGACATCGATGAATTTCCAGCCAAGACGGCGTGCGACGAGTGGGCCGACGGTAGTCTTGCCTGAACCCATGAATCCGGTCAACACGATGCGGCGGGGCGGAGAGACAGGACGCGGATTGGACTGGGCGGTTTCAGACACGATGGCCTTGAGGATCTCTGGCGGAATGCTTTCTGTTCAGTATAAGGATGTGGTGGCCGGTCAGCCGAGGACCATTACGATGGCTCCGGCGGTGATGAGGAGGCCGCCGGCAATGGCGGGCACGGTAAGTTTTTCGCCGAGCAGGAGCCACGCGAAGAGCATCACGAGAGGAACGCTGAGCTTGTCGAGTGGCGCGACGCGCGAAGCGGGGCCTAATTGTAAAGCTCGGAAATAGCAGAGCCAAGATAGGCCGGTGGCCAAGCCTGAGAGGGTGAGAAAGAGCAAGGTACGGCGGTCGAGCATGCGGATTTCGCCATGTTTGCCGAGAGCCAGCGCGATGCCCCAAGCGAAGACGAGCACAACGGTGGTGCGAATGGCCGTGGCCAGGTTTGAGTCCACATGCGCCACACCGACCTTGGCCAGCAGGGCCGTGGCGGCGGCGAAGAAAGCTGAGAGAAGCGCCCATCCAATCCAACTCATGCAAAGTATGGTATCTGCCGGAGCCGATGCGCGGGTCGTCTACACTCGAAAACATGGAGACTGGCCGCGCCAGCAAAACAGCCCTGGGAGTGGCGGTTCGCCGCGCCGCGCACCAGCTTATGGACCTGCCGCCAGTGCTGGACGATCCGATTGGAGTGCGGCTGGTGGGCAACGGATTTCCGCGACTGATGGAACGGGCGATGCACCCGGTGGGGCGGGACTTTCGCGCCTTCATGGCGGCACGGAGCCGCTATGTGGAGGACCAGCTGGCGGATGCGGTTGCCAACGGGGTCACGCAATATGTCGTGCTGGGAGCGGGGCTGGACACGTATGCGTACCGCAATCCGTTTGCGTCGCTGCGGGTGTTTGAAGTGGACTTTCCCGCGACACAGGAATGGAAGCGCCAGATGCTTGCCGGAGCGGGGATCGCGGTGCCGTCGGAGCTGGTTTTTGTTCCACTCGATTTTGAACATCAGACTCTTGCGGAGGGGCTTGCCAGGGCGGGACTGGATGGCGGGAAGGCGGCATTCTTCGGCTGGCTGGGCGTGGTGCCGTACCTCACGCTGGAGGCGTTTCGGGCGACCCTGGAGGTGATTGCGCGGATGCCCGCGGGGTCGGCGGTGAGCTTCGATTACGCGATGTCGAGGGAGACGCTGAGTGCGCTTGGGCAGAAGGCATTCGATGCGCTGTCAGAACGAGTGGCCGCGGCAGGGGAGCCGTTTCGGCTGTTTTTCAAGCCTGAAGAACTGGAGTCGGAGTCGCGGCGCGCGGGGTTTCAGCGGGTTGAGCAGGTGGGCACTGAGCAGATTAACGAGATGTACTTCAAAGAGCGTGCCGATGGGCTCAGGTTGTCTCCGCTGGGGCTGGCGATGCTGGTGACTGCCTGGGTTTGAATTCGATTTGGGTTGTGGCAGTTGAAAAAAGTGCACGATGCGATGGGTAAGCGACGGCATGTTCGGGATAGAATCCTGCCATGCTCGGGAAGAAGCTGCTGACGATCGCATGCGTATTGGGGATTCTGGCGTTTGGTGCCTGTTTCGGACCGGTTTACCATCCGCCGCCACGGCCATTGGCGCCGGGGCTTGATCTCAGCGGTGTCCACAGCATTGGGGTGATAGTAACGAATAATTCCGAATCGCATCATGTCGATACGTCGACGCTTGCGAAAGCGTTGAGAGAAGAGATCAATGAGCAGTCAAGGGATATTAAAGTCAAAGCGCACGTTGACAAGGAAAGTGAAAATGGTGATGCGGTGCTGGCAGTTGTCATTCTGAGTGAGAACGCCACGGAGGATTCCCGACCGAACGCAATCGGATATCACAACTGGACTTTTGTGATGAAGATGTCGGTAGCACTTACTGCGCGCGATGGAAGAGTGATTTGGAAAGGAACGAACGAGGATTACTCATTTGCACAGGGATTTCCAGCCGGCAGTCCAGTCGTATGGAATGGGCCTCGTGCGCAGAGTTCGGGCGACTATTTCATCTGCCTAAGCCTGGTCAATCACGTGTTTTTTGGGAAGCCCTTGGAAAATCCCCCTGCGGCGACGCCGCTACAATAGCGGAAGGATGATTCGCAGCATTTCAGTTCTTGTACTGGCCGTGCCGCTTGCGGTGGTGAGCGGCTGCGGCTATCACACGCTGGGGGCGGCGACGCACCTGCCGAAGGCTGCGCGCACGCTGGCGGTTCCGGTGTTTGCAACGCGGACTGAGGCGTATCACACCGAAACGGTGATGACGAATGCGGTGATCAAGGAATTTGCGACGCGTTCGCGGCTGCGGATCACTCCGGCGGAAGGCGGCGACCCGGACGTGATGCTGCGGGGGACAATTCTGAAGGAAGTGGTTGCGCCGCTCACTTACAACACGTCAACGCAACAGTCCTCCAGCTACCTGATAACGCTGGTTGTGTCGGTGATTGTGACCGACCGCGACGGTAAAGTGCTCTTCGAGAACAAAAACTACACGTTCCGCGAACAATACCAATCGACCACCGATCTGCCGACATTTTTGGATGAAAGCCCCGCAGCGATGGAGCGGCTATCGCGGGATTTCGCGCGCCAATTAGTGGCGGACGTGCTGGAAGGCATGTAGGGATGGGTTGCAAATATCGACAACCCGGTGCGGGCGGGAGTGGCAAGGGCACGTCGAGGAAGGTATTCTGGAGCCGCATGCTTGACGCAAGGAATGCCGGAAGTCTGGCCGCACGAGGAGCGACGAGTTGAGCGGCGCGCGGTGGGGCGCGGGGTTCAGCGCGGTAGGGCGTTTTGTCACTGAGATCCAGGCTGCAGCGGCAGGGACAGGGCCGTTGCGCGCCGGATACGTGCTGGCGGGCGACGAATTATTTTTGCTGGACCGCTGCCGCGAGGTTGTGCTGAAGGCGTTTGTTCCGGCAGACCTCAGGGATTTTTGTCTCTCCGACCTCGATTTGGGTACTACCTCCATCTTCGATGTTCTCGATCGGGCGCAGACTCCTTCGCTGATGTCGCCGTTCCAGGTGATTTTTGTGCGGAACATCCGGCAGCTTTATACGCGGGGCGCGAAGAAGGATGAGTTTGCGGCGCTGGACCGCTATTTCAAATCGCCCAACCCGCAGGCACTGGTGATTTTTGTGGCTGATTTCCTGCGCATCCCTACGGACAATCGGCGCATGGAGATGGACGACAAGAATCGATTTGAGCGGATCACTGAAACGCTGGGCGAGCACTGCGGGATGGTGGAACTGGCGCGCGTGGGCGAGGAAGACGCGATGCGGTGGGCCGTAGCCACGGCGCAAGCGGCGGAAACCCGCATCGAGCCGGACGCAGCGCGCGAGCTTGTGGATGCGCTCGGCGCTGACATGATGCTGATCGCTTCGGAACTGGAGAAGCTGCTGCTCTACACGCTGGGAAAAGGCAAAATTACGTTGGGCGATGTGGAGACGATGGTACTGGCCGCGAAGCAGCGGTCGCTGTACGAACTTACGGATGCGATCAGTTCGCGCAACTGCGCAAAGGCGCTGGCGCTGCTGCATGGATTACTGAACAGCTCGGACGCAGGCGAGGACGCCGCGATTGGGCACCTGTACATGCTGGCACGCACGTTCCGACAGATGCTTGTCATCCTGGAGAAGAACGTGCGCGATTCGCGGGCGATCTGGCAGGCATTGTGGCAGGGATTCAGGATGCCGCCGTTTGCGGCGGACGATCTGATCCGGCAGGCGCGACGGTACAAGAGCCGCCGCGAGTTGACGCGGGCGCTCAAGCTGATTGCGCGGGCCGACCTGGAGTTGCGCTCATCGCCGCCTGACAAGCGGCTGGTGCTGGAGAGGCTGGTCTACGACTTGGCATCGGAGCCGAAGCCGACTATGCTGCTGACCTCAACCCAGCTTTCTTTCGAAGTCTGACCACGCCGCTCGAGCGAGTTTCCCCCCAGATATTCAACTCCATCACACCTATCGGTACGGTTTGTCACATTTAATTGTGTGTCCGCGAGCGAAGAATTCCTCGTATTACGGGAACTCCTGAGTTGATGTGGCGAGGTTGTGGCATCTGCGAGTTCGTGGAGGTGATTCGATGCCGTGTTCATCTGAAGCCTCTTTGAAGGTGAATCGCAGTTCGAGCCGGATCGGCGGATTGAAGAGAATCGCGAAGTTTCTCCTGATGGCGACGGTCTGGGCCGTCGTTTGTTTCGCCGGAGCGGGCCGACTCGACTGGACGCGAGGGTGGATTTACATCGAAACGTATGTTTTTGCAATGACTGCTGTGGGCGTGGTCGTTCACAGGATCAATCCTGACCTGATTGAGGAACGCGAAAAGTTGAAAGGAACGAATACGCAGAGGTTCGACAAAGTGTTCCTCGCGCTCTTCCTACCCCTCACTTTCATTCAGTTGATGATTGCGGGGATTGATGCTGTCCGGTTTCACTGGTTGGCATTGCCAACGTGGACTGCCGTTCCAGGCGTCGTGCTGTTTCTAGCCGCAATGGCGCTGGTGACGTGGACGATGGTAGTGAATCGCTTCGCTGAACCTACGGTGCGGCTTCAATCTGATCGGGGACACAAGGTGGTGAGCGCGGGCCCTTATCGATGGGTGCGGCATCCAATGTACGTAGGCTTCATCGTGATGTATCCAGCTTCGGCCCTTATTCTGGGGTCCGGTTGGGCGATGGTGGTGGCGGGAATAGTTGTGATCCTGATCACGTGGCGGACGTCCCAGGAGGATCGGTTCCTTTGCAGGGAACTGGAGGGTTACAGGGAATTTGCTGCTGAAACGCGCTTTCGACTGTGTCCCGGTCTTTGGTAAGGCGTCGAGTGTTCACTCAGCGCTGTTTGAGCCGGGCGCGGTCTTCCGTGTCGATATGTGCGTGGTGCGAGTCTTGTTGAGAAAGCGAAGCTAGAAGACGCCGCGCTCATTGAGCCAAGTGCCATAGGACTGATCCAATCCCTGGACGTGGTCGAGGTACCAGCTGCGAAGAAAATGGAGCATCGGTTGGAACTCAACCGCATCGTTATGCCTGGCTTGCTCCAGCTTTGCCTGAACCTGGGACAGGAGGCGCTGGTGGGCGGCGCGATGTTCCTGCAGTCCGGGGAAACCTTCCTGGATTAGAAGCTGTTCTTCGTTCTCGAAATGCATTTGAGTGAACTCGATGAGCCGCTCCAGCTGCTGGCAGACTTTCTTGCGTTCGCTGCCATGCACAAGTGAGAGGCGGAGCTCATTGAGCGAGTCCATCAAGATGGCGTGCTGATCGTCCATTGCTTCGACGCCGACGATGCACTCGTGACTCCAAGAGAGAAGGACCACTGCAGCCTCCACTTACAGATACAAAGTTTATCGGCATGTCTCGCAATGAAGAATGACCCTATGGTGGAGGAGACATGAGACTTTGGAGCCAGAGTGGGGGCTTGCTATTCGAGAATTACGATGGGTTGCGGTTCATGGCCGCGCGTGGTGAGAACGACGGCCGCACCGAGGATGAGGGCTCCGCCAATCCACGCATAGGGGCCGAGGTGTTCTCCGAGCAGCTTGACGCCGAGGTAGGAGCCGAGAGCGGGCTCGATGTTGAGAAAGACACCAGCGCGTGACGCGGGGACATGGTGAATGCCCCAGTTCCAGAGGAGCGTGGTGGTGGCGGTGCAGGCCAGTCCGCCGATAGCAAGAGCGATCCACGCGTGGACGCTGACACTGGCAAACGGCGGCGGCTGGGCTTTATTTGTCAGCCAGGGGTTCAAGAGCAAGGGGCCGAGGACCCAGATGGCCAGCATGACGGTTCCGCTGAGAATGGTGTAGGCCGAAACGACCGCGGGGCTGTGAGAGAGCATCAGCCGCTTGCAGAGCAGAATCCACGCGAGGGCCGTGCAGAGTGAGGCAATGACCATGAGGTCGCCTGCAAGTGTGGGCTGACCCTGGGCTGCGGGCCCGCGGTGACCGCCGAGCAGGATGAGACCGGCACCGACCGTGGATCCGATGAGGGCGAGCCATCCGATGCGATCGAGGCGTTCGCCGGCAAAGAGCGCGGCAGCGACGCCGAGGAGAACAGGCATGCAGCCGACCATGAGCGAGGCGTGGCTTACGGTGGTACAGGGCCAGGCCGTGGAATTGAATAAGGAACTGAATGGGGATGCCAAAGGCGGAGGAGATGAGTAGGAGGCGTGTTTCGGGCCAGGTGAGCCGCACTCGATTTATCAGCGCCACGGGGAGGATGCCGATGCAGGCGAAGAGGAAGCGGTAGAGCACCATGTGCTCCACGCTCATTTCGTTGAGTGCGATTCTGCCCCAATAAAAGCCCGTTCCCCAGAGGGTTCCGGCGAGTGCGCAGGCACCGTAACCGAGAATTGCGATGCGCCGATTTCTGGACTGGATGGTGGTCATTGCCTCCTTTAACTTTCGCATACGGAAGGATGGGGACGTCTCAGGCGGAAATAGAGGTATTCGGTGGCTGGAGAAGAAAGCTGGAATTTGCGGCAGGAAGCTCGGTTCGTTTTTTAGCCTTTGACGAAATTCATTGCCAGTTTCCCATGAGGACGAAGGGCGCCCAATAGAAGGGATGGGCATAGCCGGTCTTCGAGGCAGGTACCGGAGTATCTTCAGCGGACAATCCGCGCCCGGCAGCAGCGGCCTTGGGATCAAGATGGCCCTGGAAGAGGTCAAGCTGCGCCTGTCGCAGGGCTTCGACTTTGGTGACTTTGCCAGCGCCCGCGGCCCAGCGCTTGTAGAAGTCGCCCATGAGTTCGCCGGTGCTGGCGTCGTTCACAGGCCAGAGCGAAGAAATTACCGCTTTCGCACCTTTGAGCTGAGCGGTTGTGCCGAGGCCATCCACCTCGCGGCCGTTGCCGGCGCTGCCGCTCATTCCGGTCTCGCAGGCGGAGAGCGTTAGAAGGTCAGCCTGGCGGAGGTTGAGTCTCCGGTTGTCGCGAAAATCGGCGACAGTTAAATGGAATCCTTTGCCGGGGGTGTCTTTGCCCGCGAGCAGCAGATAACTCTGGCTGTCGTCACCGGCCTTGAAGACGAAGTGGCTGGCGATATGCACCACGCGGTGCTTCCCGCTAAGTTGGTCTTCCATCGCCTTCTCGGTAAACTGGCCGTCGAAGAGAATGGTTCCAGGCAAGGCACCATTCGAGCCCTGAACCTGCGCGTCTTTAACTACGGCGTCGAGCTCCACGGCAACGGCCGGGAGAGCGGGCAATCCATCTTCGTATTTGCGGGCGATGCCCATGGCTGAAACGCTCAGGTTGCTCACGTCCGGCTTGTCGCGAAGATTCGGAATGCTGGCCGGAGTGATGGTGACGGTGTTGTATTTCTCAAGAATGTACTCCTTGCCGTCGTAGAGCGCCGCAATCGGCACATATCGCAGTACGCCATCGAGCGACCACACGAGCGTCTCCGCCTTGGCCTGGTCAAGGTCGGCCTGCACGGGACCAATCAGGATTTTGTACAGATCCTCGGCCGCCGGCTTCGGATCGTTCGCCGGGTTGCGCAATATTTCGCCCAGGGCCGCAACCTTTTTGTTCAGTTCTTCTTGGGTGATCGCATATCGCCGCGCCACCTCTGTTGATCCCGTGATCACAATCACACTGATCTGGCTTTTCCCCACCAGCGTGTACAGCGCAACGGTGTGCGGCATCTCGGCAATCTCCCGCCCCAGCGCGCTCACCCCGGCCTTCACGTTGTCCACCTTCTCATTAGCACCGGCACCCGCGCCGAAAAGTACATAGAGCCGCGAGTAATAGGCGTCCAAACCCTTGCCGGCTGTGTCCAATTGGGCTGAGAGTTGCTGGTATTGCTTTTCCTGTTCAGGCGTGCGTGCGCCATTCCTGTCAAGGTCTTCCCATTGCCGGCTGAGCGCAACTATTTGCGCCGTAGACTTTGCGTAGTCCTGCTCTGCCTGCTTCTCCGCCGCAGTAAGCGCCAGGGTGCTAAGCGTATTTCCAGTTTCTCCCCGCACATAATCCCGATACTCCTGCTGTTTCAGCAGGTCCGCAACCCGCTGCGCTTCAGGGAGACGTCCCTGGGCAATGAGGAGGTCGGCCAGATCGTGATAATAGTTTCCCTTGGAAGCCACAAAACTTGCTTGCAGACGCTTGTCCATCCCCTCTAGATTGCCTCGCACCTGCTGCAGAAAATTCACCGCCTCCTTGCCGTAAAAGATAGCCAGCGCCGGCTGCTGCCCTTTTCGGTTGAGCATCAGATTGTGAAAAACCTGTGCCACACGCACTGGGTCACCTACGGAGATCGCCAGCGGCAAGGCCTGGGTGTAATACTGTAGCGCTTTTTGCCGATCCCCAAGATCGTCGTAGACGTTGCCGATGTTATCCAGCGTGTTTGATTCGCCCCCGCGGTCGCCTGCTTCGCGCCGCATCGGCAGCGCCTGGTTGAAGTACTTCAGCGCCTCCTGCTTTTGCCCCAGGTCGTCGCAAACCAAGCCGATGTTATTGAGCGTTCTCCCCTGACCTTCGCGGTTCCCAATCGAGACTTGGACCTTCAACGCCTGGTTGTAATACTCCAGCGCCTTCTGCTCCCCTCCGGGTTCGGAATAGATGCCGGCGATGTTACTCAAATCCTCGGCCTCGCCGAACTGGTCCCCGATTGCGTGGCGGATGGTCAATGCCTGGTTGTAATAATCCAGCGCAGCCTTCGGTTGGCCGAGATCGTCAAGGACGACGCCGATGGTGTTGAGGGTCGTAGCCTCTCCTCTGCGATTTTCCGCAATCCTCCACAAGGCCAGCGCGTTGATCAGATATTCCAACGCCTGCTGCTTCTGTCCCAGTTTCGAGTACGCTCCGCCGATGTTATTCAGCGTCGTTGCTTCTCCGGCACTGTCGCCCAATCCACGCCGAACTTCGAGGGCCTGGTTGAAGGATTCGAGCGCCTTCGCCAGCTCTCCAAGATCGGAATAGACATTGCCGATGTTGTTCGCCACTGCCCCCTCGCCGGCTCGATTGCCCGTCTCACGCTGCAAGGGCAACGCCTGCCGGTAGTATTCCAGCGCCTTTTCTTTCTGCCCCAAACGCTTGTAGAGCGCGCCCATGTTGTTCAATGTCCCGGCCTCGCCGGCGCGGTCGCCGAGTTTGCCGCTTATCTGCAGCGCCTGGTTGTAATATTCCAGTGCCTTGGGCGGATCTCCCATTTCTGCATGGAGAACTCCCAGGTTGTTTAGCGTGTTGACCTCTCCCCATTGGTCGCTGGTCACGCGCCAAAGGGAGAGTGCCTGGTTGAAGTCGTCAAGTGCCTTGTCGTTTTCCGCCAGCGTGTCGTACACCACTCCCCGCCGATTCAGGGTCGTCGCTTCGAGTTCGGCATCTCCCAACTTCCGCACCAGTTCGAAAGCCCGGTTGAACATTTCAAGCGAGTTTTGATTCTGACCCAGATTATTGGCAATCCATCCGGCCCCGATCATCGCGTCTACCCGGCCCCGGTCGTCGTTTGCACTCGCTGCCACATCCAGCGCTTGCATGAACGCTTCCAGGGCCGCCTTGTTTTGCCCGTATAAACGTTGGCAGTGGCCCAGCCCGGTCAGCGCCGCTGCTTCCTCCGGCGCGTCCTTCGCAGCCCGGGCCGCGGTGAGCGCCTGGTTATAACTTTCCTGCGCGTTTCCGGAAGCTGAGATTCGCAAGTAGAACTCTCCCAATCGGATGAACGCTTTTGCCTTGGTTTTCTCGTCACCCGCCGCCTGAGCGGTCTTGAGAGACTCTTCGAGATTGCGAAGTTGAGCCAGCACCTCGGCAGGCAACGGTGCGGTTGCTGCTGAGCTGCTTTGCGCCTGTGCCGGCACCTGGGAGGGAAGATCGCGGGGAAATTGCAAGATGGAGAGGGCTGCAATAGCCAGCGAGATCGTGGCGTAGAACGGTTTCGGGACCAAGCTGGAATTCACGATGCAGCGGACCTCGCGTGGAAAAGAGGATGGAAGGCTGGTGAATGATTCGAAGTCTATACCAGGGAAGGTTCCAAAGACACGGTGGAGGGTACGCCGCATTGGCAGGCACTGCACAAATCGTGCGGCATCGGCGAGAATAGCTAGCGATGGTGAATTGGCATTTTGGGCCCGGCTGGTGGGCCGCGGTTTCTTTGCGCGCGCGCCTTGGGGTCATGGTCGCTGCGGCTTTCTGCATCTGTCTTCCGGCGCAGGCGCAAGGAGGGCTGTTTCACCGCCATAAGAGCGGCACGAATGCGGCGGGAGCAGGGAAGCCCGCGTCGACTGCTTCGCAGCCAGCGGCATTCTCGATTCCCGTGGAGTCGCTGGGATTTTTTGCTCCGGGAGCGATCTACCAGGGGCAGCGGGACAGCCTCGTTTCGCTGGATTTTGTCGATGAAGACAGGCTGCTTTTTACCTTTCACGCACCGGGACTGATCAAGCGCGAGGACGGTGCAGCGGCGGGCGACGAACGACAGATCAGGGCGGTAGTTCTTGCGCTGCCGCAGGGAACGGTGGCAGCAGAAGCACTGTGGACGGTACACGATCAGGGGCGCTACTTGTGGATGCTGCACGACGGTCATTTTCTGCTGCGCGATCAGAACGACCTGCAGACAGGAGACGCCACGCTGGAACTGAAACCTTTGCTGCACTTTCCGGGGCCGCTGCTCTGGCTGGAGATCGACCCGACACAGAAGCTAATGGCGACTGACTCGGATGAACCAGCCGGAACGCGCACGCAGCCGGGCGACGTGCCAAGCCCGGCGACTGCGGCTGCGAGCATCACGACCGACAATCCACAAACGGGAGGGAAGCCGGAGATCGTTGTGCGAATCCTGCAGCGCGCCACCGGCCAGGTAATGCTGACCAGCCGATCACGCACAACGGTGCATTTGCCCATCAACGACGAGGGATATCTTGAGTTCCTGCGAGGCAGGGGACACGAATGGGTTCTGGACCTGGAGGCATTCACTGGAGGGAGCCGGGTTATCGGAAGGATCGACTCCACTTGTTCGCCGGTTCCGGACTTTGTTTCAAACGAGGAAGTGCTTGTGACGACCTGTAACCCGGACAACAGCCGGTGGATGGTTGCCCTGTCGACCAACGGCAAGCGGATGTGGAATGTTGCCTCGCCACGCACACACATCTGGCCGCGGCTCATCATGGCCCCAGACGGGAAGCGGCTGGCACGGGAGACGCTTGTTTCTACTCATGCGGTGGATGCGTTTTCGCCATTGAGCTTTGAAGACGTGAAGGGCCAGCTGGTGGAGGTTTACGACGCATCTGATGGAAAGGTGGAACTTACAGCGCCGGCCAGTCCGGTGCTGGATGGCGGTGGAAACGTGGCAATTTCGCCGTCGGGCAAGCGGATCGCCATACTCGATGCGGGCGCCATTCAAGTGTATGAACTGCCGGAGTTGCCCCGGGATTCGGGTGCCGGGGGCAAACCTGGGACGAATTAAGGGTCTGCAGGGTTTGAGGAATGCGCGGGCGCGTGTAAACTTGGCTGCGGAGGATTTCTTGGCCACGGCTGTCGTTCATTACACGGCTGCGGCGGTCACTGACCGCGGCCGAAAACGTCCGTCGAACGAAGATGCCTTCGGCTATTCCGTCGAGGCGGGAATCTACGTTGTTTGCGATGGGATGGGTGGTGCTGCGGCTGGAGAAATCGCCAGCACCCTGGCAGTGGATGAGGTTCTTCGCCAACTGACGCATCGGGACGAGGCTGCGGAGACGCCATTGCTGGTAGCGGCCGAGGGCGCTGTGAATGCCGCAAACGAGGCGATCTACTCGCGCGCGCAGCGCAACCGGCGTTTCAGCGGCATGGGAACAACCCTGGTTGTGATGGTGACCAACGAGCGGCGCATCCTGGTGCTGAATATTGGGGATAGCCGATGCTACCGGCTGAGAGCGGGCCAGCTTGAGCAGGTGACGCAGGACCATTCGCTGGTGGAGGAGCAGGTGAGGATGGGTCGAATGACCCAGGTGGAAGCACTGCGCTCACCGCTGCGAAATGTGATTACACGCGCGCTGGGAACGCAGTGCCAGGTGACTCCCGATGTGTTTGAACTGGAGGCTGCGGCGGGCGACCTGTTCCTACTGTGCTCGGACGGGCTGACGCGCGAATTGCCGGATGCGGTGATTCAATCGATTCTTGTGCCGGAGCTTCCGCTTGAGACGCTGTCGACGCGGCTTGTGGATGCAGCAAAGAAAGCGGGCGGACACGACAATATCACCTGCCTGCTGGTAAAAGCCGAGACCTAAGCGCACGGCGGACCCGCAATAACAATCAAAAATCAATCGACACTCTTGCCGTTGGCAGCGCAGTTGGCAACGCGACAAAGGCGGCGAAGTGTTTCTATTTCAATTCTGAAGTGATTGAGCACTTCCGCCGCTGAAGCAGAGCAGATTTGAGATGGCTTTCAGCATGACAGAGGGGTGAACGGGCTTGGCGAGGACTTCGAAGACGTGGCCTTCGTGTTTGGCTTTTTCGACCAGACCTTCGACGGCAGGCTGCCCGGAAAACAGCAGGGAATGGCATTGGGGGTAGTTCTCCTTCAATACGAGCGCGAACTCAATGCCATTCATCCGAGGCAACATGACGTCGAGGATGGCAAGGTCGGGAATCCAATGAGCGAGGGTCTCGATGGCCTCTTCGGCGGAGTAAGTTGTGCGAATTTCGTACCCATGGGCTGACAAGATCTGAGCGAGCGTGTCAGCTACGATTGTCTCGTCTTCAACGATGAGGATTCTCCTTCCGCCCACGGTCTCCCCCGTATCCGGACAAAGTCGTTGCAGCCTGACGCTTTTCCGAAAGATGCTGGATTCCCCTGACAAGGTTGGCTACTACGCGCTCAACAAATAATCGTTTTACCTTGTAAAACCGTTGTTCGCCCCTTACCTATCGGATCCTTGAGAACCTGCATCCGGGGAAGTGGCTTGCCCTGTAGAGGCGGGTGGTGCGAGCGGCCAGAATGGCCGGCGCGCGTCATTCAGCCGTGTGGCAACGGTTCAATCGGGCGGATGAAGGGATTTGCAGTACTTACTTTTCGATTTTGGGTAATGGAACCCCGTTACCCATTCCCTCTCTTGTATGTGTCTAAGGAGTCAGCACTTAGAGCGAAAATCTGCACCTTTGAGCCATTGTTAGACAGATACTGAAAGCGTAGGTTTCAAGCATTCAATCCGCCGGGCGCGGCTCGGTTTTCTGATAGCCACGGGCTCAAAAAAGGCAGCGGATTGAGGCGTGCTTGGAGGACAAGATGCTTTTGAGAGAACGTCGCAGATCGATACAGAACGGGAATTGGCATCCTTACGGGAAGCAGATGCACAGCAGGGATATGAATTCGGCCCCGAACGGTGATCGTGGGCCCGTTTCGAGCCACCTTTTTGAATGTTCAGCCAGCACAGGGATCACACTTGCGGAACGCTTTCCGCGGGTGACTGTGGCAGCGATCGCCATAGTGATTTTTGCATTTGCGGCGCTAACCGAGATCGATTTTCTGAGCGGAGCGGGCTATCACTGGCAGTGAAATGGAGAGGCAATTGGACGATCCGGCTCGAAATGAATGGGCGCAAGTGAGAATTGCACCCGATTTAGGATCCGCAAACTCAATCTTTCTGCTCGATTGGGCGGTTGGGGCGAGGGAATTGGAACCCCCGACGCTCAGTTCCCCAAGCAAGTCAGATGGCTTATGGACGCTAAACTCATTGCAGAAATCGCGGCTGAAGTCGTAAATGAACCAGCATGTCTGTGAGGGGTATTTTGTCGAGGCACACGAAGGACAAATGCCCTGATCCGGTTTCCGCACCTCAATTAAAGTCCTTCTTCTTCGTAGGAATTCTCCGCCCAGCATCAGGGCAATCTGACAAAATATCTCGCTCATGAGGAGTTGAGCTTCCTTATTAAGCTCCGCACCCACGGTCTCTGGAGATGCGCAGCAGCGAATACCCTTTCGACAAACCCTTCGAGGGCCGTCGGGGTTGTATTTCTTGTCGAGCGTTTTTCCTGCGGTGCGATGATCGCGCAAAATCCCCTGTTGCTTTCCAAAAGGAATCATGACATTATTCCTGTTGGAAACCGAAAGGTGGGTCTCCCGATGAAAGAAAAGCCCGACGTATTGCAAGGAACGCTTGCGCTGATGGTCCTGAAGACACTGGATGTGCTGGGGCCGCAACACGGCTACGGGATTGCCCGCCGCATCGAGCAGATCAGCGGAGATGTTCTGGCTGTCAACCAGGGCACCCTTTATCCCTTGCTTCTGAAGCTGGAGAACGAAGGCTCGATTGCCTCGCAATGGGGCGCATCGGAGAACAACCGCCGCGCCCGCTTCTATCGCCTTACCGCGACCGGCCGCAAACAACTGCAGACGGAGACCCGCGATTGGGAGCAAGCCGCGGCCATCATCGCGCGCTTCTTTGAAGTCAAAGCCGAGGACTTCTCATGAGATTCTTGCGCCGCTTTTTCATTCGCCTCTTGAACTTCGCCACCGGAAGGCGCGCCGACCGGCGTGTCCGTGAAGAGATGGCCGAACATCTTGCCTTGCAGACAGAGGAGAATTTACTCGCCGGCATGCCGGCCGTCGAAGCGCGCAGGCAGGCCGCCCTCAAGCTGGGCGCGGCGCAGGCGATCCGCGAGCGCCACAACGCCGAGCAGGGTCTTCCGCTGGTTGAGAATCTTCTGCTCGATATCCGTTATGCGTTTCGCATGCTGTACCGGTCTCCCGGATTTTCTCTGATTGCCATCGCCACCATGGCCCTCGGCGTCGGAGCCACCACTGCCATCTACAGCGTCATCGATGCAACCCTGCTGCATCCTTTGCCCTACCCCAACCCCGGTGAGCTGGTGCGCATTGAAGCCAACCTTCCCGGCGTGGGCGCGCACAACATCGGAATCTCCATCCCTGAGTTGAGAGACCTTCAGAACTCGGGAATTTTCCAATATGTGTCCCTATCCTTTTTCGGCACCAACAATCTGACCGGCAGCGCCCAGCCCGCGAGCATCGCCTCAAAGTCGGTCTCACCGAGCTACTTCGCGGTGCTTGGGGTCGACCCGGAGTTGGGCCGCACCTGGGATCCGCGCGACACAACACCCGGCTTCATCCCTGACGTCGTTATCAGCGATGGGCTCTGGAAGCGCGCATTTGGCGCCGACCCGCACATTCTCGGCAAGAGTGTGCGCCTGGACAACGATGTCTATCATGTTGCCGGCGTCATGCCCGCCAGCTTTCGCGACCAGGGCCAAACCAGCGAGGAGCGCAATACCGATTTGTGGGCAGCGGCGGGATTTGCCGGCGACCCCGCTCCGCCGCCGATGCGCGGCACGCGTTTCCCCTTCGAGACCATTGCGCGCCTTCAGCCCGGTCTCTCGCCTGAGGCCGCGCAGGAGCATCTCGATGCCCTGGTTGCATCGTTGAAGAAGCAATATCCGGCGGATTATCCGCCCCAGGCCGCATGGACTTTCCACCTCACTCCCCTGGCCGAGACTCTTGTCGGCAACGTTCGCCAATCGCTCATTCTGCTGTTCGGCGCAGTGGGCCTGGTCCTGCTGATCGCGAGCGTCAACGTCGCCAATCTTCTGCTTGCCCGCGCCAGCGCGCGAGGGCGCGAGATGGCGGTTCGCCAGGCATTGGGAGCCGCAAGAACGCGCCTCATTCGTCAGCTCCTCACGGAGAGCTTGTCACTCTTCGTGCTTGGTGGCATCACCGGTTTCGCGGTTCTCTTCTGCGCCCGGAAATTCCTGCTGCAATTTGTTCCGGAAAGTCTGCCGCGCCTCAATGACATATCGATCAGCTGGGGCGTGCTGGCTTTTGCCATCGTCGTCTCCGTCGCCGCCGGAACCATCTTCGGGCTTGCCCCCGCGTGGCTCGCAAGCAGCCTTAATTTGACAGAGACGCTCCGGCAGGAGGGCCGTGGCTCGAACGGTTCCCGTCGGCGCTCGCGCTTGCGCCATGTTCTCGTGATTGGTGAATTAGCCCTCTCCCTGGTGCTGATGGTCGCCGCCGGCCTTCTGCTGCGCAGCTTCTGGGACTTGTTCAAGGTGCAACTCGGCTTCAATCCCACTCGGGTCGTGGCAATCGAGACCTCCCTGCCGAATCCCAACGATCCCACAACCGACATCTACCGCACCGCAACGCAGGAATCGGTGCTGCTCCGCGAGGTTCTCCGCCGAAACCGGACGATTCCAGGCGTGGAAGAAACCGCCGTCAGTGATCGGGCGGCCATTCCCCTCGGCTATGGCCAGAACGATCACAAAGCGGTTCCATTGCTTCGCGAAGGCCAGGACCTCGAGAGAAGCCAGCCTCCGCTGATCGATACGTTTACCGTCTCACCGGAATATTTCCACGTCCTTGGCATGACTCTCTTGCGTGGACGCCTCTTCGTCGACCAGGATGTTGAAGCGACGCCCCTGGTCGCCGTCATCAACCAGGCCGCGGCCCGCATGTACTGGCCCGGCAAAGATGGGAAGGGCGAGGACGCGGTCGGCAAGCGGGTCCATTTATCGGGCCGTTTGGGCCGTGGCAGACCGGAGTGGACCACCATCATCGGCGTCATTGCCGATGCACGCACAGAGTCGCTCGCGGACGCCGGCACTCCCCAGATCTACGTCGACATTTACCAGCGCCCCGCCAAGTTTCTTGCGTTCTACCTGCGAGGACAGGTCGATCCAGCCGCCATCTCCGCCCAGGTGCGCACGCAAATCCAGGCCGTCGATGCGAAGCTACCCGTCTTCCGCGCGGAGACCTTGGACGACGTTCTCTCCTCGTCGCTTTCCGTGCGGCGTTTCTCAATGGAAATGGTGGCGCTGTTTGCCGCAACTGCCCTGCTGCTCGCCGGACTGGGAATCTACGGAACCATCTCTTTCTTGGTCAACGAGCAATCGCGCGAGATCGCCATTCGCCTGGCGCTGGGAGCTCAAAGAGGCACGATCCTCAAGATGGTTTTACGCCAGGGCCTGACTCTGGCCGCGGTGGGCGCCGGCGTGGGCCTGGTTGGCGCCCTGGTTGTTTCTCATCTCATGGCCGGCCTGCTTTACGGTGTCTCGCCCTACGATCTCTCCACCTTCGGCGGCGTAACCGCCGTGCTCACCGCCGTCGCCATCGCCGCCAGTTACGTCCCTGCGCTGCGCGCCATGCGCCTCGACCCAATCACGACACTCCACGCCGAATGATCTTAGGCACTGCTCGAGACTTGTCTTCACAAGTTGTTGCCATCCCAATGACCTCCTTTGGGATGCTGATGAATTCGAGTTCCAGAGGATTAGTCCCCAAAACGGGATAGGATTCACGGACTTCTAAGGGCTACCCAAATTATTGATTTTAGAAGCTTAGATGGTCGGGGCGGAGGGATTCGAACCCCCGACCCTCTGCTCCCAAAGCAGATGCGCTACCAGACTGCGCTACGCCCCGACATGTTTACTTTGATTGTATCGCGGAACGACTTGAGGTTGAGCCCGCTGAATGCGTCCTAATTCCTGAGGAGCCAGGCGAGTAGCCAGAGCAGGAGTACAACAGGAATGGCGAAGACGAGCAGCATGGCGGCAGCGAGTAACAGCAGAAATGCCCAGTCATTGCGGGTGTGACGGCGCGGCTCGCCGAGGTGTCGCTGCAGGAGCTGATAGTTGCGGCGATTCGCCTTCCAGGCGATGTCGAACGCGTCGCCGAGCAAAGGAATCGAGCCGACCAGCACTCCAATTCCCAGGTTGACCGCCATGCGAACGAGCGTGACATAGGGGACGCCGCGAATCCAGGCGGCGATTGGAATGATGAGCGAGAGTAGTCCGGCTATGACGTCGCCGAGTCCGGGAACCAGGCCGATGATGCCGTCGATGCCGAAGCGAATGCCGGTGAAAGGAATTCGGAAGGCCTCGTCGAGAAGAATTTCAAGGCGATGGAGGGTCTGATCGCGAAAGAGCCATGCGCCTCGGTTGCAGCGGTTCGCCGGTTCGACGACGCCTTCGGACGAGGAGGATGGAGCGGCGATGGAAGGCTTCGAATTCGCATCAAAACCGGGCATATGCGGCACCGTGGGGCGAGGGTTCGGACAGCTGGTTCGATGCTACAATCGTAGGGGTGCATGGCGGCTATAGTTCAGTGGCAGAACGCCTGACTGTGGCTCAGGATGTCGTGGGTTCAATCCCCACTAGCCGCCCCAATAGAAAATAGAGATTCAACTGCAATTTCCCTCCTCCAGTGTGCAATCGGTGTCAGGCCGGTTCACGGCTTTCAACAGGAGGTGACAGTGCAAAACAATTCTTTATCGTGTATCCAATCCTACCGGCACGTCCTACCTGCAGGGCGCATAGGATCTTCCTTTTCAACAGGCTGTCGGTGGCTCTCCGTCAGAATGGCCAAACGTCTTCAAGTGGATTTTTGGGTCGGCGACACGGATTTAGACCTAATTAAGGGTTGATTAAGGACATTTACGGAGGCATGGCGCTTTCATCGCTGTGAGGTCAAGCCCCACGGCAATCAAAAGGCCTCCGCAAAAGGAGAAAGCCATGAAACTTCCCCGCACCGCGACAATCCTGCACCTTATTGCCACAGGGCTATCCATTGTTTGCAATGCCAGTGGCAGTCCAGCCGTTGAGTCCTCCGGCATTCAGTCCTCCAATGCATATATCGGCGAGGCCCGCACGTCGTCTACCAAGGCAAAGGCATTGCCAAGAGGCTTTGAATCGTACAACGATCCCAACGGAACCGGACGCCTGATCTTTGAAAAGAAATCGAGCGGTTCTACTTCCGCGATCGCGACGATGCGCCAATTCCTCAGCTCGTTGAAAGGCTCCTTCGACGGTCCGATGAAAATCGTCGCGGCCACAGGCGATCCGAAAGACACGATCGTCCAAGCCATGCTGACGATCCAGATTGGCGGCCAGCCGGTTCAGGCGGTTGCGTCGGTCGCGGTGAACCAGGGGAGTTCGATTGCGGGCCTCATCTATGACCGGCCAAGCGCTTTGCGGACCTCGTATTCCCGGCTGTCGAGCTACTTTTCGAAGCAGATTGGCCAGCCTGCCGAAGGCTCGCAGGGATCTGCCGCTCCGGACCCCTCGACCTGGCAGCGACAGAGCGCGGGTGATGGCTCGGCTTACGTGTCGATACCGCCAAGCTGGAAAGTGGCGAGTTCCGCAAAAGGCTCAATCGGCCTGCAGGGTCCCAACCATGAGGAGGTCCTTCTGGGCTTTCAGACTTTTGTGACTCCAGGCTCCAAAATCTACGCGCCTTACATGGCGCCCGAGCAAGCGCTGGGCTGGTTCACACGTTTGCAGGGCATTCAGTTGTTGCGCGTACTTGATCGGGCGCCGGTCAGCCAGGCGAGTGCGGGACAGAAAGCTGAACTCATCACAGCGGAGTTCCAGCATGGCGGTTCCACAATCAAAGCAAAGGCGATGGTTAGAACGACTCCGATGGCGATGAATAACTGGGGTTTCCAAATCTCAATGGTAGCGGCGCCCGAAGGAGAGTTTGAGGCTGCCTACCCTACGATGGCGAGTATCTGGAATAGCTGGTCGCTCGACCCGAAGTATGTTGCGAGCAGCTTCGCACATGCCGAACAGGTCAGTGCTCAAACGCGCCAAATGATGATGGAGGGCGCACAGCGCTCGATGCATGCTTTTGACAACATAAATGAAGCGTGGGATCAGACCATTCGCGGGGTGAGCACGATGGAAAACACCAGCACAGGGCAACGAGGCGAAACGCAAATCGGCACCGAGCAACAGGTTCTGCACGCGTGCCAGGCGAAGGGCCTCAGTTGCAGACAAGTGCCCACGGATGAGCTCGTGCAACCGCAATGATCGACGTTGAGCTTTAATCGGAAATTCCAACCGGGCGCGACATGGAGGTAAGCTTCACCAATCCGCGCCCGGTCGTCCTACTCCCGATTATTTGATCTCACCTTGAAACCGATAACTCCCCGCCGGCAACTCAAACCCACCATCGACGGCCTTCACCAGCGGGCTGGCGTTCAATTGCACGCCATCCAACTTGAACTGCGCTGCCTCGGCGGCAGCCAACTCGAGTTTCCCCGTCGTGTTCGCCGGCAGCGTCAGGTTCCACTCAACCGTGTTGCCCTTCACAGTCCAACCCGACCGGATCTCTCCATAGGAAGACGAATAGGTGAACTGAAGAGGCGACAGGCGCGCATCGAAGACAGGGTGCAGCAACACCGTGTGGAACCCCGCATCCAAGGGCGACGCATCCACGCCCGCGGCGTAGCGATAAATCCAGTCGGCCACCGCGCCGTAGGCATAGTGGTTGTACGAATTCATCTGCGGATCGTCCATCTTCGTGTCGCCGTTCCAGCGCTCCCAGGTCGTCGTTGCGCCATGATTGATCTGATATCCCCACGAGGGCATTCCCGTGTTGAGCAGCAGGTCGTACGCCAGTTTTGTATGCCCGGTCTTGGTCAGTTCTTCCAACAGATATGGCGTTCCCACAAAACCTGTTCCCAGCAGGCCGTGATTTTCTTCGATTTTTTTGGCGAGGCGTGCGGCACCGGCTGCGCGCATATTATCCGGCAGAAGATTCATATGCAGCGCCAGCACGTATGTCGTCTGTGTATCGCCCCCTGTTGGCTTCGCATCGGGATTATCGATGTCGCCGAATGGCGATGGACTGTAGTCCGCGCCCGGGATGTACGCATTCTCATGCACAAATTTCTTCTGGAACGCATCGCGAATCTTTGCCTCGAGATTCGAGTACCGCTGCTCTTCCTCCGCACGTCCCGTTGCATGCGCCATCTGCCGCAGCATGTTTACGTCGTAAGCCCAGTACGCTGTTGCTATCAGGTCCTCGAGCGTTCGTCCTTCGAGCGACAGCCAATCTCCGAAGGGAATCCCCGAATCGTTGTGCCAGATTCCATCCGGATTCCGGGCGTCAATCGCGTCGACATACTTCCGCATCGCCTGCCAATTCTCGTCGATGACGCTGGTGTCGCCCGTCTGCAGCCACGAGGTCCATGGAATGATCACGCCGGCATCACTCCATGCCGCCGCAACGCCCGGCGCTTGCCGTGCCGTCCCCGGGGCAATGATTCCGTAGTACGGCGTACCGATTTGCGTTCCGCGCAGATCCGCTGCGAATTTTCGTGTAAACGATGCCAGGTCCGCGTTGTAAGAAGCGGCTCGCCAGAACACCTGCGCATCCGCCGCCCATCCCAGCCTTTCGTCACGTTGCGGACAGTCCGTGGGTAACCCCACAAAATTCGATCGCTGCCCCCAGAGAATGTTGCTCCACAGTTTGTTCACCATGTCGTTGCCAGTGGTCAGCTTTGCCGTGAACGGGAAATCCGTATGCAGCACCAGTGCTGTGACGTACTTGGGCTCGGGCGCGCTCTTCAGTCCCGTTATCTCAACGTACCGAAACCCATGGAATGTGAAATGCGGAACAAGTGCCTCGATACCCTTACCTGAAAGAATGAAGTGATCCGTGGCCTTTGCCGTGCGCAGATTGTCGGTGTACAACGTGCCATCCGGATTTAACGCCTCACCCGCACGCACCTGCACGTCTGTACCGACTGGCCCAGACACGCTTAGCCGCTCTACTCCCGCCATGTTTTGCCCGAAGTCGTAGATGTAGACCCCTGGCGTCGGCTCGGTCATTTTCGGCATGGTGAGCATTCGATCCATCCGGATCGGTTCGAAATTCTGCGCCTCAATCCTGATCTCCCTGGGATGGATCACGCTCACCGGTTTCCAGCTATTGAAGTGAAAGTCTGCAGTATCCGAGCCAGGCTCCCTACGCCGGAGATCCTGCGTTTCTCCGTCATACAGCTCCGAATGCAAAATATAAGAGGCATTTGCCTCCCAACTTGAGTCCGTTGCCACCCACTCCACACTTCCGTCGTCGTGCTCGATTCGCAATTGCGCCCGCAACGCCGGCGGAGTGTCTCCATAATTATTCGGCTGTTGCAACCACTCCAGCGGAGTGGAATACCAACCCGGAGCCAGCAGCGCGGTCATTGAGTTCTGTCCACTCCTCACAAGCCTCGTGACATCGTATGTCTGGTACAGCACCTTCTCGCGATAATCCGTCCATCCTGGCGCCATCCATACCTCGCAGGGCGCACTGACAGGCGGACCGTTCAGAAACAGCTCGTATGTTCCCAGCGCCGTCGCATACAACCGCGCCGACTTGATTGGCTTTTCCACGTTAAACGTCTTCAACAGTGTTTTTACGCTGTCAGGAATCCACGGATTCAGCACCGGCGTCTCCTCCGGTCCCTTCTGCTGTGCCCATGCCACTGCATGCTTCCACGCGCTATCGTCAAAGTCTTTCTTCTGCCAGTTTTCCGCAGCGGACCCCTGACCCATCGGGTGGCTGACAGGAGGTCCCAGTGCCAGGTCACTATCGGTGGGGTGAAGTACCGCACTCTTCCAGGTCCCGTCGCTCACTTTCGTCGCTGTCGTTCCGTCCTTGTAGAACAGCAACAGAGTCGCCATCATCGGCGGCGCATCCTTGCGCTTGCTCTCGCCGTATTTGTCGATATAGTGCAGACACTTGAACGCGATTGTGTTCCGGCCCTGAGCCAACTGTCCCGTCACATCCGTGCGTACAAACTTCTGCCAGGGGAGGTGGTGATACGCCGGATACGCGTTCGCGGTCATCACTTGTTCGCCGTTTACCCACGCCCAGACTGTATCCTCCCCGGTCGCAAACAAGAGCGCCCGCTCCACCGGCTGGTCGATGTTGAAACTCGTCAGGTATGCGAATATCTGCTCGCTGTTTGGCTTCGCGCTTCCCGGCACCACATCGGGATTGGCAATCCACGTCGCCGGAGCCTTGCGCACTGCGGATTCTTCCCACGTCTCCCAACCAATCCAGTCCGCGCGCCACGCGTCCTGGCCCAGCAGGCCTGTCTCCCACCACTCAGCCGCACTCGCTGGATAAGCCTTTCCATCCGCACTCCAAGCCTCAACGCGCCACCAATAACGAGTACTCGGCTTTAGCGCGGGTCCCGCATATTTCACGTTTAGAGACTGTCCTGATGTGATCTTTCCGCTGTCCCATACATCCGAGTTGCCGTTTTTCAGCAAATCCGCCTGCGTCGCCACGAGCACGCGATAGGCCGTCTGCCGCGCCCCGCGCGTTGCATCCATCAATTGCCAGGAAAACCGCGGTGCCGCATCATCAATCCCCAGCGGCCTCTCGAGGTCGTCCACCTGCAGGTGCATCGGCCCAACGGGTCCACCTTGTCCATATGCGGCCATACTTGCCGCAACAAAAAATCCCAATAGCGCCCTGCTCAAATGTCCCAACTGGTCCCTTCCCTCATGCCCAAAAACAAGCAAGTACAGGCGGTGACGTCTTGCTTAACACGATGGTATTCCGAAAAATCAGAAGCTGCGCAGGAGAAATTCTTTTGCAATCGACAGCACTTTCTCTCGCATTGCGGGCTCCGGCAGGATGCGGGCAATTTCAATCGCCCCAATCATGGTTGCAAAGATCGAAAAGAATGCGCGCTCCTTGTCGACACCTCGCCGACCGGGCATGAAGGGAACCATTCGACCCTTGTATTTCACAAGCTCGGCAAGAATCGGGCCCCTCATTCTTTTGTCGACCCGCGCCATTTCGGGGGAAAGCGCCGGCAGCGGGCAGCCGCGCTCAACGTGATCGCAGTATTCCAGGCTTAGATAGGTCTTTACAATCGCCTTCCACGCCGCCCTGGGTTGTGATTTTTCCGCCACATGGGCCAGGTGGTCAGCGATCTCCCGGAAAGCCTCACGGAGCGATTTCAGGAGCAGTTCGTCCTTGTTCTCGAAGTGTTTGTAAAAACCTCCGTGGGTCAGGCCTGTGTCGCGCATGACCGCAGCGACCGCTGCGCCGTTCAAGCCCTCGGAGCGCAGGCGTCGCGAGGCGTCTTTGACAATTTTCCGATGGACTTCTGCTTTGTGTTCTTCGGGGTAACGCATAGTTCATCATAGGATGCGCGAGATCATCCCAAGATGCAAGCGGTGGAATTGTAAGGAAGTGCGAATCGATAGGATGATATGCATCATCCTATCAACAAAAGGAGGATTTCCCAAATGTCGCCTGAAACTCTTTTCCCGATTCAGCTCGTTCTAGGTTACGTCGCGTGCCTGCTTTGGTTCGGCACATACATTCTGCCCAAGCTCAGGTTGATGGAGCGATTCGAAGCACACCGCGTCATCGCCACCATGCACAGCTTTCGCTTCTTCGGGCTTGTCTTCATCCTCCCAGGCATCGTGGGCCCCAAATTACCCGCCGGCTTCGCCAGGTTTGCCGCCTACGGCGACTTTGCAACCGGAATTCTGGCTTTGTTGGCCCTTCTCACGGTAAGGGTCCGCCCGCTCTTTTGGTTGTTCGTCGTTGCTTTTAACGTCGTGGGTACCGGGGACATTCTGGTTGACTACTACCACGCCATCGGGTTCGGCCTTCCTGCGCTTGCGGGCCAGTTAGGCGCTACCTATGTGATTCCGATTATCTATGTGCCCATGCTGATGATCACGCACGTCGTTGCTCTCTATTGGCTGTTGCGTCCTCAGAGCAGCAAGTAGTGGACAAGGATGGCGCCCTTTACACAGAAGACTGGAGGATTGGAGACACTTCCGGCCACATGCGGCGGAAAACTTCACTGTGCAGTCCAGCCGCCGTCGATTGGGAAGGACGTACCGGTGATATTTGATGCGGCCTCTGAGCAGAGGAACAGCGCAAGCGCCGCAATATCCTCCACCGACGAGAAGCGGCACGAAGGCTGTTTTTCGCGGAGGATCTCGCGCGAGGCTTGCTCCACCGAAACATTGTTTTGTGCTGCACGATCGTCGATTTGCTTCTGGACGAGCGACGTGAGAACCCATCCCGGGCAGATAGCGTTGCAGGTAATGCCGTTTGTGGCGTTCTCGAGCGCGACGACCTTCGTTAGGCCGATGAGGCCATGTTTGGCGGCTACATAAGCAGCTTTATGGATCGAGGCGACCAGGCCGTGCACGGATGCGATGCTGAGAATGCGCCCTTGTTTGCGTCGCTGCATACCGGGAAGCGCGGCGCGGATGGTGTGGAATGCGGCGGAAAGGTTAATGGCCAGGATGGCGTTCCACTGGCCAATGGGAAAATCCTCGGTTGGCGCGACATGCTGGATTCCGGCGTTGTTGATGAGAATATCAACGGATCCAAAGTGTGCCTCGGCGTCCCGGATGAGCAGTTCGCATTGATCGGGATCGGCAAGATCGGCTGGATGAAAGAAGACTTTGGCGCCGTGTTCCTGCCGGAGCCGCTTTGCGAGCATGTCGGCTTCGGCAGGCGTGGCGACGCCATTGATCACGAGCCGACAACCCGCTGCAGCGAATCCCTCGGCAAGCCCAAGGCCAATCCCCGAGGTTGAGCCGGTAATGACAGCGGTGCAATCGCGAAGCGGCGTCATAGGAGACGCCCGCAGCGCGTGGCAAAGTCATCGGCCAGGTTTGCAATCCTGGATGCACCCGCCTTTCCCATCACCAAGGTGTAATGCGTGGTGCCGGGGATCAACTCGTCGTCCATCGCGGGAACGTGTTTGCGCATCTGTTCGATCATGGCGTCGGGAAAAAGTGGAGGCGCTCCCGGCACGAACCCGGCAGGCGCCCGTACCATTAGTACAGGAACCCTGATCGCCTGCAGCCGCGCCGCGATCTGTTCGCTCTGCAATCCCTCCATCAGGTCCGCCTTCACCGCGTCCTCCGCGGCTTTGGGTCGCAGTTCCGGCGGCTCGCCTCCGATTTCGTAGTCGAGGAATGCTTCCACCCACGGGCTCCAGTCTTCGGGCGGAAAATGCGGCTGGGTCCGCCAGAATTGCCGGTATACTTCGCGAGAAGGATAGGTCTGACGCAGTTGCGTGATACGCAAGGCCAGCGCCGCATCCAGTCCCTGCTGCGAGTTTGGCGTCGAAATCGCGGGAGCGTATCCACCGTCGATCAGCAGCAGGCCGGACACAAGCTCAGGATGTGCGGCCGCAAGCGCAGTGGCCACGAACGCGCCCATCGAGTGGCCCACAATAATGCTCGTGCCCAAGCCCATCGCCCCCATCGCCGCCGCCACGTCCTCTGCGTGCTGTGCCATTCCGTAGGGTCCAGCCGGCTTGGCGGAGTCGCCGCGTCCGCGCAGATCGAGAGCGAAGAGCGGCCTTCTTCCCGCCAGGCACTCGGCAATACCGGCAAAGCTTACGTGCGATGCCGTCAGGCCGTGGAGAGCGACGAGGGGCGCGCCCCGGCCGGGCCAGTAGCCAAACGCGAGCTCAACATTGTCTCCCGTCACGCGTCCTTGTGCCGGGTGGATTGTTCGAATTCCATCCGTCATCGCCGTCCTCCCTCGTGACCTCAGAAGTTGAATTTGAGAGCGAACTGAATCACCCGCGGACCGGTTGAGGTGGAGACGATCTGCCCTACCGTACCCGCCTCAAGAATGTTCAGCGGATTGGCAAAGCTCGTCGTGTTGAAGGCGTTAAAGAATTCGCTGCGGAATTCAATTCCTCTTTCGCCCATCTTGAAGAATCTCACGATCGAGATATCCGCATTCCGCTGGTCGGGTCCGCGCAGGATGTTGCGCCCGCTTGTCCCGAAATCGCCGACTGCGCTAGCTGGCGTAAAGCAGGCGGTATTGAAGTAGCTGTTCAAACGCGACTTCACGCTGCCGCTCTTCGAAGCGTTACAGCCCGGAACCTCGTCGGCGCGGGCCTGGATAAACGCATTGGCGTTGGTGAGAACGGAGAATGGAGTGCCGCTCTGGAGCGTCACCACCGTCGCCAGCTCCCAGCCGTTGGTGATTTGGCGCGCCAAAGCCGAGCCTCCCTTCAACCCGGGGAGGTCGTAAATGCCGCTGAACACGAGGCGTTGACGGCGGTCGAAATCGGAATTCGCATAATTGTGCAGCGTGACCTGGTCGCCCGGAACAACCGTGACATCGCTCGTTCCCGTAGCATCGCCCGAATACTCATCGAGCGAATGGCTGTAAGTGTACGCCGCCATGAATTGCAATCCATGACTTAGTTGTTTGGTCAGGCTGGCCTGCAGGGAGCTATAACTCGAAATCGCCGAGCTCTGCATGACGTGCACGCCGAATCCCTGAACTGCCAGGCTGGAGAGTCCCGGGCTTAGCGGTCCCGGCTCGAAGGGAAGCGGGGCGTAAGCCTGGTTGAGATCGGTGAGACGGTAGAGCCGCCGTCCGACCGAGCCCACATAGCCCAGATCGAGCATCCAGTTGTTGGCAACCGTGGTCTGCGTCCCGAGGCTGAATTGTTCGGTGTACGGCGAGCGGAAGTTGTGGATGTCAGGATAAATTCCGTTGGCCGACACGACCGCGATTCCCGTGGGCGATACCGGGCTGGGTGCCTGCGCCATAAGAGCCGGTGGCCCGCCGAAGGGAAAGACCGCGGGGTTGTTAAAGGTGAGGGGAAATGAGCTGGGAGCCGGCACATCTACAAAAGGCGTTGCGATCGGCGTCTCCAGCGCCTGGGCCAAGGTGTAGTACGGAAAGTCCAGAATCTGGTTGTTGAGAAGACGCGAATTCGCCCGGTCAAAATAGATGCCATAGCCGCCGCGAACCACCAGGCGAGTGGAATTCGGTTCGGGTTGCCACACGAAGCCTACGCGCGGGGCAAAGTCCTTTTTGTTGGGAGAAACCAGCGAAGGCTGAATCTGCGCGACTCCCGGCAGAGGCGCTTTGGCATTCGAAGCCTGCACAAATCCGGCAGTAATAGCCGTGTTGTCGCCGTCAGGGAAGCCCGGAATAGTTGCGGTGGTCATGCGCGCCGGATCGAATGCCACAAAGCGGCCCTGCGAATCGCTGAATGGACCAAAGAAGTCGTAGCGCAACCCAAGCGTGACGGTGAACCGGTTGGTCAGGCGCAGGTCGTCATTGATGAATCCGCTTCCATCCTGGGCCAGCACATCGCGATTGTTGACGCCGGAGCCCATGATGGTGAGGCCGGTCAGGTTGTACAAGCCGCCTAGAAAATCGAAGAAGCCGTTGGCGGCGAAGGGCGACGGCGCCGGGACAAGACCGAGGAAGAAGATCTGGCCACGCGTATATAGGTTGAATGCGGCGTTCAGTTCATGATGCTTGTACTCGCCGCCGAACTTCAGGCTGTGCCTGCCCTTGTGCCAGCTCAATGTGTCCCCTGCGGTATAGGTCTTCTCGATGGCGCTGTTATCGGAGAACGGGTTGGCTCCAAGGTCGAAATAGTTAGCGACGGAGATCTCCGGCATGCCTGGAAACAGTCCGCCAAGGGGGGAAGTGATGCCCGCCTGGGCCGCGCTGAACGGTTCCTGGGGCGCGGATGAAGTGGTGATCACGGAGAGCCCGAAGCGCGCATCGTTCGCCATGGAGGAAGAGATTGCGTCGATGTCGTCCAGCGCCAGCACGCGCTGATTCAGGTCTGCGGTGCCGCCGAATCCCGGGACGGGCAGCGCGTTGGCCAATCCAAACAGATCGAACAAGCCTTGCGTCGTGGGGTTGGTCGCGTCAAAGTATTTCGCCGAAAACCGGTTCGCGACCGAGAGTTGATAATCGACGCTGGCATTGAACTGGTTCTCGCGGAAGCGGGAAATGGCGACCACGGGCACCGCAACCGGCGCAGGCGCTGTTCCCGGAGCAGGGCTGCTTGGATTGGGCGCGGAAGGAATCACATACGAGCCATTCGGCAGCTTCGCCTGCAACAGAAACTGCGCGGTGGGGTCGAAGCACGGAGGAAACGTCAAGCCGGTGGGCGTGCCAGCGCATGGCGCCAGTCCATAAGATGCCGCAAACGTTGCCAGGCCCGCGTCTGAGCGGTCGCTGGTCAGGTTCTGCGGGACAAAGACCGTGCCCACCGAATTCAGCAGAGAGGTGCCGTTGACCTCGCGGCTTCCCTGATACGAAACAAAAAACCAGACGCGGTCTTTCACGATCGGGCCACCCAGGGTCCCGCCGAATTGGTTGCGCTTGTATGGGGGACGCGGGACGCCGCCTTGATTCAGGAAAAAATTGTTGGCGTTGAGCGCGTCATTGCGGAAAAATTCATAGACGTTGCCGTGAAACCGGTTTGTCCCGGACTTAGTGACCGCGGCGACGATACCTCCGGAGACGCGCCCCTGCGACGCGTCATATTGGCTGGTCTGAACAATGAACTCCTGGAGCGAGTCGGTTGCCGGCACCGCAAGATTGGGCGTCGAACCGGTTCCGATCGAATTGGCATCCACGCCGTTGATCACAACGGAATTCGATGTGGAGCGGTTGCCGTTCACATAAATGGGAGCGGCGCCGCGGCCAAGTTCGGCCGAATTCTGCACCGGACCGGATGTACCCGGCGTCAGCGTAAGCAATTGCTGGAAATTCCTCGTGGGCAGCGGCAGTTGCCGGATTTGCTGCTGCTGGATGACGGTGCCCTGGGTGGGAGTGACTTCCTGCTCGGCCTGCACTTCGACAACAACCTGCTGCGCCGCGATATGAAGGCTGATATCGGCGCTGGTCGTCTCAGTGATGCGCACCGTCACCTCTTCCACGGTTTCGCTGAAGCCCGACCTGTTTGCCTTGACGCTATAGCTTCCCGGGGGAAGCAGCAGGAATGCATAATGTCCAGTGGCGTCGGTGGTCGCGTCCCGCTCAACGCCCGCCGCGTTGGAGAGAGCGACCCTGGCACTGCTGACCACGGCGCCACTCGGATCCTTTACAACACCTGCGATGGCCCCTGTTGTTGGAGTCTGCGCTCCGGCGATGCAGGTTAGCCAGATTACTGCCCCAGCCAGCAAAACCGCGGTGTTCCTCGTACCTTTCATTTCTTTCTCCTTTGCTTTACAGCCTTTGCTGCTTTGTCCGGGATCATGCGCCCTCCGGTGTAGAGGAGAATGAGCTGGTCGATCACCTCGTCATCGCTCATGCCGAGATGCCGCTTCGCTCCAAAGAGCTCCTCCGTGAGGAAGTAGGTGAAAAATTGCAGATAAATGGCGGTGTAGGCGAGAGAAGGATCGACTCCTTCGGGAAACGCGACGGTCGAGCTGTGAATGACCGCACGCGCATAAGTGCGCAGACCACCGGCGATCTCCCGAAGGCTATGAATGAAGTGTTTATGACGAAACTCGACCACATCGATGTACATCAGTCGCCAGTAATCCAGGTTTTCTGAAACCACCCGCCCGATGGCCTTGGCCAGCTTGCGCAGCGAGTCCGCGTCCAGCGTTTCCATGAGCGGTAACAGGTCCCGCTGGCGGAGGATCTCCATCCTGCGACCAAGAAGATGAACAAGGTCGATGAAGATTTCTTCCTTGGTGTTGTAGTAGGTGTAGAGATTGCCCATCGACACGCCGGCCCTGGCCGCAATTTCACGCACCGTAGTGCCGTGAAAGCCCTTGCGGGTAAAAAGGTGCAGAGCAGCGGTCTGGATCCTGACCCTATGCTTTGCGGTCGCTCTTTGGGGAAGCCGCGGCATCTTATGCAAAACTGATTCGATCTCAAAAACGAGCGCTCGCTCGTTTTTGTTGAGGGCGTTTTTACACCTCTTGTTTAAAGAGTGTCAAGAGGAATCTGTTGAGATCAAAATACAATCGCTTCTTAGTTGGCTCAGTGAACTAGACTTTGTGGTCGGAGGTTTCTTGTGGCGAAACGTATCCTGGCTTTTTCTGTGAGTCTGCTGGTCCTGTTTCTTACCTCTCATTTGGTTTCTGCACAGGCGCAGACGACGGAAAGGCGAGTGATTGGAGGTTATTTCGAAGAGTGGGACGTGCGCTATTCCGGCTACACGATGGCCACGCTGGAGAAGAGCGGCGTGGCCGCGAAGCTGACTCACCTGATCTACGCCTTTGGCAACGTCACGCCGGCCCCTTCGCCGGTCTGCGCGATCGACGATCCCAAAGCGGCCTGGCAGGATACTTCGATTCTCGGAATTGACGGAAAGCCATTTTCCGGCTCCGTTCATGGTAATTTCGCAGGCATCCTGGAACTGAAGGCGCTTCATCCACGGCTGAGAACGCTGATCTCGCTGGGCGGGCAAGCCGGCGACGTGTCCGGTTTTACCGCGGCGGCAGCTTCGCCAGCCGCACGGCGCGCATTGGCCGCCTCTTGCGTTGACCTCTTCGTCAAGGGGCATCTCGCCCCGGGCGTCGACGCGCCGGGGCTTTTCGATGGTTTCAATATTGACTGGGAGTTTCCGCTGGCTGCCGACCGGGAGAACTTCACCGCGCTGCTGCATGAGTTTCGGATTCAGCTTGATGAGCTGGGGCGCAGCAAGGGGCGTCATTACATCCTCACCTTTGATTCTCCGGCGAATCCGCAGAAGTATGCGAACATCGACTTGAAGGACGCAGCCGAAGAGGTGGACTTTCTTACGATCGATGGATACGACTATGCCGCGCCTAGCGAGAAAATGACCAACGCCACTTCGGCGCTCTACAACAGCCCCGCGGACCCCTTGCGCGATCAGGCGCGTGCGATTGACGACACGCTGCGGGCTTATCTGAAGGCGGGCGTGCCGGCCGCAAAGTACACCATGGGAATGCCGCTCTATGCGGTCGGCTGGAGCGGTGTTTCGAAACAGAATCACGGCCTGTATCAGAGCGCGGCGAGCGAGGCGCCGGTGCTTTTGTCAGATGGCAGCGGCGTTTGTCCAACGCAGAGCAGGAAGGATCCAGCGCCGGGATGCGACACCATTCTAACCCCAGGATTTGTCACAGACGCGACGATGAATCGACTGTTACGCCGGCCTGATGCACAGTTCTGGTATGACACGAAACGCGTGGGCGCGACGCTCTATCTTTCTGCGAGCGGCACTTTCTATACTTTCGACAATCTGCGTTCGATCGCCGTGAAGACGAGCTACATCCGGCAGCACAAGCTTAGAGGGGCTTATGTGTGGGCTTTGAACGATGACGATGCCGATGCCACCGCAACCAAGGCCATTGCCGCCGGGCTTCAATGATTCGAATTGGCCGCGGGGACTCAACGATTGATCTGCGAGGCTAATGACAAGCTGAAAGCCTCATCCTGCAGTGGTCCTTCAGTGTTGAAGAGCGGCGCGAGATGGATCCCATGCAGAGCCGCGATGGCTTCTATTTCCTCGACCCGCTCGCGCGTGATGAGCCCGCGTCCCTGGGAGAACGGCTCGAAACGTCGCGCCAGGGCGAGCGCCATGCCTTCGAGTAAGCATCCATGAGTCACATCAGGGAACGGATGCCGATTGAGAACGCCTTTGAGATCGGGTATGAAACTCAATCCGCCCGCAATCTGTCCCAGACCGCCGAAGAAGATTCGGGCGCCAGACAAATCGTCGCGGGGACT
The DNA here is from genome assembly GCA_963826915.1 of uncultured Acidobacteriaceae bacterium. Classification (GTDB taxonomy): domain Bacteria; phylum Acidobacteriota; class Terriglobia; order Terriglobales; family Acidobacteriaceae; genus Telmatobacter. The sequence continues at coordinate 733,610 of CAWGYG010000003.1, forward strand.
CAGATTTTTCGGGTAGCCCGCATCGCAGATGATGGCTTCGGGCGCAATACAGCCCAAGCTGATTGAAGGGGAAGCAAGGCTCGCCGCGCAGATCACGATGTCGGCCGCATACGGGATTTGCTCGAGCCGGGCCGCGATTTCTACTGCGGTTCCATCAGCCTCCAACTCGGCGGCGAGGATGCGGAGCCGTTCTGCGTTACGCGCGCAAAGTATCACGCGTTTGACGAAAGGCGCCAGGCAGCGGGCACAGCCGGAACCCACATCGCCTGTTGCTCCAACAATGAGGAGCGTCGATCGGCGGATATCCCGCCCTTCCAGCGCACACATTTTCCTGATGCCTTGAACGATAAATGCAACCGTCAGCGTATTGCCGGTCGTGAAGTTTGTTTCGGCCCTTTCGGGAAGCTGATGGAAGTTGCCTTCGATGAGAATGGAGCTGAATCCGCCCAGGCTCACGATCCTTGCTCCGGCGTTGATTGCGCAGGCGGCGGCGGCTCGAACCCGGGCGATGTTGTCGTGGACGTGCTCGCAATCGAGGCGATCAGGAGGAATGAAGCAGTCGATGTACAGGCCACGCGCTATCGCCCCAGTCGCTGACGCAACCTCGACGCTACAGACGGCTCGCGGCGGAATCCACGGGAAAATCTCCCTGATTTCCTCGTCGGGTAATGGCCTGCGCCCGGGCCCGCGCAGGACGGCGAGCACATCCGCAGCTGCGCGCCAGCTTTCCTGATGCCCGATAAGAGCGAAATCCAAATTGGTCCGCCGCTCCGGGATCCGCGGACTTGGTGCGGTTACACAGGCAGTTGCGCGACCCATTGCAGTGTTACCTCCCCGCGCAGTCCCAGCGCATCCAGCGTCTTCAGGTACTGTTGCAGCGACGCTCCACGCAATTCAACTGTGGACAGCCCGACCTCGGAAAGCGATGGCTTTACGCAGCTGCTGTGGCATAGATCGCACTGTCCATGCCTGCATTCCTTGGCGACCATCTCTGTGAGCGTAGTCATGACGTCGAGATGAAGCCGATACACCTTGTCATCGAAGCGCTTGGGGTCCCTGGCTCGCTCAGCTCTAAGAATCTCCATCGCATGCTCGATGTGCCCTTCCTCCTCTGCAGCAATCGCAGCAAAGGTCTTGCCGAGAGTGCCCGGAGCGGCCTTTCCGACACGGGAATAGCTCGCGACTGCGAATGACTCGAGCATGATCTCCTGAACGATCAGACAGGCCATGAAGTCGCGTTCGTCGATGCAGCGCATGAATGCTTCGCGAATCCGCTTCCAGTACCTGGCGTTGACATTGTTGGGGACATTCACTCCGATCTTGCGGCCTTCGGCAGAGAAGGCGGCTGCGTGCGCCTGTTCTCCCTGCGCGTGCTCAAGGGCATCGTCAACTTCTTCGGAGTCGTCGCAAATAGTCGATAGTGCGCGGTAGTTCATGGCAGCCATGAGCTCACCGGTTACTGCCTGGGCTAAAACGTCCTGCCAGATCGAGGCGGTGGGCAAGGGGGAATTGCATACAACGGGCTCGGAGCAGTTTAGAGAAACGAGGGATTCCATGGGTCCTCCTTGGGACTGAATGAAGCCGTCGATTATGAGAAACCTGCCGGAGGCCTGAGATTGAATCAGGCCGGAATGCGAATCAGATGGGCCCGCGATATCGGCGCACACGGACGGCTGCGGCAAGGAACAACGCTGTGACCGCAAAGCCCATCCACAGGCCCGGGTTGATAAGGAAATGGAGTGGCGCGAATAGCATCATCGGATCCATTGCCCTGCCATGTTCCATGATCGCGATGCCTTCAGAGCCGCCGGTAAAACGATTGCCAATCAAAGAACCGAAATACGTCGTATTGAAGGCAACCTTCTCCGCGATGCCTATGGCCAGCGGCGGCAATGTAGCCCAGAGAATCGGTACGCGCCGTGCCCAGCCTGAGACCAGGAAGAGCCAGGCATAAATTGGCGATTGCCAGAGCCCGTGAATGCACAGAAAGTGGAAAAGCAGCATAGGCCAGCGGTGGAGGATCCCTACGCGCGACCATAGGATCGCCACATTCTGGCCGCTGCCCAGCAGCACTGCGCTGCTTATCATCAGCATGATCCATTGAGTTAGAACGGTGACCATGACTGCCAGCAGGGGAATAACTACAATCGGAATGGCGGCCTTCGACAGAACCGTAATGAGATCCGATACCGGCGCCGACTTCCAGAACAGGATGCTGCGATCGCGGCGTTCCCCATAGAGAGCATCGGCAGAGTAGAACAGTCCGACTAACAGAATGGTGCCCATAATCAGATCTTCAGCGAACTCGTATGGCTGCTCGAACAACTCACGCTGCTGCATCACGTCGAGCCCGGGCGCGGCGTGCATCTTAACCAGCAAGTGAAGGATGCTGATCGTGAAGCCAAGCAAGAACACGCAAGCAACGGCGACGGGGGTAGCAAAGATGGCCCGGATTTCCCACAATTCGCGCCGCACCGACCAGTACATGAGCCTTGCGGGGGATATGGACACGTCTGCGATTCCCTGCGAGCGGAGAGATGGATTCGGGCATTACATTCGATTGACTGTTCATCTTGCCGCTCCTTTTGCCTGCTTATCCTGATTAGCAATCACGGCAACGAACAAGTCGGCGATGCCGGGGGTTCGCGCGTCGCCCAGGCCTGCCACCCGTTGCCGATCGACCCCGTCGAACATCAGGATGCCGCCACCCATTACCTGGCGCTCGTCTATTGGTTTGAGGGCCCGTGCGGCGTCTACCTGGTCGGGACGAACCATCACTTCAAGAAAGCGGGACTCAATTTCCTCCATGCTGCAACTGAGCACGATGCGGCCCCGATCGATAAACATCAGGTCGGTGATGACGTGCTGGATCTCTTCGACCTGATGCGTCGTTAAAATAATGGTGCGGCTGCGATCGAAGTAGTCATTCAGCAGCGAATCGTAAAACTGCTTGCGGAAAAGGATGTCAAGTCCCAGCGTCGGTTCGTCCAGCACCAGCAACCTGGCATCGATCGCCATTACCAGGGCGAGGTGCAGTTGAGCCACCATGCCCTTGGATAAGTCGCGGACCTTGCGAGTATGTCCGATGGCAGTTTTGCAGAGGAAACTCTCCGCCTTCGCGCGATCGAATCGGGGATGCACCCCGGCAACATAATCGAGCAACTGGCCCACCTTTATCCAGCGCGGTAAAACGGCGACATCGGCAATGAACGAGACATCGCGCATGAGCTGATCGCGCTGCGTCCATGGGTCGCGACCGAGAACCTGTAGTTCACCCTGATAGGGCAACAAGCCGAGGATGGCATTAAGCGCAGTGGTCTTGCCCGCGCCGTTGGGACCAATAAGCCCGAGGATACGGCCTTCTTCGACACGCATTTCGATGCCATCCAACGCGATCGTCGTTCCAAATTGCTTGCGAAGACCGCGCGCCTCTATGCATGCCATGTCTTCAGCTCTCCTTCTTTCGGGAATCCCGCCTGGCGCTCTTCGCGGATGCGGCATCGAGCAGATCCTCCGCTCTCAGCCCAAGCCGCTGAATGGTTGCACAAATCCTGGGCCATTCCTCGTCTAGAAATTTTTGCCGTTCGCCCCGCAACAGCAAAGTGCGTGCGCCGGCATTGATATACATGCCTCGCCCTCGCCTGGTCTCCACCAATTCCTCGTCGACCAATTGTTGATAAGCCTTCAGGACCGTCAGGGGATTGACCCGATATTCGGCTGCCACAGTGCGTACTGAGGGCAACGGGTCTCCTTCTTTGAGCACGCCGTCGAGCATCATGGCGACAACCCGGTCGTGAAGCTGGCGGTAGATCGGTTGACTGTCGTTCCACTCGAAATCCATCCTCTGTTCCAGATATCCTCTGCTCTACGTTACCCTGCTGGTCAAGACGAGCTATTCGATCGGATCGATGACGCCTGCTAAGGTCTCTCGATCGCTGCTGAGAGGTTCTACTTAGTGCGCTTCAGGTCGAGTAAGCCACCCATCTGCTTGCCGTCGGCCATCGCGAATTCCCACTTTTCGGTGTGATGATCGGGATCAATGAAAGTGAAGGTGACGCGTTGCATATGACCCATTTGCGTTTTTAGAAGATTGGTGGCTTCGAGAAAATTGAAAACGATGGTCTTGCCGTCAGGCGAAATGGTTGCCACCATGTGGGGCTGGTTTCCCGCGTCACAATAGTGGGTCAAAAGGAGACGGTCGCCATCGAGATTGAACATGGTGATCGGATCATCGGGTCCGGCCCCCTTCATCTCATGCATGAGCGCGTTGCCCATCGATGTGACGCGCAGCGAAACGTGCATCGCCTGGCCATCCACGGTGCCTTCCCAGGATCCCGCCAAGGCTTTCAACTGGTCGAAGGACTTCTGCGCGGCGGACTGCGCAAGAGCCGCCGTAGAGAACAACAAGACGAGGAGATAGACACTAAGACAACGCGTTTTCATTTTGGACTCCTTTGCGACGGCGCCTTCGATTCCGGGCTAACCCGCATCAGGTTGCGGCGACCGCCAGCATCTATGGTGTTGTAGTTAACCATAACACCAAACCACATGCAAGTATTTTTTTATTGCTGCAGAAAGTTTTCACATTTGAAGAGCACACGTCCTACCGGGCAGTAACGCTTGCGAACCCCGTTTTCGGGTTGCCTCCTGTTTGGCGGTTATTCAGGCGGCGCGCGACTTCGGTATTCTTGCGTCAACAATGAGATCACTCGCGACTCGCGGCCCCGGCACACTTTTTTCGCTCTCTCTGCTGCCGTTCACCCTGATACTCGCCGCTTCGGCCCAGACTACATCTCTGCCCAGAGGAAAAGACCTCACTGCGCTGATCGAGCGCATGAAGACCAACCAGACGGCCAACGACAAAGTGGCTCAGCAATACACCTCGGTGATGGTTTGGCACAACCTCAATTTCAACAAGAGCGGCAAAACCACAGTCGACGAGAGCAAGAAATACGAAAACGTTTTTGTGGAGGGTCTTCCCTACAGCCGTCTGGTGGAGTACAACGGCAAGCCCCTGGAAGGCAAAGCGGCCGAAGCGGAGCAAAAGCGCTACGACAAGGCCGTTGAGGAACGCAAGAATATGTCGCTTGACGAGAAGCGACACAGTTTCCGCGTCAGCTTCCATTCCGCACTTCCCATGGGCTATCTCACCAGCCTCTACGACAATCGTGCCGTGCGCCGCGAGGATATCGACGGACGCGAGACCCTGGTTGTCGAATCGACTCCGCGCTCCGATGCCCGGCCCGATGACACGGCTGCCAAGACCGCGCTCGATTGGAAGCAAACCACGTGGATCGATGTTCGAGATGAAATGCCGGTACGCTTCATCGCGGAGAAGCTCAACGACAGCAACCACGATCTCAAGGGCACGACTTTGCAATTTGACTTTGTGCGCCTGGTCGATCAATCGACCGAGGGAGCGTCGCCTGGGCAGCCCGTCTGGATCCAAAAGGAATTCAAGAGCACTTTCCGCATGAAAATGATGTTCATGACCTTCAATGGAATCACCGAGCAGACTTGGAATGATTTCAAGAAATTCCACGTCGATGTTCGCCTGCTGTTGGACACGATGACCGAGGCCGAGAAACAGAAGCCTGCGGCGAGGCAGCCACAGAATCAGTAGACTTAGTTTGAAGGCGTGTATCGAAACTTAGGCACAGGCGATTCGAAGTCGAGACTCAGCTTGTCCTGGGCGATGCCATTGTTGTTGCGAGATGGAGCGCAATTGAAAAGACAATAGGCCGAAGCAGGTAGAGAAGAGCGACAAGAAACATCACTTCATTTCCCTCTGCGAACGCCCACATTCCAGAGGAAGCGTTCTGCAGACTCATGATCTGTGCGTTCGAAACTCCCGTGGCGGCGGATTCACACCAGATCATCAGGGTGCGATTTAGCACCATGGCCTGATATGCGAGCACAACTACGATCACGAAGGTGCAAAGTTCATAGGCGACGCGCATGAACCCGTTCAACTTGAGCATGAACAGGGCATATCGGTCGGTCTGCGCGGGCGTCTGGTCGCTCAGCATCGCGAGCACGGCGAACCCGAAGGGCCCAAATGCCGCCAGCAACAGCCATAGGAGCGATCGCTTCTTGGAGCGGATCACCATAAGGCACACCAGAACCCACAATATGGCAGCAACAGCAACAGTTGTGAAGAAGGACAGGTTCTTGAGCAGATTGAGCAAGTGGTAGTTGCGTACGTAGTTCGGATGACCTGCGGCAATCTCGGGGTTAATCAGATTGGAGAGCATTCCCCCCTAGGCTAAAACAAGGGGGATCGCCAGGAGCAAAACAAGTGCCACGACCAACTGTTTCTTGATCATTCCCACCTTCCGGGAACTTCGAATGCTTAACTCTACACCTCTACACCTGCTTCCAGGCCCTCCTCTATACCGACGCCATTCCGTCCCAAGCCAAGCGGGAGCGATCGCAAACCAATGGCGTCAGGCCAACGAGCAGATGTAACGGCGAGCTACTTGGCGCCACTGCGCATCCACGCAGGTGCCCTGCATAACGGATCACCAATCAGGACATCTTCCCAACCCACAAATCGCGACGCAGCATACAAGCTTTCCGCCAGCGTGAATCCCGAGGTGTATCGCTCCATCGCCACCGAAGGCGAAGCGACTGCCTGCAGAAGCGGTTCGTCCGTATACCCCTTCACGCCAGTAATTCCATGCGCAATCAGATCCGCGATCAGAGACTGTCCCCCGGTCGTCGGTAGAAACGTCCGCGCACTCGTGGACACCGCGGTATCGCCGATAGACCCCGGCGCAAATCGAAGCGATTCATATGCCTTTTGGATGTACCTGGCGTCATTACTACCCCACGAAAAATACCCGAGCAGATTCGAGCGATCACCGACAAACATTTCGCTGCTATCAAGCTCCGTGGGAATCTTTCGTGCCGTCAGCAGATCCTCGGCCTTCACCATATCCGCATTCCAGGAACCATAATCCGACTCGTCCGAAATCGGTCCAGTTACAGGCAAAGGCTGGGCAGCCACATCCGCAGTATTGAACTTGAAAATGGGCTGCACATCGAGCAGCACCCTAGCCCCTTGAACATCCGCCATTGTCTCGGTCTCCGCGGCCAGCGACCGCGTCACCAGCGCCTCAGCATCCGACAGCGTGTAGCCATCGAGGCGCGTTACCAGATATCCACCAAATGCCGCATGACTGAACGGTACGTCCTGATTCCAGTACTGATTCAGCCACCCAAATCCGTCCGCGCCTGAGCCATGAATCCGGATCTTCACCGCACCTTGGATCAACCGATAATCCATCGCCGCAAGATAGCTGTCGACCGAGGGATGCAGATTTCCGGTCGTCTGCTCATCCCGGGAACCAGTCTCTCCGCCATCGATGCGAATCGGCATGCCTTTCGTCAGCACGAGGAAGTTGATTTCTTGATGCCGGGAAAGAAACTCCCGGACTGGCGCGGCTATCTCACGTTCGTAATCCGCCAGCGAAATCGTCTCATTGGTATCACTCACGGCAGAGTCGGCGCAATGAATCGCAAGCGCTTTGGTTACCCCGCGCTTACCCGCATAATCCTTCGCAATCGCCGTGGAAATCGGACTGTCGGCGTTATAAACGAGCAACACTTCGCCGGCCGTATGGCGGGCACTCGTTTTCGGCAACGAAGCTCCGTACCCATGTGAGAGAGCGACGAAAACCAAGACCAATTTAACGGTCAGTCTGAACAAGGGGATCGTGCGAAACAAGAGAAGCCTCCCCCACGCTGTCCTCGCGAATGCGCAGTGGTCAAATTATAGAGATCTCACTTCTCCCGACCAGAAGTAAAGAGGTTGTACATCCGGTGGTTCTTCAGGATGCAACCGCGAACAATGAAGACAAAGGCCCAAATCCGCGAATGCGCTCAATCGTGCAGCGAACAGAGATTAATCGAGAATGGGGAAGTAATTTTAGAAGAGGGGTATTACTGCGAAGGCAAACGGAGAGCCTTCGCCGCCTGCCCGAATTCCTTCATCGGCATCTCGACGAGCATCGGGTTGTCGTCGGGCTTCAGCCAACCGAGAACCGTTTCAAGGTCCGGCTTCGCCATCGCGGTACACCCGGACGTGCCCTGTCCGCTGCCGTCCCATACATGCAGAAAGACGCACGACCCGTCTCCAGGCCTGCCTTCAGGATTCTGTTCGACAACCGCGCCCCACTGGTAGTAGACGCCCTCTGACTGCATGTGCTCAGAACTCCTCCAGTCCGGCGTTGCACTCGTGCGCTCGACGATCTGGTTATAGGATTTCGAGTCGCGATCATCGACGCATTCGGTCGCCGGCGTCAGCGGGAGGTAAGGCATCGTCCATGCCGAGGGTTTGTCCGGCGCATATCCAAAGGTGGTACCCACACTAAAGACCCCTGCGGGTGATCTTCCGTCGCCTTCGTGTTTCAGCGGATCTGTTGCTTCGTGTCCGGGAACAGCCAGCAGGCCATCGCCCCAGCCCATACCGCCCTTGCCAACGACGACCGCGATGGGTTCTCCAACCTTCCGCCACGGTTCGCTGGTGCGACGCCTCTCATAGCGCTGCACCGTTCCTGTCACGGACTGCCAATCGGGCGTCGTGACGACGAGTACCTGCCGGGACTGCATTAGGGCAGAAGGGTGCTTCGCTCCCGATGCGAGACTCGCTCCGATCGACAGGACCAAGCCGTACATAAGAAATCGTGTTATGCGGATGGGGAGAACCTGTGGGGCAAACACACGCCGAGTATACACTCGGCATAGAAACAAGACCCGGTTCTCATGCTTGGTCTCGTGCAGACTTTAAGCTGCTGAAGGACCAACAAATGCCCCTATGGCATCTGTGGTAATCTGCATTTCATAAGTTACGGACGGCAAAGGGGTCTCAACCTCCATGTCCACCAACCGACACAAAGTGGCGCTCGTCCTTGGTACTATAGGCGCGTTTGGTCGAATTACTGAGCTCCTGTGAGCGCACAGATTCCCGTCAACGCAAAATTGAGCGACGCGAAGGCCCTGCTGAAGGTCGGCTTTCATCCGTTTGAGCCGCGGCGGGGATTGTCAAACGGTCATCTTCAAACGATTGTTGGCAACTACTTGCCGCGGCCTGCTTTCCGATTCCCTTCGATCAAAGAGATTGTAGAAGTTGACGCGACGGACAGCAGCCGTGTGCTCTGCCTCTGCGACTGGCAAGCGGAGGCGGTGCGTGCGGAACGCCTGACGGTTTTGCTTGTCCACGGACTGGAAGGGTCATCCGAATCGCAATACATCAAGGGAATCGCTGCGCGCGCGTGGGCCGCGGGGTGCAACGTGATCCGGATGAATATGCGCAATTGCAGCGACACGGATGACCTGACTCCCACGCTTTACCATTCAGGACTCTCCGGCGATGTAGGGGCGGTGATATGCCATTACGCTGAGCGCTTCGGCCTGATGCAGGTGGCACTGATGGGCTATTCAATGGGCGGCAACCTGGTGTTGAAACTAGCCGGGGAGTGGGGCGACCGCGCACCCCTTTGCGCCGTGGCAACTGTTTGCCCGGCAATCGACCTTGCAGCGGGTTCGGATGCGCTGCATGAACCGGCAAATCGCCTGTACGAGTGGCATTTTCTGCGCAGACTGATGCGGCGGTTTCGCAGGAAGGCTGCGCATTTTCCCGAGATTTACAAAGAGGGGTACGCCGGCCCGATACACTCGCTGCGGCAGTTTGATAACCAGATCGTGGCGCGCTACTGCGGCTTCCGCGATGCCGATGACTACTATTTTCGGGCAGCAAGTGCTCGCGTTTTAGACCGTATCGCAGTACCCACACTGATCCTTCACGCGCTCGACGATCCTTTTGTCCGCATGACGCCGGAGACACGCGCCACGATTGTTGCCAATCCGCATATCCTGCTGGTGGAAACGGCTCATGGCGGTCACTGCGCATACCTGTCACGGGACCGGGGCGATGATATTCACTGGGCTGAGGCCACGGTCATACGCTTTCTGACGCAATTTGGGGGCGACCGTAAAGCGGCACTCGTATCTGATGGAAGCTGACTGGGAAATCGAAATCGGAGGGGATGCGCCGGTAATTGAGGCGGATTGGCCCGGATTTATCGACCTCCGGCTTGGGCCAGAGCGCGCGAATCAATTGCCTGAGGGGCGCCGGCTTCCGGGCCTGGCCGAGGCGCTGATTCGACTGAATGCGACGATTTCGCCGGTGTGGACCTCGAAGTGCGATGTCTTCGAATTGCAGGAATTCGACTGCGACGAACTTGATGCAGAGCCGGGCGCCACACACGCGTGGGCCTGCTACGTTGATCTGCTGCCGCGCAGTGACCAGCAATGGACCTTCCCCGCCAAGGTTGTGTCAGATTGCAAAGCGCTGTGCGGCCGCTTGCATGGCATTCCACTGCGAAACTGCCGCGTGGACCTTGTCATTCGGTGTGTGCTGATTGCTCCGGATGTCAAGAACCTGGGAATCACGGCCTATCTTTCCGCATGCGGTGCAACAGCCGGTGAAGCGAGTGCAGTGCTTCAGGAGGCGGTTTCGGGATTTGCCGATGCCATTCTTCCTGTTGCACATACCAGAAGCGCTGCTTCAAAGTTACAATGAGAAAGCGCGGGCGAGTAGCTCAACTGGATAGAGCACCGGCCTTCTAAGCCGGGGGTTGTGGGTTCGATTCCCGCCTCGCCTACCACTTTATAATCAATAGCTTACGCTGTTCTTGATTGTCAAAGACGTGCGGCGCTTGTGACCTGAGCAAATGCGGCGAGGGCCTTCGCAACTGCTCTATCTTTCCGTTCGTTGGTTTGCCTGCTCTCGGCACCAGCTAATGTTCGTTCACTATGCGACGTGGCGCAACTTGCTTACGCGGCCTACTTCGACCCATTCCACGACATAGATATTGCCTTCGTGATCGAAACACGCGCCGTGCGGACAAACAAACTTACCGGGCTGGAAGTGATCTCGCGACAGTTTGCGCGTCGCCATGTAGTCGCTGGCCGAGTCGTCGCCCAGGTGCTCGATGATGCGATTGTCGCGGTCCATGATAGTGATGCGCGCAAAAAGGTCGGGAACCACCATGTCGCCATTCTTGAAGATATTGAAGTGGCACGGCGCGTTTGTTCCATAGAGGGAATCGATGGGCTTGCCGTCAAGCGTGAAGCGCTGAATTCGTTTGTTGCTGCGGTCGGCGACATTCAGGATCGGCGTCGAGCCGCGCTGGTCGAGGATGATTCCATGCGGGCATTGGAGCTGTCCTGCTTCCTTCCCCGGACCTCCAAAGGTGCGAATGTATTCTCCCTTGGCGCTGTACTGGATGATGTAGCTTGAACCGTACCCGTCGCCAACATAAATATCTCCGTTCGGTGCAACTGCAAGGTTGGTCGGGCTCCATTTCAGGGGCTTTCCGTCCGGCCCGGGTTTTGAGTAGGGCTCGGATTCCTTCGGGTAGCCGAGAGTGAATACTTCTTTGCCGCTCAATGTAGTCTTCACTACAAGTCCGCGTTGGATGTCGCACAGGTAGAGATACTCCGTGCCCGACTCTTTACGGATGTGGAGGCCGTGGGCTCCTCCGCGAAATTCCTTGCCCCAGCTCTTTACGAACTTGCCATCTGCATCGAAGACGACCATGCTGTCTTGCTTCTCGCTGGTGGCGTAGACCGTGTGATGAATGTAGATGTGTCCCTGAGCGTCTTCGCAGACGCCATGCGTGTTTCCATACTGAATCTCAGCGGGCAGTGCACCCCAATCGTGGGTGACCTCGTAGGTATGTTCTCCGGAACCCATCACGGGCTTGTTGCTGCCGGATTTATTGGTTACGCCGAGCAGCAGCGGCGCAACGAAGCCGGTGCTGACCTGAGCTAGAAATCCACGACGCGAAATCGTCATAATAGATCCTTCCATCGAGCCTGAATTCCGAGTCTCGAATTTTCCGCGAACGTTCAGAGACTAATGGTTGGGAGCAGCCGCGCTGTTTGTCGGCTTCCGGTCCGGCCCCGCCTGTTCTTCGCTTGCCGTCTGCCTGCTTGGAGCTACCTTCAACAGGATTGGTGCGGATGGATGGCGGGTCGAGGAGTTTGATTCCACAACGGCGTCGACATAAATTGGCTGATCGATTGGCTTGGCCCAATCCTCGGCGCGCAAAGTAAAAGTTCGGCTGGTCTGTGCTTCGGTGACCAATACGCCGTTCAGACCAAGGTTGACGACGCTAACACCCGGAGGCAGATTCTCAATCGAGCATGGGACTCGCCCCGCAAATCCGTTGTGGCGAGCGATTTTCAGCGTGACGGTGACCTCCTTGCCCGGTTCGAGGGCCACTTCTTTGGTCTCGGTCGTGACCGTGACGTCAGGAGCCGGTGTGATCGATGCAAGTTGCAGAGGCTGGTCGTCGCTTTCCTCGCGATTGGCCGTTCGCGTCAGTTCCTGACCGTCGACGATCGCGTGACCGAGAACCTTGATGGGAACGGCATGAGCGTCGCTGTCGGCGTCTGGGGTCGCAGTCAAAACAACAACAGTAGATATCTGTCCGGGAAGGATTGTTGCCTTGCTTGCGGAGACTCCGCGCGGCAGACCCTTCACTTCCACGTCAATCGGACCATCGAAGCCGCGAATCATATCCAGCGAAACTGTTACCGCGATCGTGCCTCCGCGCGGAATGTTGGGATTTGCAGGATCGGTACTGAGACGAAAATCGGGAGCCTGCTCACGAATGCTGAGGCGATAAGCGAAATCTGAACCTTCCATCCCGCGCACGTCCTTGAGATGGACGAAGTAGTCGCCATCCGCGGGTACAAGGAAGTCGAGCATCGAGTCTGAGCCGTATCCCGGGCCCCCGTCGTCGTTACGCCAGGCGAGATGAAAGACAGGCAGTCCGTTGGAAGGGAACTCGGCATCGGGCGGAAGGATTTGCGCCTTGTAGACCGGCGTATTCACGGCGTGCACATCGGGTGAGGTTCCGAGGTACGCGATGCGCAGGCCGCCCATGCTTTTCAAAATCGTGTCGGCGTCGGGTTGGTCGGGGATGGTATCAATGCGGTCAAGTTCATCGCCAACCATCAGGTAATCGCCTTCATGGAGTTCGGCAGTGGATACCAGGCGGATACCGTTGGTTCGTGAGTCGCGATCAGAGAGAGTCGTTGTCGTTTCGTTCAGACAGCGGATGGTTGCGCGTGGAATGGCATTCCCCTGCGCGTCCAAGACCTCGACGACTGAATCGAGGGGCGAGCCGAGACGCGATGCAGTCACATCAATGCTCAGCCTCTGGCCTTTCTTCGCTGTAAATCGGAAGTAGGCCTCGTCGGGAACCGCTCCGCCCGCGATGTGGCCGTTGATCGTTACCGGAAGAGTGACTGTCTGCGCTTCCGCGATCGAGTCGTTGGGTTCACGCTCTTCGATTTCCGGCGCGTCGCTAACCGCCAGATTGACCTCGTTCAATGGGCGTGTACCGCCAATTGCATCGAGGCGGATGGTCTTCCAGCCATCGGCGGTTGCGGGTGGCTGCACCGTAATCTCGCTTATCCCAGCGAGATTTGCGCCGGAGACGGAAATCCTGGTTGGCTGTCCTGCGCGGACACCCAGCGGGAAGACATTCTCCACGTAGGGCAGGGCACCTGCATCGAGTCTGTAAAAATATCCTTGGCCACCGCCGTTGTCCCGGTCACTGATCGTAATGCTGTACCTTCCGCCCCGCTTGAGGTGACAAAGCAACACTGCATCGCGGCGATTGGTATCTTGTCCAGCCGACGCAAGCAGGTGACCGTCGGTGTCGCTGAGGACGAGGGCTGACGTCAGTTTCGAACCAAGCTCCGAGGCTTGAACGCGGAAGACAATGTCTTCGCCGGCCGTCCCTTCGAATTGGTACGTGTCTTTCTCTCCTGGTGCACCGATCGAGCCAAGTAAAGTCGCAGGCAGATCGACAGACTGCGGTGGTGTACCGGCATCCATCGCCGCTTTTTCCTGCTTCTTCACCTCCGGCAAAATTCCTACGGCAATGACCAGCATATTTGACGTGCCCAACGGAGTCTTCACGCGGAAACGATGAAAGCCCGGCGGCGCATCCTTTGCAACCGTAACCTCGAGTTTGCCACTCTGCTTTGTGCCGCGGGGAACCTGGGCAACCAAGTCCTCTCCGGCCTTTGGTCCACTGATCTTTTCGGGGACGTCGGCGATCTCAGTCACCTTGCCAGTGATGCCGGGCGCATCAAACACCACCTCTGTAGCGCCTGCGAGATTTCTTCCTTCGACAGCAAAAGTGGCCGTAGTGCCGCGCTGCATCCCCGCAGGCGAGATGCTCGAAACCGTCGGCGGAATAATTGGTTCGGAGGGAAAGGCAAGAATCGGCAGCGCAAGAAGCAGCGCGACCCAAACAATTCGGCAATTGTTGTTCATCGCCCTGCAGCCTCCTTCGCATTGGAAAATCCAGCCGGTTCGAGTGCATCGAAAACCATCATGATGCGCGACTGCTTGTAGCTCGTCGCGTCATAAATACTGAGTGAGCCGTTGTATCGGCCGGCCGCGAGCCATCTTCCGTCGGGACTCAGGTCGAGTGCTCCCGCCCAGTCGGGCTGTCCGTCGATGACGCCCTTCAGGTCGAGATTGGTATCCCGAAAGCGAATCGAACCGTCTGAGGACGCGGTGACAAGTGTCTTGCCATCGCGTGACCATGCGAGGGAGAGCAGGCTGTCTTCGTCCGCTATGAGGGAGTGGAGCAGGCGTCCGTCGTCCTCCGCGAGTTGCCAGATGTAGATCGTCTTGTCGTAACCGACTGCTGCAAGCTGGTCGCCGGCGGGCGAATACGCCAGACTCGTTAAACCATCGGCTGCATTGCTTAACGTGTACAGACGCTTACCGGTGGCCACATCCCAGATCTTGACGGTTCGATCCTGTGATGCTGATGCAAGGCGCTTGCCATTGGGACTGAAGGCGACGGCAAAGACTGCGTCGATATGATCCTGGAGGTTGCGGAGTTCTTTGCCCGTTGCCACGTCCCATAGCTTGACCGTTTTGTCGTAGCTTCCCGTCGCAATCAGCTTGCCATCGGGACTCCACGCTACGGAGTAGATGCAGTCCTTGTGTCCTTTCAGCGTGCTGATCAAGCGATATGATTCAAGGTCCCAGATCTTGATTTCGCCCTCTCGCTGTGGATCGCCGCCCGCTGCAGCCAGCTTCTTGCCGTCGGGACTGAAGGCGATGGAGCGGACGGCGTCCGCATGGCCGGTGAGTTCGGCGATCACCTTGCCGGAATGTGTATCCAGCAGGCGAACCTTCTGGTATCCGCCCACGGCAAGCACGCTTCCGTCAGGGGAGAATTTCACCGATTCAACGGGAGAGACGACCGGCACCTGCGGGGAGATCGAAGGAAGCGATGGGCTTGGGATTGCAGCCGACGACGTACCGGAAGCTGGGCCGGTCGCTCCGGCATTGATCCACGACCGGATCACGGCGATGTCTGCTTCCCTGAGCGGGTCGCTCTCAAGCGGCATTTGCGGATCGACTGTGCCCTCGAGCATTTGGACCAGCCGGCTTGCACTGGCGTCGCGGACGACAATCACTTGCCCATGTCTACCGCCATTCATCAAGGAGTCGTAGCTGTCGAGAACCAGGCGCCCCTTGTGCGTTGTGCTCGAGTGGCAGCCGAGACAATTCTTCTGAAAAATTGGCGCAACATCTCTTGCGAAGTCAGGGGCGGACACGGCAGTCACGCGGGGGCGTTGCTGCCCATCCGCACACACCGCGACGGTTACGACTGCGATCAGGACATCGAGGCTCATCCGCGGAAGAGAAGGAAAGAGTGCGCGAGTTTTAGCGAAGCAATTCGACATAGCAAGCCGATAAGTGCACAAAAGAGACCCAGATGCGGACCTCAGTGGTCAAACATAAATTCTTCACCCGTCAACAAAGCCCAGGACATATCGATCAGCGCAGTACGTCGCGCGTCATCCGCATTTGCTCTTTGTTCGTGTTCTGCAGTATCAAGTGCAGGAAGCAGATTGGCTCGTTCGGCGTCGGATGGATGCCGGCTAAGCGACGCCAGATACAGATAATCCACTATCTGTTCGTCAGAGAATCCCAGGCGCATCAACATCGCAATCGAACTTGAAGGCGCACGGAGCTTGTTGTTCAGGGTTTCGCCGTTGATGATGTCCAGTGCCTGCGTGATGGTAGGAGCTGAGGAACGCTCGCTTTCGCGCGTCTGCTGGCGTTCTGGACGGCCGAACGTCGTGAGGAAGTAGGATTTCACGGCGGTATCAGGCAACTGAAGACCCCTGGTACCGGAGGGATAGCCCTCAAAGCTTTCCGGCGATTGTGTCACTTGCGAATAGGCGTCGAGAAGTACCTCGGCCGGAAGCCGTCGAATCAGGAAATGCGAACCGTACTTGTAATCTCCTGCATTTTCTTTAACAGGTCTGGAGGACGTTTGATATGTTGCGGACTGCATGATGGTGCGAATCAGGTAATCAACGTCGTAGTGATGCGTGACGAAATCCTTCACCAGCGCATTCAGCAGCTCATCGTTGGTTGCCGGATTGGTGTCGCGCAGATCGTCGACAGGTTCGATCAGGCCGCGGCCCATGAAATTACGCCACACGCGATTCACGATGTTCCGCGCGAAGAATGGATTCTCATCGGAGGTCAGCCACTTGGCAAAGTAGACGCGCGTGTCGCCTGCGACATTGGTCGAGAGCGCTGTGGCATCCAGGGGCTTGGGCGGTAGCGGAACCATCAGCCGATCGTCCATGAACTCGCCGGTTGGCGCGGAGTAGACGGTGACGTTATTGAAGATTGGGCCGACGCCGGGACGAGATCCGGAATCAGAGAAAGTCTTCAGCCGAACTCTCGCAAAAAGGTTTGCCATCCCGTAGTAATCCTTTTGCGTCCACTTGGCGAGGGGATGGTTATGGCAATGGGCGCAAGAGATGTTGATGCCCATGAATGCCTGTGCCATGTTTTCGGAGATGTCGAGAGGATCGCGATGAATGACCCAATAGTTTGCCGCACCATTCTTGAGTGTGTTGCCGTTTGCCGTGATTATCTCGGTGGCGAATTCGTTCCAGGGTTTGTTGCTGGCCACGCTGGCGCGGATCCAGCGATAGTAGCTCCACATCTCTTCGTTGGAGAGATGATTGCTGGAAACCAAAAGCAGATCTGACCACTTGTATGCCCAGTAGTCCACGAACTCAGGTCGCTTGATCAAATTGTCGATCAGATGATTGCGCTTGTCTGGCGACTGATCGTGGAGGAAGCTCTCAACCTCGGAAGGAGAGGGCAACGTCCCTATCGCATCGAGATACGCCCTACGAAGGAACTCCGAGTCATTGGCTTGAGGAGACGGCGGAATGTGCAGCAAGCGCAGGTGATTCAGTACCAAGTCGTCAATGTAGTTATGGCGCGGCGCCCTTTGAAATACAGCTTGATCGAGTTTATATGGGAACGGAATGCGGAGACGAGAAAAAGCGACGTGGCTTTGGTACCAAACTGTCACCGGCGCTTCGCCATCGCCGTGCATCGTGACATAGCCGTCATTGTCGACGGTGGCCACTCCCTCATCGCCGCTGTCGAACTTCGCCCAATGGGTGACGTCGGCGGTGTGGCCGTCGGAGTAGAGTGCCATCACAATCAATTGCTGCTGAGCACCGGGTGTGAGCGAGGCTTCTTGCGGCAGCACCCGAATCTCTTTCACCAGCGCGTCGGTCTCCCGAGGCGCCGGCATGCCCTGTGCAATCCAACCCGACATCACTTTGTACTCGGGCGAATCAACTCCAAATCGCCTGCCGCCGCCGTGCGGAATGGTTGCGGTTGGCTTAAGCAAAATCAGGCTACGTGCCGGTTGCATGCGATCTGTTCTTCGTCCAAGCGCCTGGTGGGTGAGCGTGTAATAGTCGGTGATGGGATCGTAGCCGCGCAACGACAATTTGAAGCCGTTTTTCCCGGCAGCCGCTCCGTGACAAGGTCCGGAGTTGCAGCCGACCTTTGTCATCACGGGTAGAACGTCGTTGCGAAAGCTCCAGGTTGTTGCCTTGGCGTAGTCGCTCACGGTTAACTGGGCGGTAGCCTGGTGGCCGCGCAGGTTTGCGGTGATTATCGAGTGTCCATCGGCAACGGGGGAAAGCACATGATCCTTGCTCAGAATCCCAACCCCGGCATTGGCTGTCGCGATATTGGCCCGCGAAGTCAAATCTTCCTGATGTCCATCAAGGAATGTCCCTTCAACAAGGAGCCGTTGGCTGCAATGAGGACCGGTGATCGAAATCGATGAGGGAAGGATCACGATTTTCGTCAGACTCGCGAGGGAGGAAAGCTGAGTCTTTGCAGGCTTGCTCGCAGGTGGATTGCTTGCCTCTGGCGGTTTGAGAAAACCCGAAGGATGAAAAGGCGCGCTGTCCTGCGCCTGGCCCGCGGCGACGGGAATAGCGATCTGCACGCCGAGTCCAGCCATCAGGAAGAGATCAAGAATCCTCATAGAACTCCGCGGCCTAGTTGCATTACTCAGGCCAACAACTCATCGATTGGGTCAAAGCCGTGATCCACAAGCCGCACCACGCGTCCCTGCTGCGTCTTCAACTCTGTATCCACGGGTATACCGAGGCACTTGTAAACGGTCGCCGCGAGGTGGGCGGGCATCACCGGGCGATCCTGGGGAGCAGCGCCGATAGCATCGGACGAGCCGACGACCTGGCCTCCCTTGATGCCTCCGCCAGCCACCACCACTGTCCAGCATTGCGGCCAGTGATCGCGACCGCCTGCGGGATTGATCCGTGGGGTGCGTCCGAATTCTCCCGTCGCAAGTACCAATGTTGAATCGAGGAGACCGATATTGCTCAGGTCCTCGAGCAGCGAGCTGTATGCGTTGTCGAACATCGGACCAACCAGGTCGCTGTAGCAACTGATTGGACTGAACGGCGCGGAACCGTGAATGTCCCAGGTGATGTCGTTGAAGACTGTTTCGAACATATTGAGCGTTACAAATCGTACGCCGCGTTCTACGAGTCTCCGTGCGAGCAGACAGCCCTGGCCAAACCGATTCAAGCCGTACCGTTTTCTAACGTCTTCAGGTTCCTGCGTGAGTTCGAAGGCCTCGCGTGCTTTCGCGGATGTCATCAGCGTATAGGCCTGGTTGAAAGTCGTGTCCATCAACTTCGAATCCTGGTTGGTGTCTTCAAAGTACTGGACAGATTGATCCACAACCTGCCGCCAGCTCCGCCGTCGATCAACACGAACGGCAGATATGTAATCGGGCGGCAAGAGATCCGGTACCTTGAAGTTCGGATCCGCAGGATCGGCATTCAAAACGAAAGGATCGTAGGCCTTGCCAAGGAATCCGGCAGTATCGCCGTGAGGCAGGTTTCCGCCCAGTTGGCCGATCATGTAAGGGAGCAGGACATTGGGAGGCATGTCTCCCTTCGCGCCTTTTTCGAACCTCACAACAGAGCCAAAATTGGGCGACTCAAGACCTCCCTGGAACAATCGCCCGGTCTGCATCATCTGGCAACCCGTGTCGTGTACCGCGGCGGCTGTGTGATACATCGAACGAAGTAGCGCAAACTTGTCAGCGTGTTTGGCCATTCGCGGAAAGATTTCAGAGATTTCGACTCCGGCGACGTTGGTCTTGATTGGCTTGAATGGGCCGCGGATCGAGGATGGCGCACCCGGTTTCATATCCCAGGTGTCGAGCTGGCTGGGGCCGCCGACCAGCATCAACTGAATGCAGTTCATGTCCTTTTCAGACTTCACGGCTCCAGCAGCCTTCAGCCGGAAAAACTGCGGCATCGATAGGCCTAGGAATGACAACGATCCTGCATGAAGGAAGTCGCGACGGGTCACACCGTCGCAGAAATGAACTTTCTTGTCTGCGTCGAGCCGAAACATAACTGTGGCCCCCGATACTCGCAGATCTACCCTGGGAAAACCGGGGTTCGAGGCGATGGAGCGCCAGGGGAAGCCTTGACCCGGAGAATATCTGCTGTGTGCGCGATCCACCCAATTCACAAGCAGATGCGCGCTATCAATTGCTGGGAATGCTAGTTCATTCCAATATGCTTCGTCCAATCATTTTGAAGATCATTCAATCGCAACCAGAAGTGCAGCGACAAGAGTAAAGCAGGTGCTTAGAGCTCTAAGCTTTCATCGAGAAGGCATCAGAGCATTTCTCCTTTGGAGAAGCGTGATAACGAAGTTGAGACTCGCAGTCCATGGAAGGGTTTCTGGAGATCGCATCTGTTTCAAGGTGGTGTCTGCTTGGGAAAATTAATATAGAGCGGACTGCTCATTAATAGCAGCTTCCCGCTGCTCTCCTGCACCTCCGAGCGCAGCCAATGCCGACCCGGGCCAACTGTGAGGCTGAACTTCGACGAAGTATCTATGTTGTTAACCGGTACAGACGCGGGTGCGGCGGGCTCTTCACCATCCAACAGCAGGTGAACCTTGGAACCAGCACAGCCGACGGTGCGGATTTCGACGTGAAGCGGTGTGGTGCCTGAAACGACAAGCGTTCCCCCCATGCGAACATGAACGCCGTTGGCTTCGGCATCGATGTCTACTTGTTTGTCATGCGATGCGGTGAGATCCACAAAGGTTCGTCCCGCACGAATGCCCTTAAGGATGGCAGGGACAGAAAGCTCATCAGCCTCTACAACGGTCGTTGGCCAACCGATTGATCCCGGCGGTCCAGGCGGGTGCGTTGCATTGTGGCTGTCACTGCCTCCAATGGCAGCCAGACGATGACCGTCGCGGAGCTGGGCATCCCAGTACTTGGCACTTGAAAGCATGATCTGGCCGCCGTTGATGACTTCGACGGCTGTGAAGAGGCCCATGTCGGTGCCTGCCGGCGGCTCCCACCTGCAACCCATGCAGACCTCGCCACCTGGGGCTTCGGCGTGGCTAACAGATGCGATGCCGCCCTTTGACTCGATATCCCGCAATACAGCACTCAAATCCAACGATTCGGGGCTCACTCGAAAGTCCACAAATTGCGTTACCCCAAACATGTTGAAGTGTCCGTGAAACGTCGTCATCTCCCGCCCAGGAATCAGCAGGACGTGATCGAAGTAGGGTTGTAACTCGCGCTCGGCATCATATTGCGAATCCGCATTGTGGTCGGTGATTGCAATGAAATCCAGGCCACGCGCAGCCGCCGTTTGCACGCTGAGAAAGACCGGACAGGGAACCATCTTGCCGCCCTGGCTGGGGCAAGTGCCGTCGCTGTGCGCTGTATGCATGTGGAGATCACCGCGATACCAGCGAGTACCAGTTGCGAGCGGATGAATCGCAAAGCCGGCATCCTCGCCTCGCGAATTGAAGCGGACTTCGGCGCGATAATGGGCGACACTTTGCGGGCGAATATTTGGCACCGCTATGAGAAGACGCCACAGCCCGGCGGGAATCGCTCCGGGTAGATAGGAGGGGGTTGCATCGGTCTCGCTGATGGTGAAGTGGCTCTTGTTGCCGCCGCTCTCTCCGCGAAAGCGCTGCGGGTCGAATATACCCAGGTCGAGGGTCGCGCGCTCTTCCTTGCCGGTGTATTGGAAATCCACGCTGATGCGATGGATGCCTGCCGGCACGGTGAAAGGGACCTCGAAATACGTTTTGTTCTGTGCGCCCGCAACCTCGCCGGTTAGAACCAAATCTGGCGCCATCTCTTCCTGAGCCCATCCCAACGCCACGAAAATCAAGAACAGAAGAGCAACAGATTTGGTCCATCGCTGGAGGGTTGGCAAGTGCACTCCTTCGCCGCCGCCTGACACTCGCATGGCGCGGGAGCCGCGACCGTTAGCCTAAGATAGTAATCCCGCATCCGCGGCCGGTTCGCCGACAGATGCGGGAAGGGTTAACATTCAGCACCAAATCGACATTCGTTTAGTAGAAGAATTTGAGCGCCAACTGCAGCGTGCGGGCGCCAAAGTTCTCATTGCTGTTTTTGGTACTGGAGATGTTGCTGAACTTCGCGGTAGTGAAGTTGAGTTGACTGGTCGGCTGCGCGAAGGGTGGTGTGTTGGTGGTGTTGAAAGCTTCGGCCCTGAATTCGAAACGAGTGGTGTCGTTGACGTGGAAGTTTTTCATGATCGACGAATCCAAGTTGCTGAAGTTTGGTCCGCGCGCCTGCTCCTGGCCGCCGCCGAGCGGACTGTAATCGGTTTGGCCGATTGCGGTCGCCGTGGGCGGCTCCGCAAAAGCGTTGGGATTTAACCATTGCGCCACAGTGTGACCGCCGGTATAGAGACCTTGCCCCGACACTACGTTGGCAAAGCAGCCAAAATCGGCAGTGGTTGCCACGGGGCAGTTGATCGTGAACGGCTGGCCGCTCTGGTGCGTGTAGAAGCCGTTGACGATCCAACCGCCCAGCACCGCATCCACGGCCCTGTTGGCGTTCGCCATCAATGCGCGTCCATGACCAAACGGGAGGTCGTAAGTGCCCGCGACATGAACGATCGATGTGGCGTCGCTGTCGCAGAGCGCGTAGTCCTTCTGAATCCCGAATCCAGGAAGCCACTCGGCCCGATACGATTGGTTCTCAGAAGCCTGGGTGTGCTGATCGTTCATGCACTTGCTCCAGGTGTAGTTGGCCAGGAGATAAAGACCCTGGCTGAGCTGGTGCTCAAAAGTGATCTGGAGCGAGTTGTAACTGCTGACCGCGTTGGTCGTTTCGTAGGTTGCATTGCGGGCAAAGCTGGGGAAAGGGATGTAAAGCTGCGAGTTCGTTCCCGGCGGAAGGATCTGCGTGTTCCCATTGTTGTATCCCAGGTTGTCCAAGTGACGGCCCTGGGTTCCCACGTACCCTGCCTGGACCGCGTCGTGCGGCGTAAGCAGATACTGAAAGGTCAGATTTTCAGTTTGCACATAGGGAGTCTTGAAGCTGTACTGCCGGCCATAGAGATCCAATCCCAGTCCAGTGCTGACCGCCGGATTCTGGAAGTTGTATTGAGTAAATGCCTGCTCCATCGTCGCCGGTTGTCCGTTGGGGAGCAGCAGCGGGTGCTGCGAGTCGGGACTCGGAAAAGTCTGGGTATACACAAATGGGTAATTGGTTCCCAGCGTGCCTCCATAGCCGAGATTGCCCAGCGCTCCGTAGGCTGTTCCGAACCCGGCGCGCGCGACCAGTTTCGGCGTCACGCCGTACGCAAATCCTATCCGCGGCGCGAAGTTGGATTTTTGCGCAGAGCCCAGAGTGAGGCTTGAGACGCAATCCAAATTGATGTTGCTGGCGGTGAGCAAGTTGTTAAATGCAGTGGAGCGTGCCACCGCGCAACCCTGATTGGACATGTAGTAGGTTCCGGTGGTGCCGTTTCCGCCAACCGGGACGAAGTTCGCCTGGAAGCCGCGTGTCTCAGCGTACGGGGTGAAGTAATCCCACCGCAAACCGAGGTTCAGAGTCAGCCGGGGAGTGACCTTCCAATCGTCCTGTCCATAAGCGCCCCAATACCAGCGGTGGTCGTCGGTAGCTGCAATATTCGATCCCGAGAAGCCGTTCATGCCTCCCACATAATCGACACCGCTAACTGTTGATGGTATGGGGGTCAGCAGCAAATCGCCAATCCCGTTCAGGCTGCTGTTCTTGTTGGGGACGTCAGTATATTGCCCGTTAAAGCTGAAGTCGCCGCGTCCTTGCGGTGGCTGTGAAATATCGCCCTCCAGATCGTCGATCTGGATGCCGGTCTTGAAGGTGTGATTGCGGTACACCTTGGTTACGCCATCCACGCCTTCGATGCTCCAGACATATTGCAGTGTCGGGGTATAGTTGCCCACACCGATATGGGTGAGTCCGCTGATGGTGATGGGCGGAAGGCCGCCATTATTGGCAACCTGCTGCACACCCTGGATGCCGTACATCGCGGGAATCCCAAAAGTGTTGCCAAAGAACGATTGCTGCAGCTTGTCACTGTGAACCATGCCGACGTGCATTTCGTTGGTGAGCGTGGGAGTGAAGATGCGCGCATAGCCCGCAGCCCATGAGTAGGCAGGCAGGCTGTCGTTGCGGCCACCCGTTTCTCCCACGGCAACACCGGGCAGGTTTGAGGGAACGGTTACCGCAAACAGGCTTCGATCAAACACTCCGAAGAGCATGTTTTTGGCGTTTATGTTTTCGTCGATCCGGATATCCCACGTATTGGTGTTTTTGTACTCGATGGGAACGTAGCTGGCGAAGTTATTGACCAGCGCTCCTTGAGTTTCAGGGGCTGGATACACCCCCAGCAACAGGACCGCAATCGGGTCAAGGCGTGATGTGGGAATGATATTCAGCAGCGCTTCCTCGGTAGGAGTGGCGAAATTTGTGGTGCTGTTTCCGGTAAAACTTGGGCAGCCTGCAGAAGTGCAGTTGTAGAAGGGATCGCGCACGTAACTTCCTGGCGTGCCGGTGAGGCCCGTGATCGGGTCAAGGCCGGATATGGGAATCTGACGCGTGGTGGCGGGGTCGAGAATTGTCCCATGCGGAAATGTGCGTCCCAGGGCGTCTGTTGCCGTGCCGCTGTTGTAAGTAATGTTGTCCTGAAGATTTGAAAAGCCGCTGTTGACCATGCCCGTGGTGGGTACGGTCTCTCCTCCCGCCGGCTCCGGCAGGACGAATCTTCCTCCCTGGTAGTCGAAGAACCAAAAGGTTTTGTCTTTGCCATTCAGCACGTGAGCGATAAGAACAGGTCCCCCCGCCGTTCCTCCAAAGAGGTTCTGGTGATATTCGGGAATGGGCTTGGCAACGCCATTCACATTATTGAAATAGTAGTTGGCGTTCAGGTCGTTGTTACGCACGTATTCCCACAGGTCGCCGTGTAGGCTGTTGGTCCCCGACTTTATCGCGGCATTGACGACGCCGCCGGTGGAGTGTCCGAATTCGGCATTGAAATCGCCACTTTGCAGCGTGAATTCCTGCACCGCATCGGGCGGAGGAACAATCGCGGCATTGGTCAATGTGTAGTTGCCGCCATAGAATTCGATGTTGTCGTTGATCCCGTCGAGACGGAAGTCGTTCTGCCAGATATTTGTGCCGTTTACTGAGAAGTACGCACTCTCAGAGCTGCCGGCGTCGGCGGTAACCCCTCCAGGCGCGGCTGCTGCGACGCCGGCCGACATTTGCGAAAGAGACCCCCAATCTCGAGTTGCCAGGGGCAGATCGTTTAACTCCTGATTATTGATTGTCTGGCCCACCGCGGCATTTTCTGTCTCGAGAAGCGGGGCGGCGGCGGTTACGCTGACACTCTGCTGCACACTTCCTGTGGCAAAATGTACATCGACCGTGAGCACCTGCTGCACATGGACATACGCTCCGTGCACCACATATTTTTCGAATCCCCCCGCCTCCGCCTCGACGGTGTACGCGCCGGGAAGCACGTTGTCAAAGACATAGGTGCCTGTCTGCGTGGAATTGGTGGTGATGCTTACGGTGGTTGCGTCGTTGGTTAGCACGATCTTTGCGCTTTGGACCACTGCGCCGGTCGGGTCCTCTACTGTTCCGGTGATCTCCCCACGATCAAGCTGGGCCGCCAAGCGGCAGGGAAGACCCAGAAAGACAAGCAGACCCAAAACCGGTAGCCATAGGGATGCGACTCTGGAACACAACTGAGATTTCAATTTTTGCCTCCATAGGGAAGAATCTTGGGGTGGACAGTCCTCTACCGGGACTGGTCGGTGTCCAGCCAGCCACACGGTACGGCACTTCCTGCATCAAAGGAAGTGTTTACCCTAGGTGAGCCAGGTGTATACACCCGTGAGGGTCTGGCTTACCATGTTGAATCAACATGGTTTTTGGGAAATACAAATTCTTTGTGAATGGCACGTTGTCAGTGCCTGTAGCGGGCCAAATTCATCTCCCGTTTACCGCGGAACAGTAGCCTTAAGAGGCAAAAATACTCCGCTCGCAAGCCCGAATGGAGACGACCGTCATGGCACATAGCAGCCCCATCCCGGACGAGCAGAAGTTATCGTGGTCCCCTGACGCATCACCAAACTGGTCGCACAACGATCCGCGATGGTGTCTGGCCGAACGCATTGTTGCCGGCACTCATTTCTCCAGGTCCCCCCTGCTGTCGAAGTTCCTCCTTTTTATCGTTGCTGAAACAATCGAGGGAAGGGAGAACGAGATAAGCGAACATCAGATAGGTGTCAACGTGTTCGACCGGCGGTCGGGTTACAGCACCGTCGAAGACAACATCGTCCGCAACTACGCACGGCAATTGCGCAAGCGCCTCGCAGAACACTTTGCGGACGAAGGCATAGCGGAACGGTTGCGCATCGTTATTCCTCTTGGCGGCTATATCCCGACGTTCGTCAAGGCGCCGGAAGCAGGATCGGTAACGCAAGCACGCACGCTTCCCGTGCCGATGGGAATTCACGCGGAACCGGCGTCCCCGCTCGCGACATTGGCAGCGGTCCCCAACCCACCCAAAGCAAACTGGAAACTCCGCATTCTCGGCGCGGCAGGTGTGATCGCATACAGTGCGGCGCTTGTCTGTCTCACGTGGTTCTTCACAAATCGCCCGTCTGCTCCGCATCCTATCCCGGGACCAGCCCACCCCCTCTGGGCCGCACTCTTCGGCGGCCCGGCAAATACTTACATTGTGCCCGCGGATGCCGGATTCAACCTCCTTGAAGATCTGTCGCATCGGCCGGTGCCACTTGCGGACTATATCAACGGCAAGTACCTGGGACTTCCGCTGGTCGGAGTCGATTCTCATAGCGCCGACGATCTGCGCTCCCAGCAGTTCACCAGCTTTATCGACTTTCAGATTGGAGCCGCACTGGCGCGACTTCCGGAATACAACGCGCAGCGAACGTTTCTGCGCTTCCCTCGGGATGTGCGCCTTGACGATCTGAAAAGCTCCAACGCAATTCTGATCGGCTCCGTGGGGAGCAATCCATGGGCTTCGCTTGCAGACAGCGGTACAAACTTCAGGATTGTCTACAGCCAAGGTATGCAAGGCGCAGCGATTATCAACGGCAAGCCGCAACCGGGAGAAGCGGCATCCTACGAGAGCCATTGGAATGAGCCGGCGCACGAGACGTTCGCACTTGTTGCCTATCTCCCAAATCTGAGCCGTACTGGGCACTTGCTGCTTCTCCAGGGACTGGACGTGGCTGGGACCCAGGCGGCAGCGGAGGCGCTGTTGCATCAGGATGTGATCGCGCCTGTGCTTCGGCGTGCGACGCGCCCCGATGGTTCGCTTCGCAACTTCGAAGTGTTGTTGCGGTCGACAAGCATTGAGTCCAACTCCACCGGCACGGCCGTTGTTGCAAGCAGGATTTATTGATCTTTTCCCCTCGCAGGGCGCTCGCTATTGATTCCCGCGGAAAGCGCACTACACTAAACGCACTTACATTCGCACCAAGCACACACACGAACGGGAGAACGTATGCCGTTACACAATACAAACGAACTCAACGCCGAGCCGACCAGCCAGATCGAATCGAATGTCCACAATGACAGGACCGAGTCGTATGAATTTCCCGCGTCGAGGCATGATCCGCAAACTGTCTACCAGACCATTCACGATCAGCTCATCCTCGACGGCAATTCGCAGCAGAATCTTGCCACCTTCTGCACGACCTGGATCGAACCGGAAGTGAAGCAGTTGATGGATGAGTCTGCCGACAAGAACATGATAGACAAGGACGAGTATCCGCAGACGGCAGCTATTGAAGAGCGCTGCGTTCACATGCTCGCCGATCTTTGGAATTCGCCTGAAGCGGCCAGCACTATCGGATGTTCCACGACAGGGTCGAGCGAAGCGGCGATGCTCGGCGGACTGGCGCTGAAATGGAATTGGCGGAAAAGGCAGCGCGGCAAAGGACGGTCCATCGACTCTCCCAACCTGATCATGGGGCCGGTGCAGGTTTGCTGGCACAAATTTTGCCGCTACTTCGACGTTGAAATTCGCGAAGTTCCCATGGAAGGCGAACGCTTGCTGCTCACGCCGGAAGAAGTCCTGAAAAGATGTGACGAAAACACCATCGGCGTTGTGGTCACTCTCGGGGTTACGTTCACTCTGCAATTTGAGCCTGTTCACGAAATCAGCTTAGCGCTCGACAAGTTGCAGGCAGAGACGGGGCTCGACATCCCCATCCATGTCGATGGGGCCAGTGGCGGTTTTCTCGCACCCTTTCTGCACCCGGAGCTTCTCTGGGACTTTCGTTTGCCACGCGTGAAATCGATCAACGCGTCCGGGCACAAGTTCGGCCTGGCGCCGCTTGGAGTGGGTTGGGCCTTGTGGCGCGAGAAGCACGATCTTCCCGAAGAGTTGATTTTCGACGTCAATTACCTGGGCGGCGACATGCCAACGTTTGCACTCAACTTTTCCCGGCCGGGCGGCGAGATTATTTGCCAGTACTACAACTTCTTCCGCCTCGGGAGGGAAGGCTACCGCGAAATCCAGATAGAGTGCGCTGACCTGGGTCGATATCTCGCCGGCAAAATCGACACATTCGGTCCATTCAAGGTCATCTACGATGGCCACGGCGGAATTCCGGGGCTCTGCTGGGAGCTAAAGGATCCCGCGTCGTCGAAATTTACTCTTTACGATCTTGCCGATCGATTGCGCGAGCGCGGCTGGCTGGTTCCGGCCTACTCCCTGCCTCCGAATCGCAAAGATCTCGTGATCCAACGCATCCTGATCCGACATGGCTTCACGCGAGCGATGGCGGATGAACTGCTGGTTGAGATGGAACACGCTCTTGAAGGACTTCAGCAACGTGGATTGGAGTCGGATGCGGGAAGTCCAAAAACCGACGCAGAATTGGTTCAGCATAACCATTCCGGCCGATAAGCTTCAGACGAAGAATGGACATGCGATACCTTGACGCGGCAAGGCCGTTTTCAAAGCGTAGCTGGGGGCACAGGTGCTGGAAGGCTCGCTCCCTGCGAATTCAAGTAAAGCCGCAATCGCTCGGCCGCGACGTCGCCGTGACGGGTCACGTCTTCCACAGTCTGCAACAGACGGCTGCCGATCTGTGCTAACACGTCCTGGCGGGCAGGTCCTACCGGGGCTGCCGCCGCCAACTTCGATTCCAGATAGCGGCTATAAGACACCAGTGCCTGCTGATGCTCGCTGAGGTCGGTTGGCTTCGGATCCTCGGGCACTGATGCCACGGTCAGGGTCGTCGGTGCATCGGTCCTTGGACTTGCCCGCCATACCAATTCGTCGGCGAAGTTATTTGCCGTCGGGGTGCGATTTCCCAATGCTCCAAGGCTCCACTTGACAGTCAGATATTTCAAAAGGCTTGTATGGTCGTAGATCCCGTGTAGAACGGCAGGGTCGAGCCATGGAGAAATCAATAGAGCAGGAACTCGCAAGCCGAGCAAGTCAAATACAAAACCTTCTGGAGTCACATTCCCATCCGGCGGCACCGCTTTGGCCAGGTAGGGCGGATTCCTGGGATCGACGTGATCATAAGAGCCTCCGTGCTCGTCGTAGAGCACGACCAACAAGGTCGAATTCCATAAGGAGTCATTTTGTCGGATTGCGTTGTAGATGCTGGCAATCAGTGCATCTCCGCGCCGGATGTCGCTGGTGGGGTGTTGGTCGTTTTGCCCCGGCCAGAAGTATTTCGGCTCAACAAAGACATAGTCGGGGAAGCTAGCTTCATCTTTGCAGTCGGGCGCAAACGAGAGCATATATCGATAATTCGCCGCGTAGGGCAGCTGTCTTGTCATAAGCGTGGTCTGCGCAAAATCCTGAAAGTAGATGAGCCAGCGCTTTCCTGCCTCGGAAATCCGCTCGAAAACGGTGGCCTGATCGTAGAGGTGAATGGCAGGATCGAATTGTGCCATGCTGGGCATGTCGATGTGCCCGAGCGAAGTGCCGCTGCCTACGAAAAAACGATTGGGCCATGTTGGTCCTGGAACCGAAGAAAACCAGCGGTCGCAAATTACGAACGACATGGCCAGGTTTTCAAGCGTGGGCAATGTGCCGCTGTCGTAAAACGCCATAATCTCTTTGGGATCGCCTCTCGGATTATTTTTCAAGAACGCGTCTACAAACCCCGAGCAAGCTGCTCCAGTACTCGCCATTTGTGAAATGACATCGTCGTAATCATGGGGAGGATCGAAATCCATCCGCGGTTGCGAAGAAGGATTCTGAATTACCTGAGTTCCTGCAGCGGTATTGGGATTGCTGCGGAGGTTCGCAGGATCGACGCCATCCACTCCGGGAACCAGGCCGACCATGCGGTCAAATGATTGATTCTCAAGCATCAGGACAACAACATGCCTAATGGGGTCAGTGGGCATAGATTCCTCCGTTCCGGCTTACAAATCATTTTCGACCGGGTTGCCCTGCGCTTAAATATGAGTGCGGATCGAAGACGCAGAGTCAAATTGCTGTTCTCTCTATTCGTAGACCTCGTACAGGCGGAAAGGCAAGTATTTTGAGCGGCGCAGGAGCTCCCGATGGACTGCCTTCGGCCGGTGGAAGGCAGTAGACTTTGAAACATCGGTCTGAGCATGGAGATTCCGAATGAAAGCATTGGTCAAGAGCAAGGCAGAGCGCGGTCTCTGGATGGAAGACATCGCTGAACCGGCGATCGGCATCAACGACGTGCTGATTCGAGTGCGCTACACCGGAATCTGCGGAACAGATGTTCATATCTACGAATGGGATGAATGGGCACAAAAGACGATCAAGGTACCGATGACCATCGGCCATGAGTTTGTGGGTGAGATCGTCGCGGTAGGGTCGAATGTCAACGACTTCTTCCCCGGGGACATTGTGAGCGGGGAGGGGCACGTTGTTTGTGGACGCTGCCGGAACTGTCTGGCGGGGAGACGACACTTGTGTGCCTCGACCGAAGGAGTCGGGGTGAATCGCCCGGGGGCATTTGCGGAACTGATTTCGCTTCCGATGACCAATGTCTGGCGGCACAATCCCGGAATCAACCAGGAAGTGGCGGCAATCTTCGATCCATTCGGAAACGCGGTGCACACTGCACTTGCGTTCCCCGTCCTTGGGGAAGATGTGCTTATTACCGGCGCGGGCCCAATCGGCATCATGGCGATACCCGTGGTGAAGCAGGCGGGTGCACGGCATGTGGTGATCACGGATTTGAACCCCTTCAGGCTTGACCTGGCCCGGAAGATGGGTGCGACGCTGGCGGTGAATCCCAAAGAAACGCCTCTTGTGGATGTCCAGAAACAGCTAAAAATGACGGAGGGATTTGACGTTGGATTGGAGATGTCAGGAAGCCCGGAGGCTTTGAGCAGCATGATCGCGAGCATGAGCCATGGCGGCAAGATTGCCGCCCTGGGGATTCCGGCCAAGAGCTCCCTGATGGACTGGCGGCCGGTGATTTTCAACATGATTACTATCCGGGGCATTTACGGGCGCGAAATGTACGAGACCTGGTACAAGATGTCGGTGATGCTCGAATGCGGCGTGGACATCTCCCCTGTGATCACACATCGCTTTGGGTACAAGGACTTTCATGAGGGCTTTGCGGCAATGATTGCCGGCCAAACCGGGAAGGTAGTACTGGATTGGACAAAGGCGAACTGAGTTAGATACCAGTGTACGCAGTCGGGGGAGGATTTGACGCCGTTGCGTGCGCCCATCGAGACTTGAAACACCACATGGGCAGGGTAGGCTGCCT
Source organism: uncultured Acidobacteriaceae bacterium (assembly GCA_963826915.1). Lineage (GTDB taxonomy): Bacteria > Acidobacteriota > Terriglobia > Terriglobales > Acidobacteriaceae > Telmatobacter. The sequence goes on from CAWGYG010000003.1 coordinate 765,147, forward strand.
AAAAATCTCGTCTGCTGCGGCAGATCTGCTAAGGGAAGATCAGAGTGAATCCAAAACACTTTCGTGCTTTACTGCTCCTGTTGGCCTCGGTTTGCTTGTGCCTTCACGCATCTCACGCTCAAACTGCCGCGGCGACGACGCAGGCTGTGCGAGCCACACTTTCCAATGGCATGCGGGTTGTGATCATCCCGACCACGCTAGCCCCCGTGGTGACGGTGGAGGCGAATTTCCTGGTTGGCGGAGACGAGACGCCGGACGGGTTCCCGGGCATGGCGCATGCGCAGGAGCACATGGCGTTTCGGGGCTGCACAGGAATGACGGCCGACCAGACGGCGGCGATTTATGCGCAACTGGGCGGCCAGAACAATGCCGATACGCAGCAGACCATCACGCAGTACTTTGCGACGGTGCCTGCAGCCGATGTCGACGTTGCGCTGGAGGCGCAAGCCGCATGCCTGCGCGGGATCGACGACTCGCAGAAGGAGTGGGCGCAGGAACGAGGCGCTATCGAGCAGGAAGTATCGCGCGATCTCTCCAATCCCACGTATAAGTTTGTGGATCGGCTGAATCAGGATATGTTTGCGGGCTCACCTTATTCGCATGATGCTCTGGGAACAAGGGAATCATTCGACGCTACGACGGGCGACATGCTCAAGGATTTTTACAACAAGTGGTATACGCCCTCGAATTCGATTCTGGTGATTGTGGGCGATGTCGACGGCGCAGCAACAATGGCCAAGATCCGCAAGCTATTCGGCGATATCGCCAGCCACCCGCTGCCACCGCATCCGGAAGTTGAATTGAAGCCGGTCAAGTCGGAGACGTTCACGCTCGACAGCAATTTGCCATATCTGCTGGGTTTCGTTGCCTATCGGTTGCCGGGCACGAGTTCACCAGATTACGCGGCCGCCCAGATTCTGGGCGATGTGCTTTCGAGCCAGCGAGCCGATTTGTATGGGATGGTTCCGGCGGGCAAGGCTCTGGGCACGGAATTCGGACTGGTGGAGGCCTATCCGAAAGCGAGTGTCGGATTTGGATTGGTGGCGCTTCCATCGGGTGGTGATGGAGCCGCCGCGATTAAAGAGATGCGCGACATCCTGAGCAACTATGCACAAAAGGGTGTTCCTGAAGACCTGGTCGCCGCAGCGATTCGGAGTGAAGTTGCAAATGCCGAGTTTCAGCGGAATTCCATTCCGGGATTGGCGAATATCTGGTCGAATGCGCTGGCAGCCGAAGGGCGGAATTCTCCCGACGAAGATGTCGAGGCGATCAAGCGCGTCACGCTTGCGGATGTGAACCGAGTAGCCAAGCAGTACCTGACCGACGAGAACTCGATTACCGCGACGCTAAAGCCGGTGCCGAACGGGCAGCCGATTTCGGGAAAGGGATTTGGAGGCGCGGAAGAAGTCACATCCGCTCCGACCAAACCAGTGGAACTTCCCGCATGGGCGGCGAGCGCGCTGGCAGAGCTGAAGGTTCCGCACGAGTTCATGCAAGTCTCCGACACGAAGCTGCTGAACGGCATTCGCCTGATTGTGAAAACGGACCGGACGAGCCCAACTGTCTCGGTAGTGGGCGAAGTGGATCATGAGACGGACTTGGAGACTCCGCGGGGACAGGAAGGCGTTGCCGACGTTCTGAATGGGCTCTTTTCTTATGGGACCCAGACGCTGGATCGGCTGGCATTTCAGAAGGCGCTCGACGATATCGCGGCGAATGAGAACGCAGGAGTCCGGTTCTCAGTGGATGTGCTGAAGGAGCATTTTTCGCGCGGAGTGGAGTTGCTGGCGGACAACGAGCTTCATCCCGCGCTGCCTGCGAGCGCATTTGCGGTTGTTCAAAAGCAGACGGAGCAATTTCTCGCTGGGAGAGTGAGCAGCCCGGGGTACCAGACGTCGCGCGCGCTTGACCTTGCGATGGTGCCGACCGGCGACCCGAGTTTGAGAGAAGCGACTCCGGCCACAGTGGATAAGATCACCCTGAACGATGTGAAGCAATATCTCGCTGCAACATTTCGACCTGACCTCACGACGATTGTGGTGATTGGCGACGTCACCCCAGAAGAAGCGCGGGCAGTGATCGAGAAGTGGTTTGGGGGTTGGAAGGCAACGGGCCCAAAGCCCGATACGACGCTTCCAGCCGTTCCGCTGAACAAGCCTTCTGCGGTGAATGTGGCGGATCGCCAGGCGGTTCAGGACTCCGTGACTCTTGCGGAGCAATTGAAACTCAATCGCTTCGATCCGGATTACTATCCGCTGCAACTTGGGAATCACGTTTTGGGTGGCGGGTTTTACGCCACACGCTTGTATCACGACCTGCGACAGGTTGCGGGATACGTCTATAACGTCAACGTGAGTTTGAGCGCATCGAAGACGCGTGCGAGCTACGCGGTCACATATGGCTGCGACCCGCAGAATGTATCGAAAGCGCGGGCACTGATCGAACGCGACCTTGACCAGATGCGGACGACAGACGTGACTGCGGGCGAACTGCAGCAGGCCAAGGCGCTGCTGCTGCGGCAGATTCCGTTGGGCGAGTCGAGCGAAGAGGCTGTCGCCGGAGGGTTGCTGGGAAGGGCTGTGATTGGCCTGCCGCTGGATGAGCCAATTCGATCGGCGAAGCGATATTTCGAACTCAACGCCGACGATGTGAAAACCGCATTTGCGAAGCACGTGCGCAATGCCGATCTTGTGCAGGTGGTTCGCGGACCGGCTCCGCAGTAGGGGGCTGCGCCCAGCCCTCTTCCTGTGGCTGGGCGCGCGCAGATCAGTTTTTCGCGCCAGATATGGGATATCCCTGCCACACATATTCGAGAGCTTCGGGCAACGTCTGCTGTTTGACAGCATGATCGACGTGACCGGCGTTGATGGCGAAGACATACTGGTAGTGATAGCCCTTGGCGGCCAGGACTTTGGCCATTTCCTCGTTGGCGACGACCCAATCATGCATGCCATCGTGCAGGACATTGGGAAGGTAAAGATCTTTGTCGCCCACCTCCATCCATAAACGGATCGGCTTGCGCGGAGTGTTGGGGATGAGGTGTTCGTGGAACTCCCACGCGCCGTGCGGAGATTTGGGGTCATAGGGCCACTGCTGATTCACGTATGTGCCGGAATAGGTGAGAACGCGGTGGTAGAGCTCGGGGTGATACCACGCCATAATCAATGCGCAGGAGCCACCAGAGCTGCCGCCCATGGTTGCGCGTCCATCGGGATCCTTTGTGAGTTTCAAATGGTATTTCGACTCGACGAGAGGGATGACTTCTGTCTCGACCCATTCGGCATAGCGGCCGGACATGGTGTCGTATTCGAGGCCGCGCTCGCTGCCCTGGGCGTCCCCGCTTCCATTGCCGATGGAGACCGCGATCATGACAGGAACCCTGCGCTCGGCAATCAGATTGTTCAGCGCTGTGAATAAGGCACGATCAGGGCCGTCTGCGCCGACGATGAAGGGCGCGGCGGTTCCTGGAACGTATTGCTGCGGAACGTAGACGGCAACGTGGCGTGTATAGGGAGCGGGGTGGCTAGTGGTGACGACGAGCCTGGCAGGATCAGCGGGGTCGGGTGTGCCGAATGTGTTGGGTTCGCGCGCGATGCCGGGATAGATCTTGCTGTCGGCAGATTCCATGGTGAACTCGTAGACAGCGCCTTGCGGCACGCCTACCTGCACGGTCATTTCTGACGCAGGAGTATGTGTCGGGCCGATGATGAAGTTCCCATCAGCACTGGGCGAAGGGATGGATCCGTCAGGCAATTCCTTTGCCGCGACATAGCCGGGCGAATGAGGATCGCGGGTGGGCGGAGCGGGGCGCGCAGGTCGAGCAGCGACGGGAGGAGGGGGCGCTGTCTGGGCCATTACAAAGCCGGAGCCGGGCGCGAGGCTGATTAAAAAGCCGATCAAGCAAGCGATGCAAAGGCGAGGAGTCATATGGATTTCACCTTCCGGAGACTCACCAAAATTCGGTGACTCTCCAGCGCTACTTGTAGTTGACCGAGCCGCTCGACGACCTTTTGCATCCCGTTTATCGCTGTTTGCGGAAGGCGAGGAAGTGTTGGCCGGTTCAACCGAATTGTAGCTTGAGGCAGTGGGGGCCTTCTCAAGCGGGGCTACGGCGCGTTTTCTCGGGTGGCGAGGCGCACAATCGCGCAAGAAAAGGAAAGGCCGAGGAGAGATTCTCCTCGGCCTGATTCCACGGATTCAGTTATCAGCGTCTGGCCCGTCAAAAGACACTGTTGGGGATCATTTTGGCAACCGTGAACTGGTTGTAAATCGAAACGAAGATGCTATCGAGGCTGGTGATGCTTGAGTTCGCAGAGGACGTGCACTGACCTTTGTTCTGCGACGAACCGGAGTCGGAATAAAACGTTGACGGGCTCGTGGCCATTTGTTGCAGTGCGGCGCAGGGCGTGAGTCTTGGATCCGTTGTGCACTGCCCGGACCCTGTCGACGCACCGTACGCAACCACGTAGACCTTCGTATTCGGCATTGCAGAGACAGTTTGAGCTGCGGTAACACCCTGCTGACACTGATCAGCCAGCGACGGATAAACGCCCGTCGTGGTCAGCGTCTCCCCATTGGTCGCGGTCATTTTGGTGGTATTTGCCGCGCCGTCGGAGAGAATAATCAGCGCGTTCTGTGAATCAGGGTTGAGGGTTTGTGCGGCCGCGAGCGCAGACCCCGCAGCATAGATCGCACCTGCGTAATACGTCCCATCGCCGCCCGGAGTTTCCAGGCCCTGGCATTTGCCCGCCCCCGTGGCTATGCCAAGAGCCGAAGTGGCGCTCACCGTTCCACCACTTTGGTTGGTGGTCAGGTAATTGTCGAGAAAGCCGGTGACCTGGTAGGTGGGGCTTGTGCCGGAAGGCGCGCTCCAGGAGGCCCCTGGAACTGGAGTCGAGTACGCGGGGATGGGAGGGTTGCTGGACGGGCACGAGGTGTCGTCGCTGGCGTCATTCGCCTGTATGTTCGGGAAAGTGAACAAGCTCACCGTATCGAAGGAACCCTTGCAGTTAGAAGAGGTGCTTCCTGCAGTGCAGGGGGAAAGGTTTATCAGCAACTGCTGGACACCCGACAGCGCGCAGTATATTCGCGTGTTGCCGCAGGCGGGATCTGTGTCGTTCGATGCCATTGACGCGGTTGTGTCGACGACGATGGCTATGTTGTACTCCGAGGCTTGTGCGCCTCTCATCGACGCAGTTGAAACTGCGCTGAGCTTGATCGACGACACGCCGCGTACACCAAAAATTGCCAACGCCTGGATGAACAGGGTCGGCACCGTTGTTGTCTGAGTCACCTGAAGGGCGTTATTCCCTGTAGGTCCAGAGTCACACGGGATTGCGGCCGAAAGGCTAGGGACACAAGCCATTGCGGTGCTCACCGTTGGTGCGGGCAGATTGGGATTGGCATTGGCGCCGTTGGAATTGCCGCCAGGGCTACCAGGGCCATTGGAGCTGTAATTGCTGACATATTGCTGCACGCTGGCTGTCGTAGCACCTAGTTGGGCCATCTCCCAGGCACCCGCCAACGCGGCGGCATCGGTCGAAGCCTGAAGGTCGCGGTAGCAGACATAGGCGTGGCCGAGGTCCAAAGTGAGACCAGCCATCCCGAAAAACAGGGCGCTCAGAAATACCAGCCACGGGATTATCTGTCCCGATTCGTCTTTCAGAGAACGCAGGAGGAAATTGCGACATTTGTTCATTGAACGACCTCCGTGATCTGTTCATTGATCGTGCAAGTGCCGAGATTGAGGTTGTAAATCCCAATGCTGCATTTGTACGAAGCTTGGATCTGCGCATTCTTCCCCGAAACCATGTTCGGATTTGCTGCGCCTGACGCGCCTGGACAGGTGACCGTTCCGGAACCTTGCCCGATCCCGTTGAGCGTGTAGGTGATCGACAGATTTGAGTTATTGACGCTGGGCGCAGCAGCTTCGATCGCCGCGGTCGCTGTCTTGCAAGGATCCGTGTCTCCGCGATCCACGGCTAGAACCCGTCCACCAACACTGACTCCTTCAGCAAGAGAGAGCTTCTGATAGAGGGCGTTTGAAAACGAGAAAATGCCCGTCATGATAAGCATCATCAGGGGCAACGCGATGGCCATTTCGACAAGGGCGCTGCCACGGTCTCCGGAATGGAGAAGCTGCTGAATACGTGTGCGGTTTGAAGGGGTGCTTCCAGGGATTATCCCGGATGCGCATGAAATGCTCATAACGGCTTACCTCCTCGGCACCAGTACGCCGGCGGGTTCGGGTTCTAAGCCCAATTACAGCTTGCCTGGCCGTCTGGGACAACAGCAGGGCGAGGTGCAAAAATTGCCCCTCTGGGAATACCACAAACGTAGCATCGGGACGAATTGAAATGCAATGGATAAATAGGGTCAGATTGTTGAGCCAATGGTACCTACGGCCAAGGTTACTGTGATTAAGTGCATGCAAAACACCCACTTTCGTAACCTTGAAGTAACTCTAAACCTGGAGATTCGGTTGGATGGCTGGCTTCAAAGGCAGCGGGAAGTGTCGGAATAGGGCGCAGCCTAGGACAGGGTTCGAATCTTCTTGATGGAATTCCAGGGGCAGGAAAAACGGCGTTTGGTGTCGGAGTCACCGTTTCTCGTCATACCTTCCTTCCATTTCTGTCGGAGCGGGTCTGCACAGGGACACCTGTGCGGATGTATGATTCGTGCGCCGCGCCCCTCTTCCCGCAAGTGCGCGGTATGGCTCCCCTGGAGGAATTCGATGGCGACAATGGCTGAAGTGCATCCGGGCAAGCTCAGCGAAACAATGAGCTTTCGCCCCCGCTATGGCAACTACATTGGCGGCAAGTGGGTTGAGCCCGCTTCCGGCCAGTACTTTGAGAACGTAACCCCAATTACGGGCAGGACCTTTTGCGAGATTCCGCGCTCGAACGCCCAGGACATTGACCGCGCCCTCGACGCAGCGCACGCGGCACGCGAGGCCTGGGGGCACACCAGCCCAACCCATCGCGCAAACCTCATGAATCAGATCGCACAGCGCATGGAAGATAACCTCGACCTGCTGGCGCTGGCCGAGACGTGGGACAACGGCAAGCCAATTCGTGAGACGACGGCCGCCGATCTTCCATTGGCGATCGATCATTGGCGCTATTTTGCGGGCTGCATCCGCGCGCAGGAAGGCACCATCTCAGAGATTGATCAAGATACGGTCGCATACCACTACCACGAGCCACTGGGAGTGGTGGGGCAGATCATTCCGTGGAATTTCCCGATTCTGATGGCGACATGGAAGCTGGCTCCGGCGATAGCCGCGGGGAACTGCGTAGTGCTGAAGCCGGCGGAGCAGACTCCGGCGAGCATCCTGGTGTGGGCGGAGCTGGTGGGCGACTTGCTGCCGCCGGGAGTTCTGAACATCGTCAACGGGTTTGGCCTGGAAGCGGGCAAGCCGCTGGCTTCGAGCTCGCGGGTGGCGAAGATCGCTTTTACGGGTGAAACCACCACGGGCCGGCTGATTATGCAGTACGCCAGCCAGAACCTGATTCCAGTGACGCTGGAATTAGGCGGGAAATCGCCTAATATCTTTTTTGCCGACGTGCTTCAGGAAGACGACGACTTCTTTGACAAAGCTATCGAAGGCTTTGTGATGTTCGCCTTGAACCAGGGTGAAGTGTGTACATGCCCGAGTCGCGCCTTGATCCAGGAGAGTATTTACGACAAGTTCATGGAGCGGGCTCTGAAGCGGGTAGCGGCAATCAAGCAGGCGAATCCGCTGGAACCGTCGACCATGCTTGGAGCGCAGGTTTCCAGCGAGCAGATGGAAAAAATTCTCAGTTACATCGACATTGGCCGCAAAGAAGGGGCTGAAGTGCTGACCGGCGGAGAGCGCGCACACCTTGGCGGCGAGTTCGAGGGGGGCTTCTATGTGCAGCCCACGGTCTTCAAGGGCCACAATCGGATGAGAATCTTCCAGGAAGAGATTTTCGGGCCGGTGGTTTCGGTGACGACGTTCAAGAACGAATCGGACGCGTTGGAGATTGCGAACGATACCCTTTACGGACTTGGCGCAGGATTGTGGACGCGCGATGTCAATCGGTGTCATCGGCTGGGACGCGGCATTCAAGCCGGACGCGTGTGGATCAACTGCTACCATGCGTATCCAGCGCACGCGGCTTTTGGTGGTTATAAGCAGTCGGGCATCGGACGCGAGACGCACAGCATGATGCTCGACCACTATCAGCAGACCAAGAATCTGCTGGTGAGTTACAGCCCGAAGAAGCTTGGCTTCTTTTAGAGGCAGGGAACAGGGAATAGGGAGTAGGGAGTAGGGAGTAGGCCCGCTTCCGTGAGGGAAGTGCAATTATGGCGGAGTTACCTGAGCAGGTGGTGGCGACCGATCTGGCCATTCACCTGATTCGAACTTTGCGCGCGAAGCACGGGGCGCTGATGTTTCACCAATCGGGGGGCTGCTGCGACGGCAGTTCCCCGATGTGCTATCCGCGCGGGGAATTCATCACCGGGGATTCTGACGTGCAACTGGGCGAGGTGGACGGCGAGCCGTTCTACATGAGCCGCAGCCAGTTTGAATACTGGAAACACACGCAACTGACGCTCGACGTCGTGCCGGGGCGAGGCGGAATGTTTTCGCTGGATGGACCCGAGGGGCTGCGCTTTCTCATTCGCTCCCGCATCTTCGACGACGAGGAGATTCGCGATCTTCGCGAGGCCGGGCGCATCTAACTCGCGGGCGCTTGGGACACCGGAACGTCTTCATCTTCCTTGGAGCAAAAAGCATGACAGAGGTCGCGATTGTTTCGGCTGTGCGGACGTCGATTGGCAAGTTTCAGGGTTCGCTGCAGCCGTTTTCTGCGCCCCAGTTGGGCGCGCTGGTGGTGCGGGAAGCGGTTCGCCGCGCGGGGGTCGAGCCGGCGCAGGTGGACGACTGCATTATGGGTTGCGTGTTGCAGGCGGGGCTGGGACAGGCGCCTGCGCGGCAGGCAGCAATTTATGCGGGATTACCACCTGAAGTGGGAGCGCTGACCGTGAACCAGGTTTGCGGCTCGGGGTTAAGGGCCGTATCGCTGGCCGCACAAGCTATCCAGACCGGCGATGCAAACATCGTGGTGGCGGGCGGGATGGAGTCGATGAGCAATGCCCCTTATCTGCTGCCTCAGGCCAGGTCCGGTATGCGCATGGGAAACGCAACGATCGTGGATGCGATGGTCAACGACGGGTTGTGGGACCCCTATAACGACTTTCATATGGGGTCGGCGGCAGAGATGGTGGCTGCGAAATACGGGATTACGCGGGAGGATCAGGATGGTTTTGCCGCGGAGTCGCATCGACGGGCTGCTGTGGCTACAGCGGAGGGACGTTTTCGCGAACAGATTCTGGTTGTTGAGGTACCAGCGGCGAAGAAAGGCGAGCCGCCGCGCAGATTCGATGCCGATGAATCGATCCGACCGGGAACCACGGCGGAGATTCTTGGGCGGCTCAAGCCAGCATTCAAAGAGGGCGGCACGGTGACGGCTGGCAATGCTCCGGGCGTGAGTGATGGGGCTGCCGCGCTGGTTGTAATGAGCGGCGAAAAGGCGCGGGAGCGGGGATTAAGTCCGTTGGCGATTATCCGCGCGCAGGCCACGAGCGGTCGCGCACCGGAGTGGTTCTCGCTCGCTCCCATCGATGCGGTGAAAAAGGTTCTTGCCAAGGCCGGGTGGTCGATCGATAGCGTGGACCTCTTTGAGTTGAACGAGGCATTCAGCGTTCAGGCCTTGGCGGTGAATCGGGAATTGGGGCTCGACCCGCTGCGTGTGAACGTGAATGGGGGAGCGGTGGCGCTGGGCCACCCAATCGGCGCAAGCGGCGCGGCGGTGCTGGTGAAACTGGTGTATGCGATGGCCGATCGGGGAGCGAAGAGGGGAGTCGCCGCGCTGTGTCTTGGTGGGGGGAACGCGGTGGCCCTGGCTATAGAGCGGATCTAGCGCGAGCCAAGCCTGGGATGTCGAAAACAGGCGAAGCAACGCGTTTTCGAGCGTCAAATTACCCGTCAAAAAGTGTCCGGAATCGAACAGTCTGCTACGGAAGCGGTCAGCGGTGCCAATTCCTTTTAGCGAGGTAGTTTGCTAACTATCTTATTTTCAATACATAAGAGCCAGGATTCATTGGCACGGCAAGTGCTCATATCCAAGAGTGATGGATATAGCTCGCCCAGACTTGAAGAAGCAAAAGAGGCGCCGCCTGATCATATGGGCCGGCATCGGGGTGGTTGTTCTGACTGCTGCAGTGGTACTGGTGTCCCGGCTGAAACCGGCGGCACCAACTGTAGATGCATCAACAGTCTGGCCTGACACCGTGAAAAGGGGAAACATCATCCGCCAGGTGCGCGGTTCTACAGGCCTGCTGGTTCCGCGCGAAGATTCGATTGAGTTGATTCCGGCCCAAACCGATGCGACCGTGGTGCGGATTCGCGCGTTGCCCGGTGCGCAGGTGACTCCCAACACAATTCTTCTGGATCTCACCGATCCCCAACTTCAGCAGCTTCTGTTGAACGCGCAGCTGGGGCTGAAACAGGCACAGGCTGACTATAAGAGCCTTCAGGCGACGCTGCAGAGCACGTTGATGGATAAGAAGACGGCAGCCGCGCAGGTGAACACCGACTACACGCAAGACCAGTTGCAGGCGCAGACCGACAAAGCACTTTACGATCTTGGTGTGATTTCAGGCGTGGCGTACAGCAAATCAAAAAACACGGCCGACCAACTGACGACGCAGCATCAGCTCAGCAAGGAACAACTCGATGTGAACGAAAAGGCGATCGAGATCCAGCTGGCTTCGGCGCAGACCAAGGTCGACCAGGCAAGGGCGCTGCTCGACCTCTATGAGAAGCAAAACGCAGCCCTTGAAGTCAAGTCCACAATCTCGGGCACGCTGGCGCAGCTACCTACGCCGGTTCAAGTAGGGCAGCATGTGACCGCCGGAACCTCAGTGGCTGAGGTTATCCAGCGCGACAAGCTCAAGGCCGCGTTGCAGATCGCGGAAACGCAAGCCCGCGACATCCAGATAGGTCAACCTGCCTCGATCGACACCCATAACGGAGTGATTCCGGGTCACGTGACGAGAATTGATCCCTCCGTATTGAACGGAACGCGCACCGTTGACGTAGCTCTAGATGGGCCGCTTCCACCGGGCGCGGTTCCGCAGTTGAGTGTGGACGGAACCATCGATCTTGAGAAGCTCTATGACGTGCTCTACGTGGGCCGACCGGCGCTGGGCAATGAGAACTCAACGCTGAGCCTGTTCAAAGAGGACCCGGATCACAAAGGCGCAGTGCGTGTGCCGGTTAAGGTAGGGAAGGCTAACGTGAATAGCATTGTAGTGCTGGAAGGCTTGAAAGAGGGCGACACGGTAATTCTTTCCGACATGTCACGGTACGACAACGTGGACCGCATCCGGCTGGAGTAAGGAGCAAAAGAATTGGGGCTAGGGAGCAGGCGTCAGCGATTTCTGATCACTGACAACTGGTCGCTGACAACTGACGACTGACAACTTAGAACTGACGAGGGAGATTAGGATGGCAAACGACAAGCTGATTGAAATTGAAGATCTAACGAAAGTCTTCTACACCGACGAAGTGGAGACCCACGCGCTCTCAGGTATTCACCTCACCATTTCGCGTGGCGAATATGTAGCGATGTCTGGGCCGTCGGGCTGCGGCAAGTCGACGCTGCTATCCATCCTGGGATTGCTTGACACACCCACGGGCGGAAAGTACCTGCTGAACAACAAGCCTGTTGAGAACCTGAGTTTCGGAGAGCGTTCGCGCATTCGCAACCAGGAAATCGGCTTCATATTCCAGAGCTTCAACCTGATCGGCGACCTGACAGTTGAAGAGAACGTCGAACTGCCACTCACCTATCGCGCCGGCATGCCTTCGGCGGAGCGCAAGAAGCGCGTGAAGGAAGCGCTGGAGCGCGTGAATATGGCGCACCGCATGCGGCATTATCCGGCACAACTCAGCGGCGGTCAGCAGCAGCGCGTGGCCGTGGCCCGTGCGCTGGCCGGTTCGCCTTCAATCCTGCTGGCTGATGAGCCTACGGGCAACCTGGACTCGAAGAACGGCGAAGCGGTGATGCACCTGCTCGCGGACCTGCATCGCGAGGGCTCGACGATTTGCATGGTCACGCACGATCCGCGATTCGCCAAGCACGCTCAGCGCGAGGTGCATCTATTCGACGGCAAGGTTGTGTCGGAAGACGAGCTGAAGAAGCTCACCGAGGAAGTAGAAGCTTAGCAGCAGAGGAGACGCCGCCGAGCGGCTCACATCTCCGCCGTTGCAAAATGCTCCGCAAGTTCGTATAGCCGCGTGCCCAATGCTGGCGCGACAAGTGGTCCCTGTCGTTTAAATGGTGTCAAGTGTCGCTGGGAGGAGCCGGGATGCACAACCTTCTTCGTAATTTGCGTTTTGCGTTTCGCCAACTGCGCAAGTCTCCTGGATTTACGCTGACGACAGTGTTGACCCTGGCACTGGGGATTGGGGCGCTGACCACTGTAGCCACGTGGACGAATGCAGTTCTTTACAATCCCTGGCCGCACGTCTTGCAGCCGCGGGGACTTCGATTTATCAGTGCGACCGTGCTTGGCGGCGACGGGTATACAGTTGGCTACGATCAATTCACTTTCCTGCGGGAACAGGGCCGCTCTTTTGAAGACTCTGCGGCCTTTTCGTTGGAGAAGATGAGTTTTGCTGCGCCGGGAATGCAGCCTCAGGCGCTGATCGCAGGCACGGTCTCATCGAATTACTTCAAACTCCTTGGCATGCAGCCTCAGCTTGGCCAACTGTTCCAACCCGGACAGGATGATCACCAGTATGGATCGAATGATCAGGTTGTTCTCTCCAACGATTTTTGGAGAGAGCAACTCGGTTCGGATCCCAAAGTGGTGGGACGCCCGGTTTCAATCAATGGACATGTATTCGCCATCGCGGGCGTGGCACCTGCCGGGTTTGCGGGGACCTACGGTGGGATCGCGGAGTCGATGTGGGTGCCGCTCTCGAGCCTGCGCGACCTTATTTCGGATCCAGCGCCGGACCCGTTGAAGGATTACGGGTTGATGGTGGCTGTTCGCCTTCGCCCGGGTGTGAAGGATGAGACGGCCGTGACCGAAATTCACACGCTCGCTCGCAGTTATGCGAATCGCCAGCATGACAGCAAATACAACGGCTGGAATTTGAACCTGGACGACTCCGCGCACTTTCAACGTGGGCTCTTCGGCGTCGTTGGCCAGATGTTGCCCATTCTGCTTGGAGCTTCGCTGTTGCTGATGCTGCTGGTCTGCATCAATATCGCTTCGCTGCTTGGCCAACATGCGGCGCGGCGGCGGCGCGAGGTCGCCATTCGTACGGCGCTGGGAGCAGCGCCGAAAACGATAGCGGCGCAAGTGCTGACGGAGACAGGTCTGCTGGCTGCACTGGGCGGAGTCGCCGGCTGGGCAATGAGTCTTGGTATGTCGAAGGCAATCTTTGCACTTCTATCCAATTTCGGTTTTCTGCTCGCCTTTAACTTGCATACTGATGCGCGCATCCTGATGTTTGTGAGCGGTGTTGTGATTGCGGTAACGCTGGTTTGCGGGATATTTCCTGCTCGCCAGTCGCTTCGCACTTCGCAGAACGAGGTTCTGCACGAAGGTGGTGCGGCGGTAGCCGGGGCCTCGCGGAGCAGATTGATGCAGCGCCTGCTTGTAGGCCTGCAACTCGGGCTGTGCTTTATCGTGCTGGTTTCATGCGGGCTCCTCACACGGACAGCATTTAATACCGTCAAACGCGATCCTGGTTTTGATATGCGCAATTGCCTGACAGCCAGCATCGATCTTTCCCGTTCGGGATACAACCAGCAACGCGGACTAGCTTTGCAGTCGGCGCTGCTGGAGCGGCTACGCAGCGACCCGGGCGTAGTTGGCGCAACAATTACGACGCATCTGCCGATGGGCGATAGCGGCTCTGGAAACACCCAGGATTTCAAGATCCCGGGATATGTGCCGGCAAAGTCCGAGGCCATGCAGGTCGTGACCGACTTCGAGGGTCCTGAATATTTCCAGACCGTGCGCATTCCTCTGCTGCAGGGGCGCGATTTTACCGTGCACGACGATGCATCTTCACCGGGAGTCGCGATCATCAACGAGTCAATGGCGCATCGTTACTGGCCGAACGGCGATGCACTGGGACACAGCGTAGTGGTCGGGAAAAAGACGAGCCAAATTGTAGGTGTCGTGCGAGATTACGCATATCACGACCCGCAGATGACGGATTCGCTGCCGATACTCTTCCTGCCGCTGGCTCAGAACTATTCTCCATCGTTTTATATCGCGATGCGCACGCGCACCCCTGGTCCTGCGGTGGTTTCCCAATTACGCCAGGCCGTCGGGGAATTGGATTCGTCGCTTCCGCTTGAAGACGTGCAGACTTTGGAAGAAGTCGCAGGCTTCCGCTACATGTTCGCGCGCATTCCCGCGGAATTGATAGGCGTGTACGCACTATCAAGCATCCTGGTAGCGATGCTTGGTTTATATGCGGTCATGGCCTACTCGGTGATCGAGCGCCATCGCGAGTTTGCTTTGCGCATGGCGCTTGGATCTACGCGCGCCGGGATTTTCCGCCTGGTATTGGCGGGCACCGAAGTGACTGCCGGCTTTGGTTTGCTGACAGGCGGGCTGGGATCTCTCGCCGCCATGCGCCTGCTGCGCTCTCTGTTGTTTGGAGTAACACCATTCGATCCGATCAGCTACTGTGCTGCGGCGGGTTTCCTGCTGTTGACAGTCTTTGTGGCGGGTCTTTCCCCAGCGCGCCGCGCTGCTTCTATAGAACCCATGCGGGCGCTTAGATCCGAGTAGATCGATCAACAGGAATGGAAAGTACAGAGGGGGTTCAGATGAACAGTTTGTGGCTCGACATTCGCTTCGCACTTCGGCAGTTGCGCAAGTCGCCAGGATTCACGCTTTCCGCGGTGCTGACGCTGGCGTTCGGCATCGGGGCAACGACAGCGATCTTCTCAATTGTTGAAGGTGTGCTTTTGCGGCCGCTTCCGTTTCAAAATCCCGCCCGACTGGTGGCACTTGGCGACTCCTTATCCGGTATCAATCTTGCCGGAGGCATGCCCTATGCCACCGGGCCCGAGATCGGGATATACGCGCGAGGAACCAGTAGTTTTTCCGGCATGGGGGCTTACCGCCCGACCGGCTTCGAACTTTCCGGGGCAGGCGAGCCCATGCAGGTCAACGCTTCCCGGTTGACCGCGAGCATCTTTCCCCTGCTTGGCGTTTCGCCGCTGATCGGACGGCCCTTTACGCAACAGGAGGATACCGCAAGCCAACAGGTAGCTGTGATCAGCGACCAGATGTGGAAGAGCCGGTTCCAGTCCGATGCCAACATTGTTGGACGCAAGATCATGCTCGACCGAAAGTCCTACGAGATTATCGGCGTGATGCCGCGCGAGTTTGAGTTTCCCCTGGTTCCGGGGCAACTGAATCGCAGCGAGCTCTGGGTGCCGATGAGTTTGACTTCGGCGGAATTGGGCGCTGCCGGAGGAGCGAGTTGGAATTTCACGATCGTCGGGCGGCTGAAGCCGGGCGTGACTGCAGCGCAGGCTCAGCAGGATATTGGGCGCACTCAACAAGAGATTATGAAAGCATTTCCTGCCGCCATGGCCAGCATTCACCTTAATCCAATTGTGGAGTCGCTGGACGAAGCGACAGTGGCCCAGGCACGGCCGCTGGTGCGCACACTTTTTCTTGCGGTTGCAGTAGTTCTCTTCATCGCCTGCGCCAATCTTGCCGGTTTGTTGCTGGTGCGCGTGATTCGCAGACGGCGTGAAATCTCAGTTCGGCTTGCCCTGGGTGCGAGTGGAACGGCGGTTCTGCGGCAATCGCTTGTGGAGGCGCTGGTGTTGAGTCTTAGCGGGGGAGTGCTGGGACTCATGCTTGCGTCGGCGGCGTTGCGCGTGGGCGTGAGTTTTCTGCCGGAGACGCTGCCCCGCATCAACTCCATCGGGCTGGACTGGAAAGTGGTTGCGTTTTCTCTAGGGATCGCTGTGGTGACGGGCCTTTTATGCGGACTGATTCCGGCCTTCGCCGCCTCCCGCACCGGCGTCAACGACGCGCTGAAGGAAGGCGGGAGAACTGGAACCGCAGGCGGAGGACACGCTCGGCTGCGCTCGGCCCTGGTAGTTGCGGAACTGGCGGTGGCGCTGGTGTTGCTGACAGCTTCGGGGCTGTTGCTGCGAAGCTTTGAGAAACTGCGTGCAGTCGACGTGGGGTTCCACACCGACCATCTGCTTACGGCCGGTTACGGTTTGCCGCAGCAGCAGTATTCGACACAGGCGGCAACAAACGGGTTCAACCTGGAACTTCTGAATAAATTGCAACAGCTACCGGGCGTGGAAGCGGTTGGTCTTACCTCTTCACTTCCCGCATCTGGGCAGAACAATAACGAAAGCTTTTTTCCCGAAGGCTACGTTCCTCCGAAGGGCAGCGGCCTGTTGTCTGGCTGGCCCTCGCAGGTGTTCGGCGATTATTTTCGCGCCGCCGGCATCCCCATCATCCGCGGCCGTGCCTTTACCGGCGCTGACACGGCTACATCGCCACTCGTGATCATTGTGAATCACAAGCTGGCAGAGCGCTTCTGGCCGGGGCAGGATCCAATCGGCAAGCGAATCCACATTGGGTTGCTCGAGACGCCGCTGCCCTGGATGACGGTGGTTGGAGAGATTGGGGACGTCAAGCAGACCTCAGTCGATTCAGATGTTACCTATCAGTTCTATCAGCCGATTGACCAGATGAAGGGATCTCTTGGCACATTTGCTCCTCCGGACATGATCGTGGGCAACGGTGGATCGATTGTTCTGCGAACAAGCCTGCCGCCGGAAACGATGGCAAGTATTCTTCGTGCGACCGTCCGCTCTGTTGATCCGCAACTTCCACTGACGCAGGTTGAGTCGATGGACCAGGTGATTGCCGAGGGGCAAGCCTCACGGCGCTTCAATACCGTGCTGATTTCCAGCTTCGCGGCGGCGGCTGTTTTGCTGGCTTTGCTGGGGATTTACAGCGTGATCGCGTTCTCTGCAACGATGCGCACTCATGAAATGGCAATCCGAATGGCGCTTGGTTCGCAACGCTCAAGCATTTTGCAACTGGTTCTGGCATCAGGCGCGAAACTCGGTCTTGTGGGCTGCGGTCTCGGCGCAGTGGCAGCCATCTTTGCCACGCGACTGATGGGTTCGCTTTTGTTCCAGGTCAATCCGCTCGATCCGATCGTGATTGCGCTGGCTGCGATAGCCATATTTGTGCTGGCGCTGGCCGCTTCGGTGATTCCAGCGGCGCGTGCTGCTTCAATCGAACCCATGCAAGCTTTGAGGTCAGAGTAGTTATTCCGACGCCAGGGCAATGGGAGGGGAAAGTGCGATGAACAATATGTGGCGCGACGTCCGATTCGCATTGCGGCAGCTAAGAAAGGCGCCCGGTTTCACACTTACCGCAGTGCTCACGCTGGCTTTCGGCATCGGAGCAACGACTGCGATTTTTTCAATCGTTGAAGGGGTCTTGCTGCGGCCCCTGCCATTTCCAGCGCCCGACATGCTTGTGACGCTGGGCGATCACCTGGAGGGCGTGGAATATGGCAGCGACACGCCCGGCGTTACCGCTCCCGGCGTCGTGACATATGGCCGCGACACCCATGCCTTTTCAAACCTGGGCGGTTACACACCGTCTGCGTACGAACTTTCAGGCACCAGCGAACCGGCACTGATCAATGCGTCGCGACTTACCGCCAGCATCTTTCCTACGCTCGGTGTGTCGCCCCTGATGGGACGGGTGTTTACGCAGCAGGAAGATGAGAGCAGCCAGCAGGTGGCCGTGCTGAGCTACCAGACGTGGCGCAGCCGCTTTCATGGAGATGCACGTATTGTCGGGCAGAAAGTGCTGCTCGACCGCAAGCCTCACGAGATCATCGGCGTGATGCCACGCGAGTTCGAGTTTCCGCTGGTTCCGGGCCAGTTGAATCGCAGCGAGCTTTGGGTGCCGATGAGCTTTACCCAAACAGAGCTGGTTCAAGGCGCTGGAAACTGGGGATACTATGTGGTTGGCCGGCTGAAGCCGGGAGTGACTCCGGTGCAGGCGCAGCAGGATGCAGTTGGTGCGGCGCAGGAGATCATGCGCAACTTCCCTCCGGCGCTATCTGCCCGGCACATCCACCCGGCGGTCGAGTTGCTTGATGAGAGTACGGTGGCACAGGCGCGACCGCTGGTCCGCACCCTTTTCTTTTCGGTCCTGGTGGTGCTGTTTATCGCCTGCGCGAATCTCGCCGGTCTGTTGCTGGTACGCGTCATACGCAGGCGCCGCGAGATATCAGTTCGTTTAGCGCTGGGCGCACGCGGAGGCGCGGTTGTTCGCCAGTCGCTGGTTGAGGCAATGCTGCTGAGCATCGGCGGCGGAGTGCAGGGCCTGGCGATTGCGGCGGCGGCGCTGCGGATCGGCGTGAGTTTCCTGCCGGAGACGCTGCCCCGCGTCAACTCCATTTCGCTTGACTGGAAAGTAGTTGCGTTTGCCCTGGGACTGGCTGTTGTTACGGGGCTGGCGTGCGGGTTGATTCCAGCTTTGTCAGCGGCGCGCACCAGCGTGAACGACGCACTGAAAGAGGGCGGCCGGACCGGCACCGCGGGCGGAGAACATGCGCGCCTGCGATCTGTATTGGTGGTGGCAGAGCTTGCGGTAGCCCTGGTGTTGCTGACTGCCTCGGGGCTCTTGCTGAGGAGCTTTGAAAAGATGCGGTCGGTTGATCTTGGATTTCGAACCGACCATATTCTGACCGCCTCTTATAGTCTTCCGCGCGAGCAATACTCAACCCAGACGGCTATCGACGCATTCAACCTTGCGGTACGCACGCAATTGGAGCGATTGCCCGGCGTGCAGGCGGAAGGAGTCACCACCGCGCTGCCCTCATCGGGCCAGGACGTGCGCGCGACATTTACTCCAGAGGGTTATGTTCCTCCGCGCGGTTCAGGTCTTAATCTCGGCTGGATATCGCAGGTGATCGGTAACTACTTTGGGGCCGCAGGAATTCCAATCATTCGGGGGCGCGACTTCTCAGCAGCCGACACCGCGAGTGCACCGCTGGTTGCGATTGTCAACCGGACGCTGGCCGAGCATTATTGGCCGGGACAGGATCCGATCGGCAAACGCCTGCACCGCGGGCCAGAACAGGCAAACTTGCCATGGATAACAATTGTGGGAGAAATCGGCGATGTGAAACAGCTCGGAGCAGATGAGCCGACGTCGAACCAGTTCTACCTGCCTTCGAGCCAAATCAAAGCCGGGGCCGGATCATTTGCGACCTCCCGCTTTCTGTCGGGCAACAGCGGATCCATTGTGCTTCGTTCGACGTTGCCGCCGGAGCGGATGATTGATTCCCTGCGCGCGGTGGTGCGGTCTATCGATGCGCAACTGCCGCTGACCAACGTTGAGACCATGGAGCACGTGGTGGCTGAAGGGCAGGCGTCACGCCGGTTTAATACCGCGATAATCTCCGCCTTCGCTGCTGCCGCCGTGGTGCTGGCTCTGCTGGGAATCTACAGCGTCATCGCATTTTCAGCGGCGCTGCGCACGCAGGAGATGGCTATCCGAATGGCTTTGGGTGCTCAGAGGGCAAGTGTGATGCGACTCATCCTCGCCTCAGCGGCAAAGCTGGGACTCGCCGGTTGTGGCATCGGCGCCGTTGCCGCAGTGTTTGCCACGCGCCTATTGCGTTCACTGTTGTTCCGGGTCGATCCTCTCGATCCCCTGGTGATTGCGCTGGCGGCCGTGTCGATTTTCCTTCTGGCGCTCGCCGCTTCGGTGATACCCGCCAAGCGCGCCGCGGCGATCGAACCCATGCAGGCACTGAGGAACGAGTAGTCGATGATGCCGCGGAACTCAATTCACAACGGAGTACAGAAGCGATGATTCAGATCTTCCCCAACACGGTCCAAGACATTCGCTACGCACTGCGGCAATTGCGGAAATCGCCTGGCTTCACTGTGACGGCGATTATTACGCTGGCCCTGGGAATTGGGGCCAACACCGCTATTTTTACGCTGGTGCACGGAATTCTTTTGCGGTCGCTGCCGGTGACGAATCCTGCACAGCTCTACCGCGTGGGCGATAACTACGACTGCTGCGTAGAAGGCGGATTTCCGGGCCACGCCAGCGACACTGGCGACTTCACCATTTTCTCGGCCGACCTCTACCAATATTTACGGAACGCTACGCCGGAGTTCGAGGAGCTTTCCGCGATGCAGGCGGGGCAGAACACCTGGAGTGTGCGGCGCGGCAATGCGCCAGCCAAGCCGCTGCGCGGCGAATTCGTGTCAGGAAATTATTTTTCGACTCTTGGCATGGACGCCTACCGCGGCCGTGTGCTTACAGACCTGGATGACCAACCATCGGCCGCACCCGCGACTGTGATCAGCTACGAAGCCTGGCAGGGCGAGTATTCGGCTGACCCGGTTATCGTTGGGTCGACAGTCTTTATCCAGGCCAAGCCTTTCACGGTGATAGGCGTGGCCCCTCCCGGATTTTTTGGAGACCGGGTGACCGATAGTCCGCCGGATTTTTGGATGCCGCTCCAAACCGAGCCGTACGTAAGCGGGGACAGCGCAATTCTCCATCATCCTGAATCCCACTGGCTTTATCTGCTGGGCAGAGTGCGGCCGAGAACCTCAGTCGGCGCACTGCAGGCCAAGATTACGGCGGAGCTGCGCCAATGGCTTTACACGCGCCCCGTGCTGACCGCCAATGGCGGAGCAGGAATTATTCCCAAGATGCATGTCGTCCTTTCGCCGGGGGGTGGCGGCATTCAGAACCTGCAGCAGCAAACCAGCCAGGGCTTAACGATGTTGATGATTCTCTCGTCGGTTGTTCTGCTTATCGCTTGCGCGAACATCGCTAACCTTATGCTGGCACGGAGCATGGCGCGACGTTCCGAAGTAGCGCTGCGCATGGCCCTGGGCGCCGGACGGAGGCGCGTGACGCGGCAGATTCTGACAGAGAGCGTGCTGCTGAGTTGCATGGGGGGAATTGCGGGCCTCGCCATTGCATACCTGGGCTCGCATGCCATTCTGGCGCTTGCTTTTCCCAACTCTCGCAATATGCCCATCGACGCCAGCCCGTCGCCAGCGGTGCTTGGGTTTGCGTTTATGGTTTCGCTTGTGACCGGTGCACTGTTTGGCACCGCGCCGGCGTGGCTATCGTCGCATGCGCAACCCGCGGAGGCACTGCGCGGCGCCAACCGGTCAACGCGGGACCGGTCGTCTCTGCCGCAGAAGGCATTGGTCGTGTTTCAAGCGGCATTGTCCCTGGTGCTACTGGCGGGCGCAATCCTGATGTCGAAGACGCTGGTAAACCTGGAGGATCAAAACTTCGGTATCGCAACCAGCAATCGCTATGTGCTTCAGCTTGATCCTGCCGGTGCGGGCTACACCATGGAGCGGCTACCAGGACTCTATCGCCAGATTGAGGATAGATTCTCGGCGCTGCCGGGTGTGACCAATGTCGGCATGGCAATCTACAGCCCATTGCAAGGCAACAACTGGGGCGAGTGTGTTATCCAGCAGGGGCATTCCGCTCCGCGACCGGGAGACAAGTGCGGCTCGACGTGGGATCGCGTGAGCACTCATTTTCTGGATTCCATTGGAGTGCCGATGGTGCAGGGCCGGGGATTTACCGCGCAGGACACGGCCAATTCGCCGCAGGTTGCCATTGTGAATCAGACTTTTGTAAAACACTTTTTCCCCAATCAAAATCCTATCGGCCAACATTTCGGCATCGATGACGTGAAGTATTCAGGCAGCTTTGAGATCGTGGGAGTTTTTGCCGACTTCAAGATGAATAATCCGCGTGAAGAAGTACACCCTGTTTACCTGCGGCCTCTCACGCAGCGCTTCCCTGGGTACAAGGAAGCGGACATGATTGGCGGCGAAACGCAGTCGATGTTTATCAATTCAATGATTCTGAGCTTTAATACGCCGCAGCAGAATGCCGAGGCACTTATCCGCCAGACATTGGCGGGCATCGATCCAAGTCTTACCGTGATGGATCTTCGTTCACTGGACTCGCAGGTGGCGGGTAACTTCGATGGAGAGCGCCTGGTGGCGCAACTTTCAAGCCTCTTCGGAATTCTCTCGCTGATCCTGGCATCGGTGGGCCTGTACGGCGTGATGTCGTATTTTGTGGCGCGCCGGACGAGCGAGATCGGCATAAGGATGGCGCTCGGAGCGAATCGCACGAGCGTGCTCACAATGGTGATGAAAGGCGTGCTTTGGCAGGTGCTGATTGGTCTCTGCCTGGGCATTCCCGCCTCACTGTACGCCGGCTATCTGATGAAGAGTCTGCTATATGGTGTAGGCAGCTACGATCCCTGGGCTCTTGCCGGGGCACCTCTTATGCTTGTCGTGTGTGCTGCGGCGGCTGGGTTTATTCCTGCCCGCCGCGCAGCTTCAATTGAACCGATGCAGGCACTGCGCACCGAGTAAGGAGACGAGGATGAATTCGCTGATGCAGGATGTTCGTTACTCGCTTCGCCAGTTGCGCAAGTCCCCGGGGTTTACGATCACGGTGATCGTCACGCTGGCTCTCGGCATCGGCGCGAATGCGGCGGTTTTCACTCTCTTCGACCAGGTGTTGCTGCGCATGCTGCCGGTGGAGCGGCCCAAGGAGTTAGTGCGCTTTGAGTGGTCGGGCGCCTTCTCTGGCTCAATGAGCAGCTTTGGTGGTGACACCGACAACTATTTCTCCTATCCCATGTACAAGGACCTGCGCGACCAGAACCAGGTCTTCTCAGGTATCCTGGCCGCAGAGAAGGCCCAGGTCGGCGTTTCGTGGCACAATCAGGCAGAGAATGAAGACGCAGAAGTGGTAAGTGGAAACTACTTCCAGCTGCTTGGATTGAGGTCAGCGATTGGACGCCTGCTCACCCTGCAGGACGATACGGCGAAAAATGCCAATCCGGTGGTGGTGCTGAGCTACAACTACTGGAGAACGCGCTTCGGCGCTTCGCCCGATGTCGTTGGCCAAATTGTCCTAATCAATGGGCATCCGTTCACGGTTCTCGGTGTCGCGCCCATCAACTTCGACTCTGCAATCGGAGGATACAGACCCGGCATCTTCGTCCCAACCAGCATGGTTGAAGCTGCAATACCCTGGCGGGCGCCCCTCGATGACCTGAACAATCACCAGTCTGTGTGGCTCACATTAGTGGCTCGGCTGAAGCCGGGTGTCAGCCAGGCGCAGGCAGAAGCAAGTCTTGCGCCGCTTTGGCATTCGCTTCGCGCGTATGAATTGACGCTGTACAAATCAAAGTCGGACCACTTCAAAAAGAACTTCCTCGATTTGTCGCATCTGAAGGTTCTTGACGATTCCAAGGGGTTCTCGCCGGACCGGACTGAGCTTGAAAAGCCCCTCGTCATTCTAATGAGCATGGCCGGGCTGCTTATTATCCTCTGTGCCATCAATGTGGCCACGCTGTTGCTACTGCGGGCCGGGAACCGCGCGCGCGAAATGTCGATGCGTTATGCGCTGGGCGCGAAGCGCAGCCGTGTTATCTCGCAGTTATTTGTTGAAGGGGGTCTGCTGGGAATGGCAGGATCCGCGGCTGGTCTTCTGCTTGCGCCGGTCGTATCTCGCATTCTTGTTCGGATCATGACCAGTTCCGACCCAGGCACTGAACCCTATTCTGCCGCGGTAGACGTACGGGTCCTTCTGTTTACTCTCGGGCTCGCTGTCCTGGCTACCCTGCTGTTCAGCATTGCACCTGTGTTTCATTTTCTGCGCCCCGATCTTGCCAATGCCTTGCGTCAAAACGCGGGGACGGCGTCGAGGAATTCGCAGCGATTCCGCAAGGTTGCGGTGGGCGCTCAGATTGCGCTTAGCGTTCTACTGCTTGGCGGCGCCGGCCTGTTCCTGCGCACGCTTGACAATCTCCGCCATCAGCAACTCGGCTTCCAAATTGCGAATTTGTCTACCTTCAGGCTCGATCCAACTGCATCCGGTTATGGAGAGGATCGCACACCCCAGATTGTGATGAGGTCACTTGAAAAACTGCACAGTATTCCCGGCGTGACCAGTGTTGCAGCTACTACCGATCCAGAATTGTCCGGAGACACCGAAACTTCGAATTACTCCATCCAGGGATACAAGCCGGCGGAGGATGAGCGGATGAACTTTGAGCAGTCCCGCATCACGCCGGGTTACTTCGCCACGATTCAACAGCCTCTACTGATAGGTAGAGAGTTCACCTCCTCTGATGTTCAGGGCCAGCCGACAGTGGCGGTTGTAAACATGGCCTTTGTCAAACGTTTTTTCGGTACACCGCAAAACGCCATCGGCCGGCAGTTGATGGAGGGCGCAAGTGACAAACCGAACTTCGACATCACGATCGTCGGCGTTGTTGGAGATATCAAGCACAGCGACCTGCGGACGCAACTTGGGCCCGCGGTGTATGAGTCTTATTTGCAGCAGAAGCATCCCGGAGGGGTTGAGGTTTACGTACAAACCGCGGAACTTCCGCAAAACGTCGAAGGCGCGATTCGCGGCGCAATGCATCAACTCGATCCCACGCTTGTTGTTGACAGTCTGCGCACGATGGAAGCGCAGGTCGATCGCAGCGCATCGGATGAGCGCGCACTGGCGTTTCTCGCGATTGGCTTTTCGGCTCTGGCGGTCTTGCTGGCCGCGGTGGGACTTTACGGGGTGCTGGCCTACTCCATCGAGCAGCGCACACGGGAAATCGGCGTTCGCCTGGCGCTGGGATCGCCGCGGGCAAAGGTCGTGTTGCTGGTGGTCAGGGAAATGGCGATTATTGCGGCAATCGCGATGGCGATCGCGTTGCCATCGGTGGTCGCGCTGGCGCGGCTGTTCCGCAGCCAGCTTTACGGGGTTACGGCTTTTGATCCACTCACGCTCTTTGGAGCCGTGGTTCTAACCATCCTCATGTTGACACTTGCTTCGGCTCTACCAGCACGTCGTGCGGCGGGCGTCGAACCCATGAATGCTTTGCGCACCGAATGATGACGCCGAGCGGAAGGGACTCATAATGCTGTCGATTCTTCAGGATTTTCGCTACGCAGTGCGGCAGTTGCGCAAGTCGCCGGTGTTCGCTCTGACGGCAGTGACAATGCTCGCGTTGGGGCTGGGGGCGAATATTGCCGTCTTTACGGTCCTGAACGGAATCCTGTTGCGGCCGCTGCCTTACGCGCGTCCTAACCGTGTCGCGGCTATCGAGCTTTCCGGGCCCATGCCTTATTACAGTCTTAGCTATGCAAATATGCTTCAATTGCGGGACGCAGTTGGATCGCGGCTAAAGATAGGTGCGGTACTCTCAGGCGGAGCTGCATACGCGAGCGTGGTAGGTCCCGGCGGCCGATACCAGGTGTCGCACATGACTGTGACCACAGGCTTATTCGACATGCTGGGGGTGCAGCCGATTCTCGGGCGTTCATTCCGCGAGGCGGAAAACCAGCCGGGCCAAACTCACGTTTTGCTCATCGGCGAAGATGTCTGGCGCCAGGTCTTCAACTCTGACCCCCAAGTCGTCGGAAAGACACTCACTGTGCGCCACGAGCCTTATACCGTTATCGGCGTTCTGCCAAAGGACTTTTTCTTTTGGTATGCCAGTCAAATGACGCTCTGGTCTCCCGCCGAGATCCCACCGGCAGCCCACTCCGCGATGTCGGGCAAGGGAACCATCTATGGTTCATTGTTCGCTCGTCTACCGGACAACATATCGGCTTCGCAACTCGCCGCCGACCTGAGCCGAGCCCAAGAAGTCATTGCAAAAGAGGCTCCCAGCGATGAATTGCCAACACGTGTCAAGGTGACTAGCTACCAAGATTCGCTGACCGAAAACGTTCGCAAGCCGCTCATGCTGCTTTACGGCGTTGTGGTGGGCATTTGGATGTTGGCATGCCTGAACGTCACCAGCCTGATGCTCGTGCGCGCTGTCTCGCGCACTCGCGAGCATGCGGTGCGGGCCGCTCTTGGTGCGAGTCGCGGCCGGCTGCTAAGGCAAACCATCGTTGAAAGCCTTCTTGTCAGCGTAATCGGCGCATCCGCGGGGATGCTGCTTGGCCAGTCTGTCATCAAGCTCCTTTGGAGGCAGATCGAGCGCCAATTGCCTCTCACAAGAGCTATCCATGTCGATTTGCGCATCGTTCTGTGCCTCGTCGCGTTTACCTTGCTTACCGCCGTTTGTACTGGTATCTTCCCCGCGCTGCGTGCGATGCGACGCGATGTGCGCGACAGTCTCAGCGGAGTCAACTCCACATCGTCTGCCGGCGCAAATCGCACTCGTGAGATACTTGTAGTCGGCCAGCTTGCGCTCACACTGGTTTTCCTGGTGAGTGCCGGCCTTTTCCTGCGCACCATCCATGCGCTACGCCAGGTCCCGCTCGGCTTCACACAGCAGAACGTGTTGACTGGCGGGATCATCCTCAACGCCAGCGAGAGCGGCGGCAATGGTTCTGCGCCGGGCAGCCCCAACATATTCCGAACCTCTTACCAGCCGCTTCTTGAGCGCCTTCGTGCGATTCCCGGTGTCAGGGACGCTGGGCTGAGTTCTGTTCTCCCATTGCGCACGGAGATGATGGTGACCGTCTCGGCGAGTATCGATCATGGCAAAGAGCAAATGGCGGATGGCCGTCTGGCATCCGCGGGACTCGATGAAGCGCTCGGTATCCCCATGGTGAGCGGCCGCTTTTTCAATGAAGAGGATACGGTTACTTCGCCTGCTGTCGCTGTCATCAACCAAGCCTATGCGAGCAAGTATCTGCCAGGCCAGAATCCCATAGGCCACATAATCTCAATGGGCAAAGGCCGATTTCACGAAATCCGGATCGTGGGCGTTGTCTCCGACATGAAACAGTTCAATTTGAGCGAGCCGACCAAGCCCGAGATTTACTTCTGTCTCGCGCAAACCGAACCCGGCACGCCGCTCTATGGCATCGCCACTGCCTTCATGCAGGTCGCCCTTCGCGGGGCGGTGCCGGCGGACAACTTGCGAGCGCAATTTGACAAGGTGCTGCATGAAGTTGCGCCCGATGCGACGACCACGAACGTAAAAACAATTCACGAAGCAGTTGAAGATTCCTTTGGAAGTCAGACGCTCATCGCCCGGCTTCTCGAGACGTTTGCCGGACTTGCGCTGATGATTGCATCTGTTGGGTTGTATGGACTTCTGTCATTCTCGGTAGCGCAGCGCACTCGCGAGATCGGAATCCGATTGGTCCTGGGCGCGCTCCAGGGCAACATCCTCAGGCTTATTCTTCGCCGTGCCTTTTTGCTCGTTGTGATCGGGCTTGGGCTGGGCGGCGTTCTCGCCTGGTTTGCGACGCGCTTCGCAGGCAGCTATATCTATGGCGTACGGGAGCACGATGCCTTCACATTCATCTCGGTCACGCTTATGCTCGCCACGTCCGCCTTTTTTGCAGCATGGTTGCCCGCACGCCGTGCTGCCGCTGTAGACCCTATTCTTGCTTTGAGATCGGAGTAACAAATCATGATTGAACTGAAGAATGTTGAACGCAGTTATAAGACGGGACACGCGGAGACCTGGGTGTTGCGCCGCATTGGGTTGACCATCAAGGAAGGCGAATTTGTCACCGTGATGGGACCGTCGGGGGCAGGGAAGTCGTCGCTGTTGAATGTACTTGCATTGCTCGACGACAGCTGGCTTGGCGAGTACTGGTTCGGGTCGACGCCGGTGCATTCGCTGAACCGCAAGCAACGCGCCGACCTGGCCCGCCAACGGATTGGCATGGTCTTCCAGAGCTACCATCTTCTCGACGATCTCACTGTCGCCGAGAACATCGATCTCCCGCTTTCTTACAAGAACATGCCGGCAAAAGATCGCGCCGGGATGGTTGCGGACATTTTGGATCGATTCCAGATTGTTGCGAAGAAGGATCTTTTTCCCAACCAGCTTTCGGGCGGGCAGCAACAGCTTGTCGGCATCGCGCGGGCGGTGGTTCATGCGCCGTCACTGCTTCTGGCCGACGAGCCAACCGGCAATCTGCACTCCACGCAGGCGCGCGAGATTATGGACCTTTTTGTGGAACTGAATCGCGCCGGCACGACGATTGTTCAGGTTACGCATTCTGAGGAAAACGCACGGTACGGCAAACGCATTCTCGAACTTCGCGACGGTTGGCTCACGCGCGATGAACTATTGCAGCCCACCGCAACGGAGGTCGGCGCCCAGTGACGAACCCACAGGTGAAATCGTTGAAAAAGAATTCGGGAGTAACAATTCGCACACGCATCCAGGCGGTTGCTGCAATTCTCTTGTTGCAGGCAAATATGGCATTTGCAGTCGAACCGGTATCTTCAGCAGCCCAGGCGCAGGCGTCTTCGCCAGCGACAGCGCCGGTTCAGACGCCGCAAGCCAGCGTCCCCTTCGACGAGATGATGCGGAGGTCGCACAATCCCATTGATGCCTATCGCGGCATGACAGTTCCGGCGCCCAACATGGCGAATTCGGCGCGGCTCGGATCGCTCATACGCGATGGAAAGCTGTATCTCTCACTGCGCGACGCGATTGATTTGGCCCTCGCCGACAACCTGGACATCGTGATCGCACGCTTCAATCTGCCCATCGCGCAGATGGACATATTGCGCACCAAGGCGGGTGGCTTTTCACGCGGCGTCAACACCGGCGTTGTGACGGGCACACCAGGTGGTGCAGGCGCGTCCGGTGGCAGCGGTTCGGGGGCAGGTGGTACAAGCAGCGGCGCCGGCGGTGCTGGTGCGGGTAGTTCGGGCCTGGTGCAGTCTACCTTGGGAACGGGCACCCCAGTGTCGAGTTACGATCCCTATATCAACGCACAGATCTATAGCGACCATACATCGCAACTGCTTCCCAATCGCCAAGTATACGGAGTGGCGACCTATCATCAAAATGAAAGCCTCGCAGACGTGACCTACTACCAGTCTTTTCCGACCGGTACCTATATCGAGGGAGACTGGAATAACAATCGGGAGACTTCCAACAGCCCCAACAACACATTAAATCCGCAACTTTATACAAGCGTTCGTTTCCTGTTCCAACAACAGCTGCTGGCTGGATTTGGACTAGGGCCAAACCTCCGTTATCTGCGTATCGCCAAGACCAATCAGAAGGTTTCGGACATCGCTTTCAAAGCCCAGATCATTGCGACTGTAACGCAGATCTGCGATATCTATTGGGACCTGGTAAGCGCCTATGACACGGAGCAGGTAGGTGAGCGCTCAGTAGCATTTGCTACCGAAACCCTGGACACCAGCCGCAAGCAATTCGCAGTGCAGGCGATTCCGGAGATGGACGTACTGAAAGCGGAGGCCGAAGTGGCTACGCGCCAACAGGATCTCACCGTGGCGCGAACTAATCTTGAATTGCAAGAGCTTTACATGAAGAACGCGATCACGCGCAGTTTGGACGATCCGGTTTTGGAAGAGATGCCAGTGGTGCCCACCGACCACATCGCAGCCCAAATCCAGCCGGATACCGAGCCTGTGCAGGAAACGATCGCGGCGGCACTGAAGAATCGCACGGAATTGCAGGAGCAGAGTCTTGAACTCGGGGTCGGCGAACTGAGCCGTAAGACAGCCCGCAATGCTCTGTTGCCCCAACTTAGTCTCTACGGGTTTTACTCGGGCACCGGATACGGCGGCACTCCAAATCCAGCGTACCTGGCAAGCGGCGGGACCGTCAGTGCACCCGGAGGCATTGGTGGAACGCTCCAAAACGCCTTCAACGACTCGTCGCCGGAGTACCAGGTTGGTTTTCAGCTCAGCGTTCCGCTGCGAAACCGCGTCGCCAAGGCTGACCAGTACCGTACGGAGCTCGAGTATCGACAATCGCAGTTGTACGCTGAGGAGTTAAAGAAGAACATTGTGATCCAGGTACGCAACGCGCGCTATGCTCTGGAACAGGGGGCAAGCCGCATCGACGCGGCTCGCAACGCGCGCGATCTGGCGCAAAAGACGCTCGACATTATGCAAAAGGAGCAGAAACTCGGAGTGGGATCGAATCAGCAGACGCTCTCAGCCGAGCACGATCTGGCTGTGGCTGAGTCGGCGCTGGTGACTGCGGAGACTTCATATGAAAAGGCGCGGATTGAGGTGCGCCGCGCTACCGGCACCGTGCTCGAGGAATATGGAATCTCGATCGCTGATGCAAAAACCGGTGTTGTAGAGGCGGACAATCACTAAATGACAGACCCACGCAAGAAGGAACGAATCCGGGTCCTGGTTGCCGATGACCAACCACACATTCTTGAGGCGGTAGAGCTTTTGCTTCAACCGCAGGGCATGCAGGTGGACAGCGTGCGCTCGCCGCAATTGATGCTTGAAGCACTGGGTCAGAGCGACTACGACGTGTTGTTAATCGACCTCAATTACACGCGAGACACCACTTCCGGTAAGGAGGGACTCGACCTCCTGGCGCGACTTCAAGAGATCGATCCTCGCCTTCCGGTAATTGTGATGACCGCATGGGGCAATATCGATCTGGCCGTAGAGAGCATTAAGCGCGGCGCACGCGATTTCATTCAGAAGCCATGGGAGAATGAGCGGCTGATCAGCCTGATCCGTGTGCATGCCGAGTTGCACCAAGCATTGCGGCTGGCGCGGCACCTGGAACTGGAGAACCGGCTTCTGCGCGCGGAAGGGATGCCGGAGTTTGTCGCCGGCGCCGCTTCGATGCAGCCGGTGCTCGAACTGATCGGGCAAGTGGGACCTTCAGACGCCAACGTGCTGATTACCGGCGAGCATGGGACAGGAAAGGAGATCGTCGCCAAGCTTCTGCACGCCGCATCGCCGCGCAGCCGCATGGCCCTTGTGGCTGTAAACGCCGGAGGATTGCCTGAAGGCACATTTGAGAGCGAGATCTTCGGCCACGTGAAGGGCGCGTTCACCGACGCACGCACTGACCGCGTAGGAAGATTCGAACTGGCGAATGGCGGCACGCTGTTCCTGGATGAGATTGCCAACGTGCCACTGCGCCAGCAGACGAAGCTGCTGCGCGTGCTCGAAACCGGTGAGCTGGAGCGCGTGGGTTCGTCCCAAACTCGACGCGTTGATGTGCGCGTTCTCTCTGCGACCAATGCGAACCTGCCGGAGGAAGCCAAGTCAGGCAATTTTCGCGAAGACTTACTGTTCCGGATCAACACGGTAGAAATCCACCTGCCGGCACTGCGTGATCGCCGTGAAGACATTCCGCTGCTGGCGGCGCATTTTCTGGGCCGCAATCGTACCCGTTATCGCAAGCAGGTCACAGGCTTTTCACCGGCTGCCATGCAGCAGATGATGCAGTATCCCTGGCCCGGCAATGTGCGCGAACTCGAGCACACGGTGGAGCGCGCCGTGCTGCTTTGTCGCGGGGAAGAAATCGAACCCGCCAACCTTGCGATTGCGGCAGCGCGATCTAACGCGCCGAATTTTGAGAATATGAGTATCGACGAAGTCGAAGCGTTGCTGATCCGTAAGGTACTACGGCGATGCGACGGCAATATCTCGCAAGCTTCAGAAGCTCTGGGCCTCAGCCGCGCCGCACTCTATCGTCGCATTGAAAAATATGGCTTATGAAGTGCATGTACGCAGGCGCAAACGCTCGGCGCTCGGCCGCGCGTGGCTATTCTCGCTGCTGCTGGCGCTGCCTGCATTCATTTTTGCCGGAATCCTTCTCTACCAGGAAAGAGTCAGCGGTTCAGCGACAACTCTGCTGCTGTGCTGTCTGCTGATTTACTTTGCACTTGTGGCGGGCTCGCTGATTGAAGGCATGATGCGCCCGCTACAGACACTCTCAAATGTTGTGTCGTCTTTGCGCGAGGGAGATTACTCCTTTCGGGCGCGCGGAGCGGCATCGGCAGACGCTCTTGGAGAATTGGCCGGGGAAGTGAATGCGCTTGCAGATCTTCTGCAGAAGCAGCGCGTACGTTCCCTTGAAGCAACGGCGCTGCTAGCCCGCATTCTTGAGGTAATGCATGCGCCACTGTTCGCATTTGACCGCGAAGACATGTTGCAGCTGGTCAACAACGCCGGCGCGCAGCTTCTGGGGCGTCAGCTTGCCCGCTGCTTTGGACATAGTGCGCGGGAACTGGGGCTTGAGAATCTTCTCGGTTCCGCTGATCAGACGATTCACTCCTTCGGCGCGAAACCTTCCCGGTGGCTTTTGCGAAAGGCGCTTTTTCGACAGGACGGCGCGCCTCACACGCTACTGTTGTTGGCCGATGTAAGCCAGCCGCTGCAGGAAGAGGAACAGATTGCCTGGAAGCGCCTGATCCGCGTGCTGGGGCACGAACTATCCAACTCCCTGGCTCCCATCAAATCCATTGCCGGCAGCTTGCTGGCGCGGGCTGAGAATATCACTTCAGATGAGGCCACGATTCGGGACTTTCGTCGAGGTCTCGGCGTGATTGAAAGCCGGGCAGACGCGCTTCATCGTTTTGTCCAGTCTTATCGATTGCTTGCCCAGCTTCCGCCCCCACATCTCAAGCCGGTGCAGGCGGGACAACTGCTTGAGCGCGTTTCGCTGCTCGTGCAGGGTGTGCAAGTTGAACTTGATCCCGGGCCCCCGGTCACGCTCAACGCGGATCCGGATCAACTGGAGCAAATGTTTATCAACTTGTTGACCAACGCCGTGGATGCCTCGCTGGCAAATGGCGCGAAGCCGGTACGCGTAGGCTGGCGGCTTGCGGATTCGGATTCAACGCTCGTGGTTGGAATTGAAGACAGCGGTCTTGGCATCGCCAACACGGAGAATCTTTTTGTTCCTTTCTACACAACAAAGCCGACGGGAAGTGGTGTGGGACTGGCGCTGGCGCAGCAGATTGCCCGTGCGCATGGTGGAGAGATTCAGCTTGTGAACAGGGAGGACGGACCGGGCGCGCGCGCCACTATTCGTCTGCCTTTAGCCTAGTCTTGCTCTATCCGGCAGCGGACATCGAAACTTCATCGGGAGAGATTTCCGTCGCGACGACGCGGTTGCGCCCGCTATTCTTGGCCCGATACAGGGCGGCATCGGCCATCTGAATCATGGCCTCATGGTCTGTGGGGAAGCCTGCGGCAACGCCAAAGCTGGCTGTCACCGAGAACTTTTTGTCGCCTTCTCCAATGAGTGCTTCCTGGAGCGTTACGCGGAGGTGCTCAGCACGGGCGCGTGCCGCCTCGAAGTCAGAACCGGGCAGAATGAGGAGGAACTCTTCACCGCCATAGCGTCCGACCCAATCGTAGCTGCGTACGGCGTGTTGAAAGATTGCGCCGGTCTCTTTGAGCGCGAGATCGCCTGCGATGTGGCCCATGGCGTCGTTCACACGCTTAAAGTAGTCGAGGTCAACCAGGATGATGCTCAGCGGAGACGCGTCCCGTTGCGATCGATCCACCTCGCCCCGAAGCCGCTCGACGATGATGCGGTGATTCCAGAGACCGGTCAACCCGTCGTGCTCAGCAAAGTGACGCATCTGTTCGCGAGTGCGCACGAGTTCGGTTTTCTCACGTTCAAGGTCGATTGTCCGGCCTTTGACAGCTTCCTCGAGCTGGCGCTTCTGGCGGACCAATTGACCCACTCGCCGCCGCCAAGTGTACACGAGGGCTCCCAGAACAAAAATGACAAAACCAATCTGAACGCCGCGGTTCTGCCACCAGAGAGGGACGATGGTGAAGGAGAGCGTGGCGACCGGTGAAACGGTGCTGCCTGCAGCATTCACAGCTGCTACTTCGAAGCGGTAATTGCCGGGGGGGAGGTGTCTGAAGCGCACGGTCATTTCGCGCGTCTCTTCCCAACCACCACCCTGTTCTCCGACCAGCCGATAGCGAATTCCGATGTCCTGGGTGTCCTTGAAGGAGAGCAGGGCCATCGAGATTGTGAGTGGATTCGAACTCCACTGGACCGAGCCGCCGTCACTGATGGGCACGGTGCCGAGCGTCACCTGGGAAAATGCAGGAGGCGGTGGTGAAGCGGCGAGCGCGGTTTGCGGCGTAATCAGGTGGCTGAGTCCTCCCGAAGTGCCGATCCACATGCTGCCGTCTCTGTCCTCAGCGAGAGCAAAGCTGTCGGTATCGTTCCAAATCAGTCCGTCATCCTGGGTGAAGCTGCGCCAGCGCTGGCCGTCGTAGACGGTTACGCCCGCGTCCTCGCCGACCCAGAGCCAGCCACGATGATCGACAACCAGCGAGACAATTTCCTCTGACATGAGCGGAGGACGGCCGATGTGTTCCGCTTCGACGACACGGTATCCGCTTACTCGAAGGCGAAGAAGATCCTGCGACGGACCAGCGACCCACAAATTTCCTTTTCGATCGACTGCGATTATGTCAGGCTTAGCGCCTGACTGTCCCGGATCGATACGGTGCCATCCGGTTTCATCATGCTCGAATAATCCCTGGTCGGAGGTGGTATAGAGATGGCCCGCCGGATCACGGGTCAGGTCGGTGAAGCGCTGATGCGCACTGGGGAAGGCGGGATCATCGACGAGTTGCGCCTGACGATCCCTGGAAGCAGGATCGATCTGGAAGATTCCGCTCATCGTGGCTACCCAGATGCGATTGGGGCCGTCTGACACGATGCCGTAGACTGCCGGCATCTTGTATTGCTTTCCGTCCAGCGTAATGGGGTCGATGCGCGTGAGGCTACCCGCCATGCTTCCCATCCAAATCGCCCCATCATCGCTCACCGCAAGCGAACCGGCGCGAGAGGTGGGGACGCCCGGCGAGCGCCAGGCTTTGGGGGTATTCTTTCCCGCGGGAATCCAGTTCAGCCCGGACTCAGTTCCGATCCAGAGCCGACCCTGGCGATCGCGCATCGCGGCCCATACCAGGTTGTCGCTGAGGCCGTCGGAGGCTGTGTACGCCTCCCAGCTGTCTTCTCCGACCCAGCGCAGCAAGCCGTGACCGACGATGCCCATCCAGACCGAACCTTCGCGATCGACAAACAGATTCTGCAATTCGAATGGAGAGAGGCCGTTTTGCTCTGTCACCATGCGCCAGTGATCTTTCTCCCAAAGAGCGAGGGAGGATCCATCTGAAGTGAGAACGCGACCTTGCGCATCTTCAGCCAGAGCGGCATATGGTTCAGAGATCGAAGGACCGGGAATGTCGCGAAGCTGAAAAGCGCTGGCATCTGGCGGAAGTTCGACGACGTGCAGGTTGCCGCGGAGCCAGATATGACCATTGCGGGCGACCAAGAGACTCCGCCACTGCTCTTCAGGAAGGCCGAGCTGGGCACGCATCTGCGTGGTTTTGCCGTCGTTGAGCCGGCATAGGTCCTTGTCGCAGCCGTACCAAAGGGAACCGTCGGGTCCGTAAACCATGCTCCAGATAAATCCGCCTTCAAGATTCAGCGGTTTCGCGGACCATTTGTCGGTGTCGAGTCGCTGCAACAGCAGGCCCCTGCTGTTTGTCACCGTCAAAACCTGGTCGGGCCGATTGGAGGTAAACGTAGTGCCCGTGGGGTGGGCGAACTGATTCAGCGGCAAGGGGAGCTGGACGGCTGCAAAGTTGCCATCGCGACGTTCAAAATAGATTCCCGCTGCAGTCCCGACCCAAATAGTGCCGTCGAGTCCAACAAACACGTCATCGATGATGCGATCAGGGATGCCTTCGGTTGCGCCGTACCGCTTGAACTGGCTGCCGTCGTACCGGTAAAGGCCATTTTGCGTGCCGACCCAAAGGTAACCCACTCGGTCCTGGGTCAGGCTGGTTATGTTCAGATTGCCGAGCCCTTCAGTGTATTCACGAAAGCTGTAGCGCTGAGCCAAACACGGCGACACGACCAGCCACGCGAGCGCAAGGCCAACAGCAGAGCGCCAAAACGTGTTGCTCGATTTGGGTCTCAGATTCCGCAAAGTCCTGTCTTTCTAGGTACTTGGGATTTGGAAATCGGATGCCCCATTTGCCGAGACCAAGGTGAACCACTGAAGCTTTAAGGGACCGATCTAATCCCAACAGCCCGATTTCCGGCTTTTCAATGAGCCAACTATAGCTGTCTCCCCATTTGAGAGACATTCCACTTTCGTCTAAACCTTTGTGGGACAAAGGTGTAGTGTGCGTATGTTCATTACGCTACAGAGCTTAAAAGTGATTTGAAAAGAGGGAAACGGGTTGATTTTTCCCTTTAGTCACAAACGAGGGCAGCAACCTCAGGAAAGGCTGCGATTTCGCTCTCGTCGCGGCTCTCTGCAGCCGGGGGCTGAGAGGCAAAAAATGCGTTGACCTGAGCCAGCACGTCGGCCCCGTTCTGGGACTGGTAAATAGCGGCGCGCAGCTTCACGCCGCCGGGAACGCCGTGGGTGAACCACGTGGCAAACTGCTTCATTTTGCCTGCGGTTTCGCCGAGTCGAGCATCGCGCGGCAGGTCCTTGGTGGCTTCGGCCTCAGCAAGCAGCATTTCGAAGTAGGCGCGAATCATCCGGTGACGGTCTTCAACGGTCGGCAAGTCGTAGCTGCCGCTGGCAGTATATTGCGCTATCTGCCTAAAGATCCATGGGTTGGCGGCAGCGGCGCGGCCGATCATCACGGCGTCGCAACCGGTGTGCGCGACCATAGCTGCAGCATCTTCAGGGGTGCGAACGTCACCGTTTCCAATCACCGGAATTTTTACAGCCTGCTTGACCGCGGCGATCCATTCCCAGCGGGCCTGGCCGGTATAGCCCTGCTCTCGAGTTCTGGCGTGGAGGGCGAGGGAGTTGAGCCCCTCGGTTTCGGCAATGCGGGCCAAATCCACGCAGACGATCTGGGAGTCGTTCCAGCCGAGGCGAAATTTGACGGTGAAGGGGATGCTGACTGCTTTTCGGACCGCACGAAAGATCTCGGCGATGCGCGGCAGGTCGCGGAGCAAGCCGGAACCGCCGTTGCAGCCGACAACACGCTTGGCAGGGCAGCCGAGATTCAGGTCGACTGTATCGAAGCCCGTATCCTCAACGATTCGTGCTGCTTCGGCAAGGGTATCCGCATTGGAGCCAAAGAGTTGGGCTCCGATTGGGTGTTCGTCGTCGTAAAACGTCAGATAGCGGCGCCGCTTGGACTCCCGCATTCGAGAAAGGCCGTCGGCGGATGTGAATTCGGTCATCAGCAGTCCACAGCCGGACTGTGCATTTGTGACCGCTGTTTCAACGGAATCAGTTGATTCGGCTAGATTTGCGGCCGTGAACAGGCTGGCATGGCGTATGAACCGGCGAAAGACGGTATCGGTAACGCCAGCCATGGGAGCAAGGACGGTGGCAGGCGCGACGACAACCGGGCCAATGCGCACCTCCGCCGGAACCCGTACGTTATCGGGCATCGTGTGCTCCCTGGGGTTGTCCCAGTCCTTCTTAACTGTGAAGCCTTTGCCAGCCATTGAAGAATCTCTTGAGATTCCAGCCTATCCTTTACCAGCATCCTGAACGAACTTGGGCCTCCGCGCTTGCGGAGGCCCAATAGAACCAGCCGTTTGCGACGGCGTTGTTACTTGGCGGGAGACGCTTCGCCAGCCTTTGCGTACTTGCGGCGGAAGCGCTCGACGCGACCCGCTGTGTCGACCAGTCTCTGTTTGCCGGTAAAAAACGGGTGGCAAGCCGAGCAGATTTCGACATGGATGTCACCCTTGTGGGTCGAGCGGGTCTCAAAGTTGTTTCCGCAGGCGCACATTACGCGCACCGCACCATAATTGGGATGAATTTTTTCCTTGGGCATTTCTGAAGACAGACCTTTCCTATAGTCATTCTATTGTAGGTTGATTTGGGTGGTTTAGCAATTGTGCCGGAGTCCGTGGATTTGACTTCAGCCGGATTCCACTCGGGAAGCGCCTCTATCAATGCCGCAGCGCCTTTGCGATTCCCGCCTCAACCAGCGGCGCCATGACCGCGTAACCTGCGGGCAGCGGGTGCACACCGTCGTGGCTGAGGTTTGCGGGCAGGCCGTCGCGCCCGTCCTTCATCGCAGAGTGATAGTCAACAAACACATGGCTGTGCCGGTGAG
The DNA here is from genome assembly GCA_963826915.1 of uncultured Acidobacteriaceae bacterium. GTDB lineage: Bacteria > Acidobacteriota > Terriglobia > Terriglobales > Acidobacteriaceae > Telmatobacter. Next base: position 803,118 of record CAWGYG010000003.1, read on the forward strand.
CGTAGTCCTTGATCCACGCGTTGATCTCATCGATTTTCGGTGCAGGAGTGAGGCCTGGTTTCCAGGGGTAGTCGAAGGCAGGAGTAATGGAACAGAGTACAACGCGTATGTGGTTGGCGGTCGCCATTTCGGCCATCGCCGCGAGATTGTTTTCTGTCTCGATCAGCGTCATGGGGCCGGTATTTCCTGCAATGTCGTTGGTTCCTGCGAGAATCACCACAACCTTGGGATCGAGGGCAATCACATCCTGATGAAAGCGGAGCACCATCTGAGGCGTGGTCTGGCCGCTGATGCCGCGATTGATGAAGGGCTTGCCGGGAAAAGAACCGTCCGGCCCATCAAAGTGCCAACCTTCGGTGATGGAATCGCCCATGAAGACGACGCGGTTTTCGCCCGGTGCGGGCGGTCCGAGTTGCAAATCAGCCTCCTTGAATCGCGCCAGCCACGGAAAATCGTTCAGCAATTGGGCGTCGTGCTTGCGCCAGTAGTCGTTGTCAGGATGAGTCGCGGGAGCCATCTGCTGCGGTGCCGGGGCTTTGGTCTCCGGCAGACTTCCGGGCTCCTGGGAGAAAAGGGGCGCAGAGGTGGACAGAACAGCCAACACAAAAGCGGCAACAATGCAGCGCAAAGCAACTCGATTCACTGGGACTTCTCCATCACCGGCTGTTTTAGATTTCGACACTTCATCTTAACTCCATGTTATGGGATCGGTTTTCGGACGTTGTCAGAGGTGGTTCTTTTCCACAAAAGCGGACGGCTTAAGCACCGGAGCGTCGACGAGCCGATTGCGCTAGGCTGAAAGAAGCGATGAGTGAGTGCAGGATCTGCGACGGAGTGGGTTTGGTTCGCGTGATGTCGGAGTCGGGTATGTGGGTGTCGCGTGCCTGCGAATGTCAGGAGACAGAGCGCGAAGAGCGGCGGCTGGCGGCAGCGCACATTCCCGAGCGCTATCGGCAATACACGCTCGACGGTTATGAGACTGCATTCCGGGGCGCGGATGCTTCGCTGGGCCGCGCGCACCTGACGGCGCGCCGATTTGTTGAGGCGTATCCCGTAGACACTGCGGGCAAGGGCTTGCTGTTCACCGGGTCGATCGGGGTTGGCAAGACGCACTTGGCGGTTGGAGTGCTGCGACGACTGGTGCAGGAACGAGGCGCCAGAGGACTTTTCTGTGACTATCGTGAGCTGCTGAAAAACATACAAAACAGTTATAACCCGCAGGTGAACACGACAGAGCTTGAACTGCTGAAGCCGGTTTTTGCTGCGGAGGTGCTTGTCCTCGACGACCTTGGCGCGCAGAAACCGAATGAGTGGGTGTGGGACACGGTGGCTCTGATTCTGAATACGCGCTACAACGACAGGCAAACGACGATTATTACCACCAACTACGCCGATCTACAGGCAGGCAACGGCGCAAAGAGCGACACGGAACGCGCGGCGCGTGAGCAGACATTGGGTGACCGCATCGGCGACCGGATGCGATCGCGACTGGCGGAGATGTGCGTTCGGGTCGAGATGACCGGGGAAGATTTCAGGCAAACGGTGAAGCGGGCGAGGTTCGGATGAGGGATGGAACTCGCGGGAATCTGAGCCTATCGATGTCTGTTGCCAATCCAAAGAATCTATTGCTTTTCTGATTGCACGACTGCTTTTGGGCCTGAAACCATGGCTTACTAATGCCCACTCTCTCTCGTTCAGGCATTGTGATTATCCTGCTTGCGTTAATGGCTTCTTTGTTCGCGGGCCCTATTCACAGCCAGACATTCAATCTTGATCGCGACCGGTTGCAGATGGCCGATCTGAGTGGCTTGTGGCGCTCCATACGGGCGACGATCCGGAAGGCAAGCTGGGTTGGGCACTTCCCGGGTTTGATGATTCGTCGTGGCCGCTACTTCATTCTGACCGGAGCTGGACGGCTCAAGGCTACAAGAATTACGGCGGGGTGGCGTGGTACCGGGTGAAGATACTTGTGCCAGCCGGTGCGAAGCCGCTCTCGATCAGCATTCCATGGGTCCTCACAAACTACCAACTTTTTGCGGATGGCACATTGGTGGGATCAGTTGGCGCGATGCAGCCCCGTGCCCGTTCCAACTATGGATCGGTGCCGTTGCTCTTCGTGCTGCCGCAGCCGTTGCGGGCAGACACATCGAGTCGCACGCTGACGCTTGCCATGCGCGTGTGGCAGCCCCCCTTACTGGGCACGGGCTTTGGGCGGCGGGCTGGTGGGAGGCATAAGGATTGGCGATCCCGGGCTGATTGGGAGAGGATTCAGTGCCGAAATTCACGAGACCGCCTGGAACCAGGTAGACGGTATTTTCCTGGCCATGTTTGAAGCTCTCGAGGGTCTCGCAGCTTTCGCGCTCTTTGCACTTCGCACGCAAGAACGGGAGTATCTCTGGTTTGGTTTATGGCTGTTGCTGTCGAGTGCGATTCGATGCCTGTTTGTCTACGGTGCGTTCCATCCGATGGTCCGAAATGAGCACGATCTTGTGTGGCAGGTACTTTTTATAGGAACTACTCTGGCTTCGATGGCGTTTTACTTTCGGTTGCTGCAGGGAGAGCGGAACTGGTTGTTCTGGATCGCGATTGCATCGGTTGCGGCCAACGCCGTATTGCTTACCTGCGGTCTGCTGGAGCTGATCAGCGTTGCCTTGTGGATAGAGATCGGTATCGCGCTGACGCTTCCGCCGGCCATCTGGAGTGTCGAATTGCTCATTCGCCGAGCGTTCGAGGGGCTGCCCGACGCCCGCCTTCTTGTGGCTCCAGTCCTGCTGCAGCAAATGGTGGCGTTCCTCGTTCGCACACTCAGCCTGGGTTATGTGACGGGCTGGTATCACATCGAACCGTACTGGCTCTTCAAGACTTCCACCTGGCCATTTCAGTTCTCGATGCAGGATGTTGCGGACGTCCTGTTCCTCGTCGGGATGCTGGCAATCATGATTCGCCGATTCAGCCGGACCAGCCGCCAGGAAGACGAGCATCAACGAGAGCGCGAAGCTGCTCGCTCTGTCCAACAGTTGCTAATCGCCGAGAAACTTCCCGTCATCCCTGGATTCAGGTTGCAGAGTGTATACAAACCGGCCGGGCAGGTCGGATGCGATTTCTTTCAGATTCTGCCTATTGTTGGCGGTGCCCATCCGGATTCAGTCCTGATCGCAATCGGCGATGTCAGTGGAAAGGGACTGCCTGCGGCATTGACGGTATCACTCATTGTGGGAGCGGTAGGCTCGCTTGTTCGTTCACTGCAGAGCCCCGGCGAGATTCTGCGTGCACTGAATGAGCGGATGCTATCGAGAAGTCATAGCGGGTTCACCACGTGTCTTGTTGTTCGCGTTGACCCGGACGGCGCGCTCACACTTGCGAACGCCGGGCATCTTGCGCCCTACCTTCAGGGCAAGGAACTTCAGATGGAGGGCAGTCTTCCGCTAGGGCTTGCAGCAGGACAGATCTATGCGGAAACCACCTGGATGCTTCCGGAGGGCGCGCAATTGATGCTTCTTACCGATGGCGTTGTCGAGGCTCGCGCCCGATCCGGTGAACTCTTTGGTTTTGAGCGAACCGCTGACCTCGCCTCCCAGCCTGCAGAATCCATCGCCGAGGCCGCGGAGCAATTCGGGCAGGAGGACGATATCACCGTCCTGATGCTGACCCGGCTTGGCGGAACACCTTCGAGTACAGCCACTCATCACGCTCCCGTGGTTTCGCCCGCGGCGGCCTGAAGACCTTTTGAAATGAAGAACCTTCTTTGAGTGCGTCTCCGTCGACCGGATTTATGCTTGAGGTGTATTTCGGGCAAAGAGGCTCAGCATGCGCAAGACCCTGGAAGTTGTTGGGCTGGGAGTGTTGGCTGTTCTTTACGGGATTACTTGGCAGGCCCTTTCTGGGCCGGATCGACTGCCAGATCGCATTCCCACGCACTTTGACATTTCCGGGAACCCCAACGCATGGGGATCGCCGGACATGCTTTTCCTTTTGCCGATCGTGGCCACGGCGATATACCTGATGATCACGGTCATTTCAGCGTTCCCGTCGACCTTCCACTATCCCGTGCGCATCGCCACGAACAGCTTGCCGCGAGCGCAGGAGCAAACGCGGAACATGATCTCGTGGATCAAAGTGGAGATGGCTGGCATGTTGGCGTACGTTCAGTGGTCGATGATTCAGGCTGCGCGCAGCAGGGAATTTCACTTGTCTCCGCTGATGGTTCCCATGTTTCTGGTGGTGGTTTTCGGTACGGTGGGTTCGTATCTCGCGGCAATATGGAAGAATGCAAAGGAAGGCGCGAGTTCGACGACCTAGGGGTTGAGAAGGCAGGCAAGATTAGCAAAAAGCAGAAGCAGACGCCGCTCGCGGACCGCTTAGAAAACCCAGACGCTGGCCAGAAGCGTGACCATTGCAGCCACGGTTACGGCCTGGTAGACGAGGTCTTCCTTGCGATGGGGTCTAGCGATGCGGGCACGGTGGGTCGGCAGGGCAGAAGCAACGGCGGGGAAGCGATGCATCATAGATTCCCTTTCCTGACCACGGCAAAGGTGATGAGGTCGCAGCGGCCTAATCTACAGTGATCTCTATTTAGATGTCGTTTCACGCCATTGTGAATCAAACAAAAGTGTCATAGCTCGAGTTACGCAGGTCACTGCGGGCAGACAGAGGTTCACCCGCCCGCAAGAGGGCAGTTGTAAGTTTGGCTGAGGGCAGACCTCCGTTCCTATCGCGGAGCTATCAGGCTTCCGATGTTGTTGGATCGATGATCGTTTTTATCTCTGAGATACGGTTTGCAGGGAATCCGCCCTGCTTGGCATGCTCGATGACCAGCTGTTCATTGGGTGCGATATAGATGGAGTAGATCTTGTCGTCGGTGACGTAGCTGTGGACCCACTGTATGTCGGATCCGACCTTGCGCAATACACTGCACGAAGTTTGTGAGATGCCCTGGAGTTGCTGAGGGGTGAATTGTCCGGCGCCGGAAATGTCACGCTCGATCACGAACTTTGGCATGGAGCCTCCTGGAAAAGGGGAAATATCGGTCGCGCCAGTTTTGCGGTTTTCATAGGGAGTGGGAATGCCCGGTCGAGGCAACTTGTGGAAATTGGGGACTTTGGCGACACAAGGCTCGGAAAGCGCGTTCAATGGGCAGGGTGCGGACTCTGATTCCGGTTTGGAGGGGCTTGCCGTTTAAACCGTGGGCGGCGATATGATGCCTCATGCCCTTCCTACAACGTGGAGGCGCTGTTTGCGCAGCGCTGCTGGCTGTGTCGTCAGCATTCTGGCCAGCCATTGCAGTTACGCCGCCCCCTGCAAGCTTGTCGGCTGCGCAGATTCTTGAGCAGATGCAGAGCCATAACGAGAACCAGAAGGAAGCACTGAAGCACTACCAGGCCATGCGGCACTACGAGGTTGAGTACCGGGGCTTTGCGACTTCTATCGCAGCGAAGATGGATGTAGAGATCAACTTTGACACCTCAACGGGAAAGAGTTTTCGCATTGTGTCGCAGAGCGGGTCGAAACTCCTTTGCGAGAAGGTTCTGAAGAGGGCAGTGGACAGTGAACAGGAAGCTTCACAGGACCAGGCGGCAACGGCGTTGACGACGGCAAATTACAAATTCCAATTGGCGGGAATCGAGAGCTTGAACGAGCGCCCGGCCTACGTTCTGACAGTAGAACCATTGAAAGAAAGCAAGTTCTTGTATCGAGGCAAGGTCTGGGTCGATGCGGTTGACTTCGCGGTGGTAAAGATCGAGGTGACGCCGGCGAAGAATCCTTCGTTCTGGATTTCTCAAACGCTGATCAAGTCAACGAATGCGAAGACGGGAGATTTCTGGCTGCCTCAAGAGAACCGCAGCGAAACGAAAGTCCGGGTGGGAGGCACCGCCGTGTTCACCATCAACTACGGGACTTACCGGATCGTTTCGAATGCAACCCAATACGGTGGGGGAAACTAATCGGTCTCGTTGCCGGATCAAGGAAGCAGCGTTCGGACGCTGAACATGATTGCCCTGTTCAAGGCCCTTTTTGTGCTGGTGCGTAGACCAGGATGTGCGGGCGCGTCCGCAGAACTGACAGAGATTGGCTGGGTTTCACGGGCTCGGTTGTAGTGCTCAATAAGTTGAACGGTCGCGGCTCTCCAACCCATATGGGATGCGTGCTCTCTGGCAGCTTTCCCAATTGTTTCCCTCTTCTCCTTTGACTGTAAAAGCGCACCGATCAGGGCGATAGCCTGGGCCTCAGTATCGAACAGGAAGCCGCTTGCGCCGTCATTGATCATTTCAGGAATTCCACCTGCGCGGACGGCAACTACCGGCAAGCCTGAAGACATTGCCTCGAGAACCACGAGGCCGAGCGTTTCTGTGCGCGAAGGCATGACGAGGATGTCACTGGAAGCGAAAGCGGCAGCGAGTTCTTCCCGGTGCAGGAAACCGGCAAAGAAGACTGGAAAGCCGGCGAAGTGCCGTTCCAGTGCATCGCGGTGCGGCCCATCTCCTACCAAGGCGAGGTGAGAATGGGGAAATGCTTTCAGGATCGGCCGCAGACTCTCAATGTCTTTTTCCGCGGACAAGCGGCCGGTATACAGCAGCAGGGAACTATCAGGGTGGCCCTGAGTCAGGCGGAATCTCATTTCAGTCGAGCGGCGGGAAGGCCGAAAGAGCTCGGCATCGACACCGCCAGGCCAGAATTCGACCCGTTCGATTCCGTGCTCGGCTAATTGCCTGACCATGATGTGCGATGTGGCCAGATTGATGGTCGCGCGATTGTGGCGGACGCGGAGGATCTTCCAGACATTCGGTTCGAGAAACCCGAGGCGATAGTACTGAAGATATTTCGGCAAGTCAGTGTGATAGGAGATGACAAGAGGTAGGCGGAGCGCGCCGCCGTTTTTTCCGCCACCATAGTAAAGGCCGGCAATCCCGAGCATGGCGGGCTCTGCGACGTGAAGCAGGTCAGGCTTGAACTCAGCCAGCACCTTACGTATTGAAGCATGGGGCAGAGCGAGACGAAGTTCGGGATAAAGCGGGAAAGCCGAGCTTTTCATGCCGACGATGCGAAAGCCTTCGAACTCGGCTAGACCGCCATCCGGCGCAAAGATCAGAACTTCATGGCCGAGCGCGGCGAGCTGCCTGATGGTCTGGCATAGCGTGGTCACAATGCCATCGACCTTGGGGATGAACGTCTCGGTGAAAAGGGCGATTCGCATTTGCCGGTCGATAGTTCTTTGAATTGGGGTGCAACTGAGCGTAACACGATGACCTTCAGGCGGTTGGTCGACTCTTTGGCGCGACCTTGGATACAAATCGGATTGAATGTGGTCGGGGAGTTTTCTTGCCAGCCGGTGCCGGAGATGTGCTATCCCCTGGCGCAGGCAAAGAGCGAATTGTGCCAAAAAGGCAATTCTCAGATTTTTCAAGAAAATGCCGGCGGTATAGGGTAGAGTTTTGGTAATCTCCTGTTTTTCGCCGAGACAGCCGCAGGGTGGTTCCCCGTGCCCGAAAGTGTCATCTTGCGATGTGATCGAGCAAGACGACGCCTCTTTTATTGACTTCCTCGTTCGTTTTGGTGGTTTTCGCAATTTCTCCGGGTCACTGAATTGATTTGCTGATGCCTGCAGCGATTGAAGCGAGTTGGGTGGCCCTTTCCACCATCGATTGACCGCGGTGGCTTTATCTCGCCAGCGACGTGAAGTTAGCCAGGGAAAAGGGGAAAAATGGCCGGTTCGACGATCTCGTATCTGTGGCGTAACACAGAGGCGACAAGAGGCTTTCGGTCGGGTGTTTCACTTCACAGCCATACCAACCAATCAAAAGAGACGCTGAATTTTCTAGCAAAATTCGGCAACCAGTACCCCCTGATGCGGCCGCTGATGGCGCGATTGGAGCGCCGTTCAGAGGCGAATCATGGGATGCGGGTGAACTATGCGGCCGGCTACTGGACGCCTCCGATGACCCCCAAGCTGGCTTTCGACCTGGAGAAAGGGCAGATCGAGCAGCTGGATCTGGCTCCGATGGTGTCTCTGTCGGACCACGATACGATCGCTGCGCCGATTATGCTGCGGAGCCTATCGAGCGAGCGGAAGATCCCGGTGTCGGTGGAGTGGAGCGTGCCGTATGGAGCGCAGTCATTTCACCTGGGTGTGCACAATCTGCCCAGCAGCAAGGCGGGCCAGTGGATGAAGACCCTGGCGGACTACACAAGGTCTCCCAGCGAGCGGCAACTCAAAGAGATTCTCAATGGACTCGACGCGGAGCCTGGAGTGCTGGTGATTTTCAATCATCCCTTGTGGGACTTGTACCTTGTGGGCAAAGAGCGGCATGCATTCCTGGTAAACGAGTTCATGCAGAAATGCGGGGCGTGGCTGCACGCGTTTGAGTTGAATGGACTACGGCATTGGGATGAGAATCGTGCCGTATTGCAACTTGCCGACAAGTGGAACATGCTGCTGATCTCAGGAGGCGATCGTCACGGCGTGGAACCGAACGCCAACATCAACCTGACAGACGCCACCAGCTTTGCCGAGTTTGTGCACGAGGTCCGGCATGAAAAGAGGAGCAGCGTGCTCTTCCTGCCCCAGTATGCGGAGCCATGGAAGTACCGCATGCTGCGCTCCACCATCGATGCGGTGCGTTACTATCCGGATTTCCCGCAGTGCTCGCGGACGTGGGATCAGCGTGTTTATCACCCGGATGCGAATGGCGTGCCCCGGCCGCTCAGCGAGTTGTGGCCGGATGGAACGGCTCCATGGGTGATGACTTTCTGCATAGGGATTGTGCGCATGATGGGCAAGGGACTGGTGTCGGGCGGATTGCGCATGGCCTGGAGCGATTCGCGGGAAATGCCCTTGGTGCTGGGAGAGTTCGACAGCTAAGGCGGCAAATTTGCTGGAGTGTAATCTCTGGTCCGCTGGGTTTGAAGTGGATTTTGCACTATCTCGACTTTTTGAGAACTGGGAGAGGGTGTAGAATCCGCACGTGAATAGTGAACCGCAGCTCGTTCCTCCGACTGAGACGCCGGAGCGCAATTGGTTGCCGATGGCCATCGCGGCAGCAGCCGTTGTTGTAATTGCGGCACTCGTAATCCTGGTATTAGAACACGGCAAAACCGGAGTGACGGTGACTCCGGTATCCGCTGCCGCAGATCCGTATGCGGCGAACCTTCCGATCACTGACCTGGTGATGAGCGAGTCAGCTAACCTCGCTGGCGGGAAAGTGACCTATATCGACGGACACATTGCGAACACGGGTAGCCGTACGGTTACCGGAGTCACAGTTCAGATTCTGTTTCGCAATATAGCCAAGGAAGTTGTACAGAACGAGACGCAGCCACTGAAGTTAATCCGGATTCGCGACCCCTATATAGATACCGAGCCTGTCTCGGCTGCTCCCCTTAACCCGGGGGACGGGCACGATTTCCGCCTGATTTTTGACGCCGTCTCTCCAGACTGGGATGGAGCGTATCCGCAGGTAAGGATCCTTCACGTGGACACACGGTAGATTCAGCCCTCGATTTACCCGGTAAGAGTTACCACTGGCTGTAAAAATTACGTTATCTGAACAAGTTAGGAGTCAACGGCAAGATATCCAATGGGTGCTAGGACTCTTGATAAATGCAATAAAATACTAGGGATAGCTAATTTTCGGCCGGATCGAATGTCTTTGGCACGCCCCATGCACTAGGTATCTGCGAGCAGTCAAATCAGCTCACCCGCAGAAACCTCGCGGCAACCGCTTCCCAGGGGCTAAAAAAATGAAAAATGAAATTAAAGTTCGTAGACTTTTTCCCAGCCAGCTAGCCATGGTTGTTCTGGCATCCGCAATTGCGATTCCAGCTGTTGCGCAGCAGACCCAGCAGCCAGGTAGTTCGCAGGGTGCTTCGACATCAGCCACCCAGACGCCGACCTCGACTCCTCCGGCCGCAACGGCGGCTCCAATCCAGGATCAGAAAGAAGGATTCTGGGGCCGCGTGAACCCCATGGCGCGCAAGAAGTGGGTGAAGAAGAGACTTGACCCGATCAACGACCGGCTCACTGAGCTTGACGAAGTGAACGCGAAGAATGCGAACGACATCAAGGACGTGGACGCGCGGGCGCAGGCAGGCATCAACAAGGCTCAGTCTGCAGCGGACGCAGCCAACCAAACGGCTACCGCAGCTGGCGACCAGGCGAAGCATGCCAGCGACACGGCGCAATCGGCTTCAGGTCATGTCGACTCTCTGAACACGACGGTCAACGGCTTGGATACCTACAAGCCAATCAGCGATGTTGAGATTCCCTTCCGCGGTGGAAGCCCGGTGTTGTCGAAGAACGCGAAGGCGAAGCTCGACGATATGGCGACCAGCTTGAATGGCCACCAGGGCTACATCATAGAAATCGAAGCGCACTCTCCGGCCGCAGGCAGCGTGGGGATTGCAAATTCACAACGCGAGGCTGAAGCGGTGAAGCGCTACCTCGTTGCAGAACATGAGATTCCCGTCTACCGTATGCACTCCGTAGCCTTGGGCAATGCGAAGGTTGTGGAACAGACTGACCAGACTGCAAGCAATGCGGCCCCGACAGATCCGAATGCCACACCGGCACCGGCTGCTCCGGAGCACAAGGCTCGCATTACCAGCACCGTGCATATCAAGTTGATGGAAAACAGTTTGGCGGCCCAGGACACCACATCCCCCCATGGTATGGCGTCCTCGTCCGGTGCGGAACGGCCGTAACAGGCCGTAGCCACCCCCCTGAGGCTCTTTTCCGCGTCGACGGCTACCCCGCCGTTGGCCGCCAATAAAGCTCTCGCAACACGAGAGAACCAAGGCAACTTGGCCCCCGTTAATGACGGGGGCCGTTTTTTTGGATGCTGCAATCCCGCAATGCTACATCGTCTTCGTAGAACGCTAACTTCATTGCGGACGGGGAGTTCAATGTAACGGTTCGCACCTCACGGGCACCTAGGTTTCGTACACGTTTTACTTGAGCTGGTCGATATTGCGGAGTGCTACTCCGTTCATGCTGGGGTGAAACGATTTTTCCGATCAGGTGCAGGGGATTGGCTGCTATCCGCGGGGATAACCGGTTGAATCTTGGGGGTGCTAGTATGGGGTTCGAGGTGCGGACTTGAAGCGCGCCGGAAGCGAGTTCTCTTAAGGAATCCAGCCGGCGATGTTTTTTGCGCCAATTTCGGAAATTGTCACAAAGAACGCCTTGCACTCACGATGGCAAATGCCAAAGCCTTTGTCAGCCCGCGCGGTGGCGACAGCCTTTTTGATCCTGGTTTTGCTTACCGCGCCAGATGCATGGCAGGGAAACGCATTTGCCCAGGAAGCGGTCCCGCAGTTTGAGGACCTGGCCGCCCGCGCAGCCGCCGCCCGCGATCAACAAAACCTACCCCTGGCCATTGAACTCTATGGAAAAGCCGAGCAAGTAAAACCCGACTGGGCTGAGGGCTGGTGGTATCTAGGGCTGTTGCAGTACAGCTCAAACAATTTCCCAGAAGCGATCGAGGCTTTCAACCATCTTCTGAAACTTGAGCCCAAGGCGGTGCCCGCGATGGCGTTGCGCGGGCTGTGCGAGTTTGAAACTTCCGCGTATGATGATTCGCTGCGCGATCTTGAAGAATCTGTCGCGCATGGCGCTGCAAACGAACCGCGCAACGCGCAAATTATTCGCTTCCACCTGGCTCAATTGCTCACGCGCGCCGGCCGCTTCCAAGACGCCGTTACGCAATTCGGATTTTTTGCCGCGCAGCACGTTGTGGATCCGGACCTTCTTGTAGCCCTGGGGTTGGCCGGAATGAGGGTTCCGTCGCTGACCAAGGACATCCCCCAGGAGGACCGGGCTCTATGTCAGTCTGCAGGCGCTGCGGGGTATGCGTTTCTGGAGGGAGACACCGAGGAGGCCGACGGTTTCTTCAATGCACTTTTTGCACACTACCCTTCGACACCGAACCTGCATTACTTCTATGGATTTCTTCTCTTTCCGCATTCTCCCGAGTTGGCCATCATCCAGTTTCAGGAGGAGGTGGCGGTTGCGCCGTCCAACGAGCCTGCGCACGCCCTATTGGGACTCACGCTGATGATTGCCGGCCGCTATGCTGAAGCGATTCCAGAAGCGGAACGTGCTTTGGCCGCGAGTCCTGAGATGGAGATGGCTCAACTGGCTCTGGGTCGCTCATTGGCAGAGACGGGAGACGTAGATCGCGGCGAAGAGTTGCTGAACAGAGTACTGGCGCACGACCCTGACAACCTCGAAGCGCACATGGGATTGGCTGCCATCTATTCACGCACTGGAAGAAGAGAGGACGCATACCGTGAGCACATGGTTTGCCTTGGCCTTGCCAGGAAGTAGGCCGTGGCGGCTCATCGCGCCCGCATGCGCAGGCGCGCTGATGGGGCTGCTAGTTCATCTCCCAGCCGAGCACGCAGCGACGACCCCGGCGGCGAAATCAGCGGCACCTGCGGTTACATGCGCTACCTGTCATGTGGGGGTTGCGACATCGTATACCCACGCGCCGATGCGCCACGCCATGGAGTCTCCCGGTTCGAATCCCGCTTTGGAGAGCCACCCTAATCTCAGCGTTCAAATGGGTGCGTACACGTATACGGTGCAGACCAAAGATGGCAAAAGCACCTACACCGTTTCAGACGGTAAGGACTTGATGACCCTGCCGATTCGCTGGATGTTTGGGCAGCATTCTCAGACGTGGGTACTCGAAAAGGACGGCCATCTCTACGAGGGGCTGGTCAGCTTCTTCCCGCGAGAAGCCGTGCTCGCGACCACGCCGGGCGATCAGAAGCTGACGCCGCATACCCTGACCGAAGCTATGGGTCGAAAGCTGTCAACATGGGAGACGCTTGAATGTTTCAACTGCCATTCTACGGGCGCGACGGCAGGAGAGAAGTTGGAGTTGGAAAGGCTCCGCCCAGGTCTCGATTGCGAGCGCTGTCATGTGGGTTCGCTGCAACACATGGCTGACGCGGCACATGACAACTTCACCACGCTTCCCAAGTCGTTGAAGAAGATGAATGCCGAGGATACGTCGACCTTCTGCGGCCAGTGCCACAGGAGCTGGGATACCGTGATTCGCAATCACTGGCATGGACCCGCATTTGTGCGCTTCCAACCCTACCGGCTTGAGAACAGTAAGTGCTTCTCGGGAAACGATCCGCGCATCAGTTGCCTGGCTTGCCACAATCCGCATGAGCCTGTAAATCATAACGAGGCCTATTACGACTCGAAATGCCTCGCCTGCCACGGGCCGGCACAGACAGCCGCTGCGTCCTCTGGAGTGAAGAGCTGCCCCGTGAGCAAGAACAATTGTGTAAGCTGCCACATGCCCAAGATAGATCTGCAAGGCAAACATGCCAGTTTTACGGATCATCAGATACGCATCGTGCGGGATGGGGAGCCTTATCCAAATTAGGTAGCGCCTCGCTTTACATTCTGTCTTTATCCTCAGCCCAGGGAATGATGGCGATCCTGGATTCGGTTGCCCGCTTTTCTTAGCGGCAGTGTCTAAGGGATTAAGAGTCCTTTTTACGGAGGTCATTTTGGCTCTGTATGTGTTTCGCTTTTGGAACAGGTTGAGCCTTCCATGGCTCGCAGTTATCTGCGCACTGGCGATTGCGACTGCATCCACTGGCGCGCAAAACTCAGAATCAGACGACGCGAAACCAGTAGTCAGCGATAAACCGCTTTCGGTAGAGCAACTGGCGATTTATCGGGTGATCCTGAAGGGATGGATGGACGATGGGAAACATTCGATTCACCTCTCCAACCAGACAATACCTCTGGAGAAGGACGCAACTGATTGCGTGAAGTCTGGCCGGCTTGAGGAAATCGATCCGAAGCAGGTGCATCGTTTCCGAAATGAGGATTTGGCTCAACTTGGATCGAACAGAATAGTGCTGGTTGATCAGGATGCGCAGGCAAAAGACGTGGAGAAGAATGATCCGGGCGCCGCTATTCGCAATGGAACATCCATTAGCGAAGCGGTCAGTAATGGATTCGCACATGGACTAGTCACATTGAGCGAGATTCAATTTAGCGAGAAGCATGAGGTGGCTATCGTGTGGTACGGCTTCACCTGCGGGAGTTTATGCGGGAACGGCGGGACCGTTGTGATGGAAAAGAAGAACGGGAAGTGGCAGCGAGGGAGGAATTGCAGCAATTGGATATCGAAACTAGACGGTTTTCTACCTGTGGCTGACGCGCCTGCGCCCGGTAGAATCAGCTTATATGGAAATTGAAAATAAGGACTCAGCCGTGCTTGAGACCATTCTGGACGGCAGCCGGTTTGTGCGCGCTTGTCTGCGGCGGCCGGTCGATCGCACGCCGGTGTGGTTTTTGCGCCAGGCGGGGCGATACATGCAGGAGTACCGGGACGTGAGGAAGCATCACACTCTGGTGGAAATCTGCAAGCAGCCTGATCTCGCCGCGGAAGTGACCATTACGGCGGCTGAAAAGCTAGGCGTGGATGCGGCCATTATTTTTGCCGATCTGCTGCTGCCGCTGGAGCCGATGGGACTGCCATTTGAGTTTCAGGCGGGCGAGGGGCCGGTGGTGCATCATCCGGTTCGTACCGCGGAGCATGTGCGGACGCTGCGCACGGACCGCGCCGGCGACCTGGCTTATGTGGCGCGCGCGATTGAGAAGGTGGCTGCGCACTTCAAGGATCGGCTCGGCATTATCGGGTTTTGCGGGGCGCCATACACGCTAGCCAGCTACATGATCGAGGGCGGCGGATCGCGGAATTACATCCACACCAAGCAGATGATGTACGGCGACACCACTGCGTGGCGCAGCCTTTTGGATAAGCTCGTCGTCGTGCTTACAGAGTACTGCCTTCTCCAAGTGCAGGCTGGCGCGGATGTGATCCAGATATTCGACAGCTGGGTTGGCTCGCTGGGGCTGGAGGATTATCGCGATTATGCATTCGAGGCCTCGAAGCGGCTAGTGCGCGCAGTGCAGGGGATGGGCGTTCCGGTTATCTACTTTGGAGTGGAGACGGCAGGACTTTTGCGCGAGATGGCCTCGACCGGCGCGGACGTGATTGGACTGGATTGGCGGCAGCCGCTTGATGAAGGCTGGAATGCCGTGGGGCATGGGCACGCGGTGCAGGGGAACCTGGATCCGATCACGTTGTTTGCGCCGGTTGAGATCCTGGAGATGCGGGTGAAGGAGATTCTGCGCGCAGCCGCGGGACGGCCAGGCCACATCTTCAACCTGGGTCACGGCATTGTTCCCAACACGCCTGTGGAGAATGTGCAGGCCGTGGTGAAGATGGTGCGGGAGTTTCGGCTCGAGGGGGCAAATGGCTAAGCGGGCGGTACTACTTCTCGCGCATGGGACGCCAGAGACCACTGACCAGATTCCCGAGTATCTGCGCAACGTGGTCAGCGGACGGCCGCTACCTCAGCATGTTATCGAGGAGATTCAGCATCGCTATGCGCTGATCGGGCATAGCCCGCTGACTGAAGTCACGGTCGAGCAGGGAAGGCTCGTTGCAGCAGAACTGGCCAAAGATGGCCTTGACGTGCAGGTCTACGTGGGGATGAGGAACTGGCGGCCGTACATTCCCGACGTGGTGCGCGCGATGCTCGCAGATGGTGTGGAAGAGGCGGCAGTGATCTGCATGGCGCCGCAGAATTCCCGAACCAGCGTGGGGCTTTACAAGCGGGCGGTGCAGGCGGAGGCGGGCGCGCTGCGTATCGACTTTACCGAAGGTTGGGCACAGAATCCGCTGCTGGCCGATGCCTTCGCTGAGCGGCTAAGGGATGCCGAAGCAAAAATCAGGGCAGAAACTGGCGCGCCTGTTCCTGTTTTGTTTACGGCGCATAGCGTGCCGACGCGCACGGTGCAGCCGCCAACCGGTGGGGAAGAACCTGGCGGACCGCGGCTTTGGCCGGGCGAGGGCGCTGATCCTTATGCGGAAGAGGCGAGACATACGGCGGAGCTTGTGGCCGCCCGCGTGCCTGAGATTCCGCGATGGTGGTTTGCTTTCCAGAGCCAGGGAGCAAGCGGAGGTCCCTGGATTGGACCGACGGTCGAGGAGACCCTGACATCGATTGCAGCATCGGGAGTCAAGACGCTACTTTTGCAGCCTATCGGGTTTCTCTGCGATCACGTGGAAATCCTGTACGACGTGGACATAGCATTTCGCAAGTATGCGGCGGAGCTTGGAATGCGTCTGGAGCGGCCCGAATCGCTGAATACCTCGCCAAAACTCGCAAGTGCAATTTCCGAGCTTGCTAAGGTAGGCCTCACTCGACTAAAAGGGTGAATGAATTCTCCGCTCGAACTGGCCGCTTAACGGAGGTTTCCTCGGGCATTACAGGAGGCCGAAGCTCCAAGTGCAGATTAAGCAAGTTCCCCTGGTAAGCGATGAAAGGCAGTAGATGTCAGACAGCGCAGGTTCACACATGACGCCCGGGTCTCCGAATGTAATTTGTCCGGATTGCGGGAGGCCTCATATGCGACGGCTTCCTAGACAAGGGTTTCTACAACGAAAAATCCTCCCGATCTTCGGCTTCTATCCATGGGAGTGCCCTGTTTGCCGGAGACTGAAATACTTCCAGATACGCGGAAAGCGCGTCAGACGTGCTGTTTCAGCGCCATAGAACGTTGTAGTCTCGCGAGCCAATTCCGCCGCGGCCCAAGGATGGAGAAACCGATGACACGATTCCTGCTGGCAGCTTTGTGTGCGCTGGTCGCGGGTGCTTCTTCCCAGGCGCAAACGCCGGAGTATTCAATTCAGGCAATCCGCTATGCCACGTCTCCCGGCGTACCTGTGGCGGAACTGGTTGTGGGCGGACCGAAAGACGAGAAGGTCGACATCGCGATGGTGGTTTGGCTCATTCGCGGCGGCGGACGGACGATTCTGTTCGACAGCGGATTTCATCGCGAGACGTTTACCAAAGACTTTCCAATGAAGGATTATCTGCGGCCGGATGAGGCGGTGAAGACGGCTGGCGTTCAACCAGAGGACGTGACGGACGTCGTGATCAGCCACGCTCACTGGGATCACATGGGCGGTCTCGACCTGTTTCCGAAGGCGACAGTGTGGATTCAGCGAGAGGAGTATCGCTACTACACCATGGACGCGTGGCAGCCGCATGGCCATCACGGCGGCATCGATCCCGAGGACGTGAAGGAACTGTTGAAGCTGAACACGGAAGGACGGGTTCGGCTGGTGGATGGCGACAACGTGGAGATATTTCCCGGGATTCGCGCGTACACGGGGTCGCGGCATACGTATGCTTCGCAGTATCTGCGCGTGGAGGGAAAGCCGACATATGTGCTGGCTTCGGACAACGTTTATTTCTACCTGAACCTTTCGGCGCACCTGGCGAGCGCGACTTTCAGCGATGCGGACCATGCAGCGAACATTGCGCAACAGGCGCGCATGATCGAACTGGCAGGTTCACCGGATCGGGTGGTGCCGGGACACGACATTCTGCAATTCCAGAAGTTTCCAACCGACGGGCGGGTCGCGAAGATCAAGTGAACGATTAGGGATTAGGGAGTAGGGAGTAAAGGACTCTCGTCGCTGCGCCATCCGATCAAGTCCTGGTCCGGTCTGTCCGGCGTGTTTGCTGTTTACCGTCCGGTACCCTCCCCCACCCCGTCTCTGGGTGGAAGTGTCTTTGCTTGAAGAGGTTACGGGGAGTGTGTTGCTGCAGATATTCCCAACGAAAGAGCTTCGCCGCAGATATTTCTTCTGTAAGGGGTTACGGGGTTTTTCCAGGCGCTTTCCTCAAGGGCGTACCGCATTTTGATCTTTCTGGCGTCTGGTTGATTATCGCGTCACCCCAACGGGGCATGCGCTGAATCTGCAACAATCCCCAGAGTTTTCACACGCTGCCCATTTTTCGCAGCTTCCCTTCAGGAAGATCGTCCCGGGCTGATTCCGATTCGTTCTTCCGGGAAGGTTATGTTCGGCTGTTTCGGGGCACATTCAGGGAAGATTCTCCTCAGTTACCCCTCTGTCTTCGCTCGGTGAGAGTTTTCGGCCGAATGCCGTCTCATGGCTTCTTCGTACGCTGAATTCAAGGATAGCGAATAGCAGGGAAATGATCTGCAACATCTTCGTTCGCAAGCAAGAGTGGAGGCCGCGGCTTCTGTTGTCACTACTTGCGCAGCATTTGTTTGGCGATGAAGAGGACATTGGCGGGGCGTTCGGCGAGGCGGCGCATGAAGTAGGGATACCATTCGCTGCCGAAAGGGATGTAGACGCGGACGTTGTAGCCTTCCGCAACCAGTTGTTGCTGCAGGTCGCGACGGACGCCGAAGAGCATCTGGAATTCGAACCGGCTGGGGTCGATTTTGTTTTGCGTGGCGAAGGAACGGACGGCGGCAATCATTTTCTCATCGTGCGTGGCCAAACCGTGATAGATGGGACTCTGAAGCAGAATGTTGGCGAGGTTGATGTAGTTGGCGTCGACGTCGGCTTTCTTGGGGTAGGCGACGCTGGCGGGCTCTTTGTATGCGCCTTTGCAGAGGCGGACACGGATGCCGTCGGCGATGAGCTGCTCGATATCAGCCTGTGAACGATAGAGATATGCCTGGATAACAATGCCGATCGCGCCGCGCATGCCGGGCTGGGCGTGGATGCGGCGGACGATGTCGAGCGTCTTCTGCGTCAGGGACGAATCTTCCATGTCGATGCGCAGGAAGTTGCCAGTAGAGGCGGCGTGCTGGGCGAGGCTGGCGGCGATTTTTTCAGCGAGGGCTGGATCCTGGGTGAGGCCCATCTGGGTGAGCTTCACGCTGATGTTGGACTTGAGATTGCGCGCCGCGATGTCGTCGAGAAGGCGATGGTAGACGTCGGCGGACCTGAGAGCTTCTTCTTCAGTGGTGACGCTCTCGCCGAGTGAGTCAAGGGTGACGAGCATGCCCTGGTGGTTGACTTGTTCGGCGACGCGCAGGGCGTCTTCGATGGCAAGGCCTGCGACGAAACGCGAACTGAGCTTGCCGCCGATGCGGGAGTGCTCGGCAAATCTGCGCAATGGGCGATTGTGGGAGAGAGCGATGAAAGCGGAACGTAAGACTGGCATTCGTTGACCTTGCCGGCGGAGTTTTGGGGAACTCTGGCCGGACAAATTAGTTTCGCATACGAGGCGGGTGGAGAGCTTGATCACGAATGTTCAGGATAGGAAGCGGAGCTGGAGCCCCGGAGATGTAGTCCTCGGGAGCCATCTGCTGATTGCCGGCATGCATGCCGAGCATTTCCCCAGCGGATTCGAGGGTGAGGTGATCGACGTCGGGCTGGCGGAGGCGATCGATGATGAGTGGAAGCGCGCGGGGGTCGTGTCGTTGCGCGAGCCCGGCCAAAGTTTCATCGACCGCGTCTTCGAAAGAGTCGCTGAGCCGTTCCGCGAAGGCGTCGCGGATTTCAGGTGTCAACTGTGCCAAGGGTTCCGAGGCCGAAAGTAGCCCAGTCACGGACGTCTTCGTCTGCGTCGCGCATCAGTTCGAGCAGAACAGGAACGATCGTCGATTCGTTGGCAAAGCTTCCGCAGGCACATGCAACGGCGAAGCGGATATCTGACTCGGGATGCGTGCTGTAGTGCACGAGAAGAGGAATGGCGCGCTGATTGCCGATGTGGCTGAGAGCGTAGATCGCCGAGGAGAGCGGCTCAATGTGCTTCTCGCTTTCGGCCAGCGTTGCGACGGCGTTGAAGGAC
The DNA here is from genome assembly GCA_963826915.1 of uncultured Acidobacteriaceae bacterium. Taxonomy (GTDB): domain Bacteria; phylum Acidobacteriota; class Terriglobia; order Terriglobales; family Acidobacteriaceae; genus Telmatobacter. Next base: position 822,774 of record CAWGYG010000003.1, read on the forward strand.
TCTTCGGGGAAGTTGTTTTTGGGATGATCGGCAGTCTTGCCCAGTTGAGCGAGAACGTCAGCGCCACGAGCGCGTTTCAAAGGCTCGTCGGAGCGGCACCAGTCCGAGGCGATATCGAGTACTTCGCGGGAACCGATGTTCTGCAGGGCGTGCACCGCATGCCAGGGCGTCTCGTCGTCGTACTCGCCTTTGAGTGTCTCCGCGAAGAGATCTTCAATCTGCATGGGAGAAGGTTAGCATCGTGGACGGAACAGCTGGCGCGGTTGATCCGCATTACAGAAACGCCGCGAGTTCGCATTGATTGGAACGATGGTGGGGTTGGATTTGTACTATCCCACCCATGCCGCGATTGTGCTGCGTCGTGGATGGGGCACCCAGGTTTTGAGGGATTGCTGGAAAAAGCAATCGCAGGTCCTTCGACTCCCTCTGGTCGCTCAGGATGACAGACAAAAAGAGGACGACGTTCGCGCGAGAAAGTGCTTTCCCACCCTTGAATCAAAAGACGATTCAAGGATGGGGCACCCAGATTCAAGTTTGCTACTCGATGCGGAACAAGGCGCAGCCATGTGCGGGGAGTTCTACGTGGAGAGACTTCGCGGTGGGGATGTGCTTCTGGTTCCAGATGTCGTAGACAGCGTGTGGGCGGTCCTCCAGATGAAAGACCATCCAGGGCAGGTTGGATGATGTCTTCGCGTCAGCGAGATTGAAGACGGCAATGTACTGGTGTGGATGCAGACCGCCGGTGCGCGCGTACCAATAGCGTTCGACGAATGGCTTGCCGCCAGGGTCTGGCTTTGGCCCGAGGCCGGGCTTGCTCTCAACGGCGGTTTGATTGATGTCGAGGACTTCCTTGTTAGAGATGAGGGAGCGAGTGAAGTCGTCGAGCCTGGTGAGGTTGGTGCCGAGGATGAGGGGTGAGCGGGAGATGGCCCACAGCGTGAATTCAGTGCGCTGCTCGTCATGGGTGTAGTTGGATTGGCGTGGTTGATCCTTGCCGGGATGCGGGCCGAGATAACCCTCAGGAAGCATGTCGGGATCGGGCCAACTGCCGGGCTTTACGTAGGGCGCCCATTCCGCGATGCGATCGAATTCATCGCGCAGGCCGAAGGGATATTCGGCTGTGGGCGGATTGTGGGTGAATGTCCATGCGTCCCAGTGGTCGTCGGCGATGCGCCACATCTGGGCGTATTTGGCGACTTCGGCTGCGTTGGCTAGCTGGGTGGGGCCGGGTGAGAGGCTGAGGACGATGGGGCGACCGGTTTTGCGAATGGCTTCGGCGATCTGGCGAATCTCAGTGGGGCGATATGGATGGTCGCTGATGCAGTCGACCTTGATGTAGTCGAGGCCCCAACTGGCGTAGAGCTTGAGCATCGAATCGTACCAGGCTTGTCCGGCGGCGTTGTCTTTGACGCCCCAGTTGCCCTCGTCCCAGGGACAGGGACTGGCGGTGTCGGCTGCGTCGGAGGCGTGGAAGCTGGAACCGGCGATGGGGAGATTGTCTTTAACCACCTGGCGCGGGATGCCGCGCACGATGTGGATGCCGAATTTGAGGCCCTGCTGATGCACCCAGTCGGCGAGGGGCTTGAATCCGGCGCCGTTGGCGGAAGATGGAAAGCGGTGGACATCGGGAAAAAGAAGGCCGTTAGCGTCATACAGGTACTTGCGGGCCTCGAGATTGCTGCCGAAGGGGTCCTGCATGTACCAGCCTTCGTCGATGACCGAATACTGCCAGCCATATTGGCGGAGGCCGGCGAGCACTGTGGTATTGGCGCGAAAATCGGCTTCATCGATGGTGAAGCCGTAGGCGTCCCAGCTGTTCCAGCCCATTGGAGGCGTTGGGGCTGGAGTTTGCGCGAAAGAGGATGGGGAGACGATGCCGAGGACGGCGAAACAGAGGATCACGAACAAGCTTCTGCGGAACATGTGGAAACGTATACCACATCCTGCTCTCTGCTGCGCTCAAGGTTGCTTTGAATCGGGAATCATGGGGTTTGGCGGCATTCAAGCTAGGTGATGCAACTCACTTTCAAATGGGCCTATAATGCTGTCGAATCAAAACAGACAGCTGCAAGATGCCTCTCCCCGACACCTGCAACTGAGGAGACCATTATGCCTAAGTCGTTGTTGCTCATTCCGGCGGCCGTCTTGCTTGTGTTTTTCTCTACTTCCGCACCGGCTCGTCCCCCGCAGGATGCAACCCCCGGCGCCAACGTTCCCGGAAAGTTATCCCCTGAAGCACATGCCAAGGCGAAAAGGCTGTATGACCTGGACTGTGCGCTTTGCCATGGCCCGTCTGGAGACGGGAAGACCGATCTGGCGAAGGACATGCAACTGACGCTCATGGATTGGACGGACCCGAAGTCATTGGCCACGTTCACAGATCAGCAACTGTTTGACGCGATCCGCAAGGGCAAGGGGAAAATGCCACCGGAGGACGAAGCACGCGCGAAGAATGAAGAAATCCGCTATCTCGTCACCTATATCCGCCGAATGGCAAGTCAGCAGACTGCCGCTCCGGCTGCTCAGCCGGCCACAACTCCCGCGCCCAGCGAGACTCCTGCTCCTGCCGCTCCGCCAGCGGTTACACCCGCACCGAGCAAATAGGTTGTTGCCCGTCCTCGTGGTCATTGAAGCCACGAGGACGGGAACTGGGTTGAACCGCAGCAGAGCCTTATCCCAAGGGGTTTTTGATAGTTGCGCCCCACGCGTCGGGGCTCACATCGCGTGCGTGGCGCGCAAAGAGCCAGTGGTGCCCCTCGAGATCCTCAACGCCATATTGCAATTCGCCGTACGCGGTCTCGTGGAGATCCTCGACGATCTTCGCGCCTGCGGCAACCGAGTGCGCATAGTGGGCTTCGACATCTTCTACAAACACAGTGACACTTTGCGTTGCGCTGCCCAGTGCGGCCGGGCTTGATTGGCCGGGGCGAGCGGAGTTCGCCATGACGAAGGCTTTTCCGAGATGCATTTGCGCGCCCTGGACGGGGTTTCCGTAGCGATAGTGCTCGACGAATCCGAAGATCGCAGCCATCCATTCAATCGCGAGGGGCAGATTGGTGTAGGTGATGTGGGGAAGCACGGTATCCGCGGGCACTGAGCGGTTCTTGATCATGGCCACAAGATACTCGTTGCAAAGTTTGGCCTCAAGGTGAAAACGAGGAATGCCGGGGCTGAGAGCAGACCGCTTCGGAGGCTGAGTCGAAGGCGGAGAGGACCGGCGCTGACCAGTCACCGTGCGATAAGCTGATGCGGGGGATTGAGAATGCATTTTCGGAAATACAGACGAGCGGCCCTGACATGCCTGGCGCTGGTGCTTGCAGTATCGGCGTTTTCGCAGCAGGCTGCTCCGCTGGCTGGTGGCAATGCCGCGTTGCCGCTGGTGCATGTTGAGAATGGCGCGAACTCGGCTGCGGCGCAGAAGGCGCATTACGTAGTTTTGGTGTCACTGGACGGATTTCGCTGGGACTACGCGAAAAAGGATAATGCGACGCATTTGCTGGCGCTGGGCAAGCGAGGTGTATGGGCACCTGAGGGGATGATGCCGAGCTACCCTTCGCTGACGTTCCCCAACCACTTCAGCATCGTTACCGGGCTCTATCCGGAGCATCATGGGCTGGTAGCCAACAGCTTTTACGACGAGACGAAGCAGGCGCGCTACACCATCTCAGACGCAAAGGCGGTGACCGACGGGAGCTGGTACAGCGGCGTGCCTCTATGGAGCCTGGCCGAGAGCCAGGGAATGCATGCGGCGTGCCTGTTCTGGCCGGGGTCTGAGGCGGAAATAGCGGGACACAGGCCGACGTGGTATGCGCAGTTTGACTCGAAGACGCAGGCAACGGACGAAGTGCAGCAGGCGCGGATCGACGACGCGGTTGCGCTGTTGCGGCTGCCTGAAGATCAGCGGCCGCATTTCATCGCCATCTACTACTCAGAGCCGGATCATGAAGGTCACGAGTTTGGACCTGACGCGCCTGAAACCAAGGCTGCGGCGCTGAAGATGGATGCGATGGTGGGCAAGCTGAGGGCGGCGCTCGACGCTACCAAGCTGCCGATCGACCTGGTTGTGCTCAGCGATCACGGCATGGTGAAGGAGCAGGGCGATTGGATCAATCTCGATAAGTTTGCCGACCTTGCAGGATTTGAAGCTGCGGGGCCGCTGCTCTACGGGAAGACCGAAGAGGATCGCGAGAAAGTCTATAACCAGCTGAAGAAAGCTTCGTCGCAGTTCTTTGTATACCGGCGGAAGAATGTGCCCGCCGACCTCAACTACAACCAGAATCCTCGTGAAGGCGACCCCGTGGTGATTGCGACGGGGCCTTACGCGATTCGCGCACACGCGCCGCCGGAGGGTAAGCCCGATCATGCGCCGGAACCCGGGATGCATGGATTCGATCCGCATAAAATGCCAGAAATGAAGGCGAGTTTTTTCGCGGCCGGGCCGGACATTGTGGCGGGGCGGACGGTTGCTCCGTTTGAAAACGTGAACCTGTACCCGTGGCTTGCGCACATGCTCGGGCTGCAAGCACCGAAGACCGACGGGAGCCTCAACGTTCTGGCGATCACGCTGCGCGATGGCGGCGCAGAGCCTGTGAATCAGGAGCAAGAAAAATGAATGCAGTATTGGGAATCGACGGCGGGGGAACGCGCACGCGCGCATCCATCGTAGCCGACGAGCAGGTTTTGGCATTTGCCGAGAATGGGTCAATCAAACGCCTGCGCGTGGGCGCAAGAGTTGCGGAGGACAATCTGCGCGCGCTGCTTACGGAACTGTTTGCGAAGGCGGGAGTCACAGGTGTGAAAGCGGCGTCAGCCGGCGTGGCAAGCGCCACCATGCCCGGTGTCTCCGAGTGGATTACGGAGGTCTTCAATGAATTTGGTGTGGAACGGTCCGAGGTGGTTGGGGACGAAGTGATTGCGCTTGATGCGGCTTTCAAGGGCGGACCGGGCATCCTGCAAATAGCCGGGACGGGATCGAACTGCATCGGGCGCGCGCCGGACGGCGGTCGCGAGACCGTGGGTGGATGGAGTTCGCGGCTGGGTGACGAAGGCTCGGGTTACTGGATTGGCCTGCACTCGATTCGACGTGCATTGACGGCGCACGACCGCGAAGAGCCGACACGGGTGCTCGAAACGGTTGGCCGGATATGGGGAACAAGCACCATCGAAGAGCTGGTAAATCTGGGTGACAGCACGCCGGGGCCGGATTTTGCGGCTCTTGCGCCTGCCATCAGCCAGCTTGCCGAAGAGGGCGATGCGGTGGCGGCGGGCGTGATGAAGCAGGCGGCGGCTGACTTGGTGGAAAACGTGTTGCTGGTGCGGGCCAAGTTGAGGCGTAAACACAACTTAACCGCCGAGGTTCCAGTGGCGTGGATTGGTAGCGTGATCGGGAATGCCCGGCTGGTAAGGGAGCCATTCTTTGCGGGGCTCCACGCTGCAGCGCCCGAAATGCCCGTGGCGCAGACGGAAACTGCCGGCATTGAGGGAGCAGTGTGGCGCGCTCAACGGCTGGCGGAACTGTAGAGTCTCTAATTCTGGGGAGACTCTCCGACGTTTATGCCGTCTCAAGTACAGGGGGACTCTGTGCGGACTTTCAAGTTTGGATCCGGGAGGCGGAGTTTGCCTAAGGTGTGGTATTCCGGCGTTGCGGCTCTGGCTTTTCTGACCGTTGCGGGATTGAATGCGCAGCAACCGCAGACCGCGCCGCCGCAACCGACCACTCCCACGCTGGTGGATCCCACCCAGCCGACGCCCACGCTCTCGATTACCACGCGTGAAGTTTTGCTCGACCTGGTGGTGACTGATGCTTCTCATCATCCCGTGACCGGTTTGAAGGCTTCCGACTTCACCGTCATCGAAGAAGGCGCTCCGCAGCGCATCACGAGTCTTGGCGAGCATCACGCGATGAGTGCAGAGGATCTCGCCCGGCTGAAGGCCGCGCCGGCGCTGCCTCCGAACACGTTTACCAATTTCACACCGGTTGTGAATTCCAACGCGTTCACTGTGATTCTGCTTGATGCGCTCAACACGCGTATCGACGCGCAGATGTCGCTGCGCCAGGAAGTGATCAGCTACCTGAAGCACATGCAGCCGGGTACGCCCATCGCGATCTTTCAGCTCGATACCGAGATGCGGCTGATACAGGGCTTCTCGTCCGATCCGCAAGTGCTGCTGGCGGCCGCGAATAGCAAGCGCGATATGCCTTCGCTGCGAGAACCCATTCGCGGCTCAAGGGATCAATATTATCGGGCGAAGAATGCAATTCTTCACGAAGGACTGGACATGATGGGGCGTTACCTTGCGGCCTATCCCGGACGCAAGAACCTGATCTGGTTTACGGGCCAGCTTCCCTCATGGCTCTCAGGAGACGCAACCGTTACCGACGTGGAGAGGCGCATCGGCAATCCATTCAAGGACGATTTCTCGGTCTTCGATGACAGTGCGATGGGAATGACCGACGCGCTTACGTTGAGCCGCGTTGCGGTGTACCCGATTGACGCGCGGGAGTTGATGACGGACCCGGGATTCAGCGCTGAGTCAAGAAGGCCGGGTGGTGGAACGGGATTCGGAACAGCAATGGCCATGAACCAAATGAACCTCGAGGCGATCGCCGAGGCCACGGGCGGCAAGGCTTACTACAACACCAACCGGCTCGACCAAGTGATCGCGGAGATCGTCAACGATGGTTCGAACTACTACTCGATGGCGTATGCCACATCGAATCAGAACTGGGATGGCGAGTTCCGGCACATCAAGGTCGCTGTAAATCGGCCAGGGTTGAAGCTGCTGTATCGACCGGGCTACTACGCCATCGATCGGACGAAACAGGAGCAGCGCCAGCTTGCTGCAATGCAGAAGAAGATGGCGCGCTCCGGCAGAACTCCCTATGGGCAGGACAACGCCGGATCGGGCAACCCGCCGGAGGGCACGGACAGCAACGGCACGATTGTTCACAAGGGCAAGGGAGGGTTTGACGCATCGATGGAACTTGGCGCTGTGCCCCCCACGGAGATCATTTTCACCGCCCGTCTCTCGATGGATGACAAGGTGGTAAAGCTCGACAAGAAGACTCCATTGCCGAAGGACAACTACCTGCTGCCGAGCTACAAAGGCAAGCCATTCCGGACGTACAACATCCTGATTCAAACCGATGCGCACACGGTTCATGTGACCAAAACGGCAGACGGCGTTCGCCACGGCGCCGTTCAGTTTGTCACTGCGGTCTACGATCAACAAGGCCAAATGGTAAACTCGCTCGACACGACGGCATCGTTTGACCTGAGCGATGGCCACTATCGCAAAATGCTCAGCGACGGATTGCCGGTGCAGCAACAGATTGCGGTTCCGGTAAAAGGGAATTATTTCCTGCGCATTGGCATCCACGATTTGGGGGACGACCATGTAGGCGCGCTGGAAATACCTGTCGATGAAGTTCATCCGGGCGTGTCGGGCCAGGCTTCTGCAACACGCTAATTCGGGTTTTATTCATCTACAAGTTGTTCAAAGGGGCTAGGTTTGTTGGGGGGACGAATGACCTCTTTATGCTTTTTACAGCGCAAGAGTTCAGTTAGCGCAGTGCGCTCGATTATTGCCGCGCTCTTCTTGCTTTGCCTCACGATCACGGTCGTCCCGCAGGAAGGCGCGCCCACGCTGCAGGATCGCTCGCAGCAGGTTCCGACGCTTTCGGTGACCACGCAGGAAGTTCTGCTCGATGTTGTGGTGACCGATTCCAGTGGGCATCCTGTCAACGGTCTCAAGGCCTCCGACTTCAAGGTGGTTGAAGAGGGCACTCCGCAGGTTGTTGCCAGCCTGCAGGTCCATGGCGCGCTGAATGCCGAAGAGATGGCTCGGCTTGCGGCTGCTCCTTCGTTGCCGCTGAACACGTTCACCAACTTCACGCCGGTTGTGAACAAAAACGCATATACGGTCATCCTGCTTGACGCGCTGAATACGCGGCTCGACGCGCAGATGTCGGTGCGCGTGCAACTCATCGACTACTTGAAACACATGCAGCCGGGAACGCCGGTCGCTATTTTCCAACGCGACACGCAAATGCACATGATCCAGGGTTTTTCGTCGGATCCGAAAGTGCTGCTCGCGGCTGCGGAGAGCAAGCGGAACAGACCTGTCCTGCTCAAACTCGTCAAGGGCAACAAGGATGAGTATCTGCAATATCGTATCGATACGGTCGCAGGCGGATTTCAGATGATGGGGCGCTACCTGGCGGGGTTTCCGGGACGAAAGAATCTGATCTGGTTGACGGGCGCACTGCCCGATTCGTCTGAGCGCGATCCGATGAGCGATCCTTTCAACGACGAATTCAGCGTACGGGAGGGAGATCCGCGCGATTTGACGGCGGCGCTTACCTTGAGCCGGGTTGCGGTGTACCCCATTGACGCGCGCGGTCTTGATGCCGGGCCGCAATTTGACGGTGGAGCGAATCGGCTGCCGGGGGCGAATGCCAACAGCGACTTTTTGACAGCGGAGGGCTTCCAGCACACCCGTCTCCAGATGGTCGCGGAGTCAACAGGCGGGAAGGCTTATTACAGTTCCAACGGTTTGAAAGGCGTGCTTGCGGAGATCGTGAACAACGGCTCAAACTACTACACGCTCTCCTACGCCACAACCAACAGGTCCTGGGAGGGCGAGTTCCGGCGCATCAAGATCAGCGTTGACCGGCCACGGGTAAAGCTGCAATACCGGCAAAGCTACTACGCAGTGAACCACGACCAACTTGAGAAGGAACAACTGACGGCATTGCAGCGGAAACACGGAAGCGGGGGCAACAAACCTGTTGCCGAACAGGGCGCTGCAAACGGCGGCACACCACCGGCGACGGGCTCGCCAGCAGGCACTCCTTCATCGGCGAAGGATGCCGCGGCTCATGGCGCACCAGCAGTGCAGTCTACAAATGACTTCGATTACGCAATGCAGCTCGGCGCGGTCCCGCCGACTGAGGTTGTGATTACCGCGCGCATTTTTCAGGGCGACAAGGTGGAAGAGGTGAAGCGGGACGCGCCCTGGCCGGCAGACAACAATCTGAATGCGGACTACCGTGACAAGCCTTTCCGCACCGATGCCGTGATGATTGTCGCAAATGCAAAGTCATTTCATCTGACGCGAACCGCTGACGGCATGCGACACGGAAGCGTCGAATTTGCCGTTGCGCTGTATGACGAGATGGGCAAGACCGTGAACTCGCAGCATACGACGGCTGAACTGAACGTGGACGAGGCGACCTATGACAAGATGATGCGGATTGGCCTCCCTGCGCAGCTTCAGGTCGCGGTGCCTGTGAAGGGGAATTATTTCCTGCGTATTGGTGTTCACGATGTCGCGAGCGATCACATTGGCACGTTGGAGATAGCAGCCGATGAAGTCCGCGCGGATTTGCCTGGTACCAGGCCGCAGGCGCAGTGATTGGACTCGCTCAATTGCGACTTGTGACGAGTTCGCCGCCCTGGATGGAAGCAATCAGTTTTCCGGTTGCGTCAACGGCTACAAGGCTTGCAGGCTGGCCTGCGGCCAAGGAACCAGCCTGGCTGATGAGTCCGGTCATCGCGGCGGGATTCGCTGAGAGCAGGCGCAAGCCGTGTTCAACAGTGGCGCCGGTGAATTGAACGAAGTTTGTGAGTGCGCGATCGAGTGTGAGCACGCTTCCGGCTAGAACGCCTCGCGCGGTGGCGCGCCCGTTGGCTACCTGTACTGCGAAACCGCCGAGCTGATATTCGCCGTCGGGCATGCCGGCTGCGGACATGGCATCGGTGACCAGAATGGCGCGCTCGGGTCCTTTGGCTCGCCACCACAGGCGCACGATTTCAGGCTCGGTGTGAATGCCGTCGCAGATCATTTCGGAATAGAGGGCGTCGTTGGTGAGCACGGTGCCGAGGATTCCGGGCTCGCGATGGTCGAGCGGGCGCATGGCGTTGAATGTATGCGTGGCGCTGGTGGCGCCTGCGGCGATGGAAGGGCGCGTTTCAGCGGCGGTGGCGTTGGAGTGGCCTACGGAGACGCGAACTCCGCGGCTGGTTGCGTGCGCGGTAAGCTCGGTGGAGCCGGGTAATTCGGGAGCGAGCGTCATAAGGCGCACGCGGCCTTCGGCAGCGTCAAACATGCGATCGAAGATGGCGATGTCGGGCGCGAGAAGATGCTCGGCCGGTTGCACTCCGCGCTTGCTGTGGGAGAGAAACGGGCCTTCGAGGTGGATTCCCAACGGTCGTGCGCGACCGGGAACGGCGGGCTCGGCGAGGAGCTGGGCCAGGCCGGACAAGGATTTGAGGGTCGCGTCGATCGAAGCTGTCACGGTGGTTGCAAGATAGCTGCCGGTGCCGCGCGAGGCGAGAAAGCGACCCATGACATCGAGCGCCTCGGGAGTGGCCTCCATTACGTCGTGACCGGCCGCGCCATGAATGTGGACATCAAAGAACGCCGGGGCGAGGGTGGCGGCGGGAAAATCGAGATGACGCGCGTCTGAGGGTAATGGGGCCGAGTCGCGCGTGGTGATGGAGCTGATTTGGCCGTCTTCCAGGATAAGAAGCGGGTGGTCGTGCAGGGATGTTCCGTCCCAGAGCCTCTCCGCGGTGACTACCGTTTTCATACGAAACATTATTGCAGGCGGATTTGGTTGCCGGTAGTGGAAGGCACGAGTTCAGGCAGCGAGAACAGGCATTGCGGGGTTGTGTCACCGGTGCGTAGCGCAAAAGGCAGCCACATTTGCTATCGTTTTGCCATGCGAATCGGGACCTTTTTCACCGTCACCTGCGGCCTGCTGTTTTGCGGCGGCCAATTCGTTGCCGCGCAGACCATCGATCTGCCAACCAGCAAGGAACTGATTGAACCGGCGCCGGGTAATCCGCAGCGGCTTAATAGCTTGCCCATGTCGATGATCGTTTCGCCTGATGGACGTTACGTGGTGACGGTGAATGCCGGATACGGCACGTATGAGTCGAAGTATGATCAGTCGCTTGCAGTGCTCGATACGCAGACGGGCACGGTGACGGATTTTCCTGATAACCGCACCCCTGAGGGCGCGAAACAAACGCTGTATTCAGGGTTGGCATTCAGCCGCGACGGTAAGCACCTTTACGCGAGCATGGGGTCTACTACCGATCCGCTGGGTGCGGCTGCGGATGCGAAGGGCGTCGCTGACACAGGAAGCGGCGTGCTGGTATATAGCTTTGTCGACGGCAAAATTGAGCCCGAACGGATGATTCGTCTTCCCCTGCAGCAACTGGCACCGGGGCGCAAGACAAAGCTGATCGGCGATGTGGATGGGGACAAGGGAGTGCCTTTTCCGGCGGCCCTGCTTGTGGTTGGAAACGCTGGTGCGGAGAGATTGCTGGTGGCCGACAATTTGTCTGACGATGTGCTGCTGCTCGATCCGGCGACGGGAGAAATCGAGCACCGATTCGATCTGGCTGAGAGTGATGCTGTGCCGTCGACGTATCCGATCGCGCTGGCGCTATCAAAGGATGGCAAGCGGGCGTTTGTCGCGCTGTGGAACGCGTCGGAGATCGTGGAACTTGACCTCGCAAAGAAGGAGGTTGGCGGCAAGCTGGCGTTGCTGAAACCGATGAGCCCCATCGCGCCGGGGACGCATCCCTGCGCTTTTGCGCTGGCGCCGGATGGCAAAACGCTTTATGTCGCGCTGGCTAACAGGGATGTGGTTGCGGCGGTGAATTTGGGCGCGGGGCAATTCTCGATCAAGGGTTACTTTGATACGCGGCTGCCGGGACAAAGCTACTTTGGTGCGGAGCCGGTCGCGGTGGCAGTGAATGGAGATGGCAAGAGGCTTTATGTGGCCAACGCTGCGAGCGATGCGGTCGCGGTGATTGATACGGGGAAGCACGGGGAAGGTTTCGCGCGAGGGCATGGTCGAGCCCGACGGATTTGTGCCAACCGAGTGGATGCCGATGTCGATGGCGTTCCTCAGTTCGGGAGCCGGCGGGAAACTTTACGTGGCGACGGCGAAAGGGAAAGACACAGGGCCAAATCCTTACCCACCTGCGAAGCAGATTCCCGCGGACGGGATGCCGAAGAAGACGAACTATATCGCCACACTGCTGTATGGTTCCCTGGCGACGATTGACGAAGGGGCGATTGAAAAGAACCTGGCGCAGTCGACCGCAGCGGTACTGGAGTCAAACCGCATGAAGGCGGCAGAGGAAAAAATCAAATTCGCCAACGGAGCGACCGACCGCATCAAGCACGTGATTTACATCATCAAGGAGAACCGTACTTACGACCAGATACTCGGAGATCTGGAACGCGACGGCAAACGCGTGGGGAACGGTGACAAGAGCCTGACAATGTTTGGCGAGGCGATTACGCCAAACGAACACAAACTGGCGTTGCAATTTGGCGTACTCGACAATTTTTATGATTCGGGCGAAGTGTCAGGCGATGGACACGTCTGGTCGAACGCGGCGATCGGGAGCGACTACCTCGAGAAGACGTGGCAGCAGTCGTATCGAGGCAACCAGCGGACTTACGATTTTGAAGGCGTGGTCGCCGAAGGTTATCCGCTTCTGCAGAAGATCCCTGACATCGATGATCCGGCGAGCGGCTACCTGTGGGGCGATCTCGCGGCACATGGCAAGACCTACTACCACTTCGGAGAGTTCATTTCGACGGTTTTCTGCGATGAAAAGCAGACGGCAAATCCGCAGCTGGGGCCGGTTTTGGCGGGGAAGGCTTGCGAAAGCAAGGCTATTGCACCGGGCGAGCCGTTGCCGGAGGAGTGGGGTGGTGGCGTGAACAAATGGCCGTGGGCCATTCCGCGGATTGCCTCGAATACGGCGACGAAACCTGAACTTGTCGGGCACTTTGCAGCGGAGGCGCCGGATTTCAACCTTTTTGTTCCCGATCAGATTCGTGTTGAAGTTTTTCTGCGTCACCTGAAGCAGTGGGTCGCCGACAAGCAGAGCGGAAAAGACACGATGCCGAACTTCATCAATCTGCGGTTGCCCGACGATCACACGGCGGGAACGCGGCCGGGCAGCCCGGCGCCGAAGGCTTCGGTTGCGGATAACGACCTGGCGGTAGGGCGCGTGGTCGACGCTATTTCACACTCACCGTTCTGGAATGACACGGCATTTTTCATACTTGAAGATGACGCGCAGGCGGGGGCCGATCACGTGGACGCGCATCGCAGCATCGCGCTCGTAATCAGCAAATATGCGCCACACGGGGATGGTGGCGCGCCGGTTGTAGACAGCCGTTTTTATTCGACGGTGAGTGTAGTGCGGACGATGGAGTCGCTGCTCGGGTTGCCACCGATGAACAATAACGATGCGTTCAGTTCGCTGATTTCGACGCTGTTTACAGGGCCGGGAGACCAGGCGGCATATGCGGCAGATTATTCCAACCGCGACAATGGCCTCATCTACACGGCGAACACGAAGAAGGCGCCGGGTGCCGAGGAGAGCATGAAGATGGACTTCCGCCACGCGGATCGTGCTCCCACGCAGAAGCTCAACGTAATTCTATGGAAGGACACGATGGGCGACGCGCCGGTACCGGCGATGCTAATGCAAAAGCGGGCGAAGGCGCGCAAGGATGATGACGACTAGCGCTCGAGTGGCCGTGAGGGAGACCTTTGACAGGCTCGTATTGCAGAGCCGGGGCTAAAGCCCGCAATTTGTATCAATCTTATTCGTGGGGCTGAAAGCCCTACGCTCCCTCCGGCTGACGAAAACCTGAATCTTCGCAAGCTAACGCCTTCCCTCCCCGGAGAACATCGTAGGCCGCTGCGCCCGTGTATCTTTGTATGCGGCGGAAAGTCTGCCGTATTGGGGGAGCTGTGGAGATTTGGAATCGGAGAAATTTTCTTAAAGCGGCGGGAGCGATTTCGGCGGCGTCGCTGACGAGCGCAGCACGGGCGAGTGCGCCGGCGGGCAACGGGATTCATGCGCTGCCGGTGCAGGACGAGCCTGCGAAAAGTGTTGCGGCCAACGATCACATTCAAATCGCCCTGATCGGCGCGGGCGGGCAGGGCATGGGGGATACGCGGGCCGCCGTGCAGGTACCGGGCGTGAAGCTGGTGGCAGTGGCCGATTGCTACAACGGACGCCTGGCGCGCAGCAAAGAGGTCTGGGGCGACGAAGTTTTTACGACGCGCGACTACAACGAGATCCTGGCGCGCAAGGATATCGATGCGGTGATTATCGGCACACCGGACCACTGGCACAAGCAAGCGTCGGTGGACGCGATGAAGGCCGGGAAAGATGTTTACTGCGAGAAGCCGATGATCCATCTCTATAAAGATGGGCCGGAGATGATTGAAACGGCGCGGACGACGAACCGGATCATCCAGATCGGAAGCCAGCGCGTGAGTTCTGTGCTGTATGCCAAGGCCAAAGATCTGCTGGCCTCTGGCGCGATCGGCAAGCTGAACATGGTGACGGCGAGCTGGGATCGCAATTCATCGATGGGCGCGTGGAACTACACGATTCCGCCGGATGCATCGACGGAAACATGCGACTGGCCGCGGTTTCTGGGGACGGCGCCAAAGATTGCTTTCAGCGCAGAGCAGTTTTTCCAGTGGCGGAAGTGGAAGGCGTATGGCAGCGGCGTGGCAGGCGACTTGTTTGTACATCTTTTCAGCGGTACGCATTTCATTACGGGATCGCATGGGCCGACACAGGGGATGGCGACGGGCGCGATTCGTTATTGGAAAGATGGCCGCGATGCGGACGACGTGATGCTCGGGCTGTTTGATTATCGCGAAGGATTCAACCTGAGCCTGCGCGTCAATTTCGTAGATGGGGGCGAAGAGAGCGAGAGCCTGATCTTCACGGGCTCCGAGGGCACAATGCAGATCGGTTGGACCGGGTTGACATTAAGCCGCGTTCCTCGCGAGACGGAACCGGGACTTACTGTCGACACATTTCCAAGAGCGATGCAGGAACAGATCGAGGCGGACTACCGGAAGAAGTATCCGCCGCATTCAGGAGACGCCGCGCTGGCCGGCGATGAGAAATACGTGCTGCCGAAGGGATACAGCGATCAGTACGATCACTTCAAGAACTTTTTTGCGTCGGTGCGGTCGCGCAAGCCGGTTGTGGAGGATGCGGTATTCGGGTATCGGGCCGCGGGGGCCGCGCTGCTGAGCAATATGAGCGTGGAGCGCGGGGCTGTGGTGAAGTGGGACCCGGATGCGATGAGGCTGCTTTAGACTGTGGGAATGACCAAGCGCATTGGAGTCCATCTGGGTACGGCGGGCGGCGCTTCCAACGCTGTTGAGAAGGCGCGGGAGATTGGCGCCAACACATTTCAATTCTTTTCGTCGAGTCCGCGGATGTGGCACGCGCCCAAGGTTGATCCGAAGCAGGCGATGCGGATGCGGGCGTTGCGTGCGGAACTGGACGTTGGGCCGCTGGTGATTCATACCAGCTACCTGGTCAATGTCTGCAGCCAGACGGTGGAGATTCGCGAGAAGAGCGTCGCGGCGTTTCGCGGGGAGATTGAACGCGCGCTGGTGTTTGGGGCCGACTACCTGGTGCTGCATCCGGGTTCGTGGAAGGGAATGACGCGCACCGAGGGGCTGAAACTGGCGGCGGAGTCGATTGCACGCGCGATTGACGGGCTGCCGTGGCAGGGCACGAACTTCAACATCCTGATTGAAAACACCGCAGGGTCGGAGTGTTCGCTGGGCGGGAACTTCGAGCAGGTCGCTGAACTGGTTGAACGGCTGAAGGCGGCGGCGCCGGTTGGGGTTTGCCTAGATACGTGCCACACACACGTGTCGGGCTACGACATCGTCACGCCGGAGGGATACGCAGACACAATCACGCAGGCCGCCATAACGTTTGGCGTGGATGCGGTGCGGGTGTGGCATTGCAACGATGCCAAGGCAGCGCGCGGGTCAAAACTCGACAGGCACGAACATATAGGGCAGGGAAACATCGGCATCGAGCCGTTTCGATGGCTGCTCAACGATCCACGATTTGCCGAATGTGCTTTTATTGCCGAGACGCCGGTCGATGAACCCGGCGACGAAGAGCGGAACGTGCGCGTGCTCAAGAGCCTTGTGGAGAAAGCATAAGACGTGCTTGCCGTGGCGGCTCCGTGGTTTTTTGCCCAAGTTATTTCTATTCATGCGGCGATCTGCAGGCTAGACTGTCGGCACGAAATTATGAGTTCCCCACGGAGTTGAAAAGAGGTCATCGAATGAAGAACCTTTTCATGACATTTGCTCTCGCTCTTGCCTTTGGATTCGGGGTGCATCACGCGGCGGGCCAAGCCGCAGCGGCGAAAACACCTCCACCCAAGCCGCCGAACAGCCCGTCGCAGGCCCTGCTGGATAACTGGAACGATATTGGCCGGAAATTGATCGCCATGGCAGAGGACTTTCCCGCGGACAAATACGACTTCAAAGCGACTCCGGCGCAAAGGTCGTTTGCTGAACAGCTTTTGCACGCCGCCGGGGCCAACTACTTTTTCATCAACCCCGTGAAGGGGCTGCCGATGCCGACGGGCGATCCCAAGCGCTCTGATTTCAAGGACAAAGCTGCGGTCGTTGAATATGTAAAAACCTCGTTCGCCGCTGGTGCGGCTCTGATCAAGAGCAAAGGGGACAGCGGACTCGGGGACCTTTACGTGGACCCATTTGCCAATCAGCCGACGCGGTTTTCTGACATGGCGTGGGGCTTGATCGAGCATTCCGGGGAGCACTACGGGCAGCTCGTGGTGTATTACCGTGTGGCCGGACTGGTGCCGCCGGAGTCGCGACCAAAGAAGTAACGAAATCGGGGTAGAATCATTTCGCCGCCGAATTCTGCGCGAGGAGACGAGCTATGAGAGCTTTCCTCTATCGACTAATGACGATGCTTGCTGTTGCCTCTGCTGCCCTGCAAGTTTCAGGCCAGTGCGTCGCAAGCCGTACCACAACAACCCCCTGCAGGGTACAACCCGCAAATGACCAGCCCTATACCGCTGAGTTCAAGATCACTAACGTGCAAACTCTGGCGAACGGGACGACGATTACCCATGAATCCACTGAAGTGGTAGCGCGGGACTCGCAGTCTCGTCGTATGAATTCAACAACAGAAGTCCAGGGGTTTGGTTTGCATGCCCCCTTTACGCATGTGAACGTGAACGATCCGGTGGCCGGCACGCAGGCTATGTGGAATTCCAATAATAAGAAGGCGACAGTGTACAAACTGCCGCCGCTCGACCAGAGACAGGGTTGCTGGTCGACCGACGCGGGGAATTTCAGGTCGAGCTGGAGCAGTGGAGGGTCATCGAGCACCACGCGCGTGCAAGGGGGCATCATTGGCACCGGGGGACAGGGGGTGGGCGGTGGCGGTGGTTCTGCCGGACCTGTTCAGGCGGTGCTGCCGAGGCAAAATGAGTCGGCGAGAGAGGATCTTGGAACGATCACGATCCAAGGCGTGGAGGCGCGTGGGTATCGGAACACGACGACGATTCCAGCTGGCGAGCAAGGGAATGACCAGCCAATAGTGACTACACGGGAGTATTGGATAGCTCCGGGGTTTGATCGGCCGGTGCGCGAGATAACCGACGATCCCCGCATGGGAAAGCGCACCATGGAACTGGTGAGTTTGACCCAAAGTGAGCCGGATCTGACTGTGTTTCAACCTCCCGAGGGATACGAAGTTGTGATCGAGGAGATGCACGAAATTGCCTGCCAGCAAACGGGAGCGCGCCTGCCATAGAAGCGCGCCCGGTTACACTGGAAGGTGATGGCGGAAGAAAAAGAGCTTCGTTACGATCCGGCGACAATTGAACCAAAATGGCAGGCACGCTGGGCCGCAGACCCCAAGATGTATGCGGCCCAGCCTGCTGCGTGCGGCAAGCCCAAGTACTACGTACTGGAGATGTTGCCGTATCCGAGCGGCGCTTTGCACATCGGGCATGTGCGCAATTATTCAATAGGGGATGCGCTGGCGCGCCACATGTGGATGCGCGGCTACAACGTGCTGCATCCCATGGGCTGGGATGCATTTGGCTTGCCGGCCGAGAACGCCGCGCTCAAAAACAACACGCCGCCGCGCGAGTGGACGCTGGGCAACGTTGCCGCCATGAAACGGCAGATGCAACGGCTCGGGCTGGGCTACGACTGGGCCACGGAAGTTACAACCTGCCTGCCCGACTACTACCGGTGGAACCAGTGGTTCTTTCTGCGGATGTATGAGAAGGGGCTGGCATATCGCAAAAAGAGCAAGGTGAACTGGTGTCCCGAATGCGCGACGGTGCTGGCCAACGAGCAGGTGATCGATGGCCGCTGCTGGCGGCACGAGGACACACTCGTAGAGCAGCGCGACCTGGTGCAGTGGTTCTTCCGTATCACCGCTTATGCGCAGGAGTTGCTCGACGGACTCGATAAGCTCGACGGCTGGCCTGAAAAAGTGCGCACCATGCAGCGTAACTGGATCGGGCGCAGCGAGGGGACGGAGGTTGATTTCTTCCTGCAGGAAGAGATCAACCAGGGACCAGGGGTCAGGGGTCAGGGATCAGAGCTGAAGCGCATTCGCGTATTTACTACGCGGGTGGATACGATCTTCGGGGCTACAAGCGTGCAACTTGCGCCGGAGCATCCGCTGGTGACCGCGCTTGCGTCGTCGGATGCGGGGCTGCGGGAGCAGGTTGCGCAATTGCTGGCGGAGCAGAAAAAGGCGCGCGAAGAAGGCGATGTCGGAGCGATTGAAAAACATGGTGTGCCGACCGGGCACTTTGCGATCAATCCGTATAGCGGCGAGCAGGTGCCGATCTGGGTGGCGAATTATGTGCTGACCGATTACGGGACTGGCGCCATTATGAGCGTGCCGGGACACGACGAGCGCGATTTCGAGTTTGCGAAGAAGTATGCGATTCCGATTCGGCGCGTGATTGCACCGGCTGACCCGAATGCTGAGGTGCCGGAATTGCCGTTTGTCTCAGAAGACGGCGTGCTCATCAACTCCGGCGAGTTCAACGGACTCAGTTGCCAGGCGGCGCAAAAGAAGTTGCAGGAGGTTGCGGCGGCCAAGGGATTCGGAGAAGGGAAGGTTGTCTTCCGACTGAAGGATTGGGGTGTGAGCCGGCAGCGCTATTGGGGCACGCCGATCCCGATGATTCACTGCGAGCGCGACGGGATTGTTCCGGTACCGGAAGAACAACTGCCGGTCTTACTGCCGGAGCAGATCGAAATTACGCAGCAAGGCGGCTCACCGCTGGGCCGTGTCGCGGATTTTGTCAACGTTACCTGTCCGAAATGCGGAGGTCCGGCGAAGCGCGAGACCGATACGATGGACACGTTTGTCGATTCGAGCTGGTATTTCTATCGCTACACGGACGCGAAGAATGCGACTGCGCCTTTCGATTCGGCTATCGTCAAATACTGGTTTCCCATCGATCAGTACATCGGCGGAGTGGAGCACGCCATTCTGCACCTGATCTATTCGCGCTTTTGGACAAAGGTGATGCGCGACCTGGGCATGGTGGAAAACGACGAGCCGGCGCGGCGCCAGTTCTCGCAGGGCATGGTGATCAAGGACGGCGCCAAGATGTCGAAGTCGAAAGGCAACGTCATATCGCCCGACGATATGGTGGCGCACTATGGTGCGGATGCAACGCGCATGTATGCGCTGTTTGCGGCGCCACCGGACCGCGACCTCGACTGGCAGGAAGACGGT
Source organism: uncultured Acidobacteriaceae bacterium (assembly GCA_963826915.1). Taxonomy (GTDB): domain Bacteria; phylum Acidobacteriota; class Terriglobia; order Terriglobales; family Acidobacteriaceae; genus Telmatobacter. Next base: position 842,408 of record CAWGYG010000003.1, read on the forward strand.
GTGGCAGGGGTCAGCCGCTTCCTGAGTCGCGTTTACCGGCTGACAATGAAGTATGCAGCGGTGGCACGTGCCGGCCGCGGGCAGCAATCGAGCACGCCTTCAGGCCTTTCGCTCAAGCTGCTGCGCAAGCTGCACCAGACCATCGCCAAAATCACGCTGGACTTTGAAGGCCGATGGCACTTCAACACCTGCGTTGCAGCCATTATGGAATTGGTAAACGAAATTCAGGGCGCAGACGCGCAACTTGCAGCTGGCGAAGTTCCGGCGCCGGTGATTCACGAGTTGCTGCAGACGCTGGTATTGCTGCTTGCTCCGTTCGCGCCTTACCTGGCGGCGGAGATGTGGGAGGAGCTTGGCGGCGAGGGGAATGTGTTACGGCAGCCTTGGCCGGAGAGCGATCCCGGTCTGGCGAAAGAAGATGAGATTGAGGTTCCGGTGCAGATCAACGGCAAGCTCGTATCGGTTTTGCGGTTGCCCGCCGATGCGGGGCCAAAGGAAATAGAGGCCGCGGCCCTGGCCGACGCCAAGGTGCAGTCGCGGACGGCTGGGAAGACCGTCGTGAAGATTATTGTGGTACCGGGCAGGGCAGTGAACCTCGTGGTCAAGCAATAGGTTGTGAAGTAGTGGGTGGTGAAGTAATTGGCAGATCCTAAAGCCGCTCCCGTGCGCGGCACCCAAACGCTGGTCGATCAGATGGGATGGATGTTTCGTCGACCGTCGATCACGGCTCTTGAAGTCGCCTGGCGCTGGCTGTTTGGCGTGCCATTTCTGCTGGTCTGCTGGCAGCGCCTGCAACACATTCTCGCCGCGTTCCCGCCGGAGTCCGCGGGGCTTACAAATATCGATGCGCAGAATCCATGGCTTGCGGCCGGGCAACTGAGCCGTGCGCTGGCGCTCTACGAGCCATTTGTTGTTGCGGAAATTCGTTGGATCGTGCCTCTGGCATTATTGGCGTGGGTTGTTGTTTCAAGTCTGGGCCGGAGCCTTGTACTAAAGCGACTGGAGCCGCGCGCCCGTTTTCGGCCGTTCGCGATGTTGCCGCTGCAGCTGATATGGGTGGTGGTGTTTGCGGCCACGTGCTGGGGTTGGATTCGGTCGATCAGGTGGGTCGCGGCCACGCACATTCCAGCCAACGGTGAGCCGGACCTGGTGGGCTACACGATGTGGGCCGTCTTCCTATCTCTGGGATTCTTCACTCTGTGGGCGTTGATCGGCTGGGCCGTATCCATTGCACCGGTTCTGATGGTGCTTGAGGGGCGCTCTGCGCTTTCCGCGCTGCTGGAGAGTTTCAAGCTTGGGAAGACTTTCACAGGAAAGCTGATGGAAATCGGCATGGTTATGGGAATCGTCAACCTTGCGCTGATTGTTTTGGCGATGGTGCTGTCGGCTGCACCGCTGCCTTTCAGCGATCAGTTGGGCGGCGACGCATTGCACGTGGTGTGGGTTTCGGCTGCCATCTTTTACCTCGTTGCCAACGACTATTTTCAAGTTGTTCGCCTGAAGAGCTTCGTCGAGTTCTGGCGGATGTTTCGTGGCGAGGCGGTCTAGATTCCGATCCCGGGGGCGGGACGCTCCGATGTTGATGTTATAGTTGCACGTCGCGGTCAATGGAAAGGTCATTGCGATGCGAACGCTCTCGCTCCTTTTTCTGTCTTTGGGGTTGGCCTTGCGCCCGTCGGCGGTTGACCCGGCCCAGCAGTCCAACCAAGCCACTGTCGACCATCTCGATCGCGTTTCAGTGGAGCAACTTGAACAAGAATTAGAGGCGACGCACGGGAAGCCAGACCGGGAATTGGCGCAGGAACTCGGCAATCTGCGATTGACCCAACGGCTGAGTTCGTCGCGGTTGCAGCGGCTAAACGCGAACCTTCCGGGCGAGAAATCAAGACAGGCGCTGCTGGCGCTGGCGGATGAATCCGCGTTTCTCGAATTACCGATGGCGGATTCTCCGAAGCTAGCCACACCTGATCGCGAGACGCAAGGGCAAATTATTTCGCAGGCCGCAAGTTTTGTTGCGGCGACTGTCCCCAAGATGCCGAATTTCTTCGCGACGCATACCACAACGCGATTTCAGGACGTAAGAATAGCCAGTGAGATGGACGAGCCGGTCATATTGGCCAGTCAAAGTTTTCACCTGATTGATACGACGAAGGTGGAGGTCCTGTACCGCGACGGAAACGAAGTGGATCAGCGTCCAAAATCGAACAAGAGTGCGGAAAGCGACATGACGCAGCCCGGCCTGACGAACTGGGGTGTGTTTGGACCGCTGCTCGGCGTGGTGATGAAGGATGTGCTGAGCGGCAAAATGGGCTGGAGCCACTGGGAACAGGGAGTCGGGGGAACGCTGGCGGTGTTCCGGTACGCAGTTGCCGAGCAAAAATCAAACTACGCAGTGAAGTATTGCTGCATCGCGGACCAAGCGGGCAAAATGCATGAGTTCAATGCAACACCTGCATACCATGGAGAGATCGCCGTCGATCCCAAGACCGGCACAGTTTTACGGTTGGTTGTGGAGACCGATGTGAAGCCGGGCCTAAGAATATCGAGGGCTGATATTTTGGTTGAATATGGGCCAGTCGAAATTGGAGGCAAGAGCTATATCTGCCCTTTGAGGAGCGTCTCCATTTCGACAGCGACCGACCTTGTTACACAAGTTGTTCAGTACAAGAACAGCGGGTCTTTCCAAAAAGTCATCGGCAACCCGAAGGTGACATCGATAAACGATGCGGTGTTTGACAACTACCATCTGTTCCGATCGGAGATGCGAATTCTGCCGCCCGAAGCCGGTGGACCTCCGCAATAGCGATTGCTACTTTCCACCGGAATTCTTACCTTCATCTTTCAGATACCCGGCGCTGAGCGTGCCTTTTTTCTGCGCAACCGGCAGCAACGTGGGATAGAACTGGACGAACGTCGTGTCGACGGCAGCGTGGGCGGTGTGGCAGGTGTAGCAGGGTGCTCCCTGCGGAATCGAGGTACCGTTTGCATCGGGCTTATCGAAGGAGAAAAAGGCCCACTTGCCGGGAAAACGCGCCTCGTCTTTCACGTGTACTTCAAGGTCCATAACGCCGCCATCCTGAAAGTGTCCGCTCTGATTGATGGAGCCCTTGGATCGGGCGCCCCGCGCTTCGAGCACCAACATGGTCTTGTCGGGCCAGGTGCCTGTCGCCAGGAAACTGTGGTAGGCACCTGGGTTCACAAAGACGTTGTCGAACGTGGATTGGCCCTGCATGTTGTCGGCTTTGGGGAAATAGCTCATGTCGATTCCTGTAGTGAGATAGATCCACTCGCGATAGTTTGCAGGTGGCAATAAATCACCATTCGCGGCATAGGATGGGGAAGCATCCCTGGCCGCGTGCGCGACGATGGTTGAGCGGGGTGCGAGAGACACCGCAAGAGCGCCGGCGAGCAGACAAGCAGCCGCCGTGAACACTGACTTGGGGAACAAGATGACCTCCGATGAAAAGGAAACGCATTCACTCCGGGGAAAGTTCTGTTGAAAGCAACATGCGGGACCGCCGGATTGCGCGGGGGTCAGCTAGAACAGCTTCAAACGAATGACGAGGTACTTCTTGGGGTCGTCACGAATGCTCTTTACCAGTTGCCGAGCCTGGTCCATGGTCTGATCGGTGTGGTCATAGAGAGAGCGGTTTTGCAGCAACTGACCCAGGGTTCCTTTGCCTTTATCTACGCTGGTGAGGATACTGTCGAGTCGGGTGACGGTGTCATCAAGTTTTTGCGCAAAGGCGGGGTCCTTTGACAGCTTGCCGAGTGATCCCTTTCCTGCGTTAATGTCCGCCAACAACTCATTTGCATTCTTCACGGTGGAATTGAAGTTGTTGTAAAGGGTGTCGTCCTTCAGGAGTTTGCCGGCGGTACCCTGACCCTGATTCAGTCCATCAATGAGTTTGTCCATCTTGTCGACGGCCGAATTGAGGTGTGTATAGAGGGTGTCGTCGTTGACCAGTTTGCCCATCGTGCCTTGACCCGAACTGATCGCGGCAGTCAATTTTTCGAGATTATCTGTGATGCGATTGACCTTCTTATAGAAGGCGGGATCGTTAATCAGACCGCCCAATGTGCCACGCTGGGAGTTGAGCGAATCCATCAGGGTGCTGGTCTTGCGCATGAGAACGGTAATTTCCTCGATCGAGGCTTCGCTCGAACTGATGACGGTTTGAATGCTGGGCGCCTGGATTGCCCTGAGTTCCGCGTTGTTTGCCGGAGGCGGCCCGGTAGCCTTTCCCGAGCTAATATCCACATAGCTGTCGCCAAGAACGCCTGCCTGGGCAATTGAAGTTGTTGAATCCACGTGGATGTCGCTGAGATATTCCTCTCCGACGCGCATAGTGACTTCAACGGGCGTGGGGTTGCGCGCGGGAACGACGCGAATGGCGATCACGTTGCCGATGGTGACGCCTTCCAAGGTGACGGGCGCGCCATTCTTCAGGCCGGCGGCATTTTCGAAATAGCAGCGCAAGGTCAGCTTGTGGGCGAACAGGCCACCGGTAGAGGCAGACATCAGGAAGATGAGCAGCACCAGGACAGCCATGGCCGCCAGGACCAAAGCGCCAACTCTTAGCTGCGACCACTGAATTTCTTTGCGACTTGGCAAGAATCTATCCCTTGGTAAAGTCAGCCGTTCTGAGCCATTCTGCAGCCTAGAGGATAGCAGAAAGTGCAGGGGATATTAGATGATTGAGCCCTGCCGGGAGATTCTTAAGGGCGGTGAAGGGATGGTTCTCAGGGCAGGGAAAACGACTTCGCGACGTCAATTTTGTCCGGGCCAACGCCCTAATCTTATTCCTCGAGGATTACGCTGGCCATCGAAAGTTCCGCTGTGTGGGTGATGGAGAGCGCGGTGTGAGCTACGCCCAATTGCAAAGCGATTTCGGCGGCGCGTCCGTGGAATCGCAGCGTTGGCCTGCCGCCAGGTTCGCGGGTTACCTCGATCTCCAGCCAGTTGACGCCGCGGCTTATTCCGGTTCCGAGTGCCTTGGCGCCGGCCTCTTTCGCGGCAAATCGCGCCGCCAGGCTTTCGGCCGATTTCCGTTTTCGCAGGCAGTAGGCCTGCTCGGCGGCGGTGTACACACGGTCGAGAAACCGCTGGCCATACCGCTCCACGGACTGCTGGATTCGGCTGATTTCAACCATGTCAATGCCGCTGCCGACAATCATGCTGATTATCAAGCTATCATTTGCACGCGACCAGCCCTTCGAAACGGAAATTTCTCTGCTGGAAGCAAGGGCTCTTTGAGGACCTGGAATGAATGTCGCAAAGCAGGGCACAGGCCGTCCCACTCCCAAACATCGATCATTGTTTTCAGGGCGTCACCGATAAACCGGGCATGAGACCGGCATCGTTGGTTCGCGACGCGCTGCAAGCAGAGATGGTTCCCTGGGCGATGGAGATGAAGGCCATCTGCGGGGACCAACCGAGCCGCCTTGTGAAAAGGCTGTGCGGCGCCATTCTGGGTTGTGGAGGCTGGATACTGAGCCGCAGCGCGAGCGATACAGGGATGTTGGATGTGCTCTTCGAGTTTGAACGCCACGACTGCGTGGAGATCTATAGCATCCTGATTGCGGCAGGGCTGGAATTGAGCCAAAGCGGCCACCTTCGATTCACCGAACTGTGTCAGTGCACGCGCATGGGTCCGCAGGAGTCCGGAGCTGAAATTGTGAGCATCGATCTGGAGATTCAGACGTTTCCTGTCGAGAGGGCGGGTAAGTTGTGCGACATGCATTAGGCCCGGTGCAGGGCGTCAACCAGCTTCGACAAGGCCGTAACGTCGCTGCCAGGCTTCTTTGAGGCGCGCCCAAACGCGGGCTTTCTCAGCCTCGGAGCCTTCGGCGGCCGGGTTATTCGCGAACTTCTCAGCTTCCTGTTTCGCCAACTCGAGGAGCTGCCGGTCACGGACAAGATTCGCCACCCGAAATTCGGGTAGGCCCGCCTGTCGGGTTCCGAAGAATTCTCCGGGGCCGCGCATGGAAAGGTCCAGTTCGGCCAGCTCGAATCCGTCCTGGGTTCGGACCATTGCGCTGAGCCGCTCCTCGGCCTGCTCGGATACACGTTCGCCCGTCATCAGGATGCAATAGCTTTTGGCTGCGCCGCGGCCTACGCGTCCGCGCAACTGGTGAAGTTGCGCCAGCCCGAAGCGTTCAGCGTGCTCCACGACCATCACCGTGGCGTTGGGAACGTCGACACCGACTTCTACCACCGTAGTAGCGACGAGGACGTCGATTTCTCCGCGCTGGAAGCGGCGCATAATCACCTCTTTTTCATCGGCATCGAGTCGGCCGTGAAGCAGCCCCACGCGCAGACCGGCGAGCGGACCGGTGCGCAACTTTTCGTGCATCTCGACTGCGGATTTGAGGCCGGACTTGGCCGAGGGGTTTGCCTCCTGCGCAACCTTTGGAAACAGCTCCGCGGTTTTTCCCTTTCGGACGGGCTTCCGAGTTTGAGAGGGAATGGCGTTGACGGCTTCGGGGCCGGCATCCGGGTCGTGGGAGAAGTCAAGTTCCGGCTGGTCGTCTTTTGTCCCTTCAATCACCGGATAGACAATGTAGGCTTGGCGACCCCGGCCAACCTGCTTCCGCACAAAGTCCCACACATCGTCTGTGCGCTCTCCGGGTACACGCCGCGTCAAGATTGGCGTGCGGCCGGGAGGCAGTTCGTCAAGCACGCTGACATCGAGATCGCCATATAGAGACAGCGCCAGCGTTCGCGGAATGGGGGTTGCAGTCATGACGAGCATGTCCGGCTCGGCCTGGTTGGGCTTCTTCATCAGACGGAATCGCTGCAGGACGCCGAAGCGGTGTTGCTCGTCGACGACGACAAGACCGAGGCGATCGAACTCGACCTTCTCTTCGATAAGAGCATGCGTGCCGATGACCAGGTGCGCTTCGCCGTGGTTGATCAGGCTTCGATTGGCGCGCTTGCGGTCTTCGTCGAGCGAGCCAGTCAGCAGGACGATGCGGTACTTGCGCGATGAACGCTCGAGCAGCTTGCGGGCCGCGAGATAGTGCTGCGTGGCCAGGATCTCAGTAGGCGCCATCAGGGCTGCCTGGTAGCCATTTTCCATGGCAACGAGCATGGCCTGCAGCGCGACAATGGTCTTGCCCGATCCCACATCGCCCTGGAGCAATCGGCGCATCGGGCTGGGCTGGCGCATGTCTCCGACGATTTCGCCCAGCGTCCTTTTTTGAGCCGCGGTGGGGTGAAACGGAAGCACTTCGCGGATGGCTTCGCGGACCTTGTTGTTGGTTTCGAAGCCGATGCCCAGCCGTTCGCGCATCCGGCGCCGCTTTAACTCGAGACCGAGCTCGAGGAAAAACAACTCTTCGAAGATGAGGCGCCGGTGCGCGGGTGTAGCCGAACTTTGCAACTCGGTCAGGGATGTGCCCTCAGGCGGAAAATGCACTTCGCGCAATGCGGCCTCGCGCGGAGGCAGATCGAGACGGGCCAGCATCGGCTGGGGCAGGCACTCCGGCACCGTTCCGCGGACGCTTTCGAGCAAATTGAAGATCACCTTGCGCTGCCAGCGCGAGGCCAGCCGACTTCCGCCGAGCGATTCGTATACGGGGGTGATGCGCCCAACTTCAAGGAGCCTGGTTTCGGCGTCGTCGCTTGAGTCGGGCAGTAATTCAAACTGCGGCTGAATCATTTTGAAGCTACTGGTAGAGCGAGACGGCTCGATCTTTCCGTAGAGGGCAACGGTCTGTCCGGCGTGGAACTTCCCATCAAGATAGGAAGCATGGAACCAGATGCATTTCATTGACAGTCGGCCCTGCCCCACTGTTAATTCGAAAAGGGGCATTTTGCGCGTGCGCAGCAGGATTGCTCCACGGACTTCCGCAATGACGCTAGTCGTCTCTCCGGGTTTCAATTCGTCGAGGCTGCGCGGATGCTGGCGGTCTTCATAGCGAAAGGGAAGGTGGTAGAGCAGGTCTTCGCCGGTGAGGATGCCCTTGGCAGCAAGCATCTCTGCGACGCGCGGACCTACCCCGCGCGCATACATGACTGGAGTGTCGAGGCCGGGCACACTCCGGATGCTAACGCATTTCGCCGCATCGCGCGCTTGCCGCGGGCGAGTTGCTCGATATCGAGGGCTTGCAAACGTAACTCTTGCATTCTGAACGAACCAAAGGGATAATCTTCGCCATCCCGCATGAGCGAGGCGGCGAAAAGCCGCTTTCGGCAGGACTGGAGGAATGCATGGCGACGGTCGCCACGATCATGACTGAGCTTAAAAAGAAAGGGCGCGAGAATACACGGAAGATCTATGCGCGCCATGGAATGGCAGAGGACCGTGTTTACGGGGTAAGCGTGGCGGATATGAAGATTATTGCCAAGTCGATCAAAGGCCAGCAGGCGCTGGCGTGCGGTCTTTATGAGACTGGCAACATGGACGCGATGTACCTGGCCGGCATGGTAGCGGATGGGGCGCAACTGACCAGGGAGCAACTGCGGAAATGGGCGGAGAGCGCCGTGGGTTTGCAGATGGTGTCGGAGTACACAGTGCCGTGGCTTGCGGTTGAGAGCCCGCACGCACGGGCCCTGGCGCTCGAATGGATCAAGTCGAAGGGCGAGCATATCGCTGCGACGGGGTGGTGTACCTATGCGGGACTGGTTGCCACTCAACCGGACGACGCATTGGATCTTGCCGAGATAGAGGCCTTGTTAAACAAAATCGCGACGGAGATTGGTCGCGCCAAAAACCGGGTAAGGCACACCATGAACGCCTTTGTGATTGCCGTTGGGAGTTATGTGAAGCCGTTGCTGAAGCAAGCAAAGGCGGTGGCTCGGCAGATCGGTGTCGTCAGCGTCGATATGGGAGAAACTGGCTGCAAGGTTCCGCTGGCTACGGAATATATTGAGAAAGTTGAGGCTGCCGGGAGGGTGGGTAAGAAGCGAAAGACAATGCGCTGCTAATCGCAAGCAGGCTTAGGAGCGGCATCGAGTATCAGAACTCCGAAATAGCGTGACGCGCGGTTCGCACTTCCGCCGCGAGTATACGGAGAACTTTCATCGCCAGAGAAGGATTGGTCAACATCAGGCTGGAGAAATCCTCACGCGGGACGAAGCCGAGTTCGGCACCCTTGGCAGCGATGGCGGTGAGCGTATAGGGCTCGTTTCCAACCAAGGCGGGCAGCCCAAGAAGTGAGCCCGGTGAGGCCACGAAGGACATGACCACGCCTCCCGTGGGCGACTCCATTGTCAGGGTTGCCTTTCCACTGCGCAGAACATAGAGGCCGAGAGGTGATTCTCCCTGCTTGAACAGGAGGCGGTCTGCCGTGCATTCGAACATAGAAGCACGAGTCTCGAGAGCCTCAATCAGTTCCTGTTCGGCGACGAATGCAGTGGAATCAAAGCTCACAATTACTCTCCGGATGGAAGGCGTGCCCTAAGACTTGATGAAGAATAGCGAACATCGCCATGGTTTCACGGCCGGAAGCGCAAGTTATGTGATAAGGGTCACATATCGCTGGTCAGGAGGATAACTCGTCTTTCAACAGACGAGCAATCGTTCACCCGCCATATGGTTCAATCCTCACATTTGGATGGACTAACGTTGACTGGACCCGTTCCCGAGAGCCGGGCTGGATTGAGGTACGGAGACGGGATTACGGGCAAAGGTCAAATAGGTTTCGCCCCCCGTTTTTTCACGTTTGATTACGGACCATCCGGGGGTTCGGTTGAGCAGGTAGGCAATTGGCATGGTGTCAGTGACGAGGACGTGGTCGATTCGATACTTGTCGAACACCTCGAGAGGCGCGGTGAGATACATGGCTCTCAAGTAATCCTTCAAGACGCCGTGGTGCTCAAAGGTGTCGAAGCGGGAGTCGATAAACGGCGATTTGGATTGGAACGTCATCATTCCGCCCACAAAGTCGGAATTGAAGGTTCGCCACGCCGGTTGCACTTCAGCAATCGATTCCATCGGGAAAAACGTCCCGCGTTTCTTTTCGAGTTGCGCGTTGGACGGGAAAATAACTGCGATGAGGCATGCCGCGCCGAGGACCATGACCGCATTTGCCACCGGAATGGTTTTTTCGTCCGACTCAAGGCTGAAGCCCCGCTCGATATCGACAGCGAGAAGGGGTGTGGTGAGGACCGCGGCCATAAAGAGGAAGCGCATATGATCAAGCGCCGAGTACCAGGCGAAGAAGATAATCGCCATCTCGTACACTCGCCACTTGCGTCCCTTGAAGCTGTTTGCAATCACCATGAGGGCCATCGCTCCGGCTGCCGACATCCCGGCGACCGAACTCAGATCCAGCGAGTGCCATTCCTGGACATTGGCGATGTTGAGTTTTTGATTGAACATCATGTCGATCGGGTTCCACACCAGGCGCCAGCCGTAGGGATTCACCATCAGCGCGGCAAGGGTGACGCCCAGGACGCTGAGCAAGCGATTGCGATCGGTCATCGAAAAGGCTTGCTGCGCGAAGATCCCTTTGGTGAAGTCGAACCAGCCGCAAAGGATGTAAAGGACGAAGAGACCCAGGCCGATAAGCCAGCTGCCATGCAGGTTGATCCACACGCAGAAAAGCAGCGGCAACAGCCACAGCAGGTGCTTCTTGCCTCGCTCGGCGGATTCCAGGATGGCTAGTTCCGCGCCCATCGCAAGGTAGGCAATGGTAATCATGCGGGGCCCGGCATTTACCGACACCAGGAGAAATCCCAAGGCAGCCGCCCACCACGCGGCTCCAGCGTGACCGGATTTCCAATAGCTTCTCCAGTAAAAAAAGACGAGATTGGCGCTGAGCAGCACCCATTCTGCAAGGTAGATGCCCCTAAGTCCGAGACTGTTGTAGCTGAACCAATAGGGCAATTCCGCAAGCCACTCCGGGTTGACCCAGCGCTGCCCGGCTACGCTAAAGGAATACGGTTCGGTCTCGATGAAATGATGGGTTGAGGTTAGCAGGCGCGCATCGGCGAGGTGCCACCAGATGTCCGGATCGCGCACAGATTCCCGTTGAGGATTCAGCGAAGTCGTGAATACCACGGGCAAAGTCATCAAGAGCGCGATGTTCATGAGATGGCGGGTGAAGATGCGATTGAAGGCGCGCTTGAACGGGCCGATCGCCGCCTCGGGCGCTGTCTCTTTTGGGTCGGAGTTCTGGACGGCTGAGCTGGAATCCATAAACACTACACTACCCGCGAGCCAAGGATTGCGGGAAGCGAAACCCGGTAAGGGCGAATACACCGTGGTACTGTGCGTGGGATTGTGCTCTTCAGGAGTTTTTCTGCTCCGCGACGATCTTCAGTACATCGTCCAAAGCGGACTCCCATGAGGCAAGACGCACGCCGAAGCGGCGATAAAGCTTTTCGTTGGAGAGCACAGAATTCATGGGACGTTTCGCCGGTGTGGGAAACTCGCTGGATGGAATCGGAATCACCTTGGGTGTTTTTCCATTGAGCAACGCGGTTTCACGATCGAAGATCGCGCGTGCGAAGCCGCACCAGGACACAGATCCGGCGCATGTCATGTTATACAAGCCTTTCCATTCAGCGGCGGGTCCGAACTGGTCGGCCAGAATGCCGCTCACAATGGCTTGCGTAGCATTTGCCAATTCAATGGAAGTGGTTGGAGCGCCAACCTGGTCGTCGACAATACTGAGGCTGTCGCGTTCCCGGCCCAGTCGCAACATGGTGAGCAGGAAGTTGTTTCCGCGCGGCCCGTACACCCAACTGGTGCGAAAAATAAGATGCCTTCCGTCGACCTGACGGATAGCCTCTTCCCCTTCGAGTTTGGTTGCTCCATACGCATTCAAGGGATTGGTCGCATCCTCTTCCGTCCACGGCCCCGGCTTTGTGCCGTCGAAAACGTAGTCGGTGGAGTAATGCACCAGCAGTGCGCCGGCTCGGTGCGCCTCTTCGGCTAGCGTGCGGGGGGCTTGCGCGTTGGCGGCACGTGCTGCCTCGATATCAGTTTCGGCCTTGTCGACCGCGGTGTATGCAGCGGCGTTGAGGATGACGTCCGGGGCAGTGCTGCGAACCAAGTCGCGGACCTCAGCCGGAACGGTCAAGTCGACGGTATCGCGATCATGAGCCAGAATCTGTCCGTAATCGGCGAAGCTGCGTTGCAACTCCACGCCCAATTGCCCGGCAGAACCCGTAATTAGAATTCGCGGCCAGACGATCAAGCGAAGACCTCCGCGAGTGCTAGCGTAGCGCCCTTGCCGTCCTTGTCTGACACAATGGCGGTTTCTGGATTGACAGGCCATGGAATCGCGAGGTCCGAATCATTCCATACAATCGTTCGCTCGCCTTGCGGACAGTAGGGGTTCGTGACCTTGTAGGCAAAGCCGGCGACGTCGCTGAGGACGAGAAATGCATGGCCGAAGCCTTCGGGAATCCAAAGCATCTGGCCATTGTCGCCAGTCAACTCTACGGCGACATGCTTCCCGAACATCGGAGAGCTGCGACGCAGGTCGATCGCGACATCGAGCACAGCGCCATGGGTGACCCGCACCAATTTTCCCTGAGGCTGGATGACCTGATAGTGAATGCCTCGCAAGACATTCTTCTTCGACAGGGAGAAATTATCCTGCACCCACGTCGCAGGCATTCCCGCCGAATCCATGTCCTTCTGGCTCCATGTTTCCCAAAACGCGCCGCGGCTGTCGCGAAAGATTGCGGGAGTCAGCAGCAGAACTCCGGGCAACGATATCTCATCGACTTTCATAACTCGACCGTTCCTCCCGGGAGGTGTCTTTCGTTCTTCAGGCCGAGGAGATACTGTCCATAGCCACTTTTGGCGACCGGCTTGGCCAGCGCTTCGAGTTGGTCAACGTCGATGTAACCGAAGCGATAGGCGATCTCTTCAGGGCAGGCAATCATCAGGCCCTGGCGGCGTTCAATCGTCTGTATATAGAGACCAGCCTCGAAGAGCGAATCATGCGTGCCGGTGTCGAGCCAGGCCATGCCGCGGCTCATCACCTGCACTTTGAGCTTGCCGGCTTCAAGATACAGACGGTTCAGATCGGTGATTTCAAGTTCGCCGCGCGGAGACGGCTTGAGGGACGCCGCAAGATCTACAACATCGTTGTCGTAAAAGTAGAGACCGGTGACCGCGTAACGGGACTTGGGAGCCGTTGGTTTTTCTTCGATGCTGATCGCTTTCCCCGCGGCGTCAAACTCGACCACCCCGTAGCGCTCGGGGTCATGGACGGGATAGGCGAAAACGAGGGCGCCGCTTTTCAAGCCAGCCGCGTGTTGCAGATCCCGGGAAAACGATTGACCGTAAAAGATATTGTCGCCAAGAATCAGCGAGCAGGTATCCGCGCCGATGAAGTCACGGCCGATGGTGAACGCCTGCGCCAAGCCATCTGGACTGGGTTGTACCGCGTAAGTAAGGTTGATTCCCCATCGCTTGCCGTCACCGAGCAATTCGGCGAAACGGTGTGTGTCCTGCGGGGTTGAGATGATGAGAATGTCGCGCAAACCCGCCAACATGAGCGTGGTGAGCGGGTAGTAGATCATAGGCTTGTCGTAAACCGGCAGAAGCTGTTTTGAAACAACATGCGTAACGGGGTAAAGCCGGGTACCCGAGCCGCCTGCAAGAATGATTCCCTTCATTGTGGGATTCTCTCCTCATAGTTCTGCCGGATCCAAACCAGGTATGCGCCGGTGCGCACATTTTCAACCCAGGAGGCGTGCTCGAGGTACCAGGCGACGGTTTCCCGCAATCCCCGCTCGAATCCGACGGCGGGGCGCCATCCCAGTTCGCGGTCAATCTTGCGGGCGTCGATGGCGTAGCGGCGGTCGTGCCCGGGACGGTCAGCTACAAACTTGATGAGTTTGCGGCGCGCACCAATCGCAGCGTCGGGGCGGAGTTCGTCAACAAGGTCACAGATCGTGTTGACCACGTCGAGGTTGTTGCGTTCGCTGTTGCCGCCAATATTGTAGGTTTCTCCGGTGGTGCCACGCTCGAGAACCCTGCGAATCGCGGAGCAGTGATCGTCGACGAATAGCCAGTCGCGCACGTTCTGCCCGTCGCCGTAAACGGGAAGGGACTTGCCTTCAAGAGCATTGAGGATCATCAGCGGAATCAGTTTTTCTGGAAACTGGAAGGGCCCGTAATTGTTGGAGCAATTGGTGGTGAGTACCGGAAGCTTGTAGGTATGGAAGTAGGCGCGTGCCAGGTGATCGGAGGCCGCTTTCGACGCCGCATAGGGGCTGTTGGGCGCGTAGGCAGTCGTCTCTGAAAACGCCGGATCATCCGGGCCCAACGTTCCATACACTTCGTCGGTGGAAACATGGAGGAAGCGAAAGCCGGCTTTGTCGCTCTCATCCAACGCTGACCAGTAACGGCGGACCTGTTCGAGCAGGGTGTAAGTGCCTTGTACGTTGGTGCGAATGAAGGCTCCGGGATCGGCGATGGAGCGGTCGACATGGCTCTCGGCGGCAAAGTGGACGATGGCGCGTGGCCGATGCTCCTTGAGTACGGCAGCCACGGCTTCCGCGTCGCAGATATCTATGCGCACCAGCTTGTAGCGGGAGTCGATCTCGAGCGCGGCAAGATTTGCCGGATTTCCGGCATAGGTAAGCAGGTCAAGGTTCACAACCGGGGTTGCGACGTTCTCAAGCCAGCGGAGAACGAAGTTGGAACCGATAAACCCTGCGCCACCGGTGACGAGGATGGTATTGCTGGTGCCACTCATTTATAAGCATGTCCTTCAATAGGAAAGAGTTTTTAGTTACAAGCCGCAAGTCTATGTTAGTTCATGGGATGGAGTATTGCGATGACCGGACGCCGGGTCAGGTAGAAGTTGAGATTACCAAAGCTCAAAAAACGCATCGAAATTGACAATTATTTGGATGCAGGTCAGCCCACGAACATGCAGTCGCCGTAACTGAAAAAGCGATAATGCGCCTGAACGGCGTGCCGATACGCCGACAGGACGCTATCGCGGCCGGCAAAGGCGCTTACCAGCATCAAAAGGCTCGATTGGGGCAGGTGGAAGTTGGTTAACAGGGCGTCCACGATCTGGAATTCGAATCCGGGCGAGATGAAGATCCCGGTGTCGCCGGAGTGGGCCGTGAGCGTCGCGCCGTTTGCCTGCTGTGCGGTCGATTCAAGCGTGCGGACGACCGTGGTTCCGACTGCGACAATCCGACGTCCTTCTTTTCTGGCTCGATTTACGGCATCGGCGGCAGATTCCGGAAATGTGTAGCGTTCATGGTGCAGGCGGACCTGGTCGAGCGTGTCCACGCGCAATGGGGCAAACGTGCCGAGACCGACATGGAGAGTCACACGCGTCACTTCGACGGCCTGCGCGGCCAAGGATTCGAGCATTTGCGAGGTGAAATGCAATCCAGCCGTCGGAGCCGCGACAGAGCCTCTATCGCGCGAGAAGACGGTCTGATAGCGCTCGCGGTCCGCCTCAGCGTCGTCGCGCCGGATGTAAGGCGGGAGCGGCATGTGGCCGATGCGGTCGAGCACGGCATAAAAATCGTCGCAAGGTGCGAAGCGAAGCAGGCGCTCGCCGAATTCTCCGCGTTCCAGTACTTCGGCTTCAAGTTCGACCTGGCCCGACACCGAAGGGAACTGAAGGCGCTCGCCGATGCCGACTTTTTTCCCGGGCTTTACGAGTGCGCGCCAGGTGTTGTCCCCAACCGGTTCGGTCAGCAGCACTTCAATCAGGCCACTCGGCTGCTGCCGATCACGAACCACCGTTCGCCGCGCGTAAAGGCGGGCAGGGATAACGCGGCTGTCGTTTAGCACCAGCAGATCGCCCGGCCGCAAAAAGGAAGGGAATTCGGTAAATTGGCTATTCCGAAGCTCGCCTGTTGCACGATTCATCACCAGCATGCGGCTCCGGCCGCGTTCCTGCGGGGGTTGCTGGGCAATCAATTCCGGCGGGAGATCAAAATCGAAGTCGGCAACGCGCAAGCCGCTCATGACGCGGCTTTCCCGAAGTGCGCGAGGGCTCGCAGGCGCGCGCGTTCAATCGCCGCATTCAGTTGGTCGCGGCTGGCGTCGAACTCCGCGGCAGTCAAGTCAGTGGGCACGCGCGTCCACTGCGCCCAACTCACGACGATGCGGGTGAAGGGCTTGGGAATGAGGAAGTGGTCCCATGAGCGCATTGTCCATGCATGTTCCGGCTCCAGGTGAAATGCGCCGATGGGTGCGCCGGTGGTTTGCGCGAGCTTGATGGGGCCCATCTTGGTGCGATAGATGGGGCCGCGCGGACCGTCCGCAGTAAAAATGGCTGTTCTCCCGCTCTCGATAATTCTCTTTAGCCCGGAAAGACCTTCGCGCGCCCCGCGCGAACTTGATCCACGGACTGCGTCAAATCCAAACATGCGCAGGATGCGGGTGATGAGTTCGCCATCGAAGCTGCGGCTGATAAGGATGACGGCGCCCGAACTACGGAAATACATGGCGCAGGGCAGCACGCACTGATGCCAGAAGCAGTAGATCTCAGGGCCCGCTTTCTGACCGGAAACGACCGGAATGACGCCCTCTTCGGCAATCACTTCAAAACGCCAGGTGAGCCCGACGATCCACAGTAGCGCCCAGACAAGGCGAGGCACTGTGGCCAGCACGATGCGCTGGGTAAGTGTGAACCTGGGGCTGGCTTCGTCGGTCACTCAAGTGATTTTAGTGTAAGCAGCCGCTACGCAGATGCCTCGACACCGCTCACGAATAGCGCAGCCAGCGCACGAGTTCGGGCAAGGTAGCGCGCTTGCCGTACATCAGGATGCCGACGCGGTAGAGGCGCGTTGAGATCCAGAGCACTCCCCAGATGCTGACGATGAGCAGGCCGATGGAAACGGCGAATTGCCAATACGGCGGAATCTGCGAAGCCATGCGCAGGAACATGATGATTGGCGCTGTCGGCGGGAAGAACGAAGCGGCAATCGACCAGAATGAATTAGAGTCATTGATCACGAGCAGGATCAGCGAGAAACTCAGCCAGGTCGGCGCAGCAGCGAGCGGCATATACATCTGCAACTCCTGCTCGGTTTCACATGTTGCCGCGAGGCCCGCGAAGAGTGAGCTGTAGAGCAGATATCCGAGCACAAAGTACACGGGAAACAGGACCGCCTCAGTCATGGAGACATGGACGGCGAAATCTCCAGTGAGCATGGAGGCTGCCAATTGGGAGCCGAGAAAGATTGCGGCGCAGAGGATCCAAATACCGATCTGAGTCAGGCCGACGGCGCCGACTCCGATGAGCTTGCCGGCGAGCATGTCTCCCGGGCGCGCGATGGCGAGCATGACCTCAAAGATGCGGGAGGTCTTCTCCTGGATGATCGACCGTGCAACGTTCATGCCGTAAATCATGGTCGTCATGGAGAGCAGGATAGCCATGACGTAGCCCTTCCAGAATGAAGCCTGGGCGTTGCTTTTGACGACGCTGCCGTCTTTCTTGACCTGGTAGGTCTCAATGGAGACGCCATCGACCAACTTATCGGCTGCGGCCTGCTGCATGCCTCCGGTGGTCAGGCGGGCGTCGAGCAGGGCATGGTTGAGGGCCTCTTTGAGCCGGCCGCCGGTAATAAAGTCGCCGGAAGATTGAGAAGTATAGGTTGCAGTCGGAATGCCGTCCCGAGGAGCCTCGACCCACAGCACGCCCTCGAGGCTTTTGTTCTGAATCTGCTTCTTCAGTGCTTCGCGATCGGCTTCAGTGGCTGGTGCAATCACATCCACCTTCGCCTTAGCATCCTTGTCTCCGATCAGCTGTCCCTTGATTTCGCTTGCCAGGAGAGGATCGTTGGAAGCAACGGCGAGATGCTTGCCGGCGCCGAGGCCGAGGCTCGACAAGTAGCCCACGCCGATGATCAGGGCAAATACGGCCGGCACACCAAAGGTTGTCATCTTGAAGGCCCGACCGCGCACCTGCTCAAGATATTCACGCCTTGCAATCAGGAACATGTTACGCATCGGCCTTGCCTCCCACGGTCTGAATGAAAATCTCTTCGAGTGAAGGTTCCACCAGTTCGAATCGGTAAATCGTGGCACCCGCCGAGGCTTCATGGAGCAGCTTCTGTGCATCGCCATGCTCCTTCAGGCGGATTTCGGCGTGGCCTGAGAAGTTTCTCGCCTCGGCAATTTCAGGGCTATTCAGGAAGTCGGCGTTGCCTTCGAACTCAACGATGAGGTTATTGCGCTCGTAGCGCGACTTGATTTCGCGCACACGACCCGCCAGCACCGCCTCGCCGTTATTGATGAGGCATATCGAATCGCATAGCTTCTCGACCTGATCCATGCGGTGGGTCGAGAACAAGATCGCTTTGCCTTGATCCTTGAGTTCGATCAGGGTCTGCTCAAGCAGCTTGGCGTTTACAGGGTCGAGTCCACTGAACGGTTCGTCCATCACAATCAGGAGCGGATCGTGCAGCAATGAGCCGATGAACTGGATCTTCTGCTGCATGCCTTTGGAAAGTTCTTCGGTCTTTTTGCCCAGGGATTCATCGATGGATAGGCGTTTGGCCCAGTCGGTGGCGCGTTTGCGGGCCTCGCCAGGGGTGAGCCCGTGCAACTCACCAAAGAAGACGAGTTGCTCAATTACTTTCATCTTCTTATAGAGGCCGCGTTCCTCCGGCAGATAACCCACCCGCTCAAGGCTCTCGCGCGCGAATGGCTTTCCAAACAAGCTGATGGTTCCCGAATCGGGGATGGTAATTCCCATCATCATGCGAATGGAACTGGTCTTGCCGGCTCCATTGGGACCCAGCAGGCCAAACATCTGGCCGGCATCGATTGAAAGACTCAGGTTGCGTACCGCAACCTTGCTCTCGTAGGCCTTGTTTACTCCTGCGAGTTCAACAACTGGCATTATTTCTCCTGAAAGCAACGGATGGAGCCGGCATTCGCTGGAAGCTCGCGGGCCGGTCAAAAGAAGTGTAGCAAGGCGCACCAATGCCCGCCCGACACCTGAATCTGCCTACGAAAGCGTGCCGGCGTCAGGTCAAGTGCAAACCTGTCTGCAGTTCGAGAGGGGCCGAGCACTATATGTGTTTGTTGTATTCCGGCGGCCCAGCGATCACGAGAGCATCTTTTTCGCCGTAAACATACCAGCAGCACCAGTCTGTCTGGTGGTTTGGCTGGTCTAGCGGGGAAATCAGGTCCCTGTATTCGATGCGCCCGTAGACGAAGACCTTCTGTTGCCAGGTCTCGATCTTTTTCAAGTCTTCGTCTGATGTGCATAGAGCCCGGACGTCTGCACGGCGAAATGGCCGAATACCTGCCGATTCTCCCGGGAGCAGGATAATCGGTTCGAAAGGCGTGCTCGACTTTCCGGTTGCGTAATCGGGCGCGGCGGGAAGCTGGGTTTCGTCGACCGCGGTTTTTACGCAGTCCGCTTTGCCGACGATGCGCGCCGGCGTACGCCCGCGATTCGTGGCCATCACCTTGAAGCCGTTCTCCATCGTCAGGAAAGGCTCGACTGTCACGACAATCCATGGCCTTCCGGAGTCTACGATGGCCTGGGAGCTTTCGAGGGCGGCATTGGCACATTGCAAAGCTGCCTGTGCAGCAGCAACGCCGAACTCTGTCTGGCGCTGAATATTCTTGAGCGTGCGCAGCGCCAGCAGGGCGCTAATGTATCCCAAAATGACGAGAACGAGGGTCGCTCCCCAAAGCACCTTGTCATGCCAGGTCCAGGGCGCGGCGGTGCTTGGCGGACCAGTCACCACGATCTGCTGCGGCAGCGGTGCGGTCGAATCCGAGGTGGGTTGAGTCTGCGTTCCAGGCGCGCCATTGGCGCTGCTGTTCGGTTCTGCAGGGGCTTGATGCAGGGTACTGTTTCCTGCGCGAGACGGGGCCGGGGTCGAGGGCGAGGATTGTGCGCTAACAACTGCAGGCGTGATTGCGGCTGCCAACAACACAATAAGAAAAGCTATCCACCTCGGCATGAGAAGAAGCATACATGAGCCGAATGCACTGTCGATGCAGCAAGATCTGACTCGAATTAAGAAAGGAAACAGCCGCAGCAAGGGTCCAAATCCGACTTACAGAAGGAGCGCAGGGTTTTGATGGAGTCAAACTTACATCTCTGCAGTCGCTATTTCACAGCCGTCGAAAACTCAATTGACCGCGGAGACAGACGCCGATGAGATTCGAGTTCGAAGGGACTCTGATGCGAATACCGGCTCCTGTTCAGCAGTCCGGATTAAGCGATGGAGATAGGCGCGCGAGATGCCGAGACTACGAGCGGCCAGTGTCTTGTTGCCGTTGTTCACTTTGACGGCGTCCATTGCGATCTTGATCTTGTAATCGCGAATCTGATCTTCAAATGACCCAGCCGGGATGTAATCGCCGATATTGACGAGATTATCCGACTCGATGTGCAGGGGGATGTCTTCGGTGCGAATGCGGTCCCCAGGGGCAAGAATGATGGCTCTTTGAATGACGTTCTCGAGTTCGCGGACATTTCCCGGCCAGGAGTACCTCTGCAAACGGGTCATCGCTTCCTGGGCGAACCCATCGATGGGCTTCTTGAACAAGTCGGCGTAATGCCTCAAATAGTGCGAGGCGATTGGGGCGATATCTTCAGGGTGGTCGGCGAGAGCGGGAACGTCAATGCGCATGACGTTGATGCGATAGTAGAGGTCCTGCCGGAATTTCCCCTCCATCACCAGCTTGGCCAGATCCTGGCATGTAGCGAAGATCAGCCGGGCACGCAACGGGATGTTCCTGCTGCTGCCCAGGCGATTGAATTCCAACTGCTGCAGGACGCGCAGGAGCTTCCCTTGGGTAAAGAGACTTAGATCGCCAATTTCGTCCAGAAAGAGGGTGCCGTCCTGGACACTCTCGAAGTATCCCTCTCGAGCCCCAGCATCTCCTGCAAAAGCTCCTTTTTCATGGCCGAAGAGCTCGGCTTCGATCAGGGATTCTGAAATGGCGCTGCACGAGACGGCCACAAAGGGGCGATCGGATCGGGCCCCAAGGTTGTGAATCGCACGAGCGATCAGCTCTTTTCCGGTGCCACTTTCACCGGATATCAATACCGACGCTCGAACGGTGGCTACGCGATTTATCAACTGGTAGACGCGCTGCATCTGGGGGCTTGAACCGATTAAGCGGTCACAACTGCTGATCGTTCCATGGCGCGGAGGGCCCGATTGGGTCACGCGCTTGGGTGACCAGTTCTCGTGGGCACGAACCAGCATCGATTTCAACTCACGAATGGAGGGCGGTCTGCTGCAGGAGCCGAAGGCCCCACTTCTAACCAGGTCCAATGCACTGGAGCGAAGGTTGTCGTCGGCCATCACTACCAGGGGGACACGGGAGGCAATGGACCGGCGAGCCCAGGCAAGGCGCTCATTCAAGGCCTCTTGCCCGGAGCGTAGATCCAGAATGAGGACATCGTATTCCGACCCGGCAAGTCTCTCGTCCCTGCCGGTTTCAATCGGCTCCAGAACAACGCGGAACTCGCTCCCCAAAGCGGAGGACAGGAGAAAGTGCAAAGCCTGATCGTCTGAAAGCAGTCCAATGTGAATCATCAATGGACGTATCCATCCCTCTCGCGCCGAGCCGGGTACAGCGCATCTATTGGGCCGTAAGATCGTGTTCTCAAACTTTCGGCGATCTCCGCCCCTTCCAGAGAACTCAGTGAGCCCCCTCGCGAGTAGGTCTTTGGAGAAGAAACTCGCAAGTGCTCTCTGAGAAGGTTGTACCGTTAACTGTGTACGGTAGTGTCCTCGGCGGGCAATCCCACCTTGGTGTGAAGTTTTGAATTTCAGTAACACAGCAGGTAATTTAGATTAGGAGTAGAGTGTGACCCACCGGCGGCGTCTAGGGCAGACCATGGGGTGGGAATTTCTCCGATTGAATTGGAAGAGCCGCAAAGGTGAACAGGCAACCAGTTGCGCGGCCCATCGTCAGCTTCTCACCCGAATTCTCGGCCTAATCCGCGGGCAAGAATAGTGTTTCGCGGGGTTCAGGACCGACCAGATTGCATGGCGCAAGACGTGTTTGGCCCATCTGGAGCGTTGCAGGACGGGAATTTCTGCATCTTTCTCCAAAACCGGGGTTGAGGCATTACTCCCGTGTATACCTCTCATTGCACCGTAGTACTCCGGACATAGACTTCCGTGTACACTTGCCTCGATACCCCTCCCCGTAACGCGTTGAATTCAGCGAGCCTTGACAGGCGCGAAAATGGGGGGAGAATTGCTCTAACAGCCCACGCCAGCCGGATAAGAAGCGAAGGAGGAGAATTTTGCACTTAACCTGGCCGACGACGTGGTCAACCGAAGTGCGGATAGCCTGGTGGCCGACGGTGGCTGTCCTTGCCGTGGCGACTTTTACGGATATTCGGAGCCGACGCATTCCAAATTGGCTCGTATTTCCGTTTTTGGTTGTCGGTATTGTGGTCTCCACGTGGGTTGGAGGATGGCGCGGCCTTGGACAGAGCCTGGGCGGGATGGCCTTGGGACTCGTGGCGTACGGTTTGCTGGCCATGATGGGCGGTATGGGCATGGGGGACGTGAAACTTTGTGCTGCAATAGGGGCCTGGATTTGGTGGCAACAACTCGTGTTTGCGTTGGTCATGATCGCGGTTGTGGGCGGAATCATGGCTCTAGCCTGGGCCACCTTCGGGGGGTTTCTGGGAGAAATGTTCACCGGGGCGGGCGATCTAGTCTTTGGCTGGAAGAAGCGGGGACTGCATCCCCCCTCTGAGTTAGTGCTTTCCAACCCAAAGGCGCGTAAGATGCCTTACGCTCCGGCGATTGCTATTGGTACTCTCATTTCCTTCTTTTCTCATTGAGAAGGTGGTTGCATACGGGCTACAGTATGCTGACAATGCCCCGGACTCGGTGAGTTGGCAGCTCTGGCGAAGAAACTAGGGAGCTATGATTTTGTGAGCAACAACGGTAATTTTACGGTGAACGAATCCGATCCCCTGGGGGGAAATATACTGTCCGTCGCACTGATCTGCCCAAGTGAGCAGCGTCGGCGGGCAATTGCGAACGCTCTCAGCGTCTCGCATGCTGCCTTGGTAAGGGAATACTCCGCCTATCCGCCAACGCTCAAAGAGATGCCCCGCATGCTCGGGGAAAAGGCGTTTGATGCGATCATCATCGATCTAGAGTCCGACGTAGAGTACGCTCTTGAACTGGTTGAGTCAGTTGCCTCCTCCAGTTCGACCACCGTGATGGTGTACACCTCGCGAATTGATCCCAATCTTATGGTTCGGTCGATGCGCGCGGGGGCCCGCGAGTTTTTATCCGATCCGATCGATCCGGCAGCTCTTTCAGACGCGCTGACGCGCGCGGGTGCCCGCCGCCAGGGCGGACGCGGCACCGCCAAGAAATCGGGTGGCAAGCTGCTGGTTTTCCTGGGTGGCAAGGGTGGCTCGGGTGTAACCACGGTGGCGTGCAATTTCGCCGTGGCCCTGGTGCAGGAATGCGCCCAGAGTGCTGTATTGATCGATCTCGACCTTCCTCTGGGAGACGCGGCGCTCAGCCTGGGACTTACGACCCAATTCTCCACCGCCGACGCGATCCAGAACGCGGACCGCATGGATTCCAACTTTTTCTCGAAGTTGCTTACGACCCACAGTTCCGGTTTGCCGGTGCTGGCTGCACCGGGGCGGTTCCCTCAAGTGGACGCCAGCAATGATGCGATCGAGAAGATGTTGACCGTAGCCCGCCAAGACTTTGCCTATGTCATTATTGATGCCGGCTCGAGATTTGACCTTACAGACGCGAACTGGTTTGAACAGGCAGACACGGCCTATCTGATCATGCAGGCCGGAATTCCAGAACTGCGCAATTCTCATCGTCTGATTTCGGAGTTTTTCAAGTCCGGTACTCCCAAACTTGAGATTGTGCTTAACCGGTATGTGAAGAGTTCCATGGGAGTCGATGAAGAACATATCGAGAAGGCTCTCACTAAGCCGATCGCATGGAAGATACCAAGTGACTATTACAACGTCCGCAGGATGCAGAACGAGGCAATCCCGCTGGCGCTGGATGACTCAAGCATTGCCAGGGTACTTCAAGACATGGCACGAGCGGCTTGTGGGATGCCTCCCAAGCCGGAGAAGCGGAAAGGCTTTAGCCTTTTCAAATAAGTCCCCCGTTATTTGACGGATCTTGCACTTTAAGGAAGACGCACCGTGGAATCGATGAATCTGGAAAACTTTAAGGCAGAAGTCCATCGGACGCTGCTCTCGAAGCTAGACCTCGAAAAGTTGTCGCGCATTAATTCGAGCCAGGCGCGACAAGCGGTTTCGAGCATCATCAACGAAATCATCAGCGATCGCAGAGTACCGCTAAGCTTCGATGAACAGGAAAAGATCCAGACGGATCTGCTGGATGAGGTCTTTGGCCTCGGGCCGCTCGAACCTCTTCTCAAGGATCAGAAGATCTCCGACATCCTGGTCAATGACAAGGACCACGTGTTCATTGAAAAAGGCGGTCTCCTCACCCGCGCTGACGCGTCATTCCGCGATGACCGGCACCTGCTTCAGATCATCGACCGAATCGTGTCGCGCGTTGGTCGCAGGGTTGACGAATCTTCGCCGATGGTCGATGCGCGCCTGCCCGACGGCTCGCGCGTCAACGCGATCATCCCGCCCCTCGCGCTCGATGGCCCGTCGATGTCCATCCGCCGATTCGGGACTGGTCCTCTGGCCGCGAACCAGCTGGTGCAGTTGAAGAGTATTTCGGCCGAGATGATGGAACTGCTCTCTGCCGCGGTCCGGGCCCGGTTGAGCATTCTGATCTCGGGTGGAACGGGCGCCGGCAAGACGACGTTCTTGAACATCCTCTCGCAGTACATTCCGCAGAATGAGCGGGTGATCACGATTGAGGATGCTGCCGAACTTCAGCTGGCGCAGGAAAACATCGTGCGTCTTGAAACACGGCCGCCGAACGTAGAAGGCCAGGGCGCAATTAGGCAGCGGCAATTGCTTATCAACAGTCTTCGTATGCGTCCCGATCGCATCATCATCGGTGAGGTCCGCGGCGAAGAAGCATTCGACATGCTCCAGGCCATGAACACGGGCCACGAAGGTTCGATGACCACGGTGCACGCGAATACCGCTCGCGATGCCTTGACCCGACTAGAATCGATGGTCGCGATGAGCAACCTGAACCTGCCGGAGAAGACGGTGCGGCAACAGATTGCTTCCGCGCTCACCATTGTTGTGCAGTGCTCGCGCATGAGCGATGGCTCGCGGCGCGCGGTCAGCATACACGAAATCACAGGAATGGAAGAGAACGTCATCAGTATGCAGGAAATCTTTGCATTCCAGAAGAAGGGTATTGGGCCGAACGGCAGAGTTCAGGGCGCCTTTGTGCCCAGTCGAATCCGGCCAAAGTTCCTCGATCAATTGCGCACTGCGGGCATCTTCCTGCCGCCGACGCTATTTGAGAAAGTGACTGAAGTGAATTGAGCGGGCAGTAGGGGGTAGAAACATGATTTTAATCATTGTGCTCGTGTTCCTGGGCGTTTTTGGGGTGATCGTTCTGTTGCTGGCCGCGAGCGGATCCGGAGCCACGGATCAGACCCGCGCGCTTATGACCAGGCTTGAGTCCGCGATCGCTGTCGGCAAACCCGAAATGGCCGATCTCATGGTCGACGTTCGCAAGAACGAGCTAATGAGTTCCATTCCCTGGCTCGACCGATGGCTGTCAAAAATTGAGCTGGCGCCGCGGTTGCGCCGCTTGCTGTTCCAGGCGAATGTGAAATGGACGGTTGGCGGCCTGATGCTGTTTTGCAGCGCCATGTTCGTTGTTCCCGGATATCTGGTTTATTACAGAACCGGTGCAATTCTCTTTGGCATATTGGCCGGCCTGGTGTTTGCCTTCATGCCCATCTTGTACGTGATGCAAATGAAGAAGAAGCGCATGGACAAGTTCGAAGAGGGCCTGCCGGAAGCCCTCGAACTGATCGTCAGTGCGCTTCGGGTGGGACATAGTCTCAACGCTGCGATGGGCCTGGTATCGCGCGAATGCGCCGATCCCGTAGGCGGAGAGTTTCGCCTGGTTTTTGACGAGATGAACTACGGTCTCGAACTGAAATCCGCTCTGGATAACCTGATTGCGCGAGTTCCGCTGCAGGACATCAAGATCGTATGTACCGCTATCTTGATTCAAAGGGAAAGTGGCGGCAACCTGGCCGAAGTGCTCGAAAAGACATCAACCGTGATCCGAGAAAGATTCCGGCTTAAACGGCAGGTCATGACTCACACGGCACAGGGGCGGCTCACGGGCTGGATTCTTACTCTCCTGCCGATCGCGCTGGGTGTCATTTTGTACATGGTCAACCCCGATTTGATGAGCAATCTCTGGAAGAAGGAACTTGGTATCAAGCTTATGTATGCTGCGGGTACCATGATTGTTATCGGCGGTTTGATCATTCGCAAGATCGTCAACATGGACGTCTAAAGAGGAATTATGGCATTTGCAATCATTTCGTTCATCGTCGCTTTCCTTCTGATCGGCAGCGGTGGCTTGTTGATTTTCTATCGCGACAAGATCCAGGAGCGCATTGCGTCCGCGCTGTATCCGCGTGCCGCCGCCAAGAAGACAATGTCGTCCACCCTGGAGGAGACTCGCCACGTTATCGGCGGTGTGGTGGAACAATTTGAGAAGATTTTGCCAAGGAGCCAGGCTGAAATCGGGGTTGTTCAGCAGCGACTGATACGTGCCGGCTATCGTGGCGACGGGGCAGCCAAAATCTTCTATGGCGCCAAGGTAATCACCCCGGTTGTGCTGTTGCTGGTAGCCTGGGCTACCGGGTTGATCCACTTCAGCCCCTTCTTCGTGATTGCGATGGCCGCCGGCATTGGCTTCCTCGGGCCGGACTTTTGGCTGGGACGGATGATTTCGAAGCGGCAAGCGGCGATCAGGAAGGGTCTGCCGGACGTCCTCGATCTTCTGGTTATTTGCATTGAGGCCGGCCTCAGCCTGGACCAGGCAACCGCGCGTACAGCCCAGGAATTGAATAAAGCGCAACCCGCTCTCAGCGATGAACTTGGAATCGTAGCGCTGGAGCAGCGCGCGGGACGGGCACGCTCCGACGCCTGGAAGCACCTTGCCGAACGAGTTGATGTCGACGTCGTTCGCAACCTCGTTTCGATGCTGGTGCAGGCCGAACAATTCGGAACCAGCATTGGCAAAACACTTCGCGTTCACTCCGACACGCTCAGAACAAAGCGCGTGCAGGAGATTGAGGAGAAGGCGGCCAAGCTTTCAGTGAAGCTACTTTTCCCGTTGGTTATTTTCATTTTCCCCTCGCTCTTTCTGGTCGTGCTGGGCCCGGCTGTTCTCGTGATGGCGGACTCGTTCAAGACGTTTTTCGGACACTAAATTCAAGATGTTTTTCAATCGTTAAAAGGAAGGGAGAGAATCGACATGGACCAAACCACGATTATCCGGATCGTATCCGGAGTGCTCTTTGTCATCGTGCTGGTTATTCTGATTCAGCGGCGTCGCACACGGGTTAAGTAGCCCACTCTACTTCGAGGGCAGGGTGGTGCATGTGGAGGAGTCAGGTCCGCATCACCGCCCTCTGCCTAAGCCTCTCGGAATGCCGACATGGGGCGGTGTTTCGTGTATCGTCTCGTTTATGCCGTTCAGTTTTGAAGGTAGTTTTAATCTCTTCTACCGCTTTCCACGATCGTGTGCTGTTTCATCGGGCGGAATTCGTTCGGAACAATGCAGGACGCAATAAATTGCGGCATCCGGTCGAGGAACGATGGAGTTTGAATCAACATCCCGGTTGCATTCTTTCCGCTCTTCATTGAGGCAGATCACAGACGAGGCTCAGGCTATGGAAACCCACAAATATTGTGTGTACAACCAGACCAGGGAAAGCTTTCTAAGTTTGGGCGTAGTCATTGCCGATACTGCAGCAAAACAGCTGAAAGCCCTAATGGAAGAGGCTTCGATCAAAGCAGATCACGGGCTTTGGCTCATGCCTTTCAGGGGTATCTCTGCCACCAAAGGGCTTACCCCTTTCGATCTTGTCTATCTGGACGAAGATTACCGCGTGATCCAGACGATCGAGTCTTTCCCCCACGGTGCAGCAGAGCCGTTACGGGAACTGGCTTCAAGCGCCCTTGTGCTGGCGGGGCACACGGTCTTTTCCTCGCAAACGCAACCCGGAGATCAGCTCGTAATCTGCATTGCAGAGGAGATGGAACGACGTCTTGAGCCCTTCACAAGCAAAGCAAGCGAAGCCCCTGTCCTAGCGGACGATTACTTCTCGAGCCGGACGTCACCGGTACCCAAGGAAGTGCCTACGCCGCCTTCGGTGGACCGGACCGTTGAGATGCAAATTGCCCATCAGCGCCTGGTCGAAAAAGACAACGCTGAAATGGAAGCCCTGCAGAACGCGTCGTGGTTTATCCGCTTCCTGCGCTGGCTCTCTACGGATCGCAGGGCTTCGAAACGGCACCCGTTGCCGGGCCTGGTCGCCTATTACTGGACGGGCGGCGCACCGCAGGCCTTTCACATCGGGGATATAAGCGCGGTGGGTTTGTACCTCCTCACCGAGGAACGCTGGTTCCCAGGCACCATGATCCTGATGACCCTGCAGAGAACCAATACCGACGGAGATGACCCCGACGACTTTATCTCCGTGCTGACCAAGGTGATCCGCTGGGGAACGGATGGGGTCGGTCTTTCCTTTGTTCCGTCCAATACCGTCGATCTGAACAGCGGAGAGATCCTGCCGGAGACAGGCGTAGGAAAGAAAGCGCTGCACCGCTTCATCCAGCGCGTGCAACCAAACTAACAGAATCCGGTCTCCACTTAGCACCCGGTTGAGCCGGTTGCGGCTACTGAAAGACACCTATTGTCTGGGGTGCATCCGCGGTGTGTTTGAAAATCCGAATCGTGATGCGGGCTGGCCTTCAACTCTTGCTAGTCCGCAACCTCGGGGATGATGAGCAGCACTTCAAGTCTTGCGACCTGCCCGTTCTGGGTACCCGCCCTAAACTGCCACTGCTGGAGCGCGGTAAGCACGAGTTGCTGGCGCGCATAACCCAAATCCGTTGGGAAGACGACAGACAAGGTTTCGAAATGACCGGTCTCGTTTACAAAGCCGTGAACCATTACTGCATCGGAGTCGGCATCGTCGGGGTTGAGATTGGGGCGCACAATGTAATACGGCCAAGGGGCCTCGAGATGTTCGCCGCCGGCTGAGTTTCCCGCATGGGGCAGTGAATACTGAAGTATCCAGCTCTTGGCCAGACCCACGTGCAAATAGACTGAATAGGCCAGCCGCCCTTTCCAGACGTCGGCGGTTTCTGGAAACTGTTCGTCGAGCTCGGATCCCACAACCACCACGCCAAACTGGCCGTTTCTCGGCAAAGTAATGCGGGTCACCGAACCTTCGCCCTGGCCGGATCCGGGGCCGGTTGATGGACCGGGGCCCGTTCCGGAATTATGTGCGGTCCCCTGGGCACCGCCGGATCCTGAATCTCTTCCGGTTCCTGCAGGGCCGTTGCCTGAACCCTTCTGTCCGCTCGAGTTTCCCGAGCCCGCTGTTTTTCCTCCGCTGGGACCCTGGCCTTTGCCGGCTCCCTTTTCGGTGCCGGTACTGCCCGAGGCGCCATTTCCCGCTATCAGGGAGGCCGGCGTGGCCCCTGTCCCGAGCGAGCCCTGCTCATTTCCCGGAGCAGCCTGATTCGCCCCCGGCATCACAACCGTGCCCTGTGCCATGTGAAGATCGGAAGCCGACAAAACTGCCGCGGGAGTGGGTGGACTATTTGAGACCGACGTAGTTTCAGGAACGCGCTGAACCGGGGCCTCCTGCTTTACAACGACCGGAGATGTGTTGCTCGGCATCGGCATGGGAAGCGCGGATTGGAATTTCGTGGACGCCATGTTGAGGTCGGCGAGATGGACTTCCTTGTTCGGGAAGTTGAGTTTCGGCTTGTCGAAAGCCATGGAAGGTTGCGGGGGTGGAGGAGTAAGAACCTGTACCTTGGGGCGGTGGCCTGACCACAGGAGCATCGCTGGCAGCGGCACCTCTTTTGGGAGCATCTTATCGGGGTCAACGTCGGGCTCAATCAGGGTCTGCTTGGCAAACTTCAAGCGGGGTGCCTGCATTCGACTGGATGGCGGCGCAGCCAATTTCTCATCGGCTGCCGACTCCATGCCTGGAGAAGAGGATTGTGGTTTTGAGCTGCCGCTTCCCCCGGCCTTGTGAACCGGCGGATAGGGAATATTCAGATTGATATGCTGCATCATGTAGACATCCGGCGTCCGCAGCTTGAATTGCGGGGCGTAGATGAATGCAGAAAGCACCAGAGCGATGGCCGCCGCATGTACTCCGCTTGAGGCGACAAAGGACGAGGGCCCCTGCCGGGGTTCCGGTTGCAGCGTAAATAGGGTGATCGTGCGCGAAGACCTCATTCGCCGGATGGACCCCTCTCCAGTGTGGCTCTCTGCTCCTACTTTACATGGGGAACAGATCTTCGTTCGGGCTGGATGTTGCTCCTCCAGACACCCCCGATTGGATGGTCCGTTGGAGTTATACTTCCGGAATCGTTAACGCGCCAAGTGAAGGGCACATCCTCGGTGACTCCAGGTCGAGTTGGCTCGCACTGCGAAAAGTATGCTGGAAGCCGGGAAACTTCACAAGGTAATTAAGGTAACCGGCCGCAGTCCAGATTTGTGGCTTGAGTTTTTAACATGAGGCTAGTATGCAGTCCGCATTTTGGAGCACTTTGGGAAACGCTTTCGTACCGTTGACAAGTCTGAAGATGCGCTTAGATTCACTCAGGAAGAACGATTGCCTGGACAATGGAGCGCTCGCGTTTCAGCGCTGTCCGGAGTTCACGTAGCATTCTAGGTACTTCGGTTTGGCCGCATCAATTTCAGTGCACTTGCAAAGGCACATGGTGCTATACTCTAGCGGCATTCACCCTTGCATTGCGTTTGACCATTTTCGACCACTAACTCTGTGTGAAGAGCCCATTCCCTCTCTGTACCATTTCAGTTGGTCTAGTGATGGGAAGCAACTGAAGGGGCCTCACCTGGTGAAGACAGGACTCTGATGAACCGAAGACTGGTAACCATCCTTCTCAGTGCATTTGTTGTGGCGGCACTGTGCTCCGTGCTCGTCTACCGGTTGGTCGGCATGCGCATTGCCTCCAGCAAACCGCTGCCGTCGACGCGCGTGGTTGCCGCTGCTGCAGACATCAAGATCGGCACGGTGCTTGCTGCGACGGACCTGACGACCGTGCAGATCGTGGGCACGGTTCCCAAGAACGCAATTCTCGATCCCAAGAACGCGATTGGACGCGGCGTAACGTCCAGCCTTTACGCAGGAGAGCCGATCCTCGACAACCGGCTGGCACCGATGGGTTCCGGTGGAGGCTTGGCTGCGACCATCCGCGATGGTATGCGTGCGATCGCAGTAAAGGTCGACCAGGTCGTTGGCGTGGCCGGATTTGTTCTTCCGGGTATGCGGGTTGACATCCTGATTTCCGGTGTACCGCCAACCTCGTCCGGAGGAGGTGGGTCGAACAACAATACGCAGGTTAGGACCGTTCTTCAGAATATCGAGGTGCTGTCTGCCGGTACTGATATTCAGAAGGACGCTGAGGGCAAGCCACAACAGGTGCAGGTTGTGAACCTGCTCGTGACTCCCGAGCAAGCTCAAGTTCTGGCTCTTGCCAGCAACGAGACGCGCATTCAGCTGGTGTTGCGCAATCCACTCGACACCAAGGTCGCTCCGGTAGAAGGGACGGCCATGACCAATCTTTTTGTTGACGGGAATGCGCCGGCTAAACCGAAAGTGGTCGCACACGCGGCGGCTCCCAAAGCGAAGCCACCTGAGTATTTCAATGTCACGGTCATCAACGGCGCCACCAAGTCGGAAGAAAAATTTGCAGCTCCCGGGGGAAAATAAGTGAACGCGAGAACTGGGATCGCCACTGTGTTTGTCAGTACTTTGACATTTGTTTTCTGCGCCAGCGCATCCGTGTGGGCTCAGACGCCATCGTCCGCCACCCCGCCGGCGGCAACTACGAGCAGTCAGGATTCGACGAATGACCTGTCCCTTGCAGTAGGAAAGTCAGTTGTCCTCGACCTCGCCAAACCGGTTACGCGGATCGTTGTCGGATTGGGTGGTTTCGCGCAAGCCCAGGCCGTCAGCCCGACCCAGGTTCTGCTCAGTGGTAGTGCCCCGGGGGAGACGAGCCTTATCATTTGGGACCAGGCCGGAGGCCGGCAATTCTTCAATGTGACGGTCAGGCCCAGCACATTCGCGGCTACCGACGCTCTCGAAGGCATTCGCCGCGAGCTAAGGGCTGAGCTTCCCGGCCAGAATGTGAAGGTCACCCAGGACAACGGGATGATTTTCCTTCGCGGCACAGTCACCAATCTGAACAGTTCCGACCGCGCAGTCACGATCGCCTCGACCGCCGGCAAGGTTGTGAACCTGCTCAACGTCAACGTGCCCGCTTCAGAGCCGCAGATACTTCTCAAAGTGCAATTTGCCAGCATCGACCGTAACAAGGAGATGCAGCTCGGCGCGAACCTGTTCAGCACGGGATTTGGGAATACGATTGGCCAGGTGGGTACGGGGCAGTTTCCCGCGCCTGGGATTGTCCCCGGTCAAGGAGGTGCGGCCCCTACTCTGACCATTTCCAACCCACTGCAGCTTTTTGCGTTTTACCCTGGCCTCAATCTGGGCGCAACTATCCAGGCTCTTCAGACGAAGGGTTTGGCAGAGGTACTCGCTGAGCCCAATGTTCTAGCAAAGAATGGCCACCAGGCCAGCTTCCTCGCCGGCGGTGAGTATCCCGTTCCGGTTGCCCAGACCGGGGCGACGTCTGGTGGATCCGCGCCGATCACGATCCAGTTCAAGGAATATGGCGTAATGCTTAACTTCATTCCGACAATCACGACACGCGGAACGATTCGCCTGCAGGTATCCCCGGAAGTGAGCGCCCTCGATTTTGGAAATGCCGTTAACATCGGCGGTGCTACGGTACCAGCTCTCACGGTTCGCCGGGTGAAGACAGAGGTTGAGCTTGCTGATGGTCAGAGCTTTGTTATTGGTGGTTTGCTCGACAATCGGGAAACTGATTCCTTTGAGAAAATTCCCTTTCTCGGTGACATTCCAATCCTTGGTAAATTCTTCCAGTCCATGCAGCGGACCAAGACAAATACCGAGCTAATTGTGATTGTGACGCCTGAGATTGTGACACCAATCGAAGCCGGTACGGCCCTTCCTGAGCTGAAGTATCCGCAGGGCTTCTTGCCGCCCAACTCGGGCATCCCGATGAATACGCCGGACGCGAAGGCACCTGGATCTGCGCCTGCGCCTATGCCGGCGACCATTCCGGTGGAGAAGCTGGTGGAGAGCATGAAGCCGGAGACACCTCTCGTGGTCGAGGGTTCAATGTCCCCGGGCGGCGGTAGCGGCGGCGGCACAGCTACGGCGACTACCGGGCCTCAGTAATCCGGGTTTGGGCCATACGGGCTAAGTGGCTTGCCCCAGCGAGTGGCGTCGCTGGGGGCTCCGCTTTATATACGGAATAAGTTGATCGAGGGTCCGTGTGCATTAACCGTGCGCCGGGAGTCACGGCTTCAGTGCCACCAAGGCATCCTCGACCGAGGCTCCACTGAATGAGTCTGATGTTTCCCGATGAATCGTTCTGAGTGGTCTTTTTTCGGTCTGAGGAACAAGTCTTTGTCGAGTCAGCCTTCAGTTCAAGGTGATCGGATCCGGATACTTAATCGGACACGCAACACTGAATTGGCTAGCCGCGCGGAGGTGGCCGGGAGCGGCGCCAAGCGGACCAAGGGCCTGCTAGGGCGCAAGGGGTTGGCTCCCGGAGAAGGAATGTGGATTGTGCCGTGCGAAGCGGTTCACACCTTTTGGATGCAATTTCCAATAGACCTCGTTTACCTCGATCGAAATCTTCGCGTAAGAAAGGTCACGAGTAGCGTGCCTCCATGGCGTCTGTCGGGCTGCCTTACGGCACATTCGGTTCTGGAGCTTCCCTCCGGCACAATCAATGCTTCCCAGACGCAGCGCGGAGATTTGGTGGAGCTTTCGCAGGTTTTTGATTCACCCGTTTCGACGGCTTCCTGAAAGATCGGGACAATTGCAGCGCGATTGAACTCACAAGCCACGGCGTCAGATACGAACCATACCGAATGATTTCACGAGCGAAACTGTAAATGCGATTTCAGGGAATACTTAGCGTTCTGCTGATTCTTTTCGCGGTTGGAGCCCTGTTCATAGCGGCATTCATGGCGGCCTCTGCCTTGCCAGTGCAAGACCTCGCTCAATATTGGGCGGCGGCACATCTCATAACGAAAAACCCGTATTCCCAAGCTTTGGTCACCAGTTTTGAGAGGTCGCGCGGATATTCGATAAATGCGCTGCCTATGGTCATGCGGAACCCCCCTTCAGCCCTCATATATGTGTTGCCGTTTCGTTATATGAACTACGAGATCGCATTTGCGTTTTGGTCGACGTTCAGCGTGCTTACGGTCGCGGGTTGCGCGCGGGCAGCTTCGAAGCTTTCCGGAACAGGGCCTTCGCTTGCTCCAGCGTTTATCTGCCTGCTCTTTGGCCCTACGATAGTGTTGCTTATGTTGGGTCAATTGGTTGTGCTGGCTCTTCTTGGAGTTACGGTGTTTCTGGTGATGGTCGAGCGCAGGCACGACTGGATGGCAGGTGCGTTCCTCTCGCTTACTTTTGTGAAGCCCCACATTGTCCTTCTGCTCTTGGCGGCCGTTGTGCTTTGGGCATCGAAGTTCAGGCGATGGGGCGTTCTTTTGTCTACATTCTTTGCGGTCGCCATTACGAGCGTTGTGGCTTTGCTCCTTAATTCGCGCATTTTTTCACAGTACATAGATTTCGTTCGCCAATTTGTACGAGAAACGACACCGTATCCCAATATAGGGGGCATGCTCTATGCTTCTTCCGGAAAGCACATTCTCGTATTCCTTCCGCCCTTTCTTGGCTTCGCCTGGCTTGCGTACTATTGGCACAAGCATCGTTCGGATTGGGATTGGAAGACAGATGGTATGAGTGTGTTGCTTGTTTCCGTCGCTTGCAGTTATTACAGCTTCCCATTCGATGAAGTGGTCGTATTGCCCGCGCTCGTGGGGGCATTTGCCCAGGGAAACCGGCGCGTCTTCCTGGTACTCTTTGCAGCAACGAATCTCGGATATGCAGCTTATATTTCAGGGTTGGCCGGGCACTTTGGGTTTGGATATATGTTCTTGTGGTGGACCGCAAGCGCTTGGCTAGCGACTTATGTTGTCAGCATGTGGCGACGTCCGGTCAAAATGGCAGCTTAAGCACCCTCATTTGCTCAGGTAGTTATACGTCCAAATACACGAAAGCGACTATGAATCAAAAAACGAATATTGCTTTCAGCATTGTGTTGATGGTCCTGCTCAATGCAGGCCTTGTGTTTACCATGTCCAGGTTCCAATCACGAAAGCCCGATTTTGCCGGCTTATATCAGGCGGGACGGGCCCTAATCCACCAGCGCTTCCGCAACGAGATCAATAGGTTCCCATTTCTCAATGGAAGCGAGTATCAAGCTATGGTATCGGCCGATCCATATCCGGCGGACACAATGCATCCTCCCTTTGAAATGATCATCTTTGCTAGCCTCGCGCTTCTCAAGTACCGGGTTGCGTATTTGGTTTGGTATGGATGCAATCTCATAATGCTCTTCAGTGTTCCCATTCTGTTGTGGAATTATGCTCCCCGCCTTCACCACTTGTACTTATATCTTGTTATCTTGATCGCCACATTCTTTCCAGCTCTTTTGGCTGCTGTTCAAGGGCAGGATTCGATCCTACTGCTTCTTCTACTAGTCGTCTCCCTCAAGGCGCTCAAGGAAGAAAAGGACTTTCTAGCGGGATTTGCCCTTTCAATGGGAATGTTCAAATTCGTACTGGTCCTCCCCATAGCGCTCTTTATGGTGATCGAAAGACGCTGGCGAACTTTGGCGGGGTTTGCCACTGGATGCGCGACCTTGCTTTTCGTATCTTTGGCGTTGGTTGGAAAAGCCGGCATTCTGGCCTACAGCATGGTTCTCATCGGATATGGAAAAGCGGCGCCTGAGCAAGCCGGAACGGAATCAGTTATGCCCAATTTGCGCGGATTTGTCCACGTTTTAGGAACGGGTATCGTGCCTGAGAAGTGGTTGATGGCAGCGACACTTATTGTGTCGCTCGCGCTTTTAATCTTCATTGATGCGCGCTCGAAGCATCGCGGAGATCTGTCCCTTCGGTTTTCGACTCAGGTGATATTGGCAACATTGGTGAGTTATCACCTATACCCTCATGACGCCACCATCTTGATTTTGCCCCTTATTATCCTCTTGAATCAATTTGCGCTGTCCGGAATGAGGTCACGTCGCGGAAAAGTCGTTGCAATCGCTGCTTTGACTATGTACCTGTCTCCGTTCATCGCTCCACTGCAAGTGAGTATGCCGCTGGTGTTCTGCGCATCAGTTGCGCTCTTGTCGTGCCTTCAACTTGAATTAAGGGCACCTCTGCAACATTCAACGGCCTTCGCACCGTGATGCTGCCCCAATGTATTGGTATAGTCTGAAAAAGATGCTCCCTTCCACTATTGCGCAATCGAAGGTCGACGGACAGTTTCAGGATTGTGCGCCTGCCTCTTCAAGGCCGGTGTATCTCGCATTAACAGGATGCAGCGCAGTCTTGCTGATATTTTGTCTTGTTTCTGCACCTCCGGGATCCGCGCATTCGGCTCTTCCATTGCTGGAGACGCTGCTCCTGCTTACTCCTCCATTGCTGGTGCCTGCAGCTTTTTTTCACGAGCGCAAAGCATGGTGTCGCCGCGATGCGTTCCTGATGATCCCCTGGACGCTGTTGATCGCTCTATTGATAACGCAGGCTGCTCCGACCACCGCCACTTATGCGTTCCCGCTGCGCGATTCGTTGTGGCGAAGCATGGACGAGCACCTGGGTATCAACATACCCGCGATAATGGGTTTCACTGCGCGGCATCCGCTGCTGCAGGCTGTTCTCACGGATTGCTACGCCTGGGCGCTGCATCCGCTCGTGCTTCTAGCCATCTTCTTGCCGGCTCTCCTGGGGAGACGGGAAACGGCGCAAAGATTCGTTCTCGCGAATGCCTTCAGCTTTGCATTGGCGCTACCGTGCATGCTGCTGCTGCCCGCCGTGGGGCCGTGGGTTGGCTGGCATTTTCAGCCTACCCACCTTCAGCAGGCTTGCGAAGCCTCAATTTACTCCTTGCGCCGTGGGTCGCTGTCAATTAGCAACTCTTTTGGCGGGATCGTGTGCCTGCCCTCGTTTCACGTGTTTTGGGCAGTGGTTTCGGCCCAGGCCCTGCTGCCCTTTCGGCTGCTCCGGTACCCTGCAATCCTGGCGGCTGCCCTGATTACAGTTTCGACAATGACCACCGGCTGGCACTATGGCGTGGATGTTCTCGCGGGACTCCTGATGTTTGCTATTTGCAGCTTCCTCGCCGGTTGGGTGGTCAGCGGACATCCCAACCTCTCATTCGCCTCAAAGCAAGGAGAATAGCCAGATGGAAAGTCTCTATTTACGCATTTTGCATCAATAGACGGTTCAATGCACTCGGGAAATTCGAGGTTTTAGAGGTGTTCAGACGCCAGCTGACTATGCAAAACAGGCGTCGATGTCAAGGCCCCGGCGTATACAAATGTTTACATCTTTTGTGGTATGCCCTTTTATAAGTGATTGACTTTTAATGAACTGAAGTGCTAAAAACTATGGCACAACACTTGCTCTCAATGTTGTACCACCAGTCACTGACTGGAACCCCAACCCAGGAATGGAGAATTACGAATGAATGATCTGATGATCAAGATGTATGTCACGGCAAAGTCCTTGGTCCAGCGTGAAGAAGGTCAGGATCTGGTCGAGTACGCTCTCGTCGTGGCCCTGATCGCCTTCGGCGCAATCACCGGCATGAGTGCTTTGGCGACTGGTATCAACCACGCCTTCTCACAAATTGCATCAACCCTCACAACCGACGTTTAGTTCTCAAAGTCTTCGGCATTTGCCGAAGCCAAACCCCGAAGAGCACAGCCCGGCGGATAAACCAACCGTCAGTCTGTGCTCTTCGCATGTTTTCTTGAATTGCATTGGAAAGCCTTACATTTACGAAAGTTACCGCCCCCCTCTTCATTAACCGCAAGTTGTCTAGGATTCCAGCATTCCCCCTGGGTCAGAACGTGGATTCTAACTGCAATTCAACGCTGGAATGGACAAATGAACTCTCTTTTCGGTCACCTTTTTTTCCTGGCACGCAAGGTCCTGTTGCGTGAAGAAGGGCAAGATCTTGTCGAATATGCCCTGGTCGTGGCTTTGGTAGCCTTCGGTGCTATTACCGGAATGGATGCCCTCTCAGCCGGAATCAACCACGCATTTTCCAGGATTGCCTCGACCCTTACGACAGACGTCTAGATTCGGAAGATCTCCCGTAGGGCGATGCTCCTGGTGCCGGACTCCTGCGAGCGGGCCTGCCGTCGCAAAGGTGTCTCTTTCGCGGTTCCTTATAAGTGTCAAAGACGACGACGCAGCTGCGCCGATTTGGCTGTTTCATTGGCTGATTCGAGCTTTTCCCGAACACTTTAGTCACGGGACTTCAGTCTCACGATTCAAGGGACTTTTGTACTGAAAAGATACCGTCCATAAGTAGAAGCTGCCTTCCATTTCCCGTTTGGGTTCCGCGGGCAGAAGACCACCTTCGCTGGTCATCATACTGGCTCATCTTTGACCTCGCGCTCAACCGGTTGAATCTCACAAACTCCGAGCAAGAAGAGCATGGGCCCGACGAGTTGATACTCAGACATTTGCAGGCGATTCTCTTATAATCCCGCATAGCCGCCCTATGTCCATCCTCCTGCCACCGACTCCAGAGCCCAATTTCTCATTGCTGGGGATTGAAGCCGCTCTGACGGCAATCGCGTGTGCAGCGGCATTTGCGTGGCCCAGGATCGCTTCTGGCTGCTTCAAGCGCATCGAGAGAGGCCTGGGACGCCTTGCGTGCAGGCGGGGCCTGGCAGTGGCCACTGTGGGCCTCTCCGCGCTGTTCCTTCGGCTCGCAATTTTGCCGATACATCCCATCCCGAACCCCTTCGGGGCTGACGATTTCAGCAACCTGCTTGCGGCAGATACATTTGCCCACGGACGCCTGACCAACCCGACCCCCGCCATGTGGGTCCATTTTGAAACCATCCATATCGACATGAAGCCAACGTACATGTCGATGTATTTTCCGGCGCAGGGCCTGGTGCTTGCGGCAGGCAAAGTTCTGTTTGGCCAACCCTGGGTCGGGGTCATGGTTGCGGGCGCCCTGATGTGCGCTGGCCTGTGCTGGATGCTCCAAGGCTGGATGCCGCCATCCTGGGCGCTGCTTGGCGGTTTCCTCGCAGTAATGCGTCTTACCCTTTTCAGCTACTGGACAAACACTTACCATAACGCCGGTCCCATCTCGGCGCTCGGCGGGGCGTTGGTACTCGGCGCCCTCCCCAGGTTTGTGAGAGGAGCGCGAGGCCGGCATGCGTTGATAATGGCTGCCGGCGTTGTGCTTCTCGTCCTTACCCGTCCCTATGAGGGCATGCTGCTGTCTCTTCCCGTTGTGCTGGCCCTGGTCCATTGGCTCGTGAGCGCAAAGAGTCGGCCCGGCGCAGCGGTGCTCTTTCGCCGCACTGCGCCTGCGCTGGCGCTGCTGATTGCCGCTGCCGCATGGTTGGGATACTACGACTACCGCGTGTTTGGAAGCCCTACGACCTTGCCGTACACCATCAATCGGGCAACCTATGCGACGGCGCCCTATTTTGTGTGGCAAAATCCACGTCCGGAGCCCGCCTATCATCACGCTGAAATGCGGCGTTTTTACCGAATTGACGAGCTCGATGACTACTATAGGGTGCGTTCGAATCCCGGTCTCGTCGCAATGACCCTGATCAAGGCGTTCAGGGGGATCTTGTTTTTTACCGGCATCGCGCTGCTTCCACCGCTTTTTATGCTTCCATGGGCGTTGCGTGATCGTCGCATCCGATTCCTGGTCTTCTGTCTGATTGTCCTCGCGGCCGGGATGACCATCCAGATTTATCTATTCCCGCATTATCTGGCTCCGTTTACGGGCGCATTCTATGCGGTTGGCTTGCAGGCCATGCGCCATCTCCGGCTCTTTAGCCCCGGTGGGCAAGCCGTTGGTATGGCTATTGTCCGCTTCTCGGTGGCGATTTGTGTAGTGATGGCCGTTTTGCGGCTGTTCGATCAGCAACTCCATTGCCCAGTGCCGGAGCGTCCTGTCTCAACCTGGATATGCAATTGGTTTGGGCCTGACCACTTTGATACCGAGCGCGGCGCCGTGGAACGCACGCTTACCCAGTTACCAGGGGAACAACTAGCCATCGTGCGCTATTCACCCAATCACGATCCTATCGATGAGTGGGTCTTCAACGCCGCCGATATCGACGACTCGAAGGTTATCTGGGCGCGCGCGATGGATCCCGCAGAGGATCGGGAGCTGATTCAGTACTACAGCAAACGTAAAGCCTGGCTAATACAGCCAGATAAACCATCGGCCGAGATCACGCCCTACCCCGTGCCTGAACAGATTACTGCCGCGTCGCGATGACTGACCTCAGCGAACCGTCCAATGGCTAAAGATGTGAAAATGGATGCATGCAGGGTGGGGACCAATGATCAACGGTAAGCGCATAGCCGTCGTGATGCCGGCTTACAACGCGGAAAAGACACTGGAGATGACCGTCCGCGAGTTGACGGATGTCGTGGACATCAAGATTCTTGTCGACGACTCCAGCAAAGACCAGACCGCGCATCTCTCCCGGCAACTGGGCTTGCTCACTTTTACCCATGACGCAAACTACGGGTATGGCCGGAATCAACAGACGTGCTATCGCGAGGCGCTTGCCGCAGGCGCTGACATTGTTGTCATGGTTCACCCCGACTATCAGTACACGCCGTTGCTCGTGCCGGCCATGGCAGGGATGATCGCCAGCGGAGTCTATGATATGGTTCTCGGCTCACGCATTCTCGGCGGCGGTGCACTCAAAGGGGGAATGCCTGTTTATAAGTACGTCGCCAACCGGTTTCTTACCGCGTTCCAAAATGTATGTCTGGGTGTCAAACTTTCTGAATACCATACCGGCTTCCGTGCATTCTCGCGCGAACTGCTTGAGACGCTCCCGATCCTTGAAAACTCCTCCGACTTCGTTTTTGACAATCAGATGATCGCCCAGGCCGTAATGTTCGGCTTCCACATTGGGGAGATATCCTGCCCGACCAAGTATTTCAAGGAAGCGTCATCGATCAATTTCAAGCGCAGCGTCAAATATGGCTTCGGAGTGCTCAGCACTTCATTCAGCTTCGTAGCGCACAAATGGGGTATTCGCCGCTTGCCGCGTTACGAGGCATCGGGGCGGAAGGTCACCCAGCAGTACTCCTCCGAAATCGCGGATCATCCCTGAGATTTGAGGAGCGAGGCTCAACATGACAAAGATGCGCCGGATGAGTGTGTTTTTGATCTTGTTGAGCGGCGCCATCTCCATCGCGACAGGCATAGGTTTGGAGAGCACGTCTGAGGCCGGACTGGTAAATTTCAAGGCCGTTTATTACGGTGCCCGCTGCCTGATAAGGCACAGCGATCCGTATAAAGAGAGCGACTTCCTTCGTGTCTTCAGTGGGGAGGGAGGCGAATTCCCATCAAATCCCAACAAGTCTCGTCTGTTCCGTCGCGCCGTTCCAGTTTGCGTGAACCTGCCGACAACGCTGCTCTTCGTGGCTCCGTTCGCAACATTCCCTTGGGGCCCTGCGCACTGGTTGTGGCTGATGCTTCTTGCAGGAGCTTTCGTTCTTGCAGGGTTGGCTGCGTGGGATATGTCGGGAAATTTTGCGCCGGCAATCGCTCTCTTTCTTGTTTGCATCCTGCTGGCCGATAGCGAAGTCCTCTTTGCTGTTGGCAATACCGCTGGAATCGCAGTCGGTTTCTGCGTTGTGGCCGTGTGGTGTTTTCTGAAAGAGAGATTCGCGGCAGTTGGGGTGCTGTGTCTTGCTCTCAGCTTGGCCGTGAAACCGCACGACTCGGGACTCGTCTGGCTTTACCTGGTGCTGGCGGGTGGAACCCTTCGGAAGCGTGCATTGCAGGCATTGGCAGTGACTGCTGTGGTTGCAGTTCCCGCCGTTCTTTGGGTATCTCAGTCGGCGCCGAATTGGATGCAGGAACTGCACACCAATCTAGCGGCTACCGCGGCGCACGGAGATATCAGCGATCCGGGCCCCACTTCAATCAATAGCAAGAGCAGCGCCGACATCATGATCAATTTGCAAACGGCCATCAGTGTTTTCCGTGATGACCCGAATGTCTACAATCCTGTCAGCTATCTTGTGTGCGGAGTGCTGCTGCTTATTTGGTCCGTCACGACGCTGAGGTTCCCTGCATCACCAGCCAATGCCATGTATGCGCTCGCTTCCATCGCTGCACTTTCGATGTTGGCCACTTATCATCGCCCCTACGATGCAAGGCTTCTGCTTCTGAGCATTCCTGCGTGTGCCATGCTCTGGGCGGAAGGCGGATCCATCGGAAAAATTGCGATCGCGGTAAATACTGCAGCGATCGTAATCACGGGAGATACTCCCTTGGCGGTTCTCGCTATCCTAACCCGAGGCCTCGACCTGTCCACAATGGGGATCGGCCAGAAAATAATGACTATTTGCCTGCTTAGACCAGCGCCATTGTTCCTGCTGATATTGGCCATTTTCTACCTATGGTTATAACGCGAAATGCGCGAAACGCGCACGTTCGATCGAGTACCGGCCCGATGGGAAATTCCAAAGGGGTTCCCGTGATACACACGTCGGCATGAGGATTCTGATAGTTCGCTCAAAGGTCTTGTTTTTGGAAGTGGTTTCAATCAGAGAACGTGACAGACCATGGCTAAAAGACGATCGGACGGAATGGTTTTGCTGTTGCTGGGAGCAGTGCTTTTTGCCATTACAGGCATTGCGTGGATGCGTCTTTCGCCAATCGCGATGGGCGATTTCAAGGTTGTTTACTACAGCGCTCGGTGTCTCGTTCAACACGGCGACCCGTACAGCGAGAGTTCCGTGCTGCACGCGCTTCAAGAGGAGGGAAGAGAGAGCCCTTCAGAGTCAGAAGTCAGCCGCCAGGTAATGACGCGCTATTTCTATCCCCCGACTGCATTTGTATTCACGGTTCCGTTCGCGCTCCTGGGATACGACGTTGGGCATATTTTTTGGATAGTCCTGTCGACCGGCAGTCTGGTTTTTGCAGCATATTTGATGTGGGACCTTGGCGCAGAATATAGCTCGCTTCTTTCCGGCGGTCTGCTCGGCTTCCTATTGATGAACAGCTTCTGGCTATTTATGATCGGCAATTCCGCTGCGATAGTCGTCAGCTTCTGCGCGATCGCGGCCTGGTGCTTTCTTCGTGATCGGTTCGTTCTGCCCGGCCTGCTATGTCTTGCCATCAGCCTCGCAATCAAGCCCCACGATTCAGGACTGGTCTGGCTCTTCTTCCTGTTAGCCGGCGGAGTTTTTCGCAAGCGTGCGCTGCAAACCCTCCTGGCCCTTGTCATCTTGAGCCTGCCCGCAATTCTGTGGGTAAGCTATGTATCGCCGCATTGGATTCAAGAGATAAGCGCAAACGCGACATCTTTCTCGGGAGTTGGAGGAATCACCGACCCTGCTGCTTCCGGGAAGGCCGGTATGAACATGGATTCCGTTGTGGAATTGCAGTCTGTTATCAGTATTTTCTGGAACAATCCCGTCATTTATAACTCCGTTACGTATGCCATTTGCGGAATGCTTTTGCTCGTCTGGGTGGTCGGCACAGTGCGGATGCGCCCGTCGAAAGCACGAGCATGGCTAGCTCTTGCCGTGATAGCGCCGTTGTCGATGCTGCCCGTTTATCACTTGCAACACGATGCGAAGCTTCTGCTGCTGACAGTTCCTGCTTGCGCCCTGCTTTGGGCAGAGGGCGGCGCGATGGGATGGATGGCAGCATTGGTGACGAGTACGGGCATCCTGGTAAGCGGGGACATCTTTTCCGGCATTCGCATTTCACTCACGCACCGGTTTCTGTTGCCGCCACCGACCTTGGCGGGCAAAATCCTGACTGCCGCCCTCACTCGTCCCGCCCCGCTGATCCTGCTCGCGATGACCGTTTTCTATTTATTTGTGTATTGGCGTCGTCGCTCAGATGACACTCCTTTCAACCCCGTATCTGAACAGGTTACCGCTGAAACGCCTCCTGTCATTTTTCGCGATCAGGTATGAAGATGAATGCATGCTCAGGGTCGGCAATTGACCCAATGCGCATGATTTTCAGAGGCAACAGTTCGGAATCCTGGATGCGTTCGTAGTATGGAAGGGAGATCGACATCTTCGACAGCGTCAATATCACAGCCGCTCAAATCACC
This sequence comes from uncultured Acidobacteriaceae bacterium, assembly GCA_963826915.1. Classification (GTDB taxonomy): domain Bacteria; phylum Acidobacteriota; class Terriglobia; order Terriglobales; family Acidobacteriaceae; genus Telmatobacter. The sequence goes on from CAWGYG010000003.1 coordinate 886,805, forward strand.
GGCTCTGTTCTGGCTGTCCCGGCATTTCTTCCTCTGACCATCTGTCCTGGTTATCTGGCCGCCTGGTTCAGCAACCTGCACGGCTTCCGGCAACGCTCCCTGGTGGAGCGCATGTTGTGGAGCGTGCCGCTGTCTTTGGCAATTTCCACGATCACCGCAGTGCTGATCGGAAAGTTCTTCTCGCTCACCGCGGTGGTCTTCCTATTTCTTCTCCTGTCGTTGCTTTGGATCGCTACTCTCGCAAAGGAATGGCTTCGCCTCCGCCGTTCCCGCTCAACCTGGACACTGGGCATGCAGCCGCTCGGCATTCCGATGCTGATCATGGCCACATTGCTGACCGCAATCGTCGTGTTGTCGCTGGTCGACTTCCAAAGTGGCCAGCGGCTTTTCATGAGCCTCACGTTCTACGACCATGGCGCCAGGGTCAATTGGGCCGAGAGCGTCCTGCGTTCGGGCATTCCGCCGACCAACCCCTACTACTACTATCAACATGCGGCCAACCTGCGTTACTACTACTTCTGGCTTGTGGACTGCGCGGCTGTTGCAAAGATCTCACACCTTTCCGTCCGCGCAGTTGTGGCAGCAGGATGCGTATGGGCCGGATTTTGCATGGTCTCGGTCATCGGGCTTTACTTGAAGCATTTTCTCGAGGTGGGCGCCCGATTGCGCGCGCAGTTCCTACTCGCTGTCTCCCTGCTTGGAGTTGGCGGGCTAACCGTATGCGTCAACTTCTGGAATATGCTTTACCTGCAAAAGGCGGCACCGGGAGATGCATGGGCAGGCGTTCAGATTCCCGAATGGTTGAGTTTCCTGCTCTTTTATCCACATCATCTCGTCAGCATGTTGTGTTGCATGTTCGCATTGTTGCTCGCGTCGATAGCTGGAAAGGCTCCGGGGCGTGGCAGTCAGGGTGTCACCGTTACGCTTATTGCCGCCGCCCTGGCAAGCGCCTTCGGACTTTCAGTTTATGTTGCATTTGCGTTTTTCCTGCTGATGCTTGTATGGGGTCTCTGGCAAGTTGCCATTGAACGGTCGTACCGGCCAGCACTGCTGCTGGCGACCGGCGGAGCAGGCGCCGGTTTGCTGTTACTTCCTTATCTATGGGAACTCACTCACACTACATCGATGATGTACGGCGGCAGTGTCTTTGCATTGAGTGTCCGAGAAATGATTCCTTCCGAAGGCCTGCTTGCATCGTCTCTGTTCCAGCATCTCGCGGCATCCCATCAGGTGATGGCACAAGACCTCGCTAGACTAATCCTGCTCCCGCCTGCCTATGCAATTGAGTTGGGATTCTACTGTGTCGTGCTGCTAATCTACCTGGTTCCCGCATGGCATGGCCGGATGCGACTTACCTCGGCGCAGAAATCGTTGATGGTCATGATCGCGACGACACTTCCAATTATGTCTTTCATACGTTCCGACGTACTGTTGGTCAATGATTTTGGCATACATTCTGGATTGTTCCTGCAGTTCCCGCTACTCCTTCTTGCATCTGAATTGCTGATCAGTTGGAGATTTGACAGGCACAAGATCAGTGAGCCGCCTTTGCGCAAAGGTTTGCCCCGCGGTACGCCAAACTGGTTAAGATCGCTGGCAGCTCTCGTAATTATCATCGGGATCTTCAGTACCGTTTACAAAGCATGCGCCTTGCGCTTCATTCTCCCTATTTCCGCAGCGAACGCCCACAACGCCAGCAATCCCGACGTCGCCAACCTTCCCCATAAGGCCTACATTTCCTATCTTGGATATGCTCAGCTCGACGCAGCCATTCCCCGCGACGCCATCGTGCAATTCAACGTTACAGACCCGTGGCCTTTCTGGAAAAACGTGGACCTGATTAATATTGACCACCAGACCGCGATTGCCGGCGGAGTAATTTGGTGCGGGTCTGAATTGGGAGGGGATCCCAGCGGCTGTCCGGAGATGATCGCAGCTATTGAGCCGATTTTCAAGGACGCTACCGCCGAACAGGCCCGCGCCACATGTCACCGATTCGGCATCCAGTATCTCGTCGCAAACATCTACGACCCGGCGTGGAACGACAAGAGCGGTTGGGTCTGGACCCTCAGCCCTGTGCTATCGGATCAGGAATTCCGCGCACTCGATTGTCGATAGATGGCGCACATTACAAAAGTATCAGATGATAAAAGCAAGAAAACGGTGTCTTTGAGGTTGCCGACAGATACTATCGTTATACGGTCGATTCGGCTGGACTACGCCAAACCGCGGAGCGGGTTACCTGGATGATAGAAGTATCGCATTGCGTAATTTGCAGCAGCCCGATTCGCCGACTGAAACGGGCTCTGGTAGCGCCGTTTGTCGCCGAACGCACGTGGAATAGGAAGCCCTTTTGCGTAGACTTGGTTAAATGCGATAGTTGCGGATTCATGTTTTATAATCCGCGCTTGGATGATGAGGAACTCAAGAACCTGTACAACGGATATCGGTCCGATGAGTTCCAACGCATGCGATTCGAAACGGAGCCTTGGTACACCTCAAGCTTTAACTATGACATTGCGTCTCCGGAATCGTATGCAGAACGCCGGGCGCTGCTTGCGCCGATTCTAAAGAAGAATCTGGGCAATAGGCCGATTCGACGCATCCTTGAGTATGGCGGCGATCGCGGCGAGCTGGCTGCCGGCCTCCTTGAAGGTGCTGATGCCTATTCCTACGACATTTCGGGCACCGAGGTTGCGCCTGGAGTCACCGCCGCTCCAGTTCCCGAAAGCTGCCGCGCAGACCTCATATTGAACAGCAACGTTCTCGAACATGTCGGCTTCCCGCGCGCGCTGGTCCAAGAAATCCTTGAGGCGGCCCCGGCTGGCGGTCTTGTCTTTCTGGAAGTTCCTGCCGAGTTACCGTTCGGAGCCTACCGGCTGGCGCGAAGAATTGCGCAGATTGGGATCATGGCTACGACTCGGCCGAAGACGGCGCGCTATGTTCTTCGTCCTGCCGCGCTTTACATGATGCACATGCACATTAATTACTTCTCTGAACACTCCTTGAAGATACTCCTGCAGAAGTGCGGTGGGGAAGTGATCGCAACCGGAACGTACCCGTTTGGAAGCCGCGCCGGAAAAGCCGAAATGGCATGGTGCATAGCGCAGAAGATTTGAACTTCGTCGCCAGCCATTGAAATTCGATTTCTCCGCTCGAGACGTGGAAACACTTCTATGAGCTAAGCACTTGATGGGCCTACTTGGAGGAGATATGGAAGTTGTCAAAACACCCCGTTCGCATACGAGTTGCCCTCTTTGTGGGGGAGATGATCTCAAAGCTCTTTGGGACGTGAATAGCTATTCGATTTCCAAATGTCGGAATTGTTCTCTTGTCTTTGTGCTCAACTACGTTACGACCGAAGAGCTTATTGCGCACTATGGTGCCATGAATGACGACTCGTATGGAGACAATAATGTCGATTGCCTCAACTACTACTATGAGGCGCTAGGTCGACTGATTCGCGAACACTTTCCCAAGGGGGGACGAATATTGGACATTGGGTGCTCGCGCGGCTGGTTCCTCGACACTATGGGCGGCTGGGAATGTCACGGGAACGAGATTACCGATACCTACGGCATGGCCGCTCGAGAGAAACATGGCGATCGGATATTTATCGGACCATTCGAGGACTATCCAATTCGTGAGGGTTACTTTGATGTAATCACTTTGCAAGATGTCTTTGACCACATTCGCGACCCATTGCCTGTGCTTGAAAAATGCCGACGCCTGTTGCGACCTGGAGGCCTCATAGCCATTAAGGTGCACAATATTTCCTGCTTATATGCCAAGCTCACAGGCAAGAGCTTCTATGCCGTTATCCCCCCGTCCCACTTGTTCTATTACGACAAGAAGACACTCGGAAAGATGCTAGAAAAAAGCGGTTTCAAAGTGGTGGATTCGAGGTTCATCGGACACCTCTTCAAGGTCAAGACAGTGTTTCTGAGGTTGTCGCGCGACAACGCGAACAGCAACTATTACAGCATCTATCGATCATTGAACGGTACAGCCTTTGGCGAGTTAAAATTTAGCAAGAACCTCCATGACATTATTACAATGCTCGCAGTGAAGCCGTCGTGAAATGGCGCCACGACAGGGCTGCAAGGGTTCGTAAATGACACAGAAACTGATCACCATAATAACGCCGTGCTTTAACGAAAAGATGAACGTGCGTGAGGTGCATCGTCGATTGATGGAGACAGCGGACAAGCTCCCCGAATATCGCTTCGACCACCTCTTCATCGACAATGCCTCAACCGATGGTACCGTTGAGGTGCTGCGCCAAATGGCGGCCGAAGATCCCAGCGTGAAGGTCATTGTGAATGCTCGTAATGTCGGCGGCGCACGGTCCGGGATGCATGGATTTATGCAGGCTCAAGGTGATGCCGTGGGGAGTCTCTTTGCAGATCTGCAGGACCCGCCTGAGCTTTTTGTCGAAATCATCCGCGAATGGGAAAAAGGTTTTCCCATCGTCGCAGCGATCAAGAACAGCAGCGAAGAAAGCGGGCTGATGTACCGGATTAGGACTGCGTATTACCGTCTTGTTAAGCGGCTAACTAATGTAGAAGTCTTGGAGCATTTCACCGGCTTCGGCCTGTACGACCGGTCGGTCATCGAGAAGATCCGGACGGAATTTCCCGATCCGCATCCCTATTTTCGGGGGATGATTGCCGAGCTTGGGCTGCCAGTTGCGAAGGTCTTTTACAACCAGAAACGGCGGGAGCGCGGCATAAGTAAGAACAATTTCTACACGCTGTATGACTTTGCGATGTTAGGTATTACAAACCTCTCCAAAGTGCCGCTGCGGCTCGTAATCTTCTTCGGTTTCGTCTCGGCCTTGTTCAGCTTCCTGATGGGCATCTTCTACCTGGCGTACAAGCTGGTTTTTTGGTACAGCTTTTCAGTCGGTCTTGCTCCGGTTGTCTTGGGTCTCTTCTTTTTGGGATCTGTGCAACTGGTTGCGCTGGGCATCATCGGAGAATACGTCGGTTCCATTCACACCCTTGTGCTCAATCGTCCCCTTGTCACCGAGAAAGAGCGAATCAACTGCTAGAGTCCTCATCTGTGAATCTCACCTCTCAAAGGTCGCTCCCGCAGTTTACCCGTTATCTCCTGGTCGGCGGGTTCAATACCGTTTTCGGCTATGGACTCTTCGCGCTTCTGAACTGGTCATTTACCGGCTTGGGTTCCTACAGCTACCTCTACGCGTGGCTTCTGACTAGTCTCATCGCCTTAACGGTGGCATTTCTCGGATATAAGTGGTTCGTGTTTCGCACCCGTGGCAATTATCTTGTCGAATGGCTCCGATGCCTCGGGGTATACAGCAGTTCCATGGTCATTGGCTCTGTCGGAATGGCAATCATGGTGCCGATCCTTCGCGCCCACCTATACAAGCCCCAGCACGCGTCTTATATCGCGGCTTCAATCCTAGCGGTTATTACCGTGCTTCTCAGCTTTCTCGGCCACAAGAACATCTCTTTCCGTCAGAAGCTGGCCGCGGACGGCAAGCCATCGTCTTCCGGCACATCGGGAGTCTGATGCGACAGGTGACAACGCGTTCGTTGTGAAACGAATCCGCGAATCCTGAATCTAGCCAGCTAGCGGCTCGACAATCATGTTCGCAAGGAATTCGTCTCGTGGAAGGCGTGGCGCCATGTCTTCCATGGGGAGACTAACGATGGTGCCATCGGATCGGATCGCAGATGTGGCCCTGGGAGCGGTGACCTGGTCCGTCGAAATGTGCACGGCACATACAACAGGTCCCGGCATGTCGAGTACCTTCTGCACCTCATCCCGGATGTTGGCATGGTCCCGGATCTCCGCGGTTGGTATCCCGTAAGCTTCGGCTACTTTTCTGACATCCGGCAGCGTCAAATGACTTGATGGGTCACTCCCGACAAGTCTTGCGTCAAAGTGATTGCGCTGTGACGCGATGATCGAGGCGTAATTCCCGTTGCACAAGATGAAGTATTTGATAGGCAGATTGAGCCGGCGCACGGTTTCAAGATCCTGGATGTTCAACTGAAATCCGCCGTCGCCGTTCACGCATATCGTGCGACGCTTTCCGCTCGCAAGACATGCCCCAATCGTCCCCGGAAGGCCGGTTCCCATAGCGCCCAGCGATGGCGAATTCACAACTCGTTGTCCATGCTTCACTCTGAAGCATTGAAGAAAAATATCACTGCATGCGCCGGAGCTTCCTGGGGCCAATACATCATTCGCATTGCAGAGGTCAGACAGCACGTCCACCAACACGTAGGTATTCACGAAATCTCTTTCGTGCCAATACTCAGGAAGGATCACCGGATATCGCTCCTTCCAACTCGCGGCTTTAGCTGTCCAATCTCTGGTATCCGGAAGCTGGGCCGCCTCCAGTTGGGTCAGCATCTCGGTGAGGAACTCCACCGCATCGGCATTTACCGGGACATCGATATCCATTTCAAACTTCGAAAGTTCATGATCATCGACGTCGACGATTATTCTCTTGGCTGCGCGAGCAAAATTCTTATGGCTGAAGGCCACCTGGGGCATATCGAGCCGAGCTCCAACCACCATGATCCAATCCGCATTCTGTTGGGTGAAGTTGGAGCCGCGACTTGCAACAGATCCGGGCCTCCCGGCGAAATACGGGTGTGTCTCCGGAAGCATGTCCATGGATTTCCAGGTGAGGAGCGTCGGGATCTCCAGCCGAGATACGAGACGTTCTACGAGGCCTTTCCTGTAGGCCAACCGCGCGCCATTCCCAATGAAGAGCACGGGACGTTCAGACTTCGTGAGCAACTCAATCGCCTTGGCCGCCTGCCTTTGCAAGTCGGCGGTTCTATCGGCTTGAACTTCTGCAGTGAATCCGCACAGCGCAGTCTCATCGATGATGTTTGCCTGCACATCGAGTGGAATATCCAGCCAGACGGGTCCGCGCCGTCCAGTCATCGCCAGATGCAAGGCCTTTTCAAGTTCGTATCGAACGCTGAGTGGATCGACGATTGTTTTCGCGTACTTCGTTAATGGGGTGACAACAGAGATTGTGTCGATCTCTTGCGGCCCCATCGACCTTACGCCGCGTCCCCGAAGCGAGTCGGCACGCTTTACCTGTCCGGAAATGAATATGCATGGGGACGAATCGAGCCATGCTGCTGCAAGGCCTGTGATCGTATTGGTGCCACCAGGGCCGGTTGTGACAAGGACCGCACTCGGCATGCTGGTGAATTCGGCGTGAGCCTGCGCTGCAAACGCCGCGGCTTGTTCGTGCAGGCAACAGACATATTCTAGCCCAGGCTGGCGACCGACGGAGTCAACCAAATGCATGCATCCGCCACCCGTAAGCATAAAAATACGCTCGATACCGGCGTCGTGAAGAAAGCGGATTAAGTAATCTGAAAGCTTAATCAAGATTCTCTGCCCAACAGGAAAGTTGTTTCAGTAGAGTATCGACCGTCAGTGTGCTGTCATTCCATGGCTGAGGATATAACAGAGTCTTCATCCCCAGCGATTCTGCTTGAAGATTGTTCTCAACCGAGTCGTCGACAAGAATGTCGCCACAACCGAGCCAGCTAAGGTACTCGCCTTTGTTGCGATCGTAATTTGGTGCACCGTCTGCGGTTCGTGTGGGAACCACGCCAAAGCAACGGATCCACGTCCCAAACTTGTCCATAACCCAGTGCGCTACTCCAGGGGTCGACTCGAGCGGCCGCGCAGTGAGAGCGACATGGCGAAATCGCTCTCCGTTGGTTTGCAACCAGGCAAGCACGGACGCATTTGGTTGCATTTGCAGGGCTCTTTCTGTTTTGCGGAATTCATCCAGCGAATCGAGGTATTCCTCGCGGGCGACGCAAAGGACGCTGTGCGGTGGATTCTCTCTTATGCTGTCATATCCAAGTTTGCATTCGGGGTGGGCAATCAGCCAACTGTGCGTGAACCATTGAAACATCAAGTCGTTCAGCACATCGTCCACATCCCAGACAATCGTCAGCATCAACCGATCCAGTACGTCACAAAGGTTTTTCGATTCGGGTTTGATTTGATCCGATCGTCGGTATAGTACGAATCATCCATGGAATAACTGGAAGAAACTTCTTCGATGATAGCTCCATGCGCGGTCCAGAAAGAGTGTCTGACCCCGTGGGAGATTGTGATCACATCGTTGGCTTTATGCGTTGACTGCTTACCATCGAGATCGACGGTCACATCGCCATACAGGATGTGATAAGTCTCGTCCTTGAGATCGTGCCATTGCTCCGGATGTTTTTGACCTGCCAGGACGACCATCAAGCGTTTGCAATACTCCCTGTTGATGACGGTGATCGCTGTAAGGCCGCTTTCCCTGAACTTCTCAAGGCCGTAATGATGTGAAATCTCCAGGTCGCACTGACCCGGAACCTGGACTTTACTCTTGCGAATGAGATTCTTCACGTCGGAAACGATCTTGTACACGATCTCCCGCGTGTTGTGAGAGGCCACATTCTCCTTCATAATTACGCCGTTCGCCGGGATCTCGCTGGCTGCAATGTATTCGCTATACTTTGAGAAATCCTGCGCGACAAGTTGCCCGGGCACATTCGGCATCGCAAAGAACACATTTGATGGTTGAATGAGACCGCCGGCCTTAACCGGGCTTTTCACGAAGGCACCGCGCGCAAGGTCCCGGAGCGCAGATTGCTCGCCCGGCGGTGCCGGATAGCGCTGTTCCGGGTTGCCGATCATCGTAAATGCTTCGCTGGCGGATTGCAGCCACTTGTGCACCTGTTGCGGAGTGGCGCTGTAAGTATTTAGCGCGTACTTCTCCGTTGCCAGACCCACATGCTTTTCAAACATGACGGCGCCCATCGCAATTGCAATTTTTATCGCCTCGGTGTTATCGGGGCGCTCGTGCGTCGAATAGCCGACGGAAAATTCCGGATAGCGCTTCTTCAAGAGAGCAATCTGGCCAAGGTGCAGATGGTTATCGGGTGCCGGGTATTCGCCCACGCAATGCATAATGGTCAGCGATTTATCACGATGCTTGAAAAAACTGACAACCCGATCAACCTCCTCCAAGGGTTCGCCCGCAGTAGATGCGACGATCGGGAGATTATATTTTGCGATTCGCTCCAGGAGAGGCCAGTCGCTTATATAGCAACTGGGAATCTTCATCAAGTCAAACTCATGCTCGACAATCTTGTCGACCGAAACCTCGTCCCAGGGAGTACACATCGAAAGGAAACCGGCTTCAACGATTGCGTCCTTGAGTTTCTTATATTGATCCCAGGAAAGATGTGTTTCGGAGAAGCGCTTCACATACTTCAGGTCAAGCCGTTTTCTGTAGTCGGGATGAATGCACTGTTCGATATCACGATATTGCAGCTTGACACAGAAACCAAACGAGAATCCCTCAGAAGCTTTCTTGAGTTCCTTGATGATGCGGATTCCATGGTCCACATCTCCCATATGATTGTTGGCCATTTCATAAATGAACAGCGGCCGCTTATTGAGATCCTTCATACTCTGCGCTCACTCAAAAGTTTTGAAATGCTCAATTTGAAAAGCGGAACACTTCCTCTTCCGCACCCCACAGCTTCCAAAACGCGAGAAACAACTCTCTACCGCGGTCATCATAGCAGTTCCGCTTCATACCCGAACCAGCTACATATTCCATTGCAGTTACTGAAGATATGCCAGTTCCAGCCGGTTGCCCGAATGGCCATGAAAAGGTTCACCCGGTCCCCAGGAGAGGAGGTTTCTGGGTTTATGCTGGTTACACTAAATCCGGTATACCTTGGAAGTCTTCGACTGCTGAAGGCAACCCATCGATGAAAGGAGGACCCTCTTGCTCCACCCGAGGAATACGATTGTGGAGGAGGACCTCAAGATTATCGTTTCAGCCCCGCTTTCGTGGGACCGGTTCCACGGAAAAACGATCCTGATTTCGGGCGCCAACGGATTTGTTCCCGCATACATGCTCGAGACCCTCCTCTATTTGAATGAAACTGCCCAGGTTGGAATTCAGGTCGTTGCACTTGTGAGAAACCACGAAAAGGCAATGCGACGACTGGGTCATTTGGCCAATCGACCCGATCTCAAGTTAGTGGTGCAGGACGTACGCGATCCGTACCATGGGCCGGCTGATGTAGACTTCGTGATTCATGCTGCGAGCCAGGCAAGTCCTAGGTTTTTCTCGAGCGACCCAGTTGGTACCTTGGAAGCGAACATTCTTGGGACCCAACGAATGCTCGAGGTCGCGAGGGACGGAAAGAGTGAAGGCTTTCTCTTCTTCTCGAGCGGCGAGGTTTACGGAAATCAGGCAAATCCAGCGATTCCGATTAGCGAGACCGCCTTTGGAGGCATCGATCCGCTCCAGATACGTTCCTGCTATGCAGAGGGAAAACGTGCCGGCGAGGCGCTTTGTGCTTGCTGGCACGCACAGTTTGGTGTCCCCGCAAAGATTGTGCGCATTTCCCACACGTACGGTCCGGGAATGGAGCTAAACGATGGTCGCGTCTTCGCAGATTTTGTAGCCGATATTGTGGCGCGTCGCGACATTGTTCTGAAGAGTGATGGCAGTGCACGGCGCCCGTTCTCCTACCTTGCCGATGCAACTGTCGCCTATTTCACCGTCTTGCTCAAGGGAATTGCCGGCGAAGCGTACAACGTTGGAAGCGAAAGTGAATTATCCATTCTCGAACTTGCGGAGATGCTCACTCAACTCTTTCCGGAACGCAGTTGCAGAGTGATTCGCAAAGATCGCGCGCCTGACGACCAATACATTGTGAGTCAGAATGCAGGCGGTCACTTCGATATTTCCAAAATCAAGAAGCTGGGATGGCAACCGACAACTACGATAGAAGAAGGTTTCCGGAGAACAGTGCAAAGCTACGAATGATGCAAGAGGAGAACTATTAGAACGGCGGCGTGGTACCGCAAACAAAGGTCGAGGCGAGGTTACCGAGCTGCGGCATGCGTTTCCACAATATCCTGCGCACAGACACTTAGCTCTATCCAGTCGCGGAGCAGATTATCGCAGCGAATATGGCCTTCAGGGATATGGCCAGCGTCCTTCGATGGAATGCGAAGAATCGCTTCGGCAATTTCAGACATATTGCCGAATCGATTGCTTGCTGAAAAACCAAAACCGGGCCCAATGAGGATTACACGACCGCTCCTTTGTCGCGTTGAAACCTCTCAGGGAAGAACGGACAGCTTCGTTTCGGTAGGCTCTGCGCAGTTGCCCGCGATGTTGGCGGCGTTGATCTCTCCGGATCTCGATCCGGCATCAGCCGCGAAGGCGATGATTGTCTCCGCGACAAAGTCCAGCATTTCCCTTGTCAATCCTGGGTACACGCCGATCCAGAAGACATTGTTCATCGCGAAGTCTGTTTTAGGTAGATCACCGATTACGCGGTGTTCGCACTTCTCGTAGGCGGGTTGACGCAGCAGGTTGCCGCCAAAAAGAAGGCGCGTCCCGATCTTCTTTGCCTCCAGAACTCGGGTCAGTTGCTGCCTTGTGAAGGGCGCGTCTTCCCGCACTCCAATCGGAAAGCCGAACCATGATGGATCCGACCCCGGCGTCGGTTCCGGCAATACCAGAAAATCTTCCATCGACTTAAGCGCAGCGGAAAGATACCGGAAGTTTTCTTTTCGCCTTTCTATGAATCGGGGCAGCTTTTCGATCTGCGACACACCAAGCGCCGCCTGCATGTCAGTGGCTTTCAGGTTGTAGCCGATATGCGAATAGGTGTACTTGTGATCGTATCCGCACGGCAGGGAACCGAGTTGCCACTCGAACCGCTTGCCACAGGTGTTTTCAATGCCGGGATCGCACCAGCAATCCCGCCCCCAATCGCGAAACGAGTCAATCAACACCTGTAGATTCGGCTTGTCGGTCAGCACCGCTCCACCCTCGCCCATTGTGATGTGGTGCGCGGGATAAAAGCTGACCGTCGCGATATCTCCAAACGTCCCGACTTTTCGCCCCTTCCAAGTGGATCCCAACGCATCGCAGCAGTCTTCAATCAGCCAGAGGTCGTGCTTCTTCACGAACGCGGTCACGGCGTCCAGATCGAAAACGTTGCCCAGGGTATGCGCGATCATCACCGCCCGGGTCTTAGGGCTTAGGGCAGCCTCAAGCTGGCTAACGTCGATTTCGTAGGTCGGCAGCGTCACGTCGACAAAGACGGGAACCAGCCGGTTCTGCAAGATGGGATTGATCGTGGTCGGAAACCCCGCCGCCACGGTGATAACTTCATCTCCTGGCTTCAGCCTGCGATCCCCGAGTTTTGGCGACGTCAGGGCACTGACGGCGAGCAAATTAGCAGACGAGCCCGAATTGACCAGGGAAGCACAGCGGACCCCGACGAACTGGGCCAGTTTCCGCTCGAATTCAGCCGCAAAACGCCCCGTTGTGAACCAGGAGTCCAGGGCCGACTCCACTACCGCGCTCATGTCAGCCGCGTCGATCACTTTTCCGGAGACAGGAATCGGCGTCTCGCCCGGCTTGAATTCCGTAGCGGGAAATGCCTCGGCAGAGTATTGGGCCGTCAGTTCAAGAATCTGCTGCCGAAGCCGTTCGGTTCCATTAGTCATCGAGGGTCCACATACCAAGCATACAAAATCGGAAGTCGCCAGTGTAATGTATTAGTCAAGGCAAAGTGACTCACGTACCAAGTTGATTCCAATCGCGATGCGGCCACCTGCCTGGTCGGAAATAAGGGGCTGAAATGAAAGCGGTTATCTTGGCGGGCGGGTTGGGCACGCGGCTCAGCGAGGAAACGGGAATTCGCCCCAAACCCATGGTCGAAATCGGCGGCCGACCGATCCTCTGGCACATCCTTAAAATCTACTCGCAGCACCAGATCAACGACTTTATCATTTGCTGCGGGTACAAGGGCTACCTCATCAAGGAGTATTTCGCCAACTACTTCCTCCACATGTCCGACGTCACTTTCGACATGCATGAGAACCGCATGCAGGTTCATCAGAGCGTCGCGGAGCCGTGGCGCGTGACCTTGGTTGACACGGGCGATAATGCCGGCACAGGTGGGCGCCTCAAGCGGGTTGCCAAGTATCTTGAGGGTGAATCCGAATTCTGCATGACCTACGGCGACGGCGTGAGCGACGTGGATATCGCAGCCGAGGTGGCTTTCCATAAAAAACACGGAAAACTGGTGACCGTCACCGCTGTGCAGCCATTGGCCCGCTTTGGGGGATTGAACATCGACGGAACCAGCATCAGCGCCTTTCGGGAAAAACCGGACGGGGAAGGCGGGTGGATCAATGGCGGCTTCTTTGTCCTCTCCCCGAAAGTTCTCGAAGAGATTCCGGACGAAAGCTCCTCGTTCGAGCAAGAGCCACTTGAAAGGCTCACGGCAAAGAACGAGGTTCAGGCGTTCTTCCATAGTGGCTTTTGGCAGCCAATGGACACGATCCGCGAGAAACAGAGGCTGGAAGAGCTCTGGGCCGCGGGGAGGGCTCCGTGGAAGACCTGGTGACCCCGTTGCGCGGCAGGCGGGTCTTCCTCACCGGCCATACCGGATTCAAGGGTAGCTGGCTTGCACTCATGCTGGCCCGCAATGGAGCTGAAATCCGAGGCTACGCGCTCGACCCTCCCAGCGAGCCCAATCTTTTTACTTGCGGCTCTGTGGGCAGCGTTCTCGACGACATTCGCGGGGATATCCGGGACTTCGAGAAGCTTGCTGCTTCCATCGTGGAGTTTGCGCCAGAAGTCATCTTTCATCTCGCTGCCCAGCCGCTCGTGCGCCGCTCCTACGCTGACCCCCTCGGCACTTACGCTACCAATGTGATGGGAACGGCCCACGTTTTGGAGGCCGTCCGTAAGACTCCCAGTGTGCGCGATGTAGTTTGCGTCACCACCGACAAGTGCTACGAAAACCACGAAACCGGCCAGTCCTATAGTGAAACCGACCCGCTGGGAGGGCACGACCCCTACGCCTCTAGCAAAGCCTGCGCAGAAATTGTCGCTGCGGCTTACCGCAGTTCTTTTTTCCCACCCAATCGCCTCCAGGAGCACCAGGTCGTCATCTCAACCGCCCGCGCGGGAAACGTAATCGGGGGCGGCGATTGGTCAGAAGACCGGCTGATCCCCGACCTCATCCGCGGGTTTCAAGCCGGGAAACCGGTACTCATTCGCCACCCGCGAGCCGTCCGTCCCTGGCAACATGTGCTCGATCCGCTCCACGGCTATATCCTGCTTGCAGAGCAGGCGCTCGCGCAGCAGGAACTGGCGGATTCCGCTTTCAACTTCGGACCTAGCGACGAAGGCGCTTGGCCCGTGGAGCGGATCGCAAGCAAACTCGCCGCCATCTGGGGCAACGGCGCCCGCTGGACCACGGATTCGACTCCAAGCGTGCATGAGGCCCAATCCCTGAGGCTCGACTCAAGCAAAGCTCATGCAGTGCTCGACTGGCAACCGCGCCTCCCAATTGAAACAGCAGTCGAATGGACCGTGAACTGGTATCGCGCCTGGCACAATGGCGCCGACATGGCTCACGAAACAAGAGCCCAAATCGCCGAGTACGACCGGCTCGCAGTGCCTTCAGCATAGCGACGACCGTGCGCTGATAAACTCGTTACCGTGCCTGCCCAGGACAAACCGCCCGTCTTCCTACTCGATGCAATGTCGTTTATCTTTCGCGCTTACCACGCGATGCAGCGCAGCCGCCCCATGTCAACGCGCCAGGGCCTGCCGACAGCTGCTACGTATGTATTCGTCAACATGATCAAGAAACTGCGCCAGGACTTCTCGCCGCGCTATTTCGCTGCGGTCTTCGACGTCAGCGGCGCTGTCTTTCGCGACGAGCGAGCCCGCGCTATCGGCACCCTGCGCAAATGGAATTCAAAATCGCAGAGCTTTGAAGAAGTAAGTTACGACGGCTATAAGGCCAAGCGCGAAAGCATGCCCGAAGATTTGCGCCGCCAGATCCCCTACATCCGACGTTCGCTTGAGGCCCTGCATATCCCCATCCTCGAAGCCGAGGGTTTTGAAGCCGACGATGTCATCGGCACTCTGGCGCGCGAAGCCGCGGAGTGCGACCACGATGTCTTCATCGTCTCCGGCGACAAGGACATGATGCAGCTCGTCACCGGGCGCGTTAAAGTCCTCAATCCGCAAAAGGACAACCTCATTCTCGACGCCGCCAAGGTGACCGAGGTGCTCGGCGTTCCGCCCGAAAAGGTTGTCGACGTCATGGCCCTGCGCGGCGACACCATCGATAACATTCCCGGCGCTCCCGGCATCGGCGACAAAGGAAGCGTTGACTTGATCGTGGAGTTCGGCAGTGTGGAAGCCGTGCTCGATCGCACCGCCGAAGTGAAGCGCAAGAGCTATCGCGAGTCGCTGGAGCAGAATCGCGATGCTGTCCTCCTGTCGAAGGAATTGGTCACCATCGACTGCCATGTGCCTCTCGCGCTCGATCTCGTGGCCATGGAGACCCAGGAGCCGGACATCGAGGCCTGCCGCGACCTGTTCACTGAACTTGAATTTACATCGATGCTCCGTGAACTTGCTCCTTCCACCACCGCGCCAAGCGTTGAACTCATTGACCAGCCGACGGAGGAGGAGACAGCTGCTTTCTACGCCAGCGCACGCAAATATGGATTTGCCTTCGCCCTTGATGCCGCCGAGCCCGTCGAAGAAGAAAGCGAAGACGCAGTGCCGCAGACGATGTCGCTGCTCGATGTGGTGGATGAAGCAGAAAAGAAAACCTGCTTCAGCATCGGCGTTTGCGCCGAACCCGGCAAAGCGCTGTGCCTGCCGCTTACCTTCGAGATTCGTTCGTTGTTTGAAGACGCCAAGGTTCCCAAGCGCGTCCACGATTTGAAGCTCGCCCTTCACGTTCTCTTCGGACTGGGAGTCAATTTGCAGGGCGCGGTCGACGACAGCATGCTGCTCTCCTACGCGCTCAATCCAACTCACTCTACGCAATCGCTGGCCGATGTGGCTGCGCGCCACAGCCAGCCTGCGCCATCGTCTCTTCCCGCTGCCGCCGCTTCCATCCAGGAACTGGTCACTTCTCTTCGCTCGGAGGCTGAAAAAGCCGGCGTGATGCGCGTTTACACCGAGATCGACCTGCCCCTCGCACCCGTGCTCTACCGGGTGGAGAAGAACGGCGTGCGCATCGACACCGGGGTGCTTGACGGCCTTTCGAAACGATTTGGGATTGAACTCGAGCGCGTCGGGGAACGGATATTCTCGCTGGCCGGCGAGCGCTTCAACATCAATTCGCCCAAGCAACTCGGGGTAGTGCTGTTTACCAAGCTAGGCCTGCCTGCCCCAGTCGTGCGTGGCAAAGGCAAAGCCATTTCCACCGCGCAGGACGTGCTCGAACAGCTGGCTGAGGCCAACGAAGTTCCGCGCCTGGTCCTGGAATTTCGTCATCTCTCCAAGCTCAAATCCAACTACGTCGATTCGCTGCCGCTGCTCGCCGATTCCGAGTCGCGCGTGCACACCACGTTCCAGGCTGCAGCCACGGCGACGGGCCGACTCTCTTCGGTCAATCCAAATCTCCAGAACATTCCCATCAAGACGGAACTCGGCCGCGAGATTCGTGCTGCATTCATTTCAGCACCGGGCACTCAACTTCTCTCCGCCGACTACTCGCAGATCGAGCTTAGACTTCTCGCGCACTTCAGTGGCGACCCACTGCTGACGCGCGCCTACCAGGAAAATCAGGACATCCACACCCTAACCGCCAGCGAAGTCTTCGGTGTTCCCGCCGAAACCATGGATAAGGAAACGCGCAACCGCGCCAAGGCGGTCAACTTTGGCATTGTGTATGGCATTTCTGCATTTGGCCTCGCGGCGCAACTGGGCATTCCGCAAGCCGAGGCGCGCGCCTACATCGATCGATACTTTGCCCGCTATCAGGGCGTGAAGGAGTTCATCGATAAGACGCTCGAAGCAACGCGTCGCGAGGGTAGCGTGCACACCCTGTTTGGCCGCGTCCGCCCCATTCCCGACATCGAGAGCCGCAACCCGAACCAGCGCGGATTTGCCGAGCGCACCGCCATCAACACTCCGCTGCAGGGCACCGCTGCCGACCTGATTAAGCTTGCCATGATTGCCCTTGACCGCATACTTGCGGAGCGAAAGCTCAAGACCCGGATGGTTCTCCAGGTCCATGACGAATTGCTGTTCGAGGTTCCAGCCGACGAAACCGCAGAAGTGGAAGAACTGGTTCGTGCCGAAATGGAAGGCGTCATCAAGCTCAACGTTCCGTTGGTCGCTGACTTAGGCTTCGGCCCCAACTGGCGCGATCTGTAGGCCGTCCCCACCTTCAAAGTCGATCACCGTAAAGCGATAGGGTTTTGCGAATTTGATTCAGGCCCATCGAAGATTCCGGGTGGTAGTCTGTGTGGAATGGATAAGGCAAAAGGGCGGGTCGATGGTTTGCATCTGATGCGGCTTGGATGCTTAGCCTTCCTTTTGCTCGGTTTTGCAATAACCGGCGTTCAACACGGTCAACTCCTCGACTTCAGAATGGCGCACGGTAGTGCGAATTGCCTGCTGCACAATTGTGATCCCTACAAACAGAGTGATCTTGCCCGCATGTACTTCGCGGAAGGCGGCGAGAAACGGACCGATAAGACCGGCGCAAAAATCCTCGACGACGAGACCCGGTATATCTACCTGCCGACGGTATTCGCCTTCACGCTTCCATTTGCAATTCTTCCGGTCAGTCTGGCGCAGGTAATCTGGATTGCGACTATCGCAGGAAGCTTCATCCTGGCCTCTTTCCTGATGTGGAATCTGGGAGCAAGCCACGCTCCATTATTGTCGGGCGCGCTGCTCTGCTTTTGTCTTGCCAACAGCGGTTCTCTCATTTCATCCGCAAATCCCGGAGGAATCGCGATCAGCCTTTGCATCGTAAGCGCGTGGTGTTTTCTCAAGGAGCGGCTTGTGGCCGCCGGAATTGTGTGCTTCGCGATCAGCCTTATGATCAAGCCGCATGACACAGGCCTGGTATGGCTTTATTTCGTTTTGGCGGGAGGGATCTATCGCAGACGCGCGCTCCAGTCACTTGCTGTCTTTGGCGCGCTGAGTCTTCCAACTGTTTTATGGGTTTTCCACGTCTCGCCAAACTGGATACAGGAAATTCGATCGAATATGCTCGCGCTCTCAGCGCACGGCAGTGTCAGCGATCCGAGTCCAGCTTTCGTCCTGGGTCGCGGCACATTCATGATCACGGACCTTCAGGCGGTTATCAGCTTCTTTTGGGATGATCCGAAAGTCTACAACTCTCTCAGCTATGTCGTTTGCTTGTTGCTTCTGGCCGTTTGGATATTCGTAACCCTGCGGTCGCGACCCTTACAGAACAGGCCTTGGCTCGCACTTGCGGCTGTCTCTGCTTTTTCCATGCTCCCCGTCTACCACAGGCAATATGATGCGAGACTTGTGATACTTACAATCCCGGCCTGTGCGTTGCTCTGGGCCGAGGGAGGTCTGGTCGGGCGACTTGCAATGCTGGTAAATTGCATTGGCTTTTTGTTCATCGCGGATCTTCCATGGGCTTTTGTCCTAAGTTTCATTCACAGCCATCATCCGTCCACTTCAGGGCTGTCCAGGCAGATTCTATCCGCGGCGATTGCTTTTCCGGTCCCGCTCATCCTCTTGACGATGTGCGTCTTTTATCTATGGGTTTATGTGAGACGAGCACTCCATCCAATAGCTCACGAAGAACGTCTTGCATCCAGCGCGGATGACCGCACAAAATAGTCAATCTGATTCATATCCCGATCTATGAATGCTATGAGCTGACCTGAAGCTACCGTCATCATCAAACTCCAAGCTCTTCTCGAATTGCTTCCGCAATTGCATGAGCATGACGTCGCATCATCTCTTCGCTTTCGGCCTCAATCATCACTCTTGCCAGCGCCTCGGTACCGGAGTAGCGAATCACCACGCGCCCTGACTCCTTCAGTTCCTCTTCCGCCGCGCGAATGCTCCTAGCCACCTCAGGAATCTCCTCCAGCGGCTTCTTCTCGCGCACCTTTACATTCACGATTACTTGCGGAAACACCTTCAAATCCACACTCAGTTCGTCAACGCTTTTACCTGTGCGCGTAACCAGGTCGAGCACTACAAGCGCCGTCAGCAGCCCGTCGCCGGTTGTTGCAAGATGAGGGAGGAGGATGTGCCCTGACTGCTCGCCACCCAGCGCGGCGTTGTGCACCTGCATCTGCTCCAGCACATAGCGATCGCCAACCGCGGCCCGCAGCATCCGGATGCCTGACCGCTTCAGGGCCGCCTCCAATCCCATATTCGACATGGTCGTGGCAACGACCAGGTTGTCGGTCAGCATTCCACGCGACTGCAAGTCCCGCGCAGCCATTAGCAGAATCGCGTCGCCGTTGATGATGTTGCCGTGCGCGCCAGCCAGCATGCAGCGATCCGCGTCGCCATCGAACGTCAGGCCGATCGCTGCGCCACGCTTATGGACTTCCGCCGCGACCCACGTGGGATGCAACGCGCCACAGCCGTCATTGATGTTGCGACCATCCGGCGAGATATTCAGCAGCGCAAACTCGTCCGGAATCTTCGCGCCCAATCGGGCAAACAGTTCAGGCGCCACGGCCGCTGCCGCGCCATTTGCGCAGTCTGCCACGATACGCAGTCCATTCAGTTTGAGTCCAGGCACGCAGCCGATCAGGAACTGAATGTAGTGTTCATGAAGAGTTCTTATTGTCCTCAACGCCGGGAAGGGAAGACCTGATCTGGTGGCGCCGTCTCCGCCGCATGTCTCAAAATCTCGTCTTCAATCGTCGACTCTACAGCGTCAGCAAGCTTGAACCCGTCAGCGCCAAACAACTTGATGCCGTTATCGCGCCACGGATTGTGCGAAGCCGAAATTACCACGCCGGCATCGAAGCCGTGTTTCCGCGCCAAAAAAGCGATTGCGGGTGTAGGTACTACTCCCGCGCTTTCGATTCGCACGCCCGTCTGGCGCAGTCCCGCTGCAAGCATCGCTGCGATCCACGGACTGGATTCCCTCGTGTCCCGTCCCAAAATCACCTTGGGGGCAGCCTTTTCCCGCAGCGAGTGTCCCAGCGCCAGCCCAGTTGCAAATACAGTCGTCGCATCCAGCGGCGCCTCGCCGGCAATCCCGCGAATTCCATCGGTTCCAAACAGCTTTCTTCTGCCCTCAATACTCATAATTTTCACTTCTTGTCCATTCTCTTCTTTGCCATCTTCTTTTCAACTCGGCTCGTGAACTCGCCGTCACTCAGCCGCGTTGTCAATCGATCGTCAACCGCAACTTGTTTGGCTGAACGAATGACTGCGCCGCCCGCTCCAATGACCAGCGCATATCCGCGCTCAAGTACAGCAAGTGGTGACAGCGATCGCAGCCGCGCATTCAAAGCATCCAGCCGCGCCGTCGATCTCCGCAGAGTCCGCTCCAGCGACCGTTCCATGCGCGTGCTTCCCGCGATCAACCTCTCCCGCGTCCGCGCCAGCATCCGCCGCGGATCATGATGCAGCACCGCTGCCGCCAACTCAGCCACCTCGCGCAGTCGCTCGCGCAACTGCCCGCTCAGCGACGTCTCCATGCCGAATCCGAGATCATCCAGCCTCTGATCCATCCGGCGCAGCATCGTTGTTACGCGCCATTCCGCCCGGTCCACTGGCGCGCTGTTGAGCTGCTGCCGGGCATGCAAGAGCTGAAACCGCACCGCCCTCTCCAGTCGCAGCGATCGATCCGCCACGCGCTCAGTAATCTTGTGCTGTGCTTCGGTAATCAGCTCCGCGGCGGCGGAGGGCGTGGGTGCGCGCAGATCGGCCACAAAATCCGCAATCGTGAAATCTGTTTCGTGTCCGATGGCCGAGACCACGGGCAGGCGTGATGCGACGATGGCGCGCGCCACACGCTCACTGTTGAACGCGCTCAGATCCTCGAGCGATCCACCGCCGCGCGCCACCACAATCAGGTCGACCAGCCCGCACGCGTTCAACTCGATCAGGGCAGCCTCAACATCGCCCGCCGCCTGCTCGCCCTGCACTGCAGCGGGGAAGAGCAGGACATCCAGTCCCGAATGCCGCCGTCCGACAATATTGAGAAAGTCGCGAATCACCGCGCCAGTCGGTGACGTCACAATCCCGACAGTGTGGGGAAACGCAGGCAGCGGCCTCTTGCGATCCGCATCAAACAAGCCTTCTGCCTTGAGCCGCTCCTTGAGTTGCTCAAACGCAAGTTGGAGCGAACCGGCTCCGACCGGCTCGATCGTCTCGCCCACAAGCTGCAACTGTCCGCGCTGCGAGTAGACACTCACACGTCCGCGCACTAGAACATGCAGCCCATCCTCAGCCCGGAACCGCAACAGCAGGGCCTGTCGCCGGAAGAGAACCACAGGAAGTTGCGCTTCCGCATCCTTCAAAGTGAAGTACAAATGCCCCGACGGCGCGGGCCGGCAATTCGAGATTTCGCCTTCCACCCACACATCACCGTATGTCTGCTCAACCTGGTCGCGGACGTGTTCCACCAGATCGCGCACAAGCCAGACCCGGCGCGCATCCTGCGGGGTCTCAAAGCTCAAGTCAAGCTGGCGCGTAGATGGATCCTGTCGAATCACCTTTGAAGAGTGTAATTGGCCGGGGGTAAAGCGGACCGGTGCTCGCGGGTATCACTTGCGGCCGGTAACCATCGCTCGCAACTGCGCGGCAATCACTGTCAATCGAGCGGCAACAGTTTCAGAACGGCCCAGGTCGTTCTCGTAAGCAGCCTCGGCCTCGCGCGCCAGAATCGTGCCTTGGTGCAACCCAAATGTACCAAGCACCCCGGCCAGCTTGTGTGCAGCTGAGCCCGCGGCGGCCTGTTGGTCTCGGGTGAGTGTTCCGCTAGATAAGTCTGACGCGGCGGCCTCGAGCGCGGCCAGGCGCTCCTGAATCTGCGGCAGAAACTTCGTCCAAAGTCGATTCAGTGCTTCTTCAAGCGCCGGCTCTTCGTTCTGCCCCACGGCCTTCGCCTCTCAGCTCCAGCCCAGCACGCTGGCTACCTGCTCAGACAACGTAAGCGGGTCAAAGGGCTTTACCAGAACAGCTTCTACGCCAAGATCCGCAAACCGTCGCTGATCGCTTGCCTGGACCTTGGCTGTCAGCAACAGAACCGGGATGTGTGCTGTCGCCGGGTTTTTTCTCAGTTCCCGAAACGTCGTCGGCCCGTCCATCCCCGGCATCATCACGTCCAGCAGAATCGCGTCCGGCTGATAAGCAGAAGCACGAGCGAGACCTTGCGCCCCCGAGCTTGCGACCATCACTTCCCAACCTGCCACCGTCTCCAGGCTCAGAGCCGCCACTTCGCGGATGTCATCTTCGTCATCAATGATAAGAATGCGATGCATGAAATGAATACTCCAATGCCGGCTTTACAGCACTCAGCTGGCTGAGACTTCGGGGACAGACTCTTCTATCTCCTGCGAGCTGCGCAGCATGGTTAAGACCAGCGCTTCCAGTTGCTCCGGCTCCACGCTTGCCTTGGCTAGAAAATGACTGAGCCCCAGCACCAGTTGCATGCGTTCGGCCTGCGTCAAACCGTGAGCGGAGTAAACTACCAACGGCATCCTGCCCAGATCATCATGTTGCCGCAGCCAGTCGACTACGTTGTACCCTTCGCCGTCTGGAAGCGCAATGTCCAGCACCAGCATGTGCGGCTGGAATGAAAGGCATTCGTCCAACGCGGCCTGGCGCTTTTGCGCAAGTCTCACAGTGGTTGACTCGCGTGTGAAGATCTCGGCTATCACCTGGCCCAGGTCCAGGTCATCCTCAACCACAAGGATACGCGCTTTCTCGCCCGGTACGCACAGTGCGCGCGTCAATTCGCTCAGAAGAGCATCATCGGTTGGCCGTGGGAAGAGCCGCTCCGGCTTGCCGTTTTTCTCCGCGGTACTTTGCGCATTCGATACACCCACCAGTACCACAGGCGTATGCGCCTCTGGATCCTCGCGCCGCAGGATCGGTAGAATCTCCCATCCGTTGATGCCATCCACCGTCGTATCCAGCACGATCGCTGAAACGCCATCGTGCGCCACCGCGACCGCCTGGTCCACGGTAGTGGCTTCCACCACACGGTATCCGTAGCGAGCCAGCTGGTCGGCAATCAGGGGCCGCGTGGCGCCATTTGTGTCCGCCACCAGTACCGCGCCGTGCGCCGCCGGACTTTGCTCTCCATCCTCGGGTTTGATTGCCGCCGGCTGGTAGGGCAGGAATACCCTGAATGTCGATCCGCGCACCGGATTCCGCTCCGCCCAGATGCGCCCCGTGTGCTGCAAGACAATCGCGCGACAGATAGCAAGTCCCAGCCCGCTTCCTCCCTTCTGACGCGAATCGGATGCATCCACCTGCTGGAATCGTCCGAAGATGGCTTCCAGTTTGTCCGCAGGAATGCCGCGGCCCTGGTCGATCACCGAGAGTGTGACCCCGCTGGCGCCGGAGCGCAGCATCACCGATATGGCTGAATTTGGAGGCGAGAACTTGATCGCATTCGAAAGCAGGTTCGTCACTACCTGCAGCAGGCGGTCAGCGTCGGCCGTGATCTCAACCTGCGTCTTGTCGTGAATCAGCAACACGCCTGCCTCATCTGCCACCGGCTGCATGCCGTCCATTGCCTGCCGCACGATTTCACCCAATTGAACCGGCCGGAAAGCAAGCGGCTCACGCCCGCTCTGCGTGCGCTCCAGGTCGAGGATGTCGTTGATCAGACGCACCAGGCGCTCTGAGTTGCTAAGCGCGATCCGCAAAAGGTTGGCTGCCTTCTCGTTAATTGCTCCCAGCATGCCCGACGACAGCAGACCCAGCGCTCCACGAATCGACGTGAGCGGCGTCCGCAGTTCGTGGCTGACTGTCGAAACGAACTCATCCTTCATCCGGTCCAGTGCATACCGCTGGCTGATATCCCTGAAGCTCAGCACCGATCCTGAAAATCTGCCCTGGTCGAGAATCGGGTTCAGGAAGAACTCCGCGGGGAAACCGGTGCCGTTGCTGCGGAAGATTGTGCCCTCGCCGGTCACCGACTTGCGCTGCCCTGAAGCTCTGCGCAACGGACAATCCTCAGCACATTTCTTGTCTGGCGGCGCTGCTCCATGCACCAACTGGTGAACGGGTTTGCCGATCAAATTCGCAGGGCGTGCTCCAAGCAGCCGCGCCGCGGCGGGATTTGCAAACCGCACCAGCCCGTTACGATCCACCCCGCAAATGCCGTCAGCAACCGAGCCCAGCAGAATCTCCTGCTGCCTGCTCAGTTCCTCAGCGCGCTCGCGCTCTCGAGTTCGTGCCAGCATCTGTCCCAGCGAACCGGCCACCGTTTCCATCGCAGCGGTCGTTTCGCGGTCTTCACGCAGTTTGATGCGGCTATAGAACTCCAACACGGCCAGAACGTGACTTCCAACCTGGACGGGCGCAGCCCAGCCTGACGCCATTCTGCTGCGGATTGCGGCCTGTACACGCGCTCCTGTCGGCAGGGCTGACAAGTCGGAGGCCCAGACCAGCCGGCCTTCCTTCCATGCCCGACCGCACAGGCTGCCCCCGGAAGTCTGCGTTATCCCCATGCTTTCCTGGATGAGGCCCTCGGCTTCTCTACCCGGAATGCCCCAGGCGGTGCTGAATTCCAGCCGGTTCTCTTCGGCATTCACATCCCACTTAACGGCTACATCCCAACCCTGCGAAATGCACAGCGCTTCCAAGACCCGCTTGGTGGCAACCTCCGCCGAGACGTTTTCTCCTACGATCTGGCTTACCACCAGTTGCAAAGCCAGGCGATGCTCGCGCTGCTTCTGCTGTGTGACGTCGTGCAACAGGCACTGCACCGCCAGCGGCTTGCCCGCGCGCCGGCGTTGATGCAGGCTCATCTCCAGCTCCAGCACCCGACCATCCGCGGTCTCGGTACGCAGAGGGGCACGATCGACCGTGATCCCGTCAAGCGCCTTCCTTAGCAGCGCCGAGGCTTCGTCGCGGCAACTGGGCCCGAATACGTCTCCGAACGATTCATTTTCCAGTGAAGCATTCCTGTCCAGCTTGAACGTTTGCCGCCATGCCGGGTTCGCGTAGAGAAAGTTGCCCGCCAAGTCGAGCGTTGCAATCATCTCACTCGAATTCTCAAACAGGTCGCGGTAGCGATCCCGCGGAATGCGTATACCCTCGCCGTGGTTGGCTGCCGCTGTCTGATCCATTGCCACGGCCACAAGCCCGATGGGCGCACCGACCCGGTTGCGCAAAGTTGAGATGTGAAGCCGAACAGGGAAGAGGGAGCCATCCTTGCGTCGCAGGTGCGTCTCGAAACTTGGAACCTGGCTGGGTGCCAGCGATTGCACGACTTCCGCGTAGTTCGACAACCGGTCGCTCTGGTTGCTGCCTTCGGGCTTGGTGATTCCGTAGAGTCTGCGCACTTCTGAAACAAGCCGCTCGCCCTCACCCGGCGCCAGCAAATCCGTCGTAGGTTCCTCGTCTACCAGTTCAGTCGCGTGATAGCCAAGAAGTCGCTCTGCCGCCGGATTTACGTAGGTGAGCCTGCCTTCAAGGTCAATGGCCACCACCAGTGTGCCCGCCGAATCGAGCATGTCTTTCAGCGGATCGCCGGCATATCGTGCTGCGGCTTCTCGCTCAGCCGAGTTGTCGGCCAGCAGACGCATGGCAACGGCGGCTGTCAGCCCCATTGCCGTCATCAGCAACAGCCAGTCGAACCGGGGACCTGCCTGAAGCCGGGCCGTGATTCCGCCTGCAGCCATTGCAAGCGCGAGAACTGACAGCGAAGACCATAACGGCGGAGAGTGGTTATCTCCCTTGTTTTTCGATTCCCTGGCTTCGCGTTTCATCCTGTTGCCGCGCTCCCACATCCGACGCCGGTGCTGCCGCTCGTCCGTCTTGCTCGAATGTCGAGCAGGCACCGTTGCTGTTGTCCGCCGCGAGACAGGCTGTCAAACACACGTATGCTCGCGGGGTGATTGTCAAAATGCCTCGACACCCAATTGTCTCGCACTGCGAGGTTCCACCCACACGAACACATCCATCCTACCCTTCGCGTGTCATTCCCGCCGATGCAGTACTTACACAATGAGGCTTATCTTGCACCCTTCCACAACTCAAGCTGCTTTTCAAGCTTAAGTTGACGCCAAAGCGCTGATTTGAACCCTCATCGGTACCCTCGACGAGTTTCTGGGTGAGAGCGATGTGGCTTTCCCCTCAGATCAGCGCAGCCTTATACTGGCCGCATGTCCCGCCCACCTGTGCGCTATGCCCTTGCTTTGTCTACTTTTATTGTCCTAGCCGGCTTTCTTCTCGAACCGGAAACCGCGCATGGCTGGGGTAACGAAGGTCACCGCATAATCAACCGCTTAGCGCTCGCAAACCTGCCGCCGGATGTGCCTTCGTTTCTGCGCTCCGAAGCTGCTATCAACGAGATTGAATACCTCGGTCCGGAACCCGACCGCTGGCGCTCGCCGGCTGAACCGGAACTCAACGCCGCGCAAGCGCCAGAGCATTTCATCGACCTTGAACCGGCCGATGCCCTTGGGCCCCTGCCGCACCGCCGTCTTGACTTTGAGGCCAGTGTCTTCGCCTCAGGTCAGCGCCCCGAGAAGATTGGACTACAGCCTTGGGAAGCAACTGAGGTTTGGGAGCGGCTGAAGGCCGCGCTCCGCGAGTATCGTCGACTCTCCGCCGACCACCAGGACACGCGACCGGTCGAGCAGTCGGCCATCTTTTATATTGGCTGGCTGGGTCATTATGTTGGCGATGCCTCGCAGCCATTGCACACTACCATCCAATACAACGGATGGGTTGGCCCTAACCCCAATGGCTACACCACCGACCACAAGATTCACTGGCAGTTTGAGGGCCCTTTCGTGGGCGCAAATCTGCACGCGCCGGAAGTCCAGGCCAAAATGTACCCCGTCAATGCAATCCCCGGGGACATGTTCCAAAGTTACGTGGCCTATATCCGCCATACTGCGACTTATGTCGAAAAGGTCTACCAGCTGGAAAAAGCTGGTGGGTTCAACGGGCAGGGAACTCCAGAATCCCGCGCCTTTGCCGCCGAGCGTCTGGCCGCTGGAGCCAGCATGTTGCGCGACATGATCTACAGCGCCTGGTTGCAGAGCGCTGTCCCGGTCCCAGACCCATACGCTGCAGGGAAATAAGTATGCAGCCTCAGCGTCAGCGGAAGGGTCGAACTTGCTGGTGGAGTTTCCCTGAAAAGGTCAATGGCATTCGATCCGGGCTTCGCTCGGCGTTCTTATCTGCCAGGATGTTGGCAGAGAAGGTCTGCTTCAGTCGATGATCGAGCAAGCTTTCCCGACCGCAGCGAAACAATGACCGAGAATCTCAGCAATCGGTCTTCTTGCTTAATAGATTCTCATGAGCATTCCCTCCAAAGCATTGTTCGGCAGCGCAATGTGCTAGACAGGTTTTTCGCGCAGGACTTATAAGAAGGGCGTGGGCTGGCCTCCCTCAAGAACAAGTCCCTTGAGACGAATTCATGAAAGTCTGTTTCTGTGTCGAACGAGAATCTAGTGAGATATAGGTCACCTGCCGATTTGAAGGTGGTGGCCAATATTGATGCGCACCTATACCTGACTTTGGATTGTCCTTGAACCTAAATCGGCACCCAAACGCCTTGACTTCGTGCGACTCCCGAGAGAGAATTGCGAAACTCATGTCCCAATCAAAGAACGCAGTGCAGAGCTATGCCAGGTTGGCACTCATCAGCTTTGTAATCCTCTACCTGGAGCTGGTTGTCATTCGGTGGCTTTCAACCGAGATACGCATCTTCGCGTATTTCAAAAACTTTCCACTATTAGCTGCGTTTCTTGGATTTGGAATCGGCTGTATTGTTGCTCCACGTACGCGAAACCTTTTTCGCTTTACCCCTTGGTTCCTGCTGGTTGTCGCCGCGGTGATTTGCTTTGCCCCAATTCTTGGCTATGTTCACGTCATATTTATCGACCCGCTCGAGTTCTACACAATTGGTGTCTGGAATCTGAACAACCCGGTCAGCACTTTGCTGAAGGGATTTAGCGTTCTCGTGGGCGTGTTCGTTCTGGTTGTCGCGCTGTTCGCTTCCCTGGGGGAAAAACTCGGCCAATGCTTCAACGACGTAGATACTCTGACCGGCTATACGGTTAACGTTGGATTCAGTTTGATTGGTGGATTATTCTATGCAGCGCTCACCTGGATGCAAACGGGACCGCTCGTTTGGATGGTGTTCGCTGCAGTTCTTCTCTTGCCATTTTTCTGGAAGTCGAAAGCAAGCTGGCCAGCTTTCGCACTCCTGATCCTGGTCCCCTGGCTCCTTATACCAAAGGGCATCGTCTGGTCACCTTACTACCGAATTGATATTGTTCCGGTATCAGTAAATTCGTCGAACGGTTCCCAGTATCTGATTGGCCACAACGTCAATGTGAACCATGACGCTATTCTTAGCGCTTTCGACGGACGACAACAATTTGCCGACTCATTGCCTCACGATGTCGAGCAACACCTCCTGGACTATTACAACGTGCCCTATCGAATCTTCCCTGATCGCTTTCACAACGTGATGGTGCTTGGAGCCGGTGCTGGGAACGATGTAGCGGCCGCGGTACGGTATGGCGCCACTTCGGTCGATGCGGTTGAGATCGATCCCGCGATCGCGAATATTGGGCGAGAAATTCATCCCGAGCAGCCCTATGAATCGCCGAAGGTCAAGCTTCACATCACGGATGGCCGCGAGTTTCTGCGGGACCCGACGAACCGGAATTATGACCTCATCGTCTTTGGTGCGCTGGATAGCCATGCAGTGTTCTCATCGATGTCGAGCATTCGACTCGACAACTACGTTTACACGGTAGAAAGTTTTCAAGCTGCGATGAAAGACCTGGCGCCGCACGGAGTCATTGCAGTTACGTTTTACTTCTACAAACAATTCCAGTTGGAACATGTTTACAACGCACTTTGGCAGGCGAGCGGCATGAAGCCAGTCATCGTCCACTCGCTAGGAAATGAACGAAACAACCTGGTGATGCTGGCGGGTCCTGGAATTGACCGCAACTCGCTGCTTACGCATCCATACGTGATCGCGCAGAACGCGGAGGACCTTGTAGGCAAGGAGGCGGTTGAACCGACCAAGGATGATTGGCCCTTTTTGTTTTTGAGGAAAAGAGGTTTTCCAGCGGACTACATCTCACTGTTCGTGGTGATCCTGGGACTTTCGTACGTGGGAATCCGGCGGGCCGTGGAAGTATCTCATGCGCGTTTCGATTGGACGATGTTGCTTCTTGGCGCCGGCTTCATGCTCATCGAGACGAAGCTTATTGCCAAGCTCGCACTCTTGCTGGGCACGACCTGGACGGTGAACACATTTGTCATTAGTTCCGTTCTGGTTATGATTCTTTTGGCAAATGTGATTGTGAGCCTGGGCTGGAAGTGGGCTAGCAATCCTGTCTGGTGCGGCGTACCGCTGCTCGTCTTGATCTTTGCGGATTGGTGGCTTGGAGAAAGGAGCCTCGCGTTGAGCGCACGGCCGGGGTTGAATTTGGTCCTCGTGCTGATATTTCTGTCGTTGCCCGTCTTTTTTGCCGGTCTAATTTTCTCAACAGTCTATAAGCGCAGCGCGGTGCCGAGCGTCGCCTTCGGCTATAACCTGCTCGGTGCAATGGTTGGCGGCCTGTTGGAATACAGCTCGCTCGCGATTGGGGTTAACGATTTAAACCTGCTATGCCTGGTGTTATATGGAGCCGTGGCTGTCATTCTCTTGCGGCGAAAACAAGTTGGGCAGACAGTAGCACCCGCGTAACTATCTGGCGCGTTGAATCCGCAGGGCCCGCTGTGGCTGGAGGTCTCGGCGGATCAGCCCCGGGTGCTCCATCTGCCGCCTCGAACGCCCGACTTCAACCCCGTCGAGCAGGCATGGTCCAGCCTCAAGCAACTGTTGCGCGGCATCAAGGCGCGGCTAATCGACCAGCTCCAGCCAGCCTGGGCACTCTCCATCGTCACCATAACACTCCGCGACAACTCGAAATGGTTGGATCAGCTGAAGATTCCAAGTCTCAACCTGCCGAAGACCTTATCTCACGATCGTCGGAAACCAATCACGTAGCAAGAAGTACTCATTGATTGGGTGGTCGTCTCGTAATGCGGGGGACAGGGGCGCCTCGGCGATGATTTGCTGGATCGGAATTTCGTGCGAAAGGACCAGGTCGAACTCTTCCTGGGGGGTCGTTGCCGGACCCCATTCCAGGAAGTCAGAAACTGCGGCAGGCGGCATGCGGGTCGCCAATTCTGAACTTGGAATATTGGGGATCGGCTCCATACTGGCCAGAAAGTGAATGCCGTAGCGATTCTCGTACGACCGAAAAGCTCGCACATACGGGAACGATTGAATCAGTGCTCGGGTAATGGAAACCATCGTCGCATTATCTCCGCCAACTTTCGGATACCATGTCTCGAAGATTCCATCCTTCCGCAGATGTTTCTTGATGACATCGTAGAATTCCCGTGAATACAGCAGGCTCGAACCCGCAGCTTGTGGTGGTGGGGGCGGGTCCACAATAATGACATCGTATTCCTGGGCTGAACCATCCAGGAATCGTCGGCCGTCATCGATAATGACCTTTCCCAAGGGAGAGGCCATCGACTTCTCTGCGTCGGCGTGGTAATACCCAAACATTTTTGGAACACTTGGGACCAGATCAACAGCCGTTGTGGGAATTCCCCAGGAAAGCATTGAGCGGAAGCTGGTTCCCATTCCAAAACAGATCACAAGCCCATTTTGCGGTCGTCTGGGCATGAACGCGAGAGGCATATGGACCATGTACTTGGTAATCGGCGATAAGAATGTCATCCCAACGCCGTTCACGAAAAGCTGTCGCTGGAAGCCGCTTCCCATTGCAATGACGGTAGCTGTGTCGTCTCTACGAACCTCGCGCGCGACGAATCTGGTTTCGTAGTCATGGCTCACGCTCACGAAGACCACCGCGAGAATCGTTGCAATGCCAAAAAGGAATCTTGGGTCGAGTCCGGCCTTCGCTTGAGTCTTTTCTGTCGGCTTTCTGAACACAATGAAGGCGGCGATGACAAACAAAGGGATTGAGAATCCGACGATCGCCCACCGTTCTCCAAGCCAGGGCAAGAGCCAAAAACCGGCTACGAGAGGTCCGGCAATACATCCGGCGATGTTGACGGCATATGCGGTTCCCGCTTGATCCGGGTCGCCTTTTGACCAGGAGTCCACTAATAAGGGTGTGAGAAAACCTGCTATGGCACAGAAAAACATGATTGCAAAGAGACGCATTACGCCAGGTATCCAGTTTCCAAGCGGCAGGAGTGGATCGACGGCGACCACCGGGAAAACGGCAGATAGAGCGAGAAAAGTCCATGCAGATGCGCTCTGGCCGGGTTTGCGTGATTGAGCTTTGAAGTGGTAATCCTGCGACCCGATGACCGTAGCCAACAAATAAACTGCGAGTATTCCCGCAAAAGCGTACACGACGTTGCCGAGGTAGGGTGTGTACTGGCGGATCCAGACGACCTCCATTCCCATGCTGATTAATCCGGTTGCGAAAAGGAAAATCAGCATTGCGTTCCTGGGAAGGCCATAAAGGCTCGTTTGCGGCGTTTCCGAAACGATCGTCTTCTTGATGGATGGGACCGATGGTAGAGAGAAACTGATCGCGAAGGCCATCAGGCACAAGATCGCATTCAGACTACCCGCGACGTAAAGCGTTCCCTGAAACCCCAACAGCTCAATTAGAACGAATGCTGAGGTCAGGGTGCCCAGAAGCGCGCCAAAGACGTTGGCGACGTAAAGATAGCTGAAGGAACGGTCGGATGCAGACTTGGCCGTTTGTCGAATGACCGCCATCAATAAAGGAAACGTGGATCCCATGCAGGCGCACCACGGAATAACTGTGACGGCGATCCAGATACCGACAAGGACGTAGTAACCCGAGGTCTGCCATGCTCCAAGAGTTCCCATCTTCAGCAACAGCAAGCGTCCGTACTTTAGCTGCAGAGGAACCGACAGTGACGAGATTCCGACCAGCAATTCGGCAATCGAATAAATGCGCAGTGTCCGCGGCCCATCGCCACTCAGAATTCGGCGCGTTAACAGCCCTGCACCCCACGAGCCAAGTCCCAGGCCGGCCATGAACATTGACAGAAATATGGAAACAAGAGGCGTGGTCACGCCAAAACTGGCCATTGCCAGCCGGACCCAAACCACCTCGTAGACCAGCCCGCAAAATCCAGAGATTACAAAAAAAGTGAAGTACCACAGCAACTTGGATTTGACGATCCCTGGTATGCCGACGTTTGAAGGGTTTTGATCTACCGTGACAGGCATTCTGCCTCACAACTGGTCAAATTGGTCTTGATGAAATCTATGGTCAACTCTAAACCATCTCGCATCTATCAATGCGGTTAAGCTCCATTCGAAAGTAATCGAAAGCCAGTGAGTGAAAAGGAGATTTGAGCTTGTCCCGACCGTCTATTTCCAGACTTGCCGAGTTGTACGGGACGAACACCCAGCCCTCAGTCGGTAAGGGAAATGTCTAATCGGAATTTCGAATCGAGAATTTGGAATCGCGTCTCAGTCGCCAGCTTCAGCCGCCGCAAGCACGGGAACCTTCCGCAGGAGCATCGTGAGTACGAGCGTGAGCACTGCCACCATCGGGACCGCAATCACCAGCCACGCCGCGAGCGCTTGACCCGCAAGGCCGCTGGAAGTCCAAAGAAGCTTCATGGGGGATTCGTGCAACAGCATTTCCGGGGTAAACGCAGGGCGCGTTCCCGAAGTAAACATCCAACCGCCGAGCCGCAGAAATGGAAAGATGAGCACTATCTGCAGGGGCATCGCGGCGTAGTTGGCCGCCTGGATCGCCGGCAGGTTCAGTCTCAGGGAGAGAGCGACCACAAGGCACAGGGCCGTCGGAATGCCGATGACTGGAATGCAGCCGATGGCAAACCCTAACGCAAAGGTCAAAGCGAGCCGGCGAGGCGAGATGCCGGTAAGCATCCAACCTTGAACCTTCCGTCGCATCGCTTTGAGAGATCTGCTCATCCTTATCCCTACGTTATCTGTACGAAACCCGTTCCCATTTAGATGTTGCGTGAATCCTGGATAAAACGATCGAATCTGGTACCACGAACGACAATAGCCCTGGTGCAATATGGTTGGATGCTCCACTTTTGGCGCATCCGCACCCCAAAAGTGGGTGGTTCTTCAATTATCTAGGTAACTGCAGCAGGCCCCGTTCGCGCATTGCCGCCAGCACCTGTTCCACCTTCCAGTCCAAGGCTTCGGTTCCGTCTACCGTTAGATGTGCATTCTTCGCGGATGGCCGCACAAAAGCAATGCTCGAAGGCCTGACAGTCGCCTCATATTGCTGCCGCACCGACTCAGCCGTCCGCCCGCGCTCAACCATGTCCCGACGCAAACGGCGCTCAAAGCAAACGACATCCGGCGTTTCCACGTAGACGCACAACTGATAAACATGAAGCAGCTTTGGGTAATAAAGAGCAAACAACCCCTCAACGAGCACAAACGGCCCTGGCAGCACTCTCTCGGTCTGACCGGGAATCCTGATGTACGTCGAAAAATCGTAGATGGGGCGCTCAATCGGCTCTCCGCGCGCCAATTGTGCCACCTGCTCAGTAAGCAGATCGTCCTCAATCAGGCCCGGATCGTCGAAATTCTCCTTCGCTCGATCCGCCATCGCCAGGTGCGAGAGGTCGCGGTAGTAATTGTCGAGTCGAAAGTGAACCCCATCGAGTTCCCGAGCCAATTCTGCGGCCAGCGTTGTTTTGCCGGAGCCCGACGCTCCTGCAATTCCGATGATCTGGGGTGGAAACGGCAACCGCGCCGTGGTCTGTCCGGCGGTCATCGGCTCATCGCTCACGCTTCTGCGTCCACCAGCGCGGAAATCCACATCGCGAGCCGTTCAAGCAGGATACTCAGCCTGCGCTCCACCTGCCTCCCGGCTTCATACACGTCGCTGTGGCTCAGGTGCGCCTGGCTCAGCCCTGCGGCCAGATTAGTCACACACGAGATCCCCAGCACCTCGATACCCATATGTCGAGCCACAATCGTCTCGGGCACGGTCGACATGCCCACCAGCGTCGCGCCAAGCGATCGATAAGCGCGTATCTCCGCCGGCGTTTCAAAGCTCGGCCCACTCACCGCCAGGTAGATGCCCTCTTCCAGCGTCATCCCTTCCTGTTCGGCAGCCTGCATTGCAACTATGCGGAGTCGCTTCGAATAGGCTTCGGTCATATCGAAGAACCTTAACCCTGCATTGGGTCGACCGTAGGAGAATCGCGGCTCATTCGGTCCTACCAGGGGATTCCAGCCCATCATGTTGATATGGTCGGCAATCAGTACAAGTTGGCCTATCTTGTAGCCCTCGGCGATGCCGCCTGCAGCATTTGTCAGCACCACCGCCCGCAATCCGAGCGCACCCATCACTCGCATGGGAAACGTAATATCTTTCAGCGAGTATCCTTCATAAAAATGCACCCGCCCCTGCATGATCAGGACGTGGGCACCGCCCAGCACTCCGGCTACCAGGCGCCCCGAGTGTCCCTCAACCGTCGACTTGGGAAAGTGCGGGATATCCTCATAACGCACAATCGTCGCATCATGAATGGTGTCGGCTACCGCACCCAGTCCCGAACCAAGCACAATTCCCACGTGCGACCGAAGATGCCCCAACCGACCCCGCAGAAAATCGGCGGCTTCCAAAACTTCATCGAAATAACTCATAGATTGACCCGCGAGTCCGTTGCAGAGATTCTACAGCTACCCTTTACACCGAACTATGACTCGAACGAAGTAGAGTATGAATCTAGATAATGTGTCATCGGAGGGCCGGGAAGATGTGCCGGAATATTAAAACTCTCTTCAACTTCGATCCACCTGTCACTGAAACCGAGATCCGAGCTGCGTCACTCCAATTTGTTCGCAAGATCAGCGGATTCGGCAAGCCTTCAAAAGCCAACGAAGCTGCCTTTCTGCTGGCTGTCGACGAAGTAGCCGCTGTGGCAGCTCGCCTGCTTGTTTCGCTTGAAACCAGCGCTCCCGCAAGAACCCGGGAGGAAGAAGCCGCGAAGGCCAAAGCGCGCAACGCAGCAAGATTCGCCGGGGGCCCCATCCAATGAAAGAGATCGTCGCCGTAATCTTTGGCCTCGGCCTGCTGTGCAACGCACTTCTCTTTGTTCCGCAGGTGATCGCCGTCTGGCGCAAGAAGAGCGATGAAGGCATCTCGCTGATCACTTTTGGTGGATTCAGTGTGCTGCAGGCCATTGGCATTGTGCACGGTGCCTACCAGCGCGATCCATCCCTGATCCTAGGCATGGCCGCCAGCCTTTTGAGCTGCGGCTCGGTCACAGGACTCACGCTCTTCTATCGCATGCGCCGCTTGCGCGCAGGAAGCTAGTGGAGAACCAATTCTTACGATCTGAGAATTTCCCTTATCGACAAGAATGCATCTAACCATGCGTGAGGTTCCTCGGTGCGTCCGATCAATCGCATGCTGTTGTTGGCATTCCTGGCAGTACTCGCCGCCGCTTCCCGTGCGCAAGACCCGAGGCAAATCGTGCAACAGGCGGTGCAGACTGAATTGGCCGCGGACCGCGACGACCACTCGCATTGGCTCTATTTCGAAATCGACCGCCAGCCCCAAAAGAATGTGAAGCAATGGGTTGCCGAGGCGCGAACCGCCAGCTTGAAACGCATCGTTTCAAGAAATGGCCAGCTTGTTCCAGAAGGCGAGCAGCGTAATGAGATGGATAGCTTTGTCCGAGACTCCGACGCGCAAGCCAAACAGCACAAGAACGGCCAGCACGATGACGAGCAAGCCACTGAACTTCTCAAGATTCTGCCCAACGCCTTTATCTGGACGAAAAAGGAAGAGAAGGGAAGCGACACGATTCTGCACTTCACACCAGATCCGCAGTTTCGACCTCCTGATATGGAGGCTCGTGTATTTGCTGCGATGGAAGGAGACATGGCGGTTGATACCACGCAACATCGCATCGTCAGCTTGAAAGGACACCTCATCCGCGATGTCAAATTCGGCTTTGGATTGCTAGGAGATTTAAAGGCTGGCGGCACATTCGATGTAGAACGGCGCGAAATCGGCTCAGGCCTATGGCAGATCACCGAAACCCATGTCCACATCGAGGGCTATGCTTTGCTCTTCAAAAACATTTCCGAAGAAGAAGACGACGAGAAATCCCAATTCAAGCCCCTCCCCGGAAACATCTCACTGCAGGATGCCGAGACCGAGTTACTCGATCAAGGCAAGCCTCAACTCTCTAAAGTGCACTGACGCATCCTTGGAGCAAACGCACGCTGAATCAGCTATCCCAGGAACATTCCCGCAATCGATGCCGAAATCAGGTTCGCCATCGTCCCGGCCAGCATCGCCCGCACGCCCAGCCTGGCCAGGTCGTTGCGCCGCTCCGGAACCAGCGCG
This sequence comes from uncultured Acidobacteriaceae bacterium, assembly GCA_963826915.1. GTDB lineage: Bacteria > Acidobacteriota > Terriglobia > Terriglobales > Acidobacteriaceae > Telmatobacter. The sequence continues at coordinate 923,228 of CAWGYG010000003.1, forward strand.
CCAATGCCGCCGATCTGCATCCCAATCGATCCCAGATTCGCAAACCCGCACAGAGCAAACGTCGCAATAGTGAACGACCGCGGCAGCAGCGTCGCCTTGTGTGTTCCCAGCGCGATGTAGGCGATCACTTCGTTCAGCGCCATTCTCGTGCCCAGCAGATTGCCGATCAGCCCGCAGTCCTGCCACGGCACGCCAATCAGCCACGCCACGGGCGCAAACACAAATCCCAGAATCTCGCCCAGGCTCCCGGGAATCCAGTGCAGACCATTGTGCATGTGCATCCACGCCAGCAGCATGTCGAGCAGCGCCACCAGCGCCAGAAAGCTGATCAGCATGATGGCGACATTCATCGCCAGCTTGCCGCCGTCGATGGTCCCGCGCGCAATCGCGCCAATCAGGTTCTCTTCCTTGTGCTCTTCGTCTTTCGGGAATAATGACGCGTGCCCTCGGTCGCCGGCACTTCTGTCTCCGGCACCAGCATCTTGGCCATCAGAATCGTTCCCGGCGATGTCATGATGACCGCCGATAGCAGATGCCGCGCTTCAATGCCTTGCGAAATGTACATGGCCATGATGCCGCCCGACACGTGCGCCATGCCGCTGGTCATAATCGTCATCAGCTCGCTGCGCGTGGCCTTCGATAAGAAACGGCCGAATCGTAAGCGGTGCTTCGGTCTGCCCCATGAAGATCGACGCAGCAACATTCATGCTCTCGGCGCCCGAGATGCGCATCGTCTTCAGCATCACCCACGCCATGCCGCGAATAATGATCTGCATCACGCCAATGTGATAAAGCACCGCAAAGAATGCCGAAATGAAGATGATCGTTGGCAGCACCTGGAATGCGAAGATCGAGCCGAGCGAAGTATTCGGGCGTGCCAAGCGCGCCAAACAGCACCTTGGTGCCCGCAGCGGTGGCGCTTAGCATGTTATTCACCACATCGCCGGCCCACGCCATTGCCTGCTGTCCAAAAGTGAACCGCAGCACCAGAAACGCGAAGAGGAATTGCAGGCTCAATCCCCATGCCACTGTCCGCCAACGAATATGCCTTCGATCCGTAGAGCCCAGCCACGCCGCCAGCAGCACGGCCAGTATCCCCAGCACCCCCGTAAATCGGCCCAAATCGAACGCTCCGGATCTCAAGATTTGCTTTCGATTACCTTACAGCATCTGGTTGAATAACATCCTCTATAATTCCTGCCCGAATTGAAGGAGCGAACAATGGAAAAAGCGGAGATTCGCAAGTTCATGGCGAAGAGTCGCTATGGAGTCATCTCCAGCACTTCGAGCAACGGGACTCCGCAATCAGCGCTCGTCGGCATCGCGACCACTCGGGAACTGGAGATCGTTTTCGATACAGTGAAGTCGTCCAGAAAATACGCAAACCTGATTGAGCGTCCTTCCTGCTCGTTTGTAATAGGGTGGGCCGGAGAGCAGACGGTTCAATTCGAGGGCCTGGCCATTGAGCCAAAGGGCCGCGAACTTCAACGCCTTCAGGAGGCATATTTTACCGTCTGGCCCGACGGTCTCGCGCGCATGAGTTGGCCCGGAATCGCCTATTTCGTGGCGAAGCCGAAATGGATTCGATATAGCGACTTCGATCAGTCCCCACCGCTGATTGTTGAAATAACCCTTTAGTCTCTCCCTAGTCCCTAGTCCCTAGTCCCTAGTCCCTAGTCCCTAGTCCCTAGTCCCTAGCCCCTAGTCCCCTAGTAATACATCATTCATTTTGATACCCATCGACCAGAAGTTGATCCAGCGCTTGAGCCGTTATGTGCGTAGGTCCTTTGATTACAGCATTTACGTCCGAGTAGCCGGTCGCGTAGCGGTAACGGTACTCGGACCCGAAAGTTGTAGAGCGCCGAAGGTGAGTAGTGCTAGACTTGCCAAACCATGAGTCAGCTTTCACTTGTATCGACCGGCCTTCATGTTGAGGTTCGCTGTCCCAGATGCAACGAACTTCTGGCCAATGTCCCCTTTGAACGCGCAGTCGATTGCAGCTCTCAAGAATTCGGTCAACATGAGTGCAAGACCCTTCCAACCGGATCGCGGCAAGTGGTTGTGCGGTGAGATAGCTTTTTAGAAATAGGACAAAGTCAAGTGCGAAGGCCGTCTTTCCGAAGGTCGAGGTCTGCATAGGGAGCTTTCGGGAGGCCGCGAAGGCTTTGGTTGGCGACGAACAGCTTTGGATGGATTCAGTCATGGAAGTTCAAGCAGGAGCTAGTGGCGCCCTAATGCCGGGCCTGGTAAGCATTGTCATCCCGGTATACAACTGCGCGTCCCAGTTGGTTTCTTGCATAGAAAGCGCAATCGGTCAGAGCTACGAGAAGATAGAACTGCTGCTTGTTGACGATGGCTCGACTGACAGCAGCGGCGCACGCTGCGATGAGTATGCGCGTCGCGACAGCCGCATCCACGTCGAGCATTCGAGCAACAGTGGGCCAGCGTCCGCCAGAAATTTAGGGATCGCAAAGTCCACAGGCGAATTCCTGTTTTTCCTTGACGCAGACGATCGTATTGAGAGGAACGCCATGACTTTGCTCATGGAGAATTGGGAGCGGACCCAATCCGACCTGGTAATCGGCGATTTTACGATCGAATGCGCAGAGGCGAGGAACTCGGTTTCGCAATTCCTCTACCCAGAGGACGCGCTTTTTCTCAAACAGGACATCGTATCCCGAACCCTGGATTACTTGAAAAAACCGACAGCATTCGCGTTTCTGACCTATGTATGGGGGAAGTTGTTCCGGGCATCGATAATAAGGGGCAAGAGGCTTCTTTTCAATCCAGAGTTGCGCATATTCGAGGACATTGATTTCAATGTTCGATATCTATGTCATGCAGATTCTGCATCGTATCTCAGAAACAAGCTGTACACATATACGAACTCTTTGGATTCTGGCGCAACAACCTATGGGCTCAGCGCCTACCCGCTCGGGTACAAACCTGCTCTTAATGGGATTCGGACACTTTTGATCGCTTCCAGCGTCCCTGCAACCAAAGTTCAGAGGGCCGTCGGAAACGCGCATGTCTATTTTGCAATACGAACAATGATTGCTTTGTTTAGGCACGGCCAACGAACATCAATCTGGAAGAAACGCCGAGTGATTTCTCAAATCGTAAATGACGTGGATCTGAGAGATAACTTGGAATACTACAGTCCAGCAAAAGGCGACAGCAAGACTATCCCTGGGCTCATCCGATTGAAGCTGACAAGCATTATCGTAGCGGTGTGTCTGTATAAAGTTAACAAGGGGCGGTTTCGTCGAACCAGGAGGCAAAGGGATGCCAGAATCTAACCTACCACCGGCTGGGACAAGCGCAACACCGGTGATTATTTTTGGCGCGGGATCTGTTGGCGAAGCAATTTTTCATGCTTGCAGTGAGGCGGGAATCCCGGTTCACGCTTTTTGCGACAACAACTCCAATTTAGCGCGAGAACTCCGTTGCGGCTTGGAGATCGTCCCCGCTCGAGACCTAGAGCAGAGGTTTCCTGAAGCTCACTTCATCATCTCCACAGCAGAAATTGGAGACGTGGTCACGCAACTGGAGGGGATGGGGTATTTCAAATGGAGCGCCTGTACGAGACTCTTGAGAAACTTTGATATCTATCCCTACACCTACAAGAGACCCATCGATTTCGTGGCCCACACCGTTGCCGCCGCGCTCCTGTGTCAGGACAGCTACGCTGAACCCGACAAGCTCTTTTTCCGCTCGGTCGACTTGATGATCACCGAGAAATGCTCCATGAAATGTAAAGACTGCGCAAATCTTATGCAGTTCTATGAGAATCCGGTCAGCGACGATACCGCTGAGATCCTTCGGTCTATCGATCGGTTCTGCTCCGTTGTGGATGAAGTGAATGAAATCCGCATTCTCGGCGGCGAGCCGTTCATGAACAAGGAAGCGCATATCATCGTCAAGCGGCTGATTGAAGAGCCAAAAGTGAAGAAGATCCTTGTCTACAGCAATGCCACGATCGTCCCGACGAAAGACCAATTGGCTGCCATGCAGAGCGACAAGGTGTTGTACTTTATTACAGATTATGCAGCGCTTTCAAGAAACCGGGACCGGTTGCTGAGGGAGCTGGAGAACCATCACATTGCTTACGTTTGTTTCCCGGCTGGTAACTGGACTGATTGCGGGAAGATCTCCCGGCATAACCGAACCGAAGAAGCGCAGAAGAATATCTTCAATTCGTGCTGCGTTAAGAACATCTTCGTGATTTCAGGTAATTTGTTGTTTCATTGCCCCTTTTCTGCCAACGCATATCGCCTCAAGGCGGTTCCGGACTTCAAGGGCGACTACGTCGACTTTTCGCGGCCAGGTGCGAAAAACGAGATGCGCGAGTTTGCCCAGCACAAGAAATACCTCGACTCGTGCGATTTCTGTAATGGAAGGAGCCGCGGCGATACAGAGATTACTCCCGCTGTTCAAACGCTGGTAACACTTCCCTACGAAAAGTACGAGCGTTGAGCGTTCAATCACGCTAACTACGTTTTCAGCAATATGGTTCTAAAATCGTCGACCCGCGCCAGCAGGTACGGTTCCGCATTTTCGCGCGCAAAGATATGGCTGACCAGCGGAACCTTTTTCTCGAGCGGCGCTTCAGAAAACGTAATCGCCTTCCGGATCAGCTCCACCGGTTCCGCCAACAGGCCCGGAGTCGTCGCGTACAGCGTGGCAAACGGCTGACCCTTCTCCACATGTGCACCACGCTTGGCATGAAATTCAATCCCCGCATGAGGATCGACCGGCTCACCGGCCCTTTCGCGTCCCGCGCCCAGTCGCTGCACCGCCCAGCCCAGAGCCGTCGTGTCCATTTCTGCCACGTAGCCGCTTTCCCACGCATCCAGCACCTGCACTGCGCCCGGCTTGTGAAATCCCTGCAAATCATCGAACGCGGCTGTGTCTCCGCCCTGCGCATTTACCATCTCAAGAAAAACCCTGAGCCCCGATCCATCCGCCAGCGCTCCAGCGGCAGCAAAGTAACCCTGCTCCGGCGTCTCCGTCTTGCCGCCGAGGTGGATCATCCATCCTGCCAGCCGCAGCGAAAGCTCGCGCAAATCCTCGCTCTCCGCAGGCATCTCCCCCCGCAACAGTTCGACGCACTCCGCCACTTCAATCCAATTGCCTGCGGTGTACCCCAGAGGCTGCCCCATGTCGGTCAGCAGCGCCACCGTGCGCGTTCCCGCAGCCTCTGCCGTTGCGACCATCAACGCTGCCAGATACTCCGCATCGGCATATTTGCGCAGAAAGGCTCCCGAACCCGTTTTTACATCCAGCACCAGCGCATTTAATCCTGCCGCGAGTTTCTTGCTCAAGATGGACGCGCAAATCAGCCCCGGATTCTCCACCGTTCCCGTGCGATCGCGCAGAGCATACAGCACCCGATCTGCCGGAACCAGCGTCGGCGTCTGGCTCACAATCGATGCGCCGCACTTGTTCAACACTTCTTCAAACTCCTTCAGCGTCAGCGCCGTGCGATACCCCGGAATCGCCTCCAGTTTGTCCAGCGTCCCACCGGAATGGCCCAGGGCCCGGCCGCTGATCATCGGTACTGCAACGCCGCACGCCGCTGCCAGCGGCGCAACCAGAAAGCTCGTCTTGTCGCCGACCCCTCCACTGGAATGCTTGTCGACCGCAACCTTGCCCAGCCGCGACGGATCGAACTTGTCGCCCGAGTCGCGCATAGCAACCGTCAGCGCTCGTGTCTCCTCAATCGTCAGCCCATTCAGCCAAGCCGCCATCAGCCATGCCGAAAGCTGCTCCAACGGGATCGATTCTTTCGCCGCCCCGGCAACAAGAAAGCCAATCTCCCGCGCATCCAGCGCCCCGCCATCGCGCTTCTTGCGAATCAGATCAATCATGTGGAAAGGCGTAGCGGATTTCTCAGACATAGCGAACCAACCCTCACTTTTGAACCCTGAACCCTGACCCCTAATCCCTGATCCCTGTTTTCACTTCAGCTTCATCTCGAATGCCAGCGGCAGCACCTCGTTGAAAGCCATCACCCGCGTACCGTTCGTTGCCGGGAAGACCACCGGCGCTTCCGGCAACGCAAACTCCGCCAGCATCTGCCTGCATGCGCCGCACGGCGGGCTTGCCGCGTCGTTCAAATTGGCAATTGCTACAGCCTGGATGCGTATCTCCGGACCGAATTCCGACACAGCCCTTACCAGTGCCGCCCGTTCCGCGCAAATCGTCAGCCCGTAGCTCACGTTCTCAACGTTGGTGCCCGTCACAACCGCGCCGTTCGTCAGCCGCAACGCCGCACCCACGCGAAAATGCGAATAGGGCGAATACGAATTCTCCGCGGCCTTTTTCGCTGCTTCGAGCAGCTTGTCGAGCGAATTCTCGGTTAAGCTCGTCATCATGAGTGCAGTCCCCGTTTCGGAACGAGAGTGACATTTGAGGCTAAAGCATGACCGCTCTCCGTGTACACCCAAGCCACCGTAGCATGCTGTTCCTCATCGCCATCTCAGCTCTCTTCGTCTCCAACGCAGGCCCCCAATCCGCCCCGCCTTCAACTCCTGCGGGCGCCAACGCGACAACCTCTGCGCCTGTTGACAAGGCAACAGCTCAATCCGCCCCATCCTTCGACGTCGCCTCCATTCACGTCAACAACTACGACCGCACCAATCACTCCCACATTTCTTCTTCCGGCGGCAGCGACTTCCGTGCAATCAATGTCACCGCACTACAGCTCGTTCAGTGGGCCTACAACTTTCCCGACTCCCGGATCACCGGCGCACCCTCCTGGCTCACATCCGCCAAATTCGACATCACTGCGAAGTCCGACCCAGACAACGACAACGCACTCCGTGCCTTGCCTTGGGACATCGCCTTGCAGCAACGGCGCAAAATGCTCCAATCCCTTCTCGACGATCGGTTCCACCTCACCGCGCACATCGAAACCAAAACGCTTCCCATCTTCGCGCTCGTCGTCGGCAAAAGTGGTCCAAAGTTTGCTCCGGTCAAGGACGGGCCCAAACACGTCGACGTCACTGGCCGCTCCAGCGGTGTCACAATCAACATCACCAGCAGTTCCCACGCGATGGCCGACCTCGCTGAAGTTCTTTACCGCTATACAGGCCGTGTCGTCGTCGATAAGACCGGTCTGCAGGGCAACTACACCATCAGTCTCAAATTTGCGCCTGACGACTCCCGCGCCGCCGTTCCCAACAGCGACACCTCCTCCGCGCCCGACTCCGGCCCCTCCGTCTTCACCGCCCTCAAAGAGCAGCTCGGCCTCGAACTCAAATCCGACAAGGGCCAGGTCGATATTCTCGTTATCGACCACATCGATCCGCCGTCTGAGAACTGATCCAGTCCCTAGTCCCAAGTCTCTCCTCACTACTCCCTAGTCCCTGTTCCCTGATCCCTACCTTTCTCAAGTCTCGTCCCCACTTTCCGATAAACCTCCTGAGTGCTTCCGTGCCGGAACCCACCGCGCCGGAGAGCAGCAGCGAGACGGAAGACAAGCGATGGACGAATTGACCCGCGAGTTCCTCATCGAGAGCCAGGAAGGGCTCGACCGGATGGAGCGCTGCCTCACTGACCTCGAGCAGCGACCGGACGACTCCGCCCTGTTGGCCGAGATTTTCCGCTCCGTCCACACCATCAAAGGCACGACCGGCTTTCTGGGCTACAAGCAGCTCGAGCGTCTGGCCCATTCCGGCGAAAATCTTCTCGGCCTCCTGCGCGATGGCAAGCTCGCTGCGAACGCTCCTGTCATTACCGGGCTGCTGCACTTGCTCGATGGCCTTCGCGCCATCCTCAAATCAATTGAAACGGATGAAACCGAAGGTACTGGCGCCGATGAGACGCTTATTTCTTGCCTTGACGAACTGTGCACTCCCGCTTGCCACGATCCTCAAGCGGCTGAGCCCGTCGCAGCGCCTTCGAAGCAGTCCCGCGGGAAATCCCCAAGGCCACGTGCCGCGGTTCGCTCGCTCGTCGCGTGCTCTGCAACTTCGCCGCCGCCATCTGCTACCGGTCCAATCGAGTCTCCAGGGCTTCAGAATCCGCCCGATGTTTCCGCGCTGCCACCTCCAGCACCGCTCACGACAGCGGCGCCTTCTACCGGCCAGAGAGAAGAATCGGCTCATCCATCCGCCGCAGAAAGCACTCTCCGGGTTGACGTGGCCCTGCTCAATCGCATGATGAACCTTGTCGGCGAACTTGTTCTCACGCGCAACCAGGTATTGCAAGCCACAGCAGCTAATCCCAACTTCACCCACCTCTCGCGTAGGCTCGACATGGTTACCGCCGATCTCCGTGAGGCCGTGATGAAGGCGCGCATGCAGCCTGTATCCAACGTTTTCTCGAGGATGCCCCGCATGGTGCGCGACCTCTCGCAAGCCCTCCATCGCAACGTTCGCCTCGAGATGGAAGGTCAGGAAACCGAACTCGACAAGAGCCTCCTCGAAGCAATCAAGGATCCACTCACACACGCCGTCCGCAACGCTCTCGATCACGGCATCGAGGCGCCCGATGTCCGCCTTGCCGCGGGCAAGGACCCTCAAGGGCTGCTCAAGCTACGCGCTGCGCAACAGGGAAGTCACGTCCTCATTGAAATCTCAGACGACGGCGCCGGAATCTCTGTCGAAAGGGTTCGCGACAAGGCCATCGAGCGTGGTCTCATCACTGCCGAAAACGCTTCGCAGCAGTCGGAACGCGAGCTGCTTCAGCTCATCTTCCTTCCCGGGTTCTCCACCGCAGCTACTGTCACCAACGTCAGCGGCCGCGGCGTGGGCATGGACGTCGTTCGCACCAACGTCGAAAGAATCGGGGGCAAGATCGAACTCGATTCGCACCCCGGCAAAGGTACAACTCTGCGCCTCCGCATCCCACTCACACTTGCCATCATTCCTGCGCTCATCGTGCGTTCCCTGGGTCAAAGCTTCGCGCTGCCCCAGGGCGCGCTCTCTGAATTAGTTCACGTGCCCGCCATAAAAGCCGGCGTCCTCATCGAGTGGATGGATGCGGCGCCGCTCTTCCGCTTGCGTGGCAACTTGCTCCCTCTCGTCTTTCTCGACGCCCTTCTCGTTCCCGGCACTTTACACAACCGCACCGCCCCGCGGGACAGCTTCATTGCCGTTCTCGACGCCGATGGCCGCCGCTTCGGCCTAGTGGTCGAAAGCCTCGCCGACCCCGAAGAGATTGTCGTTAAGCCTCTGAACTCAGCTCTGAAAGGCATCCATCTTTACTCCGGCGCAACCGTCCTGGGCAGCGGCCACCTTGCCCTCATCCTCGACCCTGCCTCTATCGCACTTAAGGCGGGGATCTCATTGTCCGAAGCGCAGCCTCCCGCCACCGAAGGCAACGCCATTCTCGAATCTTCCAAGTCCGTCGAGTTTCTCCTCGTCGATCTGGCCGGTCATCCCGCTGCCATCCCGCTTAACGACGTTCTTCGCATCGAACAGGTCCCCGTTTCCCGAATCGAATACCTCGCTGGCGGCCCTGTGCTCAACTTCGAAGGGCAGCTTTTACCCGTTGGCGACGTCGGCGGAGTGCTCTCGGCGAGCGAGAATCCATCCTCCCAGATCGTTGTCGTTGTCTGCCGCGAAGGCAGTCGCCATGTCGGCATCGCTGTTTCCCATGTTCTCGATGTGGCATCGGGTGCTGATCTATTCGAGGCAGGAACTCACCAACGAAGCGATGCTGTCACCCTGCTCAAGGATCATGTCACTCAATTGCTGGACCTCCGCTGCGTGGAGCCTCTTCCCACAACGCAAACCGCAGCCAATCCGCTTACCGAGTTCGCTGAGGTTCTCGCATGAGCACGCCACTCAACGCCCCGCATCGCGCCAAAGCCGCTTCAATCGAAATGTGTTCGGTGCGCGTGGCAGACGCGCTCTTTGGCATTCCTATCAGCCACATCCTCGAGATCGTTGGCTCGACGCGTCCGCAAATCGTCCCGCTCGCTCCCGGATTTGTCGGCGGACTTGTCCACTACCGGGGCGACGTGCTCACCACCGTCAGTCTTCGCCACCTGCTCGGTCTGGCGCCAATCGACAAGCCTCAGGACATCTTCGTTCTTGAAAGCGACGGCGGCTGCTTTGGCGTGCTGGTCGATTCCGTCGGCGAAGTCCTCACAGTTTTCGATGAAGACCATGAGCCCAACCCATCGACCTTGGACGATAAGCGAAAGAACCTGTTTACCGGAGTATACAAACTCAAAGGCGGCCTGCTTGTCATGCTCGATCCTGAGCGCCTCGATCCGCTTTGGCTCAGCGCAGACGCGGCAGCATAGAACTCGGAGAAACATCATGCGCGTACTCATCGTCGACGACTCCCGCTTCGTGCGAAGCTTCCTGCGAGGCCTGCTTCGAGAGAAGGGAATCGAGTGTGAAGAAGCCGAGGACGGCAAGGCTGGCCTCGCATTGCTCAAGTCCTGCAGGGCCTTCGATCTGGCCCTCGTTGACTGGAACATGCCCGTCATGAACGGGCTCGAGATGCTTACAAACCTTCGCGCGCAGGGCTTTAGCGCGATCAAGATCATTATGGTCACCACCGAAGCTGAAAACCAATTCATCCTCCGCGCTCTCGAGGCCGGAGCCGACGAGTACCTTATGAAGCCATTCGACGAACAAGCACTCGTTGAGAAGATGAGGATGATTGGCCTGGCGGATATGTGATGGAGCCCGGCCGCCGCATCCGCATCCTCATCGTTGACGACTCTGCCGTCATGCGCAGTTTGCTGCGCGCTGTCATCTGTGCCGACTCAGCCCTCGAAGTTGCGGGTACCGCTGTCGATGGCGCATCTGCCCTAGAATCCATCGAATCCCTTCGCCCTGACCTCGTCCTGCTCGATGTCGAGATGCCCAACATGGATGGCCTTGTGACCCTCAAGAAACTTCGCGCGCGGAATCATCGCATGCCCGTGATCATGTGCAGCGCATCCACTCAGCGCGGCGGCCGCGTCACCATCGAGGCTCTCGCCAGCGGAGCGACCGACTACGTTGCCAAGCCTGAGAATCAGGCCGGCCGGGAGGCTGCTCTGCGAACGCTGGCCCAGGACCTGCTTCCCAAAATCCATGCCCTCACCACTACTGCCGGCGCGCGGGCAGCCCTAGCTCCGCCTGAGCCGCGCTCTTTTCCGGGATCCCTCCCTTTGCGTGCTCAGCCGCCTTCAGTCCCCGCTGTCCTCGTTATGGGTGTCTCCACTGGAGGGCCGGCCGCTCTCGACGTTTTGCTTCCCTCATTGCCTGCGACCTTTCCTCTCCCCGTCCTCATTGTCCAGCACATGCCGGAACTCTTCACCGGGCTCCTCGCCGAGCGCCTCGACCGCAACTGCTTCTTGCACGTCCACGAGGTGGCCGAGGGCGATTCGGTCCGCCCCGGCGCAATTTATCTGGCTCGCGGCAACTGGCATATGGAAGTTCTTCCCGCATCCTGCGCCGGTCTGGTTCCCACGCTCCATATCCATCAGGGACCGCTCGAAAACCACTGCCGGCCTGCAGTCGATGTCCTCTTTCGCAGCGCCAGCTCTGTCTACGGCTCCGGTGTGCTCGCCGTAATCCTCACCGGAATGGGCTCAGACGGACTCGCCGGTTGCCGGATCATTCGCGCTCGGGGCGGCTGTGTCCTTGCTCAGAATCTTGCCACCAGCACCGTTTGGGGCATGCCCGGCGCCGTGGCGTCCGCCGGACTCGCGCATCGCTTGCTCCCGCTCAGTGCCATTGCCTCTGAAATCCTGCGATGCGTCGCTCGATCCCCCTTTGAGGCTGGCAAACTTCGCGAGTCGGTGATATGACCATGGCCTCTTTGCAGAGCATCGACTATGGCTACCTTCGCCAGCTCGTTTTCAGCAAATGCCAAAACGTCCTCGAGCCCTCGCGCGATTATCTCTTTGAGGCCCGCCTGGGTTTCCTGCTGCAGCGCTACGGTATGGCGCACCTTGGCGAGTTGGTGACGCGACTGCGTGTAAAGAAAGATCCCGAACTCGAGCGCGCCGTCGCCGAAGCCATGACCATCAATGAAACCAGTTTCTTTCGCGACAGCCGGCCCTTTGAACTTCTGCGCACTGAGCTTCTCCCCAAGCTCATCGAAGCCCGCCGCTCCACTCGCTCCCTCCGATTCTGGAGCGCAGCCTGCTCTACAGGCCAGGAGGCCTACTCGCTCGCCATGCTCCTTCGCGAACACTTCCCTTCGCTCTCCGGCTGGGAGATTCGTATCGATGCCACGGATATCTGCGCCGAGGTCGTCGACCGTGCCCGGCAGGGCAGATACCACCGGATTGAGATCAACCGTGGCCTGCCTGCACGCTCCGTGGTTCGCTACTTCGACCACATCGGCGAAGACTGGTTTGCCAAACCGGAAATCAAGAAGCTCTGTAACTTCCGCCAGGCCAATATTTGCGGGCAGGATTTGCCCTTCCGCAGATTCAGTGATCGGTTCGATGTCATCCTTCTTCGCAATGTGATGCTCTATCTCTCACAGGAGACACGCCTTACTCTGCTCGCGAACATTCATCGCCTTCTCGCGCCCGACGGCTTCCTCTTCCTCGGTTCAGCGGAACAGGCTACCGACCAATCGCTTTGGACTGCGGTCATTGCAGGTGGCACTTGCCACTTTCGCCCTCGCCTTGTGCCGAAGGACCAAATCGGGTCCTGAGTCTACATTTAGATGACCGGTACAGATGCCTAAAGTAACCCTTGTGCATGGCACCAAAGTGGGATATGCAAGTGTAAGATTGCTTCGTGCACGCCGTGCCGTGCCGGATTGGGAAAGTCGTCCTTGCACGTGCTTTGCCCAAATTCCCCTCACGCCAAACGATGTCCGCGGCATTCTAATTCCTGGGGGTTGCATGAGTTCACCATCGAGACGTACCGAATCTTCCCAGCAAAGGGCTGAACGGCGAACCTCACCGGCTCTTGCCGCCTACCACTGGAATGGCTCCTTGCCTCATCAGGTAACAGTGCGGGATATCAGCTCAACCGGAGCTTATTTGCTGACTCACGAGCGCTGGGAACCCGGCGAAATGATATCTCTTACATTGCAGCGCGTTGGGCCGTTTGAGAAATCGGCGGAGAACTCCTTTGCTGTTCAGGCAAAAGCCGTTCGATGGGACGAACATGGTGTTGCCGTCTCGTTCGTTTTGCCTCCAGGCGCTGATCTGCGGCTTTGGCAAAGTCCGCTCAAAAGCGCGGCCGAGCAAACTGAACCGGAAGATATACTGCGCGAGTTCAGGGTGGCCCGCACCATCGCGTTCCTCTGCACAATTGCTCCTGGCGGCGCGCAGAATATCAAAAAGCTCCTGCACGAAGAACTGAGCAACTATCGCCTTGAGAGGACAGTCGACATCGCGCTCAAGGCGGAAAAGATGCTCGGCGCTGCGGTACAGTCCGACAAGCTTCTGGCCCTGCCCAAGGTCGTAATGCGCATTATCGAAAGTGGGTCGTGGTCCGATGACGGTTGGATGTTGCAGTTCTGGGCGGGGCTTCTTGCTGCCTCCTGCACGTCCGACGGGCAGGACGAATCCAGCCTGTCCTTCATCGATCTTTTGAGCCAGATGAACGCGCTTCACTTGCGCATTCTCGCTGCCGTTTGTGCCAAATCTGCCAAGCTCGTTTCCGGTTTCGGACGGATAACTTCCCGTCCCGTCGTTTGGAAGGCTCCCGAGCTGATGAAGATTTCCGGTTCCCGCGACCTCATCAAGATTGATCGCGAACTGGAGCACATGTCCGACATCGGCTTGATCGCCGAACGGGTAAAGTCGACCTTCTTCTCGCAGATCACCGACACCAAGGTCGAGCCAACCTCTCTCGGCCTCGAACTCTACGCTCGTTGCAACGGGCATCGCGGGACGCCCCAGGGCTTTTATGGCCTGTCTCAGGCAGCGACGCCTTCCTTTGCAATTGAACCGAAGAATGTGATCGACCCGATTGAGCAATAGTTATTCTGGCGCCTCCTGCCCGGAGGCGCTTTAGCTCACCGCCACGTTTCGGATTCGATTGACCCCGCGCCTGGCAGCCCATCTGCTAGGGCTTAAGCACCGGAGCCCGCTGGAAGCCCTTTTTAACCGGCGCCAGATGTAACTCCCGGCCACTCTTGACTCCCTCGCGCGGTTACCCAAGTCTCTTCCAGCGACCGATATTGAACCCTTTCGGATGTTCCCAAAGTTACCCAATTTCCAGCCACAAAACCTTTGATGGCGGGAGTAGTATTTGCTCTACAGGTGCGTCTCCGGCTATCGGGAAAACAGAGTCTAAACAAAGTCAAACCAATATCCCGATTTAACTGACGATGCTGGACTTCAACCCCCGGGAGTCGTATGAATCTTTATGGCAATAGCTCGGATTCGCTCTCATCCCACAGAAACAGGGCTGAAAGGCGGCATTCGCCTGGCCTTGCGGCCTTTCACTGGAAAGGCTATTCAGCTCAACAGAATGCCGTAAAAGACATCAGTTCGACAGGTGCGTTCCTGTTTACCGATGAGCGTTGGGCTCCCGATGAGTTGATCTCGCTGACGCTTCAAAGAATCGGCCCTATCGAAAAAACTCCTGAGAATTGTTTCGCCGTCCAGGCGAAAGTCGTGCGCTGGAACGACCATGGCGTGGCTGTCACTTTCGTATTGCCTCCCGGAGCAGATCTGCGTCTGTGGCAAAGCCCGCTCAAGAGTGCGGCTGATCAAACCGCACCCGAAGACATTCTCCGTGAGTTCAGAGTGGCTCGCGCGATCGCTTTCCTCAGTTCAATTTCCCCCGGCGCGGCAAACAGGATCAAGAAACTGCTCCACGAAGAGCTAAGTAATTACCGTCTCGAGAAAACCATCGACATCGCACTTAAAGCGGAGAAGATGCTCGGCCATGCAGTCGAGACTGACAAGTTACGTTCCAAACCCGAAGTTGCACTGCGCATCATCGAGAGTGGTTCCTGGTCTGACGACGCTTGGATGTTGCAGTTCTGGGCGGGCTTGCTTGCCTCCTCATGCACGCCGAATGGGGAAGACGAATCCAGCCTGGCTTTTGTGGATTTGATGTTTCAGGTCAATTCGCTTCATTTGCGCATCCTCACTGCCGCATCCGCGAAGACTGCAAGGCTCGTTTCAGGCTTGGGAAGGATATCCTCTCGGCCCGTCAATTGGACGTCGGCTGAATTGATGAACATCACAGGCTCCCGCGATCTCATCAAGATCGATCGCGAACTCGAGCACATGTCGGATATGGGATTGATTGCCGAAAGGGTCAAGTCAACGTTCTTTACAACGATTACTGAAACCCGGATTGAGCCAACCTCTCTCGGCCTCGAACTCTACGCTCGTTGCAACGGGAGCAGAGGAACGGCCCAGGGCTTCTATGGCCTGCCCCAGGCAGATCCGCGTTCATCTGCGAATGACCCAAACGGCGCCTCGGCGAAATCGAACGATAGCCTTCAGGCGCCAACGACCAGCAGCAACTCTAACTCTGCGCCTCGCCCCGAAACTGGATCGCCACGCATCCGGTAGCTGCGGCCGCGGACCCTCTTTGAAGCAACCGATTCCTCTTATGCCTCCACTGGGGTTTCTTCCTCGCGCCGCAACGCGGCTAGCCGCGTCGTTTCCAACTCTCCGCGATAAAACATATTAAACGTGTCAAACGGAATCAGCCGTTTCCCATCGGGGTGAACGATATGGATGCAACTTTTCTTTACACTGCGCACATCGAAAGCTTCCGCATCGATGAATTGCACGATGAGGATCCGAAACAGGTTCTTGTAGCCAAGGTCCTTCGGCAATAGAACCTTGGGCAGGCAGCACAATAACTCGCGCAGGGTCGATGCTTGCGAACTCGGCGAGTGGTTGGTCGCAAACAGCTTGAAAAGATGCTCCCGCAACCCTGCCTCCTGTTCATAAACAATCGTGTTCCTTGCGCCGTCGATGAGTACTTCCGGCGGTACCATCCCCGTCAACGGCACCGTCTTTTCACCCATCTTCAAGGCGTAGGCCATCGCCAGCGCATCCGGATGGCAGGGCACCGGAATCAAATCCTCCGGCCTGAACACGTCGGTCTGTTCGAGTATCCGTCTCCGCACCTCGGTCAGCGTAAGCCGGTGTTGCTTCGAATCGAAGCCCTGCACGCGGCCCGCCTGCTGCACCGGTTGAAACGTCACCCCGCGCACCGCCGGTTGCTGCAGAGCAAAGTCGACGATCTCGCCCAACTCGCCGTCATTCACCCCGCGCTCCACCGTGATCACAAGCGTCGTCGAGATGCCATGTTTGTTCAGCCGCTCCAGGGCCTTCTCACGAATCCCCCTCAAATCCGCGCCTCGTAGTTGCATCAGCGGCTCGCGCTTCAGGGAATCGAATTGCAGATATACCTCGAACTGCGGCATGAACTCCGCCAGCCTCTTTGCAAACTCCTCATCCTGCGCAATCCTGATCCCGTTGGTGTTCACCATCAGATGCCGGATCGGTCGCTCTTTACACATCTCCAGCACGCGAAAAAAATCCGGATGCAGCGTGGGCTCACCGCCGGAAATCTGCACGACATCGGGTTGTTTCTCATTCCGCACCACGCAGTCCAGCATGGCCTCGATCTGTGCAAGCGTCCGATACTCCGTCCTGTGCTGCCCGCTTCCTGCATAGCAGATAGGGCAAGTCAGGTTGCACGCATCGCAAATCTCCACCAGCGTCAGGCAGCTATGCTGTTCATGGTCCGGGCACAGACCGCAATCATAAGGACAGCCGTATTTAATCGGTGTGTTGTAGACCATGGGCTGCTCCGGCGTCTTGATGAACACCTCGCGCGACCGCCGGTAATAATCCACATCGTCCGCGACCAGCACCCGCTCATGTCCATGCTGCTTGCACCGCTTCAACATCCAGACCTTGCCATCTTCGAAAACAATCTTCGCGTCCACACGGCGATAACACGTCGAGCAAATCGAGATAGCCACGTCATAGAACAGATATGGTCGAAGTTTCTCAGTCATTCAAACCCCTTCTTCGTTCCGGAAGCAAGTCCACGTAGTCAGAAGACACCAGAGATGGCTAAAAAGCTGACCTATCCAGACAGAAAATAAACTGTCACACCGTGCATTGGCGGCAATTCCGGCAGAAAGCCAGAACCAACTTATTCTTATGCTTCAATTCTTGTTACTGAGCCTGCTCACCACAGTCATAGCCACCCAAATCAGGGCCGTAACCGGAATCCCTACGGCAGAAAGAACCATCGCGACCATGTCAAAGCCCAGCATGTTCTCAAATACCCGCCCGAAGCCAGGATGAGCTTTTCCCGCCTGCCCCATCGACACGATGGTCAGCCCGCACATCCCCAGCGAAATGCAGAACACAACACCAGCCCGATCATGATCTTCGCGAAAGGAATCCGATCAACCAGCGGTTTGCTCATCTCTTCCATTCTCCCGACGCATCGAGTCTATTCGTGATTGCCCCGCTTGGCTTCATCATCTTCGTCAAACAGTTTTTGCGACGCATTCCCCTTGTATCTAAATCCGCGAACCGACGCAGCCACTGCCCACGCGATCGTTGTAATCACAAGACCCGCTGCCGAGAGCAGTATTGCGAACGCCCCGATTGAGCCAACGAAGGTATTGGGGCCAAATTCATTACCGGGGACTCGAAAGCGCTCCAATAAAGTCGAATCCAGCCCGCAAAGTCCCATGCCGATGAAGAAACCAACAGCCAACAAGACAACGATCTTCGCGAATGGATACCGATTAGCCTGCGGCTTTTTCATGCGCCTCTTTGGTCTTCGCTTGGAAGTCAGTTAGAAACGAAAGAATCAAAACCGCCAATCCAGCCACGCAAGCCCACTGAATCAGGTTCATCCCACCAACAAGCGGCTGCGGCTTCAGGAAGTCGATCACGATCCGCCAGGCCAGATAACCCCCCAGAAATATCCTGAAGCGCGCCCCCTCGGGCAGCTTGGCCTTTGAACTTACTACGATCCCCAGCACCGCCAGGAAAAGGATTTCGTAAACCTGAACAGGGTGTCGCCCGATTCCGTCCCCCAGGTTCACAGCCCACGGCAGGTTTGTCGGCTTTCCATATGTGTCGTCCGCCAGCCCCGCCACGAGGCACCCGACGCGCCCGACGGCGATGCCCACGCAAAGCGGCAGGGCGAAAAGGTCTCCTGTGCGGTGATGAATGCCGCTGAGCTTCTTGATAACTTCAACACCCAGCCATCCGCCCAGCAGCCCACCGACAATTGTCTTGCCCCCCGGCGAAAACAGCAGCCGGAACAAATCCCCCGACTGCCGCGCCTTCAGAACCGTCGGCCACTGCTCGGCCAGACCCAGCAGTCGGCTGCCCACCAGTGCTCCAACGGCTGCCGCCGCCAGCACCGTCCAGCGCTGCGGCTCTGCCACCACGTCGCCCTCGCGCCCGCGCACGCGACGATATACCCAGTAGCCCGTCGCATAAGCCAGCGTCTCAAACACCGGATGCCACACCGGGTGAGATCCAAGGGGAATCATGGGGGCAGTATACCTTTGTGGATTTCGCTGACCCGCTATTCCTAACTAAATTCGTGAGTTAGTCCAAAATTGGCCCCAGATTGTGAGCCGTCGCTCGGCCGTGACTCGCAGTGCTTCACCTTCTGGTCCGCCTGGCTGGAAATCAGGCTGTTTTCCCCGCAGATGCCTACTGTCCCAAAGTAATCAAGCCTCTGTTACGAAGTAGGAATTGTCGGTGTACGATCCTCTCAGAAACAATCCCGGTACGGTTACACTAGAAAAAACTTGATCAGGAATGCCGGTATTCGACGGTAAACAGAAGACGTCTTCCCCCGGAAAGGATGGTCCAATGAAATCTCTCAAGAGCTGGTTTGAAAAAACGTTTCCTAACGACCCACTTCCAAGGGCCGAACGGCGAACCGTGCCGGGTCTTGAAGCTCTCCATTGGACCGGTAAAGCGCCCGGCCTCGACGATATCAAGGACATCAGTTCAACCGGAATGTACGTCCTCACGCGCGAGCGCTGGCCGCAGGGTGAGGTCAATCCGATCAGGCTGGTTTGTGAAGACCTTCCCGAAGACGCTCCTACGAATCAAGTCACGGTCGAAACAAAGTCCGTCCGGTGGGGCAACGATGGAATGGGACTCGAGTTTGTGCTGCCGCCCTGTATGGAATTGTGGCTCTGGAAAACCGATGGACTGGTAGAGGCGGATGACATCCTGACCGAATTCCGGACTGCCAGGGCGCTCGCTTTTCTGCGGCGGATCTGCCCCTCCGCAACCCAGGAATTGAGTCTTCTCTTTCGCGAGGGCCTAAGCAACATTCGCATTGAAAGTGCAGTCCAGATCGCACTCCTCGCTGAAGCGATGCTGGCGCGTGAAGGGGGAACTGAAAAGTTCGCTTGTCCTCAGAGCCTCGTCATGCGCATTGTTCAGAATGGATCCTGGGCCGACATTGACCTGACGCAACGGATGTGGGCGGGCATGCTTGTCACTTCCTGCACCCGGAGCGGTATCGACGAATCCAATCACGCGTTTGTCGATGTGCTCAGCGAACTGGCAGGGATTCACGGGAAACTCTTTGCGAGCGCGTGCACAAGGGCCACCAAGGTTTTGTCGGAGCCGGGAACTGTATCCGCGCTCCCAATCATTTATACGGCAGAAGAATTGGCTCAGATTGCAGGCGCGCACGACCTCCAGAAAATCGATCGGAACCTTCTCCAGATGGCTCTGCTCGGGCTCTTTGAAGAGAGAGTTAAAGCCAAGTTCTTCTCCTACGATATGGACGCCAGGATCACTCCCACGAGTCTCGGTCTCGAACTTTACGCCCGTTGCCAGGGTTATCGAGGAAATGCGTACGATTACTACCGTTCGCTGCCCTCCAATAGTTCTGCCGTACCGAGTTAACAAAGACTCATGGCTAAATGAGGCCGTGCGTTCGAGTGCCTGCTCTCCCTCGCGGTGTAATTGCGCGCGGCGATGACTCGTCCCAGTGATTGCCGTGCGCTTGTCGCCGGCGACTACGTCGTTTCCTCATGTGAAGAAGACCCGGCCAGCGGTTGGCGGTAACTTGAAAGATGCCTCTTCACTAAGCCTTGCCAACAAACGCCTCTTTGAGCCCCCAAGCCATAAACTGATCTTGCACAATTTCCCAAGTAGAGGACTGAGCATGACCAAGGGTCGACGGGACGGCTTGTATCTTCTAATACTGGGAATCGGCATATTTATTTCGTTTGGATTTGTATTGCTTTTCACGGCGAAAGACTCGATGGGCGATTTCAAAGGAACTTACTATCCCACTCGATGCCTGCTACACCAATGCGATCCCTACAACGAAAGCGAGTACTTGCTGAATTATCAGTCGGAGCGCCGGCATCTGGATGCATTCGAAAGCCGCCGCGGACTGGTTCTGACCGTCAACCTGCCGTCGACATTTCTCTTGATCGCGCCCCTCGCAATGCTGCCCTACGGCCTCGCCGCCGCCGTTTGGATGATACTTACCGCAGTTAGCCTCGTCCTCGCTGCTTGTCTCACATGGGACCTGGCAGCAAACTACGCGCCAACCCTGTCGGCAGGACTTATTGCCTTTCTGCTGACCTCGAGCGCAATCGTCCTTGCAAACGGCAATTCGGCTGGAATTGTCGTAGGCTTCTGTGTCATCGCCGTCTGGTGTTTTCTCAAGGAACGATTTGTGTTGGCCGGCATCCTCTGCCTGGGAATCATTCTTGCGATTAAACCGCACGATGCGGGACTGATTTGGCTGTTTTTCTTGTTGGCTGGCGGCGTTTTTCGCAAACGCGCCTTGCAGACTCTTGTTGTCACGATTGTGCTTGGGCTGGCGGCTTTTCTATGGGTCTCACATGTCGCTCCGCACTGGATTCCTGAAATGCGCGCCAATATGGAGGCGAGGTCGAGCCAGGGCGGCAACGACGATCCCGGACCGGCAGGAATGACGAGCACAAGCAAAACCATGGATACGATCATCGATCTGCAAGCGGTCATTAGCATATTTCGCGACGATCCGCGGTTCTACGATCCTGTCACTTATCTGTTCTGCGGCGTTCTTGTCCTCATCTGGGGCACAATTACGATTCGCTCGCGCACCTCGCCGGCGCTCACATGGTTCGCACTCGCAACCGCCGCGCCACTTTCAATGCTTGTCACATATCATCGGGCCTACGACGCTAAGATGTTGCTCCTGACCGTGCCGGCGTGTGCTCTGCTTTGGACCGAGGGCGGCATAAAAGGACGATTCGCACTGTTGGTCAGCGCCCTGGGATTCTTCTTCACGGGTGAAATTCCCTTGGCCTTTCTTCTGCCCCTTACCCGAAGCTTGCACCTGAACTCAACAAGTTTCTTTGGCGAGATCGAGACCGTTCTACTTTCGCGGCCGGCATCTCTCAGTCTCCTAGCGATGACAGCTTTCTACCTCTGGGTGTATCTCCGCGCGAGCCGATCCGCTAACCCCGTTCCTTGCCCCGCTGATTAGCTCTGCCACTTCAGCATGCAGCCGCGCAGTAATCGCTGCCTCGCTCTCCTCCGGGCCAAACCGGACCGGCTCGCCCACTCGCACCTCGATGGTCCCCGTCCGAAACCACTTTCGCCCCGGAGCTTTTAACCCGCCCAATCCTGAAATCGCCATCGGCAATACCGCGGTCTGCGACTGCTTCACGAGCAGCCCTATCCCGGGCCGAAATTGCGCCAGATCTCCCGTCTCCGACCGCGTTCCTTCTGGAAACACGAGCACATTGAATCCCCGATCCAGAGTTTCACCCGCATGCGCAAAACTGCGCTGGAAATCCCGCTTGCGCGGCAACGGAAAGACGTTGTAAAGCGCCGTTACCAGCCAGTAAGCGACCGGCCCGAACAACATGAACCGCCTCTGCCCAGGTGCCCGATCCGGGTTCCGGAAATGTCGGAAATCCTCAAGCATTTCCCCAGACATTGCTGCCGCGATATGCCGCCTCATCCGCCCTGGCAGCGCATACTGCACTAGAGGCCCGTCATATGCCGTTACGTGATTGCACACAATCAGCATCGGCTCATCCGCGTCCGTCTGCGGCGGCGTAACCACCTTCGGGTTTGCCAGCAGCCAAACCAGCGGCTGTGCCACCAGCTCTAAAAATGCCACACGCGCCCACTGAACTACGGCCCACCATGGCCATCTCGGATAGACATACTCCGTCTTCTCCGGCTCGGCCCATCCAATAGAACCGCCGCTACTTTTTACAGAAGCCGCAACCCCAGGAGTTTGATTCCCAGCCGGCGAAGGGATTCCGGCGCCTTGTTGTGCCGTGCAGTTTGCAGTCCTTGATCCATGCTCCGCGGTCGCAGCTCCGTGATCGCCAACCTCGGACCCTTGCTTCGCGATCAGCTGCCGGAGGTCCCCCAGCGTCCGCGCCTCATCTACCGCGCCTTCCACGGTCGCATCCGCAAGCCGCTCCTCCAGCGCCGCTTCCAGTTGCACGCGCCCCAGGCTGTCCAGGTGGAAATCCTCGCTTAGCCGCAGTTCGTCGCCGTTGCCCGGCGGCTTCTCCCCTGCAATCTCTGTGACCAGTGCCAGCAGCCAATCTCCGTTCGCTCCCCGGTGTGCCGCCCCATTGCCGTTCGCGCTTTCCGCGGTATGCCGTCGCGAAACCCACTCAGTGACAACCTTCCGCCGTACTTTTCCCGTAGAGGTGCGCGGCAGATCCGGCTCCGGCCAGACCATCCACCGCCGTACCTGCTGAAACTCTGCAAGCCGGTCGTTCGCATGCTCGACAGCCTTAGCGGCCTGCCTTTCTCCGCCACGCACGGCCAGCACCGCGCAGGGCTCGGGTCCGTCCGCCGTCTCCATCGCCACCACAACGCTGGCCGCAATCTCAGGCTGTCCCTCCAGCGCCGATTCCAGGTCCTCGGGGTGTATATTCACGCCCGCCGCCGTCACGATCGTCTCGCTCTTCCTGCCCATGAAGCGCAGCTCGCCCGTCTTCTGCGTTTCTGCCAGATCCCCTGTTGCCAGCCACTCGTCCTCGCGCTGTCTCAACTCCCCATGAGTCCACGTCGCGCCGGAGATCATCGGCCCTTTCACCAAAACCTCGCCGTCCGGCCCCAGCTTCACCTCGCGTCCGGGCAGCGGTTTCCCGATTGTTCCCTCCGCCACGTGGAATGGGTGATTCAGCGTGATCAGCGCCGTCGTCTCGGTCATCCCGTAGCCCTGCACCAGCACAAACCCCAGCGTGTTCCAGAACTGCTCCAGCGACCCCGCCAAAGCACCGCCGCCCGAGATCAGCGCCCAGAACTTCAACCCAAAGGTTCGATGCACATCACGAAAACGCCACCAGCGCAGCCAGGGCGAGGTACCATTCGCCGCTGCCACCCGTTCTGCGAGCCCCGGCTTGCTGGCCTCCAGGTAGGTTTTCAGCAGCGCCATCACCCGCGGCACTGCCGCCAACACCGAAATTCGCTCCCGCTTGATCGTCTCCACCAGCCGCTGCGCCACCAGCCTGCTCTCAAAATGCGCCTCGGCAGCAAAAATTGGAGGCATCCACATTCCCATCGTCTGCCCGAACACGTGACTCAAAGGCAGTGTTATGAGAAACCGCAAGGGGTGAAAGTACCTCTCGTAGCGCATATACCCCTGCGCCGCCTCTTCAATCGGCCCTACGCTCGCCAGCACGTTTCCATGCGAGTGCACTATGCCTTTGGGATCGCCGGTCGTCCCCGATGTGAACAGAATTTGCAGCGGAGTATCGCGCGAAATGCCCGCCACCGGCCCAGCCTCGTGCGGGGGAAGGGAAGTCGCCCACTCCTCGAACGCCAGGAAGGGAATTTCGGAGCCGTCCAGCTCTCTAGTCCCTCTCCCCCGTTCCCTCATCCCTTGAAGCGCAAGTTTCTCCAGCAGCGCGCCATCTCCCACAGCCAGCTTTGGCCTTACATCCGCTGCAACCCGCTCCGCGAACTCCGCACTTCCAAACGCGTCCAGCGGCACCACTATCACCCCGCGCAGCATGCATCCATAAAACGCCGCAACCCACTCTGCGCCGTTTTCGCCCCACAGCAGCACTCGGTCGCCCTGCCCGATCCCGCTCCCCTCGAGCAGCGCCGCAAACCGCCCCGCCAGCTGTGCCAGTTCCCCGTACGTGGTCACACGTCGCCGGTTCCCCTGGTAGCGCACTACCGCAATCTGCCGGTCATATTTCCTGAAATCGTCCAGCAGCGTAGCGAGATGTTCCCGCAAGGTTTCTCTCCTGCCACGAATCCTAGCAGCGCATGATTCGCGCCGAGCCCCGCCATGTGCACTTCTTTAACTGCCACATTTGCTATTAGTGAGATGTAATCTTCCGTCCGTTGCCTCAATAGTTTTGACGATTCGATGTCCCAGACGTCCGGCAGAGAAGCGAGATGAACCGAAAGCTTGTTTTGATCTTCATTTTCCGCGCCAGAAATGTCGTGATCTCGGTTGCGGAGATCGGACAGTGGCGATTTCAGATGGCCACAGTACGCGGAGAAGAAGGAGTTCATGGACGATGAATGGAGGCTGAGAAGAAGAGCCGGGACTTGATTCTTTCGCTTCCTCTTCGCCATCCTCCCGGGTTATGCTGAAAAACACGTAGATGTCTCCGTCCCCGCCCAAACCGACTCCAGCCGCCGATCCGTTCGCCTGCTTTCATCCGGTTACCGCCGATTGGTTCAAGGCCGTTTTCGATGCCCCCACCGCTCCCCAGCGCCTCGGCTGGCCTGTCATCGCTCGCGGCGAAAGCGCGCTGATCTTAGCCCCCACCGGGACCGGCAAAACCCTTGCCGCCTTCCTCTGGTGCCTCGACCGGCTGATGCTTCAGGCACCTGCCGACGGAAAGAAACCGGGCTGCCGCATCGTCTACGTTTCCCCCCTCAAGGCCCTCGCCGTTGACGTGGAACGCAACCTCCGTTCGCCCCTTGCCGGCATCGCCAATATGGCCCGTCGGATGGGCATCCCATTTCACGATCCGTCCATCAGCGTCCGCACCGGTGACACGCCTCAGTCCGAACGCGCTCACTTCGCCCGCGACCCAGCAGAGATCCTCATTACTACCCCGGAGTCGCTCTACCTGCTCCTCACCTCGCAGGCAGCCGAGGCCTTGCGCACGGTCGATACGGTCATCATCGACGAAATCCACGCCCTCGTCCCCACCAAGCGCGGAGCCCATCTCGCCCTCACTTTGGAACGCCTTGAAGCCCTCACGAAACGCCGCCTCCAGCGCATCGGCCTATCTGCAACCCAGCGCCCCTTGGAGGAAGTAGCCCGCTTTCTGGGAGGCATCGAAGTCGCCGGTTCATCTCTTCTGGCCAACGAATTGTCTTTTTCATCAAACAACAAAGAATCAATACGATCGAAGCGTGTATCTCAAGTTGAACGCGAAGTCACCCATCCCGAGATCTCAACCCAGGAAAGGGCTGAGATCTCGTTGTCAGCGACCGAGCCCTCCCTGCTCCCTGATCCCTGTTCCCTCATCCCTGGCGATATCGAAGCTCCGCTTCGATATCGCCCCGTCACAATCATCAATGCTTCTGCTCCCAAGCAGTTAAAGCTTCAAATTGAAGTTCCAGTTGAAGATATGGCGCGCCTCCAAACCATGGAGGAAATCCCCTCAGGTCCGGCTTCTCAAACGCCGCGCCGGGTCTCCATCTGGAACGCTATCCACCCCCGCCTTCTTGAACTCATCCGCGAGCGCACCTCCACCATCCTCTTCGTGAATAGCCGCCAGGTGGCCGAACGCCTCGCCGGTGCTCTCAACGATCTTGCCGGAGAACCCATTGCCCGCGCCCACCACGGATCCCTTGCCGCCTACCAGCGCTCCGTCATCGAGGAGCAGCTCAAGGCCGGCCAGATCAAAGCCCTGTGCGCCACGTCGACCCTCGAGCTCGGCATCGACATGGGCGCCGTCGACCTCGTCATCCAGATCGAAGCTCCGCCTTCCGTCGCCAGCGGTATGCAGCGCATCGGCCGCGCTGGTCACCACGTCGATGCCGTTAGCGAAGGCATTCTCTTCCCCAAGTACCGCGCAGATCTAGTCGCTTGCGCCGCCGTCACTCGCGCCATGCACGACGGCCATATCGAGTCCACGCGCTTCCCCCGAAATCCCCTCGACGTCCTCTGCCAGCAGGTCGTTGCCATCGTCGCCCACCCTCCCGGCATAACTCTCCCCAAGCGCCCCAGGACGCTTCAACGAGTCCATCGTTCCCAGGGTCAATTCGCAAATCGCCGATTCTACGACCCCGACCCCGGCTTGTTCGTCTCTCAAAACAACGAGACCGAATTTCCAAAACCCGAGGTCAACGTCGACGCCCTCTACGACCTCGTCCGCCGTGCTGCTCCCTTTGGCGCTCTCACCCGCTCCGCCTTCGACGGCGTCCTCGACCTGCTCAGTGGCCGCTACCCCTCCGACGAGTTCGCCGAGCTTCGACCCCGCCTCACCTGGGACCGCATTCGCAACCTGGTTACCGCCCGCGACGGCGCTGCCCGACTCGCCATCCTCAACGCAGGAACCATCCCCGACCGCGGCCTCTATGGCGTCTTCCTTGCCCACTCCGAAGGCAAATCTGTCCGTGTCGGCGAACTCGACGAGGAAATGGTCTTCGAATCCCATCCCAACGAGACCTTCATCCTCGGCGCTTCCACCTGGCGCATCGTCGACATCACTCACGACCGGGTCCTCGTCGAGCCAGCCCCCGGCGAACCCGGCAAGATGCCTTTTTGGAAAGGCGATGGCCCCGGCCGTCCGCTTGAATTTGGCCGCCGTATAGGCACACTGGTTCGCGAACTTCGTGCCCTCCCCAAACCCGCCGCCCTTACGCGACTCGTCGCGGAACACGACCTCGATCCCGGCGCCGCGGAGAACCTGCTCCAATTCCTCGCTGACCAGGAAGCCGCAACTGGCCAGGTTCCCGACGATCGCACCATCGTCATCGAGCGCACTCGGGATGAGCTGGGCGATTGGCGCGTCTGCGTGCTCACGCCCTTTGGCAGCCGCATTCATATTCCTTGGGCCATGGCAGTCAGCGCACGCATCCGAGCAGCCGGTGGACCCGAGGTAGAAACGCTCTGGGGCGACGACGGTTTCGTGCTGCGCTTTCCGGATACCGATGATCCGCCCGATCCCGATTGGTTCCTCGTCGAGTCCGCCGAGGCCATGCAGATGGTGCTCCGCCAGCTTGGTTCCACGGCGCTCTTCGCAGGCCGCTTTCGTGAGGCTGCCGGTCGCGCTCTCCTGCTGCCCCGCCGCCGCGCCGACCAGCGTTCGCCCCTTTGGCAGCTTCGCAAGCGCTCCTATGATTTGCTCAGTGTCGCCTCGCGATACCCGTCCTTCCCGCTGATGCTTGAGGCCTATCGCGAATGCCTTCGCGACGTATTTGACATGCCGGCGCTGATTGAAACCCTGCGTGCCATTGAGGAGCGGAAGCTCCGCGTGCATGTCGTCGAGACGCACAAGCCGTCGCCGTTTGCGTCATCGCTGCTTTTCAGTTACGTAGCCAATTTTCTCTACGATGGCGACGCTCCGTTGGCCGAGCGCCGCGCGCAGGCGCTCACCATCGATCAGGATCAATTGCGCGATCTGCTCGGCGAAGCCGACCTGCGCGAACTGCTCGACGCCGAAGCCATCGTTGAAGTGGAGGAAACCGCGCAGTGCCTCGTCGAATCCCATCGCGCCCGATCCGCCGATGGCATTCACGATCTCTGCCTGCGTCTCGGCGACCTCTCGCGTGCCGAGCTATCGCTGCGGGTTGCCGATGCATCCCTGCTCGAATCCGTTGACCGCCTCGTCCGTGCCCGTCGCCTTCTCGAACTGCGCATCGCCGGCGAGCGCCGCCTTATCGCAGCCGAAGATGCCGCGCGTTACCGCGATGCACTCGGCATCCCGCTCCCGCCCGGACTGCCTGCGTCGTTGATGGAGCCTGTTGCCCAGCCTGTGCTTGAATTGGTTCGCCGCTTCGCCCGCACCCATGGCCCATTCACCCTGCGCGAGGCCGCCGACCGTTTTGCGCTCGATCCCGTCGTAGTCGAGAATACCCTGCGCCTGCTCGCCGGCGAAGGCCGCGTGTTCGAAGGCGGCTTCCGTCCCGGCGGCCTCCATCGCGAGTGGTGCGACGCCGAAATCCTTCGCCAGATCCGCCGTAAATCGCTTGCCAAACTGCGTCGCGAAGTCGAGCCCGTTGAGCAGCACACGCTGGCTCGCTTCCTCACCCATTGGCAAGGGTTGCTGGCCCCCCGCCGCGTCCCGCATGCGCATCTTGACGCGCTTCTCGATGCCATCGAGAGCCTGCAGGGAGCCCCCATTCCCGCATCGCTGCTCGAAACGTCCATTCTGCCAGCTCGCATCTCTTCCTATGAAAGTTCCGGGCTCGATACGCTGATTGCCGCGGGCGAAGTGGCATGGGCGGGCGTTGAGCCAATCGGAGAACGCGATGGCCGCATCGCACTCTTCCTCGCCGAAAAACTGCCGCTGCTGGCCCAAACGCGCCCGATCGTCGATCTCCTCACCGAGCGGGAAGAAAAGCTCCTCGCCGTGCTTGAATCCACCGGCGCCAATTTCTTCGATTCGTTGCATCAGGCTGTGGGCGGCGGTTATCCCGGCGAATCGATCGACGCTCTCTGGAGCCTGGTCTGGCGCGGCCTCATCACCAATGACTCACTCCACGCATTGCGTGCATACATTCTTCGCGCTCAAAGTGCGCGTCAGCCTCGCCGCCTGCAAACGGGGGCCAGTTTTAGATCGCGCCGCACCACGCCGCCCACCGCACAAGGCCGCTGGTCAATGCTGGCTTTGCGTTCCCAGAAAGACGCAGGACCCACCACCACCGAATCCCGTCACGCCCTCGCCCTGCAACTGCTCAACCGCTACGGCATTCTCACTCGCGAAGCGGTTGCCGCAGAGAATGTCCCCGGCGGCTTCAGCGCTGTTTACGACGTGCTGAAAGCTCTCGAAGAGAGCGGCCGCATTCGCCGTGGCTACTTTGTCGCTGGCCTCGGAGCCACCCAGTTCGCTCTCCCCGCAGCCGTCGATCTGCTGCGTCAATTGCGCAATGAGCCTCCTGCCGAGAAGCCTGAATTCGTTCAATTGGCCGCAACCGACCCCGCCAACCCATATGGTTCAGTCCTCCGCTGGCCCGATCTTCCCGTTGCTGAAGAAGACTCTGAGGCAGCACCTCGTATTCTCACTCGAGCAGCCTATGCCGAAGTCATTCTCCGCAACGGCCAACTCGTCGCGTGGCTCCGCCGCAACAACCCTAACCTGCTCGTCTTCCTTCCTGCCGAGGAGCCCGAGCGCTCACAAGTTGCCGCCGGCCTGGCCCATTTCCTTTGCGCGCGTGGCCAGGACAGGATGCGCAACGGCAGCCATCAGGGCATTTTGGTCACGACCATCAATGGGCTCTCCGTTGCCGCACATCCCATGGCCCGCTTTCTGATGGATGCAGGCTTTCAGCCAGGCCCTCTCGGCATGCATCTGCGCCGCATTCCGCTCGCGATCACCCACCACGACACTTCAACCCAGGATGCAGCGCCAGAGGAACTTCAATAATCAATGCCCGAGGGCGATACCATCTTTCGCACCGCACGCTCCATGGGCCGCGCACTCATCGGCAAGCCGGTCACCGGTTTCCGTTCCACCTACCCCATGCTCACGCGTTTCAACGACGACACGCCGTTCGCCGGCCAACTGGTCGAGTCGGTCGAGTCGCGCGGCAAGTGGCTTTTGATTCATTTTTCTGGCGGTGGAACGCTGGCTACGCACATGCTCATGAGCGGTAGTTGGCACATCTACCGTCCCGGCGAGAAATGGCAAAAGCCGGCAAGCCAAATGCGCATCGTGCTCGAAAACAGCGACTACCAAACCGTCGGATTTCATGTGCCGGTGGCGCGCATGCACACGCCGCAATCGTTGGTCCGCGACAAGCGCATTCCGCAACCTGGAATCGACGTGCTCAGCGCCGAATTCGACGAGACCGGAGCAACGGCCCGTATGCGCTCGCATGCCAATGAAGAAGTTGCCGACGTCCTGCTTCACCAGGAAGTGCTGGCGGGTGTGGGCAATGTTTTCAAGTCGGAGGTCTGCTTTGTAGAAGCAATTAACCCGTTCTGCAAAGTCGCCGCACTCAGCGACGACCAGATCGCGGCTCTGGTTCGCACGGCGCGCAAACTCATCGCCAGCAACGTTCTCGAAGACTCCAGCGATATGATCGTGACCTACCGCGGCCAGAATCGACGCACGACCAATCAATCCGATCCTCAAGACAGCCTATGGGTCTATGGCCGCAGAGGCCAGCCGTGCCGCCATTGCGCCGAACCGGTTCGCCGCCGCATCCAGGGCCCGGATGCGCGCGTCACCTACTGGTGCCAGCACTGCCAGCCGATGCCCGATGGCTCCGATATAGATGGGTAAATCGATCTGATCACTGCGGACCTAGTTCCCCGGTTTGTTGCCCAGGCCGAAGATCTTTTGCAGGATGTTGCGGTGGTCCGCGGGGTGGTCGCAGGTGTCAGTGGGTGCAGTGCCCGCCAGGAATGCCGCCATGTAGCCATCAGGACAGGCATCATCGCTCAACAGGTTGGTCACCTTGTCGATTTTCACAAGCTCAATACCATCCGGCGGCACGAAATCGTGTGTATCGGAGTACTGCGGCAGTTTCACGGCGCGCTTCATGAATTCGGCCCAGATGGGCGCGGCAGCTGTGGCTCCGGCAAGCTTCACATCGGTGTAGTCGTCGTTCCCCACCCAGACAATGCAGATCAGATTGCTCGTGTATCCCGCAAACCAGGCATCGTGCGATGTCCCCGTCTTGCCTGCTGCGGGGTCCATGAATCCACGCCGCCTCGCTTCATAACCGTATCCGAAATTCATCACGCCTTCCATCAGGTTCGTCGTCAGGTAAGCCACGCGCGGATCAAGAACCTGCTTTGAAGTGGGTGTGAAATCAGTGATCACGTCCCCTGACGGTGTCCGGACGCTCGCCATCAACCAGGGATCGAGGTGCACGCCGCCATTGGCAAAGGTCGTGTAGGCGCCGGCCATGTCGAGCGGCGTTGCCCCATAAGAGCCGATGGCCACCGACGGTGTACCGCGCGCATCCTTCACGCCTGCATCGCGGGCCAGCGCGGCAACGTTATCGAATCCAACTTCGGCGGCGAGACCGATCGTCGCATTGTTCAGCGAGTGGGCCAGGGCGTACATCGCCGAGACCTGGCCGTGGTATTCATCCTTGTAATTGCGCGGCGTGTAGTCCTGGCTACCTTCCACTTCATACGTGGTCTGCTCGTCGTTCAGCAATGTGACCGCCGTGAAGACCTTGTCTTGTCCCGGAAGCGTCGTTCCGGCAATCGTGGTGTTGTAAGCAGCGGCGTAGACAAACGGCTTGAAGATCGATCCGGTCGGCCGCTTCGCCACTGCGTGATTCAACTGGCTGTTGCCGTAGTTGCGTCCGCCAATCAGCGCCAGTACCTGCCCGGTGTGCGGATTGATGGCCACGAGCGCAACTTGCGGATACTGATATGTCGGTGCCGTCTTCACTGGCTCTGCGGCGTTTGCGGACTTGCGGTGAACATGTTGCTTGTCCACCAACTCATCCACGTTGACCATTCCCACTTCGACCGCTTCGGCTGCCGCTTTCTGCAGATCGGGATCAAGCGACGTGTAAATGCGCAGGCCTTCCCGGTTGTAGTCGGTTTCGCCCAGTTTCTGCGTCAACTGGTCCCGCACCAGATCGACAAAATAAGGCGCTTCGCTGGCGTCAACACTCTGTGTGGAAAGGTGCAGCGGCTCCGCCTTGGCGCGTTCCGCCTGGTCCTTGGTTATCGCGCCCGTCTCCACCATTCCGTCCAGCACCAGGTTGCGCCGGTCGATCGTTCGGTCCGCATGACGCCACGGATTGTAGTAGTTAGGCCGCTGAATAATGCCGGCCAGCATCGCGCATTCTGACAGGCTCAGTTGTGAAACGTCCTTGCCAAAATAGGCCTGCGACGCCTCGCCGAATCCATCGATCGAAAAGCTTCCCCGCTGGCCGAGGTTGATCTGGTTCGCGTAATCCTCGAATATCTGCTGCTTCGTGAACCTGTGCTCAAGCTGGAACGCAACCATGATCTGGGTGAGCTTGTACTTGATCGTGCCCGTATCGGCGACAAACAGCAGCTTGGCTAGTTGCATCGTCAGGGTGGACGCTCCGCCCCGATGTTTCCGATCGCCAATCAGATCGTGCCATCCCCAACTGATCATGCTGATGTAGTTCACACCACCGTGCTCAAAGAAGCGACGGTCCTCGATGGCAAGCACCGCCTGTACAAGATTGTGGGGAATCTCGTCATAGGTAAGCAGGCGTCGTTTCGAGCGATTCGTGTCCTCGCTTAATCCGGTGATCAGCAGCGGTTCAAGTTCGTAGCTCGATAGAGCTTGCCCATGATCGTCGCTGATCGAACTCACTACGCCGCCATTGACATGAATCGTTGCAGCGTCTGTGGTGTGATAGGACTCCGGCCCCGGGCGCACCGTGATTGCCTCGTCGCCTTCGGAATAGGTTCCCATTTGCGAAGGGTGGGCAACTCCATCCGTGGTGTAGCCGGCTTCGCGCAACTCATTGGCAATCAGGCGAACGCTCAGCTTTTGCCCAGGCCGTACTTCGCGCGGAGCCGCAAATATTTGTGCCGTGTTGGCAAACAGCGGCGTTTTGAGCCGTTCGTCAACGATTTGTGCGTACTTGTTGTAAAAGTGCGATGCGACCGCGATCACAATGATGCCCGCCACCAGGATGCACGCCAGCACGCCACGCACGAGCATGGATGACCAGGAAAGCTTCAAGTTAGGTTTCTTAACCCTGATCTTCAACGCCATTCCTGCTCCTTTACAACCAGCCCCAGGCTCCTGGCTACTTGCTATCGCTTTCAGTCTCTAGCTCTCATTACCGTTTACGCTCATTCAGGTTTCATCCCATTCGCCTGCTCTCAGCAGCCGCACGAAAAGGCTGAATGCCGGGAGCTAGGAGCTGAAACCTAAAAGCCCTTCCTCCTGCACTTGCTTTTTCACCTGCGCCACAACTTCACCCAGCGCCAGGTCTACGCTCAACGACTTGGCACGCGTGACCAACTCCACAAACCCACTCGCAACCTTCTTGCCCACGTTGATCCGGTAAGGAATCCCCACCAGGTCCGCGTCTTTGAATTTGACGCCTGCGCGCTCGTCTCGGTCATCAAGCAGCACGTCGAGCCCAGCCGCCTCAAGTTCCTCAGCCAGCTTCTCTCCCGCTTCCCGCAGTGCGGCGTCCGATACGTTGGTCACCGTCACCACCACCGTGAATGGGGCAATCGACGCCGGCAGCCAGAATCCATTCGCATCGTTTGACTGCTCGATCGCCGCGGTCAAAATCCGCTCAATGCCGATTCCATAGCAACCCATGATCGGCATAACTTCTTTGCCGTTCGGGTCCAGCACGCGCGAGCCCATCGATTCGGTGTACTTGTATCCCAGCTTGAAGATATGGCCGACCTCAACCGCGCGCCCCACCACCAGCTTCCCTGCGCAACCGGCAGTCGGGCATGCCTCGCCTTCGTTTACGCTGCGAATGTCGGCCAGTACTGTCCACTTGAAATCGCGCCCTGGCACCACGTTGCGCAGGTGGTAGTCGAGCTTGTTCGCGCCCGCCACCAGGTTCTTTCGCCCTTCGAGAGACCTGTCCACGACGACCGTCAGACCGTCGCCAAGCGGCTTATCGTCAAGCGCGATCCCCACCGGTCCCAGAAACCCCGCCGGTCCATTGAAATATTTCTGAAGTTCCTCGGCCTGCATGGTCCGAAGCTCACCAGCGCCAATTGCGCCCAACAGCTTCGTCTCATTCACCTGGTGGTCGCCGCGCAAAAACGCCGCTACGCCGTGCCATGTGTCCGGCTTACCACCCGTACCGCGCTTCAGCGCCATGTAGGCCACGCACTTGATGTCGCTTGCCGGCGATATCTTGAAGAACTCCGCCACGTCCGAAATCGCCGCGCAACCCGGCGTCGAAACCAACTCCGGCGTGCCGTTCCCGGTGGCAACCATCTCGTCCACAGGCTCAAGCAACGAAGTTGCTTTCTCCAGGTTCGCCGCGTAGCCGCAAACCGGGCAGCTTGCGATCAGATCTTCGCCCGCATCGGTGTAGACCATGAACTCCTGCGACTGCGAACCACCCATCGCCCCCGAGTCAGCCTCGACGGCCACAAACTTCAGCCCGGCACGCGTGAAAATCGCGCGGTAAGTCTTGTCGTGGAGGTTGAAGCTCTTGTCGAGCCCGGCTTCGTCGAGGTCGAAAGAGTACGAGTCCTTCATCATGAATTGCCGCACTCGCAGCAACCCTGCCTTGGGCCGCGGCTCATCGCGAAACTTGGTCTGAATCTGGTACCAGATCTGCGGAAGCTGCTTGTAACTGCGCAGTTCGCTTCGCGCAATCATGGTCATGATTTCTTCGTGCGTCATGCCTAGGCAGAGGTCCGCGCCCTTGCGGTCCTTGAGCCGGAACATGTTGTCGCCCATGCCCGTCCAGCGCCCGCTCTGCTCCCAAGGCTCCCTGGGCAGGATTGCCGGCAAAAAGAACTCCTGCCCAATCTTGTCCATCTCCTCGCGCACGATCCCAATGACCTTGTTCAGCGACCGCTGCCCGAGAAACAGATAGTTGTAAATGCCCGCTCCAAGCTGGCGAATGTAGCCTGCGCGGATCAGAAACTTGTGGCTGGCCACTTCGGCATCCGCCGGGGCCTCGCGGAGAGTAGGGATAAAGAGCTTCGACCAACGATGCATAGCGATTTGAAAACGAACTTTCCCGCCCGTTTGTGTCGGACGATTGAAAAATGAAGCAGAAACCATTCTAAATGTTCGGGTAGCAGGCTTTGCCTTCCGCGCCGCGATTCTCCGCGCAACAATCCGTATCGACCTGGCTTCAAGCTTATTCAAGGCTTTGCGCCCCCTGGCCTATGTCTTTGCAAGCCCACGGCCAATGGTCGACTGCTGGAAACAAAGAAGCTATGCTGAATCCGTTCAGGCTGCGCGTGTCAGCGAAGACACGAGGTGCGGAACAGGTGACACGGACCGGTACCGTGCCTGGCAGCTTGCCGTCCTGCTAAGGAGACGTTTTGGGGTCTAGGTTTGCAGAGCCGCGCAAAGCACCTTTTCAAGAGTTCCCAGAATAATTTGATTCGACTTTCTGTCCTTCACTGCGATCCGCAGGGCACGCGCACCCAGGTTTGTTCCCATGGATGTAACATCGCGCAAAAACACCCCTGATTCGCGACTCTCTTTCACCAGAACTGCAGCCGTAGGATGCTCTTCTTCCAGGTGGGCCATTACAAAATTGGCCTTCCCTGGAATAATCTCCTTAATGCCAAGGCTCCGCAGGCCGCTAATTAGTTTCGCTCGCAGCAAATGGGTCTCCGCATACCTCTCGGCATAATAAGTTGCGTCCTCCAGGGCGCGAACTGCCGCCACCTGCGCTACAAGGCTCACCGCCCACGGCGGCGTCCACGGGATCAGGTCAGCCAATTGGTGCATCGGCCCGCACAAGTAAGCCGCTCGCATCCCGCTCAACGCATAGACCTTCGACATTGACTTGCACACCAGTACGCTTTCGCTTCGCGCCGCAAACCGCTCCAGCGACTCATCTGGCCCCACATATTCCAGATACGCCTCATCAATCCAAACGCGCGTCTCACGCGGCACGCCCTGCAGCACCTTCTCCAGATTCACACGAGCGATGTGCTGTCCCGTAGGATTGTTGGGGTTCACCAGCACGATAAGATCGTAGCCCATGCGCATCCGCGCTTCGAGTTCCTCGAGATCCACGGAGTATTGGTTGCTGCGCGACAAAACAAGCCGATCTACCCGGCAACCAATAACATTCACTAATACGTGCATGTATTCGCCGTAAGTCGGATCAAGAATCAGAACTCGCGAACGGTTGGTCAGCCATTGTCGAAATGCGAGGTAGATTAGATCGGATGATCCTGCTCCAGGCAGGATGTTATCTGCCTCCACGCCTCTGAACCGCGCAATTGCCTCTTTCATCCCTTCGCAGTGCGTGGGAGGCGACGTTCTCATCAACCAGGGAAGGTGCTCGCGCATCGCGTCGAGTACCTTTGGCGAGGGCGGGAACCACGCATCCAGAACATCGGCATTGATAACGGAATCCCGCCGCTCCAAAGTCTCAAACCCGGTTCCGATCGTTTCGAAGAACGCTCCTCCGTGAAAACAACAAGCAGGCTTGAAGAAAGGAAGGCCCATGTCCCAAGTCACTTCCTCGTGCAGTTTCTTGTAGTGCTCGTGTCCACGTTCCGCAATCTTCCTGAGCGCCTCAATTGTTGTCTCCACCAATTCAAATTGAACCGCCCCGCTCTGTATCGGAAAGTCCAAAGTGCGAAATCCGAGCTTCAGATAAATGCTGAGGACGTCGGTGCGACCCATTGCGACGATATGTTTGCCATTGTTCTCTTCAACCCAGCGGAAGGCTGCGTACATCAGCGCCTCGGCCAGCCTGCTTCGGCGATGTTCCTTTGCGACGGTCAGCACCCGTAATTCGTACAACTCATCGTCAAAATGAATGGGCAAATCTTCCCGCGCTGCATACTTGTCGATCGAATACTTGCCAAAACCCGGAGGAGTGATGCTGATGAACCCGGCTAACTCACCGTCGACGTGGGCAACGATGTACTCATTAAAGGCGTCCAGCGAATCGGTAAGCCTCTCCTCGGGATTTGGTTTGTGCTGGCCCAATTCCACGGCGTAAACATCATGGCGCATCCGGTAGATGGAATGCCGATCCGATTCAGTAGCTATCGAGATACGAGCTTTTCTGTTGAGAGCAGCGGACATGTTATCGTCCCAATCTTTGCGGAAAGCAACTTGCCAAATGAATAGGCAGCCGGCTATCTCCGCAACCAATGCAGAAAAATCGCAAGAGCAGATACTTGCGTCAAAGTTGTAACGAAGATGAATCCCAGCCAGAATCGTGGGCTGGGCAACACTTTCAGAACCGCGTTGAACAACGGGTTGCTCCACCCAAATGACAAATCGAAATTCGGAACGAATTTTCCCATCGGAGAAGCAGCCAGAGCGTGATGCTTCCAGTGCTGCTTGGGACTCAGTGCAAGGTGAGCGCGTTGCAGGAGTTTCACAAACTCCGGTTTTCGGTCAGGTGGTGTATGCGCCCAGCGATGACAAAGCATGGCATAACCTCCCACCAGCATCAGCATTCCCCACGCGGCAAATACCTCGCGATAACGAAACTGCAGCAGGACCAGAGGCGCCACGATGTTGATCACTGCCAGGGGATTCAGCTCGCCGAGCAGGTCATACAGGGGCTTCCGGTGAATGGTATTGATCCAGCGTGGAAAGTGGTGGCTTTGAAACGTGACAAAAGCTTCGCCTACGACCGGGAACTTGGTGAACTCCTCCGCATCGAACGCGTAATGCATGATGGTCGAATACAGATTTACCCACAGCAGCGTTACAAGAAGCAGCAGGAGCATCGCCGGTAGAGAATAAAACCAGACGCCTGCCAGGCACGTGATGATCGCACAGCCGATCCACATCCAAACCAGCGGACGATTGGGAATTGTGTAATCAAGCTCCGGGTCGATCATCAAACAAGGCACCTTCCGAGGAATTGGAAGCAAGAACCCGATTACGAGATGAGGCGAAATTCGATGAATGTGACGATATGCCCGCAGCATTCGCCCGTCAATCGAATCTTTGATGGGCGGTGCCTGGAGACCGCAAAATCCTCAACCAGCTTGCCCTTCTACTCCCTGTTCCCTAGTCCCTATTCCCTGCCGGGGTCCCCGCGGACAGGTCTTCGTCCGTGGGGTGGCTGTTCCCTGTCTCTAAATCAATTCCACACCCCACAGATCGTGCAGATGCACAACGCCCTCGACCTTCCCGTCTGCAGCCACAATCACCAGCGAAGTAATCTTCCGCTCCTCTAAGACTGCCAATGCTGTTGCGGCAAGTTCGCTCCCCGGAATGGTCCTCGGCTTCGCATTCATCGCCTCGCCCGCCGTCTTGCTCAGCGCAGCGCCGCCTTCGCGCTCCAGCAGACGCCGCAAATCGCCGTCGCTGATCACTCCGCGCAGCCGCCCTTCTTCCTGCACCGTCGTCATCCCAAGTTTCTTTGAAGACATCTCGTAGATCACATCGGTCATTGGGGTCGAAGGCGCGACTACTGGCACGTCGTCGCCCGCATGCATCAGGTCGCGCACCTTTGCCAGCTGCTTGCCCAGCTTTCCGCCAGGATGCAATTCCGCAAAATCTTCTGCGCGAAAGCCCTTCCGCAAGCTCACCGCGACCGCCAATGCATCGCCCAGCGCCAGCATTGCGGTGGTTGAGGCAGTTGGAGCCAAGCCCAGCCCGCAAGCCTCCCGATCCACGCTACAATCCAGCGCCACATCGCTCGCTTGCGCCAGCGTCGATTTCAAATTGCAACAGAAGCTTACCAGCGCATCGCCTTTGCGCTTCAACGTCGCCAGCAGCCGCAGAATCTCTTCTGTCTCTCCGCTCGCTGACAGGGCTACCACCACATCCCCCGCCATCAGCACGCCCACGTCGCCGTGCACAGCTTCCGCCGGATGCAGAAACAGCGCCGGCGATCCAGTCGAGCTCAGCGTGGCCGCAATCTTCTGCGCGATGATGCCGCTTTTGCCCATCCCGGTCACCACCACGCGCCCGTTGCCCTCACCGCAGCGCACGATCAGATCCACGGCCCGTTCAAAGTCCGCGGCCATTGCAGATTCCAGCCGCGCTGCCAGCGCCTCAAGCGCAGCCGCCTCGGTGCGCACAAGCTCCGCTGGCTTCATGCGGTCCTGTTCGTTCTCTTGATTCATCGGTTTCTGATGGTAACAGCTTCCAGGGATAAGGGATAAGGGATGAGGGATCAGGGAACAGGCTGCACTCGCCGCGGCGCCAAGATCGTTACTCCCTACTCCCTTGCGCCTGTCCACCTTACAATAAAGGAAAGAGGTCTATCCCCCTTGAAGCGTAACTCCATCGTTCTCACTGTCGTACTTTTCATACTTGCGATTTTTGCCTGGGCAGGCTGGGCCAATTGGGAATATCGCAAGCAGGCGGCTGAAAAGCGCGCCGCAGCGGCTATCGAGCAAGGCAAACTGGTTGCTGCCGCGCCCGGCGATATTCCTCAATACGTCTCTCCACTCGCAAACAAGCCGGCTCCCGACTTCACCCTCGAAGATCTCGGCGGCAACAAGGTCTCTTTATCCAGTTACAGAGGCAAAGCGTTGCTGGTGAATTTCTGGGCCACATGGTGCGGCCCATGCAAGCTCGAAACCCCCTGGCTGGTCGAATTGCAAAATCAATTTTCCGGCCAGGGTTTCGAGATTATTGGAATCTCGACAGAAGGCGATGATCTGCCCGCCAGCGACAAAGAAGGCTGGACTCGCGACAAGGAAGCCATCGCCAAATTTGTCAAGGAATATCACATGCAATACCCCGTGCTGATCAACGGCGACAGCCTCGCGACCCAATATGGCGGACTCGACGCCATGCCCACATCGTTCTATATCGATCGCAACGGCAAAGTTGTTGCCGTGCAACTCGGCATCACCTCAAAAGACGATATGGAAGCCAACATCCGTAAGGCGCTGGCTTCAGGAGAATGATGGTTTTGCGACCAATGGCAGTTTTGAAAACGTCGAGGGGTGTCGTCCCGCTCACGATGCTGTGTCTTCTGTGCTTTGCAGTTCGCGCTCAGAGTCCGATGAGCGAATCGCCCCACCGCTCCATCGTAAAAACTGAAGCCGTTGAATATCTGTTCCCTGAGCAAGTGACCTTGCCTGCCGGCAAGTCCAGTGCGGTCGTGCTTCACTTCCGCATCCGCTCCGGCCTCCACATCAACTCGCACGCGCCCCGCGAAGATTTCCTCATCCCTACTGTCTTCACAATTCCAGAAGACTCCGGCGTGCGTCTCGAAGCCGCCAACTATCCCGCCGGAACGGAGTTCACGCTCCCCGTCGATCCCAGCACGAAGCTGAACGTCTACACCGGCGACTTCACCATTCAGGCTCGCATAATCGCCCAGCCCGGCGATCACCTTGTTGAAGCGAAACTCCGCTATCAAGCCTGCGACCAGAATGCCTGCATGCCACCGAAGACCATCACCGTCCCCATCGACGTAATCGGGAAATAGTCTTGGAGAGTGTCTTATGTGGGTGCCCCAGGTCCCGCTTTTGGGACCTGGGAAATCACAACACTCATGCGAGCGATTAGCGAGCGTCTCCCCCACCGGAGGTGGCTTTCTTCTCGATCCTGGCCCACGAGTCTTTCAGCGAAAGCGTTCGATTGAACACCAGCTTTCCCTCGCTCGAATCCGGATCGACGCAGAAGTAGCCGACGCGCTCAAACTGGTAGTGCTGTCCAAGTTTGGAATTTGCAAGCGAAGGTTCAAGCTTCGCCCCGGTGACAACTTCCAGCGAGTTGGGGTTCAGATTGCTGATCACGTCCTCGCCTTCTGCAACGTCGTTGGGATCGGCCTTGCTGAAGAGCTTGTCGTAGAGTCGAATTTCCGCAGAGATAGCGTGTGCAGACGAGACCCAGTGCATGGTCGACTTCACCTTGCGTCCGTCGGGAGAGTAGCCGCCGCGGCTGGCAGGATCATAAGTGCAATGCACCTCAACGACGTTGCCGCTTTCGTCCTTCACCACGCTGTGTGCTGTGACGAAGTAGGCGTTGCGCAGCCGTACCTCCTTGCCCGGTGAGAGCCGGTAGTACTTCGGTGGAGGAACTTCGCGGAAGTCATCCTGCTCAATATAGATCTCGCCAGAGAAGGGCACCTGGCGCGTTCCGGCAGAAGCGTCTTCGGGATTGTTGGCGACCTCGACCATCTCCTCTTTGCCGGCAGGGTAGTTGTCAATAACCAGCTTCAGCGGGCGCAGCACAGCCATGGCGCGGGATGCGCGCCGGTTGAGGTCGTCGCGCTGAAAGTGCTCCAGCATTTCAATGTCGGTTGTCCCATTGGTGCGCGAAGTGCCGATGGCTGCGCAGAACGTTCGCAGTCCCTCCGGGGTAAAGCCACGGCGGCGAATGCCAGCCAGCGTGGGCATGCGCGGATCGTCCCAGCCTTTCACACGATTTTCCTGCACGAACTGCAGCAGCTTGCGTTTGCTCAGCAAGGTGTACGTGAGGTTAAGCCGGTCAAATTCGATCTGCTGCGACGGAAAGATTCCCAACTGCTCGATATACCAGCGGTACAGCGGCTGATGGTCGGCGAACTCGAGCGTGCACATCGAGTGGGTCACCCTCTCGATGGAGTCCGACTGTCCGTGAGCGTAGTCGTACATGGGATAAATGCACCACTCGTCGCCGGTCCGGTGGTGCGTCGCATGCAGGATGCGATACATCACCGGGTCGCGCATATTGATGTTCGGCGACGCCATGTCGATCTTGGCGCGGAGCACGCGGCTGGCATTGGGGAACTCGCCCTTCTTCATGCGCGTGAAGAGGTCGAGATTTTCTTCGATCGCCCGGTCGCGATAAGGGCTGTTCTTGCCGGGCTCAGTCAGCGTGCCGCGATGCTCGCGTATCTCATCGGCCGTAAGGTCATCCACGTAAGCTTTGCCGGCCTTGATCAGTTGCAGAGCCCATTCGTAAAGCTGGCCGAAATAGTCCGATGCGTAGCACAGGCGCTCCCAGTCGAAGCCCAGCCAGCGCACGTCCGCCATGATCGAATCGACGTATTCCTGCTCTTCCTTAGCTGGATTGGTGTCGTCGAAGCGCAGGTTGGTCTTGCCGCCAAACTCGTCAGCAAGGCCGAAATCAAGACAGATTGCCTTGGCGTGGCCGATATGCAGGTAACCGTTGGGCTCGGGTGGAAAGCGGGTCTGCACTTGGGCATCACCGTACTTTTTCGTGCTCACATCTTCGGCGATGATGTCTCTGAGAAAATTGGGAGTGAGAGTTTCCTGGACTTCCGTATTCGTATCGGTCATAACTGATGTTCCTTACTCATCTCTAGGGTAGCCTTTTTGAGGAGGTTCCGACATGCGGGCCTTGCTTCGCGCGGGCGATGCGCATCCCAACGACAAACCCGACGACGCCAATCGCGGCTGAGATTGCCATGGTAATCCGTGCCCACCGATCAAGGGTTGGGAATGGAAAGTAGAATTCTCCTCCAGGCTGATTATCTCCCCACACGAGACATGCAAGAAGGCATGCAAATGCGAGGGCACAGCAGCCCAAGAGCATTGTGGTTCTGCCGATGATCGTTCTGATTGGTAATCGCATCTTCAGCCCGCAAACGACGTTGAAGTAAAGATGGGCTCATACGAGCGTTTGCAGGTTGGCCTCAGCCTGCTGGATCCGCTCGAGGCAGACATCGCGCCCGAGAACAACCATGGTTTCAAACAGCGGCGGCGCATTCTTGCGCCCGCAAACTGCAACCCGGATGGGCTGAAACATCGGCCCGGCTTTCAGACCGAGTTTGGACGCCGCCCCGCGCAGCGCCTGGTCGAGCGAATCATGATCGAAGGTCGTCACCGCCAGGACTTCTAGCGCAGTCTCGAGCACCTTGCGCGCCAACGCGGCATCGCCCTTTTGCGGGATCAGCTCTGCCGGGTCGTAGGGCGCAAGCTTGTCAAGAAAGAAGAAATCCGCCGAAGTCACCGCCTCCCGCAGCAACTTGATGCGCTCGCGAATCAACGGTGTAACAGCAAGAATCTTTTCCGGCGTTGCGTTGAATCCAGCCTGCGCGAAAAACGGTCCCAGCTGGCGACTCAATTCTTCCACCGGCAA
Source organism: uncultured Acidobacteriaceae bacterium (assembly GCA_963826915.1). GTDB lineage: Bacteria > Acidobacteriota > Terriglobia > Terriglobales > Acidobacteriaceae > Telmatobacter. The sequence continues at coordinate 965,894 of CAWGYG010000003.1, forward strand.
CGCGCGAATGTGTTCGGCATTCAGCCACACCGCCTTGGCGTCAAAGGGATCTTCCTCGGTAAAGTTCACCACCGCGTTAGCGCGGTTCACTCCATCCAACGTAAACAGATCACGAATCTCCTCCAACACCATGAATTCACGATCGTTCTTGGGAGACCAGCCCAGCAGGCACAGAAAATTAATGAACGCATCGGGCAGGAATCCCGCGTCGCGATAAGTAGTCACGCTGACCACCGGCCCATGCCTGCGCTTTGAAAGTTTGGTCCCATCGGGGGCCACGAGCAAAGGCAAATGCGCGAATTGCGGTGCCTCGGCGCCCAATGCTTCAAAGATCAGCAGGTGTTTGAAGGTGTTTGTCAGATGGTCCTGCCCGCGGATAATGTGGCTGATACGCAGATCGGCATCATCGACGCACGAGGCGAGATGATAAGTCGGCATTCCATCGCTGCGCAGCAGCGCAAAGTCTTCAACCTCATCGGCCAGCTTTTGCTGCGCACCATAAACGCCATCGACAAAGCACAAGGTTCGGTCCTCGCCGCGCGGCACGCGATAACGAAGTGCGAACGGCTCTCCCGCAGCGGCGCGTCGGTCGCTTTCTTCTTTTGACAATTCGCGCATGCCGGGATTCGACAGCCAGGCGCCCTGCGACGAAGATTGCTCCCCCTCGGCCGCATGTGCGGGCTCCCCAACGACGGGTCCTTGTCGTTGGGGTGCATGTGCAGGCGTGAAGTCGCGATAGGCCAGCCCCTTGGCGAAAATAGCCTCGGCCTGTTCGCGGTGCAGGGCGAGCCGTTCAGATTGTTTGTATTCTTCGTCCCAGTTCAGCCCCAGCCAGCGCAGTCCCTCAAAGATCGATTGAACGCTTGCCTCGGTGTTGCGCTCGACATCGGTGTCGTCCAAACGCAGCACCATCGTCCCGTGATTGTGGCGGGCGTAGAGCCAGTTGAAAATGAAGGTCCGGGCGCTGCCGACATGCAAAAAACCGGTCGGCGAAGGCGCAAATCGGACGCGAGGTCTGCTCAGTTGTGAGGGAGTTGATTCAGGCATCGTTTCAGTTGCTTCCCATTCACGATGCTAGCATCCGCTCCCTCTGCCGATGAGCACGACCTCAAGCCTGTGGCGGAAAGGTCGGTGGGGGCGGGTAGGGCGGCGGCGGTTGCCATCCTGCCTGCGGCGGAGGCAGAACCTTCCAATCCGCAAAGGCCAGCACATACAGCAGTACCAGCACGCCCAGCGATGGAATCAGGCAAACCAGAGACAGCCAGGGCGTGAAGCCTGCCTTCTTAAGGATGAACCAGAACGGCACAATAACAATTGCGATTCCAATCAGGATCAGCAGGGGAATAATTGCCATCATGGCCATTATCATGTGCTGAATTTGTTCCTGGTTCGGCTGGTCTTGCAGCAAAAACGCAATCCAATGCATAGAAAACGCTCCCAACATAGATTTCGAACTCTGAGCCAACCTAAGGCCAATTGCGGTTTTTCGCAATCACTTTCTTTTGTTTGGATTGGAGTCAGGTCGGAATTTTATCGATTGATCGACTTTGCGGTGATCTAGGCCACTTCGCTCTTGAGTTGCGTGGGGTTAACCTCACCCTGCTTCTCCTGCGCCAACCGCGCAATCGACAGCACCGTGATGTCGTCTTCCTGCCCGAAGATTTCCGCCGCCTTCACGATGAACGCCGCCGGCAGATGGCTGATCGATCGGGTGCGATTAAAGCCGAACAACTCATTCTTTGAATTCTTGGCCTCGATGACGCCATCCGTGATCAGCAACAGGCGATCGCGATGTTTCAAGTGCAGCGTCGTCTGGTCGAACTTGACGCCCTCGCTTAGTCCAAGGGGCAAATTGCCCACCATCGAGAGTTCTTTTCCATTCAGATACGGCGCCAGGTGTCCGGCGTTCGCGATTGTCGTTTTCCCGTCCGCTTCAATGTGCAGGGCAACACACGTGGCATACGACTGGCTGCGATTGCATAGCCTGCGGTTCAACGCCTCCAAGACCACTTGTGGCTCGTAACTCGTTTCCACAATGGTTCTGATCGCACCCACAATCAACGCCACCTGCATGCCCGCCTGCAGTCCCTTGCCGGTCACGTCTCCTACCAGAATCAAAACGCCACCAGACGCATCCGGCAGAATCTGAAAGAAATCGCCACCCACCTGTTGCGCTGGCCGATACTCAGTTTCCAGAACATACCCGGGAATCGTCGGTATCGCTTCCGGAATCAGCAGTTGCTGAATCTGGCGTGCCTGGTCAATCTCCGCTTCCCATTGTTCGCGCAGACGCAGCGAGCGCAGGAATCGTCTCATCAACAGAACCGTAATGATGTTCAGCGACACCACCACCGCAATTTGGGCGATCCCCACAGCAAACCCGAAGGGAAAGAAGTTGAGTGGCAGGTGCAGCACAATCAGTTCCTGCTGATATACCGAAACCGCTACCAATGCCACCGCCGGCATTGCCAGCCATGCTCCCGTGTGGTCCTTCCGCATGCCTTCCCACGCCACCCATACCAGCAGCGCTCCGAGCAGCAGCTTCAGGAAAATCATGAGAGGACCCAGATACAGGACAGCCTGCACAGGAATGATGCGCCCATACATCGGGGCACGCAGCATCGCTTGAGTTACCGCCAGAACCAGTGCGAATCCCCACACCATTTTGTGCAGTCGTGCCATGTGCCCAAGGCGAAACCAGTAAGCCCAGAAGATGACCCACATCCCGATAAGTCCCGGACCCAGCAAAGCATCATTGATAAGCAGATCGGGCGTCGCAGGAACCCATGTCGTGTAGTTACCCATCAGCGTGAGAAGTGTCTGCAGCAGGATCCCAACGCAGGTCAAGGCCAGCCATCTATAAGCCTTTTCCTTGCGGTCCAGCCACGACAGCATCACGGCTACCAGGATCGCCAGCAGCAGAATGCATGCCTCGGCAACCCTGCTGATCTGCGAGTGATTCACAGCATCCCAATCCAAAAGAAGCATTCGCTCGATTGGAGCCGCTTGCCCCAGCACCGGCGGACCATGCATGCCGCCCGTATCCGGATTGGTCAGCAGTGTAGACGGATCCATCCACACGCGCACTGCAATTGCGATCTGACCGCTCTTGATATCGCGCGGCAAAGCGAAGGTGCGCGGCAGCGTGAGATACGTGGTTACGCCCCGCTGCGTAAACTTGCCAAGCCCCCCGACAAGTTGGCCGTTGACATAGATCTGGTAAGCGTCGTCAACGTCGTCCGGCATCTTGATCGCCAGGCCGCCTTGCGACAAGCCCTGATCGTATTGAATGTTGGCCTTGAGCCGGTACCACGCGTATCCCGAATATCCCGCGTCCCCCAGCGCCGTCCAACCCGGCACAAATCCCTTGGTCCCGAGAAACGGGTCATAATTCCCTTCGTGCGGTGTCAAGTCCATTGAGGCCCAGCCGGAATCGTTGTAATCCGGCTGGGCCCAATTCATGTTGTCGCCCTTATGGAATTTCCACGGACCTGTCAGTTCCACCGACGAGGCGCCCAACGTCACTTGCTGTGCCCAATTCGAAACTGGTGTGGAAGTTGCGCTTTGCGGCGCAGAAGGGGTATCAGCAAGCGCGCTTAGCGGCAATACCAACAGGCATGCCGCCGCGATGAGACCGAATTCGGTCCCTCGCTTGACCTGGCCAAGCCAGGTTGATACCCGAAAATCACGCATCTGCGAAGAAGCCTCGCGCCACAAAGGAATTGTCTTTGAGGAGTCCCACGGTATGCCGGGAGGATACGCGTCCAGAGGGGCCCACAGCAAACATATTTTGATTGCAACAAATCATTATTAACAATAATTTGTCACTGTCCGATAGCCGGCCAATTTCTATGTGATGTCTTCCGTGTCGTATACCGGCGTGATGGTGCGCTTCTTCGGCACACCGTGAACCTGGCTCAACAGGTCCTCCACTACATCTTCCAGTTGCCGCTGGCTTTCGATTACCGCGGTCATGCTCTTCAACTCCTCCGCCTCGGCCGTGCGCTCTATCAGAACGACGGCGTGGCACTGGGCCACATGGTCCAGTCCAAGGCCCTCCGGAGTTTTGGCCTTGATGCTCACCTGGTCCATCTCGATGCCCAGCAGATCCGCCACTCGGGAACGCATCTCCCCGGCGACCGGCGCGATCTTCGGCGCGTTCAGCACCAACGTCGTATCCACATTCACAATCTTGAATCCCGCGTGCTGCAGCTCTTCCAATGCCAGGTTGAGGAAAATCGCAGAGTTGGCGTCCTTCCAGCGCGGGTCGCCCGGAGGAAAGAAGCTGCCAATATCCCCGGCAGCGACAGCGCCCAGCAGCGCGTCAGTAATAGCATGTAGCAGTACGTCCCCATCGGAGTGGCCCGCCAGACCCTCAGGGTGATCCAGGGTCATGCCGCCGATACGCAGCGGGACGCCCGCTTTGAACGCGTGCGAGTCCCAGCCAAATCCGATTCGTGTCTCCATGGTCTCCGTGCCTGCCCGTGATCCAGCCCGAATCAGCGGCCGCGCTGGCGCAAATAAAACTCGGCCAACTCCAGGTCGCCGGGCTGGGTAATCTTCAGATTAACCTGAGACCCGTGAACCACCGCTACTGAAACTCCGGCGCGCTCCACCACCGAAGCCTCGTCGGTGCCCACAAACCCGTCCGCCAGGGCCTCCGTCATCGCCTTCTGCAGTATGCCGTAGCGGAACCCTTGCGGCGTCTGCGCCAGCACGATGGATTCGCGCGGAATCGTCGCGGTAATCAGGGCGCCATGTGCCGTCCGTTCCACCTGCTTGATGGTGTCTACCGCAGGCAGCCCCACAATTGCCGCGCCGTATTGCGCCACGGCATCAATCGTGCGATCGATCGTTGCCGTGTCGATCAGCGGTCGCACCGCGTCGTGTATCAGCACTATATCGTCCGAATCAGCCGATACGGCAGCCAGCGCGCGGACCACGGATTCCTGGCGATTGTCTCCGCCCTCCACCACGTGCACTCGGCCGCCAAAACCATGTTCGGCTATTTCGGCTTCAACACGCTCGAACTCGGTCTTGCGCACGGCCACGTAAATCGCTGAGACACGCTCAACCGCGGCAAAGGCACGCAGCGAATGAATCAAAATAGGGATTCCGTCGAGCGAAAGGAATTGTTTAGGCGGGGCCCCCGGCGATGGGTCCTTGTCGTTGGGGTGCTTAGGCGGGGCCCCCGGCGATGGGTCCTTGTCGTTGGGGTGCTTAGGCTGCGGCCCGGCCATTCTCGTGCCGAGTCCCGCAGCTGGAAGGATTGCAAATACCTGCATAACTCGGCGAGTATACAACCTTGCCGTCAATCGTTGCTCCTGGCCACCGCCACCCTGAATCGACCTAACCTGATCCGGAATTGCCGGTCCGGCAAGGATAGAATGATCGCGTTGCCATTCAGCAAAGGAAGATCATCGTGCGAATTCAACCCGTCTCCGTTGCTCTTTGCCCAGTTCTTTTGACCGTCGCTCTTGCCGTCGCCCCACAGGCCTGCGCGTCTCAGCTCGAGCGCCAGGTGCAGGTTACCAGCGTTGACTGCGAACGCCTCGCCAGGTTCGAAATTCCCAACGTCAGCATCACCACTGCTCAGGCAGTCGCCCCCGGAGCCTTCGTTGGACCTCCCGCGAACTTTACCGGTGCCGACCTGTCTGCTTTTTACAAGAAACTGCCCGCATTCTGTCGCATCGTCGCGCAGGCGAAGCCCACCCCGGACTCCAACATTACGGTCGAGCTCTGGATGCCACTCGACGGCTGGAATGGAAGACTCCAGGGATTCGGCAATGGCGGCTTCGCGGGACTGATCGATACCTTTGGATTGGGCGCGGCAATGGAGAAAGGTTACGCGACGGTCGCCACAGATGCCGGCCACGTCGGGTCTCCCATTGACGCGTCGTGGGCCCTTGGCCATCCCGAAAAAGTCGTCGATTTTGGACATCGTGGCATCCACGAAATGACCCGCGTCGCCAAGCTCATCCTTGCGCAGTTCTACGGATCCGCCCCCAGACACTCCTACTTTGAAGGGTGCTCCGATGGCGGCCGCGAAGCGCTCATGGAAGCGCAACGCTATCCCGGCGATTACGACGGGATCCTCGCAGGAGCTCCAGCCAATAACTGGACGGGCCTTCTTTCAACCGCCATCGTCGACACCCAGGCTCTTACCGCAACGCCCGCCAGTTTCATCCCTCAGGCGAAGATCCCGACGATCGCCAACGCAGTCCTTGCCGCATGCGATGAACTGGACGGCGTACGCGACGGCATCCTCAACGATCCCCGCCAATGTCATTTCGATCCCGCCTCAATCCAGTGCAACGCCGGAGAGGACACCGACAAATGTCTCACCGCTCCACAAGTCGCCGTGCTGAAGTTGATTTACGTGGGATTGCGCGACGCAAACGGCCGCTCAATCTTTCCCGGTTATTTGCCCGGCGCCGAAGATGGCCGCAACGGATGGGGGTCTTGGATCACCGGTCCGGTTCCTGCCAAGAGCGCGATGGCCTTCTTTGGTATCGGTTACTACTCCAACATGGTCTACGGCCAAGCTGACTGGTCCTACAAATCCTTCACGTTGGCAGATGGCCTGCAAATGGCAAAGGAAAAAACTGCCGCCGCGCTCGATGCCGTCAATCCGGACCTAACGCCTTTTCGCTCCCGCGGAGGCAAGCTGATCCTCTATCACGGATGGGACGATCCCGCGATCCCCGCCGTCAGCACTGTCAACTACTACGAGAGCGTCGTCGCGAAAATGGGTCATGCCAATAGCGATTCTTTCGTGCGGCTCTACATGCTTCCCGGCGTGCAGCACTGCGGCGGAGGTCCCGGCCCTGACACCTTCGGTCAATTCGCAGGCTGGCCGTTGGAAGATCCGCAGCACAACGCACGAATCGCCTTGGAGAATTGGGTCGAGAAGGGTAAAGCGCCAACTACATTCATTGCCAGTAAAAACGCAATTGAGGAACAGCCGAGCTCTACTACTATGACGAGACCCCTCTGCCCGTATCCACAATCCGCAAAATACAAGGGCAGCGGTGATCCGAATAAAGCAGAAAACTTCGTCTGCTCGACTGCAAGAAAATAAACTTGGACGTTCGGACGATGCAATTTATTTGCCTGCCGAATCGACGAAGAGCATTTCCTTCGAGCTTTGATAGCCGAGCTTTTCATACAGCGGCTCGCCCTTGCGCGACGCGTGCAGCGCCACCACGCGAATTGCGCGCCGTCGCGCCTCTGCCAGGCATTCGTCCATCAGCATTCGCGCCAGCCCCCGTCTCCGGTACTTGGGTTCTACCCACACGTTCAGTACATATCCACGCTGTTCGCCCGTGGGATCGAGGTAATGCGGAGCCCAGTCCAGCACCAGAAACCCCGCCGACGCGATCGCACGATCTCCGTCGCTGATGATCCAGCCGGCATATTTCCCGCTCTCAAGCATGCGCCGCACCCACGGCTCGAAATTACGACTCATCTCGTCGAGAACCGGTTCAGTCGCACTCCCGGCATCCGCGAACATCGCCTTCCGGTGGCGGGTGATCAGGTTTGAGTCTTCTAACGTGGCACTCCGCGTCAGCAACATATTGATGAGTATAGAAACTCGCTCCACGTTATGACTCGAAATGTGGATCCCTCACCAGTCGTTTCTGCAATCTCTCATCAACGCCGTATCATCCTCTCGTGCGCAAACCGCTGCCCATGCTCGCCCTCGACACCTCGCTGTTCAAGCCCGGCTTGCGGCTCGCCGTCGGCCTGTCCGGGGGTGCCGATTCGGTTGCGCTGCTGCGTGTGCTCGCCGAGCGGAGCAGGGAACTGGGCCTCGTATTGCACGCCGCCCACCTCCACCATGGCCTGCGCGGAGACGAAGCCGATGCCGACCTGGCCTTCGCACGCGACCTCGCCGCCAGTCTTGGCCTGCCTTTCCACGAGGCGCGTGTCGACACCGCCGCTGAAGCTCGCGCCCATCCCGCGTCCGGTGAAAACGCAAGCGAATGTGAGAAGGCAGCCGAATCCATCGAAACTGCGGCGCGTCGTCTTCGCTACCGCTGGTTCCGCGAACTGATCGCATCAGGACAAGTCGATGCCGTCGCCACCGCCCATACGCTCGACGATCAGGCCGAGACCGTCCTCGCCAAATTCCTTCGCGGCGCGTGGACCGAAGGTCTATCCGGCATTTATCCAAAGCTTGAAGACCCGGACGGCCAGATCCTGCGCCCACTCCTCGCCACCACGCGCGCCGAAATCGAAGCGTACCTCCGCCACCTCGGTCAGGCTTGGCGCGAGGACTCATCGAATCGCCACCTCACCTTCACTCGCAATCGCATCCGCCACGAACTTCTGCCCCTGTTGGAAGGCTGGAATCCCCGTCTGCGCGAGCATCTGGCGCAAATGGCCGACCTCGCCCGCGATGAGGATTCCTGGTGGCAAACCGAGCTTTCTCGCCTTGCGCCCCAGATAATTCTTCCCGGCCGTCCGGTTCGCGGTGGTGGACGCGCTGCAGCTGACGGCCTGGCCCTCGATATCGCAAAACTGTGTGCGCTGCCCGTCGCTCTCCAACGAAGGTTTCTGAGGTTCGCCGCCGATCAGTTGCAGGCTTCCCCCGATTTCGTTGCAACTGAAGCGCTGCGAAGCCTGGCGCGAACCGGAAAAGCCGGCCAGAAACTGGAATTGGCGTCAGGTTTCCGCGCCGAACGAACCAACCGCGAATTGCGCCTTTCTAGAGGCCCAATTAACCCCTTGAATCAGTCCACTGGCGAAGCCTTGCCACGGTACGAATGTGTTATCCCTGGCGAGGTTGCCGCTCCCGCCTTCGGTCTTCGTATTCGCATCGATTTTGCTGCCTCTCCGCAGCTCCCGAGTCCCGAGAAAGTCTCAGCTGTCCGGGCCCTGCTACGTACATGGAAGCCCGGCGATCGCGTCCGTTTGCGCCACTCCTCAAGCCCACGCAAAGTCAAGGAAGTACTTGAACGAATGAAGGTTACTGGTACTGATCGATCTCTCTGGCCGGTTCTGGAGCTTGAGGGAAACATCGCCTGGATGCGCGGCGTCGAACTCGAGCCCCTGCCCGGCGTTCTTATTTCGGTTGAGCCCCTCAATGCGGACCCCGATCCTCGTGCTTCCGGCCCGTCGGATTCCGGGCTCTGTTAACCCCTCAGATACCGGTACCCCGGTCATAACACTCCTTAGAAGTTTCCCAGCCTTCGGAGTACAATCGAAGCACTGCTCATCCGGGCGGCGCGCTTGAAGTGTCTTTCACCGAGAGTCCAGTACTTTCTGTGACTTCGCGGAAGGCTGAAGCGTCTAAGGATGATGTAGGCGGTGCTGAGGTCCCTGTCAGCGGATTCTCCCCCGCCGGGAAAGAGGAATCCTGGTGAATTCGACCGTCAAGACGATCATGTTCTGGGTCTTTATTCTCGTCTGCCTGGTTATGCTTTGGAGCGTCGTCTCCAAAAGCAGCGGCATGGGCGGGAAAGACGCGGAAATCCAATACTCCGATCTGCTCGACAAGATCGACGCGCAGCAGGTCCAGGACGTTGCCATTCAGGGCAATGACTTGACTGGTCATTTAAAGGCATCGCCCAAGGATCAATTTCACACCACGATTCCTGCCAGTACCGACGCCCTGATTGCCAAGCTCTCTGCTGCAAAGGTCCACTTCGCGATCAAGAAAGAGCAGAACAATCTGCTCATCCCGATCCTCATCAATGTTGCGCCCTTCGTCTTGCTGATTGGTGTGTGGTTCTTCATGCTTCGACAAATGCAGTCGGGAGGCAACAAGGCTTTGTCCTTCGGCAAGAGCCGCGCCCGCCTGCTTTCGATGCAGCAGAAGAAGATCACCTTCAAGGATGTCGCTGGTGTTGACGAAGCCAAGGAAGAACTGAAAGAGATCATCGAGTATCTGCGCGAGCCGCAGAAGTTCCAGAAGCTCGGTGGCCGCATTCCCAAGGGCGTGCTCCTCGTCGGACCTCCGGGAACCGGCAAGACTTTGCTCGCCCGCGCAGTTGCCGGCGAAGCCAATGTCCCGTTCTTCTCCATCTCCGGTTCTGACTTCGTTGAAATGTTCGTCGGCGTCGGCGCAAGCCGCGTCCGCGACCTGTTTGAACAGGGCAAGAAGAACGCTCCCTGCATCATCTTCATCGACGAAATCGATGCCGTGGGCCGTCATCGCGGCGCCGGTCTCGGCGGCGGGCACGACGAGCGTGAGCAGACACTCAATCAACTGCTCGTCGAAATGGACGGCTTCGAGTCCAACGACGGCGTAATTCTCGTCGCTGCCACCAACCGCCCCGACGTGCTAGATCCCGCTCTGCTGCGCCCCGGCCGCTTCGATCGCCGCGTAGTCGTGGGTCTGCCCGACGTGCGTGGCCGCGAAGAAATCCTCCGCGTGCACGTGAAGAAAGTTCCGGTAGCCGACGACGTCAACCTCAACATCCTTGCTCGAGGTACGCCGGGCTTTAGCGGTGCCGACTTGGCCAACATGGTCAACGAGGCAGCGCTCAACGCCGCTCGCGTCAATCGCAAGCAGGTCGTGATGTACGACTTCGAACTCGCGAAGGATAAGGTGCTCATGGGCGCTGAACGCAAGTCCATGCTCCTTACCGACGAAGAAAAGCGCGTCACCGCCTATCACGAAGCCGGCCATGCGCTGGTGTCGTTCCGTCACGAGCACTCTGACCCGATTCACAAAGTCACCATCATTCCGCGCGGCATGGCTCTCGGCGTCACCATCTTTCTGCCGGGCGACCGTCACAACTACACGCGTGAGTATCTCGAAGCGAATCTCGCAATCGCCTACGGCGGCCGTGTGGCTGAGGAGATTTTCCTCAACCAGATGTCCACCGGCGCAGGCAGCGATATCGAGAACGCCACCGACCTCGCTCGCCGCATGGTCTGCGAGTACGGCATGAGCCGCCTCGGTCCGCTCACCTTCGGCAAGAAAGAAGAGCAGATCTTCCTCGGCCGCGAAATCGCGCAGCATCGCGACTTCTCAGAGGAGACAGCGCGCCAGATCGATCTCGAAGTTCGCCGCCTGATCGATGAGGCGTACCAGTCTGCGCATGGCATCGTCGACTCCCACAAGGATGCGATGCACCGCCTTGCCGCAGCCCTGCTCGAGCGCGAAACCATCGACGCAGAAGAAGTGAAGATGCTCATCGAAGGTCAGGAACTGCCTCCGATGCGTTCCATCCTCGCGTCGCCCAGCGACACCGGCAGCGGCACGCAGCAGGTCCTGAAACCCGAAGGCACACGCGGAGGCCCCAACTACCCCGAAGGCTCCCCTTCACCGGCATAATTATCTGCCGATGGGCAGACGCGGATCACGCAGCGCCACCCTCATCAACGCGGGAAACTCAGGGCCGCTCCTTGCTAACGGAGCGGCCCTTCTATATATAGAAAAAACTCGATCTGAATTCGTTAAGGGTGACGCATCGAACGTTAGTCAATCGATTCGGACGACAACACTCGCTCAACGGCGGCGATTAGGCACGAGCCAGATCCCGTTCTCCCTTCGATTCCAGTCATTTGATTGCAATCAGACGATCACATGAATGCAACTTTGCAATGATGCTCCCGAAACATTTGCAGCATATGGTTCTCTGAGCAAACGCGCAAAGCGTTTCCCCGGAGGTAGAAATACTGTGTCTACGGATCGCCGAACATTTTTGCAGCTTTTAACTACGAGTGCGCTCTCAGCGGCTTTTCCATCCAGCATTGCACGCGCTCTTGAGATTCCCGCCAACAACCGCACAGGCACCCTCGCAGATGTCGAGCACATCGTCATCCTGATGCAGGAGAATCGCGCTTTCGATCACTACTTTGGCACGCTTCGCGGTGTGCGCGGTTATGGAGATCCGCGCGCCGTAAAGCTTCCCAACGGTGACCCTGTGTGGCGGCAGCCCACTTCGTCGGGTGGATACGTGATGCCGTTTCACCCTGGCGCGCCGAGCCTCGGCCTGCAGTTCCTCGAAGACCTGGCGCACGACTGGGACACAACGCACAATGCCTTGAACGAGGGTAAGTACGACCAGTGGGTGCCGCAGAAGGGCACTACATCGATGGCGCACCTCATCCGCAGCGACATTCCCTTCCATTACGCGCTCGCCGATGCATTCACCATCTGCGACGCATATCATTGCTCGTTCCTGGGAGCGACCGATCCCAACCGGTACCACATGTGGACGGGCTGGGTAGGTAATGACGGCTCTGGCGGTGGACCGGTACTGGATAACGCCGAGGCCGGCTATGGCTGGAGCACCTATCCCGAGCGGCTCGTCAACGAGGGCATTACATGGAAGATTTACCAGGACCAGGGTGCGGGGCTCACTGCGGCGGAATATTGGGGCTGGGGCTCCGACGCGTATATCGGAAACTATGGCGATAACTCGCTTCTCTATTTTCACCAGTATCAGAATTCGCTGCCAGGCAGTCCCCTGTTTGAAGCTGCGCTTACCGGGACCGACATCTCTACAGGCGACACACTCTTCGATGAATTTCGTGCCGACATCGCGGCTGGAAAACTGCCCCAGGTTTCCTGGATCGTCGCACCCGAAGCCTATACCGAGCATCCCAACTGGCCCGCAAATTATGGCGCATGGTATATCTCGCAGTTTCTGGATGCATTGACTTCAAACCCTGAAGTTTGGAGCAAGACGGCGTTCTTTCTTTGCTATGACGAGAACGACGGCTTCTTCGATCACGTCGTGCCGCCAACGGTTCCCGCGTCAAGCGCGCAGGGACTCTCGACCGTCGATACCATCAATGAATATTTTGAAGGAAACTCCGAGTATCCCGCCGGTTCAATCGGCTTCGGAGTTCGAGTGCCTATGATCGTGATCTCTCCATGGAGCAAGGGCGGATACGTCAGTTCGGAGTTCTTCGACCACACCTCGCTCATTCGATTTATAGAACAGCGCTTTGGCCCCAACAATCCCGAACTGGTTGAGCCGAACATTACGCCTTGGCGGCGGGCCGTCTCCGGTGATCTGACCTCCGCCTTCAATTTTGAATCGCCGAACGCCATGAAAGTGCCGCTGCCCAGCACCATAGCCTACATTCCGCCGGACACAAATCGCCATCCGGACTACGTCCCCACACCACCCACTGACCAGGTGCTTCCGGTGCAAGAATCCGGGACACGTCCCGCGCGTCCGGTGCCCTATGAATTGCACGTCCACGGAACCGCCAACTTCAGCGATGGTACCTTTGAAATTCACTTTGCCAATGCAAGGAAAACGGCGGTCTACCAGGTTCGTTCCGGAAACAGCGCGCTCGGACCCTGGAATTACACTGTCGGCCAGGGCGCGTCGCTCTCGGATACATGGCAGATCACCGCAAACAGCCTCGCCACTTACGACCTGTCGGTCAATGGTCCCAACGGATTCTTGCGCGCATTCCAGGGAAGCGTCTCAGGGGAAGACAAGGCCAACGTACACATCCGCACCAGCTACCAGCCTCACGGCAACGGGATCACGCTGCATCTGGCTAATCGCAGCGCCTCCAGTGTAGATGTCCGGATCACAGACGTCTATACAGGCTCGGTTCATACGCTTCATCTCCAGGCAGGCGAAACGTCAACCAGATATTCAGAACGGCATCAGACGTTTGGCTGGTACGACTTTGTCGTTGAAGTCGAAACAGACCCGACATTCATCTACCAGTTGGCGGGCCATGTCGAAACTGGGGAAGAGAGCCGCACCGATCCAGCAATCGCTGCGGTGTAACACCGCATCAGTGGAAGGCCATCCGCGCAAGTGGATGGCCTTTTGCTTTGCAGCCTAGATTCTTCGCCGTAAATTGAACTGAAGTCTCTTTCGCTTCGACAATAGGTATGAATGCACATCGATAGCGCAAACCGAACCCGGTACGAGTGGCTCGCGCTCTGCCGTCAGGCCGGCGAGCCGGAAGCATTCGAAGACCTGATTGCCGTCATGGAGCGCCCGTTGCACTGTCGTTGGTCGAAACAACAGTGCCCTGGTGGTAGAGAATCTGCCATCCATCGTCGCTGCTTTGCCAGATGGTGGCGCGTCGCGTCAGGCGTTCACCCTGGCTCAATGTGTAGGTCAGAAGATAGGTATTCGTGCCAAGCCGACGCAGGCCAAACTCAGAACATTTCCACCCCGCCGTCTCGGCATCCACGGGTGGATGTTGCTCCAGCCCGCGCAGAATGAAATCACCGCTATAGCGCCGTCCCGATGCGCCGACTTCCCAGTATTCCGGCGCCATCACGCGTTTGAAATCCGCGACGTTCCTGCCGAATTCCTGCCTGTGAAAGATGGGTTCCCGGCGCTGCAGTTGCTCCAGCACCGGCTGCAGCTCAGGTTCAACGCGCGTGAACACCGGCATATCGCTCATGCCGAAAATTCTACGATGCGTCACCGGTCTTTGTTTTTTTTACTCCCTACTCCCTACTCCCTGTTCTTCCCTCAGAAGATCTTGTAACCAATCCCGACGCTCGCCCCGTACGGCTTGATTGTTCCGTTGATCCAGTTCGGCCAAAGCTGGTATTCGAAATCAAACGCCCTGACGCTCAGCCGTTTGCTCACCTTCAAGTCGACCCCGCCTCCGAGGGCGACGTCGGTGAAGTGGCCGTAGGCTTTGTTGTACTCGAACGTCATTCTGCCCATGCCGATTAATGCCTTGCCGTAGGGTGTCGCACCCAACCAGCTGAATCGATGAATGGGTAGGCGCGGTCCGATAAGGTAGTTGTCTTCTGTAATGTTGACGAACGAATTGAAGCGCAACCAGCGCGCCTCACCTTCCACCTGCACCCAGCGCGTCACCTTCAGATCGGCGTAGGCGCCCGCCCCGTAAAGGCGATATGGACTCGACGATGGTATTCCGCCACCTGCGTAGTCAGGCTGAAAAACCGATCCGAAGCCGCCCGCGGTAAGCGATAACTGGCCTCGGTATGCAGAGGGGGCCACTTGCGCGCGGGCATTTAAGGCGCCGGCGCAGAGGAAACAAACAAAAAGAAATGCTGCGTATCTTCTCATTAGAAAAGCGTTCATCCAGTTCTGGGAGGATTCATTCAAATGTGCAACGTATGTTGGCACTCAGTATAAAGACTCAGAACGGATAGCGAAGGTATCGCTATCCGTTCCGAGTCTTCGTCGATGCCTTACTGTGGGTTGGGACTTCCGCTTGCGGGTTGTTGTGAACCATCAGCCTGTGTAGGAGCGGCTGGCTGAGCGCCCTCTGCCGCGGGTGGCTGTGCTCCGCCCGTGGTGGTTGGGTCCGCCTGTCCGGCGGGAGGGTCGCCTGCCTGTGGCGGGGCAGCAGCATTCGGCTTGGCGCCCGGAACCGCCGGCGCGTTCAGCTGTGCCTCATCGTAGCGTTGCAGCCTGTAGTACACCGGCGTCACTTCCAGCGGCATCTTGTCGCGCGCATTCAAAGGTGCGTACCGCTTGGCGTTCAACATCTTCACCTTGTCATCCCATGGATCGACCTTCAGCCAGCTGCCCAACGGCAGGGCTGCCACTTGTGTCAGGTCGTCCCAGTTGATCTTGGGTGCGGAGTGAGCCAGTTCGCCCATCCAGGGAGTGCCGTCCGCCTTCAACATCGAGTCCCCAAGCTTGGGAGTGTTCAGCGCCTTCAGCTCCTTGCCGCGTTCTGCCAGCTCTGCCCAGAAGAGGCCCGCGCTGGGCAGCCTGTCCTTGTACATCGAAGCCTGCAGATACGTCATTGCCTGCTTGACGGCCGATTCGTCGTCTGCGTCGGAGTGATACATGTTAATCCGCTTGAACGTCGCCTCGTCAGGGAAGAGCAGGCGGTCGTTGAAGGCGTAGCGCGTGTCGATATGATGTCCCAGCGCAATGTGAGCCAATTCCAGCGAGACCACTGAGGCAATCGATTCTTCATTCGGCAGTGAATCGAGCAGCCCTTTGCTGATCAGGATTGTGTTTCCCACGGTCGTGGCTTCAACGGTGGTAGTCAACAGTACGCGGCAATGCACCGGGGCCGAGAGCGGAATATTGTTAGGAACCACCAGGTTCACCACAATCTGGTCCAGCACCGTTGTCTCATAGCCGTTCGGGGTCAGCGGAGCCACAAGGCCTGCCTGCACCAGGCGATCGATCACGTTGTTCTCGGCTTGCGAAACCCATTCCCTCGAAGCCTGCAACGGGCTCATATCCTGCGAGTCGTCGCTCTTGTCTTCAGCGTCTTCCACCTTCACGCTTACGTTCTCGCTGTCGCGTGTCGGCAGCTTGAGCGAATAGCCCCAGAAGTGTGTCTGGGCCTTCAGGCCGACCTGCTTATTGCCGTCTCCGCGAGTGGTTTCCTCAACATAAATCGCGACCGGAAGCCATACCCCCGGCTGCACATTCATGCGCCAGCTGTCGAAGTGAAAATAGTAGCGCGAGTCATCGTCCGACTTCGGACCGGTGTAGGTTCCGTTGAAGCGAACCACATTGCCGTCCTGGTCTTCAATCCACACCCGGCCATAGAACCGGCCCATTCCCGGAACCTTCGGATGCACGTCGAATACCCACGCCCGCACCGATCCCAGAAATTCCCGGCGAACATAGCTGAACACATAATGCTGCTGATCGAAGCCCGTGGGATCGAGGAACATCATCTGCATGAAGCCGGTGGGATTGTACGTGAAGTGGCTATCGAGTCCCAGAGCCTTCGTCAGCCCTGTGATGGCCGACATCGAGCCTTTGAAAAAGCCATGCCTTGAATTGGTGCCTCTCGGCTCGTAGGTCTTGTCAAAGAAGCCCTTGCCAAAATCAACACGACTCAGGGTGTATTGATCCCCTACCGGAACTTCATACAGCTTTGCATCAGGCCGCGTGTCCTGGATGTAGGTTTCCACCAGGGGCGTACGCTGCTGGATCTCTTTGATTAGAACCTTTTCCTGCCCGATCGCCTTCTGCACAAGTGCAGCCTGATCCGGGGTAAGCTGGTGTGCCTGCTCGTACTGAGGCACCTTCTTGGCGTATGCACAAGACGCTCCCAGGGTCAGCATCAGGAGGGTAAGGGGGATCTTTCTGGAAATCATGTCATCTCCTACGATGAGTTACATCTACCGCTTTAAGACGATGGGTGCTGATTCTCGAAACTTACATTCCATCGTCTTGCTCATTGGTGCGAATTGGACGCTATGCCAATTGAAACGTGATAGTGATGTTGGTTGTTAAATCCACTGCCTGTCCATTGCGCGTGGCAGGACGGAAGCGGATTTGTTCAGCGACGCGGCGGGCCTCTTCATCGAGGCCATGACCCAGTCCATGCACCACGCCCTTGATCAAAACCTGGCCTGATGCGGTAAAGGTCACCCGCAGAATTACGTCTCCCTGCACGTGAAGCTGCCGGGCTTCGCTCGTATATTGAACCGGGGGCTTCGACAGGACTTCAAGGTTCGTCGCCGATGGTTGGGCAGTCATCTTCTCAGGCGCAACGGTGGCTGTCATCGAAGCTGGAATGCCGGCCGAAGCCACTCTTCCACCGGTGTAGCCCGTTGTTGCAACTCCCGTGCCACCCGGAATGCCGGCTGAAGCCACCTTGCCAATTGCTCCAGCATTTGACCCGGACTTCAGTCCATTCCCAATGCCCGTCGAGCCCACCACTCCATGTGGAGCAACTGCCGGCCCCTGCATGCCGCCATAAGGATTGCCGATCGCAGCTACTGTCGCAGGCCGCGTTGCATTCGGATTCGGCGTCACGCCGAATGTCTCGCCCAGGTGTACCGGTGCGGTCGAAGGCTTTACCGAATTATTTTGTGCCGGCATGGCTGCCGTCAGTGCTGCCTTGGGCTGCGGCGCCAAAACGATCGCTGGCTTCGCCGCCTTCATCTGGGGCGTGTTCAGCTTCGCTTCCATCTCGATCGGCTTCAGCGCTGGCTTCGGCTCAATCTTGGGCATCTGAATCTTCGGTTGCTCAAGCTTCACCTCTTCCATCTTGGGTGGCGGTGGAAGCTTCGGTGGAGGAGGCACCTTCACTTTGACTTCCGGGGGAGGGGTAGTCGGGAAGATCAGCTCTGTCTGCTCGAACTTGTGCTGCTCGATCACGTGCTTGGCCGTCATGCCGATATATAGGACCAGGCCCAGAATAATTAGGTTCACAGTTGCCGCTGTGACAAACGAAGCCGAGCGCCCCTCGGGATCAGGAAGCAGGCCAAAACTAGTAGGTCCGGGATAGCGATTCATTTGCATGGTTTCATACCTCGGGTTTTGCCATGGAATCGGCTTCGTCGATCTGTCGGAATCCAGATAAAACGCCGTATGGGAGGGATGCGCAAAAATGGTCCAACGTTGCCATTGCGGACCGACCCTTTTCCGGGCATGGGTGAATGATTCTAGGTTGCCGGGAGACGTGCAGAATCCCCGTCGCAACTCGCTGATTCAATTGATAAAAATCTCTTTGGTTGTTCGGCGCCGTCAGGCGGGTTAAGTTTCTGCCTTCTAGGTCCGCTTGCTCAATTTGACGCCGCCCATCGATTTTCCGGATGGGAGAGAAGGGAAAGTCTCCATTTATGTTATCGAATCGGAACCCGGACGCGCCAGCGCCCAAGCCCATTCCTGGCACAGCAAGACCATCCGCGGTAAACACGTTTTTGGCCCCGTGCCCTGCAAACATTTTAAACTCTCCCTAACGAAATCCAAGAGCAATCGAAACCAGATGCGCAGATCCTCGCTTCGGAGGGAGGGAAAAAACAACTTCCTACAAATGGCTGAACCCCACTTTTGATCCTTTGTTCCTGTGGATCAATAAGATCGTTCAAGGTAAGCCGTCTTTTTGACGGTCTTCCCGGTAGAACGGCGCTAGCCGCTCATGCCTGCCTGATGTAATAGACTCACGGTAACCCAAAGTGCTCGGGAAGGACAGTATTTTTGTGAGGATATTGGTTACCGGCGGTGCCGGATACGTCGGCGGGACCGTCGCAAATCTCTTGACGTCCCAGGGGCATTCTTCCACCGTGTTCGACAACCTGAGCCACGCACAGCGCGCCATGGTTCCCTCAGGCGTCGACTTTTTTGAGGGAGACCTCGCCGACCGATCCGCGATTGAAAACATTTTTAATGATGCAAAAAAAGAAAAAAGACCATTTGACGCGGTCCTGCACTTCGCTGCGTTGATTGAAGCCGGCGAATCCATGGTCCGGCCCGAAATCTACTTCCGCAACAACACCGCCTCCACGTTGTCCCTCCTCGAAGCAATCATCGCTCATGGCCCGCGCCGCCTTGTATTTTCTTCCACTGCCGCCGTTTACGGCGAACCGGAATCCGTTCCAATTAAGGAAGATGCGCGCCTCAAGCCCACAAATGTCTACGGCGAATCGAAGCTGCTCGTCGAGCACATGCTCGACTGGTTCCAACGCATTCATGGTCTGCGCTCGGCTTCATTACGCTATTTCAATGTCGCCGGAGCTCCCGAGGGCCCTGACGGCGTCACCCGCGGCGAAGCCCACGAGCCGGAATCCCATCTCATTCCCTTGATTCTCGACGTTGCCCTCGGCCGTCGCCAGTCCATCCGCATCTACGGCGACGACTACCCCACCCCCGACGGCACCTGCATTCGTGACTACATCCACGTCTCTGACCTGGCTGACGCCCACCTGCTTGCCTTGCAGGCCCTCGAATCCGAAGCCGCCGCCAGGGGCCGCCTGATTTTTAATCTCGGAAATGGCCACGGCTTCAGCGTCCGCGAAGTCATCGAGTCAGCCCGCCGCGTCACTGGACACCCTATTCCTGCAGAAATCCACCCCCGCCGACCCGGTGACCCTGCCGTCCTCGTTGCCGCCTCCGAAAAAGCCATCTGCGAACTCGGCTGGAATCCCCGCTACACCCAGCTCGACTCGATCGTCCGCACCGCATGGATTTGGCACCAGAAGCGCTACGCCAGCTAAACCCGTCAGAACCGGCATCAGCCGCGCAGCGCGAGGGGCACGAAGTACTCCTCCAGGTACCAGGAAACTGCAAACAGGACTGCCATTCCAGTTGTTGCCCAGAAAAACAATCGCACCGGCAGCGTCGACAGCAGCGGCTGTGTCGCCTCGCGATCCGCCGCCTGCCGGGTTCTGCTGGACGGCCAGGAAAAAAAAAGCCCGCTGGCGAAGCAGATGCACGCGGCGAGTACAACCCTCAGCAGGGCCATCGCCAGGCGTTCCTGCCAGTGTGTTCCAGGGATGAAGAAAGCGCTCATCAGAACCGGGTAGAGCGACAGCAGGCTGAGAAAGAATGAAGCCGTCCTGGCAAGTTCAAGAAGCATCGCCAGATCCTTCCTGGAGGAATCCCTGACGAAATTAGGTTCAGGGAAGTAGCAACGAACTCCCGGCCTTCTATCTCGGATTCAATTCTATGCCCGCTTTTGTCCCAGTTAATAACAATCCCTTCGCGATGACGGGTGGGTCGAAGAGCTGCGGTGGCTTGGTACCGGGGTCCCCGGCGACAGGTCTTAGTCGCTGGGGTGGCGTGGTACCGGGGTCCCCGGCGACAGGTCTTGGTCGCTGGGGTGGCCAGGGGTGGCTTGCCCTCTGTGCCCCCGCCTCGATAAAGTGTCTCCCACACGCACTACGCGGGCGCAACCTGCTCCCAGGCAACTCGCGCCGTCTTGCTGGCTTGTTTTTCCTCCCCTGAAAGGGCTTCCTTCATGTCTTCCTCGCAAGTTCCTCCGGTTCTCAGTTCGCTATCATCCCTTTCCAACCAAGACCTCGACTCTACCCTCCGCGAATTGCGCGTCTTTCCGCCTCCCGAGGAGTTCAGCCGCAAGGCCCACATCAAGAGCCTCGAGGAGTATGAATCGCTGTACCGGGAGTCCATCCAAGACCCCGAAAAATTTTGGGCGGGCGTCGCCAAAGACCTCCACTGGTTCAAGCCCTGGGACAAGGTTCTCGAGTGGAATCTCCCCACCGCCAAATGGTTTGTCGGCGGCAAGATCAACCTTAGCTACAACTGCGTTGATCGCCATGCACTCGGTGAACGCCGCAACAAGACCGCCATCATCTGGGAAGGCGAGCCCGGCGAAATTCGCCGCCTCACATACGCCGAACTCCACCTTGAAGTCCAGCGCTTCGCCAACGGTCTCAAGGCCCTTGGCATCAAGAAAGGCGACCGCGTCGCTGTCTACATGGGGATGACGCCGGAACTGGCCATTGCTCTTCTCGCCTGCGCGCGCATCGGCGCCGTCCACTCCGTCATCTTCGGCGGATTTGCCGCCAACGCCATCGCCGATCGCGTTAACGACTCCGCCTGCATTGCCATCATTACCCAGGACACGAGCTACCGCCGCGGTGGAGAAATCCAGCTCAAACGCACCGTCGATGAGGCTATGCCCGCTTGCCACACCGTCAAGCACGTCATCGTCTACCGCCGCACTGGCTCGCCCGTCAACATGGTCGAAGGCCGCGACCGCTGGTGGCACGACCTCATTGCCAATGCGCCCACTGAATGTCCGGCCGAGCCGCTTGATTCTGAAGATCCGCTCTACATCCTCTACACTTCCGGCACCACCGGCAAACCCAAGGGACTCGTCCACACCACCGGCGGCTATGCCGTCCAAACCTACATCACGACCAAATATGTATTTGACCTTCGCGACGAAGACATCTACTGGTGCACCGCCGATATCGGTTGGGTAACCGGACATTCTTACGTCGTCTACGGCCCGCTTCAAAACGGTGCCACCGTGCTTATGTACGAGGGTGCACCCAACTGGCCCGACTTCTCCCGCTTCTGGAAAATCGTCGACGATCACAAGGTCACCATCTTCTACACAGCGCCTACCGCTATTCGCGCTTTCATGAAATGGGGCGACCAGCACGTTGAAAAATTCAAGCTCGATTCGCTTCGACTCCTCGGCACCGTCGGCGAGCCCATCAACCCCGAAGCGTGGATGTGGTATCGCGAGAAGATCGGCCGCAATCGCTGCCCCATCGTCGACACCTGGTGGCAGACCGAGACCGGTGCGATCATGATCGCGCCCATCCCCGGCGCTGTTCCCGCCAAGCCCGGCTCCGCCACGCGCCCGTTCTTCGGCATCCAGCCCGAAGTCGTCACCCGCGAAGGCAACCCGGTTCCTGCGGGACACGGCGGCCTGCTCGTCGTTCGCAAACCCTGGCCCTCCATGGCGCGCACTGTTTACGGCGATCCCGAGCGCTTCCAGAAGACCTACTGGTCCGACGTTCCCGGCTGCTACTTCACCGGCGACGGCGCACGCCAGGACGCCGACGGCTATTTCTGGCTCATGGGTCGTGTCGACGACGTCATCAACGTCAGCGGTCATCGTCTCGGCACCATGGAAGTGGAGTCAGCTCTTGTCGCACACCCCAAAGTCGCGGAGGCCGCGGTCGTGGGCCGTCCGGACGAGTTGAAAGGCCAGGCCATCTCCGCCTTTGTTTCGCTCGAAAGCGGCAACCAGCCCAGCGAAGAACTCAAAGACGAACTCCGCAAGTGGGTTTCAAAGGAGATTGGTTCGCTCGCCCGCCCCGACGACATTCGCTTTACCGAAGCCCTGCCCAAAACCCGCAGCGGCAAAATCATGCGCCGCCTGCTGCGCGAACTAGCCACCCACGGCGAAATCAAGGGCGACACCACCACCCTCGAAGACTTCACCGTAATCGCCAAACTCCGCGAGGCCGAAGAAGGATAGTGCGGAGAACTTGCCGGGTGCCCCAGGTCCCGCGTTTGGGACCTGGGAAAGCAACGAACCCAAACCGCAGCCCGGCACGCCCCTTTTCAGCGATACCATGTCCCTCGGAGCCCCCATGCGTCGCCTTCGCTAGCAAGTCGCCGCCAGCCTCGACGGCTTCATCGCCGGTCCCAACGGCGAGGTTGACTGGATCGTGCCCGACCCAACCTACGATTTCGCCGCCCTGTGGAACCAGTTCGACACGCTTCTCATGGGTCGCCGCACGTATGAGGTGGCTCTCACGCGCTTCGACCCCATAGAAAACCTGGGCAAGAAGATCGTTGTCGTCTCCACGACTATCGATCCATCGCAACACCGCGGCGTCACCCTCATTCGCAGTGATGTTCCCAAAGCCGTCGCTGCGCTGAAGGCGCAATCCGGCCCCAGTCCGGGCAAAGACATCTGGCTTATGGGCGGCGGCATTCTGTTCCGAAGCCTCCTCGACGCTGGCCTCGTCGACACGGTCGAACTGGCCGTCATTCCCGTCCTGCTTGGCAGCGGAGTTCCGTTGCTGCCCGAGGGCCGTCGCCATTCGCTGCGACTCGTCGAACACAGACCGTATCCCAACGGCACTCTGTACCTCGTCTACTCCGCCGTTCCTCAATCACCCTCTAAGAAATCTCTACCCACGCAAAAAAGGCGGAAGCCCAAAGCCTCCGCCCCTTCAAATTGAACCTCAACCGTCCAAAATCCTATCGGCAAATCAGAAGTGATATACCACGCCCACACCGGCACGCGCATTCCACCGCATATGCGGTGAGTCGCCTGTCTGGTACGGCACAAGGGTGAACGAAGAACCGATTGCGTCGCCGAAAGCTCGCACTGAGAAGCGCGCGGTCCTGTTGTAGTCCACCCCGATTCCCGCGCCTCCGGCAAATGAAATATTTGGCTGAATCGTTACGCCACCGGTATGGGCTCCGCCCAGCAGTACGTGCGCAAACCCACTGAACTTCTCATAGAGGTCTCCCCGAAATGTCGGTCCAGCAAGGTAAAGGTCCACCGTGGGGTTTCCCGCGTTTGCTGCGGTAAGCCCCCAGGCATAATGCCCGCCATCCAGCGTGAGCCCAATATGATCGCCAAAGTTGCGGGTAACTTCGCCGCTTACGCCCTGCAGGCCGCTGCGCGACTGGTTGACCTGGTTCAAGCTTGTGTATCCCCAGCCCACAAAAGCCTCATATTTGTACGTCGGTCCCTCTGGCACCTTGGGGACACGATCCGGGGCCACCTGGGATAAAGCAGTCATGGGTATGAAAACGGTCAAAACTGCGGCCAAAACCGAAAGCTGCAACTTACTCTTCAATTGGAATTCTCCTCAACACCGCGCCAGGCTGCACAGCCATCTCCTGGCTCTTGCCAATGCGGTTGCCGTTACTCAAATCCGGTACCCTCATAGACTACCTGTTCGCCCCCCGAACCACGAAGAGGACCCCTGGTCACGCCGCTTCACCGCATCTGCACTGTTACCGTCGTCAACCGCAACAGAGTGCCTGATTTGTCTGACAGTGTGACGGCTGTTCCGCCCGGAAGATAGCGTCCCATCGCCTCTGGGCGCGCCCAGTCCAACCCCCACCCGTCCTCGATCGCGAACAGGGTGTACTGGCCTGGTGCAACATCGCGTAATGTAAAGCTGCCGTCCGAGTCCGACTGATCGCGCCGCATCAGTGCCGGCCAATTGGCAGGATCTTTCGGTGCCAGTACCACCATTGCCCCGGCGAACCCCTTTCCGTCTTTCCGCGCAAACCCATCAACCCGCGTGGTGCCTTCGCTCAGCGTCACCGTTGCGTCCGTCACGCGGTCCCGCACTGTGATTACATTTCCCGGCCTTCGTACTCCACCCTCGCTTACATCCACCACGGCCACCGTTTCCGTGTTCCCTTCCGCCAGCAGAGACCAAACTCCGGGGGGGACATTGTCAAATTTGAAGCGGCTCCCGAGTGCCGGCGTCACGAATTCGTTCTGACCGCGCCCGCCATCCAAACGATCCAGCGTCAAAGTCACTCCGTTCGGTACCGGCAACCCCGAAATCATGCGGAGCGTACCCGCAACGGTAGATGCCGGATTTCCCGCGTTCGGATCGACCTGTTGGCTGGACGAGAGATCAAGATCCACTACGCGTGGCGGATCGCCCTGCAACAGTTGATACTGTCCCGGCGCCAAACCGGTCATCTCCGCCGTTCCCGGCGCTATGAATCCTCCGCTCCCTGATTGCACCACTGTTCCGAAGACCATCTTCTGCAACTCCGGCACGCCCTGCTCCCTGCGCGGCGCAGCAATCGACAGTCGCAGCGCCGGCACAGCATGCAGATTGATATTTGCTTCTTCCTGACTGCCTCCCGCCAGCACAATGGGCGTCGCCGACGCCTCCTCGGTTGTCGAATCGAAATACGTCACCGGGTACGCCACGTCCAAAGCCGCTGCGCTTTCATTCGTCTGCTGGCCGGTTGTGCCGGTTTGCGCGCTATGCACCGCGTACCACGGCTCCGCTACCACTGCGAGCAGGTACTCGCCCGCCGCAAGGTTTGGGAATTCATAGCTCCCTGTATCGTCTGTTACAGCAGTGTCGGTCTGTTGCGTTCGCTCGCCATCACCGCCTTGGCGGGATCGCTGAAACAGCATCACCCGTGCGCCTTCCACTGCATCGCCGCCATCGTCTGTCACCACCCCGCGCAGAATGGATCCCGGCGTGATGCGAAAGTTCAGATGACTCGTGTCCTGGTCCGCTCCCGTCACAATCGCAGTACTGAATTCCTGGTGCTCGTCGTAGAACGCGGCGCGAAATCCGCGTTTCGATGCCGTCAGTTGATACTTCGCGGCCGCCAGCCGCTCCAGCGCAAACCGTCCCTCGCTGTCTGTCACCACTGACTCGACAGCGTGGCTGTCATTTTCCGCCAGTACCGAGACGGTCGCTCTTCTTACCGGCTCTCCCGTTACTGCGTTTACCAGGATTCCCTCGATCCGAAACGACCCTGCCGCAGTGCCACTGATTCGAGCAGATGCCCGCGTCGCGTTGCCCGGCGCGGATTGTGCATGCAGATTCGTTGCGCCGGCAAGTGCACACAGCCCGACCCACACCAGTCTCTTGCACCTGTTTCGAATGTTTCGTCTCTCGGCCGGACGCATCAATGTAGCGGCACCTCCACCACGATGTCAGCCCTTGCTCCCGGCGCCAGGGTGATCAGCTGTCCCGCATTTCCCAGCGTAGCCATCGCTGCGGCATTGCGATACGCGAGCGCCGTCGGCCCCTCGAATGTGTACACGTGATAGTTGCCCGGCGTCAGTCCCGACACCGTGACCTTCCCGCCAGTCGAAGCCCGTAGCGTTTCTGGAACCACATCTTCCGTAGAGTCGAAATCAGGAACCACGTACACGGTGTAGAACGATTCGTCGCCCGCCGCCAGCCCGGCCATCGTCCCGGGCAGCGAAAGTGTCAAGCTAGCGCAATCGTCGCGCAAAGCCAGCAACAGCGGTGCCGTCGATCCCGCGATGTCGATGGCCATGGGTTCGCGTGCCAGGCTCGAGCCCCCCGCCGTGAACGCCGACTCGCAGAGGTTTCTCGGTGCAATGCTGGTGTGCACCCAGTACGCCCCCGGCGGCGTGTACGACGACTCCAGTGGTCCTGCACTCGTGCCTTGTGCGAAGCTCCCCACCATGCTGTCTCCCATCCAATCCTCGGTCTGGGTCAACCCGACAAACAGCGTTGCATCCTCCGTCCCGTGCGATTGCGTCCCCGTGCGAGTCACAGTCACCTGCACCGGGCTCCTGTGCGCCGGAGACACTGCAACCCGCAGATTCGTTATCGCGCGCCCTGCAACAGTGAAATCCGTCTGCCCCGCCATGGTTGCAAGAGATTCGACCATGCCTTCAGATCGGTTCATCCGAATTCGCGAAAGCTGCATCATCGCCGTGACTGCCAACGAGTAGCTTCCTTCCGGCAGAAACGCCTGAATGGTGTGCGTTGCTGGATCGTACTGCGCCCGGTACGGAAGCTCACGTCCCCGCATGTCCTTGACCACAACCGAATAGTTCGTGCCGGCTTGCTCCCCAGACGCTTCAGGCGCCTGCCGTCCGCCCGGAAAAACAACCGACGCACTTACTGATTGAAAGGGCTCCAGTGTCAGTGTCAAATTCGCCTGCACCTGTTCGCCGCCCGCCAGCTTGATTCTTCCCGCCCCTGCCAGGTCCCGGGCGTCGGGATAATACAAGCTCGGAAATCCCCCGCGCGCCACGTTGCTTCCGCTTCCTGTTTCCACAAGATTCGTGGCTGCATCGCTGTCCATCGCCGGTTCGGTATACAGCACATACGTGCCAATCCCAAGTCCCCCAAAACGATAGACACCTTCGCTGTTCGTCTTCGTATTGTTGGTCGCCTGCCACGCCATCCTGCCGTCTTGCACAATTCTCTTCAGCAGTACCACTGAAATTCCTTGTGCAGGATCACCCGTAGATAGCTGGATCTGCCCCCGAATCGAATTCACCGGTGTCATCGCGAACACCACGTCCGCCATTCCCGCTGCAACCACCACGTTGTGCCCGTAATCCTGCACTCTTTCCGGAGAGTTCTCCGCGCCCGCCGCCTGGTCCAGAAAGCCAGGCTTGATAACCTCAAATTCCTGTGGTCCGGCTGGCACGCCCGGAATCTCAAATCGTCCGTCTCCATCGGTCAGCGTGCCACTCGATGCATCGCCATCGATCCGCACCAGCGCGCGTGGCAGCGGCTCACCCGAGGCGCTGTTGCGAACAACCCCGTGCACCGTCGTCACCAATCCTGCACCAGGATTCTGCGCCTGCTCCGGCTGTTCTTGGGATCGCGCTTCAGCCTGTGTCCCAACCCAAATCACGCCAAGAACCAGCAGCAGCCAGCCTAATCGGCTGCACATACTTCCCCGCGGAGAGATAAGCCAGTCTCCATGCCTCTCACAGCCACGCGGATGGATTGTTCGTGGGTCCACTCACTATTG
The DNA here is from genome assembly GCA_963826915.1 of uncultured Acidobacteriaceae bacterium. Taxonomy (GTDB): domain Bacteria; phylum Acidobacteriota; class Terriglobia; order Terriglobales; family Acidobacteriaceae; genus Telmatobacter. Next base: position 993,475 of record CAWGYG010000003.1, read on the forward strand.
TGACGTCTTCAGCCCGGGAAGGGAATCGATACAGCGTGGAAAACCCCACGCCCGCTGGCCAATGGCATGGCGACGCGCTTGCCCCTAATTGCGCTCCAGGTACCACGGAATATTGATAACGATGATGCGGCGATTACCGCGCATTAGCAGGATCACCTTGAGCAGGTCGGCGCGCCGGTTGTGCATCAGGTTCTCCCACCAGTGGCGTACCACCAGCTCCGGCACCAGCACGCAGATTTTGTGATATTCAGACTCTTTTTCAGCCTTGAGAACGTAATCCACCATCGGCTGCAGAACATACCGATAAGGCGATTGCAAAATTACCAGCTTCGGCACGCATTTGCCCGCCGCGCGCAGCGGACCGGCAATGTCCGTCTCCCACATATTGCAGATATCGTCCGGCTCCTCGACGGTCTGCACATGCAGGCAGCGGATATCGTTCGACATCCCCAGGGCAAACGAGAGTGCCTTTTCCGTAATGCGGCTCCAGCGGTCGATCGGCACCACCACGATAGGTTCCGTCACCTCCGCTGGCACAATCGGCCGGTCCAGCGCGGTTTCATCATCCACATGCACATAGTGGCGCTTCACCGCGCGCATCAGCAGGATCATGACGCCAATCAGCAACGCCGTAATCCACGCGCCGGCAACGAACTTCGCCACTAGCACCACCAATGTCGTGATGCCCGTCGCCACCGCGCCAAGGCCGTTGACTGCCATACGCAATTTGGCGCCGCCTTGCCTCTTCCAGTGCATCACCATTCCGGCCTGCGACAAGGTGAATGCCATGAACGCCCCGATTGCATAGAGCGGAATCAACCTGTCGGTTACGCCACCAAAGATAATCAGCAGCACCGCCGTCAGCACGACCAGAACATAAATTCCCCACGAGTAGAGCAGCCGCCGCCCCCGCAGCATGAACACGTGCGGCATGTAGTCGTCCAGCGCAATCGCGCGCGTCAATCGCGGAAAATCGGCAAACGCGGTATTCGCCGACAGCGCCAGCACCAGCAGCACCGAGCCGATAGTGACGTAATAGAACCATCCACGCCCCATCACTGCGCGTGTCAGCATCGAGAGCACGCTTTCATAGCCGGGCCCGGTGGGATCGGTGGCTGCGATGCCGTAGGAACGGCAGAGCAGCGCAATTCCGAGCAGCAGTGCGGCCAGCAGAACGATGATGATCGTCAGCGTGATCTTCGCGTTCTTGCGTGTGTCGTCTCGAAAGGCCATCACCCCGTTGCTTACCGCCTCAACGCCGGTCATCGCCGTGCATCCTGAAGAAAACACCTTCAGCAGCAGCCACAGGCTCACCATGGTCGTGGTCGGTGGCAGCGGCGGCAATGCCGTGACTGGCTGAGGATGTCCGCCGGTGTTGAACACATGCCACGCGCCCACGCCGATCACCAGCAGCAGTGTCCCCGTGAACAGGTAAGTGGGAATCATGAACACCACGCCTGTGTCGTGTACGCCGCGCATGTTCACAAGCGTCAGAATCACCAGCACGCCCAGGCACAGTTGCAGCGTGTGCGGCTGCAAGCTGGGCACGGCGGAGATCAGTGCACCCACGCCCGCGGAAATTCCCACTGCCGCGGTCAGTGTGTAGTCGATCATCAACGCGGCTGCAGCCAGCAGTCCTGCGCCCTCGCCCAGGTTTTGCGATGCGACTGTGTACGAGCCGCCGCCTTTGGGATAAGCGTCGATCGTCTGTCTGTAACTGAAAAAGACAATGAACAGCAGCACCACGATGGCCACGCTCACCGGCACAATGTAGTGCACTCCCAGCAGTCCTAGGGGAAGCAGCAGCGTGAGCGCCGCTTCTGGTCCGTATGCTGCGGAACTCAGTGCATCCAGCCCAAAGACCGGAATGCCCGCTATCGGGCCGATGTGTTCGGCGCGCTCTTCGCTCGTTGCCAGCGGCCGGCCAAACAGCAAGTTTTGAATGGTCCCTGTAAGAGCCATAGATTGGGTGGTTCAGTAGCCTGGAGTGGAGTGGGGAAGCCGTCGAGGGAATTGTCTCACGGAAACTGCAGCCGCATGATTACAGCTGCAGGCATCCTTATTCATTGCAGAGGTTAGTTCAGTTTCACCGCCCGCCCGTCGGCAACTTGCAGCAATCCCTCGCCGTTGCCGGCTCATTCGCCCCCGCATCCAACTCAACCTTCCAGCTGCCGTCGGCTTGCTTGCGCCATACGGTGATATACCGTCCCGTTGTCGTCACGGGATTTCCCGCGGCATCTTTGCTGCGTCCTTCGAAATGCCCCCACGTGTAGCCCATATCTCCCGATGGCCCCATCTGCGCGTCCGTCGGAGTCCACGTCAGTTGATAGTCTTTGGGATTCCAGTTTGCTGACTTCAGAATCGCAATTCGTCCGATGGCCGGCGCCTGCCCGTTTCCCAGCGCCACACCGTCCTCCGCAAACCAATCCGCAAAGGCCGCGCCGCCGCGTTCCCGCACATCTTTGGCAAATCGCGCTTCCAGATCAAACAGCAGAACCTTGCCCGGGTTCGCTGATGGATCGGTAAGCGGGTTGGGCGCAGCAGCTTGCCCGCCCGGCAAAGGCAATTGTCCCCACGCTGCCATCGATCCCGACCCTGCCGCCATTCCCGCCGCCATGATTCCGCAGATGATTCCTTGTCTGATTCCTGTCACGTTCCTGTGTCCTCTCAACCGCATAGCGGTCTTCCCCGCAATCCTACACAATCCAGCGCCGTCGGAGCTCTCGCCGCCATTTCAACTCGCCCCATCGAAGCAACACCTTACAGGTCAACCCTCGTCTAAGGCTCAAGCGCCGGAGACTGCCCCGATTGGTATACTCTTGGTTGGCAAAGCTGGCTTGAACGCATTGGCCCAGTGGGGGCCTATTGCCAGGATGCCCGGCTTTTTCCCCGGGGGAAGGTAATACATGGGAGCATTGCTGGACACCATCCACTCGCCGGCCGACGTGAAGCGCCTGAACCCCGCACAAATGGCCGAACTGGCCGAAGAGATCCGTGTCTTCCTCATTCAGACTCTTTCCAAAACCGGCGGCCATCTCGGTCCCAATCTTGGCGTCGTTGAGCTTACCCTGGCGCTCCATACCGTCTTCGACACTCCCACTGACCGCATTCTCTTCGACGTCAGCCACCAGGCCTACATCCACAAGATTCTTACCGGCCGTCTCGACCGCTTCAACACCATTCGCCAGCCCGGCGGACTCAACGGCTTCATGCTGCGCACTGAGAGCGAGCACGATTGCTACGGCGCTGGTCACGCCGGCACAGCACTCTCTGCAGCTTTGGGAATGGCCGTTGCCCGCGACCTCGCAGGCGGCAAGGAACACGTCATCGCCGTTGCCGGCGACGCAGCCTTTACCAACGGCATTTCCTTCGAGGCGCTGAACAACATCGCCGAACAGACCAAGCGCCTCATCGTCGTGCTCAACGACAACGAATGGTCCATCGATCGCAACGTCGGCGCCGTCGCGCGTTACTTCCATCGCATCGTCACCAACGAGCACTACAACCGCCTTCATGATTCCGCTCGCCGTATCGTTCAGAAGATTGGCGGTAAGACAGCTGTCGAAGTTGTGCGCCGTGCCGAAGAGGCCGCCAAGAGCATGCTGTGGCCCTCAATCCTCTTTGAAGAGTTCGGCCTCCAATACTTCGGTCCTATCGACGGACACAATCTTCCCTTGCTGATCGAGACCTTCAAATTTCTCAAGTCTGAAAATCGCCCCGTTCTCCTGCATATCCTCACGCAAAAAGGCCGTGGCTTTCAGCCCGCTCTCGACGGTCAGAAAAAATTCCACGGCCTCGGTCCCTACGATCCTGACACCGGCATGACCAAGCCGGCTGGAGTGCCAACTTACGCCGAAGCCTTTGCGAACACCCTGGTCGGCCTCGCCGATAAGGACGAGCGTATCGTCGCCATCACCGCGGCCATGCCCAACGGCACCGGCCTCGATCTCTTCCGCCCCCACCACCCCAGGCGTTACTTCGACGTAGGCATCGCTGAGGAACACGCGGTCATCTTTGCTGCCGGCATGGCCACGCGCGGCTTTCGTCCCTTCTGCGCCATCTACTCCACATTCCTCCAGCGTGCCTTCGATCCCGTTGTGCACGATGTGGCTCTGCAGAAACTGCCTGTCGTCTTCTGCATGGATCGCGCCGGCCTCAGCGGCGACGACGGCCCAACCCATCACGGCCTCTTCGACATTGCCTACCTCCGCGGCATACCCGGGATGGTGCTCATGGCCCCCAAGGACGAAGACGAACTTGCCGATATGATGGCCACTGCGCTCACCATCGACGGGCCCAGTGCCATTCGCTATCCGCGCGGAGCAGTTGCATCCGTTGATTGTAAGCCCGAGCCGCAGGCACTCCCCGTCGGCAAAGCTGAAGTGATTGCCGACGGCGCCGACGTCGCCATCCTCGGCCTCGGCCCACTGATCACCATGGCAAAAGACCTTGCCGAGCGCCTCAACCGCGGAGGCTTCTCCGCCGCCGTCATCAATCCCCGCTTCATCAAACCAATCGATCGCGAAATGCTCGCGAACTACGCCCGCAGCGTCGCGGCCTTCGTCACTTTTGAAGATCACGTCAAGATGGGTGGATTCGGATCGGCAGTGATTGAAGCGCTGCAGGATATCGGTTGCGCGGTACCTGTCGTCCGCATCGGCTGGCCCGACCAATTCATCGAACACGGCAAAATCGATGCGCTCCGCGCCAAATATGGCTTGTCCGTCGATGAAGCGGAAACCCAGGTTCTGCCTCTGCTCGAAAGCCGCAAGCGACGCACCCTTGTTGCCAGTTGAGCAATGTTCAGAACAAATTCCCCCAACGGATCACTCCCTCGACTCGGCAACGCGCCTGCGTGCATCGGAATCATGGACGAGCGTGGTTGCCGATGCCTCATTGCGAGTCACTCAATTGATCATTCTTCCGATGCGCGTGTGCGACAATCCAGTGGATAGCCATTTTCGTATGCGACATCTTCGTATTGTGCTTTGCTGGTTGAGTGTGTCGCTCGTGGCCGCCAATCTGGCCTGGTCGCAAACTCAATCAACAACTGCTCCCAGATCATCGTCATCCATTCCTCTCGTGCTTGTCGGCGGCACCATCGTCGACGTCACCGATTGGGGCCGCTCGGCAATGGATAAGCAGGACGCCATCGTCATCGTGCGCGACGGCCGCATTACCGACGTAGGCTCGCGCGACGAAGTCTCCATTCCCAAGGGTGCTCAGGTCATTGACTGCACCGGCAAGTACATCGTCCCCGGCCTCGTTGACGGATTCGCTGGAATGAACAGCCAGGGCCAGGCCAGCGCCAATCTCTACATGGGCGTTACCACCGTTGTTGCCAGCGCCGACGATCGCCGCGGGCACATCGACTTCAGCGCCAACCCTGGTCCTCACCTTTACCTGCTTGACTCCATCGGCTCAACCGACAACTGGAGCCTCCTCATGGGGCACGGAGACTGGTCCTCCAAACTGCGCGAAGGCGCGCACCCGGTCGAGCTAAGCCCCGAAGACACCTCCCGCCAGATCAACGACACCGCTCACTTGGGAACGCGCGTCCTCTGGCTTGGATGGAATCTGACCGCGGCAAACACACAATGGATCATTACCCGCGCTCATCAGTTGGGCCTGGCCACCTACGGCGAATTCATCTCTACTCCCTACAAAGTCGGAATCGACGCAGGCGTCGATGTGCTGCTTCACATGAGCCGCTATGAACTCGGTGTCATCCCCGACGAACTTCAGCGTCCTCTCGTTGACGATCCCTATGGTTCGGCCGCGACCACGGCCTACGATTACGCCGAGCACCTGCCGCCCACCGATCCTCATTTTCGTGCGTACGGCAAATTCATCGCAGCCCACCATGCAGTGTTGATGCCCACCTTCAGCATGTTCTTTCTCAACCTGCCGGGACATCGCAATCTCTGGCGAGAACCAGCCGCGTCCCTGCTCAACCACGCAAACATGTTCATGCCTCCCGATCGCACCACCGGCGAACTGGTCTATCCCCTTGCTCCCTGGACACGCCACCTGCCGAATATGGCGATTCGCTACATGGAAGAGAGTCAACACAAGAAAGCTGACCTCTCTGCCTCGCGTTTCTGGCGAATCAATCAAAGCATCTTCGAAGCCTATCCGCATTACCTCGCCGCTTCCGGCGCTTCTGCCATGGGAACCATGGCCGGCATCTCCCTCCACACCGAGCTTGAAATGCTGGTGCGCATCGGCCTCTCGCCGCGGGAAGCCCTCGCAGCCGCCACCAATAACTACGCGATTCAATTCGGTTGGAATGAACTGGGCCAGGTTGCGCCCGGACGACGCGCCGACATCCTGGTTCTTGACGCCGACCCCACCGTCAGCATCTGGAATGCGCGCCGCATCTCCACCCTCATCGTCGATGGCAACGTCATCGACCGCGATGCGCTCCTGTATTCCAGGCGATGAGCGCACTCGATCGTTTATTCGGATGAGAATACCTTGCTCATGGTGCCGTCAACGCGCAGCAATCCCGGAAGCCGATTTTGACGCTCTTCAAACCATCGCTCCAGTTGCCGGTAAACCAAACCGTCCACAAGGCGGCCCAATGGACCATAGGGTAGCTGATATTCAATATCGTCTATCACCATGGTTCCGGAGCGGCCATCCAGATATTCTGCGCTTGTGCCGTGCCGGTGGCGGAACGCGGCGAACGGTCCGCGAATCTGCTCATCGTAGAAATAACGGTTCCATGCGAAATCCGTAATGCGCGAGGTCCACTCAATGCGCCTGGAGGTCCAGGAAAAAGGAGAGAAACTGATCTCAATCTCCGATCCCACGCCCGCTGCCGTGCTGTTCTGTGCGCCGATGCTGCGGAATATGCGCTCCGAGCCGGGAGGCGGGTCCGGAGCGGGCTCAATGCGCGCTTCGTCGATCTTTGTCTTCAGTGCGGGAGGCATTAATCGCGTCAGGTTTGCCGGTATGGCAAAAAATGCGAACACTTGCTCCACAGGAAACGGCACCCAGTTTCGAGCTTGGTATCTCTCCATGGCTATCTAAGAGCATTGAACAGTCTTGGTCGAGCAATGTCCAGCCGAAAGCCGTGAACCGTAGCATCGCTTTCCCGTTCTTCCGGCCGGACAAGTGTTGTTGCCAAAACGCCTTTAGTTAGGCAGAAGTACCGAGTCAACCACGTGAATTACTCCATTCGATTCGTAGACGTCTGCGATTGTCACCGTCGCCATGCCACCTTTTTCATCGGTCAGCACAACTTTCCCGCCTTGCAGCGTCGCCGTCAGCGTACCGCCTTCCACGGTCTTCAGTTCAGCTTTGCCGCCGCCATGCTTGATCATTTTTACCAGGTCTTTCGAGGTCACTCTCCCTGCCACAACGTGGTATGTGAGCACCTTGACCAGCGCGTCCTTGTTCTCTGGCTTCAGCAGTGTGTCGACAGTGCCCGCGGGCAGTTTGTCAAAGGCTGAGTTCACAGGCGCGAAGACAGTGAACGGTCCCGCTCCCTCGAGCGTCTCTACCAGCCCCGCCGCTTTCACAGCTGCTACCAGCGTAGTGTGGTCTTTCGAGTTAACTGCATTTTCAACGATGTTCTTGGTTTGATACATCGCCGCGCCACCTACGTCAGGATCTTTTTCGGCCATCAGGGCCGTTGCGGAAAACGACAGCGCCATCATCGTTACCGCGATCACGAGTCTCTTGCTTGATTGAATCATTTTCTGTGTTGCCTCCGGTTCGGGGGATTGACTACTCTCATTGAACGCACAACCCCACCCAACGGATTCGATCCATGTGTCCTCGATTTGACCTGATCGACAAACCGCTGTTGATTTGACAGTTTGGTAAACGGCATTGTTTCAGTGACCTCGGTGCGCACTCGCCCACATCCGGTGAACCACCTTTCGCGGGCTAACGTAAGATGTGGTAGAAAGGTTTCCACACTTGTCGACATGCCGGAGACCATGACCGACTCCCCGTCGCAGATTGATCTGGAGCGCCAACACCACAACAAGTGGCTGGTGCTCATCGCGGCTTACAAGTTCCTTCTCGCCCTCTTGTTCATTGCCATCGGCGTAGGCGCGCTCCGCCTACTCCACAAAGACATCGGTGACGTTTTCGAACAGGTCCGCGAAGCGTTGCACTTCAGCCCCGAATCACGCCTCGTTAACTTCCTCTTCGATAAGGCCTCCCTGATTAACGATCCCTTGCTCCGGCGCATCGGCGCAGCCGCATTCTGTTATGCGGCCCTCAGCCTTGCCGAGGGCATCGGCCTCTACCTCGAAAAGGCCTGGGGAGAGTATCTGACTCTGGGCATCACGGCCTCGTTTCTCCCTTGGGAAGTATTTGAGTTACTTCATCGGCTGACCTGGGTCCGCGTGGGCCTGCTGGTCGTCAACATCCTGGTTTTTATTTATCTGTTGAAGCTGGTGGCCATTCGAAAGAAACCGCAAATTCCCGCTGAACAAGTATGACTTCGCTTTTCATTCGCCTTACACCATGCGAATTCTTTCCTCAAGCCCATTCGTGAAATAGGGAATCAAAAGAGTAAACCTACACAATATATAGTGGGTCCGTTTCCAGAATGATCAATCCCTAGCGTTATTCCCAATTGCCCGCGATTTTCCGGCGCTCCGCTGTCTGATTTCTCCACAGCCACCCACAATTTCCACCTTTCACCCTCGCCTAATCTGCGCCATACTGGGTCTGCAAGGGTCCAGATGGGCCAGAAAAGGTCAAACTGGGCTGAATTGTAAGGCCGAAGACACATTCCGCGGCCGGTTAAGAGCAGATCGTGAACGAAGACCCTCAAGCGACACCGGCTGGCGGACCAGATGCTTCCCATGAAGCGACCAGCGGAGCCTTGGGTGCCTGGGACGACCTCCAAATGGGCTTCAGCGGCAATCCCAAGTCCAAATTGGACGAGCGAGGCCGCCTCAAAATGCCTGCTGAGTTCAAGGCATTTGTAGAGAAAAAATACGGTAAGTCCTTCAATGCGTTTTATATCACCAGTCGTGACGGGGAAACAGCAGAAATCTATCCGATGCCCGAGTGGCAACAGCATCTCGCAAAGATATTGAAGATGCCCCCCAGCCTCCCGGCGCGCAAGAAGCTCTTGGCTATCTACAACCTCTACGGCGATCGGGCCGACATGGACCCGCAGGGACGGCTGTTGCTTCCCGAGGAACTGCGCAACGAAGGAGAGCTGGTTGGCGATGTGAAGGTTTCTGGTGAGGGAAGCTGCCTCCGCGTGACCAGCCTCAAGAGTTTGAGGGAGACGGTAAAGCAGGAACAGTTCTCCCCGCAGGAGTTGGATTCTTTGTCCGGATACGATGTGTAGCTCGTATCCGCTAAACCCCCCAGGGGGAGCACATGACGAATCGTAGTGAACGCCATGTGCCAGTTCTTTTACAAGATGCGATTGAGTTTCTCAATGTGCGCGAAGGCGGAATCATCGCTGACTGCACGATCGGCATGGCTGGCCATGCGGCGGAGATTGCAAGACGTCTCGGCCCCCAAGGCCGCCTGATCGGCTTTGACCGGGACCCCGAGGCGCTTGACCTCGCCAAGATCCGACTCGACCAGGTCGTTGCCGAACTCGGCAGCCAGGCGCCCGACATCAGTCTTATCGGCGAAGCCTTCAGTTCCATTAGCAGTCACGTGCAGCCTGCTTCGCTTGACGGCATCCTCGCCGACTTCGGCGTCAGCAGCATGCAGCTGGACGACGCGCAGAGAGGTTTCAGTTTTATGGCGGACGGGCCATTGGATATGCGGCAAGATACGCGTTCCGGTCCTACCGCCGAACAAGTGGTGAATGAGGCGAACGAGCGCGAGCTTGCGGATCTCATTTACGAATACGGAGACGAAAGGAGATCGCGGAGAATCGCCAGAGCCATTGTTCGTGGGCGGCCGGTTACAACCACGGGTCAGCTTTCCCGGATTGTCGCTTCAGCCGCCCCGGCAATGAGACAGGACAAGATTCATCCGGCGACGCGCACCTTCCAGGCTCTCCGGATTTATGTGAATCGCGAGCTGGACGAAATCAAGGCGCTCATGGAGGCCGCACCAAATCTGCTTAAGCCCTCCGGACGACTGGTCGTCATCAGCTTTCACTCTTTGGAAGATCGCATCGCAAAAGACAGTCTGCGCGAAGGCGCGCATCAGGGAATTTGGACAGTTTTGACAAAGAAGCCGTTCACCGCCGGCGAAGAAGAAACAGATCGCAACCCGCGCTCCAGAAGCGCAAAGTTACGAGCCGCAGAAAGAAAAGAAAAGGAACCAGGGGTCAAGAACTCAGAAACGGCATCGAGGAGGGCAGGGAATCGATAGTGCAGTGAACGAAGAGCGTGGAGCGCGGCATGTTACTCCCTACTCCCTATTCGCTAATCACTATCAGCTCCCTATTTACTTCGATGATTCGAACAAGTGATTTCAGCAAGATTCCGCTTACATCTGAGAACTGATTACTGAGAACTTGGAGACATACGATGGCAGCATGCACCGCAACCTTATTTGATACGCCTCGCGGCTGGTCCGCTCGCGTCACCGAGCGCAATGCCGCATTGCTCGCGCAACAGCCCATGCGGCGGCGCGGCGTGCGGACTCCTGAGGTCATCTTTGCGCGCCACATCGACAACTCCCGCCTCGTCAAGGCGTCCGACCCCGTGCGTGTGCGCCAGATGCGCATCTTTTCGGCCGCCGCTTTTTGCCTCTTCTCCCTCGTCATGATCTATGGCCTCCAGCACTTCAGCGCCATCGAAGGCTCTTATCGCATCGAGTCCGAAAAACAGGTGCTCGAGCAGCTTCGCGAAGACAACCGCCAGTTGCGCCTTTCCGAAGCTCAGCTCACCCAGCCCGGGCGCATCGACGGCATGGCCCGCCAGTTGGGCCTCGCCCAGCCGCAACCCGGTCAAGTCGTGCACGGCGAAGCCAGACCCGACACCAGCGCTCCCGTCCTGGCCCAGGTCACTCCCCCGGCCAACCCCGTCAACTGAGCCCGCCGAAAGATTTTCTGTTTGAAAGGGCACGACTTTAGTCGTGCCGTATGCACCAACAAAATGCGTGGGGCTTTAGCCCCTGAGGCATGTTCTTTAGTACCTCTTACCACGGTCGTCAATCTGCCCCGATATTCTCGAGGTACCTCTTCTGTGAACAAAAGCAATTCGTCCGTTAACCGCGAGTCGCGATGATCTAATCTGAAACCCGAGCCATCTTTTCTCATGCAGGCAACACTCCGAGCCAATCGCCCCCGCAACACCGCACCGCGCGCCACGCCCATGAAGCTGGCGCGCTTTTGGCTTATATGCGGATTCTTTCTGTTTTGGGCCTGCGCCATCGTCACCCGCCTCTTCTGGCTCCAGATCGTTCGCCATAAGGAATACGTTGAGCGCGCAGAGAAGCAGCAGCAGCGCACCTTTGAGGTAGCGCCCCGCCGTGGCATTCTCTACGACCGCAACATGCACGAACTCGCCATGACCGTGCAGGTCGACTCCATCTACGCCGTTCCCACCGAGATCGACGACAAAGAGGTTTACGCGCACACTCTCGCCCCGATCGTGCACGTAGATCCTGCCGACACGCGCACCCGCGAAGACCAGATAACCCAGCGGCTCAACGATGGGCACAGCTTTGCATGGATCGCCCGTCGTGTTACCCCCGCCGTCGCCGATCGCGTCAAGGCCCTCAACCTCAAAGGCATCTATTTCCAAAAGGAATTCCAGCGCTTCTATCCGAATAACCGCATCGCCGCGCAGGTTCTCGGCTATGTCGGCATCGACGACGACGGCCTCGGCGGTCTCGAGCAGAAGTTCGACGCGCGCCTTCACGGAGTACCCGGACGCGTCCTCACCGCCATGGATGCGCGCCGCCATATTCTTGGCTCAACCGAACACGAGCCTGAGCCCGGCCAGAACCTCGAACTCACCATCGACGAGAATATTCAGTTCATGGCCGAGCAGGCCCTCGACCACAACATGGACCGAACCCACGCCGACAGCGGCACCGTTGTCGTGCAGGACGTGCACACCGGCCAGATTCTCGCTCTCGCCATTCGGCCCTCGTTTGATCCAAACGATTTTCGCCACACCACACCCGCTCTGCTCAAGAACCACGCGGTCAGCGATGTCTACGAGCCCGGCTCCACATTCAAGCTCGTCACCTATTCCGCAGCACTGGACTCGCATGTCACCAGTCCCGACGACATGATCGACTGCCAGGGCGGAAAGATCACGATGGCGGGCGGCCGCGTTATTCACGACGACAAGGCAGACCACTATGGCGTGATCACCGTGCATGAGGCGCTGGAGCATTCCAGCGATGTGGCCGCGGTGAAGCTCGCGCTCAAAATGGGTCCCGACACCTTCTACAAATACATTCACGATTTCGGATTCGGCAGCCGCCCCGGAACTGAATTGCCCGGCGAGACCCGAGGCCTTTTGAACAAACCCGCGAAATGGGGATCAACGTCGATCGGTTCCATCGCCATTGGTCAGGAAGTGGGCGTTACCCCGTTGCAACTTGTTTCCATGGTCTCCACCATTGCCAATGGCGGCGTCTATCTCCCGCCTCATGTCCTCATGCCCGGCCAGCTCGACCCTGCAACTGGTCAAAAAACCTCATCCCTGCAAGCAGAGCCTTTCAAGCCCGGTACCGACCTGCCCAATCCACTCCCCTCCGGCGCTCATCGCGTCATTACTACGCTTACCGCTGCCCAGATGCGCAAAATGATGGAAGGCGTTGTGCTCTTCGGCACCGGCAAACCCGCCCAGCTCAACGGCTACTCGTCCGGCGGCAAAACCGGTACCGCGCAAAAGATCGATCCCAACACGCATCTGTATTCGAAAACCATGCACATCGCTTCCTTTGCCGGATTTGCTCCAGTCAACAATCCAGTCATCGCCGTCGCCGTCATCATGGATAACCCCAAGGGCGCGTCCTACTACGGAACCGCGGTTTCCGCTCCCGTCTTCTCCGAAGTCGCGCAGCAGGTCCTCGAATATCTCAACGTCCCCCACGACATTGAAGTACGCCCGACGAAGACTCCAGCGAAGCCCGAGAAGCCCGTACAGGAAGACGATTCAGCCGCCGATCAAACCAATATCAACGCGCTCTTCGCCGCCGTCAACGATCTTCCCGCCGACGATCCATTGCGCCAGCCCGCACCAGTGCCTCAGGTCGCAGTCCCATCCCCGCCTGTCACGTCCGCGCCAACTTCAACCCCGAATCCGAGCGATGTTCCAGCGACTACCGCATCCACCGACAACACGGCCAAATCGCCGCCACCCAAGCCGCCCACGCGAATTACTATCAGCGACGGCAAAATGCTCACCGTGCCTTCGCTCGTCGGATTATCGATTCGCAAAGTGATGGAACTGACCTCCGCCGCCGGCCTTGAAGTCCAGATCAACGGGAGCGGCACTGTCCGCGAACAAGCCCCCGCGCCCGGCACGCAAGTTCCCACCGGCACAAAAATCATCGTCCACTGCGGCCGCTGAAATCTCATTCACTTCATGTATTGTCATCCTGAGCGGAGCGGCTTGGAGCCCCACGCAGTGGGGTAAGCGCAGCGAAGGATCTGCTTCTGTTTTTCACCCGTACTTAGGGAATCAAAATCACCCGCCGATTAGGAATCGAGCAATGACAGAATCACCCTGGCATCCATTCGACAACGGCTCCACTCTCGGCCAGAAAGGCTCCGAAGAAGGAGACATACTCCTCGACGAAGAGCATGGGGCGGGTGCGCGAATCACCCTCGAACGCAACACCACCGTCGCGCCCTTCGCAATCACCTGCGGCATCTACGGCTGGATGATGCACACTCGCTTTTTCGAAACTGAATTGGAAGCCCGCTCTGAATACGACCGCATGAAGCAAGCGTTGTCTGAATTAATCACCGCCGAGAGCGAAACTAATTTCGAAGACAGCCACTCCGTAATGCAAAGAATCAAATCCTTCGTAGAAACCTACCCCTAGCCATGGAGTGCGCCCTGATTCGGCATTAAGGGATCATGAGCCCATGCCTTGTCATCCTGAGCCGCGAGTCATCCCAAAAAACTGTCATCCTGAGCAAGCGAAGCGAAGTCGAAGGACCTGCGGTTGCTTTTGGCTCTCTTTGAAAGGGCACGACTCGGGGTACCCTCTGGGTCGCGTGCCGCAAAGCTTCTCTTGAGAAGTGTCATCCTGGGCGGAGCGGCTTGGGGCCCCCACCGTGGGGTAAGCGGAGCGAAGGATCTGCTTCTGTTTTTTTTGCGTAACAGGGCACGACTCTGGGAACCCTCTGGGTCACATGTCGTAAAACGACTCTAAAAATGTATGGGCTTAGCCCCTGAGGGTCGATCACATGCACAACACCCCTCGCAATCTACAATCAACCACGAGATGAATTGGAAAGATCTAGCCTCCGAAATCACCGCCGTCGGATCCTCCGGCGACTCCGCCGCGCCCGTCACCGGCGTTGAATACGATTCGCGCCGCGTCCGCCCCGGCGCAGTCTTCGTCGCCATGAAGGGCGGATCCACCGACGGCAATCGCTACATCGACAAGGCTCTCGCCGCCGGAGCCATCGGCATCATCACCGATTCTTCGCCCACCTTCGATCATCTCCTCGTCTACCAGCCCGAAATCCCCGTCCTCGAAGTCGATCACGGCCGTCGCGCCCTCGCCGAAGCCTCCGCCGCATTCTTCCATCATCCTGAACGCGCCCTCAAAGCCACCGGCATCACTGGCACCAACGGCAAAACCACCACGGCGTTTCTCGTCGAATCGCTCCTCAACGCCGCCGCGCGCAAAACCGTCCTCGTCGGCACCATCGAATATCACGTTGCCGGTGAAGTTCGCCCCTCCATCCACACCACTCCCGAATCCCGCGACCTCTTTGAACTGATGGCTGAAGGCGTATCCCTCGGTGCCACCGAATTAGTCACTGAAGTCTCCAGTCACGCACTCGACCAGGGCCGCGCCGCAGGCATCCAATTCGATGTGGCCGTCTTCACCAACCTCACTCGCGACCATCTCGACTATCACGGCACCATGGAAAAATACTTCGCCGCCAAACGCCTCATGTTCGACGGCACCGTGTATCCGGCTCCACGCGTTGCCGTAATCAATGCCCACGATGAGCACGCCAAGCAGCTCGCCGCTGCCGCCCGTCGCGCCGGTGCTGAAGTCCGCACTTACGGCATCGGCCAGGGCGAATGGCAAGCCGTCCGCCATCGGCTCACAACCAGCGGTGCAACATTTGATCTCGAATCCCCCGCAGGCTCCGCAAGCGTTGTCTCCCATCTTGCCGGCGAGGTCAATATCTTCAATCTCCTCGCCGCTCTCGCCGCGGCCCACGCCCGTGGCGTCCCATTCAACGACCTCGTCGAATCCGTTCCAGATCTGAAGCCCGTCCCCGGCCGCTTCCAACTCGTGGATGCAGGCCAGACCTTCACCGTCATCGTCGACTACGCCCACACCGACGACGCGCTTCGCAATCTCATCGCGCTCGCCCGCCAACTCACCGCGAACACCGGTGGCCGCGTCATCACCATCTTCGGCTGCGGCGGCGACCGCGACCGCACCAAGCGCCCCAAAATGGGTCAAGCCGCCGGCGAAGGCAGCGACTTCGTCTATTGCCACCAGCGACAATCCCCGCTCCGAAGATCCAGTCGCCATACTCGAAGAAATCGTGCCCGGCCTCAACGCCACCCGCGTCAGCTACCTCATCGAACCAGACCGCGCCGCCGCCATCGATCTCGCGATTCGCAAAGCCAAGCCCAACGACGTCATCCTCATCGCCGGCAAAGGCCACGAGAAAGAACAAATCCTCGCCGACCGCACCATCCCTTTCGACGACGCAGAAATTGCCCTCTCCGCGCTCCGCGATTTGGGTTACGGTGAAAAGCAATGAGGCTCACCCTCGCAGAAGCGGCCATCGGAGCAGGTGCGGTGCTTGAGGCGCCCGCCAGCATCGCAAGCGCGGGCACTCTCGCGGTCAGCGGTTACTCCATCGACTCGCGCACCGTCGCCCCGGGTGATCTCTTCTTTGCCGTCCGCGGTGATCGCCTCGACGGACACGATTTCGTGGTTCGCCGCAATCGAACGCGGTGCCGTCGCCGCCGTAGTTTCCCGCGCACAGGTCGCCACGCTTCCCGACGCCGCCCTCGCCGTTCCGCTTCTCATCGCTGAAGACACGCTGATCGCCCTCCAGGCTCTCGCAACCAACGTACGCCGCCAGTGGGGCAAGCGCGTTGTTGCCGTCACTGGCTCGGCCGGCAAAACCACCACCAAGGAAGCCATCGCCGCCGCGCTCAGCGCAAAATTCAACGTCCTCAAGTCGCAGGGCAATCTCAACAACGCCTTCGGCCTGCCGCTTCAGTTGCTGCGTCTCGAACCCGAACACGAATTCGCCGTCGTTGAAATGGGCATGAATCACCTCGGCGAAATCGCTGCACTCGCCCGCATCGCCGCGCCCGACTGGGGTGTGGTCACCAACGTCGGCACCGCGCATATCGAAAACTTTGCCGAGGGTCAGGCCGGCATCGCCCGCGCCAAGTACGAACTGATCGCCGCGCTACCTGCCAAGGGCGTCGCTTTCCTCAACTGCTCCGACCCTTACGTCTCGCAGTTCGGCCGCGATTTTCCCGGCCGCGTCGTCTACTTCGGCGTCGGCCCTTGCGCCGATCCGCAAGTGCTCGCGGTCACCGAGGACCTCGCCGGCCTTCATGTCCACTATCCGTGCCGGTCGACACGAGGACGCATTCACCCTCCATCTCCTCGGCGCTCACAACGCCTCCAATGCAATGGCCGGCCTCGCCGTAGCTCTCGAAGCCGGAGTCGATCTTTCGACGCAGCCGTCAACGCTCTCGAATCGCTTACTGCCGGCAGACAAGCGCGGCGAAGTCCTCGAGATCGACGGCGCCACCATCCTCAACGACAGCTACAACTCCAACCCCGAAGCTCTGCGTTCCATGATTCGCACTCTCGCCACGCGCCCCGCCCAGCGTCGCATTCTCGTCGCCGGCGAAATGCTCGAACTCGGCGAACAAGGTCCCGCGCTCCACGCCGCCTGCGGCAAAGCCGCCGCCGATGCCGGACTCGATCTCGTCGTAGGCGTGCGAGGCAACGCCCAACATCTCGCCGCCGCTGCCTGCTGGGGCGGAGTCGCCGCCATCTTCCTTCCCGACGCCGACACCGCCGGCGACTGGCTCGCCAAAAATCTGCAGCCCGGCGACGTAGTCCTCGTCAAAGGCTCCCGCGGCGTCCAACTCGAGCGCGCCATCGAAATCCTCAAGACCCACAACGCCTCAACGGAGAAAAAGTGATTCCCCGCAAACTTCACCGCATTGCAGCTTCATTCATCGCACTGCTTTTTGCACTCCCGCTCGCCGCCCAGATCCCGTCCGATTGGACCACCCCGTTCCCGCCCTTTCACATCGCCGGGAATCTCTATTACGTTGGCAGCGGAGACCTCGCCGGCTACCTCGTCGTCACGCCCAGAGGCAACATCCTCATCAACAGCAATCTTGAATCGTCGCCGCCGCTCATCCAGAAGAGCATCGAACAACTCGGCTTCAAGTTCACCGACACCAAAATCCTCCTGATCAGCCACGCTCACTACGACCACTGCGCCGGCAGCGCAGCAGTCAAGCGTCTCACCGGCGCCAAATACTACGTCATGGCGCAGGACGTTTCCGTCGTCCAGTCGGGTGGCGCGACCGACTTCCATTACTCTGCCGATAAAACCATGCGCTTCCCGCCCACGCATGTTGACCGCATCCTCCACGACGGCGATCACGTCACCCTCGGCGGCATCACCCTCACCGCGCACCTCACCGCCGGCCACACCAAAGGCACCACCACCTGGACCCTCGACGAAATCGAAAACGGTCGCACCCTTCACGTCGTCATCGTCGGCAGCCCCAACGTCAACCCCGGCTACAAACTCGTCGCCAACAAGACCTATCCCCAGATCGCCGCCGATTACCGCCACCAGTTTCAAGTCCTCAAGAATCTTCCCTGCGACATCTTCCTCGGCGCTCACGGCGGCTACTTCGACATGAAAGAGAAATACGCGCGCTTCCAGAACGGCGACAAAAACGCCTTCATCGACCCCGCCGGCTACAAGGCTTACATCGCCGACCGCCAGCAAGCCTTCGAAGCCGAACTAAAGCGCCAATCTGCAATAAAGTCCCGCTAACCCCGCAAACACCGCGAACCCCGCTAACTCCGCTAACTCCGCGCTTCACCCAACCAAAGCCCGTCGCGCATTCGTGCGCGATGGGGTAAGCGAAGTGAAGGATCTGCTTTTGCTCTTGCAATGGCCACCCCGCTAACTCCCCAGATTCATCCCCCATCCATCCCCACCCGTCCGTTCACCCATCCCTGTAAAATCGTCCTGAACCCTCGCCCTATTCCGGCACTGGAGGCCACTTGCTTTACTGGCTGCTCTACGAAAAGCTGTTCCCGTTCTTCCATCCCTTCCGCATCTTCCGCTATCTCACGTTTCGCACCGCCTTCGCCTCCCTCACCGCCCTCCTCATCGCCCTCTTCATCGGCCCCTACGTCATTCAAAAACTCCGCGAATTCCAGATCGGCCAGTACATCCGCGAAGACGGCCCCCAGTCGCACCTGAAAAAATCCGGCACCCCCACCATGGGCGGCGTGCTCATCGTCATCGCCATTCTTCTGCCCACTGTCCTCTGGGCCGATCCCGCCAATCCCTTCGTCTGGATCGCCGTCTGTCTCCACGCTCGCCTTCGGCGCCATCGGTTTTGCCGACGACTACATCAAGGTCGTCCAGCCGCCGCAATCTCGGCCTCACCGCGCGCGCCAAGCTCTTCTGGCAGGGTCTGGTCGCCGCCGTCGTTGCCGCCGCCCTCGTTGCACTCTCCCAGTTCCGTTTGTTCTCCACCCAACTCTCCGTGCCCTTCGTCAAGTCCCTTGCGCCCCGATCTGCACTGGCACTGGCTCGCGTCCATTCCTCATCTCGGCTTTCTTGCCTTCCTGCCCTTCGTCGCCTTCGTCGTCTTCGTGCTCATGGGTTCCACCAACGCCGTCAACCTCACCGACGGCCTCGACGGCCTCGCCATCGGCTGCACCATCATCGCCGCCGGCGCGCTCACCGTACTCACCTACGTCAGCGGCCACGTCGTCTTCGCCGACTACCTCGAACTCCAGCGCATGCCCATGGTCGGCGAACTCACCGTCTTCTGCGGATCCATGGTCGGCGCGTCCATCGGCTTTCTCTGGTACAACGCCCACCCCGCTGAAATCTTCATGGGCGACGTCGGCTCGCTCGCCCTTGGCGGCGCCATCGGCACCGTCGCCGTCATCATCCGCCAGGAACTGCTGCTCCCCTTCATCGGCGGCATCTTCGTCCTTGAAGCGCTCTCCGTCGTCCTCCAGGTCGGCAGCTACAAGCTCCGCAAAAAACGCATCTTCAAGATGGCGCCGCTCCATCATCACTTCGAGCAGCTCGGCTGGAGCGAGTCCAAAGTCATCGTCCGTTTCTGGATCCTTGCCCTGGTTTTCGCGCTGTTCGCCCTCACCACCCTGAAACTCCGCTAGATCCCTGTACCGATGTGGGTGGGCAGGTGGCCCACTCAATCCGCTGTCCGGAACTGTGCCCCGTTCATCGCGGCCTCATCGCGATGAGCAGGTCTTTGGGGCGCAGGTGGCCTAGACCAGTTCGTCCATAGATGATTTGAGCCCCATCCTGGCGGCCTCTTGTGCCGCAAAGGTGGGAAGGCAGATTGCATCACAGCAAACCATCCATCGCTCCAATGGATTATCCTTGGACTGCACCCATGATGGAACTCAAAGGCAAAAAGGTTCTCGTCGTCGGACTCGGCAAATCCGGGCTTGCCGCCGCGCTGTTTCTGCGCCGCCGCGGCGCTCAGGTCACCGTCTCCGACATCCGCAGCGCCGAAGCCCTCGCCAAAGACATTCCCGCCCTGCTTGAAGAGGGCATCAACGTCGAAGCCGGCGGCCACGGCCTGCTCACTTTCCGCCGCCAGGACCTCATCGTCGTCAGCCCCGGCGTCCCTCTCGACACTCCCGAACTCGTGCAGGCCAAAAGCTTCGGCCTCCCCGTCATCGGCGAACTCGAACTGGCCGCCCGCTTCCTCAAAGGCAAAATCCTCGCCATCACCGGCTCCAACGGCAAAACCACCACCACCTCGCTGCTCGGCGAAATCCTCGAGGAAGCCGGAGTGCCCACTCTCGTCGGCGGCAACATCGGCGTCCCCGTCGTCGCCCTCATCGACGAGGCCACCGACGAAACCTGGTCCGTCCTCGAAGTCTCCAGCTTCCAGCTTGAATCCACTGAGCTCTTCCACCCCAACATCGCCGTCATCCTCAACATCACCCCCGACCACCTCGATCGCCACGGCACCTTCGAGAATTACGCCCTCGCCAAGGAGCGCATTTTCGCCGAGCAGAACGAGCAGGATTTCGTTGTCCTCAACGCCGACAATGTCCGCGCCGCCGCATGCCGCCGCGCGCTCCAAGGCCCAGGTCTACTGGTTTTCCCTCGAACACCCCGTCCATCAGGGTGCATGGGCCGAGGGCGGCGCCATCTGCTATCGCGCTTCGCAAGATGCTGCTCCAGAGCACCTCATGCCCATCTCCGGCATCCCGCTCAAGGGCGAACATAACGTTGAAAACGTCCTCGCCGCCGTCTGCGCCGCCCGCCTTGCCGGGGCCTCTGCCGATGTCGTCCGGCACGCCATCGAAAACTTCAAAGCCGTCGAGCATCGCCTCGAATACGTCGCCACCCTCAACGGCGTCGAAATCTACAACGACTCCAAGGCCACCAACGTCGACGCCACCGCCAAGGCCATCGCCGCATTTCCCGGCGGCATTCACCTCATCCTCGGCGGCAAAGACAAGAATTCCGACTACACCCAGCTCGCCGATCTGCTTCGCGCCCGCGTCCGCGCCGTCTACACCATCGGCTCAGCCGCCGCCAAAATCGAGTCGCAGCTCCGCGGAGTCGTCACCATCCACTCCTGCGAAACCCTCGACAAGGCCGTCAGCGCCATCGCCGCCGCCGCCCATCCCGGCGAAACCGTCCTGCTCGCCCCCGCCTGCTCCAGCTTCGACCAGTTCGAAAGCTACGAGCACCGCGGCCGCGTCTTCAAGGAGCTGGTCAACGAATGGCGCGGCTGGAAAGTCTGGCAAAACGTCTAGCCCCTTCTTCCAAATGTAAGAATTGTCATCCTGAGCGGAGCGAAGGATCTGCCTCTAAAAAACCGGAGGGAGCAGTGGCCTTCAGGCCACTGGATTAAGCTTCAGCCCGGAAAGAACCCCGTGTCAGGGCACGACTTTAGTCGTGCCGAAAGAGTCCCAAGAATCGATGAGGGCTTTAGCCCCTGAAAAGATCTCTTCGATTTCACCGCCGCATTCTCCCGCCCCAGAATTATCACTTTGATTCACCATCACCCCCGCCCACGAATCTCCACAGCCCACCCATGAAACGATAACTAATGAATTGTCATCCTGAGCGGAGCGAAGGATCTGCTTTTTCACGTTTCCATTTGAATTGAACCTTACGAAGGTCGCACCATGGCAAAACTGGAAGGCGTCGACAAGTGGCTCTTCTTCACCACCCTGCTTCTGGTGGTGGTCGGCCTCGTCATGGTCTTTTCCGCCTCCGCCGTCGTGGCCCAGGAGCGCTATCACTCCCCCTACGCCTTCGTTGGCCGCCAGGCCGGATGGGCCTTCGCCGGCGTCCTTACCATGGTCCTGCTCATGCGCGTGGACTACAGCCGCTACAACTCCCCGCGCTTCATTTATCCCGCTCTCTCCGTCACCACCGTGCTGCTCCTGCTCGTCTTCTTCTTTCGCGACTCCCACAACACCCATCGCTGGATTCGCTTTGGCGGCTTCTTCACCTTCCAGCCCTCTGAAATCGCCAAGCTCGCCCTCATCCTCTTCCTGGCCTGGTTCCTCTCCACGCGCCTCGACCAGATGCAGCGACTGGCGTCACACCCTGCTCCGCGCCGCCATCATGCCCGTGGCCTTCATCCTGCTCATCGTCAAGCAGCCCGACCTCGGCACCGCCCTCGTCCTCGCCGGCGTCACCGCCATGATGCTCATCCTCGCCGGCATGGAGTGGAAATACCTCGCCCTTGCCGTTGGTGCATCCCTGCCCGCCGCTTGGCGTGCTCCTCTTCTGGGTTGCCTGGCGTCGCCAGCGCATGCTCGTCTTCCTCCACCCCGACTCCGACCTTCAGGGCGCCGGATTCCACATCAACCAGTCCCTCATCGCCGTCGGCACCGGCGGCCTCACCGGCCGCGGCTACATGGAGGGCATGCAGAAGCTCTTCTATCTCCCCGAGGCCTACACCGACTTCATCTTCGCCAACATCGCTGAAGAACTGGGCTTCATCGGCGCCATCTTCATCCTCTCCCTCTTCATCGTCCTCGGCATACCGCGGCCTCCGCACCGCCTTCCGCTCCACCGAACCGTTTGCCCGCCTCACCGCCTTCGGCATCACCACCGCCATCCTGCTCCAGGCCTTCTTCAACATCAGCGTCGTCCTCTCCCTCCTCCCCACCAAGGGAATCCCCCTCCCCTTCATCTCCTCCGGCGGCACCAGCCTCTTCTTCACCCTGGCCGGTATAGGCATCCTCCTGAACATCTCCAAAAAAGTGAGCTGATTTTCGCGATAGCACCCACGGAGTGGTTCACTCTTCGCGCCCTGTCTGTCGAACTCCACCCTCCACCTCCCTCCTCCCTCAGAAGTGTCATCCTGAACAGAGCGTGTCTGTGGCCCCGCGGACGGTGTCCGTGGGGTAAGCGGAGTGAAGGACCTGCTTTTCAGGCCGGGAGGCAGCTGCGCGAGCGCTCAACATCCGCGCAGAATCTGAAACAGCCTATCCCAGGCCCCGCCTCCGAGACCTGGGATAGCCAGGAGCCAGCAGCTAGAAGCAAGCAGCCAGCGTCTACTTGCTTTGGTACTTCGCCATCGCTGCGCCGGCCGCGTTGTCATCCACTACAACGGTGCCGTGGATCTCCAGCACGTCGACCCACTTCATCGCTCCCATCATCAAAGCTTCGGGGCTGTCCGTCTCGTAGAGAACATATCCGCCGCTGCCATCGGTTTTGTGCCACCGTCCCAACAGCTTCACACCCTCCACGGGTGCTCCCTCTCCAGCGAGAAACCGCGCCGTCGCTTCCTTGACACAGCCCGGACGCACACTGTACGTAGACATAACTTTCATGCAGACCTCTTTCCGTTCAGATTTTCTTCGGGGGGAAATCTCAGCGATGTTCGAAGACCAGAAGTATAGCGCACCACCGGAATCCCAAGCATGAATATGCGGTCGGCCTATGTCTAAATGTTCGCGCATAATCTGAAAACGACTGTCTTTGAAAGGGCACGGCTTCAGCCGTGCCGAAAGAGGTAAGAAAGAAAATGGGTTTTAGCCCTTGAGGGATGTACTGCGCTGGCCATGACCCATTTGCGTAACCACGTCTAGTACCTCGGGCTCAGCGTCTGGTACTTCGCAATCGTGTAGCCCAGCGACGCCCCCAGCCACACATCCGACGGAAAATGTGCGCTCTCCGTGATTCGCGACGCGCTGATCACCGTTGCCATCGTGTACGCCAGCACCGGAACCCACGGTTTTCCCCGATGTCGATACCGTTCCGCCACCACCGTCGCCACTGACCACACCGCTGTCGCATGTCCCGATGGGAAGCTGCTCCCCTTGAAAGGTGATTGGCCGCCGTTGAAAAACGTTCCCGTAAACGGTGCGCCGGGCGGAACATCGGCGGGCCGCTCCCTGCGCGTGACGGCCTTGATCGCCAGGTTCACCACCACGCTGTCACCATAAGCCTCGGCCGCCAGCAGCGCCGTGTTCACTTCGCGATCGTCGTGCCGGATGTAGCCCGCCGCCAGAAAAGCGCCCGGCAGCGAAACCACCTCTCCGGTGGTGATCAGCGGATCGAAGACGTCGTTGAAGTCATCCCAGTTTGTCGCATGCGTGCGAAAGTAGGGCATCGCGTGCGGATCGGCATAAATCAGCCCCACCGTCCCACCAATAATGGCGAGCGTCGGCACCCAGTGGCGACCCTTCGCCAGTTGCACCGGAAACAGCCAGATTTGCTTTTGATCATGCAGAAAATCGCCGGGCAAGCTGCGCCACGTTGCCACCCGTTGCGCAGTGCCATTGGATGTGTCCACTGCCGACCGCGTCGACTGCCCAGGGTCGTCAGGCAGTCCCGGTCCGACACGCAAACCAGGGTCGTCAGGCAAATTGACGTAGTCCTGCGCCCAGGCCCAGTTCTGCGCGCAAGAAAGTCCGATACAGCACAACAATACAATCAACAACCGCTTCCTTATCTCGATCATCAGGAAGTTTGGATGCAGATTTCACGAAACCGGCTGGCCCCAGAACCGTCAAGAGTGACGGGTACCCCCGCCGCTATGGGTTCGGCCCGCGACCGCCGCATTCTTGTGGCAGCTGCCAGTTGGGCTCCTCGCGAATCACTCCCAGGTCCATGCAATCCGCGCTCACTTGGCCGCCCCGCATCATGTTGAGGGTCGCAGCGTTCGTTGCCGCTGCAGCCGCCGAAGCATTCCCGCCTCCCGCGGGCATCGCCATAGGTGGAGGCGGAGGAGAGTTGTGCGGCGCAAACTTCGCTTGCAACTGCGCCTGCGGGATCCGGTAACTGGCGAAGACTGCACCTGCCAGCGCCGCCTCCTGCGATGCAATATTCGGCGGAGCCTGTGCAAGCTTGAACATCAACTTGTATGCTCCGCCCACATCCACCGGCAGTGAGCAGATCAGCAGCCCGAAGGCCACCGGGCCATTCTTGCTGTTCATCGTTCCCGTCATGCGCCCGCACTGCACGTTTGGAATCGAAAGCTGGATGGGCGTATTCGATGCGATCTTCATTTGCGGATCCCCAGCACCGGCCAGCGAAGCGCCCCACTGTTCCAGCATGGTGAACTTATCCGCGAGACTGGCGGAGTTGGGCATCGACAAATCGACTCCGTTGCTGGATTGCTGGCCAAGCTGAAACGGTGCGTTCTGCACCACAAATGTCTGTCCCAGCGAGATGGCTTCGCCGTTGGGCCCAGTCATCTGGATGACGGTTTGCCCACCTTTGACCACCTTCCACCCCGGCGGAACTCCGGCCTGGGCGCTCTGATCAGGCGCGGTATAAGGTTGCAGCGCCGGCGTAGCGGCGCCTGAATTTCCTTGCGGCGCTTGTCCGGCCGCACTCAGGGTCGCGGCGGTAGCGAGTATCAGGCTCACGCCCACCATGGACAAAACTGTACGAGACAGGTATTCCCGCTTGCGAATTTGCACGATAAAGCTCCTTGCCTGCTGAAGGCTAGACTTTGCCGTCCTGAAGGACGGCCGGCTCCCGGGATCATTTCTGCGGTTCGATGCGCCAAGCCTACACGCGGGTCAGTCAAACCTTCAACTGCAAAATTCAAGTCCGCATGAAAGATTCGCTGGCCGCCGAGCAAGGCTCCCAGATTTTCTGCACAATCACCTTAGGATGGACGATTTTTCCCGAGATCAGTTGTGCCTCGCTCTGACACACGAAGCGCAATTCCTTACAATGGTTTTGGAGCCACGCTACCCAGAAGAGAGTGAGAGTCTCATGCCTGCCTACGAATACGCCTGCGAAACCTGCACCTGCCACTTCGAGCAGCGCCAGAAAATGTCCGAAGCTCCCCTCGAACTCTGTCCTCAGTGCGGCGGACACGTAAAGCGACTTATCAGCGGCGGTGCCGGCGCCATCACCAAAGGCGCAACAGCGGCACCCATGTCTTGCGCCTCCGGTGGTCCTTGCTGCGGCGGCGGTGCGTGCGGCCGCGGCAATTTCTGCGACAATTAGACATCTCAATCCAGCAAGTACCAGCAACGCAAGGCCACCGCGCCCCACCAAGGAGATCTCTATGAAGTGGAATCAAAAAGTCGCCGCTGTTGCGTTGCTTCTCGGGGCGCTGCTGTTTGCCGCCCCCAGCGCCCAGGCCGAACCCACACTCTGGGTGGTCAAGGGGCCGCACTCAACCGTGTATCTCTTCGGCACCGTCCACGCCCTCAAGAAAGACGTTCCCTGGCGAACCGCAAAGATCGACACCGCAATTCAGCAGAGCGGCAGCCTGTGGCTTGAAATTCCCAACATCGACGATGCGCAATCCATGCAACCCCTCATCCTGCAGCTCGGCATGGACCAGGCCCATCCGCTCTCAACCCACTTGACCAAGGACCAGCTTGCCAAGCTCGATGACGTTGCGAAGACCGCTGGGATCCCCTCCGGCGAGGCCGCGCTTGAGCCGTTCAAGCCCTGGCTTGCCGCCATTACTCTCAGCCTGATCCCGATGATGAAGGCGGGATTTGATCCCACCAGCGGCGTCGAGTACATTCTTAAGCCGGAATTCGACAAAGCCAACAAGCCCGTCAAGGGCTTTGAGACGGCTGAGCAGCAATTGCACTACCTTGCCGACTTGCCCGAAAAAACACAGGTGGACTACCTGGCCTCCGAATTGGACGACTTTAACGGCGAGACGGAGAAATTCCAGAAGATTGTTGCGGCCTGGTATGCGGGCGATGACGCCGCTCTCGACAGCATGATGAGCTCCGAGTTTCGCGACAAATACCCGGAGCTGTATCAGATTTTGATTGTGAAGCGGAACCAGGCATTCACGTCGCAGATCGACGGCTTGCTCAAGGGGGATGGAACCATATTCGTGGCCATCGGCGCAGGCCATCTCGTGGGCCACGATGGCGTTCCCGCTATGCTGGAAAAGTTGGGCTACAAGGTAATCAAGCAGTAAGGGCCGGCCCTGCGACTCATAAGTTGACAGGCCCCATGCGGCAACGGCGTTCTCTGCGAGAATTCATCAAAACTCTCCGCGACCTTCCACTTCGCCCTGAGAGTCTTTGCTTCCGTTGCCGCAATTCACGGCGAGCATGCGCCGTCACCACTGCAACAGGATTAAGCTACGGCCACCAGGCCAAGAACAGAGTCGATCCGCTGCTGGATCGGGTCGGATACCACGCCTTTTCCTTGCGTTACCGGCGGCAGTACTTCGCCCATCGGCCGCATCGATTGTGCAATCGCATGCGCCGTTTCCGGCACGGCTTCGCTGGCCATAATGGTGGAATACCGTTCAATTTCAGTCGTCGATTCGCCCGCGGCAATCATCGGCTTGAGAGCCTCTAGAACTGACTCGATCCGCTCCATCTGACTGCGCATCTTCCGCGCTTCCTGGAACAGCTCGTCCAGCTCCTCCATGGCCCGGTCCATCGCGGCGCGATAGGTACTGTCATTCCTCTTTACGTTCATACGGGGCACCCTCCAGTGGGATTGAGAATAGCGAAAGTAACCACAAAAAAGGCATGACACGAAGGATGTAGTGCAAGTACTTTCGGGTTAGAGCCCACCCCGTAGCCCCACCAAAAGTCCTTTAGATCCGCGCTCGCCGTTGTAGCCGGTCTTTACTCCGGCAAGAAACAGCCACCTCGGCGAGCGCGTAAGTAAACTACAGGTGACTGATGGCTTCAAGCGGCGTGAAATCTCCGCCGTGCTGTATCGCGCTGGTTAACACCGTCTGCCGTCTGTCCATCCACATCTGCCCGCCAGACCCCGGCAGCGCGGTGTATTTTCATCTAATGATGTGCATTCGGTTTTCAACACTGCTCACTTCCGCCGCCGTCCTCGCCATTTGCGCCCCGCTGTTCTCCCAAACTCCTTCTGCAACCAAACCCAAGCCGGAAGATACCGAGATTTGGCAGCCGGTCCCCGCAGTCGTGACTCCCGGCGCCACCTGTGCTGCGCCGCCCTCCGACGCCATCGTGCTCTTCGACGGCAAGAACGAAGACGAGTGGGTTTCCAATCGCGACAAGTCTCCCGCAAAATGGACGGTTGCCGACGGCGTCCTTACCGTCAGCAAAGGTGAGGGAAGCATCGAGACTAAACGCAGCTTCAAGAATTACCAGCTCCACGTCGAATGGAAAGTTCCCGCCAACATCACCGGAACCGGTCAGGGCCGCGGCAACAGTGGCGTATTCCTCGCCTCCACCGGCCTCGGCGACGACGGCTACGAGCTTCAGGTCCTCGATCCCTGGCAGAACAAGACTTACGTCAACGGTATGGCCGGCAGCATCTACAAGCAAAGCATTCCCCTCGCCAATCCCGGCCGCAAGCCCGGTGAATGGCAGGCCTACGACGTGGTTTGGACCGCGCCCCTCTTCAATGACGACGGATCCTTGAGGACCCCCGCCTACGTCACCGTCTTCTTCAATGGCGTCCTCGTTCAGAATCATTTCGAGCTGAAAGGCCAGACCCTCTACATCGGCCAGCCGTTTTACAAGGCCTACACATCCGCGCCCATCAAGCTCCAGGCCCACGGCGACAAGAGCGAGCCTCTCAGCTTCCGCAACATCTGGGTCCGCGAACTTCCATAGCGCCCATCTCTGCGAATCAAAAACATTCTTCCTAAAATAACGAACCCGGGAAAGACTTCATGGACGATGTTCTAAAGCAACTCTTCGAGCAGCATTTTCACTTTTCGCCTGAGCACGAACGCCCGGTCCAGGGCCAGCTCGGCGGTTCCGGCCGCGTTATCGTTCGACTCACCGCCGGTGCCACCACCGCCATCGGCATCCGTTATCCCGTCCGCGAAGAAAACATCGCCTTCCTCGAATTCTCGCGCCACTTCCGTCGTCACGGCCTGCCCGTCCCCGAGATTTACATCGAAGACTTGTCTCGTGACGTCTACCTTGAAGAAGATCTCGGCGACATCACGCTTTTTGATTTCCTCACCACCCATCGCATCGGCGACGCCATCGCCGCGCCCGCCATCGAAGCCTATCGCAAAGTCGTCGCCGTTCTTCCTCGCTTTCAAGTCGAAGCCGGCCGCGACCTCAATTACAAGGTCTGCTATCCGCGCTCCAGCTTCGACCGCCAGTCCATCGGCTGGGATCTCAACTACTTCAAGTACTATTTCCTCCGCCTCGCCGGAATCCCTTTCAACGAGCAGGCCCTCGAACTCGATTTCACCCGCCTCACAAAATTCCTCCTCACCGCGCCGCACGATTACTTCCTCTACCGCGACTTCCAATCCCGCAACGTCATGCTGCGCGATGGCCAGCCCTTCTTCGTTGACTATCAGGGAGGCCGCAAGGGCGCGCTTCAATACGACATCGCCTCGCTCCTCTACGATGGCAAGGCCGATCTGCCTCCCGCGTTGCGCGAGCAGTTGCTCGATTACTACCTCGATTGCCTCGCCGCCTTCATCCCCGTCGATCGCGCCGCATTCATTGAGCACTACTACGCCTACGTCTACGTCCGCATCCTCCAGGCCCTCGGCGCCTACGGTTTCCGCGGATTCTATGAGCGCAAGGCCCACTTCCTCCAGTCCGTCCCCTACGCGCTCAAGAATCTCCGCTGGCTCGCTGCCAACGTCAAGCTCCCCATTCCGCTCCCCGCGCTGCTCGAAGCGCTGCAGTTGATGTCATCCTCTGAAAGACTCGAAACCCTTGCCGTACCACCCGAACCCCTCACCGTCCGCATCTTCAGTTTTTCTTTTCATCGCCAGCCTCCCACTGACGAATCCGGCAATGGCGGCGGTTTCGTCTTCGATGCGCGCAGCCTTCCCAACCCCGGCCGCGATGAGCGCTTCTTCAATCTCACCGGCATCGACGCCCCGGTAATCGACTTCCTCAATCAGCAGCAAAGCGTCCACCAGTTTTCTGCCCACGTTCATTCCCTCGTCGATGCCAGCGTCACCGCCTACCAGCGCCGAGGATTCAAGCACCTGATGGTCTCCTTCGGCTGCACCGGCGGACAACACCGCTCCGTCTTTCTCGCCGAACAACTCGCCGCCCATCTTCGCGCCACACCCGGCGTCGAAGCAGTCGTCCGCCACATCGAACTTGAGAAGAATTTTCCCGACAAGGTGGCCAGGTGAAGGCGATGATTCTCGCCGCGGGCCTCGGCACGCGCCTGCGTCCTCTCACCAGCGACCGCCCCAAGGCTCTCGTCCCCATTGCCGGCCGCACCCTGCTTGAGATCGCTCTCGCCCGTCTGCGCGTCTTCGGCGTCAACGAAGTCATCGTCAATACCCATCACTTCGCCGACATGGTCGCTGACTACCTCCGCGTCAATCACAACTTCGGCATGCACATCGAGCTATCTCCCGAACCCGTTCTCCTCGACACCGGCGGCGGCCTCAAAAATGCCTCCCACTTTTTCCTCGCATCCGGCGATGCCTCGCCCTTCATCCTCCATAATGTCGACGTCATCAGCACCATCGATTTCGTCCGCATGATCCGCTTTCACATCGAACACAACGCCCTCGCCACGCTCGCCGTGCAACACCGCAACACGTCGCGCCCTCTGCTCTTCGACCAGCAAGGCCGGCTCCGCGGCCGCGCAAATTCATCCACTCAACCGGAAGAAAACGCCCAGCCGCAAGCCTTCTCCGGCATTCACATCATTTCTCCGCACATCTTTTCGCTAATGATCGAAGAAGGTCCATTTTCCATCATCGACACCTACATCCGTCTCGCCGCACAGGGTGAAAAAATCCTCGCCTTTCCCGCCGACCAATACCAGTGGCGTGACCTGGGCCGCCCCGAGCAGATAGCCGCTGCCGCTCGCGACTTTGCCGCCGATGTGTCCCCGCATGATTAAAATCAGTCGTTGGCGCCGAGTGGGAATGCCCCCGTCCTCTACACCGATTCCAACGCTCTGTTAAATTCCAACCATGCGGATATATCCCGCCTGCGTCTCCGTCGGCACGCTCCTCCTCGCGGCAACCTGCCTGTCGCAGGTCCTCACCGTCGCCCCCAACGGCAAGTCGCGCACTGTCGGCCTCACTGAGGAACAAAAAGCGATCCTGCTGCCTGCCTTGCAGAACGCGACCGGAGACCACTCCCCAAATCTCCTCAACACATACACAGCCTTTCCCGAGCCCCTCGCAAAAAAAGAACTGCCTGCGATCATCGCCATTTCCGTCGTTGTCGGATGCGGCGCTTCCCATCCAAACTGCATCTTCCTCGTCTTTCGCCAGGAAAACGGCAATGACATCCCCATCCTCAACAGCGTTGCCGGAGACTACGATCTGCAGGACTCACGCCATCACGGCTATCGCGATATCGTCCTGAAAAACTATCAGGGAATTCACACCATGATCTCCCAATGGCAGTACGACGGCACCCAATACCATGTGCATACATGCGAAGATTCCACCAGCGACGGAAAGCACCAGAACGCACCCCTCAATCAATGCGGGGGCTGAAACGGATCATCGGATGAAGTTTTTATAGAGCGGCGCCAGCGAAAAAGGGGTGCTTCCTTCGTTCGCTCACACTCGCGTTTGCCGGGTGCCCCATCCACGACTCAGCTTCATCGCGGCATGGGTGGGAAAGCACGAACCCAGATCGTTCCGTTTCAAAGCACGACTCTGGGTACCCTCTGCGTTGCGGGCCGCAATAATCGTCTCCCACACAGAATTGTCATCCTGAACGGAGCGTGTATGGGGTAAGCGAAGTGAAGGATCTGCTTCTGCTTTTTTTCAGGTCCGGCTGCCCTACACCCTGCCCTGAGCGTAGCCAAAGGGTCTCGCCTTTGAGACCAGGGATAACTGAATAAAAATGAACGCCGGGTGCCCCATCCATGGCGCAGTTTCATCGCGGCATGGGTGGGAAAGCGCGAACCCAATTCATTCGGAAGGAGCATGGGCCTTCAGGCCCATGAATTCCGTCTCGCAGGAAATGCCGGGTGCCCCATGTCCGGATCTTCGGACATGGGAAGCACACCTTCAAGAAAGCCCCGCGCAGCCGACCCGAGCCGGAACAGAACCTCACTCTGCCGCTTCTCCCTCTTGACCGAAGCCCGTCCGCTTTGCAGATCATTTCCTCGCTCTGCGCTACCCTTGATATGTCACCCGAAAAACTTCACCCGTCTTTCAAAGAAGTCAGGGACCACTCATGCCTGCCCGCTCTGTTCAAACACCCGTCTGTGACAAGCGTTCTTCACTCTCATCGCAACTCAGCCCAACCGAAACCGCGCCACCAAAATCGACCAATAAGAGCCATTTAAGGGTCATTAACGGTACCGGAATCTGCCAGAATGTGCCAAAAACGACCAAAAAATGCCACCACAAAACTCGCTTTAAACCTTTATCCATCATTTAGATATGCCTGAGACGCGTGCAAAAGCCTGTATAATTTTTATTTTTGAGGAAGCGAAACGTTGCAGCGACCTCTAAGAGCACCCGAAAACTCGTGCGCCCATCTAATGCCGAACCGTCAGAGAAGCTCCAATCTCCCGAACCAACTCCGTCATTCCTCGCGCACCGTGCGTGTGGTACTCTCATCCGAACTCGGTTCAGTTTTGTAAAATCCATCTCCACGGCTGCAGGAATTGCGAAGTCCTGAAGCGCTGATATCAATAGAGCCTTCGCAGATGGAGTATTTGACCGGCGGTTGATCAGTCCTCGTCTCAACAGGAGAGCGCAATGGCAAAGACCAAAGAGAAAACCGACATTCTCCCCGGCGTCTTGCGGGCCAAAGCGTTCAAGTGCAACTGCACTGTCTCCCTCGTAACCAAGCTCACTCCCGGAAAGTCAGGCAACGCCGTTTGGACCAGCCTCCAGATTGCGTCCGCCGAAAGAACACCGCCCGACGGCACTTACAAACTTGATGTGCTCGGACGAATCTTCAAGGTCCGCCGCGAAAGCGGTCAATGGCCTACCCTTTCGCTCTAGCCACTGACGCATCCGCGCGTTTCTGCATCTGCTTTCACTCGACAGCATTGCGGCTCCATCTGCGAAACTGAGAGAAGTCTCAGCAGGAAAGGCATCGGATTGGCGGAACTGCGCGTTCTCATTGCCGGAGGCGGCACCGGCGGTCACATCATCCCGGCCCTTGCCGTGGCCCACGACCTCGTCACACGCTATGCAGCTGAAGTCCTCTTCGTCGGCACTGCGCGCGGCATGGAGATGCGCCTTGTCCCCGAAGCCGGCTTCAATCTTCGTCTCATAGATGTTGGCCCGCTAAAGAATGTCTCCCTCGTCACGCGCCTTCGCACCATGCTCGCTCTGCCCCGCTCGATTCTCGCTTGCCGTCGCCTTATTCGCGAGTTTCGTCCCAGCGTTGTCTTCGGAGTTGGTGGTTATGCATCCGGTCCGGCCATGGCTGCGGCCCTGATGCTCAAAGTTCCCACCATGTCCTTCGAGCCGAACGCCATGCCCGGCTTGGCCAACCGGCTCGTCGGCAAACGTGTCCAGGCTGCCGCGGTCAATTTCCCCGCCGCCGCCCATTGGTTCAACAATGCTGAAGTCACTGGAATTCCCGTTCGCCCGGAGTTCTTTACTCTCCCGCCCGCCTCAGGCGACCCACCTCATCTGCTGATTTTCGGAGGGTCGCAGGGCGCACGACTCTTC
The DNA here is from genome assembly GCA_963826915.1 of uncultured Acidobacteriaceae bacterium. Taxonomy (GTDB): domain Bacteria; phylum Acidobacteriota; class Terriglobia; order Terriglobales; family Acidobacteriaceae; genus Telmatobacter. The sequence goes on from CAWGYG010000003.1 coordinate 1,026,864, forward strand.
AACTCCATCCTGCCGCAACTCGCCCCAGCTCTACTCGCCGCGGTTCCCTTGCTCACCATCCGTCATCAGAGCGGTTCGCGTCATGCCCAGACAACTGAAGCCGCCTACCAGGCCAGCGGTGCAGATCCCGCACGCTGGCAGGTGAGCCCATTCCTCAATGACATGCCCGCCCGATTTGCTCAGGCCAACCTTGTCATGTCTCGCAGCGGAGCATCCACGGTCGCAGAACTCGCCGCTGCCGGAAAGCCCGCGCTCCTCGTCCCCTTCGCCGCCGCAGCTGACAACCACCAGAAGCGCAACGCCGAAGAAATGGTCAACGCCGGAGCTGCTGTCATGCTCGAAGAGTCCGACCTAGAAGACTCCGCCAAGCTCCTCATCACTCTGGTCGACCTGCTCACTTCACCTCAGAAATTAGCGGCAATGTCCGCTGCTGCACTCACCCAGTCCCATCCCGACGCTGCCGATCGCATCGCCGACCGTCTGGTTGCGCTGGCCGCGAACAAGAAGCCCGGTGTCAGTTAGAGGAAAGCGAAGTCCGCCAAAAATCAAACTATTTTTTCGTGACTTGGCAATCCGAAAAAAGAATCTGTGAGGTAAATGGTGCGGAGCCGGACGTCCCGCTAAGGTCGAGGGTCTTGGGTAATTGGAAGCCACCGACCAACTGGTAATCCCAGTGCACTGAAATCACCGCGGCGTCCCCGGTAGCTTTGGGTTGATAGGTGGCCTGGTAGCTGGCGAGCAGAAGCCCCTTGTCGGTCTTGGTGAATTTGGGTTGAATTCCACTTGTGAATTCAGGACTGGTGACGCTGAGTGAATTTACCTCGAAATCCGAGTCGAGAACCGTGGCAACCTGCGCATCGCCTTCTTTGTAGCTCAGGTGGTATTGCGAGCCCTGCTTTTGCAATTGGAATGCGTTGTCGACCGACGGAAACGGCGCGCTGAATATGAACATGGCGGTGGTGTCATAAAAGCCGCCGATCATCTGCGCCATCCCGCCGTAAATCTGCTTGAATGCGCTCGCCATCGCGTCGTTCTGCTGAGGCGGATCGTTATGAGTGACCGTCGCCTTTCCGGCGGAATTCACCGAGACGTTGAAATGAATCGTGCGAAGAGTTGTGAGAGTACTTTGGGCGGCAGCCGGATCGTTCTTGAGTTGGTCGCCCAAAATCACTTCCCAATTCGGAGTGGCATTGCAGGAATAGCTGTCAAGGCCTTCGTGCGTCAGCCCGTAGTAAGATTTGATCCCGCGCTGGATAAATGCCTTATCGGCGTCTGTCTGCGCTGCCAGGGTTGAGGTCAAAAACACAGAAGCTAACAACAGGGCAAGCCAAGTCGATCGACCCAGGGTCAATTTCACGAGCGTCTCCAATCTGAATAGGAAAGATGACCCAGCTTACAGAACAAATCAGTCCCAAGCCAATAAAAAAGCCCGGCTGCCGAAGCAGCCGGGCTCATCACTGTCTAACAATCTTGCTTACCGGTGTCCGCCGCCGCCGTGTCCGCCGCCTCCACCATGGAAGCCGCCGCCACCGCCGCCGCGTACTGCGCCGCCGCTGAATCCACGCGCCCCGCCACCGCTATATCCGCGCTGCTACACCGCCGCCATATGCGCGGACTCCACCGGAGTACCCAGGCCGTCCGACATATCCGCGACCGCCGTATCCATATCCAACCCGGCCGCCGTAACCGTATCCGCGACCCCAGCCGTATCCGCGGCCCCAACCGTGTCCCCAGCCCCAGCCGTACCACGGCCCGACGCCAAGGAAGATGCCGCCGCTAAACCACTGCGGCCCGTAATAGCCGTAGGGAGCGCATGCATACGGGTAATAGGAGTAATAACCCCATTCGCAGACCGGAGGACCATAGGCATAAGGTGCAGGCTCGACCGCGGGCCCAACTCCAATTCCTACCCCCACCTGTGCCTTCGCCGATGCTGCGAACGGCAGTGCCAGGAGCATTGCAATCAGAACCAATTTGAAGCTTTTCATAACGTCCTCCGTTGTGCTGCCCGTCCCGCCGTTCAGGCCCAGGAATTCGATTTTCAGCACCGCCGGTTCGGGCTTCTCGCTCAACCGGCTTCTGTACCTTTAAACAGAACATTCACAGAATAGTTGCGGTCCCGCCGAAAGAATCCGCAAGCCCCGAAAATGAAGCTGTTTACGGGCTTCCCCGTTTAACAGATGCTCCAGCCTTGTAAATGTTCCACACTTTGCTATGTTACCCCTGTTTCCAGTGCGCTGCAGGGCGCAAAAAATGGCCTCTCCCGAAGGAGAGGCCGACGCAAGAGAAGCCGCTGGTTCGTGGATTACCGGCGGAAACGATCGCGGTCGCGATCAAAGTGATAACCAAAACCCCTTACCGGGCCCATGTATGCAAAACCGCCGCGAACCCCGACAAAGTTCCAGCGCCCGGGGATCCAATAGCCGTTTGCCATGTAGCCGGCCACCCAGACATATCCCGGTCCCGGACACGGAGGAACATAGGCCACCGGCCCGCGAACATAAACCCCAATCTCGGCTGCCTGGGCCGTGGTCGCTCCCAGACCCAACCCGCCAGCCACTATTGCTGCACCAAGCATCCATTTGCTTAGGTTTTTCATAACTCCTCCGTCCCATTCAGCCACATTTCGTTGGCTGACCCGGCTCTTTATCCGCTGAGGCTTGTCTCTTGCCGCCTCCGGGGTGCGCGGGTTATGTGTAGTGCAAACACCGCCCGCTCAGAAGGTTGCGGACTCACCAGCGAAATAAATCTTCGCAACTTTTCCGTCGAAGGAGTGTCGAAACCCCACCGCCCACCTGCCCTCCTGCACTCACAAAGAGAGCAAGAGAATTGAACCACCGCATAAACCTCCAGCCTCGTAAACGCCGCGAATCTCCCAGCAAATTGCTCGCTCCGCCGATCAAACGTTGTCTCTCGCGTGGCCCATGGGTCGCAGAATGATACCCTTGGATTTCGTCTCCCATGTTTGCAACCAAGCAACACGCACACTTCATCGGTATCGGCGGAATCGGTATGAGCGGCATCGCCGAAATTCTGCTGAGCATGGGATTCCACGTCTCCGGCTCCGATTTGCGCCGTGGCCCGGTTACCGACCGTCTCGCCCAACTCGGCGCAACGGTTTTTGAAGGCCATGAAGCCGGCAATGTCGAAGGAGCCACGGTGGTCGTCACCAGCTCAGCCGTCGCCCCCAACAATCCTGAAGTGCTCGAAGCGCGTTCCCGCAAGATTCCCGTAATCCAGCGCGCCGAAATGCTCGCCGAACTCATGCGCCTCAAATACGGAATCGCCATCGCCGGCATGCACGGCAAAACAACCACAACTTCGATGGTGTCTTCAGTGCTTTTCGCTGGCGGCCTTGATCCCACTGTCGTCGTCGGCGGTCGCGTCGATGCCCTTGGCTCAAACGCCAAGCTCGGAACAACTCAATATCTGGTGGCAGAGGCTGATGAGAGTGATCGCTCGTTTCTAAAGCTCTCTCCCATCCTGGCCATCGTCACTAACCTCGATCGCGAACACATGGACTGCTACCACGATATGAACGACGTGGAGAATGCCTTCCTCGCATTCATGGATAAGGTGCCTTTTTATGGCGCTGTCACTGCCTGCATCGACAATGCAGCACTGGCTGCAATTCTTCCCAAAGTCCACCGCCGCGTCTTTACCTACGGCGTAGCGCCTGAGGCCGATTACCGCCTCGAGTTTCTCGAAACCCGGCCCGGGTCCTTCTCCCGTTTTCTGGTCACCACAGCGACCGGTCCGCTCGGTCCTTTTGAATTGCACGTTCCGGGCCGCCACAATGCCCTGAACGCAACCGCCGCTGTTGCCATTGCCCATCAGCTCGAAGTCGCGCCCGGCAAAATCGCCGAAGGCCTCAAGAGTTTCCGCGGCGTTGACCGGCGTTTCCAATTACGCGGTGAAGCCCGCGGCATCACCGTCGTCGACGACTATGGCCATCACCCCACAGAGATTCGCGCAACGCTTGCTGCGGCTCGTGAGTGTGGACACAAACGGATTCATGTCATCTTCCAACCGCACCGCTACACGCGCACCCGCGACCTGCTCGAAGAGTTTGGCACTGCCTTTGTCGATGCCGACACAGTGGTGGTATTGCCCATCTACGCCGCCAGCGAGGAGCCCTTGCCCGGCATCAGGGCTGAGTTGTTGGTTGAGAAAATCAAAGGTCCAACCGTGCAATTCGCTGCAGACTTTGCTCACGCGGTCTCGGTGTCGACCGCCCAGGCAAAAGATGGCGATATGATCCTCACCCTCGGTGCAGGCAGCGTCAGCCAGCTCGGTCCCCAGATTCTCGCGGCGCTCGAAGACCCGGTCAACCAGGTTCCGGCGACCACGGGCTCCAGGCAGTGAGTCAGATCACTTCAACTCAAACGTTTTATCAACTCTCGGATTCTGCTATCATGCGGCGGGCAAACATTTGCCTGTCGTGAGGTACACCAATGAAAACTGGGTCGCGCAGGGAATTTCTGAAGGCCGCATCGGCGGCAGCTGCATTTGCAATTTCGAGCCGCACTCCGGCCTTTGCGGCGGAACCAACGGGCCTCGTTAAAGTCTGGGCCACGTTTCGCGACAAGCGCCATTCCGCGCTCGATCCAATATCGTGGCAACCAACCACACAGATCGCGGCCAACGCTATCCAGTTGAATACCACCGCCGAGCGCCAGCAGATCCTTGGCTTTGGCGCTGCCATCACAGAAGCTTCCGCGTACGTGCTAAGTCGCCTCAACGATGCCGAACGCAAACCGATCATTCGCGACCTTTTTGCTTCGGAAGAAATGGCTCTGAACGTCTGCCGCACCTGCATCGGATCGAGTGACTATTCGACAAAGGTCTACAGCTTGGACGAAAGCCCCGACCCCGATCCTGAATTGAAGAAGTTTTCCATCGACGTCGACAAGTCCTACTACCTGCCGATTCTTCGTGAGGCACGCAATGCAAATCCTGACCTGTTCCTCTTCTCCTCCCCATGGAGCCCGCCGGCATGGATGAAGCCCAATAACTCAATGCTTGGCGGAGCTATGCGCAAGCAAAACTTCGAGCCCTATGCGCGTTACTTCCTCAAGTTTCTCGAAGGCTACAGGGCTGAAGGCGTTGCCATCGATGCCGTCACAGTTCAGAACGAGACCGACGCCGAGCAGGAAGGCCGCATGCCTGCCTGCCTCTGGTCGCAGGAGCAGGAAATCGAGTTTGTAAAAGGCCACCTCGGCCCCGCGCTGCGCAAATCAGCAATGCCTGTCAAAATCTGGGTGCTCGATCACAACTACAACCTCTGGGGCCGCGCCATTGATGAGTTGAGCGATCCCGCCGCCTACGAATACATCGACGGCATCGCATGGCACGGCTACGTCGGCGAGCCCACCGCAATGAGCCGTGTCCACGATGCTTTCCCTGCAAAGAATGCCTACTGGACCGAAGGCGGCCCTGACATAAATTCGCCCGACTACCAGACCGACTACACCATGTGGGCCAACGAATTTAACGCCATCCTCAATAATTGGGCGCGATCTCTGACCGCGTGGAACGTCGCGCTCGATGAGAAGGGCAAGCCGAACGTCGGTCCATTTTCCTGCGGCGGGGTCATCACCATCGACAACGCGACCCATAAAGTTACCCGCAGCGGCCAGTACTGGGCATTTGCTCATTACTCCCGGCATGTTCACCGAGGCGCCCATGTTTTTGCGACAGACGGATTAGGTTACGACGGCGCAGGCGGCCCGGTCTCGCACACCGGCTTCCGCAATCCCGATGGCAGCTACGTGGTGGTCTTGTCCAACAAGGGCCCCGAAAAGCAAGTGCAGCTACTGCTCGGTGCGCAGTCGCTTGAATTAGATCTGCCGGCAGATTCCGTTCAAACTCTGCACTGGTCATGATGCATTTCCCAGCAGAATTGACGGAATCGCCCTGCCGCGACTTCATTGGTTGTATTTAAGTTCTTTCGCCCCGTTACGCTACGGATTCCCCTTGCTCTGCCTGCGGGAAAAAGCAACTCGACCGCGGGCTATAGTTGAGGTTGGCGATTCTCCCGACCTTGCTCAGGCGTGGCACAACGCGATAACCAAACCCGGCCCCTTGTCTGGGAAGACGATACGTCCGCGGAACCCCGGTTCCGGCGAGCGCAAGCGGGTGCGCCCACATCGGTGCGTGGTTTGCCCGGCATGCCGATCGATATAGATGCGGATGAAGATGGTCCGTCGCGTCGCGGTAAATCGCGCAAATTCTCCGATCAGCCTCGTCGGCCATGGTGGCGTCCTGCAAGCACCATGGGCCGCGTGCTTCTTACGCTGGGCGCAATGGTGGTCGTTTTCGTTTTCGCGGTCTCGGCGTTAGCTCTGAGGTCCTTTCTCGAACGCGACGCGCGCTTCCGCATTGCCGGCACCAGTAACATTCAGGCCGCAGGCCTTGCCGAAGTCAGCCGCTCTGAAATGTTGCCGGTCTTCGGCGAAGACATCGGCCGCAATATCTTCTTCGTACCGCTCAACGAACGCCGCAAGCAGCTTGAACAGATTCCCTGGGTCGAGCGCGCTTCTGTCATGCGCCTCCTGCCCGACCAGATCCGTGTCTCTGTCGTCGAGCGTAAGCCGGTTGCATTCCTGCGCCAGGGATCGCAGATCGGCCTGGTCGACAGCAATGGAGTTCTGTTGACCATGCCGGCAGCCATGATGGCCCAGCATCATTACTCGTTTCCCGTGGTCACAGGCATCGACGGCCGCGACCCGCTGGCCTCGCGTAAAGCGCGGATGGATGTTTACCAGCACCTGTTGGGCGAACTCGATAGCAACGGCCAGCGCCTTTCCGACCAGATTTCAGAAATCGACTTAACCGACCCTGAGGATGCCCGCGTACTGATGCCCGAACAGGGAGGAGACATCCTCGCGCATTTTGGCGAAGATCACTTCCTCGATCGCTATCAGCGTTACAAGGCCCACATTGCCGAGTGGCGTCAGCAGTATCCTAAGCTCGCTGAAGTTGATCTCCGCTACGATCAGCAGGTCGTTCTGCAGATGACACACGGAACCGAAACCGTCCCTGCCACACTGAATACCGCAGACGCGACGATCAATGCACCTGAGACTCCCAGGGCCGACCCAGTCAAAATCAATTCCCTCAAACCGAAGGCGAAAGCGACGACCGCAAAATCCGCCCCTCCATCGCACACGCAGGCAGCCAAGCCGGTAAAAGCCCACACGCCCGCTAAGCCCACCCAAAAGTCGAAAACCGCCAAACACAAAGCCACGCCGAAAAAGAAGCAGACAAACGTAAATCACACCGCGGCCAACTCGGCCAAACCAAAACCAGCAAACGCACATCCTGCCCCGACTACCGGGCAGGCCCAGTGAGTCCCGGAATATGAGCGAAAAGCAGGACAACCTGATCGTAGTGCTGGACATTGGCAGTGCGTGGACCCGCGTGCTTGCTGCCGATGTCAACGAATACGCGCTGCGCTATCGGGGACACGGGGTGATTGAGTCGGCTGGAATGCGCAAGGGCCTCATCTCAGAACTCGGCCCCGCTGCCAAGGTCGTCAAGGCGGCGAACGAACAGGCCGAATGGGTCGCACGCGCCAATATCGATCAGTGCGTGGTCGGCGTAGGCGGTCCCCATATCCGCGGGCTCAACACCAACGGCGGTCTTGATCTGGGCAGCCGAATGCGCGAGATTACACGCGAAGATGTGCGGGCCGCTGTTGAGCGTGCCCGCGCAGTCGAGCGCCCTCCTGATCGCGAAATCCTCCACCTTCTCCCGCGCCAGTTCATCCTCGACGATCAGCCGGGAATATTCGACCCCGTTGGCATGGTCGGTGCGCGGCTCGAGGTAGATCTGCACATCGCCACCTGCTCCGGCGGCGCGCTCCAGAGTACCGTTACCTGCGCCAATCGCGCCGGGCTTGAAGTCTCAGAGGCCGTGCTCGAGTCCATCGCCGCGGCCGAATCTACTCTCTCCGCCGACGAGCGCGAACTTGGCGTCTGCCTGCTCGATATCGGCGCGCACTCCAGCGAATTGGCTGTCTTCTTTGAAGGCGCGGTCGCTTATACAGCTTCGGTTCCCGTCGGCGGTACGCATTTCACCAACGATTTAGCAGTTGGCCTGCAGATGCCCGTAGCGCAAGCTGAGGAATTGAAACGCCAATACGGCCATGCCGTCGTAACCGCTGTGCCGATTGAGGCGGAGATCGAAATCGCCAATCCCGACCCGCGAAAGCTCGCTCTTCGTTCCGTTGCGGAAATCCTTGAGCCACGTGCCCGTGAGCTCTTGTATTTTGTAAAAGAGAGTCTGCGGCAGGGCGGCGTTCTCGACGCCCTCGGCGCAGGTTGCGTCCTCACCGGCGGCGGTGCCATGTTGCCAGGTATGCTTGATGTAACTGAAAGCCAGTTGCGTGTTCCCGCGCGGACTGGCATGCCGGTGCGGCTCTCGAATATGCCCGGTGAGCTAGTTCACCCCAGTTTCGCAACTGCAATTGGAATGCTGCTGTACGCTCACCGGACACGCGTGACGCGTGCAGCGGAAAACAACGGCCTGCGCTCTAAATTGCGCGCTATCTTCGCAGCAAGTTTCTAGTAAAAGGATGATTTCATTGGAAAATGGGGAGGCGCCAGCCGCTATGGATCAGCAGATAAAAGAAGCCGGAGAGATGCGCATTCAGTTTCACGAAGAAAATCCGCGCGGTGCACGCATCAAGGTAATCGGCGTAGGCGGCGGTGGCGGTAATGCCGTCAACCGCATGATCCAGGCTGGCCTTGAAGGCGTCGAGTTTATTGCCGCCAATACCGATGTGCAGGCGCTCAAGCTTTCGCTCGCCCCCGTTAAACTCCAGCTCGGCGTTCGGCTTACCTCGGGCCTCGGTGCCGGCGCCAATCCCGATGTTGGCCGTCGCGCCGCTCTTGAAGACTCCGAAAAAATCATCGAAGCGCTCGAAGGCGCCGACATGGTCTTCGTCACTGCCGGCCTTGGCGGTGGCACGGGTACAGGCGCCGCGCCGGTCATAGCCTCTCTCGCCAGCGAGATGGGCATTCTCACTGTCGCCGTCATCACCCGTCCCTTCGCCTTTGAGGGCAAGCGCCGACTTCAGCAGGCCGAGCGCGGCCTCAAAGAACTCATCGAGAGCGTCGACACGATGATCGTGATCCCCAACGAGAAACTGCTCGCCGTCGCCAAAGACGCCGGGTTCTTTGAGAGTTTCCGCATCGCCGACGACGTCCTGCGCCAAGGCGTGCAGGGAATCTCCGACATCATCACCATCCCCGGCATCATCAACCGCGACTTTGCCGACGTAAAAACCACCATGGCCGGCATGGGTCACGCGGTCATGGGCACCGCGGTTCGCTCAGGTGCAAATCGCGCCGTCGAAGCGGCCCAGGCCGCCATGGCATCGCCTCTGCTTGAGGCCGGAGCGATCGACGGAGCGCGCGGCATCCTTATCAATATCACTGGCTCCAGTTCACTCAAACTCTCTGAGGTAAATGAAGCATCCTCCCTCATCCAATCTTCAGCGCACGAAGATGCCAACATCATCTTCGGTGCAGTGCTCGATGAGCGCATGGAGGACGAGGTAAAGATCACCGTGATTGCCACCGGTTTCCGCGACCAGATGCCCGAGCGCCGCGCCCGCATGCTTAGCGTTGAGGAGTCGCCGGTAGTCTCCGTCCCGGTCGTCGCTCCCGACACATGGCTCCGTGAAAGCGCTGAGACCCCGGTGTCGTCCGTACCCGCGCCCCTTCGCTTCATGAGCGAAGAAGAAGACGCCGATCCTGGCACTCCGCAGGAACGCGAATCTGAGCTCGTCACTGCGTCAACCCGTCCTAAGTTTGCCGAGATCGCCGAAGAACCGGCCTATACACCACTTCCTAGAGACTTTGCTTCTGACTTTGGTAACGGAGTGCGTAACCCCGCAGCGGACGTTCCGTCGGCGGTTCAACCGCCCGTAAGTTCTTTATCTGAGCCTTCAGACGAAACGGAACGCGACCTCGACGTCCCGGCGTTCATGCGGCGTATGAAGTTTTAGGCTTCGCGCCACCTTCGTAGTACTTGCCTTTGGTTACCTGCGTTGTATAGTTCAGACATAGCTCAGAAATACCATGGGTTCACAACATTACTGCGAGCGGGGTGTTGCCTCTAATGGATGCTCCGCACCCAGAAAGCGTTAGGGTCTTAGGGTGACAAAGCTCACATACTGCGGCCAAAGCGTGTGGAATAAGTAAACAGTAGGCAAGAAGTGCGCTTCTGTTCGACAGACGCATGGCACGCAATCCATTGTTGAGGGGATTTTTCTGGATGAGACTGTCCTGCGTTTTTGCCTTGGGCCTCGCAGTTATCGGGTTGGGAACTGGCAGCGCCGTCGCGCTCGACGTTCAGCGCAACGTGCATCACTCCAAATCCAGCCAGCACCTTACCCCGAGCAGGCACTCTAGAAGCCACCACGCCGGTTCCGCGTCAAAGTCTTCATCTGCGCACCCTGGTGCAAGGTCTACAGTCGCCCATCGGGTTCACTCCACTAGAACCAGGCGCGCCTCGTTGCATCCCGCCGTACTTCACACCCGTCGGCACCGCTACTATGAGCGCTTTACCGCAAGTTCCTTTGCCTCTGGAAACATCTTTGAAGGCGACATCACAGCAGGCGAGGATCCGCTGGTTCGTCAGGCAGCCATAGACGCTCTCGGCGACATGAACGGCACCGCGGTGGTAATTGATCCGTCCAACGGCCGCATCCTTGCGATGGTCAATCAGAAGCTGGCCCTTTCGCCCGGAGCCGAACCCTGCTCCACCATCAAGCTTTCCGTGGCCCTTGCTGCTCTTTCCGAGGGTCTGGTCACGCGCGACACGCCGGTTCAGCTCGCTGGTTTCCGGATGAACATGACCGACGCTCTTGCCAAGAGCAACAACCTCTATTTCGAAGAACTCGGCCGCGAACTTGGCTTTGATCGCGTTCGCCACTACGCCAACCAGTTCGGGCTGGGCGAGCTCGCCGGCTATCACATTGATGGAGAGCAGCTTGGAACGTATCCGGATCAGGCCATTCCGGCATCCGAGGGCGGTGTCTCTCGCATGTGCAGCTTCGGTCAGGGAGTTTCGATGACGCCGCTACAGCTTGGCGCGTTCGTAGCCGCCATCGCCAACGGCGGCACCCTCTACTATCTCCAACACCCCACAACCTCGGAAGAAGTCACCGCATTCGAGCCCAAGGTCAAGCGGACGCTCGACATTGCGCGCTTTGTTCCCGATCTGCAGGATGGGATGGCAGGCGCCGTGGAATATGGCACCGCCCGCCGTCTGCGTGCCAATTTCCAGGAACTGCCTGTCTTCGGCAAGACCGGAACCTGCTCCGATAAAGGAACGCGGTTCGGGTGGTTTGTCTCCTACTCCAATACACCGCAGGGAGCCCTCGTGACCGTCTTCTTCCTTGAAGGCGGACGGCCTACCTTCGGTCCCCGCGCCGCCGAATTGACCGGCGAGTTCTATAAGAATCTCTGGGACCGCAACTATTTCGCCGACAAGGGAGCGCAGCAGGCCCACGCCGCCCTGCAGCCGGTCAGTGCGACCACAACTCGCTAAGAGCTTAAGCATTTAATCCGCAAGAAGCCGCCTTCGGGCGGCTTTTTTCGTGATCTGCCGATCCCGATGCGATTCGTTTGAAACGATTCCGCCGTTCCAACATCCCATAAGATGAGTTTGAAGGCTCCTGGTAGTCTGCGTCTTGCGGACATACGGAGGCTAATTCGACGGTCGGCGAACGGAATTTCCCCTATGGCTTTACCCACGCACATCCTAATCACGTACGGCTATCTGCTGCTTTTCGTCTGGGTTTTGGTTGAGCAGCTCGGTGTCCCCCTGCCGGCCACCCCGGTTCTGCTGGCTGCTGGTGCACTTTCTGCCGAGCACCAGATCCGATTCGAATACGCCTTTCTTGCCGGCCTGGTCGCCTGCCTCGCTGCGGACACCACCTGGTTTCTCATCGGTCGCCGTTACGGCCATCATGTGCTTCGAATTCTCTGCAAGTTATCCATGGAGCCAACCATTTGCGTCCGCCGAACCCAGGATTCATTCGGCAAACGGCGTGAGCTGACGCTCATGATTGCCAAATTCGTGCCCGGTCTCGCTACTCTCGCCCCGCCCGTTGCCGGCCAGAATGGCATGAGCCTTCCGACCTTCCTGCTGTTCGACGGTATCGGTGCCACGCTCTGGCTCACCGCTCTGTTAACGGCCGGTCGGCTGTTTGGCGACGCTCTCAAGCGCGATCCGAGCCTGCTCAATTGGGTAGGCCGGTTCTCCGGGGCGATCCTGCTCCTGGCAATCCTCAGCTTCTTCATCGGTCGTGTCTATCGCCGCCGCATGGTCCTTCGCGAATTGGTTTCTTCGCGTCTCGAACCTGAAGAACTGAAACGTCAGCTCGACGCCGGCGAACAGGTCTATATCGTCGACCTGCGTCACCCTCTCGAGTTGCTTGCTGACCCTTTCACGCTGCCTAGCGCACTGCATTTCTCGCCAGACACACTTACTGCGCGTCATCTTGAGATTCCCCGTGACCGCGACGTGGTGCTCTTCTGCACCTGTCCCAGCGAGGCCACGGCCGCTAAGACGGCAATGACCCTCCACAAGCTCGGCATCGAACGCGTCCGTCCCCTGCGCGGGGGTTACGACGAATGGAAAAGGCTCGGCTATCCACTCGCCGCGGTGCCTCCCGTGGCTCATACGGCACAGGTTGTTCAGATCACCCGCTGACCTCTCAAGCTGGCTTCACGAGTAACGTTGCCAGGGCGGATCCGATTGGCGATCCGATCCCCGTGCAGGGATCCGGGCCCGGACCCGCGTTGTAAAAACCGTTTCCGCCCACGGTGATGTCATTGAAGTCCTTCTGGTTCTTGTAGAGCGTAGGCGTAACAAACCCCAGCTTCGTTCCAAACGATGCAAACAGCCCCGCGTAAAGCGGTGCCACAGCGCTCGTCCCGCCAACCACCGTTTGCGAGCCATGAACGATGATGTTGTACCCGGTATTGGGGTCCGCGTCACCCGCCACGTCGGGCACCATTCGCCCCGTTCCCGCGGTGGTTCCAGTAGGCGGCGCGGGCACCCCAATCTGAAAAGCCTGTTTGGAAAAGATCGTCGAATAACCCCCACCCGTTCCTTCCCCGTCCGTTTCTCCGGGGTTGTCATTCCAAACCACTTCTTCAGTCGAGGTTTTGTAAGTTCCGCCGCAGCCCACAACATGCGGACACGACGAGGGACAGTCCACGTTGGCCGGCGTTGAACCACCATCGCTCGAATCGTTGTCGCCCGACGCGGCAAACACAACCATGCCGGCATCCGTCGCCGCCGCCGCCGCCGATTCCATCTCCTGCGCAGCCGTGGTTCCAAACATCGCCTCGTCCGCGCCCCAGGAGATCGAACATACATCACATCCATCATTCGCGGCCTTCTGCACTGCCGTAGTGATGTCCTGTGACCAGTACATGCGAATCGTTGCTGGCTTCCCCGTGGCCGTGAAGTAAGCAGCCGCCGACACTTGAATATCCAGAGCGACTTCGTAATCCGGATCGTCCGACGAGCCCACGCTCTGATTAGGGCTGTTCTGCGTCCCGTCCACCGATACGTCCGTGATCTGCGGCGACGGCTGGTTGATGGAAGTGAAGTATTGGTCCATATCCGACTGCACCCATCCTCCACCCAGTTCCACAATTGCAATAACGCCTCCACCCGCAAGCCCGGTAGGCCAGTTGTAGGCGGCGCAGAGATTGGGCACACTCCACGGCGTCGCCGCTTCGGTCCCAACTCGGAATCGTGGCGTCAGACTCCGCAGTTTAAAGTAAGGGTGGCACTTGACCAGGGGGGATGGGGTCATGGCGAAATCCTTTGTCAGAATGTGAGCTGCACTTTGCTTTGATGCCGAAAATCGTTCGCGTGAGTATGTCACATGTCCTGAATCCAATGCAAAATTGCCCCACTCAGAAGCCTTAGTATGAGTGGGGGAGCGGTGAATACCGCTCGGAGAATTCCTTTGGCATACGACGATCTGCGCGACTGGATCAGGACCCTCGAAAAGCACGGTGAGCTCAAACGAATCCGCGAAGAAGTTTCGCCTGAGCTTGAGATCACTGAAATCACCGACCGAATCAGCAAGATTGGATCGGGATCCAGCTCGTCCGCCCTGGCATCCAAAGGGAACTACTCCCCCGGCGGTCCAGCGTTGCTGTTTGAGAACTTAAAAGGCCATCCCGGCCACAAAGTCCTCATCAACCAGTTCGGCAGCGAACGCAGAATGGCCCTCGCGCTTGGCGTCGACAAAGTTGACGACATCGCTTCACGCATCACCGGCCTCATGAACCTCAAGGCTCCCGAAGGCCTTTTTGACAAGCTCAAAATGCTTCCGCAACTCGGCGCCCTTACCAGTGCTTTCCCCAGGACTGTTTCCGCCAAAGACGCCCCCTGCAAGGAAGTCATTCTTCGCGACAACTTGGACCTTAACCAGTTTCCAATCCTGAAATGCTGGCCGCACGACGGAGGCCGATTCATCACGCTCCCCTGTGTCCACACTCGCGATCCGCGCACCGGCAAGCGCAACATCGGCATGTATCGCATGCAGGTCTACGACGGCCAGACCACCGGCATGCACTGGCAGCGACAGAAAGTTGCCGCCGAGCATTTCCGTGAAGCAATCCGTAAAGTTGCCGCGACGCACTCCACTGAGAATCCGCGCACCGCAGGTGTCGCTGCAATGGCTGAATCGGCAGGCGGAGCCGTCTCCATTCCCGACGGTCCCATCGGTGGTCTTCCTCAAGTAGTCATGAGCAATTTGAAGGGTTCGCGCCTTGAAGTCGCAGTCGCCATCGGCACTGACCCTGCTACAACTTTTTCAGCAATCGTTCCCGCACCACCTGAGGTAGAGGAGTTCATGATCGCCGGCTTCCTTCGCGGTAAGCCCGTTGAAATCGTAAAATGCGAAACCGTCGATCTCGAGGTGCCCGCCCACGCTGAAATCATCCTGGAAGGCTACGTCGACTTAGGCGAACTGCGCGGCGAAGGCCCCTTTGGTGACCACACCGGTTTCTACACCATGACCGATGAGTATCCGGTCTTCCACCTCACCTGTATCACCCATCGCAAAGACCCCATTTACGCCGCGACCATTGTCGGCAAGCCGCCCATGGAGGATGCATGGATGGGCAAAGCCGTTGAGCGCATCTTTCTTCCCGCGATGAAGATGACCATCCCCGAACTTGTGGATATCAATCTGCCTGTCGAAGGCGTCTTCCACAACTTGATGCTGGTCTCAATCCGCAAGAGTTACCCCGGCCAGGCGCGCAAGGTAATGAATGCCATCTGGTCGCTTGGCCAGGCCATGTTCACCAAGTGCATCATTGTTGTCGACGAAGATTGCGATGTACAGAATATTGCCGAAGTGGTCTTGCGGGTCACCAACAACATCGACCCCGAGCGCGACATTCAATTCATGCTCGGGCCGGTCGATTCGCTTGACCACTCTTCGCGCCTGCCCAACTACGGCTCCAAAATGGGTATCGATGCCACCCGCAAATGGAAGGCCGAAGGTTTCAACCGCCCCTGGCCCGCCATGATCGAGATGGACTCTGCCACCAAGGCCAGGGTTGACGCAATTTGGTCCAAGCTCGGCCTGTGAAGGCTTAGCAGATCGCCACTTCTGGAGCGGCGATTGGCTTCTTTGGTGACAGCGCGATCAACACCACGCCGATAACAGCGAGCACGCCCGAACCGATCAGTTCGCCGTGCGCCACAATGCCCGCCATTGCCTGGTAGCCCATAACGACTGCGTGCACCAGGCTCGACCATGCGGTGAAGCCGATCAGGCTGCGGTGAGCCGACGGATTGCGCACGGCGAGCAGTAGGAACACACCCAGGGTCACATACAAGGTCATCATCATCGACAGGGCTGGCTCCTCCCGAAGAAAAATCACTAAGGGGTAAGCCATGGCCAAAAATAGAACCGCTGTCACCACCATCACGATCTGTAGGGCCCTTCCCTGGTTCATACTCTCCCCCGTAGCCCGTCCACTCTAGTTGACCAGCAACTCGATTTTGCGCGTGCGGTTCCACGGTTGCACCGCAGCTTGCTTCAGGTCTCGGTTCAGCGCGAGCACATTTGCTCGGCACTCGCCTCTGTTATACCTGAAGCATGCGTTGTTTCGTGCGCCTTAGGGTTATCTTCTGGCTGATTGTGCTCTCCGCTTTGTCCCCGAATCTCCCCGCCCAGGCCCCCGCTTCATTTCGCTGGATCGATTTTCACTCTCCCGCAGATCAGGACGTTGTCGTTTGGGTCACGCGCGCACTCGACACTCAAAAGTGGACGGCCATTCGCGAAATCGGCGTTCAATACGATGCGGCCCTCGTCATCACCACCCTGCGCGCCAATTCACAGTCGCCAGGGAATGCTGATACCTTTTCAATTTGGAGCGTCTCGCTTTCCAACCGCGCTCTTACGCCCATCCTTCAAGGCGCCAATCTGCGTTTTCTCGACTGGATGCTCTTTGTTCCCGGCAGTCCAAGAGAACTGGCCGTCCTATACGACGATTGCAACAACTGCGATGCAACCACATTCTTCACTGCGTTCTATTACGACTTTCGCCAGCACACATGGGCTGCCCGCTGGGTGCGTAGTGGGAAAGCCGTTCCCGTCTGGGCCGCAAACCCGGCACCCGGCATCACCCTGACACAGGTTTATGCCCTGCTCGCCGACTCCAATGGCCGCGAAACCCTGGGCACATGGAACCATCTAGACTATGGAAGCCAGAAACCGGCAGAGGATTTCCTCTATCGCTATGATCTGGACCCCGCCACCGGCATTGAACGTACCCAACTCCTCTTCGGCAAGGACGCGGCAGGTATGAAAGATCGTCTCTGTCTCGCCCAGAATACGGTTCCCGGCACAAGCCGCGGTCAAGACTCGTCGCTCTGTCCGCAAACCCAGAAGGCTCACCCCGGACGAAAGCCGGTAACCACCCCGCCAGCGAATAATAAGGGCCGTTCGATCCCGCCCGGCACGCACAACTGACCCATCCGTTCCGCAGTCTGGCGCTTGCAGACCCCTTATTCAAGGCGATATAAGAAGCTGAGCAATCCGCTCCCTCGCGGCCTTGTTTTGAATTAGGACAGTTTTCTCGCTTTTTATGGCATCCAACCTACTTTAGAGGTACTGAAAATGAATACCTTTCCCCGATTCACCCTTTTGACTTCGCTCTCTGTTGCAATCGTGCTTGTAGCCGGATGCAAGAGCAGCCAGCCTCCGGCGAATACTGCTGATACCACCCAGACTGCATCGCAGGACCAGTCGTATCAAGACCCGGCTTCTGCGAACGTTGCGCCAATCTCGAACGCCTCCACGCAATCTTCACCACAAGGCGGAAGTTCCGACCAGAGCGCTCCACCCCCCGACCAGTACGCCTCCGACCAAGGCGGAGATCAAGGCGGCGACGACTCCGATTACGGAGAGCAGCCTGTGGATTACGCTCCCCAGCCTCCTCCGCCTTTACCCCAATATGATCAGCCAGACTGCCCCGGCGAAGGCTACATTTGGACTCCCGGTTATTGGGACTATGCTTCGGCCGGCTACTACTGGGTTCCCGGTGCATGGGTGTACGCGCCGTATCAGGGCGCTTTGTGGACGCCTGGCTATTGGGGTTATAGCGGCGGCCGCTACGGCTTCCACCATGGCTACTGGGGGCGTCACATCGGCTACTACGGCGGAATCAATTACGGATTCGGCTACATCGGGTTCGGCTATCAGGGCGGCTATTGGAACGGCGATCATTTCAACTACAACCGCTCCGTCAACAACGTGAACACGACAGTCATCCACGATGTCTATAACTACAACATCGTAAACAACAACACGACGATTAATCGCGTAAGTTACAACGGTCCGGGTGGTATTCAGGTGCGCCCCCGTCCGGCAGAGATCGCTGCAATTCACGAGCAGCACACGCCGCCAATGAACGCCCAGGTGCAGCAGGCTCAGGCCGCGCGTTCCAACCGCGCCAACTTTGCCTCAGCCAACAATGGCCGCCCTGCGACCGTCGTTGCCACCCGCCCGCTGCCCGCGGACCACAACGTCCGGCCTCCAGCCCCGGTTGCGATGCGCGCCACCGCCGCAGCACCCCATCCCCAGCCTGTCAATGAACCTAGCCGACCGAATACTCCGAATGCCCCACGCGGAGAGCCGGCGCGCGCGATGCCCGCCCAGAACGCACCTGCGAATCGACAGCCTGCGCCGCAAGTCCAGCAGCCGGGGCGTCAACAACCAGCGCCAGAGCACCAGGCGCCTGCGCAACATCAGCAGCCCGCGCCCGAGCGCCAGGCTCCGGCAACTCCTCATCCCCAGCAGCGCCCCGCTCCCGCTGAGCATCCTCAGCATCAGGCACCGCCGCCCGAGCATCAGGCAGCGCCGAAGCCCACTCCTCAACAGCACGCGGCTCCTGCTCCCAAGCCGGAACACGCCGCTCCTGCTGCCAAGCCCGCCCCGGAGCACAAACCTGCACCTCCGAAGGACACCGAAAAGAAGCCCGAGGAAAAGCATCCGCAGTGATTCAATATGAGCCCGTCGAGTGGCAGTTCTAAAGAGGAATCAGCCACTCGGCGAGTTCGATCAAAATGGATCATTCCTCCCTGGGGAACTCCTCAATCCGCCATCACCACTTTGATCGAAACAACGTTGCGCACCCAGCGCGTCGACCTGTTTTCCCGTGTACTGACCAGCTGAAGAGGGCCGTTGTCGATGATGGGCTTCCCGTCGATGCTGTCGGCCAGCAAAACTACCCCGTCATGCACGTCAGGAACAATCTCGCCAAGGGAGTAAACCACCTTGCTTCCGTCTCGCCCCTCCGCCACCAGGTAAAGCCGCAATTCCTTACCCTTGGGCTTGTCTGGTACGCCTAGCTGGCTAAGCAACTCCATCAGCGGAACGCCCGTAAAATTCTGATCTGCGTTGGCCTGATCGTTGTGTACGGTGAAGGTCTGGTGCGGCAATTCTGCCAGCTTGGGCGCGCTCCATTCGGCCGTTTTCTTTTGAAATGTGATCTTCAGGGGCAAAGGAACGTCGTCCCGCGCTTGATCGGCTTGTCGGCGCGTATTCGTGGTGTCTGGCGGTCCTGGCGGACGCAATGGCATTCCATTCGGACCTGTTTCCATTTGTGCCGTGGCAGCTGGCGCCGCCACTCCCAGCACCAGCATCAGCGCAATTCCCCAAGCTCCTTTTCGCATCGCGATCCCCTCCCGGCATTCATCGTATACTGGGTTTATGTCGATTGTGCGCAATATTGCTGCCATCGCCAAGGGCATGAGCATCACCTTCGGCGAGATGCTGCAGCCCACGCATGTCGAGAACTACCCCGACGGCAAGGGGCCCCTGCGCGGCGCGGTCTTTGAGCAGCGATTTCGCGGCGCTCACGTCCTGCAGCGCGACGAAAACGGCCTGGAAAAGTGCGTGGCCTGTTTCCTCTGTGCTGCGGCTTGCCCTGCGAACTGCATCTTCATCGAGGCCGCCGAAAATACCGAGGAGCAGCGCATTTCCTCCTCCGAGCGTTACGCCAAGATCTACAACATTGACTACAACCGCTGCATCTTCTGCGGATACTGCGTTGAAGCCTGCCCTACTGATGCCATCACCCATGGCCACGGCTTCGAACTCGCCACTCTCAACGCCACCAACCTCGTCATGCGCAAGGAAGACATGCTGGTGCCGGTGAGCGCTCTGACCGCGGCAAAATAGGCGCTTCGTCCATCTTTTCCGAGCCTTTCCTGTGTGATGCAAGACACTCTTGCGCCTAAAATGCCTGTGATAGGCTTTTCGCAAGGGATGAAGAAGCTCCTCCAAATTGTCGCGGTTTGCATTGTTTCGTTGCTTGCAAGCGAGCCCGCATTGACTGGGCTGGCGTGCTCCATGAACGCTCCCAGCGCCACTTCATGCGCCTCAAATTGCGCCATGGCGATGAATCAGATGGGCATGGACTGCCAGACACATTCGCAGGCTGCCGGCACAGGCTGCGCACAGGATTGCTGCCAGCACAGTTTGCCGCAGAGTGTCGCCAGTCTTACGGTTGGAGCCAGACTAAAGACCTTTGGAACTCATTTCACGATGATGGCGCATCCCATCGTGCCGCCGGTGAATGAGGCCTTTGCCGCCCCCCCTCCCGGCGCATTCGCTGCCTCAAGCCCAGACCGGCAAGTGCTATTCCAGGTCTTCCGTATTTAGCCCTTCTCCTGACGTACGCGCAAACGAAACAGCCTCAAGGTGAATTCAAGCCCCTGATGCTCGATTTGTGAACAGTATTTCTAACGTCCAAGGAGATATCCATGAAACGCACAATCGCTTCTTTATCGCTGATGCTCGTTTTTTCGCTGGTTGCATTTGGCCAGACCTTCCAGCAGAAGTCTGACAAATCCGCCTGCGGCGCCTGCTGCTCTGCCAACTGCGCCAAAGCATGTTGCTCTGACGGTTGCGCAAAGTCCTGCTGCCCCGACGGTTGCGGGGATGACTGCTGCCAGGGTAAGTAACCGGTGCGCCAGGCCGAGCCCGCGATTCCTTTCGAATCGAGAGTTCGTTCCAGCAAACCTCAAACAGATGATCCGGATCGCTTTGCGGTCCGGATCTTTTTCATAGATTGCGCGCATTTAAATGTTCTCCCCAAAATCGCGTCCCAGGCAGGAATTCCAGACCGTATATGCTAAAAGATGGAGAGCTTCCCAGGTTTCCATGTCAGTTCGCGTAGAGAAAATCAAAAAACGGCGAATCGAAAAAGTTCGCCATCACTGACCCATTGCGTTGCCAGCGATATTCGGAGACAAATGACTAGCGTTCACCAACATCCCCTGCAAAAAATCCTGGAGAGTCGAATCGCCATCATTGATGGAGCGATGGGTACCACCATCCGCACCTACGGCATGACCGAAGCGGACATCCGCGGCGAACGATTCAAGGACTCAAGAAAGATCTGCTCAACAATGGCGATCTGTTCTCCCTGAGCCAGCCGGAGATGATCTGCGATATCCATCGCCGCTTCCTTGACGCCGGGGCTGACATTATCGAGACCAACACATTTGGCGCCACCAGCATCACCCAGAGCGAGTTCTTCATCGAAGATCCGCGCGAAACTGGGGGCCGCAAGGATCCTGCGTTCTACCAGAAGATCGTCGAAGATAAGTTCCTGAACGACCTAGCTTGGGAGATCAATGAGACCTCGGCCCGCCAATGCCGCGCAATTGCCGACCGAGTCACAACGAGACTGGCCGCCAACGCTTCGTCGCCGGGGCGATCGGGCCGCTCACGGTTTCTCTCTCAAACTCGCCAGATGCCGACGACGCAGGATTTCGTGTCGTCACCTTCGATCAGGTTAAGTCCGCCTACGCCCACCAGGTTCGCGCCCTCATTGCCGGTGGCGTCGACCTGTTGCTGGTCGAGACAATCTTCGACTCCCTCAACGCCAAGGCCGCGCTCGTCGCCATTCGCGAGGTCTTCGACGAAGACGGCATCACGGCAGAGCGCAAGGAACTGCCGATAATGATCTCGGCCGCCGTCGGACGCGGTGGCGAAACCATGATCTCCGCGCAGACCACTGAAGCGTTCTGGAATGCGGTCAAGCATGTGAAGCCGTTATCTGTGGGACTCAACTGCTCTCTTGGTCCCGATCTCATGTACCCATTTCTCTCCGAGCTGTCTGAGAAGGCCGACGTCGCCATCTCTTGCTACCCGAATGCCGGCTTGCCAAATCCTCTCTCGCCAACCGGATTCGATCTGGGCCCAGCAGGACATGGCCCGCTATCTCGGCGACTTTGCAAGAGCCGGGCTTATCAACATTGCCGGCGGCTGCTGCGGCAACACCCCCGACCACATCGCGGCAATCGCGAAGGCGCTCGAGGGGCAGGCTCCGCGAAAACTTGACCAGGGCGAGGTTGCCGCGTGAGCGAGACCGCGGCTCCAAAGCCCCTTCGTTTGTCCGGTTCACAGCCCTTCACCCAGCAGGCCGGCGTCTTCATCATGATCGGTGAGCGGACCAACGTGGCCGGTTCTCCCAAGTTTGCCCGCCTCGTCAAGGAAGGCAAATTCGAGGAGGCGGTAAGCGTAGCTCGCCAGCAGGTCGAAAACGGCGCCAACGTCATCGACATCTGCATGGATGAGGGCATGATCGACGGTGTCGCCGCCATGTCGCGCTTTCTGCAGTTGCTGGCCAGCGAGCCTGAAGTCGCCAAGGTTCCGTTCATGGTGGACTCGTCCAAATGGGCTGTCATCGAGGCTGGGCTCAAGTGCCTGCAGGGTAAGGGCATTGTGAACTCGATCTCGCTGAAAGAAGGCGAAGAAACATTTCGCCGCCACGCCGCCCATGTTCTCAAGTATGGCGCCGCAGCTGTTGTAATGGCCTTCGACGAGCAGGGCCAGGCCGCGACTTTCGACGACAAGATTCGCAGTCTGCGAGCGCGCCTACAGAATCCTCGTCGATGAAGTCGGCTTTCCACCTGAAGACATCATCTTCGATCCCAACATCCTTACCGTTGGCACGGGACTCGAAGAACATAACAACTATGCAGTCGACTTTATCAATGCCACTCGTTGGATCAAGGCCAACCTGCCTCACGCCAAGGTCAGCGGCGGCGTTTCCAATATCTCATTCAGTTTTCGCGGCAACAACAAAGTCCGCGAGGCCATGCACTCCGCGTTCCTCTATCACGCCATTGCCGCGGGCATGGACATGGGCATCGTCAACGCCGGTATGCTCGAGGTCTACGAAGAAATTGACCCGGAACTTAAAGTCCTCGTCGAAGACGTGCTGCTCAACCGCCGTTCCGACGCCACCGAACGCCTGGTCGAGTTCGGCGAAACCCTCAAGGGCGCCGGTGCTGCCGTCAGCGAGAAGAAAGCCGAAGAATGGCGCAACGGCACCGTTGAGGAGCGTCTTTCTCATGCTCTCGTCAAGGGCATCGACACCTATATCGAGATCGACGCTGAAGAAGCTCGAGTCAAGTTGGGCCGCCCGCTCCTGGTGATCGAAGGTCCGCTGATGGATGGCATGAGCGTCGTGGGCGATCTTTTTGGCGCGGGCAAAATGTTCCTTCCCCAGGTCGTTAAGTCAGCTCGCGTAATGAAGAAAGCCGTCGCCCATCTCACGCCGTTCATGGAAGCAGAAAAGGCTGCGATGGTTGCTGCTGGCGAAGTGGTCAAAGCACAAGGGAAAATCCTGCTCGCCACTGTCAAGGGCGACGTCCACGACATCGGCAAGAACATCGTCGGTGTCGTCCTCGCCTGCAATAACTACGATGTCGTCGACCTTGGCGTGATGGTCTCCTGCGAAAGAATCCTTGAGCGGGCCAAGGCTGAGAAAGCAGACATGATCGGCCTCAGCGGCCTCATTACACCTTCCCTTGATGAAATGGTGCACGTTGCCAAGGAGATGGAGCGCCAGGGTTTCAAGTTGCCCCTCCTGATTGGCGGAGCAACCACCAGCCGCGCGCACACTGCCGTCAAAATAGCGCCTCATTACAGCGAGCCCGTTGTCCACGTGCTCGACGCCAGCCGTGCCGTGCCCGTCACCACCAGCCTCATGAGCGACGATGGCAAGGCGGAATTCGTTGCGCAGTATCGCATCGACTACGAGCGCCTCCGCAAGGCCCACGCCTCACCCCGCGCTAAGCTTGTGCCGCTTGAAACCGCTCGCGCCCGCCGCACTCCAATCGCGTGGCGTGCCGAAGACCTTTCCAAACCCGAATTTACCGGCGTACGCGTGCTCGACAACTTTCCCTTGGCCACGCTTCGCGAATTCATTGACTGGACACCGTTCTTCCACACCTGGGAACTGAAGGGTGTCTATCCCCGCATTCTCGATGATGAACGACAAGGCGTGCAGGCGCGTCAGCTCTTTACTGAAGCCAATGCTCTCCTCGATCGCATCATCGAAGAAAACCTCATCACCGCGCGCGGAGTTTACGGATTTTTCCCAGCCTCCACTGTGTGCGACGACGTAGAACTCTATACCGACTGCACCCGCGCAAAGATCCTCGGCCGATTCCATTTCCTTCGCCAGCAAGCCAACAAAGAAGGAAACGAACCTTGTCGCGCACTCTCCGACTTCATTGCGCCTAAGGAAACGGGCCTGTCCGACCACATCGGCGCCTTCGCCGTAACCAGCGGTATCGGCCTGAAAGAGCTTTGCGATGGGTTTCGGGCCAAGAACGACGATTACAACGCAATTATGGCGGAAGCCCTCGCCGACCGCCTTGCCGAAGCCTTCGCCGAGTGCCTTCACAAGCGCGTTCGCGATGAGTGGGGTTACGGCCGCGCAGAAGGATTGAGTATTGACGACCTGATCCACGAGAAATATCGCGGAATCCGTCCCGCCGCTGGTTATCCTGCTTGCCCCGACCACACTGAGAAGGGGACATTATGGCGCTTGCTCGATGTCCAGGCCAACACCGGCATCCTGATTACCGAGTCGTTTGCAATGTGGCCGGGATCGAGCGTCAGCGGCCTCTACTTCGCCCACCCCGAATCCCGCTATTTCTCCCTTGGCAAAATTGATCGCGACCAGGTCGTAGATTATGCCGAACGCAAGGGGATGTCCGTGGCGGAAGTCGAGCGATGGCTTGGGCAGAATCTGAATTACGACCCTGCGTAGTACCGCTCGCACTGTGCCCTTCGTCACATCGCATGCTGCGCAAAATGTTTGACGCTATCAAATGTCAAGTGCTTACATTGTGTGCGGCAAGTAAGCGCAGTCAATTTTGTCTCTAGGAGATCTCAAGTGCAGATGGGGTCACGTATGTTTGCAGCAATTTTCTTGTCTGGTGCTCTGATTTGCGGATGCGGCGGTAGCGGCGGAGGCACCACAACCCCGCCTCCTGTCACGCCCACCGCTGCGGCTACTCCCACCATCACCACTGCCGCCGCGCAAAACGGCGCCGAGGTTATCACGCTGGCCACCGCAACCAAAGGTGCGACGATCTACTACACGATGGATGGGTCAGCGCCGACCACATCTTCGCAGGTTTATCAGGCGCCCGTACTTGTATC
Organism: uncultured Acidobacteriaceae bacterium; assembly: GCA_963826915.1. Lineage (GTDB taxonomy): Bacteria > Acidobacteriota > Terriglobia > Terriglobales > Acidobacteriaceae > Telmatobacter. The sequence goes on from CAWGYG010000003.1 coordinate 1,051,894, forward strand.
GTCAAACCTGACCGTCAACGCCATTGCCACCGAATCGGGCTATACAAACAGCGCCGTCGCCACCCAGAGTTTCGCACCAAACATCCCGTCAGGCACCTTGGTGTGGTCCGACGAGTTCTCGAATTCCGGCACCACCAATGCCCAGCCGAATCCGTTAGTTTGGACGTACGACACCGGTACCAACTGTTGCGGAAACAACGAGCTTGAGACCTACTGTGCCTGGGCTTCGGCGGCCTCGCCCTGTAACCCTTCCAGCCCCAACGCGTACGTCGGCACCGACGGCTATTTGCACATCGTCGCCCAGCAGCCCACCGCTGGCACAGCGGTTTATACCTCGGCTCGGCTCAAGTCCGAAGGACTGTTCAGCTTCCAATACGGTCGGATTGAGGCGCGCTTAATGCTGCCCGAGTCGCAGGGAATGTGGCCCGCCTTCTGGCTGCTCGGCAACAACATCGTCACCAACCCCTGGCCTGCGTGTGGCGAACTCGATGTCATGGAGCACATCGATGGGGCCAACACTCCCTTCGGCGGCCCTGGCAACGGCAGCGCTCCAGGCTATGACTGGACCCAGTCTTCTATCCACGGAACAGGCCTCAACGGCGGCACTCCCTTTACTACGTCGGGCTTTTCAGCGGCCGCATGGCACACCTACGGCATGATCTGGAGCAAGGGGCAAATCCAGTACTATGTCGACGATCCCTCCAATGTTTACGAGACCTTTACTGCTTCGTCTCCGGGCACCGGCACTTGGCCATTTGATCAGGGTCCGCAGTTTGTCATCCTTAACCTCGCCGTGGGTGGCGACTGGCCGGGCGCTCCGGATGCCACAACTGTGTTCCCATCTTCAATGCTCGTGCATTACGTTCGAATCTACACGAATTAGCACCCTCGGACTCCGACCTCTCGTCTGGGAAGGGAATCAGAGACCCTTCGAGAATCCATCCCGCTGCTGTCCACCAGCGGGTTTCGCCACCCCAACCCGGATATTCGCCAATCGACAGGGCTTGCACCCCGTTCGCTGCAAACCTGCTTGCGCTCCGATTTCCCCTGTGGTACAAACAAATCATTCAAGTTTGCCCCCAAAGGGCAAGCCTGAGTTTCATGCAGAGTGGCTGAGGGACGAGCCCTGTGACGCCACGACAACCTGCCCGCGCAAAACGGGAGTATGGTGTCAACTCTTGCCCGGAGACGGGGAACATGAGATTCGGGGGTCGCTTCAGCACTCTTGGCCGAAGCGGCTCGCACAGGTAGTTTCGAGTCATATCACGTTCGCTTTTCTTTAGGGCAGGTCACGCGCTCGTACGTCCTTGTGTCACTCGCGCATACGCGAGGGATTTGTGACGACTGCTTACGAGTTGCGATGTCGGGAATGCGGCAAGACCTACGGGCTCCAGCCGCTTTCCATCTGCGATGAGTGTTTTTCTCCGCTCGAGGTGGCGTTCGACCTCGAGTACGCCCGCACCCGCTTTACCCGCGAAACCATCGCCAAGGGGCCGCTGGACATGTGGCGCTATCGCGCGCTGCTGCCCGTCTCCGACAGCTACGTTCCCCAGACCCCGTCGGGTCTCACGCCGCTCGTCAAGGCGCCGCGCCTCGGATCCCAGCATCGGCGCGCGCAATCTCTACATCAAGAACGACGCCGTCTGCATGCCCACGCTCAGCTTCAAAGATCGCGTCGTCGCGGTCGCACTGGCCAATGCGCAGGCCTTCGGATTCGATACGGTCGGCTGCTCGTCCACCGGCAACCTTGCCAACGCCGTTGCTGCGCACGCCGCGCGTCTCGGCCTCAAGACCTTCATCCTTGTCCCCTCCGATCTCGAGCCGGCCAAGATTCTCAACACCCAGGTCTACGGCGCGACGCTGGTGCGCGTCGATGGCAACTACGACCACGTCAATCGCCTCTGCTCGCAGATCGCCGATCGCTACAACTGGGGCTTCGTCAACGTAAATCTGCGCCCCTACTACGCCGAAGGATCGAAGACCGTCGGCTTTGAAATCGCCGAGCAACTCGGCTGGCGCCTGCCCGACAACGTCGTCGTTCCCATGGCCGGCGGCTCGCTGATTACCAAAATCCGCAAAGCCTTCAACGAATTGATCGCGCTCGGCCTCGTCGAAGACAAGCCGGTCCGCTTCTTCGGCGCCCAGGCCACCGGCTGCTCGCCCGATCTCGAACGCCGTCAAGAACGGCACCGACATCATCGAGCCGCAGCGTCCCAACACCATTGCCCGCTCGCTGGCCATCGGCAACCCGGCCGACGGTCCCTACGCTGCGCGCGCCATTCGCTCCTCCGGCGGATGGGCCGAGGATGTCTCCGACGTCGAGATCGTCTCCGCCATTCAGGAACTGGCGGAGACCGAAGGCATCTTCACCGAAACCGCCGGCGGCGTCACCACTGCCGTTACCGCGCGTCTCTACGCTCACGGCCGCATCCAGCCCGATGAACTCACCGTTACCTGCATCACCGGCAACGGCCTCAAGACCACCGATTGCCTGCAGCGGGGCCTACGAGCAAACCGAAGCCATCCGCCCGCGCCTTACCGACTTTGAAAACTTTGTGGAAGAACGCGCAGCATCGAGCCAGGGCCTTAGCCTGGCAGGAGAGAGCTATGTCCGTTAGGGTCCTGTTGCCGAATGCATTCCAGAAGCACACCAACAACGTGCGCGAAATCTCAAGCACCGCGGCCAATCTGCCCGAGCTGGTCACCGAAATCGAAGGCCGCTTTCCTGCGCTGCGCCAGCACCTGCGCGGTGAAGACGGCCAGATTCGCCGCTTCATCAACTTCTATGTCAACGAAGAAGATATCCGCTTCCTCGGCAACGAGAAATATCAGCTTTCAGGAAGGCGACGAAGTGCTGGTCATCCCATCGATCGCCGGCGGATGATACAAACTCCGAATGGTACGAACTAAGTGATCTAAATCACAGTTGACTTAGAGGTTCTCCAGCACGGAGGGCCTTTTTGTTACACGTAAGTTAAATTCTAAGTAGAGTTTTTGATGCCATATTTGCAATTAGTTCATCGCCCTCTTACAATTCGTGCCGGATACTAGTCCTGTGATTGCGCAAGCTGGGCAGAAGGCTCCGTTCGCACTATTACCTCCTACCACCCTTGAGGTGGAAGCTCCTCATTCCTCCCCCTTCCCACCTACGTCTGCTCCCTCGGTCAGGCCTCGAATTCACGCAGAGGTTGGCCGCTATACTTTGCGCCTCGCTCAAAGCGTCGAGGATCGCGAAGCCGCTTGCCGCCTGCGTTTCAAGGTCTTCAATATCGAATTGGGCGAGGGGCTGACAACCTCATACACGACAGGGCTCGATACAGATCATTTTGATGTCTTCTGCGAACACCTCCTCGTTGAAGACAAGCACGACCGGCGCGTTGTCGGCACTTATCGAATGCAATCGGGTGCGACTGCAGCGATGAATCTTGGTTATTACTCCGAACAGGAATTCATCTTCGCTCCCTATGAGCCATTGCGAAGCGACATACTCGAGTTAGGCAGAGCTTCGATCGACCGCGAGCATCGCACCCCCGAGGTACTTACCTTGTTATGGAGAGGCATAGCGCAGTATGCTAACGACATGGGGCTGCGCTACCTTATCGGTTGCTCGTCGCTGAACTCCAAGGACCCGGCAGAAGGTTGGCAGATGTATCGCCAGCTTGAGAATTATCGGGTTTCACCCGAGTTTGTGACTGTGCCGACCAATGCGTACCTTTGCCCCACCGAGCAAAAGGGCCCTGACGCACAGCCGTCTCCCAACCTGCAGGATTCTTCGTCGCCAACCAAGGTACCCAAGCTTCTCAAGACATATCTGGCCATCGGCGCCCGCATCTGCGCCCCACCGGCATGGGACCGCGACTTCGGCACGATCGATTTCCTCACACTGCTCGATCTCAAGTTGCTTTCGTCCGCCGCGCGCAACCGGTTCCTCGCGCCTCTTACCCGGTGAGTTTACGGGCCGCCCGGCGCGCTGTGGCGCTGGCTTTTGTGCTTGCCTCCTGCGTCGTCCGTTTCTGGCTCTTGCGCCTCCAAGGCCCGCGCACCCTTGAGCGCCGCGCTCAATGGGTCCAGAAGTCGTGCCTGGACATTCTTAAAAGTCTTGACATCCAATATCGGATTGAAGGCCAGCCTCCAACCCATGGCCTCGTCGTCTCAAACCATCTCAGCTATCTCGACGTGCTCATCCTCAGCGCCGCCATGCCTTGTTTCTTTGTCGCCAAAGTAGAGATAGATCGCTGGCCCTTCTTTGGAAAAGCCGCACGCACCGGGGGAACACTCTTCATCGACCGCACCAGCCTTGCCAGCGCAGAGAAAGTTTCTGCGATGATCGGCGACCGGCTCAAGCTTTCCGTGCCGGTTCTGTTTTTCCCTGAAGGCACCAGCACCGACGGAACCTCGATGCTTCGCTTCCACTCCCGTCTTTTTGAGCCTGCGATTGTCGCCGGAGCTCAAGTCACTGCCGCCGCTGTCCGTTACGTCATCGAAGAAGGCACTCCTGAGCGGGAGCTCTGTTGGTATGGCGATGCTTCGTTCCTGCCCCACCTGCTGAAGACGCTGAATACGCCCGGCTTTTCTGCCGAAGTCTGCTTTGGCAGCCCGCACATCTACCCGCATCGCCGTGTCGCCGCCGACCAGACCTACGATGAGATCGCGGCCGTGCGCACATCGCGATGTGCTGAACAATGTGAAGAACTCCAACCGGTGTAAATCGATTGTCAGGGAGCTTTTTTATGCACCCGCGCGCGGCGGAGCTGTCGACCCACGCACCACGAGGCTCGTTGACACTAGGAATTCGCGCTGCAGCCTCGGATCAGCGGGCGTCTCCGCCTGCTGACGAAGAGCCTCAAATGCGGCACGCGCCAGATCCGAGCGCGAAAGACGAATCGTGGTCAGAGCAGGAAGCGTGAATTCCGCAAAGTCGATATCGTCCAGCCCAACCACCGACAGGTCTTCTGGTACATGCAACCCTTGCATGTAGGCTGCTCGCAATACACCGATCGCCGTCATATCGTTCGAACACATGACAGCCGTCGGCCGCGCCGCCAGGGCCTGTAGTTTTTCAAAGCCCACCACTCCGCCCTTCAGCGTGTGGTCGCACTCGATCACCCACTTCTTCTGCACCGTCAGCCTGGCCTCTTGCATCGCGGCGAGAAAGTCGTCTTCGCGAGTAACCGCCGAGTGCAATTTGCGAGGGCCTGACAAAAACCCGATCTTCTTGTGGCCAAGCCCCGCCAGGTGATCCACGGCCGCGCGAATACCAGTCGTGTAATCCAGCAGAATTGTGCTGGCCTTCGGATCATTCAGTTTGAACTGCGCCAGCACAATTGGAATGTCGTGGAAAGCCAACTGGTCCAGCACCGGCTCTTCTTCGCCGAAAGTGAGCACGGCCACACCCTCGACTTTTCGTTCCAGCATGCGCCGCACACAGGTTGTCAAAATAGCCGGATCGCTGTTCGAAGAGCTGACCAGGATTTCGTACCCATGCGCCACTGCAATCTCTTCAAAACTCTGAATCAACTCGGGGAAAAACGGATTGGTGATGTTCTCAACAATGATCCCAAACAGGCGGCTGCGCCCCGATACCAACGTCCGCGCATGTGTGTTGGGAAAGTAATTGAGATGCTCGATCGCCTGCCAGACTCGCTTCGAGAGTCTGTCGCTGACAACTGGTGAACCATTGATCGTTCTTGAAACTGTCGCGATAGAAACCTTGGCCAGTGCGGCCACCGCCCGAATGTCGGGCGTTTTATCTGCGGTCTTGCGCGTTCCTCTTCGAGCCACGGGCCAATCCTAATGCACACCAACGGTGATTTAATTGCAAAGTTCCATCATATTCCGATTCGGAGCGGTTACTGAACTGCGTTGCGAAATCTTATCACTCTGCCTGCAATCGGTCCCATAGACCCTCCGCACACACTACGCCGACTGCGAGCCCCGACAGGCAAGGGTCTGTCAGATATTTTTCCCCAATGCAGATGGTTTCTAACGTCGGCTCTAGGGATTATCCGCAATCAGCAAGCGCAGGTCGCGCAGGTTATGCGAAGTGGGGCCCGTCACCACGGCGTCGCCCAAGGCCGTGAACAGCGGACAGGCGTTGAATGCGCGCAGCGATTGCTCCGGGTCAAAGCCGAATGCAATAGCGCGTGCTAGCGTTGTTGGATCAGCCACCGCGCCGGCACTCCGCGTATTTCCGTCAATGCCGTCTGAGCCTGCACTCAGCACTGTCAACATCTGCCCCGGATAATGTGCCAGTTCAAGCGCGCAAGCCAAAACAAATTGCTGATTGCGGCCACCTGCGCCCGGCGCGCGGTCCATCGTCACCGTCACCTCACCGCCTGATATCAGGCAGAATCTCCGATGCGTCGAGCGAAGATCGTGAAATCGATCCAGCAGATACCGCGCTGCGTCCGCATAATCCCAGTCGTCGCAGGAGTTGTCTACCGCAACAAAATAGCCGGCCTTCTGGGCCAGGATGCGAGCGTTTTCCACTAGGTCGTGTCCTGAGAGCAAGAGCTCGAAAACCGAGTCGCGAAACGCTTCTTCCTCGCCGGTCAGCGAGTTTGCCGATGTTACCCGCCGCGTTTGTGCAGTGTCGGTGCGCGGAAGCTTCGCAAAAAAAGGTGGCCGCCATCCCTTGTTGCCGGGCGATTCCGGTAGATCCGCACGTTCAAAAAATGCGCGAATCGCTGGCGGCAGTTTCCTTGAGAGATCGTACTTGGCTAGAATCTCGTGCACTTCCTCCACCGTGGAGTGGTCCGGCGAAGTGGGCCCGGATGAGAGCGCGTCCAACGACCGCAAAGGAACGTCCGGTAGTAGCAGCGATACCTTCAACGCTTCCGGCGCCGCCATCGCTAGCCGACCACCCTTCACTGCAGAAAAGTGTTTCCTCAGCGTATTGATCTCGTTGATTGGTGCGCCCGAAGCCAGCAGTAGCTCGTTGAATGCAATCGTGTCTCCCAATCCGATATGTGGATCGAGCGGCAGATCGAACATTGCCGAACCACCGCCAGAAATGAGAAAGAAAATCAGCGTGTCCTTCTTCGCCTTCTTCACCATTGCCAGCGCTGCGCGCGCCGCGGCAAAGGACTCTTCGTTGGGTAAAGGATGTCCTCCCTCAAAATAGCGGAAGCGCCAATTCCTCTTCCTGGGTGCGTACTTTGTGCAGCAGATACCGCGCAGTCCCTTGCGCCTCTTCATACGATCCAGCAGCACTTCGAGCATTGGTCCGGCTGCCTTGCCCAGGGCAATTACGAAAATGCGCTTGTACTGCGACAGATTGATGCTCTCCGGTCCACTGCCGTCCGGCAGCAACCGCTGCAGCGTGTTGCCTTCGAACCGAATGCGCCTGTCAAATGCCGACGCGATATTGCAGGCTTCCAGTGCTCCTGTAAAGAATTCAGTGGCTCTGACATGAAGAAATTCAAGAACAGTGTCACTGGCTGGCGTCATTGCATTTGCTCCTTCAACCAACCGGCTAGCGCATTCTGCATAGTTTCCAGTTGACCTGAAAAGAAATGATCGGCGCCTTGGATGAGAACCAACTCTTTCGGTTCGGCGGCCTCTTCGACAGCCTGAATTAATTCTGCGCTCGGCGCATATTCATCGCGGTCTCCACTCAGGAATAGCTTCGGCAGAGTGCAATCCGACAGGTATGGATAGCGGAAGCGCTCACCAAACCCCTGTGTAGGTAGACCCAGTGCAACCAATGCACGTAGGTTCGCGCCGGATGCCGATCCGCTCGATTTTTCGCAGCATCCCTTCAACGCCATGGCGGCGCCAAAACTGAATCCCGCCACGACAACCGACCGCTTGTATTCGTTTTCAAGCCAGTTCAGTGCCGCCACCACATCTTTAGATTCGGCCTTGCCATCATGACTTCCGTCGCTCAACCCGGTCCCGCGAAAGTTGAATCTTAAAACCGGCCAAGCAAAGCCCCACTCGGGCGAATTCAGCACCTTCATGGCCTGGTAAGCGACTTTATTGTGCAGGTTGCCGCCGCCTAGAGGGTGCGGATGACAAACCAGTGCGGCATACGGTGCATCCGGCGAGCCTTCGTTCAAAAGGGCTTCCAGCCGTCCTGCGGGACCACGCAGCTGGACGGATCGCAGCATGGTTTTTGCCGAGCCTGTGCTCGATCCAGGTAGGAAGAATGTCGAGGTCATTCCATCCTGTATTTTACGCCCAACGCCAGGCAAACGTCGCGGCTGTGAAAAGTGGTAAATCGATCCAGGACTTCACCTCGCCATCGGGCCGACACCCCCTAAATCACTGAACCAAAGCTGTCCATAGGATATTCTGGCATCACTATGATCGAACCGCAGCCCGTTGATCCCGTCCGGTTTACCCGCCAGTTATGCGAAATCGAATCCACCACTTATCACGAGGGTGCGATCGGCGATTTCCTGACGGATTTCCTGGCCGGTCGGGGCTGGTCGGTACAGAAAACACCGGTCCCGCAGCCCCTTGAGAGCGCCACTGCCGGACCCCGTTGGAACGTCTATGCAGGAACCGCCAGCCAGACACCTGACCTCGTCTTTTCCACCCACATGGATACCGTTCCCCCCTACATCCCCTTCAGCGAAGATGCCGAATTCATGTATGGCCGCGGAGTCTCCGATGCCAAAGGCATCATCGCCGCCCAGGTCTCCGCTGCCGAAGCGCTACGTGCTGCTGGATTTCAAGTGGGTCTGTTGTTCGTCAGCGGTGAAGAACGCGACTCAGCGGGCGCAAAGGTTGCCAATCTCGATCCCAAAGGCAGCCGCTTCCTCATCAATGGCGAACCCACTGACAACCGCCTCGCACTGGCTTCCAAAGGCGCCTTGCGAGCAGTCTTCAAGGCATCCGGCAAGATGGCTCACTCCGCCTATCCGGAACTCGGTGAAAGTGCCGTACACAAACTAATTGAAGTCCTCGACAAACTGCTGAGAATGCCGCTGCCAGTGACCGAAGACGTCGGCCCAAGCACCCTGAACATCGGACAGATTCAGGGCGGACATGCGCCCAACGTTATCGCTGACAAAGCCGAAGCGCAAGTTCTCATTCGTCTGGTCGGCGACTCGAGTCCCATCCGCGTAGCGATCATCGAAGCTGCTCAGGGCCTCGCTGAAGTCGACTTCACCCTCGAAATCCCATTCGTTCGTCTCCGCGCTGTGCCTGGCCTGCCGACTATGATCGCTAAATTCACCACCGACATCCCGCAGTTAAGCAATTGGGGCGAGCCTCTTCTGCTTGGTCCGGGCTCCATCCACGTTGCCCACACGCCCTTTGAAAAACTAGCCAAAAGAGAGCTCCACGAAGCGGTCGAGCTATATATTCAAGTGGTCAAGCAATTGCTTGCTTGACCTCGCGCATCTAATTCGTTTTTGAATCATCAAAGCAGCTGTTTTGCAGGAGAATTCTTCATGAGCGAAGTAATTTATGACATCCCAGTTCACAAAATTAGCGGAGAAGACGCCTCGTTGGCCGACTTCAAAGGTAAAGTTCTGCTCGTTGTCAACGTAGCTTCGAAGTGCGGACTGACGCCGCAATACGAGGGCCTCGAGAAACTCTACGAGCAGTATCGTGGCCAGGGCTTTGTCGTTGCCGGCTTTCCGGCCAACGACTTCAAGAGCCAGGAGCCGGGCACAAACGAGGAAATTCAGTCCTTTTGCACCGCGAATTTCGGCGTAAAGTTTCCCATGTTCAGCAAAATTACCGTCGTCGGCGCTGAAAAGCATCCTCTGTACGCCGCATTGATTGCAGCGCAGCCCAAGGCCGTCACCCTGTCTGATGTCCCGTTCCGCGAAAAACTGAAGGGCTACGGCATCGAGACAAATCCCGACCCTGAAGTGTTGTGGAACTTTGAGAAGTTTCTCGTTAGCCGCGACGGGGAAGTGGTCAAGCGCTTCGCTCCCGACACTGCTCCTGACGCGCCTGAATTGATCTCAGCTATAGAGGTCGAGCTGGCGAAGGACTAACCTCTTGCAAGCATCATCCCGCGTTTACGTGGCTTCCGGAGCCCTATTCACCGGAAAGAAAACCCGGAAAACTGTGCCCCGGCCACGTTTGCTGCGTACAGCGATCGTTGCGTGGTGATTGTCCAGGATCCCCTTTGATACCCACAGACCCAATCCGGTTCCTGCCTCACCTTTCGTTGACACGAATGGGTGGAATAGTCGCTCGAACATGAATTGATCCATGCCCGAGCCATCATCAGCAATCGTCACTCTCACGCCTGCGCAGCCCTTCCGGTCTTTTGCTGCTCGCACCGCAAGTACCAGCTTTCCCTTGTTTGAAAGCGCATCCAGTGCGTTTGACACAAGATTTGTGAAGACCTGCTGTATCTCGCCAGGATGACAAAGTACAGCCGGTGCTTCGCGGTATCGACGTTCCACCCGCGTATTGCGGAGCCGGATCGACGGGTCATGGAAATAAATCACAGAATCAATCACTTCATCCAGCGCCGTGACCGTCGGCGCGGTGCGCTGCCGGTAAAACTTGAGACTCCGCGATGCGATGTGTGACAGTCTTTGCAATTCCTTGTCCGCAACCTCCAGGAGGCTCCTCGAGTTCTCTGAAAGGCCTTCATCCGATTTCGCCAGAAAGAGCAGGTTTGTTACGGCCTCAAGCGGATTATTAATCTCGTGTGCGATGCTTGCGGCCAGTCTGCCAGCTGCTGCTAATTGCTCCGATCTTCGCAGCGCCTGCTCTGCCTTTCGCGTCTCCGTTGTATTTCTTGCATAGAGAATCACCCCCTCGCCGGGTTGTGGGTATACGTAGAACTGAAACCATGCCTCGTACGTCGGCGACTGGAAAAACTGCTCAAATTCCACCTCAACACGTTCCTCCATAGCTCGTCGGAAATTCGTTTCCACCTCAGTCCCGATCAGGGCTGGATAAAGATCCCAGAGTCTCTCCCCGATCCCGCTCCGATCTGTCCAGGACGTAAGTTTCAGGGCGGCCGCATTCAAGTATGTGATGCGGTACTCCCGATCCATCATGCAGAATGCAACCGGCACATGCTCCAGTGCTTCTCCCGCCAGCTGGCGCGCCTTGTCAATTTCGCGAGCAAAGGTTGCCTTTTGTTCGGCTGCCTCTCGCCGCATGCGCGCCATCTTCAACTGCGCTTCAACGCGCGCAACCAGTTCTCTGGCTGTGAATGGCTTGGTTAGATAGTCGTCAGCCCCCGCGTCGATTCCTCCAATGCGGGCTTCTTCCCCGGCGCGAGCCGAGAGCATAATCACTGGCAGAACAGCGGTTGCAGGGTTCTTGCGCAAGGCCGCGAGAAGCGCGAACCCATCCATCTCCGGCATCATCACGTCGGTCAGCACCAAATCGGGAATGCGTCTTTCCACTTCCTCCAGTGCCGTCTGGCCGTTCGTCGCCAGAACAACTTCAAACAGTCCGCTCAACAACGTCCGCACGTACTCCCGCATGTCTGCGTTGTCGTCAACCAGCAATACAATGGGCTTGTCGTTTAGTTCTCTATCTCGCGATTCTTCGGCTTGGTCCCCTGCCACTGCGCTCGTGATTTCCCCCGTCAAGTGGTCGTGCCCGGGAAGCCAACCGAGCGCCTCCTGCACATACGCAGCGGCCGAACCTTGCAGCTTCACCGGTTGCACCCCATCCACTACTACGTGGCCCTGCGAGAGGTGGCTGTAACCGAAAGGAAGCGTAACTGTAAAGGTTGTCCCGATGGCCTGCTGGCTTTCAACCTCGATGGAGCCTCCATGCATCTCCACCAGTTCGTGCACTAGCGCTAGGCCAATTCCGCTTCCTTCATGACTGCGTCGCCGCGCATCCTCAATGCGTCGAAATCGTTCAAAGAGGTGCTGTAACTCGCATTCCGGAATGCCCGTTCCCGTGTCGCTTACCTTTAATTGCGCTCCATTGGCGGCAGCGGCAATCGACACGCGAATCTCCCCTTCAAACGTGGATTTCAAGGCGTTTGAAAGCAGGTTGAGTAGAATCTTTTCCCACATCTCACGGTCAACAAACACCGCTTCTGCAAGCGGCTCGCAATCAACAATCAGGCGCAGCCCCGCCCGTTCGACTGCTGAACGGAATTCGCTCGCCAGCTGCGCAGTCAACAGCGACAGATCGGTCGGCTCGTACCGTGCCGATATGCGGCCTACCTCAATCCGCACAAAGTCCAGGAGCCCGTTCACCAGCTTCAAAAGCCTTAGAGAATTTCGGTGAAGCATCTGCAAGGACTCATGAGTTGGTGCTTCCTTGCTTGTCAGCGCGTCTTCAACCGGTCCCAGAATCAGCGTCAGAGGAGTACGCAACTCGTGACTTACATTGCTGAAAAAAGCCGTCTTTGCCCGATCCAGTTCGGTTAAAGCCCGCGCGCGATCCTTCTCCGCCTCATACGCCTCGGCATTCGTAATGCTGGCGGCTATCTGACCGACTGCAAGGTCGAGAAATCCTGCGTAACTCGAATCGAGTTGGCGATACGGGTTCAGCGCGGCGATGAAAACACCGACTGCGCCTTCCTGCCCGCGCCGCATGATTGGGACCAACCTTGCCTGGCTCGGCGGTTTATCCCAGACCCCAGTGGGCAGCGAACCGAAAAGCTCGCCAAGGTTGTCCACGGTGATCGCTCGATTCAAAGACACCAACCTGTCGATCGGCCACGGCCCATTCTCTGACCCAATTTCGATCTCTTTGATCGCCGCCGCGTGACCAACTTCGATCCCACTACTGGCGCAAAGCGTGAGTCCGGCATGGTTCCCGTTGAAACAATAGACAAGCGCAAACGGCATATCTTTCTGGTTCGCTAGTCCGATTTCGATTGAGGCAAGCACTTCTTGCTTTGTACTCGCATCTACCAACGCTGAAGCTAGCGTTGTCAGTGCCGATTGCTGCCTCTCACCGATCACCCGCGCCGTGTCTTCCATGACCACGCACAGCATGCCTTCGATCTCTTCGCCTGATCCTGCCAGAGGGCTGTAAGAAAACGTGTGGTAGGTCTCTTCCGGATATCCGCTTCGTTCAAGGATCAGGGGCAGCATCTCATCCCACGATGCCTCGGCCGTCCTCATCACCCGCTCGATGCGCGGTCCGATGTCGCTCCAGATCTCGTGCCACACTTCCGGCGCTGGCCTTCCCAAAGCCCACGGATGCTTCTTGCCCAACGTTGTTCGCGCGTATGCGTCGTTGTAAAGGAACGTAAGCTCCGGTCCCCACGCCATCCACATGGGGAACCGGGAGGTTACCAGGATTCGTACTGTCGCTTTGAGGCTGTCGGGCCAGCTCGCTACATGGCCAAGCGGGGTCGCCGCCCAATCATAGGTCGCGATCAAATCGCCCATCATCATTGATTGCAAAGTTCCAGCGTAGCCGTTGGGTTGGTAGATATCGTCTTGCATTGGTCTTTCTCCGGCTTCGTTTGGCTCTGTTCGGGTGCGCATCGCACCTTTGGCCGCTTCGCGGCCGGTTGGTACGAGGGGAAAACTGACCTGGGGATTCTTTGTTCCTATTGAAGTCTTGGAGGCAGCCCGCCGACTTCCGTCTCTCTCCAAGCCCTGTCGACTTTTTTTGATGCGGTCACACCGGTCGAAAGTTGCTCACAGATTGGAGTTTAAGGGCCATTCTTCAATGCCGGGATTTCCCAGAATTGTTCCCAGAACTCGACACTTGGAATTGGCGAGGATTCCTGTCGCAAGTGTATCCTCGCTCCATGCAACCGGATTCTTCCTCTACGTCTCTCGCTTCCAATCACCTCGAGAATTCTGCATCCTCATACCTTCGCTCGGCTCGCCATCAACCCGTTCAGTGGAACTCATGGGGCGAGGCCGCCTTTGCCCGCGCCCAGTCTGAAGACAAGCCTATCCTGCTCGACATCGGCGCCGTCTGGTGCCATTGGTGTCATGTGATGGACCGGGAATCCTATGAAGATCCCGAGATGGCTCGCATCATCAACGAGCACTTCGTCGCCGTAAAAGTCGACCGTGACGAACGCCCCGACGTTGACACTCGCTACCAGGCAGCCGTCTCAGCCATCAGCGGGCAAGGCGGATGGCCTCTGACAGCGTTCCTTACTCCCGACGGCCGTCCCTATTTCGGCGGTACCTATTTCCCCCGCGACGACCGCTACGGACGACCAGGCTTCGGCCGTGTCCTGCTCACCATGGCACAGGTGTGGAAGGACCGCCGCAACGAAGCTCTCGAGTCCGCTGCCAGTGTCATGGCCGCCATCGAGCACAACGAGACCTTCTCCGCCCGGGGTGGCGAACTGTCTCTGGCCCTGGTCGACAAAATCACAGCCTCGATCACTGGCCAGTTCGATCCTCGCAACGGCGGCTTCGGTTCCCAGCCCAAGTTTACCCACCCCGCCGCGCTCGATCTTCTGCTTGAGGTCGCGTTGAACCGCAACAACGCAAAAGCTCAAGAGGCTTTCACGGTTACGCTCGAAAAGATGGCCCGCGGTGGCGTCTATGATCAGCTCGCCGGCGGCTTTCATCGCTACAGCGTTGACGAACGCTGGGTCGTCCCTCACTTCGAGAAAATGCTCTACGACAACACCGAGCTTCTGCGCAATTATGTCCATGGCTTCCAGACATTCGTTCGTGAAGATTTCCGTCAGACCGCTCACGAAATCGTCGCCTGGCTCGACTCGGTGATGACCGACCGCCAGCGCGGTGGCTTCTATGCTTCGCAAGACGCCGACATCAACCTCGACGATGACGGCGACTACTTCACATGGACGCTCGATGAAGCCCGTGCCGTGCTCAATCCCGAGGAACTTGAATGCGCCTCCGTCTATTGGGACATTGGGGACCTCGGCGACATGCACCACAACCCCGCCAAGAATGTTCTCCACCGCCAATTCACGTTGGAAGAAATCGCATCGCAACGCGGCGAAAAAGTTGATGATCTCCGCCCCATCCTCGATTCTGCGCGCGCCAAGCTCCTCGCGGCGCGTGCTCTTCGTCCCACACCATTCATAGACCGAACCCTTTACACCGGCTGGAACGCGATGGCCGTTTCCGCGTACCTTGAGGCTGCCCGCGTCCTGCACATTCACTCCGCGCGCACCTTCGCCCTTCTCACCCTGAATCGTCTTCTCGCTGAAGCATGGGATGGAACTGACACCCTTCAGCACGTCATCGCATACGGTCCATCCAATGAAGCCCCATCCAATGAAACAGCCAGCGCGTCTGAAAAGATCCCAGGCACCCTCGACGATTATGCGTTCACGATTCACGCCTGCATCGATGCCTGGATTGGCTCTGGAGAAATGACTTATTTCGCCGCCGCGCTCAAATTGGCTGATGCCATGATCGCCCGTTTTTACGATCGCGCCGCCGGCGCGTTTTACGACACCGCCGTGCCTGCCGACGGCGTTGTCCCGCTTGGCGCACTCACAGCCCGCCGCAAGCCGCTCCAGGATTCACCCACGCCTGCCGGAAATTCCGTCGCCGCTGCAGCGCTGCTCCGCCTCGAAGCCCTCAGCGGTCGCGCCGAATTTCGCGAAGCCGCTGAAGACACCCTGGAGTCGTTCGCCGGTGTTGCAGAGCACTTCGGCCTCTACGCCGGAAGCTACGGTCTTGCCCTTGAGCGGCTTCTGGTCGATCCGCTGCAGATTGTCGTCGTCGGCTCCGGCCCCGAAGCCGACCACCTTGAAGCGCTGGCCGTCGCCCGCTTTGCTGTGAATAAAGACGTCATGCGCATCGGTCCCGAACGACTGGTTCCCGGCGGGGTCCCCGATGCGTTGGCCGAGACCGTTCTCAATGTCCCGCACCCCGCTGGCGCCAACGCCTGGGCTCTCGTCTGCCGTGGTCGTTCCTGCACGCCGCCAGTCGCCGATGCCGACGCACTGCTGCAGGCGATCGAATAGCGACGCGCGTCATTCTCCGCTGAAGGGATTGCCCTCCTGCGGCTTCAAAGTAGTCGGATCATGTTCAGATTTCAAAGGTTCGGCAGCCCGTCCACCAGAAAAGCTCGTCCCCGCCTCTTGCGTCGAGTTATAAACGCGAAGCGGATCGCCCGGCAGCATGTGATTCTCTTCCAGCGCCAAACGCACTCGTCGCCTGAACTCCCTGACCGGCCCATATTGCTGGGTCGCCTTGGTCTTGAACACCACAGGGAAGATCAGTTCGGAGCCCTTCACTGCATCTACGCCCAACACTTGTGGATCAGCCATGAAGATTGCACGGAATTCTTCGCTGTTCCTGACGTCCATTGCGATGCCCTTGAGCAGTTCCATTACTTTGTCGGGGTCCGCTGAGAAATCCACGCTCACATTCACCGTCGCCACCGAGTAATCGATGCTCATGTTGGCCACCGTCGTAATCTGCGAATTTGGAATCACGTAGAGCGTTCCATCCCCGTCGCGGACCGTCGTCTTGCGCAGCGTCATTGCTTCCACCACACCCGAAACGCCTGCGATTTTCACCGTCTCGCCCACGTTGAATTGATCTTCGAGCAAAATCAAAACCCCGTTCAGCATGTCACGCACGATGTTCTGCGCGGCCAGCCCGATCGCCACCCCCGCCACTCCGGCAGATGCCAGCAAAGGAGCCAGGTTCACTCCCACTGCGGCAAGGAACTGCATTGTCACAATCGCGATAATGATGGTAAGCCCGGTCGCACGAATCACCCCGGCCATCGTTCTTACCTGGGCTACGCGGGTGTAAGCTGCCGCATGTTGCTCCGCAATGCGAACCATTCTTGCGCTCACCACGCTCAGTAACCGAAATAGTACAAAAGCGATGATCACCGCCAGCAGCAAGTGTGGCAGTTTCAGGCGGATAAACTCCTGGGAGTCATTAATCCACTCGTCCAGCACTTTGCCAAGGAATCGACCCTCAGCGAACCAGCCCGATCTTGCTGCAATCAAAAACGGAAGCATACAAATTCCCCTCTTCAGTATCTGTATTCTTGCGGGGGCTGCGTACCGCGGTGTGAAGTCCCCACGCGAGCCTGGGTCACTCTCTTTAGATATTGGAGATGCAATTTCGAAATAAATCTGTGAGTATTCCGAGGTTCTTTATGTATCTAGTGCAGAAACTAATTCAACTCTATCAAACAAAAAGTACTATTCCGCTGATCTCGCGAATCAGGCTTCATTCGGACAACATCACATCTCGTTGGATCCGGCGTCTGGCATCTTGTTCGGTCATAGCCACTTTGTCATGTGCCGGTTTTCCGATCCGACCCGCCAATGCGCTGTCATTATCGAATTGTCTCGTGAGGGCGTATCGCGTCGCAAATGTCAATCTGATACCCGCTACTCAGGGTTCCATATTGATCGCTTCAGCGGCCGTGAGACTGAACATTGACGCCTACAACCGAGAGCGAAAAAAAGAGATTGCAGACGACAGCGCAAAACTGCTTACATTAGCCGTCGCCCTGAAGACAGAATTGGACACGAGCAGGGGAGTACCCTCGCCAGACGCCGTCCGCAAGGCAGAGGAGATCGGAAGACTGGCCCGCAATGTCAAAAAAATGATGAACTTCAGTTTCGAGCAGGCATACCCCAGTGATTTCTAGCTCTTGAATAGGTTCGATTCGGGGTTGAGAAAAACAGATAATTCTCATATACCTGAAGAGGGGCTCCAATGCTGTTTCGGATGAACCCGAATCTTTCACCGTACCTTTCCACAGCCGGGCGAGCAGGGATTGCACAGAAAATCCTGATGAGCCGTGGATGGTTCATTCTCGCCCTCGTTACAGCATTCAGTTGTGTCGCCCAAGACGGTAATCCGTCCCCAGGCGGCAACGCGCAGCCGACGGCTCAAGTCGCAGCGCAGGGCAAACCCGCTTTGCAGCAAAGCAAACAACCTCCATCTGCCGCCGCCGACCCGAAGAAGCAGCTCTCTGATCAGAGCGCGCAACTGCTCGCCATGGCCATCGCGCTCAAGTCTGAAGTCGACAAGACCAACAAGGACACGCTCTCGGTAGCCGTCATCCGCAAAGCTGACGAAATTGAGAAGCTGGCCCAAAGCGTAAAAGAGAAAATGAAGACATCGGGCAAAAACTAGGAGACCACCGTGATACATTGCAAAGAATTCCGATCGATCACGGTGCTTGGACCGGTTTGTCTCGTTTTGATCCTGCCATTCTCTGGCTTAGCGCAAAACGGTCCTTCCGGAGGCCCGCCACTGCCCAGCCAGGTTTCCCCTCGCCAGCAGAGCCCCATCGGAGAAACGTCAGAAACCGACCCGGAGTATTCCCAAAAGCGCTTGCGGGCAATGAATGCGGATCGCCACAAGTCCCTCGTTGCAGACACCGACCAGTTACTCAAGCTGGCCCGTCAACTCGACGCAGAGATTGCGACCAATATCTCGAATGACCTCACGCCCGAGGAGTTGCGCAAAGTCGCTGCAATTGAAAAGCTTGCGCACAGCGTCAGACAGAGGATGGCTCTTTCCTACACGGGTGGACCCCGGTTCAATAATCCTGACTTCCCCGGGCGTATGCCCGGCGCAACCCCCTTTGGCCCATGATGGTTGCTACAATCGTTTTGGCTCTCGATTTATGGGAAGAAAGTTCGAAACAGCCCGAATCTTGGAGAGGAAGAAATGGGACTTGCGGTTTCCAGTGCTCAAGCGCCCCACCCGGCTGGCGCCTCCGGCAGCATGAGCCCACAGCAACTTATAGAGATTTATCGGCTCATGTATCTCTCCCGCCGCATCGACGACCGCGAGATACTTCTCAAGCGTCAGCAGAAAATCTTCTTTCAGATCTCCGCCGCCGGGCATGAGGCCCTCCAGGTTGGCGCGGCTCTCGCCTTGCGGCCGGGCTATGACTGGTTCTTCCCCTACTACCGCGACCGGGCATTGTGCCTCTCTCTGGGAGTTTCGCCCACCGACATGCTGCTGCAGGCGGTCGGCGCGGCCAGCGATCCGGCCAGTGGCGGCCGGCAGATGCCGACTCACTGGAGCAGCCGCCCGCTGAATATCGTCAGCACCTCCTCTTCCACCGCCACTCAAGTCCTCCATGCTGTCGGTTGCGCCGAAGCTGGACGCTACTTCACCCGGCACCCTGATGCCGCCGCAAAAGCCGACGGCGATTATCGCGCCTTCCGCGACGTTACATTCCATGGCGATGAGGTCATTCTCACCTGCCTTGGTGAAGGTTCCACATCCCAGGGCGAGTTCTGGGAAGCCCTGAATACCGCTTCTAATCAGAAGTTGCCCGTAATCTTCTGCGTTGAAGACAACGGCTACGCCATCAGTGTGCCCGTCGAGGTGAACACCCCCGGCGGAAATATCTCCAGGCTCGTGGCCAATTTCCCCAACTTCCATTTCGCTGAGATAGACGGCACTGATCCCGAGATCTGCTTGCGCGCCTTCCAGGCCGCCGCCGAGCACTGCCGCGCCGGGAACGGACCCGCTTTTGTCCATGGTCATTGCATTCGCGTGTACTCCCATTCGCTCTCCGACGATGACCGGCTCTATCGTTCTGCCGCCGAACGCGAAGCCGACGCCATGCGCGACCCGCTCGCTAAAATGCAGATGCGCCTGTTGCGCGAAGGGATTCTGACCGCGGAACAAATCAACGAACTCGAACATGCCGCTGAAGATGAAGCTGCCGAGGCCGCCATGCGCGCGCTCGAGGCGCCCCTGCCCGAGATCAAAGACATTTCCAAGCACGTCTATTCCGCAGATCTGGATCCCACCAGTGCTGCGTTCGCTACTGAAAAAGTTCAGCCTGCCGGTGTCAAACCGGGGAAATCCGCCAGTTCCAAAGGCAGTGCGCCCCATACCATGGCCGACCTCATCAACGCATGCATGCACG
Organism: uncultured Acidobacteriaceae bacterium; assembly: GCA_963826915.1. GTDB lineage: Bacteria > Acidobacteriota > Terriglobia > Terriglobales > Acidobacteriaceae > Telmatobacter. The sequence continues at coordinate 1,071,619 of CAWGYG010000003.1, forward strand.
ATGAAATGCTTCGTGATCCGCGCATCATCGTATACGGCGAAGATGTCGCCGACGCCAGTCGCGAAGCCGCTCTCACAGAGGTCAAAGGCAAAGGGGGAGTCTTCAAGCTCACTTCCGGTCTTCAGGCCGAGTTCGGTTCCGAGCGCGTCTTCAACTCGCCCCTGGCCGAGGCCAACATCGTCGGGCGCGCCGTGGGATACGCCGTCCGTGGCATGAAGCCCGTTGTCGAGATTCAATTCTTCGATTACATCTGGCCTGCCATTCACCAGATTCACAACGAACTCGCCCTCATGCGCTGGCGCTCCAATGGCGCCTGGGCCGCTCCTGCTGTCATCCGTGTCCCCATTGGTGGCTATCTTACCGGGGGCGCTATCTATCATTCTCAGTCCGGTGAAAGCATCTTCACCCACATTCCTGGCCTGCGCGTCGTTTTCCCGTCAAACGCCCTCGATGCAAACGGCCTCCTGCGCACCGCCATCCGCTGCGACGATCCGGTGCTGTTCCTCGAACACAAGCGCCTCTACCGCGAAACCTACGGTCGCGCTCCCTATCCGGGGCCTGACTTCTCAATTCCCTTTGGCAAAGCCCGCATCGTGCGCCCCGGCAAACATCTCACCCTCGTTACCTATGGCGCGATTGTCCCGCGCGCCCTTCAGGCCGCGCAAACCGCTGCCCGTGACAAGGGCGTCGAAGTTGAAGTAATCGATCTGCGCACCCTCAGCCCCTACGATTGGGAAACCATCGCCACTTCGGTTCGCAAAACAAGTCGCGTTATTGTGGCTCACGAAGACATGTTGAGCTGGGGCTATGGAGCAGAGATCGCCGCTCGCATTGCCGACGAACTCTTCGACGATCTCGATGCGCCCGTCAAGCGCATCGGCTCAATGGATACCTTCGTCGCCTATCAGCCTGTGCTCGAAGATGCCATTCTTCCCCAACCTGAATCGATCCTGAAGGCAATCCTCGACCTCAGTGCCTATTAGCCCGGTGTGCAGTCATTTTTTGAGCTGGATTCAATTGCCCTTTTGGCTAAAAGAGGAAGAACGAGCCGTCCTCGCAGCGCACTTCCAGCAACTTGCTTACCGCCATCGCGAGTGACGGAAACTGGCCATCCGCTAGCTTTTTCGCGGCCTCGGCCCCCGATTTCTGCGTCTCCGCCTCGCCCTCAATGAACACCGTAAGCATCCCCAGTCGCCTTCCGAACTCAATATCTGCCAGCGAATCACCCACCATCGCGCTTGTTGCCGCCGTGATCTCGGGAAACTCGCTCTGCGCCTGCAAGAACATCCCCGGCAGCGGCTTGCGGCAGTTGCACTCCAGCCTGTCGTGAGGGCAAAAATAGAAACCGTCTACATGCGCTCCATGCTCCTCAAGCATGCTCTCAAACTTGGCTTGAATCGCCAGAACATCCGAAGTCGAAAAGTGCTCCAAAGCAATCCCGCGCTGATTCGACACCACGATCACGCGCAATCCGGCATTGTTCAGCCGGGCAATCGCTTCCGGCACTCCCGGCAGCGTGCGAAACTCATCCCACGTCGTTACCCACTGGCCTTCCTGCATCTTCTCATTCAGCACTCCGTCACGATCCAGAAAGATCGTCCGAAGCCCATCTCTTGCGGCACTGTCGGCGTGGTCGGTCACGCCGTTATGATAGCAACAACCTTCTGGAAGCCTGTTTGCTCTGCCGCGAGCCTCCGGGCCCATGGGTCAATTGGGGGGCGCCGTGATCGGCCAACTGCACCAGGTTATTCAGAAGATTGAGCACGAATGGACCGGCAAACGGCTCCTTGTTGTCGGCGATCTCATGCTCGACAAGTACGTCTGGGGTGAAGTCGGTCGCATTTCTCCCGAAGCTCCTGTGCCCGTGGTCCGTGGCATTCATCAGGAGGACAAGCCCGGAGGCGCTGCCAATGTAGCGATGAATCTTGCCCATCTCGGCGCTCAAACGCTCCTGGCAGGCTTCACCGGCGGTGATGAAAATGAACACTTGCTTGCTGCCTGTCTCCATGCCAATGGAATCACCCCCAACTTCATCCATTCCGAGGGATTCCCAACCATCACCAAGACCCGCATTCTGGGCGGTCGTCAGCAAATGCTTCGCCTCGATTTGGAACGCACGGGGGCCCGGTCCACATCCGACTACGCCCGCCTCATTGAAACGTCTTTGGCACTGCTCCCAGGTGTTCATGCGCTCGTTATCTCCGACTACGCTAAGGGCGCCATTACTCCTGAAGTTTGCCACTCCCTGATTTCAGCGGCCCGCCGACAGGGAATCCCGGTTCTCGTCGATCCCAAAGGCGCCGACTACTCCCAATATTCAGGCGCCACCACCATCTGTCCCAACCTTGGAGAGCTCGCAGGAGCCCTGCGAGTTGATTCCGACAACCTCGACGCCCTCCTTTCTGCTGCCGAATCCTTGGTCCAAAGCCTCGATATCGAGTTCCTCACCGCGACCCTGAGCGAAAAGGGAATTGCTCTCGTCCAGCCCGGCAACCGCCTCATTGCCCCCGCCCAGGCGCGCCAGGTCTTCGACGTCTCCGGCGCCGGAGATACCGTAATCGCAGTGCTCGCGTTGTGCCTCGCCTCCGGACTGCGCCCCGAAACGGCCGTGGAGCTCGCCAACCTTGCCGCAGGGATTGTAGTGGCCAAGCTCGGCACTGTCCCGGTGGAGAAACACGAGCTGCTCTCCGCCCTCAATCCTCAAATTGCGTTGAACGCCGAGGGCCGCGTCCTTGACAGCGACGAATTGCTCCAGCGTGTTGCACTCTGGAAAGCCAGCGGCGAGCGTGTCGTATTCACGAACGGATGTTTCGACCTGCTCCACGTGGGACACATCACTGTACTTGAGCAAGCTCGCCGTTGCGGCGACCGCCTCATCGTCGCCATCAACAGCGACGCATCGGTTAGCTGTCTCAAGGGTCCATCCCGCCCCATCGTCAGTCAGCGCGAGCGCGCTCGCGTGCTTGCTGCACTGGCCGCTGTCGACGCTGTGGTGATATTCGATGATCCGACTCCGCTCGCCCTCGTCGTTGCCTTGAAACCCGACGTCCTCGTGAAGGGCGGCGACTACAACGTTGACTCGGTTGTAGGCGCCCAGGAGGTGCTTTCCTGGGGTGGCGAAGTTAAAATCGTGCCCCTCGTTGAGGGTTTCTCCACCACTCGCCTCATCGAAAAAGGCGCCGCCGGGGAAAGCTAACCTCAAAACCGCGCCCATTCGGCGCACTCGGCAACCCTCATCCGGGGCCGGATACAATACTGGGATGGGCACCCATGCTGAACAGAGCCGGCTAAAATACAGCGGGCGGGCGGACTCGCAGGCATGACTAAGCCTCTTCGCCTCTTCCGCTACGGGCTCCCTTACTCGCTACAATGGCTGCCCGGCGTGCTGCTGCTGGCAGCGGTCGGCGTGCTCGACACCTTTCGCATCCTCCTCCTGCAACCCATTTTTGACCAGGTCCTTCGTCCCGATGCGCCTGAAGGCCCCATCCTCCTCGGTCTTCCCAAGAGTCCATGGCACTTTGATCTCCGCCTTATCATTCCCCATTTCATGCACATCCACAACGCGTGGGATGTGGTGGCCTTTGCGCTTGTGGTCGCGACCCTGCTCAAAGGGATCTGCGATTATTCAGGCACCTATCTGGTCAACTACGCGGGCTTCGGCACTATTACCGACCTGCGCAATCACCTCTATGAAGCCACGCTGCGCCGTTCCTCAAGCTTCTTCCACAAGCACCCGACAGGGACCATCCTCTCCACGCTGATCAACGATGTCGACAAGGTGCAGACCGCGCTCAGTTCCGTCATCGGCGAGTTCCTGCAACAGTTCTTCACTTTCGTCGCCGGACTGGTACTGGTCATTAAGCTTGGTGGATACCTCAGCTGGGCACTCGTCTTGTTCATCCCCGTGGTGGTCACTTCCGCGCGCAAAATCGGTAGGGAAGTCCGCACTCGCACTCGCACCGGCCAGGACAAGCTAGCCGAGATTCAGAACATCCTCCACGAAACCGTTACCGGCAATCGCATCGTGAAGGCCTTCAACACCGAGCTATGGGAGATTCTCCGCTTTAGGAAAGCTGCCACGCGCCTGTTCAGGGCCAACCTGCGCAGCGTGCGCATTCAGTCCATCAGTTCGCCGTTGATGGATACCATTGGCGCCATCGCCATTGCCATGTTCCTCTTCATCGGCCGCAATGAAATTCTTCACGGCCACATGACCATGGGGCTATTTGGCGCTTTCATTATCCTTCTTTTTAAGCTCTACGACCCGGTGCGCAAGTTCGCGTACTTCTACAACAGCTTCCAGCAGGCGATGGGCGCCTCTACATCGATCTTCAACTTCTTCGACGCAGAAGATGAAGTAAAGGAAAGGCCCCACGCCATCACTCTCAAACGATTCGCCAACGACATCAAGTTCGACAATGTCGGCTTCTCCTACTCCACTGAAGATGGCGAGCACCAGATTCTCCACAACGTCGACCTTGATGTTCACTCCGGCGAAGTCCTCGCGCTCGTCGGCCCCAGCGGCGCTGGAAAATCCACTCTCGTCAACCTCATTCCGCGTTTCTTCGACGTTACCTCGGGTCGCATTCTTATCGACGGCAAAGACATACGTGACCTCACCCTCGGTTCACTGCGCCGCCAGGTTGCCCAGGTCACTCAGGAAACCATCCTTTTCAACGACACTGTCCGCAACAACATCGCCTACGGCCAGCCCGACACAAAGTTAGCTCTCATCGAACAGGCTGCTCGTAACGCCCTTGCCCACGATTTCATTCTGCGCATGCCCCAGGGATACGATACGATCATCGGCGAAAAGGGCTTCCGGCTTTCCGGCGGCGAGCGTCAACGCCTGGCCATCGCGCGCGCCATCCTCAAAGACGCCCCCATTCTCATTCTCGACGAGGCTACCTCCGCCCTCGACGCTGAGAGCGAATCGCTCGTCCAGGCTGCTCTCGCCAATCTGATGCAGAATCGCACAGTCCTCGTCATTGCGCATCGCCTCGGGACGATTCGCCGCGCCAATCGCATTGCCATTCTCGAAGACGGGCGCATCACGGCCATCGCGTCGCACGAAGACTTGCTGACCACGTCGCACACCTATCAGCGGCTCTACCAACTGCAATTCATGGACTTGCCCGAATCCGGGGCTGCCGACTCTCTCAACCCAGAATCTGTGCCAGAGCGTCTCATGCAGCCCGCTCTATCCGGCGAGGCCGAGGAAAAGTAAGTATGCCTATTTATTCAATGACAGGTTTTGCCCGTATCCAGGTCCGAGTTACCGATCAGCTTGTCTACACCCTGAGCGTCAAGAGCGTGAATCACCGTTTTCTCGATATCCAGTTGCGCCTGCCCGCGGGGCTCGATGCTCTTGAAATGGAATTGCGTCGATCCCTCAAGGAAAATCTGGTCCGTGGCCATGTCGAATTAACCCTCTCCGTCGATCGCTCGGTTCAGCAAAAGTCGGGCTATAACCGCGAACTTGTCGCCGGGTACCTCGATGCGTTCAAGCAGGCGCGCACCGAATTCCATCTCAAGGGCGAACCCGATCTCAACGTGGCCCTGCGCATGACTGGCGCGCTCCAGAGCGAGAGCCGCAACAACCTCGACGAGGACTTTGTCACGCTCGCCGAGAGTGCATCCCGCGAAATCGGTCCCCTCCTCAACGAACTTAAGATCATGCGTGCCCGCGAAGGCGAAGCCCTTGAGGCGATTCTCCGTGCATCCCTCGACCGCCTTTCCGAGGCCGTCGATGGTATCGCCGCGTTGCGCCCCGAAGTCGAGCAGCGCTACCAGGAACGCCTCACCCAGCGCCTCATCGCCGCAACAGGGAATGAATTCAACCGCCAGCGACTGCTTGAAGAAGTCGCCGTGCTCGTCGATCACAGCGATATCTCTGAAGAACTTGAGCGCATGATCACCCACATCGGCCACTTCACCGAATTGCTCACCACCGGCGGAGAAGTCGGCAAAAAGCTCGATTTCCTGCTCCAGGAAATGAATCGCGAAGCCAACACACTCCTCTCCAAAACCGGCGGCGTTGGCGGGAAGGGAACCCGTATCACCGAGTTGGGCCTGGCCATGAAGACAGAGATTGAGAAAGCCCGCGAGCAGGTTCAAAACGCGGAATAACAAGCTTGAGCGGTTTTTTGAGGAGCTCTGACGCGCTTAACCCATCCGATATGTTTTGATATTTTGATCGACAAGGAAAACCGCACGTGGCAGGAATTCTATTCATTATTTCGGCGCCCTCCGGTTCGGGCAAAAGCACGTTGGTGAGCGAACTGCGCAAGCAGGTCAGCAATGTCGACTTTTCCATCTCCTGGACCACGCGTCCTCCGCGCGGTTCTGAAGAACACGGCCGCGAGTACTTCTTCACCAGCCGCGAGGAATTCCAGCGCATGATTGCCGAAGGCATGTTCCTTGAATACGCCGAAGTCTTCGGGAATTACTACGGAACCGCGCGCCAATCACTCGAGGACGCCCGCCGCCTCGGTCACGACATGCTCCTCGACATCGACGTCCAGGGAGCAGCCCAGGTTCGTAGCGCGATGCCTGAGGCTGCCAGCATCTTCGTCCTTCCCCCCAACCCCAAAGTTCTGCGTACCCGCCTCCGCAACCGTAGCCGTGCAGAAGGCGTTGTAGATGAAGAGGAAGTCTTCCGCCGCCTTAGCGAGGCCAGGAAGGAAATTGAGAATTATCGCGATTACAGCTATATTCTCATCAACGACATCCTTGACCGGGCGGTAGCCCAACTTGAGGCGATTGTTCTGGCTGAGCGCTTCTATCGGAATGCTGAGCCAATCGCTTACCGTTCGAGCAGGGTGTTGGAGGTCGCCGCGGCCTGTCGTCAGTCGAACTCGCGGGAGCGGCTTAAACCTGTCCTGGAGGCCTTCGGCATCGAAGGCTCTTCCGGTCAGCAACAACTTCCCTTTGGAGAGGATCCTGATGACGATTGAGTACAGTTTTGACTCGAATTACCGCAAGGTACTTGTGGCTGCCCGCCGCGCTCGTCAGATTCAGAACGGTTCCGCTGCGCTCGTCCCCAGCCATTCGACGAAAGCATGTCGCATCGCTCAGGATGAAATTGAAGCAGGCAAAATATCTTACGTGAAAAAGGATGTTCCGGTCGTCAAGCCGCTCGTGGCCGAAAACGGCATTCCGATTCTCTAAGAACTGTCATGTTTTGTGGCTTCTGAACCCTTTCTGTGGCTGCCCCATCCTTGCGACGTCCTTTGCCGCAAGGATGGGATAGCACAAGAGTGCAATCTGCCATCCGGTCCTTCACAATCCAGACGTTCTACAATTAAGCAATGAGAGTAACGGTTGGCGTCTCCGGCGGTATTGCTGCGTACAAGGCGGCAGAACTGGTGCGCGCTCTGCAGCGGCAGGCCCTCGAAGTCCATGTTGTCATGACTGAGTCCGCAACTCGCTTTATCCAGCCGCTCACTTTCGCCGCTCTTACGGGCCACAAGGTTATCACCAGCCTTTGGGACGATGCTGCCACCAACGAGGATGCGTACGACTCTTCGATCGAACACATCGGCGAAGCGCAGTGGGCTGAAGCCTTGGTAGTTGCACCAGCCACGGCAAATATCCTCGCCAAGTTCGCTCACGGCATCGCCGACGATTTCCTGACTACCATGTACCTTGCCACCACCGCGCCTGTCCTCGTTGCGCCCGCCATGAACCTGAACATGTGGGATCACCCGGCAACCCAGGCCAACCTTGAAATCCTGCGCCTGCGCGGCGTTCGCGTCATCGAACCCGGTTCCGGAGACTTGGCGTGCGGCATGGTCGGCGTCGGTCGCATGGCCGAACCCGAAGCCATCGCCGACACCGTGTTGAATGCCTTGGGCCGTCGCCACGATCTTGCCGGCGAAATCGTGCTCGTCACTGCCGGTGGCACCCGTGAGGCTCTCGATCCCGTCCGCTATCTTGGCAACCGTTCCAGCGGCAAAATGGGATACGCGCTTGCCGACGCCGCGCAAAGCCGTGGCGCAAAAGTAATTCTCATCAGTGGTCCGTCTGCGCTCCATCCGCCCACCCATTGCGAATTGATCAAGGTCACCACTGCCGACGAGATGCGCAAAGCCGTCCTCGAACGCATGCCCGAGGCCACCCTCATCGTAAAAGCCGCAGCTGTTGCCGATTACCGTCCTTCCAAAATTTTCGATCACAAGCTCAAACGCACCGGCCCTCTCACTCTTGAACTCACTCCTACTGAAGACATTCTCGCCGAGGTAACGCGTAATCGCCGCCCCGGCCAACTCATCGTGGGCTTTGCAGCCGAGACTGAGAACCGCATGGAAAATGGCCGCGCCAAGCTCTTGCGCAAGGGCGCCGACGCAATCGTGGTCAACGATGTGTCCGCCGAAAGCGTGGGTATCGATTCCGATCTCAATGCAGCGACATTCCTCACTGCATCCACCGCGATCGAGTTCCCCGAGATGCCCAAGCGTAAGCTCGCTGATCGCATCCTCGACGAGATTGTGATGCTTCGCCGCCCCCGTACTCTCTCAGTTGAACTCGATCAGGAATCGCCCCAGGATCAAGTCCTCAGCCAGTCAGCAGCTCCCGCCGCCTCGCGTCGTCAGCTCATCGTGGAGTAGCCTGCGTGCCCCGTGCGCTCGACCCTGCAACCCGCGAAGCACTCCAGACGCGCCTCCGCTTTTACCGCGATCTAGGCCTCACCGAGTTCTATCGCCGCCCCGTCGGTCCCGCAATGATTCCCGCATCTGATAGTCAGCAAATCGCCCAATCCGTGGGTGCCCCATCCTTTCAGCAGCATTTCGCTGAAAGGGTGGGAGACGATGGACCTCAATCGGAAACCATTCAGGAGAACAGTCCTATTCCACCCCGCAAGCCCATCTCCGCACCTCCGCAAATCTCGGCTGCCGTCCCTCAATCCGACCGCGCCTCGGCCCTCCAACTCATCCGCGAAGACATCGGCGATTGCACACGTTGCGCCCTTCACAAGGGTCGAAACAAGCTCGTCTTCGCCGACGGCAGCCCCAACGCGCGCCTCTTCTTTGTGGGCGAAGGTCCCGGCGCCGACGAAGACGCGCAGGGCCTACCCTTCGTTGGCCGCGCTGGCCAGCTTCTTAACAACATGATTGCTGCCATGGGACTCAAGCGCGAAGAGGTCTACATCGCCAACGTAGTCAAGTGCCGTCCGCCCGGCAACCGCACGCCCGAACCCGAGGAAGCCAACACCTGCTCACCGTTTCTCTTCCGCCAGATTGATGTTGTGCGTCCCGAGGTTCTCGTCGCTCTCGGAGCCACTGCAGCAACATATTTGCTCGGTCAGCGTCAGCCCTTGGCCGGTCTCCGGGGGCGCGTCCATTCTTTCCGCGGCACCAAGCTCATCGTTACCTATCACCCCGCGTTCCTGCTCCGCGATCCGCGCCAGAAAAAGGAAGCTTGGGCCGACCTCCAGATCGCCATGCGCGAGTTGGGATTAAAGCTGCCGGCCAGAGGCTGAGAGACATCCAGGATGGGCTATTCTCGCAGCCGAATCCCTATTGCCGATCTGGTCGGGCAGTCGCCCCTATCGCAGGACCCGCTCCGCCCGCGCCCATCAACACCAGTGACCGCTGCGCAAACGGCGAATACACCAGCAACGCCGTACACGACAGTGCTAATCCGAAATTGATATGGTGCATCAACAGGAAGGGTGAAAGCGCCCAAAGCACATCGAAGACAAGCAGAAGCGGCCAGATCTTTAGAAATTTCTCACGTGCTCCCGGTGCATGAAAAAGCACCGCGGTCACCACAAATGCGCGAACCGGAATGAGGGTCGCTGCCGTCACGATCACCACGGCAAGCAAGTGTGCCGTCCTCGGCATGACTGAAAGTAGATCCTCAATCTCAGCCAGGTTAGCCAGCGCCCCTACATAAAAGCCCACATACATCAATTGCAGCAGCACAAACAGCGTCTGCACAAGGGTGAAAGAAGCTATCGGAAGCTCATCTACCGACGCTAGAACTTGCCAACGTGCCCCGCTCGTCGGCTCATCTGGATCGACCGCCAGATCACTCGAATCCTGAGACACGGATTCAGTCCCTCGACTCTGCCGATTGCCATTCAGGTCGATCCGTTCCACCGGCGCCACAAATCGATACCCACGCCGCGCCAGCGTCTCCACAAATCGCGGATTGCCCGCCGTGTCTCCCAAAGCCTCGCGAATGCGATTCACGGCCGAATTCACGCCGTGCTCATAGTCGACAAACGTCCCATCGGGCCAGAGTTCTCGCGAAATCTCCTCACGTGTTAGCAACTGCCCCGCTCGATCCATCAGCAGCAACAGCACCTGGAACGGCTGCGCATTTAGCTTGATCCGGATCCCTTGCCGTCGCAGCTCTCCCGTGGCCGCGTCTGCTTCAAATGCTCCAAAGCGGTATCGCCGTGCTGGCTGTTGGTCCGTCATGGGTCACCGTCAAGTGTATCCGATTGCGACTTTATCTCTGAACCAATTCGACAATGTACAACTTCTTTGAAGTTCAAGTGCTGCAACAGCTTGCGCGGTGAGAATCAATTACCGCTGGGTGAGATTTCATTCATTGCATTGCGAAGCGCAAACAGGCATTGTGAAACACATGGCTCGCCAACCATCTACGTATTCCAAAAAGCTCATGCACCTGTGCGCTACCTCGGTCATGCTCTTCTTCCTGCATATCGCCCTCGTTCCCGGCACTGCACTCGCCGAACCGTCCCCAGCCGCTCTCTCGAAATTCAACTTGTATGTCGTCGGGTTGGAGTCGCGTCTGGCCCAGCAGCACCAGTCGCAGGATGCCTTCTTTTCCTCTGGGTCCACCCAAAACCTGCTTCGCCTTCGCAGCGGAGAACTTATCGTTGAGCGCCTCACGCCCTCCGAGGATGCGGTCTTTTCCGGAGCGATGTTGCATCACTGGCGTGGTTCCGCCTTCGTGCCAGGAGCTAAGGTCGCGGATTTTGAGCGATTGATGAAGGACATCAACTCCTACCCTCAGCACTTTCCCCCGCAAGTGCTCCAGGCCAGAGTGCTTGCGCAACAAGGCGGCCACATGCAGGCCGTGATGCGGGTCCGCCAGCGCCATGTCATCACGGTTGTCATGGACACGACCTACGACATCGACTTCAGCCGTCTCGATCCTCAGCACGGATACAGCATCTCGCGCAGCACGAGCATCTCCGAAATCGACTCCCCCGGAACCAGCGCCGAGCGCGCGCTCGCTTCCAGTCAGGAGCACGGGTTCCTTTGGCGTCTGAACTCCTACTGGACCTATGAGGAGCGAGATGGCGGCCTCTACATCCAGATCGAGTCAGTCTCGCTCACGCGTTCCATTCCAGACGGCCTCGGCTGGGCGATCGGGCCTTTCGTTCAAAGCGTTCCTCGCGACTCGCTCGAGTTCACCCTGCGCTCTGCATGCAATGCGTTAAAGCAAATGGAAAGGCCACAAAAATGAAAACCCAGTCCGCGACTCTAAACACGAAATCAGAATCCGCATCCGCTCGTCGGATCAACCAGGCCCTCACAGCACAAATAGAGAAGCGTGCTTTGCAGTGGATGGCCGCGCGTGCTCCTCGCTGGTTAAGTTCCGATCAACTTACCCTGCTCGGATTCAGTGCGCAGCTTGCAGCCGGAGCCTGCTATGCGTTGTCGCGCTACGACCGCCGCGCCCTCCTTCTTGTAATTCTGTGCATTATTCTCAACTGGCTCGGAGACAGCCTCGACGGCACCCTGGCGCGCGTCCGTCGCCTCGAGCGACCCCGCTACGGCTTCTATGTCGATCACATCGTAGACATCTTTGGATCGGTCGCACTCATGACCGGCCTCGCCTTTTCCGGATTTCTGCACTGGCAAATTGCGATTGCGATGCTCATCGCCTTTCTGCTTCTTTCCAGCGAGAGCTACCTCGCGACATATTCACTGTCCTGCTTTCAACTCTCGCAGGGTGTTTTCGGTCCCACAGAGATTCGCATTCTCCTAATCATTGGAAACCTGGCACTCCTCCGCAGCCCCTACTCAACTTTGTTCGGGCACAGGATGCTTCTCTTCGATCTCGGTGGAGCAATCGCAACAGCCGCCATGTTCGCGATGGCGATCACCGTCACGGTGCGGCACACGGCGCAACTTTACCGGCAGGAGCCGTTGCCATGAACACATTTATCCGCTGGGGGAAGTTCAATCTTGTCGGAGCCGTCGGTATGGCGGTGCAGTTATCCGCGCTCGCCCTGTTCAACCGCTTGGCTCCCGGCCACTACCTCTATGCCACCGCCGCGGCCATTGAACTCACCCTCGTGCATAACTTTATCTGGCACCTGCACTTTACGTGGCGAGATCGACGCGAGCATTCCGCCCTTCTCGGTCAGTTAGTCCGTTTCCATCTTTCGAATGGCCTGATTTCCATGCTGGGTAACCTCGTTCTGATGCGAGTCCTCGTGCATGAGGCGCGAATGCCGGTGCTGGCATCGAATTGCATCGCAATTCTGTGCTGCTCCATCATCAACTTCATGTTGGGAAACAGTTGGGCGTTCCGTGCAACGCCGCAGCAAGCGCCGTCGGTCCCGTCAGCGTGCTGAAAGTCCCGTAATCGCCTCGTTCTCCATTCCAGTTCCAGGGCCTGCAAACAGAAATCCCCAGGAAGCATCGAGGTACAGCCAGCGCTGTGTGCTGAACCAGCTAGTTGGCAATCCGGGCACGTGCAGCAGCGTGTGCCCGCCCATGCACATCATCTCGGTGCCGTTCCACGCCAGGAAGGTCCTCGACGCCTGTCCCACATAAGCTGGGTGGGTCACTCGCCTCAAACACACCGGGCACCGATGCCGCTGATCCTGAAGCACCCAGCGCATCCCGAAAAGGCAAATCGAAAACGAGCAGATCAATTGAATATAAACAGAAGAGGACGACTGAAACGCCGTGTCTGAATAGGCCAGGTCGATCGAGGCAAAAAATGCAATCGGGAGGAACAATGCGATCTTGGCGCTCAGAAATCCCCAGCGATAAAGCCTTCTCAACCACGAAGTTCGTTGCGGGCTTACACTCGAATCCCCTAACGACACTGACGTGATGGCAGGCAAGGCCAGCAAGGCAAGCAACGACGCGAAGAGAAAGACGCTCCAGGGTCGCAGTGGCTTTTGATCGAGGGAGACGCCCAGCAATTCGTCCTCCGTTTGATCCGCCCTGTAGGCAGTGATTGGCACACATTGACGCCACAATTCCGCCCGACCCAGTTCAGTCAGATGTCCGACAACGTATCCCCTGCTGCCGGAAGGTATCGCAGACTCCGGCTCCAGCATCCACGCATCGACATTTCCAGGCAGGTCGCGCGCTCCATCGGGGGCGATGCCCACCACTCGCACTTCGCGCTGCCCCAGGCGCACCACCGACCCGGCGACGTGCGGATTTGCTTCGAATTCTCTCGCCCACACTTTCTCGCTCAATATGATCCTTGGCAGGTTCGCATCTCGTTCGAGCGTAGGTCCGGTGAGCATCACGGGCAAGCCCAGCAGCGCGAATAGATTCGTACTGGCTCGCGCAACTTTCCAGGCGGCGGGATGTCGGCCCTCGTTCAATGCAGATTCCAGGGTCACAGGCTCTTCGGTCACGCGGTAGAATGCAAATCCGTCGAAATACCGCTGCTTCTGCCCGTTCCACGCGCGATATTGTGCAGACGAGAGGGTCGCTGGCGCATCATCGTCCTCAAAAAAAGCGCGAATCAGCACCAATCCCGAGCGCACTGGATGCGTGGACAAGCTCTGCTGCCCGCGCACACCTGGCAATAGAAGCGCAACGCAATAACTCGCGGTCGCCATAGCCGCAAGAAAAAGAATGCAATACGCGGCAGACCCATGCAGCGGAGCGCCATGCGCGACTTTTTCTCGCCCCTGCCGCCTCAGAAAAGCTGCATCCTGAAACGCACCCAGGCAAAACGCAGTCACCTCTCGTTCCGCCCCCCACGATGCATTTCCCGATGGCGCACACGCTTCGCGCACATGCCAGAGTTCCGCATTCCACTCCCGCCACCACTCCCCGCGCTGGTTCCACGGAACCACAAGCGATGCCACGCGCAGCACGCCTGCATGGAACACGCGAAATGCCGACTCAATTGCAGTCTTCATACGGTCCCTGCTTCCTGCGAAGGAATCAACCGCTCTAACAGTGGATAGCGCTTGCGCGAGGCTTCAAGCTTCGTTCTTCCGGCCGGGGTCAGCTTGTAATACTTTCTTTGCGGTCTCTGCTCCGCTTCCGCGATCGACTCCCGCTCCCATTGCGAACGGATCAGTTCATCGCGCTCCAGCCGCCGCATCGCCGGGTAAACCGTCCCGCTCGGCAATCCAGTCATCTCCATGATGCTGAAGCCGTACACAAATCCCGCGTCCACTGCTTGAAGGATCATTGCCGCTGTGTGCGAGAGGTTCGCCTCTGTGGCCATGGCACATTCTAGCTATGTAGCAATCTACTTGACAATCATTATATCGAATGCTACATAGGGTACACGGGTGACCCCATGCTGGAACTCGAAAACCTCTCGAAAAGTTTCCGCGGCATTCCCGCCGTTCAGCAGGTCAACTTCAAGGTCGCACCCGGTGAAGTCATCGGCTTTCTCGGCCCCAACGGCGCCGGAAAATCCACCACCGTCAAAATCATCACAGGCATGTTGCGTCCAGACGACGGCCGAGTGCTCTTCGAAGGCCACGACATCCGCAATGACATGGTCGCCTTTCGTGCCACCATCGGATACGTCCCGGAAGAAGCTCATCTCTACAACTACCTTTCGGGCCTCGAATATCTGCAACTGGTGGGTCGCCTTCGCGGCATGAGCGAGGCACTTATTCAGATCAAGGCCACCCGCCTGCTCAGACTTCTGCATTTGGAATCCTGGCAGTATTCACCCATCTCCTCTTATTCAAAGGGAATGCGCCAACGTGTTCTCATCGCTGCCGCCCTGCTCCACGATCCCAAATTGCTGATCTTTGATGAACCGCTCTCCGGCCTCGATGTGGTCTCTGGACGCCTATTCAAAGATCTGCTTGAGTTGCTCGCAGCGGAAGGCAAGGCCGTCCTCTACATCTCGCATGTCCTCGAAGTCGTTGAGCAGGTCTGCAACCGCGTGATCGTAATCGCAAAAGGGAAGATCCTGGCTGACGCCCGTCCCTCCGATCTCGCCCGGTTGATGAGCCTTCCGAATCTCGAAAGCGTCTTTGCCCAGCTCGTACAGCAGCAGGACACCAGAGCGACTGCGCAGGAGATGGTCGAAGTGATGAGGATCGCCGATGAACGGTGAATTCCAGCGTCTCCTCATGATGTCCGAGCCCGACATTCTGCCGTTAAACGCCCAGGCAGCATTAGGTTCTGCGTTGGAACCCCGGCGCAGCCAGTTTTCGCTGCTCGTGCGTCATTTTCTCGAGCGGTTCTTCAACCACGAAACCGCATCTCCCGACGGCGATGCCAAATCGCGTTTGATCCTCATTGCCTTGGCCACAGGCCTTCCCGGATTCATGGTCGCGTTGTATCTGTATCCTGTCTACCATCCATTCATCGCCTGGCCGCCGGGCCAACCATTGGACGCATCCCGCCCGACCTATTGGTTGCAGGTCAATCATCACTTCTTCTTCGTCCTCTATTCCTTCGCCGCCATGGGCATCATCACCGTCTTTGAGTGGGATTTGTTCTTCCCCGATCTGCTCGACATCTTTGTCCTCACAACCTTGCCCATTCGTGACCGCAATCTCTTTTTCGCACGCGTTGCCGCCATCACCATCTTCATCGTAGGCTTTCTCTTTGACGCCAACTTCCTCGCCCCGCTCGTGATTCCCTCCTCCTTCGATCCACCCAGCCTCACCCCACTTCTCGCCGGCCACCTGCTTGCCGTTACCGCCGCAGGTTTGTTCTCCGCGGCCTTTATTCTGGCCCTCCAGGGCGTGTTTCTTTCCGTTCTTGGCGCGCGCCTGTTTCGTAAGCTTTCGTTGTTCCTGCAAGGCGCTGCCATCGCCGTCCTGTTGGTGATGCTGTTCCTTTTCCCAGTGCTCTCCGGTGCGATTCCTGTCTTTCTTCAATCCGGAAGTCCCTACGTCCTCTGCTTTCCGCCGTTCTGGTTCCTGGGAATCTACCAGCGCGTCCTCGAAGGTCCGTCGGCTTTGCCCATCTACTCCGCTCTCGCTCAAACTGGCTGTATCGCCTTGCTTGCAACGATAGTCATCGCCATCATCGCCTACCCGTTCGCCTATCGCCGCAGGGTTCGCCAGTTGGTTGAAGGGGCGGGAACACACGACACGCGCAACTGGGTCGCGCGCCCGCTGGATAAGCTGCTCAACGCCACATTGCTCAGACCGCCGCTCCGTCGCGCCGTCTTCCATTTCATCAGTCAGACGCTGCTGCGCGTCCAACGCTACCGCATCTATCTCGTCCTCTATGGAGGCGTTGGCCTGTCCGTGGTAGTTGCCACTATCCTGCGCTTCACCGTCGTGCATCATCAGGTCCGGATGGAAGTCTCAGGCGACGGAATCCGCGCAGCCACCGCGATCATCGCCTTTTGGACGATTGCCGGCTTGCGGATGGCCTTTGTTTCTCCCGGCAATCAGCAGGGAAGCTGGATCTTTCGCATCGTGCATGGCCGTCCTCCACGCTTCGGCTCCGCGATTCAACAATTGCAAGCCGCCAAGCTGTGGGTATTTCTGACTGCTTTATCCATCACGCTCGCTGCGTTCTTCTCATTTCGCGCCATCGCTCCGTGGGAACTCCTTACGTGGCCCGCAACTGTCAGCCAACTCGTCGTGTCCATCGGCATGTGCCTGCTCCTTACCGACATCTTCTTTATCAACGTCAAAATCGTCGCCTTCACCGGCGAACCCTCAAGGCAGCAGTCGAACCTCGCAATCACGCTGCTCAAATACTTCGCCTTTCTCCCTGTTGTTCCCTGGCTGCCCATCGTCTGCGAATCCTGGGTTGAAGCCAGCCCTATCCATCTAGTCGTCGCCGCTGCTGCAATTGTCGCCACCCACTTCACCCTTCGTCGCGCCCACCGGGCCATCATCCGCGAACACTGCGAAGCGCTGTATCTGGAAGACGACGAAGAAGAGTTCCCCCTGCGCCTTGGTCTTCGTTAGTAAGGTGCGTGCCTTCTTCTCCTCCACACACGCGCAGGATCGCCGGCGAATTCCTATTCAACCGATCTAAGCTGAAGATCTGCGCCATCCGCGATTTCCTGTTGCCTTCCCAATGGAACTATGACATTCTCCTGTTGGTAAACCAAATGACCGCCGTTAGGGGAAACTGCCTGAAACAGAAAAAAGATGTCCAGCAGGGAACAATGGCACTGATGGTTCTGAAGACCCTCGATATGCAGGGACCGTTGCACGGATACGGCATTGCCCGACGCATCGAGCAGATCAGCGGCGACCTGCTATCTCTCAATCAGGGCACGCTCTATCCCGTCCTTCTAAGGCTGGAGCAGGAAGGCGCCATTGCATCGGACTGGGGGCCCTCGGAAAACAATCGCCGAGCGCGCTTTTATCGGTTGACGCGAGCGGGACACAAATTACTTGAAGCCGAAAAACGCGATTGGGAGCAGACTGCGGCGATCATCGCGCGCTTTTTTGACGTAAATGCGCAGGATCTGGCATGAAAGCCGTGAATCGCTTCTTCGCGCGCCTTCTCAACTTCACAACCATGCGCCGCGATGTACAGCCCGGCGACGAACGGCTCAGGGAAGAGATTGAATCGCATCTTGCAACCCAGACTGAAGAGAACATCCGCACCGGCATGGCTCCCCAGGATGCCCGTCGCCACGCCCGCCTGAAGTTCGGATCTGTAGAGGCGGTTCGTGAAAGCTATCACTCCGAATGGGGCCTGCCGTCTGCGGAAAAGCTATTGCTGGATGTTCGTTATGCGATTCGCATACTCCGGAAGTCCCCCGCGTTCACCATTGTTGCCTTGCTGACTCTGATGCTGGGGATCGGAGCCAACGTGGTGATCCTGGCAGTCGTGAATGCGGTTTTGCTGCGCCCACTTGAGGTGCGCGACCCACAGAACCTGTATCAGCTTCGCCACAAGGCGTGGATGAGCGGGCGGCTGCTGACTAATTCGTATCCCGCGTTTCAAGATTTTCAGCGGCGCAACACCACCTTCAGCGGGATGGCCGGAATTTATGCGTATTCTCATGCGGGTTTGCTCTGGCGTAACTTGGCGATGAACGTCTCCGGTGATGAAGTCACCGGCAATTACTTCGATCTGCTTGGCGTGCAACCGCAAGCCGGACGCTTTTTCCACGCGGCGGACGAGCACGGCCCGAATTCAGCGCCCTATGTGGTTTTGAGCGATGCCCTGTGGCGAAACGCGTTTCACGCCGACCCCGGGGTTGTCGGGGCAACAGTCGAGCTCAACAAGCATCCTTTTACCGTGGTTGGCGTGGCGTCGGCGCAATTTCACGGCACGGAGCGGTTTGTGTGGCCGGACTACTGGGTTCCCATGGTGAACGAAGAGCAGCTGGAGGGGTGGGATTCCCTGCATAGTCGTACATCGATCGCCGTTACGGTAATTGCCCGGCTTAAACCGGGGGTTACGCCGCAGCAGGCGACGGAGAATCTAAATGCGATTTCCGCCCAGCTGGCGAAGGAGTATCCGCAGAGCGACGATGGACAGCCGCTGCGGCTGATTCATCCAGGACTCATTGGGGACGAAGGCGACGTTATTCGCGGATTTCTTCTTAGCGTGACGTTGCTGGCGCTGTTGGTGCTTGCGGCGGCATGCGCGAACCTGGCAACCCTGTTTGCGGCACGCGCGGCCGATCGCAGCCGCGAACTCGCGATTCGCGTGGCTCTGGGATCGAGCCGGCGGCGAATCGTGAGCCAACTGCTGACAGAGGCGGTGGTGGTTTCGCTGGCGGGCGGAGCTGGGGGGCTGGTCAGCGCAGATCTGCTGCTGGGCGTGTTGAACCGGTGGCGTCCGGCCGTTGAAAGCCATCTGGGGGCAAGCGTCGATGTTCGTGTGTTCGTGGCAGGCCTGGCTTTGACGCTGGTAAGCGCGCTGCTGTTTGGGATGGTTCCGGCGCGACAGACATGGCGGAACAGCCCGTTACAGGCGATGAAGAGCGGGCGGGTGGATGCATTGCACTTGCGCCGTTTTACCCTGCGCGACCTTTTGTTGTGCGCGCAGATTGCCATCTGCACCCTGCTGGTAGCGGCCTCGCTGGTCGCCGTGCGAGGCATGGTGCGCACTCTGCGCGCGCCGCTGGGATTCAAGCCGCAGGGTGCGATGCTTGTCGACCTGGACTTGAGCCAGGTGGGTCAGACAGGCAACGAGACCATCGAGAAAGAGAAAGCGTTGATCGAGGCGGCGCGGAACATCCCCGGCGTGACAGCGGTGGGTACAGTGAGCCGCACGCCATTCACAGGCGGGATGCATGGGATTCCGATCTTTCAACCGGGGACGACAGACTTCAAGCTGGACAATGCTGTGCTGGCGCCTTACGTGTTCATAATGTCGCCTGGATACCTCGACGCAGCCGGCACGCGCCTGCTCAGCGGGCGCGATTTCTCATGGCACGACGCCGCAAAGACGCCCAATGTGGCAATTGTTAACGAGACCTTTGCCAGGAAAATGTGGCCGGACATGCCGGCTGTAGGACAGCACTTTATTGTGTCCGGCAACCTGACTCAAGTGGTGGGCGTTGCGGAGGACGGCAAATACCACGACATGCATGAGTCGCCACAGCCTGTGGCGTATTTGCCGTTTTCACAAAATGATGAGACCGAGGCAATCTTTGTGGTGCGATCCCAGCGGGCGCCGAACGAGATGGTGGCTGCGCTCCAACGCACACTAGGCGGCATTGCGCCAAATGTGTCCATCACAGTGCAGAGCTGGACTGATTCGTTAACTGACCAACTGTTCCCGGCACGGGCGGCGACCGTGGCGCTCGGCGTCATGGGACTGCTGGCAGCGATGCTGGCGGTGACGGGCATCTTCGGCATGGCTGCCTACAATGTAAGCCGGCGGATGAAGGAACTAGGCATCCGCGTAGCATTGGGCGCGCGGAAAATGCACGTGATGAGTGCGGCCGTCGGCCGTCCTATTGTCCTGCTCGGCGTCGGCTCGGCCCTGGGTCTGCTGGCGGGAATCTTCGCGAACCGTCTGCTCGGGCAGATTGTGTACCAGGCAAATCCCCGTGATCCCGTGATCGTGGGCGCCGCTTTCCTGACGATGGCGCTGCTTGGCACTGCAGCATCCGCCATTCCAGCCCGGCGCGCGCTCGCCATCGATCCATCCAAACTCATGCGGGAAGAGTAAGACGGGCGATTAGCGCGTGTTGCTGATCAGCCAACTCACCGCAAACGTGCTCGAGCTCCTTGGGGAGCCGGCATTTCTTTAAGTTTGTATTCAGGAAGGTCAGGCTGGAAGAATGCCGGGCTCGGCGTTATGCCGAGCCGGCAAGTGACTGGAGAATCGAGAGAACCAAGGCAATCGAACGGGTGCGCATCATCGTTCAGATCCGCACCATAAATGTGCTACTTGTTGCGCGATCTAACCTTCACGCGCGCAACGGCAACCGGTCGGCAAATAAAAAATACCAGGAGGGCGAGAATCGTGCTCAAAGTGAACATTCTTTTTGTCTCCCTCAGGTCGCCTTCATTTCAGCAACACAAGAAGGATCGCCCCAGCCGAATACAGCCAGCCATACCACCTTGGCTTTAGGTAATGACGAAAAGGTTGCAGACAAAGATTCCCGCGTTTCCGAAGCGGTCTTGACGCCCCTGGAAACGCACCGCCGCACTCGCCGGAAGATAACTGCGGCAAACAACCGAGAACTGACAACTGACAACTGAGAACTGGCAACTGTTCCTGGCCGCTCCTTACTTCCAATCCCGCCACAGTGCCACGCCGCCCAGCAGACCGGCCTCATTCGACACGATCTTCACATTCTTCCCCGGCTTGAACTCGATCTTCTTGGTGTTTCCGCCGCCAATGTACAGATGGTCCCAGTTGAACAGCTTTTCGGTCTGGTCGATCGCCTCTTGCAAGTACTTGTTCCAAATCTTCTTTCCGTACTTGTCCAGCCCCCGCCGTCCGAGGTAGTCCTCGTAGGTGTGCTTTTTCCAGGGGTGATGACCGAGTTCCAGCCCTGGACACAGATGTCCGCTGGTAAATAGCGCGTTGCCCATTCCGGTTCCCAGCGTCAACGTCAATTCCACGCCGTCGCCGATAATCGCCCCGTAGCCCTGCACCGCCGCGTCATTGCACACGCGCACCGGCTTCCTCCACATCTTCGCCAGTTCCGCCTCTAGCGGAAAGCCGCCCGCCCACAGCGGGTGCAGATTGAAGGCGCCATACGTCTTGCCGTGTTTGATCACGCCTGGAAACCCCACTGAAACGCGATCAAACGCCGGCAGCATCTGGCGAAGCTGATCCAGACTTTTCAGCACTGCTCTCGGCGTCGGCACTGTGGGCGTAACCACGCGCTGCCGCTCGCTGACCGGCTTGCCGGCTTTATCGAGCAGCATGGCTTTCAAGCCCGATCCGCCGATATCAATACACATCGTGACGGGGTGGGATGATTTGGATGCTGGATGGGGCGCAGGAACTACGGGCTTGGAAGGTTTGGTAGTCATCAGCAGGAATTGTAATGCCTTCGGCCTGCTTTGCAACCTGCCCCGTCATGCACAGGCGCGCTTCCCCAACCCCGATACACTGGAAGTTGTCTCTCATGCCCTCCTATTGCGAAGTCGCGCTGCCCGTGCCATTGGATCGCACATTCACTTACGCAGTCTGCGACGATCAGCTGCCCCTGCGCGGCGCACGTGTCATTGTGCCCTTTCGCAACGAGAAACTTATCGGCGTCGTCACTGCAATTGGCGCCGCCGCACCCACCGACTTCGAAGCCAAATTCATCGAGGCAGTTCTCGACGAACAGCCGCTTCTAAGCGACCATCTCCTCGCATTGGCGGAATGGATCGCGCAATATTACCTGGCTCCTCTTGGCGAAGTGCTTCGTGGCATGTTGCCTCTCATGGCCGAGGTACGCCGCGCCGTCTACTACCGCATCACCGATGTCGGCCGTGACATTCTCGCGGGAAGCCTCGACGGCGACTCCTCAAGACTCGACTCCAAAAAAGGTAGCGCCAAGCGCCGCAGCCCGCTTTCCTCTGAACAGCAGGACATGGAACGCCGTGTCCTTGAGCGCCTCGCTGCGGGCGAACCGGTCAAAGTCTCCACACTGCGCACCGCTACCGCCGCCTCCCTCCAGGTACTCGCCGCGATGCTTCGCAAGAAGTGGATTGCCCGCGAAACCGCCGCCGCCGAGCGCGATGCCCGCCGCACTGAACGCTTCGCCGTGCTCGTCCCTGAAGCACGCTTGCCCACGCTCACTCAGAATCAGCAAGCAATTCTCGCTGAGTTGGCCGCACGCGATGGCGAATTGCCCCTGGCTGAACTACGCCGCAAAAATCTTCCCTCATCAACCTTGCAAACACTGGTCCGCCGCGGTTTCGTTCGCATCGACGAGCGCCCCGCCGTCTTTCGTCTTGGCGGCATCGAGGCTCCGCCCCAGCCACTCAGCCTCAACGAGGCGCAGATCGACGCCCTTGCCGCCATCGTCCCTGCGCTCGGCGGATTCCATCCCTTCCTCCTTCACGGAGTCACCGGCTCTGGCAAAACCGCTGTCTATCTTGCCGCCATGCAGCGCGCGCTCGATCGCGGACAGGCTTCCATCCTGCTCGTCCCCGAGATTGGTCTCACCCCGCAAATGGTTGGCCTCCTAGACGCAACCTTCGGCGCCCGCGTAGCGCTCCTCCACTCCGCTCTCACGCCCGAGGAGCGCACCGAGCAGTGGCGCCGCATTCATCAGGGCGCGGCGCCCATCGTTGTCGGCACCCGCTCCGCCATCTTTGCTCCCGTGCCCAACCTTGGCCTCATCCTCGTCGATGAAGAACACGACCAGAGTTACAAGCAGGAAGAAACCCCGCGTTACAACGCCCGCGACGTAGCCGTAATGCGCGCCAAGCTGGCTGGTGCCGTCGTTGTGCTCGGCTCAGCTACGCCCTCCCTCGAAAGCTGGCAAAACTCCGCGCAAGGCAAGTACACGCGCATCGAGATGAATGACCGTGTCAAAAATCGCCCCCTCCCCGAAGTCGAACTCATCGACATGCGCCGCGAGTTTCAAGAGACCGGACAGGAGCAGCTTTTTTCTCGCTCACTCGTCGACCAGACCCGCCTGGCCCTCGAACGCGGCGAGCAGGCGCTCATTCTCCTCAATCGCCGCGGCTATTCGTTTGCCGTCATCTGCCGCACCTGCGGAGAAAAGCTTGAATGCCAGAATTGCGCCATCGCTCTGACCCACCACAAGCCGCCCGCAGAAGATGCCGGTCTGGCCCGCGTCGGCCAACGGCTGGAGTGTCACTATTGCGGATTCAAGCGCACCGTCCCGCCGCGATGTCCCAAATGCGAAAGCGAGCATCTCTACTACCTCGGCGCAGGCTCAGAACAAGGCGAAGAGCGTCTCACCGAAATCTTTCCCGGCGCGCGCATCGGCCGCATGGACCGCGATACCGTCCGTGGCCGCCACGATCTCGAACACCTGCTCGCACGCCTCCATTCCGGCGAAATCAACCTGCTCGTCGGCACCCAGATGATTGCCAAGGGCCACGATATCCACGGCATTACGCTCGTCGGAGTTGTCGGCTGCGATCACGCACTTTCAATGCCCGACTTCCGTGCCGCTGAACGCGTCTTCCAGCTAATGACGCAGGTCTCGGGCCGGGCAGGCCGTGGCGAACTCCCCGGCCGCGTCGTCGTGCAAACCTACTATCCGGATCACTACGCGATCCTCGCCGCCAGCACACATAACTACTTGAGCTTCGCCGAGCGCGAGCTGAAATACCGCCGCTGGATGCACTATCCGCCCTTTGGCGTTCTCGCCAACGTCCTTGTGCAATCGGAAAAACTCGAAGAGGCCGCAAGCTGGTCGTCTGTCCTGGGCAAGTATCTCCTCCAAAATGAGAACAGCGGAGCTGTGCGTGTTTTGGGCCCTTGCACCGCGCCCATTGCTCGCATCAAGGGCATCTATCGCTTTCACCTCATTCTCAAGGCTGCTTCGCGCAAATCCCTCAACGCCGCCTTGCGCGCCGCACTGGCCCACGCTGACTCGTCCGCCATCCCGCGCCGCAACCTGGTCATCGACGTAGACGCCCAGCGCCTCATGTAACAGCGGGGCAGGCGAAACGGTGACTCGTCTTCTTTTTTCTAGCCGATCTCGCCGCGGCCTAATAAACTCGACAGGCTGCTTCATCATCAGGTGAATCATCCGGAGGGTTTGGGGAATGGCTCTTGCACGTCGAATCAATTCGTCCTTTTTCGCATTGCTTGTTGGCTTGGTCGCCGCGTTCCCGCTATTCAGCCAATCACCAGCAACTCCCAATCACGTCTTCATTCGCGTGCAAGCTCCGGCGAGTATCGGCGCTCCGGTCAGCGGCCGCCTCCTCATCTTTGTAAAGCAGGGTTCGGGCGACAAGAACGTCGAAACCAGCGAGTTCCGCCCGCAGGATACATGGGTCGCTGCCCAGGAAGTGCACGACTTGACGCCCGGTGCAACCGTCGAAGTTGATGCCGACCAGCTAACGTTTCCCAAGCCCTTCTCCGCGCTGCCTCCTGGCACTTACGAAGCCCAGGCTGTGCTCGATGTCGGTCACAACTTCAACTACGGCGGCCGCACGCCGCAGGACTGGGTCAGCCCCGTTCTTGCACTGCAAAGCTGGACGCCCGGCACTGGTGCCGAGCCCGAATTGACGCTCGACCATCATGCGGAGGAAAACCCAAGACGCGTCTCGATGATGTCCGCCGCGCAAGCTCAGGCCAAGCCCGGGGTCGCTCAACTCGAGGACTTCACCAGTCCCTTGCTGAGTCATTTCTGGGGCCATCCCGTTACGATCAAAGCCTGGGTCATCCTACCTCCCGGATATGACGATCACAGTGCAACCACCTATCCCACAGCCTATTGGACTCACGGATTCGGCGGACAAATTGATGGAGCTTTGATGGCGGGACTCGTCCTGCGTGCCCGCATGAACGATGGCAAGATGCCGCCAATGATCTGGGTAATGCTTGACGAGTCCGTTCCGCAAGGCACCCATGAATTTGCCGACTCAGTCAACAATGGTCCCTGGGGAGCTGCCCTCACCACCGAGTTCATTCCCTATCTGGAAGCGAAATACCGCATGGACGCACGTCCCACAAGCCGACTCCTCAACGGCCATTCCAGCGGAGGCTGGGCGACTCTCCAGCTCCAGGTCAATTACCCCAGCATCTTCGGTGGCACATGGTCCACCTCGCCCGATCCCAGCGACTTTCATGACTTCACAGGCCCCGACCTTTACGCTGACAACGCCAACGTGTTCCACCGCCCCGATGGCTCTCCTGTGCCCATCTTTCGCGACAAGGGCAAGGTCATTGCGACCTTCGAGCAATTCACGCACCTCGAAGATGTCCTTGGCGCTTACGGCGGACAGGTATCTTCCTTCGATTGGGTGTTTTCCCCAAAAGGCAACGACGGCGCGCCGATGCAGATGTTTGATCACCAGACCGGCGCCGTTCATCCCGGAGTTGTTGCCTATTGGCACGATCATTACGACCTGGCCCACATCGTCGAGTCTCAATGGGCCGAGCGCGGGGCAAGCCTGAAAGGCTGCATTCATCTATTCGTCGGCACCGCCGACACGTTCTATCTCGACGGCGCCGCGCACAAATTCGAAGCCGTTCTCACCCGATTAGGCGCCGATCCACATTTCACCTACATCCCCGACCGCACCCACTTCGACCTCTACATGGTCGACAAGGATCCCAGGGCGCTCTTCGATCAAATTGGCGCAGAGATGTACGCCGTAGCGCGCCCCGGTGTCGACTGGAAAAAGAAATAACTTCTTGCCCACTCAACTCGCGGTCGCCAGACAAGGTCTGCCAGCCGGAAGATTGTAGACCTGAGGGTCCCGCCGGCGTAGCCCATGACGTTCGGCGGCATCTTGCCGTATGTGCCGATCAGTTGTCCGTCGGCGTAGACCTCATAGCAGGTTCGAATCCACGGCAACAAAAGCGAAACCCTGTCCTGTCCTGCCGGCACCGTGACTTGAAATCGATACCCGGCCATCCCGCTATAGCCCTCGTAGCCCTGTCTGGCCCAGTCTTTGTCCGAGCACAACAGCGCCCAGCCTGAATCATCGAAGCTCGGGTTTTTCCATGCAGGATCGTCGCCGGTGTGAAAGCGCCACAACCCATCGAGCGAAGCCAAGGGCTCTCGCCCCGTGATGAGGTTGAATGTTTGTGCGCGTAGAGTGCCGCAGCACGCGAGCAGCGCGGCGAGCAATAAAAAACAATCGTCCTTTGGGAGCCAGTCCCTGCCCGGCACCTCACCCTTGAAAACTGCTATCTCCGCGCGCAGAAAATCTTTGGCGGGATAAGAGTGCAAATACCCCAGCGGCCGGAGTAGGACTGGCAAGTATTCGTTACAGGTGTGGAAGTCTGTCCCACCCCTGGTGATTTCATTTGCTGGGTGTGGCGCCGTCGGTAAGTGTATGAAGCTCTTTGCCCGGCTTGAAGCGCACCGCCTTGCCCGGCGTGATGCTCACTTCCGTCCCGGTGCGCGGATTGCGCCCGATCCCCGTCTTGCGGGCTCGAACACTAAATACGCCGAATCCGCGCAGCTCAATGCGCTCTCCGGCTGCAAGAGCCTCTTTCAGACCCTCAAACACGGTATCCACTGCCGCCTCGGCCTTGGTGCGGGGCAGGCCGGTGCGCTCGATCACATGGTGTACGATGTCTTGTTTAATCAAAGCGGTCACCTCGCTGGCGCGACTGTTTTCGACTGTACCACGCTCTACGGGGTTGATGGTACAGGTTTTGCCTCATTTGTGGAAAAGCAGTTCACACCCCTCTCAAACTCTAAGACGGCAACAGAACCTTCTCCGTCAACCATCCGGGTGTGATTCAGCTCACATCTAGTCACCCCCGGTTGTCATCGGCCGTCGTGTTTCGTAAGATGGGCTTTCAAGCGGCCATACTGCAAAAACAGAGCAAATCTGCCCGCCACCATGCCCGCCGAGCGGTTTTCCTTCGCACGCTTCTCCCGCAGCCACTCCATATCCTGCTCCGGGAGAAATCCAGCGAATGCCACCGAGTTTCGTTTCAAAACAGGAGAAGCATGCCCATTCAGAATGATCGTTGGATTAGGGAACAGGCGCTGAAACACAAGATGATTGAGCCTTTCAGCGAAAAACAGGTCCGCGAAGGTGTCATTTCCTACGGACTTTCCTCCTACGGGTACGACTTGCGTGTCTCGGACGAGTTCAAGATTTTCACCAATGTCAACAGTGCCATCATCGACCCCAAGGCTTTCGATGAGCGCTCCTTCGTCTCCGTTCAGGCCGATTCGGTCATTGTCCCGCCCAACTCCTTTGCCTTGGCCCGTTCCGTTGAGTACTTTCGCATTCCGCGCGACATTTTAACGATCTGCGTCGGCAAATCCACCTATGCCCGATGCGGGATTATCGTCAATGTCACCCCTTTTGAGCCGGAATGGGAGGGCTTTGTGACTTTGGAGATATCCAACACCACTCCATTGCCCGCTAAAGTCTATGCGAATGAAGGTTTATGCCAGATACTGTTCTTTCATGGCAATGAGCCCTGCGAGGTCAGCTACGCCGACCGCAAAGGGAAGTACCAGAATCAACAGGGCATAGTCCTACCCAAGCTCTAGGCGCGCTACACAATTCGGGTGCCTCCAGCTCCTGGCAAGCGATATTCTCCGTCCTCTGGTACTGCCGGCTCGTTTTGACCGTGACAGGCAAGGGAGACAAGATGTCCGCGATGCACAACCCAGTAGTTCCTATCCAAGTCGGAGTCGTGGCCAGCGAGCCCATGCGCCTGGAAGGTCTCACCAGTATCTTCGAGCCGAATCCAAAGTCAGGGGAACTGCCCCTGTTTCCTGTGGTTGGCTCCCTTGAAGAACATCTAGACAATCCCGCCATCGAATACATCCTCATCGACTGGAGTTCATCTTCAAAAAGGCTCGGAATCCTTGAGGGCATTCGCCGCAAACGCCCCAATCTGCGCATGGTCGTCATTGGCCCCGACAGCAACGATCAGGTGGTGATGGACACAATCATCGCGGGCGCTCGCGCCTATCTTGACCTGGGCGCCGGCCCGCGCATGGTCCGCGAGGCTCTTGACGTGGTTATCGCCGGTTCCATCTGGGCGCCACGCAAGCTCCTCTCCAAGCTCATTGATCGCCTTCTCAACGGCGACGACACAAATCCGGCCAACCCACGCCCCCACCTCACCAGCCGCGAAGAGCAAGTGCTGCAATTGCTGCTTCTTGCCCGTTCCAACCGCGAGATCGCCATGGAATTGGGCATCGAAGAGCGCACCGTAAAGGCCCACGTCGGCAAGCTCATGCGCAAAGTGGGCGCTGAAAACCGTATCGAACTCTCCATGCGCGCCCTCCACGGTACCTATCGGTCCAATCACACGCAGGCGCCGGTGCCAGAAGCTTCAATCGCTTAATCGGTTACCGTCGCTCCCGTCAATACGGTTACCTAAATTGCAAAACCTAAGTACTCTTGTGCTATTTGTCGAGGTAACCGACACTCATTCTCAGAAACAACGCAGATCTGGGGAAAGGAGTTCCCAGGCAGCATGTTAAGCATGAAGCCTGTGAACTCCTCTTTTTTGTCTTCTGACTCCCTTCACCGTACCAATCCCCTCCGACCAACAAATCGCCGATGACCACCTAAAGACAGAACATTGAATTTCTGAACGTATCCCAGCTTGGCTCGTTTTTGCCCGGATCCGATCGCGCCAATGGGTAGCGCATTCAGATTCCCCCGCCCTTGAAACCCTGTCCGCCAGCGCGTCCATGCTGTAACCTTGACCCTGAAGTTGTTGCGTACTGGGGTACAGGTTGCGAACGAAATCCGCGTTCCCCGGTTTACTCCCCGCTCCTTGCGCCGTCCGTTATTTAGAAATCAACAATAGCTGCGACTCTTGAAGACGCGGCACGTGAAAGGAAAACCAGAATGAGAACAATCATCGCTTCCCTTTGTATCGCCCTCGTGAGCACTTGCGCCGCAAATGCGGCTTCTTCCCGCACCGACCTTCAGGACCGCATTGACTCCGCCAAAGTCGTTCTCGACCAGATCATGGCTGCCAAGGATCGCAGCATTCCCATGAACATCATGCAGCAGGCTACCTGCGTTGCGGTCGTGCCGAGCATGATGAAAGGCGCAATCTTCGTTGGTGGACAGTATGGCCAGGGCGTGGTCACGTGCCGCACCGGACATGGATGGAGCGCGCCGGTGTTTATCCGCATGGCAGGCGGTTCGTTCGGCTTGCAGTTTGGCGGCCAGGCCACTGATCTCATCCTCGTTGCCGTCAACGATCGCGGCATGCAGGATCTGCTCAAAAACAAATTCAAGATTGGCGGCGACGCATCTGCCGCGGCCGGTCCGGTTGGTCGCGCAGGACAGGCAGCCACGGATTGGAAGATGAACGCCGAACTCCTCGCCTACTCGCGCAACAAAGGCCTCTTCGCCGGCATCAGCCTCGACGGGACTAGCGTTTCGCAGAACAGCGACGACACCGAAATCTACTACGGCGGTCCGCAGCGATTCGAAACAGTTCTCAAAGGCGATGTGGCTGTTCCCGAGGGCGCAGTGCCATTCGTGCGCGACGTAGCCCACTACTTCGCCGAAGCCAAGCACGGCCAATAGCCGCGCGGCGATTCAACAGAAACGATCAGGCGGCTTCGCAACGGGCCGCCTTTTCAACTCATGCTTTCTGCATGTGTGCCCCGCCCATGCCATACACTTGATCTTTGCCCTTCACCATGCGGGAAACCCTCGAGTATTGGCTCGTACTGGCCGTGGCGCGCACGCTGGGATGGATGCCGCGTGGTCTCGCCCGCTTCAAAGCCGGCGTGCTGGCGTGGATCGTTTACCATCTGCACGGCCGCCTGCGCCGCGTCGGTGAACGCAATCTCTCGCTGACCCTCCCACAACTCTCCAAAGAGAAAAGAGCGGAGCTCCTTGCCGCAGTCTATCGTCATCTCGGCTGGCAACTCGTCGAGTTCTGCCGTATGCCTCGCTACACGGCTTCTAACACGCGCAACTGGATGCGCACGGAAGGCCTCGACCACTATCTCGCAGCACAGGCAAATGGGAAAGGCGTTCTCGTTCTCACCGGCCACCTCGGCGCGTGGGAACTCTCCAGCTTCTACCACTCGCTCATGGGCCATCCCATGGGC
Source organism: uncultured Acidobacteriaceae bacterium (assembly GCA_963826915.1). Classification (GTDB taxonomy): domain Bacteria; phylum Acidobacteriota; class Terriglobia; order Terriglobales; family Acidobacteriaceae; genus Telmatobacter. The sequence goes on from CAWGYG010000003.1 coordinate 1,101,880, forward strand.
CTCGTCATTCGCCGCCTCGACAATCGCCGTCTTGACGAATTCGTCAATGGCATTCGCTGCATGCACGGCAATCGCGTACTCCACAAAGATGACTTTGCCCGCGGCCTGCTTACCGCCATGCGCGCCGGCGACACCGTCGGCATTCTGATGGATACCAACATGACGCCGCCGCAGGGCGGGTTCGTCAACTTCTTCGGCATCCCCGCCTGCACCGCTACGGGTCTCGCGCGCGTCGCACTCAAAACCGGTGCTGCCGTTCTTCCCGGCTTCATGCTCTGGGAAGCGGCTGAGCAGCAGTACGTTCTCCACTTCGGCTCAGAGTTGCGCCTCGCCGAAACCAGCGATCACGAAGCCGACATCCTCGCCGCCACGCAGCAATGCAACGACGTGCTCGAGTCGTGGATCCGCCGCTATCCCGACCAGTGGCTCTGGATCCATCGCCGCTGGAAAACCCGCCCTCCCGGCGAGCCGGCACTCTACTAGAATCGAACTCGGCGGGACCGGAATTTGTTTCACGGGCCAAAAAATTAAATTTACACGGGTGTTTGGCGCCATTCTTGCCATAAATCATTGGAATAATTAATCTTATTCTATTTCTTAAGTGGTCATTTTTGGCACATTTTGGCATTTTATGGCGCCTTAAAGGGGGCTTATTGGGCCTTAGAATGCGCCTTTTGGCGAGGGGTTTTCAGAAGGATCAGTGAGCAATTCAATGGAACCGGGTAAAATCCTGATCGTCGTGCGGAACTTCCGGTAGTTTCCAGTGAAAACGTGCCCATCGCCATCGATTGCGAATGCGTAAAAATGTGCCTCCCCCCTGACGTCCAGCCTCGACAGCAGCCAAATGCCGGTGTCTACTCGCCTGTTGGTGATCGTGATCCGTGTGCCCTTGCGGATCTTGATGTTTCCTCTGTCTAAATTCACATCGGCAAGAAATTTGCCTTCCACGTGCTGAACGGCATGTTCCTCCTCGTCAATTCCAACCGTTGCTGAGAAAAACTTGATCAGGGTTTCGTTTGCGCTTGCGGGATTTACGGAAGGGTTCCAGGCAAAATCAAGCAGAATGGTGGAACGGTCGCCTATCATCTCGCGGCGAGCGTTTGAAAAGGTGCACAGCTCAAGCATTCTGGATAGAAGTGGTTGAGGCGGATCGTCGGGAGAACTGAAAATCTTTCCCTGCGCGCGGAGTTCCCTGGCCTCAGAAACTTCACTATCGACGCGCTGATTTTCGGCGGCGAGTTCGCTGTCGGAGACAGGGATGTTCCTGATAAAAGCCTCTGCCGGTCCACCCACCGTTCCGCAATGGTCACAGGAAGGCAAGACACGAGCGACCCGAACTCCGTCGAGCCAGAAGATTTCGAAATGGTTCTCCGAATACTGGACCACTTGAAAGGCAACCCCCTTGATGCCGGGAAAACCGAACGGAGCTGGACAATTGGGCGCCCATGTACATTCCTTTCTCAGCCGGATGTCATTGGTGTCTTCGCGAAATACATAGTCCTGCTCCCTCGATTCCGCGAATCGCTGCTGCAGAATGGTCTGACGAACGAGATCTGCGACATCCGGCAAAGGTGGTTCCGTCGAGGACTGAGCACCGGCAACCGCTGCGACCGTTGACAGAAGAATCAACGCAACCTTTGCCAGCCATTTCAGGTGGCTCCGTTCGTTTGGACCAGCAGCTTTCATCAAGGTTAAGGTAGTCGAAGTTTGCAGCTTCATGGCAGACAGGTGTGACACTTCTGCTACTGTCCCAGCGAGAGGCATTTGCGGCCAGCCTGCATCCAGTGGTATTTGGGGTGAGACTGTTGCTGCTCTCAATGAACAATTATGCGGAAAGCAGCAGGAAAGATCTGCAAACTGTTGGGTGGAATCTCGAGTTTATTTTGGGAGGTGGGTGGAAAAAGTCGACCAACGATCCAGCACACTCTCTGTCAGCTTCCCAATCCGCCCATGCGGACCGACCACAAAGGGAAGCGAAAGTGCATTCCAGTTTTTGTCCGCATCGGGCTGCTCGAACCGTTGTGGATCAGGCCGCACCGCAAGCCAAGTCCGCCCATCATCTTTCGACACATCCGTCCCATCGGGTCCCACCGCGATCCAAAGCTTGTCCTTCTCGTCGTAAGCTACCGCCGAGCGATAACCATGCGGCTGCGCCGAGGCAGCGGTCCAGGTGAGTCCGCCGTCTGTGCTGAAGGCCGCAATCGCGACCGCGTCATTTGGTTTGACATAGTCGCCGCCGACTGCAACGCCCACCGAGGCACTTCTGAAATTCACTGAGAAGATTCCCGCCGATGGCGAGGTATGAACGATCGGGGCGGTCGCATTGTGGAAGTCAATCCATGGTTGGCCGCACTCTCCCGAAGTGGGATCGATCTGGCCCGCGCAGTAAGTGCTCTTGAAGAGAAACTGCGACGGTCCCGCGGAATCATAAAGCCGACGCGATGCGACGCGACTGGCACTGGTCGCAAACCAGAACCAGCCGTCGCGCGAAGCGATGGAGGAGTTGCTGGCTGCAAAAGCTGCCTCGGCGCCGATCGGATGAAGACCGTTTCCCGGGTGCGGATCGTCAGGAGAACTTACCGGTCCCCACGTTTTTCCTCCATCTGCGGTCACCCGGACGCGAAAGTTGCCTTCATACTCGACCGGAGTTTTCATGCTGAATGGAGATGGATCGCCAAACAGGATTCCATGTTCAGGGTCGAGGAAAAGGATCGCGTCGAAAAAGCCATCGGGCGCATACGGATTCGTAAACACCAGCTTCCACGAATGGCATCCGTCCGTAGTTTTGTATAGCCGCGACTGATCTCCCAGTCCTGACGACATCACAATCGCTGTATTCGCATCGAAAGCCTGAATCCCGCGAAAGTCGAGTTTCTCCGCACCCGGCGGAACGGCGCATGCCTGCCACAAATACCCGCCGTCTTCCGTTCTGACCACTGTTCCATTGGTCCCCGAAGCCCATGCCACCCCGCCGCCCACGTTGTCGATGCCGCGAAAATCAGCGGTCGTCGTGGAGTTCTCCATCACCCACTGCGCCTGTGCGCTGCCCAGCGCCGCAGCCATCCCGGCAAAAATAAGTCCGACTCGAAGCATAGAGATCAGTCTCTGCCAACTGTGCTGGTCGACGCAATCACTTCCGTTTGCCTAAATGGTTCTGGCCCCATTCCGCGGAAGGCGTTACCCTGCCAGAGGAGCGTGACATGAACCTGGGTGAACTTCTTGATGAGCTGGGCGGCAATCTGGTCCTGGGCGAGCGGGAATGGGAAGTCGATGGAGTGAATTCCTGCGAGCACGCAACCGCATTCGACCTCGCCTTCGCTGATAACGCTGCAACCACCACCGCGGCTCTCGCCGGTCATGCTGGCGTGGTGGTTCTCAAGCCGGGCGTGGCTATGTCTTATCCGCAAGGCAAATGTATCGTCGAATCCGATCAGCCACGCCTCTGGTTTGCGCGCGCGGCGAAGCTCGTCAGGAAGCCGCCGCTGGCCTCCGGTGTCAGCCATGCTGCCGTCGTCTCGCCCGACGCCCTTCTCGGACCTGGAGTCGTGGTCGGCTCCTGCAGCGTGATTGCGCCGCATGCGCACATCGGAGAAATGACCCGCATCGAAGCTGGCGTGGTGATCGGCGATAACGTGAAGATTGGCGCATTTTGCCACATACATTCCCGCGTCGTCATTTATCCCGGAACGACTCTTGGCGATCGCGTCGTGGTCCAAGCCGGCGCAGTGCTTGGCGCCGACGGCTTTGGTTACGTGCGCGACAACGTCACCGGCGCCTACACCCAGTTTCCGCAGCAGGGAACGCTGGTCATCGAAGACGACGTCGACATCGGCGCCAACACCACCATCGACCGCGGCGCCCTCGATGAGACCCGCATTCGCCGCGGCACCAAAATCGACAATCTCGTCCACATTGGCCACAACTGCGACATCGGCGAAGACGTCATCCTTGTTGCACTCACCGGCATCTCCGGTTCCAGTTCCGTTGGGAAAGGCGCGGTGATCGCCGGCCAGGTGGGTATCGGCGAACATGCCCACATCGGTCCCGGCGTCATTTTAGGCGGCCAATCCGGCGTGTTTAGTGGTAAAACCATCACCAACGACGGTCTGCGGCCGGGGACGGTTCTGTTTGGAACTCCCGCCCGCCCGCTGAAGCAGGTTCTGCGCGAGCAGGCGGTGTTGACCCGCATGGCTCGCCACGGCAAAGAAATTGAAGAAGATCCTTCCAGCAAGAACGCTGAGTAATTGCAAATGGGTTGAGAAGGAGGGCCTCGATGATCAATCGTGCAATTCCCTTGCTGCACGTCTCAAACATAGCCGCGGCTGTCGAGTTCTATTGCAGCGGCCTCGGCTTTCGGCTTGAATATGCTCACAGCCCCAATGACGCAGAGGAAGATCCGTGCTATCTGCACCTGTCGCGCGATGGTGCCTGGATCAATTTGTCCTCGTACAGCGGAGACGGAGTAGCCGGCGGCGTTGTGAACTTCATGGTCGATGACGTGGATACGTTGCATGAGGAGTTTCTTGCCAAGCACGTCGTCATCGATACACCCCCCTCCCCCCCGTGGATCAACCGTGGGGCCGCCTCCGGGAGATGCACATCAAAGACGCCGACGGCAACTGCCTGCGCTTCATCGAGTGAGCGGAGCGCAGCAACGATCCATGCCTGCCGCCATCAAAATTGAGAATGAGGAGCGACAACGCGTGGCAACCATCGTGGTAGGCGGCGCGAATAAAGGCGTTGGCAAAACAAACCTCATCTGCAGAATCATCGGCGCATTTCCACAGTTCCGCTGGATCGCCGTAAAAATTACTTCTGACATCCACGATCCGGGACAATCGGAACCCTCAAGTACGATCTGGAAAGAAACCATCGCGGGGCAGGGAACTGACACCGCCCGCTACCTCGCCGCCGGAGCGATTCGCGCAATTTTCGTGACCGCTGCCGCATCCGACATTCCGATCGCTGAAATTCAAGCCGCAATCGGATCTGATTCCGGAACCGCCGCGAACGTCATCTTCGAATCCAACAGGATCATCCAGGTGCTAAGGCCGGATATCTGCCTTGCCGTCATCGGGGACGCGCACTCTGCAGCGAAGGCATCGTTCCAACCATTCGCACAACACGCCGATGCGTTCGTTACGACTGGCGCTTCGAGCGTCCTGCCTGCTGACGCAAATTCAACTGCGCGGATTTTTAACCTGGATTCTTTTGACAGAATTTCCGGCGAGATGCTGGCGTGGATGCAAGCGCGGCTCCGGCTCACGCAGACGTCGTGATCGCCTGGCTCAGTTACTTTTCTGTCGGAAACGGCTCCGTCTTCAGCGAGCCATCGCGCTGCTTCACAAGCATCTGTACCTTGCCCTCGGCGGAGTCCAGTTCCTTCTTGCAGGCGGCGGACAGGCCCACGCCTTCCTCAAAAAGCTTCAGCGAGTCCTCCAGCGTGAGGTCGCCCTTTTCAAGCTGATCGACGATGGTTTCGAGTTTCTTCAGCGACTCTTCAAAAGATGCCATGGTGATGGGTTCACTTCCCGGCACTCAGGATAGCCGATTGGGCAGCGATTGGAAAACGCGCGATTGGCGGTCGAAAAATTTGCGTTGTGTTCTAACGGGACAGGTGCAGGAGCATTCCGCCAAGGAACGGGAGGATAACCAGTAGCACCAGAATGCATGTGACGATGATGCCGGAATACTTCACCGTGCTGCGGGCCTTCAGGAAATCCTCCTCGGTTGAGGTGAGCTTGCCGTAACGGAGCCACCAGCGCAAAGACCAGATGGGGATGGCTAAGTTGAGGCCGATGAATCCGATCACACCCATCCCGGAGACGAAGGGAACAAAGCGCAGGAGGAAAAAGACCGGGATAGCCATCGCTGTGCTCTTCATGTAGCTTGCGTCGCTGCATGCCTGGTTGACCTTGGCGAGCACGAGCGCGGCTAGCTGGGCCGCTGCCGGGTTGACCTTTTCGCCGCAGAAGCGGCAGGCTTCAGCACTGGAGTCGATGGTCTCGCTGCACTTGGGACAACTAAAAATAGTGGGCGCAAGGCTGCCTGCAGCAATGGTGAATCCGTCTGACATGAGGAGACTCCTGGAACGCGGCGTCGGCCGGCTTCCCTGCAAATGAGCTGGAATACTTGCCGGGAATCATACACGAATCGCAGCTATTCGGCTTCCGAGAGATATCCTCAAACCGCCTGCGGATGCACGGCTGGGTCACCCTTCGGCAACACGCTGGCAATCACCTCGGCGGCGGCAATATATCGCCCGAACGGAGCGGCGACCTGCACTCCCTGCACCATCCCACGCACCGCTTCCAGCATCTCCTGCGCGATCAGAATGCCCTCTTTGCGCGCGGCATCCGGAGTATCGGTCTGCGCCATCCGCAGCATGATTTCTTCCGGCATCGACACGCGCAGATCGTTCTTCATGAACTCCGCGTTGCGCAGGCTGGTCAGCGGCCAGATGCCCGCGATCACCGGGATCCGAAATCCCTCGATACGATTCAGAAATTCCTCCAGCAGGCGCAAATCAAATACCGGCTGGGTGATGGCGTATTCCGCTCCCGCCTCAACCTTGTAGGCAAATCGCCGCAACTCATGCTCAATGTCGGGCACGCCGGGATTCGCAGCCACGCCAATGGTGAAGTTTGTCGTTGCGCCAATCGAGTTTGAACCGATATCCAGCCCGTGATTCAGCCGCCGCACGATGTTCACCAGTCCAATAGCGTCCACGTCGAAGACAGCGGTCGCGTCGGGGTAGTTTCCCAGCTTAGGCGGATCGCCGGTGAGGCAGAGAATATTCTTCAGCCCGATCGACGACGCACCCAGCAGGTCCGACTGGATGCTCAAAACGTTCCGGTCGCGGCAGGTGTAATGCAAAATCGTCTCAATGCCGGTGTGCTGCTGGATCTGGATGCTCAGGCTCTGCGCGCTCATACGCGCCGAGGCGCGCGGCGAATCGGGCACATTAATGGCGTGCACGCCCAACTGCGCCAGCAGTTGCGCACCCTCGATCTCCTTGGTGCAGTCGATTCCTTTGGGCGGAACAATCTCAACCAGCGTGATAAAGCTGCCCTGCTCAACCAGCGCTCCAATCCGCGAACGCTGTCCCAGTGGAGCAGGTGGCGTCTCGGTGGATAAAACCGCCGTCGCGCCGCTCTCGGCCACCCGCGCCTGTGCGTCGATGGCCCGCATCGCCGACCGCATCGCGCGAATATGGTTGGGCGTCGTGCCGCAGCAGCCGCCGACAATCTGCGCCCCGGCGGCGATAGCCTTGCGCGCAAAACTCGCCATGTACTCCGGCGAACAGAGGTAGATGTTGCGGCCCTCGACCGCGCGCGGCATTCCCGCATTGGGCATCGCCGCCAGCGGCAAGGTTGTCGCTCCGCGCATCGCCTCAATGGCTGTCAGCACCGTCGATGGCCCGGTTGAGCAGTTGACCCCGATCGCTCCCGCGCCCCATTCCGTCAGCAAGGCCGCAGCCTGTGCCGGCGACGAGCCGTCGAGGCAGTTGCTATCGTCGTCCACCGTCACCATCACCAGCACGGGCAGGTCCGGCGCAGTTTCCCTGGCAGCCAGCAGGGCTTCCCGCGCTTCATTCAGCGCCGGCATGGTCTCGATCACAAGCAGGTCCGCTCCTGCATCGGCCAGCGCGCGAATCTGCTCCGCAAATGCCGCCCGCGCTTCTTCGAGGCTGGTTTTGCCCAGTGGTTCCAGCCGCACTCCCAGCGGGCCAATCGACCCGCCAACCCAGGCATCACCCGCCTGCTTCTCTTTCAGGTGCGCCGTTGCCTGCCTGGCCAGCTTTACTCCGGCGGCGTTGATTTCCGCCACTTTCGACGCCAGCCCATGCCGGGTCAGGCGGAATCGATTGGCTCCGAAAGTGTTGGTTTCCAGAATCTCGGCCCCGGCCTGCAGGTACTCTTCGTGAATGGCGAGAATCATGCCGGGGTCGGAAAGATTCAGCTCATCGAAGCAGCGATTGATAAACACACCCCGCGCATACAGCACGGTACCCATGGCGCCGTCGGCGAGCACCGGGCGGCTGGCAAAAATGTCGGCAAATTGAGCCATTCTTTTGCCATGCTATCGCATTGAGTCAGCATCGTGTTTGCCGCCGCCGTCCCGGTCTGCGGCGTCTCGCCGTAGATGGGAGCCAGTCCATCACGCTGAGGACATTGGGCGTCGCTCTGGCCGGGCGGGTTGCTTTGTTATACTTCGAGAGTCAAAAGCTATGCAGGAACCGGTCCTGATGAGTGTTCTCATCCGTCGGGAAATGCGGCAATCGCCATCTATCCGTTCACGTTGCGGCAGCCGCCGCGCACTGAATCCGCGGCAGAATCCGCGTCGTCCGTCGAGGTAAGGGATTTTGAATAAGAGAAGTCTTTGGATTAGCGCCGCCGGGGCCCTGGCGGTTGCAATTGTGCTGGCAGGATGTGGTACCACAACGTACTTTGCGGGCCGTGTCCTTCCGCCCAGTGGCTTGACCACACGCGTACTGATCGCCGTCCAGAATCCCAGCACGGCAGCCCGAGGCGCATTGACTTTTGTCGATGGCTATTACGACATCCGCTCCAGCTACAACGGCAAGGTTGGGGGTTTCAGCATTACCGGCTATTCCGGCGCACTCCCTATCACCATCCAAAATATGCCTGAAGAGCAGTTTGGCGCCGTCTATGGCTTCGGCGACGGATCGTTGCAGACCGTGAACTACGCCAAGGAAACCTCGAACGGCGCCCAGAAAGGTTTGAACGGCCTTTCTTCCAGCATCTTCATCACTCGCAACCAGAACTTTGTCTTCGCTGCCAGCCAGCAATCCACCGTGCTTACCGTCATCGACAACACAAATGGCGGCGATTATGCACTCAGTCTCCCCGGTGTTTACCGCGTAAGCGTCAATCCCGGCGGATCGGTCGCCCTGGCCTTCGTCCAGAATTCCAACTACGCCTACTACCCCCGCAAGCTCACTGCGGCCGAAGAACTGGCTTACTCCGGCGGCTCCAGCACGTGGCCCAAAGCGGCGGTGGATTGCGAACCGCAAAACGCTCCCGGCTGGTGCCTTTTCCAGATGCAAAGCCCGGATTCTGTCGACGCTACCGGCAACGCATACGGCGCTCCGCTGGTCTTTGATCGCCCCGTTAAAGCCATATTCTCCGCCGACGGAAGCACCGCCTACGTGCTCAACTGCGGCGCCGAATGCGGCGGTTCCTTCTCCTCCCTTTCGCAGGTGCAGGTGTCGCCGATGATCTTCCTGGCCGGGCAGCATTCGGGAAGTCTACCCACCAACTCGACCCTTCACGCGAACTGCGGCACCACTCCCAACGTGAGCACATGCACGCTCGGCGTGCCCGGCGGCGCCAGCAATGCGCTACTCTCCATGACCACCATGTATGTGGTGGGACAGCAGCAACAGGCCGACGGCCTGTTCTCGGGCAATCTTACCGTCCTCAACCTTGCCGCCACCGCATCCGCCACCATCACCGCTATACCCCCGATTTCGATCAGCGATGGCGCTCCGGGCGCACCCAGCCGCTTGATGCTGGCTGACGACAATACGCTGTGGATCGGGATGACCAAGTGCACCAACGGCGAACGCTACGCCACGGGCCAGCCATACGGCTGCCTCACCATGGTCAACACCACCAACAATTCGGTCACCCTGCTCGAACCGTATCTTGGCGACCTGACAGGCATCGCCGCCATAACTGGCCTGCACAAAATCTACGTGGCGCAGGGTGGACAGGTGTATATCTTCCACACCACCGACGGTTCCTCAATCAACAACCAGTACGTGACCGTCACAGGCACCGCCTCCGACGTGGCCTTCATGGACGCTGACACCGACTCCGACAACACTGTTTATTAATCCTGATGCCCAGCGCTGAAGAGGCCGAACGTCATCCTGTCGATGTGCTGGCCATCGCCGCGCATCGCGACGACGTGGAACAAACCTGCGGTGGCACCCTGCTGCGCATGGCTGCGCGCGGCCTCCGCACCGCAATCCTCGACCTTACCCAGGGTGAATCCGGGACTCGCGGCACCGCCGCAGATCGAGCCAGGGAAGCCGCTGAAGCTGCGCGTTTACTCGGCGTCGGCTGGCGACAGGCACTCGACCTGCCTGATGGCGCGATCGAAGATACGATTGAGAATCGCAGGAAGATAGCACGCGTTCTGCGCCAGTTGTGCCCGCGGGTTGTCATCCTGCCGTACTGGCAGGCGCGTCATCCCGACCACGCCATCGTGGCTTCTCTCGGCTACGAAGCCTGCTTTCTTTCCGGCCTGGCAAAAATGGATGCCGAAACGGCCCCTCATCGGCCCTTCAAGATCGTCTACGCCAGTCTCTATGCCGACGTGCGTCCCAGCTTCATTGTCGACATCACGCCCTTCGTCGAACAGCGGCACGCCGCACTCATGGCCTACAAATCGCAGTATGTGAACCAGCCCGCTGGCAGCGCTCTATTTGTTCCGGAAGAAGAGATTCGCGAACGCACTTTCGCCGAAGCGCGCCATTATGGCTTGCTCGCGGGCGTCCGCTATGGCGAACCCTTTGTGCAGAAGGAAGTCGGCCTCGTCGACGACCTTACAATGCTGCCCGTGCAATCGATCTGATCCGATGACCACGCTGGCCATTTCGGCAATAAATCGTCATAACAATCCCTTATCAAACTCAAAAACAGAAGAACTTTGCGTTATGCCGCTTTTTTCGCGAGACTGTTCGTGGAGGAAGGGGATGACGCAAACCTGGGATCCGCAGGCATACAGCAAAAACGGAGAGTTTGTGCATGGCCTTGCCGGCGACGTACTCGAGTGGCTCGCGGCCCAGCCCGGCGAATCCATCCTCGACCTCGGTTGCGGCGATGGCCAGCTCACCCGGCGGATCGCCGTCACGGGAGCGCGTGTGCTCGGCGTGGATGCCTCCGCTGAGATGATATCCGCCGCGCAAGCGCGTGGCATTCAGGCCGAACTTGCCGGCGCTGAATCGCTTCCGTTTGGTATCGAAACATTCGACGCCGTTTTTTCGAATGCCGCGTTGCACTGGGTGCGCGATCAGGACGCCATGATGGCCCAGGTGCATCGCGTGCTCAAGCCGGGCGGTCGCTTCGTCGCCGAGATGGGCGGCCACGGAAACATTGCGGCGATTCGCGTCGCGTTGATGGCAGTACTCGCGCGGCATGGCTGCGGCGATCGTGAAGATGGGGTCAATTACTATCCCACGCCGGAAAGCTATACGCAGCGCCTGACGCGCCACGGCTTTGTTGTGCAGAAGATGTCCCTGATCCCGCGCCCCACGCCGCTTTCAAAGAATGGCATGACCGGCTGGCTGCGCACCTTTCGCCGCGGCGTGCTTGACAGCCTTCCCGAAGCGCTGCGCGAAACCGTTGTCAACGAAACATCGGCGTTACTCGCTCCCGCGCTTCGCGACGAAGACGGCAACTGGATTGCCGATTACGTGCGCCTGCGTTTCATCGCGATTGCCTGAATCATGCCGCGGGAGCCTATTGAGTAAACCACATGCGACCGCCAACCGCGATGAGCGTGACGGCAAAAATGCGCCGCAGCCACAACTCTGAAAGGTGTTGCGCGCCGACTGCGCCGAAATATCCGCCCACCAGAAACCCGAGCGCCAGCAAAGCCGCGACCCGGATGTCGGCATTTCCCTTGCGGTAGTACTCCCAGAAAGCAAAAATGCCAACCGGCGCCAGCAACGCGCCCAGCGATGTGCCCTGCGCCTTGTGCTGGTCCATTCCCAACAGCCAGATCAAGGCCGGCACAAACAGGATCCCGCCACCGATTCCCACTACGCCTGAGAAGGCTCCCACAACCAGCCCGACCAGCAAAACCATCCAGGTCATGCATCCCCCGTGCGGCACGTGCAGAGAGTTTACCGGCCCGCGCCTTCAGCCTAAATCATGCAAGCGGGCTAAGAAAGTTGAGTTTCGCGAACCGTCATTCTTGCTAAGCCCCGGCATAACATTGAAAGAGGTTATAAAAAAATATCTTCGAATAACTTGCCTTTCCAATCGACTTATGGCAAAGTACTAACTGCGTAGGAGAAACGCCCGATGAAATATACAACGCAAATCTCGATGCGTAGGCTGGATTGGTCCGGTAATGGCCCAACCGGTCGCCGGGTGCTCTTTGTCAGTTTCGACTAACGCCTTCGGCGTCCTTATCCTGCGCGCACAGCAAACACATTAGCAGTTTTCCCGAGTGGCGAAGAAGCCAGGTGCATCGCTTGGTAACGATGGCCCTTGTGGCCCCTGTCTTCGCGTATTCCCTCGGGCAGGGTTCTGCTGAGTTGGTAGATTTCTAACTTTCGTCGCGGCAATGATTCGATTGCAGCGAACAGGATAACTATGTCACTAACTCGGCCTAAGTAGGAAAATACCGCCGGTGGCGAAAGAAAAGAGTTACTTCCTACCAACAAAAAGCAGGGTCAGGAACCCTGCCGGAACAAATCACTCAGCGGGGCGGGGGCGTAGTCCCGAAGGAAAGTGCACCGTTGGGCAGATGTTCCGAACTCTTTTCGCTGATTCCCCGGCGTGCTTTTGAATCGCAGTTGTAAGAACCACTTTGACCGGTGGTGTAGGGCGCGGATACTTCGAGAGCCGAAGGTTACGGGTTCGATTCCCGTCCGGGATGCAAGTCCCGGTAGCTCAATGGCAGAGCGGCGGAAAAATGCTGCAGCCGCTTGTTCCCCGGTCATTCATTTTCCGGCACATCGATTTTGCGATGCGCCACAACAACCACTTTGACCGGTGGTGTAGGTTACGGATACTTCGCCTGTTAAGCGGGTGACGCAGGTTCGAATCCTGCCTTGAGCGCGAGCTCAAGTCGTCTAGTGGTCCAAGACACCTAACTGTTCCGTTTCCGCTTGTTCCCCGGTCATGCGATTGCCGGCGTGCCTGTTTTGATGACGCGCCACGACATCCACCTTGGCCGGTGGCGTAGGTAGCGGGTACTTCGTTTACTCACGAGGAGACGCAGGTTCGAATCCTGCCTTGAGCGCGAGCTCGAGTGGTCTAGTGGTCTAAGGCGCTTAACGTTCCGCCACCGCTTGTTCCCCGGCCAAAACTTTCCGGCTGATCCGGATTAGAAATGAACTGCCATGGGCAAATTGAATGTGAAAAACGGAACCCCCGTGGGCAACTCGCACTTGTGCAGGAGCTGCACCTGGGGACAATTCATGACCGGATATCGTGAATCGGACATGTTGGCGATTTGCACGCTTACCACTCCGAACATTGTTTTACCGTTCAAGGTGCTTGATTGCACCAGCTTCAACGACAAGCACAAACCGAGCATCGGAGAAATGAAGAAACTGGCGATTCATCTCGAGCCGGTCAGAATTTCGAAGACCACCGGTTTCGCGACAGTCCAGCCGATTGCACCTGCAAGAAGTGACGGTGAGGACGAAGACAAAGGCGAGGACGAAGCAGCACGCGTCCGCTAACCAAATCATTAACTGCCGGTGGCGCAGGGTACGGGTTCATCTGGTGAACTTCGCTTATCAGCGGGGTAGCAGGTTCGAATCCTGTCGCCAAGTTTCAACTTGGTGTAAATCGTCCGTTCCCGACTTTTCCCCGGCAGGGAGTTATTCTTGCATTCGCATGAAAGGAGGCGCACCATGCGCCTGAACATTTCGAAGCACTACAAGCGTCCCCGCCTGCGCACCCACGAGGGAGCGCCGGCCCGGGCCATCACTCCGGAGCAGGCTTTGCGCCGCTCTGTCCTCTCCTGCATGTTGTGGGAGGGCGAGTTCTACGAGGATGGCGTGCAGATTGCCGGGCGCATCCGTGAACTGGTTCCGCAGGTTGCGGCCGAGCAGGTCGCTGCGCTGGCCGTGGAGGCTCGCGAGCGCATGAAGCTGCGTCACGCGCCGCTGTTGCTGGTTCGTGAAATGGCGCGTCACGCAACCCATCGCGGACTTGTTGCCGAGACTCTCGCTCGCGTCATTCAGCGTGCCGATGAGCTCTCTGAGTTCGTCGCCATCTACTGGGCCGGCTGGGCGTCAGCCGCTGTCGGCGCAGGTGAAGAAGGGCCTGGCCGCTGCATTCTGCAAGTTCGACGAGTACGCGTTGGCCAAGTACGATCGTGCCGGCGCAGTGCGTCTGCGCGACGTGCTCTTTCTGTCGCACGCTCGTCCGGTAGACGACGCTCAGGCTGCCTTGTGGAAGCGTCTCGCCGACAATGAGCTGGCTACTCCCGACACCTGGGAGGTTGCACTTTCGGCTACCGGTCGCGCGCAGGAGGACGCTGCCAATGCAGACAAGCGCCAGGCATGGGAGCGTCTGCTCGTTGAGCGCAAGCTTGGCGCGCTGGCTCTGCTTCGCAACCTGCGCAACTTGCAGGCTGCAGGTGTGAGCGAGGAACTCGTGCTGCAGGCGCTCGCAGCGGTGAAGACTGATCGGGTTTTGCCGTTTCGTTTTCTGGCGGCTGCGCGTGTCGCTCCGCAGTGGGAAGAGGCGCTTGAGGTCGCGATGTTTCGCGCTCTTGAGGGTCGTGCGGCTCGCTTGCCCGGCCACACGGTGTTGCTGGTCGACGTCTCCGGTTCGATGGAGGCTGCGATCTCGCATCGCTCTGAGATGCTCCGCGCCGATGCCGCATACGGACTGGCGATTCTGCTTCGTGAGATCGCGGAGAAGGTAACCATTTACACCTTCTCCAACGAGGCAAAGCTCGTGCCGTCGCGTCGCGGAATGGCGTTGCGCGACGCTCTCGATAAGTCCCAGCCTCACGGCGCGACCTACTTGGGAGCGGCCCTTGCCAAGGTCGAGTCCGACTGCAAGGGGTACGACCGTCTCGTGGTCATCACTGACGAGCAGTCGCACGACCAGGTTCCTGCACCGCGCGGAAGCGGCTACGTGATCAACGTGGCTTCGAACCGCAACGGTGTGGGATACGGACCGTGGATGCATGTCGATGGATGGAGCGAGGCAGTGGTTGAATTCATTGCCGAGCTTGAAACCACCGATCCCGTCAGGGCCTGAACAACCCAACAAACAAACATCGGGGAGTTGCCTGGACCAGGCCGCTCCCCGATTTACATCCGACCCGGTTCTAAGCTTCCAGCGCCTTCGTCCGGAAGAGCAACCCGGCAACAATCCCGCCCACGCTTGGGACCAGCAGGAACAACCAAACCTGCGCCAACGCCTGACCTCCAACCAGCACCGCGGGTCCAAGGCTGCGTGCGGGGTTCACGCTCACGCCCGTGATGTGGATGCCGAAAATGTGAATTGCCACCAGCGTGATGCCAATGGCCAGTCCTGCGAATCCAGGCGCCGCAGCTTTCTGTGTCGAGCCGAGAATCACGATGACAAAAATCAGCGTGGCCACGAACTCAAATACGATGGCGGACGTAACGTTGTAGCCGCCCTGGTAGCCTGGTCCCCAGCCGTCCTGCCCCAGCCCCGAAGCGCCCAGGTTGTACCCGCCGGCGACTCCGCTCACGATCACGTACAGCACCCAGGCCGCCAGCAGTCCGCCTGCAAATTGCCCGACCCAGTAGCCGATCAGGTCCTTCACCGACATCCGCCCGGCTGTAAATACGCCGAGGCTCACCGCCGGGTTGATGTGGCAACCGGAGATCGGCCCGATTCCATAAGCCGCGCCGATCAGCGCAAGTCCGAATGCGAAAGCGATCCCCAGAATCCCAACCTTGTCGCCTGCCACCACGGCCGTTCCGCAACCAAACAACACCAGAATGAAAGTTCCCACCAGTTCTGCAAAATATTTCTTCATCGTCCCTCCTGTTTTTCGCCGCGATTCCGCCTCGCTGAACCCCAAGTCGGTTCGCAAATGATCGGTATTCAAGCCAACGCACCCGGCCGACTGCGGGAATCCAAACAGCACCGTAGTTCAGAGACATTATTCCGCAGAATGCGCCAACGGAGTCTTGCAGATACAGCAATATAGAGTCAAGAACAAATGCCCGCCGTTTTCCGGGCCTCCACCCCAAATTCACAAACGTTTGCAATCTATTTGCCTCGCTGCATTACTCTGTTAATGGTTCCGTGCGGCCTCCGCATCCGAAATCCAACGGCCGCCGGGCGAAGGGCAGACCGGTTGAGCCAAACCGTATTTGTACTGGAAGACGACACCGATATTGCGCGGCTGGTGCAGCATCACCTGGAAGCCGCCGGGTTTGCACCGCGGCTGTTTCACACCCCCACCAACCTGATTCCCGACGCCGAGCGCCAGCCGCCCGCTCTGTTTCTGCTGGACATCATGGTTCCCGGCGGAGACGGCCTCGATGTCTGCCGCCGCCTGCGCGCGCACCCGCGCTGTCCACCATTCCCATCATCTTTCTCACCGCGCGCGCCGGCGAAAACGACCGCGTTCTGGGCCTGGAACTGGGCGCCGACGACTACATCACCAAGCCCTTTGCCACCCGCGAGCTGGTGGCCCGCGTCAAGGCCGTGCTGCGCCGCTTCGAGCGGCCCACTACGCCCTCCGTCATCAGCTTTGAAGAGGTCATCATCGACGCCAACGCCATGCAGTTGAAGGTCCGCGGCGAACTGACCACCACCACTGCCACCGAGTTCCGCCTGCTGGACTATCTGGCCCGCCATCCCGGCCGCGTCTTCAGCCGCGACCACCTGCTTGACGCCGTCTGGGGCGACGCGCGCTTTGTCACTCCCCGCTCGGTCGACGTCTATGTGCGCCGCATCCGTGAGAAAATCGAGGTCGATCCGGAGAATCCCGCGCTACCTGAAGACCGTGCGCGGCGCCGGCTATCGCTTCGAGCTTCCCAAGGGCGAGTAACCACGAGGCGCAATAACCCCAACGTCAGCAGGCCCTGAAGTGACTCGCAAAGTCTTCACCAAGCTGCTCGGACTCTTTGTCCTGCTGCTGGTCTTCCAGACCGCGGTGATGGAGTTGGTCTTTCGCCGCTTCATGGTGCGACACCGCGGCGGATGCGCTGTCCCGCCTTGGCCGCGAAGCGCTCTGGTCCGGGCTGATCGCTCTCGCCGTGGCACTGCCTCTTGCGGCCTGGGCTGCCAGCGGCATCACCGCGCGGCTCGAGCGCGTGGTCGCGTTCGCGCGGCGCATCGCCGCAGGGCGACCTGAGCGCCCGCCTCGACCGGGCTGGCGGGGATGAACTCGCCGCCATGGAAGCCGCACTGAACCAGACCGCCGAGCGCCTGGGCCAGAGCTTTGCCGAGATCGAAAGCCGCCGCCAGGAGCTGGCCGCCATGCTCGACTCCATGCAGGAGGCGGTGGTCGCCATCACCGCCGAAGGCCTGGTGCGCTGGTCCAACGCCGTGATGCAGCGCATTGCCGGCACGCAGATTCACGCCGGCCGTCCGCTGGTTCACTCTGTCCGCGATCCTGAAGTGCTGGCCTGCGTCCGTGGCGCCCTGGACGCACGCGAGGTGCGGTCCGGCCGCGCCAGTTCGCTGCCGCCGGGCGCATCTTCGAAATCAATGCGCGCTCCCTTGCCCTCCGGCGGCGCGCTGGTCGTGCTCCACGACGTCACCGCGCATCGAGGCCGCGGAAAAGTCCCGCCGCGACTTCATCGCCAACGTCAGCCACGAGCTGCGCACGCCGCTCACTTCCATCCAGGGCTACGTCGAGACGCTGGTCGAAGAGCCGCATCCCGACCCCGAAACCACCCGCGAGTTCCTCGGCGTCATCCTCAAAAACGCCACCCGCATGAACCGCCTCACTGAAGATCTGCTGGCCCTGGCCAGCGTCGAGAGCCCCGACTACAAGCTCGCGCTGCAGCCCACGCGGGCCAGCCAGCTGGTGCAGGATGCCATCGAGTCGCTGGGCGGCATCGTGGTCGACTCGGGGGTCGAGCTCGAATCGGCCGGCGCGCCCGATACCTTGGTGCTGGCCGATCCCGACGCCATGAACCAGGTCTTCGGCAACCTGATCGAGAATGCGCTCAAGTATGGCAAGATCGGCAAGCGCATTCGCGTCGGCGCGCGCTCTCTGCCAACGAGGTCGAGTTCACCGTGCAGGACTTCGGCCCCGGCATCGCCTCCGAGCACCTCGAGCGCATCTTCGAGCGCTTCTATCGCGTCGACAAAGCCCGCTCCCGCGAGTCCGGCGGCACCGGCCTTGGCCTGGCCATCGTCAAGCACATCGTGCAGGCCCACGGCGGCCGCATCTGGGCCGAAAGCGAGCTCGGCGCCGGCGCCAACTTCCACTTCACGTTGCCCCTGGCTCCGGAAAAACACCGCGAACCCGATCACGCAATTCCATCCGGCGTCGCAAAGACGGACAGCCAGGCCTAATCCATCAAGGCTCTGCTTCCAGCAACTCCTCGCCAGCGGAAGGCTGCAAGGGATGTGGATTTCTCGGCTTCCGATCCTCCCTAAACCAACCAAAAGGATTGCGCGCCAGCGATATAAACGGCTTTGAATCTGTCGAAAGCCAATTCCAATCTCCAATTCAACTCTCCTTAACATTGACCATAGAGAATAATGCATGGCAGAGATCCTGCAAGGGAGTATCACGTGAAAAAGACTTTGATTGCTTTTGGTTTGATTGTGATGGCTTTAGGCACGGCTCAAGCCCAGAACTTGACTGGAGCGGGCGCAACGTTTCCCTATCCCATCTATTCCAAATGGTTCAGCCGAGTACAGCTCAGCGCATCCAGGCGTCCAGATCAATTATCAGTCCATCGGATCCGGCGGCGGCATCCGCCAGGTGCAGAAGGGCACAGTGGACTTTGGCGCGTCCGACATGCCTATGACCGACGCTATGTTGGCGTCCTCTCCAGGTTAAGCTCATCCACATTCCCACCGTTCTTGGCGCCGTTGTACCCGTCTTCAACGTTCCCGGAGTCTCCGATCTTCGATTCAGTGGAGAAGTCCTGGCAGATATCTACCTGGGCAAGATCACCAACTGGAATGACGGGCGCATCGCCAAGGACAACCCGGGCGTCAAGCTTCCTGACCAGAAGATCATCGTTGTTCACCGCTCTGACGGTTCAGCGGCACCAGCTTCATCTTCACCGACTACCTGAGCAAGGTCAGCAGCGAGTGGGCCAACGGACCGGGCAAGGGCACCTCGCCTAGCTGGCCCGTCGGGGTAGGCGGCAAGGGCAATGAAGGTGTCGCGGGTCTGGTGCGCCAGTTGCCGGGAGCCTTCGGCTACGTCGAGCTGATCTATGCACTGCAGAACCACATGACCTTTGGCGCAGTGAAAAATGCAGCGGGAAATTGGGTCAAGGCATCCATTGCCGGCGTCACCGATGCCGCTGCGAGCATCAAGCAGATGCCCGCCGACTTCCGCGTCTCCATCACCAACGCTCCTGGAGCGAACGCGTATCCCATCTCCAGCTTTACCTACCTGCTGATCCCGACCTCGGGCTCCAACCAGGCAAATCGCGCTATTCTCAAGGACATGCTCAGCTGGGTTGTGAAGTCTGGCGAGAGCGAGGCTTCGTCGCTTTCGTACGCACCGCTTCCGCAGAGCATAGTGGACAAGGAACTCAAAGCGATCTACGAGCTTAAATAGATTCTTATTCGTGGGGTCGGGCATTTTCTCCCGACCCCACGCTTCACTCCATTCCCCGTCAGTTCCGAATGCGTCCATCGATTCCCTCGAAGAGTAGAATTCGTCCCTGAGAATCTTTCTCACTCCAAGGGACCCTCTCGATGCGCATTGCCTCTGCTTTTTGTTTAATTTCAGCTTCCTTCGCGCTTTCTTCCTGCCTGCCGGCCATCGCCCAATCAGCTCCCACTCCCTACGATTCGGTTGACCCAATCATCGGCACCGAAGGCGGCGGCAACACATTTCCCGCTGCAACCCTGCCCTTCGGCATGATCCAGTGGGGTCCCGACACCAACACCGATGCCTGGTACCACCACAACGACAAGCAGCTCTACGGATTCAGCCTCACTCACATCAGCGGCGCCGGCTGCCCGCTCTACGGCGATTTCGCGGTGCTGCCGACCTTGGATGAGCTGACCACCAGTCCCGGTACGAAGTTCACCCCCGTCGCTTTCGACCATCGCGACGAAGATGTCCATCCCGGCTACTACGGGGTAGCTTTACCCAATGGAATAGGTGTCGAACTCACTGTCACTGACCGCGCCGGCATCGCCCGCTTCACCTTTCCTCCCGGCTCTGACATGCGCATGCTCGTAAACGCCGGCAGCAGCGCAAACTCCATCCCCGGCAAGGATGAAGACCCCCGCGACCACGAAGCCTTCGGCAATCACATCGAATTCAAACCCGACGGCAGCTTTTCCGGGTGGACGAGCGCAGGCCGATTCTGCGGTTCCGACTCACACTACAAACTCTATGTCGCAGGCCGCTTCAGCACACCCTACAAGTCCATCTCCGTCTGGCAGGACGACGCCATTCTCAAGGCAGCGACATCCGCGCAAGGCAAGCACACCGGCGCGTGGCTCGATTTTGGCCCGCGATACTCAGGCCGGGGATTTAACCCGGCAAACCCTACCGAGGTCGTTCTGAAACTCGGCATATCCTTCGTAAGTGAAGATGGAGCTCGTGCCAATCTCGCCAAGGAAGTTCCCGGCGAAAATATCAAGGAGTTCGACCGCATTCACGATCAGGCGCGCTCCACATGGTCCGATCTACTCAATCGCGTCGCTGTTGAAGGCGGCACACCCGATCAACGCAAAGTTTTCTATACCGGCGTTTATCACTCTTTCCTCTCGCCCAATCTCTTCAGCGATGGAGACGGCCAATACATCGGATTCGATGACAAGCCGCACTCGTTTACCGGTACAAAACAGCAAGCCCAGTATGCCAACTTTTCTGACTGGGACATCTATCGCAACACGGTGCAGTGGCAGGCACTCTTCGATCCGCAGCGCGAATCCGACATGATGCAATCGCTCGTCAACGACGCCGCGCAGAGCGGATGGTATCCGCGCTGGCCCGCCGCAAACGACGTCACCTACGTCATGGGCGGCGATTCGCCTGTCGTGCTGCTGGCATCGTCGTACGCGTTCGGTGCACGCAACTTCGATCTCGAAACCGCCTTCAAATACATGGTCAAAGCCGGAACGCAGCCCGGCATCGGACCACACCATCAGAGTGAACGTCCATTCCTGAGCGAGTACCTGAAAAACGGCTACGTGCCATTGGACAAGGATCACATCGCGGCATCGCGCACGCTTGAATACGCCAGCGACGACTTCGCCATCGCCCAATTCGCGCGCAACCTGGGCCACGACGGCGAGTACAAAGCCTTCCTCAAGCAATCGGAAAACTGGAAAAACCTCGTCGATCCCGAAACGCATTGGATTCGCCCTCGCAACAGCGACGGCACATGGATGGCCGGATTTGACCCCGAAACCTCCATGCCCAAACGCTACGAAGGCGGCGGGCCCGGAGCCGATCAGATGGGCTTCGAAGAAGGGAACACCTACCAATACTCGTTCATGATTCCGTTTGACTATCCCGCGCTCTTCGCAGCCATGGGAGGCGAGCAGGTGGTTGAGCCGCGCCTCGACAAGTTTTTCACCGCTCTTCGCTGCTGGGGTAAGCCCTGCTTCAACATCGAGAATGAGCCCGATTTCGTCACGCCCTACGCATACGTTTTTCTCGGCAAGCCGTGGAAGACCGAGGAAGTTGTCACCCGCATCGGTGCTGAAACGTTCAAGCCCGCGCCCGACGGCATTCCCGGCAACGACGACCTCGGCGCAACCTCCGGCGTTTACGTATGGAACGCGCTCGGCATGTATCCTGCAATTCCCGGCGTCGGCGGCGTAGTGATCGGTACGCCTATGTTCGACAAGGCTACGCTGCATCTCTCCGGCGACCGCACTCTTGTCATCTCCCGTACCGGCGCAGGCATCTACGTGCAACGCGTCACTCTCAATGGCGCGTCGTATGCAAGCGCCTGGCTGCCCATTGCCAAAATCCGCACCGGCACCAACGAACTCCACTTCACCATGAGCACCGAGCCCAACAAGCAGCGGGGCACGGCGATAGCAGACCGCCCGCCATCCTTCCGATAGGAAGCATGCGCATCGACAAGGCCGCGTAAACGCATCGGCGGAACTGCCTCACTTGAGAGTGATGGCTTTGTCGATCCGGAATTGTATTTTGCTTTGGATCTTGTCGGACGAGCCTCCGACCATCACTTCGAATACTCCCGGCTCGACCGCCCACTTTTCTTTGAGATTGAATACAGCAAGATCCTGCGGACCCAGTTCAAAATGCACTGTGCGCTTCTCGCCGGCTCCAAGATGTACCCGCTCGAAGCCGCGTAGCGACTCGGCCGGAACCACGACGCTCGACACCAGCGGATGCAGGTAGAGTTGCGCAACTTCATCCCCGGCAAGCTTGCCGGTGTTGGAGATGTCGACGCTAATGTCAACACGCACTCCTGCAACATCCGGGTGCACGTCGGCGTGAAGATTCGAGTACGCGAAACTTGAGTAGCTCAGGCCGAATCCGAAAGCAAATAATGGCGAGCCCGGCGAATCCACGTAGTCGGCGCGCGTCTGGCCATAGTAGACCGGCAGCTGCCCCACCGATCGTGGTATCGAGATCGGCAGCCTTCCCGCTGGGTTCACCGCGCCAAAGAGCACATCGGCTATGGCGAGACCGCCCGCTTCTCCGGGGTACCACGCCTGCAGGATCGCCGGAACATTCTCCGCGGCCCAATTCAACTCCAGCGGACGGCCTTCTATAACCACCAGAACCACGGGCTTGCCCGTCGCGACAATTTTCTCCAGCAATTTCTGTTGCACGCCGGCCAATTTAAGCGAACTGCGATCGAATCCTTCGCCGGCTTCCATGTCGCTGCCGTTTGCGTCCATTTCCGGCCGCGCCGCGCCGGTATTCGCAAACAGCGTATTGAAATCGCGTGCACTCGACCCGCCGAGCACGAGCACTACGACCGACGACTGGTTGGCGCACTTGAGAGCGTCGGCGAATCCATCCTCCGACATGCCGCGAATTCCGGCGCCTTTGGCATAGCAGATCGTCGTCTTTGCGCCCACAGCGTGGTAGATTCCCTCCAGCACAGTCGTCACTCTGCCGTCTTCCTGCGGGGCAGTGTAGTCGCCAAGCTGGTTGTAGACGTTGTCGGCATTGGGCCCGATCACCGCAATCGAATCGATGTCCCGATTCAACGGAAGCAGATCGCCCTTGTTCTTCAGCAGAATGATCGACTCGCTGGCAACTTTGCGAGCCAGGGCTTTGTGTTCCTCGCTGCGTACCACTCTCGCGGCACGATCTGGATCCGCGTGAATCGAATCAAACAACCCAAGCAGAAACTTCACGCGCAGCACTCTTTGTACAGCGTTGTCCAACGCAGCTTCGGAAACGCGTCCGTCCTTTACCGCGCGCACCAGTTCGGGAAATGTGCTCGCCCCCAGGTCCGAATCCATTCCCGCGTTCAGGGCCAGCACCGCCGCATCTTCTGGATTAGCAGCGACACCCTGCGTGCTTGCCAATGCGTCAATCGCAGTGAGATCGGAGACAACAAATCCCTGGAATCCCCATTCTTTTCTCAGGACATCTGTCAGCAGCCATGCGTTGGACGAGCTTGGCACGCCGTCGATGGAATTGTACGAAGCCATCACCGACGCTGCGCCTGCCTTCACTCCAGCTTTGAACGCGGGCAGAAAGACCGTGGCAATTTCGCGCGGCCCCGCATCTGTGGGCCCGGCATTATGCCCTCCCTGCGGTTGCCCGTAACCGGCAAAGTGCTTCAACGTGGCCGCGACCGAATTCTCATCGGACAAATGCGCACCCTGCAACCCGCGCACAAACGCGACACCCATCTGCGTGGTCAGAAACGGGTCTTCGCCGTAAGTCTCTTCATCCCGCGACCAGCGTGGTTCGCGCGCGATGTCGAGAATCGGCCCATAACAAAGGTTGGCGCCCGCTGCACGCGTTTCCTGCGCCACAGCTTGAGCGAGTTGGTGAATCAAATCGGGGTCCCATGTGCTGGCCTGACCGATCGACGTTGGAAACGTAGTGGCCCCGATTGCCATGTGTCCATGCGGGCATTCCTCTGCAAGCAGCAGCGGAATATGCAATCGGGAATGCGCCACCGCATAGCTCTGCAGCACGTTCCCGGCTTCCGCGGCCTCTCGCGGTGAAAGCCCCGTCTGCAGTGTCACCCTTGTCCACGGATCGGCGCGCTCGACCCCATAGAGCGTTCCCGGCTCAGGTCCCCGCATCATCTTCTGAAATTTTTCGGTGACTTCGATTCGATCGCCGCTCTTGCGGTACATCTCCCAACCCAGCGGAGCCTCGAGTTGTCCGACTTTCTCCTCGAGCGTCATGCGCGAAAGAAGATCCGCGACCCTTGCTTCAGTCGACAAATGAGAATTGTGATAGGGAGCCGTCGCAGACGCTAAGCTTTGCGGCGTAGCGTCGAATGCCTTCGTCTGCGCCAGGCAAGCGCACGTCGCAACGCAGAAAAGCGCAAAGCAGCCGCTGATTGATTTCAAGTTTTGTTCCCCAATCCCAATTGAACAGCGGATGCGCGGGAAATATCGAAGCGAGAAAGCCCTTCAGGAAAAATTACCCGTTTTCCCCAATCAGTCGATCGACCAGCGGAATCAGGGCCTCGCCCGTCTTGGGCAGCACAAACTTCTTCGCCGTCGCATCCCAATCCAACTTGAAACTGGTCGAAAGTGCCGAAATCCAGATCTGCCGCACTGGGGTATTCGGCGTGATCACGAACTTCACTGCCGGTTCCTCAAACACAACATTGAGCACGCCGCCCTGCTCCTCAACCTCAAAGCCGGCCTCAGCCTCTTCCTCGCGCTCAATCAAGTGCCGCTTCAGTTCGTCCAGAGCGCTCTCAGCCGCGCGGCGAAATTCCTGTTCATCCTGCATGGCCCCAGTGTAACAATTCGCCCGCTGGGCCCGCGACCCCGTGCTGGAGCCCACTACATCCGGCACAAATCATCCGGCATTCCAGCAGGCCGAGACCAATATGTAGAATGAGCGCATCTGGAGAGGACGATCCATTGAACGGAATCAACGTTTCCGAGGCGAACGCCAGGATACCTAGAAAAGCGCGATTGGATGACGACATCGTAAGCGCATTAGGTTTCACGCTGTTCTTCTTCGTACTATGGCTTGTCCCGGCTGCATGGGGGGCCTACGTTGACCTGGGAGGCTCGCATATTCGTAATGCTCTACGCCAGGAAGGTTCTGCGGCAAACGCCGTGATCATAGAAAGCCATGCAACTCGCAGCGGCGCGGATGTGGTGTATAGGTTTTCTGTTGATGGCGTTTCGTACTTTGGCCGCGCCAGGATAGTAGCAGATCATTACAAGGTCCAGACTCCGGGCGAAAAGATACCTATTCGATACTTGCCTAAAGATCCACGCGTGAATCAGCCGGTTAATTGGGGATGGTTTTCGGTGGGGTGGGCAATGTTCTATTCGCTTGGACTGGTAATCCTGGTAGTAGCAGGAGTTTTGGTTATCGGGGGATTGCGACAAAAAAAGCTTTTGCGCGTGGGCACTGTCGTCGAAGGGAAAGTGACGGGCTGCGCTCCTGATCGCAGTCTTTTCAAGGTCTATTACGAATTCACCACCGCAGATAACGTTGAGATGGAGGGCAGTACCAGGATGTCGGAAGAATGCGAGGCAGGGAACTCGATACCTGTGATGTATCTGCGAAGCAATCCCAGGAGGAATGATTTTTATCCTGAATGAAGGTGTCGTTTATCTCTGCGACCATCCGCGTTCGCGATCGCATCCGCTCACGCAGTCAGCGCGTAAGGCACAGCAACGCGTGCCTTGCTCAGCGCAACGGCCCACCACTCCAGTCTCTTCAACATCACGTTCATCGACCGTTCCGCACGCTCCGGATTCAGTAACGCGCCCGTTCCATCAAACTGCTCCCATGCCCCCGCAAAGCTCACGCTGTCTCTGATCGTCACCGCATGCAGTTCCGCAAATACCAACCGCAACTGCTCTACCGCCCGCAATCCGCCAGAGACTCCTCCGTACGACACAAACGCCACGGGCTTCGCATGCCACTCCGCGCCAACCGAGTCAATCAGCGACTTCAACGGCGCAGGATATCCGTGGTTGTACTCCGGCGTCACGATGACAAAGGCATCGCACTCAGCCACGCGCTGCCGCAGCGAGCCGGTTTTTTCGCCTGTTTCCAGTGCCGCAGGATCAATCACTTCTACGGCAAACCTTCCACTCGCGCCAATCCGCGCCGCCGCCCATCGCGCCACCGTATCGCAGAACCGTCCCGCCCGCGTCGACCCGTAAACCACCCCAATCCTGATCTTCTCTTCCGTCGGCATCTCAGCCCTCCATTGCTATCAGCTTAGAACCTCAAGTAAACTTGAGGTCAAGAGGGAGGCGTGAAATGCCCAAACCAGCGTCGTCCAAATCCGTTCCCGCGCCTGTTTCCACAGCGCTTACTGTCGGCGAAGTCGCTGCCCGCAGCGGAGTTGCCGTCTCCACGCTCCACTTTTACGAGGCGCAAGGGCTCATCAAGAGTTGGCGCAACAGCGGCAACCAGCGCCGCTACGCCCGCGAAGTTCTGCGCCGCGTCGCCGTCATCAAGGTGGCCCAGCGCACCGGTATACCTCTCGCTGAAATTCGCGAAGCCCTTTGCACCCTCCCAGACAAGCGCACCCCGACCGCTGAAGACTGGAAAAAGCTCTCCACGCGCTGGCGCGCGCACCTCGACGACCGCATCGGCCGCCTCATCCGCCTCCGCGATCAACTCGACGGCTGCATCGGCTGCGGATGCCTCTCGCTCCAGTCCTGCCCGTTGCGCAATCCATGGGATCGGCTTGCAGCCGAAGGCCCCGGTCCGCGCTTGCTCGACCCAGAAATATGTCCCTCCAGAGAGCCGGGGCAAAACCGCTGCTCGCCATCCTGTGACTGAGAATCGGCCCCGTCCACTCAAGTTTCTGGATCCACCAGCTAATGTTTCCAAGTGCCCCGCCGATAATTCCCGGCAGAGAAGTCCCGCAGCGAGGAGGCGAAGATGGAACTCGGCCCCGTACCCGGCATTCGAGCCGTCGCCCTCGTCACAGCGCGCGCCGAACCTCGGTTGCAGCCGGCTTTTGTGGTCGACCCATCGGCACGATCCGGTGAGGAAACCTGGTCTTCAAGCCGCCAGAAAGCCGAGCGCGGCGCCGACGATGAGGACGCAGAAGTGTTTGAAGACGAAACAGAAGCGCGTCAAGGAAATGGTTTAAGTGCGCGGTCCTACGGCAGGACCATCGACCTGGTGGCGTAATCCCAGTCCACGAGCTTTCGCCGCGCCAGCCTAGCCAACGATCGAAGTCACTTGCAAAACTGCTTCTCCAAGCCTGCGATCTCCTTCGATCGAAGTCGCCGCCACCGCTCCCGCGCGATCAATTCCCTTGGTGAAGACACGCCACGCAATTTCCTGCGGAATCGTTGCCCGCGCGGCAATGCTGGCTTCGACGGGGCTTCCAAATCGCCAGCCCGGCGAGTCTTTTACGAGATTCCATTCTCCGCCGCAATCCCCGGCAATTCTCAGTTGAACCGCCGTCAACGCCGCCGCATCGACGTCACGGAACGCATGAGGCAATCCGCGCACGAAGCAGTCCAGCACAGGGTGATAAAGCTCCGGCGTCATGATTCCCTCGCGATGCGTTGCAAGTCGAATCTGTTGCTGATGATGCCAACGCTCTGTCAATTCGCGCGCCGTATCAAACCAGTTGAGTGATTTCTCTTCTCCAGCCCAACTCACATTGAATGCAGCCGCCGCGAACGGATCCAGCGACTCATGAAAGCTGGCACTCTCGTCACAGGCTCGCTCCATTAGCGTGATCAAAAGCGCCGGGCTCAGCCGCCGATAGACAATTACGCCTTCGCGGTTCAAACGGTTGACCATCGCGACAAGATCCTGCGGCGACCGAATATCGACCACTTCAACGAAGCACCCATCGCGCACCATCGAGAGCTTCCTGAGCGCCGTGTCCAGCAGATGCGCCACCACGTCTCTCACTTTCCACGCGGGCGCAATCGTCTGCAAATCCCATTCGCCTGGCTCGAGAGAGCGCAGAAGTTCAATCAGCTGTCCATCCACACGGCGCAATAGCGGGGCGCAAAGTAGCGGGCCTGTGCCTTCGATATGCTCGTTCATCCCAGAATTCGCCGTTCCTGTATTTTCATGCGTGACCTAGGTCCCTGATTACGCTGTCGCCACAGGCCGAAGCCGGGCCTTTGCAGATTCGATTAAATCGGTAGCTTCGGCCTGGCAATCGCTCACCGATCTATGCGGGTGCTCCGCCTGGATCCTTTGCACGGTGAGTACGACGAATGCTGCTTCAATGGTGCGGCGGAGTTCCTGGATTTCGTTGAGAAGATCACGTTCGTTCATGTGAATATCCTCAGGACAACAGATCATTAATCTCCAGCGCGAGCCATACTGTCAAGGCCGAAAGTGCAAATGCACATGATTCTAAAAGGGTTGACGTCAAGACACACACGGGTCGCAGCTATCTCTCTTGCGTTTAGAATCCATTTGGTCTAATTTACTAACCAGTTAGTTAATTTTCATGACCACCCAATCTCAACCCGCCTCAGGCACCGACCGGTCGGCTGAAACTCGCGCCCGCATCCTCGATGCCGCACTCCGCGAATTCAGCGCCAACGGACTTGCCGGCGCCCGAATGGACCAGATCGCCTCTGCGGCCTCCGTCAACAAGGCGTTGCTTTATTACTACTTCGAAAGCAAAGAAAAACTGTACGTTGCCGCGCTTGAGATGATTGCCGGCAAGATTCGCGACAGCTCTCTCGAAGTTTTCCTTCGCGAAATCAGTCCCGGCGAGCGCGTCCTGCGGATCGCCCTCAACCATTTCGACCGCATCCTCGCGCAGCGCGAGTTTCAGAGCCTCATGCAGCAGGAGATGATTCGCCTTCACAAAGGCGAATCCGACGCCATGCCGATCATCGCGAAGAAGGCCTTTGAGCCGATGATCATCATGTTTCGCTCCATGGTCCGCGAAGGCATCGCCAGCGGCGAACTCATTCAGGCTGACTGGCTGCAGATCCAACTGGTCACTCACGGAGCCAACGTTTTTTTCTTTCTCAGCGCTCCGATATGGCGCCTGGTTCTTACCGAAGAACCATTCACGCCGGAATCCATCGCATTTCGCCGCAAGGCATTGGTCGAGTTTCTGGGCCAGGCAATCTTTCAGGATCGCCAACTCGGCGCAGAACTTGCCGCCCGTGTCTTAGCCGATACACCCATGCCCTCGTTCGAGGATGATCACCAATTCCTGGGGAGAACGAATGAACGCACGCAATCGAGTTTTCATGATCCTGGGCCTGCTTACGCTGGGATCGCTGATCTGGTACTTGTTCACCGCCCGTACCTCCGGCGATCTGAAGCTGATCGGCACCGTCGACGCCAATGAGGTCCTGGTCAGCGCCAAGATTCCCGGCCGCATCCAGACGCTTAGTGTCGAAGAAGGCCAGACCGTAAAGGCCGGCCAGCTCATCGCCGTCATCGAGAGCGACGATCTCGACGCCGCGCGCAAAGCTGCCGAGGCCACCGTCTCCAGCGAGCAGTTCAAGCTCGGCGAGACAGTCGAGACCGAGCGGCAGAACCAGGGCGAAGTCACCAGCGCCGAACAGTCAACGCTGAAGCCCAGGTCAGCGCTGCAGAGGCGTCTCTGGCGCAGGCCAAGGCAAACTACGAACATCAGCAGGCCGATACCACCCGCACCGTTGCGCTGGCCCAGCAGGGAATCATGAGCGAGCAGGCCAAGGATGATGCGGTCACCAGCCTGCAGGCCGATCAAGCGGCGGTGCAGACTGCACAGGCGAACGTCACAGCCGCCCAGGCTTCGCTGCGCCAGGCCCAAGCTCACGAATTGCTCGCAGCAGCTTCGGCGCGCACTGTGGACTCCACCCGCGGAGCAGGTTGCAGAACGCGCGCGCTCCTCGCCGAGCAGGCCAGCGTCGAACTCGGCTATGCCCAGGTCTTTGCCCCGGTCAGCGGCCACGTCAACGTGCTCGCCGCGCGCCAGGGCGAAGTGGTCCCATCCGGTGGAACCATCGCAACATCATGGACCTGACCCAGACCTGGGTCTACGCGCCGCTGCCCGAAACCCAGGCCGACGCCGTCCAACTCGGCGACAGCCTCCGCGTCGTCATGCCCAGCGGCGCAACCGTGCAGGGCAAGGTCATCGCCAAATCCGCCGAAGCCGACTTCGCCACCCAGCGCGACATCAACGGCGGCCGCAAGCGCGACATCAAGACCGTCCAGATCAAACTGCTGATTGCCAACCCCGACGAGCGTTTCGTCCCCGGCATGACCGCCGAGGTCTACATCCCGAAGAGCAAGCTGGTGAAGCAGTGACAGCCCTGGCACAGAACTCGTCCAAAACACAAGAGAGCCCTCAGGCTCCGGCGGGCCCGGCGATCGCGGTTGAGAACATCGTCAAGCGTTACGGCGATTTCGAAGCCGTCAAAGGCGTCAGCTTCTCAGTAGCCGACGGCGAAATCTTCGGTCTTCTCGGTCCCAACGGCGCAGGGAAAAGCACGCTGATCCGCATGATGACTACGCTCATTCCGGTCACCAGCGGCCGGGCCACTCGTCGCTGGCCACGACGTGGCCAAGGAATCCGACGCAGTTCGCCGCATGATCGGCGTCATTCCCCAGGCTCTCACCAGCGATCCCGACCTCACCGTCGAAGAGAACCTCAGCATCTACGCCAAGCTTTACAGCGTTCCCCGCGCCCAGCGCGAAAAGAACATCAGCCGACGTGCTTGAGGCCGTCGACCTCACCAAGTGGCGCGGCGCGCAGACCAAGACGCTCTCCGGCGGAATGCGCCGCCGCCTCGAAATCGCCCGCGGCCTGGTCCACAATCCACGCATCTTCTTTCTCGACGAGCCCACCACCGGCCTCGATCCCGTCTCCCGCATCGCCGTTTGGGAGATGCTCAACAACCTCAAGAAGACCCGCAACCTCACCATGCTCCTCACCACGCATTACATGGAAGAGGCCGACAAGCTCTGCGACCGCATCGCCATCGTCGATCACGGCAATCTCGTCGCGCTCGGCACGCCCGTCGAACTCAAGCAGAGCGTCCCCGGCGCCAACGTCGTCGAAGTGCAATTCGACCGCGAACACGACCGGAATGGAAGTCGCGCCTCGAAGCTCTCCCCGGCGTCACCAGAAGTGCAGGCGCAGTCCGCCGGCTTCTATCGCGTGCTCACCTCCACCGGCTCGCAGACCACCATGCAGCTAGTTGAGATGGCCGCGTCGCCTCGGCGAACAGCTCACCTCCCTCAGCGTGCAGAACACCTCGCTCGACGACGTTTTCGTCCACTACACCGGCCGCCAGCTTCGCGATGAGCAGGTCAAGGCCGTTTTCACGATGCCGCCCAGGCCGGGGGCGCAGCCATGAACAGAATGTTCGCCATCGTCGAGCGCGAGATGCGCAAGTTCTTCCGCTCGCCCGGTTCTCATGATCATGTCGATGATGCTGCCGCTCGTGCAGCTCGTCATTCTTGGCAACGCTTTCGGCGGAAAAATCCGTGGCGCGCAACGTCGCGGTCGTCGACTACGATCACGGCCCGCAAGCGGTCAAGGTGCGCGAAGCCTTCGACGCCGTCGCCGTCAACATCGCCACCTTCACTACCGTCGACTACACTGACGAGAACCAGGCGCGAGAAGACGTCCGCACCGGCAAAGTCGACGCCGCCATCATCATTCCCGCCCAGTATTCGCGCCGCGTTTACGCGCAGGATGCGCCAAAGCTCGGCCTCGTCGTCGATAACTCCGACCAGTTCCTCAGCGGCAGCATCGAGTCGGAGATGCAGTCGCTGGTCGACGCTCTCAACGCTCCAGTCATCCAGCCGCGCGTCGTCAAAAACATCGCACTCGAAATCGTCGAGCTCTATCCCTACGTCGAATACATGAAGTTCCTGCTCTCCGGCTCCATCGCTCTCGCCATGTACATCTCCGTCATGATCGGCGGCGGCATGTTCTACATCGACGACAAGGCCCGCGGCGTCCACGAGGGCTACCTGGTTACGCCCATCACCAAGCTCGAACTCGTCATGGGCCTCAACATCGCCGGCGCCATCAAGGCTGTGCTGGCCGGCATCTCGCTCACCGTCATCGGCTCGCTCATGGCCGGCCTCGGCATCATCTTCAACCCCGTCGCCGATCTCGAACTTCTGCTGCTCATTCTCGGCACATCCATCGCCTTCAACGGCATGATGTTTCTCATGATGGTGCGCGTCGACGATCCGCTCGTTCCCCGCGCCATGTTCGGCGTCCTCAACACGCTTCTGTTCTTCCCCTCCGGAGCCATCTATCCCATCGCCGCATTTCCGCGCTGGCTCCGCGCCATCGCCGTCGTCGACCCATTCACCTACGCCATCCACGGCTTCAAGGCCATCCTGCTCAAAGACGGCGGCTTCGTAGCCATCCAATACGACTTGCTCTTCCTCTTCGTCTTCGGTATCGGCACATTGCTCATCGCCACGCCGCTTTTCAAACGCACGTTGTAGGAGGATTCATTTTGCATCGTGGATATCAGGACTCAGCCGGGACGGGTCTCCGCTTTTACTCCCTACTCCCTGGTTTCTGATCCCTGCTCCCTAATCCCTGCAACTAAGTTTCCGGCCGCCAATGCAACTTGTCCGGAATGCAAAGAGGCGGTCCACTCCTTGTGGGAGGGTGGACCGCTTCCGCGCAACTCTCATGTACCTTCGTCACTTCCGCTCGACCGGCGCAACCCGATCCTGCGCGCGAGATGCCCGTTTCGGTCTGCGCAAATTTACCAAAGTAACCCTGGCACCACGCAAAGCCGCCCAAAATCGCAAACCGCGAACCAGCCTTACGGTACGATTGAACAACGGACAATCCCTATGCCAACTCACACAGAACGCGAATCGCAACGCCGCGGTGCTCCACCTCCCGCCCCCGTAAGAACGGAACCCCTGACCTGGGAAGAGGAAGAATTGGCAGCCTATGAACCGAAGAGGACCAAGGCCGTCGAAGAACAACAGCGAGCCGCCGCGATGGCAGCGTTGCTCGAGCGCCAGCTTCCTCTCCAATGGAAGGCGCTGCGCGAGATCATCAATATTCG
Source organism: uncultured Acidobacteriaceae bacterium (assembly GCA_963826915.1). Classification (GTDB taxonomy): domain Bacteria; phylum Acidobacteriota; class Terriglobia; order Terriglobales; family Acidobacteriaceae; genus Telmatobacter. Next base: position 1,134,894 of record CAWGYG010000003.1, read on the forward strand.
TTGCGAAAGCCTGAACGCAAGGGCAGGACGAATGATCCTGCGGTCGGTTGATCCTAACCCCGATCATTTGGAGATTCACCGCGAAGACAACCAGAAGATCGAGGTGCTCTTCGAGGCCGACAAAAAACAAGTGACATTCTCAGGAAAGGCCTTCGGCTACAACCGGGAATACGAGCTTGTGGTCCAGACTTACGACTTTGTCGACACGACCGTCTGGTTCTCCAAGGGAACCCTGGCCACCGAGCAGCCCGACTACATCGCAAAATCGATGCTCTCTGTCTTTCTCCGCGCCGACGAAGTCACACCCGCATCCTGATCCCGCAATACTGCGATTTCTCGCCTTGCGTTTAGTCCTTCTCTGGCTCGGGACATGACATGCCCCCGAGAATCTGCCACCCGCTCCCCATCCGGACCCACGTATGCGTGACGCGCATCGTTCCTCGTTGATCGTGTCCGTCCTTGTCCATCCAGTCTGAAGTCAGCCAGCAATATGTGACCACGATGCCTCCAGTCGCCTGGCTCTCCGCCGGCTTCAGCTCATACGAGCTCAAATGCATGCCCTTGGACGTATACCCCGCGATCCAGTCCGTGATGTGATCCTTTCGCGCCGGACACGCGCTCGTTCTCGGCCACCCCACAAAGTTCTCGTGCCAGAGTGACCGGTAGCTCACAAGATCGTTCGCCTTCACATACTCCCAATACGCATGCTCGAGTTTCCAAACTGCCTGCTCCTCCGCCGATTGCTGCGCAAACAGCGAGCTAGCACCAACCACCAACATCACCGCCGCAATCACGCGTCCAAGCTTCACGTGCAACCTCTTTCTCAATCAGTGCCTTAACCATACATCGAAACATCCTCTGGTGATGGCAAACACAGCAACGCTCGACGAATCAGAGAAAACTTTATGTGCAAAATTCATGGGGAACCATCCGTCCTATGCAGCCGTATTCAAGTGTAGGGGCAGCCAATAATGACCACTGATCTCAAAATTGCATTTCGGAAACTGTGGAAGTCGCCGGGATTTGCGATAACCGCGATCTTGACGTTGGCACTTGGCATCGGGGCAAACGCAGTCGTGTTCAGCGTGCTGAACGCGGTCGTGCTTCGGCCGGTGAATGTGCCCCACGCGCAGAATCTCTTCATGGTCCAGCGCTTCCAGTTTCCGTCGCAGTCTTACCAAGACTATGTGGATCTGCGCGATCGGAATCATACCTTTGAAAACATGGTGTTGTCCGACATTGTTGGTCCGGTTGGAATCGACACCGGCGGGAATCCGTCGACAGCATGGCCGTACCTGGCCAGTGGAAACTACTTCGACGCGCTCGAGATTCAGCCGTATCTGGGCCGGTTTTTTCACGCCGCCGACGAGAAGGGGGCAAACAGCGCTCCCTACGTGGTGCTGAGCTATGCCTACTGGCATGGCCACTTTCATGATGATGCAAGTGTGGTGGGGCGGACGGTGCAACTCAACGAGCATCAGTTCACGATTATTGGCGTAGCGCCGCCGGCGTTCCGCGGCACCGAGCTTTTCTTTGCACCGGCAATGTGGATTCCGATGGTCGAGCAGCCCACCATTGAGGGCTACAACAACCTTGTGCAGCGCGGCGATCACGGCGCATTCGTAGTGGGACGTCTGAAGCCTGGTGTGACCCCGGCGCAGGCTACTCAGGACTTGAATGGCATTGGAGCATGGCTGGCCAAGACATATCCGTCCGACGACGAAGGCGTGAAGTTCACGTTGGCTCAACCCGGGTTGATCGGCGACATGCTCGGCGGACCCGCGCGTGCTTTTATGGCGGGTCTGATGCTGCTGGCGGGGCTTATTCTGCTCGCTGCGTGCGCCAATCTGGGTAGCCTGTTTGCAGCGCGCGCAGCCGATCGCGCCAAGGAAACAGCGATGCGCCTGGCTCTCGGTTCGCGGCGCGGAACGATTTTGCGCCAGATGCTCACCGAGGCAGTTCTGGTTTCGCTGGTAGGCGGCGCACTGGGGCTCGCGGGTGGCGTAGTAATCCTGCACTGGCTGAGCGCGTGGCAGCCAATGTCGGATATTCCCATCAACGTCCCCGTGAATCCTGACGCTGCGACCTATGTTGTGGCGCTCTTGCTGGCGGTGCTCAGCGGCTTGCTGTTCGGCATCATGCCGGTTCGCCAGGTGATGCGCTCCGACCCGTGGCAGGTGATTCGCACCGGCGCGGCAGGCGTGGGCGGGCTGCGGCGGGTCACGTTGCGCGATATTCTGCTGGCGGTGCAGGTTGGGATTTGCGCTGTGCTGGTGACATCCTCGCTCGTAGCTGTGCGCGGGCTGGCGCGATCGATGCAAAGCAATTTCGGCTTCGTCCCGCAAAACGTCATGCTGGTCGAGAGCGACCTGCACATGGGCGGCTACACCGATGAGCGCGTACCGCTGATGGAGCAGCACATGCTCGATGCAGCGTCGACCATCCCCGGCGTCACAGCTGTGGGCTACGTCGACCATCTGCCACTGAGTTTGGGCGGCGGCGATTCATATGTTTACAGTGACGCCACCACCGATTACCGCCCGACCAACTATGCCGCCGATGCCATGAACTACAGAATCTCACCCGGCTATCTTCAGGCTGCCGGCACAGGACTGCTGGCTGGCAGAGACCTGTCGCCGCACGACGACAGCAAGGCGCCCAAGGTCGCACTGGTCAATCGCCAGTTTGCGGTTAAGGTTTTCGGATCGGTAGATAAAGCGATCGGCGGATACTTCAAGTACTATGGCGGAACGCGGGCGCAAGTGGTGGGCGTGGTTGAGAACGGAAAATACCGCACCCTTACCGAAGATCAACAGCCGGCGATGTTCTTCTCCTTTCAGCAGCAACAATCCAGTGGCACGTGGCTGCTGGTGAGGTCTCCGCGCGACCCTCAGGAGATCGCCAAAGCACTCGACCAGAAGCTGCACGGGCTCGACGCGGGATTACCGATCAGCTTGTACACCTGGAACCAGGAAATGAGTTCGGCGTTATTTGCAGCACGTGTCGCGACGGTTGCTTTGGGAGTGCTCGGCCTGTTGGGCGCGATGCTGGCGGTCACGGGAATCTTCGGCATGGCCTCCTATACCGTGAGCAAGCGGCTTCGCGAACTTGGCATTCGCATGGCCCTCGGCGCACGTCGAAAGGAAGTACTTAAGACCGCACTGGGACGCGTCTTCATTCTGCTCTCGGTTGGCTCACTCTTCGGAATTGGCTTCGGCGTTGCAGCCTCAAAGCTCCTGTCGTACATCGTCTACCAGGCTGCGCCGAAAGATCCGGTGGTGTTGTGCGGAGTAGTTGTAACCATGCTGTTGCTGGGTCTCGCCGCTGCGTGGATCCCGGCACAAAAAGCGCTCTCGGTAAATCCGGTGATCCTGATGCGCGAGGAGTGAGGCGGAGACGCACTGAAATCAAGCAGTGGACCGAGTTGCTTTGCCCGGGCGGAAGCTCGGATTGAAGGAACCGTTTCCGTTGGCATCGGCTTTGGGCGGCTTCGCTGAGCGGCTCTTCCTGTTCCACAACAACGTCAAGAAAGGCACCTGAACGCAGGCCCCGCGCTGCTATGATCGGTATACGACATAGCCAGCCCAGGGTCTGAATATGCAAGAACCGTGTTTCAGGAAGAAAGGTTCAAACCCTCCCCTTTGCGGCCTTCACAAGATGCCGCTCGAGCGGAAGCAGAGCTCCGACTACTCCGCGCTTTCAAATCTGGGGGACTTTGTTTTCTTCGTTTGTCCGGTGTCCGGCTTTGTTGTTCGCGAACCAGCAAAGCGATCGTAGAACCCTACCCGGAACCCCAAAAACTCAAGCCGCCGCTGCCGCTCGCGTAAGAGTAATGATGCTGATGTCATCCTCCTGCCCGAAGGCTTGAATGACATTGGCAATTTCACCTGCAGTCTGCCCTTCCTGCACCAGTTCCTGCACGCGCGCAAATCCGAACAACTTTCCATCTGCATTCATCGCTTCAGCCAGCCCGTCGGATGCAAGCACCAGCCTGTCGTTCGGCTTCAGTTGGAAGCGCATCACTGAGAACTCCGCCCCCGCTACCGACCCCAGCGGCAGCGCGCCCTCCATTTCCACCGGTTTGCCGTTCAAGTACGGAGGAAGGTGTCCAGCGTTGGCCAGCGTCACTGTGCCGTCAGCCGAAATATTTAATGCAAGGCAAGTAGCATGCGCCTCGTTGCGGCCCAGCAGGCGGCGATTCAAGGCATCCAGCAACGCCAGTGGATCGGAAGTTGTCTCCGCTGTGCTGCGGATTGCGCCCACCAGCAGCGCCACCAGCATGCCCGCCTGCAGTCCCTTGCCGGCCACGTCGCCGGCCACAACCAGCAGGCTTCCATCGGCGGGATGAGGAAGAATCTGAAAGAAGTCGCCGCCAACCTGCCGCGCCGGGCGGTATTCACTCTCCACCACAAGGCCTGGAAACACGGTGCGCGCCTCAGGCAGGATGACCTGTTGCACCTCCTGCGCCTGTTTGACATCGAGGGCCATCAGCCGCTGCCGTCGAATTGAGAGGATCAGGCGGCGCAACAGAAGAACAGCCAGAACAACGACCAGCAACAACTGCGAAGCCACAGGAAGCGTGATCTGTACGTGGAAAGGAAACCAGCTCGTCGTCATGCCGAGAACCTGGAGTTCGCGGGAAAATTCGGCAGCGGCAGCCAGCAACACGGGGGGCAGCACCAGCCATCCTTCCAACCCCTGCTCTCGAATTCCTTTGACGACGATGTACAACAGGAAGCCGGAAAGCACCAGTCGAATGATCAGAGAGACCGTGTGGCTGACGGTAATAACGGGATTGGAGACCACCGTGAAAAAGAGATTCTCAGTCAGGGACTGGGAGAGCATCAACGCCAGGACAAGGGGAATGAGTGCCCATGGAAACCACGTTGGCCGTCGCTGCCGGAACCATGTCCGCCACACCATCACCCAGCCCGCATATTGCAGTGAGAAGAGAACAACACCGTGGGAGACCTGGTCGTATCGCGCGCTCACCGAGGGTGTCCAGACAGCGAATGTGCCGGAAAAGTTGTCGATGGAAATCATCAACAGCAGTGCTCCGATCCAGAGATACACGCGGTCTGAGCGATCAAATAGGGCCAGGCTTAATGCCACAAGCCCAAGCAGGCCAAAAACCGATCCTTCAATCGGCTGCCAGAGATAGGCTCGAATGAGTTCATCGAACTGCACCTGGTGCTGGGCGGCGACAGCAGCGATTTCGCCAAGCAGCGGCGCGGTCTCGAAGCCGCCGGCCTGGGTGGCCTCGTAGAGTGTCTCCGGCCCCATCCACATGCGAAACGCAATCACCTGTATCGACCCGGCTGCGGGACCACCAGCCTCTTGCGGTAGAGGGAACATCATCGGTTGCGCGTAGTTGATGATGGGTTTGCTCGTGGAAAAATTGCCGAAGGTGCCGAACTGCACCCCGTTATCGAAGACCTGGTATGCGTCGTCCACTTCCGACGGTCCTGCAAGCGCAAGGTTGACGCCTGGGCCCGTCTCAACATTTACGCGAATGCGATACCAGGCGTAGCCCCAGTAACCGGCATGACCCCGGGCCGTCCAGCCGGGCACATTTCCAGGGACCCCAGTTATGGGATTGAAAGCGCCTGCGCTGGGTGTCAGGTCCACGTTCTCCCACTTTGAATCGTCAAAATCAGGCTCCGCCCAAAGCGGTTTTCCCGTGGCCGGATCCAGGGGCGAATCGCCCACCGTAAACTTCCACGGCCCGTAGAGCGGCACCACCGCTTTGCCCAGCACAATGCGATCTGTTGAGTCGTTCTTGCCTCCAGCGAGGGTACTCGGCGATTGCGCAGTGGTCTGCGCAGAGAGGCAGCAGCCGATCGCGAAGACCGGAAAGAGCAAAGAAGGAATCACGTTGCGGCACGAGAGCATTCCGAAAATCCTATAAGAGCTAGGGAAAAAGGATTGCATCCACTATATCTCGGAACCCGCAACTTGCACCGGGCAAACGGCTGGCCGAACTCGCCATTCGCATCGTGTTTGAGGCCTGGCATCAGCGTTAGGCAGGCCTCGATCGCGCGCGGTCATGCTTAGACGCCGAACCAGCCTCGGCGATTATTCTGGAATGTGGCTGAGAGTCCCAACACACTTCCCAAAATCCCGCCTCGGAAAGCTTCTTTCCGATCCCGTCTCCTCTTCATAGCGCGATGGCTTGGCCTCGGCCTCGTGCTTCTTTGGTCGCTTGCCGCGCTCACCCTTCTGGCCGCCCGCTGGATCGACCCTCCAACAACCGCGGTGCACATCCAGCGCCGCCTGCAGGCTTTCATCCACGGCAAGCCCTATCACGAACACTACGAATTCGTTCCGCTCAGCCGCATCTCGCCCGATCTCCAGCACGCCGTCATCGCCGCCGAGGACGCGCGTTTCTACCAGCACCATGGGTTTGATTGGCACGCCATCGAAATCGCAGCCCAGGACGATATGGAGGGCGGTCGCATCCGCGGAGGATCCACCATTACGCAGCAACTCGTTAAAAACCTGTTCTTCGGAACCGGCCGCTCTTTCCTCCGCAAGGGCGCGGAATTCACGCTTGTGCCGGTCGCCGAATTGTTCCTCGGCAAGCAGCGCATTCTTGAGCTCTACCTCAACGTGGTTGAGTGGGGCCCCGGTGTTTATGGCGCGGATTCGGCGTGTCACTACTACTACAAAACCACGGCCCGGAATATCGGCCGGCAGCAGTCCGCACAGTTAGCCGCGATTTTGCCGTTGCCACTCAAGCGACGCCCCGAGCGCATGACTCATTACAGCGCGATCATCCTCGAGCGCATGCGTCAAATGGGTTGGTAGCCCTGAATACTTCCATTTTCCACACCACAAACCTATCGTCAGACCAGCGAGCGCGATGGTATTCTTCCGTCGCTTCCCGCCGAGGTCATCATGCATCCACACAAGCATTCCCACGCGCATCCCCACCCTCATCATCACGGCTCGCCAGTCCGCTCGCGGCGTGACTTTCTTTCTTCCCTGGTGGCGACCGCGATTCTGACGCCCTGGGCGCTCGGTCAGCAGCGCCCTCAGACGCCTTCTGAAACAGCGGAGCTTTATCGCAAGATCTCAGAGCAGTACGAGGGTGAAGGGCTTCTCCCGTTCAAGGGAATCACGACCAACGGCGACGTTCTTCCTGGAATCTTTGAGATCAAGCCCACCGGTGTTTCGACTGAACCGGTGCGAAATGCGGCCGAGCGATTCATCGCCACTCTCTCGCCCCTGCAGCTTTCCAGAACCATGTATCCGGTCGACGACATTGAATGGCGCAAGTGGATGAACCAGCACTTCTACGCCCGCCAGGGAGTCTGTTTTGCTGAGATGACGCCAGCGCAGCGCGACGCCGCATTCGGACTGATGAGCGCTTCGCTCAGCGCCAGGGGTTTTGAGTTGACGCGCAACATCATGAAACTCAACGAAACCCTGGCCGAGCTCTCCGGCGATCACGATTTTCTGGGAGAGTGGATCTATTTCATCCAGATCTACGGCAAGCCTTCCGCAACCGAACCGTGGGGCTGGAAGCTCGAGGGCCACCACGCCATCATCAATTACTTTGTGCTCGGCGACCAGGTGGTGATGACGCCCTTGTTCATAGGCTCCGAACCGGTACGCGCGCCTTCGGGCAAATACAAGGGGCTCGAAATACTTCAGCAGGAGCAGAACAACGGATTGCAGGTGCTCAACGCGCTCTCGCCCGAGCAGCGCAAACAGGCCATCCTGAACTTCTCAAAAACCGGCAACAACAATTTGACAGAGGCGTTCAAAGACAACGTGGTCATCGACTACGCAGGGCTGCGTACGAACGACCTGGCCGCTCCGGTGCGGCAAAATTTTCGCGACCTGATTCACCTTTACGTAAGCAACATGGATGATGGACACGCGCGCGTGAAGATGGATGAAGTGGACCGCCATCTCGACAACACATGGTTCACCTGGATCGGCGGCACACAATCTGACAGCACGTTCTACTACCGCGTGCAGAGCCCGGTCGTCCTCATCGAATTCGATCACCAGCGCCCTGCCAATCTCTCAGGGTTCGCCAAGGACCCGACCAAGCCAACCCAGGAGCACATTCACTGCGTGGTGCGCACGCCGAATGGGAACGACTACGGAAAAGACCTGCTCAGGCAGCACTACCTCGCGCATCCTCACTCCACTTAAAGCGCCTTAGCAACCACAAATGGAAGCCGACTTCGGCACGTGCTTTCGATCAGCTTTCGGGCTTGTACCACTCCGGGGAGGCGCCGACCGCAGATTCAATCTCATTCACCAGGGTTCGGTCCAGCTCAGCGACCAGGGCGCCGAGGTTTTCTACGATCTTCCGCCAGTTCTCGGCATCGCCAATTGGATACTGCGCCTGTGGAACAGATCTCGCCGTAGGCGGAATAGGCACTGTCGCCTTCCAACCCATTCCCCAAATCTTGTAGATGGCCAGCATTCTATGACTCCAGGTGCCAACATCCACGTAGACTTCGACCGTGAAATTCGCAGCCGTACGGCGCTGCAAAGTAAAGCTTCCCGAACCTCCACGACAGCTATAGCCCATGGGCTTGAAGACGCGGTCCAGTTGGGGTTTCTTCGGCCCGGCATTGGTGACCGATTGCAGCTCGTGAGGAATCTCTGCTTGACCCGGCAGATCGTGGGGCAATCGCGCCTGCAGCACAATTTCGGGAATGCGCTCACGATAGCTGTTAGCGATTTGATGCACAGCGACGGCAGCTTCGGGGTTGGAACTCGCGATCGCCACGCCGCTGGACAATCGAACAGCCGGAACCGAGCCGGGCAACGGATTTTCCGCGAGCGGGGCCTGCACAGTCTTTCGCACCTTGCCGCAAGCCGCCATCACCTTTGCTACCGCATTAACCGGCATCGGCAGCTTTCGGTCTCCGAGCGCCGCCTCAATCACCGTACACGCAGAGAGAGAACGATTGCGCCCATTCACCCACCAGCTATCAACGAGCGACACGCCTGTGCGCATTCCAACCGGTGAAGTGGGCGTCGGAACAGGTTCTCCAAATTCCGGCGCATAAAAATGAAATGCAGCATTGCTGAACGGGTAGGAGCGAGGAACTCCGCTGGCAATGGATTGAAGCGTGGAGTATGGCACCGCCTCGACCGCTCGAGTGGCGTCTGTTTGGTTCGTGATCCTTCGCGCACCAACCAGAGCGGCAACCTTCGGATCTGTTTGTGTCAGGAATCGTTCCAATTCGGAATGGCGTTTGAGCACTCGATCGACAGCGGAAACGCCGCCCAGAAGACCATCACCCAGACTGAACCGAATTGTCGGCTCGCCCAGCCCCGCATCCAGAAATCCCTGGTGAACCCGGTTCATCATTTCCACAAGCGGTTCTTTGCGGCTGGCGGCAAAAGTCGTGATCAGAGCTACGCGCATAGGCCGTGACACCAGGAACAAATCTGAAGTTCGGAGTCCAGCTAGATTTGAACATGCCTCCCAGTTCCTGTCACGAGGGCAGCCGCGATCCATAGGCTCGGTGAGGAGCGACTTGGATGTATCGTGAAAAATCCGGAAGTTATACCGCGGCTTCTAGCAACTTCACCGCGGCAGACAGGATCGGCAATTGAAACCCGCGCATGTAGCCAACAACCCTTTGCGTAGAGTTTCCCGTCATTTCGCTATCCTTGAACTGGGAAACAAGAAACCCTGATCCGGCGTCTTCAAGTTCACGTCGCGAGATGCAACCGTTGAGTTGCCTTTCAGTCCACCATGTGGGATGTAGGTGCCAAAAAGCAACCAAAAACACCCGTAACTCCTTACTGGAGAGGAATCTGCGAGCTAACTCCTTTTGTAAGAATATTTTAGAGTCGTACCGCGATCAGTAACCCGTGTAGGATGAGATATTTCCGCCCAAATACCGGGGGGGAGGGGGGGTACCCTCCGCACATAGCAGAGATCGCGGGCTTTAGTGAATGGTACGGGCTTTAGCCCGTACATTTCATTCGCCAGTCAAGGGAGGGCTTAAGCCCCGGAGGGACGTCATCTGCCTCTTTCCGCTGGCTCCCTTCACAGCGCAGGAAACCGAATTTATTCCTGTATTCCTGTAATGGTTCGCTCAATCGGTGTACTTTCAGCAGCTTGGCGGGACCGCCTGTACAGGAATACAGAAAATGTAATGCCAAAAATGACCAAAACGTGCCACTTAAGCGCACTTAACGATGCCATTCTGTGCCAAAATCTGCCACATTGGATCCGCGGCGGCCAACCACTTCCCGCTTGCCAACCCCACCGCCTACAATGGTTTCTGACTTCAATAAAGAGGAACCTCATGCCGCTCACCGGTGAAGCTATCCGCCTAATGAACTACATTGATGACGTCGCAGTAACTCTCCGCAGAATGCTCGCCCTGGTGCCGACACTCACACCCGAGGAGCGCGCCCGCGTCGCCGAGCACCTGCAAAACTCCAAGCCCAACGCCGAAGACGTGGCCAAGGCCCTCGCCGTCAAGTAATCCGCAAGCTTTGATCAAAGTCGCCATCATCGGAGCAGGTCCGCTGGGCCGCTGGCTCGCCCTCGCGGCTGCCCGCGCGGGCTACTCCGTGCTCCTCGAAGACGTGATGCCCACCAACCTCCATCACGCCCAGGAATACATCCGCCAGCAATACAGCCCCGCCGCTCTCGCAACCGAAAGCGCAGCGCCGGCGGGCAAGGTCCCTAACAGCACCAACGAACCACCGTTACTTCCTACTCCCTACTCCCTATCCGGGGCCCCCGGCGACAGGTCCTCGTCGCTGGGGTTGCTACTGCCTGTCGTCTTCGTTTCCACCATCGAAGAGGCCGTTCGCGAAGCTGATCTGGCGATAGATTGCGTCCCCGACGAACTCGAATCGAAGCTCGAGATTTTTTGGCTTCTCGACCGCATGGCGCCACCGCGCACAGTCCTCGCGACGCCGACAACGCGTCTGTCGATTGCGGATTTGGCCTCGTGCACATATCGCGCGGAGAAATGCGTAGCCATTGTTCTCGAAGCCCGCGATCTTGCCGCGCACGATCCTGCAGCCCGTGATTCAGGAGCTGAATTGCTGTTGCGCACCACCGCGCAAACAACGCCTGAGACAGTCTCGCTTGTAAGGGAATTCTGGCAGCGACTCGGCTTTAATCCGATCTTCTCGCTCGATCCGCAATCGCATTGATGCGCAAATCCGTCGGCTATTGTGCCAGTACAGATTCGTAATACTTGACGTATTTCGGAACCACTAGCGTCGCACAGAATCGTTTCTGCGCGTCCTTCCGCGCAGCTTCCCGCATCGCTTCAAGCCGCTCGCGATTCTTCAGCAGGTCAATCGCGCCGGCAGCCATTGCTTCCACTTCGCCTACGCCGTAAAGAAGGCCCGTTACTCGGTCCTCAATCAGCTCTGAAACTCCTCCAACGCGCGTGGCGATTGCGGGAACCTTGCATGCCATCGCCTCCAGTGCAGCAAGACCGAACGACTCCAACTGGCTCGGCATCACCATCAGATCTGCCAGCGGCAACAGTTCGTTCACCCGCTCCTGCTTGCCCAGGAAATGGACCTTGTCCTGAATGTGCAGATCGTGCGCCAGCCATTCCGCCGCCGAACGATCGGGCCCATCGCCGACCAGGATCAGTTGCGCCGGAACCTCACGCGCCACGAGCGAGAACACCTTCACCACGTCAACCACGCGCTTGACCGGCCTGAAGTTGGAGAGGTGAATCAGGATCGCCTCGTCTGGCTTCGCATACTTGGCCCGCGCCGCAGCCTTCGCTTGCTCGTCGGCGAAAGGCGTGTAGACATCGCAGTTGACGAAGTTGGGAATCACTTCGATGCCGCGCGTAATACCAAAGTCCTCGACCGTCTTGTCCTTGAGATAGGTAGAGATGCTGGTGACGCCATCGCTCTCCTGAATGGAGTAGCGCGTGATCGGCAGATAGCTGCGGTCGATTCCCACAAGTGTGATGTCGGTGCCATGCAGCGTAGTAACAAATGGCAATCGACGCCCTTTTGCCGCGAGCATCTGACGCGCCAGCAGCGCACTGACCGAGTGTGGAATCGCATAGTGGACATGGAGCAAATCCAGATCGCAGAACTCCGCGACCTCTGCCATGCGCGACGCCAGGGCTAGGTCGTAAGGAGGAAACTCAAACAACGGATAGCTCGAAACGGGAACCTCATGGTAGAAAATCCCATCATTGCGTCCGCTCAGCCTGAAGGGCTGCGAATAGGAGATGAAATGCACTTCGTGCCCCATCGCCGCCAGTTCGATTCCCAACTCTGTAGCCACGACGCCCGAACCGCCATAAGTTGGGTAACACGTGATGCCGATGCGCATTCCTGCTCCGCTTCCAATCGATTTCTAAAGCTGCCCGCGATTCTTTGACGTTTCTCGCGCCAATGAAGATGCACAACTAGGTCAAGTGTACTTCCGGGTGTTTGGCCGTACTGTTCAGATCGCCGAACGTGATGAGTTCAATGCCGGTGAACTTCCGTATCTCGATCAGCGCATTTCGCTCCATCTCGCGCGAAGCCAGCAGCCGCGTGTTTGCCCGCGCAAGATCGTCATCCCGATAGCCTGGATGCGTGACCAGTTCAAACGTGCCCTCGGGGATCTCCGAGAGCAGGGAACTGACGGCAGCGATATTGATGGTACCTGTGGCCAGAACGCCAATTGCGCCATCCGTTGTCGTGAAACCTTCTTCAGCCACGATACGCCGGAAACCTGTCTCGAGCGCGCGCAGCATCTTCACCTGCAACCGTCGTTTCCTAGGCGCATTGTGTGTTGCCTCGATGCTCCACTCTGGTTCGAAAGGGTTGCGGACAACAGAGATCCCCGCCGACCTCGCTGCGCGCAAAAGCGGTCGCAGCACAGAGGGGAACATGTGGGTATGTTTGTGCGTGTCTACGTGAGTCAGGCGCAGGCCGTAGCTTTGTAGCAGCGCGATCTGCGCAGCTGCTTCGGCCTCAATCTCGGTGCTCGGTATGCGGCCTGTGAACAGTCGCTGCAAAAAACCGCCGAGCGTCTGGGTGAACCGCCCGCTGTTTCCCCTGACGAGCGATCTTATCTGCCCTGGGTCTAGTGTCGGTGCTCCGTCCACCAGTACCACGTGGCAGCCCACGCCCAGTGTGGGCATCGAACGGGCCATTGCGATGGCTTCTTCTGTCGCCGTTGCCTGCGCCATAATTGTGGCGCTGGTGAGAACCTCGGCCGCATGAAGCTCAATAATCGCGCGATTGACCCCGGACGTCAGCCCGAAGTCATCTGCATTCACAATGAGTCGTGGCACGAAGATTAGCTTATCAACTCTGGCAGGAGGCGACCGCGGAAGCTCGAGGCCGAGCTCACGCCCGCGCCGCATCATGTGCGCTGATATGATGAAACAGGGCCATTGGCTGGCCTTCCGCCTAAGTGGGCGGTTAGCTCAGTTGGTTAGAGCGCCTGCCTTACAAGCAGGAAGTCGGGGGTTCGAGTCCCTCACTGCCCACCATTTCCGCTATCAGTGACTTTCTCATCTCTGCTATCTAGAACTGGAGCGCCGGGCGGGAATTGAACCCGCGAATACGGGTTTTGCAGACCCGCGCGTTAGCCACTTCGCCACCGGCGCCTATGAAACACCTGACCATCGTAAGCAACCCTCAAGGCGGACAAATCATTACCTGGAAAGCAGAAAACCCACCGCGCCTGGTGGCGGGTGGGTCATCGGGGATCGCGATTCCTGCTGTGGAACCTAGCCCTGAGTACACTCCCGCGCGGCGCTGACCTGACAGCAGCACGTACACGTCGCGGGATTGAAGAAACGGGTCATTGATTTCGTTTCTGATGCCTTGGCCGGGTCCCGACCGGTCAGCAGTCTCCGTAGAGTAGCGACAATGGGGAGATATGTCAACTGAGGAAGGCCAGTGACGTTCGCTTTATTCAAGAGTGCCAGGTGACTCGCATCACCGCGCAAATAAGCAGCCGTGGTAGTTCCACACGACCCATTCCTTTCGCAATGGTCATCATCATATTTGCCTTCGTCCCGGTCTTTGCGCTCACTGGAATGGAAGGCAAGATGTTCATCCGCTGGCCTTCACGAAGACATCCGCCATGGAAGAGATTCCAGCCTCCAGTTCTTGGATCACTGACCATCTCAGTTTTGCGAATTACATCGACCTGATTCTCAGATAGCGACGGATATCCGGGGCGAGCGAGTAAGCTGCCCAAGCGAGAACCAATCCTGAAACGATTAAGGCTGCTCTTTTCATTGTTGCTCCTATCTTTGCTATATGTCGATTTGAACTTGCGCGTCTGGGGACGGGTTAAGAAATGCGATTGCACTAATCAGAACAGTGGGATGCGGGAGGGCGTTTGCAGGATGCCCAAGTATAGGTTTCATGCAGGTGAACTGCGTGACGGTGTAGAGTTAAGCGCATGAGTCTTTTCTGTGCCGTGGGCGAAGTGGATATAGACATCTCTTCACGGCAAATGGAAGAACTGCTCGCAGAAGGCCTGGCCAAGCTGGGAGCGCGCAGGAGTGTGCTCGCGGTGCCGCCGGATATTACACGCCTGCACTCGCAGGCGGGCGCACTTACGTGTGCAGCTTGGCGGTATTTTGGCGAGGGGTTGAAGGCTGTGCTGCCTGCGATCGGAACTCATGCCGCCATGACCACGGCGCAGATTGACCATATGTATCCGGGGATGCCGCACGATTTGTTTCGCATTCATAACTGGCGCACTGACGTTGAGACTTTGGGCGAGGTTCCTGCAGAGTTCATTCAAAAGCAGTCTGACGGCATGTTGAGCTTCGCGTGGCCCGCGCAGGTGAATCGGCTTATCACGCAAGGTGGCTTCGATCTAATCCTATCCATCGGCCAGGTTGTTCCGCACGAAGTGATCGGCATGGCCAACTACAACAAGAACATTTTGATCGGCACGGGCGGCAGGCAAAGCATTAGTCTCAGCCACTACCTGGGCGCGGTCTACGGCATGGAGCGCATCATGGGCCGCGCCGACAATCCGGTGCGCGCAGTGCTGAACCAAGCATCAGATCGGTTTCTCGGCGAATTGCCGATCGTGTACGTACTAACGGTTGTCGGGCGTCGCGCCGACGGCGGTTTGGCGCTGCGTGGCTTGTTCATTGGCGATGATGTCGAATGCTTTTACCGTGCCGCCGACCTTAGCCTGAAGGTAAATTTTGAATTGGTCGACGAGCCAATCCGCAAGGCGGTTGTCTATCTCGACCCCCACGAATTTCATTCAACATGGCTGGGCAACAAGGCCGTGTATCGTACGCGCATGGCGTTGGCGGATGGCGCGGAACTGATTATTCTCGCTCCAGCTGTCAGGGAGTTTGGTGAAGACAGAACCATCGACGGACTGATTCGCAAATATGGGTATCGTGGGACGCCTGCGACACTTGCTGCCGTGGACGCGAATGCGGATCTGGCGGCTGAGTTGAGCGCGGCAGCGCATCTGATTCATGGCTCATCGGAAGGGCGATTCACGATCACGTGGTGTCCGGGCAAACTCAGCAGGGCAGAGGTGGAAGGCGTCGGTTTCAAGTACGGGGACTACGCTGAAATGTCGGAACGCTATAACCCGGACAAGCTATCGCATGGTTATAACAAACTGGATGGCGAAAGTATCTTCTTCATTGGCAATCCCGGGCTTGGGTTATGGGCGCATAAGTCGCGGTTGGCGAGCTAGGTTATCGCGGAAGCTTCCTGCGGTCGGTAATTTTCAATTCTTGTCCACCAGACCCAACTCCCGCAGCACGAAGGCGTAGTCGAAGGCGATTTCTTTGAGGTAGTCATACCTTCCGCTGGCGCCACCGTGGCCGGCTTGCATGTTGGTTACGAGGAGCAGAGGCAATTGGTCAGTCTTAAGCGTTCGGAGTTTGGCGACATACTTGGCCGGTTCCCAATACATGACCTGGCTGTCATAAAGAGATGTCTTGACTAACATCGCTGGATAACTCGCGGACTTCAGGTTGTCATACGGCGAGTAACTCAGCATGTAACGGAAATAGGTCTCCTGGTTGGGGTCGCCCCATTCTTCGTATTCAGGAACCGTGAGGGGCAGGGACGCGTCAAGCATCGTGTTCATGACGTCGACGAAGGGCACGTGGGATAGGACGACGCGAAACAGGTCAGGCCGCAGGTTAGTAACCGCGCCCATGAGCAGCCCGCCAGCGGAACCGCCCTCGATGGCAACGCGTGCGGGATCGCCGTAGCCCTCCGCGGTCAAGTGTTCAACGGCGGCGACAAAGTCAGTAAATGTATTGCGCTTGGCAAGCATTTTGCCTGCATCGTGCCATGGTTTGCCCAAGTCGCCACCACCGCGAATATGCGCGTAGGCCATGACGATGCCACGGTCGAGCAGACTCAGTCGATTCGAATTGAATCCGAGGGGCAGGGAGTATCCGTAAGAGCCGTAACCGTAGACATAGAGCGGATTGTGGTCGGGCTTGTGCCGGGCGAATCTGTCTTTGCGGTAGACCAGCGAGATTGGAACTTTCACGCCATCGGGCGCTGTGGCGTGGACCCGTTCACTGGCGTAGAGGGTGCGATCGAATCCGCCGGGGACTTCGACCTGCTTCAGCAGTTTCGACCCACGCGTGTTGATGTCGTACTCATACACCGAGCCAGGCGTGACGAGGGACTGGTATCCGTAGCGAAAGGTTGTGGTGTCAAAGATGCGGTTGATGTGGGTGCCTGCGCTATAGGCGGGCTCAGGAAACTCGATTTCCTCGGCGCGTTGGGCTTCCGGGCCATCATCGTTGAATCGCCACAGACGCAAGCGGGGAAGCCCGTCTTCGCGCTCACAGGCGATAAAGAATCCAGCGAACAGGTCGACGTCCTCGAGCATGATATCGTCGCGATGCGCGATGCGCTCGACCCAGTTCTCGCGGCCGGGAGCGTTCACGGGCGCTGTTACGAGACGGAAGTTTCTGCCACGGTCGTTCGTTCGAATGAACCACTGGCCGTTGCGATGATCGACCGAATACTCGTGCTCATCTTCGCGTGCGCAGATGAGGCGAAAACCAGCGGTCGGCAGATCTGCTTCGAGGATCCAGTTTTCGGTCGTGGTGTGGCTTGCGGATTCCAAGACTAGGAATTTGCCGTCGCGGGTGCGGCCAGCGCCAATGTTGAAGCGCTCGTCGTCGTCCTGGTAAACGAGCGTGTCGTTGGTGTGAGGCGTGCCACGCAAGTGGCGCCAGAGCTGAAATTGGCGCTTCTGCTCTTCGTCTTCGACGGAGTAAAAAAGCGTGACATTGTCGGCGGCCCAGACGACCGAGCCGACGCGCTCGACTTCGCCGGGAAGCGTCTCGCCGGTTAGCAGATCTTTGATGTGCAGGGTGTACTGGCGGAAGCCGGTGGTGTCGGTGCTGTAAGCCAGCAAGCGGCCATCGTCGGAAATGTCGGTGCCTCCGATGGAGAAAAATGCGTGGCCCTCGGCCAGCAGATTGCCGTCGAGAATGATCTCTTCGGGACCTTCGGGGCCTGTCTCAGAGCCGCTCTTGCGGCACATGATGGCGTATTGGCGGCCTTCTTCAGTGCGCGTGTAGTACCACCATTTGCCGTCGCGAAAGGGAACCGAGTCGTCGGTTTGCTTGATGTGGCTGAGCATTTCGCGATAGAGCTCGTCGCGGAGGTCGAAGAGGCCTGCGGTGACCTCTTCGGCATAGGCGTTTTCGGCTTCGAGGTAGGCGGTGACGTCGGGAATTTCCTTGTCGCGGAGCCAGGCATAGTCGTCGGTGAGGACGACGCCGTGGAGTGCAGTCTCGGTGTGCTGCTTGCGGGCGACGGGGGGCGAGAGAAGCTTGGATTCGGTCATTTCATCTTCAAGTTTAGTGGTTGAGGCGGGTGAGGGGCGCGGCTTCGGGATCGTACAGGAATACAGAAATACAGGATTTAAATTTATTTTTTTGCGCTTAAGGTGCGTCGATTTTCATCGTAAATTAATGAATTAAATGATGTTATGCGGTTTCTTCAAGTGGTCAATTTTGGTTGTTTTTGGCATTTTAGTGCGCGTTAAAGGGTCCTTATCGAGCACATTTTGGCCCGCTTTGGTTGAGTCCATATTGAGTTCGTTACGGCACCGAGGCTAGTTTGCTCATTGACTCCAGAATAGAGCGTTGAGGGATATTAGAGCGCAAAAGGGATGGGGGAGTTTGCTGATTGTTTGCTTCAGGTTACGCACAGATTGCTGGACAGAAGATTGGCACAGGCCGACACATGTCCACCGGCTCGGTGTGGAGAGCGCGCGGCGCCTAGTTATACTGGCGGGCTTGCTGGGCCGGGGATTGGGCTTCGAGCTCGGAAATGCGTAACAGGACGAGGGTCCTGATACTGGCGATTGAAGGAGACGATGCGTCCGCAATCTGATTCAACCGTTCCAAGGTGAGACGAAGGTCCTGGAGTGCAGCTGCCGGATTCACTTCTTGTCTAATTGAAGACTCGATGCTCATAAGGTATGAACAGAGCGTGCTCTGAAATGAAGGCATTGTAGGTGATCTTCATCACTCGATTTCGAAACGGGTCCGAGGGGATTTCTTAAGTGCTTTGATTCAGTTGTCTCATTCATCAATAGGCCGCGAGTTCTCCCCTTAAAGTGGTAGCGCCGGAATCGGTTTTGCGCAGGCGGAATGGTTTATTGGGGTGGGATTTGAGATTCCCTAGAGAACATAGGACGGCATTCGCGCGGAAACGCACATTGAAATGGCGTTTTCGCGCGTAAATCGGACAAGGAATGCCCTGCCCGTGGCGAAATTACTTCCCGTAGTGCTTCACGGCGTCGGCCATTCCTGGTCCAGCGGCGGCCAGATCCTTTGGGGTCATGACAGGGCGGATAGAGAGGGTTGCGTTGAATGCGAGAAACCACGGCTCGGCGATTGCGGGAATTTGGGATTCGTCCTTCATGTCGAAGACGATGGAGCCGGATCGATTGCCGTTGTCGTCAGAGAGGAAATAGGCCGCCTCGGGTTTGAGCCCCTTAAGGATTTTCTCGATCGTTGGGCCGAGGGTTCCGGCCTTGATGTGGGCGTTGCCTGTTTCGACGGGGATGGATACACGTAACAGCATGCGCATAGGTATTTCTCCTTTCGATGAGGGATTATGGGTACCTGAAGGCCAGAAGAGCTGTCAAGCAGGTTTTGTGAAGATCGGTGTGCAGGTCGATGTGGGAACTTCGGCTCGGCTTGGCACGTACAATTGAGAGCGATGAAAGGCTTTCGCCTCACTCGATCGATTGGCATCCCGCTGTTGGCGGCTCTCGTTTTGATTCCTCTCAGGGCTGCCCTGGGCGAGTCGGTAAGCAGCCTGCCCAAGCCCGACGACTATACCAACGACTACGCGCACGTGCTGTCGTCCCAGGCTGTCGCTCAACTGGATCGAATCTGCAGCGAACTTGATCACTCGCAGGCCAATGCGCAGGTAGCGATCGTTATCGTTCACACCCTGGACGGGGACGATGCGGCGGACTATGCCAACCAGCTCGAAGACAAATGGAAGATGGGCAAGAAGGGGTCGGATCGCGGCGTGCTTCTGCTGCTGGCGGTTGACGACCATAAGTATCGGATCGATGTGGGTTATGGGCTGGAAGGTATTCTGCCGGACGGGAAAGTGGGCGATATCGGGCGGGATATGGTTCCGTATCTGCGCTCAAAGGACTACGACAGCGCGGTTACCACAGCAATTGGGCAGGTTGCGCAGGTTATCGCCGACGATGCCAAGGTGACGCTGACCGATGAGCCGGCACCCCCGCCGCCGGTGGTACAAAGGTCGTCGGGACACTTTCCTTTTCCGATAGTGATTTTCCTGGCATTCTTTTTTATTTCGATCATCGTGCGAGCCGTGCATGCAATTGGCGCCAAACTTGGATTTTGGGCCCCGTGGGTTCACAAGGGTGGAATGGGAGGCGGCGGATTTTATATGGGCGGCTTTGGCGGCGGTGGTGGAGGATTCGGCGGTGGTGGTGGCGGAGGCGGTGGAGGGTTTGGCGGCTTCGGCGGGGGAAGTTTTGGCGGCGGCGGGGCTGGGGGAAGTTGGTGAAGCTAGGGATTAGGGAATAGGGATTAGGGCGAGGGATCAGGGATCAGGATAGGGTAGGGAGTAGGGAACAGGGAACGGCGCTGGTTGATGGAGATTCTTAACGGGGCTTGCGCGAAGCGGAGGCCGGAGGAGATAGGAATTTTATGAGCAAGGGACTTTTGGTTGTGCTTGGGATCGTAGGCGTTTTGGTGCTGGCCTTGTTGATGGTGGGCGGCAGCTATGTGAGCGCGAAGAATCAAATGGTGGCGAAAGACCAGGCCGTGAAATCGGAATGGTCCGAAGTGGACGTGCAAATGGAACGCCGCGCCGATTTGATTCCGAATCTCGTGGAGACCGTGAAGGGATTCACCAAGGAAGAGAGCAGTGTGTTTACTGAGATTGCGCAGGCTCGCACGGGATTGATGAACGCGCAGACACCGTCGGACAAGATTGCAGCCAACGGGCAACTGGACAGTGCTCTGGCCAAAGTGCTGGTGCTGACTGAGAACTATCCTCAGCTACGATCGAGCGACCAGTTCATGCGTTTGCAGGATGAGCTGTCGGGGACAGAGAACAGGATCGGCGTGGCGCGCAAGCGGTACAACGACGCGATCCAGGACTACAACACTTTCATTTTGCAGTTTCCGAACAGCATCTGGGCGGGGATTGCGGGATTCAAGGCGAACGACGCTTACTTCAAGGCCAGTCCGGCGGCGCAGGCTGTGCCGAGTGTGAAGTTCTGAAAAGCAGGGAGTAGGGAACAGGGTATAGGGAGTAGGTCGTGGGGCTGAAGCCCCACACTTCCTTCGCGAAGGAATCCCCGAGGAAAATACCTCATCATCAACCATTTCTCGGAATCAAGATGTGGGTATCCGGCATACAGTTTTCCCACCTTGCTTTGCAAGGATGGGCACCCACATTCATGGGCGCGCAACGCAAAAGGGCCATCCCGGATTGTTGGGATGGCTCTTTGGGTGAATGCAGCGCGGCAGTGCCGGTGGAGTTATTTGTAGGAAGCGATGGCGCTGGCTTCGTCGTCGTAAATGTCGAAGACGGTGTAAAGCTTGGTAAGCTGGAGAACGTCTTTGACCTTTTTGGTCAGGCTCAACAGCTTCAGCGCAGCACCCTGGTTCTTGGCGGTGGTGTAGGCGCCAACCAACTCGCCCAAGCCGGAGCTATCGATATAGTTCACGTCGCCGAGATTCAGCAGAATGCTTTTGAGGCCCTTGCTGATCAGGTCGCGAATTGCCTCGCGTAGCTGCACACTGCCCTCGCCCAGAGTGATCCGCCCGCTAAGGTCCAGGACGGTAACGCCGTCCAATTCACGGGAAGCAATAGTAAGTGCCACGGAAAGTCCTCCTTTTGGGTTGATACAAGTTATAGCACCTTTGCCTTGCCCTGCAACTGAGCAAAAACAATGTCGCCAGGATCGCGGGAGCGTTTGTCGATTGCTGCCGCAACAGCTCACAAAAAATGCGTTAGGTTTTTTCTTCGACCGGTGTCAGGTGTTTGACCAGCGTCAATTCAGTTCCTGGCTGCAGTTGTCGAAAGTGTACCTCATCCATGAAAGAGCGAATGAGAAAGATGCCACGGCCAGTGCCGCGCAAAAGGTTTTCCGGGGCGAGGGGGTCGGGGAGATGTTCCCAATCCACTCCTTTGCCCTGATCGGCGACGGTAAATATCAGCGACTTGCCGGTATTTTCAAAGCTGGCGGTGACCAGCTTGGCAGGATCGTAGTCGTTGCCGTGGAGAACTGCGTTGACGGCGGCTTCGCGAACGGCCATGGTAATGCGAAAGCGTTCTTCCTCATCTACGCCAGCCTCTTCGGCCAGCTTCTCCGCTGCAGCTTCAATCTCGCCGACGCTTTCCATTGTGGAGGGTAGCGAGAAGGTGCGCTTACCTGGTTTGGGATCGATCAAAGGCTTCGTCTCCGCCTCTTCCGGAATGGCAAAGCGACGCCTGCCCGCGAGAGGAACCTAGCTGGCAGTTTCATGGCTGCCGCTCATTGTGTCAAGAACTGCGTCGCGGATGGAGCCAATTTGCCATGTTCCGGTGTCTAAACGGGATGGGTGCCAAGCGATGAAGGCAAATTCTTGCATGGAATCCGCGATGGCGCCCGGGTTGTTTGGATTGTCTGACCGAGCGCGCACGGTACGACGGAGAAGAGGGCGAGTTTTGTGATTCGATCGGTTTGGAGCTAGCGCGAAACCAACTTGACGAAGTTCGTGGTTGTTCAAGCGGGTTCGGGGTCCACATCAAATCGGCTTCAAGGTACTACACTCTCATCATGCAGGCGCCCACCTCAACTCGCGTGAGCCTTACGGCTTTGCTCGGCACACCTGTGACCGATGCGCAGGGGCAGATTCGCGGCCGTCTCAAGGACATTGCGGTTGCGACCGGACCGGACGCGGGCAAAGTAGCGGGGCTGGTACTGAAGACAAAAAGCGGCCTGTCGATTGTGCCTTCGCATGAGGTGATGGAGACACCGGCGGGAACGCTGGAGCTGCGCTCGACCGCGGCACTTGTTCCGCTGAACGACCAGGGCAGCTATCTCTACCTGGCCCAGGATCTGATCGACCGGCAAATTATCGATGTGCACGGGCGCAAGGTAGTTCGCGTAAATGACGTCGACCTGGAATGGACGGGGCACGGAAACAATCTGCAGTTGCGCGTGGCCGAAGTCGAGGTTGGTCTGCGCGGGGCTTTTCGGCGTGTCTTCAAAGGCGTGTTGCCGCGAGCCTCGCTCGACGCGTTTTCGCGCAAGTTCAAAGAGCGCGGGATTCCATGGCAGTTTGTCGATGTGATCGAGGTGGATCCGGCGCGGCGAGTGAAGCTGCGCATAGATTACGATCGCCTGGCCGAAATGCACCCGTCGGACCTGGCCGAAATTCTCGAAGATCTTCCACCAGCCGAACGGGATGCGCTGTTCACTTCGCTGGACGAGGAAGTTGCCGCGGAAACGCTGGAGGAAGTCGATCCGAAGCTGCAGAAATCGCTGCTTGAAAAACTCGACGAAGAGCGGATCGCCGACATCGTTGAAGAGATGGATCCCGGAGCCGCGGCCGATCTTTTGGCCGAGCTGCCGGAGGAACAGTCTGACGCCATTCTTGAAGAAATGGAGCCGGAAGAACGGCAGGAAGTCTCTGAGCTTTTGGAATTCGACGAGGATTCCGCGGCTGGCTTGATGACCACCGACTTTGTTTCGCTGGGGATGAATGCAACTGTCTCGCAGGTGGGGCCGGCGCTGCGCAGCTTTGATGGCGACATCGAGGGGGTGACGGAGATCTACCTGCTCGACGAAAAACGAGTTCTGCGCGGGTCCGTGCCTCTGGCGCGAGTGGTTGCGGCGCAGCCCGATGCGCGCCTTGCGGTGCTTGCCGAGCCGCGAGTGCTTTCGTGTCCGGCCGATCTGCATCAGAACGACCTTGCGGAGATGTTTGATAAATACAACCTGCACGCGCTGCCGGTGGTCGACACGCAAGGACGCATGGTAGGCGTGGTGCAGGCCGACCACGTTATCAGCTTACTGCGCGAAAAACTATAGCCTCGGCCGCGCTAATCTCCATTCGAATCGCCCCTGATGATTTGTATTCGCCCCGCCTGGCGGACGAAGTGTCCCTTCGTTGGACCAAGCTGCCTTTCACCCCTCAAGGGTTGCGTTGACTTATGGCCTCAAGGAGCTTATGAGTGAGTAGTTTATCTGAAGCGGTACGGCGGGGAATCCGGTTTCAAGCCGGGACACGCAGGTAACGACCCTTTCCTCAAATTCAAATTAAAGACAGGCACTTATCTGAATTTGTGAAACAATTCAGGGATGGTCCAGTTTCCACGAATAATTCAGGGCGGCATGGGCGTTGGCGTGTCCAATTGGCGCCTCGCGCAGGCTGTCTCAAAGCTCGGTCAACTCGGCGTTGTGTCAGGGACTGCAATCGATCAGGTCCTGGTGCGCCGTCTTGCCGATGGGGATAAGGGCGGCTACATGCGCCGGGGATTGGACGCATTTCCGTTTCCAGACATGGCCAAGCGGATCTGGCAGGACTACTTTGTGCCGGGCGGCAAGCCGAGCGGAACGGCTTACCCTACGACCCAGATGCACCAGCGCAACGAGCCCCGCAAGCTGATTGAATTGTTGATGGTGAGCAATTTTGTGGAAGTGTTTCTTGCACGCGAGGGGCATGCAAACAAGGTGGGCGTCAACTTCCTTGAAAAGGTTCAGTTACCGCATCTTGCATCCCTATATGGAGCGATGCTGGCCGGGGTGGGCTATGTGCTGATGGGAGCCGGAATCCCGCTGCATATTCCAGGGGTCATCGACAATTTCGCCGCAGACAAGCCGGCTGAATACAAGCTCGCGGTCACTGGCGCGGCTACCGGCCAGGACACGCAGATGCGGTTTGATCCGCTGGATTATGTCGACGGGCCGCTGCCGATTCTGAGCCGGCCACGATTCCTGGCGATCGTGTCCTCGAACACTCTTGCAACCACGATGCTGCGGCGCGCGAGCGGCAAGGTGGATGGTCTGGTGATTGAAAGCCCGACGGCGGGTGGGCACAATGCGCCTCCGCGGGGCAAGTTGCAGCTGAATGAAGCGGGCGAACCGATCTATGGTGAACGTGACCGCGTGAACATCGCGGAACTCCGCGCACTCGGCGTCCCGTTCTGGCTGGCGGGCGGATACGGCAGCCCGGACAAGGTGCGGGAAGCAGTCGAGCTGGGAGCCGCGGGCGTTCAGGTGGGCACGGCTTTTGCTTTCAGCGAAGAGTCGGGCATGCGGCAGGATCTGAAGAGGACACTGCTTGCGCAGGCTACTGCAGGCACCGGGCAGGTGTTTACCGACCCGCTGGCGTCGCCCACGGGATTTCCGTTCAAAGTTGCGCAGCTTGCCGGATCGTATTCCGATCAGGGCGTTGCGAACGCCAGAACCCGTGTGTGCGATCTCGGTTATCTCCGTGAGCCGTACGCGATTGACAGCGAGAAGATCGGCTATCGTTGCTCCGCCGAGCCGGTTGCGAACTATGTGGCCAAGGGCGGCAAGATTGAGGACACAGTTGGCAGAAAGTGCCTTTGCAATGCTCTCATGGCAAACATTGGCCACGCACAGACCCGGAAAGACGGATCCGCAGAGCCGCCTCTGGTGACGATTGGCGACGATCTGAATTCGGCTGCGCAGTTCCTGGACGGACGCGAGAGCTACTCCGCTGCAGAGGTGGTTAGATCGTTGCTGAGCAAAGTTGAGCCGGAGTCCGGAGAAGAAGCGGCTACCGAAACTCATCCAGCGCTGGCAGCAATTTTCAACGACCGAGTCCTTGTTGGCATCGCCTAGGGTCTTGTTGAAGAGAACAAGACAAATCTTTTATGTCATTCAGTTTAGGCCAATAACTGAAGTTGTAGCTTGGGGTTCGAGCTGACCTTGAACCCTATCTTTCATCGTCTTCTGCGAGCAGATCACCGAGGCGATCGAGCCAGGACTCCCAGTGGGAGCGATGGTCCTTGACCCACTTTTCCAATGCTGAAAATCCAGCGGGTTCGATGCGGCAGGTGCGCACCCGGCCGACTTTCTCGGTGCGGACGAGGTGGCTTTCCTCGAGTATTTGCAGGTGCTGGGCGACGGCGGTCACTGTGATGCCGAGGGGCTCGGACAATCGCGTGACCGACGTCGGTGCCCGGCTCAGCAGATCGAGGATCGTCCGGCGCGTCGGGTCCCCGAGCGCATGAAACAGACAATCCATGTCGACGGGGGGCCTCTTCATCGCTTGTCCTTTCGGCGCAGGTTATTGCGAAACTTCCTTCGCTACGCGATCAAGGAGGCCTCGCCAGCCTGCTTCGATCATCCGCGACCCGTCGGGCCAATCGAGAAACGCTCCCTGATGGGTGAGGACCAGGTCTGTTCCTGTGCCGGCAGGTAGAAACTCGAATGACGTAATCATTACGACCGTGGTCTTGCCGTTCAAAGACATCATCGATGTCATCACGATCTGCTGCTCGGGAGCGATGACATGATAGGTGCTTTCATTGCTAATTTCGGAGCCGGCAATGGGGTGGCCTTGCTTGAATTTGTAGCGAAGGCGTTCGCTGCCACCCGCACGAAATTCCATTTCGAATTCCTGGATTTCGTGGTCGCCTTCGGCGTACCAACGGCGTTTGCGGGAAGGCTGGGCAAAGGCGGCGAAAACGCGGTCGGGGGGCTGGGGATAGTTGCGCTCGATGACGAACGTGCTGTGGATGATGGATGGTTCTGCCATGGGGTCCTCCTTGGGGTCTCGATAGTGAAGCAACTACTTCAGTATCGAACGGAACCGGGTAATTGTCAAGTGGTGACGCGAATTGTGCACTTGACATACCAAGAGGGCCAATGAAAGCATTTAGCGCATGGGGAAAATCCAGAGATTCTTTGCAGAGGCGGGAGCGCTGGGGGTGGGAAGCGTGATCTTTGCTTTTGTATTGTGGATAATCGCCGCAATAGAGCACTACAAAGATAAAAACATTCCTGCCACCGGGTTCTTGATTGGCGGTTGTGCGTCGTTTTGCCTCGGGGCTTTTATGGCTTGGTCTAAGGCCGACGATAGAGCCAACGAACACAAACCCAAACTGGGGTTTTCGGCAGATCGGCAGTCTTTTTATCTGACCCATCTTGCAGGTGACCCGGCGCGGTTCATAGAAATAGATACCATCATCAAGCGGCCAAGTGATCCGCGTGGGACCAAGTTGCATTTTGATCCGATCGACTTTCTGTCTTCAGCTATGAATTCGTGTCAGAGAGCATTGACCTTCCGTCTCGAAATTCTACCCGGAGACAAAGTAGAGACAGACATGGGAAAGGTGATTGCAGTGATGTTCTCGGGCCATTCCAAGCCGAGCGCATCCTTCCCGGTCACGATCAGATTTAGCTGGAATAAGGAAAGAGTGGAAGAACGAATAATTCTCACTTGGATTACCGAAGAAAGACGGTTCGAGACCCAGCCGCAGTGACTTCTAATCCAGTAGAGTTTTAGACCTTCTTTACTTTCGGCTTGCGTCGTTTCCGCGCTTTCCGAACGGTCGGATGCGCCCCTGGTCGCGGCATCTCTGATGTCGGCTTGACCTTCATCAATCCAGACAGGAATTCAGTTTCCGGCAGAGGGATGCGCAACGTGTCTCCGGGCTTTGCCATGGGAATAGTATGCACCTGATGCCGTAGAATCTGTAATCAGTCACAAACGAAAAGCCCGGCGCGAAGCCGGGGCATTTCGATGAAGCGGCTGGTTACCCTCATCGTAACGCCCTTGCTGTGCCGATGCAAGGGTGCGGGATGGAGTATCCAGAAAAGCCGAGCCTCTCGTTGCGAGAGATCGCGCAGATCACAGATGAACTTCACGAGATCGACACGGGCTTATGGGAAGTACTGCGTGAGTTTCTGATGCCGATAGGTCTTGATGATCTTCCTCTAGTGGGGCCGAGACCGCCGAGACTTGCTGCAAAGTTCTACTTCGTGCTTGGCAACTATTCAATAGAAGCCTTCCGTAGCGAAGCAAATCTGTATCACCGATATCCACCGAATCCGCACTACTCCAAGTGGCTTCTGGAATTAGCGCAGCGAATCGAAAATCACGCGATAGATGTTGTGTATGACATCGAATCTAGCTCCTCCAAGGATTTCTCTTATCATCGCGTGTCTGAAGAAGAGATGCGTAAAGCTATTTGGAGCGCGTTAAGCGAGTTTATGAGAGATCAATATCGGGCCGAGGTTCCCACTGGTCCCCCTCCGTCGCCTTACAACTATCCAAAACTCCAAGGTTCTACCTCCTTACCGCAGGCGATAGAGAAAGAAAAACAACCGATCGATCCACCGACGAAGACAACAAAGGGAACGATCTACGCGCCGAAATCTGTTGAGAAACTGGAGGCATATCTGGCGAAGACGCAGATGGGTCTCACGGAATTTGCAACCAAGGCCGGAACGAGCGACAGGACTCTCCGAAACTTCCGACAAACAGGAAGAGTCCGCCGGTACATTTTTGACGGGATAGCGAGGGCAATGGGGCTGAGTAGAGATGAGTTTCTAGATGATTGAAAATAAACAACACTTCTTAATATATTCCGTATATTTTCCGTAAAGCTTCCGTTCATTCTATTTAGGCTGCACAGCGCAGTGGATTTCTTCCGGCTATATTCCGTCTGCAAACTACACCGACTCAAACACTTCTCAGTGTCTTCTGGGTAAAGGCATGTCGTTAAAGGGCTTGTGCGCAGATTATGAGCCTAGAGGTGAAATATGCAGATTCGGGCACCACCGGTAGCGGAGGAAGTAATACGGGGAGCATTGGTTTGCTCCCCGTATTACTGTGCGGTGGTGGCGAAATCAGCAGACGCAACCGATTTGGGATCGGGTGGAGCGCCCCCTAGTCAAGGTCTACGCTCCGTGCGGGTGCAACTCCCGTCCACCGCACCAGCTTACATGACTCGTGGCTGTTTGAGCATCAGGCGCTTACCGCTCGTTTGTTTGATCGCCTGCACCGTCCGGTCTGAGTCATTCATCTTGCGCCCGTTGTAGCGGAAATCGAATTCGCGCAAATACTGGTCAAGGTACTGCTTGCCGATCTGGTGGTAGACGCCGTTCACTCCACGCTGGAGAATCGCGAAATAGCCTTCCACGGTATTCGTCGTGATCGTCAATCCGTCTTCGTGCCGAGCATATTCCTTGGCCTTGTGATTCACGGCGCTGTGCTTCCAACCATGCTTTCCAAACGCCATCTTGTTTGCAGAATCCGTCATGATGTGCGACTCAGCCTTATCTAGCATTTCATCCAAGATTGGCCGCAACTGGGTGCCTGTCACTTTCGGATAGGAGCGCACCTTGCCGCCGCGCTGCAACACCGTAGCAACCGGAGTTTTGTTATCGTTCACATCTTTGCCGTGTCGCGGATTTTGCCCGTTCACTCTTGCACCGAGGCGCTGCCGCCCACCGATCCAGACCTCATCGATTTCGAAAATGCCTTGCAATTTTTCAGCCAATGGTTCTTGCCCCATGGCCCAACGAATCCGGTGAAGCATGAACCATGCGCTGCGATAACTGCCCTTCGTCTTGCCGCTCTTTTCGTGCTCTCCCCAAAGGTTGCGCCACAACTGATGCGCGCTCATACCCTTCTTACTGGAGCAGAGAAGATGAATCGCCAATAGCCACTTATGTAGCGGGATTTTGCTATCTTCGAAGATGGTTTTCATGCGAACAGTGAAGGGCTTGCGGCATCCCTTGCACTTGCGCAGACCCTTGCGGGTGGTCGCGCCGTTCAGCTTGTACGCTTCGCCTACTAGACCGCAATGGGGGCAAACGGGACCATCGGGCCAATGCAAGACTTCAAGGTGGGCAATGGCTGCATCTTCGTCAATGTGGTGAGGTGCGAGTATTCCGGCCATGCATAAACACTACAGAAAATTGTTGGGTATGTCAAGTGCACAATTCGCGTGGTGACTTCAGTATTTCTTAGAGCTTGAAGATCGGGGTTTCGTTCGAGGAGAGTTGTGTGCGAGCCAATGCACACTTTCTTCAGGGGCCAAAGTCCGGCCTTCTGTGTGGCGTTTACGGCACGACTAAAGTCGTGCCCTGACACAAAATGCCCTGGCACGGAATGTGAATCTGAATTGACACCGCATGGCCGCTGAATAAGACTGGCAGGACTGGTTCAAATCCCCTCATTGGTGGTTCTCCCATGTTGACTGCAAGACGCGTCGCATTTCTTTCCATTGCCGGACCATTGAGTCTTTCAGTCGCGAGTCTTTCGATCGCGGCTCAGCAGAAAGCGTCGCCGCTGGCGCCGTTTGTGAAGGAAGACGCTCCGGTGCTGGTGCTGGAGCACGTGCACCTGATCGACGGAACGGGAATGGCTCCGCGCGAGAACATGACAATTACGATTGCGAACGGAAAGATCACTTCCGTGGAGGATGCGAGCGTGCATGGGACCGCTCCAACAAACGCGAAGGTGCTGGACCTGACGGGGAAGACGGTGATTCCCGGGTTGGTGGGGATGCACGAACACTTGTTTTACCCGGTGCCGCAGCGTCCGGAGAATGGGCTGGCGCTGTATGGCGAGGCGGCGGACAGCGCTCCGCGACTTTACCTCGCAGGCGGCGTGACAACGGCGCGCACGGCGGGAAGTCTTGAGCCTTACACCGATCTTGAAGTGAAGAAGGAGATTGATGCGGGAATCATACCCGGGCCCAAGCTTGACGTAACTGGACCCTACCTCGAAGGAAAAGGGACGTTCGCCGTTCAAATGCACCAGCTGACCGATGCGGACGATGCAGGACGCACGGTGGACTACTGGGCGGCGGAGGGCGTGACATCGTTCAAGGCCTACAACTACCTGACGGCGGACGAACTGCGGGTCGCTATCGTCCACGCACATGCGCTGGGGCTGAAACTTACCGGACATCTGTGCTCGATTGGATTCACGGAAGCGGCGGCGCTGGGCATCGACAACCTGGAGCATGGGCTGGTGGTGGATACGGAGTTTTTGCCCGGCAGGAAGGAAGGCGAATGCCCCAGCCTGAGAGCGACTGAAGCGTACATGGAGAAGAGCCTCGACGTGGAGGGACCTGAAGTGCAGGCGATGATCCACGACCTTGTGGCGCACCACGTCGCAGTCACATCAACGCTCGCGATCTTTGAGACATTTGGGGCGAATCGGCCGCCGATGGTGCGGGAGAACGCTGCGCTGAAGACGTTGACGGTGGAAGCGGGCAAAGAGTATCTCGGCGTACGCGCCGCTATCGCAGAGCGTGGTTTGAGCGCGAAGCTGTTGGAAAAAGAGATGCAGTTTGAGAGGGATTTTGTGAAAGCCGGAGGACTGCTGATGGCGGGTTGCGATCCTACGGGTTACGGCGGGGTGGTGCCGGGGTTCGGCGACCAGCGCAATATCGAATTGCTGGTACAAGCGGGATTCACGCCGGTGGAGGCAATCCGGATTGCAACTCAGAATGGTGCGACTTACATGGGCAAACAAGCAAACATCGGGTCGGTCGAAGCGGGGAAGTCGGCCGATCTAGTGGTACTGGGCGGCAATCCTGCGGACAAGATCGAGAATATCGAGAAGGTCGAGATGGTGTTCAAGGATGGCGTGGGGTACGACCCGGCGGCGCTGATTCAATCTGTCACCGGGCTGGTGGGTTTGCGATAAGGCGATTGGTTCCCTCTCATTTCCATGAACTGAGTCGAATGTTTTTGTAGCTCTGTATGCAGACGGTCTGTCTTTGGCCGCGATGATAAGGTGTTTGAGGGCAGACAAGGAAGTCACCGAAGATCGAGTGGTCCTGCCAGCCTGCGTTCTCCAGCACCTTATCTAGCTTGTCGTCCACTGCTTCAAGCCTGCGCTTCGTTCCAATAATCCAGATCGCATCTCCGTCCGCGTAGCTGTTGTACCGACCGTGCACGGTAAAACATTTTCCAGCTTCGGATTGCTGGCAGATTGGAGCTTGTGCACAAAGAGAGACTGCGGCAAACAGAGGAGCGATGACCTGGAGCAAAGATGTCTTCATTTTCAGCCGGCGAGAACCACTTTGGGCACCCGCGCTTCGGGTGCTGGCAGCTTCGGAAATTCGGCATGGGGCTCGGTTTGATACCAATACGCGACGGAATAGAAGTTGTCGGCGCGGTCATTGGCGGTGCCGTGTTCGATGGTGACCTTGATCGATTTTTCGAAGGTGATGTAGCCCTCGGTGTGCCAGCGATAGAGGCAGTAGCGGCCGCCGGTGCGTTCGGGGTCGACGATGTAGGGAGCGCCCTGGCGCATGTTGGCGAACTCGTGACCGTTGAAATCCCATGCGCCGTTGTAGTAGTCCTCGGTGCCGGTTCCGTTGATGGTGGGCAGGGCATCGCCGTCGATGAAGAACATGTCGTCGCCTTCGCCAAACCAGCCGTCGGCATTCTGTTCGACAGCATGCGTTACGCCGACAAAATGTCCCTTACCAGTGGCATCGAGGAAGATGTAGTTGTCTTCGCCGTTAAGATTCTTGCCGCTGGTGTTGGTGGATTTTACGCAGGGCGCGGCCTGGCGATATTGGGCGTGGAAGCGGCCGAGGCCTTCAGGCAGATTGGGCACGATAGTGTGGTCGATCGCAAAGTAGAGATTGTCGGTGCGGACCTTGCCCTCATTGGTGAGCGTGATGCGCGCAGCGGATGCGAAGGGCATTTGGAAATATGCGTTCAGGGCCTT
This sequence comes from uncultured Acidobacteriaceae bacterium, assembly GCA_963826915.1. GTDB lineage: Bacteria > Acidobacteriota > Terriglobia > Terriglobales > Acidobacteriaceae > Telmatobacter. The sequence continues at coordinate 1,167,068 of CAWGYG010000003.1, forward strand.
CATGGGGGCGACGGCCAGCAGCGCCGACTGATACACGAAATACTCGCCGAGGCCGAGGCCGTAGAAGTCGCCGATGGGGGCCTCGATGGAAGGAGATGACTCGCCATCCCACCAGGCGCGGAGAACGAGGTTCTTGAGGTGCATGGGATCGCGGGAGTTGATTGTGAACCAGATGTGGGTAATCACACCCGCGCCTGCTACGTCGAGCAAGGTCGCGGTCTGGCCGGGCTCTACGCGTATCGAGTCGTCGTTGCCGCCGGTGCGATCCCAACTGGAAGAGCGGCGACACTTGTAGTCGCGGAGGCGCGCCATGCCATAGAGGGCGTCGGGCGCTAGAGCTGGAGGCGGCGCGGCCGCTTCGGCGGCTTTCTTTGTGGAGGCTGCCGCGCCTGCTGCATTGAGCCCAAGCAGGGCGCCGGCGGCGGCGAGGTTGCCGAGCATCTTGCGCCGGGTCGGGGCAGCTTCATTCAACTCGAGTGGATTGGTTGGATCGGATGGGTTCGATGGAAGCATTGTTGGGCTCTTCTTTCCTCGGGGCGTTGAGGGCAGTGAATGACAGCCTTCAAAAGACTCTCCAATATAGCAGGGGTTACTAATCATCGAACAAACGGGCCCGCACGAGACGAACACGAAATTGTTTCGTCGGGTCTTGGGATTTCTGAAGGTTTGGAAAGTGACATGGAGAATCACACGAAGCTTTCCAATTCTGGAAATATACTCAACATGAGGTTGTCGATGGCTTGCCGTGGGTTGTGCATTCTTGTCGCCGCCACAGGAATGATGGCTGTGGTTCTCGCGCATGGACAGGAGAAGCCGGCCCGCCTGACATTTGATGTGGCCTCAATTAAACATTCTCAACCGGAGTGGATTGTTGGAGGGATAAAACCGCTGCCCGGAGGCACCGGCTATACGGCGCAGAACGTTACAGTCAAGCTCATAATCTCTTTGATGTACAAGGTGCCGATGCAACAGATCACGGGTGGGCCAGACTGGTTGAACACCGACAGGTACGATATCGAAGCCAGGAACGATCACTCGTACAACATTGACGATCTTCATACGATGTTTCAGAACCTGCTGGCAGACCGGTTCAACCTGAGATTTCATAAAGAAATCAAGGAAGGTCCGGTGTACGCGCTCCTGGTGGATAACTCGGGGTTGAAAATGACGGCTGACGGAAAAGGGCAGGATCTCAAGATTCCGATCTTACCGGGCAGGGACAACGAGTTTATCGGAACGAAAGTTCCCATGCAGTATCTTTGTTGGTTTCTGGGGCAACAACTTGATCGGCCTGTGATCGATCAGACCGGTCTTGAAAACAGCTATGACTTCACGCTGAAGTTTGCCCCGGAACTTCCGCCAGACATACCCAAAGAGAACCTTCCTGCAGAATTCCAAGATCGTCCATCTATCTTCGACGCTCTGAAGCGGCAGCTCGGCCTCAGACTAGAACCGCAGAAGGGACCGGTGGAGCATTACGTCATCGACCACATTGAGAAACCGTCAGCAAACTAGCAACGACGCCTTCTCCTTCGCAGGCAAATGCTTATTTATGAAGGTTCGCTCGTCGGCTGGCGCCAGGCTTCCCGGGAAGGTTCTAACGGTTCCGCCCGGCGAGGCAGGAGTCGATCGCTGATTGCCATTCCGGGCCGGATTTCTTGTCGCCTTCGCTCATGGTAGTTACATGGTCGTTTGCGTCTGGCGTGAGCGCGGTACGGGTATAGACAACATTGACCTTCGTTGTTGAAGCATCGAGAGGCGTGAAGCGAACATCTATCCTCGTCACCATGAGGTCGGGCAGGAAGTATACGTATTGGAAGTGGCGCCCGGGAACATCGAAGATCGTCGTGACCCAGACCGCGCTCAACGGGCCATGTTGCACGGTGAACACCGCTCCATCTTCATCGTTCGCGGGAGCAGGGTAAACAAACTGGGGATTCCAGTGTTTGCCGGCCCATGCACGTTCTCCTTCGGGGCCGAAGAGGGGAGCCGTCTCTGCGTAGGGTGCATGGACGACAAGATCGAAGGTGGTTTGCGTGCGCAGAGCCTGGCTTGGTTTCAGAGCAGCCTGCCCGAATGCCGAAGCGCCCATCCCGGCGGCCGCAGCCATGCATAGCATCGAGTTTTTCATCGTTTACGCTCCTTGAGATGGTGGCTGTCGGCAGCTTTGAGGGTCATGCCGTAGAGTTGGCGGAACTGTTCGATTTCTTTGAGGGTTTGCGGAGAGAAGGGAGCCTTGCCTTCGAAGGCGTGGAGCACGATGCCTTCAAGGAGATCGCCGAGGGTCATGTCTTTCTGCTCGGCGATGGCTTTGAGTACCTTCAACATGCGCTTTTCAAGGCGAACGCCGGTCTGGACGCGTTCGACTTCAACGAATGGATGTTCCTGTTTTTCCTGTGCCATGTGTACCAATGTACCAAGATACCTAAGTACACGCAAGAAGGATTGTAAGGATTGAGTCCACATGGGCCGTGTTGACTCGCCAATACACGCTTCGCCTGTTATGGTCGTGGAGGAAATGAATCCACCATAGGACACCGCGCGCATGTGGAAGCGTTGGCGAATCCGGATACTTCTGTTTTTGGCCGTTCTCGGCCCGGGATTCATTACAGCCAACGTTGACAACGATTCCGGCGGCATCCTCACTTATTCGCAGGCGGGCGCGCAGTATGGGTACAGCCTGCTCTGGACCATCATTCCCATCACCATTGCGTTAATCGTGGTGCAGGAGATGTGTGCCCGCATGGGCGTGGTGACGGGCAAGGGTCTCAGCGACCTTATCCGCGAAGAATTTGGACTGCGGCTGACCTTCATCCTCATGCTGGTGCTGGTGTTTGTGAACTACACCAATGTCGTCACCGAGTTCATCGGTATTGCCGGCTCTTTGCGCCTGTTTCATGTAACCAAGTTCATCTCAGTGCCGCTTTGCGCGTTGCTGGTTTGGTTCATGGTGGTGAAGGGGAATTACAAGACCACCGAGAAGATATTTCTGGTGGCCTCGGTGGTGTACATCGCGTACATCTTCGCGGGTGTTTTGTCGCAGCCGAGTTGGAGCGAGGCGCTGCACAAGACCGTCGAGCTGCCGGCGAAGTCAGTGTGGGGCGACAAGGCCTATATGTACATGGCGATTGGGATCGTGGGCACGACGATTGCGCCATGGATGCAGTTCTACCTGCAGTCGTCGATTGTGGAGAAGGGAATTCGGGTCAAGGACTACGCGGCTTCGCGGCTTGACGTGATTGTGGGCAGCTTTTTCACGGACATCGTGGCCTGGTTCATTATCGTGGCATGCGCGGCCACGTTGTTTGTGCATGGCATGGGAGCTATCCAGGTGGCGGCGGACGCGGCGGAAGCGATGCGGCCGCTTGCCGGGGATTACGCATTCCTTCTTTTCGCGTTTGGATTATTCAACGCGTCGCTGTTTGCCGCGTCGATCTTGCCGCTGTCGACTTCGTACACGGTTTGCGAAGGCCTCGGGCTGGAATCGGGTGTGGACAAGAGCTTCAAGGAGGCACCGTTTTTCTACTGGCTGTATACGCTGCTGATTGCGTTCGGTGGGCTCACGGTACTGCTGCTGCCGGATGCACAGCTGATCAATTTCGCTATTCTCTCGCAGGTTCTGAATGGGGTGCTGCTGCCGGTGGTCATCATCCTGATGTTGATGCTGATTAACCGCAAGGACCTGATGGGAGATCACAAAAACAGCCGCCTGTGGAACGTGATTGCGTGGGGGACAAGCGTGATTGTGATCGGGATGACGTTCGTGATGCTGTGGGGAATGATTCCCGGACATTGAGGGGCAGCCTCTAGCCCCTAGCCCCTAGCTCCTAGCTCCTAGCCTCCCGCTTGCGGCGGCCCGCGGATCCCCAGAGTTTCAAAACCCAGAAGGACGACCAGATGGATTCTCCGGAGCTTTATCGGGGACCGTGCATCGAATGACGAGAGGTTGACATGAGCAAAGTTCTGGTTACGGGCGGTTCGGGGTTTATTGGCAGTCATTCCATTATTCAGTTGCTAAATGCGGGGCACCAGGTGCGCACCACGTTGCGCAGCCTTGCACGCGAAAGCGACGTACGCGCGATGGTGCGGCAGGGTGGAACGGAGGCGGGGAGCCGCTTGTCGTTCGTTGCCGCAGATTTGACCAAGGACGCGGGCTGGACGGATGCAGTAAGCGGATGCGAGTTTGTGCTCCATGTCGCTTCGCCCTTTCCTGCAGACCTTCCGAAACATGAGGATGAGCTGATTGTTCCGGCGCGGGAGGGGGCTTTGCGCGTACTTCGGGCGGCGAGGGACGCGGGGGTAAAACGTGTGGTGATGACGTCGTCGTTTGCGGCTATCGGCTATGGCCAGGGTGCGCGGAGCGCGCCATTCGACGAGACGAACTGGACGAATCCGAATGCCGAGGATGTGACCCCGTATGTGAAATCGAAGACGCTGGCGGAGCGGGCGGCATGGGACTTTGTTGCGCGCGAGGGAAGAGGACTTGAGCTTTCCGCTGTGAACCCGGTGGCCATTTTCGGGCCGGTGCTGGGATCGGATTTTGCCACGTCGATTTTGCTGGTCCAGCGGATGATGGACGGTGCGTTTCCGGGATTGCCAAGGTTGTGTTTCGGCGCTGTTGACGTTCGCGACGTTGTCGATCTGCATATTCGCGCTATGACGAATCCTGCGGCCAACGGCGAGCGATTCCTTGCCGTGGCCGGGGACTTTCTCTGGATAGTGGAGATCGCACGGGTGTTGAAGGACCGGATGGGAGCAGCAGCGAAACGTGTGCCGATGAGGCAATTGCCCAACTGGGTTGTTCGGCTCGCCGCGTTGAAGGATCCAGCGGTGAAGCAGTTCATTCCCGAGCTGGGGAAGGCCAAGAACGCAACCAGTGAAAAGGCGAGGCGCGTTTTGGGATGGACCCCGCGGTCGCGGGAGGACGCGATCGCAGCGACTGCGGAAAGCCTGGTGCGATTGGGGCTGCTGAAAGACGGCGCGAAGGCGGCGTAAGGCAAGAGAATCAGGGCTGCTCTGTCCTTGGAGTGGCGAACTTTTTCTCTTGGTTTACCTTGCTGGTTGCCATCGACTTGCGCATCCACTTCCTTGCCACGGCGACATCTTGGTCACGGAGGGCGGGATTGTCGTAGTCGACGTCGGCCTTGCGGCGGTAAATAAGGTTTACATAAGCCATGGCGTCGGTGTAGTCGGGACGGTCTTCCAGGGCCTGATTGAGATATTGAAGGGCCTCGTCGACCAGTGCGCTGTTCTTCGCCTTGATTGCTGCCATCAGATCGGGCGGCGCCTTCGCGTTGCCTTCTCCGTCGTCATAGAGACCTGCTGGCGTCAGCGCTGCAACGACGTTTTGGTGCGCCAGTACCCAATCGATTACACCGATGGTGTAGGCTGCCCCGGCGTTCTTCGGATCTTCGTCCAGCACCTTCTTCTGCCAATCTCTCGCGTCGTCAAACTTCTTGGTGCTGAAATAGATGGCGGCCACTTGCTTCATGGAATTCACGTCGTGTGGTTCCTTCGCCAGAACCTGCTGGAAAATGTCTATCGCTTGCTGTGCGGTCTTCAGATTGTCGGGCGTGTCGAGGCCGGGCACTACGTTTTGCGCGAGGGCGGTGGCGAGGTACTGCTTGGCGGTCGTCGAGGCTGGATCGAGTTCTTCCGCTTTCAGAAAGTGATCAATTGCGTCATCGTAACGGGAGCTCTTGTACGCTTCAACTCCCAGGTTGAGCTCTTCGCCAGCTGTCGCATTCGTTGAAGAAGCCTGTGGGGCAGGACTTTGACTTACACCGAAAAGAGGGTTAGCAAAGAGAATCGAAAGAATTGCGGCAGCGAATCGTACAGAGCGACAAGAGGTGCGAAAGTTGAACACAGTTTACCTCAAATCCCAAGCTGTTTCTCTCGCGCTTGGGCAGTCAAGAGCATGATAGTCCAAAGCTGGCCGGGGATGCGGCAAGCAGGCGGCGAACTTGCAGGCTGGGAGCTCGGAGGGTCTACAGAAGTTTTCCGGCGGCGAGATCGCGAATAAGCCCGCGATCGGCGGCAAGGAAATCGTAGCCGGGGAGATCTTCGAGACGCACCCACTTGAGCTGATGGAAAATCTTGTTCTCCAGTTCGCCTTCGAAGGCGTGCACAGCGAAGAACTGCAAATCGACCGCTCCGCCGTGACGATAATTGTGGCGAATGTGGGTGACGCGCGCGCCAACTGTGGCGGAGATGCCCAATTCTTCCTGGAGTTCGCGGGCCAGCGCTTGTTCGGCGCTTTCGCCCGGTTCTATTTTTCCGCCAGGAAATTCCCATTGCAGCGCCATGGGCTGATCGGGTCTGCGTTGGCAGATGAGCACTTCGCCACTGCGAACGATCAGGCCTGCGGCAACAAAACGCAATGCAGGTCCGGGCGGACGCGGATTGGAGTTGGACTGCGGCTCTTCCACCCTTTCAGTGTAAACGCTTTGAAGGGGTCGCGAATGTGATATGCGACGTGGGTGATGTCGTGGAGTAAAAGCTTAAGACAATATTTTGGAGTTTGAGAAATCGGAGGGGCGGGTTATTTGCCGGCATCCGCGGGCAGAATGTTCTCCGCTTCTTTCGGCCTGAAGTATCGCCAGCCATTCCTCGAGCACGCTTCAAGCAGGGCAGGGGATGGATTTACCGGATAGGCGTTGGCGGCAATCTCGAGCATTGCAAGATCGTGGATGGAGTTGCCGAATACGGCGTCGGGACGTGCCAATCCAACGCGTCGGAGCGCTGCGGCTTTTGCCTCGTCGGTGGGCACGTCGATAATCTCGCCGGCGATCATGCCGTCTTTCACCTTGACCTCAGCGGCCAGAGTGCGCTCTTCGGGAATTCCGAAATCGCGCACTCCTTCGGAAACGACCCACTTGTTGGTTGAACTCACTGCCCACAGCTCAACGCCGGCCTGGCGCAGAGCGGCTACGAGAGACGCCACCTCAGCAAATACGCGAGCGCGGACAAACTCGTCGATGTAGCGGGCGGCAGCGGTGCGCAGTTCCTGCTCGCGCAGGCCCGCATAAATTTGCACCATCTCGCCGCAGATTTGCGCTTCGCTGACGGTGCCGGCGAGGTAGGCGCGGTACCGCGTGTCGATCCAGTCAGTAGTCGATCGTGAAACGAGCCCCTGTTCGAGCGACCAGACCATGAATCCGTAACCTGCATCGCCGCTCCACAGGGTTCCGTCGCAATCGAAAACAGCGACACGGGGTTTGTTGTCGAGAACCAGGCGCTCAAACTCGGAAGCGGTCCACCTTGAAACTTCAATATCCGTAAAAGACACTCGTTTCTTGATCCTTGTGTAAAGTTTGCCAACTCTATTTTCAACCAGGACACCTACATTGTGCACGCGGCGTAGAATGACTCTTCAGGTTCCAAGCTGTGAATGGAAGGTAAATTCTTGAAACGCGCATTCTTCTTTTTGGCAATTCTGGCGGCTGCTGTTCTCACATTTACGCAACAAGCAATCGCACAATTTTCAAATCCTGCAGCGACGAGTAGTGCAGCTTCGATTCCGGAGTCGCAATTGATGCAGCCGGCTGCGGTGGCAAAGCTGGTGCACGACGGCGGTGGGCAGGTACTTATCCTGCAGGTTGGCTCGCACGTGATGTTTGCGCAGGCTCACATTCCCGGCTCTCTCTACGCGGGACCGGGATCGCAGGCGGCAGGATTGCAACTGCTTGAGTCAAAGGTGAACAAAACACCTAAAGACAAGCTGATTGTGATTTATTGCGGCTGTTGTCCCTGGTCCCGGTGCCCCAACATGGGACCTGCATACAAACGGTTGCGCGAACTAGGTTTCACCAATGTGAAGGCTTTGTATATCGCGAACAACTTCGGAGATGACTGGGTTGCAAAGGGCTATTCCGTTGAAAAGGGCGAATAGCCGAGCGGCGAAGGTTGGGATGAGACGAAGCTCCTTGCCGGCCCGGGCATTGTGGCTGCTGGTTTGCGCAGCATTTTTCGTCGGGGGAGCGCTGCCGGGGGTTGCCCAGAAGAGATCGTTTGTGCACAAGCAGGCGCCGGAATTTGTGCGGACGGATCTTGCAGGTCACGAGATCGATCTAAGGGCTTTTCGCGGCAAGGTGGTGCTGCTGAACTTCTGGGCGACTTGGTGTGCTCCATGCCGGCTTGAACTGCCGCGATTCGGGGCATGGCAGAGGGCATATGGGGCAGACGGCCTGCAAATTATCGCGGTCTCAATGGACGATGATGCATCGCTTGTTCACGCAACGGCAGACAAATTGCAGCTTAACTTTCCCGTCGTGATGGGCGATGAAAAGTTGGGGACGCAGTATGGCGGAGTTCTCGGACTGCCGGTGTCGTTTCTCATTGATCGCAAGGGCGTGGTTCGCGCTCGGCTGAAGGGCGAGACCGATCTGTATGCGCTGGAGCACCGGATCAACTCTCTTTTGAAGAGCCGGTAAGGCGGGAGCTACCCGCTCTTTTCGCTCAAAAAAGCAAAAGAAGCGAACACTCTTGCGCGAGCCGGGGTAACGAAGTTGATTCCTTGATGAACGAGGTTCGGTGGCTGCCCGGCGGCCGTAGACCGCAGGAATAGGCGCAGATAATCGAACGTGTGGACGCAAAGGGAAATCTGCCGCTCCTGAAGGATTATCAAGCGTATTTGCGCGTGGAAAAAGGGCTGCGGCCACTGACCTGCGAGGCGTACGACAGTGATTTGAAAACCTTTGCAGAGTTTCTGGAGTCGAGGCAGGGCGTCCTCCTGACCGCGGCGCAGCACGATGTCGCGGGGTTTCTGGAACACCTACGGAAGCACGGCATTGACTCCCGATCGGCGGCCCGGAAACTCAGCTGCCTGCGTGGCTTTTACAAGTGGCTTTCGCTCGACCGGCGCATCCACCACGATCCGACTATCAATATCGAATCGCCCAAGGCCTGGAAGGTGCTGCCCAAGTCACTGGCCGAGCCCGAAGTGACGGAGATGCTGGAGCGCGCGGCGATGACGGCGTCGCATCCGCAGGCGCAGGCCACGGCGCTGCGAGATCGCGCCATCCTGGAATTGCTTTATGCGGGAGGGCTGCGCGTTTCTGAGGTCACTTCACTCACGACGAGCGATCTTTCGCTCGATGCGGGGCGCGTCCAAGTGTGCGGAAAAGGCGACAAGGAGCGGATTGTGCCGCTGGGACGCACCGCCATCGAAGCGTTGGAAACCTACCTGCGGGAAGGCCGGCCTCACCTGGCGCGCATCAGCACGAAGCGGAAAATGACGATTGCCCGGCAGGATGCGACACGACTCTTTCTTTCATTGCGAGGGATGCCTTTGACGCGTCAATGGGTCTGGCACCTGGTGAAGATGGGCAACAAGGATGCGAGCCCGCATCGGCTGCGTCATAGCTGCGCCACGCACATGGTGGAGCACGGCGCGGATCTTCGCAGCGTGCAACTGATGCTGGGGCACGCCGACATTTCGACAACGCAGGTTTACACGCACCTCGCACTGGGGAGATTGAAAGCTGTGCATCGGGACTTCCATCCGCGAGGCGCCGCAAAGGCAGCGAGCACCGATACGAATGCGGAATCGAATTTGGACAGGGAAGGTGAGTTGGGCCGGAAGCAGGGCCCGACATCGTTGCGACTGGTGCAGGGCGGGAGAGCGCCGAAGCGGAATTCAGATTCAGAGGCCGGTCACGTGGACATGGGTAAGGAGCCGTCGTGAGCACGACTGAAGTTGAAGAAACCGTGCTGCCGCTGGGCGCCCTCGTCGACGACTACCTGCGCGTGCTGGCAAACGAGCGCGGTTCCTCCGTTCATACCTTGCGCGCTTATCATCGCGAACTTATTGGATTTGCCGCATACATTGCCGCGCGTCACCCGGAACTTGAGACAGTTGACGCCATCGAACACACGCACATTCGCGCTTTTCTTGGAACGCTTCTGGAGCGCGGACTCTCAAAGGCGTCCGCTGCACGCGCATTGGCGGCCGTTCGCAGCTGGTTCAAGTGGCTGGCTCGCGCTGGGCATGTTCAGCAGAACGTGGCGTCGCTGGTTGCCACTCCTCGATTGCCGAAGCACTTGCCGCGCGTGCCTTCTATCGAACAGATGAACCGGGTCGTCGATTCGGTGGGCGAAGATGCGGCGAGCTGGCCGGCGCGCGACAAGGCGATTCTCGAGATGCTGTATGGCTGCGGAATCCGAAATGCGGAGCTTACCGGGCTGAATCTCGGAGACATTCACTGGGCCAACGAGGCGATCCTGGTGCGCGGCAAAGGGCAGAAACAGCGCTATGTTCCCCTCGGCGATGCGGCAGCGCAAGCCCTGCGCGCATACATGACCGAGCGATCGGCGCGGCTGACGGCGAAGAGCGGAGCGAAAGGTGCGGCTACAAGAGCGCTCTTTATCAGTTTGCAGATGCGCGGGTTGGGCAAGCCGGGCGGAGAGCCGCGGCTGACTACGCGCAGTGTTGGCCGTATCGTGAAGCGCATCGCGATTCAGCGGGGATTGTCAGCCGATGTGCATCCTCACACGTTGCGCCATGCGTTTGGCACACACCTGCTGGAAGAGGGAGCCGACCTGCGAGCGATTCAAGAGCTGTTGGGCCACGAGCGGCTTTCTACGACGCAGCGGTACACACAGCTCACGACCGCACAATTGGAGCAGGTGTACGACAGGACGCATCCAAGGGCGCGCTAGAAACTGATCTTGCGTTGCGGGAACCACGTCAACTGGATTGTGGTTGTGGTGACGGTGTTTTGGGGCGCGGGATAGACGGGTACGCCGGTTGTATAGACAGGTGCCTTCCAATGTTCGAAGGCGAAGTTGCCGTTAATCTCAAAGTCCTTGCTGATGCGCTTAACCGCCTGGAAACTGAGGTCATTGAGGGTGGTTCCGCCGGGCACGAAGTCTTTGGCAACCTTTTGGTTGCGGGCGCTGACCTGGATCCATTCGTTTCCGCTGAGATGGTAGGTAAGCCATGCCTGACCGCCCTTACCTTCGCGGCCGATCCAATCGCCGAATAGCTGGCCGTTGTTGGTGTAGCCCTGTTTCTGGATTGCTTCGCGATACATGAAGAGACCGCCGACGCTGGTTGAAATCGGCGGATCGGTCGTGGCGGCCTCAACGCGGGCATCCAGTTTGGCAACGCCGGGAACGTGCGAAAGATAAATGCCGGGGCGCCATGCCGCGCGGCGGGGCGCGTCGATGGGGGAGACGTCGTCGTGGACTTCGCCGTCGGAATAGAGTGTGAGCCAGTTGCGGACCCAGGGCAGGCGATAAGAGAAGTCGAATGCGCCGAAGCGTGCGCCGGGGTCGTTGGGACCATCCTTCACGGTTGCGCTGGGAGAAGAAAAGCTGAAAAAGCTCTTGAGGAAGGTGTGGATGGTAATGGGCCCATGGCCCTGGCCGCCCCAAATTACAGAGCGTTCAAAGCCGAATTCGAGATTCTCTGTTGGCCTGAAACTGATTTTCTCAACGTGAATCCACGGGTCGCCCGGGTTGATCACATTGAATTGGTTTGGTCCCGGATAAGCAGGATTGGGAATATAGGTGTGACCATGAAGCCCGCCGATGAGGAATTCGTAGCGAAACGGGCCGGTGAGGTAGGAGAGCCCCGGAATGTGAAGTGGTTCAATCCGGTTGATGCGGAAGGTGTAGATATTCTCGGCATTGTTTGAGTACGCCATGCCTGCGCCGAGGCCGGGCCCGAGCCAGTCGTCCTGCTTGCCGAAGGAGATTTCGTGGTTGAGCACATGCGCTGAGACGTAGGCTTCAACCCAGCGGACGCGGGTGGCATCGGAGATGGGCCCCAGCGGAATGGTTGCTTGATTGTAAGGAAGTCCGGTTGTGGGATTGATGAAGGGAATCTGATCTGCCTGAGAAAGTTCGTTCGCCAAGCCAAGGGAGTAGCCGGTTGCTGAAGGCGCTCCCTGGAATTCGCCACGCGCATAGAGCACGAATCTTCCCGCCGAGGCATAGCCGCTGGCGCCTGAGTAGTTATTAAATCCGTTTGCGTAAGGGCGGCCATAGTCGTTCACGATGGTCTGGCCCAAATGAAAACTGTCGCGCAGGGGAGTGCCGGAGATAGCTCGGGACGCGGAGTAGACCGACTCGACGCGCGTTTTTCCCTTGAAAACCCTGCACGGTCCCTGCATATCGGGGTTGATTTCACGATCGAGGGCTTCATAGATTGCTTGTGCTTCGTCGCTGACGGCGTCGGAGTAGTCCTGCGCGTCTTCAATCCGTGCGCCGGCCTCCTCGAGCATGTGGTCCACGCTGGCGCGGGTCCATGGTCGCATTCCGAGGTAGACCGAATCGATATATCCCATTCCATAGAGGCGGAAAACCGCGGGATAGACCCAACTGTCAACAGGGATATAAGGCGAGTCGAGCGAAGACGGCTCGCATACGGGCACCGGGCGACTGGGATCCCGGGGTGTCTGCCCCGCTCCATCACCGCTTTCTGGCATCGCGACTGCAAGTTGGCTGCCGGCAAGAATCAAGAGCCCTGACAGCAAAATCGCAGCTTGTCGGACAGAAGCGACGACCACGCGTCTGTTCACGTTCATCTCCTCACTTTAACACTTGGATTCATCCGCGCCGGCAGTCTGATGAGCGCCCTTCCCGGATTAGGACCTTAGGGTGTGGTCCTGTACAAGTCTTTGACTAATCGTTTAAGAATCTGGTAGCTAGATCCAATTCGCCGCGGAAGTCTGAGATAATCTGGCGCCTCTTTTCTTCACCCAAAAGGCCTTTGCGCTGGAGGTAGGTCTCCATCGTCAAAACGGGCGTGCCGGGGGCGGAGAGTTCACTTTCTTTATAGATGCGGTTTGTCTCGGAATCGTTCGTTGCGGGAAACGACAAGCACTGGACAAGCGTGGCGCCCCGGCCCTGGCGGGCTCGAACCAGGGCTTCGCTGCCCACACGATAAAGTGCCACCCCGTCGCCGCCGTCAACCAGGATGGCGGGAATTCCGTTGACCAGCGCGTTGGGCGCTGGTTTTCCCGTGGTTTTAGGCTGGACGATCTGATCAGGCGATGAATCGCAATGGTGGACGAAGACGATGGGAAGCCGGTGAGATCCGGCAAGCACCATTAATTCATTCCATGCCGGAGTGGTTGCGGCTTCGTCGGTGAGGAAGGCGAGCGCAATGCGACCGAGCTTCGCCGATTTTGCGTTGACGGCAAATTCGCGGATGGCTTCGGCCTGCGCTTCAACGGGTCCGGCAATGATCAGATTTGCCGATGCGAATGCGTATGCTCGCGCGCCGGACTGATCTTCACTTCCGGCGTCTTTCGAGATTATGCGGAACAGAGCCTCAATCCCAAAACCCTTGACGAAGGCGGGAATCGAGTCGTTGCGGGCCAGACTCAGCGCATCCTCCGGCTGAAGATCGATGACCAATGCCGACGCGGACGCCTCGCGGCCGCTGGATCCGGAAAGAGCGGCTGCGATTTTGCCTTGTTGCAAAAGCTGCGAAGCGCGCTGTTCAATCATTCGGCAACGCACCATGGCCGTGTAAATCGCGGCGAGCTTGTCATTGGGAATCAGCGAGAATTCCGCCTTTGGAAGGGAAGAATCCGCTTCGACGTTTTTCTTTTTATTGAGTAGCTTTGGCATGGGGATGCTCTGCGATGCAACTCTTTCCAGCGATTTTAATTGGGTTCGTTCCATTGCTCTCAGATTCGTTGGTCTAGGTTGTGTAGTCAGCATTAATGCGAATGTATTCGTGGGTCAAGTCGGTAGTCCAGAACCGGCAACCGCCGTCGCCCAGGTGAAGGTCGATGGTGATTGAAAACTCCGGCTGTTGCAGATAGGCGTGCGCGGCCGTTTCGGTGAATTCCTGGGCGCGTCCGCCGTTGCGGCAGATGGGCAGTTCACCAAACCAGATATCGATGCGCTCGGGGTCGATGCGTGCACCCGAGTAGCCGATGGCAGCCACCAGGCGGCCCCAGTTCGGATCGCATCCAGCCCATGCCGTCTTGACCAGGGGCGAATGCGCAATGGCTTTGGCGACGCGGAGTGCATCTGCATTGGACTCCGCGCCGTTAATGAGCAACTCAACCACATGCGAAACACCTTCGCCATCGGCAACGATCTGCCGGGCAAGGGAAGTACAAACGCTGGTGAGCGCGGTAGCAAATTTTTTGTTGCCGGTGCCCACGGTGGCCCCACTCGCACCGGAAGCCAGCAGCAAAACGGTGTCATTTGTCGAGGTGTCGCCGTCCACGGAAATCCTGTTGAAGCTGACTTCGATCGACTCGCAAAGATATTGATGGAGCGCCGCGGGTTCAATCGCAGCATCGGTCAGGATGTAGACGAGCATGGTGGCGTGGGGCACCAACTGGGGATGAATCATGCCCGAACCCTTGCAGAAGGCCGCGATCCTGATCTCCTGCTTGATCTCGCCGGAGCCGTCAATCTCGGGCGTCGAGACCTCTAGGCGGGCGAATGCGGTCTTCTCCACCGTGTCGGTGGTGAGAATGGCCTGCGCGATCTGCTGAAAGTGATCGGACTCCGACCCAAGCGATGCAGCAAGTTCGGGAAGCACGGCGATCAGCTTTTCGGCGGGCAGTGGAACACCGATGACGCCGGTCGACGAAGGGAAAACCTCTTCCGGCTTGCAGTGGAACACGTCCGCAGCGGCCTGGCAGGTTGCGCGAGCCGCGGTTAGTCCAGCCTGACCTACCGCGCAGTTTGCGTTGCCGGCGTTAATGGCGACGACGCACACTTTGCCGCCGGTAGCGAGGAGATGCTCTTTATCCACGGTGAGCGGGGCGGCGGTTACGCGGTTTGCCGTGAATGCGGCGGCGGCACTGGCAGGCGGGTCGGCAACAATGAGGGCAAAGTCGGTGCGGCCGCTCTGCTTCAGGCCTGCCTTGGTCGCGCCGAATTTGAAGCCTCTGGGAATGAGGAATTGGGAAATATCGTTCATCGATCTCGAGAATCCCGGCGACAAACAGCGTCGCTGGGAGGATGGATTCAATCCATTTAATCTAACAGGTGGAGGAAGAATGCCAGACAGCCAGCCGGAGCCGGCGCCAAACATTGCAGAAGATCAATTCCTGGAGTTGGCCAATGTGAATGTTGCACGCGGCGACCGCGTGGTTCTTCATGACATCAATCTGACGATTCGCGCAGGCGAGCATGTTGCCATTCTCGGGCCCAACGGGTGCGGCAAATCGACGCTGATCCTGACGATGACATGCCAGATATATCCGATTGTTGCGCCGGAAATGCAAGTGCGTATTTTCGGCCGCGAGCGCTGGGACCTGACGCAACTACGCAAGCATTTCGGTGTGGTCGGAGCGGGGTTGATGGGTTCAGACCTGCCGGGACAGCGCACCGCGGTGACAACGGGACTGGACGCTGTGATTGCGGGATTCTTTTCCGCCTCGACGCTGTGGCCGAATCTTCAGGTGACGGGCGAAATGCGGGAACGATCCGCGGAAGCGCTTGAGCGCATTGAAGCGACGCACCTTGCCTACCAGCTCGTGGGCGAAATGTCGGCCGGAGAAAAACGGCGGATTCTGATTGCGCGCGCGCTCGTGCATCGGCCGCGGCAGCTATTGCTTGACGAGCCATCGAATGCCCTTGATTTAGCCGCGCAGCGCGACTTGCGCGGGACGCTGCGGCGGCTTGCATCGGAAGGGACAGGGCTCGTCCTGGTCACGCATCACCTGGGGGACATTCTGCCTGAGATCCAGCGAGTCATCCTGATGCGCGAAGGACGGATCGTAGGGGACGGGCCGCGCACCGAGTTGCTTACCGCGGCGCGCCTTAGCGAGTTGTTCAATGCACCGGTGCGTATCGGACGCGATGATGAATGGCTGCATAGCTGGTGAAAAATGCAGGGAACAGGGATAAGGGGTCAGGGAACAGGGAATTGGCGTCGCTGTTTGCGCGGCGACGCCGGGAGAACATGCTACTCCGGTCTCCACTGGTGCGGTTATTTCGCCACTAGGAAGTTGTCTATCCTGCGTCGGGCTTTGCGCCGGGTAGGCGTTTGCGCAGCAAGGCAATTTGGCCGGTATGGTGAGCTTCGTGTTCGCAGACGTGGAACCACTTGCAAAGGTTGTTCACCGGTCCCCAGTCGTTGTCCTTAATCTCCGTCAAGAGCCATGTATCGTCCCGTTTGCGGAATTCGGCGAGCGTTTTCTCTCGAACCTCGTGCAGGATATTCACGTAGTAGTCGCGGTCGTGTCCCTTGATGGCCGCGCGACCGGCATCGCCCAGATCCATTGCCGCATCCCACTTCTTCTTAATGTCGTCAGACCAGGTACCCCACTTCATTCCACCAAAAGTATTCATTCCGTAATAGGTCTCAGTGGCGGCAAGGTGCAGCATTAAAGCGCCGATGGTATTTGCGTTCTTGTCGAAGAGATAATCGAGGTCCGCCTGGGTCAGACCTTTGGTCGCACCGAGGACGCCGTTGGCCTCTCGCATCCAGGTCAACTGCGAAACGAAAGTGCCGACCTGCGGAGAGTATCCTGGGCGCGGCCCAAGGATATTGAGATTCGGCGCGTCAGCTTCTGCACTGAGCGGAAGAGGCATGGTTGCACAAAGGCCGGCAGCAAGCGCGGCTGCGGATCCGCCAAGAAAGCTTCTCCTGGCGAGTAAGTGAGCGGTCGTACTTGCTAGTTTGCCCAATGCTTCAGCCTCCGGCCATAGCCTGAAATGTTCCGCCGACGTGTGCGGATGCGGGCGGCCAGTATACATGGGCGGGGGAGCGGGTTGTGGCTTTTCTATTGCGGACGCCCTAAGCGTTCGCGTTGATAGCTGCTGGCCGAACGACCGGTTTAGCCGTGAATATCGCCATGCCGAGGCATAGCGCAATCAGGATCTCGGCAATTACTGGCCCATAGAAAAAATTGAAATACGAGTTTACGGCGATAGCCAGGTATTCGAGCAAAAACATGCAAAGAATCGGACGCAGGCGGGCGGAATCGGTCTTTGCCAGCGAAGCAAGCATCCACAGCACCACGGCTTCAGCGGTAAGGGATATCGAGATGCCGAGACCCATGCCAAAGTAGAAGTCCCAGAAACTTCGCGTCACGCCGAATACCGGAAAGGTATTCGCTTTCATCGTGGCCACGACCATCGCGATCGTGCCGGGGGACGGCCTTCCGAAGACTCCGCCCACCGTGTGCATGAGCGCGTGAATGAGTGTTAATACCGAGGCAATTCGCAGAAAGATTACTGGTTTCATCCGCCTTCCTTTCAGCTAGCGAGACGTGTCGCGCTCAGCAGTTGAAGCGAATTTGCTAAGGATCGCGCTCCAGGCTCCAGGGCCGTCAAATACGGCGCGCAATTGTTCATAGCCTTCTCCGTGGCGCTCCAGTTTGCTGTGCGTGAGTTCGACCATTGTCGATTCCGGACCCTCGGCTGTGAAACGAATTTCAACCTCGCTGGCCTTGTTGATATCGGGATCGCAGGTCCAGTCGGGTTGATCGTGACCAGGGCCTACGTGCCATGAGAATGTCACGCGATGCGGAGGGTCCCAGGCCAGCACCGTGCCCCAGTCAACGAGGTTGCCGTCGACGTCGCGCTCATACCAGCGACCGCCGATGCGCGGCTCGACGAAAATGGCTTCGAAGGGCGTTTTGCCGATGTGATGGGTCGCGGGCCACCATGTTTCCATCTGCTCGACAAAGACTGAGAATGCGCGCTCAATCGGCGCCTGTACGCGCACACTCTTACGAACGACGGCTTCTTCGATTGTCTTTTCCATGTTTGTCACCAGTCGAGGGTTTTTGTGTTGGGGATTCTTCTGCTGCTATTTGAAAAGCGCCCAGAGCCTTGGTCCACATATGGTCAAAATGCGCACGCAGTCGAGCCACTCCGGCGGGATCAAGCTGGTAGAGGCGCCGTGTACCTGCCTTGGTGTCCAAAACCAGGCCTGCATCCTTCAAGACTTTCAGATGTTGCGAAACAGCTGGCCGGCTGACCGGTAGAGTGCGTGCCAGTTCGTTGACCGCGATGGGGCCTGCGGACAGCTTTTGAAAGATGGCCATCCGGGTGGAATCGCCGAGGGCATCGAGTCCGGCTTGTAGGTAAGTGTCCACTAACGGTAAGTTAGCACGAACCGAGTGACCGATGTCAACAAGAAAAATTGTCCCGAACTCACTATTCTTCCCGCAACCGAGGGAACAGCGGCGAACCCTTGGCCTATTTTCGTCGTTGTTTGGAGTCGCAAGCGCAATGAATGAGTGTCGCTCGGCCGAGCGCGGGGTCCAGGGTTGCGCCGCGGCGCGGGCAACTTTGCTTTGGCGGATGTGCATCCAATCGGCCTACGAGAGTATCTCTCTCCGGAGCAACTATGAAGATTCCACGACTGTCTGCGCTCTTCCAGTGCGCCATCGTACCAGCCACGCTGATTGTGGTGCTCGCTTATCCCAGCGGCATCCTGGCCCAATCATCGTCGGAAGAACACATTGTCAGTTCACAGTCACTGCAACAGAAGCTCGAGAGTTCTTCCGCAACCCGCCAGCAAGAGATTGCAACGCTCACCGAATTCATGAGTACGCCTACCGCAAACAAGGCCATGCGCGATGCGCACATTGACCCTGTGCAGGTGCAGAAGGCCATCCCCACGCTTTCTGACCGGGACCTGGCGAGCTTGTCGGCGCGCGCTTCGGCAGCGCAGCAGAAGTTTTCTGCCGGTGCCCTGACCTCGTCGATGTTGACACTGATTATCGTACTGATCGCAGTGATCATTATTGTGGCGATTATTCATTGACGGTGAGGAGGCGCTTGCCATGGATCGCGCTGCTGCTGGTCTCGGCTTTATACGCCGAGGCCGGCGCGGCGATATGGATCGACGTTCCATTTATTTCCCAGCCCCGAAATGGATGCGGGGCGGCTTCGCTCTCGATGGTGATGAAATACTGGGCCGCGAAACAGGGGACGGCAGCGACCAGTGGAAGCGATGTCGGAGAAATTCAAAAGGCATTATATATTCCGAAGGAACACGGCATTCCGGCGCCGTCGATGAGGCAATACCTGCAGCAGCACGGCTTTCTGGCCTTCGCGTTAAGTGGAAGCTGGAATGACCTTGAGGAGCAGCTGGCCAAGGGGCGTCCATTGATTGTGGCGCTGAGGCCCGCCGGACAAACAGAGCTCCACTACGTGGTGATCGACGGGATCGATTCGGAGCGTTCATTGGTCACGATGAACGATCCGGCGGTACGGAAGCTGCTGACACAGGAGCGTGCAAGATTCGAGAAAGACTGGAGCGCAACTCACAACTGGGTACTCCTGGCTGTGCCGGCGCCTGCTTCACATTAGAGATCGTGCGCGCTGCTCGCGGATTCACGGTACGTTTTGGATTGATATTGGCTGCCGGGGGATTCGCACTCGCGCTCGGAATGCCTGTGGTGGCCTGGGCACAGTGTCCGGCAAATGGACAAGAAGATCCCAGCATTCTCGCGCTCTTCCAGGAACAAAAATGGTCAGATGTTGTGAAGGCGGCGGAATCGCTGCCATCGCGCTCGGCTGACGTGAATTTTCAGCTAGGCATGTCGCTGGCGCACCTGCAACAGTGGCAGGCCGCGCGCGATGCTCTCATTGCGGGGCGTCGCGAATGCCCTGAGCAGAAGCGCTTTCCGATTGAGCTTGCCGGGATTGCGATTGAACGGAAGCGATATCCAGAGGCTGCAGCGTGGATCGGGAAGGGAATCAAGCTCGACGAGAGCGGCGAGTACGCCAACAACTTTGCGGGCACCGTCTACCTGCTGATGGGAAATGTCGACGCAGCGCTGAAGTACTGGAACCGGGTTCACAAGCCGTACGTTGCTGCATTCCATCTTGATCCGCAGCTCAGGGTGCAAAGACTTCTGCTGGAACGTGCTGTTGTCTTCTCGCCCGCAGCCATCCTTGAACGCACCGATTTGTTTTCGACCGATACGCGACTTCAAGGATTGGGAATCTTTTCAACCTACAACGTTGTCCTCAACGCGGGCAGCGATGGCTCGTTCGATGCGGATTTCAACGCGATCGAGAGGAATGGGTTCGGCGATGGCCGTCTACAGGCACTGATTTCCATTTTTTCGGGAGCGGCCTACGAGACGATTTATCCCAGTTACTTCAACATCGGAGGCGGCGCTACAAACGTGGATTCGCTGTTGCGATGGGATGCACAGAAACGGCGCGCGTGGGTTTCTGTTTCGTCGCCGATTCGTGGTCTGCCGCAATGGCGATGGCAGCTCACCGGCGATGGGCGCGACGAGAACTGGGAGATACGGCAGTCTTTTGCGGGTACGGCGCCGCCGCTGGGTTCTTTTCATCTGCAGAGTGAAACCGCAGCGGCTTTGGTGTTGGCGTTTCACAGTGGTCGGCTGCAAGGGGCCTCTGGCGCAGAACTGTCGCACAGCGCCTACAGCGACGTTGTGTACGGTTCTGCATTGACGCCGGGACTGGTTGCCCCGGGGTTCGAACTGAAGCACCTTGCGTCGATTGATGCGACGTTGCTCGACATTCCCGAGCGGCGGATTTCGCTGAAGGGATCGGCATCGTCGGAATTCGCGCGGCTGTGGTCAAGTCCGCCGGACTTGTTTGAAAAGCTCCAGGGCTCGGCAACGGCGCGGTGGCTTCCGCAGGCTGAAGGCGATAACTATGAAGTGGAGCAGCGGCTGCGCGCCGGGCATGTTTTCGGCAGCGCCCCCGTAGGCGAACTTTTCATGCTTGGCGTGGAGCGGGACAACGATCTCTGGCTCCGCGGGCACATCGGCACGCGCGATGGTCGCAAGGGCAGTTCTCCCCTGGCAGACAGCTACGTCCTGTCGAATTCCGACTTTCTTCGGCGTCTTTACGAGAACGGTCTATTCGCCATCAAAGCCGGACCGCTGCTGGATATTGCGAAGGCATCGGCGCCCACAAGCGTACTTGCCCCGCGGCAGTGGCTCTTCGATGCCGGGATGGAAGTGAAGCTCACGGTTTTGGGAACGAGCGTCGTGCTGACGTATGGGCGCGATCTGCGTTCAGGCAATAATGCCTTCTACGGTTCTGTCGCGCAACGCTGAGAGGGCGGAACCCTCATGCAGAAAGTGGAACTGAGGATTCTGGCGGCGCTTTCCTTGCATCGGTTGATTCTATGGAGCTGCGATCGAACAGCTCGATAATTCCAATGGAATGGTGTACGCGCCTACCAAGTCGACGGTCACGTGTTTGGGAACATAGAACTTTTCCACTTGTTGATAGTCAAGGCTCAGTTGGATGTGCATCGTCGAGCCGCCAATCTGCTCGTTTACGTCCATGCTTGAAATACGAGGAAGATCGCCGGGGACGGGATTTGTTGAGACGAGGTATTGTTGCTCGAAGGTACTTTTCACCGCAGTGGCGTCGACTTCAATATGTGTCGGCGTGCCTTCCTTGTCCACGACCAGGGTCATGCTGGCATTCTGGCTGGTGGAGTATGCCTTGGCACCGCCATCGGGAAGAGGCTCAACTTTGGTCAGGTCCGCCGCATTTTGAAACAGACTGGATGCAACCATAGGCCAGTACAGTTGGAAGTAGCCTTGAATCATCTGCTTCAGGCCACTTTCCAACTGCTCTTGAGAGTCTGCCGGTCCTGCGGTCCAGTCGAATGTCAGTTCAGCGGTTTTATCGCGGATTGCATGGACTTTGATCTTCAAACCGCTTATGGCCTTCATGCGCTCTTCGGGAGCTTGAATCTTTGCGCTGGTGAAGAATGTGGTCCAGTCCACTGAGACCGAACATTCCAGCCCTGGCAGGGAGTCAGGGTGGTAGTAGCTAGCATTGATTACAGCAGCCAATTTCGCTGGATCCTTGGGAAGACTCGTCGAGGAATTTGGATAGGCAGTGCGACCAGGAGGGGTTTTTGCCGGCTGTTGAGCCAGCAGGCAGGCTCCCAAAACACACGTGCCGGTCCACAAAACGAGTAGAGCAAACGCCAATTTTCGAGGCATGAGTGGAGTCTGCACCCTGAAAACCTGCCTGTCTACGAGAATTCGCAGGCGGGGAAAACCGTGTTACCATTCCGGCAACAGGTTCTGCACGAAGCCCCACCCCGGAGGTCCCATGAGTCCTTTTACACGACGTGAGTTTCTTAAAACTTCGGTCGCCGCCGGAACCGTCGCCACCGTAGGGACGCTCCCGTTGCAGGCTGCGCGACGGACCGCAACCGACGTTGTCACGCTTGGCAACTCAGGAATGCAGGTCACCCGGCTGGCGTTTGGCACGGGCAGCAATAATGGGCACGTTCAGGCGGCCCTGGGACAACAGGAATTCACGCGCCTCATCCATTACGCATACGACCGCGGCATCCGGTTTTTCGAGACTGCCGAATCGTACATGACTCCTGCGATGCTGGGCGAGGCGCTGAAGCCGTTCCCGCGCGACAGCTATCAGCTGATGACGAAGGTGACGACCGACGAAGGCGTGGATCCGCACAAGCGGTTCGATGAGATGCGCCGTACCTCGCAGACCGAGTACTTCGACATCATGCTGCTGCACTGGCAGCACACGCCTGACTGGGTTGCGGAGACACGCCGCTGGCAGGACGGGATGCTTGAAGCGCAGTCAAAGAAGATCATTCGCACGCGCGGGGCTTCCGTTCACGGACTTCCCGCTCTGCGCCAGGTTCCAGGGAATAAGTTCCTCGAAGTCGCGATGATCCGCATGAACCACAAGGGCACGCGCATGGACGGTCCGGTGCCCGATGATGACAACCTGGGCAACGTCAGCGAAGTGGTCGCGCACGTGAAGCAGGTGAAGAAAGAGGGCATGGGCGTGATCAGCATGAAACTCTGCGGCGACGGAACCTTCACGCAGCACTCAGATCGACAGGCTGCCATGCGCTTCGCTTTCCAGAACGCGGGGATCGATTGCGCTACGGTGGGCTTCAAGAGTACGCAGGAAATCGACGAAGCCATCGACAACATGAACCTTGCCCTTGCGTAACGGACCTGCTGAAACAGGGAAAGCCGCATGTTGAATAAGCGGTTCACGGCCAAGCTCGAAAAGAGTCCCAACAAGGGCGGCTGGACCTACTTGGTCTGGCCTGCGTCAGCCGAGTTCTTCGGCACGCGTGGGCTGGTCAAAGTGCGCGGCAAGATCGACGGCGTTCCATTCCAAAGCTCATTCATGGCGCTGGGCGACGGCAGGCACAAGCTGCCTGTGAAAGAGGAAATTCGCCGGCAGATTGGGAAGGATGCCGGCGACAAGGTGACGGTTCTGCTGGAAGAGCGGATCTGAGCGCGAAGGCCCGAACATCTACATTTTGAAGCCGACACAGCAGCCAAGGCAGATAAGCGGTCATTGGCCTGCCTAATCTCTAAAGAAAACGCAGCATTTAACGAGCATCCAGAGACATTTACAAGAGCAGCGGTCTGAATTGACCAGCGTATCCCTTGCATTTGGCAGAAGGTGGAAGTTACAGCTAGAAATGGCTGCCAAAGAGAAAAGGAATTCATGACATCGATTCAGCGTCTAGCTGTTTTAGGTTTGAGCGTGTTTTCAACCGTTGCTTTCGCGCAACAGACGCCCAGCAATCCGCCCCCGCCATCTCCTTCGACCACTACCACCACGACGACAACGCAACAGGATTCTGCTGTACCTGCCACAGTGCCCGTGGTCATACCCGATCAGAGCACGGTTCAGCCCCTTCCGATGACCAAAACCGAGTTGAAAGAGCAGAGAAGGCGCCAGAAGCAGGAAGAGAAGGCCGCGATTGCACACGCCAAGGCCGACAAGGAAGCTGCTAAAGCCGAGAAAGACAATGCCAAGGCGATGAAGCAAGACAACAAGTCGACCGACGCGACTGAAAAAGCCAACACACCTCCGCAGTAAGCTCGAGAACCGCTTTTCCGCAACCTCACAAGTCACATCAACGGCTCCGCCTGGGCGGAGCAGTTGACGCCGCGCGCAATCCGATTTAGGTTGGAGCTACACGGGAAAGGAGGTTGATCCAGCTAATGCAAAATGATTGTTCCAGTTGTTTCTTACGTGAGGTGACTGAGGCCTAGGGCATCGCGCCCCAGTCCACAGGTTCGCCCCGGCGTAGTCAGCGTCACAGCCGGGTCACTGGCACTCGCGGCAGCGCGATGGCCTTAGTCCAATCCCAACAGATCACCGGCGACGGCCTGGGAATGCTCCCGGGCCGTTGCTGCGTCTGGGGTTGTATTCATCGCAATTTCTCGAACGAAAACCAACAGGCAGCAAGCTTTTCGCATCAGAGTGCGTGTCTGCGGAGCAAATATAGGACCGCAAGAAGGGACATACCATGCCTGTTCAAGCGAACGGAAAGCAAGTTTCCAAACAGCAGAGAGACATTACTGTTCAGGGTTTGATCGATGCTCTCAACGGAGACCTGGCCCGTGAATACCAGGCGATCATTGCCTACACCGTTTACAGCAACGTCCTCTCCGGCGCGGCATGGATGAAGATTGCCGCAGAACTCAAATTGCATGCCGCGGAAGAGCTGCAACATGCGCTCATTATCGCGGATCAGATCGACTACCTTGGCGGAATGCCCACGGCAACGCCCAGGGAAGTGAAACTCTCAAAGAAGCCGGAAGAGATGCTTCGCTTCGATCTCGATAACGAAACCGAGACGATCCGCAGCTACCGTGAGCGGGTAATGCAGGCTGAATCCCTCGGCCACTATGCGCTCGCCGAGCAACTGAGGAAGATCATTTCGCAGGAGCAGGAGCATCAGCACGATCTCGCCACCGCTCTCGGTATAGATGTGCCCAAGGTTTTCGCTCAAGGCGCATAGGGTCCTGCTGCCGCTCACCAGAATTTAATGCGTCGACAAACCGCGCGGAAGGACCACACTTCATGCGATCATCATGAATATCCATTAACATGTGTATCATCGGCTGAAATCGATGAAGGCTCGCATTGTTGTTTGTAGAGTCGCGCTGGTTGTACTCGGTCTCATCGCGCCCGCTCTCTGGGCACAGGATGGGATTGGCGGCGCCGTGGCGCGTTTTGGAGCGGACTGCAGTTTTTCGCGCGAACTGGTTGGACCGCGGTTGATTACGGCGGATTTCGACAATGATCATCGACCGGATGGCGCCGTACTTTTCAAGGGTGGGCGCCTCCACGGTCAAAGCACATTCCGAATCGAGCTTCACGTCACCTCCGACCGCAACCAGGAACTTGTCTTCGAATCGACCGAGACGGCTTTGACGATCTCAGCGATCGACGTCAATCGCGATGGCAATGTCGATATCGTTGTCGAACGAGCATTTACACACGACCGCCTTCTTGTCTGGTTGAATGACGGGCATGGATCTTTCCGCAAGACTAAAATCGATGAATTTGTTTCCTCAGGGCAGAGAGAAGACGGCGGATGGACGGTTCCATCGAATCGGCAAAGATATCTGCCCATCCGCATTCATTCCAAATCTCGATCCCGCTTTCTAAAGCCAGACGTTGCAGCGGCGCAGGATTCTCCTTCATCGGGGAGGTGTCCGCGTGCGCCGGCGTTTAGGGCACTAGGAGCTTCAGAAACGCTCAATCCACCCCGCGGACCACCCTTGCTGCTCTCTCTTTAAATCCATTTCAAGCAGCACGGCGACCGCGCTTGGTCTTGGATTCAAGCAGAGAAGCTGAATCCAACTGCGATCGTCCTGCACTGGCGATTGTGCCAAGATTCTTGCGCGATCGATGCAGTTTACTTGTTGAACAGGAGAGAGGCTCAGAGAAGCGAATGTTTTCAGGCCTATGCAATCCGTTATTGAGATTGGCGCTCAGACGAGGCGCCGACACTGTTTGGTGTGCGCGGAATGAATTTTCCAGAATGCGCAAGAATTCCGAGGTGTTGCGATGATTCCACAACCAGCGCAATATCTGCTCCGATTCGATGATTTGTGCCCCACGATGTCGTTGGAAAAGTGGGAAGGATTTTTGCCGATCATCGCAGAATTCGGCATTCGCCCGATTCTTGCGGTGGTGCCCGATAATCAGGATCCGGACTTGATGGTTTCGCCACCGGATTCGAGTTTCTGGGAACGTGTGAGGTCGATGGAAGCTGTCGGGGCGACTATTGCGATGCATGGCTATCGGCACCTTTGCACGAGCACCGGCAAGAGTTTGGTGCCTTTGCATCGGAAGACCGAATTCGCAGGAGTGGACGAAGAGCGGCAGCGGGAGTGGATTCGCACCGGTCTTGCGATTCTTCGTGGGCATGGACTGAGTCCCCGCATTTTCGTTGCTCCGCGGCACGGCTTCGATTTCGCCACCCTGCGCACACTCAGCAAGGAAGGGCTCGGCTTTCTTTCCGACGGATTCGCGCGGTACCCTTTTCTGCTAGGCGAAATTGTGTGCATTCCCCAGCAGCTTTGGGAGCCGGTGCAGCGATCGAAAGGCCTGTGGACGATTTGTATTCACAGCAACACAGCAACCAGGCAAAGTGAGCGACTGCGAGATTTTATTCAAAGCCGTGCAAAGCAATTCACTTCATTCGATCGCATTCTGGTTGAATACGAACCCCGCAAGCTTCGCTGGTCAGAGCGTTTGTACGGTACAACCGCGAGGTTACACAAACAGCTTTCCGCTTCGATGAATTGACAGAGCGTGTCCGGCTGGTTCGGACCGACTCGGCGGTTTTTGAACCCTGGACGCCGGATGCCAATGCCGGGGGTGAGCCGTGACCTCGCCACGGGCTAAGATTGACCTGTTTGGGATAGACTTGCAGGCAAATGCGTGTCTTCGGTATCGACTGCGGAACTGAGATAACCGGGTTTGGAGTTGTCGACTCGGATGAGTCCGGCCCCCTGTCCCAGCTCATCTGCAAGAGGATCGGATCGATTCGCCTTACCAAATCCCAATCTACGGCGGAAAGGCTGGCGCAGGTCTACCGAACGCTCTCGGCCGAGCTGGAAATCTGGCAGCCGGATGTGGTTGCAATTGAAGAGGTTTTCTACTCAGTCAATGCCAAATCCGCATTGAAGCTGGGCCAGGTTCGAGGTGTGGCGCTGCTGGCTGCCGCCAATCGGGGCCTGGAGGTCGCTGAATACGCGCCTTTGAGCATAAAGTCGAGCGTGGTGGGTTACGGGTTGGCAAAGAAGGAGCAGGTTCAATTCATGGTAGCGCGGCTCCTGAATTTGACGGAGCTGCCCAAACCAGCCGATGCTGCCGATGCCCTGGCGATCGCCATCTGCCATTTGCATACTTCTCAGACACTTGCGCACCAGGGAGCAGTGCGATGAGAGGTGCCTTGTTGGCGGCATTGGCAGTCGCTCTGGCGATTCCGTTGCAGGCCGAGCCGAACGCGATTTTGCGAGTGGACTTCTCCAATCCCGGTCTCTACCCTTCGAACTGGACGCTCGAAATTCATTCAGATGGCACCGGCCACTTTCACGCAGAAGGCGGGACCAAACCAAGCGACGATCCGGAACTGATGTTGCCCGGCAAGATTGATCGGGATGTGGTTCTGAGTGAAGGCTTTACCAGGGGAGTCTTTGAGACGGTCCGCCATCACCGGCTGCTCAACGAAGAGTGCGAGAGCCACATGAAGGTGGCATTCCAGGGCACGAAGAAGATCAGCTATGACGGGCCCGACGGACACGGCGGCTGCGAGTTCAATTATTCGAGAAACAAGGATATTCAGCAGCTCGGCGAGACGCTTGTGGCCGTGGGTTCCACGCTGCTGGAGGGTGCACACCTGGAATTGCTGCTGCAGCACGACCCGCTCGGTCTCGATCGGGCGACCGAGTTCATCATGGAAGCCGCAGACGACGGGCGATTGCAGCAAATTTGCGCCATTCGGGGTATTCTTGAGCGACTGGAAGACGATCCGCGGGTATTGGACAGGGTAAGAAAAAGGGCACGGATCCTTCTGGCAAAAGGGGACAATTGAAGGCTGGCGCAAGAGAGTGCTCCAGATACGGTCCTCCCGGCAAAATATCGGCGCGACTTTTCCCCTGTCTTCGCTGTCTTAAAGGGTGTGGGCACCTCTGACGCAGTGGTTTCTTCGGGGGGCGAACGCGAAAGGTTTGGGGCTCTATGAACAGCCTAAAAGGGGTTTGGTCCATTCCGGCAGCCGGCGCGGTGGGGCTGGCTTTGCTGTTGCTTGCCGCAGGTTCACTGAGTGCTCAGCAAACCGATCCCGGCAAGCGCGCGGTGCGCCTTAGCGATGTGGAAGGCGACGTGGTGATCTCGCTCGGCAACCAGGTAATCGCCGATCCCGCCCTCACCAATACTCCGCTTTTTGAAGGAACACTGATTGTCACAAAGGAAGATGGACGCGCCGAGATCCAGTTTGACGATGGTAGCGTGGTTCGCATTTCGCCGAACAGCACAGTGAAGCTGGCTGCGCTTCGCCAGCAAGGGAACTTATCGGATTCTGAAGTTGTGCTCGAGAGCGGTCTGGCCTATTTCGAATTGCAGGGTGATACAGCGACAAGCCATATCCGCGCCCGCTTCAGCGACAGCGTTGCAACTGCATCCGGGTTTACTGTGTTGCGCATCAATCTTGATAACCCTCCGGGTGAACTTGCAGTGTTCTCGGGAAATGCCCATCTTGAGCGTGGGACCGCAATTTCGCTGGATCTTCATGGGGGTGAGAGTGTAGCCCTCAACGCAACCGATCCAAACCTGTACAACCTCGCCGAGACCATCGAACCGGATTCGTGGGATGCGTGGAATGCCGATCGCGACCAGGTTCTGACGGCTCAGGAATCTGCACGGACCGCTGCGACCAACTCAGTGGGCAACAGCAACAATCCGGCGTGGGGCGATCTGGATGCAAATGGCAACTGGTATAACGTTCCGGGCCAGGGCTACGTCTGGTCACCGTACGAGGCAGCGAACGGGGGAGGATGGGATCCGTATGGCTGCGGCAACTGGGTATCCACGCCCGGGTATGGCTACACGTGGGTTTCCTGTGAGTCCTGGGGGTATATGCCTTACGAGTCCGGCATGTGGAATTACTACGATGGGCTTGGTTGGGGCTGGGCTCCAGGGTTAGGCGGTTACTGGTGGAACCGGGGAGGCTGGTTCTCTAACGTAGGCAACGGTCCATTCCACTATCAGCCGCCGCGGCGCCCCCGCGGCAGTCCGGTGAAACCCGGAGGCGTTGTGCCCTACCGAGTGAATGGCATGTATCAGGCTCACCCCGTCATTGCCGTCAATCGAATTTCGGAATACCCGGCAACGGGGTCGGCGCGTGCTTCGGGTGGACCCGTGTCGATAGCGGGAAACCTCGTGCCGCCATTGAGGCCGCTTTCTCCCAGGCCGGTTTACGACCATGAGCGCGGAATGCCGGTGGGCGTGAATCGCCCCACTTACGGCTACGGAAGCGCCGGAAAGGCGGGCTATGTTCCGTGGGCCAATTCGATCGGCAGCCGCGGTTCTTCGAGTGGAAGCACCTATCATGCACCCGCAGCAAGCCGCAGTTCGGGCGGCAGTGTCTCACACGTGAGTAGCGGCGGCGGAGGCGGCCACGTCAGCAGTGGCGGCGGTGGTGGCGGACATGCGAGTGGCGGCGGGGGTCATCACTAAGAAGCAGAATTAGTCACTCCAGAACAGGGGTTCGCAATTCAAGGGGTCACTTCGCCAAGCGAAGTGGCCCCTTCTGCTTTCAGATGTCGGCTTAGCGCAGCCAGGGTCTCGACGCTGAGTGCTTCGGAACGAGCCAGCGGTTCGACTCCGGCATGGGTGAGCGCGGTGGCGACTGCTGACGGAGAGATTCCGGCAGCGCGCAGGTTGTTGGCGAGGGTCTTACGCTTCTGTGCGAAAGCCATGCGCAGAAACCTGCGAAAATCCTGAGGGTCAACTCCAAGCTCCTCGAATCCGGGCGCAAATCGCCAGCGAAAGACCGTTGAATGCACTTCGGGAGACGGTGAAAATGCGCTGGGCGGAAGCGTGAACAGTCTTTCCACCGGGCCGTGCATCTGCACTGTTACTGATAAAAGCCCGTAGTCGCGAGAGCCAGGACTGGCAACGATGCGATCGGCAACTTCTCGTTGCACCATGACGACAGCACGCTCGAGGGAAGCGGAGTTTGCGGCGAGCTTGAGCAGAATCGGCGAAGTGATCAGGTAAGGAAGGTTGCCGATTACAAGCAGGCGTTCTGCGGCGGCGGCCGAAGCTGCGGCGAAGTCAAAATTGAGGATGTCCTGGTTGACAACTGTGACTCGGTCAGGAGGAAACCCGAATTGCAAATTCGACGCTAGCGCTGCGTCCAATTCAACAGCGACCACATGGCCGGCACGAGAGGCGAGCGCTGCGGTGATTGCGCCTTTTCCGGGGCCGATTTCGATCACTGTGCGCCCGGAGCAGTCGCCGATTGCAGCTACGATGCGTTGTACCGCCTGCTCATCGTGAAGGAAGTTCTGGCCGAGCTTTGGTTTGACGGGCATGCGTTGTCTTGATGTTAGTCGAGTGCAGCGCGGGCAAGACAGGACTCCGCAGCGACAATGTTGCTTAGGCGTCGAACCTCAGCACAGCGAGATGAAATGTTCTTCGCAGTTTGAAGCCGAGGCTCTCATAGATGCGGATTGCGGAATGGTTGTCGGACATCGTGTGCAGGAACGGGGTCTTGCCATGACGCCGGATATCGTCGATCACAGTGGACATCAAGGTGGCAGCGTAGCCTCGTCCGCGTGCATCGGGGTGGGTGCAGACAGCGCTGATCTCGACGAATCCCGGTATGCTGAGCCGCTGGCCAGCCATGGCGAGCAGGCGACGGGCCTCGAATATGCCGTAGAAATCTCCCAGTTCGATGGTGCGGATACGAAAGGGGCCAGGCTCGGTGAGTTCAGCCAGCTCCAGCATCGCGGGAACGTCGTCAACTGCCAGTCGGCGAAATGTGATTCCACTGGAGAGGCGTGCGATGCGCACCGTGCTCGGACCCTGATTCAACATCTGAACCAATGAGCCCGTGCGAATCAGAGTCCAGCCTGCTGGTGGCGCGGGAGGGTCTTGAAGGAAGAGCGCCAGGGTACCACCGGGACCAGCTAGGGTGCGCAACGCTTCGTAGCTGTCTTCGGTCTGTTCTGGGATTCCGCTGAGGGGACCGATGGCGGGCGGATAGCGTCTTGCGGGGCCGTTGACGAGGGCCACCGCGCGGTGGTCAGTCAGCAGTGCATTCCATATGGGATTGTCGAGCAGTAGCAATTTGTCGGATTCACTGAGCCGCGCTTGCTGACCTGGAGTTGCATCCAACCCCTGAGAAGCTTCGTGAGTACTGGATGGGCCGGCTAGCGGATCAACTTCAGGCTGGGGCATGTAGTTGAGATGAAGGGCCGATGGCGCTGGATGCGAAATCGCAACGGGACGGGCCGCCGTGGCGTCCAATGCAGAGCGTAGTAGACTTGCCGTTTGGCCGCGCATGACGGCCGGAACCATAGAAATTGGGTTGGATCGGAGAAAGAATGCACATCGTTTTTGCAGCCACGGAGTGCGTACCGTTTGCCAAGACAGGGGGACTGGCCGACGTGGTGGGCGCGTTGCCGCCTGAGCAGGTGAAACTCGGACACGAAGTGACGGTTTATCTGCCGCTTTACGCGTCGGTCCGGCCGCAACTTGAAGGCCCGTTGAAGTACCTGGCGGAATCGATAACAATTCCATTTCAGGATCACAACCGGTTTGCCGGGATCGTGGATGGCGGCGAACGGAATGGAGTGAAGTATCGCTTTGTAGATTGTCCAGAACTCTTTGATCGTCAAGGGATTTATGGAACAAAGTCAGGCGATTTTGGAGACAACGCGGAGCGTTTTGGCCTACTGTGCCGCGCCGTGATTGAGGCGAGCAAAATCCTGGGTGTGCCCGACATTTTCCATGTGCATGACTGGCCGACCGCGTTGATTCCTGTCTTTCTGCGCACGGTTTACAGTGGCGATCCTGCGCTGCAGCATGCGGGGGTGGTGCTGACGATTCACAACGCGGGATACCAGGGATGGTTTCCCCCGGCGACGACGGAGCGGCTGCTGCTGCCGTGGGAGATTTTCACTTTTGACAAGCTGGAGCAATACAATACGTTCGATTTTCTCAAGGGCGGCGTGGTGTATTCCGACAAGATCACGACAGTGAGCCGCAGATATGCAGAGGAGATTCAGACTCCTGAATTTGGGAATGGACTGGATGGAGCGCTGCGGCAACGAGCGAAGGACATTCGCGGAATTCTGAATGGGGTGGATTATTCCAGGTGGGATCCGGGGACTGATGGAAACCTTGCCGCCCACTACACGGCCGAGGATCTCTCAGGCAAGGGCACGTGCCGCGAGGACCTGCTGCATGCATTTGGGCTGGACGTGCCGCAGTCGACTCCGCTGATCGGTATCGTGTCGCGATTTACAGCGCAAAAGGGATTCGATCTCCTCGAGCAGATATCGCGGCAATTGGCCGAGCGGGATGTGGCAGTGGTCGCGCTGGGCACCGGGGAGCCGTATTACGAGAAGATCTTTCGCGACTGGGCCTATGCGAACGCGGCTCGTTTTGCGGTGCAGATTCGATATGACGACGCGATCGCACACAAGATCGAAGCGGGCGCGGACATGTTTCTGATGCCGTCGCGGTACGAACCGGGTGGCCTGAACCAGATTTATTCGTTGAAATACGGAACGGTACCAATCGTGCGCGCGACGGGCGGACTGGATGACAGCATTCAGGAGTGGAATCCGGAACTGCAGACCGGAACCGGCTTCAAGTTTGCGGATCTGAGCGCGCGGGCTCTGCTTGACGCGATTGATCGCGCGGTTGCGGCGTTTCAGGACAAGGAAGGCTGGCGCAGGCTGATGTTGAATGGGATGGCGGAGGACTTCAGCTGGGAAAAGCCGGCGCGCGAATACGCAGCGGTATATGCAGAAGCGGCGAGAAAAGTCGGCAACTGACCCTTCTCAGTTCGCAAATATTGCAGGGAGATCAGGAGGCGATCGCTTCCTCAACGGTGGCGGCGGTTGGAATGAGCGAGTCGACGCGGGTGAAATGGAAAAGTTGCTGAACGTTCGGGTTTACTCCCACGGCGATGACACGGATACCTCTGCTGCGGCAATTCATGTAGTGACTGACGATCAGCCCTAAGCCGGACGAGTCCATCGACGGAACTTCGGTCAAATCGAAGATGTGAATGGTCGGCTGCTCCTGGCCGGGCTCCGGCTTGAACTCGAAAATGCCGGAGACGACTGCAGGCTTGAGGGAGCGGTACATGTCGTTGGCAATGAATGGTCCGGTGAAATGGAAGATCAGGGTGCGTGGCAGTGTGTCTTCAAGGCGTTCGATGGTGAACGCTGGACTATTCCAGAGCGGCGTACTAGAAGGTGACATTCCCTGTCTCCAGTTTCGAACCTTGTTGCTGAAGCGATGTGGGAGCTT
Source organism: uncultured Acidobacteriaceae bacterium (assembly GCA_963826915.1). Classification (GTDB taxonomy): domain Bacteria; phylum Acidobacteriota; class Terriglobia; order Terriglobales; family Acidobacteriaceae; genus Telmatobacter. The sequence goes on from CAWGYG010000003.1 coordinate 1,200,311, forward strand.
ATGGTTCAGCGCGCGAGATGAACTGCGATGGAGATTATCCGCGCCCAGTCCTCTGGATTGTACTGGTCAGGTGGCAGAATGCGAAACAGTTTCGGGTGGAGGGGTTGACGGGTTTGGGACGGCGTTGTGATTCCTGCTCTCCCTTGGGAAATGCGTTGTACTCACCTATTGTGCGATGTGGCTTTGGTTGCTCGGAACGGAGGGGCCGTAGATCTTTCTGACGAGCCAGAGGACGGGGAGGCCGAGGAGGATCAGGGCTGTGCCCAGCAGCGATCCTTTGAGGTTTCCGGCGTAGCTGTAGACGAGGACAGCGGCGGCGCAGAGAACGAAGATGCCGGGGAGGATGGGGTATCCCCAGACACGGTAAGGGCGCGCGAGATCGGGTCTGCGGCGGCGATACACAAACACCGTGGTCGCGGTGAGCATGTAGAAGAGCCACTCGGCGAAGACGGCCAGTTCGAAGTGTTGCTGGAATTGCGAGAGAAAAAGCAGGAGCACTGTGGAGAGCAGTCCCTGGACGATGAGGGAAGTTGACGGGGACTGGAAGCGCGGGTTGATGTGCGCGAACTGACGGAAGAAGAGACGGTCGCGCGCGGCGGCGAAGGGGATGCGCGCACCGGACATGACGGTACCGTTGAGGGCGACAAAGATGCTGAGGGCCATCGCGGCGGCGACGAAGCCTGCCCCGCTGGGGCCAGCGACGACGGAGAGTGCGGCGACGGCGGGGCGTTCGCTGCCGGCGATTTGCGCGGCCGGAAGGATGTATTGGATGGCGGCGTTGGTGGCCATGAAGAGGATGCCGACTACGAAGAGTCCGCCGATGAGGGCGATGGGGAGCGAGCGCTCGGGGTGGCGCACTTCGCCGGAGACCATGGTGAGGTCGTTCCATCCGTCATAGGCCCAGAGAGTCGCGATGAGGGCGAGCATGAATCCGCCGAAGCCGCCGGTGGCAGTGGGCAGCGACGTGGAGAAGTTGGAGAACGCTCCCGTTGCCGAGGAAAAGCAGAGGGCAGCAACGATAAGGATGAGGACACCTTTGAGGATCGTGAAAACAAGCTGGAAGTCGCCGGCCTTTTTAATGCCGAGATAGTTCAACCCGGTCATGAACCAGGTGACGCCGATGGCGAAGATCTGGGACCAGAGCAGGGGCAGGCCGCCGACGTGCGTTGAGAGAAAGTGGAAGGCGGAGAAGAATTCCAGCGTGCGCGCCAGGCCGATGGTGACCGCGGCGATGGAAGCGGGCTTGGCCACGGCAAACCACGTCCACATGTAGAGGAAGGCGGGCGTATCACCGTATGCGCCGCGCAGGTAGACGTATTCGCCTCCAGCGTAGGGAAGCATGGCGCCAAGTTCGGCGTAGGTCATGGCGCCGAAGAGCGAGAGCAGGCCGCCGACGACCCAGGCGAGATAGACAAGGGCCGAGGAGCCGGTGTCGCGCATCATTTCGCTGGGGACAAGGAAGATGCCGCTTCCGATGATGGTGCCGACGACAATGGCCGTGGCCTGGGATGCGCCCAGGACGCGAGGAAGATCGGCGGAAGCTTGAGCTTTGTTGAGTGATGCGGGCACTTGTTGGCTCATGCGGTGATGTGAGGGTATCACCACCTGCACCACCTCGGTGGGGCTGATGCCTTCGGTCACCTGAGGTGGGCTGACTGATTGTCTCCGACCGATTGAGCGGAACGTGAAACTGCCAAGTGCCGATCTCTGCAACTTGCCGTGATGGGAATCACGGGCAGGTCTGCTGAGGTGGGAGTAGCGTTTTTGGCTGCAGGCGACCACCCCAGCTGGCTATCTCGGGCACGTTGCGGTTGCGGCGTCGTGGTCGACTACGAGAACCGTGAGGAGCGGTTGGCCTATGGACACAAACTGTTCAAAGTGCGGAACTCATCTCGCATCGCCGTGGATTTTCTGCCCACATTGCGGAACCGCTGTGGTTCACGAAGCACACCATCCAAGCGAGCACCAACATCATCCGGTGCGCGGCGCGTTTGGCGGTTTGTACCTTGGCCTCATTGCGGCTCCGATCCTTATCATTCCGGGTGTATTGCTATGCCTGCTGGGTTGGGGCATCTTCTTTGGCGTGCCGATGATTGTGCTCGGCATTCTCGCACCGCTCCTGGGACCGATGGTGGGGATGGGTGAGCACAGGGGCAAATGCCCTTCGTGCGGAACGCGGATGGTCAGTGTGGATGATGGGAAGACGCACGAGTGTCCGATGTGCAGCGAGAACTTTGCGATCGGGGATCCTGATCGCGTCAAAATCGCCTGAAGTACCGGAGCACAAATTGATCTGGCGGCAACACGCGGCCGGAACATAAGCTGCAGGCCCGGTGTCTAACCAGACATGCGTCGCAAGCCTATGATCCCCAGGGCATGAGGACTCTTCCGGCTCCATTGCGGCGACGCGGGTGTGCGCGAACGCGCTAATCAATAGCATGCGAGGGAATCGCCGATGATTCATCGATCTATAAGGGCCCAGATGTGCCTCATTGGAGGGCTGCTGGCCGCATGGGGAGCACTGCATCCGTTGCTCGGACAGGCGACCCCGCCAGCGGCTTCGGCCGCTGCCCCGCCTTCGATAGTGCCAACAATCGCTCCGCCTTCGACTGAGCCGAGTGCGCCGCCCCTAGAGTCTCCTGGCGATATTTACAAGGATGCGATGCACCCGTTGGACGTGGTGCGGGGGTCCCTGGACAACTGGTCGGATGCGGAGTTGGGCGCGCTGAGCGTGGGAATGCACAAGGCGCACGAAGCATGCGACGCAGCCAAGCCTGAGAACTATTCGGGAGACGGTCTGTACGATCTGGCGAGGCTCTGCGCACTTGGCCAGGACTGGGATGGCGCGAACACCGCGGCCCAGGATTACATGACGAGCGGTCTTGAGGCTCACCGAGCGGAAGCCTATGCACTTAGCGTGAATGCGCTGGTGCACATCAACGCGATCGACTTGGCGATGCAGACGACGCGCGAGATGCTGCGCCGTCTGCCCTATGACGCCGAGGTGGCATTCGCGGTGCGCTATATGAAGGACTATCTGTTGCAGGCATCGAATCCATCTGCGTTGAAGCTGGCCACAGATGAGCATCCGGCCATCGTTGCCGCGCTGGCGCAGAACACGCCGTTGAAGTCTGCGAATGGCGACGCGGTGATGGGCGTGGGCGCGTTGTACGAATCGGCAATGGAGTTGGCGTTTCTTGATCGTTATATCGGGGATGATGGTGCTGCGCGAGTGGCGGCTGCAGATGTGGAGGGTGCAATACCGGCAACAGCCGCGCTCACGGCAGAAGACAGGCAGCGGATTGCCAGCGTCAAAATCCGGTATGGGCTGTTGGGGGCTCGGATGCCCAGCGTGAGGGTGCTTCGAGCGCTGGAGTCGCCCACCGCAAAAGCGCAGATCGACTTGCACTTTGCTTCAGCAACGGTGCTGGTGTTATTTCCCGACTGGTGCGGCGGGTGCAGAAAGATGATGAAGACGCTCACCGAATTTGCGGCCGTCAACAAGGACACGCCGATTCATGCCTACGGGCTTATTTTCGCGGACGATTCGGTGATCCCGGTTCAGAGCGCGCACGAAGAAATCCTGAAGGAGTTGCTCGGGACGTCCACGCTGGTAGTCCCCGAGACTGCGACGCAGACTTTTGGTGCGACCGATTATCCGCTGGGGATTGTGCTTGACGCAACGGGCAAGATCCGGTTTATCGACTCACTGCCAGGCGATGCGTTTAATGGCGGTGGATACATCGAGAAGGTGATCGTGCGGATGGCGGCGGTGGCAGCAGCAAAGAGCGGATCGGGGAAGAATTAAGTCTAGCCCTAGCTGACGCGAAGGTGCAGGAATGCCCGGGCAACAAACAGTTTGCCATCGAACAAGCATTCCGCTCCTCCGACAACAGTGATACCTATAAATTAGTCCACGCCGAGCAGGCGGGGGCGGACAGCCGGGTCGGCAGTTCGATCAAGAGTTAGATGCCGACTGCTTGCTCGGTCTGACTTGGATTTCGTTCACAACGTGCTGCACCTGCGGCACTTTTTTGGCTAACTCTTCGGCTTCCTTCTTCTCTCGCTCGGTCCTGACCGCGCCTTTCAGGGTCAAAGTCCCATCATTTGCCCAATACTGAATGGCCTGCGGATTGAGATTATGCTCTTTGATCGATGTTATGAAGTGATTTTCGATTGAGCTGTCCAATTCAGATTTGGTAGTCGCCGCAGACATCATGCCCTGCAATCCAGTGGGATCCACCTGGATGTTGTCATTGATGGTGTAATCAGGAGCCGCTTCTTTTGCCAGCTCTTCGGCTCGCGATTTCCGGTCGGCGCCGCCGACAATTCCGTTCAGCGTGATTACGCCGGATTCCCGATTTTGATTCACCATCACGCTGCTGAGGTCATGTTGATTGAGCGATTGATAAACGGCTGCTTTCTCATCAGGATGGGACGCTGTTGAGCAGCCTGCAAACGCTAACGCGCCCACCAGAATGGCTGCTAATCCCAAGGAGAAATCACGCCGTGATTCCGTGTGCTTCATTTTTGCTCCTCCTGCACGGTACACCTACTCGGCTCACGCTCAGTAGGATGCGGATGATGAAATCCGGGTGGCACATTTTTGGGGCGGGGAGGAAAATCAATCTGAGGGGGTTACTTTACCGGCTGCGTTCGATGGAAGCGATTCCAGATTGTCTCGGCGGTTTTGCGGGGGACCACGGCGGCGAGGGATTCGGCAGTGGCTTGCTGCACGTCGCGCAGGCTGCCGAAGTGAGTAAGCAGGCGCGCCCGCGTCTGTGCGCCGACCCCGGGAATGTTGAGCAGTTCTGAATCGCGGTCGCGCATGGCACGGCGCTGGCGGTGATAGCCGACGGCGAAGCGGTGACTCTCGTCGCGAATCAGTTGCATGAGATGAAGAACGGGTGAGTGGCGATCTAGGACGATCGGCTCATCTTCGTTGCCATAGAGGTAGATGACCTCTTCCTTCTTGGCGATGGAGGCAAGTGGCTGCGAGGTGAAGCCGAGAGATTCGAGCGCCTCGGCGGCAGCGTGAAGCTGGCCCAGTCCGCCATCGATGAGGATCAAGGACGGGAGCTGCCGCTCTTCCTCCTTTAGACGCTTATAACGCCGGGTCACCACTTCGCGCATCGATGCGAAATCGTCGACACCAAGCACGGTCAGCACCTTGAATTTGCGATAGGCGGACTTGTTCATCTTTCCGCCTTCCCACACGACCATGGATGCGACGGTTTCCGCGCCCTGGATATGGGAGATGTCGAAGCACTCGATACGGGTGGGCAGTTCCGGCAGCATCATGGCGTCGGCGAGCGCTTCCTGGATGGCTTTACGGGATGGCTCGAGCACGCGGAAGCGCTGAATGTAGGACTGGCGGGCGTTCTGCCCGGCGAGGTCGATGAGAGATTTTTTCTCTCCGCGCTGGGGAAGAGCAATCTCAATGCGGTGCCCGGTTCGTTCAGTGAGCAGCGTGGCTAGCGCCTCCCGATCGTCGAAATCGACGGGGACGAGGATGGAACGGGGAACGTAGTGCTGGTCGATGTAGAGCTGTTTGAGCAGGGCGCTGAAAACGGTGCCGGCGTGAAACGCTGGTTGATCGGATTGACCGTTGAGTTCTCCCGCCCTTTGCAGCGATGAAGCCTCCGCCAAGGATGGGGCACCCGCTTCATCGGGCTTTTCGTCCTGATTCTCCAAAACCGGCGATTCGAGCAGATCGGGCAGATCTTCCCAGAAGAACTCGCGACGGTCGACGATTTTGCCGGAACGGACGTGGAAAAGATTGACCGCCAGGTTGGCGTCTTCAAAGTGATATCCGAACACATCCGCGTCGTCGCTTTGTTCAGCGGTAGCGATGCGCTGCTTCTCCTGAAGTTGATGGACGGTAGAAAGCTGGTCGCGCAGGCGGGCTGCGGCTTCGAATTGCTCGGCTGCCGCGGCCTCCATCATGCGTGCAGTGAGGGAGCGCTCCAGTTCAGGCTGGCGGCCTTCAAGAAAAAGCTGGGCGTCGCGAACGGCTTGCTTGTAGATTTCGGGCGTCGTGAGTTCTTCGACGCAGGGGCCCAGACAGCGATGAATGTAGTACTGAAGGCAGGCCCGGGGATGATAGCGCGAGAGATCGACCTTGCAACTGGGCAACAGGAAACTGCGATGGATGAGTTCGACGACGCGATAGGCAAGATTGCCGGGAAAGTACGGGCCGTAATAGGCGGATCCATCCTTGCGGAGACGCCGGGTAACGAAGACTTTGGGAAAGCGGTCGGCCAGGGTGAGCTTCACGTAGGGGTAAGTCTTGTCGTCGCGCAGCAGGATGTTGAATCGCGGCTTACGCTGCTTGATGAGATTGTTTTCCAGGGCCAGGGCTTCGTGCTCGTTGGCAACGAGGATGTAGTCAATGTCGACGGCCTCGCGCATCAGGGAGCCGGTTTTGGCATTCGCCTGCGACGCTTCAAGCAGGTACGACCGGACTCGCGAGCGGAGGTTCTTGGCCTTGCCCACGTAGATGACTTCGCCATCGGCGTTTTTATAGAGATACACGCCGGGCTGGGTGGGCAGGACGCGAATTTTCTCGTGGAGATCCATGCAAGCGCGGCGCTGTGAGCACCAGTTCTTAGGATAGCCGGTACGCCGTTTTCGAATTCTCAGAAAGACAAAAAAGCGCAATCCTTACCGATGCAGGTAAAAAATACACACCAAAACTTACCCAGGGCCCCATTGTGGAAAACGATCAAACCCTTTGGATAAATGGGTTTACGTTTCCGGGCGAGTTTGGCGGGGGGAATGCAATGTACAAAGCGACAACAAAGTCGCCGCCCGCCTGGTTTGACAGTCAACAGTCAGGCAAATCGAGGCGGAAGAAACGGGGAAACGATGAAGAACTCTTTTGGATTCTTGTTTGCAGCGGCAGTGGCACTCGCGGGAGTAACGGGTTGCGCAACCAAGAACTATGTGAAGACCCAGACCGCACCGATTATCGATCACACCAACCAGCTGGACGACAAGACGGCGGCGAACAACCGCGCGATCAAGGACACCGATGAACGTGCGACGGCGGGCATCAACAAGGCGCAGGGCGCAGCCGATGCCGCGAACCAGAACGCACAGAATGCATCCACCGCTGCAGGCGCTGCTGATTCCGCGGCCAACGATGCGGTTCATCGTGCCGATTCGCTTGACAGCGTCGTGAAGGGACTTGACAACTACAAGTCGCTGGCCGATGTCACGGTGACGTTCGGATTTGATAAGGCTGTTTTGACGAAGGACGACAAGGATCAGCTCGACACGTTTGCGGCGCAGCTGGGAACAGCGAAGAGCTACATTCTCGCAGTAACGGGCGGGACGGATTCAACGGGCCCTGCACAGTACAACTACGACCTCAGCAACCGCCGCGCTGATGCCGTGGTGCAGTATCTTGCAGCCAAGTACGGTGTCGCTCCGCATCGCTTCTACCTGATCGGAATCGGCAAGGACAAGGAAGTTGCTCCCAACGACACAGCCGATGGGCGCAAGCAGAATCGCCGCGTGCAAGTGCAGCTGCTCTCGAACATGAGCGACGGGCAGAACACGGCAACGTCGCAGCCCGCGACGCCACCGACCAGTAACTAAGGTGCGCGACCCTGGCTACAAAGTTAAAAGAATAAAGAAAGTAAATATGTAAATAGAGTTTGGTTAGACATAAATAAAGTAAGTTGTGATCATAGTTACATTATTCCAAACGCCCAGGCCATCCGGTTAATAGCCGGATGGCCCGGTTTTTTGCGGCTCACTTTTCATTTCGACTGAGTGAGGAGCCGACAGATCAGGATTGAACAGAGGATTGAGCGGCTGCGAGCTGCTTCACGTGTTCGGCGCGCACTTCGTTGGCCGTGAAGAGGCGCAGGAAGGGCGAGCCGACTGCGGCGGCTTCGACAGCGGGGCGGCCATTCGCTTCTTCGCGCTCTACGATGCAAACCACGGCGGCAATGGTCATGCCGGCCTCGCGCGCCGCTTCGACGGCGTTGATGGTGGAGGCGCCGGTGGTGCACACATCGTCGACGATCACAACACGCGCGCCTTCCTGGCAGAAGCCCTCGATGCGGCGACCGGTACCGTGAGCCTTTTCCGCCTTGCGAACGAGGAAGCCGTGCAGCAATGGTGCGCCGGGATGGGAGAGGGCGCGCCACGCGCTGGCGGTGGCTACGTTGGAGACGATGGGATCGGCGCCCATAGTGAGACCGCCAACGGCGTCTGCTTGAATGTGATTCTCTTTCAAGAGATCGAGAATGGCTTCGCCCGTGAGGCGTCCGCCTTCGGCGTGGAGCGTAGTAGTGCGGCAATCGATGTAGTAGTCGCTGGTGCCGCCGGAAGAGAGCTTGAACTGACCGAGGCGAAAGCTGATGTGCGCGAGAATGGCAAGCAGTTGCTGAGCGTTGGTGGACATTGAATAAATTCTAACAACCTAAGCTGTTATCTCCTGGCTTCCAGCTCTTCGCCCTTCTTATTCATCGCACACTCGACCTTTGGAGTGAAATGAATCCACGAGCTGAAAGCAGGAGGCAAGTAGCTAACAAGCTGCTTTCTCACATCTTGTCGAGGTGCTTGAAGCCGTCGGTGCCGAGGAGCATGAAGGAGAAGAGCATGAAGTTATAGCAGGAGTGAACAACGGTGCTGGCGGCAAGAGAGCGCGTGCTGAGGCGTGCCCAGCAAAGCACGAGGCTCACGAAGATGAGCAGGAGGAATGGACCGAGGGAGTAGCTGGTCTGTTCGCCGTGCATCAGTGCGAAGGGGATGCTGGTCAGAATTGATCCGACAGCCATTGCGCGCATCGACCATTGGGGGCTGCCGTTCTCATCAAGGGGTCGGGGCGGCGCACCGGTCGAGCGCTCTCCGATCCAATCGTAAGCAGTGCACAATGCGGGGAGCAGGAAGCCGCGAAAGGCCATTTCCTCAAAGAAAGGCGCAACGGTAACTCCGAATGCGAACAATAGCCACGCCGCGCCGGGCATGCGGAAGATGTGATCGATTGGAGCGTCGGGTGGGCCGGGAATCAGCCATCCATTCAGCATGGCGACAAGAAAGCACAGGAAAGACGCACCGACGAGCCTGCGGCCGAAGCGGAAAGCCGCTGCTCCGTTCCAATGCAGTCCTGCAAAATATTTCATGTGCCACATCAGAGGGAAGACAATCAGCGAGCCTGCAAACGTGAGCAGGTATTGGATGCCCTGGAGTCCGAGGTTGTAGCGGAAGTCGGCAGCGGCCTGGGCAAGAGTGGAGATGCCGAAAAGGTGAAATTGCAGGGCGATCAGCAGCAGCGAGCCTGCGCCCAGCCATCCGAAGCAGACCAGTAGAAACAGGATGCCGACGTGCCCGAAGTGGGGGATGCGTGGTGTGGGGCGCGGAACGGGCTGGCTGTACGAAACAAAAAACCGGGGGTCGTGCTCCGGCGTTACCGCTTGGAGCGGAGACTCGACCGACAGCTCAGGAGCGGTGTCTGCAGGAACTGGAATTTCTGCCGGCACATGGTCGGCCGACTCGCCTGCCCATTCCGCAGGTGGCTCAGGCGCAGGCAGAGACACTTCGACTGGCTTATTCGAACCTGCGCCATCGGGGTCTTCTGGCAGCTGATCCGGCAAGGTGCTCATGCTCCCACCTTGTTCTTGCGGCTATCGGACTTCTGCACCGCTGTCCTTTTGGGGACGGATTCCTTTAGGACGGAATGTTTGCCGTTGGAACGCTTCTGTCCATTGGACTGCGGAGAGCCTGCATCCGGCACGGCGACGACGCCCTCGTCGATCAATTCAGGATCTTGATCGAGAGGCATGAGTTTGCCGTCGTGGGATGCGTAATAGCGGGCGAGAAACTGGCCGGTGTAGGAGCCGGGCGTGGCGGCGATCCGAGCCGGACGTCCCTCTCCGACGATGCGACCGCCGTCTTCGCCACCTTCAGGGCCGAGATCGAGAATCCAGTCGGCATTGCGGATTACATCGAGGTTGTGTTCGATGATGATCACCGAGTTGCCCAGATCCGCAAGACGGTGGAGGACTTCGAGAAGCTTGCGTACATCGTCAAAATGCAGGCCCGTGGTGGGTTCATCGAGCAGGTAGAGCGTTCGGCCTGTCTGGCGCTTGCTCAACTCGCGAGCCAGTTTCATGCGCTGCGCTTCGCCGCCGGAAAGCGTGGTGGCGCTTTGGCCAAGGTGCACATAGCCGAGGCCGACGTCGACGAGGGTCTGCAGTTTCTGGCGGACCAGGGGCACGTCGGCAAGCACAGTGAGTGCGTCTTCAATGGTGAGGTCGAGAACGTCGGCGATCGAGTGGCCGTGAAATTTTACCGCCAGGGTTTCCTGGTTATAGCGACGCCCATTGCACACCTCGCACTGTACGTAGACGTCGGGCATGAAGTTCATTTCGATGCGGCGCTGGCCGTCTCCCTGGCAGGCTTCGCATCTTCCGCCCGAAACGTTGAAGCTGAAGCGGCCGGGCTTGTAGCCGCGCTCGCGCGCCTCGGGCAGCATGGCGAAAAGGTCGCGGATGGGCGAGAAGACCTGCGTGTAGGTTGCGGGATTGGATCGTGGAGTTCGTCCGATGGGCGCCTGGTCGATGCGAATCACTTTGTCGATCTGGTCGGCGCCCTCGAGCGACTCATGCACGCCGGGTTCTTCGCGGGAACCATAAATTGTTTTTGCAAGGGAGCGGTACAGAATGTCGTTGATGAGCGTGCTTTTTCCGCTTCCGCTCACGCCGGTCACGACAGTCATTACGCCAAGCGGGACGCGGATTGTGATGTCCTGCAGGTTGTGTTCGCGCGCGCCGGTGACGGTCAGCCACTTGCCGGTGAGGGGGCGCGGTTTCTCTCGATGCACTATGCCGGCAGAGCCGGAAAGATAGCGGCCGGTCATCGATTCGGGGCAGGCCATGATGTCTGCCGGTGTACCCTGAGCGACAACATAGCCGCCCAGGCGGCCTGCTCCGGGACCAAGGTCAAGCACGTAATCCGCATGACGGATGGTTTCTTCATCATGCTCGACAACGAGCACGGTGTTGCCCAAGTCGCGCAACTGTTCAAGCGCCTCTATAAGGCGGGAGTTGTCTCGCTGGTGCAAGCCGATGGAAGGTTCGTCGAGCACGTAGAGCACGCCGCGCAAGCGCGAACCGATCTGGGTCGCCAGGCGGATGCGCTGGCCCTCGCCGCCAGAGAGCGTCGCCGCATTGCGATTGAGGGAAAGATAGTTGAGACCGACAGCGCACAAGAACTCGAGCCGCTCGACGACCTCACGCCGGATACGCTCGGCCACCAATGCTTCGCGCTCGGTGAAAGTCAGTTCGTAAGCAGCGGAGAGCGCGCGGTTCAGAGGCAGGGCCGTGAAGTCCGCGATGGAGAGGCCGCCGATTTTGACGGCGAGCGATTCAGGGCGAAGACGCTTGCCGCGGCAGATGGGGCAGGGCGTCGCCGACATGAAATTCATCATGTAGTCGCGATAGCCGTCGCTTCGGGCTTCGTCGATGGAGTCGCGCAGGTAGCTGAGAATGCCGTGGAATCCCGTACGCGGAGCTTCGCCCTTTGGAGGACCGTAGACGAGGATGTGCTGCTGTTTCGGAGGCAGGTCTTCAAATGGCTTTTTGAGGTCGATCTGATAGCGTTCTGCCGCGAGATGAATCAGCCTGATCAGGTATTGCGACGCGGAGCCAGGGCCAAGGCCGCCATCGAGCAAGGGCTTCGACCAGTCGGTGATCACCTTGGCGGGGTCAAGGTCGTAGAGCGAACCCAGGCCGTGGCACTCGGGGCAGGCGCCAAACGTCGAGTTGAAACTGAAGCTGCGCGGCTCCAGCTTTGGCACGTCGAGTCCGCAATCCGGACAGGCCATCGACGAAGAAAACAGCTGCTCGTCGTGGTTTGCGAGCGCGACCAGGACCAGGCCATTGGCCAGTTGTAGTCCTTTCGTAACTGCTGTCTCAAGGCGCTTCTCAACCGAGGGCTTCCCCGGCGTCTGCGGTGCGGCAGGCTTCTGGTTTGCATTGTCGGCAGGAGGCTTCAGCAGAATGCGATCCACGACCGCCTCGATGGTGTGATTCTTGCGCTTGTCGAGCGAGGGCGGTTCAGCGAGATCCACCAGCTCGCCATCGACGCGGGCACGAAAGCCCTGCTGATCCAGCTGATCCAGGAGATCTTTGAACTCGCCTTTGCGGCCACGCACGATGGGAGCCATGATTGTGACTCGCTCACCCATTCCAAGCTGCAGGATGCGCTGCACGATCTGTTCCGCGGTCTGGCGGGCGATGGGACGGCCGCAATTGGGGCAGTGGGGCGTGCCGACGGATGCATACAGGAGCCGAAGGTAGTCGTAAATCTCGGTGATGGTGCCGACCGTGGAGCGCGGGCTGCGGCTAGTGGTTTTCTGTTCGATTGAAATTGCCGGGCTAAGCCCTTCGATCGAGTCGACATCGGGGCGCTCGATCTGGTCGAGGAACTGACGCGCATAGGCTGAAAGCGTCTCAACATAGCGACGCTGGCCCTCGGCATAGATGGTGTCGAAAGCGAGCGAACTCTTTCCTGAGCCGGAAAGTCCGGTGACCACGGTCAGAGTGTTGCGGGGGATGCGTACGTGAATATCACGTAAATTATGCTGGCGCGCTCCCCGCACCGAGATGTGAGTAATAGGCATGATGAGGCAAATTGAATACGGTGGGCGCCAGCAAGGGCCGCGGGACGTACAAGCAATTACCGACGTACTAGGGGTATTCTAGTTGTCAATAGAAACAGGGGTCAACGAAGTGGTATTTCTGAGACAATCTCTTGGAGAAACCTGCATCCAAGTAACTGTAGTACCCGAATTGATGCAGCGTACCGTGCCCCAAGATCCCGGCAATACTAATTAGAGCGGATTGGACCGATGACGGATTTATTGAATTTGACGATGTTGATTTGCGCAGCAGTGGGTTCTATGGCATTTGGCGTCCTTGCCGCATATGGCATCTTCCGGGTCGGCTTTGCGATGCTCCGCCCGCGGCCCATCGCAGACACGGTCAAGGTCCGGCCAGAACTGGCCCCCGAATAAGTCACGCGCCCCATCGATGGAAGCGGATGACTGCTTTCGCGATTATCAAACGTCACGTCTTCGCGCCGATTCTTTGAAAAACGTCAGTTCTGCGGCGGATTCTGAGGATTGGCCTGCTGCTGTTGTTGTTGTTGCTGCTGACGCTGCTGCATCTCCTCCATCACCTGCTGCGGAGTGCGGACTGGGCCTCCCGGTCCCAGACCCGGACGAACTGGAGCGGGTTGCGGCTGGGGCGGCGGCGGGGGCTGCTCCTCGACTTCATCCGGCACATCCTCATCGCCAGCGTCCTGCGCAGGTCGATTCGCCGCTCCGGGCGCATTTGTCCCCGAACGGCGCAGGCTGAGGACGATCTCACGCGGCGCTCCAGCCCCCAAATCTCCAGCCAGAAGCACGTTGTAGCCGGACCCTTGAAGAAGTTGCATAAGCACGTCACGCGCTTGTCCGGGTCCGTAGGCGCCATAAACTCGCTGGTCCGCGCCCATGCCCTCTACCCTGGCTCCGGTCTCGGTCGAGATTTCGCTGAGAATCTGTTGCAGACTCGAATTTGTGGCCTCGATCCGCAGACCACGGCTATCCCACGTTACCGAGGCAGGGTTGGGCTTGTCGTTCACCGGCCAGGCGGGAGCGGGAGGCGGGGGCGGGGCTACGGGCGCCGCGGGCTCCGGCTTCTTGGCGCTCGCTTTGGTTTTTGCATTGTGGTGAGGCTTCTTAGGCGGGGTAGTTGTAGTGGGATTCTGCGAAGCGGCGGGGTTTGCGGGGGATTGCGCCGCAATGAAAGTCGCGGCGATGAGTCCGGCGATCAGCAGCGCAACGAAGCGCATCTCAAATCTGGAAGTGCAGTTCCGCCAGGATGGCGATTGCAGCGGAATGGATCTGCTCATGGGAACCTGCTCCCGGGGTTGGTGTGGACCCCGCGACGACAATTTGCTACCGCCCCACTGCATTAGACTATCAGTGGCCCCCGAACGCTCAAAACAGGGATTTTGGGCCGGACAGGAAACAAAACAATGCGCCTCTGCTGGAAGGGTTGGATTGCCGGCTTTTTGCTGACTGCGCCGGCTTTGAGCTTTGCCGCAAGTTGCACAACGCAGGCAGAGCTGACGCCGCAAGATCGTGGTGCGTTAGCCGCCCAGGGCGAGCGCCTTGCCAGTGCAGTAATCCAACAGGATTTCGGTACCTTGCAGGGCGCGCTGCTGCCGGCCCTGTCCTCTGAGTGGGAGGGAATTAACGAGGCAGTGGAGCAGGCTGCCCCGGTGGTCAAGGGCGGAAAGGTTCAGCTTCGGAATCTTTATTTGCTGGATGCAAGCTCTCTGGCGGCAGCATCCGACACGCAGTTCTTCTGTTCCAACGCCAATGGCTCGCTGACGGTGACCATCAACATGCATTCGCTGCCTCCGGGCCGGTACGCGCTGGTTCTGGCTGATGCGGCAGGGGCTTCGCTTGCGGGACAAACTGGAATCGTCCTGGTATGGGATGGATTGGGGGCGGTGCCCGCATGGAAGCTTGGCGGCGTTTCGGTGCGGCAGGGTGTTTTCGACGGCCACGACAGCGTGTGGTATTGGACGCGGGCGCGCGAATTGGCGGGGAGCAACATGCCGTGGAGCGCTTTTTTCTGCTACGAAGCGGCTCGCTACCTTTCCGTTCCCGTGGATTTTATTTCCTCGCCGAATCTCGACAAGCTCAGCCAGGAACAATCGCTTATCAAGGGCGCGCCAACTGAAAATGTGTTCCCCTACTCGCTCACTGCCGGCGACCGTACCTGGAAGGTTGACGCAGTGCGGTTGGATGCTTCGCTGCATGAGCCTGATCTCGGCGTCACATACGAATCCGCAGGGGCGTCCGATCCGGCGGTTGCACGCAGCGAGGCTGTTGCAGTTCTAGGGGCGCTGCTGAAGACGCAGCCGGGGTTGAGAGAGAATTTCCATGGCATGTGGGCGTATGCCTCTACGAATGGAAAAGTGACGCCGGTGATCGAACTGCCGATGGCGCAGATACCGTAGAGACAGTGAAGAGTGGACAGTGAGCAGCTGACAGGGAGAGCGAGTTTGGCGGGAATAATTGATTTGCGTTCGGACACGGTGACGCGACCCACACCGGAGATGCGGGCCGCGATGGCGACGGCTGAAGTGGGAGATGACGTCTACGGCGAGGACCCAACCGTAAACCTGCTGGAGAAGCGTGCAGCGGAAATCTTCGGCCGCGAGGCAGCCCTGTTTGTGCCAACCGGAACCATGGGAAACCAGATTGCCATTCGCCTGCTGACCGAGCCGGGGCAGGAAGTGATCTGCGAATCGCGGTCGCACATTCTCGACTGGGAGATGGCGACCACGGCTGTCTTTTCAGGCTGCCTGGTGCGTGCGGTTCCCACCGAGCGGGGCACGCTGACGTGGAAGGATATTGAGCCTGTGATTTACAAGCGCGGCGCGTTTCGCGCTGCCACAGGACTCATCGAAATTGAAAACACGGCGAACCTGACCGGTGGACGCTGTACGCGCCTTGAAGCTTTGGAGGAGATCTGGGGCGAGGCTAAAGCGCGCAAGCTCCCGCTGCACCTCGACGGGGCCCGCATCTTTAATGCGTCGACTGCGCTGGGTGTGGATGTGAAAACTCTGACGCGCGGGTTCGATACCGTGATGTTTTGCCTGTCAAAGGGGCTCTGCGCTCCGGTTGGTTCAATGCTGACAGGATCAGCGGAGTTGATTGACAAAGCCCGCATCTTTCGCAAGGCTCTTGGCGGCGGAATGCGACAAGTTGGCGTGCTGGCGGCAGCCGGACTGATCGCGCTCGAAAAGATGCCTGTGCGGTTGCATGAAGATCACGCGAATGCGCGTTTGCTGGCGGAGGCTCTTTCTCACATCGAAGGGGTCACAATTGATCTCGAATCGGTGGAAACAAATATTGTGATTTTTCAACTCACGGGCGAAGTTTCTGCCACAGAGTTGGTATTGCGGCTCAAAGCGCGCGGAATTCTGGCGAGTTCTCTTGGTCCGCATTCGATTCGGCTGGTGACGCACCACGATGTGGATCGCGCGGCGTGTGTTGCCGCTGCCGAGGCGCTTAGCGAGGAACTTGAAGTGGCGACGCCTGCAAAATAAGAGGTTATGCGTTGGATAACTTCAGTTATGTATTGCCTTCAGCATGCGCAACTTTTCAAGGAAATGCATGTTCTAATAGACAGCTAGCCGGGTAACCATGCGAGACACCGGCGACATCGAATGCTGAAGGAGTTAACACTGTGAAGAAGATTCTACTGGCAGCTTTGCTTGCCTTCACTCTGCTTCCTGCGGCCGCAAATGCGCAGGTTTACGTTCGCGTAGGGCCGCCGGCTCCGATCGTCGAACGCCGCCCTCCACCGCCGGGACACGAGTTTGTCTGGATCGACGGCTATCACCGCTGGGATGGCGCGCACTACGTCTGGGTCCCCGGGCGCTGGGACCGTCCGCCTCATCCACATGCCGTATGGGTGGCCCATCACTGGGTACACCGCCATGGTGGCTGGGTACTGATCGAAGGCCACTGGCGCTAATCCAGTTTGATTGCACAACAAAGAGAGCGGGGCGAAAATCCCGCTCTCTTTGCGTCTCCAGATTCATTGGGCCTAGCTGATTTCGATTACATCCGACGCTGCTGCTGCTGCGGCTTCTGCGCGCTCCATAAGTTTTTGCGCGATGGCGTAGAATTCTGCGGCATTCGGGCTCTTGGGGCCAGCCAGCGCGACAGGCAATCCACGGTCACCGCCTTCGCGGATTGCGGGGATGAGTTCGACCCCTCCGAGAAACGGAACGTTGAACTGCGTCGCCGTGCGCTCTGCTCCGCCTTTTGAGAAGATGTCGATTTCCTGGTGGCAATGCGGGCAGGTGAAGTGGCTCATGTTCTCGACGATGCCAAGCACTTCAACATTGACCTGGCCAAACATCTCCAGGGCTTTGCGCGCGTCCTGCAGGGCGACGTCGCTGGGCGTCGAGACAACCACAGCGCCGGTGAGGGGCACGGTCTGCACGAGCGAGATGACGACGTCACCGGTGCCCGGTGGAAGATCAACAATCAGGTAATCGAGTTCGCCCCAATCCACCTGCTGCAGAAACTGGCGAATGATCTGGTGGAGCATCGGCCCGCGCATGACCATCGGCTTGTCGCCCGGCGAGATATAGCCGATGGAGATTGTTTTGATTCCGTGCGTGTCGTTGGGCTGAATCTGGTTATCAGCGCTGACGCGCGGCTGCTGCGAAGAGCCCATCATCAGCGGGACGTTGGGCCCATAGATATCCGCGTCGATCAATCCCACGCGCTGTCCGAGGCGCGACAAGGCAATCGCCAAGTTGACGGCCACAGTGGTTTTTCCCACCCCGCCTTTTCCCGAACCGATTGCGATGATCTTTGAAACGCCCGGCAATGCTACGGGGGCAGGCGTGGCGCCATGAGAATGAGCCATATTCTTCAATACTCCTTAAAATCGTTCTCGAAAGGGAAATTCCTGAATAGAAGTTTCATATATTCGACTTGTTTTGTGAATTAGACCTTTACCGCGCCGTCCCTGCTTTGTTCGCGGCGTTCCTGCTTGCGGCGAGCCGCTTCCGCCTCGCGGTGCTCGCGACGGCGCAATGCGTCGGCATAGCGCCGAATTTCGTTGGGCGTTTCAGGCAGCAACTGGGGCACCTTCTGGCGATGTCCTTCCCGGTCGATGGCGACAAAAACGAGGTAAGCGCTGGCCACATGCAGCAGAGTCCCGGTCTGCGGATGCTCAACCCACACCTTCACGCCAACCTCGACCGATGTGTTGAATGCCCGGTTTACGCTCGACTTGAGAATAAGCAAATCTCCCACGTGCACCGGCTGAATGAAGTCGATATGATCCATCGCGGCTGTTACGACATGCGAGCGCGAGTGCCGGTAGGCTGCCATCGCGCCCGTCAAATCGATGAAGTGCATCAATCTACCGCCCAATAAATTGCCAAGTGTATTGGCGTCGTTGGGAAGAATGATCTCTGTCATTTCGGACTGGGTGCTGGCGACAGTGCGCACAATTGCATTGTCATTGGTCGTACTCATTTTTTACTTGCTCCCGTGGTTACTCTTGCGGCAATATCGAACCTGCTCCCGCAAGCTACAATCAGGCAAGCAGTGAGGGCCGGCCCGAAGCACCAGTTCCAGTTTCGGCAATCCAGCCCAATTACGCAAATCCATCCCGAATTTCCGTGCCAGGTGCCCAACACCATGAGTTCAACAGACAAGATCGCAGGATTGAAAGAGATTCTCGCGCTGGACCCGAAGAACAGCTTCGCGCGCTATGGCATTGCGGTAGAACTGGCCAACAGCGGGGCTGTGAACGAAGCCGTAGCGGAATTTGATGCCTTGCTCGTCCAGAATCCCGACTACACAGCCGCGTATTTCATGGCTGCCCAGACGCTTGCCAAGGCGGAGCGCAACGCAGAAGCAATCGAGAGACTAAAGGCAGGCATTTCCTGCGCGGCCCGCACGGGCAACCGCCATGCTCTCAGCGAGATGCAATCGATGCTGGACGAACTTGACCGCTAGGGGCGGGTCGCGGGCAAAGTGACGGGCACATTTTGTCTATCTCCAGTAACGAACTTATGTGACATTCTCAACTCGCCCGCATCTATACTGTTTATATGCCGAAGTATTCCATTGTCGTGCCTTTTCACAACGAAGAGGACAATGTCACGGTCTTGTACGCTCGCCTGAAGCAAGTGATGGAGCAGGTCGGCGACAGTTTTGAGTTGGTGCTCGTTGACGATGGCTCCAGCGATCGCAGCTACAAATTGCTCGAAGAAATTGCCGCGGTCGACAGCCGCGTGCTGGTGGTGAAATTACGCCGCAACTTCGGGCAGACTTCGGCGCTGGCCGCTGGGTTTGACCACGCATCGGGCGATTACATTCTCGCCATGGACGGCGACCTGCAGCACGATCCCAACGACATTCCCGCCTTTCTCGAGAAGCTCGAAGAGGGCTATGACGTGGTGTCCGGCTGGCGCAAGGAGCGCATCGACAACTTTGTGATGCGGCGAATTCCTTCGCGCTGTGCAAACTGGCTGATGGCGAAACTTTCGGGCGTCGACATTCACGATTTCGGAACGACTTTCAAAGCGTATCGCCATGAAGTAATCCAGAACATCCCGTTATACGGCGAGATGCACCGGTTTATTCCCGCGCTGGCCAGCTGGTACGGCGCTTCGATCTGCGAGATTCCGATCAAGAATGTGATGCGTGAGCGCGGCAAGAGCCACTACGGCATCGGCCGCACATTTCGCGTCTTCTTTGACCTGCTGACAATTCGTTTCCTGCTGAAATACATGAGCAGGCCGCTGCATTTCTTCGGGACGTTTGGCGCGCTGGGAATATTGGCGGGCAGCCTTATTTCATCCCTGTTATTGGGAATGAAGATCATGAATCCGCACCAGAATGTGATGGACGCACATGCGCCGCTGTTTGTCATTGCCGGCGTGCTGATACTTGCGGGCATTCAACTGCTCGCAATCGGCCTGCTCGGCGAGTTGCAAGTGCGCCACTTCCACACCACCCAGCAGCGTGCGCCTTACACGATCGATCGCATCGTTCGCCTGCGGACGCCCGAAATGCCCAGCATTCTGCTGGATCGACGCGACGACCGGTTCCAGGGATAACGGCGACAGGACAAGGGTTCAGGGAATAAGAATCAAGCGCCCCGCTCGGAGAAGATCCGGGCGGGGCTTTTGCATGAATAGGACACGAACCGGGGACCAGAGAAAACATAGGCAAGTTGAGTTGCCGGGGATCTGGTTTGAACAATGGCCTGTGATGGCGAGCAGGTCAGGTGCTTTCAGGGTGAGACTATACTTGGCCGATTCTCAGAGCTTTGCCGGGGGTAACGGGATGAAGTGTTTGCGGCGTCAAGTTGTAGTTGCGCTTTTTGTGTCTCTTTCAGCTTTGGCCTCGGCGCAGGCTGGCCAAATTCCATCAGACAGCGAGTTAGCTGCAATCTCGACGAGGGGCCGACTGCTTTATGAATATGATCAGGCGGCTTGGCACTCGAGCGACGCGGTGATGGCGACACATCCTCCAAAAGAAGTGCTGGGACGTTATGTTGCGCAGAAAACCTCGGCAGGATGGGTTGTAGCCTTTGGGCACCTGAATGACAACCGGGATGCGTTTCTCATTGGCGTGATGGCGACACAGGGTGCGACCTTGCAGCAGTTCTCAGTGAAGCGCATTGACCCGCCGCAGGCAGACACCGGGTTCTTTCTCAAGGCAGCCCGCGCGCTCGAAACTGCGATTCCTGCCTATCACGATTCAGCCGCAGGCCGCACATATAATGCGTCGGTTCTTCCGGCGACGGATGGCCAGTTCTTTGTTTACCTGGAGCCGGCGCAAACGGATGCGGATGGGAGCTACTTTCCGCTGGGTGCCGACGTTCGCTACATCATCGCAGCCGATGGGCTGAAGATTGTCGAGACGCGACAGATGCACAAGAGCATCATCCCCAGAGCGCAAATCCCTGCGGGCACAACGGTAGCTGCGGGCATGCACGGTCATGTGCTCAGTGATGTTCCCGAGGATAGCGATGTTTTTTGTGTGCTCTCGCGCAAGCCATCGATCCCGGAATATATAGGCACCGAAATCGCGATCTACGTGGTGAACACCGATGGGAGCATTGCGATTGTGAAGAAGATTAAGAAACATCGGTGAACGTATGACGAACGGCTCTTCCATTCCATTGTAATGAACTGTTTGCTCTTTGAAGAATACCAATGCGGAAATGATTCACTTGCAGTGAGCGGGCCTTAAGGTGCATCCTTGCGCATATATGAACGCAATTCAAGTTCAGTCGACCGGCGGGCCTGAAGTCCTTCAACTCGCCGAATTGCCCATTCCAGTCCCGGGACCCGGGCAGGTGTTGATCCGCGTTGAAGCCATCGGGGTCAACTTTATCGAGATCTATTTTCGCAAGGGAACCTACAAGGCGACACTACCGCTGATTCCGGGAAGCGAAGCCGCGGGCACGGTGGAAGAGCTGGGCCCGGGCGTCACCGGATTCGAAGCTGGAGATGCGGTCGCCTCATGCGGCGTGCTCGGCAGTTACGCGGAATACGCGCTGGTGCCGGCGACACAGTTGGTGAAAGTGCCTGACGCGTTGACGCCTGAACAAGCAGCAGCCGCGATGTTGCAGGGAATGACGGCACATTACCTGGCCAAGTCCACTTATCCGCTGAAAGCGGGTGAAACCGCGCTGGTGCATGCCGGCGCCGGCGGCGTGGGCTTGCTGCTGACGCAGATCGCTACGCGCATCGGAGCGCGAGTTATCACAACGGTGTCGACCAAAGAGAAGGCAGAGTTGTCGCGCGAAGCAGGCGCGTCGGATGTGATTTTTTATACTGAGCAGGACTTTGCGACGGAAGTGAAGCGTCTGACCGGCGGCAAAGGCGTCGACGTGGTGTATGACTCGGTGGGAAAAACGACATTCGAGGACAGCCTGAATTGCCTGCGGCCGCGTGGATTGATGGCCTTGTTTGGCGGATCGAGCGGGCCTGTACCGCCCTATGACCTGATTCAGCTCAGCGGCAAGGGATCGCTTTTCGTCACGCGGCCGACACTGTGGCACTACGTCGCTACGCGTGCAGAGCTGGAGTGGCGTGCAGGCGAAGTGCTGGGCTGGGCGGCGAAAGGCGAATTGAAGCTGCGCATGGAATTCATGTATCCCCTGGCGGAAGCGGCGCAGGCGCAAATCGACCTCGAGAGCCGCAAAACGACGGGAAAGATTCTGCTGGAACCGTGAAAAAAGACAGGGAGTAGGGAATAGGGAACAGAAGAGTGCAAGGTCAAGCAGTGTGCGCTGGCACATTTCGAGGGGTGCCACAAAGAGCGATAATTGTTGAAGGGTTTACCGCCTAAAGAAATACAGAACGGCCGGGATCATGCAAACCATTTCTGTTTCACACATTGACAGAGTTTTTGTTTTAACCGGTGCGGGCATCAGCGCGGAAAGCGGTTTGCCGACTTTTCGCGCGTCTGACGGATTGTGGGCGGGGCACCGCGTCGAAGATGTGTGCACACCCGAAGCGCTGGAGCAGAATCCAGCGCTGGTCTGGCAGTTCTATTCCGAACGCAGACGGCAGGGCGCGACGGCGCAGCCAAATCCAGCACATATTGCGCTGGCTGAGCTGGAGGTGAAACTTGGCGATCGATTTTTCCTCTGTACACAGAACGTTGACGATCTGCATGAGCGGGCGGGCTCGGTTCGCCCGGTTCATATGCACGGAGAGCTGGCCAAGTCGCGGTGTGAGCACGAGTGTGGGCGTCCGCCTATTGCGGATAGAACTGTATACAAGAACCTGGACGAAGTAGGGCGTTGCGCTTGCGGCGCCCGACTACGGCCACACATTGTGTTCTTTGGCGAGATTCCGCTCGAGATGGAGCGGATTCAGCGGGAGA
Source organism: uncultured Acidobacteriaceae bacterium (assembly GCA_963826915.1). GTDB lineage: Bacteria > Acidobacteriota > Terriglobia > Terriglobales > Acidobacteriaceae > Telmatobacter. Next base: position 1,222,767 of record CAWGYG010000003.1, read on the forward strand.
TTGGCAAAGCGACCCTGATGGTAGTTGTGGGAACTTCGGGGTCAGTGTATCCTGCGGCGAATTTTGTGCATTGGGCGCGGCAGGGCGGTGCGCGGACGGTTTATATCGGGCCGGAACCGCCGCTGAACGCGCATGCGCTCACCAATGTAGTGCAGGGGAAAGCGGGCGAAGTGTTGCCGGGGCTGTTCCTCGTTGAGTAATTGCCATCACAATCACTCAAAAGTGAAAACGATAGCGCAAGCCGGCTGAGAACATGCGCGGATCGTTGTAGTGGAAGCCGCCGATGGTGATGGAATTGTCAGTGAGGACTCGGTGATTCGTCACGTTGATTATATTGGCTGAGATCTTCCAGTTCTCTCCGAAGCTGTGCCCGCCGGAAACATCGAAGGTGGTGTGAACGGGCAGATAGGGGCCGTTGTATGGGCCTTCGTTGGCGCCGGCAAGGCCGTTGGAAAACCCTGATCCATAGTAGACATTGGTGGCGAACCATGAACGCAGGGGAAGGTTTGCCGTGAATCCCGTGTTGAGCGTGTTGCGCTGGTCATGATCGAGAGAGATGTAGCCGGGACCGAGGTCGCATGCCGAGTCAGTCGGGATGGAGCAGGTGAATCCGCCGATGATGTTGCCGCGCTGCTGGGCGATCTGGTTGGAATAGGTGACATGGAATTGTCCGAGGTGGGCCAGCCGCGGCGAGCGTAGCGTCATTTCCCATGCGCGAACGAGCGCGCCATCGACGGCGATGGGGAAGTAGATGTTCGATTCGCCGAGGTTCGAATGATCGAGAAAATTGTTGACGCGATTCTTCACGGTATCCACGTCGAGGAACCACCCCTTGTAGGGGATTTGGATGCCGAACTGGTGCTCTTCGTCGCGTTCCGAGGGCAGCGGCGTGAAGACATTTTCGCCGGACGAGAAGGATCCTGCGTAGTTGAGGACGGCGCTGGAGACGGTTTCAATGGGCGCAGGCTGGAAGAAGTGTCCATAAAAACCTCGCAGGACCCAGTGAAGGCGGGGGATTTCGACAGTTGCGCCAATGCGGGGATAGGTTGCTGACTCGTCCAATTCGGCGCGGTAGCTTGAGAAACGCTCGCCGCCAAGCAATGTCACATATCGTCCGAGGCGCAAGTGGTCAGCAAGGTAGAACTCGACCAGGCCCGCGGCGGCATTGGACGGCGATCGAGTTGGTGTTGACGATGCCGAAAAGATCATTTTCCGATTGATAGAAGGAGTAGAGCCCGGCGGAAAAGCTGTTTGGACCCATGTCGGCGTGAAGGTCGGCCTGCGCGCCGGAGTAGTTCGAAGTTTGATGCCATGTTGTGGCAACGGGCAGGTCGGTCGGGAGCGAATCGTAATTTGCCTGGTTGAAGTGATAGAAGGGCGCGACTGAAAACAGCGCCTTGGGCGAAAGCGTGTGAACCCAGTTGGCGATGACGAATGAGTCGCGCTCGGTTTGCGCGTCGCGCAGGCCGAAGGAACTGTAGTAGCCGGAGGTTGTTTCGTAGTCGTTGGGGTCGGGGTCGTACGGAACGTCGAAATGGTCCTGGCGGTATTGTGCGTTGAGGCGGAGCTGATCTTTGGGCGTCTGGTTGCGAATGAGAGAGACAAAGCCGCTTTGGGAGTTGGTGGCGTCGTGATAAATTGCGGCGACCGGCGTGGCCAGACCGTAGTTGGAGCGGGAGCCGTTGAGGCTGGCGTACCATGCGGTCGCGGCGGAATGATCGCCGAGCGAGATCTGGGTTTCGCCGGTATAGAGATTGCCGCCCGTAAGGAGGAATTCGCCGTCGCGGTTGCACTCAAAGCCATTGCGAGGCAGCACATTGAATACGCCATAGGTGCGATCGCCAACGTCGGATGCATAACTTCCGCGCTGCGTTTCAAGGGCATCGATGTCCTTGGGATCAATCTGGGGTCCGACGTTGGAGGCGATCTTGGTGTTGGGGATGGCGATTCCGTCAATGAGCCAGCTGGTCTGATGGCCGCCGCGCATGTGGAGCATGTCGTGTGTCATGTAAGCGCCGGGAACGTAATCGGTAATCATCTCCATGCCGATGGTGCGGCTGGCTCCCGGCGTTTCGTCGATGTCTTCGCGTGTGATAAGCGAAGTGGGAGTTACGGAGTCTGAGGAAGAGAGGGAATCTTGCAATCCCTGAACGACCACCGTTTGCGTAGTTGGTGCAACGGCGAGCGGGATATGGAATACAGGGTTGGTTCCGGAGGCGACGGTCACGCCTTGCGTTGTGGTAGCGAAACCCTTGGCTGAGACGGTCAAATTGTAGATACCGATTGGGGCTTGTTGCAGATCGAATTCACCCTCAGTATTGGTGCTCGCGGTGAGCGTGAATGCGGAATCCGCGGCTTTTAGGGTGACTACTGCGCCAGCGATCGGACGATGCTGGGGATCGTGGACCACGCCGTGGATTGTGGCGAACACCGTGGCCAGCGCGGGCACGGATGCCACGAGCAAAACGGCCCAGACAAACAGACAATACCTGCGCATTGAAATGACCTCCTCTAGGAATGGCTCAATGACCCGAACCGGCCTCGTGGCTTAGTTCTCGAAGCGAAGACGATGCGCACGAGGGCGTTGAGGGCTGAGGGGGACCGGCACGCGATCAATCCCACGGGCGGGCAGTCGATACCGTCAGCATGGGAAAGAACAGACGCTGCGGTCGCCGTGGCAACGAAGCCGGGCTCTCAACGGTTATTCAGCAGGAGGTTGAATCGGGAGGACCGCGGACAGCGCGGATGCGGATCTGACCTGTGCGAGCGGTTGATGGGCTCGAATTGGGCCTGAAGGACCGTGACAACAGAAGCGGGAGACCTGAAGGAGAAAGCGCGAGTGCGGAGGTCGGTGCCGTGTTCGCGGCGGGGCTGCGGGGAAACAGGGGGCAATGCGAAGGAGCGGTAATGATCCGCTTGCCAGCCGATTCGCGAAGCAACCGCGCCACCAGGGCGTCGGACATGGCGCAGTGATGGGCGCCGGCGCGGCGGCAGCAGGCGGGCAAGCGCGCGTCGTCGCTGGCTCCGAGCGTGGCCGCAAGAGGTCCCAGCCCGAAGAAAAGCATGAGGAAAATGGAGAGCGCCCGCCGCATCTGGAGTACATGCTACACGAAGCAGGGGTCGGGCTTTCAAGTGGAAAGGACGCTGCACGTCTCAGGTATCATCGAAGCATTGGTCATCTTCAGGCACTTCCAGAAGGAATCGATGTCGCCCAAAGTGAACGCGCCCGCCTTGCAGAACGAACTTTCCGCGAAGGAATCTCGCACTCAAACGCCCTTGCGCATCGCACTTTTTGGTTTTGGAACGGTAGGCAGTTCAGTGGCGCGCATCCTGGTGGAGTCGAAGCCCGAAGGCCTGGCGCTGACGCACGTATTCAACCGGAACGTGGCGCGGAAGCAAGTGGAATGGGCGGGGTCGAGCGTCGTCTGGAGTGAAGACGTCGATGCCATTCTGAACTCGGACGCGGATGTTGTAGTGGAACTCGTGGGAGGACTTGATCCTGCTGGCACCTGGGTGCGGCGCGCGCTGGAGGCGGGCAAGAGCGTGGTAACGGCGAACAAGAAGCTCATTGCCTTCCATGGGGTGGAACTGGAACGCCTGGCGGCAGCCAAAGGCGGTCATTTGAAATATGGTGCCGCAGTGGCAGGCGGGATTCCTGTGATCCCGGGGCTGGAACAGGGGATGGCTGGCGACCGGATCGAGAGGATGGAAGGGATTTTGAACGGAACCTGCAATTTCATCTTGAGCAAGATGGAAGCCGGTGCGGAATACTCTGCGGTGTTGGCGGAGGCGCAGGCAAAAGGCTACGCCGAGGCCGATCCCACCGAGGACGTGGGCGGATTCGACGCGCGGGCAAAACTGGCGATTCTGATGCGGCTGGCCCTGCGGGTTGTGGTCGATCCGGAGGAAATTGTTTCCCAGCCGATTACGGCGGTGTCGGCCGTTGACTTCAGTTACGCGCGGGACTTGAATTGCACCATTCGCCAGGTTGCGCGCGCCGAGGAGCACGATGGCATGGTGGCGGCGACCGTGGGACCGATGCTGGTCGACAAAAATTCACCGCTGGCCTGGTCGCGCGGCACAGAGAACATGGTGATTCTCACCGGGCGCTACGGCGGCGACGTAGTTTTTTCCGGTCACGGAGCGGGCGGGCATCCTACGGCGGTGGCCGTGGTCAGTGATCTTCTGGCGCTGGCGCACGGGTCGCGGCGGGTTGAGATTCCGTCGGTGCCTGCGAAGATTGGCGCGGAGTTTGAGGTTCCGCACTACATTCGTTTCACCGTGGTGGATCGCCCCGGCATTGTTTCAGAGATTACCGGGGCGCTTGCCAAAGAACGGATCAACATTCGTGCCATTGTGCAGAAGGCTGGTTATCCTGCCGATGCGCTTCCATTTGTGATTACGGTGGAACCCTGCAAGTCTTCGGCAATGAAGCGCGCACTGGCCAGCATCCGGAAGATGGATTGCCTGCTTGAGGAGCCGCTGGACCTGCAAATGCTGGAGTAGCAAAAGGCAGGGAGTAGGGAACAGGGATTAGGGAGTAAGGGGAGGTCGCTCAAATGATGGGAACGAAGTATCGATGTGAGATTTGCGGCGAGGAGAGCGACAATCCGGTTCGCTGGATAGCGATCCACTGCAACAACGCGCAATTGGTCGTGTTCAAGTGGACGAAGGAAGCCGCCGATGCACCCCATGCGCGGCACTACTGCGGCGAGGCCCACGCGCAGACGTACATCAGCCGATGGTTTGAGGATGTCTGCAAGTAAGGACGCAGGTCAGCGCTGAACAGCAGCGTGCACCGGCCCAGTCGATTCGCGAACTACCAATTCCGGGGCCATGACAATTTCGACAGGGTATTCTGCTTCGCGATTCGCGATGCGTTCAAGCAGGACCTGCGCGCCACGCTTGCCCATCTCCAGGAGTGGCTGGCGGACGGTGGTAAGCGAAGGCGTGGAATAGGCGGCGGACAGTATGTCGTCGAAGCCGACCACCGACACGTCCCCCGGAACGGACAGGCCGGCGTCTTTCAGGGCGCGAATGGCGCCGATGGCAGCAATGTCGTTGAAGCAGAAGATGGCGGTGAAGTCGCGTGTCTTTTCGAGCAACGCCTGCATCGGCTTGTAGCCGATTTCGGGCGCCATGGGGTGGTAGCCGGTCTTCATCGACCAGCCAGCCGAGTCGATCCGGATCACGTGTGCCGGGTCAATGGGAAGGCCAATCTCGCCTGCCACCTGCTGGATGCTCTGCCAGCGAAAATCTGAGTCGGGAATCGCTTTCGGGCCGCGCATGAAGGCGATGCGGCGATGACCGAGTTCATACAAATGGAGAAGCGCGAATTCGACCGCCTTGTGATGGTCGAGGACGATATTGGTCACGTTTTCAACCGCACTGTGCGCCGAGATGGCCACCACGGGAACCGGCACGGCGATCTGGTCGGCAGGAGTGTTGAGAAGCAGGAAACCATCCACGGCGCGTTCCACCAGCATGCGCGGATATTGTTCGATCAGCTCTTTCTTCCAGTCGTGGCAGGCCGTGAAATAGAAGTAGTGGGCGCGGGTCAGCTCCTGCACCACCCCGCTCATGACGCGCGTGAAGTAGCCTTCGCTGAGGTCCGGCGCGAGAACGCCGACGCTCATTGACCGGCTCTGCCGCAGAGAGCGGGCGAAGTAGTTGGGCCGGTAGTTGAGACGGGTCGCCGCCTCCATCACCCGGTTGCGCGTTTCCTGAGGGATGGACTTAGCCGAGGGAGAGTTGTTCAGAACCAGCGAGACTGTGGTCTGGGATAGCTCGAGGTGCTCGGCCAGCATTCTCAGGTTGACGTGCCCTGATGGCGTTGAATCCTTACCCTGTGCCATGTTGGAGTTGTAACACGTTTCCGATGGGGGAGGCAGTGTTTTCTCCCTTGATACATCGATTTTTCAACGCAGAATCGAGACGGTCTGCAACCACACTGCTTACCTCGCTCGTGGGGATGTCGATCTGGTTAGGGCCTGGCTTGAGCGGCCAGGTTTTGCCGTTGAACTCGAAGACTCCGGCCAGGGTGCCAGGAAGTGTGATGAGAGCGTGAAGCGTGGCACCGCCTTTCAAGTTTGCGCCGGCGTTTGCCCCGGAGTAGTGATACTCGACCTTGATGTCGCCCTGCGGATGCGGGAAAGAGGCTTTGAGCGAGGTAAGGACGCCGAGGTGCGGCGCGATGCTCACCGAGGCAAAGCCGGGACTGGCAGGCTCGATGCCTGCGACGAGCGTCAGCAGGTCGTAGATGGGGTGAGCGGACCAGGCATGCGAGTCGGAACGTGTATCGCCGGGAGTTTCAGGCCACGTGCTGAAGTGGAGCGGCAATAACTTGCGCCAGGGGCCGAGCGAGCGGAGGTATGCGTCGGCGAGTCCTGCGTGATCGAGCGCGCGGGCCAGGTAGAAGCGGAAGTAGTAAGAAGAGCTGAGTACCCCGTCGGGCGTGGTGCCCGGTTCGATGGCGAGCAGCTTGCGCAGGACTTCCTGCTGATGGTCTTTGGGAATCACGTCGTAGAGGACGGCCAGAATGTTGGCTTGCTGCGAAAAGATTTTGCCGTCGGGATTATCGGCGAGGAGGCCGCGTGAGGCGACCAGCATTATTTGAATAGCGTCTGCGCGGAGCATGCGTCGCGCGATTGCGGTAGCGAGCGGCCAGCATCGGGTCGCCCATGAGCTTTTTCGAGATCCGCAGCGTCGTCCGAGTGCGCCAAGGTATTCGAGAGTGGTCACGCACGACGACCCCGCTTTGTCATAGGTGGGAATTTCTCCGGAGGAGACCCAGTCGATAAAGCTCCACCAGGGAAGCTTATGCAGCAGGCCGTCAGGTTGCTCGTAGTGGCGAACCAGTGGAGGATCGGTGCGGGTTCCGGGAACGAGGGAACTGACGAGCCCTGATCGGGATCCGGCCGGTACATCCAGTAATCGTGGAGCATGCCGATCTAGAGCAGGGAAAAGGTGGGGATGGACTGCGGCAGGGAGCTTGGATAGCGGCTGCGGGTTATCCCTTCTGGAATGCGCGAGTCGTCGAATGCGTGGAGCGCCTGGCGGGCGAGGCGGTCGTCGCCGGCAACGGAGTAGGAAATCAAAGCCTGAATGCGCGTGTCGCCCACGTACTGCAGCTGCTCGTAGTAGGGCGTGTCCATGTAGGTTTCATGGGCGTCGAGGCGGGCGGTACGCCAACTGATTTCCCAGATCTTGTCGAGGTCGGGATCGCCGGATTGGAATTTGGCGCGCTCCTCGAACGGATAGGCGGTAAAGCTGGCGGTGAGGGATTCGAGAGTGAGCGGCTGGTCGGCGGTGGTGATGTCGAGATCGAGATAGCGCCAGGTGCGCCACCATAGCGGCTCGAAGGTGCGATGGGCGCCGCCGTCGGGCAGAAAGCTGTCAGTGAGGCCGAGAGCGGTGCGGTCGCCGATTTCGTCGCGGTCCCCCTTTTTCCCGCTCTTGTCGTACAGGGCTTCGGAGTATGTGAGGACAATGTGCGCTCCCTTGCCGCCGGAGACGGTGAGGTTCGGATATGCAGTGGTCAGGGCTCTGCGGTCAAGAAGCAAGCGGATGTGATGATGGGCTCCGACTTCGACTGCCTTGCCGGGAAAAGTCTCGTAATCGGACCTGCCGGATTGCACAGTGATGAACGCGTTCTCTTCTCCCATCAGAATCGGAGTTGAATGAGAGGCGGGGTAATCCGTGCGAACCACCCTTCCAGCATCAGTGGGCTCATACGACATGTGGGGAAGTTCATCGGGTATAAGCCCCCAGGGGTTGTCGCTGGTGGTGTCGGCGGAGTGGGCCTTGCTCGCGTCGAAAATGTTGTCGCGCATTGGGGATGCGGCTGGCACCCAGGAGGCACCGGTGGCTGTCGGGGAATTCCAATCCCAGTCATACTTGGCGGCATCGATTTCCTCGCCGGGCCCCGACGCGAAGTAGGTCTTGAAGGTGACAGTGGAGCGGTCGAGGGGGCGTCGTCCATGCTCGACCTCCACAAGCCAGCCGGCTGGGGTGCTGATCGAATTGGTGCCTCTTGCTTCGCTTTCGAGCAGGAACGCGGTTCGGTCGCTCATCTGGGCCAGCGGGGCGTAGACGCCGAAGTTCCAGACTGTTGCCGTAATCAGGTTTTGGCCGACATGCAGCAGCGGGGCTAAATCGAAAAGCTCATAGCGCCAGTGGGACAGGTCGCCGCGCGCCGGACCGTCGCCCACTCGGTGGCCATTCGCAAACAAAACAAAGCGGTTATCGGCGCTGACGCGAACGGGATATGTAGCTGGAACGGACGTGAGTTCCAACGAGCGTCGAAAATGGAGAACTAGGGGCTCGCGCAGAGGTGCGGTGGGGTGCGTGATCCAGGAAGCCTCCCAGTCATGATGGGCAGGGTCAGGCTGGACCACAGACTGGCAGCGGAGTGCAAGCGACGTGGAGGCGAGGACAAAGAATACAAGAATAGAGCGCACAGGATTTGACCTATTGGATTCCAGTTCACGAGCTTATCTTAAAGAAACCGGGTCCCGGCACGGCTAAGGCTACTTTTCTGGGGCGGCGCGATTTTCCGACGCGGGATTTGATAAGCAGCCGGGGGGATTCTTTCGATTTCATCGCTGACCTGATACTTATCTTGTGCTGTATGCACTGGATTTAGCGGCGCTGTAACCTTCTATTCATCTTTCCCCAGTAGCCTACTCTAGGTGATCGCCAACGTGCCCGAGCCTCGCACTTCTCAACCCCAAACCAAGTCTGAACCAGCGGTTCTCCAGGGTCAGCAACTTGCCGGGATGCCCCTTGCCGATGAATCGGCAGTGCGGAAGTTCCTTCGTTCGCGCGGAAATTCCGCCGCCGCCGATCGGATTTTTCACTGGCTGATGGTGCTTTGCGGGTTGAGCATTTTCGCGATCGTGGTTTTGATCGCCTCGCGCCTTGTGGTGAGTTCTGACTTGACATGGCACAAGTTTGGATTCGGCTTTTTCTACCAATCGTTTACCGAGACATATTCCCACCGAAAAATCTACTGGGACCCCGTCCACGAGCAATTCAGTGCAGTGCCTTTCATTTACGGCACGTTGGTGTCCTCGTTTATGGCGCTGCTGATCGCAGTACCGCTTGCGATTGGCCTGGCCATCTTTCTCACAGAGATGTGTCCCCGAATCTTGCGTGGTCCGCTGGCCTTCTTCACTGAGTTGCTGGCGGCTATTCCCAGCATCATTTACGGCGTGTGGGCCTTCTTTGTTCTCGTGCCCCTACTCAGGGATCATGTCAATCCGATACTGGTTAGCACCCTTAGCTGGACGGGCCTCGTCAATAACGACAACTCGAGCGGTCTAGGTTATTTCTCTTCGAGCGTGATTCTCGCTGTCATGATTCTGCCGATCATTTCTTCGCTCACGCGGGAGGTGATGCTGGCGGTGCCGCATTCACAGCGTGAGGCGGTGCTGGCGTTGGGCGCAACGCGCTGGGAGATGATCCGCATGGGCGTGCTGCGGAACGCGCGGATCGGCATTGTGGGCGGAATCATTCTCGGCCTGGGGCGTGCACTTGGCGAGACGATGGCGGTGACGATGGTGATTGGTAATACGCCGGAGATTCACCGCTCGCTGCTTGCCAACGGGGCTTCAATGGCATCGGTGATTGCCAATGAATTTACCGAAGCAGTGACCGACATACATCGCAGCGCGCTGATCGAAATCGGCCTGGCACTGTTTATTGTGACCATCATCGTGAACGGCCTTGCGCAGATACTGGTTTGGGCGGTAACGCGGGGAGCGCCGGCACAGGCGCACTGAGGGGAATCGGGTGAGCGAGAAATTCAAATTCCGGTCTCGCATGCGAACGCTGACAGACCGCACGGTCACGGGCTTGTCGATTCTGGCCACAGTGCTCGTGGTGGCCCCACTGGTGGCGATCTTCGCATATCTCGTTGTCAAGGGAGCTACTTCAGTAAACCTCGCCTTTTTTACGCAGGTTCCCGCGCAGGAAGGCGACTCGGGCGGCGGCATGGCCAACGCGATCGTCGGGTCGGGGCTCCTGCTTGCGCTGGCAAGTTTGATCGGGATCCCCATTGGAATCGGAGGCGGCATTTTCCTCGCGGAGTTTGGACGCGGAACCAAACTGGCCAATGCAGTGCGATTTACCGCCGACGTGCTCAACGGTGTTCCTTCGATCGTGATGGGCCTTGCGGTCTACTCACTGCTCATATTTCACAAGACCGCGGAGGCAACCACCTTTGGGGGCGATGCAAACCAAATTGCCATCCCTACCCACAAATTCTTCCCCTTCTTCGGACATTACTCGGCTTTTGCCGGCGGCGTAGCGCTCGGGATCATGATGATCCCGACAGTCTGCCGGACGACGGAAGAAATGCTGCTAATGGTGCCCCACGCGGTGCGGGAAGCGGCGCTGGGACTGGGCGTGCCAAACTGGCGCTCAGTGCTTTCGATTACGGTGAAGACAGCGTCTCCGGGGATCATCACCGGATGCATGCTGGCGTTTGCACGGGTTGCAGGCGAGACAGCGCCCCTGCTGTTTACAGCGCTCGGCAATCAGTACATGAGTATCAACCTCAACGAGCCAATCCAAGCCCTCCCTCTGCAGATTTACATCTTTGCAAATTCACCCTACGACGACCAACACCGGCTTGCCTGGGCAGGGTCGCTGGTGTTGATTGTGCTGATTGTGCTGGCGGTTTCGCTGGTGCGCTATGTAACCAGCCGTGGAGTTTTGAAAGGAACAAGCTAGAGCGCGCTTATCCCTCAGAGAGTACATTATGGATTGCGTGAAACGTGGCGATATTCCGGAAAGATTGCCACCGGGCTGTATCGGTTCCGGCGTAGAGAACAAGGAGAGAAGCGAACGTGGGCGTCGGTATCGAGGTTACGAACCTGAATGCGTGGTACGGTACGAATCACACGCTGCAGGAAATCAATCTGAACATTCCCGCAAATCATGCCACCGCGCTGATTGGACCGTCGGGCTGCGGAAAGAGCACGTTTGTGCGCTGCCTGAACCGCATGCATGAAACCAATCCCATCGCGCGCGTAACGGGCACCGTGCGTATTGGCGAACTGGACATCTACAACGACGCTAAACCCGTGGAGATTCGCCGCCGGGTGGGAATGGTATTCCAAAGGCCGAACCCGTTTCCCACGATGTCGATCTATGACAATGTCGCGTCGGGACTCAAGCTGAATGGCTACACAAATCGCCGGGTGCTCGATGAGATTGTGGAAAGGTCGCTCAAGAACTCGGCGCTCTGGGACGAAGTGAAAGATGATTTGAAAAAGAAATCGGGCGCCAGCCTCTCGGGGGGACAGCAGCAGCGGTTGTGCATTGCGCGCGCGCTGGCTGTGGATCCTGAAGTGCTGTTGATGGACGAACCCGCCTCGGCACTGGACCCGGTTTCTACTTCGAAAATTGAAGATCTTATCTTCCAGCTCAAGTCGCAGTACACTATCGTGATTGTGACCCACAACATGCAGCAGGCGGCGCGCGTTGCAGAGAAGACCGGGTTCTTCCTCAATGGCCGCATGGTAGAGTTCGACTCAACGCATAAGATCTTTACGAATCCGAGCGATAAGCGGACTGAGGATTACATCACAGGCAGGTTTGGATGACACGAATTCGCTTTCAACAAAGTCTGGACCAGTTGAAGGAGAACTTGCTGGTGATGGCTGGATTGGCCGAACAGGCGATCCAGCGGGCCATCGAGGCTTATCGTGTTCGGGATCTGTCGATCTGCGACCTGGTCAGCCGCAGCGAAGTGGCCATCAATCGGCTGGAACGCGACATCGATCAGGCAGCTCTCGACCTCCTGGCAATGGAGCAGCCGATGGCCATCGATCTGCGATTCATTCTCAGCGTAATCAAGATCAACGCCGACCTGGAGCGGGTGGGTGATTCGGCAAAGAGCATCAGCGAGCGCGTGCGCAACATGGAGCAGATGGCGACGGCCGACTTGCCGGTGGACATTCCAAAAATGGCTACGATGGCGGCGGAAATGGTGCGCAAGAGCCTGCAGTCTTTCATCGAGGCTGATCCCGAATTGGCGCGCGCGGTGCTGACCATGGACGATGCAGTCGACAAGATGAATCGTGCCGCTTACAAGGCGCTGACCAAGGTGATGGAAGAGCAAAGCCATCTTGCCCCGCAAGCTCTGAATGCCCTGATGATTTGCCGTGCGCTGGAACGAGTGGCGGATCACGCTACAAACATCTCAGAAGATGTCATTTTCTGGGTGCAGGGCGCGGACGTGCGCCATCACAAGAGCCTGATGGCGCAAAAAGCGAAAGAAGCGAAGGCCGCGCAGAGCAGCTGAGCCATTCTTTGCTGGTTTAGGCCTCCGCGGCAATCTCTAATCGCGAATGGATTCGCAGGCTGTCGATTTCAATCGACTATCTCTTTCGGAGTCTGCGCCTGCCCTCGTTCTCTACAACCGTCCTACAGCCTCATCCTCGCTGCGATAGTCTTGAGTTGAGAAGACGGAGTGTTGAATGGACGCAAGCGAGGCTGGAAAAAACGGCGACGATCCTGCGGCGTTGTATTCCGGCGAACTGAGGGTTCTCGAAGCGGCGCAGGCAGCCGAGCAGAGCCGGGAGAGGCAGCTTGGATACGCGAAAATCGGCGTTGCCCTGTTCACGCTTATCGCGGCAGTAATACTCCTTCGGCTTGCGGCTTATCTTGAGTTCCTTCTGCTCCCGGTAGCTCTTTTTGTGGTTTTAGCGGTGTGGCACGAAAAGAGACTGCAATCCATCCGCAGCCGCAAACGGGCAATTCTGTTCTACGAGCGCGGCCTTGCAAGAATCGAGAATCGGTGGGAAGGAACCGGAGAAACCGGGGAGCGATTTCTCGATCCGCTGCATCCGTACGCGCGTGATCTGGATATATTCGGCCGAGCATCTCTCTTCGAGCTGCTCTGCACTGCCCGCACGCGCGCCGGCGAAGCGACTTTGGCGTCATGGCTGTTGACTGCTGCTCCGGTTGCAACTGTCGTTGCCCGGCAGGGCGCAGTGAGAGAACTCAAGAATCAGACGAAGTTTCGCGAGAAACTGTTTTGCCAGGGCGAAACAGTGCGCGTCGGCGTTCACCCCGAGCCGCTCGCGGAGTGGGGAGAGCGCCCCCAGATTTTCAAAGGACCCACGATTCGGGTTGTGACTTGGGCGCTTGGCCTGCTGTGGGTTGGGAGCATGATTTGCTGGGGTGTCTGGGGACTGGTTGGCGTCGCGCTCGCTGTTTCAGCCCTAAATCTGGCGTGGGCACACCGCATTCATGCGCGGCTAGAGGAGGCATCGGATGCGATTGAGCTTGCAGCCAAGGACCTGGAAATGCTCGCGGGAGTTCTTGCGCTGATCGATCACGGGAAATTCGATTCCGCCATTCTGGTTGAAATTCAAAGCCGCCTGAAGCATGACGCCATCGTGCCATCGGATGCGGTTCGGAGATTGGCTCGTATTGTGAATTACCTGGAGTCGAGGCGCAACCCGGCAATGCGTCTGTTCGATGTAGTCACGTTCTGGAGCGCCCATTTTGTCTTCGCCGCAGAACGCTGGCAACGGGAGTTTGGCCCAAATATCCGGGGCTGGCTGGCGGCGGTGGGAGAGTTTGAAGCGGTGACTGCGCTGGCGGGCTACGCGTTTGAACATGGCGAAGATGTGTTTCCTGAGTTTGCGATCAACGGGCCGGTATTCGACGCGAAGGAACTTGTGCATCCGCTGCTTCCCGCCGCGAAAGCAGTGCGAAACGATCTGAGATTGGGCGATGGGCTGCAACTTATCGTGCTGAGTGGTCCGAACATGGCGGGCAAGAGCACGTTCATTCGCTGCGTGGGTGTGAATGCTGTATTGGCGCAGTGTGGTGCGCCCGTGCGCGCGAGAAGTTTGAAGCTTTCGCCGCTTGCGGTGGCCGCCTCAATTTGTATTCTCGATTCTCTCTCGGGCGGCGTGTCGCGCTTCTACGCGGAGATTCACAAGCTGAAACTCGCTATCGATCTGGCACAGGGGCCTCTTCCTGTACTGTTTCTTCTCGACGAATTGCTCTCGGGCACAAATTCACATGACCGCCTTGAGGGAACGAAGCTTGTGGTTCAGAGCCTGACGGATCGAGGCGCAATAGGAATCGTGAGCACGCATGACCTTGCGCTGGCTGAGATTCCGGCCTCGATGGGTGGGCGCGCGGTGAATTGCCATTTCGAAGATCGGCTGGAAGCCGGAGCATTGGTATTCGATTACAAATTGAAAGCAGGAACAGTGAAGACCAGCAACGCCCTGGAACTGATGCGTTCAATTGGGCTGGGCCACGATAAGTAGGCTATAGCGGAACCCGAGTCGATGTATCCCGCAGCCACAGCATTCAAGTCGAAGCGACCATCAGGGAGCGGCGACCCTGAAAAAACTCGACAAGACACAGTTACTCTGATTCCGCTCTAGATTTCCCACCAATCGAGCAATGACATGCGCGGATAGTAAAGACCGGCGCGGAGCCGCGCATCGGCGCCGTGAAGGTTGCGCAGCACCGCCGCATACATTTCGAGCTGGGGCGCAAAAGTGGTGCGGAACTCTTGCAGCTTTGCGGCCGGGGCCAGATTATCAGCGTGCGCGGTTTTAAAGTCGATGATCCACCAGCAATCGTCGCCTTCGACAAACGGCTCCGGGCCTGCCCGAAAGAGGCGGTCGACGCGGACGAGACGCAGATTTCCTGCCACGACTCCCGCCCAACCAGTTTCGCTCGCAGCTTCAACATGCGGGGAGAGGATCCATTGGCCGTGCGGGTCCTGCGAGGCCTTGAGAACAAATTCGTACGCCTGTGTGGCGATGGATGCTGCTTGCGCAGGGGATACCCCAGCGGAGCGAATCTGGGCGAGGATGCGCGACCGATACTGTTCGAGTCCGGCGCGCGCGGAAGGCCAATTGCGTGCAATGCGAAGGCGGGCAATCTCTTCGAGCAATTTGTGAACGGCGCTGCCCAGGGCCCGCGAGATGAGGCCACCTTCATGGCGTTCATACGGATTCGCGCGGCCTTCAACAAGAATCTCTCCTCGATTCGGAGAGTGCGAAAGATCGATCGTCGAAGTGACTTCAAAATCCAACGGCAGGCGGCGCAGTTTTGTCGCCTTCAAAGGGGACGGCATGAGAACCAGGTTGTCCTGTCCCGAGGCGGCCATGGCCGGGATCGTCTTCTCGTCTTCGGGTACGGGTGCCACCAACTCTTGCCATTCGTCGAAGCGGGTTCGCACTTCCGCTTCAAGAGCCGGCCACGCCGTGGCAAGAAGGCAATTTGAAGGCTCGACAAGAGTCAGCGAGCCGTCTTTGTCCATCTTGTACGCAGGACGCGCAAGCAGGTGCAACTCCTCGCGCGCGCGGGTGGCGGCAACATACAAAATACGCCGCGTCTCCTGCAATTCACGCTCTCTATAGATGCGATCAACCCACTTTTTGGCCTCGCCTCCTTCGGCTCCTTTGCTTTGAATTGGCGCAATCAGGAACTCGGTGATGTCGCCGGGCTCGTCAGAGTCTTCGAGTCCACGCTCCAACCACGAAAGAAGTCTCTTCTCTGAACCACGCGTGAGCGCCTGCAACTCCGGGACGATGACGATCTCGAACTCCAGCCCTTTCGATTTGTGAATTGTCATCAATTGCACGCCGTATTCGCTGCTGGCCGCGGGATCAGGCAGGGCGCACAGTCCCTCGAGAGCGGTGTGGAGCGCGGGACCAAGCAGATCTACTTCGCCTTGCGGCAGGTTGTCGAGTAGCTTCCAAAACAAGCCGAGATTGGCGCGCGCGGTCGCGTCAACGCAATGATCGCCGCCCAGGCTTAGCCAGACCTGCTGCAGAAGCGTTCCCAGTGATGCTGTAGGTAGTGTCGAGCCCAGTTGCGGCACTGCGGAGAGGACATTGAGGAGGCGTTGCGCAGACTGCCGGGAGGCCTCGCTGAGCAACTTCAGATTCTCGGCCAATGATTCTGGAATTGGAACTGACGGATGACCGTCGTTTGACGTGCGCGCCACGGCGTGCAGTTCTTCGAGGCTGATTCCGCACCAGGGGGCGCGCAATACGCCAAGCCATGCGACGCGGTCATGAGGATTGAAAAGTGCTCGCGCCAACGCGAGTGCGTCCAGAATCTCCGGCCGATCTTTCAGGTTCTCGAGGTCGAGGGCACGAAAGGGAATTGCAGCCTCGCGCAGAGCCTGTGCGATGGGTGCGAGCACGTTGCGGGTGCGCCCGAGAACGGCGACGCGGTACGGATTGCCGGATGCGCGCGCCACTTCCAGGCGATTCATGTGACTGCGAATGAGAGTGACGATTTCAGCAGTCTGCGCCTCTCGCGCAGTTTCACGCTGGTCGGATGCATCCTGCTTGGCGCGGATTGCCTCGGGGTCTGTGGATTGGCCCCTGCCAGGTTGAGGAACGAAACTTAAATGGAGATGGAAACGGCTTCCCGGTTCACTGTTTGGTTCCCGCGCAGGCTCGGAACGCGAAAAACTGATGTCGCTGTCTTGGTCCTGCGCAAAGATCGATTGAAATCGATCGTTTACCTCCTCAACGAGAACTGGCTCGGATCGAAAATTCGCTGTCAATGTGACGGAGTCGAAAAGCAACGGTACGGCTTCGGGAATCTCGAACCCCCGGTTGCGAACGCGCGCGAACAATTCCGCATCGGCATCGCGGAAAAAGTAGATGGACTGCATGGGATCGCCGACGACAAACAGCGTGCGACCGGATGTATCGGGCCACGCATTGATTAGAGAATTCACCAATTCAAACTGGCGGCGGCTGGTGTCCTGGAATTCATCGACGAGCAGATGACGTATGCCGTCGGCCACCGCTTGCGCCCTGTCGGAAGGGTATCCATCTTCGCCCTTCAGCATTTGCTTGGCAATCTGTGCCACTTCGATGAAGTCGACCGTGCCGGCTTCGGCAAAGACAGCTTTCAATTCACCCACAGCCTGGCGCAGCAATGTAAAACACGCACGCACGATCCGCCAGTCCTCTTCGGTGTAGCGGACGGGAGGAAGTGTACGAATGCCGGCGAGTGCGGATTCAAGACCTGGGATAGAAGCAAATTGCGCAGCCAGGCTATTGATGCGGTCCTTTTCCTCCACACATTCGCGGGGGAATCCGTTGTTTATGTTGAATCGCTTCCGAAAGTTATCCTCACCGGTGAGGAGAAGGTCGGCAAGACAGATGTACGCGCTTCGTGCTTCTTCCAGGGCCGCGGCATCGCTAAACGGGCTGCAAGGAAAGTCGGCCAGTTCCGCGAGATCCTGGTGGTGTTGGCCGCGGCTATGAGCCCAGGCAAAACGTGCTAATTCGTGCGCTTCATTGCAAGCTCCCGAAACCTGGTCGAGCAACTGCTCAATGGCGGGCAATGCACTTTCGACGGCTCGAGCGAAAGGGCGCTCAAGGCGTTCGCGCAGTTCTTCCCAATCTTGTTCCTGTTGCAGAACGAAGTCTTGCATCCAGCGGTCGCGCTTGCCGAGCATGGATGTAAGCAACTGCTCCATTTCCTGCCAGCCGTTGTCGCGCAATAGGAGAAGTTCTTCGATGGCTGCGCCAAGTTCGGCAGAAAGAGTATCACCCAGTTTCTCCATCACCATTCGTACCGCGCGGCGATATAGTTCGTTTGGTTGTTCATCGATTTGCAGATTGCCGCCAACACCCGAAATCAGCGGTTGCTGGATAGCAAGATCGCGACAGAACGAATCGATGGTCGTGATGCGGAGTTGCGAAGAAAGGTCGATCAAATTCCAACCCCTGGCGCGCGAGCGGTCGAGGGCGCGCCGGGCGAGATATTCCATCGAGAACGGGTCAGTTGCCGCGGTCGAATCGTCGTTAGCTGCTGCTTTTTCAAGCTCCTTCAGGATCCTGTGGCGCATCTCTGCGGCGGCGGCCTTGGTGAAGGTGATGGCCACGATCTGCCCGGGTTCGTCGGCTTCTGCGAGCAGGCGCAAAAAACGCCGGGTCAGCAGATCGGTTTTGCCTGAGCCTGCGGGAGCCTGCACGAGGACCGAGCGACTCGGATCGAGCGCCTTATTCCGCGCAGCCTGATCGGGAGGAAGTTGCTTGAGAGCGCTACTCATCGTCATCGCCCTCGCTCTCTGCTTCGTCTCCCGGATCAAGGTGATCGCGATTTTCAGGCTCTTGAATGCGGCAGATGGATTGCAGCCCGCATTGTTCGCAGGTCTTTGGGTAGTCGCGCGGATCAACATCGGCGCGACCTTCGATGAAGTCCCTCGCCAGTCGGTCGATCTTCGCTTTCCACTCGGCTTCGTCACGGGCCGTGAGCTTCGCTCGAACCAACGAGTTGTTGCCGTTGAGCGAGTTAAGGATGGTTTCCCTGGCATTGACAACGCGTCCGGCGAACCCCGGTTTGCCAGTGCGAATCTTAGCGAAGACGAGCCCGCCGGACGCCATGTTCTTGTTGGCGGAATCGCCGGATCGTGATTCTCCGTTCTCTTCAAGCCCGAAGATTTTGTAAAGCGGCAATTGCACATCGTCGGGGCGGGGAAGGTCCCAAGCCCTCGGCGAAACGTCGCCCGTCTTGTAGTCGATGACCAGGGGTGAATCATCGATCAATCGATCAATTCGATCAAGGCGGAGATTCAGGGTGAGGCCAGCGACGTTGATTGTGCGCTTTGACTCGGTTTCAGCGACCGTGAATTCGACACGCCCGGCCTCAAAGTCCAGCCATTCGGATACAAGGCCGACGAGGCGCAACTCTTCAAGTTCCAGATAGCGCGGCGGCATTTGATCGCGGATCGCTGCGGATATTTCTTCCTGCAGCACCTCTTGAACGTGTCTCGCGACAAAGCTCTTGCGATCTTTGAGGTTGAGCAGGTCCGACAAGGAACGCAGCCCCGCAGGCGGCGGGTCGCCCCATATTTTGTGAAGCACGGCGTGCAACAGCATTCCTCGCTGGGCGGCAGTAAGTCCGAACTCCGCAGGATCCCAATCGCGCGCGCCAAGTCGCGCAATCGCGAAAGCCTTGAAAGGACATTGCGACTGGAATGTGAGAACGCTTGATCCGCCTTGAACTGCACCGGACGGAAAGGCAACGCGGCCGAAATCAGCGAAAAGAATTGTGGCTGGTTCGTCCGCGGGAAGTGGAGTCAACGCGGCAGGCAGCAGTTGCGGCGAGCCTGCCAGTTGTGTGATGAGCCGCGAGGGGCGCGCTTCCACGTCCTCTTTTTGGGCTGCAAAGCTGAAGTGAACCATGAGCGCGGAAGCGATGAGACGCCTGGTGATTGCCAACGAAAAATCCCAGTCGCGCTGCGGCGTGGAGTGCGGCATTCCGGCTTCGCGCTGAACCTGGATCGGCAGCAACGGATGCGTGGATGCAACACCAGGCCAGGAATCCTCGTCGGCTCCAAGAAACCAGATCCCCTCAGCGGTAAGTCCGGCGGATTCGGCCGGGCCTGCGATCTGAATAGGCGCATCAAGCGACTGCGGAGCAAAAAGAGTTTCATTGAGTGCACGCTCAAGGATTGAAAGAAACTCACGCCAGTCAACACGGCGCCCGGTGAAACCGAGCGAGCCCGTGGTATCCAGCGCCTGTTGCCAGCGGCGATGGGCCTGAAAGTCGGCGCTCGACTCATTTCCGGGCCAGCCCATCAAATCAAGCAACTGCGGAGCCCGCTCTGCCCATTCAATATGCGACTGAGGCTTGCTGCCGAACTCGCGAAGCCGACGCTGTGCCGTTATCATGCGCTGGACCCATCGGGCAGGCAGCCTCGCGGAAGTCTTTGTGACCGAAACCTGTGGGTCTGCAAACTGAGGCGCCGAGATTTGCGCGGCATGAATGAAGGCCTGTAAATCCCACCGGGTTCGCTGCAAGCCTCTTTGGCGCAAAGAGCGCATGTAAGCCTGCAGGTCGGCAGATTCCACTGCGTCCGCCACAAGGCCGTTGGAAAGCAGCCAATCCAACTCATTCTCGTCAAGTGCGACCTCAAGCCAGCGAAGCAGCAGAATGGCTCGGCGTATCAGTTGCACCTGTCCCAGCGGGACTCCGAGAGAGAACTCGAAGCGGGATGCCGCGCCGGGCGTGCCGTGACGAAGAAAGGCTCGCTCAATTTCACCGCGGCGACTGGCAACGTCCTGCGCGACGACCAGCAGCCGAGTCTCGGGATTCGCTGAGATTTCGCAATTGCACCACGCCGCGCAGGCTCCAAGCTCGGATTGCCTGTCCAATGTGCGGTGGAAGTGAATCTCATTTGAACGCTCTTCGAGTTCAAATTGCTGCCACTGCCCCCAGGTGTCGAACAATTGCCGCTGCGTCGGGAGCAGGTTGTCAAAGCCCGCAGCCCGCAAGGGCGAGCGCACAGCTTTTTCCTCCTCCAGCATCACGATCAACTCGAGCGGGACGTTGCTGAGGCTGATCAAGTTATTGCGGCGGCATTCTGCATCAAATGCGGCGAGCCACTCGCTGAAGGCGTCTGCATCGCCGTCCCAGCCGCTCCGGGCGCTGGCGCGCAGATGTGCAGGAGAGTAGTTGGCGAGCAGCTCGTGCGCCTCTATCGCCATTGCCGCAAGACGTCTGACAGAGGCGGGCAATGTGGTAGGGAGGTGCTGTTCGCTATGAATGATTTCAGACCAGAGGGCCTGCTCCTGGGCGGAATTCAGCAGCAGGCGGCCATCGATATTGCGTTCTTCCCAGGCCGTGCGGGCGAAGGCCTTCCAATCCAGGATGTTGGGCGCGGGCCATGCGGCGAACCCCTCGGCGCGGCGGCGGCGATGGTAGGCGGCTTGGAAGGCACGCGCGGCTCGTTCGCTCGAAGTTACGACCAGTCCTCCGGCGTGAAGCCAGTTGTCGATCTCTTCCCCTGCCAGAGAGCCCATTCCTGCGTTATACGCCGTCTGGACGCCGCAGCGCCACGGGCGCATCCATGTGGGAAACAGGGTGAGTTGTACACTGGGGAGTGATTCGTCTATTCCTTGCATCCTCATTGCTTGCAGCGGTTGCGATCGCCGGGTGTCACAGCCACCAGGAGGCGGGTTCTGCTCCAACTTCTTCGTCCCATTTCAAGGTGTACAGGCTGAGGGGGAAGGTCATTTCTACGAATCTCGCTACCGGCGAGGTCACATTGAATCATGAGGCGATACCCGGCTTCATGGACGCGATGACCATGCCTTACAAGCTGAAGGACCCAAGTATTTTAAGCGAACTGCACCCTGGCGATGTGATTACCGCGGACGTGCTGGTTTCGCAGGATACAGACGCTGATGTGCTGCTGGATCACCTTGTTGTGATCGCACAGGGCAAGCCGGATTACCGGCCGACGGTCTTCTACCACGTTCCTGCCGAGGGCGACCAGGTGCCTGATTTCAAGCTTCGGAATCAGGATGGGCGAACGATTCATCTCGATCAATTTCGCGGCAAAGACCTGCTCATTACCTTCATTTACACGCGTTGCCCGCTGCCCAATTTCTGTCCGCTGGTGACCCATAACTTCGCTGTAATCGACAAGCAACTGGTTGCCAACCCTGCCATGTACGCCAAGGCGCACCTGCTCTGTGTCAGCTTCGATCCGGATCATGACACCCCCGAACGTCTGCGAGCCTACGGCGCGACGTACATTGGCAGCGATGCTAAAACCGCGTTTGCTGATTGGGATTTTGCGGTCCCTGAGAAGCCGGTTTTGCTTGAAATGGCGAAATACTTTGACGTCGGAATTACGAACGGTCCCGATGAAACCATTACCCACACGCTTTCGACCACGCTGATTGGACCGGATGGCAAAGTCGTGCGGTTTTATCCCGGCAACGAGTGGACGCCGGAACAGATTCTGACGGACTTGAAACATGCGAACGCAGGCTGATGCTCGTCCACCGGTTACCGCGTTGGCCGTCGCTTTTGGGAGATAGAATTTGCCAAACGGAAAATATCACGATAATCCGCTGAGTGATCTGACGGTGCATGGCGCGCATCCCTTTCCGCCTGACATCGAACAGATGTTGCTTAAGATAGACGCGCTTGGCCGGCGAGACGGAAGATATCCGCTGGGGGAGAACTGGCCATTTTCGCCTGATGAATTTGAATGGGAGAAAGGCGAGAACCTTGACGAGGCGCGTGAGGTTCTCCAGCACTTTATAGAGATGTTGGAGTCGGGACGTGCAGATGAAATTCTCGTTGATCCCCTGACACAAAAGCCGTTTCTGATTAAGAAATGAACAAGTTGAAACACTCGCCGCACCAGGAGCTAGTCAAAGATGAATTATGGATTGGAAATTCGCGAGAAGGCTGAACTGGATTTTCTGTCGCTCGGCGCTTTGGTTCACCGGCTCGACCCAGGCATCATTCCTTTTCGCAAGGCCACGGAGTGCCGGATTCATGTGAGCGGCGGCGAGTTTAACGTCGCCGCCAACCTGGCCGATTGTTTCGGCATGAAAACGGCGATCGTTTCTGCCATGTCGGACTATCCAATCGGAGACCTTATCGCCGAGCGGGTTCGCGCTATGGGCGTGAAGCCGATTTACAAGCACTTCAAACACGACGGCGTCACAGGGCCGAACATGGCCACCGTCTACAGCGATCGCGGGTTCGGCGTGCGCGCCCCGGTGGTTTTCTATAACCGCTGCAACGAAGCGGCTGCGCATTTGAAGCCGGGAGATTTCGATTGGAAGGCAATCTTCGCCGGTGGTGTGCGCTGGGTTCACTGCGGCGGCATTTTCGCTGCGCTCTCGCCCACGACAGCAGAGCTGGCGGCAGAGATGATGAAGGCCGCAAAAGCGGCGGGTGCGGTCACTTCGTTCGATTTGAATTTCCGAGAGAAGCTATGGAAGATCTCCGGCGGCGATCAACGCGCTGTAGAAATCATCGGCACAATCGTTCAGAACGTCGATGTGCTCGTCGGGAACGAGGAGGATCTGCAAAAGGGGCTGGGTATTCCCGGACCCGAGGTCGCGGCTAAATCAAAGTTGGATCCCAGCGTCTTTTTCGGCATGATTGACCAGGTCAGCAAGAAACATCCGCAAGTGAAGATCGTGGCTACCACTCTGCGTGAGGTGCATTCGACCAATCGGCATAGCTGGAGCGCAGTGGCATGGATTGACGGCAAGACGTATTCTGCGCCGACCGCAGAGTTAGACGTGCTTGACAGGGTTGGCGGCGGAGACGGCTTTGCGGCCGGATTCATCTACGGCTTATTGACTGGCCAATCGCCCGAGGAAGCGCTCAAACTCGGCTGGGCGCACGGAGCGCTGCTGACCACCTTTCCCGGCGATACAACCATGGCAACAGTGGACCAGGTGCGCACATTCGCCAAAGGCGGATCAGCGCGCATTCAGCGCTAAACGACCGGTAGAGAGCATTCTTCGCATCAACGGAGCGGGGATGCGCATCTAGCTAACTGGTATCCTGACCATGTGCCGCGAGGGAGGTCTTTGCTTGGCAAAAGTGACACTGGTGTTTGCAGGTCTATTGATTGCGCTTGGTTTAGTCGGTTATCTGGGCACGGGGAGCCAGCATCCGACGGCGTTGATTCCTACCTGGTTTGGCGTTGCTTTAGGGGTATTTGGCTTTCTCGCCATCAGCCCCAGCGAGTCCCGCCGCAAGCTGTTCATGCACATTAATGTGACGATCGGATTGCTTGGCTTCCTCGGCGCCGGGATTCGAGCCGTGCAGGGATTCGCTCACGCCTCGTCGGCCGGTCACGCACCCGATCAGATTGCGATTGGCGCGCAAATTGCCATGGCCGGACTGCTTCTGATCTACGTGATTCTTTGCGTACGATCGTTCATCGCTGCACGGCGTTCGGGGAAGGTATAAGCGCATGGGGACGATGCGAGGCGGGTTGGGTATGGGCGGATCGCGATCGGAGCGGTCACCGCGCGCAGGCAGTTCGCGTGCAGCGAAGGCGGACCTGCCCAAGCAGAAACCGAATTTGAAAAAGCTGTGGCCGCAGATACGGGCGTTGGTGGCGCCGCGCAAAGGTTTGCTCATAATTGGGTTGTGCCTGATGGCGATCAACCGCGTAGCCGGGTTGGTGCTTCCTTATACTTCAAAAACCCTGCTCGATAAGGTCCTGTCGCCAACGCATGCGCATCCTGAGCTATTGCCAAGGATTATCGGGCTGGTTTTTTCAGCCATGGTGATCCAGGCGATCACCTCGTATTCGCTTACACAACTGCTTTCGAAGGCAGGGCAACGCCTGATTGCCGAAATGCGACGCCAGGTGCAACGGCATGTTGGGCTGCTCTCGGTCTCCTATTACGACGAGAACCGCACCGGCACGCTGGTAGCGCGCATCATGTCGGATGTTGAAGGCATTCGGAATCTTGTGGGAACGGGGTTGGTCGAGTTTGTCGGCGGGTTGCTCACTGCCACGCTGGCGTTTATTTACCTGATGCATCGCAGTGTCATGGTCACGCTCACCGTGTTTACTGTGGTGGGCGCGTTCGTCTTCATTCTGCAATATGCATTCAAAGTGATTCGCCCCATCTTTCGCGAGCGCGCCAAGATCAATGCCGAGGTTACAGGTCGGCTGACTGAATCTCTAGGCGGTGTGCGCGTCATCAAGGGTTACCACGCTGAGGAACGCGAGGCCAGTGTCTTCGGCCAGGGCGTCGAGCGGCTCCTTGCAAACGTAATGAAGTCGCTGACGATGACCAGCGTGCTCGGTTCAGCGTCAACAACAGTGCTGGGGCTGGTGTCGGCCCTCGTGATGTGGCTTGGCGGCAACAGCGTGCTCAATCACACCTGGACCGTTGGCGATTATTTCAGCTACAACATGTTTCTTGCTTTCATGATTGCGCCTGTCTTCCAGGTGGTGAACATCGGCACCCAGTTGACCGAAGCTTTTGCGGGCCTCGACCGCACTGGCGAGATCATGGCGGAACTGGAAGAAAATCAGGATCCTCGGCGCACGCTGAAGATGCCGCCTATTGTGGGCAACGTCCGATTTGAGGATGTGGAGTTCGCATACGAACCCGATAAACCCGTGTTGCACGGCATCAGCTTTCAAGCCGCACCTGGCACAGTGACGGCGCTTGTGGGGTCGTCAGGGTCGGGAAAATCCACGATTATCAGCCTTCTCTGCGCATTTCACACGCCCACCAGTGGTCGAGTGGTCGTCGACGATGTTGATCTAGCTACCGTCGACTTGAATACATTCCGGTCTCAACTGGGTGTGGTGTTGCAGGATTCCTTCCTCTTCGATGGATCGATCCGAGAGAATGTCATGTTTTCCCGGCCCGACGCGACAGAGGAGCAGTTTCTTTTCGCCTGTCGCACCGCCCGGGTGGATGAGTTTGCTGAGCGTTACCCGGAAGCCTACGAAACAATCGTCGGCGAGCGCGGCGTGAAACTCTCAGGAGGACAGCGGCAGCGTCTGTCGATTGCGCGCGCTCTGCTCGCTCAGCCGCGCCTTCTGATTCTCGACGAGGCGACCAGTTCGCTTGACTCGGAATCCGAAGCCATGATTCAAGCCGGATTGGCCCAACTGATGCAGGGGCGCACCACGTTCGTGATTGCCCACCGGCTTTCGACAATTCGCCGCGCCGACCAGATCCTGGTGGTGGAGCAAGGCCAGATTGTTGAACGCGGCAACCATGCGGAACTCTTTGCAATGGGCGGCCGCTATTACGACCTCTACACTCGCCAGCATGGTCTTGAGGAAAATCTCTTTCTCGCGCCCGGTGAGGGAGATGTGGTTCCTGCTTAAAGAAACACTTGAGGTCTCAAAAAAGCTTGAAGTTGACTTCAATCGCGATTCGTACGGCGACAGGATTTCCATCCTGCGTTGCCGGGTCGAATCGATATTTTTGAGCGGTAAGGAATGCCTGTTTATCTAAACTGAAACCTGCCGGTCTCGCAATGCAAATGTCTTCGGGGTTGCCTTCCTCGTTGACAGTTAGCCGCAAAAGGCTGACAGCCTGAAAATCCTTAATATGCTGCTTCTTGATCATTTTTCGCGCTTCGTCTGAGAATTCGGCGACGGGAGTAAACCTGGGCTTCGGGGGCCTCACTCCGCTCCCCATTCTGTGAGTTCCTTGCGGAGGTTGCGACTCTTTGCCGCACGTTGGAATGCCGTCAATAAACGGCGGAAGCGGCGTCTCAGCGGGAGTCGTGATGGCTGGCTTATCTGGCTGCGAGCGGAAATTTGGCAGCGTCGTCTGTTGCGCGGAAAGCGAGCACGCCAACATAATGAGCAGAAGGTTTACGCACGAAAACTTGGGCATCGGTTTCTCCCGGGGAGAAATTCTACTCCGAAGCTATCGCATTGAATTGCGATGACGATAGCAGGAATTCCACATTCGCCTGCCGTGTCAAATTCTTGACTTGAGTCCCATATCCTGAGAAACTCGAAAAGTACTCACTACTCGGAATAGAGGACCAAAATGCGAGACGCAGCCCCTCAAGGTACATACAAAGTTCAGGCCTTGGATCGCGCATTTGCGGTGCTGGATTTGCTTGGAGAAAGCGAAGTGCCGCTGGGATTGGCACAGGTCGCCTCGTCCCTGCAATTGCACAAAAGCACTGCACATCGTTTCTTGATGGTGCTTGAGCGACACCGCATGGTGGAACGCACCAGTGGCGGAAAATTTCGCCTTGGCCTCAGGCTCTTCGACTTTGGCAATCGCGCCATTGAGCAGTATGACTTGCGCGAACGCGCTCAGCCGCACTTGCGCCGCCTGGTGGCCGAAACCGAAGAGACAGCGCACCTCTGCATTCTTGAGCAGGCGCGCGTCATTTACATCGACAAGATTGAGCCTGCTCGTTCGGTGCGCATGATTACGCGCATTGGGTCCAGCAATCCGGTGCACTGCACTTCAGTGGGCAAAGCGATGCTTGCATTTTTGCCCGAGGATCGAATCAACGAGATTCTGCGCCGCACCAAGTTTGAGCGATTCACGCATCGCACGATTGCCACTGCCGACGCACTGCGCGCAGAGATTGAGAAGACGCGCCGCAGGGGCTATGCGGTGGATGACGAGGAATTGGAAGAGGGATTGCGATGCATCGCGGTTCCGCTGCTCGATGCGCAACGGCAGCCGGTTGCCGCCGTCAGCGTTTCCGGTCCATCCTTCCGCGTGACCGCGCAAAAGCTTCCGGCGATTGCGAACCACTTGCTGCAATGCGTTCGCGGCATTTCGGCGGACATGGGTTTCACAAACGCAGGACGCGCCAACCGCACAGCCTGGAGCGCCTGAGGTATCCAGTTCGGGCCGATGAGTTGCCGAAGCGATGCACGAAAACAGCAGATTTGTGCTGAATCGGGTTGAGATGCGATGCGGGAGTTGTCCTGCGCCGACGCCGCCAAGGGAAGTCTTTTCTGATACACTCAAGGATGTTGCATAAGCAGGAAAGCACTGCGCCTTTTGGGGTTGATAGTGCGTTCCGCGAGATGAAATTGTGCTGTGGATGGGCTCAAGCGGTTATTGAGCGGTTCTACAGGCAAAATGTAATCTGCAGCGCTCCAGGATGTTTCTGGGGACGTAGCTCAGTTGGTTAGAGCGCCGCCCTGTCACGGCGGAGGTCGCGGGTTCGAGCCCCGTCGTCCCCGCCATAAACCTTGAAATCAAGGGTTTATGGAAGCAGCATTGGCTTTGTAAATTTCCATATCCGGGCACAATTCTCTGCGCAGCCCAACCGCACCCTTCCCCCAAAAACTCAATCTCAGCGTTGCATTTTCTTTCCAGACGGTAGATTTGCAACTGTGACGATGATCCGGCCATCGAGTGCGAATTCGAGTACCTTCTCAATCCAGATTTTTCTGCCCCAAAAATCAATACGGTGCAAGCCATTCACCCCTTGCCTAAGTCCATTTTCAGGTGGAATATAGTCGAAACGTCCCTTCCCCTTGAGACGCGATTCGCAGGAGGTCTGTGGCAGCCTGGGACCAACATGCCTCACCCATCGCGGAGATCGATGTTCTGTGGATCACAGCAGGGCTTGGTTGCGATGGCGACACCATTGCGATGACGGCGGCGACGCAGCCAAGCGTCGAAGACATTGTTCTGGGTGGAATGCCGTGGACTCCCAAAGTCAATTTCCACAACCCCTTTCTTTCGATCGAAAACGGCGAGGAGTTCTTGTTGCGATTCCACCAGGCAGCCGAAGGCAACCTGGAGCCCTTCATTCTTGTCATCGAAGGTTCCATCCCGAATGAGAACAACAAGGCTGAGGGATACTGGGCGGCGCTGGGCACCGATGCCAGGACGGGCCAGCCCATCACCACCTGCGAGTGGATCGATCGGCTCGCGCCGCACGCCTGGGCTGTGATTGCGGTAGGGACGTGCGCAACCTACGGCGGAATCCATGCCATGGAAGGCAATCCAACCGATTGCATGGGCCTGCCTGACTATCTTGGATGGAAATGGAAATCGAAAACAGAGATTCCGATTGTCTGCGTGCCCGGTTGCCCCGTACAACCTGACAACTTTATGGAAACGCTGCTTTACCTGCTCTACATGGCGTCGGGCCGTGCGCCCATGATTCCTCTCGACGAGGCGTTGCGGCCGACCTGGCTATTCGGCAGCACGGTCCATGAAGGTTGCGACCGCGGTGGCTATTACGAGCAGGCCCAGTTTGCTGAGGAATATGGCTCTCCGCAGTGCATTGTGAAGCTGGGCTGCTGGGGTCCGGTGGTGCAGTGCAACGTGGGCAAGCGCGGATGGATTGGCGGAATCGGCGGTTGCCCCAACGTGGGTGGAATCTGCATTGGCTGCACCATGCCGGGGTTTCCCGACAAATTCATGCCCTTCATGAACCAGCCGCCCGGCTCTCTGCTTTCTTCGGCCGCAGTCCAAACCTATGGTCGGGCAATTCATGCATTGCGCAAGTTCACACAGGCTTCGCTCAACAAAGTGCCGAGCTGGCGTCAACCGAAGGGTTTATCCGGCAACACAGCCTGACATCCAAGGGAACAGCCGGAAGTTGCGGTCCGAATGGGGTGAGCGTTGGCATTACTCTCACAAACCGAATGGGGAGATCGCAAGCCTCTCGACGTGTCGGAACTCGACGGTTTTGCGGCGCTGCCTGACCTCGGAGAAGCTGAAGCATTGCTGATGGAGTTGGCGAACGTCTTCAGCAGCACGTCGGACACTTCTGTTTCTGACGCGGACCGCACCGCACTGACCGGAGACGCACACGCTTCGAATCTCGAGGCCAAATACCGCGCTTTGCTGGAACAGATTCCGGCGGTCGTCTTCATGGCTTATCTGGATCGCGGGGTCAGCGAGGCCTACATCAGTCCTGAGATCGAGGCGGCGCTTGGGTATTCACGGGAGGAGTGGCTCGAAGATCCGGTCCGCTGGTATGAGCAAATTCATCCTGAAGACAAGCAGCGTTGGAGCCTTGAAGCGGCGAACATGTTTCTTTCGGGCAAGGCGCTCCGCTCGTCCTACCGTGTAATCGCGCGCGACGGCCGCGTGGTCTGGTTCCACTGCGACGCGCGCATGGTGCGCCGGCCAGATGGGCAGCCATGGTTTGTGCATGGCGTGGCCTTCGACATCTCCGACTTGAAGCACACCGAACGGGCCCTGCAGCAGGAGCGCAACGTAGTTTCGGCCATCCTCGACACGGTTGGCGCCCTTGTGACTGTTCTCGATCCCGAAGGACGCATCGTGCGATTCAATCGCGCATGCGAACTCACGACCGGGTATTCGCTCGACGATGTCCGCGGAAAACCCATCTGGGATTACTTCCTGGAGACGGAGGAAGTTGAGCGAACGAAGTCAATTTTTTCGCAATTAAGAGCCGAATTGCCGCCAAAAGACTTTCACAGTCATTGGGTAACACGGCATGAAACGCATCGCTTGATCGCCTGGTCCTGTTCGATGTTGCCTGCCAATGATGGAACGCCCAGCTACATCATCGTCACAGGCATTGACATCACAGAGCGGGAGCAGTTGGAGAGAGCTCTGCTGAATATCAGCGCAAGGGAACAGCGGCGCATCGGCCAGGACTTGCACGACGGGCTGGGACAGCATCTTACCGGGATCGCCTTTATGGCCAAGGTTCACGAGGCGAAGCTGGCTGAAAAGAAAATAGACGACGCCGCAGATGCTGCCAAAATCGTGAAGCTGGTGAACGAGGCGATCCACAAGACACGCGAACTGGCGCGAGGGTTGCTCCCCGTTGTCTCTGACGCCCAGGGATTGATGTCGGCGCTGCAGCTCTGGGCGGGAGAGGTCGAGGACCTGTTCGGGATTTCATGCCGGTTCGAATGCGAGGCCGATGTGTTAATCCATGATGACGCCATGGCGACGCATCTTTACCATATTGCCCAGGAGGCGGTGAATAACGCCATCAAGCATGGTCACGCACGCAATATTGTGATTCGCCTGGATGCGAGCAACGGATGGGGCACGCTTCTAATCGTGGATGACGGAGTGGGAATTCGAGAGAATCGCGGAAGTGCGCAGGGAATGGGACTGCATATCATGAGTTATCGCGCGGGCATGATCGGCGGAAGGTTTGAGATCAGGCCAAATCCGGAGCAGGGAACTTGTGTCGCTTGCATGTTTCCCATGGCCTCGGCTAAGTGAAGGGATAAGCGAATGACAACAAATGCCGTTTTGGAGATGACCACACAGACTGCCAAGAAGGCGGTTCTTGTCGTCGACGATCATCCACTCATGCGCCAGGGACTCGCTCTGCTGATTAATCAGCAGCAGGATATGCAGGTTTGCGGCGAGGCTGAGGAGGCGCAGGCCGCCATGCAGGCCATAGCCCGGCGAAGACCTGACATCATGATCCTGGACATCTCGCTCAACGGGCCCGACGGCCTCGAGTTGCTCAAAAGCATTCGCGCCTCTGACCCGGATCTTCCGGTGCTGGTTCTCTCAATGCACGATGAGGCAATCTACGCAGAGCGGGTGCTGCGTGCCCGTGCGAATGGATACATCATGAAGCAGGAGGCCACAGAGAAAGTGCTGGTGGCTTTGCGCCGCATCCTGAATGGCGAAGTTTATCTAAGCGATCGCATGTCGAACAAAATGCTGCAGCAATTCATCGGCGGCGTTCCAACCGTGATTGAGTCGCGCCTGTCCGCGCTCTCCGATCGGGAGCTGGAGGTCTTTCGGCTGATTGGCGAAGGCCGTGGTACCCGCGAGATTGCTGAAGAACTGCATCTCAGCGTCAAGACCGTGGAAACCTACCAGGCTCATATCAAGGAGAAGCTTGCGCTGCGCAGCGGGCGGGAATTAATTCAACATGCAATCCAGTGGAAGATCAACGAAATGAACCCATAGCGAGCTGCGGGCCTTGCTTTGTCCAGAATCAATTTGCGAACCTTGCAATCGTTCATCTGCACTACCGTGGCGGGCATCACTCAATAAGGGAAATCCCGACCCGTTGCGAAGCAAAAGTATGAAGAGAGAATAGGGTCGGTCCTGCTTGCGGCTCTTTAGCGGTATCTGTTTGGATAGCGAAGGTTTGATGAAGGCGACTTCCCTCTGCCCCTTAGAAAAGCCGAGCCGCTGACCACGGGAATGCGCTGTGGTACAGGCTCGATGAAAGCCAGAACGCCGGATTCAACCTGGTATCCAAAGAGGTCTCTACGAGGATTTCCCGATTCGCAAACTAACGGGCGGCAAACGACCGAAACGCCGCATCCATTTATCTTGAGTTGAAATCCGGCAGAGCATCGTCGCAGGTTTTCACGGCGATATCGTCTGCAGTCAAAAGCCAACACCAGCCAGCATCCGAAAAGGAGATCACAGGTCATGACTCCAGCAGCAACTCCTTACGGTCGAATCACCCAGAAGAAACCCGCTGTAGCCGAATTGCATATCGTATGGATCACAGCCGGTCTGGGGTGCGACGGAGACTCGGTTTCCATCACGGCAGCCACTCAACCCGGCATTGAAGATGTCCTCCTGGGTGCAATTCCAGGCCTGCCCAAGGTTCACCTGCACAATCCGGTTCTCGCCTATGAAAATGGCGACGACTTCCTCAAGTTCTGGTACGAAGCAGAAGCCGGCAGGCTCGACCCGTTTGTGCTGGTTGTTGAGGGCTCAATCCCCAACGAGAAGATCAAGAAAGAAGGCTACTGGGCGGGGCTTGGAACGAATCCAGATACGGGTCAGCCCATTACCACCAACGAATGGATAGATCGGCTGACTCCGAAGGCGATCGCCGTTATTGCCTGCGGAACCTGCGCGACCTACGGCGGCATTCATGCGATGGAAGGAAATCCGACCGGTTGCATGGGATTGGCTGACTACCTCGGATGGGGTTGGAAATCCAAGGCCGGTCTGCCGATCGTGAACGTTCCGGGATGTCCGGTTCAGCCGGACAACTTCATGGAAACGGTCCTCTATTTGCTCTACCAGGTGGCCGGTTTGGCCCCGATGATTCCTCTTGATGATCAGTTGCGCCCAACCTGGCTGTTTGGCAGGACCGTGCATGAGGGCTGCGATCGCGCCGGCTATTACGAGCAGGGCGACTTTGCCACCAGCTATGGTTCTCCTAAATGCATCGTGAAGCTCGGCTGCTGGGGTCCGGTGGTCAATTGCAACGTGCCCAAGCGCGGTTGGATGGCCGGCATTGGCGGCTGCCCGAACGTTGGCGGCATCTGCATCGGCTGCACCATGCCCGGCTTCCCCGACAAGTTCATGCCGTTCATGGATGAACCCCCCGGTGGCAAGCTCTCAAGCACCGCCCTCGGCCCATATGGCAAGGCAATTCGAGCTCTGCGCAGCATGACGCAAGCGACCGTCAACAAAGAGCCCAAATGGCGGCATCCACGTGCTGAACTCACCACCGGCTACCACTCCAACACCTACTAACAAAGCACAAAAGGAGAATCCAAGATGGCCACGATTACCGCCACGCGTAATGAGGCTGATGTTGACAAGAGCCAGTTAGTAGAGATGAATTGGGATCCAATTACCAGGATCGTTGGCAGCCTCGGCATCTTTACCAAGATTGACTTCGGCAAGCGCAAAGTAGCCGAGTGTCACAGCACCTCTTCAATTTTCCGCGGATACAGCATCTTCATGAAGGGCAAGGATCCGCGCGACGCCCACTTCATCACCAGCCGCATCTGCGGCATCTGCGGCGACAACCACGCCACCTGCGCCACCTATGCGCAGAACATGGCGTTCGGCGTGCGGCCCCCGGCGATGGCCGAGTGGATAGTGAACCTGGGCGAAGCCGCCGAATACATGTTCGACCACAACATCTTCCAGGACAACCTGGTCGGCGTTGACTTCTGCGAAAAGATGGTGAAGGAAACCAACCCCGGTGTATGGGAAAAGGCTGAGAAGACCGCGGCTCCGCATGCGGAACTGCACGGCCATCGCACCATCGGCGACATCATGAAGGCCCTGAATCCCTTCACGGGGGCGTTCTATCTCGAGGCTTTGCAGGTTAGCCGCATGACCCGCGAGATGTTCTGCCTGATGGAAGGCCGCCACGTCCATCCATCCACGCTGTATCCCGGCGGCGTTGGAACGGTTCCGACGGTGCAGCTCTTTACCGATTACATCGTGCGCCTGATGAAGTATGTGGAGTTCATGAAGAAGGTTGTGCCCCTGCACGACGACCTCTTCGACTTTTTCTACGAGGCCCTCCCCGGTTACGAAGAGGTCGGCCGGCGGCGCATTCTTCTCGGATGTTGGGGATCGTTCAACAACCCCGACGTCTGCGACTACACCTACGCGAAAATGACCGATTGGGGCCGCGCAATGTATGTCACACCGGGCGTCGTTGTCGACGGCAAGCTGGTCACCAGCGACCTCGTTGACATCAACCTCAACATCCGCATCCTGCTGGGCAGCTCCTATTACGACGACTGGCAAAATGCGCAGACGTTCGTGCAGAAAGATCCGCTGGGCAATCCCGTCGATCAGCGCCATCCCTGGAACCAGAGCACCTTCCCCAAGCCGCAGAAGCGCGACTTCAAGGAAAAATACACGTGGGTGATGTCGCCTCGCTGGTATGACAAGCGCACCGGCGATTATCTTGCGCTCGATACCGGCGGCGGCCCGATCGCCCGCTTCTGGGCGACCGCGCTCGCCGGCATCGTGGACATCGGGTACATCAAGGCCACCGGGCACAGCGTGAAGATCTATCTGCCCAAGACAACTTCGCTCCCCGAAGTTGAGTTCGAGTGGAAGATTCCCAAGTGGAGCAATGCCATTGAGCGCGATCGGGCGCGCACTTACTTCCAGGCGTACGCTGCTGCCGCCGCATTGTATTTTGCCGAGCAGGCGCTGGCAGAGTTGCACGCCGGACGCACCAGGACCTGGAACGACTTCAAGGTTCCTGAAGAAGCGATCGGCTGCGGCTTCCACGAGGCGGTGCGCGGAGTCTTGTCGCATCACGTGGTGATCAGCGATCACAAGATCGCCAACTATCACCCCTATCCCCCAACTCCCTGGAATGCCAATCCGCGCGATTGTTATGGCACGCCGGGGCCGTATGAGGATGCGGTGCAGAACACCCCGATCTTCGAGGAAAATGGCCCCGACAAATTCAAGGGAATCGATATCATGCGCGCCGTTCGCAGCTTCGACCCTTGCCTGCCATGCGGCGTGCACATGTATCTCGGCAATGGTAAGGTGCTGGAGACACACCACTCCCCGATGTTCGGTGTCATGCAACCGTAAACGGCGCTGCAAGGCGCTATTCGTATGAACCATGAGCCGGGCGGTCATTCCTCCCGGCTCGCACTCCGATTCGCACTCCAAAGGAGGCGTGTGGCGAACGGCAGCGAATTTCAAGAGCAGGTTCGAACGACTCGGCAAGCTGATTGCGCAGTTCGACCAGATGCCGGAGGGCCCGCAAAAGGTCGCATGCAAGGAGCTGGTACAGCTCCTGATGGATGTGCATGGCGCTGGCCTGGACCGGATGATGGAAGTAGTCTTTGAAAGCGGAGACGTGGGACCCTCGATCATCGACAAACTTGGGCAGGACTCGATCGCCGGCAGCCTGCTTCTGCTCTACTCGCTGCATCCCGATGACATTGAAACGCGCGTGAATAAGGCAATGGAGCGCATGCGAACCCGCCTGCGCAAACTTGCCTGCACTGCTGATCTCGTGCGCATCGACGAGGGCGTGGTGCGAATACAAATCACGACGACCGGCCACAGTTGCGGTTCTTCTGCAAAAGATATGCAGGCGATTGTTGAGGAGGGCGTCTATGAACTCGCTCCCGATCTGGTCGCACTTGAAATTCTCGGGCTCGAAGAACCGTCCAGCAGCTCAGGCTTTGTCGCATTGGAGAGCCTGCTCGGCGGCAATCTTGTCCTGGCCGCTCCTCGCGGACATTCATTCCAGACGGATGGTGCGGATTGACGCCATCCTGCGCCGCATGCAGAAGGGATCAGCCATGCCTGAACAGCCCCCGTTGGCCTTTGAGCAGGCGTTCGGAGTTCTGCGCCAGTTCACCCGAGCGCGCAGTGCGGCGTCGCGTGCAGAAGAGCATTGCGAGCTGTGCAGCGCCGGCCTTCATCACCAGCATCCGCACCTGGTAGAAGTTGCGACGCGACAGATTCTCTGCGCCTGCGATGCCTGTGCCATGCTCTTCGACGGCATGGAGAGATCAAAGTACAAGCGCGTTCCCCGATCGGCACAGTATCTAGTCGACTTCGAAATGACGGATGGGCAATGGGAGACGCCTCCTGATTCCGATCAACCTGGCATTCTTCTTTTACTCCAGTGTCGAGAAGAGAATGGTTGCGCTCTATCCCAGCCCGGCCGGCGCAGTTGAGTCGTTGTTGCCGCTCGATGCGTGGTCCGAAATCGCAGCTGACAATCCGGTGTTGCATCGGCTGAAGCCGGATATCGAGGCCCTGCTGGTAAACCGCGTCGGCCATGCACATGGCATGGGGCAAGCGGAGTATTACATTGCTCCCATCGACGAATGTTACAGGCTTGTCGGGTTGATCCGGACTAATTGGAAGGGTCTTTCAGGTGGAACCGAAGTCTGGACCGAAGTTGGGCGATTCTTCGCGGGCCTGAAGTCAAACGCCGAGCGGATTGGCGGAGGTCCCAATGCCTGACCTGAGCTTCAAGGTGGAGTCCGCCAGCGTTGTTCCATTCGCCGCCGTTCCCATGATTGCGTTTCAACTGAAAATCAAGAACGCCGTCGGCGGACGAGAAAATTCACACCATCGCCCTGCGCTGCCAGATTCAGATTGAGACAACGCGCCGCCGTTACGCGCCCGAGGAGCAGGAACGCCTGCTCGATCTCTTCGGCGAACCTGACCGATGGAGTCAGACACTGCGCAGCATGCTCTGGACCCACGCCAATGTGGTGGTTCCCGGTTTTGAAGGATCTGAAACGGTCGTTGATCTGCAGGTTCCATGCACCTTCGACTTCAATGTTGCGGCAACCAAGTATTTTGAAGGCCTCGATGACGGCGACATTCCGCTGAATCTGCTCTTCAGCGGAACCGTCTTCTATGCGCCTGCTGACAGCCCTTTGCAAGTCGCACCCATCTCCTGGGAGCAGGAAGCCAAATACAAGCTCCCGGTCAAAGTGTGGCGTGAAATGATGGACACCTATTACCCCAACACAGTTTGGATTAACCTGCGGAAAGATGTCTTTGAGCGCCTTTATCAATACAAGAGGCAGAATGGCATTCCAACGTGGGAGCAGGCTGTCGAGCGCGCACTTGACTCTGTCGTGGAGGTCGCCTTCGTGAATCTGGACCGGATCGAGAAGATCGCCGAGGCCGTCCTCTACGAGGGATACATGCTTTATCCCTACCGGCCATCTTCGGTAAAAAATCAGCAGCGCTGGAACTTTGGAGTGCTCTATCCTCCCGGCTATTGTGAACAACAGGCCGGGCTGGAGCCATTCAGTATGCAGACGGAATGCCTGCTAAAGGCGGATTCGTCTACCCGTCTCACCGTCAAGATACGCTTTCTGCATATCGTTCAACGCTCCATCGGAAAGCTTCGCGTGCCCGTAAGCGAAACCCTTGCGGGCCAAGAGCCCGATACTGATTCTGTGGATCGCATCGAAGTTTCAGGGCGCGTCTACCAGCCTTGGCAGGAAGCGGTTGAACGAGAGCTTTCTTACGAAGTGCTTGCGCTCGAATCTCTCTCATCTCCGCAGCCGTTCTGTTTTCCAGCAGGCAGAAGTGTCGAGCTTCTGCACGACGAACAAGGACAGGATGCAGGTGCCATTGTGCGAACCTGGAACACTCTGACCGGATCGGTTGAGATTCATGTGGAGCGTTGCCGCGACGAAATTGTGAAGGTAAGGGTGCGGGTCCAGAACCTCACCCATCTCGAGGCCGCGACGTCATCCGATTCTGCAAAGCGCGAGGCTGTTCTCCTTGATTCGCTCGTTTCCGCACACACAATCCTTGGCGTCGAACAGGGTGAGTTTATCTCCCTGCTCGAACCGCCGGTCGGCCTTGAAGATCTCGCGTCACAATGCAAGAACATTGGAACCTGGCCGGTCCTTGCCGGAGACGGCGTGGATGCGATGCTCTCTTCGCCCATCATTCTCTATGACCACCCGCAGATAGCGCCGGAGAGTGCCGGAAATCTTTTTGACGCAACAGAAATCGACGAGATTCTCTCGCTTCGGATTCTCACACTTACTGAAGATGAGAAACGTGAGATGAGGCAATCCGACGATCGCACTCGCGGAATCCTTGAGCGCACTGAGAACATGCCGGAAGAACAGTTCATGAAACTCCATGGCGTATTGCGCGGCCTCACTCCGTTGAAGGAGGAGACGCAATGAACGAATGGGAATGGAATCTCCTCGAAGACAAGGCCGCACTGGATCACGTGCTAATCGATGGGGTGACAGTGAGGACCGGCGATCGCGTGCGCCTGCGTCCCAAAGAGGGCGGAGACATTCTGGACATTGCGCTGCGCGGGCAACTCGCAACCGTCGAAAGCATTGAAGAAGATTATGAGGGTGCGCAGCACGTCTGCGTGGTTCTCGAAGACGACCCCGGCCGCGACCTCGGAATGATGCGTCAGCCGGGACACCGCTTCTTTTTCACACCTGCGGAAATTGATCCTGTCGAGCAGGCATCGCCCGAGCGGCCGAAGGAGAATTCCAAACCGGCAGCAATTAAGGTCAAGATCCTGATCGCCGGAATCGGCAACATTTTCCTGGGCGACGACGGATTTGGAGTAGAGGTTGCGCACCGCCTGATGAACCGCAACCTACCCGAAGAAGTGCGCGTCGTCGATTTCGGGATTCGCGGGCTCGACCTGACGTACGCCTTGCAGGACGGCTACGAAACGACCATCCTCATTGACGCCTATGCGCATGGACAAACGCCCGGAACGGTATCCGTCATGGAACCTGACCCAAACGACATTGCGGCCGGGCCGACCGGCCTTGTCGAAGCGCACAGCATGGACCCGCTGACTGTGCTTCGTATGGCACGCGCGCTGAATGGTTTTATGGGGCGGGTTTTGCTCGTGGGATGCGAGCCGGCCACCCTGGGTGGCGAAGAGGGCCAAATGGGGCTGAGCGAGCCGGTTGAGAAAGCGGTGGAAGAAGCAGTGCGAACCACAGAAACATTGGTTGCGCGAATTCTAGGTGGGGAAAAACTCTAATTGGATTTGACACGAACAAGGAGGATGCATGGCAACGAATATGGTTGAAGCGACGAGCAACGGGATCGGGAGCGACAAGGACACGCTGTATATGCTGAGCGGCGTCGCAATGGTCGTGTTCGGAGCGGGGTTGATTCTTTCCAATCCCTTTATTCGGCGCTACATGTCGCAGCTCGGCGTTGGGAACCTCGCCCAGACGGTGCTGCCGGACGTGGAGCGTTACTTCAAACTTCGGAGTATGTAGTCCCACAAGCAACCGGCGGTCAGTCCTTATTGCCGGGCGGTGCCGGACGACCGCGATTGTGACCAGTAAGGTGAGATGGATACTGCCAAAGCGAATCCTGTACACTTCGTCCTCGATGCACGGTCCAGCCGGTTCACCGTGCAGGCCTTTGCGACTGGCTTGTTATCCGCGATGGGGCACAGTCCGGTGATCGGAATTCGCACCTTCAGCGGCGAGGTGGACTTCGACCCCACAGCCCAGCAGGGAAGCGGATTCCGGTTGTCGATCGACGCCAATTCGTTGAGCGTTCTCGATGATGTCAGCGACAAGGATCGCCGCGAAATTGAGCGGATGATGAACGAGCAGGTTCTTGAAGTGCCGAAATTTCCAGAAATCCTGTACCAGGCGTCCTCCATCGCCGTGACGAAGCAGGGGGATGCCTTGTACTCAGCGACTCTCAATGGCAGCCTCAGCCTTCATGGCGTAACCAACAGCCAGCCGTTAACCGCGCGGGTCGCTGTTTTCGATGAAATGCTGCGGGCATCCGGCGAATTCAGGTTGCGCCAGTCGGACTACGGAATCAAGCCGATCTCCGTGGCAGGCGGCACGCTGAAGGTGAAAGACGAACTGATGTTCTCATTCGAAATCGTTGCGCGAAAGCGGGAATAAGTGAGATTCGATTCTCGATTTGGCCTCCCAGCGATCTCATTTTTGCGACTCGCATTCCCGAACATTCCAGAAGAATAAACCTTACTTCGTGGCCTCAGTCCACTCCTGCTCGCCGCGATGCAGCAACGCCGCGCGGTCTTCTTCAAGAATCCACCGCTCTTTCACCAGATCATCAATTGCACGCGTATACTGCGCGAAGTACTCCTCGCGATTCTTGTAGCGCTCTTCGATGGACTTGCGTGGATCGCCCGTTTTCCGACGCTCCGCAAGAGTCTTCGGGAATGGCAAATACGATCCTTCAAAGGGTGGACGCTGATCGGGCGCGCCAATCGCAGGATCGCGCAGATTCCATCCCGTGTATGTCGCCAGCGGAACAGTGATTTCGGGCAGGCGCACGCCGTCGCGTTCGTTTCCATCC
This sequence comes from uncultured Acidobacteriaceae bacterium, assembly GCA_963826915.1. Taxonomy (GTDB): domain Bacteria; phylum Acidobacteriota; class Terriglobia; order Terriglobales; family Acidobacteriaceae; genus Telmatobacter. Next base: position 1,262,546 of record CAWGYG010000003.1, read on the forward strand.
GCATCGACCTGCGGCACAAGCACGGGAAATGGTTGACCGACTTTGGGTGGTTGAATGGCCAGAATTCCTGATTGCCAGTTCAAACCAAAATCGAGACGATAGGCTTCGTTCGCCTCGTGCGGCCGGTTCACGCCGGGAATTGCCGGAAAGGCATATTTGGCCAGCGGCACAAGTGTTCCGTCGGCAATCTTTGGATAGCTGCTCGCTGGTGGAAGAGTGTTGTTCCGCACCCATGCGTCCATGTTGGAAATCATCGCGCGCCAGAAATATTTGATTGGCAGCGGGGACTGCGGCTGCTGGCTCATCAGGTCTCCGATACCTCTCTGTGGGGGAAATGGTCCGGAGAAATGCTGAAGACCGGTGAAGTGATAGATGCGGACATTGTCTGAGATGGACACGTCGCGTCTTCCATCGGCGCTGATATGAATCAACGCCGCCACGCGACCCCAGTACTCATACGACGTGTTGGAGAAAAAGATCCTCGGCACAACTTTCTCAGCAACTGCACGGTCGAGCAGGCCGCCCGAATCTCCTGTTACCGGATCTCGCTCACGCAGATCGGTAAATGGAAAGATGTCAGTCGGCCAAAATACGGATGAGGTGGGCTGCGAGTCGCGCGACGGCTGAGCGAATCGATAATTGAAACTGCCGCGACCGGCTCCTGCAACGTGGGCGAGAACACCATCCAATGCAATCCTGCCCTCCTCGTCCGCATTGAATCCTTGATAAAGAAAGTCGCGCAGAAAACGTCCATCTTGCGAAATGCCTTCGCCATATACCCGCTTAACCGGTACGACGGCATCCGGTGCGTGTTTTGAATAAGAGGCAAAGTCACGGACGGCAGCGAATCCGCCGCCGGCAATCACCGGGTCAGCAACAGCGTAGACATATTCGTAAATCTTGCCCGGCTGGAATCCGCCGTCGAGGTGGATATATCGATCGCTGGGCGTGAGCTTGCCGTCCACGGTGCGCGCGAACTGCCACTGATCCCGTGGAATTACCGTGCGTTTCCCGTCGCGCGAATCCCGCACAGTGAGCGTATTGCCCGGATCGTCGGGCGACGCAACCGGGTATTCGCTCCCTCCGATGTTGCCCAGGATGAGGTGCCCGAGCGGAATCTCCGCCAGCACCCTCGACGGCATCAGGTCGCCGCGCAGCAAGCCAGTGATCGATCCATCTTTATCCTTTGCGACAGGCGCAAAGAACCGCAGCGCGCCTGCTCCTGCCGCGTCCCACTGCCAGCCTAGACTTACGATGGTGAAGCCGTTGCGCAATAACCATGCATCTCCCGGGTCGTTCGCCAAATCCCAATCCCCGCCGTCAACGAGAGAAATAATCCGTCCGCGTCCCCGGTTGGGAATGTCCAAAATCATCGACCCATTGCCTTTGTGCGCGTCCTTCGGGCGCACCGCAATGAAGTCGGAAGAGAACTCAACCTCGCCATTTTGCAAGTTTCCGGCAAGGTCGAGATCGACGATCTGTTGGTTGTGCCTGTTGTTGACTGCAAGCGCGAAATAGATGCGCCCGGTAATGCGCTCGTAGGGCCCCGCGTCGCCGAATACTTTACCGTTGAGCACATCGGTTCGCGAGCTAATCTCCACGCGAACGACGCGCGCATTCGCCGGAAGGATCATCAAAATCTGAACCAGAAGCGAGAAAAAGACACAAGTTCGCAAACGCATACAAGGGAGATTAGCATCTCACCCGCGTTTGGCGGGTCTCAACGCAGGCCGGTAGTCTGGAATGGCAATCCGGTCACTGGCCAATGCTCCGGTTGTGCCTCGACATTCGGCGCAACGGAGACGCCTGCGAAAGTCGCCGGTGTCACCGATACATTCCAGCCGTCAACCATGACAAGGGCGTCCTGTCCGTTGAAAGCGCTCGCATCCGCTTCTATCGTTACGGTTCTTGTCTCATCCGGAACAAGAGAGATGTAATTGTCATTGTAGTAGGCAGGGAGCACGCGATCCCCTGTCTTCTGACGGCGGAGTTGAACGTGCGCCATGAGAGCGACACTTTTGCTGGGGTTGTGCAAAGCAACCGTCAGCAGTCGCTTGGTGTCAACGTCCTTGCGCTCAACGCGCGCTTCAAGATTGACCATCGGCAGTTGTTCAAGCGCAGTAAGGTCGTCAGGATGCTCAGGCAGAGCCCGCCAATAGAAGTTCGAAGAAAGCAGCTTTCCCGCGGCGTCATGCAATTCGAGCCTCAGAAAATGCACTGCCGACAGCGATGGGGGAAATTCAACGGGGCCAAGATTGGTGGTAACATCCGCTACAGCTGTAACCGGAGTGTCGTGCGTGTACGCGACTGAGCCGTCTAGGTTGTAGATGGAAACGCGCGCAACCGCGCCTGTCACTGTCTGCGGCAGATTGTTGATGACCTGCAAATCCCCTGTCGCTTCGTTGAATTGAATGTGGAGTAGTTCCCCTGCATGCATTACCGCAAAGAGCGATGCATTCGGCTCGAGGTCATAGTGATACAGCTGCCATACAAAGCTGGGTTGGGCAGGGTTGCTCATCCACGTGATAATTGCGGTGGTTGGATGGAAGAGTTGCGCATTGCGTCCCTCGTACATGGCGCGGTACGATTCGTAGTTTGCCAACTGCGCCTTGCGCACGAAGTCTGCCAGGTTGGCGAGTTTGCCATATCGGGCGGCTATCTCTATCGGGTACGTATTCCCGTGCTGCGCCCCCTTCGCCAAATCGTGTTCGGCCCAATCGTCAGTGATTGTTTCCCAATCCTTTTCGGGCATCATGCCGTGGATAGACTCAAGAGTCGGCACCGAGACGCTGCCTGTTTCAGTTTTGAAATAGTCGTCGGTAACTTTGTAGAATTCGCGCGGCACACGCCAATAGTACGGACCATTCGAGCGAACGCCCGCGCCGTCAGTTGAACTGGGCTGGTAACGGCGAGTCGGTTCGAGTTCGGCCAGAACTTTGCGCAGAGCGGCATCGATTTCCGGCGGCGGATAGCCTTCGTTGCGCGCGCACCACACCGCGATGGAAGGGTGATTGCGGAAATGCAAAACCTTGTCCCGCACATTGGCAACGTACGTCTCAATGTCGGTGGGGTTCGGTCCATCCGAGGGGTTGGGCTGGAAGAACTCGTCCCAGACCAGGATGCCGTACTTGTCGCACAGTTCGTAAAAGTCTTCGCCGGTACTTTGCCCAACCCAGTTGCGGATCAAGTTCATATTCGCAATCTGGTGCATGCGAATCTCCGCATCGAGACGCTCGCGCGGTATACGCTTGAGACCCTCATCAAGGCCCCAATCGCCGCCGCGAATGAAGACCTGGACGCCATTTACCGAAATTGTGAGAGTGTCGGTGCCGGGCACGCTATAGGAGATTTTGCGAACGCCGAAGTTGACGTCCTGCGCGTCGGAAACCTGCTCGCCGACATTCACTTTCAGATGAAGGGTATAGAGGCTGTGCGGCCCGTAGCCATTCGGCCACCAGAGATGGGGATGAATGAGATGAAGCGCGGGCGTAGTCTTGGAATCAAGCGCGATAAGCTTGGTTGAGTGTGGCGCGACTTCAAATGGCTGCTCGAAGGCAATATCGTCGGCGCTCCCAGCGAGCACAGCATTCTGCGGCGCGCCGGCCAGGTTAATCAGACCTTGTAGTACGCCCGTTACGGGCTTGTCGCTGACATTCGCTACGGTGGCCTGAACACCAACGTCCGACGAGTCGGTTCGGGGCAATGGAAGATCAGTTGTAACCAGTGGGTCCTTGATCGTCACTGGCCCGGTTGCAGATAAATAGACCTTCTGCCAGATTCCCGTGTCGCGGTCGCGGATCGCAGGAAGCCAGTCCCAGCCAATCGTGGAAAGAAATGTAGGCCCGTCGATTGCAGTGATGCCTCCATTCTGTCCCATGCCGTTGCGGAGCGTGTGTTCATGCGGCGCGCCGGGGTGGGGCTGCGGCGCGACCAGAACCGCAATCGCGGCCTTGCTGCCGGGTTTCACGTTAGCCGTAATATCAAAGGTTCCGCGAATAAAGGCACCACGGGTTGTTCCAACCTGTGTTCCGTTGACCCAGATTTCAGCTGAGTAATTGATGCCCTCGAAGTTCAACCAGATGTTTTGGTTCTTATATGCCTTCGGAACTTCAATCACTGTCCTGTACCAGTAAGACGTGTGCACCAGGGTCTCGGGAATGATTTCGGGGCGATTGTTCTCGCCGTAAAGCGGTTCCGGGTAGATGTGGTTGTTCACCAGCGTGGTCAGCACGGTGCCGGGCACCGTCGCGGCGTACCAGCCACCGTTTTTGAATTTCGCGGATGAGATTTCTGCCCCTGCCTGCGGAACCTTCGCGGCATCCTGCAGGTACCAACCGCTGGAAAGGATCACAGGTGCGACAGGGACCTGCTGCGCAATTGCAGCTGTGGATCCGAGACCCAAGGAGATCAAGAAAAATGATGAGAACAGTGCGGTTGCAGAAATCGTTTTCATCCCAACCCCTTCCGGTTTCTGAATGCGAACCAAAGTTGAGTCGCTTCAGGCCAAGCACCTTTGTACCAGAAGAGGCCAGAACGGGCTATCGCGGTCGCCGGAAACAATTCACCGGGGAGAATCAGGCGGTCGTATTTGTATGCGCTCGACTTGTCAGATCGTTGCGCAAAGGGCAGTCTTCACACCGCGGATTTCTACGGCAATGGGCCTTGCCCACGCCCACGATCAGCGCGTGGAACTCATTGAAGAGTTGCGTTTGCCTGGCGGTCGAGTCAGAAGAAAATGCCTGCAGTGTCAGTTCGATGAGAGAATCATAGCCCTTGCGATTTCTCCCAGGCGCAGGATCGATAAGGCCATGGCGATCGACTATACGGCGTAAATATTCATCGGCCATTGGAACCGGATGTTTGAGAGCATAAAGCAGGATTGCATCGGCACTTTCAGGGCCGACTCCAGGGAGTTCCAATAGCCGCTTCCGCACCGTGAGTGTCGCCGTTGCCGCCAGACGCTTAAGCGATCCGTCAAATTCAGCGTCGAGCATGGCTACAAATGCCTTCAGAGCCGGCGCCTTGCGGGTGTGAAAGCCTGAAGGCCGGATGAGACGCTGCAACACAGGCAAAGGGAGCGCGCGCAGCCCGTCGACGGTCAACGCTCCGGCTTGTTTGAGGTTAGCCAGCGAGATTTCCACTGACTTCCACGATGTGTTTTGAGTCAGGTATGCGCCGATCACGACTTCAAAGGAAGTCTTAGCCGGCCACCAATGCTGCGGCCCGTATGCCTCTGCGAGCCGATCGTGCATCCGGCGCAGCCGTTGGGAGCCAGTTACTGTGCGGCCATTCGTCACCGCTCCAGTTCCTCGTCAGGCGGGGACTGGAGCTGAACTTTCCACTCCAGAATCCGGGCTCGCGCCGCAGCCGCTTCGGCTTCGGGCACATGGCTGGCATGCTGCAGCGAGATGGAAAGCGCTGTATGAGCTAGTGGGTCATTCGGAGTCAGCGCCGTCAATGCCAGAGCCGCTGCCACGGATTGCTCCGCCCGACCTGCGTCCCGTAGCGCTCGAATGAGGCCGTGATGTGCCTCAAAATTCGTCGGGTCCGCAGAAATAGCCAAGCGGAAAGCCTTTACCGCTTCAGCAGGATTCCCGGCAGCGAGCTGATCGAGCCCTCGCTGCGACAGAGATTCAGCCTCGGATTCACCGGCATTGGTCACGACTGTCTTTAGGATATAGGTTGAACTGCAATGCTGCTATCGAAGCGCAAGCGAGGAGGCGAAAGATGAAAAGCCACACTGAGTACATGGTTTTTGAGACCCGTAAACGCCGCGAAATGGTCCACATAACCGACGAGGTGGAACAGATTGTAAAGCGAAGCGGGGTAAAGGATGGTCTGTGCTTCGTTTCGCCGATGCATATCACGGCCGCGGTCTATGTAAATGACCACGAGAGCGGATTGATCGAAGATATCGGGAAATGGCTAGAGGAACTTGCACCGGCGCGGACTGACTACAAACATCATCAGACCGGCGAAGACAATGGCGATGCGCATCTGAAATCGCTCCTGCTGCACCACGAAACTACCCTCCCGGTCACAGCCGGGCGGCTCGATCTCGGGCCGTGGCAGCGCGTCTTCTACGCAGAATTCGACGGCCAGCGGCGCAAGCGGGTCATCGTGAAAGTGCTCGGGATTACGTAGCGCTTCTCCCGGCTCAGTCGTCCGTGATTTTGCGCCAATCGGTGCGCTGCGCGTCGGAGGGCAAGGGTGCCTTGAGCCGCATGCGCGGCATCACGACCAGGTCGACGCGGCGATTCCGCGCTCGCCCTGCGGCTGTTTCGTTATTGGCAACAGGGTGGAACTCGGCGTATCCAGCCGCTGAAAGGCGATCGGGGGAGATGGCGTGAAGTTCAAGAAAGATCCGGGCAATGCGGGTTGCACGCATCGAAGAGAGTTCCCAGTTCGAATCAAATTCCTGATTGTGAATGGCAATATTGTCGGTGTGGCCCTCGACGCGCATATCGTATGGCGAACTTCTCAAAGCAATCGCGATCTTGCGCAGCGTATCGAGAGCATCCGGCCGAGGGTTGGCAGACGCTGAATCGAAGAATCCCGCTTCGCGCAAACTGATTACGAGCCCGTCCCCGCTCAATTGAACCGAGACCGTGCCCTGGCCAATTTGTTGGGCCAGAGTCTTCTCAAGACTGCGCCGGATGCCATCGAGGTCTTCCCACACTTTTGAGGATGGAAGTGTACTGTCCTCGATCACTGGGCTTGCGCCGGAAACTGCCGATTCAGCATTCGAAGCCCCCGTCCTTGATTTGCTGGATTGTCCAAGCACGGAATCCGGAAACGTGCTTAGAGAATTGAAATGCAGAGTCGATCGCCGCGGATACTTGTTGTTGCTTTTTCTGGTCGGCCTTTGAAAAAGCGTAAAGGACGACGAAGAACGCAAAAAGAAGAGTGATGAAATCAGCGTAGGAGACAAGCCAGCGTTCGTGGCTCACCCTGGGTCGGGTGTTTCCTGGGTTCATACGGCTCTCTCTTTCGCCTGCTCATCGGAGTCTTTTAAGAATCCGGACAGCTTGACTTCAAGCATGCGAGGATTCATGCCCTCGAGAATCGAAATGACGCCTTCGAGCACCATTTCACGGCGCAGGTGATCTTCGCGGAGTTGCAGGCGCAATTTGCCGGCAAAGGGAAGAAAGAATAGATTTGCAACGCCGACCCCGTAAATCGTGGCTACAAAAGCAACGGCAATGCCTCGACCCACTTCATTGATATTGTCGAGATGCTGCATTACCTGGATCAGTCCCAGCACCGCGCCGAGTATGCCTATAGTCGGCGAAAATCCACCTGCAGACTCGAATACGGCGGGAAGGTGTTCTTCGCGCTCCGCCTTGGAGTCGAGGGTGACGCGCATGATCTTGCGCAGTTCAGCCGGCTCGGTTCCATCCACAGCCAGCATGAGCGTCTGCTTGAGAAATGGTTCGGTGATGGTCTCCAGATCGGAATCAAGTGACACCATGCCCTCGCGGCGGGCCTTGTTGGCGTAGGCAACTAGCTGGCCAATTAGTTTACTGGTTAGATTTTGCGGTTCAACAAAAACGTGCGCCAGGCTGCGAAAGGCAGCCGCAACAGTGGCCAGCGGAAACTGCAGAAGAACTGCTCCGAACGTTCCCCCAAACACAATCAGCGCTGCGGTCGGTTGCAGGATCTGGCTGAGATTGCCCCCTTCAATCAACAGTCCCGCAATGATCCCGGCGATGGCAAGCATCGCTCCGCCGATGCTCGCCTTATCCATGAAACGTTCTCCGTGGAGGGGAAACTGTGCATTGGCGCTGCATCATGTTCACGCTTCGCGATTCGGTTTCAGATCCCGAGGAGTTATGCGCGCGACAGGCTCGCCTGACAAATCAAGGCTTGCCAACGGTGCAATTCGATCGACATCCCGCATCGACGACAGGTGGTCGGCAACATTGGCCAGCAATCGTGCCCGATAGGCGAGTACGCGTTCCACCACTTCGGCAAGCTCTTCGCGGACGATCAGCTTCTCCCCATTAATCAGGGTGAGCATTGTGTCCGGTGACGCTTCCGCGATCTTGATCAGATCGCTGTTCAGCACCATGGGATTGCCGTTCAATCGTGTGAGTTCAATCATCGGCGGCCAGCTCTCCTGACGCTTATCCATACTTATCGGCCGCCACGGAGAAAGGTTGATTGGCGAACAAATTGCTAGCAGCGCTGCGAAAAAACATAAAGAGTCTGAGAGGGACGCCGATGAAGGCAATGAACAACGTGGTTCCTTCCGCAAGGTGACCCGGGGCAGGCGAGCCAACACACTCCCGTCCGTCCCCGGTCAGGCACCCGAAGCAGGGAACCCAGATCACTTCAACCGAAAAGGAGAATTTCCATGGCTTTGGGTGTCCTGAATAACATCTCTGCAATTTACGCGCAAAACAATCTCAACAACACGCAGGCGTCGCTCCAGAAAACGCTGCAACAGCTGTCCTCAGGATCGCGCATCAACTCGGGCGCCGATGATGCGGCCGGTTTGTCGCTTGCAAACGGCTTGCAAGCCTCTTCGACCGCTCTTACGCAGTCTGCGGCAAACGCAGCAGAAGGCGTTGACTTCCTGCAGGTCGGCGATGGTGCATTGTCGCAAGTCACCAGCCTTCTCAATCGCGCAGTTACCCTGGCCACCGAAGCGTCAAACGGCACGCTCAATGCGGCACAGCAGACAGCAACGCAGAATGAGTATTCCAGCATCATGACAGAAATCTCCACGATCAGCGGGAACACCGAATACAACGGCATCAATGTGTTTACCAATGGCGCGAATGTCTACACGTCAGATGGCACGGTGAATCAGGCGTATGCGACGAAGGCGTTGGGAAGCAGCAGTTCCGACTCGTTGAGCCTCGGCGGACTCATTCTCTCCAATGTCGCGGCCGCGAACGTCGTGACGGCTACAACAGCGCAGGTGGGAACGACAGACTCATACGGCAATACCATCGGCGCTGCGGACGTTGTCGCTAATGGTGTACTCGACCAGAACGGTAACAGTATCAATGTGGATCTCACCGCCATGGGCAGTACCGTCGCAACCGGCGTAGCAATCGCCGATGCTAACGCAGTAGAAATCATCGGCGGAAAAGCAGTGGACGGTGCAGTTGCGGCGGCGGCAGCGACCGGCACGGATGATTTCGGGGCAAACATCGCCATTGGCGATTTTGTCTTCACACCCGGCGCCGGCGGCAAGACGATCGATCTCGGTACCACCGATCCAAATGGCGCAACCGATGCTGTGTTTGGGGGTACGTCGCTGAGCACCGCTGCGGAAGCCAAGATATCCTTGGTGGCGATTACAAGCGCCATTACCTCCGTCGCCTCCACCCGAGGCGTTGGCGGCGCAGAAATCAATACGCTGTCCGCGGTTGACAATGTCATGACCACGCAATCCACCAACACGCTCTCGGCAGAAAATGACGTGACGGCAACCGATTACGGCCAGGCAACTTCGGATATGTCGAAGTATCAGATCCTGAGCCAGACCGGCATCGCCGCCCTTTCGCAGGCGCAACAGTCACAGCAGTTAATCACCAAGTTGCTTCAGTAATCATTGCATCATGAATATTGAGCAGGAGCAGAAACGGGGAAGGCAGCGCAACCGCGGCTTTCCCCGTCTTGCTATGTTGGCCGCCACGCGCCGTGTGGGTTTCTTAATCTTCTACGGTATTGCCTGGTCTTTCAATTGATTATGGATTTAACAGAGGGGGACGTATGGGCGCTGTTGGCCTGAATTTCGGTTCCGCAACCAGCGGTCAGGGATTTGATGTCGCCACCACTGTGAGCCAGATTGTCACCAACCTGCAAGCCGTGGAAACACCCTGGAAAACCCAGTCAACGGCACTGCAGGCAAAGGATACTACCCTCTCCAGCCTGGGCACGCAGATCTCCACGCTATCAACCGATCTGCAAAACCTGACCGATTTCAGCGGCACCTTGGCGGACAAGACCGGGTCCAGCTCGGATCCCAATGTGTTGGAATTGTCGTCGGCCAGTTCTTCAGCCGTGGCCGGCACGCACACCGTCATTGTCCAGAATCTGGCTCAGACATCGAGTGCGGCGTCCGATGCCGTGGGCGCTTCAGATACGCTCACCGGCGGCATCACCTTCAAGGTTGGGACTGGAGCATGGCAGACAGTCAATGTCGGCGATGATTCCACGGCAGCGACGCTGTCAGGGCTCTCCGCCGCGATCAATAATGCGAACCTGGGAGTCACATCAAGTGCGCTCACAAACGCCGACGGTACGCAACGACTCTCGCTCGTGAGCCAGACAGACGGCAAAGCGGGCGAAATTACGATTGCGAACGCAACCAACGATTCCACAAGCCCGACGACGCTGGCTGACTCTACCACTACAGATAAGAATGTAGGCTTGGGGTTGGTAACCATTCAAGATGGCATTGATGCCACGATGTCGGTGGACGGAAGCACAGTCACCAGTGCTTCAAACACGGTTACAAACGCGATTCCGGGTGTGACGTTTCAGTTGCTGTCAACGGGTAACGCCACTTCCAGCGCAGGCACGACCACTCCGGAAAGCATCCAGGTGGTCATCGCCAACGATACCTCGAGCATCGAGACTGCCATTAACACCTTCGTGACGGACTTCAATACCACCATGAAGGCGATTAATGCCCAGGAGGGAAAGGATTCGTCGGGCAATCCGGAGCCACTTTACGGTACCTCCGTTCTGGCGCAGTTGCAAGAAGGTCTGTTGTCTGCGGTTAGCTCATCTTTTGGCTCCAACACGATCAACTCGCTGATCTCTCTCGGCATCACGGCCACTGCTAGCGACGATGGCACGATCTCTCTCGATGCCGACACGTTGAGCAGTGCGCTGAACAGCAATTTCGCCCAGGTTGTATCCCTGTTTCAGGATACGGGCAGTTTTGGTTCGACCTTCACCAATACATTGAACGGATTAGGTAACAGCAGCGCCGATGGCGGAGCGATCAGCCTGGCCCTCAGCGAGGACAGCAGTCAGGAAACCACCCTGAATGACAACGTCACAAAACAGGAAGCGCTCATCGCCACTCAAAAAACGAATCTGACCGCGGAACTCAACACGGCCAATCAGATACTGCAGTCGATTCCTGAGCAGATTCAGGAAGTCAACGAAATGTACAGCGCAATCACCGGGTACAACTCCAACCAAAACGGATAAGGAGCATCCGAATGAACCAGTACCAAGCCTGTTCGATCGAGGGCGCCTCGGCCGTAGAAATCACCGTGGCGCTCTACGATGGCATCATCCGGTTTATGTATCGCGCCATCGAGGCAGTGGAGCGCGGAGACGCGTCCGCCCGCCGCGCTGCGGTCAAGCGCGCCATGGACATCGTTATCCATCTGCAGGCGACATTGAAAATGGACATCGGCGGTCGACCGGCAGAGGCGCTTTCGGAGTTTTACACCGCAGTGTTCGCACTGATGCTGCAGGGTTCACAAGCCAATTCCAAACTGAAGTTCGAACGTGTGATCGCTTTTGTGCGGAATGTGCGGGACGCCTGGAAGCAAGCGGCCGCGAGCCCGGAGGCCAATCCGGCTCCTGCGCAGGTCCCCGGCACACCGTCCACACGCCGGATGACAGGCCTCGATAGCTCCTACTCGGGATTCGATTCCGGCCCGGGCTCAGGCTGGGATGCCTGACCAAAAACTTACCTCTTCTGCATTGAATGCATCTTTAGGCGCCTACAGACGAGGATAACTCAACCTGCTACTGTCAATTCCTCTTCCAATTGCTGCTTCTGATAGAGGCTGGCATAGTAGCCATCGAGCAGAAGCAATTCCTCGTGACGGCCGACTTCGACGATCTGGCCGTTAACCAATACCGCAATCTGATCGGCGTTGCGCACGGTGGAAACTCGATGCGAAATCAGAATCGATGTTGCGGTTTCGGAGTAGCTGCGCAGTCCGCCCAGAATGCGCTCTTCTGTGTAGGTGTCAACACTCGCCAGGGCATCGTCCAGAATCAGAATGGGAGGCCGGCGCAATAGCGCTCGCGCGATTGCAGCGCGCTGCTTTTGTCCGCCCGAAAGCGTCATGCCGCGTTCGCCCACCATGGTTTCAAATCCTTGTGGAAATTCCTCGAACTCGCGACGGATATGTGCAGCCTCAGCAGCTTCAAGCAAATCTTCAGCCGAAGCTTGGGGTGCGCCAAATGCGAGGTTTTCGCGGATCGTTTCACTGAAGAGGAAAGTCTCCTGCGGAACAATTCCCAGGTTGCGGCGCAACACTTCAAGCGGATACTCGCGGATGGGGCGGCCATCGATCAGCAACGAGCCCTCGGGCGCTTCATAGAGCCGGGAAATCAGGTTCACCAGCGTCGATTTTCCCGAGCCGGTGGGACCGACGACGGCCAGGCTCGATCCCGCAGGCACGTGTAGCGAGATGCCGCGCAGAACAGGCGTATCGCCGTAGCTGAAACTGAGATTGCGAAACTCGATTTCCCCTTTGAGAATCGTGTCGAGTGGAATTCCGGTGTCGGCGGCGCTATCGTCGATGGCAGGCTTGGCCTGCAGTAATTCATCGATGCGCTTCACTGAAGCGGTGCCGCGCTGGAAGAGGTTCACCACCCAGCCCACTGCGATAATCGGCCAGATCAGCATGATCATGTAAGTGTTGAACTCGACAAAATCGCCCACTGAAATTTTATGTACGATCACCAGGTGGCCGCCGACCAGCAAGGTAATCACCATCGAAACGCCAAGGATGAACTCCAGCGTTGGCCAGAGCATGCCCATGAGTTGAACCAGCCGGAGCGATCGGGCAATGTATTTGCGATTGAGCGTTTCGAACAGGCGGATCTGGGAGTCTTCGCGCGCAAAGGCACGAACGAGTCGCGCGCCGGAATAGTTTTCCTGGGCCTGCGAGGAGATCTCTGAGAAGCTGGCCTGGATGCGCTCGAACCGGTCGTGAATTTTATGGCCAAGGTACTGAACGAGGATGCTGGCCAGCGGCATGGGCGCCAGGGCCACAAGGGTGAGCCACGGGCTCAAGTGCACCAGGAAATACAGTGCGAAAACTGAGAAAAATACGGTATTCGCGCTATACATCAGGGCCGGCCCCAGTAGCATGCGCACTGCGTTCAGGTCGTTGGTCATGCGCGCCATCACATCCCCGGTGCGATAGCGTTGATAAAAACCGGTGTCCTGCTTTTCAAGCTGGCGAAACAGGTCGTTGCGCACATCGAATTCGATCTCACGCGAAATTCCGATGAGAATCCAACGCTGCGCATAAAGAAAAATGCCTTTGGTCAGCGAGATAGCAACCAGCAGGCCAGCGAGGAAAAGAATCATCTTGTGGTCTGCAAGATTTTTTTGCAGCTTGTCGATCGCGAATCCCAGCACCCTGGGAAACTGGACTGCGGCCGCATTCGTGGCAATGCATGAAAGGGTGCCCCAAAGGTATCCCCACCGATAGCGGCGCATGTACCCAAAGAGCGGACCCAGATCGCGAAACATAGTTCAATTGTACGGGGGAACAGCAATGGGGTCGATTGTCGGCTGTGGACCGCCGCTTGGTGTGCCGCGCGTTAAGTGGGCGTCCTCAGCAGCAGGTAGCCTCCGGTCAGTCCGAAAAGCACGTCTGGTGTCCATGCCGCCAATGCCGCAGGCAGATAGTTCACGTTGCCCATGGCCCCGAAAACACCATCCACCACCCAGTAGGCGAGCGCTACGGTTATGGCAACGGCGATGCCGGTAAGCGAGCCACGCCGGCCCATCGAAAGCGCAAATGGAATGGCCAGCACGGCCATGATAACTGCGATAAGCGGATAGGCCAGTTTATGCCACAACGCCACGCGCAGCCGCATCGTGTCGAACCCGCTTTGACGCAGATCCCGGATGTATCGGTCGAGCTGTCCGAAGTTCATCTCCTGCGACTGGAGATTCTCCTTCGTAAAGTAGCCGGGATCTTCATGAATCTCAGCAAATGTCGTATTACTGAATTCGTGGAACTCCGGTTCGTTCCCCTTGATGTCTCTTTCCCATCCGTTTTCAAAGCGCCAGGTTCCGCTCCCGGCATTCCAATAAACCCGCGAAGCGAAGATTCTCCGCTGGAGGGCGAAGTTCGAGGGATCGAATTCAAAGATCGAAAGGTCGGCGAATTCGCTGCGGTCGCGGTCGAAGAATTTGTAGTAGAAGATTCGACCCGGCTCGCCGGCACGAGGCTGTCCAAAAATCCAAACCTGCTCGGGATGAAGGAATGTTTGCGGTGGCCGTCCCTTGATGGTGCTGCGCAGCGCTTCCTGCCGTCGATTTGCCTGGGGAAGATAGAAATCGTCGAAAAAGAAAAGGCCTACCGCCAGAATCGCCGAGATCGAAACCACCGGAATCACCAGTCGGTAGAGGCTGATGCCCGTAGCCTTCATGGCAATGATTTCGCTATTGCGATTGAAGACGCCAAACGTGACCAGAACGGCAATCAGTACCGCGAGAGGCGTAATGGCGTAAACCATGCTGGGAGTCAGATTGAAGAGGTAATCGCCAACCGTAGTCAGGGGAATGTGATTGCGCAGAATGTCGCCGATCAACTCAAAGAATGTAAACACCAGCATCAGCATTACAAAGCTGGCCAGTACCAGCACGAACATAGCGAGGAATTCGCGAACCACGTACGCGTCAAGAAGCCGGGGAAAGATAGCGCGCGAACCGATGCGAACAGGCCGAGGCTGCAGCCTTTCCAGGATCCCCGAGAAATGCTTGCCATTCTCTTTCACCCGAATCTTCGGAAGCGGGATGCGCGAGACCCATCCGGCAATTGCGGTCAGCACCTCTCCGCCGCTTGCCATCTGCCAAAGCAGGAATAAGCCGGATGCGGCGAAGAGAATATTTGCCAGCCAGACTCCAAGAAAAGGCGACACCTTGTCCTGCCGGGCCATGGAGATGCCGGTGAACGAAAGTATGTAATAAAGCAGCACGAGCAGCAGGGTGAAGACCAGGCCCGAACTCTTTCCGCCTCGCCGCGAGGCGACTCCGAGAGGCACGCCAACCAGCAGGAGAACCAGGCAGGCTGCTGGATAGGAAAGGCGCGTCTGCAGTTCGAGAACGAATCTCTTTCCGTCCGGCTCGTGCGTGCGCTTCAGCAGCGCATCCATAGGCAGGGCATAGATGGCGGTATCCAAGCGTCCCAGGTGCAGTCCGCCCTGCGGGCTTAACGCCAGAGGCAAATCTGTTTGGGAAAACGTTGATCTGTTGTATTGGTCAGGCTGTCCGGCTACAGTTTCCTGCCGGGAACCGTCGCGGAGCCGCATCAGCAGTTCCTGGTTGGAATCATTCACAACCGTGGCGCTGGTGGCCGTCGTGATAATCGGGTTGTCCGGGTCAGTGACGTCCGCCATGAAGACTCGGTCCCAATTCGACGCACCCGTCCCACCGCGAACATTTTGAACATAGAGAACGGCATTGCGAAAATCTTCATAGAAAACGCGCGGCTGAATCTCATAGGAAGCCTGGGAAGTTTCAAGCTCCTGCTGCAAGTCCAGGATGGCCCGATTGGCGCGCGGTGCGACATAAAGGGAATTGACGAGGCCGAGCAGCGTGCCCCCGATGGCAACTACTGACGCCACGCGGACGAAATAGCCGATTCCGAGACCCCCTGCGCGCATCGCGATGATTTCGCTGTCTGCCGCGAGACGGCTGAGACCCAGTAGAATTCCCACCAGCACTGCCATCGGAATCGTTACTTTCAGAGTGTTCGGCAGCATCAGGAGAAAAATCTCCATCACGTTGCTGAACGAGGAGCTGTTGCGCACCACCATTTCCAGGATCGTGTTCAGATCCCGCATGAAAAGAATGAAGGTGAAGACCGCGCACCCGATGAGCGTGTGGGAAAGTATCTCGCCGAGGATGTACCGGGTCAGGATGCGCACTGTAGGCCTGGAAATAGTTTAGCGTGAGCGCGGGGCTGCGAGCTTCGCCGGGTGCCAGGAACGGAGCCTCAAGCTGTTTCCAAGCACGCTTACCGAGCTGAGAGCCATGGCCGCGGAGGCCAGCCACGGGCTCAAAAGCACATGAAAGACCGGGTACAGCAACCCTGCTGCCAGCGGAACTCCAAGCAGGTTGTATCCAGCGGCCCAGATCAGGTTTTGCCGCATTACGCCCACCGTCGATCGCGCCAGTTCCAGGGCCACCGGAATGGAGGACGGCTGCGCGCGCAACAGCAGCACATCGCCTGCTTCCTGGGCAAGATCGGACCCTGACCCCATTGAAATGCCTGCATCCGCCTGGGCCAGCGCCGCCGCATCGTTAATGCCGTCTCCGACCATAGCTACCCGCAAACCACCCTTTTGCAATGCCCGTATGCGGTCCAGCTTGTCGGTTGGATCAAGGCCTGATTCGAGTTCGTCGATTCCGGCCTGGTTGGCAATGGGTGCTGAAGCAGCCGCTGAGTCGCCGGAGAGCATCAACACGCGAAGCCCCCCCGCGCGCAGGGAAGCGATCGCCGCCGCAGCGTCGGGTCGCAGTGTGTCCTGTGCGTCGAAGCAGCCCACTGGCAAACTGTCCAGGGCCATCCACAGGCGAGTGACTCCAGGCCTCACCGGCGGGATATTGGCAGGAAATTGAATGGAGGCTTCGCGAAAAAGAGCCTCATTTCCCAGGAGGCAGGCGTATCCCTCCACCATGGCGGTCAGTCCGCGGCCAGGCAGCACCTGCAGGCTCTCCGCTGGTTTCCATGTCACACCCTTGGCGTGCGCGTAGTCCACGATGGCGTGCGCAAGAGGATGATTCGAGCGCTCCTCCGCCGCTGCTGCCATGCGCAGCAGGTCGCCCTCTTTGTATCCGATTACCGGTCGAATTGCCTTCAGCACCGGCCGCCCGACAGTCAAGGTCCCCGTTTTGTCGAGAACGATGGCTTTGATATGGGCAAGTCGCTCCAAGGCCTCGCCGCCTTTGAACAGCACTCCGAGTTGCGCCCCGCGACCAATGGCCACGGTGAGCGCTGCCGGAACCGCCAGGCCCATTGCGCATGGGCAGGCAATCACCAATACAGCAACCGTGCTGGCCACAGCAAGTTGCAGAGAATGAGCTTCGACCAGCCACACCGTGAAAGTGATGGCGGCCAGCAGCAGGACAATCGGTACAAAGACCGCGCTGGCTCGGTCAGCCATACGTTCTGTGGGAGCCCGCGACGACTGCGCCTGCTCAACCATCTTTGCAATCTGCGCCAGAACGGTATCCTCGCCCAGCGACGTTGCCCTGCATACAACAGCTCCGTCGTAGTTGAGTGAGCCTGCCATCACCCGATCGCCGACGTCTCTGGCCTGCGGAGTAGGCTCGCCGGTCAGCATCGATTCGTCCGTCGTAGTTCGACCCTCCGAGATCTTTCCATCAACGGGGAATCGCTCTCCCGGCAGAACCAGCACACTGTCGCCGAGTCGAATTTCTTCAAGCGGAACAACCGATTCAACACCATCTACGATCCGGCGCGCGGTTGCGGGGCGAAGCTTGCTCAGCGCGTCGAGCGCAGCCAGCGCACGGCGTTTGGCGCGAACCTCCAGCGCCTTCCCAAGCAGCAGAAAGCCCAGGATCAACAGGACCGCGTCGAAGTAAACCTGGCGGTCACTTGCAGGCCAGATCGTTGCATATGCCGAGTAGAGGAAGGCCACGCCCGTACCCAGGCTCACCAGGGTATTCATGTTGGTCGTGCCGTGTTGAAGACCGCGCGCAGCGTTCGTATAGATATCGCGCCCGGCCCAAATCATGACAATGAAGGTGACGACAAGAAGGCTCCAGCGCAAAGTGTCTGGAGGCGTGGAATACAGCCATGGAAAGAGCCGCATCAGGAAGGCATCGAGCCCGCCCATGTTCGCGCTCAAGGGCATGGAAAACAGCATGGCCAGTGCGCCCGCAGCCAGCGTGATCCAGACGCGCGCTTCAGACTTGGCCCTGGGTGTGTCCGCAGCGTTCGGCGAATTGGAAACACCGGTCCGCGGAAGCACCGCGTCGTACCCTGCGCTGCGAATCGCTTCAACCAAATCTCCGGGGGATGTTAAAGCAGGATCGAAAACGACGCTGGCACGATTGGCCATCAGGTCCACATGGGCCGATTCCACGCCGGCTCTCTCGCGCAAGGCATTTTCTACATGGTGTTGGCAGGCCGCGCAGGTCATGCCCAGTACGGGCAGACTCAGCGATTCTGTCGCGGGATTTGTCGTAGCCTCAGTCATTTCTCCAGGCGCGCACGATAGCCGGCCTTCTCGAGCGCTGCGATCGACAAATCGACCGGTAGTTCTTCGTTTGATGAGTTCAGCCGGGCAGCCCCGAGGCGTACCTCACTAACCTGTACCCCTTCAGTTGAGTTCAGTGCCTGGGTGACGCGGCGAACGCACGACCCGCAGTGCATCCCCTCAATCAGCAACGTGAACTCGGCCATAATGTTCCCCTGTTTGTGTTTGATGATACTCGACCTCGAACGATGCCGAGGTCCCTGAAAGTCCTGTTGGTGGCGCTGCATGGTTACGCAAGTGTCGGGCTGAAGAGCTATTGTAAAGGGGTTAACAGGATGAAAAGAATGGCACAAAGGGAGTATCCAGAGGCGCCCCGGGTAGGGATCGGCGCCGTGGTCGTAGATCGGGGGCGGGTCCTTTTGGTGCGCCGCGGGCATGAGCCGCTGAAAGGGAAATGGTCCCTGCCCGGCGGTCTGCTGGAGTTGGGCGAATCCCTTCTGGAGGGAGTTGTTCGCGAATTGCGCGAAGAAACTGGCCTGACCGTGGAACCTATTGAACTTATTGAGCTGATCGATAAGGTTCATAGGGAGGACGGCGCCCAGGGGCAACGGATCCGGTACCACTTTGTGATTGCCGACTACCTCTGTCGCGTGGTCGAGGGCGAATTGCAGGCTGCATCGGATGCGGATGCCGTGCGTTGGGTTGAGCGCTCCCAGTGGAACAGCCACAGCGCTTTGCTCCTCGACCCGTTAACCGTCCGGGTCATAGAGACTGGATGGCAGAGAGCGAAGGCGCTTGATTTCGATAAGCAGGAAAGCAAGTGAAGCGCTCAAAAGTGTTCCGGCGAGTCATTTTCACGCTGCTGTCGGTAGCGCTGGCTGCGGGAGCGTTTTTCTACGAACGGCCGGTTAGCGTTTTTGAGGAGTATTCGAAGTTGCAAATAATTCTCTCCGGCGCACAAAGCCGCTCAACTTCAGTCGCCGGTTACCGCATACATTACTACGTGCTCGGACCGGACAATGGGCCTGTCGTAGTGCTGGTGCATGGACTCGGCGGGCAGGCGGACGACTGGCAGAAACTGGCGCCATATCTGGTGAAAGCGGGCTACCGCGTGTATCTGCCTGACTTGCCCGGCTTCGGACAAAGTGATCGTCCCGCGAATTTCTCTTACTCCGTTCCCGATCAGGCTGCGATCGTCGTGGGTTTTCTCGATGCGCTCGGATTGAAGCAGGTTGACCTCGGCGGCTGGTCAATGGGCGGGTGGATCGTGCAGCGCGTCGCTTTCGATCATCCCGAACGCGTCCGCCGCTTGATGCTCCTCGATAGTGCTGGCCTTTACCAAAAGCCAACTTGGGATACCAGGCTCTTCACGCCGACAACTCCTGCTGAACTGGACCAGTTTTACAATCTGTTGATGCCCCATCCGCCCAGGCTTCCGGGATTTGTTGCCGCGGACATTTTACGCAGTTCCGCGCAAAACGCGTGGGTAATTCATCGGGCGATGGATTCGATGCTTCTCGGACACGACACAACCGACGCGTTGATCCCGAACCTGAAAATGCCGGTGCTGATCGTGTGGGGCGGGGTAGACCAGATTACGCCGCCGAGCCAGGGAGAGAAAATCCATCAACTCATTCCGCAATCGCAGTTGGATGTCATTGCAGGATGCGGCCACCTGGCTCCGAACGAGTGCGCCAGCCAGATCGGCCCGAAAATGGTGGGGTTTGTGAAGCAGTAGCCGATCTGTCTGTCGAAAAAAACACTGTTCGAGGGGCACGAATGCTGGAGTCGGAACAGAAAAGGCCGCCCGAAGGCGGCCTCAGTCCTGCCCGAGTTTGATTACACGCCGATCACTGCGCACAGCTCCTTCACCGCCTCAGCGCTCTTTTTGAGCGCCGCATCCTCTTCAGGGGTGAGCTTGATCTCGATGATCTTCTCCAGTCCTGCAGCGCCCAGCTTGCACGGTACGCCGATGTAGTAGCCGTCAATGCCGTATTCGCCTTGCAGATAGGCTGCGCACGGAAGGATCTTTTTCTTGTCTTTCAGGATTGCCTCCACCATTTCCGTGACAGCCGCCGAGGGAGCGTAATAGGCGCTGCCCGCTTTGAGGTACTTCACGATCTCGGCGCCGCCGTCGCGAGTCCGCTGCACTAATTGCTCTAGGCGATCGGGCGCAATGAGCTCCGTGATCGGAATGCCGGCGACAGTCGAATACCGCGACAGCGGAACCATGGTGTCGCCGTGTCCGCCAAGCACAAAAGCGGTTACATTCTCGACACTGACGTTCAGTTCGGCGGCGATGAATGTCCTGAAGCGGGCTGAGTCGAGAACGCCGGCCATGCCGATGACGCGTTCGCGATTGAACCCGGCCTGGCGATAGGCAGCCTGCGCCATGGCGTCGAGCGGATTCGACACGATGATGAGGATCGACTCCGGCGACTGCGCAACCACCTTTGCGACCACGTCCGACATGATCTTGAAATTGGTGTGAAGCAAGTCATCGCGGCTCATCCCGGCCTTGCGCGGAATACCGGCAGTAATCACCACGATGTCGGAGTTGGCCGACGCCGCGTAATCGTTGGAGCCAGTGACGTTCACGTCGCGCTTTTCGATGGGCAGCGCTTCAAGCAGGTCGAGGGCCTTCCCTTGCGGGATGCCTTCAACAACGTCAATCAGGACTACGTCGGCGAGTTCCTTCGACGCGATCCAATGTGCTGCAGTGGCGCCCACGTTCCCAGCGCCTACAATGCTTACCTTTTTACGCATTTGTTTTTCTCCTGAAGAATGGTGAGAGCGGAGTTAGCGGTGCTAGCCTCGTTTCACTCGTGTTAGCGAAGCTAAATCAAGCACGGCCGTAGCGAACTCCGCTAACTCCGCTAGCTCCGCTTCCTTTTACATATTTCCAATGATCCGCGTCGCAAACTCGCTCGTCCCAACCTTCGTTGCTCCCGCGGTCTGGCGCTCGAAATCGTAAGTCACAAACTTTTGCTGAATGGTTTTCTCCATCGAGTTTTCAATCAGTTTTGCCGCTTCCTTCCAGCCGATGAAATCAAGCAGCATGACCCCAGACAAAATGACTGACCCCGGATTGATCATGTCCTTGTCGGCATACTTGGGAGCGGTGCCGTGCGTGGCCTCGAAGACCGCATAGCCATCGCCGATGTTGGCGCCCGGTGCGATGCCCAACCCGCCCACCTGTGCCGCGGCTGCATCAGAAATGTAATCGCCGTTGAGGTTTGTGGTCGCCAAAATGCTGTAGTCGGCCGGCCGAATGATGATCTGCTGAAAGATCGAGTCGGCGATGCGGTCATTGATAAGGATCTTGTTCTTCCACGCGCCGTTTCCGTGCGTTTTGCCAATCGAGTCCACCACACCCTTGATCTCCGCGTAAAGCTCATCGCGGAAAGCCTGGTTGCCAAATTCAAGGCCGGGCTCGATCAACGCCGCGTTTTCTTCGATCGTGATCGACGGATTGGCATCGATGTTGCCCAGAATCCAGCTTTCACGCTCGGTGATGGTGTCGGCGCGGAACTCCTCGACCGCAACCTCGTAGCCCCACTCGCGAAAGGCGCCTTCGGTGAACTTCTGGATATTGCCTTTGTGCACGAGGGTGACAGTCTTGCGCCCCGATTCGAGAGCAGCGCGGATGGCGTAACGCACCAGCCGTTTCGTTCCGAAGATAGAAATGGGCTTGATGCCGACGCCGGAGTCGGAACGAATCTTCTTCTTGCCGCCCTTGAGCAAGTCTTCGTTGATGAACTCGATCAGACGTGCGACATCCTTGCTGCCTTCTTTGAACTCGATGCCCGAGTACACGTCCTCGGTATTCTCGCGGAAAATGACGATGTCCACCTTCTCCGGATGTTTCACGGGGCTGGGCACTCCCTGGTAGTAACGGACCGGGCGCACGCAGGCGTAGAGGTCGAGAAGCTGACGCAAAGCCACATTTAATGACCGAATTCCGCCGCCCACCGGCGTAGTCAGCGGTCCCTTGATCGAAACGCGCAGATCGCGTGCGGCAGCGACAGAATCATCCGGCAGCCACGTGCTGAACTGGCGGAACGCCTTCTCGCCCGCGAAGATTTCAAACCACTTGATGCTGCGTTTCCCGCCGTAGGCCTTTTCCACCGCGGCGTCAAAAACCCGGCGCGAAGCCTTCCAGATGTCGCGTCCCGTGCCGTCGCCTTCGATGAATGGAATGATTGGATTGTCGGGAACCTGATATTGGCCGTTGCTGTACTCGATGGGCTTGCCGTCCTGCGGCAATTCCAGCCCGTTATAGGTTTTTGGCATGGGTTTCTGCGGATACCTTTCCTTGCGTAGTCAAGGATGAGGCTACCACCTGCAAATTAGGAGTGGCAATCTAGCGAATCGGGTCAGCTCTAGAGGGATAGCCCTTGATGCCATGCGGAGCAAGCCCGATGGAGCACTGTGAGCAGCCGGGTTGAGCCAGCGGCTTTTTATTTGCCCGGTGCGTCCTTGAAGTCGCCGGAGCTTAGGTTTGGAATCCCAAAATGTCCGCGCAGATGCATCAGGTCCATCGGACTCATGTTTCCAGCCACAGTCACCAGCGTCAAGCTCTTGGGGGTCTCAGCCAGCACCACCGCGCCCTTCACGTTGGTGCCGTCAAGTACAAACCACACATCCGTAGTGCCGCTATGAAGTGGTCCGCCGGTATTCGTGGTGGTAACAAGGTGCTTCCATCCGCGCAAGTGATAGGCCGACCGGATGGCATCCACCTGCCCTTCATCTGGAATTCCTGTGTCACCGAATCGCAGCAGGTGCACACTGACCCCGTCGAGCTTGTTGATAGCCTCGCGGGCCGGCGCATCTGTGTCGGGAACCAAGTTTGCGGCCAGTCCGAGCATCGACCTGTCCAACGTAAAGCTGGACTTCGTCGTGGCCTGAGAACTCAATTCCGCAAGCGCTGGCGGGGTCCAATCCAGCGGAACTGGGCTTTCGTCGCGATCTGCGGCCACGTGTGCTCGAACCGGGGAGGGTTTCGGAGACTCCTGGCATACCGCGAGAGCGCAGCCGAGGCCGGTACTCAGAAGGGTAGTTCCAATAGCAACAACAAGAGACAGCTTCATCTCTACTTAAACGCACAATCCAGGAAAAAGTTACGCGCCCTCGGCAGACAAAATGACCCCCAAATCAGGCTGGAATCTGGGCCCGGTGAATGCTTCGGTCTTTGCACTCTTGGTTCTTGCATTGTGAACTCCCGATGAAATCGCAACCTGTCCTGTTGTGATCGGTCAGGATGCGATAAACTCATGCGGGTACGTTCAAATCCTTTACGACTGTCAACCTCACGGAGGATACATAGAAATTGGGAAAAAACATGGTCCCGAAGAAGATTTTCTTCACCAAGGGCGTAGGCAAACACAAGGAGCGTCTAACCTCCTTTGAACTCGCCCTTCGGGATGCTGGCATAGCGTCGCAGAACCTGGTGCGCGTCTCTTCCATCTTTCCGCCTCATTGCAAAGTGATCTCGCGCAAAGAAGGCCTGAAATATCTCGACCACGGAGAAGTAGTCTTCTCTGTCATTGCGGAAAACTCAACCCGCGAACCGCACCGCCTGATCGTTTCAAGCATTGGTGTCGCCATTCCCGCGGACCGCGACACGTACGGCTACCTGAGCGAGCACCATAGCTTTGGCGAAACCGAGGATCAAGCCGGTGAGTACGCCGAAGAACTTGCCGCTGAAATGCTCGCCACCACCCTCGATGTAGACTTCGATCCGGATACAAGTTGGGACGAGAAGAAGGAGATTTACCGCATCTCCAACAAAATCGTTCGCACCAGCAACGTGACCCAGTCTGCCGTAGGCGACAAGCGCGGCCTCTGGACCACAACGATTGCGGCCGCGGTATTGATTCTCGAAGTGTAGGGATTGCGTCAAGAAGGTTCTTCAAGGCCAATCCTCAAATCAAGGGTTGGCCTTACTGCTTGGCTGCAAATCGATCATTCGGAAGGTTTCCTGGCGAAATATGGAAGACGCACGCAAATACAATGTAGGCCTTGTTCAGATGAAAGTCGGTCCCGATCCCGATGCCAATCTGGCATCGGCGATTCGCCACATCCGCAAAGCCGCTCGGCTGGGCGCGAACATCGTCTGCCTGCCGGAGTTGTTTCGCACCCAATATTTCTGCCAGCGCGAAGATGTTCGGCTCTTCGACCTGGCAGAGTCGATTCCCGGTCCTTCGACGGCGAAACTGGGCGAGATAACGCGAGAGCTGCGTGTCGTCATCATCGCTTCTCTTTTTGAGCGCCGTGCGCCCGGCCTCTATCACAATACGGCGGTAACCCTGGGTGCGGATGGTGCCATTGCCAGCGTCTATCGCAAGATGCACATCCCCGACGATCCGCTCTACTACGAAAAGTTTTACTTCACCCCCGGTGATCTTGGATTCAAGGCTGTCGATACGGCATTTGGCCGCGTAGGCACCTTGGTCTGCTGGGATCAGTGGTATCCCGAAGGTGCGCGACTCACCGCCATGCAAGGCGCCGAAGTCCTTTTCTATCCGACTGCAATCGGCTGGCACCCGGCAGAAAAAGATGAGTTTGGCGCAGCGCAATACGACGCGTGGCAGACCATCCAGCGCGCCCATGCCATCGCCAACGGCGTCTACGTGGCCGGCGTCAACCGCGTGGGCCACGAAAACGGCGACATTCGCGGCAATTGCGCCGCCGGACCCGGCCTCGAATTCTGGGGCGGCAGCTTTCTCGCCGATCCATTCGGCCGCGTCATCGCCAGGGCGTCGCATGACGCTGAGGAGATTCTTATCGGCGAAATCGATCTCGGCTTGATCGAAGACACCCGCCGCAACTGGCCGTTTCTCCGCGACCGTCGCATCGACGCGTACGAGCCCATCACGCGGCGTTTTCTCGATCCAGTCAACAGCTGGTCGGCTGACGGAGACGCAAAGTAACAATGCAATCTCAATCGCTGACTGCAAAAACACCGCGCGAACTCGGCTACCGCATGCCCGCGGAGTGGGACCGGCACGAAGCCACTTGGCTGGCTTGGCCGCACAATCCCGATGACTGGCCGGGAAAATTCCAGGCGATTCCATGGGTCTACGCTGAGATCGTCCGGCTGCTCTCGGCACGCGAATACGTACATATCCTCGTCGACGACGGCAAGGCTGAAAAGCGCGCTGCGGGAATTCTGAAACGAGCCGGTGCCGCGATGGATCGTGTCGGCTTCCACATCTGGCCGACAGACCGAAGCTGGACGCGCGATTCCGGTCCGATCTTCATCCGAAACGCGGAAGGCCAGGTAGGCCTCACCAATTGGAAATTCAACGCCTGGGCCAAATACGACGACTGGCATCTCGACGACCAGGTTCCCGCCCGCGTGGCGCATTTGCTGGGATTGTTCCAATGGCAACCAACCATCGACATCGCCGGTAAGCAAACCAGGATCGTCCTTGAAGGCGGCTCCATTGACACCAATGGCGCGGGCATTCTGCTCACAACGGAAGAATGCCTGTTGAGCGAAGTGCAGCAGCGCAATCCCGGCGTTAGCCGCGAACAGGTCGAGCAGGCATTCAACCTCTACCTGGGCATCGAGCAGGTCATCTGGCTCAATCGCGGAATCGCCGGCGACGATACCCACGGCCACGTCGACGACATCACGCGCTTTGTTTCGCCAACCACAATCCTTACCGCGGTCGAACCAGATACGAGTGACGCAAACCACGCGCCACTTGCCGAAAACCTGGCTCGTCTGAAAGCATCGCGTACGTTGGACGGGAATCAATTCACGATTGTGGAATTGCCGATGCCGCGCCCGGTCGTGTTCCGCCGCCAGCGGCTCCCCGCGAGCTACGCCAACTTCTACATCGCCAACGGTCTTGTCCTTATGCCAACGTTTCACGACCCCAACGACCGCGTGGCCCTCAACATCCTGGCAGAAGTCTTCCCTGACCGCGAGGTCGTCGGCATCCACTCCGTCGACCTGGTCTGGGGCCTGGGAACTCTGCATTGCATGACCCAGCAGCAACCCGCCCCTCTAGAATCCAAATCATGATTACCGACCTCGAGGCCATGCAGGCCGCCCTCGCCGAAGCGTGCAAATCTGCCGACGCAGGAGAAGTTCCTATTGGTGCGGTAATGGTTCACGGCGGCCAAATCATTGCGCACGGGCAGAACAGCGTGATCCGTAATAATGATCCCACCGCGCACGCTGAGATCGTTGCCCTGCGCGAGGCGGCGAATTCGCTAGGCAACTATCGCCTTAACGGCTGCACGCTCTATGTAACGCTGGAGCCGTGCTCGATGTGCGCCGGGGCCATGATTCACGCGCGTATCGACCGCCTGGTTTACGCCGCCGCCGATCCCAAGGCTGGCGCTGCCGGATCCGTTCTGTCGGTGCTCAACCATCCGCAGTTGAACCACCAAATGCAGCTTGACCAGGGAATTCTCGCCGACGAAGCCGGTGAATTGCTGCGCAGCTTCTTTCGTGAGCGCCGGGGAAACTAACTCCGTGTTAGCGCCCGTATCCTTCCGGCTTCCTTCGGCCATTTCGCGACCAATTCGGCATAGCTCGCGTTGTGATAGTCCGCATAGTTGAAGCCCGGCGTCACCGTGCATCCCAGCAAAGCCACCTTGCCCTCGCCTATCAACTTCATTCCCTGCCAAACGCCGGCCGGTACAGCCAATTGCACCTGCTGCCCCGCCTTCAAATCCTGTCCAAGAATGAAAACGGCAGAACCGCCGTCCGGGTAAAGGTGGAGCATTTCAACCGGGTCGCCAAGGTAGAAGTGGAACATCTCGTCTGAATCGAGCAAGTGCAGTTCAGAGAATATTCCCGCCTCCAGCATGTAATAGATGGCGGTGCTTTGCGGGCGCACCCCACGCGCCAATTCGACCGTTGCCGAAGACGTATAAGTGCGGCGAAACGAGCCGCCCTCGACCGGATGCGGAGCCAGGTTCAGCAAGGCCTTGATTTCGCTGGCCGTCATGGCCAAATGTTACCAGCGTGACGCGGTAAAATAGTGGTATGAAGGTGCAAGTCTACACTTCAACCTGGTGCAGGGATTGCCGGGCGGCCAAGCAGTTTCTTGACTCTCACGGGATCGAATACACCGAGGTCAACGTCGACCTTGATGCTGCCGCATCTGCCGAGGTGCTTCGTCGCGTTGGCAAGCGGGCCGTTCCTCAACTGGTAATCGACGGCGAATGGTTTCAGCCATACAAACCGGGCCGCGGACTGCTCTATGACGAGTTGCATGCGCGCTTCGGCATTCCGCGAACCTGAGGGGATCGACCTCGTACAATTTAAGGTTGGCATGGGAGTCTTTTCGAGGCCTGCGACGGGAGTTCGTGAATGATTGACCGCTATACTCGCCCGGCAATGGGCCGCATCTGGACAGAAGAGAACAAATACCGTTGCTGGCTCCAGGTGGAGTCCGCGGCGAGCGCCGTGCTGGCCGAAGATGGCGTGATTCCGGCCGCGGCTGCCGAAGCCATTGCGACCAAGGCTACACTTTCCGTCGCCCGCATCCAGGAGATCGAGGCCGAAGTCAAACACGACATCATCGCCTTCACAACTGCGGTGGCTGAGAGCCTCAAGGAGCAAGGGCTCGGAGAGCAATCACGCTGGCTGCACTACGGGCTCACTTCAAACGACATCGTTGATACTGCGCAAGCCTTGCAGGTGAAAGAAGCATCGACGATCCTTCGCACCGGCCTGGCGGGTTTGCGCGAAGTGCTCAAGAGTCGCGCCCTGGAGTTCAAGCACACGCCCACAATCGGCCGCACCCATGGCATTCATGCCGAACCAACCACGTTCGGCCTCAAACTGCTGAATTGGTACGCTGACATGCAGCGCAATATCTCCCGCTTCGACGCGGCTGCGGAAGACATGCGCGTAGGCAAGCTCTCCGGCGCCGTCGGAACCTTCGGCCACCTGAAGCCCGAGCATGAAGAGCGCATTTGTGCGCGCCTGGGCCTCAAGCCCGCGCCAGTGGCCACGCAGGTAATTCAGCGCGACCGCCATGCGGCGTACATCTCCACCCTCGCAATTATCGGCAGCACGCTCGACAAGATCGCCGTCGAAGTCCGCCACCTGCAGCGAACCGAGGTGCGCGAGGCGCAGGAGTACTTCAGCGAAAAGCAGAAGGGCTCGTCCTCCATGCCGCACAAGAAGAACCCCATCACCAGCGAGCAAATCAGCGGCCTCGCCCGCGTGCTGCGCGGCAATGCACAGGCAGCCTTTGAAGACATCGCGCTGTGGCATGAGCGCGACATTTCTCACTCGTCGGTCGAACGCATCATCTTCCCCGACTCGACGATTCTTGTGGACTACCTGCTGGCGAAGACAGCCGACCTCATAGATCGCTTGCTGGTCTACCCCGAGCGCATGAAGAAGAATCTTGAAAGCACCGGCGGCCTCATCTTCAGCGGCCAGTTGCTGCTTGATCTTGCCGAAGCAGGCATGTTGCGCGAAGACGCCTACCGGCTGGTACAGAGCCACGCCATGCGTTCATGGAAAGAGGACCTGGTCTTCCGCGACGAGGTGGCAAGAGATCCCGAAATCGCGAAGCTCCTGAGCGCAGTGAAGCTTGCCAGGACCTTCGATTACACGCGACAGCTTGGGAATGTGGATGCTATCTTTCGCCGTGTGCTGGGCGAATAACCGACACCAACGGTTTTCCAGGCGATTCCCAGGGCCCGCAATCTTCAGCAGGAGAGGTCGATGAAAATCATCGTTTGCATCCTACTTGCTTGTGCCGCCGCGCTTTCCTATGGCCAGCAGCAGACCCCGTCGACAACCAACCCATTAAACAGCCTGTCGTTCATGAACGGTGACTGGGCCGGCAAGCAGAACTTCGACACCCAGGGCGGACCAACCATGGTTGGCGATGCAACCGACCGCATCGAGCTTGGGATCGCCGGCAAGTATCTCTGTGAGATGCTTTCCACAACGCTTCCGGGTCGCAAGCCCACCGACACGCGCCACTTCATCTCCTTCGACAAGCAATCAGGAAAATACACCGCGTGGTGGTTCAACGACACTTCGACCCACCCCACCGAATTAACCGGCGACCTCACCGGCAACAAGCTCGTCTTGCAAAGCATCCCGTCTGGTCCCGGTCCGGTCCTGCGAGCTACCTATGAAAACCCATCGCCGGACACGCTGACGTTTCTCCTCGAAATAAAATCCGGCGAAACCTGGACAAAGCTCTTTCTCACCACCTACACCAGGAAGACCATTGCCGCGCAGCCGTGAAGCAATCCCAACGCGCCGTGGGCGCAATGCTTGTTAGCCCCGCGCTTCAGCGTTGTACCGGGTCGCTCAAGAAACAATGCCACCGGGCAGTCGTGAAGCAATCCCAACGCGCCGTGGGCGCAATGCTTGTTAGCCCCGCGCTTCAGCGTGGTACCGGGTCGCTCAAGAAACAATGCCACCGGGCAGTCGTGAAGCAATCCCAACGCGCCGTGGGCGCAACGTTCGTTAGCCCCGCGCTTCAGCGTGGTACCGGGTCGCTCAAGAAACAATGCCACCGGGCAGTCGTGAAGCAATCCCAACGCGCCGTGGGCGCAACGTTCGTTAGCCCCGCGCTTCAGCGTGGGGTACCGGGTCGCCTGTAGAATGGGAGTCCCGTAGGGACGGTGCAAGATGGCGCATACGTACGCGAACAATTTCGTTCATTGTGTTTTCAGCACCAAAGATCGCGCTCCCCACATTCCGGCAGAACGTGCCCCCAAACTCTATGCCTTCCTGTCCGGGATTGCGCAGAGCGAGGGATTCTCGCTCGTCGCTGTCGGTGGAACGGCCAACCACCTCCATCTGCTCATTGTTTTGTCCGCGACATGTTCGCTTTCTCACGCCATGCAGAAACTGAAGGGAAGCTCCTCCCGATGGATGGGGCACGGCTTTTCATGGCAGGAAGGATACGGAGCATTCAGCGTCAGTCCTTCCCATGTGCCAGTCGTAAAGAAGTACATTCGAAACCAGGACGATCATCACCGCAAGCGCAACTTCGAGGAAGAATTTGTGGTTCTCCTGCGCCACTGTGGAATCGACTACGACGAACGTTATGTTTTCGGGTAGAGCGCCGGAGGTCGTCCTTACGGGACTAAATACGCTTTAATCGCAAACTCACCCCACGCTGAAGCGCGGGCTAACAAGCATTGCGCCCTTGGCGCGATGGCTCTAGCGCGCCGCGAAATGGGGCTTTGATTGCGAATTGGGCTCGAACGAACGGAGAGCGAAACGAGTCGGAGGTCGGAGAATGTGGCGCCGTAGTATTCTCTGAAATTGGCGCCAGAAAGTTGGAATCTGCACTTATGAATCTCACCGTAGCCGTCACCGGAGCATCTGGCGCTGTCCTAGGCCGCGAACTGCTTCGTGCCCTTGAGTCCGACGCACGTGTAGGGCGTGTACATTTCGTCGCCTCAGAAAACTCACTCCGGGTAATGGCCGAGGAACTCAACTTGAAAGGCCGCAGCGACCTTCTTAAAAGACTCCTCGACGCAAAGCCAGGGAAGACGATCCAGCTCTCTGACTTCGATATCGGTGCTCCCATCGCCAGCGGCAGCCATCCCTCGCACGGCATGATCGTCCTGCCGTGCTCCATGGGAACTTTGGCAGCCATTGCCAACGGCCTCGCCAATTCGCTCATCTCCCGCGCTGCCGACGTCACGCTCAAAGAGCGCCGTCCGCTCCTCCTTTGCGTTCGCGAAACGCCCTTGAACCGCATCCACCTGCGCAACATGACGCTTGCCGCCGAAGCGGGCGCGACCATCTTCCCCGTGATTCCCGCGTTCTACAACAAGCCCGCCGACACAAACGAGATGGCCCGCCAATTCGTGTGCCGGGTTCTCGCGCACATCGGATTGCCCCAGCCCGGCGCCTACGTCTGGAAGGCGCAAGAGTAAGAAGCGAAAACCCTTCTTTTGCGATTCGCATTTGACATACGTCGCGACTTCCACCGATACTTTCATCTATGCGGAACTCAGGACAACACGGAACCGAGATCATGGCCATGTGTATGTGTATGCCAGGCGGGCCCGTCCGTGCTGATCTCGAGACGCGAATGCGATAAACGCAACCGATCTTGAAACCAAAACGGCCCGGGTCCTCAAAAGGATTCGGGCCGATTCGGTTTTACGCGAATTTGAGCACGGGTTCTGACCCGATCGAAGCGGCTCACGCCGCCGCCCCACACGACAACTCGCACCAGCCTGAAGGAGTCCAATATGTCCGAAGCCAAGCAGCAACATTTCAATACCCTCGCCGTTCATGCCGGCCAATCGCCCGATCCTGCTACCGGGTCGCGCGCCGTCCCCATCTACCAGACCACCTCGTACCTGTTTCAGGATGCGGATCACGCCGGCCGACTGTTTGCTCTCAAGGAATTTGGCAACATCTACACCCGCATCATGAACCCGACAACCGACGTTTTCGAAAAGCGGGTCGCGGCGCTCGAGGGCGGAGTCGCAGGCCTGGCTACGGCCTCGGGGCAGGCGGCTGAGACGCTGATCATCACCACGCTCGCGTCAGCCGGAGAAGAGATTGTCTCCACCACCTCGCTCTATGGTGGAACCTACAACCTGTTCCACTACACGCTGCCTCGTCTCGGCATTAAGGTGCGTTTTGTCGACGCCGATGACTTTGACGGCCTGCGCGCCGCCATCAATTCGAAGACCCGCGCCGTCTACACCGAAACCCTCGGCAACCCCAAGCTCGATGTGGTCGACATCGAAAAACTGGCTGCCATCGCACACGAAAACGGCCTTCCCCTTGTCATCGACAATACCTCTGTGTCTCCCGCCCTTGTTCGCCCCATCGAATGGGGTGCAGACATTGTCGTCAACTCCGCCACCAAGTTCCTCGGCGGCCACGGCACCACCATCGGCGGCGTCATTGTCGACGCAGGCAAGTTCGACTGGGCCGCTTCGGGCCGGTTCAAGGAATTTACTGAGCCCGATCCCTCCTACCACGGCCTTTCCTATACCGCAGCATTCGGCCCTCTGGCCTTCATTCTCAAGGCGCGCGTGCAGGGCCTGCGCGACACCGGCGCCGCGCTTTCGCCACACAGCGCATTCCTATTGCTCCAGGGCATTGAGACATTGCACCTCCGCCTTGAGCGCCATTCTCAAAACGGCCTGGCAGTGGCCCGTCACCTTGAACAGCATCCCGGTGTGGAGTGGGTGAATTATCCCGGCCTGGAGTCGAGCCCCTATCATGCGCGTGCCAAGAAATATTTGCCCAACGGTCAGGGTGCGCTCATCACATTCGGTATCAAGGGCGGCTACGAAGCCGGCAAGAAATTGATCGATGCCCTCGAACTCTTCTCGCTCGTCGCAAACATTGGCGACGCGAAGTCGCTGGTAATTCATCCCGCATCAACCACCCATCAGCAGCTTTCCGTCGAGGAGCAGGCCGGCACCGGCGTCACACCCGAGTTGGTTCGCCTCTCCGTCGGAATCGAGGACATCCGGGATATTCTTGCCGACCTTGACCAGGCCATCGAGGCTGCCAACGGCCACACGCTGGCCGGCAAAACCGAGCATGCAGGTGTTGCTGCACAATGAGTGTTATGACCGAAGCCGCAACCGGGGCCGACTCGACGCAGTCCGCATCAAGGCCTGCACTGCTTGAGCCCACTTACGAAGGCGATTTCGTGCTGGATCAGCACCTGTTGCTGGAGAGTGGGCGCACCCTGGCCCAGCCCACGCTGCATTACGCGGTCTATGGCCGGCTCAACGCTGCCCGTGACAATGCCGTTCTGGTTTGCCACGCGCTCTCCGGCTCAGCGCGGGTCGGTTCCTGGTGGCCTGAAATCTTTGCTCCCGGCGCGGTTCTCTCGCTTGAGCACGACTTCGTCATCTGCATCAACCTTCTCGGCTCCTGCTACGGTTCCACCGGCCCCGGGTCGGTCGACCCTCAAACTGGGCTGATCTATGGTCCCGATTTTCCACTGGTTTCCATTCGCGACAATGTCCGGGCCCAGGCACAGTTGCTCGATTCACTCGGCATTGGGCGTCTCAAGCTGGTGCTCGGCGGTTCAATCGGGGGCATGCAGGCGCTCGAATGGGCAATCCATGATCCTGAACGTGTTGAGAGGGCCGCCATTATCGCTGTGGCGCCCCTTTCGGCCATGGGTCTGGCGCTCAACCACCTCCAGCGCCTTGCCATCCAAAACGACCCCGATTGGGACGGCGGATACTACCTGCCCCAGCGGCCGCCCCGGCAGGGGTTGTCGTTGGCGCGCCAGATTGGCATGCTCAGCTACAAGTCGCCAGCCCTGTTCGAGGAGCGGTTTGCGCGTAACCCAAACCGGAACGGCGAAAACCCCTGGAGCCTCGACGACCAGGGGGGCGGTCTCGTCGGCGGGCGTTTCGATATCGCCGGCTACCTTGACCACCAGGGCGAACGGTTCAACGATCGCTTCGACGCCAATGCCTACCTCGCCATCCTCCGCACCATGGACACCTGGGAGCCCGTCCCCATCGGCAGCTCCGCAGCCGAGGTATTTGGCAGAATCAAGGCCCGCCTCAGTTTTGTGGGAATCAGCTCCGACTGGCTCTTTCCGCCCGCCTCGGTCAGAGACTTTTCCGAGACAATTCGCTCCGCCGGCGTCCATGCAGAGTATCGGGAAATGACCACTTCCCATGGCCATGATGCCTTTCTTGCCGAACAGGCGGAACTGGTTCGTCTTCTGCAATAGCCGGTTCGCCCACTCCGCTGTCCGCTTGAACCGTTCAGGAAACACTTTTCGGGTTTTCGGTGTCTAAGCGTTTATGCGATGCGCTGATGGGGCGGGCATCGAATTTTTGCCGAATCAAAATGTCAGAGGGCTGCGGTTCCCGGAGTGCGTAAATACCCGCCGTGCTCTTCGCCCTCAAGGTCGTCGGATAAGGCGTTCCAGTTCCCTTCGATTACGCCGCAGGACCGGTTCGGCTTATTATCGAAGAAGTCTGCTTGTCACAAGAGGCGGGTCTTTCTATAATCCTCCCATCACCACATTGGACATCGTGGTAAAGTTCATCCGTTGCCCGGTTCTCAACCGCCACGCCGAACAGCTGTATATGCAGCGAGCGAGTGCTTGAGTCTTGATTCTCATTTCCGCATCTCCCAGGAGCACTGAATGAAGAAGTTTGTCTTTGCATCGGTGATGGCGTTGGCGAGCTTGAGCCTCGTTCCCGCAACCACGCTGCGCGCGCAGAACCAGCCGGGCACGATTCAGATTAAGGATCCTGCCGAGTTCAATGCCTATCAAATGGCTACCACCCAGTCAGATCCAAAGGCCAAAGCTGCGGCCGAGGAGCAATTCCTGACAACGTACCCGCAGAGCGTGGTCAAGAATTCGATCCTGATCGACCTCTTGAATACCTACCAGCAACTGGGCGACGCCGACCATTCACTCAGCGCGGCTACCCGTCTGCTCCAGGTCGATCCCAACAATCTCGAAGCAATCTACATTTCCGTCGCCATCAAAAAGGGCCAATGCGCAAAGACGTCAGACGCGCAGACCTGCGATGATGCGGCAGCCCTTGCTCAAAAAGGATTGTCGGTTACTCAGCCTTCCGGCATCTCCAGCGACGAATGGAAGAAGCAGACCGATGCGACTTTCCCATCCTTCCATTCCGCCATCGCCGTCGATGACGTCGTGTCGAAGAAGGATGTGGCTTCCGGGATTGCAGAGTACCGCAAGGAACTGATGATGTACCCTGCCGATGCAACCAAGAGCGGGCTCGGACTGATTGACACGCTGCAATTGGCTGAAGCCTACGTAAAGCAGGAACTTGCCGATGCTCAAGCGGCAAGAGATGCGGCGACCGCGGCCAAGGCTGCTCCCACCGATGCTAGCTTGGCTGCTGCGGCAAAGGCTGCAAGCGACAAGGCAGGAAACGATTATGTGCAGGCGGTATGGTTCTACGCGCGCACCTGGAATTTTGCACCGGCCGCGTACAAGAGCCAGATTGAGCCCAAGCTTGAGTATTACTTTAAGAAGTACCACGGCGATCTGAAGGGTCTCGACGATCTCAAAGCCCAGTCCGCCGCCAGCCTGTTCCCACCGGGAACTTTTGTCCTCACGGCTGCCAAGACGCCTGAAGAACAGATCCACGATTTGATCACCACCACTCCCGACCTCAAGACCCTCGCTCTTGCAGATAAGGAAACCATTCTGGCAGTCGGCAGCAAGGAAGACGCCGACAAGCTTTGGGCGCTGCTCCAGGGTCAGGAAACCCCTGTCCCGGGGACCGTGATTGCGGCGACATCCACCCAGATCAAGGTTGCCGTCACCCAGGATGCCAAGGATGCCAAGACCGCCGACTTCATCGTCAACATGAAGGAGCCAATTCCGGAAAAGGAAATTCCGGCGGTCGGTTCCGAACTCAAACTGCTGAAGGATGGCGGTCCTGAGCTCGACGGTACCTACGACACATATACGCAGATTCCGGCGACCTCGACCAGCACACAGAGTGCGGAGATCGTCCTG
Source organism: uncultured Acidobacteriaceae bacterium (assembly GCA_963826915.1). GTDB lineage: Bacteria > Acidobacteriota > Terriglobia > Terriglobales > Acidobacteriaceae > Telmatobacter. The sequence goes on from CAWGYG010000003.1 coordinate 1,298,188, forward strand.
AAAGATGCCTTCCTGCAAACCAAGAAGGCAGCGCCTGCGCATAAACCCTCAGCCGGACACCACGTGGCTCACTAGTCAGGCCGTTCTTTGAACCCTGCCGGCGGGAATAAAATTAACCGCCGGCTTGCTCTCGGAAATGTAATGGGCAGCCTCAACAGGGCTGCCCTTTGTGCGTCCCCGCTTTCGATTCCCATTTAATCAAGTGTTACCCTTAAGGTCAGTATGGTGCGATTCAGAGCCTACCCCCAAGTTCTGGCGGCAACTTTTGCGGCCGCTGTTCTTTGCATTCCCCTTGCCGGACAGACATCTTCTGACCAGGTGCCTGACGCAACCTTCAAAGGAAGACTGGTGCCGCCACCGGTTGAAGCGAAGCCGTTTGCAACCAATGTGCCCGATCGAAAGCTCGAATCCACAATCGAGTTCCGGCAAGCCGATCAGATGTCTGAGAAAGACCGCCTGTTGGTCGCAGATGCCGAGTCGTCTATCGCCGAGCACGCGGGTTTTGTGGGACTTGAATTCAACAAGTCCAATTGGAGCTACCAGCAGATCGTCTGCCCGGCCCTCCCGAACCACGTGTTCCTTCAATACATGCGCAATAACGGCGCTGGCGATGTATCTGTTTTCTCGGCTTCGATCCCGCGCGATGGCGAAGGCCGCGTGCGCATCATTCCCATCCTGCGCAGAAGCTATTCGCTCTTTTCGCCCGCTCCCATCAACGCGCTGACAATCTCCGCCTTCAATCACATCCGCGCGGAGGAATCATCCGACAAATCCCTCAACTGGCTGGGGAACGCGCTTTGTTACGCCGCCCTCGCCGGAGCACACCCGCAACTCACGCCGCTCGATGCAACTCCCGCCCTGCACAAGCCGGTTCCGGCTCTCACCGCGATGATGGACGTGAATATCCTCGATCGCGAACAAGAGGTGATCCGATTCGCAGATGCTGCGGCGCTTCCGCGGCCGATGGAGTGGACGATGACCTTTACTCGCGCTGGAAAGCTGATCAAGGCGACCCACGCGCCGGTTCCGATGGAGACGGTCCGGCCCGTCTCGCAGACGTCAGCCGTGAACAACACCAGGCCCGTGCCGCAAGGTCAGAATTAGAAATAATCTCTGTCAGAAATGTATCTCGAACGAGAGCGCGGAAATAGTTGTGTCATTGAAAGGGCACGACTTTGGTCGTGCCGCAAAAGCCCAATATAACCGCGGGCTTTAGCCCCTGAGGGAATGTTTCTCGGCTGCAATCCACTTTTTTGCCTAACACTCCGAAGGCCCCATCTTTGCCTAGCCGCGCGCCCACCAATCGGGCCAACTACTCGCCCAGCATCAGCCGCTCAACCTGCGATGCGCGCCCGGTCGTCGGGTCGCAGCTCACCAGCGTCGCGCACATCTTGGGATTTCCCTTGGCAGCTTCAAACTTGCCCGGCATTCCAGTGAGAAATCTATGCAGCACAAGCTCTTTTTCGACGCCGATCACGCTGTCATAGGGTCCGCTCATGCCCACATCGGTTTGATACGCAGTACCGCCCGGCAGCACACGCTCGTCGGCCGTCGGAACATGGGTATGCGTTCCCAGCACCGCGGTCACACGCCCATCGAGATGCCAGCCCATTGCAACTTTCTCGCTCGTGGCTTCGGCATGGAAATCAACCACAATGACCTTGGCCTTGATCCCCGCCAGCAGGTCGTTGACCGCATGGAATGGATCGTTGGTGCCATTCATGAACACGCGGCCCATGAGGTCGACCACCGCGTACTCCACGCCGCTCTGCGTCGTCCCTTCAAAAACGCCATAACCCGGCAACCCGGGCAGAAAATTGGCGGGACGGATGACCCGCCGTGGCCGCTCCTGGCTCTCGGCAGGCACTGAGGAAAGATAATCCAGCAGCTCGCGTTTGTCCCAAACATGGTTGCCGGTGGTCAGCACATCGGCGCCCAGGTCGAACAGCTCATCCGCAATCTGCGGAGTCACGCCGAACCCGCCGGCTGCATTCTCGGCATTGATGACAATCAGTTCAACATCGTGAGCCTCGCGCAGGTAGCCGATGTGTTCGCGCACGATCCTGCGCCCCGCGCTGCCGAAAATGTCCCCCACAAAAAGGATGTTCAAGCGGTGTCTCCAGTCGACAGTGAACAGTGGTCAATGATCAGAATCGGGCGAAACGCGGAGACGGCGACTTTTCGAACACGATTCATTGAGCGCCTGTTCAGGATCTTTCCTAAAAGCAACGCCTTCAGATCGTCGAAGACTGTCCACTGTCCACTGTTCACTGTTTGCTTTCTCCTGCCCCCGGTTCGTTGTTCCCTGACGACTGCTTTTCCGGCCGCATGAGGGGAAACAGAATCACGTCGCGGATCGATTTTGAACCGGTCAGAAGCATCGTCAGGCGGTCCACTCCAATGCCCTCGCCGCCGGTCGGTGGCAACCCGTACGCCAGTGCGCGCACATAGTCTTCATCCATCTGGTGCGCTTCGTCGTCGCCGTGCTCGCGTGCCGTCAGTTGATCTTCAAAGCGTTTGTGCTGCTCGACCGGATCGTTCAGCTCGCTGAAAGCGTTGCCCAGTTCGAACCCGCCCGCGAAAAACTCAAAACGTTCGACATGCTCCGGATCGTCCGGCTTGGCCTTCGACAGCGGCGAAACCACCGTTGGATAATCGTAAATAATCGTTGGTTGGACCAGGAATGGTTCCACCACCGCCTCAAAAAGGTTGTAGATTGACTTGCCGAGTGGCGTCCCTTTGATTGAGTCGTGATACACGGCGTTCACCGCACCATGAATCGTCTTCAACTCGGCAATCCGTTCCGGATTCAACTCCGTGGTGCCGCCTTCAGCCGTCTCGAGCGAACTGACCGCCGCATGCAGCCGCGCCTGCAACACCGACGCCGACTCGAAAGCGCTGAACGCCGGTTTGGCTCCAGCCTCGTCAGGCCAATACGCGACAATCGCCTCCCGCATCGTAAGCCGCGTCCACTTCGCCAAATCGACTGTGTTCCCGTTGAACTCCACCACCGTAGTCCCGTTCACTTCCCGCGCCACAAACTCGACCAGCTCCTCGGTAATCTGCATCATGTCGTGGTAATTCGCGTACGCCTGGTAAAACTCCAGCATCGTGAATTCGGGATTGTGCTGCGTGCTCACGCCCTCGTTGCGAAAGTTGCGGTTGATCTCGTAGACACGATCAAGCCCGCCCACCACCAGCCGCTTCAGATACAACTCGGGAGCAATGCGCAGAAACAAATCCATATCCAGCGCATTGTGGTGTGTTCTGAATGGCCGCGCAGCCGCGCCACCGGCGATCTGCTGCATCATCGGCGTTTCCACTTCAAGATAGCCACGCTCATCAAAGAAGCGACGCATCGCGCGCAGCACCTTGGCCCGCTTCACGAAAACCTCGCGCGCTTCGAGATTCGAAAACAAATCGACATAGCGCTGGCGATAGCGCAACTCCACATCCGCCAGCCCGTGAAACTTCTCCGGCAGAGCCAGCATCGCCTTGGCAAGAAACGTCAGGCGCTCGACGTGCACCGTCAGTTCGCCCGTCCGGGTGCGAAAAAGATATCCGCTGACCCCGATGTGATCGCCCAGATCGAGCAATTTGTAGAGCGCGAACCCCTGCTCGCCCACCGCATCCAGCCGCACATAGATCTGCAGCCGCTGGCCGCCCTGCTGCAACGTCGCAAAACCAGCCTTACCCTGGGCGCGAATCGCCATGATCCGTCCTGCAACCGCAACTGTGACCCTATCCGCATCCAGTGACTCCGCCGTCGCCTCGCCCCATTTCTCCCGAATCGCCGGAATCGTGTGTGAGGCAGGGAACTGGTTGGGGTAGGCGGCCTGTCCCAGCTTTTCAATCTCAGCCAGTTTGGCCCTGCGCAGGTCGAACAGGCTGCGCTCAAACTCTGAATCAAACACTGTGTTTCCTTCCATTTTGAGGACGAGAGTACAAAAGGGAAGTATACCCGCTCGCCGCTTCGCACTGTATTCTGAACAGGGTCCCGAATGCCGTTCAACCGTCCTATTCAAACTCCTCCGCAGCGCTCCAAGATGTCCAGCGGAGTCACCGCGATCATTGAGGCGGAAAAACTCCTCCAGCTCGCGCTCATGCTTCCTTGCGCGGCAGTCGTAGGCTGGTTGATCGGCGCCTGGGCCGACTCCCACTTCCACCAAACTTGGATTGCAATTGCGGGCATCGTTTTTGGTGCGGTCTCGGGACTCTTTTACCTGATCCGCATGGCGTTAAAAACAGAAAGAGAAACCCGCAATGAAACAACGGACGACAAGGGGACCGAAAAGGGAAATCCCGACCGCAAACCATGACCGAAGATACCCATCCTATCGTTGAGCTCACCGACTTGCAGGCAGAAGCGCTGCTTGCCCGCGCGATGCGCAACACCCTGATTCTAGGCTTCGTTGGAGCCCTGGCGCTGCTGATTGGGTCGGGGTGGCGCAACGCCGCAATGCTCCTCGTGGGCGCGCTTATCTCGGCTGCAAGCATCTGGGAATGGCAACGCCTGGCTCGCGTGATCAAGGCCAAACTCGACAACCAGAAAACCCCCAGAAGCGCCCCCGCAGTCGTCGTGTTCTTTGTGCTGAGGCTCACCATCTTTGCCGGGGTCATTTATGGTAGCCTGAAGTGTTTCCAGGGATCGGCAGTAGCGCTTCTTTGCGGCCTGGGGTTAGCAGCATTCACCCTCTTGTGGGAAGCGATCCGTTTGCTCTCGGATTGAGCAGACCATCTTTCCCGGCCCATTTTAATTAGGAAACAGAAAGACCCACGTCTTCATGCCTGAACAACTTGCAGTGACGCGCCTCTTAAATCACTTGTTAGCCGGCGTCATTTCATCGCTGATGCAGTTGCTGGGGGTTCATCCCGCCAATTCCACCGCTCCCATCAGCGACACATTTGCCGTGGAATTGGTGGTGGCTGCCTGTTTGATCGCATTCTTCGTCGTCGTGCGCCTGACGCTTTCGCCCGATAAGCCGGGTCCCGCGCAGCAAATCGCCGAAATCGTTTCTGAATTCACAGGCTCGCTGGGCGAACAGATCATCGGCCACGGCTCCGAGAAATTCCAGGCATTCGTCACTTGCGTTTTTCTCTTCGTGCTGACCAACAATCTCGTAGGGTTGATTCCGGGCGTCGCTGCCCCCACTACAAACCCCGTTGTCCCACTCGGCCTCGCGATTCCCACGTTCCTCTATTACAACTACCAGGGCTTCCGCGCGCAGGGCTTCTTTGGCTACCTGAAACAGTTCTGCGGCCCTCTCTGGTGGATGGCATGGTTGTTGGTGCCCATCGAACTTGTTTCGCACTTCGCACGCATCTTGTCCCTCACCATCCGTCTTTATGCCAACATGTTTGCCAGCGATATGCTCACGTTGGGCTTCTTCTCGCTGATTCCGATTGGCGTTCCATCGATCTTCCTGGGCCTGCACGTCTTTGTTTCGTGCATCCAGGCATTCATTTTCATGCTGCTCTCGATGATCTACCTGTCGCTGGCAGTTTCGCACGAGCACTAGACTCTGGTGCCAAAGCACTCGTCCATGACGAGAAAAAGAATTCCGCCGGAGAAAGCTTCCGCTCCGGACCAACGGTCGGCTGCAAGTGTGAGGGAGCCAGCACGGTGAGCTTCAACCACCCACTGGCAGCCAAATCCAAGAGAAGCAGGAGAACTATGCGGAAGTTTCAATATGTGTTCATGACGCTGGCGGTACTCTGTTGTGCGATTCCGGCGTTCGCAGACGGCGGATCACCCGCAGTCAACCTGGTGCCGATCGGTGCAGGCATCGGCATGGCGCTGGCAGCAGGCCTTTGTGGTCTCGGCCAGGGCAAGGCAACAGCGTCGGCTTGCGAAGCACTGGCCCGCAACCCCGGCGCACGCGGCGGCCTGATGATCTTCCTGATTCTCGGCCTCGCTCTCATCGAGTCCCTAACCCTCTTCACCCTGGTCATCATTCTGCTCAAGGTGAAGGCGTAAGAAGGCAGTAAGGAAACAAAAGGCGGCCCGATCTGTTCAGTCGGACCGCCTTTTTGCATTTGAGTCTTACCGCGAACCGGAACCCGCGGTTGTCTTCGTCGCGCGCAGCATCTGAATGGCCTGCTTATAGGTGAGATTTCCCGCCACCGGCTCAAACTGGCTTTCGTCTTCGGTCGTGTCGAAGACCTTGTTCTTGAAGACCACCCGGCCGCTCATACCCATCTTGAAGTGAACGATCCGCCACTGGTGGTCGCCCACGTCAGCCTGTTCAATCACGATCCAGCCGCCCTTGTTCAGTCGTCCCAGGATTCCCCAGCCAAAATCCACATCCTGCTGCAAATGGCCTTCTAATCTCGTCACGCGTTCCTGGGCTGCGTCGATCCAGATCTCGCCTGTCATCTGGGTCAGCACCTCCGTTTCCAGGTCGGGCGGGTCAAATCCCGGTTTTGGCTTGAACGTGAATTTTGCCACTTTGCCTGTCGGCCCATTTCCCATGCCTGCGAACTGATAAACAAACGCCTCCGGCAGCGCATGCAGCACCTTCATAGCGCGGGCTTGATCCGCGTCCTCCGTTTGCTTGCGGTGTCGCTGCAGGCTGGGGTCGCTGAGCAGTTGGTCCAGCCTCGCCTGTTCTTTCTGTTCATCCATCGGGCTCAGCGGGGCGTTGTTCACTGAGATCAAACGAGCGACGTCGCCATCTTTGGTTTCGAATATATCTTTGATTGAGGTCAGTCGGGGGCTCGACTTTTGCAGCCGATACCGCATCGGATGTTGCAAGTCTTTGGTCGCGCGCATTTCTGAGGCGAGTGCTCTTCTCACGAGAGCGTCGCCCTGGTCTGCCGAAGTTGGAGCCTGTCCATGGCAAGGTGCTGCGATGGAAAGTACCAGAATGAGAGATGGCAGATGACAGCGCACTAGCATTAGTCTATCGTTTCTTCACTTTCGCCATAGAATGGATAATTCCTTACCCCATTGGACGCCTGTCCGCCCCCACGGTTGCTGGAATTGAAGGGAACCGCCGCCTTGCGTATAGTTCGAGCAGGGCCTCTTGACGCTCCAAGGCATCCCTGCGGCCAGTGAACGGGCCGATGGGCAACCTTGACGGTAAGGTAAGTCGCCACCAGCGGACGCCGGTTTGGCGTTCAGAATCCAAATCATAGCCTCGAAAGGGAATTCATAATGGCAACGGAAAATGGTCTTGCTCGCATCGGCAAATCCGTGGTGATTCGCGGCGAAGTAAAGGGCAGTGAAGACTTGATCGTGGATGGGCGTGTTGAAGGCACCGTGACCTTGACCGAAAGCCGGTTGACAATTGGTCCCAGCGCGAGCGTGGCAGCCGACCTCACTGCAAAGGACGTGCTGATCCAGGGCCAGGTTCAAGGCAACATCGTGGCTAGTGGGCGAGTGGAGTTGCGCGCCGGCTGCGTGGTCGAGGGTGATGTGAGGGCCCTTCGCCTGGCTGTGGAAGACAATGCAATCTTTCGCGGCAAAGTCGACCTTACCCAGGGTGCCAAGAGTCACGAAGGCGTCGCAGCTCCAAGCGGTGTCGTCAATTCCTGACCTCCGCGTGAGAGCCGACGCCGTAATGCGGCCGTTGACCTTCCACAAGGGGATTCCTGAGTGATGCACAGTTGGTTCGAAAAAAAGCACGATAGCAACATCTCTGCTGCTCCGGGTCTTGCCGGCCCCAAATACCCTCGTCATTCCGGGGGATGGGCGACCTTGCGCAAGCGCCTCCAGGCCGAGCCAGGCCTCCGCGTCATCGACTCCGGCTACACTTCGCCCACAAATATCAACTACCTCACCAGCCTCGGTCAGAGCGTATTTCTCACCGACCTTGCCGTTGAGGCCTGCACCGGAAATTGGACACTTGGAAAAGACGAGGACGACAAGCCGATCTGGAACATAGAAGGCTATCTCAACCAGACCCTCGACTTTCAAGGGCGCACCTTCGATGTGGTGCTTTTATGGACGGCTCTCGACTACTTGCCCCAGCCCCTTGTACCCGCTGTGGTCGATCGCCTCTTCTCGGCAATGAACCCGGGTGGGCAGGTGCTGGCCTTCTTCCATACCAGGAAAGACGGCGATGAAGCTCTCCATTTCCGCTTCCACCTCACCCCCACCGACAATGTCGATATGCAGCTGGCGCAGCAGTTTCCCCTTCAGCGGACCTTTACGAACCGCAGCATTCAGAGCACGTTCGCCGATTGGTCGGGGTTCAAGCAAATCGTGGCGAAGGACAGCATCTCAGAGGTCATCATCACTCGCTGAAAGGCCTCAGTCAGCAACTCTCGCCATGAGGACAGATAGACGGAGCGACTATGAACTCGTTAAAAGGCACCCGCATTACGTGGCTTGGCCATGCAACAGTGCTGGTCCAGACCGCCCAGGGCACCAACATCCTGATCGACCCTTTCATCGAACAAAATCCGACATACCCTGAAGACTTTGTTCTTCCTGACACAATTCACTACATTCTGCTTACCCATGGTCATGCCGATCACATGTTCGATGCGGTTCCCGTAGCCACGAACCATCAGTCGACCGTAGTGGCGATCTACGAACTGGCCGCCTATATAGGAAAAAATGGGGTGGAAACCACCATCGGGATGAACCTGGGTGGGACCGTTCAATTGAACGACGTCGCCGCGACCATGGTCGAGGCCAAGCACTCATCCGGCGCGCAGGACGAGCACGGAACACACTACGTTGGAGTGGCCGCCGGGTTTGTCCTCACAATTACCGACGGACCGGTCCTCTACCACGCGGGAGACACAACCGTCTTCAGCGACATGAAGCTGATCAAAGAGCTCTATGCTCCTACGGTTGCTATGTTGCCGATTGGCGGCCATTACACCATGGGACCGAAGGAAGCCGCGCTGGCCGTAAAGTTCCTTGAGCCATCCATCGTTCTGCCCCTGCACTTTGGAACTTTCCCCCCGCTGGCGGGAACCCCGGACGAGTTGGCAGCATTGGTCGATCAAAGCGTCGAAGTCGTACGCTGGGAACCCGGCGACTCGTTCAGTTGAGGGATGGCAGGCCATTAGCCTTCAGCAGGACCATTCAGGTTTGAAGCCCAGGCTGCTGAAGCAACAGACCCGGAACCCATGCGTCTTCAAACTCCGCGGGGAGGGTTTGCCTTCGGCTGAGTCGGATTCGGCGCGGTTGGAGAAGATGGAATCCCGGGTAGTTCATGTCCGCCGCCGCGCAGGCTCGGCGATTCCGCCGCTCGATAGTTGCGCAAGTCGCGAAGAATCTCAACCTTCTCGCGGGCGTACTGTCCCGCCAACCGTGTCAGCGCATACGTAATGATGTCGCTGTGGTGCAGGTCCTGCACTGAAGGATCGCGCCGCATATTCAGCCACAGCCGGTGAACCAGTTGCACGTCGTCCGGACCCAGCGTCGGCGCGTGGGGGCCAATGTAGAACACCTTGGTCTCGCCATCGGCTCCGACCACATAAAAGTTAAACTGGCGCTTCGGTTCCGGCAGCGCTTCCCACGCCTGCCCGAGATGGAATGCCTGGTCTTCCGCTGTGATCGAAGTTGACTGGCCCGAGACCACAGAATCGACTTCAAGTGAATTCGCGCCCTGCACCAGCGCCGCGAAAACGTCACCCGCCGGAACCACCAGCAGCGAAACCTTCTTCCCGAAACTCTCCGCCACCGAAACAGCCTTGGTGAAAAGCATCTGTTCGTGCTCGCTGAAGCTCTGTTCCTCCGCGCTCAGATATTCGGGACCGCCCGCACCCATCATGCGCACACTTATCACCACCACGTCGCGGTCTTCAGTCTTGGTGCGAGCCAGAACCCACTTCAGCGCGATCGGATTGGCGGCGTCGCGCATGGTCACCATTACTGCGCCCGGCCTCACGGCTACCGACTCCCGGCTGATCACGTCCTGATGTTCCAACTGGAAGTGATCCTTCATCTGCCGTGCCGTCAGCGCATGCTTGCGCAGATTCTCACGTTCAGAGATGCTGAAGATGATGAAGAAAGCGGCCGCGAAAACAATACCGCTCACGGTCGCAATGGACTTCGTAAACAGATTTGTAATCGCCGTGGAGAGCAGCACGAGGAAGACGCAGAACAGCCCCACTGGAACTTCGCGCTTGCCGATCTTGATGTTCGGTGGAACCTTCCACCCGCGCTCGCCGTGGTATTTCCAGCGCAACACCAGCATCGCCAGGCTATTGAACGTGAATGACCAGATCACGCCGAATGCATAAGCCTCGCCCAGCGTTATGACATTGCCTCTGGTCACGATGATCGTGAACATCTGCAGACCAAAGACGAGATTCACGATGCGGGAACTGGTGCCGAACCGGCGATGCGGCTTGCGGAACCAGTCAGTCAGCACGCCATCTTCAGCCACGCGCATCAGCACGCCCGTCGAGCCGATCATCGACGTGTTGATCGCTCCCGAAAGAATCAGGAAGCCAACGAACACAACAAAGATTCGAAACGCAATGCGCCAAAACGCCGGGCCCACCATGAACATCGCCAGGCCCGCAATCAGGTTGTCCTGATAGATGTGTGTGCGCTCCCAGTTGGGAATCAACATCGAAGCCAACAGCGTGGCGCCGCCGGTGAAGACCAGGCTGTAGATGGCAATAACGATTGCCGCCCGCTTCAGGTTCTTCAGCTTGGGATGTTCAATTTCCCGATTCACCTGGGCGAGGCTTTCCTCGCCGCTCATGGCGAGGATTGAGTGCCCGAACGCCATGATGATGCCGAACAGGCCAAAGATCGGCAACCCGCTCCCTTTAAGGAAACCAAGTGCGTCGTTGCTGAAATGCAAATGAGATGGAATGGGCGACGGAGGCAATTGCGCGCCGCGCACAAACACTGAATAGCCGCCCCACAGGAACAGAACAATCACCATCACTGTGGTCACTTGCATTACGCGAAGAGCCTTGTCGCTCGACTCCTCGATTCCCTTGATGTTCTGCCACCAGTAATAAATCGTGACCGCTGCCGCGAAAACCGCGGAAGTGGAATTCATATTGAACTGGAACGGGTTGCCGTGCGAATCCATCAATGCCGGAGGAAGCCAATGGCTGGTGTTGGCCACCGTCATCAACTCGTTCATCAGTCCCGTAATATATTGCCCGGCAGAAACTCCCGAGATCGGGCCCGTCAAAATGTAGTCGAACATCAGCGCCGAGACGCTGAGCTTCGCAAACGTTCCGCCCAACGCTTCTTTCACGACGCGATAAACGCCGCCGCGCGTGAACATCGAACAGCTTTCAACGTAAACCGCGCGCACCGCGAAGCTGAACAGCATGATGCCGAGGATGAACCATGGCGCTGCAGCTCCCACCGCCTGTTCGGCAATGCCGCCCGCGTAGAACGCCGACGAGCCTAAGTCATTTAATACGATTGCGGCCGCGCGCCAGAAGGAGATAAAAGTCAGCATCACTGAGGATGCGACGATCAGTCGTACGCGGTCTGAAGGTGGGGCTACGGTCGTTCGAGTGGATGCCATCACAGATGTGCCGGCACAAAGTTCGGCCGTCTAAATTCCAGAGAGCGAAATTACCGTCCGCCCTGGGCTGAGTTTATGTCCGAACAATGCGCCAGTCAATCAAAATTAACCTTCGGGAAACAATTGGCCGCGCCTCTGTTGCCTATTCGTCTCCGAATAACTCTTTCCCATCTTCATAGAAACTGATCAGCACAACAACAGCCGAACCCACCAAGCCCACAAAGAACATAAGTTCCAGCAAGCGAATTGCAAAAGTTGCGAGAACAAGGAGCATGAGAGTGATTGTAGCGGTTTTCAAGCCTTCTCAAGTCTCCATTCCCTTCAAAAATCGCTTCTTTGGGGATATCCTCAAAGTTGTCCCCGCAAAATCTTGCCACTTGAGTTGATCGTCAAATGCCACGCAGTGCCCGGTTCCGTGCCACGACCTCCTGCCGGATGCATTAAACTCGGCCCTGTATGCGTCGCGATTCGTTGAAGTTGTGGGCTGCGGCAGGTCTTTCCGCCGTATTGCTTGAGTTGCCGTTTCCCCTTGCCGGTCCCATGCCTCCCTGGCGCAGCGTATTCGCGTGGTTTGGCCTTGTCCCGCTTCTGTGGGCAATCCTCAGCCCCGCCACTGTGGATCATCCCCGCCCGCTTCGCCGCGCATTTTTGATTTCCTACCTCTGCGGCGTGCTCTGGTACATGGGCAATTGCTACTGGGTTCGCGACACCATGCTCCACTACGGCGACATGCCCACTGGCGCACCAACCCTTCTGCTTATCGCCTTCAGCCTCGTTCTCGGCCTCTACTTTGGCCTCTTCGGTTTGGGCTTAATGTTGGTCCGTCGTGCGACCGGCAACACACGCCTTGCCCTTGCCGCTGCACCATTTCTATGGGTAGCACTCGACCTAGCCGCCGCCCGCATCACAAGCGTTCCGTGGGACCAACTCGGCTACTCGCAGGTCGACAACAGCATCGTGAATCAACTCGCTCCGTGGACCGGCGTCTACGGTATCAGCTTTCTCATCGTTGCCGTGAATGCACTTCTTGTCGGAGGAATCCTCATCCAGGACAAGAGCGCGCGTCGTTTCTCAGGTCGTCTGTCGTGGGCCGTCGGCGGACTGATTCTCTTCGCGACCGGCGCGTACGGCGTCTTTGTCGTGCTGCCCAGGCCCGCAGGCACCGCCACCGCCGTTCTCATCCAACCCAACCTCGACGTAGGCGGCGACAACGATTGGGCCGCTCCCGGCGAATGGGACAGGCACATCGCCGACTTCGCGCGCCTTGCCTCCGAGCAGTGCAAGACCTACATCGCCGGAATCCCCCGGACCAACGCACCCAACGGCGAAATCATCTGCCCGCCATATCCCACGCATCCCGATCTGGTCGTCTGGCCTGAAGCGCCATCCCCATTCTTCGAAGGCGATCCGCGCTTTCAAAAAGCTGTGATCGAGATCGCCCATCAAGAGCAGTCATCCATGATCGTCGGCGGCCTCGCCGCGGAATATTCAAATGAGGAAAACGAGTATCGCGACTACAACGCCGCAATCGTCGTCGCTCCCGACGGTGCGCGCCTCGGCCGCTACGACAAAATTCACCTCGTCCCCTTCGGCGAATACGTCCCCTTCGCGCGCCTGCTCTTCTTTGCCCATAAACTTACCGGGCGCGTGTCGAAATTCACTCCCGGCGAGGATCGAAAAGTCTTTCGCCTCAACGGGCATCGCTACGGAATCTTCATCTGCTACGAAGCAGTCTTCGCCGATGAGGTCCGCCAATTCTCGCAGCTCGGCGCCGAGGTGCTGGTCAACATCAGCGACGACGGCTGGTACGGCGACACCAGCGCCCCGTGGCAGCACCTCAACATGGCCCGCATGCGCGCAATTGAGAACCGCCGCTGGCTGCTGCGCGATACCAACAACGGCATAACTGCGGTCATCGACCCCTATGGACGCGTGCGGCAAAGTATCCCGCGTCACCAGGCCGATGCGCTTCCTGCCCAATATGGCTTCCGCGACGACATCACCTTCTACACCGCGCACGGCGACATCTTCGCGTGGCTGTGCGTATTGCTTTCGATTGCCGTTCTCGTCTGGTCGCTGAAGATTGAAATCAGGCATATCGCTGGCAAGGCCGGTAAACCACATTAGCCCGCTAGCGCCGCTAACTCCGCTATACTTACCTCAGAGCAGTCGAAGGTCGCTCGCCGGCCGTTGACGCGCCAACTTGCTAACAAGTCAGGTCCTAAGAGCAAAGCATGGCAATTACCGATCTCGAATACGCCTACGCTCCGGTGCGCGACCAAGTCCGCGACCTGCGGGAGTATCTTTGACCCTGCCCGCCTCCGCAGGGAACTAACTTCAATCGAAACCAAGCTGGCAGATCCGGCATTGTGGAGTGACCCCAACGCCACCAAGCCCCTGATGCGCGACAAAAAGCGCCTGGAATCCCTTGTCGCCGACGATGAGGAACTGGTGCGCCGCAGCGGCGACATCGATGCCTACTTCGAATTGGCCCGCGAAGGCGAAGACGTGCTCGCCGACCTCGAGCGCGATATCAAGTCTCTCGAAACATTTGCCGAAGAACTCGAAGCCCGCACCATGCTCAACGGCGAGGCCGACGCCCTCAATGCCATCGTCACCGTCCATCCCGGCGCCGGCGGCACAGAAAGTCAGGATTGGGCCGAAATGTTGCTGCGCATGTATCTGCGCTGGGCCGAGCAACAGGGCTTCAAAACTGAAATGAACGACTACCAGGACGGCGAAGAAGCAGGCATCAAGTCCGCAACCTTTACCATCATGGGTGAATACGCATTCGGCATGCTGGCTGGCGAAAGCGGTGTGCATCGCCTCGTCCGTATCTCGCCGTTCGACTCCGCCAAGCGACGCCACACTTCTTTTGCATCGGTCTATGTTTCCCCTGAAATCGACGAGACCATTCACGTCGATCTCAAGCTTGAAGATCTGCGCATCGATACCTATCGGTCTGGCGGCAAAGGCGGTCAGCACGTCAACACCACCGACTCTGCCGTGCGCATGACGCACCTGCCTACCGGCATCGTTGTGCAGTGCCAGAACGAACGCTCCCAGCACAAGAATCGCGACAAGGCGATGAAGATGCTGCGTTCGCGCCTCTACGAATACGAACTCGAAAAGAAGCGCGCCGTAAGCAAAAAGCTTGAAGATTCGAAACTTGAAATCAATTTCGGCTCGCAGATTCGTTCCTATGTTCTGCAACCCTACCGCATGGCCAAGGACCATCGCACCAAGGTGGAAGTAGGCGACGTTGACAAAGTGCTCAACGGCTACCTCGAGCCATTTCTGCGCGGTTACCTGCTCGCCAAGCGCCGCGGCACCGCCGAATCTGCCCCCGACGACGATTTGGACGTCTAGAAGCTAAGCAGTATCTTTGAATGGGCACGTCATTGCGACCAGGGAACACTCGGATATTCCTCTGGCTGGACGTGGGCTTCAGACGGCGCCGAAAAAAAGGCGTCTTTGAAAGGGCACGGCTTTAGCCGTGCCGCAAATGGCCCATTTTGAGAGGGGCTTTAGCCGCAGGGGAAATTTACTAGTAAGCGGAGAATTAAAAAAGCTAAAAGCTGGAAGCTAGGAGTTAGCAGCTAAATCATGAACGACCTTGCCATCATCGACGAAATGCTTCGCACCGCTCACACCATCGCGGTGGTCGGCATGAGCGACAAGACCTGGCGCGCCAGCCACAACATAGGCCGCTACCTCATGATGCAGGGCTACCACGTCTTTCCCGTGAATCCTTTATTGACTGAAGTGCTGGGGCTCAAGTGCTATCCAGATCTCGAATCGGCGCATGTCGCTGCGAAAAGAGATAACCCCGCCGGGATTGACCTTGTGGACGTCTTCCGGGCTTCTGAAAACGTCCCGCCCATTGTCGAAGACGTGATCCGTCTCGGAATCCCGTACCTCTGGCTTCAGGAGGGCGTAATCAACGACAAGGCCATCCTTCGCGCCCAGGCTGCAGGTGTGAAATGCGTCCAGAATGTATGTATCTTTCGCGAACACGCGCAGAGGGTCGGCTGAAGAGCATGATCCACTTCCGCGCCTCCCACTTTGCCGCGACCATCTCCGACCCAATCGCGTCTAATAACAAGGCCATCGTCTAACTCTGATGCGATTCTTCCGCCCCATCGCCGCGCTCGTCGTTCTGCTCGCAGCAGCTTTACCGGTCCGCGCCACTTCAAGTTCCGCCGACCTGCCGCACGTTCACGTGCAACTGGTCTCTACTGGCCCCGAAATCGCCTCAAAGGGTCTCGGTACCGAGCTTGGCCTCTACTTCAAGCTTGAACCAGGCTGGCACATCTACTGGAAGAATCCCGGAGACGCCGGCGAACCGCCGCATGTGAAATGGACAATGCCTGAGGGAGTCAGCGCAGGACCACTCCAGTTTCCTGCGCCTCGAAGGCTCCCGCTTGGACCGCTGATGGATTACGGATATGAAGATGAGGTTATATATCCTGCCGAAATTTCTGTTGCGAAGTCGACCAAAGCGGGTCACGCGGTCATTCATGCCAAGGTGGATTGGCTTGTTTGCAGGGCGACCTGTATTCCGGAAAAGGCCGACTTGGAACTCCAGCTTCTCGTATTGAATTCACCGCTCGACGACGGGAACACCGGTCCAATTGCGTCCTTATTCTCCATCAAGACAGCGAAAAATCTGCCGGAAATCCCGAAAGAGATGCCTAAGACCGACCGGGTGAAGTTTCAAGCCACTTCCGCCGGATTCATTCTTACGGTCACGACTGGGAAGCGCGAAATTGAAGCCCTGTTTTTCCCCGCCGACCCCGACATCATCGACAACCCCGCGCCGCAAACCGTCACCCCCACGGCTAAGGGCTTGATTCTCGACCTGAAAAAAGATGCGAACCTCACAACCGCTCCCGCCCAATTAAGAGGCGTGATCGAACTTTCAGGCGGACGCGCATTCGACATCGTCGCGCAAGCCGGTCCAGCGATCGTAGGCGCGCCAGTTGCTTCCGCACCACAACAAGCCGCGCCGGCCACAACACCGACGCCCGTAGCGAGCACCCCAACTTCGCCCGCTGCTGCTCCAGTGAATCCACGCCCTGCCGGTCCCGGCTTGCTGCAGGCAGCCGGCCTCGCCTTCATCGGCGGTCTGTTGCTCAACCTCATGCCCTGCGTCTTTCCCGTGCTGTTTCTCAAGGGCCTGGCGCTCGTGCAATCCGGAAATGAAGAACGCCACAAACTGCGAATGCATGGATTCGTCTACGCCGCCGGCATCCTCGTTTCGTTCTGGGTGTTGGTAGGTGCATTGCAGGCCTTGCGCGCTGCCGGTTCCAAGCTTGGTTGGGGATTTCAATTCCAGTCGCCCATCTTCCTCATGCTCATGGCCGCGCTGCTGTTCTTCCTCGGCCTGTCTCTCGCCGGCCAATTTGAAATCGGCCTCACCCTCACCAGTGCAGGCGGTTCGCTGGCTCAAAAACAGGGCTACACCGGCAGCTTCTTTACCGGCGTCCTCGCAGTAATCGTGGCCACTCCATGCACGGCGCCGTTTATGGGAGCGGCCGTCGGCTACGCGCTGGCTCAATCCATCGCCGTCTCCTTCACCATCTTCACCGCGCTCGCTCTCGGCCTCGCCGCTCCCTACGTTGCACTCACGCTGCAACCCGCGTGGACCCGCGTCCTCCCGCGTCCCGGCGCATGGATGGAAGTCCTCAAGCAGGCTGTCTCCGTGACGATCTTCGGAACCGTAATTTGGCTGGCTTGGGTGGTGGCCTCAGCTTATGGAGCCACCATGCTGGCCGCGCTCCTGGTTAGTTTCCTTCTGCTAGCCGTTGCCGGATGGTTCCTCGGCCGTTGGCCTGCGAAGGGTTGGTCGGCAACGATTGCGGTGCTTCATCATTGGGCTTGTGGTCGTGGCTTTGAGCATTGCTTCGAAAATCGAAACGGATCGAGTGAATCCCCAATTCGATTCGAGCAAGGTTCTTACGATCAACCTGCGGCCACTAAGCGCTGAAGATCTTGCCCACCAGACCTCTTGGCCAGAATGGAGTGCGTGGTCAAAAGACAAGGTCGCTACGTACTTGGCGAATGGCCGACCCGTTTTTGTAGACTTCACGGCGAAGTGGTGCCTCTCTTGCCAGGTAAACGAACGTGTAGCCCTCGGCCAGCCCGAAGTGCAAAAAGCCTTCGCCGACGCCAATGTCGGCCTGCTCCGTGCCGACTGGACCCAGCACGACGACGCCATCACCCAGGCGCTCAGCGACCTTGGCCGCAGCGGTGTTCCGACGTACGTGCTCTATGTCCCAGGCCAAACCAACCCGCAGGTGTTGCCCGAAGTCCTGACCCCCGGAATCATCACCGACGCAATTGGCAAGCTGCCGCATACCGCAACCCAGACCACCGCTGCAACGTCAAATCCCTAAGAACGCATTGCCCCCGCAATGCCAGCAAACGCTACCCGGTTGATCGTCTGAATTCCCCTCGGGAGGTTGACTCTCATGCTGTTTCCATCTCAACTTCTTCGCGGCTCTATCGTCGCAGCGGTGTTCCTGCCTCTATGCGCCGCCGCCCAATCCGCCCGAGTCAACATGCCCGCGCCAGACTTTACCGCGAAAGACTCCAGCGGCCAGACCCAGACCCTGAGCCAGTACCACGGAAAATATGTTGTGCTCGAGTGGCACAACCAGGGCTCCCCCTACACGCGCAAGCACTACGTCTCAGGGAACATGCAGGCTTTGCAGAAAGAATGGACCGCCAAAGGAGTCGTATGGTTCACCGTGATCTCATCGGCGCCGGGATCGCAAGGCTACGTAACCCCGAGCCAGGAGAATGCATACCTCGCGCAGATGCACGCCGTTCCCACCGCAGTCCTGATGGATCCGGATGGAAACCTCGCTCGCCTCTACAGTGCAAAAACCACACCTGATATGTACGTCATCGATCCGTCAGGCAAGCTCATTTATTCCGGGGCCATCGACGATCGATCCACCCCTGACACAGCCGACATCCAGGGCGCAAACAACTACGTCTCCGATGCGCTTACCGAAGCCATGGCGGGCAAACCCGTCGCAATGCCCTACACCCGCGCCTACGGATGCTCGGTGAAATACCGCGATTAACTTCGCGTTGATTTTCGCGGGATTGACCGCCCAGGCGGCATCCAAAACTACCAGCTGAAGTAGTGCCGGCCTGTCGCCTGTATTTCCTGATTGAGCGGCGAGTCCTCGCCCCGCCCGAAGACGTATACGGGCGCGCGACTCGGACGTTTGTCTTGCTTTTGAAGTTCCCGCACCATTTCCTCGGGCATGATCCGAAGGTTCGTGCTCACGCACATTGGGACCGGTTCAGAGGAGCCGTGCAGATTGCCTTCGAACTGCTTCCAGTAGGGATATTCATTCCAACTCGGCGACATATTTCCTCCTCTGTCCGGGCTGTCCGGCTGCACCAGGTTCGGCTCAGCTCGGATTTTTCACGTCTGTCGAAATCGCCCTTCCACTTGCTACGTAACGATTGGTTCTTCCGTTCCGCCTCGCGATTTCTACGCCCCGTCCGTCCTTGCATATATAAACAGCAACTCACGTGCCAAAGTTGCGATTGGGCAATCATTTGTGCCTGATATTTGAAAGGAGATGACTTACGGTTAATTGCGTGGCCGGACCGCGCCCGCCGCCGTCGCAAGTGACGAAAGCCAAGTGACGAAATTCCGTCATTTGGACGCTATTCAGTCACTTTTCCGTTTACCACCGCAATTGTTAAATTCGGAAGACTCTGTTGCGAGCCGGACTCAGGCGGAATTCCCGCCGCGTTTCCCGGCCCTGATCCGCCGAATCTCCTCCATCCGCTGCGCCAACGCCTTTTCGCGCCCTTCCTGTGTCGGTTTGTAGTAGCTGCGCCCCTTCAGCGAATCCGGCAGGCAGTCCATGTCCGCGACCTTGCCCTCTTCATCATGCGCATAGCGATATCCCTTGCCGTATTCCAGCTCCTTCATCAATCGCGTCGGCGCATTGCGCAGGTGCAGCGGAACCGGTTCCTGTCGCGTGTGCTCAATCTCCTGCTGCACCGCGCCATACGCCGTGTACACCGAGTTCGACTTCGGCGCGAGGCATAGATACACCACCGCTTCGGCCAGTGCCAAATCTCCCTCCGGCGATCCCAGAAAATCAATTGTTTCCTTCGCCGAAAGGCACAGGTTCAGCGCTTCCGGTGCGGCCAGCCCGATATCCTCCACGGCCATGCGCACCACGCGCCGAGCCAGGTAAAGCGGATCTTCGCCCGCCGCAAACATGCGAGCCAGCCAATACAGCGCCGCATCCGGGTCGCTGTTGCGCACGCTCTTGTGCAGCGCGGAGATAAGATTGTAGTGTTCCTCGCCCGACTTGTCGTACATCAGCACGCGCTGCTGCACCGCCTCGGTCGCAACTGCCTTATCGATCTTCTTCGCGCCCTCGATGGCAAGTTGTGCCGCGACTTCAAGCGTGTTGTAGGCGCTCCGGCAATCCCCACTCGAATAGCTCGCAATCAGTTCCAGCGCATCGTCCTCCGCAGTGATGCCCAACCCGCCCAGTCCGCGTTCACTGTCTTCGATCGCCCGCCTCAGCAACGCCGTAATGCGCTCCTCACTGAGCGGTTGCAGCACGTAAACGCGGCACCTCGACAGCAGCGCCGAAATAATCTCGAACGATGGATTCTCGGTGGTCGCGCCGATCAGTCGAATGGTTCCGCGTTCGACGTAGGGCAGAAACGCATCCTGTTGTGCTTTGTTAAAGCGGTGAATTTCATCGACGAACAAAATCGTCCGCGAATGCATCTGCGCTGCCTGCTCAGCCGATGCCATCACCTGCTTGATCTCCTTGATCCCGCTCACTACAGCTGAGAACTCCACAAAATTTGCGCGCGTTGTCTCGGCAATAATCTTGGCCAGCGTGGTCTTGCCCACACCCGGAGGTCCCCACAGAATCATCGAACCCGTATTCGTCGACTCCGGTCCTTCGCGCTCGATCTGCACCCTCAGCGGCTTACCCGGACCCAGCAAATGTTCCTGGCCGACGTACTCTTCGAGCGTTCGCGGCCGCATCCGTTCCGCCAGCGGCGCCATTGCGTGGAGCACCCCTTTGGACGAAGGTGTCGCTGATTCAGGTACGCCGTCGAACAGGCTCATCGCAGTCCGCCTCGATTATCCTGCGGTCCGCCACTTTGCATCGAGCGTTGCCGCGACGCCTCGTAGAGCAGCACACTCGCTGCTACAGCTGCATTGAGGCTCTCAACTGAACCGGGGCAGGGAATCGTAATCGCTCCATCGGCATGCGCAATCAGATCCGCCGGAACGCCGCTGCCCTCATTCCCCACAATCAGCGCAACCGGCCCAGCCAGGTTTGCAAGGTCCGCGGGCTGTGCACCACGCATCGTGGCCGCAAGAGTCCTTACACCCGCCTGGCGCAAATGCGCGATTGCTTCCGCCTCGCTCGCGTACAGCAAAGGTAAGCGAAAGACGCTCCCCGCCGAAGCTCGTACCGCTTTCTGGTTCCACGCGCTCACGGTGCCCGGCAGGCAAAGCACGCCATCTGCGCCGAAAGCCTCCGCCGAGCGCACAATCGTCCCCAGGTTTCCTGGGTCCTGCAACCCCGCCAGTACCACTACGAGCGACGAGCAGGCCTGGTGCACTGTTCTTCCGGGATCACCGGAGACAGGTTTTAGTCTCTGGGGTTGTAGCAAATGTGCCCAGGTCCAATCCGGCGGTTCAACCAGCGCCGCGATCGGTTGCGGCGTCTCCGTTGCCAGTGCCGCATCTAGCAACTCGCGCGGCATCAGCAACACGTCGATCTCCGGGGGCAGCGACAACCCCTCGAGCAGGCGCTCCGCACCCTGGGCCGCAAAGACACAGGCGATGTGAAGCCCGGCACGCAGAGCCTCTTCCAGCAGGTTCGGGCCTTCGATACCCGCCAGGCCGTTCTCATCGCGCCCCGGATTGGCCAGCGCGCGGCGTAACTCCTTTAAGCGGGCATTCTGTTTACTCTGTACAATCCTTGAAGGCATCCCTGCGAACCGTCTCGTCGCTTACGCGATTCTAAGCCGTTTTGCCGGGAAGTGGCTCAATCGACAGCGCTGCTCAACTTGCACCGTTGCCGGTGCTGTGATAGCTTCCGTCTTTGTGGCGTCTGCAATTGCTTGAGCGATGTCTGCGTCCTGCGTATCCTGGGCCGGTCCAGCCTTTTCTTGAGTGCGTTGGCTTCCGTGTCGGTTGGCTTCTGTCTGAAGCTGTCATCGACGCCTACAATTGTGGAAAAGCCAGAGGGAACCGAGGTAGACCTTCTTGTCCGCGGAAATCTTGCGCGTCCATCCCGATGAACCCCAACCAGACCGGATTGATTACATCGTCTCCTGTCTGCGCAAGGGCGACATTGTTGCCATGCCCACCGACACTTTCTACGGCCTGGCTGTCGATCCGGTAAATCTGCACGCGGTCGAAAGCATCTACCGCCTCAAAAGCCGGCAAAAACACAAGCCGCTCTCGCTGCTCATCTCCGGCCTGTCGCAGGCCTATGAACTGGCGCGCGACACTGACCCGCTTCTCGACAAGCTCGCAGATCGCTTCTGGCCTGGCCCGCTCACCATCATCGTGCGCGCAGGCACAAAACTGCCCCTCCGCTCCACAGCCAATACCGGCAACGTGGCATTTCGTGTGCCCGATGCTGCAATTCCTCGCGCCGTTGTCGAGCGCTTTGGTCTGCCCATTACGGCTACCGCCGCCAATTTGCAGGGGGCATCGGAATGCACGCATGCCGCATGTGTGCGCGACCAGATCGGCGACCGCATTCCGCTCATCATTGACGGTGGACCCACAGGCCGCGCATTGCCCACCACCATCGTTGACCTTTCGCTTGGAGAAGGGCGCTGGGAAATCCTCCGCGAAGGCGCAATTCCAACTCACGAAATCGTCATGGTCCTGCAGCGTTAGTCTTAAGTAAATGAATCCGCAGTCACGGCCAAAAACGAGCGCGTCAAAATCCAAACATCCGATCCTCCGCTTGGTTTTGTTGCTCGTGTTGGTTCTGGTTGTGGGATTGCTCGCCTGGTCCCGCTGGGTCTATGTCCAGATTGAGCGCTACGCGAGCCACGACCAGGCCTCACCCGCCGACGCCATCGCGGTCTTTGGGGCAGCAGAGTACGACGGCAAGCCTTCTCCGGTCTTTCGTGCCCGTCTCGACCATGCTCAAGCGCTCTATAACAAGGGAATCGCGCCACTCATCATCACCCTCGGCGGCGATGGAGGCGACCAGTTCTCAGAAGGCGCCGTGGGCAGCGAATACCTGGTGGGCGCCGGCGTACCCGAGTCAGACATCATCGCCGAAACCGAGAGCACCAGCACCGAACAGTCGGCGCATCGCCTCGCCGTGATCGCTCGAACCAACAGTCTGCACCGCCTCGTCGTTGTCAGCGACGCCACTCATCTTTTTCGTATCCACGAAATCTGCGCCGCCAACGGCCTCGATGTCCTCACCTCGCCGCGCCCTCGAGTCCCTACCGAAGGGGAATCCGATCAAGACGAGCGCATCCTTCACGAAGTGATGAGCTACATGCTCTGGCGCATGCATCTCCACTGAGCAGCGCCTGGCGAGTGTCGCTCTTAACAGGTTTCTAACAATGGCATGACTTCGCTCGTGCCGCAATGGACCTGTTTTCAAAAAGGGGTTTCGGTGTCTGCGTGAGAACTCGATCTTCGGACTGACTTGCCGTGCTAATGCTTCGCACCGCGAAAAGAAGCGACTGGCCGATGCTGCTCTCAGGAGCGGCAGGCTTGAGCGCATATCCGACGCACCCCATAGGGGTGTCAGGAAGCTAGCCCCGGGTAGAGCCGCTGATCCGTCCACGGATCAACGGCGCCACCCGGGGACGACGGCACGAGAAGGATCCGAGCCCCGTAGGGGCTGACGGAAACTCCACTAGGCATCGCCTGAACCATCCGTAATTGGATTCGCATGGATTTCCCGCTACCTGGTCGTTGCCAACACCGCCAGCGCGAAGACCGCTGCACTCGCCGTCGAAAGAAAATTTACCGCATCGTTATTCAGCCATCCGCGCTGCTCCAGCGTTGCGCCCAGCACGCTGTCAAAGAACAGCCCGAACACCCCCGCGCCCCAGCTTATCGCAAACATTTGCTGACTCCCTTGCAGCGCCCACGTCCCGGCCGATGCCACGATGGCCGCTGCGCCGATGCCGGCCAGCGTTCCCGGCAGGCTGATCGCTCCGTCGGTTCCGGGTTCAGCCTCGCGCAGCGTCGTGATCATGCGCGGTGTCGCGCTAAGAACCTGCCCAAGTTCCGAAGAAACGGTATCCGCCGCAGCCTCCGCCAGCGCCGCCAGGCCGAGCACGAAAATGGGTACGGTCGCGATCTCCGCATTCGAAAACCACCGGCTGTTGATGATCAGAATCGCCGCCAGGCCATTGCAGACAAGTGCAGCCACACCAAGGTTTGCCGCAACCTGCGACGCGCCTCGTCCGCGAGGCCTCTCTGCGGTCCCCAGCGACTCCTTCCGTGTGCGACCCATCCGCGTCGCCAGCGAAGTGAGAAGCAGCAAGGCAATCACCGGCATAAGAGCCGTCCGCCAAGGCTGATAAGGAAACGTGACGGTGGCAAACATCAGGCTGGAGGTGATGGCCGCGCCCGCAAGGGCCGCGCCCGCCGTCGCCGAACTGGACTTCAGTGCCACCAACCCAAGCAGCAGGCTCAACCCTATCGTCCAGATTGCGACGGGCATGACCTGAACGGCCCACCAATGTGTCTGCAGCACCACATTCGCTCCCACAAATGGCAGCACCAGCAGCAGCACCGTCTTCGATTGCCAGATGAGTTTCAATTTCGCCACACCTAATCCTACCGTCCGATGGCCGCACGAGCTCACCACTCCGAGAACTGACAACTAACATCCGACAACCGACAACCGACAACTGACGACTGACAACTAATAACTAACAACTAACAACTGAGAACTGAGAACTGACAACTGACAACTGACAACTGAGATCAGCCGCTGGGACCAACCCAGCGCTTCGGTTTACACTCATCTGCGCAGCGTTTTTCCAGTCGTCCTGGTTCTCTGTTCAGTTATCTGCGGAGCTCGAAATGAAAAGGTATTCAGCAATCGTCTCGCTCTTGGCCGGAATGTTCTTCGTATCCGCAAACTGCTTTGCGCAAGGTTCATCGCAGCGGGTGGAGCTTGACCGCAAGGGCGAGACCATCGTCCTTGAGCCCTATGCGCCCAACATCCTCCGCGTCACGCTAAGCCTTAAGCACGACGCCGCACTGGCCGCGCCGGGTTACGGATTTGTCGGTACTCCTGA
The DNA here is from genome assembly GCA_963826915.1 of uncultured Acidobacteriaceae bacterium. Lineage (GTDB taxonomy): Bacteria > Acidobacteriota > Terriglobia > Terriglobales > Acidobacteriaceae > Telmatobacter. The sequence goes on from CAWGYG010000003.1 coordinate 1,322,964, forward strand.
AGCCGCGGGCTGGACCAAATCGCAAACCGACCTCGCCGACGTTTACCAGTCGCCGCGCATGATCGTCACCGTCGAGCGTCCGCACCCTCCCGCGCATCCGCCGCTCCAAACCGAACTCGACATCAAGAAATATTTCAACGGCTCTGCACCAGACACGCAAATCACGCTTCACCACCCCCGACGGCAAGAAGCTTCTTGAAATGACAGACTGGTCGCAGGCCGTGCCTAACCACAAGGACGGCACTGCGGAAATCGCTCAACGATCGCCGCCCCACCGACCCCGAGTTCTTCACCGTCGGCGCTACCTTCGTTTCTCCCGACGACGAGCACTACTACGGCCTGGGCCAGAACCACGAGGGTTTCCTCGATCATCGCGGCCATCCGGTTCGCTGCTGGGACGACTATCTTTCGCCCGCCGCTCCCAGCACCTGCGTGCCGTTTCTGGTCACTAACAAGGGCTACGGCCTGATGTGGGACAACCCCTCCAAGACCACCATCGAGCCCGGCTTCAACGAGCAGACCAACTGGACATCGCAGGTAGGCGACCGGGTTTCGTTCTTCGTGATCGCCGGAGCAACGGCCGACGAGATCTACGCCGGCTACCGGCTGCTCACCGGCCCCACGCCCATGCTGCCCAAGGCTGCCTACGGCTACATCCAGTGCAAGCAGCGCTATGCGAGCCAGGACGAAGTGCTGGCCGTCGCCAAGGGCTACCGCGACCGCCATCTGCCCGCCGACGTGATGGTGGTGGACTGGTTCTACTACACAAAAATGGGCCAGATGGACATGGACCCCAAGTTCTGGCCCGATCCCGCGGCAATGAACAAGCAGCTTCACGACATGGGCTTTGAGACCATGATCAGCGTCTGGCCGCGATTTGTGCCCGAGGACCGCTACTACGCCGAATTGCTCAAGAAGGGCTGGCTCATCCACACTGGCCGACGGCACGCCCATCGATGGCCTGCCTTACGACCGCGCCGGATCGGACATCGACACCACCAATCCCGAGGCCGCTGCCTGGTACTGGAAGACAATCCACGACAACATCCTCAGCAAGGGATTCGATTCACTGTGGGCCGACGAGACCGAGCCCGATCTGCCTCCCAATGGCGCTTACTTCCACATCGGCCCCGGCACGCAGTTCTTCAACGTCTATCCGCTCTTTCACACCGAGGCGCTTTACGACGGATTCCGCAAGGACGAGCCGGACGAAGCGCGCGCTGATCCTCTCTCGCGACGCCTATCTCGGGCGCGCAGCGCAACGGCGCCATCTTCTGGTCGTCGGACATTTATCCCACATGGGACACACTCCGGCGCCAGATTCCCACCGGCCTCGATTTCGCGGCCTCCGGCCTGACCTACTGGTCCAACGACACCGGCGGCTGGCAGTATCTTGCCCGCCGAGCACCATCCCGCCCATCCGCCGCTGCTCGACCCCTCCGACGCCCGCGCCAACGTTGGCGGATACGACGACTATCCGGAGCTCTACACGCGCTGGTTCCAGTACGCGACGTTCCTGCCCATCATGCGCACCCACGGCAGCCGCCAGACCAACGAAGTCTGGTCCTACGGCAAGCAGGCCGAGCCGATCCTGGAAAAGTATCTGCGCCTGCGCTACCAGTTGATGCCGTACATCTACTCGCTCGGCTACCAGACCTGGCTCACCGGCGCGCCGTTCCTGCGCGCCTTGCCGCTGGATTTCCCCAACGACCCAAAGGTGGCCGATCTGCGCGACGAATACATGTTCGGCCCGGCATTCCTGGTGGCGCCGGTCACCGAGCAGGGCGCGACCAGCCGCGAGGTTTATCTGCCCGCCGGCGCAGACTGGTACAACTACTGGACCAACGAGCGCGTGAAGGGCGGCCAGACCATCACCGTGCCGGCGCCCATCGATACGATCCCGCTGTTCGTGCGCGCAGGCTCGATTCTTCCGCTGGGCGCGCCGGTTGAAAGCACGCATCAGGCAGCAGGCCATCGCCAAGCGTACGCGTTTATCCCGGCGCGGACGCCAGCTTCACGCTTTTCTCCGACGACGGCACAACCTACGCCTACGAAAAGGGCGCGGGTTCAGTTACCCACCTCCACTGGGACGAACGCCAAACAGCAACTGACCCACGAAGGTGCAGCGGCCTGGTCCGGATCCGACTCCTCCATCGTAGAAATCGTCGGCCATTGATCTGGCCAGCTTCCAGTGCCATCACCCGATCCCTCGGTCAGGTCCATTGCTGAGCCGGATACCGAAAAACCGCGCCTCAGCGTCTAACGCCCAGTAAAGGCGCCCAGAAAATGAGAATCCGGCATCTGCGCTATTCAATCCGCGGGGCGCATCTGGAACTCGTCATCCGGGCCGCGAACGGCATTCAGCCTGCCCCGCACCCGGTCGCTGATTTACAATCTGAAAGTAAGCAGGAAACGAACTGAATGAGTCTTTTTCCCTACGATTTACGCCAGACGCGTGTGCGGGTGGTTCAGGCGGGAGTGGCCCTTTTGGCTGCCGCCTTGGTTGCTGGTTGCGGAAGCACGTACCGGCCGGTTGTAACGCCCATTAACCCCAGTGGTCCGGCAGCACAGCCTCAGTCCCTGGCGGTGGTCATCTCCAATCCAGGACCCAATACAGATGGAATAGCAACAGTGATTGATTATTCCGGCGACACCATCATGGCGCTCGCGCCAATTGGTCCCAATCCCGTCGCTTTTACTCTGGATTCCAATGGCGCCAACGGCTACACCGTCAACAGCGACCATACCCTCACCAATTTCCAGGTTTCCACCTCTGAGCCGCAGGAGAAGTACGTCACCTTCTCAACCCTTCCCGCCGCCGCGCAGCCGGTTGGCTTGTTTTCTCCCACGGCAGGGCTGTTGGTTTCTGACCTGAACCAGAACGTCGACGATGTCCTCACCGGTAGCCCCGAAGATTTCCGGCTCGCTGTGCCCGTGGCGCCGACACCGATTGGCCTCTATGGGCTTGGCTCGATCGGGCAGCACGTCTACTCCATCAGCCAGAACAATTCCAGTACTCCCGTGGGTAGCGTCATCCCCTTCGGAGTGACCTGCAACGTCTCTCCCAGCACGGTTTCGCAGCTCGGGGAGGCTGACGCGATTGAATCTTCAAGTTACACGGTATCCGCCCGCATTCCGCTTGGAAAATGTCCGGTGTACGCGGTAGAGAGCCCCGACGGCAGGCGCATGTTTGTGCTTAACCGCGGCAGCGATACCATCACCGTGATTAACAGCCAGGAAAACACGCTGGACGCCTGCACGCCGTTCCTCAACCAGGCCGGACAGACGGTCACATGTCATCCCAGCCTGCCGTTGTCCACCACCGCAGGCCTCACCGGCCCCAACGTCCCTGCTGTTGCCGGACCGGTCTACGCCGAGTTCAACGCCGCTACGGAACAACTCGTTGTCGCAGATTACGACGGCGGAACAGTAAGCATCATCGACGTCAGTCTCGATATCTACGGCAACGATAGCCAGACCTTCGGCACCACATTCACCGTTCCGGTCGGAAACAATCCCGCCAGTGTCACTGCGCTTTCCGATGGCAGCCGCGCCTACACAGCCGACCAGACCGATGGCACCGTGCACATTATCGACATGGCCAGCCATACCGTGGAAAAGACACTCACCATTGTCGGCCATCCCAGGACCGTGGTTTCCACGTCCAACTCCCTTTACGGCAAGGTTTACGTAGCTTCGCCCGACACTCCCTACCTCACCATCATTCGTACCGATCAGGACATCGTCGATACCACCGTTCTCATTCAGGGCAGCATCATCGATGTGCGGGTAAGCTCTCAGAATGGCAATCAGGGCAATAACAACATCACCAGCCGCATTCCCGGCGGTGGCCAGCCATGCTATCTGCCGACCAGCGTTTTGGATCCGGGCAACCCTGCCGCATTGACCCTGGCCCAATGCCAAAGCCAGACCGCCCCGTAACAATATTCAGCCTTCATCACTATGAGCAATGGGTCATTCTTCTCCAGAAGAATGACCCTTCGTTCATAAGGCTTCAGGCGCAACCATTGCAACCAACTCCAGTAGAAAACTCACTTGAGCCCCAACTGCGGATAACCTGAATGCAAGGGGTCACCCGAATCCATGTCGAATGCCGGGAAGATTCGCGCCGATCTTCTACTGGTTGAGCGGGGGCTCGTTCCCAGCCGCGAACGTGCGCGGGCTCTCATCCTCGCCGGCCGTGTCCTCGTTCACGAACAGAAGATCGACAAGCCTGGCACAACCGTTCCGCTGGACTCTCCCGTCCGCCTGCTCGGCGAAGACTTGCGCTACGTCAGCCGCGGCGGCCTCAAGCTTGAAGCCGCCCTCGACCACTGGAAAATCCAGGTTGCGGAAAGATCCTGCCTCGACATCGGCGCCTCGACTGGCGGATTCACTGACTGCCTGTTGCAGCACGGTGCTATCCATGTCACTGCGGTCGATACCGGCTTTGGCCAGATTGCCATGAAGCTCCGCAACGACCCCCGTGTCACCCTCGTTGAGCGCACCAATGCCCGCTTTCTCGCGCCGGGCGCATTCGCTGAGGCTGGCCAACCCACTCTCACCCTGCTGGTCATGGATGTTTCTTTCATCTCCGCCACTCTCTTGCTGGCTCCTGTGTTTGCTGCGGCTCCCGCGCTCACCGAAGCCGTCATTCTAGTCAAGCCCCAGTTCGAAGCAGGGCGGGGAAACGTTGGCAAGGGCGGCATCGTCCGCGACCCCGAAACACATAAGCTCGTCGTCGAAAAGGTCTCAGAATGCGTGGCCTCACTCGGCTGGCAGGTCATCGAAACCATCCCATCTCCCATCACCGGCGCAGAAGGCAACGTAGAATTCCTCCTCTACGCCCGCCATAGGCTTCAGTCTTGATCCTTTGATAGCTGCTCCGTGACCCCTACGTCCCTAATCCCTACTCCCTAGTCCCTAATCCCTACTCCCTAGTCCCTATTCCCTACTCCCTAGTCCCTACTCCCTAGTCCCCAGTCCCTGTCCCCTGTCTTGATCCGTTACACTAGGACCGCATGACCCGCGTAGCAATTGTCTGCAAGCCGAGAAAAGAAGAGCTCTTCCAACTCTTGCCGGAGCTCATTGCCTGGCTGCGCAACCACGATTTTGAGCCGTTGCTCGACCATGAAGCCGCAAGCTATTGCGCTGACGCCCCCACCGTCGAACGTGCCGACTTGCCCTCCCACAACCCCTCGTTGGTGATCGTGCTGGGTGGCGACGGCACCCTCCTCAGCGTTGCGCGAATCTTTGCCGCCACCGGCACGCCCATCCTCAGCGTGAATCTCGGTTCACTCGGCTTCCTTACCGAGGTCCGCCTGGGCGATCTCTATGCAACCCTCGAAAGCTGGTGCGTCAACTGCCACATGCTCGACGCGCGCATCATGCTCCATGCTGAAGTGTTTCGTGAAGGAAAGCCGCTTATCTCATACGAAGCACTCAATGAAGTCGTGGTCTCGAAGGGCGACATTGCCCGCATGGGCGATTTCACAGTGGAACTTGACGGCAAGACCGTTGCCCGCTTCCGCGCTGACGGTGTAATCATCTCAACGCCCACCGGCTCCACGGCCTACAATCTCGCGGCCAATGGCCCCATCCTTACGCCGGATGTAAATGCGCTCGTGGTGACCCCCATCTGCCCTCATCTGCTCACCCTGCGGCCCATCGTCGTGCCCGGGGAAGCCTGCCTTATCGTCCGCGTCGAGGGCGTTCCCACCCAATGCCTCCTTACCATCGATGGACAAGTTGGCTTCGAGATTCGTGTGGGCGATGAAGTGCGATGCCAGCGTTCCAACTACACGGTCAAGCTGGTTCGTCTCAGCGAAAGCGGTTTTTTCGACGCGCTCCGCAGCAAGTTAAGTTGGGGCGAGCGGTAGCAATCTCCGCTCCGTGGCTCTTAGCTCGAATGCGGCCCTGGCAGGCTGCGGAAAAACCGATTACGGAGAGGAACGAGCCGGAGACTGAGCACGAATAAGCCGGGACTGAACACGGAGCCGGAGACTGAACAAGGAGCTGGGACCGAACCCGGAGGGAGCCGGGGGTTTTAACCCCCGCATGAACCCGGCAAACTCGGCGTCGGCTTGAGCCGCGGACGGGGCATTTCCTGCAAATCCATCCGGTACCCAACTTAGGGATGCAGCTCTCCCAGCAGAACCTTGGCCTTGGTCGACAGGTCGTGGGCGCCATCCACATCCCCCGACGTGAGCGCCTTGCGAGCTTCCTTCAGGAGTTCCCTGATCTTGGCTGCTGTCTTTTGTTCCTGGTCCGATAGCTGCCGCTTGATGCTGTTGAGCCCGTTTTCAGTCGACTCGATGGTCGCGTCTGTCTGCTGTCGCACGTTCGGCGGATCAGCGGTGGTCAACTGCCCGATCGCCGGCACTTCAGTTCCATTGGAGGCCTGCTCGCTGTTCGGGGTGGCCGGCTTCTTGTGCTTCACCGTCTTTTTCACTGGCTCAGGCGGCGGAGTCGGAGTCGCAGGCTCGGGCTGTGCCGGCTCTGAAATCACCGGAGGCGGAAGATTCGTCGGCGAAGGTTCGACCTTCGGGGGCGTGTCCACAATCGGAGGCGCAAGTGGCTGGTTCTGCGCCACCTGGTTCTTATGCGTGCACCCTGCCAGCAACAATGGCAGCAGCCACGCGGCGCTCCTTGCGGGCAACCTCATGTTTCAATCCCCTTTGTATCTTCCACACTCGCCGGTTGCAGATGCCGGCGACCCCATTCCGTGGCTGCGAGTGGAATGCGCAATAAGAATTCCGTGCCACGATCTGCTTTAGATTGTACGTCGACACTCCCATGGTGCAACTGCAAAATGCGGTAAGTCATTGCCAACCCGATGCCGCTGCCCCCGGATTTCGTCGTGAAATACAGGTCGAAAATTTTCTCCCGAATCTCGGGCGGAATCCCGGGTCCCTCATCGGCAATGCGCAGCACCGCCATCTTCCTGTCATCTTCCAGCACCACTCGAAGTGTCCCGCCATTCGGCATAGCCTGCGCTCCGTTCTGGATCACGTTCAGCGCTGCTTGCTTTAGAAGATCGGAATCCACGTTCGCGATAAGAGGACTAGACGGCAGGTGGCTCTCAAGTGTCACATTCCTGGTCGAAAGCTCTTCGGCGGCCAATGCCAGCACATCGCCAATCACCGGGCGCAGGTCCTGTTCGTGCAGTTGCAATTCCACCGGCCTTGAGAAATCAACCAGCGTCTGAACTACGCGATCCAGACGGTGAATCTCGGCATCGATTACGTCCAGGTGACGCGTCGCGGGCGATTGGTCGCCGCCCAGCTTGTTTTTCAGTAGCTCCAGGTGCACCACGATTGCATTGATGGGATTCTTCACTTCATGGCCAACGCCTGCCGTGAGCCTCCCGATGGCCGCCATCCTCCGCGAAAGTTCCAGTTCCGACTCAATCTCTTCCACCGACTCCAGGTCGTGCAGCGTAACCAGCGCTCCCAGACCCACCCGCGTGGTGTCGTCATAGATGAAATCCACCGAAGCCTGAATGCGGCGTCCGGTTTCAGTCTCTATCTCTTCCTGCACCAGCGTCACTCCTGCGTCAAAAGCCTCGCGGAGCGTCCGCCCCAGCACCGTCGAGCTATCGAATATCTCCCGCGCCTGCAAACCGAGAATGTTGTTCTTCTCGATGTGCAGGAAGCGATGCGCCGCCTCCGAAACCAGCACCGCGCGACCATCGCCGGTAAACAGCAGAATGCCGTCTTGCAGGTTTCCAAGCACCTGGTCGAGATTGTCCTTGAGTGCGGAGAATACCTCCTCCACATTGCGCATGCGCTGCCCGATCTGTTCGATTTTTGTTGAAACCCTTTCCGCCATGTCGAGTTTTGGCTGCGCACCTCCACCCCCGGCCTGGTCGATGGTCGGTGTCCAGTAGTCGAGCTGCATGCTGATCTCTTCCAGCGGCCGAAGGGCAAGATTGCCCAGCAGGAATGCCACGATCAGTGCAGTGCCTGCCGCGAATCCCATCAGCGTGATTGCCTCGGCAACCCAGGGCTGGTATACGGCCCGTAGCAGCGTCGTCCGCACTCCGACATGAACCGTTGCGAACGGTTGATTATTGCGGTCGAGCGGCACCACCACGTCAAACACCTTGGGCGGACCGTAGACCTCCCGCATCAATGTAATTGGATCCGCCTTCAGCAACTCATCGTAGTTGGCGCGAACGGGAAGCGGCTTGTCCTCGTTGCCGGGGTCGGTGCTGACCAGCCCCCGCGATTGATAATCGCCGATGTTGATGTCGTAAACAGTCAACGAGTATCGGTTGGCCGAATCCATGACCGCCTGCAGCGCCTCGTTGTCTCGCACTGCGTCTGCCGCCAAATTTCGCAACTCGGCAGGATCGTTGGGGTCGACCTTCTGGTCTTTGAGACCGTTTTCCAGCGCATTCTGCAATGCAAAACGAATCTGGTTCGCGACCATGTGGTTGGTTTCGTACGACTGCTGCACCGCGTAGCGCAGTAACTGGCTCACATACACAAGCGAGAGCAGACCTGATATCAGAAACACCAGTCCAGTGATAGCCAGAACGAGTTTGGTCTTCAGTCGCATGGCTCAGAGCATCTCTCAAAAATCAGGCAACTCGCAGTTTTACCTGCATCAACCGCTACGCGCAAATCATGCAGCCGGTGGATCTTCCCGCGCTTGGTTATATTCCTTCAGCTTGTTATGCAGCGTCTTCAGGCTGATGCCCAGGATCTCCGCTGCCCGCGTCTTGTTTTGGCCCGTTGACTCCAGTGTGCGCACAATCAACATCCGCTCCGCTTCATCCACTGTCGTCCCCACCCGTACCGGAACGATGCTGGCATCATTGCTGCGCTGTGAGGGGAAGGTCGCGGTACCGAAAGTCCTCGGCAGATGACCCGCATCAAGCGGGGCGCCGTCCGGGCAGAGGATCACTGCGCGTTCAATTGTGTTGCGCAACTCACGCGCATTTCCCGGCCAGTCATAGGCCATCATGCGGTCCAGAATCGACTCCGCGAGTCCTGAAACGTGTCGCCCGTGCTTTTGATTCATCTCGCGCACCATGGCCTCGGCCATCACCGCCAGGTCTTCCTGGTGCTCGCGCAACGGCGGCATATGAATGTGGAACACATTCAGCCGATAAAAAAGGTCCGGCCGCAAGTGGCCATGCGTGACGGCGTCGCCGGGGTCGCGATTCGTCGCCGCCAGTACGCGTACATCCACATCTTGCTCGGTCTTCGCGCCCAGGCGCCGCAGCTTCCGCTCCTCCAGTACCCGCAGCAGCTTGGCTTGCGTGCCGATCGGCATCTCGCCTATCTCGTCCAGCAGCAGCGTTCCTCCCGTGGCCAGCTCAAAGCAGCCGGCCCGCCGCTCCACTGCTCCCGTAAATGCGCCTTTTTCGTGCCCGAAAATCTCGCTCTCGATAAGCGTCTCAGGAATGGCCGCGCAATTCACCGCAACAAAAGGCCGTCCTTTGCGCGGGCTCAGATCGTGCAGCGTCCGCGCTACCATTTCTTTGCCGGTCCCGCTCTCGCCGGTAATCAGTACCGACACATTGGAGGGCGCAATCTGCTCAATCAGCGAAAAGATGTCTCGCATGGCCCGCGAACTGCCCACCATTGACCCTAGAATTCCGGTTTCCCGCAAACGCCTTCGCGTGACTTCCAGTTCAACTTCTGTTGCATGCTGGCGCGTGGCATTGGTCAGAATTGTGCGCAGCCGGGTGGCGTCCACCGGTTTCTGCAGAAAGTCGTAAGCTCCCAGCTTCATCGCATCCACGGCCATCTGGATTGAGCCCTGTGCCGTCAGCAGCACTACCGCGACGTTGGAATTGGCGCTCTCCGCTAGTTTGGTCAGCAGGCCGATGCCGTCCATCCGTGGCATCTTCATGTCGGTCACCACAATCGCCGGATCGAAAGTCAGGGATTTCTCCCAGCCCTCAATCCCGTCGCGTGCGGTCTCGGTGCGGTATCCCCACCCTGAGATGAGCTCCGCCAGCCCCATCAGCGCATGGGGCTCGTCCTCAACAATCAATACCTTTACCGCGCTTTGCATATCATCTTTCGATGCAGTCTCTTGGGACGGAGTATGGTGCGTTATTGCCTGCTCTGGGGTTTGTGCCGTTATGATCATCGACTACTTCAATACAGTTTATCCCGCTTTCTCGCTTAACTCGGCCCAGCGGGAATAAAGGTCATGGCTCTCCTGCTGAGCTTTCTCCAGCTCTTCCAGCGCTCCCTGCAGGGCCGCAGCGTCGCTGGCAATCGCCGGATCCTCGACCCTCTCGTGCGCCGCCGCCAGCCGCGCGTCCGATGCCTCTACCCGCTGCTCGATCGTGGCAAACTCCCGCGCCTCAAGATACGACAGCTTCTTCTTCCCCGCATCAGCAGCCCTTGATCCCTGCCCTTTACTCCCTACTCCCTGCCTTGCGGCTTCTGCTCCTTGCTCGCTACTCCCCACTCCCTGTCCCTCCATCCACGTCTCCCACTGCGCAAAGTCCGCAAACTGCTCCGCCTGCCCCTTTCCATCAAGCCCCAGAACAGTTGAAGCCACCCGGTTCAGCAGGTACCGGTCGTGCGTCACCAGCACCAGGGCCCCAGGAAACTCCAGCAGGTTTTCCTCCAGAATTTCCAGCGTCGGAATGTCCAGATCGTTGGTTGGCTCATCCAGCAGCAGCACATCTGCCGGTTCCAGCATCAGCTTCGCGATCAGCACCCGAGCCTTTTCTCCTCCACTCAAGTTGCGAACCGGCTGATTCAGTTGCTCGCCCGTAAACAAGAACCGCGCCGCCCAACTCGCCACGTGAATTGTCCGCCCCTGGTAGATGATTCCGTCGCCCTCCGGCGCCAGCGCCCGTCGCAGCGTCAGGCTTTCGTCGAGTTCGCGATTCTGGCTGAAATAAACCAGCCGCAAAGCTTCCGCCCTTCGAATGCTTCCTTCCGCCGGCTCAATCTCGCCGCGCAAAAGCCGCAGAAGCGTCGTCTTTCCGCTTCCATTCGGCCCCACCAGTCCCACCTTCATGCCCGCTGTCAGGATGAAGTTAAGTCCGCTGAAGAGCCTGCGTCCGCCCATATCACATGCTGTGTCATTGAACTCGACCAGCCGCTTCGTCTTGCGCATGCTCGCTTCAAAATCGATTCCCGCCGTGCTGGTTGCGGTGCGCGCATCCATTGCCGCCAGTTGTCCGATCATCTCGTTGGCTGTGTCGATGCGTGCCTTCGACTTGGTCGTCCGCGCCTTGGGCCCGCGCCGCAGCCACTCGATTTCCGTCCTTACTTGATTCCGCAGGCTCTCCTGTTGGCGCCCTTGCGCTTCCAGGTAAGCCTCGCGCTCCTCAAGAAAGCGGCTGAAATTCCCCTTCACGCGAAAAAGCCCATCGGCATACACGCGATTCAGTTCCACAATCTCGCTCGACGTCGACTCCAGAAAATACCGGTCATGGCTCACCGTCACCGCGGCAAACGAAGACGAGTTCAGAAGCTCTTCGAGCCACTCAATTCCACCCAGGTCGAGATGGTTGGTCGGCTCGTCCAGCAACATCACTTCCGGCTCGCTCACCAGCGCTTCCACAATCGCCAGCCGCTTGCGCCAGCCCCCCGACAGCCTCGCAGCCTCCGCATCCAGGTCGGTAAATCCCGCGCGTCCTGCCATCTCGCGCAGCCGGCCTTCCCGCTCCGTCTCATTTACATGTGCAGCCGTCAGTGCGTTTTCAAGCACCTGGCGGATCGAAAGTCCCTCCGCAAACCGCGAATCCTGCGGCACATAAGCCGCACGGGCCCGCTTGCGCACCGCCAACTCGCCCGAGTCCGGTTCAACCTGCCCAGCCAGCACCGCCAGCAGAGTCGACTTTCCCGCGCCGTTCGGCCCAATCAGCCCAATGCGCGCCCCGTCCTCGACGGTAAGCGAGATATCGCGAAACAGCGGTACTGCTCCAAATTGCTTGGTAATCGATTGCGCATTAAGAATCGGAGGCATCTCTTCCAAGACTATCTTGCGCGCCCGAAAACTGCCTTCCTGTCGGCGTACGCCTCACGTCCCGCAGGCTCTAAACTGAACTCATGCTCGACTACGAAATCTCCCCCTCCGACGCCGCAGCGCTTCTCCGCGATCACAAGACCCGCTTCATCGATGTGCGCGAACCATGGGAATTCGAGACCGCCCATATCGCCGGCAGCGTCCCCATGCCCATGGGCGACGTTCCCGCCCGCGCCAATCAGGAACTCGACCCCGACGAGCACCTCGTCGTCCTCTGCCACCACGGCATGCGGTCCCTCAGCGTGACCGAGTGGCTCCGCAATCAGGGTTTCGAACACGCGCAGTCTCTCCGCGGCGGTATCGATGCCTGGTCAGTCGAAGTTGACCCCTCCGTGAGCCGTTATTGAATTCCGCCCGATCCACCACCGCTGCGGCAGGGCGCCTTGAGGACATATACTTTCCCCTGTCGAAATAGTCGAAAGGGAACAAGTCATGTCTTCACCCGCTGTCGCATTTGCTACCCAGAATCACCCTCGTTTTCTCAACGAACTCAAAGACCTCCTCCGCATTCCATCCATCTCCACGCTGCCCGAGCACAAGGCCGATTGCCGCCGCGCCGCCGAAATGCTGTCCTCCGAATTGAAGCGCATCGGCATCGAAAATGTCCGCATCCTCGAGACCCAGGGCCACCCCCTGGTGTACGGCGACTGGCTCCACGCTGCCGGTAAACCTACCGTTCTTATCTATGGCCATTACGACGTCCAGCCCACCGATCCGCTCGACGAATGGCTTTCGCCGCCCTTCGAACCGGCCGAGCGCAACGGCAATCTCTACGCCCGCGGCGCCGTCGACGACAAGGGCCAGGTCTGGGCACAGGTCAAGGCGCTCGAATCGCTTCTAGCCGCCAACAAGTCTCTTCCGCTCAATGTGCGCGTCATCTTCGAAGGCGAAGAAGAAGTGGGAGGGGAGGGAATTGCCGACTACGTTGCCTCCAAGCCGCCCGAATTGAAATCTGACTTCGCCCTCGTCTCCGACACTGAGCTCTTCGCTCCCGGCCTCCCCACTCTCTGCGTCGGCCTGCGCGGCATGATCTACACCGAAATCGAAGTGCGCGGCGCAAAAACCGATCTCCACTCCGGCATGTACGGTGGCGCCGCTCCAAATCCATTCACTGCCATCGGCCAAATGATCGGCCGCCTCAAAGACGACAACGGCCACATCCTCATTCCCGGTTTCTACGACGACATCATTCCTCCCAGCGCCGAAGAACTCGCCGCCTGGCGCAGCCTTCCCTTCGATGAAGAGCATTACCGCGTCACCGAAGTAGGCTCCCGCCAGCTCGTCGGCGAAGACGGCTTTAGCGTGCTCGAGCGCACCTGGGCGCGCCCCACCCTCGATGTCCACGGCATCCCCGGCGGATTCATTGGCGCCGGCGCAAAAACCGTCATCCCCGCCAAGGCTGTTGCCAAGGTCTCCATGCGTCTGGTTCCCGGCATGACCCCGGCAAAGGCCTTTGCTCAATACAAAAGCTACGTTGAAAAAATCACTCCTGCCGGGGTTGATGTTGACGTTCGCCTGATTCATTCCGGCGACGCCATGCCTGATTCCCGTGAATAACCCCTACATCCAGGCCGCGACTCACGCCCTCCATGAGGTTTGGGGCAAAGACACAGTCTTCATCCGCTCCGGCGGCTCCATTCCCATCGTTGGCGACTTCGACCGCCACCTCGGAATTCCCAGCGTCATGATGGGCTTCGGCCTTCCCGACGACAACATCCATGCCCCAAATGAAAAGTTCAATTTGAAAAACTTCGAACTTGGAATTCGTTCCTTGATCCGTTTCCTTGAGGAGGCGGGTCGTTGAAGAAGGCTCCTCGCGGCGAGCGACTCGATGCCGCCGGATTCGTCCTCGCCGGCGGCCAGTCAACCCGGATGGGCCACGACAAGGCATTGGTCGAGTTTGCGGGTCATCCCATGGTGGTCCGCGCCCTCAACATCCTTAAGCAGGCGGGCCTCAGCGCATCCATAGCTGGCGCCCAGGCAGATCTCTCCTTCTTCGCGCCGGTAATTGACGATCCGCGCCAACACCGGGGCCTCGGCCCCCTGGCCGGAATCTGCTCCGCGTTCTCCAAAACTTCAACCCGGTACGCAGTTTTTATGCCTGTCGACCTGCCCCTGCTCCCGTCTTCTCTGGTGGAGCACCTGCTCTATCACGCCCGTATCACGGCAGCTCTGGTGACCTTGCCCTCTGCCGGAGGCTTCACCCAGACTTTTCCCTGCGTCATTGACCGCGCCGCCCTGCCCGCACTCAAACTGCGACTCGAAAACGCCGATCGCGGATGTTATTCAGCATTCCAGGCCGCTTCCGAAGCCCTCAACAGGCCCCTTACGGTCCTCCCAGTCGAGGCCCTGCTCCAGTGTGGAAAAATCTCCCACCCTCAAGGCCTCGCCCCCTCGTTCTGGTTCCTCAATGTCAATGATTCCCGCGAACTCGAACGCGCCGAGTCGGCCAACGACCCTCTTCTCGGTTAATCTGTTCTCGTGGCAACGTCCGATCCATCCGCGAACCCCGAAGTCCCCGAGTCGCCCGAAATCGACGGCGAGTTGATGGCGGACATCATCGGAGAAAAGCCTCTCACGCCGGAGAATGCTGAAGAATCCTCGTCTTGGCCCATGATCTCCTTCAGCCACGTCTCCATGTGGTTCGGAGAGCGCAAGGTCCTCGACAACGTCAGCTTCTTCGTCAACCGCGGCGAGACTCTCTGCATCCTGGGCAGAAGCGGCGTCGGAAAATCGGTGGCCCTGCGCATTCTCATGGGCTTCCTCAAGCCGCAGGTCGGCTCCATCCGCCTCGATGGCGAAGAGATCAACTCCTTCACCGAAGAGGGAATGCAGGAGATTCGTAAGAAGGTCACGATGGTATTTCAGAACGGGGCCCTGTTCGATTCCCTCACCGTCCGCGAAAACGTGGCCTTCCCGCTTCGCGAACGCGGCGGCATGGCCGAAGATCAGATTCAGCAGGTTGTCGAACGGCTCATCGGCCTCGTGGGTGCCGAAGATGTGGAAAACTCACTCCCGGCCGCCCTCTCCACCGGTCGTCGCCGTGCCGTCGCCATCGCCCGCGCTCTCGCTTCACAGCCCGAAGTGGTCCTCTACGACGAGCCCACCACCATGGTCGACCCCATCATTGCCCGCCGCCTCGGAGGTATCATCCAGCGCCTCAAACAGCAACTCGGCTTCACCAGCATCGTGGTCACTCACGACATGAGGTTCGCCGAGCGCCTGGCCGATTCCGTCCTCTTCCTCGACGAGGGTAAAGCTGCTTTTTTCGGACCCCTCGCAGCCTTCCTTGCATCGACCGATCCCCATATTCAACAATTTCTTACACTCGATGCCTACGTGTTACCTTCGGCATAAAGATTTGATGACTTCTTAACGGACCTTTCGCAAGATTTTACTTGCATACGATTACTCCGTCAGGTCAAGCTAATTACGTAGTCTGCTTCACCCCGAGGGTTCCCTGATTAGTCCTGCACCAATCTCTGTGCAGACCAGTCGAAATTCCGCTTCATCACCGTTTTTCGCTCAGGATTGGCGTTGAAACGTTCTCTACACGGAATGGCCTCTCAACCTGCAACTTTCGTGCCATTTCCATCAACCTGATTGAAGCTTAACCTGACACAGGCAACGTAAGAGCGTTCTGATCACTGATCTTGCAAGCACGCGGATTCGTGAAACGAAAGGTTGCCACGACACACAAGAATCAGTTGGTTATTCAGGCGCGGCGCATCACGAAGGTTACGGGTAGGCGACAGCATGGCAAGCAACCTAATCGAAAAGAAGAGGCTCCAAAGAGAGAGCCACCGTAGCATGCTTGTTCCTGACGGCTCCCTGCTCCTTGCTCGGTTCAAAAGAGAAAATACCCCAATTTTCCTGTCGTTCGAATTGAACTCCTGAGGTCTGCGGAACGCATTATGGCTACATCGGACTTCTGGCAACGAGTATCCGCCTCGGTTTCCTCTCCCTCTGAATGGGTAGGCGAGGCATCGTCTAGCTCGTCGCGTAATTCGCAAGGCAAAGTCAAGCTCTGGATGTTTCTCGATGTGCTGACTGTTCTCGCCTCGGCAATCATAGCTACCGTCTATGAACGCCACACTGGCCCCGTCACTGGAGCGCGTCAGTTTTATCACGGCACCTTGTTCTATGGCCGGTCGATGTGGATCCTGCTCGCAATTCTCTGCGGATTCGCCACCGTTCTGGTTTTTACCAGCCGCCGTCTCAATCTCTATGCACCCACCCGCTTAAGCAGCTTCCTCCACGAACAGCGCCTCAGCGTACAGGTTTGCTTTACCTCCGGATTGCTCCTCACCGGCACTCTTTATCTCGTCCGTGCCGAAGATATTCCGCGCAGCATTGTCCTGCTTACGCTGGTACTGGTCACCATCACGCTCAGCCTGCGCAGGCTCATTTATCGCAGCGTGCTCTACCGCAGATTCGAACGTGGCCAGGATACGCGCAACGTCCTGATTGTTGGCACCGGCCCTGAAGCGCATGCGCTCCGTCATCACCTCGAGAGCATCCGCCACCTTGGCTACACGTTTAAGGGCTTCATCGAGTTTCCCGGAAACACACCTCGCTCCATGTCCAGCTCCGGCGACGTGGTCGGCACCCTCGAAACCCTCTTCCAGCATGCCCGCAAGCAATTCGTCGACGAAATCTTCTTCACCACCCCTTGCGAACGCGGAATTGTGCAGGACGTGCTCGAGAAAGCTCGCATGCATGGCGTCGATCTACGAGTTGTTCCTGACATGTACGACGGCCTGGCCTGGAACAGCCCCATCGAGTACATCGGGCAATTCCCAACCATTCCGCTTCATTGCGGACACGTTCCCGAACTCGGCCTGCTCCTCAAGCGGACTCTCGACATCGTTTTTTCCAGCCTGCTTCTCCTCACGATTTCGCCGTTCCTTATCGTGATTGCGATCGCTATCAAGCTTGGATCAAAAGGCCCGGTCTTTTACACCTCTGACCGCATTGGCAAAAAGGGACGTGTCTTCCGCTGCTTCAAGTTCCGCACCATGGTGATCGATGCTGAAAAGCGCCGCGCCGAAATGATGCACATGAACGAGCGCGACGGCGTCCTGTTCAAGATCACCAACGATCCCCGTATCACCAGGGTGGGCCGCTTCCTCCGCAAGTACTCGCTCGATGAACTGCCTCAGTTCCTCAATGTTCTGCGCGGCGATATGAGCGTTGTCGGTCCCCGTCCGCCCATCGCCAGCGAAGTCATGGAGTACAAGCTCAGCCACCTGCGCCGCCTCGATGTCACTCCCGGTATCACCGGCCTGTGGCAGGTCCAGGGCCGCCAGGATCCTTCGTTCGACAGTTATGTCTCGCTCGATGTCACCTACATCGACAACTGGAGTATCTGGCTCGATGTAAAGATCATAGTGCGCACCGTGGGCGTCGTTTTCTCTGGAACCGGCTCTTAGCCCTCTGCCCAATTCCGCCCACCGGGCTGCCTCTCAAAGGCGGCCCTTTTGTTTGGTTGGATTAAACTGAAGATGTGAAGATCGCACTCGCCCAGATCAATCCCACGGTCGGGGATTTTACCGGAAATCTGGAAAAGATCGTTTCGGCCTCGCGCCGCGCTGCAGATCAGGGTGCTCGACTCACCGTTTTCTCAGAACTCGTCATCTGCGGATATCCTCCCGCGGACTTCCTTGAAAAACCCAGCTTCCTCTCCCGCTGTCGCCAGGCCGTGGAAGAACTGGCCAATGCAACCGCCGATCTGCCCACGGCTGTCGTCGCCGGGGTTGCCCTGCCCGCGCCTCCCGATGCCGGCAAGCCCGCTGTCAACGCCGCCGTGCTCCTCGATGGCGGCCAGGTCCTGCTCGAACAGCACAAGCGCCTGCTCCCCTTCTACGACGTCTTCGATGAGCAGCGCTATTTCTCCCCGTCGCGACCTCAACATGTGGTTGAGTTGGATGGTGTTCGCCTCGCCATCACCATTTGCGAGGACGCCTGGAACGACAAAAATTTCTGGCCGCGCCGTCTCTACTCTGTCGATCCGATTGAGGAGTTGATGCGCCAGAATCCCGCCATCCACATCAATCTTTCTTCATCGCCTTTCTGGCATTCAAAACGAAAAATTCGCCGCGAGATGCTCGCCGCCATCGCCCGCCGCGACAACATTCCCGTCCTCATGTGCAATCAGGTCGGCGGCAACGACAGCCTCATCTTCGACGGCTCCTCGGTCGCGCTCAATGCCCAGGGAGAACTCATCGCCCAGGCAGCCTCCTTTGAAGAAGATCTCGTCCTGGTTGATCCGTTCACTGCGCCACCGATCCAGCCATCAGCCGATGACGACACCGAAGCCGCCTATCGTGCCATGGTTCTCGGCACCCGCGACTATGTCCGTAAATGCGGCTTCCGCAAGACGCTCATCGCCCTCAGCGGTGGCATCGACTCAGCACTCGTCGCCGCCATCGCCGCCGACGCACTCGGCCCTGAAAATGTCCTCGCCATCGGCATGCCCAGCCCCTATTCCTCCACCGGCTCCATCGAAGACAGCCGCCAGTTGGCCGCCAACCTCGGCATTCGCTTCGAACTCATCGGCATCAGCGACCTATTCAAAGAGTTCACCCATGCCCTTGACCCGCTGTTCACGGGATTGAAGCCCGACATCACTGAAGAAAACATTCAATCCCGCATTCGCGCCGTATTGCTGATGGCGCTGTCCAACAAGCTCGGCGCGCTCGTGCTCACCACCGGCAACAAGTCCGAGATGGCAGTCGGCTATTGCACGCTTTACGGAGACATGGTCGGTGCGCTCGCCGTCATCGGCGACCTCGTCAAGACCCGAGTCTACGCGATCTGCCGCTGGCTCAATCGCGAACGCATCGTTATTCCTCTGCCCATTCTCGAGAAGCCGCCCTCCGCAGAACTCCGGCCCGATCAGAAAGATACCGATTCGCTGCCCCCGTATGAAATCCTCGACCCCATTCTTGAGGCCTACGTCGAACGCTATGAGACACCCGAATGCATCGCTAGGGTAAACGGTTTTCCGCTCGACCTCGTCAAACAGGTGGTGCGGCTGGTGGAGCGCTCTGAGTACAAGCGTCAACAGGCAGCTCCTGTTCTCAAGGTCACTTCCAAGTCGTTCGGCATGGGCCGCCGTTTTCCCATCGCCGTCAAAGTCCAGGTATAAGCTAAAAATGCGGGCTCGCCCCCGCCATTGAAGGAGATTTCGCTTGATTCGTATGTCTGCTCCACGTGCCGGTGCCGCATTCCTGGCAGTCCCGTTGTTCGCAGTTCTGTTGTTCTCCGCCTCTCATGCCTATGCGCAGCAGGCCGCGTCCGCCACTCAGACTCCCGATGCCCAGGCTCCCGCAGCCCCCGCCGCTGCCCCGGTCTTTCCAGCGCCGTCTCCCTCCGATTTCACCGCCGATTCGCCAACCAAAGAAATAGTCAATGCATTTATGCAGGCCAATCTCGGATTCGACGAAAACAGCATGTGGCAGGTTCAGGCAATCCAGAAGACGCCGGTGCAGGGCATCAGCCGCGTTCTGGTTTACATCGGCGACAAGACGGGAAAGGTGCCGCCATACGCATTCGCCTTCTTCGTCACCCCCGACGGAAAGCACATCATTGCCGGCGACAAGGTCATTCCCTTCGGCGACCGTCCCTATGCTGAAGACCGCACGATGCTGCAGCAGAAGGCCAACGGCCCCTATCGCGGAACTGCATCCAAAGACCTGGAAATCGTCGAGTTTGCCGACTTCCAATGTCCCCACTGCAAAGCCGCGCAGGCCAACATGGAAAAGCTCGTAGCCGATTTCCCCAAGGCCCGCATCGTTTTCCAGAACGAACCTCTCGTCTCGGTTCATCCCGAGTCGCTCGCCGCGGCTGAATACGGTACATGCGTTGCCAAGGCTGGAGGCAGCACTGCTTTCTTCCAATTCGCATCAGCGGTCTTTGACGGGCAGGACGGACTCGCCTCTCCTGACGGGGCAACTCTCACGCTCAACAGTGCTGTCACCAAGGCCGGCCTCGATCCAGCCAAGGTAGCTGCATGCGCCGCCGCGCCCGAGACCAAGGCGGATGTCGATGCCTCGCTCAAGCTCAGTCAGGACTTGAACATTGCATCCGTCCCGACTCTCGTCATCAATGGCCGCCAGGTTCCAGCCAACGCGCCTTATGAAACGCTGAAGCGAATCATCGAATACCAGGCTAAACTCGACGGCGTAGCCGCCGAATAACCGGTGCGTCGTACCCCGTCTTTGACTAAAATGCTGGGTGCCCGGCTTTGCCTGGTAACCGCCTTATTTAGCTGAATTTATTGGCAAGTTGTCTGCTTTCTGGGCAACTTGCGCGGGTCGGCGGATTGCGGGTCAATGCCGGGCGCGCGCAGGGCGTCAACAGTCAATAGGTCAATAAGGTCCACTCCAAGCGTTGCTCAAAGAGTAATTGAAGGGTTGAGGGTTAATTATCCTTCATCGCAGACTTCACACGCTTTCAGCCTCTAATAAACACGAATGAAGTTGACTTCGATCTTCAGCCTAACGGCAACTGCCATTCCTTCTCTTTTAGCGGGTTCAAACCGATATTTACCTGCCGCCTTTATAGCCTGCTTATCTAGACCGTAGGGAGCACTCTGCAACACGCAGATGTTTCTCGGCTTGCCTTTGTTGTCCACAATCAAGGACAAAATAGTTTTGGTGCGAAAATTAGAAATGACATTACTCTGCCGTCTGGCTTCATCCGTGAATTCTGCCTCTACGTACTTAGTGGGTTTCGGTGGTGTGATCGCGCCAGATTTCACGCCGCTCGAAAGATCGTAAACTCCATCCTTTTCGGGGTGGAACTCAAACGAAGCGGGGCAAGCAGCGACACCGTCAGCACCACTTTGGAAACTGGGAGTGGATTGCGCTTGGACGAATGAGGAAGTCCCGATTGATATGGATAGTCCCAAAACCGCACAAAACATTTTTCGCATCTTTTCTCCGAGCCTTTGACGGATACTCAAATGTCTGCCGTCGTGCAGCAGTTTTCGGTGATGGCGGTCAGCTCGTTCATTCCGAGTGAGTCGTGGGCTACGCGTAAATACTACTCGTTAAACATCCCTTTCAGAGGCGCTCTCCTCAAACAGGCCGAAGAGCGCCGCCGGATAAGGCAAACAGACGTAGCGCGGTCCTACACATGGCCCTTCGGCCGGGTGCCCCAGGTCTCGTTTTTGAGACCTGGGAAACCACAAAAAAAGTCCAGCGAGCGATTAGCGAGCGACTGGCCCCACCGCAGGTGGCTGGCGGTCTTCGGAATAGTGGACGTGGACCAGCCGCCACTTCCCGGATTCTTTGCGGTAGACCTGGGTTTCGACCCCGCGCGTGGTTACGGCCGATCCGTCTTTTCGCATCGTCGCATGAAAAATCCAGTGGAATTCCGACCAACCCGCGTCGCCGCTCACGTGGACCGCTACACCGTGCATCTCAAGATCGCGTGTCGAGAACATCCCGCCCATTACTTTCTGAAAGACGTGCTGCTCGATGGCGTCGAGTCCGTGCTCCTCGCCCAGTGGATAGATAAACGAAACCTCGGGCGAGTGGGACCAGATTTCCGACAGTAGGTCCAGGTCAACAGTATCCACAGCCTTGGCGTATTGCTCGATGAGGTTGTGGATCGCCGCGACGTCGCGCCCAGGGCCGGTGTCAGTCTGTGCCGGACATGGGCAAACAAAACATAGGGCAAAGGCTAATGTAGCAATCAGCTTCATTGACGACCTCATTGTCTGGAAAGACTGGCACGCAAACGGAAATGGTAAATCACACCTGCCGGGTGCCGGGTGCCGGGTGCCGGGAGCCCCAGAGCCTGTCCTGCGAGCGAAAAGCGAGCGCCTGGCCCCACCGCAGGTGGCGAATAGCGAGCGTCTGGCCCCACCGCAGGTGCCGAATAGCGAGCATCTGGCCCCACCGCGGGTGGCTGGTGGCTTGATCATTTGACTTGGTCGAGCGCAGTCTTTATCTCTTCGTTTGTCATGACGGCCGCGATTTTGTCTTTCAGGTACCGAAGTGTGACATCGTGATGCGCCCGGTCATAAGAATCGATGCAATCAGTCGCCAGAATAACTGGCCAGTCCCGTTGGTAGGCGTCGATCGCTGTCATCCGAATACATGCATGCGTGTTAATTCCGGCGAGAACGATTGAATCTGGCTGAAGTTCATTCAGAACCTCATCGAGGTTCGTCGCAAAGAAGGCGCTGTATCGTTTCTTGATAATCACCGGATCGGATGAGGCGACAGCCAAATCTGAGAGGATCTGGCAACCCGCAGTCCCCTTAATTGTGATGTGAATCCCTCTGGCTCTCATCTCAGGGAACGCATCCCGCAAATCAGGCTCGAATTCTTGCCGAACCCAAACCACAGGGGCGCCCGAGCGTCGAAAGAGACTTACCAACTGGTTGACCGCCCCTACCAGTTCCTCTCGGCGCGCAATCTCCCAACTCCTGAAAAAGTCGTTCAGCATATCCACTACGATCAAAACCGGCCTGCGCATCACGGCAGAATACCAAAAGAAACCCAAAAGCTCGTGCGAGCGCCTGGCCCTACCGCAGGTGGCCCCTGCGAGCGAATAGCGAGCGGCTGGCCCCACCGCAGGTGGCCGCAGGTGGCAGGTGGCTACTGCGCAGGCGGCGGTGTTGCAGCTGGCGCGGCATTTGAGTCAGCCCGCTTGGTGAAATGGAAGTCGCAGGGCCGGCCGAGGATTCCCGCACCTTTGTCGCGTGTTCCGGTTCCTGTCGTATCGGTGAACTTGGCCTCGATGTTGTAGTCGTACTTGTTGCCTTTAAGTTCGGTTACGATGCCAGCCTTCCCCGCCTGCACCGTGCCCTTGGCGTGCAGTTTGGCGCTGCCGTCGGCATTGATGGGACCGTCGATAACCAGGTAGCCGGGACCGTGTTCCTCGCCATGCTGGCCATGGAAGCTGCTATTCGTAATCGTGCTCGGAAATGTCCAGTTGTACGCAGGCATGTGAGCACTCGCGTCGCAAGACATTGTCGTCGTCCACGTGCCGTCAAAATGCGTTCCCGCCGATTGTGCCCACAGCAATGGGGCAAAGGCAGTAAGAAGGCAGACCAGTTTCTTCGTTCGCATGAATGACCCCCTGCGAAGAGAATTACTCGATACGCGGAGAGATTGGCAACGAGTTTTTCAATTTGTATGCGCTCTCTCGGATTTGTGGACCGGCCCCTTGTACCCCACTAAAAATTCGCCCCAAAAGCCAGCAGGCGCCCGTCGCAATCCTTGACTACAAACTCTCGCGATTGCCAGGGCATATCGCCAAGTGGCCGAAACATCTCCACGCCCTTGGCTGCGTACTCCGCATGAAGCGCGTCCGCATCTTCAACATTGATATATGCGTCCAGCAATTCGTCCGCATATTTGTCCTTGTTGGCTGTAGGCGGCTCAGCGCAGCGGAAGTGAATCGCGTGTTGGTCGCGCGCCACGATGGCGTACACCGGCGGATCGTGCCACGTCCCCACGCATTCGAAGCCAAGCTTGTCTTTGTAATAGGCAAGCGTACCCGGAATGTCAGTGGTGAAGAACAGGGGTGCGATCTGGCGAATCATGTGTCAAGTCTCCGGTAACCCTCCGCAACCATCGCGGAGAAAGTCGAGAGCCCGGCTACCTTGGTCTCATCGACGTCCCTGACGATGAAAGATGGTGAAATCACCCCGATCTGTGGTCGAGTCATACCCAAATCCTCGAAGAAAATGCGGCCCTACTGATCTGATCGAGAAACGAAATCGCGTCTCGCCGGAGAATCGACAATGATCGCCTTGCCATCCGTGAGAGCCCTCACCGAGTGACGGACATTGGCCGGCACGATCGCAACCAGACCCGCGCTGGCAATCTGCGCCACCCCGTCGATGGTGATCTCCAGTTCACCCTCGATCACTTCATACACTTCTTCCTCAGGATGGAAGTGCTCGTGTATCGACGACCCGCGCGCAAAATCGTAGTGCGCAAATGTCATGTTCTGCGAGTGAAAATATCGACCATGCCAACCCGGCAGGCGCTCAATCACCGGAAGCGTGTTTGTGTCCAGAAATGGCATAACTGCCTCGGCAAAATCTTCTCATTACCAACGCTCCCCACTCAAGTCGACGCAACGATGGTCTATGATGATTGCCAACGATTTCCCGCCCCGGTTCCCGCCGTCAGCGATTTTTTAAGCCCAGGTCCCCGCCTCAGCAGCAGGAGGCAATCGCCTCTTTGCTGCGAAGGCACTTTTCAAGCTCTAGGGAGGTCTTATGAACCGCTTCAATCAATTGGCTGCCGCTGCATTTTTGTCGGCAGCTGTGTTGATCGCCGTTTTGCAGATTTTACTTTTCATCCCGGCTGCGTCAGCGCAATCTGCCCCTGCCAAAAACGGACGCCAGCGTCCTGCTCCTGCGCCATCCGCCGAACTGAACTCCGCGGATGTGCCCATGGAAATCCAGCTTTTCGACAGGATGGCGGGGGACGATGAGATTGCCTATGTGAACGAGCTCATGCAGGCCGTTTATGCTGCCGCCAAAGGCGACCAGGTGGCGCGTGCGCACCGGTTCTTCACGAACAAGCAACCCGGCGAATTGATTTCGGGGCTGGGACAGTTTGAGCTGAAAGTAGCGCAAACACGCATCAAGGATCTGGAGCTTGCTGCAAAGGATCCGAAAGCGCCGCGAGCCCGGGTGGACGACGTGATGGACTCGGTGCTGGAACAAAATGGTCTGGTGTTAACCCCAAGACCGGTGGTACACAACTTCCAGCGCAAATTTGCAAATCTGCGGGACCCCATGACCTTGGCTGGCGCTCAAAAGGAGCTGGCCGATGTTCGCGCGTACGTCTATCGGAATGTCGGGACACCGACGGATGCGGAGCTGGAGAATCCTCCGGACGCCTCGTGGACGGATCGTCTCGACTTCGAAGAACCGCGCATCATGCGGGCACTCTATACCGGGGATTTCACCTTCGTGCAGCACTACCGAAGCCAGGTGTTGGCTTACATAGGGGCCATGGATCAGTATCTTCAATCCCGCTGCCCCCAATTCGATGGCCGCATTAACCAACAGGCCGCGATTGAGAATGGCCTCCGATACCAACTGCATTTGCCGACGGACATGCCGGCGGGGAACCCCCTGGGGCAAAGGCCGTCAGGAAACCCCCTGGATTTGGGAAGACAGATCCGCCAGGCACTGGAGGATACCGACGATGGCAAGAAGGATGCTGAAATCCTGTACCGTCACGCTCCCTTTAAGTGCGACGGCGGTATCGTCGTGAAGATTCACAAGAACATGGCAGCGTTTGTTGGTCTTAAGTGACTGCGTGGCCGACTTCCGATGTCGATCACCCTGCTGGCTTCTCCCGTGTGGCGAACATATCAGTCCCCGGCCGCTCATACAACTGCGTCTAGTGGGGAATCAAAGGTGCGAAGGTCGGGCCTCCGGGGCCAACGTAATCATTGGGGTTTTCGTTGCCGTTGTTCATCACGACCTGCCGCCCGTCGTTTGACATCCACTGATTGCTGAAGCGATTGCTCGAGATAATGGTCTGGCCGTTGTAAGGATTGGTAAATTCAGCCTTGTCCCCATAATAAAGCGCGTGTTTATACGCATCGACGTCCAGGGAATTCTGCTTGGCCTGGGCCCGGGCGATGGATGCGTTGGTGCTCTGCACCTGTCTGGCATTGAATTGCTGGTTGCTCTGCGTCAGCGTGTCAAAGAACCTCTGATTGGCCTGCAATTGGCCCTGAAACGCACGGTTGCTTGCATCCAGCATCGCCTGGAACTGCATTCTGCCCCCGTTGATCTTATTCACAAAAGCTAGCCGCTGTTGCTGGTCGTCTTGTGCGCGCCGGTTGGCCCAATCGGGGTTGCTCTTGAGCGCGCGCCAGTACAAGGCGACGTAGCCGAAAAAACGAAGAAGGTGCCCAGATAACGGACGCTATTCTCAGATGTGCTGATCCACAATCTGAGCATTTTAGCCCCGTACGTCACCTCTCACTAGGCATGGTTAACAGTGGTTGGGCGAAACTCACGGTGTAAGCGGCGGATTCCGGTCCCCGAACCCTGAAACCGATGCCGGCCTTCGCCCCAAAACAATCCTGAGATTCTCCCTGCACTTTGCCGATTCTTTCCCCCGTTTTCTCGATAATGGAGATGAGAGAAATCCAGAAACAGGATTCCACGCACGCTATTCCAGCCTGGCTCAGCAGCCTCACGCCCGCCGCAACACTGAGTTTCCGGGCAGCCAAATTGCCACCATTAAGCCCATTTAAGGAGCCGTTAAGGTGCCACAAAATGCCAAAATCGACCAAAATGTGCCACCCCAAAAACTCGCCAAACCATCAATAGATCAATGGCTTACGCACATTTTTGGCGCGAGAAATAAAAAAAAGACGATTTTAAAACTGTATTCCTGCATTCCTGTACGACCGTCCTCCGCCGCTGCAACCTACGGCGTCGTCGGCCCGCGCTCTACCCGCATTACCGGGGAACGTCCTCCCGCCTGCGTTCCTCTGATCACGTGAGGAATCATAATCACAAGGAGCGTTGCATAATTCCGTTGCACATCATTTGCGCTTGTCTGGTTCAACCCCGGAATCTCGGAGATTCCCGGAAGCCCACTTAGCGCCCGGCTCTCTTCCTTGTCCACCTCGCTCGTAATCACCGCTCCCGAGCCTTCTTTCAGAGTCACCGTGCCGGAATAGCTCCGGTTGTTCAAAATCGGCACTCCATTGATCGCTGAGCCGGCCAGCGCGGTGATTTTCAGATCCAAATTCAGGGCAACCTCCCCTGAACGAATCACGCGCGGCGTCGCCTCCAATGTCAGCCCCAGGTCCTGGTACTGTACCTGCGGAATATTCGTCGCCGTCGAACTCAGCGAAGACAGAAGGGAAGAGAGGCTGCTCGAATTGCCCGCAGTTGTCAGTCCCGGAATGTTTAACCCTGACGTGCCGAGGTTGGAATAATTCGACGTCATGATTGGATACCGCATGCCGTCTTTAATTGTCCCTTTTTCACCGTCGCCCAGGCGCAGTTGAATCTGGTCCAGTTCGCGCGAGTCTGAGGAATTAAGACTGAGGTTCATCGTCACCGGCCCTGGCGATATGCCGGATAAAGTCAGCCCGCCGCCAAACAACGCAATTCCGTTTTGAAATAGAGAACTGGAAACCTGTCCGGATGCAAGAAGAATGCCGAGAATCGCCAGCGTGTCCCCCGGCGAAGCAAGACCCGAAGAGATGATCTCCTGCACCAGCGACTGGTTTGCATTCAAAATGGACTGCTCTTCGGCATACACGTTAAACGCAGTGAATTGCTGCGGCGGTTGTATCCCGGTTTGCCGCTGGCTCGTGTGCGCTAGTTGGATGATCCGCACCTCAAGCAGCACCTGGCTGCGTCCGTCCAGCAACTGCGCCAGCGTCGCATTCAACGCATTCAACGTCTCAGTGGGAGCACGCACCGTCAGTGTTCCTGAACTTTGCTCAACTGCAACCTGCTGTACCAGGAACACATTTTTCGCCAGGTTGCCGATGTCGGTCATTTCTGTCGGCGTCAATCCGCCCAGGTACACGGTTTCAACTTCCAGGCGCGTATATTGTTGTCGGTTCTCGTGTGTATCTTTCGCTACCAGCACGCGATGCGCATCCACCGGAACCGTGAATGTCTCCGTGAGCAGATTCACTGCTTGCGTGGCTTCCGCGAACGACGCATCATCCAGGTCCAGTTTTACCGGCGCGCCAGATACGCTTTGATCCACTGAGGCTTCGATTCCGTAGGATTTGAATACCGCCTGAATCAGTAGTTTTCTATCCGAGCGCTGATGGAAGCTGTGCCTGCCCTCAATCGGCGTCAGCGCAGGCACGTCTCCCAGAGAATTCGCAGTGCCTTCGTAGAGCGATTTCTGATCTCCGGCAATCGCATCGTCTGCCATCTCGTGCAGGTGCTCTGCGACCTGCACATTCACCGGATCAAGCTCGGCAGCGCGCTCCAACGCCGTACGTTCCGCCGCTGCGTCTCCCCGTATGCGCGCCTTGGCCGCGGTTTGAATCAGCGCAGTCACAGCGTGGCTGCGCGCCACCTTCGCGGCTCCTGTGTAATTCGTGTTTCCCGGATCGAGCTCCGCGGCCTGCTCGTAATCATTCATCGCAGCGTCGAACTTCTCGCTCTCAAACAGCTTTGTCGCTTCGAAGTAGAGCTTCGTCGCGCGACGGCGGTCCTTCGTGGTTACGTTCTTCGTCACCGCTGTGCTCAGCGACTGCGATGTAGTCGGCTCGCCGCTCGTCGATGCAGCCGCAGCCGCACTCGTATCCTGCGATGCCTGCGCAGGCTTCTGCTGTCCCTCAGCCACTCCGGCAACAACCGCCAGGAACATCGCAGCCAGTAAGCCGCTCCATTTTGTAGGCGATCTCTTCACAGCGTTTCCTGTGTCGCAGCCAGCAGGTCTGTCAACGATGTTGTACAAACCTCTGGCTTGTGCTCAAGCAGTTCGTCAAATGAGAAGTGTCCTGTCGCCACCGCAATCACGGGAAGCTCATTGGCGTGCGCCGCCTCAATGTCGCGCGGTGTATCGCCCACCACGCACACGCGAGCGTCGGCACCTGCCATCTCGCGTGCCTTCTTCGCTGCGTGGCCGATCAATTCAGAACGGAGAGGGAACTCATCGCTGAAACCGCCAAAGTGAAACCACTCGCGCAGACCTGCCTGCTCAATCTTGATCCAGCCAATCATCTCCAGGTTTCCAGAGGCCACGCCAAGTGAGGCCCCGCATCTTGCGAGATGGGCCAGTACTTCCTTCACGCCCGGCATCAGGATCAGGTCCAACTCGTCTCGGCGCGAGGCAACGTTGTTGCACATTCCTGTTAGAATTGCGGCCACATTCGGCTCCAATTCATCCGCCCGGATTCCAGCGAGCTTGCATGCCTCGCGCAGGATCGATGTGTCGGTGTTTCCGGCCAGCGCAACCCCCGCCAATGAAACCTCGAAACCTGTTATCTGCCTGACGCTTGCGACAAACGACTCGATATGTACCCGATCGCGGCAACGCAAAAGCGTGCCATCGATGTCGAACAGATACGCGTCCTCTTCATCCCAGGCAAACTCCGCCTTGATGGCAGTCCGCGCTTCGTTGTTCCGTTGAATTGTCTGCATGCTGTGCGAGGAATTGTCAGCCCTGGCGAATGCCCTGGCGTGCCGCTCCAATGAATGGACGTTCGCTGCGCGGCGGACGCTTGAGTCCGGCGCGAATTTCTGCAAGGTTGATTCCCAGTTCAGCCATGGTGCGGCTCAGCGTATTGCGGTGGATCCCCAGCTCTTCGGCAGCCTTGCACTGGTTCCCCCGATTTGCCGCCAGCACTTCCCGCAGATATTGCCTTTTGAAGTCTCGCACGGCATCCTCGTAGCGAATGCCGCTGGAATGCATTTGTGTTACCAGGCTGTCCAGGTCTCGTCTCACGTAAACCTCTTGCTCTACTAGATTGCCATAGTCGGCTCGTTGCTGGGCGCCAAAAAACTCATTTACTTTTGTTCGAATGCATCCAGGCGGGGGATTCCTGTTCCAGAACCTTCAACTCCTCCCGTACGCGGTCTGAAAGCCGTGCAGGGGTTACGTGAGTGCTCACGTGGAGTGCACCAAAGAAATACCTCGGCAGCCTCGACTCCGTCAACCATTCTGTTTGTGGAAAGAACGCAACCGCCACAAGAATGCCCAGCGTCACAAACAGCATTCCCTCAAAAAATCCAAACAAACCGCCCGCCAGCCTGTCCAAACATCCCAGGCCGACCTTGTGAAATAATTTGCCCAGCAGCGACCCCGCAACCGCCGCAATCACCATCACCAGCAAGGCGATGAGCACAAATCCAATAGCGTTTGCCACTTCCGCCGAATGGATCATGGGCCTCAGCAAATCCGCGATTCGCCAGTAATTCCAGGCCCCGAGCGCCAAACCCAATATCAGGCCGGCCAGTGAAAATGCTGAACGAAAGAATCCTCGTGCAATTCCACCCAGCACCGTTGATACCAGGATCACCACGATGATCCAATCGACAAGTGTCATGCGTTCTCCGGTTCAGTTCGACAGGTCAAGATTTTGTCCCGTCAGTCGTCGGAAGGCTTCAAGATATTTCGCTAGTGTACGCTCCACCACGTCGCCCGGAAGACTGGGCGCGGGAGCCTGCTTGTTCCATCGGATGCTTTCAAGATAATCGCGAACAAACTGTTTGTCGAACGACGGCTGGGCGCCGCCCGGCTTCCACGTCGCGCCCTCCCAGAATCTTGAAGAGTCCGGAGTGAGTACTTCATCCGCAAGTACAATTCTTTCCCCGGTTACGCCAAACTCAAACTTTGTATCCGCCAGGATGAGCCCACGCGATTCGGCATGGTCCGCTGCTTTCCTATAAAGCGCCAGCGTCAGCCGACGCAGCTCGTCAGCGGTGTCCGCCCCGACCGCCTTTTCAACTGCGCCAAATGAGATGTTCTCGTCATGCGAGCCGTCCTGGCTTTTCGTCGACGGCGTAAACAGCGGCTTCGGCAGCCGCGATCCATCCCGCAGTCCCTCCGGCAACTCGATTCCACACACCGTGCCCTTGACCTTGTATTCCTTCCAGCCCGAACCCGCCAGGTAGCCCCGAGCGACACATTCAACTGGAAACATTTGTGCTCGCTTCACCAGCATCGAGCGGCCCTCCAACTGGCTTGCGTAGGGCTGTAGCGATGCCGGGAACTCCGCAACCTTCGCAGTGATGATGTGGTTGGGAACCAGGTCCGCCAGCAGGTCAAACCAGAAAAGCGAGATCTGCGTCAAGATCTTTCCCTTGCCGGGAATGCCGGTTCCCAGCACATGATCAAACGCCGAGATGCGGTCTGTCGCCACCAGCAGCAACGCATCGTCAATGGCGTATAAATCGCGCACCTTGCCACGGCCAAGAAGAGGGATCGTGCCTAGATCTGTCGCTAGAAGAGCTGTCATCGGAAGGTCTTGCCTCGGCGGAACTGAATCTCCGATTCTCTGTCCAGCGCTGCGGTTTGTCAAACTTCCGTAACGGTCCATTTCAGAGGCGCCAAAATCAAAAACCGGGTGCCCCAAAATATACACAAACCATTGTGACAGCCGTCACGGAACGGAATTCGCACATCGGCGAAACTCCAGTTGTCGCCAAGGTTCGGGAGCGAGTAAGAAAGTTCCTTTGAGCCGGGCAACACGAGGCAGCAGTGGAAAGGGGAAGCCGCGGCTGACTTCGTTTGTACAGGGATCGCCAGTAGCCGCGTACTACCGACCTCCAGTGCCGGCTACTGGTCCCCGATCTTAACTTGTGAAATACAAGCGCCTCCGAGGAGAAGATATCCTTCGGGGGCGATTTTTCTGCCCTCAAATTCTCGAATACTTGTCACGCTTCTCCCCATTTTGTCGCATCCCATCCCCCATCCGTGTCATTGAGAGTTGCGTGCACTGATGTCAGTCTTCCGGCATGCGAGTCAATCTCATTACTCAACCGTCCAATCGCTTTGAATCAGGCGCAGGAACGATCCCCCTTTCCTTGACCATTCGTCCTGCATGCGGGCTGCCCGGCGACTACGAATATCCAACCGATAGCGCTGCGCTGCTGAAATTGCTTCGCCAACAGACTGATCTGCCTGCTACCGTCCTCCAGCGCTTCGAGGAGGGTCTCCGTACCCCATTTGGCGCGCGCTTGCTGGGTGTGGACTTGAGCGACGCAGTTCTCACAAACATTGGCTATTTCATCGACTAGGTCAGGGTTATCCGGCCGCAACCACGTCCCCCGAACTTCCCTGACCTCGTTCCAAGATTGAAAGACTCCAGCGCTTCCGGCACTGCTCCGTTCGGTCGCAGCCCGCTGAGCGACCTCGCGGCAAGGGTGCTGTCAACTCCATTGCCGCGACTCGACGCCGCAGCCCACCCCATCTTCAGGGTTTGCCCAATCCGGGCAGTTGCATATCATTTTCCCCAAATCTCCTATCCTTGACATAAGACAGATCAGGCAAAACGCTGCCGCGACATTTCCGTTGGTTTCCTTGCACCCGCAGGCACGGTCTTCCGAAATCTAATTCAGAAAGACTTTAATCTGTATTTGTGTAGGGAACGGGCAGAGCGTCCATGAATCATTTGCGAAGCGACATTGGCCGCACTCCCGCGAACTTGCTTTCAACATCTATCTCAAGTTGTTCGCCGACGTCTGGAAAGTGGTTTGAACGGTTCGCCTGAATACCAAAATGCGATACGTTTTCGATGAAAACGCCCCAAACATCGCCGTAAGTCCTTTCCTGAGAAATTTCTGCGGCGAACTCATTTGTTCGGAAATATTTGCAGCGACCCACGCTCCGTAACCCCTTAAAGCAAAAACATTTCGACCCAGAGACGGGGGTGGGGGATGGTGCCAGAAAGCAAACAGCAAAGGAATGAGCATCTACTGCTCACTGACAACTGACAACTGACCACCCTACGCCGTAGCCCGCTGCTGCTCCTGTCCACCCAGTTTCACGCTCACCACCTTCGACACGCCGGGCTCCTGCATCGTTACGCCGTAAATCATGTCGGCGGCGTGCATCATGCGCTTGGAGTGCGTGACCAGCAGGAACTGCGTCTCCTTGCTCAGCGAGTGCAGAAGATCGGCAAGCCGCCCGACGTTCGTCTCGTCCAGCGCCGCATCTACTTCGTCAAGCACGCAGAACGGGCTCGGCTGGAACTGGAAGATGCCCACCAGTAGCGCAAGAGCGGTCAGAGCCTTTTCGCCGCCTGAGAGAAGCAAAACGTTTTGCAATTTCTTGCCCGGAGGTGACGCCACGATTTCAAGCCCGCTTTCGGCCTGGTTCTCAACGTCCGTCAAGCGCAGGAAAGCCTGTCCGCCATGGAACAGCCGTGTAAACACCTGCGCGAAGTTTTCATTGATGCGGACAAACGCTTCGTCAAACTTGGTGCGAGAAATCTGATCGATCTCCTTGATCGTTTCCTGCGTGTTTTCGATCGATTCCATCAGGTCCGTGCGCTGCGTTTCGAGGAATCCATGGCGTTCAGCGGTTTCCTTGTACTCGTCGAGCGCCATCATGTTCACAGGACCCATCTGCTCGATCTTCTGCCGCAAAGCCAGGCAGGTTTCTTCTTCAGTCGCCAGCTCTTCGCCTGAGATGCGCAGAATTTCGGCATCCGAACGAAGTGCTGCAGCCTCGGAATTCACCTCGGCCAGGCAACTCGCTTCGAGATGTTCGAGATCGGAACGGAGTTTGGCTGCTTCACTGGCGCGATTGCCGCGATCCTCGCGCAACTGGTCAAGTGCGATGCGTGCCGTCTTCAGTTGCGTTTCCATTGCCGCCAGTTGCTGGCGCACGGCGAGTGCCTGAGCAACCAGCGCTTCCGCTTGCGCCAGGGCCTCAGCGCGCAACGCCGTAAGTTCTTGCTCGCGTTTCGCCAATTCAGCGCTTTCGCGGATGCGTTGCTCGCGTTCCCCTTCGGCCGATGCGCGCTGTTGTTCAATCGCCAGCACGCGGCGCTCCAGGTCAGCGTGAAGCCGGTCAATGCGCTGGAATGCCGCTTCTGCGCCGCGACGACGCTCTTCCAGTCCAGCCAGTTCTGCGGTTAACTGCGCGGCTTCAAGCTGCAAGGTCTCGCGTTGCTGGCGCATCGCAGCCAGCTTCGTTTGCTGCTCCTCGAGTAAAGCCTCGGCGGTGACGTGTTCCGCCTCCAGGCGAACAGCTTCTTCGCGCTTCTGCTCGATGATTGCGTGCTTGGCTTCGCGCGCTTCCTTGTTCCGCGCCGCCTGCAGCGTCCATTCCTGCAAGCGCCGTTCGATGCGCTGCGCCTCGCCTTCCATCTGCTTCAACGCAGCGCCCTGGTCTGCTGCGTCGCGTTCGGCGATACGCCGTTCTTCGCTGCGTGTTTCCAGCAGTGCGGTCAGCTCTTCGATGGTCCGCGCGAGCGAAGCGGCTTCGATCTCAGCCTTGGCCAGATCGTTCTCGAGCACCGCCAGTCGGCTTTCGGTCTCGCGAAGCTCACGCTTCAAAGCCAGCGGTCCGGCACTTGCTGGCTTGCCTCCAGTAACCGTCGCGTTGTGGAAGCACTCGCCTTCTGGAGTCAGGAAATAAGCATGCGCATACTCTGCTGCCAACGTTTGTGCCAACGCCGCTGTCTCCACGAGATAGCCGTCCCTGAGCTTTGGCAGAATGGCTTCGAGAGAGCGGCCGAATCCGTTCAGGACGCGCACCGCATCTTTCAGAGGCGTTACACCAGCCGCTGTGATGGCATCGATGTTCTCCTCGAAGAGGCTCGTCTGTGCGCTGTCATGAATGAGGAATGTGGCTCTGCCGTCGACGCCGGACTTCAATACGCGGACGCCTTCTTCTGCTGCGCCCCAACTCTTCACGACGACGTAGTTCAGTTCGTCCCGCAGGAACTCATCGACGACGCCCTCGTGCGCGCCGCTGACCTCGATAAAGTCAGCCAGCGTGCCCACTGGATCCATTCCGTTCGCCAGCGCGCCCGGCTTCAGAAGGCGTCGCACCGTTTCAGTGGAGTAGCTGTGGTCGCGTATCAGGGACTCGAGGGACTCGTGTCGCCCCATCAGCGTGGCATGTTCGGCTCTCAGCTGGTTGGTGCTCGCGCGCAAGGCATTCTCTTCGCCGCGCCGTGCCTGCAGCGAGTCGCGCAACTCTGCAATCTCTGTCTCCAGCCGCTTGAGCGTCTCCGCCGCAGACTCGAATCGCAGCCTCGCCTGCCCACTTTGCACGCCAAGGCTTTCCTGCTCGTTCCGCGCCTGCCTCATCTCGGCTTCGAGACGTTCCGCTTCGCGATCCAGCGCTGCGAGGCTTTCTTCGGCTTGAGCTGTACTGTTGCGTGCATTACCGGCCAGCGTCAACAGGTGCATCGCATGACGGCGGCTCACTTCCTGCTGCCGCTCCGCATTGAACACCTCGTCCGCGGCCGCGCGCGCTTCAAGCTGGCGCGCTTCCACCCTTTGCCTGAACGCCCTCGCCTCACCTGCTGCCGTCTCGAGGAAAGCACGCTGCTGCGTGCGTTCTTCGGCGATGCCGGCAAGTTGAGTCCGCGTTTGCTCCAGTTCCGCGCCCGCTGCCGCCAGCCTCGCTTCCAGCTCGATCACACGCTCCGCATTGTTGCGCTCGCGCGCTGCGGCCCGCTCCATCTCGACGGCCGCGCTGTTGGCCCGGTTTTGCGCGTCCTGCCCTTCGCGGTCCAGCTCGTAGCCTCGCTCAGTCAGTCCGTGCTGGCTGGCCTCCATCGTCTCAATCTTGGCCGCGCCGCCCATGATGCGCTCTGCGAAGCTGGCAATCTCCAGCTCCAGGCGCGCGCGTTCCTGATCCATCAGCGCCATTCGGCTCGCAAGGACTACGCGCAGCCGCGCCCGCAATTCATCCCGGACAGCGGCAAACCGTTCGGCCTTCGATGCTTGCCGCTTCAGGCTATTCATCTGTCGCGTTACTTCTTCGAAGATGTCATCGACGCGCGCAAGATTCTGCTTCGAGCTTTCAAGGCGCAACTCAGCAAGCCGCTTCTTGTTCTTGAAGCGTGTGATTCCCGCCGCCTCTTCGATGATTGCGCGTCGGTCGTGAGGCTTCGAGCTGAGCAATTGGCCGATGCGCTCCTGGCCGATGATCGCGTAGCTCTCGGGCCCCAAACCCGTGCCCATGAAGATGTCCTGAATGTCGCGCAGTCGGCAGAGCTTTCCGTTAAGCAGGTATTCACTCTCGCCCGTGCGGAAGAGGCGGCGCGTGACCACGATTTCGCCTCGCTGAGGCGTGCGATTAAACTTGCGCCGGCGAATCTTGAGGACCACCGCTTGAGGTCCTCCCACCACTGTCTCCGTCGGAGCAGGCGCCTCTGTCGCGTCTTCATCGAGAATCTGGCCCGGCTGTTCAGAGGCGATAATCTCCTCGGCCTCGGCTGCATTCTGGCGACGCAGTTCGTCTTCGTCCCAATCGGCAGGTCCTTCGTGCTCGACTACCACGTCCGGCTCTACAGGTATAGGTCCTTCGTAGGCCTCGGGATCGACCATGGTCAGCGTCACTTCGGCCATTCCAAGGGCTTTGCGTTCGCGCGTTCCGGCGAAGATCACGTCCTGCATGTTCGCGCCGCGCAGACTCTTGGCGCTTTGCTCACCCAGTACCCAGCTCACACCGTCAAGTATGTTCGACTTTCCGCAGCCGTTCGGCCCCACCACCACGGCAATGCCTGTTCCCGGCACAGTCAGTTCTGTGCGGTCACAAAAGCTCTTAAAGCCGAGGATGTGGATTTTTTTCAGTTTCAGCATGTTCACTCCGGGTTGTTGGCCTGCGAACGGTTCTTTCGGGGCTGGCTCAGCGCCATTTTGCGTGGCCAAATCAGAGGGAAAATCCCTCCTTGATTACAGACTCTAAGGAGCCCAAAAGTCAGGGTCAATCGCGCAAAGGGGTGTTCTTGTGGATAAGGGGTCCGGAAATCCTCTTCTTCGGTAATTTTAGGCAATTTTCCTCTATTTTCCCATTTTTATCGAGTTTCAGCCGATTTTTCCACAGAGCGGGTCTTGTCTGTTTTTGAGGTCGCCCGGCACTTTGGCAAGGATTCGGTTCAGCCGATCTTCTTAAAGTCGAAGGTTGCCAGATTCATTTGCCCTTCCGTCACGATGTTAACCGTTAGGACGTTCCTCCCGGCTTTGAGGTGAATACGGGCGATGCCCTGCGCCAGGTTCCAGTGGTGCCATTGACGCCACGCCAATGGATCGACAGCGTCGAAGGTTGAAACGATCGTTAGAGGTTTGGTGGCGGGCACGCCATTGATGTCCAGGGAGATTGTGCCGCCACGATTGGATGTATAGAGCAAGTCGGCGGAATAATCGCCGGCCGCAGCAACGTCGACCGAAATGTTGAACCATTCGCCTGGCTCGGTCCAACCAACGTAGAGAAGATTGGCAGGCGGCACGATCTTGTCATACGGGTTGTCATCGATCTTCGGGTCAAGGTTGAATTTGGTATACGAGGTGTCAACCCCCTCTTGCATGCGAAATTCGTTGAGGTAAGATCCATTCGCGGGGTTCAGCGCGCCGCTACCGTTGTTTTTTGCATCGGTATCGTGATAAGCCACACCTTCGCCGCCAAGATCGTAATAGGCGCACATTACTTTGCCGGGAATCTTTTGTGGACCGCCGATGTACTTGCCGTCATGGAACGGCGCACCCTTGTAGCCGCTTAGAAAATCCGCGTTCGATGTTCCACCTATGCCCGCAGCGAACGTCGCAACCAAAGGCACAAAGATCAATGACCTAAGAAGAAAATAAGCCTGCACGCACTGACCGCTCTTTCCTGAAGATTGCGAATCAAACGAATACTAATCTTCGCTCCAGGAATAGGGAAGTGATGACAGGCTACAGTTCAATTTGATTCAGTCTGCCGCTGCATTCGCAAGCGCCTCGATCACCGCGAGGTTCTTCATCAACTCCGCGGGAACGCCATGTCGCTCCTGTAGGTATTGCGTGGTGTTGTATGAAATCCAAACCTTGCCCGAGTTATCTTCAGCCACGAGAATCTTAAGCGGGAGATCGATAGCGATGCTTGGGGAAGCCAACATGACAGGTGTTCCAGCCTTGGGGCTACCAAAGATAAGGAGCTTGGTATTCGGCATCTTCAATCCATTTTTTTCCGCTTCGCCGCTGTGATCGATCAATGCAAAGAGTGTGACGCCTTTCGCTGCAAGGATGTTCTTGAGCTTGCTCACACTTTCGTCCACTGAATGTGCACTCGGCAGGTTAATCAATCCTTTGTCACCGGCAAGTACCATGGAAACCTCCTTTTTATTGGCAGTTTGATCGGGTGCGGTATTGCGAACCGAGATCAGATAGATTCCCATCGCCAAGCCGATCAAGGCGAGGAGAAAAACGATCCCGACAGCTAGAGCGGTCGGATGGGAGTGGTTTGTTTCGCCGCGATCAAGTTCGCCAACGAGGCGCATGTAACGCCATCCGGCAAGAATACTTACGATCACGCCGACGCCAATCAGCAATGTACCAAACCATAGCGATAACCCGTAAGTCGGTTCTGCGGAATGGCTCTGGGCGATCCGGATCTCCTGCAGAAACAAACCAAATCGTGCAACAACGAATCCGAATCCCATCATAGCCAGACCGGTCCGAGTCCAGGCAAGGAGGGTGCGTTCAGCGGCCAGATAGTCGCTGAGGCCGGCCTTTTGCGGTGTTGTGGGGTTATCCAAGATGTTCATCTCCTTTTGTTCTGCCGTTGGTCCTGTAGAGTTGATGGAAGGGCCGCTTTGATTCTCTATCGTGGTTTGATGCGCAGGGCGTTTTTCTGACGATTCCTTCCAACTCGGAAAACCTTGGTGAGTTGCTGCGAACGGCATTTGGGTTTGCAAGTTTTCGTGCGAATCAGGAGGCTGTTTGCCGCGCTGCTGTCGAAGGGCGCGATTTGTTGCTCGTGATGCCAACGGGAGCAGGGAAGTCACTTTGCTACCAGTTGCCGGCAATCGCTCTCGGCGGAACAGGACTGGTGATTTCACCGCTGATCGCACTGATGGAAGACCAGTTCGCCAAGTTGCTGGCGCTTGGCCTTCGAGTAGCGCGCATTCACTCTGGATTGGAACGCACAGTAGCGCGCCAGGCATGCGTCGACTATCTTGCGGGAAAATTGGATTTCCTGTTTATTGCTCCGGAGCGCTTGCGAGTGCCGGGATTCGTGGAAATGCTCGCGAAGCGAAAACCGGCTTTGATCGCCATTGATGAGGCGCATTGCATATCGCAGTGGGGGCATGACTTCAGGCCTGACTACCGGATGCTGGGGCAGCATTTGCCTTTACTTCGCAATGCAGGTGGTTCTGTGCCGGTGTTGGCGCTGACAGCAACAGCGACTCCCACGGTTCAGGCAGACATTTTGGCGCAACTAGGGATGATGCGGCCCGCGAAGTTCATTCACGGGTTTCGGCGCGAGAACCTCGCGATTGAGGTCGTGGAAGTTCCGGTACCGGAGCGAGCTGGTGCGATCTGTGCACTTCTATCCGACGCATCGAGACGTCCCGCGATTGTCTATGCCACTTCGCGGAGGCAAGCGGAGCGGTTGGCTGAACTGCTTTCAGAATCCATTTCCGCGGCAGCTTACCACGCGGGTTTGGATGGGGAGACACGGGAGCGTGTTCAGAGAGGGTTTCAGACGGGAGAACTCGATGTGGTGGTGGCGACAATTGCCTTTGGAATGGGGATCGACAAGGCGGATATTCGCACCGTGATTCATGCAGGGCTGCCCGCGACCTTGGAAGGCTATTACCAGGAGATTGGTCGAGCGGGGCGCGATGGGGCAGCGAGCCGGACGTTCTTGATGCATTCGTATGCCGACCAGAGAACTCACGATTTCTTTCTAAGCAGGGATTATCCACCGGTTGGGCATCTTGAAGAGGTTTTTCAGGGCCTGGGAGAAACGACGCAAACGGTGGAGGAGTTGCGGTCCGGATCGAGCCTTGGCGAAGACGAATTCGACATGGCGTTGGAGAAGCTTGAGATTCATGGTGGCGCGCGAGTGGATTTTGGAGGCAATGTGACAGTGGGTGGGCCAGGGTGGAAGAAGACCTATGCGGTGCAGGCGCAATATCGTGCGGAACAGATTGCAAAGGTGTTGTCATTCACGACGTCGAGCGAGTGCAGGATGTCGGCTCTGGTAAGGCATTTTGGGGACGTTGAGGATGCGAGCAACGTCTGCGGGGTCTGCGATGTGTGCGATCCGGCAGGCGCGGTGCTCAGGCTGTTTCGGCGAGCGACTGCCGAAGAACGATCCTTGGTGCAGTCGATTGTGAATGAATTGCGATCGGTGGATTACAAGGCAACGGGAGCGTTGCAAAGGAGTGTTGATCCGGCGGGTCGACTGAGCCGCGATGAATTTGCGCGACTGTTGGATGCGATGGTGCGTTCGCGGGTGCTTGCGATCGAGGATGCGGAGTATGAGAAGGACGGTGAGGTGCGACGGTTCAGAAAGGTTCGAATGACGGAGATGGGACTTAATGTCCGGGAGGCTTCACGAATAGAACTGCTGATTAGCGATGGATTGGTCTTGGAATTCAGGGGGAAAGCTCCTGAACCGGAGCGAACGAGGAAAACAAAGGCCCGTGTGAAGGCCGGAAATGGAAAGAAGGAAACCTCGGAGCGGCTGAGTCTCTCTATGCAGGGGGAGATGCTGGCTGCGCGACTTAGGGAGTGGCGGACGGGCGAAGCGAAGAAGTTGCGCGTACCTGCGTATTGCGTGCTGCATGATCGAACACTAACCGCGGTGGCGCTTGCTCGTCCGAAGGATCCGCGCCAATTACTCGAGATCGATGGAATTGGACAAGCGAAGGTGGAAAAATTTGGCGCAGCGATCCTGGGAATGTGCGGGGAAAGCGATTGAAGCGACTATGAGTCTCGCATCAAGGAAAGCCCTCAATCGAAGTTGAGGGCTCTCTATTTTCGCGAAGTGTGACTCTAGGTTGTCCTACATCGATTCGCTAAGCGACGCGTTCGATGGTTACGGATTCGAGTACTACCGGAGTTTTAGGTTTATCCTGTCCGCCGCGAGGGGCTTTGGAGATCTTATCGGCGATGGGCTGGCCTTCTACGACTTCGCCGAAGATGGTGTGCTTCCCGGTGAGCCAGTCTGTGGGCGCAACGGTGATAAAAAACTGACAACCGTTGGTATTGGGGCCGGAGTTTGCCATGGCCAATTTGCCCGGCTTGTCGAACTTGTGAGGCGAGCCCTTGGTTTCGTCCTCAAAACGGTAGCCCGGGCCACCCATGCCATTGCCCGCCGGATCGCCGCCCTGGATCATGAAGTCGGGAATGACGCGGTGGAAAATGGTTCCGTCGAAAAGCTTGCTTGAAGATTTGGCGCGAGTGGTGGGGTGTGTCCACTCCTTTTTGCCTTCAGCGAGGTCGATGAAATTCTTAACGGTGACCGGCGCCTCCGATTCAAAGAGACGGACGACGATTTTGCCTTCAGTTGTGGAAAAGGTTGCGTAGGTTCCTGGTGCGAGTGCCATGAGAGCTCCTTCTGTGGGCGGTTTCGACTCGTTTCGCAACTCACAAGATCGAGACTTGAGCGCCCTGAATTCGTGGATCGTTTGGGATTACGGCTGGGGTGCGGGTGATGCGGGTACCGGCTGGCCCTCGGGAATGATCGTAACTTTTTTCAGTGCAACGGGTGTGCTTGGCTTATCGTTTGAGTCCCGCTCGACGCGCGCGATGGTTTTAACCACGAGAACGCTGGGATCGTCGCATTGACCGAAGATGGTGTAGTGCTGGTTGAGTGATTCGACAGGCTGCTCGGTGATAAAGAACTGGCTGCCGTTCGTATTGGGTCCTGAATTGGCCATGGCAAGGCGGCCAGCAACATCAAAGTTCAGGTTTGGATCGAATTCATCGTCAAATGTGAATCCAGGATCCCCTCTGCCTGTTCCTGTCGGGTCGCCGCCCTGGATCATGAATTCAGGAATGACTCGATGGAAAGTAGTGCCATCGTAGTAAGGTTTGTTGTGCTGCTTCCTGGTTGTGTTGGGATCGGTCCAATCCTTCGTGCCCTGTGCGAGACCTATGAAATTAGCTACAGCCTTGGGGGCCTGGTGTTCAAAGAACCGACAGGTGATGCGGCCCATGGACGTATCCATAATGACAGTGGGACCGTTCGGATGAATCATGGCTGCCTGTGTGGCCTGAGGTGCATCAGGCAAAGGCGGTTCTGCCGGCTTGGTGGTGTCCTGTGCAAAGACCGCGGCGGTGCCGGCTAAAGCCAGCGCGGATGCGGCCAGACTTGAAGCAAATAGCTTGTACTGGAGTTTCATACCGAATTTGAGAGTAAATCATAGGGCGCTTGGGTCGCCAGCAGGCGGGGCGGGCCATGTATCTTAGTCCAATGAGAATTTCACATCTGCAAATCTTCCCCGGACGCGTGGCTGTTTTGGCATGCGCGCTCTTGTGCCTTGGGCCCGTGTCTCTGCGCGTTGCCGCGCAGGCCGACAAGGCGACAGCCGCATCGGAAAAGGGCAAGCCGGCAGATAAGCCGGCCGCAGCTGACAAATCAGAGCTTCCGCCTTTGCCACCCGAGGCGCACACGCAGCAGTCGATCCAACTGGACGGGAAAACGCTGCATTACACAGTCACGGTCGGTTCACTACCGGTGCGCGACGATGATGGCAAGATTGCTGGCGAGGTTGTTTTGACTGCCTACACCGTGGATGGCGACAACCGTCCGGTGACGTTTGCGATGAATGGCGGTCCAGGTGCCTCATCCGTTTATCTGAACTTTGGGGCGATTGGGCCGAAGCATTTGCAGGCCGGAAATGAGGGCGATAGTCCGTCGGATCCGACAACACTGACGGACAATCCCGGCACATGGCTGGACTTTACGGACCTTGTGTTCATCGATCCGATCGGGACCGGATTCAGCAGGTCAAAGGTGCCGGAGGCTGAAGCGAAGAAGCTCTTCTACAGTACCGAGTCCGATATCCACTATCTCTCTCGTGTGATTTATGACTGGCTTGTGAAGAACGACAGGCTCGGTTCGAGGAAGTACCTGGTTGGCGAGAGCTATGGTGGATTTCGCGGGCCGCGCGTGACGCATTACCTGCAGTCGCAGCTGGGCGTGGCGATGAATGGTGTCGTGCTGGTGTCTCCATACCTGAACCCTACGATTGAGAATGACGGCGATTTGTCGCCTCTGCCTTGGATGATGACGCTGCCTTCAATTACAGCGGCGCACCTTGAACGCGAGAAGAAGTTGACACCGGAAGCGATGTCCGAAGTTATTGCCTACACGCAGGGTGAGTATGCGACGACCCTTCTGAAGGGACGTTCAGACGAAGCAGCTACGCAGAAAATGATTGCCCACGTGACCGAGCTGACCGGCCTCGATCCTTCATTTGTGAAGTATTCAGGAGGGCGCATCGAGACCGGTGCCTATCTGCGCGAAGTGTTTCGCGAAGAAGGGAAGCTCGGTTCCGTATACGATTCGAACGTGACATCCTTCGATCCGTTCCCGTTTGCGCCAGAGCAACGAGCCAATGATCCGATCCTGGCCAGCATCATCGCACCGTTGACTACTGCGATGGTGGACTTTGTAACCAGGACTGTAGGCTGGAAGATCGATGCTCGCTATAACGCGCTCTCCTTCGACGTGAATCGCCAGTGGGACAGGGATGCAGAACTTCGGCGCGGGTCGGTGCCGGATTTGCGCGAGGCCGTGGCTGCTGATCCCAAGCTGCGGGTGCTGATTGTGCATGGCTGGAACGATCTCTCGTGCCCGTTCATGGGGTCCGTGCTGACGGTGGACCAGATGCCAGTGATGGGCGATCCGACACGTGTGGCTGTACGCGAGTTTCCGGGGGGGCACATGTTCTACACGCGGGCCGACAGTCGCATTGCGCTGCGTAAAGATGTGATGGAGATGTACTCCAAGCATTAACCGGAAGAAGCAGTGTTCAACAGAGGCCTCGGTGTCAAAGGACACTGAGGCCTGATTTTTGTGGATACATTGATGGCCCCTTGATTTTCTATCCATAGATAAGCAATATATAGCCGCATGGCGAAGAAACCTGACCTGCTGCCTGGGACTTTGGACATGCTGATCCTGAAGACACTGACTCGCGCTCCATTGCATGGGTACGGCATTGCTCTCTCAATCAAGCGACTTTCTGACGATGTGCTGACGGTGGAAGAGGTGGCGTATTCAGTGAGCCAGCGGACACGCGAGATCGGGGTGCGCATGGCGCTGGGCGCGCAACGGAGCTCGGTGTACAAGATGGTGATGCGGCAAGCGTGTTGGCTGACGGTTGCCGGCGTCGCCATCGGACTGGTGTGCGCGGTTGGAGTTTCGCTGCTGGGGCGCGACCTGCTGTTTGGCGTAGAGGCGTGGGATGCGGGCACGCTGGCGGGCGTCGCGGTGGTGCTGGGTGGGGCGTCGCTGGCGGCCAGTTTTCTTCCGGCGTGGAGAGCGGCTTCGGTAAATCCCACGGAGGCGCTGCGAGCGGAGTAGACGGGCTCCAGGTAAGGGATTGGGGCCCGGATTTGGAGTGGCAGATTCTGGCACGAAATGGCTTCGTTAAGTG
Source organism: uncultured Acidobacteriaceae bacterium (assembly GCA_963826915.1). Lineage (GTDB taxonomy): Bacteria > Acidobacteriota > Terriglobia > Terriglobales > Acidobacteriaceae > Telmatobacter. Next base: position 1,367,016 of record CAWGYG010000003.1, read on the forward strand.
CGCTTAAGTGGCACATTTTGGTCGTTTTTGGCATTACATTTCCTGTATTCCTGTATAATTTTGTCCGGCAGGCTGTTGAAACCAAGGCAGTTGCAAGTTTCGCCGCAACTGCGCCAGTTGAGAATATTTTTTACTGCTTTTTTGACTGCGCAAACACAGGCACGCGGCCATTTTCGGGGTTCAGGGAGGGTTTGCGCAGTGGGCGGATTGTGCCAGAAAAGGCATTGAAAAGTGGATTGCGGGACAAAGAACTCCCTCCGTGGCTAAGGCCGGCATCGATTTTGCCATCATTTTGCGGGGGTTGAAACCCCCGCCCCCTCCGTATTCAGTTCTTCTGCACACTATCGAGTGGCGCTCTTTCAATGAAGCTGGCTTTTCGTGCGGCGGAGGCAAGAATGATCGATGCATGTTCTGGTCTCGTGCTCATTTCTGGTTCCCGTGCGTGAACCTGGAATGCGCGGATACACTCCGCTGTATGCGGCGGGTACCCCCACCCCGTCTCTGGGTAGAAGTATTATGGTTTCATTGGTTTACGGATAGTTGGTGTCTGCAAAGGACTCTTACAAGAAGAGTTGGCCGCAGAAATCTCTCCGGTAAGGAGTTAGGGGTGTTTTGGGGTGTTTTTTGACACCTTGATCCCACATGGTGGGCTGAAAGGCAACTCAACGGTTGCGTCTCGCGACGTGAAGTGAAGAAGAAGCCTGATTCGGGTTTCCTGTTTCCAGTTCAAGGATAGCGAATTCGAGGGAAACTCTATGCAAAGGTTTCCTAGATACTTGGGCGTTTGGACTAATCGTCGCGATACCGGCGGAGGTTAGGTTCGCGAGGTGACCGGGTTTATTGAAGGACGAAGGTGTCCGTCTTGGAGAAATCGAAGACCGCGGGAATCTGGGCCGACTTCAATTGTGATGCGGGCGTACCGATCGGCAACAAGAGGCCTCTTCCGGTGTCGACAGCGCCGGCCTCGCGGAATTTGGGCACCTCGTTGGCCGCATAGCTCAACCATTCGCCCAGGGTGATCTTCTGGTCTACCGGCTTCCAGTCGGCCTTGCCCTCGACGAGCCCTTTCTGGGTCAACGCATAACTCAGCAGTCCCTGTCGCAGAGAGGCCGATTCCCGCGCCGCCTGGTTGGACTGGCTGGCTGCCAGAATCCGGATGCGCTTGTCATAGGCGAGCTGGCCCAGCCCGCGGCTGCCCATCGGTCCGGGTTTGAAGTCGTTCGCTTCCACGCTGCTGGCCGAATCGCATGAGTCGAGCACAAAGGTCATCTCTCCAGCGTCGATCGGTCGCAGCCACTCGGCCAGCTCGTCGGCGGAGATGGCACCCTTGAGCATCGTGCCGTCGACGTCCTCGCAGCTACCCTGAACGTCGGAGGGCAAGATGTAGAACTGCCCGTCCTTGTCGCCGAAGCCATGGCCGGAGAAGCTGAGGAAGAAGACATCGTCGGGCGTGGCCACAGCGGCAATCGCCTTGAGCGCGTCATGGATGTTCTGCTTGGTCGCGCTGTTCTCAGTAGTTGTCGAGATCAAGCGCACCGGCTTCACATGCAGCCCGCGCTTCACGAGTCGGCTGGTGAGAATCTCACTGAGTTTCTCCGCGTCGGTGGCAGAGCCTTGAAGTTCGCAGCCGCTGGCTTGATAGTGGTTCACACCGATCTGCAAGAGGTATGCGCGCGGCTTTGCCGGTGATCCTGGCTTGTATGTGTAGTCCTTCTTCCCCGTGCTGCTCTTGATGTTCATGCCGTTGAAGGCATACGCCGTGAAGGTGACCGCATTTGTTAACGTGGGCAGTTGAATATCAGGGAAGGTGAAGTCGCCGTCTTTCAGTTCACCTTCGAGATAACCCACCATCTGCCCATTGCGGAAGAGTCGCAGGTCCCGCAGACCGCTCGCTTGCGTTTCCACCTTGCCCAGCGCATCCTGCAACACTATGCCCTTGGCATCCGTCTTCTCCTCCGCACGGTTCGCCGCGTGGACAACAACGTCCACGCGGTCCGGATGAGCGTTCGAAGCAGATATTGAAGTAACCGCAACATCCGGTTGCACACGGTTTGTGATTTCGGCAATGGAGCGGACGGGCGGCAGTTTCTCGCCGTTTATGATGCGCGAAAGTAAGCGCGGAGTATAGTAGTCCCGCATGAAAATTTCCAACGGGAGCGGACGCATTGGGGCGTTGTCGACAACCCAATTCAGGGGTGCGCCACCATCAAGATCGTTTGTATCAAATCGTCCTTCGGGGTCAGTTACGAACCAATCGCCATTCTCGGCACTGATGAGCGTTGCTAATTCTTTCCCAGTTGCGGAATCCCAAAGACGGGTTGTAGTGTCATCACTGCCTGTCAGAACGAAGCGTCCATTCGGGGAGAAGACCGCGGAATAAACCCAATTTGAATGCCCATCCAGCGAACGAAGCTGCTTGCCAGTCGCCGCATTCCACAGCCGCGCCGTGTGGTCCGCACTTCCCGTGAGTACGGAACCGCCATCCGGAGAGAAGGCCACGCACCATATCCAGTCCTTATGCCCTTCGAAGGAGCGGACCTGCTGGCCGGTGGTCGCATTCCACAGGCGTGCAATATTACCCACACCCGTAGGACCTGCCAGAGATCCAGCACCTGTAAGCACAAACCTGCCTTCCGGCGAGAAGGCCACAGAAGTAACGCCCCCGGAATGCCCCTCGAAGGAGCGAATCTGTTGGCCTGAGGTCGTGCCCCAGAGCAGTGCAGCCGGTTGCGCGGTGCCAAAAAGCACGGAGCGGCTATTGGGAGAAATGGCCACGGACAACGCGCTATCCCCACTGTAGGTGCCGCCGTATGTCCGGATTACCTGCCCGGTGGCAACGTCCCACAGGCGTACCTGGACCCCGCCGCCCGTCACCACGGAGTGGCCATCGGGAGAAAATACTGCTGAGTTCACCACCTCCCTAACCCCGACGTCGTTCTTTCCTTTGAAGGAACGAATCTCCTGACCGGTGAACGAATCCCATAGCCGGGCTGTCCCGTCTTCGCTTCCTGTGAGCACGGAGCGGCCATCCGGCGAGAAGGCAACGGAACGAATCGAATCCGTATGGCCTCTGAAAATGAGTGTCATCTGCCCGGTAGCAGTGTCCCATAGCCGTGCTGTGGCATCTCCTCCCGTCAACAACTTGCGGCCATCCGAAGAGAATGCGACTGATTTAACCTTGTCTGTTTGCCCTTCGAAGGAGCGAATTTTCTGACCGGTGGCTGCATCCGAGAGACGTGCCGACGTTTGTCCTGCAGTCAGCCAGTATTTGCCATCCGGAGAGAAACAGGCGGGAAATCTCCTGTCAGTTGCATTCAAGATTAAAGAGTGAATCTGCTGGCCTTTCGCAGTATCCCAAACCGCCGCATTACCGACGCCGGCCGCAGTTACAGTGAGTCCATCAGGAGAAAACGCAACATACCTTGCCGGCGCAGCGCCGTTATACGAGCGAATCTCTTGACCGGAGGCCGCATCCCAAAGCCGAGTTCGTCCATCTGCGCCGCCGGAAAGCAGAAGGCGTCCATCTGCGGAGACGGCCACAGATAATATGTCAGCCCCACTCTTGCCGTAGGTTCGCGCTAGCTTCCCCGTGGCAACATCCCACAGTCCCATCAGTTGCCCAGAAGCAACCACCACAGAGCGGCCATCGCGAGTAAAGACCACCGCGTTTGCCCATTGACCTGACCCATGGTCGTTTCTCAGTTTGAAGGAGCGAATCTGCTTACCGGTTGCAACATCCCAAAGTTGAACTGCATTTTCCGCCAAGACAGCGGTGGCAACCAAGCGACCATCCGGGGAGAGAGCTATGCATGAGACCGAGTCATCTTTGTGCCCAACAAAGGATTGAATCTGCCTTCCAGTGGCCACGTCCCAGAGCCGCGCTGTGTTTTCATTCCCGGAGGTAAGTATCGTGTGGCCATCAGCGGAATAAACGACTGCCAGCACGGGGTTTGTTTGCCCGGCGAAAGAGCGAATCTCCCTTCCAGTGGCCACTTCCCACAATCGTGCAGTTTCGTCATCGCTTCCCGTCAGCGCGAAGCGACTATCCGGGGAAAATGCCACCGCGTTGACGTTTCCCATCCCCAGCTGCGGGATGAGGCGCACGTGCTCCTGGGCCTGCGTTGAGAGGCCTGCCATGAACAATGCGCTCACTGCCAGCGCTCCAACGCCAACCAGCCTGTTGTTCATTGCCCCGCCCCCATCATGTCGCTGAATCAGAACGATGCTCCGAATTTACACCCCACGAGTAAGCGACTAAGTGCGAATTTGAGCACCGTCAATCATTACTGTTCATTGCACGCAACGAATGATGAGTAGGAAACTGTCCAGAAGACGTTCCGAGGTCGACCTTGCCGAGAATCCATGCATGGAGCAGAATACCGTGATCGGTAACGTAAAGTCGGCTTCTCGTCGGTGTCACTAGGCACGAGAAGGGGGTTTGTCAGGACCGATTTACAGCGGCCTACTCTCGAAACGTGCTTTGGCCTGAAATCGTCAGTACAAAACCGGCGAGGCCAGCTACTATGATGCGTGGATTGAGGAGACACGGGTTATGCTGCGCTTTGTAGTCGCATGGTTCCTGGCCTTCTTTGTATTCACACCAGCCCTGGTGGAATGTGCACCGCAGCATGATCATGCATTGGGCCAGCCCGACCGGATGGGAACAGTCCACTTCGACACGTCGTGTAGTCTTGCGGTTCGCGACGAGTTCGATCTGGCGGTGGCAACTTTACATTCCTTTGGCTACCGGAAGTCAGCGCAGCTGTTTGCTGACGTCTTGAGCAAAGATCCCAGTTGCAGCATGGCGGAGTGGGGCATTGCGATGAGCCACTACCGGCAATTGTGGGATCCGCCGACTAAGGACGATCTAAGGATCGGCCTTGAAGCCGCTCAAGAAGGTTTTTCGATGCGACCGAAGACTCAAAGGGAACGTGACTATTTGAGTGCTATTCGGGGTTTCTATCAGAATGCCGGCTCAGAAAGTCATAGCATCCGCGCCAGACGCTATGAGACTGCGATGGAGTCACTGCACAGCACGTATCCGCAGGACAACGAAGCTGCCATCTTTTATGCCCTGTCTTTGATCGCGAATGCTCCGCTCAATGACAAGACTTACACGAATCAGAAGAAGGCGACCCAAATTCTCGAACCGATGATGCTGCAGCAGCCGCAACATCCGGGTCTCGCGCACTACATCATCCATGCGGACGATAATCCGGTGCTGGCTCAACTGGCTTTGGATGCGGCGAGGAAGTATTCCCAGATTGCCCCTGACTCGCCGCACGCCCTGCATATGCCCTCTCACATTTTTACAAGGCTCGGTTTATGGGAGGACTCCATTGCCTCGAACCTAGCCTCGGTCTCCAGCGCGCGCAAACAGAAGCTGGCTGGCGACGAGTTACACGCTCTGGATTACCTGGTATATGCGTATCTGCAAACCGGGCGCATAAATGAAGCCCGCAATCTGACTCAACAACTTCCCGTGGTCGAAGCGAGCGACGCGGCCCTCTATGCCGGGCTTTACGCGACAGCGGCGATACCAGCCCGGTATTGGATCGAGCGTCAGCAGTGGGACAGTGCCGCGGCCCTTCCCTTGCCTCCACAAACCTCAGCAGGGGGCGCATATGCGTCGACTCAGGCGACTCTCTATTTCGCCCGCGCGCTTGGCGCAGCAAGGCTCGGGGACAGCAAGGCGGCGAAGGCGGCAATGCAACCATTGCTTTCCTTGCGCGACGCTCTCGCGCAGAGCGGCGACGGCGGTGCGGATCAAGTTAATGTCCAATTGAAGATTGTGAGCGCGTGGATCAAGTGGGCAGATGGTGATTACGATGCGGCCGTCCAAGAGATGAGAACAGCCGCAGAAATGGAAGATGCAACCGAAAAATCGCCCGTTAGTCCGGGCTCCATCGCTCCGGCGGCTGAGATGCTTGGCGATATGTTGCTTTTGGCAAAGCAGCCAAAGCTCGCGTTAGCGGCCTATCAATCGGCCCTGAAATCTACCCCGGGGCGCCTCAGAGCGGAATACGGCGCCGCGGTTGCCGCCCAAGAGGCAGGACTGCGGCCAGCCGCGGAACAGCATTATCGCAGGCTGCTTTCGAACTGCAGCCACGCCGATTCAGATCTTCGAGAGGTCGCGCAGGCCAATCACTTTTTCGGCAAAGACTAGCAAGCGCCTCGGTTCGGTCCCCACGAAACTCCGCTTGCAAACACGGAACATCGCCTTGCACCCGCTCGACACCTTCAGCCCTCCAGAAGGCTAAAGACCTTGCTCGCGATTTGGAGTGGCAATCCGACAGCATGTCGGTTAATGCAAAATCGCCAATGCGCTGACCGAACAAACCTTGGCTTCGAAACGTGCTTTGGCCTGAAGTCGGCAACCCAACTTGTTGACAGTAGTTTCCATGGAAACTATAATGGTTTTCATGGAAACTATAAGCTCCCTGGATTCCTCCGTCTCTGAGCTGGAAACCCACCTGGGATATTGGCTCCGCCGAGTATCGAATGTGGTCTCGGGCGAATTCGCCCGGTCCCTCCAGTCGAGACGAGTATCGGTCGCCGAGTGGGTTCTGCTGCGTCAACTCCGGGACCTGACTCAGGCCACCCCGGGCGAGATGGCCGAAGCTCTGACGATGACCCGCGGCGCGATCTCCAAGATCGTTGACAAACTCCAGTCGAAGGGTTGGATCAGGAGCACGATCAAGCCCGAGGACAATCGGGTCCAACTACTCTCGTTGACCCGTGCCGGTCTGCGCGTTGTTCCCGAATTGGCAGACATCGCCGACCGCAACGATCAGAAATTCTTCGCCTGTCTCGATGCCGAAGAAAGGACAGCCCTCCGCTACCTCCTCGGCAAGCTCGCGAGCCATCATCGGATTCGCCAGGTCCCCGTCGATTGACACAAGCCAGATACCCATTGACCCACAACCAAAGGAGAAGATTTCATGAGCAAGGCAATCGATAATCTGAACACGGCAATGCAGAGAGCGGCGGCCATTCGTCCGAAGGTGGGAGGATTTCCCTATCTTGCCGAGAGTCTGCGACAGGCGGGAGTGACTCGCAATATTTGGTCACTTCCTGCTTGCCAAAGCTTGTTCCTGACCAACCACGGGCCCGTTGTCGTGCAAAAAGCATCTCTTGTATCGGGCACTGCAGACGTGCCAGCCTTTGATCGAGAGGCTCTAATTAAAGCTCTGCGAATCGATCAGGCCGGCGAAAGCACATTTCCTGAGTTCCTCGCGGCAACCTGGCGCGCGGGAGTCGTGCGCTATGAAGTGGACTTTGCCGCGCATACGGTAGTCTACGTGGGCTGCAACGGTGAGGAGTACGTCGAAGCTTATCCGGCGGTCGAAATCGATTAGGTCGCATCAACAGATTCAAGAGGTGCGCTTGGGGGGCTCACAATCGGCATTTCCACGAGCGCATTATCGCCAATGCGCTGACCGAACAAACCTTGGCTTCGAAACGTGCTTTGGTCTGTTATCGCGAAGCGAAATTCAACCGCATCGAGCAAAGGCCGGATGAACTGCATTGACCTTGCGGATACGAGCCTCATAGAATTCGCAGTTGCGGCAAGTGTCCTCACGTTGAATCGGGAGCGCGAGCTTGCGCAGGGAGAGCAAACTTTATGGTTGCAGGACGGGCGGGCGAATGCTGGAACGATCTACGGATGGGAGGACGTTTTGTCCGGAGAATCCTCAGGCTGGGTCTGGGCTCTGTGCTGCTGACCCTCTGGATGGCCGGGGCAGCAATGGCCCAGGGTGGTCCGCTGGTGCTGCAACGCGATGGGCGTGTGATATCGCTGGTGCCGTACGCTCCGAATATTGTGCGGGTCACGATAAGCACGGACGCGGCTGCGGCGGCAACCGAACCCGGATATGGGTTTGTTGCCAAACCGGCCGCGGCAGGATGGACGCACGAGCATGACGAGGAAGGTGACGTCTTCCGATCCGCCCGTATGGTGATTCGCGTCTCGCCGGAGAACCTGCCGAATGACATGCTGCCGAAACCCATGCCGCTGGACGCATTGAACAGTCAGTTGCGCGATATCTACTTCGGCGGTGGATCTGGCCATCGACCGCAGAACGACTCGCTCCTGGTGACAACAGCCGAAGGCAAGATGCTACTGCACATGCGCGGCTGGACCATGGAGCCCGAACGTCCAGAAGTCGCCAAGCTGGACGCAGGTACAAAGGGCAATCGCGTAGCTGCTGTATTCGACTCGCGTTCCGACGAGCACTACTACGGATTGGGACAGCAGCAGAAGGGCTGGATGGACCTGCGGGATCACGAGATCCGTTGCTGGCATGACTACGGCGCAATTGGCGGCGAGGACGTCTGCGTGCCGTTTATGGTGTCCACAGAGGGGTACGGGCTGGTCTGGGACAATCCATCCAAAACGACAATCGATCTCGGCTTTAGCGGACAGAATGTTTGGTCATCCGAGGTTGGAGATCGCGTGTCGTACTTTATTATCGCGGGCAAAACCAGCGATGAGATTTACGGGGGCTACCGGCTGCTGACCGGCGTATCGCATCTGCTGCCCCGTGCGGTCTACGGCTACATCCAGAGCAAGGCGATCTATCCGACGCAGCAACAGATTTTGGATGTGGCGAAGGAATACCGCGAGAAAAACCTGCCGCTCGATGTGGTTGTTGTGGATTTCCTCAACATGACGAAGCAGGGCGCACTGGACCTGGCCCCGGAGCGCTGGCCGGATCCGGCGGAGATGAATCGTGAACTGCATGAAATGGATGTCCGTACGCTCTTGAGTGTGTGGCCACACTTTTCCAAGGGCACCCAGTTCTATGACATGTTGCTCAACAAAGGATGGTTGGTGCGTACGCCCGGCGGGGAACCCGACTCCGGAGGCTTCAAGAATGTCATCGGACCGAACCTCGACACCACAAACCCCGAGGCGGCAAAGTGGTTCTGGGAGAAGATCCGAGACCGTTATGTGAAGCCGTATGGGTTTGACTACATTTGGCTGGATGAAACCGAACCGGACATTGACCCCGCGAAGGACGTGTTTTTCATCGGCTCGGGAACACGCTTTTACAATGCATATCCGCTCTTTCATACAGGCTCTGTGTACGAGGGATTTCGAAGGGATTTTGGGGACAGCCGAAGAGTGATGATTCTGGCGCGGGCGGCGTATCTGGGAGCTCAACGCAATGGCACGGTGTTCTGGTCGAGCGATATCGTCTCGACGTGGGACATGCTGAAGCGTTCTATTCCAGCGGGGCTGAACTTTACGGCGACCGGGCTACCGTACTGGGACACGGATATCGCAGGATTCTTTTCGCCCTCCCTTCCGGCCGATTACCATGCGGAACATAAGCCATTGATCGATGGATCGGATGCACGCGGCACTATCGGCCGCTATGAGGATTATCCTGAGCTGTTTGTGCGGTGGTTTGAGTGGGGCTCGTTTCAGCCTGTAATGCGTGCGCATGGAGAGCGAGATCATAATGAAGTTTGGTCTTACGGCAAGCAGGCGGAGCCGATCCTGGATAAATATCTAAAGCTGCGGTATCAGCTTCTGCCGTATACATATTCGGTTGCATATCGCAGCTACCAGACCGGCGCTCCGTATATGCGAGCGCTGTTCATGGATTTTCCCGATGACCCCAATGCGACTAATATCCCGGACGAGTATATGTTTGGGCCGGCTTTCCTCGTGGCCCCGGTGACGGAACAGGGCGCGACGCGGCGGATGGTCTATCTGCCGGCGGGATGTGACTGGTACAACTACTGGACCAATGAACGGCTGCACGGCGGCCAGACGATCACGGCAAAAGCCCCGATTGATACGCTCCCGCTTTTTGTGAGGGCGGGAAGCATTGTGCCGCTTGGATCGGAGGTCCAGAGCGCACAACAGCCGCAGACCATTGTGTCAGTACGGGTGTATCCGGGAGCGGATGGAGAGTTCACCGTCTTCCAGGACGACGGCAACACGTACGGCTACGAGAAGAGCGGCGGCAAAATCACGAATCTCGTTTGGAATGATGCTGCGCATCAGCTGAAGCATGAAGGTGAGCGGGCGTGGAGCGGATCGGATCAATCCGTAGTAACGGTTGTGAACAAATGAACGATTCGGTTCGGACTCAGCAAGCATGAAGGATCTCCCTGGATGAGTCGGTTTGTCTCTGAGTGATAAATCGCCTATGCGCTCGTCGAACAAACCTTGGCTTCGAAACGTGCTTTGGACTGTTGGCGTAAACCGAGAAGTCCATGGAGATATGCTCACGCGTCGACGGTTTCTACTCCGGCGAAGGTGAGGGTGAGAACGGTGATGTCGTCCTCCTGGCCGTGGGCTTGAGCGGCGGCGGCGATGGCTTCGGCGGATTGGGTGCTGATGGCCTGGGTACGGTCGAAGCCGAAGAGCTCGCCGGTGGAGGATTGGGCTTCGACTACCCCGTCGGAGAGGAACGTGAGGGTGTCGCCCGGAGCGAGGCGGATGGTTGTCTCGCTGTAAGTTGTACCGGGGACAACGCCGAGGGGAAGGCCGGGTTCGAGTGGGATCTCTTCGCCGTTGCGATAGGGGGCGAGTTGTCCGGCGTTGGCAAGGATAAGGGAGCCATCCGGCGTGATGCGGGCACAGAGGCAGGTGACAAAGCCGCCGTCGGATGCGGCGGCAAGCTGGGCGTTGAGGCGCGCGAGAATCTGCGCCGGCAAGAGATTTTCCTGTGCAAGCGAACGGAGCGCGCCGAGCACGAGCGCTCCGGTCATGGCGGCCTTGAGGCCTTTGCCGCTGACGTCACCGATGATGATGAGAGTGGCCCCTTCAGGCTGCGGCAAGACTTGATAGAAGTCGCCGCCGACCTCGGCGGCGGGGATATAGGCTGCGGCGAGCGCACATCCGCAGACGGCGGGAAGAGCGAGGGGCACGAGTCGCTGCTGGACTTCGCGGGCGGCGTCAAGCTCAACGCGGAGCTTGCGTCCGGCGACCCAGGCGGCGACGGCCTGGCGGACGAGCATGGCGGTGATGGCGACGCCGGCGAAGAAGAAGCCGACGACCTGGCTGTCGATGGTGATGGTTCCGACGGTGACGTTGATGGGGACGCCGGAGGCTCGAAGCAGGAAAGGAATGTTGATAAGGGTGAACGCGGCGGCGATGATGCGGTTGCGGCGGGCGAGCAAGAGCGCCCACAAGTTCGCTCCCAGGCAAACGGCGTTGAAAAGGACGAGAGCGCCCATTGAGGCGAAGATGAAGGCCGGGATCCAGGGGGCTGGGCGGTCGGACAGGTTGACGATGAGCTCGGGGACGAGATAGGCGATCCAGCAGGCGTGAGCGAGTGCGCGGAAGAACCGGGAAGGGATGCGATGAACAGTCCAGATGAGTTCAACGACGACCCAGAAGCCGGGAATGCGCAGGAAGAAGAAGATCAGTATCCAGAACCGGGACGAAGTGGAGATGAGCCCCGCCTGCGTGAGGACGACGGAGCCGACGAACATGGGTACGGTGATGAGCCAGATGGCGATCAGGAGGAGTTCGCGGCTGCGGATTCGGGGCAAGAGGGCCAGGAGGGCCAGTCCCAGCAGGATCAGCAGCAGGTTGGGAACGAGCATGGGCAGCGAATCCAGCAGGGCATCGGCGTTGTCGGCGTGGGCTGCGTTGGCCAGTACAGTCTCACGATCGATAGAAATTGCCATGGCATGTGCGGAGGGTTCCACCAGCCGCGCGGGCGGCGCCCACTCCCTAACGGCTACAGCAACGGTTTGGCCCGATTGAGCGAGACCAGGATGCAAGGGAAAGGTAATGCTGCGGGGCATGATCTGCGGTGCGGCATGATTTGGAAAGCCGCCGAGCTGGCCGACGGCCGTGCCATCGACATAGATCTCGAGGACACGAACGAGGACACCAACGTGCCGGGTGTCGTCGCACGCCTGAATGGCAAGAGTCCCTGCTAGTCCGGCGGGAACGGGGATTCTTGTGCGAACCCAGACGTAGCCATCGGAGTTGAAGGGCGGCGCGGGGATGGCGCCGTTTTCGCTGAGAGGCCAGGCGGAGTCATCGAATGCGGGGTCGGCCCATCGGGGATTGTCGCCGTAATGGTAGCGGAGGACGGGCGGCGCGGCGGGCGCGGGTTGTGAGGGCGCGACGGCTCCTGCAGCAACCAGCGTCAGGAGCAGCAAGACGGCCTTACGCATTCAGGGCCTCGGCGGGAACCGGGCAGGGCCGGCCCCAGAACTCCACTGTGACGACGGTGATGTCGTCCTCCTGCCCGTGGGCCTGGGCTGCGGCTGCGATGGCTTCGGCGGATTGAGGGCTGATGGCACGAGTGCGTTCGAAGCCGAAGAGCTCACCGGCCGAATTCTGGGCTTCCACAACACCATCGGAGACAAAGGCAAGCGTGTCGCCCGGTGCAAGCTGGAGAGAGACTTCGGGATAGGTGATCTCCGGCACGACGCCAAGCGGCAGGCCGTTTTCGACGTGGACTTCGACCCCGTTGCGATAGGGCGCGGGATGACCGGCGTTAGCGATGAGGCAACGGCCGTCCGGATCGAGGCGCACGGCAATGCAGGTGGCGAATCCTCCGCGAAGATGCTCGTGGAGGCGCCGATTCAGACCGGCGAGCACTTCGGCGGGATTTGTGGTGGTGTCGGCGAGAGTGCGGAGCGCACCAACGATGAGCGAGACGGTCATGGCCGCCTTCAGTCCCTTGCCGCTCACGTCGCCCACGACAAGCAGAGCCGAATCGGCCGGTTTGCAGCACGGAATGATCTGGAAAAAATCTCCGCCTACCTCGAGCGCGGGCTTATAGATGCTGGCCACAGCATAGCCCTGCACCTCCGGCAGGCTTTCGGGCACCAGCACACGCTGGACTTCCTGGGCGCTGCGAAACTCTTCGTCCAGATGATTCTGCCGCTGCGATTGCTCGACCTGATACCGCCAGACGGCGTAAACGATTGCGACGAGCAGCAGAGTGTCGGCCAGCGTCCCCGCGTTAAAGGCGTTTCCCGCCAACATGAACAGCGGCCGCGCCACCAGGTCGGCAATCGTCCAGTGAGTCCAGCGCGCTCCGGCGTCGCCCCAGTTGTGAACCGCCAGAAGCACGTCGGCCAGCATTGCCGCAATGGCCAACAGCCAGCGGGCCGTGTCCAGCTTGCGCCGGAAGGCGAACGCTACGAGCACCAGCACCCAGGATTCCACCAGCAGCGCCGGGATCGTGAATGCGATGTCCCACGCCAGAAAACGATGGCCCGGCCAGGTCGTCCACTGGAAGAGTTGCAACGCTCCATCGCCAAAATCGCCCACCACGGCTACCGCCGTCATCCATAGCGTCCACCGCACCAGCCGCCTATCGTCTCGCAGGTTGAGCAGGTAGAGCAGCAGGAACCACAGCGAGACATCTTCCGCGCACACCACGGGCGCAATGAGCCCGTAACCCAGCCGGAAGCTCCACAGCCCGGGCACGGAGAACGGCAGCAGCAGCACCGCGTGAACGGTATAGATTGCCAGCCAGAACAGCATCCACTGCCGCCGGTCGTGCAGCCAGGCCAGCAGCGCCAGCACTGCCACGATGCCCGACACCAGCGCCAGGCCCAGCGTATAGAGGTTGCCCTCCAGCCACTCCGAACTCTGCCGGCCCACGTGATCGCGGATCGCCTCAGCGCTCCCAAGCTCCGGCGTGGCAGTCAACCCACCCACGTTGGGCGAGCTGAAAAAAACATACGGAGCCGTCCACACCCGGATCGCGAGCACCCCGGACTCCGGCCGCTCGAGCACAAATTGCCCCCGCCCGCACGAGGGGCACACAATCGCCACTCCCAGCGGCCATACCGCGTCGTACCACACCGGATCCGGCGGCAGCTTTCCGTAGCTGCCGATGAGCCGTCCGTTCCAGTAAACCTCCGCCGCATTCTGCACGGCGGGCAGATACAGCACCAGCTTCCAATTTTGACGGCTTTGCGGATTTAACTGGGGGTCGACGACGATTCGTCGCCGATACCAGGCGTACCCGTTGTAGTTGCGGAATCCCTGCTCCTCCCAGGTGCGGCCCGTCTGAATGCGCGTCCATTGTCTGTCGTCGAGACCGGGCGCGGCCCAGGCGAGGTTATCTCCGGGGTGAAATGCCCAGGCTCCGTCGATGGCGACGTCGGCGCGGCCGAGGTTTTCCGCCAAGAAAGGAGTGTCCAGAGCCGAGGCAGGCGGATAGGAAGATGGCTGCGCAAAGGCGAGCGTCCCCGTGGCGAACAGGCCGGAAACAATCAGGAGGTATAGGCCTGCGCTGCGGAACGCGCTGAAGCTCCTGGCATTCAGCCACAGCACAAGGCAGCGCGCGGCCACGGCAAACAGCAGCACGGACGTGACCAGGAATCCGGTCATGGCGACCCTGTCCATCTACCAGGCCAACTGCTGCTGCAACGTGCGAACAACAGACTGCGGTGGCATTGGATTTTGCGTCCGCAGAACCGAAGCCATCGTGAATAAGGGGAAGGCTAAGAGCATCATTCGGCCAAATTTGAGATTTACTCCGCCAGTATAGTCGGGCACGGAGGTCCGGCCGGGTTCAGTTATTGCAAAATCGCCTATGCGCTCGTCGATGCCGATCGGTCCCGATATGTCGGCTTCACGTCAGGGATGCTGATGAGGTTGGGGTCGTGGCTGAGAGCTGGTTGATTGAAGTAAGCAGTGCTGTTGTTTGCGGTGCGAAAAGGTGAGTGCCCCATCCTTCCGCGCAATTCCTGGGTGGCTACCGGATAAGACATAAGCAGATCCTTCGCTTCGCTTACCCCACAGATGATGGATCATCTGTGGGGCCCCGAATCACTAGGGCAGCTTCTCCATGTCGGTCTTGAAGATCTTGTTGGTCGGCACCATTGCCTCATCCCGTTCATAGCCTTGCTTGCTGAGAAAGATGTGCACGGTCGAGGGCTCAGGCTGCGGAAGCTGAATCGAGCATGCGCCGTCGCTGCCGGTGAAGGCGCTGTTCATCTTGCCCTGACTGAACTGGACACCGACTTCGACGCCGGACACAGGCACCCCGGTGGCGCGGTCGGTGACTTGTACGCTAAATTGCCATGGCGGCGGGGGTCGAAAGAAATACCAGAGCGAGCAGCCGAACAGTATTGCCGCCAATACGGCGAGCGAGGCCTGGAGCTTGCGCCTGCGCCCCAACGGCCAGCCCAAGGCTCGTTTGAGGTGAGACGCTGCCTGAGCGGCGTCATTCGTGGTAATGCCCTGGACTTCGAGCATGGCAGGCAGCCGCGTTTTATCCATCAGCCACGGAAGCACCGGCTTGTGCATTGCCTCGGCGCGCGAGTATTCAAAAGTGACGTAGTCGGAGACGTGGGCGTGTTCAGACCAGCACAACACCAGGGTGCGCGAAGAGCGAATTGAGTGCTCCAACCGCCGCTTCCATTTGTCGCCGGGCTCAATCGACTGCACATCGAAGAAGACACGATAGCCCATCCGGTGCAGCTCGTCGCGCAATGGCGCCACGCGTTCTATGTCGGTGCGCGAGTAGCTAAGGAACACGTCGTATCTGGCCGTGAGCATAAAAGCTATTGTTGCAAAAGCGGCTCAAGCTGGTGGAGGGCCGTGGTCATGGCGGCGGCGTCGGCATTCTGGACGGCGGTGAAAAGGGCGATCCAGGAGGAGCGGCCGTTGGCGAAGGTGGGCGAATTCGAGAGGAAGCGGATGGTCCCGGAGAAGTCCCAGTAGCCTTTCTGGACAACGGGGGCCTTCGACGCGAGGGCTGTTTCGGTGGCTGCGGCTTCGCTTCGCTTGCTGGCGCCCCATTGGCATGCGAGCTTTATCGCATCCCGGACGGCAGGTCCCGGCGGCGGTAACGTGTCGTCAGTCAGGACCGCGGCTTGCTCGATGCACGGGGGAAAACGGCTGATCCAAAGATCGAGCTCGATAAGGTTCATCTGGGTTGTGGCCCAGCTGGCGAGCTGACCTGACTTAGAGAAGACCTGAAGCGCATTTCGATAGGCTTGATCAGCTTGATCGAATAACTTTCCGGCCTGGTCGCCGCTGGTGAGTTGCCCTTCATTTTCCAGGGCGATGCCCAGGCCATTCTGTACGTTCGCCCATTCTTGCGGCAGATTAGCTTTGGTGTAGATTTGCAGCGCCTTTTGGAAAGCCTGGGTGGCCTGATCGAACAACGCAGCGGCCTTGTCTCCGCTGGCGCGAACTGCTTGATCGAGGAGCACCGTTCCGAGGTTCTTCTCTGTATTCGCAAAATCATTCGGCAGCTCAGTTTTGGAAAAGACCTCCAGCGCCCTTTGGAAGGCCTGCACCGACCGATCGAACAACGCAGCTGCCGCGTCGCTGCCGGCGCTCTCCCCCTCAGTCAGCAGAACAGTACCGAGGTTACTCTCTGCCTTAGCCCACTCCTCAGGGAGATAGGTTCTTGAGGTTATCTCGAGCACGCTTTGGTAGGCCTGCACTGCCTGATCAGATAGCGCAGCGACCCTCTCCGGGGTCGTATTCATTCCCTCCGACAACAGTGCCTCTCCGAGGTTATCCAGGGTTGCGGCCCATTCCTGCGGCAAATCGGCTTTGGTGCGCACCTCCAGCGCTTTCCGGTAGGCCTGCACGGCTTGATCGAAGAGGGGAACGGCTTTCTCCCCGCTGGCGCGCCGTCCCTGATTCACCAGCGCTGATCCCAGGTCGTTCTCGGCGCTCGCCCAGCCCTGGGGCAAACCGGTCTTTGTGAAGACCTCAAGCGCTTTTTGGTAAGCCTGCACTGCCTGCTCAAAAAACGCATCGGCCTTTCCACCACTGGAGCGTAATCCTTCATCCTGCAGCGCATTTCCAATGTTCGCAACTGTTCCGGCCCACTGTTGCGGCATTTCGGCCTCAGTGGTAACTTCAAGCGCTTTTTGATAGGCCTGCACCGCCTGATCGATTAAAACGAGTGCTCCCTCGCCGCTGGTTCGTGTTCCCTCATACCACAACGCATTTCCGAGTTGGTTCTGCGTTGACGCCCATTGACTCGGAAGATCCGCCTTAGTGCGCACCTGAAGCGCCATCTGATAGGCACGGACCGCCTGATCAAGTAGTGCGGTCGCCCTATCACCGCTTGCGCGTATTCCCTCATCGGTCAGCACATTTCCGAGATCATTCTCCGTTGTTGCCCAATCCTGCGGCAGCTCAACTTTGGTGCGTACTTCAAGTGCATTCTGGTAGGCGCGCGCAGCCTGATCGAGTAAGTCAGCGGCCTTATCTGCGTTAGCGCGTTCTCCCTCAAACTGCAGAGCATTTCCGAGATCACTCTGAGTCTCCGCCCACTCCCGGGGTAGTGTCGCGTAGGTCCGTACCTCCAACGCCTTCTGGAATGCCTGCACTGCCTGATCGAGCAAAGGAGCAACCTTCTCTCCGCTTGCGCGCTCACCTTCGTTGGCAAGCGCCGATCCGAGGTGATTCTGCGCTGCTGCCGCCTCCTGGCGGGCGCCGAGTCCTTCATATTCGCGTGCAATGGATTGAAAATCATCCGCCGACTTGGCCAGCAAGGTGAGACTTTGATCGGCTGGGGCGACCTCGCCCTCCTGGCGCCGGGCATCGGCGAGCGAAGAGAGTGCCTGGAGCCAGAGCTCGTGGATACCCTTGTCGTCGGGATGCTTTTTGTGCTCGGCGGCGGCGATGGCTTCGGCGCCTTCAAGCGTTTGCGTCGCCTGATGGAATTGGAGATTGAGTTGGTACGCGCCGGCGCTTTGTTTGCTGTTGCCGACAAGCTGCGCAAGCTCGCCACGCACCTTATCCAGCAGCGCCTTTTCGAGAGCGGCTTCCTGGGCCTCAGTCGAGTCGATTGAGGCGTGATTCGCGCTCGCAGCCTGGTCGAACAGCTGAGCGGCATTGGCATAGTGCTTCAGTGCCACTTCGGCGAGGGCCTTTTGCTCGAGCGAAGCCTGGGCGGAGTCTCGCTGGATCTGTTGTGCCCACAGCTGCACTTGCTGATCGACTTGCGCCGGAGGGAAACCGATGGCATTTGCCCACTCGGCCAGCGCTACGCCGAGGTCCGGATTTTGGTTTTGTGCGTCCTGCTTCATCCCGCTCACCTGCTTTTGCAGGATGCTTACCTGCAGCAGTGCCCGATGCAGCGTGGCTTCAATCTGCGCGGGACCAAGAAGAGCGGGTGATCCTTTGGGAAGCATGCTCACGTTGATGGTCGCGGGCAGGGCCGGCAACTGGCCGTCGGCGGGCTGATAGATCACGAGATTGGCGGCGCCGGTGATCTCGATGCGCAGGCCCCCGCGTTGAGCCACATCCTCGGATACATCGAGCCACGCCTGCCCTTTGGGGTTGGTTACATCGCGCGCCTCGGTGATGAGAACTGAGCCGTCAAGATAGCCGAGCGAGACGCGCACGGTGGGGACCGGCTGAGTCGGCTGGGTATGCGCATCCACGACCAGCACCCCGACCGTCCGCTGGGCAGAAGTTTTTTGCGCCTCGGCCGGGATCGGCGCGCCGATGAGGCACAGTAGCAAAACTAACCATGGAAGCTGTGCTTTCATGCTGATCTCCGGCACGGCAGAAGCGATTGAATGGGAGAAGTCGACCACACACACCGGAACGGGCGCAGCTTCTCGGCTTGGGTGTTTGATGTCCGCGCTCCTTCCAGCAACGCCCGGTCCGTTCTCAACACAATCTGTGTTCGCCGGGCAATTCAGGCAGTCGCTATCGATCCTTTCCATCGAAGTGGAGGGGAACGGGTGCGATTGCCAAACCTATCTCGAACTTCCTCTCATCCTGGTCGCGGTCATCCGGCCCCGGGTTAACGCGGGGAGTCTTGAACGACACTAACAGAACGGTGAATGCGACGAGTGCCGCAGAAGCTCCCAACAGTTTGAGGATTGATCTGGAATTCATTAACAAGGCTGGAACTGCAAGGAGTCTCACTAGCTTGCTCATACGAATCTCCTGCAGGCCGAAGGCCTGAGTCCTGTTAGGCACGGGTTGAACGAGTTGCCGGCCGATTTGGGGAAGTCAGGCAACTGAGGATTTGGCGCACTGGAAAATGAAAAAGGAAGCCCTGCAACGACTGGTGCGCCAAATCGTAGGACTCATCGGAGGACGATGTCAACAGGATTGTTTGGAGTACATCACAGAGCCAGGATGATTGGCCAGGTTGGGCATTCTCTGTAGCTGGTAGAATTGGGGAATGAAGAATGAATGGCGGAAGTTTGACCCGAAGGACCGGAGCACTCATCCCAAAGAGAACAGCCGCGTGCAAGTGAAGAACGCGGACGGGACGGAGTTGGACGGAGGGTTCATGTGGGGCCATTTTCATCACGGCGGCGCATCATCGGCAGCGTCGACAAGCCGGACCACGCGCTGGCGTTACGCGGAATAGCGAGAGTGGGTTCGAATTGGAGTTGTGGGCCAGTTTGAAAGGGCGTTCCCCTCAGGTGCTAAAGCCCGCGCGAATTTCGCCGTAGCTAATGTACGGGCTGAAGCCCGTACCCTTCGAACTAACCCCGTATGCGTTTCCTTCAAACGGACCCGGTGTGCGTACTCTTCGAATTGACTCATGACGGGATGAAGCCGCGTCATGAATGGGGCACGCGGCTTCGGTCGGGATGACAGCTTCCGAGTGGAGAATGGGGAAAAAGACAGAAGCAGATCCTTCACTTCGCTTAGCCCATGAACCTCGTTCATGGGGCCCCGAGCGCGCTTCGTTCAGGATGACAATTCAGCTGTGTGGGCGGAAATGTCGCATAGCTGAAGTCATGACCTTCGACCTTTCAAAATAAAAAGCAAACGCAGGTCCTTCGACTACGGTCGCTGCTGCGACCTTCGCTCAGGATGACAGCTTTTCTAGATTGCTCGGGATGACAGCTTCACGGTGGAGACGAACGAAGGGCAGACGCGGGTCCTTCGACTGCGCTGCGCTTCGCTCAGGATGACAGCATCTTAATCGCTAGGTTAGGCGGAGGAAGTTGCTGGGGGCGATGCCGGCGCCGGGGAAAACGAGATCCAAATCTGTCGCGCCGATGGATTTGTTGACTACTTCGCCGAGGACATGGCGGAAGTCGGTGGTGACGGCGAGGTCGCGGCCTTCGTTGAGCTGTTCGTTGTCGAGGCCGGGCCAGCGGCCGTAGACTTTGCCGCCTTTGACGTTGCCGCCGAGGACGAACATGGCGTTGGCGTGGCCGTGATCGGTGCCGCCGGTGCCGTTTTCGCGGGCGGTGCGGCCGAATTCAGACATGGTGACGAGGGTGACGTTTTCGGCCTGATCGCCGAGGTCGTGCCAGAAGGCGGCGATGGCGGAGGAGAAGTCGCGGAGGCGATTGGAGAGCTGGCCGTTGACTGCCGCCCTGGTTCTGATGCGTGTCCCAGCCGCCGACGTCGGTGAATGCAGCTTCGACGCCGAGGTTGGATTTGAGCAGTTGGGCGATCTGCTTCATGTTGTTGCCGAATTCCGTAGCCGGGATAATCGACGCCGGGTGCGGGCTTGTATTGCGCGGGATTGGCGTCGCGGAGCATCTTGACGGCTTCGAACGTTTCTTCGCCGGCGGCGTGGAAGATGTGGTCGCCGCTTTCGCCGTACATCGCTTCGAAGGCGGTGGCTGCGGGGGAGGGAGCAGGTCCGCGCCCGGCGACGGAGAAGTTGTTGACGTTGTTGAGAGCGATGGCGGGAACCTTGCCGGCGAGGGTGCGCGGGACTTCGGCGCCGAGAGCGAGTGCGCGAAAGGCGTGTGCTGCTGGCGGCGATTGCGCTGATCTTCAGCTTGCAGGGCGCGATTGAGCCAGCCGTCTTCAGTGCTCTTGACGCCGGGAGTGCCGGATTCCATGAAGTCCTGCGCGTCGAAGTGGGAGCGGGACATATCGGGCGAGCCGGCGGCGTGAACAATGGCGAGATGACCCTGGTCGTAGAGCGGCTTGAAGGATGCGAGCGATGGATGAAGGCCGAAGAATCCGTCGAGATCGATGACTTGATTTTGCGGGATCGCGATGCTGGGGCGCATGGCGTAGTAGTTCTTTTCCCTGTAGGGAACGACGACATTGAGGCCGTCGGCCGCGCCGCGCTGGAAGATGACAACGAGGCGGCGATTGGGGCTGGTCGCGGTTTCGGCGAGGACGGAGCGGACGAGGAAGCTGGGGATGGTGGTCGTGCCGGCAAGGGCGAGCGCGCCCTTGTGAAGAAAGAATCGGCGATTGATCTGCATGTTGCCTCCTCGTTGCGGTTGTCCCTCAGGGGCTAAAGCCCCTCTTTCAACTTGGCGCGTGCGCATTTTTTCCGCGGCTAAAGCCGGTCTTTCGAAGTGTTCGGTATTTGTACGGGCCAAGGCCTGTACCTCCCTCCGTTGAAAAACTCCCGTCGGAGAAGCCGGGGTTTGTTGAGCATTGGCTCAGGGGCTAAAGCCCACTTTTAACTGGCAACTGTGCGGCACGACTAAAGTCGTGCCCTTTCAAAACGCGGACTTCTCGACCATCCTCTAAAGTCGTGCCTTCTCAAAGACTGCACTTTCGACGATCAAACAACAGCAACGTTCTCATCGGCGCTGGAACTCGGGGGAGCCTAGTAGAAGGCCGGCCAGCACCCGGTCTTGCTTTTCTTGCGCTGAGATTGCCTGGGCGCGGAGTTTCTGTCGTGCTGGGACAGCTACGGGCAAAGCCGCGGCTGGATCGGGGTTCTGCGCGGTTTGCTGCTGGAATTGCTGCAGGACCGCTGCACGCGTGGAGTCGCTGACACCGCCGGTGAGAAGCACGGTTTCGAGACGCGCCTCTTCAGATTCTGGAGTGGGAGCTCCGGAGTTAGTGGACAACGTGGATGGATCGGTGTTGGCGTCCTGGGTCGGGTCCCACGCGATGGTAATGCCGGGGAGACGATTGGCGGCGAGAGACAGCGCGAAGTTCATGCGATTGACGAGGGCATTGGTGCTGACCCAGGTGTCGGACTGCCAACTGTATCCGTTGGGAGTGACGCAGCCGTAGAGCGGCATGCCCATTTCGCGGACCGCATTGGCGAGGGGCTGGAGATTTTCGATGTTCGCATCGCTGGCGCGCGCGGCGGAGACCACGAATTCAAGGGGGGTCTTGACCTTGGCGCGATAAATGTTGGAGTCCCAGAATTCGGGGGAGTGAAAGAGCGTAGTGAGGACTGCGGCGATGTCTCCATCGCTGGACAGGAATGTTTTGGCCATGCGATCGACGAGGGCCTTGGGCGGATCGTCACTGACGAAGCGGACGGCAAGTTTGCGCGAAATGAACTGCGCGGTGGCGGGGCGCGTGGCGAGCATGTGAAGCAAGTCGCGGCCTTCCTGTTCGCCGTGGTCCTTGAACTTTTTGCCGAGGACGGTTTTTGTGCCGGGCTCGTGGCGATTGGGTTCAAACTGGAAACCGCCGCCGCGAGTCGGGCGATCGACCGTCCATCCGGTGAGGATGCGGGCGACCTGGGTAACGTCGGCCTGGGTGTATCCGCCGTTGACGCCAAGGGTGTGTAACTCCATTAGCTCGCGGGCGTAGTTTTCGTTGAGGCCTTCGCGGGCTTTTTTCTTGGCGTCGGGACGGCGGCCAGCGCGCTCGGCGGCTTGCGAATCGGGGCCGATGCTGGTGGCGTTGTCGAGATAGAGCAGCATGGCGGGGCTGTGGGCCGTGGCTTCGAGCAGGTCTTCAAATTTGCCGAGGGAGCGCGGGCGGATCACATCGCGCTCATAGCTGACAAGGTAGTAGGGCGTTTCGTCGTTCTTGTGGAGGAAGACGTTGAAGTGATTGAGCCAGAAATCGGTCATCACTTCCTGCAACTGGGCGTTGGAATAAATGTCGCGGGTTAGGCGCTGGGCGATGATCTCTTCATTGACAAGGCGCTGGGGATTTTCGAGGTCGAGAACGACTTCTTTGAGATCGGGTGTAAGTCCGTTGACGAGGGCGGCGCGCTGCGCAGGCTTGAGCGACTTGACGAAGGTGTCGAAGTCCGGCTGCTGCATTTCAGAAAGACGCGCGACACGCTGCTGCGCGGGAAGGTTGATGAGGGTGCGGACCTGGGCTTCTTCGACGAGCGGCGGGTTGGGCGCGTCGGCAGCGGCCACCATCAACTGGCCGGTTTCGGCGGTTGAGGTTTGGTTGCCCGGTTGGGCGTTTGCAGGAGCCATTGGCGGGGTGTTCGCGGCCATGGTTTGACTGCCGTCTGTCGTTTGCGAGTTGGCGGTCGGGGTTGCTGTTGAGGCGACCTGTTGTTTGTGTTGGTTGTCGGCCTTCTTCTGTTCCTGCTCCTGCTTTTTGGCGCTGGCGCGGTAGATCTGGTTTTCGTAGACGGCGTGCAGAGCGCCGCGCTCGGGGATGGGGAGCTTGCCGTCCATTGCCTGACGAATGATGGCGTTGCTGGGCACGCGGAACAGCAGGTCTTCGGGGTTCCACTGCATGGCAGGGAACTCGGCGAGGCGGGCATCGAGGTCAGCCTGATTGATGGAAGCAGGATGGAGTTGCTGGTCGAACCACTTATCGAGGCCCATGGCGCGGACGGCATCAAGATCGCCGGGGCGCGGGCCGAAGGTGAAGCGGTTGAGGACGTGCAGAATGCGGGCGTCGCCTTGAAGCTGGGTTGTGCGATAAGCGGGGCGGCTGGAAGGAGTGGACGCAGCTTCAGCCAATCCCGGCGTGGCCGTGCTGATGAGACTGAGGCAAAGGACGGCGGTCAGTGGTCCCTGAAAAAGCCGCATTGATGTCTCCGAACCGCAAAGATGCCCGGATGGTTGGTCTGGCGGCCGGGCTCGGTACTTATGAGAACGCTGATCCCGGGGGGAAGTTGCGGCAAGTCGCCGGGGAAAAGCTTGTTGCAGCGAGCCGTTATGAATCAAAGGTACATAATGATGCACGTCATGCCGGGTAAATCGAGTTGGCCATGGCGTGGTGCGCGTACGAATCGGCGCGACGCCGGTACAACTCTCAAACTAAAGCATATCAATGGAGTGCGGCTTGCGACGGGTGGCGCGATGGGCAGAGGATTACCAAGGGAATGGGCTCGACGCAGGGACAAAGACTGCGGCAAGGCAGTGATTCAAAGCACACTAAATTGAATTCAAATGATTACAATTGCGAGGACACTCCATCCCAGGATCGTGCGAGTAGAGGAATATTGATGGATCCCCTGGATTCCGGACCAAACGGGAGCGAGCGGCCACGTGTGCTGATCGCCGAAGATGACACTGTGACCAGACTGATCCTGCAGCACTGGATCGCGCGATGGGGTTACGAGATTGTGGTGGCCGTGGACGGGACGGAGGCGTGGGAAATTCTGCAACAGGAATACCCGCCGGAAGTCGTGATCATGGACTGGGTGATGCCGGGAATGGATGGCATCGATCTTTGCCGGAAACTCCGCGAAAGATCAAGATCGTATTACCACTACATATTGATGGTGACGAGCCGGACCGACGAGCAGGACGTGGTGTACGCGCTGGAGTCGGGGGCGGACGATTGCATCGGCAAGCCGTTTGGGGAAGCGGAGCTGAGGGCGCGGCTGCTGGTGGCGAGCCGGATCCTGGCGCTGCAAAACGAACTGATTCAAGCGCGCGAAGAATTGCGCGAACAAGCGATGAGGGACGGGCTCACCGGTCTTTGGAACCGGAAGGCGTTTCTTGATCTTTTCGATCGCGAATTGGATCGGGCGGAGCGAACAGAGGGACAGACTGGGCTTCTGCTGCTGGATCTGGACAAGTTCAAGAAGATCAACGACACGTACGGGCACCAGGCGGGAGACGTGGTGCTGAAAGAAACGGCGCGACGGCTGAAGCAGAATGTGCGGTCCTACGATTTTGTGGGCAGGTATGGAGGCGAGGAGTTCTTGATCGCGTTTCCGGGATGCAGGACTGAACAGCTTTGCCAGCGGGCAGAGATAATTCGCAAGGCGGTTTGCGACGTTTCATTTCGGCTGGAGCAGGGTGAGATTTCGATCACGCTGAGTATTGGGGCGGCGGTTGCGCCGGCGGGGGCGAAGCCGATCCAAGATGTGCTGACCATGGCCGATGTCGCGCTCTACAAGGCAAAGGACGCGGGACGCAATCGAACGGTGTGTTGCCCGAGGCCCTGGACAGAGGTTCTGCATTCGAACGGGACTCAAAAGGAACTGTGTGGCGCGTGCAAGGCAGGATCGAGCGCGGGGTGCGTGGTTACGAGGTTGTGAGACTCACAAGTACGTTTTTCGGCTGACGAATCGAAGACGGGGTGTTGGCGAATACTTCAACCTGTTCAGGCGAAATGCCTGGCCCAGACTGCGACCCACTGCATTGTGAGGGCTTTCCACGGCGGCCAGAAGTACATGATCGAAGCAATATACAGGGCGGCAACGAGCGATACGGAAGCGATGACGAAGGAGCGGATGAGGCGTCCGCGCCACCAGTCCCATGCCAGCATGAGGACGATCAGCAGGACGTTGCCGTAGAACACTTCAATGAACCACGGAAACACGGATGTCGCCTCTGGCAGGAAATGACCTGACAGCCGTGCGAAGCCTGGATCGGCAAGCGCAACGGTGGAGAGGATCATCATTCTCTTGTGCGCGGCGGGATTCTTGCTGAGTGCAATTCCGCAGGCCAGCAAGACAAGGAAGCCGCCAATATCGGCCACGTGCACTGAGATAAAAGGATAGGGAAACGGGCCGTGGAGTTTGGCCGCTTGCGCCACGATAGATATGAACGCGACCGGTCCCATTACGGCCATGATGCATGCCCATCCCACTGCAAAAACGCCGAGCCTGCGGTGCAATGCGACATTATTGCGCAGGACCAGCAATACCTGCGCGGTGAGCAATAGCATCCACACCGTGAAGACTGCCGCATGCACATGAACCAAGGTTGGCGCCGGCGGATTTTTATGCAGATAGCTGGGAAAATCGAGGCCGAACCCGGCGATCATGCCTACCCACAGGATGCCAAGCCAAACTGCCGAGGGCACCCGATCCTCGCGCGCGCTCCACGAGCCGCGCACATTCCACGTCATTCTCGACACCTGGACGGTGGACGTCGTTGCCACTTGCTTCTCCTGATTTCTTGGGGGGACCTGATGAAGATTTGCAGGATATGACGGTGAGTGTCAATCAAATTCAGATTTTTGCGGAGGTTCCTCTCACTGAGATCGAATGGGTATAGTACGTAGAACGGGCCCCTTCGTGAGAGGTCGATCCATGGCAAGACGGTTCCTCTGCTATCTCGGCTTTTCAGCGATAGTGGCGTGCGCCTTCGTATCGTCGGCCCACACTCCCGCGACCGCTGCCGGCTACGCTGACCCGCGACACGTGGACGCCACGCAGTTCGGCGAGCGCGTCTCTCTGGGCCCCAACTGGCTATTCGCCACTGGCGACGACCCCGGCTGGGCTTCGCCAACATTGGATGACAGCGGGTGGAAGACCATCTCCACTCAACAGGAACTTTTCAACGCAGGAATTCGCGACATCCACTCCGCGTGGTACCGCATTCACCTGCATGTCCGCCCCGATGCACGCGATCTCAACGTGGCGACCGAGGCTGTCGCGGGAAGCTACGAAATCTATGTAAACGGCGTACGCATCGGCGCCAAGGGAAGAATGCGCGGTCTCGCGTTCTTTTACCAGGCGCGCTTGCTTGCATTTCCCATTCCCTTGCAGGCTCTCAACCCGCGCGGCGATATGGTGATCGCAATCCTGTTTGTCGTCAACCCCTCCGGGGTCAGGGGAGGTGGCACTTCAACGCCGATCGGGCCGAGTTCAGATATCTGGCTGCTGAGTGCGGACGCGGCGCAACACGATGCAAGTTACACGCTCGTGCACTGGATTTGGGGATACCTGATTCTGAGCGGCCTCAGCTTTATCATCGGCCTCGTCGCCCTCGGCCTTTTCGCAGCGTTGCGTTCTCAAAGGGAATACCTGGCCGCGGCTGCCTATCTGCTTTCTGTCAGCACGCTGTTCTTCCTCGATGCCGCAATGATTATTTTCGACAGGACACCGGCGCTGGAGTGGGTTGACTTCACCTTTTTCGGCGCCGTGAACGTCTCGCTCATCGAATTCATTCGGCTGGTTCTCGGAGTGCGGCGCACCCGTCTGCTGCTGGGCCTGGAAATTGCAGCCGCTATCTGCGGTCTATGGAGCCCTCTGGCGAACCTTGGCCTGGGCACGTTTTATTTCGGATTCTTCGCCTTCTTCGGGCCCAACATACTCGTCAACATCCTGCTCATCGTGCTGCTGATTCGCGCCTGGCGCGCTGGTAACTTGGAAGCCCGCATTCTGTTGCCCGCCGTCATCTTTGAGGGCTTCTTCCGCAACTGGAACTTCTTTCACTTCCTGGTCTACTATCTGCATCTGACGCACAGATTAGTACCCATGCCGATGCTTCATGCGGGGAGCTACACGCTCCCCCTGGGCAGCATATCCGATTTCATTTTTCTCTTCACCATCCTGCTCTTTCTCGTGTTGCGTACCGTGGGCATTGCCCGCCGCCATGCCCAGGCCGCCTCAGAATTCGAAGCCGCACGCACGGTTCAGCAGGTTCTCATCCCCGAAGATGTTCCTTCCATCTCTGGCTTCAATATTCAGAGTGTCTACAAGCCGGCGGGACAAGTAGGCGGGGATTTCTTCCAGATTCTGGCGACGGAAAATGGCGGCGTGCTGGTGGTGATCGGGGACGTCAGCGGAAAGGGGATGCCGGCGGCGATGACAGTTTCGCTGCTGGTGGGGACGGTGCGCACGCTGGGGCACTACACGCAAAGCCCGGGCGAGATCCTGGCGGCGATGAATCAGCGGATGCTGGCGCGGAGCCATGGCGGATTTACAACCTGCCTGGTTCTCCGGTGCGACGCGAATGGAACGCTGACGGTGGCCAATGCGGGACACATCGCGCCGTATCTCGCGGGCAAAGAGCTGCCGCTTGAAAACGGCTTGCCGCTGGGTCTTGCCGCGGAGACGACTTACGCTGAATCCAACTTTCAGCTTGCGCCGGGCGAGCAACTCACTTTGGTGACTGACGGCATTGTCGAAGCCCGCGATAAGGATGGGGCGTTGCTTGGCTTTGAGCGCTCGGCTACGCTCAGCACCGAATCGGCAGAAGCTATTGCTTGCGCGGCGCAGGCATTCGGCCAGGACGATGACATTACGGTTCTGACGTTGTCCTATGCAGGCGCTGCGGCGGTCGTCTGAGGCGATTGCAATTGGCAGGGAGTGTTTACCATCCCAGCTTGGTTGCGGCGAGGGTGGTTCCTACGATGCGTGCCTGGATTTTGCTGAATGCGCTGTCGCGAGCGGTCGAATGGACTAACTGCTCCTGGATTTCAGCAGCCTTTTTTGCAGCGGGCCATGATGGCGGCATGGAGGCGTTCGCGGAGGCCGGCGGGCATCTCGTAGATCTCGTGGGAGCGGTAGATCTCGATGGTCTTGCGGGTGGTGCTGAGTGTGACTTCGCAGTGCTCGCAGCCGCGCAGGTGCTCCTGCAGGTCGGCACGCATCTCGGTGGTTACCGAATCGTCGATCAGATCGTCGAGCAAAGCCAGAAACTCAGTGCAGGTCACTTTTCAACTCCCACTTCTTTGGAACCCTTTTTTGAGCGAAAGTAGCGGCTCAAACGTTCGCGCAGTTGCAGACGGGCTCGCAACAGACGAGACTTCACTGCGGGCACGCTCAGGCTGAGCGTCTCCGCCGTTTCCTCGGTGGAGAGTCCTTCGACATCGCGCAGAACAAAAACGATCCGGAACCCCTGGGGCAATCCCTGGATGGTTTTGCGCAGGATTTCGGCCAGTTCGGACTGGGTGTAGTTCTGCTCGGGATCGGGAGCCCAGTCGGCCAGGTCTCGGGGGACACTGCCCTCTTCGGTCTCGATATCTTCGTCGATCGATACCATTTTGCCGGTACGCCGCTTGCGCAGGCGCATCAGGCTCTCGTTTACTGCGATCCGGACCAGCCATGTGTAGAACTTCGAGTTCCCTTGAAATTGATCGAGCTTCTCGTACGCCTTGAGGAACGCGTCCTGCATGACGTCCTCAGCGTCTTCGCGGTTTTGCGTGATGTGCTGCGCAATGCGAAAGATCTGGCGGTCGTATTTGCGGACGAGCTCGTCGTAGGCCGAGACATCGCCGTCGCGAACCCTTTGAACAAGGGCGACGTCGGGGTGCTGCTCGTTTTCTCCTGCAATCGATTGGATGGTCGCCATGGGGGTAGGATGCGGGAATTCTGGGGGTAAGGGGCAAATCGACCTCAAACCCTTCCGTCTAAGTGTAAAGGAAGGCGGCTCTGGAGCCCAAATCGGATTCCGGCTGGCGTGACAAAAGCACCGGAGTAACGCCGGGAACGTAACGTGGCTGGTTCACCCCTTTTCCGGCGAGGCAAAACGAGCTTAAAGTGATTCTATGAAGCCAGTCGTTTCCCCTTATTTGATACGTATGCCCGCTCGAGCGCTGGCTGCGATGTTTTGCGCGCTGATGATTGTGACGCCGGTGGAGGGGAAGCGATACGACGAAAAGCCAGCAAAGTCTTCGAGTTCCGACGATACGACGACGCAGAAAAAGAAGCCTTCGACGGCGGCGACCAAGAAGGCGACGACACCCTCGAAGAGAACGACGACCGCAAAGAAGTCGACGACGCCAGGCAAAACGGCAGCAGTGCACGGCACCACGGCGGCAGGGCACCGCGGGACGGCGTCAGGGCACAGCAGGACAACTACGGCAGGGAAGTCGACAGGGAAATCAACCCGGAGGTTGGTTACGGCGCCGAGGGGACGGAGGAAGTACTTGAGCCCGGCGGCGCGAAGACTTGCAGCGGCGAGGGCGCGCCGGATCAAGCAGGCATTTGTGGCTTCGACGGAGTTGCGGCCGATGGCGCAGCAACTGGCCACCATGCGGACCCCGGCGGCTTACGAGGGAGTGACGGCTTACGCACAAAAGAATACGGGCGATGCAGCAGCGGCGGCATACCTTTCGCTAGGACATGCGTACCTGCTGGACAAGCGGTACGGCGACGCGGAGGAGAGCCTGCGGAAATCGAAGCTGGCAGGCGATGCGCTGGCGGATTATGCGGATTTTCTGGCGGCGAAAGCAGCTCACGAAGGCGGACAGGAAGCTGCAGCCGAGGCGCTGCTGAAAGGGTTTGTGCAGAAGTATCCCGACAGCATTTTTGTGGATGAAGCGCCGGAGCTTGAGGCGAACGTGTTGCTGGACATGAACGATGCAGCGGGAGCAAAACGCGTTCTGGATGCGGCTGCGAACGATCCGGCGGCTGGACGCGCGGGCTATCAACTGGCGAGCGGGCTGGTGGCGCAGGCTTTGGGAAAGACGGAGGACGCGGAGCACATTTTCAAATCGCTGCTTCTGGCGTATCCACTGACAACGGAGGCGGGAATAGCGCGAGCCAAGCTGACTTCGCTGGGCGCGGAGACGACCTTGACCAGCGACGAACTGCGCACGCTTGCGGATTCCTACTACGCAGCGGGACGATACGAGCTGGCTGCGGAGCAGTATCGCGCGCTGGCGCTGAAGTTCACACTGGACACGCAGACACGCAACGGGTTTGCAGTTGCCGCCGCGGCTTGCGATCTAAAACTGAAGCGGCTTACTACCGTACAGGTGGAGGCGCTGGCGGACACACCGGACGAGAACGGGGCGCGGCGACTTTACCTGCTGATGGAATTGGCGCGGAACCGCGATGACCTTGAGGAGCAGACGCGCATCGTCACGCAGATGGAAGCAAGTTTTCCGCAGAGCCAGTGGCTGGCGGAAGCGCTTTATTCAAGCGGCAACATGTATATGTTGCGCAAGGATTATCCGCGCGCGGTGGATTACTACTCGTACCTGGCGGCGCATTTCCCGGGGCACAAGAATGCTTCGGCTGCACATTGGCGGGCGGCATGGCTGGACTATCGGCAGGGACTCTACAGCGATGCTGGGCGGATGTTTGACGAGCAGATTCACCTTTTCCCGGCCTCGACGGAGACGGTTTCAGCTCTTTACTGGCGGGGACGGCTTTATGAAACGCAGGACCATAAGCCAGCGCAGGCAGCGGCGAATTATCGAACCATCGCAAGGGTGTATCCGCATTTTTTCTACGCGCAAATGGCACGGCAGAGATTGGGAACGCTGGGAGACACCGAAGCGGCATCGGTGCCGGAACTCGACCAAATGCAAGCGCCGCCACTGCCGAACCTGGCGGAGAGCTTTCCTGAAGACAGTCCGCACCTGGCGAAAGCAAAGCTGCTAGCCAATGCAGGGCTGAATGATTACATTCCGCGGGAAATTGCGGCCGATCCCGATTCGGCGTCGTGGAGCGCGCTGGCGGAGGCGCAAATCTACGCGTCGTATGGTGAGGCGTATCGGGCGATGCGGGCGTTGAAGCGGGCATTGCCGGCGGCCGCAACCGCGCCGATCAAGTCGATTCCTCTGCCCTACTGGCGGATTCTTTTCCCCGAGCCGTATTGGACGACGATCAAGGCGGAGTCGGCGAAGAATAACCTGGATCCTTATTTAGTCGCGTCGCTGATCCGGCAGGAGTCGGAGTTTAATCCCTCAGTGATTTCATATGCGAATGCATGGGGGCTGATGCAAATATTGCCGGCGAATGGCAGGCAGCTGGCGCGCGAAGAGGGAATGACCCACTTCGAGACGTACCAGTTGCTCGATCCGGAAACGAATATCCGGCTGGGCACGCGCTACCTGCGGCAGACACTCGACAAATTTGGCGGAGTGCAGGAATATGCGCTTGCGGCATACAACGCGGGCGATTCGCGGGTGACGGATTGGGAAGCGGCCGGTCCATATCAGGGGATGGATGAATTTGTGGAGTCGATTCCATTTACCCAGACGCGCGAATATGTGGAGGCGATCCTGCGGAACGTTGAAATCTACCGGGCGATCGATTCGAATACAGACGTGGAAGCCAAGGCATCCAACGGCAGGTAACGTGTTTTGGTTACAGGAATCTGAGTTGCAACTAATCACGACGGGATTCCGATTGACGCAATTGATTTGACCGTGAAGACTACACATCAGCCGGGGTTTACACAGGCCCTGGAGAGCCATTCGCAGCCTGCTGTTGTTGCACAACGGTATCGCAGAAACTCCAAAATGCAGCCCGTTACGCTTAGTCTACGGAGGGCAGGATGTTGACCCAACTGCAGTTTCTGGAAGAGTGGATTCCCGAAAGAATGGACCCGGGAACGGTTTTCGTTCTGGAGAACCAGGCGAAGCTGGGTCACGCGCAGAATCCGTATGTTGCCGTGATGTCGTGCCCACGATGCGGAACCATGGGGCTCATCACGCGTCGACAACTTTGCTCAGAAGAGGCGATGATCTGCGGCGGCGACACCTGCTCCGCAGAGTATCGGCTTGAGGGCGAGAATATCCGTTTTCGAAAACCGCAATAGGGAATTGATTTGTGGGGACTGGCGCGAGACTGGCTGAGTGGATGAAAGATCCGCGGCGTCGGAGCGGCTTTTGCCGAAGCGTTGCTGTGAAGGCAGCGCCCGGGCGATAGCGCAGAGAAGCGGCGATGTCAGATACCATAATTCTTCCGTAACAAGCAGCCGAAGACGTTGATTGTCTGGGGCAAGAACGATCCCTTCTTTACCGTCGAGGGTGCGCGGGCGTATTTGCGCGATATTCCAAAGGCGGAGCTGAACCTGATCGACACGGGCCATTTTGCTCTGGAGGACTTCTCCGAGTTCATCGCGCAGAAGATTGTGAGCTTCTTCGCCTGATTTCGTATCCCTTCCGCATCACATCCATTCGACAGGGCACAAATTCAGGAGAACCGTCATGCCCTTCAACGTTGTCGCGGCTCCATTCCGATTCCCTCGTTGAGCGAGGATGCTGCGGCGCAGCGCCGGACAATTGCTCACACGCTGGAACCGGTAATCGTTGCGGGGGGATCAGATTCACGCCTCATTCATCGTGCACCAGCGCTGGAGCAGGTTTCGCTTGCCGTCTGAAAGATCACGCGAAACAGGCATGTAGGAAGTGCTGTTCCACATGCTCTTATCGATGAATTGGCGAATGTTTGAAGCATTCTGTTTCGCGATCGACTCGTTTTGAAATGCCACGCGCACAAACATCGCAGGATAAATCAGGTAAAAGTAGCGAATCACGTTTTGGTAGACAAAGTCCCAGGTGATCTGACTGTCCGGAATGCTATCGAAGTTATCGTCTGGCAGGACACGAAAGATGTTGTACGAGACGAGCCCGAAGTAGAAATTCTTTGGGGCGCCGGGCGCACCCGGAGATGCGCCCTGATTGATATTGAAGTCATCGCCGGGAGCCTGGTAGCGGATCATGGCAGCGCCGGGCTGAAGTCCCTTGATCGTGAAAGCTATGAAGCCATTGGCGTCGGTTGTGTAGCTCTGGCTGGCGGGTAGCGATACGATCTCCTGTCCACTTGGAACCGGCACCAGTTGTTTGTTTACGAGAACTGCCGGGTTGGTGCCCGCTGTGGAGAACTGCCACTGCGAGATCGTGAGCTGAATCGCCTGGTTCGGCTTGGGCTGGCCTTTCCACAGTGGACGCACTTGGCAGGTGACCGTTTCACTCGCTGTCAGGTAGACGCAGCGATCCTCGGTAGACACTGCGGCATATGCTATTTCGCCGGCGAGCAGCGTCGAAACGCCCTTAATGGAGCCATAGAGGCAGAGAGTGCCATTCGGGTCGGCAAGCGCACTGGCTACGCTGCTTGGATAGGCGACTTCGATGATACCGCTGGAAAGCTCGTAGGCTGCCCGGTTGTAACTCTCGTACGGGATGGTGTTGACCTTTTGTTCCTGGCCACCGCTCTTGATCGTGAGAGTCAATTCGCCGTAGTTCATCTTTGCCAGGTCGCCGGGAGCGGGAGGAGAGCTGATTCCG
This sequence comes from uncultured Acidobacteriaceae bacterium, assembly GCA_963826915.1. Taxonomy (GTDB): domain Bacteria; phylum Acidobacteriota; class Terriglobia; order Terriglobales; family Acidobacteriaceae; genus Telmatobacter. The sequence continues at coordinate 1,400,752 of CAWGYG010000003.1, forward strand.
GTCACTTCCGGGATGGTGCTCACGAAGTCGAGCACGACGTTTTGGTTTGCAGTATCAACCCAGGCAGCGATTGGTCCGAGGAAGTAGGGTGGAGGCGATGGCGGGGCCACGCCCGCAACCGATGGCGCAGACGGCACCTTGTCGCGATAGGTGGGGACGAAGGAAATGCTGCTCGTGGGCCGGGTAAGAGGGTAGGTTCCGTAGAACAGGCGGCCGCTGGGCCCGGTCGACAACGGATCGCTCATGGCCCACGCGCCGATGGTTCCGACAATGTAGCCGCTGGACGGGTTGGCGAAGGGTTTCGTATAGCCCGAGTCTTTATACATTTGGGCGAGAGCCGCTTCGGTGAAAGCATCCGTTGAGTAATAGGTCACATAGCGAACCACAAGACCCTGGCCGGCCTGAGCGGCTGTTTGCAGAGCGGAAAGAGTAGGCGATGTTTGACCGCCAAAGTTGAACGTCAGTCCCGCGAGGGGCAGTGCCATCTGCCAGATTGCCGCCAGCATCTGCGGGCCCGGAGGGGCGGGAGCAACGTTGCGGTCCATGTAGAGATCGTAGATGTAAGCGCGGGTTGGATTTTCTGCGCTCAGCATGACGAGCGGACCACTGGCGGTTTGAACCGTCACCTGGAAAAGGCCGCTAAAAACCTGCGTACCGTAGATTCCGACAGGATCGAGATCGACCATCTTCGCCTGGCCTGGCTTGTCAAAGAACTGGTTCCCCAACAGCTCGACCTGACCGGTGAGAAAGGGGTCCTGGCTTGGTGTGGGAGAGGTTCCGTCCGGCAGGGTGCTGCTGGTCATGACGGAGGGGATGGGGTTGCCGGATGCGTCGGTAGCCGAGAACCTCATGCCGTTGTCGCCGAAATAGTTGTAATAGCCGTTGAGCCATTCGATGCCCCCCACCGATTTCGACTGCATCATCGATTCGCGGAATTGCTCATCCGTCAGATTTTGCGGATTCCATGGCTGCACGTTTGCTGCGTCGATGGTGATCGAGACTTTGTCGTTATTAGCGGTGGGGACGTTGACCGTAAATCTTCCCTTGAAGTTGGCACGCGGGCGCATCAGATAGGACACGTGTTTTCTCCTTGATTCATTCGAGGTGGCTCGCTTGGCGGGCTTACTGTGCTTCTCTTAGCGACCAGACGAAATCCATCGACTTGTAAACGATCGTGGGATCGGGCATTTTGCAGTTCGTAAAGTTGTTGCTGGCAGATTCGTAGCAAATGGGCTTTTCAGTTGCGTCGGTATACCGGTTCGACGCTGCACCCACTTGACCGACGTGTCCCAGAACTCCGTTGCCGACGACGTTCCAGAGGCCGAGGGTTCCCTGGCTCAGAGAGCCGCGCATCGCCAGATTGTGGCAGGTGATGCAGGAGGAGGTCTTCTGGAATCTTGTTTCGAGCAGCGTATTTGCAAGGATCGTGGGGGCGCGCCTGGAGTCAACATAATTCAGTTGCGCTCCGCGCATCTGATAAAACTGCCAGACCGATTGCGGTGAGAGTACGGCGTGAACGGTGCCGTTGAAAGCGCGAGCGTCGGGTGGAATGGGAACAGCTTCCGGCGCCATGGTTGTCTTCTGGTTATCGACCTGCTCGAAGGTGGTCCAGAACCAATCGTTCAGCACTTTGCTGGTGATGTGAAGGCTGGCTAGACCCGCCAGGACCGGATGCCTTTTGCCGGTTTCCGGGTCAGTGTAAGTAGCTTGGACGGTGTAATACCGTGAGTTGGTGGGATCGTTTGGGGTGAGGATCAGCCAGGCGGCTTTGATCTCCATTGCGCTAATGGGGAAATCAATTGGCGGACCCGAACTCGCAAAAAATGCAAGCTGTCCTGCCTTGCTGTACAAGTTTCTCTGGACAATGTAATCGAATGTGCCTTTGTTCATGCGGATTTCACTGAGGACGGGCTGCTTATTCTTGTCCAGAAGCGTATAGCTGTCGATCTCTGGCCGGTCGAGAAGGAGACGGGGAGGCTGGGGCGCCGACCAGGGAGCCGGAGCCTTCCCTCCGGGAAGATACACATCTTCGACAGACTTCCAGGTTTCCCATATGTGCGGCGAGGCCGATGTTGATTTCGCCGGGCAGTTGATGGCCAGGAACATTGTCCACGCGAAGAGATAAGACTGGTTCTTAGCGAAGGTCGGGTCGCCAAGGCGGGTGGAATCGTTGCAAACGCTGGCCAACGATTTGACGGATCTGCTGGGCGCCCCTGCATGGGGCCGGACCGCAGTCTTCTGCTGCCCGGCGGGAAGCGGAGCACCGGATACTGCCATCAGGAAACCGACGCAGAGTAACTGGAGTCGTCTGGCGGGGAACATGGTGGTGCCCTCCGATACCTCTCAGCGTTTTTTTGTCTTCTTCTGCTTCTTGAACAGCTCGAAATGAACCTGGTGCTTGACTGGTTCTTTCGCGAGGCCGGCCGCCTTCGTCTTGGCCAGCGCAGTACGTTTCTCATCCTGTGAGGGTGGGTTGATTCCCATGGGGAACTTGAACACGTTCAACGGATCGTAGACGATTTTGACCTGTTGCAGCACCGGGTAAGCATCACCCCAGAACGCTTTAGGATAGTCAGCTGTATCTCTTCGTGGATAGTTTTGATATTGCTGGCCATTGGAGAACGGGTTAATGATTTTCATGTAGCCATCAAGCCAGGCGTTGGCAGCTGGAGCCTGATCCTGCTTCAGGAAGAACGCATCCACGAAGAGATCCATGTAGACATCTCGGTGGATGAAAGCGTTGCCCCTGGCGCGCTTGCCGTAACTGTTGATGGCGCCGCCGTAGGGTTCCACAATTACAGCGGAGACGTCGTTCATGCGGGTGCCGTAGTACTTCACGATTTCAGTCCAGCCGGCCAGGGGAATCGGATTTTGGATATACGCGGACTGCTTGAATTCAGGAGGAGGAGGCGTGACTCCGGGCGGCACATTGGGATTGGGAAAGAGAGTGGCGTTGAGCACCTGATAGGAGTCGATGCGATCGGTGACAAGCTTGGCGCCGGTGGTAGCCAGAAGCGGCTTGAGTTCGGCGAGGCCCTGCGCGCGTGTTCCGTCGAAGACGCCATAGATGGCAAGGCTGGGCAGGGTGTCGCCTGCCTGGACCATAATGACAGCCATGTAGCCGAGCTTCGGCGAAGCACCGGTCCTCGTATAGGCATTCTGGATAACTTCGAGCGCCGCAGGAGCATCGTTGAGATTTGTCCATTTGACGCCGACCCCCCACATGACTCCGAGGGGATAGAGTTTGTAAGTCACATCGAGCAGGACGCCAAAATTGTTGCCGGTGCCGCCGCGAACGGCCCAGAACAGAGCTAAATTCTGAGTCGGGCTGGCGACGACGATATGAGCCCCTTTCGAGTCGTAAGTCATCATGGTGAACTGCGTGACGTTGTCGCAGTTCATGCCAAATTCGCGTGAGGTGAGCCCATAGCCGCCACCTTGCATATATCCGCCAATACATACATCGAGGCAATCGCCGCCAGGGGTGTGCAGGTTGTAAGGGGCGAGGGCTTTGTTGAGGTTGCCGAAGTTGACGCCCGGACCAACCGTAACCAACTTCTTGACGGAATCGATGTGAATCTGAGTGAAACCGCTCATATCGACCACGACGCCGGTTGGCAGGACCGCGTAGCCCGCGGTGTTGTGCCCCCCCGAGCGGCACGAGACTGGGACCTTGAACGCCTGGGCGAGTTCCAGCAGCCACGCAACATCGGTGGGAGTTTGGGCATAGCCAACCACGAGTGGGTACTCAGAATATGCGGGATCGTACTGCTTGCGGGCGGTATCGTAGTCACTGTCCCAGGCCCACACCAGCTTGAAGTAAACTTCCAATTCGAGAGCGGCGGCCTTCTCGCGGCTCAATCCGTACTTTGCAAATGTTGAGTTGGGAACTTTGGACCAACTGGCGATCTTTTCTTCCTTCGCAATCTCGAGACGTGACTTGTGGTATGGCACTTGGGCCTCCTCTTCAGTGGCTGGATGGTTGCTCGGGAGTCGCTTCCTCTTCAGGGCAAAGCGGCTCAATTCGATATAACTCGCGCTCGTCGCATGTGAAATCGCGAACGTACCGGTTCTCTTTGGTCCAGGCGACTATCTCCTCAGCCGGCTGAGGAGCAATCTTCCACTTGATCAGGTTGCCGTCACCGCCGGTGGTAAGAACGAAGTCGCCATTGTCAATAAAAGCAATATCCCAGATTCCGCCGGTGTGGCCGGTCAAACGCCGCAGGACTCTGCCGGTTTTCCATTCCCACAGCATCAGGTTCCCTTTATCGTCGCCGGTAAGCGCCCATGGCTGGTTGGGATGAATCCCGAGCGCATCGCAAGCCGTGGCGTGCTGCTGGAAGCGCAGAAGCTGGCGACCCTTCTCGATGTCCCAGACAACAGCGGTGGTATCGTTGCTGACGCTGATTGCTCTGCGGCTGTCGGCGGTAACTGCGATGTCGGAGATATGTAGCGCGTGCCCCTGGAGCTGATGCAGAATCTCGCCGCTCGCGAGGTCCCATATGGTCACCGACCCCAGCGCCGATCCCGCCAGGAGCAAGCGCCCATCAGGCGAGACTGCGACTGCCTTGAATCCCGGCACCGTGCCGGAAAAGCGCCGTTCGATCGCTCCGGTCTCAATATTCCAGATGACCACCTCATCGCCAAAGACAATGGTGGCGACGTGTTTGCCCCCAGGAAGCAGTGCCAGGCCGGAAAGCGCCGATCCGGGCGACTCGTAACGGCGCAACTCCTTGCCGGTGGCGATTTCACGCAGAACCATGCAGTTTTCTGCTCCGGGGATGAAGAAATCGCCCGATACGGTCAGGAAGCGCTCTCCGTCCGGCAGGAGGGCGGCCCGGAAGATGGTGTTTCTTTGCTGGCCGAGTTGCGCCACGAGCTTGCCGGTCTTGAGGTCCCAGAGGTGCAGGGGATTGACCGGCGATTGAGGTGCGAAGACCGCAGCACTGCCTGCGGAGGTAATAGCGCGCCGGCTGTCTGCGGTGACTGTCCACATGCCCATGCCGGAAGGCGCACCGAGGCGCATGACTTCGTCAGCGCTATAGATGTCCCAAAGGCGCACGGTTTTGTCAGTTGAGCCTGTGAGAACCCGCCGTCCATCCGCCAGGAACTGGACCGTGGTTACGGGGCCGGCGTGCCCATAAAAGCGGCGCATCTCCTGCGCTCGTTCCACATCCCACAAGATGATTGTGAGATCGAAACTGGCAGAGAACACGCGGTCGCCCTGCGGGCTCATGGCGAATGCGTAAGCAAAGCTCCTGTGGCCGCGCAGAGTGGCACGAATGCTGCCATCACTCAGATTCCAGACAATCAGGGTGGAATCGCCGGAAACGGTGATTGCGCTCTGGCCGTCGGGCCGAAATGCAACCTTAAAGACTACGTCCTTGTGCCCCTGCATGCGGCGGAGGATGGCTCCGCTTTCGAGATCCCACAGGACCAGGTCGTTGTCGCCGGAACTCTTGGAGAACGGGCCGCTGGGGCCGGACCCGGACAAAAGCTGTTTCCCGTCGGGACTGAAGGCGACCGAGTAAATCACATCCTGCTGCCCTTCAAAGCGGCGAATCTGCTCCCCAGTGTGCCAATTCCAGAGGATCAGATGGCTGGTAGAAGTCTCGAAGTCGTAGTCGCACGCTACCAGCAGATCGTCCCGCACCGCGATGCTGAGCACTTGTGCCTGGTGCGAAAGCACTCGTTGAGCATTTTCGCTCTTTTGATCCCAGATGCGAATGGTGGCATCGGCAGAGGCTGAAATGACGTGCTTCCCGTCCGTAGAGAAAGCAACAGCGGTGACGGTATTGGTGTGTCCCGCGAAAGCGCGAAGTTCGTGGCCTGTTGCAAGGTCCCACAGCCGGACAGAGTTGTCGGAATACGGCGCCGACCGGGTATTCAGCGGCAAATAGGTCGGCATCTTGCTGTAGAAGTTGGAAGCCGGGCTGAATCCACCGGAACCGGACAGCATCTGGCGCTGGTCCGGGCTGATGGCGGCGCTCCAAATCGTGTCCTTATGGCCCATGAAGATCTTGCGTGTGCCGGGCATCGGGGCGAGCTCAAAGAGAAGCTGGGATGCCTGGTCAGGGGGAGAGGGGATTTTGTTGGCTTCCACGCACAAGGCCAGGGCGATATCGGACAGGTTCTGCAGGCCGGTCTGACGTGAATTTGCAGTCAGAGCCAGACTCTGCATCTCTACACCCTTTCGGTGTTCCCGAGCCTGGCGATCCATCTCCGCCTTTTCCAGAGCGAGGCGCAAGGCGGAACTTGCGTCGAGGAAGCACAGTTCTTCTTCGGTGAGCTGGAAACCGGCGGCAGCGCGCCAGTCTTCGTATTGTGCCAACCGGGTACCGGTGAGCAGATAACTCTGATCGCGTCCGGATTTCTCCCATTCGCCGACCGCGGCCAGCAATCCGCGATGCATGCGAATGTCGGATCTGCTGGCGTCCAACCACTGCTGCAGTGTGTCCCATGCACGCAGAAGTGCCTCATGAGCCAATTCAACCATTGGTTCCCGTGTGGTTGGATCGACGTCAAAGGCGATCAGGCGATATTTGCTGAACGCGTCGAGGACCAGTTGGGCATCGCCTCCGAGCTTAAGCAACTCCACCTGCCGGACGCGGCGGCGAGTATCGCGTACGCCGTCGCCGAGGTTCACCAGTCGCAGGAATATCTGTCGCGCGGTGTTCCGCCAGTCCGGCTTGAGAGAGTCATACACTTCCTGCGCACGGCGGGCGAGCGCACCAAATACTCCGCCGCTGGCCTGGTAGGCCTCCAGCGACAAGGTGTTGCCAGTGCGACGGTCGAAGACTTCGGTGAGGGCATATTGCAAAAGCGGCAGCGCCCCTAGTTCGTCCTGTACGTCATGAACTACGGTCGCAATGAGTTCGGGTTCAACCTCCAAACCCAGGCGTCGAGCGGGGCCAGCGATTGCGCGTTCCAACTCAGCGGGCAGAAGAGGCAGCACGAACTCGGTGCGCTGGCGCATCAGAGCGCCGAATTCGGCATAATGCAGCGGTCGGTCGGTGAAGTCCGCGCGCAGAGTAATCACCAACCGCATCGGACTGTCGGCAGCCGTCACTGCGACCCGTAAGAGATCCAGGAATTGGGATCGTTCCCGCTCGGACTCGGTCAACGTGAAGACTTCTTCAAATTGATCGATCACCAGCAGCGTGGATCCACCTATTTCCCGCAGCGCGCAAAGGAGAGCTGATGGATCGCTCTCGAATCGGCTATCAAGATCGCTCAGAGGCTGACTGGCGATACTGAGCAGACCGGCCTTGAGGTTTTGCAAAGGATGGCTGCCGGGAACCGTTAGGACGACGAACTCGTTGTGCGGAACGCCGGGTGAATCGGACGCCCCAGTCGCCGGTCCCACGGTCTGATCCACGGCCAGGTCGAGCGTCGGCTCCAGGGTCCAGACCGGGTCGGGCGTAGTGTCAGCGGAGGTTGCGGAATCCGCCATGACGCCTCTGCGTATCGCAGGCACTAATCCGGCCAACACAACGCTTGATTTGCCGCTTCCGCTGGGCCCGACGACTGCCAGGAAATTTCGAAGCGGGTGATCCTCCAGCAGGCGGGAAACCAGGTGTTTGACCAGTCGCTCCCTCCCAAAGAAGACGGCCGCATCGGCTTCGGTGAAGGCACGCAGTCCTCGATAAGGATTAACGATGATGGATCTGACCGCGAGGTCGATGGTGGAAAAGCGCTCGCCCTTGACAGCTTTTTGAAAATCTCCGAAGATGCGCATTGCGGTTGGTTGGCGCGAATCGGGATTTTTTGAGATGGCCTGTAGAACCACGGCGTTCAGCGCCGCAGAGATGTTTTCCAAGGGAGGCAATTCTCTCGAAAGCTGGCTTTTGAGCATTTCAAGCGAGGTTTGCGATGCGAAGGGATGCTCGCCGGCGAGAATCTCGTAAAGCATGAGCCCGAGGGAATAGATATCCATCCTTGACGAGGGGGCCTCTTGCCGCAACTGCTCCGGAGCCAAATAGGCTAGCGAACCTCGGATGTTGCTGCCCTTGGCCGAGGTGGCTTCTTCAGCGATGCCAAAATCAGAGAGATACGCGTTGTGATCTTCATCGAGGAGGATGTTTTCCGGCTTGACATCGTGGTGAATTATGCCATTTCGATGGGCAAGCTCCAGTGCCGAAGCAACATGATCGAGAAGGGTGAGGGTTTCATCCAGCGACAGGCGGCCCTGCCTCATCCGGTCCCGAAGGCTTCCGCCACGCAGATAGCGCATGACGAGGTACGCGCCATCCGGGTCCCTCCAATAATCGAAAAGCGGAACGATGTGAGGATGCTCCATGCGCGCAACCAGGTGCGCTTCATTTTCGAATCGTTGAATGAACTCGCGCGTATTGGAATGAACCGGCAGAACTGACTTGATCGCGACTTCGCGACCAACGGACAGTTGCCTGGCGCGATAGACGACGCCAAAGCCGCCTTGCCCGAGCCGCTCGATGAGCTGGTAGCCCTTGACGGGTCTCTTCTCTCCGGGTTCCATTTGCTCTACCCGCATTTACAAAATCTCCGCGCAAAAGCGCCGATTCATTCCGATTGGCTGGGGGGGGACGGTTGAGCAATCATAACCGACGAATGCACATCGTTTAAATGAATTATGTCCATGCGCGAGGGTGCAGCTGGACATGTGCGTAGGGCGCGCGGACGCAATGAGAATTTCGCTGTGCTGCACATTCCCCACAGGTTTCAACAAGTAACCGGAATGAAAAAGAGGCCTCCCACCATGGCGTAGAGGAATGCTTAGAAACCTTGCAACGAGTTCGATTCTTTTGAGCCCGAATTCGGTCCAGCTCTCTCCGTGCCGGGGCGGATTGTGGCCAGTCCAGAGATTACTCTTTCGATAACAAGTTCTGCCACCTGTTACTCAAGTAGTAATTGCCCGCATAGCCGGCTTGAGCCGAAGTGAATCACTTCTGGTTGCTCGTGATTCCGAGGAATATTGCTCAGGAGGCGCACGTACAAGCCATTGGAATGCCTGCGCCATGAGCCCATGTTATTTCATCTGATAAAGAGGCGCTGCCCGTGATCGCGTCGAGGGGAGTGCGGGGAAGAGCATTTCTCTAAACTGCAGACCGCAATTCAAGGACAGCCAAGAGGCTCTTTTCATGCAGGAATACGATCTTTATATCAATCCGCAAAAAGCCAAATCTTGGGGTCTATGTGCGCACAGGCGCGGGGCTCCCCGATCTTGCCGATCCCGAGCAATGGGTTTTTGATAGCACGTTGGCCGGGAACGAATTATCCAGCGAGCTTGTACAAAGGATCAACGCCCACGGTCATGCCTTCCAGGAGTTGGACTGATTCGTAGGGCCATCAGGACATCGACAGGCTTCATTTCGCCGTCGTCGATCACGGCACGGCCGCACGGTTACAATCTAAGGCGCCGTAAGCATCAAGGGCCCCGGCGATTCGAAACATGAGTCGCTACAATTGAACGAAGCCGGGTACGGTTACTGAATCGCTAGAGGTCACGCAAAAGAAATCAGACCTATGAACGAAGCCAGCAGAAAAGCACAATCGCCAGTTGCTCAACCGATTCTGTCGCCGCTGACGCGTGCTGCGATCTTTCTCGTTGTCTGCATCAAGTCAGATCCGCAGAGTTATGCAGCCGTGCGTTCGCTGTGTGCCGATTTGCCGGGACTTGTTCGTGCAGTGGAGTTCCGCGACATTGAGGCTGGATTTACCTGCATCGTCGGAATCGGCTCAAATGCGTGGAACGACCTTTTCGGGAAGACTCGACCGGCTGAGCTTCACCCGTTTCGTGAAATTCGATCGGAGGGACGGCAGGCTGTCTCCACCCCGGGGGATGTGCTCTTTCATGTCCGCGCCAAGCGAATGGACATGTGTTTTGAACTAGTCACCCACATCATGGAGCGGATCAAAGACGCAGTTTCCGTTGTCGACGAGGTGCACGGCTTCCGTTACTTCGATGATCGCGACATCATTGGATTCGTAGACGGAACCGAAAACCCGCGCGGTGGAGATGCTTATGACGCAGCGCTTGTCGGTGACGAAGACGCCCAGTTCAGAGGCGGGAGCTATGTCATCATCCAGAAATACCTGCACGACATGGAGAAGTGGAATGCCCTTTCTACCGAGCAGCAGGAACTCATCATAGGGCGCAAAAAACTTTCTGATATCGAGTTGGATGATTCCGTCAAACCGACTTCGGCCCACAATGCTCTCACTACCATCGTCGAGAACGGCAAAGAGGTCAAGATTCTGAGGGACAACATGCCGTTTGGCAGACCGGGTTACGGGGAGTTCGGAACGTATTTCATCGGCTTTAGTCGCTCGCCGGGAACAATTGAACAGATGCTTGAAAACATGTTTGTCGGACGTCCACCGGGGAACTATGACCGGCTCCTGGACTTCAGCCGAGCTGTCACAGGCAATCTGTTCTTTGCTCCGTCGGCAACTTTCCTTGAGAATTCCGGTGCTGAAGAACCGGCATCAGATTCAACCACCGCCGCATTGGAGCGCGATCGGACGTTGTCTTCACCGGTGCGCGATACGTCACTCAGAATAGGATCGCTAAAGGGGGCCAGGAATGAATAATCTCCATCGGAAATTGGCGCCGATTTCAGACGCGGCGTGGCAACAGATCGAGGAAGAAACAACGCGAACGATCAAGGGATACCTCGCCGGCAGGCGCGTTGTCGATGTTCCAACCCCAGGCGGAATTGCCTTTCCGGGAGTGGCGACCGGCCATCTTGTGCCCATCTCTCCGCCCGCGGAGGGGGTTACCGCGAATAACCATGAAGTCAAGTCCGTGGTTCAATTGAGAGTGCCTTTTGAACTACTGCGGGAATCGATTGACGATGTCGAGCGCGGAGCGGAAGACTCCAATTGGCAACCAGCAAAGGACGCCGCCAAGACCCTCGCGTTCGCCGAGGATCGCGCGATCTTTGACGGGTATCACGCGGCAAACATTCAAGGTATTCGGGAGAGCACCAGTAACCCGATCAAGGCTCTTCCGGAGGACGTTCGCGATTATCCAGACGCTGTTGCCGAAGCGCTGAACCAGTTGCGCCGCGTGGGTGTGAGTGGACCGTATTCGGTCCTGCTGGGAGCAGTCGAATATACAGGGCTAGCAGAAACCCGCGATCACGGCTACCCGGTCCTGGAGCATGTAAAGCGAATCATCGACGGCACCATCGTGCTCGCCCAGGCGATTCGCGGCGCCTTTGTGCTCACCACGCGAGGCGGTGATTTCGAATTGAACATTGGGCAGGATGTATCCATCGGCTATCTCAGTCATACGGATACGATCGTTCGCCTTTATCTACAAGAGACCTTCACATTTCGCGTTTTGACGAGCGAGGCATCGGTAGCTCTTTCGCCTTCGTCAAAGCGACCTGGAAAATAGGCGGCAAGATCGGCATTTTCATCGGCCGAAGATCAGAAGACTCAATCACAGTTACATCCCAAGCTCTTTTCACGTTCAGCGGTAAATCTTCTCTCCAATGTTCTGCGAGCCATTCGGGAGCGGTGCAACCATCCCCGACGCTCCTAAGGGTGATCCTGGTCGGAGAAGAGTCGTCAGGATTGCGTCATGATTCCTCCGGAGCCGTCCAACACGGTATTCGATTGAGGATGGTATTGACGCTGCTGCTACGCAAACGGACCGAGTTTGGCGAGGATGGTCGGTAGATATTCCGCGACCGTCGGATGAATATGCATGGCGCGCTGGATAACCGTGTACGGCGCCTTTGCGTACATCATATCCAGTAAAACGTGTATCACCTCATCGCCACCAACTCCAAGAATCGCGGCTCCCAGGACTTCCTTCGTTTCAGCATCGACACAAATCTTCATCAGTCCTTGCGTCTCCCCCTTTTCGTAGGCCCGGCTCACCTTACTCATCGGATATTTCACGGCGAGGGCACGACGTCCGGATATTCGTACCTCTGCGTCCGTCATGCCGCATCGCCCCAGCGGCGGATCAATATATAGCGCGTAGGCTTGAATCCGGTCGGAAACTCGGCGATGGTCAGCGTTAAAGAGATTGTCGGCAACGATCTCGTAGTCGTTATAGGAGGTGTGCGTGAATGCGCCGCGACCATTGCAGTCGCCCAGTGCCCAGATGCCGGGCACGTTCGTTTGCAGTTGATCATCAACGAGGATGTAGCCGCGGTGGTCGGTGGCAACCCCAGCCCGGTCCAGTCCCAAGTCGCTCGTGTTGGGAGTACGTCCTACGGCCAGAAGAACGTGAGTGCCCACTAATTCCGGCGAACCTTCCTCGCATGTGACGCGGACGGCGACGCCTACATCGTGTTTCGCAAGCGAGATACACTTCGCATTCAGCCGGACGCGTATTCCCTCAGCCTCGAGGATTTCGCGTACAGCCTGGGAAACGTCTCCGTCCTCCCGTGAAATCAGACGCGGTCCCATTTCCACAATCGTGACTTCGCTCCCCAGGCGGCGATAGATCTGGGCAAACTCCAGCCCGACATAACTTCCGCCGACGATGATGAAATGTCCGGGCAGGAAATCGATGTCCATCATCGAGGAGTTGGTGAGAAATGGGACGTCGTGGATCCCCGGCATTTCTGGAACTGAAGCACGCCCGCCGACGTTGATAAAGATCTTGTCTGCTTGCAGAGCTTCATCATTGACCACGACGGTGTTTGACGACTGAAAGCGGGCGTGACCCTGAATGACCGTACAATTTGTCGTTCCTCTGAGCCACTTCTCCACTCCCTCGCTGGACCTCGCGGAGGCTGTATCCTTGCGGGCTTTGACTCGCTTCATATCGACGTGCATATCACCGATGGCGAAACCATACTCCGCACCACGGCGGGCAACATGGATCGCGTAGGCGCTCGCCACGAGCGTCTTTGTCGGGATGCATCCCGTATTTACACATGTGCCCCCGAATTTATGGCGTTCGATAATAGCGACGGTTTTGCCGGCACCCGCAAATCGCGCTGCCAAGGACGGACCCGCCTGGCCTGTCCCGATAATGATTGCGTCGAAGTGCTTTATCGCAGTGGTCAACATGCCCACCCCTATGTGGATCTTGCCGTCCTGACGCGACAATGTAAGCCGCGGCTACCCCGGCCACTTCCAGTTTCGAATTTCTTTGTTGTCGATGCCTTCAGTGTGAGCGTAGTTAATGCTCGCGATGATCTGACCCTTCAGCCATTCCTTGACGTGGGCGCCGACGGAACGCAGACGGGGGACCCGATCGATGACGTCGATTGCCAAATTGAAGCGGTCGATCTGATTGAGAATCGCAAGTTCGAGAGGAGTGTTGATGCTGCCCTTTTCCTTGTACCCGCGCACATGTATGTTGTCGTGATTTGTGCGCCGGTAAGTGAGCTTGTGGATGAGCGAAGCATAGGAATGGAAGTTGAAGATGACCGGCTTGTCGGTGGTGAAGAGTGAATCGAAATCGCGATCGGAAAGTCCATGCGGATGTTCCGTCTCCGGCATGAGGCGGAAGAGATCCACAACATTGACGAATCGGATCTTCAAATCGGGGAAGTGCTCTTTCAAAATTGCGACCGCCGCAAGGGACTCCATAGTCGGGATGTCGCCGGCGCAAGCCATCACGGCGTCGGGGTCTTCACCGTTGTCGCTGGACGCCCAGTCCCAGATGCCGATTCCCTTGGTGCAGTGGGTGACTGCATCTTCCATGGTGAGATACTGCAGATGCTCCTGCTTATCCGCGACGATGACGTTCACGTAATCCCGCGACCGAAGGCAGTGATCCGTCACACTGAGCAGGCAGTTTGCGTCCGGCGGTAAGTAGATTCGCACGATATCGGGACTCTTGTTGGTGACCACGTCGAGAAATCCGGGATCCTGGTGCGTAAAGCCGTTATGATCCTGCCGCCACACCAGAGATGTAATGAGAAGGTTGATCGAAGGCACGGGTGCCCGCCAATCGAGCTCCTTCTTGGATTTCTCCAGCCATTTAGCGTGTTGGTTGAACATGGAATCAATGACGTGGATGAAGGCTTCATAACTTGAGAAGAGCCCGTGACGGCCAGTCAGAACGTAACCTTCAAACCAGCCTTCGAGCGTGTGCTCGCTCAACATCTCCATCACGCGCCCCGAGACATCGAGTTCGCCGCCGTCGGCGTCATCTGGTCTGAATTCTGCCAACCAGGTTTTCTTTGAGGCGGCGTAGATGGCTGTGAGCTTGTTTGACGCAGTCTCGTCGGGTCCAAACACGCGGAAGGAACTCATGTTGCGGCGCATCACTTCGGCCAGAAAGTGTCCGAGCACATCGGTGGGCAGAGCGTCGGCTGCACCCGGGGCTTCGACCTCGACGGCGTAGTCGCGAAAGTCCGGCAGTTCGAGCTCTTTTCGCAGCAGTCCGCCGTTTGCGTGAGGATTGGCGGAGATACGGCGCGACCCGGAAGGTGCGAGATCCTGGAGCTCTGCCATGAGCCTTCCATCGGCGTCGAATAATTCTTCGGGCTTGTAGCTGCGCAGCCAGTCTTCGACAAGGTTCAGATGCTTCTCATTCGTGGCCGGGTCGGACACAGGGACCTGGTGCGCCCGCCAGGAACCCTCCACTTTGTGGCCGTCTACGAATTTCGGTCCTGTCCATCCCTTGGGGGAGCGAAGCACGATCATGGGCCAGCGGGGGCGCGCGGCATCGCCGGTTGAGCGGGCGTGCTGCTGGATCGAGCGAATATCCAGGATGCATTGCTCCAGGGTCGAAGCCATTTTCTGATGCATCGCAGACGGGTCATCGCCCTCGACAAAATAGGGTTTGTGGCCGTACCCGATGAGCAACGCCTCCAGTTCTTCGCACGGAATGCGCGCGAGGACCGTGGGATTCGAGATCTTGTAGCCGTTGAGGTGCAACACCGGTAGAACAGCCCCGTCGCGAATCGGATTCAGGAACTTATTCGAATGCCAGGAGGTGGCAAGCGGACCGGTTTCGGCCTCGCCGTCTCCTACAGTGACGGCAACAATGAGGTCAGGATTGTCGAAAGCGGCCCCGTAGGCATGAGAGATGGAATAGCCCAACTCGCCGCCCTCGTGAATCGAACCGGGCGTTTCAGGCGTGCAGTGCGAGCCGATTCCGCCGGGGAAGGAAAACTGCTGGAAGAACTTAAGCAGGCCAGCTTCGTCGCGGCTCTTGTCGGGATAGATTTCGGAATAGTAGCCCTCGAGGTAGCAGTTGGCCAGCGTGGCCGGCGCGCCGTGGCCCGGGCCCGAGATGTACATGACATTCAGGTCATATTTCTTGATGAGACGGTTCAGGTGAATCCAAATCAAAGACTGCCCCGGATCCGACCCCCAGTGACCAAGAAGTCGATTCTTGATGTGCTCCGGCCTCAATGGCTCGCGAAGCAGAGGATTCGCACGGAGATAGATCATTCCCGCCGCTAAATAATTGCAGGCATGCCAGTAAGCATTGATCTTTCGCAACTCGTCGGGGGTAAGCGGCGCCAGGATGTCAGCCGAAACTTCAGTTGTGCCAGCCATTCAAATTCTCCGATAAACTCAGGGCTTCGTCATCTGGGAGGATGACTTATTTGCAGCATAGCCCTATGATGCCGCTGGCTTGCCAAAAAGCTTATGAATTTCGGATTCCCTCACTCTTCTGCCGCTGCATCGATTGCGAGGGCGTCGGCCGATTCCGTCGTCCAAAAGATTCTTCACCCCATTTCCGGCTTAATAGCAAATAATGCGAATGTGGACTTGGACCTTCCAGCCACAGAGGGTTATCGGGACGTGTACCCTCTTTCTAAAAGCTCTCGGGGTGGGACGAATTTGGGCATTAGACAGTGGAAGCGCCACTCCCCGACCAATCTCAGCCTTTTCATCCAACTTTTTATTAATGTTTGTTTGTCCAACCTGGAGGTGAGTCATGAAAGCAATTGTTGTCCACGAATATGGCGGTCCGGAGGTACTGAAATTCGAGGAATACCCTGACCCGGTTCCGAGCCAGGGTGAGGTGCTGGTGCGGGTCGCCGCCGCGAGCGTGAATCCGATCGACTACAAGCGACGTGCTGGATTCACAAAAGATTTTTATCCCATCCACTTCCCGGGCCTTATGGGAGTCGATATGGCGGGGACCGTGGTGAAGGTTGGACCGGGGGTGGAAGCCTTTACCGACGGCAATCAAGTGTTCGCGGTGGCGGACAACACCTACGCCGAACTCTGCGTGGTGAAAGCGGACATTCTAGCGGATATTCCCGAGGGTCTTGATTTGATTCAGGCGGCAGCGCTGCCGCTGGTGACGACGACCGGCAACCAGCTCCTCTCAGCGACGGGAATCAAAGCGGGCCAGACGGTTATGGTCGTAGGTGCGGTAGGAAATGTTGGGCGTTCGGCGGTATTCACTGCGAAGGAGCGCGGGGCGACGGTGATCGCCGGGGTTTTGAAGAGGCAGATGGATGAGGCGAAGACTGTCGGTGCGGATCAGGTCGTCGCAACCGACGACGACACCGCGATTGCCAATCTTCCCCCGCTCGATGCGGTTGCGGATACGGTCGGCGGGAGAACCGCCGAGAAGGTAATTGCCAGGGTCAAGCCGGGCGGAGTGTATGCGTCGGTTGTCGGGGCACCGCAGAACGCGTCGGATTACCCATCTGTAAAGGTGATGCCAGTGTATTCAACACCTGATGCTAAAACTCTTCAGTACATGGCTGAAGCGGTGCGAGATGGCAAGCTGGTAATCCCGATCAGCGAGAAAATGCCGTTGAACAAAGCGGCCGAGGCTCATGCAGCAGCGGAAAAAGGTGGCATAGGGAAGATCGTGCTGGTGGCTTGAACTCTTTGCTCGAGATGTAACGTCTAAAGGAAAATCGAAATGAACAAAGATCACCGTGGAATCAATCCCGCTTCGAAACCAAGTGGCGACGGATGCGTGGAATGCCTAGCGTCGCCGAAAGGTTGGTGGCTTCATCTCCGTCGGTGTGCGGAGTGCGGGCACATCGGATGCTGTGACAGTTCTCCCAGTCAACATGCATCAAAGCATGCGGGGGCGACGGGGCACCCGATCATAGCCAGCTTTGAGCCGGGTGAGGATTGGTTCTTCGATTACGAGAAGCAGGCGATGATCAGGGGTGTGGAGTTGCTTCCGCCGCATTCGCATCCAGGAAAACAGCCCGTTCCCGGACCAGCAGGAAGGGTCCCGTCCGACTGGGAATCGTTTCTTAACTAGCTCGCGCTCTTAGGTTTGTCGTTAGATGAATCGCATTCTTTAGACCGAGGTCGTTGCCCGCCGCATCCTTATTCATCCTGCAACAGGAGGCACCGCATGAATCTACCTGACGCGCCGATTGCACACGAGGGCTTCTTCGCAACTCACTTCTTCACCGTGAAGGACCAGGAAAAATCGAGGGATTTCTATGTTCGGATCCTTGGCGGAAAACTGATCAAGCCAGAAAACCCCTGCTACATCAAGCTGGCGAATTCGTGGATCATTCTCAATTGCGGCGGCGGCCCGACACCCGACAAACTGGAGGTTGTTCTTGAAACACCGTCAGATCTGAACAGAGTCAATGGCTTCCTTAATTTGCGTGTCGCCGACATCTGGGACTGCTACAGGGAGTGGGGCGCCAAAGGAGCGATCTTTCTCACCGAGCCGTTACCCAATCCTGACGGCTGGGAATGGCGCTGCTACATGCGCGATCCCGACGGGTACATCATCGAGGTCGGCCAATATACACAGCTCGCTATTGACTCGTTTAAAAACCTCGCAACTTAATCAGGCTTGAGAGACAGGTTAAAGGTCACTTCATTGGAGACCGGGTTGCATCTCGCGCAGGACGTCCGGCGGCTATCACGAGCCAGCTTGCCGAGCGATACGGCTGAGCTGGCTCGATATCTCATAGGAAAGACCGTTGTACGCAAGGCCGGGCGAAACAGAATGAGTGGTCGTATCGTCGAGACGGAGGCTTACCCGCCGGGCGATCGTAGTGGGCACGCTTATAGTGGACGAACGGCCAGAAACCAATCCCTGTTCCTGGGCAGAGGGTTTGCTTATGTGTACTTCATTTATGGAACTTCCTACATGCTCAACGTGACGGCTGAAGAGCCCGAGGTTGGCGCGGGAGTTCTACTACGCGCCATTGAGCCTCTCGAAGGAATCAACCTGATGAAACGGGTCCGCAAGACCGACAAACTCCGGGATTTGGCGAGAGGGCCGGGGCGGCTTGCCGCTGCACTGCAAATCGACAAAATGTTGGACGGAGTTGACTTGTGCACAGGCGGTCCGCTTTGGCTTGGGACCGCGGTTCGAGAGACTGCGCACATTGGCACAGCCGTACGCATCGGCATCTCACACGAGGTAGACCGTCCGCTGCGTTTCTTTGAAGTGGGCAGCCCGTTCGTTAGCGGTCCCCTCAACGAATTAGTGAGTCGGTAAGCCGTAAGCGGTTCAACCAGCGGGGTACTCAGCGCGCGGAGAGACTGGCATGCTGGACGATGTCTTACTTGTCGACGCTATATTTCCGCCAGGGCGCGATGGACAAGATGGATCGAGATCGCACCCTCGCCAACGGCTGACGCAACCCGCTTCACGTTTCCTGAGCGGATGTCGCCGACCGCATAAACTGCGGGCAAGCTCGTTTCAAGCATCTGCGGCGACCGGCCCAGAGGCCATTTTCGTGGGGCGTCTGCCAGAATCGGATCCAGGTCCCGTCCTGTAAGAATGAATCCCTGCTTATCCAGCGCTACACAGTCACGCAACCAGTCGCTGTGCGGTGACGCACCCGCCATCACGAAAATATGCCGGATCTCGCGCGTCGATTTCTCCCCCGTTGATCGGTCGAGCCAGGTGACGCGTTCCAGATGCGAATCGCCCTCTAACGACTGAAGCTCGGCCTCCAGATGCAGCTCGATCACAGGATGCTTCGTAATCCTCTCGGTCAGATAGCGCGACATTGTCTCCGAAAGAGTCTTTCCGCGAACCAGCATGTAGACCTTGTGGGCAGTCCCGGCCAGGAAAACTGCTGCCTGACCTGCCGAATTTCCTCCGCCGATGACGATGACCTCATCACCCCCACAGAGTTGCGATTCCATGAATGTGGCCGCGTAATAAACTCCATTCCCTTCGAACTGCTTCAGGTTGGCGATGTTCGGCGTATTGTATTGCGCTCCAGCGGCGATGATGACGCTGCGAGCCCGCAGGATGACGCCATTCTCCAGCGAGAGCTGGTAGGGTCTTTGATCGCAGTGGAACTGGATAACTCGTTGCCCCACCAACATCTGGGCGCCAAATTTTTCTGCCTGGACAACGGCGCGACCGGTTAGCTCCAAGCCGGAGATGCCGGTTGGGAAACCAATGTAGTTCTCTATCTTTGAACTCGAGCCGGCCTGTCCGCCGGGCAACTCGGCCTCGATCACGACGGCGTCCAAGCCTTCAGACGCGGCGTAAACCGCCGCCGCCAGTCCGGCCGGACCAGCGCCCACGATGGCTACATCGCGAATGCGCGATTCATCGGCGGTGTCCGCGAATCCCAAACATTCAGCCAACTGCTGTGTAGTGGGATTGCGCAGCACTGCCTTTCCGCCGCAAATCACGACAGGTACTTCGTCGATCTTCAGGTTAAAACGATCGAGCAGCTCCTGGGCGGTCGGGTCACTGTCAAGGTCGATGTAGGTGTGCGGATGTCCATTGCGGGTGAGAAACTCGCGCAGGCGCAGCGTGTTAGCTGAGTGACGCGATCCCAGGATAATCACGTTGCCCATGCCTTCAGTAATGAGCGTGAGACGCCGCTGGATGAAAGCGCGCATGAAGATATCGCTGAGTTCGGCATCTCTTGCGATTAGCGAGTGCAAGGCATCTGCGCTCACTTCAAGGAATTCTCCCGGCTCGGCAACACGCCCGCGCGATAGAGAGCGAGCTCCGGAAATCAAGACCATTTCACCGGAGAAACCTCCCATACCGTACGTCACAAATACGTGTTCGCCGGAGAGCCTCGTCATGAGAATTTCGAGCTTTCCTGTGAGCACAACAAAGCAAGGCATTCCCCGCTCGCCTGGCTCGAACAGGATCTCTCCGGCCTGAACTGTTCTCGCAGTGCCGTACGGCCGGATGCGGTCAATCTGGGCGGGGGTCAAAACAGGGAAGGCCTGGGCCTGCCGATCTGGTGGGTTTTTCGACGGCATCATTGACTCGGTCCCTTATATATTCCTTCAGCCAACGGTTGATTCCGTTTCCAGTATCATGATCAACATCTTATGTGGGTCGCACCGCGATAAACAAGGGGTGCCCTCGTATCTTAAACTCACCGTTCACTGGCCTTGACCGATAGAAATGGACATCTCATGAAGGCCGCACGAATACATCAATTCGGGTCGCCGGATGTGCCAGTACGCGGATGAAGCAGGATTGAACAGCAGAATGATGATGCCCCTCAAATCTCCGTGCGAGGAATCAGCGGCCAGTGTTGCTCCGAGCGCAATACGGCAATGCAAAGGGCCCTGGGTTTTGATTGCGACGATTCTCGCTTCGAGCATGGCATTCATCGACGGGACAGTCGTCAACGTAGCATTGCCCGCTTTGCAGAATGCTCTTCACGCATCGGCGAAGAACATTCAATGGGTGGTCGAGTCCTACGCTCTTCTGCTTGCATCGCTCCTGCTATTGGGCGGCTCTCTTGGCGATCTCTATGGTCGCCGCAGAGTCTTCGTCTACGGTGTTCTCGTGTTTGCAATCGGATCGTCCTGGTGTGGCTTCGCCACCTCAATCACTTTTCTCATCGCCGCTCGCGGACTTCAAGGGATTGGCGCGGCGTTGCTCGTCCCGGGAAGCCTGGCCATTATCAGCGCCTCTTATACAAAGGATGAGCGCGGGCGGGCCATCGGCACCTGGTCTGCCTTCACAGCGATCACTGCTGCTGTCGGGCCGGTCCTGGGCGGATGGTTGGTAGAAAATGCGTCGTGGCGTTGGGTCTTCTTCATCAATCTACCTCTCGCGATCATCGTAATCCTGCTTTCTCTATGGAGCGTCCCAGAGAGTCGTGACGAAGCGGCAGGCAAAACTCTCGATTGGCAGGGCGCCGCGCTGGCCACTTTTGGTCTCGGTGCGATTACTTACGCTCTCATCGAGAATTCGCCCGCAACGCCCGGGCGCGAAGTAGTTCTTTGGGTCGTAGCCCTGGCGGGCGTGGGGGCGCTGCCTTGCTTCCTTTTCGTAGAATCACGTTCACCAGCTCCGATGGTCTCTTTGCAGCTCTTTCGGTCCAGAGACTTTTCCGGTTCCAACCTGCTCACGTTCCTGCTCTACGCGCCGCTTAGTGGTATCTTATTTTTCTTTCCCCTTGATCTGATTCAAGTCCAGCATTACTCAGCAACACAGGCCGGAGCCGCGTTGCTTCCTCTAATCCTGCTGATATTCGCACTCTCCCGCTGGTCCGGAGGCCTGGTGGCTCGATACGGCGCTCGACTGCCACTCACAGTTGGATCGCTCGTCGCGGCGTCAGGCTTTGCGCTCTTTTTGAGGCCGGGGATCGGTGGCTCATACTGGAACACCTTTTTCCCGGCGGTATTTGTGCTGGGCATCGGTATGGCGATCAGCGTCGCGCCGCTTACGACGGCTGTGATGGAATCGGTTCCTTCCAGAGAAGCCGGTGTTGCGTCAGGAGTGAATAACGCTGTGTCGCGAATCGCTGGACTCCTGGCCATCGCAGTCTTTGGTCTCATCCTCTCAGCCGGATTCAACCGCACGCTTAGCCGTAGCCTTGCGCAGATGCAACTCCCTCCCTCCGTGCGCCAGAGCGCCGAAATTCAGCGATCGAAACTTGCGGGCGCTCAAATCAGCGAACTGTCCTTAAGGCGCGCTTTTGATGAAGCTTTCGTTTCCGGATACCGCGACGTAATCTGGATATCTGTCGGACTGGCTCTTCTGAGCGCATTGAGTGCTCAGATGATCCAATCGAAGAAACGCACGGTGAGCGTCAGCAATTAAGAACGCACCGGCATTCAGGGCTTCGAAAACATCGTATTCCGCCTCCGCGCTTTTGAGTTTACACACACCCCAGCGTCCGGATTTACCGTGGTTTCAAGGATATCCATCTCGGTTTGTGAATCAGCCCGCCCCGTCAAGCTTCAGCCGACTTACAATCGACTACCGGATAATGCTTGAACAACAATGACGCTGAATAAGCGCATCATCGGACTCACCAATTTCGACCCCGACCGTTTTTCAAGCGAGCCAAGTATGGAGTTCACATTCCGGGAGCAATATTCATCCAATCAATAAGACTGAGTCTATCGGGCGAAGCGGATAATCTAAACTGTTTCTGGCGGTGAAATGCAAACAGCCCGGCGCGAAAACCTAGTCACATTTACATGTAACCGAAGGAGAACTGCCCATGTCTGAACGCGAGACAAAGACCCCCGGACCACCGATTGTCGATGATCAGAATGCCCTGTCAGGTGATGCCAAGTGCCCGTTTTCAAACGGCGCCCGTAAACACACAGTTGCAGGAACCCCCACGAACGCAGACTGGTGGCCCAATCAACTGAATCTGAAGATCCTGCACCAGCACTCGCAACTGTCCAATCCCATGGGCGAGACGTTCAATTACGCGGAGGAGTTCAAGAGCCTCGACATGGATGGCGTGATCAAGGACCTGCATGCCTTGATGACAGACTCGCAGAGCTGGTGGCCTGCCGACTACGGCCACTATGGGCCCTTCTTCATCCGCATGGCGTGGCATAGCGCGGGCACGTATCGCATCGCTGATGGCCGCGGTGGTGGCGGCCGCGGAGCACAGCGGTTTGCTCCCCTCAATAGCTGGCCTGACAACGTGAGCCTCGATAAGGCGCGCCGCTTGCTCTGGCCGATCAAGCAGAAGTACGGCCGGAAAATCTCCTGGGCAGACCTGATGATTCTGGCTGGGAATGTAGCCCTCGATTCGATGGGATTGAAAACCTTCGGCTTCGGCGGCGGGCGCCCGGACATCTGGGAGCCGGAAGAAGACACTTACTGGGGATCTGAGACAAAGTGGCTGGGAGACGAACGGTATAGAGGCGACCGTCAGCTTGATAATCCTCTCGGCGCGGTTCAAATGGGGCTGATCTATGTGAATCCGGAAGGACCAAATGGCAAGCCGGATCCAATCGCTGCGGCAATGGATATTCGTGAGACCTTCGCGCGCATGGCGATGAATGACGAAGAGACTGTGGCGCTTATCGCGGGCGGACACACATTCGGCAAAGCTCATGGCGCTGCCGACCCGAACAAGTATGTTGGTCGCGAACCCGAGGCCGCTCCCATTGAAGAGCAGGGCCTGGGATGGGCCAACAGCTTTGGCAGCGGCAACGGAGTCGACACCATCAGCAGCGGCCTCGAAGGTGCATGGACCGCTAACCCGGTGAAATGGGACAACGATTATCTCGAAAACCTGTTCGAGTACGAGTATGAGCTGACCAAGAGCCCGGCCGGCGCTCAGCAATGGGAGCCCAAAGAGGTGTCGCCGGATGATTTGGTGCCTGATGCACACGACGCATCGAAGAAGCACAAACCCATTATGTTTACCACCGATCTCTCCCTGAAGTTGGACCCGATCTACGAGAAGATCTCCCGGCGCTACCTCGAGCATCCGGAGGAATTCGCGGAAGCCTTCTCCAAGGCCTGGTTCAAACTGACCCACCGCGACATGGGGCCTGTTTCGCGCTATCTTGGTCCGCTTGTTCCTAAAGAGCACCTGCTGTGGCAGGATCCCGTTCCCTCAGTGGATCACGAGTTGATCGACGAGAAGAATATTGCCGACCTGAAAGCCAAAATCCTCTCGTCTCCGCTTACCATCTCCCAACTGGTCACCACGGCCTGGGCGTCGGCAGCGACATTCCGCGGCAGCGACAAGCGCGGCGGGGCCAACGGGGCGCGCATTCGCCTCGCGCCGCAAAAGGATTGGGAAGTCAACCAGCCGGCCGAATTGGCGAAGGTTCTTCAGACACTCGCGGCGATCCAGAAGGACTTCAATGGCGCCCAGTCCGGCGGGAAGAAGGTTTCGCTTGCCGACCTGATCGTTATTGGCGGTTGCGCGGCCGTCGAAGAAGCTGCGAAGAGGGCCGGCCACGACGTGAAGGTTCCCTTCGCGCCAGGGCGCACAGATGCGTCGCAGGAACAGACCGATGTGCACTCGTTTGCCGTGCTTGAGCCGATGGCAGACGGTTTCCGCAATTACCTGCGCAAGGGGCTGGAGGGATCGGAGGCGGAGTTGCTGGTGGACAAGGCAAACCTGCTCACGCTGACCGCTCCTGAAATGACGGTTCTTATCGGCGGCCTGCGCGTGCTGAATGCGAACTTCGGGCAATCCGAACATGGCGTTTTCACAGCGCGCCCTGGAACATTGACGAATGATTTCTTCGTGAATCTCCTCGACATGAACACGAAGTGGCAGAAGTCCCCTGCATCGGAAGGCGTATTGCAGGGGCGCGACCGGGCTACTGGCGAGCTCAGGTGGACCGGCACCGTGGTCGATCTTGTATTCGGTTCGAATGCCCAACTCCGAGCCGTGGCTGAGGTCTATGCCTCCAGTGACGGACAGAAGGCGTTCGTGCAAGACTTTGTGGCGGCGTTCGGCAAGGTGATGAACCTTGATCGCTTCGACCTTGCTTGATCTTGGCCAGCCAGGCGGGGTTCCGCATTCGAACCCCGCCTGAGGAGCCAATATAATCAATAAGTTGGATCGGAATAGGTACAGTTTTCCCTTGCGGCTGCCTGGAATCCTTTCAGGTTCCCACCCGATCCCGCCTCGATCAGTGCTTCGCGGGAAGCGCCTGGCGTTCGAACCTTCCCTTGACGCTAGTAATCAGCTTGGTGACGGTAGTCACACCGAACCAAGGAACATTAATGTGAGATGAATAGCAATTACGTTATTCTGAGACCCGCAAAAGCCTAAATCGATCTGTGGCCCAGAAGGAATAACGGTGTCCCCCAGCCTTGATGTCCGTATACTCCTTGACCTTAACTCCCTGACTCCTGATAACAGTCCGGCAGTGAACGTCATGGACTTTATTGGAAATAATTTGGTCTTCAGGGGATTTCCGATCTTCTTTCCGTTAGTGGCTTTGTGGTTCTCGAGCAAGAACATCGAGCGGCGGAGCCGGATGCTGGCAGGGCTGCTCGCCGCAGGCGTGGGGGCTGTGACATCCGTCTGGATCCAGGGGCACTTTCACAGCCACATTCGCCCATTCCTTGATCCAGCCCTTCACCTTCAGGGGATCAAACCGGATTGGGCGACAGGGTGGACTCGTCTTGACTCGTTCCCCAGCGACACGGCGACTATGGTCTTCTGCCTGGGCATGGTCATCTTCCTTGAGAATAAGTTGCTCGGATGCATAGCGATGGTCTGGTCGTTATTCACAATTGACTTCGAACGTGTCGCGCAGGGATGGCACTACCCCAGCGACATTGCCGGCGGGTTTGTCCTCGGAGTCGCCTGCGTCCTAATCTTCACTCACATTCGCCCGCTTCGCGCCTTCTTCGATTGGCTGCTGAAGCGCTACGAGCAGCGCATGTATCTCGTAGACGCATTCGTGGTTCTCTTTCTGGCCGACGCTTACACGTTCTTTCACGGACTGCAAGGCATTCATGATGCGATGAAGCCGGTGGCCCACTATCTCGTCGCGCGGCTTTGATCTCATCCGCGAAAGGGCGTCGACCGCGTGCGCAGTAGCAGCGTTGTTCTCGACCGGAAAATACCGGCTCCTGTCTACTTACCCGAATTCTGCTTTAGGAAACTAATCAGGTCCAGGCGTTCCTGAGTCTTGGAAATGAGGAAGTCCATGTCGTTGCCGGCAATGAATGCGTCGGGATCGGCAAGCCACTTCCCGAGCGACTCTTCATTCCAAGTGACGTGAGCATTCTTCAATGCGGGGGAATAAGCATAGTCCGCGACCGTACCAGATGTGCGACCGTAGACACCATGTAGTTTTGGTCCTTCGCGATTCTGAGTCAACGAGTGGCATCCGGTGCAACGTTTCTCAAAGAGACCCTTGCCTCTTGAAGGGTCGCCTTCGACATACGACTGATCAGCTTCGGCTGTCGCAGGGCCCGACATCGCGTGCGCCCAATTGGTTAATATTCGAATCTCAGAATCGGCGATGCCGCTCTTCCAATGAATCACTCGATATTGCAAGGGCGGCATCTTGTGTTCCCTCGTTTCCTGCACAATCTTCGCCGCCATTGCTTGTTGATGCTCCGCGGAGTAGCCGTTCCAGATACTGAAGTTCATTGCCTCCCGACCCTTGATCAAGTCCCGCTCCATCAGCCAGGAAGTGGGTGCGAACCTTCCGTAGAAAGGCGACCGCGTCTGATTGGAGTGGCAGTTTGCGCACTTCGCGACCAGAATTCCTCGCGCCTCGGGAGGAACGGCGGAATGTTCCAAGATGGGCGTCTCCACATCTTTCGCTGCGTACAGACCCGCGTTCCCAAACGGGTGAACGCGGGCCAGCGCGAGCGATAGCAAAACTGCAACAGCACCATAGACATAAAGATTTCTTGCGTGGCTCACGCCGTTTCCTCAAGCGATGAGTCGACGATTGCAAGGTGGCTGTTCTTCGCGATGTACCGGACTTCGGTAATTCCCAATACACTTCTCAACTTACCGGCGGGAACAACCACGGGGCCGGCGTGCGGGGCCGATCCGGGCGCGGGCTGAGGGAACGCCGTCGAAGTAGCGGTGTGGAATGCGATCTTGCCTTCCACCTTCTGGACCACCTGGTGAATATGCCCGTTGAGCACCGTCACTGAGCCGAAACGCCTCAAATATGTCAGGGCCTCAGCGGCGTCGGGCGTGCCCCAACCCCACTGCGGATACACCATCCACAAAGGAATATGGGCAAAGATGACGATAGGTGCCGAGGCCGACAGCGAAGCGAGGTCTGACTTCAGCCACCCGAGTTGATCGTCGCCAAGCTTCCCCATCGCGTCCACTTGCTGACAGTTGTTGAGTCCAATGAAGTGCACACCTTTATGGGTAAAGCTGTACCAGCCCCTGCCCTTTGTTGCTTTGCCAAAACGCTCAAGATAAGCTGTGCCATCGTCGGTCGCGATATCGTGCTCCCCGGGGACATAGAAGGTTTCGCCAGCTTTGACACCCTTGATGACTTGTTGTGCCGTGTCGAACTCCGAGGCTTTTGAAGAGTGAGTGATGTCGCCGGTATGGATTAGCAGATCAGGGCGTGCGGGCAGCCCATTGATCTTGTCGAGGGCAATTTTCAAGGTACCCGTCACGTCCTGGTTCGCTGCCTTATTGAATCCAATATGGCTGTCGCTGATCTGGACAAAGCTAAACGCTGAACTGCTCTGCATGTGCGCGGTTCGGTTGCCGACAGCCGCGCCGGTGGCGGCGAACAATTTAGATGCAGGCACACCGCCGACCATGGTCCACAAGAGTCCGGTACCTGCCCAAGCCATGCAACTCAGGAAGTTTCGGCGATCAATTCCGTCGCCTGCAAGCGATCTTGATTGTGTTGATTCGGCCGGGTCGGGCGAAACTCCCCACAGATTCACAGGATCCAGGCTATTTGTATCCTTCATTGGAAAATCCTCCACGGATGCAAACTGGCCATTGTGCACTTTATTCTGTCAAAGAAGGGAATAATTCTCCCCGGCAACAGTTCTCATCTTTGGAGAGGACCAGATATAGTCTGTGTCGATGACACTGCTGCCATGGAAGCGCGCGGATCGCGAGATCGCCTCTCAAACCTCGGCGTTTGAAGAGCTGGCTTTGCCGTTGCTTCCATCTCTGTACAACGTCGCATTCTGGCTCTCGCGCGATGCAGTCGATGCCGAAGATCTTGTGCAGGAGACATTTCTCAAGGCTCTTCGCGGTTTCAACACGTTTGAGACGGGAACCAACTTCAAGGCATGGATATTCCGCATTCTTAGAAACACGTACCTGACTTCTCGCAGCGGACTGGCGGCAAAGCGCACAGTTGGGCTGGAGGACGAATTGAATGAAAGCAGGGAATCAGGTCCTCTTGAATACCCAGAAGCCGTAATTGACCGGCAGACTCCAGAAATGGACCTAATCAAGATGCAGGACCGTGTTGCGCTTCAGTTTGCCATGGAAGAGCTACCCATGCGGTTGCTTGAAGTAATTCTGCTGTGCGACGTCGAAGAGATGAAGTATAAGGAAATTGCCATCGCTCTTGAGATTCCCATCGGCACGGTCATGTCGCGCATTGCACGCGCTCGCGCGGCTCTTCGGGGATCGCTTGAGGCTCAATACAAACCATCGAGGGAGTTTCGCGCATGACCGATCATCTCTCGCCCGCCAATTTGAATGCTCTTGCTGACGGAGAACTTCCCGCGGATCAACTCGCCACCACCAATCAACATCTGGCTGGATGCGCGCAATGCACATCGGACGCGCTATATCTGAGCCTGCTGAAGGCCTCTACAGCAAAAGCTGGTCAGCGTTACTCGCGGGCACCAGATTTGCAAGAACGACTGACGCGTCAGATTCGACAGAAACCTACGCCGAGGGAGGTATTGCAGATCGCTTCCGGTCTCGCGCGCAAGCGGGCGCACGGATTTTACGGCTGGGCAGCTGCGTTGGCCATGCTGCTGGTGTGCATATGTGTGCTTGTCTTCCAGCGCGTAGCGGAAAAGTCAGCCACGACCAATTCCGAGTTCGCCGCGCTCGCGACGGAAGTATGCGACCAGCACATCGCTACACTCGCGGCGAACGCACCGCCGCAAGTCGTCTCCTCTGACAGGCACACTGTAAAACCCTGGTTTCAGGGAAAGCTGCCATTCAGCTTCAACCTCCCTGACAGTCTGCCTGGTGGCATTACCCTCGACGGTGCGAACCTGACATATATCCATAACAAGCCTGCCGCTCAGTTGCTCTACAGCATAGGAAAACATCACGCATCTGTTTATCTTGAGCAAAGGATAAACGACCTTGAATCGTCGAAGTTCGTGACTGAGCACTCGGGATTCCATGTGGTCAGATTCACTACCAACGAGATCGAGGGGATCGCAGTCAGCGACGCGGATCCGTCTCGCCTGTCTGACTTGGTCAGTATGATCGCGCAGGTCCAAAAATAGCTCTGGTCCTGCCCGCCTCGCTCGCCGACTTACTTGACGGTGACCGTAGCGGTCAACTTAATGTCGCTTGATGAATCACCGATCATCAAGCTCACCGGCTCGGCCTCAACGCGGAAGCCCGGAAGTTTTTCGTCCCACCATCCGAGCGTCGAAGCCTTCAGCGGAATCTCCACGGTCTTCGTTTCGTTGGGCCCGACAGTGACTCGCTTGAACCCTTTCAGTTCTTCGCGCGGACGTTCCACCTTTGAGCGCAAGTGCTTCACGTAAAGCTGAACGACTTCATCACCCGCCCGATTGCCAGTGTTGGTTACATCCACGCTGACCGTGACGGTGCCGTCCTTGGCCAGCTGCGCGGAACTTGTACGAAGGTTGGAGTATTTGAAGGTCGTATAGCTCAGCCCGTAGCCGAATGGGTAAAGCGGCTCCCCCTTGAAATACATGTATGTCTTGCCGTCGCGGATGTTGTAGTCCATCATCGGTGGCAACTGGTCGAGCGATTTCGGCCACGTCTCCACCAGGTGGCCGCCGGGATTGTAGTCGCCAAACAGAACCTGCGCGATGGCCGTACCTTCATCCTGCGAAGAATGTGCCATGTGCAAAATCGCAGGAACGTGCGCCTGTGACCAATTGATCGCGAATGGGAAACTGGAAACCAGAATGACAACCGTCTTCGGATTGACGGCGAATACCTGCTTCACCAGTTGTTCCTGGGCAAGATCGATGATCTCCCGGTCGCGCCCCTCGCGTCCGTCACTGGGCACGGTGCAGGCCAGCGTGCCCCCGCCGTCCACGGTGTCGTGCCAGTCGTGTGCCATATCCGGGCCGCAGGTCGGGTCGTTGCCGATCACGACAACAGCGACATCCGAAGTGCGCGCCGCAGTGATGGCAGCGTTGCCAAGCTCATTTTCTGCGTAGTTCACTTTCACATTGGGGCCAACCGCGTCTTTGATTGCCTCGAGCGGCGTCACCTTGTATGGCGGAGTCCCTCCATACCAATCCCAGTGCACCGAGTCGGCCAGTGGCCCGATCACGGCAATCGACTTCATCCCCTCTTTTTTCAGCGGCAGCAGTGAGTTTTGATTCTTGAGCAGCACAACGGACTCAAGAGCCATCTGCTTCGACACAGCGCGATCCTTATCCGTGTTCCATGGCTCAGGTGAATCCTTGATCTTCGAATAGGGAACCATCTCCGGCGGATCGAGAAGACCCAGCCTGACCGCAATGCGGAACTTTAGACGAAGTAGCGCATCAATCTCCGCTTCCGTAACCTCGCCATCCTTGAGTGCTGCCTTGGTTTCGTCCTGCCACTTGTCAAGAAACTGGTTGATCCCGGCCTTGAGGCACGCGACTACAGCCTCTTTCTGATTAGGGAAGAGATGGCGTGGGTCCACCAGCAGGTGCACGGCTCCGCCATCGCTCGAGAGCACTTCCACGCCCCATTTGTCGCGAACAATGCTTTTCAGAATCGGATTGATGTCCATCGTGGTACCGTTCCACGCGTTGTACGAAGCCATCACGGCCTTCGCACCGCCATCTTCAAATCCCATCCTGAAAGGTACTGAGTAGTATTCCCAAAATAGTCGCTGATCGAAGTCAGACGACGACGAAGTCCGGTGATCCTCATTGCTGTTAGCCAGGAAGTGCTTCAGCAGCGCGGCGGACTGCCAATACTTTGGATCGTCGCCCTGCAGTCCCTTGATGAAGGCCACGGCCATCGTCCCGTTGAAGAACGGGTCTTCGCCATAAACTTCCTCGCTGCGTCCCCATCGCGGATCGCGAGCCAGATCCGACTGCGGTCCCCATAGCATCAGGATCTGGCGATCATATTTTGCTGTCTGCGTGATGAATCGAGCTTCGTAGCCTTCCACGCCAGCCGCCTGCCGAACCAGCTCCGGATCCCACGATTCGCCCATTCCCGGCGGTTGCGGGAACTGCGTGGTGGTGATGGGAAGCCGCTTGCCTCTGGTTTCACGCTGAACCACGCCGTGAATTCCTTCGGAGCTGCCAATATTTGGCACGCCCAGCCGGGGCACTCCCGTGCGCGTCCCAAGGCAATCCACCTTCTCGTCAACAGTCATTAGAGAGAGCAAGTTGTCGATCCGCTTTTCCATCGGCAGCGTTGGGTCGTTGAAGGGGTAATGCGCCTGTTGCGCAACGACCGGTACAATCCCTAAAACGACAAGGCAAAAGAGCGCAGCAATGTACCTCTTAATCATGAGCGGATTCCTCGCGGAGCTTTTCATAGTGAGAATACCGCGGGACGTCACGCGGCCGATCAGGCTTTCACAAACGCATCAAGGCTATCACGCCACCCTCAGGCAAACTGCTCAAGGTTGAATCCAAGCTGATAACTCTCGCCGTGGGTGAGAAGGTCTTCCCAGGTTACTTCGCGTTTCTGCAAGCCGGCCATGCGCCCCAGCATGCAACTCAACGCAGTTTCAACTCCGTCCGCAATCTGGTTGTGGGTCTGCCCTGACGTGATGCTCGCTATAAAAGTGCGTTCCTTGTCGCGATCGGCAAAGGCAAGGTTGTCTGCGAAGGCGCCATTCGCAGCGAACTTCCCGGATCCTGCCGCAGTGGTAGCCGAATCCTGCCAAGCCCATGCGTTCGGGCCCGTGATCGCAATGGGCCCCGCGTAGGGAACCGTCGCCGATCCGCTCGCGCCAAAGAGCTTCAACCCCGCATCAAAAACGCCGTCGCTCCCGAATTGCGTTGACGCAAATGAAAAATGCACATCTCCAGGATAAGTGAAGTCAACCTCGTAGTTGTCCCAGCAATCGCCGAAGTGTGTCAGGATGTTGCGCCCGCCTGTCGCTGTCGCCTTCAGCGGATGAGCCCCCACCATCCAGTTGCACAAGTCGATGATGTGAATGTTCTGCTCCACCAGGATGTCACCCGACAGCGCGCGATCCCAGAGCCAATTGCGCAACCGATATTCATCAGGTCCTTCGCCGTCACGCTTCTTTTCAGTGGATGCGGGCGCGTTGTAGTTGCCTGAGACCATCGCCATCTTGCCGAGCGCGCCGGCTTTGATCTTCTCTGCAATCGCCGCGATCGGCGGGGCGTTGCGGCATTGAAATCCAACATCGACACTCTGTGTCGGCTTTACGCGCTTCGCAATCTCGAGCGCATGTTTCGCCTGTTGCACATCGATTCCCACAGGCTTTTCGCAATAGACGTGCTTGCCAGATGCAACCGCGGCTTCGAGATGCTGCACGTGAAAGAAGGGCGGTGTCGAGATTTGGATCAGATCGATGTCGCGCGAATTCGCCAGCTCTTCAAATGCGTGCGGCCCGCGAAAAAGCAGCTTGTTGTCGATAGCCGGCTGGCTACGGCTCGCATACAACTTGTCGAAGTGCTCTTCTCCAGCGGCCAGGTTGTCCGCGAAGAGATCAGCCAGCGCCACCACCTGCGCCTCGGTGTTCTGGACGAACGATGTGGCCACCGATGTGCCGCGGTTTCCGCACCCGAGCAGCCCGTGCCGCACCGCCGAGTTGAACCCGTAGCCAAACGCCGTGCGCGAATTGATTAAGAGCATGCCTGAAACCACTCCTGATCCAGTTGTGAGAAACTCCCGACGATCCATGTGTCCTCGCGTTCCCTAGCGTGGTCAATACCGCTTTGAGACTTCCGAATCTGTTCTCACCGTGACGCCAATACTTCGTTGAGTATCCGCTCGAGGTAGATCTTTTCCTGCCGCACATCCTCAATCTGCTGCGGGCCAGACGTTTCGCGCTCAATGGTGACTGCGCCCGTGTACCCGATGCGATGCAGTTTTGTAAATACCGCCTTGAAATCGACCAACCCTTTGCCGATCAGCACTTCTTCGCCGAGTTCGCTTGGGTTTGTGGGCCAGCGTCCATCTTTGGCGTGAATGCTGCGCACATGCGGTCCAAGAATATCAACGGCGTCAACAGGTTTCGCCTTCCCATAAAGAATAAGGTTGGCCGTATCCAATCCGACCCCAAGGTTTGACATCGCCACATCGCGAATCATCCGCGACATCGTCGTTGGCGTCTCTTGCCCCGTTTCCATCAGGAAATCCTGCCCATTGCCCTTGCAGTGCTGCGCGATCGCGCGGATAGCCTCCACAGTCTCAGGATACTTCGGGTCTGCGGGATCTTCCGGGATGAATCCGCAATGCGTCTGTACCTGAGAAATACCAAGCAACTTCGCAAAATCGGACGCCTGCTTCAGAGCATCCATCCGTGCGGTGCGGGTTTTTTCAGGCACCAACCCAATCGTCGAGGGTCCCTCAAGAAAATTCCAAACCAGCGGCGGCGGTCCAACTACCTCAACTGTGGTGGCGGTCAGATTGTACTTCGCAAGCGCATCCTGGATCTGTTTCGCCGCTTCGGGCGTGAATTTGTTGATGTATCCATCCAGCGAGAGAAAGCAGTTCGAAAATCCGATGTCATGAACCAGCCGAATCTTCTCATCGACGGCGCCGTAAGGGCTGATCAGCAAGCCAAGTTCCATCGGCTTCTGCGCGCGAAACCCTCCCGCGGCAAAAGAGGGAACAGGATGAAGACCTTGTGCGAGAACTGCTGCCGTTGCAGAGCCCAGAAACATGCGCCGGTCCATGGAATGTCCTTTCCTGGTCAAACAGTGAGCTGGATTCTTCCGCTTCCAGTACCGATTGCCAAATCTAAGCTGTTCACCCATCGGTCCGCAAGCGCCGGAGAAACTACCGTGAACTTCTTCAACCATTGAGCCCAATAAGCGCCCTCACGGTTCATCCCCATCCTGAACTGACCGCATTCCACAGTTT
Source organism: uncultured Acidobacteriaceae bacterium (assembly GCA_963826915.1). Lineage (GTDB taxonomy): Bacteria > Acidobacteriota > Terriglobia > Terriglobales > Acidobacteriaceae > Telmatobacter. Next base: position 1,434,528 of record CAWGYG010000003.1, read on the forward strand.
GGAGCCCGATACACGGCGCATCACCGCGCCGGCCTGCACGTCGGGGTTACAATTCCGCTGATTTCTAAATCAGAACTGCCTTGGAGAAGTGCCGATTCTGGAGGAAGGTATGGATCAAGCGAATGCGTTCATTGGTAAAACAGAAAGGCCGAGCGTTGATGAAATCGCTGCAGCCCTGGGTCCCGCCGCAACGATCTGGGATGAGTTGATCCATCGACTCGATGAGAAGTACGGGGTCAACATTCAGCATTGGAGTTCTTATTCTGCGAAATCCGGATGGTCCTTGCAGCTGAAAGTGAAAAAGAGAACGATCGTCCACCTGGCTCCGTGCAATAAGTGTTTTCGTGTGGCGTTCGTCCTGGGCGACAGGGCAGTCACTGCGGCGAAACAACACTCTCTTCCCGCCGCCGTGGAACAGGCAATTGCCGACGCTCCCCGATATACTGAGGGTACAGGTCTGCGACTGCTTGTGAAGGCCGGCAAAGACCTGCCCGCGATCCAAAAGCTAGTCGCAATCAAACTGGCGAACTAAGCCGGTGCAGCCTGTAGTTCTTCCAGAAGGCGTCGAACCGCCTCTTCCGCGCCCTTCAGTAAAGGCTCCGACAGGTCCATCGATATGGGCTGGTGCGGGTCAATGGTAATTGCGTAGAGCACAACCTCGCGCTCGCCGCCCTGGATGTAGAAGGCATCCAGCAGATCCTTCACACCGATGTCGTGCGCTGTAAGCGTGGGTGGATAGTCGCGGGAAAATCGCGGCGTCGTGCGCGTGACGGTTCCTTGCGGGTTCCCGTCATCGGTGGCATCGACGAGAAAAATGCGGTCGGCGCTTTGCAATGGTCCCAGCAGAATGAATCCGCCGGTTCCGCCATCAAGGCATTCCACGCCATCTGGTAATTTATGCGTTTCCAGCGCTCGCACCACATGGACGCCGACACCCTCGTCGCCCATAATCACGTTGCCAAGCCCCAGAACCAGCGTCTTTTTCGCGTCCGTGCTCACCAATACCTCATATCATTTCAGTTCGATTCGTCGAAGAATGAGCCGGACAAGCGTCGAAGGTCAGCGCCAGTTACTCCCTGTCCCTAGTCCTTGTCCGTCTCATTCTTTTCCCGCTCAAACTTCCACCCGCCGATGATAGAGGATACCGTGCCGCGCCCCTCGATGTAATCATGATAGAAGGCGAGATAGATATGAATAATGATGAAGGTGACAAAGAACCAGAGGAACGTATGGTGCCAGAAACGCACCCCAAATTCGCCACCCATCAGCGGCACGATCCAAGTGAACATTCGCGGAATCCAGGAATTGCTCATGCTTGAGTACAGCGCAAACCCGGTCACCGTCTGTGCCACAAACGCCAGAAACGTGAAGAAGTAGATCAGGCCGGCCAGCGCATTGTGTCCGGTTGAAATGGGCCCGTGCAGCTTGGTTTCCAGCACGTCCGCCTTGATGACTTCCACAATCTCCTGCTGCTGCGATTTCTTGAACGGGAAAAAGGCTGTCCACTTGGCATACTTGTTGCCGACAAATCCCCAGTACAGTCGCGCAAGAAAGTTGAAGACGTAAACAAACGCCGCGAGAAAGTGGATGAACCGAACCCACCCGAACCAATACTGCTGATACGCTTCGGCCGCATAAAATGCGCGGATCGGCGCGCCGATCAGGTACCCGGTGACGCAAAGCAGCACCAGGGCGACCGCGTTGATCCAGTGGTAGACGCGCACCGGCAGTTCCCACACATAAACCCGCCGATAGTCAGCCGGACGTATGAGGATTTTTGCAGCCTTCCCAGCCTTTTGAGGTGCAATCACGGTACTTGACATGCTCAACCCCTCACTCGAACGAAATCTGGTGAATGTGTCGTCCCTGCGGATCGTACAGATGTACGGCGCAAGCCAGGCACGGGTCAAAGGAATGGATGGTGCGAATGATCTCCACCGGCTGCTCGATATTTGCCACTGGGGTGCCGATCAGCGCCTGCTCAAACGATGAACGCTGTTCCTTTGCATCGCGAGGAGAGCCGTTCCAGGTTGTTGGAACCACCAGTTGATAATTCTCGATTGCGCCGTCGTGAATCTTGATCCAGTGCGCCAGTGCACCGCGCGGTGCTTCCACAAGTCCCACGCCTTCCGCATCCTTGGGCCAGCTCTTCGGTTCCCACTTTTCGCTGTTGAACGTCGAGACCTCGTTGATCTTGACCCGCTCCATCAACTGTCCGAAGAATTCCTTCAGCCAGATCATGGCCAGCGCGGCATCCAATCCGCGAGCAGCTGTACGACCCAGCGTGCTGAACAGGGCGCCAACCGGTACACCGAGTTTCCCGAGTGTCTCCCCAACCAGCCCCTTTACATCGTCATGCCCCGCCGCATACGAAACAATCAAGCGCGCCAGCGGACCAACCTCCATCGGGTTTTCCTTCCACCGCGGAGTCTTCAGGAACGAATACTTGTCGAAGCCTTCCAGCGATTCGAATGGTGGCTTCGGGCCGGTGTAGTTGATTTTTGTTTCTCCAGCCCAGGGATGAATGCCCTGGGAATCTCCGCCCTCGTAGGAGTACCAGGAGTGCGCAATGTACTCCTTGATTTCCTGCTGGTCGCGCGGATTCACGGGATGGACTGTGCTCAGGTCGCGATTCAGCACCGCTCCCCGCGCATACTTGAACGACTCAGGCTGACCGTATCCTTTGGTGGGAAATTCGCCATAGCTGAGATAGTTCGATAGCCCTCCGCCCCACTTCGCCCAGTCTTTGTAAAACGAGGCAACAGTAAGCAGATCGGGAATGTAGACTTCATTGACGAACTCATCCGCTTTGCTGATCAGTTGCGATACGAGGTTGAGCCGCTCCGTGTTGATTGCTGCCACTTCGTCCGCGTCGATGGAGCAGGGAACTCCGCCGACAAGGTAATTTGGGTGCGGATTCTTGCCGCCAAACACGGCGTGAATCTTGACGATGTCCTTCTGCCATTCGAGCGCATCGAGATAATGAGCAACTGCGATCAGGTTCACTTCCGGCGGCAGCTTGTATGCCGGGTGTCCCCAATAGCCGTTGGCAAAGATCCCCAGCCCGCTAGCTGCAAAAGCCTTGATCTTGTCCTGCACCGCTGAAAAATAAGAAGCTGTATTTTTATCCCATTTCGAGTATGAAGACGCCAGTTCAGCCGCTTTCTTTGGATCGGCTTTGAGCGCGTTGACAATATCCACCCAATCCAACGCGTGCAGGTGGTAAAAGTGCACGACGTGATCCTGTACGTACTGCGTCGTCAACATGATGTTGCGGATAAGCTCCGCTGTGGGAGGCACCGATACGCCCAGCGCATCTTCCACTGAGCGCACACTTGCCAGTGCATGAACCGTGGTGCAGACGCCGCAGACGCGTTCTGTAATGGCCCAGGCGTCCCGCGGATCGCGCCCGATAAGAATCTTCTCGAGCCCGCGAATCATGGTGCCGGCGCTGAATGCGTCGGTGATGACGCCGTTTTCCACCACAGCTTCAATGCGCAGGTGGCCTTCAATGCGAGTTACCGGATCAACGACTATTCGTGTCATGGGCGTTTAGGACTCCTTCTGGTCATCTGCGTGCACTTCCGCGATGACTTGTTTCTTTCGTATATTTGTAACCACCGCGTGCGCCGCAACTCCGGCCAGCGTGGCAGCTGCCACCACTGTGCCTACGGTGTCTGCCGTGCTCTCAATGCCGAATCCTGGGAATGAAGCGAGATGCTGATAAAGCGGTCCGTTATCCCAGAAGCCCTCTTCGCTGCATCCAATGCATCCGTGGCCCGACTGGATCGGGTAACTTGTGCCTTCGTTCCACTTCACCACCGAGCACGCGTTGTAGGTCACCGGTCCGCGGCAGCCCATCTTGTAAAGGCAATATCCCTTGCGCGCGTTTTCGTCGTCGAACGACTCGACAAACAATCCGGCATCGTAATTTGGCCGGCGATAGCAGGTATCGTGTACGCGGCGGCCGTAGAATTCTTTTGGCCTGCCCTGGCTGTCGAGTGAAGGCATCTTGCCCAACACCAGCAGGTGGGTTACCACTGCCATCATCACGTCGGCAATCGGCGGGCACCCCGGCACGTTGATCACCGGCTTGTTCACCAGCTTGTGAATGGGGGTTGCCCCCGTCGGGTTTGGCTTGGCCGCCTGTACGCATCCGTTTGAAGCGCAACTGCCCCACGCCACCACCGCCGCTGCATCCGCTGCAACGGTCTGCAGAATCGATTCGGCTGTTTTGCCGCCAATCATGCAGTAGACGCCGCCGTCTTTCGTCGGCACCGCGCCTTCGACCAGCACAATGTATTTGCCCTTGTTGTTGGCGATCGTGTCGCTCAGACTCTTTTCAGCCTGGAACCCCGAGGCAGCCATCAGCGTTTCGGTGTAGTTCAAATCCATTACATCCAGCAGCGCGTCCACCACAATGGGGTGCGAGGCCCTGATGAACGACTCGCTGCAGCACGTGCACTCCTGAAAGTGCATCCAGATCACTGCAGGCTTTTCCTTCTTGTCAAAAGCCGACACCACCTGGGCTACGCCCGACTTTGCCATTCCGGCGGCTGCCGCGGCTGCTGCGCAGAACTGCAGAAAGTCTCTACGGCTGTATCCCTTACTCTCCATCGATTTCCAAATGGATAAACCCATGCCCACCTCGCTCGTTTGCGGGTACCGAAAATCCCAGGGCTCTATAGATCAATCAATATGTGAGCTGGAACTCCGGCCAATGAGGGGACAGTACTTATCTCTAAACACAACAGGCTGTGAGCACCGTCACAAGTGTTGTAAATCACGGATTCGACTCGCTGACTCAATCAAGACGTGATTCAAATCACTTGCATCGATGCGACAATCTCAACGAGGACCATGCTGGGAAACGAGTTTTTGTCGAAGGATGGTCTTCATAACGACACAACGGCGTTGTAGACCATGTGGAGGAGCACCGCGGACGCAAGTCGCCCTGTTTTCTTGAACAAGAGAGCATTGGCAGCGCCCAGCATTGCCACTGGGAGCCATGCAGTCGGCGGATGGTAGATGGCGAAAAATGCTGCGCTGCCGACTACGGCTCTCCATCCTCCCCATTCACGGTCCAGCGCCCGGAAGAGCAATCCGCGAAACAGGTATTCTTCCGCGAATGGCGCAAATCCGATGGCCATAATCGCGTACCAGAGATGAAAATGTGGAACGCTGGCCATGTGTTCTTCTGACTTGCGAATCATCTCTCCGATTGTCGGGATCATGCGCAAAACGGCAAGGTAGCCGTGCGCAAACAAGCCCAGGGCCAATCCTCCTGCGGCTCCGATCATCAACGCACGAACCGCGCCGCGATCTCCCAGGCCGAAGCGGCGCGCCAATGGCTCGCACTCTTCAATGGAGGCTCCGCCAGGCAGCCAGCACCAGATGTCCTGGGGACGAACGTCGCGGTTGCGCAGGAAGTTCGAAACGAAAAGCGAGACAACCACAGCGGAGATGCCGTAGCCCATGGCTTGAGCCATGGCGAGATTGTCGCGTCCGGCAATCAGCAGGATGGGCACCGACAGCATCGCCGCTACCTCAACCAATATGCTGACGGAAATCATGGCGTGCATCAGCGTGGGCGGGGGAGGCAGCTTCTCCGACCATGGATCGTAGAGGTAAGGCAAGCGGGCCCGAAAGTTCTGCCACATGGCCGCGGCTGTCAGGTAGGAGTAGACAATGCCGATGATGGCGAGTTGCCATTGCCCGGTAACGGTCCCAATGGCAAAGGTGAGCATGCCCAGTTGTGCCGCCCAGCGCCTGCCCTGCGGAACTTTCTGTGTCTCTCCCGACTCGGACGTGATCGTCACCAGCGTGACCGATTTTTCAGCCATACTTCTTGAGAAGAAGAACCATCCCACACCGACAAGCGCAATCTTTCCCATGTCGGCGGGGAAGACGAACGCGGCGTAGCCGAGCACAATGGCAACCAAGCCCGTTGAGAGCATTGACCAGAGCCACGCCTTCGCTTTCAACAGGTTTTCGAGACCGCGCGGCCATGTGAGCGCGATCCACAGCGCGGTTCCCTCCGATTGCAACGACTTTGGCCCGAGAATCCAAAGAAAATACGTCCCAAAGAAAATGGCCACGCCGCAAAGGTAGTTCCAGGCGCTTTGCGCATGCATCAGGATGCCGCGCAGATTGAAGACCTGCACGCCCGCCACCGAGATGGGGATGAGAATGGTCTGAACCAACGCGCTTCGATCGCGAATGAACCACAGAAATTCCTTGCGATAGAGAGGTTCTCTGCCGAATTTTGCTCCGCTGTTTATGGCGGGGCGGGCAGGCGCGTCCGAAGCGAAGTTGCCGGTTAGACCCTTTTGCGTGGCCCATGCGCTGAACCAAACTGCGGTCGCGATTACAAGGCCTGCAGCGACACAGCAGGTGAGAACGCCGGTGGCAAGCGAGAATGACCCGTCCGCACGGCCACCGAGAAACAACATCAGCCACGGCCAGGGAATCGCCGTGAAGACATCGAGAAACCTTGCAGTCGCTGTTACCAGTCTGGGCACGAAGTAAAGCCCCAGCAGGATAAGCATCATTGACGTATAGCCTACCCAGCTCATCAGGCCGATCGTGGCACCGCGCGAACGCGGCGACAGACGCAGGGTCATGCCGATCTCGAGGGCCTTTCCCATGCACGCCGCAGCCACAGTGATGGGAACGCCTACAACAACGACTGCCAGGAAGCCGATCGCCGGGTCATAGGCTAATCCATAGACAAACCCGGCAAACAGCGGGCCGCCCCAGTACATGGGATTGGCCCCAATGGGCGAAATCATCTCGGCGAGGAAGACGGCTCCGGGCTGAACAGGATGGCTGAATAGCCACTCCCACATGGGATGGCGACGGCGCTGCGTATCCATTTCCAGGCCTTCGCCTTGAAACGCCAGCATCACTGCCCACCAGACTAGAACCAACGAACCGAGCATTGCAGGCAGCGGACCGGTCTGTGCGAGACCCCTCAGGCCCGGAGAAGCGGATCCAGCCGAAACCAGGTTTACTGTTCCGCCACTTTGAACGACATCGCGGAGTTTCTGTTCGATGGCCGGCTTCGATCCTCCGTACTTCTCGGAGATTCGCTTTGCTTCTTCCGCATAGTCCGGTAAATTGGAGCGTTCTAAATACGAATCCTCCGAGTCATTCAGACCTCCTTCGGGCCCGCTCACGGACCGGAAAAAACCGGAACTAACGACGATCTTTCCCTGTTTCTCAACTTCAAACCGCTGGGCTGCTTCAACGGCAGACAGCAGAACAAACGCCGCCATGCCATTGAGTACGAACATGAAGAGAACGAAGAACGCGAAGCCGAAGCCGCTCCAGTCCGTCGATTTTCCTGAGCTGCGATTTTGAAGCAGCTGTTGCTGTCGCGCTCGCCGCCCGTTCGAGCGCTTTCTTGCTGCGCCAAGCAGCAGCCTGACCGTATCCCAGAAGGTTGGCTTCCGTTCAGCTTTAGTTGTCATCTCTGCGGAGGCCTGGCGGTCAATTGCAGGAAGATATCCTCAAGGCTCGCTTCGCCGTAAGCGGAACGAAGCTCTTCGAGCGAACCATTGGCCACGAGCGTGCCTTCATTGATGATGACGGCGTGTGAACAGAGGCGGGTTACGTGATCCATCAGGTGCGTGGAGAAAAGGACGGTCGTGCCCTGTCGCGCGGTTTCGAAGATGAGTTCATAAAACAGGTGAGTCGACTCCACGTCAAGCCCGTTCGTGGGCTCGTCGAGAACCAGCAGCTTGGGTTGGTGAAGCATCGCAAGCAGCAAGCCAAGCTTCTTCTTCATACCGCGCGAATAGTCTTCTGCATAGTTGTCAATATCGTCGGCAAGGCGGAGCGTGGCGATCACCGGCTCCATACGGTCGAAGGCCTCATCGGGGTCGAGGCCGTGCATTGCGGCGCTGAGTTGCAGGTGCTCCCGGCCGGAAAGATAGGAGTAGAAGACGGGCTCATCGGGTAGGAATCCAATCAGCCGCTTCACCTCGACGCGGTCGTCAAAAGCCTCTCGGCCATCGATCAGGAGCCGGCCCTCCGTTGCTTTCAGGATTCCCATCAAGAGCCGGAAGAGCGTCGTTTTGCCGGCGCCATTGGGGCCGAGCAGCCCGCAGATCTGCCCTGAAGGAACACCAAAAGTCACATGATGCAAGGCAACTTTGTGTCCGAAGGACTTGGTCACATTCTCGATCAGGACAATTTCTTGAGCGGATCGACCAGCGTGATCCGAAGAAGGCGTACTCGCAGAGTTGTCACCTATTGGTAGAGGAAGATCGCTCATGGCAGAGAACCGGAATCGTGCTCGCGGAATTGGAATCCAGCATACTACAGGCTCTCCAGCATCCAGTTACGTTCGGTTCCGGCGAGACGACTCCGACTAAGCCGAGCGCAGAGTAGCGCAAAGACTGCCGAGACAGATACAATTCTCGTTCTGATCTGCATGGATCGGCTACCTCATCTAGTTATGACTGAGTTTACTGAGATTCCAGAACTTCGATCTTCCCTTTAAGGGCTTGCCCCTACGTTGGGGTTTAACGATATTGATACCTTTGTTGCAAAATTCCACGGGATAGTGATTTTCTCCCAACTCTGTCCCGATGCCTTGCATCCAAACGGGCTAAAAGCGCGTTAAGACTACAGGAGAACTGTGCATTGCGAGATTTGACGAAAGGCAAGAAATTGCAAAAGCCGGGTGCGCCTCCCAGCGCTGTCAAACTAAGACCCACAGAAAGCATTGTCCATGTAGACCTCAGCCCGGAAGTGCTTAGGAAACTAACATTGGCCGCAAAGGCAAGTGGGCGGTCCAGGGCTGACTGGATTCGAGAAGCGCTCGCGGAGGCTATCTCGAGAGCGGCCGAGCGAAAAGCAAATTAACCGGGGTGGGACTTCGAATCCGTAGTCAGGATTGGGATCTTTGCTTGTCCCGATCGTGAGTAACGGAGTTGTGCCTCGATGCTTGTCGACTGAGCGTTAGGAATCTACTAACTGCACGGAATCGCATTGCTCCAGCTAGACAATGCTTCCTTGCCGAGTACGCAACCCAATTCCTGCGTACTCGGCAACTGAAATTTACTGCCCTGCCCGAGCCTTGATCAGTTCATCAATGTAGTCCGGCTTCGCGTCATCCCGCACTAGGTGTGGATACCGCAGACCGCCGTGATAGTTGATCGTGGCTGTCTTGAAATACTCATCGATCACCACCAGCAGCGTGATTGGCTTGTCAGTGTCTTTTGCCGCCTTGATCGCGTCCCCGATCAGTTCCGGATTGAAGACGCGCCCATTCACGCCCGCAATCTTCATTCCTGACGAGATCCCCGCCTCAAACGCAGGACTACCCCAGATTGCGTCGCTTACTGTGCCATCCGGCGTCACCTGCAACCCGATCGAATATACAAACCCCGGATTGCCGCGCCGTCCTTCCAGCCGCGACGGCTCGCCGTTGTAGGTGACTTTCCAACCGCCGTTTTCGATGCCACCCACAGGCGCTTCCGGCGAGGTCGAATCCAAACGAGTGTGGAAGAAAGTAGCCCAATCAAACGGTGCGATCGCATTCAGATCGCTGACTAGTTGGTCAAAGGTGTAGGTTTTCACCTCGGGGCCGTTGTTCGCACCGCCATGAAACGACTGGCAGAAATCATCGATCGATTTCTGGCCGTTCGACTGGCGATGAATGATCGTTGCCACTTCGAGCCATAGCAGATCGCCTTCATCGTAGTAGTCGGTGCCGCGCTTCCAGTTGAGCCAGCCGCGTCCGAAGCCCATGCCCGGCTCACCGTCAGCCGTATCGCGCAATGGCCGCCATGTGCGTCCCGGTCGGCCCGGCCCCAGGCTTGCCGCAATGCTGGCAAGGTATTCGTGATACTGTTCCGGCGTCCACAGTCCGCTTCGCGCCGCCAGCATCGGACCGAGGTAATCCGTCAATCCTTCATATCCCCATAGCAAGTCCGTCTTCATCGGCTGCTCGTAGTAGGGAACTGCGAGATCCGCGGGCCGGCGAAACTTTCCATTCCACGAGTGCACAAACTCGTGCGAAAGCAGCCCGCCCAGCGACATACCTGCGCTCGGCACCAGGAGCGCATTCTCAGGCAAGCGGCTGTCATTCGATTCATGATGCTCCAGCCCGAAGTGCGCCACGTGATCGCTGAGTGTGAGCAGGAAATGGTAGTCGCGATAGTGGCGCGTACCAAACAGCTTCCCCGATTCGGCAACCAGGTTGGTCATTTCCTTCTGGTTCTTGGGGCTGATGTTCAACGCATCTTCGCTGTCTGCCACCATATCAAGTTCATGATGAATCGGCTCTCCCGGCGGCGTGATGTCGACGCTCCGGTAAAACTCGCCGGTGATGACCGGCGAATCCACCAGCAGGTCAAGCGAGATGGGCTTGAACGAGACTTCGCTCCCCGAGTGTGATTCGACAGGCAGAGATGAGCCGAATTTCCAACCCTCCGGCATCATCAGCTTCGCGTCATACAAAAGCTTTTCCGCCGGTGTGCCTTCCGGATAGAGCACGACCTCATTCCACTCCAGCACCATCAGCTTGTCTGTCGCCGAATTGCCGTCGGGCTCAATGAAGTCGTAACTGGCATTCAGATGAGTCACGCCGGCAGGAATATCGAGATGAAACGTGAAGGTATCCAGCAAATCCCGTTGCCATGGAATCACCTTGCCATCCGCCTCAAACTTCAGGCCCGTCAAATCGCCGATCGGCCCGGCAGGCGAGTGCTCACCCGGAATCCACTTCGGATAGTAGACAGTCAGTGGTCCGGCCTTCACCGGAATCACCTCGCGCGCATGTAGCAGCTTTTGCTGCGTCCGGGTGGCATCAACTGTGAGCGCAATTGTTTCTCCGTAAAGACCAATGCCTCCGGCAACGATCAGAACGAAGGCAAAAACCAGCATCGACCGAACGCGAAACAGCTTCATGTGATTGCTCTCCTGAATCGGGAAGACTGACTGACCCCATGGAGCATCATATCAACCGGCATAGATTTGGGAATGGGTTGTCTCGGATTGTTCGCGTCAACGCGGCGGAGTTTCAAGTGCGCCGGTCAGGCTCGCCACTTTCTCCACGTGATGACTCCGGCACCAGGATTCGAGGCCCTTCGCTAATCTTTCAGTCGCGCGTGGGTCGGCATAATTTGCTGTTCCCACCTGCACGGCCGTGGCACCGGCAAGCATGAACTCGACCGCATCCTCCGGAGTGATGATGCCTCCCATGCCCAATACCGGGATCTTCACTTCGCATGCCGTCTCGTAGACCATGCGCAGTGCGATCGGCTTGATCGCCGGTCCCGATAATCCTCCGGTCACGTTGGTCAGTCTCGGTTTGCGCGTCTCTGAATCGATCGACATCGCCAGGAAAGTGTTCACCAGGCTAACTGCGTCCGCGCCCGCTCCTGCTGCGACTCGTGCCATGTGTGCGATGGATGCAACGTTGGGCGAAAGCTTGACAATCAGCGGTCGCGTGGAAACCTTCTTCGCTTCGATTACCAGGTCTTCCAGCGAGGTAGCATCGGCGCCAAAAGCCATCCCCCCCGCATGCACATTCGGGCAGGAAACGTTGAGTTCGTAGGCCGCGATCCCCATGGCTTCGTTCAAACGCCGGATTACGCCAAGATATTCTCCAACCGTGTAGCCGAAAACGTTGACGATGACTTTGCACTTGGGATAATGGCTGAGAAGCGGCAGCTTTTTCGCGATGAATTCGTCCACTCCCACATTCTGCAGGCCGATGGCATTCAGCATGCCTGCCGCTGTTTGCAGAATGCGCGGCGCCGCATGGCCGGGCATGGGTTCAAGCGAAATGCCTTTGGTTACAAAGGCGCCTAGCCGTTCGAGCGAGACAATTTCCTCAAACTCGATGCCGTAGCCAAAAGTGCCGCTCGCGGCGATGATCGGATTGGTTAATTCCAATCCGGCCAACTGCACCTTCATATTGGGTTTCACGCGCGGCTGTCTTCCTTGTTCACTGGGACTCGATCTCTTCCAGAATCTCTACGCCGTTTGGACCTATGCCGATACGGGTTCCGTTGCGTTTACTTTCACCGGTGTCAGCCAGCCAAACCGGTCCGGCTTCAGGCCGTTGGCGATGGCGAAGAATTCATCGGCAATCTTTCGCGTGATCTCGCCAGTCTTGCCGTCGCCAACCAGGATGCGGTCAATCGAGCGGATCGGCGAAACCTCTGCGGCCGTGCCTGAGAAGAAAACTTCGTCCGCGATGTACAACATTTCGCGGGGCATCGACTGCTCCACTACGGTCAACCCCAGATGCCGGGCGATCGTCAACACGCTGTCGCGGGTGATTCCCGAGAGCGCTGAATTGGACAGCGGCGGTGTGTAAAGCACCCCGTTACGAACCACAAAGACATTCTCGCCTGATCCCTCGCTTACCAGGCCATTCACGTCCAGAGCGATGCCCTCGACGTACCCGTTGATATCGGCTTCCATGCGGATGAGCTGAGAATTCATGTAGTTCGCGCCCGCCTTTGCCAAGGCCGGCATGGTATTCGGCGCTAGCCGGTTCCAGCTTGAAATGCAAACATCCGCGCCGCCGGTCCCCGCAACATATTTACCCCACGGGAAGTTGGCCATGTATACCTCGATCGGCGAACCTTTGGGGCTCACCCCGATCTCACCATAGCCACGCAGTGCTATCGGGCGGATATAGCAAGGGGCAACGCCATTGGCCTCAATCAGATCCACGGCTGCCGCGCACAACTCGTCAAGCGAAAACGGAAGCTCCATCCGGTAAATCTTGGCTGAATCCAGCAGCCGCTGCATGTGCTCAGGCAGCCTGAAAATTGCGGACCCCTGGGGCTGCGCGTAGCAGCGGATTCCCTCAAATACGCTGGAGCCGTAGTGAATCACGTGACTCATCACGTGGATGGTGGCCTGTTCCCAAGGAATCAGGTTGCCATTGTGCCAAATCTTCGAGGTGGTCTGGATGGGCATGGGGGATTATCGAGCTCCTTGATCACGCTTTACGCGGTGATTCCAGCGTATCGCGATTCGGTGGCCCATGTCACGGAGCCAGGTGGTACGCGCAATTAGAAGTTCCAGCTTAGGTAACGCGGATCTTGATTTTTAAGCCTTCAGGGGCCTTTGACCTGCATCTGCGTCCAGCAGGATGCAGAATGCCGCATGGGCTCGGAACCCCTGTCAATATGGAATCCATTCGCCCGGACCTTCACGAAACCTCGCGCTTAACCAGTTTGCGTCGCTACCTGAGCAACTTCTCGAGTGTTCCGGACGATTCGCCTTCATGTGCTAAGGTTCATCCGTGAAATCTGTTAAGCAGGGAAGAGACACAGCAGGGCGTCTGCTTCCGGGGCTCGCAGTCAAAGACGGCTATACACGTCACCCTTTTGACATCGCGAACGAGGTCCGAACCAGCGGCCTCGTCTCCGGCCGCCATTTGAAAAGCGGTCACCGTCATGACCGGCACGCCACAGCCTACTTCGGTGTTGCGCCATCTGTATTTGCAGCGCTGGTGAAAAGGTGGCGGCGAAGCCGCCCCAGCGCTCCAATCGAAGATTTCAACTTTATTGACATTGGCGCCGGTATGGGTCGCGCTGTGCTGCTGGCTTCTGAAATGCCGTTTCACAAAGTCATCGGCATCGAACTCAACCCGACATTGGCACGAATGGCACGCAGGAATGTGTCGATCTGGCGCTTGCACCGCAAGGCTCTTGCCCCCATCCGCATCGTCAGCGGCGACGCCGTCGAATTTGCGTTTCCACCGGGCCCCTGCCTTCTGTTCCTCTTCAATCCCTTTGGCGCAACGGTGATGCGTCGGCTCGTCGCCGGTCTTGCCTCAGAGTTCGCTGACCGACCCGGACAACTGGACCTGCTCTATGTAAACAACGAGCAGGAGCGTGTCATCGAGCCGCAATCGGGCTTCACCCGGCTATTTCTAGGCCAAATCCGTCGTTCGCGCGAGGATGCGATCGCCGACCACGCCATCATGGCCAATCAGCCCGACGGAGAGTACGCTTCTTCGAACTACGAGGACTGCTCGATTTGGCGATGGACTGGACGATGACCGCGTTTTCCCCAATCGGGAGTTGACGAATCGGACCCCCAGGGAGAAAGCTGTTTCGTGAGCCGGCGGCGCATCGGTTTGCTATGACAAACTGACCCTTTGCTTCCGCACGACAGACGGGGTACGACCGTGAAAGAGCCGCATCTGATCCTGGGCATTGGCGAACTGTTATGGGACATGCTGCCCGAGGGGCCGCGCCTGGGTGGCGCCCCTGCTAACTTCACCGTGATGGCGGGCCGTCTCGGCAACCACGCAGCGATCCTCAGCCGTATTGGCCGCGACGACCTGGGCCGCCAGGCAGTTCAGGTCCTCGACCCCTTGCCTGCCGACACCAGTTTTCTGCAGGTTGATCGCCACCACGAGACCGGCTCAGTCAGGGTGTCTTTTGCAGATGGACAACCGCAATACAACATCCATCAGCCCGCGGCATGGGACGCGCTTGAACTCTCAGACGAGTGGGTACAACTCGCCGAACGGGCAGACGCCGTCTGCTTTGGCTCGCTCGCTCAGCGCAGCCGTGAATCGCGCCAGACAATCCAGACGCTCACCGCCCAGACTTCCGCCCAGTGCCTTCGCATGTTTGATGTAAATCTTCGTGCGCCTTTCTTTTCGAGCGAAATTGTGCAGGAATCACTGGAACTGGCAACCGTTGCCAAAATGAATGACGCCGAAGTCCCGCTGGTTCTCGCGCTCCTCGGCATGCCGTCTGAAGAAGACCCGCTGCTCGGGAATCTCAGGCACAGCTGCGAGCGATTGCTGGCCGAGTTTCCCACCCTGCAAATGGTCGCCGTGACACGCGGAGATGACGGCAGCCTCCTCGTCACTCGCGATGAGTGGCACGAACACACCGGATATCCAGTCAAGGTTGCCGATACCATTGGCGCCGGCGATGCCTTCACCGCGGCTCTGACCCACTACCTGTTGCGCGGAGCCGATCTACCGACCCTCAATGAGGCCGGCAATCGCTGGGGCGGATGGGTGGCCTCCCAATCCGGCGCAATGCCTCCACTGGCTGAGAATGTCCGCGCCGGGATCACCGAGGCGATCGAGCTGACGACCTAGTGGAGTATGTATTGTCCAACCCAGCATTTTGCGCCCAGTGCATCCCGAGAATGCATCGACATTTCGTCGCCGGAAACGGTCAAAATCCGATAGCCTTCTTAAAGACGCGCAAATTCCTAAGCGTCTTTGAACCCTCAAGCAGCGGCTGAAAGGCAAGTGAATGGCAGGACCACGAAAGACGGCAAGCAAGCTGACGCCCCCACCCGAGGCGGATCCCGCAAGCCGCATGTCCAAACACCGAAGGGTGTTTGAGCACCTGCTTTCCGGCATCCAGTCAGGCCAGTTGAAGACCGGAGATCGCCTTCCCAGTGAGGCGGAATTGGGCAAAGTCTTTGACGCTTCACGCATTACAGTCGCAAAGGCAGTCTTTGATCTGCAAAGAATGGGCTTGGTCTCACGCCGTCCCGGAGCCGGAACCCACGTCCTGGCGAAGCACGAGGCCACCGGCCGAACCTTCGGCCTGCTGATTCCCGAACTTGGCCTGACCGAGATTTTTGATCCCATCTGTAACGGCATGATGCGCACCCAATTTGCGCGCCCCGACACTTTGTTGTGGGGCAATTTCTCCACTTCAGTCCGCGAGAGCGCCAAGGAAGCGGAACAGATGGTGCAGTCTTTCATCTCGCAAAAAGTTGCAGGAGTTTTCTTCGCGCCGCTGGAGCTGATCAGCGAGAAGGATGTCGCCAATCGGCGCATTGCCAGAGCTTTTGAGCGGGCACAGATTCCCGTTGTGCTTCTCGACCGCTGTTACATGCCCTATCCCGAGCGTTCAGCGCACGATATGGTTGGCGTCGATAACCGACGCGCCGGATTCGTTGCGACTTCCCATCTGCTGAGCCTGGGAGCGGAGCGGTTAGTCTTCCTTGGCGAAGAGAATGCCGCTAATACCGTGGATGCGCGCATTACCGGCTTCCATGAGGCACTCCGTCATCATTCGGTCACGCCAAGGCAAAATCCCGTCTGGCGTGGCAGCCCTCAGGACGAATCCTTCGTCCGCCGCATGCTCGATTCGTTCCGTCCTGACGGAGTCGTTTGCGCGAACGACATCACGGCTGCGCGACTGATGCAAACGCTGCTCGGCTTCGGCGTCAGGATTCCCGAAGAGGTTCGGATTATCGGTATGGACGACGTGCGCTATGCCAGCCTGCTTCCTGTTGCGCTCACTACCATTCACCAGGATTGCGCGGGAATCGGCGCTGTGGCCATGGCAACGATGTTGCAGCGCCTCGATCATCCCGAGTTGCCCATTCGCGATGTCCTGGTGCCCATTCGCCTCGTTGTCCGGCGCTCCTGCGGCGCATATCTCAAGTCCGCGACGGTGCTGTCTGAGACGGTGGCCGAAGTCTAGCCCCCATAGAACTCCGGTTTTATCACCAACCCGGCTTCCATTCGTCAAAGTCTCAAGAACGCTCGACGATGCCACGAATTTTTACCGCCGTATTCATGCTTCTGCTGCTGGCCCCCTTGGGTTGGGCCGCGGATGAAGATTCGTGTTCCGCTTCTTCTACCACGTCTGGTGTGCAGTTCGATCTTGCCGTCCCCGGCGGTCAATCCGTCTTCCGCCAGGGCGAGATTATCCCGCTGCTGCTGACGCTCTCCACGAATACGACTCATCGCTACTGGGCCACCAGTCCGATGGGGGAACAATTCTGCGTGGAACCGGCAGCCCCCGACCCTCTCGAAAAGCATCTGCAGAACAGAATTCTCATGGGCGGAGGTCTCTTTAGTTGGAATGAACTCGGTGCGAAACCAGTCACTTCCGACGCGATTCTGAATGCACAATTCAAGGTGACACCAGGCCACTATCGCGTATACGCAGTCACTTCCGCCGTTTGGCATCCTGCAGGCCCCGGCGAACGAAACTCCGCCGACCAGTCCCCCGAAGGGCACATCCAGGAATTGCTTCGTTCGAACACCGTCGAATTCGATGTCATAGCTGCTTCACCGGAATGGCAGGCTGGGCAATTGCAAACGGCAGTCTCAATCTTGTCAGGCCCGTCTTCACCTGAGGATGCGTTGCACGCGGCGCGTATATTGCGCTACCTCGATTCCAAAGCCTCCATCCGTGAACTTGCGAAGGTGTTGGGAAATCCAAAGCAGAACGATTCGGTTGCGACCGAGTTGAGCAATGGCCTCTTCGCATCCTCCGAGCCGCAGTTGGCCATTGCGTCAATGCACAAAGAACTCGCTGGCCCCGAAGAGGCAATGCCCGGCGCGTTTCTTGAGACTCTTGTAGAACTCGAAGAAGATGCGGAAGGTTCGAGAGAGCCTCTTGCATTCGATCAGGCACATCCAGAGGCGGTCCAGGCCTATTGGAAGCAACAACAAGACCAGAGAAAGCAGCTGATCAGGGCGGTAATTGACGAAGGTGTGGCCGCGTTGCCTGCCAAGACAGGGGCGGCCCGCGCCATCACATTAAATACGGTGTTGGAGAATGGTAGCGACGATCCTGCGCTCGTGCGGCAAATGCGTCCGGCTTTGATATCCGCATGGAAAGACTTGCCACGCCAAACCCAATCGGAATTGATCGGGTTCCGTTGGAAATTGATCGCTGACCCCGAAATGCTGCCGATTCTCCGCGACATGCTCGCGACCCACGCTTCGCCCGCCCGAAATGTCTTTGGCGTCGACCGGGAAGCAGCATTGCAGGACGTCTTCGATCTGGATCCTACTGAAGGTCGAGCATTGATCCTGCGTGATCTTCTCAATCCGGCAGCTGATCCCAGCGCGGATTTGATCAAACTTCTTACGCCGGACGAGATTGCAACCACGCTGCCTCGAGCGCTCGATCGAATCGCCACCAACACTGCCCACAACCTCGATTTTGTTTTGCTCGACCGATACGCGGATGCAGGGCCGCTCAGCCTCGTCCAGGGCGCGTTCGAATCCAATCTAGGCAAGTGGGGCTGTGCACCGCAGACAAATATGCTGCGCTACTTTCTCCGCGTCTCACCCGAATATGGAGCGCAGCAGGTGCGTGCCTCGATGGCTGAGCGAAAAGATACCGAGTGCTATCGAATCCTGCTTCAGGACCTGGGAGACAAGCTTTCGCCCGCGCAACAGATCGCGATCGATGCCCTCGACGATCCCGATCCCGAAGTCGTGCAGGATGCGGTCATCGCTCTCGGCAATTGGGGCACAGCCGATGCCGAAGCGCCACTATGGGCGAGCCTTCAACGCCTTCACGACGAGTGGGCATCCCGTGCCGACGAACTCCACATGGGGCCGGATTTTAATAGCCCCACCTCACATGCTGCCGCGCTGGAGCAGGGCTTGGCGCATGCGATCTCCGCAGGGCGCGGTTGGCTGTGTCCGCCTGACAAACTGGCTCGCCTCTCCGAATTGCTTGTCATCAGCAACGAACGGCGACAGATAGATGGCCTGATCAAGCAATGGAACGACGGCACCGGAACCATCGATCAGCAGTGGGTTCCCGAGGGCAGTCCGACCTTCACGCTGTTGCAATATGTCCAACTCACGGAAGCTCAGCTCAACGCCAAGCTGGAGCAGTTTCCGTCCGGCACAAAATTCGCATGGCAGTTCTGGAAACCCGGCCAGATCTCGCCGCCGGTCACCATGGCAAAGCAAGAGGAATTCTACGAGCGCATCAGCGCTGCCGCCCAGCAGCATGGCATCACGATTGCGAAGAAGATCGATCCTTAAGACCTGATCCCATGTCCGCCCGGCAGCGGAAAGGGAACTGAATCCCGTGGGGCCCGGTTACGCCGTTGCAGTACAGTAACAATGTGATCATCAACCTGGCCCGACGCGCGCATGACCACAACTGGGAACTCGATCCCATCACCCGTTCCCTGCTCGACACCGACTTCTACAAGCTCCTGATGCTCCAGTTCATCTGGAAGCATTTCCCAACCACGCGCGCCACATTTTCGCTCGCCAATCGCTCCACCGACATACCCCTGGGCGCCATCGTCGATGTCGATGAACTTCGCGAGCAGTTGCAGGAGACGCGCAATCTCCGCTTCCATAAATCCGAATTGATCTGGCTTGCCGGCAACACCTTCTACGGCCGCCGCGGCATCTTCGAACCTGCCTTTCTCCGTTGGCTCGAACGAGACTTCCGTCTCTCCGACTTCGATCTCTCCACTCACGACGGCCAGCTTTCTCTCAAGTTTGAAGGCCTCTGGACTGAGACAACGATGTGGGAGATCTATGCGCTCTCGGCCATCGATGAACTCAAGACCCGCGCCAGCCTCAAACGCCTCAGCGAGCTGGAACTCGACATTCTCTACGCCCGCGCTAAAACGCGCCTCTGGGAAAAGATGGAGCGTCTCCGCGGCGTCCCCGAGCTCAACGTCAGCGACTTCGGTACGCGCCGCCGCCACAGCTTTCTATGGCAGGAATACGTGGTCAAGGCCATGAGCGATGTGCTGGGAGAGAACTTTATCGGCAGTTCCAACACCTACCTGGCCTACACCCACGATCTTGAAGCCATCGGCACCAACGCCCACGAACTGCCCATGGCCATGGCCGCGCTTGCCAACAGCGATGACGAAATCAGGGCGGCGCAGTACCGAGTTCTGGAACTCTGGCAACAGACTTACCAGGGCGAACTCCTGATCATGCTGCCCGACACTTTTGGTACCACACAGTTTCTCGAAAACGCTCCAGACTGGGTCGCAAATTGGACAGGCCAGCGCATCGACAGTAAAGATCCCTACATTGCCGGTGACGAATATATCGCATGGCTCCTGCGGCGTGGCCGCGACCCGCTCAAGAAGAGACTCATCGCTTCCGACGCCCTCGACGTCGACACCATCCTAGGCCTCCACGCTTATTTCGGCGGTACGCTCCGAAATGGCGCCACTCCTGCCGATTTCCACCACGCTGCCGATTTTCTCGATGCCGCCAAGTGGGCGCCTGAATGGCGTATACGCATCAGCGCCGGTTGGGGCACCTATCTCACCAACGACTTCCGCAACTGCAACCCGCGCGGCGACGAAAGCTTTAACCCCGTCAGCCTGGTTTGCAAGCTCAGCGAAGTAGATGGCCGCCCCGCCGTCAAGCTTTCAGACAACTACTCCAAGGCCATGGGACCGCCATCGGAAATCGAACGCTACCGCCGCATCTTCGGCACTGCCGGGGTTGCCAACGCGCCCGTTCGAATTTGAAATATTTGACGGCACAACGCTCACAAAAAACGCTAGGATAATACGATCTCAACGAGGAGAAATTCGCTTGAAAAGATTTCTGGCAACTGCAGCAGCAATGGCTTTTCTGGTCATGGGCAACCCTGGCGCACACTCCCAGGACACCGGCATCAACGGCAAATGGACCTTCGTGCTGGAGACCCCCGGAGGCGAGCGCGACGTACCCGTCACCATTGCGGTCGACGCGGACGGCAAAGTGACCGGCAAGTTTGTAGATACCGACATCACCGGCACCTTTAAGGATGGAAAGCTTGATCTGAATTTCCAATTTACCTCCGACGAGGCCGGCGAAACCGCTGCGATGAAGATCACCGGCAAATTGGATGAGACCGCCGCGATCGTCGGCGACTGGGAATTCTCTTCCTACAACGGCACATTCAAAGGCACACGCCCCTCAGCCGCGCCGCCCGCAGATGCTCCACCCGCGACCCCACCACCACCTCCGCCACCACCGCCGCCGGCAAATCCTCCCACCGGAAGCCGATAGAGCATTTCGATGGATCTGGGAATCGTGAACTGCTGCGCCCATTGACACTCAGCTTCGGAAAAGGCGCCGACGGGGGCCGCAATCTGCTGCGTATCCCAACCTTGCGCTAGAAAGAACCGCAAGGTTGGGCAATCAGAGTTTGTGCTGGCGCCAGGTTCCATGGAGGATGGGCCACGCGCCTGCACGTTCACGACGATGCAGCCGGTAGTAACGAATGCCCAGCCGCCGCAGCAAGTAGTGAAGCGGCTGCAGTGTGCACGTCGCGAGGAGTGATATGTCAAAGCTGATTGGCTTGGTTGTCGCTGTGATGCTTTTCTTGCCCACGGCGACTCCAGACCGCCAGAGATTTGCGAACTATCAGGCGGTCGAGGCCTACGAAATCCGTCCAGGCATCTTGATGATGCCGAGATACTCGGTTGAGGGCCAAGTCTGCGAGATTGGACTGGAGAAGCTCCATTATTCGCCCGAGAAGATCAGGTTGGACTCCGATCTGTCGCGTCAGGAGATCAGTCAGATTTTCGAAGAGCTTGTCCCGAGCACAGAGAGGGGTCCGAAACCTACAAGCCTCCTAGAGCAGGGGATGACCACAGTTTCAGGCAGGGGCATGGTCAGCGACGAGGAATATCGAAACATCTCGATCCGGATTTTCGGAGAATATTCACCTGCTGACGGTAAGGACGGGGCCACCTTAGACGAGGTAGCTGCCACGCTCACGTGGAAGAATCGGAAGTGTAAGTAGTTTCCCGGGCGGGCGAGTCGCGCACCCATTTCTCTTAGAGACAAGGGGTCAGCACAAATTGCAGGTGCCCACTTCTTCGTTTCCTCCTGACAAGGGTTGTTGGACGGCAAATCCTCGTTAGAAAAGTGGACCGATTTTCCTTGTTTTGGATTGGAAATCGAGCTACTCTTTAAATGAGTGAGTAAGCGCTTATATATCAATAAGCGCAAGATTCCTAATGGCCAGGCCAAAAAGCGACACAAAACGGAAAGCAATCCTTGACGCCGCAATGGACGTTTTTGCGGAGCGGGGAATTGCACACGCGCCCACCGCTGCGATCTCAGCAGGGGCGGGCGTTGCCGAAGGAACGCTGTTCACCTACTTCAAGAGCAAAGATGAGCTGATGAACGAGCTCTATCGCGAACTCCGGAAAGAGTTGGACCGCGAGCTTGTCGAATACCCCCATCAGGCCGATGCCCACACCCGCATCCGCTTCATCTGGGACCGGTACTTAACGCTGGCAATGGCTCATCCTAAAAGACTTACAGTTCTCAAGCAGTTGCGCAGTTCGGGCCGGCTGTTGAAAGATTCTGAAACCCCCAATAGGGCCATTACGGAGCTCCTGCATACCACCAAGGAGGCTGCGGAGCGAGGTGGCTTATTGAATGCTTCTGCGGAGTTCCTCGTTCTCTCGTTCCGAGCCCAGGCTGAGGCGACCGTCGAGTACATTGCCGCCCATCCTGACCAGGAGAGTGCGAGTCGAGAATTAGGGTTCAAGCTCATTTGGAGAGGATTAACGGGCCTGTAAACAATGCAGAAATGTAATGAGTGAGTGGGCATTCATTATATAGATCGTCTAGTAAGGAGTACCTAGTATCGTGCAGGATAACAATGGGTCGCAGTATCGCCCTGCGGCAAACTTCCCCCCCGAAGTTGGAAAACTCGGAGTTGTCACGAGTTCCGTTAGCGGCCTGGGCTTTGAAATCGCTCTCGCACTGGCACGCGCCGGTGCAGACGTCATCGTCACCGGTCGCCACCAGGCCGATGGCCATGAAGCTCTCGCCAGAATCCGCCCGCTAGCCCCGGAGGCTCTCGTTCGTTTCGAGAAGCTCGACCTTGAGAGCCTTTCCTCAGTGGCGGATTTCTCCATGCGACTCCAGAATGCCGGTCGCCCCGTGGACCTGCTGGTGAACAATGCCTGCACCCTCGCACTGCTCAAGCGCCAGGTCACGATCGATCACTTTGAGTTGCATCTCGGCACCAACTACCTGAGCCACTTTGCGCTCACTGCGCGCCTGCTTCCGCTCTTGAGAGGCAGCAAGCAGGCGCGTGTGGTTCAACTTACGAGCACCGGCCGCCATCACGGGCAAATCCATCTTGACGATCTGCAACTGGAGCATTCCTACACGCCGTTGAAGGCCTATAGCCAGTCGAAGCTGGCCATGCTTCTTTTCACGTCCGAGCTTCAGCGCCAAAGCGACACCCATGGATGGGGCCTCGTGGGCAGTTCAGCCCAGCCCATCGGCGCTCGCGCCGCTCTCATTGCCAACGCAATGGAAGTCACAGGTTCGCTGGGTTGGTATCGACGCGCTTTGGGCTTGATCCCTGATCGCCCGGCTGGCGGCGCGCTTCAGGCACTCTTGACTCCAACTGACAGAGAAGACACTTCTGGCACGAAAAGCCTGGTTGACCTCATTGGGCCGCCGGTTTCCGAGGCACTCGATATGCGGGCTCTTGACCCGGTCATGGCTCGCAAGATCTGGGAAATATCCACCCAGTTGACGCGCGTCGAGTGGCCCACTACTTAGGCAATGCTTCGTGTCGTCAAGTTACTGCGGCATAGTCGCTGCTGGAGGAGTGTCAGGTGGCTTCACGGGCGGCGGAACAGGCTTGTTCTTCGCGCGTAGATAGTACACCAGGTCGCTCACTTCGTCGTCCGTCACCGATTCGCGAAACGGCGGCATCTTCTGTCCGCCATTGAGAATCTGATTAGTGATCTTTTCCGGCGACCAGGTCTTGTCCTTCGGCAACCCGGTCAAAGCCGGCGCCTTCTTCCCGCCAATTCCGCCGACACCGTGGCAATACGCGCACCCTTTATCACGAAAGAGCACTGCGCCCGCCATCTCGGCGTCCTTCTTCTTTGAAGCCCAAAGGGGTTTGGAAGGGTATGAGACGAAAGCCAGCAAGGAAAGTATAAGAATTGTGCCTAAACGGGGACTCACGAGAGATATTCTCGCATGTCCGGTGGCGTCCTCGCCTCCAACTTTGGGTGGCCTCGCCCGTCCCTCGGAAATCATTGCGTGCCTGGGGGCAAAAAATGAAAAATGAATAGGAAGGAGGTGGGACGCTGGGCATTCTCACCACTCCAATTCACTGTGCGTCAGCGCTGCGTCACGAACTTGCGCTTCGCAATCGACGCTACGCGCAGGGTCGTGCGCATGTAGAAAGCTATGGCAGCTTTCCCGTAATCGTGTACGCGCCCGAGGAGGGGCGGCACGGAAATTTCTATGATCCGGCGTATGCCGCTATCGCCGCGCAGGCCGGTTGGCTCCGCCGCTTTGACAAGATTCATGCCCAGGGCCGGTCGTTGCCCAAAGCTGAAAGACGCTGGCGCGAACTCGACTCCTCCATGAGTTCCGACGCGTTGCTGATGAATGTATTCTGTACGCCCGGCGTAATTGATTCGCCGGCAATTCACCGAATGCTTGGAGTTTCTGAGAGCGATGTGCCGGTTTTTGGATGGAAGGCGCGGGTGCCGTTGGCCAACGGCAGATTTGATCGCACCGAAGTTGATATGCGATGTGGCAATCTCCTGTTTGAGTCGAAGCTGACAGAGTCGGATTTCCAGAGCCGGGAATCTGCAATTGTCGAGTCCTACAAGGACTTCGATTCCGTGTTCGATCGGGACCTGCTTCCGCGAGTCGAGATACGCATCAGGCGCCGCCGCGAAGCAGTCGAATTTGCCGAAGAGTTCACGCAGGAGTGGGAGTCGCCGCGAGAGGACGCAGCCGATGAGGCGCGGGCGTTTCAGAGTGCGCTGGTTGCAGAGGCGGATCAGCGTCAGCCCTGGGCTGCGGGCTATGCGAGTTACCAGCTGATCCGAAATGTGCTGGCTGCTCACGCGCAGGACGCCAGCTTCTGTGTGCTCCTCGATGAGCGTCGCCCTGATTTGCGCGAGGCATGGTTCAGCGTGATGGCAGCCATCAAGCCCAGTGATTTGCGTGTTCGGTGTAAAGTCCTTACCTGGCAGGAACTCGTGCATCTTCTGCCTGGAGGACTGCAGCAGTTTCTTGATCGGAAGTACGGGATCGTTGCTCCAGGATGTGCGGCTTCGCCGATCGAGGACACTGTCGATCTCGAATAGGGCGCCGGCCGCATCGCAGCGTCGGATATTTCGTTAGTAATCGGCAATACCCCGGGCCAAAGACGGAAATCTCTTGTTCGCGGGATTGCCGCGATTATACTAATTTCCAGCACGGTCTTTACGATCGCGTCCTGCGTCATTCCGCTGAACGGTATGGGGGAAAGCCGCCTTCAGCGAAACGACCTTGCCATGTCGTATGGGGATATCAACTTACGCGAATCGCCCGCCTGTACATTTGGCTGGCATCGGAGGAGTTTTATGCTGAGAAGAGTGTGTAGCGCCTGCCTTCTTGCTGGGTGCTTGGCTTCGATCTCCGTTGCTGCGACTGCCCAGGAAGTCGTTCATGCGCTCACTGGAACAGTGAAATCCATTGATGGGCTCTCGAAAACGGTCACCATCTTTACCGACAGCGGCTCTCAGAGTGACTTCAAAGATCTGACCAATTCCAAAATACCGATCGCGTTCGAGAAAAAGATTCGCGCCGACGCTACTCCTGTCGACACCTTTAAAAAGGTGGGCACGTATGTAATCGTCTTTTATTTCGGCGATAGCGACCAGCGAACCGCCGTTGCATTGCGAAACCTCGGGACCGGTCCTTTCACTTCTTCTACAGGAACAGTGGTCAAATTTGAATTCAAGGCTCACTCCATCACGGTCAGGGATAATTCCGGACAAGTCCAGACTTTCAAGATCACTCCTGACACAGTTGCAGAAACCTTCTCCGGGGTAGTCGATGGATTCAAGTTCCAGGCACAAAAGGGCGAGCAGGTTCGCGTGGTTGGCGCAACCGCTGATGGCAGCGCGACCGCCCTGTTCGTCAATGAGATGTAATTCGCTAGCGCGGGGACTTCGCAGGTCAATCACCGCGAAGCGCGGCACAACCCGGGCTTAACGACCCGCCCCGGGGATGTAGTGATACTCAATCTTCGTTGGCTGTTTCACCGGGTCGCCTGTGATGTCGTGCGTATGCCAGACCACACTCTCGCTCGCCACTTCTGGATGCTTCCGTAGAAATTCCAGGGCGTAGGTGCTGGCAGTCGGATCGTCTTTTTGATCCGCAAACTTGGCCGACTCGATGGCCGCTTTCTGCTTGTCGCCCAGCCGCCGATAAAGAATCGCAAGTTGATAATGCGCTGCCAGGTCATCGGGATCGACTGCCTGCAGCTTCTCGTATTCTTCTCGCGCCTTCACATAATCATGCTGTTGGTAGTAGCTGAACCCCAGTTCGCGAAGCCCGTCTTTGGAACGCGGATACTTGGCCAGCATGCCCTGCAGGTCCTCAATCGCTTCCTTGATCTGGCCCGCATTCCGCTCCACAAGCGCCCGATAGTAAAGAGCGCGCGGATCGCCGGGCAGCAGCGCCAGTGCCTTGGCCAGGTTCGGCTTGGCGTCGTCATAGCGTTCCCACGAGATTTCGACAATCGCCATGTTCGTGTATGCGTCCGCATAGTCGGGCCTCAGCGCTGCGACGCGCTCAAACGCGTGCACTGAAGCCTCATATTGTTGCGCGTCCAGCAGGCAGATTCCGTAATTATTCCAGCGCATCCATTCCTTGTTCTCAGTTGCACCGGGAGGCACTGGAATGTTTTCGCCGATGTTGAATGTCTTGGTCTCCGACGCCATGTCTACGACGGGCATCGGGTAGTGTTGACCATTCTTCTGATCCATCGCGTAGTCGATGAAGTGCTGGTTGAACCGGCGATACTTCACTGTTGCGGTTAGCGAAACCGTGCCAGTGATGGACTTCGGCAGCCGGAACCGGTAGCGCACCAATTGCGAGCGTCCCGACTGGATCGTGTTGTTGTAGGCAAGAACGCGGTTGTGCCAGATCTGATGCAGGTCGTTCAACTCGCCTTTCACGTTGATCAGCCGGCTGGTAAAGGAGTGTGCCGAAGGATCGAGTTCGCCCGAAGGCTCCAGGAATCCGCTCTCCGCGATCATCTTTCCAGAGCCGTCTTTGACCGTGAAATTCACCCACGACTCATAGAAGTCACGCTGTTCCGGGACGTGTGTGTGCCCGATGCCCGTGTTCTGAATGACGACATCGGCAACCAGTGTTTCCCCTGCGGCGAGAGCGAAACTGGTGAGTCCAAGTGGCGCGACAAGGACCTGGTCCTTGTCAGTCGCGGCGGCATTTTCCTTTTCGAGAGCGAAGATGTCGACGTTAAACACACCTTTGCCGTCTGAGGCATTCTTGAGGAACGCAGCTACCTTTTCCGCCTGTTCATCGAATTTGTAGTACTGCGGGATCAGCGTATTTCCCCCCAACCAACGGTGAGAGACAAGCTTGCCGTCTTTTGCGCCCGGGTCTTCAGCGCCCGCGGCCAGTGGCTCACGCGGCATGTGGCATGTTTGGCAGGTCGAGACTGAATCTTTTCTGTAGAAAGGCAATGGGGACTGCTTGGCAAAGCTTGCACTCTGCCATTCGTCATACAGCCCGATGGCGCGCAGCCATTTGTAGTCATCCAGAGTCCGCGGTATTGCGGCCTTGTGGCACGCGGCGCAGAATTCAGCAGTCTTGTATAGCGGCCGCATCACTGCCTTCGAATGTCGATCGAGATGTGCCAGGATATCGGAATCCGAAACAGGGCCGGTGATAGGATCACCCTTTTCATCAACCAATACTTCTGGAATACCCATTACATAGCTGCCCGTTCCCGTCGCATCTGTCGATTGGATTGAATGGCAGGTCGAGCACGTAACGCCTTCGTCCTCAAAAGGCCGCTTCTTGGGCATGCCTTGCGACAGATCCCCAGAAAGCAGCGCCACGGGGTTGTGGCAACCCTCGCAGTGCCGCGAGTACTGCACTCCCTTTTCGGCAATCAGCGCATTCACATTCTTCAGGTACCACGGCGGGCGGAAGCTGTTTGAGTGCGCCGATTGACGCCACTGGTGATACGCCTCCTGGTGACAATGTCCGCAGTATTCAGCTGTGTAAAAGCTCTTCGGGCTGAGAAACTGCCCATTGGCCGACATCGCGTTGGATGGCAAAAACGGAGATTCCTTGCCGAACGCGTAGTTATAGCGCAGGGCCACCGAGTCATGGAATGCGGTTGTGGGACCGGTAACCTTGATAGCAGAGGTATAGGCGGCTCCGGCAGTCGGAGAGTCAGCCGTAGTCGCAGCCGGAGCATTGTTCGCCGTCGACGCTGGATCGGTGGCAGCCTGGACAGCCCATCGGCCAACGAGTGCGATTGCACACAGGCTCGTGAACGGTAGCAGGCAGCGCAACGCAGCTTTCAACATCGTCCAGTGATCTCCAGGGAAGTGCTGAATCCGCAACCGCTCCCGCGGGATTGGAGGAGCGAGACAACCAGAACATAGCAGATAAGGGGGATGAGATGTCTTCCGCCGAAGGGTGGAGAGCCAGTCACCGGCTCGGCTCAGGATTCGATCCCGGGGTTTTTCTAAGGCGCCGGGAGAGGTGCTTTCCGGTTCCGGGCCGCCGGATTGCGCGGCGTTTTGCAGCGAGCGGTTCACAGGGTGGGATGAACGGCAGAAAATCGAGGTTAGACAGAGGGTCGGAGGCCATATCTCTTAGCCAAAGCCAACCCCAAACTGGTACGTTGAATACTAGGATTGCGTCTCTGAAAATGGCCTCAAGTCCTTATTTTTCTCTTGCTGTTTTGTTTGTTGCCGCCCTCGGCTTTGGACTGGCCCCGTTGGGGCTGGCATGGCTTTGGCAAAGGGTCTATTCTCCGGCAAAACCCAACGCAATCAAGAACGACATTTATGAGTGCGGGCTGGCTTCACGGGGCGACGCCTGGATGCAGTTCCGCTCAGCCTACTATCTCTATGCGATCATTTTCCTCATCTTCGATGTGGAAGCCGTTTTCTTGCTACCGTTTGCGGTAGCCTTTACTGGGTTGGGCGCAGCCGCATGCCTGGCGATGCTGGTCTTCGTCCTTCTCCTGATCGAAGGACTAGCCTGGGCCTGGGCCAAAGGCGTGCTCACCTGGGTCTGAGGCCAGTCAGTTTTGAGCCGTTCGGCCCGACATCTGACAACTGATTACTGACGATTGACTAGCAACAACCGGGAGCAAAGCGAACATGGCCGTAGACCAGAACTTGAAGATCGAACTCGGCAAGCAGGGCGTCTTCGTCACGACCATCGAGGAGCTTTACAACTGGGGTCGGCGCAGTTCCGTGTGGCCGATGCAGTTTGGCCTCGCCTGCTGTGCCATCGAGATGATCGCGACCACGATGGCTCGTTACGACCTCGCTCGATTTGGGTCTGAAGTGTTTCGACCATCTCCGCGCCAGGCCGACCTCATGATCATTTCTGGCACCGTGACCAAGAAGATGGCCCCCCAGGTCGTGCGCCTTTATAACCAGATGGCCGAACCAAGATACGTCATCGCCATGGGTGCCTGTGCCATCTCCGGTGGCCCATTTAAGCAGGGCTACAACGTCCTCAAAGGCATCGATCGCTACATTCCGGTCGATGTCCACATTCCCGGCTGCCCGCCCCGGCCCGAGGCCCTTATCCAGGCATTCATGACGTTGCAGAAAAAGATCGACGCCCAGCCGCTGACCGGCGAAGGCCGTCCGCGCCACTTGGATGCTGACGCGCAGGGAGAATTCCCCGTTCCGGTCCAGGGCGAGCATGATTTGGAGCCAACCTCGAATCCGGGCGTCTGGCCGCTACCGGTGGTGATTCGTTGATGAAGACTGTCGAAGAAATCAAGGCTGCGATCGAGGGCGCCGTGCCCGGTGCGGGCGTTAGCATCGTCCCCAATCCCAGCCCCAGCGGCCAGCATTCGTTGTTGCTCGCGCATGACAGCGCCCTCGCCGTGGCCCGGTTTCTTTTGGACGATCCTGACCTGGCTCTCGATTTCTTGTCCAATCTCTCTGGAGTGGATTGGCTGGACAAGGAGATCACGGAAAAAATTAAGGTCACGCGCCCGGTTACAAAGACCGTCGACGGCATTGAACAGACCGCGGAAGAAACGGTCGAAGAAACGCGCAAGCACGTCGAGCCGGGCCATCTTGAAGTGGTGTACCACCTGTTTTCGATCGCCAAAAAGCATGGCCCCGTGGTGCTGCGCATGCGCACGGCGAATCGGACCGACCAGGTTGAGTTGCCCTCCTTTACGCCCATCTGGCGATCAGCCGAGTTTCAGGAGCGCGAAGTCTTCGACCTCTACGGCATCATCTTCAAAG
Organism: uncultured Acidobacteriaceae bacterium; assembly: GCA_963826915.1. Classification (GTDB taxonomy): domain Bacteria; phylum Acidobacteriota; class Terriglobia; order Terriglobales; family Acidobacteriaceae; genus Telmatobacter. The sequence continues at coordinate 1,464,531 of CAWGYG010000003.1, forward strand.
GTCATCCCGACCTGCGCCGCCTTCTCATGTGGGACGAATTCAAAGATCATCCCATGCGCCGCGATTACGTTGACCCCGACGACTATGAATATGAGCCCACGCCGCACGATGAGGTGCTCGCAAAGGCCGCTGCGCACACGGCGACAACTGCGCACACGGAAGGGACCGAACCATGAGCCCTTCTGCCATCAAGCCGGAAAAGCAGGAAGGCTGGAACCGGCCCCCCATCATTGAAACCGACGGCGAGGGCGAGCTTCTTGAAGTGGCCATGGGGCCGCATCATCCCTCTACGCACGGTGTCTTCCGGATGGACCTCGCTCTCGATGGCGAACGCGTGGTTCGCCTCAAACCGGTCTTCGGCTACCTGCACCGCAATCACGAGAAGATTGCCGAAAAGGCCAGTTACCTGGCCTCGATGCCGTACACCGACCGGCTCGACTATATTTGTTCGCTCACCAACAACTGGGCCTATGCGCTGGCAGTGGAGAAACTGGTAGGCCAGGCAGTCCCGGAGCGCGCTGAGTATCTGCGCGTCATCCTCGCCGAGCTCACGCGGGCACAGAACCACGCTTCAACCATCGGATTCCTTTTGCAGGAGATGGGAGCGAGCGGCACTCCGCTGATGTACGCCTTCCGTGAGCGGGAGAAAATTCTTGATCTCTTCGAGAGCCTCACCGGTTCGCGCATGATGTGCAACTACATGCGCTTTGGAGGTTGCCGAGTCGACGCTTCGCCTGCATGGCTTGATGCAGCACGCAAAGTTGTCCACGATTTGCCCGCGTTTGTCGACGAATTCGAACGCTTCCTCAGCACCAACGAGATTCTCATGTCACGCTGTCAGGGAGTTGGAATCCTGAAGCCGGAATTGGCTGTCAATGCTGGCGTGACGGGCCCCATGCTGCGCGCCTCCGGCGTGAATTACGACATACGCAAAGTAGACCACTACGGCATCTACGACCGTTTCAAGTTCCGCGTGCCGCTCGGCGATCACGGCGACATCTACGACCGCTACATGATCCGCGTGCTCGAAATTCGTGAGTCGATCGGCATTCTGGAGCAGGCCCTCAAAGAGATTCCCGGCGGTCCCATCATGGATCCGAAGGCGAAGATTCGCGGTTTCAGGCCCAAGCCAGGCGAGGCGTATGGGCGCATTGAGGCTCCCAAGGGCGAGTTGGGCTTCTATCTCATCAGCGATGGCAGTCCGAACCCGTATCGCTATCGCGTGCGGCCGCCGAGCCTCATCAATCTCACCATTCTTGAAGACATGTGTTTGGGTAGCAACGTCGCAGACGTAGTCTTGATTTTTGGCAGCGTAGACATCGTATTGGGAGAGGTGGACCGGTAGAGTTCAGCGGGCGCACGCCAGGGACAAGGCGGAATGAAGTTGCGTGGATTTCGGAACTAAAGTCGGCAAGAGTCACTTGTTTGGTTTGATGTTTTCAGGAGGGGAATTTGCTGGGCGAAGGAATTCTGAAGGGACTTGCCGAGACGGCGAGAAATTTTGCCGGTAGCTATGTCTCGAAGGAACGGATGACAACAGTTCAGTACCCGGAGGAGCGCATCGCCCCGATTGAGGCGGCGCGCGTTTTCCCGTTTCTCGTCTACGACAGCAAGAATCCAGCAGACAGCAATGATTGGGAAGCAGGCATGCGCTGCGTTGCTTGTCAGATTTGCGAAAAAGAGTGCCCGCCCAAGTGCATCTACATCGAAAAGAGCAAGGATAAGAAGCCGGATTACGTAGGCAAGATGCAGATTTATCCGGCAAAATTCGATATCGATATATCCGTTTGCATGAGTTGCCAGATCTGCGTTGAAGTCTGCCCGTTCGAAGCCATCAAGATGGACACGCAATTTGAGCTGGCCACCGACGACCGTTTTGGCGGTCTGCTTCTTGATCGCAAGGAGCTGGCGAAATCGAACGAGTACTACCACCAGATCCATCCCACCGAAGCCGCCGAAGTTGATGCGCGCCTCGCCGAGGAGAAGGTTAAGGTTAACGCCAAAGCCAAGGTCGCTGCCGAAGCCACTGCTGCAAAAGCTGCCGCCGCTGCTCAAGCCACTCCGCCCACGCCGGCCGCCCCCGCAGCAAAGCCCGCCGAAGGAGAGCTCAAGCCATGATCGACCGGCTCGACCAGGTCTTTGTCTTTCTCAAACACTGGCTGGTGCGATTCTTGCCCGAGCGCTGGCAGGCTGCCGCGGGCGTGGTGCTCAGCGTCGTCACTATCATCGGACTCTATCCGGCGCTTTTTGCCCTGACCACGGTCCTTGAGCGCAAAGGCGTCGGACGCATCCAGAACCGTCTTGGCCCCAATCGCGTCGGGCCCTACGGAATCCTTCAGCCGGTCGCCGACGGTATAAAGTCGCTCACCAAGGAAGACATCGTTCCGCGCAGTGCCGATGCGGTCGTGCACTTTCTCGCACCCATTGTCCTCGTAATAACCGTGTTTATGGGATTCGCCGTTCTGCCCATGGGCCGCAACATGGTTCTCGTGGATATGGATGCCGGCCTGCTCTTCTACTTCGCCATGGGTGCTTCCACCGAGCTTTCAGTGTTTATGGCTGGTTGGTCCAGCCGCAACAAGTACTCGCTTCTCGGCGCAATGCGCGCCATCGCGCAGATGATCAGCTATGAAGTTGCGCTCCTGCTATCGAGCGTCGTCGTGGTCATGATGACCGGATCGCTCTCGCTCGTCAAAATTGCCGAGGCGCAGAATCACTACAGCTATGGCCTGCCGCACTGGTACCTCTTTACGCCTTGGGGATTCGCGGCATTCCTGATGTACGCGATCGCTGGAACCGCGGAGACAAACCGCTCCCCGTTTGATTTGCCCGAAGGCGAATCCGAATTGGTGGCCGGATACCACACCGAATATTCCGGATTCAAGTTCGCGCTCTTCTTCCTCGGCGAATATGTCGCCATGTTTTCTATCTCGGCCCTGGGTTCGACCCTGTTTCTCGGTGGCTGGTCTGCGCCGTTTTCCTTCGTGCAGTGGGTTCCTTCGTGGATCTGGTTCTTCGGCAAGCTACTGGTTTCGATGTGCGTCTTCATCTGGCTGCGTGGCACTCTGCCACGGTTGCGCCAGGATCAGCTGATGAACTTCGCCTGGAAGTTTGTGTTGCCCATGTGCCTGCTCAACCTCTTCGACGCCGCGCTGTGGCGTTTCATGGGAGAAGGATGGCTTCGCTGGGTTGTCTGTTCCGCGATCCTGGTGCTGGCCTACGTCGGAATCGGCAGGGAAGAAATGCGTAGAGAGCACTTCGGCCCGAGGAGTTACCGCTATGCGGATTGATACTTGCGCGCGTCCGCGGGAAAGGGGAGCCTGTTCATGGGGATTGCATTCTATTTAATCTCGGCACTTACTGTGGTCGGCGGCCTGGCCGCAGTATTGCTCAAGAACACGGTGCATTGTGCCCTGGCCCTCACCTTGGCCTTCCTGGGTCTGGCGCTGCTTTTCCTGCAGCTTGATGCGCAATTTGCCGGGTTCGCGCAGATCCTGGTCTACATCGGCGCCGTCGCGATCCTGGTTGTCTTTGCCATCCTGCTCACCCGCGGGTCAGAAACACCCAAAGAGGGCGTGTTCAGCAAGACGTGGCTTGCCGGCCTCGTGATTGCTGCGGCTGTATTTGCAGTGCTCGGATGGGTAATCTTGCGGGCTGCGCCGTGGTTGCCGCGCTCGACTCCCGCACCCACGGTGACAGTAAACCAAATCGGCCAAGCCTTGATGGGGCGCTACGTCCTGCCCCTCGAAATCGTTGCCGTCCTGCTGACGGCCGCTCTCGTCGGAGCGGTGATCGTGGCCATGCATGAGAAAGAAGGGCCCCGGTGATCATGACGCCGCTTGCGGGATATCTCTTGGTGGCTGCGCTGGTGTTCGCTATCGGGTTGGCGGGTGCGTTGACCCGCCGCAACGCCATTCTTGTGCTCATCGGCATTGAACTCATGCTCAATGCCGCCAATTTGAATCTGATCGCATTCTGGCGTTACGGCCCGCATCCCGAATTCCTTACCGGAATGATGTTCGCAATTTTCTCGATTGCCGTGGCGGCTGCTGAAGCGGCGGTAGGACTCGGCCTCGTTATCTCAATCCATCGCCACACCAAGACAACGGACCTGGACCAGATGAACAGGATGAAAGGGTGAGGCAGTGATGCAAGAGGGAATTCCGTTCACTCCTCAACTCGCAGCAAGCTCGATCACACAAATGGTGTGGCTCATACCGGCTGTGCCGATTGTGGCCTCGGGAATCATCGCATTGCTGAAGCAGCCGCTGCGCAAGACCGCCGCGGCATTGGCGATAGGCTCGCTGGCGTTTTCGTTGCTGCTGTCCTTGATTGCATTCGGCCACGTTCTCACTGGATGGGCGAATGGTGCAGCCGTTCGCGAGACTGTCAACTTCACCTGGATTCAGGTCGGCTCGTCGCACGTCGAACTGGGCTGGGTGCTCGACCCGCTTTCCGCCGTGATGATGGTGATGGTCACCTTCGTCGGCCTTCTCATCTTCATCTACTCCACCGGCTACATGGCGCACGACGAGAACTTCACGCGCTTCTTCTGCTTTCTCTCGCTGTTTGCAGGAGCGATGCTCGGCGTCGTCATCTCCAACAGCATTCTTCTCCTCTTCATGAACTGGGAACTGGTCGGCCTCACTTCGTACCTGCTCATCGGATTTTGGTATCAGAAGCCATCGGCGGCCGCGGCAGCGAAGAAAGCCTTTCTCACCACCCGCGTCGGCGACGTCTTTTTTCTGCTCGGCATCGTCTGGCTCTTCGCGCAAACCGGCACGCTCCTGTTCTACAACCACGGCGGAGGTGCAATCGAAGCCTTGGCGCTGGGTGGATTGCTGGTGCATCCGGCAATGTTCGGCCTCACCGCTGCAGGTGCGATTGGCCTGCTGATCTTTGCAGGAGCAGCGGGCAAGAGCGGCCAGCTTCCGTTGCACGTGTGGCTACCGGATGCGATGGAAGGCCCTACCCCCGTCTCGGCGCTCATCCACGCGGCTACCATGGTTGCCGCGGGTGTTTATTTAATCGCACGTGTCTATCCTCTGATGCAAGCCGGGATGTCGCCCAGCGGAAATACAACTGCACTTACGGTCGTGACGTGGGTGGGTGCTTCCACCGCTGTCTTCGCAGCGCTAATCGCTGTCGCGCAAAACGATATCAAGCGCATCCTTGCCTATTCCACCATCTCCCAACTCGGCTACATGATGGCGGGCCTCGGCATGGGGGGCGTCGCGGTTGGTATGTTCCACCTCATCACCCACGCGTTTTTCAAGGCGCTTCTCTTCATGGGTGCAGGCTCAGTGATTCATGGCAGCCACGAGGAGCAGGACATACGTCGCATGGGCGGCTTGAAATCCGCAATGCCGGTCACCTTCCTCACCTACACCATCGGCATGCTCGCACTATGCGGATTCCCGTTGCTATTCTCCGGCTTCTGGTCGAAGGACGCCATACTTGAAGCCGCCCAACACTGGAGTCTGGCAAAAGGTCCGTTTTACATGCTGGTCCTTGGCGCGCTGCTGACGGCGTTCTATATGACGCGGCAGGTGAGCTACGTTTTTTTCGGAACCTCACGCTCTCACGAGCATGCGCACGAGAGCCCGCGATCGATGACCACCCCGCTGGCGATACTCGCGTTTTTTGCCGTTGCTTTGGGTGCAATCGGAACCCCTGCCTGGCCGTGGTTCCGTGCCTTCCTTGACGGCCATGCCGCACCGATCGATTTCCGCGGCTTTGGCGAGCCCGGCCTTTTGGGACTGATGCTCACATCGTCGGTAGTGGTTCTTGCGGGACTGGGCTTCGGCTGGTGGATCTATGGAAACAAGTCGTCACGCGCCGATGCGCCCGACGCACTCGAGAAATCAGTTCCGCCGCTATGGGCTGCTTTGCGCGACAAGCTTTATGTCGATGAGTTATACGGCGTCACTGTGATCGCGTTTTACGGTTGGTGGGCAAAGGTGGCTGACTGGCTTGATCGTCGCGTCTGGGGCGGAATCGTCGTGGGCGTAGTGCTGCTTTTCCGCGGATGGGCGCAGTTGAACCGTTTCCTCGACACAAATGTAGTCGACGGCAGTTTCGACAAGGGCTGCGAAGAGCTGGCAACCGGCGGCGGCCTCATGGCCCGCATTCAAAGTGGCCGCGTGCAAACCTACCTGCGGCTGCTGGCGCTAGCCGTTGTCGTGCTCGCCGCAATACTGATCTGGAGCAGCCGAGGATGAACGGAATTCCCATGTTGACGCTGCTCACTCTTGTTCCCGTTGTAGGGGCAGTCATCGCGCTCTTTTCCGGCAAGCATGCGCGGGCCGTGGCCCTTACAACGACCCTTGTTTCTCTGGGTCTGGCTCTGATTATCTGGATTCACTTGCCCGCAGACGGTTCGATGACCTTTGTCGAACACCATGCGTGGGTCCGCTCTCTCGGCATCGAGTATCACCTCGGTGTCGATGGCCTGGGAGCGCTGATGCTGCTGCTCTCAGCCATTGTGACGCTCATGTCGGTAGACGCGGCGCATCGCGTGCATCACCAGCCCAATCTCTACTTCGCGCTTGTGCTTCTGCTCGAGTCGGGCCTCTTCGGTTCGTTCACGGCCCTCAATTTCTTCCACTGGTTCTTGTTCTGGGAACTGAGCCTGATCCCCGCCTTCTTCCTTATCAAGTTGTGGGGCGGAACAAAGCGCGGCCCGGCGGCAACTCAGTTCTTCGTCTACACAATGGCCGGTTCGGTCGCTCTGCTCCTCGCGTTCCTCGCCGTGTTCCTCTCCACCGGCAGCAAAGATGCGCCGGGGACGATGGACTTTCTGCAACTGGCGGCGATGGCATCCACCGGCGCATTGGAGCAAGCCGTCACAGCGCATCTCGGCCCTGTAATGATGTGCCTGGCCATCGGCGTCCTGGCAGGCTTTGCAGTTAAAGTGCCGATGGCGCCCTTCCACACCTGGCTCCCCGCTGCATATGCCGAAGCGCCTTCGCCCGTAACCATGCTCCTGACCGGCGCAATGTCGAAGATGGGCGTATACGGACTGTTGCGTATCGCGCTGCCGCTCTTCGGTCACCAGATCGCGCAGATACGCACGCCGCTCCTGATCCTTTCCGTTCTCACCGTGGTGATGGGTGCATGGGCTGCTGCTGCGCAGAAAGATCTGAAGCGCGTGTTTGCCTACTCCTCGGTCAACCATCTCGGCTACTGCCTCCTTGGCATCTTCGCCCTCGCGGTTCCGGCCGTCGGAGTTGCCGCGCAAACCAGCCAGGCCGCCGCGCTGAACGGCGTAATCCTGCAAATGTTCAATCACGGCCTCACGGCGGCCGCGCTGTTCTGGTTTGTGGCCATGATTCAATTCCGCAGCGGCGGGCATCGCGGTATCGACGACTTTGGCGGATTGCGAAAGCCCGCTCCTATCTTCGCCGGCCTCATGGGCATCGCGCTTTTCTCGTCGCTGGGATTGCCGGGCTTGAATGGATTCGTCGGCGAATTCCTGATCTTCCGCGGTGTCTTCCCACTTGCATGGGTGTCCGCGACGGTATCAGTTCTAGGACTGCTGGTGACTGCGGCGGTGATTCTGACGGTGATTCAGAAAGTCTTTACCGGCCCCGTGCCGGAGCACTGGGCTCATTTCCCTGACATGCACGGCGGCGAAGTACTCGGAATGGCTCCCGTAATTTTTTTGATGTTTCTCATCGGATTGTTGCCGCAACTGATCCTGAATAGCGTGAACCCAACGGTCGTTAACCTGCTGGCTCACTGGAGATTTTAGATGTTGGCCTGGACGATCTATCTCTCGTTTGCCGGAGCGCTGATGCTGGCGTTGCTGCCGAAGGGCAATGCCGCCCTCGCGCGGTGGTTCGCGTTGTTGGTAGCCACTGCGGGACTCGCGCTGGCAGTGCTCGGCTTCGCTTCTGGCATGGGTCAGGGCCGCGTTGTACTCATCGATTTGCCCTGGGTTCCATCGATGGGCATTCGCTTCCTACTCGCGGCAGATGGCATTAGCCGCGTACTTGTGCTCCTTACCGGCCTTGCCGCGGTCGCCGGTGTGCTCTTCAGTTGGAACATCGAACTGCGAACCAACGAATTCTTCGCCTTTTTCCTCGCCCTCATCGGCGGCGTCTACGGAGTGTTTCTCAGTTACGATCTATTCCTGCTCTTTGTGTTTTATGAGATCGCCATTGTCCCGAAGTACTTCCTTATTGCAATCTGGGGTTCAACCCGCCGCGAATACGCGGCAATGAAGCTCGCGCTTTATTCGTTTGTTGGTTCGGCAATGGTCCTCATCGGTTTGCTGGCCGCATATGCCACCGCGGGCAGTCACTCCACTGGTTTGATCGAACTCGCCCATGCCGGACTACCGGTCAGCTTTCAGATGTGGGCATTCCCGCTGGTATTTACCGGTTTCGCAATTCTCGCCGGCATGTGGCCCTTTCACACCTGGGCGCCCACCGGCCACGTCGCCGCACCAACCGCCGCATCCATGCTGCTTGCGGGTGTCGTTATGAAACTCGGCGCCTATGGATGCCTGCGCGTTGCCATGTCCCTGTTTCCCCGCGGCATGGATCCATGGGGGTTCTCGTTCATCGGCATCGGCTCATGGCGCGACGTGTTCGCGATCCTTGCGGTAATCGGCATCGTCTACGGCGCGCTCGTAGCGCTGGCTCAAGCCGATTTCAAATTCGTCATCGGCTATTCGAGCGTGAGCCACATGGGCTTTGTGCTTCTCGGCTTGATGACATTGAAGCAGATCGGCGTCACCGGCGCGGTCCTGCAAATGTTTTCTCACGGCGTGATTGCCGGCCTGCTGTTCGCTATCGTCGGGCGCATCGTTTACGAGCGTACCCACACTCGCCAGCTTGCAGAACTTGAGACCATGCATCTCGCCAAGCGCCTGCCCTTTGCCGCGTGGGCCTTCGTGATCGCGGGAATGGCCTCAATGGGCTTGCCCGGCTTCTCCGGCTTCGTTGCGGAACTTCAGGTCCTGGTCGGCTCGTGGATCGCCAAGCCTTGGTGGACCGCCGCAGCCGGCATAGGGATCGTCGTTGGTGTCGCCTATACATGGCGCGCGTTGCAGAAAGCCTTCTTCAGCGATCTGCTGCCCAGCACGCATGTTCTTGAAGAGGAACAGGGGCGCGCATTTGCACCGATTACCTGGCCCGAGGTCGCCGGAACGTCGCTTCTGGTAGCCGCAACCCTGGTAGTGGGCCTCTATCCACGAATACTGCTCGATACCATCGAACCAGCGGTGAAGGCCCTGCTTGCGGGAGGTGTGCAATGAACTACGCAGACCTCTTTTACATGACGCTGCCTGAGACCGCGCTCGAAATTGCGGCCCTCCTCGTTCTTGTCATAGACCTCGGCCTTCTGCGCAAAGCCGCATTGCAGGTGCGCGTCGCCGTGGCGGCCCTACTTGGTGTTTTGGGCTGCGGGGCTGCTGTCATCACGCTCGCATATCAAATTCCCGGCGGCCTCAGTTATCCCGGAAGCAGCGACCTCCTTCTCGCTTCCGGCGGCTACTCGGCGGTCGCTCAAATCGGAATCCTGTGGCTCACTGTCTTTACCCTGCTCTTATTGATTGATTCGGACTTTACCCGCCATGTAGGCGAGTTTGTCGCGGTAATTCTGATGGCGGCAACCGGCGGACTGATCATTGCCGCCGCGCAAGATCTGCTGGTCATCTTCGTCGGTCTTGAATTGCTGAGTCTCGGCCTCTACATCCTCACAGCTTTCGCGAAGCGGTCGGGGAAGAGCGCCGAAAGCGCGATCAAGTACTACCTCTTCGGCGGCATGTCCGCGGCCTTTCTGCTTTTTGGTTTCAGCTACCTCTACGGTATTTCCGGATCCACGAATCTCCATCAAGTCATGCTCGCGATGTACAGTTCGAACGCCATCAACTCCACGCCTCTGCTCTATGTCGCGCTCGTGATGGTTGCCGCAGGATTGGGTTTCAAGGTGGCCGCGGTTCCATTTCATCTTTGGGCGCCCGACACCTATGAAGGCGCACCCGCACCCGCTGCCGCGTTCATCGCATCGGTCTCGAAAGTCGCAAGCTTTGCCTTGCTCATTGGAATTGGAACGGCAGCCGCACATGTTTTCGGCGACGCTCACGTTGTGCGATTTGTCACGTTGACCTCCGGTCTGCCGCCAAAGTATATCGGCATCGGAGCACCGTGGTCGCTGATCCTGGTCTTGCTTGCCGTGGCGTCGATGACGCTGGGAAATCTCGCCGCCCTGGCTCAGCGAAGCGTACGACGGTTACTGGCTTATTCGGCGATCGCGCACGCCGGCTATATCCTGTTGGCGCTCGCATACTTCTCCCATTCGCCAGTGAGCACCAACGCCGTGCTCTATTACATCCTTACTTACGGCCTCACGACCGTCGGGGCCTTCGGCGTCGTCGGCGTAATCGAGCGCGCTACCGGAAGCGACCGCCTTGATGCATTCCTCGGACTGCACAAGCGCAATCCATTCCTCGCAGGCGTCTCGTTGATCCTGTTCTTGTCGCTCGCTGGAATTCCGCCGCTGGTTGGATTCTGGGCTAAATTCAATCTGTTCGCAGCCGTTCTCCGCGTCTCAAGAGGGGTCGTGCCCTTCGCGCTCGTTGCCCTGGCCGTCGCCATGAGCGCCGTGTCTCTGTATTACTATCTGCAGGTTCTCAAGCGTGCATACGTCATGCCGGCGGCGGATGAAACGCCAATCAAGGCGCACCCCGTTACCATCGGAGTGCTGCTCGTCATCGCCCTGGGCGTGCTGTTGATGGGATGTTTCCCGGCGTTTCTTCAGGAGTGGATCGCCGGCTTCTGAGCAGCCGGCCCCGGAACCGGGCATATGTGAATTCAGTTCTGCCGCAGTTGAATTGAGTTCTGCACGACTAGCTGCGCAGAAAATCCTTCGCCTTCTGAATCAGTACATCGCGGCTCATATCTGAGATTGCATCTGTCAGCGGAATGCCCTTGGGGCAAGCTTCAACGCAGTTCTGCGCGAAGCCGCATTCCTGGATGCCGCCATCCCCGGCCAGCGCGCGCAGCCGATCTTCCTTGAATACCTTGCCCGTGGGGTGATTGTTGAAAAGCTTTACCTGCGCGATTGTGGCAGCGCCCACGAAGTCAGTCGACTCGTTGAACTGCGGGCAAACTTCCATGCAGCAGCAGCAGCTGATGCAGTTTGAAAGCGGGTAGTTCGCCTCTTGCTGCTGCGGGAAAACGCGCGGTCCCGATCCCAGGTCATAAGTTCCGTCGACGGGAACCCATGCCTTTACCGCCATCAAATTCTCGAACAGAACCGAGCGATCGACCTGCAAATCGCGTACCAGCGGAAACTTCGAGAGCGGCTCGACTTTAATCGGCTGCTCAAGGTTGTCGACGAGCGCAGAGCACGCCATACGCGCTTTGCCATTGATGCGCATCGCGCACGATCCGCAGATTTCCTCAAGACAATTCGAGTCGTAGGTAATTGGAGTGGTCGCGCGTCCGTCAGCCGTAACCGGGTTCGCGGCGATCTCCATCATTGCGGAGATGACGTTCATGCCGGGCCGCCACTCAAGCTCGAAGTTCTCCCACACCGAAGGAGCATCGGGGCTGGCCTGGCGTTTGATTTCGAATGTTACGGTCTTAGTTGCCATCGGTCGAGTCTCCCTTTGCTTATTTCGTTGCGTCGTAGCGGCGTGGGCGCGGCTTGATGTATTGCGTATCAACCTCTTCGTATTCAAATCGCGGACCATCCGGTGCACCAGTGAAACTCGCCTTTGTGGTCTTCAGGAACTTCTCGTCGTTGCGATCCGGGAAGTCCGGCTTGTAATGCGCACCGCGCGATTCGTCACGCAGCAGCGCACCCAGCACAACCGTACGCGAAAGTTCCAGCATGTTCTTCAACTGCCGCGCAAATGCAAAGCTCGTATTTGCCCACTGGCTCTTGTCGCTCAGGTTCACATTCTTGAACCGGTCAAGCAATTCGACGATCTTATCGTCGGCCTGCTTCAATCCTTTGTTGTACCGGATCACCGTCGCATGCTCGGTCATGGTTGTCCCAAGTTCACGCCACAGCTTGAATGGATTTTCGGTGCCTTCATTATTGAGCAGCTTCTTGTTGATCTCCGCCTGGCGCGCGACTTCTGCGGCGGCGCCACTGTCGCCCTGCTCCGCCGTTAGGTTCTTTGCGTACTGCAGTGCGTTCGGGCCCGCACGGAATCCTCCGAAGATGCAACTCACCAGTGAATTCGCGCCCAGCCGATTGGCGCCGTGATACTGGTATTCGCATTCGCCAGCGGCAAAGATGCCGGGGATATTCGTCATCTGATTGAAGTCGACCCACAAACCGCCCATGGTGTAATGCATGCCCGGGAAAATCTTCATCGGCACATCGCGCGGGTCGTCGCCGACAAATTTTTCGTAAATCTCAAGAATGCCTTCGAGTTTCCGGTTCAGCGTGGCGCGGTCAATGTGGGTCAGGTCGAGATAGACCATCGGCTGCCCATCCAGACCAAGCCCGTACTCGTAAACCACCTTGTGAATGGCCCGCGTAGCTACATCGCGAGGCACAAGATTGCCGTACTTGGGATACCACTCCTCAAGGAAATACCAGCGATCCGACTCGGGAATTTGTTTGATCGGTCGCTTTTCGCCGGCTGTGCGTGGAACCCATACGCGGCCGCCTTCGCCACGCGCCGATTCCGACATCAGGCGAAGCTTGTCTTCACCCGGGATGCAAGTTGGGTGTACCTGGATGAATTCGCCATTCGCATAATAAGCGCCTTGCTGGAAGACAGCCGAATCGGCAGAGCCCGTGCAAACAACAGAGTTTGTGCTCTTGCCGAAAATGGCGCCGTTGCCGCCGGTCGCCAGAATGATCGCTTCGGCCGGAAAAACTTTGAGCTCCATCGTGCGAAGATTCAGTGCCGTGATCCCCCGCGCCACGCCCTTTGAATCAATCACTGCCGAAAGGAACTCCCAGCCCTCATACTTCTTGACCTTGCCTTCGGCCTCGTAGCGGCGCACCTGCTCGTCGAGCGCGTACAAAAGCTGCTGCCCCGTGGTCGCGCCGGCAAAGGCTGTCCGGTTGTAGAGTGTTCCCCCGAATCGGCGAAAGTCCAGCAATCCCTCGGGCGTGCGGTTGAAAGGAACACCCATGCGATCGAGCAGATCGATGATTCCGGGCGCAGCCTCGCACATGGCCTTTACGGGAGTCTGGTTGGCAAGGAAGTCGCCACCATAGATCGTGTCGTCAAAATGCTTGTCGGTGGTGTCGCCCTCGCCCTTCAGATTCTTCGCGGCGTTGATGCCGCCCTGGGCGCAAACCGAATGAGAACGCTTGACCGGCACAATGGAAAACAGGTCAACGTTGCCGCCGGCTTCTGCAATCTTGATTACCGCTGCGAGTCCGGCCAGTCCTCCGCCAACCACAATGATTCTGGGTCCTGCCATTATCTTTCAAGTCCTTTCAAGCAAAACAGCTTCCAGCCTCTGGCAGGAAGCAGACGGCTAAGAGCCATGAGCCGTGAATTGCACGACTGCCAAAGGCGCAATCTCCGGAGCGTCTTTGTATTTGGGGCTGATGAACGCCCAGATGCTAGCCAGTCCCATGATTAGCAACACCACTCCAAACGCCGCGCACGCATAACCAAATCTCTTGCGGGCAAGAGCACCCGGCGTGATGCCCCACTTGGCCGCAAACAGCCAGATCCCGTAAGCAAAATGCCAGCAGATCGCAATCATCGCAATCACGTAGACAGCCAGCATCCACGGGTTCTGCAACTCCATCTGCACCTTGTGGAAGGCCGCACCGGGGTTCTCAGGAAGGCTGATTCCCATGAAGCGCTGCCGCAATACGTGCTGCCCGATATACAGGATGGCGATCAGGCCCGTCCAGCGTTGCGCGACGTACATCCAGTTGCCGGCCCATGGGTAATACACCACGTTCGACTTACCGCGCAGCCAGATGTAAACCCCATATAGTCCGTGATACAGAATCGGCAGGAAAATGAAGACCCACTCGAGCACGCGCACCAGGGGCAGGGAATTGAGGAACTTCACCTGCGCGCCATAGGCCGCCGGGCCCTTTAGAGCTTCGAAATTCGAGAGAAGGTGCTCAAGAAAGAAGGCGCCGATGGGGATAATACCGAGCAGAGAATGCAGCTTGCGCCATAGAAAGGTCGTTCCCTGGCCAGCGCGCAGAGGCTTGACGCCCCCGCGTAGCTTTTGCGTGGCGGGATGTTCGGCTGTGGCCATCAGATTGTGGCTCCTAAAATCAGCGGGTCCGGAATCCGGAGCTGGAAATTTCAGAATGAGGGACGGCAAACTTTACTGCAGTACTCATGCATTATTCGGAACCTACACAAGGATCGTCAAGCACACGCCGGTTCGCAGTTGTACGCAATCAAACTGGTTTCCCATAAATGCCGTGCGTGGAGCGTCCGTGCTCACCATTTGCGATTCAGATCGGTGAACAGCCGCCCTGGATTGTCGCTGAATACAACTCCCTCGCCGTGCCCTCCGAGGTCAAGGTTCAGCTGTTCCATGGCGCCATCGTGCATCACGTTGTCTCGGATCACGCAATTTCGCAATCCCTGGTAGACGATGCCGTACGACGGGCTCCAGACCCCTTTTCCTCCGTCGTCGCGACCAGCCTGAATGCAGTTTCCCAGGCAAGTTACTCCCTCGGTCCCTTCAAGAAGAATCTGCGCAGAATCGTGGCTTTTCGGGCTGGCGAGTTTTCCGCTTCGTTTGATGAAGTTGCCGGTGATCGTGACCTGGTTGCAGGGGCCGCGACCCTTACGCAGGGCAATGCCGCAAGTGCCGGCGCGGTCAAAGAAATTCCCCGTAATCTGGTAGCCGTCGCCACCTGTGATGAGCATGTTTTCCTCACCGTTCCACTCGATCCGATTAGCGGTGAACGTTATCGAGGCGTTCTCTTGCCGCGCGGCAAACCCGGCGCGCTTGTTACCAGAGAACCAGTTGTCGAGGAGGAACCCATCCCATCCCCGCAAACTAAGCCCATCGCCGCCGTTGTAAGCCAGCATGCAGTGGCGCACGCTGAAGCACCACACGCAGCCCAGGTGTGCGCCGTCCCCGGTGAATCGCGCAACCTGACATTTCTCGATGCGAAATCCGTCTTCGTGTTCCGGGTACGTCGTCCGATCCACAAAGATGCCGTGAATTCCGGTGCCAAGACCTCGGCCATCGAGGGCCAGGCCTTCAATGGTTGCTCCGCGTGCCTTGGTAAGGTTCAACAAGCAACTCGAATTGGCGCTTGCCAACCGGAGTACAGACCCTCCCGGTCCGCCATAGTTCCAGGCCGGCATGCCCACCAGCATCGTCCCCGGTCGCACATGCAACTCGTTCGCCAGGTAGATCCCCGGCGGTAAAAAGAGCGCCCCGCTCAGCTCTGCCACTGCGTCGAGAGCACGCTGCAGGATCGCGGTATCATCCGTCTTGCCGTCACCCGCCGCGCCAAACTGGCGTGCATCGATGAAGGACCGGTCCGCCTGTTCAGGCGGCGAGGCCATCGCAGCCGGGCCCAATAGCAGTGAAGCGCCCCCCGCCATCGCGCCAATTGCCGCATCGCGGCGATTCAGATATGAATGCAGCCAATGTGCCACTGAGTCCTCCCTTTCACCCCGTTGCTTCTACGCCAAGGCGTATCTCTCGTTCAATTCTGTCACCAACGCGGCACAGGCACTGTTGCGCAGTCTCAGAAAGTCGTGGTCAAACGCAGCGAAAAGCTCCGCGGAGGCCCAATCGCGTTGCCTGAGAACAGCCCTCCGAAATCGAGCACGTCCAGAGTATTGCCCAGGTTTTCGCCGTCTGCCTGCAGGGTTGTCCCAAAGCGATCGGAACGGCGCAACATCAGCCCCGCTGAAGCGTTTGCCTCGAACGAAGGATCGATGCGGCCTCGACTGAAATTCAGCCGGTCGAGCACCTGCTGCCCGTATTGCGCCAGCACCGTTGCGGGGTTTCCATCAAATTCGAAGGGAAGTCCGGAGTCCAACTGGGCACCGCCGCCAATCCAGAATCGCGGCGTTACCTGGTAGCGCAGGCGTCCGCGAAATGTGTTGCGCTGGTCCTGCGAATCAGGAAAGTGGCCGGTCAATTGAGCGGCGGCTGCCGAAGCGCTGGCGCCAAGAAACAGGCCGCCAGTTACGGGAAACCAGGTGTTTCCAACTTCATAGGAATAGCTCGCAAACCCACTTAGCCCATGCCAGTTGGGCACTTCAAGCTTACCCTCCAGACCGTAAATGATTGCTTTTCTGAACGAGATCGGAAAGCTGATTGTGGTGTTCTCAATCTGGTCGTCATCCGCGTAATCATTCAGGAATCTTCTGAAGTAATTCGCGTCGATCCTGACCTTTTTTGCGAGTTCCTTGCTCGCTCCCGCCTCGTAATAGTCTCCGACAGACGGCTTTACCGGCAGTCGCAGGAAGTTTTGCGGATTCAGAGCCTCAATTTCCGTCGAGCTCGACAGCAAAATGTTTTCGAATGACGGCGTCTGAAACACTCGATCATAAGAAAAGTGCAAAATCAGGCCCGCATTCTGCAAGTAATGCGAAACAGCCAGGCGGGGTTCGACTGCCTGACGATTCAGCAACAACTGGTAATGGTCCCAGCGAAGTCCGGCCGCTATCGTCCAACTGTGCAGATTGATCTGATCCTGCAGAAACGCCGACTGCTCAAGGTCGGGCCTGCTTCCAGCAAACTGAAATGCCGTCGGCGTTCCTTCGTCAAATTGCGTCGGATCGGTGATCAGATAATTGAGATTCTCGCGCAGGAAAGTATTATCCGATTCGACGCCCGCCTTCCATTCGTTGGCGCCGCGATCGAGGGTTCCGGTGATCTTGAAATACCCCTCGCGGAACCGATTGTGCTGAAACACCTCAATCGGCGTCGAGTCCGCGTTTGATTCAAAGTGATTGGCATTCTCGCGCACCATGCCGCGCACATCAGCCGATCCGCGATCTGAAAAATTGTGCTGATAAGACCCCGTCGCCATGGTTTCTGCATTCGCTGCCGTTTGCCTCTGTCCAGCCGCTTGCTGAACCAGTTCATTCGGAATATCGAAGCGCGAAAACTCTCGCCGCAGATTCAACGTGAATGAATCGCTGGGCGATTGGACGCGCATGTAATTCGCGTCAAAGTCGCCGAGCGTCGCGGTATTCGAATAATTCTGCGGAACAACAGGGTTGAGATACCTTTCCGTTTCGCTGCCGCTGGCGCTTCCGCCGAAAGTGTTCTCGTTCAGCGAATACTGCGCCTGCCCTGATCCGCTAGCAGATGCGAAGCTGCCACCCGACGCCACCAGTTTTCCGTGCAGTCCGGCCTGGGCATCTCTCATCGTGTTCACCTCGATCACGCCGCCCATCTTCCTGCCGTATTCAGCCGGAATCCCCGCGGTATAGATACTCAGAGACTCCACTTCGTCGGCCTCAACTTCAGGCCCAAAGCTCGGCGAGCGATTATCTGTCAGCGGAATGCCGTCAATCACAAACTGAGTCTGGTATTCCGATCCGCGCGGATGCAGCACTGCGCTGCCCTCATACATCCATCCCGGCTGCGAATTGACCACCTCTTGAACTGAGCGGCCGGGAACTGAACCCAGGCGATCCTCGATCGCATTCGCCCCAACCGTGTTTACCGAGCCAGCCTGATCTACAGCAAGCAGCGTATCGGAGGCATGCACCGTCACTGACTCGTTTGTCGCTGCCACCTTCATCTCCGCCGTAAAACGGGTGGGCGCGGTAGAGCGAATCTCAATCATTTTCACCACATCGGCGAAGCCAGCCTGCCGAATCTCAACCCGATACCTGCCGAACGCCAGCCTTTGCAAGTCCAAAGTCCCATCCGTACCAATCGACAGCGTCCTCGCGTAATGATTCCCCTGGCTTACGATTTCGACCGTGGCGCTCAGGCCGCGTCCCGTAACGTCCGTGACCAAAAGGCGCAACTCTCCTACATTCGCCTGCGCCGACGCAAATGCCGCCGCCCAGAAAACAGGGATCAGAATGAGGTTCTTCGTTTTCAAAATCAGCGCTCTGTGAAGATTCTCCAACACAAGTGCATACCTATGGCTGCAACTTTGTGAGCAGCGCCTTCAACGCACGGCCGCGATGGCTTAGAGAAAGCTTGGTTTCGAGGTCCAGTTCGGCCATTGTGCAGTCGAGTTCCGGCAGGTAAAACAGGGGATCGTATCCAAAACCCCCTGTACCGCGCGGCGCGTCCAATATCAGCCCATCCACGGCCCCTTCGGCAATAAAAAGAGCCCGGCCATCACGGGCTGCGACCAACACGCACCGATAGCGAGCTGTCCGCTCAGATGGCGCGACCCCGGCCAACTGCTGCAGAAGCACGATGTTATTCCATACGTCCGTGTTGTCGTTGGCATCGGGTGAATCAAACATGTTGAAATCGGCAGCGAACCGTGCAGAGCGCACCCCGGGCGCGCCCTCGAGCGCATCGACCTCAAGCCCCGAGTCGTCCGCCATCACCATTTCTCCCGCTGCAAACTTCGAATAGTAAACAGCCTTGAGCGTGGCGTTGGCGGTAAATGTGTCTCCGTTCTCCTCGGGAGCAGCAATCGTCGTCAAAGTGGGAAGGGGTTCGATGGCTATTGAGTAGGCTTGAGCTGCGGTTCGAAAATCGCGCAGCTTCCCCTGGCTCGTCGTGGCGGCATAAATGCGTAGGGCCATGGGAAGAGTTTACGGGTTCTGCGTCAGAGATTGCTGCCTGAGCGGAAGTTTTCGCCCGAGCGGCGCGGCCAGCGCTTAGGATGATTCTCAGCGTTCATTCCACAATGTAGACATTGGAGTTCTATGCCGGCGATATTGGCGGGAATTGGTTGGCACATGGTGGGGGCAGCATCGGCGGCATCCTTCTACGCACCCATTGAAAAAGTGAAGAAGTGGTCCTGGGAAACAACCTGGGCTGTCGCCGGTGTGTTCTCGTGGGTACTGCTTCCAATATCGGTAAGCTTCTTCCTGCTGCCTGGCTTTATCGCCTTTTACGCATCCATCGACTCCGGTGTCTTATGGAAAGCCGTGCTGTTCGGCGCGATGTGGGGCGTAGGCAACGTAAATTACGGACTCGCCATGCGCCACCTGGGAATGTCCCTCGGCATCGGCGTCGCCATCGGCGTCACGCTGGTTGTCGGCACCCTCATGCCGCCTATCCTCGACGGGCAGGCGGCGATGCTGTTTGCGACCAGGGGCGGCCTCTACACAATGGCGGGCGTGCTGGTCGCCCTCATCGGCGTCGCAACCGTCTCCTATGCCGGTCACCAGAAAGAAATACAACTGCGCGGAGCGCCCACAGAATTCAACTTGAAACTGGGCCTCGCCCTTGCCGGCATGTGCGGCGTGTTTTCTTCCGGCATGTCGTTTGCCATGCATGCCGCCAAGCCGATGGAGACCGCTGCGCTCCACCTGGGAGTGAATCCCCTCTATGCAGCGCTGCCAAGTTATGTAGTGATCATGGGCGGCGGTGCGCTGGTGAATTTCAGTTACTGCTTCATCCGCCTTGCCGTCGTGAAAAGCATCTCCCTTCGCCGCGATCTGGCGGAGACGCGTGGAGTTCTGGTGAAAAATGCCACTCTCGCGGCTACCGGCGGAATCATGTGGTACTTGCAGTTCTTCTTCTACGCATGGGGCGCCGCCAACATCCCGCAGCGCCTTGGCTACGTGAACTGGATGCTCCACATGAGCGGATATGTTCTCTGCGGTGGTCTTGTCGGGCTGGCCCTGGGCGAATGGACTGGCGTCGGCAGCCGCCCTGTCCGGCTGCTCTGGGTCGGGATGCTTATCATCATCGCGGCTGCGAACCTGGTGGGCCTTGGCCTCGCGACTTAGCACGTGGCCAAACATGACAATGCCGGAGCGTCTGCTCCGGCATTATCGGATCAGAGCAAACCGCTCAATCGATCGTCTCATTCAGTCGCAAGTCGCGGGATGAGCCGCCAACGCTCACCGTGCGTTTGCCGCTCGCGATCACCCATTTCGTTTCTGCCGTTGACCAGTACTGTAACTGCCGCTCCGGCACATGCAACGTCACCGTCTTCGCTTCGCCAGCGCCAATGTGAACCCGGTCAAATGCCACAAGAGCCCGCACCGGGAATTGCACGCCTGTCGGAATCTCGCTCGGCGCTCCCAGGTACACCTGCGGAACTTCATCCGAAGCGACACCGCCAGTGTTCTTGATGCTGACTTTGACGTCGAGTCCTCCGTCTGCGGTTTTCTCAACCTTCAGGTCAGAGTATTCAAAGCTGGTGTAGCTCAGTCCGTGCCCGAAGGCGAACAGTGGCTCGATATTCTCTTTGTCAAACCACCGATAGCCCACATTCACGCCTTCGCTGTATGTGGTTTTGTGGTCCACGCCTTTTTTGGAGCGCTCGGGATGCTTGGGATCGGTAGCCGGATAGTCCGCCAGGCTTTTGCCCCAGGTTACGGGCAGGCGCCCGGCTGGGCTTGTCTTGCCTAGCAGCAGATTCGCGGTTGACCAGCCGCCCTCGTCGCCGGGCCACCACATCTCCAGCACTGCTTTCACCTTGTCGACCCACGGCAATGCCACCGGCTGGCTCGTATTCAGCACCACAATCGTGTTCGGATTGACAGCAGCAATTTCCTCAACGAGTTTGTTCTGCTCACCCGGCAAACCAAACACCGGCTCAAGGCGCGTCCACAGGAAGACCACCGCAACCTTGGCGTTTTTGGCCGCGGCGATTGCGGCTTCATGATCAGCCTTGCGCTGCTCAGGTGTGTACCAGTTCAGTCTCACCTGCACGGGCGAATTCGAACTGTCCGGGCTGGTCGATATCTCAATCGCATGCGGACCCTCCGACAGTTCAACTGCCCGCCGCACATTATCAAGATGATCCGTTGTTGGCACGGCATTATCCTGGTTGGCTTGCAGAATGTCGCCGTGCACGCCGCCCTGAAATGCGCCGGTGGCCGCCAGCCGTTTGCCATCGAGAGAAATGCGCGCATTGGTACCCATAGCCTGCAGATACAGCCAGTATGTCCCGGCATGCGGCGGCGTCAACGTGCCTTTCCACTTGACGATGGAGTTCGGCGGCAGAGCGTTTCCGCCGTTCACCGTAAAGTTCACCTGCGGATCTGCCTGCACGTTTGCGCTGACTGTGCCGCTTGAAGGAGCGCTCACTTGCGCGCGCTCCAGCCCCGGCTTGCCATCGTGGCTAAGCGCGCTTGCTGGAACCGGCGTGCCCGTCATGTCGTCGTTCACGGCAAACTGAATATTCCCGTTGCCCGAGATCTTTTTCATCGCTTCGAGCGGGCCCACCTGGCGCCCTGGAATTCCCACCGACCGCTCGCCATTGATCCCGATCGAGTCCACCTGCCCTGCCGTCGGACCAATCAGCACCACTGAATCCAGGTCCGCCGCCTTCAACGGCAGCACGGCACCCTGATTTTTCAGCAACACCGCCGCATCCTCGCCGGTCTTCTCAATGATCTTGGCGTTGCCGTCGATGTCCTGTTTGGTCACTTCGTGTTTCGATTGCCCATCCATGTACCCGAAGTGAACAATCTCGTAGAGCACCCGCCCCGCGGCCCGGGTAATCGTGGCTTCGCTCACCGTGCCATCCTTGAGTGCTTCAGGCATCTTTTCCGGACTGAGTTTCACGCCCCAGTTGCCGCCACCCCCACGAGCCGGTTGCGGTTCTTCGGGGATATGGCCGCCAAACATGTTGTCGTTTGCCTCATCCGGAACATGTGTCCGTGCCGGTGGGACGGGCCGCGAATCGAAGAATGACACAATTGAGAATCCGCCCGCCTTGGGATCCGGCTCGCCAGGCATCTCCATGTCGAGACCGGCGTTGATGAAGTTGACGGCGTGGGTCGCACCCCAGTCGGAAGTGACAAAGCCCTTGAAGCCGATCTGGTCACGCAGAATGGTTGTAAGCGTGTCCTTGTTACCGCAGGCAAAGGTGCCGTTGAGGCGGTTGTAGGAGCACATGATCGACGAGACGCCTGCCTTCACCGCAGCATCGAACGGCGCAACATAAATCTCATGCAGAGTCTGGTCGTCGATGTAGGTGTTTTCGTTATCGGAGTCGTATCCGACGTAGTGTTTGACCTGGGCCATCACATGCTGCGACTGAATTCCCTTGATCTCTGCCGCGCCTATCAGGCTGGTCAGAAAAGGATCCTCGCCAAAGGTGTTGTAACCGCGGCCGAATTCCAGGTCGCGATCGATATTCACGAAGGGTTGCAGTGAGACATCGATCCCCAGTGCCCGATCCTCGCGCCCGATCACCAGGCCGTTTTCCTCCGCATCCTTGACGCTGAAGGTTGCCGCAACACCCATCGTTGCCGTCTCGCCCTGCGATGGATGCCGTGTCAGCGCTCCCGGCGGCCCGTCTGCGAAGCGCAGCCCCGGGATGCCCAGTCTCGGAATGCCCGCAAGGTATCCCGCCTGCCCCTGGTAGACCGCCGGATCCTCCTGCGTTCCATGGATAAGCGTCAGTTTCTCTTGCAGAGTCATCTTGCTCAGCAACTTGTCGACGCGCGCGTCGCCCGTCACCACCGGCACTGTCTGCGCAAGCGCAATTGTTGCGCACGCCGCGAAAACCATGGAACCCAAAAATGTCCACCTGGCGGTGCGAAATGAAATCGACTTCCGTTTGAAGTTTTCCAGCTTCACGTTTTGCCCCCTCAATGATTGGCCGAACAGCACAACCACAGGCCATGCGCATAAAGGAGTCAAATTAAACGTTTGACTGAACCATTCTGCGCTATCGGCATGCAAGTGTACTGCACGCGGCTGGGTTTAGGCTCTGGGCCCGGACACAGAATTTGCGCGACCGTAGAATAGCGCTCAGATTTGAATCGACTCGCGTAACCGGCACTCTTCTACGCGCTCTTCAGCTCAGGCAAGGGAAGTTCCTTGTCAAGCCCAGTCGCGATGAGGTCTTCGCGAAGTATTTCAATCGTTGAAAACTGAATGGCGATCAGGCCGAGCGCGCGCGCAGCGTCAATATTCTCGGCTCGGTCGTCGATGAAGAGTGTCTCTCCAGCCTTTGTGCCCAACTGCTCAAGCGTATGACGATAAATTGCAGGATCAGGCTTCGCCATCTTCAACTGGAAGCTCCACACCAGAACGTCAAAGCGAGGAAGCCACTCAAATTCACGCTGCATGTTCTCCAGCACCGAATCCCCCATGTTCGACAGGATCGCGGTCAGAATGCCTTGCTCTTTGAGTTGTTCCTGCCAGGTCAGCATCGCGGGATTCTGTGTCGTCCACATCAGCGCATCCCACCTGTTCAGCTCCTCGATCTCCGGTTGTCCAAACTTCAAATCGGCATCCCGTACCAGCTTTTGCCAGAAGGCGATCCCGCTGAGCTTGCCTTCGTCGTACGCGTGCCGGTCAGCCCAATACAGTGCCTCAAATCGTTCCCGTGGAAGGCCGGTAATCCGCATCATCGCTTCGTGTGCGTCCTGCCGTGGCTGTGCAGTCAATACCATCCCATAATCGAAAATTACTGCGCGCAAACCCAAGGTTTCTCCCTTTGAGCGCCGTGTATCGTGAAGATGGCGCCTGTTCCTATTGTGACCGATGCATTTGGGTCCGCCGCCACTGCAGACTTTGCCACAATCTCGCCCGAACCCACTTCAGAGGAAATCGATGCGCTTTTCGCGGAGAACGGAATGGAACACCGAGGAGAGTGCCCTCGCGGAAGCACATCGGCTGCGCGCAAGAGCCGGTCTGCCTGTTGCCGACCTCACCGCGTCGAATCCAACCCGCTGCGGCTTTCAATACGCCCCTGACCTCCTTGCAGCGCTCGCCGACCCCAAAGCCCTCGACTACGATCCCCAGCCGCTCGGTCTGCTGAGCGCACGCGAAGTCGTCTGCGCCTACTACGCTGCTCATGGCGTTACCGTGCTGCCCGAACGGATTGTCCTCACTACCAGCACCAGCGAGGCCTACAGCTATCTCTTCCGCCTCCTCTGCGACCCCGGAAGCGAAATCCTCGTCCCGCAGCCCGGCTATCCGCTCTTCGATTTTCTTGCCGGCCTCGACGATGTCCGCCTCAAGCCTGCGCCGCTGGTGTACGACTACGGCTGGCAGATCGACCCCGAAGGATTTCGTCGTGCAATCACGCCTCAAACCCGGGCTATCGTGCTTGTGCACCCCAACAACCCCACCGGCCATTTCACCAAGCCCTGGGAAATTGAAGAAATCGCGCGCCTCTGTCGTCAACACGATCTTTCCCTGATCGTCGACGAGGTCTTTCTCGATTACGGTTTTGAAGGTGTTCTCGCCAGCTTTGCAGCCGGCATCGAAGGAGTCGGCGTTTACGTCGTCAGCGGTCTCAGCAAGATTGCCGGCCTTCCCCAGATGAAGGCGGCCTGGATCCTCGCCACCGGTCCCGACTCCGCCCCGGCAATGGATCGTCTCGATGTCATCGCGGATACCTTCCTCTCAATGAACGCACCGGTCCAGTGCGCAATTCCGGCGTGGCTCGACAATCGACAGGGAATTCAACGTCAGATCAAAGATCGCGTTACCGCCAACCTTGCGGAACTCGATAGGCAGCTCTCAGGTCAGCAAATGATCCAGCGCCTCAAAGTCGAAGGTGGCTGGTACGCAGTCATCCGGGTTCCAGCCTTCCAACCCGACGAAACCACTGCGCTGCAGCTATTGGACCGAGGCGTCTCGGTCCATCCCGGCTACTATTTCGCGATGGAACCCTCAGGCTGGCTGGTAGTCAGCCTCCTCGGCCCCGAGGACGAATTCAGGTTGGGGGTAACCATTCTTGTTGACTATTACGTAACGCATCAAAATAGTAATAATCAGGCAGTTTGACCTGATGTAGTACATGGATAAGTTGACATAAATAATTGTATATAAACGCTTTATACTTATTTGATATTTAGCGAAGAAATGGATTCGTTCTGCGTTCTGCCCCAATGGTCGTTGCGGGACCGTGACCCGGCAGCACCTTCGTTTCATCCGGAAGCGTCAGCAGCCGAGCCTCGATTGACTCGATAATCTGCTCGGAATCTCCGCCCGGCAGATCGGTCCGCCCGATGCTTCCGGCAAACAGCGTATCCCCCGCAATCACCATTTTCATTGGCGCGAAATGCAGGCAAACCGATCCTTGTGTGTGGCCGGGTGTATGCAGAACTTGCGCCGGATAGTGTTCCAGCCCAATCACTCTGCCGTCGGAAAGGTTCTCATCCGGCGGCGCGGTCTCGGGCGTCTCCACACCCAGCCATTCTGCCTGTTCCGCCATCATCGCGAGCAGTGGCAGGTCGTTTTCATTCAGAAGAATTAGCGCCCCGGTCAGCGCCTTCAGCTTCAACGCGCCCCCCACGTGGTCGATGTGGGCATGGGTGACAAGAATCTGCTTCAGCTTGAGACCATGCCCGGTCAGCCGCCGGTGTATCCGTCCAACCTCGTCGCCGGGATCAATGACAATGGCCTCGCCAGCCACCTCATCGCCCAGCAGGGTGCAGTTGCATTGCAAAGGGCCGACGGGAAAGGTTTCAAAGATCATGAATCCATTTTAGGCCTCAAGCGGCTTGCGAAAGGTGATCGCATAGAACAGGCCGCCCTTGATCATTTCGAGATGAATATCTTTCATCTCCGCAGGAATCAGGTCAATTGGTGTTTTGACGGTCTCTTTGCGATTCCTGTAGTAGGCGCTGGCGATTGGCATGTGTTCATAAACCTGCTTTGCATACTCCTCAGTTTCATCCGTGATGAGCAGCGGGCTTCCCGGTTTAGCGACGCGAATCATCTCCCGGATTGCCTTGGCGCGGTCGCTGAAGAAGTTGATACCTCCCGCATGAAAGACGACGTCGAAGCTGCAATCGGCGAAGGGAAGACTCTCAGCATTGCCGAGATAAAGATCGGCGTCCATCTGCCAGAGACTCATGTTCGCCTGGCAGTTCGCCAGCATCGCAGCCGAAAGATCGAGCCCGGAAAGCTTCACTCCGTGGGGTAGATACTTGAAATTGAGACCCGTTCCCACCGATGTTTCGAGAACCGAATCCCCCGGCTTCACTTCGAGCAGGCCCATGTAACTGAGGAAGTACGGTGCCAGGGCCAATCCACGAATCGCGCTCGCAACGCGCTGGGAATCGTCGTAGAAGCCGCCGATGGTCTCATAAAGATGGTTGTACTTGCCGTTGTCACCGGTCAGATCGTCTGCATTGAGAAAGCTCGGAATTCCATCACGAATGGGGAATCGCTCGCCGGAAGCGCTCACCAATGTTTCCCTCCCGTGCTCTTCAACCACGTGCAAGGGCTCATTGGTAACCGGACTTTGCAGCCGTGCAACAATTTCGGGCCGATCGATCCAGGACTTTTGCTTTCTTGGGTTGAGCAGCGCCCAGATACTCAAAGTGACAACGCCGCCAGTGCAGACCCAGCCAGAAATTGGGCCGAAAGACTGGAGCGAGTGCAGCACCGCAACGCTGGAGAATCGCAACGGTTCCAGGCATGCCGCAACAACAAAGCCCGCGCCAAAGAAGAGTGAGGTTCCAGGATATTCATGGTTCCACATCCAAACCACAATCGCGGCAAACCAGAGGATGAGGAATGAACGCGCCCCAATTCCAATAGACGAACCCAAGTGAAGCTTCACCGCAAGCAGCGGGATCGCTGTTCCAGCGAGTGGAAGCGGGAGGCTTGCAAAAAATCCTGGTAGCCGCGGGCTGGTGAGCCGATGAAGGCTGAAGGGCAAGGTGCCGAGCAGCGCAGCGAGAATCAATCCGCCAACAAAGGTGAACGCGTCCACCGGATGGGTCAGCGGAAAGACGCGCCAGTTCATGAGCAAACTCTGAATAAACCCGATTGCCGTCATCCAGAGAAATCCGCGCAGGGGCTTTTGCGTAAGCACAAACCAGCAACCGAGGATGGGACCTGTCCAGGCGCCGACAGGAGTGAAAAAACCGAGAATGAAGAGGCTGGTGATGGCCCAGGCAAGAATCAGCGACCAGCGGCTGGACTTCACGTTCTCAATTGCAGGGGCGGAATGAACGGCTGTGGACATCTTGCGGCTCTCCTTCGTGCAGGCGCTCCGCGTGTGCGCGCGCCAGGTTAGAACCTCCGGGGGGGATTTCAGGAATGGTTGGTTGCTCGAATTCCCTATGGGGCCTGAGCGCTTACGGAATTGGCTTTATCAAGATCTGAAAGCATGTCCAATGCAGAATCGCTCCATTCCAATGCGGAGCGAAGCTGTGCCAAACCGAACTTGAGCGTCAGCATCCAGAACGGAAATCCTGGAAGGTGTGAGTTGTGCGCGCGCGAGAGTTTTTCTACTTCCAGCAGCATGGCCAGCATGTTTCTGTTCTTCTCTTGAAATGTCCGGATATGCGCGATAGCAACACTCGGCGCCGCTTCCCGGCCAAAGAAGAGCTTCAGCAGAAACTCATCGCGACGCGGGTCATCGCGATAGGGAACTGCCAGCCAGTCTTTGAGGCAGAGTTGCCCCGCAGGGGTGATCGAGTATTCCTGCCGCTTCGGTCTCGGCTTCGCTGCTGACTGGCTCGGAACGATCAGTCCTTCAGCTGCAAGGCGTTTCAGAGTCGGGTAGATCTGGCCATAGCTCTCTCCCCAGAAAAAGCCGACGCTCTGCTGCACGGTCTTGCGAATCTCGTATCCCGACTGATGGGGATGGATGGCAAGGATGCCAAGGATAACGTAGGCGGTCTGATAGCGTTCCATATAGCTGCAAGATATATCTATTAGATATAAAAGTCAACCAGATTCTATTTCAAGCTATTTCCGAAGAAATGTGTTTGCCATGAAAAGCAAAAGCGGCAGGCCTGTGGCCTGCCGCATATCAATCCTGAGAAATCGTGGGTGAACTACTTGCCCGGTTTTGCGGGCGCCGATGCTGGCTTTGTGTCGTCAAGTACAGAATGAGAGTGACCTGTCCGCACAAACAACACCGTCAACGACAACGATGTGATCATGAAAATGATTGCCGACCAGGTAGTCAGGCGGGTCAGAACGTTGGCTGCGGCACGGGGACCAAAAGCGGTCTGCGACCCCTGGCCGCCAAAGGCGCCAGCCAGGTCGGCCGAACGGCCCTGCTGAAGAAGCACAACACCGATCAGAAACAGGCTTACGAGCACATGCACAATGACGACGACGTAAAAGAGAATCTGCATTTCTGAAGCTGCTTTCCAAGCCATGCCCGGTTGGCCCGGACAGGAGACTTTATGGTGCGGAGGAGGGGACTTGAACCCCTATGCCTTGTGGGCGCCAGCACCTCAAGCTGGTGCGTCTGCCAATTTCGCCACCTCCGCAAGAGGTCAACCTATTGAGTATACCAAAGGCTCAGCCGTTAAGGGTGGTTTGCAGGCACTCACAGCCTTACCTCCGCGAACCGAAAAAGCTTGTTGCAGCCCCGGGGCGAGGGCTGTACTTTTGTTGCCGAATTTACCTCATCCTCTCCCGCATCCGCTTTTCTGCATCCGCGCTCCAGTACTTGCAATCCAGCCGGATGAAGACAGAAGAGTAGGGAATCGTCATGTTCGTTTTCAGCACCAGTATGTGAAATTCCTGACTCGCCTCCGCGATGTCAGCAATGATCTTTTCGTGCCTTTCCGACTCAATCGTGAACCCGCTAAGAACCCTGCCGATGTCCTCGCGGTATTGGCTCGCCCCCGGCGCGTCCGTGTCCGGAACAAACGGCAACTCCGCATCCATCATGATCACGGGGCGAACATGAATGGACCGGTCGATCGCGCCCAGCACGTAATTCACGACATCGATGTGCGAGGCGCCCGTGTTGATGGTTTCAATTCCCGGCGACGACTGCAGCGGATAGGCCGAGTCGACCACGAGAATCCAATTGCGATGTCCAAGCAGCGGCATCGACTGGTTGACTTTAGCCTGCCAGTCAGTTGCTGGAGGCGCAGCGGCCGCTTGCAGTGTCGCAGCGAACAAAAGAACGTTGAGCAGAAGCAGATATCTCCGCATGGCGAACAAACTCCTGGAATCGGATTGAGTGCACGGAAATGCCGGAGATGACCTTATCACCCGATGAGCCGTTTCATCCAGGAGGCCAGCAAACGCTGATCCGGCGTGCCTTCAGCGTGCGCGGCGAGGACATTGCGGCGGTCAGCCTCGGGCCGATTCTGGCTGATCTTGAACTTGCCTTCAATGCGCGCAATCGGAATCCGGAACCCCACAATACCCGCCAGCATCGAACGGCGAAATCCCTCAGGCAAACCGTTCCACTGCTTCGCATAAGACGGGTCATTGGCTTCGATCAGCCCCGCCAGCAGCTTCTCTTTTCCCTCATCATCCTCAACCATTTCCATCGTCCCGTGAGCGTGCACCGCAATGTAATTCCACGTTGGAACTGAAAGCTCTTCCACGTAAAGCGTAGGCGAAACGTAGCTGTGCGGTCCCGAAAAAACAACCAGCGTTTCGCGCCCTGCCAGCGCCTGCCAATGCCTGTTGGCCTTGGCAAAGTGCCCTTCCAGCAGACCATGCTCCCCTTCGTCTTTCACCACCAGCGGAAGATGTGTGGCAGCATGCTCATTCGTCTCCGTCCCGCCAATCGGCCCAAAAAGAATGGCAAACGAATTAGCCCGCATGGTCTCAATGAGAATGGCTCGTTCACTTACTTGATTGAATTTTGGCGTGTACATTGAGCTCCTGGCGAACTTGGTTGCTGCGAGTATCGTATTCAACTCTAACCACCGGGCGCCTTGCACTGCAAAACGGGCAGCGGTCGGCTGAGTCGCGCCTCTGCGTCGGTGCTATTCTTTGGTCCGCGCAAAAGTTTCTAAGTTGGGAGAACGAAAAATGGGATCGTCGGAGACATCGGGAACTCGCTTCCAAACAAACCCGCAAGGAAAGACGCACGGAATCCGTCCTGCCCTTGGCCTCTTTTTCCTCGCGCCGCTTGTCGCCGAGTTCCTACTGGGAGATTTGCCTATCAAGCTTTTGCCCAGCCTCATCGTTCTTGCCCCGCTCTATGGAGGCGGCGCGCTTTTGATTCGCGAGACCGTGCGCAGAGCCGGCCGTGGCTGGCCCAGCATCCTGCTTCTCGGCATGGCTTACGCGATCTTCGAAGAAGCCTTCACTACTCAATCCCTGTTCAATCCGAACTACCTCAAACTCAATCTGGGCCTGCTCACGCCCGCCTACATCCCCGCTCTGGGCATCGGTGCGTGGTGGACGCTTTGGATGTTCAACGTGCATGCGATCTGGAGCATAGCCACTCCCATTGCATTGATTGAAGCCTGCGTCCCTGGTCGCGCCCGCACTCCGTGGCTGGGCCGCGTCGGCCTCACCGTCTTTTCGATCATCTTTTTTCTCGGCGCGGTGGGGTCCACAGCCATTGGCTACCACCAGGATCATTTCCTCGCTTCGAAAGTACAATTCGCAGGTGCTGCCGCAACAATGCTGGTGCTCGCCGGCCTAGCATTCCTCGTGCCGAAGCAAAACGCGCCGGCAGTCTCAGGTTGGATTCCATCCGCGTGGCTTACAGGCGCTCTTGCGCTTGCGTTTGGCTCTACTGCTCTTTTTGTTCCGATGGGATGGGGCTGGGGTGCGGTAGCGTCCTTGCTCGCGCTGGACCTCACCATGCTCATTCTGGTTTTATTGTTCTCGCGCCGATCTGGCTGGGGCCTGAAACATCAGCTCGCCCTTGCCGCCGGTGCGGCCCTGGCCTATGGATGGCACGCGTTTCTGCAAACTCCCGCAGTGGGCGGCATGGGCCCAAGCGTCCGCGTCGGCAACGCTATATTCGGTCTTAGCGCCGTTTGGCTCATCTGGTTCGCCGCAAAACGCACCAACCGCGCGCAATCGCCCGCGCTCGAATCTGCACCTCACGCTCCAATCAATTGAGATTCCGGAGGCAAACCTATTGGATCCTCTCAAATCGGAATCCCGCTTCGCGCAGCGCATGGCTGATAGCAGTAATGTGTGTTGCGCCGCGCGTCTCCAGCGTCACGTCGATCACCGTTTCGCCCAGGCTTACGCCATAATACGCACGGTTGTGAATCGTCTCGACAATGTTGGCACGTTCTCGGGCCAGTATCTGCGTCAGATGCAGCAGCGCGCCCGGCCGGTCCTGCAAATAAACGCGAACCCGCAGCAGCCGTCCGTCCTTTACCAGGCCGCGCTCGATGATCTTGGCCAGCAGAGAAACGTCGATATTGCCGCCGCAAACCATCACCACCGTCCGTCGATGCCGCAGATTCGTCTTCGACTGCACCACCGCCGCCAGCGCCGCGGCGCCTGCCCCTTCCGCCAGTGTCTTCTCCTGCTCCAGCAGCATCAAGATGGCGCTCGCAATCTCCTCGTCGTCCACCGTAACAATCTCATCCACATAACGCGAGACCAGTGGCAAAGTGAGATCCCCCGCCCGGCGCACTGCAATGCCGTCAGCAATTGTCGCTTCGGCGGCGATCGTCACCGGCGCACCCGCCTCCCGCGCGCGCAGCATCGATGGCAGCTTTTCCGGCTCGACGCCGATCACGCGAATCTTGGGATTGGTCTCCTTCAGTGCACACGCGATGCCGCTGATCAGTCCTCCGCCGCCAATCGGGACTACCACGGCTTCAATATCCGGTACCTGCTCCAGTAGCTCCAGGCCAATCGTGCCTTGGCCGCAGATTACCTCCGCGTCATCAAAAGGATGGATGAATGTGCGGCCCTCTTCAACGCGGCGGCGCAGCGCTTCGTCGCAAGCCTCGTCATAGCTCGCCCCGTGCAATATCACTTCTGCCCCGAACGCTCGCGTAGCCGCCACCTTGATCTGAGGCGTCGCCAGCGGCATCACGATCTGCGCGCGAATTCCCCGCGCAGAAGCGTGAAACGCCACCCCTTGAGCATGATTTCCCGCGCTCGCCGCAATCACGCCCCGTTTCCGCTCCGTTTCGCTCAGGGTCAGCAGCTTGTTCAGCGCTCCGCGCTCCTTGAATGAGCCGGTGCGCTGCAGGTTTTCGAGCTTCAGGTGCAGAGGCAGCCCCGTCAGTTCAGAGAGATGATGCGAATACTGGCAGGGCGAAACATGAATGGCCTCGCCGATACGGGCGCGCGCTGACTGGATACCGACAAGAGTTACGGGTTCCAAGACTTTCTCCTCGTTCGCTGTTTTCTGGCCATGAAATTCAAAAGCCACCAGCCGCGCTTGCGGGTGGTGGCCTGTATGGTACCGAACTACCTATCCGAACTCGTCAGGCTCTGCATCCCGCGCGCACATTGTGGCCGCTAATTCGAATCGCGGGAATCAACAAGTCTCCGCGCATCGACGGGCAGTACAGCGCGTTGGCAGAAGAATTGTTCATGACGATGAATGCAGTAGACCAGAGCGGCGCGGGCCCAGTCAAGCTGAGACCGACGTACCCGGCTCCGCCATTACACGCTCAGCAGCCAGTTCCTTCTCTTTCGTGATCTTGTTCAGCGCGTATTGAAAGTAGATGAACGAGAACAAGAGCGTGAGCAGAAAATTCAGTCGCAGGCCGATTGGCTCGCGGCGGTTGTAGTGGTCCAGCAGCTCCTCGCGAATCTCAAAGATCACCACGATCCACAGCAACCATGAAAAAAGAAAGCCCGTAACAAAGGAAGCCAGCGCCCAATAGAGAGAAGTCGATCTTGGATCGATTCTGCGAATCCAGAAACATAGATAGATCGGCCACGCTGCGGTAACCACGTTGACCACGAAATCGCGATATTGCCGGGGAACCAGCCACAGGCTCGCTGCCTCGGCCGCAATGATCACTCCGAGCAGCACCGCCCAATGGACACGCGGCGGCGATGGGAACTCGCGGCTGTTCTTGGCAGCCTGCTGGAGAGAGGGATGCTCCATACCTGCATATTACCCCCGAAGTTAGCCTGGCTAAAATATTGTATTGAGCTTGGCGAACGAATCAAGTTCGATCAGTTGCTGCCCCTGCGGCGCTGCGGCCAGCGCGGCATGCTCCAGCACCCACGTGTCCTTGTGAAAAAGAAACACAGCATGAAGGCCCGCCGCAAGCGCAGGATTGATGTCGCTCTTGGGACTGTTGCCGATCATCCAGCTGGTGTGCTTGGCGAGCTCGTGCCGCGCAATCACCGCGTCGTAGGTGGCTGGATCCTTCTCAGCGACAATCTCCACCGCATTGAACCTCGACGCAAGACCGGAGCGCGCAATCTTGTCCGCTTGTTCCGCATGATCCCCTTTGGTCATCAGGATCAGACGATGCCGCGAAGCCAATTCATCCAGCGTCTCAGCAACCCCCGGCAGCAATTCAATCTCCTGCTCGGCGATCGATTTTGCGAACCCTGCAACGCGTCGTCGCTTCTCTTCGGATATCGGTTCGGGGCTTAAGCGTTCAAAACAGGTAACAAGCGATCGCCTAAAGCTCGGCAACCCGTACCCGTGCGCGACAATCGTTTCGCGCTCCACCGCATTCAGAGCCTGCCGCACCTCCGCAGCCGAATACTCATGGTGGTCCAGGTAGCTGATAAAAGCCGCAATCGCCCGCTCAAAGTAGACGTTGTTTTCCCACAACGTGTCGTCGGCATCAATGAGCAAAGTCTGTCCAGCAGGGAATCGAGCCATGTTTTTATCGTAGCGAATCGAGGTCGGGGTTTGCGGTTGCCAAAGCTCCTTATCCTCCACTCGTGATTGATGTTGGCTCAGTTTTGTTGGGCCCGTCTTTCCACCGTTTAGACAGAATGTGAGTCTTCATTTCCTTGTAAATGACTGAAAATAAACGATGGAAAATCAAAATTTGACAGTCATAAATCATTAGGTTTATAGTTGTGATGGTCACTCTTGACCGTCTGGAGAACAAATCATGCGCAGAATTATCGTTTCCACGCTCTTTCTCTCCACCATGTTGCTGCACGCTCAATCGAGCAACACTGGCCAGGGTGTCAACCTCGAGGCTCGCGGAGAATCCCCCAACGCGCTCGCGGCTCCTGCCGCAGTCCTGCATGCGAACGATGCATCCGAAAAAACACAGGGTTACCGAATCAGCACCGGCGCAGTCGCCCCGAAACTGCTCAAAGTTCACGACGTCGATCTTAGCGTTTCAGACTTCCATGCGAAGGATCCGTCCAGCCAGAAACTCGTCCTCCACTACAGTGTGGACCAAAGCGGCAAGCCCCAGAACATTCAGATCGTCAAGCCCGTGAATCCCGAAGTTGATGCACGGGTAATTCATGCCGTAAGTCAGTATCGCTATGCTCCTGCGAAGCTCGATGGTCAGGTTGTTTCCAGCGACC
Organism: uncultured Acidobacteriaceae bacterium; assembly: GCA_963826915.1. Classification (GTDB taxonomy): domain Bacteria; phylum Acidobacteriota; class Terriglobia; order Terriglobales; family Acidobacteriaceae; genus Telmatobacter. Next base: position 1,498,697 of record CAWGYG010000003.1, read on the forward strand.
TGAACCTCGTAATGAGTTTCGAACCCCGCTAACCGCCGATCGAACCAGACACAATCTCCTCCACTCTAGCCGCAGAGCAGCCGCCTCAGTGGAGGAGTTGTTGTTTCAAAACGAAGAATCCAGTCGTTGCCGAAATGTAATAATCGTTGCCGTTCTTGCTCCCTATTGCTTCGCAGGCAGTGTGTATTCGAATTTGTACGAGTGTTTCCCGCCCACGATAATAATCGTCATCTTCCCTGCGATGCCCGTAAGTTCTCCAGTTCCCGATCCCGGAACAACCACGACGGTAAGTTCGAATTTACCTTGATCCATTGTGCCCATATGCTGCAGCGCGAATGATCCGCTATGTCCTTCGAGAGTTCCAGTTATGTGCTCGATTGCCACATAGCCAGCGCTGCCCGTTGCGGGATTTCCGGCGCTGAGCATCTCGCCTCTGCTAGTCCCTTCAAGGTCGCCATGGAATTGCTTGTCAAGCGCAAATCGCCCGATCGCCGTCCCATTCGTAGCGTCGTCTGCCGCGACTGGTGTGGCCTTCACATCGAAACTGCCCTCTGCGTGCCTGGTCATAATCGGTACCTTCCTCGCGAGATTCGGTGCAGCCGCCTGCGGACTCGCACAAACTCCGAGCGCCAGCCAACCAAAGATGCAAGCACTCGTAATCCTGGCGACACCCATACCGGCCCCTGAAATGATTGCGAACATGTGAGTGAATTCAAGTAAAAAATTCTATTTCAAACGAATGACAGGGTTTCTATCCGGATGAGCGGGGTCCTTGATGATGCGCCCGCCCTCCATCACGAATACCACGTGCTCCATCACCGTGATGTCTGCAAGCGGATCACCTTGCACCGCGACCACATCGGCGTACCGTCCGGGCTCCAGAGTGCCCACGTCCTTCTCCTTGCCCAGCATGGTTGCGGCGTTGATAGTGGCGGCCTGCAATGCGCCCAGCGTCGACAGTCCCCCGCGGACCATCGCGCCGAATTCCTTTGATACAGCCTCATCCACATCGGCGTCGTCGGTGCCATACACAATCCGGATGTGGTGCGCGAGGGCAAGCTTGAATGCCGGTCCCTGCGCCGCCAGGATTTCAACTCCCTTGGCATACGAATCCGGGTCTCTGCCTTTGCTCAACCCTGTTTCCATGTCGTGTTGGAAACAATAAAGCGTGGGTACAAGCCAGGTGTGATGCTGTTCCATCAATTCCGCGCCTTCTTCATCCAGCATCGTGCCGTGCTCGATTGAGTCAACGCCCGCCCGCACCGCGGCCTTGATGCCTGCCGCGCCTTCTGCGTGCGCCATCACCTTCTTGCCCGCGCGATGTGCGACCGCGACGGCCTCGGCCATCTGCGCTTCGCTCAGTTCTTCAACATGAAAATCCGAGATCGGATCCATCACACCGCCCGTGGCCATCAGCTTGATCCAATCCGCGCCGTACTTGATGTCGCGTCGCACCACGTGATCGATGTCGTCCACGGTATCGGCTACGTTTTGTCCGCGCGGCAAATTAACATCTGCCGAAAACGGAGATCCGTCGCCGTGTCCGCCGCTGATCGAAATGCAACTGCCCGCCGCTGTTATGCGTGGTCCAAGAATAATGCCGCGCTTCACTGACTCCCGCAGCGCAAACTGCGGATAGTCCGGCGGTCCTTCGCAGGCGTCGCGAACCGACGTGAACCCATGGTCGAGCCAAAGCCGCAGATTGTAGACGCCCCAGACTGTCGATTGCGGAATCGAGGTCCGCAGGTGATCCGCAAAATTCTGCGTCGTCGGATTGGAGAGAATGTGTCCGTGCGCGTCAATCAATCCGGGAAGCACCGTGTACGCCGAAAGATCGGTAACCGGAACCCCGGCCGGCGCCGCATCCGAAAGGGATTGCACCCGCTCCCCGGCAATAAGAATGTACACGTGGGAGCGAACATCTCCGCTGCGCACATCGATCAGTTTGCCTGCGAGCACAGCTTGTGTGACCGCGGGCGCTTGTTGAGCTTGTACAGTGATCGCGACGCAGGGAAGAATGGCGGTGGAGAAGAGAAGTGTGCTGATTCGCATCATCTTCGCTTCAAGGTAACATCGGCCTTGCTATGTGACAACGGGAATCCTGCATTGCCGCCGCGCCGATTCGAAAGCAAACCCGAACCGGCGCTGGCAGCGCGAGCGCTCAGTGAGCCGTCTCGTTTGCAGTCTGTGCGGGCCTTGACGCGATCCAATCCCGAAGTTGAGGCTCTTGTAGATGACGCAACTCGATGCAGCCGTCGATACGCTCGACGGCGTGCTTCAAGTACTGGTCCGCCGCGGGAACTTTGTGCGCGGCAAAGAACTGCGTAACGTCGTTGCGGTCGGCCTCCGTGCAGAATGCGCTTGTAGCCCCCACCAGCACCGCTCCCATTTCAGGAGTGAATTCCGCCTTTACCGCGTCCCAGTGATTCTGAATGAACTTCCACGCCAGCTCGCGGCTCTTATCCCGGTCGAGCGCAATTGCCAGCTGAATCGCCGCGTCTTGATTACGCACTTTGCCTGAAACCGCATAGTTCAGCGCTCTCTCGGCAAGCTGAGGGTTCTCAAACGAAGCCAGCAGACGCAGCGCCCCGATCTGGATCTCCGGATCATTCGAAGTTTCGTAGATCTTTTGCAGCTGGTCAAAAAGCGCCTCATCCCCTTTACGGGCTGTGATCATCATCGCGGTCTGTCCGAGCGTCGGATCCACTGAGCTTTGATCGGCCATATATTTCATGGCAATCTCTTGTGCCTGGTTCAGAACGCGCGCATCGTTGGCTTCACCGAGCGCGCGAAAGAGTTCGCCGCGAAGCTCGCTCGTAACCGGGGCCTCATCCTTCGCCGGCGCGCCGAGTTTCGCGTATTCAGGACCAAACGTTTCGCGAATCCATGCGTTCAGCGCATTTTTCTCTTCCAGCGTCGAAGCCACACGGGAGTCAATTGCCTCAAATCCACTGAGAGCCACTGCGATTACCTCGGCATTCGGGTCCGTTCTTACCGCGCCCACCAGGTTCAGGTAATCGCCCACCGAGGCTTTGTTCGCGCGCACCTGTGCCCACTCGTCCCCGATCAGAGCGATACGTTCTGTCGGATTGAGAAAAGTTTCGGCGTTGCCCGCGAGATTGTTATAAACGCTGGGCGGATACGCGCTGCGATAGTATCCCTTTCCACCAGCATTGGCGAAGAACAGCCCGGGATAAGGCGGCGTCTTCAAGGCAGAGCCATCCGGGCTCAGAACCTGGCAGTCTTGTTTGTCCGGCCCGGTTTTGATGCAGACAGGAATCGTCCATTTCTGCGCCGGATTTGGCTCAATGCTTGCGCTCAGGAAAAATCGCTTTTGCGTAACCGCGACTTTCCCGTTCGCAGGTTCGCCAAAAACGATCAGCGGCACGCCCGGCTGCGCTATCAGGCTTTCCATGATCTTGTCGACCGGCTTATGGCTCGTCGCTGTCTGCGCGCCCCAGAAGTCCTCTGCCGTTGCATTCCCATAAAGGTGCGCCGCCAGGTAGTTGTGCACGCCCTTGCGAAAAGTCTCCGGGCCAAGGTAGTTCTCTACTGAAAGCAGCACATCGCTGGCCTTGCCATACGCGATGCCGTCAAACATCTGCTCAATTTCTTCCGGGGTCTCCGCCTTTGCGCGAATCGGCCGCGTGGTCGGCTGCGCATCCAGGTTCAGCGTGTCGTTCATTCCCGACGCGACCAGCTGGTCGATGTTCCATTCTGGATGCATCGCCTCAACCGGCTTGTTTTCCATCCATGTCGCGAACCCTTCGTTCAGCCAGATGTTGTCCCACCACTGCATCGTCACCAGGTCGCCAAACCACTGGTGCGCCATCTCGTGCGCAATCACCAGCGCCACTTCTTTCTTGGCTGCGATCGATGCAGTCTTCTGGTCGATCAACAGGTCCGTCTCGCGATACGTGATCGCGCCGAAATTCTCCATCGCCCCCGCCTCGAAGTCAGGCAGGCCAATCAAGTCCAGCTTTTTCAGGGGGTAGGGAATTCCGAAGTAAGTGTTGTAGTAGTGCAACACGTACTTTGCGATATCCAGCCCATAGGGCGTCAGCGCCACTTTGTCGGGAGTAGAGCAAACCCGTATCGCAACGCCATCCTGCTCTCCCGCCGTGCATTGAAAATCGCCCACAAGAAACGCCACCAGATAGGTCGACATTTTCGGCGTGGTCAGGAACTTGAGCGTGTGCTTGCCCGCTACTGGTCCTGCGGTATCGTTCACGATGGGGCCGTTCGAGATGGCCGTATCGCCAGCATCCACCACCAGGGAAACATCAAAGGTTGCCTTGAAGGCCGGCTCGTCGAAAGAAGGGAAGGCGCGGCGTGCATCCGTCGATTCAAACTGCGTCACCGCGTAGTTCCGGCGCGCCGTCTTCGAAAGGTAAAATCCGCGCAGTTCGCCGTTCAGAATGCCCGTGTAGTGAATCGACAGCGTGGCCTTGCCTGCCGCAAGCTCTTCGGGAACCGTGAAGGTGGCCTGTTCCTTGTCCTTATCCAGTGAGACGGTGGCTGTCTGCTCTTTGCCTGACGCCCTCACACTTACAGATTGAAAGGCAATCTCATTCGCGTTCACGGTGATGGTCTTGGTCGGCTCGGCGATCGTCACGTCGATCGACTCGACCCCCGTAAATGTGGCCGCTTGAAGATCGGGCGTCAGCTTCAGGGTGTAGTGTTCGGGGCGAACCGTAGATGGAAGCCTCTGGGCACGTGCAATACAAGTGGGCACAAGAGCGGCAATTGCAAGCATTGCGATTGCGAAATACAAGCGCGTCATGCGCGCAGAAAGGATCGTACAGATTCTCATTCAAACCTCTAATCTTTAATCGGCTCTTCAAATTCAGTACTCTTTGCTGCAGCGGTACAGGGTCGAGCCCGTAGGGGAAATACGAGCGCGAACGGCCCTTCATCGAGCCTTTATTATTGTAGGGTACCAACGTGCAAAAAGTAACATGATGTTGTCAGAAAGGACCTCGCCGTACACGTTCCCGAGCCTTCAAAAACGCCCTCGGCGAATGTCTGCCCCCGCAAATCGAAGGTGAACATTCAATTCCACTTGCCATCCGTATGGAATTAAATAGATTCGTCAGCCGCCGTGTCTTTGCCTGTCTCGGTCTTCCCTTTCGCCAGCAGCGAGTCCAGCAATAGCAAACAGGCTCCAGTCACGATCGAGCTATCTGCCACGTTGAAGTCTGGCCAGTGATAACCGAAGATGTGGACCTCGATAAAATCGACAACCGACCCATAAACAATGCGGTCGTGCAGATTTCCCACCGCGCCCGCAAAGATCAAAGCCAGCGCCACAGTAGTGATCGTGAACCGGCTGCCCATGTAAATCAGCGCAAGCAGCACGACAATCGCGGCCACCGTCGAAAACCCGATCAGCCCCCAGCGCACAACACTCGGTGACGCCGAATCGGCAAAAAGCGAAAAAGCCGCGCCCTCGTTGAGCCAGTGCGTGATGCGCAGAAAGTGCGGTACCACCGGGATCGCCTCGCCCAGCGGAATGCGCGCAGCCACAACCGTTTTTGTAATGCGATCGGCAACAAAAATTACTGCTGAAATCAGCAGCAACCACGGCAGCCGGCGAGGCGCAACCAACTTCACTCAGCTGCCTCCGGCGGCTTGATAGGTTCAATGCCCATTTCCTTCAGCGCCCCCTGGCAGCGTGTGCACACGTTATGCCAGATGCCATAATCCGAAACCTCCGGCATGAAATTCCAGCAGCGCGCGCACTTCGTCCCGCTGGCAGGCAGCGCCTCAACCACGAGCACATCTCCACCTTCGATCACTGAGACCCCGGAGACATTGATGATCTCCTTCAGCCCCAATGCGTGGCGTTGCAAGAGCGCAAGCTGGTTCCCGGAAGTCGTAATTCTCAACTCGGCCTCAAGGCCCTTGCCGATTCGCTTGGCCTGCCGAGCCTCTTCAAGCACGCGCAAAGCCTCATCCCGCACCGCAAAAATCTGCCTCCACTCTTCCAGCAACGCCGTGGGATCTTCAGAGAAAACCTCCGCCGGGGCAGGGAATTGCGCCAGATGCACGCTCGCTTCGCGCCCTTCCACTGCAGGCAGATATTCCCAAACCTCGTCCGCAGTAAAGCTGAGAATCGGCGCAACCAGCCGCACCAGCCCCTCTGTGATCTTCCACAGCACCGTCTGCGCTGACCGCCGCGCATGGCTCGTCGGAGCGAACGTGTACATGCGATCCTTCAACGCATCCAGGTAGAACGAACTCAAATCGACGATCGCGAACTCGTTCACTGCCTGGTACACACGATGGAACTCAAACTCCATGTACCAATCGCGCATCTTCTCTGTGAGGTCTCGAGTCCGAGCCAGCATGTAGCGATCCAGCGGAAGCAGCTCCGCCTCTGCCACCTGGTCCCGCGCCGGAACAAATCCATTCAGGTTTCCCAGCAGGAAGCGGAATGTGTTGCGCACCTTGCGATAAAGATCGGCGCACCGCTGCATCAGGTTTTCGCTCGCCGCCATGTCTTCGCGGAAATCAATCGACGCAACCCACAGCCTGACAATCTCTCCGCCCAGCCGCTCCGCAATATCTACAGGATCGACGCCGTTTCCCAGCGATTTCGACATCGCGCGTCCCTGCTCATCCAGCGTCCAGCCCGCAGTTGCCACACGCGAATACGGCGCCCGTCCGCGCAGAGCCACCGACGTTAGCAACGACGAGTGAAACCACCCGCGATGCTGATCTCCGCCCTCCAGATAAAGGCAACTCGTCCCATCGTCGCTTTGGAATCGCTTGTAGATCGACTTGAGATCGCGATCCGACTCGCATACCGCAAACCAGCTCGTTCCAGAATCAAACCACACGTCCAGAATGTCGGTTTCCTTCCGGAACTTCGACGGGACACACTCAAACGCGTGCAGCGCCTTCAACTCGTCCGTCAGCAATCCATCCGATGCGCTCGAGTGCCACGCCTCCACGCCTTCGCGATCGAACAGATCCACGATTGACCTGTTTAACTCTGCGTTGATGATCGGCTTATTGCACGTCTCGCACATGAACACAGCAATCGGCACTCCCCAGATCCGCTGTCGGCTGATGCACCAGTCCGGGCGCGTCGCAATCATGTTGGTGATGCGCTCCTTGCCCCACGAGGGGTCCCAGACAACCTTGTCGATCTCTTCAATCGCCAACTGGCGGTAAGTCGTCTCCGAACCGTCCGCGCGCTTCACCGGCGTCTCCAGCCCGATGAACCACTGTTCCGTCGCACGAAAGATCACCGGATTGTGGCAGCGCCAGCAATGCGGATACGAGTGTTCGAGGTCTGCCGTTGCCAGCAGATCACGCGACTCCTCGAGCATGGCGACGATGATGGGATTCGCAGCCCATACCGTCTTCCCGTCAAACGGTGGCGGCGACACGAATGGCCACGCTTCAGGGTCCACATGCAGGTGCCCCGACGCATCCACGCGGCAAGTCTGGTCGAGCCCATACCGCTCGCCGGTGTAGAAGTCGTCCGCGCCATGCGAAGGAGCGGTGTGCACCGCGCCCGTGCCCTGGTCCGCGGTCACATAGGTGGCCAACACTCCCAGAATGCTCCGCTCCAGAAACGGATGCTTGAACGTTGCATGTTCCAGCTTGCTGCCTTTGAATCGCGCCAGTTCCGTCGTCGATCCCAGCTTCGTTGCCGCAATTACCGCAGGCGCCAGTTCCGCAGCGACAATATACACCGAGTCTTCCGGCGTGCTCGCCGCTTTCGGATCTCCGCTCGCTGCCAGTGCCACATATTCGAAATCCGGGTGAAACGCCACCGCCATCGACGCCGGCAGCGTCCAGGGAGTGGTCGTCCAGATAATTGTGTAAACCTTGCGTCCGGCAAGCGCAGGATCCAGCGCCGCCGCGTCCGAGGTCAGCCGGTAGCGCACATAAACCGACGGACTCGTGTGCATCTCGTACTCAACTTCGGCCTCCGCCAGTGCAGTACGGTCGTGGATGCACCAGTAAACCGGCTTCAGCCCGCGATAAACGAAGCCTTTCTCCAGAAACCCGTAAAACGCCTCCAGCGTCCGCGCCTCGTAATCGCGTGCCATCGTCATGTACGGCTTGTCCCACCGCCCAAAGCACCCGATTCGCTTGAACTGCTCCGTTTGCAGGTCAACATATTTCTGCGCGTAAGCTCGGCATGCATCCAAAACAGCAGGAGCCGGCATCTCCAGCTTTTTACGGCCGAGTTGCTCGTCCACCTTGATTTCGATGGGCAGGCCGTGACAGTCGTAGCCCGGGACGTAGGGAGAGTCGAATCCAGCCATGGTTTTTGACTTGACGACAAAATCCTTCAGTCCCTTATTCAGAGCGTGCCCCAGGTGGATCGGGCCGTTCGCATAAGGAGGTCCATCGTGCAGCAGGTAGGCGGGACGCCCGGCCCCGGCTTTGCGCAACTCCTCGTAAAGCCGCATCGAGGCCCACTTGGCGAGCCGAAGCGGTTCATTCTGTGGCAGATTGGCCTTCATCGGAAAGACCGTCTGAGGCAAGGTTAGGGTCGCCTTCAACTCCGGCGCTGGAGACATTGATACTCCGTGACACATTTAAAAGAACGTCAAGGTTTAGTGTAAAGGAACGAAAAGAAATTTTACGGTAACAACTGCCCGTTCATGGCGTCTATCGTTTATGGGAACACTCACTTCAGGGAAATACGAAACTCTGGAGGAAGCGGCAAAGCCATCCGAGCCCAATGATCTACAGACAAGTATGGCCACTGTCGAGCATAATGGAGTGATGGGCCGGGAAGCCTGCGAAAGCTCGACTGAGCCGGCACAGGCAACAGGGCCAAAATCAGCAACTATGGCAAACGAGCTACTCACCCAGCCAGATACTGAGACCAAGGACAAAGTTCCCTCGATGTCCGGGCACGAACTTGACGCGTTCCTTGGTAAGGCCTTTGAAGAGAAGCCGATCTGGGCCGGGCTCTACGAAAGCATTCACGACGTCTTTTTCCCGCCCAAGTTGCCCCCGCTTGAGCTGACTTCGACGCCTATCCCGGTTCCTGACCGGATGAAGGTCAAGGCCAACCCTGTCGCCATCGGCATATCCACCTCTATTAACGTAGCCATTTTGCTTGTCGTCCTCTTTTTCGTTGGGAAGAAGATCATCGATACCGTCAAGAAGCCTTTGGTCGCGACCAACGTCGACGTCTCTGACATGCTCAAGGCCCCCAAGCTTGCCGTATCGGCCGGCGGTGGTGGCGGCGGCGGTTCCCACGACATTGTCGATCCGATGAAGGGCAAATTGCCTCCTCGGATGAAGGATCCAATCGTTCCCCCGATGGTTCCCATCCTTGAAAAGCCGAAGTTGGCCTTCGACCCGGCCATCAATGTTCAGAAGGACATCACCCTGCCCGACAATCCCGCGATGACCAACTTCGGGGTCAAGAACTCCGCCAACGTTACCCTTGCTTCCAACGGCTCCGGCGGCGGCGGTGGCATGGGCAATGGCTATGGCGGTGGCATCGGTTCGGGTAACGGCAACGGATTCGGACCAGGTTCGGGCGGAAACACCGGGGGCGGCGTCTATCGCGTCGGCGGAGGGGTCTCGGCGCCCGTCGCCATCTTCACCCCTGAAGCTGAATTCTCCGATGAAGCCCGGCGCGCCAAATATCAGGGCGTTTGCATCATCTCGCTCATTGTCGATGCCCAGGGCAACCCGCAAAGTCCCCGCGTCGTTCGCCCCCTCGGCATGGGCCTCGACGAAAAAGCTCTCGAAGCCGTCCGCAAGTACAAGTTCAAGCCCGCAATGAAGGGTGGCACCCCTGTCCCCGTCATGATGAGCATTGAGGTAAACTTCCGCCTCTACTAGCGTTCCCGGTATCTATCCGGTTTGACCCGCTTTAAGCAAAGAGCGACCGCACCTCGCGGTCCCGCTGTTCCCTGTCCCCTGTTCACTGTGTCCCCTGCTCACTGTCCCTGACCCCTGTCCTCCCCATCACATTCCACTGGGCCGCAGGAGTGGTATTCTTGCGCGTCGTTTCATTGGACCGGGGAGGATGACTTGAAAAAAGGGATCATACTGGCGATCGGTGGATTGGTGTTTTTAGCGGGTTGCTCGAACCAGGGGGATAAGCCTTCCAACGTCCCCGTTACGCCTAAATGGAAGGGGGCTGCCTACCATATCTCGTTTGACACGAAGCCGGTCAAGCCAAACCCGGCCGGCGTTTCCATTCCAACCATCATGTACACGGGAAATCCCGATGCGCTGGAGAAAAGAGCCAGCCTCGTGGTGCGATTCGACTCTCCCGGCCCTGGGAAAGACGGGCCGACGATGAACAAGATGATTATGGCCCCGTTCGATATGCCCGGCCCCGAGGGCTCCCTGCCCGCGGACTATATGGATCTTGCCAATAAGGGGCTCTCGCAGTTTCTCGGAGCCTACTGCTTTAAAGGAAAAGTAAAGATATCCGTGGCCCTTGCCCGGTCGTCGCTCAGCAGCCAGGCCGGAGATGCTGAAGTGGACGCGAAGCGCCTGTCAGACTGGCTTCCGACCGAAGTTGTTTTCAAAAACCCTCATCCGAAATGCTAGCCCTGCGCCTCTGACTGGATGCACGAGCCGTCGGGTGCCTCATAGCCGGGTGCCCGATTGCCTGTCCTCAACGAGTTGATCTTTACGGCTATCGCAGTAGCTCGGGCCTTCGCTGCGCGGTCTTGCCGATGAGTTCGCCAAAGAGCGTGTTGGCCCACGCAAACCATGATCTTGTGAACTGGCTCGGGTTGTCCTTGTTGTAGGACTCGTGAATGAATCCTGTTCCGGCAGACGATGTTTTCAGCATCTGAATGGCGTGAGCAATCTCAGCGTCGGAATTGCTCGTGAGCGCGTAGATGATTTGAGACATGGGCCAGATCATGTCGCGGCCGATATGAGGTCCGCCGATGCCCTCGCCTGCCGTCCCACTGAAGAACCATGGATTCAGTCCGCTCCATACAAACTTCCGCGTCCTCGCATAGACAGCTGCGTCGGGCGAGCTCTCGAGGTATGGAAGACTCAGCAGGCTCGGCACATTTGCGTCATCCATCAACACCTGGCCGCCGTAGCCGTCAATCTCGTAAGCCCAAACCGTTCCCGCAGCACTCGGAACCAGCGCGTATTGGCGCAAAGCAGAATCAACTTCATTGGCCAGGGCTGTCGCGTTATTCGCCATATCGGAATCGTGGAGAATAACGTCGGCCATCGTGGCCAGCTGCCGCAGCGATGTGACTGCGAAGAGGTTTGAGGGCACGAGAAACGAAAAGATGCACGCATCATCCGATGGCCGGAAGCAGGATGCAATGAGCCCGTTCGGTTTCACCGGATTCCCGATGCCATTTACCAGCGTATCGGTGGGGTTGTTTGCATTTCTCTGAAAGCGATAGGGACCAGGTCCATCCTTGCGTTGCTGCACGCGCATGGTTTCCAGAACTGCCGCCATCGCATGTTTCCAGGCCGGATCGAATGGGCGCGTGTCGCCTGTGCCCTTCCAATATCCGTGCGCCAGGCGAATCGGGTAGCAGATGGAGTCCAACTCGTACTTGCGTTCTCCCACACCCGGCTTCATCTCGGTCTCGTCGTGCATACTCCACTCAAGCGGAGGTGCACTCAGGTTCGCCATGAACGAGTTTGCATAGGGATCGATAAGCAGACAACGTGTCTGTCGCCGAATGACACCTTCGATCAGTTGGCGCAGCCGATCATCCGCCCGCGCGTGCGCCAGATAGGGCCAGACCTGCGCTGAAGAATCGCGCAGCCACATCGCTGCGATATCTCCAGTAAGCACCGCAGTATCTGGCTTTCCATCAAACTCGCCCGGAATGACTGTTGTGTCGAGTGTGTTGGGCAGGCAGTTCGTAAACATTTCTGCCAGCACCGGATCGCCGATGCGCTGGCAGGTTGAGACGATATATGCGTCGACCGCCGCGCTCCGAAACTTGCGGTCAGACGGCCGCGGACGTTTCGAGCCAGGCTCAGCGGGCTGCGCCAGAATGTATCCCGGAACGGCTGCAAGTGCGCTTGCGCCCATCACGACTGCGCCTGTCCGCGCCATCACCAACCTTCTTGTCAGATGCTCGCTCTTCATCGCTTCCAGTATTTCATTCTCGATGACTGAGGAATTGGTGGATCTTTTCTGATTCATCGAACAAAAGGCTTGCCGAGTTCATCAGCAAGCCTTTTGTTTTGAATTGCAGTCCCTGTTATTTCACTTCACGATTGGTGAGAATCCTCTAATTCACGGTGAGCAAAGTTTCCCCCGACACTCCTTCAAACGTGGCCTGAATGTTTGTTTGGCCGTGACCCGTGCTGAATCCGAGTCCGTCAAACCAAACCAGCCCGACCCAGGGATCCGACGAAGTCCATCTCGAGACCGTGGTGATGTCCTGTGTCGAACCATCACTGAACAGGCCCGTCGCCGTAAACTGCTGGATCGCGCCGCGCCCGATTGTTGGCGATGCCGGTGTCACCGTAATGCTTTGGACGGTAGCGTTGGATACCGTCAACGCACTCGTAGCAGGAGCCAGGTTGCCGAACGATGCAGTGATGGTGACCGATCCGCTGGCGCGTCCGTACGCAACACCGAACCAGTCGATGGTGGCATCTTCCCAGTTGGAGGTTTGCCACCGCACAGAATGCGAGAGATCAACCGTGGTAACGCCATCACTGAAGGTCCCAATCAGCTGGAACGGCAGGGTTGTGCCGACAGCCATTGTTGCAGTTGCCGGAACTAGCTTCAGCGTTGCCACCGTCATGGTTGAGACGGTCAACGATGTCCGGCCGGTAATGCCGTTCAAAGTCGCGGTGATCTGAATGGGTTGGTGCGAAGCTCTCCTGGTGCGCACCAGGCCGGTGCGTGAGATCGTTCCATAATATCCGCCTATCGAACGCCAGTACACGTTGGTGAGTTGCGCCGTTGAGCCATCGCTGAAGACGCCGATAGCAGTCATTTGCAGTGTCGAGTGTGGTGGCACTACCGGATTCGCCGGAGTGATATTGATTGATACAAGGGTCGCAACGGCTACCGTAAGGGTGCTTGACCCACTCATCCCCTCATAGCTGGCCGTAACGGTTGTTGTGCCGGTGCTCAGACCGGTTGCCATTCCGGCGCTGCTGATCAGAGCGACATTTGCCGCCGACGAATTCCAGGTCGCCTGCGAAGTCAAGTCCTGTGTGCTGTTGTCGGTGAAAATGCCCGTTGCGGTGAATTGCACGTTTCCGTTAATTCCGACGGTCGGCGATGTCGGAACCACCACGAGCCCTGTCAGCGTTGCTGGTGTGACAGTAAGCGAGGCGGTACCGGTCACAGTGCCGTAAGTGACGGTGATTGTGCTTTGGCCAGGGCTGATTCCCGTTGCTATTCCGGCTGCGTTTACAGCGGCTGTCGTCGGGGACGATGAAGCCCAGGATAGTCCCGTTGTAACCGCTTGCGTGCTGCCGTCGCTGTACGTGGCGCTAACAGCGTACTGCATAGTTGTTCCACTGGCGATGGAGTTGGTCGCAGGGGTCAGGGTTAGGGATTCAGCGACTGCAGCGGTTACAAACACGGTAGTCGTGTCTGTCATCCCACCGGAAGTCGCTGTAATCGTGACTGCGTTGCCGTTGCTGTTTCCCACTCCGGTGACGATCCCTGTGACGGGGTCAACCGACGCGAGTGTCGAATCGGAAGACGACCACGTTGCATTGGAAATCGTCTGAGTCGAGTTGTCGCTGTAGGTGCCGGTGAGTGAAAGCGGAAGCTGGCCGCCGATGGGAATTGTCTGCGCATCGGGGGAGATATCGACCTCGGTTAAAACTGCCGGCGTCACAGTGAGTGCCATTGAACCCGACACACTTCCTGAAGTCGCAGTGATATTCGCCGAGCCCGCGCTTACGCCCGTGGCGAGACCTGTCGCATTAATCGTAGCGAACTTTGTGGCCGTTGAGGTCCAGGTTACGGCATTCGTGATATCGGTGGTGCTGCCGTCAGAGAATATTCCGTTTGCCGCGAATGCCTGTGTCTGTCCGGTCGCGATCGAGGGCGTTGCCGGCGTTACCACAATTGAGTTCAGCACGGCCACGCTTACCGTCACTGTCGCATTTCCACTGGTCGATCCGAACGTCGCAGTGATCGTTGCCGTTCCGGCGCTCACACCCGATACCAGTCCTGTCGAGTTGACGCTGACCGTATTGGTTGCGCTGGAGCTCCACGAGACCTGGGTTGTCAAGTCCTGAGCGGAGCCGTCGCTGAAAAGACCCTGCGCCGAAAGCTGCTTGGCTTGTCCTGACGACACAGAGAACGACAATGGAGCGATCACGATGGTGGACAGTATCGGCGTTCGCAGAACCACGGGAGCTACCACGATTCCCAGGGTGCCCGATACTCCGCTCATCGTTGCGGTCACGGTTACTGTTCCCGCCGCCACAGCCGTTAACAGTCCGGTGTTGCTGACCGTTGCGATAGCGCTATTCGAACTCTCCCAGGTTACTTCCGAGGTTAGCGTCTGCGTGCTGTTGTCGGAGTAAGTGCCCTGGGCGGTCAATTGATCGCTCGTTCCGGCTGTCGGAGAGGTGGATATCCCGCTGACGGAAATCTGACTCAACGTTGCCTGGCCAACCACGACCGCCTTCGTGCCTGAGATGGCCCCGTCCGTCGCGGTAATCGTCACCGTGCCCGCAGCCACGCCAGTCACAAGTCCTGATGTGCTGATGGTTGCAAGCGTCGCATCAGATGTCTTCCATGAGACCTGCGTGGTAAGACTCCCGGTGCTGCCGTCGCTGTATTTGCCTGAGGCTGATAACTGCAGCGTCGAACCGGCCACAACCGTAGTTGTCGAACCGGTGACACTGATAGACACGAGCGTAGGGGTGGTCTTGTTGGGGGTGGGTTGAGAATTCGAACCGCCGCTGCCCCCGCATCCTGTCAATGCAAGGCTGAAAAGCAGGATTGATCCAATCAAACCGTCGATCTTCTTCATTTCCATTCACCGTGCGCTTTCAAATTGGTTCAGATTAGTTGTCATAAGTCCTGGCCTGGACTGCCAGATGCAGGAGGGATCACAATTCGCTGGAGCAGAACTAAGAGAATGCGCGTGTGCCGCGACTCCTGATTGTTTCCGAGAACAACTTTGAACTTCCAAACCGCTTTGCTCAATCCCACGATGGTTCGAGGTCTACGACCTAAGTGCTTGCAGCAGCACGACTAACTCCCCCATTAGTGTCACTTTTCAACGCGGAATCATGATGCGATCTGTCGCGAAAGCCCGCGCAGATGCAGGGTGGAAAGTCGATTCATTGTTAGTTGGAACCGGATCCCTTCGCAGCTACAACTTCCGCGCCAAAGATGAGCAGCAGAAGCGGGCTCAGTGTCACTGCGGCAGTCCCTTACGGGAGATGCTTCACCTTATAGGTTTCAGCGCTCAGAACCTGGTACATGGCGAATTGCGGCGAAACCGGAAAGAACAAGTAATTTAGGAACTACGTCCGTCAAGTTGATAGTGCCTGCCCACTTACCGACCCTGGAATCGATTCCAGCCTTTGCCACAAACAAATCCTGAGATTCTGCTAAATCTTTGCCGATCCATTCCTCCGCTTTATCCATAATGGATATAGAGAGAAATCCGGAGACAGGGACTCCAGACTGACGTGCCCTGTTCTCCCGCGCCGTAAGTCCATTTCTTGGAAGATTCTGCGGCGAAGCCATTTGTGTCAGGCGGTAGAAAAGACCAGAACCGAGCGGGGCGGACCACCGCTCCGGCTGTTCGCTCAGAAGCCTGATTTAGCAATCCCAGTCCCGCTGCAAAACCTGAAATTTTGGGCGGCCAAAACGCTGCCAGTAAGGCTATTTAAGGAGTCGTTAAGGTGCTACAAAATGCCAAAATTGACCAAAATGTGCCAACAAATGCCACCCCTAAAATCCCCAAAACCAGCAATACGTCAACAAGTTACAGACATTTCCGGTGCAGAAATTAAAAAAAAGGCAATTTAAAGCTGTATTGCTGTAAAACTGTATCGTCGGGTGTCGCAAAGCCCACCGAAACACCACATGGGCCTTCAACCGGAAGCCATCAAGCCGTACCGGAAAGAAACATGCCCGAATCAAACCTCATCGACGACCTCAATCGCCAATTCGCCATCGCTGGGATAGCCGCGGTTGTGGTCGGAAACGGCGGCCTGCCGAAGGTCCGCATCACCACTCCTGCGTCCTCCGCCGACATCTACCTCCACGGGGCGCAAGTCACTTCCTGGAAGCCGCAGAGTGAAGAGGAAGTGATTTTCCTCAGCGAGCAAGCGCAATGGGCCGACGGTCGTGCAATTCGCGGTGGAATTCCCATTTGCTTCCCCTGGTTCCGATCCAAGGCGGACGACCCACACGCCCCCGCTCATGGCTTTGTTCGCACCAGGCAATGGCATCTCGATGCCATCACAAAGTCCGATGCGGATTCCGTCACCGTCGCCTGCTCCACCGAGAGCGATGAATCCACCAATTCCTGGTGGCCGCATCCCTTCCGTCTCGTGCATCGGATAACCATCGCACAGACATTGGCCCTGGAGTTGATCGTAACGAACACAGGCAACGCTCCATTCCGTTTTGAAGAGGCCCTGCACACCTACTTCAAAGTCAGGCAGGTTCAGAACGTCTCCGTCAGAGGCCTCGACCACGCAGTGTATCTCGACAACACCGATGGAAATCGCAGGAAGATCCAATCCGGAGACGTGGCCTTCACCTCGTCCACCGACAGTGCCTACATGAATACGCAAGGTCCTGTTGACGTTATCGATTCCGCATTAAGCAGGGTTCTCAGAACCGAAAAGGGCAACTCGTCAACCACAATTGTATGGAACCCATGGCAGCAGGGAACAGCGTCTCTCAAAGACCTCGGAAAGGACGAATGGAGTCAAATGGTCTGCGTTGAAGCGAGCAACATTCTCGACTTCGCTGTCTCTCTCGCTCCCGGCGAACAGCACATATTGCGCGCCACCATAAGTTCGCATTGCATGTAGAAAACGCTTCGAAATCATCCGCCAATCTCCACTGGCGATTCCGGCCGCGTCGTCCATTTGAAAGCGAATAGCGCTCGCTTGCCTTTCGTGCGGGCTGACTCGTTAGTGACCACCTGCGGTTACATATTCGCCATAGCCTAAATTCCACTCGCAATCTACAATTGCGAATCTGGGCCACATCTCCTCGGGGTCAACTAGGGTCAATTAATTGTCATTCCGGTGCTGCGGCGTCTCTATGAGCCGTGAACCGGCGCGTTCTGTTTTCAGCGCCGAATTCAAAGAACGGATTCCGGCCGTCCCAGGGAGATCGAACCAAGACAAAAAAGAGCATGAAGCGAATGGCGGTCAAACAACACAATTAGCGGTAAGGGGTGGCGCCTGAATGCCACGAACGTGGGGGAAAGTCATGGGGCCTATAAGGCAGGGTCACGGTCTGTTCCGGAATGCAATAGCAGCGATCGTGCTGTTGTCAGCCAGTTTGCCTCTGTTCTCCCAGATAAGCGTTACAACGTGGCGAAACGACATTAGCCGTACCGGGCAGAATCTGAACGAGTCGATTCTGACCCCGTCCAATGTCAATGCAACCCAATTCGGCAAGCTCTTCTCGCTGGCCGTCGACGGATACGTCTACGCTGAGCCTCTCTACATGCAAAACGTGACCATCGGCGGTGCGTCACATAACGTGATTTTTGTAGCCACCGAGAATGACAGCGTTTATGCCTTCGACGCCGATTCAAACGGCGGCAGCAATGCAAATCCGCTGTGGTTCGCATCGATGCTCAGCACATCGCATGGAGCCGCAGCCGGCGCGATTACCGTGTCGTCGAACATTGTTGGCACCGACATTGTTCCGCAGATAGGCATCACCGGAACCCCGGTGATTGATCCGACTTCAGGCACGCTGTACGTGGTGAGCGCGACCGAAGAGGGTACCAACTTCGTGCAGCGGCTCCATGCCCTCGATATAACCTCGGGCGCCGAGAAGTTTGGGGGCCCCGTGGTTCTCACGGCGACTGTTCCAGGAACTGGCAACGGCAGTTCCGGCGGCTCGCTGACCTTCGATTCAGAGTGGCAGAACCAGCGTGCCGGTCTGCTGCTGCTCAACGGAATCGTGTACATCGGATTCGGTTCCCACGGCGACAATGGCCCCTGGCACGGATGGATCCTCGCCTACAACGCGCAGACGCTGACGCAGACAGGGGCATTTTGCTCATCGCCAAACGGAGTTGGAGCCGGCATCTGGATGGGCGGCGAGGGTCTGGCCGCCGATGTGGTCGACCCCGTGAATCATCCCTATGGGCGGCTCTTCCTGGCCACCGGAAACGGAGATTACACCGCAACCAAGCCTTATAGCGCCGGGATGGATTTTGGCGATAGCGTGCTCAATCTGGACCTGACCAACGGCGTGCCGACAGTGCAGGACAACTTTACGCCGGCGATTCAGGCAAATCTCGATGAGTACGATGGCGACCAGGGATCTGGCGGTGCACTGATTCTTCCCAACCAGACCACCGGCAGTTATCCTCATCTTCTCGTGCAGGCCGGAAAGTCGGGAGAAGTCTACCTGCTCAATCGCGACAACCTGGGTGGCTACAACACCGGCGGCGATCAGGTTGTGCAAGGCCTTCCCAACGAGGTGGGAGACGCGGGCACTTGGACGACTCCGGCGTATTGGAACGGCACCGTTTACTACTGGGCGCAGCAGGACACACTGAAGGCATTTTCCCTCGTCAACGGTCAGTTGGTGACGCCTCCCGTCACCTCCTCAGAAATATACGGGTTTCCAGGCGCGAATCCAGAGATTTCGGCCAACGGAACTACAAATGGCATTGTTTGGTCGATTGACTCGGAAGGCTACATGACGAGCGGCGCGGCCATTTTGCAGGCCCACAACGCCAGCAGTCCCGGAACGACACTTTATTCCAGCGCGACCGACAGTTCGCGAGACAACCCAGGACTTGCTGTTAAGTTCACCGTGCCTACGGTGGCCAACGGCAAGGTCTATGTGGGAACACAAACGCAGGTGAGCGTCTTTGGACTCCTCAACGGAGAGGCTCAGGCATCAGCGCCGGTGATCAGTCCCGCTGGAGGGAATTTCGGTGGCACTCAAACAGTGACCATAACCGATTCGACTCCGGGCGCAGTCATCTATTACACCCTCGACGGAAGCACGCCAACGGTCGCGTCTCCTGTGTATTCGGCACCCTTCAACATCACGGCCACAACAACGGTCCAGGCGATGGCCACTGCTACGGGATACCTTGAAAGCGGGGTTTCCTCTGAAACGTACACTGACACGACGCAGGTTCTTGCACCATCCTTCAGCCCCGGCAGCGGCACATTTACGCAGGCGGTCTCGGTCACCATCAGCGACGGGACAACAGGAGCTTCGATCTACTACACCACCGATGGCTCTACGCCAACTACATCCTCGACAAAGTACACCGGTCCCGTGTTGGTCAGTACGTCTGAAACGCTATCGGCGATTGCCGCCGAAACTGGATACACAAGCAGCCCGGTGGTGTCCGCGAGCTACACCATCAGCTCTGGCGGAACAACCTACATCAACTATGCCAACAATGGATTTACGACTACCAACCTGGGTCTGAACAACGGGCCGACCGTTACCGGCGGTGACTTGGAACTTACCGATGGCGGATCGGCTGAGAATCGCAGTGCCTGGTTCACAACGCCGGTCCCAATCGGCAGTTTCATCACCAACTTCACCTTTCAACAAACCAATGCGACCGCCGATGGAATGACGTTCACCATTCAAGGCGACAACATATGGGCACTCGGCTATTCCGGAGGCGGGCTCGGCTACCAAAGCATTACCAACAGCGTTGCGGTAAAGTTCGATCTTTATAGCAATGCCGGCGAAGGCATCGATTCAACAGGAATGTATGTTGGCGGGGCTGCGCCGACGGTGCCCGCCGTAGATCTCACTTCGACCGGGGTCAACCTGCACAGCGGCGACATCATGAACGCGCAGCTGATCTATGACGGCTCGGAGTTGACGCTGACCCTGACCGACACGGTAACGAATGCGACGGCGACCGAAGTATTTGCGGTGAATATACCAAGCCAGGTCGGAGGCACTACTGCGTATGTAGGGTTCACCGGCGCTACAGGAGGTTTCACCGCAACGCAGAAGGTGTTGTCGTGGAACTTTACTTCGTTTCCCACGCAATCCACTGCTGCTTTGCCTACGTTCTCGCCGGTCGCCGGAACTTACACGAGTGCGCAGTCGGTCACCATTAGCGACGCAACACCAGGCACGACCATCTACTACACCACCAACGGCACGACACCTACAACATCGTCGACCATTTACAGCAACCCAATCCAAGTAAGCACGACAGAAACGTTGGAGGCGATTGCGGTCGAGACGGGATATACCAACAGCCCGGTGGCTACTGCGGCTTATACCATCAGTTCGGCGTTGCCGGCGCCGACGTTTTCGCCCGCGGCAGGAACTTATTCGAGCGCACAGAGCGTTACGATCAGCGATTCGACTGCCGGCACGACCATCTACTACACCACCAACGGCACGACGCCAACCACCTCGTCGACGAAGTACACGTCTGCGGTCACAGTAAGCTCGTCGGAAACACTCGAGGCCATCGCAGTTGAAACGGGTTACACCAACAGCCCCGTCGCGACTGCTGCTTATACCATCAGCCCCGTCCTGCCCGCACCCACGTTTTCGCCCGCCGCCGGGACCTACACCAGTGCGCAGACCGTATCCATCAGCGACACAACTTCGGGCACAACCATCTACTACACCACCAACGGCACGACGCCAACCACCTCATCAACCAAGTACACATCTGCGGTCACAGTCAGCTCATCGGAAACACTCGAAGCCATCGCAGTTAAGACCGGCTACACCAACAGCCCCGTCGCGACCGCTGCTTATACCATCAGCTCCGTCCTGCCCGCACCCACATTCTCGCCCGCCGCCGGGACCTACACCAGTGCGCAGACCGTATCCATCAGCGACTCGACTTCGGGCACAACCATCTACTACACCACCAACGGCACGACGCCAACCACCTCATCGACGAAGTACACGTCGGCCATCTCCGTCAGCTCATCGGAGACGCTCGAAGCCATCGCAGTTAAGACCGGCTACACCAACAGCCCCGTCGCGACCGCTGCTTATACCATCAGCCCCGTCCTGCCCGCACCCACGTTCTCGCCTGCCGCCGGGACATACACCAGTGCGCAGACAGTATCCATCAGCGACACGACTTCGGGCACAACCATCTACTACACCACCAACGGCACGACGCCAACCACCTCATCGACGAAGTACACGTCGGCCATCTCCGTCAGCTCATCGGAGACGCTCGAAGCCATCGCAGTCGAGACCGGCTACACCAACAGCCCCGTCGCGACCGCTGCTTATACCATCAGCCCCGTCCTGCCCGCACCCACGTTCTCGCCTGCCGCCGGAACCTACACCAGCACGCAAACAGTCTCGATCGGTGATGCAACGCCGGGCATAACCATCTACTACACCACCAATGGGACAACGCCAACGACGTCGTCTCCTGTCTACAGCGCGCCGCTTACGGTGAGCACATCCGAGACCCTCGAAGCCATCGCAGTGGAGACAGGCTACGCGAATAGCCCAGTCGGGACCGCAGCCTATACGATCAGCTCTGGAGCCACAACCTATATCAACTACGCCACCGACGGATTTACGACCACGGACTTGTCCTTCAACTACGGGGCGACTGTCACAGGCGGAGTCCTGCAGTTGACTGACGGCGGTACCAACGAGAATCGTAGCGCCTGGTTTGACACCCCTGTGCCCGTAGGAGCATTTGTTACCGATTTCACGTTCCAACAATTGAACGCTGTAGCCGACGGCATGACGTTTACCATCCAGGGCGGCAGTATCTGGGCGCTTGGGTATCCCGGAGGCGGCCTGGGCTATCAAGGGATTTCCAACAGCGTTGCAATCAAATTCGATCTCTATAACAACGCCGGAGAGGGCATTGACTCGACGGGATTGTATACCGACGGCGTCGCGCCGACGGTTCCCGCGACCGATTTGACCTCCACTGGAGTAAACCTCCATAGCGCAGACATCATGCACGCGCACCTGGTCTACGACGGAACCAATCTCACGCTGACCCTCACCGACACCGTAACAAACGCCGTTGCTACGGAGGTATATCCAGTGAATATCCCCAGCGTAGTGGGTGCCAGTACCGCCTATGTAGGCTTCACCGGCGGCACCGGCGGGTCGGCCGCGACCCAGAACGTACTGAGCTGGACCTATTCTGCTCCGTAGCTCGAATTGTCAGCCTTCTCGGTCGAGCACGCGTTGATTCGCCGCGAGAACCCCCGGCGGTTCAATATGAGAGGGGCGATGGTGTCGCTTCCTGGAGCGGTACTCTCGGGAGAGTCCCATATCGCAGTCCTAATGGAGTCAAATGGAGGAGTTTGCTGAAAAGGCATTAGGATTCAGCAGCACTTCTTCAAATGCATCTACCGCTGCGTCCCACGTAAATCTTTGGACGTTACGGTAACCGTTCATCGCTACTCTCAAGCGCAACTTGGGGTCTTCGATCAGCCGGCTCACCGCCTCCGCCATCGCATTGGGGTTATGCGCAGGCACAAGGAGAGCAGTCTCGCCGTCTACGCAGAACTCGCGGTGCCCGCCTATGTCGGTTGCAACTACCGCGGCACCACACATCATGGCCTCGCATGGCGGAAGACCCCATCCCTCGCTATGGCTGGGACCAAGGAAGATCGACGCACGGTTGTAGATGGCGCGCAATTCTTCCTGCGGGGGCGTTTGATGGTACGTGATCCATGATGGCAAGTCGCCCTTTAGCTCATTCACGCCGAAGAATTCGGCTTCGATATTCGGGTATTTCTCCTTGAGTCGCAATACGGCATCGAGCCCATCGGAAGAGCCTTTCCAGGGCAGAGTTTGACTGAACATCATCGCCAGCCGAAACGGATCCCTGGTCTCCGGATTCACATCACAGCCGAACTTCGTGAAATCGAGGCCGTTCGGAATATAGTGACTAGGCTCGCCCATGTCGCTAGCGACGGATTCAAGCCAGCGAGCGATCACAATTTTCTCCAGCGGCGCCTTCCAGGTAGCCAAAACCTGTTCCATGTAGCCATGCCAGGTTTCCAGATGTTGGAGAAGGTAGATCTTTCTTCCCGGCAGCTGCTTTAACTCAGCCAGTCTTTCCGCAGTTGCCCACCATGTGGCAACGTAAGCGTCGGCCGATGGAAGAAACAATTTAGACAGAGTTGGCACCCAGGATAGCTTTACCTGGGGGTCCAGCTTGAACCACTTGTCCGGTCTCCAGTTTCCCCGCAGAGCGCATGACACGTAGTGAAACACGCGCATTCGGTCCCTCAGGTTCAGTTTTGCATTCCTGGGGAATATTTGGGCGATGTGCATCACGTGCACCCGATGATTACGTCTTGCCAAACGGTTGGCGTACTCGTACACCACCTTGAAGCCGCCCGCCGGAACCGATCCTTCCTGGGGCAACAGGAACACAATTTCCATTCAGGTTCTCTCGTTGGGCACCAAACGCATTCGACAGGGTCGAACCATCCAGGCATCAATCAGGTGGGTGCCGAATTAAAGTCAAAGTGAAAGCTCAAGGGGCAAGCCGGTTCGCAGTTGGAACAAATTGTCGATCCGCAAACCGAAAGATCATGAATCGACTCGTCCTCAGCATTTGCCGAAGATCGTCCCTTTGTTCCACCTTGTGGCTTAGAATAGCACCCTCGGTGTCGTCGGCGGTGCAGTCGCATAAGCCGTTGGAATCGAGTAATCTGCTCTTATGAGCGCACTATTCCTTCTGCCGGGCCTGCTATCGCTCTATTTCGTTATCCGCGGGCGAATTGGAACTGCGTTCCTGTCGGTTTACTTGCCTGCACTTTTCCTTCTTCCCAATGGGTATGGTTTCCACATACCTCACCTCCCTCAGATTTCGGCGGCGCAGGGCGCGCTGATTCCGATTGGCATCGTGGCCTTGTTCCGGCTCGTCAGGAGCGGTTTCCCTTCCTTGTTGGACATTCTGATGGTCTTGTTCATGATCAGCACTGCCACAAGCGAGATCCTCAAAGAACGCGTCATGAACGACGGTATTTTCATGACGATCATGACATTCTTGACGATTTTCGTGGCCTACGCGGTCGGACGAAAGATCATTGAGCCTGGTCTTCGTCATGAAACCGTGAAGCGCATTGTCATTCTTGTGCTCCTGCTTGGGCCGGTTGGTCTCGTCGAGTGGCGTTTAGGACAAAACGTCTACGGTATTGTCGGCCACAACCTGTTTCAAACCACCGAAGTCCATCCCAACGTGCAATACCGATCCGGTCGCGGAAGAATGTCACTCTCTTTCAACGATGCCGAGTTGGCGGGGATTGTTATTGGGATGACGCTGCCACTGAACGCGTGGCTGTTCTTCCTGTCAAAGAAGAAGGCCGGTGAAGGGTTAGGGAAAATCCCGAGTTGGATTGAGAGGTTTCATGTTCCGGGCGTCTTGCTCTTCGTATATCTATTGGCAACCCAATCAAGAGGTCCATTAATCGCCGTGGCCGCGGCTTGGGTAGTCCTTCAATTGTCAAAATTCAAGAATCGGATACTGGCACTGTTTTTCGTGGCTATCCTGTTGGGTACAGCTGGCTATTGGGGATATGTGCATTTCCTTCGCTATACGAATGTTTCAAGCTCAGCGGAGATTGTGGATGAAATGCAGGGAAGCGCGGTGTATAGACGGCAGATGAATGAGCTTTACCAGCCCATTGCTCAACGAGGTGGCTGGTTCGGCTGGGGAATTCTAAGTCATCCGATGATTCAGGGCATGGCCTCGATTGATAATGAATATCTGCTCGTGCAACTCTCTTATGGAACGGCTGGATTTGTTCTTTTCCTGCTCATCGCAGCCGAGACTTTCAGGCGGCTGGTTTCTCAACTATGGAAACGGCAGGCGGAGAGCGATCAAGCATTCGCCATCAGTCTTATGAGTGCCCTGGCAGTATTTTGGATTGCAATCTACACCGTTTATATGGGAGAACAACTGCCGCAGATTGCTTTTCTGCTGATTGGCTGGAGCCGGTCCATTGTGCCAAGCGAACCTGTTCCCGAAGCGTTGTCAGAAGCTGCTACCTCTTCAAAATTTGCTTTTAAACGAGTTTATAGTTAACTCTCAAATTCCGGCCAATCAGGGAAGCGGGAAATTGGGAGCGACCGAAGACAAGCATTCGGTTTGCAGCGGCTCATTCCAGCCGATCTCACGATATGCTTATGAACCGTGAGTAATGATGGACCTGTTTCAGCTTCTGGAATGGCGAAGAGACCCTGTTCTTGGGTTTTGAATCCGCCGACTCGCAAGCATTTATCGACCTGTACTGTAGTCCAGCGCCGTGACGGAAAAATGCGGCAAGGTGATTGACGCAGGATTCAAGAGCGTAGTCGTTTTGGTTGCGACTCTGGCTGGTGTATGGGCTGAAACATATCCTGACGGGGCCTCGTTCATGTCGTCCAAGGCATCGGGCGCAATCTGTCTCTGGGTTATTGCTCCTTGAGGCGGGCTGGTTCCTGCAAACGTAATGGTGTGGCTGTTGGATAGATCTGTATTAATCAACACCAGCGACCTCCTGCTTCCGCTCTTGAAGCAGAACGCATAGAGATAGGGAACACTGCTCATGGCCGGCATGGCTGCGTTGCCGTTTGGTGAACCAGCAAAATTGTATGTCGGATTGTTATTGATTGGACAGGAGTACATCTGGCCGATAATCGATTGATTCACCAATGACACGCCAAGATATGTTGGGCGCACGTTATTGGTCGCTCCTCCCATGTCGATCACATTGCCCCAAAGCTTGGCGGTCTTATTGTTAGCCGCGCCGTTCTTATACTCCGTAAGAGAAAAGAACGATTGCGGGCCGATGCCGAAGTACTGCATGTTCAGTAAGGGCTGAAGAGCCATAATCACGCTTTCGCCGGCTCCGGCATTGATGTAGTCCAGGTGCTTCTGATCAATGCCACCGCTAATTGTGCCCTGGCCCCACTCGTAGATATTTGCATTGCAGCGCGCCGTTCCTGTTGCTCCACAGGTGGTCTGTGATTGGTAGTCGTGAACCGATTGATAGAAGTTCCTAATATCCTTCGGGTTAGTCACTTTTTCATACGGGTCTACCATCGCAGGCTGCCACAGGGCATCGTCGGTACTGAAACTGCTGACCACTCCGTAGGTGTAGTCTTCAATCTCGATCGAATCAGGGTGCGCCCTGGCTATTGCGGTATCCATCGTGTAGTTCACTGCTGTTTGGGCGTTCATTACCAGATCAAATGAAGATGCGGAATAGCTGCCGCTGGACCGCATTGCGGCGAAGATGTCTCGGGCGCGAACGCTGTAATCGTAGTAGTACTCACTGTTGGGCTGGCTGGTGCGATCAGGAAGCCCCTGCCCGGCAAAAGAGGACCCATTCCAACACTCGTTGCAGAACGAAAGATGGATTTTGCCGAAGACGCTCGTCCAAGAACTCGTTTGGCCGAGGGCTACACGCCGATTGCCGTAGGGAGTGCCCGAAGGGCCGGCCAGAAACTCAATGAGCTTGGCAGCGTCGACTGTGGAGAATGTTACGGGAACTTCCAGGTATGGCTCTGCATTCAACAGCTTGCAGATAACCAGGTAGTCCTCAAGCGACAGGTTCTCTGCGCCTGCCCCGCCCGGACCAATAAAGTAGCCGGTTCCGCTGCTTGTGGGCTGATGGGAGTAATCCGGCTGAGTCCAGTTCTCCGCACTTTCCCCGTTCTGGTTTACCCAGTAGCGAAAAGTGCCGGCGTTACCGGCGACCGAGGGACCGTAAAAACTCTGCAGGCTTTGAATCACCTCATCCCGAAAGATCGTGTTGTTTTTGGGATCTGTACCCGTTTTGGCGAAGCTGACATTATCCAGGTCGACCGATCCTCCAGTGACCAGGATTTGGACCCTCACTGCGGCCGGCACAGTGGACGCTGCCGATTCCGACGCCTTGCACGACCATGTATATTGCACCCAAGTCGTGGTCAGCTTTGGAGTAAAGGTGCCGCAATCAAATCCACCCTGCGAAAAACGCTTGGCTGACGCAGCCAGCATTGGGGCACCTGCTGCTGACTTGGCCCAGAAGGAAAGCCGGTACATCCCATTCATCAAAACAAAGATGTCTTCAGTATTGGCGCTGTCGAAGTACCAACTTGCGGTCGCCGACGAACCTGCGACCTTGGCATTCATATTCAGAGCTTGAGACCCGCAGGTAGGGCAGAGGTCAGTAGTGTCGGAAAGCAGCTGGCCGCCGCCGTTCACCCCTCCCGACATTCCCCCGAGTCCGCCATGTTCCCACCATGCCTCCGGAGTCGGGAAGACTGATTTACTGAGGATAACGATGTCGCCAATACTGAATGCGCCAGCACACGGCGACGAAACTGTGATTGTTGGAGCCACCCAGTTCTTCACGCCGGCCACAGGAAAGTTCGGCCCAGTATTCGAAGCGATCGTTCCCGAGCAGCCAGATTCGGCACCCCGCGACTGGCTCCCGACTACCGCAAAGGAGCCCCCAGCCCAGTAATTCGTTGGGACTCCGTCGTAGACGTCGGGAACAGTGAAGGTTGTGGTTGTCCCGCCGGTTCCCAAAGCCCAGATCTGCCGATCAAGCAATGGCTCAAACCCAGGGTTGGTTGAGCCGATCAGATTCTTCAAAACCTGTCCATTGTCCCAGTAGTTTATCGCTCCAATGTTGATTCCGATCCGATGGGGGTTTGGACGCAGAACCAAGGAGTCGTTCAACGACAATACCTGTCCATGAGTCGAAGAGGAAAGAAATATCAGAACAATTGCAACCGAACCTGCCGCGAGGAGAGTGCCAAAATTTTCACGAAAAGACATCTTTCACAGCCTCCGATGACGTCTGTATTTTGGTTCATCCGACAGGTGTTCCCGATCACGGGCTTCTGTCGGCCTCGCGATCGAGGCCAAGTCATTGTATTGCCTCGTGTGGTGCAATTCATTGACCAGAAAAGAGCATTCAGTGCGATGTATCGCTGGATGAATTTTGTGCAACAACTGTGATTCACTGCGTTGCAATCACGAAGAATCTGTGATCTGATAAAAATCAAAGTACAGATAAAAGCTGGACTCTCTTCTCGGGTGCATCCGGCGCTTAATTTAATTCAGCCCTTTGCTTACACAGCCTGCCCCCGCAATCTGTTGCAAGCTCGTAGCAAATTTTGCCCGTCAAAGTCCGCAGATTCAACTTTGATTAGCCTATATCATTTGAGTTTTTCATTCCTGCCTTGCAACTGAACTGTTTTTCAAGGATGTTGTCTCAGTTTTTATGCAATCGCGGATGTTGTCTGCGCGGCACTCCGGCGGGCGCCATTCCGATTGCGCTGGGTGAGACGAGCCTTAGGTACCAAGAACCTGCGCCGAAATGCGACGGAAAGATCAACTTGGGTGAAACGAATGTCTCACACAAGCTGTTTTTCCGGATGCTAATGCCGATAAGGCATGGCGTAGC
The DNA here is from genome assembly GCA_963826915.1 of uncultured Acidobacteriaceae bacterium. Lineage (GTDB taxonomy): Bacteria > Acidobacteriota > Terriglobia > Terriglobales > Acidobacteriaceae > Telmatobacter. The sequence goes on from CAWGYG010000003.1 coordinate 1,527,218, forward strand.
TCAACAACAGCGGTGCAATATGCCCGCCCGAGGAAGTAGCCAATTGGCTCCAAATTTCGCAGGATTCGATCTCTCAGTACGCGCTTGGATGGCAACTGTCTCTCACGGTGATTCTGCAACCTCGAACCTGAATCCTCACGGTTGGCAAATACCACGAAAGTTGGTATACCAGCCGATTCTGCTAAGCCGGCAATGCCCAAATCGGGGAAATTTACTTCGTAAAACGTTCGCAAACAGATATTCCACAAGGACATACAGCTTTTTCCTTCCATATAACCTTCGTAACCTTGATATACCACGAAAGTGACATTAATCCTCACACCCTGTGGTAACTATGGATACAGTTACCATCCAGTGCACACCCTTTCGGTCTCAGTTGGGGGCTCGTTCCGCGATTTCTGCGAGATGAGTCGCGCTGGAAGCACAGGGTTAGAAACCGCGCAGTGCCCAGGCTGCGCTACAGATTTAGGAGAGATGGACCATGAAGATCATTATTGTGCGAATCGGTTTCTTATTTATCGCAGCTGTTCTAGCATTCTTTTCAATTCCTGCGTCAGCGCAGACCCTAACGTTGAATGATGGTTCAATCCTTCGCTCCAATCCACACCGCATGGGTGTGAATATCGGAGCAATTGACTACTGGGATAATGGGCAAGTCCTAAAGAACCTGATTGGATCGACAAACCCTGGCTTCGAACCATTGCTGGATCAGCAAATCTGGTCACTCGCGGTTGCTGGCTCGACGACCACTTTCACGGTTCCCGACCAGTGGGACGGTGTTCCCACCAACTACTGGGCTGGTGGCACCTTTCAGGTGGTGGAATCGCAATCAGGCGGCGCTGAACTCGGCTGCTCAGGAACAATTGCGTCAAATACGGGGCCAAACTACCCTGTTTCAACCGCCCCGTGGATTGACCCGACAATTACAGTTTCGTCACCGTGCGCCGGAGCGTTCAACGTTGGTGACATCGTTATCGTGAGTAAATCAGTCTTCCCGACTCCTGAAGCATGGTGGGAAAGCGGCGGCCTTGGGGGCATGTCTGGTGGGGTCAGCGGCGGTGGCCAGTTGCTTTCCGATACTACCGATCTCTGCCCAACTTGCGGTTCTCAAGCCCTGAATATGAATGCGACGGCCGCGGGATCTTCAGCGTCCGCTTCCTGGTACTTCGACAGCGCGAGTAGTGACAACCTCTTCGTATTACTGAACGGCACCTACCAGCTCACATTCTGGGCGAAGACGGCAACCGGCACTCCGGTGCTGACTGCTTCTGCATCCCGCACATCGGCGGGTGGAATGAATTGCGGCCAATATACCCCCGCGCTGACTTCTACATGGACGGAATATACCTGGAACTGTACGGCAACAGAAACGGCGTCTGGCACGACACCCGGTACCGCGATGGTCGCGATTAACGTATCGGGAGGGTCAGTCTATCTTGATAATGTCAGCTTCCAGAAGATTGGCACAGATCCCAATAACACCTCGGTCTTTCGTGACGAGGTTATCCAGACCCTGCAGAATTACTACGGTCCGTCTATTGGCAGCGACCCCGGAACATTTCGTTATTGGGTGAATCAGAACGGAGAAAGCATAGAAAACTGGACTCAGCCGGATTATGCCCATCAACCCACAAGCAGCGGAACGGGCTACTTTGTTGGACCGGGTGGGTCCGGTGCTGAAAACCTGTCCCTCGAGGACTACCTGGTTATCTGCCAGCTCTTGAATGCAGAGCCCTACCTGGAAGTTCCGGTCACCTTGTCTACAACAGATGCGGGAAATCTGATTGAGTTCCTCGCCGGAGAATCCGGAACTACCTACGGCAACCGGCGCATCGCATTGGGCCAGACTGACCCGTGGACCAGTGTCTTCAACAAAATTCATCTTTCGTTCTGCAACGAGTGCTGGAATGGATCCTCCTTTGACGGGCAGTCCCTTCCGGATCGGACCACTCAGCCCAACGGAGAGTACTACTACGACTACAGTGTTCGCGCTCGAGATATCTTTGCCGGAATGCGCGCTAACAGCAGTTATTCCGCGTCCTCCTTCGATCTGACGATGAACGCCCAGACCGCGGTGAACTACACGATGGATACCGCAATCGCCAGGGCGCATCCGGATTCGATCGAGATCGAGGACTACACGTATGGCATCGTGAGTTCTTTTGCTACGGACGCCGCTCTATGGGGGCCGGCATTGTTTGAACCATACGAGAAGGTGACGAACCCTGCTGACCCTAAGAACTTCTACCAGTCTGTTCATGACTACCAGTCGCAGACCACCTGTGGTGCGTCAGGGACGGCGCAATGTAATGTCAACATCTACGAGTGGGGCCAGGGAACAATCAGCGGCGGCATTGACCAGACGCATATGAACTACATCAATGCCGGAGCCGGCGAGGGGGCTGTGATGGCTCTGCAGCCGCTCTTGAATATCCAGTACTACGGAATTGACCACCAGAATTTCTTCTCGCTTACCGAGTTCAAGAATGGCGCTTCAGGCGGATTGACTGCGAAACTTTGGGGCAATGAGGTCGACATGGGCGGAGCGACCAACAATGTGCGTCCGACGTTCCTTGGTGTTCAAGTTGCGAATCAGTCGATCATCGGTCCGATGTATTCCTGCCCAATCACTAACAACTTGACCTACAGTTTTGCGGGTTCGCCAAATGGTCCCAATGGACCCCTGCCGGCAACCAGCAGTGTTCCTTATCTCTACGCGTTCTGCTTCCAGAATGGCAATCAGCGGTCGTTGGTGTTGATCAATACTGATCTGGCGAACAGCCACACTATTACGTTTGCGGGAACAAACCCGCCGCAAGGCTCGGTTACGCAAAGGCAGCTCGCGCCGGCGACCTTGGATCAAATGAACGAAGCGCCAACGGGGACAGTCACGAATCTGACTCCGGCGACGACGTCAATTGAATCCTCCAATCTCTCAAGCCCTGGCTCAGTTACTCTGCCACCCTATTCAGTAACAGCGCTCGATTACACGACAAATGGTTTGCCATTGGCAGCCATGCCTACATTCAGTCCAGGGACCGGGACCTACCCGACAACACAAACGGTTTCCATCAGCGACTCTACAACTGGAGCTGCGATTTACTACACCACCGATGGGAGCACACCAACAAGTTCGTCGACTCTGTACTCGAGCTCGATCACAGTTAGTGCCTCAGAGACGCTGCAGGCCATTGCTATCGAGTCAGGCTACGCGAATAGTTCCGTGGCCTCGGACTCTTACACCATCAGCAGCGCCCTTTCGACGCCTATCTTCTCGCCTGCCGGTGGAAGCTATTCAAGCGCGCAGACGGTTACGATCAGCGACGCAACGCCAGGAACAACCATCTACTACACCACGAACGGCACAACACCAACGACGTCATCAACGAAGTACTCCGGCCCCATCACGGTGAGTACCTCCGAGACACTTGAGGCCATTGCGGTTGAGTCGGGGTATACCAATAGTACGGTGGCGTCGGCGGTGTACGCAATCAGTTCGACATTGCCTTCACCAACATTCAGTGTTCCAGCGGGAATATACACATCGTCGCAGTCTGTGACCATCAGCGACGGAACCGCCGGAGCGACCATCTACTACACGACGAACGGATCCACACCAACGACGTCGTCGACAAAATATTCGGGTGCAGTCACCGTGAGTGCGTCCGAGACGCTAGAGGCTATTGCGGTCGAGACAGGGTATACCAATAGTACGGTGGCGTCGGCGGTGTACACAATCAGTTCGACATTGCCTTCACCAACATTCAGTGTTCCAGCGGGAACATACACATCGTCGCAGTCTGTGACCATCAGCGACGGAACCGCCGGAGCGACCATCTACTTCACGACGAATGGATCCACGCCAACGACGTCGTCGACAAAATATTCGGGTGCAATCAGCGTGAGTGCGTCCGAGACACTTGAAGCAATCGCAGTCGAGACGGGATATTCCAACAGTCCAGTGGTTTCGGCAGCTTATACCATAAGCAGCGCCCTGCCGGCTCCGACGTTTGCGCCGGCTGCAGGGACTTACACCACTTCGCAGTCGGTAACCATCGGTGAATCTGCCTCTGGAACGACGATCTACTACACAACTAACGGATCGACGCCCACGACATCGTCTGCTGTCTACCATGGTCCGTTCATGGTAAGTGCGACCGAGATGGTAAAGGCTGTCGCAGCTAAGTCGCCTGCTGTAATAAGCCCGGCTGCCACTGCATCCTACACCATAAAGCCGCTGTTGCCTTCGCCATTGTTTTCCTTGGCTGGCGGAACGTACGCCACTGCGCAATCCGTGACTATTACCGAAGGTATGGCTGGAAGCACGATTTATTACACAACCAATGGAACCACACCAACAACCTCGTCGACGGTGTACAGTGGTCCAATTACGATTAGCACTTCGGAGACGCTCGAAGCGATTGCGGTGAACTCAAAATATACCCCGAGCCCAGTGGCCTCGGTGTCATACACCATTGGCACGATTCTTTCCGCGCCGACATTCTCGCCGTCCCCAGGCACTTACAATGCCACGCAGTCAATATCCATGAATGAGGTGACCTCCGGGACGAAGATCTACTACACAACCAATGGAACCACACCAACGACTTCGTCGGCAGTGTATAGCGGTCCAATCGCGGTGAGTGCTTCTGAGACGCTGAAGGCGATGGCTTCCGCCACCGGCTTCACCCAGAGTGCGGTGACGTCAGCAACCTACACAATACATCTTAGGAAGTCGCCGAGGGTGAAGTTGATTCCATCTTCGACTAGTATCAGCACGGGCGAATCGCTTGACGTTTCAATAGCGGTCAGTGGCGACACGGGCGATCCGACACCCACTGGGACTGTTACGGTCTCAAGCGTTGGTTTCAGTTCCGCTCCCTCAGCGCTGAATAGCGGTAACGCGTCGATCAGTGTGCCAGCGGGGACTCTGAGCACCGGCAGTGACACATTGACGGCCTCCTATGCGCCAGACGCCTCGAGTTCTTCTACTTGGACTGCCATAACTGCTAGCGTCACTGTCGCGGTGACGCCGGCCGTATATTCACTGGCTGCGACAGGCGTGACAGTCCTACCTGGTCAATCGGCCACTTCGAAGATAACAGTGAGCTCGAATACGGGCTTTTCTGGTGCCATCACTCTTGCTTGCGCAGTCACGTCAAGCCCAAAAGGCGCAATTGACTTACCAACCTGCGCCAGTAGTCAACCTGTAGCTCTCAGTTCAAGTTCGACAAGCAAAACCGCTAACGTGACTGTTAACACGACGGGTGCCAGCGGTAGTGCTCTAGCGGAGACGAAACCCTCGAATAGCAGAGGATTTGGCGGTATCGGTAGAGGTGCTATTCTGGGCTTGTTGCTCTTGTTCGGAATTCCGGCACGAAGACGCAAGCTGCAGGCTATGTTGTGCGCTCTGTTGTTTGCGGCACTAATGGGAGGACTGGCAGGCTGCGGTGGTGTAACTGCAAACAGCACACCTGTCGCGGCGCCAAATGAAACGAGTCCTGGGGCATACACGATTACTGTCACCGGAACTGGGAACGACTCGTCTAAGACGAAGGTTACAACCACCTTTACCTTGAACGTGAATTAAAGACGGATGCAGTTCTTTGCGCAGCGAACGGCAAGAAGGGCTACCTCTCTTGCCATTTGCACGATCAGAAGAGCGGGCACCCTCAGGCCATCACAGCCGCTCTATTAATTCGGTTCGAACCGCGCAGTAGTTCATTTCGCCTCCACGCAGGCTAGCCCACGCGACGATAGAACACGTGTTACTACATCGCGCATCGCCATGCCCCATGCGTCCCAGTTCAGATGCTGCTCATATTCGTTCCGGCTGGACTCCACCATCGCTTGGTAGCGATCCGGATCTTGCAGCAAGTTGGCGATCCTTTCGGCGTAGTCAGCTCCTGTCGCTTCACGCGGCATAAGCAAGCCGTTTACACCTTCTCGGACAGCGCCTCTGACGCCGCCTGTATCGTTCACAATGCAGGGTAATCCATGAGCACTCGATTCACAAGATGCGATGCCCAACGCTTCAGCATGAGTGGGAAACAACAAAAAGTGCGCATCAAGAAAAAGCCGAGAAAAGCGGTCAAGTTCCTCAGGTATGCCTTTCCATGAGAAAGGGGATTACTTGCATCCGTGGATGTGCGCACGAAGCCGGTGGAACGCAGCCAACCACCGTTAGTTCTGTGTCAATGCCCATCTCGCAGAGTTTTGTCAGGCATGCCTGGGCAATTGGCCCACCCTTTCTTTGCCAATCCACTCCAACCCAGAGGAGTCTTACTGGACGTCTCAGCGTATGGTTCAGAGCAACTTCGCGAGAAGGTACCTTCTCCAAGTTGGCTCCGAATGGAATCCTATGCACCCTATTCACGTCTGCTCCATAGTGATTCCGTGCCGTCTCTGCCGCCCATTCGGAGGGAAAGATCACGGCATCGGACTTCCGAATAGCTGCTGCCTCTATGCGCTCTCCCTCTGCGCGGTCGAATGCGCCGAGACCGACAAGTTCAGGATAGTATTCGAGCGCATTTTTCCAAGTAAGATCAGAAAGATAGACAATCGGAAGATCGGTTTTCAAATGAGCTATTTCCACGGATGCAGCCGGAGCGAACAAGATGTCACAACGAACCGTGCGAAGACGCTGTTCGAAATAACCTGCGAGCCGCGAGGCGAGAATCCGGTTATGGTCGCCTACGATACGTTTTCCAAACATCCTTCCACTCAAACGGTTCAGTCGAGCAGTGGTATTCACAATGAAACGCGTCGCAGAACTTCGATCCGGTCCCAAATACATCACGTCCCCGACGTGTTCCTCGAGCGCTCGAGCCATGAAATAGAGAGTCCCCGACCAGGCGCGGATGTCTTGCGCGTCAAAGCGGTGTACAAATCCGATCTTGATTCTCTCATCCAGAAATGTTCTGGTCATCGTAACGTCTTTCTCAAAATGATCGTCTTTGGTTCCGTTAGTGCGATCGCGCCATGGAGGGATTTCTGGGAGATCGCCCTCTTTTCACCTTGAAACAATGGACACCTCTGAACACAGCAAGGCATGGTCGATCCGCAAAGAACTAGCAAATGGCAGAAATCGGGTCAGTCAGCTCTTCTTTCCTTATACTCAATGAGTTTCCGTGAATTTCGCGTTCTCTTTCTCATCACATATTGCAGTTGCCCTACGAGGACGGGCAATTGTTGCAGATGAGAGTGTAGCCCATAAAGAAGAAGCGCCCACCTATCGTTGGACTTCCAGCGGGCCTTCCATGCAGAACGCAAGGTCATGAGAGCCAGAATTCCCGACCAACCCAATACTGGGGAAAGACCATAGCGGAAGCTTGCACCAAGAGCAACGGCAAGGGATGTCAGCCAGAAACCACCGCGTACAAAGTTTCGTCTACGATCGACTGTCCAAAAAGGGTCTTTACTTCCACGGAAGCGTTCTGACACCTCTGCATATGCGTGACCTGCCCGCGTCGCTCTTCTCCAATACTGAATCCAACGTGTGATCTGCAAGTCATGGCTGGTCATTGGAGCATCAATATGCAGTATGCAGTATCCTAATGCCCTCAGGCGTCGGCAGAGTTCAGGTTCTTCACCTGCAATTAGCCCTTCATCGAACCCACCGGACTCCACAAGGACATTGCGTTTGAAGAGAGCGTCGCCGCCGCAGAATTCTACCAGCCCCGGTGCATATATCCAGTCAAGATCAAGGACGCGGTTATACACGGAGGCTTCCGGATGAATTTCGCGCCGGTGTCCCCACACACATGCAACTGACGATGAGGCCGAGATCGCATCGACGGCGGCTCGCGGAAAGTCCTGATGGAGAATGGTGTCTCCGTCGAGAAATAGAATCAGATCCGAAGATGCACTGCGCCAGCCTGCGTTGCGGCCTATAGCGGCCGTTGGCCGATCCGGGTGCACGGCAAGTGTGTTAGCGCCGAGGCGAGCAGCCAACAGCGGGCTTCCGTCTGTTGAGGCCGAATCGACGTAGATCACTTCTCGCACGGTGACCCCGCGGACCTGTTTCAGAGAATCCAGGCACCTTGCAAGCCGCTGTCCCTCATTGCGTCCGATCACAACAATCGAAATCACCGGCAGAGTGTCACCGCACTCCCGGACGTCAAGTTGTTCCTGCATGCATGCCTCGCTCTTGCTTATGCCCAATGATTGCGCGCCCAGGACTCTCTTCCAGTGGTGCGGTCCTGCGCGGGCGAATCCTGGCCGGTACTCCGACTGCAATTGAGTCGGATGGAATATCTGTAATTACCACCGCGTTCGCTCCAATCAAAACATCGTCGCCAATTTTGATCGGTCCAAGAATCTTCGCGCCAGCGCCGATGTCAACGCGATTTCCCAAAGTCGGTGCACCACGTTGCCCGGTGTTCTTGAGCCCAACCGTAACACCGTTGCGAATTACACAGTCGTCCCCAAACACTGCGTCTCCGCTGATTACGATTCCGCCGAAATGGTCTATTCGGAATCGACTTCCAAGTGTCACTTCGCAAGGGAGTTCGATCCCCGTGAGAATCTCCGAAATAGGCTTGACCAGCTTATACAGAAATGAGAAGGGGAGTCTGACCCATCGCCACCGAATGGTATAGCGCCAACGCCCGAAGCGGTAGACAACGAGGGCCCACAGGCCCTGACGGGCAAGCTGTCGCTCATGGGTACGCCAATCCTCGCGAATATTGTCGAACAAACTGCCGCCTCACTTGAAGTGACTGGTTTATCGTTCTAGTGCTCTTTGCATGCTTCTCGCGCATCCCTGGTCTGGGATACCCGTTGTCGGCCGCTGCCAGACCTGAAAGTTCACAGTCGTATCTGTCAGACAAAGAGAATTCAAATGGCGTTGGATATCAGGATCGGTCTCGACGAGTTCATTGGGGCTGGTCATGTCGAGGACTACTACCTCGGCGCGATCCAGCTGTTCTAGTACGCGGGACTTGTCGGCAGGAAGGAGTTCCCCCTGCCGCAAGGTCCAAACCTCGGGCGAACTTACGGTGGGGAAGTAATGATGGACTCCGGTACTGTAGGAAAGAAGCAGAAGACTGCGCTGCTTTGACAAGTCGAGGATATTTGTCCACTCAGACGCCCAGCCCTGTGGTGCATACAGGTTTGCCGTCACTGGAGACACTTTTTCTTTCCAACTTTGGAATGTCGCCCGAACCAAAATCGCCTGTCCCGCAATTCCAAAGCCGAGAAATAGCGTAAGCAACATCATACGTAGCGTTCCCTTTGGCAATGCTCCTAATCCAAGTAATACTCCGACTGTCAGCACTGGATCGAATATATAGTGCTGGTGCGGAGCTCCGTAGGCTAGGAGAGCAAACGATACTTGAATAGCTGCACAAAGAATAATCGCCAATGATCTTGGATCCAAAGCTCGATGCAATAACATGCTGCGGAACGCCATGATCGCAAGCGCAATGAGTCCTAGAGTACTGAGAATCCACCAGAACACTGGCGTCAGAAATGTATACGCAACATAGTAGCTGGAAGAATAACCGGATGGATGCAAGAACTGCATCAGAGCTTGTCCAGACCCAAAATTCTCCTTCTTGTAGAATGCCATGCCCTCAAGCGGAGTGGCTGTGGCAAGGACGGACTTCCAGCCAAACTCAATTGCTAGCACAGCACCAATCCCCAGATAAGTCAGAACCCCGGGTAGTAAAGCCCGAAACAGCTTTCCACTGGAACGCGAAGGACTCATTGACCATTGAACGACAATGATGATTGCCAACAGAACTGTCATGACCAATGGCAGCGATGGAACACTCCAGCAGCCGATTGCAGAAACTGCCAGGCTGACCTCTAGCCGCCCAACAAGTACAAAGAAAAGAGCAAATAGGATCGAGAGTTGAACAATGGAATAGGGAAGATTGGGATTGACGGTGTTGATGATTCGGCTCATCGCAAACACAGCAATGAACCAAACTGCTTCTCTTGGTAGATAACGTAAGAGCAATGTGCAGAAAAGGGCCATCAGTACCATTGTTGCCGCTGCGCATCCAAGTAATGGCCAGTAGCCCTTGCCGAATACAACGAACAGCCAATGCTGAAGAAGGACTGGTAACAACCCGTAGGAATAAAATGTATCAATGCCAAGCCGAAGATGTTGTTCAAGAAGGTAGTCGAGATTGAGGAAGCTTCCGCGGTCCTTCAATATCCAAAGGTCAAGTGAAAATACAATAGGCCAGGAAAGTAAATGGATTGTGGCGAACCAAGCAAGGAAAGCGCTAAATTGTAATGCGGTGCGAGATCTGGCTGTTACTGAAGCCTGCCCCTGCTCCGCCGTAGCTCCAGTGCTCATCGTTTGCAACTTTCTTCGGACGGCGCATCGCCCTCGATATTTCCACGCAGCGCAATAGTGCGAGCAGGCACCCCAACAACGGTTGCCCCAGGTGCAACATCATGTGTCACAACCGCATTCGCGCCGACTGTTGCGCCGTTTCCAATGCTGACACCGCTCAACACGGCAACGCCGCGTCCGATCCACACTTCACTTCCGATCGTAATTGGGCGTGCACTATGAGTGGAATCTCTAATTGGCAGGCCCGGTTCGCGCGTGTGGTTTGCGTCTCGAATGCTTGAATACTCTCCAATCATGGTGCCTCGACCAATCGTGATGCGGGCGTAAGAAACAATGTGTACGCCGCGAGAGAGGACTACACCTTCTCCGATGTCTATCGACCCAGAATCCTTGGTCTCAAAATAGAGGCCAGGATACAAAAGTGCATTTCGCCCAATGTGCACCAGGCCAGTGCCGTGCATCTCTGATCGACCTAGTACAACAACAGAAGGATCGAGCGGCGTTGAAAGACTGGAAGATAAGTAGGCATGGTCTCGCAAACGATTCAGATTGCGACGCAGGAGTTCCGTAGCCCGGAATACGAAGCGAGCGATGGATACGAATATGACTTTGACCGTACGTCGCATATGAGATACCAAGGACATGTTTTGAAAAGCTTTTCGGTTTGTGCTTCACCAAGGCTGTTCAGGAGAAAAGCGCCCGCCATTCGTTTCCTGCCATGCTTGACGCATAATTGATACAAGGGTGCGATCTGCATCTGCGCATGCACGCCGCTTCGGATTTCTGCTTAGGCGCCGTTTCTGCGATCGCAACCAGTACCAGGCTATCTCTGAAAACATTGCGAAGCCCGCGGCGAGCCCGTGGTTTTTACGATAGTAGAGCAGCATGCTTCGCATTCGCCAAAGAATCAGTTGCGCACCAGTCTGGGAGAGCTCTTGAGACTGAACCTGACGGGACGATTCCCCGCCTATGTGCACAACGGAGATATCCGGCCAATACCAAACGGAATATCCTTGCTCTTTGATTCGGCGGCACATGTCAACCTCCTCGTAATAAAGAAAGAAACGAGGGTCAAAGGGACCTGCAGCTGCCAGGGCCTCAGGCCTGATGATCGAATAGGCGCCGGGAACCCAGTCGACTTCAGCCTCTTCCATTTCGTTTGCCCATGTGCGATCCGCGCGTCCAAAGAGACGGGAGCGAGGGAATCGTGCTGCAAGGCCAGACAACACAAGAAGATCATTGAAGACTGTCGGGAACATTCGCGCTGAGGGCTGAGAGGACGAGTCACGCCCGATCAAACGACCGCCCCCAAGTCCTGCATGGGGATTTGAGTCCATGTGTGCGACAGATCTTTCAAGAACGCCATCAGTCAAAAACGCATCGGAGTTCAGGAGTACTATATAGCGACCACAAGCCGACTTAAACCCGCGATTATTCGCTTGACCAAAACCGAGGTTGACGTCGCTTTCTATCAAAACGACGGTTGGAAAATGTTCCTTGACCATCTCAGGCGATCCATCGGTGGAGGCATTGTCTACGACAATCACTTGAACCCTCAGAGCATTCCCATCTCGAAAGACCGATTTCAGGCACTCACGCAGCACATCGCGCGTGTTAAAGGACACAATTACAATCGAGATTTCAACGTCAAAGAATTGCTGTGTCTGCGACATGTTGTGCTCAGGCGCCATCCGGAATTTGGTGCTCCAGAATGCGCGCCAGTGTACAGATGTTTTCCTTTAAGTTGTAGGACTCAAATGCACGTTGTGCAGCTGCGGCCCCGAGGCTCTTTCGCAGAGCAGGATTATCGATGAGCCTTTGGAGGGCAGTCGCCAGGGATTCCACTGACGAGGCTGGTACCAGGAGTCCATCAAGGCCATCGCGAATAAGTTCTGGAATTCCCGCGATGTACGTACTGACACAGGGAATCTCCAGGGCCATTGCCTCCATCAGTGCCACCGGAACGCCCTCTGCAAAGCTCGCCAGCACAAAGAAATCGGCATCGGCCAATAGGTTTCTTACTTCGTCGTGACTTTTGCTTCCCTCAAATATCACTTCGGTTGCACCGTCTTTTGCAAAAGCCTCAAGATGCCTGCGATCGGGTCCATCTCCCACCAGCCTAACCCGCAGCGAATACCCTCTCGATGTGAGATCCTCTGCGGCGCGCAGCAAGATAAGCTGCCCTTTCGACGGGACCAATCTGCCCACACACAAAATCTCCACTTTATGGTTTGCTTCGCGAACCCTCTGCTTGGGTGCAAAGATCGAGGTGTCGACGCCCAGTCGAACAACATGCATCTTGTCCCAGTGCTCGGGACTCGCTATTCGCATCAGCTGGCTCCGGCAAAAGTTGCTGATACAGATGATGAACCTTGCGTTCTCAATCTTCTGTCGAAGGTAGAGCTTCTCCACTTCGTAGAATTCGTCCGGTCCGTGCACTGTCAGCGAGTAAGGAAATCTCCATGCAAGTGAAGCAATCATGCCGACGGTTGCTACAGGTCCGCTGAAGTGAATATGCAAATGGAGGTGCTTCCGCAGCCGCATCCAATCCCCAAGGATAAGAGCTTCAAAGAAATAGAAAAGGGCATAGATGCTTGCGCCAGGGTCCGATCGCCCTAGCCGTAAAGCCGCCATTATGCCGCGCATGAAGACGTGGGGGCGAAGAACGAGTGTCTTCGCTGCGATGACCGCTGCCCATCCCGCCCCAGTGGACTTAATGTAGAAGGTTTCCGCCGCCTCTTCTGTCTCTGCCGCCGACAAGAAGGATCCTATGCGGTCAGGCTTGTTGATTGAGGCAACGTCAATATCGAATCCTAAACCTCGAAGTTGTTGCACTTCGTTCAGAAAGAAAGTATGGGAGACAGCGGGATACCGGCTTAGAAGATACACAAGTCTGCGGCCCGAGATCGTTTTCCCAGCGCCTGGAGGCCTATCGTCGATCGTGAGTAGAGGTTGTAAGCTCAGTCCCGCATCCAAATTCATTGAGTACCGCCAGCTTTGAGGAGTGTTTCCTCGGATGCAGCATTTACATTTGATGGGTTTTCTTCGTGATGGTGTTTCTGCAGTGGTGCGGAAGAAACAGGGATGTCTTGGATTCCGCAGGAGACATTCGTTGTCTCGATAAGAGCACTATAGATTGATATGACTTGATCAATCTTTCGCTGCCAGTCAAAGTTGCGCACGACCCGATCCCGCCCAGCGGCCCCCATTGATTTTGCCAGCGCGGGCGATTCAATGAGTCTGTTCATCCCTTCAGCAAATCCCTCGATGAGAGCCATCCTGCTTTCTGGTTCCACAAGCACGCCGCACGATGCGTTGAGATAGTCTGCGGGGCCACCCCAATTCGTTGCGATTACTGGCTTGCCCAAAGCCATGGACTCAAGAACAACAGCGCCGCCGCATTCATAGAGACTAGGAAGAACCAATGCCGTAGCCGATCTCAAGCGAACGGCGCACTCCTGTTGAGAAAGCCAGCCGACAAAACGGATTCTTTCAGCGAGGCCGAGGTCAGCGGCCAAAAGTTTCCAGGTCTCAAGCATAGGCCCGTCGCCAATGATCTCAAGCTCAGCCAAGGGCACACTATGTAACGCACGAATGACAACATCCACTGCTTTCCAAGCTACGAGGCGCCCGACAAAGACGAACTTAGGAGGATATGTGGGTTGTTCCTCGCTCGATCTCCGCCAAACCTCCAGGTCGACTCCATTCTCCGCTAATTCGATGACAGAACCATGGATTCCTGCTGGTAATGCCAACCTCGTTCGGTTGTTTGCCACAAGTACTACATCTGCATTCTTTTTGCCTGGAAAAATGGTGTTTCCGAGATTTGAAAACTGCCGCGCAATTGAAATGGCGGCGCTGCCGAGTCGAGATTCCTCGGATCGAAAAAAATGCGGATACTCCATTCCTCCATTTAACGGGCCAACCACGCGCGGTACTCCCAGACCAAATAGAAGGGAAGGGAAGCGCGGAGCGACCGGAATCGGCTGGTGCAAAACGTCAATTTTCTGTTGGCGGATCAGGGCGCGCACGATATTGCGTTGTCGAAACTGTGTCACTCCCTGGTTCAGCATTCCGACGGAAACTTCTGCGAGACGCCTAGGCAGCAGAGTGCCGAGGCGAAAGAGCAGCTTTTGCAGCCACGAGTCCGGGACAAACAGAATTCGCTCACGGTCCTTCGGGAATAGCTCCTCGAGCTCGCTGCGAGTTCGTGCGTGTACAACCAGCCACGTTTCGATACCCCGCGCACGCAGGAGGCGAAAGTAATGTACTGGAAGTATCGCTTCGCCGCCAAATCGCGTAGAAGCATGCTCTGCTACGATGCACACTCGCATTGTTCTCACGCTGGACGAAAGATTTGGTAGTATCCCATGGCTTGGAGAATTCGCTTGAAAGCACGCTCGCGCGCATAGTGTGCCGGCGTCAATTCGAGAAATGGAATGACTCTGCCGGGCGCTCTATGCTCAGCTCCCCCGCTAAGCAGTCCCCCCTCTTGTGCTTCATGGAGCCAGTACTTCGCCTCGCCGCCGGCATGGAAACATTTCATTTTTCTCCAAGGTTCGCCCTTGAGAATTCGCACACCGTTGGCGCCCAATTTAGACAAAACGCGCTTTGTTGGGGACCTTCGCCAACATTTCCAGTAAGTAGGATCGAGGTGTCCACCTCCGACTCGCATTGCCAATGCCGCCCAAATTATAGCTTCCACATGCATGATGCGGGGCAGCTTTTCCCCACCGAGCCGGGACACGAGCCAATCCAACCAGTCCAGGTCCGCACCCCCTCGCCAATGTGCGACGCCAATGTCCACATGGTGTGCAAGTCGGATGCCGTTGCTGATTGCTGTTCTGACTACTTCGGGTGGATATAAACAGTTGGGTCGTTGCCACATGAGCAGCAGTCCGCTCTGGGGCGTCTGTTCAAAGAGAAATCGATTGGGGAAATACAGGTCCGGGTCCAGCAACACCAACTCATCACCTACGGAACTGAGCAGAAGAGGATCCGTTATCTTTCGCCAGCACGGATGACCGTGCCGAAGCGCCCGAAGACTCGCATGTTTATCGAAGATTGCCGCCTCGCGTTCGGAGATATCATCCTCTGAGTATACCGTCCATCGATGGGTCTTGACCTCAATCGCCGATATCGCGTCCGAGAGTCTTTCTTTGTCATCGGCGGAGTCGGTAATGAGACGGAGATCGAGCGGCTCGAGCGAATTACGAAACAGGCTCTCTAAAGCATCGCTGGCATAGCTCAGTGAGCGGGGAGAGAGGACCATATAGATTTGACGAGCGTTGGACATCGATTACTTTCGGCTATCCTTGCAACTTCGTGGACTCTTCAGCACCGGAGATCATATCGTATTTCTCCAGTCGTGAACGAAGCTGTTGAGCAAGGACCTGGATATTGGGCTCCCTGAATACCAAATCGTGATCGCCTGGAAGCTCATACACTTCAACTCCTTGTTCCGCCAGGGGCGTCCATCCAAGATCATGAGGCAGGTTAGGGTCGGGCTGTTCCGAGGCGCGGAAGAGAGTCACACGTCCGGGCCAAGGCCGGGGATGATAATTCATCGCCGATACCCATGAAATGTCTTCTGTGCTCTTCATGAAGGAGGGTACTTGCCGGACTCCGAGTGCTGCAGATAACGTGTAAGTGCGGCGAAGGGTTCGGGTCACGAATTTGTCCCACAAATACGCGATCTTTTCGCCCAATGAAAGATTCGAAACGTTTCCGAAAAATCGCGTCATCCGCTTGCCGAAGCGGTCGGCTACTGAGTGCGACTTGTGCACGAGGACCATGCAGTCTCGCTCACGGCTGTCGAGCATTCCCAACAATTCTACTTGTTCGCCCATATCGTGAAGTTGGTGTGCAATCTCAAGTGCAGTCGTTCCTCCGAAGGAGTATCCAAGGAAGAAATATGGACCTTTTGGCTGAATCTGGCGTATCTCTGTCAGATAAGAGGCCGCTTGATCCTCCATCCGAAGAAGTGCGGGCTGGCCCGAGAGGAGTGACTGAGCTTGGATACCATAGATCGGGTGATCGGTTCCGACCAGCATTGCGAGCTGGTAGAAACGAACGATGTTTCCGCCGGCTCCATGAATGATGAACAACGGGGCTGCCGATCCTTTTGGCTGCATTGCTACAAGAGAAGAGCTCGTATTAGCCGATAGGCGATTCCGTATCAATTCGGCCATTCGCTCGATCGTATTGCCTGTAAAAAGCGTCGCAAGACCGAAATCTACCGGATACATCCGATTTATCCGGGACACGATTCGCATTGCCGCCAGGGAGCGACCTCCGAGATCAAAGAAACTATCTCGAATGCTGAGGTTTTTGAGACCCATCGCTGTTGCCCAGATGTCAGCGACGTGTAGCTCCAACACGTCCCTTGGTTCGACCCGGTCTTCGTTCTGCTTGGCAACCGCCTCAACTTCCTTGGTCGCAGCGAGATTCCCGATTGGAGAGGCCAATTGATTCAGCGTTTGAACCTTTGGTTCTGTCCGATCCAGTGGCTTTGATTCCGCGGCAGAATTCTCTGGAGCTGGTAAGTTACCGACCAGGGTTTTCAGATCCGAGATTGTGGAATCGAGAATGCCGACATAAAGACGGAGAATCCCTTGAATTGTGGAAGCTCTAAAGAACGAAGGGTTATATTCGAGCTGCAGGCGCGGCCCTTCTGAGCGCTCTACGATGCTCAGCATCAGATCAAACATCGTCCCAGGGCTGACTGAACGCAATGGCACGATCTCAAGAGATTGTGTGTGTTGCACTTGCATGAAAGCTCTTTGGTAAATGAAATACACCTGCATGCGGATTTGGTTCTCATCGCGGGAAAAGAACTCATCCTCGTTCAGGTCTTCGAATGGCAAGTCTTGGTGCGCAACCGCTCCTGCCGTCCAGTCGCGTGCTCTCTCGAGAACGGTACGGAGGTTGTCATCCTTCGTCATCTTCATTCGGATGACCTGAGGGTTCGAGAACGGGCCAATTAGGTCTTCGGTGCCCGCTCGCCGGTTTGCGCAAGGTGTGCCGATCAGAATGTCTTCTTGACCGGTGAGCCTGTGAAGCATTGCGGCATACACCGACAACAGGAGCATATAAAGCGTTACGCCTTGAACCGCGCAGAAGTGTCGGGCCCGCTCGACCATTTCCGAGGTTAACAACTGGGTTTCAAATTCACCCCGGTTTTCACCGTCGTCTGTTGAGAAGTCGCGCCGGATGCGAAGCGGAGAAAAGCCTCCACCCAGCGTCGTCCTCCAGAAGTCTAATGACTCCGCCGGTTCCGTTCCCTTGCGCCACTCCGCCAGCCAAACAGCGAAATCTCCAAATTGAATGGGTAATTCGGGCAGTGCGGTTGGGGCCTGCCGCATTAGGCCGTCATAAATCGAAGCAAAATCGCGAAGAACTACTCCGTTTGACCACCCATCGCACACACTATGATGAATGGTGACGAGCAAGATGTTTTCATTGGGGGTCATTCGAATAGCGCGAGCGAAGAAAAGAGGCCCTTTCTCCATATCCATCTTGATCCGGGCTTCTTGCTGAATGATTAAGTCAGCCTTCCGTTGGCGCTCAGTTTTCGGTAGATTTTCCAAATCTTCCACTGACAAAACTACTTCGGCGGGAGGATGAATTACTTGCGATACTTTGCTGTCTACTACTTCAAATGTTGTGCGCAGCGATTCGTGGCGACGGACAAGTTCGGTCATTGCCTTGGCTGCGACGCCATAGTCAAGAATGCCTTTGCAGGTCCACGCAAGAGGCATATTGAGAGCACGATTGTCATGGCTTACTTGATGCAGCCACCAGAATCGTACCTGGCTCGGTGTGGCAGGCATCACGAAGATGTCTTGCCCATCCTTCATTGCCTGCTGGCCCTGCTCCTTGGAAGAAGGAGTCATCGTCTCGGTTACGCTTTCCATCAGGCCTTCGGTCTCCGAAATCTTTCTCGCGAAACAGCAGGTATTGTAGGTCCGGCTGTGGCATGTTCCGTTAAGATCGTCTTCATGTCCACGAGAGCCTTCGAAAGATTGGCGATGGTTCTGTGTTTGAATATCAGAGCGGGTTGAACGGGTAGGCCTTCTCGGACTGCGCGAGCAGAAATCCGAAAGATGAGAAGCGAGTCCGCCCCCAGCTCGAAGATGCTGTCCGTAATGCTAACACGCTCAAGTTTGAGTACTTCAGCCCAGATTTCGGCGAGCTTCTTTTGCTGCGGAGTTTCTGGTGGCGTGAAGGTTCTTTCCTGCGTTCTGGGTGCAAAGTGAGGTGCGGGAAGAGCTTTTCGATCAATCTTGCCGTTTGCCGTCCGAGGGAGAGCCGAAACAACAGTAATAACCGACGGTCGCATATAGGCTGGCAACTTTGCAGACAACAATGCAAACAGCTGTACGTCCAGATCCGCAGGAGGTGCAGGAAGAGTGGAGTCCACCCAGACCGCCAGGCGTTTGTCCCCCACCTCGTCAGATACGGCGACAGCAACTGCATCGCGCACAGCGGGATGCGTCGCAAGGGCACCTTCAAGTTCACCCAGTTCGATTCGGAACCCACGAACCTTTACCTGATAATCGGTTCTGCCCAGCAGCTCAATGTGGCCATCACTCAGCCAGCGCGCCAAGTCACCTGTCCGATAAACTCGCCCGGACCCGAATGGATTCGGTATAAACTTGTTGGCGGTCAGATCCGGATTCTTCCAGTATCCCCGCGCTAATCCGCTCCCTCCAATGAAAAGTTCGCCTGTGACTCCAATCGGAACGGGTTGCAGGCGATCGTCCAGTACATAAAACTGAGTATTGGCAATCGGTGGTCCAATTGGAATGGGTCCCTCTTGCTTCTTCAGACGCGTTGCAGAAGACCAAATGGTGGTCTCAGTCGGACCGTAGACATTCCAAACTTCGTCACTGCGTTCGAGAAGCAGGTTAGCGAGGTCGTTTGGCAAGGCTTCGCCGCCGCACAAGACTTTTAGTGCTGGCTGGCCCTTCCAGTCCGCTTCGACAAGAATTCGCCAGCTGACCGGTGTAGCCTGCATTACAGTCGCCTTCGATTGTTCGAGCAAACGCAGCAAGCGGTATCCGTCGTAAACTTCTTCATTCGTGGCAATCACAAGTCGAGCCCCGACGATAAGAGGCAAGAACAGCTCCAAAGCCGCGATGTCGAAGGACAGCGTCGTAACCGAGACCAGCGTGTCGCTTGAAGTCAAGCCGGGTTCGCGCTCCATACTGCGCAAAAGATTCATCAGAGCGAAGTGCTCGATTGCGACACCCTTCGGTTTTCCAGTTGACCCTGAAGTATAGATGACATATGCAAGTGAATCGGCCGCAACCGCAACCTCGAGATCTGCGCTGCTCTCTCGTGCCCAGAGCTTTTGTTCTGTGTCCAGGCAGACGGCTCTCGCACTCGTACGTAGCCGTGCTGCAACGCTTTCCTGAGTGAGCAGCAATGAGGCCTCGGAATCGGCCAGCACCGACTCGAGATGACTGCTGGGATGGGCTGGGTCTAGCGGTAGATATGCGGCCCCCGCTTTGAGTACACCGAGAACGGCTCCCAACATCTCATGGGATCGTTCGAGGCATATTCCAACAAGAGAGCCGCTCCCGATTCCCTTCCGCCGCAAGTGGCGCGCCATGCGATTGCTGTATTCGTTCAGTTTCTGATACGACCATTCAACTTCCCTGCAGATTACCGCCGTGCGAAACGGCGATTGGGCAGCTTGGCGTTCAAATACCCGGTGCACGGGTTCAAACATGCCAAAATTCACCGCTGTCTGATTCCAGTCTTCCACGACCAACTTGCGTTCTTTCGCGTCAACGATTTCTAGTGCTTCGACTGCCTGGGATGCATCGGCTGTGATTGCCCGCAGGATCGTTGCATAAGAGGTCATCCAGCGTTCGAGCGTGCTCTGGTCGATTAAGTCCGTATTGAAATCACAATTCAGCAGGATATCGTCCTTGGTCTCAATAGCATTAAGGAACAGGTCGGTATTCACAAAGTTCTTAGGATTCGAGCGCATCTCTGTGAGCATGCCCTCGAAGTGAACATTGCTTCCCAACTTCTCAAGATTGAATTGGACTTCGATGAGCGGTAAGCGGCTTGGGTCGCGTTGAATAGTCAGTTTCCGGAGCAACGTCCCATAAGTGAACTCCTGATGATCGTAAGTGTCGAGCAGCCTTTGCCGCGTCGCGACCAGATACTCCTTGGCAGGGCAGTCTTTGGGCAATTCAGAAAGCATCGGTAGGAAGTGAACACAATGACCAACCAGGCTCGCATTTTCCAGCCTGGCCTGTCCTGCTACTGAGATACCAACTACAACCTCAGACTGCCGAGTGAGACGATGCATCAATATCTGGAAGCCTGAAAGAAGCGTCACATAAAGAGTACCACCAAGGCGCGCACTGGCTTTCTTCAATTCTGAGCTAAGTTCTGAACCCAACGACGTTTTTAAAGTTGCGCCATTGTAGGTCTTGATTGCCGGTCGGGGACGGTCAGTTGGCAAGTCAAGCACAGGTGCCCGGCCGCCGAAAAGCTTAACCCAGTACTCCTCGTTTTCTGAATAGGCCCCTGAAGCAGCCTCGTCGTTCTCATTCAGCGCGTAACTACTGAACGGCATAAGCGGCGGCAAAACTGGGCTTGTTTTCTTCCTGGATGCGCTGAAAATCCTCCCCATATCCTCGAGAATCTGATTGGACGACCATCCATCGAACACAATGTGATGTCCTGTCATCAAGAGTTCCCAGTCGTCAATTGCGGTCCTAAATATGGTCGCGCGCAACAGCGGGCCATTGGTCAGATCGAACGGTGTGTTTCCTTCTTCCACGATCCTCGATTCGATGATTTCCTTGCGCTGGTTGTCGGAAATCGCGCTCAAATCGACAACAGGAATGTTTCCCCTGAATGCCGACCCAATTTCCAGACATTCCTCGACCGGATTTACGGTTGATCGAAGCGCGTCGTGCCGCGATATCGCAGTTTCCAACGCATCTCTTATCTCTTCGCTGGTCGCTGTTCCATGCAGTTGTAGTATCAGCGATTCGTTGAATGCACAGTTTGCATCATCACCTCGCGCCGCAGCGAATAGAATCTCTCGCTGTGACTCTGTGAGCGGGACTTTCGATGGAATATCTGGGCGTGCATCTGGATGAAGTTCAGGTTGGACAGTTGATGACTTTGTCGAGAGGGCAGGCGCGGTTGCACTGGGCAACATTCCTCCCAGTTTCATTTCCTGGACGGATTCGCGGAATGTATTGACTACTCGCCCAAAGTCCTCATCGGAGTGTGCAGTTGTAAAGAAACATGGATAGCTTTCGAGAACGTGCACACCCTTTGCTCGCATCAAATAGTAGAAAAGGCTACCGAATCTCGCTTCTGACGGCAAGTTGAAGGTGAACCAGGCTCCGCACGGATGAACGCCGATCTCAAGCCCAGCTTCTTTGAAGATTTCCTCGACCTCTTGCGCAGTATCTGCAACTTTTCGGGCCAGGTTTGTTTGAAGCGCTGGACCGGCATCTTTCAAGTGATGAAGGACGGCCTTCGCCGCTGCCAAGGCCAGGGGATGGCGTACGAAAGTTCCCGCAAAAAACGTCATTCCAGCTTCCGGTGCCGAGTCGTCCCCGTATTGCCAGGCCCCACCATCCAGCGCGTCAAGATACTCTGCTTTTCCTGCGACGACGCCGATTGGATACCCACCACCAATGACTTTGCCATATGTAGCTAGATCGGCGCGGATTCCGTAATACTCCTGTGCACCGCCAAGCGCGACACGGAAGCCTGTCACGACTTCGTCAAAGATCAGAGCGGTCCCTGTCTGTTCAGTGATTCTACGCAACTCCTGCAGAAACGCTCGGGGTTGTATTTCAGGATGGCGACTTTGAATTGGCTCAACCAGAACAGCAGCGATTTCACTGCTGTGTTTGCGAAGGTATTCCAGTGATGCCCCCGCTCCATACTCCAGAATGACCACGCCACCAGCAGCCCCTTCAGGAATCCCTGGAGCAATCGGAGCAGCGCCATGTGGTGTTGCGCGCATCAGGACTTCATCAAATGTTCCGTGATAGTCCCCGGTGAAATAGACAACTTTTTCACGAGCGGTGACAGTACGGGCAACTCTCATTGCAGCCATCACCGCCTCAGACCCTGTGTTGCAGAAAGCTGCGCGCTCCATGCCGGTCAACTCGCAGATCATGGCCGCGACTTCGCCCGCCATCGAGGACTGCGGGCCGATCTCCACTCCCAGATCAATCTGCTTGCGAACAGCCTCTTTGACAAACTCTGGTCCGTGTCCAAACATGATCGCGCCGAATCCATTGACGATGTCGATGTACTCGTTTCCGTCAAGGTCCCAGATGTGCGAGCCATTTGAGCGATTCGCGACGATTGGATAGACCATTTCCTTCCACACAGATCGGAAACCTGCGACAGCACGAGGATCGGCAAGGTGCGAGCGATGCTTCTGCGTGTACTCCTTGGACTTGCCTGTCCTTTGCGTGTATTGAGCGATAAGGGCTTGGATGTATTTGCGCTGCTCCTCAGTGACGCCGTCCTTTGTCCCAGGCTGGACTGGCTTGAAGGGTCCGTGGGGCTTAATCTCGACGCTTGGTACGCCGTGTTTCGTTTCGGTTGCAAGTTCCTTCGGTTCTATGCGACGGTGCGCAGGCAGAGGAAGTGCATCATCACTCGATGTCGACCCGGCTGAAGGCACCCCGCGAATTGCGGCCAATTGTTGTGTAAACATTTGCGACATGGCCTGCATCTGGGCCATGAGCAACTGCTCGAGCTGAGATCCATTTGCAGCCGACGGCTCCAGCGGCGGTGCTGCAGCCGCAACCGCAGTTCGAGGAGCAGGCTGCGCAGGTTTCTCGGCGGGATACGCATCCGGAGGCATAACTGAATCGAGATATTCAGCGAGAGCGTCAATGCTCGTGTGCTGTTCAACGAGCTGTCTGAAGGTCACCTTTACGCCGAACCGGCGCTTGATTGACTGCGTTACCTGTGTGAGAAAGAGGGAATCGAAACCCAGATCCAGAAAGGTCGTATTAAACGATTCGGGACCAGTGCTGATTCCACTCAGCTCTTCAAACATGGCAGCGACAGTTGGCTGCAACCGGATTCGACGAGAAAGAGTCGGGAGAGTTGTGTCGGGGGACATGTCGTTTTCTCTTTCGGTTGGCGTTACAGCTTCCTGCAACGCAAGGATTGTTTGCTTTTCAAAGGTTTCGTTTCGCTCAGTTGCCGGTGGTTCGATCCAGTGCTTCCTGCGTTCAAATGGGTAGGTCGGTAACGATAGTCGTCGCCTGTTTTCCCGCGACCAGAACCGCTTCCAGTCAGGCTGAACTCCGGCAGCCCACAGCTTTCCCAGTGCTTCCAACAGTGTTCCCGCGGCCGTGTCATCGCCGCTGCGTTCCGGCATCGAGGCCACAATTGGGATACTGCGATTTCCGCGTTGTTGGTTGGCCAGTGTGGTAAGAGTCTGTCCAGGTCCTACTTCAAGGAGTACGGCCTCAGGCAGGTTGAGCAAAAGCGCCACTGCGTCACCAAAACGCACTGGCTTGCGGCAATGCAGGCTCCAATAGCGCGGATCTGTGGCCTCTTCGGGAGTTATCCAGGTTCCGGAAACCCCTGAGACATAAGGAGTGGACGGTGCGCGGAGGGCAACGCTGCGGACTTCCTTTTCGAATTCCTCCAGCATTGGCTCCATCATGACGGAATGAAATGCATGTGAGGTGCGCAGAAGCTTGCAACCGATAGAATCCGCTTCAAGGTTCTTTTCCAGTTGTTCAATGTTCTCGATTGGTCCGGATAAGACGCATAGGTTTGGGCTGTTGATTGCGGCAATCGAAACGCTTTCGTCCAGCAGGGAAGCAAGCTGTTCCTCGCCAAGCCTTACGGACAGCATCGCTCCGCGGTTCATCTGCTGCATCAAGCGGCTCCGTGTCGCGACCAATCTCAGTCCATCTTCGCGACTCATTACACCGGCAAGAACCGCGGCCACAAACTCTCCAAGGCTGTGTCCGACCATCGCCTTTGGTTCGATTCCCCATTCCTTCCACAGCGTGGCCATTGCAAGTTCAGTCACGAAAAGTGCTGGTTGCGCGAGCCGTGTTTCTGTCAGCGCCTTCACACTTTCCGGCGACTCTGCGTCATCGGGAAAAAGCAGCGTGCGGAGATCGACTCCTAGCAGCGGCCGAAGAAAATCCGCGCATTCATCAACCTGGTTTCGATAGACAGTCTCACTCTCATAGAGCACGCGGCCCATGCCAGGAAACTGCGCCCCTTGTCCGGTAAAGAGGAAGACCGGCTGCGGTCGCGTCAGCGGGCCCGATGTCCGATAGACCTGCCGATTCTTAGGCTCCGAGAGAATACGAGATGCTTCCTCAACGTTGCAGCAAACTACAGTGGCGCGGTGATCAAATCCATGTCGCCCAGTCTGCAGGGTGAACGAGACATCTCCTAGGTTCAACACCGGGTGATCTTGCAACCGCCGTCCGAGGTTTTTGAGCGCCGATTCAAGACCATCCTCCGAACGAGCGGAAAAACAGAGCAGGTGCGCGCGGCGTTCAGAAGGAATCAAATCGGATTTCGGCCATTCCTCAAGCACCACGTGTGCATTAACTCCACCTACGCCAAACGCGCTCACCCCGGCAAACCGCGATCCATCCGATTGCCACTCTCTCGCTTTCCCGGTGACATAAAACGGGGTGCTTGCAAAATCGATGCGAGGATTAGGCTCTCGGAAATTAGCGAGTGGGGGAATCGTTTGGTGCCGCATCGCGAGTACGGTCTTGATGAATCCGCTAACTCCGGCCGCGGCGTCCAAATGTCCGATGTTTGCTTTTGTGCTCCCCAGTGCGCAGAATCCCTTGCGCTGTGTAGTTCTCCTGAATGCCTGCGTAAGTGCAGAAACCTCGACCGGATCACCCAGGGGCGTAGCAGTGCCGTGAGCTTCCACAAATGTAATTGCATCCGCGCTGATTCCAGCCATCGCTTGGGCAGCTGCAATCGCCGCTGTCTGACCATCTACTCCGGGAGCCATATAGCCGACTTTGGCAGACCCGTCATTACTTATCGCGAAGCCGCGGATTACAGCGTCAATCCGGTCTCCATCGGCAATCGCATCTTCCAATCTCTTCAGCAGTACCACTCCCACGCCGTGCCCGAATACTGTTCCTGTTGCATCGGCATCAAACGGTCGGCAACGTCCATCGCGAGATCCCATGCTGCCTTCCTGATACACATAGCCGCGATGTTGCGGGAAGGTCACGGACACACCGCCTGCCAACGCCATGTCACACTGATATGTCAGCAAGCTTTGGCTAGCCTGGCAAATCGCGACAAGAGAGGTCGCACATGCAGCCTGCACAGTGATACACGGTCCACGGAGGTTCATCTTGTAGGCGACCCGAGTGCAAAGGAAGTCTTTGTCGTTGCCTAGAGTGGCTTGGAACTCGCCGACTTGATAGTTGCCCGTGATCTCATCGATGTATTCCCGATTGGCGCTCAAATTTGCGAGCAAATAGGTGTTCAAACTGCAACCGCCAAAGACGCCAATCTGGCCCGGAAACTTTGCTGGATCGTACCCCGCATCTTCAAAGGCATTCCAGCAGGTCTCCAGGAATAAACGATGTTGCGGATCCATGAAATCTGCATCGCGCGGTGGAATGCCAAAGAAACCCGCGTCAAACAACTCAGCGTTCTCGAGCACACCGTGGGCGGCAACGTAGTCTGGCCCAAACTCTCGGGCAGCAAAGTTCTTCGCTTCCAGATCAGCGCGCGAGAATCGGGTGATGGTGTCTTTGCCCGCGAGGATGTTGTCCCAGTACGTCTCCAGGTTAGGTGCACCTGGAAACCTTCCCGCCATGCCAATAACGGCTATGCCTTCAAGACGATTCTCGCTTTCGAGATTGCTCATAGGGTTGTCTTTCTCAGTGCCCGGGCGCGCGCAAATGCTGCCCGTTGTTTCTCAGCTTGATCTTGCACCTGGCGCGACGTCCCGGAGTTGAAAGCGGAACTTCCCAGTCTCTCCGCAAGGGAACGCACAGTGGTGCTCGCGAAAAGATCGGCGATCGGAATTCTCTTTTCGAAAATTGTCTGTAATCTCTGGTGCACCGACACAAGCAGGAGTGACGTACCGCCGATGTCGAAGAAGTTATCGTCAAGACTTACGTGTCTCGCGCCAAGCACATCGCGCCATACGGTGGCAATCTGCTCCTCGATTTCAGATCCCGCCGATTCTGGCCCAATCGTGACTGATCCAAGAACGGGAGCGGGCAGGGCATTGCAGTCCAGCTTGCCATTGGAGGTCAGTGGAAATGTTTGCACAGGGAGATACGCTGAAGGCATCATCCAAGGTGGCAGCTTCGCGGCTAAGTGCTTGCTTAACAAGCTGGCGTTCAGTTCAGCTCCGTCGCGTGCCACGTAGTAGGCTACAAGGCGTTTCGTTCCAGCACTGTCAGTATGAGGTACGACGCGAGCTTCCTGGACTTGGGCGTGACCCATCATTGCTGCTTCGATCTCTCCGAGCTCGATCCGAAATCCCTGGATTTTTACTTGCGCGTCTCCGCGCCCTAAATACTCCAATTCGCCGCCGGGAAGGTAACGCGCGAGATCACCGGATCGGTACAGTCGCGCGCCAGGATATGCAGAAAAAGTGTCGGCCACGAATCGCTCAGCATTCAGGTCTGGTCGGTTCAGGTAGCCTCGCGCAATTCCCGCGCCTGCAACATAGATTTCGCCGACTTCTCCGATCGATACGGTGTGGCGATTTTCGTCGAGCAAATGAATTTGCAGGTCCGGAATCGGAATCCCGATCAGACTATTCACCCCGTTCTCCGCATCGGACGAACTCAGTTCCCTGTAAGTTACGTGCACCGTGGTTTCAGTAATCCCGTACATATTGATGAGACGAGGTAGTCTGTCTCCATGTGAAGCAAACCATGGGCGCAGCGCTCTGAAATTCAACGCTTCTCCCCCGAAAACAATGACTCGCAAAGCCAGGGCTGTTGACTGCTGAACGTGATCTTCGGAAATGAGTTGATAAAACGCGGAAGGAGTCTGGTTAAGAACCGTAACCTGCTCCTTTACGAGTAGCTCATAGAAATCCTGTGGCGAGCGGGAAACGGAGAAGGGAACAACAACCAGCCTTCCACCATTGAGCAGGCAACCCCAGATTTCCCAAACAGAGAAATCGAAGGCCAGGGAATGGAACAGAGTCCAAACATCCCTCTCATCAAACGAAAACCAATGGGAGGTTGAGCTCAGAAGGCGTGCCACATTCGCATGTGTCACCATCACGCCCTTGGGCTTGCCGGTTGACCCTGAAGTGTAGATCACATATGCCAAATTGTCAGGACCTGAACCGGAATCAAACTCGCCTGCCTCTTCCGAGGATTTGGAGGCAAAAGGTTGGTCGAGGCAAACAACAACTGCCGAGCCAGAGGGCACCTTCTCCAACAATTGGCTCTCGGTTAGCAGTACTGTTGGCTTGGCGTCTTGAAGGATGGTGGTCAGACGTTCCGTCGGATAGGCCGGATCGAACGGCAGGTACGCGCCCCCGGCCCTGAGAATCGCGACCAGCGCAACAATTGCTTGCGCCGAACGCTCAAGATAGACGCCGACCAGGACATCCGGACCGACTCCCAGCGCGTGGAGACGGCGCGCGAGAATACTCGATTGAGCGCTCAGTTCTGCATAAGAAAGCTTCTCGTTTCCAAATGTCACCGCTGTGCGGTCTGGATATTTCGATGCGGTCTCGTCGAATAATTGCCATAATGGCTTGAGTGCAACGGGATTGCACGTTTCGGTATGCACACTCCGGATCGAGGCGCCAATTCTGGAATCAATCGGGGATGAGTGAGTAGTCGTCATCGTAACCTTTCAGATTCCATGGCCCGTAAGGGAAAATCGTATCGCTAGACCCGCCCCCAAAAAGGCGACAAAGGCTGCTGTAGCTTGAAGATCCTGTTTCCAGGTCGAGACACCTTCAATGCTTGCGCCAGTCACCGTCACAAGGTAGAGAGGTAAGTCAGCTGCAGCAACAGCAATGACCGCGCCGGGCATTCCAAAGAAATGAAATCCCAACGGAATTGAGACAATCGCAGCGGCAAAATAGGTGGCGTTCCCGATAGCTCCATACTTTGATTTTCCAAGCGAGAAAAGAGCAGGCATGGTTGTCGCGTACATGAGGGTGTGCCACAAACCCAGCGCCAGAATGGGTACCATCCATGCAGCCGCGTGATAGCGGTGGTCAAACATCTTCGTGATCAGGAATCCACCGCCATGCACCATTAAGCAAAGCATCGCCGCTCCGGCCAGAAGAACGCGAAAGCGATAGCGAAGGAATATCCAGCGAAACTCAGCAACTGGCAGATGCGCCATCTTGGCGATGAACGGGTAACCCACTTTTTGAGAGAACGCATTAATAACGGCTCGCGGAATATCGGAAACTGAATAGGCAATTCCGTACACGCCGAGCAGGCTGAAACTGATAAGCTTGCCGAGGATCAGTCGATCCGCTTGCGAGGCAAAGAAAAAGAATGCAGTGGCGAGGAGAATCCATTTGCCGAAATGAACCAGGCTGCGAACGCTCTCTCGATCCCAACAGAAGGAGTTTCGAATCCCGGGGATGAGTCGCCGGTAGAAGCTGAGGGCAAGTCGATATCCGGTGCTGAGGATTGTTCCCAGTATCAGCGCCCATACTGAACGGAAAACGAGCGCCAATCCAGCTGTAATAAAAAGCGATACTACCTGAGTGCTGAAATCGAGAAAGAATATCCTGCGCACGCCAAGGTGCCGCGATAAAGAAAGTAGGTTTGTGCTGTAGAAGGAAGTGATGATGGCATTTGCACCCAGAGCCGGCAGCAGCCAAATCAGTCGATGATCATAGATGAGCGACATCGGCCAAGCGAGGATCAGAGATACAAGAAAAATACCGAGGCCGCGGAGCACCTGCAATGTCCATGCAGTATTCAACAGGACAGGATCATCGCCTCGAGGATTTTGAATGACGCTGGGACCAAGTCCAATGTCGGACACCAGGCTGATTCCCACGATAAGCGTGGTGACCAGCGTCATCAAGCCAAAGGACTCCGGCATCAGCAGACGAGTGAGAACCATACTGCTCACGACGCGGAGCGCCATGGAGCTTGCATAATCCGTCACTGTCCAGAATGTGGCTCGAATTGCTTGCGATTGGAGCGCGACAGTAGCAATCGTCTCGATCGAGGCGTGCTCTTCCGCGGCTGATTCCAGTTCACGGAGTTCGAGCGTCGATGATGTCAGATCAGCAGGCAAGGGGGCCTCGGTGTTCTTCAATGTTCTGATAACGATCCGCGATTTTGAAGGATGCGTATTCGAGCTTCCTTGTGAAAACGAAAATGAAATCGGTGCGCTAAATTCCGAAACGGAATCGAAGCGCTTTTCTTGCGGAGTGCGCTCCCTCATAAAGTTTCCCGAAGGCGAGATTCTTCAAGCGATCGATCGAGGCGGACTCTCCAGGTGCGCGTGGATGCAAGCCAAGCTTTCGTGCGTAGTAGTTTGCTCTGAATGCGCCAACGGTGTCGTTCCGCACTCGCTTGAAATTGATGCTCACAGAAACGGACACATTGTCACCGTTCCTCACCCAATGCGGAAAAGTAGCTGGGTTAAAAACCCCAATGCCAGGTGACACCTTGAAGTGCCACTGTCCCTCAGACAGCTCGTCATGCCATCTCGGAGCATGCAGATTTCCCGTCCAATACTTTTCCATCTCTTCAACAGTCAGGATCTTCGGATCGTTGGCGTTGTAGAGAAACACAGATTTTTTCCCCTGAACCTGCGCGAGGAAGTTTGCCTCTCCATCCAGGTGATAAGGGGTGATGCGGTTAGGAGAAGTGATGAAGATGGTGAGAATTGGATCATGATACTTGCGTCGCAGATCTATTCCAGTCAGATTTGACAACTCTGAGATGAACAACTCAAGTGCTTCACGGTACTCCGGCTCTTCGTGAATGCGCTTAAGGATAATCCAGTTTTTCCCTTCGCCAATTCGCTCCAGGGCCTGGACCAGTGTCATGTCGGCGGGTTTGTTGCCGAACTGTCCGTTCACAACCGGCTCGCCCGATTCGTAGTGACTCTTGCGCTCGCGTCTTTGCGTGCAGCGCTCTGCCAATTTCAGCAATGCCGGCATTTGAAAGATCGGCATTGAATGGAGACCATGGTTAAACTCAAATGGACTCTGGTCGAAGCGCGATGCAAATAGACGAGATGTGGCGGAGTCGTGGGGAAAGACAGTTGATTGAGATGGAGAAAGAGTAGTGACCATCAGTTCCTCCTACCTTCTTGCAGGGAAAACAAAGTGGATTCGCGCGACCGTCAGGATGAAGCCTTAAAGCTCATTTCCTGAGACTGATCTTGGGGAAATGGTGTGTTTGCTTCCTATTCGTTACAGAGGTCGAAAACGGTTGTACTGTCGAAAAAGAGTCTTGGATCTCACACTCAGCGAAACAAAAGCTCCTACGGTCCGCTAAACAACTGATTACAGGCTCCCTTGCTGCCTTGCGCACTCGACCCGCACAGGCTTCGCCCATGTCACTCCCACCGGGTCACTGTGGAAATAACTTTCTGGTAACGATCTACCCATTTCAAAAAGCAAAAAACCTCTCAGAACAAAACAACCAGAGACCTTTGCCGGCACAATTCCCGGGGGCCCGTAATGTTCTCAGCCGGGCCTTTTCTTGGTTACACTTAACATACAGTCGAAGGCAAAATATTGCCATACTCAGTCCGTAACCGACAGGGACTCTGAAGTGTGATTACTAAAGTTTGAGTTGTCAGCCGTTTTGTCTGGATTTAGTTGGTCAATTTGACAAGGGTGCCGGTGACTCACAGAGCTGGGACAGCCAAATGACCTTTGAGGAAGATCACAGTGGATAGGAATGCACTTTGGCTTCAATGTCGCGACACGTCGCGGCAGCCCAGCTTGCGACTGTTCTGCTTGCCCCATGCGGGCGGGGGTGCCAGTGCGTTCCACAGTTGGCACGCAGCCTTTGCTCCCCTCATTCAGGTGTGCCCTATTCTGCTCCCCGGACGGGAATCAAGGCTCTCTGAACCGCTCTATACCAATTTTGACCAGCTTTTGGAAGCTCTCAGTGAAGAGTTACGGCCATGGCTGGACGTACCCTTTGCTGTTTTCGGGCACAGCATGGGTGCGCTTTTGGCCTTTGAATGGGTGAGGAGGTTGCAGCGGGAGGGGCCGCGTCTGCCATCCAGGGTCTTTCTTTCCGGACGCCGGGCCCCGGATGCATCGGATGAAGCCGGTTTGCTAAGCCCGCTTTCGGATGCCGAGTTCGTGGACGAATTAGCTCACCGCTACCAGGGCCTGCCGGATGAGCTTCTCTGTGAACCTGAACTTATGGCAGTTATGCTCCCAATTCTGCGAGCTGACATTTCCGTTGTCGAGAGCTATCGCTTCACGGAAGGCGAGCAACTTAGTTGTCCAACGATGGTATCTGCCGGCATCGACGATGCGACGGTTCCCTTTGATCAACTAGTCGGGTGGCAACGCCACGTAGATTCCCGATTTGAAGTGCAGATCTTTCCGGGTGGACACTTTTACCCTGAAGGTCCGCTAATCAGCGCAATTTCCGCGGCGCTGACCAATTCCAGCGCCGAACCCTGGTCAGGTCGAGAGGCCTAGCTATTTGCTTCCCACCAGCGAAGCGATCCTCTTC
The DNA here is from genome assembly GCA_963826915.1 of uncultured Acidobacteriaceae bacterium. Classification (GTDB taxonomy): domain Bacteria; phylum Acidobacteriota; class Terriglobia; order Terriglobales; family Acidobacteriaceae; genus Telmatobacter. The sequence continues at coordinate 1,559,216 of CAWGYG010000003.1, forward strand.
TTCTCTTCGCGAGCCTCCTGCGGAATATGTGGTCTCCCCTTGATCGTTTGTTTAGCCCTCTGCATAGCCGTGAACGCAAGACTTTTCAGTCGGTCCGAATTGGGGTGTAGCCCTGGAGGTTTCGGCGCAATGCCAGCCCGTCGAAGATAGTAATTTGCCTTGTAAAGATTCGCCCAATAATGGTCGTGAAATTGAAAGTTAACATTCAGAGTGACGGAAACATTGTTCTTGTTCTTAAGCCAGTGAGGGGAGTTAATAGGGATGTGTGTGCCTGTCCCCGGGTGCATTTGATAAACGATGGCGCGCGATTCATATTCAGGTTTATATCGCGCGGCTCTGTTGTCGGCCGTCCAATAGAGTTCAAGTTCTTCGTCCGGCACGATGTCCTTGTCTGCTCGATCAAAGAGATGAATTTCCTTGTCTCCCTGAATCTGAAGAATCCACGAAACCTCACGATCGAGGTGATACTCCGTCACTCGGTTGGGCGACGTAATGAAGAGGATGGCTTCAAACCATTTGATTTTTCGAAGAAGTTCGGGTCCAGAAAGTTCCAGGATGTCGCGAATACAGCCTTCGAGCACCTCGCGATAAGCCTCCTCGCGCTCGATGTGCTTCAGGATGATCCACGCTTGCTTGGTCTCGATCTCACGAATCAGGTCGGTGGCGGCTGTTCGCGGCTTGTCAGGACGCGATGGCTTTTCTCCGGCTTCAATCAGTCCCTCGTTGAAATAGACATCGCCTCCCGGAAGGTGTGGATTTCTTCGCGTGGCAACTTTATCGGCCAGTTCCACTAGCCTGGAGAGATCAAAAAGAGGGTTTCCTGCGAGGCCGTGAGCAAACTCGTGAGGCAGGCGATTGAGATTCTGGGCAAACACGTCAGAGTCGCATCGAATGATGGGATCGGAAGATGCGGGCATAGGAGCCTATCCTTTCAAAGAAATCATCAAAAGCAAACCCGAATTAATAGCAAAACGGTGGTTTAATGTGACAAAGAAAATGAGCCGGCATTCGACTCTATGGCGGCGCTCGGCCATTCTTCGAAGGAAACCTCCGCATATGGGCTGACCTTGGCATGAAAGATTTCCGAGTCCTTGCCGCGAAGCGCCTTGTCAAAGAAAGCTAGCACATAATTTCGAACGACGTCATGCACTCGCCAAGCAGGAAGAGTCCCTCGATGCGAGATCTTACGGAATGGCGAAATGAGTGGCTGGTCTGTAAAGTCATCATGGGTCGCCCCATTCACCGTCATCACACCTCCTCCAAACTTCCTTACAGAGGCAATAAGATCGGCAGAGTCTGTGGCGTCGAGAGTCCCTTCCACACTCTTCTGTTGGCTGATGTTGGGTTGACTCTCTCGTATCACAAGCAGCGGCTGGTTCTGGCCGCGAAGCCGAATTGCGGCAAAAAACCAGCCATCCATATTGACAGATGCGTGAACGCGCGGATCCTCTGCGCATATTTGAGTTGACGCGGCACCGCCGAACGAATGTCCGATGGCACCTGCCATTTGGGTGTTAATCCGGCCGAACCATGACGACCCGGAGGTGTCATTCATCACCTTAAGGCGATCCAGAACAAACCGTTGATCTGCCTCCCACTTTAACAACTCCTTATCCCACATGATCATCACCTTTTCCGGTGTACTCGTGTCTGGAAAGGCAATTTCCTTTGAGGCTGAACTGACAATAACTCGACCGTCCGGGAAGGCAACCGCCTCAGCGTTGTATGTGTGGTCGATGCTTGCGACGATGTACCCATGACTCGCGAGATCTTCCGTCAAGAAAGTGTCATTCGTACGTCTGCTGTCCCAGCCAGCGTTAAAGAGAATTACCGGAAAGGGCAATTCAGTTGCGGCAATAGGTGCATCAACTCGCGAATTCGTGAGCACGACACTTTGATATGACGAGACAAGCTTCGTTTCTTTCAATTCGCGATAACGCGCTAGTCGGTTTGTGCTGCTTTGGGCTGGATACCAGAGTTGGACCATTAACTCACGCGTAGCGCCTGGGGTAGAGGACGCATCTTCCCTGCGTGTTAGGTCGTTGAAATAGAGAATGGTTGTACCCACTGGGTAAGGCCCGGTGGGGAGAGGCAAACGAAACATCGGCAGGGCAATCGAGAGCAAAATGCTTGCAGCGGCCAGAAGAAGCGCGGACGAGATTTCGAAGTTTCTGAGTAGAGGATGTCCTATTTGAGGCCGCAAAGCAGATAGGGTAAGCAGCGCAGCGGCGAGATACGCTGGGAACATTTGCCAATGTGCCCATTCAAGGAACGCCAGCGTAAGAGCAACTGCGAAAGAGATTCCCGCAAGCCAACGACCAAAATGTCGCCAACTGTGCGTGAGCATCGAAAGCGCAGCAACGATTGTCAGCGCAATTCCAAAATTTTCAAAAAGGCTCATCGGTGAAACTTATGCTCATCTCGGGATCATCGACTCGCGACGTCATTACAAGTTTCCGGATCAGAAGCCAGAAGTTCGACGGCATCAGGCGCTGGCCTTGTCTCGATGTGCCGAATTGTCTGCGTTCGCGTAGCGGTGACGAAACGCTTGCTCGTACCTCGAAAGCTCAGTCTTTAGAGCACTATCTGCTCGCTCATGGCTGATTTTGTTCAAAACAACCGCAACCCCGGCGACTTCGAGTCTATCCAGTAGCCGGGCCGCGCGATCCAACTCCTGCCTGGTGGTCGTGCTGGATTTTACTACCAGGACTGTTGCATCTGCGACACGTGCGAGGTACTCGGTATTTGCAGAAATCGGCAACGGACTTGCATCGATAAGAACAACGTCGTACTGATCGCCAGCGTGATGTACTGCGCGGGCCATTGGATTGGGAGCGGGAGCGTCCTGACCCTTGCGATGGCCCCCTTGAGGTACAGCTAGTGGCGCCAGCGAGGCGGGTTGAATCTCGTCGTTCTTGTTCTTATCCTTGAGCAAAAACTCGCTCCGCGGAGCATCGGGGGTAATTGCTCCCGCCTCTTCGGCGGCCGACGCCATTATGGTTCGAGTCCTGAGATCCAGAGAGCGAAGCTTGTCGCTTAGCTTCTTTACTACCGTACTCGTTCCGCTTCCGTGCGCGGGCGAAGTAAACAGGAAAGTTCGAGCCCCCGTGCTGCGGACAGCGTGGTCAATTCCAGCCGCGAGACGGAAGTAGTACTCACCTGAGATCTCCGGTTGAAATTCGTCCTCATCGAGCAGAACGCCAAGTGGGTGAAAACCGACAACCTTCTCCACGTCGAGCGGCGTGTATATTTTGCTGTCCAGCAGATCGATACCGGCCGCTGCCGTTACTGCACCTGCGAGGCTTAGCAAAACTACAATCAAGGAGTAAATGAGAAGCCTGTTCTTCTCTGGTCCGATTGGATCCAACGCTCTTGTGGACGTGTGAATCGAGCCAGGGGAACTGCTCTCCAGTTCAAGATCGCGGATGCGATCATTGATCGCATCGTAGGCCTTTTGCAGACTTCCAATTTCCGGCACAAGTTCTGTTGCTCTCTGAAATTTAGGTGCTGCCGATGTGGCCGAGTGCGTCTTGGCATTAAGTTCCTGTGTGAGCTCCAACTCAACCGTTCGAGTGCGCGCCACATCATGCCGTAGCTTGTCTTCAACTCGTTCGCCGGCCTTATGCTTCAGGTCATTCATCGTGTTGTCGATCGAAGCCAGTTCCTGCTTGTCCTTCTGATAGATCGGATGATCTGGTCGCAGGCCGCTCATCTCTTCCATCAGGGCTGCGCGACGGGTATTGAGGCGATCCCGCATTCCAGTGGATCCAGCATCCGCCGCGACCGCGTCGTCCGCGGCGGAATCCAACGAAGTCGTGCTTCCCGAATTATCTTTGTACGCGCTTAATTCAGCTTCGGCCGCCTCGCGCTGCATGCGCGCTGTTGCTAACTGTTCCCGCAACCTATCCAAGGTCGAGTCGTATGGGTTGTTGCCCGTGTTTTCCGGAGAGGGAACCGCAGCAACTCCCAACTGCTGCATGAGGCCGGCCTGTTCCGCCATGCTCTGATCGATCTGTTTTTGGAGTCGGTCTTTTTCCTGGTTCAACGTATTCAGTCGATTATCCAAGCCATAGAATTCCTCATTCTTTGCCTTATCGACGTACGTATCGGTGATCGCATTTACGATGGCGGCCAGACCAACCGGTGATGGACCGCGAAGCGCAATCGCCATTTGATAACTCGAACCAATCCTATTGACCTCAAGCGTCTTTTGCAGCTGCTGAATCTCATAAGGAAGCGCTGGGCCGGTCCGCTGTCTGACGGAGTAGGGAAGCTTGGTGATTGCGTCAGCAACAATGTCATAACGAATGACAGTCTGGATCTGGTCCTGCACATAGGAATCGTATGGAAGCTCCACTTCGGAATCGCTAGCCAGAATCTTGGGGAACTTCGGAGAAATATAGACGATACTGTGCGACTCATAGACAGGCTTTGCCTTTTTCCAGAGAACAAAAGCGCCAAATGCCAGGAACACGAACAGCACGGAAAGTGCGGCCACCCAATGTCGCTTTACGCTGCTAATGAGATTGGCGACGAGACGTTGCCAATCAGGAGGATTGGCGCCGCGACGCGGAACAAACGGCGGCGCGCTATTGGATGGTCCGGGAGTCGCAGTATTCGGCATCAAATTCAGCATGATCAACCCTTCGCTTTAGTGAGCGGCAAATGCCACGATACTTCCCATATTCAGGAATGGAGCAAGTTGCTGCATTACGAAACCAGTCTTTGCCATTCCGCTCTTCGGCACGTAGATGACATCCCCGGGATTAAGTGAGATTTCCAGACCTCCAGTAGGCTTCAGCAGATCCTTGAAACGAATGTACTGAGTCCTTCCCCCTTTGGAGCGATGCACGATTTGAAGCTCAGGGTTGGTTCCGGCGGCATCACTCACACCGCCAGCATCTCCCAGAACCGAGGTCACCGTGGAATCATGATGCAGTGGGATTTCCCCAGGGTGCTGCACTTGTCCTATTACCGTAACAGTCCTGGTTGAAAGAGCCGGCACAAAAACTACGTCGTTTCGACGCAAACGCAGGTCCGCCAACGGGCTTCCGCTGACCAGCAAATCCTGAAGATCGACCCAGAACACCTGGTCACCGCGGTAAATGACGCATTGTTCTGGAATACTACCGTCTGGTCTGTTTTCGATTCCGCCCTTTGAAAGGACTTCGAGCAGCGTCGGCACCTGGTCGAAGTTAATGGCGCCGGGATTCTTCACATTTCCCAGCAATGTGACGTGATTGGATCCGTACTTCGTCACTTCTACGGTTGCAGTCAAGTTGGTATAGTACGACGAAAGAGCTCCGGAAATCGTCGTTCCAGCCTGTTCACGGGTCATGTTTGCCACTTTGATTGGCCCTACGACGGGGAGTGTTATTCGACCGTCAGGGCCAATTACGTCTTTGCTGGCCAACTCGGCACGACCAGGATATTGAATGGAAATCTCATCTCCGGCTCCTAGAGTGTACTCTTCGTCGGCAGCCGGCTCGAATTTTCGGAGCGCTTCTAGCGGGTTGAGTTTCAACTGCGGATCTGGAGTGGACTCACCTGCCTGTTGTGCTGCTTGTGGGGAGTTGTCGGTCGAGGAATGCGCAGCTTGTCCAGCCTCGGCAATCCGCGAGGTCGCCATCATGGTCACGAGAGCGACGCAGCTACAAATGGCTAATATTTGACGCGGATTCGACAACATCACAAATAACTCCTTCTACAGCTTAAAGAACAGGGTTGGTCCTGAATTGCTGTTCGGACTCTTTCCGCTCAGCTTGGGTTTCACGCTTCGTGCGCACCCAAGCTGCTTGAGTTCGTGAAGCTCGCCAAGTCTCAGGAAGAATCGAAAGTTTCCAGAGAACATGAACAGGCGCGGTCACCAGAGCTGAAATCGCTCGCAATGGCTTCGGTCCGATGGCGGCTGCTGTTCCCACATGGAGGACCATTACTGCAAAGCCGAAGGAAACATAAAATCTTAGCCATGTGAAGGGTAGACATGCTGCAAGCAGCAGGAGGCATATCTCGGATGTGATCGACAAGGCCAGCAGATCTAGCAAAGGTTCCAACAAGCTGATTCGTCCGCGCAGTACTTCCGCCAGCAATTGGGGAGCCGACCGAATCAACATATGCAGCCTGCCGCCCTCCCAGCGGGCGCGTTGCGACTTTGCGCCAGCGGATGAGATTGGCATTTCGCCACGAACGGTGACAGCATCGAGAAATTCAACGCGATATCCCGCTCGAACGAGATCGAGATGATACTGCAGATCCTCAACGATGGAATATGCATTGTATGGAATGCGCGCGAGTACATCCTTGTGAAGCGCAAAGCCATTCCCGAATACCCCTGCGGATAAACCGAGACGCGAACGCCCGCGCGGGCGGATCACGTTGAATGCCCTGAATGCGAGGGTAACGATATTCGTCCGCCAGCTATCGTGCGAATTCTGAACCTCATAGCGGCACTGTACAACGCTCGCCCCGGCCATAAGGCGATTTCGGACACCCTCCATGAGATCGGGACAAGCAACAGAATCCGCATCAACCACCAGGACGGCATCCGTCGGCCCAGCCAGCGCTGCGGCAAATCCGGCGTTGAGTGCATAACCTTTGCCCGTCTGCCTCGAATCGTCGAGTATGAGGACACGAGCGCCCGCGGCTTTAGCTTCTGCAGCGGTCGTATCTGTGCAATTATGCGCGACTACCAGTATTTCGGTTTCATGTGCGGCTGAGGCCATTACACTTCGGACACAACGCCCTATCAGAGCTTCCTCGTCGTGAGCGGGAATAACAACGGTTAGCAAAAATGGCTCGGAGCCTGCGCGTTCATCTGGTTTTCGCGACACCGGAATCAAGGCTGCGACCGTCAGAACGAAAAGTTCCGCCAAGAGTGGCAGCGTCACCACCACAAGAACAATACCGGCGATTTGGAGGGGGAGTATTGTCATCATTCTTTCTCTGGTTACCCAGCGCTACCAACCACTGTCTCTCGAACCGTGCCCTCGTGGGCGATATCCCATTTGCTGTCGTAGGAAGTTTCGGGGACTGGACCGCGGCGCTTCGACTTGCTTCCCGTCCCGATCTCTTCCTCGAATGCCCCGGGCCAAGCCGTTGTTTCTTCGCCCGCTTCCTGCCCGTCATACGAATCGGCCGAGATTGGTTCGTAAGTCAAGCGCTGAGTAAGCAGCTGCTGAACTTGGCGATACACTTCCGGCACCTCTTGAGCATGTATTGGAATCAGCTGGCCGCCAATACGACAAAATGACCAGTCCGTCCCAGATTGCAAGACAGGTGTAGGCTCAATGCGACGCAAAGCCTCCGGAACTCTCTCCGCCATGCGAAAAGCGGTCCCAAGCCGTGCCGAGCGTACTACCCATGCTGGAATCCTGCCCAGTCCAGCCAACCAGAGCTCACGATTCCAGCGGCGGGCAATCTTTTTCAGATAGATCAACGAACCAAGCCCGTCTGCGCCAATGAAAGCGGCTTTGCTCAAGTCCACCACCACATGAGAGTGGGAATGAACTGCGGCGAGCACTTTTGCTTCAAATTGCGGCAACGGCGCCCCCGTAAAATCTCCATCGACCCGAAATACCATTGCGGTGCCAACTGTTTCACAAGCAACTTGCACGGAGGAACGACTCCTCGCCTGGACTGCCATCGCAAGTAGTTGTTCCGGAAGATAGCGAAGAAGTCCCAGTGCGTTGCTTGCGTAGCGCTTGGCCAGACGCGAAGGTTCTTGCGCTGTTCTGTACAGCCACTCGAGTCCGCAGTGCTGCATCCAGACAGGTGCCCGCGAGACCGTACCGCTCAAGAAATCGAATGCTGCGCCAACTCCCATGCAAACCGGCACTTTCAGCCGATGACGATGCATCGCCAGCCACTTTTCCTGCTTCGGATTTCCAAAAGACACGAGCAGAATGTCCGGTCGAGCTGCTTCGATCCGCGACAAAATGTCTTCGTGATCCATTTCTTCAAGCGGCTGATATTTTGGACTGTACCGCCCGGCTATACAGACGCCAGGGTAGTTCTGGGCCATCCAGGCTGCGCACGCGGCGGAACTGCTCTCGCTGGCTCCCAAAAGAAAAATGCGGTATCCGCGGTGCGCCGACAACTCAGCAAGACGGGGAACCAGATCCGCACCCGTCACGCGCTCCTTAAGGCCCGCACCAAGGAGATGGGAAGCCCAAACCAGAGGCATGCCATCGGCCAGGACGTAATCGCACCGGCAGAGCGTCTCATGAAGTTCTTCGTCATGGATCGACTTCATCAGGAAATCAGCATTCGCCGTTGCAATTTGATGGAAGCCGCCCTCCGCAATTCGGGCTTCGATTGCGTCGAGTACCTCTTCCATCGTCAAGTTGTCTACTGCCACTCCCAAGATTGCAACACGTGTCTTTATCGGTTCAACCATTGGCAATCGCTCCGTCTTTCTCCGATCGGGGGTTGGGTCGCCAGCCATTTAGTCAGGCCATTGATTGTGGGTCGACCCTTTAAATCGTTACAGAAGTTGGCGTGCCGACTGTTCCAAATTGAAGCAGTCGACCCTTGAACGGCCGTGAATTGCCTCCACGTCGCTCAATCCCAATTCCGCAGAAATTGCTTGAGAAAACACTGAGATTGCTACCACCAATCGAAAGCTGTTCTTGATCCGTACCAGAATTCCCTGAACTCCCGTCAAGGGGCCACGTACCACCTTTACCCTCGAACCCGGAACCAATGCCTCACACCGATTGCACATCAACCCTGAACTGAGAGTCCGACGAACTGCGTTAATCTCGACGTCGGGAATTGGGCTCGGTGTGTTATTGCCTCCAAGCAGACGCACAATCCCGCTTGTCTCAAGTACTTTCACCCGGTTCCGCAGATTGGGTTCGTACCGGACGAACAGATATCCGCTAAACGCTGGCACATCAATGACCTTTCGCCGATCCTTCCATTGATGCTCCTCGCGAAGCTGCGGGAGATAAGTTTCAAATCCTTTTGACGTCAAATCCCTTGCAACTCGAAACTCAGAACGATAAGCAGTCTGTACCGAGAACCAAGTCGGGCAGAATGGCTCCTGGAACGGAATGTCCCGAACTTCGCACCTCAGATTCAAACAGGCTTCGCCCATGTAACTCCCATGCGAGCGCTCGAATGTCGAGCTCAAAAGTCCAGACCGATTAAGGGGAATCAGAGAGCGAATCGCTCAATGCACCAAAGCTGAATCAAAACTGCATCCGTTCAAATTCTGGGAAACTCCGTTTACCTGACTCCGGAGTCTTCCCGCCCAATATTCATCGCCACTTGCACCGTGGTTTGCTGAAACAACCAATCTGCGTCACATCCAAGCACCTGTGCAATCTGAAGTTGCATCTGCTTTCCAGGTACTCGAACCCCATTGATGATCCGGCTGAGATAGGCCTCATCAATCCCCACCAGCCGTGCTAAGCGATTCTGTCGCATGCCAGTCGTGTAGACCCGGAGCTTCAGATTCGGGTAAATACACCGTTCCTTTACCGCAACGTTATTTGCGCCGCTGTCTTCGCTTCGCGTTTCAACTGGCGCTTTCGTGTCTGCCGTCACCGTCATGCTCCCCTGCTCCGCTAGGAGACAGACCTTGACCTTATGGTAGTTAGCAAGAAGTTGCCAGACCCATTTGGTAATCCTTGCGGACTTTTGTGGTAATACCGATGCAGTTACTCATTGGGTACTTGATTTGTATGTATCAGAATATAATGTACTTAAATTGCATTGACATTTCTCCTGTAATACATCTGTCGGAGTCCTCCCCGGCTCTGCCGTCCGGGGCCTTAGAAAAGATCCTTGCTTCCATGTTGGACGATCCACCGTCTTGAAGGCTCAAGCCCCCCCACATTTCGTAAATCAAAATATCTTCAGAATACTCAAAGTGAGTGGCCGAGGACTTTATCTGGGTTGACCTGCCAACAGTGAATTGACCATTCTCCAGCTGGAGCAGCAATTGCTGCATAAAATCTTTCATTTATCTCTATATCTCTAACAAACCAATGCTTTTGCCAATAACATAATTGAGGCATGAGCTCGATGGGATCGCCCTCCAGTTGAGAAACATCGAATTCGTTTAACCCATCCAGTAGGCCCAGGCCGGTAGCTTTGAGCAGAGCCTCTTTTCGTGTCCACAGCCGTGTAAAAACCCGAGCCCGTTCCAGCTCCGTCTTAGCCGCCGAAATCATCGATGCTTCACGCGAAGTGAAGTTTGCTGACGCGATTTCCACCGCCTCAATCTCTTTGTGGATGGCCTCGACGTCGACTCCAACCTCTCCTACTGCGGTAAATGCAATCAGTCCCAAGCCCGCTGCATGAGAGACATTGAAATGAAGGTCCCGACCCTCTTGAAGCAGTGGCTTCCCGCGGTGCCCCTCCTTTAACTGGACTTCTTTAGGAGAAATGCCTAAATTCCAACCCAGCCCGATTCGAAGCATTGCGCGACACACGCGAAATTGTTGAGCGTCACGCGGGAAAATGAACCGTCTTGCGCGGGCTTGCTCTTCCCACGACAATAGGCTGTCGAGCCCATCCGTCGAGATCGTCGACTCTTCAGTGTGAATTACCCAAACGTCGATTGACTTTCGAGCGCTTAGATTGCTGAATGGTATCTCACCTATCACAAGGTCCTTCTTTGCCATGAGAAGCGGCCCAGTAAGCTCCGCCAGGTTGCTCTTCCACCCGGTGGAAGGCTTCTAAAGCTCAGTGTATCTGTTGTTCATGGACTTCCCGCATCCCGTTATTCGCCCTATCTGGAGATGGACCGATCCCGCTGCAGTCTGTTTATGTGGCTCTGCTTTGGTTTGGGCGAGGCTTCGCGGCTCGCAGCATCCTGCGATTTCCTGCATCAAATCTGAATGAAAACTTACTCTAATCACCGGGCACTTTATCTGCTGTGCCTGGAGAGTCTCTTGTGGAACTACCACAAGCATTAAGGACACGTATGACAGGACGCATTGAAGACTACGCGCTGATTGGTGACTGCGAGACAGCTGCCCTTGTTGACTCGAATGGCTCGATTGACTGGCTGTGCTGGCCGGATTTCTCATCTGAGGCCTGCTTCGCGTCGCTGCTCGGCTCCGAGGAAAACGGCTACTGGAAGATCTGGCCCGCGGAGAGAGATTGGCGCACAACAAGAAAGTATCGCGATCGCACATTAATCCTTGAGACCACCTTTGAGCATGATTCCGGCGCAGTCAGGCTTACTGACTTCATGCCGATTCGCGGAAAAAACTCCCATATCGTTCGCATCGTTGAGTGCGTTCGCGGGAACCTCGATATGCGAATGGAAATGGCGCTTCGCTTCGACTATGGACGAACCGTTCCATGGGTTACCCGAGTCAAAAATGGAATCAAGGCAGTTGCTGGTCCAAATCTGGCGGTTCTACGAGCTTCCGTCCCAACGTGCGGCGAGAATCTGAAGACTGTCTCCAACTTCACAATGAAGAAGGGCGACCATGTTTGGTTCGTGCTGACGCATGGGATTTCCTACCAACCCAATCCGCGGCAGATCGACACAAACCAGGCCCTTGAGGATGCAGAGACTTTCTGGCGCGAATGGACCGCGCAGTTGAAATACGAAGGTAAGTATCGCGACGCGGTCGAGCGATCGCTCATTACTCTGAAGGCATTGACCTATCTGCCCACTGGAGGTTTAGTGGCAGCCGTCACCACTTCATTGCCAGAATCCATCGGAGGAGTTCGAAATTGGGATTATCGCTACTGTTGGCTTAGGGACACAACTTTCACTTTATTGGCTCTTGCAAACGCGGGCTATTTCGAAGAGGCAGCTGCGTGGCAAGATTGGCTCCTGCGTGCGCTCGCAGGAAGCCCCGAGCAGGTGCAGATTATGTATGGGCTCAAAGGTGAACGGCAACTTCAGGAATGGGTGGTGGGGTGGCTCGCAGGCTATGAGAACTCGCGTCCAGTGCGAGTGGGTAACGCCGCGGCTACTCAGGTCCAACTCGACATTTATGGGGAAATGCTGGACTGTTTCTTTCACGCGCAGCATAAGATGGGGCGCCACACGGAAGATGACTTTCGAGTGCTCGTTCTTCTACTCAAACATCTCGAGAAAATCTGGAGAGAGCCCGACGAGGGGATCTGGGAGACACGGGGTGGGCCGCAACAGTTCACTTACTCCAAGATGATGGCTTGGGTGGCATTCGATCGCGCTGTGTTGCTGGCGGAGCAACTCAACTACTCTGCACCACTCGAAAAGTGGAAAATCGCGAGAGATACGCTACATCGTGAGATCTGCGAGAAGGCCTTCAATGCAAAGAAGAACTGTTTTGTTCAGACCTATGGATCAGATCAGCTTGACGCATCATTATTGCTGATGCCGCTGGTCGGCTTTCTACCGGGAAGCGATTCGCGCGTGCGGGCGACGGTAGAAGCAATCGAACGAGAGCTGATGCCGGCCGGTTTTGTGTTGCGATATGACACGTCAAAAGTTGCAGACGGCCTCCCTCCGGGTGAAGGCGTCTTTCTTGCTTGCAGCTTCTGGATGGTAAGCAGTCTGAAGGCGATTGGCAGAGCGAGCGAAGCAAAAGCCCTTTTTGATCGATTGCTTGGTCTCAGGAATGACGCGGGCCTGTTATCGGAGGAATACGATACTGAACGCCATCGTCTCGTTGGGAATTTCCCTCAAGCCTTTTCACATATCGCTTTGGTCAATGCGGCCTTTGACTTGGTGAACGGAGGGGAAGTGCGCAATCGTGCGAATCGACACTGAATTGTTGAAGCTACATACAGCATGCGCTAAGAACCCCCGGTGTCGTTCAAGGACGCAACAAAATCAGGGAATGTGCCAGGTTCCATCTCTGGCAATCAGCTTGTCTGCTTCTTTCGGTCCCCAACTGCCACGCCTGTAGGGGATGACGGGACGGGGATTTTTCTGCACTGGTTCTACAACAGCCCACGCAGCCTCAACCGCATCCTCGCGTGTGAATAGGGCTCCGTCGCCTGCCATTGCGTCGGTCAAGAGGCGCTCATATGGTGATTCTTCTCCAGCTTGCTCTTCGAGCAGATAAAGCTCTCGCTGATGGCCAATGAATTCCTTGCCTGGGCTCTTGATGCGCGCCGCGAGAGCGAGTGCTGAACAAGGTGAAAGGCGGAAGCGCAGATAATTCGTGCGACCATTCTTGGGAGCAGAGTCCGCGAAGAGCCTCTGAGGCGGAGCCTTTAATTCAACTAATGCTTCCGTTGCGGTCTCGGGCAGGTACTTTCCAGAACGGATGTACCACGGCACCCCGTCCCAGCGCCACGAATCGATGAAGAGGCGTAGAGCGCAAAAGGTCTCGACGTCAGATTTCTTCGCCACGCCTATCTCTTTTCGATAGCCTGCATATTGTCCGCGAACCACCTCGGATGGTTTCAAAGGGCGCATGGCGCGAAAGACCTTGGACTTCTCTACTTGTACGGATCCATAGTCCCTTCCCACCGGCGGTTCCATCGCAAGCAGCGCTACTATTTGGAACAGGTGATTCTCAATTACATCGCGAAGGCACCCGGCTGTCTCGTAGAACGAGCCACGGTCTCCCACTCCGAAGTCTTCTGACAAAGTCAATTGAACACTCGCGACATGATCGCGATTCCAAATAGGCTCGAGGAACGAATTTGCAAACCGGAAATACAAGATGTTCATGATCGCTTCCTTTCCAAGGAAGTGATCAATGCGGAAGATCGAGTTTTCAGGAAAGACCGAACTCGCGACGCGGTTAAGGTGACGGGCTGACGTTAGATCACGACCGAACGGCTTCTCTACGATTACGCGCGCGTTTTCGGCAAGACCTGCGGTTCCAAGTCCCTTTATCACGGTTTCAAAGAGAGCAGGCGGGATAGCGAGATAGTGCGCCGGACGCTTGGCTTTTCCCAGCGCCGCGCGGATTGCTCCGAATATAGCTGGGTCATTGTAATCACCACTCACATATTTGAGCCTGGCGAGGAGTTGTCGAAATGCGCGCTGGTTGTCGATGCCGCCCGCGTGCCTGAGGCTGTCCGCTACTCGTCTGTGGAGCTGCGCCGTACTCCATTTTGGAAACGCTACGCCGATTATCGGGACATTGAGGGTGCCCTGCTTGGTCATCGCGTATAGAGCTGGGATGATCATCTTGTGAGCCAGATCTCCGGTCACTCCATACACCACCAACGCGTCAGAATGATTGGGGATCATGCTTGCCTCACAGTTTTGGACATGAAGTTGCCCTCCGAGTCAGATGCGTAACTCACTCATCGAGTTAGTCGGGAATGTTGGGGTCCGTAACCCGACGTCATGAATGCAGGAAGGACCCTCTTAAAGAATAGTACAGGGCGGCTGCGAAGCTCAGATTAACGGTGCAACGAAGGGCAAATGCGCGCGTACATAGAATTGCACGATTTCGGTGCTCGAATCTTCTCATCTACCCGCGCGCACGATGAAGTTGAGGTATGGTCGACGCCTTTGTTGAGAGGTAGCGATCCACGGCGGCGGCAGCTTTGCGTCCTTCCGAGATCGCCCAAACGACCAATGACTGGCCGCGGCGCATGTCGCCCGCGGCAAAGACTCCCTCGACGGAGGTCATGTAATCAGCATTCGCCGCGACATTGCCGCGCTGGTCGAGTTGCACACCCAGCTGCTCGATCATTCCGCCGCGAATCGGTCCAAGGAAACCCATCGCCAGAAGTACGAGATCTACGTCGAGCGTGAATTCAGTTTCGGGAAGAGCTTCAAACTTCGGTGGTGGTCCAACACGCATTGCATGGAGTTGCTTAACGTTGCCGTTTTCGTCGCCCGTGAATCTGATGCTGTTGATGCTCCAGTCGCGATTCCCGCCTTCCTCGTGAGCGCTCTCAGTGCGCAGTTGCAAGGGCCACATCGGCCATGGTGTCGACGCCGCGCGCTGTTCGGGAGGCTTGGGCATGATTTCGAATTGGTGAACACTTTTGGCGCCCTGACGATGACTTGTGCCCAGACAATCTGCGCCTGTATCGCCACCTCCGATGATCAGTACACGCTTGCCTTCGGCTTGGATCGAACCTTCAGCCTCGACCCAATCGCCTTCGCAGCGATGGTTTTGTTGTGGAAGAAACTCCATCGCAAAGTGAATTCCCTTCAGTTCGCGACCAGGAATCTTGAGGTCTCGAGGTTGCTCAGCGCCCCCCGTGAGGAGAATCGCGTCGTGATGACCGGTTAGTGCTTCAACCGGTACATTCCCGCCGACGTGCGCATTTGTCAGGAAGGTCACGCCCTCAGCCCGCATTTGATTCAGTCGACGATCGATTATATGCTTCTCGAGCTTGAAATTTGGGATGCCATATCTCAAGAGTCCGCCGATACGATCGTTCTTTTCATATACGGTGACAGAATGACCAGCACGCCGCAATTGCTGCGCTGCTGCAAGGCCCGCCGGACCGCTCCCGACGACAGCAACTCGCTTGCCCGTATTATGTTCCGGCGGCTCCGGATGAATCCATCCTTCGTCCCAGGCTCGCTCCACAATGCTGCGTTCAATGAGCTTGATTGAGACAGCAGGCTGGTTGATAGCGAGCACGCAAGAGGCTTCACACGGCGCGGGGCAAATGCGGCCGGTGAATTCTGGAAAATTATTCGTGGCGTGCAAACGCCTGATAGCGCTCTGCCATCGGCCGTTGTATGCGAGATCGTTCCAATCCGGGATCAAATTGCTTACCGGGCAGCCAGTATGGCAGAAGGGGACGCCGCAGTCCATGCACCGCGCGCTTTGTTCGCGTTGCTTCTCTTCAGGAAACGGATGGTAAATCTCATTCCAGTCGTGCACTCTCTCTGTAACATCGCGACGAGCAGGCTGCTCGCGATCAATTTCAAGAAACCCAGTGACCTTACCCATGTTGCACCTCAGCGGCTGCCGTCACCAGGGGCGACGAATGAACAGGAGAAACGTAAACGGTCTCGACGCGTGCAACGCCGAGTACCCGCTTATATTCGTGCGGGAATACCTTGATGAATTGCGGCTGTGCTTCGGCCCAGTGTTCAAGAATCCATGCCGCTCGCGGGCTGCCAGTCAGGTCGCGATGGCGCTCAAGCAGGGATCGGACCTCAGCGATGTCGGCGTCGTTGACGAGTGGTTCAAGATCTACGCTGGCCTTGTTGCAGCGGCGTGAAGTGAAGTCTCCCTGATCGTCGAAAACGAAGGCGCGTCCCCCACTCATTCCGGCTGCAAAGTTCCGACCCGTTGCACCGAGCACCACCACGGTCCCATTGGTCATGTATTCGCATCCGTGATCGCCGACGCCTTCAACCACTGCAGTCGCTCCGGAATTGCGAACAGCAAACCGTTCACCTGCAATGCCGTTCAGGAACACCTCACCGCTTGTTGCTCCGTAAAGCACGACATTTCCAACGAGTATGCTTTCTTCGGGCAGAAAGCTCGACGTCTTGGGCGGGTAAGCAATGATGCGTCCCCCAGACAGACCCTTGCCCAGGTAATCGTTGCTGTCACCCTCAAGTTCAAGCGTCACGCCGTTAGGCACGAATGCACCAAAACTCTGTCCAGCCGAACCTGCGAACTTGAAGTGAATCGTTTCATCCGGCAGTCCGTTCGAGCCAAAGCGCCTGGCGATTTCCCCGCCAAGCATGCCACCAACGGTCCGATGAACGTTCCTTATCGCAAAGTTACCCCTGACAGGAGTTTTTGACTCAAGCGCCTGAGAGGATTTCGCGATCAGTGCGTGGTCGAGAGCCTGGTCGAGGCCATGATCCTGTGCCTGCATCTTTCGTCGTGCGACTCGAGACGGAAGTGTTGGTGCATAAAGAATCGAAGACAGGTCGATGCCCTTCGCCTTCCAATGCGCATCCGCGATAGCTGCGTCGATCTTTTCAACATGACCAACCATTTCATCCACGGTGCGAAACCCAAGCTTGGCCATATGTTGGCGTACCTGTTCCGCAATGAAAAAGAAGAAGTTGACCACATGTTCGGGCTGACCCGTGAAACGCGCCCGAAGGATCGGATCCTGCGTTGCTATGCCGACTGAACAGGTATTCAGGTGGCATTTCCGCATCATGATGCAACCCATGGTGATCAGTGGTGTGGTGGCAAAGCCGAATTCCTCCGCCCCAAGTAGCGCCGCGATCACGACATCTCGCCCCGTTTGGAGTTTCCCGTCCGTTTGAACTTTGATTCGGCTCCGCAGGTCATTGAGCAGTAGCACCTGCTGTGTTTCGGCAAGTCCAAGTTCCCAGGGCAGTCCCGCGTGTTTAATTGAACTCAGCGGCGACGCGCCTGTGCCGCCGTTGTCTCCGGAAATGAGAACCACGTCTGCATGTGCTTTCGAGACGCCGGCGGCGACTGTGCCTACGCCAACCTCGGAGACAAGCTTTACAGCAATGCGCGCTCGCGGGTTTACATTCTTAAGGTCGTAAATCAGTTGGGCCAAATCTTCAATGGAATAAATGTCGTGGTGAGGGGGCGGTGAGATCAAGCCGACGCCCGGAATTGAGTGCCGCGTTTTTGCAATGACTTCATCTACCTTGTGTCCCGGCAGCTGCCCGCCCTCGCCAGGTTTTGCACCTTGCGCCATCTTGATTTGCAACTCATCGGCGTTAACCAGGTAATTTGTCGTGACGCCAAAGCGACCGCTCGCAACCTGCTTCACGGCGCTGCGACGGGAGTCCCCATTTGCGTCGGGCGTGAATCTTTCTTCCTCTTCGCCGCCTTCGCCTGTATTTGACATACCGCCAAGCCGATTCATGGCTATGGCTAGCGTCTCGTGCGCTTCCTTGCTGATCGATCCGAAACTCATCGCCCCGGTCGTGAATCGCTTGACGATTTCCTTCGCCGGCTCGACCTCGTCGAGCGGGATCGGATTTTCAGAGTACTTCAACTGCAACAATCCCCGCAGTGTGCACAGGTTGCGATTCTGCTCGTCAAGCAGGTCCGTGTATTCCTGAAACGTAGCGGGATTATTCGCTCGCACCGCATGCTGGAGCTTGCTGATCGTGAGCGGGTTGAGCAAGTGGTACTCGCCACCTTCACGAAACTGATAATGGCCACCGACAACCAATTCCGTCTCAGATTCTGTAAGACTCTGGAATGCATAGGAGTGCTTCATCTGCGCCTCTTGTGCGAGCACATCGAGGCCTACACCCTCAATGCGCGAAGCCGTCCCAGGGAAGTAAGCCTGCACCAGTTGTTGATTCAGCCCCACGGCTTCAAACACCTGCGCTCCGCGATAGCTCTGCAGTGTGCTGATTCCCATTTTCGAGAAAGTCTTTAACAGACCCTTGTTGATGGCCTTGATGAAGTTCTTCTCCGCGTGATTTGCAGAGACGCTGTGGGGAAGCAGTCCACGGCGCTTCAAATCATGTATCGTCTCAATCGCCAGATACGGGTTGATGGCGCTTGCTCCATATCCGATAAGCAGCGCGAAGTGCATGACCTCACGAGGCTCGCCGCTCTCGATGATGAGCGCAACCTGCGTGCGTGTCTTATCCTTCACAAGGCGGTTATGTACTGCCGCCATTGCCAGTAAGCTGGGTATCGGCGCATAGGTCGGATCGACGCCCCGGTCAGAGAGAATGAGCAGGGTGTAGCCCGAAGCTACTGCAAGCGCGGCACGAGAACTCAAATCATCAAGCGAGTGGCGTAATCCTGCTTCGCCATCTTCGGCGCGGAACAAGGCCGGCAATGTAGTTGCGAGCAAATCACCCGAAGAGACACGGCGCAGTTTCTCAAGATCTCGGTTCGTCAAAATCGGGTGCGGCAGTTTCAACGTGTGACAGTTCTCAGGCGCCTCATCCAAAATGTTCCGCTCGGTACCGATATAGCTGATAAGCGACATCACCAATTCTTCGCGAATGGGGTCGATCGGAGGATTAGTGACCTGCGCAAAGAGCTGCTTGAAGTAGTTGAAAAGCGGCTGAGGGCGGTCAGATAGGCAAGCGAGCGGCACATCTGTACCCATTGACCCAATTGGCTCCTCACCCCTGGCGCCCATAGGACCAAGCAATATTCGAAGGTCTTCTTCGCTGTAGCCGTAAGCCCGTTGGCGTCGAAGCAGCGTCTCCGAATTAGACGCGATGACGCGCGAAGGTTCAGGCAACATGTCCAGCGTAACCTGCTGCTCCTGGAGCCACTTTGCGTAAGGCTGGCGTGTCGCGAGTTCCTTTTTGATCTCCGCGTCGGATATGATGCGCTTCTGGATAGTATCGACCAGGAACATTCGGCCGGGTTGCAGCCGGCCTTTTTTGCGGATGTCTTCCGCCGGCACTTCAAGAACACCTGCCTCAGAGGCCAAGACGACCAGGTCGTCCTTGGTGACGATGTATCGGCCGGGGCGCAGGCCGTTGCGATCGAGCGTGGCGCCGATCACCCGCCCGTCTGTAAATGCGATTGCCGCAGGACCGTCCCATGGCTCCATCAGCGAAGCATGGTATTCGTAAAAGGCTCGTTTCTCCTCATCCATATCAGGGTTGCCTGACCATGCTTCGGGGATCAGCATGGCCATAACATGAGGCAGAGAACGGCCCGACTGAAACAAGAATTCAACTGCATTGTCGAGAGAGGCGGAGTCACTGCCGTCGGGCGAAATCACAGGGTAGAGTTTGTCGATCTTGTCGCCATGGAGCGGACTGTCCAGTATGGACTGACGCGCGTTCATCCAACTAATGTTTCCGCGGATCGTGTTGATCTCGCCGTTGTGTGCCACGTAGCGGTACGGGTGCGCGAGTTTCCAGCTCGGAAAGGTGTTCGTTGAAAAGCGCTGGTGTACAAGACATAGGGCGCTCGTGACAAGGGGGTTAGCGAGTTCGAAGTAGAACTTCTCGATCTGGGGCGCGAGCATCAGCCCTTTGTAAATAATGGTTCGACATGAAAACGAAGGGATGTAGAAGTCATCCTTTCCTTCAATCTCCGATTTTGCCATCTCGTTTTCAGTACGGCGGCGAACGAGATACAGCAAGCGCTCAAACGAGTCTTCTTCCATCCCGGTTGGCCGCCCCACAAAAAGCTGCTCGATATACGGCTGCGACGCGCGAGCCTCTCGTCCAATTGCATCCCCGTTCACGGGCGTATCGCGCCACCCAAGCACTTTCAAGCCTTCTTCCTGGGCAATGCGCTCAAATACCCCCTCGCACTGCAAACGGCTGTGCTTATCAACTGGAAGGAAAACCATCGCGACGCCATAGGCGCCCGACTCAGGCAGCTGTATGCCGAGTTCGCCGCATTCGCGGGCGAAGAAGACATGGGGAATCTGAATGAGAATCCCGGCGCCGTCGCCGGTCTCGGGATCACACCCCGCCGCGCCTCGATGGGTGAGGTTGATCAGGACCTCTAGCCCCTTGCGGATGATCTCGTGGCTTCTTTCACCGCGGATGCTCGCTACAAGGCCCATGCCGCAGGCATCGTGCTCATTACGAGGATGATAAAGACCTTGCGGCTGCGGAATCTTATGGCGATGATCCGATGTTTGCATGGCTACCTTCATGATCAGGGTTAGTCGGCACTTTGGTTTGTTCAGAACAGTGAAGACACAAATGCTCGGCGATTCCCACGAGAATTCGCCATTGAACTTTCTGAAAGGGCCTGAAAAGCAGGCCCGGGCACGCGGGGATGGTGCTGAACCTTTAACTATATCGGAAATCTAGACTCAACACTCCCGAATTATGGAACCTTTTTGATGGCGAGTTTGGATGCCATTATCGATAACCTGGCGGGACGTGATTCATCGCGAAGTCGAACGGAACTAGAGCTTGCAAATTAGCAACTCGCGCTCATAGATCATTTCCGGCGGAAGATGGTCGTGGAGTTCGATGAAGAGCTCTTCGTGTGCAATGACCTCCTTGCGCCATGCCGCGCGGTCCACCGTCATCAACTCGTCAAACGCCTCTCGCGAAAAACCCAGTCCAGTCCAGTCGATATCCTCATAGCGAGGAACCCATCCGATGGGCGTCTCGCGCCCGCGTCCGTGTCCTTGAACGCGCTCCACGATCCAGCGAAGTACACGCATGTTCTCGCGGAACCCCGGCCAAAGAAAATTCCCATTCTCGCCCTTGCGAAACCAGTTCACGTTGAAGATGCGGGGAGTAACGTCTAAGTCGCGCTGCATCTTTATCCAATGGCGAAAATAGTCGCCCATGTGGTAGCCGCAAAAGGGAAGCATCGCCATCGGGTCGCGGCGAACCTTGCCTACGGTTCCTCCCGCGGCCGCAGTCGTTTCAGAGCCCATGGTGGCGCCCAGATATACTCCGCTTGACCAATTAAATGCCTGATAAACAAGTGGCAAGGTATTTGAACGCCGTCCCCCAAAAATGATTGCGCTGATTGGTACTCCCTCGGGTGATTCCCAATCCGGATCCATGGTAGGGCACTGCGAAGCAGGCGCAGTAAAGCGACCATTCGGATGGGACGCGGTGGTCCCGTTTTTCTTTCCGATGGCTGGCGTCCAGCGCTCTCCGCGCCAGTCAAGGCACTCCGCCGGAGGTTTCTCCGTCATTCCTTCCCACCAAACACCGTTATCTGATGTGAGCGCAACGTTGGTGAATATTGAATTTCGCGCCAGAGCAGCCATTGCTGAGGGGTTGGTCTTCGCACTGGTCCCGGGCGCGACACCGAAAAAGCCTGCTTCTGGGTTGATCGCGCGCAGGCGACCTGATGCATCCGGACGAATCCAGGCAATATCATCCCCTACCGTCCAAACCTTCCACCCGTCCATTGCCTTCGGCGGGATCAGCATTGCGAAGTTGGTCTTGCCGCAGGCGGACGGAAATGCCGCGGCCACGTAGGTCTTTTCACCGGCAGGATTCTCGACGCCGACAATCAGCATGTGCTCAGCCATCCAGCCTTCGTCGCGGGCGATATTCGAAGCGATGCGCAGCGCAAAGCACTTCTTGCCCAGTAGCGCATTCCCGCCATACCCCGAGCCGTAGGACCAGATCTCACGGGTTTCAGGAAAGTGCACAATGTATTTGGTGTCATTGCAGGGCCAGGGCACATCCGGCTGTCCGGGTTTCAATGGCATTCCCACCGAATGCATACAAGGCACAACTCTCTTCACATCCTTGTCGATTTCGGCGAAGACAGGCGCTCCAATCCGAGCCATGATGCGCATATTGACCACGACATAAGCGGAATCAGTGAGCTGAACTCCGATCCCTGACAGGGGAGAACCAATTGGGCCCATGCTGAATGGCAGCACGTACATCGTTCGCCCTTGCATGCAGCCGCGAAACAGCTGTTTCAGCAGTCTGCGCATCACGTATGGATCTTCCCAGTTGTTCGTTGGCCCGGCGGAATCACGCGAAAGCGAACAAATAAACGTGCGATCTTCGACGCGCGCAACATCGGTTGGTGCTGAGCGGGCATAGAAGCATCCAGGCCAGCGATTTTGATCGAGACGTTTAAACGTTCCTGCCTCGACCAGCCGGTCGCAAAGAAAGTCATTTTCGGCCTGCGAGCCGTCGACCCAATGGATTGAATCAGGACGGCATAACTCGGCCATCTTTTCGACCCAACGTACAAGATGCTTGTTGGTGGTAGGTGGTGTGCTGACGGCGGCGTTCTCGGATGCCAGGATGGACGGCTTCATAAGGTCTTAATTCTCCTGCGCACGGCAATTACAGGCTACCCCACTGGCCTTCACAATCCAACCAGAGGGGATAGCTCTCTTGCGGTTGTCACGAAGTGCCGAGTGTATTTAGATTTCGGACATCGGACTGCGCCCAAGATCAAATGGCGCCCAGAAATCGCCTCTTTCCGTAGGGGAGTGCATAAAAAGCATGAGAACGTCCGCTCCTCATCCCTAAAAATCATGGGGATGATCCATCCCGGTAGTGATCAGAGTGGCCTTGTTTGCGTCTTGATTGGCGGCTTCAGTTTGGTCTCGGACCTTGGCCACAGCGAGCCAATTGTCCTTGTGCGGCTGGTCCGCAATCCATGGAGGCAATGGCATGCAAAGATAATTGCTTAACGCTTCGGCATAGCCTTCATAAAGTTCTCGCATGTTGCGAAGTCGCTCAAAAGAGCTGCCGTCGCGACAAACGCTTACGCCGCTATTGCAGAGTAATTTGTAAAGCTGCTCATAACGCTCCCGTGGCAGCCTGTCTGGGAGGTTCTTCGCAGGTTTTAGAGAGAAAATCTGCGTCAGATCCACCAATGCGTGCCGCGCCATTGCAAATGTAAGTTGCGCTTGACGCGCTTCGTGTCCCTGGACTCCGGCGATGAGCAGCGCCGACGCATCCAGAATTGAGGTGAGTGCGCTCAGCCAGCTTTGATTGTTGTGCTGTGATCGAAAATAGCAAAGCAACGGATAGGAGATGTGACTCTCCAGCAGCTCTGCTGACCATCGCTCCCACTCCGACAGCAACAGCGACAATGCATTCTCGGCGCCTTGGTAAGAGTGCCTGCGCATCAGTTCTGCCGCTGTTGGTGGTGAACCTGCCCTCGCATCGAGCAAAGAGATACTTACTTCGCGCCGCGAGAACGCCGTATAGAGGACAGGGAAATATCCCATCACCACTGCCAGGAATCCGAACCCTGTGCCCGCCTCGAGAATGAGAAGTACGCGTGCTATCTCGTCGCGCGGAGTAACATCTCCCAATCCCAACGTGAAAATCGTGGTTCCGCTAACGTAAAGGTCCGAAAGAAATCCGAGCCGCTGCGTGGAGTCAATGAAAGGACTGCCGATGGAATAGAAGACGAGCGCAAATCCGATAACCATTCCGGTCGCCCACACCACCAACAAAAAAATCAGTGACAAAGGACCATAGAAACTGAAGGCAGTTTCACGCTTGCGCGGGTTGCGGATTCTTCTGGCAAAGAAGACCCATGGTGCCCAAGTGAGAATGTAGAAAATGCGCGTGAGCCGCAGGTGACCGGCCGCGCGACGCGGCAGAATGATGGTCTGGAAAGCATCGAGCAGCACGACCAACAGGCAGAGAATGCCGATCAGCATCAAAAGCAGGCGCATCAACCCTCCGCAGCGGATGCTAAAGGTCAGCCCAATGCGCTCCGCCCGATCACTTTATCCTAGACGAGACAGGGGAACAAAGAGTGCCAATCGAGGCACCTTCATCGATCTCCTCATCGGCATAAGCCAGCTCAATTCCATATTCCTCCTTAGCGTTCCTCGTCGTCGCCGATCGGCATGCCTGGCGGTGCTTCAATCACCTTGCTGGGGACGAATTTATCGGGGTCGTGCTGGAACCGATTGATGCAATCAATCATTGCTGTGCGGTGGATTGCTTCAGCGGTGTCTTCGGGGGGCGGGGTCGAAGTTAGCTGCTTGAGCATGTCCACAATATGCGAACGGACGATGGCTCGCGCCTGGCTCGACGCTGCTGGGTTGACGGCGAGGGCGAGCATTGCTTCGAGTGCGCGGAACTCGACCGCGCGCTCGACCTCTGAGGACATGCTGTGGCCAGCTTCAGGCCGCGCGGCCACAGCGGAAGAAACCGCTTCAAGAACGCTGCGGAGCGACGGAGACGCTGGTACACGCATGTGATATTCGATCAGGCGGCTGGCCCGCGCGGGATCGAGGAGGACAGTGAGCGTGAGATCGGCGGCGGATTCGGCGGCAGCGACGGGATCGAATGTAAGACCTGTGTGAGAAGGGAGGGACTCAAGGGTGCGCGGATAGCCAGGCGGGACGGGGGGCAAGATGCTGAGCAAAGACTCGGGAAGCGTAAGTGTCTGCGGCGCCAGCGTCTTCAGTATTGAGGTCAAGGCCTTGTGCTGCTCGGCGGGATCAACGATCACGGGACCGGAAAGGCCGTCGCCGCGTTGGTTATAGCGATAATCCAGGCCGCCAATCTCTTTGATGGCAGCTTCTGTCTGATAGCGGTGAAAGAGATAGAGCGGGACGAGCGTCTGCTCTAGTTGCGCCATCGGCGTGCCCGGCTTGATGGCGTCTTCGCCGAAGTTCTTCAATGCAGCTGCGCGCACCCCCAGCACGCGTTCGAGTTCGGCGGCCGGGTCGTTGCCATTGTCCCAGAGGTGCGCTCGTGGGTGAGCGGAGCCGAAGGGGCGCGCATCTTCATCCGTAATGAAGAGCTGGCCAGCGCGATCGGCATCGGCGAGGATCTTGTTCAGAGCGGCCTGCTCGGCCGTTGGCGTCATGTTAGAAGGGAACTGACGATACCCGTAATCGATTGACACCTTGTCCCAGTCGCCTATGTTCGCAGCGTAGGCATGCAAGACATCGATTTGGCCGCTTGCGTCGAGCGTGATGTACGGGTGGGGATAGTCCATGACACTGTCGCCCTGTGCGATGGTTGATGCGGCGAAGTTGTGTGCCAGGCCGAGCGTGTGACCAGTCTCATGGGCCGACAACTGGCGGATGCGTGCCAGCACCATCTGGAGCATGCGATCGTCGCCCGGGTTCGCTCCATTCCTGTACGGGGACAGGAGCGCTTCGGCAATCAGGTAGTCCTGGCGTCCGCGCAGCGAGCCTAGCGTTACATTGCCCTTGATGATCTCGCCGGTGCGCGGATCGGCAATCGCATCGCCGTAGCTCCAGCCGCGCGTGTAGCGGTGGACCCACTGAATGATGTTGTAGCGCACGTCCATCGGATCAGCACCGGGCGGCAGCAGGTCGACGCGAAATGTGCCTTTGGCCCAGCCAGCTGCCTGAAATGCCTGGTCCCACCAGCGTGCGCCGTCGACGAGCGCAGAACGGATGGGCTCAGGTGCGCCTCGATCGACGTAGTACTGAATTGGCGTGACGGGCTCGCATGCGACAACGCAATCGGGGTTCTTCTTGATGAGGCGATGGCGAAGGATGAAGAGCTGCTCGAGAGGCTCGCCGAGCGGAGCAGTGTAATCGCGATAGACGCTAGGAAAGTAACCGGCGCGCGGATTGAATCGACGCGGCGTGAAACCAGGAGGCGGCAACTCGATGAACGATGTGCGCTCGCGAATGGTCACCGCGTGCGGATCGGGCGTGACATCGCGAACGAATTCCCCGCTTGTCGGGCCTTCGGTGGTGAAGGTCAGCTCGGCTTCGACCTCGGTGTTCTTCGGGAATGCCCTGGTATCGTCAAGCGCAATCGTGGAGCGGGAGGCATCGACTTTGTATGCGCCCTGCTTGAGGCTGGTAAGGCGGTCGGAAATCTGGTGGCCATCGTGCAGGAAAAAATCGGTGCCATCAATCAGGGCCGCGCCCTCGGGTGACTCGGCAGCGACGGTGAAGCCCCACAGTACGGACTCGAGGAACGATTGCGTGACGGCGAGCTGCTGGTCGGGGTCGGTGCTCGACGAGCGAAACGCCATATTGGGTGCGACCATCAGCACCTTAGGGCCGCTGCGTTCGAA
The DNA here is from genome assembly GCA_963826915.1 of uncultured Acidobacteriaceae bacterium. Taxonomy (GTDB): domain Bacteria; phylum Acidobacteriota; class Terriglobia; order Terriglobales; family Acidobacteriaceae; genus Telmatobacter. The sequence goes on from CAWGYG010000003.1 coordinate 1,585,471, forward strand.
GCGAACGATGCGGCCCGGTGAGAGCTGACCGCGATCGAGGCCGAGGTCGTTGGAACCTGTGCCATAGGGCAATGAATTCAGGTAGAGCATGTCCTGACTTCGGCCGTCGGGCCCGAGGTGCGGAATCTCAATGTAGAGTTTTCCGCTGCGCGCATCCCAATCGAGGGGAAGCATGCCATCGAGATGTTTCATACCCGCTGTCTTTGCAGAGATGGAAGGCAGCGGGGCCGTCTCCGGTTTCGGGTCCTGGGCGGAAATGGAGAGGGAACACAGCAGCAGAAGGAAGAGAATCGGCTGGCGCATGTCCTCTTCTATCATGCGTCATCTATGAGCCGGAAAGGAGGTGCGGAAATCGGGGCAAAGCGAATCGATGGGGCGCTGGATTTGCGCGTCGATAATGGTGATTAATTCTGGTTTAAAATGGCATCGTTAAGTGCGCTTAAGTGGCACATTTTGGTCGTTTTTGGCATTAAAGTTCGGAAGTATGTACTTTACGCAAAGGCGGCGGGATACGGCGGTAAGCGGCGGGATGTCGCGGGATCGAGCGGGTTAAGTTGATTTCAAAGACTCATCCCCAAGCCTAATCTTTCGGACCACACGCCGTTTCCTTTTCTTAGGCGCAATCACAGTGTCGTCTGAATCGTTTGCGATATCGTAGGCGAGCCCTACCGTTTCAAGCTGCCTTCGAATCTTCGCGGGTATTTCATCAAGATGGTCAAAATGTCCTTCACTCTTGCCTTTGGGGTTGACCATCGTAATTACCCCCTCTTGTTTTGCGCGTGTGCATTTGGGATGGAGATAAATCGCTATCTTGACCATGTGCTTTTCAGCCATGTAATCCTCTCTCCTCCGGTTACTAGATGGTGCTCTTCATAAAACTGTAAAATGGACGCTTCAAAACGAAACGCCCGGCGCGAGGCCGGGGCATTTCGATGAAGCGGCTGGATAGCCTCCATCGTAACGCCACATCGCGCCCGAAGCAAGGATGCGATGGCAAGGCTAATACTGCCTTATTTGACGTCGGACGAGTAGCCTTTGCGTAAAGTTCCTGTATTCCTGTACGATTTTGCCTGGCAGGTTGTTGAAACCAAAGTAGTTGGAAGCTTCGCCGGAACTGTGTCGGCTGAGAATATTTTTTTGCTGCTTTTTTTACCATGCAAACACCCAGTGGGCGCCCCTTTTTCGGGGTCGGTGAGGATTTGCGCGGTCGGTGGCTTGCGCCAGAAAGGCATTGAAAAGTGGGTTTGCGGGCAAAGACATCCCTCCGCGGCTGAAGCCGACGTCGATTTTGCCGGTTTTACGCGGGGATTGAGACCCCCGCCTCCCTCCGGATCTGGTTTTTCCGCTCGCTATCAAATCCTGCCCTTTCAAAGACACTGCTTTCTGTGTGTCGAGGGTGAGAATGATTGGGGCATATTCTCGTCTCTTGCTCTTCCGACTGAACGTGAAATGCAGGGTGTACCCTCCGCTTTGTGCGGGGTACCCCCCCTCCCCCCGGTATCTGGGTGTAAATGACTCATTTTAAATGGTTTACGGACCGTGTACGGCCGTTAGATAGTCTTACAAAAGGAATTAGACCGCAGAATACTCTCCAGTAAGGAGTTACGGGCATTTTTGGGTGTTTCTTTACGCTTTGATCCCACATGTTGAACCGACAGGCGCATTCGAGAGCAGGCCAGAGGTTTGACGGGCTTGGCGCCAACGCTTGCCCAGTTCTTATTGTGCGCCGGAGGGGAAGAATGATCGGCAAAGGTGCGCTGCTCTTACCAAGGAGTCGCGACTTTAGCTCAGGATGATGGCCTTGTGGTGGTGCGGTCGCCCAAATGTTGGTATCCGGGGTGCACGCCTCGAACCAGGCCCTGCTGATCGGCAATCTTGAGCAGCATAGCCGCGAGGGCGTTGCGCTCCTCCTGACCGAGAGCGGAGAGCAGTGCGTCTTGATGCTCCCGCGCCACCTTCCCGATCTTCCCCAGGATCTCGTCCCCATTTTTAGTCAGATGAATGGAGTACAAGCGCCGGTCATGCGCGTGTGCTCTGCGCTCAACCAAGCCCCGTTTCTCAAGGTTGTCGAGTATGGCGACCAGGCGGCTGGGATGAATCTGCAGCCTGGTGGCGAGTTCCTGCTGGCTGGGGCCAGTCTCGACACGAAGCAGGCGCAGAATTCCCGCATCCGCCGGTGTGAGTTCCAGAACCCCCAATTTTTCAGCAAATTGCGAGGCGGCATGTGCGCCAAGCTGGGCAAGGAGGAACGCCGGTTGTCTTAATCCCATCTCACTTTGAGTCATCTTCGTTCGAAAATTATTGCATATTCCAGTCGTTTATGTAATAAATGATTACATTATGAAATCGACTTCTCGATTCCGCGGTCCCTCCCTTCTTCTGCTGGCCACAGTCCACTTCCTGCTTTTCGCGAGCGGTCTGGTGGTCGCTGCGGTGCTCCGGCACGGAGCGCATTTCGCAACCCCATTCGCGCCGGCTGAGGAATTGGGCGCATTCCTCGCGGTAAGCCCAGCGGCGGTGCGGGTGAGCAATTTCTTCCTTTTTGGCTCGGCAGTGCCTTTTGGGATCTTTGCGGTAACGGCCGTCAGCCGCCTGCGTTACATGGGCATCCGTGCCGCCGGAACAAACATCGCGCTGCTGGGCGGGCTGATTGCCACCATCGCATTGATTCTCTCCGGCAGTGTGGGCTGGATTTTGTCGGTGCCTGAAGTGTTGGCCTCTGCGCCGGTTGTGAAGATGGTTAGTTTCCTCAACTTCCTGCTCGGCGGGGTGATGTTCGCGGTTGGATTCGGCCTGCTGGCTGCGGGAGTATCGGTTACCTGCTACTTCATGCGTCTGCTGCCGCGATGGCTGGTCGTGTTCGGGATGCTCATGGCACTGACGGGGGAACTGTCTTCGCTCAGCCTTGTTGCATATCCGGCAAACTTCTTTATCCCCGTCACCAGGTACCTGGGCTTGATCTGGATGTTTTCGGTGGCCGTGGCACTGACGAGAAATCGCAAAGGAGAGCAGGCCGCACCGATCAGCGACGCTGCATAGGCTACGACTTGAGGGAAACCGGAGTAGCGCGAGGATGAGAATGCGATCGATTTCGGAGCCGGAAGTGCTTGTCAGCGGTCGCAGACTCGGTCTCTCTCTCATCGCAGCGATCTGTGGCGCGGCCGGTGTCGGAACGGCGACCTATTACGGCCTGGCGAAAACAGTTGGTGGGTCGCTCGGAACTGCACTGCCACAGGTCGTTACTTTTGCCGTTTATTTGACGCTTGTGGCCGTCCTTTGCTACGCGTTCCGGCCGGCGAGTCGCCCTCCCATTGCGTTGCGCTTTACCGGCTTCAAGGACATGGTGTTCGCGATCGGTGCAACCGTCGTACTGATCGCCGCCGGTGCGCTTGCGTATGCCTTTCTCGGCCTGTTTTTTGGGGGCTTCGTGCACCTGCTCGCGCAACTGATCGCGATGGCGACTGACGCTCAGCGTCTACAGGGCCAGAGTTCGTCCGCATGGGTGACAGCGATTCTTCGCGGCTGTTTGCTGGTCCCCATATTTGAGGAAATCCTCTTTCGAGGACTCCTCCTCTCGTGGTTGAACCGGCACATGAGATTCATTCCTGCGCTCCTCATACATTCTGCGCTCTTTGCGGCAATGCACGTCTACCCCCTTGTTTTCCCCTTTGCCTTCCTCGCTGGGATCGCCACTGGATACGTTCGCCGGGTAACCGGTTCGACATTCAATACAGTTCTGATGCACGTGATCAACAACGTCGTCCTTCTCACCTTCGGCTTGCATTTGTTCGGTCACTGAATGCGCAGTTGTATCGCTGAACTGTCTCAACGAACTTACCGCTGGGCGGGAATCGTCCGCGATGAGTACATTGGATATGAGGTGTCTTATGGCTCAACCAAACAGCGGCATCGGCAGCGTCACGGCGAATACAGCACTTGTCGAAATGGCGATGGCGTATTCCCGCAGCCGCGTGCTTTGTGCAGCAGCACGCCTGGGCATTGCCGATGCGCTTGGAGACGATGTGCGCAGTGTCGACTTCCTGGCAGAAAAGTGTGAGGCGAATGCGAATGCGCTTTATCGCCTTCTGCGCGCTCTTTCCAGCATCGGTGTAACGGAGGAGACGACACCCGAGCACTTTCGGCTGACTGAGTTTGGCAAACCGCTACGCCGCGATGAGCCCGAGTCTGTCTGGCCAGCGGTCGTCTTCTGGGCAGATCTGCTCGCCGATGAATGGTCCCTGCTTACAGACTGTGTTCGAAGCGGTAAGCCGGCCTACCAGGTCCGCGATCCCAAAGTACCTTCGCGGTGGTCGCAGGATCCTGATGCCAGCTCAGTTTTTCGCGCCGTGATGGGCACGGCTCCGGCGGAGGATTATGCTCCCATCGCAAAGGCATGGGATTTTTCGCATGCAAAGGTGGTCGCCGACCTCGGAGGCGGCGGTGGATCGCTGATTCTTGCAGTGCTGGGGCTCAATCCACATTTGCGAGGGATGCTGGTGGACCACGAAGCCAGCGTGGAGACGGCCAAATCCCGCTTCGCGAAAGAAGATGCTCACTCTCGATGCGAACTGATTGCAGCGGATCTTACGCAATCGGTCCCGGCGGGCGCCGATGTTTACATGCTCAAACATGTTCTGCACGGGCGGCAAGACGAGGATGCCATTCCTATTCTCAGGAACTGCCGCGCGGTTATTCCGCAGAACGGCAGCTTGCTGATCATTGAATTTGTTCTTCCTCCGCTTGTATCGCATGCGGATCCACAACTGGAAGGCCACCTGATGAGCGACCTCAACATGCTTGCTGTCACCGGCGGCAAAGAGCGCAGCGAGCGCGAATGGAGAACGCTGCTTGAGGCCGCGGGCTTCAACCTGACCGCGGTGTACCCGGTTGGAGACGACACCTTGATGGTTCAGAACGTCGGAATAGTCGAGGCAAAACCGGCTTAGGGGCGATCGATATAAGCGCCGGGCATTCGGTTGTTCCAAATACATGCTGGAGGGCCGGCCTAGTCACAAGTTTCAATTACTGGCGATCGCGTACAACGTAATCGACATGGCTGGGAACAACTGGTCTTTCAATACGCGCGCTTTCGCCTTCGATACCTTGACTGCAGGAAGCGCGCGAATCTGTGTGAGGTCCACGCCGCTGTATTGATAGACTTTCGCCGGGCCCCTGGCTTTGAAGTGGTCAAGCGCCAGATCGACGTGCAGATCGCCGAATGTCTTGTTGATCACCACGACAGTGACCGTGTGGTCGGCCGTGCGCCTCGCGGCATAAATGGAAAGCTTGCCCTGATCCGCGCTGCTGGCGGCGAGGCTTGTGTTTCCGAATTCTCCGCCTGCGTCGTCATAGTTGCGGAAGATCTTGAAGGCAAATAGCAAAGGCGAATCCAGGTTCGGAGGTCCCCAGACCGCACCAAGGTCGAGGCCTTCACGCCCGAAGATGCCCAGGATGTCGGCCTGCGCCACCGCTCCGCTGATGTGTTCCGGCGCGCCCCAGTTGTACTCGGTGATGGCGGTTTTTGTACCCGGGTAGTTGGCTGCAACCCAGTTCTTCATGCGCGGAATCATCTGCGGCGCCAGGGCTTGCATGAGGTTGTCTGGATTTTTGAAATGCGGATCGGTATAGGTCGCGTCCCAGAACACGCGCGTCGAGTCAAGGACTGCTTTCTGTCGATCGCTGGTGCCCGCAGGCTTCAGCATGGCGTCGTTCGCAGCAAAGTAGGTGTGCAGGTCGAGATAATCGAGGAGACGCGTGTGTTGCGGGTCTGCGTCTTGCGCCGCTTTGAAGGCGCGCAAATAGTATTCGATCAACGGAACGTCTCCGTGAGCCTTTCGATCGCTGAAACGAGTCGCGGCACCCGGCAGATGACCCGGAAAAAACGATTCGATGTCCTTCTTGGAATAGAAATACGTCAGCCAGAAATCGATCACGGGCCCGCTGACTTCAGCAGTAGGGTCGGCAGCCTTGATCGCCCTCGCCACCTTCAGTCCCTTCTCGGTGACTTCGTCGTAGGTGAACGGCAACGGATGCACATCGCGATGCGTTTTATCCCACCACGTCGGTTCATTGTCGAGCGCGTAGATGGCCACGCCGCCGCTGGCAGCATTGCCGAATTTGTTCACCAGGTACTTGACCCAATCCGCCGTCCAGCTTTCATCGACGGGCATGGAGGTGTCGGCAGGATCGTTATTCGTAATCCTCGTTCCGTCCTTCTTGATGCCGTTGCCATAGTCATGCCAATTAGGATCCGTCTTTTGTTGAGGGCCGTACTTTGCGACAGAAAAGCTGGAACCGTGCGTGCGTGATTTTGCGACCCAACCCATAGCGGGCACGGACGCCAGGGTTTTTGCGCCGACGGCCCGATCTTCGATGACCTGCGCGTTAAATTCAGATTCATCGGGATATTTCGTATTGGTGTTGGGGGCGACCTCAAAGAACCAGTCGTCGCCGATATTGGTGACGTCGAGCTTGTAGTTGTACCGGGTGTATGCGTCCCCTCCCCAGCGGTTGAGCGGCAGGCGTACCTCCTGGGCCACTTTCGCGGCCTGATTTCGTTGATAAGGAAGCCGCCAGGAGTTCATCCCGTAGATGAGCGGACTGATGGGATGCGTTGGCGCTGCCGCATCCACCAGGAGCGCTGGCCCGGCTGCTAATGGCGGTGCCGCGAAAGTAATGGTTGCGCTTGCCGACTTAGTGGGATCCGCTATGCTGGTGGCCTTGATCGTCACTGCTGCCGGTGTGGGGTAGGGCGTGTGGTACAACCCGCTGATACCGATCGTTCCCAGCGCGACGTTACCTCCGTCCACGTCATTTACCGACCATCTCAATGCGGAACTGAAGGGCCCCGTTCCCTCGACGGTCGCTGCAAATTGTCTGCTGTCTCCGGGAGCAAGCGTCACATGATCGGGCTCGATCTTCACACCGGTGACAACAACAGGGACCTGGGTCGAGGGCGTCTGTTCGGGGGGCTTGCTTTGCTGGGCGCTCAAGACGATGGAGGCAGCACACAGCAGGAGTGCCGCGATGCAATTGACCAAGTAGCGTGCAGTATTGCCCCGTCTGATACCGAGCAGCACACCCGGGTTGGAATGATGCAATGCCAACTTACTTGTCATATTCAATGGTCGCGCCCAGGTTGTGGCCATAGAGCTCATCCTTCACGGTTGCCTCTATCGCCTCAACGCTCCATGCGGGATAGGTATTCATGGCGTCAAAATAAACACCGTCGGGTGATTGTCCTCCAGCAACAAAGCCGCTGTATGGCCCATCAAACAGCGACCGGATCATCTTTTCCCGCCTTGAATCGAGGAACTTGAATTTTCCATTTCCGTCCTTGATGTCGATGATGCAGTGCATGCGTTGCAGATCCAAGACAAACCCTTCAGGACCGGGCTCGAGCTCGTAGACTTTGACGCGCATTTCTTGACCCTCGTGGATCACTGAATAAACCAGATGGGCCAGGCTGGAGCGTGCTAGACGTCCTGCACGCTCAAGGTCTGCGGATCTTTGACTCGTTGCATCAGTGCCGCCGCAACCAGCATGAAGACGCCGCCGGCAATGATTGCGTAGATGCGGTTGTTGTCGAGCAGATGGATCATGACCCATCCGAAGAAAAGGGAGGCCAGGATCTCAGGTGTCACGATGAAGAAGTTGAAGATTCCCATGTAGACGCCGGTCCGAGCGGGCGGCAAGGAAGCGGCGAGAACCGCATAGGGCATCGAAAGCGTGCTGGCCCACGCAATGCCTACGCCCACCATGGTCAGCAAGAGCACATATTTGTCGTGGATTACGACAACGGACATCAAGCTCAGCCCGCCGCACAACAGGCAAATTGAGTGCGTGTGCTTGCGGCCGAACTTTTTTGCCATGGCTGGAAGCGCCAGGGAGAACAAGAAGCAGACGGCCGAATAGACAGCGAAGCAAACGCCTCCCCATTCCACTCCATCCTTGAAAAGCGATGAGCGCGGGTCTTTGGCGCCGAAGACATTGTGGGCGACGGCAACGGGGAAATACAACCACATGCAGAAGAGCCCGAGCCACGTGCACAGTTGCACCGGCCCAAGCTTGCGCATGGTATCCGGCATTTCGGCGATTGCCGCAAGGATCTCCTTTGCATTCGCGGCGAGTCCGGTCTTCTGCGCCTTGGCCTTGCGAAAGGCTTCGATGTCTTCGGGCGGGTACTCCTTGGTGGTCACAATGGTCCACAGAACAGCGCCCAGGAACGTGGCAGCTCCGATGTAAAAGGAAAGGCGGACAGTAGTGGGAACAACGCGCGCGTCGCCTGCAACCTGCTGCATGTGGAAGAGGTTTGTGAGCAGGTAGGGCAGGGCCGAAGCGATGACTGCGCCTGCGCCGATGAAGAGGCTCTGCATGGCGAAACCCGCGGTGCGCTGGCCTTCAGGAAGAATGTCGGCGACAAATGCTCGGAACGGCTCCATGCTGACATTGATTGAAGCGTCAAGAATCCAGAGCATGCCGGCTGCCATCCACAGGGCCCCGCAGTTGGGCATGAGGATGAGCATCAGTGAGCTGAGAATGGCGCCGGTGAGGAAATACGGGCGGCGGCGGCCAAGGCGTCCCCAGGTGCGATCGCTGGCGTGGCCGATGATGGGCTGAATCAGCAGGCCGGTGAGCGGAGCGGCAAGCCAGAGGATCGGTATCTGGTCGGCGCGAGCACCAAGGTATTCATAGATGGCGCTCATGTTGGCCATCTGCAGGCCCCAGCCAAACTGGATGCCAAAGAAGCCAAAACTCATGTTCCATATTTGCCAAAAACTGCGTTCGGGCTTGCGGAAATGAGTGAAGGACTTGGTCCCCACGGGTTCGGTTTGCGACGTGCTCATGGCCTCTCCTGCCGGCGTTTCTTGTGAAGGATGCGGACCTCGAAAGTCTTCAATGAAATAGAGGTGATCTCTGAGACGGCTGCTTCATAACGCGGAAAGCATAGCACCGTCTGCGTTGAGCTTGCCGTGCGATTCGCGCGGATGACGGCCTGCGGGGATGAAATTGATCAATAACTTGCGGATTGTCCACACTCAACCAGAAGATACAGAAGGAGCTTGATGGTTGAATTCCTTCCCGCCCGGAGATACGGAATACGGGGCAAGCGTAAACTTGCTTCGGGATCTTGTACGTTTCACAGATAGAAAGGCTAGATATGGCGACGATCCCGGAGCGAGTTCGGTTGGGAAAAATCGAACAGCAGCAGCGCGATGCTCGATTCGCGATGCGGCTGTCGTTGTTCGTCGGCGTGCTGATGCTTGTCGGCAAGGTGGCCGCGTACGTGTATACGGGGTCTTCGGCCATCTTTTCGGATGCAGCGGAATCGGTGGTGCATGTAGTCGCGGTTGCGTTTGCTGTATTCAGCCTATGGCTGAGCACCCGACCGGCAGTTCCGCAATTCCATTATGGATTCGAACGAATCACGTTTTTCTCGGCGGGTTTTGAGGGCGCGATGATCGTGCTGGCCGCGGGAAGCATTATTGTTACGACGACTCAAAAGTGGAGACACGGTCTGACACTCGACAACCTGGGAAGCGGGGTGACGCTGGTCCTGGCTGCAGGAGTGGTGAACGCCTTTCTGGGCTGGTACCTGGTGCGCCTGGGCAGACGGAATCACTCGCTGATTCTTGAGGCGGACGGAAAGCACGTCCTGACCGACAGCTGGACCAGCTTTGGCGTCGTTGCAGGCCTGGGGTTGGTCATGCTCACTGGATGGAAGCCGTTCGATCCGCTGGTCGCTTATGCAGTAGCGGCAAACATCCTCTGGTCAGGCGGTCGTTTGATGTGGCACTCGATGAAGGGATTGCTTGATTACTCCGATCCCAGGATCGGTCACCTGATTCGCAATCGGCTCGATGTTCTGTGCGAGGAACTGGGGTTGCAATACCACGGGGTGCGCTTCCGCACCACGGGCTATCGGCAGATCATCGAGGTTCACCTTTTGTTTCCACACACCATGGGAGTGGGCGAAGCTCACCGGCTGGCGACAACGCTGGAAGAGCGTCTGACAATTGATTTGGACGAGCCTGCGGAGGTCTCCACCCATCTGGAATCTCTTGAGGATCATTCTGAAGTTCATCATGTGGAGCACTACACAGGACGACCTGACTAGTTCCTCATTGCCAGCTTGCGGGCTCAGCCGGGAGAATGCGGAGACTTTCTTACCTGTGCCGGTTCCATGTCGGGGAAGGGTGTTGAGAACACTTCCGGTGCGTTGTGGAATTTTCTGAAGAGGGCAAAGACGTAGCGCATCCGCTCCTCGATTCTCGCCCAGTTTCTCGCAGCGGTGGGGGTTGGGATGCCGGGGAGGTCTTCGCAGACGGTCAAGACTCTCTCGCCGATTTTGTAGGTCATCCACCTTCTGGTTGCGCAACGACGGACAATTAACGGCATCGCGCCGCGAATGTATGGCTCCAGCCGAATGTGTTCGTGGTAGACGATCTCGCAGTTGCCGGCGATCATCGCCGCGCGCTTCGCGTCCAGCTTATTGGAGTCGAACGCCGCCAGGTAGGAACGAAATGCCGTTGCGAGCCGATCCTGACCATGATGCTCGGTTGGGCCGGCGCGCAGGCCGGCGAAGAACGCTTCTCGACCTTCGCTGGTGGCACCCTTTTCGAGCAGCTCAAGAAACCGCGCCGACTGCTCGCCAATATCTTGAATCACGATCCGATTGCCCCGCAGCATGAGCTTCGCAGCCTTTCCACGGCTCCAGATCGCGAGCTGCCTCCCTGCAAAGCGACCTGTGAAGGTGCCGATAACCGCGCCGATTGCCGCGGTGAAGTAGTCAGGAGACAAGCGGAGCCAGTGCCCGGCGAAAACGCCGACTGCGGCACCGATTACGCCGCCAACGATGCCTGCGGTTATGGTCGCGGTCTCGATTGCGCTGTCGAGGTCTTCCTGGCGGATCGTGACGCCAGCTTTGCGCGAGCCCCAGACCGCCCAGGAGTGGAAGTTTGGCCCACCCTCGCGCCCGAGTCTGTCGGCAAGCGCCTCGGAGAGTAAGTAGTGCAGCCTCGTTATCAATTGGTTGGAACGCGCCGGGTTCGGCTCGGCGCAGGCGTCCTCGATCGCCTTGATCCACCACTTGGAGGTTGTCATGCCAATGAGTATCAGGGATGGCGTTGCAGGATACAACCGGGTTCTTATGAACAGTGCAAGATTTTGACCTGGGAAGTCGCTCCCGGGCGAGGAAAGGCCGTCTTGCTACTTCTTTGGGAGCACGCGCACGACGATGCCGGAGGCTGCTGCGCGGTTGTGGTAGACGCGCTCGGTGGCTTTCACAAAATCGGCGGCCTGAGCAGATGCGATGTCTTCAAAACGCTGCGGGTTTAAATCTGTGAGCGGAAACCACGAGCTTTGTACCTGCACCATGATCCGGTGTCCGCGGAGGAATGTATGGTTCACGTCGGGCATTTCAAAACTGACGGGGGTTACCTGGTTGGGAGTCATCGCTTCGGGCATTGAGAACGATTTGCGAAACTTTGCGCGCATCGGCTCGCCGCGGACAAGCAGTTGATAGCCCGGGTTTGGACCTGAGTCGGGATAGACATCGATGAGCTTCACATCGAAATCAGAATCTGTGCCGCTGGTTGAAACCTGCAGGTGCGGAGAAACGGGGCCGGCAACGGTAATGTCCTCTGATAGAGGGTCGGTCATATAAGTGAGCACGTCAGCTCGCTTGGCCGCGAAACGCTGATCGCCGTACATGAATTCTTCGGCCACTTCGGTTGGTACATTTTCGAGATAGGGAACAGGCTGGCGCGGATCGCTCACGTATTCGTCGAAGGCTGCCTCACCGTCGGTCGGCGCCTCGAGCGAAAGCTTGTGGTTGGCGTGGAGATAGAGGGTTTTCTCTTCGGCATTTGTTGGTGGCCACTGGGTATAGCGCATCCAGCGATTGCTCCCGGTCTCGTACATATACGCCTGCGGCAAATCGGTGGCCGGTTTGTCTTTGAGGAAGTGCTCAAAGAAGGGCCGCGCATCTGATCGCAAAAGCAAAATGCTTCGGTGTTCTCCATCTTTAGAGGGCCGAGGCTTGTGTCGTCAGATCGCGCCCATGCACCGTGCATCCACGGACCCATGACGAGCATGTTTTGCAACCCCGGGTTGAGATTTTCGATCGCATGGTAGGTACGGAATGTGCCCGCGAGATCCTCGGCATCAAACCATCCGCCGACGTTGAGAACCGGGCAGTGGATCCCGTGCAGGTGCTGCGAGATGTCGCGAGCCTGCCAGTAGTCGTCGAAAGTGGTGTGCTGGGCGTTCGCGTCGAACAAGGGATTGTGAATGAGAGCGGCAATGCTCTTCACATCGGGACCGTGTTGAAGAAAAAAAGAGTAGCCGTCTTTTGTTCCGTAGTCGAAGATGCTGCCGAGATTCGAAGGCGAGGAAGATGGGGCCGTCGGGGCGGGGAAGAAAATAATTCGAGTAGATCTGGAACTGCGCGGCGAGCATGAAAGCGCCGTTGTGGTATGCGTCATCGCCTTCGAAGAGGTTGGTCATGGGAGCCTCGGGAGACGCAGCCTTGATGGCGGGGTGCGAATCGATGATCGAGGCTGCGGCGTAGAAGCCGGGGTACGAAATTCCCCAGATGCCGACCTTGCCATTGTTGCCGGGCACGTTTTTCAAGAGCCAGTCGACCGTGTCGGACATGTCGGTACTCTCGTCGGTATCGGTGGGGCCGGGGTGGTCAAGATGCGGGCGCATGTCGACGAACTGGCCCTCGGACTGGTAGCGACCGCGAACGTCCTGGAACACAAAAATGTATCCGGCTTTATCGAAGGCCTCGGATGGGCCGAGCTGACGGCGATACGCACTTTCCCCATAGGGAAGTGCGCCGAATGGGGTGCGCATGATCAGGAATGGATGGGGTTGGGAGGTGTCTTTGGGCGCGTACACCTGGGTAAACAACGTGACTCCGTCGCGCATGGGGATGCGGACTTCGCGCTTGGTATAGTTTGCCCGGACGAAGGCACCGCCGGATCTGCTCAAGACAACGCGCCAGCCAATGAAGGCAGCGAGAAGAAGCAGCGCTGCCAGGATGAGGAGGCGAACGAAAGGGCGGGATTTCACGGTTGGCGCGGTCTCCTTTGTGGAGTTCGCATTGCGGGAATCAGCAGTATACCCGAGCGCGGATGCAGGCATTTCGGCGGTTTCTCGCGTGCTGAACAATTCCTGTCCCGACCGGAGGAGATTTGTCTAAAATCGATTCGTTGCCGGACTGATCTTATGCGCTTTCGATCGCTTTTTCCGTTGCTGATGCTGGCGCTCGCCGTTCGTTTGAATCCGGCGGAATCGCAACGACCGTGGGTTTCACTCGACTCGTCGGGGAAGCTGGTTTACCGAACGCTTCCGCGCGGCGACCACATCGTGGATTTTTCGTATGCCGGTTATATGGGCGGCGGCGTACCGTTGCCGAATCGCATACCGATCGGACGGAAGCTTGCGCCATCGGGCGCCGATGACACAGCGGCGATCCAGCGCGCCATTGATGAAGTTTCAGCGCTACCTCTCAAGGGTGGATTTCGTGGCGCGGTGGTTCTGGCTCCGGGGACATTTTTGTGCAGCGGCACGTTGAACATTGCGGCGTCGGGAATTGTTCTGCACGGGAGCGGGCCGACCGAGGGCGGCACGACGCTGAAGATGACCGGCGATCCTCATGTGGCTATTGCAATCGCAGGGAAGCAGGAAATACAGGTTGTGGGAACCGCCGCGCACATTGCGGATGCATATGTTCCATCGGGTGCGCAGTCGATCACGCTTGACGATGCGTCGGCATTCGCCGCCGGAGACAGCATAAGGATCACGCGCTACACGACTCCGAAATGGCTCCATTTGATGGGCATGGACCGGATGGAGCGTGATGGCAAGGACGAGACGTGGGTGGGCAGCCACCTCGCAACTGTGCGGACAGTGACGAGTCGCAAGGGCAATGTGCTCACGCTCGATGTGCCGCTTACCGACTCCTACGATCGGGCGTACCTGCCGCCGGAAGGGGCAGAGGTGGCCAAGGTGACAATCAGCGGCACGATTGAGCAGGATGCCGTGGAGTCACTGCATATTGACGCGCCGCCGCGGGAGGTTGCGTTCACCGATCCGCTGTTTCGCGCCATCAATTTGAGCGGGCTTCGCGATGGATGGATTCGAGATCTGCTGGTTGACGACACCACGGAAGGAATTGACGCGGCCGCCGATACATCGCGCATAACCATCGTGAATGTTGTGATTCGCCACACGACTTCGATTACGAGTTCGGCAAAACCGGCGGATTTTGTTGCACGCGGAACGCAACTGCTGATTTTGCGATGCGGTGCGACCGGCAACGATCGGTTTTACATGATTACAGGACCACGCAACCAGGGCCCGAATGTGGTGCTGGATTCGGAGTTCCATGGAGACGGGCACATCCAACCGCATCAGCGCTGGGCGACGGGATTTCTTGTAGACAACACGCGCGTGCCGGGCGGCGGCATCGACATGATGAATCGCGGCGAAATGGGTAGCGGGCATGGTTGGACAATGGGCTGGGGAGTGGTGTGGAACAGCGCTGCGAGCAGCCTTGTGATTCAAAATCCTCCGGGAGCGGCGAATTGGTCGATTGGGAATTCGGGATCGGAGCAGACGGCGCCGATGAAAATCATCGGGCAGCGCAAGCGCGATGCAGGGCCCGATCTACCACTGGGTTTTATCGAGTCACCCAATCACGCGGTTGTGCCGGCGAGTTTATACCGGGAACAGTTGGCGGAGCGGCTTGGCCCCGGAGCGCTGAAAGCGCTTGAGCCTTAGGAGGTCAGCGTGGGCGAATTTGAAAGGCTGATTGAAGCGGTGAAGACCGGAGCGATGGATGACGTGAGAGCAGTTGTTGACGGTCATCCGGAACTGATCAACAGGAAGGATGAAATTGGCGCCACCGCTCTGCACCATGCAGCGTTTGGAGGGCATCGGCGCGTGGCCGAGTTTCTGGTTGAACATGGCGCGGATGTCAACGCGCCCGACGATGTATTCGGCGCGACACCTTCAGGGTGGGCGATTGAGTACCTGCGCGAATTGGGCGGATTTTTGGGGATTGAGTTGGACGATTTTGCTTTTGCGATCAGGCGAGGCGACACGGTTTGGGTCAAACGATTTCTGAAACGATTTCCGGGGCTTCGCGAAGGCAGCGATTCGAGGGGGAATCGATTCAAGGTGATGGCCGATGAAACGGAAAATGCAGAGATTGTGAGCTTGTTTACTGAATGACGAAGCCCAGAGCCGGCGATGGATCGCCGGCTCACTTGCCGAGGGCTTTCGCCGCGAGAAGGACGAATTCGATTTTGCGTTCAGGGTCAAACAATTGCATTAACTGTGGGGCAGATAGAGGTCGAGCCATTCGATCCAGCGGCGGTAGACATCGCGCATGCGGACTGGATCGGCGGGGCTGTGGCCTCCGATTGGATAGGCAAAGAACTCGGTGTGAATGCCGCGGTCTTTGAGGGCGTGATACAACTCGTATCCCTGCGTAATGGTGACGCGGTAGTCGCCTACATCCTGCAGCACCAGCGTCGGCGTGGTCATTTTTTCGTAGTAGGTGATGGGAGATTGCTCGATCCAATGCTTCATCCAATCACCAGTGTAGGGAGAGCCGCCAAGCGAGGCAGCGCGGGAAACATTGGAATCGGAAAGAGCGTACTGATCGAGCAGGTTGGTTACAGGCGCGCCGGCGATCGCTGTTTTCCAGAATTGCGCGTGGCCGATGAGCCAACTGGTCATGTAGCCGCCGTAGCTCCATCCGGTGACGGCGATATTCGATTCGTCGACGATGCCGCGCTTCTTGAGCATTTCGAGTCCTGCAAAGACGTCGCGGCCAGGGCCGTCGCCTGAATCGTCAACGATGGCGCGGCTGAAATCGTTGCCGAGGTTATCGCTGCCGCGATAGTTCGGCTCGAAGACGAGCCAACCCTGGGCGGCAATCAACTGTGCGAAGGTGGAAAACGCGTCCTTGGAATTTGATGTGGGGCCGCCGTGAATGTAGAGGACGAGCGGCAGCCTGGTTCCCGGCACATAATTCGGCGGATAGGTTAGGATTCCATTTTCCGTCCAGTTCTTCGGAGCCTTATCGGGGCTTTGCCAGGTGACGACTTCGCTTTTGCCGAGTTTGAGCGTGTCGAAGGCGGCATTGAAATTGGTGAGGCGGCGGGGCTTCGATATCGAGGAATCAATGATGTAAATCTCGGCGGGGTGGTGGGGCTCGGTTCCTGTGAAGGCAATCTGGCCTTGCGGGCCCACATTGGCGTCGAGCCAGAAACCGGTGTTGGGCGTGACATCGCCGAGGTCGAGCCGGGTTGCTTTTCCCGAGAGCGGCTGGAGCCATAATCCGGCGGTTGCGCCGTCATTCGCGCCGGTGAGAATTGTTTTGCCGTCGGGCATCCAGAGTGCACGGAAGAAATTGCGGTCGATGGCGCGGGTAATGTTTTCTCCGTCACCCTTCAGGCCATCGACGACGAAGATGTCCTGGTAGTTGCGATCAGTGCCATCGCGGGGATAGATGTAGGCCACATGCGAGGCATCGGGCGAGGGAACGGGGAACGAGGCATAGGAAGTGTGGGTGGTGATGGGCTCTGATTTGCCGGTGGCAATGTCGAGCACCTGCGGAGAGGAGTTGCGGCGGTCACCGGAATAGGTGTTCTCGAGACGCACGTAGATCAGCTTGCTTCCATCCGGAGTGAAGGCAATCGGCGAAGCGGGCGGTCCGGGCGGGAAAGCGACGGGCAAAGTCCAGGCGCCGGAGGTAAGGCGCCTAGCATCGCCGCCTGCAGCGGGGACGATCCAGAGATGGGTCGGCAGGGCCTTATCCTTATCGAGAAAGCTGCCGTCGCCCACTTGAAAGGCGTCGTCGAATTTGTCAGCTCCTGTCTTCTTCGGAGCATCATCGACGGCGGCAAATGCGAGTGCCGATCCATCCGGCTTCCAGGCAAACTGCTGGATCGAAGTCGGGCTCTTGGTGACTTGAAGGGCGTCGCCGCCTGCCATGTCGAGGACGAAGATCTGATTGTGCTTGTCTGCGTCGGCGGCGAGAAAGGCAATGCGGTCTCCGGTGGGGGACCAGCGCGGAAAGGAAGCGGTCTTGCGCGCGTGAGTCAGATCGCGGGTCTTGCCGGAAGCCAAGTCGACGATGACAAGTTCCGCCAGGTTGAGGTCATCTTCATAATCGGCATGGGTGACGACAGCCACGAGAGACTTTCCATCGGGCGCGATCTGGGGATCGGTGACGCGCACTATTTTGCCGACCCATGCGAGGTCGAAGGTCTTGCCGGGAGTGCCGGGAATGGGCAGTCGGGCAGGGGCAGTTGCAGGCGGAGTCGTCTGGGCGGCGGCGGGCGAAGAGATGGCGGCGAGCAAGGGCACGAAGAGAACGGCAGACAGCATGCGATTCATGCGTAGAGGACCTCAGCGTGGGATTTGAAGTTGCCGGGAATTGAAGCTGGGACAAGTATACGGAGTCTCTCTGGGAAACTAGGGATTGCGCGGCGGGGCGGCACAAGACGGCTTAAGCGGAGACAGAGGCAGGAGGCTTTAGGAGAGAGCGCGGAGGTCGCGCCGAAGCTGGTTTGGATCACCCCCGGGAATGAGTTCCTCGACCTCGTGGTGAGTGCTTTCCCAGACCGGAATTGCGCGAGCAAGCAGGTTATGCCCCTTGACTGTGAGCATCAGAATGCGGTTGCGACGATCCGAAGGGTCCTGCGATACTTTCACCAGGCCACGACGTTCGAGCGGCTTCAATGCAGCGGTCAGCGTGGTTCGATCCATCGCCAGCAAAGTCGCTACCGGTCCCATGGGAGGCGGCTCGGGGCGATTCAGGGACATCAAAAGAGAAAACTGCCCATTGGTAAGGTCGAATGGGCGTAAGACTTCGTCGAACCGCCTAGCCAGGGAGCGAGCCGCGCGCTGGACATGAAGACAAAGGCAGCAGTCCCGAACCAGAAGAGTCGTATCGTACGGAACTTTTTTAGGGCTTGACACGGCCCCAGATTAGTTGATATCAACATATTCGTCAAGTGAAGTTTTCCTCTCGACTATTTCCCCAGCTCGAGCGCAGATCGAGCAGACAGTCCGAATGGAGGTACGGAGATGCTATTCCTTCGTGATTTAAGGCTTGCGGTGCGATCGTTGTGGCGCGCCCGTGCGTTGTGGATTACGGTTGCTCTCACGCTGGCGCTGGGAATCGGTGCCAACGCTGCGATTTTCAGCGTGGTTCGCGCGGTGCTGCTGCGCCCGCTGGCCAATCAGGATGAGAATCGGCTGCTCTATGTGCGTCAGAGCGCGCCCGGCATAGGGCAGGAGAATGCGGCGTTTTCCGTTCCTGAGATCAAGGACATCGGCAGCGGGCTGAAGACGATCCAGGAACTCGGCACGTTTTCAGAGATCGACTTCACCGTGGTGGGGCTGGGGACGCCGCGCGAGATTCCCGCGGGAGTTGTCGACGGAAATTATTTCCACGTGATGGGGTTGCGGCCGGTGCTTGGACGCTTGCTGGGACCCGGAGATGACGGCCCCAATGCCGCGGGGGCAGTGGTATTGACGTATCACTTCTGGAGGAATTCGCTGCATTCCGATCCCAGTGTGATTGGAAAGACGGTGCGGTTGGAAAGCAGCTCGGGTGCACGTGGCGCGACTGTGGTTGGAGTTCTGGAACCATCTGTGCCTTATCCGGTGTCGACGGAGATCATCTCGAACATTGTGACGAGCCCGCATCATCTGTCGGCCACGATGGTTACGGGGCGCGAACATCGCATGACGGAAGTGTTTGCGAGGATGGCTCCCGGCGCGACTGTTGATGGGGCACGGGCAGAGTTGCGGACGGTGTATGCGGCGATGATAGGCGCGCATCCAGAGGTTTACAAGCCGGAAGACCACTTCAAGATCGATGTAACGCGGATGCACGACCAGATCAATTCGCGGGCGAACACGATCTTGTGGGTGCTGTTTGCGGCGTCGGGTCTGTTGTTTGTGATTGCGAGTTCGAATGTTGCCAACCTGGTGCTGGCGCGGACGGTGCGTCGCGAGCCGGAACTGGCGATACGCGCGGCGCTGGGTGCGAGCACAACGGTGTTGCGTCGCTCGCTGTTGGCGGAGAGCCTGGTGCTGTGCGGGAGCGGGGCACTGGCGGCTGTGCTCCTGGCTGTTCCGATGGTGGCTGTTCTGGGCAAGTACGCGTCACGATTCTCGGTGCGCGCCAACGATATGACGCTCGATTTCAGCATGGTTTGGTTTGGAATTGCGCTGGCACTCGTGGCGGCTGTTTTCCTGGCTTATATTCCGCGACTGCCTTCGGCGAATGCGCCGCAGGGCGGACTTACGGGTAGGGGAGCGCGCGTGGCGGGCGGAAGCAGCAGACGGCTGCGCATGTTTGCTGTGACGCAAATTACGGCTTCCTTCCTGCTGCTTGCGGGTGCGTGCGTGCTGATGAAGACGCTGTTTGTGCTTGAGCAGATGAGGCCGCCGTTTAACTCAGCCAACGTGCTGGCCGTGAATCTGCCGGTGATGTCGTACGGCAAGACGCCGGCCCAGATCAACGAGTTCTATCGCGAAGTGAAAGCGCGGGTTGCATCGCTGCCTGGCGTAGAGCAAGTGGCGGAAGGATTCAGCACGCCGTGGCGCGACGAACGCGAGGAGAGCATCAACTTCACGTTTGCGGCGCAGGGTGCACGGCGACCGGATGGACAGGATTTCCGCGCCAACTTCCGCGCGGTCTCTCCGGGATGGTTCCAAACGATGGGCATGCCCATTCTTAATGGCCGCGACTTCAACGACGGCGACAAGGACGGTAACGAGCGGGTGGTGGTCATCAGCCAGAGCCTCGCCAACATGTTGTACCCGGGCCAGAACGCGGTAAATCGCAAGATGTGGTGGACCGATGGCGTAATAAAATTCATCGGCATCAGCCCCGAACCGCGCCGGATCATCGCGGTTGTGCCGGACATCGATGACGAAAATATCATTCCCGCTCCGGCGATGACCATCTATCAGCCGATTGAGCAGGAATGGGTTGCCGGGCGGCTGTTTGTGCGCGCGCACCAGGATCCCTACGCGCTGGTTCCGGCGATCTCGCAGACCATACATATGATGTCGGCGGATCAACCCGTGGAAAAGGCCAGCACGCTGGGAGACATTCGGGCCGAAGTGCTGACGCCGGACAAACTGAATGCGATTGTGTTTGGCGGATTCGCGGCGGTGGCGCTGCTGATTTCGGTAGTGGGCGTGGCCGGCGTGCTCGCATTCTCAGTGAGCGGGAGAACGCGGGAGTTCGGAATCCGCATGGCACTGGGCGCGCTGCCGCGCAACATTCTCGGCATCGTGCTCACGGAGGGCGTGATGATGGCGAGCATCGGCGTGGGGCTGGGCCTGGTGGTCGGGTTCGGGCTTTCGCGGGCCATCAGCAAATACGTGGCGGAGCTTCATCAGCCTGGAGCGCTTGCGTTTGTGGCTTCGGCGGTGGTGATCCTGGGCGCGGCAGTGATCGCTTCGGCGGTTCCGGCGATGCGGGCTGCTCGAGTGAATGCGGTGGAAGCACTGCGGTCGGAGTAGGAAGATCAGGGGCGTTGATGCGTGGGCTTCAACTGCGGTATCCCGTGCTGATGACAGTCGACGCATTTGACCCAATGAATATTGTGGGTGCTGGCTGCATTGACGAATGTCGTGTCCATCTTCTCCACATCAAGGCCGCAGTGAGACATTTGCGGGTGACACGTCTTGCACGAGGCGCGGGCGTTTTCGTTGTGCCCATTGTGACAGGAGACGCAGCTGATCCCTTCATGGACACCCATCGGAGTGCGATCGTCGCCCGATCCTACCTGCGGTCCCCAGCCCATCAATGCAGCGCTGGTGCCCGTCTCAGGTTGTCGCGGTGCGTGGCACTGGTAGCAGATTGCCTGGCGCTGGTCCTGGCTAAGATTTACCAGCCGTGCGCCATCATGCAACTGAGGCAGCGATAGCGAAGCTGCCGCAAAATGCATGCTTTCGCGACGATCGAAGAATGCCAGCGAATCTTGAATCGGTGCAGCTGCGACAGAGATGCGGCCTTGTGGCTTGGCCTGAACTGCGCTTGCGCGGTGAACCCAATGGCACGATTGGCAGGGCATGGTGGGCTGGTCGGCGAATCCGGCACGGATCAGGTGCCACGGACCTCGCGTGCCCTGTGGCTGAACCAGATCGCGCACTGAACCGTCATAGTGCATGCCATGGCAGCGAAAACAATCGTTCATCAACGCGCGCTTCCCGTTATGCGCGGAATTGGTGAAAATCTCTCCATAAGTGGCACTATGCGGCCCGGCTTGCCAGGATGCGTATTCGTGCTGGTGACAACTTTGGCATTTGGTGGTCATCCGCACGACGTCGACGTCGCGAAGGCGGACTTCCTCAGGCCAGTTGCCGGTGAGATGGACACGGATGTGGCGAAGTTTGGTTGCCATGCTTGCGTCATGACAATCCATGCAGTTTTGATTCCGGTGCAGGGAAGCGTGGACAGCGCCTACATACTCAGCCATTTCGTGGCAACTCGCGCAGCCGCGGCCATGTTCCGTCGTGTAGTAGTAGGTCGCGCCATAGGTGCCGGCGATCGCCAGAAACGCAAGCGAGCCAACGACAATGGAAGCAAGCTTGAAGTAGAACTTCATGAGCGGAATCCCGTGCCCTTCCAGTTGCGGACCAGCTCATTGGAAGCGAAATAAGCGACAGCCATGATCGTCAACGCCGGATTGAATCCGCCGTTGGTGACGTGCACGCTGGAATCAATGACGAAGACATTGTCGACGTCATGGATCTGGCAGTTTCTGTTCACCACCGAGCCTTTGGGATCGTAGCCCATGCGGCATGTGCCCGCCTGGTGCTGGCCCGCCGAGACCGTTGTGGGTCTGCCAGTCATGAGAGACGTGCTCACGGCACCAGCTTCTTTCAGCCATGCCTCGGCGCGCTCTGCCTGCACCGCCCCTATATCGAAAGTATGCGGGTGCACGTTGCCTGAAAGCCGGACAACCGGGATGCCCCATTTGTCTCTAACGGTTGGATCGAGGGTCACCCTGCCGTCCGCGGTTGGAATTTGCTGCGTCGGACCCATGATGACAATGCTGCGTTTATGGAAATACCGCATGGCATGCTTGTGGCCGAGTCCCCAGCGGGGTGTGTTCGCCGGTAGCCGGTCGACCATGTGGATTGGCAGGCGGATAAATTCATTGGCCAGCATCCCACCGCCGCACAAGCCTTTTGTGCCGTGGTTGTAGTCGGTAATCGCAATGCTGGCCCCAGGTCCCACGTCATCGTATGTTTCGAAATCGAAGTAGCCGGTAGCGCCGGTGTAGTGATGGCCCTGCAAGTTGCGGCCAACCTGATCGTTCTGATTTCCGAGCCCGTTGGGGAACAGGCGGCTTTTGGAATTGAGCAGCAGGCGAGCTGATTCTGTGGCGCATGCTGAGACTACGACGATGTCGGCGAACTGGTGCTGCAGGTGACCATTGGCATCGAAGTAGGAAACGCCGCGCGCTCGCCCTCGATCGTCCGTGAGGATTTCCTTGACGAAGGATTGAGTGCGAAGTTCGCAGTTTCCAGTGGCGAGCGCGGTGGGAATCACCGTGTTTTGCGAGCCGTTTTTCGCATCTGTCTCGCAGGCGAAGCCGCAGCACCATCGGCAGCGCATGCACGGGCCACGCCCGTTGTAGGGGATGCTGTTCCGCGCCATGGGAAGGTGAAATGGATGCAGGCCGAGGCGTTTGGCAGCCGGCTCCAGAATCCCGAATTCGCGATTTGGTGGCAACGGCGGCATCGGTAGCGGATGCTTGCGCGGGCCATGGAATGGAGTGCCCGAGTAGTCTCCGGAGATGCCAATTTCATACTCGGCTTTCTCATAAAACGGCTCGACGTCGTCGTAGGAGATGGGCCAGTCCTCAAGAGAACTGCCTTCCGGCGCGCCATACGTTGAGCGCATCCTGAAATCCTGTGGCAGGTAACGCCAGGCCTGGGCTCCGTAACTGAGAGTGCCGCCGCCCACGCAAGCGGCGTTGTTTGAGTAGCTGCCCTCGCTGGGTACGACGATGCGGGTCGCTCCCTTTGCGTCGACTACCACGCGCGGATTGCCTTCATCTACGGGGCCAAAAGCGTTGCCCAGCACCGTGGTGCGCTGGTTGCGAAGATCGTCTTTGCGGCAGTCGTTCGCGGTATACCATTGACCGCGCTCGAGCAAAACTACGCTCAGGCCCGCAGTAGAAAGCTCCTTGGCAACAATGCCGCCGGCAGCGCCGGCGCCAATGATCACTGCATTCACGCGCTTCACGATGACGCGCCCCTGGTCAGGTCGTATTGGGCGCGGCCGCGCAGCGGTGGCTCAGGTAGGCCCAACATGCGCCAACTGGCTGCGTCGCGATTGCCGCCATGACGAGGCGAGCCATAGTAGCCTTCCATCGTGTGGGTGCGCACCAGATTGAAAAACGCGGAATCCTCTTTCTCGATTGCGATCACAACTTGCAGCTGCTGGGGCGCAGAAAGCCTCGCAAGGTCCTTGCTGAAGCGCTGCCTGCTCATCTCGTTTGCCCGCTTTAGCCCGTCACGATACGCGTCGCGATGGGGCCGGTAGTGGCGCATAAGTTGACGATCGATGTAGGTGAGCACTCCGGCTTGCGAGGCGCTTGGGAATTCATCCGCGGGAACAATCTGATCGCAGATCGCCGCGAGCGTGGTCGCCTGGTCGTTACTCAGGAAGTCCCAGTTGCTGTTCTCGTGGAGTTTGCATCCGATGGCAACCGCGGTCCCGCCCAGAGCGCCGACGGCCACGAATTGGCGACGTGTCAAGCGGACGGTTTTCTTGCTCGATTGCACCGGAGATTACCTCGGATTCGGCTTATCAGCATAAAAGCTCAGCGTCGGCCCGCCCGTATCTCTGGCGAGCGGTCGCAGGAACCATGCTTCGCGGTTAATGCGATCCAAGTCTGTGCCCCAAATCACAATGGGGGCGGAAAACGCAGCATGTTCTGCGGCTGGATCGGCCTGGACAAGCTAGATAGTCTGAACTGAGACGGCCAATAGGACAGAGGTATCAAAGAATGCTACTGCTATAATTCCGCGAGGCCAGGGTCGTCCCAACTTCTCCGCCATGTCCATCATTCGATTTGGGGAATTTGAGCTCAACGAGCAGACGTTGGAGCTTCGAAAGAACGGCGCGCTGACCCGAATTCAGCAACAGCCGGCGCGTGTTCTTGCGTTTCTGTTGAATCATCGCGGATCCCTGGTCACACGAGAGCAAATCAGGCTCGCAATCTGGGGCGAGGATACCTTTGTCGATTTTGAGCAGGGGCTGAACTTCTGCATTCGTCAGATTCGCCTGGCACTGCAAGAACAGGCCGAACGCCCTTTGTACATTGAGACCCTCCCTCGTCTCGGTTATCGCTTCATTGCGCAGATCGAAACGAATGGTGATCACGAGACCGCCAGGCCGGAAAAACCCCTTCGCATCGCCATCCTTCCCATCGAGGATCTCTCCCGACAGTCCGAAGACTATTTTGCCGCGGGATTGACCGAAGACATGATCTCCGCTCTGTCACGCATTGATCCTTCACTTCTAAGAGTCACCGCTCTTCCAAGGCTTGAGAGCGGCGATGTGGTGGAGCATCTCGATCGTCTGCGGCGGGAATTGAATCTTGATTATCTGTTGCGCGGATCGGTGAGACGGTCTGGAGATACTTTACGCATCAGCGCACAATTGCATGATCTAGGGGACAGGAGTGTTCTCTGGTCGGACACTTACGATCGACAGTCGAGCGATCTGCTGGCTGTGCAAGAAGAGGTTACTCAGCGCGTAAGTCGATCGCTGGCGCTGGAATTGTTTCCGAGCGCCACCGTCGGTTCTCGTCGATACTCCCGGTCTTCGGCCGCCTATGATGCCTATCTAAAAGGCCGCTTCTTCTGGCACAAGATGACTGGCGAGGCGATAGGGCGAAGCATGGCCTATTTCAATGAGGCACTATCGCTTGATGCCGGATTTGCGCCAGCATATGCCGGGTTGGCCGATTGCTATGCGCAGATGGGATCGGTTCGGGTTGGTCAGATGAAGCCTCTGGAGGCGCGGGCGAAAGCCTGGACCCATTTGCAACGGGCGTTGGATCTGGACGAAACGCTTGCCGAGGCGCATTGCACTCTCGGCTTGATCAAGAGCTGGTATGACTGGGACTGGGATGGAGCCGGACGGGAGTTCCAAATCGCGCTGGAACTCGACCCCAGCCAGATTACCGCCCTGCTATGGCAATCGCTCTATTTTTCGGTCATAGGACAACATCAGCAAGCGATCAATTCGGGGCAGCGTGCGCGGGAGATTGAACCACTATCGGCAAACGTTAATCTTTATCTCGGAGTAGCTCAGGGCCATGCAGGACAATACGACCTCGCATTGAGGCAGATTCGACAAAGCATCGAACTCGATCCGGCCTATTACAGATCCTACATGTTTATGGCAAGGAACCTGCGCTACCTCGAGCGATATGACGAAGCCATCGCTGCCTTTCAAAAAGCTCTTGAACTCACGCCAGACAGTATTGAGTCGCTCGCTTTCTTAGCATCTGCCCTGGCCGCAAAGGGGGAACGTCAGCACGCCATTGACCTGATCGAGAGGCTGCGGGCCGCGGAAGACAGAACAGAACCGGCCGTTCTGGTGGCGACTATCTATGCCACCCTCAAAATGGCTGATGAGATGTACTGGTGGCTGGAACATGCGGTAGCAGTGAAGTCCACTCCGATATATATCGCTTTGCTGAACCTGGAATTCGAGCACTACCGAATGGAACCACGCTTTCGCGCATTCCTGTCGTCGATCGGCTTGTCGCACTTGTCGCGCCGCTAGTCGACTGGAAGGATGTTCTGGTTGAAGCGGAAGAAATTGTCGGGATCGTACTTCTTCTTGAGAGCGGCGAGTCGGGCGTAGTTGGCGCCATACGAGGCCTTGACTGCCGACGGTCCTTCATCGCCAAGGTAATTTACATAGGCATCCGAAGCGCCGAAGGCGTTCAGGGCTGAGGCAAAGCCCTGGGTCCAGTCGATGCACTTCTCTGCCATGGCCGGGTCGGCCCAACCTGGCATGATGTTGATGCTGTAATGAACGCGGCGAAGTCCAAACGCTGTTTGCGAGACCGGCACACGACTGGCCGCGCCATGCATATGTTCAATGACCACCTTGGTCTGCTCCGTCGGCATCGTTTCAGCGAAATCAACGATGGTTCGGATTGCCTCGTCGGTCAGCTCTTGGAGAAATGGACATTTGAAGTAGTAGTGCTGGCCCGCCGGAGCAGTGAAGTCGAGCATGGTTTGAATCTCGGTATATTTCTTCTCTCCGGTCATGTCGGCGACCGGCGGAGTCGAGAGCTGGAATTGTTTGCACGCAGCAGCGCCCTCCTCCCTGGATCCGCTGTGGCATAGAGCTATTGCGGCCATCGGATGGCCGTGTCCCACGAGCAGCGCGGCGTAGGCCGTCAGTTCATCCGGAGCCGCGAGGGTCAGGTCTCGATACTGGCGCAGCAGATCGAAGGCTTGCGGGCGCGGATACAAGATGACACCGCCCTGCACGGGGCCAAGATCATGGAGTTGAAACTCCAGTGCGGTAACGATGCCGAAATTTCCGCCGCCGCCGCGAATCGCCCAGAAGAGATCTTCGTTCTGAGTAGCGCTGACGGAGAGGTGATTGCCGGCGGCGTTGACCAAATCAGCGGAGATCACGTTGTCGCAACTTAGACCGTGCTTCCCCATGAGCCAGCCGATTCCACCACCCAGGGTGAGCCCGCAGACGCCGGTCGAGGAGATTACGCCCCCGGTTGTGGCAAGCCCAAATTTCTCACCCTCACGGTCGAACTCTCCCCAGGTCGCACCACCCTGGGCCAATGCGGTTCGCCGGCTGGGGTTTATCTGGACTTCCCGCATCAGCGAGAGATCGATCATCATGGCGCCGTCCGCAACGGACTTTCCAGCTACGCTGTGGCCGCCCCCGCGCACCGAGGCTGCAACTCCGTTCCGGCGGGCGAAACGGACGGATTGAATCACGTCCGCGATGCTCGTGGGCCGGACGATGACCGACGGCATGCGATCGATCATGCCGTTCCATACGCGGCGAGTTCGACTGTACTCCTGATCATTTCTCGTCACGATCGGGCAGGTTACTATTCGGCGCAATTCGGCAAGTTGCCCGGTCGACAATCCGTCCAATTGGTCATTCATGCAGAGAAGCCTACCATCCCTCGTTCTCAGCCGAGATGAGTTTTCAATGAGTCGGGCGAGTCGCTCAACTCAGTTTCAACTCATTGCCGCCTCATTGAGACGGAAGGAGAAGTCGCGCAGACTCACCTCACATCAATCTCCGGAGCAGGCGGTGGAAAGGAAAAATCCGCACCTGAGGGGATGAGTCAAGGAGATCCAAATGAAGCGAAACGTCGGAACTACAGAAACGGCAATTTCATTTACCACGGACGGCACGATGCGCTCGCCCCTCTGCCGCATGGGCGTGGCTCTACTGTCCGTCCTCTGCCTCTTGATCCTTCCAACCAGTGCCAAGGCGGCTTGCGGGAGCTTTGGGCCGCAGGCTTTGAAAGGCTCTATCAAACTTCCAATGGCTACTCAGGCTGCATTGGCTTTCCCCCTGCCTATTGAAGGGATCAATCCGCCTATCGTAGGCCTGTGGCACGTGATCTACACCAACAGCGCCGATCAGTCGACCTTCAACGACACCTTCGACACGTGGCATGCCGATGGTACGGAATTTGAAAGCGCGTTCCTGGCGCCGTTGGGAGGCAACGTGTGCGTGGGGGTGTGGAGAGCAACAGGCCTTCGGAGCGTCACTCTTCATCATGTCGGCTGGCTCTTCAATCCCAGCACTCCGGCGGCAACGGCAACCAACACTTTCACCCTCGACGAGGTCATCAAGGTGGCCCCGGACGGCGCATCCTACAGCGGCAGCTTTACGTTCAAGGTGTGGAACCTGGATGGAAGCCCAACACCCGTGGAAGTGACAGGCACGATGGCCGCGGCGCGAATTACGGCGAATTGATAAGAAGTCCTTCTTCGGCGACACGATCGCCGGCAGCGGCAAGTCTGCGCGCTGCCGGCGGCATCGCATGCCGGGAGCATACGCGCCTTCCGAGACAGTATTGACTGTTCTTCCGCAGAACGAAATGGTGTGAATAAGAGCTAATTCACTGTGAGACTGACCACGGTTGTCGCTGTGGTCGTCCCGGTGGTGCCGGTTACGGTAATGGTGTAAGTTCCCGGCGTGGTTCCGGTGTTGCCACCTCCACCGCCCTTACTGTCGCCGCCGCAACTTACAGCGCTGCCGAGCAAGATTGCAAGCAAGAGGAGCATGCCAAGGATGGTCAGCATGCGCCGCCGGCGCGCTGGAATGCCGAACAGCAGCAAACAGGCCAGAGTGGCGCCACCGGCTGCGTACCAGGGGTTTCCGCGCAGCTTAGGACGAACCAAAGCCCCGCTGGTTGCCGCGGTGGTGAGGACGGTGAGTGTGCCTGTTCCGGCGCTGGCTCCGGTAATGCTCACTGGGGACGTATTGCCGAAGCTGAAGGTGGGCGGGTCAGTAGCCCCGCCTGGGCTGGAAGTAAGAGCCGCGGTGAGCGCGACGTTCCCGGTGAAGCCTCCACTCGGAGTTACGGTGATTGTCGACGTGTTGCTGGTGGTGGCGCCGGGCGAGCTTATGGAGATGGCGCCGCCATTGGTGAGAGCGAATGAACTCGGAGGCGCAGTGACGGTTACGTCTACGGTTGTGGTCTGCGTGATTGTTCCTGACACGCCGGTCACCGTCACCGTGTAGGCTCCGGCTGTTGTTGTGGATGTGGTCGCCACAGTGAGGGTGTCAGTCATCGCCGCTGCGCCGGTGATGGTGACCGAGTTTGACGTGAAGCTGCATGTGGCGGGGCTTGTAGCGCCCGTTGGTCCTGCCACCGCGCACGTCAGGTTGACGGCTCCGGTAAATCCGTTTGATGGTGCCACTGTAATCGTCGACGTGTTCCCGGCGGCTGCGCCGGCGGTGATGCTAATGTTGCCGCTGTTGGTGAGAGAGAAGCCGGGAGCGGGCGCGGGTGTGACCGTGACGATCACTGCACTCGTGGTGCTGCTGTTGAAGTTGGTGTCACCCCCGTAAACGGCGGTGATACTGTCAGACCCGACGGGCAACGAAGTGGTTGCATAGGTTGCAACGCCGGCTGAGAGCGTGCTGGTGTTAAGTGTTGTTGTACCGTCCTTAAAGGTCACGGTGCCGGTGGGTGTGGTGGTGTTTCCGGATGGTCCGGTGACGGTTGCGGTCAAGGTGACACTCTGTCCGGCGGTGATCGATGTGGGAGATGCGGAAAGCGCGGTGGTGGATGCGGCCGGTCCGGTGATTGTGGTGCCATACGCGTTGAGCAAAACAGTGTTGCCGACAAGGATGTCGGGCATCGTGCCCCCGGACAGGTTTGCGGCAATCGCCGGCCCAAACGTGGAAAGATTCACAAGATCCTGCGGGACGAGGGTTGGCGCGGAAGTAGTGCCGATGTTGACTGAGGTGAATGTGCCGTCCCCGTTGCCGTAGAAGATCCCGCTGAAATCTTCTGAATCGAAGAGAGCAAGATCAAGGTTGCCGTCGCCCTTGAAGTCGCCGGCAGCGAGGCTGGCATTTCGGATGGCGTCGCCGCCTGGAATTTCGAGAATGTTGGGAGTTCCAAACGTGCCGTCGCCCTTTCCAAGTGCGATCACGATCTCAGCCTGACCGGCGGAGGTTTCGCCGAGGAAAGCGAGATCAAGCTTGTTGTCCTTGTTGAAGTCAGCGATGACGGGGAAGCTGTAGAGATCGGGTACAGAGGGGATGGGAATGGGTGTCTTGAATGTGCCGTCCCCATTGCCGAGAAGGACTTCGAGTTGATTCTGGAGTTGGAAGTTCGTAACAACCGTGCCCGGGATAATGACGAGCAGATCAGAATTGCCGTCGCCGTCGAGGTCGGCGATCGCCACGATTTGCGGGGCGAACGCGCTAAAGGGAGCGGAAGTGCTGCTATACGTCGTGGTGATGACAGGGGCCTTGAAGGTTCCGTTGCCATTGCCGGGAAGGACGACGATCCCCTGGTTGTATGGGGTCACTCCCGTACCACCTGCAACCTCGTTGAACGCGAAAATCAAGCTTGCATTGCCGCTCTTTTTCAAGTCGGAAATCTGAAGGCTGCTGACAGCGTTGGAAATATCAAAATTGGCAGCGGGTGCAATCTGTGGAAACGCAGTGGGAATAGGAGCCTGAAACGTTCCGTCGCCGTTGCTGATTGCGGTGAAATAAACGGGGGCGGAGTAAATGCCGTTATCCACAAAAACGAGGTCAGCCTTGCCGTCCCCGCTAATGTCGCCCACGGCGAAGGTGTCGGCGGCGGTGGTGTTGGCGCCGGTCACGGTTGTTCCATTCAGGACGAAACTGGCTGGCGCAGTAATCGTGGTTGAGACGGGGTTGAATGTGCCCTTCCCAGTGCCGAGCTGAACGCTAAAGGCAGGAACGACTGTGTCGGGATACCCGTATGGGGTGTTCACCGTATTTGTAATCAGATCAAGCGTCCCGCTCCCGGTGACATCGGCAAGGTTGTTACCGGTATATTCTCCGGTTGCGAGCTGCGGCGCACCTTGAAAGCTGCCATTGCCGTTGCCCATGAGCGCATAGGAAAGATTGGGGGAGCCTTCATCGCCGCCGAAGGCCCCGCCGTCGCCCAGCCCGACAAAGACGTCGGCACTTCCGTCTCCATCGAGATCATCGACAGAAATATAGCCATCGGTGGGGATGCTCGCATAGCTCTGGCCTTGGGTGAAGGTGCCGTCCCCTTTGCCTATCCATGTGGAGATAGTGAAGCTGTTGTTCAGAACGAGGTCAATCTTTCCGTCGTTATTCACATCGCCGCTGGCCAGACTTGGCCCTCCGGCATTGACGGAGTCCTGGAAGTAGGGAAATGCGGGCGTGCTGACTGCTGTAAAAGTTCCGGTGCCGCTGCCTAAAAGCACCAGTCCGTTTGAGCAGATGATGTCCTTCTTGCCGATCCCGCGCAAGTCCGCAGTAATCAAATTGACGATTGGCGTGGAAGCCGCACTGGCAAACCCGGGCAGTGCAGGCGCGGCAAAACTCTTGGCGGCTTGAAAAGTGCCATCTCCATTTCCCAGCAGGACGGAGATTTGCTGATCGCCCGAAACGGCGACGATGTCGAGCTTGCCATCGCCGTTGACGTCGTCAATGACCGCTGCTACAGAGTAGTTGCCTGCGATCGGATAAGTTACGCCATTCTGAAAGGTTCCGTTTGCGTTGCCGAGCATGACAGTAACTTGAGCAGTGGTGGCAGCCGCGCTATCGGTAATCACCAGATCGCCGTTGCCGTCTTTGTTGAGGTCGGCCGCGGTTAGATTGCCGGCCGGGGAATCCTGAAACGAAGAGAGGGTGAAGGTTGTTGTGCCGCTCAGGATGTAAACGCCATTCACGACGGCTGGATAAATCAGTCCAAGACCTGCGAAGACATTGACGCCGGTTGTTGTGGTGCCGATAAAGATCCCCGGTTGCGAACCGAAACCAGCGACCGGCTGAATCGCGCATCCTTTTGCAAAGACGTCCGGGGTGGTGGTCAACTGCGCCTCAGAATGGAGCGTTTGCTCGTAATTCGCGACGAGCTCGGTCTGCGTATAGGCGAAGGTCGGATGGATGGTGTAGGTGCCTTCCGCAAGGGAGAGCGAGCAGTTCGCACGGCGAAAAACGGAAAGCGCGCCAGTCGGCGCGGATATTGCGGTAAAGTTGCCAAAGAAGTTCGCTGTCCCGGTCTGGGAGCCGTCGACGCCGCTGATCAACGGCACAGCAGATCGGTGATTCGTACGGGGCGCTGGCCGGTGGTCAACCTGCGCATTCGCAAGTGCGGCCTGTGCAAGAAAGCTGCTCGCAACAAGGAATGCGATGAGCAGAGAGAAAGCCTCAGAACGGCAACGAAGATGGGACAGAGAGAGCCTGGCAAAACGGCTGGAAACAGACCGGGGAAGAAGGGGCATTGAGGGACTCCTGGGAGACAGTCATCCGGGGCTTGAAAGAGAATCCCCTTGAGAGCAGGGATTGACGAGAAAGCCGATAAAGATGTGCCTCGATCGTGCTGGTTCATACGGCCACGATTCGCTTGCGCGACAGGGGAGGATTCATTGGCCGTTTATCGCATCTGTATAACACAATCACTGCACAGTTGTGGATGAATACTGTCGTGGAACAAAGCCACAGTATCTTCGACAATTAATTGCGCCATGAGCGGGAAGGGCGCTGGCGATCGCGCTATTTGTCCCAAGCGTGGCGAGATCGATGGGGCGGCTCGTGTTGACATTTTCTTGATTGAGTCTTACCGGCGATGCGAAGCGTGGATGTTCAGCCTCGAGAAGTTCTCGCCAGGTCAACACAATCTAGTGAGGGTAGCTGTTGGCGTTTACATTGGGCGCAAGGGTATAAGTACCATTTCCGCGCCCGTTGGGATTGTCATTAATGTCGTTGGTTGGGTAGTACGTCCTGCCGTCGGAACTGACCCAGTTGTAGGCATAGGCGCTGTCCGATTTGTAAATCTGACCCGTCGTGGGGTCATATCGCTTCTGCTGGTTCAGCAGCGAGTCGACCACGTCGTCTGTATGCCTCGACTGGGCGTCCCAGCGCTGTTGCTGCGCCGCAAGATTATTGGCGCCGTTCTGCTGCATAACTCCGATCTGTGCCTCATGCGTTGCAAATCGGGCATCTTGCTGGGCGCGGAAGTTCTGACCGTTGGCAATGATCTGCTGATTCAAGTTCGAGTAAAAGGCGGTAGTCGCAGCTGCATTGTTGGCACGGATCGCTGCCCATTGAGCATTGTTTCTTTGAGCCCATGCTTGCCGCCAGCTGGGGCCTTCACTCACTTTTGCGACGGAATTGATCATTTGAATGGTGGATTGCAGTTTTCCCTCCGGAGCCCAGATCGTATCCACGACGACTGCACAGGAGTATCTGTGTATCCTTGTCATGTCTGACTGATCATCGCAAGTTACACTCACATTGATTTTTTCCGTCTCTTGAATGCTGTTGATATTGAATCTCACCACGCTGCTGGCCCTATCCTGATACGAGACTCTGTATTTTCCCGGGTGATAGGGATCAAGTGGCGTGATTCTGTTCCGAATCTTCTGCACCAATTCAGGATCTGTCGCATCCTCGACAAACTCGAGATTCAGCTGCTTGATCACGTATTTCAAATAGTCGGCCGCTTCGATCTCTCCCTCGCGCGGTATGCAACCTGACCGGGGGCCTACCGTTGATCGAGGATCGCTCGTCCACGCGTATTCGGTTGGCGGAAAGATCTTGATGCCGGAAAGGCCGTCTGGACTCGTAGCCCTGAAGAATGCATACGCTCCGGCATTGCACCCGGTTCCCTGAGTCATCGCACCTTGAAACACCCAGTCCGCGGGGATTACGTACGACTTGAAAAGTATGCCACCCAATGTTGGGTCAAAGATTCCAGCCGTCTTGGTGGCGCCGGGCGCGCCGGAATTTGACTCTTCCGCAGGGGCACTCAGCGCCCGGACCTTGGCGTCGTATTCCTGCTGCGTGAGCAGGCCGCTGTTGAGCATCTCTTGCAGAGCCGCGATCTTTTCCTGATTCGAAGCGGGTTGCTGGGAATACGTGGACGATATGGCTGCCGCAAAGAAAGCTGCCGCGAAGATCAAGGCGGAGAATTTGTTGTTCATAGTGGTCCCTCCATGGGAACCTACTGTCCAGCGAAGCGAAGGTTGTTCGGGATTGCCGATGAAGCGGCCGTTGAGGCTTTGTGAGCCGTCTGCGCTGAACCGGCGATGGAAAACAGGAGGATGAAAATGATTATTCCGAGGGTTTGATTCTTGCTGGAGTGCTTCAGGAGTTCGCGTTTTCGCCACCGGTTTGAGAAGATGGCGATGACAGTGACCCCGGCTGCGATTGCCAGCAGCATGCAAGTGATGACGAGGCCGGAGTTTGCCGCCATCGTGTCGGAAGACAGGAATAAAAACGGCGTCACAATGACAGCGCAGAGCAGCGCAGCGGCAAGCAGCACGCCGAAGAAGATCTTGTTCGACCAGGTTCCGGCCTTTTTTGCGCCGTAGTAAGCGCGCCAGCCGATGAAAAGCACCATCAGGGTTAGGAAGGCTGAAAACATTTTTCAAGATCCCCCAGGGCAGTCCTTAGTGAAGAGACTGCCTCAAACATCTATCAAGCCAGTAGGATGTCCCAAGGTAAAAAGGGGGAAGACTGCGAAAACGCTGAAACCAAAGCCAGAGGTTTGGGTAAAAGTCTGCTCTATCTACAAATAGAGTGTCAAGCTCTCACAGTGTTGTTTTTAGCGGTGTGTTCGCGCCTGGCGCATTTCGCATCATGTATTCAACCCAGATCGTGCACTCCCTGTTCGGCCTGGATCATTTTGCATCGTCATGATCATTCTGCGCGGATGCCGGGGCGGAAACGCTTAGCCACAGGGCCAAATTTCCCGGCGTTGTCTTTGTGGTGACTCCGTTGAACGCGCTGCCCCCACGAAAATACCAATCCAGGCTTTCGAGCAACCCACGGGCAGCTTCGGGCTTTGCCGAAGCGGCCAATTCGGGCGTGATTGCCCCACGGATCCATCGCCCGCCTCCCGTGAGGTGAGGGTATTCCATGAGATAGTGCAGCCAGAACTGTCCACAATGCTTGCATCGCAACACGGAGACTTCGCCGCCAAGACAGTCATCGCCCAGGGCGCGCTCGTCGAAGTTCAGATAAAACACATCGCCCGACAAACAGGGACAATGCGGCGGATTTGGGGCGCGGGCTGCCATCGGAGGGCCTTTACAGCGTGGGGAGGAGTCGGGCAAAGATACCGCGACCTGCGCAAGTGGTCAACATGCAATTTGAGTGCGGCGCTGTGGGATCTATTTATCAGGTGTTTGAGTAGTGTCCGGGCCGCTCCTTCTGTCACGTTACCTTTGAGTGACCTGGACTTTTTTGCTCAGGAAGGCCTTGGGGGCGGTGTGATTTGATGAAAACTGCTCATCCGGGCCAAATTTGGGAACAGTTTTAAGGAGGGGGTCGCGGGGGGTTTCGGCGACAGGAGGCTGGCGGCTGTTCCGAATCGCAGTGCGGTGCACAAAACAAGATAAAATCAGATCGTTTACCCGATCACTTTCTGTTCAATTCCCCAGGAAAAGCAAAGAAGGTTCTGAGACTGATTGGAATCACACTCCTGGTGGCGGCAGCCGAATGTAATCGCCAGGGATGAGTCAAAGAATTCATTGGTTGCGGGAGAAGTCGGGGGCACCAGGCTTGCCGGCCATTTCAATCGCTAAGAACCGAAGCAGTTTATTCCCTTTTTGCGTGACCAGGAGCGTCTATGCACGAAAAACTCCAACGCCTAAGTGCCGTCAGGTTTTCGCTGCTTCTCGCAACTCTTGCCAGTGGGTTTTGGTGGATGACGGGTTGCGGCACGTATGTCGTGACCGACCCCTCCATTTTCGCGGCGATCACGGTGCCGGGCTCGACGCTGCGGGTGAATCAGCAGATGCAGATCGGGAGCCATGAAAAGATCACAGGTGTACCGCTGACGTTTTATGTAAATGGCGTAGCCTGGGGCAACGCCGAACTTGGAACTATCGATCAGAATGGCTTGTATACGGCGCCGACGATTGTTCCGGTCCCGAATTCGGTGACGATTACCGCCATTGCGAACAAGTACCCGAACTATCCTCCGGGGTCGGCGACGATCGCAGTTTGGAACCCGATTCCTGTCCTGAATTCTGTAACTCCGTCGGGATTCTCTGAAGGGACGACCACGGTAACAGTGGACGGGTCGCAGTTTGTCTACGGTGCGCAGATTTTTTGGAATGGCACAGCGGTTCCGACGACGTTTGTTTCGGGAGGCGAACTGGTCGCTTCGATTGCGGCGCCGAATCCCGGAACGTTTCCGCTGACGGTAACAAACCCCAATCCGGGCTCTGCAAATACCAAGACGGTGTCTATGGTTGTAGGGCCGGGCCAGGTGGTGCTTACGCTGCTGCCGTATTCAGGCACGGATGTGCGCGTAAGCAATGCACTGAATATAGGACTCACCGTTGCAGGGACGGACAATCCGAGCGTGATCCTTAAGATCAACGGGATCACGGGAGGCAATGCGCAGGTTGGCACGGTAGTGTCGAACAGTGACGGATCGATCACGTATACCGCACCCGCGGTGGTTCCCACGCCGAACAATGTTGTGTCGATGACGGTAATGAGCGTTGACAACCCGACAGTGTCAACAAGCCGGAATATCTCGGTGCTGAATCCGATTCCGATCCTTACTTCCGCGGCGCCGATGTCATTCAACGTTGGAAGCGGAACGGTGGTGGTGCAAGGGTCGAACTTTATTTCGGGTGCGCAGGTGCTGATGAACGGCGCAGCGGTGCCGACTACATTTAACAGCGGCGGGCAATTGACTGCGACGATCAACCCGACGGAACCAGGAAATCTCGATCTGCAGGTACTGAATCCGAACCCCGGCCCGGCCACTTCGACTGATCTGATCGCACTGGTGAATGGAACGCCGCCGGTGCCCGTGGTCAGTCCCCAGGATGCTTCCAGATTCCTTGAGCAGGCGACGTTTGGAGCGACGGACGCGGACATTCATCACCTTTCGCTGATCGGCTACCAGGCGTGGCTGAATGAACAGTTCGCCATTCAGCAGACGATGCAGGCGCCGGCGGTGGAACAGGCGCTAATCATCAACAATCCGCCCTGCGCGACAGGGAATACAACGTGCAATGCGACGCTGTTTGTGCAGAACAACCAGAGCGAGATTTACGTGCAGAATTCCTTCTGGCAACAGAGTCTTGCGGGAACCGATGAACTGCGGCAGCGAGTGAGGTATGCGCTCGGTGAGTTGTTCGTAATATCGGGAACCAACCCGCAGGTGCAGAACATGCCGCGCGGCGAAGCGAATTACTACGATGTTCTCGGCGCGGACGCGTTTGGAAACTTCCGGACATTGCTGCAGGACGTGACTCTGAACCCAATGATGGGGCAGTTTCTGTCGATGCAGGGCAATGACAAGGGCAATGCGACTACCGATCCCGACGAGAATTATGCGCGCGAGGTGATGCAACTTTTCACCATCGGACTCTACCAGTTGAACGACGATGGCACGCAGCAACTGGGGCCGACGGGACAGCCGATTCCCACGTACTCAAACACAGACGTGATGGGGCTGGCTGCGGTGTTCACGGGATTCAGCTGGAATGTACCGGGCAACACTTCCGACACGGCATGGTCGAATTGCTGCATCTATGTTGGGCCCGGATATGGCGAAGACCTGCTGCCGATGCAGAGCTATCCGAATCACCACTCGACGGTGGAGAAAGATTTTCTCGGCGTAACCATTCCGGCATCGAGCACGCCAGACCCCAACGGCGATCTGACGATTGCGCTCGACACGCTGTTCAATCATCCGAATCTGCCGGCATTTTTCTCGAAGCAGATGATTGAGCACCTGGTAACCAGCAATCCGAGTCCCGCGTATGTGAGCCGGGTTGCCGCGGTGTTCAAGGACAACGGACAGGGCGTGCGCGGGGATATGAAGGCGGTGATCACCGCGATTCTGCTCGATCCGGAAGCGCGCGATTCGTCGACGGATTTCAGCAATCCGCAGTACGGAAAGGTGCGGGAGACGGTGTTGCGCTACACGGAGTGGGCGAGGGCATTCACGGCGCAATCGCGGACCGGATTCTATGACCTTGCCAGCACGGAGGACCCGATCTGGGGACTCGGTGAAATGTCGTTGCGATCGCCGACTGTGTTCAATTGGTTTGCGCCTGGATATGTTCCACCCGGAACGAGCATTTCGCAGGCTGGGTTAGTGGCTCCAGAGATGCAGATGACCAATGTGACGACGGTGGTCGGCTATCTGAACTTTATGCAGGGTTCGATTGGCTCCAGCCAACAATATGGGACAGATGTGTATTCAAACTACGACACGGAAATGGGCCTGGCGGCGACGCCCGGTCCGCTGCTCGACCGGGTTAATCTGCTGCTGATGGCGGGCGAGATGGACAGCACGCTTTACAGCCAGATTCTCGATGCGGTCAGTGCAATTCCAATTCCGACCGGCGACCAAAATGCCATCAATGCTGCCCTTGCGGCCCGGGTGCAGACAGCAATTTATCTCACGATGGCATCACCTTCGTTTAGCGCGCAATTCTGAGGAGCATACGATGAACAAGTTAGAACGATCGCGTCGCCAGTTTCTTAGAACGGCTTCAATGGCCTCGATGGCGGGGCTGTACGCCAGCCCATTTCTTCTCGAGCTGAACTCTCTGGCGGCAATGGCGCAAGGAACGGGCACATCGGACTATCGCGCGCTTGTGTGCGTGTTCTTGCAGGGCGGCAACGACGGACACGGCACGGTGATTGCAACCGATCCGGATTCCTATGCTGCGTTTGTACAAGCGCGTTCGGGAGCGCCGGGGCTCGCATATCCAATGAGCGAGTTGCTGCCCATCACTTTGAAGACGCCGCAAAGCGGACGCACATTCGCGCTGAATCCTTACCTGACCGGAGTGCAGAATCTTTTCAACGCGGGACGGGCAGCGATTGTGGCGAATAGCGGAACGCTGGTTGTTCCAGCGACAAAAGCACAAGTGAACGCGAGTTCCGTTCCACTGCCGGCATCTTTGTTTTCACACTTCGACCAGACAGCGGCGTGGCAGGCTATTGCGTCGAATGGCGGCAGCGCGGAACATGTGGGGTGGGGCGGGGCAGTCGCGGATCTGATTGAAGGCATGAACATGAATTCGAATTCCATGTTCACATGCATCTCCACTGCGGGCATCGCGCTTTTCTTATCGGGGCAAAGTTCGTATCAGCTTAACGTGACTTCGGCTGGGCCGATTCCCATCTCAGGATTGGCACAGCCGCTGTTTGGGCAGGCCACGGGAACCAATGCGCTGGCATCGATTCTGACGGCGGACGAGAGCAATCTTTTCGCCAAGGAATACGAAGTGGTGATCAACCGCTCGACGCAGGCGCAGGCGACGCTGTCATCTTCAATGCTCACGGCTGGTCCTGAAGGAGTGCCGAATCCACCTCAATATCTCGATCCGACCAGCAACAAGCTGATGGATAATCCGCTCGCAACATCCCTGCAAACAGTGGCCAGGATTATCGGCGGAAGAGCGGGACTGGGAGTGACACGGCAGATCTTTTTCGTGCAGCTGGGAAGTTTTGACACGCACAACAACCAGGCGCAACAGCATGCGACTCTTCTGACCCAGCTTGGACAGGCACTGGAGTATTTTGATGGCGTGATGGTCGCGGCGGGCATGGGAGACCAGGTGACTACGTTTACGGCATCTGATTTCGGCAGGACGCTCACCAGCAACAGCAATGGGACCGATCATGGCTGGGGCAGCCATCATTTTGTAGTGGGCGGCGCGGTGCAGGGTCAGGATATGTATGGCCAGTACCCGGTAATCGGCGTGAATCAAGCCAACGATCTCGGAGCTGGACGGCTGATTCCAACGACGTCGGTGGACCAATATGCGGGGACGCTGGCGCGCTGGTTCGGACTTTCAGATGGCCAGATCCGGCAGGTCTTTCCGAACTTCGGCAACTTCGGATCAAGCCCGTATCTTGGATTTATGGGATAGACGCTAGATTATTGGCGAATCGTCAGAACGGGACATTGCGCATCTACGATGATTCGGAAGACTCGCGATGTTCTCGCTTCCAGACTTAGATGCGAAGGTTTTTGGATGCCAACGACTAGAAGGTCGATAGCATTCTCATTAATGTGCGCAAGGATCTGATCATGCGCATTGCCCACTTCTACAAATGTTTTTGGATCACAGAATTCCTTGGCCTCTTCTGGAACAACCTTTTCCAGGGCCCGATAAAGCGTGTTCTGGATATCAGATAATCGTTCGGGATGACCGACAGCGTCTTCAGGGATAACATTCAGTACATCGATTCTTGCCTTAAAGACCTCGGCGAAGGTGACTGCGTAGTATGCCGCGTTCGCCGCGGATGGGCTAAAGTCAGTTGCAACCAGCAACCTTTCAAAGGGAAGGGTCTTCGAAGACGCGGACTTTACATGGGGACCAACGGTGAGCGTGGGCCAGCGTGTAGACCGTAAGATCGAATCTGCAGTGGAGCCGAGGACCCCTCGCTCAAATCGCCCACTGCCGTGGGTCCCCAACACGATCATCGATGGTTGATGTGTGTCAGCTAAATCAGGAATTACACGCCTGGGGTCTCCCTCGAGCAGAGTCGGGATCGCTTTTATCGCTTCGCCTCCCAAGAGCGCTGCCTTGCTCGACAGAAGAGATTTCAAATCCTTCCTTTGTTGGCTAATCAGCCGTGGATCGATTTCGACCTCAAGAGCTGCCTGGGAAAGCGTAAAGGCGTGAGCCACGATCAATGTGGCCGAGAAATAGGCCGCCAACCGTGCGGCGTAGAGGCCGGCATTCTGGGAGCCGAGGGAGAAATCAGTTGCATATACAACCGTTTTCAAATTCAAGTCGGGAATTTTACCAATCACCGCCATGGCGCCTATCTCCTTGCGAAAGAACTCAGCAATAGAACGATCAAGACGACTGCACTTACTGCGGCAAAGAGCCTGTCCTTCATGATCGAAAACCCGACCAGGCCGAGCAGCACACGGCACATCGGCGTTGCAATCAATAGAAGGATTCCGAATTGGATAATGCTTTTGCTGTCGAGGCGAAGCACCCCTGCAAGAATTGTGCTTATGTGCTCATACGGAGTGGAAACGAAATGATAGTGCTGGTATTCCGGCATCGCTATGCCGGCCTGCGAGAGGTAGAGAACTCCGCCAATCAGGACAATCGCTGCAGCAACCGTGACGCCGATCCGCAACATACGGCCCATCGCGACTTCAAGAAGTTGATCCGTTTCAAGCATTCGTCAAAGCCTCCCGGTCAGGCCGCTCAAGATCATTTCTCCTCCGAGAGCGACGATTACGGCAGAGAATACCCATCGCAGCGCCTTGACGGGAGCGTGCATGAGAAGGCGGGAGCCGATCAGCGACCCCCCGAGAACTCCGAGCATAACCGGCATCGCCAACTCGGGAAGGATGTAGCCGCGGCTTAAGTACACCCCCGCACTGGCAGCAGCGGTGACTCCAATCATGAAGTTGCTGGTTGTAGTTGAAACCTTGAATGGGAGTTTCATGACCTGGTCCATGGCCAGAACTTTTACAGCTCCGGAACCGATGCCCAACAGTCCAGAAAGCGTTCCGGCAAGGAACATGATGCCGAAGCCAGCCGGAACATGTTCAGCCACATAGGATTCCTGGCCGCCCGGTACAGGATAGGTCCCCTTGAGATTGAGTCGCGCAGCGAGGGA
The DNA here is from genome assembly GCA_963826915.1 of uncultured Acidobacteriaceae bacterium. Taxonomy (GTDB): domain Bacteria; phylum Acidobacteriota; class Terriglobia; order Terriglobales; family Acidobacteriaceae; genus Telmatobacter. The sequence goes on from CAWGYG010000003.1 coordinate 1,626,866, forward strand.
GTCCGTACAGGACTCTTTCTTTTCCTGGACCTTGTTGCGCAGGGATGCCCAGGCGGAATACCACAGCACCAAACCGAAGGCGACTCCGATCCAATTTGTCGAAACCCTGGCTACAAGATAGGCACCCAGTAAGGCACCGAGTGTTGTAGCTACTTCGAGAAACATCCCAATCCGAATATTGGAATATCCGTCACGGACATAGGCTGCGGCGGCCCCCGAAGAAGTAGCAATTACGGAGACAAGCGACGCTCCAATCGCGTAGTGAAGATCGATCTTGAAAGCGATGCACAGCACCGGAACAATGACCACGCCTCCGCCTAGCCCGGTGAGAGCACCGAGAAAGCCGGCCAGGATCGAAGTCACACATAATTCCAAGGAGAACAAGAGAACGCTCATTCAAACAGCCGTTTCATCATGCTCGGCAGTTCGAGCATTTGCTATCACGACAACGTTGTTCAACTCTTCCCTGGTGCGGCTTTCTAACGGAGCGCCCAGATTAGCAGCGCCGTATTCCCGAAGCAGTTCCAGCAACTGCCAGACGGGGCCTCGAGGATCGGGGCCATTGAGAAGCACTATGCTGAGCTGGCGGCGGATAGGTCCGTTGTCGAGCTGGACTACTTTCACGCTTCCGAGCGCGAGCACTTTTTCAATTGCCAAATACGGAACAAAACCAATGCCAAGACCAGCCTCAACTGCCGCGACGATGCCCTCTGTAGAGTTCAGGTCGACTACTGTTCGAAGTTGCTGCCGGAGAACTCCATTTCGTTCGAGATACTCTTCTACAAACTGGCGCATACCGGATCCAACCTCTCGAAGCAAGATTGGTTCCTGAACAAGTTCCGCTGCCTTTATCGTGTGCTTCTTCGCAAACCGGTGGTCATGCCGCACAATGAGCGCGAGTTCATCCTGCCCGAATGCTTCGATCTTCAAATCGGGTCGGTGCGCGGGGGCTTCAATCAGGCCAACGCTGATCTGGTGCGTAGTCAAGGCTTGTAGCACCTCGTTTGTACTTCCGCCGACAACATGGATTCGAAGCTTCGGCCATTCCCGCGTCAATTGCGGCAGAAACTTTGGAAGCAGATAAACGGCAACGGTGTGCGACGCTCCGATACTCAGCTCTGCTCCTTCCAGTCCACCAAATGGAGCTAGAGCGGCGACCGCTTCGTTGGCGACTGCCTCGATTCGTCGAACATATTGCAAGAGCGTGGCTCCGGCAGGTGTGAGACTGGTCTCGCGCCCGATGCGGTCGAAAAGCGCGATGCCGAGGCCCTCTTCGAGAGAGCGGATCTGTGCGGTCACCGCCGGCTGCGTGAGATGAAGCTCCTCTGCCGCCCGCCGATAACTCAGCAAATCCGCCACTACGCGAAACACCTTCAATTTGAAGTTCTCGATCATGGGGTCGCTCCAATCTGATAGTTGAGCGTGGCGAGGGCAAGACGATATTGGTATTGGGCGTTTGTATTGCCAATGGCCGCGTCAGTCTGTTGATACTCAGCCTGACTAAGTTCGACGATTGAACTCAAACCCAACTGATACCGTGTCTGCGCGAGAGTGAGCGCCAGATTTGCCTCTTTCAGGAGTTCGTCGCTCACCGCAACCCGCTGATAGGCCGTGTTGGCAGCCAACCATGCGGTACGGACATCGCGCACGATACGGTCTCGCAGGTCGCGGGACTGTTCCGAATCGGCCTGAGCACGAATGGTGGCCTCTTTTGCCTGTGCAGAGAAGAGGAAGCCATTGAAGATGGGAATGTTCATGTTGACACCGATGGCTCCCCACCAATTCTGAACGTAGTATTGGGCGGGCCGGATCGGCACGCTCCCGACCGTTCCAGCCGCACTTATGGTCGGCAATTGCTGGTCCCGCTCAGCGTGACTGAATTTAACAGCTGCCTGTTGGCTATAGTTGAGCGCCTGGAGGTCTGGCCGTTGTTGGAGTGCGAGTCGCGCGAGCTGGTCGGCGTCTGCCGGAGGAGCAGTAAGAGGGCTGTTGTCTTCAACAAGATCGTAGGTTATTTGCCGATCTAGCCCAAGGACCGCATCCAACGAAGCCATCGAGGAGTCAGCATTGTTCTGCGCATCGAGTTGCAGCAACTTCGCCTGCGACAAGTTGACATCCGCAAAGCTTAAGTCGAGCGTGGATTTCAGTTTGTTTTTAGTGTAGGAGCTTATCTGGGTCTGCATGGTCTGCCGCGTGGCCGTATTCTGTTCGGCTACCTTCAATAGCGCCTGTGCCTGCAGGGCATTGAAGAACGCCTGATCGGTAGCAACGACAATATCTTCAGTTGTCGCAAGGGCACTTGCATTTTGTGCTTTCTCCTGCAGCTTCGAAGATGCGACGAGGTTGGTAGTCTTTCCAAAATCCGTGATGAGTTGAGTGAACGCTCCGCCGGCAGCGGCATGCTCCAAAAGCCGGGATGCCGTTAGAGATCCTACAGAAACTCGCGAGCCATCTGCCGCTTGTACGGCGGTGATTGCAGCATTTGCAGTGGGCAATTCCGCGGACCTCGTTTCGCGCATCACCTGGTGCTGAGCGAGTGCCAGAAGGCGGGCTACGCTGACTCTTGGGTTGTTCTTGATGGCCATCTTTTCTGCATCCGACTGCGTGAGGCGCGGATTCCCAATGGCATCGGCGGCCTGCGGCGAACCAGGCGGAGCGGGATTCATTCCCGGCGCTGTTGCCGGTGCGCCTTGCTGTGCAAGGAGGATGTGCGGCGCCTGAGGCGCGTCAGGCAACTGAAGATGAGTGTCGGCTGTCTGCGCAGAGAGAGGGCCGGCAAATACACTCGCAAACGCGATGAGAAGGAGAGGAATGAGTCTTGGTGCTTTTACTCGATCCATAACTCTTATGCCTCCCCTTCAAGCGCAGACTCCGCCTCATGCCTGCCGTGAATGATCAGATAAACTGCCGGAACCAGGAAGACGGTTACGACTACGGATACTGCCAGTCCGCCGATAACCGCGCGCGCCAGCGGCGCATATTGTTCACTCCCCGCTTCAATTCCGAGAGCCATCGGAATCATTCCCAGCAAGGTTGCCAATGAGGTCATCAAGATTGGACGCAATCGGATTTTGCATGATTTGACAACGGCTTCCAACAGCGACAAGCCCTGCTTGTGCAGAGTCCCGGCGAATTCAACGATCAAAATGCTATTGGAGACCACGATGCCGGTCATCATGATCACGCCCATCAAGGACATGATGTTCAGCGTACTTCCCGTGACGAGGAGAATTATCGCAACGCCCGCGAGGCCGGGCGGAATGGCCATGAGGATGATGAATGGATCGATGAAAGATGTGAACTGAGCCATCAGAATCAGGTAGACGAGGAGCACCGAGACGATTAACCCCAGGCCAAACTCGAGGAACGACCGGTTCATGCTGACCACGGCCCCGCGCACCTTCAGCACGGTGTTTTTGTCAGTCTTTGTGCCTGCCACCAGTTTGTCGATTTCCCCACCCACTTTTTGGAGTGCCTCGGTTTTAGTTGAGACATAGACGTCGACTACGCGCCGAATCTGATAGTGATCCACCTCAGTCGGTGTATTGATCAGCTTGATGTCCGCGACTGAGTTCAGGGGGGTATATCCAACGGTGTGGTCGCCATTGGAGAACTCGCGCATCAGGTTCGAGGTCCCACCGGGGTCCATCATCGGGCTGGCAGCGGCCGAAGAATTCCCGCGCAGAGGGATGTTCTTGAAATCTTCCATCGACATATTGTTGATGAATTGATTCGCGTATTGGACCGTCACCATGTAGTTGTTGCCGCTTTTCGGATCGATCCAATAGCTGGGGGCTACCATTCCATCCGAGGTCATGGCAGTAATCACGTTGTCCACCACGTCCCTGGTAGAGAGGCCGATCAGGCTGGCTTTTTCGCGGTCAATGTTCAGCTGGATGCCCGGGTAGTCTATGCTCTGCGGAATGTAAACGCCGCTCACATTGGGCATTGTTTGGATCGTTTCGGAGAGTTTTCTGGCCAGAGCGTAAGCTCCGTCCATATCGTTGGAACTGACCTGAATATCGATGGGAGCCGGCAACCCCTGGTTGATCACGCCATCCACGAGACCACCTGCCTGGAAGTACGTCGAAAGCTCGGGCATTTCGCGGGAGAGCCTTTGCTGGACGCGGCGCATGTACTCATAGCTGCCGATGCTGTGGCCCTCTTTCAGGCTGGTCTGGACAAAGGCCGTATCCATGGAGGCGTTAGTGGTGTAGATCGCCGAAAGGTCTGGGTATACGCCAATGTTTGAGACGATCATGTCCAGATCCCTGGGGCGCACCACACTGCGGATAACCTCTTCGACTTTCGCGATGTAGGCGTTGCTGACTTCCAGCCGCGTTCCGCTGGGCATTCGTACGTCGATGATGAATTGTCCTGGGTCGGTTCGGGGAAAGTACGCGCGGCCAATGAACGGGACCATTAAGGCCAGGGCGATCAATACACCGCCCAAGATCGCCGCCGCTGTAAAGCCGGGGCGCCGCATCGACCGCATGGCAAGAGCCTCATACCAATTCAGCATCCTCTGAAACTTCTGGTTGAAGTTTCTCTCGAAGTGAGCGAAGATACCCGGCTTCGGCCCCTCAAAATGTTCGTCCTCATCTTCCAGGCGAATAAATTTGGCGCAGAAGAGCGGCACCACGGTCATCGCGAAAAAATACGAAGCAAAGATCGACAGCACGACGCCGAGCGCCAAAGGGGTGAAGATGTACTTGCTTACCCCGCTAAAAAACGTGATAGGGAAGAACACGATGGAGGTAGTGAAGGTGGCTGCCAGCACCGGCATCGAGACCTCCGATCCACCGTTGTCCGCCGCGACGGCCGCCGATTCTCCCATCTCCATGTGCCGGAAGATATTCTCGAGCACGATGACACCGTTATCGATGAGTCGGGAGAAAACCAGGGCCAAGCCGCCCAAAAGCATGGTGTTAATTGAGCCGCCCGTGTAATCGGTGATCAGCAGGCAGACCACCATTGAAAGCGGAACAGACAGTAGCACAGCGATTGTGGCGCGGGGGCTGCCTAGAAAGATCAGGATCATCATCGCGGTCAAAAACAGACCGATCGCCGCTTCCCGCGTTACGTTGCTGATTGCCAGCTTGACAAAGACGGCCTGGTCGAAGACAACGTCAGTTTTAAGGGATGCCGGAATGTCGACAAGATGCTTGATGGCATCCTTCATTCCGTTCACGATAGTGATGGTGTTGCTGTCGCCACCTTGTTTGAAAACGGGTATGTAGACAGAGCGTTGTCCGTCGATGCGGACAATGTTGTATTGCAAGGCGCCGGCGTCGACGGCGTGGCCGATGTCGCCCACCAGGACAGATGAATTACCGACTGACTTGAGGGGCATCTGGTTCATCGAGTTAGCATCGGGAAACTGGCTGTTGGCGTATATGTTGTAGTCCTTGGAGCCGATACGCACGTCGCCAGCGGGCAGAATCAGATTCGAACTGTCCACCGACTTTACAACGTCGTTCAGGCTCAGATTGCGCGCCTCCATCTTTTGGGGATCAACGTAGACCTGGATCTGGCGGTATGTTCCTCCGTAGGGCTGAGGCACTGACGCGCCCTGGACATTGGAAATCTGATTCCGCACTTGAAACTGCGCCAGATCCTTCAAGCGGGTCTCGTTCAGTCCCTGTCCTTTCAGCGTTACCAGGCAGACTGGCTGAGTCGAAGCATCCATACCCAGTACAACCGGCGGGAGAGTTCCTGGAGGCAGGCGCCGAAGGTCGGCCATGGCCAGGTTTGCTATGTTGCTTAGAGCCGCGTTGGGGTCGGTTCCCGCCTTGAAGTAGATTTTAATGAGGCTCACGCCAGTCAGAGAGCGCGACTCGCTGTGATCGACATTGGCGGCCAGGGTGAAAAACCGTTCGAAGGTGTTGGTGATGTCGGCTTCAATCTGCTCCGGAGGCATGCCGTTGTAGAACGTGGCCACGACGACGACCGGCATGTCGATCTTTGGAAACAAATCCACCGGCATACGAACCACGTTGACAATGCCGACCAGCGCCACGACCAGGCATAGCATGATGATGAAGAATGGATACTTGAGAGCGAACTTCGGCATTACTTTGAACCTCCGTTGCTCTCGTCTGACTCAGCCTTCATATCGATCACGCCTCCCGACTCACGCAGGGCATCCGAAGCCGGCGCCTGAACGAGGATCGGCTCCACCCGCTCACCTTCGCGATAGTTCTCCTGGCCACCCAGAACTACCCGGTCACCTGGTTGCAGTCCGTTTTTGATTTCGGCTAGTTTTGATCCGCGAAGGCCAACTTCCACGTTCCGGATGTGAATGCGATTGTCAGCGTCCAACGAAAGGACAGTTTCTTGATTCCCTTTGAGGACCAATGCTTCAACAGGAATAGTGGTCACGTTGTCGGCGTGGGCGAGCTGCATTTGCGCGTTGGCATACATGCCCGGGGAGATTGAAAGATCCTGATTCTCCACGTCGACTTCTGTTTCCATCGTTCGCGTTTCAAAGTTCACGTCGCGTGTAAAGCGCACAATCTTTCCAGTAAATGAGCGCCCAATTGCATCCACTCTCACCTGCATCTCATCGCCGACGTGCACATACCGGACATCGTCCTCCGGAATGGGCATGCGGAGCCGAAGCAATCCGCTCTGCGAGAGCCTGACAATTGGAATGTCCTGTTCATTTGAATTGGTGCCGCTCTGGATCAGCGCCCCGGTGTCGGCGTAGCGCCAGACAATCACCCCATCCAGTGGTGCAACCACATTCGTGTAATTCTGAAGCGCCTGCATGCGATCCTTCTCAGAGTTGGCCGATTGCTGGTGTTCCCGTGCCGCGTCCGCTGCGGCTTTGGCCGCATCAACCTGCGACTCCGAGGAAAGATCTTTGCTCTGCGCGTCGTCTATTTCCTGTTGTGCGACCAAGCCAGGCTGTGCCTTTGAGGCATCCAGAAGCCTCTGATAGTCAGCATGCAGTGCGGCATGGGTCGCCTCAGCTCGCTTGACTTCATGCTGGGCCCGAAGCAGATCGTCCTGGGCTTGTTGCATGTCAAACCCAGCGCCCTTCAACTGGGCATTCAGCTCGGGAACCTCAAGCACCGCGAGAGTTTGACCCTTGTGCACCCTGTCGCCGATGTCGACGTTGATCTTGACCATGAAGCCCGTCACCTTGGGGTGAACGTCTACGACCTGGTATGGCTGGAACTGGCCAGCAAGGCTCAACGTATGCGCAATGTTCCCTCGTGCCGCGGTAGCGATCTTTGCCGTCGGAGTTTCATCCGCTTTTGCTTCCGAGCTCTTTCCGTTCGAATGACAGGCAACGAAACAGGTGACGATTGGAAGCATCATTCCTGCGGAGAAAATCAAGGAACTTCGCCTTTGCATATCTTGATTGCACCTCTAAATGGATGAGTGACTGTGGGAATGCAAAGCGCCACAAGAGAGCCTCCATCCGGAAAAGTCCGTCGAAAGCATAGTCTTGTGCGATCCAGCTCAAACACGAGCGGAAATCTCAACTCCAAGAATTGTGTTTCTGACTAGAGGAGACTGGGAGGGGGGCGAACGAAGTGTGTCTCTAGAAGGGCTCGCTTCAATTGCGGCAACAAATGATCGGAATCAGAGTCGCGGCTTGATGCCGGCAGGTTAAGGATGGAGGCAATAAACAGAAAAAGGAGACTGGTGTAAGCCGCCGGAAGGGGGACTTTGATACCAGGTTTGGTTTGGGAATAGGTTGAACCTTCAGTCCTGTCGGACTGTTCATTCCTGGAAAGGAGCTTCGCCATCGGAACCTGGTGCGAAGCAGCTTGTGGCGGGTCATAGAGAGAAAGCTTGTACTGCAGGCCCCACAAGAATACGCAGGATGCCAGCGCGGTGAACATGAGTGTCCAAAGGCGACGGGAAGGTCGATTTGGTCTAAAAAACTGCAAAGTTCACCTGGATTCAAGGTTTTGGGTCAAATGACGAGCGCCTGGAAGGTCATCATTGGCGATCGCGGTCCTGATACTGTTTGTAGCATATTGATCGAATTGGGTTGCTCAAATGTTTTTTATCACCAATAAAGATATCTATTCAGTGAAAGAGGCGACGTTTGTACTGCATCAACGCGGCGGCACAAGTACCTCACTGGCACGCTTTTACGATTCGTGCACATGCCGAAGCTTCGGACTGCTGCGAGGTCAGAAGTTCTTTTCGTTGCTTGAGCCGTAAGATGTTATCCGGGCACGTCGTAGTTTCTTCCTCAGAGGCTCAGCGTATGTTGCGTTCGCATTGGTTGAGTGCCGGAGTCCTATGCATTTCATTTTTTTCCGCAGTTAGCAATCAGAATGCATTCAGCATCCGGGCGCAAAGCCCCGACACGACTTCGCCAATTCAACTTGTTCCCAGGACGAAAGCGCAACGTGAGCAGAAGTATGAGGCGGAGCATCACATCTCGCTCATTGTGCAGGTGACCGATTCGTCGGGCAAGCCGGTTACCGGGCTGAAGGCGGAAGATTTTTCGTTGCTGGATAACCAGAAGCCGCAAAAAATCCAACGATTTCGCGAAGTAGATGGAAAGACCTTTACCGCCGACGTGCGTGTCTTAGTCGTTCTCGACGGGCTCAACGATAACGGATCCGCGATTGGGCATGTGCAGAGGGATCTGGACAAGTTCCTTTCAGAGGGCCGGGGACCACTGCCATTCCCGCTCTCAGTTGTCTCCCTATCGAGTGAGGGAGCAACGGAGACGCAGCCATCCACGGACCGCGCAGCAATCGTTCGACGACTTGCGGAGTTTGCGCGCCGCCCTCGCGGTTTGGATTGCGACGCCGTGGATCCTGACCTCAGTCTTCCTTCCCCTTGGATGTTTTTTCCTGGGGTGGCGCAGAATAACCAGAATAAATCCGCGCGGCAAAGTTGCGTATTGGATCACTTCCACGAATCGATCAATTTGCTCGGGACTCTGATGGGTGAGAAGCAGAATTCCCGGGAACGAACCATCCTTATCTGGACTGGCCCAGGCTGGCGCCTACCCAATCTGGTTCCGGGAGAATATCCCCCTGTGCTTGCCGCCATGAACACTTATTTGCGCGAGGACCAGACGACGCTTGACGCAGTTTCCTGGGGTGACTTCAATCGCGCTCCAAATCTCCGCAAAGGGATTATGAGCGTGACGGCTGTCGCCCCGCAATCTGCTGACCAAGCCGCGGCGGCAGGAATGTGGCTGCAGGTTCTTGCCCAGCAGAACGGTGGGCAAGCTTTTGCCAAGGTTAAGAACTTCGGAGAAGCGATGTCGAAGTTCATGGACGATGCCAGGGAATTCTATGTTCTGAGCTTCGACTCGACGCCCGCGGCGGCGGCGGACGAGTTTCACACTATTGAGGTGAAGGTTGACCGGCCAGGCGTGAATGTTCGCACTGCTGCCGGTTACTACGCGCAACCTTGACGAGTCCGCAGTTCGCCCAAGCTTAAAAGACATCCCTGGTGCTTCGCTGTGCGGGTCACCCACCGGGGAATTCCTTGCTGGTTAGCCGTGGGTCACTTGCAAGGTTTCAGAAAGTCTTTAAGAAAATCGATTTTTCTATTGTTCTTTCCACTGCGAGCAACTAGATTTATTGGGGCAGAAGAGCGGCTTTTGCGGAGGGCAGTCTCATTCCCTCTTTGAACAGGAACAAAGTTCCTAATTACTTGATTTCCGCGCATTGCCGCGAGCATGAACCCAAGGATTGGATCGCATGAAAAACCAGAAGTCTGCAGTTGCCGTAAACGCCCGCAAAGACGCTATCCCGTACAAAGACGCCAGACTTCCCTCGGCCCGGCGCGTGAAGGATCTCATTTCGAGGATGACGCTGGAAGAAAAGGCAGCACAGATGATGTGCGTGTGGCAGTCGAAGGCCGAGACGATGTTGAATGGGGAAGGGAACTTCGACTTCGCGAAGGCCAAGAAGTCGTTTCGCAATGGCCGCGGACTGGGACAGGTCGGCCGGCCAAGCGACGCTGGCGGCGGCAAAGACGCCCGCTCCATGGCCGTGTTGACCAATGCCATCCAGAAGTTCTTCCTCGAGAACAGCCGTCTTGGAATTCCGGTGATGTTTCACGAGGAATGCCTCCACGGGCATGCTGCGCCGGGCGGGACAAGTTTCCCTCAACCCATTGCGCTGGGGGCAACCTTCAACCCAGGGCTGGTGGAGTCGCTGTTCACCATGACGGCTCTCGAAGCGCGTCTGCGCGGGGCGCATCACGCACTCACACCGGTTGTCGACGTGGCCCGCGAGCCTCGCTGGGGGCGTGTCGAGGAGACTTATGGCGAAGATCCCTACCTCGTCTCACGATTGGGGATCGCTGCAGTGCGCGGCTTCCAGGGAGAGAAGAACTTCAGGGACAAGCAGCATGTACTGGCCACGCTCAAGCACTTTGTGGGACACGGACAGCCAGAATCAGGCATGAACTGTGCTCCCTCGAATGTCTCGATGCGGGTTCTGCAGGAGACATTTCTTTACACCTTCAAGGAAGCGTTGCGCGAAGCGGGAGCCGTGACTTTGATGGCGTCGTATAACGAGATCGATGGCGTACCGTCGCACGCCAACAAGTGGCTGCTGCAGGATCTGCTGCGCAAGGAGTGGGGCTTCAAGGGTTTCGTGGTGTCGGACTATTACGCGATTTGGGAGCTTGGTTACCGTCCAGATACGCATGGCCACAACGTCGCGAGGGACAAAAAGGAATCGTGCGCGCTCGCTGTTGAGGCGGGCGTCAACATCGAACTCCCCGATCCAGACTGCTACTTGCACCTGGTCGAGTTGGTAAAGAAAGGCGTGCTGAAGGAATCGCAGCTCGATGATCTGGTTGCGCCGATGCTCTTCTGGAAATTTGAGATGGGATTATTCGACGATCCTTATGTCGATCCCGAAGAGGCGGACCGTGTAGTTGGATGCGATGAGCATCGTGCACTGGCGCTGACGGCAGCGCACGAAGCGATCACCTTACTCAAGAACAAAAATAATCTTGCACCTCTCGATTCAAGCAAGATCAAGACTATCGCGGTGATCGGACCGAACGCGGATCGGGGCCTTCTGGGCGGATACAGCGGCGTGCCGAAGCACAATGTCACGGTGCTGGACGGCATCAAGGCGAAGGTCGGCAAGAAGGTGAAGGTACTTTACAGCGAAGGTTGCAAAATCACCATCGGCGGCTCGTGGAACCAGGACGCAGTCGTGCCCAGCGATCCCGAAGAGGACCGCAAAGCAATTGCCGAAGCGGTGCGCGTGGCAAAGAAGGCCGATGTGATCGTGCTGGCGATCGGCGGAAACGAACAGACATCGCGCGAGGCATGGGGATTGAATCATATGGGCGATCGCACCAGCCTGGACCTGATTGGACGCCAGGAGGAACTGGTAAAAGCGATGCTCGCGCTGGGCAAACCGGTCATCGTGTTCCTGTTTAACGGCAGGCCGCTTTCCATCAACTATGTTGCAGAGAATGTCCCCGTGATCTACGAGTGCTGGTATCTCGGACAGGAGACCGGGCACGCGGTTGCCGACGTGCTTTTCGGCGATTACAACCCCGGCGGCAAACTGCCGATCTCGGTACCTCGCTCGGTAGGCCATTTGCCTGTGTTTTACAACTACAAGCCGTCGGCAAGGCGCGGATACCTGTTCGACGATGTCTCTCCGCTCTACGCGTTCGGTTATGGGCTGAGCTACACGAGCTTCAATATCGCGAACCCAAGGCTCGCAAAGAAGAGGATTCGTACGGATGGGTCGACACAGGTTTCGGTGGATGTCACAAATACGGGAAAGCGCGCCGGCGCGGAAGTGGTGCAGCTCTACATCCGCGACCTGGTGAGCTCGGTGACGCGGCCGGTCAAGGAGCTCAAAGGCTTCCGCAAGGTATGGCTCGAGCCGGGCGAGACCACCACGGTAACGCTCGACATTACACCGGCCCTGCTTTCCTTCTACGACGTAAATATGAAGTACGTTGTGGAACCTGGAGAATTTGCAATCATGGTCGGCAATTCTTCACGCGATGCCGATCTTCAGAAGTTGACCTTACAAGTAACGCGGTAGCCCGGCCGGGAACGCCGGCGAAAGACGAGGCAGTGATGATCGAGAAACTTTCCTTCGGAGAGAAGTCCGGCTATGCCCTGGGCGACCTGGCGGCCAATTTTGTCTTTCAGGCCATGCTGGCGCTGCAATTGGATTTCTATACCCACACATTCGGACTTACGGCGGCGCAGGCTGGAACGCTCTTCCTGGTCGTTGGCCTGGGCGTGGCGTGTCTCAATCCGGTCATGGGCGTAATTGCAGATCGCACCAGCACAAAGTGGGGCAAGTTCCGGCCCTGGCTGCTGTGGTCGGCGCTGCCCTTCGGCATCATCGGGGTTCTCACCTTTACTACGCCAAACATCAGCCCGGCCGGAAAAATCATTTATGCCTGGACTACCTACATCCTGCTGAGAGTGATTTACACGGTCAACAACGTGCCGTATGCCTCGCTTACGGCGGTCATGACCGCAGATCCCGACGAGCGGACAAGCATCGCGTCGTACCGGCAAATCGCCGCTAACTCTGCCGGCTTCATTGTCGCCAGCCTCGCCATCCCTATGGTGAGATACTTTGGCCACGGCGATGACGCGCGTGGCTACCAGTACACCATGGGTCTGCTCTCCGCTTTGAGCGTTATCTTTTTCATTGTCGCCTTCTTCGCCACTAAAGAGCGCATCCAGCCTGATCCGCAGCAGAAGACCAATCTTGGCCAGGATCTTTCCGACCTTTTCAAGAACCGTCCATGGGTGGTGTTGTTCCTCGCAACCTTGTTTTATTTCACGGCCATCGTGATACGCGGCAATGTCATGCTTCCTTACTTCCGGTTTGTCGCCGGGAACGTGGATCTGTTCGCATGGTTCAATGGGTTCGGGCTTGCCGCACTCCTCGTTGGTGTTGCCTGCTCCACCGCTGTCTCCGTCCGCGTAGGCAAGCGCCAACTCTTTATCGGCAGCATGTTGTTGTCGGGCATCTTCAATATGGCGCTGTTTATCATTCCTCCCAGCTCCACCGTGGCAATCATCGTTGTGGAAGTGCTTCGCCAGTTCGCCTATGGATTGTCGGGCCCCATCATCTGGGCGATGATGGGAGATGTGGCCGACTATGGTGAATGGAAGACGGGCCGCCGCGCCAGTGGCACGGTTACCGCTGCTGTTGTCTTCGCACTATGGGCAGGTCTCGCTCTCGGCGGTGCCATTGCCGGCTGGCTCTTTTCTTTCTACGGATTCGTTTCCGGAGCAGAGGTGCAGTCGGCACATGCGCAGTCCGGTATATTGTTGACCGCCAGCATCTACGCGGGACTCGCGTTTTTCGCTGTCGCCGCATGCCTGTTCTTTTATCCCATATCGCGCGAAGGAAACCAGAAGATTGCCAACGAGCTTTCTGAACGGCGCAAGGCATTTGCTCCGCCCACTGCCTCGTAATCCAGCCGTCGATCCGGCCAAGGTCGGGGAAAAGGAAAAACCATGTTATTCAAAACGTCGACCAGGATGCGAATCGCGATGCTGGCAACGCTCAGTGTCACGCTCATAGCGACAGCCCAGGAGCCCGATTCGCTGAAAGAGGCCTACAAGAACGCCTTTGTGGTTGGCGCGGCAATCAACGGCGCGCAGATTACCGGTAAGGACAGCCGCGGAGACGCGATCATCGAAACGCAATTCAGCTCCATCTCGCCGGAGAATGTTCTCAAGTGGGAGAATGTGCATCCTGCGCCAGGCATTTACGCCTTCGATGTTCCCGACCAGTACGTAGCCTTCGGGGAGAAGCATCATATGTTCATCGTCGGCCATTGCCTGGTGTGGCACAACCAGGTTCCGGCATGGGTCTTCCGCGATGATAAGGGAAACTTCGTCGACCGCGAAACCCTGCTAAAACGGATGCACGACCATATCCAAACGGTTGTTGGCCGCTACAAGGGCCGCATTCAAAGTTGGGACGTTGTCAACGAAGCGCTGAACGAAGACGGGACGCTGCGCCAGTCTCCGTGGCTGAAGATCATTGGCGAGGACTATATCGCAAAGGCCTTTCAGTACGCGCACGAAGCCGATCCTCAGGCGCAGCTTACCTACAACGACTACTCGCTGGAAAATGAGGCTAAGCGCAACGGTGCGCTTGCATTGATCCAAAAGCTCAAGGCTGAGGGTGTCCCGGTCACATCCGTCGGCTTACAAGGGCATGACGGTCTGCAATGGCCCTCGGTTGAGGCCGAAGATGCTACGATCTCCGCCTTCGCAAAGCTTGGAGTGAAAGTAGTGATCTCGGAACTCGACATCGACGTGTTGCCCCAGGCCACGAGACAGCAGACAGCCGACGTTTCGCTGAAAATTGAACAGGATGCGAAACTCAACCCATACGTCAGCGGATTGCCGCAACCGGTGCAGCAGGAGCTCGCAAAGCGGTATGCCGACTTATTCGGTGTCTTTTTCAAGCACCGCGATGTCGTCACCAGGGTCACGCTATGGGGTGTAACGGACGCGGATTCATGGCGAAACGACTGGCCAGTGAAGGGTCGCACAAGCTATCCGCTGCTCTTCGATCGCGCCGGTCAGCCAAAGCCAGCCTTCCAGGCAGTCATTCAAGTGGCAGCGAACACCAAAGCAAGATAGTTCCGAATGTGCTCGATCTAGACCCGACCGAGAGCTTTGCGGTATCGACGCCATACGAGCAGTACCGGCAAGCCGAGGATCGCCAGCCAGATCAAGAGCACAGGACCGTACTCCTCAAAGAACAGGGCGATCCCGAGCAGCGTCGCCGACGCGTTGCGAATGCCGGCCACGAACGCGTTATGAATGCGGTTGGCGGCGGAGTCGGACGGTGCATTCAATTGCGCTTTGAATTCCTCGGAGAGTTGAATGTCAACGGTGGCGAAGTCGACGCGGTGTTCGAGGGCTTGCTGATCGGCTTCCATGGATTCGATTTCGCCACGTACGCGGGCAATCTCCTCTTCAACCTGAAGGACATCTTCGATCTTTCCCGTGCGCTGGGCGAGGATGTCGCGAAGGCGCTGTTCTGTCTCGCGTGAGTTCTGAAGACGGGCGACGAGATCGGCGTGCTGCTGGGTGACTTCTTCACCCGATTGCGACTCATTCTGGACGCGTCCCAGGGTTTTGAGGTCGCCGATCGCGGAAGATAGCTCGGGCGCAGGAATCCGGAGAGAGGCCTGAAAGCTGCGCGAGTCATTTTCAGGAGTGGCCACTGTGAGTTGCGCGGAGTAGCCGTGATGCCGCGCCAGGATCGCGTCAAGAGACGCGCGGGAGGCAGCAAAGTCCTTCACGACGATGGTGAGAGAGGCGGTGCGAGCGATCATGGGCGCCGGCGCAGACGGAGCCTGCCCATCAACCGAGAATGAGCTCTGAGCATGATCGCCGAGACCGTGAAAAAGGCCGTTTGAATCTGCGGCAACACCTGGACTGGTAACCGTCACCAGGGAGTTCAGGGCTCTGCTCTCACTCTCCTGCGGCCTGTTCTTGCCTTTCGATATTTTGGATTCCTGGTCGGTGATTGGCTGTGGGGCCATCGCCGGGCTCGCGGTCTGAGTCTCGACCGAAGTCAGCGCGCTTTCCTGATGGGCGACGGGTTTGCCGCTATTGGACCAGATTGCCGAGGTAACCACAGACAGGATCAACAATGCGGCCAAAGCGCCTCCGCTTCCCCACAGCTTCCAATTCCAAGCGCTAGAGCGAACTTCGGGGACTGCTTTGAGGCGGTTCGCACTGGGGGCAGTTGTAGCTTCAAGTCCGCTTACCCACTCGTCGAGTTTTGACGGGACTTCCGGAACACTCCAGGCGGAGAGAGACTGGGCAGTGTGGTGGAACTGCGCGGCGAGGTTAGCGCATTCACCGCAGGTGTCGAGGTGGGCAGCAACAGCTCGAGCCTCGGCGCTGGAGAGCTCGCCATCGAGCCAGGCCATGACTTCTTCGGGGGCAACGGGATGGATTGTGGTGTTCATATGCGTTCCTCGGATTCCGCCAGATGCTTCGCGTGGGAACTGGAAGCGGGGGCGGCGAGCAGATCGTGAAGAGCGGTACGCGCGCGAAACAGGCGGGAGCGAACCGTGTTGAGTGGAATGCGACAAAGATCGGAGATCTCCGCGTAGCTCAACTGCTCGAATTCGCGGAGCATCAGGATTTCGCGGTCGACGCTGTCTAGTTTTCCAACGGCTTGCCGAAGCAGGACCTCGGCATCGATGGTGCATTCGACAGAGGGCTCCGAGTTTTCAGGTTGCGAACCCCAGAACGTGGCTCGAAACGCAGCTTTGCGGCGGTACGCGCGCAGGATCTTGAATCCGATGGCGTAGAGCCACGTTCGAAAAAGGGCGCATGCCTGATAGCGCGAGCCTGCGCGCAGCACCGCGAGGAAGGTTTCCTGGGTCAGTTCCTCTGCTACGGCGGGGTCGGGAACGCGGCGGCGAAAGAATCCAAAGAGGGGCTGTTTGTACCGCTGGAAAAGCGATGTGAAGGCGTCGGAAGAACCGCGCGCGACGGCCACCATCAACTGTTCGTCAGTAATCGACGGTGTGGATTCGTCTGCATTGGGATTTTTCGGGGCATCGAGCATGATAGGTGACTTTGTCCCCTCCGAATGTAGAACGACGATATGGGATGTTTCTTGCATGGGTTTCGTCAAGGCACTTCGCAACTGGTAATGCGGCGAGAAGGGAAAAAGTTCCACGGAGGCCAAGATTCGACGGCACCGACGATGAATTCTTATCGTTGCTCAATCTTTTCTTCTAGCTAATTCGGAAATCTCCGCGTTCGCCTTCTAACCCAATCAGCGCGTCTTGATCCTTGTAGGTTTGAGATCGAAGCGGGCATCGGGATTGTAGTAGTCGTAGACCGACGACGGTGCGGTGAGAGCGTCGATGGCATACCGAAGAGTGAAATGGAAGTGCATCGTCAGACCTCCAGCTCCAGGCCAAAGGTAGATCAGTACCTTGTCGGGCAAGACCTCATAATGGTTGAGCTGATAATCGCTCGCGGCAACAGCCGATTCCAAAGACGCCCGGTCTACATCTGCACCGGGAGGAAGGCCGATCTCGCCAATCATCATGCCGTAGCCCTGGAAGCCGATCCGCTCGAAATGCGCCGTCACATCCACCTGCTTCTCGGGAAGAGGCGTGGTCGTATCAAAGGCAACAGCCATGCGGAGCTGCTCGTTATTGACGATGGAGGACGTTGGCGAGAGAGCCGCCCATGGGCGATAGAGACTGGACACGAGTTGAGCGGTGGCGGATTGCGCGTTGTTTGGTAGGACGAAAGTCACCCGGTGACTCCCCGCAGCGAGAGCGGCGCCAAGTGGAACGAAGATTGGCCCTGCATCCTGGACTGAAACCGGAAGTGGAACAGCGATAGCAGGTTGGCTGTCAACCGAAACTGCCAGGTCGCCGGGACCGCCTTCCGACGAGACCGAGGAATTGCGCAGGGCGATTTCGGCGAGCACATCCAACACCCTCGCGGTGGCCTGGGTTGAATACCAGAGACTGTAGCGGTCTTGTTTGTGATCGAGAAAGAGAAGACCGCGAGCGACGAGGTCATCCTGCGGTTGAGCGCCGGAGGCGAGCAGGGCGTGCAGCACCTGGGCGGTGGTTTCAACCTGGCCTGCACGGCCCCAGCCATAGAACGGCGTATTCGTTTCAAGCGACCAGTAAGCTCCGCCATCCTGCGAAAGTGCCATGGCGCGGAGACGTTTAATTGCTGGCTCGGTGCGAGTTGCGTCCTTCAAGGCAATCGACGCAAGCGCATAGCCGGCCAAAGTGTACGGCTCGTCGTACTCATCGGTGAATGGCTGAATCGCGGCAAGGGCTTTCTGCAGGAGCGGCTCTGAATTTGGCGCCCCTGCAATCATGGCTGCAATGGATGCTGTGAGCATGACGTTGCGGCGACTGTCCTCGGGATGTGGCGTGTGGTCCCGATCGACGCTTACCCAGAGTCCGGCAGTGCTTTGAGACTTGGGCTGTTGTTGCTGGGCTAAATAAGCAACGGCCTTGTTCAGGACGCCGTCGTCGATGGTAATAAACTGGCGGACCTCCGCCAGGAACTGGATGGCGTATGCAGTGAGAGCCAGGTCGGCATAGCGATCTCTTGACCAGTAGGCAAATCCGCCGTTGGGAAGCTGATCCTCCAGCAGGTTCTCATAAGCTTCCTGAAGGTTACGATGGGTCTGCTGTTGCAGCTTCTCGTCCTTCTGCGGGATGGCAGCAGCGTAGCGCTGAAGCAGAAGACTTGCCCAGGCGGTGGATATCGTCTGCTCTGCGCAGCCGTTCGGGTAATCGGCCATCGCAACCAGAGCATCGCGAAGATGTGCTCCGAGATTTGGATAGACCTTCAGCGTTGTGTCGCTGCTGCCAGGCAGCGTATCCGCGGGAAGAGTGAGGGTGAGAGTGTTGTCGCCGGGCGAAAGAATTCCGGCGACAGTCACAGCGATCTCCTCGCCGTTGGGATGGACGGTGACGGGACGGGCAATACGATCGCCAACTTCGTCTGCCTGCGCGGTGAACTCCTGCTGTCCATTCCTGACGGGAGTCAACGCGGTAAAGCGGAAAACGGGGGAGGCAGACGCCTGCGAAGAAACCTGCGTCGTACTTGACGCGGGTCCATCAAGACGGAACCACGGTGCTGGGGTGATCGATCCCCGAACCGTAACCCCATGATCAAGATAGTTGCGGATTGTTATGGGCAGGACAATGAGGTCACCGGTGGTAAGGACCGATGGCGGATCGAAGGCTGCGAAGAAGGGCTGAAAACTGCGGAACTGCGCCGTGCCGGAGCCGGTATTGCCCAATAATGTCGATGCGGCGGCGGAGAGCTGCCACGTCGTGATGCTGTCGGCAACAGGGAATTGAAATGTCGCCGTACCGTCAGGAGCTGTAATGATTTCAGGACGCCAGACAAGTGTCTCCGGGAAGTAGTCTCGAAGGCGCGGTGTAGAGGTGGGCCCTCCGCCTCCACCACCCGCGACACCGGGTGGCGGAGGTGGAGTAGGGGCCATGCCGGATATTTCTTGAGTCGAAATCATAGCGCTGTCGGTGCTCAACATCATTGGACTCGCATTGACTTCTACAGCTTCACTGACGCTGCCGACCCTGAGTATCGCGTCCAATGACCCGGTCATCTGCGGAAGGAGGTTGACTTCGTCATAGACGAGGTTCATGAAACCCGGCGCCTGGATTTGAACCTTGTACATGCCGACAGGCAGTGGCCCAATCAGGTAGTTTCCTTCGTTATCGGATTTCCCTTCGAATTCCATTCCGGTCTTCTGATTGATAGCAACGATGATTGCACCCGCGATCAAAGCTCCTGATTGGTCTGTGACCGTGCCCGCTATATCGCCTGTCTCTCCGGAATGAACCGTCTGTTGGGCTGCATGTTTGGCAACGGAATCCTGGGCGCCCTGAAGCGAGCGGACGCGTGAAAAAGTGGCGAAGATGAAATCGTCCGGGGTACCGCGTTTTCCGTCTGCGCCAAGGCTGCGCAGTTCAACGATGTCTGAGATCGCGGTGACCGGGATGATTGTAGTTCGGTTTTTGGGAGCGCCGTTAGGGCTTGCGTGGGCTTCTGTCTGGACGCGGTCGGTGTAGATGGATCGGCTGCGGAATGTGACGGAAAGAGCGCGGTGCCACGGGTCAGTGAGTTGCGATGGATTCATGCCGGATAAGCGAAGTGCGGCGCTGAACTCTGAGGCGTTCACCGGGTAAGGGTGGGATTCGGCGTAGCGTCCGAGTGCGGTTTCGATGCGTCCGCGCAATTCGGTGGTGTAGTCGATCTCGGCTCGGCCTTCAATATACGGGCCTTTCTGAAAGTCATATTGAGGTTGAAAGTTTGGGTCGCCGACGGAGGAAGCCGAGACAACAAATTGTGTACCCTCGATTGAGAACTTGAAAGTGAAGGGCTGGCCCCAGGGATCGCGCCATTCATCAAAGGTAATGCCTTCTGCCTGCATTTCGCCGCGCAGGTCGGCGAGGTCACGCACGAACCTACCGGTTCGATCGTGGAAGGCTGTGACAGCGTGTTTCAGCTCCAGTTCGTGGCCCGCAAACCAACGCCAACCGGTGAGCGGAATCTCGAAGTCGTCCGCAGTGGCATGCAGTTTGTCGGGGCCGTCACTGTGGAGCGTGAGCGTGAAGATGCCCCCGTTTTCAGGAAGAGTGGTAATGCCATATGGAGCTCCCCAGGGGTCGCGCAAGGCATAAAAGTCGATACCCGTGGTGGCAACGATCGTGGCAAGTTCGGGCTTGGTAATCGGGAGTTCCGTGTGGGTCTTAAGATACTGCGCCAGGGCCGTGCGTGTGGGGCTGAGTTGTGCGTCGAGGACGAGTCGAAAGACGTCACTTAATGCCCGACCCTCTGAATTGTTGGCGATATCAAGTTGAAGCTGGAGGTCCGCAAGTAGAATTTCGCCGGCGAGTTGAGATCCGGGCGGCAACGGTTTTGCAAGGTCGAGCCGTTCGAGCGATTGAAGTGTAAATCCGCCAGCGACGTTATCGCCTTCAAACTCTGATCGCCAGTGGAAGAAGAATGGCTGCGGATTCGCTCCTCCGAAGTCGGTGTCGGTACGGTTGCGTTCTTCCACGGCCTGATCGACGGCAACGATGCCAAGTGCGCTGGGAGCCCGCGTGGAGTCATCTCCGTCCTGGTCCTGGGGCCCCGTAACGCTAAGAGACGCGCTTGCCTGTTCCCCTGGGGCGAAGGTATCAGCGGACATCTGGATGCCGACCTTGAGGGAGTTGTCGCGGGGAAAGAGCAAACCATGAGAAGCCACCGTGACATGACGGTCGTTATCGCCGTTGCCGTACTTCTCAGGTTCACCCGCCTTTGCGCTCAAAGCGATGACCTCAATAAAGACAAAGCCGCTGTAGCGCTGATCGCTGGTCACAGATAACGAGGCATGGCCATTGACCAGGGAGACTTCGCGAGTGGCGAGGGTAAGATCGCCGTGCAGAGTGCGGCGAAGAATCTGCACCGTCAGCGGGAGCGATGACTCTGCGGCAGCAATCTGGATATCGATTGGATCGCCCGGCCGGTAGATCGAGTTTGAAGTCGTGATTCGAAATGTCGCAGCGGGACGGGGAATGTCTTCTGAAAGTACACCCGTATGGCCGTCCTTATCGCGGGCAGCGACGTAGAGAGTCGGTTGCCGGTCCGATGAAGATGAAAGTGGGAGCGAGGACGCTGGCACAATCTTCAGCAGGTCTTCGTAAGAGGGGATGTTGAGTCGTGCCAGGCCATGAATATCGGTGTGCACGCGCTTTAGAAGGTGCGCTCTTCGAATGCGCTGAAGAAGGGTGTCATGCGGTGCCTCGAAAGGCAGGAGAGAGAGCGAGAGATCACACTCTACCGGCAAGCCATCGGCTGTGGTCGCTGCCAGGTAAAGCTGTTGCGGCAAGCCCTTCGCCTGATCGTTCTGAATGATGTAGAGATGGATGGCCTGAGCCGCGATCCGGATGTCAAAACGGCGCTGCTCGGTGCGCTGGGTTGAAGCGTCAGTGACGTAAGCCGCGAAGTGCAGGTCTTCGAATTCGTCAGACGGGTAGCTGTCGCGATACTGTTTCAGGTCCTCGCTGAGCGGGATGTGCGCCCTGAAGACGCCATGCGCGTCTAACTCGCCGGAGACGGCTTTGCCTTCCTTGGTGTCGTAGCGCTGGTTAACAAAATTCCATGTGCGGTCGTCTTCCCGCACCACGCGAACGTGACCGTGGAGCACAGGCTTGCCAAAGAGATAGTTGGCGCGAACCTCGACGTCAGCATCGCTGCCTGGAATATAAAACGGCCTGTCGGTGGTCGGGGCAACGACGAATGTGGGCAGGTCGTATCGACTCAGACGAAGCGAGGCAGAGGCGCTCTGATGGTTGTCGGCGTCATCCGGAAGAGTAGCCTCGAGCCGATACTCGCCAAGACGCATACGCGCAGGGACCGGCCAATCGACGGTGGCAATGCCGTAGCCCGAAGTAAGCGCCTCCGCTCTGAAGAGAAGCGTCTCGTTTTCGTCGGTGATGTCGACTCGAACCGTCTTCTTTGCACTCGCTCTGCCGTTCCGGTCAAGCAATAGGAGGCGCGTGTGAACGGTCTGACCAGGCTGATAGAGCGGCTTGTCGGTAGTTAGATCAAAGCGATTGTCATCAGGAATTGCGAGCGTTTGGGTCGTAGTGATGTGAAGATTGGCGAGCGTTCCAACTAAGTTCAGATCGACGGCGGTGAGATCGCTCTCTGAGGGCACGCTGAACGAGATGGATGCGAACCCCTCGGCGTCGGTCACGGCGTGCACACGCCCGAAGTCCGCATCCTGCTTGTCGTCCTCTTCATAACTGGCCGTGAGGGTTGCATCGAGAGGAACCCCGGCCCTGGGCAAGTGCGTCAAGGGATGCAGGGCGCGTACGCGAGCTGTGTAGGTTGCACCGAGGTGGATATCCTTGGGCGCGGCGACATGCAAATCGAACAGGTCAGGGGCAATATGGTCGAGCGCGAGAATCCCGGAGACAGGAAGGTCGCCAGGAGCCGTGATGGTGTAGCGAACGCGGAAGGGAGGGAACGGGTTTCCTTCTGTTCCCGGAGACCTTGAGTTCGGAGTCGCCGGAGGCATTTCGAGTCGGCAAATGGTCTGACCTGTGTTGAGGTTGCAGGACGCATTCGCACGGGACCTGACAGCGTCATCGACATCGAGAAGTTCCGAGGTCACTTGCACCACGGTCGGTGTACTCCCGTTGGTGACGGCCAGGGCGAGTTGAAAATGATCACCGGGAAAGCTGAGGCGCGTTGCGCCGTCGTCGACCTTAAGACTTGTCGAAGTCTGGGCCGAGCAATGGGCAATGGCTGCAAACAGGAGGAGAGATGCAACAAGGAACCTGTGTTGGACGAAGAGCTGCAAGCCTAGTGCCTCCAGCGATGATGAGTGATGAACGGACTAAGGATACGTCAAGGTCGATGCCCTTCGTGTCTTACCGAGTATCCATTCGCCGAACCACACCTATGGAGACGAAGCCGCCGCTGCGCTCAAGTTGTGAAATGTTACCCTGTTTGTGGCGTGGTTTCCTGAGTTTTCGACTTATGGCGGCCTGCATTCTCGCTGTAGGTTGGAGAACGGCGCCAGAGAAGCCGATTGTGCCTCTCAAGTGACCTGCGGGATTTTGGATATCTCGTATATCGCTGATTGTAAAGGCGGCCCCGTAGCTCAGGTGGATAGAGCAGCAGTTTCCTAAACTGCGTGTCGGAAGTTCGAGTCTTCCCGGGGTCACCATGCCTGGCACTGACGCATGTGGGATGGAATCAGGCGTCCACTTTCATGACGCCGGGGTCCCGGCCAATTGAGCTCCCTCCCCGTGGATTTCCTGATGCGGTCCACTCCGAGCACCAGGACGATACCGCACGCTCGGCGAAAGCTCAAAGAAAACTCGAATCGGAAAGACAACCTGAAGACATCGTTGCGACTCTAATTTGAGTCAAGGAGGGACTATGTCCCACGGAAAGATCCTCGCTTTCTCAGCCCTTGCAATTGCGTTGCTCAGTTCCGCAACGATGGGGCCGGCCCAGATTGCCGTCAACATTGGGGTGGCGCCGGTGTGCCCCTACGGGTACTTCGATTACCCACCATACGACTGCGCTCCCTATGGCTACTACGGGCCCGACTGGTTTGTGGGCGGGTTGTTCATCGGTGCTGGTCCCTGGTTTCACGGGCCACACGGATTCTTTGGCCACGTTGACAACCGTTACGATCCGCGGCACGGCTATCACGGGCCGCTGCCCGAGCGCGGAGCGGAGCCATTCAACCACTTCCACGGAAATGAAGCTCGCGACGGACAGGGACACGTAGGAAACGCAGGCCACGATGCCGGCCATGAACACGCCTTGCCCGGATATCGAGGCGGAGGCCATGCCGGGGGACACCACTAAACGAAATTCAGGAAAGGCAATGGACGCAAGGCGCATGGAGCGTTTTGCGTCCATTTAACTGCGCTTGGAAAGCTCCAAAATTACCCGTGTGGAGCGGTTTCCACCGAGACCCTGAGGCGATGTTCTACCGCGTATTCAATTCACCGGCTTGCAGGTAAACTCGACACGCGGTTTTGACTTCCCGCTTGCTCCCGTCTATAAAAGTTCATGTCACGGAAATAATTCCATGGCAGCCAGGCTGCTCTTGATGGGCAGTGCACCTATAACCGTAATCGTCAGGATGTTCGGGAAGGCGGTGAAATTCCGCCACTGCCCCGCAACTGTGAGTGCCCCTGCTTGGGGAGTTGTAATTTAGCCAAAGCAGGAAATCCAGCCGAATAATCCCTTTCGCCAAAACGGCGCAGGCGGATTGAATAACCACTGGAGTCAATCTCCGGGAAGGTTGCTGGACCAGGCACAAGTCAGGAGACCGGTCCTCGACGCTTCAACCCGCTTGCGTTCCGAGGGGAACGAAGGAGCCAGCATGTCCTTTCCTATTCTGCGTACCAATTTACAGCGCGCGCTTGTCGTAATTCTCGTTTCGCTTCTGGCCATTACCGCTGACGCTGCGTCAATTCACGGAGTGGTCACGGACGCTTCGGGTGCCAAGATTACGGGCGCCACGATCAATCTCATCAGCAACGGGCAGGTGGTCGCTTCTGCGGTGTCTGCAGCCGATGGAAGCTTTCAAGTGACGACTGGCGTAAAAGGCCGGTTTTTCCTGGTCGTATCGGCAAAGACCTTCCGTCAACTTGAGACGCCGGGGTTCTACGCCGGTCAAATGGATGCAATCGAGCGCAACATTGTTTTAGAGCCTGGCTGGGTGCATGAATCGATTGTCGTCACCGCAACTGGCACGCCCACTCCTCAACCGCAAACCGGCGCGGCGACCAGCGTGCTTGAGCCGCTCGATCTCGATCTGCGTGATGATTTCGTGAATGTTTTACGGCTAATGCCTGGAACGTTTGTGGTGCAGGTCGGGCAGCGAGGAGCGCAGACTTCGCTGTTTGTGCGGGGAGGCGATTCGGACCAGAACATGGTTCTCGTGGACGGCGTGAGTGCGGGCGACCTGGGTGGACGCTTCGATTTTGGACCGCTTTCAACCACCGGGGTCGAAAGCGCTGAGGTCTATCGCGGCCCGGATTCCAGCCTGTATGGAGCCGACGCCACCAGCAGCGTGGTGAGCCTGACAACCCCGCACGGAACCACAAGCTTTCCGTCGTTGTTGTTCCACGGCGACTGGGGCAATTTCAACACGTCGCGTGAAGAACTGGAGCTGGCCGGGGCGCACAACAAGGTCGATTATCTGGGCGCGTTCAGTTGGATGCAAACGGCCAACGATCTTCCGAACGACGAGTATCACGTGGAGACGACCAGTGCGAATTTTGGCTGGCAGCCCAGCGGATCAACAGAAGTGCGCGGAACGCTGCACTACGGGTTGGACGCGACCGGCGTTCCCGGCACTTTTGCGTTCTACGACCTCTCGAACAGCGCAACTGAAAAAGATCAGGACATTTACCTGAGCGCTTCCATTCAAAATCAGACTACGGCAGACTTCCACAACACGGTCCGCTATGGTCTCACGCGAAAGCGCGAACAATACAATCTGTGGGCGCAGACTGGAGCGGGAGTTTTTGACGCTTACGGAGATAGCTTCGGCGACCTGGTGACGATTACCGGAGCCAACGGGTATTCCGTGACGGGGCGTGCGTTGATGGATTACGCGGGGACGTATCCGCAGGGCTATCAACTGGTGTCGAATCGCGATCAACTCGTTTACCAGGGAGACTACCGTTTTACACCGCATTTGGCTGCGCTGATCGGCTTCCAATACGAGGACGAGCGCGGGGCCGAGCCTGGCAGTTCTTACTACTATCCCATCGAGCGATCGAATTACGACTATCGAGCGGCGGTGCACGGCGACTTCAAGAGCCGTTTCTTCTACACGCTGGGCGGCGATCTTGAGCGGTATTCGCTTTTCGGAACGCAGACCACACCGCGCGCGGGATTCTCGTTTTACGCACTGAAGCCGCGAAAAGGGATATTCAGTGGAACGCGCATCCTTTTCAACTTTGGGGACGCGATACGCGAGCCTTCGCTGACTGACCAGTTTTACTCGCTCTACACCTTCCTCCAGAACAATGGTGGCCAAACGACTGTGCAGGCGTTAAACATCACGCCGCTGGCTGCACCCACAACGCGCACCTACGATGGGGGATTTGAGCAGGCGTTCTTCAGCGAGAGGCTGCTGTTCCGCTCGACCTTCTTCCATAACGAATTCGGGCGGCAGATTGAGTATGTGGGGCTGGACCTGGTTCCGGAGTTATTGCCGAACCTGTCCCCCGCACAACAAAACCAGCTTGAGCAATTTCTTCAGTCGAGTGGCGCCTATGAATTGAGCCTGAATACCGAGGCATTCCGGGCGCTGGGAGTGGAAACGACAGTCGAGAGCGGGATCGGGCGATCGATCTTCCTGCGCGGCGGCTACACCTATCTTGATGCGGTTATTCAGCGTTCGTTCGCGAATAGCGATGTAGCGCTGCTGGGGCCGATTCCCACCGATGATGGCATTCCTGTAGGCAGCGATTCTCCCCTGCAGGGGGCACGTCCATTCCGGCGTCCGCCGCACTCGGGATTTTTCACGGCGAGCTATTCCCACCATCCAATTACAGTGATTGCCTCGCTGGCCGCGGCCAGCCGCTCTGACGATTCCGATTTCCTCGGAGGGTACGACATGAACGGCGGCAACAGCCTGCTCCTGCCCAATCGCAACCTGGATCACGCTTTCGCGAGAGTTGACCTCGGAGGCAGCTACCAGTTGCTTTCATGGCTGGGCATTTACGCCCAGGGAGACAATTTGCTGAGCCAACAGCATATTGCGCCGATCGGTTACATCAGCCTTCCCACCGACGTGCGACTTGGACTTCGCTTCCAGTGGGGTAAGGAAAAATCGCACTAAGGGGCTAGGGCCGGACCCGAGCGTAAGGCGTAAGGCGCGAAGCCAGACAAAAAGCGAAGGCCTCGCGAAATCGTCTTAAAATGCGCATTCGGCCCTTTTTTGCCCTTTTTTCCACAGGCAACTGGCAGCAAAACCTGCCGTGCCCGCAGGATTTCTCTTGGGAAATTGGGCGTGCGTGTTCCAAACTATTCCTAATCAGTCCTTTTTAACTTTCTCTCCATCTCAGAGTGCAAAACTCGATATCGGGCTCGGACGGCGCGGACGCGCTGCCGCACCTACTTTAAGAATCGATAGCCAACTAGCTGTGAGGAGCTTATGAAACAACTTTCTTGGAGGAGTGTCGCTCAGCTCGGCCTGCTTGTCCTGGCCGTGCTCACCTGTTCATTGCATGGGGCAGCCCAGCAAACCCTTGGTTCCATCAACGGAACGGTTATGGATCCATCGGGAGCTGCTGTTCCCGGCGCAACGGTAACGGTTCTTGACACCGCGATTAACTACAGCGCAAGTACAACGACGCAGGGGACTGGATTTTTCCAGATCTTCAATCTGCCAGTTGGCACCTACACAGTGAGGGTCGGCCATGCGGGCTTTGAAACCACTGAGATCAAGGGCATCCAGGTTCAGGAAGCAAGTGCGCGAACCGTAAATGCCACCTTGAAAGTGGGCCAGGTCTCTGAATCGGTCGAAGTTACGGCGACCCCGCTGCTGAACGCAACCGATACGACCAACGGCTACACACTCGACAGCGCGCAGATTGATCTGACGCCGCTTGCGACAGGCAGCTTTACTCAGATTGCAGTTCTATCGCCGGGCGTGAATGCTGAACTGCTATCGAATCTGGATTCCAACTCTGGATTGGGCAACCAACCCATCTGGGCCAATGGCCAGCGCGATACATCGAATACGTTTCAGGTGAACGGAGTCGATTCCACCAACCTGTTCAATGGCAAAAGCTCTTCGGGGTCAAATTCACAACGCGTCAACTTCAACATTGGCACAGCGCCCACCGCGGGCGGATCGTTTTCAGTCGGCACATCTGTTTATGGATCAAACGGCAACAGCCTGCCTTCCCCTCCGCCGGAGTTCACGCAGGAGTTGCGCGTAAATGCCTCGATGTACGATGCACAGCAGGGTGCCACGAGCGGCGCGCAGATTGACGTCAACACCAGCACCGGAACCAATAACTGGCACGGCCAGCTGTACGGCTCCTATGCGAACAATCTGCTGAATGCATCGCCTTACTTCTTCAACCAGGACTATCAACTGACCCAGCAGGGAATCGGAGTCTTCCCGCAATCGATGGTCAACCCCTGGCTTCGTCGCTGGAGCACCGGCTTCACAGTGGGTGGTCCTGTGAAGACCAACAGGCTCTTCTTCTTCGCGGCCTATCAACGGCGCGTGAATGAGGATAATGGCACGGGGCTAACGGAGATGACCGTTCCTACCGGTCTCACCAATGACCGCAGCAGTGCCGGCCTTGAGAATGCCGACCTTTCCTGGGGTGGCAGCGGCACGGTCACCATTGATCCGGTTGCTTCGGCACTGTTCAATGCCAAACTTCCCAATGGCCAGTACCTGATTCCTTCAGCTCAGTCCAGTGCGCCCTACACATATGGCGTGCCGAACGTAGACCTGATTGGAACCGCCCGCTTGAACTCTGATCAAGCCACCATTGCGCTTGACGACGATGCAACCAGCAAGGATCGTATCTCGGCGAAGTACTTCTATCAGAACGCACCGGTTACTCGGCCTTACGGCTTCTCGAATACGGGTGGCTTTCCGCTTACGCAGCATAACGGATCGCAGGTGTTTTCACTTGGCAATACCATCGCGATCAGCCCGCGGCTTAACTGGGAACAGCGTCTCGGCTTTGTCCGTGAGGGGTCCTACACCAACTATCAGCAGACACTCACCGGCGGTAACCTGGGCGTGGGAGGCGAGCAGACAACCGGCCTTGACGCGAATGTCCTGCCCGGCTTGACGATCGGCAACTTCGGCTACTATGACCAGTACTCGCCAAGTCTCAACATTGGCCCGGCAGGCGTCCCCGGCGCCTTCGTAGATATGGGCTACTATCAGAACCGTTTGAACCCCTCAACGAACGTAATCTTCACGGCGGGCAGGCACACAATTGTCGCCGGTGGCGGCTACAGCTACACGCAATTGAATATCACCAATAATCGCAACGGTCATGCCCAGATCAAAGCCAGCAGTTTCGACAGTTTTCTGCAGGGGGAAGTGCACAGCTCCAGTGTTTTCGAAAGTGTCGACCCTACCACGAACCGCAACAATGCTGACCGCTACTATCGAACCAATGAGCTCAACTGGTATTTGCAGGATAAGTGGCAGGCTCTTTCAAACCTGAGCATCACTGCCGGAGTTCGTTATGACTATCACGGCGGCATGACGGAAAAGTATGGCGATATGTTCAACTTCGATCCGACGTTGTACGACGTGACCGGCACCGATCAGGTGCCCAACGGTCTTACAGTCGTGAACTCCGGATTCGTTGTCGCCGGCAACAACAAGGAGCACCCCTCGAAGGGTGTTTCCGACTCAACTCTGGAAGGACGCCAGTGGGGCATCTCGCCCCGCGTAGGCTTTGCCTGGTCTCCGAAGGCCATGAATAGCAAATTTGTCATCAGTGGCGGCGGCGGCATGTATTTTGACCGAGGTGAACTCTTTACTTATCTCTCGCAACCTGCAGGCGGTTCGATCGGCGGTCCCTTTGGCGCTACTGAATCCTCCCCGCTGGGCAGCGTAGCTGTCGGAAATACAGATTCAAGTTCCGGTCTGACACTGGAGAACCCCTTGGGCGACCTGGCATTCAGTACTCCAGGGTCGGGATTGGGTGGCATCTACGTGGCTCCGAGTTCAGACCCGGGCGCGATGAATCAGGTCTTGCAGGATCAGTTGAATCAGATGACGGGATATCCCAGCCAGGGTTCTTATTACTACCAATTCGGCAAGAACTGTAGTGGTTTGCAGAGCCAGGAAGGGTACACCCTGTGCACCCAGGCAGTGCCCTTTGGTTACTATGACAAGCGCAACGTTCTGCCCTACACAATCAACTACACCCTGAATGTGCAATGGCAGCCGCGAAACGATCTTGCCGTCAGTCTCGGTTACAGCGGAAATCGCGGGCGCCATTCGGTGATTCCGATTCCGTTCAATGAACCAGGCATCGCCACGCCAACCAATCCGATCTGGGGCGAGACTTCCTCGTATGGCATGGAAGTGATGAACCAGAACAACCAGGAGGATGTTAATTACGACTATGCTCCGATTGCGGTGGAGCCCTGGAATACGGCTGATGCCGGCAACGTGGACTTCAGAACTCCATACGTCGGGTATAGCCCCAATTCTGCGGACTTCAAGACCGTGGGTGTTTCAGCGTACGATGCCCTCGAAGCCCACGTTGAAAAGCGCCTCTCGCATAACTTCCAGGTTGGTGGCAGCTACACCTGGAGTCATTCCCTCGATGAACAGAGCGACATAGGTCTCTTCTTTACCGGTGACAATCCGACTCGCCTGCGCGATTCCTGGGCCTCGTCTGACTTTGATCGTACACACGTGTTTGTCGCCAACTTCCAGGTAGACGTGCCCAACGCGATCAAGAGCAACAACGTTGCCTCCTACTTCACCAACGACTGGCACTTCACCGGAATCGGAACCTTGCAGAGTGGCGAGCCGTTTTCGCTGTACGAGTTCTACGGCGCGGTTGGCAGCATCACCTTCGGCAACTTCCCGACGTTGATGAACCCCATTCTCGGCATCAAGGATCCGACCCATCCGAAGAGCGCATTGACCGGCAACAAGGGCTCCTCCCGCGGCCCGGGTGGAAGCTACATCCCCACTATCGATCCTTCGCAGATTGCCATTCAGTACCTGGCACCCGGCACCAACGGCATTCCTGAATCAAACACCCCAGAGAGCATAGCCAACGGCGATCCGTCGGATATATACGAAACCGCGTTCAATACGGGGCAGCGCAATATCTTCCGGCAGTCTCCTCAGAAGCGGCTTGATCTTTCATTGCGCAAGGGCTTTAGGATTACCGAGAAGATTAAGGCGCAGTTTGAACTCAACGCCTTCAACCTGACCAACACAACCAGCCTCGACATCCCGCAGGACCAGGCGCAGATACGCCAGAACAACGGCTGCTCTGCTACAGCGATCAGTGCGTATGGCGGCTACCAGAATTGCAACCATTACCGTGACTACCTTGGATATGGCCAGATTGTGACGGCAAACAACCAAGTGGATCAATTGTCAGCCTTGGGCAACCTGGATCAGGTGCCTTTCTCGACAGGTACGGGGAAATCGACTCAGCTCCCTCTGACTCTCGCGCTTAACCCGCCCAATGGTCCTCAAGGTACTTGCACAATTCCGCCTCTGACCATTGCGGGCACTTCAACCTGCCCGAACAACGCAGCGAACTTCGGGTCGGCGACGGGGACAATCGGTGGCTCCCGCGCCTTCACGACCGGTTTCCACATCATCTTTTAGGGGACGATCAGGCAGAAACACAGAAAGGGGGCCTTCGGGCTCCCGTTCTGCTTTTAGTTGGCTATTTGGGCGGACTGATCCATCATCGTTTTTAGCGCGAATTTGAGAAGTAGACTAAAGTTGGAATCGCATTGTGACCAAAGCGCAAAAAAGTGCGAAGTCTTTGCACTATTTTTGTTGCTATGCGCGGCAGACCCGGATTAGAGTGGACTTTTCCACAGGTCAACAACTTTCCGGAGAGTCTCAATGGTTTGTCCCAAATGTGAATCTGGAGCTGTATCGACGGTTCCGGCCGAGATCAGGCTCTATCGCAACGCGCCGCGTACCCTCAGCCATCCCCCGCTGACGCCTTCACCCGACATTCAGGTTTGTCTGGATTGTGGCTGGTCTGAATTCTCGATACCCGCGTCCTGGTTATCGGCGGGCTGGCTCCGGCCGCCGGGCCCGATGCCCGTCGCAAGCGCTTCCTCAGGCATCTCTGAAGTAAGGCGTCGCACCGCGTAGGGAAGTCGCCGATTTCGGCTCCTCCGCAAGTGGACATCAGCCTTGCCAGTCAAAAACCGTGTAGCAGTCACAAAAAGCCCCCAGCCGAAGCTGAGGGCTTTTGCTTTGCCGACCGGCGGGAGGCGTCTGCCCCACCGCTGGGGTGGTTTAGTACATGCCGTCCATGCCGCCGCCGTGGCCGCCGCCCGCCGGAGCGGACTTGGGCTCCGGAATCTCGACAACCAGTGCTTCGGTTGTGAGGAGGAGACCGGCGATCGAAGCTGCGTTCTGCAGCGCCGTGCGGGTCACCTTGGTGGGGTCGATGACGCCGGCCTTCACCAGGTCCTCGTACTTGCCGGTCGCCGCGTTATAGCCGAAGTGCTGGTCCTTTGACTCAAGAACCTTGGCTACAACAACGGCGCCTTCTTCGCCGGCATTGTCGACGATCTGGCGAAGGGGCTCTTCGAGCGAGCGACGCACAATCTGCGCACCGATCTTCTCGTCACCCTCGAGCGACTTGATCAAAGCGTCGACCGCAGGAATGGCGCGAACCAGTGCCACGCCGCCGCCGGGGACGATGCCTTCCTCGACTGCTGCGCGGGTTGCGTGAAGAGCATCTTCAACGCGAGCCTTCTTCTCCTTCAGCTCGGTCTCGGTGGCTGCTCCGACCTTGATGATGGCAACGCCGCCCACCAGCTTGGCCAACCGCTCCTGCAGCTTCTCCTTGTCGTAGTCGGAGGTGGTCTTCTCGATCTGCGAGCGGATTTCCTTCACACGGCCCTCGATGTCAGACGACTTGCCTGAGCCGTCAACGATTGTGGTGTTGTCCTTGTCGATGGTGATGCGCTTGGCCTTGCCCAGATCCTCGAGCTTCACGCCTTCCAGCTTGATGCCCAGGTCCTCGGTAATGGCCTTGCCGCCAGTGAGGATGGCGATATCGCCCAGAATTGCCTTGCGACGGTCGCCGAATCCAGGTGCCTTGACGGCAGCCACGTTGAGTGTGCCGCGCAGCTTGTTCACAACCAGGGTGGCCAGGGCCTCGCCTTCAACATCCTCGGCGATGATCAGGAGCGGCTTGCCGCCACGCGCAACCTGCTCGAGGAGTGGCAGCAGATCTTTCATCGCGCTGATCTTCTTTTCGTAGATCAGGATGTAGGGATCGTCCAGAGCCACTTCAAGGCGCTCCGCATCGGTCACGAAGTAAGGGCTGAGATAACCGCGGTCGAACTGCATGCCGTCGACTGTCTCAAGACCCGTGTGCATGGTCTTGGACTCTTCAATGGTGATGACGCCGTCCTTGCCCACAACCTTGACGGCGTGCGCAATGATGTCGCCGATTTCCTGGTCGCCGTTGGCCGAAATTGCGCCAACCTGCGCCACGGAACCCTCGTCAACAGGCTTCGACAGCTTACCCAGTGCGCCGCCTTCGGTCCACTTGCCGTCCTTGTCGCGGGTGCCGATGATCGCGGTCACGGCCTTGTCGATGCCGCGCTTGAGAGCCGTCGGATTCGCGCCGGCCGCTACCGTCTTGACGCCTTCGCGGAAGATGGACTGGGCCAAAACGGTCGCAGTCGTAGTTCCGTCGCCGGCCACGTCGCTGGTCTTGGATGCAACCTCACGCACCAATTGTGCGCCGACGTTCTCCAGCGGGTCTTTCAGATCGATTTCCTTGGCCACCGTCACGCCGTCCTTGGTGATGGTGGGCGAACCGAACTTCTTTTCGATTACAACGTTCCGGCCCTTGGGCCCGAGCGTCGCCTTCACAGCGTCAGCGAGGATGTTTACTCCCCGCAAGATCGCCTGACGGGAATCTTCACCGTGCAGAATTTGCTTTGCCATTCTCGTAACTCTCCTTAGTACAGTTGTCAGTGAACAGTTGTCAGTGGTCAGTTCTCTGTCTCAGTGCCAGTTCTTCTCAAAAAGTGCTGAAAACTGAGAACTGAAGGCTGAAAACTCGCGCGAGGCGCCTACTTCTTCACGATGCCGAGGACTTCTTCCTCACGCATGATCAGGAACTCTTCGCCGTCGAGCTTGATTTCGGTGCCCGAATACTTGCCGAAGAGCACACGATCGCCAGCCTTGACGTCGAGAGGGAATACTTTTCCTTCGTCGTTCGACTTGCCCTTGCCGACGGAGATGACTTCGCCTTCCTGGGGCTTTTCCTTGGCGCTGTCGGGGATGATGATGCCCCCACGAACGGTTTCACCCTCTTCCAGACGGCGGACGAGGATTCGGTCGTGGAGCGGTGTGAAAGTGGTTGTCTTTACAGAAGTTGCTGCCATTGCTTCGCTTCTCCTTCGAACGCGGACGTGGTCAAGCCCTATCCGCGAAATTTGAGTGGAATTTCAAACTGAACTCTCTATGGAAATTGCGATCTGCACGGCTCGGGAAAGAGGTCGAGCAGTTCTGCCAGCGCATTGCTAGCACTCTCGCTATCCAATTGCTAAAGATAGGCAACGATAACGGGTTTGTCAAGCCCTGTTTGTTAAATATGAGTGAACTTCACTCATATTTCGCGATCGAGATCGCTTCAATCGCAATAGGGCGCTATCGCGGTCAATCAACGAAAACATAAAACTATTATATTCAATAGACTATATGTAGAAACTTGAAGTAAATAAGAGATAATTCTGCGCGATTTCCTAAGCTTCTTCTGCGGGCACGGGCTGCGTTATTTTCCGCTCCGTTTTTTTGCCCGGGTGCATGCTGGGAAGAAGATGCCGGGGAAGAAAGAACGAGTTCGCAATCATGGTCGGAATCACGGCGCTGGCGATGACGGTGCCTACGATGTAGGAATACTGCGCCTGCGTGATGATCTGATGATTGAGGCCAAAGAGTGCAGAGATCGTGCCGAATGTGAGCCCCGTTGACATCATCAGAGTGTAATAAGCTCCAGCCTTGCCATCGTATTTGTGTACCCTGACCGCTGGATACACAGCAACAGCCTTGCACAGCGACTTAGCCCCGAAAAGGACGAGCAGCGTGAACGGTGCGGCCATCAGCGCCGGCACAGAGACAAACGATCCGGCGCGGATGAAGTAGAACGGCGTAAGCAATCCAAATGTAAGTGTACGCAGGCGGCGAATGAGCGAATGGTCTTTTCCGACCGTCCCGGCCAGCACCATGCCGATCATGTAAGCAGGCAGCACCGCTTCGCTTCCTGCCCAGACGGCCAACCCGCCCATGGCGAAGAGGAAAAAGAGCAGGTACTTGGCCTCCAGTTCCGACACGCGCCCGCCGTATTTCTTGAAGAACCTGGGCGTAAGGAAGGGAAGCACAACGAAAACCACGATCGAGACCACCACAAAGATCAGCGTCCTGATGGTGAACGGGGAGAAGATGAGTCCAAGGGCAATCACGGTTCCCAGGTCATTGATGAAGCAAGCGGCAAGAATCGCCTTGCCATACTCGGTGACGTTGAAGCCAAGCTCGAGCATCACTGCATAAACAACCGCCACCGAAGTCGTGGAAAGCGCAACGCCGCAGAGCCAACTTGGCATGATGGCCCAGTGCAACACGTAATGCGCGATCGCGGTGCAGCCGAGAAAAGGGCCGAAGAATCCTGCCAGGCCAATGACCGACGCCTCTCTCCACTTGGTTTTGAAAATCGCCGGATCGAGTTCTGCGCCGGCCAGAAATGTCAGGACGATCGCCCCGGTTCCCGCGAGGAAAGTAATCCATTCCGTATTGCCGGCAAGGCCGCCCTGGGCAAAGCCGAAGAGCCCGGTAAGGAACACGCCGATGACCAGTTGGGCCACCGTTCCCACCACAATTTCAGAAAGCGCTGTCGAGATCTTGAACCAGATCGCCAACAGCGTCGCCGCCAACGCCAGACCCACCCAGAGCGCACAGAGAGCCCAAGTGTTTGCCATGAGCATGAACTCCTAATTGTCGTTCAGGGATCTTGCTGGGACATAACTCCGCAACAGGATTCCCTGTCAGGAGTTATCATCTGTCCGGCCTATCGCCATCCGCAGCGACTAAGACTTGTCGCCAGGGACCCCGGAAGGGTATGGACAGCGGTTAAGGGTGAACTCCTTCACCACAACCAACAGACCAATACACACTTTTCTGCTTGCGAAGTCAAGGTCCGGATCACGCCGAGAGGCCATATCCAAGGGGGTCTTAAATACGCAAGGACCCTGGTCTATGCGTGCTGAAAACCCGCCCCGAAATGAATCCCCACCCGGATGTCATTCCCCATTTGCGTGAGAGGCATGGAAGGGAATCCCGCTGGCAGGCCGGTGCGTCACCGGTTGATGTTCACGCAGCTTGCCATCCTTCACGATCCGCCACGCGTTCTGAAACCAAGGCCCGTGCGGCGACGGCAGTTCGGAAAATCAGAAATCCGTCCCCGGGACATAGTTGGGGGTTGTCACGTACGAGTATTTGTTGGGGTTGGCTTTTACCATGGCATCCGCCGCAGAGTTCCATTGCGTACCGTGCGCACCCGTGTAGTTGTTTTGTACCACCGACTGATCGAGGAGGTAGTTGCTGAAGCCCTGCGTGTTTCGGGCATTTGCGGTCTGGCCCGCTTCCCAATTGGACTGTTCAGCGCTATTGGCAGCTTCGGTTGCATTCATGCGGGCTGTGGCTGCCGCGCCGATGGCGTGAATGTTGTTGATCGCATTGGCTGTGAATTGCTGGTTTGCCGCCCGTTGCTGGGCATCTATTTGCTTCAGTTGAGCGATGTGGGGAGCGGCCTGCGCAGTGGCTCGCTGCGTGACGAGCGCGATGTTCTCGTTGAAGCCGCTGATCATGGTTGCCCCTATCGCGTTCCCCTGGCTGGCTTCGGATAGGGGGAACTCGGCTACATAGTCAAGGAAGCTGAAATTCCCGAATTGTCCTGGGGTCACACAAATCACCCTGAACATGCCCTGCATTCCCCTGCCGTCGGGATTCACCTGGCCTGTTGCCTGAGCGCAACGCTCGCCCTGGAAATCCGCTCCTGACGGTGGCGCAACTTGCTCAGCGCTCTGGATCTGAATCGGAGCTGGGCCCATGTTGTTCGACTTCCGGAATTGCTGGATGAGGTCCGCAAAAGACTTCACGGGGTCAACGTTGCTCGAGATTACAATCTGCCCCTTGAGAGGCTTCACGGGCCCCTTCAACGCGCTGGGGTCCACCGCCAGAAACATGTTGCCGAGGATAACCGTCTCGCCGTGCGTGCCATGGATAAGCATGGTCCCACCGCCGCTCTGCGGATCGACCGTCCAGCCGGCGGGCATGGGCGCGCTGGCCGTGTTGTCCGGCAGCGTTACCGTGTGCATCCCGGCGGGCACGCCTGCACCTGAACCACCGGAAGCAGACGAGGCATTCGCCACGCCTGCCGCGCGACCGGACCCCGCCGGCGACGCACCGGGATTCCAGACGCCGGAAAGTTGCTGCAACAGGGGATTCACGGTTTGCCCGAAACGCGACGCAAGATCATAGACCATCGCAGCTTCCACCTGCTTGGGTCCGTTTGCAGTGGCAATCACCATGCCTCCAAGGGGCAAGTTTCCGTCGGGGTGGTCGGTGACCGTAAAGAACACTCCAACTGAATTGGTTCCGTTGAACTGGAAGACTCTTCCGATTTGCGGCTTCTCACCGCAGTTGTTATGGATAGTCCTCAACATA
This sequence comes from uncultured Acidobacteriaceae bacterium, assembly GCA_963826915.1. Classification (GTDB taxonomy): domain Bacteria; phylum Acidobacteriota; class Terriglobia; order Terriglobales; family Acidobacteriaceae; genus Telmatobacter. The sequence continues at coordinate 1,664,350 of CAWGYG010000003.1, forward strand.
CTGGTCAAGGCCGCCGACTGCGTGGTAGCTCCCGCCACTGCGCCGTAGACGATCATGCCGCCTTGCGCACCATGGACGGTTGTTAGTTGGACTGGTGCTTGCGTTCCAGCCTTGCAGGCGCAGACGCAAACCATGGACAACAGCAGAAATGCGGGAAACCGTCCCATTGCGTGCATAACGTCAGCGACCTTTCTTTAATGCGGACCATGCCTCATTTCAGCTAGCGAAAAGCGAGGCAAAAATGCGTCACCTAATTCACCTGGCTAAGTAAAGCGCCACTCGAGCTCGCAGCCGTTGTTAGCGACCGAGTTTGAAGAATCAGAAGTCCTTTCCCGAAATAACATCCGGACTTCCCATCACGGCAGTGACGGCCGTCACGGCACTGGCAGCGGTAACCTGCGACAGTGCACGCCAGATTCCGACACTTGGAATAGGAGCGCTCCCATGCGTCACGCTACTCTCAGTGGTTTCTCAGTTTGTTGCCTCAGGGGAGTTTGCAAGTCATTCGCGAGTCTTCTACTTGCATTCAGTGCAATGGCGTTTCTCTTTTCGGGGCCTATCTCTGCCGCACAGGATTCCAAAACTCCCGCGGTATTGCCCGCGCCGTCCAGTGGCAAAGCGATCGTTTGTATCTATCGCGTGTCAAGATTCACCGGCTCTGCCTCGCACGACGAACTCTTTGTCAACGACACTCATTTAGGCAAACTCCTCAACGGCGAATACGCATTCATTGAGGTATCGCCAGGAACTGTAGTGATCGCCGGATTGCCCAAGATGTACTACGGAAGCATCATCATGTCAGCAGGCGCGGCCCTGAACGATGCAAGGAAGAAAGAGAACGAGCGGGCCCGGTTTGAGGCGGAGGCAGGCAAAAGCTATTTCTTCAAGTGGACCGCCGGAACCATGGCAACGATGATCAAGGTGACGCCTGTGGATGCCGTGACAGGAGACAAAGAGATGAGCAAACTCCATCTCACCAAGCCTCCCGACGACCAGAACGCGCCGAAACCAGAAACAAAAGGAACCGACAAACCGGCGGCGAATTAATGTCGTTCCGGCCGAGCAAAGCCGGCCGTGTTGGAACAATCCTCGGAGCAACCCTGGCGCCGAGACTGGATATTCTTCCGAAATCAGATTCCCAAAAAGGGTAAGAGTGAGACTACCCCTTGCACTTCTACAAGAGTTGTTCTATTCTCTTGTCGAAGCGGAAGGGAAAAGATGCCGGAGAGAATCGAGCTGCCCCAGGGAACCCTGGATCTGTTGATCTTGAGGACACTCTTGACCGGTCCTCAGCACGGCTGGGCCATCTCAGAACGCGTCCAGCAGGTTTCCAGCGAGGTGTTGAGCATCCAGCAGGGATCCCTGTATCCCGCGCTCCATCGGCTCGAACGACGCGGTTGGATTAAAGCAAAGTGGGGCACCTCCGATAATAATCGACGCGCGAAGTATTACGGACTCACGCGGACGGGCGAGAAGCAATTGGAGCTGGAGACAGAAGCCTGGCGCAAGTTGACCGTGGCCGTGGCGCAAGTTCTCGAAGGAGCATGAGATTATGCTGGACGATCTGCGTTTTCGTGCCCGCGCGCTGTTTCGCCGCGACGCAGTCGAGACGGAGCTCGACGATGAGCTGCGTTTCCACTTCGACCGCCAGGTTGAGAAATACATGAGGTCCGGCATGACGGAAGAAGAAGCAAAGCGTAGGGCGCGTCTTGCGTTCGGTGGCCACGAGCAGGTGAAGGAGAACTGCCGCCAGGCGCGGGGCACCGATTTCATCGAATTGACGCTGCAGGACATCAAATACGCATTCCGGCAGCTCTGGGCAAATCCGACATTTTCACTGGTCATGATCCTTACACTGGCGCTCAGCATCGGCGCCAACAGCGCAATCTTCAGCGTGATTGACGGCGTGCTGTTGAAGAGCCTGCCGTATCGTCAGCCTGATCGCCTGGTTCGGATCTTTCTCTCGAGCCACGAGTATCCGAAGTTTCCTCTCAATCCATTCGACTTTCTCGACTTCAGGGCGCGCAACCATTCGTTCGATTCGATTGCGGCATTCACGCGAGGTGATGTTCAACTCTCGGGTAATGGAGAACCGGTGCGGCTCAACGGGTTCGGCATCACTTCGGGATACTTCCGCGTGCTTGGCCTCCAGCCGGAGTTGGGACGGGAATTCGATTTTCAGGCGGAGATTCCGGGCAACGGCCTGCAAGCGATTCTGAGCGATCGCGTGTGGCGAACGAGATTCGGCGCCGACCCCAACATCATCGGCCGCAAGATTACAATGAACATGCAACCTTTCACCGTCATCGGCGTCATGCCCGCGGGAACCGAGCATCCGGGCAACGAATATCACGCTGTCGCGTATGGCGAGAGCGTCGACGTGTGGTGGCCGTTTTCGTTTGCCGGGGACTCCAACCGGCGCGGCTCGCACTTCATCGAAGGCATAGGGCGGCTCAAGGACGGCGTCAGCGTGGAGCGAGCGCGCGCTGAGATGAATGCCATCATGGCGCAGCTTGCGCGCGAGCATCCGGGTAATGATTCGGGCTGGACTGTTCTGGTTATTCCGCTGTACACCGAGCTTGTGGGGGCGCGTCGCCAGATGCTGCTCGTGTTGCTGGGCTCGGTAGGCATTGTCCTGCTGATTGCGTGTGCGAACTCAGCGAATCTGTTGATGGCCAGGGCCTCGGCGCGCCAGCGCGAGATCGCTGTCCGGCTTGCCATGGGAGCGCCGCGATCGCGCGTGGTGCGCCAACTTCTCACGGAGAGCCTGCTGATCTCGTTCACTGGAGGTGCGCTCGGTCTCGCGCTGGCTTCGGGAGGAGTGCAAGCGCTCGTCTCGCTCCTGCCAGCCGATTTCCCTCGTGCGAACGATATCCACCTCAATTCGCAGGTACTGCTTTTCACATTCCTCGTAAGCCTCATCACCGGGATTCTGTTCGGCCTCGCACCGGCACTACAGGCTTCGCGGACCGACCCCAAAGAAGGACTGCAAAAGGTCGGCAGGACTTCAACTGCCGACCGGCGTCAAGGCTTCCTGCGCAATGCGCTGGTAGTCGCAGAAGTTGGCCTCGCGAGTGTGCTTCTCATCGGCGCCGGCCTGATGTTGCGCACTTTTCTCAACCTGATCCATCTCGACCCGGGTTTCCGCGAAGACCACGTTCTGACGGCAAGCCTCTCGCTGCCGCACGAGAAATACAAAAGCGGTGAGCAGACAGCTCAATTTTACGATCGACTCGCGTCCGATTTAAGCACGTTGCCGGGTGTTGAGAGCGCGGGTGCGGGCAGCGATCTGCCCTGGACCGGTTACGACGAGAATGCCGGCGGGTTCACGATTGAGGGCAAAAAGCCGCCACCTAATCAGGAATCCCATGCGCGCTATCACATGGCGACGCCGGGATACTTCAGTGCCATGGGGATTCCGCTGCTGGGTGGTCGCTTCTTTACCGAGGCCGACAAGAAGGACGCGCCCCGGGCACTCATAATCAACCACGCGATGGCTGAGCGTTATTGGCCGCACGAAGATGTAATTGGCAAACGGATCAGCTTCGAGGACGTACCCAAAAAGGACTCCGACTGGATGACGGTTGTGGGTGTGGTGGGTGATGTCAAAGATCAACCCAACAGCCCAGGTGCGGAGCCTGCCTTCTGGTGGTCGGAGTTTCAGGCGTCGGAGCCCGACATGTCGATTGCGATTCGCACGGCTTCTGATCCCCGGCAGGTTGCCGACGGACTCCGGGACGCAGTCCATCGTCTTGACCCCGCGCTCGCGGTTGCCGACGTGAAGCTCATGGACAGCGTAGCGGATACCTCTATTTCCACGCCCCGCTTTACTTTCGTGCTCGTGGGCTTGTTCGCTGCGCTTGCGATCTTGCTGGCAGCAATCGGGGCATACGGCGTGATCGCCTACACTGTGAGCCAGCGGACCCGGGAGTTCGGCTTGCGTGTCGCGCTCGGTGCGCAACGCGGCGACCTGCTACGAATGGTGCTGGCGCAGAGCGCAAAGCTGGCCGTGTCGGGAACAATCCTCGGAGTAATCCTGGCGCTGAGTCTGGGCCGGGTTGTGCAGAACCTCATCTACGGTGTCAGTCCCGCCGACCCGGTCATTCTGTCGACGGTTGTTCTGCTTGTGCTGAGCGTTGCGCTGATTGCATCGTATGTGCCTGCACGACGGGCGGCGCGATCCGACCCGATGGTATCCCTGCGAGCGGAGTGATGGCATTCCCGGATTTACCCCATTGCCTGTTGAAACGCACTCCATGCCGGGCAAAACCCTACCGGGCAGAAAATCAATCGCGGATCGATCATCTCGACTTAACTTACGCTGACTTGCGCTTGGCCTTAGTCTTGACCAGCGCGATCTTCTTCGCGGGGAGCTCTTTCTCGCTCTTTGGAGGCTTCTTGCCTTCGCGCGTATCCGGGCCGATACTCTTGCGTAGCGCGTCCATGAGGTTGACGACGTTGGTCGGTTGTTTTCTGGGAGCTTCGTCGATTGGAACGGGCAGATTGTTGATCTTGGCCTCGACTAGCGCCTTGACCGCGACCTCGTAGCCGTCTTCAAATTTGCTCAAATCCAACTTGGCCGACATCTTCTTGATCAAGGTCTCAGCGAGTTCCAGAGAGTCGGCATTGACGGCTGCAGGCTTGATGTCGCGGAAGTAGTCGTTCTGGTTCCGCAATTCGTTTGGAAAGCGCAGCGTGTAGGCCATCAGTCCGCGACCGTCATGGGGCGCAGGCACCACGGCAAGGATGTTCTCCCGCCCTGAGAACGAAACCTTTCCAATCGCTGCCTTGCCGGTATTCACGAGAGCCTGTCGCACAACCGTGAAGGCCTCGGTTTGAGAGTCATTTTCGGGGAGCACGAAATAAGGCTTCTCCACGTATTCAGGGTTCAGCTCGTTTGAGTCAACGAACTGAGAGACGGAGATCGTATGCTTCGACGGAACGCGAAGGTTCTCAAGCTCGGCAGGTTCGATAATGACGTACTGGCCCTTCTTATACTCGTAGCCTTTGACAATTTCGTCTTTTTCCACCGCTGTCGTCGGTTCGTCGCTCTCAGTTGCGCTCTCCAGCACTTTCTGATGCCGGATGCGCTCGCCGGTTTTGCGACTGATCTGGTGAAAGCTAATCTGGCTCTTGCTCTCGGTCGCAACATAGAGGCTTACACCGAAAGATACCAGCGATATCTGTAGATTCCCCGACCAATAGGGACGTGCCATGTGACCCCCTCAAGTTCTTCTTTATGTGCTTCCGAATCTACCCTGAGGTGTGGAGTTTACCGCAGAAATGCACCAGGAGTGAAGCAGAATCGGGACTCTAGCTCGTTGTTCGCCTTGTCTTCGCTCTCTAGCCTCAAACCCGGAATCTGCGTTGTTCAATTCGCCTTCACTCCCATGGCGCGGATCGCTCTCACTTCCAGGACTTGTTTGGATGCATTCATCGACTGCCACGGATCGTGCCGCAATCGGTTTTTCCAACTGGCGAAATTCGAGACATAGAATCTGGGCCGCGCTGAGGTTTGCAATTCCTTCCAATCCAGGGTGACAGCGACCGGGACGCCGGGACGTGCACGCGTGGAGAAGGGTGCGATCGCCGTGGCTTCACGGTCATTACGAAGATAGTCGAGATAAATCTTGTTGGTCCGCGAAGCCTTGGTCATCTTGGTGAGATAGAGCCCTGGGTTAGATTTTTCCATTTGAAGTGCGACCGCGTGCGAGAACTGCTTGATGATTGGCCACTCGTGTTTCGGCCTGATAGGCACCACGACATGCAGTCCCTTGCCGCCGGTGCTTTTCAAAAAACTTGTGAGGTTCAGTTGCTTCAGTCGGCCACGTATCTCCTCGGCCGCACTCGCCAAAGTTTTCCACGAAACAGCTCCGTCCGGGTCAAGGTCAAAGATGATGCGATCGGGTTTGTCCAGCGAATCATTCTTCGAACCCCAGGGATGAATCTCCAGGACTCCGAGTTGCGCAAGGCCAAGCAGGCCTTCCACAGTGTTCACCGTAAGGTACTTTTCTTCCTTTCCGGTTTTTCTGTTCGGGATAGACACATCGCTGACTCCCTCCGGCAAACCAGAGCTTACGTGTTTCTGAAAGAAGCAGGGATTGCCGATGCCACCTGGACACCGGACCACGCTGAGCGGCCGGTCGGCGATTTGCGCCAGGAGATGGTCGGCGACGGCAAGGTAGTACTCGGCGACTTGCCGTTTATTCACCCCGCTCTGCGCGTCGATGACTTTCCCGGGATGCGTAAGACGAACACCATTCAGACTCTTTGCAGCCGTCTTGGAACCAGCCCGCGAAGCGGCCGCCGGATCAGGCGATGAAGAAGGGCATTCCGGACAGTCTTCTTTCTCAGCCGGTATTTCCCGGGTAACTTCCTGCGGAATTTTGTCTTCGCGAAGACCGCGGAAAGACGATTGGCGGACGAGATTGTCACGGGTCCATGCCGAGAAACTGACTTGCGCGACTAGCTCGGGCTTCACCCACGAGACCTTCCGTTGGGCCTCCAGAGGGACTTTTTCAAAAGGCTGCGTCTTCTTCACCAGCGGGTCGAGCCGGTCTCGCAGCATGCGATGAGCTTCGTCTGAGAAGCCCGTTCCCACGCGCCCTGCATAGCGAAGTTTGCCACCTTCGTAGTAGCCAAGCAGCAGAGCGCCGATTCCGCGGCTTCCTCTTTCGGGAAGCGTGAACCCTCCAATTACGAATTCCTGCTGCAATGCGCATTTCATCTTGAGCCAGGCGTTGCCTCGCCCGGAAGTGTACGGTGCAGAAGCCAGTTTTGAAACCACGCCCTCGGCTCCAAGTTCGCATGCCTTCGCGAAGACTTCACTTCCTCTGCCTTCAATATGGTCGCTTAGACGCAAAGCAGAACCTTGATCGACCTGCGAAAACAACTCCGCAAGAATGGCCTTGCGCTCCAGGAGAGGAAGCTTGCGCACATTATGACCGTTGAGATGGAGCAGATCAAAAGCAAAATAGACCAGATTGGCCTGCTTTCCTTCCTGGAACGCTGCCTGCAAATCGGAGAAGTTGCTTCTACCTTCATGGTCCAGTGCAACGAATTCTCCATCGAGGATGCAGCTTTCGACCTTCAGCTTGGCGGCGGTTTGCGCAAGGCCCTTCATGCGGTGGGTCCAGTCCAGACCGGTGCGCGTGAACAGCGTAACCGCAGGTGCGTCGTTCGCGCCTTTCCGGCTTGACGCTACGTGGATCTGGATGCGGTATCCGTCGAGTTTCAACTCGTGAATCCAGTCATTGCCCGTTGGAGCCTTGCGCCCCTGCCCCGCGAGTTGCGGCTGAATGAAACCAGGAAACACTTCGCCAGGCGCCTCGCGCAGAAGGCGCTTGAGCATTTTTTGCTGCTTGGCATCGGCTTTGGGCGTGGAAACGGAAGTCTGCGGCTCGCGATCTTTATTGCTGAGCAGAAGACCCTGCTTCGAATCCCAAACATGGTCTTTGCTCTCTGCAATTTGTTCCATTGATCGTTGCGTGAGCGCGCTATCAGGAGCCAGGTCCGTGATCCCGGGAGCATCTTCGGGTTGAGTCCATTCGTCTTTCTCTTTGATCAACAGCCAGTTGGGCTTGTCGGAACGGTCGCGGGTATTCTTCATGCGGACCAGGACCCACTTGCCCTTCAGCTTGGTTCCGTTCAAGATGAATTTCAGATCGCCTTTTTCCAGTTGTCGATCGACGTCTCCGAGGGGTTGCCAATCCCCGAAGTCCCACACCATCACAGTCCCGCCACCGTATTGGCCCTTGGGGATCGTTCCCTCAAAACCGCCATATTCCATGGGGTGATCCTCTACCTCAACGGCTAGGCGTTTGTCGCCGGGATAGTAGCTCGGTCCCTTGGCCACAGCCCAGCTTTTGAGCACCCCATGCCAGCCCAGCCTGAAGTCATAGTGAAGCTGTCGAGCGGCGTGTTTCTGAACCACGAATGGAAGGGATCCCGCACCCACGGATTTGCGACCTGCCTCGCCGCCGCGCGGTTCGGCAGTGATAGCGAAATCGCGCATCGCGCGATAGCGCGCAAGCTGGCGATCAACTACCTCCGCCGGATCAGAACGTGTTTTGGCGCGTGATGTCATCAGGTCGTGGCGTGAGTAAAAGCAGCGAACCATGACATGAACCTTGACGTGACCTCTTCGACCAGGGTCTCGCGATTGCTTTTCGTCAGAAGTTCATGACCGGCGCCGGTAATCGGCAGCAGTTCGGTTCGCGAAGGTATCAGGTTCAGTGCCGATTGCATCTCTGAAATAGTACCGAACCCGTCTCGCATCCCGTGAACAAACAGGGCAGGAACCTGCAAAGACGGAAAGTGTTTCGTCCGCATCTCTTCTGGCTTCTTTGGTGGATGGAGAGGATAAGAGAGCAGGAGAAGACTATCAACCAATTGCGGTTCGGCCGCGGCCAGGATGGACGCTTGTCTCCCTCCGTACGAATGACCGCTCAAGACGACTCGTCCGGCCCTTAGCTGGCGCATCGCCGCTACGGCCGCTCGCAGTCCTGCCTGATCGCGCTCCGCGGCCCCGCGAGGCGGCGGCCCATGAGGCCGAAACTGACGAAAGGGAAGATCGCAGCGAAGCACGGTCCAACCCACTGAACCGAACGCGTCCGCGAGCGCCATTAGCAGCGGGGATTCGCAATTCGTTCCGGCGCCGTGCGTCAGAATCAGGCAATTCGCCCCCGGGGTCGTTGAGGGATACAGGTGTCCGCGAACGGGTGCATCCTTGTTCGATAAATCGGAGAATGCCTCGAATGGGAGCATGGCGATTCCTATTGTACGTTTGATGCCCGCCGGGGCCACTGCAATCTGGATGTACACTTTGCCGTGTACGGTCAGAGGAGAGAGACCATGAGCTCAGCCGGATTGGATCTGGACGCGATGCTGGATGTGACGTGGGTGCGTTCGCAATTTCCATCCCTCGAAACGCAGGTGAATGGGCAGACCGCAGCGTTTCTCGACGGTCCTGCAGGGACCCAGGTGCCCACCCAGGTCATTGCGGCAATCCAGAACTACCTTATGAAATCCAACGCCAATACCGGCGGAGTCTTCACGACCAGTCAGAGCAGCGATGAGATGATCGCCAACACGCGTGCAATGATGGCCGATTTCTTCCATTGTGACTCGGACGAGGTTGTCTTTGGTCCGAACATGACCACCCTTACTTTTGCATTGTCGCGGGCGATTGGGCGAGAGCTGGGGTCTGGCGATGAGATTCTCCTGACTACTCTCGATCACGACGCCAATTTTTCACCCTGGAAGTCGCTCGAGGAAAAGGGAGTAACGATCCGGGTGGCCGGCATCCAGGAAGAGGACTGCACGCTCGACCTCGAGGACCTTAAAAGCAAATTGAACCACCGCACGCGGCTGGTGGCCGTGGGCTACGCGTCCAACGCGGTGGGAACCATCAATCCGGTTGGAGAGATCACTCGCTTGGCCCATGCTGCCGGCGCAATGACATTTATTGACGCGGTGCACTACGCCCCTCATGGTCTGATCGACGTCAGAGAGCTCGATTGTGATTTCCTGGCCTGCTCCCCGTACAAATTCTTCGGGCCCCACATGGGCACGCTCTTTGGAAAGCGTGAAAACTTGGAGCGATTCCAGCCTTATAAGGTGCGACCCTCGCACGATCAGACTCCGGATCGATGGGAAACCGGCACCCAGGCTCACGAGTTGATCGCCGGGATCGGCGCGGCGGTCGAATACATTGCCGGCGTGGGTCGGCACAGTGTTCCGACCGCGAAGACGCGGCGAGAAGCGCTGGCAGCGGCCTATCGTACTACCGTCAATTACGAGCGACGGCTGATCACGAAGCTGATCGAAGGCTTGCAGGCGATTCCAGGTGTACGCATCTACGGGATCACCGACCCCAGGCGATTTGAGGAACGTTGCTCGACACTCTCGCTCCGCATCGGGGATCATCCTCCGCAGACGATTGCCGAATTTCTCGCTAAACGCGGCATCTTCTCCTGGGACGGGAACTACTACGCACTCAACTTGACGGAACGCATTCAACTGGAACAGAAAGGCGGAATGCTGCGGATTGGCCTGGTACATTACAACACGCTTGAAGAGGTAGAACGCCTGCTCTCCGCTCTGCGTGAGTTCGCTTCGAAGTGAAAGACTCATCTGCGTCGGCTTCATCGGAAGATCGGTTCTGGTTCGACACCTTGCCGAACGGATTGGCATGCCGGATCAGTCCATTGATGAATCCCGTTCCGCTCTGATGCGGATTTCGATTGTCTTGAGAGCCACGGCGATTCCGCCAAAGATGAGGGCAATAGAAATGGCATCGATCTCGCCGATGAATCTCTCGCCGCGAGCGAATATACCGAACAGGCGAGTCCCGATCAAAAACAACAAGCCGGTGAGCGCCATCAGGATCGCTGTAGAGCTGCACAGCATCAGGAGAATGCTTGGCGCGGTTCTCGTCGCGGCGGCCATTTTGAGGGCTCCAGGATGGGAGTGCCTTTACGCTACACCCGTGCTCATATAGTCAGATGATCTCTCTGGTAATCAGCCCATTACGATTTTCCTCTTCGACTGCGACCAAAGTCATCAAAACAATCGGCTGGTGACGGCAACTTGCTGCCTGATTGAACATTTTGACTGGTTGACTGGGGTTTGTGCTTTTACGATGCAACCGGCAAAGGCTCTGGAAACCCGATCGTAAATGTCGATAGCCCCAGCGCATCCGAAAAACCTTGCCCCGGTCTGACGTTGCACACTGTACATTTGTAGGTGCTCCGAAAATAGAAAGAAGACAAGCATGCGCTATGTAATTGGTATCGATCTTGGTGGAACCGCTGTCAACTACACGGTGGTAGACGAAAAGCAGAACATTTTGATTGAAGGATTGTGTGAACATCCAGCCCGCTCCGTAGAGGGGCCCAAGATCTGCATCAGCCAGATCGCAGAAGGCGCTGCGCCGGCGCTGGCCCGCGCGGGTGTGTCCATGGATGATGTCGCTGCGGTGGGACTTGACACGCCAGGCCCTGCCAGCGCCAAGGGCGTGCTGAGCGCCAAAGGATCCACGAATTTTGTGCACGAGGATTGGGCCAGCTTCGACATTCGCGGTGCCCTCGAGAGCAAACTCGGCAAGCCGGTTGTGTACTTAAACGATGCCAACGCGGCGGCTCTGTGGGGCCATTTTGCGCTCTACGGCTCTAACAGCGGCAAGACGTCGATCTCCATTATCGTCGGAACCGGAAACGGCGGCGGCGTGATCGTAAACGACAGGGTCATTGAGGGTAGGAATGGCTTCGGCGGCGAATTGGGCCACGTGCTGGTTCCATATTCAGAGATTCCGGAGATTGCAGGATTGAAGCCGATCTGCAACTGCGGGCGCATTGGTGATCTCGAATCGCTGTGCTCGCTGACATCGATCCGGGTAAATGTGTTGCCGCACCTGCTTAAGCAACATCCAGAACACGATCTGGCGAAAATGGATATTGCCAAGGCTGCGTACGCAGCGCGCGGACTCGCAGCGAAGGGTGATCCGCTCTGCCGAACAATCTTCAAAGTTCAGGCACATGCGCTCGGCCTGTTCTTCGACGAGATGATCAATACGTTCGATCCGGATGCGCTGATCATCGGCGGTGGCGTGCTTGAGGCCACAGAAGAATTCCGCCAGTGGTTTATCCAGCAGATTCGTGCGGGCATGCCGCTCCAGCGCGCCGAGCAGGCAGATATCCCCATCCATGTGATTCCCAACGGCGATTGTGCCGGTGCGCTCGGTGCCGCGATCGGGGCTCTTCAGTTACTGAAGTAGTTGCGGATTTGTGGCCTTCTGTTTACTGACCCAGAGCCCAAGACCTGAGCCTGTGGCTTCTTTGATGTTGTCTTTGCCGACGGACGCGTCGGAAAGACTCCGGGGCGCGATGCGCTGAGATTGTGGCCGTTGGCCCTCTTCCCGGGCAGAAGCCGTATTTCTCAGCCGGTGGTCGGCTAGCGACTCCGGCTAAACGCGATGCAGCGCGTGTTTTGGAGGTTGCCTCGCAAGGCGAATTTCCAGGTCCATCCAGGAGCGAGTCGTAGAGGCCGCGCTGAGCGATGAAAATGCATCCAATCCGATGAGTTGAATCTTGGGGACGCGGGGGCATATTCAATTCTCATCCCCAACTGGAGGGGTGGCCGTTTGCCAAGCGTTTTAGGAGTGAATCTGACCGTCAGCAACTACGACGAAGTGGTGGAGAAGTGTGTCAATTGGGCACGTGCCGGCGAACCGCGTACCGTGCTGTTTGCCAACGTACATATGTTGATGGAAGCCCACGATACCGCGGGATTTCGCAGCAGTCTAAATTCAGCGGACATGGTCAATCCCGATGGAATGCCGCTGGTGTGGGCCCTTCGCGCACTTGGGCACAGGAATGCCCTCCGCGTCTACGGGCCGGATGCAACTGAGGCCTTGCTACGAGCTGCACAGAGAGCGGCGATTCCGATTGGGTTTTATGGGGGATCGAAAGCTACGCTGGAGAAGCTTGTGTTGGAGGTCAAAAAGCTATACCCAGACATTTCGATTGTGTTCCAGATGTCTCCTCCGTTTAGGCAACTGAGCGATGAGGAAGACGGAAACGTCGTCAGGCAAATCTCGAGTTCGGGGGTTCGATGGCTATTCGTCGGGCTCGGCTGTCCAAAACAGGAAGCCTGGATTCTCAATCATCGCGATCGCATTCCTGCAGTGATGCTCGGGGTTGGCGCAGCCTTCGACTTTATTGCCGGTTCGAAGCCACAGGCGCCGCGGTGGATGATGCGCAATGGGCTCGAATGGGTTTTCCGTCTCGTATCCGAACCGCGCCGATTGGCAGGAAGATACCTGAAGCACAATCCACGCTTTGTATTCCTGTTCCTGCGCCAATGGATGACGAGCGAGATGGCGAAGACCGGTTGAACTGAGCGGTTGGCTGAAGAGGCTGGAAATTGCGGCGATATTGGATCAACTCTGACTCGGCTCTGCGTTGGCGATATGTGTCTTGGCCGTAGATGGTCCGCGCATCCAGGCAACGGTGAGATAGAGAAGGTTGCCGATCTGTCCTGCGACCGCGGCCAAGACGATTCCCAGTGCCCCGTAGGAGCGAACCATCGGATAAACGACGGAGAGGCTGACGAAAGCCGCCAGGATTGCGGCGTAAAGGATCGGTCTGGGATTTTCAATCGTGCGAAAAAGAAACGTCAGTTGACGTATCGGCCAAGCGAGAAGGAAGTAGAGCATTTGCAGGTTGAGAACGCCCGCATAGGTCCGTAAATGGTGGCCGTAGAAGAAAGCGAGGAACCTTCCCGACAAGAGAGAAGCTGCGGAAAATATGATGAGCAGAGCCACAAAGCCAACGGCTCCGAAACGAAATAGAAAAGTCGCGACCTTGTGAATGCCGCCGCGGTGCATCTCTTCTGCAGCTCGAATCGGCACGATGTTCTCCATCGCCTGAAAAGCGACGTTTACCGGGCCGATTACGGTTTGCGTTGCGCGTACGCCGCCGGCGGCCTGAGGTCCGGCGACGCTTGCACCGATCAGCATCGCGCCTTGATAGACGAGCCACTGAAGCTGATTAGCTAAGCCGAGGTCGACGGAAAGGCTCTGCGTTCGACGCCATGCTTCACGCGTTGACCCAGTGTGGATTCGAAGGCGCTCTAACGCCGCTCCCACGACAATGGCTAATCCGGATGTGAGAGCGATGGCCCAAAAGGCCGTGTCGATTGTCAGGCGATGCACAAACCAAAGGGCGCAAAGCACGATGACCTGCCCGACATAGCTGACAGCATCATTCCACACTGAAGATCCGGCCTTTCCCACGGTGAAGTAGTAGCGGCGCAGCCAATCCTGCATGAGGAAGAAGGCAACAGCTGCTCCGTAGGGAAGGAGGAAGCCGGAGGGTGTTCCGCTGCGATCGAATGTCATGTAAATAACAGTGGACGCAACAGTGACAACGGTTGCTATGGCACAGAAGACGAGCTGGATACCGTAAACACCCTGAACAAAATCACGGCGCTCTTCGGAGGTGGCGCACAACGAACCCAATGTAATCATTGGTGAGGAAACAAAACTCAGCTGAACACTGTTGGCGAGCAGCAGGAAGACGTATGCAATCGTGAATCTGCCGAACTCACCCAATCCGAGGCCGCGAACCAGAATAATTCCGGTAAGAAAATTGGAGCCGCTAACGAGCACCTGATCGAGGATGGTCTGAATGCTTCGGCCTCGGGCAAAGCGGGGAAGGCCTATACCTGCGATTTCCGCCACGTTCATTGCCCCCGAGCGAATCTAAAACGCTGCTTACGATCTGTCATCGCGATTTTACCCATGCCCGGCTGAGGCGGATAGATCATTGTGTTAAGTTACATGATTTGCGTGTTTCATCGACCAGCGCGCCGCCCTCAAACCCAGAGAACACCGATGCCCATGGCGCCGCTTCCGTTGTGATGAATGAACTCTTCGTGACGATATTTCGGTTTCAATTCATCCCAAAGACGCCAGACTTCCCTTGATCCGCCCGATTGGGCGACATCGTGGAAAGCAATGATTCCGCCGCTTCGAACCAGGGGAGAATACATATTGAAATCTGCGCGCACTCCTTCATACGTGTGATCGCCGTCGACGAACAGGAAGTCGAGCTCGTTTCCACGCAGGATGTGACGAATGATGGATAGTGTCTCGGGCAAGTGCGAATCTTTCCGAAGCAAGAACAGAGATTGATCATTGCGGACGAATTTACGCAAAAGAGGCTTCTGCAGGGCTCCGTAAACCCTCCCCAGCAATGTGAAATGGTAGTCCAGACTGATGACAGTGGATCCGGGAACTGCGAGTTGCGAAAACACAAAGAGCGTGCCGCCGCGATAAGTTCCAATCTCGAGGATGTGCTCGCATTGCTGGTTCTTTACCAGTTTGGCGAGCTCAATAAACTCAGAGCGAATTTGCTGAGATTGTATCGCCGGACACTCCATGGAGATGTTGACCAGTTCGGATGGGCTCGCAGACGCTGGGATATTCTCGATTGTTCGCAACAGGGGCGGGACCGAGGAAAGGCTGCGAAACGCTTCTGCTACTTTCATTTGTGTCTCCTTATTTCGAGTGAGAGAGGGGAGCGTGTCACGCGAGGCGCTGGACAGACCGAACTAACTTGCCAGACGATTCGGTAACATCGCCTCGGTACTCCAGCGCAGTGGGGCCATGGCAGAAACCGGAACACGCGCACGTTCTCTCAGAAGATCAATATTGGAGATGATGCAGAGAAAGATTGCGACCTCGTATCCCATCCAACCCAATAGTCCGGTGGACATGATAGTTGTCATCCATACATGAATGATCAACACATACGTTCCTGCGTGCTCCGGATGCTTATTCCATTCGTTCCAGGCGCGGAACGAAGCCATGACCAGCATGTAAGTACCGATTAAGAAGCCGATAATGCCGAGACCGGTGAGTACCTCAAGGAATCCGTTGTGCAGCGAGCTCATCTCCTCCAGATACATATTGCCGATATGTGAGATCACTGTCTTGCCACCGACACCTCCTCCAACACCAAGGAGGGGGTATTTTTCGAATTGCCTTACGGCCGCAGTCCAGACTACGGTTCGTCCGCTGAGGGTGACAAAGCTTGAAGATGCCTGGTGGCCCTGCAGACGGGTGATAATTTCTGTAGAGAACATGATCCCGGCGATGAGAACGCCGGTTACAGCCAGGACACCAATGAGTTTCGATCGTTTGAAGACAACCAGGAGAATGGAGAGCAGCAGGATTCCAAATGAAGTTCGGCTGGCAGAGACGCTGAAGAGCGCCAATGCAAATAACAATTGACCGATGGCGATCTTCGCGCGCAACCTGTGCGCCTGCCATTCTGCCAAAACAACAAGAATGAGGGCGCTGGCAACGTACCCGAGGCCGTTGCCTGAAAGGAAAGGCGCCTGCGCTGTCGAGCTGCTGATGAGCCCGGGCCTGTGCTGGACAAAAGCAGAGAGTCGTAGACAAAACCCGATCACCGCCAGAGTGCCGAGTGTGGACATGACCAGCAATGTGATTTGGCGGAGCCCCTCGATCTTCAGAATTGCATCGCGGCCTCGAGACGCCTCAAAGAAGACTGTGCCTGCCAACAGCAGTTCCGCGCTCTTGCCGAGCGTCTGAATTGGAATCGCAGACCAGAGTGTGGAGACAAAGTACAACCCAGCAAATGCGGCGTAAGCGAACCGCAAATCGGTGACCCGCATGGAGGCGATGCGAGGCTTGAACAAAAGCAGAAGAAAGGCCAGCACAATTGCAGGGGTACGGATCAGCAGGATTGCCTTTGCGCTGCTGTGACCCGCACCCCCTCCCGAAAGGTCCTCAACTTGAAGCATTGCGCCAAGGAGAATGAGGAACAGCGCAATACCCGGCAATCCTGTGACTCGAAAGGCAGAGCGCCAGGATCTCAGGCTCCAGGGGTAAATGGAAAACTGCATCGAGTGGTCTCTTGTCATCATGACGCCTTAGTGCACGGTGTAGATGGCTGCTGCGGATGTCTCTCCAATCAGCCCTGTGGTAGAACTCATGATTGTCTTCACTTTGCTGACCGGAACGTAGACGATGTCGCCCGCCGCGAGCTCCATAGGCGCTTCCTTGCCGTCCATGATCTTCTTGTAAGAGATGGGAATTTCTATAACCTGGCCATCCGCTTTGTGCTCGACGACACGGAGAGAGCCAACCTTGGCTTGCAGAGCAAGGCCTTGAGCGAGAGAGAGGGCTTGCGCAACGTTGAGTTCGCCCTCTTCCTGCATCGCATAGCCACCAGGACGATTGACTGCGCCAAGGACGTAGACGATTCCTGCGCGCTTCACAATCACCGTGTCGCCGGGATGAACCATAACCTCGCGAATTTCCGCAGTGCTTCCACCCCTGGAATAATGGTATGTTCTTGTCGCTGGATCGCCGTCGGCCCGTTTCAGTTCTACCTGATTGCCGGCGAGTTGTGTTTCACCGCCGGTCATGCCGATTACATCCAACAGGCTGTGAGGCGCGAGAAGTTCAACCTTGCCGGGGTTTTGAACTTCTCCGAGCACGGTCGCGGTGGTGGCTGTAAATTGTTGAACATCCAGGCTGACTTGCGGATTCTTGAGTATTCCCTGATCTCGGAATGCCTTTTGGACTGCTTCTTTCGCCTCCGCCACGGTGCTTCCCCCGACATGAATGGGCTTGAGGAAAGCGATGTCGATATTGCCATCATTGTCGACACGCACCGGCCCGGAAAAGTCGGGCTCATCGTAGACGACAACATTCAGGAGGAATCCCGGGGCCAGCTTGAGGCTGGCGAAATCTTCGGGCACACTGATGCGAGAGCCGGGTATTGGTGTGTTTGGAGAGGAGTGGTTTTCAGGCGTTTGCGCCGGAGTTTGTTGCGTGGCCCCAGGCTGGATGGCCTGCGCGCGAAGGTCAGATTGCTGCGTGCAAGCGAGCACAAGCCCGACAACCGCGAGGACACCTGCTTTGACGACTCGACGTTGAGAAGGAGCCAGTGGACTATGCATCGAGGTAATCTCCGTTTCCATGGTGACCATAAGTTTCGAAGTAGTCGATTGATTTGGTATCCACTCCGTTGAGAACAATGCCAACTGCGCGTGAACCGCTAAGCTCCAGAACCGACGAGAGACTGTTGAGCACGGTTCGGGTGGTTTGGCGAGCGCGGACGATCGCAATTGTCGCGCCGAATTTCTGAGAGAGCACGCGCGCATCGGTAAGCAGCAGGATTGGCGGGCTGTCGGCAATGATCAGGTCGTACTCTCCGGTTAACGACGAGAGCAACTGGTCAAACTCACTGGATTCGAGTAATTCGGCGGAAGCGATCGTCTCGGAGCCCGCAGGGAGAAGCGACAGGGTTGGGAGGGTGCGATGCTGAAGAATGCAAGTGGCAGGTTTTGCCTTGCCGAGCAGGACATCGCTTAATCCCGGTGAGCAAGGCCTGTCGAACAAGTCGTGCAAGTGGGGCTTGCGCATGTCCGCATCTACGAGTAGTACGCGTTTTCCAGCCAATGCGAAGGCGATTGCCGTGTTGTAGGCCACAGTGGACTTACCCTCACCGAAGAGCGGACTGGTTACGAGGAGGGTGCGAAGTCGCCCAGAATGAGACGCAACCTGAATTGCGGTGCGAAGCGCACGAAACGATTCAGCGCTTGAGGACCTGGGATCGTTGATGAGCGGGCTCGTCTCAAGAGGAGTGTCCGCCGCCGCAAGCTTTGACGGAAGCGAACGGATGACAGTGGAGGAGGGAATATTTCCCAGCATCGGCAGTTTGGCTCCGCCCTGTAACTGCAGCGCAACCGTAACCGTATCGTCCATGTGCTCTCGCACAAGCGCGGAAGTGATGCCCGTGAACAGGCCGGCGATGAGACCGATTGCGAGATAGAGTGGGGGGTTGGGCCGTTTCGGCGTGGACGGCGCCCGAGCCGGGTCGGCGACTGCGATGTTGGTGGCACGGAGAGCCGCCTGGATATTGAGTTCCTTGAGCCTGCCGTATAGCGAGTCGTAAAGCTGACGGCTCGAAGCTGCCTCCTGCGATAGAGATTGCAGCTTTACTGCGCTTACATTCAGACTGCCGACCTGCTTCTGCATTTGCGCTACTGCAGCACGCAGGCCCGCTTCTTTCTGTGCAGCGAACAGGTACTCCTGGCGTGCGCGCTCGTTGATTCTGCCCACTTCTTCTGCAATCTGACCGTTCACTGTGTCGAGCTGACTCTTGGCCTCAATCAAGTGCTGGTTGTTGGGACCATACTTTGTGAGCATGTCGTTATAGCTGACGCGAAGGGAAGCCTGCTGCTGGCGGAAGCTGCGAAGGAGTTCAAGTCCGGCTCCCGAAACGGCAGATTCGGCGGCGGCATTGCTGGCGCCAGCGGTGCCCGCTGTGGCAGCGAGGGAGGCAACAGCTTCGGGGTCCTGAGTTTGCGTCAAGCGATAGACCGCTTCTTTCGCGATACGGTCGGTCTCAGCGTCTGTGAGCTGCTGGTTTAACGCGTCGAGGGAATCCAGGACGGGAACGTGCGTGGCGCCCCCTGACCCATTGGTCTGGCCCATGGCGCTGAGCACCATACCATTGAGGCCACTTTGCTGCTGGAATTCAGCGAGCTTATCCTGCGAAGAATCGTAATTTGTCTTCAATTCCGCCAGTTGGTCAGACAACCATCTCTGCGCATCCGAAGTGGCTTGCGAACGAGCCTCATAGGTCACATATTCCTGAACAATAGAATTGGCAATCTGCGCGGCACGATTGGGATCAGGGTTTAGGAATCCAACCGTGATAAGGCGCGTATCGGGGGTGTTCTCAATCTTCAACTTCTTGGCGAAGATGCCAAGAATGCGATCACGTGAATAGGGCGCCTGTTCGAGTGGCAGGCCGCGTCGAATCTCGTCTTCGATATGCGCGTTTGTGCCGGTTACATAACCCAGGATCGAGGGCTTGAAAGCGAAGGGCGCTTCCTGCTGCAAGTGGAGATCGCGCACAACCGCGAGCAAAACATTCGGACTCTGCAGAACGCTCATGTCCGTGGTGATGTCTGTTTTTACCGCGTCCATTGTCGATGGCAGAGGTTCGGAGGTGCTACGCAGGCTGGTTTCTCCTGCGTCTGTTTTCTGGACCTCGATGGTCGCGGTTCCCAGATATTGCCGGCTCATCAAGAGGCAAACGCCAAGCGCCAGCAATAGTCCGCCAAAACCGGTCATCCAGATAAGTCTCTTTCGTTTCCGTAATACGCCCCACACTCCCCTGAGCGACTCTCCCTCACCGAAGCGAAATGACAAATCATCGATTCGCTTTGGCTCGGTGTGCATTGGTTGATACGGAGCGAGCATACTTTTCGAAGGATCGTTTGACAGTGACATGGGTTTTGAGCCTCCTTTACCGGCTCGGTATACATTGCATAACGTGTGTTTGCCGTTGTTCAACTTTCGGGTTGCTGACGGATGGTCGCCCGCAACCTCCCTGCATCAAGCCTTCCATGGCAGTTTCTCGATAGCTGTGCGAGGCACGGCGCGAAGCTGCATTGATTGAGTTCCGGTCACGACTGGCGTGGATGGGACCATGCTTCCGGCGACCAGAACACTTCGATAAATGTTGAGCATGAGAGAGAAGTTACGCTCTCCCGTATACTTGGCCTCAAAACGACGCCGTGCATTCAGGCGCATACTCGCAAACGCATTGCGAGCAACAAGGTCGAGAATCAAACCCCGGAGTGCGTGTGCATCTCCAGCGGGGAAGAGTACCCCCGATGCGCTGTCAGCGATCATCTCTGGATAGCAACCGATGCTGGAGGCGACAATCGGCGTGCCAACAGCCATCGACTCGATGACCACACGCGGCATACCTTCATACCAGAGCGACGGGCAAAGCGTGGCTGCGGCCCGGCTCATCAGCGCGCTAGTCTCCTCGCTGGTTCGGATTCCGAGGTACTCTACATTTGCCATCAACGCTGCGCCTTGCATGATCTCCTGTTGTAACGGCCCGCCTCCGACTATTTTCAGCAGGGGAAGTTCGGGGCTGCTCCGCCAACACGCGAGCAGAGTGCGCAACCCTTTCTCCTCGGTCAATCGACCGACATACAGCAGGTATCCGCCGTCTCCTGAACCAGGCCCTGGATCCGGTGCAACGAAATTTGGCTTCACTGTCATCTTTCCGGC
Organism: uncultured Acidobacteriaceae bacterium; assembly: GCA_963826915.1. Classification (GTDB taxonomy): domain Bacteria; phylum Acidobacteriota; class Terriglobia; order Terriglobales; family Acidobacteriaceae; genus Telmatobacter. The sequence goes on from CAWGYG010000003.1 coordinate 1,684,985, forward strand.
GGGCAAGCCACCTTCGATGAGCTTCGCCCTGGCAAACTCGGTGAGGGCGACAAATCGATCTACCGACGATTGCCAGGTACCCGCGGCCCAATGCGCGAGCATACCTGCTGTTGCGACCGCACTACCCACGCGGCTTTCGCGGTAGCACTTGTGAGTTACGCCCGACGAACGAAATGTGGTTCCAATGCAGTCCTCGCATGCGCGACCATCGCGAAACAAAGTCGCGTTTATACATAGCAGGCGGTAATTGTGAAGGGTATGAACGACTGGGATGTGCGCTCGATGGCAGATACTGAAGATAGAAGGAGAGACGGTGGGAAACCAATTGTGAACATGCACGACATCCGGGCGGAACTCGCCGAGCGCCTTAAAGAATTGGGCGCTCACAGCCGATGGAAAACCAAACTGGCTTGCAGATACCCGCAGCTTGGCCGAAAAGTCTTGAATGAAGTCATTGTCCGCATCGAAGCGCTGTACTTCGATGCCGTTGGCTGCGAGGAGATCAATCTCTGCGTCCACCACGACATCTTCGCCGCCGCGTTGCTGATACCGATTGTGGACCATCAACACTCTCATTTCTTCCTCTGATTCATCGCAGCCGCTTCGGGCGCTCATGTCACCGTCATTCAAGGCGATTTCGATCAAGAAGCCCGAGGTGCTGTCCCACAAGGACTGCACAGCGGCGAATGTGAAGTGCGCGTACCTTACTCAAATCCCCTTGGCCGCATAGACCAATGTGTGCAGAAGGATGGCAAGGTCCATCAGCACGGTGCGGTTTTGAATGTAGTAAAGGTCGTATTCGATCGACTGGTGAATTGCAAATTGCCGGTCGGCGCTAAGCTGCCACAGGCCGGTGATACCTTGCGCGACTGTGAGCCTAGTGGCTTCCCACGGTCCATATTCCTCCGTGATGAAAGGCATTTCAGGCCGAGGGCCGACCAAGGTCATGTCTCCCCTGAGGACATTGATGAGCTGTGGTAATTCGTCAAGGCTTGTCTTGCGCAGAAAGCGTCCGACGCGGGTGATACGCTCGTCTGACTGCTTGTGCGGCGAACGGGCGTACTTTGGCGCATCCACCTTCATACTGCGAAACTTCAATATCTCGAAGAGCTTGCCATTTTGGCCGACGCGCGTCTGCTTGAAGAAGATCGGGCCTTTGGATTCGCAGCGAATGGCAGCGGCGAGCAACGCCCAGATTGGTGCGCTAAGCAAGATCAGTGTGGCCGAGCAGGCGATGTCGAGTAGCCGCTTCATTGCAAGATAGAGCCGGCTTGGTTGATTCAGTTCGGTCGTGGCGATGAAGAGCCCATCCATTTCCCAAACGCGCGTTGGGCATCGATTGGCCAGGATTTCCTGGTCATCTACGAGCGACATCGAGCAGTTGGCGGCTTGGGCAATCTCACGGATTTGCTTAATCGCGTGGTCCGAAATGCTGGAATCGCAAACGAAGATGTCCTGGACGCGAAGTCGGTTGAGCATCTCCACGGAGAGAGGCTCGTGGAATATGGGACGCGAATCGCGTTGGAAATAGTCGTAGCTGTAGATTTCCTCGCCGTTCTCGCTCTGCTGCCCCACGAATCCGACAGGCACGATGCCGAGCATGGGCGAATGCAGTGCGCCTGTGAAGAAGCGACGCGCCGTCCTTTTGGAACCATAGATGAGAGCGCGCCTTTGAGGAAGCGACGGGGCCAGCTTCTGACGAACGGCTTCCTGAACCCATATACGGCCTATGGCGAGGAATGCCGTGCCGATGATCCAAGCGCCAAACATGGCCATGCGTGGAACCGGATAACGGGTGACGATGCAGAGGATTAGTCCGATCATCACCGCCTTGATCGAGACGCGAAGAACCGTCTCAGTCTCTTTGACATGAAGGAGACTGCAAACCCGGGGGTAAGCATTGTCGCTTTGAAGAAAACCGAGAACAAGGCCGGTGTAGATGAGAGAACCAATGATGAGCTGTTGAGGGCTCAATTCGAATGAGTGCGTGCGCTGCAGCAGATGTCCAAGCTCGGCTCCCGCAAGAGTGCCAATCATAATGAGCAGAAAGTCAGCTGTGGCGCGTACTAGAGGAACGGATAAAACAGAGGCTGACCACACCTTGCTCCTGTTCACCGGTCCAATGACTTCAACAGGAGTTGCTATTGGCGGTTCAGATCCTTCGGGCCGGAATGGAATTGCATTGCTATTCATCCAAAATGCCTCAGGCTGACAATGGAGAGAGTAGGGTTAACGAAGCGCCAAAAGGTAGAAATGGCTTGAGCCGTTCGAAGCGCTTTCAAATTTCCGTTCAGACCGAGATCCATGGATATAACCGCAAAGCTGTTCTTCTAGCGATCTAGCTTTATTCGAGTTGAATTCCCTAAATCGGTTTGAGTGCAAATTGCGACTTACATTGCAATAGGAACGAGAACAGTTGAATTTCAGGAAACCAAAGCAGAACCCTGTTCGCCGTATTTAGAGGGCGAATAATTCTTTGGATGCAGAAGAGACTCAGGGGTTTGATGCGGGAAGGAAGAAAGTTAAAGACTCGTGAATCACGCTTTCGCACGGTTCAAATGTCGAGAGGATCGTACGCGGCTCCGACAGAAAAGCCTGCAAACCCGCCAGCGTTGCACGCCTTGGAGCCTGCTTGTTCGGCCGAACGCGCTTCGAAAATGGCGGTACCCACGATTGGCGAGTGAAACCTGGCCTCTATCCCGCGGCATCCGAAGGGGAAGGTGACAAACGTATCAAATCTGAATTATTCGTATCAATGACGGGGGCAGGGAACTATGCGATATGTTCGCAGGACCGCGATTTGTACTATTTCGGCCACCATCCTTCTCTTTCAAGGTGCGGGGTTGGAGGGGTCGGGAAGGAGCTCCAGTGCGCAAGGAACGGAGTTGCAGCCTTATCGGTTTTCAATTGAATTTATGGGTATGCATACGTTGTCGCCAACCCGTCACTGGCCTCAAGTATCCTTTGGAAGCATCCGGCCGGCCGGAGTCTCCTGGGGGGCACTCGAGCCTGCGAAAGGACAGTATGACTGGCACTCGCTGGATACGTGGATTGCGCAGTCCGAGGCTCATCATGTCCAGCTTGATTATGTTTTTGTAAACACTCCGCTTTGGGCGAGTACGCGACCGGCCGAGCCATGCATCGGCAGGAAGCTTGGGTGCGCGGCGCCTCCTAATCTGGAAGACTGGCAAGAGTTTGTTACAACGCTCGTTACACGTTGCAAGGGAAAGATCCAAAGCTATGAACTTTGGAATGAGCCGAACGGCTCAGGCTTTTGGACCGGTACACCCAGGCAGATGGTAGAGTTGGCGGCTCGGGCTTACCCGATCATCAAGGCAATTGATCCGTCTGCCATAGTGACAACTCCCGCGGTGTCGTCGTCGGGTTGGCCACTGTCCGACGATGCCTGGCTGAATGAGTATCTGTCGGCCGGCGGAGGGAAGTATGCGGACGTGATTGCGTGGCATGGATACGCGGGAAGAAACGATCGTCCGGCACTTCCTGTCGAGGGGCTGGCGCAGCAGATCAAGGCGCTGCGCACCGTGCTTGCGCGCCACAATATGAGCCAACTGCCTATTTGGGATACAGAAGGGGGTTGGGGAAAAGACGCGCAACTGCCGGATGAAAGCGAGCAGGCGGCTTTCCTGGTGAAATGGTTCGTCATCAATTTTGCTGATGGAGTCTCGCGCGCGTATTGGTATCAGTGGGACAACCCGGAGTGGGGTACGCTATGGCGCGAGGGCAGCGGAGTCACACCGGCAGGACAAGCTGCACAGCAAGTGTATAGCTGGCTGAGCGGCGCGACAGGGGCCTCGCCGTGTAGGCGCATGCAATCGTCGCCGCTGTGGAGTTGCGAACTGCAAAAGGGAAGTGCGGTTTATCGCGTGGTATGGAGCTCCGCGGGCGAAGTTCCCTATGAGGATGTCTCTGACGTTGTCTCTTACACGCAGGAAGGCGGCGTAAAACGACCTTCCGACCACCAGCCTGTTTTGGTTGGCTCGCGACCCTTCCTCTTTGAAATCGGGAAATAAAACTGAGCCGGGAGGTGACCCTGGAGCTGTCGATTCAATACAGTCTCCAGGGTTGTTAAGAAACAGATCTTACTTAAGCGAGATGGCCTGAACAGAGTAAGCAGGCACATCGATCGTAGTAGAAAGGTTTGTTCCTTGGGTCGCGAAGGCCACAGTCGATGAACTGATCGCGGCACCATTTTCGATTTGATAAAGCGTCCCTTGCGTATTTGAAAATCCAGGATTCGTGAATGTGACGGAGATCTGCGAGTAGGCCGTGGCCGTGGGATTCACGATCACGATTGCGTCCTGGGTCGAGGTGTAGAAAGCTGTGGTTGCGAGCCCGCCGCCACCAGTTGGTGTCGAAATGCTCTTGGCCATATAGCCGCCGGCAGAAAGCCCGAGGTAATCCGACGAGCCGAATAGCTGGTAGGCATAGTACTGGGGATAGGGAACCGGAGTAGCGCCCGCGGAGTACAAGCAATCCATGTTTGTATCTTGAACGCCGATGAGGCAGAAATACGGATATGCCGAGCCAGCGAAATAGTACAAGCGACTGGGCACCCGCGCGCTGCCGTTGTAAACGGAATCCAGCATATCGGTTACGTAGAGCGCATTCCACAGTGGTGCGTAGGTGCTGTCGTTGCGACAGCAGTCCTTGAAGAAAGCCCAATTTGTATTGAACTCGGTTAAATACACGGGTGTGCTCGCGCCGCCAGGCTGCTTACCCAGAGCAACCTGGGCAAGAGTCTTGTTGTAGTTGGCAAAGGCTCCCGTGCTTGGATCCTGGGTCATTTCGTAGAGCGACGGAATGCTCCCGTATTTATCCCACTGCGCCTCGAGTTGGCTCGATCCGTATATGTATTGGTGATAACTTACGAAGTCGACGTAGGGAGCGGTCGTAGAGTTTGTCAGCAGGGTGGAGATCCACAACTGCGAATAACCCGAAATGACTGGACCCCCGATTCGTATCGTTTGTCCATCCTGGGCGGCTTGCGCCTTCATTGCCGGAGCGGCTGCGGCATAGATGTCAATGTACGTGTTGAGCTGATCTGTGGTAGCGCACATTCCCGTGGCGTTCGGCTCGTTCCAAATCTCGTAGTCCTGAACCACGCCGGGAAACACGCTGTCGAAGTGTGCAACATAGGCGGCCGCAATTTGTGCCCATTCGCTGACGTTCGTCGGCGCAGCGAAACCGTTTCCGCTGCATTTGCCTGTGCTAGGCTGCAGCCACGACGGCGATTCGTTGAGCTGAATCAGCGCGTGTTGCCCGGCGCTCTGAATGGCAGAGATCATTGGATCGATATGCGCCCAGTTGGGCGTTTGCGTTGCGTAAACCAAAGTGATGAGACCCGACAGGCGTGATTCAGTGAGGCCGTCCTGGGTAAGCAACTCCCTGTCAGAAACACCGCGTAGCGACTCGCCGCGTCCGTAACCAAGAAGGCCTGCTGGAATAGGAGCCGTTGTGTTGGAGCGTGAATTGAAGTCGGCAGTGATGCTGGTGAATGGTGTAACGACCGCGCCGCTCGTCCTGTTTAGAGTGGAGTCAGTCACACGCACGGTGTGCTTGCCGGGCGCAGTAGGCGCTGTGTATACGCCGGTGTTGGAAACAGTGCCGACGGTCCCATTTCCGCCCGCTATGTTGTCAACGGTGAAGCTGACGGGCCCGTCATCCGGAACCAGGCAGATCTGTGCCTGAAATGTCTGCTGCCCTCCCACCGGAATGGAAGAAACAAAAGGATAGATCTCGAAAGTGGGCGTATCCGTGACGGAGATGGCTGTTTCGCCCAATATCGAGGCGGACGCCTGACTGATCGCCTTGATGATGTGCGAGCCAGTGTAGGGAGGAGCTGTATAGAGGCCGGCAGCCGTGATGGTGCCGACCGTGGAATTTCCACCAGGTACGTTGTCCACATCCCAGTTGACAGCGGAATTGCTCTCACCAGTGACGACCGCGCCAAATTGTGTCGTCACCGAAGGAAGACTGCAGGGAGCCGACGGAGTAACTGCGACGCTGGCGCCGGGGGATCCTGCGATCCCTGTGCCTTCCAACGGGACAAGGATGGGGCTTCCTACCGCATTTTCAGCGATGGTGAGATTTGTCTTGTAAGCTGCGATCGCTTGTGGATCAAAGGACACTTGCACGGTGCAGCTTGCTCCTGCCGCCAATGTGCCGCCGCCCTGACCGTTGCCGCAATTTGTGGTGAAGGGAAAGTCAGCAGAAGAAGTGATCGAACTGAAGGTCAACGCACCCGAGCCCTTGTTAGTGAGAGTGACGGGTTGCGGAGTGCTGGGCGTGGAGACAATCTGATTGTAGAAGTAGAGCCCGCCTGCAGGCGGAGCGTAACTAACTGTTGATGTGACGCCATTTCCCGTCAAGGAAATGGCCTGGGGCGAGTTGGTTGCACTGTCAGTGATTGTCAAGCTGAGTGAGTAATACTTCACCGCAGTCGGCGAGAAAGTGACCGAGACAGTACACGTTGCGTTTGGAGCAAGTGACGATCCGCAGTTATTTGTCTGGGCATAAGGCGCCGATATCTGAATGCTGGAAATCGTGAGAGTTCCAGTCTGGTTGTTGTCGATGGTTACTGTCAACGGAGCGCTTGTCGTCCCAATCACCGTGTTGGGAAAGGGCAGAAGCCGGGGATGCACGTAGATGTTTTGCGCGTTGACGTTGAAAGTGAATGGCAACAACCCCAGTAAACAAGCTCCTAAATGATAAGAACGCAGTCTTCGCACGAAGCACTCCAAATTCGGATTTTGCTCAAGACATCAGAGTGAAAACCGGCAAGTAATTGATGAGACGCACCGTGAACGCCCCGGTTGGTGCATCTGGTTCTAGTTGGCACGTTCGATGCGCGGGAGGTGGCGAAAAGTTGGCTCAAACAAAAGGTTGCCCGGTGAAGAACCTGCCGAGCTTGAGCCGATGCATGCTCAGCCATGGCAATCCTTTTGGAGAGAGAAAGCATCAGACGTTAATTGTCCCCGGTGTTTTTGCGGTTGCTCTTTCGTTCGATTGATTCAACCAGGAAGTATTCCGGAGAGGCCGAAAACAAAAAATGAACGTGTCGCGACTCATTGCTCTGGCAGGTCTGCTGGTTCTCTTCACGGTTGTGAGCGGATGCGGGGGCTTCAACGGCGTAGTTACACCAACACTTACCGCGATTTCTCCGGCAACCGTGGCGGCGGGTAGCGCAGGGTTTACATTGACCGCGACCGGAACAAACTTCATAAGTGGAACGAGGATATTGTGGAATGGTGTCGCTCAGACAACGACAGTTGTCTCAAACACAAAATTGACGACAACGGTTTCAGCCGCGCAGATCGCGGCAACAGGCTCAGTTTCGATCAGGGTGATGAAGCCGGACACGACAACCTCTGGCACGATGATGTTCACGATCACCGGAGCCGGTGCGTCGACTTTTAGCTTGGCTTCCATCTCACCCTCCTCGGTCGCATCGGGAAGCGCGGCATTCACTCTAACGGCGACTGGAGTGGGCTTCGCCAATGGCGACTCGATTACTCTCAATGGGACAGCGATGGCGTCAACTGTCGATTCGACAACCCAGTTGCAAGCAACCGTCCCCGCATCCAGTGTGGCGGCGGCGGGTACGATCAGCGTTGCTGTACAGGACACAAACAACAACTCGACGAACCAGCTTCCGCTTACGATAACCGGAGTTTCCACCGGAACACCGCCTACGCTTGCTTCGCTCAATCCGAGCACCTGCTTCAACGAAATTGCTTCTCTTATCCTGACCACAAATGGCACGGGATTTGTGAGCGGGAGCCAGGTGATCTGGAATGGGACCGCGATGCCGACAACTTTTGTTTCAAGCACCCAGTTGACGGCAACGGTAGCCGGCACATACTTGGCAACGGTTGGAACGGAGAACGTGTTTGTTCTCAATCCTGACAGCACTGTATCGAATACGCTCCCGTTCACGATCACCGTGAACCCGGCAACAACTCCAACGCTGACCGATATCAGTCCGACCAAAGCAGCCGTTGGCAGTCCTGGATTCACGATGACTTTAAACGGCACGAATTTTGCTCCGGGCGCAGTTGCGTACTTCGGAGCCGATGCGCTGGCAACGACGGTTGTAAGCGATGTGCAACTCATGGCGCAGGTCCCGGCTTCAGACCTGACCGCCGTTGCCGAAGTGCCGGTCACAGTGCAGAACACCCAATCACAAGCCTCCAACCCGATACCGTTCCTTGTAGGAATGGATGTGTTCTTCGGAGAAGTGAACGATCTGGTGTGGGATCCGGCGCGCAACATCATGTACATCTCGCAACCCGGAACCTCGACAAAAAATCCTGACACGGTGATTGCGATTGACCCGGTTGCGCTGACGATACTGTGGACGTACTCTCCCGGCACCGGAAGCGAACCTGACCACCTGGCCCTTTCGGCGGATAACCAGTATCTCTACGTTGGGCTGGACGGTAATGGAACGGTTGAGAGACTTCAGTTGGGCAATGAGACGGGCGTACCGGTGCTGAGCATTTCGCTCGGGTCCGATCCCAATCTTGGGCCTTTCTACGCAATGGATATAGAGGTCGATCCGGTGCAATCCACCGCGATTGCGGTTGCGCGCGGAGTTTCGCCAACTGTTTCCATCGTGCAGGCTCAAGGCGGAGTTGCAATCTATGACAACGCTACTCAGCGCACCTCGGTTGTCACGCCGACGACGCAGGCCGGCGATGTGTTGCTTGACACGATCCAGTGGAGCACCGACGGGACTCAAATTTACGCGGCGAATAATGAGAACTACGAAGGCGATTTCTATCAGCTTGGAGTATCCGCAAATGGCGTAAGCCTGGTCAGCGATCATCCGAATGTCTTCCCCATACCGAATCTGCGAATTCACCTTGATCCGAACACGCAAATGCTCTATGGCGATGATGGACTCGTTGTGAATCCGACTGCCGCGACCCAAGTTGGCAACTTCGTCTCGGCGGGGATCATGGTTCCTGATTCGACTATCGGGGATGCTTATTTTGTGGGACAACCGGCTTCGGACGCGCAGACGGTGGCTTACGTTGTTCAATCGTTCAACCTGAAGACTTTCAGCCCGGTTGCACAATTGCCACTTTACGAAGTGGAAGGTGTTCCACAGCATATTGTCCGTTGGGGTTCAAATGGGCTCGCCTTCGCGACAAAGAAGGTTACGAATTGCGTAATCTCGCCATGCACGATTCAGGACGGCCGGCTTTACGTAATCGACGGGCCATTTGTCACCCAAACAGCACCGTGAGTTGTAACCACCAATAAGAACGGGGGCAAGGCATGACGGGAATGGAACTTAGGCAAAGAAATTAGCCCTCGTTAAAACTGAAAGACTGTTGCAGGGAGCATGGCGTGATTCAAAGAATCTTGGTTCTCGGAGTTCTGTTCGGCTCTTCCACGTTTGCACTCAGCCAGGTTGTTCCCGATGCCAACGCGGAAACCATCCCGCTCACGGTAGGTGGCTCGTTCAGCTTTTTCGATGCCAGCTATGCCTCAAACAAGGTGGCGGGATTGGGTACGTTTGTTGACTACTCTCCACTGTTTGAGGGAAATCTTGGCGTGGAGGCAGAGGGCCGCTGGTTGACCACCGGAGGTTCGCACGGATTCAGTGAGTATAACTATCTTGCCGGACCTCGCTATCGGTTCTACATGAACGATCGATATCAGCCGTATGCGAAAGTCCTGCTGGGCGGCGGAGAAATCAACTTCTCCTATAACCTCGCTCACGGCGGCTATTTCGCATTGGCTCCTGGAGGAGGAATTGACATCGCGTTGGATCGTCGCTGGACTGTCCGAGCGGACTACGAGTTTCAGATATGGCCAAGTGCTCCTGGAATTCCCGGCATACAAAACGGGTCAGTTCACCCAAACGGCGTGACCATCGGATTCAGCTATCGGCTGTTCAGGCCACGGGTCGATTTGAGTGCGCCGTAGTTCCGAGAACAAGTCACTGCACTAGTTCGGCGAGTCAGATGTTTAGTAAGGAGCGCAATTGTCGCAGAATGTCAGTCGAGTCGACGAATCTGCCGAGAGCATTAGCCCACAGCAGGTCAAGACGCGTATTGCGCGCGCGCTCCTCGCGGCCCTGACAAATGAGTGCAAGTCCTATTGCGTGCTCTCGGGGTATGAACGGCTGCCGGACGCGTTCGATACGGATATAGACTTTATGGTCGATCAGGGTGATTTCGCGCAAATGCCTCAGATCATAGAGAACGTCGCGCGGGAGACGAGTAGCCGTTTGTTCCATACCGTGGAGCACGAGATTACAGCACGCTCCTACTCACTTGGATTTCAGTCTGGACAGCAATTGACAATCGTACAGCCCGATTCAACGTCGGATTACCGGCACTTCGGTTCGCTTTGGCTGCGTGCGGCAGAGGTGCTGCAGGCGCGGCGGCTGCATCCGCGTGGATTCTGGATCCCGTCAGCGGCTCATGAATTTACGTATTACCTGATCAAGCGGCTCAACAAGAGGTACCTCAACGATGAGCATGGGCTAAAGCTGCACCGGCTATACCTCGAAGATACCGTTGGATGTGACGAGATGATCGCCCGCTATTGGACGGGGCGGCTCGGAAGTGCGCTGAGCCGCATGGCTGCAGCGAACGATTGGGGAGAGATGAGTCGGTCGCTGGACAAATTTCACGCCCACTTAAAAAGAAATACTGAAGAGAGCTTGTTCGATCGGTTAGTGTTCTGCCCGCAACATGCCCTTCATCACGTTCGCAGGATGATTGGGGCGACCGGCGGCTGGATCGCCATCATTGGGCCGGATGGAGCAGGAAAGTCAGCTGTGATAGAGGCGATTCGTCAACAATTCAAGTTTGCATATCGCGAGGTTCGCTGCTTTCATCTGCGTCCCAAAAGTCTACGGCGCAGATCGCAACCCGAGTCCGAGGTCACTGATCCGCATGGAAAGCCTGCGCGTGGAGTTTTTATCTCGATTGCCAAGGTGTTCTATCTGGTTGCTGACTACTGGCTCGGTTATGTATCGCGAATCGCGCCCGGAATGAGACGGTCGCATCTGATTATTTTTGATCGTTATATATATGACCTGGTGATTGACTGGAAACGCGCGCGCTACGGTGGACCATTGTGGTTGCTTCGATGGGCTGCAGGCGTTGTTCCCCGGCCGAGCCTGGTGATCCTTCTCGATGCACCCGCTGAAGTCTTGTGGTCGCGAAAAAGGGAGGTACCTTTTGAGGAAGTGATGCGACAAAGAGATGCCTATCGTGAACTTGCACGCGGTTTGCATTCGGCGGTTGTGGTAAATGCTGCGCAACCTCTAACCGACGTTATTCATGACGTAGATTGCGCGATTGTTGAACACTTTGAGAGTCGCACCTCTGCCCGCCTTGGACTGCAGGTTTCTTCAATGGCGGCAAATCGCGTTGAGGTGCAGACTCCGGTTGAACGATGCTAGCGTCAGGTAAGGCGCCGTCACCGTTGACTACTGCAGATGTCTTGGATGCGGCGTTTCCCGAGGCAGGTTCGCCCGTTACGACCTGTGAGAACAGAGAGGCCCTTGTTATTCCGCAGGGCTCAGACCCGCGTTGGATCATTCTGGGGAGCGCCGATAAAGCGCTGCCGGTGCTGCGGAGCTGGAATCCATGGAATCGGAGCTCGCGGCTAAGTTGGAGCGTGGTTCGATTTGCCGCATCGATCAACATGCTCAGGACGTTGCCTGGCATATTGCGGAACAATGCTTTGATCGACGATTCGTATTGGCGACGCAACCTACCGAAATTTCCCAGCCAATGGACCGCGGTAATTCACGTGGGAAATACATCTCCCAGCCGCAAGGCGATTGTGTTCTTCATCGACGACAATCAAGAGATCATCTGTGCCGCCAAAGCTCCGCTGGTAATTGATGCAGCCCAAGCAATCTTCAACGAAGCAGCGATGCTTGAACAGTTCAAGCAGTTCGAGCACCTGCCTAGAGTGGTCTACAAGGACTGCAACAGGGGAATCGCAGCACAAAGCTGGCTGGATGGAAAGCCTGTGGGGAGAGGGCTTAAAAGGGCACACGTTGATCTGCTTTGTCGTCTTGCCATCCCCAACAAGACTGAGCGTATTTCGGGATATCGAGATGAAATCGCTTCGAAGCTGGATGCAGCGGATTGTCCCTATGACCGTGCAGTGCTGGCGCGCGGATTCGAGCTGCTTGATTTTGATACACCTCTTCAGAGCTTTGTAGAGCACCGCGATTTTGCACCTTGGAATCTCAAATGGATGGGCGACGGCGCGCTTGGTCTTCTCGACTGGGAGTGGGCTGTGCCGGTAGGACTTCCGTGGCAGGATGTGTGCCGATTTTTCTACCTTGATGACGCGCATTTCAACGGAAAAGGAAGGGTTTGGGAGGCGATGACATCCAGCGGGCTACTCTTGGATTATCGCCGGCGCTTTGAAATCCCATCCGAAGCGTTGCTCCCACTGACCATGCGCTACCTGCTTCGCGTTCTTCTAATGGAGTGGGACGGCGGGAATGTGCGCCTGGCCAATTACGCTTTCGCACAGATTCAGACGCTTCTTGAGCATCTCTAAGAGCTCAATTCTGACGCCGGAGATTTACATGTCAATGCACTCTCACGGCAGAGGTTATGCCAGAACCGATGATCGATCTGGTATAGCCGAGCGCGAACCCATTTTGGACAGGTCACCGGATTTACCGTATGCTTACAACACGTTTCCAAAATATTGAAATGCAGATCGAATAACTCCGTGCCAACATACCAGAAGCTGGATCGAAACCAAGGGATTAAGGTTTAGCGGAGCGTATATTATGGGTTCTCAGAATCCGAGACCTCAAGAAAGAAATCAGGGCCTTTTCAAGCAATTTCTTGTTGCGCAAACAAGGCACTATTTGTATGATTCTCGAAAGGATTCGAAGCGGGACCCCAGGCAAGCAGTAATCGCAACCGCAAGGGCGATTATCATCGTCGCATTCGCTGGAGGCGCGGTTTGGTACCTCTTGTGGAAAGCAGCGACGTATTTTTGGGTGGCCCGCTAGTCGTCGATCCGGCAATTCCCGCAAGACAGCAAGCAAGGAAAGAGAAGTCTAGAAGGTGCGCACCTTCCCTCGTTGTCGAGGCAGACGGTGCATTAAGGTTGCACGTTTTCGAGATCGGTCCTTGTAGATTTTCAACCGATCTTATTTTTGCTATTTGACAGTTCCTTTCATTGAGCAAAGCCCAATGGCTGAACTCCCGTCCAGTGGACCGTCTCGGGCCCAATTTCCTTCGCTATTCAGGCAGGGAAGACGTGAGAAGTCTGCAAAGGATGTCTTGGTTTATTTTGAGCACTGCAGAGGCATTCGTTGCGATTTCTTGCAAACGTCCTTCATCTTCTTGCCGCATATCCAGGGGCGCCGAGTGACCCGGTAACTGTCGGCTCGTCCCTCAGTATCCCTGTCATTCTGCCTATGTTTGGATGCATAAAACGTCAGAAGGCAATGGCTCTTCCGCGAAATAAAGTACCTTTAACACTACCCCTTTCTCCAGAATTCACGCCGACCCACGGACTCAAATTCGTACGGCATTTACCCGCAGATATTAAAGCCCGGCGCAAGATGCGACCGGAGCGAGCCCGGAATGGCGTAATCCCATTCTTGCCGCGAAGAGGTTCCGCAACTCCAGATGCAGCCGCGTGGTTTGAGTCCCTGGGGTCACCCGAGAATCTACCAAAACCGACTAATCGACCAATTGAAACGCCGTCGAGGCGACTTTCGTTTACTTTACCCGCATTGGGGATTGCCGTCGCCTAGTTTTCCTTGGTTTGAGCTGGTTCCAGAAGTGGAAACAAACGAAAGCGCTATTTGGAATGACAGCCCGAACTTCCCGTGACCGGGTGTTTGCATCCGGACAGGTCCCCTCACGCTGTTCAACCGCTGAACCCAGTTTTCCACCCGCAGAGGCTCTTCAATGCAGTTTAGGAAATCCTTCCTTATTCTCTATCTTGCGGCTCTGGCTATCGCCGGAAGCCGTGCGCGCTCCCAAGCAAACGTCGTAGAAAATCAAACCAACGCAATTTATGTGGACAGTCAGAAAGGCTCTGATGTAATCGCAGACGTTAAGCTTGCTGGAACCTCCTCCGCGCCTCTTCAGACAATCCAGGCGGCCATCAACCTTGCAAATACAAAGAACCAGCAAAAGATTGGAACGAAGATCATTGTGAAACCAGGAGTATATCGCGAATCAGTCAACATCGCCGCGATTGCGAATCAAAGCACGGCCCCGCTTACGATCGAAGCGTCTGCAACGGGGTCCTCCATTATCACCGGCGCGGATGTCCTTACCGGCTGGAGCGCTCTAGCTGGCCATGCAAATGCATTTCTACATTCATGGCCTTACAACTTTGGAGAGTGCCCGATCCCCTCAGGGTGGCCAACCAGTCTTGCTACAGTTGCACGGCGCACGGAGATGGTTTCCGTAAACAATAATCCACTGACCCAGGTGATGTCGGAATCGCAGCTTCGTGCCGGCACTTTCTTCGTAGATGAGTCAACAAACCAGATGCTTATCTCACCTCCTTCCGGCACCAACATGTCGACTGCGATGATTGAGACCGCAGTGCGGCCGCAAATCCTGACCGTGTCGGGCCGCAATAATGTGGTTGTTCGAGGACTGGTTCTGAGTCACGCTAATTCATGTATCAACAAGAGCGGCGCGGTGATTGGCGGAAGTTCAAATGTACTTGTGGACTCTGTCCAGGCGAATTGGAATAACTGGGGAGGCTTGGAGATCGACTCCAGTTCGAATGTTACGGTAGAGAACTCCGTAGCGAGCCATAATGGTGGAGTTGGATTCGTTGGAGACCGGGATGTCAACGTTCTATTTAGCTACAACGAGAGTGACTTCAACAACTGGCGCGGCGCGCAAGGTGCGCTCTATAACTGGGGAATGGGAGGAACAAAGCTCTTCCAGGCGCACACTGCAACAGTGCAAGACCACTATTCCTACGGCAACCAAGCGCAGGGGTTGTGGTTCGATACCGATAGTAAGAACATCACGATAAGTAATGCGACCATTTCTGGAAGTGTGATGTCAGCACTGCAGCTTGAGGCGAACGAAGGCCCAGTCGTTGTCAAAGGCAGTCACTTCTGCAACAGCCTCGCAGGTGTCACAGCTCTGAACAACGAGAAGCTCACGCTGGAGAGCAGCGTTTTTTATAACAACGGTGGCTTCGGGTCTTATCCCGGTGAGTTCTTCCTTGCCGGCAGGGCGGGCGGCCACGTGATCACCGACTGGCAAACTGGGGAATCGTATGATCTTCGCACTACAGGCACAGTCTTGACGGGGAATGATTTTGAAGATGCTTCTTCTGGACAGAATGTGTTTGGCACTTACCTCAGCGGGAGTGACTGGAGCGACTTTGCCGACAGCCTGAAGGGGACCGACAATCGTTGGTACAGTTCGATCACATCGAACGCATTCAAGCTGCCTAGTGATCACCTGGTAAGTTTCACAGGCTGGAAGAGCGCGGTGGGGACAGACTACAGTTCATCGTGGGCGACGCCGGCAACATCGCCCAAGTCCGCGTGCGCAATTCCGGCGCAATCTTACACTGATTTCGCTGTGAACCTGAACGACGAAAGCTACACGATGTCTGGGGGCCGCGCTGTAATCCAGTTGCAGCTCAACTCGTACGGTTATGGAACCGTAACTCTCTCGGCGAGCGGGATGCCATCAGGAGTAACCGCATCATTCAGCCGGTCGAGTTTGGTTAGCGGCCTCGTGGATGTGACCCTGACAGCGACCAAGTCAACTGCCAATAAAATCACGCCGATCACGTTCTGGGCGATCAGCGGAAATCGCGTTCACAGCGTAACCGTCAATGTGCATGTGGTCCCAGCCTAATTAAGCCTGATAGTTAACAAACTCCGGCTCGGCCAAACTCCCATGGACTTTCCATGGGAGTTTTCTTTGTCACAATGATTTAGTCGTTCATCATCCGCGCGGGAATCTCCATAGAAATTAAACATTTGGAGCACGCTCTTCTCATTGAGAAAAGCTAACGAACGCAAGATTCGACCCAGCACTTTGGTAACTCGGCATCGCGTGACATCGGTCACAGCGTACGTAATAATCTGGGTACAACATCATTTTGTATAGACCCACCAGAAGATAGAAATCCGACACGGAGCCGGCTCGCAACTCCTGTTGATACACCCCTGATAGCACGAGGCGGTGCTTCTGTGGTTCACCGGTTTATTTTGATTTTCGCTTGCTCCAGAAGGTGGAAGAGCACGAGAGCGCTTTCTGAATTGCGGCTTTGGTGAAACATTCCCCGTGAATCGCGATGGGGATATCAACCACGTTGATCAGATGCTGCGTTCTGTCCACTTTTTGAGGTACACGATGATGCCGGTTAAAGCTTTCCTTGCTATCCTTCTCGCGACCCTTTCTGTCGCGGGACCGCTTGCACGATCCCAAGCAAATGTAAATGAGAACCAGACCACGATCGTATATGTGGATGGCAAATCCGGCTCAGACTCCAATGCCGGCACGAGCTCGGCTCCCCTCAAAACCATTCAGGCCGCCGTAAGCAAGGCCAACGCCAATAACCAGAAGAAAATCGGAACGAAGGTTATTGTCAACGCTGGTGTTTATCGCGAAACCGTCTCCATCGAACCGGTATCAAATCAGTCCACGGTTCCCCTGACAATCCAAGCAGCGGTGACGGGCACTGCAATTATCGCGGGATCTGATCTGCTCTCCGGATGGTCGCCGGACTCCGGGTATGCGGGTGCCTATACAACGAATTGGACTCCGCAGAATGGAACCTGCGCTCTGCCAAGTGGATGGCCTACTAGTGTTCCGTCAATCGCCCTGCACACTGAGATGATCTTTGTGAACGGCATTCCTCTGACTCAAGTCGCATCCTACGCGCAGCTGAGACAAGGAACCTTTTTCATCAATGAAACTTATGACACACTGCATATCTGGCCATCAGCCGGGACAAACGTGCAGACGGCGGTTGTCGAAGCGGCCACACGGCCCAAGACCATCAGCGTCGTCGGGCGAAGCAACATTGTTCTGCGAGGGCTGGTGTTTCGCCACGCAGCCAGCTGCATGAACAACAGTGGAGCGACGGTAACCACAAGTTCCAATGTATTGATCGATTCGGTTCAGGCGCTATGGAATAACTGGGGAGGTTTAGGCCTTTTCGCAAGCAGTAATTTCACAGTGCAGAATTCGATTGCCAGTTATAACGGGGGCATAGGCTTTCAGGGCGATGAAGATCAGAACGCGCTCTATAGTTTCAATGAGACCGATTACAACAATTGGCGTGGCGCTCAGGCTGCCTTTTACGAATGGGGCATGGGCGGCACGAAGCTCTTTGAGATGCGCAATACAACGGTGCAGAATCACTTCTCCTATAACAATCAGGCAGAGGGCTTATGGTTTGATACCGACAACAAAAACATCACGATTGATGATGCAACGCTGGTAGGAAACGTGACTGCGGCGCTTCAGATTGAGAGGGACGAAGGGCCTATCACTCTTGAGAACAGCCTCCTATGTTCGAGCGGGGTTGGAGTCAACCTGCTAACTAGCGAGCAAGTGGCAATCACGAACAACACGTTTTACAACAACGGGGGAACAAATAAGTATCAGGCGCAAATCTATCTCGCGGGCCAGGCCGGTGGGATAGAGATTACTGACTTTCTGACGGGACAAACATACGACTTGTTCACGAAAGGATTGGTTCTGACTGGCAATAGTTTTGTCGATGGCGCAGCTGGTCAAAACGTCTTTGGAACGTATGTGAGCGGAAGCGACTGGACAGACTTCACGACCACTTTGAATGCCGGAAATAACGTGTGGTACGACCCGAGCGTCGCGAACTCTTTCAAGATCGAGGACGGAAAACTTGTGAATCTGGCCGGATGGCAAACGGTCACCGGCACAGACTACACCTCGAAGTGGGCGAGTCCGGCTGCGCCGCTTGCTGAGTTCTGTGCTGTGCCAACCTCGTCGTTCGCGGACTTCAATGTGAACGTGGACAGTGGGAATTACACGATGTCTGCGGGCAAGGTGGTAAGCACGATCCACATGAATTCCTTTGGATTCGGGAGCGTCAATCTTAGTTTGACCGGTTTGCCGGCCGGAGTGACTGCTTCTATCAGCAATCCGAACCTGGTGAGTGGGGTTGCTACCTTAACCTTGTCGGCCAGCACGAGCGCCGCGAATCAGACGTTGCCCTTGACGCTGTGGGCTGTGAGTGGCAGCCGGGTTCACAGCGCGACGTTCAATGTACATGTCGTTCCGCTCTAGGGCAGAGCGGAAATCCGCACGGTAAAGATCCAACTGGCAGCGATTTTGATGGCGTGCAAGGATTTGATTCCCTTGGAGGCATTTCGTACGCCCTCAATCCAGAAAACCTGCATCTAAATTATCCAACTGGAGAATGACGTGGTCGAGGACCGGAATGGACTCATTGAGCTTCCCTTTGCCAGCGGCTCGACCGGCGGAAAACTGAACGATCATGAAGCTTCTCCTATCTGCTTATGCATGCGAGCCGAACAAGGGCTCGGAGCCAGGCGTCGGCTGGAATTGGGCACTCGCCCTGGCTCGCAAGGGGCATGATGTCTGCGTCATAACTAGGAGCAACAATCGTTCTGCTATCAAAACGGCACAGCGAGATCCGAATCCGCTGCTGAAGTTCTCCTATTTCGACCTGCCCGGCTGGATCCGATTTTGGAAATACTGGCCCGGGGGGATTTATGTTTATTACTTGCTGTGGCAGATTGGCGCTTTTCGATTGGCCAGGCGGCTTCACGCGAAAGAGAGATTCGATCTAGTCCAGCACATAACGTTTGCTTCGTTCCGCCAACCTTCGTTCATGGGGCTTCTCGGCATTCCGTTTATTTTCGGCCCTGTGGGCGGAGGCGAGACGATGCCTCTGAGACTGCGCAGGGGAATTCCATTTGTCTGTCGCTTGATTGAGACGTTGCGTGACGTTGGTGGCGCCCTCGTCGCGGTTGATCCCTTGATGAGTCAGACGTTCTCACGCGCCAAGATCATCGTTTGCACTACCGATGAAACCCTTGCCAGGATTCCATCGCGGTATCGCGAAAAGGCGATCGTTCAGCGAGCAATCGGAATCAATGAATCGGAAATTGACGCGTACCATGCAATGAAACCGAAGGCACCAAACTTTCTTTTCGTGGGGCGCCTGATTTATTGGAAAGGTTTGCATCTGCTGCTTCCCGCACTGCGCGAGGTCAGGCGATCTGTTCCCAACGTGAAACTGAAGATTATCGGAGAGGGAAGCGATCGAGCATGGCTTGAAAAGGTCGCGCGTGACGCTGGTGTTACGGAGTTGGTTGAGTGGACCGCCGCGATTCCGCATGATGAAATGCGGCAAGAGTATCGCAAGAGTCTTGCTTTGGTTTTTCCCAGTTTGCATGATTCCGGGGGAATGGTCGTTCTGGAAGCACTGGCAGCGGGGGTACCCGTGGTTTGTCTGGATCTCGGAGGGCCGGGATCGATCGTTACTTCAAGGTGCGGAGTAGTGCTCGGCAGTCAAGTGGAAGACGAAATGACTCTGATCACGAGACTGGCCAGGGCATTGACCCCGCTTGCCACAGATGCCGACTATCGTGCGCTTCTATCCGAAGGCGCGATTGAGCGCGCGCATGAAATGACGTGGGATGCTGCGGTGGATGCCGTCTATCCCGCAACGGTTGCAAAGCAACGCCCAACGGAGATTGCGATGGTAAGAGAATGAAAGTGAGATATTACTCGCGCGGTTTCGACTTCCTCGCTGTTTTTCTCTTTCGTAGATAGTCGCCAGTTCAGAGAAAGTCTCGCCTGTCCCTGTCAGCCATTTTTGAATTCCCGCCCTGCTCCGGCGTGCGGCTTCTGCCTGATCCTTCAAACTGCCTGCTGGCAATTGCCCTTCGCTTTAAACGTGTCTCAGGAAAGGCAGCGGGTGGATTCTTTACCAGAAGTACACAGCTTCGATGGTCGGAGTCCCCGGTTCTCCGTTAATGATCTGCGTGCTCAGCACTACTTCCATGTTGTCTTTGTTTCCGGGCGGCCGCTGACTTTGCGCGGCACGTAAGAGCGCCGAACTGGTTACAAATTCTCCGGCAGCAACTGTTCCTCCGCGGCCAATTCCAGCGGTGATGAGAGTGGGGCGGCCAGTGGTGCTGTCATTGAAACGGGCGACGATTGCGTAATCGCGGTAGTTGTTGGTTGCTAATTGCAGGGTACGGTCGACGGTCCAGTTCTGTTTGCCGGGCTGGGTTGCGTCGACAATGCTGAACTTTGTCATATCCGGATTATTGGCGAAGTGGAAGCGCAGAGGCTGGACAAGCCGGAGTGTCCACGCGTTGTCGAATGCGCCCACAATTACGGAAGGACCGTCACGCAAATCCTTCAAAGATGTTTCGCCTTCGCCGCGGAGGTTGTAGTGTTTGCCCGCAGTCTGGAGCACTCCCGCAATCTTCGTGATGGTGGTGAGATCGTCAATAACGACTGCGGTGACGGTTTCCTGAAGAGTTACCACACGGGATGGATCGCCGGCGTCGCGCAATGAAATGGCTTTGTACTCAGTTTGATCGGCCACACAAAACAGAACTGGGTCACTGGAGTTGAGGATTGGCGCCCAGAACTCGGCGAATGCAGACCGTTGCTCGCGCCCCCACCAGAAGTAGGCAGCCACGGCAACCACTACCAAGCCGACCGAAGCGAGAGAGAGCTTCCAGGTGAGGGATCGCGCCCGCGCTGGTGGAGTCGCAGGTGATAGGGGATGCTCCAGGGCAGAGATCCGCGCTTCCAGTTCAGGCTGATCGGCTTCCGCAGGTTGGAACTGGGGGATGTAGGTACCGAGCGGAAGCGAGAGCCTCAATTCCTGCTCGTGTCCGGGCTCCTGATAGTAGAGCGCAATGCGCTTTCGAATTTCCGCCGCGGTAACTCGAACGATCGGGTCAACGGCCGTATCGTAGTCGGCGCCCTTGCCGAAGATCTCGATGCCGAGGGTCCGTTCTTTCAAGTCATCTGTGTCGCCCGAGAGGGTCTTTTCGACGACGTAGCGAAGGAAGGCTGGGAACCGGCGACTGTGACTGAAGAAGGAAGTGGCGAGCAATCGCTCAAGCTGGGCCTCGATGGCCAGCTTTTCTTCAGCCGAATAGATGTCATGGCCTGGCGCGGAGCCCAATGCGGTTCTCATCCCCCAAAATACAGATTGTTACAGTGTAATCCTCTGGAACGCGAGCGTTGCCGGTCATGGATGCGTATCTATTTGCAAATAAAATGGTTGCATAAATAATTTACATGTAAAGAATGGCAAGCTTTCCGCAAGGCACTGTTGCACGTCTCTGCGCGTGCCTATAAACGCTTCCGATCTGGAGTTACTACCGTTTCTGGCGTGTACTCCGTGCCAGCTCCATTGGGAGTGACGACAGTGCGGATTTTTGTGGAGGCGTTCCTGATGATTTGGACCAGATTATTCGAGAGAAAAGTGCAATTTGCCTTGGCGCTCGCGATGGTGTTTGCCTTGTTCGGTGCCGTGACCGGATGGGCACAGGTTGGAGTCGCGTCACTGAGCGGCGTGGTGCAGGACCAGACGGGCGCCGTGGTCGTAAACGCGACCGTCACACTGAGCAATGCGGCCAGCGGAGCAGAAATCACATTACAAAGCAACGCATCCGGCGCATTCACGTTCGCGGCAATTCCGAGCGGTGACTATGCGGTATTGGTGAACCACTCGGGATTCAAGGCATTTTCTCAAACCGGAATTCACCTCAACCCAGGCGATGCGATATCGTTACCGGCACTGACACTGAAGCCGGGAGCCGCAACCGAGACGGTGACGGTAACTGCCGACGTTGCCGGTCTGCCATTGGATAGCGGACAGCTGAGCTCAACAATTTCGGGTGGCGACCTTGATCGTCTCTCGGTGGTGGGCCGTGATGCGACTGAACTGCAGCGCACTCTGCCCGGATTCGCGATTCGCAACCTTGGTTCCACGAATACCGCTCCTGATTTCACACAGGTTCAGATCGGCCAGCCGACGCCGTATTCATCCAGTGGCGCGCCAGTGGCCGGAATCACGCTGAAACTCGATGGCGCGAACCTGACCGACGCCGGCAATTTCGGCGCGAATCTTCAGAACATCAACGATTCGTTCGTAAGTGAAGTGCAAGTACAAACATCCAACTTTGGCGCTGACCAATCGAACGGGCCGGTTGTTATTTCGGGCGTTACCAAGTCAGGAACCTCGGCTTATCATGGTTCGCTTTACACATTTGCGCGCACTTATCAGCTCAACTCCAATGACTGGCTGGCTAAGTTCAACGGAATTGCGCGGCCGGACGACACATTCGTCTATCCCGGTGGGACAATCAGCGGTCCGATTCCTCATTTCAAGAAGCTGACCTTCTTCGCCGGCGCTGAAGTAGACGCGCAGCATAATGTGTATGCCTACGGCAGCGCGGGCAGCGCGATTATTCATGCGTTGGTGCCGACGCAAGCGATGCGGACGGGCGACTTCAGCGAGTCTGCGCTTTCGCAGTACCTCGGACCGAACCTCACCAACGGCAACTATGGGACTTTCAATACGCCGCCGACGGTCGGGGACGATGACTCCGCGCTCCCCAATGGCAACATAGCTGCTTTCCTGAATCCAGGAGCAATGGCACTTGTAAACGGCACATTGCCGTTGCCTACGCGCACGCAGACTGGAACCGACGGCTTCAATTATGACCAACTCGACCTGGTAGACAATAACGTCAGTCAGTTTGTCGGCCGCCTCGATTACGACATCAGCCCGCGGAACCGAGTCTTTGCACGCTACAGCTTTGAAAAGGAGCGGCAGGGACAGCCGCTGGTTCCTTACTACGAGCCGACCAGCGTAATGGGCGAAGTGAACACGCCGGGCTACGGTGTCGATAACGATATCTGGGTGCATAGCGGTGCGGCAAACTACGTGACGGTGTTTGGTCCTACGCTAACCAACGAGCTGTACGCAACCATTACGTCGTTTGTGGAATCCTTTGACGCGCACAAGATTGCCGCGCTGCAAAAGACTGCGATCAACTATCCGTACAACGGGGCGTTCAATAACAACGACACGCAATATCCGCAACTTGGCACTTACACAACCTATGGCGGCTTGCCACTCGGCCTGTGGCCCGACTATTCGCTGAATCCGCTGCAACTGAAGAAGCTCCAGCCCAACTTTGGCGACAACCTCACGAAGGTGTGGGGAAAGCACACAGTTAAGTTCGGCGCCTTTGAGCAGCGTACAACCAATAATCAGACAGCTACGAATCCATCGACCAACGGCATCATTCAGGACTACTACTACGGTGGTGCCGGCTCGTATTTTGCGGATTACAACGGGACTTATCCTGATGGTTCCCCGGCGTATGGCAATCCTCACTTCAACAGCGGCAACGCACTGGCGAACTTCTTTGAGGGCCAGATTCAGGACTGGCACCAGCAGAATTTCAACCCCTATACGAATCTGTATTTCTGGGATTCGGAGTTCTACGGGCAGGACAATTGGCGCGTCACCTCGAACGCGAGCATAACCTTCGGTGTGCGCGTGGCGAAGCTAGGATCGTGGACCGATGCACACGACATCGGCGCTGCGATCTGGAATCCTGCACTCTATACTTCGACCTACAATGCGACAACCAATCCGCTGCCCGGCATCACCTGGCACGGACTTAACTCTGCAATTCCGAACTCCGGGACGAAGGCGCCGCCGTGGTACTTTGAGCCCCGCGTTGGCTTCGCCGTGGACGTGTTCAAGGACGGCAAGACTGTGGTGCGCGGTGGCGCCGGTATCTATCACTTCCACGACTCGGTTGTCGATGTGACGAGCGAATTTGGGGAAGCGGAGAATGTTCGCTACACCGATCTGCAGGGCTTCGGCGATAACACGCTGGAGGGTGTGAACACGCTGCACCTGAATCCGACAACTTACGGCAATACGGGACTCGGCAGTACTGAGACTTACATCTCGCCTGCGACCATTTACGGCCTCGACCCGACGGACAATGCAGAGCCGGTGACTAACAACTACAGCCTGAGCGTTGCGCAGCAACTGCCGGGCAAGTGGACGCTGCAAGCTTCCTATGTCGGAAACAACAGCAACAGGTTGATGGATAACGGCACCACGCAGGCCGTGGTTCTGGATAACGTGAACGCGATTCCAGTCGGGACGCTATTCACGCCGACAGCAGCAGCGGCGATCGATGCCGCCGCCGGCTACAACGCCTGCGATCCGACAGGCTGCACACCGTGGGAGGCAGCCAGCCTCGACAACATTTACAACTACCCGGGCGACAAGGCCGTACAGAAGGCGCGGCCGTTCCCCAATTACAGCCAGATCCTTGTCCCGAGGCACAACACCTACGCCAACTACAACGGTTTCCAGGTGGAGGCGATCAAGCAGATCGGCCACTTGAACTTCAACGCCAACTACACATTCTCAAAGGCGCTGGGCATCCTGGGGTCCTCGGCTGACTTTAACTGGACGGCCGGGATTGATCCATTCAATCTGGCGAATAACTACGGACCGCTGAATTTCGACCGTACGCAAGTGCTGAATCTCAGCTACTCCTATCAGACCGGCAAGTTCACGCAGGAGCACTTGCTGGGCGGATTCATCAATAACTGGCTGATCTCGGGCATCACAAACATCCAAAGCGGAGCTAACATGCAGACTGGTATCAGCGCTTCACCGGGTTACTATCTGCAGGGCAATATTGGACAGGGCGCGACCGCATATTCAGTCTCATCGCAGTCGATCCTCGGCACTCCGGATGTGAATCTGCAGCCGGTGCTCAAGTGCAATCCGCGCTCGAATCTCGGATCGCATCAGTACCTCAATCCAGAGTGCTTCGGTGTACCGAATCTCGGAACCAATGGTCCGGACATTGAGCCGTATGCGCACGGTCCGGCGTTTTTCAACTCTGACCTGAGCCTCGATAAGAGCTTCAGCATCGGTGGGGATCGGCGTTTGCGGTTCCGGTATGCTGCATTCAACTTTGTTAACCACGCGCTGAACAGCTTTGGTACAGGCTATGCTTCGCAGACAACGCTGCAACTGAGCGATACGTCGGCGACCGGATCGCCGGCAACCGCCGCCTACAGTCCTTCTGAAGGTTTCGGATCGGCTCCATTGAAGCTCGGTCGGCGTCTTTCAGAGGTATCGTTGAAGTTTGACTTCTAATTGTCACCGAGGGCCGCGGCGTTCAAACATGTCGCGGCCGTCGAACCTATTTATGCCCGCGTCTTGACAGCAGGGCAATGGCATTCCTGCAACAACTCCCTCTTTTATTGGAGCAGCCTATGTGCGCACCGAAAGCGCCTGCCCGTAGTGTCTCAATTGCTCTGGACCTTATCACAGTCATACTTTGTGCCACACTTTCGCTGGCGGCCAGGGGAGGGCCTCCAGCGGTTTTTCTTTCGCAAATAACATCGTCAACACCGCTGCCCAATGGAATTGAACTGCGCAATGGGAAGATGTTGATGAGGATCACTGCGTTGCGCGACGACGTGCTACGCATCCGCGCGGCTCGCGACGGTGCACTCGCTGAAGATGCATCATGGGCGGTGCTCCCGGAGGCGCGGTCCGCTTCTGTTTCTGTGACACAACAATCCGACGGCACAGCCGCTGGGTTTCGCACGAAGTGTTTGAGTGTCGCGGTAGAGCTTAGGACTGGCTTGCTGACAGTTCGCGACGCGAGCGGGAAAATTGTGGAGCAGGACGCCGCGTCGGTCACCTATAACGGCAACGCTTTTCGCTTGTACAAGGCGATGCCGGGCGATGAACATTACTTCGGTCTCGGCGATAAGGTTGGGGGACTCGATCGCCGCAATCAGGCTTTCACGCTCTGGAATACCGACGCCTATCGGTTCCAGGAGTCAACTGATCCACTCTACAAGAGCATTCCGTTCTTTCTCGCGTATCGCGCGGGGACGGCAGTTGGGACGCTGATGGATAATACCTGGCGTTCGAGTTTCGATTTCGGCAAAGAGTCGCCGGACTTCTACTCGTTCGGTGCAATCGGCGGCCCGTTGGATTACTACATCTTTCTTGGTCCGACGCCACGAGAAGTTATTGAGACTTACGCATGGCTGACGGGGAAACCTCCGCTGCCTCCGCTGTGGACTTTTGGGTTCGAGCAGTCCCGCTACACCTACACGCCAGAGAGCCGGCTGATGGAAGTCGCTACCCGCTTACGTGCCGACCATATCCCTGCCGATGCGTTGTATCTCGACATCGATTTCCAAGACAGGAATCGACCGTTCACCGTCAACCCGCAGACCTTTACGGACCTGCCCACGGTACTGAAGAAGCTGCACGAGATGCACTTTCATGTTGTCGCCATTTCCGATCTGCACATCGCCAAGGCGCCTGGACAGGACTATTCGCCCTACGACAGCGGGCTCGCAGCGAATGAATTTCTGAGTAACCCCGATGGCTCGGTATATACGGGATCCGTTTGGCCGGGTCCGAGCGTGTTTCCTGATTTCACGCGCGCTGCAACGCGAACTTGGTGGGGCACTCTCTATCAGCCCTTCACGCGGATTGGGTTCGATGGATTTTGGAACGACATGAATGAGCCCTCAATCTTCAACGTGCCGACGGGCACCATGCCGCTGACAACTGTTCACAAAATTGACGAACCGGGATTCATTCCCCGCAACGCGACACATGCTGAAATCCACAACGTCTACGGCATGGAGAACTCGCGCGCCACATACGAAGGGCTGCGCAAGCTTGAACCGGATGTGCGGCCGTTCGTCTTAACGCGTGCAACCTATGCGGGCGGGCAGCGCTATGCGGCTACCTGGACCGGCGACAACAGCAGCACATGGAATCATCTGCGCATGTCAACGCCGATGATAAATAACCTCGGACTTAGCGGATTCGCCTATGTGGGCGCGGACGTGGGTGGTTTTGCCGGCACGGCAACGCCGGGCTTGCTTACGAAATGGATTGAGGTGTCGGCCTTCCAACCGATGGATCGTGATCACACAGAGAAAGGCACGGGCGATCAAGAACCATGGGTCGATGGGGCTGCGCAGGAAGATATTCGTCGCCGGTTCATCGAGGAGCGTTATCGCCTGATGCCATACATTTACACGGTGGCCGAAGAAGCTGCGCGAACGGGAATTCCGATGCAGCGCCCGCTTTTTCTCGATTATCCTAACGCTGCACGGGACAAACATGCGATCGACCTGGATCCAGGCGTCAGCGCGGAATTCCTTCTGGGGCACGACCTGCTGATCGCGCCTTCGCCTTATCCTGAGGCGCCCGACGCGTACACCGTGGAGTTCCCATCGGCGACGTGGTACGACTACTGGACGGGCAATCGAATCGCGCGTGCGCCTGCGCCGCCGAACCCTGATCCAAATGCACCTGCCGACGCATCACGCCAACTTCCACTTACGACCATCGTGACGCCCACTCTCGAAGCACTCCCTGTCTATGTTCGTGGGGGAGCGATTGTGCCGATCGAGCCGCTTGTTCAAAGCACAGAAGAAGAACCGGTAGGACCGCTGACTCTTCGCGTTTATGCAGGGGATGATTGCCGAGGGGCGCTCTACGCAGATGACGGCAAGAGTTTTGCTTACACGCGTGGCGACTTTCTGCGAATGGGGTTTACTTGCGCGGTAACCGCGGATGGCCTGCGTCTGCAGATTTCATCGCACGAGGGGGCCTTTGCGGCGTGGTGGAAGAAGGTGCGAATCGAAGTCTACGGCTGGACGCCTGTTGTCGGTACCGCTAACGAGGGCGGTCAATCAGGATCGGCGCCGCTCGAACGAGGCGCAAACTTTGTCAGCCTGACCATCGATGATAACGGGAAAGGCACATCGGTTGTGTTCAAGTGACCTTTCTGCATTGTGCACAATGCATAGGAATCACCAACGATGCACACATGGCTGAAACACGCGAAACGTTGCGCAATTCTCTTGGAGAGGCGCGACTGCTTCTCGATGCACCATTATCCCTATTGCCCCACGTTGCCATTTTGTAGCGTAAGTCTTGTATTTTCAACTGGCGGAGAGAGTGGGATTCGAACCCACGTTAGAGTTTCCCCTAAACACGCTTTCCAAGCGTGCGCCTTCAGCCACTCGGCCATCTCTCCTGGGGGGGTGGTCTGTTCTTCTTGAATCTACCACAGGTCGACCAAGCTGACCGTGTCCCGGGGCATCTCTTGGGAGGGGTATTGAGCTCGCATCAAGCCAGTTCTGAAATCGTTTACTTCACGCAGCCATCTGATTTATAGTTTCGCTTTGCTTGCTGCCGTTGTTTCCACGACGCGCTATGCAATTTAAGAAAGAGGATTCAAAAATGCCTGGTCTCTCCCGTCGCGAATTGCTTCAGTCCGGATTAGCACTTTCAGCTTCTTCACTCGTAGCGCGCTCGGCGTGGGGACGCACAGCGGCGCTGATGGCGGGCTATCCAGGACCTGCGTCGGCCGAGGCTTTGGCAGCGGTCGCGCCGCGGGAGCAATTGCTCTTCGACTTCGGCTGGAAGTTCATCTTCGGACACGGCACCGATCCGGCTCGGGATCTTGGATTTGGAAACGGCCAGGGCGATTTCGCCAAAACAGGAGAGTTCGAATTTGCAAAGGCCAAATTCGACGACTCGAAATGGCGCACTCTGAACCTTCCCCACGACTGGGCCGTGGAGCTTCCGTTTGTCCGCGATGATGTGCAGATGTCGCACGGTTACAAGCCGCTCGGCCGCCGTTATCCAGAGACGAGCGTGGGTTGGTACCGGCGCGAATTCGAGATTCCTGCCACCGACAAGGGACGTCGCATCTGGGTTGAATTCGATGGTGCCTTCCGCGATGTGATTGTCTTCGTGAATGGCTGCTTCATCGGCCGCAACGACAACGGTTATGCGCCCTTCCGCTTCGACCTGACGGATTTTCTCGCGGTCGGAGCGAAGAACTATATTGTTGCGCGCGTCGACGCCAGCTTTGGCGATGGATGGTTCTACGAGGGCGCAGGAATCTATCGTCACGTGTGGCTCACCAAGACCGATCCGCTGCATCTCGGCAAATGGGAGAGCACAGTGCGTGCGTCGGTTAGCGGCAACTCCGCAACATTGGCCTTGGCAACAATCGTCCAGAATGACGGCAAGCAATCGGAAAGCGCCAGAGTGAGCTGGCAAATTCTCGATCCATCAGGCAAGCCGGTGGCTACCGCAGAAGCTCCGGCGCAGTCCGTCGCTGTTGACGGCGAAGCGAATTTCACAGCAACAGTCAAGCTACCCAGTCCCACGCTCTGGTCCGTTGATGAACCAAATCTCTATTCCGCAATCGTCACCGTTGAATCCGGCGGCAAGTCTCGCGATGCCGAGCACGTCAGTTTCGGCGTGCGCACTGCAACGTTCGATGCGGATAAGGGATTCTTCCTCAACGGTAAATCCATCAAGATTCAAGGCACCTGCAATCATCAGGACCATGCCGGTGTCGGCGCCGCTGTACCCGATCGCCTGCAGTGGTTCCGTCTGGCCGTATTACGTGAAATGGGCGGCAACGCGGTGCGCACCTCGCACAACATGCCGACACCCGAGTGGGTTGAAGCCTGCGATCGCATGGGCATGATGATGATGTGCGAGACCCGCCAGATGAGTTCCAATCCCGAAGGCCTGGCGCAGCTTGAAACAATGGTCAAGCGCTATCGCAACTCGCCATCAATCATTCTCTGGTCGATCGGCAACGAGGAATGGGTACTGCAGGGACCGGAATCGGAAGAAGGCGCGAAGATCGGCGCGACGATGGTGAAGAAATGCCACGAGCTCGATCCCACGCGCGTGGTTTCGGCAGCAGTGAATGGCGACAACGAAAAAGGCGTATCGGACGCGTTTGACATCATCGGATTCAACTACAACTTGAAGGGTCCCGACGGGTATCACAAGGAGCATCCGAAGCGCCCGCTTTACGGCTCTGAGACGTCGAGTGCGATTTCAACGCGCGGTGTCTACACCACCGATCCGCTGCGCAACACCGTTAACGCCTACGACTCGGTTGTTTCATGGGGCGAAACAGCTGAAGAATGGTGGAAGTTCTACGGCACACGCGAGTGGGAAGCCGGCGGCTTTGCGTGGACCGGCTTCGACTATCGGGGCGAACCCACGCCCTACGGCTGGCCGTCGATCAATTCGCAATTCGGCATTGTCGACATGTGCGGGTTCCCCAAAGACACCTTCTATTACTACAAGGCGTGGTGGGGCAAGGAGCCGTCGCTTCATCTCTTTCCTCATTGGAACTTTGAGGGCAGGGAGGGCGAAGAGATCCCCGTTTGGGTGTACTCGAACCTTGATGAAGTCGAGCTCTTTGTGAACGGTCAAAGCGCCGGCAGCCAGAAGGTTCCGCATCTGGGTCACGTTGAGTGGAAGGTGAAATACGTCCCCGGCGCGATTGAGGCGCGGGGCAGCAAAGACGGCAAAGTCGTCTTGACGGAGAAGCGCGAGACGACGGGCCCGGCTGTGGCCATCAAACTCACCGCAGACCGCACAGAGATTGACGCCAACGGCGAGGATCTGGCAATCCTCAAGGTAGAAGCGCTCGACAAGGACGGTCGTCCGGTGCCGACAGCAAACAATCATATCGCCTTCCACATCACAGGCGATGGCAAGCTCATTGGCGTCGGCAACGGCGATCCCAATTGCCAGGAGAGCGACAAGGATCCCAAGCGTTCGCTGTTCAATGGACTCGCGCAAGTGATCGTGCAAGCCATGGACTGGCCTGGAGAGATTCACATAGAGGCCGTGAAAGATGGCTGGGATGGCCCGGAATTGACTCCGGTCAAGCTGACCATCACCACGAAGAAAGCAGACCTGCGTCCCGCTGTGCCGGAAAGCCGGAGACAGAGCTGACTTCGTGACTCCGCACCAACTCGCAACGCTGTGCTAACTTATCGCAGCGACGAATCTTCCTGGGGCGGCGGCAGAACAATGGCAGTCGTGTCCGTTGTCGTGACGTTGCCGATTATCGAAGTTTGATTCGCTCTGAGGCAATCATGGACCTTGAAGTGCGACACGCCCAGATTCTTCGGGTGCTCATCTATCCGATCCAGTTCGATCCGGAGCCAGTCGATGGAATCGACCGCGTGCTCATTCACTCGGTGTATGCGGCACATCTCACTTTCACGGTGCCCGACGTAATCGCGGCCATCGATGCTGGTCTCGCCAGCGATGAGAAGCTTGCTGATCTGATCCCTCAAAATCACCCCGAGGCGGTGATTCGCAACTTTCTCGCAGCCGTTCGCACTCGTTTGCAAGCCGAACCGCCGAGAGCAAAGATCTGAGTATCTACGGCTTTTCGTCCCAGAGACCCTCTTCGACAAACGGTCTTCGGTCCATTGAAGGGTAACCGTAACCTGAATTGTCGATCGCCCATACGCGTCCCGCGAGATGATCCGCCGATTACTCAAGCTCCTCGTGATTCGCATCTGGCTCACAATGAACGGGTAAATTAGAAAGATGGGTCAGGGGCAGGCTAAGTGGAGAGCGGAACTCGTCGCGATGATTACACTCGCGGTGCCCGTGGTCCTGAGCGAACTCGGATGGATGGCCCAGGGCGTGGTCGACAACATCATGGTGGGCCGTATCGGTCCCGTCGCCATCGGCGCGGTCGCGCTGGGCAACGCTGTTTACTACACGCCATCGCTGTTTGGGATCGGCCTCTTGCTCGGCCTCGATACTCTCGTTTCCCAGGCCTATGGCCGCCGCGATCACGACGACTGCCATCGATGGCTCGCGCAGGGCGTCTATCTGGCCTGCATTATCACCCCGCCGCTGATGATTCTCATCGCTGCTGCCAGCTACGGATTCGCGCGTTTCGGCGTCATTCCTGAAGTTGCCGGCCTCTCGGGCGGCTATCTTCGCATCCTCAATTGGGGCACGCTTCCGCTTCTTCTCTATGGAGGTACGCGGCGCTACCTGCAAGGCGTGGGGCAGGTGCGCGTGATCACGTTGACATACGTTCTCGCCAATCTTCTCAATTGGTTCGGCAACTGGGTGCTGATCTACGGCAAATTCGGAATGCCGGCGCTTGGCGTCAATGGTTCCGCGATTTCAACATGCGTTTCCCGCGTTCTAATGGCAGTTGCCCTGCTGGTCTTCGCCTGGCGTTACGAGCGCAAGCGCGGCCATCCCTTATTTCGCAATTGGGCTGGTCCGCAACTCGATCGTCTGCGCAAACTCGTGAGGATCGGTGCACCTGCGGCCGGCCAGATCGTGCTTGAAGTGGGCGCGTGGAACTTGAGCACATTTGCCGCCGGCTACCTCACTCCTGTTGCCCTCGCCACTCACTCCATTGCGCTCAATTACGCCAGTATCTCCTACATGGTGCCGCTCGGAATGTCGGCGGCAGCTGCGGTCAGCGTTGGTCACGCGGTTGGCGCCGGCGATATGGCGCGAGCGCGCCGCGCAGGCTGGCTCGCTCTATCGCTGGGAACCGGATTCATGCTCATGGCCGCGGTAGTATTTCTTGTTGCGCCGAGGCCGCTGATTGCTCTCTACACCACTGACCCGCGCGTGCTCGCCGTCGGGCCTAGCCTGCTGTGGATAGCGGCGGCGTTTCAAATCTTCGACGGCATTCAAACTGTTTCCACGGGTGCGCTCCGCGGCCTCGGCGAGACCCGCGTCCCCATGTTCGCCAACCTCATCGGCTACTGGGTCATGGGTCTTCCACTGGGGTTCACCCTATGTTTTGTGTTGAAGTGGGGAATCTATGGCATGTGGATTGGTCTCACGCTCGCCCTGATTGTGATTTCCATAACATTGCTGTTGCGCTGGCAGAAAGACTCGAGCCGCTTTGCTGTAGCCCGCTGAAACGTAATGAGTTAAAGAGAAAATCCTGTGCCGCCAGCAAACCCAAACACAAAAACGCAATGCAAAATGGATCGCAAGTTTGACACGGTGAAATGCCGTTGGCGCATATGGTACTTATGGTCAATTCCAGCGTGCCTACAAGCGGTACGCCGTACCTCAATGGTGACTATAATCACAATAGAAAGAAGATCGACGCTTTCTAGAAATTTATTTGAAGGGAATCCCGCCAAATGGCGACAGGAGACCTAGCCTTGGGTCAAGAACAGGGCGCCCTGAGTTCGCATCAACGCATCATTAATGATTTCAGCATCAACGTAGCAACGGTGAACGGGTCCGGCTCGCAATCCGCCAATAGCGTTCTGTTGAAAAGCATCTTTGGAATGGGCGTTCCCGTCAGCGGGAAAAACCTCTTTCCCTCGAACATTGCCGGACTTCCCACCTGGTACACCATCCGCGCAAGCAAAGACGGATATGTTGCGCGCACGCGCGACGCGGAATTCCTGGTGGCTCTGAACCCCGAAACCGCAAAGCAGGACATCGAAGCACTGCCCGCCGGCGGCGTGGCCATCTACGAAGAAGCCGCGAACCTCAAGCAGTATCGCGACGACGTCGTTTGCTATCCGGTTCCGTTCGACAAGATCACCGCGGCTGTTTGCACCGAAGCCAAGCTGCGCAAGCTGGTCAAGAACATGGTCTACGTGGGCGTCGTCGCCCAACTGCTTTCAATCGATCTGGCCGTGGTTGAGAGCGGCCTGCGCAAGCAGTTCGCAAAAAAGCAGAAAGTGTTTGATCTGAACTTCGGCGCCGTCAAGGCTGGATTCGACTACGCGCAGGAAAAGTTCATCAAGCAGGACCCCTACTTCCTCGAGCGGATGGATCAGACCAGGGGCAAGATCATCATTGATGGCAACGCAGCCGCCGGAATGGGCGCGGTGTTTGCCGGCGTCACCGTTGTCGCCTGGTATCCCATCACGCCGTCCACTTCACTGATCGAGGCCACCACCGATCTGCTGAAGAAGTTTCGCGTTACCCCTGAAGGCAAGGCGACCTTCGCCGTTGTCCAGGCCGAAGACGAGCTCGCTGCAATCGGCATGGTATTGGGCGCGGGCTGGGGCGGGGCACGCTCCATGACGTCGACTTCGGGCCCCGGCATTTCGTTGATGGGAGAGTTTGCCGGCCTGGGCTATTACGCCGAGATTCCTGGCGTGATTTTCGATGTGCAACGCACCGGACCTTCGACGGGTATGCCAACACGTACGCAGCAATCGGATCTCCTGTCTACGGCATTTCTGTCGCACGGCGACACAAAACACGTGGTCTTGCTGCCGGGCTCGGTGAAGGAGTGCTTTGAGTTGAGCATGGAGGCCTTCGATCTGGCAGAACGCCTGCAGACGCCGGTGTTCGTGCTGTCAGATCTTGATCTGGGCATGAACAACTGGATGTCCGAGCCATTCGACTATCCTGAAAAGCCGCTTGATCGCGGCAAGGTTCTGACCAAGGAAGACCTCGACCGCCTGGGTAGCTTCGCCCGCTATCGTGACGTCGACGGCGATGCCATCGGCTGGCGCACACTGCCGGGCACCCTGCATCCCAAGGCAGCTTATTTCACCCGCGGTTCGGGACACAACGATGCCGCGGGCTACACTGAGAAGCCGGATGAGTACCAGGCTGTGATGGAGCGTCTGTCGCGCAAATTTGAGAGTGCGCGAAAGCTGGTTCCAGCGCCGATCGCTTTTAAGGTTGGGACTTCGCGGGTGGGAATCCTTGCCTTTGGTTCAACGGACTTCGCGCTCCGCGAGAGCCTTGACCAGATCAAGAATGAACTCGGCAAGGATGTGGATTACATGCGCATCCGTGCCTATCCATTTGCGCATGAGATTCACGACTTCGTCGCCTCGCATGAGCGCGTCTACGTCGTCGAACAGAATCGCGATGCTCAACTTGCCAGCTTGCTCAAGCTTGATCTACCTGCCGAACAGGTCGTCAAACTGCGCAGCATCCTTCACTACAGCGGGTTGCCAATCGACGCCCGCACCATCACCGAAGAGTTCGTAACCAAGGAGGGCCTGTAAATGGCGACCCCCAAGGTCAACCGCATCGGCCTTCCGGTAATTGATTATCGCGGCGGCAAGTCGACGCTTTGCGCCGGCTGCGGCCACAACGCGATCTCAGAACGCATCATCGACGCCATGTATGAAATGGGCGTGCAGCCTGAGCGGGTGATGAAGATGAGCGGCATCGGCTGCTCCTCCAAAAGCCCCGCCTACTTCATGAGCCGTTCGCATAGCTTCAACAGCGTTCATGGACGCATGCCATCCGTCTCGACCGGCGCTCATCTGGCCAACCATCAGCTCACCATGCTCGGCGTCTCCGGCGACGGCGACACCGCTTCTATCGGCATGGGCCAGTTCGTTCACCTCATGCGTCGCAATCTGCCGATGATCTACATCATCGAAGACAACGGCGTTTACGGCCTGACCAAGGGCCAGTTCTCAGCCACCGCTGATATTGGCTCGAAGCTTAAGACTGGCGTCATCAACGATCTGCCCGCCATCGATACATGCGCTCTCGCGATCCAGCTTGGCGCAACGTTCGTGGGCCGTTCCTTCTCAGGCGACAAGAAGCAGTTGCTCGCGATGCTGAAGGCTGCTATCGCGCACAAGGGCACTGTGATGC
This sequence comes from uncultured Acidobacteriaceae bacterium, assembly GCA_963826915.1. Lineage (GTDB taxonomy): Bacteria > Acidobacteriota > Terriglobia > Terriglobales > Acidobacteriaceae > Telmatobacter. Next base: position 1,720,505 of record CAWGYG010000003.1, read on the forward strand.
TTGACGTCATCAGCCCCTGCGTGACCTTCAACGATCATGAGGGTTCAACCAAGAGCTACAAGTTCATGCAGGAAAACGACCAGCCCATCAACGAAATTGGTTTCGTCGCCAGCTTCGACGACATCGATGTGGACTACGGCTCGGGCGAGGTTTACGAAGTGCAGATGCATGATGGCTCGAATCTGCGCCTCCGCAAACTGCACGAGGACTACGACCCGACCGACAAGGCCAACGCCGTTCGTACCCTTATGGAAGCCGAGGAAAAGAACGAAGTTCTCACTGGCGTCTTCTACATCAACACCGAAAAGCCGACCTTCACCGATTTGCTGAACCTGGTGGATGAGCCGCTTTGCACATTGCCTGAATCGCTCACCCGTCCGCCGAAGGCGGCACTCGACGCGCTGATGACAAACCTGCAGTAGCACCACAATGATCGGTCGCCACAAAAAAGCCCCGCAGATCGCGGGGCTTTTTGCTGCCATTCAGAGTTTCAGTGCGCTGCAACAATCCGCACGCCGAGCTCGTTCAGCTTGCTGCGCGCCTGCGCTGCTTCGGGTGTCTGCGGGTGCCGCTGGATCAACAGGCGCAACTCGTGAACCCCAGACTCTTTCTTGTCCAGCTTGAGCAGCGCTAGTCCTTTATGCAACTGCGCTGCCGGAGCCTTCGAATTACCGCTGAATTGTTCCAGAACAGCGTTGTAGTCCTTGACCGCTTCATCGTAATTCTGCTGGCGATAAGCAATCTCCCCAAGATAGAACTGTGAACTCCCGGCCATGTCGTCCATCGGATAGTAGTGCACGACATCTTGAAACTCTCCCGTGGCTACGGAATACTTGGCCGCGTTGTAATCTCTTAGTGCCGCTTGAAATGTCTCTCGCAGCGGAGGAGTCATGCTCGCTGCAGCGCCAGGATTTCCGGCCGGTTGATTTGCAATATTCCCCGGCGCACCTCCTGAGCCATCCGGCGCAGGGGCAGTTCCTCCTGCGGGCGCTGCGGCAGGCAGGGCATTCTGCATCGTCTGCAGTTGACCCTGCAGATCCTGAATCGACTTATCCAACTTGGCGATTCGCGTCTTCAACTCGTCAACCGAGTCGTTCAGCGACTGAACCTGTCCTGACTGCGCGTCCATTTTTCCGCTGAGCGCTTCGTTCTGGGTATTGATCTTCTGCTGCAGCGCGTTCACCGTCGCGCTCATCTGGTTGGCATTATCCGCCGTTTGCTCCATCAGGTGTTGCAGCACCCCAAAGCGCGTGTCGAGCGTCGACTGCATCCGCTGTACCAGGTCCAGCAACTGCTGCACCTGCGTCTGCAACTCGATAATTTCCTTCGACGCGGCGTGTGCGCGCAAAGGTGAAAAGGCAAGAACAGCGGCCAGAGCTGCCGCCGCCAAAATGCGAGAACGAAGCGGGTTTGCTGTTTGCATCGATCACCTACCGATTGAGGGTACGCGGCAGTTTCGCCGAAGTGGACTCACAGCCGCGATTCCAGCTTTAAAAGATGTTGCGATGGTTTCCCACCTGCTTGAGAAACAGGATAGTTCAGGTCGTCTCATCCAGACATGGAATTCCCATCGTCCTGCTGCTGCCGGCGGCATCGTTGGGCAAGCGATGCCGCCTTCTAGTCTTTTCTACTGGTCCATCGAGAAGCCGGCACGGCGATTCTGTTGCCAGCAAGCTTCGTTCGACTCCGTGCAGAATGGCTTCTCTTTTCCGTAACTGATCACGCGGATGCGGCCGGCAGCCACGCCGGCTGTAATCAGCGCGCTCTTGGCAGAGTCGGCCCGGTTCTGTCCCAAAGCCAGGTTGTACTCATTCGAGCCGCGTTCATCGCAATAACCGCCAATGACGACCTTGATGTTCGGATGGCTCGCCAGGTAAGACGCATCCTTCGACAGGATCGCTCCCGCGTCGGGTCGAACCGTATACGCGTCGTAATCAAAGAAGATGTCCTGGACGTTGGCCTTGAACTCCTCCTCGGCCGACATCGTATTCGACGGCTGCTCCACCGGAGGCGGCGCCGTCACCGTCACGCGAGCCGTAGCATCGGCGCTTCCGCCCGCTCCACGCGCCACCAGGTGGTAGCTCGTCGAGGTCGTCGGCGTCACAGTCTTTACTCCTGAAGTTGGCACGTCTCCGACGCCTTCAATGAAAACCGTGGTTGCGTCTGTAGTCTTCCAGGTCAGCGTCACCTGGTCACCGGCTGAGATTGAAGTGGGTGTGGCCGTAATCTGGGCGGTTGGAGCAGGAGCGGTCACTGGGGGGGCTGTTTCGGGAGCGGCTGGCGCCGGCTTCTTTTTGCATCCTGCAACTGCGATCAAGGCAACGAGCAATACGACAGGAAAGAACAATCGAAATCGCGTTCTCAACGGTGTAACTCCTTCCGCGTTTTTATTTGCGTACACTACTGACTTATCCATTTTATCTCCGTGTGCTGCCTATGTGTCACTCCTTGTGTCACATATCACATATAGATGGGATGCATTGTTGCTCGCGAATGTTCAAAAGCGGCATTCGAATGAGTCATCGGAGTAATGAGGAGATGCTCGGACCTGTCGGTAGGTTACCGAAGAGAGTCAAAATCGGCCCTTTGCCTCCGTGCAAGACAACCAAACGTCTCAGAAGCGCATCGGCAAATGTCCCAAATCGGCAATTGTGCCAAATCAGCAATCGCGAGTCAGAATCTTGATTGAAACGAATTGCTCTAACCGTCGCTCCCCGCGTTTAACATTCCTTGAAGGCCAAAATGCACACACGCAAGGCGCTGCACATCGCGATACCAGGATTTATTGCGCTTCTAACCATCTCACCGATGTGTGTCCTCGCTGCACATGCGCAGCAAGCCGGCGGCGCGCCGCGGGTCGTTGCCACCCAGGCTGCCGACAGCTTTCAACTCCAAAACCAGGTGATCGGCGCGAAGGTGTCTCTCGCGGATGACCGCATTCACGATTTGCTCATCACAGATCGCCTGCACGGAATCCAAATTCCCATCGCCGTGCCGTTCTCGTTCGTTCTCAAAGACGGCAAGACCTGCGACGCCGGAAATCTGAAACTTGCAGGCCTGCCCGAGTCGCACGATCTCGCACCAAACCCGCGTTCTTCCCGTGCCGCCGACCGAATCCACGGTAAGAGATTCGACTTTCCCCTCTGGAATGACGATCATTCCTTGCACATTGTCTGGTCCCTTATCCTGATCGACGATTCGAATTATCTGCGCCAATTGCTCACCCTGACCGCAACCGGCCGTGACGTTCCAATCGCGCGTATTGAATTGATCGACATGTCTCTTGCCGAAGCACATGTGAGTGGCTCGGTGAAAGGTTCACCCATTATCGCCGGCAATTTATTCCTTGGCTTCGAAGATCCAATGTCGGAAAGCAAAATCACCGGCCAGCGCGTCGCCTCCTGGCTCGATCGCGACCTGCCCCTGCGCAGCGGCCAATCCGTCACCTACTCATCCGTGATCGGCGTTGCCCGCACCGGTCAGATGCGCCGCGATTTCCTCGCTTATCTTGAACGCGAAAGAGCACACCCCTACAGGACTTTCCTGCATTACAACTCCTGGTACGATCTCGGATACTTCACTCCTTACAGCGAAAGAGATGCGCTCGATCGCGTAAACGCCTTCGGAAGGGAATTGACCGCCAAGCGCGGCGTGCTGCTCGATTCCTTCCTCTTTGACGATGGATGGGACAACCACAAGTCGCTGTGGAAGTTCAACGACGGATTCCCCAATGGCTTCGCGGCGGTGAAGGATGCAGCGGAGAAATACAACGCAGATCCGGGCGTCTGGATGTCGCCGTGGGGCGGCTACTCCAAGCCGAAAGAAGAACGAATCGCATTCGGCAAAGCCGCAGGATACGAAATCGTCGCCAACGGATACGCACTCTCCGGTCCGAAGTACTACGCAGCTTTTCGCGATGTCTGCATGGAGATGATTCGGAGATACGGCGTAAACCAATTCAAATTCGACGGCACCGGCAACGTCGACTCGGTATTTCCTGGAAGCCGATTCGACAGCGACTTTGCCGCCGCGATCCACTTGATCGGCGAACTGCGCGCAGCCAAGCCCGACCTCTTCATCAACCTGACCACGGGGACCTGGCCCTCACCCTTCTGGCTGATGCACGCTGACTCCATCTGGCGCGGCGGAGAAGACGACTCGACCGTCGGCGTGGGAACCTACCGCGAGCGTTGGATCACCTATCGCGACGCACAGACGTATCAGGGAATTGTCCAGAAGGGGCCGCTGTTTCCGCTCAATTCCCTCATGCTTCACGGAATGATCTTCGCGCAGCATCACAAGGATCTCGACAAGGATCCGGGCAACGACTTCCGCAATGAAATTCGCTCCTACTTTGGAACCGGCACTCAGCTACAGGAGATGTACATTACTCCTTCTTTGCTGTCCGCGCGGAATTGGGACGACCTCGCCGAGGCGGCAAGCTGGTCGCGCCAGAACGCCGATGTGCTGAAGGATACGCACTGGGTAGGCGGCGATCCGGCAAGCTTGAACGTGTATGGATGGGCATCGTGGGCCGCTCGAAAAGGCATCCTGGTGCTCCGCAATCCCAGCGACAAGCAGCAGACATTTCACATCAGCCTTCAGGAGGCATTCGAACTCCCCGACGGCGTCGCGCAGGAGTATTCTGCACGAAGTCCGTGGAAAGACGATGCTGGCATTCCCGCGATTGTGCTTCACGCGCAAGACGCGCACGACTTCCAACTCGCCCCGTTTCAGGTACTCACTCTCGACGTCTTGCCTCGGAAAGCGGCGCGCAATTGAACGATGGAAACAGCCATGGTTAGTCCGACACTTCTTGTCCTCGCCGCCGGAATGGGCAGCCGTTATGGCGGGTTGAAGCAGTTTGATGCCGTTGGGCCGAACGGCGAAGCCATCATGGACTATTCGATCTTCGACGCCCTGCGCGCCGGGTTCGGCAAGATCGTCTTCGTCATCCGCAAAGATATCGAAGAGCCGTTCAAGCACACCATTGGCGCTCGATTTGAAGGGCGCATCGCAGTCGACTATGTCTTCCAGGAACTTGATGACCTTCCTTCGGGACATGCATTGCCTCCCGGCCGCACCAAGCCATGGGGCACGACGCATGCAATCCTCATGGCGGCAAATGTCATTCATGAGCCGTTCGCCGCGATCAACTCCGATGACTTCTACGGCGCGGAAAGCTTCCGCGCCCTCGCGCATCATCTGCAGTCGGGCACCAGCGACTCCGCGATGGTTGGATTCACGCTGCGCAACACGTTGTCCGAGTTCGGGGCAGTCGCCCGCGGAGTGTGCCAGGTCGATGACCGCGGCTTTCTCCGCGAAATCGTCGAGTTGAAAGCGATCCAGCTTAAAGCCGGACACGTTATCGACACCGAAACCGATGGCCGCCAGACCAGCCTCACAGGAGACGAAATTGTTTCGATGAACATGTGGGGATTCATGCCGGAGGTTTTTCCCCAGCTGGATCAGCGCTTCCGGGATTTCCTCAAAGCTCACGGTTCTGAATTGAAATCGGAGTGCTACATTCCCAGCACGGTGAACGACCTGATCCATGCGGAACAGACCCGCGTCAAAGTCCTGCACTCCGGTGATTCATGGTTTGGCGTTACGTACCGTGAAGATCACCCCCGCGTTGTATCGAACATCGATCGCCTCATCGAGCAGGGTCACTATCCGATGCAATTATGGTCATGAAGCCGCTCGACATCGCCGCTGCAGCCGCTCGTGCCTTCCAGATTCCCGGAGAGCTTGTCAGCGTCTCAACATACGGCAAGGGGCACATCCACGATACCTACTGCATCACTTTTCTCGCTGAGAATCGCTCGGCACGGTTCATTCTGCAGCGCATCAACGCCTCGATCTTTAAAGACCCCGCCGCTGTAATCGGAAACATTCAACGCGTTACGCATCATCTAGCCCTGCACGTAGCTGCGGATCCCGTGCTCGCGTCTGACCACGATCGTCGCGTACTCACGCTAATCCCATCGCGGAGTGAACGCTTGTGGCATGTGGATGAACACGGCAACTACTGGCGCACTTACCGCTTCATCGAGCGCGTCCGTTCGTATGAAACGGTTGAATCGCCTGCCCAGGCATTTCAAGCCGCCCGCGCCTTCGGCAAGTTTCAACAGATGCTCTCCGACCTGCCACCAAACCACCTGCATACGACAATTCCGGACTTTCATCACACTCCTAGGCGGTTCGCCGCATTGGAGCGCGCGATCGTCGCAGACAAGGCCAATCGCGCAGGCTTGGTCAAGGCCGAAATAGACTTTGCAATCGCGCGGCGTGCTATTGCTGGCACGCTCCTCGACGCTAACCTTCCCGAACGCGTGACCCACAACGACACGAAGCTCAACAATGTTCTGTTCGATGAAGCAACCAACGAAGCCATTTGCGTGATTGATCTCGACACCGTCATGCCCGGCCTGGCAGCCTATGACTTCGGCGATCAGGTCCGCACCACGACCAGTCCTACCGGCGAAGACGATCAGGATCTCTCGAGAGTCACGATGCAATTTCCCATCTTCGAGGCGTTGGCCCGCGGCTATCTCGATGCCGCCGGCGGCTTCCTGACCCAGAACGAAAAGGATCATCTTGCTGTTGCCGGCAAGGTCATCACGTTTGAGCAGGGAATTCGATTCCTCACCGACTTCCTGTCCGGCGACGCCTACTACAAGGTCCTTCGCCCCGGCCACAATCTCGACCGCTGTCGTACCCAATTCAAACTTGTTGAGTCCATTGAACAGCAAGAAGAGAAAATGGCTCGACTGGTTGAGTCAATTGGCTAGAGTGGGCTCGAAGATCCCCGCAACACAGAACTGCAAGCCGAATTCTGCTAGGCTCTTGAAGGCTGAGCATCTCAATACGGTGCTGGTCCAAATCGCCCGGGCAAAGAAGAACATCGTGCTCATCAAATCCTTTCGTATCGCCGCTTTTATCGTTCTCGTCGCCGCCATTTTCTCTCCAGCGCAGCATCCACAGCAGGCTCCCTACAACTGGAAGAGCGTGCAGATTGTCGGCGGCGGCTTCGTTGACGGCGTCATCTTTCATCCCGCCGCGCCCGGTGTCCGTTATGCCCGCACCGACATGGGAGGCGCGTATCGCTGGGACGACTCCGCTCATCGCTGGCAGCCCATTCTCGATTGGGTTCCATACAAGGATTTGAACCTGATGGGTGTCGAGTCCATCGCGGTCGACTCTTCCGATCCCAACCGCGTTTACCTTGCCTGCGGAACTTATACCAATCCGCGCACACCCAATGGCGCAATCCTTCGCTCTGACGACCGCGGTCTTACTTTCCAACGCACCGACGTGCCATTCAAATTCGGTGGCAACGAAGACGGTCGTGGCAATGGCGAACGCCTTGCCGTCGATCCGCACGATGGGCGCATTCTTTATTTAGGCACGCGCCACGATGGCCTATGGCGTTCGCAGGATCGCGGTGTAACATTCGCGCGCGTCACCAGCTTTCCCGACGTCACTGAAGCCATTCCAACACCGCCGACTCCAGTCGCCGGCGAAACACCCGAGCAGCGCTACCGTCGCATGCCCATTCGCGGTAGCGGAATCGTCTTCGTAAAATTCGTTCCCGCGGATGCAGACCGCCCAAACACGGCAACCCCGACGATCATCGTAGGCGTGTCTCTGATGAGCCGCGCCAATCTCTACGTCTCTCACGACAGCGGTGCAACCTGGAACGAGATTCCCGGCGAGCCAACCCAATATCGCCCTACTCGTTCGTCGCTTTCGTCCGACGGATTTCTCTACGTCGCCTACGGCAACGCTCCCGGCCCTTCGCGCATGACCGACGGCGCCGTATGGAAGCTCAATCTGCAAACCGGCGCATGGACCGACATCACTCCCGACCGCCCCGTTGCTGGAAGCAGGGAATTCGGATACGCAGCCGTTTCTGTTGATGCGCAGCATCCCCGCACCCTCATCGCCAGCACCTACAATCGCTACCTCGCCGGCGGCGAAGATATCTTCCGCAGCACCGATAGCGGAGCAACATGGAAGCCGATCTTCGCCAGCGGGGGCACCTACGACTACTCGCTCGCTCCCTACGTGAAGCCCACGGCAATCCATTGGCTCTTCGACATTGAAATCGACCCCACTAACCCCGATCATGCCGTATTCACAACCGGCTATGGCGGCTGGGAAACCTTCGACCTTACTGACGCTGATCACGGCAAGCCCACCCACTGGAGCGTTCTCGCCTCAGGCATCGAGGAAACAGTAGCCCTGGAACTCGACAGCGCAGCCGACGGTGCCCATCTCGTCACTGCCATCGGCGACTACGGTGGTTTCGTTCATTGGGATCTCGATCGCTCCGCGCCCGAAGGCTCCTCGGCTCCGCCGCGCATGGGCAATACAACCGCCGTTGAAACCGCCGCGTTGCAGCCGAACATCATCGTGCGCGTCGGCGAAAATGCCCAGCATAAGCCCGACCAGAACATCGGCTACTCGCTCGATTTCGGACATACCTGGCAACCCACTGCTGCGACGCCCGCACCGGGCAGTCGCGCGGGCTCTCTAGCCGTCTCCGCCGACGGCGCCACCTGGGTCTGGACTCCCAACCGCGCAGCAGCATATGTCACGCACGATCGTGGTGCGACGTGGACTGTGGTTCAGGGTCTCCCGACCGGCATTCGCGTCATCTCTGATCCCCAGGATTCACGGGCCTTCTACGCCGTCTCGGTCGCCGACCTCACCATCTACACCAGCAACGACGGCGCAGCAAGCTTCACCCCGCGCCACTTCGCGCTACCCGCAGTGTCCGCCCCGCCAACCCTGCGCGGCGACGCGCGCGGTGGACAGGACCACATCTACGCTGCACCCGGCCGCTCTCACGATCTCTGGCTCGCGGCATTCGACGGCCTCTATCGCTTCAGCCCGCCTGACCCTCAACTCAACACCATTGGTATGCAACGTCTTCCCGGCGTCGAAGAAATTCACGCTTTCGGATTTGGCAAAGCCGCGCCACACCAGTCGTATCCGGCCCTTTATCTCGTCGGAACCATCAACGGCCAACCCGGAATCTTTCGCTCCATCGACGAAGGGCAGACGTGGGTCCGCATCAACGACGACCAGCATCAGTGGGGTCTGGTTTTGCAAATCGCCGGCGATCCGCGCATCTATGGGCGCGTCTACGTCGGCACGCATGGCCGCGGCGTCTTCTACGGCGACCCTGCGCACTGACGACTGTTCCGACGAATAACAGTTATTGCTTGGTGTCCAGCGGGTGCTGCGCGTCCTCGAAGAACTGATTCTGCAACTTCAGGCTTTCTTCATCCGCCTTGATGGCTTTGATCGCTTCAGCAATTTGCCGCGACCACTCTTTCTGATCAAACTCGCCCAGTTCCTTCGTCGCTGCGGCGCCATCGCCCGCGTAGTGGTTCGGGAAGCGCGCATACCACCAGATGCCCGTGTAGACCGAACCCGGCAATGCCAGCCGATGCTGATCTGCGCCCGATTGCTGACCGGCGCGATCCTGGTGCACGAGGTCAGGCCGCGCAATCAGCATGTTCGAAGTTTCCACTTCGCCCGCATGCATATCCATTTTCGTTTTCAGCGGCGGCCGTCCCGGCACATTCTCATTCGGCAGCCCAAAAACGTACACAACATAATTGCGCTGGCTCGCCAATTGCGCCTGCGCGAACAACGGCAGAAGCGATTGGTTGCCGCCGTGTCCATTCACAATCACCACTTTCTTGCAGCCATTCCGCGCCATCTCCTGCACCGTCTCCTGCAACAGCGTCAGTTGCGTCGAAAGACTGTAAGCGACCGTCCCCGGCTGTTGCCGCGCTTCGAAAATCTGGCCGAAATAATACTCCGGAAAAACCACCGCATATTCCTGCTTCACCGCATTCATCACGGCAAAGCGCACGTCCAATAGGTCGGTGCCGAGAGGCAGGTGTGCTCCGTGTTTCTCGATGATTCCAAACGGCAGCACACACACGCCCTGCGATTGGTGAATAGCCTGCACAAAGTCAGGCGCGGTAAGTTCTTCCCACTTCGCAGACAGGTTGTCTTGTGCGAATCCGAACGCCGTGAAAGTCAACAGAATAACCAGCAAAGCGAAAATGCCGCGCCCAAGTTTCATATTTTCCTCTCAGATTTCCAAACACGCGATCATACACTTCAAGGTGCGCGAAGTCATCGGCACCGAGCCATTTAAGAACTCTGCGGCTCGCTTCGCAGTCGACGATTCTACGAAGGCTCAAGTGGCCAAAATCATTTACGGTCACCGGCGGAAACCAGCTCCGCCTATAATCCACAGCGAGGTATTCATCGTTGCAATCGTTTTGGCACAAAGCTTTCTGCGCCTCCGTTCTTGGTTTCTTCGCGTTCATTTCAGCCGCGCAAATCCAGGCGCAGCAGCCGTCAGCTAAACTTCAAAATGCTATCGGGCGCTGGCAGGTCATCAACAGCGATGGCACCCGCGGCGGCCAGGTGGAAACCTATCTCGTCAACGGGAAATTGTTTGGCAAGGTTATTCAACCGCGTCCCGGCCGCAACCCAAACGAAGTTTGCGACAAGTGTTCCGGCGAATACAAAAACCAGCGCATTCTCGGCATGGTAATCATGCGCAACTTTCACCCCAATGGAGACGACTGGGTCGAAGGAACGCTCGTTGATCCTGAGAATGGCAAGGAATACAAAGGGAAGCTCTGGGCTGTGGGAAATGACAAGCTGAGCATGCGCGGCTTCATTGGAATATCCCTGCTGGGCCGCACCGCGACCTGGGTCAGGGTTCCCTGATCAGGCCACACCGTTCTGAACAAACTTCCCCGTCCTGCTCGACTCTACTTCCAGCTCCAATTGGGCATGAAGTTATTGCCCGAATGCGTGAGCTGTTGTTGCTGTGTGCCGTCGGCCAGCATCGACCAGATCTCGGTGTGTCCGCCAATCTTGCGCTCAAACACGATGTGCCGCCCATCTGGAGCCCAGCTCGGATAATCGTTGCTGCCGGACTCATGTGTCAGCTGAATATAGTTCTTGGTCGCCAGGTCGATCACGTGAATATCAACGCCGCCCGGATCGCCGGGTCCGTACTTGCGGTTCCAGCTGAACGCCAGCAGTTGCCCGTTCGGTGACCACGAGGGTGACACCGCATATCCTCCATCGGTGATGCGCTGCACGTTGGCTCCATCCTGGTCCATTGTGTAGATCTGTGGCAGGCCGGTGCGACCGCTTACCCACGCCAACTGCGCGTTTGTGCGCGGATTCCACGTGGGTGCGATGTCAGGCCCGCGGAAATTTGTCAGCCGCCGCAAGTTGCCGCCACCCGCATCTGCAACCCATATTTCCGGATCGCCCGAGCGCGCCGACGAGAACGCGATTCTTGAGCCGTCGCCTGACCATGCTGGAGAGAAATTGCTTCCACCAGCTGTGCCCGCAGGAAACGCGACAAGCCTGCCGAGATCCAGCGAATACATGCGAATCGACCAACCCTCGCGGCCAAGCGAGGCAAATGCCACCCGCGAATTGTCGGGCGAAACGCGCGGCGAAAGCGAAGTCGTTCCCAGGTGCGTGATGGCATGTTGATTCTGCCCGTCATAGTCCATCGCCCATACTTCCTTTGCGCCGCCTCGCGAACTGATGAAGTAGATCTTGGTCTCGGCAATGCCGGGGATGCCGCCGCCCAGCCGGGCGATGATCTCGTCGGCAAAACGATGCGCCACTGTCCGCGCCATGTCCTCGCTGGCCGCTTCGTTATACTGCTTTGCCAGCACCTGCGGATTGGCCGTGTTGCGCGTGTCGTCAAGCCATCCGTATACCGTCAGCCTCCCATTCGAAGCCGACAACGCGCCGAACGCGACCATGGACGCATTCACAGGGTCCGTTGACCACTGCGGCAGGTTGATCTCCTGCGGCGAGCCCGGCGTTCCTTGCGGCAAAAAGCTCTTTGAAACCACGTCGAAGATTCCGGCGTTTTGCAGGTCGTTGAATAGCGTCGAGTCGAATGTTGCTTTCAGCGCCGGAGTCTGCGGATCGGCGGCCACAGGCTTGAAGTCTGCCGCCGCAATGCGAATGCGCGCATTGCCGAGGTTCGATCCCGTATGAACCCAGTCCTGTGCCAGGACGGGAAGGGAAGCAAGACTCGCTAGAAAAATCAAGGCCGAGAACAGCAAGGCTTGACGAGCATGACGCAAAACAGGTTTCATTTCTTTGCGAAATCCTTCCTCGATAAATCGTCGTGTGATAGATCGTGGTGTTGGGTGGCCACCCAGATCCCCATTCTACTTCGATGCAGATTGGCGCTCTTAGTACTCGCAATAGAACGAAACCATAAGGTCGGTACCTCGGTACTGCCCCGGCAAAGCTCCAAACGTATCAACACGCTGCGCCGCGCGAACGCAAGCTGTATCCCATGTCGGGCTGCCGCTCGGGCGATCGAGCTTCACATCGCTCGGCGTACCGTCCCGGGCAATTCTGAATGAGATGTATGCCCTTGCTCCGTGCGGCGTGTGCGGGTCCGCCAAAGACCGATAGCCGTTGGCATCCATCTTGCGATTGATGCCGTCTACGTACCATCCGAACATGCTGCCAAAATCGCTCTGATTCACTGTTGCCGGGCCGCTCGTCGTACTTGGCGCAGACTGGCGCGGCATCGAGTTTTCAGCCTGCTCCCCATATTGCGCGCGAGTGTTCTGCACTGGCTGCTTCTGCGGCGGCGTCTTCGGCGTCTGTTTCTGCTCGGGCTGCTTGGTCTTGCCCTGAATCGGAATCGCCGTCTCGTCCTCTTGCTGTTTTGCCTTGGGCTCGGCAGGCGCAGGCGCAGAGCTCGGCGTATCCGTCGCCAGCACATTCTTGTTGGGTGGCACCTCCGAGGGCAATGGCAGCGCGCTGCTCACAAGGTTCACCTGGATCGCTCCGCCGGCCCCAGCGCCACCCCACAGATTGTGATGAAAGTATCCGCCGATCACACCGTACAGAACGATGGCGACAACAAGTCCGCAGTGCAACAGAACCGCTCCCGCCGCTGGCCGCGCCAACGGTTCCGGCGTCAGTTCCTGCTCCAGATGATCGTTGCCTTCGAAGAAGCTGCTCATCGTCTAAGAACCACTCGTGCTACTTTCCACCCAACACGCCTTTTGTATCCAACGGCTGCGTGACGATTGAAATGTTCGTGATCCCCGCCTGCTTCACCGCATCCATCACACTCGCGAACGCGCCAAAAGGCACGCGCTCATCGGCGCGCAGATAAATCACCTGTTTCTTCCCGTCGCTGGGTTGCTGCAGCAGCCGCGCAAGGTCGTGAATATTCACCAGCTTATCGCCGAGAAACACCTGGCTGTCGCGGTCGATCGTGACGACCTGCCGCTGCTCGGTAATCTCCTTCACCGTGCGCGTCTTCGGAACCGCAACCTCGATCCCCGACTGCAGCACCGGCGCGGTGATCATGAAAATCACCAGAAGCACCAGCACCACGTCCACCAGCGGCGTGATGTTGATGTCAGCCAGCGACGACCGCGTTTGTCCCGCGCTACTTGTAAAGGCCACGTTCAACCTCTTGGGGCTCGTCGCGAGGTCCGCCCGCTGCCCGCATCGGGATTTCCTCCAGCGAATTCAGCAATTCGCGGCAGAAGTCATCCGTCGCCGACGCGAAAACGCGAATCCGCGCTGCAAACTGGTTGTAGGCCACTACTGCGGGCACTGCAACAAACAGTCCGGCAGCCGTGGTGATCAACGCCTCGGAGATGCCCGGCGCAACCGCGCGCAATGTGGCCGCTCCCGCCGTTCCCAAACCGTGAAATGCATCCACGATGCCCATTACCGTGCCAAAAAGCCCGACGAACGGGCTGGTCGAAGCGATGGTCGCCAACCAGGTCAGCCGGCGTTCAAGCGCGGTGATCGCCTCGCTAGCCGCGGTCTGCGCCGAACGCTCCAGCGGCGTCAGATTGCGCGGAGGCCCGGATCCGCCTGTCTGCCGTTTGTACGTTTCGTACACATCGGCAAAGACCTGCGCAAGTGGACTCGCTCTGTAGTTGTCGGCAAATGCCGCGACCTCCTGCAGCCGCGTAGCCTTGCGAAACGCGCGTATAAAGCTGCGGCTCTCGCGTGTGGCCTTCCCAAAGGTCGACATCTTGCCAAAAATCACGGTCCAGGAGTAAAGGCTGGCGATCAACAGCAGCAGCAGGACGCCCAGCGCGATACCCCGAATGTTGCTGAACATCTCCATCAGCGCGCCTGGACCCTGGGATATCGGACTTCCCGCGAAAGGAGCGCCACCATCAGCCTGCAGCACCAAAGCTAGAGCAGCGGTTAGAATCGGTTTGCACCTCAGTATCCACGGTATCAGACGCGATTGTCCGCTCCAAGTTATCGATATGGTGCGTCTCACCCCTTGGCTAATCTGGTCCGGAGCCCGGTCACCCCGCCGACTGGCCTTCGTCCGTTGGGCGCCATTCATGCTATGCTGCGCTCGGATTCCCGCTGCGATTTGCCGTTCCGCATCAACTACATCCAGCCCGAATCCCGGACATGCCATGCTCGTCGAACTGCGCGCTGAAAACTACGCCGTCATCGATCACGCTATCGCCGTCTTCGGTCCCGGCCTCAACCTGCTCACCGGCGAAACCGGCGCGGGAAAGTCGATTCTTGTCGACGCCCTCGCCCTGCTGATGGGTGGCAAGTCCTCCACTGAAATCGTTCGCCACGGTGCCGACAAGGCCGTAGTTGCCTGCGTCTTTGAGTCCACTCCCGCCGCCGAGACCATCCTCGAAGAAAACGGTATCGACAGCGAGGGCAACGAGATTATCCTGCGCCGCGAAATCCTCTCCTCCGGCAAAGGCCGCGTTTTCGTCAACAACCAGCCCGCCACCGTCGCCGTTCTCCGCCAGCTTGCACCTGAGCTCGCCCTCGTTCACGCGCAAACTGAGACACTGTCCAGCTTCGACCAGGCCCAGCAGCGCATGCTTCTTGACCGCTTCGCCGGCGTTTCCACCGATGCCGTCGCCGAGGCCTATGCCAGGTGGCATTCCGCGCAAACCCGCCTTGAAGAACTCCTCACCGGCGAGCAAGACCGTCTCCGCATGGTCGACCTATGGAGTTACCAGGCCAAGGAAATCGAATCCGCCCATCTCGTTTCCGGCGAAGATGAAGCTCTCGAGACAGAAAAGCGAGTCCTGGCCAACGCCGAGAAACTTTACGCCGCCGCCATGAGCGCTTTCGATCAGCTCTACGAAGGTGGCGCATCCGCCGAAGCAGCTCTGCGCGCCGCCGGCCGTAATCTCGAAGAACTCGCGCGATACGACAACCGCTTCAACGAAGCCGCCCAGCAGATCGAATCAGCACGCGCCACGGTTGGCGATGTTGGGACTTCTCTGCGCGACTATGCCGAGGGAATCAACGCGTCTCCCGAACGTCTCGCTGAAATCGAAGATCGGCTCGCCCTGCTCGATCGCCTGAAACGCAAATACGGCAAGACGGTTGCCGATGTCATCTCTCTCGGCAACGAGGTGGCGCTGAAATTAGCTGAAGTCGAGGATCGCGACGAAATCCTCAAGTCGCTCCGTAAAGCCCTCGACGAAGCTGCGAAATCTTATCGCGGCGCCGCTGCGTCACTCACTGCAGACCGCAAATCTGCCGCGGCAAGGCTCGCATCCCTCGCCGAATCGCAAATCAACTCCCTCGCCATGAAAGTAAAATTCGAAATCTCCATCAATTCCACCGATACGGCAGAAGCCCCCGTGGGGGCCGCTGGTAAAGGAAGTTCAGTGTCAGGGCACGACTCTAGTCGTGCCGAAAAGACGTCAAAGCAAGAGGGGGCTTTAGCCCCTGAGTCCATTTCACAAGACGAATCCTCGTGGACTTCTCACGGCTGGGATGAAGTCGAATACCGCATTGCCACCAACCCCGGCGAACCCCTCAAGCCTCTTCATGAAATCGCATCCGGCGGCGAGATGTCCCGCGTCATGCTCGCCCTCAAAGTTGCGGTTGAGGAGACTTCGTCGAAATCCAGAAAGAAGCTGCCGACACCGCGCACTCTTGTCTTCGACGAAATCGACATTGGCATTGGCGGTCGCGCCGCTGACGCAGTGGGTCAGAAATTAAAAGCGCTGGGCCGCGGCCAGCAGGTTCTTTGCGTCACCCACCTGCCCCAGATCGCCGCTTTCGCCGACCAGCATTTTGTTGTTGAAAAACGCGAAGACCACGGCCGCACCAAGATGCACATTCGCCTCCTTGACGACCGCGCACGCACTCACGAAGTAGCCCGCATGCTCTCCGGCGCCAAGGTTACTGAGACCAGCCTCCAGCACGCCGCGCAAATGATCGCAACCAGCCGCTGACCCGGATTCATTTCTTCATTTTTCAGGCATTTACCGCTTAGTCCAGCACCAAGCAGCTTGTTGAGGCAACCCCTGTCTCTCACATCTGCTCCAACATGTTGTGCCCCATTGCGCCGCAGTGTTGTGCAAAAGTGTTGTGCAAACTCACCGGCGTGCGATGCAGACGATGAAAACCCTATCGAAAGCCAACAACGCAGACCTGTCTACGTAGCAACAGCGGGAGGTATCGCTATATGAACATTTCAAATATCACTCCAATGCAATTCGGCCTCATCCTGGCGGCAATCGTTGTTGTGCTGGGCGCAGTCTTCGTCGCCGTTCTGCAAAGGCGCCGCACCGCCCGACTCCGTTCTCGCTTCGGTCCGGAATACGAGCTCACCCTGGTTGAGAGCGGAGACCGCCGCACTGCCGAAGCAAGGCTCGAGCAACGCACAGTGCGGGTGGCCAAACTTCATCCGCGCGCTCTAAGCTCTGAGGAGCGCTCGCGGTTTTCGCAAACGTGGGCGCGAGTGCAGGCTCATTTTGTCGACGCTCCCGCAGGAGCCGTCACCGAGGCTGATGAGCTTCTCGGCGACGTCATGGCGGCCCGCGGTTATCCCATTGGCGATTTTGAGCAGCGCGCCGCTGATATCTCAGTCGATCATCCGATGGTCACGCAAAACTACCGCGCGGGCCACGAGATTGCGGTCCGTCAAGTCAAAGGACAAGCCAGCACCGAAGACCTGAGGCGCGCCATGATTCACTATCGCGCCCTTTTTGAAGACCTTGTCACCGACCGCAGAGGTGATAACGCCAAAGAGAAAAAGCCGGTCGCCGCAGACATCACAGATATCGATGGAAGATCGATGATCCGAGGTCGAACCGTCTAGTCGAAATCGAAGGCCTGCCCTGAATGTTCATCCCTCGCTCAATGATTGTTCGCGCGAGTTAGCAAGAGGCGCGTGTCGCAATCCCGGGCGAGGAGATGAATTGCAGGCGCCTCTGCACATAGCTTGAAGAACACTCTCTTCTCTCAACCGTCTTCGATTTCCTTCTCCCCGCTTTGCCAACCGTCGTTCCGAAGCGCTGCTTGCAACAAGCAGCAAGTATTTTTGACTATCCGAGCCAGGCACGCGATTCCGTGCATCGAAGATGACTATGGGGCATGGCAGCGCCATATCGAAGTGCGCGCAGCTGAGCGGCTCTGAGGTTGACGCCGGCGGAGCTGGCAATTTGCCTTGTGCGGAAAATCAACCCCAACCCGAAAGTGCAAAACACAAGGGCAGGATTCTGGTTGTTGACGACGAGTCAGCTATCGCCGACACGCTGGCGTTGATCTTTGTCGCCCAGCGTTATGAAGTCAAGGTCGCCTACTCCGCCGAAGAGGCCATCGAAACCATCGCCGAATGGCGTCCCGATGTTGCGATTCTCGACGTTGTCCTTCCCGGGATGAATGGAATCGATCTCGCCATTGCCATCCAGGCTAACTATTCCGCTTGTCAGGTTTTGCTCTTTTCAGGAAATACCAATACCACCGGGCTCCTTGAAGAAGCCGGCAAAAAGGGCCATCAATTCAACGTGCTTCCTAAGCCTCTGCATCCAACCCTGATGCTCGAAAAAGTTTCGGACCTCCTGTCCTCAGGCCCGAAATGGCCAACCCTCGACTGATCCGTAAAAGAAGCGTGATTGTCCCCAGGAAACCGTTGTCGAAGCTTCCCCGGGGGGAGTACCATTCCTGTGAATTCGCTTGCGTGTCAATGCGAATTCAGATGCGTGATCGCTCCGCCGCCAGTCCCGTCTGGTCCTGAAGCTCGAATGGAGAAAGACCGTGAATGTACTTTGGTCCAACCGGTTATCTCGCATGTTCTCGCTTCTCTTCATGCTAATTCTGTGCGCCGGTTTGCGCGCCTTGGCCCAGCCTGCACCTGCGAGCTCTGAGCTCGCGATGACAGCCGGTTCCGGATCTCTCACTGAATTGCAAGCCAGCCCCATCAGAATCTACACAAATTCGCTTATCCCTGCCGCGGATCTGGACGCAGACGATCATCAAGACTCGAAGATGACCGGAGCCAGTGCAGCCCAGATGGCAATTCTTTTTGGCGCGGGAGATGGTTCCTTTACACAGGCGCCTGAAATTTCCATTCCCTCCACAGCGACTGCTGCACTTAACCATCCTTCCGCTTTCCCAACAGGACTGCACCGCGCGATCCGTCCCGCCTCAACCCACTTTGCCGCCAGGGCCCGGCTCAACGCATTGCATCTCCCCATCTCGCACCTCATTTCGCATCCGTATTCGCCTCCCGTCATTACAAACACCGCAGACGCCGCTCCCATTCCATCGGGCAAGGCAACCGGAAATGCCTCGAACCATCCCGTGCCTCCCGTTGAGAGAGCCATCGGGAATGCACCGGTGACTGCGCCGCCGAGTGTTTGCGCAGCCGGCATTCGACCGCATACCGAACTGCCCGGCGAGACCAGGGAAGGTGCAGTGCTGATCTGCATTGTGTTTATTTGCATTCCAGGCCGCCGGCGCCGCGCATTGCGTGGAACTCTAGGCATGATGCTTCTGCTGGTTGTCCTCACCAGCGGCTCGCTCGCGTGCGGAGGCTTTGACGGCAGCGGTACAGGTTGTGGTCCCACTCTTCCCGGCACAAACGCCATAACGGTGACCGGCAATGCGGGAACAATCACTTCGACCGGCGCTGTCGATTTCACCGCGCAGTAATTGCTTCCTGATTCTTGTTTGCTGTTGAAAGACAGCCCATTTCATCCGGTCGCGAACTCTCATTCGGCTCGAATCGGTGGCGCAGGGCGCACCACTCGAGGGCGGCTGCTTTGGATGTCTTTGAGCGTGCGGGAGCCACCAAACTGCGACACGCAAATGCCTGCCCATTGCTATACTGTTAACGTGACTACAACTGTCCTCGACTCCGCTACAAATGGCACATCCAACGTGGCTTCCCCTGGCGGGAAAAGGGTGTTGTTGCTCAAGCCGCGCGGCTTCTGCGCCGGCGTTGTGCGCGCCATCGACATCGTCAAGATCGCCTTGGAAACCTTCGGCGCTCCCATCTACGTTCGTCGCGAAATTGTCCACAACCGCTATGTTGTGAACGAATTAGCTGAAAAGGGCGCCATTTTCGTCCACGAAATCGACGACGTTCCCAATGGCCAGCGCGTCATTTACTCGGCCCATGGGGTTTCGCCCGCTGTCCGCGAAAGAAGTAAAGGACGCGGTCTCAAGGTTATCGACGCCACCTGCCCCCTGGTCACCAAGGTCCACATCGAGGCTGTAAAGTTTGCCAAACAGGGCTATTCGCTGGTCCTGATTGGCCACCGCGATCACGACGAGATCGAAGGCACTCTCGGCGAGGCGCCCGACGTCACGCAAGTCGTTTCAAATGTGGCAGAAGTGGCAGCACTTCAAGTCCCGGACCCAAATCGCGTTGCCTATCTCACTCAAACCACGTTGAGTCTCGACGAGGCCCGCGACATTATTCACGCCCTGAAGATCAAGTTTCCCAACATTGTCGGGCCCCATTCCCAGGATATCTGCTACGCCACCGAAAACCGCCAGGTCGCCGTCCGCAATGTGGCTCACAACGCTGGCCTCGTTCTTGTGGTGGGTTCAACAAATAGCTCGAATTCCAATCGCCTCGTCGAAGTGTCCCGCAATCTTGGCACGATCGGGTATCTGATTGATAACTCCCAGGCCATCAACCCCGAGTGGCTCAAGGATGTGTCCACGGTAGCGGTAACGGCGGGTGCATCGGCCCCTGAAGTCCTTGTCGAGGACGTGGTCAATTATTTGCGTCAAAATGGCTACTCGAGCGTCGAAGAAGTTGAAGTGATGCCGGAAAATGTCCGATTCGGTTTACCCCCTGAAATCATTCAGGCTATCGGCGGTCCCGGCGGCGCGGAACCCGTTCCTGTGCGATGAGGAAAACCCGCCTTATCCAGATAGGCCAACGGATTCAATATTGGCGGAATCGAATCACTCACAATGCTGTTTGGGCCTGACAAGGTTACATTGTTGGCCGACCTGTTTCGCGGGAAGAACATCCGGGATTCGTGGTTCAACCAGAGGAAACTTTTTCAATGAGCATTCAGCAGGGGAAGACGCAAACCATGGCGCGCAGAACCGCGACACCGAGGTTTGGCCGTCTCGACGCTGATCTCGGCGAGGTAGCGTCTGCCATTGTTCGCTCTCGTGAGTTCCTGCTGTCCCAGCAGCATCCAGACGGATATTGGTGTGGCGAACTCGAAGCCGATGCAATGCTCGAGGCCGATTACATCTTCCTGCATACGCTGCTCGAAAGCGGCGATCCTGAACGCCTCAAACGCGCTTGCGTCGAGATGATGCGCTACCAGAACGCCGATGGAAGCTGGAGCCTGTATCCCGGCGGTCCGGGAAATATCTCGCTCTCGGTCAAATGCTATTTCTCAGCAAAATTGATGAACATCCCTGCCGACGACCCTCGCTTGGTCATCTGTCGCGAGTGGATATTGGCCCACGGCGGCGTCGTCGAGTGCAATACCTTCACCAAGATGTACCTCTGCGCCCTCGGTCAGTACGACTACGATGCGGTGCCCGCCATCCCTCCCGAGATCGTTCTCTTTCCGAACTGGTTCTACTTCAACATCTACGAAATTTCTTCCTGGTCGCGCTCCATCCTGGTTCCACTCGCGATCATTTACGCCAAAAAGCCTTTCAAGAAGATTCCGACTGAGCACAGCATCGATGAATTATTCGTAGGCGGCCGCGCCAACGCGATTCTGCGACTCCGTGCGGACCGCAAATCGATTCTCTCCTGGCGTAATTTCTTCCTTCTCGTCGACCGCCTCATGCATTGGTCCGAGGCTGTTCACATTCGCCCATTGCGCAAGCTCGCATTGGCCCGCGCTGAGAAGTGGCTTCTCGCGCGACTTGAAATGACCGATGGCCTCGGCGCAATCTACCCCGCCATGCTCAACGCGATCATTGCGCTGCGCTGTCTCGGCTACTCCGAAGACGATCCTCAAGTGATCCGTGCCCGCGACGAATTTGAAAAACTCGGCATCGAGCAGCCTCCCACGCCGGAGATGCCCGAGCCCACCTTCCGCATGCAGCCTGCTGTTTCCCCCGTGTGGGATACGGCGCAAGCCATCTATGCATTGGGCGAAGCCGGCGTTCCGCGCAACGATCCCCGCATGGTCAAAGCTGCGGATTGGATCCTGTCAAAAGAAGTCCGTCACAAGGGCGACTGGTCGGTGAAGGTTCCCGGCACCGAGCCCGGCGGCTGGTACTTCGAGTTCAACAATGAGTTTTATCCTGACACCGACGACACCGCGCAGGTTCTTCTTGCCTTGAGCAAAGTCGACAACCCCCGCGAGCGTTATCAGCACGATGTCGCGCAGCGCGCCATCGATTGGGAATTCGCCATGCAGTGCCGCAATGGCGGCTGGGGCAGCTTCGACAAAGACAACACCAAGATGATCTTCCAGTACATCCCCTTCGCCGATCACAACGCGATGCTCGATCCGCCCACCGTCGACATCACGGGAAGAATCCTGGAGATGCTGGCCACGTACGGATTCACGCGCGAAGACAAGCGCGTCGAAAAGGCCATCAAGTTCATCCTCGCCGAACAGGAATCCGACGGAAGCTGGTTTGGCCGCTGGGGCGTCAACTACATCTACGGAACGTTTCTGGTGCTGCGCGGCCTTGAGGCTATCGGCTTCGATGACCACGAACCGCAAGTGCAGCAAGCCGCCGAGTGGATTCGCATGGTGCAGAACCCCGACGGCGGATGGGGCGAGACCTGCGGCAGCTACGACGATCCGAACACGCGCGGCATTGGCCCCAGTACGCCTTCGCAGACCGCGTGGGCTTTGCTCGGTCTGTTGTCGGCAGGCGACGACCGCTCCGATTCAATCGCCAAGGGAATACGCTGGCTCCTGGCGCGTCAGCGCGAAGACGGTAGCTGGGACGAATCCCACGGCGAAGGTTCCGCACGTCAGGCCATGTACACGGGAACAGGTTTCCCGCGCGTCTTTTATCTTTCGTACGAAATGTATCGCAATTACTTTCCGCTGCTGGCCCTCACCGGCTACAAGCGGGCAATGGAACGCGCTGGTTGAGGGAAATTCAAGGTTTGTCATCCTGAGCGAAGCACGCTCGGGGCCCCGGCGCACAGGCACTGTGCGATGGGGTAAGCGGAGCGAAGGATCAGCTTTTCGCAAAGCCGTGGAACGGGAAAAGAACGACGGGGCTTGAGCCCCGGACAAGTAAGCAGGAAGCGGGGCTTCAGCCCCTGAGGGAAAAACAAAGATGGCTGTTCCGATCTCTCAAATGTGGACGGTTGCCACGTACGTATTGAAGAAGCGCATTTCCGGCAACAAGCGTTATCCGCTCGTCCTGATGCTGGAGCCGCTCTTCCGCTGCAACCTGGCCTGTGCCGGCTGCGGCAAGGTGCAGTATCCGCCTCACATCCTCAAGAAGCAGCTCACGCCCGAAGAGTGCTTTGCCGCGGTGGAAGAGTGCGGCGCGCCCATGGTGTCCATCCCCGGCGGCGAGCCCCTGCTCCATTCGCAGATCGTCGAAATCGTCAACGGCCTTATCGCGCGCAAGAAATACATCTACCTTTGCACCAACGCGCTCGAACTCAAGCGCCGTCTGCCCGAATTCACGCCGTCGAAGTACCTCACCTTCTCCGTCCATCTCGACGGCGATCGCGAACATCACGACTTCTCGGTCTGCCGCGAAGGTGGATACGACATCGCCGTCGAAGGCATCAAGGAAGCCGTCAAGCGCGGATTCCGTGTCACCACCAACGCCACATTCTTCGATGGCACCGATCCCAACAACGTTCGCGGATTCTTTGACGACGTTATGTCGATGGGCGTCGAAGGTATCGTGCTTTCGCCCGGCTACAGCTACGAGAAAGCGCCTGACCAGAACCGCTTCCTCGGCCGCGCCCGCGTCCGCCGCATGTTCCGCGCGATCCTCTCGAATCGCAAGAAGTCGTGGAAGTTCAATATGTCGCCCTTGTTCCTCGAATTCCTGATGGGCGACCGCAAGTATGAATGCACCCCCTGGGGTTCGCCCGCATACAACATCTTCGGCTGGCAGCGTCCCTGCTACTTGCTCCAGGACGGCTATGCCGACACATTCAAGGAGCTGCTCGAGACCACCAAGTGGGAAGAATACGGCGTTGCCAGCGGCAATCCCAAGTGCGCCAACTGCATGGTCAGTTGCGGCTACGAACCAACCGCTGTCGTCGAAGGATTCGGTTCGCTGAAAGGCTTCTGGGGCATGATTCGCGGTACTTTCAGCCTCTATAAAGATGAGCACGCGCTCAAGCTTTTGAATGAACCCGCACCGCACGGCCCAGCCTCGCTTGTGCAGATCGAAAAGCCGGAACATGAATTAGCGAATCAGTGAACTCTCTTAGCCATCGCAACAGCACAGCTTCAGCCGTTGCTTTGAGTACTTTATAAAAAGGCACGACTTCGTTCCGTCGTTGCTTTGATCGTTTAGTAACAGGGCACGACTTTAGTCGTGCCGAAAGAGCGCAAGAAAAGAATTGGGGCTTTAGCCCCTGTATCAAGTATCGGAGGGAGCAGGGGCCTTCAGGCCCTTGAACCCCGCCAAAGAACAAGATGGGCTTTAGCCCTGGACGGGTAAGCAGGAATCGGGGCTTCAGCCCCTGGGAGAATTCAAGCATGACCGCCGAAGTCGCGAAGTACACCATAGAGCAGGTCGAAGCGCTGGAACTGGCTCCCGGCACCGAGCATCACGAACTGGAAGGCTGGATTCCCGAGCTTGCCAGCGAGGAAGATCTGCGCCAGGCCCTCGAGAAAGCCTTCGACTATCGCGGCGACGTGACCCTGACCCTGAAAGCCGGTGAGCGCGTCGAAGCCTACATCTTCAATCGCCACACCGGCGCCACACTCGCCGATTCCTACCTTCAGTACTTCACGCCCAAGGCCGCTGACAAGCGCAAAGTCAGCTACGCCGATATCGCGCGTCTCGAATTCAGCGGCAAAGACCGTGCCGCCGGCAAACACTGGGAAGACTGGCTCAAGGCGTACAACGAGAAAAAAGCTGCGGGCGAAAAGAACATCGCGCTCCATCCAGAAGCGCTCGACTAACTACTCCCTGGGCTCGACACGTCTCGGCAGAATTGTCGCAGGCGTGTCTCCCGCGGCCACCGGAAGCCACTCCACTTTAAACTTCCCTGAATACCCAAACAATTTTCCCCAGGTCTTGTTCGTCACATTCACGTCAATCCGGAAACACTGCTCCACATCGTCGTACCATTCGCAAACATCCGCCACGCCGGAAAACAGCAGCGGAAACTCAAACGCAACCGGCCCCTCATAAAATCGCTGCGCGCCCGAACGAAGCCGCAGCCCGCCATTCTCCGCCACAGACAGGTCAAGATCCACGGCAAGGTGCTGGTGCGTCCCCAGGTAATCAACGATGCGTCCGCGCTGTTCGCTGTAAATCATGTAGGCATCGAACCGCCGCGTCTTTTGCGCGTTGAAGGTGCGTACCCACGTCACCGTCTCTCGCCCCAGCGAATCCTTGTACGCATAGTTTTGTATCGTGAACGGAACATTCCGGCCGTGTTCCGGAAACATGATGCTTCTCCACGTTCCCACGTAGAGAAAGGGAAGCGTGTACGCCGCGCCATGCCATAAGCGATCCATCACCCCGGTGCCTACCGCCGCAATCCCGCTCTCAGAAGTGAACGAAAACCGCCGCTGAATTTGCGGATGCAGCTTCTCAAATTCGCTTCCAAGCGCCCGCTGGTAGATCGAAGTCACGCCTGCCCCCTCGGGTCTTTGCGCAGGCATCGGCGCGCGCTGGGAATCGCTCGCAATGCAATCAACGCCACCACGCACAAAGCTGCGACCGCCAGGTTCAAAGTCACAGGATTGAATGCCGCAGAAAGATATTCAGGAGAATGAAGCGCCACGCCGAGCGTCGCCACCACCATCAGCACTGCACTTACCACCAGCGCTGCGCGCCTGTTCCAGGTCAATAAAACAACCAGCCCCAAAGCAATTTCCGCAATCCCAATCGCAGCCACCCAATGCAATGGGATATGCGCCTCGCGGAGCATGGTCAACTCACCCGCATCGCGAAACAGGAGTTTCGGAATCAGCCCGTGCCAGATCCAGATGAATGCAACACAAACGCGAGCGATCCCATGGATCAACGCGAATCTCATCGACGACTCGGGCGACTGGTCGTCCTCGATCCACCTGCGAAGGCGGTCAAAGCTCCACGCAGTTGCCCAGCTGATCAGCGGCCTGAACGCAACCCGGTCGAGCAGGCGTCCGAGCCCGCCAAATCGAACGTCATAGTCATACCATGTGAGGAAGCGAACACTATCGCCGGTGGGAATGTAGCGCCAATAGCCTGAACCGCGCTCGATCAGAGACTTGGGATCGTCCGAAGCAAACTTCAAAGCTGAAGTGGTGTCGTGATGTTCAGGCGAGATCTGTCCGACAGTCTCTCCCGTGCCCCGGATGTTTAAGCCGAATCCAATTCGAGTCTCGTAGAGGAACCGCTGGGGTGCGTCCGGGTCTTCGCGCGGGAGATAGCTGATTCGGCTGAAGCGGAGGTCCCAGCGCTCATGCAATTCCGGAACCTGTGTAAGTTGCCAGATCCGATCCACGCTTCCGTGAATGAGAATCTCAACGTAGATTCCGGCGATGCTCCCGTCTTTCACGAGATAAGCCTACCATCACGTTGATGCGCAACCCTTGAAGCACGTCACGACCACTTGTCGACTTGGAGCGGATAGATCGTCCAGGCTTAACTCTGAGTCCTTCTCGCCTCTTCAGGTCTGGCCCGGGAAATTAGAGGGTCAATCGTACTCGGCCGCTGGCTCCCTCGTTCAACGATTCCTGCCCAAAATACAAAAGTTCACTGATCCGGCTGACCGGGACCGGCAGCCATTCTTCGGTCTGCGTTGAATCACTTACCAGAACAAAGCCATCCTTGTCCGCCTTCCGCAAGTAGCCTTCGACAGATATGGGTCTGCTTGTACGATCGGAAGTGCGAATAATCTGGGCGAATGTCTTCCAATTCACGTGTTGTACTTCGTCAGGGTGAAGCCAACCCGAGACAATGTCTTTGAAATTCATTTCAATCTCCTTGGTTTAAGATCCCCACGCGTCTTTTATCCCTGTGAGGATGAAGGCTCTGAACTGTCAACCTCAGTCGCGCAATTGGCACTGGTACGCCGGCGCGGAAGTGCTGAATTCATCAATCCCAGGATGGCTCCCGTGATTGATTGCGCATTGCGGCTGGATTTCCGTAGTCTGGCGATTTCGCTTTCTAGTTCCGCACCGGCCAAAACTGCGCCGGAGTATTCTTGGTAAGCTTCGGTAATCATCGATCGTGACTCCAATAACCTGAGGTACATCCTCTGGAATGAGTACGATTTCAACACCTCGTTGACTGCGCCACAATCCACCAAAAGAGTTACCTTTATGCCAGCAAGGTTACTGACGAGCCAAAAAGTCACCTCTTGAGGGCCTTTTTTTGACTGAGGTTCAACAGGCGTATGCCTGCTCGGGTCGAATCGGAAAAGCATCCCTACAACGGAAGGGTTACCTAAGTATCAACAAAAGAGGCAGATAGCTTGTTACCCGGCGGTGAGATGCTTTCTTCAAGGTGATTTCGAGCTATGTCAGCCTTGTTCGCGATCGATGAATTTGCAGACAGTTTTCTCAAGTCCCAGCCCTGCTCCGGACCTACCAAGAGGGCTAACTCAGTCTCCGAACTCGATGTGCGCGCGGGAATCCTCGAAGATCTGGCGCTAAAGACCCTCTACTCAGCCGGCTCGCTCTCGGTCCTCGACCTTGCCGAAAAAATCAAGCTTAGCTATGGCGTTACAAACGAGCTGTTCACTCGGCTCCGTACGGATCAATGCTGCCAGGTTACAGGAATGGTTGGCACCGTCCCGCAAATTGCCATCACCACCCAGGGAAGATCCAGGGCGGCAGACCTCTTCACCCAGAGCCATTATGTCGGCGCTGCTCCCGTCTCCCTCGAGAGCTATGTGAAACAGGTCCGGATGCAGCGCGCGAGAAAAACTGACGTCCACGCAGCGGACCTCCGCAACGCTTTCGCGCATCTTGTCGTCGATGACGAGACGCTTCGCCAGTTGGGGACGGCAGTCAACTCTGGAACCTCACTTTTCATTTATGGGCCTCCCGGCACCGGAAAAACGACCATGGCCGAAGTAATCTCCGGCATGCTGGCGGAAGACAAGGTCTGGATTCCCTATGCGGTCGAAGTCGATGGTCAGGTCATTACGGTCTATGACTCATCCATTCACAAGCATGCCCCCGAATCGGAACCGAAAGACCACGACCAGCGCTGGGTGCTCTGTCATCGTCCCGCCGTCCTGGTCGGCGGCGAACTCACGGCGGAAATGCTCGACCTGCAATTCAACCCGATCACAAAGTTCTATGTCGGCCCGGTCCAGCTGAAAGCCAATAATGGCGTGTTGATTATCGATGACTTCGGTCGCCAGCGTCTGCGACCAGAAGAGCTTCTGAACCGCTGGATCGTTCCACTTGACCGCAAGATCGATTACCTTTCCATGTCGGGCGGCAAAAAAATAGAAGTTCCGTTTGAGATGCTCGTAGTCTTTGCGTCCAATTTTGATCCCGCCGAACTCGTAGACCCCTCCTTCATCCGCAGAATCAAGACAAAAATCAAGGTTGGTGCAGTCTCTGACCAGCAGTTCTGCGAGATATTTGACCGCGTGGCCAAAGAGAGCCATGTACCATTCGATCCCGGAATTCCCGACGACCTGATCTACTACATTCGCAACGTCCTGAAACAGGAACTGCGTTCGTGCTATCCCCGGGACATCGTGGATCAAGTCTGCTGGGCAGCTCGCTACGACGACAAAGAGCCCTCTGTTAACCGTCAGACATTGCTTCAGGCAATCGACGCTTACTTCGTCCAGGGCCCGGGCACCAGGTTGTCGCCCCGAGCCTGACGCTCCAGGCGGACAAGTGTCCGGGCGGAAGACTCCTCTCCCGCGCGTTGCAGATCATAACCCCCGATTAGCGCACAATTGAAGTCGTAGGGGAGGCGGTCTTCAGCCCGCGGAGAACCATTTCAAACTTGACGATCCTGGACTGGTCCGGACCCCTTCCACAGCCTTCCGCAAACTTCGATCGACTGTCATTTCGCGCCCAAAGATGCCCAAAAATGCAGAAGAGCGTGGAGTCCAAATTCTAATCAGCTCTTTCTAAAGGTGATAAACGATCAACGTCAAAGGAAAATTCAAAACTGTAAAGCTGTACAGCATCAGTTAAGACACTATATTTCAATAGGTTACGAGCAGAAATCGTACAGAAATACAGGAAATGTAATGCCAAAATGTGCCAAAATCGACTATTTTGTGCCACTCTCCCGCGCCATTTAACATTGGAGTTCACTTCCGATTCCTCCTATGCGGATATTCCTGACAGGCGCGACCGGCTTCGTAGGCCACCATGTGGCGAAGGCACTGGCTGCCGAAGGAGCCGATCTGCGCATGCTGGTCCGCAAATCCAGCAAGCTCTCCAACATCGAAGGCATTTCCGGCGACACTGTCATCGGTGACCTCGCCAACCCGAAGTCCTTCGCCCCCGCGCTCGAGGGTTGCGACGCTCTGGTTCACGTTGCGGCCGACTACCGCCTGTGGGTGCGAGACCCCGATGCAATGTACCGCGCCAACGTTGACGGCACACGCGACCTGTTGCGCCTGGCCCGCGAAGCCAATGTGCCACGCGTCGTCTACACATCCAGCGTAGCCACCATGCACTTCCGCACCGATGGCATCGTGGTCAACGAAGACACGCCGGTTTCGATCCGCGATATGGTCGGCCACTACAAGCGCTCAAAGTTCATGGCCGAGCAGCAGGCTATCGCCGCGGCGCAGGACGGTCAGACAGTCATGATCCTCAATCCGACCAGCTCCGATCGGCCCAAATGATGCAAAGCCCACACCCACCGGCCGCATCTTCGTCGATTTCCTCAACCGCAAGTTTCCGGCCTACATCGACACCGGCCTCAACCTCGTCGATGTCACTGAAGTTGCCCGCACCCACGTCGCCGCGCTCACCACCGGCAAGCCGGGCCGCCGCTACATTCTCGGCGGTGAAAATCTTACCCTCAAGCAGATCCTCGACAAGATGTCCGCCATCACCGGCATCCCTTCGCCCAACGGTGCAAATTCCCTTTGCCATTGCGGCGACGTACGCCTTTTTCGAGGAATGGATCACCGGCCGCATCCGTGGCAAAGAACCGCGCGCCACGCTGGAAGAGGTCCGCATGGGCCGCAAGAAAATGTTTGCCTCTTCCGCCCGTGCTCAACAGGAACTCGGCTTCCGCATCGTTCCCGTTTACCCTGCCATGCGCGCAGCTATCGAGTGGTTCCGCGCCAACGGCTACGCGCCGCAGGGGAAGGCATGACCCGCACCGCCATCATCGCCGCCATGCCCGGCGAGTTGAAGCCTCTCGTGCACGGTTGGCCCCACTCCACCCGCAATGGCGTCCAATTCTGGGCGCAGCGTACCGAAGAAGAAGAGTGGATCGTCGCCTGCGCCGGAGCAGGGCAGGCTGCGGCAACCCGCGCCTTCGCAGCCATCGAGGACGGAGGTCCCATAGACCTCGTGCTCTCCGTCGGCTGGGCCGGAGCCCTCACCTCGCAGGTTGAAACCGGAAAAGCCTACAACGTCGCCGGGGTGATCGACGCCATGACCGGCGAACGTTTTCGTTGCGACGCGGGCGTCGGAGAATTCTGGCTCGCCACCAGCCCAAAGGTGGCCGACGAAGCAGAGAAACGCCGTTTAGCCTCAACATACCCCGCCGCCCTGGTCGACATGGAGGCTGCAGCCATCGCCCGTCTGGCGGCGATGCGAGGGGCCCCCTTTTACTGCTTCAAAGGCGTAAGCGACGCCCTCGACGCCAAATTGCCCGATTTCAATCGTTTTATCGCCCCTAATGGCCAGTTTATGACCGCTAGGTTTACCCTTTTTGCGCTTATCAGGCCTTGGAACTGGCCTGCGCTCGTCAAGATGGGCGAAAATAGTAGAAAGGCTTCCCAAAGCATTGCGGAATCGCTTGTCGCTTTCTTGGGTGAATGAGGAGACATCAAGAAACGGAATGGCTACCCAAACTACAAACGCTCAGAGCCATATCGAGGCGAAGCTTCCGTCCACCATGCGCGCCGTCGTCTACCGCGGCATCAATGACATGCGCGTCGAATCTGTGCCCGTGCCCAAGGTCGGCCCCGGAGAATTGCTGATCAAGGTTGCTACCTGCGGCATCTGCGGCACCGATCTGAAGAAGATCCACACTGGCTCCCATTCAGCCCCGCGCATCTTTGGCCATGAAATGGCCGGAACAATTGCAGCAGTCGGGCAGGGCGTCACGCGATTCCACGAAGGCCAGCGAGTCATGGTATTCCACCATGTGCCATGCGGCGAGTGCTACTACTGCCGCAAACAGACGCCCGCGCAGTGCCCCCTCTACAAAAAGGTCGGAGTTACTGCTGGTTTCGAACCGTCCGGTGGTGGCTTTGCGGAGTATATTCGCGTGATGGACTGGATCGCTTCCAGTCGTGGAGTTGTACCGATTCCCGATCATGTGCCCTTTGAGCAGGCTGCCTTCGTCGAACCGGTCAATACCGTTCTGAAAGGTGTGAAGATGCTCAACCTGGCCCCGGATGATACGGTTCTGGTGATTGGCCAGGGCCCCATCGGACTCATGCATGCCGCGTTGGCCAGCCGCACCGGCGCCCGTGTCCTCACCTCCGATCTTTATCCAGAGCGTCATGCAATTGCAGCCAAATTCGGTCTTCAGCATCCAATCCATGCAGGTAGCGAAAATGTGGTTGACCGCGTTCTCGCAGAGACAGACGGGCGGGGCGCAGATGCGGTAATCCTGGCTGTAGGCGGAAACGCCTTGATCAAAACAGCGATGGATGCAGCTCGTTGTGGCGGAAAAGTAATGCTGTTTGCGCAGACACAGCGATCTGACGCAACGTTTGATCCCGGAGTGGTGTGCATGGACGAAAAAACACTGCTCGGTTCTTACTCGTCCTCGTTTGGAATCCTGGACGAAGTAACAGACCTTGTATTTGGCGGTTACCGCAATGGGTTTGATTTGACGCAACTCATCTCGCATCGCTTTCCCCTGGAGCAGGCTGTGGCAGCGATCGATGTAGCTTCGCACCCGAAGGCCGATTCGATGAAGATCATGATTGAGCCCGTATTGGGCGCGGGAGCACAGTAAAGGGAGGACGCATGGCTACGACGATGAAAGCCGCAGTCCTCCACGGACGCGAAGACATCCGCATCGAACGCGTTCCGATTCCAGAGGCGGCGCCCGGCGAACTGATCGTCCGTGTAGGCGCGGCCCTGACCTGTGGGACCGATCTGAAAGTCTTCCGCCGCGGTTACCATGCCCGCATGATCGTGCCCCCCGCTCTCTTTGGCCATGAGCTGGCTGGAACGGTGGTAGAGGCTGGTCAGGATGTCTCAGACTTTGTTCCCGGCGACCGCGTGGTTGCACTTAATTCTGCGCCATGCGGACAGTGCTACTTCTGTGCCCGCGGCCAGGAAAATCTTTGCGACGATCTTCTCTTTAACAACGGCGCCTATGCTGAATTCATCCGGATTCCGGCTCGCATTGTAGCCAAGAACACCCTGCACATCCCCGATCACGTTCCACTGGAACACGCAGCACTGACTGAGCCGTTGGCTTGCGCTGTGCATGGCTTTGAGGATTCGCGCCCGCAACCCGGTGCTACCGTCGCCATTATCGGCGGAGGCCCACTGGGCCTGATGATCCTTCACGTTGCCGCATTGGCAGGCTGCGAAGTGATTGCCATCGTCAAACACGATGGCCAGGTAGAGGCTGCTCGCCAGTTGGGTGCGGCGCACGTGGTGCAGACCACCAGCATTCGCAAGGCTATCCGCGAAACGCGCGCTTTCACCCCAAAGAACCGTGGCGTGGATATCGCCATCGAAGCCGTTGGAGTTCCCGAGGCCTGGGAAGAAGCTGTTGAGATGGTGCGCAAGGGCGGCACGGTGAACTTCTTCGGTGGATGTGCGGTTGGCACACACGTCACGCTCGATACCAATCGGATTCACTATAGCGACATAACTCTCCGTGCAACGTTCCACCATACTCCCGCCATCTGTCGTAGAGCCCTCAATCTGATTGCCAGCGGACGCTTTCAGGCGGGAGCATTTATTACCGGCCATGCTCACCTCTACGAATTGAATCGCGTCTTTGAGAAGCTGATGAAGCGGAGCAGCGAAATCAAGACCGCGATCGTGCCCTGAGGCGACAATGACCACCGCGACCCTCCACCCCGACAACAATGAGTTGGCACGCGAAGATTTGTTAGCCAAGGGCTGGGCTGCGCTTCCGGCCAGCTACCGGATCCCAGCGGTTCCGCCCACGCTCTCAGAGGCCCGGGCATGGTGCAAGCAACTGGCCGAGTCGCACTACGAGAATTTTCATGTTGCTTCGTGGTTCTTGCCGCAGGCTCTTCGACCGCATTTCCATTCGATCTATGCCTACTGCCGCATCTCGGATGACCTGGGCGACGAAGTTGGCGATGCGGCACAAGCCCTCGCACTACTTGATTTGTGGGGACAGGAACTGGACGCCTGCTATGAAGGTCGTGCCCGTCATCCGGTTTTCGTTGCCTTGGCAGAAACAATTCGTGCGTGTTCCATTCCCAAGCAGCCCTTCGCCGATCTTCTGACCGCATTTCGCCAGGATCAAACCGTCACGCGCTATCGGACCATGGAGGCCGTGCTTGGCTACTGCCGCTACTCGGCTAATCCAGTGGGCCGCTTGGTGCTGTATGCATGTGGCTACGCAGATGAGGAACAATTCAGGCTTTCCGATGCGACATGTTCCGCGCTGCAACTGGCAAACTTCTGGCAGGATGTTCGCGTGGATTTCGCAAAAGACCGAGTCTACCTGCCGCAGGACGATATGCAGCGCTTTGGTGTGAGAGATCAGACAATTGCCGACGGCGCAGCCACGCGTGAGTTCCGCGCGCTCTTGAAGCATGAAGTAGAATTCGCGCGAAAGCTGTTTGAAGACGGCCTTCCGTTGATTGGCATGGTTGGCCGCGAATTAGCCCTCGACCTGGACCTTTTCAGCCGCGGCGGTCTCGAGATCCTGCGCGCCATTGAACTGCAGGACTATGATGTGTTGAGTTCGCGACCTGCAATTTCGAAACGCACCAAGTTGCAGCTCGCGCTACGCGCCGTCAGCGGAAAATTTCTACCGTTTCTCCGGCTCGGAAGCGGATCAAGAGGGAAGGCCGCTTGACGCAAGCAATTACATTGGACGACGCCTACGCTGCGTGCCGGGCCATCGCCAAGCGGGAAGCTAAAAATTTCTACTACGCATTCGTTGCTTTGCCTGAACCCAGGCGAAATGCAATCTGCGCCATCTACGCATTCATGCGGCAGGCCGACGATCTTGCCGACGACGAGAGCCTTTCGCGCGACGAACGTCGCAGGCGCTTGGCGCAGTGGCAGGCAGCTTGGCGCTCCGCAGCCCAGGGTGGCGAGACAACTGACCAGGTCTTTGTGGCTGTCAAGGACGCCACGAGACGGTTTTCAATTCCGCATAGCCTTCTGGATGAACTCATTGCCGGAACAACTATGGATTTAGAGCCTGCGGCCAGCGATGCGCCAGACACGTATGCCACATTTGCTGATTTGTATCGATACTGTTACCTGGTGGCGTCAGTCGTTGGACTGGTCTGCATCCGCATCTTCGGCTACAGCGATCCGGCTGCTGAAAAGTTGGCCGAAGAGACCGGCGTTGCCTTCCAACTCACCAACATTTTGCGCGACGTCGCTGAGGATGCCGAGCGTAGTCGTGTCTACTTGCCGCTGGAAGACCTCGCCGCGCACAATGTCTCGCTCGAGTCGCTCTTTCATCGCCTGAAAGGTACCCCGCCTACCCCGGACGAACGCGCCCTGCTTGACGAGATAGGTCAGCGTGCTGAAAGCTACTACATGTCTGCGCAAGCTCTGTTGCCGTTGATCGACAAGGAGAGCCGGCCGGCAATGTGGGTCCTCGTTTCGATTTACCACGCGTTGCTCAAAAGAATTCGTGGCGCGGACTACGATGTGTTTTCACACCGTGCGAGCGTACCAGTGATTCAAAAGGCGAGCATCCTTGGCATAGGAATGGCGAAGGTAGCTGTAGAGCGGCTGTCGGGTTAGATTGCCTGAATCAATTGATGGGAATGTTGTTGCCGCGATCGTTAGGATTTAACTGAGGTCTTCTTGTCCCTGCCGTTAAACAACTCGCGGAATGCTTTGCGTACGGTCACTGTGATTGGTGGCGGCGTAGCAGGCTTGAGCACCGCTTGTGCGCTGACTGAGGCTGGATTCCGCGTTCAGCTTGTTGAGCGGCGCGGGTATCTTGGAGGGCGCGCATCGTCTTACATGCATCCGGGTGTAGGCGAGGTCATCGATAACTGCCAGCATGTGCTCTTCGGTTGCTGCACAAATCTTGTCGGCTTTTACAAGCGCATTGGAGTCCTGAACAAGATTCACTGGACCAGCGAAATGACCATGATTGAGCCGGGAGGAAGGCGCTCACTGCTTGGCCCTTCATGGTTGCCCGCGCCGTTGCACGGATTGCCGAAGCTACTGGCCGCCCATGCTTTTTCGTGGGAGGACAAACGAGCGTTGGCCCGCGCTTTTCGTGCACTGATGCGGCCCGTGCCCAGCAATTCTACCGACAGCCTGGGAGTATGGCTCAAGCGCAACAGGCAAACGAAAGGCGCAATTGAACGTTTCTGGCGGCTCGTGATTGCGAGCGCGTTGAATGCAGACCTGGACTCCATCGCACTCCCCTATGCGGCCAAGGTAATCCGCGAACTCTTTATGAATTCAGCACAGGCCGGGAGCATGGGCATGAGCACTGTACCGCTCAGCGAACTCTACCTGGGCGCGGCAAAGTATCTGCAGGATAACGATTCCGAAGTGTTGCTCAACACCAGCGTGGAGTCCTGCGCATGGGACGAGGAAATCTCGCAATGGTCGATCGCTACGCGCGATGGCTCTGTCTTCTCAGACTTCCTGGTGATTGCACTCCCATTCGAAGCGGTGCAAAAGCTGCTACCGCATATGCCGCCATCCGAGGGCGCAGACGGGCTCGCGTGCAAGATCGAGACCTTGGAGCACTGGCCGATTTGCAGCGTGCACCTCTGGTTCGACCATGAGATTACCGATCTCGATCACGCCGTCTTGCTCGATCGCGAAATTCACTGGATGTACAACAAGGGCCGCCTTCAGCCTTGGCGCAAACTTAAAGGAAGTTACGTCGAGCTTGTCATTAGCGCCTCACGTACCTTCGCAGCCCTCGATCGCAACGATGCGATTGCCCTCGCGCTCAGTGAATTGAGCGAGTATTTTCCTGCGATCGCTTCAGCAAAATTGGAAAAGGCTGCGCTCGTCAAGGAAGTGCGGGCGACATTTGGAGTCCCGCCGGGCATTGACGGCGCACGACCCAATTCCGCGTCCCCATGGCCCAACTGTTTTCTAGCCGGCGACTGGATTGCAACCGGCTGGCCATCCACGATGGAAAGTGCCGCGCGCTCTGGACACTTGGCTGCCGAAGCTATCTGCGAATCGACTGGTGATATGCGGAAGATTCTGAATCCAGATTTGAAGCCGCAAGGATTGATGCGTTTCGCCGGTTGAGTCTTTCGTACAGTGGCTCAATTTGAAGTTGTTTTGAAGGGTCAGGAGTCAGGGTACCCTCTGGGTCGCGTGCCGTAACCGCCGAAAATTGAACGAGCTTCACAGCCTGCGGAAAAACTCGACGCTTTGAAAGGGCACGACTTCAGTCGTGCCGTAAATGGTACAGAATTAAAATCTGCTTTAGCCGCTGAGGGATGTTCTTGGTAAGCGTACAGCCAGTCCCTGTTGACACCAGAGGAGTGTGTCATGAGGTGCCCACTTGTTTTTTAGTGGGCACTTGTTGAGTGTGTCTTAGGCGGCCTGAGAAGAGTGGGTTTGAAGTGAGGAAGCCAGGTTCCAAGGTAGCAGGTCCTGTATCTGGCTGATGGGGTGATCAGCGATCTGCGCCAGCACGGTGCGCAGGTAGAGTTCCGGATCGAGTCCGTTGAGCTTGGCCGAGCCGATCAGTGTGTACATGGCAGCGGCGCGTTCGCCGCCACAGTCCGATCCCGCGAAGAGGAAGTTTTTCCGCCCAAGAGCGACAGCTCTGAGCGCCCTTTCAGCGGCGCTGTTGTCGACCTCGAGCAGGCCGTCTTCGGTATAGCGTGTGAGGGACCGCCAGCGTGAGAGCGCATAACGAATCGCAGCTGCAGTCTCGCTCTTCGATGACAGTGAGCGAAGTGCCTTCTCCATCCATTTGCGCAAGTCATCGAGCAGCGGCCTGGCCCGCGTCTGTCGAACACTCAGCCTGAGATCAACAGGCTTCCCGCGGATCTCGTCCTCGATCGCATAAAGTGCGCCGATCCTTGCCAGCGCTTCAGTGGTGGTCGGTGAAGCATGCGCCAGATGGATGTCGTGGAACTTGCGCCGGGCATGTGCCCAGCAGGCTGCCTCATATATATGGTTGCCATACAGATGATGAAAGCCGGCATAGGCATCGGCCTGCAGGGCTCCGGTGAAGTTCTTCAGATGCTGGCGAGGATGTTCACCTCTGCGATCTTCCGAATAGGCGAACCAAACAGCGGGAGCGGTCTGTTCGCCCGCTGGACGTTCATCGCGCACGTATGTCCAGAGCCGTCCGGTCTTGGTCTTGCCGTTGCCCGGAGCCAGTACGGGCATCGGCGTATCGTCGGCATGCAGCTTGCGGCCGGCGAGCACATGCTTCTGAATCGCATCCACAAGCGGGCTGAGCAGATCGCTGGCTGCACCAACCCAGCCTGCCATGGTCGAACGCGGGAGTTCCACTCCCTGACGGGCATAGATCTCCGACTGCCGGAATAAGGGCAGATGGTCCGCGTACTTCGAGACGATCACATGTGCCAGCAGACTCGGTCCTGCCAGGCCGCGCTCGATCGGACGCGACGGTGCAGGCGCTTCGACCACTCGATCGCAGCCTGTGCAGGTGAACTTCGGCCGCACATGGCGGATGACCTTGAAGCTCTCAGGAACATACTCCAGTTGTTCAGAGATATCGTCCCCGAAATGGCGAAGGCCGCCACCGCAATCTGGACAGCAATCGCGCTCGGGCCTGTGCATGACCTCTTCGCGTTTAAGATGTTCAGGCAGCGGCTTGCGCTCGGAACGAGGCTTCTGTTCCTTACGCGGCGAGACCCGTTCAGCGATCGCTTCGGTCTCCGCCTGCGTAGTCTCATCTTCTTCCAGATCAAACTCCATCTGCTCAAGCTTGAGAACCAGCTTCTCACTCTTCTTGCCGAAGATCATGTGACGGAACTTCTCGACCATCAGCTTGAGGTGCTCGATGCGCTCTCTGCGCGAGTCGAGTTCTTCGGCCTGCTCGGACATCGTCTGGCGATGCGCATCCAGCTCTGCCTCGAGCCGCCGAATCTCTTCGTCCTGAGCAGCGATCAGAGATGCGAACTGTTGCTCATGCGTACGAATCAGATCGAGGAGAGCATCGCGATCGAGTGCATCCAGATCCGGAAGAGGCGCGTGATCCATGGACGCAGTATGCCACTACTTCACGAAAGCGCAACCGTGGAAAACCCGCATCAATACAGGGGAATCATGATAATCATCAGACTGCGACTTCCGGCGTCCACGTGCGTTCGACTCTTCGCCAGTCAATGCCTTCCAGGAGCATCGAGAGTTGCGCACGACTGAGGTGCACGGTTCCGCTCTCTGCCTTCGGCCAGATGAAGCGGCCACGCTCAAGACGCTTCGCAAATAGGCACAGACCGTCGCCATCCCACCAAAGAAGTTTTACGATGTCGCCTCGTCGTCCGCGGAACACAAATACGTGTCCGGAGAACGGTTGCTCGTGCAACACGTTCTGCACCTGCGCACTCAGTCCGTCGAAACCGCGGCGCAGATCCGTCACTCCTGCTGCAATCCAGACCTTGGTCCCAACCGGAAGCTGGATCACTTGCGCAGACTCTCGAGGATCGACCGCACCAGAGATGAATCGGCGCCGCTCTCTACGCTGATCGTTGCACGACCAGGAAGCTCGATGTGGATCGCGCCAGTCGCCGGCCTCGCAGCTTCTTCTGTCTCTCTGCCCTCGTCTCTTGGGCTGTCCACCGTCACCGGGACCAGCGCCACACTCGACTCGCTCAGTTCGCCACGCTCTAATGCACGACGCCACTTGAAAACCTGGTTCGCGTTCACACCATGGGCTTGCGCCACTTGGGCTACGCTGGCGCCGGGCTTCAGCGTCAACTGCACAATCTGAAGCTTCTCCGAAATCGACCGGAAACGGCGAACACGACGATCCGTACTCAACCCAACTACGTCAGACATGAGCCGATCTTCGGCCCTGCAATACCGCTATAGCTAGTAGGGACTCGGCGTAC
>CAWGYG010000004.1:0-221877 GCA_963826915.1 uncultured Acidobacteriaceae bacterium
ACGTTTGAGCGGGCGTTTCGCCCACAGCAAAACAAGCGAGCCTCTGTAGGTTGGCATCCGCACACATCCCTGGAAGAGTGTTGACTCCTTGTCTTCCGTGAACACAGGTATCCACTCCGAGGCTCTGACCTCCGTCATCTCCTCAAGGGGCGTATTGCAGTCGAGGAGACCAGCCTCCACCTCTTCGCCGACTTTGATCCAGTGCGGAAAACTAGCGGAAGGAGAAAACCACACAACACGCGAGTCTTGCACCCACACTCCAGCACAACTTTGTGTGACGACCTCACAATATTTCCTGATGGTGGCCGTCAAGCTGGCTTCAAACTCCGCAGCAAGATCGCTGACGAGTTTGAGCGAAGGCCATTGTGTTCCGATGTGAGACTTCATCTCCGCGCTCGGGAGTAAGAGCTCTGACGCGAACTCGTCTGCCTCGTGCTCAGGATTGGCTTCGAAATTGGTCCAGTTCGCAATGTCCTTCGCGCCGCATGACATGCTGTCGGAGTTTTTGTGGAGGAGGTAATGCCCAATTTCATGGGCCGCGGTGAACCGCTTTCGGCCAGGCTCTCGGATGACGCGTTTTACTAGAATTCGACCGCCTACTCCCGAGGATCGACGCACGAGCGCTCCGTCGAAACCATCCGAGTCCACCTCTTTCACCGAGAGGCCGAGCGGCTTGGTGATGTCTTCGAAGCGAAGAGCTCCCTTGATCTGCAATCTGCGTCGCAGTTCCATTGCAACCTCTTTGTTCATCGAGCCTCTCCCTTCATCATTCGTCGGAGGAATCGACGTCCTCTTTCTCGCCCTGCAGGAGGTCCTTGTCCGCCGCCGACAATTCCTTCCTATTGCGAAAAGCAAATTGAGGTTGCCTTGTCTGAGGGGGCAGGGTCGTGCCCAAAATCTCCGCCGACTTGACCTTTGCAGTGTCCAGAAAACTGCCGACCAAATTTTCGGCCGTCTTTACAGCAGCCTTGGCTTTTTCCGCAGCGTTCGGAGGTCGGAGTGCTCGTAGCGTCTTCTCTAGGTTTGCGGGAACGTCTCTGTCCAACGTTCGGTAATGATGATTCGCATAATCGAGGAGCTGTTTATGAACGTCAGCCTGCAGCTCCGCAGCGTCGATTCCGCAAGCGTCCAACTCCTCATCGAGCTCTTCATCGGTAAGATCCGATTCCCGTCCAAATAGCGTTTCGAGACTTTCCTCCAACGATTCCGCGTGGCGATTCTCATCGTTCTTTTTCTTCATACCTTGCTCCTGCGGCGCGATGCGGCGAAGCCATGCTTCCCAAGTCGCCGGGCTAGCTTTCTTCTGCTGTTGTAAATTTCGGTCTCCGGAACTCCCAGCAGCGAGGCGATATCG
The DNA here is from genome assembly GCA_963826915.1 of uncultured Acidobacteriaceae bacterium. Lineage (GTDB taxonomy): Bacteria > Acidobacteriota > Terriglobia > Terriglobales > Acidobacteriaceae > Telmatobacter. The sequence goes on from CAWGYG010000004.1 coordinate 1,355, forward strand.
CGAGCCGCTGGGATGGTGTCTTCAAACGTCTCGATCGCAAGGACGTAGTCCTGCAAGGCATCATCGTCTGCGGTGCATTCACGTAGCGCCTCACGAAACGCGTCGTCGCGCATCAGCGAACGAAGTTCGAACAGGGTTTCGGATTGGGCTCGCCACGGAATATTGGATGACGAGGTCCGCGTTAGGGCGGTTGAACTCGCACGCAGTGAAGTGCATGATCGCATGCCTAGGCAATCCTGAGAGTAGGTAGGTTATTGTGGCTCATGTCGCAAACGAGGGGCCTCTCCCCGGCGTTGTGTTATGCTTCGACGCCTTCAAGAGCACGTGATGCGTGACAAAAGGCCCTAGGGAGGTTTTGAGGCGTGAGATGGAAGGCCGTTGTGGAGATCAACAGCGCGTTTACTGTTCGAGTTCGGCGTGGCCGTGCTATAGCGATTTAGCCTTGCTATAGTTTTTGACCGGAATTTGGGCTACAAATGGGAATTTATGCGACAGATGCGACACATGAGAATCGATGCAACGTACTCATTATATTATATTTGCCTTTGGATTGAAGAAGATGGCAAGATTGCTGGCGGAGAGAGGGGGATTCGAACCCCCGATAGAGCTTTTGACCCTATAACGGTTTAGCAAACCGCCGCCTTCAGCCTCTCGGCCATCTCTCCGGTCTGCAGGGATTATACCGGAACTTCCGCGACCGGCGCGTCGAGTTGCCTTCCCGGGTTAAGCCGCCACGCGCGCATAGTTGACCCGCATCGTATGCTCGGTCCTTTAAATGGACAGCAAATGATTGCCAAGGACCAACCAAGGTCCAGGTCAAAATTCCTCTCGCCCGCAGTCATTTCTGCAATGCGCCACATTCCTTTTGTTTCGACGACAGCGCGCATTAAACCAAGCCCGAACCTGCCGGGCAGTCTGATCATCTTCTAAAATCTCTGCCGGCAACCCCGCCACTGAAGTCAGTTCTCTCGTCTCTTGCCGGCGTGGGAAACCAGCCGCCACAATAACCTCTCTTTGGTGCAAATTTCCGCGTCTGTAGCCAGCGATTATTGTTAGATTCACATCTATGCAGTTTGTCTTTAAATCCGGGCGGCGCAAAATGCGATTCCTCCCGCTCATTGCCGCCACCTATTTCATGGTGTCGGGCGGGCCATACGGCATTGAAGACATCCTCGGTGGGGCTGGATTCGGGCGCGCGATCGTCATCCTGCTCGTTCTCCCGTTTCTATGGTCGATTCCTACAGCCTTGATGATTGGCGAGTTGGCCAGCGCGCTCCCCGACGATGGAGGGTTTTACGTCTGGGTGCGCCGCGCTCTCGGTCCATTCTGGGGCTATCAGGAAGGCTGGCTTTCGCTATCCGCCAGCATCTTCGATATGGCGATCTATCCCGCCATTTTCGTCCTTTATCTCGGACGGTTCAGCCCCGCGCTCACGGCCAACTGGCATGGCTATGCCTGGTCTCTTGCCGTTGTGATTCTTTGCTGCGCATGGAATCTGCGTGGCGCGCCCGCGGTGGGCGAAGGCTCAGTCGGGATGTTCGTTCTCCTTCTGTCGCCCTTCGCCGTTTTCATGGTGCTTACACTGTGGCGTGGTGTCACGGTCCATCCCGCGGTAGCGTGGGGCCAGCCCGAATCGGCCACTGCGCTCTCCACCGCGGTCCTCGTGGCAATGTGGAATTACATGGGATGGGACAACGCCTCCACCGTCGCGCAGGAAGTCGAAAATCCTCAGCGCAATTATCCGCGCGCCATGATTGGCGCCACCATTCTTGTCGCTGTCACCTACGTTTTGCCGTTGTTAGGTATGGCGTTCACGGGCCTCTCGGTGAACAATTTCACCACCGGAGACTGGGTCGGAGCAGCCACTTCTTTGGGAGGCCGATGGCTCGGTTTGGCGGTCGTTGTCGGCGGAGCAATAACCGGCATCGGCATGTTCAATGCGCTGGTTATGAGTTACACGCGCCTGCCCATGGCCATGGCTGAAGACGGAATGCTGCCCCATGTCGTCGCCCGTCGCAACAGCCGCGATGTTCCGTGGGTCAGCGTATTGTTGTGCGGCCTGGCGTGGGCCTTGGCTCTGAACCTCAAATTTGAAAGGCTCATCTCCATCGACCTCATTCTGTACGGATCAAGTTTGCTGCTCGAGTTCGTTGCCCTTGTCGTGCTCCGTGTGCGCGAGCCAAATCTCGACAGGCCCTTCCGAGCCGGGAACCTGGCTTTTGCTTGCTCGTTAGGCGTGGGGCCCGCGGCTCTCATCGCCTATGCCATCTATTCTTCGCGAGGCGAAGAAATCAATCTCATGCACGGCTCGGTTTCCGCGCTCCTGTTTTCAGTGTTGGTTGGCCTGCTCGGCCCGGTACTGTATTGGCTCACCGCCGCACCGTTGGCACGACGTCGCCTCGCTCGGGCTTCCGCAGCGGATTGAGCCCTGCCGCGTAAAGAAAACAGGCAATGATTTGCGTTACATATGAATAGAGCCTGTGGTAGAAATGCTCACAAGAATCCCTGCGCCTGTAAGTTTGCACCCGCCTGCCCCGGTTGTTGCCGACCCTGGCGAACGCAATGTAAGTGTGAATCGTTCCCCATCCCGAGCCAGGAGGCCAAAAGGAAATGAAATTCTCTCTCGCTGTTCGTCTTACGGCGCTGTTGCTCATTCCCGCGCTGCTGGGCAATAACTTCGCCTTTGCCGCAAAGAAGGCAATTGACCCGGTCGAAATCAAAGCAAAGCTGACCGCGCGCGGTGTCGGAACAGGCGTTCGAGTTACTTTGACCGACAACACTAGCGCCAAGGGGACCATCATCAGCATCGGCGACCAAAGCTTCAACTTGAAGACCAAAGGCGTCGATCAGCCCCGCGAAATTCAGTACACACAGATGACCGGAGTCCATGGCACCGGGCTTTCCACGGCTGCGAAAATCGGTATCGGGGTCGTAATCGGCGTGGGAGCGGTGGCCCTCGGCATCTATATCGCCTGGAAAAGGAGCGGTTGGTAGAACGCGCCACCACCATCACTGCGTCTATTTTGCCGTTGCAGCCTTCTCCGCTTTTTTCGCCTTGTTGTCTTGAAATTGCTTCGCTGACTTGATCACCTGGTCGCGGGCATACGCCGCGTCGTGCCATCCCTTGATCTCCACTCGCTTGCCCTCGAGATCCTTGTAGATCGAGAAAAAGTGAGTGATCTCCTTTAGCATATGCGGATAAATATCCGTGTAGTTCCACACATTGGTGTAGCGGGGATTATTCTTTCCCACCGCCAGCACCTTTTCGTCAAGTACGCCCTGGTCCAGCATCTCCAGCAGCCCAATCGGCCGTACCTCCTGCACGCATCCAGGAAAACTCGCACCTGGCACCAACACCAGCACGTCCAAGGGGTCGCCGTCATCGCTCAGCGTCGAAGGAATGAAGCCGTAGTCTCCCGGATAATGCACCGGCGAATGCAGATTGCGGTCCAGTTTGAAGACATGCAATTGCTTGTCGTATTCAAACTTGTTGGTGCCGTCCTTGGGAATCTCAATTACAGCCCGAAAAATCTCGGGCGAGCGCTCACCGATCGGCAACTCCAGATAGTTAACCATTTCTTTATTTATCTCCTCGGGGGTTGGGCCGGCTGGTCGACTTCAACCGGAATCTTCCTGGGTGGCTCTCTTCATCCAGACTTGTGCTTCGATCGGCACTTTCACACCAATGGGGATCAGCTGCTGCCGCAATGCTTTCTATCCGTGAATTCAGAGAAATGCCAAGGCTCTTCCCGGCCTTCCGCCGGAACTCCTATAGTAACGGATTACGGCATCCTTGGCTCACCTGCAGGCTCTGCGGAAGATGGGTCAAATTGGTGAGTGCTCCCACTTGGCCGACCACCCCCGCATGGGAACGGCAAATCCCGCTTCCCCCGACCCGTCCATGCGACGAAAATCGAATCCGGGCTGCACTTTGCAAGGCCAGTTCACTACCTCTATTTTCTTGAAATTGCAGGGTCCAGTTGCCGCATTCTTGGTGCAAAATGAGGAGAGCACAGGAGAGGTCATGCCCCGGATCCAGATCAAGACCGACGTCCACCTGGGCGTGTTAAGAGGAAATGACGTCGAATGCAAGTGCAGGGTCGAAATCGTCACCAAGACGATTCAGGGAGTTTTCTCCGGTCGGGAACTCGATATATGGATCGCAAATCCGGTGCCTGACGGTTCCTATCAGCTGCTTTTGAATGACGAAACCCTCAACGTCTCTCTCAAGCGCGGAATTTGGAAAGAAGCTTCCGCTTAATCACTTGCCGCTCATCGCGCGGAAAGACTCGAATCTTCAGTTTACGGAGGGAGCGTGGGGCTTCAGCCCCACGAATAATGCCCATAGAATCAGTGGGCTTTAGCCCCGGGGGCGCATGACAACGCTGAATAAGTCCTTTCCGCAGCCTGCCTGTGATCAAATTCTTTTTCGACAACCATCCATTTGTACGGCACCCTCCTGAATCAACCGCGGCTTCTAGAGTTATCGGTCCCTCCACGTAACACAAACCTGCCATTACCCTTCACAAATCCGCCATTTCCCTTCCGCAACGCGCCGCTACCATGTTTGAAGGTTGTTCAAAGGCCAAGTGGGCTTAAGTGGCCCGATGCAGCCTTAAAGGAGAGATCCGTGCCGGTGCCTCGCGAGAAAAAAGACCTTCTGTCAGGTGTCCTCAGGGGAGACGCGTTCCAGTGCAGATGCACCGTCGCGCTCGTCACCAATCTGGTCTCCGCGCCCCCGGGTATGTCCACCCGGACCAGCATTCAAATCGCCTCGGCTGAGCAATCGCCCCCCGACGGAAACTACAACCTCGATATTCATGGTCGCGTTTTCAAACTCCGCCGCCAGGACGGTCAGTGGCCGACCCTCACGCTTTGAGCATCCCGCAAAACCGCCTATAATCATCCACAATGAAGGCGCACGTTTACGTCACGCTGAAGACATCGGTCCTTGATCCTCAGGGACAAACCATTCAGAACGCCCTCCACAAGATTGGGTTCGCTGATGTCGCCGCGGTGCGCCAGGGCAAATACTTTGCCCTCTCGCTTGCCGATGGCCTCTCCGCCGACGCCGTCAAATCCCAGGTCGAGCGCATCGCCAAAGAAGTCCTCACCAACCCCGTAATCGAAGAATTCACCTACCGCATCGAAGAATAGCCCGCCCTCATCCGGCAGATTGTCATCCCTGTATCTCTAAATGAGCGGCTGAGCGAAGCACGCCCGGGGTCCCGGCGCGCGATCTGCGCGCGTTGGGGTAAGCGGAGCAAAGGATCTGCTTCTTCAGACGCTGACGACGGGCGAGGACCCATCCTTAGCGTACTTGCGAAGGGTGGGATCGCGCGATCCTCGACAACTTTCAATCAAGTCTTGCTCGCGAGGCCCCACAAATACCGGTGAGTACTGCTACGATTGCCCCGTGTTTAACTTCGGCAGTCCCAAAACGCCTGCTCAGTGGATAGGCCACTTCGTCCTGGCCTTCATCGCCCTTTTTCTTGTCTGGTGGTTGCTCCGGGTCTATATGCACTGACCTCTGCAGGCTTGGCTGTCCAACTAGCTAGGAGCAGGAAGTGGATTCGAGAGCGAAAGCCACGCAACCAGCGCGGCCAGCTTCTCGTCCTGCGTCCATGGTGCGCCAACCTCAGCACCAATACGCACGAGGCACTGACCGAGCTCATCTGGTTTCAGCCGAAGAGTCTCCCATGCTCTCTTGAACACTTCGCTCTCTTTCACAGTGAACGTCTCTATACCGCAGCGAACGCTGGCGTGCAGCAATGCTTCGCGAAATAGTTCCCCATCCGCGGAGTGGATCAGCGCATGAGATGCCAGGATTTTGGGAAGATCTGGAAGCGCCTTCCCGGAGGAAAGCAGAAGCCCGCAGCTCTTAAGCTCATAGCCCTGATGTTGAAAGTTCGATTGAACAGAGCTGATCGCTTGCCTGGCCAGTTCCCTCGCCTCATCTCGCGCACGCGAAACGACATTGCGAGACTCGGTTGTCGATTTTTCTTTTGCGGTGTGGTACGGCTGGCGAAATTCAAACGTGAACGTCTTGACGAGATGAGGACGTTCACGCAAAAGAACATGCGGCGTGCCCTTTTCAAGAGCTATCGCGACGAGGGCGGTCCAGCCGGAATGAGCGCGAAAGCCAAGCGCGGCCTGCTTCATACATCCTCCGCGACTATTGATCAAATGTGAAGAAAAGGGGGCAGCCTCACCCCGCCCCCTCGGTCTTCATTTTGCCGGTGCGGGAGGCAGATAGCTCAAATCAGGCTGGAAGCGATATATGTCGAATTGGCTCGAAGTTATCAACGGTCTGACCTTGGCCACCAGGGCTTTGTATCCCTCCTTGCCCAACGCCTTTTCAACACCGTAGCCTCCTTCCAGTTCCGCCCAACTGCTCAGTCCTGCAACCGAAATGACCTGGGTACTCGGCGCGCCAAACTGCCTCGTAGCGAAGGTGTAATCCTTCACTCCACTCTTCTTGACCGCCGGCAAGATCTCGTTTTTCATTAGATCGAGATAATCCCCATATTTATCGGGGCGCACATCGGTCACCAGCACCCGAATCATCTTCGGCACTTCTCCGCTCGGTGGCAGGCTCAATTCTGGCTTGATCTCATCGATAATCCGGCGCGAGCTTTCCGTGCATGCGACGATTCGCAGCCCGATTCTCGCCAGATCTTCGGCCTGTTCCTTCATTTTCGCCTCGGACATCGCATCAAGCTCGGCCCACTTGCTGTAGTAACTGACAAGCGCGTACTCGCGAGGACCAGTCAGCGAAACCCAGACTGAGGTATATCGCTCCGAGCCGCCTTTTGCCTTAACCGCGATCCACTCCTTGATTTCAGCCTGAAAATCGCCCACGCGATCCGGCTTGACGGTAAAGAGCGTCACGCTCCGGATATTCGCATCTTGAGCGAACGCGGACGACGCCAGCGTTGCCACTACTGCCATTGCCAATGCGCATTGGCAGACGAATTTCTTTAGAATCGATCTCATAACAAACCTCCGTCGTGCAAGCCGGGATATGGATCCCGGCATTTGAAGGTCCGGAATTTCAGCCGAACGTTATTTCCATGAAGAGCTTCGGTGGAAAGGGGGGTCCCGCCGCGACGTCTTCCACAACAGAAGAGCCCAGGTTCAGATGGAGAGGGTCTGATCGGGCGAGTATACAACGCGAACGTCCGCCAGCCGACGAAGATCGATGAACATTCAAAAATCCGCGATTTCCCAGGCTTACTCATCGTTATCCATGCAAGTCGCTCACTGGGTCTGCGAATTCGTATGTCATTCCCCTTACCTTCAAAGAGCGTTCTGAGATGTAAAGGGCGCTTCAACCCGCCGCCATGGCCGGAGGGCGCCTCGCCGAAGCGCGCGTGCGGAGATTCTCCTGCACCTGGAGCACAAGATCGCCCAGCGGAAACGCCGCGGCCACGCAGAACCAGACGATGATCTCGGTAAACTTTTCGTCAATGTTGAAGACGCCTTGGATGACGCGCACCTCAAGAAAGATGATCGCGCACGCATAGCTGCGGCTCATCCATTGGCGATGAAGCTGCACCTTGTGCTGCAGGATGAACGTGAGGGCCATGATGGTTGCGAACATCCAGATCGCTGCATCGGCCACCGTCGCCATGACCAGGGAAAACTGGACGGGATCGCCCGGATACATATGCACGCTCTCGTAGTTTTGAATATAGATGCCCATCGGAGCGCCCAGCAGGACACCACCCACGTAAAACCGGCCCATCACGCGATGAACCTTCGCGAAGCGGCGGCGCAGACGCTCTGAGAATTGGAACGGCCCCAGCAGCAGCGCGCATCCGGCTGCGAGCCCGTGCGGCAACAGGAACCACTTGAAGGTCGCGATGTGCGACCACTCCGGGTCGGCATTGTTTACCAGGAAGCTCTCATTATGAAAGATCACGTAGACATACATCAGCCCAATGAACGCCCACAGCAGGTACTTCGGGCGCAGCCATGGCACGCGACGGGATGGGGAGATTTGAACGGATGTGGCTATATCAGCTGACATGGAACGTCTCCTCGCAGATTTAGGAGTGATAACAGTTCAGCGTTGCGTCGTTTCCTTGGGGGGAAGTCTGGGGACAGTGAAAAAACACTAACACGAATGCCGCGCAACTGGCGAGCAGATTCGCCGCAAAACGCTGAATGCAAGGGTTCCCAGCAATCAGGACAGAACTAGGATGTGGTGTGATTTTCTAGGCATCCCCCACGCCGTCTCACCAAAAACAGAAGAGCCGCAAGCCGCTTGCCAGTTCATCTTCGCGTGTGGAACAATCCGCGTCATGAAAGGTAACCCAAGAGTCCTCGAACGGCTCAACCAGGCACTCCGCGAAGAGTTGACCGCGATTAACCAGTATTTTCTCCACGCCGAAATGTGCGAGAACTGGGGTTACGGCAAGCTCTCGAAGTACATCAAGAAGCAGTCAATCGGCGAAATGAAACACGCTGAGGCCCTGATGGAACGCATCCTGTTTCTTGACGGCACACCGAGCATGGAGCCGCTCTCTCTTTCCATCGGCAGCAATGTCAAGGACATGATTGAGTCCGACTTGAAACTCGAGATGGAGGCCGTGGCAATGTACAACGAATCCGTCCGCATTGCTTACGAAAACAAGGACAATGGTTCCCGCGATCTTTTCGTCGAACTGCTCAAAGACGAAGAAGATCACGTGGATTGGCTCGAAGCCCAATCCCACCAGATTAAGGAGCTGGGCTATGAGCGCTACCTGACCACGCAGACCAGCGAAGACGAGTAGAAAACATAGACGGCAATCGAATCACCTCTTGTGAGCCATTGCCGGCAGTCCATGATCCCCACCCGTTAGCTTGCGCTTCGTGATGCATTTATCCTCTGGACGACGCGTACCGAACAGAGAGATGATCGTGCGTTTGCTCCGATGAACCTGAAGTAGCCAGGCCGCATTGCGCCTGGACGATCAACCTGAGAAAGGGCATCCGCGCGACAGCGCAGACGGCCGAGGAAACTAACCATGAACAAGTTTGATTCAGCCCTCCGGCATCTCCAACACGAACTCAAGTATGCGCTGTTCCTGGCAGCAGCAACTCCCCTGCTGCGAAGGGGCGAAATGCTGGCAATCTGCCTTGCGCTTTCGATTGGCATTTCGGCGGGTTCTGCGGCGCCGGCGCAGAGCTCGGGTCAGAGCTCTGGCGGCTCGGGGAGCCAACAGCCTGGAACGCAGGGAAACACCGCCCCCAACCGGGCCCGCCAATTGGCCGCTCTCAAAAAGGCATGCGACACGGGAGCACTGAGCAAAGAGGAGTGCAATCAACGGATGGCCGCCTTCAATGCTCAGTCCGGCCCTCAGTATAAGTCGCAGCGCATGTCCCAGATAACGGCGGCACAACGAGGCACTCCCAGCGACCCGAACTACAAGCCCGCCGACCCGAGTTTCGCCAACGACCCGAGCTACAATCCCAACGCGCCGAACTCGAATCCCAACGACTCGAACTTCAATCCCAACCCGCCGAAGTCCAATCCCAACGATTCGAACTACAATCCCAACCCGTCGAACTCGAATTTCACTCCATCGTCGCCATTGCGCTCGGGAGTTTTTCGCGAAAGCCAGGGCCGCTACTCCCTGACCGTTCCCGATGGATGGACCGCAACTCCCATGAACGACGGATCTGGAACGTTGAAACTGTCGAACGGGCCGGTCTCGGCCACGGTAACGCTCATGACCTGGGCCGGCAACAAAGCCGCCAAGCCCAAGGACATCGCTTACGCCGTCCTCGACGATTTGGCGAAGCAATATCCGAATGGTGGAATAGGTGACCAGGGCGGCTTCAAGAACAATGGCCATGCCGCTTTCCGGGTTCAGGCCAGCGGAGACGATACTGGGGGCGGCCGAGTAGCCGCGTTGGCAGTCAGCGTCCAGATTAGCGGGAAGGACTTTATCACCGTCCTCATGACCGCGCCCATGGCTCAGGCCGATGCCGCCGCCGACCAAGTGCGGCAGATGGTGCAGAGCATTCACTTCGCCGGGGAGTAATCCGCAGGCAATCTCCTCAGAACAAGTTGTTAGAAGACTTTGGCCTCGTTGCGTGCGGCGCTCGCCTGGGCTGTAATGAACCCCACAAGGGAAGCTCCCGCGCTTTCGGGGACTGATCACAAATCCTGGCGACTTGGTCTAACCATGCGCACCTCTCGATGCGTGCGGTGGGTGCTGCACAGCTCAGCCCTTCATTTCGTGAATCAGTTTTCCGTTGGCTTCGTGATGTGGTCGACCACAAGGTTGGGCACGGACTCGTGCACAGCTTCGAGCTTCAGCCCAAGCTGTTCCTGCACCGCGGTAAAAATCGAAGGCCAGCTTTCCGGATCGCGCTCGGACCATTGGCGGCCAAACTGAAGCGTGTAATTGTAGACGCCGGTAAGACCCGTCTTGTCAACGACTGGCGCTTCTACCATCGAACTCAGGGCGCCAGTGATGGAACGCATTGAGGCATTTGATCCGATGAACTCGAGGCCATGCTGCGATCCATGCGCCTGGACATCGGCCGGACGCGGCGGAGGCGGCCCTTCGCCATCGGCGGCGGGCGGAGGCAGAGGCACAACCTGCATTCTGACGCCGCCTTTGTCGACGACAAGGTTAAAGATGGACGTATTGCGAGTTTCAAGGTGCGTCTTGAGGCCCAGGCGCTCCGCCAGCAATACGCGAATCGCGTTCCGCTTTTCAAGCCGGGCCTCGTTATCGCTGAGCCGCGCGAGCCTGGCATCGGCCGCTTCGTCTGATCGGGCCTTGATGTCGTAGAACGTGTTCGCGACCCAGTCAGGCGCTCCGACGACCGGTGCATCGAAGCCGTAGGCAATCTGCAGAAGGGTCTTGATCGGTAGATTCGTGGCTTCGAAATGGCTGGAGTGCGGCGGGCTGGAGACGGATACGTGGAAACTGGCATCCGGCGGCGGTGCAGGGCGAATGGTGGCAACGTCAAAGGTCAGCGTGGGCGTGTAGTTGGGTTCTTCCACGATGGGAGCCTGTGCGTGCAGGTATAGGCTGCACTGCAAGACGAGAAGGCCCGCGCAGAAACCGATATGTCGCAGGGAGATGCGGAACACGGGACGGAACATGGGCGTTGGACTCCTTCTGGGAAGGATACGGGCGAGCGAACGGCCTGGTTCCCGCATCCCCAAGGAAACCATTTGCGAGCTTCCGCCTCAGGCCGCGGTGTCCTGGACCAATTCCAGTTCCGAAGTCGTCCACTGCGGAGCGTGCCACAATAGCGTAAAGTCTGGCGCCGAGCCCAATCAATTCTTGCGTTTAATCGTCAATCATCATCGTCGTTACGGGGTTCGTAATCTTCGCAGGTGTCGCGCTCGTCGCAGTCGCAGCAACCTTGCTGGCTCTCGTCACATGGCCTTCCATACCCACTCGCATAAAATCGACTCATGTGCGGAATCGTGGGCTACGTTGGCCGTAAGAAGGTCGTTCCCGTCATCATTGAAGGTCTCCGTCGCCTCGAGTACCGCGGCTACGACTCGGCCGGCATCGCGGTTGGCAGTCCCAACAGCGCTCTTCTCGAGGTCTGCCGCGCTCCCGGCAAGCTTCATAACCTCGAAGAAGTCCTCGCCGAACATCCCATCGACGGCACTTTCGGCATCGGCCACACTCGCTGGGCAACCCACGGCCGCCCCACTGAAGAGAACGCCCACCCTCATCGCGACTGCACCGGCCGCATCGTCGTCGTCCACAACGGCATCGTCGAAAACTACCTCGATCTCAAGCGAGAACTCACCGCCCAGGGCCACAAATTCGTCACCGAAACCGATACCGAGGTCATCGCCCATCTCATCGAACAGCTCCAGAACGACGCTGAGATTGCCGGAACCCCGATCGCTCTCGAAGACGCGGTTCGTGAAGCCATCAAGCGCCTCACCGGAGCCTTCGCACTCGGCATCCTTTCTTCCGCCGAGCCCGACAAGATCATCGCCGCACGTTCCGGCCCTCCCGTCGTCATCGGCGTCGGCGAAGGCGAATACTTCGTCGCCTCCGACGTCCCCGGCATCCTCCACCACACCCGCAACATCTACTTCCTCGCCGACGGCGACATGGCCATCCTCACCCTCGACGGCGTCAAACTCACCGACTTCAACGGCAAGCCCATCGAGCGCGAACTGCAACGCATCCTCTGGGACCCCATCCAGGCGGAAAAAGGCGGCTACAAGCACTTCATGCTCAAAGAAATCTGGGAGCAGCCGCGCGCCATCCGCGACACCACCCTGGGCCGCGTCTCCCTCGATTCAGGCAAAATTTTCCTCGGCGAAATGGACATCGCCGACGACGAGCTCGCCGCAGCCTCCAGCATCAACATCGCCGCCTGTGGCACCAGTTGGCACGCTGCTCTCGCCGGCAAATACATGATCGAGCGCCTCGCCCGCCTGCCCGTCGACGTCGACTACGCCAGCGAATACCGCTACCGAAATCCGATCCCCGACCGCAACGCACTCGGCCTGCTCATCACCCAGTCCGGTGAAACCGCCGACACGCTCGCTGCCCAGCGCGAGATGATATCCCTCGGCTCCAAGACCGTCGCCATCTGCAACGTCGTCGGTGCCATGGTCGCCCGCGAAGCTCACGGCGCCATCTACACCCACGCCGGTCCCGAAATCGGCGTTGCCTCCACCAAGGCTTTCACCGCCCAACTCACCGCGCTCTTTCTCCTCGCCGTTAAACTCGGTCAGCTCCGCGGCCGTCTGGACACCGAGCGCTCTATCCAGCTCATCGAAGAGCTCAGCCGCATTCCCGCCAAGATCGAAGAAGTGCTTCGCTCCCGCTCCGCGCAGTGCGAACATCTCGCCACCAGCTTTTCCAACGCGCGCGACTTCCTCTATCTCGGCCGCGGTATCCATTTTCCCATTGCTCTTGAAGGTGCGCTCAAGCTCAAGGAAATCTCCTATATTCACGCCGAAGGTTATCCAGCCGGCGAAATGAAGCACGGCCCCAACGCCCTCATCGACGAGACGCTCCCCGTCGTTGTCCTCGCCACCCGCGATGAGGCCGATCCCGCATCAAAGCTTCGCTACGAAAAAACGCTCTCCAACATTCAGGAAGTCACTGCCCGCTCCGGCCGCGTCATTGCCGTAGCCACCGAAGGCGACACCACCATCGGTCAACTTGTTGAGCAGGTCATCTACATCCCGCCTGCCTACTCTCTACTGTCGCCGCTGATCGAGATAGTTCCACTCCAACTGCTTGCCTATTACATCGCAGTCCGCCGCGGTTGCGACGTCGATCAGCCCCGCAACCTCGCCAAATCCGTAACAGTGGAATAGCCGTCCCAGGGAAGCAGAGGGTTTTCCGTTTGATGCGAAGAATGTGTACTTTTGCGCTTGGTATGAGCGTGACGATTCTCGCCATCGGCTCTGCAATTGCAATCGCGCAATCAGAGACAAGCGGAGAGCGCGACGCGACCCTCAAGCATCTGGCCTACGATGTCGTCTCCATCAAACCAAGCCAACCAGGTCCAGCCAATCGCTGGCACCGGATGACGGCGGACGGAATCTCGATGGGCATGAGCCTCAAGGCTCTGATCATGAGTGCCTATTCCATTCTGACGGATAGCCAGTTGTCCGGCCTTCCCGAGTGGGCCGTCAATGCACAGTTTGATGTTGAAGCAAAGATGGATGCGGATACCGCGGCGTCGCTCGCCAAGCTGCCTCCGGCCGAACAAACCAAGCATCGCTGGCTGATGCTTCAGGCTTTGCTCGCCGACCGTTTCGGGCTCAAAGTTCATCATGAAACCAGGGAACTGCCGGCCTACAGGTTGGTCGTTGCTAAGGACGGATTGAGAATGCAAAAAACCTCAGCCGACGAAATCCCTGGCGTGAGCTTCGGACGCGGTCAGATTACAGCGCGCGGAATTTCGGTGGATGTCCTCGTGCTGATGTTGTCAGGGTTGGCGGAACGGACGGTAGTCGACAAAACCGGCCTGACCGGCAGTTATGACGTGAATCTTCGGTGGACCCCGGACGACGCAGTCGGACCATCGCAGACCTCGCTTGATTCCAACCCATCCTTCTTTACGGCTGTTCAAGAGCAGCTTGGTTTAAAGCTCGAGCCATCTAGGGAGCCGTTGGACACCATCGTTGTCGACCACGTGGAACGACCTTCAGAGAATTAGTGAATTACATTTCGGTGTTCACCCGCTTCGGATGCCCTTCGTGCTTCAATATGGATCAAACCGCCTGGTAAAGTTCCACCCGACGTCACGCGTTGATAAGGAATGAACGATGTCTCTTGACTGGACCGAGGTCGAGCTTGCTGAAGGCCTGCGCTGTTATCGGGCCGGGGAGTTCTTCCTCGCCCATGAGCACTGGGAAAGCACTTGGCTCAAGTCCGAGCAGCCCGACAAAACATTTCTCCAGGCTTTGATTCAGATAACAGCAGCCTTTCACCATCTCCAGCGAAAGAACACAGCAGGTACCTCATCCTTGCTGCGCGGAGCGCTTCGAAAGCTAAAGTCATTTCCTGACAATTACAGCAGCATCGATGTCGCATCCCTTCGCGAAAGCATTCGCACCTGGCTGCAAGCCCTCGAAAGTGAAGATCAATCGCCTCATCTCCCTTACCCCCGGATGCGATAAGAATGCCCCGATGAATCAGGCCGATTTAGTTCGCCGCTTGCGCGTAACCCACGTCGTCATGCAGCGATAGTCCTGCACGATCGTCGTCTTCAGCGGATCGACAAGCACCGCATTCATCTCATCCGTCAACCCCAGCAGCATTTCCTCATCCACTAGGTACCACTCTGATCCGTCGCCCACCACGAAGATGTTTCCTCGCACCGGCTCAAAGTCCATTCCAATCCGCGACCCCAATCGGCAGAAGAGCATCCCGCCCGGTTTCAGCGCGCGCCAAAGCCCGGCGACCATGGCCTGAAATTGCTCATCGTCCCGCGCAAAGTGAAGCACCGAATTGCAGATCACCACATCCGCAATCTCATCCGGGAACGGCATCTCTTCAATCGATCCCACCTTGAAGTTTTCGGCGGGCAATCCCGTCATCAAAGAGTCAGACAGTCGCCGAACATGCTCAACTCCCTCGGCGTCGGCGTCCATTGCCAGCACGCGGCATCCCTCGCGCAGCAGATGCACCAGGTTTCTTCCGTATCCGCATCCAGCGTCGAGCACGCACATCTCGCGTGTGATGTTTCCGCGCAGAATCTGATCGAAGACGTAGATATCGATTTGCCCGAACTGTTCCTGAACGCTGAGCGTCACGCCGTCCCCCTTCTCGTTTGTAGCAGGTTCGCCCGCGCACACAACAAAAAACGGCCGCTGCACCTTTCGAGGAAATGCAGCGGCCGGTAATTCTTGAAAAAACAGATTCGTTGCTTACATCCCGTTCTGGCTGCCCTGTTCGGGATGCACCACGCGGTAGCTAGCGCCGCCCCTTGACCACACAAGCAGCAGGATGTCCTTACCCGGCGGGACGGAATGAACCGCGTTCGAGAAGTTCTCCGCGCTGTCCACCTTGTGCCGGTTCACTTCGAGGATCACATCTCCGGGTGCCAAACCTGCGTCGTCAGCAGGGCTGGCCGGACGAACACTCTGAATCGCCGCGCCGTTCACTTGCGACGGAATGTTCAGTTGCGAACGCATATCCGGTGTCAGGTCGGTCGCAGCAAGACCCAGCCTTCCACCCTGGTGTGAACCGGCGCTGTCGTTGTCCGCGACCTGCTTGTCGCCCTTGAATTCACCCACCTTCACATCGATCGTTTCCGGTTTGCCATCGCGCAAAATGCCCAGCTTGATTTCGTTCCCCGGCGCAATCTGGCTCACCGCAACTTGCAGAGCGCTTCCATTCACGATCTTGCTGCCATTCAGTTCGCGCAGCACGTCTCCGCTCTTCAATCCCGCGCGTCCTGCCGGCGAGTCTGGTGTTACCTGGCTCACAATCGCGCCCGTTGCGTCCGGAAGGTTGAAGAAGCTCGAGTTGTCCGGCGTCACATCGTTCATGCTGATGCCCAGGTAGCCGTGATGCACGGTTCCATCCTTGATGATCGATTCCGCTGAAGCCCTCACAATCCGCGAAGGAATCGCAAATCCCGCTCCTGCGAATGAGCCGTTGTCCGAGATGATGAACGTGTTGATGCCCACCAGTTCGCCGTGCGCATCCACCAGCGGTCCACCTGAGTTGCCCGGATTGATCGCAGCATCTGTCTGAATGAAATCCCCCGGCTTCCGCGGGTCATCCGAATAAGGATTCGGTCTATCCAGCGCGCTCACAATACCGCGCGTAACCGAAAACTGGAAATATCCAAACGGGCTTCCGAAAGCAAGCACAGTCTGCCCCGGATGCAGCTTCGTTGAGTCGCCCCACGCTACGCTGGGCAAATTCTTCGCATCGATCTTGATCACCGCGAGATCGTTCAGCTTGTCCACCCCAATCAACTTTGCCGGGAACACGCGCCGATCGTTTAAGGTCACACGAATCTGTGTAGCCGAGTCGATCACGTGATCGTTGGTCACGATATAACCGTCCGGCGAAATGATGATTCCGCTTCCGATTCCGTGCTCCACTTGTCCTGATTGCGGCATCCCGTGCCCGCCCGGCCCCTGCGGACCAAAGAACCGCCGAAACTCTGGCGGAATCGCGCTCGGCGGAATGCCTGAGCCCTGATCGTCATTGTCTCCACTTTCCTGGGCCGAGACATGCGACGTCACCGACACGTTGACTACCGCCGGCGTCACGCGCGCGGCCACTGCTTCCACCGCGTTATCGAGCGCCACCAGCGAAGACACGCTGTTGTCATCCATTGGCGCGGCGCCATTCAGCGCGATGCTGCTGCTCGCCGCATGCGCTGCGCTGTGTCCGAGTGCCAGGCCAATTGCGAGTACCGCCGCGGCTATCGCTCCAGCAGGGGCGCCGAATTTCTTCACCTTGGCAATTAATGAATTAGTTGTTGCTGACATTGCTTCTTCTCCCTTGGAGTTGACGTTGAACTTACAGTTGAATTACGAACCAGCCATTGCGAACCGACCCTGTCGCAGGCTGAGTAGAAATGGAATTTGCTGGAACAATTCTCAAAATCAAGCGAGTAATGGTGAACTGGCGCGTCGCGTGTTTCGTCATCTGGCCCGCACCTTGTCCCGTCGCTTTGTCGGCTTCGTTTGCTTGGCCTTTATCGTTACTCGCCACAAGGCTTTTGCTTGGCCCCGCATCATAATCTGCAGATTGTTGGTTCACTGGGCCCGGGCTCTCCACCACTTCCCAGGTGGTTAGCACCAAAAACTGCTGCTCGTCATCCTCACTCTTCAATTTGCTCGAATTGTCTTTTGCAACAATCTGCCGCGTCACCCGCGATGCGCCTCTCGCTCCATCAACCGTTCCGGTATCGCGAGTCCCAGTAGTCTTTGCCGGCGCAATCCGCGCAGGCTTAGCCTGCGGCATCACGGCCTTGGCTTGCACAGCATAAAATCCCGGCGTCAAATGCCGCTCTTGGGTTGCCACAACGCTATCCCCGGCAAATCCGGATTGCCCGGCCCCCACAAGCACGTGAGCCTCTGCATCATTTTGCCTCGGAACAAACGCGACAAACTGTGGCGACCGCGCAAGCTCCACAGTGCCGACCGCAAGCCCACATCCCAGCGCTCCCAGCAGCGCGCCCGTCGCTGCTCGGCTCATTGCGTGCTTCTGAGCCAGGATCCGATGTACTCGCCGAACCAGGTCCGACCGCCGCTGCCATGCACCCAGTGAAAGCGCCTCCGCGCGCCTCTCAAGTCCGCGTTCGGCCAGGTTGGCAAGGCACGTCGCATACGCACGAGGCGCATTGGTAATCCGCACCACTGCCTCGTCGCAAGCCATCTCCCGCTCACCGCACATCCTCCGCTCCATCCACCACAGCGCGGGATTCAACGGAAAAACAATCAAAATCAGCTTCTGAAAAAGATTGGTCCAATCGTCGCGCCGCTTCAGGTGCTCGGCTTCGTGCAGCACAATCTGCTCCAGCTCTCCCGCAGTCAGGCGCGCCAGCAGCCAATCCGGAATCAATATCCGTGGCGCAAGAAAACCAATCACGCTGGGCCGTTCGACGTTCTTCGATGTGCAGATTTCCACCTGCCTGCGAACTGAGCCAGCCAGCGTCACGGCAAGGTCTCCTTCGATTTCCATCGGTGTCGCCGACAGCCACAACTTCCGCAGCCTCAGCGAATGAATCAGCAAATCCACCATGCGAAGTGTCGATCCGGTCAACCAGACGCAAGCGATTGCCACCGTCCAGCGAAGGTCCAATTGAAGCAGTGGATGAGCTGAAACAGACCCTGCGTCCGAAATCACATCTCCAGGGCTCGTTCCGGCGACAAACTGCGTTTCGACAAGTTTCAAAAGAAACGGCAGAAATGGAAGCCCCGCGACCACCCCAAAACCAGCCGCCCAAACTATGAAGCGATGTTCAGCAGACATGCGCGGCGCAAGCCGCAGAAACATCGCCAACCCTGCTGCCACAATGATCCCTTGCCACAGCGACGTCGCAAAATTCGAAGCCGCCTCCCGCGACACGATGCTCCATGATGCAATAAGCCAGTTCCAGCCCGCACTCAACATCATTTGGAGATTTCCGGCAATTGCCATCAAGTGCATCGCTTAGACCTCCCGCCCTTCATCCGGCGTCGCGTCGCGAATCGCATCCTTTAGACGCTGCAATTCCGCGGCTGAGATTTCCCCATCCCCCAGCAGAGATAACAGCAGCCGTTCGCGAGAATTCCCAAAAAACCGGCTCAAAACGTGTCGCACTTCGGTTCGGCTCGCCTCGTGCTCCTCAACGCTCGGACGATAAATAAATGCTCGCCCTTCTTGTCGATGTTCCACGTAGCCCTTTTGCTCCAGAATCCGGATCGTAGTCAGCACCGAGTTGTACGCCAGCGTTTCTCCGTCCGGAATCGCGGCAACCAGGTCGTTGACCGCCGATTCCCCGCGCCGCCAGAGAATCTTCATCAATCTCAACTCGGCTTCGGTAAGCGTATTGGACTTTTTCGGAGGCATTTCTATCCTGTCGATTCCGCGCAAAGCCCCGAAAAGGGAATTTGCCTAACACAGAATAGACGATCAACTAAAGGATTAGTTACCAGTTTCATCCAATTTTTTGAGTTTTCGGTATAGTGGTGAAGTCGTTGGCCGCCCGCACGCCCGAGATGATCACTCAGGAGAAGCCGACATGCCCCCTCTCTCCGCCACCGAAATCCAGTCTCGACTCGCATCCCTACCCGACTGGAAACTCGAGTCGGGCGAGCTCGTGCGAATCTTTATTTTCAAAGACTTCCGCGCATCTTTGGCCTTTGTAAACCAAGTCGGAGAACTGGCCGAGAAGGCTGGCCACCACCCCGACATTGATCTTCGCTATAACAAGGTCCGTCTGGCGCTCGTTACCCACGACGCCGGCGGCATTACTGCAAAGGACTTTGATTTGGCCCGCTCGGCGGACCATGTGGCATAACGCGCGCTTTCCCAGCAACTTACTGCTGAAAAAAGCGCGCAGGGGCTCTTGGTCAGCCCTCTTTCTGTGCCTCAAGCCTCTCCCAAAACCAGCAGTAGAACCGGCTGTCGCAACTGCAGCATCGTATGGGTCGCCGCAAAATCAGCAGGTGGCCTGCGTCGAGAGCGAGGTGCAGACGCGACGGGCGCACATCCGATGACTGACACACTTGGCAGCGCGCTGTGAGGTCAGAGGCCATGAGTTCCTTATCGGGTTGAGCAGTTTGTTCTCTTGAACCAGCTCGGAGACAGTCTTGTGCATCGTGCCGGTCGATCTTCGGCTTCTTATCTGCGGAACCTTGTGCAAATGGATTCAATTCTTTCGGACGGCTACGATCCAATCACCGCGACTCCAGCGGGACGAGCTGTCGCAGGTGTCTATCAATCAAGCGATACCTGATCGTACCCTGCCGGAACTCGCTTTCGGCAACAGTCTCAAAAAAGCGCCATTCAAACCGCCAATAACCTGTTCAGAACGGCTTTTCGTCAATCCCAACCGCCATCGCAGTTTGACCCTGAACCCTTCTGTCCGTATATTGAAGGGGATGAGTCTCTGTTCCATGCCGGCCACTTGTTGCGCATGTTGTTATGCGTCGCGCCGGACTATGGGATAAGCAAAAACTAGACTCAAACCATCTCCCCATATGCCCGCGCCGCAGAAATCCTGCCGCAGCGGGTTTTTTATTGCCCCGAAAACAAGCCATCACAACCGCACCACTGGATCAGACGCATGACTGCTATCGCAACCGACGAGGAAACCCAGAAGGCTTCCGGCCGCCTCAACCACATCCAGCTACTTGAGGCCGAAAGCATCCACATCTTTCGTGAGGTCGCGTCCGAGTTCCAAAACCCGGTCATGCTTTATTCCATCGGCAAAGACTCCTCCGTGATGCTGCGCCTGGCGCAGAAAGCCTTCTATCCCGCGCCCATTCCGTTCCCCCTGCTCCATGTCGACACCGGCTACAAATTTCGCGAAATGCTCGAATTTCGCGACCGCTATACCGCTGAACTCGGCCTCAAGCTCATTGTCTGGCGCAATGAAGAAGCGCTGGACGGCGGCGCCAATCCCATTAAGCTCGGCACCCAGCGCTGCTGCGGCCTGCTCAAGACTCAGGCCCTGCTCGACGGTCTCCGCGTTCATGGTTTCGATGCAGCCTTCGGCGGCGCGCGACGCGACGAGGAAAAGTCTCGTGCCAAGGAACGCATTTTCTCCTTCCGCGATAGCGCCGGTCAGTGGGATCCCAAAAATCAACGCCCCGAACTCTGGAGCCTCTTCAACGGCCGCATCGGCCCCGGCGAAAGCATTCGCGTGTTTCCGCTTTCCAACTGGACCGAGCTCGACATCTGGCACTACATCCATCTCGAAAAAATTCCCATCGTGCCGCTCTATTTCGCCAGACAGCGTCGCATGCTGGTGCGCGGCGACTCGCTCATTCCCGTCGAACAGCCGTTCATTCAAGGCCTTCCCGGCGAAGAGCAATGGGTCAATTGCCGCCTGCGTTCGCTTGGCTGCAGTCCCTGCACAGGAGCAATTCGCTCTGACGCCGACACCGTCCCCAAAATCATCGAGGAACTGATGGCGGTCCGCAATTCCGAGCGCGCCAATCGCATCATCGACCACGATCAGGACGGCTCCATGGAAATCAAAAAGCGCGAGGGCTACTTCTGATGTCTTTGATCGACAACATTGTCGTAGCCGACTGCGAGCCGCTTGAGGGTTCCGGTCTTCCCATCGAAGCGCGCCTTGAAGCTGAACTTTCCAAGGGCCTCCTGCGTTTCAGCACCGCGGGCAGCGTCGACGACGGCAAATCCACGCTCATCGGTCGCCTTCTCTACGACTCCCACAATGTTTACGACGACCACGTCCGCTCCGTCACTCACAACGCAGCCATCGACTTTGCCCAACTTACCGACGGCCTGCGCGCCGAACGCGAGCAGGGGATCACCATCGACGTTGCTTATCGCTACTTCTCAACTCCAAAGCGCAAATTCATCATTGCCGACACGCCCGGCCACGAACAGTACACCCGCAACATGGCCACTGGAGCGTCCACGGCAGACGTCGCCATCGTGCTGGTAGACGCGCGCAAAGGCATCCTCGACCAGACCCGCCGCCACGCCTGCATCGCCGCTCTGCTTGGCATTCCCACCGTTATTGCCGCAGTCAACAAAATGGATCTGGTCGACTTCTCTCCAGAAGTCTTCGACCGCCTTCGCCGCGATTTGGTCGCTCTCGCCGCTCAACTCGAGATCCCCGAGTTGATCGCAGTTCCTGTCAGCGCACTCGACGGCGATAATGTCGTTCACCGCAGCCAGCGCATGCCCTGGTACGAGGGCCCAAGCCTTCTCCAGCTTCTCGAAACCGTGCCGTTGGCAATCGAGCGCTCCAGCGCGAGCTTTCGTTTCCCGGTGCAGCGCGTTCTTCGTCCTCATCAGGATTTCCGCGGCTTCGCCGGCCAGATCACTGCCGGCACTGTTCATCCCGGAGATGAAGTTCTCGCATTACCCTCCGGTCGGCGTACCCGCGTCCGCGCCATCACCACCTGGGGCGGCGATTTACCCTCAGCACACGCCCCGCAATCCGTCGTGCTCACCCTCGAAGATGAAATCGACCTCAGCCGTGGTGAAATGATCGCGTCGCTCACTGCGGCTCCCCACAAGACGAAGCATTTCGAAGCCACCGTCGTATGGATGCATTCCAAGCCTCTGCGCCCCGGTTCGAGCTACCTGCTTAAGCACACCAGCCAGACCGTTCGTGCACGAGTCATTGAAATCCGCTCGCGCATCCACGTCGAAAAACTCGAACACCTGCCCGCTGAACAACTCGCGCTCAACGACATCGGCCAGGTCGTACTAGAAACCAGCCACCCGCTGCTTGCAGACCTCTACCGCGATAGCCGTTCCACGGGCAGCCTCATTCTCATCGATTCCGCCGACAACACCACTGCAGGCGCGGGCATGATTCGCAGCATCTCTGACGCCGACGATTCTTCACCCGCCATCAATCGCGCAACCCGCGGGTTGCTGTTTCTCGGAAATCGCTCTCACCTCGCATCCCAACTCGAGCAATCCCTGATTCAGTCTGGAGCGCTCGTCCTCCGTACGCGCGTGCCCGCAACCGCATCGCTCATCGCCATCGCTCATCTCGGCGCAATCGTGCTGATCGAGAGCGACTCGAATGGCCCCATTACCCTCACTCGCGTAGACGCCGCAGATGCGAAACCCCGCGAACTGCTCCTTGACGCCCAATTCTCTGAACCCGACCAGATTCTTGATGAACTCCAACGCCTCGAATCCACTCCCACTGGAGGAGATGAAAATGACAACGGCCTCGGCATCTGAACAACTGGCACGCACCGCCGGCAAATTCCTCCATAGCCGCCTCGCATATGAAGAAAACATCTGCGTCACCAGCAGCTTTCAGGCGGAGGACATGGTCGTGGTGCATCTCGTCCGCGAATTTCTTCCCCGCATTCCCGTCCTCTTTCTCGAGACTGGCTATCACTTTCCCGAGACCATCGAATATCGCGACCGAATGGCGGCGGAGTGGAATCTGAATCTCGTTGTCGTCGAACCCGTCCAGACAGTAGCCGAGCAGGAATCTCAATTCGGCATCCTCAACCAGACTGCACCCGACCGCTGCTGCGCGCTCCGTAAAGTCGAGCCCCTCTTTCGTTCCCTCGCGCCCTACAGCGTTTGGATCACCGGCCTTCGCCGCCAGCAATCAAAGTCGCGCGCCAATCTTCAAGCCGAAGAGGCATTCACCCTGCCAACCAACCACGTTCTCGCCAAGCTCAGTCCGCTCGCCGAGTGGACCACGCGCGACGTATGGCAATTTGCCGAAGCAAACAACATTCCGCTCCTGCCACTCTACGAACAGGGCTACACAAGCATTGGTTGTGCTCCTTGTACGAGCCTGCCCTTCGATCCCAACGATCCCCGCTCGGGCCGCTGGTCCGGTCGCAAACTCGAATGCGGCATCCACCTGCAATCTACCTAGCGTGCTGCGGAGATCGAGATGGAATTTGTCGTGGGATTTGGAATTGGCGCGCTGATTGCGATGACCGGTGTCGGGGCCGGCAGCATCGTAGCGCCAATGCTCATCCTCTTCTTGCATGTACCCGTCGAAGCAGCCGTCGGCACCGCGCTTGCCTATTCAGCGGCAGTGAAGCTTGTGGTTGTTCCCATCCAGATAATCCGGCGGCAAGTTGCCTGGCGAACCCTCGCTGTCATCCTCGCCACCGGAGTTCCCGGAGTCATTTTTGGCTCAATCGTCTTTCGACGCGTCGCTCACAATCAGGCCAATTCGATTTGGCTCTATCTCGCGCTCGGTGTGATGATCGCGATTCCATCCGGATGGCACATCTACAGGCATTTCCGGCCCGCCGCGGTGCGCGAGGTCCGTGCCGATCGCCCTGGTTGGCTGGCGTTGGCCATGCTCCCCATTGGCGCTGAGGTCGGCTTCTCTTCGTCGGGAGCAGGCGCCCTGGGCACGCTTGCCATGCTCGGTCTCACCCCTCTCGATGCCCGAACCATCGTCGGCACCGATCTTGCCTTTGGTCTCTGCTTGTCTCTCGTCGGTGGAACGCTGCACTTGAGCAGTGGCGTATTCGATGCGTCCCTGCTGACGAATTTGATTGCTGGCGGCATTCTTGGGGCGTTGGCTGGGACAATCCTCGCATCGCGAATTCCCGTCCGCACCATGCGCCTTGCGCTTTCACTCTGGCTCTTCACCATGGGATTGCAACTCTGCTGGCAGGCTCTCTAGCCGCCTCCGAAAAGCTCGGTGCAGAAAACTCGGCGTCTAGAAAGTCCACGACTTTACAGGGTGCAGAAAAACTGAACACGGAGGGAGGCGGGGGTTTCAACCCCCGCGCAAACCCAGCAAAATCGGTGCCCGGCTTCAGCCGCGGAGGGATGTTCTCGCGGAAGGTCGCCACAAACCATGGCTCTTTCCGCAGCTCTCTCGCCATCTTGCAACTCGCGTTGAGCTTGCCATCTACGCGCCTCGATAGCGATACTGGCAATGGCGCCTCTTCGGGCCTCATCCTTTCTGCAAGCGAGAATCCACTTTGGCGCGTGAGCTATACATGGCACGTCTGGCAAGAAAAACGTGCATTTCCGAATCGGCGCAGTGTTACCACTTTGACTTTGTACTCGAAGATCTCGAGGCTTTTCCCTTCATTTCCGGCCAATTTCTCTCCGCAGTGGCCCCTGACGCGAATGGAAAGCAGCAGACCCGCGCCTACTCCATTGCCTCGGCCGCAAACGCGAATCGATTCGACCTTTGCGTGAATCGCGTAGAGGGTGGCTTCTTCTCCAATCATCTCGCCGACCTGCCTGACCTGCCCGTCGGTGGAACCATTCGCGTCCACGGTCCCCATGGGCATTTCGTGTTGAAACAGCCTGTCACCGATTCCATCTTTATCTCAACCGGAACCGGCATCGCTCCGATGCGGGCCTTTGCCCAATGGCTCTTCCCTGAAACGGGTTCTGACGCCGGCATTGATCGCAGTGAAGGCAAGGAAATCTGGATGGTCTACGGCACCCGCCACGAGAGCGAACTCTACTATCGTGAGGAGTTCGAAGCCCTCGCCGCGCGCAAGCCCAACTTCCATTACCTTCCCACCCTCAGCCGTGCGGATGAGAGCTGGACCGGCCTTCGCGGCTACGTGCAAGACCATGTCGCTCGCATCGTTGAGGAGCGAGCCGCGCGCCTGGGCCAGTCGCTTCCTGTGACTCCTCCCGATCCCGCGCTGCTTCCTTCCGAATTGAATTTCGACATCTACGCCTACATCTGCGGCCTCAATAACATGGTCGCCGGCGTGCGCGAAAAACTGGCAAGTTACGGTTGGCATCGCAAGCAAATCGTCTTCGAGCGCTACGACTAATCCTAAGCAAGGCATGCCTGCAAGTACCGCTCTACGCGCCGTAACACTGCCTTTAGTTGAAGACTTGTCATCCTGAGCGGAGCGCGCTTGGGTCCCCACCTAGTGGGGTAAGCGGAGTGAAGGATCTGCTTTTATCGCGAAGTAGAGAGCAGCACCCGGCCTACAGACTGAACAACTCCCGCAGCCTCTTGGTCTGCGCGCGGCTCACCGGAATCTCAGTCTGCTTCTTGTCATTCATGCGCAGCTGATAGCTCGATTTGAACCACGGCACCACTTCGCGAATCTGGTTGATGTTCACCACGAAGCTGCGATGCGCGCGCCAGAAGATCGCCGGATCAAGCAAGTCGAGCAGCTCCTCGATTGTTCGGCACTTCGAGTGCCCCTCAAAGCTCTGTGTGACCACTCGAATCACGCCCTCATCAATCGCTGCATAACAGATATCGGCCTGGTCAACCAGCAGCAGGCGGTTCTGCGCCTGCACAATCAGCTTCGCCGGCTGCGTTCCCCGCGCCGTTCCCTGCGGACTCTTCAGCAGTTGAAGCAGCTTATCCAGCTGCGATTCGATCGGCGAGTCTCCCGAACTGCCGTTCCCCGCACCCGCCGCCATTCTGCCGCGAACCCGCTCCACAGCCTGCTCCACTCTGCTCTTGTCAAACGGCTTCAGCAGGTAGTCCACCGCATTCACATCGAACGCCCGCACAGCGTACTGGTCGTAAGCCGTGGCAAAAACAAACTGCGGCAAACTCCGCCCGCCATTGTCCCGCTGCTTGCGGTGCCGCTCCACTACACGCTGTATCACCGCAAAGCCATCCAGTCCCGGCATCTGCACGTCGAGAAAGACAAGGTCGGGGTGGTGCTCCTCAATCAGCTCAACGGCCTCGATGCCGTTGGCTCCCTGAGCTACAACCTCCACATCGCCAACCGAGTCGAGAAGATACATCAGCTCGTCGCGAGCCAGCTGTTCGTCGTCGATGATGAGCGCGGATATGGTCATGCGAACTGAAGCTTGATTGTAGGAAGGGAATCGGGCGCGGTCAATCAGGCGCCATTCCAGGCGGTGGTTCTATTTGAAGTCGCTTTGAAAGGGCACGAGTTCGCGAGGTCCCCGGTGACAGGTCTTCGTCACTGGGGTGGGTTGACTCGTGCCAGAATCGTCCCAAATTGGATGAGGGCTTCAGCCCCTGAGGGAAGGTTTCTGTCAAACTCAGCCAACTTGCCAGCGCCGCTAACTTCGCCAACCCCGCTAACTCCGCAAGCCCCGTCTTATTCGCCCAGAACCCGCAGCCGCGCCGGCATGTGATCCCGGTCCAGTTCGTGCCCGCACCGCGTGCAGAATTGATCCGTGGCGCGCACCGTCCTGAAGCAGTTCCCGCAACTCGCCGTCAACTGATAGTTGCACTGCGGACAGAAATGAAAATCGCTCTGTACATGCGTGGCGCACGCCGGGCAGCGCGAAACCAGCGGTGCCCGTAACAGGAAGTAGAGCACCGCTCCGATCCCGCCCGGCATCACAAAGCAGATCAGCATCCAGAATCGCGAACTCATCGCCCGACGCGGCGCGTCCTTGCTTACGTACCCAACCATCAGAAAATAAAGCGCCGCCAGCAAGCCCCAGGAGAGATTCAGGTAGATGCGCAGCCCTAACGGGGGTACATGATGCTGGGTCTGCGGAAACACCAGCCAGAAATAGTACTCGACCAGGACAAACACCACTGCCGCCGCCGCGATTGACCAGATCGGGATCAGCCGGGTGTCTTCGTTCGCGTCTATAAGTTGTGGATCACGCATAATGCAATCCCGACCCTCAAGGGCCTTTCAGCAGATTAGGCTTAGCTTAATCGCTATTCAGATGGACGGGAAATGGTTCGAGGAAGTTGCGAGTTACTTTAAGTTCTTGGCGTCGGCCGCCGTTACGATTTGCGGCGCAACCACCCCGCCAGTAGAGCCGAGGCCAGCAGGGCCGTGATGAAGAAAAAAGCCCACACGCTCAGCTCGCTAAGCGCGCCGGTAATGCGCTCCTCTTCAATAAGCGTGTCGGCGATCCACCAGACCGGCGGACCCACTACAAAGAAAACCACCAGCGTCGCTGCCAGGGCTACCGCGCGGCTTCGTTTCCGGCCCGCCTGCTGCTCCCGCATCAGGCCCAATGAGGCCATCACCACGCGTCTCGTGCGGTGGGCCGTCGCGCATTCACGGTCGGCCTGCACTCCCGCCAGGGCCTCAACAAGGTCGGGCTCGCCGGACGAGATGCTCTTCCGGTCGTTGCCCGTGTCGATTGCCGCCACAGGGTTGCTCACACAGCCTCCCGGCGCAGCGCATGGGAACGCTCAAGGCGAGGCTTGATTGCCGCCATACCTCGATAAAGCCTCGATTTCACTGTCGAAAGCGGCGCTCGCGTCACCTTCGCAATCTCATCCAGCGACAGTTCCTCGTGAAAACGCAGTACCAGGACCTCGCGGTAGAGCGTGTCCAGTTGCAGCAGCGCAGCTGCGATCTGCTCCCTGTCCTCGCCATTCGACAGGCGGTCAAAAGGCGTCGGCTCGTGGTCGGCAACTTCAAATGTCATCGGCCGGTCGTCTTCGCTGCCGCCCTCAAACATCTCATCCAGGCTCGACATGGTGCGCTTGCGCCGCTGATCGATCACCAGGTTGCGTGCAATGGTGAAAAGCCACGTCTCAAAACGCGCTTTACCATTGAACTGGCCGCCCCGCGTCAACACCCGCATCCAGACCTCTTGAAAGAGGTCCTCGGCCATCTCGCGCTGTCCGGTCAGGAACATCAAATACCGCAGAAGGCGGTGTTGATAGCGGACGATCAGCTGGTCCAGCAGCCCAGGATCCTGCCGCTTGAGTCCTGCTGAAACTGCAAGGTTTTCCTGCCGCACTTGTTCTTCGGCGAGAGTGACGGTTCCTGGGGCGAATAGAGAACGAATAGCCGAAGCAGTGCTCATCTTGTTCTATTAGACGGCAAATCGGCCTCCAAAGCCTCTAAAAAATCCCATTTGCACCATAAATACATCGATTTTCTAAAAATCTGCACCGAGTTTAGCGGAATTTTGTTTCGAGAGCGTAATTGAGGGATTCTCATCAGGCGGATCTATTCAACGGCCGCCTTTCTTCCTTGCTACCCGCAACGCATCCTCCACGGCCTTTGCGGCGCGGCGTTCTCTTCCTTCAACGGTCTGGACATAGAAAATGCCCAGCAGGTGACGCTTCCTCTGCGCAGGCGTCATCGCCTCCCAGCCCGTTCGAGCCAGCGGCTGGCGCTGAAACGCCACCCGCAAGATCGGCGGCGGTTCGACTTCACCATCCATTGCCAGCAGAAGACTCTCCGCAATGGCTTCAGCACGCTTTCGCCGAGTCTCCGCGCTCTTCGCCTGGTCGACAAATCCTCCGATCCCCTTCCGCATTGACGGACTAAGCGCATCAAACCATCGCCGCAATTCACGATCTTCCTTCAACACCTTCGCGAGTTCCGCAGGCACATCAACCGCCAACTCGCTTAGATCCGGTTCCAGCTTGATCAGCGCTCGCCCTCCCGCACGCACTCGCGCGCCGGTCTGCATTTTCTTGTTTACGATCAGGAAGTGTCCCTGGCCCTTCGTCCCGGGAATCAGTGCTGTTTTGAAGTGGAATCCGTTGATCTCGCCGTTGACGCGCCGGCTCTTCCACTCCGGCCACGCCTTCTTCAGATCAACCGGGACGCGCGCAATCACCCACCGCGGCCGCGTCCCCGCCTCCTCCAGCACCACGCGAAATGTCTTGGTCGTCGCTCTCATATGCTTCGAATCGCCCCAGTATCCCACCCCGCCTTGCCCGAGGTCGGCGCCGAGCGTTCTACACTACGCCCGAAGATCAATACACCACCGAGGCGCGTCGAAAGAAAATTCAGGGTGTTTGCCGCATCACCCTCATAGTCGATAAGTATGGAATGCCGCAGAATCCAAGGGTGGTTCAATCCCTCGACCCGGGATTGGATCAGAATGCGATTCAGGCCGTCATGCAGTACCGCTTCAAACCTGCGATGAAATCGGGCCAACCCGTCCCGGTTCAAATGACTATCCTGGTGAATTTCCGCCTCAGGTGAGCCCTGGCAATATGCCCTGCCGCCGCCGTTTGTGCGTCAATCTTCTACACTATCCCTCATGGAAGTCCTCTATGGCGTGCATCCAGTTGCCGAAGCTCTCAAGGCCGGCCGCCGCCGTTTCGACCACGTGCTCGTTGCCGCCGAGCGCCACGATGAACGCCTCGCCCACCTCGTCGCCGACTGCCGTCTCGCCGGTGTCCGTGTCCGCCAGGAAGCCCGCGAACAGCTCACCCAACTCGCCGGTACCGCGGCCCATCAAGGTGTAGTCGCCCTCGTTCGCCCCCAGGAGGCTCTGTCCATTGAAGACCTCTTCGCACCGCCTCCCTCGCGTTCCACCCAACCGCGAGCCCGCTTGCTCCTCGCCCTCGACGGCGTAGAAGATCCCCAAAATCTCGGCGCTCTCCTCCGCGTAGCCGATGGTGCCGGCGTCGACGGAGTCGTCCTCACCGAGCGCCGTTCCGCCCCGCTCAGTCCTGTAGCCGTTAAAGCAAGCGCCGGAGCCTCCGAGCACCTCCGTATCGCCCGTGTCGTCAACCTCGTCCGCGCTCTTGAAGAACTCAAGCGGCAAAATCTGTGGATCATCGGCCTCGACGAACGCGGCACAGCCGATTACGACCAGTTTGATCTCACTGGCGATTGCGTGCTCGTCCTCGGCCGCGAAGGTGCCGGCCTCCACGATCTTGTGCGCCGCACCTGCGATCACCTGCTGCGCATCCCCATGGCCGGCGGTGTCAGTTCGCTCAACGTATCCACCGCTGGAGCCGTTGTCCTCTACGAAGCGGCCCGCCAGCGCCGGATAGCGGCAAGCCACGCCATCGGCTCTGTTGGCCCATCCACCGTTGGCTCGTCTAAAAAGAAGCAGAAAGGCCTCGGTTCATGATGTTTCCCCCTGCCCGGGCGCTGGCATTCACCACCATTGCCGCGCTCCTGGCCGTCTCTCATTGCATTGCGCAATCCACTCCCGCCACATCTCCGGCGCAGCCGGAAACGCCGACGAATCCGCAGTCCAGTCAGCCTTCCGGCCAGGTCATCTTCTCGCGCTCCGTTGACGCTGACGGCAAAACAACCACAAAGACCGGCGTACCCGCCCCCAAGCCCTCCATCCAGATGGTCGACGCGCCCGTCGTTGAAGACGCCGACCGTCAAGCCATCTCCTTTACCGACTACGACATGGATGTGCGCCTGCAACCGGCCTCCCAGCAGCTTGTCATTCGCGCCCTCGTAACCGTCCGCAACACAGGCAAGACTCCGCTGCCTCGCATTCCCCTGCAGATTTCCTCGTCGCTCAACTGGGAACGAATCCGGGTCGCCGGTAAGGATGTTTCCTTTCCCGTCGCGACTCTCAACTCCGACGCGGACCATACCGGCCAGCTTCACGAAGCTGCAGTCCCGCTCGCGCAGCCGCTCGCTCCCGGCGCAACTGTTCAGCTCGATGTCACCTACTCGGGCGAAATCACTTCCTCTGCCAAGCGCCTTGTCGCCTTGGGAACTCCTGAAGACACGGCGCGTCACTCCGACTGGGATGAAATCAGTGTGCCCTTCACCGGCCTGCGCGGATTCGGCAATGTCGTCTGGTATCCGGTCTCCAGCATCCCCGTCATCCTTGGTGATGGTGCGCGGCTCTTTGACGAAGTTGGCACTCAGAAGCTCCGCATTTCCGGCGCACGCTTCCGTCTCCGCCTCACCGACGAGTTTCCTCACGGAGACGCGCCCACCATCGCGCTCGTCAACGGCCATCCGCTGTCGCTAACCGTCAGCGATCCATCCACCACGGCTTCCGGCGTGTCAAGCATTGCTACCGGCTCCGCCGACCCAACAACGCTGACCTTCGAAGCCCCTAGCCTTTTTGTGGCCGAGCAAATTGCGCATCCCGGTCCGCATCTCACCGCCTACACCACTCCCGCAGACAACACAGTCGTGAGTGCTTGGCTCACCGCAGCCAGTTCCGTTGCTCCATTTATTGAGCGTTGGCTCGGCCCAAAACCCGCCACCGAGCTCACCCTGCTCGATTTGCCCGATCCCGACGACGCGCCATGGGAGACCGGTCCTCTGCTCGTCATCGGCCTGCGCGACGCCGCGCCAGAGGACCTGAACGGCCTCCTCGCCCACGCTCTCACCCACGCCTGGATGAACCCGTCGTCCGCCTGGCTTGACGAAGGCGCTGCCAATTTCATGGGAACCCTGTGGACCGAGCGCCGTCGTGGTCGCGATCAGGCTCTCACGAGCCTCGAATCCGGCCGTACCGCACTCGCCCTCGCTGAACCGCCCAGTCCCGCCGAAGCCCACGGCCAGCCAATGGTGCACGCAATTTCGCCCGTCTACTACCGGACCAAGGCCACCTATATTCTGTGGATGCTCCGCAGCGAGCTGGGGGACGATGCCCTTGCAACGGCTCTCCGCGCCTACAATGGCAATGCGGATTCAGAGGCTGCAGCGAGTGGTCCCGCTGATTCACATCCGCTCTCGTTCCAGGCCGCATTGAAGCAGGCCTCGCCTCACACTGACCTTTCGTGGCTCTTTTCCGATTGGATCGACAACGACAAAGGCCTTCCCGACCTGACTATCGACAAGGTATTTCCCAATGCCGTTCAATCCGGCAACTGGCTCGTCTCGGTCACAGTTTCAAACGCCGGATACGCCGCAGCCGACGTCTCCGTGACTGTGCGCTCAGCCAATAACACCACAGCGGATCGCATCCTCGTACCGGCGCGCGACAACGCGACCCAGCGCCTGCTTATCCAGGGCAAGCCCACTGAAGTCCAGGTGAACGACGGGACCGTCCCCGAAACCCAGGCCAGCGTCCACGTGATGAACCTCGACCAGCCCACTCAGCCCCAACCCGCTCCATAAACCAGTTCCGCGCCGCCACCACCCCTAACCGCTGATCCCTACTCCCTACTCCCTACTCCCTACTCCCTACTCCCTACTCCCTACTCCCTACTCCCTACTCCCTACTCCCTACTCCCTACTCCCTACTCCCTACTCCCTACTCCCTACTCCCTACTCCCTGAGTCACTCTCCACTGTCCACTGCTCTCCCCTCCACCCAAAGTCTGATGTGTTCCCCGCCTTCCATCAGTACGATTGCCGAACGATGGAGGCCGTTCCCCAATCCGGTCGAAAACTGGGAGTGTGGGCGGCCACGGCCGTTGTCACAGGCGAAGCCATTTCGCTTGGCATCTTCCTCACTCCGGCAGGCATGGCTCGTTCACTCGGATCGCCGGCGTTGCTGGCAGCCGTTTGGTCCGGCATGGCCCTCGTCACCCTGGCTGGCGCTCTCTGCTTCACTGAACTCGCCGTGCGCAACCCCCACGACGGTGGCGAATACATCTATTTGCGCCGCGGATTCGGGCGTCGCGTCGCGTTTCTCTACGGATGGATGGCCGCTGTGGTCATGTATCCCGGCGTCGCAGCCGCTCTCTGCGTGGGTACGGTCCCATACGTCAACGCGCTCTTTCCGCTATCTCCTTCCATCGCCGCCGCACTTCCGGCAATCATTCTGCTTGCGCTCGGCGCGCTCAACTATCTCGGCACCCGCCTCAGCAGCGGCGTGATGACTTTTCTCAATTGGCTCAAGGTTCCCGTGCTCATCTCTCTTGTCGCCTGGGCTCTTCTTTCCGGTCATGCCGCAATGTCCAACCTCGCCCCGCTCGCCGTGCGCCGTCCCGGCTCCGATCCGCTCATTGAAGCAATCGCAGGAGCAGCCATCAGTGCGTTCTTCTGCTTCGGCGGCTGGTGGGAAGCGGGAAAGATCGCCGGCGAAGTCCGCAATCCATCGCGCAACCTTCCGATTGCCTTTTCTGGCGGAGTCCTCATCGTTACGGCACTTTATCTGCTGGTCAGCTTTGCATTCGTGGCCGTCGTGCCGATGCAGCGGATCCAATCGAATACCGCGTTCGTGGCCCAATTCGGCCAGGCGCTTTTTGGATCAGCGGGTGGGCGTGTGCTCTCCGCGTGTGTTGTGCTCAGTGTGCTCGGTGGCCTTATGGTTCTCAGCATGGCGGTGCCCCGCGTCACCTACGCTCTCGCGCGCGGGGAGTCCGGCGAAGGCGAGTCCTCGCCACTCGACGCATTTGCTAGGCTTCATCCGCGCTTCAAGACTCCCGCCAACGCAGTCCTGTTGCAAACCGGCATGGCATTGCTCGTGCTGACACTCGGCGCATTCGATCGCATCCTCGCCTTCATCATTTTTTCCGCCGTAGTTTTTCTGGCGCTTACGGCCGCCACACTGTTCCGCGTAATCACCCCCGTGCAACGCTGGTGGTTTCCCGCAGCCCCTGTCGTGTTTATCACCGGCAGCGGTATTCTCGCTATCATGCTTTTGCTTCACAACCTGGGCGCGTCGCTCTTAGGAGCCGGAATTGTCCTGGTCGGCCTCCCTGCACGCTGGCTCCTCAAGCGCCGCAGCGAAGTTGCCCGGGAAGTAGCCACCGAATTACCCTCCCCCTGACCCCTTTCACTGCCCACGGACAACTGAGAACTGACAACTGAGAACTGACAACGAAACTGGCGCACTGATCCCTGATCCCTAACCCCTGATCCCTGAGGTAACACCATGCCCCACATCGCTCTTCCCCCCGAACACATCGGTATTCGCGGCGCCATGGCCTTTCGCCCTGAAACTGCACGCCCCCTCAACGACCTCGTCGAGATCCTGCTCACTGGTCCCAGCACCCTCACCAAGGGCGAACGCGAACTGATCGCCACCTATGTTTCGAGCCGCAACTGCACCCACTTCTGCGCCAGCATTCACGGCGCCATCGCCGCAGCGCACCTCGGCGGCGACGAGGCCCTCGTCAAGCAGGTAAAGACCGACTTCACCCAGGCCAACGTCAGCCTCAAGCTCAAATCCCTGCTCGCCATCGCCGGCAAGGTGCAGCAGGATGGCAAGCTCGTCACCGCCGCAGACGTTGAGGCCGCTCGCAAACAGGGCGCAACCGATCTCGAGATTCACGACACGGTACTCATCGCCGCTGCCTTTTGCATGTACAACCGCTACGTCGACGGCCTCGGCACCGTACAGCCCGACGATGAAGCGCTCTACCGCGAACGCGGCCGCAACGTCGCCCGCAACGGCTACGTCCACACCAGCGAAGAGTACCTCGGCGCCGAAGCCCACGCCACCAGTCACTAACCCCTAACCCCTAACCCCTAACCCCTAACCCCTAACCCCTAACCCCTAACCCCTAACCCCTAACCCCTGGTCCCTGGCCCCTGGAGTTCCCCATGCCCCACATCAATCTTCCCGAAGGCTTCCCCGGCATCAGTGCCGGATTCACTTACCGCCCCGAAACCGCCAAGCCCATGCGCGAACTGGCTGACATCCTGCTCCACCAGCCCAGTTCTCTCAGTCCCGGCGAGCGCGAACTCATCGCCACATACGTCTCGTCGCGCAACTGCACTTCATTTTGCGTGCTGAGCCATGGCGCGGCAGCCACCAGTCATCTTGGCGACGCCGGCATTGTTGAAAAGGTGAAGTCAAACTTCCTGGCCGCGCCCATTAGCGCAAAATTGAAAGCTCTTCTCACCATCGCCGGCAAGGTCCAGCAGGATGGAAAGCTCGTCACCGAATCCGACGTCCTCGCCGCGCGCACCCTCGGCGCAACAGACATGGAGATTCACGACACCGTCCTGATCGCCGCTGCATTCAGCATGTACAACCGCTACGTCGACGGACTCGGCACCTGGCAGCCCAGCGACCCCGCCATGTACGAGCAGATGGGCAAACATCTCGCCGAACAGGGTTACACCAAGCCTTCCATCCGCCAGCCCTTGACCACTGTCTGAGATAAAACGCTTTAAAAGGGCACGACCTTGGTCGTGCCGCAAGCGGCCAACCATCGACCGGGTTTTTAGCCCCTAAGGGACGCCCTTCGGGAACCTCATCCGCAACCATTTTTCCGCAACCCATTTAGCCCCTGACGGCAAGCCCACTCAAAATGACCCACTGCCGCCCGCCGCCCTTACCGGTACATCTCCGGAATGAAGGTCTGCTCATTGATTGGCGGTCGCGTGTAGTGCTCCTTCTTGATCGGCGGCAGCGTCAACGGTTTGCTCGTCAAATCACGATAGGGAATCAGCGACAGCAAATGCCGGATCGCATTCAGCCGTGCGCATTTCTTGTTGTCCGCATTCACCACGTACCAGGGCGCCTGCTTGATATCCGTGCCCGCGAACATCTCGTCTTTTGCGCGCGAATACTCCGCCCAGTGCTTCCGCGACTCAAGATCCATCGCGCTTAGCTTCCACCGCTTCGTCGGATTCTTCATCCGGTCCTGAAAGCGCTTCTCCTGCTCCTCGTCGCTCACTGAGAACCAGTACTTGACCAGCAGAATTCCAGAGCGTACCAACATGCGCTCAAATTCCGGGCAGCTGCGCATGAACTCTAGGTATTCATCCTCCGTGCAAAAGCCCATCACGCGCTCCACGCCCGCGCGGTTATACCAACTGCGGTCAAACAGCACCATCTCTCCCGCCGCCGGCAGTTGCGCCACGTAGCGCTGAAAGTACCACTGTGCCTTTTCCCGTTCCGTCGGCGTGCCCAGCGCCACCACTCGGCAGATTCGCGGATTCAACGTGTCCGTGATCCGCTTGATCACTCCGCCTTTGCCCGCCGCATCCCGTCCCTCAAAAATGGTCACCACCCGCAACCCTTCGTGTCGAATCCATTCCTGCAGCTTGGCCAGTTCCACCTGCAACCGCCGCAGTTCTCGCTCGTAATCGCAATCCTTGCCGAGCCGCGCGCCATGGCTGCATTGCTGCACTTTCACCAATGTCGTCTTCTCGCCCTCGCGATCGATAGTGCTATGAATCAATGTCTCAGCGTGTTTCGTCTTCTTTTTTCGGGAGTGCTTGTCTGCCATATGTTCCTTCCAACGGCCGACCTCGCCAGCGTGCCTGCGAATGAATGCCGTCTGCACGCAACAAATGCACGCAGCGCTCCGGGAAGAGGCGCAAGCTCGCTATAATTCCATCGGCAGAAATGCAGAATATGTTCAGCCGAAGTGAATTAGCGAGGCAGTCGCGAGGGCCGCCAGATATAACCCGAATCCGAAAACGGTGTGAGTCGTCAGGCTCTTCAGGCAATTGAAGACGGGCCTTGGAGTTTTTGAGGAAGCGATTCCTGCTCCCAGTGCCGGTTGCAGAATGAACAGTGGCGCTCCCACCGATGCGATCCCAATGATCAGTGCGGGGAGCAATGTCGGCTTTCGTGCCCAATCCAATCCGTTCACGACGAGCAGCAGTGCTGCGAATGTAATTCCAATTGAGTAGTGAGCAAACCACCCCATCCACAGCTCCCCTCTTACGGGCTCCCCCTTCGCGATGCTTTCGTGAGTCCATTGGCCGTCTGGGAGATGACCGATCCAGCGACCGAGAAAGGCGAAGTTCAGTGATGGGATTCCAAATTGCTTCAGCAAGAGCGCCCAGAGATCCATCGTCATCGTAGCCCCGGCGCCGATCAAAAAGGCGCGCAAAACGAATTCTGAAGCGTGATTCATGTGTCGGACCCGAGATGTAATTCTATCCTCCGTCTCAGCCCTGGACGTACTTGGCCACGTCGCAAGAACGGCTCTTAGTCTTCTCTTTCAAGCATTCCTCTGTCTCCCCTTGAGTTATTCTTCGCTTCTCGCGTGTTATATAGAAATGGATCAGAGAAAGCAGCCGGAAAGAGAGGCACATATGAAAAAGAAGGTTTCCCAGAAAATCGAATCCGCATCGCGCGAATCTGCCTCCACCCAGATCCACGAGTTCGCCGACTGGCGCGCAGAGATGCTTTCCCGTCTCCGCGCTTTGATCAAGCAGGCCGACCCCGAAATTGTCGAGGAGCGCAAGTGGAAGAAACCTTCCAACCCCGCCGGAGTGCCGGTGTTTTCCCTCCACGGCATCATCTGTACCGGCGAGACGCACAAGAGCGTCGTCAAAATGACATTCGCCAAGGGCGCCTTCCTTGATGATCCCGCAGGTCTCTTCAATTCCAGTCTGGAAGGAAATCTGAGGCGCGCCATCGACTTTCACGAAGGCGACAAGGTCAACGAGAAGGCTCTGAAAACCCTGATTCGCGCCGCCGTAGCCCTCAACACCGCCGAGGACTGATGGGCCACGGGAGACTCTACCTCGGCTACTAGTCCGTCGCCTTCCACTGTTCGTTTTCGACCACGACCGTCCAAGGCTGGACAAAGTCACTCGCTGTGCAATCGACGATCCCCAGCGATATCAACTATTTAGTTGGCGCATTTTTTGGCTGGAGAATTGCTTGCGATACCCTTGAACGCTCTCACCTTGAGGGCACGGCGTCCCAGCCCAATAAAATCACCGGCTCTCGACATGGAGGTCATCAATGATTGTGCTGATCCAGGATTTGCGTTTTGCTCTTCGCCAAATGGGAAAGAGACCGGGCTTCACGGCAGTCGTTGTGCTCACCATGGCCCTGGGCATCGGGGCCAACGCCGCAATCTTCAGCGTGCTCGACGCAGTCCTGCTGCGGCCTCTGCCCTACAGCGAACCCCAGCAACTCATCAAGGTCTGGACGCGCTTTACCGGAATCGGCATGCCCAACGACCAGAACTGGGTCTCCGCTCCGGAATTTCGTGATATCCAGCAGTTGAATCATAGCTTCACCGATCTGGCCGCGATTGGTGGCGGCTCTTTCAACCTCGGTGTCAAAGGCAGTCCCCAGCGTGTCGTAGGCGCATCGGTTTCTCCCAGCCTGTTCTCGATGTTGGGAACGCAACCTCTCATCGGCCGTACCTTCCTGGCCGAAGAAGCGCAACCGGGCCGGGATCACGAAGTCGTTCTCAGCTACGGGCTTTGGCGGCGCGTCTTTGCCGGCAACCCCAATGTGGTTGGAACCTCCATCGATATTGATGGTGTCCCCATGTCCGTCGTCGGAGTCATGCCTGCCGGATTCGCCTACCCCGATGAAACCGAAATTTGGGGGCCGCTCGCTTTCTCACCTAACGATCTCAGCGAGAACAACCGGGGAAGCCACGGCCTTGAAGTGCTGGGGCGCATCAAGCCGGGACTTACGCTTGCCCAGGTGCAGTCCGACATGGATCGCGTCGGCAAAACGATCATTGAACAGCATAAATCGTACCCTTACGAAACATACGGGTTCGGAATCATCCTCCATCCGCTTCTCGAAGAGACCGTGGGCGACGTCAAGATGTTCCTGGTGGTGCTGATGGCAGCCGTGGGATTGGTCCTGCTCATCGCCTGCGCCAACATTGCCAACCTGTTGCTCGCGCGTGCGACAGAGCGGCAGAAGGAAATCGAAACACGCATGGCTCTGGGCGCAAGTGGATGGCGCCTCTCCCGCCAGTTGCTTACCGAAAGCATCGTCCTGGCTTTTGTTGGAGGCGCTGTAGGTCTGGCGATCACTCCCTGGATTCTTCGCGGATTGGTTGCCGTTGCGGCCAAGTCATTGCCTCGCGCTGTCGATACAGGCATTGACGTCCCGGTGCTTGTACTCGCGGCAGTGGCATCATTGGCGACCGGAATTCTGTTTGGTTTGGCGCCTGCCCTGCAAGCCGGTCGCAAGAGAAGCTTTGATGGGTTGAAGAGCGGAAGAAGTACGGAAGGCAGACAGCCCAAGCGGCTGCGGAGTACGCTCGTGATCTTCGAAACTGCGTTCTCCCTGCTCCTTGTTGCTGCGGCCGGACTTCTGTTGAGAAGCTTTGCGCAGGTTCTCAAGGTCGACCCCGGTTTTCGGCCGGACGGAGTCCTGACCATGCGCATCGCACTCCCGGATGCGGTCTACAGCAAACCCGAACAGGTTCGGGGCTTCTATAACGAGCTCATAAATCGAGTGCAAAGATTGCCGGGTGTTCAGTCCGTTGGAGCCGTCTCCGCACTTCCCTTGAGCGGCCAGGGAAGCTCCGGCACCACCACAATCGATTCCCAATCGGTGCCTTTGGAGGACACCACGCCCGAAGCGGACCTGCGCGTCGTGGCCTCGGACTACTTCAGAGCCATGGGCATTTCCTTGCTCCGTGGCCGCTCCTTCGAGGCTCGCGACTCCGATACCGCATCGCCGGTCGCCATCGTCGACGAAAGCCTCGCCCAGATGTATTGGCCTAACCAGGATCCGATCGGCAAGCGCCTTCATATGGGAGACCGTCAGCCCAACCCCACCTGGGCCACGATCATCGGCGTTGTCCGCCATGTGCACAACCGGACCCTGGAGGCTCGCTCGCGCGTTGAGGTCTACTGGCCTGAAAATCAGAGGCCGTTCGGAGCCATGACGCTCGCGATTCTGACCTCAGGAAACCCGATGAGTCTCGCACCGACCATCCAGCGCGAAGTAAACGCCATCGATTCCGACCTGCCTGTCTATCGCGTTCGTACCATGACAGAGGTGATGGGCGATTCGTTGCAGCGCCGCCGTCTAGCATTGATTCTGCTCGCGGTCTTCGCCGGCCTGGCCCTGCTGCTGGCTTCCCTGGGAATTTACGGCGTCATGTCCTATGCGGTAGCGCAGCGTCAAATGGAGATCGGTTTGCGCATGGCGCTGGGAGCCGACCGAGGCCAGGTCATGCGCATGATGATTCGCAGTGGCATGGGAACCATCGTCATAGGATTGGTTCTCGGCGTCATTCTGGCCCTTTCCCTTACGCGCCTGATGAGCGGCCTGCTGTTTGCCGTCAAAGCGTATGACCCGCTTGCGCTTGGCGGAGCCGCTCTGCTGCTCATCGCCGCTGCGCTGATTGCCATCTTCATTCCAGCCCGAAGGGCAATGAAGGTGAATCCAATTGTCGCCCTGCGATACGAATGAGGAACGCATTCTAACCGCTTCTGGTGATTCCATTCCCGCCGCCACTTGGCTCATGCGATAATCTGACGTTAGCGCGCGAATGATTCACGCCGCAATCGGTTACCTTATCCCGTTAACCCGCACCAATCAGCTTCAAGTAATCGGGCTCATCTGCAATTGTTCGATGGCGAAAGGCGCGCGCAATCTTCCGATCTTTAAGAAAAAACACGCCCGGCATCTGATCCGCGTCCTCTTTGATCATGCCAATCCCATACTTGAACATCGCCCCCGTAAGCCAGCCCCTCCATACCGTCAGGTTCAAGAAATGCAAAAATGGGTTGGTGCGCGACAGAGCAAAGGCGGGAAGCTGATAGAGCGTCGCCTCGGGATTGCTGATCCTTTCCACGTCGGAGAGATGGTAGTAGTCGAAATAGGGCTTCGCGCGATCCTTGGAACCGAGGTGCACAAAGACAGGTCGCACTCCCTTCGCCTCAATCTGCGGTCGAAGCTGCGAAACGTGGTCCAGAGCCTGCGCGCAAAAGGCGCATGCAAAGTGGCGAAGAAAGACGAGCAAAACCGGCGATTCATCCACAAGATCGAGCAGCGAGCGCCCGGTTTCCGTATGAAAGTCGCGGAGGGCGTCTGCTAGATTCGTGCGCTCAGTTGACTGGGATATCGCCGTAGCCATTTGGTCCACTCTACTCCGGTGCAAGGCGTCGATTGCCTCTACTCATCAAGAAGGCCCTTGCCCTTGAGAATCTTAGGCATATATTTCAGAACGCGCGACTCCCGCGTTTTGGATTGTTTGGGAGCGGCAAAATGGAACATGTAGGCTCGTTGCCGTCCCGGCGTGAGCGCCTCAAACGCGGTCCTGAAGTCAGGGAATTCGTCCAGCATGGTTTGCAGTTCTTCGGGAAACTTCAAGTCTGAAGTCTTTCTCATCTTCAGTTTTAATCCGGATTTTTCTACCTCAATCGCTTCCCGAATATATGCCTTCAAGACAGATTTCATCTCCGCAATTTCTCGCACCGAGATGAACTTGATCCAGCGCCCCGCCTGCGTATTTGGCCCGGGCGCGGTCAGAACCCCGTGAACATCCTTCACCAGCGCGCCTTTGAAAAACCCAAGTGCACAAGATTCCTTTAATCCATGCAGAATCGCTACGTTCTTCCCCTCGAACGTGTAACAAGGTTGATACCACTTGAATTCTTCCCTCAGCTCAGAGTCGAGAAGGATCGCCCTCAACTTCCCCAATTCCTCACGCCACTTTTTCGCGTTGGCGATAAAGGTACCGACCTCGGGAATCGCTTTACTGGTCGTCATGGCAAGCTAATCGGGCTCTTAGCCAATGTTAGTCGCTCTCGTGTTCATCACGGCCCTGCCGTTTGTCGCCGGAAACAGCACGCCGATAGTGCGGCTTTCCGGTCGCAACGCCCACGATGCCACGGTAAAACCGGTGAGCACGAGGGGCGCGATAACGTGAAAGCCGTAAGCGCCATACCCCCCCACCGCAGCGCAGGATGCCGCCGCGCCCGTCAGGTCGAAGAAGATACCGGCATACGCCCATTCCTTCAGCCGCGGATAACGCGGCACCAGAATGGCGAAGG
Source organism: uncultured Acidobacteriaceae bacterium (assembly GCA_963826915.1). Lineage (GTDB taxonomy): Bacteria > Acidobacteriota > Terriglobia > Terriglobales > Acidobacteriaceae > Telmatobacter. The sequence goes on from CAWGYG010000004.1 coordinate 43,199, forward strand.
CTCCAAGCACCTTCCAGAATCCCAGGATGCCAAAGAAGTACATTGGGTAAGCAAGGATAGGCACGATGCCATGCGGGTTGCCCAGGTATTGGGCAATCTGCGCGGCGCCGCCGCCTCCGACAAAAAACGCCACAAGTCCGGTCATGATCCAATAGACAACGTTTTTGGTTTTCATGGTCAGTCCATCCTTCCGACAACATTTTCCAGTTTGCCGATGAAGTTCCTCCATCCGTATTTCGCACCCTTGTAGTTGGGACCGTCTTCCGACGGGAAACCGGATTGCTCCATGCGCAGAAGCGTGCCTTTTTCGGTCGGCGTCAACGTCCAGGTCACAACGGTCTCCATTCCCATGGAACCCCAGCTATACGCCAGTCGCGAATGTGGTTCGACCGTCCTGACTTCGCAATCGATGATCCCGTTCCAACCCGGCACCGGCGTGGCGCGGAACGTGAACCGGTGTCCCACGCAGGGCTCGAAATCGTTCGTCATCAGCCACTCCTCCATCAACTTGCCTTCCGTGAGGGCTCGCCATACCTTTTCCCGCGGATGCGCCATCTCCCGATCGATGACGAGGGTGCATGTCGTGGCAGTATCGGTCATTTGTCCATCCTTTCCAGCAGGCTTTCCAGACGATCAAATCGGTCGCGCCAGAATGACCCATACACGTTCATCCAGTCAACCAGGGGTGCCAATGCCCGAGGTTGGGCGCTGTAGTGTGTTTCGCGACCCTCGTGCCTGAAGCGCACCAGCTTGGCCCTCTTCAGCACCGTCAAATGCTTCGACACCGCCGGTTGCGAAACTCCCGCTCGATAAGTCAAAGCATGCACGGTCTGCTCCCCGTCGCGGGAAAGGTGCTCGAATATACCCCTGCGCGTTGGATCGGCGAGCGCCCTGAAAACATTGTCCGCTACAGCCTGCATGCGTTTGCCTCCCCTCCGTCCTGTTGCGTGCTACCAGTCGTTCTACCAGTCAAGATGTGTGATCTGAATGAGGTTCCCGCACGTATCGTCAAGTACTGCGATGGTCGATCCCGTGGTCTTGGTTGGTTCCTTAGTGAACTTCACGCCGTGCTCCTTTAGCCTCTCGTACTCCTTCTGGACGTCGGCAACAAAGAAATTAGCCGCGGGTATTGCGTGCCGAAAATTCTCGCCCTGATAGGTTTTCGCAGCCGGGTTGTGGCTGTTGGATTCCATGACCAGTTGCACGCCTTCCGGTTCCTCGGCGGAGACCACTGTGAGCCATCTGTAGTTCCCCGCCGAAAAATCCATTTTCTTTTGGAAGCCCAGAACATCGGTGTAAAACTTCAGTGCCTTTTCCTGATCGTCAACAAAAACGCTCGTGAGTTTGATTTGCATGGCTTGTCTTTCCTCCTATTCTTCATGGGGTCTGGTAGGTTTCGTAATTCATAGCGCTGCGGGCGGTCCTTGCGCTCGAAGATTCCCCGACAGGTCGGTCAGTGACAGGCTTCGAAAATGTTGTCCGCTCCAGCTTGCATATCGAAACCATAACCAAATGGCTATGGATTTGTCAAGCCCTTTTCCGCCCCCCTGTGTCCAGTCAGCGCAGAAAGACACCCCGTAGGGGTATCAGGAAAATAGCCCCGGGTAGAGCCATTGATCCGGCTCACGGATCAATGGCGTCACCCGGGGACGACGACAATAAAAGAACCCGAGCCCCGTAGGGGCGATGCAATCCTCACCCGCTTCAGTTTTCACGCAGTCACTTCAGCCCAGAAGAAGAGCGGCCAATATTCACCGGCCTCGTCCAGACCGGGATTCGAATTTACGCAGCCGGCGCGCATAATAATCCCATGCTCCCCAGCCTTCTCGACCGCCTGTTCGGACGACGCCATTCTTCGGCGGAGCCTGATCTTCGCGTACTGAAGATTGAACCTCCCAAGATTTGGAGCGAGCAGTTTCCAGATGTGCCTAAGCCTGATACTGGTCCTTCAATTCAATTGGTTGCGGCCCGATGGGCCTGTAATGATCTTCATGGCGAGGACATGCCGCGCATTGCAGCCGACTTGCTGGAGGTTGGATTTGATTCGCCGGCTCTGTGTCGACTCTCGGCAGAAACAAGTGCCGCCTGCTCCGCCGACATTGAGTTACTCGTTGCGCGCGTCTTCGGGGATTTCGGGATCCCCTACCCAATGCCGGAGAACCAGGCGCAGCTAATTTTCGCGCCAGATTGCTCGCGAGGTCATTGCTGGACGTCGCGAGTCGTGGTCCTCTGCCTACGATCTTGAACGCGCCACGTCGGGAACCTATCCGACCAACGAAGATTTGGCCGCCATATTTGCTCTCAACGACGAACGGAAGTGGGACGCCGAAGACCAACGCTGCGTCCCCATGACGACCAGCGATCTCATTGACAGACTTGCGCGCCTGAACACCCTGTCCGACCCAGAGATGTCTTCATCTATCTACTCCCTACTCCCTGGTCCCCCCTACTCCCTACTCCCTACTCCCTACTTCGGCCCCGCCGCCTTCTCGTTCCTCGCCCTCACCTTGAACCAGATCGGCGTTCCCTTGAATCCGAACGCCTCCCGTATCTGGTTTTCCAGAAAGCGCTCAAACGCAAAGTGCAGCTTGATGTCGCGATCGGTAAACAGCACAAACGTCGGCGGCGCCACCGCAGCCTGCGTCATGTAGAAGATGCGAATCCGCTTCGCCATCGGCACCGGTGCGCGCTGAAAATCGATCTTGTCGAGGAAGCGATTCATTTGCCCCGTCGTCACGCGCTTGCGCCGCTCCGCAGCCACGGCTTTCACCTCGTTCAGCACCCGTCCCAGTCCCGTCCCTTCGAGAGCAGAGAGAAAAATAATCGGCGCATAGCTTAGATACTTCAGCGCCGACCGCACCTGCTTCTCAAAGATGTCCCTATCCGCCGGCGCCTTGCCATCCGTGCGCGCCGTGGTCACCGCGTCCCACTTGTTTACAAGAATGATTACGCTGCGCCCGCTCTCATGCGCATACCCGCCAATCGTCGCGTCGCTCGCAGTCACGCCTTCCGAAGCGTCAATCATCAGCAGCGCAACATCCGCCGCCTCCAGATGCCTCCGCGCCATCACTACGCTCATCTTTTCCGCCATCAGGTGCGTCTTGCCCTTGCGCCGGATTCCAGCCGTGTCGATGAATCGTAGTTGGCTGCCTTCAAACTCCACAACTTCGTCCACCGCGTCGCGCGTAGTTCCCGCAATCGGCGAAACAATCGCCCGCGAAGTCCCCGTCAGCGCATTCAGCAAAGTGGACTTCCCCACATTCGGTCGCCCAATGATCGCGACGGAAGTCTCGTGCTGCTCAAACTCCCCATGCGTCCGATGAATGGCCCTTAGCGGCTCGTCCTCTTTCCCTGGCTCCAGCGGCCCGCCTTCATAAATCTCGTCTTCCTCGGCAATCTCGTCCTCAGTTTCCTGCGCCGACTCAGCTTCCCGTACTTCCGGCCCCGGCGGTATCGCCTCCGCAACCGCGTCCAGCAATTCCCCAATCCCCAGCCCATGTTCCGAGCTGATCGCATACACATTTTTCAGCCCCAGCTGGCGAAAATTCTCCGCAGCGTAGGCCATCGCTTCGCCTTCAACCTTGTTCACCGCCAGGAACACCGGCTTGTTCCCATGCAGCAGCAGCCGCACCAGGTCGTAGTCGGGACTGGCCAGTTCCGTCCGCGCATCGACCACCAGGATCAGAGCCTGCGCGTCTTCCAATGCGACCTTCGCCTGGTTATAAATCTCCGTCGGAATCAATTCCGGATCATCCGGCACAATCCCGCCCGTATCCACCAGCCTGAACCGGCGACCCATCCATTCATATTCCCCGTAGATGCGGTCCCGTGTAATGCCCGGCTCGTCGCCAACAATCGAGCGCCGGCTCTTCGTCAACCGGTTGAATAGCGTGGACTTGCCCACGTTGGGCCGGCCCACAATCGCCACCAGAGGCAGCGCTTCTGCTCCCGGGCGGGTGGGTATAACCGATCTGCGATAGGTGGGCAATGCAATCTCCAAACCGTGCGTACACTCCAACCAGTCTACCGTCCGCCCCGCTTTTCAACACTTATCGTAGCTCTCAATTTGGTCAGCCAGTCAGGGTCCGCTCGGTAAAATGCGGCGCCAATATCACTTTGGTGTTCACCTCTCTTCAAGAGCTCTTGAATCAACTGGTCTCGTCCCATCGGTTCTGACGTGGACCATTCCGACGTGATTGCCGGTATGTCCGGAAGGTGCTGAGCCAAACAGTGCGAATCGTCGACTTTGATTATTTTGATTGCCATGAAGATCTTTCCTACTTCCAGATGTTATTCGCGAAGATTGGGTCTCATGTGTGAGCGGCCCACTGGACTCGCCTTCCGCGGAGGCGTCAGCACGTTCGCCGTCCGCGTAGGACCTATGATGGGGAGAGCAACACCTCCGATGGCCTCCTCCGAAACCACAACGCGCGCACTCCCGACCCTCCACGAGTTTTTCGCCCCCGGAGGCATCCTCGCACGCTCACCTCTGCCCTACGAATACCGTCCCGGCCAGCTGGAAATGGCGAAAGCCGTCGAGCGCGCACTCGCTGAGCGCCGCCATCTCATCGTTGAAGCGGGCACAGGCACCGGCAAGACTCTGGCATACCTGCTCCCGGCCCTGCGCACCGGCCTGCGCGTCATCGTCTCCACAGGCACTAAGGCCCTGCAGGATCAGCTCTACTTCCGCGACATTCCCTTCCTCGAAACCCTGCTCGGCAGCCTGCGCGTCTGCTACATGAAGGGCCGCGCCAACTATCTCTGCCGCCACAAGCTCGTCGCCCTCCGCGACCAGCCCATCCTCTCCGGCCTCGAAGAGATCGATCAGTATCAGCAAATCGCCGCATGGGAAAAGATCACCGAAACCGGCGACCGCTCCGAGCTTTCAGAATTGCCCGAGTCCAGCGCGCTTTGGCACAAGCTCGACGCGCGCAGCGAAGCCTGCCTCGGCTCAAACTGCCCCGATTATCGCCGCTGCTTCATCACCGAGATGCGTCGCAAGGCTCTCGAGTCTGACATCATCATCGTCAACCACCACCTGTTCTTCGCCGACCTATCCGTCAAGCGCGAAGCCACCGGCGCGCCCGATGCCGGCATTCTCCCCGAAGCCGCCGCGGTAGTTTTTGACGAAGCCCACGAACTTGAAGAAGTCGCCTCCAGCTACTTCGGCCTCTCTGTCTCGAACATCCGCTTCGAAGAACTCGCGCGCGATACCGACGTTCTCCTGCGCGGCAAACCGGGAGCAGAAAAATTCCCCGCCGCCACCCAGCAACTCCGCGATCGCGCCCGCATGTTCTTCGCCGGCCTGCCCACCAACGGCGATGGCCGCCAGCCCTTCGATAACCGCGAAGAGTTTCTCGAAACCTCCGGCGATCTCTATCTAGCCGTGCGCACCACTCTCCGTCTTCTCGAGTCGGAAATGGACCTCCTCGCCGACATCGACGAAGCGCCCGGACTCCGAAAGCGCGTCACCCGCCTCCGCACCGAGCTCGAATTCCTCCTCGAATCCAATTCCAGCAACATGGTCTATTGGCTCGAGCGCCGCGCTGGCCCGCAGTCCGCAGAAAGAAGCGGCGCTTTGAAAGGGCACGACTTTCCGGGGTCCCCGGCGACGGATCTTAGTCGCTGGGGTGGCTTGAGTCGTGCCGAAAGCAATCGTAAGTCACGAGGGGCTTTAGCCCCTGAGGGACGTTTTGGCTCAGCGCGCACCACATTCATCCAGGCCACGCCCATCGACGTCTCCGAATTGCTTCACGAGCTTGTCTTCGAAACCATCCCCACCGTCGTCCTCACCTCCGCCACCCTCACCGTCCAGGGCGGATTCGAGCACATGCGCAAGCGCCTCGGCCTCACCGACGCCCGCGAACTGGTTGTGCCATCTCACTTCCGCTACGGCGAACAGGCCCTGCTCTACCTGCCGCCCAACATGCCCGACCCGCGCGATCCTGAATTCCCCGAAGCCGCAGCCAACTGCATTCGCCGCGTTCTCCAGATCACCAGGGGCCGCGCCTTTTGTCTCTTCACCAGCTATGCGCAGATGCGCGATCTCTACGAGCGCCTGTTGCCGGTCCTCGACTTCCCCATCCTTCTCCACGGCACCGCCCCGCGCAAAGCGCTCCTCGAGCAGTTTCGCGAAACGCCCAACGCCGTCCTCTTCGGCACCGCCAGTTTCTGGCAGGGAGTCGATGTGCAAGGCGAAGCGCTCAGTTGTGTCATCATCGACCGCCTGCCCTTCGCCGTGCCCAGCGATCCCGTAGTGCAGGCCCGCATGCGAGCCATCGAAGAAGCCGGCGGCAAGCCGTTCAACGACTACCAGGTCCCCGCCGCCGTGCTCACGCTCAAGCAAGGGTTCGGCCGCCTCATCCGCTCACTCGAAGATCGCGGCGTCTTGGTCCTGCTCGACCCCCGCATCCGCAAACAGCGCTACGGCCAGACCTTCCTCCAAAGCCTCCCGCCCTACCGCATGACCGCCACCATCACCGACGTGGAAGCCTTCTTCGAAACCAAAGCTCCCTGATCGCCGAAGCAAGCCAGTAATTTTCTCTTGCTAAGAATGCTGTCATGCCGCACCGAGAGCGCCGTCCGCCCACAACAAATGCTGTCATCCTAGCGAAGGTCGCCGCGGCGACCGCAGTCGAAGGACCTGCGGTTCGGTCCGCCTTGAACGGGCACAACTTCAGTCGTGCCGCAAAGGTCTCCTCCCCTAAGAATTGTCATCCTGCAGGGAGCGCGTCTGGGGCCCCGTGATTGCAAAGCAATCATGGGGTAAGCGGGGTCCCCACAAACAGGTCTTCGTTTGTGGGGTGAATATGCGAAGTGAAGGATCTGCCTTTTGTACTTCGAACGAGTGAATTTACTTGCTCGCCTCGGTCAAATCCTTCACCGCGCTCAGCGGAGTCTCCAGCGTGCCAACCTTCTGCGTGGCCTCATCGTAGATCCCGGTCCTTAGCCAGAACTGCCCTTTCGGAACTCCAATTGAATCGTGCAACTGGATGCCGGTCTTTTGGAAGATGGCGTAAACATCGGGTTTGATGTCGATGTTCACGATGTGGTCCCTGCGATTCGCTATGTTCCCATAGCGGTCGTAAGCGATGAGGCTCAGATTGAGCTTGCCCGCGTGATTGCCGTTTGATTCGGTCGTGAACTCAATGTCGTTGAGGTTGATGAAGAAATCGACGCGGTAGGTACTCTGCTGCTTCTTTGCGGCATCGCCGGCTGCTCCACCATTGGTCGCGGGCACAATTTGAATGTGCGTCTTGTAAACAATCTGAGTACTCTGCGGCATGCCCAGGTCCATGAAGGGAAGCAGAGGATCGACGGCACCCGGATTCTCCGCGGCAAGCTTTTGGATCTCCTGGTTACGCTCGGTAAGTGCGGCGCCGGGCAGCCCGGCATCCTCCGCGTAGTAGCCTCGCCGGTACGAGAGTGTATATCCTCCGGCAACGTTCACTTCTATCTTGCGAAAACCGCCATCCATCTTGGAGTTTGTCGGCGTGTAGCTCAGAGTGTAGAAGTCGCTGTCGTTCGAAGCGATCTTTCCTATGACCTCGGCGAGGCCATTTGTATTTGCAAAGGCCTTTCCGCCGGAGTCCTCGGCAAACATCTGTTGCATCATCTGGTCGCTGTTGCGGTCCTGGCTCTCCTGAAGCAAACCCGACACCTGCCCGCCAGGTGCGTTCGGTGTCGGGGGAGCACTCGAGTCACCCGGGGCACTTGCTGATGCACTACCAGGGTTGTTATCCACTCCAATAATCTGGTAGGGCCTCGTGTTAGATGAAGGTAGCTGGTTGTCGGCCTGGTAAAACCCAATCGTGGCCACGCCTCGTGCATCCACCGGATAGATCGCCACGCGCGCTGCCGCCAGCATATTCATGGTCTTCTTGTAGTCGCCAGCCAACTTGGGGTTATCCTCCATTGCGGTGAGAGGCGGAAACGATTCCATGAACCAGATCACGTTCTTGCGTCCCGGAAATGCGGTAAGAAACGTGGCTAGCCGCTGAAGGTTGGTCAACGTAACAAGGCCCCGGTCGTATTTCTGGGAGGTGTCTTGTTCTGCCAGAAAGTGCATAAGTGCTGTGATCATCCCCGGGGATGCCGATGAGCCGCTGCCGCTGACATTTGGCGCCTGCATCATCCCCACTAGATTCGTCTGCGCGTTGGTCTCTTCCTGCCCCTTGATCATCACCGAGGTCTGAACTTCATTATTCTTCTTATCGTTCAGCGCGGCCATCAGCAGTGCCGGGTCGTCAGTGAATCCCTGGACGAAGTGAAGGCCCAGGCCCATCGTGAAGATTGCCATGCGCGATCCCGGCTTTGAGTTCTTAAGGAACTTGACAGCCTGTTTGTGCATGAAGCTCTGGCTCTCCATCCGCGTGTTTAGCGAATCAAGCAGCAGGACGTTGACTGCATCGGGCGCCGGAAACGGTGAGAAATTGCTGAAGGTGTTCGGCGGCAGCTTCGGAATCTCCACGGATTGCGCTGGCGCAGCGCCGGCGTGCTCTTCAAAGAAGGAGATAGATTGCCGCTTGCCTTGCTCCGTCACAGTGAAGGCATCCTGCCTCAGGCCCGTGACTGGATGGCCTTTCCGATCCGAGACGATAACATCCACCAGGACAGCGCGGCTGGTGACCTGCAGAGTGGTCTGCGGCTTGCTGCTCGCGGGTTCAGCGTTCTGAGCCATCAGCGGAGCGGCGATAAGAAACCCGGCGACCATGATCGAAACAACGGAATACATCACTACAGAACCTCCTTCAATATCTGCTCCAATGTTCTGTTTCCGCAGCGCGGTGCGGGCGTATGCAAATAAGCTGGACCCCTTCATATGCTCTCTTTCTTTCTCAACGCGGTGGAGATGCTGGCTTTGTAGCGTCGGGAGATGTCGTCTTCTCCTGCGAGCCTGCTCCGTCCGCCGGCGTAATCCGCACTTCCGATCCAAAGACGTGGTAGTTATCAAAAACTACATCGCTGATCGTGGTAACTCTGGGCGTCTCGAAAGTTAAACCCAATGTCTCGCTATCCGTAACCTGTAACCCCGGAGTAACCGTGGCCGTGCTATGAACCACCACGGCTGTGAATGTCGAGATAGAAACACTCTTGCGCGGGCAAATGTAGCTTTTTCCCCCGATCTTCACTGGCCGGTACCCCAGCCGATCTTTGACTTAAGGATGTCCGTCACCACCACGGCCAACATCGGTCCAAATGAACCCCAGGATGACCACCCTGTCGATGAAGTCACCACGCTGCTGTACTTCTTCGCGGGGATCGCCTCTTCATCCTTCCCATTCCGGTAGCGGATAATCGCGCTACTGCTATCGACCGAGCGAAAGATCCCGGGGGTAACGACTGTCTGTTCGGCATCCGACTGGCGCGCCCTCATGTCCTGAAACTGGGTCGTTGTTCTCCTCGCCAGGAAATCGGGCATCTTTGCCATCGCGATCGTCACATAGTCGGCTGCGCGATTCAGGGTTTGACCCTGCGTCTCCCGGTCAGGCGGGGCGTCTTTTGGAATTTCCGAGCTGGGAAGGTCAAGAAAGGCCGCAGCGTCAGCCACGGCAACCAGCGCTGTCCTCGATTTCTCACCCGGAAGGCCAGCCTGCAGACGATCGCATTCAGCATCGCTGATGCGCTCAGTCAACTCCAATTCAGCCAGTTGCTGCGCTACATCCTTATCCTGCCTGCCTTGCAGCGAAGAGAGCGTTTGTTCGAGCTGCCGTACCGTGACCCTGTTGATCCCAAAGCCCGGCAATGCGAAAACAGCGAGGCAGAAAAACAAAATGAATTTCCGCATGGGTGCCTCGATGACACACCGCGACATAAGAGACTATCTTACTGCTGAATCACGCGGGCTGTGACCGAAGATACACAAGAACCACCGCCAACAAAGCTTCCCGAGCCCGATGCGATAACTTGGAACACCGACTTCAACTCATTGAAGAACCCGGATGAAATCCGCCTCCAGAGCGAATAGCAACGGTTCAACGTCAAGAATCTGATTCGCGATTCCGTCACAGAAAAAGGAGCTCATTGATCACCAGAACGAATCATCTGGTTCCACGAATTGTCATCCTGAACGGAGCGCGTTTGGGGCCCCATGAACTCTGTTTATGGGGTAAGCGAAGTGAAGGATCTGCTTCTGGCATTCTCCTCTGGCACTCCGCCTCTTTCTTCCCCAGTTTCTCGCTCTCCAAAATACAATCGTCTGGCAGGGAATCGACCCCACCGAATCGGAGAGAACTCACCCGTGACCAACGCCAGACACACCATCTTTCGCGGAGCGCGCATTTTCGACGGCGATTCCGAACGGCTCATCGAAGGCCACGATGTAGTGGTCGCAGGCGCGACCATCGAAAACGTAATTCCCACCTCTGCCGGCGCACCTCCGGATGCAGAGATCATTGATTGCGGCGACCGCGTGCTGATGCCCGGCCTGATTGACGCACACGTTCACGTCTACCTCGCCGGCTTGAACCTTACCCGTCTGGCGCAGACTCCCATGACCTATCTTGCGCACTACGCCGCAACGTTTCTGCATGCTTGCCTTGATCGCGGATTTACAACCGTTCGCGATGTCGGTGGGGCAGACGTCGGCCTTGCGCAGGCCATTCGGGACGGTCTGCTCCAGCGTGTGCCGCGGCTGTTTTACGGCGGACGCGTCATCAGCCAAACCGGCGGCCACGGAGACTTCCGGCCCGGCGATCATCGGCTCGACGACCTCATGTGTTGCGGTTGCGGCCACGCGGATCCCATGGCGGTAGTGGCCGACGGCGCTGACGCCGTGCGCCGTGCGGTGCGCGAAGAACTGCGGCGAGGCGCATCGCACATCAAGATCATGGCCTCCGGCGGAGTCGCTTCGCCAACCGACCCGCTCGAGCGCTCCCAATATTCCGACGAAGAAATTCGCGCGTCGGTCGAGGAGGCAACCCGTGCCGGATCGTATGTCGCAGCTCATTGTCATCCCGCCCAGGCGGTCCGCCGTGCCGCGGAACTCGGCGTGCGCTCCATCGAGCATGCAACCCTGGTCGATCGAGAAGCCGCTGAGATTGTGGCCGCACGTGAATCGTTTGCGGTTCCGACCATGGCCACCATTTTTGCCCTCGCCGAAGAGGGCGAGCAGCTTGGCTTGCCGCCGGTCAGTCTTGACAAGCTCCGCCGCGTCTCCGACAAGGCTCTTGAGAGCCTGCGCATTCTAAAGACCGCTGGCGTGAAGATGGGATTCGGCACTGACCTGCTTGGCCCGCAGCACGTCCGCCAGTGCACCGAGTTCACACTCCGCGCTCAGGCGCTGCCCACCATCGACATCCTGCGTTCGGCATGCGTGCTCAACGCGGAGCTCATCGGCCACGCCGGAACTCTCGGCTGCGTGCGCCAGGGAGCAGCGGCCGATCTGTTGCTTGTGAACGGAAACCCGCTCGACGACATCTCGATTCTCTCCCGAAACGGCGACAGCCTGGCCGCCATTGTCAAGGCAGGAGAGTTTCATAAGCGAGTCCTGTGAAAGTACAGCCAGGCGGGTTCCATGCAGTCGGAGAGTTGATGAGAACTGTTGTCGATCAGCTCTGTCGAAAACTCAAGGTTTGACGATCCCTTGAATCTTCGCCTCCGCGATCATCTGCACCACTTTATCCTTTGCTTCGTAGTTTGGGTTCGTCGCCAACAGTTTTTCCCAATCCGCCACTGCTCCCGCGCGATCCTGTTTTCCACGCAACTTCACAAGGCCGAGATTGAAAAGCGTATTCGGCTTATTGGGTTCGTAGGTAAGTGCCTTATCAAATTCCGTAATCGCTTCATCGGCGTTTCCCATGTACCAGTAGGCCGTCGCCATATCGGTGCGCACCGCAGCATCAGACGGCTTTGCCTGGAGGGCGCGCCCGTAGTAGTCAACCGCAACGGAATACGCCTGCGCGTCGTAATACAGATTGCCAATACTCGCCAGTAAATCTGGATTATTTGGCTCAGACTTGAGTCTTTCCACCATGGGCGCTGCCTGGGCGTCCGCCATTTCTTTCAATCGGGCGGGAGTGGTGGCCGCCGTGCTGCCGGTCATCTTCGGTTGCGCCGAGACACTGGCGGCAACCCCCGATCCAGGTATCACGGAGCTCTGCGAACCGCGGATAAACCACCCTCCGGCGACTCCAATCAACAGGCACGCGAATGCCAGGGAATTGGCCCGTATGCTTGTCCACTGCTTAATTGAGGTTCGATTTGTGGCCGTCATTGCTCTGTCCTCCTTTGATCCCGTTTTGATCGCTCAGCATGGTCAGGACAGAGACCATCAGCTTTTGCACCGTTGCTTTGCGGTCCGCGCTCAGCTCAGGATTAGTCTTCAACAGCTTCTGCCAGGCAGCCAGCGCGCCCTTGCCATCATTGTTTCCCTGCAGCTTGATCATGCCCAGGTCAAACAGCGCGTTGGCATCTTTTGGGTCGTAGCTCAGCGCCTGGTTCAGTTGTGCAATTGCCCCGTCGACATCGCCGCCGCGATACAGGCTTGAGGCCAACTTCGTGCGAGTGCCAACATTCTTGGGGTCGATCTGTGCCGCCTTGCCGTAATAGGCGGCAGCTTCCTTGAACTGGTGACTGGTGTGATAAATCGCTCCAATCTGGACAAGCAGAGCGCTGTTATTCTTGTCGCCCTTCAGCTTTTCAAGCAGCGGTGCCGCCTGTTTGTCGGCCATCTGCTTCATCTGTTCCAGGCTCGGCATATGTCCGCCCATCGTCGCCGTCGGCCTGTCGGGAATATGTGGATCTCCGGTGCTGGGTACGTTGCTGCGGTCGATCGCGCCCGCGCGCGTTGAGGTCAGTGCGGCAGCGGCTGCAACCGGCGTCGGTGACGCAGGCGAACGCAAGCCTCGCAGCAAGTATCCGGCCGTCAGACCCAACACCAGGCAGATCCCCGCCTTCAGGTAAACCCGCGTCCACGGCGAAGCAGGACTCGCAGTTAACACCGTGGTTGGTTCGTTTGCCATTCCAGACTCCCCGAGATTCGACGTCGATTGTGAGTCAGACTTTTCGGCCGATTTAATCGGAGGGCCGAAGAGGGTGAACTAACAACAGGAGACCACTCAACGCGATAAGGGAAAGTGATGTAGATCACATGAAGACCGGCGATCACGACGGAGAATGTATTTACGTTCACATGAAGACATGCGAGCACTTCTGAGGATATAGCGACGGTCACATGAAAAAGGGCTTAAACAGCGGAGAGCGTGATGGTGATCACATCTGGACGAGCAAAAGCAATCCTATGCTCCAGAAGACGATCGTCGGACGATCATCCGTTAGTTCAACCCATGATCGTTAATCGCCGAACGCGATTATCCAATTGGAGACCATATCTATGAAACGGAATTTTCTAGTATCGCTGATGTTTCTGGCAGCCGCGACCTTCGCTACGGCCCAGATCACTGCGCCGGCGACTGACGTCCTCGGTGCTCACCTGAATTACGGCCGCGGTTGCGCAGCCTGTCACGCACCTCACAGCGGCGTATACGGCAACGGAAACGCCAAAACCGCCGATCCGACTTCCGGCAACGTCGCTCTCTGGGGCGAGGATGTCAGCAGCCTGTACGGCAAAACCATCACATCTGGCGGAGGCGGTTATTCAGAAGTCCTTCCCACCAGCATGTCTGAGACAACGCCTGACGTTTCCGGTCTTCTCACCTGCCTCAGCTGCCACGACGGCAACTATGCAACGGGAGCCATGATGAGGAACAAGGTCTATGAGACCCTCCCTCCGACCTACGGAACCTGGAACACCATCCCGACTCTGCTAGGAAACGACGGCACCACGGGCGGAAACTACCTCAACGATCACCCGGTGGGACTCACTGCCGTGATGGGTTGCGGCGGTCAATACAACTGGGATTGCTCCATCAGCGCCACAGGCGCGGTCCAGATGAACGGCCCGGCATCCAGCCTGTTCGTTACCAACTACGGCTTCTTTGTCAGCCCCGGCACCTACAACAACCAACCCGTTGTCGTGTGCACCACCTGCCACAACCAGCACTTGATGAACGTGGTCAAGGTAACCAACGGCCCGAAGTCCGGTTTGCCGAGTGGAAACTACGCGACCATGTTCTTCCTTCGCGGACCTTATAACCCGGCCAGCACCGTCGCCGGCAGCAACCAGACGGCGCAATTCTGCCGGCAATGCCACGGCGGCGAGTCGAACGAAATGAACGGCGGCACCGCTGTAACCACTTTCTGATCTCTATGCAAGAGGGGGAGGGGGCGAATACCTCCCTCCCCATTCTTTTCAGAAACAGGATGCAACCATGAAGCTCAAATTCTTAGTCTGCGGTTTTCTCCTGTTGGCCTTCACCACGGCCAATGCCCAGATCGCCTCTCATACGCCTACTGTCTTCACGCAGGCGCCCGCTCAAGCGCCTTCAACCTCGGCGCCGGCAGCTACTGGCAAGCCAATCGTGCGCGTGAACGGATCGATACTGACCGACTCCGACCTGTTGCTTGAGGAATACGCAATTTTTCCATACGCTCGCCAGCATGGCGGGATCCCCAACGAGTTAGCGTCTCAGATCCGTGACGGCGCTATGAAAATGATCATCTTTGAAGAACTGGTTTATCAGGAAGCCCTGCGTCAGAAAATGACGGTGCCTGCTGTGAAAATGCAGCATGCCGAGGCGGACTTCCGCAAACAGTTCGCCACACCAGATGAATTCAACGCATTCTTGCAGAGCGACTTTCATGGCTCACGCCAGTTGCTGCAGGCCAAGATTCGCCGCTCCCTCCTGATTGAAGCCTTCTTGAAGGCTGAGGTCGAGAACAAAAGCACGGTTTCACCCACCGAGGTCAGGGCTTACTTCGAAAAGAACCCGGTCCGCTTCCAGCATCCTGAGTCGTTTCGCTTCCAGACCATCTCCGTCCTTCCTCCCGCCAATGCAACGCCCGACCAGTTGAAGGAAGGCCGCTTGAAGGCTGACCGCGCGTTGCGCGAAGCCAAGGCGATCAGGACGGCCGAGGAATTCGGCCTGCTCGCGGAGAAGATTTCCGATGACGACTATCGCGTGATGATGGGCCAGCACAAGCCTGTCCCCATCGACCAACTGGCGCCCCAGGTTGTAAAGGCGTTGCTCGCCATGCACCTCGGCGACGTCAGCGATGTCATTCAAATTGAGCAGGCATACACCATTGTTCGGTTGCAGGAGCACACCCCGGCCGGCAAGGCGAAATTTGAGAGCGTGCAGCCGCAGCTCGAAAAAGAGCTGCAACAGACAAAGAAAAACCAGCTTCGCGCCGCGCTCGACAAGAAACTGCGGCAGAACGCGAAGATCGAGGAGTTGTAAAAAATAACGGAAAAGACCTGGATTTGGATTCCGGGTTGAAACACATATCTAGATTCGAATGGCTTGCTGATGTGACACCTGATAGGCGCAAGAGGTTCTAAGCAGAGAGCTGAAGGTCTTGGAAATTAAGGACGGGATAAAGTGGCGGGTTCTTGGCGAGCTGCGGGGATATTGCAGGCAGGACTTCTGCTGCTGGTGTGGCCTGTAGCCGCACAGGTTAAGTTGGGAGAGGTCAGCGCCGACGCAACCGGGACGGTCTCAACGGGCTACACCGCCAGTTTCGGAAACATGACTGGATCAAACCACGGATGGACGCTGGGTGGCGCAACCAGTCTGACCGGCTCTTTCTACAATCCTAATTTTCTATCCTTTAATGCCTCGCTGTACTTGAATCAATCGCGCGCCAACTCTGACTTCCAATCCATCTCCGACGCCAGCGGGGTCAACCTCTCCACAAGCATTTTCAGTGGCAGCAAATTTCCCGGCTCGGTCACTTATTCAAAGGCCTACGACAGCGAAGGAAACTATGCTGTTCCGGGCCTCGCCAACTATGTCACCCATGGCAATAGCGATACCTTCGGCACCAACTGGAGCGAGAATCTTCCCGGCGTGCCCAGTTTCTCGGCGGGCTTCCAGGTCGGCACCAGCGATTATTCCGTGTACGGTACCAACGACCAGGGGAACAACGCGTTCCATTCACTCAATCTCCATTCGGGCTATCGACTCGCGGGCTTCAACATGGCTGCCTACTATTCACTCGGAGGCGGTCACTCGCTGATTCCGGAAGTGGTCACCGGCCTGCCATCGAGCGAATCACATTCCGACAACAGCGCCATGGGATTCAATGCCACCACTCAGTTGCCGATGCAAGGCTCGTTCTCGGCCGGTATCAACAGATCCACATGGAACAGCGAGTACCTGGGTTCCAGTTCCAATGGCACCATCGACTTGTTGAACGCTCTCGCTGCGGTGCACCCGCTTAGCAAGCTGGCACTCTCAGTGAGCGCGAATTTCTCCGACAACCTGACCGGGCAACTGATCCAGTCGGTCGTCGCGGCTGGAGGCGTCGTCACGGGGATCAACTCGAACGCGTCGTCAGATTCCCTCGACTTGATGAGCGTTGCAAGTTACTCTCCCGCAACCAACCTGCAGACCTCCGCCTTCTACGAACGCCGTACCCAGGACTTCCTCGGAGTGACATACGGGGTCAACTCTTACGGAGCAAGCGCCACATACGGACACGCCCTTCTGAATGGCACTTTCAACTCCTCGCTGACCGTTACCGCTAACAGCTCAGACAATTCCGGGGCCGATACTCTGGGCATTTCCGCATCGGAGAATTACTCCAGCCTCGTCCTTGGGTGGCACGTAAACGAGTCGTTCGGCTATGCGCAGAACGTGCAGACCTTGCTGGTCAGCTACATGAATTCGTTCTACAACTATGCCGGTAATGCACGGCGCAACTGGGGACTCTTCAGTTTCAGCGCAGGTGCGAACGGTGCGCGGACTGCATTAACTGAGCAGACAGGCACCGCGAACAGCAGTCAAAGTTACAACGCCAGTACGGGCTATGGCGCCTGGATCACAGCCACGGGCAGCTATTCCAAATCAAGCGGGCAGGCAATTGCGACGGGTGCTGGACTCGTGCCCGTTCCGGTACCTTCGCCCATTCTGCCATCGAACCTGGTCAGCCTTTTCGGCGGAACTAGCTATTCGTTTGGATTATCCAGCAATCCCACCAAGAAGCTGATTATCGCCGGGTCCTATGCCAAGTCGGACAGCAACACTTCGACCGCTACCTCCGCGTCCTCCTTGATCACATCTGCAAACCAGAACATACAGTTGAATACGCTCGTCCAATACCAGGTCCGCAAGCTGAACTTTACCAGCGGATACTCTCGCCTGCAGCAGGGCTTCAGCGGGTCCGGCCTGCCGCCGGAAGTTGTCTCTAATTACTATTTCGGGGTGTCACGTTGGTTCAACTTCTTCTAAGAGGAAATCGGCGGTATTGCTCGGGCGCAGCCTTCATCGTGGCTGTCGTCGCGCTATTGCTGCCCCCAATGGCGTCACCCAAATCCAAGTCTCCGGCGGCTGCTCCGGAACAATGGGAGATGTCTCTGGACGGTGGTCGCAAGCTTACTTGGGAGCACAATTTCAACTCCGAATCTCAAGTGAAGCCTAATCGTGGATTCTGGAACAAGTTGGTGGATGTCATCGCTGGCTCGCCCGATTATCGCTTCCTGGTGCGTCCTTACAGCATCGCCACCGATTCGCGCGGACGCATCATTGTCACCGACCCCGGCGCGCAGGGCGTGCACATCTTCGATTTCACCCAGCATAAGTACAAGTTCATCGAGCGGAGAAAAGAAAAGGATGCGATGCTCACGCCGCAGTGCGTCGCCGTCGATGCCCAGGACAATATCTACGTTACCGATTCCGATGCTGGCGTAATTTTTGTCTTTGAGCCGAGCGGAAAGTATATGCGTACCATCGGCAAGTTGAGAGGCAACGAGGGTTATTTCAAACGGCCCACGGGAATTGCCGTTGACTCCGCCTCGCAGAGAATTTATGTAACCGACACGCTGCGCGACAAGGTGTTCGTTCTCGACATGCAGGGTGCCGTGCTCAAGACCATCGGCAAGTCAGGTCAGGCCGAGGGCGAATTCAATCTTCCCACCGAGTTGCGGCTCGACGGCCCGAATCTGATGGTGGTAGATGCCATGAACTTCCGTGTGCAGATCTTTGACCGCGCCGGAAACTTCCAGTCCGCCATTGGAAAAATCGGCGACAGTACAGGAGCCATGTTCCGGCCAAAAGCAGTCAGTGTCGACTCTGAAGGCGATCTTTACGTGGTGGATGCCATGTGGGGCGTGGTCCAGGTCTTCAATATGCAGGGCCAGTTGCTTTATTACTTCGGAGCCAAGGGCACCCATGCCGGAGAGTTTCAGCTCCCCGCAGGGCTCTCTATCAGTCATGACGATCGCGTCTACGTCGTCGACTCGTTCAACCGCCGTATCCAGGTCTTCCATTACCTCGCGATGAAAAAGCCGGTTCAGGAGGCAGCGAAGTGAGGCTCAGAGTATTACTCGCCGCGCTGATCGTTCTGCTGACCGGGAGCTTCCTGTCTGCTCAGGTCGTAGGCGACGTCATGGGTGTCCATAACCTGGGGCCGGGCAGCAAATCGCCCATCACCGGTGCCCGTCCCGACGCTTGTGCCTACTGCCATGCACCGCACTCCGGACTCAACGCCGGCCTCTGGAACCAGAAGCTCACCACGCAAACCTACACGACCTACGGGAGCAACACCGAAAAGAACACGGGCACCCAGCCAATGCTCGGTTCCGACAGCAATCAATGCCTCAGTTGCCATGACGGCACCGTCGCGGTTGGGGCCACCGTGGCATATGGCCAGGTCACCACCCGCGGATCGATGAACACCGCAGACGTATTCGGCAGCAACATGCAGTCATCGCACCCGTTCAGCCTGGTGTTGCCCTTCAAGGATAATGTCGATCTCGTCGCCACGTTGGCAGCGAATGGCCATACCGCTGATCCAACGGGTGCGGTGAAGTTGATCAAAGGGGACGTCGAGTGCACGTCGTGCCACAATCCCCACGTTCAGGGCAAGGATTTGGTGTCGCAGAATTTTCTGGTGAAAGACAGTTCAAGCGGCCAATTGTGCCTGGCCTGTCACGATCCCACCCGGCAGTTGGGAGGACAAGTGAACCCGCTGGCCGATTGGTCTACCAGCGCGCATGCGCTCTCCACCAGCAAAATCTCGCCGCAGGCCCTCCTCGGAAGTTACTCGACAGTGGCGGCCGACGCCTGCATTTCCTGCCATGCGCCTCATAACGCCAACGGCACGTCGCGGCTTCTGCGTGGCCAGAATGAACAGGACTGCATTGCTTGCCACAACGGCAGTCCCAACATCTCTCCCATGGCGCCTTACGCCAACGTGTTCGCCGAGTACGCCACGCCGAAGGTGGGCCATCCCTTTCCCACCTCGACCAATCCGCACGACGCCGCCGAAAACACCCTGCTGAACAACGACCGTCATGCCACCTGCGTTGACTGCCACGCTCCCCATGGATCGGAGCCGGTGGGTGCATTCCCACCGCCGCCGCTGATCCGCATCTCTCAGAAGGGCGTTGCGGGCATTAGCGCCAGCGACGGAACCAGCGTGCTCACTCCCGCCATCAATCAATATGAGAGCTGTCTCCGCTGCCATGCCACAAGCTCCGGCAAACAGGTGCTGCCGATTTATGGATACTTCCCGGTGCGCGCGGTTTCTGCCGGCGATCCTCTCAACCTGGTACCGCAGTTTGCCGTCACCGCCACTTCCAGTCATCCGGTCATGCATCCCCGCAGCAGTCCTCTGCCACAGCCCAGCCTGCTGGCTTCGATGCTCAATCTCGACGGCATCACCCAGGCGCGCGCCATGAGCACGCAGATTCTCTGCACCGATTGCCACAACAGCGACGACAATCGTGAGTTCGGGGGCACGGGCTCTAACGGTCCTCACGGCTCCAGGTGGACTCACATCCTGGAGCGTCGCTATGAGTTCAGCCAGGCCGCCGCTCCGGGGCAACTGATTTCCAACCTCTTCCCGAGCCCCGATCTCAGCGTGGCCGGACCCTACAGCATGTGCGCCAAATGCCATGACCTGGCAAACCAGATAATCAAGAACACGAGCTGGAACCAGCACAACAGCCACATCACCACCGGCTTCAGTTGTTCCACCTGCCACACCGCTCACGGCAACGGTGCCACCAGCGGAACCGTCACCGGTGAGCGGCTCATCAATTTTGACCTCAATGTGGTGGCCCCGAATGGCGGCCTCCCCGTCTCTTACAATCGCACCGCGAATACCTGCACACTCGTGTGTCACCAGGTCGCGCACAACTCCGACGGCACCGTTACTTCGGCAGCCTTGCGCAGACCTGTCGGCGTAAGAAAGTAGACCTTGATGCATGTCCGATTGCTAAAAACTGTGAAGGTTGGGCACCTCGGGCAATCCGATTCACGATGTGACCTAAATCACCGAAACAGTCTTGTATTCCGTATCTAATTAACCCAGTAAACGTGTTTTAACTCACTTTTCATTAGACTTATGAGACTCCTCCTCCATCGCGCCGGGTTCCCCAGAATAGCCGCCAATTATGTCGGCCTCAAGTCTGGTATGCGCGTCCTGTTTTACATCGCGCTCCTCGCGTTGATAGCGTCGCGCGCCGGAGCCGCGGTTCATCCCGTCCCGCTCGACAAGAACACACCCGCCGCCAAATGTCTTGAATGCCACGACGACAAATCAAAGGGCAAGTCGGTTCATTCCGCGATGGCCACCGGCTGTTTGAGCTGCCATGAGATCCGGGTCAACAAAGACGTCACGCGAGTCAAGCTCATCACCGCGACTCCGGTTGCGCTATGCATTACCTGCCACGCTGACAAGAAGGCGGCCGACATCAAGGGCACGGTCCATCCCCCGGCGGTTCGCGACTGTCTCACGTGCCACGATCCGCATAGCAGTGACAATAAGAATCAGCTCCTCAAGCCCGTCTCCGGCGATGCGAAAGAAAACCTCTGCAGCAGTTGCCATTCCACCGGGTTGAATGTGCCCGCGAAAGGCAGCCGTCATGCCGCGCTCGACATGGGATGCGACACCTGCCACGTCACCCACAAAACCGGTGCCGCGCCAACCGCGGAAAACCAGTTCCACTTGACCAAGACTGCACCGGCGCTCTGTCTTGATTGCCACGATGCGAAGGATACAGACCTGCAGAAAGCCCATAACAACCAGCCCTTCGCCACCGCCAACTGCCTCGAGTGCCACGATCCGCATCAGTCGGATTCTCCCAAGCTGATGGCAAAGTTCCAGCATGTCCCGTTCCAGGGGAATGGCTGCGATACCTGTCATGCGCCGGCAAAAGACGGTAAGGTTGTGCTCACCCAGCCCGACGCCAAGACATTGTGCGTTACTTGCCACGACGACAAATCCAAGCTCATCGAAACCGCTAAAGTGCCGCACCCGGGTGCGATGGGCGATTGCACTGACTGCCACAGTCCGCACGCGAGCAAACAGCCGGGCTTGCCCAAGACCGACGCAGTCACGATTTGCCTGGGATGTCACAGCGACATCGACGATCTGCAAAAGAAGTCGGTGCATCACCAGCCCGCCTTTGTCCAGGGATGCGCGACTTGCCACACGCCGCACGGCGGAGATAACGATCATCTTCTGCGCGCCAAGGGTAATGCGCTCTGTCTCGAGTGCCACGGCCCCGATTCCGCTCCCCAGCAGGTTGCGGACGAGCATCTTCTCACCATCTTCAACGGCGCAGTCAAGCTGCCTGACGACTACTACAAGAAGAACAAGGTCGTGATCCTGCCCTTGCGTTTTGGCCTCGGACACCCGGTCGAATATCACCCCGTTTCCGACGTCATGGACCCGGCGAACCAAAGCAAGGTCTTGACGCCGCTCAGTTGTCTTTCTTGCCACCAGCCGCACGCGTCGGCTCAGGCCAATCTGCTGGTGAAGGACCAGGCCAACAACATGGCGTTCTGCGACAACTGCCACAAGAACAGGCTCAACATGAAACAGACCGTTTCCCCCGGAAACTAAATGGAGATCAAGATGTTTAGCTTCCTCTTAAATTCGATTAGCACCCGCAACGCGATTACGGGATTGCTGCTCGCTCTGGCTTTGGCTTCACCGTTTTCCGCCGGCGCGGCGAAGAAAAAGAAAGACACTACCACTGCCGCAACTGAAGTGGGCCCGCGCAAGTTTCCTTTTGACGCCACCAAGCTGGTGTGGCCCAGCCCGCCAAATATTGCCCGTGTCCGCTGGCTCGACTATTTTGCCGGCACCAAGGTCGATTACACGCCGGCGGCCAATGCAAAGCCCAAAGCAACATGGATGGACCGCCTCGCTGGCGGCCAGTCCCAGGCAGAAAAATTCAATCCCAAAACTTTTCCGTTCCAACTGATCGGACCCTATGGCATCGCGATCGATTCCAAGGGATTGGTCTACGTGGCCGATCAAAGAGTCGGCGCCATCTTCATCTTCAACACCGCGACCCACGACACGCAGCTCATCCGTAACGGTTATGAAGCCCATTTCGGTTGGATCAACGGCCTCGCCATCGATGACGACGACCGGCTTTTCATCTCCGACGGCAAGATGCACCGCATTCTCATTTTGAATGCCAAACATGAAGTCGAAAATCAGATCACCGAGGGACTGCAGGATCCGGTCGGCATCGCCCTCGATACGACCAACCGTTTTCTCTACGTGGTCGACACCCAGCAGGACCAGGTCATTGTCTATGACGCAGACAGCCTCAAACTGCTGCGACGCATCGGAACCGGCGGGAAGAATCACTTCCTCACCACCCCCGGTGACTTTGGCGCGCCGCAGGGCGTGGCCCTGGACAACGATGGCAATGTCTATGTGTCCGACACGCTCAACAATCGAGTCGAAATCTTCGATGCCGATGGCAACTTCATCAGTCTCTTTGGCAAACATGGCGATGGCCCCGGATACCTCGCTCGCCCCAAAGGCATCGCCGTGGATGGCGACGGGCATATCTGGGTGGCCGATCAGATGGAAGATCGCCTTCAGGTCTTCAATCGAGAAGGTCAATTGCTGACCTATATCGGCACCGGACATGGAGAATTGCCCGGCCAGTTCAAGACGCTGACGGGAGTCGCCATCGATAAGCAGAACCGGGTCTTTACCACCGAGCAGGAACCGGGACGCTTGCAGATGTTCCGCTACGTGACAGATTCCGAAGCTGCCGCCGAGAAGACCAAGCGTGAAGAGGAATTGCAGAAGGCCGCGGATCAGCGTCACAAGCCCGCATCCCCCGCACCCGCAGACAAACAGAATTAAGAACTGTCGTCCCGAACGGAGCGCCACGTCGCAAGGTTGGCCCCAGCCGCGCCTCTAATGTTCATCAGAATTAAGAATTGTCATCCCGAACGGAGCGCCACGTCGCAAGGTTGGCCCCAGCCGCGCCTCTAATGTTCATCAGACTAAGAACTGTCATCCCGAACGGAGCGTGTTTGGGGCCCCATGAACAAAGTTCATGGGGTAAGCGAAGTGAAGGATCTGCTTTTGTTTTGTTCCGCCGCACGAGGGCAGACTCTTTCAACCCACCCCAGATCCCAATCCTTCTTTGAGAAAACCAACTCCGTCTGAGAGAATCGGAATCCAGTCCGCTCGCGGAGGAAATCAGAAGACACGATGCAAGTCACAGGGCAGGATGTACTGATCGTCGTCGACGTGCAAAATGATTTCTGCCCTCGTGGCGCACTCGCCGTTGCCGACGGCGCCGCTGTCATCAATCCGATTCACAAAGCCGCACCCGCATTCCAGCACATCATTCTCACCCAGGATTGGCATCCCAGGGGCCACACTTCTTTTGCCAGCTCCCATCCCGGCAAAAATCCCTTTGAACAAATCGAGTTGAACTATGGCCCGCAAACTCTCTGGCCCGATCACACCATTCAAGGCAGTTGGGGAGCGGGCTTCCACCCTGCGCTCAACCTGCCTCAGGCCGAACTTGTTCTGCGCAAGGGCTTCCGTCGCGAGATCGACTCCTACTCCGCCTTCTTTGAGAATGACCGCACCACCAAAACGGGTTTGGCCGGATATCTGAAAGAGCGCCAGCTCACCCGCATCTACCTCGCCGGCCTGGCTTACGACTATTGCGTCGCCTATTCAGCACTCGACGCCCGCCGCCTTGGATTCCCGGTTGTCATCCTCCGAGATGCCTGCCGCGCCATCGACCTCGATGGCTCCGTCGCAAAAATGGAAGCCGAATTCCAGAAAGCCGACGTCACCCTCATCAACACCGCCGACCTGTCCGCTTGAAGAGGGTGGCCCCGCCACGTCCTCATCGTTCCTACCCTCGCCAATGAAGAGGGTGCCCCATCCTTGCGCAGTCCCATCGCGCAAGGGTGGGAAAGCACGACTCCAAATCGACCAGTTTAGGTCGCGGCGCATCGCGGGCGTGATTCTTCATGCGTGCGGAAAGACTCATTCGAATTCCTGTGTCAGGGCACGGCTTTAGCCGTGCCGCAGGGATCGCGTCCCATATGAATTGTCATCCTGAGCGGAGCGTGCTTGGGGCCCCACGCAAGTGGGGTAGGCGAAGTGAAGGATCTGCTTTTTCTTTTGTGTCAGGGCAGGACTCGGAGTACCCTCTGGGTCGCGTGCCGTAAGCGGCTGATTTTCGACTGGGCCATAGCCCCCGAGGGGATGCCCTCCGGCGACAATCCACCTTCTTACCGCCCCCTGAAGCCTCTCACCGTAAAATCACAGCAGGCGGATAAAATGTCCCGCAACTTCTACATCCTCGCCGCCACGCTTGGCCTTTTCGCGGTCATTTCGATGGGCATGGCGCTCATCCCGTCGAACTTCCAGCCCGGCCTGCCCGCTAACGCCTCGCTCTGGCGCACCATCGCACTGTTAATGCTTCTTGCAGGCCTTTCTGCCGCCCTCAT
This sequence comes from uncultured Acidobacteriaceae bacterium, assembly GCA_963826915.1. Taxonomy (GTDB): domain Bacteria; phylum Acidobacteriota; class Terriglobia; order Terriglobales; family Acidobacteriaceae; genus Telmatobacter. The sequence goes on from CAWGYG010000004.1 coordinate 67,996, forward strand.
CGGCGTCCTCAGCCACCTATTCGAACAGGTAGACCGCCGCAGCGAAGAATCCCGCCAGGAGAACCGCCGCAAGCGCCGCCGTCCCACTGAATAACCGACCCCGGCAATTCGTCAACTGGAGGGAGTCGAGGCCTTCATGCCCGGCTTTTGCCGATCAATACCCGTTCCCGGCGCACAATTTAGATAGTGATGAACTCTGAACACCCCGCCAGACCTCTCAAGAATCCAGGAAAAATAATTTTCCAACTGTATTCCTGTACAGCCCTGCTCAACCAACGCAATTTCAATTACTTACGCGTTCCGTCAATACAGGAATACAGGAAAATTTAATGCCAAAAGCGACCAGAATGCGCCCCTTAAGCCCTCCTATGAGATCCATAATCAACCACCTTTTCGTCGACTAGCTGCCCACTGCCCACTGAACCACTGACCACCGACAACTGACAACTGACAACTAACCCCTGTTTCGCGGCTTGGCCTAGAATCAAAACTGAGCGGGGACTCTTCCCCGCCGAGGACCCCAAAACGTCGATGTATGAAGTCACCGTGGAGGCCGGCTTTTCCTCCGGGCACTATCTACGCAATTACCACGGCAAGTGCGAGAACCCGCACGGGCACAACTACAAGGTGCGCGTCACTCTCCACGGCAAGGAACTCGATCCTTCCGGCCTGCTCCTCGATTTCAAATTGCTCAAGCAGGTGCTGCGCCCCGTCATCGAACGCATCGACCACCAGATGCTCAATGACATTGAGCCTTTCATCCAGCTCAATCCCTCCGCGGAAAACATCGCCAAATTCTTCTACGACCAGACCAACGAACAGCTCTCCGGCATGACCGGCGGCCGCGTGCGCGTGAAAGACTGCACCATCTGGGAGACCGACACCACCACCGCTACCTATTACGAGTAGCCGCGGCGCCAGCCGTCACTTCATCTGGCTCGACTTCGATTGCAGATATTTGTCGAAGGGAATTTCAAAATAAAACAGCTCGTTTCCGTCCGCATCCCGCAGCTTGTGCAGGTGCATCTTCGCACCCTCCAGCGGGTGGTCAAGCTGCGAAACGTCGTAGAACAAGAATCCCGCTCGCGTCGAATGCGGCTCGACAACCAGTGCTCCGTACTCATAAGTGTTGAAGTCCTGCTCGATCTCCTGGTTGCTGGCCTTGGGCTTCGTCTTGATTGCAGGAATCGGACCCGGCATCGGAATCTTCTTTCCCTGGCGCTCTTTCAGCGTCATCAACCGTTCCACATCTTCCGGCTCGGCCGCCTGTATCCTGTCCCCTCCGGCCGTGTAAAAGAGAATTCTTGCGTCGCGCAACGAAATCGGCCGGTCACCGTTATTGGTCACGATCAGCCGGATCGGCATCACGCCGTGGCCTAGATAATCCACCTTGAAAATTGACTCTTTTTCCTTCGTGTCATACGGCTCGACCGCGATCGCCACTTTTTCCTTGTCATGCACTTCGACCGCAGGGTAGCTCGTCGCCGGCTGCGCAGGCGGAGGCCCGTGCGTGGCGCCCATGGCCGAAAGCGCTACTCCGGCCACCAGCACCGGCAATGATCGCATAGCCTTCATCGTGCTCGACTGTATCATTCAAAGGTTAGACCGATGGAACTCAAATTCCGTATCGCATGATTCTATTTTTCTACAACCTCGCGTTGCTGTCGGCCCTCGCAATCGGAGCCCCCTGGTGGCTTTGGCGGATGGCCACCACGCTCAAGTACCGCGAAGGCCTGATGCAACGCCTGGGAAAGTTCCCGCCCTCGCTTCGAACTGCCGACAACAGGCCGGCAATCTGGCTCCATGCCGTCTCGGTCGGTGAGGTCCTGGCTGTCAGCCACCTCGTAAAGGAGTTGACCGAAGCTTTTCCGGAGCATCGGCTCCTGATTTCCACTACCACCCGCACCGGCCAGGCGCTTGCCCGCGAGCGCTTCGGAGCAAACCGCGTCTTCTACTGCCCTCTCGACCTGAGTTGGGCTGTCCGCGCTTACTTGAAAGCCCTCAAGCCCAGCCTGCTCATCCTGGCTGAGACTGAGTTTTGGCCCAACCTGCTAAGCGGCTGCTTCCGTCGCGGTATCCCTGTCGCCGTGGTCAATGCACGCATCTCCGATCGTTCCTGGCCGCGCTACCGGATGCTCAGGGGACTGTGGCGTCCTTTTCTCAGCCGCATAAGCTGCGTGCTGGCTCAAACCGAAACCGACGCCAATCGGCTCAACGCTCTTGGCTGCGATCCGAATTGCGTAACCGTAGCCGGAAACCTGAAATTCGATGTCCGCACCGTCGGCGAAGCTGATGCAACCCGCATTCTGAAAAAGTTGACGCCAAGGCTTCGCCTGTTCGTCGCCGGAAGCACCCTCGACGGCGAAGAGTCCGCGTTGCTCGAATGCTTTCCGAAGATGCTCCAGGCCGATCCGCAATTAGTCATGATCCTTGCGCCGCGTCATCCTGAACGATTCGCAGCGGTCGAGGCATTACTTCAGAAGTCAGGAATTCCATGGGTCAAGCGCTCCGGTTGGCGTTCACAGCCTGAAGCTTCGCTCCGCCCGCTGGTCGCCGGACAGATCCTCCTCCTTGACACCATCGGCGAACTGGCCTCTGTTTATTCCGTCGCTACCGTCGCTTTCGTCGGCGGCAGCCTGGTCCCCGCTGGCGGCCACAATCCGCTCGAGCCTGCTCAGTTCGCCGTTCCCATCGTCATGGGCCCTCACTATGCCAACTTCCGCACCATCACCGACGACCTCGTCGCCCATGATGCCCTCCGCATAGCCTCCGCAGAAGAACTGGCAAATGTATTGATCAGTCTTCTGCGCAATCCATCCGAAGCCGCCGCGATGGGCGAGCGAGCCAAGCAGGTCTTCGTTCAGCAAGCTGGTGCCACCGTGCGAACCGCCCTCGCCATTGAGAGCCTTCTCGAACAAGAGGGTCGACCCGTATGAGGCGTCCTTGGCTCGCACCTTTCATTCCGTTGTATTCGGCAGGCCTCGCATTCCGTAACCTCCGTCGCGGCAGGGAACCGATTCGCCGTCTCCGCTATCCCGTCATCAGCATCGGCAATCTCTCCACCGGCGGCTCCGGCAAGACACCACTCACCATCGCCCTTGCCAATGCTCTCAAACTGCGCGACCTCAATGTAGACGTCCTTTCCCGCGGATACGGCCGCCTCGGTAGCGCGCCCGCCCGCGTTCTTCCCGAAGGCGCCGCAGAAGATTTCGGCGACGAGCCGCTCCTCATCGCGCGCCAAACCGGCGTCCCTGTTTACGTTGCCCCGCAGCGCTACGACGCCGGCCTCCTCGCCGAATCCGAAACCACTGCAGGGACAGATGTGCCAGGGCAGAACAACCACGACAAGAGCCCAGAAAATCGTGCCCACATCCTGGACGACGGCTTCCAGCACCGCCAACTCCATCGCGACATCGACATCCTGCTGCTGAACCGCGAAGATTGGCACGACACGCTGCTTCCTGCCGGGAACCTCCGCGAACCCCTCAGCGTCGCCCGCCGCGCGACGGTCATCGCCATCCCGGCCGACGATCCTGACTTCGCAGCAGAACTGAAATCTTTCGGATGGACAGGCCCTATCTGGCGCATTCGCCGGCGCATGGTCATTCCGCAGACCGCCGGCCCCGTCGCAGCTTTCTGTGGCATCGCTCGCCCCGACCAGTTCTTCGCCGGCCTCAAATCCGCCGGCTTGACCGTTGCCTCTCAAATTGCATTCCCCGACCACCATCGCTACACAGCACGCGACATCGAACGCCTGCTTTCGTCCGCGCGCAATTCCGGTGCCTCCGCGCTGTTGACTACCGAAAAAGATCAAGTCCGACTCGGCATCCTCAACGACGCATTTCCCGCGGAGTCACCTCTGCTGTGCGCACAGCTTCATGTCGAGATCGAGGATGAAGTCAATGCTCTTCAGTGGCTCATCGCCCGTCTCTGTAGTTGCTCAATTTGAAGTGGCTTGAAGAGGCACGAGTTCCCGGGATCCCCAGCGACCGCGGGAACCGATTACCCTCTGGGTGGGGTGAGTCGCTGAAGCGGCTTTACTCGTGCCGTAGTCGCCCTGAGGTGTTTTGAAAGTGCGCGGCTTCAGCCGTGCCGAAACGATCGCCTCACCCAATAATCGTAATCCTGAACGGAGCGTGCTTGGGGCCCCACGTAAGTGGGGTAAGCGGAGTGAAGGATCTGCTTCTGCTTTCGCAATGCCACCCCGCTACCTCCGCTAACCCCGCCAACTCCGCTACCTCCCCAGATACACTCCCCATCATCCACAACCGCCCGTCTCTCGCAGATTGGGCCAGCCCATCCCTGTGAGAAAATCAGAGTTTGCAAACCCAGTCCAAGTTTCGCCTCCTTGTCGTCCGTCTTGGCGCCATGGGAGACATTCTGCACGCCTTGCCCGCCGTGGCGGCTTTGCGTATCGCACATCCTGAATGGGAAATTGACTGGGTCGTCGAACCAATGTGGAAGCCGCTTCTTGCGGCAGAAGACAGTTCAGGCCGCGACTCGGAAAATCCATCCTCCAAGCAGCCCATCGTAGATCGTCTCCATTTAGCGCCGACCAAGAATTGGCGTCGCAATCTTTTCGCATCGCAAACCCGCCGCGAGATCGGAGCCCTGCGCAAAACCCTCCGCGCGGGAAAGTACGACGCGGTGCTCGACCTCCAGGGTGCTGTCCGATCGGCGATCCTCGGGCGCATGGCCGGTTGCCGCCGATTCATCGGCGAGACCGAGCCACGCGAGCGCATCGCCCGTTGGCTTTTCAACGAGCGGGTAGCCACTACCGGACAGCACGTGATCGAGCAGGACCTGGAACTCGCTAAAGCCATCGCCGGTGACAAACTCACCTATATCCAGCCTCCGCTTCCCATCGACCCGGCAGCGGAATCCTGGGCCAACGGCCTCATGGATGAATACGAAGGCGCGCCCGCGGCCCTCATCAATCCCGGCGCAGGCTGGGGCGCCAAGCGCTGGCCCGCCGAACGTTATGCCGATGTAGCGCGGGTTCTGCTGGGGCGCGGTTTTCGCGTCCTCGTCAACGCCGGCCCCGGCGAAACTTTCCTTGCCGACACCATTGTGCAGAGAACAGGCGGAGGCGCGCGTCCGCTCCTGTCGTCGCTTGAGCAGCTCATTGCTATCACCCGCCGCGCCGCCCTCGTCATTGCCGGCGACACCGGACCCCTCCATCTCGCTTGTGCTCTCGGCCGCCCCGTCGTCGGCATCTACGGCCCCACCGATCCCAGCCGCAACGGCCCATTCGGCACCAGGTTCAAGGTCTTGCGCAGTCCCCAGAGTCGCCGCGACCATACGCGAAACGAGGCTCCCGAAGCAGGCCTCCTGACCATCTCGCCGGAAGAGGTCATGCAGGCTGCTCAGAGCCTGCTTTATCCTGAGGCCGCCCCATGACTCAGCCCGAAGCCGCTCCAAAAGTCAGCTCCATGCAATCGTGGCAGAGAATTGCCCGACGGATCCGTGTACCGCTGGGCTTCCTGACGGCCGCTCTTTACCTCTTTGAATTGTGGCGTCGAGCCCCTCAGCCCGCAGCCGTAGCATGGAGCCTCGTGCTGGTCGTTCCCGGTCTCTGGCTGCGCGGATACGCCGCAGGATACGTGAAGAAGAACCGCGAACTCACGCAGACCGGTCCCTATGCCCACACCCGCAACCCGTTGTATTTGGGATCGATGCTGATGGCCGCCGGATTCGCACTGGCCCTGCTCAGTTGGCCCGTCGGCCTTGTTCTGGCTGCCGGATTTATTGCGATCTATGTCCCTGTCATCGCCTCCGAGGAACGCTTTCTTCGCGAGACCTTCCCGGATTTCGACGAGTATTGCCGCCGCGTCCCCCGTCTTCTGCCGCGCATCACACCGGCCAAAACTGAAGTCACGCCGGGCAAGTTCTCTCTGACGCTTTACTTACGCCACCGCGAGTACAATGCAACTATAGGAGCCACACTGCTTTACCTCAGCCTGCTCTTCCTCCGGCGGGCTCTGGGCATGTTTGTTCATGTTCCCCATTAACCGTTTTCCGCGATAGAAAAGTCAAATAAAGGAGCAGTACCCCGACGGTGAAGATGCGCAGAATCTTAAAGACAATTTTTTGCACTCTCACCGTTGCTGCAATCGCGCACGCTCAGCAATCCCCGCCGCTCGCACCACCGCGAGCCGGCTTCAGTTTCCCCCAGAAGCAGACCCTCACCTACTCAGTGGATTGGCGTGTCTTTACGGCCGGAACGGCGGTTTTGCACTTTGAGGCAGTCGGAGATCGGGAGAGGATCACCGCCAATGCCGACACCCTTGGCGCCATCAACCTGCTCTTCCACGCCAGCGATCATTTCCAATCGAACTTCGATCGCGACAAAGGCTGCACCTATGAATTCGACAAGCAGACCGTCGAAGGCCGTCGCCAGATCAACTCCACGCTTAAGCTCGATTATGCCCAGTCCAAATCCATCCTCGACGAGAAGAATATGGTCACCGGTCAGACAAAGCATGTAGAGTTGCCGGTTCCCGGCTGCATGACCGACCTGCTTACCGGCGTGTTTTATGCCTCGTCTCAGCCGATGGAGGTAGGACACAATTTCATCCTGCCCGTCGTCGACGCCATGCACAACGTCCCCGTAACCATGAAGGTCGAAGGGCGCGAGGAGATCAAAACTACACTCGGCACGTTCAAAACGGTTCGTGTTCAGCCAACCGCTGACGCCGGCGTTGTGAAGAATCGCGGCAACATCTGGATCTGGTACACCGACGACGAACGTCATCTCCCCGTGCAGATGCGCGCACGCCTCTTCTGGGGAACCATAACCTTTCGCCTCGTCGGCAACGAAAACAAGTAGCAATCCAGTTCCCAGTGGTCAGTGAACAGTGATCAGTTGCGATCAGTCGACTGCAACCTCACAGGCCCTAGAAGCCGGTGAACTGTCCGCTGTTCACTGTCCCTGACCCCTACTCCCTATCCCCTAGTCCCTTCCCTACTCCCTGCTCCGCAACCGCACCGACCCCGGATCGTCATTCCAACTCACAACCCGATTGTTCTTGAAGAACACCACCGAGCTGCCATAGCCGAACACGTCTGCAGAAAACACATTCGGAGTCCCTTGAATCACCAGCACTTCATTCTTTGACGACCCGACTGTGAAACTTCTCAGGCTTGGATCTACCGGCGCATCGGGCCACAGCTTCACGCGCAGCGGAGAGGAATCGGCGATCTTCCAGCCAACCAATGCGCCGTCTTTGAAGTAGAACACCGATCTTCCGTACACCATCTTGTCTTCCGAAGATGAAGTCGGAGCGCCTTCAACCGACACTACCTCGCTCTCGGTAAGTCCCGCCGTAATGTAGGGCAATACCTTCACGACGCGCGTCTGCGTCTTTCCTGCCACGTGGATCACTTCCGGTCGCGGCGAAGACGTCGCCGCCTGCACGGTCTCCGCGTTAGCACCCCCCCCTTCGCCCGCCGTGTCCGTGTTCGCCCGGTGCAGGCTAGCGGCTACCTTTTCCACGATGTCGCTCTTTAGTGCACCCAGCTTGCCGATAACTTCAGCCCTGTATCCAAGGTAAAACTTTGCCGTCGTCAGATTTGTTGAGAGCAGCGAGTCCGCAGTCATCAGCAGGAATCCACCGAACGCAACAACGCACAACAGGATGGAGCAGCGCAGAAGCAGCGTTAGACCCTGAAAAGACGCCCAGTATGTACGCCTTCTCGGCTTCGCAAGCGATCCAATCTTGCTGGAGGCTTCATCTTCATCTGCCACTCGCGGCATCTCTTGCGTGGGAGCTTCATTCCATGCGTACGAAGTGGTCTCATGCGGCCTCGGCCGCCGATCTCTTTCTCCGGGCGTTGCGAACAGCAGGCAATAGGCGGAGTTGATCGCCTTCAGCTTCTCCTCCGCTGCCTTTTTCAACGCACTGTCGCCTTGGAATCGGTCCGGATGCCAGACCTTGACCAGCAGAAGATAGGCAGCCCGAATCTCTTCGTCGCTGCTGTCCGCTCTCACTTCGAGTATCTGCAGAGCTCCACACCGCGAGCACAGGGTGCCGTGGCCGTCGGTCGGGTTTCCGCACGAACAGGTATTCATTCAATCCAACCGTCGTTGCCGTAGCGCTCAACACAGAGAAGCTAGAGTTGGTCGCATAATCCGGTTTTGAAAGAGCACGGCTTCAGCCGTGCCGCATAAGTGTTCTAATTCTCCGGGGCTTTAGCCCTGAGGGACGCTTCGCAGTGGTCGGGCAGCGTTTGTGCAACCAGTTCCAGTCGATTATAGGAGCCCATCTTTCTGCGCCGGCAGGCCTTACCGCTCGAAACGGGACACTTAAGTCATAGAGTTACGCCGTACAAATTGATCGAATTCGTAGACTGAACCTGGCAGGTGCGGCGGAAAAACTGAACACGGAGGAAGGCGGGGCCGGAGGGAGGCGGGGGTTTTGAACCACCGCGTAAAGCCGTCGAAATTGACGTCGGCTTTAGCCGCGGACGGGTCATCGCCGCCAATCCATCTCAAACTTTGACTTTTTCAGCAGCCTGCTAGAGACTCCATGTTCCTGATGCGAATGCATCTGGAACTAAAGAACCCGTAGAATAGAATTGGATGGCTTTCACCGAACAATACGATGTTGTCGTCGTTGGCGCCGGGCACGCCGGGTGCGAGGCGGCGATGGCCGCGGCGCGCATGGGCCTGAAAACTGCAATCATCACCATGAATCTCGACTTGATCGCCCAGATGAGCTGTAATCCAGCCATCGGTGGCGTCGCCAAGGGCCACCTCGTCCGCGAAGTAGACGCTCTCGGCGGCATCATGGGCGAAGTCGCCGACGCCGTCGGCATCCAATTCCGCCTCCTCAACACGTCGCGCGGCCCGGCTGTTTGGAGTCCACGTGCGCAATGCGACAAGCAGCTCTACCGCGTAAAAATGCGCGAAGTTCTCGAAGCCCAGCCCGGCCTCCACATCCGCCAGGCTGAAGTCGTGGATTTGCTCTTGGACGAATCCGTGGGTGCCCAAGGTCCCGTATCTGGGACCTGGGTTAGCGCAGAAATCCCACGTCCAGTCCGCTCTCGTAGAAAAGTCCTCGGCCTCAAGCTTCGCGACGGCCGACGCCTTCTCGCCGGAGCCACCATCATCACTACCGGCACATTTCTCAATGGCCTCATCCACTGCGGCGAAGAGCGTTACCCCGCTGGCCGCAGCGGTGAGCCAGCCTCTGTCCTGCTCGGCGAAGCGCTTCGCGCTCTCGGCCTTCGCACGTGCCGCCTCAAGACCGGCACGCCCCCGCGCCTCGATGGCCGCACCATTCACTGGGACGCGTTCGAAGAACAGCCCGGCGACGCCGACCCCACACCCTTCAGCTTCCGCACCCGCAGAATCGTGCAACCACAGGTTAGCTGCCACATCGCCTTCACTACTCCTGAGACGTTGCGCATCATCCGCGAGAACGTGCACCGTTCCGCCATGTACTCAGGACAAATCGAAGGCATCGGCCCGCGTTACTGCCCATCCATCGAAGACAAGATCGTAAAGTTCCCTGACAAGACGCAGCACCAGTTTTTCCTCGAGCCCGAGGGCCTCAACACCCACGAAGTCTACGTAAACGGCATGTCCACCTCCTTGCCCATGGAAGTGCAATGGCAGATCGTGCGCTCTATCCCCGGCCTTGAAGCGGCGGAGATGCTGCGCCCCGGCTACGCCATCGAGTACGACTCTGTCGACGCCACTGAGCTTGACCGTACTCTGCGCGTCAAAAGCATGGAGGGCCTCTACCTCGCCGGCCAGATTAACGGCACCAGCGGCTACGAAGAGGCTGCATGCCAGGGCATCATGGCGGGCATCAATGCAGCTCTCTGGCTCAAGGGCGAGCCGCCATTCACGATGGACCGAACCGAAGGATACACGGGAATCCTGATCGACGACCTCATCTCGAAGGGCATCAACGAACCGTATCGCATGTTTACATCGCGCGCTGAGTTCCGTCTCCATCTGCGCATCGACAACGCCGATCGCCGTCTCACCCCCTACGGCCGCAATCTCGGCCTCATCAACGACGAGGCGTGGTCGGAATATCGGCAAAAGCAGGCGCGCATGGCCGCGCTTGAAAAGCTGCTGTCCACCAGCAAAGTCGATTCTGAAAAATTGGCATCATCCGGCTTCAGCGATCTCACCACGACCGCCGGACTCACATGGGCGCAATTGCTCAAGCGGCCCGAGGTCACGATCGAGCCGATTCTCCACGCTCTCCACGAGGCGCTCAAGGCTGACCCGCTGCTTGCTGATTACGACCTGTCCCGCGAACAGGATTCAACGGCGCAGCGCGCGCCTCTCCGCAACGAAGCACGCGCCGTCGAAACCGAAATCAAATTTGCGGGTTACCTCGAACAGCAGAAGAAAGCCATCGAGAAGCTCAAGGCAGCTGAAGCCGTCGCTATCCCCGACTGGATTGAATACGGAACCATCAGCGGCCTCAGTCGCGAAATGCGCGAAACGCTCGAGCGCGTTCGCCCCATCACCATCGGCCAGGCCAGCCGCATCCCTGGTGTAACTCCCGCTGCGCTCTCGCTCGTTCATGTCTCGATCCGAGTGCAGGGGAACAAGCGCGCAAATGCGTCAGTCGCCTGAGTCAGCCGTGCGCTGGCCCTGTGCATATTGACCAATATCCGGTCTCTGAAGTTCACAACAGAAGTTGGCGGGTGGTAAGCGAAGAATCTGCTTCCGTGCATTTCCAGATTTATGCCAATAACTTCTGAGACAACACACTGGTCCCAGCATCCGCAAAGTTCCGCACACTATTGCGGCGTGTCCTTGTCGCCCTTCGAAAACAACGGTATATGGAACGGCAGCTCAGCATTGGAGGATTTCTTGTTCTTGCCCGGTCCATCCTCCCGCAAAAGCGTTCGTTGCGAATTGATGCACAGCCAGCCATTGTGAGCGCGCTCGAAGACTTGCGTAAACACGCCCTTTTCATCGACCTGCCCAGACGAGGCCCGGTGGTGCAGCACGTAGGTGCCGTTCGCCACCGCGATGTCACCCAGCATGCGAACGGTGATCACGCGCTGCTCCAGGTGCAATGTCTTATCCTCGACCGTAATCAGATTGGCCAGCTGCTGGTTGCGCGTCGTGATGTCGCCTGAGGCGGAAACATCAACGAACAGCGGAGACAACACCAGTTCCAGCGTGTATTGATCGCGCCGGTTCACCGCATCGTCCCACGAGTTCTCAATCGTCTGGAACTGCTGGATCTCAGGAGAAACTGCTGAGGTTACGGGCGCCTGCGCAGGCGTCGAAGGTGAAGTCTGACCGAACGCACTGCAGGAGAGAAAGAAAACAAAGAAACAAACTGCAAATCGGGGCATACGCGTACAAACTCCCTGTAGCGGAACCAGAGTCGATGCATCCTGAAGCCACAGCATTTAAGCCCGGGGCCCCGACGATGGGTCTTTGTCGACGGGGTGGAATCCGACGCGACCATCAGGGAGCGGCGACCTTGAACAAAACCCAATGGGAAACAGTTACTCTGGTTCCGCTCTATTAATGATATCTCTTTGACTCCGGAAAGGGGGCTTGCGGAAGCCGCAATACTGGCTTGGAAGGATGTCTCTGCTCAGATCAGATTCTGAAGCATCTCCGGCTGTTGGATCGTGACAACCGAGTCCTCGATCAAGATCCAACCGTCTTTGCGGAACTGGCCCAGCGTCCGAGTGACCGTCTCGCGCGTGGTGCAAGCCATCGAAGCCATTTCTTCATGCGTCAGCAACAGCGGAAACCGGAATCCTCCGCCATCCAGGTGCTCGCCAATCTGGTGAGCCAACTCCAGCAGCAGACGACCCAGGCGTGTAGCTACTGTCTCCGCCAAGGCGATTCGACATGCATCCTGCAGGGCAAAACGGTATTCCTGGCAAATGCACTGTACGGCCCGCATCTGCGCCTCTTTATGGTTGCGAAGGAAAGTTAAAAATCTTTCCCGCTCTACCGGACGAAGCTGCGCCGTCGTAAGCGACTCCGCCGAAACCTCATATACGCCGTGCGAAAGCGCGGCGTACAGCCCAAGCATCGAGCCCGGACCGGCAACCCGAACGATCATCTGGCGATCCTGAGCCCTGCCTGCTGTGAGCTTTAGATATCCTTCGCAAATTAAATAGAGGCATCGGGCGTCCTCGCCTTGTGTAAACAGCGACGCCTGAGATGGCAGAGTGATGGTGCTGGTAACTAATTCAAGGTCGGCGAGAACAGCACTGCCTAGAGAACAGAACCAGCCGGGCCGGCGATTCGAGCAAGCCGCACAACCGACAGGCGACTGCCGAGCCATGTGCTTCTGGCGTCTCTGCTCCATTACGGAAATCTCAAGCTCGGCCATTTCCCTGCCTCAATTCAGTCTGCCCAACTTCTGGTCCATTGGATGTGATGGGGCTCACGACTATGAGGGCCTACCTTGCACCCTAAATCGCTTGTGGGTCTCGGTTTGAGCTCAGGGCGATGCTAAGTCGCAGATTTTAACTTCAGGGAAAATTGAGTGCATTTCATACCCTAAATAAGTGCAGTTTTGAACAGACTTGAGACAAATTGAACGGTACGTTCAGCGCAGAGGTCACTCCAGCCGACGGTCCCGGGAAGCAGTCATCCCAGCCTCCGATGCGAGTGTGCCCCTTGAAACAGGCAGTTTTAGCTGGATTTCACCCCCGCAGCATGTGACGGATGTCACCGAATTTGCACACAGAGCACAGTAGGATTCAGGGCAGAAGGTGATGTTCCACACAGAATGTACCTTCGCACGGCGAGAGCCAGGGCTCCGCTGTGCGGTAACATTCTTATTTGATTGAGTTTAGTGGTCGTCCAACCCACAGCGAAGACCCATGACGAGAGCCCCAAGGTGGTGCCTGATGCATAGAGATGAGCTAACACTGCAAACACCAAATGTGGCTCTGAGAAAGATTCTCAGGCCCCAAGTTTTTCTCATGCTTCTCCTCAGTGCGAGCTTGTTTTCTGTCCTGGCAATGGCTGCCCCCGCAAAGAGAACCAACTCCGCCAGCGCGAAAACCAGCCAAGCCCCCCCTGCACCGGGAGATTTTGTCGGTCAGGAAGTCTGCGCAACCTGCCACGAAGAAGCTGCAAAGGGCTTCGCTTCCAATCCGCATTCCAAACTTGCGGAGGCTCACGGCAAGACCGGAGTCACCTGCGAAGGTTGCCACGGGCCGGGCAAGGCCCATGTCGATGGCGGCGGAGATGTAACCAAGATTTTTAATCCAGCCAAGGCCACCGTCAAGGAAGTCGACGCGAAATGTCTCGGCTGCCACCAGGGTCAGCACGCAAACTTCGAGCGCTCCGCCCACGCTGAAAACAACGTGAGCTGCGTAAGCTGCCACAGCATTCACGTTGGCGAAGACAAGGAACATCTGCTCAAGGTTGCACAACCTAAGTTGTGTTTCCAGTGCCATACCGACATCAAGCCGCAGTTCAACATGCCGTTCCATCACAAGGTCGAAGAAGGCCTGCTGAAATGCACCGATTGTCACGATCCGCACGGCACATTCAACAGCAAGAACCTCCGTTCGTCCTCGCAGATGGATGCGGTTTGTACCAAGTGCCATAGCGAAACAGCAGGTCCGTTTGTCTACGAGCACGATGTGGTCAAGACCGAAGGCTGCACCGCTTGCCACTTCCCGCACGGCGGGCCGAATCCGCGCCTGCTCAATCGTGCCAACGTCAACACCATCTGCCTGCAGTGCCATTCGCCATCTACCAACTTCACCACACTCCAGCCACAGGGGCCGGCGCACAACCAGGCTACGCAGTATCAGTCATGCACTATTTGCCACACCAGCATCCATGGTTCCAACACCAGTTCGATTTTCTTCAATTCCACTGAGTAAGGGCGCGAGCGATGACAAGACAGACAGAATTCGCAAACAGTCTGGGTGGGTCGCCTGCCGGGTTCATCCTGTCCCGGTTGTGCAACCTTATCCTCGCGGCCATATTGGTTACAGGCGGCGCAATCGTCGCTCTTGGCCAAACTCAGCCCGACACCGCCAAACCCGCCCCACCAGCGGCTGAAAAGAAACCGCCAGCCGAGCCTGCGCCCCACATGATGGGCAAGTACATGGCTCATTCATCCGTCGAGCTGGGCGGAGTCATCGCCGAGAAGAACGGCAGTGACGCCATGTGGGCCACCATGGTCAACGAGGGCACTGGCATGCGCGTCATCAACCAGTCTCTCGATTTGCACTCGGTCAACACCGCCAAAACGCCATTCTTCGATACGTTATCCACGGCGAGCTTTGGCTATGGTGGCGAACCGAACGACGTGTCTTATCTGAAGATGTCCAAAGGCCGTCTCTACGATTTCTCCGGCAATTTTCGCCGCGATCGCAATTACTTCGACTACAACCTGTTGGCGAATTCTTTGCTCTCGACAGCAACGCCAACCAATCCCCCACTGATTCCCGAGCCGGATTCTCTCCATATTTTCAACACGGTTCGCCGCAACACTGACGCCTTGTTCACCCTCTTCCCGATCTCCAGAGTCAGCTTCCGCGTCGGCTATAACCACAACACCAACGAGGGACCGACCTATTCAACCATCCATAACGGTGGCGATGTTCAGCTCCTCCAGTGGTTCCGCAACGCGCTCGACACCTATACCGGCGGCGTTGATGTAAAGCTGGCAAGGCGCACTACCCTTAGCTACGACCAGTTCTTCGGTCTTTATCGAGGCGACTCGTCTTTCCAGATGGCGCCTACGCCGTTCACCCTCGCCAACGGTACGCCGACATCCCTGGGCATCGACACATTGGCGGCAACGACCTGCGGTACCGGCGCTAACAAAACCGCGGAAGTAGTCAACGGCATCGCCAATCCTTATTGCAGCCAGACCCTCGTCCAGAGCCAGGTTGCTCCCACGCGCACCACCTTTCCAACCGAGCAGCTGCGCTTCAGTTCGCATTACTGGGATAGGGTCGCCGTAGTCGGCCGCCTCGCCTACAGCGGCGACTCCATGAACGTGAATAACTTCAACGAGACCTTTACCGGCCTGTTGACGCGCACCTACGAGCGCCAGGAAATCGACACCGGCGGGCTGGCCAACGGACGGCTTGCAAACAACAAGCGCGACAACCTTAACGGAGATCTCAGCGTCGAGGCCGAACTCACCAAGTTCCTTGCGGTATCGGATGCAGTCGAATACCGTGACTTCCGCATCGAGGGCAACAACAGCGTCGTGTCCCAGGTATGGGCTGGAACCGCCGCGACTCCCAACCTCAACGTGAATACGCCCCTCAGCAGTCTTACTCCGGTCACCACCACAACGCCGAACAACTACTTCCTTAACCAGAAAATCGAACGCAACACCCTATTGGCAACGGTGACCGTAGTTCCCGAATTCAAGTTCTCCGCCGGCTGGCGATTCGATAACCGAAACATCGTTGATCCCGGCGACGACCTCACCTGGCACCAGAATGGGCTAATCCTAGGAGCAGTGGTTCAGCCCTCGCACTCCTTCCGATTCAATGTCAATTACGACTCCACGAACTGGACATCGGCGAACTCCGATACGCCCACCAACACCTACACCCGTGAAGCACCCAACAAGACGGAGCACATCAAGGCGCGCGCGACCATCACTCCTGCCAAGTGGATCAACTTCGCCGTCACTGCCAACGACTTCAGTGGCAAAAACGACGACCCGTTCGTGAATCACGTCGAACACAACCACGACGTCAGCTTTGCAACCCAGATCATTCCCACTGAGACGTTGAGCCTCGACTTCAACTATGCCCACGACGACGTCTATTCGCGGACGGATCTGTGCTACATCTTCGTAGCCACATCCACCTATCCGCTACCGCCCGGCGCGGTGGGATCGACAGGCACATGCCTCCAGACTGCCGACAATCCGGGAGGAACACTGCCCACGGCCCCAGCGTCGTCCCAACTCTATTTGGGCACTGGCCACTATGACGCCCCAGTTACATTTTTCTCTGGCTCGCTCTCTTACGCTCCGTCAAAGTTTTTCCGGTTCAACGGCGGTGCGCGCCTCACTGACACCAACGGCACCGCAGAGATGCTGAATCCGTTGATGGTCCCGGGTGCACTGCAGTCCAAGGTTATTTCGCCCTATTCAGATTTGATGATTCACATCGCGCCACAGTGGTCGTGGCACGCTAACTGGGTTCACCACGGCTATGCAGAACAAGGCGGTCCGGGCCCTGCTCCGCGCAGCTTTCACGGTGACGTAACAACTCTGAGTGTGATTTACGCATTCTGAGCATCGGGGATGAATCGGCGGGAAGTTTTCGCCAGTCCATCCATTTGGTTTCTCAACGTTTCAGAAGCAGCGATTTCCCTCATGCGGCGCAAAGGGATGAACGCGGCTGTTGTTGAAGGATCCCCTTTTCGTCAGCGATTGTCACGGGAGCACGCCTACCGGGAAATCAATGGGGAGCTAGGCAATGAGAAGGAATACTCGAACGATTTTAGCGGCGACTTTTGTACTCTTGTTCGCGGGCACCATGAGCTTTGCTCAAGCCGCGGGAGAAGCCGTTTACAAAGCCAAGTGCCAGATGTGCCATGGCGCCTCGGGCTTGGCCGACTCGCCCGCAGGTAAGGCGATGAAGGTGAAGCCGATATCCGATGCCGATGTGAAGAGCGTCACCGAAGCCAAGATGATTGACGCTGTTCGCAATGGCAGCGGCAAAATGCAGCCGTTCAAGGATAAACTGAGCGACAGCGAAATCAAGGATGCAGTAACTTATTTCCGCACGTTTTTGAAGTAATGAAGTGAAACGAATACGGCGCAACTCTTCAATCTTTGCGTTGCGCCGGCCTCGCTTGATTAGAATGCCAAGCCTCGATGGAAACCCCAGCGATGCTTCGTGTTTCCATAAGGGTTTTTTGAATGTTGCAAAATCAACTGACCGGGCATGGCCCCCGGCGTACTGGCCATTCAAATACTGAAGGAGTCTTGCAATGACAACGATTCGATCCTTGGCGGTGCTGGCCGCTACTGTATGTTTGGCCGGTTCCATGGGCTTCGCGCAATCTGGCGGCGAAGCGGTTTACAAAGCAAATTGCCAAAGCTGTCACGGAAGCGCCGGAACACCAAGTCCCGGAATCGCCAAGATGATGGGCGTGAAGGCCGTGTCCGACCCTGACATCAAGAAGCTCTCCGAGGCTGACGAGATTGCTGCTGTGAAAAACGGCAAGAACAAGATGAAGCCCTTTGCCGGCAAACTCACTGACGAG
Source organism: uncultured Acidobacteriaceae bacterium (assembly GCA_963826915.1). Taxonomy (GTDB): domain Bacteria; phylum Acidobacteriota; class Terriglobia; order Terriglobales; family Acidobacteriaceae; genus Telmatobacter. Next base: position 85,211 of record CAWGYG010000004.1, read on the forward strand.
CAGATCAAGGATGCCGTAGTTTACTTCCGCAGTTTGAAATAGAAATAAATAGATAGTCCGCCTCGCCACTCTGGCAGATATGCACTGGGTTGGCGAGGTGGGCGTAAATTCCGGGTCTGGAGCAACAAGGAAATGTTTCAAAGATTCCGCGAGAATTGGGTGCGGCCGGCGCTTTTCTTCGGCAACAATCCCATCAGCCTTGCCGGCGGAGCCATCACCAGCGCTGCCGGCGTAACCATGATCGGCTACTGGCTGGTTGAGCTTTTCGGCCGGCCAAACGACAACCCGTATCTTGGAATCATCTTTTTCCTGTTATTGCCGGGTCTCTTCATTCTCGGGCTGCTTCTGATTCCGGTCGGCGTGTATATCCGCCGCAAAAAGCTGCAGCTTGCAGGTCAGATCCCGGCTGAGTTTCCCAAAATCGACCTCAACGACCGGATGTTCCGTCATGGCATTGACATCGTTTTGGTCGCCACGATCGTGAACCTGCTGGTCGTGTCAATGGCCAGCTATCGCGGCGCGGCCTACATGGATTCGCCCCAGTTCTGCGGCCAGTCTTGCCATGTAATGCATCCCGAGTACACGGCGTACAAAATATCTGCGCACTCCCATGTAGCCTGCGTTGAATGCCACATCGGCTCCGGTGCGGCCTCTTATTTCAAGGCCAAGGTGAACGGCACAAAGCAGCTTCTCGAAGTCGCTTTCGATCGCTATCCCCGTCCCATTCCATCGCCCGTTCAGAATCTGCGACCCGCGCGCGAAATCTGCGAAGGCTGCCATACGCCGGCCCGTTTCATCGGCGAAAAGCTCCTGGTCAAGTCCAGCTTTGCTGATGACGCAACCAATACCGAGACGCAGACCGTCGTGCTGCTGCACCTCGGCGGCCGTGATTCGCTCTCGCATTTGACCGGCATACATGGCGTCCACCTCGGACACATCGAATACATCTCCACCGATCCAACACGCACCACCATTACCTGGGTGCAGAGACGCAATGAAGATGGCTCCGTCACTGAATTTGCTTCATCAACCCTCAAGGGTGCTGCCCCGCAAGGCGAACGCAGAGTGATGGATTGCGTCGACTGCCACAACCGCGCCGCGCACACCATGCAGACCGCGGAAGACGCGCTCAACCGCGCCATGGCCGAAGGCGCAGTCAGTCCCGAACTCCCATGGGTCCACAAGAAGGGCCTTGAACTGCTCAATGGCAACTACGCCACCGAGGCCGAGGCCCGCACTAAAATTCCCGAATTGCTCACCGCCTTTTATCGCAGCGAGCATCCAGATGTATTGGCCGCAAAGCCCGATCTCGTAAAAGCTGCGGGCGATGGGTTGGTAACCGTCTTCACCTCCAATGTGTTCCCCGAGATGAAAGTCACCTGGGGTACCCACCCCAACCACATCGGCCACATGAGCTATCCCGGTTGTTTCCGTTGCCATGATGGCGACCACACCACGAAGGACGGCAAGACCTCAATCACGCAAGACTGCGCCGCTTGCCACAATCTTCTCGCCGTCGACGAAGCCAAGCCCAAAGTCCTCGGAGATCTGGGCATTCGATAAGATGTTGTGCACCTGTGTTGGGGAAAGAGGGGCGGCTACAGCGGAACCTGGTTCAGCTGTGGCCGCCCCTCGGTGCGTTTGCCATGCCCGATTCGGCTCTATGTATACTGACGCAGTCGAAAGGAGCCCTCGGTGGACGACATCACCCGTCTTGTTGCCCAAATTCGTGCGTTTCGTCCCTTCATTCCAGCAAAAGAATTCGAGACGAGTCTGCGCTTCTACAAAGCGATTGGTTTTGAAGCCTATTCGCTCGGGGAGACTCTTGCTGAACTAAGACTTGGGACGCACGCATTCCTGCTCCAGGGCTATTACGTCAAGGAATGGGCCGAAAACACGGTGATGCACGTCCTCGTCGAGGATGTCGACGCGTGGTGGCGACATATCGATTCTCTGGCCCTCAACCACCAATTCCACGTTTCGCCTCCAGCGCCGCCACGGGTCGAGCCATGGGGTCTCACGGTGACCTATGTATTCGATCCGTCAGGCGTGCTGTGGCACTTTGCGCAGGTGACCTCGAAAAATCCGAAGGCAGACATTAACTAAATTCAATCCGAGTATCGTAGGCGTTCACTCACCAGCCAGAACGTCATTCCGAAAACGAGTCCCGTAACCATCAGGCAAATGCCCTGTCGCTCAATGGCGATCATGAACCCTTGAAGAAAGGTCTGGTCTTCAACGAAGAGTGGTTTTGGAGAAAGAGACGAAGTCCCGCCTCCTATAACGATGGTGGTCGCCGCGCCAATTAGGGAAAAGTAGAGAAGGCCAAAGCGTTGCATTCGATCGTACCAGCGCACTGACAAATACCACAGAAACGCCATCAACACGAATGCCGCACCCATCCCGCTGAAAAGCAGGAAGAAGAATGCGAACCCTATATCGAACAGGACACCGGTATGGTCGTTGGGCGTCCTATCCAATTCAAGGTTAATCACCAGCCAGCCCACATAGAAAAGGGAGGCGCTCGCGACACTCGCTAAATATCCCACCAGTCGGTTTGCGTTTCCCATGGCAACCGCTCCCTTCGAGGAACTCTAGGCTGTCGCCGGCAATGAAGGCAAGGTGTCCGCCCGCCGGGTCGGTTCCAGGCAGCCCACGGTCGCGCTCCTCGAAAAGGTCACGGCATCCCGCATCGACCCTTCTGTTTCCCCCGGTGAAATCACTTCCTGCCGCTCCGTTATACTTCTTCAAAACCCGATCATGAAACGCCACGTCCTCATCTTCGGTCTTGTCGGCGGCCTCCTCATCGCCGCCCTCCAATACACCGAATATCGCTTTGTCGTCATCGAGCACTCCGTCGAGCTCTACGGCGCGCTCGTCGCCATCCTATTCGCGACTTTCGGCATCTGGCTTGGCCGCCGCATCACGCGTCGCCGCGAAACCATCCTTGAAACGATCCGCGAAACGGTCGTGGTGAAGGAAGTGCTTGTCCCCGCGGAAGCGACCACCCCCTTCGCTCCCAACACGACTCGCCAGCAGACCCTCGGCATCACGACCCGCGAACTCGAAATTCTCACCCTGGTCGCCCGCGGCTTCAGCAATCGCGAGATTGCCACCCAGCTTTTCGTTTCCGAAAACACCGTCAAGACACACTGTGCCCGCGCCTTCGACAAGCTCGGAGCCGTCCGCCGCACCCAGGCCGTCCAGCGCGGCAAAGAACTAGGCCTCCTGCCGTGACCGAGGCGCAGTTGGCCCCATCGCAGGTGGATTCCTCAAAAAATCACTCGAAAGGATGACGACATCCGGCCCCGTTACACCGCATCGTGACTTCAGCGTCACTGGTACCAGGAGCTTCATATGAAGAAAACCGTCCTCACCTTCGGCCTCATCGCCGGCGTCATAATCTCTGTCCTTATGGACAGCTCGCTTCTCCTCGCCAACAAGATCGGCTCCGGCCACAGCATGGTTCTCGGCTACACCATCATGGTGGCGTCGTTCCTGCTCGTGTACTTCGGCATCCGCAGCTACCGCGACAACAACCTCGCCGGCCAAATCTCGTTCGGTCGGGCCTTCGCCTGCGGCATCCTGATCGCCCTCATCACCACCGTCTGCTACGTCGCCACGTGGGAGATCCTCTACTTCAACTTCATGCCCCACTTCATGGACAGCTACTTTGCCGCCCAGATTCACAAGGTCCAGTCCTCCGGGCTTGACCCCGCCGCCATCGCCGCGCAGGTCGCTGCCATTCAGCGCTCGCAGCAGCTCTACCAGAACCCCTTCGTCAACATGGCCTACACCTTCATCGAGCCTCTGCCCGTCGGCCTTGTCATCACTCTCATCTCCGCTGCCGTCCTCCGCCGCAAAGCCCCCGTCGAACCCGCCGGCGCTCGCGCAGTCATCACCACATAAATCAAACCGCCCGGGTGTAAGGTTGCAGAAAAGGCGCTGTTTTGAAAGGGCACGAGTTTACTCGTGCCACAAGAAACGCATAATGAGTTCGGCTTTAGCCGCCGAGGGAAGGTTTTTGATCTCTGAGCGACTTTTTCCGCGGCCGCGGCGAAAGGCCCGGCCTTCCGTAATTTAAACTGTCAGTCGATTCTCATCAGGAGGAAGCATGGCTTCAATCACTGGCTTTGGCGGTATATTTCTGCGGGCGAATGATCCGAAAGCTCTGTACAAGTGGTACGAGCAGCATCTCGGCCTGGTGAACTCCGGCGGATTCTATGTGTTTCCCGCCCCGACGCAACAAGCTCGGATCATCTTCGCCCTTTTCAAGCAGGACGACGCCTACTTCCCACCAACGCAGAAAGCCATGATCAATCTCCAGGTGGACGACCTGGACGGTGTGTTGGACCGTCTGATGGACGAAGGTGTCACCGTCGATCCAAAACGCGATAGCTATGACTTCGGAAAGTTTGGCTGGCTCACCGATCCTGAAGGAAATCGTGTCGAGCTTTGGCAGCCTCTCGGCGACTAATTGAGGCGATTCTCATTGGCAGCGGTTCGAACTCTCGCGGGATGCCAATACGGTCAAAATGCGGCGCGGGCCAACAAGAACGCCGGGGAAACGCGCCGTAAGTTCTTTACATTCTGGCTCCTGCGGTTAAATTCAATCGTTGGAAACATCCAATCCGATTGAGCGCAGAAACCACATGTCGCCGTGGCACCGCTCCGTTTATCGTGATTGCACCTCATCATGTTAGGCTGGCTCTTCACTCCAAAAGGGGCCCAATGCAATCCAGCAAACCTGTGCACTTTGACCTGGTCGCGGCGGCGCATGCCGCAATGATCGAACACGGTTTCCAGCCTGATTTCCCGGCTGTGACCGGCGCTGAGCTTTCCGCTATCGAGGCGCATCCCGCAATGCCCAACGCGCCTGCCGCGCAGGATCTGCGCAGCCTGCTGTGGTCTTCAATCGACAACGACACTTCCAAGGACCTCGACCAGATCGAGTGGGCCGAGCAGTTGCCCGACGGTCGCATTCGCGTTCTCATCGGCGTCGCCGACGTAGACGCGCGGGTCTCCAAAGGCACCGCCCTCGACGCGCACGCCCGCAGTGAAACAACCTCGGTCTACACCGGTGTCAAAGTCTTTCCCATGCTGCCTGCCGAGCTTTCCGAGGGCATCACGTCGCTGAACGAAAACCAGGATCGCGTGGCCCTCGTCATCGAATACGCTGTGGATGCGTCCGGTACCGTCACTGACGGAAAGGCCTATCGCGCCCTCGTCCACAATCGTGCTCAACTCGCCTACAACGGCGTTGGCGCATGGCTTGAGGGACGTGGTCCTGCGCCCGCCAAAGTTGCTGCCAGCGCCGATCTCGCCGCGCAACTCAAGCTGCAAGACACCGCGGCTCAGCACATGCTGGGCAGCCGCTTTCAACACGGCGCACTCGATCTCGAAACCATCGAGACGCGCCCGGTCATGCTCGCCGACCAGGCCGTCGATATTACACGTCAGGAAAAGAATCGCGCCACATCCCTCATCGAGGAATTCATGGTCGCCGCGAATGGCGTAATCGCCAAGACATTCGAGGACGCCGGCGTTGCGTCCATTCGCCGCATCGTTCGCACTCCCAAACGCTGGGATCGCATCGTCGAAGTTGCCAACGGACTGGGAACTAAACTCCCCGCCGAGCCCGATTCAAAGGCCCTCAACGACTTCCTGCTCATGCAAAAGCAAAAGGACCCCGACCACTTCCCCGATCTTTCCCTCACCGTCGTCAAGCTCATGGGACCCGGAGAGTACGTGCTCGTGAAACCCAATGAGGTGTCCCCCGGTCATTTCGGTCTCGCTGTTCAGGATTACACTCATTCCACCGCGCCCAATCGCCGTTTCCCTGACGTCGTCACGCAGCGCCTCATGAAGGCATTCCTCGCAAAAGGCGCGCAACCCTACTCCGAAGGCGATCTCAATACCATCGCCGTGCGCTGCACGCTAATGGAGGACGCTGCCCGCAAAGTCGAGCGCGAAATGGAAAAGCGCATCGCCGCTGTCGTCCTGCGCCCCCGCATCGGCCAGACCTTCCAGGCCATCGTTACCGGGGTCAACAGCAACGGGACCTTTGTCCGCTCTCTCAATCCGCATGTTGAAGGAATGCTGGTGAACGCAGGCAAGCCGGGCGCCAAGGGACTCGACGTGGGCGACAAGCTGGCAGTCAAGCTCGTCTCCACCGATCCCGTGCGCGGTTACATCGATTTCGCAATGTAATTCCGATGATTTTGTGTAGCTCGGGTTAGTATCCCGTCTCTGAAGTTCACAACAAATGTTGGCGGGTGTCATTCTGAGCGAACGGGGCCCCAACGTCTTTCAGTTCGGGGGTGGTAAGCGAAGAATCTGCTTTTCTGCCTTCCCAGATTTCTGCCAATAACTTCTGGGACAAACATCCTAACCGGCTCTCCGTCAGTCCCGCTCACTCTTCGGCAAGTCGACAGGCGTCGCTTCGATTTCCGGCGTTTCTGCATAAACCGCTACCGGCGCCGTCGTCACCGTACCCGGTTCATCGATCCACAAGCAGACAATCCACCAGATCACCACCAGGATGTATACGACGCTGTTTGTATTTAACAGCTTTTCCTGCAGGCCCATTACACGCAGATACTCTGCCTGCGATTGTGGAGAAGCAGTGTGGGCAATGATTTGCCATATCCCTTCTGCTCCCATCTGGGCAAGTGCAGCAGTAGAAAGGCCGATGACAATTCGCTGTACATGACTGCGCCAGCCGGCTCCGTAGCGGCGTCCGAATGCGACAACCAGCACACCCAGCGCGACTTTCAGCACATCACTCAACAGCCCGGTCTTCAAAGCCAGCAGTTGCATGAACTGCAGCTTTGCAATCGCCGTATCGAAAGCGATCGCCTTCAACGGCGGCCACGCACCCCACTTCCACAACACAACCCCGCCCAGTGCCAGCAGGATCAGGCCCCAGACGATCCATGTCAATCGCTGCACTCTCGCGAAAGCCCGCCGCGCCATCTCCACAACCACCAGCAGCGCGACCAGTGCCGACACGTCCGCCGTGATCATTGCCACCCACGCCATCGTCAGCTGCGGCAGGCGATCATGAAGCAGCCGGTTCGTCAGCAGCCGCAATGCAAACAGAACAATGCTCACCGTAAACCACGGAAAACGGCTTGCACGATCCCGTCCCAGCAGGACCACTAGCAGAACGAGTAACGACGCAAATGTCAATGTCCATAGAATCTGGACTGCCGTGAAATCGAAATTGAAATGCATGAATTCCTTATTGTGGCGCTTCTGAATGAAGCCAGCCGAACTTCAGTCCAGAGGATGAAAAGGAATGGTGCGCCCGGAGAGATTCGAACTCCCGACCTAACGCTCCGGAGGCGTTCGCTCTATCCAGCTGAGCTACGGGCGCGCTCTACCAGCATACCGTATATACCGCTTCAGCCACCATTTGCCACGTTGAGGTCGCCAGTTACTCCCTACTCCCTGTTCCCTGGTCCCTGCTCTTCCTGAGCTCCTCCATCACCGACTGAATCAGCGCCTTCGCGCCTTCCAACCCTCCCAGCACTGACTGCAAATCCAGCGCCGGCTTCGACGGGTTGCGGCTCGATGCGCAGTAGACTCCATGCTGCCCCACCATGATCAGCGAATCCGTCAGCAGGTCCAGCGCCACCGCCAGCCTGCCCCGCTCCACCCCCATCATGAACTCGTGCTTTTCCAGCTCCGCGCGCTTCTCGTCAAAGATGCTCATGAGCCAAGCCTACCCGAAAAGCCCCGCCCAAAGCTCGCGCTGCTGCGCTTTGGCACTCGTCTTCGTCGATCAGAAATTAGCTATATGTCCAGCTTTTTCATGTAGTCAGCGTCGACCCGCAGCGCCGCCATGGCGTCGCCCTCGAACTCTTCTTGCTCGATGAAGTAGTGTTTGAGCCCCGTTGCTGCCTGGAAGATCGGCCGATAGTCCACAACCCCGCGGCCCAGTTCGGTCGAGTGATACTGGCCGTTCGCACCCTTCACCATGTCCTTGATGTGAAGCAATGGAAAGCGCTCAGGGCTCTTGCTCAGGTACTTCACCGGACTGTGCCCGGCGGCGGCTATCCATCCGCAATCCAGCTCAAACACCACTACCTTCGGATCTGTAAGGCGCATCAATTCGTCGTAGAAAACTACCCCATTCTCCGAGGCGAATTCCGGTCCGTGATTGTGATAGCCAAACGTCATGCCGGCGGCTTTAATCTTCGCGCCAATCCTGTTGAACTCGCCCGCGACCCAGCGCCAGTCATCCAAAGTTAGATCGCCGGTCTTTACCGTGGGATCGCGATGCACGCCGCCCGGCGACGAGCAGATCATGTATTCAAGGCCCAGTGCCTGCGCATACTCAATCAATTGGTCAAGTTGCGGCCGCAGCACGTTCAGCGGATGGTGCGTGCTGATGCATTTCAGTCCGGCCTGCTCCATCGCATTGCCAAAATCAGCAGCCGTCTTGTCGTAGTAGCCCGCTGCTTCCACCTCCCTGTAACCCATTGCGCCCAACTGCCGCAGCGTGCCCTCAAAGTCCTTTGGCAACTGGTTGCGTACAGAGTAGAGTTGCAGGCCGATAGGAAGGCCCACCGGTTTGGCCGCCATGCGTTGCGCTCCCATGCAGGCGCCGGCGGCAACAGCTCCTGAGGTCTTCAAAAAACTTCGGCGAGAAGAAAAACTCATTCTGATGTTCTCCTCAAGGCTCAATCAGCCCTTGATGTTTTGTGCGGCCGCGTCCCACGTGGCCATGTTCGTATTGAAATACGAATGATTCGCCATGTGGCAGGCAATAGCCGCATTGTTCCCGAAAACTTCGTCCTCTACAACGTGTTCCCGCGTCTCCACAGCCTTGAAGAAAGTTGCAATGTGGTCGGCGGTATCGTCGTACCCCTGCGGCGCAGCAAAGCTCTCCACATCCGCCAGCTTTGCCGGTGGAGTCGGATGCGCGGCATGCCAGTCGTCCATGTATTTCTGTTTCGCCTCCGCCGTCCAGCCATTCAGTGAGTAGCCCTCCGGTTGTGGCCGCGTGTCCTGCGGTGTGACCGTCAACGAGTTTCCCTGGATCATCATCGTGGCTTCCTTACCATAAAAGATGGTGATATCGCCCGCCGCGTTGTTCTGATTGCAATGCACATTGACCGTTACGCCGGGATAGTCATAGAGCGTAGCCAGCAGGTCAGGGAAATCGCGTCCATCTTTGAAATGGGTCAGGCTTCCGGTCGAATACGCGCGCCCCGGAATCGCGTTGATGCCTGTCACGCACTGCATTCCGGAGATCAGGTGCACAAAAAGATCGCCGGCGACCCCTTCGCCGTAGTCCGCAAAACAGCGCCAGCGGAAAAAGCGGGCCGCATCAAACGGACGCGAAGGCGCATCGCGCAGCCACGTTGTCCAGTCGATCGTCTCCGCGCTGGCGTCCGGTGCGATTGGGTAGACCCATGCGCCGGATGGAGAGTTGCGGTCCGTATGAGCCTCGATAGAAGCGACCTCACCCAGCCGTCCCGACTTGAAAATCTCCGCCGCCTTCTTGTACACGATGTTGCTCACCCGCTGGCTGCCGGCTTGAAAAATCCGCTTTCCCGCTTGCACCGCGGCCACCATCGCTTGCCCATCCGCCACGTTGTGTGACATCGGCTTCTCGCAATACACATCCTTGCCCGCTGCCACGCAATCCAGCACCACGCGCCGATGCTGAAAGTCCGCCACGGCCACAATTACCGCGTCGACATCCTTGCGATCCAAAAGAGTCCGGTAGTCCCGCGACGTTGGAACATCCGCACCGTAAGCCTCCAATCCAGCTTTCTGGTGCATGTCATACAGGTCCGCCGTGCCCATCAATACGCCCGCCTGCACCTTGCGCGCCGATCGCAGCAGGTCGCATCCGCGAATGCCCGTGCCGATGGATGCGAATCGTATCTTCACACCGGTTGCCCCTGCGGCGCTGGTTTGCGCTGCCAACACCGTCGGCTCAGCCAGGATCGATTTAGCCGCGGCGCCAGCCGCCATCGCGCCCGCACTGAGACGCACAAAGTCCCTGCGTGAAATTGAATGCATATGAAGGAAGCCTTTCCCGTGCGTGCGCAATTCTCGCTTGTCTGACCACGTCATGTCCACATTCACAGCGCGTCGCTGGTCCAATGACCTACGATGCTGAAGTCGGGCCATCGAGATTCCATGAGGGAGACAGACTGCATGCTTCATGCCGCGCAATCTATGCGCAGAAAGTCGGCGCAATCAGTCAACGTCATCGCAACAGCGCTCTTCGTTTGCACGGCCGCAATTACCACAGCACAATCCAAGTCTCCGGGCCCAGACCTCGGTCCCAACGTTCTGCTCTTCAGTCCCTCCATGCCTTCCGCTGAAATCCAGGCCCAGATCGACAAGGTCTACGCCATCCAGCAGCACAGTGAGTTCGGCTCTGCCCGTTACGCTTTGCTCTTCCTGCCCGGCGAATATCACGTCGACATCCCCGTCGGTTTCTACACCCAGGTCCTCGGCCTTGGAGCCACACCCGACGCAGTTCACATCACCGGCAACGTCCACTCCGACGCCAGCCTTCCGCGCAACAATGCCACCTGCACCTTCTGGCGCGCTGCCGAGGGCTTCTCCATCACGCCCACAGGCGGCACCATGCAGTGGGCCGTTTCGCAAGCAGTGCCATTCCGCCGTATGCACGTGCTGGGCAACATCGTGCTTCATCAGAAAGGCGGATGGGCCAGCGGCGGCTGGATGTCCGATTCGCTCATCGACGGCAACGTCGGCGCGGGCCCGCAGCAGCAGTGGATCTCGCGCAACAGTGAATGGGCCAGTTGGACCGGCGCCAACTGGAACATGGTCTTCGTCGGCATCCCCCATCCGCCCGCCGGCGAGTGGCCCACGCCGCCCTACACCAAGGTCGAACGCACACCCATTGTCCGCGAAAAGCCGTTTCTTCAAGTGGACGCGAAAGGGAATTGGAGCGTCCGCGTTCCTAATCTCAGCACCGACAGTCAGGGCATCACCTGGCACGAAGGATCAACACCCGGCCGTTCGATTCCTCTTACCCAGTTCTACATTGCACATTCCGGCAAAGACACCGCTGCCACCATCAATGCCCAACTCGAAGCGGGTCACAATCTTCTCCTCACCCCCGGGATCTACGACCTTACTGAACCCATCCGCATCACGCTTCCCAACACCGTAGTCATGGGCCTTGGCTTCGCCACCCTTCGTCCCTCCAACGGCACCGCCGCCATCACCACCGCCGACGCCGATGGCATCGATATCGCCGGTCTCCTCATCGATGCGGGCGAACAAACATCTCCCGTCCTCGTCGAAATCGGCCCCAAAGACAGCCGCGGCTCACACGCCAGGAATCCCATCTTCCTTCACGACGTCTTCTTCCGCGTCGGTGGAGCAGGCGTAGGCCGCGCGCAGGTGAATCTCCGAGTCAACTCCAACGACACCATCATCGACCACACCTGGATTTGGCGCGCCGACCATGGCGCCGGCGTCGGCTGGACAAGCAACCTCAGCGCCAACGGCCTCGTCGTCAACGGCAACAACGTCACCGCCTACGGGCTTTTCGTCGAGCATCACCAGCAATTCCAGGTGCTTTGGAACGGCAACCATGGCCGCACCTACTTCTATCAATCTGAAATCCCCTACGACCCACCCGACCAGCCCAGCTACACCTCCGCTCCCGGAACCAACGGCTGGGCCTCCTACAAAGTTGCTGACAACGTGACCAGCCACGAAGCCTGGGGTCTCGGCATCTACAGCGTCTTCCGCCATCCCAATGTAGTTCTCACGCGCGCCATTGAAGTTCCCATCACGCCCAACGTCCGCTTCCACCACATGATCACCGTCGCCCTCGACAATCTCGGCGAAATCTCCAACGTCATCGACGACAAAGGCGGCCCCACGCACGTTGCACCGAATCGCGTGACGCCAAAAGTGGCAGACTTCCCGCAATAAGCGGCAAGATTGCGAATGGGCACGTCTTCATAAGAAAGCGAGAAACCTCGTATTTCCGCCCGACGCAGAGAGCGCGGTGTCTCAACCCCACGAAGGATGCCCTATATCAGCGTGCTTGGGTGTCTGCGTGAGAACTCAATCTTTCGAGATGACTGCCGGTTTCTGTGCTGCGCTGCGCGGAACGACACGCGGCTGCTACCTCGAACCATTCCTGCGCGGCACCCCGTAGGCGTGTGACAGGTTGACGAAAAACCTCAGTTTTGAAAGGGTACGGATTTATCCGTGCCAGAACCTCGGCAAAATCAGGTCGGGCTTTAGCCTCTGAGGGATGGGTCTGATCCTTGTCAGCAGTCTGGGACGCCCCGTAGGGGTGTCAGGAAAATAGCCCCGGGTAGAGCCGTTGATCCGTCTCACGGATCAAAGGTGTCACCCGGGGATGGCAACAAGAGAAGGACCCGAGCCCCGTAGGGGCGATGGAACCCGCTCCCGCGCTAGTTCGCACGCAGCCGCTCGAGCCCCTGCCTCTCTCAACCGTGCCGACTCAAACATGGGACAATAGAACTGTACACATCATGAGCAACGACCCCGTTTCAGAGACTCCGTCCGCCCCGGAAATTTCGTCCGCACCCGCCAGCGAAGCGCCTGCCGAACCCGTCGAAAACTTTGCTGACATGCTCCGCGACTTCGAACGCAGCCATTCGCATAAATCGGAGCCCGGCGCCAGGCAGTTGCAGGGCACCGTCATCTCTATCTCCGCCGACCAGGTCTTCCTCGACATCGGCTACAAGACCGAAGGCGTCCTGCCCCGCTCCGCGTTCGAAAACAACGCCGAAGCCGTCAAGCCCGGCGACACCTTCCCCGTCTCCGTCACCGGCCGCAACGAAGAGCACTACTACGAGCTCTCCCGCTTCAAAGTAGCGCAGCCACGCGACTGGTCCGCCCTCGAAGCTGCCTTCGCTGAGAAACTCGCCGTCGTCGGCACCGTCACCGAAGTCATCAAGGGCGGCCTCAGCGTAGACATCGGCGTCCGCGCCTTCATGCCCGCCAGCCGCAGCGGCACCCGCGATGCCGCCGAACTCGAAAAGCTGGTCGGCACCGAGATCAACTGCCGCATCACCAAGCTCGACGTCACCGACGAAAACGTCGTCGTCGATCGCCGCGTGGTTCTCGAAGAACAGGCCCGCGGCCGAAAGCGCCACGCGCCACGCCGCCATGAAGGAAGGCGACACGCTCCCCGGCACCGTCCGCACCCTCATGCCTTACGGCGCCTTCATTGATCTCGGCGGCGTCGACGGCCTGCTTCACGTCAGCGACATCTCTCACAGCCGCGTCACCAAGCCCGAAGACGTGCTCACCGTCGGCCAGGAACTTCAGGTCCGCATTCTCAAGATCGATCCCGAAACAAAGAAGATCTCGCTCGGCCTCAAGCAGCTTCAGCCCGAGCCGTGGGATGCCGCTCCAGCCAGCTACCAGGTCGGCCAGCGCATCACCGGCACGGTCACGCGCCTCATGGACTTCGGCGCCTTCGTCGAGATCGAGCCCGGCGTCGAAGGCCTCATCCACATCTCAGAAATGTCCTGGGGCAAAAAGATTCGCCATCCCAGCGACGTGCTCAAGCAGGGCGACACGCGTCGACGCCGTTATCCTCGCCATCAAGCCCGAGGAGCGCCGCATTTCGCTCGGCCTCAAGCAGACGCTCAGCCGATCCGTGGTCTGACATTTCACGCAAGTTCCCGGTCGGCTCTCAGATCGAAGGCCCGGTCACGAAGCTGATGAACTTCGGCGCCTTCGTTCAAATCACCGAAGGCATCGAAGGCCTCGTCCACGTCAGCGAAATCAGCGCCGACAAGCGCATCAACCATCCGCAGGATGTGCTGCGCGCCGGCCAGATGGTCAAAGCGCAGATCCTTGCCATCGATCCGGAAAAGCGCCAGATCAAGCTCAGCATGAAGCAGCTCGTTCCCACCAGCATCGACGAGTACATCGCCGAACACAAACCCGGTGACGTTGTTTCAGGCCGGGTAGTCGACGACTCCCCCTCCGGCGCAACCATCGAACTCGGCGAAGGCATCCGCGCCACCTTCCGCGTCGCAAAAAGTGCTGCAGCCCCTGCAGATGCAAAGCCCTCAGCCAAAGCCGATTTATCGTCTCTCTCATCCATGCTGCAGTCCCGTTGGAAAGGGAACTCGCCCGCGCCATCAGCCGCGCCCGAGCCCCTCCACGCAGGCCAGATCCGCAGCTTCAAGATCGTCGCCCTCGACGCCGATCCGAAGACCATCGCAGTGGAGCTGGCCTAGAGCTGGTTGCATAAGAGGGGTTTTGAAAGGGCATGACTCTCACAGCTTGCTGAAAACTCCCGTATAGCCATTGTTTTGAAAGGGCACGACTTCAGTCGTGCCGATAAAGCCAATAGAATTGCCCGGGCTTCAGCCCCTGCGGGACGTTTCTTGGAGACTCTGACACAGTTTTCGACTTTTTCAGCAACCTGTTCAGCCGTGCCGAATGAGCCTCGTGAATCCCAGGGCTTTAGCCCCTGAGGGACGCTCTGCAGCGTTTATGCAACCAGTTCTAGCGGGATCCACCACCCACCGCATCGTTACAGGTACGCATCGTCGATATAGCACCAGCGCCAATCCTCGCCGCGTTCGGCCGATTGAATGATCGGATGCTTCGTTTCATGAAAGTGTGCCCGCGCATGGCGATTCTGCGACGAGTCGCAACAGCCCACATGCCCGCACTCCAGGCACATGCGCAAATGGACCCACGTGTCACCCGTCTTCAGGCACTCTTCACATCCCTTGGTATGTGGCTTTACGTTCTTCACATGATCCTTCACGTGAGTGCATTGAACCGCCATAGCTAACCTCCGTATCCGGGAAAGATTTGCCCCTGCACAATATATTGCTTGGCCAACGTTCGAAATCCCATCACCTGCGCCGCAACCCATGAATCATCACGACCCAGTTCCGCCGCCATCAGCGAGCCCACCGCTTCGGCCATCGCCATCGCGGCACGTGCGTTTAGAAACAACGCCCGTGTCCGCCGCGCCAGCACATCCTCCACGCTCCTTGCCATCTCGGTTCGTGCCGCCCACACCACCTCAGCTGCAATGTACGGCAGCGCGGGATGCAGTTGCACCGCCAACCCGGATTCCCACGCCACTTTCCGAATCGATTCCGCGTCGGAACCATAAACACCGAGATGATCTTCGTCGCTCGTCAATGAGTTCGATGCTTCCATGTACCCATGGATTCGCAGATTCTTCGTGATGCAGGCCTCATCGCGTAGCCGTCCCAGCGTAATCGCATGGTCCACGCAGTCCTCGGCCATGTGCCGATAGGTAGTCCATTTTCCGCCGGTGATTGTCAGCAGCCCCGATGTATCCACGTGAATCACGTGATCGCGTGAAAGAGAAGCGGTCTTCCCCTCGCCGTCGCTTTTCACCAGCGGTCGTAACCCCACGTAGACAGCCAGTACGTCCGCGCGGCTCGGCGGCCTGCTCAAATACTTCGCCGCCGTCTCGAGAATGAACTCGATCTCCTCGTCGAACGCCTTCGGTTCCAGGCTTGGCAAATCCACCGGCGTGTCCGTCGTTCCTGCAACAGCGTGCCCGTGCCACGGAATCACAAACAGCACACGCCCATCGCTCGTCCGCGGCACCATCAGCGCCGCATCCGCTTTCAGAAATGACCGATCGAACACAAGATGAATACCCTGGCTCGCCACCACCAACGGTTCGGCCTTTTCGTCTGCCAGCCGTCGCACCGAGTCCGTGAACACGCCCGTCGCATTCACCACCACCCGCGCCGAAATTGTCAGCTCCTCGCCACTCTCTTCATCGCGCGCGGTCAGCCCGTTAACGTACCCATCCTCATCGCGCAACAATGCAGTTGCAGGACAGTAATTCACCAGCGCCGCACCATGATCGGCCGCAGTCATCGCCAAATGAATCAAGAGCCGTGCGTCATCAAACTGCCCGTCATAGTACACAACCCCGCCGCGCAGTTCCTCCGGCTCTAGCGCTGGTAGTTGAGCCAGGGTTTCCTCACGGGATAGGAGCTTGGAAGGCCCGAATCCATACTTGCCCGCCAGCAGGTCATAGAGTTTCAGCCCAATCCCGTAAAACGGCGCTTCCCACCACGAATAGTTCGGCACCACGAACGCGAGGTCGTGCACCAGGTGCGGCGCATTCTGGCGCAGCAGCCCGCGTTCCTTCAGCGCCGACATCACCAGCGGAATATTCCCCTGTTCCAGATAGCGCACTCCGCCGTGCACCAGCTTGGTGCTGCGGCTGCTCGTCCCCTTGCCAAAGTCATGCCCTTCGACGAGTACTACATCCAGCCCGCGCGACGCGGCATCCACGGCTACGCCCACTCCTGTCGCCCCGCCGCCGATGACCGCAATGTCCCACGGTTCTTTCCGCTCTGCGCGCTCACGAACTTTGCGCAGCATCTCATCCCTGCGCATTGCTGACTCCAATCCTCATCCGGTCCAGTTCCTGCTCCGTTCAACTGCACGCTGCCAGAGCCCGCGTCGCTCCGCCCGCTCTCCTGCATCCATCCGCGGCTCAAACCGCACGTCCCCCTGTCGCTTTTCGCGCAGTTCCTGCGGGTTCGCCCAGAACCCCGTCGCCAGCCCCGCAAGATACGCCGCACCCAGAGCCGTCGTTTCCGTCACCTGCGGTCGCACTACCGGCACACCCAGTAAATCCGATTGAAATTGCATAAGCAGGTCATTCACCGCCGCGCCCCCATCCACGCGCAGCGCACCCAGCGGAGTTCCCGTCTCGCTATGCACTGCCTCCAGTACGTCCGCCACCTGAAATGCAATGCTTTCCAGCGCCGCTCGTGCAATGTGCCCTGCCTGAGTATCACGCCGCAGCCCAATCAGCAGACCGCCCGCATGCGGATCCCAATGTGGTGCGCCCAACCCCACAAACGCTGGCACAAATACCACCCCACCCGTATCCGGCACGCTCGCCGCCAGTTGTTCCACCTCTGCCGATGTTCCAATCAGCTTAAGATTGTCGCGCAGCCACTGCACCACCGCCCCGCCGATGAAGATGCTGCCCTCAAGCGCGTATTCCAGCCTCTTCTGCGCACTCGCCGCGATCGTCGTTATCAGCTTGTGCTTCGATCGAACAAACCCCGTCCCGACATTCTGCAGCAGGAAACACCCCGTTCCGTACGTGTTCTTCGCCTCTCCCGCGCTCCAGCACAGTTGTCCAAACAGCGCCGCCTGTTGATCCCCGGCAATGCCCGCAATCTCCACGCCCCCCAGTCCCAGTGTGGTCGTCACCTCGCCCACTCGCTCGCTCGACCACACCACTTCAGGCAGCAAGCTCTCAGGAACATCAAAGAGGCGCAGCATCTCCGCGTCCCATTCGCCCTTCACAATGTTGTAGAGCAACGTGCGCGAAGCATTCGTCGCGTCCGTCACGTGCCGCGTCCCGCTGGTCAGGTGCCAGATCAGCCAGCTGTCCACTGTGCCAAACGCCAATTCGCCGCGATCGGCCTTCGCCCGCGCTCCCGGCACATTGTCCAGAATCCAGCGAACCTTCGTCGCCGAAAAATAAGGATCAAGCACCAGCCCAGTCTTCGATGAGACTTCTTCCCCGGCTCCGCTCTCCTCCAAAGTCCCGCACAGCGCAGCTGTGCGGCGATCCTGCCACACGATTGCGGGATGAATTGCCTTCCCCGTCGCACGGTCCCACACAATCACGGTTTCGCGTTGGTTGGTAATGCCAATCGCGGCCACATCCCGAGGTCGCGCATCCGCCTTACCCAGCACCTCCACCGCACAAGCCAGCTGGCTGGTCAGGATCTCTGTCGGGTCGTGTTCCACCCACCCCGGCTGGGGATAGAACTGCTGAAATTCGTGCTGCGCCACTGCAACAATCGCGCCCGCTTCATCAAATAGGATCGCGCGGGAACTCGTAGTCCCCTGGTCCAATGCAAGGATGTATGCCATGTGTCGAGTCTTCCTTCGGCCACAAGTCAAACACGAGGCCCCGTGCAGCCGCAAGGCACGACAATAAATCGTAGTGGCTCAATTTCAAGTCGTCTTGAAAGGGCACGAGTTTACTCGTGCCGTAATCGACGCAAATTGAAGGAGGGCTTCAGCCCCTGAGGGACGGTTTCCGTCAAACTGACCCCGAACCCAATGAATGATCGGTGAATTCGAATTGCCGCCCGCGAACTACACAACGTACAAATCCACGTACTCATTTACAGGCATCTGTTCCAGCTGTTCCCGATCCAGCGAAACATCGAGAATGCGCTTCTGCTGTCCTTCGTCAAACCGCCGCCGCAGGTTGGTCTTGAACTTCTCCACCAGCAGCGGCATCCCTTCCTCGCGCCGCCGCCGATGCCCGATCGGATATTCCACACTCACCTCCAGCGTCGCTCCATTGTCCAGAACCACCAGCAGCATATTAGCAATCGATCGCATTTCCGGATCGTGATAATCCCGCGTAAACTGCGGTTCCTCCACGCACTCCACCTTCGCTCGCAACTCATCGATCCTCGCATCCGCAGCGACCGTATCCTCGTAATCCGCCGCCGTCAGTCTGCCGAAGATCAGCGGAATCGCAATCATGTATTGCACGCAGTGATCGCGATCCGCCGGATTCGTCAGCGGTCCCTTCTTGTCGATAATCCGCAGACACGCTTCATGTGTGCGAATCGTAATCCTCCGAATATTTGCCGCCGTCTTGCCCATCGCCTCCAGCAGCCCGCGGAGCGTCATCGCCGCCTCCACCGCTGTCTGCGCATGAAACTCCGCCGGGTAGCTGATCTTGAACAGCACGTTCTCCATTACGTAGCTGCCATAAGATCGCTGGAATTTGAATTCCTGCCCTTTGAACGAAACGTCGTAAAATCCCCACGTCTTCGCCGTCAACGCCGATGGGTAGCCCATCTCGCCCCTGCGCGCCATCAGCGCCAGTCGCACCGCGCGACTCGTCGCATCGCCCGCCGCCCAGCTTTTGCGCGAACCCGTATTCGGAGCATGGCGATACGTCCGCAAACTCTGCCCATCCACCCATGCCAGCGAAATCGCATTGACGGTCTGCTCCCGATTCAGCCCCAGCAGTTGGCAAACCACCGCGGTTGAAGCCACCTTCACCAGCACCACATGGTCGAGCCCGACCTTGTTGAACGAATTCTCCAGCGCAATGCACCCTTGAATCTCGTGCGCTTTGATCATCGCCGTGAGTACGTGCCTCATATGCAGAGGGGGGCCGCCGCCCGCAGGGCACCGCGACAACCAGTCGGCGACCGCTAGAATCCCGCCCAGGTTGTCTGAAGGATGCCCCCACTCCGCCGCCAGCCACGTGTCGTTGTAATCCAGCCAGCGAATCATCGCGCCAATATTGAACGCGGCCTGCACCGGATCAAGCTGGTAGCTCGTTCCCGGTACTCGCGCGCCATGCGGCACTACCGTCCCCGGCACAATCGGCCCCAGCAGCTTGGTGCACGCCGGATACTCCAGAGCCTCCAGCCCGCACCCCAGCGTATCCATCAGGCAGTAGCGTGCCGTCTCATACGCCAGATCGCTCTTGATCTCATACCCCAGCGCGTAATCGGCAATGTCCGTAATGACCTTGTCCGCTGCCGCCCGCTCGTTGCTGATTTGCGAAGACATCGATCTCCTATGAACCTGGGAAGGGAATCGGGTGCCCCAGGTCCCGATTTTGGGACCTGGGAGGGAACTGCATGCCCTGGGTGCCCCATCCATGACACAGTCTCATCGTGTCATGGGTGGGATAGCATTGACCTCAACCAGGCACGAAAAAACTCGAAGCTGCGTGGGAAACTACAAACCCCGCTGTCTACGCCCGTTTCTCAATCGGCACAAACTCTAAATTCTCCGGCCCCGTGTAAACCGCCGATGGCCGAATAATCTTCCCATCCTGCCTCTGCTCAATCACGTGCGCGCACCACCCCGCCGTTCGTGCCATCACAAACAACGGCGTAAACAAATCCACCGGCACGCCCATCAGGTCGTACGCCACCGCGCTGTACCAATCCAGGTTTGGAAACATCCGCTTGGCATCGTGCATCGTTCTCTCAATCCGCTCCGCGACTGAGAACAGCCGCGTATTCCCGGCGCTCGTCGCCAATCCCCGCGCCACTTCCTTGATAATTTCGCTGCGCGGATCGCTGATCGTATACACCGGATGCCCGAACCCGATAATCACCTCGCGCTCTGCCACGCGCCGCCGCATATCCGCTTCTGCCTCATCCGGAGATGTATACCGGCTCTGAATCTCCAGCGCCACTTCGTTCGCCCCGCCGTGCTTCGGCCCTTTCAGCGCCCCGATAGCCCCCGCAATGCACGAATACAAATCCGATCCCGTCCCCGCAATCACGCGCGCCGTAAACGTCGATGCATTGAACTCGTGCTCCGCGTAGAGAATCAGCGACGCTTGCATCGCCGCCGTCCACTCTGCGCTCGGTGCCGTCCCATGAAGCAAATGTAGAAAATGCGCAGCGATGGAATCTTCAAACCGCTCTACCTCGATGCGCCTGCCATTACGAGCGTAGTGGTGCCAATACAGCAGCATTGACCCCAGCGAAGCCAGCAGCGTATCTGCAATCAAGCGTGCCCCGGCATCATCGTGATTGGCGCCTTCCGGCAGCACGCACCCCATCACCGACACCCCCGTCCGCAGCACGTCCATCGGGTGCGTATGCGGAGGCAGCAACTCCAGCGCCTGCTTCACCGCCGCCGGCAAACTGCGCAGCGGCCGCAAGCTCGCCTTGTAATCGGCCAGTTCCGCCGCATTCGGCAGCTTCCCATGCACCAGCAGATACGCCACTTCTTCAAACTCGCAGTGCGCCGCCAGGTCCTTGATGTCGTATCCGCGATAGTGCAGATCGTTGCCGCTGTGCCCCACTGTGCACAGCGCCGTGCTGCCCGCCGCCGTTCCCGACAAAGCCACCGACTTCTTCGGCTTAAACGTACTTGTTTCGCTCATAACTTCCTCGAAATCAGTTTTGCAAACTCGGCTTGCATCCCACCTAGGTGGCCTTTACTCAGAGCGAAGACAACAGCTTTCACAAATCGTGCACCGTAGGCGCAATGTGTGTTAGCCCCGCGCTTCAGCGTGGGGTTGTCGCATCCCCAAATATCCCGAAGTCCCGTAGGGACGACCCTCAGCGTCAAAAAGCCTCTCTCTACTCTTTCCCCTTCGCAAACAACTCATCCAGCTTCTTCTCGTACGCGTGATAGTCCAGGTGCTTATAAAGATCCGCCCTGCTCTGCATTAGCGGCAACACGCTCTTTTGCGTCCCCTCGTTTCGAATCGCCTCATACACCTGCAGCGCAGCCGCATTCATCGCGCGATAAGCCGCGCAACAATACAAAAGAATGTCGACCCCCGCAGCCTTCAATTCCTCCCGCGTCCACAACGGTGTTTGTCCAAATTCCGTGATATTCGCCAGCACCGGCACACCCACAGCCTTGCGGAACTCCGTATACTGCACCAACTCCGTCACCGCTTCGGCGAAAATCATGTCCGCGCCCGCCGCCACATATGCCTGCGCCCGCGCGATCGCTGCCGCGAGTCCTTCGCCCGCCAGCGCATCGGTTCGCGCCATGATCACAAAGCCCTCATCCGTCCGCGCATCCACCGCGGCCTTCACACGATCCACCATCTCCTCGGCCGCGACCAATTCCTTCCCCGGCCGATGCCCGCATCTCTTCGCACCGACCTGGTCCTCAATGTGCACCGCCGCCGCACCAGCCTTGATCATCGACCGAATCGTCCGCGCGATGTTGAACGCCCCACCCCACCCCGTGTCGATATCCACCAGCAACGGCAGCGTCGTCACTTCCGTAATCCGCCGCACATCCGTCAGCACATCTTCCATCGTGCTGATCCCCAGGTCTGGCATCCCCAGCGAATTTGCCGCCACGCCTCCGCCCGAAAGATACAGCGCTCGAAACCCTGTCGCCTCAGCCATTCGCGCCGTATACGCGTTGATGGCGCCCGCGACCTGCAGCGGTTTCTCTTCACGCACTGCCGCGCGAAATCTCCCACCAGCCGATACTTGATTGTGTCTCTGCTGCATGCAATACCTTGCGCCGCATCATAACAGGATGCTCGCTATCTCTTCCCGAACGACGCCCCCCGGTGCGACAATCGTCGCGTCGGGGCCGTCGGCTTTCAACAACGGCTCTATTCTAAGGAGAATCAACATCATGAAACGTCTCTTGGTTTGTGCCGGCCTGCTTGTCGGCGCCACTGCTCTTTTTGCCCAGCCCAAAGCCCCCGCCAGTCCACCCGCCAAAGCATCAGCCACCATCGGCGGCCACGAAATCACCATCACTTACTCTTCGCCCGGCGTAAAGGGCCGCGAAGGCAAAATCTTCACCAAGGATGGCCTTATCAGCCACAATCCTCACTACCCCATATGGCGTGCCGGAGCCAACTCCGCCACTACCCTCCACACCGATGCCGATCTCCAGATCGGAGACATCTCCGTTCCCAAGGGCGACTACACCCTCTTCGTCGATATCTCCCACCCCGACGATTGGGTGTTCATTGTCAACAAGAAGACCGGCGAATGGGGCCTCGCTTACGACGGCTCCCAGGACCTCGGCAAAACCAGGATGCATATGAGCAAACCACCCTCAATGGTCGAAAATCTGCTCTACACCATCACTGACAACGGCGGTGGCAAAGGCACGCTCACCCTTGCCTGGGAAGATCACTCCGCTTCAGTGCCCATCGCGGTGAAATAGTTACTTGTGGAATCAAAAGCACATCGGCAGGGTAGGCAGTTTGCAGATAATTCCCGCCCTGCCGCTACAATAGATACAACGTCTGATTTTGATAGCGAGAGTTGAAAAGCCTTGCCTCTGTATGCCTATCGCTGCACCAAGTGCGGCCACAAATTCGAGAAAATTCAGAACTTCTCAGCCGAGCAGGAACAGGAATGCCCAAAGTGCGGTGGCCTTCTTGAGCGTCCCCTCACTGCGCCGCGCCTCCATTTCAAAGGTGCTGGCTGGTACGTGAACGACTACGCACCCAAGAGTTCTGAGCCGTCGTCCGACTCTGCTCCGTCCGAAACTGCCCCCTCCGAATCCAAGACACCTGCCGCAACTGAGTCGAAAACGCCAGCCTCATCCGGCGAATCCTCTTCCGGGTCATCGGCTGCTCCCGCAACCGCGCCAACGCCCACTTCCACTCCGTCCTCAACACCCAACAACACCTAGGCCATCTCTGCCGGGCTCATCTAGGCCGGGTGCCCCAGGTCCCGCTTTTGGGACCTGGGATCGCGCAAGGCCAGGAGAGGAATCTCCAGACAACCCCGCTAAGATAGTGGTTGAAGATGCCGCTCCTCGATCCCATTCCGTCTCCCGTCGAAAACGCCGACTTCGCCGCCCTGGAGTGGGAGCCGCTGCTCGCCTTCATCGCCAGCTTCGCCTCGTCCCCGGTCGGCCGTGAAGCTATCCTCGCTCTGACTCCCTCCACTGATGAGGAGTGGATCCGCCGGCAGCATGCCCTCACCGCTGAGTTGCGCCTCCTCCTTGCCGAACAGATCTCCATCCCCCTCGGCGGCCTTATCGATCCCACCCAACTCGCCGCCAAGGCGCAAATTTCAGGTGCCGCCCTCGAAGCCACCGAGTTCCAGGCTGTCGCCCGTCTCGCCAACGACATCGCCGCCTGGCAGTCGCTTCTGCAATCTCCTCCAGCCCGTCTAGCTGGCAAACTCCCCAGCCTATCCGAACTTTCCGCTACGCTCTCCGGCTCTTCTCTTCGCCCGCTCGCCGAGGTCCCCAACGACAGGTCTTCGTCGTTGGGGTGGTTGGCCGAATCCATCGAAAGAAAGATCCAGCCCGATGGCTCCCTCGCCGACGACGCCTCGCCCGAGCTCAACCGCATTCGCCGCGATCAGGAGCGCCAGCAGCGCCAAATCGAAGAATCCCTTCGCGCCGCGCTCCGCAAGCTCTCCACCGAAGGCTCCACGCAGGAAGACCTCATCACCATTCGCGGCGACCGCTTCGTCATTCCCGTCCGCAGCGAACTCAAGCGCCGTGTCAGCGGCGTCGTTCACGGCGCCAGTTCCTCCGGCCAAACCGTGTACGTCGAGCCCCTCGAAACCATCGAGCAGAACAACGAACTCGTCCGCCTCCTCGAAGACGAGCAAGCCGAAATCCATCGCATCTTCGTCGCGCTCACTCGACTGGTCGGTGGATTTGCCGTTGCCCTTGTCGAAGGTGCCCGCGTGCTCGCTCTGGTCGACACCCTCCAGGCCCGCGCCCGCTTCGCCCGCGATTACGATTGCGTGGCGCCGGCCATCACCCCCGATCTTCTGCGACTCACCGCCGCCCGCCATCCACTTCTGGAAAGACACCTCCGCACCACCAAAGGTCATGTTGTCCCGCTTACGCTGGAACTCACTTCCGAGTCCCGACAACTCATCATCAGCGGCCCCAACACCGGCGGCAAGACCGTCACCCTCAAAACCACCGCGCTCCTCGCCATGATGGCCCAGGCCGGTCTGCCCATCCCAGCCGCAGCCGCAAGCTTCCCCATCTTCACTGCATTCCTCGCCGACATCGGCGATGCCCAATCCATCGAAGCCGAGCTCTCCACTTTCTCCGCTCACATCCTCAACCTCGATCGCCTCTCGCGCCTCGCCGACACTCATTCGCTCGTACTTCTCGACGAGCTCGGCTCCGCCACCGATCCTGAAGAAGGTTCCGCTCTCGCCGTCGCCATCGCCCATTACTTCCTCACCGCCGGCGCATGGTCGCTCATCTCCACCCACCACACCTCGCTCAAGGTCTATGCCGCCAACACGCCCGGCGTGCTCAACGCAGCTGCCGGTGTCGATGAAGTCACCCTCGTGCCCAACTACCAGCTTCGCCTCGGCGTTCCCGGCGCATCCGCCGGCATCCAGACCGCCGAGCGTCTCGGCCTCAACGCCGACATCATCACCGCCGCCCGCCAGCGCCTCGGCTCCCAGCAAGTCGACATCGCCCGCTTCCTCGACAAGCTGCACAACGAACTCACCGCGCTTGAAGCCGAGAAGAAGGCGACCCGCGAACAGCAGTACGCCCTCAATCAGGAACGCGCCAAACTCGCCCGCGAAGGCGACGTCGAACTTCGCAATCGCACCCGCGAACTCGAATCCAAACTGGCCTCTCTGCTAAAGGAATTCGAATTTCAGATGCGCGAGAACGTTCGCGCCATCGAAGATCGCGCCGCACAACAAAAATTATCCAAGGAAGCCGAACGCCGCATCAACCGCCTCCGCCGCGAGTTTCAAGAGAGCTTCAACCAGACCGTCGTTGCCCATCGCACCGGTGCCGACACCGGCGACGCCAACGCCCAGCCGCACGTCCTCAAACATGTTGCCCCCGGCGATCAGGTCCGCATCAAGTCCATGAACAAGATCGCCATCGTTCAGCGCGAAATCGAAAAAGATCTCTTCGAAGTAGCTCTCGGCCCCATCAAGATGCGCGTCAAGCGCGACGAGTTCTGCGAGGTGCTGCGCACGCCAGACTCTCGGACGAGTGAAAAGCCTGACCCACTAAGCGCCGCCCGCAAACAGAAAAACGTCCACGTCACCGTCACCAGCGCTAACACCGACGAGATGCGCATGGAGATCAACCTCATCGGCCGCACCGTCGACGAAGCCACCGAAGAGCTGGAGAAGTATCTCGACCGCGCCTTCCTCGCCGGCCTGCCCCGCGTCCGCATCATCCACGGCCACGGTGCCGGCATCCTCCGCCGCGGCGTCCGCGAATTCCTCAAGAGCCATCCCCACGTAGCCACCCTAGCCGAAGCCCCCCAAAACGAAGGCGGCCAAGGCGCCACCCTCGTTGAACTACGCCAGTAGCCCTCAACGCCGAACGCGTGTCTACGCAGGGTTACCCCGCTCGAGTCGAAGCATTAAAAGGGCGCGGCTTCGCAGCTTGCGGAAAGACCCGGGTTTTCATCTGAAGGAGGGAGCGTGGGCTTTCAGACCATACTGAAAAAGGAGACGTTTTGAAAGGGCACGGCTTCAGCCGTGCCGCATTGACGGCTCCCATCAGACTTGTCGCTGAACGGAGCGCGTCTGGGGCCCCGTGATACCAAGGATGGGGTAAGCGGGGTCCCCACAAACAGGTCTTCGTTTGTGGGGTGAATATGCGAAGTGAAGGATCTGCTTCTGCTTTTGTTTCAGAAACTCGACTTTCCGAAACCTCTGAGAGCCCTCTGTGCAGCCGCTGAATACATTGGGACGGCAAATGCAAATATCCCCCAAAAGCCTGAATGGTTGCTACCGAATGGAATGTCACGCCCGTCCACGACATTGGAGATGACTGCGATGGCTACGCTTGAGCACGATTTACGATTTGGGCGCTCCATTCTGTGGGGCACGGTGGGGGTGTTGGTTGTGCGACTGCTTATGGCCATTCCGCTTGCAGCGCAGAGTCCGGAGCGGCAGCCGTCTGCACCGGTTAACCCCACCAATGCGCTGGCTGAGTACCAGAAAGAGCTAAAGACCAACCCGCAGAATTCGCTGGCCCATTACCATATCGCAAAGTTGCTCTTTACTCAGCGCCAGTACCAGGCGAGCGCGAACGCCTGCCGAGATGCGCTGCGGGGCGACGGGATTCCAAGCTGGACCCTGGTCTGGAGCCACATCCAGCTAGGCGAGATTTTTGACGCTACCGGCCAACGCGATCGAGCTGTAAAGGAGTACCAGATGGCAGTACAGACCAAAGACAACACACGTGGCGCTCTCGACAAGGCAAGAGAACTGTTGCGAAAGCCATTTGAATGGCCGGAAACCCACTGATCACCCCGCACAGGTCTGTTCCCATTACTGCGCTCGAGTTGGGAAAATCACGCATGACCAAGGCTCGTTATTCCCGGCTCCTCTTGCAGATCAATAGCCTCCCCCAGCGCACAATATTAGGTAGTCATGAACTCTGAACCACCGTCCAAAGCAATTCAAAAAATGGCGAAAAATAATTTTCAAACTGTATTCCTGTACACCCTGTCTCAACCAATGCAGCTTCAATCACTTAGGCGCACGGGAATTACAGGAACACAGGGGATTAAATGCCAAAAACGACCAAAATGTGCCACCTAAGTTCGCATAAGAAAGCCAAAAACTGCCAGACTTATGCCACCTTTTCGCACTGGATCATCGCCGGTATCAGACTTCCCGGAGGGAAGGCGGCACGATAGCCCAGGGTGAAACCCTGGGAAAGGAGCATCGTGACCGTCCAGCCCCGTAGGGGCGCCTTGAACGGCAACATCCCGTAACTTCTTTGCTGAGAAATATCTGGGACCTAAGTTTCTCAATTTGAAATATTTACAGCGGATCACCCTCCGTAACCCCTTTAAGCAGAGAATTTTCCATCTAGATACCGGGGGGTGGGGGGGAGGGGGTACTGGTGGAACGGGCCGAAGACTTGCCTGACACATTGAACGGGAGAATATCTGTTCCGCACGGCACCGGCCTGGGCGCGATCCTGGAGAAGACATTTCCGTAACAATTCGCTCATCTCAGTCGGCTATGATCGCATTCAGCTTTTCTGGAGAATCCCTTTGCGCAAACTAAGCTTGATTCTGCTGTTCTCTCTCGCCGCCACCGCCTTCGCCGCGCCGCCGAAGAGCATCTACGACTTCACCATGAATTCCATCGATGGCCAGCCCATCAGCCTCAACAGTTACAAGGGAAAAGTAGTGCTCCTAGTCAACGTGGCCAGCAAATGCGGATTCACCCCGCAGTACACAGCCCTTGAAGCTATCTATGAGAAGTACAAAGATCGCGGCCTCGTCATCGTCGGCATTCCCGCCAACAACTTCGCTCAGCAGGAACCCGGCACCAACGAAGAGATCAAGACCTTCTGCAGCCGCAAGTACAACGTGTCCTTCCCGATGATGGCCAAGGTCTCAGTGCTGGGCCAGGACCAGACGCCCCTATATCACTTCCTCACCGACGCGTCGACAGATCCTAAACTCGCCGGAGATATCAAATGGAATTTCACAAAGTTTCTTTTTGATCGCAATGGCAACCCGGTAGCACGCTTTGAACCGGCCGTAACCCCAGACTCACCGCAAGTCACCGCCGCCATCGAGTCAGCGCTCGGCAAGTAGCCAGCCGTGGATTAGGTACTTGGCAAGAAGCGTGGGGCTTCAGTGTCTGCGTGCGAACTCAACAATCTTCGGGCTGACTTCCCGGTACCAAATGCTGCAATGCGCGGAAAGACATCCCGTAGGGGTGTCAGGAGACGAGCCCCGGGTAGAGCGGTTGGACCGTTCACGGATCAACCGTGTCACCCGGGGATGACGACAAGAAAAGAACCCGAGCCCCGTAGGGGCGGTGGAACTCTCGCCGACGTGGTTTCTCACGCAGACAGTTCAGCCCCACGGACAAGGCCGACAGAATCAAGGGGACTCTAGCCACGGGACTGACAGCCCGGAGCAGGCATCCTACATCGCCTTCAGCAGCTTCACCAGCCGCGCAAATCCCTCTTCTCGAGCCGTCTTGTTTCCCGGCACCGTGTTGCCCGGATCTTCGCCGGCGCGCATGAATCCGTGCCCTGCGCCATCGTAAGTAACCGGATAGTAGGTTTTGCCTGCCGCCTTCATCGCTTCCGTCGTGCCTGGAACTGTGGCTCCCACGCGCGCGTCGTTGCCGCCATAGAACCCGTATACCGGAGCGGTCACGCCGGATACGTCAGCTGGCCCCGTTCCATAAAAGACAAACGCAGCGGAAAGGTCCTTGCGGTGGGTCGCAAACGCGAACGACTTCGATCCACCCCAGCAGAACCCCACAACGGCGATCTTGCCATTCGCCGCCGGCAGTTTTTTGCCATAATCCGCCGCCGCATCCAGGTCGGCCATCACGCCTTCCGGGTCCAACCCCGAAACCGCTTTCACCGTTGCGTCCTGGCTCCCAAACTCGCTCGATCCGCCGCCATTCGGTCCGTATCCGCTCAGCAGATCGGGAGCGACGACGATGAAACCCTCCGCGGCCAACTCATCAGCCATCTCCTTGGCCCAGTCGCTCAGTCCAAAAATCTCGTGAATCATGATCACCACCGGCGCCTTGCCCTTGCTCTCCGGATAGACCACGAATGCCTGAACTGTGCGGCTCCCGTGCTTCAGCGCGACATACTCCCGGTGACGCGGCGACGCATCAAGCTTCGCCTTGGCCCAGTCCTGCGCGCCGACCGAAGCGGTGATCAGTGCAACCAACAGAAAGACGCAAAGTCTCATTGTGCGGGAAAGCAAGTTTTTCATGCGCAAAGTCTAGCCTTGTGCATCTCCGTTCCGCAAGGACAAGAAAAAGCCTCGAAGGGTGTACCCTCCGAGGCCCATTCATCACCGATTCGTCAGCCTAACTCCGCTAGCTCCGCTGCCTTTAGGCCATCGCCTCGCGCCCCATCGGTTCAAAGTGCAGCTGGTTCGATTTGCGGTCCACGTCGATTCGCACATGCGACCCGTGCAGCACCTCGCCATTGAGGATCTTGATTGCCAACGGATCCTGCACCATGTGCTGCAGAGCTCTCTTCAGGGGCCGAGCACCATACGCCGCATCCGAGCCTGCCGCGAGAATCAGTTGCCGCGCCGGTTCCGTCAGTTCGAGCGAGATCTTCCGGTCTTCGAGCAGCTTCCGCACCTCGTTCAGCCGCAGTTCCAGAATCTCGTTCATCTGCGCGTGACCAAGCGGACGGAAAATCACCATGTCGTCTACGCGGTTCAAAAACTCGGGTCTGAAGTGCTCGCGTAGCACCCGCATCACGCTCTCTCGAGCCATTTCAAAGTCGTGCTCGGTCTTGAGAGTATCGCCCAGCAGCAGTTGCGAGCCGAGATTCGAAGTCATAATGAGCACCGTGTTTTTGAAGTCCACCGTGCGTCCCTTTGAATCAGTCAGCCGCCCGTCGTCCATGATCTGCAACAGAATATTGAACACATCTGGATGCGCCTTTTCGATCTCGTCGAACAGGATCACCGCATACGGTCTGCGCCGCACGGCCTCTGTCAACTGTCCGCCCTCGTCGTATCCCACATATCCCGGCGGCGCACCGATCAACCTTGCAACGGCGTGCTTCTCCATGTACTCGCTCATGTCGATCCGAATCATCGACTGCTCATCATCAAACATGAACTCGGCCAGTGCTCTTGCAGTCTCTGTCTTTCCCACGCCCGTCGGTCCCAGAAAAATAAACGAACCGATCGGCCGCTTCGGATCGCTCAACCCCGCGCGCGAACGCCGAATAGCATTCGCCACAACAGTCAACGCCGCATCCTGCCCGACAACTCGTTCGCGAAGACGCGTCTCCATCTGGACAAGTTTCTTGACCTCGCCCTCCAGCATCCGCGAAACCGGAATCCCAGTCCACTTGCTCACAATGCGGGCAATGTCTTCCTCGTCGACTTCTTCCTTCAACATGCGCGCCGCGCCGGCATTCCCGTCCTGCAGCGCGTTCAGTTGCCTCAACTCCGCTTCCATCTTAGGCAATTCGCCATACTGGATCTGCGCAGCGCGCTCGAGCTGCCCTTTGCGCGTCTGCTCTTCGGCTTCGAAGCGCAGCGCCTCAATCCGCTTCTTCAGTTCGCTGATGCGGTTGATCGCATCGCGCTCCTTGGTCCATCGTGCACGCAACGCCGTTATCTTCTCAGTGAGCGCAGCTACCTGGCGCTCCACCTGTTCCAGCCGTTCGCGGCTGTTCTTGTCCGTCTCGCGCTTGAGCGCTTCACGTTCGATTTCAAGGGATGTCTTCTCACGCTCCAGCTGGTCAATCTCCGTCGGAACTGACCCGATCTGAATCGCCAGCGAGGCCGCAGCCTCGTCCACAAGGTCGATGGCCTTGTCCGGCAAAAAACGGTCGCTGATGTACCGATGCGACAGTGTAGCCGCAGCCACAATTGCCGCGTCCTTGATGCGCACGTTGTGGTGCGCCTCATACCGATCTTTCAACCCGCGGAGAATCGCAATGGTGTCTTCGACATTTGGTTCGCCAACATACACGATCTGGAAGCGCCGCTCCAGCGCAGCGTCCTTCTCAATGTATTTGCGGTATTCATTCAGCGTGGTTGCGCCAATGGCCCGCAATTCGCCGCGCGCCAATGCAGGCTTGAGCATATTGCTCGCGTCTATCGCACCCTCGGCAGCTCCCGCGCCAACCAAGGTATGCAACTCGTCGATGAACAACACGATCTGCCCATTCGACTCTTCAATCTCTCTTAGAACGGCTTTCAGCCGGTCCTCAAACTCTCCGCGATACTTTGCGCCCGCCAGCATCGAGCCCAGGTCCAGCGAAATCACTCGCTTGTCGCGCAAACTCTCCGGCACGTCGCCTGAAACAATGCGCCGCGCCAATCCTTCCACGATGGCCGTCTTTCCGACGCCTGGCTCGCCAATCAGCACAGGGTTATTCTTTGTCCGCCTGCTCAACACTTGAATCACGCGCCGGATCTCCTCGTCGCGCCCGATCACCGGGTCGAGCTTGCCCCGTCGCGCAAGTTCGGTCAGGTCCTTTGCATATTTTTCCAATGCTTGGAATTTGCCTTCGGGATTCTGGTCGGTTACGCGCTGCGATCCGCGCACCGCTGTCAGCGCCTTCAAAATGGCGTCGTGGCTCGCGCCCACCGCCGCCAGTGCCTCGCGCGCCGCGTCTCCCTTCAGGTGTGCCGCGCCCAGCAGCAGGTGCTCGGTAGAAACGTATTCATCCTTGAAGTTTGCGGCTTCTTTGAATGCATAATCCACAACCTTATTGAGTCCTTGGCTTATGCCGGGCTGCGCCGAACTGCCCGCTACACGAGGTAGTTTTTCCTCGATTGCATGCAGGTCGCTCTCTAGCCGCTCGATGGGCACGCCGATCTTCTCCAGCACCGCGGGAATCACACCCTCGCGATCCTCAATCAGCGCCAGCAACAGATGCACCGGCTGCATTTCCGGATTACCAAGTTCGGTGGCCCGTTCTTGCGCCTGCTGCATCGCCTGCTGCGACTTCACTGTAAGTTTTTCCCAACGAATAGCCATCACAAAAACTCCTAACTATTAGCTTGCTCCTGCTGAATCAAAAAACGCAGCTCAATACCCAAGATTTTCTTCAGGGTGTTTCCCAAATAATTGCGCCGGGGCATCCGACAATCGCCCCGGCGCGTATGGCTCCCGCCGCCTTCCGATCAGCCAGTAGCTTTCTTTACCGCGCGCCGACCAACTCCGGCTCTTCTTTCTTGGTCTCTATCCTGCCCTGACCGCAGACATTGACCTTGATCTGCTTCGGCTGCGCTTCGGGCTTCTTGCTCAGTTCCAGCTTCAGAACGCCCGCATCGTAGCGCGCCTGCACATTTTCGCTATCGACCGTCGACGGCAAGGTGAAGGCCCGACAAAAGCTGCCATCGCGCCGCTCAATCCGATGGAAGTTCTCTTCCTTCTCCTCTTTCTCGAACTTGCGCTCACCCTTCACAGTCAGCGTGTTGTTTTCGACACGAATGTCGAGGTCCTTCTCTTCGATGCCCGGAACTTCAAGTTTCAACGTCACCTTCTTCGCGTCTTCATAAATGTCGACAGCCGGCACAAAACTGGCCGTGGCCAAAGGGCTGTCCCCCTCTTGAAAATCGCGAAAAAGCGAATTCACGCGACTTTGCAATGCAACAACTTCCCGAAACGGATCCCAACGACTGATTGCCATAGTTCTTGTCCTCCACATTGATTCAGTAAAGATGAGGCTGGGAGCTAGTCCCTACCACTCGGTCATTAAGATGAAACTATAGCATAAACGATGCATAATATATGAGCGCTATATACTCATATATTGAGAAATTAGTAAGTTGCTATTTTTCAATGATATATGTAAAGAATATGGCCATTAACCTGCTGGTTTGTCGCCGGCACCGCCATCCTCCGCGCAGCCAACTACAATGTCTTCTGGATGATCCTCGTTTCCGGCCTCCCCTCCTACATGGATTGGCATTGGCTTTGGCTCACCGTGGCCGCCTTCCTGGCCGGGGTGCTCAATGCCGTCGCCGGCGGCGGCTCATTCCTCCTTTTCCCTGCAATGCTCAGCATGAAAATGCTGCCCATCCAAGCCAACACTACCAACACCGTGGCCCTCTGGCCCGGTCAACTCACATCCATCGCCGCCTACCGGCAGGACATTCGCAGGAATCTACACGTCGCGATTCCCATGGCTCTGGCGGGATTTATTGGCGGCACGTGCGGAGCGGTTGTCCTCCTCATCACACCGCAGATGACATTTCTGCATCTCGTACCCTGGCTCCTGCTTGTGTCCGCCACGATCTTTGCGGTGAGCGGACCTGTCTCCCGCTGGCTTGATCGGCGCAAGCTATCTAGCATCGAGCGCCTTGCGGCAGAGCCCCATGTACCTCGCCTGCTGCCGGTCTTCTTTTGCACCGTCGCAGTTTGCTTCTATGTCGGCTACTTCGGCGCTGGAGCCGGTTTCCTTATCATCACTTTGCTCTCGCTCTTCGGCTACCAGGACCTGACCGAAATCAATGCTCTTAAAGTGGTTTCCACAACCATGGCCAACGGCATTGCTTTCATCATCTTTGTCTTTGATGGTCAGGTGATCTGGCGCTACTGCCTTCTCGCCATGGTTACTTGCGCCATCGGCGGGTACACCTCTGCCAGCATGGCTCGACGGGTTCCACAACCTCTCCTGCGCGGCCTAGTGGTTTTCATTGGTCTCTCCATGGCCGCATGGTTCTTCTGGAGAGCCCCGTAGCAGCGGCTCTCAGTGATCAGAAGGGAACCACATTTCACCTGCTTCCTAGCGGCCTCCATCTTCCCACCTGCTTTAGTCGCATCCTGCCCATTGTCCACTGTGAACTGTAAACTGTACTCATGAGCCACGAAGGCATCCGCTTCGTCAGCAAAGATCAGCAGGCCGCCGAGAACGAAGGCGACCGCCCGCTTTCCCGTATTGCCGTTACCCCGGAAAAGGTGCGCGTTCTGCTCACCGAAGGCAAGGGGCTCGAGATTGATTGGTCTGATGGTCATAAGAGCGTCTGGAGCTTCGCATGGCTGCGTGAAGCGTGCCCCTGCGCAACCTGCATTGATCTGCGTAAGGCCGAGGGCCGCAAAGCCGGCCAACCTAAGCCAAAGCCCACAGCGGTACTCCCCATGTTCACCGCGCCACCCAAGCCCTCAAGTGCACACGCCGTAGGTCGCTATGCCCTTCAATTCAATTGGCAGGACGGCCACTCCAGCGGTATCTACTCCTGGGATTACCTCCGCCGAGCCTGCCAGTGCCCGGAGTGCACATTTGAATCAACGGAAAGTGCGGGCACACCTAACTAAATCCCATCTTGCAATAGCGATTAGTTCAAATATTGCAGAGAGTTATAAGTTACCGCCGGTGTGAAAAGTCCCCATCTTTTCATTCAGTCCCAATCCAGACGCGTGTTAGAGTTGCACTCCAGGAGGCGCACGTGACTCTCAAGGATTTCCTGGGCAAGCAGTTTATCGATGTCATCCAGTGGAACGAACCGGAAGACGGAATTCTCGCCTATCGATACCCCATGCAGGATATGGAAATCCAGAACGGCGGCCAGCTCACCGTTCGCGAGTCCCAGCTGGCGGCCTTCGTCAACGAGGGCAAAATTGCTGACGTCTTTGGACCCGGACTGCACACTCTCAATACCCGAAATCTCCCTTTGCTCACAGATCTGATGAACTGGGATAAGGAATTCGAGTCGCCGTTCAAGTCTGATGTCTACTTCTTCTCGACCCGCTTGCAGATCGATCAGAAGTGGGGCTCATCGACGCCCATTACTATACGCGACAAGGAATTCGGTGCTGTGCGTCTGCGCGGATACGGGATCTATTCCTACCGCATCACCGATCCCCGCACCTTCTTCGCTAAGGTGACCGGAACCCGCAACAGCTACTACGTTTCGGAGCTGGAGGGTCAGTTGCGCGAAACCATTGTTGCGCGCATGACTGATATCTTCGCCAACAGCGACGTCTCGTTTCTTGATATGTCCGCCAACCAGGCCGCTCTGGGCCAGAAGATTGCGGACCTGATGAAGCCCACTTTTGCGGCCCTCGGACTGGAGCTGGATCAGTTTGTCCTGGAGAGCATTTCGCTTCCTGAGGAGCTGCAAAAAGTAATCGATCAGCGGATTGGCGTGAGCATGGCCGGTGACCTCGGCAAGTTTACGCAATTTGAGGCTGCCGAGTCGTTTGAGGAAGCCGCGTCCAATCCTGGTGGCACCGCCGGCATCGGCGTTGGGCTGGGCGCCGGAGCGGCCATGGCCCAGACCATGATGGCGCAAGCTAAGCCGCTGGCGACCGCAACTGCGGCTGGCGCAAAGTTCTGCATTGAATGTGGAAAGTCGATTCCGGCGCAAGCTAAATTCTGTGCTGAGTGTGGAAAGCCACAATGAACTGTCCTTCCTGTGGTGCTGCAATGCGTCTTGACGCCGACAAAGATTGCATGACCTGCGATTATTGCCGGAACATCTTCTTCCCTGTAAAAGACGACGACGGTGTTCGTGTTTTTCCAGAGAAATCGGACGATACCTGCCCGATTTGCGCTGTTCCGCTTATGCGCGCATCTCTCGCTACGGTACAGATCGAGTACTGCACAACTTGCCGCGGCATGCTCATTTCAATGGGCGTCTTTGTGGCGCTCGTCGACGAGCTTCGCGCCGGCAAACCCGGAACCTTGATTCCGCCCCCGCCGGACACCAACGAACTGCACCGCAAGCTCGCTTGTCCCCATTGCCACAGGCCCATGGACACCCACTTCTACTCCGGTGCGGGCAATGTGATCATCGCCGATTGCGATCTTTGCGAGTTGAATTGGCTCGACCACGGCAAACTGATGCGCATCGTTCGTGCGCCAGACTACTCCGATGTCAAAGCCGAAGATTTGCCCTAGTGGCCCCATGCAATCATCCCGGCGATTCCGGGACTTCAGTGGATAAGCGCACTGTCTCCTTTGCGGCTGCCGCGCGCTCTCTCTCGCGAAGATCCTTGATCTCCTCGATCAACTGCGCGAGCATCTCCCGTCTGCGATCGCTCATGTCGAGAAATCGAATCCCGACGTTGAACTGGTCATAGATGGTTTGGGTCACGCCGGCCACGCGGAAAGGCAGGCCCTCGATGCGAAACTCTGTCTCCACTCGCCTGAAGATACCCACAGGAAAACGCCTGTCGGTGCAAATTCGACAGCCGCCCATGCTCACGTCGAGAATGCGCCCTTTCACATTCGCCGCGAGATCGATCAAGCCGATAACTGCAGCAGTGTCCACCTTCTGGCGAATCTCGATATCGCGCATCTTCCCATTCGATGCTTTTGATGCTCCCTGTCCTGAACGATTCGATGAATCGGCGCCTCCGTCGATGGTTGTTTCGTCTCGCAAAGCCACAAACCTCCCTGGCCGCATGCGGGAGTTCTCAGTGGCCGCCGGTTAGCTCCCAGAGGTGCGCGGGCGCAGGCCCCTCATCCTCCCGCCCTTGCAAGCGGTCGTATTGATATACATCGCTTGTCGTCCCAAGCGACTCGTTATATAGGCTCGTGCCGCCGGTCAACTGCGTCAGTTCCTCATGGAATGTATGAATCGCATGCAACTGGCTGGCCGAAGCAGGCAGCTCAAATTGAGAAGTCTTAATGAACTTCTGATAGCCCCGATCAAGAAGCCGCCCCACTTCGCCTCTCACCAGAACTCCAGGACTCTCTGCAAAAGCCGCCGGCGAAGCGAAACCCTGCCCGGCCTCTACCGCTGCCTTCCCCTGCGCCGGAACCAGCACGGCCCCTACGCCATCCTTGCTCACCAGCACACCTCCCGCAGTGCCCTTGTAGGGCGAAACATCAAAGGAATGTGCGCGCAGCGTCTCAAGTACCTGTTCAAAGCTGGGATGAACGGATTTTCGGGCCATAGTCGATTCTCAATTTGAGAAGATAGTGAAGGAGGATCTTCCCCTCTCCAATCTCGCACACCCGGTGCAACACCCGCAACGCATCAGCAATTTCAGCAGGAGACCGATTCTGATTTCTCAACGGAATATGGAATCGAAAATGAATTCTTCGCAGACCGAACTCGGCTCCAGCGTACCCGAGCGCATCGGCAACACGCCACTCATCCGCCTCGATAGCGCAGTACGCGACTTTCCGGGCATAACTTTGCTGGGAAAGGCGGAGTGGGCCAATCCCGGTGGCAGCGTCAAAGACCGCGCTGCAATTTCCATGGTGCGCGACGCGCGCTCGCGCGGTCTGCTTACCTCCACCAAAACACTGCTTGACGCAACCAGCGGCAACACCGGAATCGCTTTCGCCATGCTGGGAGCTGCCCTCAAGTTCCCCGTTCACCTCGCCATGCCAGCCAATGTTTCGCCCGAGCGCAAGCGCATCTTGCGTGCCTATGGAGCACATGTCGACTGGACCCACCCCGATCAAGGTTCAGATGGCGCCATCCGGCGAGCTCGCGAACTAGCCGCCAACGAACCCGAGCGCTTTTGCTACGTTGATCAGTACTCCAATGACACGAACTGGCAGGCGCACTACAACACGACCGGCCCCGAGATTCTGGCCCAAACCAACGGCCTGATCACCCACTTTGTAGCCGGACTCGGAACCAGCGGTACATTCATGGGAACCGCGCGCCGCCTCAAAGAACACAATCCCGCAATCCAGGCCATCAGCTTTCAGCCCGATTCGCCTTTCCACGGTCTGGAAGGCCTAAAGCACATGGCATCATCCATCCAACCCGCAATCTATAACCCGCTTCTCGCCGACCGTGAACTCCAAGTCGATACTGAAGCCTCCTACGACATGGCCAAACGCCTGGCGCGTGAAGAAGGCCTCTTGGTCGGCATCTCTGCCGCTGCCGCCGTTCTCGCGTGCTTGAAAATTGCTGCCGAAGAAAGTGCCGCCGGCCGCCAGGCCGTTATCGTGACCGTACTTCCCGACAGCGCTGACAAGTACCTAAGCGAACGTTTCTGGGAGGAGGGTGGATGGGCATACTCCATATAACACGCGAGGTCTACGAGGTGATCCGCTCGCACGGCGAAGAGACGTACCCGGACGAGTGTTGCGGAGCTTTGCTCGGACATCCGGCTGCTCAAGGGTGGTATGTCGAATCGGCAATGCGCGCCGGAAACATGCGCACTGATTCAGCGCACAACCGATACCAGATCGCGCCCGTTGAGCTTGTCAAAATCGAGCGCGAAGCGCGGAGCCGTGGTCTCGAAATCGCCGGTTTCTACCATTCCCACCCAGACCATCCAGCTCACTGGTCAGCCACCGACTTTGCCGAAGCACACTGGCTCGGTTGCTCCTACGTCATCACTGAGGTTGCCAGGGGCAAAGCGGTAGTCACCAATTCCTTCTTCTTAGCTGGCGCTACCGAAGAGGACAAGCAGTTTGAACCGGAAACAATTCGTCTTGATCGGTAGTACCTGGTCCTCATTACCAACTCGCAACGTTCGCAGCGAACAACTTTAAGTTCATTATTCGCTTATCATTAACCGGTTCTGGTACATCCGGAAGCAGTTCTGCAATCAATATCCCGCATTCCTCGATCCAAACCGCTCTCTGTGTCATCTTTAGAGAAAGCACTAGCGAGGCCCGGAAAGCATGACCATCTACATCCCCACGCCTTTACGCCCTTACGCGAACGGGCTCAATGAAATAGAGGTGAATGCAGCCACCGTCGCCGCTGCCCTCGATATATTGACCCAGACCCACCCCGAATTGCGGAAGCACCTCTTTACCTCCGAGGGCAAACTGCGCACCTTTGTTAATCTGTATTTGAACGAAGAAGATGTGCGTTATCTCCCGGAAAAGGAAGCAACTCCGGTCACTGCGACCGATACCCTTTCCATCATCCCCTCAATTGCCGGCGGGTGTTGACGGTCTGGGTTGCCGCCGGGAGCACTTCCTTCCCATGCGCGACCGCTGACAAACTAGCCTGACATCTGACAACGGTGCACTTACAACCGAGAAACCAATGCCCACCATGACCCCGCTGCCTGAACTCACCACTGACGATCTTTCCCGGTATTCGCGCCACTTGATCCTGCCTGAAGTGGGCATGGAAGGACAGCGTAAGCTCAAAGCAGCGCGTGTCCTTTGTGTAGGCACTGGAGGACTCGGCTCGCCGTTAGCGCTCTATTTAGCTGCGGCTGGCATCGGCACACTTGGCCTTGTCGACTTCGACGTCGTTGACGCTAGCAACCTGCAGCGACAGATCATCCATTCCACCAGGGACATTGGCCGCAAGAAACTGGACTCGGCTGCGGAAAAGCTGAGCGCGCTCAACCCCGCGCTCAACATCGTCAAGCACGAGACAATGCTCTCCAGCGCCAACGCGCTAGAGATTCTCAAGGACTACGACATCGTTGCCGACGGTACCGATAATTTCCCCACGCGTTACCTCGTAAACGATGCCTGTGTGTTGCTCGGCAAGCCCAACGCCTACGGCTCGATCTTCCGCTTCGAAGGCCAGGCCAGCGTCTTCTCGACGAAAGAGGGCCCATGCTACCGCTGTCTTTATCCGGAGCCGCCGCCGCCCGGCCTCGTCCCAAGTTGTGCTGAGGGTGGAGTCCTCGGCATTCTCCCAGGCCTCGTCGGTGTCATTCAGGCCACTGAGGTCATCAAGCTGATTCTCGGCAAAGGCAACCCGCTCATCGGCAGACTCCTCCTGGTCGACGCGCTCAGCATGCGCTTCCGCGAACTCAAGCTTCGTAAGAATCCAGAGTGCCCAGTCTGCGGTGACAACCCCACAGTTACCGAACTCACCGATTACCAGCACTTCTGCGGCATCGTTCCGGAAACGAAAGAGGAGAAGGCAGTGAAGAATGGAATCCCGCAGATCACGGTGAAGGAACTCAAGCAACGATTCGATGTCGGCGAAGACATCTTTCTACTTGACGTGCGAGAGCCGTACGAGTATCAGATCGCTCAAATAGGCGGAAAGCTCATTCCGCAGAACGACGTTCCGCAGCGGCTTGCAGAAATTCCTCGCGACCGCGAAATCGTTGTCCATTGCCGCTCTGGCGCGCGATCGCAACGCATCGCCGAATTCCTCAAGCAATCCGGATACACAAAGGTCGTCAATCTAGCCGGCGGAATTCTCGCATGGAGCGACGAAATCGACCCCAGGGTACAGAAGTACTGATTCGCTGAATCATCGCTCCCTGTGTGGAACAACCGTTTCGTCTGCACAGGCTGATCTTGGTGTGCAGGAACACCGGTATCTCTTTTCAACTAGCGCTAACACGATGCCTATGCTATGCGTATTCAAGGTCTAGTGTGCCAACTCCACAGCTCCTGATCGCCCCGGTTCCACGCTCTTTCCGTTCTCGTCCATCTTCCCGAAGATCATCTTGCCGCTGGCCGTCTGGAGCACGCTGGTCACCGAAATCTCCACCACCCGCCCAATCATCTTGCGTGCGTGGTCCACCACCACCATCGTACCGTCGTCGAGGTAACCAACACCCTGGTTGTACTCCTTGCCTTCCTTCAGGATGAGCACATTCATCTTCTCGCCGGGCAGCACCACCGGCTTCAGCGCGTTGGCTAGGTCATTGATGTTGAGGACCTCTACACGATGCAGATGGGCGACCTTGTTCAGGTTGAAGTCATTGGTGACGACCTTGGCCTCCCACTTCTTGGCCAACTCAAGCAGCTTCAGATCAACTTCGCGTATGGAAGGAAAATCGTCCGGAACAATTTGCACTTGGATGTTGGTGTTTGACTGCATACGCTGCAGCATGTCGAGTCCGCGCCGTCCGCGCTGGCGCTTCGAGCCATCGGTGGAGTCTGCCACCACCTGTAGCTCCCGCAGCACAAACTCTGGTACCACCATCATCCCGTCGATGAATCCCGCTTCTGCGATGTCGGCTATGCGTCCATCGATAATCACGCTGGTATCCAGCACCTTCGCACTGCGCCTGGTTGGCTTTTCGCTTGCGAAGAGGATGCCGAGCGCAGCTGGGTTCAGCATTTCGCCCTTGTTGGCACCCACAAGCAAGCCGACGTATGTCATCAAGAGAAGCACAAAAATCTGTAATACAGCGGAACTCGAAACGCTAAGGGGGGCCGACCGCAGCACGAGACAGAAGAGCGCGGCGCCAAAGATTCCAAGCACGCTCCCCGCGACCGCGCCAATCAGCCGTCGCAGGCTGAGCGCCCGAACCCGAAGTTCGAAGACGATCACCGCGCAAGCGGCCACTGCCCCGCCTGCCGCACCCTCCAATCCGGTTACGCCGAAGGGGCGGAGGAAGTAACAAACTCCAGACAATAAGGCAACAAAAAGAATACGAACAAGGATGAGATCCATAAAAGCCAACTTCCACTGGTGCGAAAGAACATACACCAGTCTGGGCACAATTGGCGAGTATCCCCTTAGCCCCTATGGATCGTCAAGACACCCAGGGAAGGCAGGGAACCTGCAAAAGGGAACTGACGGAGCCAACGTCGACCAACCCCGGAAGATCGACCCAGATCCCACTCCGTTCGGGGCCGGATTCAGGCCAATTCCTGTCCGCTGCCGGGTACACAGCGACAAGACCTTGTCGCTGTGGTGGCTGTTCCCCTCCATCACGATGCAACGGCCAACTCTGCATTAACCAGTCGTTGCACTCCCTTGCGGGGTCCGCGTTTGCGGGCGCTCATCACCTTTACGCGCTCCAGCAATTCCAGAGAGGTACATGTCTTCTTTGCCAGCAGCGCATCGGCACCGTGGACTTGACCGCCTATTTTCTGTAGATCTCCCAACAGTACCATCGGTACGTGGGCTGCGAGCTGTTTGAGTTTCGCAACCAGTTGGTCACCGCCCATATGAGGCATCGAATAATCGGCCAGCACCAGGTCGATGATGTTATCGGCAAAAATCGCGATTGCCTCCTGGCCATTTGTGGCGGATAGCACGCGGTAACCGTTTGTCACCAGCATGAACTTGAGAACTGAAAGCTCTTGTTCGTTGTCGTCTACGCAAAGAATAACTTTCTTGGGCCGCATGGTTAGAGTTCCTGCTCCTGAGTTTTTTTGAATTCTTCTGACCCCTTCCCAAACGCACATCAGCTTTGCCCGGTCTTTTGGCGGGCAGGCTCGTTCAGTTCCGGGGCCTTCGGCCGCAGCGTGGTTTTCTCTTATGAACGATAGCCCGCGAAGTCGTTGTCTAGGGCGCGCTGCTAAGACAGAAACACGCCCTCAACAGACGACCTCCTCACTGGCGGTCAGATTGTTTATGAAGCCGTATATTAAAACCGGCAGAAGATCCGGTTAAATTGGTTCAATGCTTGGCAAGCGTACGAGCATAGAACGACGA
Organism: uncultured Acidobacteriaceae bacterium; assembly: GCA_963826915.1. Lineage (GTDB taxonomy): Bacteria > Acidobacteriota > Terriglobia > Terriglobales > Acidobacteriaceae > Telmatobacter. The sequence continues at coordinate 127,419 of CAWGYG010000004.1, forward strand.
TTGGAAGAGAGAACAGCAAGCGAAACTAATCATGAAAACCGGCCTGTAACAACATTGGATTTCCTAGAACGAACACATTGAGTAACTTGCGTTGATTAAATTCTGTTGAAACTGTGTGCATTACGGCAGGAAAAGCTGTCCCTTTGCAACAAGAACAGTGCGGCCCGCTACACGCACATCGGCCACCCTTGCAGAATGCAATTCGGCAGAGAGAAAAAGATCGCTGGTCCGCCCGATCTCCACACCTTGCTGCACGTGAATGCGATTCCCCGGAGCAACCTTGCTATGCTGCACGAGGTAGCTGATCGCGCAGCCGGCAGCTGATCCGGTTGCAGGGTCCTCGCCACCATTAAACTGCATTCGCGCACGCCACGCTGGTGAGTCCTCTCCAGTTGGGCCGAGCACATAGAACCACCGCGCGCCACGCTGCCTCAGCCATCTCGTGGCCTCTTCATGGCTCACCCGTAATCGCGCAAGTCCGACAGATGATCGCAATGCCACAATTGCAAATGCCGTTCCCGTTGAGACAACTTGCGGCTTCAGAGTAGAGTCAAGGTCGTCCATCGAAAGGCCTGTGAGCCGCGCCACCTCCGCGGGATCAAGCTCTGCGCCAAATTCCGGATCTCGCTGAGTCATCTCGCCGAAAAGATCCTCTCCCGCAAATCGAATCGGTACACTGCCGACATTGAGTGCCAGGGTCACAGTCTTGTCGCGTATCACCTCGGGAGCGTAGAGCTTCAAAACGCTCGCTGTACCAAGCGTCGGGTGGCCCGCAAAAGGAAGTTCTTCCTGCGTGGTAAAAATGCGGACCCGTATGCCTTCCGCCTGCTCAATCGCGGCGTCTCTGTGCTTCACAAATGTCGTCTCCGACAAGTTGAATTCGCGCGCAATTGCCTGCATGCGCTCTGTCGACAGTCCAACAGAATCCATTACCACCGCCAGCCCATTACCCTTGAGCGAAGTGTCAGTAAATACATCCACAATGAAGTAATCCAGTTCCAACCTGCAAACCCCCGAGCACGTTATGAAGTGATTATGGAGCCCGAGACCACTTTGCACAAATTGAGCGCATCTTCGCAAAAAAGTCGGCTTCCGCAAACGGCTCAGAGAAGAGACATCTCTCTCGCATCCGAATCCGAAATAACTGGACCCAGCGATACTTCAGGCAGGAAACGAGGGGCTTCAAAGTTGCAGGGGAGAGGCGACGACTCTGTACTTACAGCTCGATCAACGGCCGGGCAGCTCGTATCTTCGCGCGATTCAGAAAGCTCCGCATCCGCAAGGCCTCGGCGCGCTGCGCGGCCACCAGGCGCATGTGTCTGCGTATATGGTCTCCGTTCTCAAGATGCGTCACTAACACTTCATCGGATGCAGCATCTCTTTCCAACCGTTCAATACGCTCTTCAATTGTTTGGTGAAATCGTGCACTAATCTCAAAACCATTCTGGAAAGCGCATTCTGAATTCACGTCGTATTCCTCAATCGCAGAATCCATCTCAGACGCGCCATCACTTCGCGGGGCTGAAGTTTTTCCTGCAAGAGCCGATACTAGCGATAGCGGATTCTTGACGCCAGATTACGGGGTCGCGAAACTTAGGTACTCAGCTGTCCAAAAACAAGACAGGGCCGGAGTCGTCCTCCAGCCCTGCATGGATTATTTCCGTTTATCGTCTCGCTCGTGCGATCGCAACGGCTCTTAACGCTGCATGGATGCTCCGCTCCCCGCTCCTTGGCTTGGCGCGAAGGCTACGGCTACCACCATCTGCGTTCCGCCGTCCAGATGGATGTCACGCCTCGCGCCCAGCAACATGCCAGATGCATTTGCGAACGGTTGGCCATTTACATTATTGGCTAACAAAACGCCAGGAATTGCGGTCATGCGGATAGCAACATTTCCATTCCGCGCCACCATGCTTCCAGGAGCCAGAGTCCCACTCGGGTTCCCCGTTTGCGCTTGATTCGGCTCCTGCATTGACCCTTCAGCCGTACTGTTCATCGGCGGGCCATTTGTGTGACTATTCATGCCGCTGGTGTTCGCCCCGCCTAGTGCGGAGCCCGTCATTGTGCCGCCGCTTGGCGCCGCACCTGCCATCGATCCGGGGAAGTTGCCGGGACTATTACTGTTCATCGCGGTGTCGCTCTCTGCAGGTGAGACTGATTGAATCACCGATTCAATAGAGACGCTCTTTCCGCCTTTTAGTTCGGCGTGATCGAACTGGATCGCGATCTGCGAGTTCTCTTTGCCATCTCCCCGAGCCTGCACGTTTGTCACGTGTCCAATGAGCTTTGAACCCTTGGGAATCTCGGTTCCATCCGTAGTCTTCACGTTCTCCTTGGTCTTCACCACGACGCTGTCGCCCTGCTTGGCGGTCTTGGAGTCGAGCTTGCCCTCCAAATCACCCTTCACCGGTTGCAGTTGTAGTGCCGCAGGCCCGTTCGCTTGCTCAGCAGTCCCAGTTTGTCCGGGCGGGTTATCCGGAACAGCAGTCGGAGTGGTTTGTTGCGCGGGCGGACTCTGTTGTTGCTGCTGCGTCGGATCTGGCTGTTGTTGTGCAGCTATAGGAAAGCTTGAAATGCTTGCCAGCGCAATCGCTCCTATCAGTGCAGCTCTAATGAATACATCCTCCATCGGTTCACCATCCAGTTTGGCCGTCAAATCACGGCGAAAAGTTACGCGCATTCGCGTGTCTGAGCCGCACGATGCTCACCAAACTCCGGCCCCAGCCTGCGATTTGCCAGAAGGAGTTGATTCAGAACGGAATGGATATTTTCAGTGGAGAAACCAGGCGAGCATTCATTCGGGTGCGAACGCGGTCAGCCCGGAACTTTCTGCATGAATCGTGTAAATATTCGTATGTATTATTTTCTACGGCGATTGGAGGGTTGTTCATCTGAGCGCATCATTAACAACGCGTCGACCATAGCCCGTTATTGATTGTTATCCGGCGTGGGAGCGTAGTAGCCCTTGCGGACCTGCACCTTCATGTCGTCGCCTTTGCATTGCACAGCAATCCGCCTGAATGTGCCGTCCTGCTTGGCATTCGATGGTGTGTAACTGGCCACGTACTCGGTCCTGAGCTCGTCTTCAATCTGTTGAAAAGCGGCCTCGAGCTTCTTCCCGTTATTGCCAACATTGATCAGCCGCCCGCCAGTCTCTTCTGAGAGCCTTTTCGCTGCAGAGTACCCGCTGTAGCCATAGCCAAAGTTTCCGTAAAAACCCGTGTCGGCAATCAGAATCACATAGATGATGGCGTTCGACTTTTGCGCCGCTGCGATTGCTTCTGAAATCTTGTGGTCGCTTCCTTCGTCGTCACCGTCCGTCAGGATAATCATCGCCTTGCGGCCGTTCTCCTGATTCAACTTCTCGTTCGAGGCCAGGTAGATCGCGTCGTACAGCAGCGTTCCCTTGGGTGTCCCCTGCACGGGAATCGTGCCGCCGCCGAGTCCTGGAATGCCCGAACCTCCGTTACCGCCTGCTGTATTGATTTGTGCCTTGTTCATCGCCCGTGAAAGCAATCGGGCGCTATTGGTGAAGTCCTGCAGCAAATCCACGTTTACATCGAAGGAAAGAAGAAATGCCTGGTCCTTCGATTTCAGCACTCTTTCCAGAAACTGGCCGCCTACCTGCTGTTCCAGCGGTAGCACCTGGTACTGGCTGCCCGAAGTATCGAGCAGAATTCCAAGCGTCAGCGGCAAGTGCGTCTCCGCCGTGAAGTTCTTGAGCGTCTGCGGAACTTTATCTTCTGTTACCGAGCAGTCGTCCTTGTTGAGATGTGGAACCAGCTGCCCTGACTTGTCCTTGACCGTGAAGAACAGATCAACCAGATTGACGTTCAGCTTGAGCGTTCCCATCGATTCTTCTTCAGGCGGTGGAGGCGGTGCAGTGCTCACGGGAGGCGCGTCAGGGGAAGGGGCAAGCTGAGACCAGGCCGCCACCGGCAAAAGCGGCAGTGCCAGCAGCAACGCGGCGACTCTCCAAGGGACACGCATCTTGGTCAGTTGGACGAAATTGACAGCCCGAAGAGAGCATACCTCAACTCTTTCCTTCCTGGCTGGGCAACCTGCAAGCCTCTGCCGCGTCTGATACTCTGACGGGTGCAGCCTTGCCTGGGTCGTTGCCGGGCGGGAAGCGCATATGCAGAGGCCCCTAGGCGGCCAGGCGCAGCGTTCCGGAGGAAAGAATACCTGTGAATTTAGGTTTGAAGGCACTGGCGCTTGTAGCGATTCTGAGTTCGACCCTGAACCTCAGCACGGCGACCCTTGCCCAGCAACCGCAACAGCAACCATCGGTTCCCGACGCCCCAGCGCCGCAGGCTCCTGCTCCCTTGACAGGGACGAGTGGCCCAATTACCCCAGGCAGCGGTGCCGGAACTGTTCCATTCGGGTCCAGCACCTCAGGCGACCAGCAAGCTCCACCCTCCACCCAGCCCCCAGCAGCACAGGCCAAAGATCAGGTCCAGACTTCCGCTCCTGTTTCGGGGACCGCTGACGACATCGGCGCAAAGCTCATCACCTACTCCACTTACGTGGAAGTGCCGGTAACCGTCAAGGATTCTAAAGGTAAGCCAATTGCAGGGCTCACGTGGCGGGACTTCAAAGTCTATGAAAACGACACTCGGGAGCCGATAAAGATCTTCACTGTAGATCCGTTTCCGCTTTCAATAGCCTTCGTCGTCGACCAGAGCCTCACCTCAGACGTGATGGCCAAAGTAAACGACTCTCTCGGAGCTATCCAGGGTTCACTCTCGCCTTACGACGAAGTTGCAGTCTTCTCTTACAACAATGGAGCGCAGGAGCGTACAGGCTTTACCGGCGCGCAAAGCAGCCGTCTGCCTGCAGTCCTTTCTCTTCTCAAGGAAACGGGCCGCGAAGAGCTGGTCCCTGTCAATTCCGGCGCCTTCGCCAGCTGCAACATAACCAAGAATGGCGACTGTGTCGACCCCAACATTCAGGAAGGCCGCTCGGCGGGCAACAGTACCTTTATTACTATCCCCAAAGAGATCCATACCCTGAACGACGCGATTCTGGCCGCTGCCAAGGAGTTGTCCACCCGTCCTCAGGGCCGCCGTCGCATCATCTATGTCATCTCAGACGGCAAGGAATACGGCAGCAAGGCCACCTACAAAGATGTGCTGCGCTACCTCGAAACCAATAAGATTGCCGTCTATGGCACTGCTGTCGGCGACTCTGCTCGCTGGGGTGAAGGCTATGTAAGCCGTCTCCATCTTCCCTTCACAATGTACGACAACCGTCTCGCAGGCTACGTGCTCAGCACTGGCGGCGTTCTCGACTCTGAACGCAACTTGAACGGCATTGAGAAGAGCTACGCCCAGATTGCAGAAGAAGCGCGGAACCAGTACACGCTCGTCTACGCTAGCCACGAACCCCTCATTGACGACAAGTATCGCAAGATCGAGGTGCGCGTCGACCGGCCCGGCGTAGAAGTAATTGCCAAGAAGGGTTATTACCCGTCAGGCCAGGATTACCAGCACTAACCGATGGCTTCTTCGGGAGCTGCGGCAGGTTTCGGCCTACTCTCGGCCGCGTCTTGGGGCTGCTCCGACTTCGCGGGTGGCATCGGCGCGCGCAGGGCCTCCGCCCTTCTTGTAACCGTCTCCGGCCAGATCGTCTCCCTTCTGATTCTGTTGGTCGTCTGCTTCGCTTTCCGCTTGGTCATTCCAGGAACAGCCCAACTCGCTTACGCTGCGATCGGCGGATTTGAAGGCGCACTTGCTCTTGCAGTCTTTTACCGTGCGCTGGCCATCGGAGCCATGGGCCTCACTGCGGCTCTCACCGGCTTGCTCACGGCCTTAGTCCCTGTAGTTTTTGAACTTATTCAAGAGGGACTGCCCACTCCTTTGACCGCAGTCGGTCTGGTCGCAGGTTGTGCCGCCATCTGGCTCATTACGCGTGCCCCCAATGACGACGGGGCCGCCGCGCCACGCATTGCTCTGCTTCTTGCTGCGCTCGCGGGCATAGGTTTTGGTGTCCAGCTTATTCTGTTTAAAATGGCTGCGTCCGGAGGCGTCCTCTGGGCGCTAACTTCCGCCAGAGTCGCCGGAGTTGCGGCACTCCTCTTGGTTATCGCCCTGGCCCCACCCCAAAGGCCTTGGCGCGGGTTCTGGCTGATGGGAATCGTTGCAGGAGGGCTCGATACGCTCGGCAACTTCTTCTACATCCTCACGTCTCAGCTGGGTCGCCTCGATGTGGCGGCCGTGATCTGCTCGCTCTATCCTGCGGGCACAATTCTATTGGCCGCCGTGGTGCTTCATGAGCATCCAACGCGTCGTCAGATGGCGGGAATGGCACTTGCCCTGGGCGCGGTAGCGTTAATGAGCCTATAGGACTCCAGACGCACAAAAGGCCTGTGCGCTCGCACAGGCCTTCCTGTTCCCCTAACCTCTGTGCCCTAAACAACCCCTGTCTCAGTCCTTGCGTACGATCTGAGGCTCAACCGGCGTCGTGGGTGGCGGCGGCTGCACCGATGCTTGCTGTGTCGGCGGTGGCGCGGGATCGCTCACACCCTTGATTCCTTCTCTAAAGCCTTTCAGGCCTTCGCCGAGGCCCTTGCCCAACTCTGGCAACCGTTTGGCGCCGAACAGCAGGAACGCCACAATCGCCAGCACAATCAGGTGCCATGGCTGTAATAAATCGCCCATCTTCTCCTCCACGCACCTCCACTTCCCGGCGCGCTATCAAACCATATTGTCGCACAAGCCGACCCGCAGCAGTGACGAATGCCACTCGTCTTAGGTACGCTAGTTCACCTGTGCCGGATTCCCCAGCCGCTCTGTAACCATCGTGAAAAAGCTGCGCAGGTCCTCTTCATCCCCAATGGTCAACCGCCGATTCACCTTCATGATCGGAAACAGACGAGACCCGCGAACTTCGACCGCTGGCATTGCCACCGCTCCGCCAGGATACGGTGTCATCTCCCAGCCGCCCGCGTAGCGGCGCCGCAGCACCTCGCCTAAATAGCTGCCCCACAGACGAGACTCAAAATCCAGGTCGATCTCCGGGTTCTCGCTCACTAGCACCAGAATCTCGTCTAGCGCGTTGATCGAGTCCGCTGAGAAGTCCAGCTTCTGCCGGTGCTCGGTCCTTCCAAGTTCCGCCGCAGCCTGCGCGTAGCCCTCCATCATTGCCCCCAAGTCAGGAAACTCGTGCGACTCGAGCTTTTTGCGCAGATTACTCATATCCTTCAGACTAAATGCTCCCCGTGCGGGTAAGCAGGCCAGATGGCAAAGACCATCACGACTATGGCAGACTTGAGAAACCCACTGGAGGTTTCCTCGCCGATGAAAACTGTCAAATTGTTCTTACTAGCCGGCGCTCTATTGCTCGCTGTCGGACAGGCCCGCGCGGCTGGCCGCGATATTTATCCTGATCCATCGCAGGCCAAAGTCGACCTCGCCGCCGCCCTCAAGACGGCCGCGGCAACCCACAAGCGCATTCTCATCGACTTCGGAGGTAACTGGTGTGGCGATTGCCAGGTCCTCGACATTTACTTTCATAACCCGGAGAACCGCCCCATTCTCGAAGCCAATTTTGTCCTGGTGCACATCAACATAGGACACATGGATGAGAACACTGATATCGCCGAGCGTTATCAAGTCCCGCTCGATAAAGGCGTCCCTGCCTTGGCCGTTCTAAGCCCCGAAGGCAAGCTCCTTTACAGCCAGAAAACAGGCGAATTCGAGAGAATGCGGAGCATGGAAGCCAGCAGTGTGACCCATTTTCTCGTGCAGTGGAAACCGGTCAAACCCGGCTGTTCCGTCATGGCGGTCACCTGCTAGATCGATGTAATTCGGTCTAGCCCAGTGGCGCCAGATGCTTGGTATTTTGGTAGGTGTATGTTACCCGGTGAATCACCGTGATCGTGGACAACACCGCCAGTACCCAAAGCACTGGCGCCATCACTCCCCAATGATTGAAAAGTGCCCCAAGCAGGATGAGCACGATCCGTTCCGGCCGCTCCATAAACCCCACCTTGCATTGGCCGATCAACGCCTCGGCGCGCGCGCGTGTGTAGCTCACCATCAGCGACGTCACCATCACGAATGCCACCAGCACCACGTATCGAAATCGGTTAATGCGCCCGTAGTAAACCAGTAGGCCGAAAAATAGAACTACATCGGAGTAGCGGTCGATCACCGAATCAAAAAATGATCCAAACACCGTAACCTGATTGTTTTTGCGCGCCACGCGCCCATCCACCATGTCAAAGAGGCCCGCTCCAAAGATCACCATTCCCGCATAGAAAAACATGTGATCTGGATTGGTAGTGTTTGCGTGCCCAAACAGAAACGCAGCCACGATGTTGATTACGAGCCCAATGAAAGTGAGTGCATTGGGGGAGATGCGGGTCAGTGCCAGGCCATGCACGATTCGATCAAGAAGCCAGCCGCAGGCGCGGCCAAAAGCACTGGTCCAGGTCATTCCGTTCTTCCTGCTTAATTCGACGTGCCGTTGTCAGCCGCTTCGGTTTCCGCCTCGGCCTCATCGTGCACGGTCGTCAGTTTCAATATCTCAAGTTCGCGTTTGCCGTTCGGCGTAACAATTGCCGCTACCTCCCCGACCTGCTTGCCCACCAGACCACGACCTATCGGCGATGTGGTCGAAATCAATCCCTTTGCCACATCCGACTCCTCGCTGGTCACGAGCCGGTACACGATTTCTTCTTCCTTGGTGGAGTCAAAAACCACCACGGTCGAACCGAAGCCCACCTTGTCTCGAGGAATATTGGCAAGATTTACCAGCGATAGTTCCGCCATTCGGCGCTTTAACTGGCCGAGCCTTGCGTTCACAAACTCCTGCCGCTGCTTCGCCATGTGATACTCGGCGTTTTCCGAGAGATCGCCCATGGCGACCGCCTTCTTGATCTCCGCCGGCAGTTCGTGAGCAAGTTCATGCTCAAGGATCTGAATCTCTTTGAGCAGCTGCTTTTTAATGTGATCGGGCATTCATGTTCCGTAGCGGCGAATCGGGACGCTCGCGCGCGAGAGTTAAACCTAGGCTTTTGATTATACGCGGCAACGGCCGCTATCGCTGAGCGAGCCACTGCGCCTCTCCTTGTTGCTAATCCTTCGGTGGTGCCTTTGGCTCCCGATCCTCCAAGAACGATTGCAGGATCAGCGTCGCCGCCACCTGGTCAACAACGCGGCGATGCGCCTGGCGTGGGTGCCCGGCCTCATAAAGCATCTGGTGTGCGTCGTGTGTCGTCAGCCGTTCGTCCCACATATGAATTGGCAACCCCGTGAGTGCACCTAACTCGGTCGCAAATTCCTTGACTTTCCTGGTTTGCGTGCTGATCTCGCCCGTAAGCTTCAGCGGATTCCCCACAACCACTCCAGCAACGGCAAAGCGCCTGCACAGGCGTGCCAGCGAGCGCAGATCATCCCTTGGATTGCGGCGCCGCTCAAGGGTCAGTACCGGCTGCGCCGTCAGCCCTAGCTCGTCCGACACCGCTACTCCTATTCGTTTCGACCCTAAGTCGAGAGCCAGAAAGCGGGCCGGTCGCACGAGTTTTGCGTCCTGATTCATCGCTATCAGCTTAATGCCCAGTACCGTTTCGCGCCCTGTGCCCCCTCGGTGGCCGGGTTTGCCCTGCGCCGGAGGCTGTTCAAGCTGCCAACCGGTACAATCGTGAAAGGAAGAGAATCCCCAAGAGCGTAAACCGCGTCTTATCTTGGGGAAGGGTGTTCAGTACTCAATGGCATCAGGCCGCAATCGAACGACCAGAAGAAGAAAAAGGCCTGGAGCGGCAGGAATTTTTCTCGCTTTGTTCCTGGTAGTAATACTCGCCGCAGCAGGTGCCGGGGCTTGGATGTTCCTGACGCCATTCGGCCCTTCGACTGAGACATTCGTTGAGGTGTCGCCGGGCTCACCTACGGCCCGCATCGCGCAACAACTTGAATCAGCTGGGGTAGTGCGAAACCAGTTCGCTTTTGACCTTTGGCGCTGGGTCAAACGAGGAAAACTTAAGGCTGGAGAATACAGGTTTGATCATCCGGCGCTTTTGAGCGATGTATATGACCGTATCTCGCGCGGAGATGTATACACCGTCGCAGTTACCGTACCCGAGGGGGCAAACATCTTTGATATCGCCGCGAAGCTCGAACAGGCCGGCATTGGCACGCGGCAGGAGTTCCTTGAGGAACAAGGTCGGCTGACTGACTTGGTGGCTGACTTCGACCCGCACGCAAAGAGTCTTGAGGGTTACCTGTTCCCTGACACTTACCGTTTCCCGCGCAGGGCAACCGGGGCCCAGATCGCCAATGCAATGGTACGACGCTTCAGGGTGGCGGCTACGCAGTTGGGATTGAAGGAGAATGTGCACGCTGTGGTGACGCTGGCTTCGCTGGTGGAACGCGAGACTGCTGTGGATGCCGAAAGGCCCCTCGTTGCCAGCGTCTTCGAGAATCGTCTTGCCAGGCAAATGCCGCTCATGACCGACCCTTCCGTAATTTATGGATTGCAATTGAAAGACAGTTGGCGTGGCACGATCCATCAGAGCGACCTGAAGCAAAACACCTCTTACAACACCTATCTCCACGCAGGCCTGCCTCCGGGCCCCATCGCAAATCCTGGTCTTCGGTCTTTGCGCGCAGCGATGGACCCGCCCCACACCGACTTTCTTTACTTTGTTGCCGCCGGCGCGAACCCACAAGGTCATTCACTGTTCTCCAAGACGCTCGAGGAACATAACCGCAACGTCGCCGGTTACCGTCACGCAGTGAAGAAAGCAGGCGGACGGTGAAGAGGAAAGACTGGCTCGCCATCCATATGTTGGGTGTAACCGTATTCGTCTCGGGATGCTCGCTTTTCCCCACGACGCGCAAGCTGCCGGTGCCCAAGACTCCGTCGATTACCCAGACAGTTTCCCCTGAAGAGCTGGTCGAGCAGATAAACAAGCGATGGGCCGATCTGAACAATCTGACCGTCAAAGTCGAAATACAAGCTACATTGATCAAGTCGAAGGAGGGCGTAATCACAGACTTTCCCAGTTGTACGGGATACATCGTGATGGCCAAGCCAAACTCGCTTCGCGTCGCCGGAACCTATTTCGGTGTGAGCCTGTTCGACATGGCCAGCGACGGAAAGACGTTCACTCTTGTGGTGCCTCCAAAGAACAAAGCTATCGAGGGCCCAAATTCGGTGACCAAGAAGTCTGACAATCCTCTCGAGAACTTGCGCCCCGATTTTTTCTTTGACGCGATGGTGGTGAGAGGTCTGGATCCGGAGGACTACTACACCATGACTGCGGACACCGAAACTGTGGAAGATGCCGCCAAGAAGCACCTGTACACAGAGCCTGAATATGTGTTAAGCGTCACTCGTCACGCACCACCCGGGAGCAGAATCGACACGCCCATCCGCGTCGTAACTTTCCATCGTGACGATTTGCTTCCGTACAGTCAGGATCTCTATGACAAAAACGGTAACCTCGAGAGCCAGGTCACGTATTCGCTGTATCAGGATTTTGGAGGGAGAAAATACCCCACAAAAGTCATCATCAAGCGGCCACTGGAAGGCATTCAGCTTAACTTGACCGTCGACTGGGTCCACATCAATGTCGATCTGCCTGCCGATGAATTCCACGTTAAGATTCCGGACGGAATCCAGATTCAGAAACTGGATTAGGCGGGTCAACCCTGTGCCATCGGACCCACGTACGTTACGACGCACGCCCCGTTTTGCTCAGTTCGCTGTAAAAGCCCAGGTCCCGACCCTCCAGCATCTTGGCAATGTAAAGGATCTGTCCGTAATGCATTCCAAAGTGTTCTACAACTTGGTAGACGGCAGCTAGCCCGGTCACCGTGTAGCCCTGAATCTCGTAGGTGGCTAGCAGATCTTCCCTGGTCAATCGCGAGAGCACACTTGCTGCCTCGTTCATGGTCTTGCCCAGAATATTCAACAACTCCGCAGCCGGCCGCTCCCCTGTGGCAGCGAATTCAGCCGGGCGATCCCGGGCGTCTTTCAGCCGGTTGAATGAGGTTACCAGCCACTGCCCCACATTTCCGTTGAGGTGCAAGATCAGGTTTCCAATACTGTTGCTTGCGCTGTTCGGACGCCACCACAGGTGCTCCTCGCTCAACGATTCCAGTGCGCGCTGCAATCGAGGCCAATATTGCTCTATCAGTTTTGCGCGGGAGAAATCGAGGAAGAGTTTTGTCGTGGCGATGTCACGCGATGCTTGAGGATGCGTATCCATAACGCCAACATTGTAGTGCAGCCTTCCTGAGACACCGCCGCCGAAGCTGGGCGGTCGCGTGCCAGCCTGCCCAACTTCGGCGAAGATGTTGCCATTTTGCGAAGAGTTAGGGGACGAACTTAGCCCTGAGGAAGAACGATCCGGATGCGAGCGTTAAACAAACATTCGCATCCGGATCCGATAATCCGACTCTTGTTATCTGATTGGCGATCGCAGTCCCGTCGATCAGGGCTGAAGAGTCTGGATGCTGTCGACGTGAATGATCTTGGAATTCACGTCGAGGCGCCCCGTTACTCTCACGGTCTTGCCTTCGAAGGCCTGCGCCCGCGAAGAATCATCCAGCTTGTACACACCGCCAGAGGAATCGCGCAGAACATACTGTTCGCCGTCCTTCATGATCGTGCCGGTGAAGGTTGAAACCTTGGTCGAGTCTTGGTTCGGCATCGTCTGGTCAGGCTGGGTTTGAGATGGCGGCGTTTGAGGCTCCTGGATGACTGGCATTGGAGAGGCGGCGTTGCGAATGACACTCGATCCCCATGCTGGAACGCTCGCGGTCATCAAAGCGCACGAGGAGATGCCGAGCAAAACCTGTAGTTTCTTGGGATTCATGAGTAACCTCCGAGGATTGAACCGTTTTCCCACCTGTATCCGCCTCCCGCTCAAATCGGAAATGAGCAGGAACAAATGGTGAACGTCCTGTCCACCACTTCGGTCTGTGTGCACACAAAGGTCCAAATCCTCGGCATTGATAACGAACAGGATGCGCACTTTTTGAATCCCGGCAGCTTGGTAAGAAATACCCGCTGAGAAGAAAATACTTGGGAATTTTCAGGCCATCCCCTGAAATGCCTGTTGGAGGAATTAGCGGGGTTCACAAGTGTTCCAATGTGCTAGTATCCCGGCAAGCGTCCGCCGTTCACTTAAAGGACTACTGGCATGGAAACCAACCTGCGCCCGCTCACTGTTGGCGAGATTCTTGACCGTACCGCCCAACTCTACCGGTCCAACTTTCTTCTCTTCGCTGGCATTTCATCGTTCTACTCTGGCGTGATCATGGTGCTGAGTTTGTTGCAGATCGGCGCAAAGCAGACGGCTACTGCCTTGCACAGCCCCCAAAGTGAAATTTGGATCACCGTAATAGGCGTCTTGGTTCTCTGGCTTGCGATCTTCGCGTTCGGCGGAATTTCGGTGGCGGCCAATAACCGGGCCGTCGGTTGGGTACACCTGGGTCAACCGGCAACTATTCGGTCGGCATATTCAAGCGTTCTAGCCAAGGCTGGCCGATATCTCTGGTTGATGACTATTACCTACTTCATCGTCTTTTTGCCTTGTGCGCTGCTCTATGGCGGCTACGCGGCGTTGCTTTTCGTCTATGTTCGCCCCAAGGGCTTGCTTGCACAGAATACTGCGACGGCCGATCCACAGGCGCTGATTATCTTCGGTGTGGCAACCATCGTGTTTCTAGTTTTACTCCTGGTCGCTGTCGCTTATGCAATCGTGATGGCTCTGCGCTATTCCCTCGCGGTTCCAGCTTGCGTTGTCGAAAACCTGAAAGCACGGGCTGCCATTCGTCGCAGCGTTGAACTCAGCAAGGGCTCGCGCGGCCGCATCTTCTTGCTTGGCCTTCTGGTTACCATCATTCAACTTGGCTTGACCTTTATCACTCAGGGTTTTTTCTTGGTTAGCGGGTTCAAGCATCATGGCGTTCTGCCCGTCTGGGTACAGGTTACGCAGCAGATTGTTGCCTTCTTCACCAATACTTTCGTCGGTCCAATCTATGCGACTGGCCTCACCCTCTTCTATTACGACCAACGGGTGCGCAAAGAGGGATACGACATTGAATGGATGATGCAGACCGCGGGAATGACACAGTCCGCACCGCAAGTTGCGGCCGGAACCGGTCCCGAGGCCCTTGCCTCCCCGGAACCGGAGAACTTGCATGGATGAGCGGCTGCGTCCGCTGACTTTGGGGGAAATCCTCGACCAGACCGCCGGGCTTTATCGCTCGCGGTTTTTGGTGTTCTTCGGAATCGGCTTCATTCCTGCAGGAACAACGTTCGTCTTCGCTGCTGCGATCTTCGGCTTCATGACTTGGATTGGCTCGGCTGTCAGAAGAGGTAGCTCGGTCCAGGACGCCTTCGTCTGGCTCTTTCTCATCCTGCTGCTTCTGCTTGTGATTCCTGTCAGCCTTGGTACCACTGCCCTCGGCTCTGCCGCGATGAGTGATGCTGCCGCACGCCTCTTTCTCGGGGAAAAGACCTCGATCCGCGACGCCTACAAAAGATCCTGGAAGCGTGGCTGGCGTTATGTCGGGCTCTATACGCTGCAATCTCTGGTCGTTGTGGCGGCGCCAATCGCCATCAGCATCATCCTGCTGATCCTCCTCTCGATCACCAAAGTCATGGGCGCTCAAGGAGGATCTGATGGAGGTGCCGCCCTTGGCGTCGTAACCCTCCTGGTGATTTCAATCCTGGTTGCCTATGCTCTCCTGATGCTTCTTCGGGTTTGCCTCGCGTTTCCCTCCTGCGTCGTGGAGCAGGCCGGTGCCTGGACGGCATTCAAGCGATCATTCGCACTCAGTAAGGGGACAAGAGGTCGCATTCTGCTGCTGTACATCTTGGGTACAGCGTTGAATCAGATGCTCGCACTGGGCTTCACCATTCCCGCCTTTATTGTGCTGGCCTTCATTCCCGGCCTCCAGGGTGCTGCGCATTCACAGACACTGGGAATGATCGCCCTTTTTGTAGCCTACGGCACGTATTTCGCGGTGAAGGCATTCACGAAGCCCATCTATGGGATTGCACTGACGCTCTTCTATTTCGACCAGCGCATTCGCTGGGAGGGTTTTGACATCGAGTGGATGATGCATCAAGCTGGCATGCTCGTGCCACCGCCTCCGCAGCAATCAACTCCTTGGTTGCCGCCCGATAGCGTAGCCCGCGCAGAAGCAGCCCAGCCTTCCGTTACAAGCGATCAAAACACGTCTCCGGTTGCAGTATTCGCAAGGTCGACCGAGACCCCGATTTACCAGATTCCGGCCGAGCCTCCTGTGGTCGCGGCTTCTGATTTCCCGCCCGAGGAGCCAGCATGAGCACTGCACCACCGCCTCTGCCATCCAGTCCCAAGTCCCTTGGTCAGATTCTTGATCGGATCTATCGGCTGATACGATCCAACTTCAGGCTCTTTATCGGGATTGCGATAATCCCACCTTTGCTATTCTTCGGCACCTTGGCATTGGTGCTGGCTTTCTCTTTTCGCACTGTGTTCGAGCAACTCACAAGAAATCCCTCGCCTGATGTCTTCTTTCGACATGCCCCGGCTCTTGTCTCGATTTTTCTCGTCGTGACTCTCTTTCAGATGGCGGTATTTGCGATTTACTTCGCTGCGGGATCTCATGCGGCTGTGCAGGCCGATCTTGGCGTTAAAGTCTCTGTTCGCGATTCCTACGCAATTGCCTGGGCTCATGCAGGTCGATACTTTCTGCTGATGCTTCTGATCTATCTCGTCTGCTTTCTGCCCGCGCTCATAATCGAATTGCTCTCATTCGCGGGTATGGGGGCGATGAATACTGGCAATTCAGCGCCCAGTCCGCTCACAATCCTGTTGTTTCTCTTCGGATTCTTGCTTTATTCAGCGGCCGGCATATACGGCCTCATCATGGCGCTCCGGTTCTCTTTGGCATTTCCGGCCAGTCTTGCGGAGGGGTTGGCTGCCGTCGCAGCAATGAGGCGCAGCAGTCGACTTACGCGGGGCGCCAAGGGTCGCGTATTTCTGGTGCTCCTGATTGTCTATGCCGTAACCTATCTGGCCTTTTTGATCGCGATGTGCGTTTTGATGTTGCTCGGCGCGATCGTCTTCCTTGCCCTGTCAACGATACATTTTCATCCGTCGCTTTCGTTACAAATTGTTGTCGTGTCGTGCGCCGGCGTCTGTTTCCTCTGTGCAATGGCCTTCTACATGGCAATTTCGTGGGCGGGTTATGCGGCGGCATTCGCCGTCCTGTACAACGACCAGCGATTGCGCATCGACGGCGCGGCTGCATCCTTCCCGCCAGCTGGAACCTTCACGTGATTCTTGCGGCGGCCCTTATCAACTATGATCAGCGCATACGCCACAAAGGATACGACGTCGAGTGATGATGACCGCAGCCCGAACGAACAGACCAGTATCTCTGCTCGACGAAGAAATCCTTCACCTGCCCTTGCCGTCCGTGGAAGTGCAAGGGTGACGTTCTTTCGGGTCTTCGCCATTGCGGCACAAGCATCGGCTCTGTCCGCAATTCTTGCTGCGGCGCACGCGGTCTCGGCGGTGCCCCCCCCGGCTCCTCTGCAAAGCTCAATTCGATCGCGTGATGTATCAATGAGTGAATACCGCGAACACCTTACATCGCTCGCACCACTTGTCGAAGCCTGCGCGAAGGCACGCGATTTTAAGAACTGTGACCCCGCGCTGGTGGGCCCCGACGATCGCGTTCCGCTTGCAGACTCCCCAAATGCAGATCGACGCATCGTTCGTTACGGTTGGCTTCGTGTTCTTTTCTCTCAAGCTGAAGAGGCCGATCAACCTGCGACTAAACAGGCCAAGAACCAGCGAAACGATTCCAACTCGAACCCTGCGCTTCCACCCCGCCCAACCACCAGCCAGCTACTCCAGGACGCGAAGACCCGCCTCGCAAACGATCTAGCCCAGGCCAACGGCTCTGCTCCGGTCCCTTCTATGCACCCGCATGAGCGCGACACATTGAACCAGGTGCTGGCGGGTCCCGAGTTTCGCAACCTTCAGCAGGAAACCGCGAGGGACTCGATGCTCGAGAAATTCGGAAACTGGCTGAATCGTCTCATCGAGAGCGCTGCAAATTTCAAAGCTCGATCGGCCTGGGTCGGACGCGTCATCGTGTGGGGATTCATCCTTGCAGTTTGCGTAGGGCTAGTCTGGGGACTCTTACAGCTTGAGCGCCGCTGGCGGATTCGATTGACGCCGGACACCGAACAGCCTGCCTCCGGCGCTGCTTCGGCTCGTGATTGGCAATTGTGGCTGGAGGACGCGCGCGCCGCCGCCGCTGCTGGTCTTTGGCGCGAAGCCATTCACTTCGTCTACTGGGCGTCCATTTCCCGTCTCGAGTCGCGTCGCCTCTGGCCGGCGGATCGCGCCTGTACCCCGCGTGAGTATCTCGCCCTCATCGCTCCCGAAGATCCGCGTAAGCCCGGGCTCGCCAAGCTGACTGGAGACTTCGAGCGCACTTGGTACGGCGGCCGTGCTGCTGGTGAAGGGGATTACAAATCAGCCGAGAATCTCGCCTCCGCCTTGATTTCCCGGAGTACGGCTGCTGCATCAGTTGACGGGCCGGCAGTCTCAGACGGAGGTGCGAGATGAAGTTTCTTCCCTCTCTCGACGTCAAGGACCGTCGCCTTCTCCTGTGGAGCCTCGCCATAGCCGTTGCATTGGCTGTGGCGATTGGGTTTGTGTTGCCAAATGAAAACAACAACGATAATCCTCTGCCGTCGACCTACCTTTCTGGGCGACATGGAGCTCGCGCTGCCTACGAAACACTGCTTCGCTCGGGCTATGCAATAGAACGCTGGGAGCGGCCTCTCAGCGAGCTGGCTGCCACCGCGGGCCCCGATACCGTAGTGATCTTTGCGCAACCATTCACGCGCGAGACTGAGGACTTCAAAGCGGTGCAGCAGATTGTGGAGAGAGGCGGGCGTGTGCTCTCTACTGGTTTCTGGGGCGGATTCCTTTTGCCTGGCGGAGAAGCTGAAACTCCGCCGGAGTTTACCTTCGCTGCCTGCAAGCTTGAGCCCGAGGGGCTCGATCAGCTTGCCGGTACCGGCGAAGTGTGGATGATTCCCCAAGCCACTTGGGGAGTAGGAAACCCTACGCAGCGCATCCAGTACAGTTGTGCAGGACAACCCGCTGTGGTGGAATACGACTATGGCAAGGGCCATGTTGTATGGTGGGCAAGCGCTACACCACTCGAAAACGGTTCTCTCGCGCGTGCTCAGGATTTCGACCTCTTGCTCAACTCGGTAGGACCGCGCGAAGGCCACCACTTCTATTGGGACGAATCGCTGCACGGCGACGTTCGCTCCGATTGGAGCTATGTTACCGGGCCGACAGTGCCACTATTGTGGACCGGCCTCATCTTGCTCACCATTCTCGTTGTGTTCAGCTTCAGCCGTCGCAGCGGCCCAACACGCGATCTTCCGCCGCCTCAACGTGCCACGCCAATCGAATTCCTCGATGCGCTTGGCTCCCTCTATCGCAACGCCGGCGCTGCGTCCACGGCAGTAGCCATCGCATGGGAGCGGTTCCGGCGATACAGCCTGCGGGTCTGCGGATTGAAGCAGGCTCCATTAAGCTCAGAGGAACTTGCCGTCGCAATTCGCAGACGATTTCCCGCAGCCTCGGCTAATCTTGAATCCGATCTCGTAGCCTGCCAGGAAGCATCATTGAACGAGAAGATCGAACCGCGCGCGGCATTGAAGATAATTCAATCCCTGCACGAGCATCGGCAAATGCTCATGCGGGCAGCAAAGCCTGATAATCAGATTTATTCGGTGGCTGATAATCAATCCAATTCGCACGAAAGGGCTTCATGACCCAGGAATCGAACAACGAACAGACTCTCACCCCAAGCTCAGAACGGCCGCAGGCGCTCGATGCAACCAACAAGCTGATTGCACACGCGCGGGCTGAGCTTGGCCGCGTGATTTCCGGCCAGAGCCAGGCGATTGAAGAAGTCCTGATAGCGGTGCTCTGCCAGGGACATGCATTGCTTGAAGGCGTCCCAGGTATAGCCAAGACCCTGATGGTCAAGACGCTGGGCCGCCTGCTCGGCCTCGGCTTTCAGCGTGTGCAGGCCACACCCGACCTGATGCCCGCCGATATTCTCGGCACAACAATTCTGCGCCCAGGCACTGACCACTTCACCTTCCACGCCGGTCCTGTATTTACCGACCTCCTGCTCGTGGATGAGATCAATCGCATGCCTCCCCGCACCCAGGCCGCCCTCTTGGAGTGCATGGAAGAGCGGCAAGTTACCCTGGACGGAACGCGCCGACCGTTGCCCGCTTGGTTCACCGTCTTCGCCACCCAGAACCCTGTGGATTTTGAAGGCACATACCCCCTGCCCGAAGCGCAGCTTGACCGCTTCCTGATGAAGATTCGAGTTGCCTATCCTTCCGAATCAGAAGAATTGCAGATCCTTCAGCGCCATCACTCAGGCTCCGGTGCTGGGCTCTTTGAGGACGCGTCCGTCGCGCCTATTCCCGCAGGAATGCTCGAAGCTGCTCGATCTGAGGTGCGCTCCATTCGCATCGAGCCTGAACTCTACAGCTACATCCTTACACTGGTACGCCGCACCCGCGAGTGGCCGACGCTGCTGCTGGGTGCCAGCCCTCGTGCAGCCTTGAGCGTAATGCGCGTTGCTCAGGCTGCTGCTGCTTTCGATGGCCGCGACTATCTCGTTCCCGACGACGTCAAGCGCGCTATTCCGCCCGTGCTGCGTCACCGCGTGATGCTCAAGCCTGAGGCAGAACTCGAAGGCTTTGACGCCGACCGCGTCCTTGGTGACGTCATCGCGGCGGTTCCGGTGCCGCGGCAATGATTTCTCCCTCTCTTTCTCCTGCGCCGATCCGTGCCGTCTGTGAGCGCCGCGGCCGATTGAGCTTTGGACTCACCGCGCGTTCCATTGCTCTGCTCATCGCAGGTTTCTTCTTTCTCATTCCGGGTTTTTGGGACGAACGCCTGAGCTACGCAATGCTGGCTTGGGATATTGTTGTGCTTCTGGCTGCTGTCTGGGATGGCACGCGACTGCCCCGAGCGACGAAACTTGTGGCTGCACGCTCGTGGTCCAATGCCCCTGCGCTTGACAGCCAGACAGAAATCGAGCTGACCATAGAAAACCAGGGCTCGGTCATCGTCGAGTGCCGTCTCACTGACGATTTGCCCCCCGCTCTCAAAGATGCCACCACGCAACCCGTTCCCATTCGCGTTACCGCCTTCCCGTGCATTCCTGCTTCCGTCCGATTCCGTGTTCTACCGCAGGAACGTGGAGACTGCACAACTGGCTGGCTTTTCGTGCGCTACCGCTCGCCCTTGGGGTTGGCCGAGCGCTGGGCCAAAGCACCGCTGACCCAGACCGTTCGCGTCTATCCGGCGCTTCGCACTGGAGAAGAACAACAGATATTCCTGGCACGCAGTCGCCAAATCGACTTGCAACTCCGTCTGGCGCGCCAAAGAGGCTTGGGTCGTGATTTTGAAAGCCTTCGGGACTACCGTGAGGGCGATGACTTGCGTGATGTCTGTTGGACCGCAAGCGCACGACGCGGCAGCCTGATTACGCGCCAATACCAGACTGAACGCAGCCAGGCCGTGTGGATAGTGCTCGACTGCGGGCGCCTGATGCGCTCGCAAGTGGCAATTTCCGCACCTGCACGCGAGACTTCCAGCTCGACGCCAAGCCCCGCTCCGCATTCGAAACTCGACTACGCATGTACTTCCGCAGTGGCCCTGGCGCAGCTCGCATTATTCTCAGGTGACCGCGTTGGCCTTCTGGCTTATGGGCAGACGATTCAACAGCGCCTCTTGCCGGGGCGGGGCGCTGCTCATTTGCGACAGATGATCGAGCTCCTCGCCCAGCTGCGCGCCGAATCCAGTGAGGCCGACCACCTGCGCGCCACTACTCTACTCGGCCGCCTGCAGCCGCGCCGTTCGTTGATCCTCTGGATTACGGACCTGGCCGAGACCGCCATGCGTCCCGAAGTGATTGACGGGGCGATGCAATTGCTGCGCCGCCATGTGCTCCTGTTTGTCGCCATGGCTCAACCAGAGATCGACGCCATCGCCCAGACCCGCCCCAAGAATGTAGAGGAGATGTTTCGCGCCGCCGCCGCACAGGAGATGGCCGGACGCCGCGAACTGCTTCTTGCCCGCCTCCACGAGCAAGGCGCACTTACCCTCGACCTCAACCCCGAAGCCGTAACATCGTCGATCCTGAATCAGTACCTGATGGTGAAAGAGCGGGCGATGGTTTAAAGCTACCAGGGAGTCGAACTGTGCCTTGGATTGCTCTACCCCTCGTCTACTGCAGGCCGCAGCCGCTCAGCCAGCGCCCACTTCAACTCATCAATCCCTTGCCCCGTGACCGCCGAAATGGCGTGAAACTCAAGTTTGCGGCGCTTTACGTGTGCCGACAGCTTCTTGAGTTTGTCGGCGTTCGCGGCGTCGATCTTCGTCGCAACAACGATCATCGGCTTGTTCGCCAGTGGATGTTGATCCACGGAGTCATCTCCGGAACTAGGCGAAAAGCTCGCCAGCTCCTTGTTGATTACCTTGAAGTCTTCCACCGGGTCGGGTCGTCCGGAAGCATCGGATACGTCGACAAGATGTACCAGCAGGCGAGTGCGCTCGATGTGACGCAGAAATTGCGTACCGAGCCCTGAACCCAAATGCGCGCCCTCAATCAGGCCAGGCATGTCTGCCACCACAAAGGACTCCTGATTCGGTTCCTCGCCCACAGTTACAACCCCGAGGTTCGGCTCCAGCGTTGTGAACGGGTAGTCCGCAATCTTTGGCCTTGCTGCGGAAATCCTCGAAATCAGCGTGGACTTGCCCGCATTCGGGTACCCAACTAGACCAACATCGGCCAAGAGCTTCAATTCCAGCCGGTAGCTTCGTTCCTCGCCTGCGCGGCCGAGTTCATGCTCCCGCGGTGCCTGGTGGGTGCTTGTTGCAAAATGTTGGTTCCCGCGCCCGCCACGTCCGCCCTTCGCAATCACAAGGCGCTCGTCCGGGTTCGAAAAATCGTGAACCAGCTCTCCTGTATCTTGGTCGTAAAGGGATGTTCCCACAGGTACTTGCAGCATAATTGACTTGCCGTCTAACCCGGTGCAGTTCGATCCCATCCCGTGCTCGCCGCGTTGTGCTTTGTGCTCCGGGTTGTAACGGAAATGGATGAGAGTGTTGTGACGCTGGGACGAAACCATCACCACGTCCCCGCCCCGCCCGCCATCTCCTCCAGACGGCCCGCCTCGGGGCACAAACTTCTCGCGCCGAAAGGCCATGCAGCCATTGCCGCCGTCGCCGGCCTTTACACGGATTCGCGCTTCATCGATAAACATTGGTCACCGAGGATCAAAGGCTCAAGAACTGAATTCCCGCTCCAACAAGCCGTCTTACCAGTTTACCGGATTGAGCCGGAAGTACTTCACCTCGCCTGACAACTCCCGCGTAACCCACGAGATGTGCCAAGCATCACCTTCCGTTTCTTGAGAACTTCGTAAAATCGCTGCCGACTTCACTGCAAGGAAAATCGGTCGAGCGAGAGTCGGTTGATTCCCGATTCTGGCCTACTTTCCGCAAGTGCCTGTTTTGGGCGAGCCGCAAGGTGAGCCGCGCGGAGATCGCAGAATTCCACCATCTGTCGAAGTTGGTTGTCGATGCTAGCGCGATTTTGGACGAAGCCGTTCGCGATAGCTGCGCTGCTGATCACCTGCGGTGCGGTCCCGGACACCCATGCCCAGCAATCAGCTACCGGCTCGCTGGTTGGCAAACTCACCGATACATATTCCAAACCAGTCGAAGGTGCCAGCGTAATCTTGCACAACGAAACCACCGGCGCGGAGTTTCAGTTCACAACAACAAGGGGTGGTAACTACCGGTTCGACAGTCTCGCCGTCGGCGAGTACTCGCTGCTTGCGACGAGCCGCACTGGCCAGGGACAGGTTCGGGGTGTCGTGATTCTTGCCGGCCACGAATCCCGCCTACGGACTGCGATTCAATTCAGTCCGATCCTTGATCAGCAAGTGCTCAGAGTGAACGCAATTCCTGCGTCGGTTGTGCCCAAGCCCTCCGCAGAAATGACATCGGTCCGACTGCTTCAGGCGCTCATTGCTTCATCCACGCATATCCGGTTGCATGAATCCGCAATGCCGGCCGAGGTCCTGACTCTCGCCACATCAGACCTGCACTCACTTTCCCTTGACCTGCCAGGTGTGCCTCTTGTCGTCAATTCAGTGTCTCCAAATCCAGTCCCAATTGCCTCTCTCGGATCGCAAGGCCACCTGCTTGGCGCTGCTCTCGTCAAATTGGGAACGGTCGCATCCCAATTCTGTGCCCTCCCAGTTCCTTCGACTGCAAAATCGCAAATGGCACCCGCTCCAAGTGATACTGCACCGTCGTCCGCCTCAATGACCGGGGGGCAGTTGCAGTCGCTGCCTCTGGCGAAGCGAAATTGGCAAAATTATCTGTTGGATTCCCATGTTTATATCGCGGGAGAAGACGGAGACAAGTCACCCCGCAACTTGAGCGGTCCGCAGGATGTCACTGTAGACGGTGTGAGTATCCGGCTTGCATTCGGTGCCGTGGGAGTCGGCGGTTTGCGCGAACGAGGTGCGACGCTCA
Source organism: uncultured Acidobacteriaceae bacterium (assembly GCA_963826915.1). GTDB lineage: Bacteria > Acidobacteriota > Terriglobia > Terriglobales > Acidobacteriaceae > Telmatobacter. The sequence goes on from CAWGYG010000004.1 coordinate 151,039, forward strand.
TTGGCCCCGGGTCCAACGAAGCAGCCATTCGCCAGGTGCAGTCGGGCGGAGTCACTGGCGAACCCTATTTGGGCCGCTCCACGCCTGGACGCGCAAACGTCGAAACGCAGCGCGGCACGAATGGGCTGCATGGCCAGGCGTTTCTCTTTGATCGCCAAAACGTATGGGGCGCGCAGAACCCATTTACGCAGTGGGTCCAGCAAACCGCTCCTGCTTCTATCATCGCGATTCCTACGTTCACGCCTGAATCCTATTCTCCCGGCGATCGCGAATCGACATGGGGTCTGGGAGCTGGCGGGTTCATCCGCCGCGATCGACTATTTTGGTTTCTCTCCATCGACAGCAACCAGCGCAACGATCCTGGCGTGGCAAGCGTCAAGCACGCCAATGACTTCTTCGCACAACCCTCAAACGACCAGATGCAGGTGTTGAGCGCGCGTCTCGGTCTCAGCAGTGTCAATCCTGTAGCCGCAGGTATAGGCGCGTATTCAACAATGCTCGAAAAGTTGGACGGCCTGCTCGGTCTGGCCGCGCGCACCTCCAAGCAATGGACGGGATTCGGCCGCATTGACTGGAAGGCAGCGGAACGCCACCGCTTCACGCTGGAAGGAACTGGCGCGAGACTCGATTCACCGGGCGGAGGATTAACTCGCGCTTCTGAGACATTTGGCTCACACAGCTTTGGCTCGAGCCGAGCAGGCGAGGAGTGGATGCTGGGGCGATGGGAAGCATTCCTGACACCCAATGTTCTTGCGGTTACTCAAGGTTCGCTCGGACACCAGATTCAAGACTCTCCGGCAGAAAAACCGTCGCCTTACGAACAGACCCTCAACATCAACGCTTGGGCTCAGCTTCCTCAAATCGTCGTGGACTCGCGCTACGGATTCACCATCGGCAACCCGGCTCGATTTGGCCCCGGAAGCTATCCCGACGAGCATCTCTATGACGCACAGGAGCAGCTGAGCTGGGTGCGTGGTCCGCTCTTGCTCCACGCTGGCTTCGAGTTCAGCCACAACACAGATGCAACCAGTCAGTTGCGCAATCAAACCGGTACCTATTACTACTCCAGCGTCGAAAACTTTGCGTCCGACGCGCTTGCCTTCGCCGACTTCGGTTTGAATGGCCAGTTGGACCCGATGAATCAGCACAACTGCGATCAAACCGGAAAAGTATGGCGCGACTCCACGGGAACGCTTCACGGTCTCGGCTATCTGCCCTGCTATTCCTACTACTCGCAGACAATGGGCCCTGCAGACTGGTGGCTCAGCACCAACGATTGGGCCAGTTACGTAACCTCACAATGGCAGCCACAGAAGCAGTTCGTCCTCTCGGTGGCGATGCGGTGGGAACGCGAGCAGTTGCCGGCTCCAATCCCAGCGCTTGCGAACTCCGACCTTCCCCTGACACAGGCCCTCCCCAATCTCGGCAACAAGTGGGGTCCTCGAGTCAGCGCGGCGTGGGGCTCAAATGAAAGCAACTGGCCGGTGCTCCGTGTTGGTTACGGCATGTATTTCGGCCGCACACAGAATGCGGTCATAGAAAGCGCGCTTACGCAGACCGGATCAGTCAAAGGCGACTTGAATTTCTTTATGCGGCCGACTGACAACCTAAATGCTGGCGGTGCTCCACCGTTTCCCTATGTCCTCGCAGGAGAGCCGAGCAGCATCGTAAAGCCTGGTGCAGTCGGGTTCGCGCCGGACTTTCGCAATGGCGAGGTGCAACAGGCTGACGCTTCCATTGAGCAGACATTACCCGGTAAAATCCATGTCGAAGCCGGGGCGGTTGCGAGTCTCGGTCGTCGTCTCCCGGTCACGCTTGACGCCAACATTGATCCATCCGTCAATCCGAAGACGATCACGTACGCGGTGGTCGACGGCAATGGCTCAGGCCCCATCAAAGCTCCGCAAATCTCGGTGCCGTTCTACGCCTCTTGGCCCAACGCTGCGTCTGCTTCCGGGTTCGCCGGCCGTCTAAATCCCAACTACCAGCAGGTCAGTGAGCTATTCAGCCGCGCCAATTCAACGTATGAGGCCGCGATACTTCGGCTCACGCGCGATGGTCGCAGCCTGACGTTGCATGCCCGCTACACCTACGCGCACGCTATGGACTGGAATCCGAATGAAAACGCCCAGGTGAGCGGAAGCAGCGTGCTCGATCCGATTGACCTCCGACAGGAGTACGGAACGAGCGATCTGGATGTGCGCCACTCAGCTTCGATTGCAGTCATCTCGGAGCCAAAATGGAAATTGAACAACTTGGCAGGTCACATTGGCAACGGATGGATGCTTTCGGGAATTGGACAATTTCACAGCGGGCTGCCCTACACGATGCGTACCACCGGCTCATTAGCCAAGGAATTCGACACATCCGGTACGGCGATTGTCGCCCTCAGTACCGGCATGAACGGCTATGGTGGCGACAACCGCGTCTATACCGTTGGCCGCAATACATACCGCTATCCCGCCACGTGGAAGGCCGACATGCGCCTGGGCAAGCGGTTTGATCTTGGGGGCATGCGCCAACTGGAACTACTCGCGGAGAGCTTCAATCTCTTCAATCACCAGAATGTAACGGAACTCGAGACAACGGGCTATTCCATCGAATCGGGCAGCGTAAACGGCAGCCTGCCGACACTGAATTTCCTCACTGGCCTTACCACCGGCCAGACCGAATTCGGTAAACCGCTCAATATCAACGCCACCGATTTCTATCGCGAGCGTCAGATCCAGTTTGGAGCGAGGCTGAGGTTTTAAAGCTGGCCGCATGAAAAGGGTCGTTGGTACAGGATAGGCGCATCTTTTCGTCGATCTCTTGCTGGGCCAAAAAGAACAAAAGATTGACACGCGGTGCCTGGGCGTATAATCCCGCCTGCCGAAATCCACACCGGACATTTTTTTGCAAACGGAGGCATCTTCGATGCTGATTGAGCGTTTCATCGCGAATCCGGCAGCTGAAACCCGGAAGCCAAGGAAAACTGCGACGCTGATTTTTGTTTCAGTTGCCGCTGTTTGTCTGGTTCCAATTCCAACCAATGCGCAGAACTCTCCAGAATTTAAGAGTTTTGAAGTTCCAGGGGCAAAGTTCACCAGCCCCGGGAGTATCAATGACAAGGGCGACATCGCGGGATGGTGGTCCGACGTCGGATATCTAAATCAGCCTTACGGATTCGTTCGAGACAAATGTGGGTCCATCAAGGTTTTTAACGTGCCCGGCGCGACAGAGACTTACGGTCTGTCCCCACAGAGCATTAACCGAGAGGGTAACAGCGTAGGCATTTGGTACGGAGCAAACGAGAAAGCCAGAGGCTTCTTACGTCATTCAGACGGCACGATCGTCTCATCATTGGTTCCGGAGGCAGCGTCGAGCTCAGCTGACAGCATCAACGATAAGGGGGAGATTTTGGGTGCCTACTCCCTTGCTGACGGACCCACTACGGGCTTCGTGCGGAATGAGCATGGCGTGATTTCTTCATTCGATGTGCCCGGTGCGATTGTCCTTTCCCCGCACAGCATCAACGCGGAAGCTGTGAGCATCGGCTCGTGGTCTGAGAACCCGGATTCAAATGTCTTCCATGGCTTTATCCGTGATAGGGACGGAAAGATCACTTCCTTCGACGTTGCTGGAGCGCTTGGAACCTTTCCGTCGAGTATCAACAACAAGGGACAGATTGTCGGGAGCTGGGATTCGATCTTGTTGGTCTTCCATGGTTTTGTCCGGGATCCGGACGGGACGATTACAACATTCGATGTCCCAACCGCGCAGGCCACCGATGCTCAAAGCATCAATCTCAGTGGAGAGGTCGTGGGATACTGGTACGACTCCGCGGACAATTTCCATGGATTCCTGCGAGGCAAAGACGGCGCCATCGTATCCTTCGATGCGCCCAACGCCGTATCCACCGCAGCTGCCAGTATCAATTCCGCTGGAGATATCGCCGGTTACTACTACGACCGATCCAACGTTTTGCATGGCTTCATTCGACTGCGCTCTGGTCACGATGAAGACCAATATGGATGTAGGTTTCAGTGAGGATATTCACGGCGCTTAGTGGCGGCACAATGGCTCCACATCAACACTTTTGCCATCAAGCCGAAAGCACGTTGCGCCGTTGATGTCCGTCGAGTATGTCCGGACCTTTGCGGCTTCCAGTGCTCCCAGCACTTCTTCTCGCGGGTGCCCGTAGCGGTTATGCAGCCCGCAAGAGATAACGGCCCATTGTGGCGCCACACGCGCTAGAAACTCAGGTTGCGTCGAGGTTGTGCTGCCATGATGTCCAACTTTGAGCAGCGTGCTCTTGAGCCCGGTTTCAGACAGCATCGCATGTTCGATAGGTTCCTCAGCATCGCCCTCCAGCATTACCGAGGTCGCGCAGTAGGCCACGTGTAGCACCAGGGAGTCGTTGTTGGCCGGCTCCGCGCCCGGCCGGTAATCATTGAATGGTGCAAGAACGTTGACCTGCGTTTCCCCCAGCGTCATCGCATCACCGGCTCGGAGCGTGCGCACGCGGACATCGAGGTCGGTAGCTTGATCCAGCAGCGCGTTGTACGCGGGCACACGGGGGTTATTGCCAACCCACAACTCGCTCGGGCGAAAGTTCCTTAGTATCGCCGGCAATCCCCCCATGTGATCGGAATGTGCGTGACTCAGCGCCACGACATCAAGATGGCGTATTCCTCTCGCCCAAAGCGCTGGTGAAACCACTTCCTCGCCTATATCGAAATCCTGCGGCGCCTGTCGCGGGCCTCCGCCAAAGCCGCCGCCATCCACCAGCAATGTCTTGCCGTCGGGAGTAATCAGCAACAGCGAGTCGCCCTGCCCCACGTCGATAGCCTCTACCAGGAGCGCATCTCTTGGATGTTCAATCGGCCGAGGCGCGACCGCGATCAGCGCTCCAACAAATAGGGCCGCCCAGGCTGCGCGGCGTTGCCAGGGCCCTCCCGTAATACTTGCGCGACGAGCGAGAACAATCGCGGCACTTAGCAGCGCGCAAAATGTAGCGGACTGCCACAGGAGCGGAGCGGGAATCCGGAAATCCCCCAGGGCGAACGTCCCAAATAGATGCACAAGTCCAACGCCGGCGTGCAGCAGGATGGCGGTCGCCATTGCCGGGACGACGGCAGCGGCAGGCCAAATCAGAAGGGCAAGAAGTGTCAGCAACGCAGCGGGCATCAGCACCAGCAGCAACGGCAAAATGAAGATATTCACGGGCAGTGCAAATACTGTGATCCGATGGAAGTAGACCGCCATTGGCAGCGTCATCGCCAACTCCACTACACAGGAGACAACCACCAGTTCGACACTGCGGAAAGCCGTTTTCGTCAACCATGGAAAGACTTTCCATCCGATCCGCCTCGATGCTGCCCTCTGCAGGCCCGTCGCAATCATTCGAAGCGTCACCCGAAACTGGGCAATTTCGGGGCGCAGCTTAACGTCTAATGCCACAAGGGGCAAATCCCGAGTGGCCGCCAGGTACGGGTGCACCGAGTTCGCAAGCAGAGGGATCGCCACACCGCCAATCGAGACAACTGCGAGCAGCGTCATTTGCAGGCTCGACTCAAAAAGGCTGTGAGGGCTTCCTGCCAGCAGGCACAACGATGCAAAACCGATGGTATTCAATGGGCTCCGCTCGCGGAATACGAGCCTTCCCACAAGGTACAGTGTGACCATCCACAGTGAGCGCTGAACAGGCGTTGCAAAACCGGTAAACAGCGCATACGCGCACGACGCGACGATAGTGATCAAAGTGGCCGGCACGCGCGGCAGCCGCAGCCTGCGCGCAATCCAGAATATGCAAGCGGCCATGATGGCCAGGTGGAATCCCGAAACCACAAGCATGTGAAACGACCCTGTCCGCTCGAATCCCACGCGCAATGAATGTGTGAGGTAAGTGCGATCTCCAGTTACCATGGCGGCTAGCATCACCGCGTCCGCGTCGCTCAATCGCAGCCATTCCGGAAACCCGAGCATCACCGCTGGGAGAGCCAACAGGCGCGCGCTGGCAGCACTTTGCCACCCGGCGATGCGGCACGCGAGGGTTGTTCTTCGGGCCCCGCCGAGTGTCTCCACACGCTCAGCGCCGACCGATGCAGTAGAGGTGACTCCTTGATCGAGCAAATAATCCGCGCGACTCCATGCGCCGGGATCGCGATAGATCTCGGGCCTTAGTAGTCGCGCCACCGTCCGAATGTGATCGCCACACTGAAATCCTCTTGGAAACGCTTCGCCGTGCACCCCCTTTGGCCATCGCACTGTGAGCCGCACACCGCCTTCATCAACAACTTGATGGTCCTCCGCGTCCGTCACATCTTCAATCGTGGAGACATGCAGATCGATACGCTGCGAAGGGCCTTCATCATTTGCCTCTTCGACATTCTGAACAGTTTCGCTGCGAACCGGCTCGGCATCCACGATGGTGCCCTCCACGGTTCGCAAAAGGCCATCTGAGGTCTGCGCAAGAAACGGAGCGGCCCCTGGTCGCGGTTCCATTTCCGCGCACCAGGCGCCCACCAGACACCACAGTACTGCCATTGGGATCCAGACGATGCGTCGTGCACGAAGCGCCGCAATCCCGCACAATCCCGTGACAGGGAGAAGAGCGATCAGCAATAAACTCGGCCGCAGCCAAACAAATTGTGAAATTGCGATTCCTGCAGCGAACAGCCATGCGGCGTGAAACAGAGGCACCGAGGTCAGCCCTGTCGACATAGGAATTGATAGAGGGGCCCCGGCATTTTCCTGCCTTGCTTTCATTACGCCTAATGCTGAAAAGGTTCTATGGGCGATAAGGTTATCAGGAACGATGCAACTCCACTATCGTCTCGAGGTGAAAGGTTTCCGGAAATAGATCGGCAAGTGTAATAGACACAATATCGTACCCTGAGTCCAAGAGTGCGCGAAGATCGCGTGCTAGGGTTGCTGGATCACACGAAACATATACCAGCGAAGGCGCGGCGACGCCGGCCAGTAGAGCGGTGGTCTCAGCGCCGAGTCCAATTCGTGGTGGGTCCACAACGATTACATCAGGCCGCGCTTGCTTGCGGTGGATTCTGAGAAAAGCAAGCGTCTCCGCGTTCACGCTCTTTCCCGTCGTACCCACCAGGTTCTGTGCAAGTGATCTGGTAGCCGCAGGTGCAGACTCGACCGCAACTACGCACTCAAAGCTCTCCGCGAGTTGCCGCGCAAACATTCCCACACCCGCAAAAAGGTCCCACGCCAGTGCGCCTGTTTGGCCCGCCACGACGTGCTCAATCAATGCATCTACAAGCCAGCGGTTGACCTGAAAGAATGCCCCGTGGTCTACGCGATAGTCGAAGCCGCCGGCTCGATAAATCAGCGATTCGTGACCCCACCGTGCAAAGGCTCGCCCCACCTGCCCCTTGCTTGTCTCAACCACGAGTTCCAAACCGAGCAACTCGGGAATTCGGTGGCTCAACGCCCGAGTCAGTTCGTCAAAGTCGACTTTCGCCGCGTCCATCGTGAACAGGCTCGCCAACAGCTCAGTCTCATTTGTATTACAGAACAGCAAGATCTCTGTCAGTTTTAACGCAGGCACGAATTCTCGTACGATCTCCGCCGTCGCAAGTGCGCTCCTCACCAGCAGCGGCGAGGCAATTGGGCACTCGCTGATCGAAACGATCGTGTGCGATCGTCTCCCCCGATATCCAAGATTCCCCGCTTGATCGAAAGCCAGCCGAATGCGATTGCGATATTCCCACGGCTCGCCTGCCAGCACCTCAATTTGGGATGGCGTTCGAACGCCACCGCGTTCCAGAGTCTCGCGCAGGATGGCCTTCTTCAACACGAGTTGAGTCGCATAATCGGTATGTTGATAGTTGCAGCCACCGCAAGTGCCAAAATGGCGACAGAACGGAGTAGTTCGCTCAGGTGCTGCTCTGACAATTTCCTCAACTTCGGCCGTTGCGTAGCCGCGCTTCTGTTCTGTGATGCGCACACGCGCTTGTTCGCCAGGCAACGTGAGAGGCACAAAAATAGCCTTTCCTTCCATTCGCGCCAGAAACGTACCGCCGTAAATGGGCTTCTCAATCTCGACGAGCGCCCTTGTGTCGAGTTTTGCAACCGGGAATTGAGGCCTTACGCGCTTCATTGCTGGCTCATGTAAAAGAGGCTGAGACGTGGCAGGTTATAGTTCACCAGCAGCTGTTTTTGTACGAATTGTCGCTCAACTTGGCGGAGTTGCACCGCACCCATCCGGCTGCGATACGGCGCCAACTCGCGCGCCGCGTGTCCTTTCAGCGCCACAAGCAGTTCTTCAGGTGCCGCTGCAGTCAATGCAGAAAACAGTTTCTCTTCCAGCACTGTCAGTATTCGCTCGAGTGCTTCCATTTCATGCGTCGTCGCTCCGCCCGGCGTCGCTGCCCGCGCATCCCTCGCTAGTTCGCGAAGCCTCACTCCAGTGGCCGCGCAAGCCTCGCCCGCAATCGTTGTTGCGTCGAGGGCATCTGCTGCTGCTTCGAGATGCTGTGCCACGCGCTCATGTTCAAAGCCCGTCTCCCGAGCTGGCGCGGACACAGGAGCGGTGCCCGCTGCCGCTTCGCGTAGTTCCTCAGCTGCTTCTATCACTGCCTGTGCACACCATGCCAGTCCGTTGATCCGTCGCATTCTGGCACGTTTTTGCCGCGACTCGTATTTGTCAAAAGCCGCGTCGATTCCACGCAGTACCGCTTCCAGTGGAATTCCGGCATCTCGCCAAGTCTCAATCAACGCCCAATCAAGCGTAGAGAGCAACAAAATCGCTCCCCGCCGTTGCTGAAAACGTTCCTCAATCTCGGTAAAGTAGTTGAAGTAGTTCTGCACGGTGGCTCTTAGCGCGACCGGTTGCGGGTATGCGGCGTGCGATTGCGCTCAAAGAGAATTCGCAATCCGTCGAGGGTCAGCAAGTTATCAATTTCCGTGATGTAGTGCGAATCTGCGGCGACCATGCGGGCTAGGCCTCCAGTGGCGATCACTCGCGGTTTCTGACCCAGCTCCTCAAAAATCCGCTCCAGAATTCCGTCAACGAGGCCAATATAGCCGTAATAAAGTCCGCTTTGCAGGTGCCCTACGGTATTCGTCCCAATCACTTTTGCTGGTCGCTTGATGTCAACTCGGCTCAATCGCGCGGCGTGGGAGAAAAGTGCGTCTGCGCTCAAGCCCAGCCCGGGTGCAATCGCACCTCCCAGGTACTCGTCCCGTTCTGAGATCACCTCAAACTTTGTTGCAGTGCCGAAGTCCACCACAATGCATGGTCCGCCATAGCGCTCAATGGCGGCAATGCAATCGGCCAGGCGATCTGCGCCGAGTTCTGTGGGATTATCCACCAGCACTGGCATGCCGGTCTTGATTCCCGGTTCAACAAACAGTGGCTGGACTTGAAAATAGGTCTCGCACACTTGGCGAAGAGTCGTATCCAAAGGCGGCACGACTGAAGAAATAATGATGTGTGAAACCTGTTTTGGCGACATTCCGTGCATCTCAAAAAGATTCACGAAAAACACGCCGTATTCGTCCACAGTCTGCGCGCGATGCGTCGTAATGCGCCAATGGGCTGCCAGGTCCTGCCTCTCCTCGCCGGGGCTCACTGCGCCCTTCGGCGGGAGCCCAACCCCTTCATCAAGCCGGTAAAGGCCCAGCACCGTATTCGTATTACCCACATCAACAGCCAGCAACATGATCTTTCTAACTCATTTCCTGGTCCAGCCCTGCTGCGCGAATGCCGCCCGTCTGCACGGTGATAACCCTCTCAGGAGTCCGCACCAATAGAAACCCATGTGCGTCCAACCCAGCGGTTACACCCTCGCAGCTTTGCGGCCCATGCACCACGACTTGCCGCCCGCGAATCCATGTCGAAGCCTCTTCGACGCGTGCCGTAATCAGTGAAACTGCAGCGGGATCGGTCAGCATTGCCGCTTCACGCTCCAGTGATTTTAGCAGGGCCACCAGCAGTTCCTGTCGGGAGGTATGCCTCCCCGCCACGAGGTCCAGCGACGTAGCAGGAGTCGCTAATCCCGGGTCAAAAGTCCGATGATGAACATTGATACCGATGCCAACCACGGCAAAAGCGACTCGATCACCTTCCGTCTTCGACTCGACGAGGATACCCCCTGCCTTGCCTTCGCCAATCAATAAATCATTCGGCCATCGAATGTCGACGGCCACTCCAGCCACCGACTTAATCGCGTCCGCCGCCGCCAGCCCCGCCGCCAGCGGCACAAGCGGCAAGTTGGCCGCCATCATTCCCGGCCGCAGAAGGATGCTCAGGTAGAGCCCATCCCCGGCGGTCGAATACCATGCGTGTCCCCCGCGACCTCGCCCAGCCAGTTGCTCATCGGCAAAGTACACCGACCCGTGCGGTGCACCGCTACGCGCCGCTCCCAGAGCATCCGTATTCGTCGAACCGGTAACTGGAGAAAAATGAAGCTCGCCTGCGAAGATCGTGGCGGCAACTTCAGCCTCAAGCGCCGCCAGGTTGTACACAGCTACGCTGGCTCCGCAACGATGCTCATCGAGATGTCTGCAGCCTTCGCGGAATGAGTCAACGCACCGACGCTGATGAAGTCCGGCCCAGCTTCCGCGAAGGCGTGAATATTGTCGAGCACGATGCCACCAGAAGCTTCGATGGGTATCCAGCGTTCCTCTTTCCGAATGCGCTGAACTGCGGTCTTCACCTGCGCCGGCGACATGTTGTCCAGCAGAATCGCCTCGGCACCGCTTTCAAGAGCTTCTTCCAGTTCCCTCTGGTTGCGCACTTCCACCTGGACACGCTGTCCCTGTTGACGTCGCTCCAGTGCATGCTTGAGAGCCGTCCGCAGGCCGCCCCCGAGCGAGATGTGATTATTTTTGATGAGGATCCCTGAGGCCAGGTCTAGGCGGTGATTCGTCCCCCCGCCACACAGCACGGCATATTTCTCCAGCGCACGCAGCCCCGGAACAGTCTTGCGCGTATCAAGTACCCGCGCCTGGGTGCCGTGAATTGCGTCCACGTACTCGCGCGTGAGCGTGGCAATGCCGCTTAGGTGCTGCATCAAGTTAAGGATGACGCGTTCGCAGCTCAGCAGAACGCGCGCATTATGACGAATTACGGCCAATACCTGACCCTTGTGCGCACGTACGCCATCAAATATCTCGGGATGGCTGATTACCTCGAATCGTGTGTGTGCCGCAGGCCGGGGATCCAGGCGCGCAAAAATCTCAAGCAGTCGTGGCACCGCTCCGAGCCCTGCCACTACCAGGTCCTGCCGCGCCAGAATCGAACCCGAAGCACGCAGGTTGGGATCGATCGTCAGGTTGCTCGTGGCATCGCTCACGGCCTGGTCTTCCACCAGTGCCTGTTCCAGTAATGCGTCGATTCGGTGGCTCTTCCAGTCCATTCGGTCTTCTCTTGATGTTCAAGACTGTGAATTCGATTTCATTTGTCGTAGAAAGTTATAAACAACTTTCTTGATACTGTCATCCGGCTGATCGGTCAATATGTGAAAGCGGGTCCCGTTCAGATGATTGATCTGCAAAGAATACCGCTGTTGCTTTCCTGCGATTCTCTCAGCAATTTTTTGCCAGGTCCCCGGCTTTCTCTTTGCCTGCAGTTCGACCAGCCCAATTTCGCCTAGGTCCGCGTACCAGATCACTGAAAGGATATCTGTGGCGTCGTGAATGTACATTCGGTGATTGGTCAACAAAATGTATCGCGCGCTGCGTGAACTTCCAGCGGACATGTCAATGAACCCCACAGGACTTTCTGAGTTCTCCAGACGAGTGCCGACGATCGTTTTCTGAATGGGAGTTGGGAAGTGGGGCGCTACGAAACAACCAGGTGCATCGCCGAAGAAGATCGAAGGCCGCGGTTGTGGCCGGATCGGAATGACAAATTCGGTGTCTCGCGGCAACCTTGCCGGATTTTCAAAGTGCTCCGAAAGTTCCTGGTAGGCGACGTGAATCTGTTTGAATCGTTCCTCGGCCTCCAGCCGCTTGTGCTTATTATTTTCAAACCGATCGGGATGCCACAGTTTGGCCGCAGTCCGATACGCTTTGTGAATCGCAGATTTCGAGGTCGGCGTTTGCGCGATGCCGAGTGTCTTGGAATGCCGAAGGCAGGTTTCGCAGACGCAAGCCATTTGCCAGATTCGCTCACTCCGGCAGGGAATCGAGATCCCTGCGCAGTTTCTCCAGCAGTTGGCGAGCTTCATCCAGTTGTTTTTTCAAGCCCTCAACAATGTGCATCGGAGCCTTTGCGGTAAATCCAGGATTGTTGAGCTGTCGCTCCGAGCTGGCGATGATCTTTTCCTGCTTCTCGATGTCTTTCGTCTTTTTTTCACGTCCGCCGGCGGAGTCGATTTTGCGCTCATACACAACAGCCACATCAAAAACCGCCGTGGAGTGCTGAGACAGTCCGTGGGTGACAGAGTCGACGAATCGGACTTCACTTACACGCGCCAAGCGCTCGACAACTGCGAGGTTTTCACTGACAACGCTCTTAGGACCCACTTCGATGCGAACTTCTATGGGCACCTGTGCCTTTTCTTCTACGCCAATCTCTTTGCGAAGTCCGCGAACCTCAACGATCAGATTCTGCAGCAGAAGCATCTGCTCGAGCGCCTGTTGGTCAGCCGCCCAGGCCTGCGGGTAGCTTGCTAATGCGATCGACTTGGCCGGCGGATTTTCATCGTAAACCGCGCGCCATAATTCCTCGGTGATAAACGGCATAAACGGTGAAAGCAGACGCAGCGCAGCTTCAAACACTTGTACAAAGGTAGTCAGCGCCGCTTTTGTCTTCGCCTTGTCCGCCGAATCCGAAAAGTCGAGTCTCAGCTTCACGATCTCTAGATACCAGTCGCAGAAACTGCCCCAGAAGAATTGATAGATCGCGTTTGCTGCGTCGTCAAAACGGTAGTTCTCAAGCGACAGATTCACTCGGCCCGCAGTCGCGTACAACTCTGCCACGATCCACCGAGCTTCGAGAGGCGCGTCCGCGTCACTACTGGGCATTCCACCCAGCAACGACGGGTCGACCGCAATCCCCAACTCCGCCGCCCGGTCCACATTCATGAACAAAAATCGCGCTGCATTCCAGATCTTGTTCGCAAACGCGCGATACCCTTCCGTCCGCGCAATATTGAAGGCGATATCCGTCCCTGGAGAAGCCATCGATGCCAGCGTGAACCGTACCGCATCCGTGCCATATTGCTTCACGATCTCAATCGGATCGACGACGTTGCCCTTGGTCTTCGACATCTTCTCGCGGTTTGCGTCGCGCACCAGCGCGTGGATATATACCTCGCGAAACGGCACGGAATCCTTCAAGGTCCGCGCCGATCCGTCCGGCATCTTCACGTCCTCCGCAAACCAGCAGCCCAGCATGATCATGCGGGCGACCCAGAAGAAAAGAATGTCGAAGCCAGTGACCAGCAAACTCGTTGGATAAAATGTGTCGAAATCCGCTCGGTTCTCCGCCGTGATCTTCGGCCACCCAAAAACCGAAACTGGCAGCAGTCCCGACGAAAACCACGTATCAAGCACGTCGGTCGATTGCGTGACCTGAACAGATCCGCAGTGAGCGCATGCCTTTGGGTCTTCGCGCATCACCGTAGTCTTGTTGCATTCCTCACAGTGCCATGCCGGAATTCGGTGCCCCCACCACAATTGCCGCGAAATGCACCAGTCGTGGATGTTCTCCATCCAGTTAAGGTAGGTCTTCGCGTACATCTCCGGTGTGAACCGGATATGACCGTCTTTCACCGCAGCAATGGCCCGGTCGGACAGTGGCTGAATCTTGACGAACCACTGCAACGAAAGCCGAGGTTCCACAACCGCCTTGCAACGGTCGCAGTGGCCCACGTTGTTCACGTGGTCCTTGATTCCGGCCAATAGGCTCATCTCTTCCAGGTCTTGAACAATCTTCTTTCGCACCACAAACCGATCAAGCCCCGCATATACGCCACCGTCTGCGTTGATGTGCGCGGTATGGTCCATTACGTTGATCGAAGGCAGATTATGTCGCTGTCCCAACGCGAAATCATTCGGGTCGTGCGCCGGGGTCACTTTCACGGCGCCCGTCCCAAAATCACGGCTCACCCACTCGTCGAGAATGATGGGAATCTCTCGCCCAACCAGCGGCAGGCGCACCTTTTTCCCGTGCAGATGCAGGTAGCGTTCATCTTCAGGATGAATGGCCACGGCCACATCGCCGAGCATCGTCTCGGGGCGTGTCGTTGCCACCGTCAGAAATTCGCTACTATCCCTGCCATCGTCCCCAATCACGGGATACCGAATCTCCCATAGGTGGCCCTTGTGCTCCTCATAAACCACCTCCAGATCGCTGATAGCCGTCTGGCAGCGCGGACACCAGTTCACAATGTACGCGCCGCGATAGATCAGCCCCTGCTCGTAAAGACGAACAAATGCTTCGCGCACGGCGATCGAGAGCCGCTCGTCCATCGTGAAATACTCGCGATGCCAATCAACCGAGGTGCCAAGCCTCTTCATCTGGCCAAGAATCGCGCCGCCATAGTGCCTTCGCCATTCCCACACGCGCTCAACGAATGCCTCGCGGCCCAACTTCTCCCGAGAAGTCCCTTCGCTTGTCACCTGGCGCTCCACCAGCATCTGCGTAGCAATCCCGGCATGGTCTGTACCTGGAATCCAAAGCACTTTTTCGCCGCGCATTCGCCGCCAGCGAATGAGAATGTCGCTCTCCGTGTGCTCGAACATGTGGCCCATGTGCAGGTTGCCGGTCACATTGGGAGGGGGCAGCAGAATCGTAAAAGGAGGATGAGCCTCCCGACTGTCGTTTGCACCAGCGCTGGCGCTTGGCGTGGGCTGGGCAAAGAGGTTCTCCCGAACCCAGTATTCCGCCCAATGATCTTCAATGGCTGTAGGGTCGTACGCTTTGGGCAAGTCGTGGGGCATGTGGGTCGTCAACGAGCCCCCGGGGTCTGCGCCATCCCTATAAGTGCAGCAGGGTTTCGGGCGAGGGGACCATCCCCACTTTAGCAGATTGAGCACAGTCCGCTTGCGATCGAGACCCCTGATCGATCTTGCGCAAATACGAATGCCGCACCTCAAGGTGCGGCATTCGTATGAATCTGGATTCCGCCTAAAACGGATTGAGCTTACTCAAACCCTTCTTCTTTTTCTTCTTACTTGAGGATTCGTCGTTCAGATCCGCCTTGGGCTTTTTCTTCTTCGAATCGGCCGCTGTGGGTTGCGGTGCGGTACCCGGTTTGATCTCGTTCACCTGGTCCGGTGCCTCAGCAGGCCTTTCTGCGGCCGGCAACACTGTGTTGGTAGGGCCGACGGGTTTTACCAGCGGATCAGGACCCGGTGTAGCAGTTCCTGGGCTGGCCGTTGTGTCCCCGCTGGGCGCATTCACAATTTGAACGCCAACCCCAGTACCACCCGCAGGTGCTGACAACTGCAGAGGCGCCTGTGAGGGCTGATCGCTGCGCGGCGGTTCGTTGGGGCCGGTCGGCGTTACTGCTGTCTCCGCGGGCTTGCCAGTGCCGGTCGCCGACGCAAACATGGCCTTGTTCTCATTTGTGACGTCGGGTGCCAATGTGCGTTTCGGATCCTCCAGGGAAGGATCGCCGACATGCACAGCTTCGACCACGGTCGGGCCATGCTTGATCAGGCCGAGGGTCCGCGTCGTAAACCGGATGGGTTGTCGACTCTTCTCTTCGGCGTCGCTTTCCGCAATCGCCGAGTCGGTAGGCTCGGGAACGGGGCGGTTCATCGCCACCAGCCTATCTTTCGCATCCTCAACGTGCGGCGCCATCGGATAGCGTGTGATCACTTTGGCATAAGCAGCCGCAGCCCGGTCCTCGTACAGCGCCCTCAGCCGCTCACGCACCGCACCGGGTAGTCCCTGCGCAACCTGTACTGTGTGCGCTTCGCCTGCGTAGGAATCGCCAATGGCCAGCAGCGCCTGGTCGCTCTTTGAGTACAGCGGATAGGTATCGACCACCGTCTCCAGCCGGGCAATCGAAGCCGTATAGTTTTCGCGGCTCAAGTAATAGAGCCCAATCTGCGTCTCGCGTTCTCCCAATACTTCCTGCACGTCACGGAGTTTCTGTTTGGCGCGCGGAATCAGCGGAGAGTCCGGGAACATGTTGATCATGGTCCGGTATTCCTTTTCCGCATCCTGGGCATTGTTGTAGTCGCGGTCCGGTTTCTCCATCTGCTGGTAGTAGATGTCGCCGACTTTCATCTGGGCTTCCGCTGCTTCCGGCGCCTGCGGGAAGAAGGTGATGAAGTCCTTGTACTCGGCCTCGGCCTGGGTCAAAGCCGCGGTTCCGCCCTCTTTGAACCAGGTATCGCCCACCGCCAGTTTGGCGCGCATCCGGTATTCCGAGTCGGGATAAGTGTTCAGCATTGTCTGCAGGTCAAGGCGCGCCACGTCGAATCGGCCCTTCTTCAGGGCCACCATCGCCTTGTCAAAAAGCTCTTTGTCGGGTTGCTTGGTGTTCACGCCCGCCAGCGGATTGGCGCTCAGGTCCTCATTCTTCTTGTGCTTGGGCTTTTTTTCCTTGGCTTGGGCCGAAACCCCCGCAAAGACCAGCGCCACCAGCACTGCCGCAACAAAACTCTTTGACAACCGGTTCATACCACCTCATTGAGGCGATGGCCCGTCGACAGGTCATCTGCCTTCATTTCACCTATTAACCAGAAATCTATTCGCTGGCAGCTTCGCGCGCCGCCGCCAGCAGAGCACGGGCGTCTTTCTCCGGCTGGCCTGCCCCGAACACAGCATTCCCAGCCACCAACAACTCCGCACCTGCTTTGACGACTTGGGCCACCGTGTCGTGAGCCACACCGCCGTCAACTTCGATTCTAAATGCCAAACCCAGTTCCTGACGCAACTCGACCAGCCGCCTTATCTTGCCCAGCGAAAAGGGGATGAAATTCTGGCCGCCGAACCCTGGATTTACGCTCATCACCAGAACGTGGTGAACCATCGGCAAAATGTCTCGAATCAACTCCACACGTGTCGCCGGGTTCAGCA
This sequence comes from uncultured Acidobacteriaceae bacterium, assembly GCA_963826915.1. Taxonomy (GTDB): domain Bacteria; phylum Acidobacteriota; class Terriglobia; order Terriglobales; family Acidobacteriaceae; genus Telmatobacter. The sequence continues at coordinate 168,029 of CAWGYG010000004.1, forward strand.
CGACCGCCGGTTCCATGCCGTAATGTGCAATAAGTTCAAGCGACCGGTGCAGGTGGCGGCAGACTTCATAGTGCACACTCACCCAGTTGGCACCGGCATCCGCGAAAGCAGGAATAAACTCGTCGGGATTCTCGATCATCAGGTGACAATCGAGAGGCAGCTTGGTCGCCCTCCGCAGACATTTCACCACCGGCGGTCCAATCGTGATATTGGGCACAAAATGCCCGTCCATGATATCGACGTGGATCACCGTGCCACCGCCCCGTTCGGCAGCCGCAACCTCATCCGCAAGTCGCGCGAAATCAGCCGACAATATCGATGGAAGCAACTCAACCATGGGGTGTGCAGTGACTCCTCTTGCCCGGCCAGTGTATCAGCCGTAGCACAGCGCCTGCAGCGTCCTTGCGCGACCGTTCGGCGTCTCGTTGAACCTCCCAGGCAGGACGCCAGTCACTACAGTCGGCATTTTGCCGGCCTCAAGGCGCTTCAACAGAATCCGTCCCAGCGCTCGCATCGCCGGAGTCCCGCTGCGGCTCAGAATGCGCAACATGTCCAACACCTCTGCCAGCATCGCCATATTCTGCTGAGCCAGCCCGGCCAGCCCGTGCATCGCACTCGTCTTCACAATCGAACTACGATCATCGAGCCACGACCGCAGCACCGCGGCCGCCCGTTCCGTCTCCGCCGTTGTCAGTTCGAGCCGGGGAACCGTAAGTGCAAGGTTCCATCGCAGCTTGTTTTCAGAGGCATCGACCATCCGCCCCAGCAGCGCTTCCTTCCATGGCGCAAGTAATTTCGGCCGTCGGCACGAAGCTCGTTCCAAGGCATCGGCCGCTCGATTGGCTACCCCCGCATCCTCATCCCAAAGGCATTCGACAACCTGTCCTGTCCTTCGTGGATGCTCGAGCAGCAACACAGCCACCTCAGCCGCTCGGCCAGCAGCAATCCGGTTGCCAGGCACGAGCATCGTTCGGATATTTGGGAGCTTTTTCATCAGCCGCCTCTCATGCCATTCTGCTACGCCCGGCTAGCCTGCGCCAGCGTCTTCGCAGCTACCCGCCCGACACCGCGGAGCATCGCCTTAATCGGCCAATGCTCGTCAGCGTCCGCGAAGAAGATCTCCCCTTCGCGCCGCACCTCTGGCCGATAGTACCAGCGCTTCAGCAGCGCCAGATGTCCCTGTCGCAAGGTGGCCGACGGCGCCTCGAAGTCCGCCCTCAATGCTGCCAGCACAACATCCATGCGCGCTTCGAGCACGCCCCGTGCCGTCTTTGGCATTTTGCCTGTACTTGCTTCTTCCGCCTCGCCCGGCGGCGTCAACGATTCCGGCCCTGGTGATTCCGGAATAGGTTCGATAGCCATGGGCTGCGCGAAGAGCGAACTCGAGCCCGAATGCTCATTCTGGATCCGCATTCCCACCGTCGAGAAGCCAACAGGCCCCCGCAAGCGGCCCTGTTCGTACAAAAAGACAGACACTTCAGCCAAACCCGTCGCAGGCGCAGTTTGTTCCACCGCGGATGGCTGCAAAATCACTGCGCGCAATCGGCTCATCGGTCGCACCAGTTCCGACGCCAGCCCCTGCACGCTCTCTACTCGCTGAACCTGCGCGTGCAGAGCCGCTGCGCTCTCAAACTCAAGATTCGACGATGCCGCATCTCGCTCACCGCGCAGAACCACCAGCCGGCTTTCCCCGCGCGTTGCCAGAAAGTTCTGCACAGCCGAAGCCTCCTTCGCATAGCGCTCATCTGTACAGCCCTTGTAGCAGGGAGCCAGACACATCTTCATCTCGGAATACACACACCCTGGATGACTGGGGTCGGGATTGAGATCATCCGTGCATCGCCGCAACAGGAACAGCTTCAATGCCTCTTCCGCAAATCGCTCAGCCGACGCCCGCGACGCGAACGGCCCGTAGGCCCAGTCGGCTTCGCGTTGACTGGGTTTGTGTGTAACCACAATTCGCGGATATGGATTGCCCCCGAGATAACGCACAAATGCCGGAGCGCGCAAATGCATACGCTCCAGAGCCTTCGCCCCATACACCTCCTCAAGCAATGAAAACTGGAGTAGAAGTGATTCGAAATCCGAACCGGTGAGCCGAAATGCGATGCGCCGCACCCGTCCAGCCAATTGCAGCCGTCGCGGATGCCTCGCCGAGGGCTGCAACAGCCTCTCCAGCCTGCCGCGCAAATTAGGCGAACGCCCAACGTATGGCTCGTCCTTTGCCTCTGCTCCGTATAGGGCAAAAACCGCCGGGCTCGTCGGCAATTGACCCAGCGCGGCCTTCGCGTCATTTGGATCAAAGGCGATGCTCTGCAACTCGACGCTCACGGTCACTCCCGCTTACGCTCCCGCAATCATCATGCCGTCGATTCGCAGCGTCGGCGACGCCACTGATCCGCGGAATACCAGGTCATTCCCGATCGCCGTAACGTTCATCAACATCTGCCCGAGATTTCCGGCAACAGTGATTTCTTCCACGGCATGCGTAAGCTGCCCATTCTTAATCCACAGCCCTGCCGCCCCGCGCGAATAGTCCCCCGTAACGATGTTCGTGCCGAATCCCATCAAGCTTGTAACGTAGAGTCCGGATTGCACACCGCTGATAATTTCGTCCGGCGTGAGCGTCCCCGCTTCAAGATACAAGTTTCCGCAGCCGATTCCGGGAGTTCCCGCCAGCCCCCGAGAGGCGTTATGCGTTGACTTCATTCCCAGCTTGCGCGCTGCATAGGTGTTCAGCATGTAGTTGCGCAACACCCCGCCCTCCACCAGCACCGTGCGCCGCGATGGCAATCCCTCGCCGTCAAATGGCGAACTCCCGAAGCCTCCTTCGCCCGTGGGCAGCAACATGAAATTGTCGTCGACGATGGTCAGAACCGGAGCCGCAATCTGCTCAACCAGTTTTCCAGCCAGGAACGAAGCATGCCGCCATATCGCGTCGCCCGATGCGGCGTCGAAGACCGAGCCAATCAGCGACCGCGCCACTTCAGGAGCAAACACAATGGGCACACTCTGCGTTGGAACTCGCCGCGCGCCTAGCCTTCGAATCGTACGTCTCGCGGCTTCCTTTCCAACCGATTCAGGGGATTCGAGGTGCGCGAAACACCGCGAACTGCTCCACCATCCATCCCGCTGCATTTGTCCGTTTGTGTCTTTGGCCAGCGGAGCCGCCGAAACCCCGGCATAGCTGCTGCGATAGCTGCCCAAAAATCCACGCGAATTGGCCAGCACCTTGCGCCCGGTCGCTGCGTCAAAGCTGCCGCCGTCTGAGTTGCTGATGCGCGCATCCGCCGTCAAAGCCGCGGCCTCAGCTCGCTTCGCCCACTCAATTCGCTCCGGCCCATCCAGCGAATACACGTCGTCGTAATAAAGATGCAGGTCGTCTTCGATCGTCCCGAATTCGTCCCGTTCCGGCAGCCCGGAAAACGGGTCCTCCTCCGTCACCTGGGCCAGCGCCAGCGCACCCTCCACCAATTGCCGAATCCCATCGGTCGTCAGGTCGCTCGTTGAAGTTGAAGCCGATCGCTGCCCACGAAACACCCGCAACCCCAGGGCCCGTGACCCCGATTCTTGCAGTGTCTCCACCTGCCCCATGCGCACGTTTACGCTGAACTCATCCCCTTCACGCACCACGGCCTCAGCGTCGCTTGCACCCGCCTTGATGGCAAGCCTCACCACGTCTGTTGCAAGAGACTCCAGGTCCAAACCAGTTAAATCGGATAATTGAACAGCTTCCGGCATGGCTCAACACTAACAAAGTGCCGCGCCCCTCGGCATCTATGACTCTCACGCCGGAGGAACAAAGGCTTGGGTTCTATGAAGCGAGCACTTGAGAGCGCAGAATTATCCCAGGAACACTTTGCTTCCTGCCAGAAATTCGAATAAATGGAGATCTTCAGCGAATTCGTTTCGTTGGACGTCTACCGTCCTGTCCCGCCCACAGTCATCTTGTCCAGTTTGATGGTTGGCATGCCCACACCCACCGGCACGCTCTGCCCGTCTTTGCCGCATGTCCCGATGCCTTCGTCCAGCTTCAGGTCATTGCCGACCATCGACACGTACTTCAGCGCCTCGGGTCCGTTCCCGATCAATGTCGCATCGCGCACTGGGGCAGTGATCCTTCCGTCTTCGATCAGGTAGGCCTCTGATGCCGAGAAGACAAACTTGCCATTGGTGATATCCACCTGTCCGCCGCCAAAATTGACCGCGTAAAGTCCGCGCTTCACTGACCGCACAATGTCCTCGGGTGCGTCATCGCCTGCCAGCATATAGGTGTTCGTCATCCGCGGCATTGGGATGCAGTGATAGCTCTCCCGTCGACCCGATCCCGTGTTCGCCGTTCCCGTCAGCCGTGCCGAAAGTTTGTCGGTCAGATACCCCTTCAATACCCCATTCTCGATCAACACGGTTTCCTGTGTTGGCGACCCCTCATCGTCCACGTTCAGTGACCCGCGCCGTCCCGCCATCGTTCCGTTATCCACCACGGTCACTTTCTTGCTTGCCACTGACTGGCCAATCAATCCCGTGAACGCCGAAGTTCCTTTGCGGTTGAAGTCGGCTTCGAGTCCATGTCCTACCGCCTCATGCAGCAAAATACCTGGCCAGCCCGGTCCAAGCACAACTTGCATTTCTCCGGCTGGTGCCGGAACCGCACCCAGCTGCAGAATCGCGCCCCGCGCTGCTTCCTGCGCAAGGTGTTCCGGGCTCTTCGATCCAGCGAACTGCTCCAGTCCCGCCCGGCCACCGCCTCCGCTCGATCCCTTGGTCGTTACCGCGCCTTCTTTGGCGATCACGAATACGTTGAGCCTGCACAACGGCTGCGTGTCGCTTGCAAAGGCGCCGTCGGATGCCGCAATCAGAATCCGCCGCAATTCTTCGCTGTAACTCGACCGGACTTGCACGATGCGCGAATCGAAAGCGCGCGCAGCGCGGTCCGCCCTCAGAATCAGTTCCAGCCGTTCCGCTAGATTGAGGTCAAACCCACCCAATGGAACCGGATACAGGTCGGCCGCCGGAGTCTCGATGAATCCTTGAACCGGTTGTTTCGCTGGTCCTGAAGCAATCAAGGCAGCCATGCGAGCCGCGTGTAACAGCCTCTCGGGACTCAGGTTATCCGTGTAGGCGTATCCTGTCTGTTCGCCCGATAACACCCGAATGCCGCACCCGGCGCTCGTCCCCTGGCTGGCAGACTTCACGATCTGCTCGTCCACACCCAATGACGTCGTCGCAGACGACTCGAAGTAAAGGTCTGCGAAGTCACCTCCAGCCGACAGAGCTTCGCCTAGGCAGCGCTCCAGCAGCCGTTCGGTAATATCAAATTTTTCAAAGAAATAGAGTCTGTGGCTGGGCGGAGGGGAAGGGATTGGTTCGTTCATCATTACCCTCAGTTTACGCCATCCCTCATTTGGCGCTCACCATGTGACTTCCGTTTCCTGTTTTGATTCGGCGACGCTCTTCAGCGTGCTTCCACGGGCTTCACCGTGTTACATTCTGCCCATGAAGAAGATTCTTGCTGCTGTCCTGTTGGTCTTGGTGTTTTCAGGTCCGGCTTTTGCCGCGACGACTCACCACCACCACCATCACCATCACCACCACCACGCAGCCTAGATAGGTTTCCGGCCCAGCGCGTCCGGGCTCTTCCTGACAGGTCGTGAATTCAATGAGTGGCTCATCGACCGACAGTCATCGGGTTGTGGGCCATTCCTGCGAATCGGCGCGTCTACCTGGAATCCCCGCCATTATCTTTCTTGATCCTGTGACTTCCGGTACTTTTCAGCGGCGCAGGATCGTGCTACATTCTTGCCATGCTAAAGTTTGCCGCCACGGCCCTGTTATTTGTGGTGTTCGCCATGCCGGCCTTCGCCAAAAAGCACCACAATCCAAAACCATCCCATCCGCAGAACATCCACGCTCAGAATCCAAATCTCAAGCACCATGTGCACCGCAAGCCGCATCCCGTTCCGAAGCATCACGCCGCCTAAATTAGAGAGAACCGGCTGAAGTACGGTCTTGGTTCCCGCAACGCCGCATTCCGGGTTTTCTTCATGACAGATTTGGACGACCTTCGGTACCCCATCGGGCGTTTTACCGCCGCTGTCGCAAACGTCCCGGCAACCCGCACCGCTCAAATCGAAACCCTGCGTTTACTCCCTGAGCGTCTTGGAGCGGCAATCGCGGGACTCAACGACGAGCAACTCGATACTCCTTACCGCGACGGCGGCTGGACCGTGCGCCAACTGGTGTACCACGTTGGAGATAGCCATGCAAACGCCTACGTCCGTACCAAGCTGGCGCTCACTGAAGATTGGCCGACCATCAAGCCCTACGACGAAGCGGCTTGGGCCAACCTCGCGGATAGTCGTCAGCTTCCTGTCGATGTCTCCCTAATGTTTGTCGATGCCCTGCACCAGCGCTGGGTAACTCTGCTCGAATCTCTTTCCGAAGAGGATTTCCAGCGTGGCTACAACCACCCGGAACTTGGCCGGCAGAGTCTTGCCCAAATGCTCGCTCTCTACGACTGGCATTCGCGCCACCACACCGCGCACATCACTCATCTGCGCTCGCGAACAAATTGGTAGGCGCCGCTTGACTCAAGCCGAAGCCGCAGCTTCTGCCGGCACTCTGGCAAAAACCATCGAAGAATATCTGGCGGAGCATCCAGCCGCCCACGTCCTTGAGGATGGTCGCATCCTCTTCGACATGCGAATTGCGCGCTACTCGATTAGCGAGTCGCATGGCCGATGCCTGCTTCAGTTTTGGAGCGAAGAGCGCAATCTGATCCGCACTGTCGTTGAGTTGCAGTCACGCGCACACTGTTTGCGGCTCATGACGCGCCGCATGGGGACGGCCAAACCCCAGGCCCTTGAATTGGTCCCTTCCAGCGACCGCCGTACTCCCACCGCTCGCGACGCCTCGCGACGCAATTACCAGCATCTCGTCGAGCGCGTGCTTAGCCGCGCTTTTGTTGGGTCCAAGGTTGACGGGCTACGCTCCGCGATGGACCTCGAGCACAGCTTCGGACCGGCCTATGTGCGCGGTCGCCTCCTGCGCGGTACAGCTGCCGAAGCGGTCATCGGCGTCAGTGCGGCAGAGTCCGCCAGTACCATCGACGGGATTCTCACGTTGGGACTTCTCTGGCTCGACTACTGCCGACATCATGGCGATGGCCGCCGCCACTTCGGCGGATTGAAAGTAATCGTTCCCAATGGATCTTGGCGCACCACCGCAGAGCGCATCGCGTGGCTGAACCATTCCGTCGCGGATTTGCAACTTTTTTCCCTCGACGAACGCAGCGAAGAACTTGTCTCCATCGACTTTCGCGACAGTGGAAACCGGGACGCGCGCTTGGTCCACGCTTTTTCCTCCGACACCGCCATCGAACGCTGTCGATACGGTATCGACAGACTGATGGACCTCGTCCCGCCTGCCGCACGGCATCGCGTTGAGGTTCACGCTCGCTCTGCTGCGGATGTCGCCCTGCTGCTTCATGGCCTTGAATTCGCGCGCGCGCGTCACGGCATCTCCGCCCACTCGTTTTCCCCCGAGGAGGAGATCACATTCGGCGCAGGTGCCAACGAAACTCCACTTACCGACGAAACCGAACCGCTCTGCCGCGAACTCCTTGCCCGCCTCTTCCTCAGCCGATGTCCCGACGGCGCGCACAATGATCCGCTCTTTCGCTTGCAGCCTGAGCGATGGCTTGAGGCTGAATTCCGTTGCGGGCTTGCGCAGTTGTTTCCAACATTACGTGCCGATCTGCTGTACTCTCAGGTTCCCGCGCTTTCAACCGGCGACCGTGGCATGCTCGATCTCCTCACACTCGATCGGAATGGCCGCCTCGTGGTCATCGAGCTCAAGGCCGACGAAGATCTTCACCTGCCCTTGCAGGCGCTGGATTATTGGATTCGTGTACGCGCACTCAACGCCGACCGCATTCCCACTCCAGGAAGTGCCAGACACCTTTCAGCTTTCGAGCGACATGGATATTTCACCGGAGCAGAGGTCTCGCCACTTCCACCGCGAATCGTCCTTGCGGCCCCCGCTTTGCGCATTCACCCAGCCAACGAACCCGTTCTACGTTTTCTCTCGCCTGAGATCGAGTGGGAATTGGTTGCGCTCAGCGAAGATTGGCGCCGTGAATTGAGAGTAGTCTTTCGCAAACACAGCGGAGATTGCAAAGCCTGATATCGACTAAGTGCCTCTTCACATCCCGCTCGACAATGTGCCTTTACCAGCGGTTTGAACAGCCGTTCCGCTGCATGCCTCAAGATCGCGAAGCAGGGCATCCACGCGCTTCAAATCTGTGTCCCACGCGAACATGATTCGAGCCGCCCCACCAATGAAGGTGTAAAACCTCCATCCACGGTCGCGAAGATTCGCGAGAACTCCCTCAGACGTGCTGAGAAACACGGTATTTGATTCAACCGGAGACGCTACCGAAATATTGGGGATACTCGCAACCCGTTCTGCGAAATACTGCGCGCAAGCATTCGCATGTCTCGCATTCGCAATCCACGCGCCGCTTTCCAGCATTCCCACCCAGGGCGCGGCGAGAAAACGCATCTTTGACGCAAGCTGACCCGCCTGCTTGCACCGGTAGTCGAAATCGGTCGCCAGCGCCTTGTCAAAAAACAAAACAGCCTCGCCTACAGCCATCCCGTTCTTCGTCCCCCCGAAACAAAGCACGTCCACACCGCTTTTCCAGCTGAGCTCTGCGGGCGAACGGCCAAGACTCGCGCAGGCGTTCGCAAAGCGCGCCCCATCCATGTGCAGCGAGAGCGCATGTGCCTTGCACGCCTCTGAAATAGCCTGTATCTCTTCAACCGTATACACCCGACCCGTCTCCGTTGGCTGAGAAATTGTGGCTACGCGCGGCTTCGGAAAGTGAATGTCCGACCGTTTGGTTGCAAGCTCATGAATGGCTACGGGAGTGAGCTTTCCATCCACGCCTTGCGCAACCAGCAACTTCGATCCATTCGAAAAGAATTCGGGCGCGCCGCATTCGTCCGTCTCTACATGCGAAGAGTCGCAGCAGATCACCCCGTGATACGACTGGCAAAGCGATGCCAGGGCCAGGGAATTCGATGCGGTGCCATTGAATACAAAAAACAACTCGCAGTCCGTCTCAAACAACGATCGAAAAGCCTCTGCTGCCCGCGCCGTCCACTGGTCATCTCCGTACGCGGTTGCGTGTCCGCGATTTGCAGTTTCCATCGCTGCCCATGCATCCGGGCAGATACCTGCGTAGTTATCGCTTGCAAATTGTTGTGCCAGATCCTCAGCTTCTATTTCAGTCACTGTCCCATCCCCGTCGCTGTCTCATCCAATGAATGAATATCCGCCATCGTTCCGCCAGGATTCATAGGGTGTTAGTCCTCTAATGGAATGATAAGCGTCTCGATCCCACGCAGTTTCATACCATGGCATTCTGCATGTCTGGAATCTGAGCGCCCTTTGAAAAGGATCAGGCAAGCGGAGTTTGACCCCAAAATCATCTGCTGCTATATTGCGTTTATGAGTCTTCGCTCCATTCCGGTTATCTGTTGTGCGTGTTGCTGCGCGCTGCGCCGGTCTTGTGGGTGAACTTTAGATTCTCTCGTTCCTACAAGGCCGCGTTTCAGCCCAAAGCTGACGCGGCTTTTTACTTTGCAGACAAAACGGAAAAGTCACACGGCAGAAATCTGAGTCCATGAGAATAGCTTCTTTCAATCCGCACACTGATCTTTTCGCCTCCCGGCGAAGCGGCTGTTGTTGTTGCCTCTGACCTCATTTCCCATTCTTCATCTTCGCGTCCAGGACACCTGCTAGAGGCCCGTCCACTGCGCAAATTCATTCCCCAGACTTGCTCCAACAGACAATCGGCTCATCCATATTCTGGAGGCATCGTGACACGCTTTGCATCTGTGCATCGCATCTTCATCACTCTTATCTTCGCCGCAGCCTTGGCCGCCCATGCGCAGGTTGTCGGTGGAACCATCACCGGCACGGTCCGCGACGCCAGCGGAGCAACAATATCGGGCGCGACCGTGACCGTGCGTCAATTCGAAACCGGGGCGACCCGCAAGCTCACCACCGACGACGAGGGCCGCTTTTTCGCCCCGTCATTGCCGGTAGGCGAATACTCCGTCTCATCGGCGCACGACGGGTTCGCGACGCAACTTCAGGGCGGAATCTCGCTCACCGTCGGTCAAAGCCTGTCCTTGAACTTCACTCTGGGCCTCGAAAAGGTCCAGCAACAGGTTGAGGTTGATGCAGTCGACCCAGGCGTGAACATTACAACGCAGCAGACCGCAGGGCTCATCGACGAGAGACAAGTAAAGGATCTCCCGCTGAACGGCCGCAGCTATGACGAACTGCTCACTCTCAATCCTGCCACCGTGAATTACACTGGCCAGCGCTCTGGGAGCATTGGGACCTCAAATTCCTCGGTCGGCAACATGTTCGCAGTCAGCGGACGTCGCCCTCAGGACAATCTGTTTCTGCTCAACGGAATCGAATACACCGGCGCGTCCCTCATCAACGTCACGCCCGGCGGCACAAGCGGCCAACTTCTCGGCGTGGATGCTGTGCGCGAATTCAACGTAGCCACTGACACCTACGGCGCAAGTTTCGGTAAGCGCGATGGTGCGCAGGTAAGCATTGTCACCACCTCAGGAACAAATCAGCTCCACGGCACCGCGTTCGAGTTCCTGCGTAACAGCGCTCTCGACGCAAGAAACTACTTCGACGCAGGCTCCGTCCCCAAATTCCAGCGCAACCAGTTTGGCGGCTCGCTCGGCGGTCCTGTCCATCGCGACAAGCTCTTTCTCTTCGGCAACTATGAAGGCTTTCGTCAGAACTGGGGCCTGAGCGCCGTCACTCTCGTTCCAGACAGCGAAGCGCGCCTGGGCTACTTGCCCAACTCATCGGGAACGGAGGAATATATTGGCGTCGACGCTGCGGTCCAACCCTTACTCGCGTTGTGGCCGGTTGCGAATGGGCCCGAACTCGGCAGCGGTATCGCCGAGGCTTTCAGCCATCCACCGCAACATATCCGCGAAGACTTCGGCACCGCGCGTTTCGACGACAACGTGAGTTCCAAGGACCTCCTCTTTGCCGTCTACACCATCGACGACAGCAGCGCCAACACTCCCACTCAAAACCCGTTGAGTCTTGTCGACGAGAGCCTTCGTGAGCAGGTGTCGAGCATCCAGGAACAACATGTCTTTTCTCCATCTCTACTCAACACCGCGCGCTTTGGCTATTCGCGTGCCAGCTATTTCTTCACCGGGTACACCCCGGTAGACCTCTCTGGATGGGTATCCGGCGACCCCATCGGCGCGATCGTCATCAGCGGCAGCACCGCTTCCAACGGCGCATCGGCCATCACGCAGGCCGGAACCAACGTAGGCAGCAACAACACTGCGGCAAGAAATCTGTTCACGCTCGACGATCACATCTACTGGTCCCATGGCATAAATCAGATCGAAGCCGGCGCCTGGCTTCAACGCGTCCAGTCCAACGATCTGCTCGCGCAGGATCAATTCGGCCAAGCTTCCTTCAGCACGCTCCAGTCATTTCTTCAAGGCACAGTCAAGACCTTCACCGTCGTTCCGTCGCCTACCGAATTGGGCTGGCGTTCGTTCGAGGGTGCCGGATTCGTAGAAGACACCGTCAAGGTCACCCCGCGATTGGAACTACGAGCTGGCTTCCGCTTCGAGTCCACCAACGGCTGGAACGAAGCGCAGGGCAGGGCTTCGAATTATGTTCTCGTCAACGGCGTCCTCCAGACGCAGCCGTTCATCGGCACTTCTGCCCTCACAACTAACCGGTCCAGGTTCCTCCCAGATCCGCGTCTGGGCTTTGCCTGGGATGTCTTGGGTAACGGAAAGACCGCTGTCCGCGGAGGCTTCGGCCTGTACCACGGTCTGCTCGACACGCTCGATTACCGCCTTGACCAGACCGCTCCCTTCAACACCGCCGAATCGATCAAGAACATCGCCGTCTCCAACCTGAAAATCACTCCCGGGACTCCGCCGCCGGCCGGCACACTCGTTTCCCCAAGCAACGTCGAGCCCGATATCGCGACCCCTGCCGTGCTTACCTGGAGCCTCCGCATCGAGCAGCAAATTGCACCCCGCACCTCCCTCACTGTTGGCTATGTGGGCTCCCACAGCTATCACCAGATTCTCTCCGAAGACATGAATGAGCCCGTTCCCACTTACTTGGCGGACGGATCGGCCTTTTATCCATCCGGCGCGCAGAATGCAAATCCGGCGCTCGCAAATTCCACTTCCTGGGTTTCGCAGGGCGTAGGACTCTATAACTCACTTTTGGTCGATGTGCGACGCTCCTTCGCCCACGGCATTCAGTTCAGAGGTAATTACACCTTCTCGAAGAACCTCGACGACGGTTCGGCGTGGAACACAAGCGTAAGCGGCAACACGCCGGCGTTTGTCGAATTTCCATTGCGCCCCAAGCTCGACTGGGGGCCCGCCGCAACCGACGAGCGGAATGCAGCTTCATTGAATGGCAGTTATGAGTTGCCGTTTGGACCGCAAAAGCGCTTCCTCAATTCCGCCTCTGCACCGGTCAACATTATCGCCGCGGGATGGACTGCCAGCGCCATCGTCAACGTCCAGTCCGGTTTCCCATTCTCACCTCAGCTTGGATACAATCCGACCGGAAACGGCGACACTCGTAACCCCGTCCGCCCCAACTGGAATCCAGTCTTCAGCGGCAACCTCTATCCCCGCACGCCAACCCAATTCTTCAATCCGCAGGCTTTTCTTCCGCCCGCTACGGGTACTTATGGCAACGTATCGCGCGATGCCTTAACCGGTCCGGGCTTGTCCGAAATGGACTTTTCGGCTGCCAAGACATCTCACCTTACTGAGAGGCTGGGCCTGGAGTTCCGGGCCGAATTCTTTAATATCCTGAATCACACTAACTTCCTCACCCCCAACGAAGTGGTGTACACGTCTGCAACATCCGGAGTGTCGCCCACGGCCGGTTTGGTTACTGCCTCCTCGACTACCTCGCGCCAGATTCAGTTCGGTGCAAAACTGCTGTTCTAGGACTTACTCATCGACTCGGGATCTGTCGATCTTCGATGCCCTAAATACCGGACCCGCAAGTCGTTAGTCCGCTCGGTTCGTGATCGGATGCGTCTACCGCTTCAGTAATCAGCATTTGCTAGAAAAAACAGTTACCCTTCATTCAATTGAGGTGATATAAATCACATACTTCCTGAAGAGGTAGCGGCAGAATCAGTTTCGTCCGCTAAATACATTGAGAGAGCCTTGGGGTGTATGCAGTTTTCAACTGCATGCACCTTCAGGGGGTGTTCCTGCCGTGCCGAGCCAAACTGTCTTCGAATTTCAACCACGTGCGATTCAGTCTGCAGACCTGCCCTCGAACTCGTTCTGTGTTTTAGGTACTGTGGTCTCCATCTGCGAATCACCTGCTTATTTAAGGATGCATGGTGACGCAGACGATTCACATCCCGATGGTCTAGGCTGCGCCAGGGGTCTTCGTTCGGTATTTGCCCTAGAAGCTGTTACGGCACTTTTGGTATACGGAGTTTGGCAACTTTGGCACATCATTCGCTAGCTTGACGGCGGCCGCGAATTACAGATCAGATCAGCCCAGGTGGTCTCAGCATCCAGCTACTTTTTCAGCGGCTTCCGCGCAAAGTAGTAGAGCGAGAATGCCAGCATCAGAAATGCCAGCACCGAAACCCACATGTGGTTCAGTGGATTCCCGCCGGGGAAGTTGATCAGATCGCGGTTCTCAAAGTAGGTTGCTTCGACGGCCTTCAGGGCAACGCCAATGAGTCCGGCGATGCCGCCCGCCGCAATCAATCCTGAGGCAAATAGCGATCCGGAAGAAATGTCGCCCTCAGTGTCCTCGCCGCCCGCACGTTCGGCCGCTCGGTCAACGAGCCAGCGAATGACACCGCCAACAAAGATGGGCAAGGTCGTGCCGATGGGCAGATAGGCGCCGACGGCAAAGGTGAGCGAACGGATGCCAAGCAGTTCGACAGCAATAACCAGCGCCACGCCGATAAGGACAAGTCCCCAAGGCAGCTTGCGGCTGAGGATTCCATTGATTACCGTCGCCATCAACCGTGCCTGCGGAGCGGGCGCGCTGGCGCTCCCTATGCCTTGAATCCAGTGAACCTCGATTTGGCCTGTTGAGGGCGAATAGAGATACTTCCCATCTTGCAACTCTGTCGAGCCGATGGCGTTGAGAACCACGTAGTCGGCTGCAGGGTGCGTGCTCGTAGTGTTGTCAGGCCCGACGACACGGATTTGCGGCGGCAGACGATGAGTATCGGACTGAATCGATACACCAGGATGGTTGGCGTGAATGTCCCACGGTTGCGGGGTCGCGTGAAACTCCTGAAGGCCCGTGTTCATCAGGTTAAGGGTGGATCCAATCACAACGGTAGAAACCACCACTCCGATGATGAGGGCAATTTGTTGCAAGCGAGGCGTGGCTCCAATGATGTAGCCGGTCTTGAGGTCCTGTGATGTGTCGCCGGAGTTGGAGGCTGCAATGCAGACTACGCCTCCAATTGTGATTGCGAGCGCTCCGAACGCGGGGGCGGTCCAGCCTTGCACAAGGAATACAGCCGCGGTTGCCATCAGCGTCGCTATTGTCATGCCTGACACAGGGCTGGCGGAGGAGCCGACGAGTCCCACAATCCGTGAACTCACCGTCACGAAAAGAAATCCAAAGACGACAACTAGCAGGGAAGCAGCGAGATTAGCGGGCCAGCCGACAAACGCGCCCGGCACCGGCTTGAATTCGAGAAAGATAAACATGCAAACCACAATCAGCAGTGAACCGATCAGTACGACGCTCATTGGCAGGTCGTTCTCGGTGCGGATCGGCTTGGCCTGCGGTTCCGACCCTGGACGCATCGTTTTAATGCCGGCGGTAAGTGCGCTCCAGATCGTCGGCAAGGTCTTCAGTAGAGTGATAAGTCCTGCGGCGGCAACCGCCCCTGCGCCCATGGGCTTGATATAAGTTGACCAAAGATCGCTTGGTCCCATGTCCGCAATGGGTGTCTGCCCGGGATAAACCGGGTGCGGAAGTTCCTTCCCGAAGAAGTAGATCAGCGGCATCACCACCAGCCAGGAAAACACGCCTCCAGCGAAGATGACCCCGGCCACTTTCGAGCCGATGATGTAACCCACACCGAGATATTCTGATGTAGCATCCGCATTGATCGATGAGCCCTTGAGGACGTGCTGCGCTCCGAAGTCGGGTTGGAACTCGGGCGAACCGGGCCACGCGCGAAACAGATTCTTGTTTTGAAAAAAGGTGTACAGGCCACCCAGCCCCAGACCGAGAAAGACGCGGCTGGCCAGCGAGCCACCCCTTTCGCCGGCGATTAAGACGTCAGCGCAAGCGGTGCCTTCTGGATAGGGCAGCGCATCGTGTTCCTTAACAATTAATTGCCGACGAAGCGGGATCATGAACAGAACGCCAAGCCAGCCGCCGATCAATGCGAGCATGAAAATCCGCGAATACTCGAGTTCAAATCCGAGAAACACCAGCGCGGGCAACGTAAATATCACACCTGATGCAATGGATTGCCCCGCATTACCGGTGGTTTGGACAATGTTGTTCTCCAGAATGGACGCGCGACCGAAGGCGCGCAGAATGCTGATGGAGAGCACCGAGATGGGAATGGAGGCGGCGACGGTAAGTCCGGCTCGCAAGCCCACATAGACCGTCACAGCGCCGAAAATGATGCCAAAGATTGAACCCAGCAGCAGGGCACGGAATGTGAACTCTGGACGATTCTCATCCGGCGAAACGAAAGGTTGAAATTCGGGCACGGATTGCCTCCAAATAATTGCCAACAAATTACAGAATTTCCCTGAAGGGCGAGTTTAAGCTATCGCGGCATGTTTTGTGTGCAATTCCCGTAATCCTAACGCAGCCGCAGGCTTAGCATCTCCAATATCTTCGTCGACCGAAGCCGCAAAGCTCTAGGGACGCGCCCCGCCGAGAAGGGACAACAAAGGTACTAGTCTGCATTGGCGCAGGGTAACGAAGAGGATGCGGGTGGTTACCTGAATTCAGTAGACAAATGCACTTCGCTACCGGAGAATGCATCAACGCGCCGGGCCTGTGTATGCCGCGCCGTTAAGATTCCCCACCCCTGAACCAAGGAGAACTTGTGATTAGAAAAATAGGGAAATTCCTGCTCACGATCTTAGCGGTGATCTCGATCGCATCGATCACCTGCTCGGCCCAGTCGGTCATGACGCATCATGTCCGCGAAGCGGTCCTATCCGGTAAAGCGCAATCTACCGGCCGGCTCCCCTCGAACCAGGTCCTTCAGCTGGATCTGGTCCTGCCGCTGCGGGATCCATCAGGCCTCAAGAGCTTTCTGAGCGAGGTCTACAGTCCGGCGAGTCCTGAGTACCGCCATTTCCTGACACCGACAGAATTCACAGCAAGGTTTGGCCCCACCCAGCAGGACTACGATACGGTCCTTCGTTTCGCCAAGACCTATGGGTTCGAAGTAGTGGGTGGCTCGCGCGACGGAATGCTGGTTCAGGTTAAAGGCACCGTTGGTGTCATCGAAGCCGCACTGCATGTCAACATGCGCACCTACCAGCACCCAACAGAGAACCGCACATTCTATGCTCCCGATCGCGAACCGACGATGGACCTGCCTTTCAACCTCTGGCATGTCTCGGGCTTGGATAATTACTCCATCCCGCATCCAATGTATGTAAAGAAAAGCGACTATGCTGCAGCCCATGGCATTGAGGCGGATGCAGTCGTATCCCACGCCACCACCGGCTCCGGCCCCTCGGCGTCGTTCCTCGGCAGTGACATGCGCGCCGCCTACTATGGCGGAACAGCTCTCACCGGCTCTGGCCAGAACCTCGGATTGTTTGAATACGAGGGCACGGATCTTGCCGACCTGACCACTTATTTTAAGAACGTCGATCAAACCAACGCCGTCCCCGTCACCCTCCTCTCCACAGATGGAACGAGCACTTCTTGCACCTACCCATCTTGCGACGACACAGAACAGACACTTGATATGACCCAGGCCATCGGCATGGCTCCAGGACTAAAAAGCTTGGTCATGTATATCGGGTCCTCTGATACTTCGATCATCAGCGCCATGACAACCCACAGCCCGCTTCCTACCACGATCGGCTGCTCGTGGGGCTGGACGCCGGCAGATCCAACCACGCTTGATCCTTATTTCCAGAAAATGGCCTCCCAGGGTCAGAATTTCTTTGCTGCCTCTGGCGACAGTTCCACTTGGTCGTCAAGAAACGAGGCGTGGCCGGCGGATGACGCAAACGTAGTTTCAGTCGGCGGCACAGACCTGGTTACGGCCAGCGCGGCAGGCCCTTGGAAGTCTGAAACCGCGTGGTCAGATAGCGGGGGCGGCATCAGCCCTGACAAGATCGCTATCCCGGCATGGCAGCAGCTGTCTGGAGTCATTAACTCCAGCAACAAGGGTTCGACCACTCTGCGCAACGGCCCCGACGTTTCCGCCAATGCAAACTTTACGTTCTACACATGCGCGGACCAAACTACGTGCCTCGCCAACGAGTACGGCGGTACCAGCTTTGCCGCGCCTATGTGGGCCGGTTTCATCGCATTGGTCAATCAACAACTCGCAGAAAGCAGTCAGCCCACGATTGGCTTCATCAATCCCACCATCTACGCGCAAAACATCACGTCAGCGTATGGTACAGACTTCCACGACATCACCAGCGGCACCTCCGGCAGCTATTCCGCCGTTACGGGCTATGACCTTGTCACCGGGTGGGGCAGCCCGACTGCAGGTCTGATCACTGCCCTTACCGGCCCTCCACCGTCCGGCTTTACACTCTCGGCATCGCCAACTTCGGTTTCTGTCGCTCCGGGTAATGCAGGGAGCTCCACCATCACCAGCACGGTGAGTGGCGGCTTCGACTCCGCAGTCACCCTGACCGCCTCAGGCCAGCCCACCGGCGTGACCATCGGATTCAGCCCATCTTCGATTACTGGGACTGGCACTTCGACGATGTCGATCACCGTCGGGTCCAGCACCGTCCCCGGTACGTATTCGATAACAGTGACCGGAACCTCCGGCACCATTGTTGAGACCACCACAGTCTCACTGACCGTAACCGGCACAACCCCCGCCTTCTCCATCAGCGCTTCGCCTACTACGATTAGCATAGCCAGAAGCAGTTCAGGCAAGGTCACCATCACCACGGCCGTGACCGGCGGATTCAACTCGGCAATCGCATTGTCGGCCTCTGGAGAAGGAAGCCAGAATAGCGTGACGTTCTCACCCACATCGATCACCGGGGCTGGAACGTCCACAATGACGATCACCGTCGGCAGAAGGGCTTCGCTCGGGAACCATACGATCACGGTTTCCGGAAAGAGCGGAACTACCACCCACACGGTTACCGTTACTCTCGACGTTCTGAATTGACGCATCGAGAAGAATCCATGTTGTTAAGCTAGTTACTGAAACCATAGAGAGCCCGGACCGAAAGATCCGGGCTTTTCTTTTCCCGTATCGGCCATTCCTTCGCCGCTATCCCGGGGTTTCAGCTAATTCCCACTGAACCCCCTACTTGGCGAACACCCGTTCCAGCGAGTAGCGTAATGTGCAACGAGTTTGGCGGAGAAGGAATGCAACCAAGTCTCACTGACAAAAAGGCGGCGACGACTAACGCGGTACAAGTGCCCACTTCCACTCATCGTCTGCTCTCGCTCGATGTGGTGCGTGGCATCACCATAGCTTTCATGATCATGGTCAACAACAACGGCGGCCCTGGCTCATGGCGTTTTATGAATCACGCAGAATGGAATGGCCTTACGCCCACCGACCTCGTCTTCCCCACGTTTGTCTTCGTCGTTGGCGTCTCCGTTGTTTTCGCCTTTGAGGCGAGACTCGCCCGCGGTGCCACTCGCGCCAGGCTTGCATGGCACACTGTGCAGCGTGCCGCCATCCTTATTCTTTTCGGGATCATCGTCAATAGCTTCCCGACGTTTGCGCTTCCTCACATGCGCTTCTATGGGGTGCTCCAGCGCATCGGCATCTGCTACCTTCTCGTCGGTCTCTTCTATCTGTGGGATAAGCGCGCTTCAACCAAGGTAATCGCCCTCGTGGTCGCGCTCGTCGGCTATTGGGTCCTGATGCGTTGGGTTCCGATCCCCGGTGTGGGATTGCCAGGCCGTGATGTTCCTTTCATGGACATGACCCAAAACCTCGTCTCTTGGATCGACCGCCATCTCTTTCCCTATCACCTTTACCTTTACGCACCCGATCACAACGTGCGCGATCCCGAAGGCTTGTTGAGCAACCTTCCCGCCATCGGCACGGCTCTAATGGGTGTTCTCACTGGCATCTGGCTGCGTTCCGGCAGGCAGATTGCGACAAAGGCGCGCGGACTCGCCATAGCGTGTGTGGGCAGCCTCGCCCTTGGGTATCTCTGGTCTCTCTGGTTTCCACTGAACAAGAACATGTGGACCAGCTCCTATGTGCTTGTCGCGGGTGGGTACTCGCTGGCACTCCTTACCTTCGCGTACTGGGCCATCGAAGTCAAAGACTGGCGCAAAGGCTGGACTTGGCCGTGGATCGTTTTCGGCTCCAACGCCATCGCGGCCTATATGTTTAGCGAATTAATGCCGGGCATCCTTTACAACATTGCCCTCCCGGCCGGGGGCGGAAAACATGTTGATCTAGTGGCCTGGATTTTCATGCACACCTTGGCCCATATCCCCAATCCGGGCTGGGCAGCCTTCGCATTCTCCGTCTCCTTTACTGCCTTCTGCTTCATCCCCGTCTGGATACTCTATCGCAGGAAAATTTTCCTGAAGGTTTAGCGATTTCGGTGACTTCGGTGCCCCTCACAAAAGTGTTATTTGTGACTTTTCTGATAACGCCGGAGTTATGCTAGCCGTCTATTTTCTCTGACAGGCATTGCAGCGGAACGAGCTTTCCCCAGAGGTTTGCAGCAGCTTGCGTAAGTTTGCGATCAGAACTGGGACTTGAGTTTGTATGCGGAGGTCAAAGTTGACAGTACCCGTGGAATCAAACCCGGGTTGTGTCTACGCCGCAGACTCGTTTCCAAACAAGAGCACTGCTTGGGATGTCTGTGAACTTGCCGTTGGCTACGGCCTGATTCTCGCCGTCATCTGGACACCCCGGCCCCTTCGGAAGTGGCTCTATTTCGCCGCCCTCGCATGGTTCACCCTTTGTATCATCGTTTCCTTCCCGGGTTGGAAGGCGATGGGTTGCGGCGTCACCGGGTTTTCACGTTCATTGTGGGTGGTCGGAGTGGCACTTGTCATGGCTGTTAGCGCCGTGCTTGTCGCGAGTAGTTTGCATACGCTCCATCACCCGGTTGGCTCCATTCAGTGGGTCAAAGCCTTTGGCGGATACACAATATGGGCCTTGATGCAGCAGTTCCTGTTGCAGGGTTATTTTCTCGTCAGACTCATGCGCATACTGCCCAAAGGAAATTGGGCAGCAATCCTTGCCGGTATCGTTTTCTCGGTGGCCCATTTGCCAAACCCCATACTCACGCCAATAACCTTGCTGTGGGGTCTCACTGCCTGCCTGATCTTTCTCAGGTCGCGAAATATCTATCCTCTCGCGATTGCCCATGCCATATTCGGCATCTGTGTCGCCATCACTATCCCAGCGTCTGTGTTGCACAACATGCGCGTTGGGCTCGGCTATCTCAATTACAATCCGCGCGGTATTCACCTTAGCCAGATTGACCAAAGGATATCCACTGACGCATGGGTCTGGGCTGATGCACCTACCCGGCGTTGAGCCCGCCAGGCCCGGCCATAAAAGATCCCAGCCAACGCCGCCATCAGGACATAGCGCCAATTGAACGTCGCCGTCCGTTTGTTCCAGTGCGCCTACCCGAATGCACCGCTGTCAGCAGCAATGCTCCTGTCCGTCCGATCCGCCGTTCCAGCAGATTCTGCAGCCACCCCCGAAAGAAAAGTTCCTCCGGAATTGCGATGAAGAGGAATGTGAACAAAAGCGCCCCTGCAAATTGGATCGGAGACGGCCAATGCGCATGAAAGTGCAGAAACCCCATCCCCAACCCAAGAGGAAGTGCGACGATCGCGTAAAGGAAGAACTCGCGAAGTCCAGTAGCGGCATCGCCCATTTAAGTCGCAGACTGAATCCAACCCTCAAGTTGCCGCACCCAGAGAAACCCGAAAATCCCTGCATCCAGCAGCAGCATCTTTCCTAGCGCTGCTAATCCTGTCGGCCATGCTGGCTCAAACCATCGCAAATCCACAGCGAGTCCGAGCACTACCAAAACCAGGTAGTCGAGCCAGTTCCCGCGCTGGCTTGGATCGATGCTCCTGGCCTGTTCCATCGCTGCCGAAATGGCAACGGGAAACAGACCATAAAGTACCAGCCATTTCCAATTGAATATTCCAAATGAACACGCCAAAATCGCATAAGGAACACACAACAGCACCGGTCCGCAGATGCGCACAACACTCGGAAGCTTCTCCCCTATCCCAAGCGCCCGCGCAGGGAAAAACGCAAACAAAAGCACCGGTATCAGGGTCAAAACTGCAGAGAGGACAACCGCGGGTCGCAGAAGGATCGCAACATTCATCGCATCGATTTAGACGCTGGCAGGCTGCTTCGCGGGGTGGAAAAGCCACGTCAGGAGTAAAGAGAAAAGCAAACCGCCCACCGTAAACTTCAACCAGATTGGCGCATGTGAGGGTGAGAAGAATCCCTCCAGGCATCCTGCAACAACCAGCATCGGAATTACTCCAGACACCAGCCGTGTAGCCTCGATCCCACCGCGGGCCACGGATTCTTTCCAGCGATATGCGCCAGGAAAAAGCATTGCTCGTCCCAGCCGAAACCCCGCACCCCCCGCAATGATGATCGCTGGCAATTCCAGAGCTCCATGCGGCGCAACAAAGCTCCACAGCGCGAGCGACATACCGTATTGATGACACGCCGCTCCGATGACCCCTAGCATCATGCCGTTTACGTAGAGCGAAATGAACGTGAATAATCCAAACGTGATCCCGCCCGCAAACATGACAAAACTTACTGTCAGGTTATTGGTCATGATGTGGCTGGTTTCTTGTGGAGCGACACTCACAATCGACTCCGTCCACATCTCGTGCCGCTCCATCGTCGCGATCATTGCCGGCCCCACAAAATGGCGCATGAACTCCGGCCGTGCGTTCGTCAGTGCCGCGCCCAGAATGCCCCATGCTACCGAGACAAACAGCGAAGCCATTACATAGGGCAGCATGCTCTGGAAAATTGCTGGGTAATCGTTCTTCAGAAAACGGAAAAGGGTGAGAACGTTCGTCTTCCTGCCGGAATAGATGATATGGTGGGCGCGAGCCAGCAATTGATTTACATGATCGGCGTAATTGCGTGCAGTGGTATCGCGGCGCAGGACTGACAAGTCAGCAGCTACCTGGCGATAGAGCAAGGCAAGCTCCTGCAACTCGGCACGCGACAGTCGCCCCAGCCCGCTCTGGTCCGAGCGGGCAAGCAACAGCGCCAGCCGATCCCAATGGGGCCGGCGCTTCGCAATCCACTGATTGGATAGAATGGGCGCCATGGATCAAAGTTCAGATCAGCTTAGCATCGATACGCCCGAACTCGTCGCAATTCAAATGCCGCTGGCCGGCATCGGCAGCCGCTTTATCGCCCTTCTGGTGGATTACCTGATCTGGATTCCCAGCATCTTTGTGCTCGGGAAGGTGGTCGCAGCCTTAACGCCCAGCTTGTCGGCATTCAACCATCTATCCGCACAATGGGCCTTCGCAATCTATGTGTTTCTGCTTTTTCTGTTTAACTGGGGTTACTTTACGCTGTTTGAGGCATTCTGGAACGGCCGTACCCCAGGGAAGCGTGTCGCGAAAATCCGCGTGATCCAGCGTTCCGGTCGGGCCATTGGGCTCTTTGAATCCATGGCCCGTAACTTCGTTCGTTACATCGATCAGATTCCGATCTTTTACGCGGTCGGCGCCATCACCATGTTCTGCACCCGCGATCATCAGCGGCTCGGAGATCTAGCTGCAGGCACTCTCGTTGTACGCGATCGCATCGAGCAGGTGCCGGCTAGCAGTGAGTCGGCTCGCACATTTACCGCCAATATCTTCTCGCCGGTTGCACCGGTTCCTGAGCCCCAAGCGGTATTCTCTCTGCCCGAAAACGGAATTGCCAAACTCTCAGGCGCGGATCTCGAAGTCCTGGAAAGCTTCTTTTCCCGCCGTCTCGACATGCCGCTTGCAACTCGAGAAGCTCTGGCTCAACGCATCGCGAACGCTATTCAATCAAAATCTGGTCTTGAGGTGCCCCTTGGAGCCAGCGTAGAGACTTTTCTAGAGGTTGCTGCCCGTCAACTTCGCGATGTCGCCCGCATGCAGTAGGTGACCGTCCGACGAGCCTTGAATCATGTTTCTTTGCCACTCCCTGCATTTCTCCCCAATTAAAAACCACCGAATTCGAGCGGATGTCAGAGGTCAGGCTGATTTGAGGGTACGTACGTGCCTGGGCACCGCAATTTATAAGAAGGACTCAATCGATTAACTAATTTATATCTTATTCAATCAATTGAAGTTAGATGATTGGAAATTTGCGCAACAATCCTCGCCTTTCCGAACGAGATAGACGCACTTGACAATTGCTGCACTGAGGGCCTTTAATGTCCCCCGGCTTCAAACAAAGGGCATTGCGCGACGTTTAATTAAACGTTTGAGCGATAAAATTCCAGAAAACGTAATCTCTGGGATTTTCTCAAACCGAAAAGTTGTGATTGTGCTCTTTGCAAGACCCTGCTCGCTGGCATTGAATCCCGCAAGCAGGACATCATTTACGTTCTCGCCGGAGTACTGAGGAGCGCTTCGGCAAGCAACTAAGAACGCCAGATTTATCCCGCATTCCGGCACTTTAAGTGCTGGCGGCACACCAGCAAGAATGACAAAAGGTGGCCGAGAAGACGGGTTGGACGGATACGAGGAATCAGGCGGTAAAGGTTTTCCTGGGTTTCTCGATCCCGTTGCGTCCATGGCCTCGGTTGTAGTTAGACCGGCTGGAGAGCTTCATTTTTGAACGGTTCGACTCAAATCACGAAAGGCTATCCCGACCTCCTTCAATCAGGGGTCGGGATAGCCTTTTGTTTTATCTGCGCATCCACGCCGCACCGGAGATCGCAGAGTCAGCTCCAATTTCCAGGTCTCGAGCATCGAGTTCGCCAAAGATGCATACCGATAGACTTCCTCCCTTCAGAGGGGGAAATAACAAAACCAAAAACACTTGAACTAGCAACAACTTGAAAAGGATGGTCAGATGAGACAAGCGAGATATTGGTTATTCCTAATGCCGCTGTTCCTCATTTTGGCTTGCGTGGGTGCATTTGCGCAGGCTAACTCAGAGGTTACCGGCATCGTTACGGACCAGACAGGAGCGGTCGTTGCGGGTGCCAAAATTACCCTCACCGATCCCGCGACTGGGGCCCAGAAGTCAACCCTAAGCAGCGATACCGGTCTTTACGACGTCTCCGGCCTCAACGCCGCCAACTACAACATGAAGGTAACGGCCAAGGGCTTTGAAGGCTATGAACAAAAGGGCATCGTCGTTGATATTTCCCGCACATTCCGGGTGGATATCAAGCTGACAGTTGGTGCCGACACCCAGACCATCAGTGTAGAAGCCGATGCGCTGGCCGTGCAGGGCGACTCCAACGTCGTCAGCACCCTCATTAACGAACAACAGATCACCGAACTGGCCACCAACGGCCGCAACGTTGTAGCACTGGCCGCGTTGGGCCTGGGCGTCAGCGGAAACCTGCCTGATCAGAATGCACCTACATCGGTCGGCTCCAGCTTCGCCATCAGCTTCAACGGCCTCAACCAGGCCCATAACATCTGGATCGTCGACGGCGGCGAAGCATATGACCGCGGTTCTGGTGGCAAGATGTCTATCATGCCATCTCAGGATGCGCTCGGCGAGTTTCAGGTAATGGCCTCCAACTATCCTCCGGATTACGGCATCTCCTCCGGTGGCACTATCACCATGTCCATCAAGAGCGGCACCAAGTCTTTCCACGGCGAACTGTGGGAATTCGATCGCAACGACGCTTTCGATGCCCACAACTACTTCGACAACAATAGCGGCCAACTTACGCCGAAAGCGGAACTCCGATACAACGTATACGGCGGCAACGTCGGCGGCCCGTTGTTTATCCCTCACGTCTACAACTCGTCGAGGAACAGGACCTTCTTCTTCGTCAACGAAGAATGGCGCAAGGAAATCAACGGCAACTCGCCTTCGCCCATCAACAGTATTCCGTCAGCCGATCTCGTTACTTCGGCAGCCAACTTCAACTACGTGCTGCCTGCGTTCAACCCCGGCCCGCAAGTGGCAGCAGGCGTCGGCAACCAGATTTTTGTTCCTACCACCGCCGATCCAGCTTTCAATGCCAAGTTGACTGCTGCCGGACTCACGCCAGGCCAACCGTTCCCGAATAACACCATTCCGGGTACGTTGCTCGATCCCAATGCTCTGCTCTTCAATACGCTCAAGAATATTCCCGCTGCGACCAACCAGTCGACCGATCAGTTGACTCCGGCCGCGGGCAAAATTCCGACGGACGTGCGCGAAGACCTGTTCCGCATCGACCACACCATCAACGATAAGTGGAACCTCTTCGGCCACTTCATTCATGATGCGGTTAGCCAGAACTACGCCACTGTTCTCTGGAACAGCGACAACTATCCGACAGTGGGTTCAAACTTCAGCAACCCGTCCTACAGCTCAGTTATCAAGCTGACTGGACAGCTCAAGCCCAACGTGGTGTTGGAAGCCGCGTTCAATTACGACGGCAACAAGATCGCCATCCTCCCGGTTGCCGAGGGCGGAGGCTCTTTTGCAATCCCGTCAGGTTGGACAGCAGGGAACTACTTCACCGGTCAGAATGCGATGAACCGCCTGCCCAACTTCACGCTCAGTACCTTCAACACCACCTGGGGACCGGGAAGCGATCCGTGGACCAATGGCGCTGAGGACTATAACGAGATCGTTAACCTGTCTGTCACAAAAGGACAGCATCAGTTGAAATTCGGCGGCGGCTACAACCGCTATACCAAGAACCAGATCAACGGTTCGAGCACCGAGGGAAGCTACACATTTGGTGACGGCTGGAACAAGACAAATAATGTCCCGTCGGGCGTACTAACCGGCGACTCCTACCTTGACTTCCTGCTCGGCCTCGGCACCGGCTACAGCCAGGCGAACAGCGATCCGGTCTTCCACTACGTCAACAACACGCTCTCGGCCTTTGCGATGGACAATTGGCACGTGTCTCCGCGCTTGAGCTTGCAGCTTGGCATTCGTTACGATGCCCTGCCGCACGTTTGGGAACGCAACAATGCCATTTCAAACTTTGTTCCCTCGCAGTATCAAGCCGCTCTCGCCCCGGTATTCCAGGCGTCTGGTGCGTTCGATCCGAATAGCCCTGGTCTACAGACCATAAATGGCACCAGCTTCTACTTGAACGGCATTGCAATTGCCGGTCAGGGCGGAACGCCGCGCGGTATCGTCAACAACTGGTATAAGACTTACCAGCCTCGCGTCGGTTTCTCTTATGACCTCTTTGGAAATGGCAAGACCGTCCTTCGCGGCGGCTTTGGCACCTTCTTTGAGCGCGAACAGGGCAACGACATTTACGACATCGCTGGCGGCGCACCGTTCGAAAACACACCATCAGCCACCAACGTGGAACTCACCAACCCCAGCTACAACTGGCAGGCTGGTGCACCAGCTTCCACACCGCTCTTCACACAGGGACCAAACAGTGAAGATACCTACTACCCGGCGCCAGGCGTCGAGCAGTACAGCTTGGGAGTACAGCACGAAGTCGCTCCCGCGCTCATCCTGGTCACGCAGTATGTCGGCAACATCGCCTGGCATCAGAACACGTTCCTGCCGATCAACAACTACCCGCTCAGCACCCCGATGGCAACCCGTGAAGCTTCTGCAAACGGCACGCTTTCGACCGTCGCTGGCCTGGAGTCGAGAACCTATGTGGGCTTTGGCGGCATGAACCAGATTGCCAACATCCTCACCGGCAGCTACAACAGCTTCCAGGTTGGCCTGCGCCAGCAGAATCGGCATGGGCTTAGCTTCGAAGTTGACTACACATACGCGCACGAGATCGATGACCAGGTTGGCAGTGCTGATCTCAACACAACTAGCAATCCGTGGGACTTGAAATACGACAAGGGTTCCGGTTCCTTGGATCGCCGCAACATCCTCAACTTGAACTACGAATACAAACTGCCCATCTTCGCGCACAGCAATGGCTTGACCCACGATGTGCTCGGCGGCTGGGAACTCTCCGGCGTAGTCATTTCTCAGTCGGGTCTACCCTGGGCCGGCAGCAACACCCCGGGCAGCGGATACTCCGACACAGTCGGACTCGGCGGCGGATACACCAACCGGGCGAACCTGGCCGGCAAGGCGCAATACGTCAAGACAAAGGCAACCGTGGGCACCAACACCGGATATCAATGGGTATCCAATGCCGGCTTCTCGCAGCCCACAGCTGCCTGGAACGGTGGCCCGAACCTGGGCTTCGGCAACGAAGGCAGGGACTCGGTTGTTGGCCCCGGCCGTACCAACTTCACCACATCGCTGTACAAATCCTTTGCCTTTACTGAGCGCGCTCACTTCGAGCTCCGCATGGACAGCTTCAATACCTTCAACCACACCCAGTTCAACGCATTCAACAATACGGTCAGCAACAGCAACTTTGGTTTCGTGACCGGTGCGCAGGACCCGAGAGAATTCCAATTCGGTGGCAAGTTCGTTTTCTAAGCCGAATGGTTAACCCGGGCGCGGCAGGCATCACCTGCCGCGCCCGTTTTCGTGCAGGATTCTTCTTTCCGGTTTTCGTCCAACACCTCGGCACATTGAGAGCATCAGAGGCGTTGAGTCGTTCTCCTGCATTCCTGAGATGTGCAGGATAACCACACCAAGCGAACTCAAGCCCAACCGCCGGCCTTCTGGAATAGACTGTGGCAGGGAGTCCGTGATGCGGCTTCACAATCAAACATGTGCAATTTCAGCCTTCTCGGCTATCGCCCCAACAACACGGGAGGTAATTTATGAGGTACCAGCGAATTCACATGGCTAAATCCCCGCGGCTCGCGCGAAAGACAGGCGCATGGCTCGGTATACTCCTCGGCTTGGCCGCGGTGGCCATTATGCCGAGAGTCGGCGGCGGCTTGATGCAGAATACCTATCCCCACCTTCCGCCCGAGTTGAATCGTGTCCCTGATAGCAATCAAGCCAACGACATCAATAGCCAGCAGGCGAAGAATAAGAACTTCGAGGCGGCCAACGCCGCGCGCCGAAAGCTGATAAGCGACGACACTGCAAAGTTGCTCAAGCTGGCCACGGACCTGAAGACCGAAGTGGACAAGACCAATCAGGACACGCTCTCGCTCGGTGTCATCCACAAGGCCGAAGAAATCGAAAAGCTGGCGCACGACGTGAAGGAAAAGATGAAGCTCACGGTGGGAGCAAGCTGAAATGCAGCCAGCACAATGCGCCGGGCCTTTGTCTTTGAGGGGCATCCGGCATGGATGAATTGCTGCCCGTATCTCTAGGTCGCGCGATTGGCCGGCGAGTCGATTATGCATTGCTCGTCTCTTTGTTTCTCGTTCTTCTGTTGACTCTTTCATCTACTGCGCAACAAGATTCATCGCGCCAGGCAGCGTTAGCCTTGGAGCGACAAGGTAAGAACTCAGAAGCCGAGGCTGCCTGGCAGGCAGTTCTCAAATCTCATCCTTCGAATTCCGAAGCGTATGCTCACCTTGGGTTGCTCGAAGCTCGGCAGGATCACTTCACTGATGCCGTGCGTTTCTATCGCAAGGCATTGGCTCTAAATCCAAAGATGCCCGGCCTGCAACTCAATCTCGGGCTGGCACTCTTCAAAGGCGGTCAGTTTCGGCAGGCTATTCAAGAATTCAAACCACTCCTTGCGGGCGAGTCTCCGACCGCTCCCGATTCGCAGCGGCTCAATATTCTGCTTGGCATGTCTCACTATGGACTCGCCGAATATTCCGCGGCTGCCCCTTACTTGAAGATCGCCGCAGACCAGGATCCGCAGAATCTCGAGTTGCGCCTAGCCTTGGCACATTGCTACTTGTGGTCTAGGCAGTATCAGTCCGTCCTCGACATCTATAAGCAGATTCTCGCGCTGAACGCAGAATCAGCCGAAGCCGATATGCTCGCCGGCGAAGCAGAAGATGAAATGAAGAATTACGATGGCGCGATTCAGCAGTTTCGTGCCGCCGTTGCGGTCAATCCGAAGCAACCAGACGTCCACTTCGGCCTTGGCTACTTGCTGTGGACACAGCGGCAGTATCCCGAAGCCGCTAGGGAATTCCAGGCGGAATTAGCCAACGATCCCAATCATGCGCAATCTCTGCTTTACCTCGGCGACGCATACATCCAGATGAATCAGGTTGCCGATGCTGCACCCTTGCTCCAGAAAGCGGTGAAGATCGATCCCTCTCTTGCCCACGCCCATCTCGATCTTGGCATTATTGCTACAACCGACGGGCGGAATGACGATGCCCTGCGTGAGCTCACACTTTCTGAGAAGCTCATGCCCGGCGACGTAAACGTTCACTGGCGCCTCGGACGCCTTTACCGGGTCATGGGAAAAATGGATTTGGCGAGGGCGGAATTCAATAAGGCCAGCTCACTGAACAAAGCAACCGATCAGGAACTCTACAAAAAGATGGGCGGAGGCGGGACTAAGCCACCCGACACGCAGGCGCACCCCTCAGCGCAATGAGCAACTGAAAAGTTGCGCCCCCAACTTCACTGTGCACGTACCTCGTGAGTCGATTTGCTTGTCAGCAATTCGGCAAGTGCACGTTCGGGGCAAATGTGATGCGCCTCAATCCGATCCAGGTTCTCTTCGGTTTCCACCGCCGAAGCAACTGTAATGAAGCAGTAGAGGCAGCGCGTATTGTAGGTTCCATTTTCGTTCTGCGTTCGGTTGTACATCTCTTCCTCGATATGAAAGAAGTTGTTCGATACTACGCAGCCGAACGCTCAAAGAACGTGACCCTCATCACTTAATCGTGTGAGATTATCCCTGTTGGCCTTGATGCCTTATGGAGTCTAAAGTGTGGTGTTCTGGTTTTGATTACGCCGCAGTTGCCAGCATGGACTTTCACCGCTTTGAGGAAACAACGAAATAGAGCACGCTACGTCGGATGTGCCTACATAGTCGAATTCCGTTTTGTTCCCCTTCAGTGGAATAGTCAGGTATCGATTCACTTTCACCTTTGACTGCGGCGACCCGCGAAGTTTGTATATCACCCAGTCGCCCAGGTACACGGCCACAAACGCCGCGACAAGAATCACCACGCTGAACCCTATCCATCGCTTCATTCCCGCTCACCTTCCTCTAGCTGGTGACTCATCCCCTTCAGTGCAACCCCCGTAAGATTCCGTCTGCGTGCCTCTGTCAGGTAGAACCTGAGCTGTGCTGCCGCACGCACTGAACTCAGCCCTTCAGCGCGTATGTTCGAAATGCAATTTCGCTCAGCGTCCGTGCGCCCCACTCTGGGCTTCCAGGTAATGTAAGCGCCCAACGAAGCGGGAGAACTCAACCCAGGCCGTTCTCCAATCAGCACTATAGCCAATAACGCTCCCATTGCCTCGCCGATCTCATCGCCGACTGCCACGCGGCCTTGTTCGACTACGCAAACTGGCCCCAGCCGCCACCCATTCAGGCGTGGCATCAGTTCTTTCGCGAGCGCAGGGGCTTGCTGCTCCACTGCGAGCGCCGAAAGTCCGTCCGCAACCACCAGCACCAGGTCCCACGGCTCCTTGTGAGCTTGTACCCAGGTCGTCAGCTCCGTCCGGCTCGGTTCATTTAGCCTGCGACCCAGGTCGGGTCGTTGCAAGTATGTCGCTCGATCCCGAGCGGCCGAATGCAGCTGCATCACTTCCAGTCCCGAGGCAGCCGCAACCTCCCTCGCCACAGCAACCGTTTCCATCCTCGCGTGCACCGCGTCGCGAGCCCTGGCGTGCGCGCTTTGGAAGTCCAACACATCGCGTGTCTGCTGACTCACGCCCGCTAGCCCCAACCCGACCCGTGCCGGCGTCAATGCGCGAAGACGCGCCGCGATCAGTTCAGAAACAAGCGCGCTCAATTCAACAGCCTTTCAGGGTGCTTGGCCTCAAATATCAGCCGGTTGAATCCCTCTGCCGCAAGCCACGCTTCAAACTCTGGAGCAGGTTTCAGCCCCAGCACCCGGCGCAGGTAAAGCGCATCCTGGAAACTGGTGCTTTGGTAGTTCAGCATCACATCGTCCGCGCCCGGTACGCCCATGATGTAATTCACCCCTGCCGCGCCCAGCAGCGTCATCAGCGCATCCATGTCGTCCTGGTCCGCCTCGGCGTGATTCGTATAACACACGTCGCAACCCATCGGCAGCCCCAGCAGCTTGCCGCAGAAGTGATCCTCCAGCCCTGCCCGCGCAATTTGCTTTCCGTCGTACAAATACTCCGGCCCGATGAATCCCACCACCGTGTTTACCAGCATCGGGTTGAACCGCCGGGCAACCGCATAAGCGCGTGCTTCCAGCGTTTGCTGATCTACTCCATGATGCGCGTTCGCCGATAGCGCCGAACCCTGTCCTGTCTCGAAGTACATGACATTCTCGCCGACCCTTCCATCGGCGCATAGTGCTCCGCGCCCCAGTGTTCGAGCTGCGTCGTGGGCTTCCGCAAGTAGCGACAAGCTCACGCCGAAGCTGCGATTCGCATCCTCTGTCCCGGCAATCGACTGAAAAACCAGATCTACAGGTGCACCAGCTTCCATTGCAGCCATCTGGGTTGTCACGTGGGCCAGCACACAACTCTGCACCGGTATCTCAAATCGTGCTCGTAATGCATCGATCAGTCGCAGCAGCCGCGTGGTCACAGCCACGCTGTCCCCGGCCGGGTTAATCCCAATGACCGCATCGCCGGATCCAAGCAGCAACCCGTCCAGTATCGCCGCTGCAATCCCTATGGCGTCGTCAGTTGGGTGGTTGGGCTGTAAACGCGCACTCAGTCTGCCTCTCAAACCAACTGTCGTCCGAAAGCTCGTCACCACGCGCATCTTCGCGGCCGCGACAATCAGGTCCTGCACGCGCATCAGCTTGCTCACGGCCGCCGCCATTTCCGGAGTTAGTCCTGGTGCCAAGGTGGTAATTGCTTCTCCCGTTGCTTCGTCTGAAAGCAGCCAGTCGCGCAGCTCGCCCACCGTGAACGATCGCACCGGCGCAAACGCGTCCGCATCGTGCGAGTCCATAATCAGCCGTGTAACCTCATCGTGTTCGTAAGGCACAACCTGCTCTGAAAGAAACTGCGCCAGTGGCGTATCGGCTAGCGCAAACTGTGCCGCCACGCGCTCTTCTGCCGACCTCGCAGCCACACCCGCAAGGACGTCTCCGCTGCGCAGGGGAGTAGCCTTGGCCAGCAACTCGCGCAAACTGCCGAAGTCGTACCCTGCGTTTCCGACCGTGTGATAAAAGCTCATATAGCTAATTAAATGTACTTTCAGCATAGGCGCAATCGCAAAATGCGCACAGATAAAGAGCACTTCCGTACTCTCCGTCAAACCCATCATGCGTGAGCCGCACAACGTTGGTAGAATTCCCGCTGCCAGTCTAAAG
Source organism: uncultured Acidobacteriaceae bacterium (assembly GCA_963826915.1). Classification (GTDB taxonomy): domain Bacteria; phylum Acidobacteriota; class Terriglobia; order Terriglobales; family Acidobacteriaceae; genus Telmatobacter. Next base: position 200,762 of record CAWGYG010000004.1, read on the forward strand.
AGGGGTTCACCTCAACGAAATGATCCTCACACCGCGCACACACCATACTTCCGCAACCATCCTCATCTTTGTTTCAATGTGCCTGCAACCGCATACCGCCTCGGCCCTCGCTCCCGATGATTCCCTGCTGGTGAAGACCACTTCCGGCCAGATCCATGGCGCGACCCGCCCCGGTGGCGGCGCAGAGTTCCTCGGCATCCCTTACGCAGAGCCGCCCATCAGCGATCTCCGTTGGCGCCCGCCTGTGCCCTATCGCTACACCCCGGGCGTTCGTGACGCAACATCCTTCGGCGCACCCTGTTCGCAACCTGAATTGGGCGATTGGAACCGGCACGACGCCCAATCCGGCAAGGAAGACTGTCTCTTCCTCAACGTGATCGTGCCGGAATGGCTTGTCAAGAATCCACTTCCCGTCATGTTCTGGATTCATGGCGGAGCCAACGAGGGCGGCACTGCTTCCAGCGCGCTCTACAAAGACGGTACCCTGGTCAACCATGGAGTTATTCTCGTCACCATCAACTATCGCCTCGGCATTTTTGGCTTCCTCGCTCATCCCGAACTCACCCGCGAGTCGAGCAGCCATTCCTCTGGCAACTATGGATTGATGGATCAAATTCTTGCGCTCTTCTGGGTCCGCGACAACATTGCTAAATTCGGTGGCGATCCCGATAACGTCACGGTTTTCGGTCAGTCCGCTGGCGCGATTGACACCAGCTTGCTGATGGCGTCCGAAGTTGGAAGTACCCTTTTCAACAAAGCCATTGCAGAGAGCGGCGCCGCATTCAGCGTCCCGCTCGCCCCTCTTGCTGAAGCCGAACATTCCGGCGAAGAGCTCGCATCCGCTCTGAAAGCACCTGCCGGACCCGGTGTAATCAAATATCTCCGCTCAATTTCGGCGCCCGACTTGCTCGCGGACCTTGCCAAACTGAACCCTCAAAGCCGCCCGCGCTTCGGCCCAATTATCGATGGCTCAGTCCTCCGCCTCCAGCCCGCCGCAGTCTTCGCGTCCGGGCATGAAGCGCAGATTCCGTTTATGTACGGCACCACTACCCGCGAATTCGGTAGCAATGCCTCTCCCGGCCAATTGAGGACGACAATCACAGTAGCCGCCGGAACCTTTGCCGACAAGGCGCTGGCTGCCTATGGACTCGCGAATGGAGCGTCCGGTTCGACGGATGCCAAATATGGCACTGCAGCCGACCAGTGGGCTGCCGACATGATCTTTCGCTGTCCTGCAGTCACCCAGGGCGCGTGGCACTCTCTCGCAAAAAACCCAACTTATGAGTACGAGTTCAACCACGCTATTCCCGGCCAGGAAGCGCAAGGTGCCGTGCATTCCGCCGATCTTCCATATGTCTTCGGATTTTTTCCTAAGTCGGGCAACATATCCGGTGCGTTCGCTCAGACTGACACCACGCTGTCAAACTCGATGGTGACCTATTGGACCAACTTCGCCAGGACAGGCAATCCTAACTTGCCTGAATCCACTAACCTTCCCAACTGGCCCCAGTCAGGCGCATCCGGCATCTACCTCCAGTTCATGCAAGACGGCACAACACAGACAGCCGCTGGCCTCCGCAGCCCCCAGTGCAGCATCTATCGCGACTGGCTTGTCGCAAACCTGAAACAGCAGCAATAGACCCGATCGGCCCATCAGCGTGCAAACGCAAAGGGCCAGCCTCCCGGCTGACCCTCGTCATTCCAATCGCTTTTTGTCTATGCGTGTGCAGCCACAGATGCAGCCCTCGGCGAAACACCGCTAATCTCTGCGGCACGTGCCTCCGCATATGCAGCCGCGCCAAGCAGCGCCGCTCCGCTATCCAGAATGATCCGTACCGGCATGTTAATCAGCAATTGGCTCAGTCTTCCTTTGTCAACGAAGGCCTTCATGAACGTCCCGTCCTTCAGCTTCTCGAGAATCCTCGGAGCGATACCGCCGCCGACGTAAAGGCCCCCAACCGACAGCACCTTCAGCGCCAAGTTTCCCGCTTCCGCGCCATAGATCGAAACCATCATGTCCAACGCCTTTTCGCAGAGTTCGCTCTTGGCTGATAGCGCCATCTCGGTAATCACGCTGTTCGGATCATGCGCCGCCGCAATCTTCTCTGCCAGCCATTTCGGTTCTTCCATGCCCCGGTCGTCCCGCAGGAACTCGTAGATGTTGGTCAACCCCATCCCGCTTACCACGCGTTCATAGCTGATGCGGCCGTTGTATTTCCGTTGCAGAAAGCGCAGAAGCTCGATTTCCTCTTCATTGCGCGCGCCAAAATCCGTATGACCGCCCTCCGATGGGTACGGTACATGAGTGCGTCCGTTCCACGCCAGAAGTCCTTCCCCCAGCCCGGTCCCCGCCGCAATCAGCGCGCGATTCCCGATCTGGCTTGCGTCCCCTTCGCTCAGTGTATAAATCTGGTCGGGAGAAAGCTCGGCTACGCCGTAACCGTTCGCTTCAAGGTCATTGATAAGAAATACATGCTGGATCCCTAGCTCACTCGAAAGTTCACGGCTATCCAATGTCCATGGCAGGTTTGTCAGGCGTAGCCGGCCATCGCGCACCGGGCCCGGCACGCCAAAGCAGGCAGCAGTTACTTTGCTTGTCCCTAGGAATTCCTTGACGATCTCTTCCAACCCTGAATATTCCTTGGCCGGATACTGCTTGTCCTGCTTGTTTTTCAACTTCCCATCGATAAAGTCATACAGCGCCAAGTGAACCTTGGTGCCCCCCACATCCCCCGCCAGAATCATCTTTCTCTCTCCAGAACCCCGCAGCCATCCCCATCCGTTGCGGGCAACAGTGCAGCCGCGTCCTTATCCAGGAACAAAGTGAGTATACCGCTTGAGGGCCAAATCAGTTGACTTGGAAGGCGTTCCGGGTCACGCCGTCCAGTGAACACTTCCTTCACTAGCTCCGCCTTGTCCTTCCCCCCAATCAAGAAGAAAACTGAACTTCCGTTATTGATGACTGGCCAGGTAAGCGTTATCCGCCAGGTGTCTTTCTGTGGCACTTGGTTTGCTGTTACCAGCCTCCCAAGCGTGTGAATTGCCTCCGTGTGCGGAAAAATCGATGCTGTATGGCCGTCATCGCCCATTCCCAGCGCAATCAAGTCAAAACGTGGGCTTTCCGCACCCTCCAACCGGAAGTTATTCCTCAGCAACGACTCGTACCGGGCTGCCGCGACTTCAGGGTCCAACTCGCCTTCCATTCGGTGAATCTGTTCTGGTTTCAGTGGCACGGCATCCAGCATCGCCAGCCGCGTCATGTGGTAGTTGCTGTCTGGGTTGTCCGGAGGAACCGTCCGCTCATCCACCCAGTAGAGTTCCAGCTTTTCCCACGGCATCCGCTCGCGCCAAGGCAGTCCGGAATCGGCCAGCAACTGGAATGCTGCCTTCGGCGTAGATCCTCCGCTGATGGCAATCCGCGCCACACCCCGCCGCGCAACCGCGTCCTCCGCCGTTTCCACAAAATGGCTCGCAGTCCTCCGCGCCAGCGCCGCACCATCCGTCTCGACGTAATAAAGAATTTTGAGCTTTGCCATGCGCTGCACGCCTCCCATTTTCTAAATTACAATCTGTCCGGTCGCAGGGCACCGTGAAAATGATCTGCTTTTCCTGATCATGAGAGCCAAACGACGCGGACGGCTGCAATTGAAAAGGGCGACGCCATGTTCAACAGCGCGCCCCACTCAAATCGATTTCCAGCATTAAAACTCTGGTTACTCCCAAGCCTTCACTTCCCGAGATATACCCTGTACTGCAGCTCGATAATACCCGCCGCTCGCGCCAGCCCCAGCTTCGACACATTGTATTGATACAGGCTCTGCACGTAGTTGCTCTGCGCCGCGGCAAGCGATGCCTGGGCCGTCACCAGGGGTAAATTGTCATCCACTCCGGCGTTCACGCGGTCCGTCTCATCGCTCAGTTCACTCGTTGCGAGATCCACGTTTGACTTCGCAACCTCCATCAGTTTGGCCGAGGCGCTCACATCCAGCAGCGCCGAGCGAACTTGCTGATCAATCCGTCCCCGTAGGTCCTCAAGCTGCGTTTCCACCGCAGAAAGCTGTGCCGCCGACGCATCCGATTCGCCTCTCAGGCTCGCTTCGCGAAAGATCGGAATATTCAGCGTTCCCACCGCGGAAAACACCCCGTGGCTTGCAACTCCATTTACCTTGTCAACTCCGTAGTTCCCGCTGAAACTCAAGCTCGGCAGCCGCTGGCTTCTGTACGCGCTGTGAAGCGCCTTAAGTTCCTCTACCTGGTTCTGCAAGTTCTGATAATCCTGCCGATTCTTGTAAGCCACCGCGCGCACTTCTTCTGGAGTCTGCGCTGCGAGATCGCTGTACGGCGCTGGATCTGTCAATACAATCTTCTGCCCCGGTGCCACGCCGATTTCGCGCTCCAGCAGGATCAAGTCCTTCTCCAGCGCATTCTGGCGCGCGATGAGCTCCTGCTCCTGCGCCTGCAGCTGAACCCTCGCCCGCAGTTCGTCCAGGTTCGACTCGGTCCCTGCCTCGTGTCCCGCATGAGCATGGTCAAACGCCACTTTGTCTGAAGCCTCAAGCGCGCTCGCGTTGTCCACCTCGCTCGCATCCGCAATTGCGTGCAGATAGGCCGTTGCTACTTGCTGCACCACCTCGCCCCGCGCCGTCATCTTTGTGAAATACGCCGACCGCCGTGCCGCACCCGCCGCCTTCCACCCTGCAATCACAACCCCTGAAAACAGCGTCTGTTTCAACGCTACCTGGCCCTGCGTCAAGTCGTCGCGCGTGATCAGCGACAACCCAGCCGGAATCCCGCCGGGAAGCAATCCGGAAAAGTCCTTAAGCACGCCAGACCCAAAACCCAGGGCCGCCAGGTTCTGCTGGAAGACGCCCGTGCCCCCGCTCAACGTAATCGTTGGCAGAAACTCTTGAAGCGCCTCGTTATAGTTACCCTGAAATAGCTTCTCGCCGCTCTCGGCTTCTTTCAAACCAAGATTATTCTCCAGCCCTCGTCGTATAGCGTCATCTAGTGATAACTTGAGCGCCTCATCCGTAACCGGACGTGCGGTCACGCTGCCGAAGTAGGGATTCGTCGCAGAACTCGGGTTTGCAGCTTGCCCATGCGCCGTACCCGCGATGGCCATTGCCAAAACCGCGAGAAATACCGTCGCTTCCGCGCGCCGAAAGCCAATATGTATCCCGTCTTTCACTACCATCATTCTCTCAGATGTGCCGGCCTGACCGAACGATTCTGCCAAACCCTTGAAAACCTTCAGGAAGAAGGGAAGAATTATTTTCCACCCCTCTTCCCGCCTGGCATTCCTAGATCCTTTGCCTCGCCCACCTTCCCCGCCTGAAGAGGATGATGCTCGCCACGGCAATCGAGCATTCTGCGATTACCACCGCAAGAAATGCTCCTTGTGCGCCGAGCCGCAACCCTACCGCCAGTCCCCAGGCCACTGGCAACTCCAGCACCCAGAATCCGAAGAAATTCACGATTGTCGGCGTCAGAGTATCGCCCGCGCCATTGAACGCCTGCAACATTACCATCACATACGCGTATCCAAGATTGCCGCAACTGAAGGTTCTCAATGCTGTCGCTGCGATTGGCACTACCGCCGGGTCATTTACAAATAGTCGTACAACCGGCGTAGCAAATACGATGAAGAAAATCCCCAGCACCCCCAGAAAGATCACGTTGTACAAACTCGTGCGCCACACCGCCTGCGCAGCCCGATCCGGCCGTTTCGCCCCAAGGTTTTGCCCCACCAGAGTTGCCGCGGCATTACTCAATCCCCAAGCCGGCAAGATGAAGAACACCACGATCCGAATCGCAATCGTGTATCCCGCCACCGACGCTGCGCCGAAAATTGAAACGATCCGCACCAGCACAATCCAGCTCGCATTCGCAATTGCGAACTGCAGAATCCCCGTAAACGAGACCCGCAGCAGCCGCCCCATCACTCGCACGTTGATGCGCAGATGCCGCACCAGCACCCGGATGCGCTCCGTCCCCTTCATCAGTCTGTAGAACTGGTAAAGCACACCGATGCTTCGTCCTGTAAAGGTCGCCAGTGCCGCACCGGTCACGCCCATCCGCGGAAATGGGCCAAGCCCAAAAATCAGGCACGGATCCAGCACGAGATTGATGATGTTCGACACCCAGAGCAGGCGCATCGCAATTGCCGCATCCCCCGCTCCGCGAAAAATTGCGTTGTTTAGAAACAGCATGATGATTGCGCCGCATCCGCCCAGCGCGATCCGCGCATATCCCGATCCGCTCGCTACAATCTCCGGCGAAGCACCCATCAGCCTTAACAACTCCGGTGCGTAGATTCCCGCAGGAATCCCGAGCGCCAGCGAAATCACGAGCCCCAACACGACTGCCTGCACTCCTGCGATCGCCGCGTCTTCCGGGTCCTTCTCGCCGATGCGCCGCGCCACCATCGCCGTCGTTGACAGCGACACCCCCAGCCCGATGGCAAACACCAGAGCCAACATCGATTCCGTTATGCCTACCGTCGCGACAGCATTCGCGCCCAGTCGACCCACCCAGAAAACATCGGTAACGGCAAACAGTGATTCGAGCACCATCTCCAGCACCATCGGAATGGCAAGCAGCAGAATGGCGCGGTTCAGATTCCCTTGTGTGTAGTCTTGGTGCGAGCCGCTGAGTGCCTCGCGTATCGAAGACCAGTGTCTGCGCGCGCCTCTGTCCGGCTGCGGCGTAATGAATTCAAGAGCTGACATGGAAAACTCCACAATGCCACGCAAGTACGTAGCAAGAGCGAAGGGGTCAAGCTGCAATCACTTTGAGATTTGTGCAGAATCACCCCGGGACTGAAATCGTCCTCGGGTGAAAAGCAGGGAAAAACCCGAGGCAACGTTCAGCGCATAATCCGTACGACGGTAGGCTTGAACATTGTTCTCCTCCAAAGCCGGGGTACCGGCGGGTTTCGAAAGTGTAGCGCGGTTTCATGTGAAAAATCCAGCAAAATCGTGCGAAACAGAGCGGGACAATCAGTCGTCTGACCGCTATCCTTTGCCCGGATTTCCGCATCGAAACCCCGGTATGGTCCCGCTCAGTACAACGGACGGGAACCGCCAAGGAGGCGAATATGGCAAGCACTCCTAAGAAATGCGCCAACGCGGCATGTAGCTGCATTCCCCCGGATAAAGCAAAATACTGTAGTGCTCACTGCGAGGGCATCGCCGATAAATCTGAAATTGTATGCAAATGCGGCCACGGAACCTGCGAAGGCTGCAGCACATAGCGATCGCGAAGAAAAAACCTTGAATTGAAAACTTCAGGGCTTTCCCGCGAACTCCCTGCCCGTAATGTCCAAGAGAGCGGATCAGGTGCGCCCGCTTGTTTGCATCTGGGATCCAAAACGGCAACAAAAAGTAATTGAGATTGTGCCTCGTTGCCGGAGTCCTTATCCTTGCAACAAGAGCACACTCTCATGCGCAAATCTCGCGAAGTCAAGCTGACCCTGCTTGCTGCATTAGCCCTTTCTGTCACCGCCTGCCGTAGCGAGCATCGCGATTGCGTCGATGCCCAGGGACATTTGCAACCCGACTCCGCCTGCCATTCCGCTGGAGCAACCGGCAGCACCGGTGGCTACCACTATGTCTATGGCGGATCCAGCGGAGGAAACGTCGGCGACTACGTTGTCGGCGGCAGCACAACTCCACGCGGCGGCTTCGGCGGCACTGGTGGAGACAGCGGTAGCGGTGGTGGCGGAGACTCAGCCGGAGGCGAATAATGCGTCGTCGCACACTCAATCCGCGATCCGATTGGCAGAAACGAGTAGAGAAGGTCGGCCTTACTTACCACACGCTCGCCGATGGTACTCCCTATTGGGACGAGTCCGCCTACTGGGAGTTTTCTGCTCGCGAGATCGATCGCCTCGAAGCCGCGACCAACGAGATTCAGAACCTCGTCCTCGCTGCGGGCGACGTCATCCTCAATCAGGATCGGCTTGCGCAGATGGGCATTCCCGCAGCGGCCGCCCCAGCGATCCGAGCCGCCTGGAATGCCGAGCCGCCTGCACTTTACGGCCGCCTTGACCTTGCCTACGACGGCAATACCGTCAAATTGCTTGAGTACAACGCTGATACCCCCACCGGCCTGCTTGAAGCCGCTGTCGCCCAGTGGTACTGGCTCAAGGATTGTTTTCCCGATGCCGATCAATTCAACTCCGCGCACGAAAAACTCGTCGCCAAATGGAAAGACCTGAAGGACTACACCACCAGCCCGATTTACTTCGCCGATGGCGGCAGCGAAGAAGATCGCATGACCACCGCGTATCTCGAAGACACCGCGCGGCAAGCCGACATCAAAACGCGGCACATTCGCATGCAGCAGATCGGTTGGGACGCGAAGCAGGCAGCTTTCGTCGATCTCGACAATCACGCCATTGGCACGCTCTTCAAACTCTATCCGTGGGAGTGGCTCCTCTCGGAGCCCTTCGGACCCCAGGCGCTATCTACTCTGCCGCCTGCGTCGTCGCTCCGCGAATACGGTCCTCGGAAAGATCGCCGCACGTGGGGTTCCACGCTTTGGATCGAGCCCATTTGGAAAATGATGTGGTCTAACAAAGCTCTCCTCGCCATCCTCTGGGAGCTCAACCCCGGCCACGAGCTGCTCCTTCCCGCCTACATCGAAGGCCCGCGCGAACTGGCCAGCTATGTGCGCAAGCCCTTCTTCGGACGTGAAGGCCAGGGCATTGCCGTCATCCGCGACGGTAACGTAATCGAAGGTGCTCCCGGCTCCGGAACCAGCGAAAACTGGGTCTACCAGGCGCTCGCCTCGATGGCTGCTGAGGCGGGCAAAACCGCAGTCTTTGGCTCATGGTTAATCGACGGTGAATCCGCTGGCATGGGAATCCGCGAATCACGAGGCCTCATCACCAATAACACCAGCAGCTTTGTTCCTCACCTGTTCCGCTAACCGGGTTGTCATGTTGTGAGGTGTCGCCCTCGACATCCTTACCACGTTAGGCTGCGGTCGCCGCAAACCGTTTCCAAACGAAGATTCGACAGAAAATCCGCGTCCACATTCGGAATTTCTCGCCAACATGACCGCGGATCTCCGACAACTCCGAACTGCCTTCGGTTACTCTTCCTCTTCTTCCACCGGTCGCTTGGCATTGGCCAGTATCTTGTCTGCCACCAGTTGAGGGACGATGTCGTAGTGATGCATCTCCATCCGGTAACTGCCCTTGCCTTGCGTCATCGACGTCAAAAGCGTCCCGTAGGTGAGCATTTCTGACATCGGCACTTCGGCGTTGATCACCGTCGTCCGTCCCTTTGACTCCATGCCCTGTACCCGCCCGCGCCGGCTGTTCAGGTCGCCCATCAAGGTGCCGGCAAACTCGTCGGGCGCCTCAATTTCCACCTTCATGATCGGCTCCAGCAGGCATGGTTTGCACGACTCCATGGCCTTTCGAAACGCGAGCCGCCCCGCCATCTTGAACGACATTTCATTCGAATCGACATCGTGGTAGCTGCCGTCAAACACCGTAACCTTGAAGTCCACCACCGGATAGCCCGCGAGATACCCGCGAGCGGCCGACTCCACGATGCCTTTCTCAACTGCTGGAATGAAGTTGCGAGGAATCGCTCCACCAAACACATCGTTCTCAAACACGAACCCGCCCCCACGCGGCATGGGTTCCATCCTGATCTTGCAATCGCCAAATTGCCCATGTCCGCCGGTCTGCTTCTTGTGCCGTCCCTGAGCCTCCGCCTTGCCGCGTATCGTCTCGCGATACGGCACTTTAGGGGCCTTCAACGTCACCTCGGCGTGGTACCGCTTCTTCAGCCGCGACACGATTGTTTCGATATGCGGCTGCCCCGCCCCTGCAATTAGAAATTCGTTCGTCATCGGATCACGATAGAAACGAATCAACAGGTCCTCTTCCATCAGCTTGTGAATCGCTGGGGCCAGCTTGTCTTCATCCGCCCGGCTCTTCGGTTCAATCGCGTACGTCATCGCCGCCTCTGGCAGCGCCGCGAGTTCTACCTGGATGTCTCCGCCTTTGGCTCCCAGCGTATCCCCCGTTAGCGTGTCGCGCAGTTTTGCTACGGCGCCTATATCGCCGGCATGCAATTCTGCGACCTCTACAGCCTTCCGACCCTGCATCACGCTAAGATGCGACAGCCGTTCCTGGCCTCGGCGGGTGTAGTTCTCTACCGTTGCATCATTCTTGATGCATCCACTTATAACTTTGAAGAAGCTGATGCGTCCTGAAAACGGGTCGCTCATAGTTTTGAATACGACCAGCGCCGTTGGCTCGCTGTCTTCAACTTTGCGGAACAATACTCCCGGCCCCGTATCCGAGCCACCATTTGCCGCCACGGCTTGCATCGCAAGCGACTTCACAGCGATCGGCGCTCGCTCAACCGGCGCTGGCGTGTAAACCTTGATGAAATCCAGCAAGTGGTCGGTCGCCACATTCGTCTCGCCGCTCGCAAATAGGACCGGGAAGATCCTGTCTTCGCGAATTGCTTCATGCAACGCCGTAATCAGATGCTGCTCGGGAATCGTGCCCTCGGCGAAATACTCTTCCATCAACTCGTCTTTGCCCTCGGCAACCAACTCCACCAGCGCCTCATGCGCTGTCTTGGCTTGCGCAGCAATACTGGCCGGAATCTCGCCCGTTATCTTGCCACGACCATCACCGCCCGGCGTGTAATAGAAAGCCTCCATCGTCACTAGGTCCACTACCCCATGAAATCCGCCCGCATCTGAGATTGGCAGTTGAATCGGGACGCAGTTGCGCCCCCAGCGCTCGTGCAGATCGTCAATAAGCGCGCTCAACCCGCCACCACCGCCGGCCTTCGGATGGTCCATCTGGTTCACGACGACAAAACGGGGAACATTCGCTTCTTCTGCGTATCTCCACACCCGCTCGGTCACCGGTTCCACGCCGTTCTGAGCGTTCACCAACACCGCTACGGCCTCTACGGGCAGCAGCGCCGCCTTGGCCTCATGCGAAAACATGTGAAATCCCGGCGTATCCACCAGGTTGATCTTCACGCCTTGCCACTCCGCAAACGCAACCGCGTTCTGCATCGTTACGCCGCGCGCAATCTCTTCCTCGTCATAGGCAGTGGCGGCCGACCCGTCCTGGACTCTGCCCCGTGTGGGGGTCATCTTCGCGGCATGCAGCAGCGCGGCAATCATAGTCGTTTTGCCGCTGTGCGCATGCCCCACTACAGCTACGTTGCGGATCTCACTTCCCTGGTACGTTTTCATTCTGCTTCTCCTTGTCGATGCGATGTCTTGCCTTTGCCGCGTTTGGCGGTGAAAAGAGTTTCCAAACTAGAGCTGGTTGCATAAATTAGGTCTTGAAAGGGCACGGCTTCAGCCGTGCCGCAGAAACCGAATAAAACTTTGGGCCTTAGCCCCTGAGGGATGCTCCGCACCGATCGGGGAGCGCTGATGCAATCGGCTCTAGGCATTTTGGTCAGGAAGGAACTCGGGCGGCACAGGGAACTCACTAAGGCGTCCGTAAGGACGTCATCGGGTCCGAATTGCCGGGCTCCAGGGCCCGGTCTGCCGTCTTCCTCGTCCATACGGGAGAGTCTCCGGCAGGCGCCTGGCGGACAAATATAGGAGGAATCCGCCGGCGTCTTGCTTTAAGAAATCGGATGCTATCACAGCCAGACTGTGAACGTCCTGTGACTGGAAGCACCCCTACCAGTGCAGAACTGGCACAAGGCTCGAAAAGTCATCGGTCCAGGGCCTTAAACCGGGCATTCCGGCTGCCGGCCTGGCTCGACTGGCCACCTCGGGATCTGCGAAAAAAGCCTCATTTTCGCTCACCAGTATCCAAGTGGCGTTGAATTCGCCCCGTTGATCGTCCGCGAGGCTCGAAACCCGCATCGCCTTCATCCCCGCCTTCTCTGCTAGCAGTGCGATCGGTGGCCCCAGGTCGACATGCTGATTCGAAATATGAAAAGCAAGGATCCCGCCCGGTGCCAGATGCCTGCGGTAGAGCGCCAAAGCCTCCGTCGTAAGCAGATGCAACGGAATAGCATCGCCGGAAAATGCGTCGACCACCAACACATCGAACCCTTGCGGTGCTTCCCGCGTGAGGGACGTTCGCGCATCGCCTTCGACAACGGAAACCTGCGCTCCAGAATCCCGGATATAGCTGAATACGTTGCGCGCAATCGGTTCTACCGCAGGATTGATCTCATAGAACTGAATCCGATCACCCGCGCGCCCATAGGCGGCCATGGTTCCCGCACCCAACCCAATCACTCCGATATTGCGCGCCCGCCCCTCGCAGCAAAACTTCATCGCAAGCCCAACGCCGGAGTCCTCCGCATAATAGGTTGTCGGCGTCTTCCGCAACTCATCCGTGCCGAAGATCTGCGTTCCGTGCTGGATCGATCCATTGGTCAGAGTGCGCAATGTCGCTCCCGGGTAGCTGTGGTCCTGCTTGACGCGCAAACTGCCGTAGAAGTTCCGAACCGCAACCATCGTGGTGCGCTCGTTCGCAATGTGAATCCAGCAGATTTGCACCGCCAGCAGGACACTTGCAACCGACCAGAGCAGTCGTGAGCTCCACCCGTCCTCCCATGTAACCATTAGCGCAAGCAGAGCTGTTAGAAAGCAGGTGAGAACGAGGTCATAGTTGAAGCGAAAGACAAGCGGAAACGCAATTCCAACCAGGAACGCCCCCAAAGCGCCACCGGCAGCAAATAGCAGGTAAAACAGCGTCGATTCTGATGCCTTTTGTGGCCTCAATCGATATGCCTCGCTGTGGCAGAAGAGGCACGAGACGAACGCCTCAACCAGAAAGAATCCAATGCTGATGCGCATCGGCCATTCCACGTCCTGCTTTGAGATCGCGTAACCCAGCCCGGCCAGCATCACAATTAAAAATCGAGTTACAATTCCGCGCGACAGCAGGCCAGGGAACTGAAACGCGAGAATGAGTGTGAGCAGGTACACGCCCAGAGGCAGGACCCAAAGCAACGGGATAGCGGCGATGTTGGCCGTCAGATAACTCGTCACCGCGCTCAGCTGCATGGCCGCGCCCATTGGCAGCAGAATCCAAAGCAGCTTCTGGCCTGGTCTTGCAGCAGCTCCGCTCTCGTCCTTGGCGCCCTTCGCGTCCCCCGTCGTCGATCGCGTCTGCCATGCCAGCGATCCTGAGACAGCGGCGAAGATCGCAAATCCGCAACACCACCCGATCCGCTGTGCTCGCAGCGTGAAGTGAGGCTCAATCAGCGTCGGATAGAGTCCCAGCGCCAGCAGGGAAGCCAGGTTCGAAAGTGCGAACAGCCTGTAGGGAATCCCTGACGTCTGCACACGCGCCCACCACACCTGCATCAGCGGGCTGGTGGCGCCAAGCACGAGGAAAGGCAATCCAATCGTGGTGCCAAGCACCAGGAAGATCGTGCCGGTCGGATGTTCCGAACCCGCGCCCGCGCCCGAGTTCCGAACCGACCAGGCGACCGCAGACACCACTGCAAGCACCAGCAGAACAACGTGCAGTTTCCATTGCGGGTGCCCCGCAATCCAATGCGCAAACAGGTAAGCGCATAGCAGCGCAGTCTGAAAAAAGACAAGGCACGTAATCCACACCGCCGCCGATCCGCCTAAAACCGGCAGCAGTTGCTTTGCAGCGATGGGCTCAACAAGAAAAAGCAGAAAAGACCCAAGAAAAACCGCACTGGCAAACTGAATCCGCAATCGTGTCATGCAAACCCCGGTTCAAATAAGACTACTCAATCGGTGCGCTTCACACCGATACCTTGTCGCCTGACAGGCGGATGCTGTCATAGGGGACATTCCCGGTTGCCTTCGCAAACGCCAGGAATCCGTGCTGTGATACAGTCGCTTTACCCGCTCATGGATATTGTTCCCCGGTAACTTCCCGTCCGAATTACGACCTGGAGAGCCATCATGTCCGCATTCGGCCCCACTTCCGATCAATCCATCCCTTCGCGACCGGATCTCGGAGTCGGCGCATCGGCCCAGCGCAAAGCATCACTCCGCTTGCTGCCGATCATCGGTATCGGTTACGGCCTTGCCTACATGGATCGCCTCAACATCAGCTTCGCCTCGCTGCGCATGAACAGCGATCTTCATTTCAGCGCCACCGTCTACGGCCTCGGAGCAGGGCTCTTCTTCATTGCCTACGCGTTTTGTGAAATCCCATCAAACCTGCTCATGCTCAAATTTGGCCCGCGCCGCTGGCTGGCACGCATTATGTTCACTTGGGGCCTCTTGGCCATCGCCATGATGTTTGTCCGCACACCGTTTCAGTTCTATGCTGTGCGCTTACTTCTCGGCATGGCCGAGGCAGGATTCTTTCCCGGTGTGATTTACTGCCTCACTCTGTGGTTTCCGGCCCGCATGCGTGCGCGTGCAGTGAGCCGCTTTTACGTGGCGCTCCCACTCAGTTCGGTTCTTATGGGTTCGATCGCAGGATCCCTTCTGGGTCTCGATGGAAAGTTCGGCCTTTCCGGCTGGCAATGGCTCTTTCTCGTGGAAGGCTTGCCCCCGGTACTCTTCAGTCTGGTCATCCTGCGCATGCTTCCCGATGGACCCGATCGCGCATCTTGGCTGACGCCGGAGGAGAAGGCTTGGCTCAAGCGCCAACTCGACGCAGACAGCGCTCAGGCTCATCTCGGCCACGAAGCGGGAGTCTTGCGGGCGCTGCTGTCGCCCAAAGTCTGGTTGATCGGAATATTCTTTTTCTCCGTGCTGACTTGCAACTACGCCTACAACTTCTCAGCTCCCGCAATCCTGCAAGGCGTCACCGGATGGACTGTTACCCATGTGGGCTATTTGATCGCATGCTTCGGCTTGGCTGGCGCAGCGTCCATGCTCTTCGGCGGCGCCCACTCCGACCGCACCGGCGACCGGGCACTTCACTGCATTGTCCCGTGTTGCGTAATAGGAGCAGGCTATTTCATAGCCAGCTATGGTCGTCCCCCCTGGCTCGTCGTTACCGCCCTCGGATGCAGCTTCGTCGCATTCATGTCGTTGCAAGGTCCGGCACTGGCAATCCCCACCCAGTTCCTCGCAGGGCGTGCCGCTGCGGCGGGCATCGCAGCCATGAACACCATCACCATGTTCAGCGGCTTTGTTGGTCCCTATTGGATGGGCCGCGCGAAAGATGCTACAGGCAGCTACCAGCTTGGGCTGCGCTGGTTGATTATCCCCAGCCTCATTGCGGCGACAACTATGCTTGTGCTAACGCGAAGCCTGGCACGACGCAAAGCGTCCGCAAGCCACGCGACGCTCGCAGACGAGCCCGCCTGAGCTTCAATCAACTTCATTTCGTGATTACGATTCGAGTTTCTATGCGCTTGCTGTGGCGGACAATATCTCGTCCACATCAATCCATTGCGTGGGGTATTTGCCCGTGTAGCACGCTGTGCAAAAGCCATTCCGCTCTCCGCTGTCGCAACTCTTCAGCAAGCCTTCCAATGAAAGATAAGCCAGCGAATCAGCTTCGATAAACTGCCGAATCCCTTCAACGCTGTTGTTGGCTGCAATCAGTTCGCGTTTGCTCGGCGTATCAACGCCATAAAAACAAGGCGAAATCGTCGGCGGACAGCTGATGCGCAAATGCACTTCCTTCGCGCCCGCTCCTCGCACCATGCGCACAATCTTCCTGCTCGTGGTCCCACGAATAATCGAATCGTCGATCAGTACCACGCGTTTTCCCTCAAGCAGGTTGTGCACAGGATTCAGCTTGAGCCGCACGCCAAAGTCGCGCACCCGCTGCTCCGGTTCAATGAACGTCCGCCCCACATAATGATTGCGGATCAAGCCAAATCGAAAGGGAATGCCGCTTTCCTCCGCGTAACCCAGCGCTGCCGTCACACCAGAGTCGGGCACCGGCACCACTACATCCGCGGGCACGCCCGATTCACGCGCCAGCTGCCTTCCCATCTGGTCGCGGCTCTCCTGCACCCATCTGCCAAAGATCTTGCTGTCTGGCCGCGCAAAATAGACGTGCTCGAAGATGCAGCTCGACCGCGGTAGACCCGTTGCGTACTGGCGGCTGGTCACGCCGTCGTCGGTCACCATCACCAGTTCACCCGGCAAGACGTCGCGTTCATACTCGGCTCGCAGCAAATCAAAGGCGCAAGTCTCCGATGCGAAGACAATGGTGTCAGGTCCGTCGGTATTCTTGATGCGCCCCATCGAGAGCGGCCTGAACCCTCGCGGATCCCGCGCAGCGAATATCCGATCCCGTGTCATCATTACAATCGAGAACGCGCCTTCGATTTGTCCCAGCGAATCCGCGATTGCATCCACCAGCGTTCCCGCACGCGAGTGCGCAATCAGTTGCACAATGATTTCGGAATCGGAGGTCGTCTGAAAGTAGGCACCCGTCCGCTCTAGCCGCGCACGCACATTGCCCAGGTTCACAAGATTGCCATTGTGCGCGATCGCAATCAGTCCCTTGGTCGAGTCCACCCGGATCGGCTGCGCATTCAAAAGTGCGGAGTCGCCCGTCGTCGAGTAGCGCGTGTGGCCGATCGCCATCGATCCGGGCAGCTTCTGCAACACGTCGTCGGTAAAGATCTCCGAGACCAGCCCCATACCTTTGATGTTTGCCAGGTGTTGTCCATCCGCCGTCGCGATCCCTGCAGACTCCTGTCCCCGATGCTGCAACGCATAGAGCCCAAGATATGCCTGTCGCGCCGCGTCGGGATGCCCGTGAATGGCAACCACCCCGCACTCCTCGCGCAGCTTGTCATCGTTCGGTTCTGAAGCTGGGTGTCCCATTCTTGCCGCATCTTTTGCGCCAAGGATGGTATCGCAAGCTATCTTGCTCGTTCCATCTGCTATGCCCTTGACCCCTTGAAATAGCAACCGGCTCATGCCGTTACCTCGCCGTGGAGAATGGATTCCAGGGCGGTGGCCCAGGGTCTGCGTAATTCTTGTAGCGGAGCTGATACAAACAGTTGGCGATCAACTGATATGTCCAGGCGATTGCCCCCGGTGGTTCCAATGCGGGAAACAAGAAAGCTGTATTCGCCAGCCAGTTTCTCGATTGTTGCAACGTTGCTGTGATCCGTTGTAACCAGCACGGTAGAGGCAGGCTCGGCAAAAAGCCCGAACAGCGGGTGCACCATGAGCGATTGGTCCTGATCAACTGATGCGCCAACGTCTTTGGTGAATGCTGCCTGTGCCAGCGCGACAGCAATGCCGCCATCTGAAATGTCTCGCGCGGAACGAACCAGCTTGCGCTTGGCCAGTTCTTTCAGCAGCGTGTGCAGATCAGATTCAGCGTCGAGATCAAGATCGGGGGGCTTGCCCCAGACCTTTTCGAGAATCACCTTTGCAAACTCAGAACTGCCAAATGCCGCGAGTTCCTTCGACGGCGAGTCTGTGGTATCTTCCGGCGTGTCAGAAACCGGCGTGGTCAATGGGGCGGCGACTGGAAAAGGCGGATTCGGATCCAGCCCGGCAATGATGTATGGATTGATTGGCGCCGGCGTGAACGGAACGTCAAGATTTGGATTCGGTTCCTCTCCCCGAGGCACCGGCCATAACAGCAAAATGGCATCACCCGCCTTCTGAAAATCCGCAGGCACAGCCTTGGTTACGTCCTCCAGGATCCCCACAATTCCCAGCACCGGCGTAGGATAAATGCCTTCGCCCCGGGTCTCGTTGTAAAGCGAAACATTCCCGCCTGTGATCGGTGTGCCCAGCGCGGTGCAGGCTTCCGCGATCCCATCAATCGCCGCCGAGAGCTGCGCCATGATCTCCGGCTTCTCCGGATTGCCGAAGTTCAGGCAATTCGTCGCGGCCACCGGCGTCGCTCCGGTCATTGCAACCTTCCGCGCAGCTTCTGCCACTGCGTGCATCGCGCCCAGTTTCGGATCAAGGTATGCCCAACGACCATTTCCATCGAGCGCCATCGCCAGTCCACGTTCATGTCCCGATGTTCCGGTCCCTTTGATCCGCATCACGCCCGCTTCGCCACCGGGCCCAATCACAGTGTTGGTCTGCACCATCGTGTCGTACTGTTCGTGCACCCAACGCTTCGAACAGATGTTCGCACTGCCGAGCATCTTCTTCAGGTCCGCTGTGTAATCACGATCCTTCGCCAACTCCGCCAGCACATCTTCAGGCGGATCCATCGGCACCGGTGCTTTCCAGGTTCCCACGGGCCGATGATAAAGCGGTGCATCATCCGTCAACGACCGGTTCGGGATATCAGCCACCAGCTCGCCATGGTGCCGAATGCGCAACCGCGGCTGCGGCTCAACCGTGCCCACAATCACCGCATCCAATCCCCACTTCGCGAAGACGCGCAGCACCTCATCTTCACGACCCTTCTCGGCCACCAACAGCATCCGCTCCTGGCTCTCCGAGAGCATGATCTCGTAGGCGCTCATTCCGGTCTCGCGCTGAGGAACGCAATCCAACTCCACATCCAGTCCCACGCCGCCGCGCCCGCCCATCTCGCAGGTTGAGCACGTAAGCCCCGCCGCACCCATGTCCTGAATGCCGACAATCGCGCCCGTCTTCATCGCCTCCAGGCAGGCTTCCAGCAACAGCTTCTCCATGAACGGATCGCCCACCTGCACATTGGGGCGCTTTGCCTCCGTTCCCGCGTGAAACTCTTCGCTGGCCATCGTTGCGCCGTGAATGCCGTCGCGCCCCGTCTTCGCACCCACATAAATAACTGGATTGCCCGCGCCCGTCGCTTTGCCGTAGAAAATCTCGTCTTTGCGAACCATCCCCAGCGCAAACGCATTCACCAGCGGGTTGCCGCTGTAACAGGCTTCAAACTTGGTCTCGCCGCCTAGGTTCGGCACGCCAAAGCAGTTGCCGTATCCCGCAATGCCGCTCACCACCCCCTCAACAATGGAGTGGTTCTTCGCAACCATTTCCGGCTCCGTGCCCGGTTCCGAGCTAATCGGTCCGAAACGCAACGAGTCCATCACCGCCAACGGCCGCGCTCCCATCGTGAAGATGTCGCGCAAAATGCCGCCAACGCCGGTAGCTGCGCCTTGGTAGGGCTCAATATAGCTGGGATGATTGTGGCTCTCGATCTTGAACGCGCAGCCCCACCCGTCACCAACGTCGATGATGCCGGCATTTTCACCGGGCCCCTGCACCACGAGGTCGCTCTTCGTCGGTAGCCGCTTCAAATGCACGCGGCTCGACTTGTACGAGCAATGCTCGCTCCACATGACGCTGTATATGCCCAGTTCGGTAAGAGAAGGAACACGCCCAAGTGCCGCCAGAATGCGGTCGTACTCATCCGGAGTAATGCTGTGCTGGGCCAGCAGCTCCGGAGTAACCGCAACCGGCTCGGGAACAACTGCAGAAGAGGCAGTAGTCATCACGATTGCCTCCATTGTCGCATGCTATCCACTCAGCGCCGCAGCAACGATGTGGAAAGAGGTCCGTCGCATTGCTGATGCGCCCAGAGTCGCTCCGACCACATCCTCTCACCTCAGCAGAGCCGTGCTCCGCGATCCTCTCCCGGAGGTCTTTCACGACCTCATCTCGTTCTATCCAAAGTGGCCTCAAAGCAACGTATATGCGATACTTTGCTTGGTACCCACCCCAAGCCGGGATGGCGGAACTGGCAGACGCAGCGGACTCAAAATCGGCTTTCCAAAAATCAAATCCCCTATAAGCAATTGAATATAAATGGCTTGCGTTTGATGCCGTGCATGGCACAGGACTTGCGCAACCCTTGCACACTTTTGTGCTTCTATAGAGAAGCAGGAGGTGCAGCCGCATGGCAGAGCATCACACCATCCTCGGTGGCAAAGTTCACGTCTACAAGCGTCCGAACAGTTCGAGTTGGCAATGCGCGACCTATCTGGCCGGAAGGAACCGGCGCACGACGACCAAAGAAGACAGCCTGTCGAAAGCGAAGGAGTTCGCGGAAGACTGGTATTTGCAGTTGCGCGGCAAACTCCGCGACGGCGAGTTGAAGACCGGCAAACTGTTCCGCGACGCTGCGAAGTTGTACCTGCGCGAGTTTGACATCATGACGCAGGGACAGCGCAGCCCGAAATACGCATCCGGGCAGCACGCGCGTGCCAATGGCTATCTGATCCCGTTCTTCGGCAGCATGGTGCTACCTGAGATCACGGCGGGCAAGGTCAACGAATATCGCGTCCATCGACTTGAAGAGTGCAAGGCCTTGCGCGGCAAGCCTCCAGCGCGTAGCACCATGCACCAGGAGATCGTGACGCTGCGGCAGATTTTCAAAACGGCTCTGCGGCACGGATGGGTCGATCATCTCCCGGATTTTTCAGCGCCATATCGCGCGTCCGGCAAGATTTCCCATCGAGCATGGTTCTCACCGGAAGAGTACAGGCAGCTTTATGAGGCAACGCGGAAACGCGCCCAGGACCCAAAGCAGCCCCGTTTTCGTTGGGAAGCGGAACAACTTCACGATTATGTTCTGTTCTCCGCCAACACTGGACTCCGGCCCGACGAGGCGAGGCGTCTTCAGTTCCGCGATGTCACGGTGACCGAAGACGAGGGGAGCGGCCAAACCATCCTTGAGATCGAAGTACGCGGCAAGCGAGGCGTTGGCTATTGCAAGAGCACAACAGGTGCCGTGCATCCGTTCGAGCGGTTGAAAGCGCGCCCACGTCCAGATGGAGGGCCGGGAAGATCAGGCAGCCGTACCGCATCAATGGCCAACGGTGAGTGGCACGCGCCCGGACCTACCGATCTTCTGTTCCCGAAATGGCCACGCGAGTTGTTCAACGCAATCCTTGAGGAAGAAAAGCTGCGCACCGACCGTGACGGAAGGCCGCGAACGGCGTATAGCCTGCGCCACACCTACATTTGCCTGCGCCTGCTTGAAGGTGCCGACATCTATCAGATTGCCAAGAACTGCCGGACAAGCGTGGAGATGATTGAGAAATACTATGCGGCACATTTGAAGACGCAGCTCGATGCTTCCGCTATCAACATCATGAGGCCACGTTCGAAGAAAAAGACGGTTCCCAGGAAAGGCCCCGGACGAGTCGAGGCCGTCCGTTTGGCTGAGGAAGCGTAGACCAGCACTGCTTGCTTTCTGATCACCATCAACACTGCTATCCGGCGAGCCAGGATGGAACCATCCTGGCATGGTTTTGGGGCCGGAACCGGCCCCACTCCGGCCCGGA
>CAWGYG010000005.1:0-298292 GCA_963826915.1 uncultured Acidobacteriaceae bacterium
ACTGTTCTTGGGGAATTCTGTCGGAATCGATGTCTTTTTTCGCAGCCTCTTCATCCCCGACGGATGGTCTCTCTTGGACTGAGCCACAACCGAGTTTCGGACGATTTCCCCGCCTCAATGCGCCAGAAAATAGACTCCAACACACACCAGCAATGCCGCCGTCCAGCGCCGGCGATCGACGTTTTCATGCAGAAATATTTTGGCTGCAACAGCGTTGGTCACCAATGTGAGAGAAGCGGATGCGGGAGCCACCAGGCTCAGATTTAGGTGATTGAGCGCGAACAGCAATGAAAAGAAGGCCAACGCCAGAAAGCCGACGCCCGCATAGAACCTCGGGCACGTAACGACCGCACGAATCGCGCCTTTCATGCCTGAACGGGCACGAATCTCATCGAGGTCGCCGATCGACTTCATTGCTGAAGCAGTCAGCACCTCGCCAGTAGTTGAGCAGAGAACAATCGTCGCAATCATGGCGGTCGCTGCCCATGGGCCGGATAGTTGTGCAGAGGAGAGAATCATCGCAATTGCTCCTCCGCCATAGCGCGCGCAGATTCGGCGTTCGCCTCGAGTACCGGAGTTTTTGGTTGCTCGGTCAGCGAGGGACCATGTGCGACAAAGCCGACTCCAATGGTGATGAGCACGATTCCAAACCAGCGCTCGACTGAAATCGGCTCATGAAGCCAGTAGCGCGAAAGTAGCGCAACGATGACGTTCCCAAAAGCGGTGGCAGGCAGAACGTAGGTCAGATCGGCCCACGAAAGAGCGGTGAGATAGCTGGCAAAGAATCCAATCAGCAGTGCGATACCGGCAACAATCCAAGGGGTGAAAACTGCGCCAATCAGCGACATGGGATGAGCAAGCGAAATTGGGGGCAGGGCAGTCATGCCGCGGGAAAGACATGTGTCGCCCAGCGGAGCACACACGGCGACCAACCCTAGAATCATGTATTGCCGCGGTGTGGGTCGGATATGGGCCATCAGTCTCTAGGTGTCCTCACGTCCGAGCCGGACGAAAAGAAGGGCGGACGCATTGCGCCGCCCTTGATTGAAAACGCACCAGCCAAACTACGCCTTTGCGCCCACTGTGGCCGGCGGATCAGCCTTCTGGCTTCGCGAATCCTTTACCATCTTGTTGCGCTGTGAGCGCAGCTTGAGAAAGGCTTTTGCTTCGACGTAGAGCCGTGGCAAATCGCGATTGACAAACGCCTTCCAAACCACCCGGAAAGCAGCCTTCGGCCGGAAATAGTACTCGTCGTAGAAGCGGTGGACCATCTCCAGTACGTAGTCGGTAGGCAGCCCAGGGTATTCGATATGGGCCATCTGGTGGCCGCCCTCGTCGCTCATAGCCGCTGTGTTTACGATGAAACCGTTCGCCTTGGCATAGTCATAGAACTCGGTTCCGGGATACGCATGCGCGATGGAGACCTGTATGGTTTCAACGTCCAGGGTCTTCGCAAAATTGATCGTGTTGCGGATCGACTCCTTGGTTTCGCCCGGCAGGCCAAGAATGAAGTCGCCGTGGATGGTGAGCCCGAGATCGTGGCAGTCCTTCGCAAAAGCCCGTGCACGCTCAACAGTTGCGCCCTTCTTGATGTTCTTCAGAATCTGCGGATCGCCTGACTCAAAGCCAACAATCAGCAGTCTGCAACCCGCTTCCTTCATGGCCTTCAGGGTGTCGTAGTCGGTCGTTACACGCGAAGTGCAGCTCCAGGTCAGCCCCAGCGGCTTCAGCTTCTCGCAAAGCTCAATGGTCCTGACTTTCTGGATGTTGAACGTGTCGTCGTCAAAGAAGAATTCCTTCACTTCGGGGAAGTTCTGCTTGGCCCACGCGAGTTCCGCCGCAACGTCATCCGTCGAACGTTTGCGCCATGCATGTCCGCTGAGTGTCTGTGGCCACAGGCAGAAGGTGCACTGTGCCGGGCAACCGCGCGTCGAGTACAAGGCGATATACGGGTGCAACAGGAAAGGAACGTTGTAGCGCGTGACATCCATATCGCGCTTGTAGATCTTCGTCGCCCACGGCATCGCATCCAGGTCTTCGATTTGCGGACGATCGGGATTGTGAACGACCTTGCCGTCCAGCTTGTAGCTGATTCCGAGGATCTCGCTAAGCGGCTTCCCCTGTGCAAACTCGACGACGGAGTAGTCGAACTCGCGGCGACAGATAAAGTCCAGCGCCGAGCACTCGTTCAGTGCCTTGTCAGGGGCGGTTGTCACCGGTGGCCCGACAAATGCAATGCGAATCGACGGATTGGCAGCCTTGATGGCTTCGGCCAGGCGCTGATCGCCTTCCCATCCCACCGTTGAGGTGAAAAGCACCAGGAACTCAAAGTCCTTGCAGATCTTGATCGTTTCATCGGCCGAAACGTGATGTGGGGGCGCATCGAGCAGGCGTGAGCCCTCCAGAAGACCCGCGGGATAAGTCAGCCAGACCGGGTACCAGTACGACTCAATCTCGCGCGTGGCAGGCCAGCGCGAACTCGCGCCGCCGTCAAAGTTCTCAAACGACGGGGGATTCAGGAACAGCGTTTTCAATGGCATAGGCATCCCTTCTATTCTAACATTTGCGCTCTTTTTATCCCTGTTTTCGGTGTATGTTCGGTCCCTTACTTGCCACGGAGCTCGTGCAGCCAGTCTTCCATGTGGCCCAACGACCGCAATAACTCCAATCGCGCCTTCGCCAGCTCGAACCCGGCATCCAGCGCATCTTCCAGTTTTTGACGCTCGTCAATACGGGCAAGCTGCTCTGCTTTTGGCGTAATTTGTGGAGTGGAACCTGGCCCTACCCCAGAACCGTTGCCTAACTCCAATTCTGCCAATACCGTACGCAACTGCTCACTTGCGATCTCCTGTTTCAGACTCGCGATTTCGGCTTGGGCATCCAGCTCTCGAATATTGCCTGTGACTTCCGCAATCTGTAACTCGTTCTGTTTCTCAGCCTGTTCTGCCTCGACCGTGGCACGAAGTGCGTCGGCTGCGGACTCCTTCGACCTGGCCCGATGCTCCAGGTCAAACACTGGAATCTGCACCGAAACACCGGAAGCGAAGTTGTTTGGCGGTAGCGGCTTGGCGAAGAAGCTGCTGACGTCGTTCAAGAGGTTGGTGTTGCGGTTGTACTGCGCCACAAAACTCATTTGGGGCAGGAAATTGATCTCTTCGTCGCCCTTGGCCACCAACTGCTTCGAACGCGCCAACAGCTGCGCCGATTGAATGCCTCCCTGCAGACGAGGCGGGTCGTCTGCATGGACCTGCGGAATCTCCGGGATGCTTGCGTGGTCGGGAGTGATCGATCCCAACGGCAAGCCAGTCAGAACCGCCAGCTGCTTTGCCAGGGTCTCCGCTCGGGTTTCCAGGTGCAGCCTTTTGAGCTTGATTTCCGCAGCCGTCAGCCGTGCCTGCAACAGGTCGCTTAATGGATCGACACCCGCTTCGGCACGCTCCTGTTCGATTTGCACCAGCCTGTTCGCCAGAGTTTCCTGCTGATGAGCGGCGTCGAGTTCGCGATTGACGGTATCGAGTTCGATGTATGCAGTGGATGCATCCAGCGCAACCTGTTCTCGCGCGTCCTTTAAGCGAGCGGTCGCGGCCTGTAACCCATAGCGCGCCGCATCAATGTAGCGCTTCTGAGGGACGCTGAAAACCGTGGACTGGATGGTCGCAGACCAGATTGAAGGAGGAGATCCAGTGAAACCCACCTCGGGGAACACTGGGAGTCCGGTGCTGAAAAGCAGCGATGGAATGACGACGTCTTTGCTTTCTGCCAATACGGCACCTGCCTTGAGAAGATCAGCCTGGGCAGCCCGTACACCCGTACTATTGCGCTGTGCGAGGTCAACCACTGTAGGCAGGGAAACTTGGGCAGGCATCACTCCCGGGGCCACCGCGAAGGCCACGCTGGCGAGAATCGATAGAAGTCTTGCGCGCGCATTGGTAGGTTTCGTCACGTGTCGATCCCGAATCAAAATGTCATTCCCAGCGCAGGCTTGTAGTCGTGTGCAAGCGCGAGTGCAGCCTCGCGTTCGCGGCGCGCTCCCTCTTTATCGCCGAGTTGGGCACTGAGACGGGCCAGTCGCGTCTCTGCCACGAAGGTCGGCGCCTCTTCAGTCTTTTGATAGTCCGCCAGGTACTCTTCCAGCATTTTCACGGCAAGCGCCAGGTTCCTTCCACCCCTGCTCAAAATGCTCGCGCCATTGAAGAGCGCGACACCAGCACGCTTGTCTCGCTGCGCTGCCTTGTAACCGCTCTCCACAGCCGCTTGCATTTCAGTCCAACGCTCTCGTCGGCGGTAGAAGCTGCCCAGCGTCATCCACTGGAAGGCAGGATGTTCGCTAACGCTGATCGCCTGCTTAAGCTCTCGCTCTGCGTTATCGTAATCCTTGCCGGCCTCGGCAATGCGGGCGCGCAATTCATGTGCCCGCGCGGGATCAACTTTGTCCAGCTGTGCTGCGATGCCTGAGGCTTTGTCTGTGCCTCCGCCCACTATGCCGGGAGCCGCGCTGTAAAACTCGCCGAGGTCCGCCAGCGCTTCGGCATTTCGTGGATTGAGTCTTACGGACTCTTCAAACTCTGCACGCGTTCGTTTTGCCAGCGAGTATGCCGTAAGGAACGATGCTTTGTCTGCTTTCTCGCCAAGTGCTCTGCCTAGCCAGAGGTGACCGTCCGAATCCTGGTCATTGAGCTTTACCGCCTGCTCGCATTCGTTTACGGCATCGTCCCACCGATCCAATGTGAACAGCACCCGGCACCTGAGGTTATGTGATTCCGCAGAAGAAGGAAGGGAATCGAGCATGGCAAGGGCCTTATCGGCTTCACCGGCCTGCAGCGCTGCATTGGCCTGGACCAGCGCGCCTCTGGGAACCTGTCCCGTCGCAACGGATATTGTTGCCGCCAGCAATACCGCCTCGATGACTCTCTTCACTGCACTCTCTTGATCGAAATGCCCTCTTGCAGGGGTTGACCGGTGGTTGTTCCTGTAGCCACCCAGTCTCCGTCGTTGAGTCCGGAGAGAACTGACACTTGGGTCAGGTTGTAGGGCCCGATCTTGATGGGTGTCCTCTGCAACTCGTCATTCACGACTTTATATACATAGGAGTTGCCGTTTTCGGTCCGTAGCGCTTCTCGTGGAATGCTAAGCACATCGGCTTCGCTTGCGGTGGTTACAGTCACCTTGACAGTGGTGTCGGGCAACAGTTCGCCATTATTGTCGTCGACATGAATAATAACTTCGCCCACTGTACGCGTGCCATATGTGATCACCGTAACGGGAGTGCGCTCAATGTGACCGTGCCAGACCATACCTGGTTTTGCCTCCCACTTGATCAAGATGGGTTGGCCAACTGCGAGGCGCCCGATTTCCGGCTCGTCAAAATAGCCTCGAACGCGCTCATGATGCAGATCTGCCATCTGCAACAAGAGTTTGCCTTCTTCGGCGAATTCTGTGGCTTTCGTGTTCAGGCTGTATACAGTTCCAGCCGACGGAGCGTGCACCGACATTTGCGCCAGAACGTGGAGCGCTGCCTGTTCGTTGGCTTCAGCCTCCGCAAGCGCTGCCTTGGCCCGCGCAACATCGGCTGCAGAATAGCGGCTTCCTGCGCTCTGTTGAGATGCCTGCAAGTTCGCTTCCGCGGTCGCCAGACGGCTCCTTGCGGTGGCCACCTCGCTGGGTGAAGCTGCCCCGGTCGAATTCAGTTTTACAAGTGCGTCCAAATCCCTTTGTGCCTGGTCGCGTTCCAACCGGTTCCGCGTGACTTCCGCGGCGGCTGCTTGCCGCTGCTCCAGGGTTCCGTTCTGAATAGTTGAGTCGAGAGCGGCTTGCGCGGCTTTCACGCCGCTTTCTGCGGTGGCAAGCTTGGCCCGGGCCTCCACATCATCCATGGCCAGCAGGAGCTTTCCAGCAGGCACCTGGTCACCCGGTTGAACATAGACGGCTTTGACAATGCCGGCGATGGGGCTGTGAACCTCGATATTGTGCTCCGGCTCTACGGTGCCATTCGTGCTCACTGTACTTGCCAGCGGCTCATGCGTGGCCCGAGCGACGCGCACAGGCAATCCCTCCCGGGTGAAGGAGCGGACGGAGAAATATACAAGGATGAGGACGATGGCCGCGCCAAGCCAGAGCCAGCCGCGGCTGAATTGCTTTCTTTCTTTAGCCATGCAGGCAACCAGTGCCAGTATATAGGACTCAATGACATGCCCTTTAGGAGCAGAAATTTGCGCGGATGCGGGGTGATGGTTGCCTCGTACAATAACCCCATGGCTCAGACCCCGCGCTACACCGACGACCACGCCAAGGCTGGCCTGGATTTTGCGTTCCCCACCATCGAAACCTGGCAGAACCAGTTTCCCGGCTACGAAATCCTGATTGACGACCCGGAATTGACCTCCGTTTGCCCAAAAACCGGCCTGCCGGACTTCGGCGCGCTTACGATCCGATACATGCCTCGCCACCGTTGCCTCGAACTTAAATCGCTGAAGGAGTATCTATTTTGCTACCGCAATCTCGGCATCTTTCAGGAAAACATCGTCAACCAGGTCCTTGAAGACGTGGTGAAGGCTTGCGATCCAATCTGGGCTGTGGTGCGCGCAGAGTTCCGCCCCCGCGGCGGCATTGGGACAACCGTCGAAGCCAGGTGGCCACGGCCAACCGCCTAGCTCGATCCTTGTGCGGTTGTGATATTCATGGGGCGCACGCGTTTTGAGAGTCCGATCTCCCTTGCCCTTAACTTCATCCATATTTCGCTCTCGCTTTAGTCCCGCTTTTGGGACACTTCTGCTGCTCTTCGCCCTTAACCTGTTGAATTATATTGACCGCTATATCCTTCCCGGCGAAGTGTCTCTGATCCAGCGCGAATTCCATTCAACCGACCAGCAGATTGGGGCCCTTACAACCGCCCTGTTTTTTGCTTACATGTTTGCCGCTCCAGTCACTGGTTGGCTGGGCGACCGCTTCAGGCGAAAGCCGCTCATCATCGCCGGCGCGGTGCTGTGGAGCCTGGCTACGCTGGCTACCGCCTGGGTCCACGATTATCAGACGCTCTTTATTCGCCATGCGATTGTGGGCGTGGGCGAAGCCACATTCGGGATTTTTGCGCCGGCCGTGCTGGCGGACTTCTATCCGGAACGGGATCGAAATCGAATCCTCTCCGTCTTCTATGTTGCAATTCCGGTGGGTGCGGCATTGGGCTATGCGGCCGGCGGACAATTGGGTAGCCTTTGGGGCTGGCGCGCCCCGTTCTTTGTTTGCGCCATTCCCGGCCTCGCGATCGCCGCGCTTTATGGATGGATTGGGCGTGAACCCGAACGTGGCGCCAGCGACCACGTGATGCCTACGATCACCCGAACCACGTTTCGGGGGCTGTTCACGAACCCCGCCTTCCTGACGGCGACGTTCGGGCTGGCGATGCTGACATTTGCAATGGGCGGCATCTCGGCGTGGATACCGACCTTCCTGCACCGGTCGGCGGGACTTTCGGTTGCAAACGCCAGCCTCGTGGTGGGCGCGATTACCGTGGTTGACGGAATTGCCGGAACCCTGCTGGGAGGCTGGCTTGCTCAGCGCTGGCTGCGAACCAATGACCGCGCACTCTACCTGCTTTCATTCTGGAGTGTGGCGCTGACTCTGCCCTTTGGAGCTCTGCTGTTCTTTGGCCCGCCGGCGTGGGCTGTTCCGGTTCTGGTAGTGACTGAGTTCTTTCTCTTCCTGAATACCGGACCTTTGAATGCCGCGATCGTTAATTCAGTCTCGGCGCCAGTCCGCTCTACTGCCATTTCATTGAACCTGCTCTGCATTCACTTTTTCGGCGACACGTTTTCGCCAACCATCATCGGCAGTATCTCCGATCACTCAAACCTGCGCCTCGCGCTTGGCTCTACTCTTATTTTTCTGGTCATTTCCTGCTTGATTCTTCGAATGGGTGCGCGCTTTGCCCCTCCACTCGGCGAGACGGTCTGATTTTGGGTGGCCTCGGTTTGAAACTGTTCTTCTTTGACCGCATACTGGAAGACAGAAAAGCAGCCCCATTCTTAGTATTCGCGGACCGAATTAACTAGCTCCGCATCCGGCGAGACTCACCTCAATGGCAGCAGCGCACTCCGCAGCAGGCTTTCTTGCAATATCGACCTCCGTGCTGGCGCTCGGCTGGCTTTGGCAGGCGCTGGCGGCCCTGCGGGGAATGCCCACGCTACCTGATTTGACGATCACTCCTGCGCCGCGGCTCGATTTGTCTTCGAGTGGGGGTCCAGACCTGACGGTGGTTGTGCCGGCGTGCAATGAGGAACAATCGATTCAGGCGACCCTCCGGTCGCTGGTTTCATCGCGCGGAGTGCGGCTGCAGATTGTGGCCGTCGATGATCGCTCGACGGACCGCACAGGTGCGCTGATGGATGCGGTCGCCGTCGAGGCTGCCGGCGGACCGCACAGCGTTGAGGTAATTCATAATCGCGAACTCCCGGCGGGCTGGCTCGGCAAAGTACATGCACTAACCCTGGGCGCGGATCGGGCAAAGGCGCCGTGGCTGTTGTTTACCGATGGCGATGTGGTGTTCGATCCGCTTGCGGCGCAGCTGACCCTTGCCTACGCAATTCGAGAGAAGGCCGATCATGTGGTGCTGATTCTGACGCTGGAGTTCAAGAGCATTGCGGAGAAAGCGGTGCTTGCCGTGTTTCAGTCCATTTCGCAATGGAGCATCCGGCTGTGGAAGGTGGCCGATCCGAAGACTCGAGACTCTTTTGGTGCCGGTGGCTTCAACCTCGTGCGGCGCGAGGTTTATGAAGAGTTAGGCGGGTTCGAGCCTCTGCGCCTGGCCGTCATTGAGGACATGCGCCTCGCCCAGGATATCAAGCGAGCAGGGTATGCACAGCGGATTGTGATTGGAGCGGGTCTGGCGCGCATTCGCTGGATTCAAGGGGCGCTGGGCATCGTGGACCTGCTGGAAAAGAACGGATTCGCCGCGCTGCGCTACAACGTGGCCTTGGCTCTGGTGGTGTGCCTGGGTCTGGTGTTGGATATTTTCCTGCCGTTCGCGGCCATTGCCCACGGAGGATGGGCTGCGGCCGCGGGAGTTTTGACGTACTGCTCGATTGGGCTTTGCTATTTTGCAAACCGGCGCGTGACCCAGGTTTCCCCTTGGCTGGCAGCGTTCTTCGCTCCCTCTGCGGCCATTCTTCTGTTCGCGCTGATGCGGTCGATGGTTTTGACCCTCATGCGCGGTGGGGTGGAGTGGCGCGGAACTCGGTATCCATTAGCGGAGCTGCGGCGCAACCTCGGTGCCTGGTGAGTGCAGAAGCTATTTCGCTGTCCGAGTTTCCTGATCACGGGTATTCATAAAAGCCCGGTGGCCACCTTGCGATCGAAGATTTGGATCGTTCACCGGCGGCTTTGACTGATCGCCCGTAAATCCTCGCAATAGCCGTGGATTAGGTCGGAATTTCGGGGGCCCGCCGTAAAACTGCCTCGCATGGCTCAGCACCATTCCGCTGCGACCATGCATGGGCTGCACAATCCCTCTGACATTTACATCCATGTCACGATACTTGCGCAGTTCGCCAACCTCTCCGCGGTCTTCTTTCATACTTACGATTGTGAATGTGCACTGATCGTCCGCCGTTTCCGGTGAGCAAATATCTAGGAACCGGGTTCCATCCGGAAGTTCGACAACTTCGTAAACATGAGCAGCGATGCAGACATCCTTATTGAGCAGCTTCGTGGCCTCTTCCGTCGAGATGCAGGGCTTTGGCTTGGTGCAGACGCCTGGTATAGGCGCAATAAGAGCGACGAGTACGAGCCAGCTCACTTGGCGCAAGGGCATGGGAACTCATTTCCGGAGAATGGGACAATGCTAGAGCGAGGTAACTGTATTGGGATGTGCCGCGGCTCACTTTATTCAAAGTTGGCTGCTTTGGTCCTTACGGCACTTAGACGGTGCTAACTCCCAAAGCTCAGTGGCTTCGTCTTGGGCATCCTGCGAAGTAGCTATTCGATATGGCAATCGCGATAGTTATCCACCGAAACGGAGACAGTTGTTTCAACCTCAAATGCCTTCCCGTTCACTAGATAGGGTTTGTACTTGTATTTCCTAACCGCCTCAAGGACAGGTTTTCGGAGCAAAGCAGGGCCGGAGATAATCTTGGGATAAAGAACATTCCCGTTCTTAGAAATCCCGAAACCAACCACTACTGTGCCTGTGACGCGAGCAGCCATTGCATGAGGACAGACGTCTGGATCGACCTTGCGAATGAGCAGCTTTTCCGCAACGTCATGCGAGATGCGGACCTCCGCTCCTGGGGGAATTGCACCTCCTGGGATTGCGCCGGAGTTTGCCTGCGTCTGTGCAAGTAGACCTGAGTTCACAATAGCTGAAAGTAGTACGAAGCCAGCTAGAGCCTTCATGGGAGAACATCCTAAATCAAAGAAGCAACCTTACGCGAAGGTCCGGTTACCGGGCCCCGACCAGTTCTTCGCTTTTTGCCCCTTGCCCGTAATGGCTGTGCACATAGTTGTCGAGGATCTGCTTGAACTCCGCCACAATGGTGTCGCCGCGGAGGGTGGTGTAGAGCTTGCCGTCAACATAGACGGGTGCTTTTGGTTCCTCAAATGTGCCGGGCAGGCTGATCCCCAGGTTGGCGTGTTTCGATTCGCCGGGTCCGTTGACAACGCAGCCCATCACCGCAAGCTTCAGTTCCTCGACGCCTGGATAGCGCTTCCGCCACTCCGGCATGGAGGTGCGCAGGTAGCTCTGAATCTGCTCTGCCAATTCCTGAAAATAGGTGCTTGTGGTGCGCCCGCAACCGGGACAGCTGGTGACCTGCGGCATGAAGCTTCGGATAGAAAGCGATTGCAGAATCTGCTGTGCCGCCAGCACCTCTTCCGTGCGATCGCCATTGGGCTTGGGCGTCAGGCTGACGCGGATCGTGTCGCCGATCCCTGCTAGCAACAACGGCGCAAGCCCCGCCGTGGAAGCGATCAGACCTTTCGCTCCCATGCCTGCCTCAGTAAGGCCGAGATGCAGCGCATAATTGCAGCGCGCTGCGAGATTCGTATAGACGTCGATGAGATCGCGTACTCCACTGACTTTGGCGGAGAGGATGATCTGTTCAGGCCGCAGTCCGTAGTGTTCCGCTGCCTTGGCCGACTCAAGCGCACTCACCACCATCGCCTCCATCATCACATCGCGTGCTGGCAGTGGCTCTGGCTGCTTGCTGTTCTCGTCCATCATCCGGGTCAGAAGAGCTTGGTCGAGCGAGCCCCAGTTCACCCCGATGCGAACAGGTTTCTGGTTTTCGACAGCGCACTCCACCATAACTTGAAAATTGTCGTTGTCTTTCTTGCCAATGGACGCATTGCCCGGGTTGATCCTGTATTTGGCAAGCGCACGCGCCGTTGCTGGAAACTTCTTCAGCAGCAAATGTCCGTTGTAATGGAAGTCGCCAACGATCGGCACCCGAAGGCCGCGCTTGTCCAGTCCTTCGACGATATGCGGAACCGCGGCAGCGGCTTCTTCATTGTTGACCGTAACGCGAACGATCTCTGAGCCCGCCAGAGCCAGGGCAGCAACCTGTTCAATCGTGGAGGCAACGTCAGCAGTATCGGTATTTGTCATCGATTGCACGACAACCGGGACTGCCCAGCCAACGCGAACGTGGCCGATTTTGACCGTAGGTGTCTTCCTGCGCTGAATTTCGGGCATGGCGACCTCACATCCAGTTTACCTGCTTCAATGCTTTCATTGGGGGTTGGCACTCTCTACTTCATTGCAGAGATTCAACAGGATTGGGCCGCAAGTTGTGGCGAGACTTCCATTTGCGGCGGCATTTAGACCCTGGATACCGGACCAGGACATTGGCTCCAGGAGTACAGAAACAGGTACAATGCAAGCATGTTGTCCCGTCCCGATCGTCGCTTCCTCCTGACCGCAGCCAGCCTCCTGTTTCTCGCGGGTACCTCGCTTTTTGCACAGACTTCCAGCAATCGTGGTCGCAAGTACAAGGCGCCGCCGCCGACCTCGCGGATTGAGGTGACAATCCTCCGCGACACCGACGCCAAGCCGATTGAGAATGCGGCAGTGATCTTTCACCTGGACGGCGACAAGGGAAACATGGAGTTGAAGACGAACGAAGACGGGAAGACCATCATTGACGTCCTTCCCATGGGCTCGAAAGCGACACTCCAGGTAATAGCAAAGGGCTACCAGACTTACGGACAAGACTTCACAATCGACAAGGCCAATATCGCCCTGGGGGTGAGGCTCAAGCGTCCGGGAGAACAGTACTCCATTTATAAGAATCACAATCAGGCGGAAGACTCTCAAAAGGTCGAGAGTAAGAACAAACCGGGAGATGCAGGCAAGGACGGAGCACAAAAAGATCCTCCGAAGGACAAACCTGCCGACGCCACGACCCCACCGAGCCCGAGTCAGCCGCAGTAGGGAATCGACGATTCCAGCATCTGAATACAATCAAGAATCTCTGTGATGTCCACGCAATTGCTCAGCGGTAAATCGGCATTCATCACCGGAGGCGCGCGGCGCATTGGCCGCGAGATCGCCTTGGAACTGGCGTGCGCAGGCGCCGATGTGACGATTACATACCGTGTTTCAAAAAAAGATGCACAGGAGACTGTACGAAGGATTGAACAGTTGGGCCGTCGTGCCCTGGCCGTCGAGTGCGACGTGCGTTCAGAGGCTTCAGTGCGCGCAGCAATCGCTGCATCAATGAAGTTTCATGGGCGACTCGATATTCTGGTCAACAATGCGGCCGTGTACGAAGAAGCGCCTCTTGACCAGATCAGCCTGGCACAGTGGGATGAAGTATTCGAGACAAATGTGCGCGGGCCATTTCTCGTAGCGCGGGAAGCGCTGGGTGATTTGCGCAAGGCAAAAGGCCGGATTGTGAATATTGGCTCGCTGGGTGGAATTCGTGCCTGGCCGCTTCATGCGCACTACTGCTCTTCCAAAGCCGCACTGCACATGCTCACCCAAACAATGGCAAAGGCATTCGCACCGGACGTCAGCGTAAACTGTGTCGCCCCCGGGTTAATCGAAGTCGAAGGCGAAGAGGTCGAGCTTGCCAAACGCTTTGCTGACAAGACGCCGATGAAACGCAACGGCGCAGCGAAGGATGTAGCGCAGGCCGTGCTTTTCTTTGCATCAAATACTGGATTTGTGACAGGCCAGGTTCTCGTTGTGGATGGTGGGCTGGGAATTTAGCCCCTTCAAGCAAAGGCCTGCTTTAGCGCGAAAAAAGTCGTCCCCAAAAGCCTTTGCCGGCAAGATCTCTGGTCTCTTGGGCGCTAGTTCTTGAGCGCTCTGATTTGTGTCGATCCTTCGTATCGAACTCAAGGGGAACATTGTCCCAAAGACCAACCGGCTCAGGCTGCGATGGCAACTTCGCTCCCTCGACTGCGGCCTTCGGATTGGTGACGTACAGGCGCTGTGCAACCTCCACTCCAACTCGCTCAACGACGTAGTCGTAGCCTTTCTTGAGATGCAGCGGTCTCCACTCGGGGTGATGCGCGTCGCTTGCCAGAAAGTGAATCCAGTTGCGGTCAAGCAGTGCATCGGCAAACGCTTTCGCAACGTAACCGAACCGGCCGTAAAGTGACGCAGATGTTACCTGCACAAGGCACCCTTCGCGAATCCAGTCGGCCAGCAACTCCGGATTTTGTTGCAAAACCGGGTTCCTTTCAGGATGAGTGACGACGAGCGTATACCCTACGCTGCGCAGGCGGCTAAGCGCGCGCGTCAATTCCTGCGGGATCAGCATATCTGGGAATTCAATGAGCAGGTAGCCCTTGCCGTCGATGGAGTAACGAAATGGATTGGCGAGCGCTTCCTCAATGTTCGTGGCATTCATATGGAAGTCGCATCCCAGGCTCAACTGGACAACTCCCTTGAGCCTTTCACGCAACTCCGCAAGGCGCGTCTCGATGATCGAAGCCTGGTAAGGAAATACCTCATTTGCATGCGGGGTGCAGACAATATGCGTCACCCCCTCGATGGCCGCTTGACCAGCCATTTCAAGGGACGTTTGCAGATCCGGAGACCCGTCGTCCACTCCGTAAATCAGGTGCGTGTGGATATCAATCATCGCAACCCAACGTCCATCTCAGAAGAGTAATCTCAGTGCGTTGCCAGAGCCTCGATCATTGAGGCGAAAACGTTCCAGCCGTCGGCTGATCCTAGCAGGCTTTCACTTGAGCGGTCCGGATGGGGCATCATCCCCAGTACATTTCGTCCCTCGTTTAGAATCCCTGCAATATTGCTGAGCGATCCATTTGGATTCGCTTCTCCAGTTATCTCTCCGCGGGGTGTGGCATAGCGAAAGGCGATCTGGTCTCCGTCTTCAAGGCGTTTCAACTCATCGGGAGTGCAGAAGTAGTTTCCTTCCATGTGTCCAATGGGGATTTGAAGTACATCTCCTTTGGCAAACTTGTTGGTGAAGGGACTATCGGTCGTTTCAACGCGAAGGTGAACCTGCTTGCAGATATATTTCAGTCCAGCGTTGCGCATCAGCGCTCCGGGCAACAGTCCCGATTCGGCGAGGATCTGAAATCCATTGCAGATGCCGAGCACCAGGCCTCCCCCCGCGGCAAAGCGCTTCACCGCCTGCATCACCGGTGAAAAGCGCGCAATCGCGCCCGTGCGGAGGTAGTCGCCGTAAGCAAAACCGCCGGGCACGAGGACTGCGTCGACGCCGGCAAGATCTTCGGAGTCATGCCATAGGAATGTCACGGGCTGGTGGGCGATCTCGGCAATCACGTTATAGGTATCGTGATCGCAATTAGAACCCGGAAAAACCAGGACGCCGAATTTCATGCCTCTAGGTTAGCAGCTTGAGGGAACCCTTACAGGTATCAATTCAGTTTCCAAAGTCACAAACTGCTGAAGCGGAACCGCGCTCTATGGGGTCTCGGATCCTGCCGCTGTTTTCATTCGAAGATGAGAATCGCGCGCAAACCGGTGCTGGAAACTCCGTGTGATCGGCAGCCCAATCCGGGCCAGCGCATTGCGGGGCCGTGATACAGCTTCCAACTCATACCAGACCTCTCCCGAAACCGGGTCGAGTGTGATCAGAAATCGCTCTTCACCTTCTTCAACGTGATGTTCTGTCGTCGAGTAAAGGAACCCAATGGATCTCTCTGTCTTCACGTTTTCCAGAATCTGGCTCAGGTTGAGTGACCACAGGCCGAGCGACTGCACTTCGACAGCGACGATTTGCCCAACCACGATGGCGGCAGCGGGATTTGCAACACGCACCCAGCCCAGATCAAATGCCGCCCATCGCTCGAAACCCTCTGCCGCAGCCAGGAACGACGGTTGGCCGTGGCCTATACAAATGCGGGAGAGATCATGCGCAAAAGTGAAGGGAAGTCTCGCCGTTTTCATGCCGCCATGCAGCGACAGAAATCGCGAATTGCCCGGAACCAATGCAGAGGCGGCAGCGACCTGTTTCTCGATCACCGGCGTCGCAGCTCTCGTTAGGCTGAACACAAACTCAGTATGTCAGTTGCAACTCAAGACCCTTGCCATCATCTTTCACCAGCGCCGTAACAAGGTGATGCTCCGCATCGAATCCCGTCGAGACGGGAATTGCTCCCGACCCGCCCAGCGAAGTGACTGTTGCAGAATTGGAAGGCTTCACCGCGCCATAGATCTCGATCGAGAGCAACTTCCACCAAGGCTCAAACGAACCCTGCCGCGGAGCGATCGTAACGATCAGTCCCTGTGCAGTTAGCCTGCACGCGAATTGCACGCGCAGGAAATCGCCCTTTTTGAACGCGTAACTGACGCCGTCATCAAGGTAGAGCGTCCCATCACACCCACTGCCAAGTACTGTCGGCGGGTAGACACGCAGTGTAAGGGGTCCTTGGGGCGTTTCGTCAGTGCTTTGCACCAGTGGCTGCTCAGGCACGATCGAGCCGGCCCGTACAAAAACAGGGAGCGTCTCCAGGGTGCGATGGATGTGTACTTCAGGTTGCGTAACTGGCGCATTATCAATACCCTTGCGTCCAGAAGCTGGATCGATTCTTGAGCCTGTCCAGTAGTCGTACCAACTGCTGGGAGGGAGTGCGACCGAGTAGTCATCCAACTCATCCGGATAGGGGCTTTGAGCAACCAGAAGATCAGGTCCCAGAAGAAATGCGTTGCCCGTGCTCAGGTCCAGAGGCTGTCCGTCAGCGGCGCCATTTGGAAATTCGAGAAAGAGTGGACGCATGATCGGCAGGCCGGTTCGACTCATCTCCTCAGCAGTGGTGTAAATGTAAGGCAGCAACTTGTAGCGCTCTTCGATGTAGCGGCGACGCAGGCTCAGGTCTTCCGAAGTCCCATTCTCCCAGGGTTCTTGCGATTTGGTCCCCGTAGCAGTGTGGTCGCGGTCAATGGGATGAAAGGCCGCAACTTCCAGCCAGCGTGTCAGCAATTCCGGCTGCGGCGAGCCGGCAAATCCACCTACATCTGCTCCCGACATTGCGAACCCGCTCAGTCCCAGGTTAAGCAACTGCGGCGTGGTTTGGCGAAGATGGTTCCATGTACTGGAGTTGTCGCCTGTCCACGTGGCGGCATAGCGATGGCCGCCTGCGTAGCTGGCGCGGGTCATCACAAACGGCCTCAAGGCCGGTTGGAGTTTTAATAGCCCTTCGAACGTCCCTCGCGTGTTCTCCATTCCGTAAACGTTGTGAATCTCAAGGTGGCTCGCCGTGCGCGTTGCGAAACCGGGTTCGTCAATCCGATGCTGTGTATCGTCCGGCATCGTCTTTGACGGAACCAGAAAGACAGCCGGCTCATTCATATCGTTCCAGAAGCCGGCAATGCCTTTTCCAACGAAGTCTGCATAGAGAGTCCCCCACCAGTCCCGCGAACTCTTCTGAGTGAAGTCAGGAAACACCGACTTTCCTGGCCAGACGACCCCTTCATAAATGGTCCCGTCGGGGTTCTTTACGAAATGGTCACCCGCAATTCCATCATCGAATGGCTTGTAGTTGGCCATGGGAATGTCGGCAATGTGCAGGTCGGTAATGACTACCGTGCGCAGATGCTCGGCACGCAGGTCCTTGATCATCTGGTCGAAATGTGGAAATCGTTCAGGATCAATGGTAAACGGGCGATTCTTGAACTGATAGTCGATATCTAGCCAGATCACGTCCGCGGGGATACGCTCGCTGCGCAGCCGGTCGGCAATGCGACGCACCTCCGCTTCTGGATAGTAGCTGTAACGGGACTGCTGATAGCCAAGCGACCAGAGGGGCGGCAAGGGTGTCGTTCCTACCAGCCACGCCCAGGTTTCCACCACCGACTTCGGCTCGGGTCCGTAAAGAATGTAAAAGTCCAGCGGTCCGCCTTCCGAACCGAAGGAATAGCCGTCGCGGTATTCCTTGTTGAAGTCGAAGCTCGCGCGCCAAGTGTTGTCGAGAAAAATGCCCGCCGAGATTCCCTTGTGAAAGGTGATGAAGTAGGGAATCGATTTGTAAATAGGGTCAGTCGACTCCTGCCATCCGAAGGCGTCCGTATTCCAGTCAACAAAATCCTCGTTGCGCCGATCGAGCGGCCCCGGCTTGTCCCCGAGTCCGAAGTAGTGCTCGTCGGACGGAGATTTCATGTACACCCGGAAAGAAGCGCCATGAAACTCGATAGGTCTGCCTGGAAGATCTTCGGCGATAACATGCCCGGCAAGGTCGGTGACCGTGATTCCGAACGGATCCTTGTGTATGGATACGTAAAGTTTGGCTGTTTTGAAGCCAACCGAGCTTGAATTCGATTCGGCAACGACGTTAACTGCGGCGGTGCGTGACGAGGCAAGAACCGCCCATGAAGCGTCTTCGGGAAGCTGACCGGCCGGGCCCACGCGCACGCGCACCACGTCATCGCGCAGTGCTGTGATCTGGATGACAGCGGAACCGGAGCGGATCTCGATTCCGTTGGGAAGTGGCCGGGAAGCGGTGACCCGGTCGAGTCGGACGAAGCCCGTTTTCTGCTGGGATTCGGCGGCTGAATTCGCTTGTGACGTTGCGGCTAAAAACAGGATTGCAATTACAGCAAATGGAAAACGCACTACCCTGTGCAATCAGCACCTCTGGGGAGCTAGTTTGTTAATTGACAGACAGAATAACCTCTTTACCGCGCAATGAGAAACGGCTGGATTCAAATGCTCGAAATCGGCGCCAGCGCCGCTGTTCAAGTCGGGAGTGGAACAAGCAGGCCCGGCTTGAAGGGTTCCCACGAGCCTCTGGCGGGAAGAGGAAAACCGATTACGGAGGGAGGCGGTGGTTTCAACCACCGCGCATAGCGAGCAAAATCGATGCCGGCTTCAGCCTTGAAGAGGACATTTCCACCGATTCCGTTCAAAACTCTGATTTCGCAACCTACGAGCTCACATGCTCCAGTTCGGCTGCGCGCGCGCGCGTGTGTGTGATAAAAGCATCGTCCTCAGCGGAACCGGGCTTAATTGATTCAAGATTGACGGACACGTTGGCGAGCGCGCCTTCCATGGCTGCTTTTGCCAGTGCCAGCGCCGTGGTTAGATCGGAACTCATGTTTGGATTAGAGATCGCCCTTAAGGTCGCCGCGATTTGCGCGACCTCGGCAACACCTTCAGCCACGCCAAGCGGCACGCTTGTCGCCTGTTTCAGCGCAGCGTTGATTGCAGCACCGCCGTCGGAAGACTCTTTGGCGGCCTTGTATGCCTTCATCACCGCGTTATAAGACTCTGCGTCAGAGTCGATCGCGGATTTCAGGTCCTCTCGCAGCTGCGATAGCCGGGCGATGGCAGCGCTCAATTGGGTCTCGTATTGCACGTAGGCCTTCTTGCCCCGCGACATCGTCGCAACCATGCCCGCGAGGCCTGCAGCCATGGCGCCTGCGGCAGCTGCTGCGCTGCCTCCGCCGGGGGTCGCGGTGGGTGCGGCCAACTGTTCAATAAACGGCTCAACTCCGGCGCGAAGTTCGCCAACAGCCGCCTTGCCGCTCATGACGGCTGCCAATCGGTTTTCAAGTATCAATGAAGAATCAAAGTTTTCCACCTGCAAAAACCATTCAGCGGCCTGCTCGAGCGCTTGCTTCGGAATCAAACCCACGATCTCGCTCGACACCGGCGTGACGCCGTAGCGAGCTGCTTCTCGCTTCACGAATTCAAAGACGCGATGAATCGGCGTTTGCTCAAAGTCTGTCAGGTTCATCGAGACTTGAGCCATCCCGCGCACCAGGAAACCAGCGCCCTTCACAAACCGGAACCCCCCGGAGGACGAACGCACCGCCTTGGCAATCCGCTTCGCAATGTCCACATCCACCGTATTCAGGAAAACGTTGTACGCGATCAAGGCCTTGCGGGCGCCCACCACGGTTGCTCCGGCAGTGGGATGCACACGCGCCTCTCCAAAATCCGGGCGCCGCGCAGGATTCGTGGCAATCTCATCGCGAATCCCTTCAAACTGTCCCTTGCGAATGTTTTCAAGATTCTGCCGTTCCGCCGTCGCCGCAGCCGCTTCGTAGAGGTACACCGGAATCTGGAACCGCCTGGCGATCTCCGCACCCACATGCTTCGCCATGGCGACGCAATCTGCAAGCGTAACGCCGTCGATCGGAATAAAGGGAACAACATCGGCTGCGCCCATGCGTGGGTGCGCGCCTTGGTGTGCGGTCAGGTCGATAAGCTCTGCGGCTTTGCCAACGCCGCGGATGGCCGCTTCCTGAATGGCGTCACGCTCGCCGACAAGGGTGATGACGCAGCGATTATGATCGGCATCCATCTCGCGATCGAGAAGATAGACGCCGGGAATCTTCATCGCTTCGACGATGGCATCGACTTTGGCTGGATCGCGGCCTTCTGAGAAATTAGGTACGCATTCAACAAGAGTGGTAGGCACGCGAAAAAGGATAAACGATCAGTCCCTCAAACCGGTAAGCGGTCGGACCGCCATGCATGTGCAGATAGTATTCTCAAAGTGCCGGGTCAGCACCCGTTTCTGGCTCAGGAGGGAAAATGACTACCGCAACCGTTCCCATTATTCGTGCGCCCCGCGGCAATTCGCTGCGCTGCAAAGGCTGGCAGCAGGAGGCGGCCCTGCGCTGCCTGATGAACAATCTCGACCCCGAAGTGGCTGAGCGACCCTCCGACCTCGTAGTCTACGGCGGCATAGGCCGGGCCGCCCGCAACTGGGAGTGCTATCACGCCATTGTTCGCGAATTGGAACGCCTTGGCTCCGAAGAAACCCTCCTCGTCCAGTCGGGCAAGCCGGTCGGCGTGTTTCCCACCCACGAAATGGCTCCTCGCGTAATCATTGCGAACTCCAACCTGGTGGGCAAGTGGGCCAACTGGGAGCACTTCAATGAACTCGACCGCAAGGGCCTCATGATGTATGGCCAGATGACGGCCGGCAGTTGGATCTACATCGGCACCCAGGGAATTCTGCAAGGCACATTCCAGACGTTTGCCGCGTTAGCCGAGCGCCACTTCGGAGGCACGCTGAAAGGCAAGCTCGTCGTTACCGGGGGCATGGGCGGCATGGGCGGCGCGCAGCCGCTCTCCGTAACCCTGAACGACGGTGTCGTGCTGGTCGTCGATGTGGACCGTAGTCGCATCGAACGCCGCGTCAACACGCGCTATTGCGACACGCTGACTGAGAACCTCGACGAGGCTTTGCGGCTTTGCGAGTCCGCTCGCCGTGATGGACGTGCGCTTTCCGTCGGCCTTGTCGGCAACTGCGCCGATGTTTTGCCTGAACTGGTCCGTCGCGGCGTGCAAGTGGACGTGGTGACCGACCAGACCAGCGCCCACGATCCATTGAACGGATACGTACCCCAGGGCCTGACGCTTGCCCAGGCTGCAGAGTTGCGTAAAACCGATCCAAAGGAGTACGTGCGGCGTTCCACGTCCACAATGGTCGTCCACATGGATGCGATGCTTGCTATGCAACGCTCCGGAGCGGTCACCTTCGACTACGGAAATAACATCCGTCGTTTTGCATTCGACGCTGGCTGCGCCGATGCCTTCTTGATTCCGG
Source organism: uncultured Acidobacteriaceae bacterium (assembly GCA_963826915.1). Classification (GTDB taxonomy): domain Bacteria; phylum Acidobacteriota; class Terriglobia; order Terriglobales; family Acidobacteriaceae; genus Telmatobacter. The sequence continues at coordinate 20,989 of CAWGYG010000005.1, forward strand.
GTTTTGTTCCGGAATATATTCGTCCGCTCTTCTGCACGGGAGCAGGTCCATTTCGCTGGGTAGCCCTCTCCGGCGACCCAAAAGACATCCACCGGACCGACGAATTGGCTCTTGAGCTTTTTCCTGAAAACGAGATTCTCACGCGTTGGCTGCGCCTGGCGCGCGGCCGTTTCGCATTTCAAGGCTTGCCGGCGCGGATCTGCTGGCTGGGCCAGGGCGAGCGCGCACAAATGGGCGAGGCCATCAACGACCTGGTGCGCAAGGGAGAGATTTCCGCTCCGATTGCAATCGGCCGCGATCACCTCGACACCGGCTCCGTCGCCAGCCCTTATCGCGAGACCGAAAAGATGCTCGACGGATCGGACGCCGTCGCCGATTGGCCGATTCTGAATGCGCTGCTCAACACCGCATCCGGAGCCACGTGGGTCAGCTTCCATCACGGCGGCGGCGTGGGCATGGGCTATTCGCTTCACGCCGGACAGGTCACCGTCGCCGATGGAACGGACATCGCCTCGCGCAAAATCGCCCGGGTGCTCAACAACGATCCCGGCATAGGCGTAGCCCGCCACGCCGACGCCGGCTACGAACTCGCTCAGCAAACCGCCAAAGAGAAGGGAATTCACATCCCCATGGAAGGGAAGTGAAAGGTGAGTCTTCGCTCTGAAGCTAAACTGTACGCGACGGCAACTCTCCTCCTTTTTGCACTCGTGGGGCTTGGTTTGTCTAAGTTACTCGAGAGGCGCACTCGTAGTTGGCCGAAAGCTTTGGCGACCATTCATTCTGCCGCAATGGAAATAGAGGATTTGGATGACAAAAATGAAATCATGCTGCCATGTTTCACGTTTTCGTATGTAGCTGCGGGTGAGAATTACTCAGGGCGATTTTCTCTTTTCACCGATGGCGAAGAGGAAGGCGAGTCTATGGCCAGGAAAATGATCAAACACACAATTGAAATCCAATACAATCCGAAACGACCTTCGACTTGGTACATTCCGGAGAAGAAGATTGAAGGATACGAGGTCGAGCAAAGGATGTTCCCACGCCGAGCCCTCTATCCAAGGGATTGACCATGCGCTTTTGCTAACTCCGCTAACTCCGGTAGCCCCGCTAACACCGCGAACCCCGCTATGATCTCCATCGTCAACATCGGACAGCTCGTCACCCTCGCCGGCCCATCACGCCCGCGTGTCGGCGAGGAACTCCGCGACCTAGCCATCATCGAAGATGCGGCATTGCTGATAGAAGACGGACGCATCGCCGCAGCGGGAACGTACGCAGACCTTCGCTCTCAAATCCCCGCGGACGCAGAAGTCATCAACGCCGAAGGCCGCTGCCTAACCCCCGGCTTCGTCGACGCCCACACCCATCTCGTCTTCGCCGGCAATCGCGCCGCCGAGTTTGAGCAGCGCCTCGGCGGAGCGACTTACCAGCAGATCGCCGCATCTGGCGGCGGCATCCTCCGCACCGTAGCCCTCACCCGTGCCGCCACTGAAGATGAGCTCCTCGCCTCCGCCCGTCGCCATCGCGACTGGATGCTTCGTTCTGGCACCACAACCTTAGAAGCCAAATCCGGCTACGGCCTCGATCACGATACCGAGCTCAAAATGCTCCGAGTCATTCGCCGCCTGAACAACGAAGCTGGGGTCCTCACGAACAGGTCTTCGTCCGTGGGGTGGGAAGAGGGCCCGGTTCGCATCGTTCCAACGCTGCTCGCCGCGCACACCGTGCCCCCCGAGTTTGCCGGCCGGCGTTCAGAGTATGTGCACTGGGTTGCGAATGAACTCATTCCCGAGGTCGCTGTCACTAGCCTGGCGCAGTATTGTGATGCCTTCTGCGACGACCACGCCTTTACCGAAGAAGAAACGCGCACCGTGCTCACCGCTGCGCGACGCCACGGCCTGGGATTGCGCATTCATGCCGAACAGTTTCGCCCCGGAACCGGCGCAGCCCTCGCCGCAGAGTTGGGTGCCACGACAGCCGATCATCTTGAGACCGTCACAGACGAGACCCTGCACCGTCTCCGCGTGGCCGGAGTGCAACCCGTGTTGTTGCCCGGTTCGGTCTTTGCGCTGAGCCGGACGCAATATCCGCCAGCCCGTAAGATGATTGAATTAGGTCTCGCCATCGTGCTCGCTACGGATTTCAATCCCGGCTCGTCGCCTGTTCCATCGATGCCATTCATGCTCTCGCTTGCCTGTCTGCAGATGGGTATGTTGCCTGCCGAGGCGCTAAGTGCCGCAACAATTAACGCGGCCTGGAGCCTCAATCTCGGCAGCCACACCGGCTCACTCGAGCCCGGCAAACAGGCCGACTTCATAATCCATGAATTCGCTGACTATCGCGAACTGGCCTACTTCATCGCCGCGCCTACTCGCCCCCGCGTCTTCATCGCAGGCAGCGAAGTCACGCCCTGATTCCGCGAACAGGCGCCAGGCACCGCTAACACCGCTAGCCCCGCTCTCAGTCCTCACGCCACCAGTGCCCGCGCCCTGCGCCGCTCCGCAACAAACACCCCGATTCCCAAGCCCATCAGCAGGACACTCGCGCCCACCACCTTCACCACGGCCAGCACTTTGTCCGGCTGGTCCGCGCCCGGGAAAAGCGACAGGACGATCGTAGTGGCAGTGCTCGCCAAGCCCACCGTCCCGAGCAAAATGGCCACCGGTTTGCCTCCCGGCACCCGCCTCACGTTTGGTCCTGCCGGCTCACTCTGCAATCGGATCATCGATGCAAACAACAGAAGGTAGGGAATAAAGTAAGAAACCACCGCCATGCTCACTAGCACGTCGTACGCGCCGCGTACCGTTGTCCCTGTTTGTCCCACCACCGCTACAAGCACGCTCGCCAGCCCATAAACCGCAATCGCCACCCACGGTGTCCGATAGCGTCGATGAACCGATCCGAAAATCGGCGGTAGATAGTGATCGATGCCCGCCACAAACGGCAGCCGCGATGTCGACGACAGGTTCGCCGCGGTTGACCCAACCGTGTTCACTGCGACCAGCAACGCCATCGGGGCCAGCATCCAGCCCAGCCCCAGTCGCGCGCTCAAGGTCTGCACGCCGTTTACAAATCCCTCCAGCCCGCTGACGGCCGAACTGGGAAGCGCAACCAGCAACGCGGCGGTCCCCCCTATATAACCAATCGCAACCGCACTGCCGCCCACCAGGATCGCCCAAGGCACTGTCTTGCGCGGATTCTGGATCTCATCGCCCATGGCGCTCGCCGCTTCCACGCCGCCGAATGCGAAAAACACGCTCGACCAGAAAACCGCGTTATCCAGCGTCCAATGTGGTGTCATGTTCGCAACTGTAAAATGAGTTGCCGACCCGAACCGCATCCACGACACCGCCGCCATCATCATCAGCACGCCAAGCGGCACCAGGCTCCCAACTGAACAAATATTGTTCAGCCATTTGCCTGAGTCCACCCCGCGTATGTTCAGAAGCACGATCAACGCCAGCCAGAACGCCGCGAATCCCATGAAGTACAGCGGATTGGAATTCAGCCCCGCCGCTCTCGGTCCAAACGCAAACAGCACCGAGGCCGCGCCGAAATAAAGCACGCTCGCAAAGAACGGCAGGTTGCTCATCCAGTACATCCACGCAGCCAGGAATCCCGTCATGTCCCCAAAGGCCTCGCGCGTCCAAACGTAGATACCGCCTTCTTCGGGATGGCGCGACGACAGTTCCATGACGCTGGCGGCGAGCGGAACAAAGAAACATGTCAGTGCCGCAAGCCAGATAACCAGGATGCTTGGACCCGCCGCAGCGGCCGTCGAAGTCCAGCGCACGTTGAGCGCAACGACCACGTAAAACAGCGCCAGGTCGCGAAACCTGATACCTCGTTTGAGAACGGTAGTCGCAGGCATGTGCGTCGGAGAATAGCAGAGCCGAACAAAAAACTGCAAAGGAGATGATGCTTTGTAACAGGGTACGACTGGTGAAAAACTGCCGTCTAACCAGCGTTTTGAAAGGGCACGACTTCAGTCGTGCCAATAAGGCCAATCGAACTTGCCGGGCTTTAGCCCCTGAGGGATGGTTTCTTCCAAACCGAGCCACAACCCTGTCATCCTGAGCGAACGGGGCCCCAAACGCTTTTCAGTACCGGGGTCCCAATAAGCGGTCTCGGCTCTTTGGAGTGGAGTTTGGGGGTGGTGAGTCGAAGGATCTGCTTTTGCACTTAAGAACCCATGCTACAAACATTGGAGGCACGGCACTAGAGCGTCTTCAGATCCTTCAGCACCGCCATAGCCGCATTCCTTCCATTGATCCCAATCACGCTGCCGCCGGGATGCGTGCAGGCGCCGCACAAATACATCCCCGCCATGGGCGTGCGCGCCGTGAGCCTGTTCGCCCACATGTACTGCGGCAGACACTCCCCCTGGAAGATGTGTCCACCGGTCAGGCCGACCTTTTGCTCGATATCCGGCGGACCAAGCACCTGCGCATCAATGACCGCTTCGTCGATGTTTGAGCAAAACCGTTCGAGAGACTTCATCGCCAGCTTGTGTACCTCATCGCGACGCTCGTCCCAATCTCCTTTGGCAAGTTTGTACGGTACATATTGCGCGAAAACGCTCATCGTGTGCTCGCCTTCGGGGACCACGGTGGAATCGTGCACGCTTTGAAAATAGAGTTCGCACCACAGGTGCTCGGGCAACTCGCCGCGTTTAGCTGCGGCAAATCCAGCCTTCCACTCGTCCTTGGTCAGCGGTGCATTGATCTGCCCATAGTGATGGGCCTCGTTGGTACCCGGTCGTGCCGTGAAATTTGGCAACTCCTTCAGATGCACATTCAACTTCACCGTGCATCCTTCAATCGGCACTCTTTCAATGCGCGTCCGCCATTTCGCATCCGCTGCCGTACCCAGCATTGCTAAAGTCCGCCGCGGATCCGCATTCGACACAATCGTTTTCGCCAGGATCCGTTCGCCGCTTTCCAGCCACACGCCTTCGCCGGGAAGAATCTGCGCGACAGGCACGCCGGAGACCACAGTCGCGCCCGCTTCTCGAGCCGCGTCGCAAAAGTAGAATGAAACCATCCCCATTCCGCCGCGCACATAGCCCCACATGCCCGGCATCCCGCCAAGTCGGCCCGACGCATGATGAAACCGGATCGAGGCTGTGCCTGCGTCGAAAGGGCTGGCATTGGTGCCGATCACTCCCTGGCCGAGATACGCAATCTGCAATCGCTCATCGTCGAGATAGTGCTCGACAAATTCCGCCATTGACCAATCGAAGAGGACCGCGCGTGCTTCCGGGTCGTCGCCGATCCGTTCTTCTATCTCTTCGCGAGTGGGTGCGTCGCCGATCCAGAAATCGTCGCCGTCTTCCGGACGCAGCGCATTCCGCAGGCGCCGGATGACGTCGCACATTGAATTGAAACCGTCCACATCGCCGGGAGCCAGCGCCCGCACTTCTTCCGTACACCTTTCGTCATCGTCCCAAAGCTGAACACTTGAGCCGTCGAGGAAGGGAACGAAGAGCCCATTCACTGCCGGTGTCCATGTGAATCCGCGTTCGGGCAAGCCCAGTTCCTTCACCACCAGAGGATGCAGAAGCCCCGCAAGATAAGCGCATGGCGACATACGCACGCCCGGAAAGGGTTCCTCGATGGTGCAGGCCCCCCCAACGCGCGTGCGGCTCTCGATAACCAGCACACGTTGACCAGTCTGCGCCAGGTAAGCGGCGCAGGCGAGGCCGTTGTGGCCCGCTCCGACGACGATCACATCCCAGGTTTTGGCTGCCAGTTCGCGCACAGAAACCGGCAGTCCAATTTCACCAAGAACAGCCGCTGTTGGGGAACTCATTGCGTACTACGGTAACATCCGGGAGTTTACAGCGCGTTCACTTTGGAGTGAATTTGGAACACGAAATGGGTATATACGTGTGTTGCCTGTCACGTTAGGAACCATGCACCGGCTTGCTATGATTGTGACGACGAAAATATGGCCGGCCACAGGTGTGGTGCGGCGAGGAGATTGGAATGTCCGAAACAGGCGCATATAGCGCAGTCCCAACAAAAATACTTGTTCCTATTGACTTTAGTGCCTCATCCCACAGCGCCCTTGAAGCGGCGACTGAGCTTGCCGAGAAGTTTCATGCCGAATTGTTTTTGCTCAATGTCATCCCCGAATTCCCAACAGTGGCGCTTCCTGAGTCCGTTTCTGAAGGCTTGATTGTCGACGCCGCAAAGAAGGAAGCCGCGGAGCACTTTGCAACATCGAAGAAGTCTCTTGCTGCAAAAAGCATCGACGCCAAGACAAGTGTTGAAGTCGGCTTCGACGTGGCCGGAACCATTCTCGACGCTATCGAGCGGGATGGTATCGACTATGTTGTGATTTCTACCCACGGCCGCTCCGGCTGGTATCCGTCCGTGTTCGGATCGATTGCCGAAAAAGTCGTCAAGCTGGCGCCATGTCCCGTCCTTCTGCTGCGCACACCCAAGCCCAAGAGCAGCGCGAAGGTTTCATCCAGCCGTCTGATGGAATGGTGGTAGTCGAGAGACGCCTCAAACCATTTCGAACCAAAAAGCAAAGCCCGACGCTATCCCGCGTTGGGCTTTGTCGTTTCTTTTCAGAGTCAGCCTGCTACTTCACGCTGATATCCCCATCCACATCCACTACCAGCACGTCTCCCTCGATCGCCATTGAATGGACCTTGAGCCGGTCGAGCGTCACTTTGTAGCCGGAGGATGCAGTTGAGCCCTCGAGAGCTTTGCGAAGCAGATCGGCTGCGTCCACTTTCATGCTCGAAGGGACTTGGTGGCTAAGAAACGGCGCCAGCAGAAAATTCAACTCCCGCTGATCACTGACCTTCACCAGCTGGGCATCGCGAAAGCCGATGGTTTCTCCTTCGCCGTACGGTGCCACCGAAACCTCTGCCGTCGGCGAAAGCGAAATCCCGATGCACGAACCCGCCACTGACTTTCCCATGCGCGCCCGGGTCTTGATGCGAACCACGATCCGATTCTGCGCAAATGTCAGCTTCGCATCGTCAGCGTAGACCGAACACGCCGTCTGGGCCGTCCCTTTGAGGTAATACCGCCCGTTCGGGCCGCTGAAGAGCTGCTGCTTCAGGGTGCGCTCAAGAGCATCTCGGCTGACTCTTAACTCCACAGCGCTACAACTGGCCGCCGTAGCGCAAAGCAGTAAAACGCTGCACGCGGTCCACAGCCATTTTCTTGACATACTTCTATCCTCCCACCACGAGAAGGACTACCGCCGATTTTGGCATAGCAAAGTGTGCAGTTCTATACATTGAACCGCGCAGCCAAAACTTGTAAGCTGCTTTGAAACAACAGGATAGGGGAGGAAACTTGGTTCGGGAGACGGGCCGGGAAATTCTCCTTCAAACGCCCGTTTGCTATTGATTTTTAAAGAGAAAATCCGTAAAATAGAACCCTAGAGTCGCCTCAGGGAAGCAAGGATCCCCAGCCAGCGCCCGAGGCAGTAACAAGGCAATTCACTCCTTCTAAGGAAAACAAAACCAAATGGCAAAACGTCGTGGAAATCCGAATTGGGGCAAACCGGAGCCCATCGGCCCCGTTGTACCCACTGTGACCTCCTTCGAGCAGATTGTGAAGGAGTTCAAGCTCACCCCGGATCAATACATCCGGTCCACCCGCCTGCGGGAGTGGGCCCGTCGGAACAAGAATTCAAAGTACATCCCGGAGGCGCTTCTCGAGGCTTGGGGCTTTGAAATCGAGTCTACGTTGTAGTCATCATTCAGTTTAAACCGCAAAAGCGCCGCCCTCGGGCGGCGCTTTTGTCGTCTGAGGGCTGTAGCGTAATTTGAAGGGGCACCAGTCGGAGTACCCCTGGGTCGCGAACCGTAGAGGCCCATCAAAGATTTGGGCCTCAGCGACCGGCTAAGAACTCAATCTTCGGGTTGACTCGGCTGTTTCTAATGCGGCATGGGAAGACACCCCGTAGTGATGCCGGGAAATTAGCCCCGGGTAGAGCCGTAGATCCATCTCGGATCAACGGCGTCACCCGGGGAATAACGACAAGAGAAGGACCCGAGCCCCGTAGGGGCGATGCAGCCCACCTCCGCGTGAGTTCTCAATCAGACGCTTTAGAAATCCCAGAGGGATGGCTTCCATCAAACTGAGCCACATCCCGTCTGCGTCCCTCTTTGCTGTTTGCGACTGGGATGGGCGAGAATAGGATGATCCTGATGCCAGAGAGCAAGCGCACATTCGAGCCCCCGTTCATCGACGTTCCCGGCGCGTTGGCCGAGATCCGCGCCGGCCGCATGGTCGTGGTCGTCGACGACGAAGACCGCGAGAATGAGGGCGACTTGACGCTCGCCGCCGAGCACGTAACGCCCGAAGCCATCAACTTTATGGCCCGCTACGGTCGCGGACTCATCTGCCTCACCCTTACCGAAGAACGCGCAGATTATTTGCGCCTTTTTCCAATGACACAGCAGAATTCCTCGCGCTTCGGCACTGCTTTTACCGAGACGATTGAGGCCCGCGAGGGAGTGACCACTGGCATCTCGGCGGCCGATCGGGCCCACACCATCCGCACAGCCATCGCTCCCGATACCACTTCCAACGATCTCGTTCGCCCCGGCCACATCTTTCCCCTCCGTGCCCGCCAGGGAGGAGTCCTAGTCCGCGCCGGGCAGACCGAGGCCTCGGTCGATCTGGCCCGTCTAGCCGGACTCCAGCCCACAGGCGTCATTTGCGAAATCATGCGCGACGATGGCGAGATGGCGCGCATCCCCGACCTCATTCCGTTCTGCGCCGAACACGGCCTCCGCATCCTCACCGTCGCCGAACTGATTCGCTACCGGCTCCGCCATGAGCGTTACATCGTTCGCGCCGGCGAGGCTCGTATTCAAACCAAATTCGGCGAGTTCCGCATGATCGCCTACGAAAGCCAGGTAAACGGCGGAGAGAGCCACATCGCCCTTGTTCGCGGAGACCTTTGTCCGAGCTGTCCCGCCTGCAACGCAGGACCAGCCAATGTCCCTGGCGACCCCGCGACGAAGCGGCCGCCCTGTTCTCACGCCGTCATGGTGCGCGTTCACACCCGCTGCACGGCCGGCGATATCTTTGCCGCGGACTGCAATTGCCGCGAAGTCCTTGACCAGTCAATGCGCATGATTGCGGAAGAAGGCTGCGGCGCGATTATCTATTTGCACAACACCTCGCGGGGCTTTGAGATCGACAAAGCAGCCGCGGAGCCCGCCGGATTTGAACCGGGTGGATCCGCGATCCTGCAGGCCCCGGATCAGTCCGGAGCATCCCGGCTGATCCTCCATCAGCAGCTCCGCGTCCGCGAAGGATCACAAGCCCGTACCGGTCGCATCCTCCGCGCCATTGGACTAGGCGGCCAGATCCTGTCCGACCTCGGCATCCAGCGCATCCGCCTGCTCTCCAACACCCCCATGCACATCCCCGCCCTTGAAGGCTTCGGCCTCGAGATCGTCGAGCAGGTCCCCATCCCCGTAGAAGAGTGCACCCGCGCCCTCTAGCATAGATCTGTCATCCTGAGCGAGCGAAGCGAGTCGAAGGACCTGCGGTTGCTCCTCGGCTTCTTCTCCTGTGGATGGGAGAGCTCAAAACTCCAGGTGCGCAGCGCGCACTCCGGCACAAACTCCTGCGTCGGCAATCACACACAGCCACCCTCCGGGCAATTATCATGGTCCGGTTGATTCATGCCGGGGGCGTTCCATGCCAAGTTCTATGAGCTCGATCCGCTCGATCATCGCCACTATCTTTTTAGCTTTTTTCGCAGCCATATCCGGCTGCGGAGGCAGTGGAAGCTCAACCCCGCCTCCACCGCCCGCAATGACCCTGTCCTTGCCCGTCTCCAGCATCGATCTCCAGCAGGATGGCAACCTGAACGTGCTCGTGCCGCTGACCATCACAAACGCACCGGGATCAGTAACCGTGAGTGTTACCGGCATCCCCGCCGGAATCACTGCGCAATTTGATCCCACCTCGGTCTCCGTCAGCTTCGCCGGTGGCGTCACCACACCGGCCGGAACGTATGCGGCAACCGTGACGGCCAACTCCGGCAATCAAACCGCCTCGGCGGGCATCACCATAGTGAATGACGTGGTCGCCGTCGTGAATCCATCCGTCGACACCGCGCTCGGCGTCAACGGAAATCTCCAGCAGTTCATGTCCACCTCGTTCCAAATCGGCAGCTGGACCACAAATTACTTCGGCACCGGTACACAGGCCACTCAGCGCGAGACGACCTTGAACCAGCTCGGTCCCCAGCACATTCGCGTACAGGTCGTCGACGGCGCTGTTCCCATGGTTGCCGACGCGGGAGTCGCAGCCGATTGGAATTTCTCATTGATCGACACCACGCTGCAGCCTGTCCTCGCCTCGGCGGACTTCAGCCCCGAGTTGCAAATCGGCACAGCCCCCGCGTGGATGTGCTTCAGCAACGGCCAGCTCGATGTTGCCGATCACGTCAACGACTTCGCCGCGTTCATGGCCAACATGGTCCGCTACTACAACAAGGGCGGCTTCAACTACTCCGGCGTTCACTTCCAATCGCCTTCGAACACGCCCATCGTCTGGTGGGGAATCTTTAACGAGTTCAACGGCAACGGCCTCACCGCCGGCGACTACGTCACTCTCTATAACGCTGTCGTGCCGGCCATGCTCGCCGTCGATCCCACCATCAAGCTCTCTGCATTCGAATTCTCTGACTACGGCCTTGGTACCGGCGACGGAGGCGATCCCATGCAGTTCTTTCCCGCCTTCGTCTCAGGCGCGAACGCCCCGGTCAACATCGTTTCCACCCATTTCTACAGCACCTGCAATCAGTCCGACACCGACGCAACCCTGATGAACACGATCCCCCAGTTCGTCGCCAATGTTCAGTACTTCTACCAGGAGTTGAAGACCAGCCCCACCCTCGCCAATGTTCCCGTGTGGGTCACCGAGAACAACGTGAATGCCGATTTCAGCAACGGCAACGGCATGAGCACCTGCAACCCCGGCCAGGTCTTCGTCACCGACAAGCGCGGCACCAGCGCCTTCTTCGCCGCCTGGCGTCCCTACGTCTTTTCACAACTCGGCAAGGCCGGCAACCAGGCTCTCTACCACTGGAACTACACCGGCGACCAGCAATACGGTGAAGTCGACGACAACGGCAATCCATATTTGAGCTACTGGGTCGACAAAACGCTCGAGGCTATCTACCCCTCAACGGCAGTTTCTCCCGGCCCGCAGATCCTGACCACGGACGCCACCGATACATCCACCGTCGAGACTCTCGCGACCAAAAACGCGAATGGCGTGGTAACCGTGATGGTTGTCAACCGCGCAGTCAATGCGCCCGGTGACAACAACGGCACCGGAGCCCCGCGCACTGTCGTCGTCGAAACCTCCGGCCTCGGGACAGCCGCTAGCGCCTTTTCCTCCGCCTCGCTGCTCACCATTGACTCGTCCACAAACATCGCCACCGGTCCCACCGCGGTTTCGATTTCACCCGACTGGCGCCAGCCAATTACGATCCCCGGCTACGGCGTAGCATTCCTCACGCTGACACCTTAAGAATCTCGTTAGTCGTGCCGGAAAGCGCAGAAAGTGATCTTAGAGTCTCCGGAAAAACTGAACACGGAGGGAGGCGGGGGTTTCAACCCCCGCGTAAAACCGGCAAAATCGGCGTCGACCTTAGCCGCGGACGGGCGATCTCCCGATTTCTAGCCAAATCCTCAACTTCTTCCGCAGCCCTTTTAACCTCAGAAGAACTACGACCGAAGCTTAATGGCAATCTGTCAAACCGCTCTTGTCTCCTCCCTCTAAGATTCAAAACGAAACAGAGCTTGTCATTCTGAGCGAAAGGGGCCCCGAACGCTTTTCAGTTCGGGGGTGGTGAGCGAAGAATCTGCTTTTGTTACTTAGGGCGTTCTGTCAGGAATTTTGGACACCCAACACTGGATGCCGAACCAGCCCTTGATTTATGCTGCGTTCAGCGGACTACCCCTCGCCCCACCGGAGCCCAGACATGCTGACACCGGCAATCCCCCTTGACGAAGACAGCAGAATCGCCACTCTGCGGGCGCTGAACATCCTCGATACTCCCCGCGAGGATCGCTACGACCGGCTCACGCGTCTTGCCATGCGCGTGTTCAACGTTCCCTATTCGACCATCAGCATGATCGACACGCAACGGCAGTGGTTCAAATCCATCCAGGGCCTCACCCTGTGCGAGACCTCGAGGGACATCTCGTTTTGCGCGCACGCAATCCTCTACGACGAAATACTCTACGTCGGAAATGCTCTCAAGGACGAGCGCTTCCACGACAATCCAGTAGTGGTCGGCGAGCCAAAGATTCGCTTTTACGCGGGCTGCTCCCTGCAACTGAACGGCTTCAAGATGGGCACATTTTGCGTCTTTGATAAAAAGCCCCGGCCGTTCACTCCCGAAGACCGTCAACTGCTCAAGGATTTGGCAGGCTTGGCCGAAGAGGAACTTGCTGCCCCGCAGCAGCTTTGAAACTTCGTGCTATCCCACCCTTGTCGCAATCAACTCGCTTCAAGGGTGGGGTAAATCAGTTGTTGCTGATTGCGCTATTTCCATTCCCACATTTTGGAAACAGTTGCGCCCGATGGGTCTATGTCGTATTCAAAAGCAACGCAGGCATTGTTAAGGCGGGAAAGCTTCTGTGAGGCAGTCCGGAAAAACAGCATGCCTCGATAGCTCACCGAGCCCCCGGGGCCGAATTTGCCCACGCCAGTCCCTCTCCAGGTTGCCGCTTCTCCATCGGCTGTCATCTCCATTCCCTGGCCTTCGCCGTGCAGCGATCCGTCTGCGCCGACAACCGATGTGTAGGTGCCCATGCCGCTCACGGCAACTCCAAATAGAGTGCCGCTGTCTTCAAAAGAGACTTCCGCCGTCGGGGGATCGGTGGAGAGTACCCGCCTTACGAGTCTCTTGCCTTTGGTGATACCAATTTGTTCTCCTAGCACGAAGTTAACCTCCTCTTTCACCGGGGTCCAAGTTGCGGGCCTGCGGTGCGGAAAGATATACGCCCAAAGGGGCCTGCGCGTCGAGTGATATTACAGAGAAATCTACTGAACCAGTTTGTCGTTCGACTCGTTTCAGATCGCAACGGCTATGCGCAACAATGGTTCACGCAACCTGAGTGTCTGAGGTGAACGTCTCTCAATCGCTCGTCAAGCGGTGGCACACCCATGCTCTTGCTTTTCCCACTCCAACTCAACAGTCTGGGTGCCCCATCCATGACGCAGTCTTACCTCGGCATGGGTGGGATACTACGATCAAGCACCGCTTAAAGGCGCTGACCCAGGCCTCGCGGCTTCAGCTAACGAAGATTTATGGGAACCACAAAGCCTGTCCTGAGCGAAGTCGAAGGATCCAGCTTTTCACCGGGGCCCCCGGCGACACGGGGTCCCCGCGGACCGGCCTTTGTCCGTGGGGTGAGGAGACAGGTCCACGTCGCTGAGGTGGTACCGGGGTCCCCCTACAGGTCTTCATCCGTGGGGTGGTACCTGGATCCCCCGGCGACATGGGGTCCCCGCGGACCGGCCTTTGTCCGTGGGGTGAGGAGACAGGTCCGCGTCGCTGAGGTGGTTGAGACCTGGAAACCTCGGCCCCGTGCAGATCAATACCCCTCCTCGGCGCACAATAATAGCAAGTCATGAACTCTCAACCTGCCTTCAAAAACAGCTCAAATACGGAGAAAAATAATTTCAAAACTGTATTCCTGTACAACCGAACTCAACCCAGTAAATTTCAGCCACTTACGAGCACCATCAGTACAGGAACCCAGGACATTTAATGCCAAAAACGACCAAAATGTGCCACTTAAACCCTCGTAAGAAAGCCAAAAAGTGGCAAAAATGCCGCCCGCTTTTGCTAATGAATTCCGCGCAAATCCTCGACCCCGTCTCTTCGATCCACGAGAACGAGACCAAAAGCTTTGCAGATCATTTCCACCAAATCTGTATCGTTGAGGTAGGGGAAATCTACCCATCAGCGAAGGTGATTTCTTGAAGTCTCAGAATGCGACATGTCAGGCCGGGAAACGCAAGAAAAGCGGCCTTAACCCCTTACGGGAGAGATATCTGCGGCCGAACTCCAATGCTGAGAGAAATTTGCCGCCGAACACCCTCCGTAACCCACTGCAGCAGAGGTACTTCCACCCAGAGACGGGGGTGGGGGGGGAGGGTATCAGGTAGGAAACACGAGTCCTCGCGTGGCCATCGGCGGCCCGTTGGCATGTTCACTCGACTCCCTCTCCCTACTCCCTGCTTTCCTCACCATCCCAGCACATATGCAAACACCAGCGGTGCCACGATGGAAGCATCGCTCTCGATAATGAACTTGGGAGTATCCTCGCCCAACTTGCCCCACGTGATCTTCTCGTTTGGCACTGCGCCGGAGTACGAACCGTAGCTCGTAGTCGAATCCGAAATCTGGCAGAAGTAGGCCCACAATGGCACATGCTCGCGCTGCAGATCCTGGTGCAGCATTGGCACCACGCAAATCGGAAAATCGCCGGCAATGCCGCCCGCAATCTGGAAGAATCCCAGCGGCGTCTTGGCAGTCGTATTCGTGTACCACTCCGCCAATTCCATCATGTACTCGATGCCAGTGCGGACTGTGTGCACCTTCTTCACATCGCCGGAGATGCAATGCCCTGAATACATATTGCCTAGCGTCGAATCCTCCCAGCCAGGAACAAACATCGGCAGATTCTTCTCCGCCGCCGCGAGCAGCCAGCTGTTCTTGGGATCGATCTGGTAGGACTTCTTCAGGTCGCCCGAGAGCAGAATCTTGTACATGAACTGATGCGGAAAATAGCGCTCACCTGCCTGATCCGCGCGCACCCACTCTTTCAACACTTCGTTCTCGATGCGGCGCATTGCTTCCATTTCGGGAATGCAGGTATCCGTAACGCGGTTCATATGACGCGCCAGCAATTTGGCTTCGTCAGCAGGAGTCAAATCACGATAGTGAGGAACGCGCTCGTAGAAATCGTGTGCGACCAGGTTGAAGACGTCTTCCTCAAGATTCGCGCCAGTGCAGCATATGCCGTGAATCTTGTCCTGGCGAATCATCTCGGCCAGCGAAAGGCCAAGTTCCGCCGTGCTCATCGCACCGCCGATGGTGACGAACATCTTGCCGCCGGACGCGAGCAGCGCGTTGTAAGCATTTGCTGCGTCGACCAGTGCTGCGGCATTGAAATGACGATAGTGGTGCTTGATAAATGCAGTAATTGAAGACATAACGATCATTACTCCCGTTAGATACGCTAACACATTTAAATCAGCGGAAAGTTAAGGAGGAACAGGCAATCGGGGACACTCCTGAACGAGCACGGCTTGAATCCTTGCCCGCTTCATCCACCCGTAGAGTCCTCAATTACGGTGGAGGAATTCGAACCGTGCGAGCACGGCAAGAACGCACGGCATTGCACGCGATCGGATGAAGACCTTTGTCGAGGCAGACTTCCACAGCCGTGAGATAGTTGTTGCCACAACTCAGCGCAAGACTCGACACCGGGATCTTAGGGTTGCTCGCGGTAAAGAGACCGAGTATCTCATCGGGAGGAAGCGAAATCTGGGATGTCAGGTTGGCTAGCGTTGGAGGAATCTTGATGGAGTGATACGCGGTTCGCGCTGTCGTGAAGAAGCTGTCTGCACTTAAACCAGAACACGAGCCATGCGTGTGCCATTCATGCGCAAGCAGGCCTTGGTCCGGATAAATGTCTTTGTACAGAGAAGGATCAGCGGGCCCGGGAGCATCTGAGCAGTTCTCCGGATAGCTGCCGCCATTGTTCTGAGGCCACAAACCGTGAAGGACGAATGCGTCATGTGCGGCGCATTCCGTTGCACTGGGATGAGAGTGGCAAAACTCTGGTGACCAGGACAGATTCAGCAGATAGAAGTCGAACCCGGAAGCAGACTTCAGTGAGCCCGCGCTGCCAGCTGTACTCCCGGATTCTGCAGGCCCGGCAGCATTCTGCGGGCGAGGGTTGCACCCCGTGAGCGGAAGAAGAAGCGCGAGGAAGAGAACAGGAATACTCTGCTTCATGGGCGCAGCATAGCAGGAGCAGGCCACGCTTGTCGGGATCAGTTTTTGCGGAGATTCAACAGTTCGTTAACGCGCGCCACCACTTCGAAGGCGTCGGCGATGTAGACAACATCGGCCTTGCCGCGTGTCCAGCCGCAATTTGGATCGAGCGAAATGGCTCGCCGGTCACTGATGAATCGCCAGCCTACGACATGCGGTTCCTCGCCATGACAGCAAGTTGAAAGCCCCTTGGCATGCCGCGGCGTCGAACCGGTTTGGCCCACTTGATTCAAGTGGGAAAGGAAGGGGAGCACGGGCTGTCCTTCGCCGCCCTGGTCAACAAGAGACTTGCTGCTGCCCAGTGAGGCGCTGGTTGCGTTGAGGAAACCGAGAATCAATTCGCCTGCTTCGCGAGCGTGAACCTGGCCATCCGACTGCTTCTTGGTCCATCCAGCCCCGGCTACGAGGAGAAGTCGCGCATCGGGTCGTATGGTCTGCGCGTCAGCCTTTGGAGTACGAAAGCCGGTGACCGTGGTACGCGTTGCAGGCATTGCCACGTCAACAAGTTCAACTTGAGCTGTTCCGGATTCTCCGCTGAACGGCTCATGCGTACCGGCGTCGAGCAGCAGAAACCACGGTCGTGCGTCGCGCTTGATCACGGCTTCGATGCGCTGGCGATAATACCAACGCGAGGCATTGATCGCATTGTCCAAGCTAATCGAAGTAATGTGAGTGTCGATGAAGCCGCCAAGTCGAAACGCAACACCTGCAGCGATACGGGAAAAGCGCGAACTGGCAGGAGCAAGCACAATGGATGCTCCTGCTGCGCGGCAAAGTGCTTCGCAAGCAGCGGCGTCCGTAGCATAGCGCGGTTGCGCAAAAGCCTCTCCTGAAACTCCAAGGATGCGAGCGCCCAGATCGGCAAGTCCTGCGGCCGCAGGTGCTGGATCTGCAGCGAGGATGCCGATCGTCAGGGAAGCTGAAAGCTGCGATGCAATATCCTTGCCGGCGGAGACAGCTTCAAGGGAAGCCTTGGCGAGAGCTGAGCCTGATTCGTCGGTGTGCGTGAGTACAAGAATCGATTCCATGGCTATTCGGCTCCAATCCATTCGACGAGTTCGTGCGCGATTGCATCTGTGGTCATGCTTTTGACCACTCGCGTGCTGCGCTGCTGTTTCGGCAGACTTACTGACACAAATTGCAGACCGTTCGCGGGGAGTGTCGTAGCCTTCGTTCTTTGCAGGGCAGGCATCAGCGTGCGCATGTTGGCCATACCGAGTTGCGGATTGTTGCGTGGTTCAGGCAGATTGCCAGTGGCCCATCCAAGCACTGCTGGCGCTCCTGCACAGATTGATACCTGGTGTTTGCCGCCTTCAACGCGCTCAAGAACCTCAAACGAGCCGTCTTCGCGAAGTGAGATCTGATCGACGCCCTGGAACTGGTCGGTGATGCCAAGGCGTTCGCCGATAAGTTGAAGCGTGACTCCTGCGCCGCGCGTGGCCGACTCCCAGCCTCCCATAAGAAGAAGCTTCGATGTGTCAAGCTCCGATATGGCGCTGATCGCTTCAGCAAGCACTGCAGCAGTCGCGTGCGCATCTGCGAATCCGCCGATTGGGGCATCGACTGGCACGAAATCGAAAGAGACTCTCTGGGCGATTGTCATCATGACCTGCTGCAGCTTTGCCTTCGGTCCAAGCGAGACGAGCCATACGCGGCTGCCTGGATTTGCGGCCGCGAGGTTGCCGGCTTCATAAAGTGCGCTCGCGGCCCACGGATCAAGAACCACGGGCAACATCATCTCGTTCTTTAGCGCAGTGCCCGCTGGACCACTTACAGGCTCCAGAGTTTGCAAAGGGTCAGGCGCAATTCCCGCGCAGACAACGATGTGAAATGTATGAGGCATGATAATCCTTCATATGTAATTAGAACTTGGTGCTCTGTTAGTTTTCAGCGGAGTGAAGGCCTCCTGAACCAGCTCGGAGATCTATGTTATTCAAATTGCCTTCAGCTGGACGGGCACAGTTCCATAAGCAGGCGCCGCAGTGCACGCATTTCTCGCGTTCGAACACGGGCACGCCTTCCGGACCGAGCTTGAGAGCTTGGCCGGAACACATAGCAATGCAGGTTCTTTCTTCGCAATCGATGCAGAGACCGGCCTCACGGAAAACGACGTGGTCTGCGAATCCGGGCAACGCCTGAACCTTGCCGCCCATTAGAAGCGCATCTTGATGGGAGATGAGCAGGCGGCCATCGAATTCAATCTCCGGCCAACCGCGCGCCGACATCAATGCATCGTGGAACGGGCGTCCATCTTCAATGACGAGAAGGCCAGCCTCTCTGCGTGCCAGGGGCTCGGAAGTACGCTTAGGGTGTGCGCGAATCTGATCCTGAGGGGTAGGAACTTTCGTGTGGAGCGACAGCCGTCCACCGGTCATGCCCGCCATGGCCATTCCGATCAGACCGCGCACGAAATCGCCGTGGAAACCGCTGCGCGCATTTTCCGCTTTGCGAGCGGAGCGCTCCACCCAGCTAGTGCGACGGCGAGATTCGTAGGTGGCGCAGAGGTTTTCCTGTGTGAAGGGCTCCCCGGCGCGGAGCAGTTCAATGACTGCCTCGGCAAGCTGAACGCCAGTGGTCCATGCTTCGTCTACGCCGGAACCGGCAAGCATGTTGGTTGAGCCGGATCCTTCGCCGATGCGCGCGTAGCCATCTCCAGCGAGGATGGGCTCGCCATGACGCCCGGATTCGTCGATGGATTTGGCGCCCCAGGATCGCAATGTGCCGTCTTTGAGGTAGCGCCAAAGAGCGGGGTGTTGAATGTAGTGCTGCAGGTAGCGGTAAGCTGTGCGCGAGGGATCGCTCATCCACGATGGGACGAAGATGCCGACGGAGACAAGGTGATCGGGGTGTGCGTAGAGAAAGCCGAAGATCTCTGGTTCGGGGTAACCGAATGTATGGATCACCGTTCCGGGCTCAAGTGCAATATTTTCGGGTATCTCGACAACCATTTTCATTCCGAGTGCCCATTCGCGCTTCTCCGGGGTACCTGATCTTTGGTCAATCGCTCTGCCAACCGCACCGAACGGGCCGTCGCCGACGACGGTCAGATTAGCATGCACATTGGTGCCAGGCATGAATCCTTCCGACGGTGCGCCCATTTTGTCTACGCCTTGATCGATAAGGCGGAGTCCGGTGACTGCGTTGCCGTGGAACAGAGGCGAAGCGACGGGCGTTCCAGGCCAGATTTGTACAAAGCCAGTGGCCATGAGCTGCGAACATACCCATTGATTGAATTGGCCGATTGAGAGAACGAGTCCGCCGTGTTTGTGGAGGAATCCAGGTGTCCAAGGGAGCTCAAAGGCTTCTTCGCGGACCCCAATCAGCGGGGCAAGCGCGCGCAGAGCTTTATCAGCAGCACGCAAGGTAAAGGAGCGCCGGCTTGCGCCGTTGGGGTCGAGTAGGTAGAGGACATGCTCCTGCGTGACTTCGGCGGCCATCGGAATTTCAACGGTGTTTAGTTCAGGGAAACTGTTCCGAATTCCTTTGGCGCAAGTCACCACTCCGCTGACGCCTGAGGCAATGTCGTCGGCGCGCTCGTAACAGAGCACCTGCATCGGCATTCCCGGCATGGCTTTGCTCTCAAACGCCGGGTCGGCAGGATTCTCGCTCCAGGCTCGAGAAAGAGCCGTGAGAAATCCGGCGGTGGCGGGGCCGAAACCGCAGCAGGCGATGTCCACATCAATCGCAGGCCGGTCAATCCCGACGGGTGCGGTGTTTTCATCGTTCAAAGTAGCGCTCATGCAGGGTAGTCCAGGGCTTCGGGAATCATGACCTTGCTGAGGGTCTCGGCAGCGCGGTCTTTGGCGAGACGCGAACCACTGAGACAGCTGCACAGCTTGTTCTGCATGCGCAAAAACTCAGCCGAACCAGCGCAGCTCGCGCAGGGTCCGGCCTTTACCGGATGGTTCCCGTTGGATCCCATTACATCGATCGCCATGGCTCCGATGCCGGGCATTGTCTCTTCGTACTGATCGATTTCGGCGCTGGAGAAACAAGTGTTGCAGCTGCTTTGATCCCAGCGCGGGTGCTCGTTATAGCCGAAGACCAATTCAGCGCAAATGCGGGAAACTTCGCCGGCAGCTTGTGCGGCCTGCGCGTGACTAAGGTCGCTGAGGAACTGAAGGGTTCCGGCGAGGCCCGAGACTGCAAGGGAATCTTCTCCGCCGCGTTCTTCGAGTTCCAGGATGTCAAGAATCTGAAAGCGCGAGGCGAGCAACCAGCACAAGGCGTCGGCCAAGGGAAATGTCACACCCTGCCGCTGGCCATGATAGAGTTTGTCGCCGTCAGCGTCGGTGGCTTTCTGAAGGTGGTTCAGTGACCAGAGCCACATCTGCATCGCTGACGCCAGTGTGCAAGCGCCGGTTCCAGGGCGAAGAGAGGCGATCATCCGCATCTCTGTTATCCAATTGCGGACCTGCGCGAGAAAGACTTCGTTGGTCATGGTGACTGTGAGTTGACGCCGCTGAACGGCCTCCGGGCCCTCGTAGGTGGCTTCAAGTTGCGCATCCATCCATTTGCAGGGAAGGAAACCTGGGCAGTCCTCGGTGATGCCGTAGCCGCCCATGAGGCTGACTGCTTCGCGCATCATGTTAGCGCCGTGGCCCGTGTTCCAAAGCTTCGTCGCGGGGCAGAGGACATTAGCTACGGCGTCTTTGAGGACGAAATCCACCAGAGGATCGGAGATCAATTCTGCGCGGAGCGGATTATTCTGAGAGAGCGCCAGCAGTTCAATAGCTTTCTGCTCACTCTCACGCAACTCCTTCATCGCTGTGCGCCCACCCTGGATGCCACGTGCTTCCAGAATAGCGACCTTCTGCTTTTCGATTGGGTCAAGCTCATCAAACAGTCTTGCGGCTGCGAATCCAAGCGATGCTGCCGCTTCTCCAGTGGCCCAGATATCGACGAGGCGATGCAACGCGTCTTCACGCTGCTGGATGCCCTGTTCATAACGGATGGAGCCAGGCTTGGCGCCCTCGGCTCCTCGGAATCGGCCGCGCTGGTAACGGATGACGGGCTCGATGGCGGAGAGGAGCTTGGCAGCAGTCATAAGTCCCACCGTAACGCGGGTACGGCGGAAGACTGCCTCGATAATTGAGGCGTGGTTGAAATTGGGAACGATTACGCCGTCTTTAATGGCGTAACCACCAATGATGCGGCTTGCCGGGATTCTGAGATTGAAGATGGGGTCGCCCGTGGAAGAGAGCTGATGCACCAGCTTTTTGGTTGCGGTTCCGCGATCGAAGATCCCTTCATCGGTCTCTTCGAGAATCACCATGCAACTCCCTTTGATTTGCGGATCGTCGGAGATTGCAGCCGCAGTAACGAAGTTCGCAAAAGCGATGTTGGTGATGAATCGGCCGCGCTTGTCAACATGAAGCCAAGGCTCCTTGTTTTGATCCCATTCCACCACGCGCACCTTGCCGCCCAACATCCCAGTGTCTACGCCCACATAAGGAATTGGTTCCGTGAGGACGAAGGAGCCGCGCCAGGGTTTGCGCGAATCGCCGGGTTGCGGGGGAGCAGCGAGGTTCATATAGCGGCTGACTTGATCAGGGGTTCCGCGCTCGTGGATAGGAGCGAGGGCAAGAAAGCCAGCCAGCGCGGCGGTCGCTGCGCCTCCATCGACCCATGCGAGTTCAAAAGCCGCGAGAGACAACGCGAGATTTTTTGGCCCAAGGATGAAGCCACCCTCCTCGGGTTCCATGAAGATGGCGGTGATGCCGGTTCGATCAAATGCTTCGAGCATCTCGTTCTTTGCAGGAGTCCATTCGTGGCTGTTGCGTTCGCCGGCTGCGACCATGTGAGCCACCGTGCCCCTGGCCACGCCGCGCGCAGACTGCACCAGCATCTGGAGATCGAATCGTTCGGCAAAGCGCCATTGAATCTGGCGAATCGAGTCGCCGGGTAGGGCAATCATTGTTGGAGGTTGGACCGGCGCAGACACACTCATACGAACTACCTCAAACTGCGGCCCTATTGTCGAGGAAAAAACACCGCATGGCATGTGACTGGTGTCACCTCCGCCGGAGAAGTGCATCTTGTGCCTCATGGAGGAGAAATTCTGCCAGTCGCACTCTTTAAGTGACCTTGCGCACCCGTGGAAAGTAATCGCACAGGATTCGATCTTGAGGACTTGTGACACCAATCACTGCCAGCGGAGAGTCCAAACGACTCTCCTGAGAGATGAAATCGCTGTGACAAGGATCCTTCGCGTGAAGTGACGGAATCCGCGACAGAGAATCCATGAGGGCGAATTGCCTGTTGCATGGAGAAAGAAGACGGCGGAATGAAGGAAGCCGCAGGAAATGCAGTACGCACAGTCCGGGGAGTTCAACGGACAGTTGCTTGGTTGACCTTGCAATTTCCAGGCAATGCGCGAGAAGTATTGAGGATGGCGTCCGTAGGAACTCCAGTTCGCCGAGAGATCAATGCGCATCTTCGAATTAGCATATTGTGCTTGGGCATCTCACTTTTACTAGTTAACGCACCCATGAGGATCTTGGCGCAGGCAGATTGCCTGGCATGTCATGGCGATAAGACGATGCAGGATGCCGCCGGGCATAGCATTGCGGTGGACGGGCAGACATTCAGTGCCAGCATCCATGGCAGCTTGCAATGCAACAACTGCCACGCTGACATCAAGGAGTACCCGCACCCCGAACACGTTGCGAAGGTTGAATGCAAGACCTGCCACGCCGATGAGGCGTCGGGGCTCGTCGGAAGCGTACATTCCTCTTCGAAGGATCACCCGTGCACGAGTTGCCACGGCGACGCGCATTCCATCTTTCCCAAGACAGACTCTCGTTCGGCGGTCTATCCGCTTAACATTCCAAAGACCTGCGGGAATTGCCACAGCGACGGCGGGATGGCAAAAAAGCACGGCTTACCGGTCGTGTATCCGCTATACATGGACTCCATTCATGGATTTGCACTGAGCAAGGAAGGACTGCTGGTAGCGGCAAATTGTCAGAGCTGCCATGGATCTCACCACATTCTGAGCCACTCTGATCCCGCAAGCCCGACTTTCAAGGCCAATATCCCGAGGACGTGCGGAAGTTGCCACGCAAAGATCAACGACGATTACCAGGGTGGCGCCCATGGTCACGCGATTGCTGTCGGCAACATGAAGGCGCCTGTCTGCACTGATTGCCACACGGCTCACGCCATCTTGCAGCCTACGGAAGCAGCATTTCGCATGCAGTCGACTCCAATTTGCGGCTCATGCCACAAAGACAAACTCTCGACCTATCGCGACACATTTCATTCTCAGCTGGGATCTTTAGGCGGCTACGTTGAGACAGCGCGATGCTGGGATTGCCATGGGGCGCATGAAATTTTACCGGCATCCGATCCGCGCTCGCCAATCAACAAGTCTAACTTGGTGAAGACCTGCGGCAGGTGCCATGCGGGCGCAAATGTCAGTTTTGTTCAATATCAGCCCCATGCCAACGCACACGACCGGAAACTGAATCCGGCGCTCTATTTTGTCCGGTTATTTATGAACTTGTTGCTAGCCGGTACGCTCACGTTCTTCGTGATTCACACATTACTGTGGCTGATTCGCTCGCGATACGACCAGATCAAGAAGAAGTCGGCACAAGGAGGAAAAGATGCCTGATTTGGAACAAGCGACGGGAAACAACGTTTCGGCGCCCAATGGCACGGACAGGTTCTTCATGCGATTTACCCGTGCGCAACGGTATATGCATGCGGTCCTGTTTTCGTCGTTTCTAGGCCTGGCGGGAACTGGACTTCCACTGCGATTCAGCGAAAGCGTATGGGCGCGGGGCTTGGCAAGCGGTGTGGGAGGATTCGGAGCGATCCTCTTTTTCCATAAGCTTTGTGCGGTGGTGCTTACGCTGGCATTCCTGATCCATGTAAAGGACATCTTCGCTCGCGCATTTGTTCATCACGAGAAGGGAATCTTCTGGGGCTCGACTTCAATGGTGGGCAATTGGAAGGACGTGAAGGACCTCTTCGGCCACATGCGGTGGTTTTTGGGAATGGGGCCTAAGCCTCAGTTTGAGCGCTACGCCTACTGGGAGAAATTCGACTACTGGGCCGTATTCTGGGGCATGATTGTCATCGGCTTTTCGGGCTATGCCATGTGGTTTGCGCCATTCTTCGCACACTTCCTGCCTGGTTGGGCGCTGAATGCAGTGCTCGTGATCCATAGCGAAGAGGGGCTGCTGGCAATCCTGTTCATCTTCTCAATCCATTTCGTCAATACGCATCTGCGGCCAGACAGTTTCCCGATGGACATGGTGATATTTACCGGCGTGGAAAGCGAAAAGGAATTCAAGCACAAGCGACCGCTGGAGTATGAGCGTCTCGCAAAGCTTGGAAAATTGGACTCGAAGATCGCCGAAGCGCCTGCGCTGTGGCAGATCAACTTCTCAAAAGTGATTGGATTCATAGCCATTTTCATAGGTTTGACACTGTTGGTGCTGACGCTAAGCGCGTATTTCAGCTAAGGGTGGACTCTGTCTTTGTGGGAACACTGCTCCCCAGGTAAAGACGCGTAGCGCTTTGTTCGTCACACTTTGTGATTACAGTCACTGCGATTTCCTTCGCGAAGGCATTTCCTCAAAGGCGTGAAAGTCGCGCGAAGAATTCTGTGTCAAACGCTCGTTCTGGCTTTATTCATTGGTGCGTGGGAAACCCGTGCCGAGCACAAGCTCAAGGATGAAGACTGTCTCTCCTGTCACTCCGATGCGACACTGACGAAAGACGTAAATGGCAGGAAAGTCAGCCTGTATGTTGACGAAAACAAGTTGAAGCATTCAATCCACGGCACGATGTTCAGCTGCGTGGATTGCCACAAAGATGTAAAGAGCCTGGCCCATGAGACTTCTCCGCAGAAGATCAACTGCGTTGAGTGCCATGCCGACGCTCAGACCGCCTATTCCCACAGTACTCACGCAAATGCAGCCAAGAATGGGAAGACACCCGTCGCCAACTGCGAGGACTGTCATGGCGGCGTACATGAAATTCTTGCGTCCGACGATGCAAAGTCTCCGGTTAACCATGCCAACATTCCGGCAACCTGTGGTAGGTGTCATGGGCAAAAGTTTCTGATGGAGTCGAATGGCGCAAGCGTCCAGGCTTTTATCTCCTACCAGGAAAGCGTACATGGACGTGCTGTCGAAAAAGGCTCAACCAAGGCAGCCGTCTGTACTGACTGTCATGGCTCGCATGAGATCCTGCCGGCCAACGACGCAAAGTCGCCGATTTACAAATTCAATGTGCCCAATACCTGCGGAAAGTGCCACTCAGAGATTGAGCAGACTTTCAATTCCAGCATTCACGGACAGGCAATTGCGCGCGGAAACGGGCTGTCGCCAGTTTGCACGGACTGCCACGGAATTCACTCAATCAAGGCGCACGCAGACCCTAACTCACCTGTCTCTGAACAGAATCTCTCTCGCGATACATGCGCGCGCTGCCACGAGGGCGTTCGGTTATCCAGCGAGTTTGGGGTTCCGGGGAACCGCGTTTCAAGCTACATGGATAGTTATCACGGGCTGGCATCAGAGGGCGGTTCGGTAGTAGCGGCGAATTGTTCGAGTTGCCACGGCGTGCACAATATTCTTCCCTCGAGCGATCCACATTCGACAATCAATCGAGCGAATCTGGACGCAACCTGCGGCAAATGCCACAAGGGCGTTACGCAGAAGTTCACTCTGACCAAGGTACATTCAGAGGACGGCGTCCATCCGAAGGACATTGGGTCGGTAGTGACACGGTGGGTACGGCTGATTTACGTGCCTCTGATTCTCCTCGTGATTGGAGCCATGCTCCTGCATAATGTGATCATCTGGCGCAGCAAGGCAATCGCACGGCGCAGGATGCAGAACCCGATGATGGTGCGTATGACGACCAACCAGCGCTGGCAACATTTGATTCTGCTCATGAGCTTCATCATCCTGGTCTTTACCGGCTTTGCACTCAAATTCCCGGATTCGTGGTTTGCTGAAGTGCTGGGGATGGGCGAGCATCTTCGCAGCATCATTCATCGCATTGCCGGGGTGATTCTGATCGGCGCAGGTATCTATCACGTCTTTTATATCGCGGCATTCCGCGAGGGACGCAGGCTGATTCGGGACCTTGCTCCTGAACCAAAGGACGGCTTGGACGCAATGAGGGCGATGCTCTATCACCTTGGGTTGAGCCGGAATAAGCCCAAATTTGGGCGCTTCACCTATGGCGAAAAGGCCGAGTATTGGGCGCTGGTGTGGGGCGCTGCTCTAATGGGCCTGACCGGTGTGATGATGTGGGCAAAGGTGTGGGTCGGAAATCTGCTGGCACGCTGGTGGGTTGACGTGGCGACGGTGGTGCATTTCTACGAAGCGATTCTGGCCACGTTAGCGATTGTCGTGTGGCACTTTTACCAGGTGTTTGGCGATCCAGATGTATATCCAATGAACTGGGCGTGGTGGGACGGAAAGATGCCGGTGGAGCACTACAAGGAAGAGCATGAACTGGATGCGGGATCGGTGGCGACTTCAGACGCTTCCAGCGAACCGGGTTCAAAGAGGGCCGAAACAGATCCACCCGCAAAGTGAGTGTCCGCATTTGAACCAAGCCCTCATGGACCCCTGCGATTCAGGAGTTTCGGTCCGTTGTAGGACATATCGCCTCAGGTTCAAAGCTTTCCAGTTGCTATCGAAGACAGGGTGAGAATCCTCTGTCCCAGGCGCTCAAATCAGAATCACACTCGCCAGTCATCGGCGCGCCAGTTCTTAATCCGTTCCTTGATCTGTTTGCGGTCGAGGTTGTGTTCCAGCGCTTGCTTGGCGAGTTCAACCACTTCGTCATCTGCCGCGAAGCGAAGCCCGATCAACTGGTCCTCACTGAGACGGTAGATCTGGGTGTGCCATTCGGCGGGAGCCAGCGCCTGTAGGCGAAGTCGTTCTTCAAGACGGATCACACGGTCCTGGACTTTAATGGGATATGAACGCATCCGTATGAGCGGGACGACCACGACCAGCGAGAGCACGAGGTACCATCCCGACGAAAGGCTGGTTTGGCGTACTACGTGGAAAATGGCATATACGAGGTTGGCAACAAGGAAGACGGGTATGACGACATGATACAGGGGATCGAGTCTGCCGTGATTCTTGAGATTCTGTGTCGCTGACTTACTCATGTGTGGTCATCATTTCCTTCAGGGCGGAGTTGGCTGCTGCGGCCGCCGATGGCTCAGCGGAATCGGTTGCAGCGACGCTGTGGACCTGAACACTTGCGCTCAGGGGATTCTGCGCGGGAGCGCCGGAATCTGTCAACACCTCCAGCTTATCGGGCGAGAGCAGCAACGGATGTTTGGGAATCACGTGGTAATGGCCGCGAATCAGGAAGTCCGCGAACAAGCCGCCAGCGAGATACGGATTCAGGATCACGATAGGGAGGGCATAGCCCGTCGTGATCAGGGATTCTGAGATGCTCTTGTTGGATCGGCTCATGTGGCGATAGCCGGGAATTTGCGGAATCTCGAAGATTTGCATCTCCATCTCAGGGTTCTTCGTGGAAAGGCGCACCAGCTTGTACGATATCTGTTTTGGAGTGGTCATGCCGGCGTCTGGAAAAACGCTACGCCGGAAGGAGTGCGGAAAATACAAGTTCAGAACGACGCGCGAAAAATCAGCGCAGTTGTTGAAGAGCAAATCGAAGTGAGATCGATTTGCGGTGTCATTCATACGCGCGATGAATGCGTCGTCCTGTTTCTCGGTGGTCTCGAATCGAAATGCATACATCCGCCTTTCATACGCCACGCCGACAAGTTCAGACCAGCCTCCATGTAGAAAGCCGCCGCGCGGGACATCCTCGCCAAGGCTGAGGAGATGGACTTCGTGGTACTGTTCGCGCAAGCGGTCGACCACTATGCGGTCGACATGGGTTGGCACCGAAGAGAGATTTTCGACCGAATAGAGGTAGGGAACAAGAGGAATGGCGACCCAGTCATAGCCTGAGATGTCGTTGTAACGTGCGATCACGACACCCATTTCACCGGGCTCGCAGCGCCTAAGCTTTATGGGGGTTGCAGCGCAGACACGCGCGAAGTAAATGGCGTCGTGGCCGGTCGGGTTCAAGGTCCCAAAGAAGCCGTACGGCTCCTCCATGAGCAATGCGGCCTGGGCGTAGCAACGCGCACAGAGAACGAATAAGAATGCCAGGGCCGCGAGAGCAAATGCGGTTGAGCGGGGGATGCGCATCGAAGGCATTGGTACTCCTGGTCGGGTTGTGGTCTCTCTTCTCTAAGTATGGCAAAGAACCAACAAAATGAAAGCCTTTTGTACCGATCCGTGGTTAGAAAGGCTGGGGCCCTGAGGTGCTCAATCGATTGGTTGCTGACACTGCTGAGTTGAATTCGTCACTTGCGAAAGAAAACCTTGATGGTATGACACTGCTCAGTATGGAATGTCGCGGGTTGTGAATAACCAGACAAGAAATGAGAGACTTATCGGTGGAGTTGGCGGTGATTTGCCTGCTCTGATAACGTTCTCTTTCCAGAGAATGACGCCCAAGTAGGTGCCAGCAGGGCCCTGGCAGGATGTAACCAAAGAGGTTTCTATTGAATCCACGGTATTTGCTTCTTCTCGCTCTTCTCCCGAGCGCGGCTCTTCCTGCGCAGGTGTCTCTCCCAAAAGTTCTTAGCAGCCACATGGTGATCCAACGGGACTTGCCGGTGCACATATGGGGCACGGCGCCTCCTGGACAGGGGGTTGCCGTCAGCTTTAGAGGGGAAACCCGCGGAACCGAAGCTGATCCATTGGGCAAATGGAGCGTGTACCTTAAACCGGGCTCGGCGGGAGGTCCGTTTCAAGTGACGGTGCAAGGTGTGGTCGCAGGTGTAGCAAACGCCACGCCACAGCAGCCTATCACTCTCGACGACGTTCTCGTCGGAGATGTGTGGGTAGCTTCAGGGCAATCAAACATGGAGTTTGCCATGCGCCAAGCGGCCTCAGCTACCGAGGACCTGCCTCATGCAGATGATCCACATATCCGGTTGCTGATGATAAAGAAGCGCTCATCTCAATATGCAGAACTGGATGCCGATACCGATGGATGGATTCTGTCGAACCCGGAGACGGCGAAGGATTTCTCCGCGGTTGCGTGGTATTTTGCGCATGAGATCGAGCAACGGGAAAAAGTGCCCGTGGGCGTTATCGATGCGACGTGGGGCGGCACGGTTGGAGAATCCTGGGTGCGACTTACTGCGCTGGGGGAGGATGCTTCGCTGACCCCAGTGTTCGTTGCTCGCGGCAAGATGACCGATCACGCAGCCGATAGTGAGAACAAACAAAAAGACGAAAAGCGCCAGATAGAAGAGGCGCGGGCGCAGGGCAAGCCGATTCCGCAGTTTCCATGGCATCCACCACTGGAAAGCTGGGGGCCAGGCTTGCTGTGGAACGGCATGATTGCGCCGTTGACTCCTATGCCGATACGCGGCGTGATCTGGTATCAGGGTGAGAGCAACAGCGCCTTGGCGCGTGTCCACCTCTACGACCGCATTATGCGAACGCTCATTGAGGACTGGCGGCGTCAGTGGGGACAAGGAGACTTTCCATTCCTCTATGTACAGATTTCAAGTTTCACGTCCACTCCGGCGGAGGATTGGGCTGCTCTTCGTGAGCAGCAGGTGAGAACCCTCGAGGTGCGGAACACCGCAATGGCAGTGACGATCGATATAGGAAATCCGACCAATGTTCATCCGACCGACAAGATTGATGTAGGTTTGCGGCTGGCCCGTGCGGCGCGTGCGCTTAGCTACGGAGAGACAGTGGAATACTCGGGGCCGATGTTTCGCCAGGCGACGCAAGAAGGGTCGGCGATTCGTGCATGGTTCGATCATGCTTCAGGGCTGATGGCAAAGGGAGGCATCGTGACTGGGTTTGAGATTGCGGGGGCCGATCAAAAGTTCGTGCCTGCGACAGCTACGATCGACGGGAGCACGATTGTCGCCACGAGTCCGAATGTGCCGGAGCCGATGTACGTTAGATACGGGTGGGCAAACAGCCCGCAGTGCAATCTGTTCAATGGCGACGGATTGCCGGCATCACCATTTACTTTCGAGAGATAGGCATTTTGAGGGCGATGCAGCTCGCGCTGTGGTTGATCAATTGTGTAGTGAATGAATCTAGCGAACGGTTTCGAACTTCTCCCAGAGGTAGTTGCAGGCCGGGCAGTTTTCCGCTTCTGGATTCTCTGCGGTATATCCGCAAAGGGCACAGATGAAGAAGTCATGTCGAGCGTTTGCCCAGCTTCTCTTTTCATTTGAATTCACGCGCAAGATGGCTTCGTTGTAGAGCCTTGCATGAGACTTGTCAGCCTCCATAGCCCAATGAAAGCTTCGGATGGCCGTGGAGTCGAACAGGGAGACGGATGTAGTTAGAAATGTGGGATAAAGATAGTCGATCTCGAATTTCTGGTCTACGAGGGCTGTCTTGAGATTCTCAAGCGTGGTTTCTACATGGGGCTCATGGACTTCGGCCAGGACTTCGCGACCCAAATGACGCAGGACGCGCGCATGGTTGGAGGCGTGGATCTGCTCTGCGCGTGCGGTGGCGCGGAACAGGCTCGCGATTCCGTGCATGCCTTCTTCATCTGCCTTGAGAGCATATGACTTGCACGCCTCATGAGTTTTCATCTCTTCTTCAAAGGCGGTTTCGAGGTTTTTGACGACTGTCTGGTCTTCAAGGGATATGACTGGTGATAACACTAAGAATGCCTCCGTCGCTTTCCTCGTCCATAGGGATTGGATGCGCACAATGTGATTAAGGTCACCAAGAAAAGACCAACTCACTTCGAATTCTGCGTTTTGAAGGTTAGAGCAACTCGAACGGATTTGAAATCAAGTTTCGTGACTCAAAGAGCTGATTTCCTGAGTTGAAGTGCGGTCAAATTTCTCAACGGATGACTTCAAATCTATCCCAGAGGAAGTTGCAAGCCGGGCAATTATCCGCTTCAGGAGTTTTGGCGGTATAGCCGCAGAGGGTGCAGACGTAGAAATCGAGTTTGGCCTTGGTCCAGCTATCGGTTTTGCCATCCACCAAGGTAGCGACGGCTTCCTCGTAGAGCCGGGCATGGGTTTTCTCCGACTCCATGGCCCAGGTGAACGATCGAGCGGCCGTTGAGTTGAGGTGCGAGTGGGCCTGTTCCAGAAAGGCGGGATAAAGCGAATCGATCTCGTTCTTTTCGCCCCACAAAGCATCCCTCAGGTTTTCGAGAGTGGACTTTATGCGAAAGCTACGAATATCCGCCCTGGGCTCTCCACCCATGTGACGAATGACGCGGGCGTGGTTGCCCGCATGAATCTGCTCTGCGCGTGCAGCGGCACGGAAGAGGCTGGCTGCTCCGAATAAGCCTTCCGATTCGGCTTTCTTCGCAAATGCCTTGTACTTGGCATGTGCGTTCAACTCGCCTTCATAGGCGGCCGTCAAATTCCTGATTGCACTTTCGTTTTCGGTCGCGATCATCCTGACTCCACCGTCTTCCTGTAACCAATTCCTGATTGAGTCTAGGAATTGCTTAACAAGAGCACAGTGATTGATGTCACACTCACGGTCACATTTTCGAGTTCTTGAGTAACGTGCCGGCTGGGTACTGCACCCGTTTCTATGACATGCGCCCGGGAACCGGTTCATCGCGAGAGTAGCGGACGGCCTCGACATTGGATGTTGCCACGACACCTTCTTCAACCATGGAATCGAGGAAGGGAAGCAGCCGGGCGATCTGTTCTTCCGTGTCGATGATGCTCAACTGAATGGGCGCGTCCTTTGAGAAGCTCCAATGGCCGGAGCGGCGAATGCGGCTACCGGAGCCGTATCCTTCGATGCCGCGAAAGACGATGGCTTCGGCAATTCCAATTTCCATGCACTTGGCGAGAATGGCTTCGTGGAGCGGCTTGCCCTGCCACTTGTCGTCTTCGCCGAAATGGATGCGCAGCATGCGAGCGGAGAATACCTGCTTCATGGCCGAGCCTCCTTCACTGCGAAACTTTTCCGGTCGAGCTGATTGTTGCTTCTTGGGCGCTATCGAGCGCGCGATAGGCGTACTTGATGATGTCGACGTCGGAGAAGACCACGAGGCCCTCTTCGACCATCTGGTCGACCAGGGGAAGAAAGGCACGCAGCTTTTCCGCGGTGTCGATGGCTGAAAGCATTACGGAACCATGATGCGAAGAGAGAAGCGGCTTGTCTTTGTGCATGCGGCGATGGGCGCCGTAGCCGAGAATGCCGCGGTAGACGGTGACTCCGGCAATATCGTTGGCGCGCATGGCTTCAACCAACGCCTGGTAGAGCGGCTTGTTCTTCCAGCGGTCTTCTTCGCTGAGGAAGATGCGCATCATTTGCGCTTTGCCCTCGATCTTGAGGTGTTCAGGCGCAATGGGTTTCTTCGACTTTGAGAGCTGGGCAGGTTTGGCAACCGAGGTCTCCTGGACTTCGATCAGGCCGGTCCCGGCCAGTTCTTCGAGCTTGCCGAGGATACTGTCGACCTTTTCGCGGGTGTCGATGAATTCAATTTTCAGGGGAAGGTGATCGGAGATTTCAACGGTGTGAGAAGAATGCATGTGATGATCGGCGCCGAACCCTGCAATCCCCTTGGTGACGGTTGCGCCAGCCACTCCGCGATAGAACAGGAAGTCGAGAATGCTGGAATAGACTGGAACGCCATGATGGGTTGCACCATCGCTGAGGTAGATGGTGACTTTGACGGCTTTTCCCGGATTCAGCATGCTGTCTCCGCTTCGCAAAGGAGGATTCTACGGCAATCGGCTGAATACGTCGACGGTGCTACGAAATGGCCTCTGCGCAAATCGAGCCTGCCCAGACGGCTACGAGACCAAGGACCAGGCTGCCAACGGCATAGAGTGCGGCGATAGAAAATGCTCCTGCGCGAAGAGTGGAGAGCGTTTCCCACTCGTAGGTGGAAAAGGTGCTGTAGGCGCCAATGAATCCGACAGGAATGAAATAGCGCCAGGCGGGGTTCAGCTCCACGCGTTTGCCGAGATAGGTGAGCGAGAATCCGATGATGATGCAGGCAGAGAGATTGACGATGAGTGTGCCGTAAGGGAACCTGATTCCCATGCGGCTGGCGATGGATGAACCGACCCAATAACGGGCGATGGAACCGAGCGCGCCGCCGGCGGCGATGAGCAGGTATTTCTGCAATGCTTTCCCCTCGCTTCAAGATTACAGTCTCGGCGGGCCCGAGATTGGCGGTGCAGGTTGCGTTGAGGTCAGCCGTGCTGAAGTGTCAACGTTCCGCGTTGCGGTCGTACAGGAATACAGTCTGAAGATTTAATTTTAAACTCGTTCTCGCACCTGAAGAATTTACATATCGTTGTATTGATAAAGGTTATCCAGAGTTTCCGGGTGGCATTTTTTGGTCGTTTTTGGCACATTCTGGCACCTTAACGTGCTCTTATCGAGCCAATTTGGCATGTTTTGTCTAAGCTGGTCCTGCGAGTTGCGTGCACGCTCTCGAAGGAGCACAGACGCGCCGGAGGGTGGGATCGAATGCAGAACCTACCCCCACCCCGTCTCTGGGTGGAAGTGTTTATTTGTAAGAGGTTTACGGCGGGTGCTCGGCTGTGAATATTTCCAACCAAAGAACTTCGCCGCAGATATCTCTCCGGTAAGGAGTTACGGGATCCTTTTGTTCGTGGCCGTCCGCGAATCGCCAATCCGGAGATATCTCAGTTCCCATTATGGAGAAGCGGGAGGAAATGATCTGCAAAGTTGGTTCCCGTTTGCCGACTTGTCGGTACTGATCCGGCGTCGATGAGTGCATCACCGATTTACCACCGACCGCAGGTGTCAAGGTTCGGAGATCACAAGACAGAAATCAAGAATCGCAAAATTCGCGCTTGACATTGTCGAACAATCCACTACCATATGGTTGTGGATAAATTGGGTACGACCTTTGCGGCTTTGTCTGATCCGACCCGGCGGGCGATGATCGAACGGCTCAGCCGCGGTCCTGCCTCTGTGCATGGATTGACGGAACCGTTTTCACTTTCGCAGCAGATGATTTCAAAACATATTGCCTACCTGGTGCGAGCGCGGATTGTGATCAAGACGAAGCGTGGACGAGAGAGTGTGTGCACGCTCAGGCCAGAGGCGATCAAGAAGGTCAGCGAATGGGCGTTTAGTTACCGCCGGTTCTGGGAAGAGCGTTTCGACAATCTGGACGTGGTTGTGAATCAAATGAAAAAGGAGGTCAGAGATGACAAGTAACACGGTGAACGAGACAGAGCGGATGGTTGTGACGAGAGTTTTTGATGCCCCACGCGAACTGGTTTGGAAGGCGTGGACAGACCCGAAATACGTGATGCAGTGGTGGGGACCGAAGGGTTTCACTGCGCCTGTTTGCAAGATGGATGTTCGCGTTGGAGGAAAGTCTCTGCTCTGCATGAAGACGCCGGATGGGTACGAGGGCTGGAATGCGATTGAATACCACGAGATTGTTCTGCACGAGAAGATCGTTTCCCTCATGTACTTTTGCGACGCGGAGGGAAACAAGATCGAGCCTGCGGAATTAGGACTAGAAAATGAGGCCATAGAAGGTGCGTACGACGTGACGATCTTTGAGGATCTCGGAAACGGTCAGACGAGACTTACCCACACTGGCAATGAACCCATGGAGAGCGCAAAGAAGAGCGGTCAATTTGAGGGCTGGAACGAGACACTCGAAAAGGTTGCCGCAGTTGTTGCAGAGCTGGCGCAGGCGAAATAAGACAATGAAGCTTTGATTCGCGAAATTCAATCATGGAGAAAGAAATGAAAAGAGCAACGTTTCTCGCTATCGTCCTGCTGGCATGTGCATTTGGCGCGAATGCCCAGGACACGATGAAGAAAGATGCAGCCGTCAAACCTGCCGATCCGGAATCGAAAGTCGTGCTCGATTCCTGGAATGAGATTGGCCGCAAGCTGACGGCGATGGCCGAAGATTTTCCTGAGGACAAATACGACTTCAAGCCGACACCCGCGCAGCGGAGCTTCGCCGAGCAATTACTGCACGCGGCGGGTTCATGCTACTACTTCACGAATCCTGCGATGGGGCAGAAGCCTCCCGCGGCAGAAGATCCGAAGCGAGAGCAATACAAGACCAAGGCCGACATCGTTGCGTTCGTCAAGAAGTCCTTCGCCGATGGCGCAGCCGCCATCCAGTCGAATGGCGGCAAAGGCCTGATGAGGGAGGTTGTTTATTACCCTGGGCAGAAAGCGCGCGTTCTCGACATTGCATACGGCATCATCGAGCATAGCGGAGAACACTACGGCCAGCTCGTTGTGTACTACCGCCTCGCAGGGCTTGTGCCGCCGGAGTCGCGGCCCAAGTAGTGAAGCATTTGTCCTGATAAACCCCATTGCGGAAATGATCCGGCGTCATTCGGCCTGTTGGCGCGAACTGAGGGTCCGCAATGGCACCCCGGGAGCTTCAGTCGGCATTGCGTCGTATGCGAACAGCGCGCCGCCTGAAGCAGGGTTGGTTCCCAGTCCACAATCTCGCCATGGGACGTGATCCATATCACTGAAAAGAACTCGGACTTAATTTGTCTTATATATAGCAGGACTCATTTAGTCGTAGATCGAGACCCAAGAGAGTGAAGATGAATTCTACTTACAGACATCCTGGATCAGAAAAAGCGCTCCTTTTCCCTGTCACACTCCTTATCGTTTTCTTTTGTCATGGCTTATCTTTGTGGGGCTCTGCGGTATTTGCGGTCGGCGGAGTTGTCCACGATCGGAGTGGGGCGGTGATTCCGGGAGCGCTGGTGACGGTGCGACGGGCAGACACGGAAGCGGTGCTGTCGACACAAACAAATGATGAAGGGGCATTTCGCATTGAACTGCCAGTGGCTGGGAGCTATCTGGTGGAGGTGAGTGCGAACGGGTTTACGACCTATAAAGCTGGGGCGGCAGTGACTTCCGCTGAGCCTGCAGCGAATCTGGACATTGCCGTCGCAGTGAGTGGGAACACACAGACCGTCGAGGTGACGGCGGATGCGCTGGAGGCGGAGACCACCAGCACGCAACTTGGAGAAGTGCTGGACACGAAGAAGATCGAGGGCGTTCCGCTGAACGGGCGCAGTTTTACGGATCTGATGGCGGTGCAGCCGGGGATCGTACCGCAGAATACAGCGCAGCCGGGGGCGGTGATTATGACGGGAGTTGCATCGACTCCGCCGTCGGGCGATGCCAACCCCGGCAACCTTTCGATCAGCGGTCAGCGCGAATACTCGAATGGCTTTCGCGTGAACGGCAGCGACGTGGAGGAGGACGTGAACATGGGGACATCGATCGTGCCCAACCTGGACTCGATTGACAGCTTTCGAGTGTTGACTTCGAACTTCGACGCAGAATACGGGAACTCAAGCGGCGGGCAGGTGCTGGTGACAACGAAGACTGGCACAACGAAGATGCACGGGTCGGCATTTGAGTTTCTGCGCAATACGGAACTCGATGCGAGCAACTATTTTTCTGAGGACA
Organism: uncultured Acidobacteriaceae bacterium; assembly: GCA_963826915.1. Classification (GTDB taxonomy): domain Bacteria; phylum Acidobacteriota; class Terriglobia; order Terriglobales; family Acidobacteriaceae; genus Telmatobacter. Next base: position 57,561 of record CAWGYG010000005.1, read on the forward strand.
GGGCTGCATATCGGCAGAACCAATTCGGAGGAACGCTGGGCGGCGCGCCTTTTCACAAGAGCGTGATGCTGTTTGGCGATTACCAGGGAACGCGTCTGACCGAAGGCATCGACACGGGCGAGATTTCGGTACCGTCGACGGCTGAGCGGAGCGGCGACTTCAGCCAAAGTCCGCTGACGGGAAATGTGAACGGCAACTACTGGGCAGGGATGCTGTCGTCGCGGCTGGGGCGCACGGTTACGGCAGGCGAGCCGTATAGCGCAGTTTTTCCAGACGGAAAGATTCCGCAATCGGCTTGGTCGGCGCCTGCGAATTATCTGCTGGCTTCGATTCCCCAGCCGAATACGACGAGCAGACTGTTTGCGACGGCGGCGGCAGGCGGAGAAGCTGACCGACAACAAGGGCTCGATGCGCGTGGATTGGAGCCATGGCAAGGGAACGCTGACGGGTTACTACTTTCTTGACAATTATTCGCTCGACAATCCCTACCCGACTGGGACAGGTGGAGCGAGCGTGCCGGGGTTTGATGCCACATCGAACGGTCGCGCGCAGTTATTGAGCGTGGCGCACATGATGACGTTTGGAAACGCGTCGCTGAATGAGTTCCACCTGAGCTTCATGCGCAATGGAAATGCTGTGGGGCAGCCGCTGGGCGGGGTGGGACCATCGCTGGCCGCGCAGGGATTTACCGGGATTGTTGCGCTGAAGCCGACGACGGAAGGGATTGAGAATGTGGCGTTCAACGACTTCACGATGGGCGTGGATACAACGGCGCTGGTGCAGGCGGAGAATATCTACGAAGTGAGCGATGCATTTTCGCGGATAGTGGGGAAGCATGGGCTGAAGGCGGGCGGCGAGATTCATGCCAACCAGATCAACACGCATCCCGATGTGGTGTTCAACGGCAGTTTCGCTTTCAACGGGTCGGAGACAGGATTGGATTTTGCTGACTTTCTGCTGGGCGTGCCGTCGAGCTATACGCAGGGGCAGGCGCGCGATTTCTACAATCGCAACCTGTATATGGCGGGATTTGTGCAGGACAGCTGGAAGGCAACGAGCACGCTCACGCTGAATTACGGCGTGCGCTGGGACCGCATTCATCCGTGGCAGGAGAAGTTTAACCAGTTGCAGACGCTGGTGAAGGGCGAGCAGTCGCAGGTGTTTCCGGATGCGCCGGAGGGGCTGGTGTTTCCCGGCGACCCGGGCGTGCCGAGGTCGCTGGCTCCGGCGCGGAACAATGTTGCGCCGCGGATCGGCGTGGCATGGTCGCCGAATTTTGAAGCGCCATGGTTGCACAAGATTGCAGGGCCAGCGGGACAGACGAGCGTTCGCCTGGGCTATGGGATGTTTTACACAGCGTATGAAGGATTGTCGGCGGGAATCATGAGCGCAAATCCGCCGTATGGATACACGTACACTTCTTCGGCGCCTCCGCTGTTTGAATCGCCATTTACGGTGGCTGCTACAGGCGCGGATGCGGGGCAGCGGTTTCCGTTGCAGGACGTGGCGTATGGCGCCAGTCGCGTGCATCCGAATGCGAGTGTGGACTGGAGCCAATTTGAACCGCTGGTGGGGATTCCGGCGGTGGATCCGCGCGACGTGACTCCGTATGCAGAACATTGGATGGCGAGCGTTGAGCGCCAAGTGGGTGCTTCAACATTGGCTACCGTGAGCTATGTGGGCGCTTCGGCGCATCATTTGCTGGTGTTGGAGGAAGCCAATCCTGCCGATCCTGCGCTGTGTTTGAGCCTGGCACCGGCTTGCGGCCCGTTTAATGAGCAGGCGGCGCGGACACAGTTTGGACCGGCGTTTGGAAGCGTCGAGTTGCAGCGCACGATTGCGAACTCAAGCTACGACGCGCTGGAAGCTACGCTGAACCATCGGTCGCATGGGTTGGAATTGCTGGCGAGCTACACGTATGCAAAGTCGCTGGATCAGTCGGCGGGATTGCCCGAGCCAGTGAACCCGATTGATCCGTCGCTGAGCCGGGGGCTTTCGTCGTTCGACATGCGGCACAACGTGGTGACTAGCTTCCACTACGAAATGCCGGCGTTTTACACCAAGGGACTGACTCGCACAATGATGTCGGGCTGGGCGGTGGCGGGGATTGCGCGGTTCACTTCGGGGCTGCCGGTGACGCTGCTGAACAACAACGACACTTCGCTGCTGGGCACGATTCCGAACGGGATCAACAATAACGGTGTGGACACATCCAACTGGAGCGGGAAGGCGCTGGGCCTGCATACCAATCCGCGAGGAGGCGTGGCGGTGTTCGACGCGAGCCAGTTGACGCTGCCGGCGCTGGGCACCATGGGAAATGCGCGGAGGCGATTCTTCTCGGGACCGGGGATTGAGAACTTCGATGCCACGGTGTCGCGGAGCTTTCTGGTAAAGGATGATCGTTCGCTGGAGTTTCGGGCCGAGGCGTTTAACCTGTTCAACCATGCGCAATTTTTTGGGGCGGCAGCGGTAGAGGGAAATATTTCGAGTGGGAGCTTTGGACAGGCTGTGAGCGCGATGCCTCCGCGGCTGATGCAGGTGGCGCTGAGGTATCGATTCTGAGGGCGGCTGCTGGCCGGGCCTAAAGGCCGGGGATTTTTGATGCGCTTTTTCATGGGCCTTAAAGCCCCTGCTCCCTCCGACAAAAGGTGAAAAGCAAACGCTTCTTTTGGCTGGACAAGGGGAAGCAACCGCAGGTCCTTCGACTTCCTTCGCTTCGCTGCGGTCGCTCAGGATGACAGCCTTTTTGGTCCCTCGGCGTGACGGCCTTTATTGGTTGGTCTGGATGACGAGATTTGTGAGGTATGCAATTCGCCTGCTCTAGTTGTGTTTGCCTTTCCATTCGGAGTAGGGGCCCTGGAAGTCTTCGATGCCTTCGGGGCGGAAGTTCCAGAGGCGGGTGGCTACTTCGTCGATGAGGTCGTGGTCGTGGGTGACCAGCAGGACGGTGCCTTCGTAGCGCTGGAGAGCGATGTTGAGGGCGTTGATGGCTTCGAGGTCGAGGTGGTTGGTGGGCTCGTCGAAGATGAGGATGTTGGGCTTGGTGAGGATGAGCTTGCAGAAGATGAGGCGCGCCTGTTCGCCGCCGGAGAGAGCCTTGGTCTGCTTCTCGCCCTCCTCGCCTGAGAAAAGCATCTGGCCGAGGATGCCGCGAATTTCTTCGACGTGAGCGGCCGGATTCCATCGGTGCAGCCATTCGGCGACGGTGAGGCCGTGCTCGATGGTTGAGCCTACGTCCTGAGGGAAGTAGCCGATCTGGGCTTCGTGACCCCAGAAGACGGTGCCGCGGTCAAGTTCAAATTCCTTGTCGGCGAGGCCGGGATAATTGTTGAGCAGGCTCTTGATGAGCGTGGTTTTTCCAGCGCCGTTCCGGCCCATGAGGCAGATTTTTTCGCCGCGCAGGACGTTGGCGGTGAATCCGTCGATGACCTTGTGGTCCTTGTAGAGCTTGGTGATGTGCTTGAACTCGAGAACATGCTTGCCGCTGGGGCGAACCTGGTCGAACTTGATGTAGGGGCGCTGGATGTTGGAGCGTGCTAGTTCGTTGGTCTGGAGGCGCTCAACTTCTTTGCGGCGGCTGGTGACCTGGGAAGAACGCGTGCCGGCGGCAAAGCGGGCGATGAAGTCGTTGAGCTGCGCGATCTTCTTTTCGCGCTGGGCGTTTTGCGATTCAAGTGTGGAGCGTACCTGCGTCTTGGCCATCACCATGTCGTCGTATCCGCCGGTGTAAGTGATGATGGTCTGGTAATCGATGTCGGCGGTGTGGGTGGTCACGCTGTTGAGGAAATGGCGATCGTGGGAGATGGCGATCAGAGTGCCGTCGTAGGAATTGAGAAAGTCCTGAAGCCAGTGGACTGAATCGAGATCGAGATAGTTGGTGGGTTCGTCGAGGAGCAGGGCTTCGGGCTTGCCGAAAAGGGCCTGCGCGAGAAGGACGCGAACTTTCTGACCGCCCTGAATCTCGCCCATTTTGCGGTCGTGCAAGTTCTCGGTAATGTCAAGGCCATCGAGGAGCACGGCGGCATCGGCTTCGGCGGTGTAACCGTCTTCATCGCCGATTACGCCTTCCAGTTCGCCGAGACGCATGCCGTCGGCGTCGCTGAGTTCCGCTTTCTCGTAGATGCGATCCCGCTCTTCAAGGGCGGCCCAGAGGGGCTTGTTGCCCATGATGACGGTGTCGATGACGCGGTAATTGTCGAAGGCGAATTGATCCTGGCGGAGGACGCCGAATTTGCGGGGGCGGACGACGTTGCCTTTTTGTGCGTCCAACTCGCCGGTAAGGATTTTCATGAAGGTGGATTTGCCGGAGCCGTTGGGGCCGGTGAGGCCGTAGCGGCGACCGGGGACGAAGCTGACGCTGACGTCCTCGAAGAGGATCTTGGCGCCGTAGCGCATGGAGACATTGCTGACACTAAGCATGCTTTTATGATTCCTGAGCGCGGACCGCAGCGGGGTATGGGCACCGATTGCCACCCCGCACTGGGCCGGATAAAGCCTGGGTTGATTCAGAGTTTTGGGGCGCGCACACGTGGGCAGCCCCTAAGAACCGCTGCTCTTCTAGTTTCTCACAGGTGGAGGTAGGTTGGGAGCATCGGGGCCGGCGGTGGTCCTTCAACAAGGACTTGTGGTGGCGAGATACAGGGTGCCGGTAATCCCACCCTTGCCGCGATGAGGCTGCGTCAAGGATGGGGCACCCAGATTTGTGGTGGTTCAGCAAAAAGCAACCGCAGGTCCTTTGACTCCGCTGCGCTTCGCTCAGGATGACAAATCTATGAATGTTTGTGGATCCCACCCTTCGCAAAGTGCGCGAAGGCACCCAGATTCATGGGTGGACAGATGTGGTCCACCGGCCGTTGGATTCGGTTTGATCGGCTAGTACAGGCGGAAGTTCACCATGACGGCCATGCGGACGGCGACGGGCTTGCCATCCTTTTTCGCGGGCTTGAAGCGGTAGCGGAGAACGGCTTCGAGAGCCTTTTCATCGAGGCCCATGCCCAAGGGACGAACGATGCGGGGATTTTGAGGATTTCCCTGAGCGTCGACGATGATCGAAATTGTGCAGATTCCCTGATATTTTTCGCGGCGCGCTTCATCGGAGAATTCCGCTTCGGGAGTGAAGATGGGAACGGGCTCGGTGACTCCGCCGGTACCTGGGGTAAAAACACTGCCGCCTGCACCGCGATCAGAGCCGGGACCGAAGCCGATGCCGTGACCGGGGCCGTCGCCTCCGTCTGAGCCGGTGCCGATGCCGCCCCTGGTGCCTTGGCCGCCGGAGACGAGGGTGACGTTGGTGGAATTCTTCACACCGATGAGGGGCATGGATGGATTGTCGGGGAGCTTGATGTCGGGCGGCACCGCGATAGCGGGATTGATGGCGAGCTTCGGGTTCTCAAGCAGCGGAGTTTGCGGAGGGGCGATGGGATTCTGCTCAATGCGGGGCAGCCTTCCCATGTTTGGATCGACCAGATCGTTGTCTCCACCGCCGCCTCCGCCGTGGGCACTGCCGGAATGAGGCGAGATGATGTTGAATTCGCTGAGATCGACATTGGAGTGCGGAAAGGCCTTCGGATTTTGATTGATGACCGCTCGCACTCCCAGGATGAGGGCGAGCGCGAGAATGCCGCCGTTGATCAGAGTGGCCGTGCCGACGGCCCAGGGATTGGTCTTGACGGCCATGCGATCGGGGACGGGGATTGGAGTTGAGGTCAATTCCAGGGGCGGGAGATGCGGCGGAAAGAAGCGATCGTGGATGCTCTCATAGAGACCGATCCAGAGTGGCTTCTCTTCGAAAGCCTTGCCGAGGAATGCTTCGAGTTCATGGCTGCCCTCGGTGGGAGAGCCGTAGGGGCGTGAGGTTCCTGGCAGCGTCATACGTTCCTTTCCCGCGGCTTCGTCTTCAACCCGATCCGGGCGCGCCGTAAAGATCGTTTGGCCTGGGTTCGTGTCGTAGCTATGCGATAGACGGGGAGGGTGTGGGTTCGTCAACAGGGAAGTTGTCGGGCGCAAGATACAAAGTGTGGTGGTTAATGCGAAAAGCAACCGCAGGTCCTTCGACTCCGCTGCGCTTCGCTCAGGATGACAAATCCAGCACCAGTTCTGTGGTGGGAAGTGGAGACATCTGCGTTGGATGAGGGGCTATTGGCTTGAAGTGGGCTAGCCGAAGAGGGCGGTGACTACGTGGTTCACTACGAAGGCGGCGCCGTAGGCGAGGACCAGCATGTAGGCGAACTGGAGTGCGGGCCACTTCCAACTATTGGTTTCGCGGCGGACGACTGCCATCGTGGAAGTGCACTGCATGGCGAAGGCGAAGAAGATCATCAGGGCCAGCGCGCCTCCCAGGGTCATGTCGTGGTGCAGGGCGGTTTGCAGGTGCATGGATTGGGTTTCAGGATCGGCGCCGTAGAGGGTGCCCATGGTGCTGACCATGACTTCGCGGGCCAGGACGCTGGAGATGAGGCCGATTCCAATTTTCCAGTTGAAACCGAGCGGGGCAATGACGGGCTCGATGAAATGGCCGAGTTTGCCGATGACGCTGTCGGCGAGTTCAGGAGCGGTGTAGGTACCGGCGGCGTTGTGGCCGATGGGAATGTGCGCAAGCACCCAGAGTGCCAGTGTGACAGCGAGAATCACGGTGCCGGCCTGGCGAAGAAAGACCTTGGCGCGATCGACGAGGCGCATTGCCAGGGAACGAATCGTGGGCATCCGGTACTGGGGCAGTTCAAGGATGAAAGGCGCTTCGCTGGATTTGAGGATGGAGCTTTTGAGCAGGCGCGCCGTGGTCATGGCGGCCACGAATCCGGCGAGATAGAGGCTGAGCATGACGATAGTGCGGAGGCCGAGGAATCCGTGGAGGAAGGCGATGTTGGGAATGAAGGCGGCGATGAGAAGCATGTAGACCGGCAGGCGCGCGGAGCAGGTCATGAAAGGTGTCACTAGAATAGTGGCGAGGCGGTCACGGCGGTTCTCGATGGTGCGCGTGGCCATGATGGCCGGGACCGCGCAGGCATAGGCCGAAAGCAATGGGATAAACGCCTTGCCGTTGAGGCCGATGGTTCGCATGACGCGGTCGGCGATCAAGGCGGCGCGGGCGAGATAGCCGGAGTCTTCGAGGACGCCGATGAAGAGAAAAAGCAGCAGAATCTGAGGCAGGAAAACGAGTACGGACGAGATGCCCTTCCACGCGCCGTCGAGGACGAGGGACTGGAGCCAGCCTGCGGGCAGGAGGGGGCGAACGAAAGAGCCCATGCGGGCGAGGATGTCGCCGAAACCGTCAGAGAGCGGCTGGCCGATAGAGAAAACCACTTCGAAGACGCCGACTACTACGACGAGGAATAAAAGCGGTCCCCAGATGCGATGGAGGAGAACGTTATCGAGCTTGCGGCTGTTCTCGGCGGAAAGAGGAGCGCGGTAGCCGGTGCGGTGGCTGACCTGGGCGGCCCAGGTGTGAGTGCTGGCGGCGTTACCAAGCACGGGCAGAGAAAGCGGCCGGGGGTTTTGCTGGTCGGCGTGCTGGTTGAGGAAGAGCGGAACGGAATCGAGGCCGGTTCCATGTACGGCACTGATGAGAGCAACGGGGGCGCCGAGCTCCTTGGCGAGCTTGAGAGGGTCGATGACGCCGCCACGCGATTCCATGAGGTCGCTCATGTTGAGCAGGACAAGGGTGGGCAAGCCGAGTGCAAGAACTGGTGCTGCGAGCATTAACTGGCGCGTAAGGTGGAGGGAATCGAGGACGAGGAGGACAGCGTCAGGCTTGGGCGTGCCGGGCATTTTGCCACGAAGCACGTCGATGGAAACGCGCGCGTCTTCGGAGTAAGGAGTGAGCGAGTAGACGCCGGGAAGGTCGATGAGGGTGAGGTCGTCGCGGCCAACGCCCGCCATAACGCCCTTTCGCTGTTCGACGGTGACGCCGGGATAGTTGGCTACCTTCTGGCGGAGTCCTGTGAGGCGATTGAAGAGCGTGGATTTGCCGGAATTGGGTGGGCCGATGAGGATAACCGTGCGGAGGTTTCCGCCGGACGATGGCGCGGAAGGGGCTTCAAAGGCTGGGGTTTCGCAGCAGGCGTTCATTTCACGGCCTCAACCAGCAAGGGCTCGTCTTCGGACTCGGAGATCTGCTCGGGTGCTGCGTCGGTGTCGGCTGCGCTGCGGACGCGGATGGCCTCCGCTGTCTCGTGGCGCAGGGCGATTTCCATGCCGTCGATGCCGTAAACGGTGGGATCTCCGGCAGGGGCGCGGCGAAGCGCGGTGACCGTGGCGTTGGGCACGAAGCCCATATGCATGAGGTAGTTCTGTACGGAGTCGGGTAGGTCGAGGGCGATGAGTATGCCCGTTTCTCCGACGCGCAGATCAGTCAGCACGCTCACCCGCCGAACTCCCCTGGGTTGCCGAAAGGGCAGTACCCGAAAACTACGACCGGAATGGTCGGACTTCAGTATACGACCAAATTGGTCGGAATCGCAAATAGCACTTTGGATTGGAGGTTTCTTCCTGAACACCTTCGTGCGACCCCCTGAAAGGAAGCGTCGGCACTCTTTCCGACGAAGTTTGAATCACCGCAACCTAACCTCTTCATTTCTTATCGGTGATGATTCTATTCTTAGCAGTGGATATTGCCGTCGGATGTGATTTGAATCACTTTAGAGGGCCTATTGGTTTCTGCCGGTAAATAGAGGAGTGGAGGAGTCATGAATGCAAAGGAATTCAGGGAAACCCTGAAACAAGAAGCACCGCCTGAGGGACTTGGGGTGCCTTTGGCTGCGCTGTGGTGGGATGCGAAAGGGGATTGGACGCACGCGCACAGGTTGGTGGACGAGTTGGAGAGCAAGGAAGGGATGGCCGTGCATGCCTATCTGCACCGCAAGGAGGGGTCAGCGTCGAATGCGGAGTATTGGTACGAGCGCGCGGGGAAGGGATTTCATCGGCCGGCGCTGGAGGATGAGTGGGAAGCACTGGTGGCCGGGTTGCTGGTGAAGTAGCGAATGAGACAGTCGTTTGCAAGTTAGCGGTCAAGAGTGGTGCAGTTGATATGCAATTGCCTGCACTTTGCGGATGTGACACCATTTCCTGACTATGCGGACGCGTACGTCGATAAGGCTCGCAACATCGATTCTCACCGCAAAAACACGGGGCAGCGGAGCAGAGACAACTGGGGATTCTGATCCCGCGTATTCACAGCAGCTACCAGATATTTGCCGATGGTGAGCTTATCGGGCAATTCGGAGGCATGCCACCTCACGGTGAGTTCTTTATCGAATTCGACGGGTATTTCTCACAGGTCAATCGGTGAAGGGGAGTTGGGGCTGGCCGATCCAGAACTGGTTGCTGCGGCGGGTGAGAAAGCCGGGCGGGCGGGCGGCGAGGCGCGCCAGTGCTTCGTGATATGGACCGACAAAGCGTATCGATGGCGGGAGTTTCCGGTAGAACTTGGGGAGCCAAAGGCGGGCTTTGCGGGCTGACTCCTGTTGCGCCGAATCGAAATCAAGCTGGAATTCTCGGCGAAATCTTGGGGTCAGCCACTCCGTTGTAAGAGAGCGATACCAGCGGGGAATGTGAATCCAGGAACCTGAGCCGGCGAGAAGGCTATGGGCCATGGAGCGCGCACGGTCACTGACGCCGAGTTCCTGCGATTCGCACATTTCAGCGATGTAGGTTTCAAACGAATTCCAATCAGGCGGGAGGGCGGCGCGCGATATGCCGAAGAGGGCGGCGAGCGTAGTGGACTCGGCGTAATATGCGGCGCGTTCTGCATTGGTGAGCGGCGGGAGGACGGACTCATAGGCCACGACGGCGCTGTGGACGAGTGTGGCGTAGACCCATCGCAGGGCGGAAAGCTGGTTGGCTTTGTAGGGGGAATCCTTTGAGTAACCAGCTACGGCGTCGGGGATCTGGCCGCGGATTCTTGTGTGCAACTGATAGAGAGAGCGGGAGGCTGCGGAGGCTTGTGCGGACGAGCCGAAGATCATGGTGAAGACGACTCGAAACGTGTTGTGGAAGCGGGCGATTGGTTTGGCGAGCAGGGACGAGTGCTGATCGAGAGCGGCGGCGACCCATGGGTGCGCAAGTTGCAGGAGCGCCGCGCGGCCAGCAGCAAGGAACAGGGCTGATTCGCGGTTGATTTTCCAACTAATTGAGTCGGGGCCGAAGATGCCGGCAACAGGCTGGGAGATGTTCAGCTGGAGCGCGGCGAGTTGGAGTTCGAGGTCGTCGCGGGTTACCGCATTTTCCGGGTTTGCGTTTAGCGGGGAGCGCATCGCTTCCACTATTAGACCAAGGCAGGGCGGTTTCGATGAGGGAGGTATTTTGGGCGTGTCAGATTGCGGGGGATGAAGGATTGAATCCAGTTGGGTACAGGGGTTGATAAATCATACCGCATTGTGAATTTGCATTCTGTCCTTGTGTTTCGCGTCACAGCGGCTCACTACCTCAGAGAAGAGACTCACGGTAGCGGTTTTTCTCCGCAGGCCGCGCTGTGAGGAAACGGGAATGAGTGAACAGAAAACGGTTGGTGAAATGGTCATTCTGGATGGGAACGAGGCTGCCGCCTCGGTAGCCTATCGTCTCTCCGAAGTCGTTGCGATCTACCCGATTACCCCCTCGTCGCCGATGGCCGAGTGGGCCGATCAGTGGCGCTCGGAGGGCAAGAGAAATATCTGGGGCGCATTGCCCATTGTTGAAGAACTTCAGAGCGAAGGCGGGGCGGCCGGCGCGCTGCACGGGGCACTGCAAGCGGGCGCATTCGGAACCACGTTTACGGCTTCGCAAGGCCTGTTGCTGATGATCCCCAACATGTTCAAGATTGCCGGTGAATTGACCCCGGCCACGATGCACGTGACGGCCCGGACGCTGGCCACACATGCGCTGTCGATTTTCGGTGACCACTCGGATGTGATGACCTGCCGTTCGACAGGTTGGGCGATGCTGTGCTCGAACTCGGTGCAGGAAGTGGCGGACATGGCGCTGGTGGCGCAGATTGCCACGCTGGAATCGCGGATTCCCTTCATTCATTTCTTTGACGGCTTCAGGACTTCGCACGAAGTAGGCAAGATTCTTCCGATCAGCGACGAGACGATTCGGGCGCTGCTCGACGACAAGTACATCATCCAATACCGGCAGAACGCACTGAGTCCGGATCGTCCGATCATTCGCGGTACCGCACAGAACCCGGATGTGTTCTTCCAGGCGCGGGAAGCTTGCTCGCCATTTCATGCCGCGGTTCCAGGAATCGTGCAGTCGGTGATGAACCGGTTTGCAAAGGAGACCGGGCGCGCGTATCACCTGTTCGATTACTACGGCGCCGCGGATGCGGAACGGGTAATCGTGATCATGGGTTCGGGTGCGGAAGCTGCGGAAGAAGCAGTGGACGCGATGGTCAAGCAGGGCGAGAAGATTGGCATGGTCAAGGTGCGGCTGTACAGGCCGTTTGACTCGAGCGCGTTTCTTGCGTCGTTGCCGGCGACCGTGAAGTCGATTGCGGTTTTGGATCGGTGCAAGGAGCCGGGTGGAGCAGGCGAGCCCCTGTACCAGGACATTGTTACGGTGCTGGCTGAGAACGCCAACACGCTGCCGTTTGCCGCGATGCCGACCGTGGTGGGCGGACGCTATGGGTTGTCGTCGAAGGAATTCACGCCGGCGATGGTCAAGGGAATCTTCGACGAATTGAACAAGACGGCGCCGAAGAATCACTTTACGATCGGCATTGATGACGATGTTTCGCACTCCAGTTTGACTTACGATGCCTCGTTGTCGACGGAAGACCCGAAGACGGTGCGGGCACTGTTTTACGGGCTTGGGTCTGACGGAACTGTGGGTGCGAACAAGAATTCCATCAAAATCATCGGCAGCGAAACCCCGAATTTTGCGCAAGGGTATTTTGTTTACGACTCGAAGAAGTCGGGATCGATGACAACATCGCATTTGCGCTTCGGGCCAAACCCGATTCGGTCAACCTATCTGATTACGCGCGCAAGTTTCGTGGCCTGCCACAACTTCAGCTTCCTCGAGAAGATGGATGTTCTGGAAGCTGCGATGCCGGGTGCAGTTTTCCTGCTTAACTCGCCTTACTCTGCGGCAGAGGTTTGGGAGAAGCTCCCCATCACGACGCAGAAAGAGATGATTGCGAAGAAGATCGAGTTCTACGTGATCGATGGTTACAAGGTTGCGCGCGAAGCGGGGATGGGGACGCGCATCAACACGATCATGCAGACATGTTTCTTCGCCATCAGCGGAGTGTTGCCGCGTGAAGAGGCGATTGCGCAGATCAAGAAGGCCATCAAGAAGACATACGGCAAGCGCGGCGAGACGGTGGTCGCGAAGAACTTTGCCGCGGTGGATCATGCGCTGGCACATCTTGAAAAAGTTGAACTGCCGACAGCTGCTTCCTCTGCATTCGATATTGAAGGGGTGATATCGGACAAAGCGCCCACATTTGTGCATGACGTGCTGGGGCAGATTGCCACTGGACACGGGGACGCGCTGCCGGTGAGCGCAATGCCGGCGGGCGGAGCATTTCCGACAGCGACGGCGCAGTGGGAGAAACGGAATATCGCACAGTTCATCCCTGTCTGGGACAAGGACCTGTGCATTCAATGTGGCAAGTGCGTGATGGTTTGCCCGCATGCGGTGATTCGCGCCAAGGTTTACAGCCAGGAACTCGGCGATAAATCTCCATCGACTTTCCAGTGGGCAAAGCCGAAGTGGAAGGGAATGGATCAGGACAGGTATACGCTGCAGGTTGCGCCGGAAGATTGCACAGGATGCGCCGTCTGCGTGGAAGTGTGTCCGGTGAAGAGCAAGAGCGACGCGAGCAAGAAGGCGATCAACATGGCGCCGCAGGCTCCGCTGCGCGAAACCGAGCGGGAGAACTGGGATTTCTTCCTGCAACTGCCCGAAGTTGACCGCGCGAAGCTTTCACATACACAGGTGAAAGATCTGCAACTGCTGCAGCCACTCTTTGAATTCTCAGGCGCATGCGCGGGTTGCGGCGAGACTGCCTATGTAAAGCTGCTGACGCAGTTGTTCGGCGACCGGCTTTACATTGCCAACGCTACAGGTTGCTCGTCAATCTACGGTGGCAACCTGCCGACCACGCCCTACAGCAAGAATGCAGCGGGACGCGGACCGACGTGGGCGAATTCGCTGTTTGAAGACAACGCAGAATTCGGATTCGGCATGCGGACAGCACTGGATCAGCAGAAGGAGTTTGCAGAGTTGCTGGTTTCGCGCATGGCGACAGAGATTGGCGTGGAACTGGTTGCCAGCCTGCTTCACTCGCCACAGAAGACAGAGGCAGAAATCAACGAGCAACGCAATCGGGTACTGGCGCTGAGAGCGATGCTTGCCGGGAACGAATCTTCGGACGCGCGCAACCTGTTGGCCATTGCAGACGCGCTGGTGCGGAAGAGCGTATGGATTCTGGGCGGGGATGGATGGGCGTTTGACATTGGTTTCGGCGGCTTGGACCATGTGCTCGGCTCGGGAAAGAACGTGAATGTGCTGGTGCTGGATACGGAAGTGTATTCGAACACCGGCGGCCAGATGTCGAAGGCTACGCCGCGCGGCGCGGTTGCGAAGTTTGCTGCGGCAGGCAAGCCGAACAGCAGGAAAGACCTGGCAATGGAGGCGGTAAGTTACGGATCCGTTTACGTCGCGCAGGTGGCGATGGGCAGCAACGACACGCACGTGGTGAAGGCCTTCCAGGAAGCGGAAGCGCACGAGGGACCTTCGATCATCATTGCGTATTCAAGCTGCATCGCGCATGGCTACGACCTGGTGCATGGATTGGAGCAGCAGAAACTGGCTGTGCAGTCAGGTTATTGGCCACTGATGCGGTATAACCCCTCGTTGAGGGAAGAAGGCAAGAATCCGTTCCAACTCGATTCGAGAGCGCCGTCGATCCGGCTGAAGGAGTATGCGTACCGCGAAGCCCGTTACACGATGCTGGCGCGCGGGAACCCGGAGTTGGCCGCGAATCTCTTGAAGGAAGCGCAAGACGATGTCGAACGGCAGTGGCGCGTCTACTCAGCCCGGGCAACGATGCCGGGCCGCGGCGAGACGCCGCACATCGCGCCGGAAGAGAAGCCTGAAGAGAAGCTGGCAGCCCCGTCTGCCGGAGGAGCAAAATGATCGACCTCTCAACGAAGTACCTGGGAATAAAACTCGATGGCCCGATCGTGGTTTCATCCACCCCGCTTTCGGAGTCGCTCGAAAACATTCGCCGCATGGAGGATGCTGGAGCTTCGGCAATTGTGCTGACGTCGCTTTTCGAGGAACAGCTTGCGCTTGAGTCGCGCGCGCTGGATGAAGATCTTTCACGAGGCACGGAATCGTTTGCCGAGTCGCTTGGCTATCTGCCGGATCTTGACGATTACCGCATGACACACGAGGTGTACCTGGAGAATGTGCGGCGGGCCAAGGGGGCGGTAAAGATCCCAATCTTCGCCAGCCTCAACGGCGCGACTACGGGCGGTTGGGTACGGTTCGCACAGGAGATGGAACAGGCAGGCGCAGACGCGATCGAGCTGAACACCTATGCACTGGCGACCGATCGCAGCCAGACTTCGTCCGAGCTAGAGCTGCAGTTGCTCGAACTCGTCGACGGCGTCTGCCAGGCGGTGAAAGTGCCTGTGGCCGTGAAGCTTTCGCAATCCTTTACGAGCTTGCCGCACCTTGTGGCGAGGCTTGAGGACGCAGGGGCGAAAGGCGTTGTACTGTTCAATCGCTTTTATCAGCCGGACTTCGATATTGAAGCGCTGGAGGTGCGCCCGACGCTGCATTTCTCAACGCCGTCTGAGTTGCTTCCACGGCTGCACTGGGCGGCAATTCTATACGGGCATCTGAACATCGACCTGGCAATCACAGGCGGGGTTCATTCGGCCGAAGATGTGATCAAGTGCGTTATGGCAGGCGGGAATGTCGCGATGATGTGTTCGGCGCTGCACATTCACGGAGTTGAGCATATCGGGAGGGTGCTTTCTGATGTTCGCTATTGGCTGGAGAAGCGCGAATATACTTCGTTGTCGGAGACGCGAGGATGCCTGAGCCGGCGTTCGGTGCCTGACACTTCGCCGTTCGACCGCGGCAACTACATCAAAACGCTGAGCTCGTACAGCCTGCGGCAGACGGTGGCTGCGTTCTAGACGGGAAGTTCGAAAAAGGTTTTTCCTGGGAGTTGACGGCGGCGCACCATACCGGTGCAGTCGCCGTTAACTTTTTTGCGGAGGAACGTGATCCGAAGCCTAAGAGGCATTGGTTGGCAGAATGCCTCTTCGTGAATATGATTCGGGTTGGACCGATATCTGTTTTGAGACCTAACAAAGGGAGACGCAATGGCGCGCAGGCACTTTTTCACTGGAACGGTGGCTGGACTTTTCTTATTGTGGGGTATCTACGCGGCACAGGGGCAGGCTAAGTATGAGCCGACGCTGGAGTCGCTGGATCGGCATCCGCTACCGGAGTGGTATGCGGGGGCAAAGCTTGGGATTTTCATTCACTGGGGGCTGTATTCGGTGCCGGGATGGGCACCGCTGACGCATCCGGATCATGATTTTTCATCCGATGACTACATCAAGTACGACCCGTATGCCGAGTGGTATTTGAACACGGTGCGCATCCCGGGGTCGCCGACCGAGGCTTACGATCGCGAGCGCTATGGAGCGCATCACGACTACTACCAGTTTGCGGAGACGTTCAATAAAGAGAGCAAGAAATGGGATCCGGACAAGATGGCGGCGATCTTCCGCGATGCCGGGGCGCGTTACGTGGTACTGACGAGCAAGCATCATGAGGGTTTTACGCTGTGGCCAAGCACGACACCCAATCCCAGTCCGACGCTGCCGATGAATGAGCGGCATGCCGAGCGCGACATTGTCGGAGAGCTGACGAATGCGGTTCAGAAGCAGGGGCTGAAGATGGGGCTGTATTACTCAGGCGGCTATGACTGGACGTTCAATACGGGGCCCATCGAGAGAAACTCTGACTACCAGGCTGTGAAACCGGAAAGCGAAGCATACGGGAAATACGCGTTTGCGCAGATTCACGAACTGATCGACAAGTACCATCCTGCGGTGCTGTGGAACGATATCGACTGGCCGAAGACCGGAAATGCGCTGCAAGTAGAGGCGGACTACTACAATGCCGTGCCGGGTGGGGTGATCGACGATCGATTCGGGATTGCGCATTCAGATTTCACATCGCCGGAATATCAAAAGCTGGACAAAATCAGCGCAAAAAAGTGGGAAGAGTGCCGCGGACTGGGGCGGTCATTTGGTTACAACCGCGCGGAAGGCGAGGCGGAGACGATTGCACCGGGCGAGTTGATTGCGCTGATGGTGGACGTCGTGAGCAAGAACGGAAACCTGCTGCTGGATGTCGGGCCGGAGGCGGATGGGACGATTCCGCCGGTGCAGATGGAGAGATTGAAGGCACTGGGTGCGTGGCTGAAGCAGAACGGCGAGGCCATTTACGATACGACGCCGTGGGTGAAGGCTGCCGGGAAATCAACAGAGGGCGATGACCTGCGGTACACGCAGAATGACGATAACTTCTTTGTTGTGATCCTCGGGAATCCGAAGGGGCGGACGGTCACGATTCCTGACTTGAAGCCTGGAAAAACGGCAGGTGTATTGGGTTTGCCGCATGTTTTTCTTTTGGGGCAACCGCAGCCGCTTGAGGTGTTGGGATTCGACGATGGCTTGAAAGTAACGCTTCCGGAGAAGCTGCCGGGACAGTACGCCTACGTCCTGAAAGTGCCGGCACACTTTGCGAGGTATTCCTCAGTTCGAAATTGATCATGGAACGGAAAGGAATTTCTGCACGCCTTCCTCGAGGAGCTTGCATGCGTGCGGGAGCGCAGCCTGCACCGCGTCGCTGAAGCCTTCGCGGAGATTGAGGGAGCCGGCACCCACAGTCAGAAGCAGGGAATTGCGGGGTAGCGCGGAATAGAGCTGCTGGCTGAGGGCAATCAATTGCGCGGCGTCGAGGTGATGGGTCCCGAGCTTGGATGAAGCGGCAGCTGGTTCGACGGACGAGGTGCGGACCAGGCCGGGAGCACAGTCGGTAGAGCAATCGACAAAAATTACAGATTCTGCACGGGCGATTTCTTCGACTAACTCAGGAGTCCATTGATGATCGGAGAGAACGCGGACTGCAGGTTCATTGTGGAAACGTTCTTGTGCCCAGGAAGCCAGCCAGGGGCCGAGGCCGTCGTCCTCGCGGAGGGGGTTGCCGCAAGCGAGGATGAGACAGCGGCATTGGCGTGGACTCATAGGAGGTCAGTTTAGATTGTCCGTGGGGCCGAGAGGATATCCCAGGTCCGAAAATCCGGACCTGGGGCACCCAAATTAAGGGAACTGTGTTCTAGCGGATGACCTGGTCGACAACTTCTCCGTCCGCGTTGATAAGGGTCAGGGCGAGCGGCATCTGTCCGAAGGCATGCGTGGAGCAACTCAGGCATGGGTCGAAGGTGCGAATTACGGCTTCGACGCGATTGAGTGCGCCTTCGGTGAACTTACCGTCCTTGACGTAGGACCGGGCGGCTTGAAGGACGCCGTTGTTCATGGCCTTGTTGTTGTGGCCGGTGGCGACTACGAGGTTTGCCCAGGTGATCAAGCCGTTCTCGTCGACCTTGTAGTGATGGTTGAGCGTTCCACGCGGAGCTTCGATCTGGCCCGCACCTTCAAGGCGGTTGACGCCAGCGGTTGCTCGTACATGCTTGTCGAGAATTTGCGGGTCCGCAAGGATCTGCTCGATCTTCTCGATGCCGTGGAGCGCTTCGACAAGCCGGGCGTGGTGATAGAAGAAGGAGCTTTCGACCGGGCCCGCGGCCAGTTGCTTGAACTCGGCCAGTTCGCGATCTGCCTGCGGAGTTCCCATTTGCCTGGCGATGTTGAGGCGCGCAAGAGGGCCTACGCGATAGCTGCCCTCGGGGTAGCCGAGCGGTTTGTAATAGACGAACTTGGTGTAACTGTAGGACTCGACGGCTTCGCCGAAGGCTTCGGTGAAGTGGTGGGCGTTGATGCTGTCTTCGATGATGGCGCCTTTGGGATCTATCAGGCGGAGGGCACCGTCGGTGAATTCGATGGACTCGTCTTCGTTGATCAGGCCGAGATAGTTGGTCGGGAAGTTGGCGAAGACGGAGATCTCCTGCTGAAATCGGTCGGCGATTTGCTTATACGCGGTGAGAGCCAGGCCAACATTGGCATAGGCCTCGGGCAGCATGGCCAGGATTTCGTCGCGGCTGGCGGAGGAGAGCGGCTCGGTAACGCCGCCGGGAACGACCCATCCGGTGTGGATGCGCTTGGTGCCGAGGAGTTCGATGATGTGCTGGCCAAAGCGGCGGAGGCCGATGCCGGCGAGGCCGAGTTCCGGCTTGGCTGCCGCAACGCCAAAGATGTGGCGCTGCGCTGGATCTGACTCCATGCCCAGGAGCAAGTCGGGAGACGAAAGATGGAAGAAGCTTAGCGCGTGAGACTGGACCATTTGCGCGAGGTTCAAGATGCGGCGCAGTTGTGCAGCGGTGTGCGGAATGCGCACGGACATGATGGCTTCGCAAGCTTTCGCGGAGGCGAGGAGGTGCGAGACGGGGCAGATGCCGCAGATGCGAGCGGTGAGGCTGGGCATCTCGTAAAACGGGCGGCCTTCGCAGAATTTCTCGAAGCCGCGCACTTGTGTAACGTGAAAGCGAGCGTCCTCAACCTTACCCTGGGCGTCGAGCATAATGGTGATCTTGCCGTGCCCTTCGAGGCGTGTAACGGGATCGATGGTGATGGTCTGGGTCATGACTCAAGCTCCAAGAAGCTCAGGCTCCAAAGCGGGTGAGGGCTGGAACATCCAGCGGCTCGCCGGTGATGAGCGCAGTCAGCGCTGTGTGAAATGTCTCGGCGGAGGGCGGACATCCGGGGAGGAATACGTCCACATTTACGAACTCATGGATGGGACGCACGATCTTGAGCAACTTGGGAACAACGACGCAGGGAATCTGCTTCTGCAGGTCGGCGTTCTCGATGTATGCGCGGTTGAGGATCGCTTCCGGCCCAATTGGATTGCGCATGGAGGGAACGTTGCCGGTAATGGCGCAGTCGCCCATGGCGATGAGCATTTTGGAATGGGCGCGAATCTTCTTGATCTTTTTTTCGTCTTCGATCGAGGCCACTGCACCCTCGACCAAGGCGATATCCACTTCGTCGGGGAATTCCTTGGTGTCGACGAGGGGACTGTAGACGAGATCGACGAGAGCGGCCAACTCGATGAGCCGTTCGTCCATATCGAGGAACGACATGTGACAGCCAGAACATCCGTCCAGCCAGACCGTTGCCAGTTTCAGTTTTTTCATTGCGCTTCCCTCATGAGATTCAGGTAAGGCAAAAAATCAGGGTACTTGGGGTGATCGGAACCCAGCTTGCTTTTGTCGAACAAAGCGCCGGTGGGGCATACCTGGACACATTTGCCACAGCGAGTGCAACTGGATTTGCCCCATTCTTCGTTGAGGTCGGTAATGACGGTGCAGTCGATGCCGCGCCCCATCACGTCCCACACGTGCGCGCCCTCAATCTCGGCGCAAACGCGCACGCAGCGGGTGCAGAGAATGCAGCGGTTGTGATCGACGGTGTAGCGCTCGTGGGAGGCGTCGACCGACAACGCGGGATTGCGATAGGGCAGGCGCACATGATTCAGCCCCTGATCCTGCGCCAAGGCCTGCAGTTCACAATGGCCGTTTGCGACGCAGACCGCGCAAATGTGGTTACGCTCAGCGAAGAGCAATTCGAGAATGTTGCGGCGGTATTTCTGGAGCCGCTCAGTGTTGGTGCTGACCTCCATGCCTTCAAAAACGGAGGCCACGCAGGCGGGCAGAAGTTTGTTGCTACCCTTGATTTCGACCAGGCACAGGCGGCAGGCCCCCACATCGGTCAATCCATCCAGGTGACAGAGCGTGGGAATGTCGATGCCATTCTCGCGCGCCACCTCAAGGATGGTCTGGCCTCTTCGGGCGCTTACTTCGTGCCCATCGATGGTGAGTGTTTTGACTTCAGCGGTGTCGCTCATGCCAGCACCTCCACGGGAACTTCGGCAGGCACATGCCCTTCGATGTTGCAGACGCCGGCCGGGCATTTCTTATTCAAGATGTGCTCGATATATTCGTTTCGGAAATACTTGAGAGTGCTGAGCACCGGGTTCGGCGCGGTTTGTCCAAGGCCGCAAAGGCTGGTGCTCTTGACTGTGTCGCATAGATCTTCGAGCAGTTCCAGGTCATCCATGGTGGCATTGCCCTGGCAGATGCGGGTTAGAAGGGTAAACATCTGAGCGGTGCCGGCGCGGCAGGGAATGCATTTGCCACAGGACTCGGTCATGCAGAACTCGATAAAGAAACGCGCCACGTTGACCATGCAGGACGTGTCATCCATCACGATCATTCCGCCGGAGCCCATGATGGATCCCGCGGCCATGAGTGCGTCGTAACTGACACCTAGGTCAAGCATGTAGGCGGGGATGCAACCACCGGAAGGACCGCCGGTCTGGATTGCTTTCAACTTGTGTCCGCCGGGAACTCCGCCGCCGATATCGTTGATGATCTCGCCGAGCTTGATTCCCAAAGGCACTTCAATCAAGCCGGTGTGCGTGATTCTTCCGGTGAGAGCGAAGACCTTGGTGCCCTTGCTGCGCTCCGAGCCCATGTTGAAGAACCATTTGCCGCCATTGCGAACGATTGGTGCAATGTTGGCGTAGGTCTCAACATTGTTGATAAGGGTTGGCTTGCCCCACAGGCCGCTGACCGCGGGATATGGCGGACGCGGTTTGGGTGTGCCGCGCCGGCCCTCGATGGAGGCAAGCAGGGCGGTTTCTTCGCCGCAAACAAAAGCGCCGGCGCCGAGGCGGATTTCAATGTCGAAGTTGAAGGTGGTACCGCCAATTCCATTGCCCAACAGGCCGCGCCGGCGGGCGTCCCGGAGAGCGCTGGTAAGGCGAGCGACGGCTACGGGGTACTCTGCGCGGACATAGATAAAGCCCTTGGATGCACCGACGGCGTAAGCGGCGATGGCCATGCCCTCGACGACCCGGTGCGGGTCGCCTTCCATAACACTGCGGTCCATGAATGCGCCGGGATCGCCTTCGTCGCCGTTGCATACTACGTACTTGACGTCAC
This sequence comes from uncultured Acidobacteriaceae bacterium, assembly GCA_963826915.1. Lineage (GTDB taxonomy): Bacteria > Acidobacteriota > Terriglobia > Terriglobales > Acidobacteriaceae > Telmatobacter. The sequence goes on from CAWGYG010000005.1 coordinate 78,697, forward strand.
CACCGGCTTTGGCGACCGTGCTCCATTTCAATCCGGTCGGATATCCGCCGCCGCCACGACCGCGAAGGCCGCTTTCAGTAATGCGGTGGACCACGCCGTTCGGGGTCATCTCGAGGAGTGCCGTCAGCAGGGCCTTGTAGCCATCACGAGAAATGTAGTCGTCTATTTTTTCGGGATCGATGTGGCCGGCGTTCTCCAAAACCACGCGAACCTGCTTGTCGAAGTGCTCGTTCAAGTCGCACTGCAATTCGGGCACGGGTTTATCGCCGAGGCAGGAGACGATGGCCTGAGCATTTGTGTCCTGCACGTGGTGGTAGAGAGTCTCTTCGGGATCGACGCGTACCAGCGGTCCGGAGGAGCAGGGTCCCATGCAGCCAGTGCGGCGGACCAGCACTCTCTTGCCCGATGTTCTGGCGGCCTCGACAAGCGCCGCACGCAGTTTTTCCGCTCCCTGGCTGGCGCACGCCAGGTCCATACAGACGTTCACTTCAAAGTCGTACTTGGCGTTCTCGTGGTGAACGCTTTTCGCTATCTGTTCCAGCTCTTCGATGTTCATTCCACCGTCCACCTTTCCAGCTGTTCGAGCATTTGTTCGCCGGTCATCTCGCCGTTGACTTGACCGTCGCACAGCACTACGGGCGCGCGACTGCAGGCACCAACGCATCGGGCGGTCATCAGACTCACGTTTCCGTCCTTAGTGGTCTGGCCCTGGGCGATGCCCAGGCGCTTTTCGGCGGCGGCAATGAGCTTGTCGGATCCCTTGATGTAGCAGGCAGTACCGGCGCAGATGGTAACGGTGTGCTTGCCGGGCGGCTTGAGGCTGAAGTAGTGATAGAACGTGACCACGCCGTAGGCCTGGCTGAGGGGCACGCGGAGGGAACGAGCTACGAAGCGAATGGCATCATCGTCGAGGTAGCCGAAGGACGACTGCACGGTATGAAGAGTTTCGATCAACGCGTGGCGGGCAAAACCATTCTTGCGCATGGTGCCGTTCACGATCTTCCATCGTTTGTCGTCGCTGGGCAGCGACGGAGGTATGAAAGCAGGCACGATTCCTCCCGTTGGCGGAATGAGACGCACAGCACAAGTTTCACTGTGTGGAGATCAGATTCCGGTCTAGCTTTGTTATACGTTTGAGGAACAGTCAATAGCCGTGACACGCGTCACTGGGCAAAGCGCCCATTTCCAGCTCGTGAAACCACCCAGATTCAACCCCGAAATGGGAACCCGGCGCGACGGAACCACGCGGGGCCGGGTTGGCCTAACTACCTGTCGGTGCAGGAATAACAGGGGTCGACCGAGGCTTGGATCAAGGGTGTGTCAGCCAGCCGCGCACCGAGCACCATGTAGCGAACAGAGGGCATGTTGACGAAGGTGGGCGTGCGGACATGGACCCTGCTCGGATTTCTGGAACCTTCTCGCCACGAAACGCTGTACATGACTTCGCCGCGCGGAGCTTCGACGCGGCTGGTAGCGGTGCCGGTGATGAAGTTGAATTTGATGTCGCCGGTGTTGATTTCACCGGAAGGCATTCTGGTAAGCGCCTGGCGAAGAATCTTGCAGCTTTCCATAATTTCGAGCGCACGGACGAGGAGGCGAGCACGGACGTCTCCATCGGGAACGACGGGCACCTCGAACTCCATTTCAGAATAAGCGGCATAAGGCGCTGCGCGGCGAAGGTCCTGAGAGACACCGGAGGCGCGAGCGACCGGACCAACGACGCCGACAGAAACTGCTTTTTCGTGGGTGAGGACACCGATGCCGGCGCAACGCAATCGGGCAGTGGTGCTGGTAGTGAAAATGGGAATGATGGTCTTCACCATCTCGCGTTCGAGGGCTTCGATCATCGACAGGAGCGCGAGTGGATCTTCGATGTCGCGATTGACCCCGCCGATGCGATTCATCGAATAGTTGACGCGATTGCCGGAGATGGCCTGAAGCACGTCCATCACCTGCTCGCGCAGTTCGAAGCAGGTCATAAACATGGTTTTGAAACCCATGAGCTTGGCGGCTATGCCGGCCCAGAGCACGTGGGAGTGAAGACGCTCGAGCTCCGCCATTGCGGTGCGGATGTAGAGGGCGCGTGGAGGCGGCGTGAGGCCCGTTAGTTTTTCCATGGCCTGGCAGAGCGTGAGGGTGTGGATGTTGGAGCAGATACCGCAAACGCGCTCCATCAGTGCGATGACCTGGAAGTAGTTGCGGGTCTCGGCGAGATGCTCGATGCCGCGGAAATTGAAACCGATGTGAAGCTTGGCGTCGGAAACAGTCTCACCTTCGCAGATGAGGTCGAGCTTGTAGGGTTCCTCAAGAGCGGGGTGGTAGGGACCCATGGGGATGGTGTAACTCATTTCGTCTCCTCGCGCAGGTTCACGCCGAGGGCATTGCCCTGGCGGAGCAGCAGCGGTTCGTAATCACGGCCAGTGAAGGTGATGGAGTACCCTTCGTGCGCTTCACGCTCGATCCAGTCGACGGCCTCGCAGAGGTCGTAGATACTTTCGATGGAATTGTCCGCCGGCAGGAAAGGAAAGCCGAGCAACCGCCCGTCGAGATCCCAGTGATACTCAAGGCGCAGGCCTTCATCCTTCGGGAGTTGATAAACGGTGATGGTAATGAAGCGGGCGCCGAGGGCATTCATCGCGCGAGCAATTTCGCGCACATTCGGGCCAGAATCTTTGAACCAGTAGACGCCGCCGCTTTGAGTCCATTTCTCATCAGTGGGTGCGGTGGCCGACCGGTCAAGGGGTAGTGCGGCAAGCGGGGTTTCGGGAGTGGTTTCAACCGTGCTCATTGTGCACCTCCGGGGACGGGATTGGTTGCCGGCTCGGTGGCCGGTATCGGAATTGCAGGTGCTGCTTTTGCGGTCGGCGGCTTGCGTGCGACGGTGTAGGACTTCTTCAATTCGCCAATCGTTGTATAGATCGGAGGGCAAGCCGACTCCTGGCTCAACGCATGGTCTTTGCAGCCTTCCACGCATCGGCCGCAGAAAGTGCATTGACCGGGGTCGTAGCTCCAGGTGAACTCGCCCTTGCCGGTTTTGAATTGAATGGCACGGGAGGTACAGCGCATTTTGCAAATGGCGCAGCCGGTGCAGCGGGTGGGGTCGAACTGTACGAGACCGCGATAGCGCTGGGTGACTTTGGGACGCAAGGGAAAGCGCAGGGTTCGTGAACCGCCCACAAAGTTCTTCCACAGCATGGTCAGAATATTCATGATCTAAGCCTCATGAAGAGCGCGGACGATATGGCGAGAACCGCAAAAATGAGAGTGCATTGCCAGTAAAAGCGCACCGTCGTGTCGATAGCGAGTCGAGCAGTGGCGGCGGCGACGGTGGAGAGCATCAGAACGATGGCGAATGAGAGTGCGACAAATACGACGGCGGCCAGCCACCCGAGGGTGATGTGGGGCGCGGCCAGAGTGGCGACCAAGCCGGTGGCAGCGACCCATTCCAATCCATGTGAAAGCTCCCACATGGCTAGTTCCGGGCCGGCGTATTCGGTCATTGGGCCGGAGTAGATTTCCTGTTCCGCATTGGGCAGCGAAAATGGGTTGAGATGGAGCTTGGCGGGCAGACATACGAGGATTGCGATGACCGCCAGCCAGCGCAGGGGCGAGGCAGGGAGCTGAGCGAGCGCCTCAAGCTTGAACGTATGCTGCGAGGCAGCGACGGAGATGATGGCGAGAAGAAAGACAACGTTGTACGAGACACTTAGAACGGCTTCGCGGGCCGAGCCTATTTCGCCGAAGATGGATCTCGAGGAGAATCCGGCAGCGATGATGCAGATGGATGGCACCTCCAAGAGTGCCAGAAGAAGGATGAGGTCGCCCTCGAATCCTCCGGAGGCAGGCAGGACAGGCAGGAGGCCAACCGCGCCAGCGGCAGAGGCGACGGCGATCAGCGGCCATGCGCGCATCAATGCGCCCGCGATACCGATGCGCGGCGGAGTGGATTTTCCGAGGAGCTTGATGAAGTCGTAAAACGGCTGCATGAAAGGCGGGCCGATGCGGCCTTGCATCAGCGCGACCGATTTTCGCTCGACCCAGAGAAAAAACCATGCGGCGGGCACGGCGAACAAGATGCCGGGAAAGATGAGCAGGCGCGCGAGGGCGGTGAGGATGTTCATGGATGCACCTCGGCGCCGGCAGGCTCGGTTGCGAGCGAGACAGCGGGCGTAATTTTGGCTCTCTCGGCCAGGATTTCGGCAGCTTTGGCGATGCCCAGAATGATTGCGTCGGGGCGCGGCGGGCAGCCGGGGACGAAGACATCGACGGGGATGTGCCTGTCGAGTGGCCCGTCAAGGGTGCGGCTATCAATGAATACGTTGGTTGTGGCTGGGCAGGAACCGATGGCAACGACCGCCTTGGGTCCGCAAACCTGACCGTACACGGTCTTGATGGCGCAGACCGCATTCTTTGTGACGGGACCGGTGACGCACAGAATGTCGGCGTGGCGTGGGCTACCTTCGAGACGCACGCCGAGCTGCTCGGCATCGTAGCGCGGGGTGAGACTGGCGATGATTTCAATGTCGCAGCCGTTGCAACTGCCCGAGTTCATGTGGAAGATCCATGGACTGCGGCGCCGGCAATAGCATATCAATCGATTCCAGAGCTTCATGGCGTCATCACCTTCATCAGCATCGGTTGCAGCGTGTGGGGCCAGATTCCGCCGATGAGCAGCAGGGCTACCAGAGCGACGATTACGAACTTGAGTACAGGCGGTTCCTTCATTACGTCAGCAGCGGTGTTGCGCGGCGGTCCCCACCAGATGCGCGTGAGCGCCAGGACGTAGGCAACCAGCGCAAAGATAGAGGACAAAATGAAAACCGCCGCCAGGGGCCAGCCGATTTTCAACGCGACCGCGTAGAGTCTCCAGCGCCCGATAAAGCCAAGGGTCGGAGGCACGCCGAGCATGGCCAGCATTCCAAGCAGGAAACCGAATGTGCTGACCGGGTAGTAAGTGGCGAGACCGGTGTGAGTTCCATCCAACGCCCCATCTGCTTCGGGAGCGCTGAGGCAGACGAAAAGCAGTGCCTTGGCCAGAGCATGAGTGGCAGCAGCAACGATCGCGCCGGTAATTCCCAGAACGCTGAGTGAGGCCAGCCCAAGAAGCAGGAAACCGATATCCTCAACCGTAGAGAGAACCAGCAGGCGCTTGAGGCTGCGCTGCGAAAGCATCAGCAATGCGGCAACGAGAGAAGTGAGAGCAGCCGCCAGAAGCAGCAGCCCTTTCGGTGTAACCGCGCTGCCAATATTGAATGCGCTGCTCGAAAACTCTCCAAATGCGGCCATGTCAACCACGGCAATGATCAATCCGAGTACCAACGCTGGAAGTTCATCTGCGAGGCTGAGCAGCCAGAAGAAGAGCGGGATTGCGGCGAGTTTGACGCAAATGCTGGTTAGCAGCAGTGCTCGGGACCAGCTTTGATGGAGCGGGTCGTGGTTGTACATGGTCTCGCTCGCAAGCATCGTTCCCGCGGAGATAAGAACCACCGCAAGGTAGGTCAGTTTGGCGGCTTGAGTGCGTGTGGTCTGCCAGACCAGCAAAACCGTCAACAATGCACCAAGTTCCAGCAAACCAAGGCGCAGCCATGTTCCGCTCACCAGGAGACCGGCAACCGTAGAGCCGGCGATCAGAAGCATCAGCGGGGCACGTTTGCGCATTGCGACGAAGGGCAGAGCGGCTACAACGAGCGCGGCGCCCGCAACAGCACAGGCCGCGACGAGAAGGGTTGGCACCTGCGGCGGAGGCATGTGGATCCATTCGCCAGAAGCCCAAAACCAGGAGGGCATAAATCCAAGAGGCACCCAGCGAACAAAAGCAAAGACGGCAGCCGCCAGAACGATGACGAGAACCATCGCGCGCCGCTCCATCCAAGAGACGACGACGCCGAGCGCACGCGAGACCACCTGCAATCCGTCCCAGACGCCGAGATAGGCTCGGTCAACGTTGGTCCAGCGGAAGAAGGACTTCCAGTTGTGCATGAAAATGTCAGAGAAGTCGCCTGCGGTAAGTCTGCCCTGATCGGATAGCGGTTCTCCGCCGGTGAAGATTCCACCGCCGGCGCCAGCCAGTGCGGCTCCTCCGCCAGCTGTCACAGCAACAGGACGCGCGACATAGGCGATGGCGTAAATCGCACCGCCAACGAGCACAGAAACCAGGGCCAGCACCAAACCGCCCGTGGTGGAAAAGCTACCCGCATCCGCAGAGAATCCAAGCCAAGTGACGTGAACGCCCGCGCCAAGCGACAAGGCACGGAGAATGGGGTTGAGGAGGTAGTTAACCGCCAATTGCGGAGCAACGCCGAGGATGATACTCCCCGCGGCCATGAATCCCATTCCCCACACCATGGTTGGAGGAGACTCGTGCGCATTTTTAGTATTTTCGGTCGAAGGTCCCAGAAACACTGCGCTGGTGGCTTTGACGCCAAGGAAAACGGTGCCGAGGCTGGCCGCCCAGGCCACCATTGCGGGAACTGCCCAACCCGCTTGAAGCGCCGCAGCATAGAGCATCCACTTGCTGGCAAAACCGCTCATGAGCGGGATGCCCATCATGCTGCCAACGCCAATCAGCCACGACAGTGTGGTGCGAGGCATTGATTGCGCCAGGCCGCCAAGCTTGTTCATGTCGCGTGTGCCAGTGGCGTGTTGCACCGAACCGGCGGTGAGAAAGAGTCCACCCTTGAAGAATCCGTGATTGAGGCAGTGAAGCAGGCCCGCCGTTATCGCCAGCGGCGTACCGATGCCGATGCCCATCATCATGTAGCCGATCTGGCTCACGGTGGAGTAGGCAAGCATTCGCTTCAAATCGGTCTGCACCATGGCGTACATTACGCCGAGTGCCATCGTGATTGTGCCGATCCAAATTACAGATGCGCCCCACGCCGCCGGCCAGACGCCAAAACTGTGCATACGAGCTATCAGGTAGACGCCGGCCTTGACATAGCAGGCTGCGTGCAACAGAGCACTCACCGGAGTCGGCGCAGCCATTGCTTCCGGAATCCAGGTATGCAGCGGAAATTGCACCGACTTGGCCACGAGAGACACCAGCATCAGCAGAAACACGCCGCCGGTAAAGGCGTGGGCAACGGCTGGATCGGTCCACAATGTGCTGCCCGTGCGGTGATAGATCAGCAGGATGGAAGCTAGCAGTCCGTAGCCCGCGATGTGAGTCATCAGCAGGACTTTGCGCGCGCCGTGAACAGCTTCCTTGTTGGTGTACCAAAAGCCGACCAAGGAGAAGGAGCAAAGGCCAATCAGTTCCCAGCAAAGGTAAAAGAGGAACAGGTTGGCGCTGTAGACGAGCCCAATGAAGCCTCCGATGAAGATCAGCATCGATGCATAAAAGCGCGTAGCGGCCTTATCGTGCGCCATATACCCGATGGAATAGAGGAGCACGAAGCCGCCCAGCCCGGCGCCCATCAGGGCAAAGAGAACGCTGAGTGCATCGACATGGAGGACAACGGCGAGGGGTCCATCCCATTGCAGGATATTGACATCGATTGCCTGGCCCGCCTTGACGAGGGGTATGGTTCCTACCACAGCGAGAACCGCAGGTAAACAGGAGAGAACAGCGAGGATACCTTTTGTGCGGGCAGAACAGAGCCTCGCAACGAGAATCTGCAGCGCGGCACCCAGAAAGAGGGAACAGGGCGCAATCAGAATGAGGTTCACGGCTGACATGGGACGATTCTAGGAGTCCTGTGCGCCACCGGATGTGATGGACCGCACATGCAAGCCCTATATGTTGCAACGCGGAACGGTGAAGGTGACTGCTGTTACACCCAGCAAGATTGAAGCGAATGAGAGGAGGGATGCCGAAATAGGAATTGATGTTGATTCGGACTTGGACGGTCGATGAGGGTGTGATTCTATTGTATTGAGTTAAAAGGCGCTTATGGATTCAACCGAGCGAGGGGAGACGGTCGGATATGCCGAAAAGGAAGATGATTCCGATGCCGAAGCTATAAACAGCACCCGTCCACGCAATCCAACGATAGAAGCGAGGGTGATGGCCAGTCGCCTTGAAGGCGCCGCCCATGGAGGCGGTCATCAGGGCGTTCATAGCAATGAGGCCCAAAGAGAATGCAAGCAGGCCAAGCATGCCCCGGGAAGTACCGCCCAGATTGGCGGTCAGGAAGAAGAGCGCCAGCTGGCTGGGAGTTTCGGCGCCGACTCCGTGGAGGATGCCGATTAGAAAGACAGACTTGCCGTTGTACATCCACTGGAAGCGATCCGGCTTGGGCGTTTGAGGATTCCAAAGTCGACGGACGCGCCAGGCCATCCACAGGATTCCATTGATCGCGATGGCGAGGCGGCTCTCGATGCGGCTGTGGCTGTGGCCGTGAGCGTCTTTGCGGAGAATTCCGGCGACCACGCCGATGCCAAGGACTATCAGAGTCAATCCGATAAGACGCTCGGTCCAGTGGTCAAGGTTCTGCGGGAGGCCCATGTGGAGTTGGAGGACGGCGATACCGAGGGCTGCCACGGTGAATGCGTGGCCAAGGGCGTAGGTCATTCCGAGACGCAGGCCGCTCTTCCAGTTGCGCTGGACGGCGGTGATGTCAGAGATGGCGGCCAGATGGTCGTAGTCGAAGCCATGGCGCAACCCCAGCAGCAGGCAGGAGCCGAGCGCGGCGTCGAGTTTCCAGTCGCCCAGAATTGGTGTCACGGAGCCCAGTATAGAGGAGACGCGTTGAGGCTGGAGCGGCATTCGACACTCAAGTTGAGCGACATCCTGGTGGAGGGCTGGACGAGAGGCATCGGAGCCCTACATTTTTGGGCGAAGCTGGATGTTGTAGTCGGTGTAGTCGATTTTCACGATGGTTTTGCCGTAAAGGAACGTGGTTGACTCGGCACGGGCGTGGGTCGCCATTGCAAAGCTGTCGATGTTGGTATATTGGCGCATGACGTGGGTGACCCCGGCAAAGATTGAAGGCGCCTTGGAGGAAACCCCTTCAAGGCGAACGATGGTGTAATCTTTCGCATCGACCCAGAGGGTTCCGACGATGAGATTGGGCGCCTTTCTCCTGGGATTGATCGCGACAGCGAGGCACTCCCGCCCATCGATTTGTTGTGTTCCTGGTTTTGGAGTCATGTCGTAGTTGGCGGATGTAATCCAGGATTGCGCAACCTTGTCGGGCAGGTTTATGTCTTTCTCGCTGGCGAGCACGGAGTCGAGGCCAAGCCTGCGGATCATCGCCGATCCACTTTCGGAGAGTATGGCGTAGTTTTTGCCCGATTCCTTCTTGTAGGTCGTCTTCACGGTCATTTCCGCCACGGAATGGGTTTCGTCTCCGCCTCTGAAGACAGCGTAGTGCTCGGTTACCGTGTAGCCTGCAATGCTGTCGACTCGTGCTTTGACAGCGGCATCTATGCCCTGGATGACGGACGAGCTGCCTTGCTGCTGGGAGAACAAGGGCACGGTGCCGAGGTATGCGAATGAGGCTGGAATCAAGACTGCCCGGGCAATCGTGCGCCGCCAACAATTCTTCATATTTGAAATTCTTTCATGCGGGAGCGTGAACTTGATTTGCCGCGCATGGAGAGTGAGGTAGGATTTCAGAACGGCAGGTCTGAGGTTCAGGGCAATCAAGGGATTAAAACACGACGAGCACCGGGGCCTGATCGATCTGGCCGCGGTGCTCGCGATGGCTGGAGGTTGCTGGTGGATTGGTTTAGCGGGAAGCCGCCTCTGCGCGTGCGCTGCGAATGGAACTCATAAAAGCATGCGCCTGCGGAGGAGCCTGAATCTGCCCGTTGAGCACCGCACGAGTTGTGACGCCGGCGCCATACACGGTGTGCATGGAGTCTTCATCGGGTCGAATGTCAGCGCCTGACAAAGTCAGTCCGGCAAAGACGCCTTTGGCGCGTGAGTAGGTGAGGATTTCAGCATTCATCTTCCAATCGGTGTCGGCGGAAGCATGGCGCCCAACCGGGCCAGCCGCAACGGAAGCGTCGGCGCCGAGCTGGAATTTGCTGCCGAGCAGGCGCTGCATGCCGCGATCATTCTGGATGATCATGACGAGATCGACGCCTTCCACGCCGATCTGCAGGCCCCAGCTACCACCGGTGATAGCAAAGAACGCCGGAGCGCTCCAGCCGTGCCCGGTGCGGCATGTGGCAACGCCACGGCCACCCTCGGCGCCGAATACGAAACCGCCTTTCACCATGTGAGGAACAACCGCGATGCACTTTGCGTGGTCAAGCACTTCTTCAGGGATTCCTTTGTCAGGGGCAGCCATTATCTGGCGGAGGACTTCGCCGGCATTGTCGAGCCGTGCAGTCGTCTCTTGCTTCTGGTCGTCGGCCCAGCTGATGGTCGACAGGCTTATTACAGCGAGTGCTATCAGGATTTTCTTCATATTCGTTTACCTTTCTATTGGGACCGTGGACATGTGGGCGTCGCACGGAGAAGTTTAGGGGAGGGTGTTTGCCCCTTGGGTTTTCCGCAGCAGATTCAGTCGAGGTGTGCCTTCACCAGGCCACACACATTTTGAGTGACCCGTCAAAGAATTGGTTGCCCCCTACCAGGCAAAGTGGATACAGACTTGGGAAGTTTAAGTAGGGATGAGAGTTGCCCGTGCGCTATGCTTTGACTGCAATATGAGGCGGGAGACTTGAGCAACCAGCACATGCCAACTCGAGAGGGAAATGAAGGGATGCAAAGACTGGGCGTGCTGGTGTGCGGTGTCGTGCAGGGGGTGGGGTTCCGTCCTTTTGTCTACCGGTTGGCGATGGAAGAGGGTTTGGCGGGATGGATCGGCAACGACACAGATGGGGTGACCATCGAGATTGAAGGTCCGGGGAAACGGGTTGCTGCGTTTCTGGAACGGCTGGAGCGGGAGACGCCTCCGCTGGCGCGGATTGATTCGGTTGTGTCGCGCGAACTGGCAACCACCGGAGACGAAGGATTCAGGATTGTTGCCAGCGAAGTATTGGGGCGTGTGAGCACTGGGATTCCGGCGGACGCGGCGACTTGCGCTGATTGCCTGCGCGAGCTTCTTGATCCCGCGGACCGGCGTTTTCGCTATCCGTTTTTGAACTGCACGAACTGCGGACCGCGCTTTACGATCACTCGACGCATTCCCTATGACCGGCCGCAGACTTCGATGGCTGCGTTTCCGATGTGCGCGGCTTGCCAGGCTGAATATGATGATCCGCTGAATCGGCGATTCCATGCGCAACCGAATGCATGCTGGGATTGCGGGCCGCGGGTTTGGCTGGAAGCACTGGACGGCAATCAGATTGTGGTTGACGATCCCGTCGAGTCGACGATTGAACGATTGCTGCATGGCGACGTGATGGCGATCAAGGGGATCGGCGGATTTCACCTGAGCGTTGATGCAACGAATCAGGAAGCCGTAATGCAGTTGAGGGAGCGCAAGCATCGCTATGGAAAGCCGCTGGCGGTGATGGTGCGTGATCTTGAGGCGGCACGGACAATGTGCGCGCTGACGCAAGAGGAAGAAGCACTTTTGCAGACGGTTGCGCGACCGATTGTACTGGCACATGGACGCGAAGGGAACGGCATTGCGCCAGGGGTGGCACCTGGCATTCCGTGGCTGGGAATTTTCCTGCCTTATGCGCCTCTGCAGCATTTGCTGTTTGCCGATGCGCGGATAAGAGCACTGGTGATGACGTCCGCCAATCTTAGCGAGGAGCCGATTGCAATTGATAATGACGAGGCGCGAGAACGACTGGGAGAGATTGCCGATGCGTTTCTGATGCACAATCGGGAGATTTTGCAGCGCTGCGACGATTCTGTGGCGGCGGTTGTGGACGGCCATCCGCAACTGGTGCGAAGAGCGCGGGGATTTGTGCCGCTTGGTGTCGCGTTGCCGATTGAGAGTCCGCCGCTGCTGGCAGTTGGTGGGCACCTGAAGAATGTGTTCGCGCTGGCACGGGGGAAGTTTGCGTATCAAAGCCAGCACCTTGGAGACTTGGAAAACCTGACGGGGCTTGATTTCTTCAAGGAGTCACTGGCGCACCTGATGCATACGTTTGAAGTTGAGCCTAAGACCGTGGTGCATGATCTGCATCCGGGATATTTATCGACAAACTGGGCAAAGGAATGGGCGTCAGATCGCGGGTTAGGGTTAATCGCGGTGCAGCATCATCACGCGCATATTGCCGGCTGCATGGCGGAACATGGATTGGCACCCCACGGACGAGGACCTGTCCGCGGGGCCTTCGTTGGGTCGGCGATCGGGCTGGCGCTGGATGGGACCGGCTATGGCGCCGATGGCCGCGTTTGGGGCGGAGAAGTGTTGATCTGCGGGCTCGACGAATTTGAGCGATTCGCGCATCTGGATTATGTTCCGTTGCCCGGCGGCGAGGCGGCAATCAAAGAGCCGTGGCGTATGGCGCTGGGACACCTGCATGCAACGGGATTTGATGTGGCGGCACCCGCGATGCTGAAGCTGCTGGGAACGACGGAGATGGAAGCGCGCGTCCTGGCGAGGATGATTGAACGTGGCGTGAATACTCCGCTGACATCAAGCTGCGGCAGGCTATTCGATGCAGTAGCGGCGGTAGTGCTGCGGCGCTTCAAGGTAGATTACGAAGCGCAGGCCGCGATTGAACTGGAAGGCGCTGCGGTGGATGAGAAGGATGAGCTTTCGGATGCTGCGCATTATCCAGTTGCGTTTCTGGGCGGAGATTGGGAGCGCAGAGAACCTGTGCGTATTAGTGCGGCACCACTGTGGCGGGGATTGCTGCAAGATTTGGAAAAGGGCACGAGCAGCGCACGCATCGCGGCGCGGTTTCATGGTTCGATCGCGGCAGCATTTGTCGAGGCAGCACAACGGGCGCGCACGGCAACCGGATTGGGCCAAGTTGCGCTAAGCGGAGGCTGCATGCACAATCGGCGCCTGGCGAGATTGCTGCGAATAGGACTTGAGAGGGAGGGTTTCGAAGTTTTTCAGCACCGCAACGTGAGCCCAGGAGACGGCGGGTTGAGCTACGGACAGGTCGTGGTTGCTGCGGCGCGGCTGCGGAAAGAGCGAGCGTAGGTTGGAAAAAGAGGCGCGGGGACTATGACGATCCGCGGGATATTGTGGCTTGCGTTGATGACTGCGACGGGCATTCTGAGCGCGGGTGTAACGTTCTATGGCGTTTATTCTGCCATCGTCATCGATCTTCGATCGAACCCTGTGCTGACCGGCTTGTATTGCCTGCTGCCGGCGCTGTGTTTCCCGGGCTTCCTTCTGGTAAGGCCGGCGCGAAAATCAGCCGCGCTGCTCCTGATTTTCGCTGTTGGGTATGTCATTGTGTTTTCCATGTTGAACTGGAGAACGTGCGCGGAGCTCGGATATTGCAGCGACCTTACGGCAACAGTGCTAGAGACGATGAAGACAACGGTTGTACTGGCTTTTTTCGGTACCGCGATCGGGCGATTTGTGGCTGATCTAATTGATGACCAGATGATCGGCCGGAAGAGCGGAAAGTGAATTATCCCGACAGGCGCACCAGCTGCTGGGCTTCTTCGCGCGGGCCGAGGATGGACATGCGCGGAATACGGCCACGGACCATGGCTACTTCGTCGCAGCGGTGAAGACGCGGACAGATTTGGCAGTCTTTGAAAATCTTGTCGGGCAACTCCGATTTGTCTTCGACGGTGCGGAAACCATACTTGAAAAAGAAGTCAGGTATGCGCGTGAAGAGGCAGACGGACTGGATGCCGTGCTCTTCGGCTTCTTCGATAAGCGCGCCGAGAATGCGACCGCCGGCGCCCTGACCCTTGGCTTCAGGCTTTACAACGATGGAGCGGACTTCGGAGAGATGCGGGCCGTAGAGATGAAGCGCGCCGCAGCCAAGGAAGATGCCACCGTCGGATTCGGCAACGGTAAAGTCGCGAATGTTCTCGCAGATCTCAGCGAAGGCGCGCTTGAGTAGGGTGCCGTCGCCGGAGAGGGAATTGACGAGGTCGTAGACGTTGGAAGCGTCTTGAAGGCGCGCCTTACGCACCAGCATGGACGGCCTCCGTGGTATTGGCTTTGGTAAGTGCCGCGACCCGTTGAGTTGCTTCGGCCAGCGCAGCGCTGACGCGCTTTGTCGCGGTTCCTCCTACGACGTCGTGACAATCAAGGGTTGCAGTCAGCGTGATTGCCGGATAGAAGTCTTCGGCAAACTCTTCGCCGAACTGTCTCAATTCATCGAGGGTGAGATCACAGAGCTCGACCTGCTTTTCAAGCGCGAAGCGGACCGCGTTGCCGATCTTCTCATGCGCTGTGCGAAAAGGAACGCCCCTGTGGACGAGATAGGTGGCTGCGGCCATTGCGTTGAGATAGCCAGCCTCAGCGGCTGCGTGCATGCGTTCGAAAGTGAACTGCAGGGCCGAGGTGAACCGCGCAACCAGCGTCAGCATCTGCGCAACAAACTCAACTTGAAATGCCGGCTCCTGCGTCTCCTGCATGTCTTTGTTGTAGGCCAAGGGCAGCCCCTTCAGTTGCAGGGTAACCGCTTCTGCGGCACCGTGAATGCGGCCGACCTTGGCACGAATCAACTCAGTCAAGTCAGGGTTTTTCTTCTGTGGCATGGCGCTCGATCCCGTCGAAAATGCTTCGGGCAGCAGAACAAATCCAAACTCGGCTGTCGCGAACAGGGTAATCTCTTCGGAGAACCTGCTAAGGTGCAACCCGACGAATGTCAAAGCCTGCAGATACTCGAGAATGAAATCCCGATCACTGGTAGCATCCATCGAGTTGGCTGTCGGTGCGGTGAAGGTCAGCTCGCGTGCAGCGATCCATCGATCCAGCGCCAGGGTTGCACCGGCAACGGCGCCCGAACCCAGGGGGCAGAAGTTGAGCCGGACCGAGCAGTCGCGCAGACGCTCTGCATCGCGCAGAACCATTTCTACGTATGCAAGCATCCAGTGCGCCACCAACACCGGCTCGGCACGCTGCATGTGCGTATAGCTCGGCATCACTGCATCACCGGCCTTGGAAGCTTGCTCGAGCAGCGCGTTCGCCCACTTGGCAAGCGCGGCAATGACCAGTTCGATTTGTCCCCGCACATATAAACGAAGATCCGTAGCGATCTGCTCATTCCGTGAGCGCCCCGTATGCAGTTTCAGTCCAAGGGAGCCGACTCGCTGCACAAGCGACAGTTCGACGAAATGGTGGATATCTTCCGCAACTGGATGGTTGCGGACGAGCGCGTTGCCTTCGTCTGAGCTAAATTCTTCCGCAATGTGATCCAGCGCTGTACGCAACTGTGCCAGTTCAGCGGGAGTGATCACGCCGGCAGCTTCCAGCGCAGACGCATGCGCCTTGCTGCCAGCGATCTCTTGCTGGAGAAGCCGCCAGTCGAATACGATCGAGCGCTGCCACTGCTCAAACTCTTTGTCGAGCGGCTCGCGAAAGCGCCCGGACCACATCTTCACGGATTGTTGTTCGTTGGACATTGATCTGGTTCGATTCCTCTGTTCTTTCTAACTCGCCTGTTCATCCGAGCCGTCGCTCAACACGCTCGCGGGCTAAAACTGCGGTTTCGGAGTAAGCCTTGTTGTCACGTCCTGCAAATGAGATGTCCTTACGCCGTCCCTACGGGACTCCGCAACGATATTGTGCAACTCCTTTCCCCACGCTGAAGCGCGGGGCTAACATCCACTGCACCTACGGCGCGGTCACCGGTCATTCCTTACGCGGCGGTTGATGAATCCTTGCCCTTTTAAAACAGGAACTTGTAGCACGCCGGAAATCCTGGCCCTTTCGAATAACGAACTCGTAGTACGTCGGAAGTCGTTGCCCTTTCAAACAGCGAACTCGTAGCACGCCGGAAGCTGAAAGCTGTGCCCTTTCAAAGGTTTCGTTGCATTTACCCGGTTGGCGATTTGTGCATGGTCTTCGCTTCATTCCTTTTCATTGGTGTTATTCAGCTGGGGCATTTCGCTGCCTTTGCTGAGAGTGAGGAGGCCGGCCGCAGCGTAGGTAAGGAGCTTGTCGCGGGTGTCGGTGATGTCGAGATTGCGCATGGTGAGCTGGCCGATGCGGTCGCGCGGGGAGAAGGTCGATTCGGTCTTCTCCATGCTGAGGCGCTCGGGATGGAACGTGAGGTTGGGCGACTCGGTGTTGAGGATGGAGTAGTCGTTGCCGCGACGTAGTTCGAGGGTGACTTCGCCAGTGATAGGTTTGGCGACCCAGCGCTGGGCGGATTCGCGGAGCATGATGGCCTGGGAGTCGAACCAACGGCCCTGGTAAAGCAGGCGGCCGAGTTTGCGGCCATTGTCGCGGTATTGCTCGATGGTGTCCTCATTGTGGATGCCGGTGATGAGGCGCTCATAGGCGATGAAGAGCAACGCGAGGCCGGGCGCTTCGTAGATGCCGCGGGACTTGGCTTCAATAATGCGGTTTTCGATCTGGTCGGACATACCGAGGCCGTGGCGCCCGCCGATGTGATTGGCCTCGAGAAGGAGGTCGACAGGGTCGTCGAACCGGTGGCCGTTGAGCGCGACGGGAAATCCCTCTTCAAAGCGGACGGCAATCTCCTCGGGCTGAATGTCGATATCGTCGCGCCAAAAGGCCGTGCCCATGATGGGGGCAACTATTTTGATGGAAGTAGAAAGGTGCTCCAGGTCTTTTGCTTCGTGAGTTGCGCCGAGAATATTGGAGTCGGTTGAGTAGGCCTTCTCGGCGGACATCTTGTAGGCGAAGCCTGAGCGTTGCATGAACGCCGACATCTCGGCGCGGCCGCCGAGTTCATCGATGAAAGCACTGTCGAGCCAAGGTTTATATATCTTGAGGCCGGGATTGACGAGCAGGCCATACCGGTAGAAGCGCTCGATGTCGTTGCCTTTGAAAGTGGAGCCGTCGCCCCAGATGTGGACGTCGTCCTGTTGCATGGCGGCGACCAGCATGGTGCCGGTTACGGCGCGACCAAGCGGAGTGGTGTTGAAGTAGTAGACGCCACCGGTGCTGATGTGGAAGGCGCCAGCCTGGAGCGCCGCGATACCTTCGCGAACAAGCGGGCCGCGGCAGTCGATGAGGCGGGCCTTTTCAGCGCCATATTCGAGGGCCGCGCGCGGGATGGAATCGTAGTCGGTTTCGTCGGGCTGGCCAAGATTGGCCGTATAGGCGTAAGGGATGGCGCCCTTCTGCTTCATCCAGTGGAGGGCGGCAGAAGTGTCGAGCCCGCCGGAGAAGGCAATGCCAACTTTCTGGCCGACGGGGAGGGATTCGAGAATTACGGACATGCGTTGGAACCTTTCAGAGCTTCTAGCCGCTAGCTTGCGCCGGATGATCACAAAGTGATGATGGAGGTGCAGGAGATTCCGGATTATGCCAGTACTGCTTGTCTTGCCACGGTTTCTCCTAGTTGCTAACTAAATTTTTTCACCAAAACGAAGGCCAAGATCACGGCCAGTCCCACCGCTGCATACATGCAGGCAATCATCAATCCGTGATCCTGTTTGCTCTTACGCAGATATTCGGTCAAGCCGTTCGTGGTTGGATCGTCGGGGTCGAGGTATACCGCAACATGACTGCTTAGGACCGACTCGCGTGCCACGCTATCACTTCCACGATATTGCTTGCCGCCATATGAAAATGAATAGGAAACATGGGGACCACTCCTGCCGTCGCCTGATTTGTAAATTGAACCCAATGCGACCTGTTCCTTTGGCGCAATCCTTAGATCTTGTCTCACCATAAACCAGTTGTAGATCGCGAACCCGGTGCTCATAGCCAGCCAAATCAAGAGCATCGCCCAGAATGGCAAGTTCCTGCGCCTTCTCCATAGGGGCATTTTCCTCCTTGGCTTCTTGTCAGCCAATTGATCGATCATAGGTGCTCCAGAAAAGCCATTCAGGAAACCTCAGTTCAACAAGTATTGATTGCGACCCCTCAGGGACTAAAGCCCACGTCTTCGTTTTGGGTCTTGCGGCACGGCCGAAGCCGTGCCCTTTCAAAGAACCGACTAAATGCAACCGCAGGTCCTTCGACTCCGTTTCACTCCGCTCAGGATGACAGTCGTTGAGGGGAGCGAAAAGAAATCTATGCGCTTTGAAAGCTTGCTGTGTTTGCCAGGCCGCCGAGCAGGAGCAGGAGCAAGGCTTTCTGCGCGTGCATGCGGTTTTCGGCCTGGTCGAAGACTATGGACTGCGGACCGTCGAGCACCGCATCTGTAACTTCAGCATTGCGTCGCGCGGGCAGGCAATGCATAAAGACGGAATTCGGAGCCGCCTTCTGCATGAGGGCTTCATTAACCTGAAACGGCCTGAAAATGGGCGCGCGCTTGGTGGACTCGTGTTCGAAGCCCATGCTGACGCAAACATCGGTATAGACCGCATCGGCTCCTTCAACGGCAGCTTGCGGATCCTGGAGGAGGCGGACTTCGCAGTGATTCGCTTCTGCAATCTCGCGGGCCTTGGTCACAATTTCGATGTCGGGCGAGTAGCCGCGCGGCGTGGCGATGGTGACGTTTGTTCCCAATTGAGCGCCGGTCAACATGAGAGAGTGGCAGACGTTGTTGCCGTCTCCGACGTAGGTAAAGTTGATGCCGGCAGCGGTGCCGAAGTGCTCTTCGAGGGTCATGAAATCTGCGAGAGCCTGGCATGGGTGTTCGAAATCGGAGAGCGCGTTGATAACAGGAACGCGCGAATAAGCAGCCATCTCAGTGATCGTGTCGTGCGCGTAGGTGCGCAACACGATCACATCGACCCAGCGCTCAACGTTTCGCGCTATGTCAGCAAGGGCTTCGCGCTCGCCGAGTGGAGAATTGGTCTGGTCGACAAAGATCGCGTTGCCGCCCATGGTGTTGATTCCGGTTTCGAAGGCAAGACGAGTGCGCAGGCTTGCCTTCTCAAACATGAGAACCATCTGCTTCGCGTCGAGGGCGTGGCGATAGTCGCGCGGATTGCGCTTAACGTCGTGGCCAAGCTTGAGGATGGCGCGTACCTCGCCGCTGGAGAGATCGGCGATGGAGCACAGGTCTTCGCCGGCAAGACGCACGGCGGCGGCGAGAATGTCGTTGTCCTTTTGCACGGGAACGGCAGGCTCCCTGCGTTCCATGGTTGATCTGCTAGCCACGGCTGTTTCCTCCTGCGGATTGAGTTTGCTGCGCGGCGGGCTTAGTGCCACTTAAGGCCGCGGCGTGTTCGGTGAAGATTTCGTCCAGAGCGCGGATGGCGATGTCGACATGGGGACGCTCTAATATGTAGGGTGGAAGGAAGCGCAGCACCGTGTCACTGGTGCAGTTGATGAGAATGTTGCGCTTGAGCATCTCGGCGACTGTGAGCTTGGCGAGCTCTGCGGAATCGAGTTCAGCGGCGAGCATCAGGCCCTTTCCGCGTACGTCGATGATGGCTTCGTGACGCGCGGCAAGGGCACGCAACTGCGATTGGAAATAGTCACCGACCTCGGTTGCGTGGACGAGCAGACCTTCCTTCTCGATCACGTCGATGACGGCGATGGCGACTGAGCAGGCTAGCGGGCCACCTCCAAACGTGGTGCCGTGCATGCCGGCGTGGATGGCGCGCGCGGCTTCTTCGGTGCAAAGAACCGCGCCGAGAGGGATGCCGCCGGCGATGGGCTTTGCCAGCGTGGTGACGTCGGGCTGGATGCCGTAGTGCTGGTAGGCGCACCATCTGCCGGTGCGGCCCATACCGGATTGGATTTCATCGACAACGAGCAATGCACCGGTGGAGCTTGCGAGCGCTCGGGCCTCGGCAAAGAAATCCTGCGTGAGCGGGCGAATGCCGCCTTCGCCCTGGATGGCTTCGACGAGAATCGCGCAGACTTCATTGGAGAACTTTGCGCGGAGATCAGCTACATCATTGAAGCGAACAAATTCGACGCCGGGAACGCCGGGAGCAAAGGGTTCACGATACTTCGCCTTGTAGGTCGTCGACATGGAGCCGTAGGTGCGGCCGTGGAAGCTTTGTTCGAGGGCGAGAAACTTCGTGCCAATCTGCTTGCCTTCAGCTGCGGAGCAGGCCAGCATGTGCGCGGGCGAGTTTGAGCGCGCCTTCCCACGCCTCGGTTCCGGTGTTGGAGAAAAAGACGCGGTCCATGCCGGTGCGCTCAGTCAGGCGCAAGGCGAGTTCAGCCTGGCCCTCGTGGTAGAAGAGATTCGAGGTGTGGATGAGAGCGCGGCTTTGTTTTGCGATCGCGTCTTCAATCGCCGGATGGCCATAGCCGAGCGCGTTTACGCCGATGCCGCTGAGCAGGTCGAGGTATTTCGTACCGTCCTCGTCCACAATATGAACGCCTTGACCGCCAACGAAGAGAATGGGATTTCTCTCGTAGGTGGGAAGAAGCAGCCGGGATTCTGCTGCGCGAATCTGGTCGAGTTTCGTCACTTCAATTTCTCCTCATGCCACCATCACTTCGGTGCCGTGGGCTACGCGGGAACTGCACAGGTCGGGAAGGGAACCGGCGGCTTCAGCGGGAAGAATTCTTACGCGCTTGACGCCGTTTAAAAGGGCCTCGCGGCAAGCGCTGAGTTTGGGGAGCATGCCGCCAAAGATGACCGCAGTTTTGGCCATCTCGGCGATCTGGTCGATGCTGAGCCATCGGAGTACTTCGCCGTTTGCGCCTTTGACGCCGGGAACATCGGTGAGAAAGACAAGCGCATCGGCGTGACAGGCTACGGCGCAGGCGGCGGCCATTTCGTCGGCATTGATGTTGTAGTATTCGCCGTCGAATCCAAGAGCGATGGAAGAGATTACAGGGACGCCGTTCAATTTCCAGATTGCTTCAAGCCAGCGCGGATCGCTGGACACGATTTCGCCGACGAAGCCGAGATCAGGGGCGGTATGCTTTTTGCGGGCACGAAACAGCAGTCCATCGCCGCCGGTCATTCCCATGGCGGGTTGGCCTAATGCGCCCAGAGCTGCAACGAGGCCTTTATTCACCTTGCCGGCAAAAACCATGAGGGCGATGTTGCGGGTTTCGGCATCGGTGACGCGAAGGCCATCGATGAATTCACTTTTCTTTCCGAGGGTTTGGAGCATTCGCGTCAACTGCATACCGCCGCCATGGACAACAGCGACCTGGTGTCCGTCGCGAACCAGATCGGTGATGGCGCGGGTGCATCCATCAAGAAGTGCCGGAGTCTCAAGGCCCGCTCCACCGAGTTTGACGACGTACTTCATTGGAGCCCTTCCGCTTCGTCAAAGCCGAGCATCACGTTCATGTTCTGCACGGCCTGGCCGGATGCGCCTTTCAGGAGATTGTCGAGACAGCTGACGATGACTGCACGACGGCCATCGCTTGATAACTGGAAGCCGATGTCCGCATAATTTGTCCGCACCGAGTACTGAATCTGTGGCAAAGCACTCTCATAAATGCGCACCATCGGGCTTTTGACGAAGAACTCACGATACTTGCAGAGGATTTGTTCGCGGGTCTGCGGCTCGCTGAAGCGGACGTAAATCGTGGAGAGAATCCCGCGAGGAATGGGCAACAAATGGGGCGTGAAAATGATGTCGCCGGACTTGATGCCAATCTGCTCGAGCAACTCGCCGGTATGGCGATGACTGAAGACGCCATAGGCAGAGAGGTTGTCGGCAGCGTTCATATAGTGGGTCTTTGCGGAGGGCGCTTTGCCCGCGCCGCTCACGCCACTTTTTGAATCGGCGACGATGCCATGGGCGATATCAACGAGGCCCGCGGCAACTAAGGGGCGCAGAGCAAGGATCACCGAAGTTGCGTAGCAACCGGGGTTGGCGACGAGTTGCGCGGCCGCAATCTGATCGCGATGAATCTCAGGCATCCCATAGACTGCCTTTGCCTGGGTTGCGCCGGCAGACTGGGAGCCTTCGTCTTCAAACGCATAGACTTCGCGGTTCTTCGCATCTGTCAGACGCCACGCGCCGCTAAGGTCAATTACGCGCATACCGTAGGCAAGAGCTTCCGGCACCCATTCGCGGGATTGATCATGCGGAGTCGCGAGAAAGAGAAGTTCGACTTTCCGGTCCTGCAGCAACTGCCACGAGAAGGGTTGCAACTTCAAGGTATTGCTGCCGTTATTGTCGGCGAGTTGAGGATGAATGTCGGCGAGCGGAATTCCGCCGTGGGCAGCGTCGCGCTCGTCAACGCGGCCTGCGAATACAGGCGGTTTGCCTTTGAGGCAGGGGTGGTGCAGGAGCAGTCGAGCCAATTCCGCACCGGCGTATCCAGTGACCCCCACAACGGCTGTTTGCACGCTCTTGCTCATGACTCCAACATCGTCCTTAACCGGGATTCGACATCGCTGGCGCGGCGCACGTCGGGGCAGATCAACAAAACGGTGTCGTCCCCAGCGATGGTGCCAACCACATCGGTCCATCCTTCGCGATCGAGCGCAGCGGCGAGCGGCTGTGCGCCGCCCATGGCGGTGCGGACGACCACTTGATTCATGGCGCGACTAACTTTCAGGCCGAAACTGTCGAGCATCTCTGCAACGGTTGGAGGGGCGTCGTCTTCGGGAGCATGGGTGGCGCCGTTGCCGTTGCCATTTCCATTGGGCAGGGAGTAGCCGCCGGGCCCCTTGGAGAGACGGAGCTCATGAATGTCGCGAGACAGGGTCGCCTGGGTTACTTCGAATCCGCGGCTGCGCAACTTGCGGCGGAGTTCGTCCTGGTTGGCCACCAGGGCATGCGCCACGAGCTCACGAATCGCGTTGTGTCTTTGAAATTTCATTGCATTTTCGGTCAAAGCAAAACGCGGCCCGCAGTATGCGGCCGCGCTTGTATAAATATACAAACAAATTGTATAAGTATGCAAGTACCTCTTTGGACGGCGACCGAAAAGAACAACTTAAGTAACCGCGTCACGTTGGGGGTTTTCGGGCTAGACACTCGACAGCGGTGCAATTCCTGTCGGAGCTTCCGGTGAAATTCACCAGTAGAGTTGCAGGTTACAGAGAGCGAAGAGATTTCCAAATACAAACGTCGTATAGTTACCTATGGGCTTCCCTGACCGTATTTCAACCCGCGCTACGTGTATCTCGCAGAAAAGGCGGGACGAAGGCGGCTTTCCAGGGCCTCGGCCTGCGTATCTTGACGACAGCTTGATAGATCCGCGATTCGATTCCGACTCCTGCGGGGTTGGGTTTGTGGCGCAGCTTTCCGCTGAACCCTCACATGACATTCTTGAACATGCCCTGACTGCGCTTGCACGCCTTCATCATCGTGGGGCGGTTGCATCCGACGGGAAATCGAGCGACGGCGTGGGTATTACCACGGCCATTCCGCGTGCCTGGCTACTGGACCAGGCCGGGGTTGTGCTGGACGAGGATCGTCCGTTCGGCGTGGGCGTGATCTTTCTTCCTGAGGAAGACTCAGAGCAGTGCGAGGAGATTGAATCCGCACTGGGGGCGCAGAACCTGGAAGTGCTGGAGTGGCGCGCTGTGCCGATCCGGCCGGAGGTTTTGGGCGAGATTGCTGCAGGTTCGCGTCCGTGCATCTGGCACGTGTTTATTTCCTCAGACGATTCCGTCGAGTTCGAACGCAGGCTCTATCTTGCGCGGAAACAGTTTGAGCGGTCGGGCTTGCCGGGGTACGTGGTGAGCATATCGTCGTCGACGATGATCTACAAATCGCTGTGCGCAGGGCGACTGCTTGCCGAGTTTTATCCTGACCTGGCGAATCCTGAATTCAAGACACCGTTTGCGCTTTTCCACCAGCGTTATGCGACCAACGTGTTGCCTTCCTGGTCGCGGGCACAACCTTTTCGCACTCTGGCGCACAACGGGGAGATTAACACGATCTGGGGAAATCGCGCGCGAATGGAAGCGCGCGCTGCGACGCTGCCGCTGGATGTGTACCCGGTGCTGACGGAGGGAGGCTCGGACTCGACGTCGCTGGATGAGATTGTGGAACTGTTGGCGCACAGCGGGCGCACGGTGGGCGAGGCGGTACGCATGGTGGTGCCACCGGCGAATCCGGGGAACCGGTCGTCCTTTCTGCAGTACTGCGGGGATTGTATGGAGCCGTGGGACGGCCCTGCAGCGCTGGCGTTCACCGATGGGCACCAGGTTGGGGCAATTCTGGATCGGAACGGACTTCGGCCTTGCCGGTTTGCGTTGGACGACACGGGGCTCGTGGTAGCCGGTTCGGAGGCGGGCCTTGTGGATATGGATCCAGATCACATTGTGCACAGCGGACGGCTGGGGCCGGGCCAGATGATTGTGGCGGATCTGGATTTCCATTGCTTCGTTGAGAACGATGAGATTCTGCGCATTTACGACACGAAGCGGCACTACCAGGATTTGATTCAGCAGGATGTTCCGCTGGAGGATTCGCTGGAAGCGCCTCCAGCGCTCGCACCCGGGGAACTGAATCGGTTGCAGCATCGATTCGGATTTACACGGGAAGATGTTCGCATGATTTTGCAGCCGATGGTGACGGATGGCAAGGACGCTGTGTGGTCGATGGGAGACGACACGACCATTGCCCCCCTGGCACGCGCTCCACGACCGCTGTACGCATTTTTCCGGCAGAGATTCGCGCAGGTGACGAACCCTCCGATTGATCCTTTGCGCGAAACGGTGGTGCTGCAGATGCACACGCGTCTGGGGCCGTGGCCGCATATTTTTGAACTGCGCGAGCCGCTGCCTGGACTCTCGCTTCGTTCACCGCTGCTAACGCTTGGGCAGATGCACGCGCTTAAGGAGGGACACCATCCGCAGGCGGAGAAAATGCCGCATGCAATTCTGCATTGCATTTATTCGCCGGATACGACGCTGGAAATTGCAGTGGATATTCTTGCGCAGCGGGCAGTTGAGCTGGTAGCGGACGGCGCGGCATTGCTGCTGTTGACGGACCGGGAAGCGTCGTCGGAACTGATACCTGTTCCGATGGCGATGGCGGCGGGAGCGGTGCACGTGGCGTTGACCAAGGCCGGCGTGCGAGCTGAAGTGGGACTCGCGGTTGACGCTGGCGATTGTCGCGAGATTCATCATGTTGCCGTTCTGCTGGGCTTGGGGGTGGGCGCAGTGTGCCCCTGGCTCGCTCTGGAGACGGCGCGAAGCCTGAATCCGGAACAGGGCGAGGAGAACCTGCTACACGCGCTGGAACTAGGGTTGGCCAAGGTGATGTCGAAGATGGGTATCAGCGTGGTTGACAGTTATCGCGGCGCGCACTTGTTCGACGCAATCGGAATTTCTGAGACAGTCGTGGACAAATGTTTCGCGGGTGTTCCTTCGCCAATTAGGGGCATTGGGTATGCGGAGATTGAAAACTACGTGCGGAAACTGTGGAACACGGAGCGTGTAGAGGAGAAGACAGAAGAGCAGGGGCCGGTTGAGTTTGCAGACAAGCCCTTGCGCGAATTACCGGACTATGGATTTGTGCGGTTCCGCAAAGCGGAGGAGGCGGAATCGCATTTATGGCAGCCTCAAACGGTACGAACTCTGCAGGCAGTGGTGGGGTCGACGAAGCAAGGCGCGGCGCTAGCGCTCGCTCCGTTTGCGACCTTCGCGTCGCAGGCGATTGAAGCGACACCTACGAATCTGCGGGATTTGATGGAGATTCGCCCGGCGGGGCCGGAACTCGATATCGATCAAGTGGAGTCGGCGGAGCAGATCACAAAGCAGTTTGTGGCCAGTGCGATGTCGTTCGGGTCGCTTTCGCCTGAGGCGCACCAGACAATCACCGAAGCGATGAACATGATGGGCGCACGATCGAATACCGGGGAGGGTGGCGAGGATCCGGCGGTATACGCACCGGTGGCAGGCGCGCCATCGCCATTGAACAACAAGATCAAGCAGGTGGCGAGCGCGCGCTTCGGTGTGACGGCGGAGTACCTGGTCCACGCCGAGGAACTGGAGATCAAAATCGCGCAAGGCGCGAAGCCGGGCGAAGGTGGGCAATTGCCGGGTCACAAAGTGACGGAGTTGATTGCACGCTTGCGTCATGCGCAACCAGGGATGCAGCTTATTTCGCCGCCGCCGCACCACGACATTTATTCGATTGAGGATCTGGCGCAACTGATTTACGACTTGAAGCGCGCCAATCCGCGGGCGGCGGTCGGAGTGAAGCTGGTTTCAAGCTGCGGCATTGGCACGATTGCAGCGGGCGTGGCAAAGGCTTATGCGGATTACATCGTGATTGCCGGTCACTCGGGTGGGACGGGGGCGTCGCCGCTGTCAAGCATCAAGTACGCGGGAAATCCGTGGGAGCTTGGGCTGGCAGAGGCGCAGCAGGTTTTGATTCACAACGGCCTGCGCGGACGAGTGAGATTACGCACTGACGGGGGCTTGCGAACTGCACGCGATATTGTGATTGCGGCCTTGCTCGGTGCAGATGAGTTTGCATTTGGCACAGCGGTCCTGGTTGCGCTGGGCTGCGACATGGCACGACAGTGCCACTTGAACACCTGCCCAACCGGAATCGCCACGCAAAAGCCGGAGTTGCGCGCCAAATTTCGCGGAAAGCCGGAACACGTGGTGCGATTCTTTACTGAACTTGCAGGCGAGGTGCGGCAATTGCTGGCAAAGCTTGGGCTACCGTCGCTGTGCGCTGCAACAGGGCGCACGGACCTGCTGGCGCAGGTGCGATGGGATTCGGGATTGAACCTGAAGCCGATGCTGGGTGCGGCGAATGTTGCTGCGGAAGCGGGCGGATCGTTGCGATGGCAAGGTGATCGCAACGATCGTCCGGAGGAGCACTCGCCGCTGGACGACGCGTGGGTTGAGCCGGCGCTTGCGGCATTCAAGAGCAACGTGCCGTATCGGCTTGAAACACACGTAACCAATGTCGATCGCACGTTGGGCGCTCGCCTTGCAGGACAGGTTGCACTCTATAAGACGCGGAATCCGGGAGTAACTGGCTCGAACCTCACGTTCGACTTGAAGGGCGTTGCAGGACAGTCGTTCGGCGCATTTGCGGTTGCGGGGATGACGCTGAAGCTGGAAGGTATTGCGAATGATTTTGTGGGCAAGGGATTATGCGGCGGAGAGCTGATTCTTCGCGGTCGTGGACGCGTAGCGGTGCAGAGCGAGGCGCACACGCTGCTGGGCAACGTGTCGCTTTATGGAGCGACGAGCGGATGGCTGTTTGCAGCGGGTCGCGCCGGGGAACGATTCGCGGTACGCAACTCCGGCGCGTTGGCGATTGTCGAGGGTGTAGGCGACCATGCGTGCGAATACATGACGGGCGGGCTGGCAGTGATTCTCGGCAAGACCGGCATTAACTTTGGTGCGGGAATGACGGGAGGACTGGCCTGGATTTACGACGAGGATGGCGAGTTTCTTTCGAAAGGCCGGTACCACGACGGCTTTCTGCATCCGAACCGTTGGGCGGAACTCGACGAGGCCAGCCGGAGATCCATAAGAGACCTTGTGGAATTGCACTCGCAAAAGACCGAGAGCACGCGTGCAGAGTGGCTGCTTACGCATTGGAAGAACGAGGCTGCAAAGTTTGTGCGGCTCACTCCGAAGCCGCAAGCGTAGGCGAGGCGGGACTGAGAAAACGGACGAACTAGTTTACCCGCGTGTCCCTTTGGCGTCGTTCCTGGAAGCGGATCTTGTCTGCTTTTGCCAGTAACTCTTTCAGGGATTCATGCGAATTTTCTTCGGAAGTTACATGGCCCATGCTGAACCTCATTGAGGGGCGCCTGCCGCCATCGGTGCGTGCTGCGGAGGCGGCCTCGAGGCGCAACGCGGCAACGGAGATGCCCACATGGTCGAATTGGCCGGCGACCGCGAATTCTTCGCCGCCGATTCGACCCTTGATATCCGATTCGCGGAACGTCGTGCGGATAACTTCCCCGGCCTCGACCAGGTAGGACGCGGTTGCATTTGAACCGAGTTCGGCGTTGATCTGCTTCAAGTTTTCAAAGTCGATGAACAAAACTGAAAAAGGAAGTTTAGAGCGTTGCGCGAGCCGCAGGGCGTGTTCTGCAAGCAGATGGAAGCCCCTGAAGTTGTAGAGGCGGGTTAATTCATCGCGGAGGACCAGGTCGTGGATCTCGTTCTCCATCCTGCTGATGCGCCAAGTGAAGAACAGAAGAACGGCGACCAGAACGAGAGCCGACAGGGAAGCTAAAATCGCGGTGCCGTAGTAACGGGAGAGCGTGCCGGTGGCTGCCAGATGCGCTACGATGGCTTCTCGCAGAAAGGGTAACGCGATGAGAATGGGTGCCAGGATTCTTGCCAGCTTGCTGCCTATGCCAATACCGAGGAAGATGGCAAAAATGCCATGGCCCGCCTGACTCAGAACGACCACGGCTGTCAACAAGACGAGGCAAGAAAGTGTCAACGGTGAAACGAGCCCGATTGACGGACGCCCTACAAGATGGAATGCTGCAAAGACGAAGTCCGAAAGCAGAATGGCAACCAGCAGGCAGAGCAAGCAAACGAACGCATCGGCGATGCGATTGACGATTGAATTACTGCTTTGTATGAGAATGACGGCGATTGCCAGGACCGCGAAGGTAACGGAAGCCCATCCAGGTGTCATTACCGCGTGACCGGCATTGAATCGTCCTTCAAGACCTGTGTTCTCGTGAAGAACATGAACCAATAGATAGACGGTGGCGACAGTGAGGAGCAAGTTGGAGAAACGACGTGCGTACCCAAGCGTCCGGCCGGGACGCTTCGGTTCACTGAACAACAAGCTCAGTGCGCAGAGGAAGGCGGTGGCAGCAATCGAGGTACCGATGTTTCCAAGGTAAGGAGTTCCGACACGAGCACTGAAGACGGATACCGACAGGGAGAGGAGCACCGCAATTCCTGCCAGGCCCAGGCAGACTCTTTGCGCGAAACGAGCCGCACGAAAGAGCGAAGGGTCAGGAAGGATGGTAAGCGTATCTGGAGTGATCTCGTTCATGGTTGAAGGCGAGCCCAGGCTTGAAGAGCAGTAACAATGTCGTTTGGTGTTGGCATTAGTTTACCGCAGGGAAGCAATCGGAAAGGTTTACCGGAAATATCCATTTGTTGCTGAACTGTCACGATCACTTGCGCTCCATTTTCTTGCGTCGCTTTTCCTTGTACATGGCTTCATCCGCCTTGGTCACGAGTTCCTTTAGTGTCTCTGTCGAGTGGTATTCCGCGGTCACATGGCCGATGCTGAGGCTTAATGGAAATTCCCTGCGAGATTTGGCAGTTCGTTCCGCTGCAGATGTAATGAGCCGTTGCGTTGCGATTTCGATTCCCACTTTGCTGAACTGACCGGCTACAACGAATTCATCGCCGCCGAAGCGCCCTTTGACATCGCCCTCTCGAAACGTCTCATCGACAAGTTCTCCGGTCTCGGCAAGGTAGGCGGAGCCGGCGTTGTGTCCCAACTTGTCGTTGATTTGCTTGAGGCCGTCGAGGTCGATGAACAAGACAGAAAAAGGCAACTGTGCTCGCTGCGCCAAACGAAGGGTTTGCTCAGCGAGGAGATAGAAGCCCCTCATGTTGTAGAGCCCGGTGAGGTGATCGCGCAGAGTAAGGTCATGGATCTCCTTCTCCATGGTGTTAATTCGCCAAACGAGAAACAACAGGAGCAGGATCGAACTGGCGGCGATGGCCGAGGTGAGAATGGCATTGCCATACTGAGCCGGTACCAGATTCGGAACGGCGATGTGCGTTCTTACGACATCTCCAAGAAACGGAATCACGAGGAGAATCGGCGCAAATCCGCGGGCGATTCTGCTGCCGATGCCTTGACCCAAGAAGATTGAAAAGACGCCGTTCTCAGCCTGTCGAAGCGCTACTACCGCCGTGAGCAGCACAAGGCAGGTGAGCGAAATGGACGGAATGAGGTCATTGGTCGACAACCCAAACAGGCCGAGCGCGCCAAAAGTGTTTTCAGTGATCAGGACCAAAGTGAGAAGAGAAAGGCCGGAAACAAACACGTCTGCAACGCGCTTGACGAACGCGCCGCCGCTGCTGACGAGAATCATGGCAACGGCGATGCAAGAGAGCGTGGCGGGAAGCTGGAGAGGCAGTCCTCCGAAGTTCGAAGCCGTGCGGTCCTTGTCGAGCAAGGCGTCGAGGCCGGGAAAGAGGCGGAATGCGTCTTCGATGAGGATGGCGACAGCAAGCAAGCCGGCGAACACAGCGACGTAGCGGCTGAAACGCGGCAGCGAGAAGTGACTCTCAGGCTGAGAGAGAACCAGGCTGTAAGTGCAAAGCAGCGCGGTCAATGCCATCGGGATGCTCATGTGGGTCACAAGCGATGGCAGGTAGTAGGCGACAGAGGGAAAGAGCAACGCCGCGCACACGACAATTGCGATAATTGCGACCACCGCCAGGCAGCCTTGCTGAACGAAAAAAAGCTTTCGCTGCAAAGCCGGGTCCGGCTGACCGGGAGGGAGAGATGTGTTTTTGTTGCGCATGGCTCCGGGGCGGATAAAGGTTCGGTCGATGGGAGGATATTACCTTACCAAGGCGGTGCTTTGTTGAAGCAAACGGACTGGAGCCAAACCTAAGTTTTATTTGGACTTTGCCCCTGTTAAGCGATCAAAAGGAGCCCGTGCGGCAAAGGGAATTGCCGAGGGCGGTTTGCCAGGTATGCGGAATCCATCCTACGGGCCTACACTGGTACACTCTCCAGTGGCTGAAATTCAATTCCTACAGGAAAAATACGACGTTCACCATGACATCCAAGGCTCCACTGACAACGATCAACGACCTTTTTTGCCGGATAGCGGGGGCAGGGAGTCCACGCGCCATTTTGTGGCAGGATGAATTCGGCCATTGGCTGCCCATCTCGTCTGACCAGTTTTACCAGCGGGTTCATGCGCTCTCAGAGGAGTTTCTGAAGTGGGGTACACAAAAGGGCGACCGCATCGGCCTGGTCAGCGAAAATCGCTGGGAATGGGCAGTAACCGACTTTGCAACACTCGCCATCGGCGCGGTGGATGTGCCGATTTATCCGACTTTGACGGGCGAACAGATTGCCGTCCTGCTCAAGGATGCAGGCTGCAAGATCGCGGTGGTTTCGACTCGCCAGCAGTTTGAAAAGCTGAACGCCGTGCGCGCGCAGACTTCACTGGAGCGAATTCTGATAATGGACGCCGCGCCGCCGGAGGGGGCCATTGCGTTGTCAGAGATTCTGGCAGGAGCCGATGAGCGCGGAGCGCAGCGCGATCCGGTGTTCGATGCGCTGGTACGCACCGTGGAACCGAAAGACCTGGCCACACTGATTTACACGTCCGGTACGACGGGGGAGCCCAAGGGCGTGATGCTGACGCACGGTAACATCGCCGCGAATCAGAACTGGGCTGCAGCGGAATTTGATTTCAATTCATCGGATGCCTGTATCTCGTTTCTTCCGCTTTCGCATATCACGGCGCGCGCTCTTGATTACGTGATGTTCCAATATGGCGCGCAAGTGGCCTATTGCTCGCAGTTCGACAAGCTTCCCCAAGCTATGAAAGAGGTTCGTCCCACGGTTTTTGTGGGTGTTCCTCGTGTTTACGAGAAGATTCGGCAGGCAGTGGAACAGAAATCGGCTGGGTCGGCTGTGAAGAAGAGGATGCTCTCGTGGGCGCTCAGCACAGGAACGCAGCATCGCGACACGGTTTATGGCGGTCGAAAGCCGGGTTCGATGCGCTGGAAGCTGGCAAACAAGCTGGTTTACAGCAAAGTGCAAGAGGCATTTGGGGGCAGGGTGAGGGTTTTCGTTTCCGGCGGCGCGCCGCTCGGCATTGACACCGCGAATTGGTTTGCCTCAGCGGGAATTGCCCTGTGGGAGGGATATGGATTGACTGAAACTTCTCCAGTGATCGCGCTGAACACACCTCTAACGAATCGAATGGGAGCAGTGGGCAAAGCCCTGTCAAACGTCGAGATCAAGTTTGCGGAGGACGGCGAATTACTGGTGCGCGGGGCATCGATTTTTGAGGGTTATTGGCACAAGCCGGCCGCGAATGCTGAGTGTTTCGACCAGGATGGCTGGTTCCGCACCGGCGATATCGGGCATCTCGACAACGATGGATTTCTTTACATTACGGACAGGAAAAAGGAGCTGCTGAAGACGTCGGGAGGAAAACTCGTAGCACCGCAGCCGATAGAGAACAAGCTGAAGAACAGCGTGCTGGTGGCACAGGCGGCGCTGGTGGGCGACAAGCACAAGTTCATCTCAGCGCTGATATCGCCGAATTTCGCTGCACTGGAAGACTGGGCGCGAGGGCATGGTGTCGACGCCACTGATCGTGACGGTATGGTGGCGGATGGCCGAGTGATTGCGCTGTATGGAGAGGTGGTTCGGGAGGCGAATGGCGGGCTGGCAAACTTCGAAACCATTAAGCGCTTTCGCGTGGTTGCGGAGGAATGGTCGCAGGATTCGGGCGAACTAACGCCGTCGATGAAGCTGAAACGGCGCGTGATTACGGGACGTTACGCCGCAGAAATCGATGCACTCTACGCCGACGAA
This sequence comes from uncultured Acidobacteriaceae bacterium, assembly GCA_963826915.1. Classification (GTDB taxonomy): domain Bacteria; phylum Acidobacteriota; class Terriglobia; order Terriglobales; family Acidobacteriaceae; genus Telmatobacter. The sequence goes on from CAWGYG010000005.1 coordinate 110,981, forward strand.
GCAACCGCACGCGGCGAATAGGGGACTCAAGACGGCCAATCTCCTGGCCAAAGATTTTGCGTTTGCTCCACATGATTTTGAGGCCACGGAAGAACGGGGCACCCCATGCTCCGACGGCGAGAATGCTGCCAAAGAAGATTACCGCGTCAATGCTGATGCGTCCCTCGCGCGACCAGTAGTCGTTGGGATCCAGGTTGAGCCACAGTGAGAATTCATCGAGCGTCAAGGCTGCTCCCGCGCCATAGCTGACTGACATGAGACGGCTGAAAAAGATGGAGAGCGGCGAATGCGATCGCCCCAGGTCGAGCAGCCAGCCATATCCGACGAGAAGCAAAATGAGGATGCCCCAGACAAGGTGATGGATGTGATGTCCGTGAACCATGACCCAACCAAAGGGACCATGATTGTGGATCACGAGCTGAACCAGCAGCCGCACACCCGCAAAAGTGAAAAGGAAAGATACGGAGGCAATGAACATGCGTCGGCGGGGGCGATCGGGGATGGTCGAACGGACAACGAATCCGAGTCGAGTGAGCTGCAGGAGCACGAGCAGGACGATAACGACCATGCTGGCAAACGCGAGCAGCAACAGGGCTCCGGATCCGGGCATACCTTATTGAAACATCCTGACGAGGGATTCCCGGAATGGATTTGGCGACTGGAGGCAGATCTCGATGGAGTGAGCCCGGTCACGACCACTCTTTACAAGTGCGGAATATACTGGTTAAGGCGTCAAGAGCGGCACAACGAGAGCTGTAAGGTTGATGCCGCGGACGAATGGCCCAAGGGCATTTCGGGGGCTCGGCCTTTGATGGCCGTCTAATTCTGACAGGAGAGATTTGCGATGCGAGTTGCTTTGTTGACTGGCGGCGGCGACTGCCCCGGCTTGAATGCGGTGATTTATGCCGCGGTGCGGAAGGGAATCCAAACCTACGGCGATGAGTTCATCGGTTTTCTCAACGGCTGGCGCGGCGTTCTGGATAATAACTGGATCCCGCTGACGCTCGAGAACACGGACGGAATTCAACTGAAGGGCGGGACCATCCTTCACTCTTCGCGCACCAACGTGAAGAAGATTCCGGGCGGCATCGATAAGGTGCAAGAGGTTTTGAAGCTCAACAAGATCGATGCGCTGATTGCGCTGGGCGGCGATGACACGCAATCGGTGACCCTGTTTCTGAGCGAGAACGGCGTACCCAGCGTCGGCGTTCCGAAGACGATCGACAATGACATCAATGGAACGGATACAACGTTTGGATTCGACACAGCCGTTTCAATCGCGACAGAAGCTATCGATCGCATCCACACCACCGCTGACTCGCACAATCGCGTGATCGTGGTTGAGGTGATGGGTCGCGACGCGGGTTGGATCGCTTACGCTTCGGGTATTGCGGGCGGCGCGCACGTGGTGCTGGTTCCCGAAAAGGAAATCGACATCGAGCATGTATGCGCGTTGCTCAAATACAACTACGACCATGGGAAGCACTACGGGGTGGTTGTGGTGGCAGAAGGATGCCATCTGCCGGAAGTGGGCCAGGTGATCGGGTCGAAGGAAGTGGATTCATTCGGGCATGCGCGACTTTCAGGGATCGGCGAAGCGCTCGCCAGTCTTATCGAGAAGAAGACCGGCTTTGAGACGCGCTCTGTGAACCTCGGACACACGCAGCGCGGCGGAGTTCCGACGGCTTACGATCGACTGCTTGGGCAGCGTTATGGCCTGCACGCCATCGATATGGTTCACGAGAAGAAATGGGGACGGATCGCAGTTCTCAAGGGGCTGGATATCACTGACATTACGATCAAAGAGGCTATCGCGAGCAATCGCAAGCTCGATGAGCGCTTCTTTAGTGTGATCAGGGATCTTGAAGCTAAAGTTTAGCTAATTGATGTAATTACCACATTCGAAAGAGCCACTTCTTTAGGGTGGCTCTTTTTGTTGAGCGTAGTTAGAGTGAAAGGGTGCATTACCGCCTCTTTATTCCCGCGGATTTCGATGATCTCTACGCGATCGAAGAGGTGTGTTTCCAGCCACCGTTGCGGTTTGCCAGACGCTACATGCGGCAGCTTGTTCAGTGGCCAGGCGCGGCAACGTGGGTGGCTGAAGAAGACGGCAACCTGGCCGGATTTGGGATCGTTGAGTGGTCGCCGCAGATTGCCGGAGTGGTTGCGTACATCGCGACGATCGAGGTGCTGCCAACGCATCGTGGCGGGGGAGTCGGCGCGGAGTTGCTTCGCCGGATCGAGGGCTCGGCGCATGCGGAAGGCGCAATTGAGATCTGGCTGCATGTCGACGCCGAGAATGCGCCGGCTATTAGCCTTTACCAAGCGAAAGGCTATTGCGTCGCGGGGCGAGCGGAACATTATTATGCGCGAGGGCGAGACGCGGAAGTCTATCGAAAGAAACTAGCGGTTGAGGCCAAGGCGTAGCTTGGGTTGAATACGGTCAATCACCAAGCGCATTTCTGGAAATTGCCAAAAACTTCCAAATTTCGTTTCCCCGCCAGTGGTGACGACCTCAGTTGGTTAAGGACCGGGTTGGAAATATTCGAGACGTTAGAATAGAGATAACTTTCATGTCTATCAGTAATCCATTTGTGCCGAAGCTCCTCGTGGCATTGCGGACCTACAGCAAACGGGCATTTCTGCACGACCTGCTCGCGGGAATCACGGTGGGGCTGGTGGCGCTGCCACTGGCGATGGCTTTTGGGATCGCCTCAGGAGTTTCACCGCAGGCCGGACTCTACACGGCTGTTGTGGCCGGCTTTCTGATCTCGGCTCTGGGAGGGTCGCGCACCCAGATTGGGGGGCCGACGGGCGCTTTCGTCGTGATTGTGGCGGGCATCGTCGCGCGCTTTGGCATGAGCGGTCTGGCCATGGTCACGTTGATGGCTGGAATCATTCTGTTGGCGATGGGGCTTACCGGGCTGGGATCTGCGGTCAGGTTTATCCCGCGCCCGGTGGTGATCGGGTTTACCAACGGGATCGCCATTCTGATTGCCTCAACGCAGATCAAGGATTTCTTCGGATTGCGGGTCGGTGCAGTGCCCAGCGAGTTTTTGCCGCGGCTGAAATTGCTGATGGCGCACATGGCGAGCTTCAATTGGCAGGCGCTGGCACTGGGCGGGGCAACGTTGGCGATTCTGATTGGATTGCCGCGCTTCACAAAGCGGGTCCCTGCCTCGATCGTCGCTCTGCTGGCCTGCACGATTGCATGTGCCTGGTTGCATCTGCCGGTGGAGACAATTGGAAGCAGGTTCGGGGGCATTCCGCGCGGGTTTCCTCCGTTTGCCACCCCAGATTTTCATGCGGAGCACATTCTGCCGCTGATTCCTTCGGCATTCACAGTGGCGCTGTTGGCGGCATTGGAGAGCATGTTGTCAGCGGTCGTGGCCGATGGGATGACAGGCGACCGGCACAATCCGAATGTCGAACTGGCGGCCCAGGGAATTGCCAATATCATTTCACCGATGTTCGGAGGCATTCCGGCTACCGGCGCCATAGCGCGCACTGCGACCAACATTCGCTCAGGGGCGCGTTCTCCGGTTTCGGGAATTGTGCATTCGGCGACGCTGTTGCTCATCTTGCTGGTGGCTGCGCCATTGGCGAGTTACATACCGCTGGCTACGCTGGCGGCTGTGCTGTTTGTCGTGGCTTACAACATGGGGGAATGGCGCGAGATCGGAGGCATACTCCAGCTTGGTTTTACGGCAATCGCAGTCTGGGTGGTCACGTTTGCGCTGACGGTTTTTGCCGATCTGACGGTGGCAGTGAGCGTAGGCATGGCGCTGGCTGCGCTTGTCTATATCTATCGAATTGCGGAGACGACCACGGTGTCTGCGGTGACCGACGATTACATTCGCGACGGTCTGCCACACACGCTGCAGGGAAGGATTCTTCCGCCTTATGTGACGCTGCTTCGCATTCATGGACCGTTTCTCTTCGGCACCACGGAAAAGCTGGTTGAGGCAACATCGAATCTTGAGATTTTCGAGCCGGTGGTCATTCTGCGGCTGCGCAATATGACGGCCATCGACGCCACCGGCATCCACGCAATCGAGACATTCGCCAAGCGACTCACCGAGTCGGGACGCACGCTTTTGCTATGCGGGGCGATGGAGCAGCCGTCAAAGTTGCTGCAGCAGCCACGCTTTCTGGATCACGTGGGGCGGGAAAACATCATGCCCAATATTCAGGCAGCGTTAGACCGGGCGAAGGAAGTACGCGAGGCCCAACCCGCGGCGCTTGCAAGCTGAGCTTACGAGGGATCATAGATATCCAGGTTTGGCGAATCCGGACTAATACTCAAGCGAGGAGCCCATCATGAGCGACGGACATGAAGAGCGTGAGGAGCGCGAAAAACGCCGCAAGCTGGAAGAGCAGGAGGATCGGGAAGATTCGGTCGATCACGATCTTCCCGATCAGTGGCAGCCGGAGCGCACCGACTCGTGAGGCAGTTGCAGGCACACCGGTTCGACTATCTCAGCCAGAGCATCGCATGCGACGACGCTCACGAACCAGAGTTATACTTACTTGGCGTCGGCCAATGTGCTTTTGATGAAGGCAGCGACACGGTCGTGGAGTTGCTTGAGCGAATCGTGCTGCACGTAGACCATGTGACCTGACTCATACCAGTCGTATTCAATGTTCTTGGCGAGCGAGTCTGGAATGGGCAGGTGCTTCTCTTCATACTCCGCGGCGAAGAAAGGCGTTGCCAGGTCGTAATAGCCGCCGTTGACCATGATGTGGAGGCGCGGATTGGTCTTCATGGCTTCAGCGAGATCGGGAGCCACATTGGTGCTGATGGGGTTGCCGTTGTGCTTGAAGTCCCACTCCACTCCGTCAAACAACGCCCATGGCATGTAGGTTTGGCCTTCACCATATTTCAGATCGTGGCGCACGTAGTCGTTGAAGAGGGTGGCGTAGGCCGAGGAGATTGCCGAACTCTGCGGATCGTAGTCGGCCCCCTGGCTGAGCGGGTCAAGATCGGGACCGGTGAATCGTGTGTCGAGACGGCCGGTGGTCAGGTTTTCGGAATCAAGAAGGGTCTTTTCAAATTCGCCGCCGTTGACGCGCAGGTTGGCCTTGATCAGATAGGCGACGGGCAGGCCGGTATAGTCATGCAGCTTTTCAGCGACGGACTGCTTTTCAGTGGCGCTGAGGTCCGTTCCCTGCGCCAGGGCGTGCGAGTAAGGGCCCATCGCGAATTCTTCGACATCCTTTAGGAATGGCTCAAGCGCGGTGGGTTGCGTTGACAACTTTTTGTGGTACCAGGCTGTCGCAGCGTAGGTGGGCAATGCCAGCGCATACGGGAGGTCAACCCCGGGGTTCGCCTGCGCGGCATCGATGTCGGTAGTGAAGTTGAAAATCTGCGAAAGCAGAATGACTCCGTTTATGTCGATGAGCTTGTGCTGCAAGACGTTGGCAAGGACAGCCGAACGGGTGGTTCCGTAGCTCTCGCCGAAGATGTATTTGGGGGAGTTCCAGCGGCCGTACTTGGTGACGAATCGCGCGATGAAGCGGGCGAACGCGTTGGCGTCTTCATCGATTCCCCAGAATGCCTTGCCGGCATCCTTTCCAATGAGACGGCCAAAGCCTGTGCCGGGCATGTCGATGAAGACAACGTCGCTGACGTCAAGAAGGGAATTCGCATTGTCGACGAGCTTGTAAGGGGCGGCGGGCAAGTGCTGATCGCCGTCGGTGACCACATGTTTGGGACCGAGCGAACCCATGTGAAGCCAGACGGTCGAACTGCCGGGGCCACCGTTATAGAAGAAGGTGATGGGACGATCTTCTGCCTTGGCATCTTTCTTGAAATATGCGACATAGAACATGCGGGCGACGGGCGGCGCGTCCTTGGCTTCCTTGGGTTCATCCAGGGCGAGCTGGCTTCCAGGCTCGGGTTTTCCATTGGCATCGAGTTGTGCATCCTGGATATCTGTGGCGCCGACGGTGAGCGTGCCGGCGACGGCCGTGTAGGCAATGTGCTGGCCGGCAATGTCGATCGCGCCTTGCGTTGTGACTTCGTTGGGCGGGGTTTTGTCGGCGGTCTTGTCAGAGGTCTTGTCTGCGGCTGCCGACTTAGCGGCGGTGTCCTGTGATTGAAGCTGACAAGGCAAGGCAAGAAGCGAGAAAGCGAGCAGAACAACGAGTGGGCTATGGAAAAGACGCATTTTGGCTATCTCCGAGGAAGAAATTGGGGCCGGAAAACAAGAAGTGTAGTTCAGGTGAGTCTAATGTTGCGAGCACTTCTGGTTCTGACTTATTTCTGAGGTTTATCGAAGGGCTGTTTGTCGCTGATGCGTGGCCGGTTTTCGGCTTGAAGCTGTTTGGAAACCTGTTCGACTTCGCGGAAGACGCGCAGCAGATTTCCGCCGAGGATCTTGCGGCAATCATCTGCTGAGTAACCACGGGCCATCAGAGCTGCGGTGATCTTGGGCAAATCGGCGGGCGAGTCGAGGCCTTCTGGCAGTTGCCCGCCCACGCCGTCGAAGTCAGATCCAAGGCCGACGTGATCGACACCTGCAACCTTGGCGATGTGGTCGATGTGATCGATCAGTGCGGAAAGCGGGGGACGCGGAATCTTGTCGGCCCACTGGCGCTGCAGCTTTTCGATTTCAGCCTGCGGGGCTTCTTTGCCGTCGGCTTTGTACTTGGCTTTCAGCTCATCTACTGCCTTTTTGGCTTCGGGTTCGATTGCTTTTTGTGCGTCACGATAGGCCTGCGAAACGAAAGCGGAGTAAAAGTTGACCTGAACGACGCCGCCCTTCGAGTCTGGCCCGCCCGAGTTGGCCACGGCGCGCAGCATGTCATCTGTCAAATTGCGCGGGACATCGCAAAGGGCTCGCGCTGCTGAGTGGGAGGCGATGACAGGGGCGCGGGTGATGATCAGGGTGCGGTAGAAGGTGCGGTCAGAAACGTGGGATATATCGACCATCATGCCGAGACGATTCATCTCATAGACCACATCCTTGCCGAACTCGCTGAGGCCTTCCTTGGTGTGCGGGACGGAAGCGTCGTCGATGTCGCCAGAGCTGTCGGCCCAGCCGTTGGAGTTGGACCATGTGAGGGTCATATAGCGCACGCCAAGAGCGTAGAACTGGCGCAGCAGAGGGAGCGAATCTTCGATGGAATGGCCACCCTCAATGCCCATGAGCGCGGCAAGTTTGTGCTCGCGATGGGCCAGCTCGATTCCTTCGGGCGAAGTCACGAACATCATCTGATCGGAGTGTTTTGCAACTTGCTGCTTGACCGCGTCAATCAGGATGAGGGTGCGGCGAGCTTCGTGACCCTTATTTGGCCCGGGGTCGACCCAGATGGAGAAGAACTCAGCACCGAGATTGCCTTTGCGGGCCGATTCGAGGTTGAAGTTGCCGCCATTGAGCGGGTCGCCGAGATCGAAGTTCTGATCGACGAAGCGCTGCGGCGTGTCGGCATGGGTGTCGATGACGATTGCGGAGCGATGAACCGCTTCGGGGCTTTGGCTTTTGGGAGTCATAGAGGAGGTAGGTTTAGACGGGTTTTGGGCGCAAATACTGGCCGGAATTGCAAGCAGCAGGGAAGCAATCAGAACGCGAGTCTGCATAGGCTTGGGATGAGTGTACAACGCGAATGTAAGGTAACCGAAACAGGAGGCACAAGCCGGAAAGATCGGCCCACATCCAGGGAGACCGCATCGGCGGCCCGGTACCGAAGATCTGGGTGACCTCGACGAGCTGGACGGTGAGGTTAACTGGCAGGAAAGGAAATAGCGGCTTGAATCGGGGTATGAGCAGCGTCTATTACCTTGGTCTAAATGTTTTCGTATGCCAAATGGGTTGTAAATGCTAGAATTCAGCCGAATCGCTCCCAATCCCCTGAAGGAGTCATAAGTAGATGCGATCTGTTCGTTTTGTGGCAGTTCTACTCTCTCTTCTCGCCTGTTCTCTGGGTTCGTGGCAACGCTCGGACGGTCAAAGCACAGACCTGCCGGATACCGCTCCCCTGGCGAGCATCGGGGCAGGTTCGAACGTGGTGGTGAACGCGGACATTGTGCTGCCTGCGAACCAAGGCATCATTTACTTCCAGAACGGCGTGCTCTTGCCCAATTTTCAGGCAGTCGACAAGAGTGCACCGAGTTGCCGCATCGCCGCGGTAGACAGCCCGGTAACACGGAAGCTGGTTCCTGGACGCAAGCTCGTTATAACGGCAACTATGGGCAGCAGCGGCGTTCAAAACTTGTACGGCGATGTGCTTGAATTTGAATTGGACGCGGCTATCAGCGAGATTCAGTGCACCAGCGGGCACAAAGGGCAGATGTCGATTGGAGAGCTGAAGACTGCGTTTGGCGGTCTGTTCTCGCTGGTTCAGGCACCGCCGGTGGTTGGATAGCGGTTGAGTTTTTGTCAGCGATGTTATGTCAAAGCTCGAACCGAGGTCCGATGACTCATGGGCGCCTTCTTCGGCGCTGACGTTTTATCCATCTCTATATTGCATCTTGACAACTGAACATTTCGTTACAGATTGACGGGAGCGCCGCCCCATTGTTCGGGATGGGTGTCGGCGATGGACTGGGTGAAAGTCCACCGATGGCCTGCGAAGTCTTCGGCGTTGTATTGACGCTCACCGAAGGGATAGTCGGTGGGGAACGCGAGGATGCGGGCGCCGTTCTGGCCAGCCCGATCGCAGTGGGCGAAAGCGTCTTCGACACGGACCATGATCAGGTGGGCGTTGTTGGGCGGGGCGTTGCCCTGGGCGACGACAAGGCATCCGTCGCCAACGTTCAACTGGATGCGGTGGTTGTCGCTGCGTAGACGGATGGTAAATCCGAAGGCTGCGCACAGCCAGTCGGCCGCAGCGACGTGATCGGGGTAATAGAGGACGGGGATGACGGTGCAGGGCGGAACGGAACGGTTGGCGAGCATCACGACTCCAACGCGATCAAAGTCGTGGTCAGGTTAACACGGAGTTACAACCTCTAGTGGCTTGACGGGGTAGTGGCTGCTGCGGGCTTTGCGTTGGTCTTGGAGGTCTTGTTGTTTCCGGGACGATAACGCGTGGTCATGTCTTCGGGATCTTTGTATTCGACAGAAGGGGCTTTCGCGCCGGGCTTGGGCGCAGCAACTGAACCCTTGGCTTCGGAGGGAGGATTCACGCCAGAAGGCGCATCCTGCGCGCCTTTGCGGTTTCCACCGTTGGCGGCGGGAGGTAGCGCTGTTGCGTGAGCGGAGCCCATAGATTTGAAACTGGGAAACGTGGCCGCCTGGGCGCTCTGCTGGTTGTTTGCGGTTGGGCGCGGGGCAGGTTTTTTGGGTGCGGTGTCGGTCGTGGACTGGGCGGCTGCGACTGCAGCGGCGAGGACCAGGGCTGCGGCGCAATGGAAAATGATGCGTGCGTTCATGGGGTGCCCTCCTTCAGAGTTGAGCTTGTGACAAGGGAATGGGGGTCACCCAGCTCCGGCGGATGGCAACAGTACACGCCTGGCGGGGTAGAGGTGTACATACAACTAAAAGTGAAGGTGAGTCACCGAGGTACTTGAGGGCAGCAAGCGGCCGATTCTGGTGGTCTGCTGGATACCCTCCCCCCGGGTATTCTGTAAACAAGTTGATTTATTGCTAAGCTTTGCGGGAAGGCAGTGACCGCAAGATCCTTTTATGACTGTGGTCTTGCGGGCCGAGCCGCCTGGAATGCTGTTTCGAAGCCAGAAAAAGGCTCATTTCCATTGTGAATGATGCGGCGAAATCTATCTGCAAAGTCTGGCGGGATTCGTAGCAGGGGAAGAGAAGATGGCGCGCCCTATTTTTGATGGGGCTGGAAGGGCAATCGTGGAGACGCGCCGATTGTTGATAAAGCTGCGCAGGTTCTTGCATCAAGTGTGTCGTCCCGGGCGTATGCTTGGTTCTCCCCCAAAGATCAAAACCCAGGAGGCAAGTTCCCATGAGGTTTCGTTTCGGTTCAGCAGTCTGTCTCTGCATTCTATTTGCAGGACTCGCAATCAACCCCGCACAATCCGCGTTCGGACAGCATGAAGCCGGCAAGACCGACGGTCCCAGCAAATACCTCTTCGTGACGAACGTGGAACTCAAACCCGAACAATCCAGCGCATACGCAAAACTTGAAACCGACGAGATCCAGGCGATGCGGGCTGCCAAAGCCCCGAGTCACTACCTCGGCATGTGGTCCATCACAGGCGTCACACATGTCCTCTTCCTGCATGGGTTCGACTCTTTCGCCGAACTGCAGAAGAACCACGAGGACACCATCGCCATGACTAAGCTGGAGGACACGATCAAGGCGGACAGCACCCTGGAAGCGCCTCTCATCGCCGAACGCCACGCCAGCGTCTATTCCTTTGAGAAGGACCTGAGCCTCAACGCTCACCTCGACCTCTCGAAGATGCGGTTCATGCGGATCATTGTCTTTCACGTCCGCTCAGGCCACGACGAGGATTGGAAGCACCTGGTGAAGATCATAAGCAAGGCTTATGAGTCCTCGATTCCAGAAGCGCAGTGGGCAATGTTCCGCAAGATGTATGGCGTGGGCAGCGATAACACCTACATTCTTGTCACCCCGATGGAGTCTCTTTCGGTAGTGGACGGCATGCAAAGCGACAAGAGATTCCACGACGCCGTGGGAGACGATCGGCTTGCGATGATACAAGCAAGCGCGGATGCCGCGGTTGAATCATCGGAGAGCGATCTCTTCGCGTTTGGTCCGGAAATCAGCTACGCACCCGATTCGTGGCTGACCGCATCGCCGGATTTCTGGGGGAAGAAGTAGCGAGCCAAGCTTGGAGAACGGCAACGCATGTTGCCATCCTCTTCAACGCAGGGAGTCTCGTGAGCGGCAATCCGATAGTGCCTGTGACGAGAGAGCGATGAATGAGGTTTGTGGGATCCCATGTCCGAAGATCCGGACATGGGATCCCTAAATCTATCGCTTATCGAGCAGGGCTATTACCGTGTAGGTTTCCGATTCGATTTTGCCGTCGGGGCCTACGGGCCACTTGAGCTTGGCGGTCTGGCCTTTGAATTCGGCCTGCACGTGTTCGACGAGAGGCATGCCACAATTGCGCCGGCTGATGGTGTTGCCGTAGGGATAGTACTTGTTCACGCAGTTGACCACGGCGACTTTTCCATCGGGCAGCAAGAGAGACACGGTGGTGCCGACGACGCGGTACGAGACATCTCCGGGGTTGGCCGGGGCGGAGCAGTCGGGGTTTGACTCGTCAGCGGCGCAGTCAACGTAGCCGTCCGGCGTCGACTTGGAATATCCGGGGACCACGGCGCTGTAGTTGGCGTCGCTGTTCTGGCGGAAGAGCACGGTCGCCTCGAGCTTCTGCGCGGAGAGCGAGCCGGCGCAGGACAACCAGCAGACCACGGCAACCACCAGGCCCATCCAATGGGTCTTGCTCATGCTCTCCCCCTTCAGGTGTTTTATAGAGTCTACTTTGGGTTCAGGGAAATAGCGAAGCAGGAATAAATCGCTTTCCTCGGGGGTAACGTGACATAAGGGCGCTGTCGGAGCGCACGAACCAGCGGCGCTGAAGCGGGTGAAAAGGGGAGGTAAAAAGTGGCGCATTTTGGCTCTCTTAAATAGGCTTAGGTGGCACATTTTGGTCGTTTTTGGCATTACATTTGCTGTATTGCTGTATTGACATGACGCGTAATCTATTGAAAGTGCATAGGTTATGACTGGTTGTACAGGAATACAGTTTCAAAAATATTTTTCCCAAATCCTTCTACTGATTTAGACACTGGTTCCGAGTTCATGACTACATATTATTGTGCGCCGAAGCATGGTATTGATCTGCCACCTGCGGTGGGGCTGGACCACCTGCGGTGGGGCTGGCGGCTCGCTTTTCGCTCGCAACGGCTTTGGTGGCTTCCCAAAGTCTCAAAAGCGAGACCCAGGGCCACCCGCCCGCCAGGAACAACAGGAGCGCTATAATTTGCGGCATGATCCGACCTAAGTCCATCTGGATAGCTTGTTTGATGATCGTTTGCGCGGGCAGCGTGTTTGGCGCCGTGAAACAAGTGGCCATTCGATCGGGCGTGGTGTTGAAGCCGGGCGAAACGTACACCGCCCAGGTGGAAAGCCAAAAGCCCGTGGAGATCGGCTGGACGGCCGTTCAACCGAAGCGCTGCACGATGGATTGCATTCAGATGACTCACATCAGTGGGACCTCTCGCCTGCCGCCCTTTGCTGCGGCGATGAACGCGCGGGGGAATTACACGCCAACCGATGGAAGAGTCGTGGTGGAGTACAAGAACGTTTCGCAGGAGACGGTGACGATTGATGTGTTCAGAATCGAGCGGACGTGCGATGCGGAAGCGTGCAAGCTTTTCGACCCTAACCAGAAGGGCCGCCCTATGGTGTTCAAAGTTGCCGAATTCAAATCGATCACGACCAGCGCCGATGGGTCCTACTCCACGATCTCGGGTGTGGTTGAGAGTGGGCGGGCCTTCCACATTCACGTGGTGTGGTGGACGGACCAAAAAGGCGGGTTCCAGGGCTGTCCCCGATGGATCAAGGGGTATGTGGACAACCACACACCGAAGGAGAAGTACAGTCCGTATGTGCTTTCGGGGATGGCGCTCGGGGATGGAAACGATATTGTGCTGAAGTCGATTGATACCTGCGTGCCTTTGGCGCCTCACTATGGGGCGCTTGAGAAGAGCGTGTTTAAGTAGCCGGATCTGACGCAGGATAGAGCAGCGCCAGGTGTGGGACCGCCATGTCGCTTTGGTAGGGTCATACCATCTCAAGTCTCAAATGCGAGTCCGGAGGCACGCCGCGGCGGCCTTCATTGGTCAGGGTGCGGCGACTCTGACTGAGCATGTACATGCCCCTCGCCCCCCCTATTACCCGTTTTCCTTGGGTAAACATTTTGCTTTCAGTGGGTTGCCTGCAGTGCCGGCGATAAATATTTCGATCAATTCGGGTTCGCTGTAGATGTCTCTCTGGATTGCACTTAACAAATTGGCAGGTGGTCAGTGGGCAGTAAGCATTAAGACAGTGGTTCGATCTGCAGTTCTGATTTCCATTGTGCGCCTGAGGATGGAAATTGACTGCAAAATGGCCGGAAGAATCTGGGAAGTGGAGTGAGGGGGAGAGCTGGAATTTTGGCGCCGAGCAGAATCGGTTGATACCTGCGTGCCGTCGGCGCCTCACTACGGAGCGCTCGAGCAGAGCATGTCTAAATAGGGGAACGGCGCGATTCGCAGGCGACCCCACGACGCAGCCTTTTCCCGGAGAGCACTTTGTCATCCTGAGCGGAGCGTGTTTGGGGTCCTGTTGACGAAGTCAATGGGGTAAGCGGAGAGAAGGATCTGCTTTTTGCGTCGACGAACCCGCTGAAATATGTGGGTACCACTTGTCGCTCATGTCTTCCCATGTGGGGTTGGTCGACTCAATCAGTGCAATCTTCTTCGTGCGGGTCCATCCTTTGAGTTCCTTCTCACGCTGGATTGCATCGCTGACCTGCGAGAATTGTTGATACCAGACGAGTCGGGTGCAGTTATAGCGGGCAGTGAACCCGCCGTGTGTCTTCTGCTTGTGCTGGAACACTCGCCGGAGAAGGTCGCCTGTTACGCCTACGTAGAGAGTTCTGCTCCGCTCAGGATGACAAGGGTTTTGGGGCTAGGAGGTTGGGGACCCACCCAAGCACGCTTCGCTCAGGATGACAAGGCATTGGGGCTGGGAAGTGACCAGGCCTTGAGGCACCGGCATTTCCACAGTGGGCCTTAGGACGAATGGGGGCGGTCAATAGAATTGAAGTAGCCATGGCTGAATTTACTCACTTGCATTTGCATACGGAATACTCGCTTTTGGATGGGGCTTGTGATGTGTACAAGCTTGTGGATCGGGTTGCGGCGCTGGGGCAGAAGTCGGTGGCGATGACGGACCACGGGAACATCTACGGGGCAGTGCACTTTTTCAATGCGGCGAAGGAAAAGGGGATCAAGCCGATCCTGGGGTGCGAGCTTTACGTGTGCAAGGCGGACGACCATCGCGCCGATACTCCCAAGCACCCCAACGACAAAGACCTGTCGTCGGGGACCCCGCGAAACTACTCCGAATACAACCACCTGCTGGTGCTGGCGGAGAACGAAGAGGGGTATCGCAACCTGATTCGCATCACTTCAGAGGCGTCGCTGCATGGGTTTTATCGCAAGCCGCGCGTGAGCAAGAAGTACCTGGCGGAGAATGCGAAGGGGCTGATCGGGTTTTCAGGATGCCTGAGCGGGGAGCTGTGCGAGGAGCTGATGGCGGGGCGGTATGAAAAGGCCAAGGCTGCGGCGGAGCAATATCAGGATATTTTCGGACGCGGGAATTTCTATCTCGAGCTTCAGAACCAGGGATTGGCGGATGAGACGCGCATCCAGGCAGACCTGTTCAGGCTGGAGCGGGAGCTGGATATTCCGCTGGTGCTGACCAACGATTCGCATTACCTGTGCGGCGAGGACTCGCATGCGCATGACGTGATGCTGTGCGTGCAGACGGGCTCGAAGGTGCACGACAAGGAACGCCTCCGGTTCGATTCGGACCAGTTTTTTGTGAAGAGCGCGGAGGAGATGGCGCGGCTGTTTCCGGATTCGCCGGGCGTGATGCAGCAGACGATGGAGATTGCGGAGCGGTGCAACTTCAAACTCCACGCGGTGGACAATCCGTTTCCGGAATTCGCGGTTCCGGAGGGACACACAATCGACAGCTACTTCGAGCAGGTGTGCAGGGAAGGGCTGAAGAAGCGGCTGGAGACGGCGGTGCGGCAACTGGAATTGCGCGGGGTACTCCGTACCTCTCGCGACTTGTATGTGTCGAGGCTTGAGATGGAAATTGGCATCATCAAGCAGATGTCGTACTCGGGATATTTTCTGATCGTGTGGGACTTCATCAAGTACGCGCGGGATCATGGGATTCCGGTAGGGCCGGGGCGCGGATCGGCGACGGGTTCGCTGGTGGCGTACGCAATGGAGATTACGAATATCGATCCCATGCAGAATGTGCTGCTGTTTGAGCGGTTTTTGAATCCGGAGCGCGTGACGATGCCGGATATCGACGTGGATTTTTGCCAGAACCGTCGCGGCGAAGTGATCGATTACGTGACGCGGAAGTACGGGCGCGACCAGGTGGCGCAGATTATCACGTTCAACACGATGGCGGCGAAGGCGTCGATCAAGGACTGCGGGCGCGCGATGGACATGCCGTATGGCGACGTGGACCGGATTGCGAAGCTGATTCCGGCGACGGTTGGAATCACGATCGACGAGGCACTGGAGGAGTCGCCGGACTTGCGCAAGGCGTACGACAGCGACAAGCAGGTTCGCGAGCTGATTGATACGGCGAAAAAGCTGGAAGGGCTGGTGCGCGGGGCGGGTGTTCACGCGTCGGCGGTGGTGATTGCGCCACGGCCGCTGACGGAACTGGTTCCGGTGAACCGGACCAAGAACGACGAAATCGTTACTGCGTACGACATGAAGGCCGTTGAGAAGATGGGCCTGTTGAAGATGGACTTCCTGGGCCTCGCGACACTGACGGTGATCAACGATTGCGTGAACCTGATTGAGCAGACGCGCGGGGAAAAGATTGACATCGATATGGTTCCCCTGGACGACCCGGAGACGTTCAAGAAGGTGTTTCACACGGCGCTGACGTCGGGGATTTTCCAGTTTGAGTCGAGCGGGATGCGGGACATTTTGCGACGGTACAAGCCGGACACGGTGGAGGAGCTGACGGCGTTGAATGCGCTGTACCGGCCGGGCCCGATGGCGATGATCGACGATTTTATAGAGCGGAAATGGGGGCGGCGGAAGGTGGAGTACATGCTGCCGGAGCTCGAGGGAATATTGAAGGATTCTCTGGGCGTGATCGTTTACCAGGAACAGGTGATGCAGATATCGCAACTGCTGGCGAGCTTCAGCCTGGGCGAGGCGGATTTGCTGCGGCGGGCGATGGGAAAGAAGAACGCCGAGGCGATGGCGGAGCAGCGGGAGCGGTTTATGAGCGGGGCCGCGGCGCTGGCGCATCCGAAGAGCGTGGTGAACGAGATTTTCGAGCAGATGAGGAAGTTTTCAGAGTATGGATTCAACAAGTCGCACTCGGCGGCGTATGCGTTGGTGGCTTACCAGACAGCTTATTTGAAGACGCACTATCCGGTGGAGTTCATGGCGGCGCTGCTGACGAGCGAAACGTCGAAGCCGGAAAACGTGGTGAAGTATATAGGCGAATGCAAGGAGATTGGGATTTCAGTAGAGCCGCCGGATGTGCAGGTGAGCGGGGCACAGTTTACGCCGCATGGAGAAGCGATTCGCTTCGGACTGGCGGCAGTGAAGAATGTAGGCGGAAACGCGATTGAATCGATCCTGAAGGCGCGGGAGGAAGTAGGCGGACGGTTCAGGAGCTTCTGGGAATTCTGCGAGAAGGTTGATCTGCGGGTGATGAATTCGCGGGTGATTCAATCGTTGATCAAGGCAGGGGCGCTGGATTCACTGGGCAACCGGGCGTCGTTGATGAAGGCGGTGGATTCTGCGATGGAACGGGCGCAGAAAGCGCAGAAGGATGCGGCGCAAGGGCAGAGCGGGCTATTCGGACTATTTAATGAAGCGCCGACGCAAGGACGCGGCGGAGACGATTTGCCGCAGGTTGCGGACTGGGAGGAAGGCGAGCGGCTGGCGAATGAAAAGGAAGTGCTGGGATTTTTTGTCTCAGGCCATCCGCTGGACAAGTACGCGGAGAAGATTCGGAATTTGACGAATGTGATTTCGACCGCGGAGGCGCTGGAGAGAAAGCCGCCGGAAAAGCGGTGGGGACAGCAGGCGGATCCGGCGGATGAGATTCAAGTGGCAGGGATGATTTTAGGTCTGAAGGTTCAGAAGACCAAGCGGGAGCAGAAGCTTTACGCGCAGGGATGGCTGGAGGATGCAAAAGGGAAGATCGAGCTGGTGTGTTTTCCGCGCGATTACGAAAGATTGGCGGGGCAACTCAAGATTGAGGCACCGGTACTGATTCGCGGAGTGCTAACGGGCGATGACGATTCGGCGCCGAAGATTGCGGTAAGCCAGGTGCAGGCGCTCGAAGAGGTGCAAGTGAGGTTGCCGACCGGGGTGAGGATCCGTATCAATCTCGATCGCGCGACGGAGGAGACATTCGCACATTTGAAGAGCGCGGCTGATGCTGCGCCAGGGCCGGGGAAGGTGATGCTGCATTTAGAAAAGAAGGGGGAATTTGCAGTGATTCTGGAGCCGGATCAGATGAGCGTGGCGGCAGATCGGTGCTGGGTTGAGAGAGTAGAGGAATTGATCGGAAAAGGGACAGTGCAGGCGCTGGGGTAAACCGCGAATCGGGCTTCCCCGATTTGGCCCTCTCAGCGCCGAAAGCACTGAAAAGATTCACAAGAAAGGTTAGATATAGAGGAAGAATAGTTCCGAAGTTACCTTTCCGCCAATACAACTTTAGTTATTTGATTACCGTTGTTGGTAATTGTTCACCGACCTTGGCAGATGTATAAGTTAGGGGCTTCCATTAAAGGAGTTCCTGTGTCTGCTAAGAGTTTTGTTGCCGTGGTTTTTGGGCTATTTGCGTCCTTATTCCTTTCAAGTTGCGGTGGTTCGGGCACTAAGCCGCCTATAAGTGTCTCGGTTCACGCATCGGCCACTCAAGTCGACGGCACAGATTCGGTTTCTTTGCAGGCGGTAGTTGCGAACGACACCCGCGGTCTTGGAGTGACATGGAGCGTAACCGGAGGCGGAGCATTATCTAATACGACACAGATAGGAACGACGTATACTGCCCCGGCAGTTCCCGCCACGCCGCTGACAGTCACAGTTACGGCAACATCGGTTTCAGACCCGACGGAAAGTGCAGCAGCGACGTTGACAGTTCCAGCTGCGCTTTCAATCACGACTACGTCCCTGCCACTGGTAACTGTGGGGTCGCCTTACTCGCAGACGCTGAGCGCGAGCGGTGGAATTGCGCCGTACACGTGGAAAGTGATCAGCGGCACCGTACCATTCAACATGAATTTTTCCGGTTCTGGGCTCATTTCCGGCTCGCCGTATGAATCGAGCGTGGGAACGACGAACTTAACTTTCCAGGTCACGGACTCGGGAAAAACCACTCCGCTCACGGCGACTGAGCAGCTAAGCATGACGATTGCGGGAGTGCCTCCGGTAACGATTACGACCACTTCTCTTCCGAACGCAACACCGAACACGGCTTATAGCGCCTCGATTGTGGCAACAGGCGGGGCGGGCACGCTTTCCTATTCGCTGGTCGGCGGTGCGTTGCCGACTGGCTTGAGCCTCTCTCAATCGGGCGCTGTCTCGGGCACTCCGACTGTCAGCGGCAGATTCAGCTTCTTGGTTTATGTTACCGACGACTTCGGGAATAGGGCGACTCAGAATTTCTCGATCACGGTCGGCACTCCGATCAGCATTGCCAGCAGTACGCTGCCGACAGGGTATGTTGGAACGGCTTACTCGCAGGCACTGTCCGCAACTGGCGGCACGGGTACGGGGTACACATGGACGGTGGCCAACGGATCAACGCTGCCCGGAGGCTTGAGCCTTTCGGCAGGCGGCGTAATTTCAGGTACGCCGACCACACCAGGCCTGCAGAATTTCTCTGTCAATGTGACGGACTCAGCATCGGATATCGGGACCGGATCGATTTCGATCACGATTGATGCGGGCGTAAGCATTACAACCGGCACGACGCTGCCGGCAGGCTATGTGGGTGCGGCTTATTCGCAGACACTGGCCGCTACGGGCGGATCGGGCACGGGCTACACATGGACGGTTACGTCCGGTGCGAGCAGCCTGACGGCTGTTAATTTGAGCTTGTCGGCGGCTGGAGTTCTTTCGGGTACACCCAACGCGGCGGGGACACCGAGTTTCACGGTCAAGGTAACGGACTCGGCTTCGAACTCCACGACTGCTACGTTTACGCTCAGCGTTGACGCGGCAATCAGCATTACAACTGGAACGACGCTGCCCGCGGGCTATGTGGGCGCGGCTTATTCGCAGACGCTTGCGGCAACGGGCGGTTCGGGCAGCGGATACACGTGGACGATCACTTCCGGGGCGAGCAGCCTGACGGCTGTGAATTTGAGCCTGTCGGCGGCTGGTGTTCTTTCGGGAACGCCGAGCGCGGCGGGCACACCGAGTTTCACAGTCAAGGTAACGGACTCGGCTTCCAATTCCACGACAGCTACGTTTACGCTCACGGTTGACGCTGCAATCAGCATCACGACTGGCACGACGCTGCCTGCAGGCTATGTTGGCACGGCATATTCGCAGACACTGGCAGCGACAGGCGGATCGGGAACGGGGTATACGTGGGCCGTCACTTCAGGTGCGAGCAGCCTGACGGCTGTGAATTTGAGTCTGTCGGCGGCTGGTGTTTTAAGCGGGACTCCGTCGGCGGCGGGGACACCGAGTTTCACAGTCAAGGTGACTGACTCGGCTTCCAATTCCACGACTGCTACGTTTACGCTCACGGTTGACGCGGCAATCAGCATCACGACTGGCACGACGCTGCCTGCAGGCTATGTTGGCATGGCATATTCGCAGACACTTGCAGCGACAGGTGGATCGGGAACAGGGTATGCGTGGACGATCACTTCGGGGGCAAGCAACCTGACGGCGCTCAATCTCAGCTTGTCTGGCGCTGGTGTTCTTTCGGGAACACCCACCGGAACGGGCACTCCAAGCTTTACGGCCAAGGTGACGGACTCGGCCAACAACTCGATCACGGCGACCTTCAACCTGACAGTCAACGCGGGAATCAGTATCACGACCGGGACGACGCTTCCGACTGGGTACGTCGGCACAGCCTATTCGCAGACTCTGGCAGCTACGGGCGGATCGGGAACGGGATACACGTGGACGGTGACTGCGGGGGCGAGCAGTCTTACCGCTGTCAATCTCAGCTTGTCCGGCGCAGGTGTTCTCTCCGGTACACCGTTGTCGTCAGGAACGCCGAGTTTCACAGTCAAGGTGACGGACTCGTCTTCGAATACAACAACTGTCACCTTCGGGCTTACAATTTCGCCTGCCCTTGCCATTAGTGCGATCACTTTGCCGACGGGATACCAGGGAACTGCTTATCCAACGACAACGTTTGCGGCGACCGGTGGATCGGGTACGGGGAACACATGGTCGTGGGTGGCTGCGTCGGGATCTTCACTGCCGGCAGGACTGAGTCTCTCTGCGGCAGGCGTGATCACGGGCACGCCGACGGGATCGGGCACTTCGAGTGTCGTGGTGACGGTAAAGGATTCGGTAAATAACTCAGCATCAAGCACGCTGGCCCTTACGATTCAACCGACGTTATCGATCACCACCACGAGCCCGCTGAAGACGGGCATTGCCAACAGCGCCTATTCGCAGACGTTTGCGGCAACCGGCGGCTCCGGCACCGGGTACACGTGGGCAGTGACAGCAGGCGGCGGCACACTGACACCGCTGAACCTGAACCTCTCGAGCGCGGGTGTTCTGAGCGGCACGCCGACTGCGAATGGCAGCGCGAGCTTTACCGTGCAAGTGACGGACTCGGCAAGCCACACGCTTTCGGCTCCGTTCACGCTGACGGTGAACAGTGCACTTGGCATTACGACCACAAGCCTGCCCGCAGCGACGACGGCTGTTCTTTACTCGCAGACGCTGGCAGCCGCAGGCGGTTCGGGAACCGGCTACACCTGGGCTGTTTCGGGTGCGAACAATCTTGCAACATTCAACCTGAGCCTTTCGGCCGCAGGCGTGATTTCAGGCACGCCAACCTCGACCGGGACGGCCAGCTTCACGGCCCAGGTTACAGATTCGCTCGGTGATACGGCGACGATGCCGCTGACGATCGCGGTTTACAATCCGCTGTCGTTGCCTGCGGCGAATCCGAGTTCGCTACCGACGACGGGAAATGTCGGCACCAATTACTCCGGAACGATTACGGGCTCGGGCGGCAGCGGCACGTATAGCTGGACCGTAACCGGACTGAGCGACAACCTGACTTCATCGCCAACCGGCGCTACATTGACCATCAGCGGGATTCCAGGCACGGCAACGACTGTCACATTCAACGTGAAGTTGACAGACACAGTGACAGGATCGTCCGTGACGCAGACCGGATACAGCATCGTGGTTGGAAACGCACTCCCAATGACGCTGCCCGCCGCCAATCCAAGTTCACTTGGTGCGGCGACGATCAACGTGCCCTATACCGGCTCGATAAGTTCGTCGGGCGGCGTTGGGCCGTATGTGTGGACGATCAACGGTGTAACGGTGACCGCAGGCGGGTTGGCATTGACCGATGGGCTGACCGCGACCAGCGGGGGCACCAATACGTTGAGCATCGCCGGAACTCCGACGACGACAGGAAGTGTTCCGCTGACTCTGGTCCAGGTGACAGATAGCCTTAGCTCAACGGAGACGCCGGTGAGCTACAGTATCACCGTCAATCCTGCACCTGCTGGGGTGAGCGGCCAGATCATGTTGAATAACGGCTGCGGGGTCAGCGGTTCGTTGCCGCCGTTCACGGTGAGCATCAACACGACGCCGGTGCAGACGACGACTACAGACAACAACGGTAATTATTCGTTCGCTTCGGTGACGGCGGGGACATACACAGTGACGCCGACGATTCCGGGTGCAACTTCGGTGTTCTACCCGGCAACGCAGAGCGTTACGGTGGCAGGCAGCGCGCAGACGGCAAACTTCAATGCCTCGATTGGATACAGCGTCTCGGGCAGCGTGACCTATACAGGCGCTGATACCGGACAGGTGTACCTGAACCTGGTGAATACCAATTGCGGAGGCAATGGCGGAGAAGGCACAAGCATTCCGTTCAGCGCAATCGCATCGGGCGGAGCGTTCACCATCAATGGCGTGCCACCCGGCAGCTACAACCTTGTGGCAAATATCGACAATCTTGGCCAGGGCACGTTTAACGCGACGAACCCGACGGCTACTACCGCGGTGACAGTTTCGTCGGCGAACGTAACGGGCATTGGAATCACGCCTATCGATCCCACGTTAACTGCGCCAACAGCCACGCCCACTATCAACAGCATCAGTCCGATGGATTCGGGCGTGGTGATCAACTACCAGCCAATCACAAACAGCAACAAGGTGGAGTCGGTTTCGTTCTACACGATCGAGTGGAGCACTGATTCGACGTTCACTTCGCCCGCGCCGTCAAGCGTCGTAATGCCGGCCACAGGCACAGGGACAGACGTGTGGATATTGAACAGCAATCTGCGGGGCGTCAGTTTCACGAATACAACGACTTATTACTTCCGTGTGCGGGGCGAAGTGGCAGGCGGCGCCGGACCGTGGACGGTATGGGGTGGCGGAACTCCGACTGGCGTTACAGTGAACCCGCCGCCTTCGGGAGTAGGAATTAGTTCTGTTACCGGAGCCGTAACGATTCCATCGGATATCACTCCGACAGGACCGCTGTACGTGGGGTTCTACGACATGAACACGAACAACGTCTACGCGACGATGATTCCGTTGGTAAGTCTCTCGAACACGACGCCGAACACCTACACGGTCAACGTTCCGAACGGATCGAACTACGTATTCTTCGGGATTCTCGACCAGAACAACGATGGTCTCGTGGATGCGGACGACGTGACGAACGTAAACAGCAATGCAGCACCAGTGGTGATCCCTGGAGGTGGAGGCGGGGAGAATCTGACCCTGCCGGACGTCAACAGCACAGCCACGGTGACAACGCAGTACTACAGCGATACGAGCTGGAACGGTACTGCTGCTGTGACTTCGACAGGCTATAACCTGAACTTCAACGTGAAGGCCGGGAACAAGCTTCCGGTTGCGGTACAGCTTGTTTCGGAATCGAATGCCAACGTGATCTCGCCGGTGGATTTGGGCAATTACTGCCAGGGTTGCGGCCATCCGCAATTCAGCTACTACGCGAGCATCAGCAGCAATGTACCGAATGTGGGCGATACGTATACCTTCATGGTGACGTACAGCGATTCGCCGACACCGGTTTCGGTGGTGGCCACCGTCACAGGCGTTGTGCCGACGGCTTACGCTCCGAGCAACATGAACGCCAGTGGCAACGAGCCAATCTACACGTGGTATGACAACAACCCGCCAAGCAACTACTTGTACTCGTTCTACGTCAGCGACAGCAACGGGAACACGATTTGGCAGATACCGTCGAATAACTCAAACCTGTCTGGTTTCCCAAGCTCTATCACGGAAATCAACACGCCGACAGACCCGACGGGCGATACAAGCAACCTACCGAACCCAGCGGTGCTGACCGTCGGCAACGTCTATAACTGGTCGATCACGGCGATTGACCCCAACGGTAACCAGGCGCAGACGCAGGTTTACTACATCCCGTAGAGATTTCCGGGGGTGCGCGTGCGAACGGCCAGCCCTCGGGTTGGCCGTTCGTTTTTGAAGCGGGAGGCAAAGACGGAAGTTATTCGCGCCTGGAGGAGAGCATGGCGGAATAGAGGCGAACGACATCGGGGCGGAGTGGGCGGACGAGGGATTCGCACGCAGCGAGTTGCACGGCAAAATTGCCGGCGGTAGAACTTTCCGGCTCGCCGCATTCCACGGGCAAGCTTGCACGCAGAGAAGTGAGCCTGGCGAGGGAGCGGTTGCGGCTGGCACCGCCGATGATGTGAATGCGATTCAGCTTACGGCCGAGCAATTGCTCCAGGCTGGCGATGGCAGTGGTGTAGCGGGCGGCAAGGCTTTCGAAGATGACGTGGGCAAAAAGAGGTTCATTTCCCGAGATGTCAGGGATGGGCTGAAAGCCGCTCGCGGTCAGTTCGCGGTTGATGCGCTGGGGCATATCGCCGGAGAGCAGCAGGGAATCGGCGTCAACGTCAATCAACCCGGCTGGGCTGGAAGGGGCAAATTCGTGGGTGAGATCGTCGATGGTAAGAGCACGACCCTGGGCAGCCCAGGTGTCCATGCACTGCTTCAGCAGCCACATGCCATTTACGTTGGTGTGGAAGCAGAAGTTGCCGCATGCGGCGGCTTGATTCGTGAAGCGGGCGGCGAGCGCCGCGGGCGTCGTGATGGGAGATGGTACGGGCGTGCCGACAAGGGACCAGGTGCCGGAGCAGATGTAGACGGTTGCAGCGAGATCCGTGGGAATCCCTGCGATGGCAGAGGCGGTGTCGTGGCAGGCAGGGGCGATCAGTTCGGTGTTGCGAAAAGCATTGAGCGCGGCAAGCGGACCCTGCGCACGGCCGAGAACTGTGCCGGCGGCGACGATAGGCGGGGCAGTGTCGAGCGGGATGCCGAGAGATGCGAAGAGTTCGCGCGACCAGGTTCCGGTGGCGAGATCGACGAGGCCGGTGTGGGAGGCATTGGTGTATTCGGCGATGCGGGGTGCGCCCAGCCAGTGCAAAACATATTCAGGCAGGCACACCCATGGTGCGTCCATGTCCTCGCCCGCGATGCGGTCCGCAACTAACTGATAGACCGTGTTGATGCGCAGTGGCTGTGCACCGGTGAGGCGAAATATCTCTTCCGGAGAGATGATTTTATCGGCGTATTCCTTCGCTGCGATGGTGCGCTCGTCGCGGTAGCAAAAGGGATGGTGCAAGGGATTGCCCTGGGCGCCGAGACGAACGTAGTCGACGGCCCAGCCGTCAACGGCGATCGAGGCGATACCTTCGGGAGCTGCCTGTGCGACCTTGCGCAGGCCTTCGTCGATGCCGGCGAGGATGGCGTCGAGGGGCCAGTGGAGTGATGATCCCTGCAATACGGGGCCGTTGGGAATGCGATGGATCAAGTCGATTTTTGGGACGGCGTCGCGCCAGCGCAGCAACGAAACGCGACAGCTTTCGGCGCCCAGGTCGATGGCTACCCGCGCGCAGTTGTCAGACGGAATTCTGTCGCTCGACATAACATTCAATGCTTCAGCAAATCGGCCAGGATGCAGTTTGATGAAGCAGATCCTTCGCTCTGCTTACCCCACAGATGGTGCGCCATCTGCGGAGCCCCAGGCGTGCTCCGCTCAGGATGACAAGGGCATGTGGAGAGGAATGGAGATTTGAAGTCACCGCAGAAACGCCTCGGTGAGACCGCCGTCCACGGGAAAGATGTGTCCTGTTGTGCACCGGGAGCGAGGGCTTGCCAGGAAAAGAATCGCTTCGGCGCAGTCGGCTGGATCGATAGGTTGGTGGGTCAACGTGCGCCTGGCGTAGAACGCGGCGAGAAGGTTACGCAGTTCGTCGTCGGATTGCGCATCATTGAAGGGAACGTTGTATTTGGTCAGGGAGGCACGGACGCGATCGCGGGGAAACATTGTGGACCCCTTGACGACGGTGGCCGGACTGATGGCATTCACGCGGACGCCGGGCGCGAGCGATACGGCGAGTTCGCGCACCAGGTGAGAGAGTGCGGCTTTGCTAACGTCATAAGCTTCGCTGCCGCGCTTTGCAACCACGGCATTGGCGGAACTGGTGAGCACAATAGAGCCGTCGAGACCCTGTTCTGCGAAGAGCTTTGCGGCTTCGTCGGCGAGCAGGTAGTTGGCGGTGACGTTGACGCCGAGGGTGGCTGACCACATGTCGTCGGAAACCACGCCGTCGGGGGACGACGGGAACAAGGCCGCGGTGTTGATGAGGATATCGACGCCTCCAAAAGCGGCGATGGTGGCTTTCAGCGCATTCGCAATGGCCTCGCGGCTACGGATATCGACGCTGGTGGCGGCAACGAATTCCTTCTGGGTTACGGCTTTCAATTCATCGGCGACGCGTACAGCGGCCGCTTCATCGCGATCGGCAATCATTACGTGGGCTCCGCGAGCCGCTGCCAAAAGAGCTACTTCGCGGCCGATGCCGCTGGCGCCGCCAACGACGAGCACGATGCGGCGGCTGAATTCTTTCTCAGGAGGCTGACGGCGAAGCTTGGCTTCTTCCATGGCCCAGTACTCGATGCGGAAGGCTTCGATGGGCGGCAGGGCGACGTAGTTGCTGCAGACTTTGAAGCTGGCAGGGTCCATGCCTTCGCCGCACTGTGGGGGCATGTATCCCGTTTCTCCCTCGGAGAGCAGAGTCGCCCCTTCGATGACGTGAATGGCATTGGTGTAGAACTCGCCAACGATGCGCGCTTCAGTCTTGTTTTTGCCGAAACTGAACATGCCGAGGCCCGGAACAAGGACGACGGTTGGATTGGGATCGCGCAGCGCGGGAGAGTCGGGCGTGGCGAACTGGCGATAGTAGGCGCCGTACTGCTCACGGTATTCAGCAAGCGAGGATTCAATTTGCGATTTCAGATCAGCAACTGAAGCGTTTGCGGCCCATGGGACAAAGAGCGGGCGAATCTTGGTGCGGATGAAATGGTCAGGGCAACTGGTGCCGAGGTAGGAGAGATCTTTTGCGTGCACGGAGTCGACGAACTGGAGAACGTCTTCGGCGTCGCTGAAGCTGGCGACCCAATGGTTTTGGGTACTGACGCGGCCGCGGAGATAGGGAGCGATCTCGACAGCGAGAGATTTGCGATCGGGGCGCGCGGGAATGGCTTCGCCGCCGAACCGGGACGGGCCTTTTGCGGTTCCGTGGCGGGCGATGAACTGGCCGATCTGGTCGATGACGGTGAGGGTGTTGAGGTAACACTCGCGCTGTGTATCTCCCCAGGTGAAGAGGCCGTGGCCGCCAAGGACGATGCCGTCACAGCCCGGGTTCTCGAGGATGAGGCGACGCATGACGAGACCGAGTTCAAATCCGGGACGAAGCCATGGTGTCCAGACGAGGGAGTGGTTGAATTCGCGATTGAATTCGGCCATCTTCTCTTTCCCGTTGGCGGATGCGGCAAGGGCGATGCCCCAGTCGGGGTGAAGGTGATCGACGTGCGGAAAGGGAAGAAAACCATGGAGCGGAGTGTCGATGGATGCGGCTACCGGGTTATTGCGGAAGGTGCAAATGGGATACATCGCCACCATGTCATCTTCAGTGTCGACACCCTTGTAGCTGTTTTCGAGGGCGAGGAGCTTCTGCTGGTACAGGGTGGCAAAACCCGCTCGCTTGATGCTGCCTAGGTCGCCGCCGGAGCCCTTGACCCAGATGACTTCGACCTTTTCGCCAGTGAGAGGATCAGATTCGATGATTTTGGAGCTGGTGTTTCCTCCGGCAAAGTTGGTGATGCGCAGGTCGGAACCGAGAAGATTGGAGCGATAGCGAAGCAGGTCGGGCTCATCGAGGGTGGCCGCGACGGCTGGGTCCCAACGGTCTTCAAGGAAGCGGAGAGTTGCGGAGACGAGTGTTGCCTGGGTCATATACACCACCGTGCGGGGATTCGAAGGAACCTCACTCTTACATTTTACCTGCTGTGCGGTGCAGCTCTCGCCTACGCGTAGCTGCTGCCTGACGATTGGCGGCCACCGCGCTCGCGGGTAATGCGCTCAATATAGCCGCCCTGCTTCAGTGCAGCCAGGGGATCGGGGTGGAGCCCTCGAGCTTCGCGCCATGTGGCGGCAAGGGGACGCACGTCGCGCCAGAATGCGTCGCGGAAGAGCTCTTCGGCGGCGACCAGGGCGCAGGAATTCTGGTGCTTTGCCAACTGTTCGCGATCAACCAGCGCTGCCTTTAGCCACAGTTCCTGAGCCGTGACAACGGTTTGAACAGTGGCTTCGATCTTGCCCTTCAGGTTATGGCTCTGGTCAACCATAAACGGCACCGCTCCGCGGTCTGATCCTTTGGACTGGCTCAGGTGCAACTCGTGGAAGATGCGGAATACCTGGTAGGGGTCGATGGAGCCGAGGGTGAGGTCGTCATCGGCGTAGCGACGGTCGTTGAAGTGGAATCCGCCGAGCAGGTTGGTGTGAAGCAGCCAGGCGACGATTTGCTCGATGTTCTGCGAGAGATAGTGATGGCCGGTATCGACGAGGACACGCGCCTGAGGGCCGGCCTCGCGACACAGGTGGGACGACATGCCCCAGTCGGCAATATCGGTGTGATAAAAGGCGGGCTCAAAGGGCTTGTATTCGACGAGCAAGTGCTGATCGGGAGCGAGATTGGCGTGGGCTGCGCGGAGGGCGTCTTCAAGCCAGACGATGCGGTCGCGGATGCTCTGGGTGCCGGGGTAGTTGGATCCGTCAGCAAGCCAAACCGAAATATCGCGAGAACCGAGACACTTGGCGATTTCGATCGAATCGAGGATGTGCTTGAGTGCGTGGTCGCGGATTTCAGAGGAGGGGTTACAGAGGGAGCCAAACTTGTATTCCTGATCCTGAAAGAGGTTGGGATTGATGGAACCGGGACGAATACCGAAACGGTGCGCGAGGGTGAGAACTTCAGAAACATCCTGAATTCCATTGGGCAGATCCCACAAGACGTGCAGGGCGAGTGTGGGCGTGGAACCGGTGAGGCGCTGGACTTCGGCGGCATCGCTGAATTTCTCTTCGAGCGTGGAGGCGGCGGCCGGCTGGACGAATTTTCCGAAACGCGTGCCGGTGTTTGCAAATCCCCATGAAGGAATTTCGACCTGGAATGCGTCCAGGACTTTGAATGCATTGTCGAGAGCGGCGGATTCAGAGGTTGTCATAATTTTCTGTCTTGTCCTAGACATTCATTGGTACGCGTTCATCGGCTTTTTCATCGTGGACCAGAATTATGTTGAGAAATCGCGGGCCATGCACACCTTTGATGCGTGTCATCTCAATGTCGGCTGTCGCGCTGGGGCCGGAAATGTAGGTGGCCAAGGGCGGTGGATAGGGGCAGCGTTCGAAATATTCCGGGAGAGTCTCGACCAACTGGCTGGTTCGAAGAATGCAGAGGTGCCAGTCAGGGAGCAGAGTGATGAGGCGGCGGCCTTCGGCGGCAGAGTGATGGAGCACGATTGTTCCGGAATCGGCGACACCGGCGAAGGCAGCCGTCACCACGCCATCGCATTGTTCCACCTGGTCGTGCGTGAGTCCCATGTCGATCTTCCAATCAATCTCGGGAGCGAGGCGGTCGACGGGCAGGCCGGGGGGCGCGACGAAAGTCGATCTGCCGCTTGACTGAAGCTGCCGGACGAGAACGGCGGGCAGTTCAGCAGGAGCAGCCTCGACAACGTCGGCGCCGTATTCGCGAAGGCGCTCTATCATCAATTCGCTCACCAATGGGTGAGGTAGCTTGCCGTGACGAATATAGGTGCGCGGCAGATTTGCATAGGCGTGTTTTTCGGCACCCTGGGTTGCGGAACGAATGCGAGCGAGGATGGCCTGACGCGCGTCGAAGGATGCTTTCATCTGCCCTCCTTTGCGCGCGAGGCCCACCATTCACGGAAAGTCTGGTCGGGCAATCCGCGGAGGTCACGGGTTACGGTCCAACGCGCGCCAAGGCTGGGGATGTGGTGTATCCAGCCGTCTTTGCCTGTGAAGAAGCGAAGTGCGGTGCGGCCAAGGCGCTGTACGAGGCGAAACCGCGCTGCACTGGCGAAGGCGAGGTTGGCGGCTTTCATGCCGAGGAACATGGGATCGAACCAGCGCAAGGGCTGGCGGCGTTGCTGATCGACGACCTGGGCGCGCAGTTCGATCAACACTTCGGGAATGTTGATCTTTACGGGGCAGACTTCGTAGCACGCCGCGCAGAGAGAAGACGCATAGGGCAGGGACTGGGCGTGCTTCATCTGCATCAGCTGTGGTGTGAGAATGGCGCCGATGGGGCCTGCATAGACCGAACCGTAAGCATGGCCGCCGGTCTGGCGATAGACGGGACAGGTATTGAGGCAGGCGGCGCAACGGATGCACTGGAGGGTTTGCCGTTCCTTGGGCTTGGCTAGGATGGATGAGCGTTCGTTGTCGAGCAGGACGACGTGGAAGCGCTCAGGGCCATCGCCGGGGGTGATGCCTGTCCACAACGAAGTGTAGGGATTCATGCGCTCGCCGGTGGCGGAGCGAGCGAGTACCTGGAGCATGACTTCGAGATCGCGAAAGTGCGGGATCACCTTTTCGATTCCCGCAAGTGTAATCATGGTGCGCGGGAGGGTGAGGCACATGCGACCGTTGCCCTCGGATTCGACGATGGCAACGGAGCCGGTTTCGGCGATGAGAAAATTCGCACCGCTGATTGCGATGGGAACGCTGAGAAACTTCTTGCGGAGATAGGAGCGGGCCGCAGCGGTGAGGGCCTGAGGATCATCGGAGAGATTTTCGAGACCCATCCGGCGAGCGAAGATTTCGCGGACCTGCTGACGATTGACATGCAGCGCCGGGACCACGATATGCGATGGCTCGTCGTCGCTGAGTTGGAGGATCAATTCAGCGAGATCGGTTTCAACAGCGGAGATGCCTGCGGCTTCGAGCGCGGGATTCAACTGAATCTCGGCGGAAGTCATGGTCTTGATCTTGATGACCTCGGTGGCATTCTCCTCGCGAAGGATGGCGAGGATGATGGCGCGGGCCTCGGCAGCGTCGCGCGCCCAGTGAACCGAGCCGCCGGCAGCAGTGCAGCGCTCTTCAAACTCTTCGAGGTACGCACCGAGATTTGCGAGGGCATGCGCACGAATGGCAGCGGCGGCCGAGCGCAGTTCCTGCCAGTCGGCTTTTTCGGCTACAAGCAGTCCGCGCTTGGCCTGAATTACATCGGTGGCGTGGGCGACATTTTTACGGAGCTGGGAGTTGTTGAGGACATTCAACGCGGCCTTGGGGAATGGAGGCGCGAGCGTTGGGTCCATGATGGTGGGGCTCATGCCGGAACCTCGGCAGGAAGCCGCTCAGTGCCGGCGAGAATCCCGGCAATGTGAATCGTTCGCATGGAGGCGGATTGCCGATGCAGTGCGCCACCGAGATGCATGAGGCAACTATTGTCGAGGGCGGTGCAGTACTCGACTTGGGTTGCAGCGATGTCCTGCAATTTTGTGGCGAGCATCGCCGAGGAAACTTCCGAATTCTTGATGGAGAAGGTGCCGCCGAATCCGCAGCAACGGTCGAGGTTTGCCAGCGGGACCAAATCAATGCCACGAACCTTGCTGAGCAGGCGCATCGGTTTATCGCCGACGTGAAGGCCGCGCAGGCCGTGGCAACTGGCGTGATAAGTGACGCGGTGGGGAAAGTATGCGCCTACATCTTCGATGACGAGATGATCGATGAGGAATTCGCTTAACTCGAAGACGCGCGGCAAAAGGGCCGCGAGTTCCGTGCGGAGGGTTTCGTTGCCGAGTTCTTCGAAAAGGCCGGGATACTGGTCGCGTATCATGGCGACGCAGGAAGATGAGGGGATCACAACCGCCTCGGCCTCACGGTAGAGGCGAACAAAGCGTTTGGCCTGGGAGAATGCTTCGGCTCGAAAGCCCGTGTTTGCATGCATCTGGCCGCAGCAGGTTTGAGAAGGCAGAAAGTCAAGCACAACGCCTAGCCGCTCAAGCAGCCGCACTACGGCGCGCCCGGTTTCAGGAAAGAGCGTGTCGTTGTAGCAGGTGATAAAGAGCGATGCGCGCATCGTGAAGCGCCCGAAGATACGGGGCGGTGTGAAAGTGAAGGATATTCGATGGAGACGGCGGTCGTCTATTGCTGCCATCACAGCACCTTGGAGATTCTGCCTTGCTGCAAAGTTCACATATGGAACCACACTTATTGAGGATGAGTCATTTATTGAGGATGAGTCATTTTGTCTATTGCGTCGGTGGATGTGCTCGAGCCGAGGATCTGACGGATTGCTTCTTCGAGGACTTCATCGCGACCGGCGCGGATGCCTTCTATTGTGGGAATCACTGTCTTGTCGGGCACGATGCCGATTTGCTGAGTCGGTTTTCCGTCGGGGTAAAAGACGCCGAGGCCGCTGATCAAGCCGTTCAGTCCGCCGGGAAGCGGGATTGGGGAGACGTTGCCGTCGGCCCCGGCGGTGGTGCTACCAATGACCATGGCTTGAGAGGCGGACCGGAAAGCCATGGTTGTGTATTCGGCGCTGCTCTGGGTGGTTTCGTCGACAAGAATGACGATCTTGCCGGGGTAATGCGGCGGCGCCGGCTGTAGTTGCGCGGGAGGTGTCCAGTGAAATGCGCCGGGATTGGAAAGGTCTCCGCTGGTGAATTTGACGAAGTCTGTCGGGTGATCAATGAGGTAAGAGCCTAGCGAAAAGACAACAAATTCATCGGGGTAATTGCGAATGTCGATGATAAGGCCCTTAGTGTTTGCAGCGAGCAGGAGATCGTGAGCGATGTCGCCGCCTTTGATCGAAGAGAGCTTGAGGTAGGCGACGTCATTGGAAAGCAGTCGAAAGGTATCTCCGGTCAGGTCGTGAGTCAAGCTGATGGCTTTCATCTCTTTTGCCGGCGACCGTTGCGTCCTGATCGTCAGAGATTCTGCGCCGCGGAGAAGATTGACGGTAGCCGGGCCGCAAGAACCTGTGGTCATATTGCGGGCGATGTCGCGGTAGCGGGCGGCCTGGTTGGAGTCGGCGTAGTAAGGCGACCACGCCTGAACGAGTTTGTCGACAGGCTGGCCGTCGAGTGCGGTAAGCACATCGCCAACCTTGAAATCGGCAACGGTAGACGCATCTGTTGAGGCGAAGCTGTAAATGACGGGACTCTGGCCGATAAAACGCAGGTTGAGTGGGAGGCGGCAATCGCCGACGGGTGGCCGCACTTTCAGCGAACTCCACAGGTTGGCATGGGTGTCGTGATCCATGGCGATGAGGGCGATCAATTCGCGTTGATAATCTTCAGAGGTTTTGGCGAGTGCAATTCGAGGCAGGAACTCGCGGAGTACGCCATCCCAGTCTTCACCGACGATGTT
This sequence comes from uncultured Acidobacteriaceae bacterium, assembly GCA_963826915.1. Taxonomy (GTDB): domain Bacteria; phylum Acidobacteriota; class Terriglobia; order Terriglobales; family Acidobacteriaceae; genus Telmatobacter. Next base: position 143,669 of record CAWGYG010000005.1, read on the forward strand.
TCGGTTGGGCGACCAATACTCAACAATGTTCCAGAATCGGAAAAGAGCGAGCATCTGAAATCCGGCGTCGGGGAATTTGATGTCTTTATAGGCGAGCTCATGCTCAAAGGCTGGATTTCCAACCCCCGGAATGAGGGAGACGTAGTATTGGCGGCCGGGAGTGCGATTCTGCTGAATTGCGAGGAGAGCTTCGCTGAGGTTATTTCCGAGCAGGGATTTGTCGGCGATCCAGGACAGGTCGGGACGGAGCTGAATGCCCGCCTCGTCAAGGCGTGCGCAGGGATTACAGATGCCGACGGGGCCGGCGGCTTTGATCCATTTCACGAGGACGGCTTGGGCGGAATTGCGATCGGGTGCGGTGAGAATTGCGGGGAGGACGCGGAGAAGTTCGTAGTCCCAATGAAGTTTTCCGGCAGTGACTTGAGGATGGTAGTACTTCAGGAAACCCCAGACTTTTCCGAGCGTGGCTAAGTTGTCGACTTGTGTTTTTGTAAGGCTGGTGAGGACGATTCCCGATCCGCCGTCGAAGGTGTGGTCACTTTCGATCGCGGTATTCAGAACCTCATTGCTTGAAAAGTCCGGAACGGGCTTGCCGTCAACAGTTAATTGGAGATCATCCACCCAGGCATTACCTGTTCCAGAGACGAGCACGCCGACGATGAGTTTCTGTGCTGCGGCCTGAACAGGCAAGGAGATGGAATACTCGGCCCAGTCTGACGTGCCCTTCGGTGGATGGTCGCCCTGCATGCTTTGAAACGCGACCGGTTTTCCATCGGCGTCTTCTCGCAACAAGAGAGCGGCGAAGCCGGTTACGTTTTCGAGCTTCAGATAGCCGTGAAGCTCGATCAGCTTTCCCTGGAAGTCCATGGGGATTTCCTTGAACATCCACGAGAAGCCGTTGGGGCTGTCGCTTTTACGCTCGAAGCGAACGGAGCGATGGCCGCTGTGAGCAATCTCGCCGTCTACCAGGAAGGTTCCGCCGGGTCCGCCGCCCCAACCGGAAGGCGCAGACCCTGCAGGGTCGCTTTCGAAGCCGACAATTTTGTCAGCAGCGGAAGGATTCTCAGAAGGCTTAGAGGAGGTGGGCTGGGCGGAGCAGCAAAAGGAGAGCACGAAACAAAGGAATGCAGATAACGCGCATCGCATGGAGCCATGATACGCGGGACCCACGAGGCATAGCTGTGCGCTCGTTGCAAAGGGAAAAAGATGGGAGAGAGCCGTTCAGCCCTCTCCCTTTCCAGGGGAAGCCACTTGGAGAAGTTATTTCGAGAGTTTGTCGAGGGCGAGGTTGAGGTCGAGAACGTTGATGCGGGGTTCGCCAAGGAAGCCGAAATCGCGGCCAGTGGTGTGCTCCTGGATGAGCTGACGGATCTGCGCTTCGGTTAGTCCGCGGGCCTTTGCGACACGCGGCGCCTGGAAGTCGGCGTTGTCGGGAGTGATGTCGGGGTCGAGCCCGGAGCCGGACGTGGTGACCATATCGATGGGCACAGGCTTGCCGGGGTTTTCGGCGCTGAGCTTATCGATGTCGCCCTGGATTCTCTGGACGAGCTTGGCATTGGATTGCGCGAGGTTAGAACCGCCGGAAGATGTGGCGTCGTACCCGTTGCCAGCGGCGGAGGGGCGGGGATGGAAATAGCGATCCGAAGTGAAACTCTGGGCGAGGAGTTCGGAGCCGATGACCTGGCCGTCTTTCAGAATCAGACTGCCGGCAGCCTTGTGAGGGAACATAACGCCTGCAATCGCAGTAACGAAAAGCGGATAGCCGAGGCCGACGAGAATCGTCGTGATGATGGTGAAGCGGATTGAGGTGCCCCAAACGGAATGCGATGGCGGGGGGGGTGGAACAGGTACGACTGATGAGATTGTGGAAGGCATTGTTTGTTTCCCTCAGGGGCTAAGCCCCACTTTCTTCCTTGCCCAATTGGCACGGCTGAAGCCGTGCCAATTCAAGACTCCTCATGGCTATGCCAAGTGCATGGCGACGAGAAGCATGTCGATGGCCTTGATGCCGGCGAAGGGGACCAATACGCCACCTACGCCGTATATGAGCAGGTTTTGCCGCAGCAAAGCTTCCGCTGGTTTGGGTTCGTATTTCACGCCTTTCAGCGCGAGCGGGATAAGCGCCACGATGATGAGCGCATTGAAGATGACGGCGGAGAGGATGGCTGAATTAGCGGTAGCCAGATGCATGACGTTGAGCACCTTGAGCGCCGGGAAGACTGCCATGAACATGGCTGGGATGATGGCGAAGTACTTTGCGACATCGTTGGCAATAGAGAAAGTGGTGAGAGCGCCGCGCGTCATGAGGAGCTGCTTGCCGATCTCCACGATTTCGATGAGCTTGGTGGGATTGGAATCGAGGTCGACCATGTTGCCGGCCTCTTTTGCAGCCTGGGTACCGGAGTTCATCGCGACGCCTACATCTGCCTGCGCAAGCGCGGGGGCGTCATTGGTGCCATCGCCGGTCATCGCGACAAGCTTGCCCTTGGCCTGTTCGCGCTTGATCAGGTCCATTTTGTCTTTGGGCTTGGCTTCGGCGAGAAAGTCGTCGACGCCGGCTTCGCGGGCAATCACGGCAGCGGTGAGCGGATTGTCGCCGGTGATCATGATGGTACGAATGCCCATGGCGCGAAGGCGCGCGAGACGCTCTTTGAGTCCACCCTTGACAATGTCTTTGAGGTGGATCGCGCCGAGGGCCGTGGAGTTCTCAGCAACAACGAGCGGAGTTCCGCCGGCGCGTGCGATGTCGTCGACGTTATCGCGCACCCTCTTGGGAAGGGACGATCCCTGGTCTTCGAGGAAGCGCGCAATTGCATCAACTGAACCTTTACGGATGCGCACGCCGGGCAGATTGACGCCGCTCATGCGGGTTTGCGCGGAGAACGGAACGAATTCCGCGTGGATTCCACCGAGGTCGCGACCGCGGAGGTTGTATTGCTCCTTTGCGAGAACAACGATTGAGCGGCCCTCGGGCGTTTCGTCGGAGAGGGAAGCCAACTGAGCCGCATCTGCAAGGCGCTCCGCGCTGACATCGGGAGCGGGAACGAATTCTGTGGCCTGGCGATTGCCGAGGGTGATGGTGCCAGTCTTGTCGAGCAGGAGGGTGTTGACGTCGCCTGCGGCTTCAACAGCGCGGCCGCTCATGGCGAGCACGTTGTATTGGACGAGGCGGTCCATGCCGGCTATGCCGATGGCTGAGAGCAGGCCTCCGATGGTGGTGGGAATGAGGCACACCAGCAGCGACACCAGTACGAATACAGTTTGCGGAGCCTTGGAATACATCGCGAAGGGCTGCAGCGTAACGACGGCGAGCAGGAACACGATGGTGAGGCCGGAGAGCAGGATGCTCAACGCGATTTCATTGGGAGTTTTCTGACGTGTGGCGCCTTCTACGAGAGCGATCATGCGGTCGAGGAAGGTTTCGCCGGGGTTGGAAGTAATGCGAACCTTGATCCAGTCGGAAAGGACCTTGGTGCCGCCTGTGACGGCAGATCTGTCTCCGCCAGCCTCGCGAATCACGGGAGCGGACTCGCCGGTAATCGCTGATTCGTCAACCGACGCGACGCCTTCTATGACTTCGCCGTCGCCGGCAATGTAACGTCCGGCTGGGACGTAGATGACGTCGCCGGAGCGGAGAAGACCGCTGGCGATCTCTTCGAATTTGCCATCGGCAGTGTAGCGCTGGGCGATGGTTTCGCCTTTTGCCTTGCGAAGAGTGTCGGCTTGCGCCTTGCCGCGGCCCTCGGCCATGGCTTCAGCAAAGTTGGCGAAGAGCACGGTGAACCAGAGCCAGAGCGTGATCTGGAGATTGAATCCGAAATCGGAACGATGATGGACGGTATTGTCGATGAGGAGCGCGGTGGTGAGCACGCTGCCCACTTCGACGACAAACATCACTGGATTTTTCACCATCCAGCGCGGATCGAGCTTGCGAAACGCGTCGATGAGCGCCTGACCGATGATCGCAGTGTTCCAAAGACTCTTGTGTTCAACCATGCCGCCCGACCTCTTTCCGCGCTTGGATGTCTTCGATTTCCCAGGCTCTGATGGACTGGGTACTTCGTGAGTGATGGTCCTGAGTTCAGCTTTGGGAACTGCGCTTTCCGGTTTCATCTCAGCCTGTTCGGGAACCACAACCTTGCCATTAGGGCTCATTTCAAATTCTCCTTAGAAGACCTGTCCTGACTTCAGCAGCAGGTGTTCAAGGATTGGTCCCAGGCTTAGTGCCGGGAAGAATGTGAGCGCGCCCAGAATCAGGATCACGCCGACCAGCAACGTAGCGAATAAGGGTGTATTCACCGGGAAAGTTCCGGGCGAAGGCGGCACGCTTTTCTTTTGTGCCAGGTTTCCGGCCAGGGCCAGGACCGGGATCATCATGAGAAGGCGCCCGCACAGCATGTCGAAGCCCAGCGCTACGTTGTACCACCATGTGTTGGCACTCAGGCCGGCAAAGGCCGAGCCGTTGTTGCCTGCGCCGGAAGTAAATGCATAGAGAATTTCGGTGAGTCCATGTGGACCCGTGTTGGTGAGCGCGGACAGGCCAACATTGGGCAAGAGGACGAAAACGGCGGTGAGGTTGAGGATGATGAGGGGGAAGATGAGGACGTAAAGCATCGACATCTTTACGTCGTAGGACTCGATTTTCTTGCCCAGGTATTCGGGAGTGCGGCCCACCATCAGTCCGGCGATGAAGACCGAAAGCACTACAAAGATGAGGATGGCGTACAAGCCCGAACCTACACCGCCAAACACCAATTCGCCGAGCATGATGTTGGTAAGGACGACCATTCCGCCGAGAGGGGTAAAGCTGTCGTGCACACCGTTGACCGCACCGCAGCTGGCATCGGTGGTGATGGTTGCGAAGAGTGCGCTTTCGGCAATGCCGTTGCGGACTTCCTTGCCTTCCATGTTGCCGCCGGGAGCGGTGGTTGAGTGAGCCTGAATAGCGCCATGAATCAGCGGATGGGGCTGTGCCTCGGCCCAGTAGACCGCGGCGAAGCCTCCGGCAAACAGTACAAACATGGCTGCGAAAACGGCCCAGCCATGTCCGGGCGAACCGGTCATGCGGCCCAGGGTGTAGGTGAGACCGGCCGGGATGATGAAGATGGACAGAATCTGCAAAAAGTTTGAGAAAGGTGTGGGGTTCTCGTAAGGGTGGGCGCTGTTTGCGTTGTAGAAACCTCCACCGTTAGTGCCGAGCATCTTGATGGCCTCCTGAGAGGCCACGGGGCCTTGAGCGATGGTCTGCGTTTGACTGGGCTGCTCCAACGGATGAGCGGTTATGTAAGCGTGCAGATTGGCTGGGACACCTTGCCCAACCAGCAACAGAGCATAGATGAAGGATGCGGGCAGTAGGATGTAGAGCAGTGTGCGCGTGGTGTCGACCCAGAAATTTCCGATCGTGCCCGAGGCTGTCCGCTTGATGCCACGAATGAGGGCGACAGCGACGACGATGCCCACAGCGGCGGAGAAGAAGTTGTGGGTCGCCAGGCCGGCCATCTGGGTGAGATAGCTCATCGTGGTTTCAGGCGTGTACGACTGCCAGTTGGTGTTGGTGGTAAAGCTGGCAGCCGTGTTCCATGCCAGATCCGGCCCCACCGCTGCAAGGTGTTGAGGGTTCCATGGCAGAAAGGCTTGGAGTCGCTCGATCGCGTAGGTTACGAGCATGCTGACGACTGAGAAGCCGAGCACCGCGAACGCATATTCGCGCCAGTTCATCTCGTGCTCGGCTTTCACGCCTGAGAGCTTGTAGATGAGCCGTTCGCAGGGACGAAACACCGGATCGAGCCAGGTGCGCTCCCCTTCGAGGACGCGCGCCAGATAGATACCCACCGGGCGGACGGTAAGCAAAAGAACTATGGAGTAGATTGCAAATTGCAACCAGCCATTGGCGGTCATGTCAGAATTTCTCCGGGAATAGAAGGGAAATGGTGAGGTATACCAGGAGGAGAATGGAGAGTATCAGCGCTATTGCCGTAATCAGGTCCATGGACTACCTCAACTTCTGACAGGCCTTGACGTACAGGAACGCCAGGCCGAAGAAAACTGCTGTAAAAAAAAGCATCGTTAAATCTTGCATGCAGGTTCCTCAATTCAGCGCATGGTGGGAACACAGTCGAAGACTGGCAATGTCCTCGCCAATTGTCATTGTGGAGGAGAGGTTGTTGCAGCGCCGGAAGGGATTTATAAAGAAAATATAAAGATAGACACCTAACGCCAGGTCGTAGCACAACTTAGGATATAGAAACTTCGCTTACTCTTCTTTTTCTGAAAAGCCTTCAGCGATGAAGCGGTATCCGACCCACGGCTCGGTCTGGATGTATTGCTTGCCCGTTTCGTTCTCAAGCTTTTTTCGCAACTGGCCAACAAAAACGCGGAGATATTCCGGCTGGTGCGCGGATTGCGCTCCCCATACGGCTGTAAGGAGGGCGCGATGGGTCATGACCTTTCCGGAGTGACGGGCGAGGTGGAGCAGCAGTTCAAATTCCTTGGGCGTGAGGTGAATCTGCTTGCCTTTCACCTCAATGAGGTGGGCTTCCACATCGACGAGGAAGTCCCCGGCCTCAATGGCGGCGGTTGTGCGCTCAGGGGCGCGGCGGAGATGGGCGCGCACGCGGGCGAGGAGCTCCTGAACGCTGAACGGCTTTGTAATGTAATCGTCTGCGCCTGCATCGAGCGCTTCGACCTTGGATCGCTCATGGTCGCGGACCGAGAGGACCAGTACCGGGGTTGAAGATGTAGTCCGAATCGCGCGGCATACCTCGACGCCGCTCAAGCCGGGCATCATGAGGTCAGTAATGACAAGATCGGGCGGCCACTCGCTAAAAAGCCGCAGGCCCTCTTCAGGATCATTGGCGGTGCGGACATCAAAAGCTTGTGCAGAAAGCGTGGTTCGCAACACACGCGTAATCTGAGGCTCATCGTCGATGACAAGAATTCGTCCAGGCATCACAATCTTCTTTCAAACGAAGCTTACATCATCGGGCTGGGCCGGTATGATTTCGGATGGTGAAGAATATGAAGGGGTTCTCCGGTTCCAGGCGAACATTCCACTGGGCTATGGCCACGCTCACAGCGGTGGCGCCGACCATCGTGCTGGTGTGGACGGGGGCGAATTCGACGACCGCAGGGATGGTGTTCCTGGTTCTCGTGGTGTGGTCTGCAGCGCAGGCGGGAATATGGCTGTCGTTTTACGTGGCGGTGTTGTGCGCAGTTTTCTTTGACTACTTTTTCCTGCCTCCTATACACACATTCCGGATCATTGGGATTCAGCAATGGGTGGCGTTGATATCGTTTCTGGCCAGTTGCGCTGTCGCGGGGAGGCTGGCGGAGCGAGCGCGCCGTCAGGCCCAGGATGCGGAGCAGCGCCGCGAGGACGTGGAACGTCTTTACTTGCTTAGCCAGGAGTTGATGCTCCACGAGGACGCCGCGGGCCTTCTTCGCGAACTTCCACGGGTGATTCACAAGATTTTCGGGCTGGATGGCGTGGTGCTGTACGTTCGCGATGTCGATCAGTTCCACTCTTCAATCGATGAGCTCCCGATGAGCATCCAGGCAAGCCTTGGCGCACTGGCGCAAGGACACAGCCCTACGATTGCCATTCCGGGAGAGATTACTGCAAGGCCCTTGATGCTGGGACTACGGCCGATAGGAGCGATCGGTTGGCGGCCGGATATCCTGTCGCGCGAGTTGGCCACAGCGGTCTGCGCGCAAGTGGCAATCGCGCTTACGCGGGCCATCGCCATTGAAGCGAATGCGCGGATGGAGGCTTCGCGCGAAGGCGAGAAACTTCGCGCAGCCCTAATCGACTCGCTCACTCACGAACTGCGGACGCCGCTGACGTCAATTCGCGCAGCGGCAACCACGCTGTTGCAGGGTGAAGGTTTGAATGAGGCGTCACGACTGGACCTTGCCGCTATTGTGGACGAGGAAGCATCGCGACTGGACACGCTTATCGGCGAAGCAGTGGAGATGGCAGAAATAGATGCGAACGTCGTCCATGTACATGCTGTGCAGCAACACACCCGGACGCTGATCGAACACGCCGTGGAGGAATCCCAAGCGGTGTTGAGCCGGCACCATGTTGTCATCTCGGTTGAAGAGCCGGATACGCCGATGTGGTTCGATCCGCACCTGCTGGGACGCGTCTTTCGCCACCTGATTGAGAATGCTGCGCGATATTCACAGGCGGACAGCCGGATCGTATTGCGAAGCTGGCGCGTGGGTGATCGGCTGGAATTCTCGGTTGAAGATAACGGGCAGGGAATCGACGCTGTCGACCTACCTCTAATTTTTGAAAAGTTTTACCGAGGGAAGATGGCTGGGAAAGCTGGGAAGGGAACGGGGATGGGTCTCGCCATTGCGCGCGCAATTGTGATTGCGCATGGCGGGTCGATTGAAGTTAGAAGCAAGCTTGGACAGGGAACCGTTTTTGAATTCTGGGTACCCCTGCTGGCGAAGGAATCGACTGGATCGTACTGACGATGCTGGTATGAGAGCGCGGAATTCTATACCGGTTCGCCGAACCAGACACATTCGATGTCCCGCTTCTTCTCAGAGCTTTCGATTGCCCACTCCAGTACCCTGGCTACTCGCCAAGCTTCGACCGGAGTCACAGGGGCGGCGGTCGATTCCCCAAGGAGAACGTCGCGAACGGCGGAGTAGTAGAGTCGGTAGTCGCCGGGGACAGTCTCTACTGGCCGCGTGACCATTCCGCCGTCAACATCCACGCTGAGAGTGCCCCAATGTTCGGGCTGCTCGTGACCCCAGTCGGGAGCAGAGATGCGGGTGAGATGATTGAGCGCTTCTTCCTGCGGATCCAGACCCCATTTCCAGAAATTACCCCTCGTTCCGCGCAGGTGGAATCGTGGCCGCGCCAAGGAAGATAGACAGTTGGCGGCGAGAGTGACTGTAAAGCCGGTGTAGTACTGCAGACGGACAGTGAAAGAATCGTTGGAGCCATCGCCGTCGCGTTCACGCCTTACCTCGGCGCCAACTGCTCCCGGTTCTCCGAAAAGTGCCAGAGCCTGGTCGACGAGATGTGTGCCCAAATCGTACAGAATGCCGCCTTCTTCGATTTCTTCCTTCCATGCGCGAGAGGACAGGCCGGGACGCCAGCGATCGAAGTTTGATTCGAAATGAACCAGCCGGCCCAGCGTATATTCATCTAATAGTTTCTTTATTGTCTTGAAGTCATTGTCAAAGCGGCGGTTATGGAACGGGAAGAAGTGGCGGCCTATACCGCCCGCCAATTCAGACAATTCGGCAATTTCGGCTGCGGCTAGGGCTACCGGCTTGTCGACCACAACGCTCTTTGCGGCCTGCAGGACGCGCAGGGCGAGCGGGTAATGAGTGCTGTTGGGTGTGGCGACGACGACCAACTTGATGGATGGGTCGGCGAGGAGTTCGTCGACGGTGCGGTAGGTGGTGATGCCGGGATAGCGTTCTGCAGCGTGGTTGGAACTTCGTTCAACTACGGCGGCCAATTCGAGGCCTTCAACTGAAGAGATCAACGGCGCGTGGAACACGCGTCCTGCCATGCCAAAACCAACCAGCCCAACGCGAATCATTCTTCCCCCGATCGCGACCTGCTCGTCGTCTGCTTTACTCAGCCTTCGAGTTTATACCGGGTTTCGGCAAGCCGATAGAGCTTGCGCCACACAAGTCTGTTCATGGTAACCACCATGAGCGAGATGCAGACCGTGGCAAGCAGGATGATGGGGAAGTTACCGTGGTCGGTGGCGGAGCTGATTTCAGCGCCGAGGCCGATGGTCTCGAGGGTTTGGCCCTTGACGTGGGAGTATTCGGCCATTACCGAGGCGTTCCAGGCACCTCCTGAGGCGGTCACCATCCCTGTGATGAGAAAGGGGAAGATTCCCGGCAGAATGAGCTTGGTCCAGCGCTGCCAGCGATTGAATCGATAGAGTGCTGAGACTTCGCGCAGGTCAGATGGGATGGACATGGCCCCCGCGATTACGTTGAAGAGGATGTACCATTGCGTGCCGAGCAGCATGAGCGAGATGGAACCGATGCCCACTCCGCCGCCGATGCTGATGAGTCCCATCAGCAGCACGGGGTAAAACGCGGAGGCCGGAACCGAGGCCATGACTTGCGCAAGCGGCTGGACAACGCGCGCGAGCCTCGGATTGAACCCGATGGCAACGCCGACCGGAATTGTCCACAGCGCAGAGATAAGAAGGGCGGCATTGACGCGCAGGAACGTTGCACCCGCGCCTTCGAAGAGCAAGCGGAAGTCGTCGAGGGTGACGGTGCGAAGCATTATGGCGGCCTGAATTGCCGCCCAAGCGGCCGCGGCTGCCAGAGCAACTGAAAATGCCCAGAATCCAAACTTGCCTGCGCCCCGACTGGCATCTGTATCGAGCGGTTGCACGACACGGCATTCCTTTGAGCGCGAAAGACGGCGATAGATTGGCTCTTCGAGGCGAGCCCAGATCTTGCCGGGGAACGAGGTCAGCAGGGGAGACCGCTGCAGGAGCGCAAGAATGGGCGAGGTGACGCGGTCGGCTGATTCAACATTCTCGAATTTGAATTTGTCGCTCCAGGCAATCAGCGGCCGCCAGACGAGCTGATCGGTAGCCACAACGATGAGAACGACAGTCGAGATGCCGGCTAGGAGTGCGCGGACGTCGCCTGAGTCGGTTGCAGACTGGATGTAGCTGCCGAGACCTGGCATCTGGAAGCTGCGATCGCCCATCGTAAACATTTCGCAAAGCATGAGGGCGAACCATCCACCGGCAACCGAGACGATGGAGTTCCAGACAAGGCCGATGGCGGCGTAGGGCATTTCAAGCTGCCAGAAGCGCTGCCATGCGGAGTAGCGATAGATGCGGGAAGCCTCCATCATCTCCCGCGGGATGGTCTTGAGGGAGGTATAGAAGCTGAATGCCAGGTTCCAGACCTGCCCTGTAAAGATGAGCAGGATCACGCCCATCTCAATCCCCAACTGATGGCCGGGAACGAGGCCGATCATCGCCAGGACCACGGGCGGCAGGAAGCTGAGCACCGGGATGGATTGCAGAATATCGAGAATGGCGATCATCCCGGTTTCAAGGCGGGTGTTATAGGCGGCGAGGTATCCATATCCGATGGCGAAGAGCAGGCTGAGCAGGTAGGCAATGCCGATGCGCACGATGGAGTAGAAGGCGTAGAGGGGCAGCGCACGAATGGAGTGCGAGATGGGGACTACTGGAACCGGAGTACTCATCCAATAGCCCGCGATGTGGATAACGCCGAGAAAGATCGCGAATCCGCAGATAGCCACGCCCAGATCGAGCATGAAAGGCCAGGTGCGAACCGTAACGAGGGATCGGGCGAAGGGATGCTGGAGGTTCAATCGGCGCCTCCGGCGGAGGCGACTTCCTCTTCCGCCGCGTCAGGAAGCACGAAACGGCGGCGCGCGGCATCGAAGTCGAACAACTCGGCGTAGCGGCCCCAGGTGACTGCGGTCTCCATCTGGCGCAGGCACTCTTCTGCACTGAATTGCTCATCGAGCATGTCGAGGAAGAACTCTTCGGAGACGGTGTGATCGCTCTTGGTTTCAACGGCGCGGCGAATCTGGCGAAGGAGGAGGACATTTTCGAGGGCGGCAGTGCGAAAGAGTTCTTTTTGGCGCAGGATTTCGGAGTTTGCGTATTCGGTGCCCGTCTCGGTAATGGAGGCATCGCCTTCCTCGACCTTGAGGAAGCCAAGAAGTTGGGCAGCATCGACGATGGGCAGCAGGTCGTCGATTTCGAAAGCGAGATCGTCGGCGAGGCGGTAGATGTCGTCGCGACCACCTTTGTCGAGGAGCAATTCGAGCAACCCGGCCATGCCACCGGGGCGCGCGTGGGGCAGCATCTGGTATTTCATTTGCCGCTGGTCGCGTGTCTTGGGGCTCGGGTGCTGATGCTCAGGCGCCCCTTCGGGGGCAACATCGGGCCTGGTGAGCACTTTGTAGATGTAGTCGACCAGTTTTGTAAATTGATCGGATTTGCGGTCGCGGGGTTGCGGAATCTGCACCTGGAAGTCGGTGCGAATGTGTCCGGGATTGCGGCCGAGGACGATGATGCGATCTGCCAGCAGGACCGCTTCCTCGATGTTGTGGGTCACGATGAAGACGGACTTCGTGGGCATCGTCTTTTTGGCCCAAAGCTCCAACAATTCGCTGCGCAGGTTTTCGGCGGTCAGGACGTCGAGAGCGCTGAATGGCTCGTCCATGAAGAGGACTTCGGGTTCGACGACGAGGGCGCGGGCGAAGCCGACTCGCTGCTTCATGCCGCCGGAGAGTTCCTTGGGAAACGCGGCTTCAAATCCGTCGAGCCCGACGGTGTCGAGCATACGCATGCTGCGTTCACGGCGTTCTTCGGGATTGACCCCGCGGGCCTGGAGCGGGGCCTCGACATTTTCAAGCACGCTGAGCCAGGGGAAAAGGGCAAAACTCTGAAAGACGATCGAGACGTTGATTTCGGCGCTTTCGATTGGTTTTTCATGCCAATAGACCTGGCCGGCAGAGGGGCGCGACAGTCCCGACAACATGCGCAGCATGGTCGATTTTCCTGAGCCGGAAGGACCCAGAAGGGCGACAATTTCGCCCGGGACGATCGAAAGGTCGGTCGGCGAAATGACCTGGATCCGATTCTGACTTGGCTGGGCGAAGTATTTTTCAATCTTCTCGGCGCGAATGATCGCTTCTACGCCGGGGCTAACGCCGGGATACTGCGGAACGCTCTGGGTGCCCGTTTCCTGCATACATGGTTCTCCGCCGGGAAGTCCGCCGGGCGAACCGGCAGGTGGTTGGTGGTTCAAGTGTATGAGAGAAGAGTTGCTCCCCGGTGAATCCCAATTCTGCCAGCGAGCAGATCTGACGGTTTAGAGTATCGCAAATCTGATATCGAAGGGGATTTTGGCATGTTTCAGACGAAAATGCTGAAACAAAACCTGAGAACAGCAATCTTTCGGTTGTTCTTTGCGTCCAACCCCCGGGCCGGAGGTGAGTGCAAGGCTTTTCTTGCACAATGCCAACCGCACCCTTAAACTAAAAGACCGAACCCATCAAGGCCGGGTAACGGCCCATTCAGAGGATGTTACGTTTACTGTTTGTACCCCTATTGGTCGTGCCGTGAACCTCGCCCCCTTGCTTCGCTTCGCGGTTTGTTTTAGTGATAGGCTTTGTGCCAAATCTGTTCGGCATTCAGGAGTTTATGCCCGATAATCACGTGAAACCCAAGGTCCTGGTAGTTGACGACGAACGCGTCATTGCCGATACGCTGGCCATGATTCTCAACCAGAGCGGTTTTCAAGCCAAGGCAGTGTATTCCGGCGAGGCTGCTCTCGAGCAAGCGACGACATTTATACCTGACATGCTCATCGCCGATGTCATTATGGCGGACCTCAATGGAATCGACGCAGCCATTCAGATTCGAGCGTTGCTGCCGAAAGTCAAGATCCTGTTGTTCTCCGGCCAAGCCGCGACAGCGGACTTACTTGAAAAGGCGCGCACGCAAGGCTATGAATTCGAGATTCTGGCCAAGCCCGTTCATCCACAAGATCTGTTGAGCAGATTGCGCAGCTAGATTCGCATTCAACAACCTTAGGAATCAGGGCTTCATTTCGTGGCGGCCTTCGAGGGCATGCGCCATGGTTACCTCGTCGGCATATTCAATGTCGCTTCCCGCCGGCACGCCGGTGGCGATCCGGGTGATTTTGACATTGAAGCCGCGCAACGTCCCGGCGAGCCAACTCGCCGTTGCCTCGCCCTCAAGCGTGGGACTGGTGGCCAGAATTACTTCGTCCACTTCGCCGCGTTCCACCCGGGCTGCGAGCGAACGACCGCGCAACTGCTCAGGTCCGACGCCGTGGAGGGGGGAAAGGGTTCCGTGCAAGACATGGTAGACGCCGGGGTAGTGGCTTCGTTCGACGGCTTCGATGTTGGTGGGTTCCTCAACGACGCAAACCAGGCGCTGGTTTCGCGTGGGGCTGATGCAATAGGCGCAGGGGTCGACGTCGGTCACGTTATTGCAGATGGAGCAGAGGCGAAGGTTGGCCTTGAGGTTACGCACCGCTTCGGCAAGGGCATCCGCGTCCTCCTCGCTTGAACGCAGAAGGTGGAACGCAAACCGCTGGGCGGTCTTTGTTCCCACGCCCGGAAGCTTCTTCAGTTCATCGATGAGCCGGGCCATTGGCTCGGCATAGCGTGCCACGAACTGCCTCCTAAACGGTGCGGTAGACGATTCCAACAAACATGTCAGGCGACCCGCCGTGTGCCCACGCGGCGTCAAAGTCAGCGGTAGGTTTCTTGGCCAGGACTTCCTTTTCGCTGGCGCCGGCGGTCTTCATGGCCGCAACTTTATCGCGCACCGCGGAAAGCATGTCGTGGTAGTTCTTGAGGTCCGGTTTTGCGCCCAGCGGACCATGACCGGGAATGATCTTTGTAGTGTCACCTGCCAAGGTGAGCATCTTCTGCGCGGCGTTGATGGTGCCACCGATGGAGCCACCCGTACCTTCGTCGATGAAGGGATAGAAGCCGTTGAACCAGATGTCGCCCACATGCAGCACATCGGCATTGTGGAAGTGGATGTAGATATCGGTGTCGGTATGGGCTGGATCGAAGTGCGCCAATTCGATGGAGTCGCCGTTATGCCAGGTATGCAGCGTGCTATCGAACGTGATGGTTGGCAGAGCGCCGGCCGGTGCGGCAGGGAGGTGAAGCCCCATCAGCTTCATCTCCGCGGGTACAGCAAGGCGATCTCTTGTTTTCTGGTGCGCGCAGATCTGGAATCCAGCGGCATGCATTCCTTCGTTTCCGTCGGTATGATCGATGTGCCAGTGAGTGTTGATGAGCGCGTAGGGCGGATCGCTGCTGAGTGCATCGAGTGCCTGGCGAATGTGCGGCACCGCTGTGGAGAAACTGGAATCGATCAGCACCTTGCCTTCCACCCCGGTTTGCACGGCCATGTTGCCACCTGCACCCTGAAGCAGAAAGACGTTGTCGTAAAGCTTGGTGGTCTTGATTTGCGCCGCTGCGGCGGCAGCGCGCATCTGTGCTACTCGGTCAGGAGCTGCTGCAGTTAGCTGAGCGCCAGCCCAGCGCGGAGCCAGAGCCGCCGCGCTCGCGGAGAGGCCTAAACGAAGGAAGTTTCTGCGATTCATTTCGGCAATCATTTTGGACCCCCTCAATTCGATAAATTCTCAGCCGAGCCCGGGAAGATTGAGCCCGCCTAACGCGCCTTTCACGCTGGATTGAATAGCCTCGTCCGCCTTGCGGGCGGCTTCGTTTACCGCGCCAACGACCAGGTCCTCGAGCATCTCCACGTCAGGAGCAGGGCCACTGAGGCTCACGACCGCGGATGGGTCAATGTGGAGCTTGATCAGTTCCTTTTTACCGTTCATGGTTGCGGTGACGGCGCCGCCGCCGCTCGAGCCTTCCACTATGGTCTGGCTGAGCTTGCGTTGCATTTCCTCTTGCATTTTGTTGGCTTGAGACAACATCTCAGCCATCTTGAGAGGATTAATCACGGGACGCCTCCTCGAAAACTACTATTTCGTGCGAAGGTCAAGAACGCTGCGGACCTCGGCCTTGAAGATTTCCCTGGCTTTCAGGACCATTGGATGCTCGAGCGCGGCCTGCTGAATGCTTCCGGCGATTGGCGCCGAGGCTTCGGATGCGTTCGAACCGATGCCCTCAACCGGCACAACAAGGAATCGAGCCGGCGCGCCGAGCCGTTGCAATTCCTGGCGAATGATTTTTTCGGCAGCCGCATTCACTGTGATCGCGAGCATTTTCTTTCCCATGCCGGGAACTTCGATGCGAAGGCTGGAGCCATCCAGCGTCCATGCACCGGTGCTCAAGAGTTTGGAAGCTGTGGCGTGATTTGCCGCCGCCAATGCCTGCACAGTCGCAGTCCGAATCTGGTCGATACTTGCAGGATCCTGAGCAGGCGCCTTGGCGGGCGCGCCTTCGGTCAACGATTCGGCAAAACCATTGGGTTGCGCTGCTGCTGCAGGAAAGGGTGTCAGTTGCGCGGATGCGGCAATCGGCTCCCTTACGTCGGTCGTTTTCGAGGATGCCTCCGTTTTGTTGATCCCGACGGTCGCGTCGCTTCGCTGCATCATCGGGGAAGAGGAAGGAGAAGAAGACGCAAACGGCGATCTTACGGAAGGCGCGGCTACGGGAGTGGGGGATGCAGTTATGGGCGCGTGGGAGCGGGGTGGACTCGCGGGGCCGGATGTTGCTCGCGGGGAGGAGGTCGCGGTGATGCCGCGAACGCCGGTTCCACTGACAACGCTACTCAGCAACTCTTCGATGGGAATCAGGCGCTGGGCATGGACCAGCTTGAGTAGTCCCAATTCAAGATGGAAGCGCTGCTCCTGGCGGTAATTCAAATCGTCGAAGGTACGCAGGATAATTTGAAGATTGCGCGTCAATTCCTCTTCGCTGAAAAGGAGGGCAGTGCGTGCGGCGCGCGCGCGCTCGTCTCCAGAGATCTGGAGGAGTTCAGTCTGCTCGCCGCCAAGCTTGGCCATCAGGGTATTGCGCAGGTAGCGGACCATCTGGCGTGCTAAAGACGAGGGACCATGGCCGGCGTTCAACAGCTCGTTCAGCTGCTCCATTAACGGAGCGCTTTCGCCTGCTGCAACCGACTCGAGAAGACGCTCGAAGATTGCGTTGGGAACCGCGCCCATCAACTCGCGGATTTGGGCGGTCGAGAGCACAGGTCGCCCGTTTTCATTGGGCGCAGAGGCAATGGCCTGGTCCATGATGCTGAGGGCGTCGCGCATTGAGCCGTCGCCGGCTTCAGCCAGGAGGGCTAGGGCAGAGTCTTCGGCTTCGACATTTTCCTGGCCGGCAATCATCTTGAGCTGGGCAAGAATGTCGTCGAATTTTACAGCGTGAAAGCTGAAGTGCTGACAGCGCGAACGGATGGTTTGCGGGATGTTTTCGGGCTCGGTGGTCGCCATCATGAAAATGACGTGGGACGGTGGTTCTTCCAAGGTCTTGAGCAAGGCGTTGAAGGCGGCCTCGGTGATCTGGTGGGCTTCGTCGAGGATGTAGATCTTGTACTTGTCGCGGGCAGGGGAATAGCGGGCTGCGTCGCGCAATTCGCGAATCTCGTCGATGCCGCGGTTGGTAGCCGCGTCGATTTCGATCACGTCGACGGCGTTGCCCTGGCGAACCTCGATGCAGGAGTCGCAGATGCCGCACGGCTCGGGAGTGGGACGGGTTGGGTCGCCAATCGCGGTGCGGCAGTTCAATGCCATGGCCACGATGCGGGCGATGGTGGTTTTGCCAATGCCGCGGTGGCCGGAGAAGATGTAGCCGTGCGCGATCCTGTTCTGGCTGAGCGCATTCATCAGCGTGCGGGTGACGTGATCCTGGCCGGCAACGTCGGCGAAGCGCTGCGGACGATATTTCCTGGCCAGAACCTGGTAACCCATTTGCGCTGCAACTCCTTTGGCCTATTCGGTAGAGGGTGGGCCAAGTTGGATTGTATCGTTTCGGGGTGGAGGGCTAGCGGGGGTGGAAAAACTGTGGTTGATGCCGATTCAGGTCGAAGTCTACGAGCTAACTTGCGTCTAGGTTGAAGCTGATGTCGTTGAGCCATTCGGCGATGAGGTCTTCGTCGCCGGGATCGAAGACGTACGCATCGTTCAGCAGCAGGATTGTGGCCCAATGAACCAGGTCGCGCTCGGAGATCAGGCCAAAGCGTTTTCGCTCGAGCGCGTTGGCGATGTGGTCGCGGGTGATGACGATACCGGGTTCGGGAATAGGGAAGCGATTGTTCGCGGTGCGGCGCTGGGTAATTCCTTTGGTGGTTTCTTCTTTCGTGTCGAAGGCGAAATCAAAACTTCCGGCCATGGAGCGAAGCATTTCGTCGACGGGGACCTCGAATAAGGCAAAGCGCCGCAGCACATCAAGTTGCTCGATTGTCAGGGGCGGAAGTTCAGGCTCGTCGATCATCCTGATTCATGCTACAGCCGATTAGTATGGTGTCTCCGAAGTTTGTGGCATAAGGTCCTAAATGCAAAAGCAGATCCTTCGACTCACCACCCCCAAACTCCACCCCAAAGAGCAGAGAACGCTCTTTGGGGACCCCGGTACTGAAAAACGTTTGGGGCCCCGTTCGCTCAGGATGACAGCGATGGTATTGTCATGGACTTCTGGGGCAGGACACTGGGCGCTCGCAAAACATGTAACCGTCAGAACGGGTTGACAGAAGTTACCAGGAATTCAGGCTGCATTCTCTTCTGTGACTTCGTCAGGGGCTTTCGTCGAGGGCACATTCCTGTTTTTGCGAGGTTTGGGGCGCTTTTTCTTGACGAGCTTCTTCGCCGCGGCCTTGCGCCGGCGAATCTCGTCGTCAGAGTACATTGAGCCGCGGCAGGCGTCTGCGCCGCAATTGCAGATTGCCTCGTCGTCGCCGCCGTCGTAGAGGCAATAGTCGTAGGTAATCTCTTCGCCTGGTTCGATTTTCCGGATGGCCGTAATCCAGACGCGGTCGTCGATTTCCTCGGTTTCGCAGTTAGGGTCGCAGCTGTGATTGATGAACATGGCCATGCAATGGCCGTCGATGACGATCGTGCCGTCTCCGAGTCCAAAAAGATAGGTGATCGGCGAGTCCTCGTTGGCGCTGTCGGCCTCGTCTTTACTAAGGCGGGGGCCGGTATACTCGGCCACGCGGGTACCCTTGCGAACGGGAGTTGTGGTGTAGCAGCCGGCGGCATGAATGGCTGATGAGCGAATAATGAGTCCCATGCGGATGAGCGTTTTTCCTCTGGCTGCTTGAAGTACGGTATGCATCGCATCGTAACATTGAAGTGATGAGGAAATGTGGGGCAGGGAAGAAAAGAGTTGAATTGAAACAGGGAATTCAAATTGCGGTGATGGTGGTGGGGTGCCTGGCGGTGGTGCCGATGATGCGCGCGCAATCGGCTCCGCAAACCCCCAATACTCAGCAAACGAAACCGCCCGCGAATCCTCAGCAGACACCGGCGCAGACGCCGGGCAGTTCACCTGGAGCAAATCCATTTCCTGAAGACACAAGCTCTGTTCCCGTGGTGCCGACCACGGGATCGCCGATTGTTCCGCAACCTGAGGCTGGTGCAGCGGATAACGTGACGACGACGCTGCTGGGCGAGGACACCGATCCAGCGAAAAGCCCGGACGACCCGGCACCGGATTCATCTTCCGGAGCGGATAGCGGATTCAGTTCGAGCCTGGCGGGGTCCGGCGATGTGAATATCAGGGAAGAGGAAAAGCCGGGGAAGCATGGAAAGTTATCCGTGCCTGAACCCGTTCACCAGGAAACCGCGCAGGAAGACGAGAACGTGGGGCAGTTTGAATTGAGCCGCAAGAACTGGAAAGCGGCGCTGTCGCGATACGAGTCGGCCCTGGTGACCGACCCCGATAATCCCGAAGTCTATTGGGGCATGGCCGAAGCTCAGCGGGCGCTCGGCGATTTTGCGAAAGCGAAGGCGAACTATCTGAAGGTGGTGGATTACGACCCGGATAGCAAGCACGGCAAGGAAGCGAAGAAGCTGCTGAAGGAGCCGGAACTGGCGAACGCACCTGCGGTGTCAGTGAACAAGCCAGCAGGGGTCACTCCGCAGTAGAAATGGCCGACAAGCTTTTTCGCTTTTCCACCCATTTCTACGATTTACGACAGCTCCTGGAAGCGGCCCCCCACAGTCTTTGATGATTGAGAATTAGGGAATCCCATGTCCGAAAATCCGGACATGGGGCACCCGGGCCTTTTATGTTCTGAGGCGCCCGTCAATTCAAAAGCCCGCCCAGCGTAGATATGCGTTGATGATCGGCTGGCCCCACAGGGCGCTGACAATGCCTCCGATGCAGAGGAATGTGCCGAGGGGAAGCTTGGACGCGGTCCAGGTTTCCGATTCGCGACGCGCAGAGGGGACGGCGAGCAGGATCAGAGCAAAGATCGCGCCGAGAAGAACTCCGATCGCAAACGACAGCAGGGCGCCGGGAAGGCCGAGCCATGCGCCGAGCATGGCCATGAGCTTGGCGTCGCCGAGGCCGATGCCTTCGCGGTGGCGAATGAGCTTATAGGTCCAGCGGATTAGGAGGATTAGGAGTGCAGAGGCGAGGATCGCGAATGCAACCCTGAGAAGGAGCAGCAACTTTGGCCCTCCGAATTGCGCGTCTCCCTGCAGGAAATCACCGCGGAGGAAAGTAACTGCAACTCCAAGCGCTAGGCCGGACAAAGTGAGAACGTCAGGTAGCCACAGGTGTTCTGCATCCAAAGTGGCCAGGCCGACGAGCGCCCAACAGAACAGGATCTTTCCGAGGACCGTTGCGGCGAAGAGAAACAGGAAGCCGGGACTGAATGAGACGAGAGGAGGGTAAGAACCGCTGGATAAAGTGTCCTGAATGCCGCTCAGTGCCTGCCATGTAACAACGGCCCAAAGCAGGCCGACAGCTGACTCAACCAGCGGGTATCGCCAGCCGATCCAAACTCCGCAGGTGCGGCAGCGGCCGCGGAGAGCCAGCCAGCTTAATAAGGGGATGTTTTCCCACCAGGTGAGGGCGCGGGCGCAGTTGCGGCAGTGCGAGCGCGGTTTGACCACGCTTTCGCCTTCGGGCCAACGGCTGAGGCACACGTTGAGAAAGCTGCCGAAGGCGAGGCCGAGAAGCGCCGCAAGTGTTGTACCTAAAATGCGAATCATTTGCGAGGTTGAGTATACGGCCACCTGCGGTGGGGCAGACTGTCCGTGCGCCAGAGAAAAGGCGCGCGGATGAACGCATCCCGTCTGGATCCGGAGTCTCCCACGTGTCAAAACAGGACCTGTGGCCCCGCTACACCCCGAACTGACGCAGATGATGATCGAGGTGCTTGTACATCAGAATTGTCCACTCGTCGGGAGTCATGCGCCCAAAGAAGCTGTGAGGATGGGAAGTGCAGCCGGCGGAACCTGCGGCAACGAAGCGGTCAATCAGTGCGAGCAGGCGCTGGCGCTCAGATTCGAGATTGCAATCTTCGTGTATGACTAGGTCTTTCGAGGTGGGGGAGTTGCGGCGGATGGGGGCGTCGTCTCCAAGCACCCTGGGCTTAATAACGCGACCCAGAAGGCTAGCGAAAAACATACGCGGAGGAACGCGGTCGCCCACCGCCCACTCCAAACTTCTTGCGCAGTGAGCTACAGCCTGCGCGGCGGTCATGTTGCCCCAGTGACGAGTGCTGGTTTGCTGCAACTGCGCGATCCGCGTCTTCACCTCGTTTGCAGATGAAGGTTCAAACATGTTTTTCATGGATAAACCTTACAACTCAAAAGTCCATCGTGAGCGATGTGCACATTGTTGACAAGTGAAATGATGCAGATGGGCGTGCGGTAAACTAAGGGTGCATGGATGTTCCTCAGGAAGGCCACCCCGCACAGGCTCCTTCTCCGCAGACCGCTTCCGATCCGGTGCGGGCAGCGGCGTTGTTTGAGCAGTCGGTGAGCATTATGGCGCGGCTGAGAGCCCCGGGCGGTTGCCCTTGGGATCGCGAACAATCTTTCGACACCATTCGCAAATACACGCTGGAAGAGACCTACGAGGTCTTCGACGCCATCGAACGGCGCGATTTCCCGCATCTTGCCGAGGAATTGGGCGACCTGCTGCTGCAGGTTCTTTTCTATGCCGAGATGGCAGCGAATGAGGGCCACTTCACCATTGCCGATGTGCTGGATCATCTGAACCGGAAGCTGGTGCGGCGGCATCCGCATGTTTTCGGAGATGAGGCTTCGCGAGCCGCGGGAAACAAGGCGGACGTGGATGCAGCGGTTGAGGGCTCGTCTTCGGCAGTGCTGCGGAACTGGGAAGAGATCAAATCAGCAGAAGCATCGCATGCAGCGGACTCAGCGGCGACATCGAGGCTGGATTCAGTGCATCGCGCAATGCCAGCGCTTGCCGAAGCAGCGAAGCTGGGATCTAAAGCGGCAAAAGCGGGGTTCGACTGGCCGAATTGGCGCGACTTGCTCCCGAAGGTGGCGGAAGAGACTGCGGAACTCGAGGCGGAAGCCACTGCCGCTGGCACTGACCCGACGCGGAACGACGCGGTGGAGGCGGAACTCGGCGACCTGTTGTTTACAGTCGTGAATCTGGGGCGGCATTTAGGGGTGGATGGAGAGATGGCTTTGCGGGGGTGCAATCTGCGCTTTCGGCAGCGGTTTCGGGAGATGGAACTGGCTTCTGCGCTTCCGCTGGAAGAATTGCCGCCGGCTGAACTCGAAGCTCTGTGGGCTGATGCCAAGCGGAAACTCGCTTTGGCTGAGGCGGATTCGGCTCAAGCGGGCCCAGTAGCAAGAGTGGGGCCGCAGCCATGATTCTTATTCGCCAGTGTTCGGGATTCGACGAGCTTGAAGCGTGTGTCCAGTTGCAGATTGAGATCTGGGGTTACGATGACAGCGATGTCATTCCGAGGAAGGCGTTTTCGATAGCCCAAAAGATCGGCGGGCAGGTAATTGGCGCATTCGACACCGATCTGCCCGGCGCATCGCCGAACGGCACCCCGGAATCATTGGTTGGATTCGCCATGTCTTTGCCCGGCGTGAAGACCGGGGCGCAGGCAATTGGGGGATTTCCACAGGCTTATCTCCACTCACACATGCTGGGGGTGCGCGATCACTATCGGGACCGCGGGGTTGGCGCGCAACTCAAGCTGGAGCAACGACGTGAAGCACTTAGCCGGGGCATCCGGCGCATGGAATGGACCTTCGATCCTCTCGAGATCAAGAACGCGCATCTGAATATTTGCAAGCTCGGCGCAATCGTTCGTTGCTATTACGTGAATTTCTATGGTGTATCCTCTTCTCGACTGCAGGGTGGACTTCCAACGGATCGCCTGGTGGCCGAATGGTATCTCGACTCCCGGCGCGTTTCCGCAACCCTGGAAGACATTTCCGCTGTCTGTCAAAATGTTGATGAGAAGCTCAAAATTGAGGAGCAGATTCTGGTCCCCGCCTCTATTTATGAATGGAAGGCGACCCCCGGCGGCCGGGAACAAGCTCTCGTTGTTCAGTTGGAGAACCGACGTAAATTTCAGGATGCATTTTCCAAAGGATTAGCCGTCGTCGCGTTTACACGGGACGCGGAAGGGAACGGAGTCTTCGAACTGGGCCAATGGACCCAACCGGACCAGCGCTGAGAGAGCTCTCTGAAAAGGTTCTCATCTGGGACGGCAGAAAGAAGTACCACCACTTCATTTGCTGATACCGAAGGAACGAATATTTTATGAAGATTGATGCAATTCTTGTTCGCGAGCTGCACCTTCCCCTGGTGCGTCCTTTCGAGACCAGTTTTGGCATAACCCGCAACCGCAGAATTCTGCTGGTTGAGATCCGGTCGGAAGGTCTGATCGGGTGGGGAGAATGTACAGCAGGCGAGCGCCCGCATTTCTCAGGGGAATCCACCGACACTGCGTGGCAGGTGATCGTGAACGAACTGGGTCCGATGCTGGCCGAAGCAGTTCCCGAGCACGGCGGCGACTGCCCGACGATTTTCCGCCTGGTGCGCGGAAATCCCATGGCAAAGGCTGCACTGGAAAACGCCATCTGGGATCTTGAGGCGCAGCGCGAGGGGGTTTCGCTGTCGCAACTGATTGGCGGCGTGCGCGAGACCATTCCGTGCGGCGTTTCGCTCGGTATTCAGAAATCGATTCCGGAACTGCTGGCGATTATTGAGAAGGAACTTGCCTCCGGATATCAGCGCATCAAGCTCAAATGCAAGCCCGGATGGGATGTGGAAGTATTCGAAGCGGTGCGCAATCGGTGGCCCGGCATCACTCTCAGTTGCGACGCGAATTCAGCGTATAAGCTGCGCGACGCGGATCATCTGACAACTTTTGACGCATTCGATCTGCTGATGATCGAACAGCCTTTGTGGCACGACGACTTCTATTACCACTCGATGCTGCAGAAGCGGCTCAATACGGCGATCTGCCTGGATGAATCCATTCGCAATCGTCGCGATGCGCTGGCTGCAATCGAGATGGAGTCCTGCCGGATCATCAATATCAAGCTGGGACGCGTGGGCGGATTCTCAGAGGCCATCGCGGTGCACAATGCCGCGCTGGAGCGCGGGATTCCGGTATGGTGCGGCGGGATGCTTGAGTCGGGCATCGGACGGTCGCATAACATCGCGCTTTCAACCCTGGAGAACTTCACACTGCCGGGAGACGTATCGGCTTCGGCGCGCTACTGGGCCGAGGACATCATTGAGCCAGAAGTCACGGTGACCCCGGAGGGCGAGATTGTCATTCCCGATACGCCGGGACGCGGTTACGAAGTGCGGACTCAACTGATCGAGCGGCTGACAGTGCGGAAGGAAGCTATTCGCGCATTCGAACTGGTGAGCTAGGGTCCTGCAAACGCTACCTGCATGAGCGATCCATTGGAGATTGTCCACACAGAAGAGTTGCGCGACGGCGAACTTGCGCTCGAAGCGATCGACTACTCAATTCACCAATGGAACAAGGTGCCTACATATTTTTTCCGGATGGTGAGCGCTACCTCAAGAGAAGAGCTGGGGCATATCAACCTGCGCGTTGGTTCGACGGTGCATGTTGAGCGCTATGCCGGCCACATTGGGTTCGATGTTGTTCCCGGTCATCGCGGGCACCATTTCGCGGCCCGCTCCGTCGGGTTGCTTATTCCACTTGCAAGACGGCTTGGACTTGATCCTTTGTGGATTACCTGCGATCCGGAGAATGCTGCGTCGCGGCGGACGATCGAATTGGCTGGAGCGCAATTCATCGAAATCGTGGATGTACCTGCGGACTGTTGCATTTTCCAGAGTGGGCATCCGCGGAAATGCAGGTATCGGCTTTAGCGCAATCGATTCTCATTGGAACCGCATTCTGATTCGTTGCGTACTGCACTCGGGCGGAGAAACTTTGCCGGCGGGATCGCGTCTCAATTACGAGAGGCGGCCGGTCCTGCAATCTTGATCGCCGCCGGAGGTTAAATCGTTGACTCCCCAGGAAGAACAGCTTTTGAATTCGCTCGTGGAGCGGATAAACCAGACACAACTTCAGGAAAAAGACCCCGACGCCGAAGCGCTGCTGAACCAGAAACTCGGCCCCAACCCTGATTCGCTTTACATTCTTGCCCAGACAGTCCTGGTGCAGAACATCGCATTGGATCAAGCCAAGGCGCAAGTGACACAGTTGCAGCAGCAACTGCAGCAGCAGCGACCCCAACCCGCGCATACCAATAGCTTTTTAGGGCGCCTGCTGGGCGAGCACGATCCGACGCCGGCCCAGCAACAGGCACCGGCCTACCAGCCGGTTCCGCAATTTGCGCCCGCAGTGCCGCAGTATGCGCAGCCGCAGTATCAGCAGCCTCAGTACGTGCCGGTAGGTGGCGGGCAGCCGAGTTTCCTGCGCGGGGCAATGCAGACGGCAGCAGGTGTTGCTGCTGGAGCATTGGCATTCGAAGGCGTGGAGTCGATCCTGCATGGCTTTGGCGGACATGGCGGCTACGGATGGGGTGGCCCGGGGATGAGTGGCGGATTCGATCGCCCGGTTGAAGAGACGGTCGTGAACAATTACTACGACGACCCGGGCTCGCACGGCGCGGAGCATGCAGGAGGTGCTGAGCACTTTCACGAATCCGGGGACCAGTTTGCTAATCAGGGCGCCTCAAACCAGGATTTCTCAGGCCGGGATTTCTCAAGTCGAGACGTCTCGAAACTGGGTGGGGCGCAGATTTCTGATGCGAGCTATAACACGCAGGGAGATCTGTACGCCGCTGGCACAAACGATTCTTCGAATTACGATTCGACGTCTGATCAAGATGACTCGAGCCTGAATGACGGGTCGGGCTATGACGACTCCGGCGGCTTCGATAATGACGGCGGGTTTGATGGCGGTGGCGGCGACGTTATCTAAAGCCGCCAACAGGGTTGGGGTGCGGCGCGAGAGGGTTAGGGTTACTGATCTTTGTGCCGGCCCCAGTCGAACCTGCGACCGATGATTCCCTTGATGATCCAGTGATCGGTAGCCGCGGTCGGGCCGACGCCTACGCCGAAGTTGATTTCCCATTTGGGCGAGACGTTGAGGTCAACTGCGGGGAAAAACTGTTGCTGCTGATTGTGCAGGCTGGCGATGTTCGTAATGCTGCCGTAGTCGGCGTAGTACTCCAGGCCGCCGCTGATTTGTTTGGTGAAGTCGTAGCTGATTTTTGCGGCAGGAGAAAAGCCGATGCCGAGATTGACGTCTGGGCCGTGCCAAGTGCGCTCAAGCGCGGGGTTGACGGCGAAGTACCATCGGCCCGCAGTCTTGTCGACGATGGGACGAATCTCCCATGTCCATGTGTCGCTGGAAAAGAATGCGCGCTGGTAGCCGACCTCCATGGAGAGGCTGACGCCGACCGGCCAGCGCCACTTTTCAGGTACGCGAACGCGCGGGCGGATGTGGTCGCCAACCCACTGCACGCCTGTTCCGCTCTGCTCGCTGGTGAAAATGTAAAACCCAACTTCGGACCAGTCGTTGATGCCCTGCGTGATTTCGATGGTCTCGTGTTCGGCGCGATAGGTGGGATCGACGCCGTTAATGAAGTTACGCTGCCCGTCTGCCGTGAAATTTGAGTGGAGTTCAACCATGGTGCTGCGCGGAGGGACAGTGTCAGCGCCATAGACCTGGATTTCATAGTTGCCCTGGGCGCGGGCTGCAGGAATAGAAACGCCTATCACAAGGATTGCGGCAATCACTAAAGGAAGGATCTTCAAGTGGGCTCCTTCGAAGTAGTCATTCGATTTAGAAAGAGTCGAACGAATCGAGAAATTCACGCGTAGCGAAACAGGGTCATGAAGCCGGAATCCATGTGGTCCTGCTGATGGCAGTGGAAGAGGGTGTTGCCGGGATTGATAGCAACCAGGTCAGCCTCAACGGTCGTTCCGGCTTCAACAATTACAACGTCTTTGAATACGCCGCTCGTGGCCGCGCCGCGAATGGAAACCAATTCAAAGGCGTGACGGTGCAGGTGCACCGGGTGGTCGTCGGTGCTTTGGTTGTCGAATACAAGACGGTGACGCAGGCCCTTGGTCAGCATCACCGGTGGCGTGTCGGGAAAAGATTTGCCGTTTATCATCCAGCGATCGAGCGCTCCATGGCCTTTGAACTGGGAGGTAAATTTCAACGGAATGGTCAGATCTGGTTTATAGGCTGCAGGGTTTGAGTCACCGAACACTCGATAGTCCCATTGCAGCTTTGCCGGATCTTTCCACTGCATCTTTCCGGCTTGATTTGAGTATTCGATGACCGTGCCCATGCCTGCGTTGCGGAAAGCTTGTCGGGCTTCTCCAAGGACCCAAACCCCGGGAGTGTCCATCGTGACGAGTGCGCTGATGCGCTCGGCAGGGCCCATGCGCAGAACATCCACATTTGTCGAGTTGGGAACCGGGCGGCCATCCAATGCCACCACCTGGAATCGATGTCCCGGGAGCGCGAGCCAATGCGGCTCAGTGGCGCTCGCGTTCAGGATGTGGAAGAGCACGCGCTGTCCATTCTTCACGCGGATCGGTTGGTCGTGACCGAGCATGCGGCCGTTGATGGAGCCAAGGACGTAATCGACCATGAGCGAACCGTCGCCGCTGGCAGAAAAATACGGTTCCCAATCATGCAATACGAGGAATTGTTCCTGGTCGTAGGGCGCTGGATTGTCGCGCGGCTCGACGAACAGCATGCCAAATTGGCCGCTGTAGAGGCCCAAGTTGAGGTCGTGATGGGCTGCGGTATGGGTGTGATACCAGTGGAGGCCCGTCGGCCTCGGAGTGAAGGTTGCCTCTGTTCGGCCGCCGGGTGCGATCATCGGCGAACCTTCTTCCATGGAGCCGTCCACGTCCGACGGAATCCATTGACCGTGCCAGTGGACGATTTCGGGACGATCGAGCTTATTGAGGATCTCGATTGAGACTGGCTTTCCCTCTATCAAGCGAAGGAGTTTGCCAGGAATCTGGGCATCGTAGGCAGTGGTGCGAATCTTTTTCTTCGGCGCCAGTTCCCAGTCAATCTCTGCAATTTCAATGCGGTAATCGGGGGCCGGGTTGTTGCTGAGCCCAGGCGCGTTTTGAGGTTTTCCCGACGCCGATCCGTCTCTTTGAAGCAGCAAGGACGCAGCGGTAAGAGAAGCGCCATAGAGAAACTCGCGGCGGGTTCGGTGCTGATTCGTAATTGGGTTCCGAGTGTCCCGGCCAGAAGGAGCGGAGCCGCCGCCATTCATATTCATTCGGTTCCATTTTTACCCTTTTTCCTGACCCCGGGACCAAAGAAATAGAGAAGGGCAAGGCAAAACTAGTGAGGAGATTGAGTAGGGCACGAAGCAGATTGACGAGAGAGAGGCATTCCGGGTCATTTCTTCGTCACCCGGCACCACGAAGGGCGCTTTGGGGAGCCAGCGAGCAGGCGCTTTGACAACCCTCCCGGTGATATACTCACAGGGGTTAGGCGCGGTTTCGCGCCGGCATTTTCACGTCTATTGAGGTTCTCATGTCCGGCCATTCGAAATGGGCCACAATCAAGCACAAAAAGGGCGCGCTGGACGCCAAGCGCGGCAAGATATTCACCCGCCTGCTCAAGGAAATAAGCGTCGCTGCCAAGGGTGGCGGCAATCCTGACAGCAACGCCCGTCTGCGCACCGCCGTTGCGGCGGCCAAGGCGGAAAACATGCCGCAGGACAATATCAAGCGAGCCATCCTGCGCGGCACCGGTGAACTGGAAGGGGTCAACTACGAGGAGATCACCTTTGAGGGCTACGGCCCCGGAGGGGTCGCCATCATCGTTGAGGTTCTTACCGACAACCGGAATCGAACCGTAAGCGAGATTCGACACGCCTTTTCAAAGAACGGTGGGAACCTCGGCTCAACCGGTTCGGTTCTGCACATGTTCTCGAAAAAGGGCGTCATCGCCGTTGAGAAGTCCGCAGCCAGCGAAGAGAAGTTGATGGACATCGTTCTAGAGCACGGCGGCGAGGACCTGCGCGACGAGGGCGATGCGTGGGAGATCATAACGAACCCAGGTGCCTACGAAGGTGTTCTTGCAGCGGTCAAGGCCGCAGGGATCACTCCGACCTTGAACGAGATTACGATGCTGGCTTCGACCTACACCAAGCTGGAGGGGCCGGCCGCCAATCAGATGATCCGGCTTCTCGAAGTGCTCGAAGATTTCGATGATACGCAAAACGTATATTCGAACTTCGACATGGACGCTGAGCAGATGGAGCAAGTGGCTGGCTAAGCTGCTGCCAGGCTGGCAACCCAAAGGCCGCCCGATATGGCGGCCTTTTTTACGGGACTTAGAACCTTAAATCGCGAGAAGGATTGAACGTTGAACCCGACTGTAAAGTTCCTATTTGTCACCTTGGTTGTTTTAACTGCAAGTGCCGCGGCGCCGGCCCAATCGGCGGACGGTTTGAAAGCTGGATTGGAGTCAAAGGGTGTCATCACGGAGACGATCGATGGGCCCGGAATTTCAAACCTTTCAGTTGACCCGGTTGTCGAAGTGCGCAAGGCCAGAAGCTGGGAGTATGGACCGTTTGTGAATGCGGGCATGGGGTTGGGGAATCGCGACAACTTCGCGTTCTTATCTGCCGGGTTTCAACTGGGCAAACCTCTCACCCCTGTTTTTCACGCCGGAATCTTCAGTGGCCAGTTCGAGTTCAGCGGCAACGTCATGCCTCTGTGGCAGTCGTACACACCAGCTCCACATGAGGAGTTGTATACGTGCGGCACCCCGAGTGGGCAACCGGAACCTTGTTATCTCCCTGTCGGTGGTGGCACCTTCAGGGGTATCAGCATAACGCCGGTGATACTGCGCTGGAATTTTCTTACCAAGTCGCGCCGCATTCAGCCCTGGTTCCAGGGCGCAGGCGGACTGATCTATACCACGCACAAGTTTCCGCCGAACCTGCAGAGTGTCAACGGGGTTGACGGGGGAACGTCGGTGTGGAACTTTTCGCCTCAAGGCGGAGTCGGGTTCCACTATTTCACACGCGATAAACGGTCGATAGATATTGGAGTGAACGGGGTGCACATTTCCTCGGCCTCACTGGGCGATCGCAATCCCGGCGTAAACGCAAGTGTGCAGGTGCAGGTTGGCTACACGTTCTGGAAATAGCGCGAAAGTCGGCGCTCACCTTGATGGTTTTCGAAACAAGGTGGAAAGAAGAAGATGAAAGACCCGGTAGTCGAGTGCGTTCCAAACTTCTCAGAGGGCAGAGATGCCAAGCGCGTTGAAGCGATTGTTGCCGCGATGCGCGTTGAGGGAGTTCGGTTGCTGGACTGGACAATGGATGCGGATCACAACCGCTCAGTGGTCACGATCGCAGGTGCGCCAGGAGCGGTGGTTGAATCGGCCGTACGGGGCGTCGGCAAGGCCATTGACCTGATTGACCTGACAGCGCAGCAAGGGCTTCATCCGCGCATTGGAGCGGCGGACGTTGTTCCATTCGTTCCGATCGCCGGGATAAAGCTTGAACAGTGCGTGATGCTCGCCCGGCAGGCCGGATTGGAGATCTGGCGTCGCTTCGGTGTTCCGGTGTATTTCTACGAGGCGGCGGCGGCGCGTCCAGACCGCGCCAATCTCGATGATGTGCGGCGCGGGCAATTTGAGGGTCTTCGGGACGCGGTCCGCAGAGAACCTGCGCGGCGCCCCGATCTTGGAGGGCCGGGACTGCATCCGACCGCGGGCGCTTGTGTGGTGGGGGCGCGGAAATTCCTGGTTACATACAACGTATACTTCGACTCTGCCGACGTGGCCATGGTGCGCGCCATTGCCCGGGAACTTCGGGCCGCCACGGGGGGCCTGCCCGGGGTGAAAGCAATGGGAATCCTGGCGCACGGGCGCGCGCAGCTCGCGATGAATATCACCGATTTCCATGTGACCCCGGTCTCCCAGGTGTATGGAACCGTCTCCCGGCTGGCACTGCGCCATAAAACGGCGCCCGTCGAAGGAGAAGTCATTGGCCTGATTCCGGAAGGGGCCTGTGAGCGGGAAAGCGAGTGGATGCGTCAATTAATAGAGTTCGACGACCAAACGAAGATTCTGGAGCGGCGCCTTGCCGCTCCATTGTCGTGGCCGGGCGAATAGTAACGGTACCGAGATCAAGGTAGTAACCCCTGGGAATTGACCCAGGGGTACAATAAACATGCGGGAATGTGGGTGTTTTTCCCCTTCCGCGAGCGCTAATGAGCGGTGAGCCAGGCGGCTTCCCGGAGGATGAAATTGCTTAAAGTTCTTGCCAAGTTCTCTGTTTCAGCACTTTGTTTAGCGATGACGATTCCAGTCCACGCGGCTCAATTGTCAGGGGATGCGCGGTCTGCTGTTCCGCACGAAGTGCAGCAGCTTGTCGTGATCGACTACAGGGCGATGCAGAATTCCAATTCCGCCATGGAGTTGCGAGATCGTGTGATGCCGCCCGACCTGAAACAGTTTGACGAGGCGCTTCGCAAATCGGGCCTTAATGATAACCACGATGTGGAAGCGCTCGCCTTCGCACTCTTCCGGACTGGTACTTCCAGCGATGAGCTTGAGACCGTCGGGATTGCGCAAGGGCAGTTTGACACCCAGGGCATCATCGCCAATTTCCGCAAGCAGAAGGTGGCCGCAAAACTCATCCGGACCAATCGCACTTATCCGCTTGGCAAGACCGGATTTGTTCTTTGCTTTGTGGACCCGTCAACGATGGTCTTCGGCAGCCCGACGGCACTGAAGGCTGCGCTGGACGTGCGGGACGGGCTGTCTCCGAGCCTGCTGACCAACGGCCCGATGATGGATGCCATGCGGTCGGTTGACTCCGAGCCATTGTGGAGCGTTCTCGACAAAAAGGGCACTGAAGTGATGATGAAACAGGTGCTCGGACAAGCAGGCACAGTCACGGATTACGAGTCTGTTCGCAAGCGCCTTGAGTCTTCGTGGTACGGGATGGACTTTCAGCATGGAGTGAAGTTCGACCTCACGATAGCCACCGGCGACAGCTTCGCTGCCGCAACAGTTTCATCACTGCTTTCCGCGGCGATCATCTACAAAAAGATGAGTGGGAACGAGACTGAGAAGGCGGCGCTTTCCGCTACTGACATCAGTTCGAACTCGGGACAGCTTACAGTCCACTTCGCAACATCAGACAATGACTTCAACAGCCTGTTGAAATCCTCGTTGTTCCAGAGCATGGTTCGTTGAAGAAGATGGCGAAGCAATGTTGCTTAGTCTGTAGATGATTGCGGAGTAGTTGTAACCGGCTCACCGTGGCAGGGAACCGGCGCAATCTATCGTTCTAAATCAGCACCACTACGAAGCCTGTAATGAAGCGCTGTCCGGATCAATGGAATCGGCTTCGCAAATCCGGTTGCGGCCGGACCTCTTAGCTGCATACATGGCTTCATCGGCTCGTTGAAGCAGCGAGGCTGAGCGCTGCCCGAGCGCCGGCATCATGGTGGCGCACCCAACAGAAATCGTCACGTATCCAAATGGGTTTGAGCTGTGAGGCAATCTGCGGCTGAGCAGTGCGGCACAAATCTGCTCTGCGACCTGCATGGCTCCTCTGGCAGGCGTGTTAGGCAAAATCACCGCGAACTCCTCGCCTCCGATGCGCGCAGCCAGGTCTCCAGACCGGGTGACCACATTGAGTACCGCGGATGCGATCTGCTTCAGACAGCCGTCGCCAGACAGGTGCCCGTAGGTGTCGTTGTACGACTTGAACCAGTCCACATCCATTAAGAGCACAGAGAGGGGAGTGCGATCGCGCGCTCCGCGACGCCATTCGCCTGATAGGAATTGATCGAACCTCCGTCGGTTGGCCAAGCCTGTAAGGGGGTCGGTTACGGCGAGGGTTTCGAGGGAACTGTTCGCGGCTCGCAATTCCATTTCGCCTCGCTTGCGCTCCGATATGTCGCGAAAGAACCAAACGCGTCCAAGATACTTTCCGTTTTGTCCCAACAGGCTTGTGGAATAGCGTTCGAGGGTCCTGCCATCTTTCAATTCAATTTGGGACTGCTCATTTGCGCTGTGGTCGGCGTACAGTTCCAGAACCCGTCTCAGGAAAGATACAGGGTCCTTTGTTTGATCGACACATTGGCCCAAAAGCAATTCGTCTGAGAGGTCGACGTTTCCCTCCAAGAGAGTGGCGGGAAGGGTAGGGGCTGTGATCTTCCAGACCTCGGAGAATCGCTTGTTGTACGAAATCACTTTGCCTTCGTCGTTCACCACCAGAACTGCGTCAAGCGACACTTCCTGGATTGCAGCAATCAGGGATAGATGCATGTCGCGTGCTTGCTCAGCGGCTTTGCGCTCGCCGATTTCCCGCACGATGTTCAGAATTCCGGTGGGAGCTCCTGTGACGGGATCGGGGATCGGGTGAAGATTAGACTCGACCCACATGTAGTCTCCGGCAGGCTTGAGGACACGGCATTCGATTAATCCTCCGGGACCTCCGCTGCGGAGTCGCTTAATGAGAGCGCGCACTTCAGCCTGATCATCGGGATGAATCAGGTCCAGACTACGCTGCTTCTTGATCAGCTCTTCGTTCCAGCCAGTCAGAGCATTCCCGGCTGGGGACACGTAGCTGCGTTTGCCATCGAAATCCGCGAGGATGATGATGTCGCGCGAATTGTCGGTTACCAGTTGATGCAATGACACAATCTTTTGCAGGTTGTACCGAGTCGAGCGCAGCGCTTCCATCACCGAAGAAGCCGCGAAGATCATGAACATGCCCGATGCAATATAGAGCTGCAATTGGAGTGTCGCGCTTAGAAGACCGGGCGCCGCATTCTGAATAAAGGGGCCGATCCCGTGAACCGTAAACCAGCTGCCAACGCCCGCAACATACAGCGCACTCACCGATGCCCATCCCAATCCGAAGCGAAACAGGATGATGGCAATAACTGGATAGATGAAAAAGATAACAGGCCAATGCGATTGGCAGAATGAGCAATAAGCGACGACAACGAGGATCACGAGGTAAACCCAAAGCGACTTCCATTTGATCGAAACGCTCAGTTTTGACCGGAAGAGGGAGACGCACGCTGGAGCCGCAATCGCTGTGCCGAGGCTGTCTGTTGTGACCCACGAGAAGCAGGCACGCCACGGCGAGCCATGCATCCATACGGCATCAACCAGGGCGAAGATCAGGCCCATTGCCAATGGTCCGCCAAGAATTGCGAATGCAAGAAATCGCAGCAGGTATTTTTGATCGGTAAATCGCGGCAATTGCGTTGAGCGCTTTCGCAGCAAGATGGTACCAATTGCCACTTCGCCAATATTCAGGCACGTCAGTGCAAGGAAGGGAGCCCAGCGGCCCGGATTCACGACGAATCCGCCGAGGAACTCAGCGGCAAATCCGACTGCAAAGTATTGGATCCACCGCCAACGTGGCGCGACCAGCAGATACGAGAGCAAGATTCCATTCGCGACCCAAATGAGGCCGCCGACGTCTTCAAGGCCAACGGAAAGGGTGGCTGCTATCACTGCACAGAAACACCCAGCCAGACGCAACGCGAATGCGTATCGGCGCGCCAGGCGCAATACCAACGACTTGCTACCAACTCGAGGTTTCCGATCCACACACTCGCCCTCTTTTGCTTATCGGCAGCGATGCAAATGGAATGAGTCTCGACAAGTTCGGTGCAAGTCGAACTAGTGCAGGAGAACGTCGGAATTCGCTCAGGGATGGTCAGGAGTAAGTGCGGGGTGAAACTCGACTTTACCCGCGGGCTGAAGCACGATGTCAATTTGACCTTCCTGTTGCTCGAACAGGGAGGGTCCGCTCACTTTCACCACGTGCTCATTTGCAGCGGTGTACTGGACTGTCACGGGTCCGCTGTTGCGCACCTGAAAGCGATAATGGAAAACGCCATCCGGGGCCACGCGATTGGTTCCAAAGCTGGCGCTTGGATAGTCGACTTCAAGCTCGGTAATTGCTTCGCCGGTGTGATTCTCAACGGTTGCGTCTATGCGGTAGGAGTGGCACCCGGCAATCGAGATCATGAGAGGCAGCGCAGCGACCGCAAGAAATGACCCTGCAAAACCACGTATGAAAGGTCTCATGCGCCATCTCCATTTGGGGAGGAGGATGATTCTTGCGCTGCTTGCTTTTTCTCAACGCGATCGAGGCGCTTCAGGAGTTCGGGCAGTCGCTGGAAGATCGTGACCGCGCGAAGCCAAACACGGTTATCGAAGCCGGGCGACCCGGAAATCATCTTGCCGGGTGGAATATCGTGACTCACGGCGGATTGCGCGGTGAGAATTACGCCATCGCCGAGACTGCAATGTCCGGCAACACCCGCCTGACCAGCGAGAATAACGTTGTTTCCAATGACGGAGGACCCGGCCAAACCAGTCTGGGCACAGATCAGGGTGTCCTTTCCCACTTTGGAACCGTGGCCTACTTGAACCAGATTGTCGACCTTGGTTCCATCGCCAATCTCGGTTGCCCCGACGGTTGCCCGGTCGATACACGCATTGGCTTGTATATCCACTCGATCACCGACGCGCACGGGCCCCGACTGGGGAATCTTTTCCCAATGGCCGGATTCATTCTTCGCGAATCCGAATCCATCAGCGCCAACGACCGCACCGTTTTCGAGCGTTACGTGGTCGCCGAGCACGCACCCCTCACGCACGATGGAGTGAGCATGAGCAAAGAAGTGGCTGCCGGCCTGAACACTGTTGTAGAGCACTACATGCGGCAGAAGGGTGGCATGAGGCCCAAGGCGGACGTCCTTGCCTATAACGACATAAGCCCCGATGTGGGCTCCTTGGCCGATTTCGGCGGATGGATCGATTACGGCTGTGGGATGGATGGCAGGCGGATAGGAAGGTGGCTGATAGAAGAGGCCCAGTGCGCGGGAAAAAGCGTGATAGGGATTCTTGATTCGCAGGGTGGCTGCTTCGATGTCAGGAAACTCGGGTTCCACGAGAACGGCTGCAGCCCTGGTTTTGCGCGCCAGGCCGCCGTATTTGGGGTTGGCCACAAACGTGATATCCGCAGGTCCGGCGTCCTCAATCCCTTTTACACCTGTAATTTCAACACTTGCATCGCCGCGCAGTTCCGCACCCAGCCGGGTTGCCAGATCTCCAAGTTTCATCGATGAGATTGTACCGGAATCAGACGAATGCCCTTGGGAGGGATCATTCCGGCTCATTGGGAAAGAGCTCTGGCTGACCGACAGAGGCACGCGTATCCGTTCTTTGTTTTCTTCCTGCTGCCCCAATCAGGCTTACGACCTCGAGGGTCTGGATGGACTGGCGAGGGACGTAGATGCGCTGCGTATTCGAACGGGTGTCGGGTGGTGTCAGAAGGAGGCCGGCACCGTCGACCAGCGAGCGGTCGTTGGCCGCAAGGCCTTCCAGTTCGTCGCCATCCGTCAAGGTCATTCGCAACCATAGCCCCGCGGCGCGAGGCCTTACGGCAAACCGCTTCTGCATGAGGCGCTCGGGATTGGGTGTATCCCCGGAAGGGAAGTCCCGGATATAACAGACCCATTTCACTGCTTCCCAGGCAATCGTGAGCACTTTTCCGGCCTGGTCTAGGATCTCCAGCGCGGGTGCGTTCTGACCGAAGAAGGCGCCGGCATAGCCCGCATACCACTCTCTGGAGAACTTGCGCACAATCACCGGTTTACGAAGGGAGCCCATCGCTTGGATTGTCGCACGGAGCGGAGCGTGAGCAGCATTGAAAGTCGCAAAACCAGTGCTAAATCGCTCTAGTCAAAGGGGTCTGACTATGATAATGTACTGGTTTGCAACCTCTGACCTTGTGCACTGTAAGGGTAACAACATCAGATACTTGGCGGGGGTGAAAACGGTGGAAGCAGGAACGGAATGCCCGATTACATTTACCTTCTCGAAAACCGGCTATCTGCCGACCAACAGCACGCCTTGCGACAGCTACGTGAAGTAGCGCGTGAAACGGGGATGCTCCTCTTCCTGACGGGAGACGCGGTTCGAGATTTGACAAGTGGCCACGCAGTACGTGACATCGAGGTGGCCGTCCAGGGTAATGCTCTCAAACTAAAGAAATTGATCGAGAAGCACGGCGCCAAAGTCTGGGGCGAAGACGAGGCCTCGCACTCGCTCTATCTGTGTTTTCCGGGGACCGTTCGAATCGACGTAGTCAGCACCCACCGCCGCGAGTACGCCAAGCCGGGGAAGCCTGTTTTTCATCCATCCTCTATACAGGACGATGTGCGCCGGCGTGACTTCACCGTAAACGCTATGGCGATTTCTTTGAACGAGGGGTCATTCGGCCTTCTGATGGACCCGTTGAACGGCGCCGCGGATATTGAAGCACGGACGCTGCGGCTGGTCTCGAATTATGGGTTTCTGGAGGAACCGGCACTGCTTATTCGCGCCATTCGTTATACTGCGCGGCTCGGCTGGGATCTCGACCCTCGCACCCAGCAGCGCTACGAGAACGCCAGGGCCGAGTCGGTGACGGATTATCTTTCGGCCCACGCACGGAGCCAGGAGTTGGAGCAGATCGGCCACGAAGACGAGGGCCTGAAGGTGCTTGCTGCGCTTGAAACCGAAGACTGGATGAAGGTTCTTTTTCCGGCGTGGATTGCAGCGAAGGCTGATGAAGAGAAACTGAAGGCTCTTCACGAACTTGCCGTGGAGTTGTTAATGCAAGGCGTGCATGCGGATATGTCGGCCGCGCAAATGCAGCTGCTCACGGCGAAGATGGCGCCAAAGGACCTTTCGGCTTTGAAGAAGTTGATGCTTCGACCAGGCTTTGTCGAAGAATGGAACAGTCTCGACTCGCTGGCCGCGGGTTTTGCAAAGGTGCTGCTGAACAAGGCAAATGCGACGCCTTCGGTCAGTTACAAACTGTTTACGACGTATGATCCAGAGGCTGTTTTGTGGCTTGGCTTTACTACCAAGGACAAGGCAGTCAAAGAACGCTTCGAACTCTTCTTGAAGTCATGGCCTGAAGCGCGGCAGCGCATTCCGTATGCCCAGATGCAGGAGATGCGCATTACACCGGAACTCGCGACCTACAAGGATGTAATTCACCAGATCTTTCTGCAATTGATTGATGGCAAGCTCAACACGCCCGAAGAAATTCGCGCATTTCTTGAACCGCATTCGCCCCCAGCCCCTCCGCCGCAGATCACCATCAAGCGCACGCGGGCCAAGCGGGGTGCCGAGGCCAAGATCAAGGAGAAGGCCTTCGATGAGGACGAGGATGCGGAAGAGGGTCTCGACGACGAGGATATTGAAGGGATCGGCGGCGAGGATGAAGAGATTGACCTTGGTTTGACTATTCCCAAGGACGTCGAGCTTGACGCCGATCTTGGCGACGAACCTGAAGATGAGGAGTCGGGCGAAGAAGAGGCCGAGCCAGTTCAGTCGAAGCGCGGGGGCAAACAGGCTGCCGAAAAACCTGGCAAGTCAAAAGCGGCCAAGGCAGAGCAGAAGCCGGTCAAGAACGCGGTCTCCAAGGTGGCAGAGAAAGCATCACCAGAGACAAAGGGTAAGGCACATCCAGCAGAGCCTGGCGGGAAAGCCAAGCCTCAACCCGCGCAGGCGCCAGGGAAGGGGAAACCGGCGACGGCTGCAGCCGCAACTGCGGCAAAGAAACCCACGCCTCCGCCAGCAAAGTCGGTGGCTGCCGCAAAGACGCCTGCCAAAGCGCAGCCATCAGGCAAAGAGCACCTCAAGGCCGCGGCCAAACCTGCAGTCAAGCCTTCAGCGGCAAAGATTGTGCCAGCGAAGAAGAAATCCGCACCGGTTACAAAGCCTGCTAAACCCCGTCCGGCGGCCAAGGCTTCGAAACCCGCGCCGAAAAAGCCTGCGGCCAAGGCAGGGAAGAAGCGCTAAGGTTTCGTTCGCCCGGGTGTGGGTCTGTGCGCCTCGTATGCGACCGCTACGACTGCGACGAGACATTCCAACGTCGTCAGTTTGCTGCGGCAACGGCAGCGGGTGTAGCTGCGGAGACCATCTCGAGAATCGAGTTGATCACCAATTCCGGCTCGTCAAGATGAATCCAATGCGCGCTGTTGGCGGCGATTACCTGTTCCACGCAGTTTCCAATGCGATAGAGTTGCGCCGGGGTCAGAGGCGTGGACTTTCCGGGGGTCAGCACCAACACGGGTATGTCCTGGATCGGCTCGGCGTCCTGCATCTCCCTGACCGTTGCAGGGACCGACTTTACGTGGCTGCGCATGCCTGCGTAGTAAGCGGGGCGAGACCAGTGAGCTGCGACAATGGGCCAGACCTCCCTCGGCATCTTCCCGACCTCGTCAGTTACGCGACCCAGAACGTGCTTCCCACCATTGCCGGCAACACCGGCCAATCGCTCAGCAATGCGCCCTGAGCGGCAGAGCAGGGACGTGACGGCGAGGCGGGCCAGTCCGAGTTGCGCGATGGGGATTGCAAACCGGGACAATCTGGCACCGCGGTCCAGAACGCGCTGCTTGTCAGGATCGGAGGGCGGCCATTCTTCGCAACGCATTGGGTCAACCAGAATTACGCCGGTCACGTCTTCGGGGTATTCGAGCGCATAACGCCGCATTACCAAGCCGCCGAAGGAGTGGCCCACAAGGATGTAGGGAGGCTTGATGCCAGCACCTTCGAGCATCGCATGGAGTTCGGTGACGATGTTCCCCGGAGTTCGACCAGAGCGGCATGGGCTGCTCCAGCCAAGTCCTCCACGGTCATAAGAGGCAGTGTGAGTCGTGCGGGAAACCATCTCCTGGATATGAAACCAGTTCAGGTTTGTCGCGGCTATTCCTGATTCCAACAGCACTGTTGGGCCGCCGGATCCTTTTTCGACCACGTAGAGTTTTCGGTTTTCTCCAATGTCGATCCATCTTCCAGCACTGGTGTAGCGCGACCGGTCGCGGCTTGCGCCGAGGCATTGATAGAGAAAGCCCAAGCCGATCAAGGCAATCGCGCAACCGAGAATCACAACGAATATCAACATGCGGCGGCCCTTAGAAACTTACGAGATGCTCGGGGCTGAAATCCCCGAGGGTGAGGTTAGCCTTGGCGCTTCCGTGCTCGATGATGAGCAACGTCGATCCAGCGCCCCCATTCAACTTGCCTTCTACCTGGCTGGCAGACCAGACTCCGCTGTCATGGCGCAAGCCGAAGTAGGTAAGGTTCTTCACGGTTCCGTTGCCTTTCATAGTCTTCTCGGCATACACCGGAAAACCAATGCTGTGATCGAGCCAGGTCCGGACTTCAGCGTAGTGGGTGCGGTCCTCCTGGGCGGGCGTGCTCTTTACTACGTCGCACAGACGGGCTCCGTACTTTGTCTCTTCGACCAGGACCTGGCCTGGCCAGAAGAATTCCGGCTGCAGAAAATCCTCATAGGTCAAACCCGTCCCGAAAGGACTGTCGCCCCACTTCTCGAACGGCAGCGTTGTGGGGGTTTTGTCGCCTGGATGAGCAATTCGGATGATGTCTTGCCCATCTGTCCTTGTCTCAAGCAGGATGTGAGCGCGTTGGTTTTGTGGGGACGAGACTTCAACCACGACACGCAGCACACCTGGGAACCACCGAGCCTTGATCGTGACTCCGAAATTGGTCCGTGTTCCGCTGGCATCGACGCGTACAAGTCGTCCCACCACGCGATAGTCTGCAGTCTTTACTCGTTGGCGGGGAGTGTTCAGGACTGCCTGCAAATCGGTGGCAAATGCTCCGATGGGCACAAGCAACGTCAAGACAAATGAGGCGCTGAGCAGAGTAAGAAGACATCTGCGTCTGGGGAACTTACCTGTGAAAATCGCGAGAACCTGCTTCGTGGACATGAGTTCGCTGTGATTCCCCAGTGAATTGCAAATAAGAGGGAAGCCTTGGTGCGTAAGTTTAATGGGCTGGGGCGGCTCTGTCTATGAATGATTCTGGGGCCACATAGAACAAAGGTCCTGAATTGGCAGCGCCGAGGACTACGCAAAAAGGGCAACCGCGCGAATTGCGGTTGCCCTCTTGCTTTTAGTTATGAGACAGACAGAGAACCGGCTTTCAGCAAAAAGTGCGGATTCGGTGGTGCCGCCCGCTTTTTTGCAATCTAGCCTTGCCTGATCTTGCTTGAGAGAAGGTCGGGCGGGTTGCCTGTTTGCAGCACCACCCTGATCCAACTCTAGTAACGGCCACCGCGTCCGCCGCCGCCACCGCTGCTGCTTCCTTTACGTGCCTGGTAGCAGTCTCGGCAGAATACGGGGCGATCTCCGCGCGGTTCAAATGGAACAGTCGTTGGTTGGCCGCATCCAGAACAAATCACAGGTGTTCCATGGGACGGAGCCGGACGGTACCCGGAGCCTCCCCCACCTTGTTCGCTCTTCTTTGCCTGACGGCAAGGCTTGCAGCGCTTGGGGGTCGAATAACCGCGTTCCTGAAAGAACGCCTGATCCGCAGCGGTGAACGTAAAATCTTGTCCACAATCGCTGCACGTAAGTTGAATATCTCCGGCCATGGGTCTCCTCGTCGCGATTGTACACACGAGATTGCGATTTTTGTATAAGAATCTTGTTGAGAACTAAAAAGTTATCCTGGCGTGGGTATGTCGCCCGCCGGGCACAATCAATGGGCGCGGGTATAGTGAGTGAGAACGGTGAATCAGACGCCGGAAGCGGGACGGAGAAGATGACAGCGCCCAATCCCGAATTTGAGATTGAGTGTATTCGCCGCATTCTGGGCGGGGAAAAGCAACTTTTCCATGACCTGATTCGCCCTTGCGAACGCGCCATTTACTTCCTGCTGTTGTCGTTGCTGAAGAACGAAACCGAAGCCGAAGATGCCGCGCAAGAGACAGCGATCAAGGTTTACTTGAACCTCCAGAACTTTCGCGGTGAAGCACAATTTCGAACCTGGGTGCTTTCGATTGCGCGAAACGAAGGCCTCGGGAGGCTGCGAAAGCTTGGGACCCGTCGCGAAGACTCGCTCGAAACTGACACAGATGAGCAAACGGGCGACTACACCCCTGCAATCCTGACGAGTTGGAAGGAAATCCCTTCAGAGGCGCTAGAACAAAAGGAGTTAGGAGCAATTCTCCGTAAGGCAATCGAAGGCCTGCCGGAGATTTACCGTAACATTGTGCTTCTTCGCGACATCGAAGAGATGGATATCCGAGAGACCGCTTCAGCTTTGGGCATCAGCGAGGGTGCAGTGAAAGTCCGCCTGCATAGGGCTCGGGCTTTGCTGCAACGAGAACTGGCTCCGGAATTGAAAAGGTTTGCACCCAGACGAAAAGGCTGGTTTGGGGGGCGCGCATGAGAATCGACTGCAAACATGTGTGGGAGCACATCTCCGCTTACATCGATGGCGATGTAGCTGCCGACCTGCGCGCGGAAATTGATCGCCATCTCGAAACCTGCGAAATCTGCTCGGCGGTTTTGGATTCAACTCGAAATGTGGTTGTGCTGATGGCAGACGAGAGGGTTTTTGAATTACCTGCAGGATTCAGCAAGCGCATGCACGAGCGCATCGACGAGGTCCTGGAAGCATCCAGTGGCTGAAATACTGCGTTCAGGCGCAAGTCCCGGCAATCTTGCATGCTGGAGGCGGTCCCTTGCGATGAACCATAGGATGGGTCCA
This sequence comes from uncultured Acidobacteriaceae bacterium, assembly GCA_963826915.1. Taxonomy (GTDB): domain Bacteria; phylum Acidobacteriota; class Terriglobia; order Terriglobales; family Acidobacteriaceae; genus Telmatobacter. The sequence goes on from CAWGYG010000005.1 coordinate 186,196, forward strand.
TGTCTCCAGCCCAACCAGGATCAGGGTCAAGATCGCGAGCGCAACCTGGAGGCGCTCTGAGCGCCTTTCTTTCGCGCTGATCTCGCGTTTTCTCCATTGGGCCGATGGACGCGCGCGAAGGTGCCGGATCCACGCCAGAACGGCAAGATTCACAATCGCGCCGACTGTAGCCAGAATCAGCATGGGAATCCGAATGGCGTCCTGATGCCATCCGCGCGCGGGTGCGTAAATGCCGCTGGCGGCTGCCAGAGCGGAAAGTCCAATAGCCACCCGCAGCCCGCTAATGGTGAGAACGGCCGTACAAAGGCTCTGGAGCAGGGCCATCAAAAAGCTGGCTCCGCTGAGGGCACGTAGTTTCTTGACATCCACTCGCTAACTCCCTGATCGCGCAGAGACATCCTCGTACGCTGGCAGATTCAGGGTACAGCACTGTGCGGAGAGGGCCAATCCGTTCGATCCTGAGGCCCGTTCATTAAAAGAAGGGGCCGGAGCAAAGAATTAAGTTTTCACCGGGCACCTTTTCCTTGTAACCTTTCGCGCATGTCCGCACTCTGAGAGAGCGGACTCCAATTTCTTGCGACGTAAGCCTTTTTCGGTTCCTGTCGCGTAGTTATAACCGGCGGCTTCCCCCGCCCCAACCACCCCAGCGAGGTCAATTACATGAAAAATCAATTCAATGCGATGCTGCTTACTGCTGCTCTCACCGGTTTGATGGGCGGAACCGTCGCGGCTCATGCGACAACACCTGGAACCTCATCAAAGAACACGACGGTAAAGGCGGCCAACGTCGGCCTGCGCTATGCCGGACAAGACAAGCCTGCAAAGCACTCCTGTAAAGGCAAGAATGATTGCAAGGGCCAGGGCGGCTGCAAGTCCAGCGATCAGGGCTGCAAAGGCAAAAACAGCTGCAAGGGCAAGGGCGGCTGCGCAACCGATGGCTCCAAGAAACCTTCTTTCGCCTAAACTCAATCGGGATCGTCGGCTGCTTCGTTTGCAGGCAATTTGCTGCATCAGCCGCCGATCCCGCTCACTCTCTTGCTCGCAGTCGAGAATGACAATTGTGAGCCGGCAATCGAGAATCATCCTTCATGGCAGGCAATCGCTTCAATGCATTCCAGAACCACGGCGTCGGAATCGGTCTCCGAATTCCGCATTACGAGCATATTTTTTCGCGTAAGCCGGTGGTTGACTGGTTTGAAATCATCTCTGAGAACTTCATGATCGACGGCGGCCGCCCGCTCGCCATGCTCGATCGGATCCTTGAACAATATCGCGTTGTCCAGCACGGTGTTTCAATGTACTTCGGTTCGGTGACCGCCCCCGACCCGGAACATTTGCGACGGCTGAAAACTCTTGTTCGCCGCACCAATACGCCGTGGCTCAGCGATCATCTCTGCTGGGGCTCGGTGGATGGGACATACACCCACGACCTGCTGCCGCTGCCGTACACCTGGGAGGCTGTCAGCCGCACGGTTGAGCGCGTAAAAATGGTGCAGGATTTCCTGGAGATTCCCGTGGCCGTGGAGAATGTTTCAAGCTACGCGGCATTTACCAGTTCGCAGATGACCGAGTGGGAATTCCTTACCGAAGTCGTGGAGCGCGCCGACTGCGGCATCCTGCTGGATGTGAACAATATCTATGTCTCATCGGTGAACCACGAATTCGAGCCGATGATCTATGTGAATGCGATTCCGCCTCACCGCGTGGCGCAGATCCATATTGCCGGACATTCGCGTTACGAGAAGTACATTCTCGATACGCACGACCATCCAGTCATTGATCCTGTTTGGGAATTGTATGCGCGAGCCATCGAAAGATGCGGCCCGACGCCCACACTGCTGGAGTGGGATGACCACATACCCAGCTTTGACGAGGTTCATGCGGAAGCCAAGAAAGCGGAGCGCTACCTCTCTCGGCACACGGACGCACTGGCAGGGGCCGCACTATGAACCGCCAACCCATCAACCTCGCCCTACTACAGCGCGAGATGGCAGCAGCAGTAATGATGCCACTTACAGCCGATGAAGAGATGCGTCGCGAAACGCCGGACGGGCGCTCAACCCCGGCCGTGGCTGCAGCCTTTATTGCGCCCAACAGCAGCCTGAGCGCGTTTGAACGCCTGGAAATCTACAACCGCCAATATTGGTTTCGCGTGCTCGGCGCCCTGGCGGAGGATTTTCCTGCGCTGCGGTCAGTCGTAGGCGGGCGCGCCTTCAGCGCATTGTCCATTGCTTACCTGAGCGAACATCCCAGCCGGTCTTTTTCGCTGCGCAATCTCGGGTCGCACCTACCCCAATGGCTCATCGCCAATCCTCACTATGCAGGGCGCCGTTATCGCGTGGCTATCGACGTGGCTCGAGTGGAGTGGGCGTTCATTGAAGCTTTCGATAACGGTGAGCGCGCCCCATTGACGCTCGAACAAATATCCACGCTCGATGGCGATTCGCGCCTGGCACTGCAACCGCATCTGCAACTTGTAGCCTTGGAATATCCGATCGACGATCTTGTGCTCGGTCTGCACCACCATGAGAAGCGTCAGACCAGTGAGGCAGGAGTGCAGCACGAAGACGAGAATGAGGCTCCCGCGAAGCTTCCCCCAATGCGCCGGCAACCAACATGGCTAGCCGCTCATCGCGTCGACTTCTCGGTTTACTACTTACGCCTCAAGCGCGAGGAGTTCGAGACACTTTCCGCCATTCGGAGCGGTATGCCGCTCTCCCAAGCCATCGAAGCAGGCATCATTAGAGCGCGGGTTCCAAGTGCGCGCCGACCGGAACTGGTTCGCCAATGGTTCACGGCCTGGTCAGAGCTGGGCTGGATTTGCGGTCGCGATGTCGAGTCGATCCGTGCCTGACGGCGTGTTTTCGAGGATTGATGAATTCCACGAAATCTCTGTAACCGCGTGAGTGCCGGATGGGTCTTAGTACTGTGAAGACTGCGAGCCAGCGCCCCATCTTTTTGACTGCCGAGTGGAAACACCTTCTCATGCTTAACTATGCCGTTGACGCGTCGCTGCTGCGGGAGTTTGTTCCCGCGGGAACGGAATTGGACCAATTTCAAGGCAAGACATACATCAGTCTCATCGGATTCGAGTTTAACGACACACGCCTGGGTGGGATTCCAGTTCCGCTCCACGGATCATTTGAAGAGGTCAACCTGCGGTTTTATGTGCGGCGCGATTCGAAGAGAGGCGTGGTCTTCATTCGAGAACTGGTTCCGAAGCTTGCAGTAGCGGCCATTGCGCGATTTGCATTCGGAGAGAATTATGCTTGCGCGCCGATGTCGCACAGTATCAAAAGGGGCGAGGGGCAAGACTCCGTGGAGTTTGAATACAGCTGGGGTTCAGGCGCTGGGCTTTGCTCACTGAGAGGCGAGTCGCAAGAGGCGGCAATGATTCCTCCCGACGGCTCACTCGGTCAATTCATCACGGAACACTACTGGGGCTATGCGGCGCAAAAGGATGGCGGCTGCATTGAGTACGAGGTGCAGCATCCGCCGTGGCCGGTGAGGGAAGCGGGTACAGCCAAGTTTACCGGAGAGGCGACAAGGTATTATCCGGCAGAATTGTCACGAGCTGTCATGCGACCTCCGGATTCGGCTTTCGTCGCTGATGGCTCTGCGGTGACGGTATTCAAGGGGACAAGAATTGCCTAGAGGATGCACGCGCTCAGCCTGAAGAGAGACCAAATACGCTTACATCGCGAAAGGAAAAGCATGAAGAATCTCATCGTTAAAAGTTACGGCCGCTTCGTGTCGCTCACCAGTTTCCTGCAAAACCCGCTGCTGCTTGCGATACGGCTGTATTGGGGCTGGCAATTCATGCAGGACGGGTGGGGCAAGATGACGCATCTTGACAAAGTGGCGGACTTCTTCACCAGCCTCAGCCTGCCTGCGCCGCACATGACTGCGCTTCTTGTTGCCTCGGTTGAACTCTTTGGCGGCATTCTGTTCACGCTTGGGATCGCATCACGCCTCGCTTCGCTGGTGCTTTTTGTGAACATGACGATGGCATATCTCAGCGTGCCTGACGATCGAACAAACTTCTCCCACATTCTCTCGAATCCGAGCGATTTCTACGGCGCCACGCCCTATACATACTGGTTTGCAGCGCTGCTGATCCTGATTCTTGGGCCGGGGATATTCGGCGTGGACACGCTCATCAAGCGCGGGAGCGCGCCGAATGATGCTTCTTAGCGTATCCCTGGGCCATGCTCACAGTGCGAATTTGCATGCGAGAGCTATTCTTGATCATGTAACTTCGAGTCGGGCTCTCGGAAAGAATGCGAATCGCATACATGCTCACGTCGCTTGGAATTGGCGGCGCTGAGCGGCAGGTTGTGTCGCTCGCCGAGCGCATGGCGGCACGTGGTCACGCTGTGGTGTTGGTCGTGCTGAAAGCGCGGCAATCGACGGAATGGCCAACTTCAATCGAGGTCGCCCATCTTGAGATGGATAAAACTCTCGTGAGCATATGCCAGAGTCTGGGGCGTGCTCATCGCTTTCTGCGCGTTTTTCGTCCGGACCTGGTTCACAGCCACACATTTCCTGCAAACATGGCAGCGCGCGCACTCCGTGTGCTCGGCTCTGCTCCTTCCGTCGTATCCACAATCCACAATGTCTATGAGGGCGGCTGGCGACGCACGGTTTGGTATGGCCTGACTGACGGCTTGAGCATTCACACTACTGCCGTGAGCCGGGCTGTTGCAGAGCGTTCTATCTCCGTCGGCGCGGCGATCAAGAGGAAATGCTCCGTAATCACGAATGGCGTAGATCTCGCGAAATTCACTGGCAACGTCGACCGGCGCGACTCAATGCGAGCAGCTCTCCATGCAGGCGAAGACTTCATCTGGCTGGCGGCTGGTCGCATCGCTCCCGCCAAGGACTACCCGAATCTGCTGCGAGCCTTTGCCATGGTGCGGTTGGCTCTTCCAGAATCGCAGCTATGGATCGCAGGTGAAGGTAGCAACGCAGAACGGGGCCGCGTTCAATCGTATGACCTTACCCAGGGCGGCTCAGGCGGCGTTCATTGGCTGGGAATGTACGAGGATATGCCTGAGCTTCTCGATGCGTGCGATGGGTTTGCGCTAAGTTCCGCATGGGAAGGTATGCCGCTGGTGGTCGGCGAGGCGATGGCAATGGAGAAGCCAGTGGTGGCCACAGATGTGGGTGGCGTCGGCGAGCTTATGGATGAGACGGGCAGGCTCGTTCCAGCCGGGGATTCTGATGTACTTGCCGGAGCCATGCTCGCGACGATGCGCACCACGCCCGAGACGAGACACGTGAACGGCCACGCCGCACGCCTGCGCATCCAACAGCATTTCGATATGGATTCGAAAGCTGATGAGTGGGAAATGCTTTACGATTCGCTCCTTAACCCGCGCGCGTGAACAGTCACGGGAATCTTAGCATGGTAACCTTATCAGCGGTTTTTACTGCCTTTCGTATGTATCCATTCGGCAGTAAAGAGGACGGAGAAGGAGTTTCATGCGGACTCGTTTTGTGGGGGTTGTACTCGGTTGCGCAATGGCGGCTGGATTGATCGTTTCTGGCAGCCTGATGGTGAACGCTCAAGCAAGCGGGACGTTGAATACGTCGCTCACCCTCGACCACGGGTGGCAATTCCGCCAGGTCGCGGCATCACAGGCAGCAGAGGCTGGCTGGATGCCTGCGACGGTTCCCGGGGATGTTCACCTTGATCTGCTGGCCAACAAGAAGATTCCCGATCCGTTCTATCGCGACAATGAATCGAAGCTGCAGTGGATTCAGGATGAGAGCTGGGAGTACCGCGTCGATGTGGACGTGACTCCAGCGTTGTTATCGCGGTCGAATGTGGACCTCGTGTTCGACGGACTTGACGCAACCGCACAGGTCTATTTGAACGGCGCGCAGGTGCTCGTCGCGAACAATATGTTTCGCGTTTGGCGCGTACCGGCGAAGGCCCATCTGCATGCGGGAAAGAATGAACTGCGGATTTTGTTTCCGTCGCCTATCAAGGCTGCGGCAGCGGTCGCGGCACTTGATCCGTGGCAGCCGAAGACAAAGACTGCGCCGAAGACTTATGTTCGCAAGGCGGCTTATGAGTATGGATGGGACTGGGGGCCGACCTTCGTCACCAGCGGCATCTGGCGGCCGGTGCGGCTGGAGGCGTGGGACAAGGTTCGCATCTGCAGATTTCGTCATTCGCCAGCGCGATGTGAGCAGGGAAGTCGCACACGTCGACGCGGAAGTCCAGGTCGAAGCAGCCAGCGAGGGGCCAGCGCGGATCAGCGTGGGCTATTTCCAGGGAGCCATCAGGGGCATGCCTCCGTTTGTCACAACAACCGCGAATCTTCACGCCGGGAACAACGTTATCGACCTGCCCATCGAGATTCGCGAGCCGAAACTCTGGTATCCCGCGGGCTATGGCGATCAGCCTATCTATGATTTCGATGCAACCGTCTTTACTTCGGGACAGACTGCTGACAAGCGGACGACGAAGACGGGATTACGCTCCATCGTTCTCGATCGCCATCCCGACAAGTGGGGCCGTTCATTTCAACTGGTAGTAAACGGCATTCCGGTATTTGCCAAGGGAGCCGATGTTATTCCCTTCGACAGCTTTCCGAATCGCGTGACGACAGCAGATTACAGGCGCATTCTGGAATCGGCGCGCGATGCCAACATGAACATGATCCGTCACTGGGGCGGAGGCTACTACGAGACTGACGAGTTTTATCAGATCTGCGATGAACTCGGAATCATGGTCTGGCAGGACTTCATGTTTGGCAACGATTGGCAGCCGGGCACTTACGATTTCAAGCTTAACATCGAAGCGGAGGCGGAAGACCAGGTGCGACGCCTGCGCAATCATCCCAGCATCGTGGTGTGGTGCGGCAATAACGAGACTGAGGGAGCGATAGGCTGGGGTGAACGCTCCGCTCTGCCCGCCGACGTCCGATACCAGATGTGGCAGGATTATCTCACTGAATTCAGCGGCATCCTTCCGCGGGTGGTCGCTCGTCTTGAGCCAGAAGTTCCTTATTGGCCCAGTTCGCCCAGCGCCGATTACGAGGCGCTGAGCGATCACTATCAAAGCGGCGATGCGCATATCTGGGATGTCTGGCACGGACGCGTTCCGTTCTCAACTTACGAGACGCATCATGCGCGGTTCGTCACTGAATACGGTTTTCAATCGTTTCCGGAGATGAAGACGATTGAAGCATTCACTGAGCCTGCCGATCGCGCAAACATTTTCACGCCGGTGATGCTGGCTCATCAGAAGAATAACGAAGGCAACGCGATCATCCACGACTACCTTCTCAAGGATTATCCCGAGCCCAAGGATTTCGCCAGTTTCCTTTATGTCAGCCAGGTTTTGCAGGCGGAGGGAATCAAGATTGGCGCCGAGCATTTTCGCCGCAGCCGCCCTGAGACGATGGGATCAATCTTCTGGCAGTTGAACGATTGCTGGCCGGTCGCTTCGTGGTCGAGCATTGACTATTACGGCCACTGGAAGGCGCTGCAATTCTACGCGCGCCGATTCTATGCGCCGGTTCTGGTTTCGCCGCATGTCGAAGATGGAGCACTGAAGGTATACATCGTCTCAGACAAGACCGCAGCTACGTCGGCCGCGCTCCGGGTCCGTTTGATGGACCTCGACGGTAAGGTGCTCCTGGAAGAAGGTCAATACGTCGATGTGCCCGCGCTTTCAAGCAACGTCTATCTCGCTTGGCCGCTCAAGAAACTCATCGACGCCGGAGCATCGGATACCTCCCGTGTTTTCATTGTCGCAGAACTCCAAACCGGTGGGGCAACGGATTTTGCCTGGAATGGAAAGCAACTCTCGCGCAACGTTGTCTATCTCGCGCCGATTAAGGAAGTGCATCTGAAGCCAGCCGTTCTCAAGGTTGAGACTTCCGGCGTCGCAGGCAAATACACGATCCGGATCACGTCGCCGGTGCTTGCGCGCAGCGTCTATCTTGCTTTCGGAAATCTCGACGTCAGCGTCTCAGACAACTATTTCGACATTTTGCCGGGAGAAACTGTTGAGGTGACCGCAACCAGTGCAGCCTCATTAGATGCTTTGAAAGCGCAGCTGAAAGTGGTTTCGCTTACGGATGCTTTCGCGACGCTGAACCAGGCAGCAACCGTATCGGCATCGAAATAGATAAATAAGAAAGGCCGGACGAAATCGTCCGGCCTCTTGCTCAACCTTTGTTGATTTAAAACGCGAACGTAGCCTGGAAGAACACCCGACGCGATGTCGATCCTCCCGGTCCGGAAAACATCTGGTTCGCGAGGGATGTCGAATGACCAAACTCACTCGATCCCAGGGTACCGATCGGCGTTGAGTAGTTCACATTGTTGAACAGGTTGAGAGCCTGAACGCTGAACGTCAGGTTGAATTTGCGCCCGGTGCTTGTCGGCCCCATCATTCCGCCCGGGCCGCCACCTCCGCCGCCAAGTCCGCCAGGGCCGAGTCCACCACCAGGTCCTCCGCGACCGCCACCGCCGTGACCTCCTGGAGGGCCGCCACCTTGGCCGCTCGCCACGCCGCCCGACGATTCAATTTTTGGTCCAACACCGATAGTCTTGCTGAGGCGCAGGTTAATGGCCACGCTCGGAGGACCACTCCCCAGATTCGTCGGTACGAGGGAATCTCCCTGCCCTGGCTCGGCATTGAGGCAACCATACTGGGTTTGGAAATACTGTTCGTTGCCGGATGTGCACAACGAGGCATCGGCATACGATGGCCGATCGTTGAGAAATTGATCGCCGGTCAGGTCGGAACTGGTGACAACGTTGTAGGGCCGTCCGGAGCGGGCAACGATGAAGGGATTGAAACGCAGTGCCCATGGGCCTGTGTAGTTGCCCATCAGGAAGACCATGTTCCGTGACACGAAGCTCGCGCGGCCGTAATCCTGGCTCAAATTGTAGGAATTCGAAGCGGAGCCGCCGGCACTGTCTGTATTGGCAAACGACAGGTTGTAGAACCCGAAGAATCCCAACTTTGGAGAGATCCTGGCGTTCAGGTTGAGAATCATCTGATTCTCTTTGAAGACCGCTTCAGGATAGTACTCATCGACAATGCCGAGACTCGGGTTCAGGCGTGGTCCAGTGGTGCTGTTGTAGTAGGTAGTACCAGGCAGCGGCGTGTACGGGTTCGCGTCGCGGGTCACCATCTGGTGAACACCATTCGAACGAAGGTACGTTCCAGTCAGCGTTGAGTTCTTGGTCAACTGCCGCTCAAGACTCGCGCCTATCTGCTCGGTATAGGGCGAGTGATAGTTTGGTGAAATCTGAACCACTGTGGTTTGCGGCGTTGGGGTGTACGGGGCCGCGGGCAAGCAGGCACTGAAGTTCATGTTGTTCAAGTCAGTCCCGCTGAGGCATGCGGGTGAGTCCACGGTGGTCTGCGCTTCGCCGGCATTCAAACCTTGCCGTGCTGCGGATAAGAGATCCCCAATTGGCAAACGATCATAGAAAATGCCGAAGCCGGCACGCAGGACCGTTTTCGCGGGCTTCTTGCCCTTGGCATCGAGCGCGTAGGCGAAAGCAACGCGGGGAGCCCAATCATTGTGATCTGCGATGTGGTTCTGAGTCTCCCAGCGCAAGCCGCCCGAAAGAGTGAGTCGCGGATTCACCTTCCAGTCGTCCTGGAAAAAGAGTGAACCGTCGAAGGTATTGGGAGTGTAGGCAGTTCGCCCCGCGGTGATGCTGAGATTTACAAACTCATTCGCGGGCAGGCTCGTCAGGCTTTGGCCCTGAGCCAGTGCGTTCAGCGCGTCCACGTATCCTTTCTCAGTGAACACCAGCGTTCCGTTGCGATTTGCAAAAGAGGCGTTGGCATCGCGGTTATCGCGCAACCAGGCTCCGAACTTGATGGTCTGCGGTCCCAGGGTCATTGTGGTGTAGTTCTGCAACTCCAGGTGATCCGCGTGATCGTTGGAAGATTGGCCCTGAGCGCCGCCGCCGGTGAAATCGCCGGCCACCATGAGGGTGGGAAGAGTGCTGAGCGGAGTCACCGCGGTAAGTGCTCGCCGATACTCAAAGCGAGTCTCGTTCACCATGTGGTCGTTAATAATTTGCGAATCGCTTAATTGGAACGTATGCTCGGTCGAGGTCGTTGTCTGGGATTGCGAAGGAAGCGCGGTCGAATTGATGTCGCCGGTTTCCGAGTCGTAGAACCACTGATAGCGCAGCGTAACGGTATTTTTCGATCCGAGTTGGAAATCGAGTCGCGGAGAGACATTGATGTGATTGTGCGGATTCGCAAGCGCGCCTGAAGAGCGTGTCGGCGCAAGCGAATAGACTCCCGTGGTCGGATCAAGCACCGCCGGGTAGTAGCTATAGATAGCCTCATCGTGGTTATCGCGCTGCTCCACACTCAGAAAGAAGGAAGATGTTTTGGTCAACGCGCCACTCACAGTGGCGTTGTATTGCAACCGATAATAAGAGGGAACGTTGGGGATAAACGGACTACCTGTATTGGTCGCGCTGTCATTCCCCATGATGAAAGCCTGGCCGTGCAACTTGTCAGTGCCGGGCTTGGTGAGGATCTCGATGCGCCCGTATCCCAGCTTGTCGAATTCCGCGGAGAACGGGTTCTGATTGATGCGGATCTCGCGGATGGCCGACTTGGGCGGAAGCTGCCCACCGGTAAAACCGTCGATGTAGATCTGTCCGCCATTCGGACCAGCCGAAGGGCCGGCGAGCGCTGTGAGCTCGTTCGACAATTCATCCGGATCGTCAGACAGCGCATCCAAATCCTTGTCCTTCAGAACAATGGAACTGGCGTTGGCGCCTGCTTCAACGCTCACGGTCGGGGTTTCATCGCTGACGACGACGCTTTGCTGAGCGACTTCAATCGCCATCGCGATGTCAACACGCTTTATCTGGCCGGCAGCAACGGGAATCGCCTGTGATTGAAAAGGGGCAAATCCGGAAAAATCAGCATTCACAATGTAGCTTCCGGCGGCCAATCCGCTCACTGAATACGCGCCACTGGCATCCGCAGTGGTTGTGCCGGCAGTTTTTCCCGCAGCCGTGGTGATGGTCACCTTGGCGCCGGGAATAAGGGCACCTGTCTGATCTGCAATGTGCCCGCGAATCGTGGCAGTCGTCGCAGGGGCAGTTGCAGGGGGCGCGGCCGTCTGGCCATTGGCTGCGAGACTTGCAAGGCCAAGCGCGATCGCAATTAAAAAATGAATGATGCAATGATGTCTTGAATACACTTATCCCTCTCTTGATCTTCTATGAATCCTGAATGGAAGCTATTGGACCGCTGCTTCCGCGCCGCCTGAACCCATACTCCAGTTCGAAAGCAGGTCCTGACTGGCCGGAGCCTCGAGCAGCGGCTCTACACCCGCCATCAGCTTGATCGCTGTAACTTCAGATGTGCCTTCGGTGGAAACAAGCATCACCGCTTCGCCCTTTTGCAAATCGCCAAGCTGAATCGCCGGGGCGCGACTCAGAATCTGTTCCATGTCGCCACCGCGCGCCTGCCCACCTCCAGCACTTGCGCCCGTGCCACGTTGCCCGCTCCATTGTTGTCCTGATCCGCCTGCGGCTTGCCCGGCGCCGCCCGCTCCGCTTCCAGCCGCGGAACCGCCCTTGAGCCTGGCGGCAATCATCTTCGCCATCATGTCGGGTAGTCTGTGCATCTCCACCTGCGGAGTGATATGAATCGTCACTGTCTTCTTGGTGGCCAGATCCTTTACCGCTAAAGTGGACGCCGCGGTATCGATCGCTGTCACAGTTCCTGAAATACTGCGAAAGCTGCCTGAAACTACTTCGGCAGCATCCACGGATGTGCCATCTGCGTTTTTCTGGCCGCGTGCACGCAACTGGTCCCCTACATGGATTGCATCGATGGGCGCTGGTTGCGCCTGATCGAATTGCACCGAAGCAGGCGCGTAGCGTTTGAGTATGGTTGCCTTGGAAACGTGAATCGTAACGGTCCTGGCCGCCGGGCCGGCACCGCTTGATATCACAACGACGCCCGACGAGGGGTCAACGCTCTTCACAAGGCCACCAACTCCGTTTCGCTGCCAGTCCGCCTGTTCCTGTTGCTGTTTTTGCGCCACATCCGCTTGCTTGATGGCAACGATTTGCAAAGCCTGCGGCGTGGATCCGGTTGCATTGGGGTCGAGCCTGACCAGCACGCGGTCTCCGCTTGAAAGATCGCTGAATTGAATCGTCGCGGCGGTGCTCAAGTCCTTTTGACCGGGGGCAATGCGTTTGAGCGATGCCGACGACGGAACCTCTACCTGGTGAACCTCGCCTGCGTCGGTCTTCACCGTCAGGGTGTCGCCAGTGATCGCAGTAATCGTTCCGAGGAAGCGAGAGGCTGTAGCCTGGGCACCTGGCACCTGCGCGCTAAGCACTAAAACGCTTAAAAGGGCCAATGAAGCCAGTAAAACGGGTGCCCGATTCAAAGTCTTGCTGTTCATAAGTCCGTTCTCCGCGTGCCTGTAATGAGGCCGGGCTGTAATCGTTATCTATTTCGGTAGACGAATCAGCGGCGCAAAAGGTTGAGGAAGGGGTATCAAACCATCCACCTCTGGCAACAAACCGGTTGAGATCTGACCAAACTGCTGTCCTGTTTGAGTTTAACCGAGCCTGCAGTATTGGGAAAGCAGAACCAGGCTGCGATCGCCAGGGAGGTGCAAATCACGGAACAACTTTGTGCGCTCGCCGGGGCATCGAGGGTTTGCGGTCGGCTCTTATTGCTTCAACTCTGCCGTCTCAAGGAATGTAAATTTTCCCGACGAATCCGGGACCACATCGGTCAGCCGCTTGTTGTGCACGATCATGGTGTCTCGATACCAGAGATTGATAGCAGGCAGGTCGCGCGCGAGAATCTGCTGTGCTTCGACGTAATCCTCGCGCCGTTTTCCCTGATCGACGACAACTGCAGCGTCATCAAGCAGAGCATCGAGTCGAGGATTCGAATAATGCGCGCGGTTGGCGCCTTTTGGCGAAAAGCTCTTCGTTGCGAAAGCATAGGTGAAGATCTCGGGCTGTTCGTTTCCGCCGATCCATCGCAGCGAATACATCTGGAAGGCGCCGCGCGTTACATCCGAGTAGAACGTTGCGAATTCATAGGTGCGAATGTCAACGGCGATGCCGACCTTGGCCAGTTGCTGCTGCAGCACAGCCGAGAGCAGGCGCGAATCTTCAAGGTTGCTCGACTTCAACGTCAAGTGGAATCGCACGCCGTTCGCTCCGGGAGGACGACCCGCCTCGTCGAGCAAGCGCGCCGCTCTCGCCGGATCGTAGTTAAACTTTGCAACATCGCCGATCCACGCCCAATGACTCTGCGGCAGAAGACTTACAGCCGGACGAGCATGACCGCCAAGCAGCGTTTGAATGATGAGATTCCGGTCAATCGCGCATGAGATAGCCTGTCGCACCCTGACATCTTTGAGCAGCGGGTCAGTGACATTGAAGGACAGGTATTGAATCTGTGTGCCTGGTGTGTCTTCGACTTGCAGGGTAGGCTGCTGTTGCAGCACGGGGAGCGCGTCCATAGGCAGGGAATTGAGGGTCGCCACATCGGCGGATCCCTTTTCAAGTTCCAGCGACTCCGTAATCGCATCGGGTACGACAGAGAACTGTACGCGTGCGATTTTGGGCAGCGCACGCCAGCTCAGGGGATTGCGCTCTATCACGACATTCTGATCAATCTGCTGGCTCACGAAGCGAAAGGGCCCGGTCCCTATCGGGTTTCGCCAGAATTCTTTGCCGCTGCCCTCAGGAACAATGCCGATGGCTCCGGTGGCAAGATTGCTCAGGAGAAAGTTATCCGGATGTTTCAGATGGAGAACCACCGTCTGCGAATCGGTTGACTCAAGCCTGTCCACGGCGGCATAGGTTGCTTTCTTAGGCGAGATGACCGTCCCATCCCGCATGGAGTTGATGGTCCAGACAACGTCTCGCGCGGTCATGGCGCGGTCATCGGTGAAGCGGACACCCGGTCGCAAGTGAAAGACGAGCGTCAAGGGGTCGCGCAGTTCCCAGCTCTCTGCAAGGGCGGGCGTGAAGTGGAAAGCTGCGTCCCGGGCCACCAGTCCGTCGAACATCAATTCGTCAATGTGCTCCGATTGCCCATCGGTTCCAACGCGCGGATCGAGATTGGTAGGGCTGCTTTCAATGAGAAAGACCACGGTCTGGGGATCGCGCTGACTTGAGCGGCAACCGACGATGGCGAGGACGGCGGCAAGCAGAATTACCTTACACAAATGTCACCTGCCCCAGAACCACGGCTCGTTTTGCTCCTGTTGCCGCGAGAACATTTCCGGGCAACTTGTGCCAAGTCATCCATGCCATCAGGGCAAAGGCCGCAGCCTCCTTGGCTTCAGCTGGGAGGCCGAATTGCTCGCTGACGGCCAGTTCGCACCCCAGCGGTTCAAGCCGCGCGGCCAACATCGCCATCAAGGTCGAGTTTCGCGCGCCGCCTCCTGACACGATGTAATCGAGGGAATGCCCGGTCATCCTGGGTCGAACAAATCGCTTATAACTCGCTGCAATCGTTTGCGCCGTCAGCGCTGTTGCGGTGGCAAGCGCATCCTCTGAACTCTTGCTTACACGCATGCACGCCAAGAGAAACTGTGATGCATATTCGCGTCCAAACTGCTCACGGCCTGCGGTGCGCGGTGGTTTCAAAGCAAAATATGGATTGGATAACATTTTCCGCAGAACCGGCTGAAGCACTTTTCCTTGCGCGGCTATCGCGCCGTTGCGGTCATACGGCTTGGCAAAGAGTTCCTGGGCCAGCGCATCGATCACCATATTTCCCGGGCCGGTATCGAAGGCAACGACGGCATCCCCGCCTGCACCCGCTGGAATCGCAGTGAGATTTGCAATTCCTCCAATGTTCTGAAGTACGCGTCCACGCTTCGTATCGGCAAACATCACATAATCGAGGAGCGGAACCAAGGGCGCGCCCTGACCACCTGCCACCATATCGGACGGACGAAAATTGGATACAACAGGTACACGCAACTCGCCGGCGATGACGGCAGCTTCGCCGGCCTGCCATGTGCATGCAAAACTTCGGCCTGCATAGGATGCTGAACGTGCCTGGTGGTAGAGAGTCTGCCCGTGACACCCAATCAAATCCACTTCAATTCTGTGTCGCAGACAGGTCGCTTTCACTGCCTCGGCGTATGCTATGCCAAGTCTCCAGTTCAGGCGAGCGAGCGCGGCCGAAGAAGTTGCGGCCGCGTCCATCGCCGCCAGCACTTCGCGCCGCAGGGCAGCAGGGTATTTGAATGCTTCGTGCGCCAGTAACGTCAACCTGGGCTGTCGCCTCCCGGGAGCGATCTGCACCACGGCGACATCGATACCGTCAGCAGACGTTCCGCTCATCACACCGGCCACAACCATCGACTTTGCACTCATGCTGTCTCGACCACTGGCGCAACTTTGGGGAGCTGCGGCACGACTATCTCTCCATCGTCTGTAGCGCGAGCGATCTTCTCGCGGAAGCGAAGAATATCGGATCGCAATGTCTCAAACTGCCGTGCCGTCAGAGCCGGCGGCGTTCCCGCGCCGAACAGGTTTGCACGCTTTCGAGCCGTTTCTCGTGCCCGTGTCAGCATGCGGGTGCGGAAGGCTGCAGACCTTTCTCCTTCAGACACCAGAGCTTCATATGCACGTAAGATCATCTCCGGGCTGTGACAAATCTCCATCAGATCCATTCCGGCGCGAACTGCCGACACTACGGCTTCTTCCATGGGCATGAACTTCAGGATTCCGCCCATTTCCAGATCGTCAGAGAGAACAATGCCGCGATAGCGGATGCCTTTGCGCAGCACCGTCGAAATCCAGAACTGGGAAACGCTGGCCGGTTTGGCCTTACCCGGCGTGGCGGGATATGCGGCGTGATTCACCATGACCATGGGCAACTCATCGCGCAGAAGTTGATAGGGAACGAGATCCTCGTTCCACAACTCCCGCCAGCCGCGGTGAATTGCCGGTGTTTCAAAGTGTGAGTCGTTCATTCCACCGCCAAGGCCGGGGAAATGCTTCCCGCAACCCACTACTCCATGCCTGGCCAACCCGGCAAGAAAGCCCCGGGCGTAAGAGACAACACCATCGGGATTTGGCGACGCAGAGCGAGTGCCCATCACTGCTGTTGAATCCGGTAATGCCAGGTCCAGCACCGGGGCCAGAGTCGTATTCAATCCAAACGCTCGAACTCCGCGAGCAACCAACTCTCCCTGTTTTTGCGCGAGCTTTGTATCGCCGGATTCTCTCGCTGCCTCAGCAACCGCTTGCGCAGAAGGCATCGGAGCCAGCGCGTTGCGCAGCCTGTCGACCGTTCCACCTTCGATGTCAACGCAATAAAGTGCGTGAGGCGCGCATAAACTGCCAACGTCGCTCAAGAGTGCGCGAGTCTGCTTTGGATCGTTGATATTGCGTCGAAACAGGATCACGCCAGCGGGCCGCACCAGTTTGAGCCAGGCGCGTTCGATTCCGGTCACCTCAGGCCCTTCGAATCCGACAACAAGCAACTCTCCCGCAGCCTGCCGAATGGTAGCCATCATCCTTTCTCCTTCAACTCACCCTGCAGCTCTTCGAGCAGATTCAATGCCTGCAATGGCGTCAGCGAATTCACATCGACGGCCTCGATCCGATCCACAATTCGCTGCGAAAGCGGGGTGAAGATCGTCAACTGTATCGGCTCTGCCTCGGTTTCCACCTGCACACTTTGCCGCTCCTGTTTCTCGTGCTGGCGCAGGATTCGCTTGGCTCTCTCGATTACCACAGCTGGCAAACCTGCCAGCCGCGCAACTTCTATTCCGTAACTCTTGCTCGCGGCACCCGGCTCAATGTTATGCAGAAATACAATGCCGCCGGCAGCCTCTTTTACGCCTACACGCAGATTTCGCATCCTCGGAAGTTTTTCTGCCAACATCGTCAACTCATGGTAGTGGGTTGCAAACAATGTACGCGCGCCCGTCTCTGCATGGAGAAACTCCACCGTAGCCCACGCCAGCGAAAGCCCATCGAACGTCGCCGTTCCGCGGCCCATCTCGTCCAGCAAAATCAGCGATCGCCTGGTGGCCGTATTCAGAATCGTCGCCGTCTCAGTCATCTCCACCATGAAGGTGGAACGTCCGCGCGCCACGTTATCGCTGGCTCCAATGCGTGTATAAATCCGGTCGACGAGGCCGAGGCGCAAACTCTCCGCCGGGACAAAACTCCCCATCTGTGCAAGCAGCACCAGCATTGCCGCCTGCCGTAGATATGTACTCTTGCCGCCCATGTTTGGCCCAGTGATCAGAAGGAGACTCGGTCCTTCTTCACCCGCGCTGAGGTACAAGTCGTTGGCGATGAATCGGCCTTCGCGCGTCTCTTCCATCCACTGCTCAATCACAGGATGACGCGCAGCTACCGCCTCAAGTACGGGTTCGTCGGCAAGCTGTGGACGAACGTACCGCCGGAGCGCGGCGAGATGCGCAAAGTTGATCAGCAAATCGGTTTCGGCCACCACTGCGGATGCACGCCGGATGCGTCCGGCCGCTTCCAAGACGGAGCGCCGAAGTTCCGCAAAGATGCGCTTTTCAATTTCAATGCAACGGTCATGCGCGGTCAGAATCTTGACTTCGTATTCTTTGAGTTCCGGCGTTGTGAAGCGCTCTGCATTTACGAGCGTCTGCTTTCGTTCGTAATCCGCGGGGGCCATGGACAGGTTGGATTTTGTGATCTCGATGTAATACCCGAAGACGGAGTTATACCGGACCTTGAGCGAACCTATCCCTGTGCGCGCCCGCTCGCGTTCCTCAATCGCTGCTATCGACTGGCGGCCCGTGGAAGAGATGGCGCGCAGGTCATCCAGCTCCGAATCAACGCCTGCCTCAATGGCTCCGCCATCAACAAGTGTCAAAGGAGGTTCCGGTATCAGCGTCATCGTGATACGTGTGGTCACGTCCTGCAGCGCATCCAGCCGGGAGGTGAGATCGCGCCACAACGGGCTGCTGAGTAACTCCATCGCAGCTTTCAGGCCCGGCAGTCGTGCCAGGCTTGCCGCCAACGCCCTCACATCGCGAGGCCCCGCCGAATCGAGCGAAAGGCGGGCGAGCAGCCGTTCCAAGTCCAGAAGTCCTGAAAATGCACGGCGCACTTCTTCGCGCTTCAACAGATCTGCGCGGGTCTCGCTGACCGCCTCATAGCGAGATTCAATTTGATGAGCATCGAGCAAAGGCCGCAGGATCGTTGCTCGCAGCAGACGCTTGCCCATTGGCGTCTGGCACTCGTCCAGCGTGTGAAAGAGGGTTGCACGCTCGTCCTGTACTGCAAAAAGGGGTTCAACCAGCTCTAGATTCCGAACCGTCACCTGGTCCAACTCCAGGGCTGTCGAGTGTTCCTGAAACTTCAGCGAATCGACGTGCAGCGCGTCGTTCTTCTGCGTGGTGCGGACATAATGGAGCACGGCGCCCGCGACAATCGCCGCTGCTTCGTGCCCAACCAGCCCGAAGCCCTCGAGGGACCGCACATTGAGTTGTCGCTCCACCAGCGGGATTGCAAAGTCGCGCGTCCAGACCCAATCCTCCACGCGGGTGCATGCTGGTGTGCGTTCGAGGCCTGCCGGCATCTCCGCGCTCGTCGCCAGCAGCACTTCACTCGGCGTCGCGAGGAGCAACTCTTCCGAGGCTTGCTGACGCGCTTTTGGTCCCTGGAATTCCGCAGTTCTGAACTCGCCTGTGGAGACATCAAGAAGTGCTACAGCACAAACTGGTTCCTTGGCCGAGCCGCTTTCAAAATAGGCAGCAAGAAAATTATTCTGCTCCTGACCCAAAGCGCCATCGAGAGCCGTTCCGGGCGAGAGCACCCTCGTAACCTCGCGGCGCACAATCTTCTTGGTAAGTCTGGGGTCTTCCATCTGGTCGCAGATGGCGATGCGATACCCCTTCCTGAGAAGCCGGGTCAGGTAGCCATCGACGGCGTGGTAGGGAACTCCGCACATCGGCTGGTTTCGCTCCCGGTCGCGGGCGGTGAGGGTTAGTTGCAATTCACGGCTGACGGTGACGGCATCGTCGTAGAAGAGCTCGTAAAAGTCGCCCATCCGGAAGAAAAGCAAAGCATCCGGGTTCTCGCGCTTCGCTGCGGTCCATTGGCGCATGAAGGGAGTCAATTCCGCTGGTTTCACTTCCGGAGGCGAGACTGGCGTCAGTTCGAGGACGGGCTCGGTGGATTCCGTGGAAGATGGCTGAGCCGCATCGGGTTGGGTTTCAGCGGGGTGCACGATTAGCTACAAGATTACCGTGACGACTTGCCTGTGTTCGGTATTTGTCCTTCAAGAGGTGCCTCAAAGGCAGGTCAGACAATAGACTTGAGGGTGTGCTCATCCAAGTCTAAATTTAGTGATTTGGATCACAGTATACTTAGGGCTAAGGCCTTAGATTTGAGTACGGCATGCATCTTCTCTGGCTCAGGGTCGCGGCAGTTCTTTACGCGGCGGCAAGCTACGCGATTTTCCCGGCCGTGCTCAACTCCTCTGAGCGGGCGCGCAGATGGTGTGTTCATTTGGGGGGGATGGCGTTCTTTTTTCACTTCGTTTCGGCAGTGGAAATGCTGGTCCAGGCGCACCGCTGGGTTCCTGTCGGAGCACGAGAAGTCGAGTCATTGCTGGCATTTGCGGTAGCCGGGCTATTCTTTCTCGCGTGGTGGCTTTACGACGCAATTTCGCTCGGAGTTTTCGCGCTGCCGGTCACTTTCTTCCTGGTTTTCGTGCCTTCCCTTGGATTGAATGGCTTTATGTTCCCCTCGCAGGGGGTTCGTACCAGCTGGCTGGTTGCGCATATCTCCGCTTTGCTGGCCGCTTATGCCGCGCTGGGCTTCAGCCTGCTTGCTTCGATTCTTTACCTGGTGCAGGAGCGCCGACTCAAGGCCAAGCACAAGGCCGGCGAAGACTCCTGGTGGGTGCCCCTGGAATGGCTGCCTCCGCTCGACACGCTGGAACGGATCGCGCATGCGATGCTGCTTTTCGGGTTTCCCTGCATGACGGTGGGACTGTTGCTGGGCGCGGTGCTGGTGCAGGAGACAACGCTGGGCGCTGCCTACTTCCTTGACCCCAAGGTGCTGCTCTCGTTTGGCATGTGGGGACTCTACGTTTTGTTGCTGTTCCTCCGCTATACGCGCGGACTGCGTGGTCGGCGTGCCGCCTACCTTTCCGGGGCGGTTCTGGCCGTGATGCTTTGCGTCTGGGCGGCCAACATCATCAGCCACGTGCACAGGTTCGGTGCCCCATGAGCCAGCTCGTCCTCATTGGGGTAAACCACAAGACCGCGCCGATCGAACTGCGCGAACGGATCGCCATTTCGCGGGACGAATTGCCGGATGCCACGCGCGCATTGGCCGCGGTGGAGGGTGTGACCGAGTGCATGATCGTGTCGACTTGCAACCGGGTGGAGATGCTGGCTTCTGTCGAATCTCCAGAGACGAATCTGACCGGCTTTCTGCATCAGCATTTTGGTCTTGATCCGGCGCTGCTGGCACCGCACATTTACGAGCATCGCAACCAGGAAGCGGTGCGGCACCTGTTTCGCGTCGCTGCCAGTCTCGATTCAATGGTGGTGGGCGAACCGCAGATTCTGGGACAGGTGAAGGATGCGTTCGCCGTGGCGCGGGCGAGCGGAACGGTATCGGGGCAGCTTGAACACCTGCTGCAATCTGCTTTCGCTGCGGCCAAACGGGTAAGGACGGAGACAGCGATCGGATCAAACTCTGTTTCCATCGCTTCTGTTGCAGTGGAACTTGCGCAGAAGATCTTTGGTTCGTTGAATGGGCGTACGGTCTTTCTGGTGGGGGCAGGAAAGATGAGCGAACTGGCTGCGCGGCATCTTGTGCAGCAGGGCGCCGGGGCGATTCTCGTGACCAATCGCACGCAAGAGCGCGCGCGGCAACTGGCGGAACCCTTCAATGGGCGCGTCATTCCGTTTGAAAAGCTCTACGAG
Source organism: uncultured Acidobacteriaceae bacterium (assembly GCA_963826915.1). Taxonomy (GTDB): domain Bacteria; phylum Acidobacteriota; class Terriglobia; order Terriglobales; family Acidobacteriaceae; genus Telmatobacter. The sequence goes on from CAWGYG010000005.1 coordinate 207,141, forward strand.
ACGGCGACGGAAGCTGACATTGTGATCAGCTCTACGGGGGCGCCGCATCCCATTTTCCGCAAGGAACATGGGCAGTCGTTCATGCACAAACGCCGGAACCGGCCCATGTTCTTTATCGATATTGCCGTTCCGCGCGACGTCGATCCGGCGATGAACAATATTGAAGGCATCTTTGTCTACGACATCGATGACCTGCAGTCGGTTGCCGCTTCGCACATGGCCGAGCGCAGCGCGCAGGCGGGCGATGCGGAATCACTGATCCGATTGGAAGTCGAGCGCTTCCATCAGCGATTGCGGACGGTGAATGTCGCGCCGGCAATCGTTACCCTGCAGCGGCAGGCGGAAGAAATTCGACAGAGCGAACTGAAACGTATTCATGCAAAGCTCGGTACCCTCAGCGCGGAGCAGCTTGCCGCCGTCGAGACGCTTACCCGCGGATTGGTGAACAAGTTTCTTCACCCGCCGATGCAGGCGCTCAAGCAAGCCGCGCGCGACAACGATTCGACGCGCGTGGAGGCGCTTTGCGAAGCATGGTCATTGCCCACGGTTGCCGAGAAAGAAGAGGAACGCAAGGCGCCGGCGTCGGTTAATGTAAGTGAGGATGCAGAAAAGACAACTGCGCCGTGCGAAAACCAGACCAGCGCCGTAGGGGGCAAATGAATCTCCGCATTGGCAGCCGTGGATCACAGCTGGCGCTCTGGCAGGCAAATCATATTGCAGCGCTTCTCCGCGACGCGGGACACACGGTCGACATCCGGATCATCAAGACCACGGGCGACAAGCTGCAGGAAATCACTTTCGCGCAAGTCGGCTCGAAGGGCATGTTCACCAAGGAAATTGAGGAGGCACTGGCCGCAGGCCAGGTCGACCTGGCGGTGCATTCGCTGAAGGACCTGCCCACAGAATTGCCTGAACCGTTTGCGCTGGCAGCTACGCCGCCGCGTGTCGATCCGCGCGATGTACTGGTCTCGGTGAATTACACACACCTGGCGGCACTGCCGCATGGCGCGCGGGTGGGCACGAGCAGCCAACGGCGGCGCGCGCAGTTGAAGGCACTGAGGCCGGACATTGAAGCTGTGGAGTTTCGCGGCAACGTAGACACGCGCCTGCGCAAGCTTGCCGAGGGACAGGTGGATGCGATCCTGCTGGCGGCGGCGGGGCTTGACCGGCTGGAAAAGACTGAGTGGATACGCGAACGGCTTGAACCGAAGGACTTTTGTCCTGCGGCAGGGCAGGGATCGCTGGGGATCGAGACACGCAAGGACGACGCGGCGACCATTGCGGCGATTGCGTTTCTTGACGACCCGGCCACGCGCTATGCGGTGACTGCCGAGCGCGCTGCGCTGGCGGCGCTGGGCGGAGGATGCCAGGTTCCGATCGGGATCCACTGCCGCGTCGCGCCACTGGATGAGGCAGGGGAGTGGGACGAGATTTTCGCCGTAGTCGCAAACCCCGCGACCGGCGAAGCGATCCGGATTCATCACTCGGCGCTGCGCGCGGATACCAGTCCAACGGCATTGGGATGGCTGGCCGCACAGATGCTGATCAATGCGGGGGCGGGGCCGCTGCTGGCACTGGCAACCAACGAGCCCAGCGGGGCAGCGCGGTGACAGAAGCCATGACCGGACGCCGCGTGCTGGTAACCCGTGCCGCGCACCAGGCCGGCAAGCTGAGCGAAGCCTTGCGTGCCGCTGGAGCGGAACCAATAGAAGTACCCGTTCTCGAAATTCAACCGCCGGTAAGTTACGATCCTCTCGACCAGGCGCTGATCCATCTCTACAGCTACGACTGGCTGATTGTTACGAGCACGAACACGGTGCGCGCGATGGTTGAGCGCTGCGCTGCGCTGAAGGTCAGGCTGGATACCACGATGCACGTCGCAGCCATCGGCCTGGGCACGGCGGAGGCGGCACGCAGCGTGGGCCTGAAAGTTACTCTGACCCCGGACCACTACGTTGCTGAGAGCCTGGTGATCGCCATGGGAGAGCGCGTTCGCGGCAAGCGAGTGCTGCTGGCTCGCGCAGCGATTGCGCGCGACATCATTCCCGACGCACTGCGCAGGGCGGGCGCGACGCTGAACGTTGTGGACGCCTACCAGAACGCCGTGCCAGCGGCTGCACCAGAGCAGCTTCGCAAAGTGATGGCGGACGGAATTGAAGCTGTCACGTTTACGAGTTCGTCGAGCGCGACGCATCTCGCGGAAGTGGCACGGCTGGCCGGAATGCGATTTCCGTTTGCCGGAGTGCAGGGCGTCTCTATCGGGCCGGTCACGAGCGGGACGCTGCGCGAACTGGGATGGACCCCGGCGGCGGAAGCCGAAACCCACGACATTCCCGGGCTGGTCGCGGCGGTGATTCGGATGCTGCAAGGGTGACATTTGCGGGTTCGCAGTTCGCCGAAAAGCAGTACAGGAATGCAGAAATACAGGAATACAGTTCTTAAAAATCTTTTTCCTTACCAAAATGACCACTCATGTGACCTATACATCTAAACCTAAATGAGTTGAACGTGTTTTTGAGTGGTCACAAAGTGGCTTTTTTTGGTTGTTTTCGGCATTTTGTGGCACGTTAACATGTCCTTACGGAGCCATTTTGGCACGGAAACAACCGGGATTGGCGCGGTGCGATTTCTGTGTTTCGACTCATTGTGCAGTTCTCCCGTTCACGCGGCCTGAATTGTGATCCCGAATTGATTCTGCGCCGGCGAGTGGAAATGATCTGCAAGCAGGTGAGGATTTCAGAAGAGCCGGCACATGCCCGCTTGTTCACGTGCTGTAGTCTTCTCTTCCCAAGACGGGTTAGGGAAGAGTAGCCGGTGATACAACCGGAAGGCTAATTGACTGTCAACGGCGGCAGCCCCAAGTCGCCCTTCACGGAGCTATTCTGCTGCAATGCTCGCATCAGGGAGCCGTCGTTGGGTATCAGGAGTTGCTCTCCCGGAATGTATGCTCCAGTGCAGTTACCGTCGAGCATTTCGACACACAGCCGAGAGAGAACTGCGTATTGGATGTTGTTGGCCCCAGGTCCCTTGGCGTAATTCATCGCTAGCCATGCAGTGTGCTGATCACACGCGGCGCGTTGTTTTGGTGAGGGCAATTCCCGCACGAAGTCTGGCTGCCCCTCAAAGTACGGTTTCGTGTAGAACATGAAACTCAGCACATGGGGGCCTACCCGCATCAGGGTGAAGAGGACCTTTTGGAAGACACAGAAATCAGTTACATTTTCGATTGCAAACGGGACCTTGAAGGCCTGTTCGGCACACGCGCTCATTTGTTTCAGGTTTGGAAACTCTGGCCTTCGCAGCAGAAGAACAATCGATGAGGGTTCATTCTCATTTGATGCGACATCTTCGCTTCGATTAAACGCCTTGGCTAGAGCGGCCAACCCAGCGCGGATGTTCAATTTTAAGGACATTGGACAAGGTTTCATTGTACCTGTCGAACACAGTGTCAATCTATTAGCGAATCGGTTCAGTCAGTATGGTCGCTCATCCGGAAGTAACCCGAAAGGCAACCGCGGATCCTTCGTCGCTGCGCTCCTCAGGATGACAACGCTCAGGAGGAGGCGCAAGGGATTCGGGAGTATTGTCGGCTACTCGTCCCCAACCCCCAAATCCTGGTTAGGGGCGAGTAGACGGTCACACACTCGCGATGAGCAGCTTCCGCTGATTCCGTTGCTGCTGTGAGTACACAGAGAAGAAAAGATGACAGCGCCGATGCAAACAGTGGAGAACAGTTGAGGGTGCCCCGGTCCCTCGGCGTGGTTGAGAACGATCTTCGGGACTGGGGCCACCCGCCGGTATCCCCCTCCCCCCACCCCCCGCCCCCTGGATGTTTTCTGCAATTTCCTGAATCGAAGAGCGTTGCGGGCAATGATCTGCGCCAAAGTCTCTTTTTTCAGGAAGCTAAGTCCCAAGGTCCTGCAAATAAGGAACCTGCGGTCCCGCCGGAATTTGCGCCCGATGACGGAGTGCGGAGGGTTTGTTGTCTCTCAAGTACGAGGGTATCGAAGTCAGGGGAAATAATCTGCAAACCCGGGAAATTGGTCAGAGAGGGGCCGGAGAAGTTCGTCTATTGCTCAACCAGTAACTGACGAATAGGCGGTGACACGCCCACGAGGTTCGTTTTGAGTCCCGGAGGGACGATTGATGTTAGCCCCGGGTGAAACCCGGGGAATTGTGCCCAAAAAAACAATCGACGCCCTGTAGGGGCGCGGTGATAAACGCGCGTAATTTCCGCATTGGCGGTAATACTCCCGAAACTACGGCTTCAAAAAGCCTCTCACACTCCATTTAACAAAGTTGAAGTAACGGGCTAATGCTAATAATCCTGAGAACTCGACGGCCAACTAATTGTCCGACGGCTTCTCGATGTGATCGATGACAAGCATCTTCACTTGTCCCTTCGTCGACTCAACTTTCAACCCCAACTCTTCTTGCAGCGCCCGGTCCATTGGCGGCATGGGATCCAGATCGTCGGCAGGTCGGTCCCTATCCCATCGCCCTTTGTACTTCAGTACAAAATCGTACTTCTCCGTCAAGCCCGTCTTGTCGATCACGGGCCGACCAAATTGCGAAGTTAGCATCGCCACGAGGACATTCATCGAGCACGCACGTCCAACAAAGTCGTAACCCTGGCCATCGTTCTTCTGGAGCAGCGGCGGTACCGGATGGTCCGCAAGACTCTTCAGATCTTCAGCAGACCTTGTCATCGACCCCGCTGCGCCCAGCTTCGCCCCTCCCTTGGCCACAATCAGGTTGTAGACGTCGCCTTCTTTTGTCTCCCAGTGTGTCTTGAGCTTGAAGCGATCTTCAAGCAGCGTCTGCAGCATATGCTTCTGCTCCGCCCACTGCTGCTCGCCGGGAAGTGCGGCCAGCTTCGCATCCGTCTCGCTGTTGCCTTTGGCCTCTACCACAAACAGCGTCGGCCACGGCCACTGCGGCATACCTACAATCTGATAGTGATCGATCCCATAAGCTGCGCTGATTAAATTATCGATAGGCCAATTGATCGCCCTCAATGTTGAAGTATGCGGCACAAAGCTACCACCCATCGTGAAACCACCTCTCACATCAATTTCCTTGTTCTCCCGAACTGACGCGACGTCAAACGTCATTGTCGCCACATAGGCCGCATTTGCAGGCGAGGGCGATTTCGTTGTTGCCGCCCCGTTTGCTTGTGCGGGGGAAGGCATCACGAGAACTGTCAATCCAGCCACAACGGACAGAAGGCCGATAACAACGTTCAATTTTGAAGGGCCACGCTCTGTGATCATCAAATGCACACCGCCTGAATTCGACCCCAGAATACTTGTTTGGACGCAGCTTGTGCAGTCGATGTTTTGGCGGAATTTCTGAATTGTGATCAACCCGGAGATTACTTTTGCGACACTAGGACGATCTAGGCGTTAACCGGCGAGTAATTTACGGATCGGCGGTGACTGGCTCGGAACCTCGCTTTTCAGAGTTTCCCCTGCGCCAAATTGATAGCGAGGATTCACCGAAGTGCGGCTTTGATTAGCTTCCTGTAATGATCGAGTACTTCTCTGCCGCGATCCGTCAGTCGGCAGATAGTAAGCGGGTATTTCCCCCGAAAAGATTTCTCGATGGCGATGTAGCCAGCAGTTTCCAGCTTCGACAGATGAGCAGAGAGATTGCCTTGAGTAAGCTCAGTCGCCTGACGCAAATATTGAAAATCGGCTTCAACTACGGCGGACAGCAGCGCGACGATCATCAGCCGTCCCGGCTCATGGATGATGCGGTCGATCTCAGCCAGTTTTTGAACCTTCCCGTTCATGCTACTGAGCCACCCCTTCCGATTGGCGAAGGAAGAGGAATAACGCGACGCTCCCCGCAATGACAGGGAGAAGGCAAGCAATGCCACCCAAGACCGCGATGCCCACGTCGAACGAGACTCTGCTGAATGCAAGCAGAATGCCCATCCCGGCAATGGCCACGCCGCCGATCAGGTATCGGGGCAGGCGGCTGTAGAAAATCATCACCACTCCCCCTAAGATTCCGGATTCCACGAGTCCCCAACTGTCACGCGGCAGCAAGCCCCACAGGGCAGCACCCCATCCCTTGTGGATTACCACTGTCACTAGAATGCCGCCCACCGTTCCAATAGCTCCGAAGATGAACGCTCGGCCAAGTCCTTGGCCTAACACAATGGCCGTCCTTTTCCTACTGATCGGTTTTAGTTGGACGTACCCCTCTTTCCCGATCAAGTATCGCCTGCGTACTTCCTTGATTGTCCACTGCGATAGGAAAACCATTGCTGTAGGAAGAATCATGAAAAGCATGAATTCGATTGAACGGAAGGACTCATTGTGTATCGACCGCGCCAAGGGTACAAGCGTCAGAATGAGTAAACCCACCGCGATCTCTTGCAGACCATCGCGGTACTCCGCTTTGTTGACAAGCCGATTGGCAATTACATCTGCGCTCTCACTGGCAATGTTCAGTGAAACGTCATTCATTTCCATCCTCACAATCTAGTTTGTGATGCAAACTTGATTTGCAAACCATACTGCGCCGACGACCAACTGTTTGTCAATTATTCGGATTATTTCGGTCGACGCGGGACAGGTTCAGCGGGAGAAGGCTCACTGGAATTGCGAGTTCCGAGCGGATGGTGGACAACTCGGACATTACGGTGATCTGGCTCACTCTTACTTCCGGTGGGCGGTGACTCGACCGGAATCGATGGCTTGCCGGAAATAACCCTAACCAATTTCTTTCCAAGCATGTCGAATGGACTGAGGAACCTCTATGAAAGCCGGATTCGCTGTGGTTACACTGCTCTGCGCGTGCTTCCTTTCAGGATGTGTGCGCGTCGCCCATCTCTATCCGGTCCAGGGGCCGCTCGCCGCGCAGACGCCGCCTCCGATTTACACCGGAAAGATGACGGGCGTCATCAACTCTGGCAGCATCTCCGCCAAACTTGCCAACGGCGAACAGTTCACAGGACAGTGGCAGGCGCAGTCGATCGGCGCGCTGGCCAAGGAGAGCAGAGCAGGGGTTGTGCCGCCGTTCAACCTTTCCGCTGAATGGGACGCGGTTTATGGACCCGGTTTCTATACGGCTCACGTGCTGGGAGCGCACCTGTTTGCGCGGACAACACTCACAGGCAAGGAGGGCGGGGCACTCCAGGTGGAGATGATCAGCCAGCCTGTTGAAACCGCCGACGCGAAGGATGTTGCTGCACCAAATATCAGTGGCGTTGCCAGAGACGACAAGGGGAATGTGTACAAAATGGCGTTCTGAATGGAGTCTGCTCGCACGCGGCGGCCCCTGCGATTTATGGCGAAGGGTTCGGCCTTTTTGAACCGACAGCAGGTGCGCTCATGCCGGTTTCGAGAGGGTAGTGAACAGTCCGGACATAACCCGGCTTTTGATTGCTTTTGAGTTGACGGTGAACCAACCACAGCCTGGAAATCACCAGACGCCGTCGGATGCCGCGTTTACCGGGCTTCGCTCGCTTGATCATCGCTGATCGGCATGGGTATTCTGTTGCCGTCTCATGTAGGAAAATGTGATGAAGATTGTTCCTGTGATCAAATCCAGCGACCTCGAACGCTCCGTTCGTTTCTACACGGAGGTGCTCGATTTTGAGCGAAAGTGGCCCGATGAGGAAGATCGCGAGACAGCCAACGGAGTGGCTCACCTGATGAGAGATGGAGCCGAGTTGCAGATTTCGCGCCATGCGGGAGATGGAATGTTTGGTTCGCTCAGCCGCATTTTTGTCGACGATGTGGATGAACGCTATGCGACTTTTCGCGCGCGGGGTCTGGACACGAACCGGCGGCCCGAATCTCCGATCCATACCGCGCCAGTGAATCAAACCTGGGGGCTCCGTGAATTTGCAGTGACCGATCCGGATGGCAACGGCCTTTGTTTCTGCACGCCGATTCGAGAAGCGGTTTGACGATCTCGAGAGAATCGCGAAGGTTCGGGGTGCAAGCCGGTTCGCGGAAAAAGTGGGAGTTTCGGCGAGAAATGGGTAGATAACTCGTCCGCGGCTAAAGCCGACGCCGATTTGCCGGCTTTATGTGGGGGCCTCCCTCCGTGTTCAGTTTTTCCGCAGCCTGTCTAGCCGGTTCGCCAAGCAGAACGCATGGCTGGACTGAGCTGGTTCGTCTTCAGAGAATGGTTATGGTTCCAGATTCCAGATTGATCTTGAAGTTTGAAGTCAGGGCCTTCTGGCGAATCACTTCTTTGGCTACAAAATCGTAAATTTCAGATTGACGACCCGCTGCCCAGGGATGACTGACATCCCAGCAAGGCTTCTTCGTCCCCCAAATCATCACGGCCGCTCTGCCACAGCACTCCCAGTCGAATGGGACTTCGTGATCGCCTTTTCGATAGGAGAGTGTTCCTCCACGAAACCCTTGCGAGATTATGACTTCCGTGACTTCCGAATGAGGCATTTCCTTTTGCTGTCCTTGTACCAGGGTTGCCGCCCCACAGGAACTTTACTGAAGGTGAAGAAATCTGCCGGCGCCCGGAGGCTACTTCTGCGCAGTGCTTACCGCGGACGGGAAGCTGGACTGTGCGCCGAAATAACACTCGATTGATTCCAACTTTCCGTTCGCGATGCGAAGGTACTCCACGTTCTGGAATGTCTTGCCGTTTTTTGTGTGGCAGAGATATTTCACGAACGCGTCGTTGGCACCGGTGCTGACTCGCTCCAAGTCAAAATGGGCGATGAAATCAACCTGTGTGTCCCAGCATTGCGTCTTGAAGGCGCTTTTGCTGATGTGGTCGTCGCCGGCCGCGCTGCTGAAGGTGAAGTTGTCGGCGAGCAGGGAATTGAACGTGGCCAAGTCCTTGTTTTCCCAGGCAGCGTACCATTTGTGGACGATCTCCTCGTTCGCCGAGTTTTGCCCTGTCGATGCGCCGGCTCTTTCCGGTCCCGGCAGCGCCACTGCACCTGCGAGCACGCAGGCTCCGGTTGTGAACAGCTTTCTGCGCGACACTGTCATCCTCGTCATTGCTTGTTCTCCTTTCATGAGGTGATGTTCGCGATCAGGTTGACCTACGAACGGGTTGGTATGTAACGGCGTGGTTGGATTCAATGCAGTCAGCCTCGCTTGCCCTTGCCCGGTGCTCGAAGAGAATTCAGCCAGCTCACGATATTCTTGATTCCCATATTCCAGACCTTCGCGTCCTGCGCGTTCTTGGCCAGCACTTCGTAGCCTTCGACCATCGCAATCAAGAAGCTCGCTGTCTCCTCCGGAACCAGGTCGCGGCGAACTGTTCCCGCATGCTGCCCCTCGCGCAAAGCGGTGGCAATGCCCCCCTGCCAAGCCTTGAAGATCCTCTCCAGTCGCTTTCGGAATTGCTCGTTGAGCAGAGACATTTCCTGCGTCAGATTGACCAGGGGGCAGCCGCGCTTTACATCCCCTGGCCGAGCGGGTATGGCCCGAACGATGCCGATCAAAGCATCAACCGGGTTCTTGTCTTTGCTCTGTTCGAGGGGACGCATCCACCGGTCGCTGGTGATTTCTGCGACGACCTCCTCGATGATGGCATTGCCCAGAGCTTCCTTGCTCTCGAAGTGGTAGTAGAGCGCTCCCTTGGTGACGTTGGTGGCGGCGAGAATAGTGTCGATCCCGGCGCTCTGGAACCCGTATCGGTAGACCTCGCGAAACGCTGCCTGCAACAAGCTCTGTCGCGTGCCATCAGGATCGCGCAGCCTTGCCGCCGAGCGTTGCAGTTTCTTCGACGCCAGCAACATACCGACCAGTATGTATGCGACGTGCACAGGAAGTCAAGAAGTTGATTTGTCGTCCGACTTGCGTTTTGACCGTGGCTAATTAGGCGAGGGCCGCTCGACGTGATCGATCACCAGGGTCTCCACTTGTCCTTTTGCCGGTTCCAGCTTCAAGCCGAGTTGATCAGCAATTGAGGCTGCCGAGGGCCCCAGATCGGTCGCGGCAATGCTGCCTTGCTGCGGAGAGGGCCCGCCGGACTATCATGAACCGGAACCAAATTGAAACAATCGAGGGCTCTACCCAAAATGAGTCTGTGCAAAGCTTGTCTGTGTCTCGCATTGATTCTGTTCGCCTATCCTTTGCACGTTTTCGCGCAGGCCGCTCCTGCAACTTTGCCGCAGGCCCCGGTCGCTCTCATGACCCTCGCGCACGAAAGAACGGCTTGGTTGGCGCAAGTTTGTAGCCGGTACTCTTGAAGAAGTCTGTTCCCGAATATCCTCAGGAAGCCAAGTCCAGGGGCATTCAAGGCACTGTGACCATGAAGGCCACTATCGGGAGCGACGGGCACGTGGAAGATTTACAGCCTATCGAAGGTCCTTTCGCCCTGCGCCAGGCTTCATTCGACGCTGTCCATCAGTGGCTTTACAGGCCCTTCGACCTGATGGGCCAGCCTCGGCCCGTTGAAATCGAAGTCCACGTCATCTTTAGGTTGAGTTGAGCCGCAGCTCTCCTCTCGATGCTCGACTGAAGGTTTGCACCGGTGCAGTTGCCGCTTCTCGTCCTTTACGAAGTCTTTATGGATTGAGTGCTTCATCGTTATGTGCGGCGGCCTCCAATGAAGAGGTAGGATTCCGCTCCGAGGTGCGCAGGTCAGACCTTGCCCACCCTCTGGATGCGACATCGGAGGGCATAATGATGCTCACTTCTGATTATGTGTTCGTGCTTATTCCGCTGGTCCCGGGACTGGCGTTTATGCTCTGGGTGGTATGGGCACTGGAGAAGCAAATCAGGCGGGATAAACGCCACCGAGAAGCCATCGGTGACGCGCCCGAACGGCAAGATCAGATCATCCCCATATCTCCATTCGTGAGCAGCGTCGCTCGGGAACATCCGCTGGTTCGATACAGAGCGTGAGCCAATTGTCGCGTGACGACAACAGGGCAATGCGCTCAACAAGTCAGAAACGTTTCATTGGGGAAGACCGATGCGCCGAGCTAAATCCTGGAATCGCGGGTCAGAGCGAAGATTATCCAAGCGCAGGTCGGCTTTGAGATTGCTTGAGATCTCGAGGGATCGCTCGTCGTATGCCTTTTGCAGGAACTGAATTGCTTTGTCCTTTTCGCCAAGTCCCGCGTATACAGTTGCGAGAATATAGGGCGAAACATAACTGTCTTTCGATTTGAGTTCGAGGTCACGAAGGAGCTTTTCCGCTTCAGCTTTCTTACCGATTGCTGCGTATGCATGCGCAAGGAAGGCTTGGGCGTCCTGGTCGCCGCTGGATAGCTCCACGGCCTTCTGATACTCAATGATCGCTTCCGGCAGTTTTCCGGTGCCTTCGAAGCCGATACCGAGATTACGGTGTTCGACCCACTGGTTGGGGTTCGAAGCAACCCCTCTTTGGCTAGCTTCAACGAGGCTATGATAATCGCGGAGGTGATAGTAAACACCTTCTTCAGTCATAGAGCCGCTGGGACCAAGATCGATTTGGTTGATCCTGGCTACCTCTGCCATGGCCTCAGTACGGTGGCCGAGAAAAGCCAGAAACAAGGCGCGATCTTCGTGGGCGCAACTATAACTCGGTGCCGTCGCGATGGCCCGGTTGAATTCCCGCTCGGCTTCAATCCAGTTCCAGTCATGCACCCAATTTATTGTGCCGAGTGTATCGTGCACTTCGCCGATACTGTCGTCGAGTTGCGCTGCTTTGCGAAGAGCATCATGGGCGGATTGAAGAGCAGCTTCGTGCGGCGCATGGCGGAAGATCGCAAGGTAAAGATAGGCATCGGCCAAACCGGAGTAAGCCTCTGCGAAGTTGGGATCCTTACGGATGGATTCTTCGAAGTAGCTCTTGGCCTGAAGGAGCGGCGGACCCATCGTGTATTGGGTTGAGAGAAGATAACGTCCTCGCAGGTAAGCATCGTATGCCTCGGGATTCACCAGCGGTGCCGAGCCGATCCTGGCTTGCTGCTCGGGAGACAATTGAATGCGAATCTGCTGGCTAACGGTCTCGGCAACTTCCCGCTGCAGATTGAGGATTCCGTGCAAGGGGCGCTCGTAGGATTCGCTCCAGATATGGCGGTCGTCGGGGCCGTTAAGCAATTGCACGGTGACTCGAACCTGGTCGTTTTCGCGAATGACTGAACCCTCAAGGATGCCATCCACTCCCAGCTCACGCGCAATTTGCGGAAGGTGCTTTCTTGTCCCCTTATATTCCATGACCGAGGTATGGGAGATCACGCGTAAGGTCTGGATTCGAGACAGCTCGGTGATCAGTTCTTCGGTCATTCCGTCGGCGAAGAAGTCCTGCGCCGGATCGCCAGAGAGATTCTGCAGGGGGAGCACTGCGATGGAGCGTATGGGTTGAGCCGCGCTTTCGCCGTAGAAGTGATGCCACGCGATCCAGCCGGCAAGTGCGATTGCGCAAGTGGAGAAGATGGCAACCAGCAATTGGAATCGCCGGCCGGTGGCAGCTGTGACAGCTAATGGCGTTTCCTCAGCCCTTTTACCAATTTCCTCAGAAACCCGGCGCGCCTGGGCAGGCTCTGTTTCAGGTTCCTCTATTTGCGCGGGGTGGTGCACCACCGGCGAACTTAATTCCTCCTCGCATACCGGTGCGATAAATCGGTATCCCCGGCCCGAGAGGGTTTCGACGTAGCGCGGCTGTTGAGGATCGTCTTTCAAGACTTGACGGATTTTGCGGACCGCGCCGTTGATGCTGTTGTCGGTATCGAGGAAGACGCCCTTGCCCCAGATCTTCTCGGCGATTTCTTCGCGAGTGACGAGCTGACCTTTCTGCTCGATCAAGATAAGAAGGACTTGCAGGGGAATGCGCTCCAGTTTGAGCGCGCGTCCAAAGTGGCGAAGCTCGAAGGCCCGCAGATCGACCTCAAAATCTTTCCCAAACCTGATCGATTCCTGCGCTCCAGCCGGGCTTGATCCCACAGCGACACCCCCTGATGGGTGGACAGATTTTACACCGTTCGCGGTTTTATGCGTTATCCCTTTTAGGTTCTTGCGCTTGAAAAGACAGGAAAAATTAATGCGTCCGACATTTGTTCGCTATTGAGGACAATGTGCTGCCGGCGCATGATTCGTTTCGTCGCGAGCAATGGTCAAGCAAATCGCGAGTTAAGAACGTTGTTTCCAACACAACATTCCCCAAGGTTCCAAAGGAGATCCCCATGAGAATCAATTTTGTACGCCGTATCGCAACCCCCGTCTTCGCCTCCCTCGCACTCGGTCTTGCAGCCGGAACGCCGCTGCCGGCGGCAGGTCAGCACCCGGATTCCAGCGCCGAAGTCGCAAAAACCGCTCCATCCAAACTGGTCCAAATTGTTCGGGAGGCCACAAGGCAGTACATCGACGTCAATAACGCCACAGCCGCAGGATACGGGCCATTCCTTGGTTGCGTGAGCGGATCGGATCACGGCGCGATGGGCATCCATTACGTCAATGGCAGCTTGCTCAACCCAACCACGATTGACGCCACGCACCCGCAGGCTCTGATCTATGAACCGACGAACGGTGAAATGAGGCTCGTTGGGGTCGAGTTCATTGTGGACGCAGCAACCTGGATGAGCAAGAACTCCGCTCCTCCTGTCCTGGAAGGGCAAGTCTTCCTGTATGTCGACAGCCCCAATCGGTTCAAGATACCGGCGTTCTTCGAACTACACGTCTGGGCCTGGCGGGACAACCCCCAGGGAGCCTTCGTGGACTGGAACAACCACGTGACGTGTGAAGGCATGCAGTGAGAAGCGGTTTCGTCGCGCCTCCATCTTCCCGCTCGCACGGGTAGCGGTCGGTTTCCTGTCAGCTGACCGCGCTTTCCGAAGCCAGTAAGGAGTAGAAGATCGTTTGCTGCTCAGGCGGGGATGCTGACTTCGGTGGCGGGTTCGGCGAGGGAGGGTGCTCGTTTGGCGGCGCGGCAGATGGAATCGGAGACGGCCCATACCGCGCCGGCGATCGCGATGCAGATGGCGTTGCCTGCCCAGATGAAATGGTCATGCGGACTGGCGAATAGCTTGGGAATCCAGACGAGAAGTTCGAAGCCTACGATTTCAGCGGTGAGCAGGCGCGAGGCGAGCGGGGCCATGATGCCGGAGAGGATGGCCGCGGCGGCGAGGAAGAATCCGATGGTGGTCGCGTAGCACCAGAATATCTGCGAAGGTGGAATCCATTTAGGGACCCAATCCGCCAGGCCGGGCATGTCGATAATGTGGACGATGCCGAAGGAAATTGCGGAGAGGCCGGAGAGACGGGCGAAAAGGGATTCGCGGCGCGAGATGGATGAACTGTCCGGCGAGAACCGTGCGAAAAGGACAGCGCCGCCGACGACGAGCGAGAACTCCTCGAAGAAGTTGCCGGTGGGGTCGTAGCCGGTCTTGTTTTGAATCATCTGGGGCACCCACAAGAGTGTGAAGACGGAGAAGACGACGGTGAGCGCCAGGGCGCCCGCACGCGCAGAGCGGCGCCAGAGAAGCGCGAGTCCGGCAGCGAGTTCAACGAGAGCGGTGAGATAAGCGAGCGGCTGGCGGAAAGGCACGGCGGGGTCGACGTGCTGCCACTGGGTGGCGAAATCGCCCGAGGCCATGCCGAGAAGGCCGAGGACGATGGCGCTGCCTGCGAAGACGTAAATGCCGAGGTTGGACGCGATGCTGCGATTCTGCATGGTTGCCTGTCTCCAGTTTCTGACGGGAGGGCTGCGGACATTTGCAGAGTAGCGTGATTCCGTCAGGCCTGAGAGATGCAGTTGCGGGAAGGATGATGGGGGTCACGGGCAGGACGGAATCGGCAGCAGAGCGGTGAAAAGCAAAGGAGCATTCAGAGCGAATTGGCGGTTACAAATGACCTGCAACGGCGTTTCCTCAAGCACCGTGATGGCACTGCCGATCGCGAAGCGCACTCCGTTCGCGGATTCGGACGAGGATGAGGATTCAGCGCTTGCAGGCGGCGGCGAATTGCCCCGAAGGGAAGCGGCGGGCTGAGAAGAAGAAGTCGCCTCAGGCAGCGTCGCCTGAGAACATTGGGCCGACGCGACCGGAAAACCGAAAGTAAGCAGCATGATTGGCAAAGACACTGCGGCGAGAACGTTTGCGGCGACAGAATTTATGGGCGCCGATATAGACATGGAGTGACTCCCTCCTGTCGATTGAGTTAGACAGAGGATAACGCTTCAGGCATGGGTCCACCGTAAGCAGGATTCGACGATAGGCTCTCTCGTAAAGGGACGCAGCGGTGGGTTTTTCGAGAGATGCGGTCCCGCGGCAGGCACCTCTGATCAAGTCGGCCGCCGTTAGGAGTGCTTCAGACCAGGAGTTGAGCCGATTCGCTGCAGGCTTGTTGACGATACGAATCGAAACATATAAATTCGATGATATTGGCGTGCCCATAGACAGTCCCTCCCCCATCGGTTCCCACTCGGTTGAGCAGAGGGCACTGCCCAAATCTAATTGACATGGAGATCGAATGCTGAGGCGCCACCCTCTTCAATATGTGTTTGTGCTTCTGTTTGCAGGCATTTCAACAGGCATGTTTTCTGTTTCCGCACTCGGGCAAGTCACGGCAAGCGCGGTCGACGTCAAGACGCAGCCGAAGCCCCCCGACCCCTGCGCGAGCGGCCACGAGTTCGCCACCACCGATTGCGCGCTGACCTGGCATGGCATCACGCTGTACGGTGCGTATGATGCCGGCGTGGGCTGGGTCAGCCACGGCTTACCGGAAAACGGCTACAACTATGAAGGCGAATCCCTGGTAAACCGAAACGGCTATCAGCATCGATTCCTCGTTGCACCGAACAACCTGCAGCAGACGGGTCTGGGCATCCGGGGCAAGGAAGAGTTCGCGGCTGGCTGGTCTGTTGTGTTCAACGCGTCCACCGGCATCAATCCGCAGTCGGGCCTGCTGGCCAACGCGTCAGAAACCGACATCATCAACAACGGCCTTCCCAGGGCCAGCTATTCGATAGCCATCGACGGCGCGCGCGCAGGCCAACCTTTCAATGACGAATACTACGCCGGTATATCGTCGAGGTATGCCGGCACACTGACCTTCGGTCGTCAGCGCTCTCTCGGCACGGATGCGATGCTGCATTACGATCCGGCCGGTGGCAGCTATGCCTTTTCGTACATCGGATATAACGGCACAATGGCCGGCGGCGGCGACACCGAGGACAGCCGCTGGGACGACGCCCTGAAGTATCGCTTCACCTTTGGCCCCGCCCATTTCGGCGCGATGTATAAATTCGCCGATGGATCTGCGGGCTGCTACGCGGCCTCCGCAGGCTGGACCGCGGCCAACTGCACGCCGGAGGAGGCGCATAACAACGCGTATGGATTCAACCTCGGCGGAACTTCAGGCAAGATCACCGGCGACCTTCTCTTCCAGCATTACAACCAGGCGATCAGCGTATTGAATCCCTTGCTGGGGCCTCAGAGCCAGAGTCCGTCGCAGTCGTATCAGTCGACCACGGACAGCATCAATACGAACCCCATCACCGGGGCTAATCTCATCGGAACGACCAACACCGTATATGGCATCGTGACCGACAACAACGGAGTTATTGTGGCTGCCAAGTATTCGTCGGAAGAGTTCAAGGTTTTTGCCGGCTACGAATACATCTGGCAGAACAACCCCAAGAACCCGTTGGGCGTTGGCGCCTCTGACCAGGGCGGTTATTTCATGAGCGGAGTGGAAGACAACAATCTTGATTCAGAGAAGTTGGTGAATATCTGGTGGACGGGCGCGAAGTACACCTATCGCAGCCAAACCGACTTCACTTTCGCCTGGTATCAACAGCGTCAAAACGACTTCCGTATTCCGCCGACCTGCTCGGCCGCAGCCGGTTTCCGCGCGTCCTGCGCGGGCACCCTCAACTTTGGGTCGCTCTATGTGGATCATCACTTCACCAAGCGTTTCGACTCTTTTGCCGGAGTCGCGTATTCCTGGGTGGGCGGCGGCCTGGCCATCGCCATTCCGCACGGTCCCGGCGTGCCCTACAACTCCGACAACAATCTTGCTCCAACCATCGGTAGCCGTTTCTCCTTCTAGTCGTTTTCGGGACTACGCGCAGCTTTTCACAGAATTTTGTGTTGCGGGTGTACTCTGGCGCCTTCATTTGCCGTCCATCTGACAAAGAACGACATCTTTGTTTCCCCGAAACAACGGCTATGAGGAGGTTGGAGATGACCATCGGCAAATTTCTGTGCGGTGTTGCCGGGCTTGCATTGGCAGTATCGCCCGCACTCTACGGTCAGGCAGGCTTCGGCAGAGGTTTTGGACACGGCGCCGGGTTTGGTGAATTCCACGGGAAAGTCACTACCGGGGCACCCTACTCCGCCACGCGGACAATCACGCACGTTCAGAAGCTGGACAATGGCACCACGATCACTCACACGGAAGTGATCAAGGAAGCTCGCGACTCGCAAGGAAGAACGTACGTCGAGAGGCAGCCTGAAACGACGGACGCTGGAGCCGGCAGCCGCACCTTTTTCCGCGTATTCGATTCGGTAAACCGTGTTGCCATCTCCTGGTCGTCGAATTCGAAACAGGCCAACGTCTTCCATTTGCCCGAGCCACGGCCGTCCGGAATGTCGCCCATGGCGCAGGAAACAGGCGTCGCGGGCGGGCCGATGCGTTTCCACGGCGGAATGCAGAACGCAACCGTTGAGAACCTGAGCACGAAAACCATCAACGGCGTTACGGCTGAGGGAACGCGCAGCACCGAGGTGATTCCGGCGGGCAAACGGGGGAACGATCAGCCGCTGACCGTCACCCATGAATCGTGGGTTTCACCGGATCTGAAGATTGCGGTGATGCGGGTGGATACCGATCCGCGCTTCGGCACCACGACGACGGAGTTGACGAACATCAGTCGCGACGAGCCATCTGCAGCGCTCTTCCAGGCTCCCGCAGGCTACACGGTGAAAGAGCGGACGCCGGGCGGGCCAAACCGGTCAGCTACCGCCGAGCAATAGAACTGGCCCCGCAAATCTTGTCCTGTTAACTGAGCTGCCTATTGCATCGGGCCTGAGAGATTCACCACTCGGGTCGGATGCTGGTTTATGTCTTTAGGTGAACTCGCTGAAGCGCGAAGTCCGCTTGTCTGCAAGAGCGAATTTAACCGGGGGTCCCCTTCTTTATTGCTTCGGCGGTTCCTGCTCCAGTTCCGCATTCAGGTGAATCGTGCCGCCGGTTACGTTGAGGGTCTTGCTCCAGGCTGTGAACCCCTTTTTCTTGACGGCAATCTGATGACTTCCCGCGGCGACTGCGACCGTGGACGGCGTATTGCCGACAAACGCACCGTCAATTTCAATGTCCGCTCCGGTGGGCGTGGAATCGATGGAGAGGGAGGTTTGAGCGGCAGGAGCCGCGTGTCTTGGGCTGATCGGACGCGGATGCGGAATCTGAAAGAGGCTGGCCCTTCAATTGTGACTCAGCGATTCATCGACTCGCTTCTTTAAATCGCCCGCGAGTCGTTAATTCGCTAAATCCGCTAGAATGACGGTCTGGACCTGCAATTCGCAGTTGGAACGCCGTTAGAGTCTTTGCTATTCAGGACGGCTGAGTTGACGCGCTTGCCTGTAAGATTGCCGACTATCATCGTAAGTGAAGCGGGTCATCCGGAATTGTCGATTCCAATGATGCCGGGACATTCCCCGAATTTCTGAGCGATCATTGCTTTAAGACTGCAGGAGCGCGCCACAAGTTTCGTTGCGATCTTGGAAACGTTGAAGACTCTGCGTCCATTGTGCAGTCGAGGCGAATCCCGGTAAGGCAACCCGGAGATGGAACAGCGAAGGTCCACCGATTACGAGACGTATTCACCATCGGATTCGATCTCCTTACTGAGCGTTGCGAAAAAATCTCATCGATTCCTGCGCCGTGAAGAATTGGCACTGTTTGATCGTTTCGAAGAGAATTCTATCAAGGGCAGCCTGATTCAAGCGGAAGGTTGATGTTCAAGTTATGAGTGGGACCACCTCTCAGGGGCTGAAGCGCCTCATGATAATTGAAGCTAAAACGAAGGATGTTAGTTTGCGGCATATACGGCACGAGTAAACTCGTGCCCTTTGAAAACTACTTCAGAGTAATGAGCCGCTACTAAACAGGAGATGCCCGCGAGGGAAGATTTGAGATGCTGACGAGCGCAAAGGAGCTGAAAGAGACGGCGGATTACGACGACCAGGTTTTGTCTTTGGAGTGGCAGAGCTGTTCGAGGTTGCACCGGTCGCATTTGGGATTGCGGGCGACGCAGACCTGGCGGCCATGATGGATGATCTGGTGGGAGAAGCGGATCCAGTGGTCTTGCGGGAGAATGCGCATCAGGTCCTGTTCGACTTTTTCGGCGGTGTCACTTTTGGTGAGGTCGAGGCGGTGGGCGATGCGGAAGACGTGGGTGTCGACGACCACTCCTTCAGCCTTGCCGTAGCTGACGCCGAGGACAACGTTGGCGGTTTTGCGGGCCGCGCCGGGGACGGTGATGAGTTCGGCCAGCGTCTGGGGGACTTTGCCGTCGAATCGCTCGGTGATGATTTTGGCCGCGCCTTGAATTGATTTCGCCTTGTTGCGGAAGAAGCCGGTGGTGCGGATGATTTCCTCGAGCTCAGGAAGCTTGGCTTTGGCCATGGCCGTGGGGTTGGGGAAGCGATTGAAGAGTTCAGGCGTGACCATGTTGACGCGGACGTCGGTGCATTGCGCGGAGAGGATGGTCGCAACGAGCAGTTCCCACGGGTTGCGGTGGGTGAGGGCGCAGACGGCATCGGGGTAGGCTTCGTCGAGGGCTTTGAGGATGGCGGCGATGCGGTCGGGGGCCAGATCGCGGGAGGGTGCGGTGCACTTGGCTGGTTTCTTTTTCGGCGGAGATTGTTTGGCGGGCATGGTGATCTTCTGAATTGAGTTTAATGCTTTGCCGGGTCTTGAAGACTAGATCTGGGGCACCCGGCACCCGGCATGGGTAAGAAGGACATTCGTAGGGAGATTTGCAGGGGCTAAAGCCCTCGGTTTCAAATGGCCTGAATCAGCACTTATGGTTGGGTTGCATCGCCCCGACGGGGCTCGGGACGTTCTGTTGTCGTTGTCCCCGGGTGACGCCGTTGATCCGTGAGCCGGATCAACGGCTCTACCCGGGGCTAGTTTCCCTACACCCCTACGGGGTGTTTTTCCCACGCAGCATTAGTCACAGGCAAGTCAGCGCGAAGATTGAGTTCTCACTCAGACACTGAGGCCCAACGTGACTTGATTTCCTTTATTGGCCGGACTGAAAGTCGTGCCCTGACACAAAACAGGCTTTTTCAGTGGTTGCCATTTGCAAGCACGAAACAAATCCTTCTCAAAGGCTGCCGCTTAGCCAGTTGGTTAGTTTATCGATGGGCAGGCGGACGCCGATGTAGAACTGGCCGAAGAGGGCGTAGACGGCGCTGACCTCGTCGAAGCGCATTTCATAGATCAGTTTCTTGAAGACGACAGGGTTTTCGGCGAAGAGGTCGACGCCCCACTCCCAGTCATCCATGCCGATAGAGCCGGAGATGATCTGCTTGACATGGTCGCCGTAGCGGCGGCCGATGAGGCCGTGTTCGTGCATCATGCGCTGGCGCTCGGCGAAGGGCACGGTGTACCAGTTGACCTGTTCGCCGCGCTTGCGGTCCATGGGATAGAAGCACATGTACTTGGCGTCGGGGACGGCGGGGAAGAGGCGCGGGGCCATGGCCTCCGCTCCGCGCTTGAGGGCTGTAGCGATTTCGGCGTCCCACTCGGGAGTGTGCGCGGCGAAGCCCTTCTCGGCTGCGGCTTCGTAGGTCTTGCGGCTCGATTCGTAGAGGCCGAGTTCGACGACGGAGACGTAGGAGTGAGTGGGCGTGAGGAAGTCGTAGAGCGTGGTCTGGGCGAGATCGAGTTCAACGCGATTGAGGGATTCGAGGGATTCGCGGAAGTGGATGAGGATGAGGTCGCCCTTGTGGCCGAGCTGGGAATAGATGGCGGTGCGAATCGGAGCGTCGGGGCTGGTGCGCTCAAGGAATTTGAAGGTTGCGACGAAGTCGGCGGTGATGCGGTCGCGATCGGAGGCGGAAGTAGTCCGCCAGGATTTCCAGTCGAAATGGAAAAACTGGTGAAGCAGGGCCGAGCCATCTAGCGTAAGCGGAACAGGTGGGAATTCTGACAACTTGAGTACCTCGGACTTTCGTGGGAACCAGACAATCGTAACAAAAGGCGCCGAGGGGTATTTGAATGTAAGTGTCTTTCAGAGGAATCGGAGGGAGCAGGGGCCTTTAAGGCCTCTGAATTCGAAGCAGCGAAATAGCCAGGCTTTAGCCACAGAGCTTTTCACTTCAGCTGAAGGAAATACTGGGTAAGGTGCAAGTTTCACGGCGACAGAGTACAGGGCCCGGGCCTAAAGGCCCTGCATTGGCGATCACAGGTATTCAGGGGCCTGAAGGCCCCTGCGCCCTCCGTATCAGTACCGAAGTGAAGCGCTCGCGTCGGTGCCAAGCGTATTCAAGACCTAATAACCGTGACCCCGGCGTCAGTTCCGGTCTGTGCGAATAACCATGAAGTCAGATGGATTCGGAGAACTGAAAGGTTCTGATCACTTTGTTCCAGCACGGTGGGGCAGATTGAGCCTTTATACTGGATAGGCCCATGACCGAACGTATTTTGCCCTATTTGATTCACTTCGTAACCCAGGTCATTGGCACATTGGGATATGCAGGGATCACAGCCCTGATGGGAATCGAGTCAGCCTGCGTTCCACTTCCATCTGAAATCATCATGCCGTTTGCGGGGTACCTGGTTTATACCGGGCGGTTCAGCCTGTTCTGGGCGGCGACGGCGGGGGCGATTGGCTGCAACCTGGGGTCGGTGGTCGCGTACTGGGTTGGCGCGGCGGGCGGGCGTCCGCTAGTGGAGCGCTACGGGCGCTGGGTGCTGATGAGCCACCACGACCTCGACAAAATGACGCACTTCTTTGAGAAGTACGGGACCATCACCGTTCTGCTGGGTCGGCTGCTGCCGGTGGTGCGTACCTTTATTGCGTTTCCGGCGGGCGTTGCCAAGATGCCGCAGCTTCGCTTTCACATTTACACGTTTGTGGGTTCATGGCCGTGGTGTTATGCACTGGCCTACGCGGGGATGAAGCTGGGCGAGAAATGGCACACGGACCCACGATTCGAGCAGGCTTTTCACCGCTTCCACCTGGTTGTCGAACTGGCGCTGGTGGCGGGAATCATCTGGTTTGTCTGGACGCACGTTAACCGCTTCAGACAGGCAAGTGCCGCGTGAGGGCGCTCAGGGAAAGCGACGACCTGTAGGGCGTACACTGTTTCGTCTGCAAAATACAGATCTGAATTGATTGGGATTTAGAGAGATCAAAGGAAGGTTAGGAAAAGAGATGAGCAATCAGGAACAAGGCGGCCCGAAGACAGGGGCCCCCGCGGACAGGTCTTCGTCCGTGGGGTCACAGAACGCTGCATTTACGTTGCCTTCGCCCGCAAAGGGCAAGCTGGGAGTGATGGTGGTCGGCCTGGGCGCCGTGGCCACCACGTTTATCGCTGGAGTGGAAGCGGTGCGGCGCGGAATCGCGAAACCAATCGGCTCGCTGACGCAGATGGGCACCGTGCGAATTGGCAAACGCACCGACAACAAGTCGCCCAAGGTAAAAGATTTTGTGCCGCTGGCTGCGCTCGACGATCTCGTGTTCACTGGCTGGGACATATTCGAAGACAACGTCTATGAGAGTGCAGCGCACGCCAAGGTTCTGGACAAGGACCTTGTTCAACAGTTGAAGCCTTATCTTGAAACCATCAAGCCGATGCCGGCGGTGTTTGACCAGTACTACGTGAAACGGCTGCACGGCACGCATGTGAAGAAGGGCAAGAACAAGCGCGATCTGGCTGACCAGGTGCGTGCGGATATTCAGGCATTCAGGAAGACCGTCGACCGCGTGGTGATGATCTGGTGCGGGTCGACGGAGATTTTTCTTGAGCCCACCGCTGTCCACAAATCCCTCGAGGCGTTTGAGAAGGGGCTTGAAGCAAACGATATCGGCATTGCGCCTTCGCAGATTTATGCCTACGCCGCGCTGAGCGAGGGTGTGCCTTTCGCAAACGGCGCGCCGAACCTTACGGTCGACTTGCCGGTGATGATTGAGCTGTCGAAGAAGAACGAAGCTCCGATCTGCGGGAAGGACTTCAAAACCGGACAGACGTTCATGAAGACGGTGCTGGCACCCGCCTTCAAGGCACGGCTGCTCGGCGTTTCAGGATGGTATTCGACGAACATTCTGGGCAACCGGGATGGCGAAGTGCTGGACGATCCCGAATCGTTCAAGACCAAGGAAGAGTCGAAGCTGGGCTCGCTCGAATACATCTTTCAGCCCGAGCTCTACCCCGACCTCTACAAGGACATTTTCCACAAGGTTCGCATCAACTATTACCCGCCTCGTGGTGACAACAAAGAGGGTTGGGACAACATCGACATCTTCGGCTGGCTTGGCTATCCGATGCAGATCAAGGTGGATTTTCTCTGCCGCGACTCGATTTTGGCCGCGCCAATCGCGCTGGACCTTGTGCTGTTCCTCGACCTCGCCAAGCGGACGCCGTCGCTCAAGTCGATTGGCATCCAGGAGTGGCTGAGCTTCTATCTGAAGTCGCCGCAGACGCGCGAAGGACTCTATCCTGAGCACGATCTGTTCATCCAGTCGATGAAGCTGAAGAACACGCTGCGCCACATTATGGGCGCGGACCTGATCACCCACCTGGGCCTCGAATACTACGACTAGCCACCACCTGCGGTGGGGCTGATCCCTCGCTTCGCTAGGCTAGAGCAAATGCAACGGCAAAGGCCTCATCCAACCGGATGGGGCTTTTCGCGAAATGATCCCTCCGCGGCTGAAGCCGGCATCGAATTTGGCAGCTTTGAGTGGGGGTTGAACTCCCGCCTCCCTCCGTGTTCGGTTTTTCCGCAGTCTTGGGCCTCATCCATTGGGATGGGCTTTTTGCATTGAATTCAAAGGAGCTTAGGAGGCGAACTAAAGTCCAAAGACTACGGGCATCTTTGCGCCGGGCCCGTTTTGAGGTCTAGTGATCTCAGGCGGGGTAGCCTGACGACGGGGGAAACCGACAATGCAGAACCTCTTTCTGAGGATGTATGTAAGTGCGAGATTGCTCCTGCAGCGCGAGGAGGCCCAGAGCGTTGTCGACTACGCGCTTTGCTTCACCGTAGTTGCGCTCGGGACAGTTGCCGGAATGAGCGCCGTTGCCAACAGCGTCAATCACTCATTGATTGCTGTTTCCGGCACATTTACCTCTCAATTCTAGCCACCACGACCTGCGGCGGGGCTAATCGCCTCGCCTCGCGCGGCCACCTGCGGGGGGGCTAATCGCCTCGCCTCGCTCGGCAAGAGCAAATGCAAGAGCCTTATCCGACGGGATGAGGCTTTTTGCTGCGCGCGGAATCGCGTTTCTTCGGTAATCGGATTGTGGCTTTGGCGGGCGCAGATTCGTCCTGGGATAATGACCGGAAAGACGGAACATCCGATAAATAAGTACCATCGCTCAGCAGTTTCAGCGACCGTCCGCCGAGGATGATTTTCGGGTCCACGCCGGTCTGGACGAAGGGATCTTCGATGTTCTCGGTGTCGAGAAGCTGGCACCAGGGTTTGCCGCAGGGAGACTGAGGCAGGGTGAACTCGACGCCTTGATCCGCGGCGTTGACGAGCAGCAGAAAGCTGTCGTCGATCACCCATTCACCGTTCTCATCGGTAACCTGGAGTGTGCGTCCGTTGAGCAGGAGGGCGATAGCGCGGCTCCATTCCGCGTTCCACGCTTCGTCTGAAACTTCGTTGCCGTCGGTGTTGAGCCACGCTGCATCTTTTTCGACGCGCACGAGGGTTCCGTCGCCGCGCTTGCGGATTTCGCGGTCCTGGAAAAACTTGCGGCGGTGCAGATTGGGATGTGCGAGGCGCAGTTTGATGAGCTTGCAGGTGAATTCACGAACGCGCTCACGGCGCCGGTCGAGATTCCAATCGAACCAGGTAAGTTCGTTGTCCTGGCAGTAGCAGTTGTTGTTGCCCATCTGCGAGCGCGCTTCTTCATCGCCGCCGGCGAGCATGGGCACGCCTTGCGAGAGCATCAGCGTAGCGAGAAAGTTGCGCATCTGGCGCTCCCGCATCTTGTTGATCGCAGGATCCTCGGTGGGACCCTCGGCGCCCATATTCCATGAGTCGTTGTTGCCGGTGCCGTCCTTGTTGTCTTCGAGATTGGCTTCGTTGTGTTTCTGGTTGTAGCTGACCAGGTCGCAGAGAGTGAAGCCATCGTGGGCGGTGACGAAGTTAATGCTGGCGTAGGGGCGTCTTCCATCGAATTGATACAGGTCGCTCGATCCGGTGAGGCGATATGCGAAATCGGAGAGCTGGCCGCCATCGCCTTTCCAGAAGCGGCGAACGGTGTCGCGATATTTGCCGTTCCATTCAGCCCAGAGAACAGGGAACTGGCCGACCTGGTAGCCGCCTTCTCCGACGTCCCACGGCTCGGCGATGAGCTTGACGTCGGCGAGAGTTGGGTCCTGGTGGATGGTGTCGAAGAAGGATGAGAGGCGGCTGACGTCGTGGAGTTCGCGGGCCAGCGTGGCGGCGAGATCGAAGCGGAAGCCATCGACGTGCATATGGGTGACCCAGTAGCGAAGCGAGTCCATGATCATTTTGAGGACTTGCGGATTGCGCACGTTGAGCGTGTTGCCGGTACCGGTGTAATCCATGTAGTGTTGCGGATCGTCCGGCATCAGCCGGTAATAGCTGGTGTTGCAAACGCCTTTCCAACAAAGCATGGGACCCATGTGGTTGCCTTCGCAGGTGTGGTTGTACACCACGTCGAGAATGACCTCGATGCCGGCGGCATGAAAGGCCTTAATCATCTGTTTGAATTCGTGGACCTGCCCGCCCTGGTCGCCGGATGAGCTATAGCGCGACATGGGAGCGAAATAGCCGAGTGTGTTGTATCCCCAGTAATCGCGCAAGCCTTTCTCAACCAGATTTCCTTCGTCGATGAAGTGATGGACGGGCATCAATTCGACGGCGGTAATGCCGAGACGCTTGAAGTAGTCGATGCTTGATTCATGGGCGAGGCCGGCATAGGTACCGCGCAGTTTTTCAGGCACTCTCGGATTGCGGATGCTGAAGCCTCTCACATGGACTTCGTAGATGACGGAATCGGAGAGTGGCGTGTCGGGTTTGGAATCGTCTGACCAGTCGAAGAGATCGTGAATGACGACGGACTTGGGAACGCCGGCAGCGCTGTCCTGCTCGTCCATTTTGAGCGGGTCGCCGGACGCAACGTCGTAGGGAAAGATAGGTGCTTTCCAGTCAACCTCACCGGCAAGGGCCTTCGCGTAGGGATCAACGAGAGACTTGTTGTAGTTGAAGCGATGACCTTGCATCGGATCCCATGGGCCGTCGACGCGGTAGTTATAAAGCTGTCCTGGCTTGATGTCGTTGATGAACCCATGCCAGACGAAGGCGGTGCGTTCGCGCAGGTTGACGCAATCGATCTGGCGGCCTTCTTCGTCGTAGAAACAGACATCGACGCGGGTCGCGGCTTCAGAGAAGAGTGCGAAATTGGTGCCTTTTCTATGTGCTGTGGAACCTAAAGGGTAGGGCTTTCCCGGCAGCAACGTTCGGCTCATACGGCCTTCGATGCGGAATGCGGGTGGAGTCGTTGTTTGGAGGCGGTGCAGTTGAACGCGGAATCAGGCAGCCATGGCCTGCGCCAGGCGTCTTACCGTCAGCACGGTGATGTCGTCTTCCTGGCCGAATTCCTTGGCGGCGTCGGCAATATAGAAGGCGGACTGGTTGCTGAGGTTGTGGACGCGATCGAAGCCGAAGAGTTCGCCGGATTGGCGCGCTTCGACTACGCCGTCGGACATGAGCAGCATGCGGTCGCCGGGGTGCAGGTAGAGGCGCACTTCGTCATAAGCGACTTCGTCGACAACGCCGAGAGGCAGGCCGCCGGGCAGCCTTACTTCCTGGGTGTTGAGGTAGGGCGGCAGATGGCCGGCGTTGGCGAGCACGACTTCTCCATCGGGGCCAAACCATGCAGCCTGGCAGGTGGTGAAGCTTTCGCTGCCGAGAAGCACGCGATTGAGCGATTCGAGAATCTTGGCGGGGCTTTTGTCGGGAGTGCGGCGCAGCGCTCCCATCAGCATGGAGACGTTCATGGCGGCCTGGAGGCCTTTTCCAGCGACATCGCCGATGATGACAATCAGGCCGCCGTCTGAGGTGGCTTCGACGTGGAAGAAGTCTCCGCCGACTTCGGTAGCGGGGTTGTAAACCGAATCCACTTCGAATCCGGGCGTCTTGATCTTCTCGCGGGGAATCATGAGTTCCTGAACGCTGCGCGCGGCGGCGAGTTCGCTGCTGGTTCGTTCCTGTTCGTGGTGAATGCGCAGGAAGCGCACGAAGATGATGACTATGATGGCGAGGAGTCCGGTGAAGTCGGCGATTGCGGCGAAGTGGATGGGTATGGGGCCGGCCTGGATGGTGAGTGGGGAGTGGTACGTGTTGCCTCCGAAATCACCCATACCACCGGTAAGGATTGGCTCTGCGATGCCGACCATGGTGAGGATGAGGGGGATGAGGAGCAGGCCGGCCTCGAAGTTGCGCCGGATTGTGGCAATGATCAAGGTAAGGAATACGAAGATTGCCCAGCAGAGAAGCCAGACGATGGCGGAGAGTATGACGACGGCAGCGGTAATGGCAACGGCTTTGTTGTGGCTGGCGAAAAGGATGACCGGGGCTATGCCGGCGAGGATGGGGGAAGTGTAGCGCAGTATTTTGATGTACCAGCGGCGTTTGAGCGACAGGAAGGATACGAGGAATTCGAAATAGAGGTAGGCGGAAACAAACGCCAGTTGGATATAGAGTGCCCCATACCAGGCCTGGTCGAGATGCGCGGAGCTGCCAGCCTGATCGATGAAGCCGATGGGGACTTGCACCAATTCATGCAGGGCCAGCCAGAGATATTCGACGTGGCCTTTCTGAGTGAAAAACAGCGTAAGCAGAAAGATCGACAAGACCATCAGAAGGATGGCGATGACGAGCCGGGGCAGGCGCTCGAAGAGGCTGTGGACCGACCACAGTTCCCAGGCGCGGTTCAAGTCTTCAGGATTGCCGAGGCGAAAAGTGCGGTTGGAGAAGAAGTTGGTGTAGGCGGTCAGCCCGAAAGGGATGTAGAGGGTACGGATGGCGAGGGTGGCCGAGGTTTGCGAGGGCGGGATGGGAAGGTTGTAGATCCGCGAGATCTGCTGGTACTGGTCGGAGTCGTCTGGATGGGGGCCTTCGGGCAGGACTCGCTTTCCGTTGAGAAACACGTCGGCGCCGGGGCCGGAGTTGGAGATGTTCATCGACGTGCTTTGCGAGACCGGAAGCTCGATGAGCAGGGCGATGGGGCCATGATTGGGAGCGAACTTGAGGCGCAGGCGGAACCAGGCAAACCGGTTGTGGTCAGAATCGTCATCGGGAGCGGACACATCGGCGATGGCTCCATGGGCGTCGCGCACGGCCCAGTTAGAGTCGTCGAAATCCGGGTTTGCGGCGGCAGGATCGGAGGAGACTCCGACGCGCCAACCCTTATCGAGGACGATCGGCGAACCCAGGCTGGCGGCATCGACGACGACGGGCACTTCAGAGGCCTTGGGCGGAGGCGGCGCCGGGGGCTTGTGATGAGA
The DNA here is from genome assembly GCA_963826915.1 of uncultured Acidobacteriaceae bacterium. GTDB lineage: Bacteria > Acidobacteriota > Terriglobia > Terriglobales > Acidobacteriaceae > Telmatobacter. The sequence goes on from CAWGYG010000005.1 coordinate 235,781, forward strand.
GAAGAATCCTTGCGGCGGTCCAGACGGATGCTGCTGCTGTGCAAGCACTTGCAGTGACAAACCGGTAAACAGTAATATCGCCAACCAGGACGCCCGACGCACTTTACCTCCCGCTTTACTGTGTTCTCCACTTTAATTCAGTCTGCAGCCTGCTCCAAAGAAATGGGATCGGTTGAGCCGGATTGTGTACGGCTCTTTCGGATGTTGACAGGTACGGATTTGCGACCGGATTGGTGCCCAACTGATTTTCTTTGGTGGTGGCTGCCCCAGAGGCACATACTAACGTCTAACGACTGAAGCGAAGCGGCAAATGCGCCGCGGGTTTGTTTTATCGAACTACGAGGGCAGGGTTCAGGTCAAGCAGGGTCAGGTCCCGAGGTGAGGTCATGACAAGAGTATTGAATACTTCAAAGGCCGGCATGTTGGCAGGTTTGGTGTTGGCCGTGGCCACCACCGTTTGGGCGCAATCCACCCCAACGACTCCGTCGAGCACGCCCCCGGCGGCTCCGTCGGCCACCACGCCCCCGGCGCAGACAACACCGCAGACGACTACCCCAGCCGCGACAACGCCGCCGGCGAACACCCCGACGTCACAGCCGGCACCGGGAACGGCTCCCGTGCAGGGCGACACCCCTGCCTCGCCAGCCAAGGACACGGCAGCTTCGAGCGACACGTCGACTGACTGCACCCCGGCGACGACCGACAACAAGAAGAAGAAGGACAAGAAGGATAAGTCGGCGGACAGTTCCGCGAGCACGCCGTGCAAACCAGGCACGCAGCCGGTTGCAGGAGACGTTGCCGCTGCAAATGTTGATCCTGAAAAGGTGGTGGAGCCGGGCAGCCAGAAGATCAACGTCAAGCCTGGGAGCATCGATGACGTGAGCGCCGTGGGCAATCGCGACATCGGCGGCCGAGGGCTCGGCAACTGGTATTCGACCGACACCGAAATCAAGATGGGCAAGATGTACGCGATGGAGATCGAGAAGAGCACACGGTTCATCACCGACCCAGTCGTGGTGGAATACGTGAACCGCATCGGCCAGAACATCGTGAAGAACTCCGACTGCAAGGTGCCATTCACGATCAAGGTTATCGATTCCGACGAAATCAACGCCATGGCGTTGCCGGGCGGCTTCTTCTATGTGAACTCGGGCCTGATTCTCAACGCCGACGAGGAAGCGGAACTTGCCGGTGTGATGGCGCACGAGACGGCGCATGTTTGCGCGCATCACGCGGTGCGGGAACAGACGCGCATGAATTATGCCCAGTTGAGCATGATCCCGCTGATCATGGTGACGGGCTATAGCTGGACCGGGTACGGCATCTACGAAGCTGCACAGTTTGCGATACCGATGACGTTCCTGAAGTTCTCGCGCGACTTCGAGGCGCAGGCAGATTTTCTCGGGATTCAGTACATGTACCGCGCCGGTTACGATCCGCAGGCGTTTATCAGCTTCTTTGAGAAGGTGCAGGCGCTGGAGAAACGCAAGCCGGGCATGGTGGCCAAGGCGTTCAGCGACCATCCGCAGACTCCCGATCGCATTCTGCACTCGCAGGAGGAGATTGCACACATTCTGCCGCCTCGCGAGGAGTACACGGTTACGACTTCGGAGTTTGATGACGTGAAGGCCCGCCTGGCGCGAATTGAGAACAAGCGCCGCCTGGTCGACACCAAGAATGGGAAGAAGCCGTCTTTGCGCCGCGCCAGCACCACAGGCGATGGAACCAATGGCAACTCGACCGGCGACGACAGTTCAACTGGCGACGACAAGCCGACGTTGCATCGGCGCGACGACCAGAACCTGATGAGCGACAGCAGCATGCCTAAATAGAATCTGGAACGTGGATTCCGGGTGAAAAAGGAGAACGCCGCCGATATCACATCGGCGGCGTTTTTGTTTTGAATCGGAAGGCATATAGACCCAGAATCAATTCCCGGCAAAGGTTATTGCGCGGACCCGGAATCAGATGCTCGTTGGAGAGATTCGTGCGGCGAGATCTACACCGAGGCGCTGGCGGCAGAGGGCCCGCGCGGGCGGTAGTGAGGATTGACAAGCGAATAAAAGAAGGCGAAGCATCGCAATTACTGGTTAAGCGACACCCACCCTTTGGCTGTTCGGGGCGATGTCTGGTTGTTTTCGCATCGCGAGAATCCTGCTGGCCAGGTCGAAACCTTGCGTGAGCCTTGCTGGACGGGTTGACGGAACTCTTTAACGAGGGGCTGCATGTTCATGCACCATCTGCCTTAACGGCACAAGCTGTGGGGTATGGGTTTGCACCGCGACGCAACAGGCTGGGGTTCAAGCGAGGCTAACTCCCTAGCGGACGGGGGCTTAGGACGTGCTCGATCCTTTGGTTTCGGGTAACACCCGCAAAAATCCTTGAAATAACCGTCAAAACCGCGTTATATACAGGGTTACCGGCCCTTGCGGCGGAGCGAAAGCCTGGAGTGCCAACCTCCTGGGGGGAAAAATTCAATGCGCAACGCAGCTCGATCAAACTTGCTGGTCCCCGAAGTCCGGGAAGTGATGGATATCCGCCAAGCCTCAGATTACCTGGGCATCTCGCCGGACACTTTGTATAAGTACGCGTCGGAAGGATTTGTTCCGGCATTCAAACTGGGCAACCGGTGGCGCTTCAAGCGCTCGCGGCTGGACGAGTGGATGGATTTGCAGTCGGAGATGCAGGCCGCCGAAGTGAATACCGGCGAGAAAAAGCCGCCGCGTCCTGCGCTGTAAAGGAACAGGCAGTAGGGAGTAGGGAACAGGGATTAGGAATCAGTCTGCTTAGATCAGTGCGAGCGGAACTTGAAATGCTTCGATTCTGAAGATCTTCGCTAGCGTCGTCGCAATAACCCCTAACCCCTAAATCCTGATCCCTGTTCCCTAGTCCCTCCGTGTTGTAACCTTTCCGGATGGACCATGTTCGCCGCATAGGGCAGTTGCGTCGCAGGATGACGCGCGCAGGGCTTTCCGGGCTGCTTGTCACACACCTTCCCGATCTCCGCTATTTATGTGGTTTCACCGGCTCCAGCGCTGCGGTTGGAATTACGCGGCGCTCGGTACGCATGTTCACCGACGGGCGCTACAAGACCCAGGCTGCTGAAGAAGTGAAGTGCGCGCAGGTGGAGATCGTCTCAACCGCGCCCGCGATCAATGCTGTTCAGTGGCTGGCCGCGCAACCGGGAGTGGATTTCGCTGGATTCGATCCGGCATGGACGTCGGTGGCTGAGGTCGCACGCTGGAAGGCCGCGCTGCCGGCCCGATTGCGTCGCACATTCCTTGCAGGCGTAGCTGCGCCGCTGGTCGAGCCGCTGCGGCTAGTGAAAGATGAAGAAGAATTCGCGATCATGGCAGAGGCGGCGCTGATCGGATGCCGTCTTTTCGAGCACATGCTGGGATTCATTCGCCCGGGGCTTGCGGAGTTTGAAGTGGCTGCAGAGTTGGAATACCAGGCGCGGCTGCAGGGGGCGGAAGGTATGTCGTTTGAAACCATCGTGGCATCGGGCGAGAGGTCGGCCCTGCCGCACGGACAAGCCACAAGTGCCCGGCTGCCGCGCAAAGGGTTCCTGACTCTCGACTTCGGTATAATCCGTGAGGGCTATTGCTCCGACATGACTCGTACCGTGTATCTGGGGAAACCGGGACGAGAAGAACGAAATGTCTACGCGGCGGTGCTTGAAGCACAGGAAACTGCGGTTGCCGCAGTAGAGCCAGGCGCGAGTTGTGGCGAGGTGGACGAAGCGGCTAGAAGCGTGTTGCGGAAGGCTGGATTGGCGGACGCATTTACTCACTCAACCGGTCACGGGGTAGGCCTCGAGATTCATGAACCACCGCGCGTAGGCGCAGGACAGAAAACAAGATTGCTGCCGGGCATGGTTGTTACCATTGAGCCGGGGGTTTACTGGGCAGGCAAGTTTGGTATTCGCATTGAGGATATGGTAGCGGTTACACGCACGGGACACACTGTGCTGACCCCCGCGCCCAAGGCACTGATTGAACTTTGAAGTACACCTCGCTGGGGCGAGAAAGCTAAGGAACGAATGAAACCACAGGACATGAAGGATCTGCAGGAACTGATCGAGTTCCTGAAGCGACACCAGGTTGCCGAGTTTGATCTGGACCGTGGCGACCTGAAGATCCGGCTCAAGTTTGCGCAAGCAGAAGCTTCTGCAGCCGGGCTTTCAGATCTGGCACGTTTGATGGCCAGCAGTGCTCCGGCAGCAAGTGGTGGAATGGTGCCGCAGAGCGCGCCCACAGGTCAACCGGCAGCAGCGGAGCCGGCGGCAGATCCGGATGCCGGATTGCATATTGTGAAGTCGCCAATTGTCGGCACCTACTATGGTTCCCCATCTCCCGGCGCGGCGGCATTTGTTTCGCCTGGTGACCATGTCGAAAAGGGCCAGGTCATCTGCATCGTCGAAGCCATGAAGCTGATGAACGAGATCGAGTCGGACGCGACCGGCGAAGTGGTGAAGTGCTTCATCTCCAATGGTCAGCCCATCGAATTCGGGCAGCCGCTCTTTTCCATCCGGTTGGCGTAAATGACCAGCGGAGCTAGCGTTGTAAGCGGGGTTAGCGGCGCTAGTTTGAATGATCGAAGGCTCTTCTCGCCCCCATCGCGAATTCCGCCCGATGTGAGGCGGCTGTTGCAGTCACCAACTAACTCCGCTAGCTCCGCTGTTTCAAAAAGGGTCTGAATGTTTCGTAAGGTTCTAGTAGCCAATCGCGGTGAAATCGCGCTGCGTGTTTTGAACGCCTGCCGGGAACTCGGCATTCGCACAGTCGCCGTTTACAGCGAGGCTGACCGCAATTCGCTGCATGTCCGTTTTGCCGATGAGGCAATCTGCATCGGGCCGCCTCGGCCGGCAGACAGCTATCTGAATGTGCCCGCGGTTATTTCGGCGGCGGAGATCGCCAACGTGGACGCGATCCATCCCGGGTATGGGCTGCTGAGCGAGAACGCCAATTTTGCAGAAGTCTGCCGCGCCTCGAATATCAAGTTCATCGGGCCTCCGCCGGAAGTGACGCGGCTGATGGGTGAAAAAGAGAAGGCGCGCCAGGCGATGAAGGCAGCAAGAGTGCCGATTTTGCCGGGCTCGGACGGCGTGATTGTTACCGTCGAAGAGGCCCAGGAGTGGGCCGAGAAAGTCGGCTATCCCGTAATTTTGAAGGCCAAGGCGGGCGGCGGCGGACGCGGCATGCGCATCGTGCGCAACGCTGACGAGTTGCCGAACTTGTTCCATGCGGCGTTTACCGAGGCGGCGAACGCGTTCGGAAACGGCGAACTGTACATGGAGAAGTTCATTGAGCAGCCGCGGCACATCGAGTTCCAGATCCTGGCGGATGAACATGGGCACGTAGCTTCGCTGTTTGAGCGCGAGTGCTCGATTCAACGACGGCATCAGAAGCTGATCGAAGAAGCGCCTTCGCTGCAAGTTACGCCGAAGATGCGCGAGGAGATCGGGAAGACACTGTGCAGATGCCTGACGGAGATTGGGTATCAGAATGCGGGCACAGTCGAATTTCTGATGGACGAAGATCGCCAACTTTACTTTATTGAGATGAACACGCGCATCCAGGTGGAACACCCCATCACGGAGGCGATCACCGGGATTGACATGGTGAAGGCGCAGTTGCGGATTGCATCGGGCGAGAGGCTTAGCGACATTCTTCCGCACAAACTGGAAATGCGCGGGCACGCCATCGAGTGCCGCATCAATGCGGAGCATCCGAAGAAGTTCACGCCATCGGCGGGCAAGATTACGGCATTCAATGTGCCGGGCGGCAACGGTGTGCGCGTGGATACGGCCCAATATGCAGAGGGCGTGGTGCCACCCTATTACGACTCGCTGATTGCGAAGCTGATTGTGCATGGCGTCGACCGCGATGAGGCGATTGCGAAGATGGAGCGGGCGCTGAGCCAGTTTGTGGTGCAGGGAATTGAGACTTCGATTTCATTGCACCAAGGAATCTTTGCGGATGCAGATTTTCGTGCGGGCGAGTTCGACACGAAATTCATGGAGCGGTTTCTGGCGAAGGGCGAAGAAGCTACGGACGTTTAGGCATCGGAGAGAGCTTAAGCCCGGCGGACTGAGCCACTTTCCTTTGTTGCAGGTCGAAGCTGAAGAAGCTTTTCGCACCGAGTTCGAGTGCAGCGGCAACGTGCAGCAAATCGGCCGTGCGGGTGCCCAACCGAGCGGTCAATTGCTGCGAAAGCGTGCGGGCGAGCTCGAAATGGGGCTGAGCCAATGCGCGGACTTCGAAAACTTCTGCCCGGAGATCCTGTTGAAAGTTGCGCAGCGAGGCATCCGCTTCCTGGCGTGAGGCTTCTTTTCTGAAGACGCGCAGTTCAAAAGCATTGATCGTTTCCAATTCCACCAGAGACGTGATAAGCCTGGCTCCCTGCGCCTGTCGAATGACGTTGGCGGCTGCGGTGGAGTTCACATCGCGGCTGTAAAGCGAAACTACAAAACTGGTGTCGAGATAATTCAATAGCGATCCCTATCCTGACGCACCAAATCGACCGCGCTGGTGGGGAGCACGCGGTCGCCGTAAATCGCTTCCATGCGGCCGAGGAAATCGGGCAGATGCGCGGAGGTGGCTTGGTGGGGCACAAGTTTTGCTATGATCCGCTTGCGCTTTGTTATTTGGACTTCGTTGCCTTCGCGCAGAATACGTTCGACCTTGGGAAAGTCGTACCTGAGATCGCGAACCGAAACACTTTTCATGTGATACATTTTAGCATCACATAAGGAAAAGGTCACGCGAATTGTTCCAAGCCTTCCTTCACGGCAGGCTGAAATGTAACAATCGCTTCTTCAAGCAGGAGTTCCGCGGCATACATGCGCCCCACACCTTTCCTTCCTTCATTCCTATTCTTCTCGTTTGCTGCGCTCGCGGTGAGCGGTGTCTGCCGCGCGCAGGGCTCAGCAGACTGGCCTGTTTACAACGGCGGCGCGGACGGCGATCATTATTCGAAGCTGACCCAGATCAATCGCGACAACGTGCACCTGCTGAAGCAGGCGTGGACGTTCGACACCGGCGAGAAAGGCGGGATGCAGACCAATCCGCTGATCGTTGGCGGAACAATGTATGGCTATACGCCTTCAACGAAGGTGGTGGCGCTGGACGCGGCGACAGGAAAGCTGAAGTGGAAATTCGACTCGGGAATTGTGGCGGGACAACCGGCGCGCGGCGTGACGTATTGGAATGATGGCGAGCGCGGACGCATTTACGCGGGGGTGATGAACTTCCTCTACTGTCTCGACGCGGAGACAGGGAAGCCGATTGCTTCGTTTGGCGAGAGTGGACACATCGATCTGAGAACGGGACTGGCCGGCCACGGGTTGCCGGAGGATTTCAGCGTGCTGTCGGTTGCGCTGACCACGCCGGGCATTATCTACAAAGACATGATCATCGTGGGCGGGCGTGAACCGGAAGCGCATCCGGCTCCGCCGGGATATGTGCAGGCCGTCGATCTGCGCACAGGAAAACTGCGCTGGAGTTTTCATACCATTCCGCGCCCGGGAGAGACGGGCTACAAAACGTGGCCGGTGAATGCGTGGAAAACGGCAGGCGCGGCGAATAACTGGGCGGGCATGGCCGTGGATGTGCAGCATGGGATTGTCTACGCGCCAACCGGATCGGCGGTGATGGATTTCTACGGCGGCGACCGTTTGGGCGACGATCTCTACGCAAACACGCTGCTCGCGCTCGATGCGAATACGGGGAAGCGGCTGTGGAGTTTTCAGGGCGTGCATCACGATCTTTGGGATCGCGATTTTCCATCGCCGCCGGCGCTGTTTACTTTGCAGCGGAATGGAAAGCGCGTGGAGGCGATTGCGCAGACGACGAAGCAGGGCTGTCTGTACCTGTTCGACCGCATCACCGGCGAGCCGCTGTTTCCCATTCACGAGCATCCCTATCCGAAGAGCACGGTTCCGGGCGAGGTGACGTCGCCGACGCAGCCGAAGCCGGATTGGCCGGAACCGTATGCGCGGCAACGTCTGACGGAAGATATGCTGACGACGCGTTCACCCGAGGCGCATGAATGGGCGCTGAAGACTCTGCGCACGTTTCGCAACAACGGGCAGTTTTATCCATTTGCGGTGGGCAAGCAGACGATTATCTTTCCCGGATTTGATGGCGGCGCGGAATGGGGAGGGCCAGCGGTTGATCCGGCGGCCGGAGTGATCTTCGTGAATGCGACAGAGATGGCCTGGACGGGCGGGCTGGTGGAGACGGCCAAGGCGGGAAGCCCGGGCGAGGAGGTTTACGAAAGCCAGTGCGCGATGTGCCACGGTGTGGATCGGACCGGGTCGCCGCCGGCGTTTCCGTCGCTGATGGATGTGAACAAGCGGCTCACGGACCAGAAAATCACGGATGCGATTCGGCAGGGAGTGGGGAGAATGCCGTCGTTCCCTAACATCAATGGACAGGGGCTTCAGGGGCTGTTGACGTACCTGCGAAGCGGAAGCGCAACAGGCCCGGCGAAGGAAATGCCGACAGCACAGGCGCAGAACCAGTCAGCGCCGAGGCCGGCAGATGCAGCGGGTGAGAAGGTGTACAGCAGCCAGTGCGCGGCGTGCCACGGCGATCATCTTGAGGGCGTTCCGCCGTCTCCGCCGCTGCAGGGGCTGGGGACACGTTTGAATGCAGCCCAGACGACAACGGTGATTCGAAAGGGAAAAGGAGTGATGCCGGCAGCGGATGTGAAAGGTGCGGATCTGCAGGCGCTGCTTCGGTTTCTTGAAGTGGGGCCGCAGGTGAAGAAGGCTGCGTCGAGTACCGAAGCTCCGCAGAATAAGTACACCTTTACGGGGTATAGGAAGTTCCTTGATCCGGATGGGTATCCTGCAATTGCGCCGCCGTGGGGCACGCTGAACGCGATCGACCTGAAGACGGGTAAGTATCTGTGGAAGATTCCGCTGGGCGAATATCCGGACTTGGCGCGGCAGGGAATGAAGAACACAGGGTCGGAGAATTACGGCGGGCCGGTGGTGACCGCTGGCGGAGTGCTGTTTATCGGGGCGACTGTGTATGACCGGCAATTTCGCGCATTCGACAGCAGCAACGGAAAACTGCTGTGGAGTTTTCAACTGCCGTTTGCCGGAGTGGCTACGCCGTCAACCTACATGGTCGATGGACGGCAGTATGTGGTGATTGCGGCCAGCGGCGGGCGCGACCCCAAGGGACCGACTGGGGGCATGTACGTGGCGTTTGCGCTGCCTGCGAAGGAGTGACGACGACGACGCGGCGTTTTTGAATATCTGAAGATTTCCACAATATATTCTCTTTTTCTTCGCCTTTCTGGTTGAAATCGGATATGCTGGCTTCGCAACAAAGGAGGTTGCGCGAATGGACATCCAAAAAGAACTTGAAGCTGAGTACGACCGCGAGAGTGCCAGCACCCGGAAGCTGCTTGAGGCAATACCGGACGATGCTGATTTTGCCTGGAAACCGCATCCCAAGTCGATGGCATTCGGGCGATTGGCTGCACACACGTCCGACACCAATGGCGATTGGGCGATGCACACGCTGGCGAAGGACCGGCTGGACTGGGATCCATCGATGAATCCGAAGGATCCTACAAATAAGAAGGAACTGCTGGAGCGGTTTGACAAGCAGGTGGCCGAGGCGAAACCCATCCTGGCAAAGATGACGCCGGAAAAGTGGGATTCGAACTGGAAGTTTGTGGCCGGTGATCAGGCCTGGATCGATGATACGAAATACAACGTCTGGCGCACGTGGGTGATCAATCACATGATTCACCACCGCGCACAGCTGGGAACCTACATCCGGCAACTGGACAACAAAATTCCAGGCATGTACGGGCCTTCCGCAGACGAAATGTGAGAAACACAGGGAACAGGGAGTAGGAAGTAGGGAGTAAGGAGCAGGGGAGTTCGTTGAGGTTGGTGAGACTCACAAAACCCGTGGGCTGGGACTGGCTACTTGTCTAACTGGTTGCTGGTCCTGCACCTGATTGATTCATATTGCTGATTTGGCGGGTATTCTTGGTTCATGCTCTTCGTGTTTCCAAAGGTCTATCCAATTTTGGATTCGTCGTTTATTCCGCTGGTCGGGCGCGCGCATTATCTACGCAAGGTAGGGAGCGCGCTCTCGACAGCCGGACTCAGGCTGCTTGAGTACCGGAACAAGACGGGCAGCGACGAAGAAATACTGGCCGACGCGGCTGTTCTGCGCGATGTATTGCCTGTTGAGAGGACAAAGTTGATTCTCGATGACCGGGCGGATCTGGTTCTAGACGCGCATTTTGACGGCGTTCATGTGGATGAGGGAGATCTGCCTGTCAACGAGGCCCGGTGGCTGCTTGGCCAGGAAAAGATCATCGGCACATATGGCGGAGGCGACGATCTTTTGCCGGGCATTTTGAAGGAACCGGCGGACTACCTGGCCATTGGTCCGGTGTTCCCGACAAAAACTAAGAACACATTGAAGTTGTCGATTAAACAGGAAGGGGTCAAGCGCTTGCGCCAGCAGGCCGGGCCCAGCGTCGTGCTGAGCGCGGTGGCGGGGATTACGCTGGAGAACGCGCAATCCGTTCTCGACGCGGGCGCCAGCATGGTCGCGGTGGCAGCAGCCATCTTTGGGACCGAGGATCCGGCGGCCGAGTTCAGGAAATGGACGGAGCGTTTGCGCTGACGAGGCGGGGAGCTTTCAAAAGCCCGTGCGTCCAACTTTGCAGGAGACAATTTGAAGTAATTCGAGTAAAACAAACCCCAGTGCAAACTCCAGAGCTGACCCACGCCAAAGCTTCCGTGGCCGCGATTGATGCACCGAAAATGGTGCAGACTCTAGGCTTGTTCAGTTCAACCGCAATCGTTGCCGGCTCCATGATTGGATCCGGCATTTTTCTTGTGGATGCCGACATTGCGCGGACCGCGAATTCTCCGGCGCTGGTGCTGGGCGCGTGGGTGGTGACGGGAATTCTGACCATCATTGGCGCGCTCAGCTATGGCGAACTGGCGGCGATGATGCCCAAGGCCGGCGGTCAATACGTGTATCTGCGCGAGTCGCTGGGGCCGCTATGGGGTTTTCTTTATGGCTGGACACTGTTTCTGGTGATCCAGACGGGCACCATCGCAGCGGTGTGCGTGGCATTCGGCAAGTTCCTGGGCGTGTTTTTCCCAACCATTTCGACGACGCACTGGCTCTGGCATATTGCGCACGTTCCCCCGATTCCTGTAGGGCCGATGGTGCTGGGAAACATGGATATCGGCGTCAACACGGCCAACCTTACAGGAATTGTGATCGTATTTCTGCTGGCGTTTGTGAACATGTTCGGAGTAAAGCTCGGCTCCGTGATTCAGAACGTCTTCACTTCGGCGAAAGCTCTGTCGCTGGCAGGACTGGTGCTGCTGACGCTCACCGTGGGACGCAACGCCACGGCATGGAGTGCGAATTTCGGCGCGAATTTGAGCGAGTTCTGGAAGAATGCCGGCTGGAGTTCGTTGCACCCCGTGCAGGTGGGCATTGGCGGACCGATCGTGCTGGTGAATATGCTGGTGATCCTGGCCGTGGTGCAGGTGGGGTCGCTGTTCTCGGCGGACGCGTGGAACAACATCACATTTACCGCGGGGGAAGTGAAGAACCCGCGAAAGAACATTCCGCTTTCGCTGATCTTCGGCACGGGCTTTGTGATCACGGTCTACGTGCTGGCGACACTGGGCTACCTGCTGGTGCTGCCAATGCACGGCGATCCGCATGGTGCAACGACGATAGCGAGAGGCTTGCAATATGCGTCGGAAGACCGGGTGGGAACAGCGGCGCTGGAAGTGATTTTCCAATCCAGCGGAGCGTACCTGATGGCAGCGGCCATTCTGATTTCCACTTTTGGTTGCGCCAACGGGCTGACCCTGGCGGGGGCGCGCGTCTATTACGCGATGAGCCGCGACGGGCTTTTCTTCAAGTCGGTAGGGAAGCTGAACAAGAAGTACAAGACACCGGCTGCGGCCTTGGTTATCCAGGCTTGCTGGACGGCGCTGCTGTGCCTGTCGGGAACGTATAGCCAGCTGCTGGACTACATCATCGTTGCGGTGCTGGTGTTTTACATTCTCACCATAACGGGTCTGTTTGTTCTTCGCTTCAAGCGGCCTCACGCGGAACGGCCTTACAAGGCGCTGGGCTATCCTGTGTTGCCGGCGCTTTATATCGTAATGGCGATGTGGATTTGTATCGTATTATTGCGATACAAGCCCCAGTACACGTGGCCAGGCATTGTGCTCGTTTTGCTCGGCATTCCGGTCTATCTTTTCTGGTCGCGGCGCTCAGGTGGTCAAACAGAGCTGACGAACTAAGTTTCAAAACTACTTCTGCGGAGGATACCCCTCACTCATGTCCAGGCTGCTACGAATCAAACCGATGTCGATGCTGCAACAAGAGGCAAGTGAAACGGGCGAACACACGCTCAAGCGGTCGCTGGGCGCGACGAACCTGATCACTCTCGGCATCGGGGCCATTATCGGCGCCGGTATCTTTGTGCTGACGGGAACGGCGGCGGCGACGGCGGCGGGCCCGGCGGTGTCACTGAGCTTCATCCTGGCCGGCATCACTTGTGCATTCGCTGGCCTTTGTTACGCAGAGTTTGCCTCGATCATTCCCATAGCGGGCTCCGCTTACACATATGGATACGCCACCCTCGGCGAACTTGTGGCATGGATTATCGGCTGGGATCTGGGGCTGGAATACGGATTCGGCGCGGCAACGGTCGCTTCAGGTTGGTCAGGCTATTTCAACGGCCTGCTGGCGCAGATGAATATCCACATCCCGCCACAATTCACGGCCACTCCGGGCACCGACCTGGTGTTTTACCAAAATACCTGGATGCCGGTGACATCGCTTCCGATGGAAGTGTCCGATGTGGGCCTGCGGCACGCTACGGGACTCTTCAACCTGGTGGCAATCGTGGTGGTTCTGCTGATTACAACCGTGCTTGTGATCGGCATCAAAGAATCGGCCAATCTGAACAGCGCGATCGTCTTTGTGAAATTGACCGTCGTCGGAATCTTCATTGTTCTGGGCGGCTATTTCTTGATCATGCATCCGTCCCTGGCCCTCCATAACTGGCATCCGTTCATCCCGCCGTCAGATGGGCATGGCAACTTTGGCATCAATGGAATTGCGGTTGGCGCAGCCTCGGTGTTTTTTGCCTACATCGGTTTCGACGCAGTTTCGACAGCGGCGCAGGAGGCAAAGAATCCGCAAAAGGACATGCCCATCGGGATTCTTGGCTCGCTGGTCATCTGCACGATCCTGTACATCATCGTTTCAACGATTCTCACCGGGCTGGTGAACTACAAGGCGTTGAACGTTGCCGCGCCGGTAGCGCTGGGCATCAAAGTGACCGGCATCGGATGGGGCGAGTTGCTGGTGAATATCGGGGCTGTTTTCGGATTGGGCACTGTGATGCTGGTGATGCTGCTGGGCCAGTCGCGCGTGTTCTTCTCGATGTCGAAGGACGGATTGTTGCCCAAGTGGGCTTCGTCCATTCATCCGAAGTTTCGCACACCCTGGATTTCAACGATGGCGGTGGGTGCGATTGTGGCCATCATGCCGGGTTTCCTGCCCATCGACCAACTTGCAAAGCTGGTGAATATTGGAACGCTGCTGGCGTTTACGATCGTGTGCGCGGGCGTATGGGTGCTGCGCGTTCGGCATCCAGACATGCATCGCCCATTCAAGACACCGTTTGTGCCCGCGGTTCCAATTCTGGGCATCATCTCGGCGGTGTTCCTGATGACACGCCTTCCGCTGATCACGTGGAAGGTGATGATCGGCTGGCTTCTGTTCGGGTTGATTATCTACTTCTTCTATTCGCGGAAGCACAGCAAGGTGCAGCAAATGCCGGAGAAGCAGGCTGTGGTAGGGGATTGAACTGCGCGCTATAGTGAAACGAGAACGGCCTCCTGTAAAGGAGGCCGTTTTACTTGCTGCGGGTTTGTTTTGCTTAGGCGCTGGCCTTGGCGCAGTGCTGGTCGAAAGCGCGAACGAGTTCGCCGGCAATCTGCTGGGCGGTGGCCTGTTCGATGACGAAGCGCTGCATCAGGTAGACGAGCTTCCCGTCGCGCAGGATGGCGATGGCGGGAGATGTGGGTGGGTTGCCCTCGAAGTAGCTGCGCGCGCGCTCGGTGGCTTCGCGATCCTGACCCGCGAAGACGGTGATCTTGTGGTCGGGGGAGTTGGCGGAGTTGGAAAGCGCCAGGCGAACGCCGGGACGCATTTTGCCTGCGGCGCAACCGCAGATTGAATTCACGACGAGCATGGTCGTGCCGGGCTGCGCGAGAGCGGCGTCGACGTCCTCGGCCGTGCGGGTTTCGTTGATACCGGCGCGGACAAGTTCCTCGCGCATAGGGATCACCATCAGTTCTGGATACATTGTTGCCTCCGGCAGAGAAGTTGCCTGTAACCATTCTACCGTTAAAACCGTTGGTGTAGCCTTGAACGGATGCTCCTTGAAGAAAACAAGCCGCTTGCACCGTTCACGACCCTGGGAATCGGAGGCCCGGCGCGGTGGTTCACCGTCGCTCACAGCGAAGAGGAGGTTGCCGAAGCGGAAGCTTGGTCGCGGGGTCGCGGGGTCGCGCTGTTTGTGTTGGGAGGCGGAAGCAATCTGCTGATTTCAGACGCCGGATTCGATGGGCTGGTTCTGCATATCGGCTTGCGTGGCGTTCATTCGGCGGAATCGACGGAGAATGCCGGAGAGGTGACTTACTCGGCGGCGGCGGGTGAGGACTGGGACGCGTTTGTGGAGCGCACCGTGCAGGAGAACTGCGCGGGGATTGAATGCCTGGCGGGAATTCCGGGCACGGTGGGCGGAACGCCGGTGCAGAATGTCGGTGCGTATGGACAGGAAGTGGCGTCGGCAATCGTGCAAGTGCGCGCATTCGATCTGCAAGAGCGGATTTTTGTTGAGTTCTCTGCGGCGGAGTGCGCGTTTGCGTATCGGCGGAGCCGGTTCAACACCACGGATCGTGGACGCTTTATCGTTTTGCGCGTGGATTACCGGTTGTTGCGCGGAGGCGCGGCGACCTTGCGCTATGCCGACTTGCAAAAAGGGTTTCCCGAGGGATCCGCAACGAGCCTCACAGAAGTGGCAGCAACGGTGCGACGCATCCGGCAGGGAAAAGGGATGTTACTGGTGGAGGGCGATCCGGATTGCCGCAGCGCGGGGAGTTTTTTCAAGAATCCCATGGTGACCGAAGAGCAAGTGAATCGGATTGCTGTGAAGCGCGGTGAGGAGCCTCCGCGATTTCCGGCGGGGCAAGACGCAGAGGGTCAAGTCAAGGTACCCGCCGCATGGCTGATTGAGCGGGCAGGATTCAGCAAGGGACACGTGTTTGGAAATGCGGGCATCTCGCAGCGCCACACCCTGGCGCTGGTCAATCGCGGAGGAGCAACGGCGGCTGAGATTCTTGCGCTCGCAAAAGAAATCACGGAGACAGTGAAAGAGCGGTTTGGGATCGAATTGGAGATGGAGCCGGTGATGGTGGGATTCTGAGCGCGCGTGAAAACCCCTGTCTAAAGGCGCAGCATACGCATTGAGTGTAAGATTCTCTGGTATCCCCGCGAGGTCCTGAAAGCGTGCTGACATGCGGGTACCCACTCCTTCGCTTGTAAGTTTCCTAAGACAGCAGATCACTTACATTGCTATCGCCGCAATCGCCGGAGCCGTCTTCTGGGCCATCGGACAACAGATCAACCCGATGACCATCCTGGTCTATTCGATTGCGATCGGGAATCTAGTGGTACCTGTGACGCAGTTATTGCGCAGGCTCTATTCTGAAAAGCCCTTTCCCTATAACTGGTTGTTCTTTCTCGGCTTCCTGCTGGTTCTGCTTATTCCAGTTTATGTTGTCTCGTCGGCGGTTGTCTGGCTGCTGGCGCCCCCTTCGCCGCAGACGCTGGAGCACCTGCTCAGAACGGGATGGAAGTTTCCGGTACTGATCACATTTGTCGCCAGCACGTTGATCTTTCTCTACCAGACTACAAAGGAGAGTCTCGAACGGCGCAACGTAGAGCTACAGCGCTCGGTGGAACACGGCACGGCGCAGCTTCATGTGCAGGAGCAGGAGTTGCAGCGAGCACGGGAGATTCAGCAATCTCTTCTTCCCAAGGAGATTCCGCAACTTCCCGGATTTCAAATTGCGGGAGCATGGCTGCCGGCGAGCACGGTGAGCGGCGACTACTTCGACGTGATCAAGTTAAACGAACAGAAGCTCGGCATCTGCATTGCGGATGTTGTGGGCAAAGGCGTCTCCGCGGCGCTGCTGATGGCCAACGTGCAAGCCGCAGTGCGAGCATTTGCCAGTGATACACAGAGTCCCGCTCAATTGTGTTCGAGGGTCAACCGCCTGCTTCACGAAAACATCGCGATCGGAAAGTTCGTGACGCTCCTCTATTGCGTTCTCGATTCGGATACGCGAACAGTGTGTTTCTGCAATGCGGGCCATATGCATCCGACTCTCGTTAACGAGGGCACGTCGCGCGTGTTTGAGCAGGGCGGCGCGGTGCTCGGCGTATTTCCAGACTGGAAGTATGAAGACTCGACGATCGAGTTGCGAGCCGGGGATCGGTTACTGCTGTTCACGGATGGAATTACGGAGGCGTGCGGTGCAGACGAAGAGGAGTTTGGAGAGGCGCGGGTCGCCGAACTTGCGCAGTCCAATTGCAAGCGCTCTGCTTCCGATCTGAACGGTCGCATCCTTGCCGACGTGCGCACATTCTGCAACGACCACTTTCAGGACGACGCGACGCTGTTGGTGGTTGCCGCAAATTAGCCTATTCAAGATCCGACAAAATCGCATGGACTTTTCAGCGTTGTTCGCTGTCGAGCCTTGCGACGATGCGTTCCCGTTCCGATGCGAGTGCTGTGGCAGCGGCGCCTAGAGCTACCAGATGGCCTTCGCGAAGCAAGGCTACCTCGGCGGCGGTGGCGAATGCGTCGGTGGCATCGTGGGTGACGAGGATCGTTTGAATCTTGTGTTCGCTGATCCAGCTTTGCAGGCGTGAGAGCAGCGCGTCGCTGGCAGCTCCGTCGAGCGCGGAGAAAGGCTCATCGAGCAACAGGAGCCGAGGCAGGGGAGCCAGGGCGCGGGCGAGGGCAACGCGCTGGGCTTCGCCACCGGAAAGATCGCGGGGACGCCGCTGAGCCAGCTCCCGGGCGTCGACAAGCTCAAGCATTTCGTCCACCCGCGCTTCGCGGCCGCGAACATCGAGATGGGCGATTCCGTAAGCTACGTTGGCGCTGACGTTGAGATGCGGAAAGAGCGCGGGCTGCTGCGCAACGAACGCGGCATGACGGCGTCCGGGCCTGATAAAGATGGATTGCGCGCCGTCAGTCAGAATTTGTTCGTCGAGCACAATGCGGCCGCGCTCGAGGCGATCGAGTCCCGCAAGCAAGCGCAGGAGCGTGCTTTTGCCAGCGCCGGATGGGCCGAAGAAGACAGTCCATTCAGAGGCGAGACGGCACTTGATCTGGAGATGAAAGCTGCCACGGCGGGTGTCGAGATCGAGCTCAAGCACGGCGGCCTCCGCGCGGGCGTGCGCCGATATAGATGGCGATGAGCGCGAGCAGGCTCAACCCGAGAAGCAGGGCAGCGGTACGATTGGCAGCGGCGTAATCGAAATTCTCGACCTGGTTGTAGAGCACGATTGACAGTGTGCGGGTTGCGCCCGGGATATCGCCACCGAGCATCAGAACAACGCCAAATTCACCGACGGTATGGAGAAAGCCCAGCATTGCAGCGGCAAGAAGCGAACGGCGCGCAAGAGGGACGAGCAGGCTGAATACAAGGCGTGACGGACCGGCGCCCAGCATTCGCGCTGCGTCGACGAGCGACGAATCTACGGATGTAAATCCGGCGACGATGGGTTGAACGGCAAACGGAAGGCTGTAAATGACCGAACCCACGACCAGCCCTTCAAATGAAAACGCGAGCGGATGGCCGAGGACGGCAGCGATTCCGCGCCCCACGGGCGTGCGCATCCCTAGAAGGACCAGCAGGAAGAATCCGAGCACGGTGGGAGGCAAGACCAGCGGAAGCGCTGCCAATGCTTCCAGCAAAGAGAGCCAGCGACTGCGGCCGAGCACCAGCAAGGCGGAAAGCGGAATCGCGATGGCAAGCAGAATCACGGTGGTGACCGCGGCCAGCTTGAGGGTCAGGGCGAGCGCTTGCCAATCCATTGATTAGAGCCTTTTCACTTTACCGGGAGGATGACGCTTTCCAGGCGCGTCAAGCCAAGGGACGCAGAATCAATCGAATTCAGCATCCGGATGGTCCTGTTTTCCAAACGAGCAAAACCCATCGCATCCCTGTTAGGCTAACACCAAGGATGAACGACAATCTGCACACTTTACGCTGTTTCGGATGCGGAGCGCGCGTGCCCGGCTCGGAGGCGCGACCTGACTTCCGTTGTTCAGCATGCGGCGATCTGTTTGAGGTTGAGTACGCAGGCTGGAGCCAGCGCCAGGGGCCTGACCGGCCCAATCCCGGGGCGCTGAAATGGCTGTGGCGCGAAAGACGCTGCTCTACCGAAGCACTGGATCAGTCGGGCGTATGGCGGTTTCGTGAACTGCTGCCGATTCTGGATAGTTTCGGCAATGCCGTGACGCTGCGTGAGGGAAACACGCCGCTTTATCCGTTGAAGCGTGCAGCCAGGAGCCTTGGCATCGATCAACTTTTCGCCAAGCACCAGGGCATGAATCCCACGGGATCATTCAAAGACACGGGCATGACGGCGGCCTTGAGCGTTGCAAAAGAGCGCGGCTTCGAATGGGTGGCGTGCGCGTCGACGGGAAACACATCGGCGGCGATGGCGGCCTACGCGGCGCGCGCTGGATTGCGCAGCCTGGTTTTGATTCCCGAAGGAAAGATTGCATGGGGAAAGCTTTCGCAGGCGATGGACTACGGCGCCGTGACCTGCCAGCTGAAGACGGACTTTGACGGCTGCGTCAAGGTACTGACGAAAATCGTGAAGGAGTCGCCGATCTACCTGCTGAATTCGGTAAACCCGTACCGGCTGGAAGGACAGAAGACGCCGGCATTTGAAATTGCCGAGGCATTTGACTGGACAGTGCCGGACCACCTGATTGTGCCGGGCGGAAACCTTGCCAACAGTTCGGCGCTGGGCAAGGGATTTCGCGAATTGCGCGACCTGGGACTCGTAGCGCGGATGCCGCGCATCTCGGTGATCCAGGCGGAAGGCGCGAATCCGCTGGCGCGCAGCTTTGCGAACAACAATGGGGAGAAGCTGGAGCCGGTGGAGGCGCACACTCGGGCCACGGCGATTCGCATTGGCAATCCTGCTTCGTGGCGCAAGGCGGCGAGGGCGATTCACGACACCGGCGGCTGGTGCCTTGACGTCAGCGAGGTGGAGATCGCCATTGCCAAGGCGGAATTGGGGTCGGAGGGACTGGGTTGCGAACCGGCTTCGGCAGTGACACTGGCGGGCCTGAAGAAGCTGCGCGCGCAGGGCAAAGTGGCTGCAACCGAGACCGTGGTGCTGGTTCTCACCGGACACACGCTTAAGGATGCCGATTACACCATCGGTTTTCACCAGGGAACCCTGTTGAACGAACAGGAAACCGCTGGACACGAGGCCGAAATCGAAGGCTTGCGGCGCA
Source organism: uncultured Acidobacteriaceae bacterium (assembly GCA_963826915.1). GTDB lineage: Bacteria > Acidobacteriota > Terriglobia > Terriglobales > Acidobacteriaceae > Telmatobacter. The sequence goes on from CAWGYG010000005.1 coordinate 255,428, forward strand.
ATGCTGTGGCCGTTGACGCCACGCCGGCAGCGGTGCTGGCGGCGATGAAGGGAAGCGCCGGATGAGCGGAGCGGCAGGCGGGAATGCGGGAAAGTTCAGGCTTCGCCTGCCCGCAACTTCTGCGAATCTTGGGCCCGGCTTCGACGTAGCCGCAGTGGCGCTGGATTTTTTTCTTGAGATTGAGGCGGAGCCGGCACAGGAATTCTCGATTATCGCCAGTGGTTGCGATAGCGATCGCTGCTCCCGGCTTGAAGACAACCTTGTCGTCGGGATTTACAAGCGACTGTTGAAGGAAAATGGCAAGACGGTGACGCCGTTGGCGATTCAGATGACCAACGACATTCCTCTGGGTATGGGCTGCGGATCGTCGGCTGCGGGACGTCTGGCGGCAATCGCCATGGCGGTGCATTTTGGCGAGCTTGGGTGGACGAGCGAGCAAATACTTGAAGAAGCCTGCGCGCTTGAGGGACATCCTGACAACGCGGCTGCGTGCTGGCTGGGCGGATTCGTGGTTGCCGCGAACGAGGGCAGGCGCGTGCATGTGGCCCGCGTCATTCCGCCAAAAGAATGGTGCGCCATTGTTGTGTTGCCTCCGGATTCCCTCGCAACGAGTAAGGCGCGGGCGGTATTGCCTGACAGCTACTCAAGCGCGGATATCGTGGCGAATCTTCAGGCTGTTTCTTTGCTGGGCATAGCCTTTGCGCAGTCTCGCGGAGATTTGCTGCGCGTGGCCATGAACGACCGCATCCACCAGCCCTATCGCGCGGAGATTTGCCCAATGTTGCCTCGATTGTTGCCGTTGGCGGGCGGGCATGGCATCCTCGGCGCCGCCTTAAGCGGGGCGGGACCGGCGGTGCTGGTGGTGCTGGACAGCGAAGCCAGTGTTGCCGGCGCCTCAGAGGCGATCCTCGGCGCTCTGGATAGCTTGCCGGAACCGATGCTGCGCGTCTGCCGGTTTAAGGAGTTGGGGGCACGCGACCTTTGCTGAGGCTGAGCAGGTTCCTCACTGATGCGGCGGAAAAGCTGCGAGGTGGCTGGCTATGGCTGGATGTTGTCACAGGTGATACTACCTGCGAGCAAAGATAACCACTTTATCAATCACTCTTTGGCGATTACCTGCGCGATTACCTAAGTTTTCTTGCTATTCAACGAAGGCTCACCTAAATTCGCTTCCGTGGGCAGTTCTGGGGGAGGGCTGCTCTAGCGCCCGAGATCCATATCTGGATCCGGGCGCTTCTATTTTGCCGCAGCTAAACCGATTGGGCTGGTTTTGAAGCACGGTCAACGGATTAAGCAGATGAAACGAAATTGTTGCATCCATCAATATTCCCTTCTCAGGGCCTGATTGCGACTTTTGGGCATTATGAGGCATCCTATAGAGGCACGGTTGCCGCTCATCGGGGAGAAGCGGATGCCGCAAGGAGAATCATGGCAGGATTGGGAGTTCTGGAAGTAAGCGACGCGACGTTCGAACAGGAAGTGCTGCGCAGCGAGCAGCCGGTACTGGTGGATTTTTGGGCCGTCTGGTGCGGCCCATGCAAGGCAATCGCTCCGGTTGTGGATGAGATTGCAAGGATATACGCCGGGAAACTGAAGGTGGCGAAGGTGGATGTGGATCACAACGCTGCCACGCCGTCGCGCTTTGGGATTCGCGGCATTCCTGCGCTGCTGCTTTTCAGCGGCGGGAAAGTCATCGACCAGATAGTGGGGTATGCGCCTCAGAATGTAATTGAAGAAAAAGTGCAGCGCCTCCTGGCGCTGGCGCCGCAGCCTAAGGCGGCCGCCCAGACCACTGTTTAGCTGAAGTACGCAAGAGGGCCCGGCAGCGATGCCGGGCCTTTTCTGTTTTTGTAGATTGCAGGGGGAAGGCCGGCTTAGCGGTATTTGCGCAGAACACCCAGCACGCGCCCTTGAATCGCCACTTGTGCGGCGGGGACGTAGATCGGCTCCATCTCAATATTGGCGGGCTGAAGGCGAACCAGGTGCCCTTCGGAGTAGAAGCGCTTCAGCGTAGTCTCCGATCCGTGGACGAGTGCTACGACAATCTCGCCCTGACGGGCTGTCCGGGTGCGCTCTACAAGCACGTAGTCCCCGTTGATGATGTGCTCGTCGCGCATTGAGTCTCCGCGCACCTCGAGAGCGAAGACGTCGCGATTCCCAACCACATCGTGCAGAGAGATGCTGTCGGAGTTCTCAAAGGTCTCAACCGGGGAGCCGGCGGCGATGCGGCCGACAAGTTGAAGCCGATCGCTTGACCGTGTCCGCGTGCCGGGCGGCAAAACGTCAATCGAGCGGCTGCGGTTGTGAACACGGTCCAACAAACCCTTCTTTTCAAGGTTTGTGATGTGCTTGTGAACCGTGGCCAGGCTCTTGAGCGCCATGGCGCGCGCAATTTCTTCAAAAGAAGGGGAATAGCCATTGCGGGCCACAAACGACTCGAGGAAGTCCAGGATTTCTTTTTGCCTTCGGGTAACAGCCATGCGCGCATTATAGCGAACAAAAAGCGAATCGCAACAGAAGTTTTTTGCTTTTCGTTCTCCATGAGGTACCTGGAACCTTACGGGGGCTAAAACGCGGTTCCGGGACGGAGAGGATGAAGATACTCGCAACTTCGCCCCGCTTCGTTGCAATGAAAACTAAGGGAAGTGCGGGAAGTTGTCGATGAATGGAGTGAATGGGTTTCGCCACTCCATTGAATTTCATGGGCCGATGCGACGAGAAACGATGATTTCCTTGAAGAAGTATCTCGACAGCGAGCGGGCTGGAAGCGATCAGACTGACCCAGAGAGTGGGGCAGATGGCTTCTCTGAACTTGTACGGGCCTACGGTTCGGCCCTCACTGCCATGGGGAACTGCGGCGCAGATGTATGCCCGGCTCTCGGCCAGGATTTGAAGCGCAACCTGGAGCGCTTTGAAGATGGGCTAGCGGGCCGTTTAAGCGCGCCCTCAATCGCGGCGATGGACCTGAAGGTTCGAGATCTCCTGCAGGACTGGGGAAGGCAGACGGTGCTGCACTATCGGCAAAGAGCCAGGGAAGTAAAGGACCTTCTGCTGGTAATGGCCGGAACCGCCGAATCTCTGGGTCACAGGGATGCACGATGCTCGCAGCAGATTGAGGAAGTGACGGCACAGTTGCAGGGGATTGCGAGTTTCGACGACGTGGCGGAGATTCATGCCGCGGTGAAGAAAAGCGCTTCAGAGCTGACGGCCTCGGTTGCCCGGATGACGGCGGAGGGGAAAGCGGTTGTCGATCACCTGCGCGTCGAAGTTTCCACCTACCAATCGAAACTGGAACAGGCCGAGTACCTGATTTCGTGCGACCCGATGACCGGCGTGGGCAGCCGACTCTGGATCGAGGACCGCATCCAGAACCGCATCGATACGAATTTGACGTTCTGCACCGCGATCTTCGATATCGATGGATTCCAGCGAGTGAATGAAAAGCACGGGCACTGGGTAGGCGACCAGTTGTTAAAGCAATTCGCCACTGAACTTCGTTCGGCGTGCCGCTCGACGGATATTGTCGGCCGCTGGGGCGGAGACGAGTTCATTGTGTTGTTGGACTACGGCCTCGAGGATGCGAAGCCGCAGATCGACCGTTTGAGCTCCTGGGTGAGCGGAGCCTACAAGGTCCCGGGACGCATCAACGACCTCGACATTCGCGTGGATGTATCGATCGGCATGGCGGAACATCGGCCTGCAGAGATATTGCAGGATCTCCTTGATCGAGTAGACGCGGACATGAAACTGCATCAAACGGCACGAGCGTGTCTCAGGATGGCTTGATTGGCTGCATTGGGATGGAGGACTGGGATGCGGGAACCGCATTTTTGCCCGCACCGATTGCGAGCCTTGATCGCCTGATTGCATTTCTGTATCCGCCATCACCGGGCAACGTTCATCGCTCCTATTAAGGACTGCGCCCCAAACTTCCCCTGTTTTGAAATTCCCACCCGCACATTTCCCATTTCCATCTTGAGTTCCCCTATCCCCAGAGGGAAGGTAAAGGGGTACCGCAGGTTAGCGCTCTCTAAGACCAGCGGGAACGCGGGCTGCGAGCGAGGTTCCCGCGGCTGCAGGGTTCGGCGCAGAAGGGTTGAGATGAGGTTATTGATTGCCGACGACGACAAGGCGCTGTGCTTATTCCTACGGCGCGGGATGGAAGCCGATGGGCTGAGTGTTCGCGTGGCTCACGACGGCGCGGCCGCCGTGGAGGCATTTCGAGAGGATTTGCCCGACCTGACGATTCTGGATTTGAATATGCCGATCAAGGATGGCGAGCAGGTGCTCAAAGATATGCGCGCTATCGATGCCGATCTGCCGGTTCTGGTGCTGACCGCGCGCCTGGAAGTCGACACGCGGGTCCGGTGTCTCGATCGGGGGGCGGATGACCTGATGCTGAAGCCATTCAGCCTGAGCGAACTGCGGGCGCGCTGCCGTGCGCTGTTGAGGCGCAAGCGCGAGGCACGGCTGTTGTTGCACGCCGGAGACCTTGAGTTGAACCGGCTCGACCACTCCGTGCGGCGGGGAGAAGAACTGGTTGCGCTCACGAACAAGGAGTTCTCGCTGCTTGAGCAGCTGATGCTCAACCGGGGCCACTCCGTTTCACGCACCGAACTGCTGGACACGGTGTGGAAGATGGAGCCGGCGCAGACCACCAACATTGTGGATGTTTATGTGAATTATCTGCGCCGCAAGCTGAACGATCTGCCTCCGGCTGCGCTGATCAGGACGGTACGCGGTACGGGGTACATGGTTCCGACGGAAGCTGAGATTGCGTTGACGATTGCCACGACACATGCCGCGCGAGCCCGCCTTGAAATTACAACGGGTTCCATAGCCGAGGCGCAGGAAGCTCTCGCCTGAACTTTGCCGCACTCAAGGAGAAATACCATGCAGACTTGCCCGGTTCCAGTTCTTCCGATGATCTCGCACCCACGGCCGCGGACGGCTCTCGTGGCCAGCGCCGACAGCAGCTTCAGACAGCGACTCAGCGAGATTCTTACCGGACTGCGCTGGCAGGTTCGCGAAGCCGACGGTGGAGCGCAGGCGTGGGGAGAGGCGATGAATGCCGCGCCGGAAGCGCTGGTCTTCGATTCCTGGCTGCCCGATCTGGATATAGGTGAGTTTCTGAAGGAGTTTCACTCCGTGTTTCCGGAAGTTGAGCTCGTGCCGGCCGACGGCTGTTGCCAGGATGACAGCCCGCGTGGACCCTACCGGCAGGAGATTCTGTACGCCCTGCGCCGCATTCAGGATTCGGATACGGCTGCATGGAATGCAGCTCCGGTGTTGTCAGAGGTGTCGCCCCGGCAGCCCCGCACCGGGATTTCGTCCGCAATGGCATTGCCCGCGGTTGAGACAAGAGCCACGCAGACAAAGATGCCGTTGTCGTCCGAACGGCTTCCGGAATTGATCGGAAGCGCGCCTTGCATGCTGGAAGTGAGTCGACGCATCCGGCTGGTTGCACCAAGAGCAACCCCGGTGCTGATCGAAGGGCCGACAGGTTCAGGAAAGGAACTGGTAGCCGAGGCGTTGCACCGGCTCTCTCCGCGCAGCCGCAAGGGATTCGTGGCCATCAATTGCGCGGCGATTCCGGGAGAACTGCTGGAAGCGGAACTATTCGGCCACACACGCGGCGCCTTTACCGGAGCAGTTCAAGGGCGGGTGGGACGCATCGAGGCCGCCGATGGCGGGACGCTGTTTCTCGATGAGATTGGCGAGATGCCGTTGTCGCTGCAATCGAAGCTGCTGCGCTTCGTTGAGAGCGGAGAGTTGCAGCGCGTAGGCGATAACGAAACCGTGAGGGTGAATGTGCGCATCGTCACGGCTACCCACCAACCGCTGTGGCAACTCACCCAGGAGGGAAACTTCCGTGCCGATCTTTATTACCGCCTGGCTGTCTTTCTCATTCGCACGCCGGCATTGACCCAGCACATGGAAGACATGACGCTTCTGGTGGAGCATTTTCTGGAAAAGATGGGGCGCGCGACACCGGTGAAGCAGATTGACGCAAGCGCCATGGCCAAGCTGAATGCACATACCTGGCCCGGCAACGTGCGCGAACTTGAACACGTTCTTGAACGGGGCGCGATCCTGGCCGGAGACCAACCCGTGCTGACGGCCGACGATATCGACTTCGGCGTGAGCGTCAATTGAGAACCATCGCGCCGATGGGGAGGCCGCAATGCAGATTGAAACTCGATTGAGCGATCAACTGGCGCGGTATTTGGATATGGCAGTGAGCGAAACCAAGCTGACCGCTGCCAACATGGCCAACATCGACACGCCCGGCTACCAGACGCTGGGCATGGACTTCGAAGCCGAAATGCGCAGCGCACTCAGAGACGTCGACCAGGGCGTGGACGGTGCGCCGGTGCACGTGAAGGAAGTGGACGGGCTGATCTCGCGGCCGGACGGCAATAACGTTTCGATGGACCGCGAGGGCTTGAAGATGGCCGAGGCGCAATTGAAGTTCAAAACCGGCGTGGCGTTGCTGAAGCTTGAGAACCAGCGCGTCATGGATGCCATTCATGCGGACAAGTAGTTGGGCATGAGAATGGCAGGTTGGCAATGAGAGGAAGGAGAACGATGAATCTCTTTGGATTGATGGACACATCGGGCTCGGCCATGCAGGCTGAGCGTATGCGCGCCGAGGTGGTGGCTGCAAACATGGCCAACGCGGAGACGACCCGCACCGAGTCCGGCGGGCCGTACCGGCGCCAGCATGTCGTGTTCGCCTCCGGACAGGACGATTCAGGTTTTGCTGAGACCCTTGGCGGTGCGATGGGAGATGGCAATGCTGCAGGATCGTCGATTGGTGCGCCCGGAGTACACATCGCGCAGGTGGTCGAAGATAGCGGCCCGCCGCTCAAACGTTACGACCCGGGACATCCCGATGCAGGGCCGGATGGTTATGTAGCCTATCCCGACATTAATCCGCTCACAGAGATGGTGGACCTGATGGGGGCAACGCGTGCATATGGCCTGAACAGTTCCGCGGTGCAGGCGGAGAAGGGAATGATCACCTCGGCGCTGGAGATCGCGAAGTCGTAGCCCGGGAAGAGGTTAGCCAAGGGAGGCCAAAATGATAGCCGGAGTGAGTGCATTGACGGCTGCCGCTTCATCGGCAACGAGCGCTGGCGTGGCGGCGCAAGGACGTGCTGCGATTGGAAACGCGGGAGCTACGCCCTTCGGCGATCTGCTGACGGATACGGTGAGCCAGATGAGCGCGCTGGAAGGCCAGGCGCGCGCCGCGGTGGATGGCCTGATGAACGGCTCGGGCGTGGATGTTCACCAGGCAATGATTGCGAGCGAGAAGGTGAGCATGGCTTTTGAAATGGCGCTCGCGGTGCGCAACAAGGCCGTGCAGGCTTACCAGAGCGTGATGGGGATGCAGTTCTGACCGGTCCGCATCGATGAGAGTCGCGAACTCGCCGGAAGGCCGCGAACGCAGGCGGCAGGACAGGAAAGATGGCCACTCCAGGGATGCAGTTGGACCGAAGAACAGGCGGCGGAAATCAGGTAACCACCGGAGCCTCCGCGCTGTGGACGCGGTTGCGGGTTCAATGGGCATCGATTGCGCCACGGCAGCGCGCGTGGACCGTATTCTCCGCGCTGTTGCTAGCGGGGATGACGGGCGGCATCTTCTGGTACGCGCTCAGTCCGGACTGGCGCACGTTGTATGCGGGTCTTGAGCCGGAAGATGCGCGCCAGATCGGTCTCGAACTGACGCAGGCACAGATTCCCTTCGATGTATCGGCAAACGGAACAACCTTGCGCGTACCCGCAGCGCAACTGGACAAAGCGCGTTTGTCGACAGCTGGCAAAGGCGGCGCGAACAGCGGACGCATGGGGTTTGAACTCTTTGACAAACCCAACTGGGTCGGCTCCGAATTTGACGAGCAGGTGAACTTCCAGCGCGCACTCGAGGGCGAACTCGAGCACACCGTCGGTTCGCTTGCCGATGTTGAGTCGGCGCATGTGCACCTGGTGATGGCGCATGATTCGCTTTTTCGCGAAGAGGCGCGCCCCGCGAAGGCCTCGGTGGTGCTGAAGCTGCGGCACGGCACGCTGGCCGACGGTGAGGCGGAATCGATTCGAAACCTTGTGGCCGCATCGGTAGACGGACTTGCTGCGGAGCGCGTAGTGCTGGTGGATGCCGCCGGACATTTGCCGCTGGGCCCGAAGACGGCGGAATCGCTGCATCTGAGCGCGGAACAGGTTCTCGAGGAAAAGCTGGTATCAACTCTCGAGCCGGTAACGGGCGCGGGAAACGTGCGCGCTTCGGTGACGCTTGATTACGATCCCGACGCGGTGGAAGAGACGAAGGAAAGCTACGACCCTACCCAGTCGGCGACGTTGTCGATGCAGCGCAGTGAACAGTCGACGGGAGCGCAGCCGATCGCGGCCGGAGTTCCCGGAACCGCGTCGAATGTGCCCAACTCGCAGACCCTGCCCGTGTATCCCAGCAAGTCTTCGCTACCGCAGACAACGAAGACGGAATCGGGGACCTACGGAGTGTCAAAAGTATCGCGGCACATGGTAGAGGACGCGGGAAAGGTGCGGCGGCTTACGGCGGCAATCGTGGTCAACGACCGACAGACGAAGCCGGCGACAAAAAATTCTCCGGCTCAATGGCAGCCGCGTTCCGCGGACGAACTGCGGAATCTGACCGCCCTGGCGCAGGCGGCGGTGGGATTTGATTCCACACGCGGAGACAGCTTGACGGTAGAAGATCTTGCATTTGACGGCAATGGTGCGCAGGAGACGGCATCGATGCCCACGAAACTGGTGTCTACGGCGGAGAACTCGCCGGTTCTGGTGAAGTACGTGACGCTGCTGGTAGGGCTGCTGGTGGTGCTGGCCTTTGGTGTGCGGCCTGCGCTGCGGCGCGCCGGGGCGGCAATCGCAGGGGCGAACACTTTCGCGAAAGGAGCGCCGCGCGAATTACCAGGACGAGTTGAGGGACAGCTTGCGCCTGAAAAACCTGAGCCTGCATTGCCCGACCCTGAGCGCGTGAAGGCGCAGGAGATACTGCAACAGGTAACCGGACACGTCCAACGCGAACCGGTGCAGAGTTCGCGCTTGTTGCAAAGCTGGATTCACTCCGATTAGGACACAACCCAACATCGCGATGGATGTTGGCCCAGGCATAACGGGAAACAATCTGCGACGGGGAAAAGCAAGTTGGCAGACCAGGGAAACGAACTCGGATCAACCCAGCGGGGCGGCGCGCAAAGTCTAAGTGGCGCTCGCAAGGCGGCGGTTCTGCTGGTTGCCGTGGGAGAGACCCTGGCCAAGGAGATCCTGCGCGCTCTTCCGGAAGCAGATGTACAGAGGCTGACCGAGGAGCTGGCAGATCTGCGCGGCGTCACACCGGAAATGTCTGCCGAAATACTGGAGGAGTTCTGGGAGATGGTGGAGACGCAGAACTTCATGGTGCATGGCGGGCTGGATTATGCCAACCGCCTGCTGGTGGACACATTCGGGAAGCCGCGCGCCGACGATCTTCTGATGCTGGTGCGGCGCGCTCAGGAGGCCGAACACGGAAATCTTGCCAAGCTGCAGCGGACCGATCCCCAGCAGCTGGGAAAACTGCTGGACCAGGAACATCCCCAGACGATCGCGCTGGTCCTGGCGCACCTCGATCCCAAGCGCGCGTCGATTGTGCTCGATAACCTGGGCGCAGACCACAAGGTGATGGCGATTCAGCGCCTGGCCGAGATGCGCCAGTTTTCGCCCGAGATGGCGCAGAAGGTGGCGCACATTCTGCACCGGCGCATGGAAAGCGTCGGCGATACGGCGCGGAAAAGCTATTCGGGCTTCAAGGCGGTTGCGGACCTGATGAACCGGCTGAACGCCGAGGAGTCAAAGAAGATTCTGGAATCGATCGAGGAAGGGCAGCCGGAGCTGGCCTTGAACATTCGCAATCTGATGTTCACATTTGAGGACCTGGTAACCGTGCCGCCAGCCACCATCCGCGAGATCGTCTCGGGCGTGGACAAGCGCCAGCTTGCCATGGCGCTGCGCGGGGCCAAGGACGATCTGCGCTCGCAGATCTTCAAATCCATGAGTTCGCGGGCGGTGGAAATGCTGAAAGAGGATATGGAGGTGCTGGGCCCGGTGAGGTCGCGCGAAGTGGCGCAAGCGCAGCAGGAGATTCTCAATCTCGCCCGGCGCCTGGAATCGGAAGGCAAAGTCATTTTGAAACTGGAGACTGGTGACGAGATGCTGGCCTGATCGCGCTTCCCGGGCGGCTTGCGAGATTTAAGTCAATGAGACAAGGTGCGGAGATAGAAAGCGAAAGGCGATCAACGGAAACGGGAGCGAGCGAAGAGATGGAGAGGGCAGCGGCCGAGTGCGAGATCTATCAATATCCAGCAGCGCCGGAAACGCCGCGGCCCGTCTGGGATGGGCTGGAGGGAATGCTGGCGGAGATTGGGAGGGATGGGACTCAAGGAAATGCGGCATGGCCGGGCGAATCGAGCGACGCCGGAACAGTTCTTCGCCATGAGGCGCAGGGCGAAACCGCCGAGAAGGAGACGCCAGGATTTGACGCAGGACGAAAGCAGGGAATTGAAGAAGGTCGCCAGATGGGGCGCGCCGAATATCTTGGTGCCCTGGCCGCGAACGAAAAGCAGCGTGTTGAACAGGCTGCTGAGTTTATCGAGCAGGTTGCCCGGGAAAGGGACCGTTATCTGCAAGCGGTGGAACACGAAGTTGTGGAGCTGGCACTGGCCATTGCAGCACGAATTTTGCGGCGAGAGGCGCAGATGGATCCGCTGTTTCTTACCGGCGCGGTACGCGTTGCCTTTGGACAGCTTGCCAATGCGACCGAGGTGCGGTTGCGCGTTCCCGCATCCGAGTTTGAATTGTGGAAGGAATCCCTGGCGCACCTGCCCAATCTGAACCTGAAACCGACAGTTGTGCCTGTCGAGGACATGCGGTTGGGGGACTGCGTGGTGGAGGCGGAGGTGGGCTCGGTGGATCTTGGAATGCGGGCACAGCTCGGCGAAATCGAACGGGGATTCTTTCATCGCGCGGAACGCCGTACCGCGATGGAGACGCCGAACCGCGATGCGGGAGCGCAGCCATGAGTGCGCTTCTGGGTCGCTATTTCAGCAGCCTGCAGCGCGGCCAGCCGTGGCGATGGCGCGGGCAGGTGATCGAATCCGTTGGAGGGACGATCGAGTCGACGGGCCCTCCGGCCTCGGTGGGAGAATGCTGCGAGATTCTCGATCAGCGCGGCCTGCCGCATCTTGCGGAGGTGATCGGCTTTCGTGGTTCCAACGTAATCTCGATGCCGGTGGAAACCACAGAGGGCATTCGGTTCGGAGACTCTGTGACTGCGCTTGGAGTGCACGCGGAAATTGAGGTGGGGGCCTCGCTCACGGGCCGGGTTCTGAACGGGTTGGGCAAGCCCATCGACGGCGGAGGCACACCTGCTGAGACGCGGGCACTGCTGCTGGATGGAGTGGTGCGCGCTCCCCTGGAACGAGAGTCGATTCGCACCCCGCTGGGAACCGGCATTCGTGCGCTGGACGGATTGCTGACGGTGGGGCGAGGGCAGCGCATCGGCATCTTTGGCGGCTCCGGAGTGGGAAAGAGCACCCTGATCGGCATGATGACGCGCAACACCGAAGCCGATGTTACGGTCGTCGGGCTGGTGGGCGAACGCGGCCGCGAGGTGCGTGAGTTTCTCGAGGGCGCGCTGGGCGAGCAGGGGCGCAAACGGGCGGTAGTGGTGGTATCCACTTCAGACCAGTCGCCCGTAATGCGCATGCGGGCGGCCCTTTCAGCAACAACCATTGCCGAGTTCTTTGCCGCCGAGGGAAAGAATGTGCTGCTGGTACTTGATTCGCTGACACGCTTTGCCATGGCGGCGCGGGAGATCGGGCTTGCAGCAGGTGAGCCTCCCACCTCAAAGGGTTACACGCCGTCGGTGTTCACCCGCCTGGCCAGGTTGCTGGAGCGGGCCGGGCAGTTTCGCGTCGGCTCGATCACCGCGTTTTATACAGTGCTGATGGAGGGGGATGACCAGCAGGACCCGCTGGTGGATGCATTGCGTGCGTTGCTCGACGGGCACGTGGTGCTGTCGCGTTCTCAGGCCGCCGAAGGCTGGTATCCGCCGATCAACCTGCTTGACTCCATCAGCCGGTTGATGCCGGCCGTAACACAGCCAAAGCATCGCGAACAAGCCGCGCTTTTTCGACGCATGATGGCTATTTACGCGAGATCGGAGGACCTGGTGCGAATCGGTGCGTACAAAGCCGGCTCCGATCCTGACCTGGAGCGCGCCTTGCGCGCGCATGGGCCGATGCGCTCCTTCATGACGCAGGGCGCGGGCGAACGGGTGCGGTTTGCTGACAGCTTGCGCAGCCTTGCGGAATTGGTCCAGGAGATTTAGGTCGTGGCTATCCGTGGCGCACTCGACCGCCTGTTTCGTGTCCGCGAACTCGAGGAAGAGCAGTGCGGGGCGGCGGTTGAAGAAGCAGTCGTGCAAATGCGCCGGCTGGAGAATGCGGTCGTTGCTGCCCAGGAACGAATTCGCCGTGGACGATTGCTGGTAGCGGCCAGCGCCCAATCCGGCGATCTGCTGGATCGCGTGGCAGGAGTTGAAGAAACCCGGTCGGCGGGGCGAGCGCAGGAAAATCTGTCGAACAGAGTCAAGGATGCAGAAGCGGCGCTGGCAAATTTGCGGCAACTCTTTATGGCCAAGCGCGTGGAGCGGCGCCAGGTAGAGACACTTCTTAAACAGCAGGAGGCTGCACTTGCGTTTGGAGCGGATCGACGCGATCAGCGGGTGCTTGACGATTGGCACCGGATGCGGCGCTATCGTGAGGCAGTCGAGACGCGGGTGAGCAACAGCGGCGAGAGCGAGAGCTTGCTCAGCGGAGACCGTCAGGCGGAGAACTTGAGCGAAAAGAATCGCAATGAGAGCTGAGATTCCCAAAACAGAATTGCAGTGCAAATTCTGACATTGCTCTAACCCTTCTGCCGGGAATTTTGGCACGCCATCTGCTCCAACTCGCAGCATGGTCGCGTCGGCAGGCATGGAATTCTCAACCCGGATACCGGGCACTGAGCACAGCAAGATGCTGGGAGAAATGAAAAGCCCCGTTGCGTCAATGCATTCTGCCGACGTTCAGTCGACGCAAAGTAACGTGCAGGGCCCTGTCCCGAGTTGGAAGGCGTTCCTGACATCCGCCGGTCTAACAAGCGAAAGCCTGGCACAGGAAGAAAACGCGCTGGAGCAGGCCATTCCGAAAGACGCGCTTCCAGTTGATGGCGAGGTGCCAGATTCACGGGAGTGGCTGAGCGCGACTCTCTTCGCGATGCCTGCGAAGGCTATCGCGCAGAGTGAAAATGCAGCCGTCCCGCCAACACAACAGCCGATACCGAATGGGCCTTTGACGTTTCCATCGAATCATCAGAGGGAAGCGGCGGCTTCTGGAGGAATCAGAATCGGCCTATCTTCGCAACCGGTTTCTGGTCCGGTACGCAACGGCCCGAAAGGGATGTCGGACGCGAGCAGGCGCGAAGCGAAAGAGACGAGTTCGGCGGGAGTTTTCGGCTCGTTTTCAGCTCCGTCGCCAAGCGTAGTAACGGCACCGGCGCCGCAAGCTGCTCCGGTTACAATTCACGTTTCCGTTCCTGCTGCTGTTCCTCTCCCTAATCCTGTTCATGGCTCTGATCGTGTTCCAGCCTCCGTTCCTGTTGGCCCTCCTGTTCAAGAACTCGTAGAGCCCAGCGAGAATCTCAACCAGCCAACGCAGGGACGCGCTTCCGGCATTGCCTACGCCACCGCGATCGAATCGGGCATTGAATCTAGAATTTCGATGCCGACGCACAACGAAATACACGACTTCAGTTCAGCCGTAGCGACAGAGGCACCTTCCACCGGGGCGGCGGCGAACGCTGCGGAGCAAAAGCAAGCAGCGCCCAGCCCTTTGCAGGGTCAACGGATTGACGCAACCAATGGCAACAGCAGCCCACAGAATGAGCCGGTGGTCATCGCGCCAACGCCAAACATTGAAGCCCCGCAGTTTGCCGCAAAGCAATCGGCAGTTGCGCCGAGAATAAGCATTCCTGCAACGCCCGCGGGACTTCGCGGTCAAGGCGCGCAAGCTGCCGGGGCGAAGGATTCCCACGGGGAGTCGAATCATCCGGACACGATCGAAGGGCAGCCGCAGTCAGCAACGGCGCAGTCTTCCGGGGACAGGAACGATCGCTCAGCGAAACAGACCGACGTACTGTCGCACGGAAGTGCAGTCATCGAGGAGCCGAACAAGCCCGCGCACCTCGAAACGGCGCCGGGAAACTCCGCTCCACAACAGCAGCAGGAGCAATCCCAACAGCAACAGCCGGGCTTTTCGCTGGCACACGATGCTGCCGGCTTTTACGTACCGGTGGAGCTTTCGGACAAACACGCTGCAAACTCATCCCTCTCGACCAATGGGACATCGGATACGCACGAAACGTTTGCCGCGATGGACTTGAGTACAGACTCGGTTGCTCCAACATGGCTTCATGCCGGTGGGCGCCAGGCGGAGGCAGGGTTCCGCGATCCCGGGCTCGGCTGGGTGGGTGTTCGCGCGCAGACCGACGCGAGCGGGGTGCATGCTGCGGTCGTGCCCAATTCGCCGGAAGCGTCACAAATCCTGAGCGGACATCTCGCGGGATTGAATGCATATCTCGCAGAAGGACACGCGGGAGTGGGAGCGGTAACCCTGACCGCTCCTGAAAGCAGGCTTGGCGAGCAAGCATCTATGGACCGGACGTTCAGCCAGGACTACGAAGGCACAGGTGGGCAGGGAACTGGGCAGCAGGGGAACTCCGGCAGCGCGGAAACTCCTCACGCTTCAGCAAGCGCTTCTGAGTATGCAGGTACACATCCGATTCAAAGCGCTGCTCTGCCGGACCTGTCGACCCCGGGAAACAGCGGAGCCAGGTACATCTCGGTGATGGCGTAAACGCGCAGACGGATTAACGCATATCAGCCAAACAGCGACGTGGGAGCGAATGAGAGCAGAGTGCAGGGAGGGGAAATGACATCGGCATTGGGAATCTGGAATCATCTTTCGGGGGGCGGACAAACATCGAAAGGCTTGACCGCCTTGGACACCGCAACGAGCGGGACGGGTGGGACAAGCGGTTCAAGCGGCAGTGATGACAGTTCGAGCACCGATTCGGCAACGATTTCCGCGAACGACTTTCTCACTCTTTTGGTGACGGAGATGCAGAATCAGGATCCAACCGCCGACACCGATCCTAACGAGTACATCAACCAGCTTGTCGGGGTGAACAGTCTGGAGCAGTTGATCTCGATCAATCAGACGCTGACAACCGATTCGAGCGGAACGACGAGCACTTCGCCTACGGGCGGCACACAGTCGCCGTCGCCCGGTGCAAAGGGGACCACTGCCGGCGTTGCCGCGCAAGCAGCGACGGCATTGGGCGCAGGGAGCGCGGTTTCGGCAGGATCGGGCTCAAATCTGGCGGCAACACATTCGGCGCAACACGCGTACGGCAATCTCAGCATCCCGGGCGCCGATCCGGCAGCGCAACGTGTTGGGCAATCTTTGGCGGGACATCCGCGCGGCACATAGAGGGCGACGCCGCTAAGCGTTGATTTCGATTCCCATCACAGGTGGTTACGATTGCTGCCTGTTTCACCGCAAGAGGAGGAGCAACATGGCAAGTTTCTATATTCCGCTTACTGGTCTCGACGCCGACTCGACGGCATTGAACACGATCGCAAACAACCTGTCGAATATGAACACCACCGGGTACAAGGCGCAGTCGGTAAATTTCTCTGACCTTTTCTATCAGCAAGTGGGGTCGGCGGGCTCGGGAGATCCGATCCAGCGAGGTTCGGGGACCCAGGTGTCTTCGATTGAGACCGATTTTTCCAACGGCTCACCGGATACGACCGGCGTGGACACGGATGTTGCGCTGCAGGGCAATGGGTTCTTCGTTGTGAACGACGGCGGCACCAATGTTCTGACCCGTGCCGGCAATTTCTCACTGGATTCAAGTGGAAACCTGATTACAGCGAACGGCCTCAGCGTGATGGGCTTCCCGGCTGCCAATGGGGTAGTGAACACCAATGCGGCGCTGACTCCTGTGAATATTCCGGTAAGCGCCATTGAGCCGCCAAGCGCAACAAGCAGTTTTGGGATGACGGCAACACTGGATTCGGCCGCCAATGTAAACGACAGCATCTCCGGCCAGGTGCAGGTCTATGACTCTTTAGGAAATGATTACCAGGCCACAGTAACGTATACCAAGACGGGCACAAACGCGTGGTCGTACAACATTTCGATGCCCGACACGCTACAGGCGAGCTCCGCCACCGTGGGCGGCACGACGACAATCAACTACGCCTTCGGGTCCAGTGGCGGCACGCAGGCGACTGTCGACACCGGAACCAATCTGACAATCACCGGGCCGAACGCGAATGGAGTATCCACGACGATTACTGCGCCCACGGTTGTAGCGGGCGAGTCTCTGGCCACTTACGTCAACGACCTCAACGCCGCCTTAGCGGCGTCGGGCATGACTGCTACGGCGACCTCACCGACCGCGGGCCAGCTTTCAATCAGCGGCGCGGGCATCACAACATCAGGCAGCGTAATCCAGGATGCCGTTCCATCGCTGAACGCGACCGGCCCGCTGACCTTTGATTCGAATGGCAACCTGGTAAGCCCTGCAACAAATGTAAGCGGCATCTCCTTCTCCGGCCTGTCTGACGGCGCGACCAACATGAATCTTACCTGGGACCTGTTTGGTTCTGGCGGAGCGGCAAATATTAGCCAGGTGGACCAGACCTCGGCCGTGTCTTCATCGACGCAGAACGGCTATGCCAGCGGAAGTTATGCAGGATTCTCAATCGGTTCAGATGGCACTGTTACAGCAACCTTCCACAATGGGCAGAAGCTCAATGTTGGACAACTGGCGTTGGGGAATGTTGTGAATCTGCAAGGACTGCAGGACATGGGGAACGGCGACTACTCGACCACACTGGCCAGTGGCACCGCGACGATTGGCGTATCTGGATCAGCGGGCCTGGGCACCATGGAGGGAGCCGCACTGGAAGCTTCGAACGTGAATATCTCCGCTGAGTTCTCCGATCTGATCATTGCGCAGCGCGCATTTGAGGCGAATTCAAAGGCGGTGACTACGTTCGACACGGTGACGCAGGAAACCATCAACATGATTCATTAAGGCGCATTCTTCAACGGGTGAATGATAGAGCGGTGAACAGGACGTGGTGCTGTGGCGTAACGAAACGCTATCGGCGCCTCGTCCTGTGCGTTTTAGAGAGCCGCTCGGGCCTGTGTCGGCTGGTACCATTTTGAGGAAGCTGTCTTCGACCTACTCCCAGGTTCCCCGGAGAAAATGCATGCGTCAGTCCTTGTTCGCCGCTGTTCTTGTTTGCGCCTCATCAGGCTTCGCCGCGGGGCAGCAAGTTCCTGCTGCCATCTTTACCGATCCGCCCGCGGATGCGACTCATCCAGCCGCAATGGCAGTGCTGCATATTCCCAGTCACGGCGTGTTGATCAACGGCCTCGTCTATTCGCCTTCCGGAGCGGGCCCGCATCCGACGCTGGTCATCTGCCACGGGCTGCCGGGAAACGAAAAGAATCTTGACCTGGCGCAGGCTGTGCGTCGCGCGGGATGGAATGCGGTCACATTCAATTACCGTGGATCGTGGGGAAGCCCCGGAGTTTTCCGGTTTGCGCAGAATATCGAAGATGCGCAGGCGGTGCTGGCGTATCTCCGCGACCCCGCGAACGCGGCGAAGCTGGGCATCGACCCCAAGCGGATTGCGATTGCCGGTCACAGCATGGGCGGATGGGTCACTGCGCACACCGCCGCGCACGATCACGAATTGATTGGTGCGATTCTGATCAGTGCCGCGGACATGAACCATTTGGGCGGCATGACCCATGACAAGGTGGTCGCGATGATGGCAGACGACATGGAGAGCCTGAACGGTGTGACCGCAGAGAGCATGGCGGATGACGCAGCGACTCTCAAAGGCCTCGGCTTCGACAACGATGTCGCCGGACTGAGCCAAATACCGTTGCTTGTTCTTTCAGCGAATGATGGACTCGCGCCGGGCACCGACGCGCTGGTCAAGGCGATTCAAATGAACGGTGGCAAGAACGTGACGGCAATCCACCAGCCAACCGATCACGGCTGGTCAGATCACCGGATTTTTCTCGAGAGCACGATCATCACGTGGCTGGCGGGATTGAAGTAACTTCCATTCCCACGCGAAAGCAAATCTTTATTTGGGCTGGACCTCGACGAACAACCCTTTGGCGCGCGCCAGAGGCTTCCCGTCTCCATCAAGAATGTGAGCCTCGGCCCAATGCTTCCTGCCCTCGCTGCGCACCACGCTGCCTTCCATGCGAATCGGCGCGCAAGAGGGAACTGGACGGCGGAAGTCGACCTCCATGTGGCGAGTCATGGCGGTGAACCCCCTGGCGCGGACAGCCTTGCTCATGGTCTCGTCAAGTAGCGTCGCGATGATGCCTCCGTGCAGATAGCCGGGATGGCCCTCAAAAGCGCTGGGAATGGATGCGGGACAGACCACCGTTCCGTCTGATGCCTGGAGGAATTCGAGGCGCAGGCCGGTGGGGTTGGCTTCACCGCAGCCGAAGCAGCAATTCTGAGCGGAATGAGAAAGCGGGGTCAGGTTGTCGAAGTGGGGTTTCATGATTGCTGTAAGTCTCCTGCAATGACCTTTGCAAACAAATCGACATCAACGTTGCCGCCGGTCAGAACCATTCCAATCCGACAGCCTTCGTTGAGCTGCTTTTCTTTCAGTGCACCGGCCAGGGCTGCCGCTCCCGCGCCTTCCGCCAGATTGTGAGTGTCCTCGTAGATCGCGCGCATGGCATTTGCAATCTCGGCGTCCGAGACTTCAATGATGCGGTCCACATTTTCCCAGATGACTTCCATGGCCTGGGCATTGGGCGTGCGGCAGGCTAGACCGTCGGCGATCTGAGAGAGCGAAGGAGCTTCGACAACTTTGCGCTGGGCGAAGCTGAGCGAATAGGAAGGCGATTCCTGTGAGACGACTCCGACAACTTTGGTGCCCAGGCCCAAGGCGTTGCGGGCGGCACAGACTCCGCTGATCGACGAACCAAGTCCGATGGGAACGTAGACGGTGGCAAGCGGCGGCACGGCTTCAAGAAACTCCAGGGCATAGGTTGCCGTTCCCATTACAAGGCGCTCGTGGAACGAATCCACCATCGCAACCCCGCGCTGATCAGCAAGCGTGCGCGCAAATTCGAGCGAATCCTGAAAGTCGTGGCCGTGCTCGATCAGTTCGACTCCCTGGGCAAGCATGGCGCGATTTTTCTCAGGGCTGTTGCCGTGCGGCACGACGATGATCGCCGTCAATCCGAGGAGCCGTGCTGCCATTCCCACGCCCTGGCCATGATTGCCGCGCGTGGCGGCGACGACGCCTTTCAGCGACCGGTCGGTCTTCTTGAGCCAACTGATGTAGACGAGCGCACCGCGCAGCTTGAATGCGCCGACCGGAGTGTGGTTCTCGTGCTTGATCCAGGCCTCTGTTCCGAGCCGCTGGTTGAGCAGCGGCCAACTGTACTGCGGGGTGGGCGGCATGAAGGGATGGAGAACCGATTGTGCCTCGTGAATCTGCGCCAGCGAGGGAAGCGTCATGCTTCCAGCATACAAAACGCAACCCCGGCAGCGCGGGCCGTTCATGGTAGATTCGGGCTCATGGAGTTCGTTGTCCGCGAGGCCACCATCGACGATGCGCGCGCGATCGCGCAGGTACAGGTCGAAAGCTGGAAGACCACGTATGCCGGTATAGTTCCTGACGCGCACCTGGCCTCATTGAATGTGGAAGAACGTGAGGAACAATGGAAAGAACAGTTTGCTGCGGCCAATTCACTGATGTTTGTCGTCGAAAGTAATGTAGGCATCTTCGGCTTTGTGAGCGGCGGCAAGCTCAGAGAGCCTATTGACGGCTATGACGCGGAGCTCTATGCGATTTATCTTCTCCGCGACAATCAACGAAAAGGAGCAGGACGCCGCCTGGTTGAATCGTTGGCCGAATCGCTGAGGGCAAAAGGCTTTCGAGCAATGGCCGTATGGGTCCTCAAGAAGAATCCTGCGGTAGATTTTTACCGGAGAATGGGCGGAGTGCCTATTCTGGAGAAACTGGTTGAGATTGGTGGCGTTCAACTGGATGACATGGTTATCGGGTGGCCGGATCTTGGACAGATCAACTCGGGGAAAAGAGCTTAGATTGAAAAACCTGTTTCGTCCGGTGATCATCGGCGTGGTGTTCTTGTCCTGTGTCGCACTTGGAGCCTGCTACGTTTCAGGATGCCATTCAGCGCCGCGGCTCACTGACCAGGAAGAGGCTGGAAAACACCTCTACCTTGTGCGCTGCGCACATTGCCATGAAGACAACGACCTGGCATTGAAGAAAGTTCCACCTGATCTGCACGGCATCTTCAAGCAGGCGACGCTGCCCAGCGGCGCACCAGCCAACGATGCCGAGGTTCGTCGCGTAGTGCTGGCAGGCAAAGGATTGATGCCTTCGTTCAACGGCCGTTTTACCGATGAGCAGATGGCCGCGCTGCTGGCCTATCTGCACACCGGGCTGCGATGAGCCGCCGGCTTCTCGATCGTGCGGGTCGCGTCTTTACTCGTATCGAATCGCCGTCATTGGATTGACGCCTGCAGCTCGCCATGCGGGAATGGCCGAGGCGATCGCGGCAACCAGTGCCAGAACACATGTCGCGGCGAAAAGCAACAGGGGATCACGCGAGCTTTCCGCGGCCCAGCTTGCCATTACCTTGTTCAGTGCAACTGTGAGGATGACGCCGGCCACGATTCCGCCTCCTACGCTTATCAGCGTTGAGCGAAAGACGATTCCAAGCACGTGTCCCGGCCGCGCGCCGAGCGCAAGGCGAATGCCGAATTCGTTGGTGCGTTGAACAACCGTGTACGAGACGACGCTGTAGAGTCCGACCGCCGCGAGTATCAGCGCCAAGGCAGCGAATGCACCAAAGAGCCACGAAATCAACTGACCACGGGCGTACTCCGGCATACGGGAGATCCAATGCTCAAGATCGCGAACGTTGTTATTGGTTTGCTGGTCGCGGTCGATTGAATTCACTGCAGTCCGCACCGTGTGGAGCAGCGAAAGCGGGTTGACTTGAGACTTGACCAGAAGTTGTGTGTACATCCCCATCGCTACTGTGTAGGGAATGAACACCTCGGGGCCAACCGGTTTTGAAAGTCCTTCATCCAGCTTGTCGCCGACCACGCCTACAATCAGCAGGCCGTTCTCTGCGCCTTGAGAGACGAAGAAATACGGAGGCTGCGAAACAAGTTGGGGCACCTTGATCGAATGCCCGATGACATCCCCATTTGGAAAGTAGCGTTTGACGAAGGTCTGATTGACTACCATCAGGGGCGCGCCACGATGCGTCTCGTCGTTATTCCAAACCCTGCCCATGATAAGAGGGATCTTCAGCGCTGAAAAATACTCCGAACTGACCATGTTGAACCGGATGGACTGGTCCTGGGCCACAGGCTTTCCGACGATTTCAAATTTGGTAGTGAACCCATTGTCGGGAGGAGTGGCGTTGCTTGATACGGCAACCATCGATACGCCGGGGACTTCCGCGACCTTATCGCGCATTTGTTCAAAATACGCAGCCCGCTCTGCCCAACTCTTGTACGTGCCGTCGTGAATCGGGATTCCGACGGACATGACGTTGTGCGGGTCATATCCGAGGTTGGTATGCGCCACGCGCAGAAAGCCCTCAATGGCCGCGCCGGCGCCCGACAGCATCAACAGGGTGAGGGCAATCTGGCCACCGATCAGCACGCCATGAGTTTTGCGGCGATCCACAGAACCGGTGGTTTTACGCGTATTCGATTGCATGACCTGGCTGACTTCGGGCCTTGAGAGCTGCCACGCCGGCCAGAGACCGAATAGGATTCCGGTACCGACCGCAACCAAAATACAGAAGATGAGAACCGGCAGGTTGATGTGAATCGCGGCCTCGTGCGGAAACGAGTTTTCGGGCAGATTGGCAACGATAAAATCAACGGTCTTGTACGCCAACAGCAGGCCAAGACAAGCGCCCGTGATTGATAGAAGGAGCGCTTCGGTCAACAGTTGACGGATGATTCTTGTGCGGCTCGCTCCGATCGCCGATCTTACGGCGAACTCATGCTGACGCGCCGTCGCCCGTGCGAGCAGCAGAATTGAGACGTTTCCACATCCGATCATCAGCAGCAAGGCGACCGCGCCGAAGAGCAGATAGAGCGTTCCGCCTAATTGCTTGACGAAGTCCTCATTCAAGCCGACTACGTGAAGTTTCAGATTGTCTGGAGGAAAGTGCTTTGGCGTCTCTTTGACCCACGAGTTGATCAGCGGCTGCAGGGCGCCATTGGCCTGATCGTGGCTCACACCGGGCTTGAGGCGGACGCCTGCGTAGAAGCCCTTGATCTGGTCCCCGTCGATCTTAAGAGGCAGATACACGTCAGCGTCGCCCCACGTCATGCGCGGACCCGAGATGCCGACAATGGTGTAGGTTTTGCGGACCAGTTGCATAGTCTTTCCGACAACTGTCGGATCCGCATTGAAGTGCCGCTGCCAGAATTTGTAACCGAGCACGGCAACCGGCTGAGGGTCCTGGCCGTCGAAGGCGTCAGAAGGTTGCAGTCCACGCCCGAGCAAAGCAGGAACGCCGAAGAAGTTGAAACTGTTGGAACTCAGGTATACAGCCTGCGCGTCTTCCGGCACGTCGCTGCCCGTCACCGTCAAATTCCAGTCATCCTCGAGAAACGCATCTTCGACCACCGGCGATTTGCGCAGAACTTGCCACTGCGACCCAGTCACGCCAAACCCATTGAGGTCTCCCGAAGGAGTCATCAAGCGCATGTGAATCATCCGGTCAGAAGCCTTATATGGATACGGGTCCAACAGAATCGCGTAAACCACGCTGAAAACCGCGGTGGTGGCGCCGATTCCAAGGGCCAGCGAGAGGATCGCGGTGAGCGTGAATCCGGGAATCTTGATGAGTTGGCGGATGCCGTAGCGAATATCTTGAAATACGGTTCCCATGGTGCCGCTCCTTCTCGTTACTCGTATCGAATCGCCGTCATAGGGTTGACCTCAGCCGCGCGCCATGCGGGAATGGCGCTGGCGAGCGCAGCAACCAGCGCCAGAACGCAAGTCGCGGCAAACAGCAGCAGGGGGTCGCGCGAACTTTCCTTGGCCCAGCTTGCCATCACTTTGTTCAGCGCTACAGTGAGCACGACGCCGGCAAGGATGCCGACGCCAACGCTCATCACCGTGGAACGGAAGACGATGCCGAGCACATTGCTCCGCTTTGCGCCGAGGGCGAGCCGAATTCCGAATTCATTGGTGCGCTGCACGACCGTGTAGGAGACGACGCTGTAAAGTCCCACCGCCGCGAGTATTAGTGCCAAGGCGGCGAATGCGCCGAAGAGCCATGCGACAAGCTGGCCACGCGCCCACTCGGGCATGCGCGTGATCCAGTGTTCGAGGTCACGAATATCGTAGCCAATCTGCTGGTCAGGATCGATGGACGTGATCGCAGTGCGAACAGAGCGCAGCAGCGTTAGAGGCGGAACGTCGGAGCGCACCAGTATCTGGGTGAACATCGTGGTTCCGACGGTGTAAGGAACGAAGGCTTCAGGAACGATCGGCCTGGAAAGACCATCGTCAAGCTTGTCGGCTGCGATGCCGACGATCAACATGCCATTTTCGATGCCCGGCGCCGTGAGCAGGAATGGCGGCTGAGCTTTCAATTCCGGAACTTTGATGATATGGCCGATTGCGTCGCCACCGGGAAAGAAACGGCGGGCAAAAGTCTGGCTGACCACCATGACGCCTGCACCACGGTGGGATTCATCGTCACTCCAGATTCTGCCTTGAAGAATCGGGATGCGAAGGGTAGGGAAATACTCCTTGCTGATGAGGTTGATGCGGAACGACTGATCCTGGGACGAAGGTTTGCCGACAATCTCAAACTTGGTATTAAATCCATTTGCCGGCGGGGTGGCATTGCTGGAAATTGCGGCCATTTTCACGCCTGGAACCTCTGCGACTTTTGCCCGCAATTGTTGGAAGTAGGTTGCGCGCTCCGGCCACGTTTTGTAGGTGCCCTCGTGAACGGGGATGATAACGGACATGACGTTGTGCGGATCGTAGCCGAGGTTGGTGTGCGCAACACGCAGGAAGCCCTCGATCGCAGCACCCGCACCTGAGAGCATCAACAGAGTCAGCGCAATCTGGCCGCCAATCAGCGCGGTATGAGTGCGGCGGCCTCTTACGCTGCCGGTTGTCTTGCGTGTGTTCGACTGCATGACCTGGCTGACCTCGGGCTTTGAGAGCTGCCAGGCCGGCCAAAGGCCGAAGAGGATGCCGGTGGTGACGGCGACCAGAATGGAGAAGATAAGGACCGGCAGATTGATCTGAATCGCCGCCTCATGAGGGAACGACAGTTCAGGCAGGTTGGCAGCGATGACGCCAACCGTCTTGTACGCGAGCAGAATGCCGAGCCCGGCGCCGGTAAGCGACAGCAGCAGCGATTCAGTCAGCAACTGGCAAATGATCCTTATCCGGCTGGCGCCGATCGCGGATCGCACCGCGAATTCGTGCTGTCGGGCGGTGGCTCGCGCGAGAAGCAGAATCGAGACGTTGGCGCAGCCAATCAGCAGCAGCAGGGCAACCGCACCGAACAGCAGGTAGAGCGTTCCGCCAAGATCGTTCACAAATTGTTCGTTGAGACCGACGACGTGAAGCCGCAGTTTTCCCGGCGGATAAAATCTCGGTGTTTCCCGCGCAAACCCTTCGACAAGGGGCTGCAAAGCGGCATCGGCTTGCGCGTGGGTTACGCCGGGCTTGAGGCGAATTCCGACGTAATAATTGTTAGTCTGGTCTCCGGTGACTTTCAGCGGCAGATATACGTCGCCGTCTCCCCAGGCAAAGCGCCGCCCCGCCACTCCGACGATGGTGTAGGTCATGTGATCGAGTTGCATCGTTTTGCCGAGAACGCCGGGGTCTGAGTTGAAGTGCCGTTGCCAGAACTTGTAGCCGAGCACGACGACTGGCTGTGGATCCTGGCCATCGATTGCATCCGACGGTTGCAGAGTTCGTCCGAGCGCTGCAGGCACGCCCAGGAAGTTGAAGGCGTTGGAAGTGAGGTCGACGTCCAATACATCTTCAGGCAGATCGCTGCCGCCGATCGTCATGTTACGAGTGCCCTGGAGGAAGGAATCTTCCACAACCGGCGACTTGCGAATCGCTTGCCATTGCGGCCCGGTGACGCCCAGGTACCCTTGCAACTCCCCGTTCGGCATGAGCAGTCGCATGTGAATCATGTGGCTGGGATCCTTGTACGGATACGGGTCCAACAGAATCGCATAAACTACGCTGAAAACCGCGGTGGTGGCGCCGATTCCAAGGGCCAGCGAGAGGATCGCGGTGAGCGTGAATCCGGGCATCTTTACGAGTTGCCGGATGCCGAAGCGAATGTCCTGAAGCAGGGTTCCCATAAGGTCGCTCCTCTGAGGTCAGATCGTCAGGCTCTCCATTGAAAACAGATACCGAAACCGTCGGGGTCCTGGATGTAGAGCTGCTTCATTCCGTACCAGGCCACCTTGGGTGGACTCGCGTCGAATCCTTTTGAGAGCAGGTACTGGTAGGCCGCGTCAACATCCGGGCAGCCAAAATAGAGGCAGGTATCCGGGTGCCCCGACCAGCGCCCGGCATCAGGAGCCTCCGGCACATCGTCTGGATCGTAGGCGGTATTCAGCATGACGCACGCATCACAGAGCTGCATCATCACCCAGTTCACGTCGTCAGGATCATCCGATTTCGGATCCGACTTTCCAGTCACCATGAAACCGAGAACATCCCGGTAGAAGCGAAGCGACCTGGGCATATCGAACACCTGGACCATCGGAGCAACACCCTGGACTTCGATAGGCATCGCGTCTAGCCTCCGGAACTCCTGCTGAAGTGTTCAGCACGTTCGGTTCCATCACAGGAGATACGCAAGTTGTTGATTAAATGTTGCGGACGAGGTTCCACCGCGTCATGAACTGTCCGAATGCGGCGTCTACGTGTTCGCAAATGAACGGCCCGCAGAAGGGAACTGACCGGGTTAGGCAGGGAGCGGCGGAAGAGGGTATTCCGGAATGCTCTATACTCAGGATTGCTATGGCAACCGAAAAAACCTTCTACCTTGAGACCTTCGGCTGCCAGATGAATGCCCATGACTCCGAAAAGGTAATTGGCACATTGCAGCATGAGGGCTACCGGCAGGTCGAAACCGAGGAAGACGCAGGGCTGATCCTCTACAACACCTGCTCCATCCGCGACAAGGCGGAGCAAAAGGTCTTCAACCGTCTCAACGACTACAAGAAGCTGCACAAGGCCGGCAAGCGATTTGGCGTGCTCGGCTGCGTGGCACAGCAGGAGGGCGAGAAGATCTTCGAGCGGGCGCCTTACGTTTCGCTCGTCTCAGGATCGGCCTCCTACCGCAAGCTTCCCGAGATGCTTTCGCGGCTTGAAGCGGGCGAGAATCGCATCACCGGGCTCGACGACCGGCAGACCGATGAGACATTCGAAACGGAATTCACCGCACGCCAGAATCGCTTACCGGGGCTACATCACCATCATTGAAGGCTGCGACAAGTTCTGCGCGTATTGCGTCGTCCCGTACACGCGGGGCAAGGAGCGCAGCCGCTCGTCGACCTCGGTTCTGAATGAGGCGCGCCGCATCGCAGATCAGGGGTACACCGAGATTCAGTTGCTGGGCCAGAACGTAAACAGCTATCGCGATCCTGAAGGGAAGATGAGCTTCGCGGAACTGCTGGCAGCCGTCGGGCAGGTGCCGGGCATCCGGCGCGTTCGGTTTACTACCAGCCACCCGCGCGACTTTACGCGCGATATCGTTGAGGCCATCGATGCCGTTCCGACTCTCTGCGATCACGTTCATTTGCCGGTGCAGTCAGGATCGTCGCGGGTGCTCAAGATGATGGCCAGGGAATACACAACCGACTGGTATCTCGAGCGCATCAGCTGGATCAAGGCGGCAAAGAGACCGATCTCGCTCTCGACCGACATCATTGTGGGCTTTCCTGGGGAAACAGCGGATGATTTCATCGAAACCATGAACCTGCTGCAGGAAGTACAGTACGATTGCGTCTTCGGGTTCAAATACTCGGGCCGGCCCAATACTCCGGCACTCACGATGATCGATTCAATTCCGGACACGGAGAAAGCGCGCCGGTTGCAGGTGGTGCTCGACCGCCAGCGCGAGATTCAGAGAACTAATTATTCGAGGCATTTAGGGGAGACAATGGAAGTGATGGTCGAGGGTATGAATCCAGCCCGCGGACAGGTCTCAGGCCGCAGCAGCCAGAACAAGCCGGTGAACTTTACGACTCCGATTCCCATTACGCCCGCGCCAGGCTCGTACATGCGCGTTAAAATCGTCGACACGTTTCCCAACAGTCTTGTGGGAGTGGCCGTCTAATCCGCTAAGCGGTGAGAGGGAAGCCATGGACATCGAAGTTAGAATTCGCGGCCTGATGATGGACCCCAACACGAATATGCCCATTGTGGTGCTCAAGGACGTGGGCTCAGAGGCGATCATGCCCATCTGGGTCGGCATCTTCGAGGCAAACGCGATTGCGATCGAGATCGAAAAGGTGTCTCCTCCCAGGCCGATGACCCATGATCTGGCCAGAAACATAATGCAATACATGAATGGAAAGCTCGAAAAGATAGTTATCACAGAACTTAGAGACGACACATTCTTCGCCGTTCTGTGGATGCGGCAAAACGAAGATCTTATTACCCTTGACGCCCGGCCTTCCGACGCAATTGCGCTTGCGTTGCGTGCAGACTGTCCAATCTATGTCACCGAGCAGGTGATGCAGTCCGCGAAACTGAATACATCCGGGCCGCCCGAGGGCCCCACCGCAGATGAACTGCGCGGCTGGCTTGAAGGTCTGAACGATGAAGATCTAGGCCGGTACAAGATGTAGGGAAGTGGCTCCGCTTACAACTGACTATTTTAGTTATGGTTATGAGTAAAGTTCTATTTTTTTAGTTTAAGTATACAGAATATCTGTTATCGGACATTACTGATATCCCGCAAATAAGCCCTTCCAGGCGCAAATGCGCCTTCCTCTGATCGCACCGTATTCCATGCAAATGCTGGGAGTTCCAACGGCTGCGAAGGGAGATCAAAGCCCCGTCAGGTCCTGAGTCTTTGAAGGTGGAATGCAAATTGCATTGAATATTCTGGGGCTGTCACCCTTATTGTCGCGACGGAGGCAGCATAGATCATATTTTCGCCCCGGGTTGATGGTTTAGGAAAGGAATGAAGGCCGTGACTCACAACCATACAATACAGTTCGTACATCGATTAAATGACGACGGCACAATCGATTCCATCTGTCGGGAATGCTTTGTCACCGTCGCAACTGCGGTATCGGAATCAGCTCTTGAGCGGGAGGAGCGAAAGCATATTTGCGACCCCCTGCTGCTTGAGCGGTATAAGAACTCCACACACCGTGAATATTCTTCACGGTTCTGACCCGGCGCGGCTGGTCGGACGGGTCCCGAGGAAGACGTCCCGCTGCAACCCCCTTGTTCTCGACGACTTGATGGCAACGGCAGACTTGTTTCAGGGGTCAGTTGCGAATACTCACCAGCAGCGACTCGATTTCCGCCTTTTCGTCTGCGCCGATTGGCAGCAGTGGCTGGCGGGGATAGCCGCCGTAGTAGCCATTGAAGTCGCAGGCATATTTCACGCCGCTGATGCCCAGTTCCGCCACGATGCGCTGGTTCGGCCTCGCGATGCGCTGCTGCTTCTCTTCTGCGAGCTTCAGGTCGTGATCTTTCCAGGCAAAATAGACCTCCTGGCAGGCCTGCGGAGCGCATGCGGCAAAACCGAGAATCGCTCCTGCCGCTCCAGCCTCAAGGGACTGCAGAATGTTGGAGGCGGACCCGGTGAGCACCTGAAATCCGACCTCCCTGGTGCGCGTCTTCAATTGTGGCGCCGGTGGCGCAACCGCGAGGGCCGCGCCGCTGACCAGTTCGCCGGCGGAAACGAAGGTCGCACCCTGGGGAGTGACCTGCCGCAGCATGCGGGCCGTGACCGCCTCAAAGATAGGTGTGACGGTCGAGGTGCGGCGAGGTGCGGTTTGGGTTAGAGCGACGGTCTCGCGAATTCGCTCGATGCTTCCGCTGGAGTCTTTGATCCCGATGATGTTTGGGTGTTGCGCCAGTTCCGCGACCATTGCAACCGGGATCTGGTACGGAACAAACCGCGGGATGTTGTAGAGCACCACGGGCAGCGGCGACCTGTCAGCCACGGACTGGTAAAAATTAGCGACGGCGGACGGAGGCATCTGGCTGGAATAGTAAGTAGGTGTGCGAACCAGGACCGCGTCAAACTGGTATTTCGCGGCAATGTCGGCCAGTTCCACGGTAGCCTTGAGGCTTTCGCGCCCCACCCCGGCGATCAAAACCTTTTCCGGTGCCGCCACTTCAGCCGCCGTTCTGAAGACGTCGCTCGATTCCTCGTCAGTCAGGGATGGTGCTTCACCCGTTGATCCAAGGACCACAAAACCCGAAAGAAGGCTCCGTGAGTATCGGGCTATATTGGCCTCTAGTTTGCGGTAGTAGATTCGCTCGTCAGGATAAAAAGGCGTGGTGACGGCGGCAAAGACACCCTCGATCAGCATTCCTTCATTGTAAAACCCGAAGAGGGGAGGCCAGTTCCCTTTCCGAATGTATGTTTCTGGCA
This sequence comes from uncultured Acidobacteriaceae bacterium, assembly GCA_963826915.1. Classification (GTDB taxonomy): domain Bacteria; phylum Acidobacteriota; class Terriglobia; order Terriglobales; family Acidobacteriaceae; genus Telmatobacter. The sequence goes on from CAWGYG010000005.1 coordinate 285,289, forward strand.
ATGGGATTGCACGCCGGGGAGACTCCGATTGTCAGCTCTTGAACAAGTTGAAAGCCAGACCGAAGATGTGCCGGACGTCTTCGAATATCGTGGCAATTTCGAGGCTCCACAGGAACAGAACCGTGAAGAATATCTCCGGATGCTCTCGATGCCATCGGACCGATGTGCGTTCGACGAATTGTCTAAATGCAGGCAACTTTGCAAAGAATCCGGAACCTATGCCCATCGCGGTTCCTACCAGCATGTCGGTGGGCCAGTGCATGCCCAGATACAAGCGAGGCAGGCAAATTGTGAAAACGACCCAGGCGAGTGCGAGCAGCCCGACTCGTCGCGAAACGAAGAATATCCCCGTGGCAATCGCGAAGAATAGGACCGCATGATCACTCGGGAAACAGCCCCAGAGCGGAGTATCCCAGCCGGTGCGAGGGAAATGTAGATACGGGAGAGTGAAAGGTCTGATCCGATACGGGAGAAAGTGCGCCATCATTCGCGCGAGCACGGTTCCAACGGCGCCAAGGAGCGTTGCGCCGAGCACCAATTCAAATCCTTTTCGAAGCTGCCCGACCGCGCTCCGTTGAAAGAGCGTGTACCAGGCCAGCAGCATTATGACTCCGCCGCGCAGAAGGTAATTGTTATTGATCTCAACGACAATCTTGTCGAACGCCGGGCACCTGCCGGCAAGACTGCTAAAGAAGGACTCGACTGCCAGATCAAATGCATTCAGCCAGGGCCCGTGATTCAAGCCGATCATCATAGGCGACTCCTCTTCGGGAATCTCAAACCGGGCGCATAACAAGCCGCTCTTGTCTAAACATCACTGGCAACAAGGTGAACTTTCGCTGCGTTCGCAGAGTTGATTGACGTTGTGGAAGAAAAATAACACAACGCCACGAGCCGGGACGGCTCACTGAACAGAAGGTTATCGCGACGGTAACCGTAAAGAACTCGCGAAGGTACCTTGCTGGCGAGCCGATGCGAAGCGCGACCTGCTGATTATTGACGCCCAGTTTGGTTCTTCAACCCCGGGCCTGATCTGCATGCAGATTTTGCAGCGCGTAAACCGTGATGTTGTGCAACTGCATGGCGGCAATTCCCTCGGCTGCTGCCTGCGCCGCTGCGACCGTGGTAATGGTCGGGATACGCGCGAGCACGGCAGCGCGGCGAATTGCTTTTTCATCGAAGAAGGTGTCCTGACCCCGCGGCGTGTTGATGATGAGCTGAATGCGGTCGCCCTTGATGAGGTCGACCACGTTGGGGCGACCCTCTTTCACCTTGAATACGCGCTCGACGCTGAGGCCTGCGCGCTCGAGAACGTTTGCCGTGCCTTCCGTAGCCACGATGTGGAATCCCAAGTGCGCATACCGGCGGGCAAGTTCGACTGCCGCGGGCTTGTCGTGGTCATTGACGGTGAAGAAGATTGTGCCGCCAGTAGGCAATACCTGGCCGGCCGAAAGCTGCGCCTTGGCAAAGGCCTCGCCAAAGGTGGCCGCTACGCCCATCACTTCGCCGGTCGATTTCATTTCAGGACCGAGAACCGTATCGACTCCGGCAAACTTCGACCAGGGGAAGACCGGTGATTTCACATAGAAGTGCGTGCCGGTTTCCAAATCTTTTCCTGAGTCGAGTTGCGCTGGGAGCAATTCGCGCAGTTTGCGGCCCGTCATAAGGCGCGCGCCGATTTTGGCCAGCGGAATGCCGGTGGCCTTTGAGACGTAAGGCACGGTGCGCGATGCGCGCGGATTTACTTCGATGACGTAGACATGATCCTCGCCTTCAGCGTCGCGCTGAATTGCGAATTGCAGGTTGACCAGGCCAACGACTTTGAGAGCCAGGGCAAGCTTACGCGTGTAGGCGCGAATGGTATCGAGCGTTTCTGCGCGGATGCTGACCGAGGGAAGCACGCACGACGAATCACCGGAGTGGATTCCTGCCTCTTCAATGTGCTGCATGATGCCCGCAATGATCACGTCCTCTGAATCGCAGAGAGCATCGACGTCGACCTCGACTGCGTTCTCAAGAAAGTGGTCGACCAGCACGGGACGTTCCTGCGAATATTCGACGGCCTGCTTCATGTATTCAGCAACTGCGTGTGCGTCGTACGCGATGACCATGGCGCGGCCGCCAAGCACGTAGCTGGGCCGGACGAGAACGGGATAGCCGATGCGCTCGCCAACCGCCAGAGCCTCGTCGACGCTGGTTGCGGTGCCGCCCGCCGGCTGCGGGATGTTCAAGTCGTTCAGGAGTTTTCCGAAGCGCTTGCGGTCCTCTGCCAGGTCGATTGACTCGGGCGACGTGCCGATGATCGGTACACCGGCCTCGCGCAAACGCTGCGCCAGATTCAACGGAGTCTGCCCGCCGAACTGCACGATCATGCCGATTTTCGCGCCCGATTGCGCCTCGTGGTTGTAGACGGCCAGCACATCTTCAAGCGTGAGCGGCTCGAAGTAGAGGCGGTCGCTGGTGTCGTAATCGGTTGAAACAGTCTCGGGATTGCAGTTGACCATGATGGTCTCGTAGCCATCGTCCTTGAGCGCGAAAGCCGCGTGGCAGCAGCAGTAGTCGAACTCGATGCCCTGGCCGATGCGATTCGGACCGGAACCAAGAATGATGATTTTGGGCGTTTGTGTCGGCGGCGCTTCATCTTCCTCGTCGTAGGTCGAGTAGAGATAGGGCGTCATTGACTCGAATTCGGCGGCGCAGGTATCAACCAGTTTGAAGACGGGGCGGACGCCCTTCCCTTCGCGCAGTTCCCTCACCTGCTTGATCCCGGCGTGGCCTTCGAGTTTCCATTCGGTGGCGATGCGTTCGTCGCTGAGGCCAAAGCGCTTAAGTTGGCGCAATGCTCCAGTGTCAATCGTCTCCGGTGTGGTTTGCGCCAGTGTCTGCTGGGCAAGCGTGATCTCGCGGATCTGGTGAAGGAACCAGGGATCCATGCCGGTGAGACGCGCCAATTCTCGCACGCTCATCCCGCGCTCGAACGCGAATCGGATGTAGCCGAGCCGCTCGGGTCGCGGAGTCACCAGCATCTGGGTCAGGCGGCGAGGCTCCAGAATTTCTGCGCCAGTCTTCTTGCCGGTTTCAAGCGCGCGCCATGCTTTCATTAAGGCTTCTTTGAAGGTCCGGCCCATGGCCATCACTTCGCCAACCGACTTCATCTGCGGGCCCAGCGTGTCGTCGGCGCCGGGGAACTTTTCAAACTGCCACTTCGGGATTTTGACGACGACGTAGTCGATGGTTGGTTCAAAGCACGCCGGCGTTTTACGCGTAATGTCGTTGGGGATTTCGTCGAGCGTGTAGCCGACGGCCAGCTTGGCGGCAATCTTGGCGATAGGAAATCCGGTTGCCTTCGATGCCAGCGCCGACGAACGCGACACACGCGGATTCATTTCGATCACAGTCATGCGGCCGTTGGCGGGGTTCACGGCAAACTGCACATTGGAGCCGCCGGTTTCCACGCCAATCTCGCGCATCACCGCGATAGCCGCGTCGCGCATCTTCTGATATTCGCGGTCGGTGAGCGTCTGCGCGGGCGCCACGGTGATGGAGTCGCCGGTATGCACGCCCATGGGGTCGAAATTCTCAATCGAACAAATAATGATGACGTTGTCTGCGAGGTCGCGCATAACCTCGAGTTCGTATTCCTTCCAGCCGAGCACGCTCTCTTCGACGAGGCATTCGTGTACCGGCGAAAGGTCGAGACCGCGCGCAAGAATTTCCATCAACTCTTCGCGGTTGTAGGCGATGCCGCCGCCCGATCCGCCAAGCGTAAAGCTGGGGCGAATAAGCACCGGGAATCCGAGCTTCGATGCGAAATCCAACCCGTCGCGAAGATTATTGACGAGCGCAGATTTTGAAACATCGAGGCCAATGCGGAGCATCGCGTCTTTAAAGAGCAGCCGGTCTTCAGCTTTCTTGATGGCTTCGAGTTTTGCGCCGATGAGTTCGATGTTGTAGCGGTCGAGGATGCCGGCGTCGGCGAGATCGACAGCGAGATTGAGCGCGGTCTGGCCGCCTACAGTTGGCAGCAGAGCAAATTTGCCTGAGCCGGGTCCGAGCATTTCGGTTTCAATGCGAATGATCTCTTCAACATATTCGCGGGTCAGGGGCTCAATATAAGTGCGGTCGGCCAAATCGGGATCGGTCATGATGGTGGCCGGGTTTGAATTGACCAGCACGACTTCGTAGCCCTCCTGCTTGAGAGCCTTGCAGGCCTGCGTGCCGGAGTAGTCAAACTCCGCGGACTGCCCAATCACAATCGGCCCCGAGCCGATCACCAATATTTTCTGTATGTCATTTCTGCGTGGCATCTTTTCGACGATTTCCTGACTTTAGTGTGTGCTCATTTTCCGAATCGCCCGATCGAAATCTCGCTTGTTCGTGAAGATCGAGGAGCAGGCATCCATGCATGCGCCAGGTCCTAGAATCACGTAAAGTTTCTTTCGCTCGACGGCTGTTACAACCTCACCAGTCACCACGATTTCCCGCGTCGCGGGGGAATACTGTGTCCGCGCCACCTGAAACGTGTACGACCCCTTAACATGGTCGAACCGAAATTCGCCCGATTTGTCGGTCCTTGCCTGATACACAACCTTGTTGTCCTGAACAAGTGTGACCTGCACATCCACGACCGGACGCCCGACAGGATTCACGACGTAGCCCTGAACATGGCTCAAACGTTCCGGTCCAGGAATATCGACTTGTGCGTTCATTGCATGCGGTTGAATTAAAGCGAAAGCAAAAAAGAGAAGGGCTATCGTCTTCATCGAGACCCTCCATGAGAAGAGCTCACATGTCGAAGGGTACGAGCTTCAGCTTGCAGAGTACGGGCTTCAGCTTGCAGGTTGCGAGCTTCAGCTTGCAGGGTACGGGCTTCAGCCCGTACATCATCATCAGGGCCTCCCAGGACAGCGAGCTTTAGCCCCCCTTCATTGCCGTTTTGAAAGGGCACGGCTTCAGCCGTGCCGCATGCCGGCCTGCCAACCGCCGTGGGCTTTAGCCCCTGAGGGATGGGGCCCAGCTTCCATCCCGGATACGCCGATGAATACCGATACTCTGCTGGATTTATGCACAGACGCTTCTTGACCGGATTCAGATGAATGTAATGGTGGTGCTTGTCATAATCCTCCGCATCACGAATCCTGTGGTCTGCAAATCCGCGACGCCAGATCTGCATGCTTGATCCAAGTTCCTTCTTCGCTTGATAGGAGAATCCGCCCTTGATGAATTGGACCGCCCTTTCAAGCGCGATCGACGGCGTGATCAGCAAGTGAAAATGATCGGGCATTAGAACGAATTCGTGCAGCAGAAAGGATTGACCACGATGCAAAAGCAACGTCTTGAAAAACAAGCGCGCCCACGGCTCCGAGAGGAAAAGCGCGCGACGTTCCCACCTATCGGACGTGACGAAGTAGGTCTGCGTGTTGTTTGTCGCATGTTCGCGTGCGGGTTTCAAAACCTTCCCTCAGCGGCTAAAGCCGCGGTTCCTTGCACTCCCTTTCGGCACGACTGAAGTCGTGCCCTTTCAAAACCGCAACCCAAAAAACAGCGGAGCCAAAGCCCCGCTGCCCTTGCCAAACCTGCGTCTCTGCGCACCCTTTGCATCATCCCTTCCACTCCTCCATCATCCGCCGGAAGTCGCGGAACAGATAATGCGAGTCGTGCGGGCCCGGCGCCGCTTCGGGGTGGTATTGCACACTGAACAGAGGCAGCGTCTTATGCCGCAGCCCTTCGAGCGTCTGATCGTTCAGGTCCACATGGGTCAGCTCTACTTCATTGGCGTTGATAGAATCGGGATCGACGGCGAAGTTGTGGTTGTGCGCCGTGATTTCAATCTTGCCCGTGGTGTTGTGGCGAATCGGGTGATTGCCGCCATGATGCCCGAACTTGAGTTTGTAGGTTTTGCCGCCGAGCGCCAATCCGCAAAGCTGGTGGCCGAGGCAAATTCCGAAAACCGGCACGCGGCCCAGCATGTCGCGAATGGCGCGCACGGCATAATCCACCGGCTCCGGATCGCCCGGCCCGTTCGACAGAAACACCCCGTCCGGCTTCATTTCAAGCACGTCGGCAGCAGTCGTCTCCGCGGGAACCACCGTTACGCGGCAGCCCTCGCGCGTCAACATTCGCAGGATGTTCTGCTTGATCCCAAAATCGAACGCCACCACATTGTGCTTCCGCACTCCCGCGTTTTGGACAAGCGCGGTGGGAAGGAGAGAGTCCCCACTCTGATTACGAATGTCGTCGGAATCGAATGTATAGATCGATTTCGTTGACACAACTCGCGCCAAATCTGTTCCGTCCATCTTGCGCAGGCTTCTCGCCTTCTTGACAAGAATGTCGGTGTCGCTTTCAGCGGTAGAAATCACGCCCCGCATCACGCCGTAAGTGCGCAGGTGGCGAACCAGCGCGCGCGTGTCGATCTCGGCCAGCACCGGCACGGCATACCGTTCCATGTACTCGTCGGTGACTTGCTCTGATCGCCAATTCGAGCTGACGGCAGAAAATTCGCGGACGATCAGGCCCTCGATGTAGGGACGCGCCGACTCGTTATCCGCCTGGTTGGTGCCGTAGTTCCCTATCTGGGGGTTTGTGAGAACGACAATTTGACCGGAATAGGAGGGATCGGTGGCGATTTCCTGGTAACCGGTAAGGGAAGTATTAAATACAACTTCACCCTGGCTTTCGCCAGGTGCGCCATAGCCTTGGCCACGGAAGATGCGCCCGTCTTCGAGCGCTAGGATCGCCTGCATCGCCTCTCCGAGGAGTGGATTCAATCGATTTTAGCAGGTTTTCAGCGTGCTGGCTGTGAGTGGAAAACGGGACCGTTATTTCACCTCTCCCATATCCTTCGCGGGCCAGTAGACGAGGACAGCTTTTCCGTAGATCAGGTCGCGATCCACGGTGCCGAACTCGCGGCTATCAGAGGAGATGGAACGGTGGTCGCCCATCATGAAGTAGGTGTCGTCGGGCACCACCATCTCAGGATAGGAGCGGGAATCGCGATACATGTCGGGAACGTAATTCTCGACCAGCTCCTTGCCGTTGAGCCACACATGGCCGTGATCGATTCTCAACCGGTCTCCCGGCAGGGCGATTACACGCTTGATATAGCTCTTTTCGGGGTCGCGCGGATAGTGAAAGACCACGACATCGCCGCGATCGATTGAGGTGATGTGATAGACGAATTTATTGATGAAGAGGCGGTCGCGATCTTCGAGCCGCGGCAGCATGCTGGTGCCTTCCACGCGCACCGGCTGGTAGAGAAAGAGCATGAAGAACACTAACGCTGCGGTTACAACCATCACGTCGCGCAGCCACAGTCCCAGGCCCAGGCCATTCTGCTGCGGGGCAGGTGTTTTGGCCTCCGTTGCGGAATCTTTCGCGGCCGGGGAAGAAGTTTCAGGTGGTGCAAGATCTTCAGGAAGTGTTGGCATCTCTATCCCAGATTATTAAATGCGTTCGAGTTTACTGGCAACCGAGTCCTCCCGGCGGGCAGAGGACACGTGGGTAGCTCGGCTTATCAAGCGGCTTGGGCTGATTCGGCGCCGGGACCATGGCTGGAGCCCCTCCGGGTGCAACGCCTGCGGTCAGGTTCTCGTCCTGGAGAATTAATGGTCTCTGCAGCACCATTTCCACCTGAGTTCCGCTTTGGATGTCCACATCGGCACCGCGGGTAAACAGCGACACCAGGCCGACGGCGGCAAGACCGGCTCCAACTCCTTCAAGCCCACCGGCCAGCGGGTGTCCTGTGCCCAGGCCGGCAACCGAGCCAATCGTTCCGCCGGTTGGTATGGCAATTTCAGCAGTTTTTGCGGCATTCCGTCCCTTGTCGCCGGATTGCTCGATGGTACCCTCGCCATTCTTCACGGTCTGTTTGCTGGCACCGGGAAGGCTGTTCACCACGCCGGGTATTTCAACCACTGTGCCGTTCGGAAAAATGATGGAGGTAAAGTGCATGTCCAACTGTGACCTGCCCTTGACATGTCCGGCGCGAACCACGCGATCGACAACCCCCTGCACGTAGACACCGGAGGGAATCATCACCCTGTTTCCAACCACTACCGGGAACGTTGAAGACAGGTAGACTCCGTCTCCCACCTTTGCGCTTTTGGTATTTACCGAGCTGCGCAACTGCAGCAATATCTTGGTTCCCGCAGGCACGATGTAGGTTCTTCTTGCCACCGGGGCAGGCGCGTTTGGGTCTGGGGCGACGGCAGGTGCCGGAGCAACGGCTGGCGCAGCGACAGCTTCGGTGGCGTCGGCAGGAACGGCTGGCGGCTGGGCCGGGGCGGCGGCGGGTACGGCTGGCGGCGCAGGATCCTGCGCTGATGCCATTGAGATTGCCCCAAGTTGAAGGGCGACGGCTGTTATCAGCGTCAACGTCAGTCTCTTACTTGCCTGGCACATTCTTTCCTCCCACGGGTCTTGCTCAGATAGACGCACGGCCTTCGCTTAAGGATAGCTTTCTCCGAGTTTCCCCAGCTAATTCAAGACTACGCCACATCCGGGGACAATTTGGAGTTACGATTCAAGAAAGGCATGAAGACCGAAACCAGCCCGCTTGCCCCACCAACCTCCAATCAGAACGGGCGGTTTGCTCGCGTCTACGAGGTTCTCCACCAGGCCATCACCGCTCATGCTTTCCCGGGATGCGCATTCGGAGTGCTGGCAGGCGGAAACGTCGTGCTGCAGGATGCAATGGGCCGATTCACCTATGAAGACGACTCCCCGTTTGTGAATCCTGACACAGTTTTCGACGTAGCCAGCATCACGAAGGTTGCGTCAACCACCGCGGCGGCGATGCTGCTGCACCAGCGCGGCGTGCTCGATCTCGATTTGCCGCTGGGCGAATTGCTGCCCGGCTTTGTGGTCGGCCGCAGCGGAGGAGAATTCGCCTACCGGGTAAAGCTGCGCCACCTGCTGGCTCACAATTCAGGTCTGCCGGGCTACGGGGAGTTCTATCGCACCGTGACTACGCCGACGGCATTGCTCCGGGCCTGCCTTGATTTGCCGCTCGAGGCACAGCCGGGAGAACGCGCAGAATACTCCGACCCCGGCTTCATTCTGCTGGGAAAGGCGATTGAAGTTCTCACCGGCAGCGATCTGGCGACCTGGGTTCCGAAAGAAGTTTTCGGGCCTCTTCAGTTGACGGCTACCGGTTTCAATCCAGCCGAGAGTGCCCGTCCTGCGATACCGCCCACCGAGATTGACAACACCCTCCGTCATCGCCGCATTCAAGGCGAAGTGCAGGATGAAAACGCGTGGATCCTGCAAGGAGTCGGCGGTCATGCCGGACTGTTTTCCAACGTTCCTGACCTGCTGCGCTTTGCCGGGGAAATCCTCGCAGCAGGCGGGCATCAAGAGGCTGCGGGAAAACCCGATGCTTTGAAGGGGCACGACTTTAGTCGTGCCGCAATTCGCACAGAATCAGAATCGGCTTTAGCCGCTGAGGGACGTCCTTGGGGAATCCCGCCCAAGACCACAACTTCTTCCGCAGACTCCTCCATTTTCGACCGGAAGACGATTGACTGCTTCGCGGAACGCCAGGGACCGGCAGGCAGTTCCCGCGCCCTCGGCTGGGATACGCCGTCGCCGGACTCCTCGGCTGGAAAGCTGTTTTCTCCGCACTCGATCGGGCATCTTGGATTCAGCGGGTGTTCCCTGTGGATCGATCTGGATGCCGGAGTGGCAGTGGTTCTGCTCACCAATCGCACCTGGCCCGACCGGCAAACCCAGTTGATCCGCGAAGTCCGCCCCGCCTTCCACAATGCCGTCCGCGAAGCCCTCTAGTTTGTTTGTCCCGCCCTGAAAAGCTGTTCCAATGTACACAACTGGACTGTTTGAACCCATAACAAAAAAAGACTGTCATTCTGAACGAAAGGGGCCCCGAACGTTCTCCAGTTCGGGGGTGGTGAGCGAAGAATCTGCTTTTCTTCTTTTCGGAGCTTTACGAAAGACTTCAGAGGCAGGACAGAGCCGAACCGCTTCTTGATTGGCAATAACCGAAAGAGTAGAATTCGGGCGATTTCAGGAGTTCAGTCTGATGATCACCAGCATCCACACCCTGATTTATTCCGACGATGCCCCCGCGACGCGCGCATTCCTTCGCGACGTCCTCGGCTGGCCCTACGTCGAAGATGCGGCGGGCGGAGGCGCGGGTTGGCTGATCTTCAAGACCGGGCTGAGCGAGATGGGCGTGCACCCGACAAGCAGCGTCTACGATGGCAAGACGTACGAATCGCCGCGGCAACATCTGATCTCCCTGATGTGCGACGACATCTCAAACACGGTCGCTGACCTGAAGGGCAAAGGGGCGGAGTTCCACGGCGAAGTTCAGGATCGCGGATACGGACTCGTGGCCATGATGGCCGTACCCGGCGCAGACGACATCATGCTTTACCAGCCCAGGCATCCGCTGGCGTACAGCCTTTGACTGATTGACGGGGCAACTAACCCACGCCCCCACAGCACCCCTCGCAAAGCATCGTTCAAATTGGGACACTGTCAAATTCTGGATAGCGGAACGTTTTGAATTCACAGGAAGGTGTGAATGGGCATCGGCTATGGAATCGGGATCAGCAACCCTGCAGCAACGCTCACCGATTGATCATGCCCGCTTGCGAAGCTGTATCCGTAGCTCGGCTCCAGATACAACCCGAATCTTCGCTTTTTCCACGGCCAGAACATGAAGTCGAGAGCGCCCTCTGCCCCCATTGAATTCGTGCTGCTGCCGCTGCGACTCGTATGTGCCCACTCAGGGCCAACGCCGAACATGAATTCAGTGGTTTTGGATAACGTATAGGGTTTCTTGAAGATAAGATCGGTGTCCCATTCCGTCTGACCCCGGCTGAAGAAAGGGGTCGTCCCCGCCTCGATTTCTAGCCAATTCTTGATAGGAGTTACTTCGACAGCGAAGTTGGGGCCATAGCTGGGAGTGCCATGGGTAAGCGCCCACTCTCCGGCGCCGCCGATCTCGACAATAGCCTTTGGCTCCTTTTCTTCAACCTGGCCAAAGGCCTTGCCTGCGAAGAGCAGAGTCGCCAGCAACGCTACTTTTGCAGCTCTGATCATGGCTATCTTCTCGGCTCATAGCGCAACGCCACCGCCCCCGAGCTGAACTCCAGCCGGCTCACGAGCCTCAAGTCTATTCGCTTCGATAGCCCCGCGAACAACGTCGGCCCGTGGCCCGCCAGTCTGGGATGAACCACGAACTCGTACTCATCGATCAATCCCATCTCCGCCAACGCCAGCGGGAGCTTCACGCCTCCCGTGAACAGCCCCTTGCCCGGCTGCTGTTTGAGCTGCTGCACGGCCTTTTCCAGATCCCCGCGCACCAGCTCCGCGTTCCAGTCGACCCGATCGAGAGAGCTCGACACGACGTACTTCTTGGCCGCATCGATCGCCCGGGCGAAGGGTTCCATCCACCCAGGCCTCGCCCCGGCAGGCGCCGGCGGCCGCCACGCCGCCTCCATCATTTCGTACGTCACCCGGCCAAAAAGGAGCGCATCGGCCTGGCTGAGGTTCTCGGCTGCGCTACGATGCAAGTCTTCGTCCGGGATCATTGCCCGATGATCGCAGCACCCGTCCAATGTGACGTTGATGGAATAGCGAAGAGGTCGCATTACGCACTCATGATTGCATGCTATTTCAACCCATTACCATAGCTGTGAATTCAAACTGACCCACTACCGAATTCTGGGTGGTGTCCTAATTTGGGCTGCGGTGTGCCTTATCTATTTCGTTGTAGGATTCCGGCCTTGCTTTGCGGAACTCCCTATCCCGGCGAGCATAGCCGGGATAACGACTGCGTATAGCCCTCGCTCGAATCTCTCGAATATCTTGATAGGCATAGCAGAACCGAGTGATGTAGGAGTCAAAGGCGTCTTCGTACTCGATAAACCCTTTGATGCAAAGGCATTTCTTTCCCGACTCCCAAGCCTCCTTTTCCTCTATGAGAAACTTCCGCTCGATCTCCAAGTAAATATGAATCTGTTCTCCGGGAGCGTAAATAGACCCCGGAGCAAACGCGTCTCCTTGCTTATTCCAGTGCTCATAGGATGGAGGTTCCTTGAGGTCCAGAATCAGGATGGGGGCCATGTCATTTGTTGGTTTGACGATCTTTTCAGAAGATTGTTCCATCAATGCGCTAATGCCAATAGCAGGGGTTTTCCCAAGGTTTGTGAACGTTACTTGGATTGGAAGCGTCCAGTTATCCTCCCGAACATTGAGCGACATAACATCTCTATCGCTCGGCTGTGTGATATTAGGAATCAGCCAAGCCCGCTCGGTATTGGCAATATGATTAGCCTGCCTGAGGGCAGCTTCGGCGGCAACCTGCGCGGCCTTGGTCTGGCGCTTGATGATACGGAGGGTGAGTATCGCCAGCAGCCCGCCGATGGCTCCCAAACCGGCCAGAATCCAATTGACCAGGTTTGCCGGAGCGAAAGCAGTTTCCAAATACTCTTTGGGGTGCGCCTTGTAGTAAGCGTATCTCTCTGCATTTTCAGCATTCTCCTTGCATACATCGGAAGTGCAAGCCGGTGGTGCGGATGGATGGGCTGCATCGGAATGGTTCTGGGAATGCTCCTGCTGCTGGCTCCCATCCACTGGGAGTGGTTTCTGTGCGCCGATTGGGGCGACCACCAACATCAAACCGAGTATCGCCAGCCATTTACGCATGGCGAAAATGTATCACAGATACCCTTAGGCTTTAACGTGAAATGGAACTATGCTAAGGCTATGATTCCACACGAAAAGCATACTGGAATGGATATCCACTGGCATACGAGAGTTACCGTGGCCTGCATTGCAACAGTGGCTGTGATGGAAGCCGCTAATGATGCGTTGCCACGTATGCCGAACTTGGAAAAAATGCTACCCACTTGGGGGTGGATCCATTTTCTTCCCCTGTTATTGCTTATCGTTGCCGGAATCTCTTGGTTGATTGGTAAGAGACAGTCAAAGGGAAAGCCCTCAAAATCGAGGATTGACGAGGCTATTTAAAAAGT
>CAWGYG010000006.1:0-754227 GCA_963826915.1 uncultured Acidobacteriaceae bacterium
TGGTTGCGGGGGCTGGATTTGAACCAGCGACCTTTGGGTTATGAGCCCAACGAGCTACCGGGCTGCTCCACCCCGCAGTTACAGTTTAGCAACAGCATCTAGAGGGGTCAAATCTGAAGCACCTCCTTCTTGGAGGTCATCCGGTACACTTCTTGGCAAACCCATACAGCGGTTCGCTTCTGCTGTAAGCCACATTTTTTCTGTTAACTGGCCCATTATCACGGCGGGTCTCAACAGTGGCGTGGCGAGAAGCACAAGTAATTCACAAGCGCGGATTCATTCCAGCGAGGATGCCACCGGATGTCCCAGCTTTATGTCGCAGTTCTGGCCGTAATCGTCGTCGTGCTTCTGGCGGTTGCGATTTATCGCAGCACGCAGGTTAAAACGAAGGCCGACTACTTGGTTGCAGGCCGGTCGCTGCCGGCCTTTGTGCTGGTGCTGACGCTGTTAACCTCGTGGATCGGTGCGGGGTCGCTGTTTGCCGGGGCGGAAAACGCGTACAAAAACGGCTTTGCAGCGCTTTGGCAACCGGCGGGTGGATGGCTTGGGCTCCTCCTGATTTACTTCATAGCGCCGCGAGCGCGCAAGTTTGCGCAATTCACGCTGCCCGATCTGCTTGAGGTGCGCTACAACCAGACAGCGCGCGTGATGGGCACTTTCGCAATCCTCTTTGCCTATGTCGGCATCACCAGCTACCAATTCAAGGGCGGCGGCGACGTGCTGCACCTTATTTTTCCCGACGCGGTCACACCCGAGTTGGGTACATACATCATCGCTGTTTTCGTAATTGTTACGACTGCTCTAGCTGGAATGTCGTCTGTGGCCTATATGGACGTAGCAATTGGTTCGCTGGTCACTGTTATCTGCATCATTGCCGCGCCATACCTTTTCCTGCAGGCCGGAGGTTGGGCTGGACTTCGCTCAGTGCTGCCGCCGCAGTATTTCGAGGTTCTCGGCAACTACCGTCTGGGCCCGCAAGGTCAGCTTGAGCCAGTGGGGATGGGGATCGTGCGCGGCCTGGAGTTTCTGGTGCCGACGATGCTGCTCATGCTCGGCAACCAGGTGATGTATCAGAAATTCTTTTCGGCCAAGACGCAAAGAGACGCGCGCCTCTCGGTAGTGGGGTGGACCCTGGGCACAATTGTTCTGGAAACGCTGATCGTCGCCATTGCGGTCTTTGGCCGCGCACTCTATCCAACCGGAGAGGTGGCGCTGCATCCGCGCGAAATCATTCCCTACACTGCGCGCCACGGGCTGCCCGCGTTTCTGGGTGCAGTCCTGCTGGGAGCGGTCTTTGCCAAAGTTATTTCTACGGCTTCGAACTACCTGTTTTCGCCGGCCACGAATCTGGTCAACGACGTATTTGTGCGGTACATGGCGCCGGACGCTTCAAACAAACGCGTTCTGATTGTCTCCCGGCTAGCGGTTGTGTTGTTGGGTTGCTGGGCACTTTATCAGGCTGTCTACGCCGAAAGCATTCTGAAGAAGATGCTGTGGGCCTACACGATTTATTCGGCTGCGCTCACGCCCGTGGTACTGGCGGCATTTTATTGGAAACGCGTTACAGCCTGGGGTGCGGTGGCAGCGATCACCAGCGGCACCGTGGTCACGCTGGCATGGGATGTTGACGCGGTGAAGTCGCTCTTCCCGCAGATCCTCAGGGATCGCGATGCGATTTTCCCAGCGCTCTTTGTCGCTGTCGCGGCCATGATTGTTGTCAGCCTGTTCACAACCGCGCCAAAATCAGCGCAATTGGCCCAGTTCAACGATTAATGCGCTTTCATGTGCCTGCTCAATTACTAGTGGGGACGTTGAAATGGCCTAGACTGGTAATGGATAGACCGATGCCGACTCGCCCATGCTGGGTTGAAATTCAAACCCGCGCCTTTGAAGAAAACTATCGTTTCCTTGCCGGACTCGCGGAGCCTCATGCGGAGCTCCTTGCCGTTGTGAAGACCAATGCCTACGGTCATTCGATCGACATTTGTGCCCCGGCGGCGGTTCGCGCGGGCGCTCAATGGCTGGGCGTCACGAGCGTGGAAGAAGGCATTCAAGCCCGCGTTGCCTGTCCAGGCGCGCGTGTGCTGGTGATCGGAGGCGTTTTTCGCGGACAAGGGGCGGACGTTGTTCGACACAAATTGACCCCGGTCGTCTGGGATCCCTGGCAATTCGATGAATTGGAGAATGCAGCACGGGCTGAGAATGTTCGATCTCTCTCTATTCAAATTGAGATTGATACGGGCATGAGTCGCCAGGGGGTCGATCCAGCAGGGCTTGCCCTGCTGCTGTCGCGTTTTCACAGGGGTTCGCCTTTGCGGCTTGAGGGGCTGATGACTCATCTGTTTGCCGCGGATGAATCCGATGGACAAGTCACAGAAGTTCAACTTCTCCGCATGGAGGAGGTGCTCCGGCGCGTTGAGGCCGCGGGGATTCACGCGGGATTGCTCAATGTCGGGAATTCTTCCGCGCTGCTGGCCGGCAATGCAGCCAGGATCGCGGCCTTGTCAGCGAAATACGGAATGAAGACGCTGATGCGGCCGGGGCTTGCTCTGTACGGGCTGGTCCCTCACTACGATCCGCCGTTCGACCGCGAGGAGCCGATCTTTCTGGCACGCGCGCGCCGGAATCTGCGTCCGGTTCTTAGCTGGAAATCCAGCGTCGTAAGCGTGCGCTCAATCCCCGAGGGTGCGGTCGTGGGTTACAACGGAACATTTGTTGCGACCGAACCGATGCGGGTGGCTTTGGTCGCAGCAGGCTATGGCGACGGGCTCGATCGCAAGCTGGGCAATCGATTCAGCATGCTGGTGCGGGGCCAGCGCGCCCCGATTGTGGGCCGCGTCAGCATGGATCAATCGGTTATTGACGTGACAGAGATTGCCGATGTTGCCGCGGGAGATGAAGTTGTAATGATCGGCAGTCAAGGAAGCGAGAGCATCAGCGCATTTGATCACGCCGAGGTCTGTGCGACGATCCCATGGGAAGTATTCACACGAATCGGTGCACGCGTATCCCGCACGGCCGTTTAGCAAGGGGCTCCGGTTGGGTCGATCCGGCTGCCAACAACCTCAGACACCGCGCCCTTAAGTCCGGCTGATGCTTCAACAGCGGCAATCATTGCATCGATGCCCATCGCCGAGTTCAGCAACATGTGATAAAGACCGCGCGAGCACCACTCCTGCTGATAGAACTTGCGGATGACCGCGGCACGCCGCTTATCGAAGGCTGCCAACGCCTGGTCGGCGTGCTGTGCTTTATGAGGAAATGTCTTGGTGAACCAGTCACGTTTCGCCTTGGAAGTTGCGTAGACAAAGACGTGGAAGCACCCGGGTTGGCAGGCCAGAGCGCAAGCCGCGCCTCGGCCCACCAGCACGCAATTACCCTCCCTGGCGGCTGCCATAATCTCCTCGCGGATGAGAGTCAGCATGCGCTCCGAATCGAAGACCTGCTCTTCGGAGAGCCCCGTCATCTGGTAGGCAGTGTCGTGCCAAAACACCTTGCCATAGCGGTAATACCAAGGATCGAGCCGCTCGTCGAACTTGGCAGCCAGCTCAGGGGAAACGCCGGCTCGTTTAGCCGCTGCGCTTACCAGTTCTGCATCCAAGAGCCGCCAGCCCAGTTGCTCAGCCAACTCGTGGGCAAACTCTCCACCACGCGAGCCATATTCCCGCTCGACCGTAATCACCCTAATCGGCGAATGCATCATGAGAATTCTCACCCCGCCAACGGAGCATACAACAGAATTAGGTTCCCCCGGCAACAGTATAGACAGACGGGGCCTCATTTTGGTTGCATGCCAGCGCCACACCTTGACGGTCTACACAACAATGTTGTAGATAATCTAGGTATGGGAAAGCCAAACGATCTCGTCCAAGGTACGTTAGACCTCCTCATCCTCAGGACCCTGTTGCCGGAAGCCATGCACGGCTGGGCGATTGGAAAGAGGATCCAGCAACTTTCGGGCGAAGTATTGCAGGTTCAACAAGGCTCGCTCTACCCGGCGCTTCACCGCCTTGAGCAGCAGGGGTGGATCAAGGCCAAGTGGGCCGAAAGCGAAACCGGCCGCCAGGCCAAATTCTATTCGCTCACCACAGCCGGCCGCTCCCAGTTGGAAAAGGAGACCGCCAACTGGAACCGGCTTTCAGAAGCCATCAACCTGATCGTGAGCGAGGCCTGAGCAAGAACTTCCTGATTTCAAGGAGAAAAGAATGCGCTGGCTTGAAAAACTTCGGATGCGAATTGAAATGTTGTTTCAACGAGACAATGCCGCGGCACGCCTCGATGAAGAATTGCGCTTTCATCTCGAACACCAGATTGACGAGAATCTCGCCGCCGGAATGAGCGCGGCCGAAGCACGCTATGCGGCACTCCAAACCTTTGGCAATCCTTCGCTTCTGCGCGATCAATCCCGCGCCACATGGAGCTGGAACTGGTTTGAATCTCTGCTGCGCGATGTGCATTTAAGTGTGTGCACGCTGGCCCGCACGCCGGGCTTCGCGGCCATCGCGATCCTGGTGATGGCGCTAGGCATCGGGGCTAACGTTGCGCTGTTTACGATCGTCCGCTCCGTCCTGCTCAAGCCGCTTCCATTCAAAGATCCTGGCAGCCTGGTGAGACTCTATGAGTCGAGTGCCGACGGTAATTTCCCTCATAACAACAGTGCCGGAGGTGTCTTCGCCGAGTGGAAAAAGCAAAACCGCAGTTTCGCCGATATGGCCCTCTGCGGCTATGCCAGCTACAATTTGTCCGGCGCCGGTGAACAGCTACCGGAGAGTGTCCGCGCAGCGACGTTTTCCTCAAACTTGCTTTTAGTGTTTGGAGTTCAACCCGCGATTGGTCGCGGTTTCACCGCAGACGACGACAAGCCATCAGCCAATCCAACGGTTCTGCTGAGTTGGGGATTGTGGAAGCGCCGCTTTGGCGGCAATCCTTTCATTCTGAATCAGACGATTCTGCTGGATGCGAAGCCTTTCACAGTCATCGGCGTAATGCCGTCCTGGTTCGCATTTCCGCAGCCGAGTGTGCAACTGTGGACCCCGATTTATTACAACGAACCGCCCCAGTTGATACGGATGCTCGACGTTCACGATTATCGGGCCTTTGGACGATTGAAACCCGGAGTCACAGATGCGCAGGCAGAAGCGGAACTTTCGCTGATCACGCACCGCATTCGTGATCAGCATCCCGACCTCGCATTCCTGAGTATCAGCGCAAAGGTCCGTCCGCTGCTTGTCGCACTGGTCGGAGATATGAAGACTCCGCTCTATGTCCTGCTCGCAGCAACGGGCTGCGTGCTCTTGATCGCATGTCTCAATGTCGCCAATCTGCTGGTAGCACGCGCGGCTGCCCGACGCAAGGAACAGGCCATTCGCATCGCACTGGGCGGAAGCCGCATGCGCCTTCTTCGCCAGCACCTTATGGAGAGCTTTCTGCTTACGGCTGTCGGCGGCGTGCTTGGTTCTCTGCTGGCTGTGGGGGTGTTGCATTGGTTCGTAAGCACCAGGCAGGACATGGCTCGCTCAGAATCCATAGGAGTGGATGGATTCGTTGTGGCGTTCACTATTGGACTCGTGGTGCTGTGCGCAGCGTTTGCCGGATTGATCTCTTCACTCCCCGCAAAGAATGACGAGGTTCTGACTTCGCTGCAGGAGTCCTCCCGCTCACACAGCGCCGGTCACGTACGTGTTCGACTGCGTGCCGTACTGCTCACGCTTGAAGTCGGGTTGACAGTGGTGTTGCTGATCGGAGCAGGGCTGTTGTTAAGGAGCTATGACAAGTTGCGAGCGACAGATCTCGGATGCATCACCGAGAACGTGCTCAAAATGGATCTGACATTGCCGCAGGCGCGCTACAAGCAGCCAGCGCAGGTTGTGAACTTCTTTGAGTCACTTCTGCCTCGCGTTCGGAATCTTCCCGGAGTTGCGGCAGCCGGGTTGGTTTTCCCAGTTGTTCCCGGCGACGGTTCTGGCGGTGACAACGGCTTCGTGATCGCCGAACACCCCCCTATTCCACTTGGCAAAATGCAGGACGCCCTCCACCGCTGGGTCGACCCGGGATACTTCGCCGCAATCGGAATTCCGATTCTTCGCGGCCACACGCTGGACGACAATCAGCAGCCCGGTCACGCCACCGAAGTCGTCATCAGCAACACTTTCGCACGCCAGTACTTTCCCCAGGAGGATCCAATCGGCAAGCACCTGATCACATGGGGCAAGTACCGCTATGAAATCGTCGGGGTCGTGGGTGACACCGGTACCGGCGCAGGCGATCAAATCCGGCCGGCAATGTACTTCCCGTTGTACGCATCGGAGGATATCAACGGGGCTGCGCTGGTCATTCGATCCAACCAGGATGTAACCGCATTCGCATTGCCTGTTCAGCGAATCGTCGCGCAGCTCGACCGCGACTTGCCTGTATCCGACGTTCTCACCATGGATCAGGTCATGGGCAGAAACACCATGGACGCCAGCTTCGATGCCACCCTGCTGGTGGTATTTGCGGCTCTTGCTCTGCTGCTCGCGGCGGTAGGATTGTTCGGTGTTCTCTCCTATATCGTCACCCAGCGGACGAGCGAAATAGGCATTCGCATTGCGCTGGGCGCGCGGCGGGAACAGGTGCTGCGCCTGGTACTCACTGACGGACTGAAACCCGCACTATTCGGGCTGATCTTAGGGCTTGCCGCCAGCGCAGGAACGGTGCAGCTTATCGAGTCGATGCTCTATGACACCAAGCCTCTCGATCCCACAATCTTTGCCGCGGTCGCCGCGGTGTTGCTTCTCGTGGCCGCGCTCGCCTGCCTGCTTCCGGCTTGGCGCGCATCGCGCCTGGACCCGATGCAAGCTCTCAGAACGGAATAGGCGCGAGAGGTATTCCCTCCCGCGCCATCCATTTGC
This sequence comes from uncultured Acidobacteriaceae bacterium, assembly GCA_963826915.1. Lineage (GTDB taxonomy): Bacteria > Acidobacteriota > Terriglobia > Terriglobales > Acidobacteriaceae > Telmatobacter. Next base: position 6,891 of record CAWGYG010000006.1, read on the forward strand.
TTATGTGCAGGGCCGTCTTGTATTCACTACTGCCTGACCCCTGATTCCTGCTTCACTGCGTTACCGGAGGTGCGACGGGAACCTTGGGCTGCTTCAAGTGCGGCGCGTTGGGAGAGGGCGATCCTGCGACTGCCGGCGGTGGGGCTGGAACATCGCTGCCCCGCTTGATATGAATATCGCCATTCTCCGCGTTCAAGGAGATCTTTGGCCCTCCCGCCCCAATTCGTCCGCTCACCGATTTGCTTTCATCGCCACTGACTGACAACGGAAAGTCGGTGACAATGTCTCCGTTGCGCGTACTGCCGTCGACCGTCGCCTGGGCGTTTGGAGGCAAGGTAACTTCCACATCGCCTTTGCTGTTTTTCGCTTCGATGGCGTAGTTTCCAGCCGGCTCGATAGCAATACGACCATCGCGGTCGTTCACGTAGGAGTCGCCGTAGATCTGGCTCAGGTCCACATCCTTGGCGTGAGTTGTCACACGAACTTGGCCCTTGGCTTCGGTTACGCGCAGATCATCGGAATTCAGAGTCAAGTCACCCGGGAGCGAGGCCAGATCGAGATCGGTGACTGAAGTGTGCAGATGGATCGGGCCGTTCACATTCTCCATGTGCACATCGCCAAACAGTTCGCCGTTCATGGTCACTTTTCCGCTGATCTCAGAAAACGTGAGGTCGTTGCAGTTTCCTTCGGCCGTCAGGTCGCCGTCTACTTGATGGGCGGAAAAATCTCCCCGATCGTTGGAGAAGTGCACTTGCACCGGACCTTTGATCATGCTCAAATGCACGTCTCCATGATTGGAAGTGATATTGACGCCGCCGTTGAGGCTTGCTGCGGTGACATCGCCGTGGTCGGAATGTACATTGACGCGGGCGCTCTTCGGCACCGAAATCGTCAAGTTCAAGCGGCCGTTGTTGGTGCTATCGGACTTCACAAGTACGGCATTCCCGCTGACAGTGACGTGCGCCTGCTCCGCATCGAAGATTTTCTTTGCGTCGGTATCGGAGTTGGCAAAGGCCACTTCATGGGCCTGCACTTGAATGTTGGGTGAGTCGCCTGCCGTCACGCTCACATCGCCGCGCGGATTCTCGATCTGGATCGAGGCGTCGGATGGAATCTGCACGTTCAGAACTTGCTGGTCGAGGTCGTGCTCGGGCAACCCGAACAGGTTGAAGAAATCGTCATGGTCGCCCCACTGCGAATTCATCGGGCCCCAGTGGTTCCAGCCTGAAGCGCAGAAACCAATAATCGCCAACAGAATGAGAATGCCAACGAAGCCGCTGCCGCGGCGCACCGGTGTTTCGCGCCGCAGATCGAGTGCCCATTCACCCAGCATGGCCAGGCCAGCGCCGATCAGCAGAATCGGCCACCATTTGCCATACCAGGTCCAGAAGTCGGAAGGGATGATGCGGCCGCTGTACATGAGAACGCCCACGATGCCGATGGCGATCAGAATGATCGGACCAACCACGGAGGGTACCCGAGGACCGTACGCGTGGTGATATTTCGCCTTGTATGCGTATTGCTGTGCCTTCCACGCATCGCGCTGTGCGCGCCACGCGGCCTTTTGTTGTTCGCGATAGACCCGCCACTGGGTACGGGGATCGTACGGAGGCGGCATTCCGCCGGGAGGTGTATTCGGAGGTACGTTGCTCATGACTGTCCTCCTTCATTACTCTTTTCAAGGCCCTGCGGTTGAACAGGAACTATGGAGGTGCTCGACTGTGCCGGGGACTGTGCCGTTCCCGCGGCAGCCGGGCTTGCGCCGCCGTAAGGGTAAGGCGCGCCCGGAAATGTTCCTGGATAGGGTGGTTCATCGCCCGCGGACGCGAGGGAGGCACGCTCGGCAAGCTTGAGCACGCCGATCAGGATCAGAAGCAGCGGAATGAATATGCCCCAGAATTCAACCAGGTCGGCTTCGTGCAGCAGCAGGACAACCCCGGCAAGGAGCAGAATGGCTGGTCCTCTGAGACGGCGAATCAGGATATAGCGGTTCATTGGCCGCCTCCCTTCGAGTCATTGATGCGACGGATAACCAGCCATACGCCGAGCGCGATGAAGACCATCGGCCACAGCAGGTGAACGAACCGTTCCGCCATGTAGCCCATCTGGTTGAGGAGCAGGATGAGGCCAAAGCCAATCAGGATCAGTGCGCCGATCGGCTCCTTGCGGCGCCAGAAAACCGGCGGCACCTGCGGATCGGGCGGCAAACCGGGATCGGTAAAGCCGGCTACGGGTGTGTATGGAGCCTGATAGGAGCCTGTGTAGGCGGTTTGATAACCACCGGCAGCGGGCGCCGTTCCCGTTGGCCCGGGTCCGGCGGGTCCGGTTCCCATTGGTCCGGGATTCACAGGTGCTGCTCCCGGCTGGCCCGGCATGTGCGGGCGTCCGCCCAGATTCATCCAGTTGCCAACCTCGTTCAGACCCAAAGGATCGGGTAGCGGCTGGCCTTCACGGATGGCCTTTGCGGTGTGGAATGCCTCAAACGACTGGTAGATGACCCACGCGGGAATGAACAAACCGAACAGCCCGTAATGGGTTGTAATGCTGATGATCACGACAAAAATCACGACGTGAATCAGCCCCTTGAAGTACTGCCCGTTGTACATTGCGCCCACGCCGGGAATGATTCCCAGCACTGCCGCCGCGGCGGGATTTGGTCCGCTGGAGGGCGCAGCAAACGGCTGCTGATAGCTCTGCCATGCTGTCTGGCAGGGTTCGCATAGAATCTGTCCGTTTCCCGAATTGCGAACGCAGGTCGTGCAGAGCGCCTTGCCGCAATTCTGGCAATACGCCACCGCACTTACACCACTGTGATTTACGCAGTCCATACTGTGCTCCTTTCCCGTATTGCCCTTGCGGAGCCGCCGGAATGCGCGGGCCGGTCATGCAGCTTAACGGAAGTTTCTAGGTAATCAGGTGAATCCTTGAGTGCCGGAGTTCCGGATTGTTGCGGAGGATCGACGCGGGATCCTCCGTCTTTATGGTTTGGGGTCTGTTTCGATTCCCCCGTACCCGGCTGTGTGTTCTTCGGTTGTCCTTCATCCTCGTTGTTACGGCGCAGTTCGCGCATGCGCGATTGAACTTCATAGACCAGGCGCAGGTGATCGTAGTAGCGAATGATTGGCGTGGAGGCCATTGTCAGCCGACGTTCCATGAAGGAACGAACCGCGGTGGGCCGCAGGTTCGACAGCCGAAAGTCGGTAAGGCGAACGCCAGTCATGTTGAGAGTCAACGCAATCGAAAAGAATGCCATCGCGGCCGTCATCAGGAGCCGTGGCTCGGCAAAGCGGCGAATGCGTCCCATGATTCCAGGCCGTTGCCAGGCTGGAAGTATGGGTAGAATGTTGTCGGTGGTGGCGAACTTGTATTCGGCGGTGTGTCCTGGTCCGGTCTGCGCCAGGATTTTGTCGAGCAGGCCCATGGGGACTTCCGGTTCGGGCGAGAGAAACTCAAGCCACTCGCGCCCACGCCGGGATTCCTCAAACAGAGCGGTGCAAGCCGGGCAGACGGCCATGTGGGACGAGAAGGTTTTCTCGTCCTCGGGCCGAAGCAGCCCATCCAGCGCGTCGGCCAGGAGGGTTTCCCAATGGCCGCAAGCCGGAGAGTTCGGAATGTTACCGCGGTCTGCCATGATTACATCACCTCTCGTTTATTACGTTCCAGGAGGCGTGCAAGTTCCGCACGGCCCCTGCTTATACGGGACTTGACTGTCCCTTCGGGTATGCCCAGCACCTGAGCGATCTCTTTGTAATCCATGTCCTGCAAATCTCTTAGAATGACGGCTTCCCGCAGTTCAACAGAGACGCGGGTGAGGGCGTTCTGCACCATCTTTGATAGCTCTTTCTGGGCAGCGAAATCATGAGGGGACGGGCCGCTGGCGGTTAGCCGGTCAATCGGCCTCAGTTCTTCGGTCACCTCCCAGCCTTCGTCGAGCGAACTGGTGGCACGCTGGTTGCGGGTGCGGCGGAAGTTATCGACCAGCAGGTTGCGGGTCATGGTCGTGATCCACACCTGCAGGCTGCCTCGAGTGGTGTCGAAGCTGGTCAGGTTGGAATAAATCTTTAAAAAGACGTCCTGGGTAAGATCTTCAGCGTCAGCGGGATTCCCGGTAAAGCGATAGCAGAGGCCGTAGACACGCCGATGGTGTGTCCTCACCAGCTCTGCCCATGCGCCAGAATCACCGTCCATGCAGCGGCGGACGACTTGGGACCAATCGATCTCCAGAGGCCTCACCTCCCCGCGGGTCAGGCAGGCGTCCGGTGTGATGGTTGAGCCGTCCTGAACTTGGCCGGTAATCGGCTGCTTCGGCGTGCCGGTTGCCCGGGGCTCCAGCTTGCGCCGCGAAGTCTTGGGCGGCGTCGCCAGTCCTACCACGCTCCAGCTTAATGTACCTGCGCATGCCATAGGGGGCTATACGCAAGATTTTGAAGGATGGTTCCATCTCGAACACGGGCCACGATCCCGAGAGGATTGGTTCCCGGGATGGGAGAGCGCTCGTGGGCTGGCGCAGCCGCGCTAGTGCAGAGTTTCACCAATCGTGTGAGCCGGCTTTAAGTGGGTTGGGAATGCTGGAAGCTATTGAGTCTGTTTGGAGTTGGATGGCGATCCGGCGTTTCAAAACGAGATGCTGCAAAGCCGGGATCGGCCGAGCTGAGGAACTTCAGCCCGGCCGACATTGTGATTCGCAGCGCGATTGGTCCGCAGGAGGCGGGCTCAGGCTGGTTTTGAGGACTCGCCCGCAGGTGGTGCGAAGCCGCCGCAGCGGCCGCGCCAGCTTTGGCCGAATTTCTCGCGCTCCTCGGGCGTCATCCGTTCCCAACGCTCGTCCATTTTCCGCCGCATTTTGGAGCGGCGATCTTGTCGGTGGCCTCCAACTCCCCCGAACAGAATCCGGCAGAGGATCAGCAACCCGAGGCCTTGCCAGAAGGTAATCGCATGCCATCCGAAGAGTGGGGGAAGAAGCCAATTCCATAAATGCATCACCACTTCGCCAAAGAGCCATGTAAAAAACACGATCGCCGGCGGCGCGACGAGAAAAATCCACCATTTCTTTCTCATATTGCGTTCCTCATTTCCTCAAAAACTCGTTGTAAATACTCTGCAAACGCTGGCGGAGATGGAGCACCGCGTAGTGCTTGCGTGAGAGCAGGGTGTTCACGCTCAGACCGCTCTCCGCCGACAACTCCTTGAAGCTGCGACCCTCAAGTTCGTGGGCCACAAATACCATGCGCTGTTCGTCGGGCAGTTCGGCAAGCGCGATTTCCAACTCATCGAGAAGCACGCTGCGGAGATAAAGCGCTTCAGGCCCGTCGTCGGGCGACGGCAACAGATCCTCGAATGCGATCGGCTCTTCCTCTTCGTCTGCGACCGCTGCATCGGCAAAACTCTCCGGCTTCTTCTTTCTGAAGAGGTCGGTAATACGATTCCGCGCCACTCGAAACAACCAGCCGGTCACGAATTCAATCGGCATAAGAAGACGCTGAGCCTGCACGAGTTCGTAGAAGACCTCCTGAAGCAGATCTTCCACATCGGCTTCGTTCGGCACCCGTTTGCGGATGAAGTTGCGCAAGCGCGGTCGTTCTTCGGCGATGACTTCTGCGATTTGCCGGTCTTGCTCGATCATCGAAGTCACGCTCATGGCTCATCCATCTACTTAGCTAGACGAATGAGGGTCGCGGATATTGTAGTGATCCGAATCGGCGCACGCGCGGAGGCTGCTGCGTAGTAGATTTTCTGCATGGTATTCACCAAGCGTCTTCGCGAGGGAGTCAGGCGCGGAGAGATCACGTGCAGCGTGCGGATCTGGACGCGTCCCCACGTCAAGGCAGGCGCCCGATACCGCATGGAAGAAGGCGAGATCGAGGTGCACTCGATTGAGCAGATTGGGTTTCCGGATATCACCCCAGAACTGGCGCGCGTGTCCGGGTTTCTTGGCGTCCTGGACCTGCTGAAGATAGCGAAACACGGCAAAGGCGAGAAAATCTATCTCGTCCGCTTTCACTACGTTCCACCAAAAGGAGCCAAGGTCCAGCGAACGGAAATCAAGAGCAAGTCTTAATCGACTGGAGATTTGGAACGGTCGAAGTTCGACGTCCTCCTACGGGATTTGAACACCGCAGCGGGCTCAGGTGTTCAATCCCCTCCGAAGATGTTAGTAACGCTCGCCGAACTCGGGCTCTACGGGGTTCTCGAAGAGCGATGCGTCGCGTGTAACAATCGTTAGCCCCGAAGGCGTCACGAAATACCTGCGCTTGTCTTCGACGGGATCGTAGCCGATGACTGTCCCCTCGGGTATGTGTACATCGCGGTCGATGATGGCGCGGCGAATGCGGCAATGGCGACCGATGTTCACGTGCGAAAAGATAATGCTTGCATCCACTTCGGAATAGGAGTTGACGCGGACATCCTGCGACAGCACGGAATTCGAAACCGAAGCGCCGGAGATGATAACGCCGGCAGTAATGACGGAGTTCATCGCCATGCCGGTGCGGCCGGGCTCGCCGAAGACAAACTTTGCCGGAGGGTACTGGCGAACGCGAGTGCGCATGGGCCAGCTCTTGTCGTAGAGATTGAAGACCGGCGAAACGGAGCAGAGGTCCATGTTGGCTTCGTAGTAGGAGTCGAGTGTGCCGACGTCGCGCCAATAGAGAGCCTGCTGCTTGTTTTCGTCGACGAAGCTGTAGGCCATCATTTTCTTTTTGCCCAGCATGGCGGGAAGAATGTTGTGGCCGAAGTCGTGCTTTGAGTTGGGGTCCTCGGCATCGGCGATCAGGGCCTTGAGCAGGATCTCAGTGTTGAAGATGTAAATGCCCATTGAGGCTTCAACGGAGTCGGGATTGAAAGGAGAACGGAAGGTTGTAGTGGACGGTTTCTCCTCGAAACCGAGAATTTCACCTTTCATGCCTACGTCGACAACTCCGAATCGCGCGACTTCATCGGGTGCAATCGGCAGCGTTGCGAGCGTGACCTCGGCGCGAGTTTCCTTATGGTGCTCAAGCATGAGGCTGTAGTCCATCTTGTAGATATGGTCGCCGCTGAGGATGATCATGTGCTTGGGCTGCTCGCTGCCGATGGAGTAAATGTTCTGATAGACCGCGTCGGCAGTGCCCATGTACCAGTTGCCGCCCGTTCGTTGCATCGGGGGCAGCAACTCGAAGAATTCGCCAAGCTCCTGGGCTACGATGCCAGTCCATCCTTCGCGGATATGACGATTGAGTGAGAGCGCCTTGTATTGGGTGAGGATGAAGACTCTGCGGAGGCCCGAGTTGATGCAGTTGGAGAGGGTAATGTCTATGATCCGGTAATGCCCGCCAAAGGGCACAGCCGGTTTGGCGCGATCGCGGGTAAGCGGAAAGAGCCGTTCGCCGGCCCCGCCCGCGAGCAATACTCCCAAAGTGTCTTTCATGTCCGTATGACCCTGCCTTGTCGCGTTGTCTTTCCGGAAATCTTCGCGCGACCTTGTGTGCCGTTATCCGGTACGGCATTTTTTTCGGCGACATCCTGTGCAGACGGCACCGAACGGCGAAGGATACCACACACAGATAACACTCGCAGCCTGTCTGTTTTACGTCGGTTTGGTTCCCCAAAAAACGAATGGCCGAAGCATTCAGGGACTCTTGCCCCTTCGACTCCGGCCGGATCGAATGCGCCCGGTGCGCTCTATCGCTTCTTCTTGAATCTGTACTCAACGCCCACCGAGATGGCGAAGTTGACGTCAGTCTGGGTGTACTTGGTTCCGTAGTTGATGCCGTAGCGGGTTATCAGGGCATCCGGCGTGATACGGAACACCCACTGGGGTGAGCGGTTCAGATCCATGTGGCCGCCGATGATGGCGGCGGGGGCAATCTGGTTGTTGTAGAAGTCGACGACGGATGGGGATTGTCCGCGCAGGTCCTTCTCGAATTGGCCATCCACTCCGCCAAACAATGCATGGGCAGTCAGTGCGCCGTGCTTGTTGTGCGGACCGAGCCATTCCGGTCCTCCCACAAAAAAGTACTCGGCTACAAATGGGCCCTGGATATTGTAGACATTGGGTGCGGCGCCACTGGTGCCCAAGTATCCGCGTCCTGAGCCTTCCAGGGCAAAGTGCTTGCTGAACCAGTAGGAGGCAGACAGGTCCAAGCCGCCAAGATTCGAGCCCTGAAGCAGGGTCGGGCCGGCTTTCATGTGGCCGTAGGCCAATCCCAGCGAGGCATCGAACTTGTTGTCGTAACGGATCCCAGCCAGGGGATCGGCCGGAGTATAAGTACCGTTGCCCGTGGTCTGTGAGGCGGTACTTTGACCTTGGGCAATGGCGTGCGGTGCTGCCGCGAACAGACAGAGAGCAACAACTGCGGAAACGAAGGAAGAGCTTACTGGGAGACGCATCATCAAAAGCTTACAGGACCAGACCTTGGAGGGACAACGCTGCTGCTGAGAGTTAGACGCGGGTCAGAGCACTAGGACGCGCAGTGCTCGGCCCAATTTGCGTAAGTGAGATAGCGGGCGGTCTTCAGAGTTTCAAGCAAGGAGGTCCCTACGGCATCAGCGGAGGACTCCGGCTGAAGGGGTGGGGCGGAGTGAGTGCGCCACAGGAGCTGCGAGTGACTGAAAATCATTCCAGCGCGAGGAAGATGGGAAGCACTGGAAATGACTTCGGCCGAACGCCAGCCGTGAGAACTCATGATGCGTTCTGCGTAGCAGGCGTTCTGTATTGTGTCCGCGGCCTGAGGTTCGATGAAGATAGCGGACGGCGGAATTCCCTGGGCTGCTGCTGTCTGGGCCATCACCTCGGCCCCAACAAAGTGGTTGTGAGCGGCGCCACCGCTGAAGAGAAGACGCGGGGCCACGCCGCGGTCGTATTCGTGGACAGCCTCGGTGACGCGAGCAAGCTGCTCGGGTGTGGGATTGCCGTCGGCGTCGGCCGGGGTGCCGAGAACTAGAATGGTATCAAAATGCTGGAGGGCAGTATTGGACGTGGGCGCGAACCTTCGTGCGAGGAATGCCCAAGCTAACAAACCTAGAATCAGCACTGTGACCGCCATGACGGATCGGACGATCCAGCGTTTCCTGCCCAATTTGATCGGTTTGTAGCGGTGGGCGGGACGGCGTGGAGGCGAGCGGCGGGACGGTCGCCGGGATGACGTTGCCTTAACCAATCAAGCCCCCAGCTTCCACTTTAATCGGGAAAGCCGGAGGCTGTGAGTGAGTGGCAGTAACTGACTTTGTGCCTGACTGGAATGGGGCGCCGGAATCAGGCGAACAGATTGCTCCAACCGGGCCGAAAGTCAGTGCGTTGACATCGAATCCAGAAATATAGCGCTCATTGAAGCGGCTGCAGAAATTCCGAGAGGGCTAGTCTGTCTGTCCCCATGTCCGGCATGATGTCGAGGGTTTTTCGGGTGAGGGACTCCGTCATGACGAATTCGTGTCCGACACCCTCGGGATCGATGCGAACTACCTTGGTCAAGACGGTAATGGCATGCAAGGGGTCGCCCAGTTTCCTGTCGGGTCTCTGGATGGTCATCAGAAGCATTGTGTTCGGCAGCCAATGTTCCTTGGTGCGGATGTAGAATCCCGTGTTGCTGATGTGTTCGACGGGAAACGGCCTGGGTGTTCCTCCCGTGAAGTAGTAGGCAACCAATCCAGGTTCCCGAACGCGGCTTGACTGGCGACGATCGCAAGGGCCCATTATCTTTCGCGCGTTTCGCGCTTCGAGCCAGCTTTGGAGCCGGGCGGCGATTTTACGTTTTTCCTCAGCCTGTGACTCCGCCTGCTCCGCCGTTTCCGCAATCTCCGGGACTTGCCCAGGTGTTTTCTTATTTGCCTTCTTCTTCCTCAGCTCAGCAACTTGTAGCTCGAACTTCGCTTCTTCAGTCCAGGCCAGTTCTGCTTCTTCCCTTGACAGCTCGGTTGGTTGTGATTCGAGCGCGGGTTGTTGCATCTCCTGGTCTGCGAATGCGGCGGGCGGCTCGATGGTCTCAACTTCGCGCTTTTTCGATTCGGCATCCACCGTCGGTTGTAGCTCTTGTTTCCGTCTTTCCTTCTCCTGTTCTGTCAATTGCAGGATGACATCTCGCAGCGCCTGCGTTAGCCCGGTCGAGCCGTTCTGCTCGGAAACTTCTTTGTCGGACTGACTGTCTTGACCGGCGTCCGCACTTTTTTGAAGCGCAGCGTTCTCTACCGGGTCGAAGAAACGGATCGGCTTTGGAACAAAGAAGTGAGGTTCTTCCTGATTCGTGACTTCTGGGTTCCCGCTGGCTTCGTCTTCTGTAGCTGAGATCGGGGAGCTCAAATCTGGTCCCGCAGTGGTCTCGATGCCGGGCAGGTTATCGACGGGCAGAGATAGAGCGAAACTCGGTACGCTCGGCAAATCCTCTGCGGGTTGCTCGGTCTGCACCGCCGGAATGGCGCTAGCCGGAATCGGTGCGGCTTGAGCCTCAGGCGGTTCGATCTCTGTTGCCGGACTGACTTCGACCACCGTCTGGATCTTTCGTGGGCGCTTTACGAAACGCTTCAGACCGTGGAGCCTCTTGCGCACTCTCTGCTGCAGCGTGGTCGGTGCTTCGGATACCTCAACGTGTGGGGATTGTGCCACTGTGGGTTGATCGGCCAGTTCTGCCGAGACCGAAATGCTGCCCACGACAGAAAGTGGGAGCTCGAGTTGATCGTTCGCAGGGTCGAAGACCAGAATTGGAGGCTCGGCTGGCGGAATGAGCGCGTCGGGAACGGAGACAGTCTCATTTTGAGTGGTCTCGATGAGCGAATCTGGGACTGCCACCGCTGGAGGCGAGGATTCATCGGCAGAGACGATCATGCTTTGCCCGAGTGAAATGATCTCCCCAGGAATTGACACGTCGAAATTCTGAGCCGCTTCCGCGAGCGACGCTGCGGTAATCGCCAGTGGAGGCGCCAATTCATCGAGCGGAGCTTCGATACTTTCTCCAACTGCGGAAATCTCGTCAGCAGCGGCAGGGAGAACCGGATCCTGCAATTCTTCGGTTAGCGGGACTGGGCCCACCGTCACCCGGGTTATGACATGCGCAGTGAAGAGTAACCGGTTTTGGGGCCCGTCGATTCGAAATCCGGTACTGTCCAAGCCCGCATCCGTGACACTGGGCATGAACAGGAGCGGGCTCGGAAACTGTTCGTACAAGGATTCGATGATCGCGACTCGAACCGGGATCGGCTCACAAAGAAAATGTCGGTCCAGCGACCGTTCGGTTTGTGTTTCAGCGCTTTCTGGGCCGAAATACTCGGCGGTCGAATAAGAAAGGCGCTTGAGGTAAGCCACCATGCGCATGTCGTCGCAAACGGTAAGTTGATCCCCGAGGCGGCTATTTGTGGATTGCAAAGTTCCTTGGGGCAGAATGAGCGCACTGGCGACGAGCCCTCCAAATGGGGGAAGATCCGTGCCGGGTGCTAACTCAACAGCCTGAAGAATCCGGTTATTCCGATCCAGATAAACCAGGTCGGAACTGGGGAGACCAGCAAGCTGAGAGGCTTCTGTGAGAGGCGTCAGCCAGAGCGACGATTCGGGATCAAGCTCCAATTCTGAGATGAGGGAGTCGGAGGCACCGGAAGGTGCACACACAAGATCGGCCACTATCACTTTCACGCTGAGGAAAGAGTCCCTCGTCAGGTTGTATGCGCAAAAGGCTTTGGTTTCCATGTGCCCTCAGTCTTGGGAAAGAGACTGGCGTAAGGACTTTCACGGCGGCCCTGTTTTTCCACTCCGCTCATCGACTATCCAGAGTCAGGATTGCCGGAAACGGATGCGACGAATCTAAATGAAACATTGAACCCGTGCCAGATAATTCGCGTCGCTTCTCATGGATTGAGATGCAACTCCGGCGTTTCCAGGTTTCGATGAGCAATTTATTGTCTCCGTTGTGCACTCCCGGAGTTGTTATGGATAGATGCGATGAAGCGTGCGAGCGAAGGGAATGGTTTCGCGGACATGGTCGAGAGCGCAGACCCAGGCTACAACCCGCTCGATACCCATTCCGAAGCCGGCGTGCGGTACCGAGCCGTAGCGGCGCAGGTCGAGATACCACTGAAAGGCTTCCTTAGGCAGGTTGTGTTGTTCGATGCGGGCGTTGAGCAGTTCGTAGCTGGAGACGCGCTGCGAGCCTCCGATGACTTCGCCGTAGCCCTCCGGGGCGAGGACGTCGACGCACAGAGCGTAGCGCGGGTCTTCGGGGTCGGGCTCCATGTAGAAGGCTTTAACGTCGGCGGGGTAGCGATGCACCATGACCGGGCGGTCGAACTGCGAGCTTAACCAGGTTTCGTCGGGCGAGCCGAAGTCATTGCCGTATTCGAAGGGCTGTTCGAGCTCGCCTTTTTTGTGGGCTTCGTTGAGCATCTCGACTGCCTTGTCGTAGCGGAGACGCGGGAAGGGCGGCAGGATGTTCTTGAGCTTTTCGGGGTCGCGGCCAATGACCTGGAGCTCGGGGGCGCGATTCTTCAGCACGCTTTGAACGATATGCGACAGGTAATTCTCGGCCAGTTCGAGCAGTCCGTCGAGGTCGCAGAAGGCGACTTCAGGCTCGACCATCCAGAACTCTGTGAGGTGGCGGCGGGTCTTGGATTTCTCGGCGCGGAAGGTCGGGCCGAAGCTGTAGACCTTCCCCAGCGCGAGTGCGGTGGACTCAATGTAGAGCTGACCCGACTGCGTGAGGAAGGCGGGATCGCCGAAGTAGTCGACTGGGAAGAGGGTCGACGTGCCTTCGCAGGCGGCGGGCGTGAGGATGGGAGGGTCAGTGCGAATGAAGCCGTTCTGGTCAAAATACTCTGCTGCAGCGCGCATGATTTCGGCGCGGATGCGAAGGATGGCGGACTGGCGTGGAGAGCGGACCCAGAGATGGCGGTGCTCCATGAGGAAGTCGACGCCGTGTTCTTTGAGGGTGATCGGGTACGGGTCGGACTCGGGAACGCGCTGAATAACCTGGATGTCTTCGACATCGAGCTCATAGCCGCCCGGCGCACGCTTGTCTGCTCGGACCTTGCCGGTGACGATGACGCTTGATTCCTGAGTCAGGCCTTTGAGGGACTCGAATACAGCCGGAGGGACGCTCTTGACGTGGGCAACGCCCTGCACGGTTCCGGTGCCATCGCGAAAGATGGGGAAGAGCAGCTTGCCCGATTCGCGCGAGTTGTAGAGCCACCCGCGGATTTGAACAGACTGGCCTTCGTGCTGACCGAGGTTTGCAATTGTAGCCACCTGCGGTGAAGCCGGCTCCGCTCGCGCGGGCACCTGCGGTGCGGCTGACTCCGCTTGCGCGGTAGGAGTTCCGGTGACGGGAGTAGTTTCTTCGGGCATGGCTTTCCTTGGCGGCTGGCGAGAAGGTGGCGCGGCCGGACCTATTAGGATACCGCGCAGCACGACCTGTACATTCGCGGAGTCTGGGTGGCTTGGTTTATCGTCCAATTTGTATGGCAGACGACGAGAAGTGCCGAACCGCTACCGCAAGCAAGCAGAACACTCAGCCGCAACCCGCGCCCGAGGCTGAAGAGGTCTATCGGCGATGGATCCGTTTTCTCGATGAGGAGTTTTTGCGGCACCGGTCGCCGGAGCGCCGGGCTGAGATTGTGCGCGATCAGCTTTTCCAGATTTACTTGGGGCGACCGCACGGCGGCAAAGCCAACGTGACGCTAAGCAGCGAATTGCCTGGGAATGTGCTGGGAATGTCGCTGGACCCGGAAAACGTGACCATCGAGTCGGAGTACTTCGGCGACGCGGACGCGGAGTGCCTCGCAGTGCGTAAACCTCTGTTGTGGTTCTGGAAGATGTTTGACCGATCGCCAATCGGACTGAATCTTTGGCTCGGCCTGCGTTTCCGCTGCATGCTGGGCCGGCACATATTCGATCACATGGGTTCAGGCGTAAAGATCCACCACGGAGTCGACCTGACCTACGGATATAAGCTGTCGGTTGGCGATGGCGCCGTCATCCACCAGGGAGTGCTATTGCACGATCGGGGCGGCATCACCATCGGCAAAGGAGCGGTGATCGGCTCGTTCGCGCGCATCTTTTCGCACAGCTATGCGGCGAACAATATGGACGAGGTGAAACTGATACCGACGACCATCGGCGATAACGCGCATATTGGCAGCCACACCATTTTGCTGGCGGGCCAGAACGTCGGCGCGGGCGAAGTAGTGGGCAGCTATCCCATCTTCAGGGCATGAGAAGCAGGCCGATAAAATCGTCACAAGCTAGTTCGGTCCACCGTGAATCACGAATCGCTCGAGGTAGTCGTGCAGTAGCTGGCGATGGCCGTTGCGATAAGCGGGGTAATCCTGGGCGATGCCCTGGTCGGCGGCGCTGATCAGAATCCAGCAGTCGAGCATGCCTGCATCATTGAGTTCGACCAGGTTGCGCAGGCTCTCGTCCAACTTGTCTGGCGCGATCTTTTTCTCCTTCACAGTCGTCGCGACCAGGCTTAAGGCGGCATCCTCTTCCTTGAGAGAGTGACGGTATTGCTTTTCGTCTGGAAAATCCTTTTTAAAGAGATCGCCGCGGTAGCTGGCACGCACCATCGGGTAAATCATCCAGGCTGAGCCACCGGGATGCTGCTTGTCGTCGGTTGCCGTTGGATCAATGTTGATGGTGATGTTTTTTGGATTCTTAGGGTCTTCAACCGGGGCGGCGGGAAGGTCGATTTTGGGCGCCATCAGGATGGCGTCATACTTGTGAGCCCACACTTGCAGGCCTTGCCATGCCAGTTTGTTGTAGGGTTCAGCGATAATCGCGCCGACATATTTCTCGCGAACCGCGACTGGATCGTTTCCGAGGTTCAGAATGGCATCGCCCCAGTAGCGATAGGCAGTTTCGCGATTGGGATCGACCTGGATGGCACGTGCAAACCAGAAGACCGCGGTTTTAAAGTCTTTCATCGAATAGGCGGTGTCGCCGGCATACAGCGGGGCCTCATACAGATGAGGATCGGTCTCTGCGGCCTGAGAATATTTCGCCAAAGCTGTGGCGTAGTCTCCAACGCCGAAAGCCTTTTCGGCTTCCTGTTCCAAAGAAGATGCAGGGCTGCCCGGGGCAATTTGAATGGGAGCATCGGGGTCGGCATTGGCCATGAACTGAACGAAGTAATTCGGGTCGCCCAGTGCGATGGCGCGCTTGGCAATGTCGCGCATGCGTGTGCGCAGCGCCTTTAATTCGGCGGGATCGCTGACATGGTCGGCTTTGACACTGAGACCGACGGCCAGCCGTTCGGCATATTGCCATTCGCTGGGATTGGCTTTGTAGAGGTCTTCGTAGAGTGGAAGAGCATCCAGCCGCTTACCCTGCTGCCAGAGCGCGTTGGCCCTGCTCGCTTCATCGTCCTGGGCCGCTCCGTATGCGACTGCCAGACATAGAAAGGCTCCCACGATCCACCGCTGCATGGCATCCTCCCTCTCGCGACGGCTTGACGTTAGTCTGATTCGCGATCCAAATGTTTTTTGTTACACAAGCATACGCCCGGTTTTGTTCCGGTCTCCAGGTCATTTTCGCGACCCTCCATGCTAACCTGAGCTTTCACCTTGTTGGAGTTCCAGTTTGCAATCTGCAGCCTTCACCTTTGCGCTGTTCGAATTTGTTCTGCTCATCTTTTCCTTGAGCGTCCACGAGTGTTCCCATGCCTGGGTGGCCTCGCGGTTGGGCGATCAGACGGCACGCCTGCAAGGCAGGGTTACGCTCAACCCCACGTATCACATTGATCCGGTCGGGACGCTTCTGTTCCCTGCCATTGCGATCTTTGGACCGCTCATTGGGCTAGGCATGTTCAGCGGGATGCTCATAGGATGGGCCAAGCCTACCCCGATCATCTCTCGCAACTTCAAGAAGATCGTGCGCGACGAGAATCTGGTCACGTTGGCCGGCCCAGCCTCGAATCTGCTGCTTGCGCTGGCAGCTTTGATCGTGCTCCTGGGCGTGGTTCACACGGTTCCCGGCGGACAGCAGCTCCCCAGCGGACGGGAGATCGTGCTTTACACCTTCCATAATCAGCTTCTGCCTGACGTCGCCCCGGCTGTACAGGCTGTGGTGCTGCTTGGCGTCGCGGCCATTGAGATTAACTTCTCGCTATTCATTTTCAACCTGCTCCCGATTCCGCCGCTGGATGGCAGCCACCTGGTGCGCAATCTGCTGCCGTACAACGCGGTGCAGGTATACGACCGGATTCCTATTTGGGCAAGCTGGCTCATCATGAT
Organism: uncultured Acidobacteriaceae bacterium; assembly: GCA_963826915.1. Lineage (GTDB taxonomy): Bacteria > Acidobacteriota > Terriglobia > Terriglobales > Acidobacteriaceae > Telmatobacter. Next base: position 23,076 of record CAWGYG010000006.1, read on the forward strand.
CGTTTTTGGCGGCTTTATCATCCGCCTGCTTTTGTTCCCGGCGCTTGGCATAGTGCTCTTCATTCTCGGACACGCGTAGCACGGCCTGCTGCCGACACCTCAAGCCGCTACAATGGAGCGAGCCGCCTCGAAGGAATTCTGACGAAAGCGGCAGCTATACTCCTGTCACCATCTCGGAAACGACAAGCACAATGCCAGAATCAGCAATCTCATCGTCCCGCCCGCGCGTTTTGAGCGGAATGCGTCCTACAGGCAAGCTTCACCTGGGCAACTACATGGGTGCGCTGGCCAACTGGGTCAAGCTGCAGGATTCCTACGAATGCTATTTTTTTATCGCCGACGTGCACGCACTCACCACTGACTATGCCGACACATCGAAGATCGCGCCGAACACACGCGAAGTGGCATTGGATTTTCTAGGCGGGGGGCTTGACCCGAAGCGTTGCACGATCTTCGTGCAAAGCCATGTGAAGCAGCATTACGAACTGCCGCTGTTTCTCGGCATGATTACACCGTTGAGCTGGCTTGAGCGCGTTCCCAGTTACAAGGAGATGCAGGAGAACCTCGAAAACAGGGACCTGACCACGTATGGCTTCCTGGGCTATCCGGTACTGATGGCCTCTGACATCCTGCTCTACCAGGCCGATTTTGTGCCGGTGGGGCAGGACCAGCAGGCACACGTGGAATTGACTCGCGAGGTCGCGCGGCGATTCAACCAGTTCTACAAGCTGAACGGGCGCGAGGTGCTGCCGGAGCCAAAGGTGCTGCTGACGCCTTCGCCAAAATTGCCGGGCACAGACGGGCGCAAGATGTCGAAGAGCTACGGCAACACCATCGAGATGAATGATCCCGAGCCGGTACTTCGACAGAAACTGAAGACCATGGTGACCGACCCGGCGCGAGTGCGGCGCAGCGACCCCGGCGATCCTGACAAGTGCCCGGTGGGCGATCTGCATAAAGTGTTTTCTACTTCCGAGACGCTGGCTAAGGTATACGAAGGATGCCGCACGGCGGGAATCGGGTGCATCGAATGCAAGAGCTGGGCGGCAGATGCGCTGGTGCAGATACTGAATCCGATTCAGGAGCGGCGAGCAAGTTTCAAACCGTCAGAGGTTGACGATATTCTCAAGGACGGTTCAGATCGGGCACGGGTGCGGGCCGAACAAACCATGGTTCAGGTGCGCGCTGCCATGCAATTGACTTGAGAGAGTCCGGCGTAAGTATTCGCGTTTATCAAGATTTGAATGCGAGAGCTGGCACCAAGTTGCAACAGACTCCAGACAGGGACGACATTGAGTGATACAAGCGACAATCCGGAGATCGAGCCCGTAAACCCGGTGAAGGAACCAACGCCCGCGCCCAAGCCGATGCATGAGCCGGATGCTCCGGGACGCGGACCTGTGTCTGATCCGGAGCCGGATCCCACGCCGGACAAAAACCCTCCGCTGAAAACCGCCGAAGACGCAGCTCCTCCTCTTGTGCTCACGCCTAAGCCCTTGCCAGAGAAGGAAGCCGCGAAGCCAGCACCCAAGTCGAAGAAGCAGGAAGAGGAGCAGGAGCAGTCGCCGTTCAATGTGATGGTGAGCGAGGTGTACGACGGGCCTCTCGACCTGCTGCTTGATTTGATTCGCAAGCAGGACATCGACATCTACGACATTCCGATTGCGAGAATCACGGCTCAATTTCTGGCCTATGTGAACCAGTTGAAGGCAACGGACATGGACGTGGCCGGCGAGTTCATCTACACGGCGTCGCTTCTGATTCACATCAAGAGCAAGATGCTGCTTCCTCGCAATCCGTCAGGGCCCGACGATACCGCAGAGGATCCGCGGCGCGAACTGGTGGAGCGCCTGCTGGAGCATGAGCGATTTAAGAACGCCGCGCAGATGCTGCAGCAGAAACAAATGCTGGAAGCGGCGACGTGGACCAATCCCGGCATTCGTGAATTCAAGGACGATGCCGCGGCCGAACCTGAGGTCGCTGCAGACACTGTGGATCTGGTGCGGGTCTTCCAGGAAATTCTCGATCGCGCGCGCAAACGGCCCGTTTTTGATTTGGAAGAAGATGCGGTAACGGTGGGACAGATGATCCAGTTCCTCACGCGGCGGCTGACCATGGAAGACAAGCCGCTGGCGCTGCGCCGATTGCTAAGCCACACCAAGTCGCCGCGTGCCTTGGTGGCGATGTTTCTTGCCCTGCTTGAGTTGGTTCGATTGCAGGCGATTCTGCTGCGCCAGGATCGCGCATTCTCAGAGATCTTCATCAAGAAGAGCACCGGGTTTGACGCGGTAATGAATACGGGTTTGGCGAACGCGCGCGATGAGTGGACATAACTTCGATAGAAAACAAATCCGCAACCTCTCAGTTGCATTTCACGCGGCGATCCGGGGAGAACATTCTTTTGTAGTACAAGAGCAGATCGCGAATATGTGAAGAATGCCGCGAAACTGGGGCAAATCCTTGATAAATACGACCGCAAGATAAAAGAAGTTCTTCGATCCGTAAGAGTATGAATCTGCGAGATTTATATATAAAGCGCTCAGTTGGCTTTCAGGTGTTTCGATGCGTTGCCCCGGGCTAAGCCGTGTAGAATCAATAACGCGGTCAGAAGATTTGTGCCGCGTGCATTTAAACAACTGAGCACGATTCGGTTGTTGGGGTTATATGCAAGTCCTCTCAGATTGTCCTTCCTGTTACGGTCCCAGATCGTTTCATCTCCTATTCAATTCAGAAGTTGTTGCTGAGCTTGCTCAGGTCCGCTCCATGTTCCACCGAAATCGTTTCGGTTCGACAGGAGAGCTCTAATGGCCGACCTGGCGACAACGGCTCAAGCTTTTCCGAAACACTCGACGCTGCTTGATCGGAAGTTGGGAAGCAGGCCAAGCAAGGCAGGCGTCCTCGCATTTCTGATTGCATTGGGCAGCGGGGTCATCTACATCGTTTTCCATGTAGCCAGAGACCTTGATGCTGCGGCGGTCACCAACTACGGTCCCTATGTGCTGCTCGGCCTGGCTTTGCTGATTGCCTTGGGGTTTGAATTTGTAAATGGATTCCACGACACGGCAAATGCAGTCGCCACTGTTATCTACACACATTCACTTGAGCCAAACATTGCAGTCGTGTGGTCGGGTATCTGCAATCTTGCAGGCGTGCTGCTCTCTTCCGGTGCGGTGGCGTTTGCGGTTATCACGTTACTGCCGGTAGAGCTGATCCTGCAAGTCACTTCCGGCGCGGGCTTCGCCATGGTCTTCGCTCTGCTTGTCGCGGCCATCCTCTGGAACCTGGGAACCTGGTGGCTTGGGCTTCCTGCCTCGAGTTCGCATACGATGGTGGGCTCAATCATCGGTGTCGGACTGGCTAACCAACTGCTGAATCCGCATACAGGTACTTCGGGCGTGGATTGGGAACAGGCCATGAAGGTGCTGAAGGCGCTGCTGATTTCGCCCGTTATCGGTTTCGTGGTTGCCGGTATGTTGATTCTCTTGGCCAAGCAGGTGGCCAAGTTCCCAGAACTATATGAAGCTCCAAAGGGCGATCAACCGCCCCCATTGCCGATTCGCGCCCTGATGGTGCTTACCTGCACTGGAGTCAGCTTCTTCCACGGCTCCAATGACGGTCAAAAGGGCATGGGACTCATCATGCTGATCCTTATTGGCACGGTGCCCACAGCTTACGCACTCAACCACGCCGTAAGTCCAGCGGAGATGCAGTCCTTCATCGTTGCTTCAGAGCAGGCAGGACATATTCTCGACCGGCACGTGGATCGCACTGGCATTCTCGGTCCGGACGCCCGTTCCGAAGTAACGGAATACATCCGCACCAAGCAAATCCAACCGGATACGATTCTCGCGCTGCGCGAATTGGTTGAGGATCTGGACCATGAAGTTATTCTCTACAAGGAATTCAAAGCCGTTCCGCCGCCGGATCAAGCCAACGTGCGCAATGACATGTACGTAGCCAGCGAGGCCTTGCGACTGATGGACAAGGCCCACGCTCCGGCCTTTTCAGCGGACGAGCGAGCGGTTCTCAAGAACTACAAAGGCGAGTTGGACAAGGCAACCAAGTTCATTCCCACCTGGGTCAAGGTGGCTGTGGCGCTCGCACTGGGTCTGGGCACAATGGTCGGATGGAAACGCATTGTGATTACCGTTGGTGAACGAATCGGCAAAGAACATCTGAGCTACGCACAAGGTGCAAGCGCTGAACTCGTCGCAGTCGCCACCATCTTTGTCGCCGATAAATTCGGTCTGCCGGTGAGCACTACGCATATTCTCAGTTCGGGCGTGGCCGGAACCATGGCCGCCAATGGCAATGGACTGCGCTTCGCAACGGTTCGCAACATCGCAGCGGGCTGGGTACTTACGCTTCCTGCCGCCGCTCTGCTATCAGGGCTTTTGTACTGGGCATTCAGACATATAGCTTGAGCTGCTAAAGATTTCGCGCTCAACGAGCTCGCAAAGATTCCCCGCAATAATTCATTTTCCATTCACATGTTTCGTATATCCATGACTGAGTCTGGAGATGAGTCCGGATTTCGCCGCCCCCGCGCGTTCCCGGACAATTTCCTTCCTTCACTTGGAGCTTCCCAATGTCTGAATTAGCAACCGCTGTCGCAGCCCGGCCACCCGCCGCGGCGCTGCTTGATAAGAAGATGAATAAGTCCCACGCCATGATCAGCGGAGCGGTCGTTCTTACCGCGTTGGTTGTTGGAATCGGATTTATTGCAATACAGATCTCAAAGGATTTCAGCGGGGTGACCCTCGGGAGCGCGTGGCCCTATGTGTTGCTTGTCATCGCACTGATCATCGCGCTTGGATTCGAGTTCGTGAACGGCTTTCACGATACCGCAAACGCTGTGGCCACCGTCATATACACTCACTCGCTGGACCCGAACATTGCGGTGGTCTGGTCAGGATTGTGCAACCTGGCAGGCGTGCTTGTATCCAGTGGTACCGTGGCCTTCGCGGTCATCACGCTTCTGCCGGTCGAACTCATCCTGCAAGTCAGCGCGGGTGCTGGATTTGCCATGGTGTTCGCACTGTTGATAGCGGCCATCATTTGGAACTTGAGCACCTGGTGGTTCGGGCTGCCGGCATCGAGTTCGCACACCATGGTCGGCTCCATCATCGGAGTGGGCGTTGCTAACCAGCTGATGAGCGCGGCTTCCGGCACCTCGGGTGTGGACTGGGAACAGGCCGCCAAGGTTTTCAAGGTACTGCTGATCTCGCCGGTGGTTGGTTTTACGGCCGCAGGGCTGTTGATGCTCTATTCGAAGTATGGTGTGAAGCACCCGGTGTACCGCGTTCTGGCCGCCCTTTTGGCGGGTGTGGCGGGCGGTTTTCTTGCGAGCCTGGCTTTCCACTCCCCAATCGTCATCGGGCTGGTTGCAGTGGTCGCCGGTGTTGTCGTTCTTCTGGCTTCGGGGTGGTTGGCAAATTACCCAGCCATTTTTGAGGCACCAAAAGGCTCAGCGCCGCCACCGCTGCCCATTCGCCTGTTGCTGATCCTCACCTGCTCCGGCGTGTCTTTCTCGCACGGGTCAAACGACGGACAAAAGGGCATGGGATTGATCATGCTCATTCTCATTGGGACGGTGCCCACGGCCTATGCGCTGAACCATGCTGTCTCAACCGCCGACGTACAGCAATTCGTCGTGGCATCTAACCAGGCAGGGAAGATTCTAGACCAGCATGTAGACAAGAACGGGGTGCTGGGAGCCGATGCCCGCGCCACAGTGACCGACTACATCCGCACCAAGCAATTGCAGCCGGATACCATGCTTGCGCTGCGCGAGCTGGTGGAAGATCTGAGCCATGAAGTTGCTCTCTACAAGGAGTTCAAGTCGGTTCCGGCCAACCAGCAGACCAACGTCCGCAATGACATGTACGTGGCCAGCGAAGCCATTCGCCTGATGCAGAAGAACCATAATCCGGCGTTCACCGCGGCAGAAAACGGCGTGCTGACCACTTACAAAGCCAAAGTAGACAAAGCCACCAAGTTCATTCCTGAGTGGGTTAAAGTAGCCGTTGCCCTGGCGCTCGGAATGGGCACAATGGTCGGCTGGAAGCGCATTGTGGTGACTGTTGGCGAAAAGATCGGCAAGGAGCATCTGACCTACGCCCAGGGTGCTTCAGCTGAACTTGTGGCAATGTGCACCATCTTTGCCGCAGACAACTTCGGGCTGCCGGTCAGTACTACGCACGTGCTGAGTTCGGGCGTGGCAGGCACAATGGCCGCCAATCGCAGTGGGCTGCAAATGTCGACGCTGCGGAATATAGCCGCAGCATGGGTGTTTACGCTGCCCGTCGCGGCGCTGCTCTCGGGATCGCTTTTCTGGGTTTTCCGGCAGTTTAGCCACTAGGCTGCTTTCTCTTCCAAAAAGGCGCCCGAGATTCGGGCGCCTTTTTCCTGTGTTTGCACAACATACGGGCGCTTGTGAACACGCAGGACTGCGCGCATCCGGTACCATACTTGAGGTACCTATTGCCGAATGAGCCTTAAATCCAAGCTGGAAGCCGTTATTTATGCCGCCGAGGACCCGGTCACACTGACCCAGCTCGCCGCATTGTTTGCCACCGAAGCGCTGGAATGGAAAGCGGAGCAGGAAGCCGCGTCTGCCGCACAGGCAGCCAGGACCGCCGCTGAGACTGCGCCACAAATCGCCGAGGGGCTCGAATACCTGGAGTTACGAACAGAAGACGGGACATTGCTTGATCAGCCCGGCTTCGCTGTGTTGCCGGCGGCGGAGCCTGAGGCGGCGGGCGAACCTGAAAACGAAACCCGTGCGACTGAGGGGGGCGCTGAAGGCGCCGAGCTTGCCGCCAAGCGTGAAGCCCGGCAACGGGAACGCGAAGTGAAGGCTGTCCTCCGCCAACTGGTCGACGAATTGATCGCTTTCTATGCAGCGGATGATCGCGGGGTGGAGATTCGCGAGATTGCCGGCGGATACCGCATGGCGACAAAGCCCGAATACCACGACGCGGTGCGGATGTTTATCAAGAGCCTGAAGCCGGCGATGAAGCTGTCGCTGCCGGCCCTTGAGACGCTGGCAGTGGTCGCCTACAAACAGCCGGTGACGGCGCCGGAAGTGAATGAGATTCGCGGCGTGGATTCGTCGGGCGTCTTTGGTTCGTTGCTGGCGCGCAAGCTCATCACCACGGCTGGTCGCAAGCAGGTGATCGGGCGTCCGATTCTCTACAAGACGACCAAGGAGTTCCTGCTGCGCTTTGGACTGAAGGACGTCTCCGAACTGCCGTCCATGGACGAGTTCGAGAAGATGGCGGCGATTGAGTTGGAAGAGAATGATCCGGAAAGTGGGGCGGATCCAGAGACTGGCTACGAGCCCGAGCCCGGCTCCGGGCCGGAACTGGATGAGGACGCGCCGGAAGAGCCTGAGTCGCCAGTGGCGTCAGCGTCCGCAAGCGAAAACGAACGAGCCGAGCCGGCCGAATAGCTGCACCGGCAAATCCAGCAGCAAATGAGGCCGCGCCTGCCGAGCCTCGTTGAGCAAAGCAGGCAGAACCGAGATGCTTCCCCATGACCGACGAATTGCTGCCCGACGGCGGCACACCTGACGAAGAACAGTCCGGAACGGACGAGGCAACAGAGACCGTCGCAGGCGGCGACGAGTCCGCGAACGAAAACGCAGTCGAAGTCGCCGAGGCCGCAAGTTCGAATAAAGAGGATGCAACCGAAGAGGACGTAGACGACGAAAACGAATCGAGTGGAAAGCCAAGGCCTCCCGCGAAACTTGAGCGCCTGCAGAAGATCCTTGCGCAGGCCGGAGTTGCCAGTCGGCGCCACGCAGAGGAACTGATCAAGCAAGGGCGCGTGCAGGTGAATGGCAAGGTTGTCACCGAACTGGGAACGAAGGCCGACGCCGGGCGCGACCACATTCGCGTGGACGGCAAGTTGCTGCAAGGCGCGGAGCGACTGCGCTACTTCGTGTTGAACAAGCCTCGGGGATTCGTGACCACCGCGAAAGATCCCGAGGGACGCCCCACGGTGATGCAGTTCTTTGAGAAGATGCGCGAGCGGCTTTACCCGGTAGGCCGGCTGGACTACATGAGCGAGGGCCTGCTGGTGGTGACCAACGATGGCGAGCTCGCGAACAAGCTCACAAAGGCCGCTTCCGGAGTCGAAAAAACCTACCTTGTAAAAGTCGCTGGGCAGCCGACCGAGGCAGAGCTGGACATTCTCCGCGGAGGTGTCACGATTGAGCGAGGCAAACCAGGATCAGGCCAGGTGAAGACTTCGCCGGCGCGCATTCGCCAGGTGCGGCAGGGTGACAATCCGTGGTACGAAGTGGTGTTGATCGAAGGGCGCAACCGCGAATTGCGCAAGATGTTTGAAGAGGTTGGCCACTTCGTTGAGAAAATTCGTCGCGTTGGCTATGGCCCACTGGTCCTCGATCAGGAACCGGGTAATCTGCGCGAGCTGGAGCCGGAGGAGTTGGATTTGCTGCGCAAGGCCGCCGATGGCAAGCTGCGCACCCCAAAGGCGAAGGAGCTTCGGCGGCGCAACGCGATGGATGCCCAGTTGCCGACATTGCCGCCCAAGCCGAGTCGGCTGCGACCCACTGCGCCGACGGGCGAACGTCGTGTTCCTGCCGCACCTGGGGAATTTCGGCCCAAGAAGGAATTTGGCAGAAGTACACCAGAGAGCCCTGCGCGTCCTGACCGAGAAGGTTTTCGGCCCAGCGCAGGCCGGACAGGAGCGTCGCCGGGGAAATTCGGCAAGTTCGGTGCTGCGAAGTTTGGTGCGGAACGGCCTGCCTGGAAGAAAGACGACCGGACACCTCGTCCGCCGGCTCGATTTGGGGCTGGGCCGGTGCGCGAGGGTCGAGCCGGCGCGGAGCGAGGCGGTTCTGGCCCGGGTAGGCCGAGACGCGCAGGGGGCGCCTTCGGAGCGAAACCTGCATGGAAGAAGCCGGGCGACGGTGAACGCGGGGCATTCAAGCGGCCGGGGGGACCGCGGCGCGAAACGCCGATGGCACCCAAAGACTTTGATCCACCGAAGCCTTCTCGGCTGCAGATTGAAGCCATCGGACCGGATCAGGACAGGCCGAGTTCGCCCCGTTCGACTTTCAGTCGACCGGGCGCCGGGCGCCCGCCTTTTCGTGGTGCGGGAACCGGTCGTCCGGGCGGCGATCGACCCAGGCCAGCTCACGCAGGCACGGAACGACCTCGGTTTGATCGGCCGAAGTTTGACAGACCGAGCGGGGATCGCCCCAGCGGCGGGCCCGGCCGCACTGGGACTCGGACTTTCGGATCGGGACGGCCAATTCGCAGCGAGGGCGCACCTGCACGGCCTTTCACGACGAGTACGGGCAAACCTCGTGCAGGCGGCGCACGACCCAGCAGTAAGCCCTCTGGAGAACGCAGCTACGGTGCGGGGGCTGGTTCCGGCTCCCGTCCAGGATCCGGCGGCGCAGGGAAAACCGGATGGAAGCCCAAACCAGGTTTTGGCGGGGGTGGCAAGCCTCCGTCGGCAGGGCGATCGAAGCCCGCATTTGGCTCGAAACCGGGAGGGTTCTCAAAAACCGGTTCCGGCTACAAAGGCAAGCCGGGCGGCGGTGGAAAGCGCTCCGGACCACGCCCGGGCGGTCTAAGGCCGGGCGGCAAGCACACAGGCGGACCTGCGCGCGGCAAGAAACGCGGTTAACAGACTGCATAGAGGGTTGAGTTTTTCTGTTTTACGCAACTAAACGGTTGCTTGTTATGCTTATTAGAGCTAATATGCAACCGGGGAGTTGCTCTACATGGAAAACCAAATCGAAAAGAGGATCGAACTGAAGGCGCCGATATCGCGTGTTTGGCGGGCATTGACGGACTACCTTGAGTTTGGTGAATGGTTTCGCGTGAAGCTGGGAGGGCCGTTTGTCCCGGGACAAGAGGCGCGAGGAAAGATCACCTGGCCGGGCTACGAGCACGTCACCTGGAGGGCCGTGATTCAGAAGATGGAGCCGGAACGGCTTTTCTCGTTCACGTGGCATCCTTATAGCATCGATCCAATCGTGGACTACGAGAAAGAAACGCCGACCCTTGTGGAATTCAAGCTTGAGGAGATCCCGGGCGGTACGCTACTGTTGCTCACGGAGTCGGGATTTGACAAAGTTCCTGCCGACCGGCGCGTTGAGGCATTCCGCAGGAACGAAGGCGGCTGGACACAGCAGATGAAGAACATCGAGACCCATGTCACACAAAATTCGTAAGCGCATTCTCGCCAAACCGAAGGCTCGCGCGCGGGTGTTTGCGGCGCTGGGCGACAAGACGCGGCTCGCCCTGGTGGCCAAGCTCTGTGCGGGCGAGCCCTGCTCCATCACTCAACTGTCTGAGGAGTCAAAGCTGACTCGACAGGCTATCACCAAGCATTTAGGGGTTTTAGAGCGAGCCGGCATCGTGCGCAGCTCCCACTCCGGACGGGAACGGCTGTTCGAGTTTGATCCGGAGCCGATTGAAGGGTTGAGGGAGTATCTGAACTCGGTCTCGAAGCAATGGGATCAGACACTTGCACGGCTGAAGTCGTTCGTTGAGAAGTAAGCGCTGGGCCGATTGAAGCTCGCCCAATTCAGAATCTGATACCGATGCCGGGGGGCGCGCATCTGATGAGCATGACTACTGAAAAGGCGACATTTGGAGCCGGATGCTTCTGGGGTGTGGAAGCTGCGTTTGCGGCCATTCCCGGTGTGACGGCAACGGCGGTTGGGTATGAAGGGGGCGCGAAAGATCGGCCTACCTACAAGGATGTTTGTACCGATCAGACCGGCCACGCGGAAGTGGTAGAACTGGACTTTGACCCGGAAAAGGTGAGCTACGAGCAGCTTCTCGACGCCTTCTTCGAACTGCACGACCCGACCACAATGAACCGGCAAGGGCCCGACTGGGGCACACAGTATCGCTCGGCCATATTTTTCCACACGCCAGAGCAGCGGGCGCAGGCACAGGCCAAGATCGAGCAACTCACGGCTTCAGGACACTTTGCGCCAAGACGCATTGTCACCAAGGTCGAGCCGGCGCAGACCTTCTGGCGTGCCGAAGAGTATCACCAGAAGTACCTGGAAAAGCGCGGCCAGGCCAGTTGCCACATCTAGCCAACCGCATCAGTCCGCGATTGATTAGTTGAAGCTCTCATGGAAGTCGTCGCGCGCTTTGCGGTTCTCGATGAAAGCGTCGCTTCTCTCGATGCTCTTCTGTAGCAGAAGATCGCCCGTAACAATATGCAGCTTCATTCTGCCGAGCCGTTCGGCCATCTGGCTCGCCTGATCGGCAGTAATTCTGTTCTTTTCGCTCCAGTTGAAGCGGTTTAACAGGCCCACCATGTAAGCGACATCCTCTTCAGGTAGTTTTTGCTCTTCAAGCAACTCAGACTGCGACTGGTAAATCTCGGCGTAACGCTGTGCCTCGTCGTATGGCATATAACCGAGCGCGCCGGTTGCCTGGGCCGTCCTCCAGGCCGTATCACGCAGGTCAATCGAATGGAAATTGATCGCCATCGACGCTTTTTGAGCGGCTGGATCGGTGGGGTTTTCCTGGATTCGATTCATCGCTTTGAGATCGTTGTCAACCTCCTCCCGCCACTTCTTTACGCCAGCCTCGGCGCCTTTGAGATCGCTCAGGTTGTGGTCGATCTCGGCGCGAAGCGAGGTCCTGGCGTTTTCAGCCAGATGAACGTGGTGGCGCCATTCGACACAGCTCTCGATCTGCGTGGCGATAAACAGACCCACGGTGATGGTGAACAGGTGAATGAAAAATTCGCCAACCCCGTGAATTTTCTTATGAGGCGCATGAACGTCGATCATCGGCGGACAATCCTCCAAAGCTGGTTTTCAAGCGGGTACCGACAGGCCAGGTGATTCTTGATCCATGATCCCGAATAGTCTAACTAATCTTTGCCTTGCCCAAGCCGCCACGCCTTGATGAATTTCCAGTGGATGTAGACAGAGTGATTGAGGTGGAGGATCAGTCCTTCGCGTCCATCCAGGAAGCCAAGCCGGAGAAAGTAGTTGTAGAGAAACGTCGCGGCGGGGTTGAGGACAGTGTTCCAGATGAATGCAGGCAGCGATTTGCTGTCGCGACCGCGCTGGTGCTGCAACTGCGCAATCTCGGTACTGTATCGATTCATATGCTCGAGATAAATGCCCATGGTCGGGTAGGCGAAGTGGAGCATATCGTGCTCGAGCGTACCGCGCGGTCCCTCGAATTGTGGTGTGCTGTGAGGGCCGACTCCTTCGCTGAGGCGCGCTGAACCGCGACGAAAAAGGCGCAGCTTGTGGTCGGGATAAAAGCCTCCGTGGCGAATCCAACGGCCAAAGTAGAGGTTCAGGCGCGGAATCCAGTAGGCGCCGAATCTGGGTTCGCCGGCGAGTAGGTCCCGAATCTCCGTCTGCAATCCCGGGGTAAGCACCTCATCGGCGTCGAGCAACAGAATCCAATCGCTGGTGCAGAGGTCGAGAGCTACGTTCTTTTGTTCGCCGTGGCCACCAAAAGCGTGGTAGCTGGTCTTGGCGCCAAAAGACTTGGCAATTTCGATGGTGCGGTCTTTTGAACCAGAATCCACGACGATAATCTCATCGGCCCAGCCCACGCTTTCAAGCGTACGAGGCAGATTGGCCTCTTCGTTCATGGCAATCATCGCAACGGACAGGGTCTTGCGGGTCAAGGGCATTCAGGGGAAGGATAAATCAGGCAGCCCATCGGCGCTGCTCCGCTTTGAGCCGCGGGGTCAAGCTAAAACCTTATATTGACGCCCTGTTCGCACATGTCGGTGAGGACCGACAGAAGATTGGTGATTCCGAGAAGCTGGCGAATCCTCGGGCCAATGTGAATGAGTTCAAGGCAGCAGCCTGACGCCTTGGCTGAGACGTACAAGCGGACGACGGTGCCCAGGCCCATGCTGTCCATCTGGGTGAGGTCAGTCAAATCAAGCACGATGTGTTTGGAGTCCGGAATCAGCCCGCGGACCTTGACATAAAAAGCGTCACAGACCCCCATCATCAGCTTGCCGTGGCATTTCAAGACGGCAAGGTCACCCTTACGTTCCAATTCAAAAGTGAGGGGGCTCGAAGCTACATGGTCGGACATTGAATATTCCTCTTTCAAACAGGTTTGAAAGGGCGGGGCCAAGCATTGGAGGATTCTCTCACAGACTGGTTTGCAAGTGGAATGATTGATTTGAATTGAGCGTTGAAATTGACGAATTCAACTTTTCCACGCGATGGGGAAGGCGTTCCTGGTTTGCGTGCGACGCTTGCAAGCGTTGGCGCTAATCGAAATGGATGAATTCATGCAGTGCTGAGCCGAGGCGCAAAGCACCGCTTGCAACTTAGCGTGACCCTTCGCGCTGACCTAGGAAGCCGCGGCGAAAGCAACACGTGGAGAAGTCGATGCCGCGGGCCGGATGGGATGCCCTGACACGCAAGTGACCTGTTCCCAGAGCCAGCATTTCGTGAGGATATTTACCTCTACCTCCGAAAGGCTACCCTGCAGTGTTACGAACAACGGAACCTTGAATGTGCAAGTTGGTTCATCGCACTGCAACCAGCTAAGCAGTTCAGTATTCCCGTTCATTGGGACATTCACCATCTTGTGACGGGTGTCGTAACCTCGGCAAGCCCGGAACATGGAGTAACAATCAACGTGGTTGCATGTCTCACACGCCGCCGCGATCAACCGCACCTGGATCCTGCGCACAGAAGGATTACCAAACGGCGATCCGATGCTTTCATGCGGCATAAGAATCGGCGATCCGCACCATTTGCAATAGAAGCAGCAATGGGGCACCGCGGGGCGAACAACCACGTGGGGTACGGTTGCGTGGTCGGTCATCGTCGAAACCGGCGTGCGCGTCTCATGCGCCAGGGTTGTGCTTCGATTTCCAGCTGAATTTGAAAGAACCAGCAGATATCCACTATCGTCGAGCAGCTTCATTTTCGTGTCCTCCGGAACCGCTGTCGATCGCTTGCAAATGTTCAGGCGGGGAAAAGGATCCTGAGCACTTGCCCTATTAGTAGGCTCCAGAGAGTAGTGTTGAAAATTCCACAAACGCGTTAATTACTTGTAGTTACGAGAGATAGTCACCATTTACCTATCATGGAGCGTAATTAGGTTACTCATGGATAATCCTATAAGTTACCTGCAACTCTTCTACGAATGCGCGCATGACAATTCTCCGGCTTCGAGAATTCGGAGCGCTCGATCAGCGCAATTGCCAGCGGAGCGGCGCAACTTCACTGCTCTCAAGGCGAGGGGTTGATGGCCGGTTATGCTGGCATCAAAGGTGAAAGAGGCTCAATGCGATGAAGGTGTTGATATTTGGCGCGACCGGAATGGTGGGCCGAGCGGCCCTTTTGCAGTGCCTGCGCGACCCTGATGTCGAACAAGTGGTGACCATCGGACGGACCGCAACCGCGGCGCGAGAACAGAAATTGTGCGAGATTGTGCACCAGGACATGCTGAATTACACCGGAATGGAAGATAGCCTATCTGGCTTCGACGCTTGCTTCTACTGTTTGGGCGTGGCGTCGAGCGGCATGAAGGAGGCGGACTATGAGCGTGTAACCTACGGGTTTGCTGTCGCTGCCGCGGAGATGTTGAGCCATATCAATCCGGGAATGTCGTTTGTCTTCGTATCGGGATCGGGGACAGACAGCACGGAAAAAGGGCGAGTCATGTGGGCGCGGGTGAAGGGGCGAACGGAGAACGCGCTGCTAAGGCTGCCGTTGAATGCATATATGTTTCGGCCGGGATTCATTGAGCCGATGGACGGAATTGAATCGAAGACATCCTCTTATCGTGCTTTTTACAGGGTCACCAAACCACTGTTCCCGATTCTGCGGTGGGCGCTCCCAAACCAGGTGCTTTCGACTCGAGATATTGGGCAGGCAATGCTCAACGTAGCCCGGCGTGGTTACAAGAAACGGGTCCTGGAGACAAGAGATATTCGAGCGGCAATGGAGGATTAGCTCTGGGATGGCTGCAGGCCGGCAACCGAAATCACACAAGCGCCAGTCCTCGCTGCGGCATGAACAGGGGGGCAGCTCAGCGGTGGCTGCGGAAGGATGGCCAGGTTACGGATTGATTGTGCTTTGTTGGCGAATAAGATAAAACGAATCTCAAGAAAGGTATCGACGCAGGCACTATTTGGCGTGGTACATTGAGATTCCGCGACGGGGTGGGGAATGGCGGCCGGGATACACCTTCCAGGAAACGACGAAACGATCGATCTCCAGCAGCAAGTGGCGCGCCTCCAGGCACTGCTTGAGGCCTCGCGCCAGGTGCATTCCACCATTCGCGAAGAAGAGGTGCTGGGCGCGGTGCTGCGCATCGTCGTGCGCGAACTCGAAATGGCGGGGGCAGCCTTTCCGGGAACTGGTTTGAGTTACGGCGAGATACCCGAACCGAACGCCGAAGGCGAGAATGTTCCGGCGTTACCTATCTATCTCTTGCAGGATCGCGAAGGCAAGCGCATGGAGGAACTGGTGGTGGCCCCTCCTGACGGACGCGAACTGACGCTCTACGAAGCCGATTTTATTGAAGGTCTGGCTCTGCAAGCGGCTGTTGCGCTGGAAAATGCCCGCAACCACGAGCGCAACTTGCAATGGGCCCGCGTGCAGCAGGATCTGGACGCCGCCAGGAATATTCAGCGGTCGCTGCTGCCGCAGACCTTGCCCAGCATTCCAGGCTTTTCGTTTGCTTTCAAATCGGTCACCTGCTACGAAGTGGGCGGCGATTACCTCGATCTCGTTGAGCAACCGGACGGCAGCCTGCTGATTGCAGTGGCAGATGTGGCTGGCAAGGGTCTCGCTTCGGCCATTATGGCCACGAGTTTCAGAGCGGCATTTCGCGCCATGGCCATCACAGGGATGCCGCTGGCTGAACTGGCCACGAGGATGAACGAGCACCACTGGACAGAGGGTGAAGAGGCCCGGCGGCGTTATGTGACAGCGATCTTCATGCGCCTGCACCCCGAAACGGCCCGGATGGAAGTGGTGAACGCAGGACATAATCCCGGCTTTCTTGTTCAAAAAGGGCAGGAAATTCGCCAATTCGAGTCCGTGGGCACCCCATTGGGACTTTTGCCCGGTATGCGCTACACCAGCGAGGAATGCGGGTTTACACCTGGAGCGCGGTTGCTGTTCTACACCGATGGGCTCACCGAGGTGTTTCGCGGAGACGAAGAGTTTGGTCCGGAAAGACTTATGGACGAATTTTCGAAGTGCCCTGGGGAGCAAGCCGATGTTATTCTCGATGCATTGTGGGCAACACTCGAGGATTTTGCTGACGGCGGCCCGCAGAGCGACGACATGACCGCATTGGCGCTGTGCCGGTGCGCTGAAGTTATGGAGATGCCGGCATGAGCAAGGTGAAATCCACGAGCGTGGAGGTGCGGCTGCCATCGCAGCTAGGCTACGAAAAAGTAGCCATGAGCACCGCCGCCGCTGTGGCCAAGCTGATGGGATTCCGCGAGGACCGCGTCGAGGATCTGAAGACGGCGGTGGCCGAAGCCTGCATCAACGCAATCGAGCATGGCAACATGCTTAACGAGAGCCTCTCAGTGGGCGTGGTGCTCTCGGCGGGGGTTAATGCCCTCGAGGTAAAGGTGATCGACGATGGCAAGGGCCTGAAAACGGTCCCTCCCAAACCCGACATCGATCGCAAGATTCACGGTGAGGAAGATCCCAGGGGCATGGGAATGTTTCTCATCCAGGCACTGGTTGACGAGGCCGAATGGGTCAAGGGTTCGAATGGCAGGAGCAGCTATGTCAGGCTGGTCATTCGTCTGGATGCAGTGGCGGACTAACAAGCAGAACACGGAGATACGAGATCGTGCAGAGTGAAACCAAAGCGCGTGTAGACCAATTGACTTCCCCGGCCGGACACCCGGTCACGGCCCTCCGCTTCGAGGGCGATATCGCCAGCACCTCAAAAGATGCCGTTCTGGGCAGCTACCAGTCGCTTCCGAAAGAGACCGCCCGGCTTGTGTTGCTGGACTTTTCCAAGGTGGACTATATCAATTCGAGCGGAATTGCCCTGGTGATCCAGATGCTGATCGAGGCAGCGAACTCCGGCCAGAAGGTATACGCTTTCGGATTGTCGCCGCATTTCACCAAGGTCTTCACCATGGTAGGCATTACAAAATATGCCGGGCTGTTTCCCAGCCAGGCCGATGCCCTCGCAGCCCTCTAGGCCAGAATTGCGGCGCTGAAACCGGCGCCGCACCCCAATCGAACATCCTGAACAAAAACGCCGCTCGTCCACTCTGGCTTCGGGAACACCTCCCGGACAATTGCAGATCATTTCCCTCCCAATTGCTACTCTTGAACTTGGGAAACGAGAAAATATCGCAGGCTTTCTGACGGCGCCTCCCGGAATGCCGTCCTGTTCGCTTCTCTTCGGTCCATCATGCGGTACTAAGTGGTGGAAAAACATGCGAAAACGCCCGTAACTCTTTACTGGAGAAATATCTGCGGCGAAGTCCTCTGGTCGGCAATACTTGCAGCGATCCGCCGTCCGTAACCTCCTGAAACAAGGATATTTCCGCCCAGAGACGGGGGTGGGGGTGGTGTCAGTGCTGTCCCTAGTTGGCCCGCCGGCTGTCGGCACGAATTCTCCTGGGCGCCGGGACCACGAACGGTAGAATGCCGCTATGAACCTGGAAGCGATTCAAACAGCTCTGCGCGACGCCGGTCACGACGGCTGGCTCTTCTACGACCATCATCATCGCGATCCGATCGGCGGACGCATCCTTGGCCTCGACGAGAAGGCGCACATCACGCGCCGCTGGTACTACTTCGTTCCCGCGACGGGCGAGCCCCGCAAGCTGGTGCATCGCATTGAGCAGGGACGGCTCGATTCGCTGCCGGGAACCAAGGGAGTCTATTCGAGTTGGCAGGAGTTAGCGACCGGGCTGGAGGCAATGCTGGGCGGCGCGCGGCGCATTGCCATGCAGTACTCGCCCAACAACGCAATCATGTACGTCTCCATGGTTGACGCGGGGACAGTGGAGTTCCTGCGCGGGCTGGGCAAACAGATCGTGAGTTCGGCAGACATGGTGAGCCAGTTTGAGGCTGTTCTCAGCGAAAAACAGATTGCCAGCCACACAGTGGCGCAGAAAGCCATTGACGAGATTCTTGCCGAAGGTTGGAAAGAGATGGGGCGCCGGCTGCGTCCGTCGAACGGCAAGCGAGGGGCCGGTCTTACTGAGTTCGATCATGTGCAGTGGTTGAGTAAGGCGATGCGCAACGCTAACCTGGTTTGGGAGAATGGGCCGAACGTCAGCGTGAATGCAAACAGCTCCGATTCGCACTATGAACCAACTGCAGAGAAATGTGCCCCGATCACAGAGGGCGACTTCGTGCTGATCGATATCTGGGGACGCGTGGACGAGACGGACAGCATTTTCTATGACATTACCTGGACCGGCGTGGTCGGGCGTGAGCCGTCGGAGCGCGAGCAACTGGTATTTGAAACCGTGCGAAATGCGCGCGACGCGGCAATTGCCACGGTGGAGATGGCGTTTGCGGAGGGTCGAACGATTCGCGGATTTGAGGGCGACGATGCGGCGCGTGCGGTGATTCGAGCGGCGGGTTTTGACGAGTACTTCACCCATCGCACCGGCCACAACATTGCCGTCGAGCTCCACGGCCCCGGCGCGCATCTCGACAATCTCGAAACACATGACGAACGTCTGATCCTGCCGAATACCTGCTTCTCAGTTGAGCCGGGCGTGTATCTACCGGAATTCGGCGTGCGCAGCGAAGTAGACATGATGACCGCCCCCGGCAAAGCCTGGGTAACCGGAGCGATTCAGCGCGAATTGGTAAGGCTTTAGAAGCAGGGAGTAGGGAGTAGAGAGCAAGGTGCAAGAAGGAGGGACCAAGAAGTAAGAACAATTAGGTTCGCAACCGCTTCATCAGCGCAACCAGCATCCGGCCAACTTCTTGCGCCAGGCTTTCTGCTCGTTTCCGCTCCGGCTCAGATCCCATTTCTAAACCTGAAGCGATGACTAGTTGCGTTTGCAGCTCGCAATTCGATCCTCGGGCATGACCCAGAAAGAGAATGTACTCACCTTTCGTGGATTTACCATAGCCTTCGGCGATGTTGCTGGCCACCGATACCGATGCGCGGCGGAGTTGACTCGTAAGGCCAAATTTCTCCGATGGGGGGAACGAAGCTGTGAGCCTATAGGTTGCAAGACTCAATTCGATCGCACGCTGCCAAACCAGAAGATTCTTGAAAGAACCTTTGCTGCATTCCGAGCCAGGTGCCTGTCGCTCCATGCGAAGAACATACGAAATACGCAGGGGATTGACCGGTGATGGAAGACGCTGGGATCTCCGGGCCGAGAGAGAGTCTGTTACTCCCTGCTCTCTTTTTACTCCCTACTCCCTATTCCCTACTCCCTGCCCCCCGTGCGATATAGTCAAGAAGGAATGGCTGCAACTGAAAACAAGAACACCGCTGCAAAGCAGGGCTCGCAAAGCGGATTTGTCTATCTGCCCCTGATTGCCGGATGGCTGGTACCGGGCGCTGGACACTTTCTTCTCCGCAAATGGGGACGCGGAGCGTTGCTGGCGATCTCGATCATCTGCATGTTCGCGCTGGGTCTGGCGATGCAGGGCCGGATCTACACCAAGGCGGACGACATCCTCGATGTGCTGTGCATGGCAGGCGACCTGTGCAGCGGGCTGCTCTACATTGTCAGCCGTTCGCTGGGTCTGGGAGCGGACTCGGTGCAATTGACGGTTGCGGATTGGGGCACGCGGTTTATCGTGGTGGCCGGGCTGCTCAACGTGATCGCAGCGGTTGATGCACACAATCTGCGCACCGGGAGGAAGCCGTCGTAATGTTCAGCCCCTCTCACTTTACAGCGGTGCTGCTGTTCGCGCTATTTGCATCGACAGTTTTCGGCATCACGCAACGCGAGACGCCCAGGCGCATGCTTCGCTACGGAATCTACTGCTTCATCCTGTTTGTGGGCTCGGCGATCGTGCTGAGCTGGGTGATGTACTTGATCGCACGGTAGGCTACGATCTGGAGATTCTCTCCATGAATAAGCTTTGGCACTCCAAGAACAAGATGCCGCTGAACGCAACCGTTGAACAAAGAGTCAGTTGGCATAAAGAACACCAACAGCAATGCGCTTGCAGGGAAGTCCCCATGAGCCTTCTGCAATACATCAAACCCAAGAAGTCAGTCGTATGATTTCCCTTATTCGCCGATGGCTTGAGCGACTAGACGAATCCGATCACGCGACGGAGTCGCGTTGCCATACTGCGGCGTCGAAGGTGTGGATGCGTTCATAATCTTCAGACTCGTAGAGCGCGATGGCGTGGGTGTTGGCTTCGGTAACTGTAAGTGAGATTTCGCTCACGCCCTGGTGCATGAACTGGGAAGCGGCGATCGCGAGCAGCATGCGCGCGATTCCGTGACGACGAAAATCGGGATGGACGCAAAGCTGGGTGATGTGGCCGCTTTGCGGGCTGACGCGGGAGCCGAGAACGAGCGCCGCCAACTCGTGGGTGGAGCGTTCAAGCACCACGTGCGACACCTGCTGAGAAAAGACACCGCAACCGGCGTAGCGAACGATATTGTGCAGGAAACGCAGCGAGCCGTGAACGGAGCGGTACTGGTCGTTGATGAGGCTGTCGGGATGGCCGTTATAGGCCGCCGCAATCAGGCGAGCTGCGGGACCGAGGTCCTCGTCACGCCAGGGTCGAAGTTCCAATTCTGCAGGTAGGTCGATGCGGGGGCGGGTCCATTGGCCCTTGAGCTGCTGGACCATGAAGTGGCGGCGAAAGATCTCAAATCCCGAGCTGCGAAAAATGGCTGCGTGGGTGCCGGTTGGATGAAGCAGAAGTTGCGATTCGACCCGATCGACATTGGGCGAGTTGAGCAAGGTCTCGAACAGGTGGCGCAGGAGAGTCTCTTCGATTTCGCGAGCGAGAGCCTCAGCCGAGTCGCCCTTCCCGCTGGAGGTCGACGATGAGGCGATTGCCTCAGGGTTGCGGCCCGGCAGGGCAAAGACGTCGCCGATCACGGCCTTGGTTTCCTCATAGACGCAGAAAGCGTAACCGGTGACCTGCCCTGACTCCAGTGCGGCGTAGCCAGGCAGCAGATGGTTATCGAGATATTGCATCAGCAGGCGGGCAGAGGCGCGATAGTCCCAATGGAGTCGCTGGTTCCACAACTCGCCTTCCGCATCGAGCACCGGACGGAGCACCGGCGCAGCGAAGTGTCGAAGATCGAGGATCTCGATGGTGACGCCAGCAGCCATTTTTCCCTTGCGTACTCACTCAGTTGGACGCGGCGCACGCCCGGCCAGCGTCAGCTTTTGAATCAAAGAACGGCGCCCCACGACGGCGCACAGCGCCATTGGGCCTTGCGGTCACTTTGCCACGATTGACTGGTTTCCTGCAAGTTGAAGAGCGCTCGAATCTTGTTGGGGAAGCCAGAATCTACCGGCTTCCGACCAAATAGACCTCGAGGCCCTGCTCAGGCCAACTAAGGATCTGCTCGTAATGACGGCCTTCCAGATATTCCTGCAGGGCTGCCGGAGTGTGCAGATCGGCGCCACGACGACCTGTAACGCGCGTTACCAGCAAATGCTCCTCGTCCGGCACGCCGTCCTCCTCGTAATTGACAACCTGGTGGTTGCGATAAAAGGCGAGACCGTATTCCATGTCGCGTCGCACGCGGAAGACGGCCACGGTTTCGTTTGGCGGAGCGAGTGCTGCCAGGCGCTCAGCGAGTGGTCGAGCGGAATAGCTGCGATCGAGAAGGTGAATGACGCGCTTGGTGGCGTCGATGGCGGGAATCCCGAAGAACGGCCCCACGCCGTAAAGGAACAACACGAGAACAATGAGTACGCTGGTAGTCGCAAGACGCAGCCGGGCGACGCCGAAGCCCTTCACGACGACGAGAATCAGCAGTGCAGCTCCGGCGGAAGCCATGACTGCGACTGCTAGAGCCCGCGGTGGCGGCATTTCGGGTCCGTGGCTGACAAACCAGGGCAACAACAGCCCGAACATGGTCATGATGCCGCAGAGGACCGCGTGGCCCAGAAGCTCCCATCGATTGAGGCCCGGTTGGCGACGGCGAAAGAGGTAGTCGCCAGTCAGGATCGTAATAGGAGGGATTGAGGGCAGAATGTAGCCGGGCAATTTCGACTGCGAGAACGAGAAGAAGAGGATGGGAATGAGCGCCCACAAGACAAGGAATTCAGGGAATGCGTCACCGGGGCGGTTGGGCGCTCGTTTGGAGGGATTCAGACGGCGCAATCGCCACTCCGCCACCGATGTCTGAATGCCGTCCACCAGCGCACGCATGGCAAGAACAGTCCAAGGCATGACTGCAAGTACAACAACGACGATGTAATACCAGAACGGTTGCTGGTGCTCGTAGCGGTTGGTGGCGAAGCGCTCAAGATTGTGTTCGAGAAAAAACTCGCGAAAAAAGGTAGGGTTCTGATGTTGGACGGCAATGAACCAAGGCAGCGTTATAGCGAAGTAAAGGGCGACTCCCGGCCACCAGAGCGAGCGCTTCAGGATCGACCATTCCTTGCGGAGGAAAGCGAAGGCCGCGACGATGACGATGGCTAGAAACGGCGCGACCGGCCCCTTGGCCAGCGTGGCGACCGCGGTAAAGAAGTAAATATCGAAGAGCCAGAATTTGGAGTCAGTTTCGTACCATGCATACCAGCCAAGCAGGCCGATGGAAAGCGGAGCAGCCATCTGCATATCGGTGGAGGCGCCGCGGGAGAATCCGATAATTCCCGCGCAGGCCACAGTGATGAGAGCAGCGTCGAGGTGTCCACCGGGTCGGAATCGTCGCATATGTAGGTAGATCAGCGCCACCATAATGAATGCGAAGCTTGCCGAAGGCAGGCGGGCGCTCCAATCGTGGACGCCGAACTCCTGGAAAACGAACATGGCGCGCCAATAGTAGAGCGCAGGTTTTTCAAGCCAAGGGTGACCGTAAAGGTAGGGGGTGACGCATGCGCTCAGACGGGTCTTGATGGTGTGCGCAGAGTCAAAGCGGTCGAGCATCTCGTGGGCAATCTGCGCATAACGCGGTTCGTCGGCGCCCACCAGGCCGAGGCCATCGCCGCCGAGCAGCGGAGTTTCCCCATAAATGATGAAGAAGACAGCAAAAACGAGGAAGACAACGGCTTCGCAGACCGTCGCCCAGTTGGGCAGCCGTCTGTGTCCGCCTTGAGGTGAATCCGGAGCAAGTGGTTCCAGCTGTGTTTCCACGTCCAGCGATTCTCCAGGCCGGCTGCGCCAACCTCGCGCAGAGCCAAGCCTTCCTGCCAACTATCCGGGGGAGGGGGTCCCACTGGCCAGGCTAATGATGAAGCCCCAAAAAGAAGGGGCAAAACGCAAAACTCGGGCTGCGTCTCGACAGGGACTAGGCTAACAGATTCGAACCAATTCTCAACCTGGAGCGGTCGGGCGCCTGGGCAGGAAGCAATACAATTTTATCGAGTATTTAATCTAAAGCTCGGCCCAGCAGACCATCGAGCTTGCAACCGGTGAGGAAATCGACGGGACGTCGGTCGTGGGAGGGCAGTTGGATCGTAAATGGGAGGTCCACGGGCGGGCTACTCCACCGGGGTCTTCTGGCGCTTTCGCGAGCGGTCCATCAACTCTACGATGCGGGCTTGGAATCGGCCAGAGCGGTCGGCAAGGAAGCTGAGTTCCGGCACGTGGCGAACACCCATCCGTTCCTTCAACTCATAGCGGATGTAGCCCTTTGCAGCCTCAAGGCCGGCGACGGTATCCACTTCGGCCTTGGCGATGTCGGGCACTGCGTTATCGACTGCAACGTAGACGCGCGCCGATTTTCCTCCGGGATTCAGGATAACTTCAGTGACATAACAGAACGCGATGCGCGGATCAGAGAGTTCGCCCTCAATCATGGCGCCGATTTCCTCCCGCAGCGTCTCTGCGACGCGGTCCTGATGATGCTTTCGAGCTCTATGTTCCGGCATGCGCACCTCCGCCGGGCTCACCCGGAGTAAACGATTCAGGATAGCAGAGCGTGCAGAGAATAACGGGAACGCACACAGTTTGCAAAAGGTGGCGTTGTCGTGCCAAGGGGCCTTTCCCGCCGTATTCCTTAACTTTCAAAGTTGACAATTCCTAGACACATAATTATGTTATGCCTATGATAATTAGGCCTAAGGAAGGAATGCCTGCGGGCGCGCTGCCGATGCTGATCTTGCGGGTGCTGCAATCTTCTTCGCTTCATGGATATGCGATCGCACAGCGCATCCACGTGCTTTCGAGCGAAGTGCTGGCTGTTGAAGAGGGCCTCCTCTATCCAACACTGCAGAAGATGCTGATCAAGGGGTGGGTAAGCGCCGAGTGGGGCATTTCCGAGACCAATCGCAAGGTGCGTTTCTACAAGCTGACGGTTGAGGGGCGCGCCCAGCTTAAGACGGAACTTGCAGGGTATGATCGCGTGACCCAAGCAATCCATGACATCTTGCGTACCGCTTAAGAGAAGGCACACGACAAGAGGAGAGCCACCATGGGCGAGTTTCTACGCCGTATTCGTTACCTGATCCATCAGCGTCGCATAGATGCAGAACTCGAAAGCGATATGGAGTTTCATCGCGAGATGGCAGCGCGCGCAGGACGCAACAACTTCGGTAACACGCTGCGGATGCGCGAAAAAGCGCGCGAAGCCTGGGGCTGGACGTGGCTCGATCGGCTGGCGCAGGACGTGCGTTACGGCATAAGGATCCTGGCGCGGGCGCCCGGATTCACGCTGATGGCGGTGCTGGTGCTGGCGATTGGAATAGGCGTAAATGTCTCGGCGTTCAGCCTGTTCAACATGGTCGCGCTCAAGCCGCTTCCGGTGCCCAATCCGGATCAAATCGTGCGCCTGGAGCGGCGCTCGCCCAATGCGTATACCAGCGAGATGGCCTATCCATCGTTCGCATTTTACCGGGATCACACGAAAAACCTGTCGGCGGTGATGGCTGTGCTGGGTGTGCCTCCCATGCAGTTCGATGAGGATATTCAGCCCGCGAGCGCTTCGTTTGTAACGCCGAATTATTTCACGGAACTGGGGACACCCGCGGCCTACGGACGCCTGTTTGATCCTTCGCGTGACAGCTCTGCTAATGCGCCTCCTGTAGTGGTGCTGAGTTATGGATTCTGGCAGCGGCGCTTTGGAGGTGATCCCTCGGTCATCGGGCGCGTCGTTTATCTGAACAAGAAGCCCGCAATCACTATTGGAATTACGCCGTTTGCGTTTGCGACACTCGGCGGCCAGCGTCCCGATATCTGGATGCCGATGGTGCAGCAACCCTACTTCATCGAAGGCAGCAAGGTCTTGACCGACTGGACGGACTCGAGCATTAGGATGTGGGGCAGACTAACGTCCAATGTGAGCGCGAAGACGGCAGAAGAGGAGTTGCGGGGCCTAACCAACGAATTGCGCCGTGAACATCCCAAGGCGGTGTGGGACAACGAATTCATTCAGAGTTCGCCAGGTGGTCACTTGCAGGTGATGCAGCCGGAGATGTATAGCGTGGCAGCTATGGTGGGCGTCCTGACGCTGCTGATACTGGCGGTATCGTGCGCGATTTTGGGCGGTCTGTTGCTGGCCCGCGCCGTTACCCGGGAGCAAGAGATCGGAATTCGTATTGCCATTGGAGCGGGGCGGGCTCGCATCTTCAGGCAGCTTTGCACCGAGAGCATGCTGCTTGCGGTATTGGGATCGGTGACTGGAGTAGCGATGAGCTATGCAGTGTTGCGGATCGCACTTGTCCAATCCGATGCGCCGAAGTGGCTGACCGCGACACCGGATTGGCGCGTACTGCTTTTCACCACTGGAATGACAGTCGTGGCCGCACTGTTCTTCGGCCTTGCTCCGGCTCTCCAGATCGCCCGGCAGCGACAACGCAAGAATCTGGTGCGCCAAATTCTCGTGGGAGCACAGGTTGCAGCGAGTTGTGTATTGCTCATCGTTGCCGGATTGCTTCTTCACGCCGCCCAACACGCGCTCTTCACCGATCCTGGCTTCGGATACCAGCAACTGCTGACCATCGATCCGCAACTCGAACACCACGGCTACACTCCTGCGGCGGCGAAGGCATATTTCGACCAGATGCAGAGCAGGTTGCTGTCTGTACCGGGCGTGCAGTCGGTGTCTCTGGTGCAGTTGCCGCCACTCGGCCACACGGTATCGCGCGAGAACAGGGAGATCAGCGGACGCAAGGTGCTGATGTATCCGAACTGGGTAGAGCCGGGTTTCTTTAAAACCATGGGGATTCCGCTGCTGCTGGGACGGACTTCTTACTCGGGCGAAAAGAACGCGGTGATCGTGAGCCAGACGATGGCCGGCGAACAGTGGCCGGGCGAAAATCCGCTTGGCCAGAAACTCGACGACGGCGATTCGAAAGATATCGTCGTCGGTGTGGTGGGTGACGCTCACATCAACGCGCTCAGTGACGATGACGCCGTGGAACAGTATTGGCCGTCTCAGCAGGAAAGTATGCCTTCGATGGTGCTGGTTGCGAGGGCTTCGGGAGAGCCGGGAAACCTAGCGCCCACGGTGAAGACCATCAGTGAAAGCCTCGCCCCGAAAGTCTTTCCAGAGATCCGTCAGCTAAAGCTTCTCTACCACGACAATGTGAGAGTGATTGAGCGAGTGGCGACTGTGGTGAGCCTTATCGGCATGGTTGCCGTCACGCTCGCAGGCATCGGGATCGTCGGGTTGGTCGCCTTCGCCGTATCGCAGCGAACCAAGGAGATTGCGATACGCATTGCGCTTGGCGCAAAACCAGTTGCGGTACTGGCGACGATTTTGAGGCAGTTTGCGTTGCCGGTTGCGTTGGGTGTTGTTGCTGGGACCGTGTTTGCGGCGACGACCTCGAAACTCCTGCGCGTAGCGCTCTTTGGCGTGAGCAATCTCGACGTCATGAGCTATGCGGGGGCGATCGGCGTGTTGATGTCGATCATCGTAATAGCGGCATTGTTGCCGGCAAGACGCGCCTTGCATCTCGATTTGGCCAAAGCGCTCCATTACGAATAGATCGTGATCGTTTGAGCGCGTGACGCTTAGCGTGTCAGCTTTCGATGTAGTCCCAAAAGGAATCTGTCAGTTCCGCACCCAATTCGTTTGCCATGCGGCGGGCGGCGCGCTCTACTTCATCGATGAGGCCGTGAAGGTAGCTGCGCGAATGCGAAATGGCGACGACGCCCAGAGTGGCCGATTGCCACGTAACACCTTCATCCATCTCGGCGATGGAGACGTTGAAGCCCTGGCGCATTTGGTCCTTCATGGAGCGCACGACCTGACGCCGGTCTTTGAGGGACTTGGCGTGTTCTATGCGGAGTTCGAGGGTAAGCTGGGCAACGGGCATGGCGTCACGCGGCCTCTGTGATGGTTGATTTCCCGGGGTGACCATTCTATCGCCAACCAAGGGGCGCGCTGGCGAAGAATTTGAATTGCCGGACTCAGGAAATAAGCGCGAACGCAACCACCGTTTCGCGGGGTTCCGCAGTTTCGACGATCCGCCCATCGTTTCCGGCGTTAGCCAGTTCATTCACAAGGCGCTCTTCCATCTCATGGGGGACAGGCATCTCGCAATCGGCGACTTCAGTCTCGCCGGCGCCGATAAAGCAGAGTTCGCAGCAGCCAAGCGCACTCCCGCCGGCTATTCGGACGGGCGGGCCGAAGACGCGACAGGTCATAGGACGCCAGGCGTAGACATCGCACAGCCCAGTTGTCGGGTTGAGCGCGGGACATGGGGCCTCGTTGGCGAACTCCTCGAAGCGAGCCTGATCGTCGCCAGAGGTCCCGAGCAGGCCGGTGGCCAGATCACCGGGAAAAGTTGGGCCGTGCTCGGCGATCCATGATTGGGCACGGGCTTCAATCGTTTCCGCAGTTGACCTGTTTATTGCGCGCAATGTCTCCATACCTGTGCGGAGGCGCACGGCATCTAAGGCATTGATGGCAAAGGCTCCATAGCAGCACTGTGTGCACCCGGGGCGGCAAACGAGCCATTTGCCTGCACGGTTGGCAGCGTCGGCAAGGGCGGCGTCCATAATTTGCACAAGTTCGGTGTCGCCTGCGGGGAGGCCCATGCCGGAAAGGATATAGGAAGGCCCGGTTGGCAGGTCTTGGACGGCTATTCCAGGTCTGCGCAATCGTGTTATAAGAGCCTCGAGGTCATTATGCTTTACCAGGAGCGCATCCCCGCCGCGCCTCTTTCCGGATTTGTTCGCACGCTGTGGTATGCCCAGGTATCGAGTGCTACGCACAAGCGAGAGCGAATACTGCCAAACGGCTGCGTTCAAGTGATTTTGAATCTGGCACGCGATTACCTTCTCGACTGCCCGGAAGGAGACTCCGAACGTCTGATGGCGCCCTCACTGGTGGTTGGAGCACGCTCGGTTTACGAAATTGTCGACAGCTCAGACATGGTGGATCTGATTGGCATCGTTTTTGCGCCGGGAGGGTTTGCCCCGTTCGCGTCGGACGCCGTCGATCTTTTCAGCAATCGCAGTGTGGAGCTGGAGGCGACGTGGGGTGCGTCCGCGCGAAGCTTGCGCGATCGGCTGCGCGAGGTTTCGGGTCCGCAGGCCAGGCTTCAATGCCTGGAGACCTTTCTGCTTGAGCGATTTGAACCGCAAATCCTCGGTCGCCGCCCCGCGCGGCGGCTCGAGATTGAACTTGCCATTCGCCTGTTTGGACGAGCGCCCAACATCGCGACTGTAAGACAGGTGGCAAAGGAGACAGGCAGGAGTGAGCGCCGCTTTTCGCAGGTGTTTCGCGAGGTGGTTGGATTGTCGCCAAAGACATGGTGCCGGGTGCAGCGATTCCAGCGGGCAGTGCGGCAGATACATGCGGGGGTGGATGTGCGTTGGGCGGAGCTGGCGCTAGATTGCGGTTTCTATGACCAGTCTCATTTTGCCAACGAGTTCCGGGCGTTTTCGGGCATCGACGCGACAACGTATTCAGCGCAACGGACGCGCTGGGCCAACCACCTTATCGTGAAATAGCGGTGCGGTTTCCGATTTTTCCAAGATCATTGCAGTGACTGGCTGTCATAGTGAAGGCGTGTTCGACAACCATGGAGGTTTTATGACAGACCCTGCACCGAATTCCAAATCCACCATCATGCCCACTTTGCGCTACCGCGACGCTGCCGCAGCTATTGACTGGCTTTGCCAGGTCTTCGGCTTTGAACGCCACGCAGTTTATCCTGGCCCCAATGGCACCATCGGGCATGCGGAGCTGACCCTTGGCCGTGGCATGATCATGCTCGGCTCAGACAAAGCCGATGAATACGGTCGCGGCTTCAAATCGCCTCGGGAATTGGGAGGCATTGAAACGCGCAGTACGTACATCGTGGTGGCGGACGCCGACGCGGTGTATGCGCGCGCCAAGGCCGCTGGAGGAACAATCGTCCGCGAGTTGAAGAACACGAACTACGGCAGCCGGGAATTTGGCGTAAAGGATCCCGAGGGGCATTCGTGGAGCGTTGGAACGTATGACCCATGGGCTGCGCACGAATAGTGCTTTAGCTTCGGCTACATTGGCTGGTGGTTAATAGAGATTTCCTACTACTTGCTCTGCGATTCGCTCCAGCAGAGTTGCAGCGTAAGGGGCCTCGGGACGCGTGTTCGCCGGAGGTTCCGCGACAGCGTCGGGTACGTTGGTTAGAGAAATGACGAAATATACATCGCGCATGCGCCCGGCAATCACGTCAGCGAGCTTGCCTTCCAGCCGGCACTGCATGGCTTCATTGCCGAGCGCTGCGAGCTTTGTGCTTCTATCCGGACAGGGATGAGTATTTGTCTTGCCAACGATAACTTCGATGGTCTCGGTTATCCCGTCGGATTGACGAGAGAAGCGGCATGAACCCTCCGAGTTGCCGACCAAGTGGTTAGTCACTGTTGGGGACCCTCCAAGGACGTTCGTAGCTGTTCCAATGGAAAGCCACGGACAGACGGCCGGTATCTGCGCGACAGCGACTTGCGCCATGGCAACGAGCGCGAGCAGGACGAAGCGCGCAATCATGAGTTCGCTGATACCTTGGATTTGGCTGGAGCCAACGGATCCGCTTTCAGAATCTTGCCACCCTCTTCCAGCACGTAGAGACGATTGGCGTCGAGGCTTCGAAACTGATCAACCTGGCCGCTCAGCCAACGCACCTCAACCAGGTCAACCTGTTTGGCTTGTTCGAGGCCGAAGTGCAGACGCAGATCATTCTGCGAGAAATAGCTGCCGCCGCTGCGGAGCTCCTCCATTTGAACAAGGGGACGGTCGGAACCTGGCAAAGTGTTGGCGGTTACGGTGACGCGGCTGCCGATGCCGGAGCGATTTGACTTGGTCCCGACCAGTTTGATCTTGATCCAATTGCGGTTAAGAGTCGAGTCGCAGCGAAGCAACTGAGGAGGCGCGTTGATGCAATTGACCACGATGTCGATGTCGCCGTCGTTGTCGTAATCGCCAAAGGCACAGCCGCGCGCCGGGGCGTTCTCCTGGATTCCTGGGCCACCTTTGTCGGTAACGTCCTCAAACCGTCCGTTGCGCAGATTTCGATAGAGATACTTATGTTCGGCGTACTTCAAGTCAGCTTTTGAGTTATCGACTTCAGGATAGACATGGCCATTCGACATCAAAATATCGAGCCATCCGTCGTTATCCATATCGAAGAAGCCGACGCCCCAACCGAGGAGACGGGTGTTGACTCCCAATCCTCCGGGGTAGGTGCGGTCTTCAAAATTTCCATCGCCGAGGTTTGTGTAAAGCGAATCTGTATCGCCGGCGAAGTTTGTCTTGACTACATCAAACTTGCCGTCGCGGTTGTAGTCGCCGATGGAAACACCCATGCCGGCCTGGGGCTTTGCTTCCGCGGAGAGTGCCGCGCCTGCCTCGATCGCGATATCGCGAAACGTGCCGTCTTTCTGATTGAGATAAAGCGTGGCGGGCGCCGAGTCATTTGCAACATAGATGTCAGGCCATCCATCGTTATCAAGATCGGAGGCTGCGACGCTCAATCCATAGGTTCCCACCGCGGTCCACATTCCCGACTTCTCGCTTACGTCTGCGAAAGTCCCGTTGCCGTTGTTGTGATAGAGGATGTTCTTCCCGCCGGGCAGGCCAGGCGGCCCACAGGCAACGAGGATTCCTTTATAAGTGCAAGGTCCATCTTGCGGCAGAGGAGCCGTCTTCAAATCGAAGTCTACATAGTTGGCTACAAATAGATCGAGATGGCCATCTTTGTCGTAATCAATGAAGGTGCATCCTGTATTCCATCGAATCTTGGGCCCGGGCTGGGTAAGGCCAGCTTCTTCGGTGACATCTGTAAAAGTGCTGTTGCCATTGTTGCGATAAAGCGCGTTCTGCCCGTAGTAGGTTACAAACAGATCGTCGAATCCGTCGTTGTTGTAATCGCCGACGCAGCAGGCTTGACCCCAGCCTGTCTTATGTTCAAGACCAGAGCCAATTGAGACATCTGTAAATGTTCCGTCGCGATTGTTCTTAAAGAGGCGGCAGTGCGGTTCCTGACCGGTAGGAAATCCTTCGAGTCTCCAGCCGTTTACGAGGAATAGGTCGGGCCAGCCGTCATGGTCATAGTCATAGAAGGCCAATCCGCAGCCAGTGGTCTCAAGCAGGTACTTATTGTGAAACTCGCCGCCGTAAGTGGTTTTGCCGGTCAATCCGGACTGCGTAGCTACCTCAACAAAGCTGACTCCAAGCGGCGTACCTTCAATTGGAGACTTGGGGCCGGGCGGAGGCGGTGCAGGCTTAGCGTCGTAGGTACGTTCCTGGGGGCCGATCTTTGGCGTTTTGGGGGGAGTTTCCTGTTGCCACGGCGAGGCTAATGCCACGATGTCTGCAAAAGGCAATACCAAGGCCGTGCGGCTAAGCGAGCGAAGGAACGCACGGCGATTCAGAGCGCGGGATGTCACGAGGCCTGTCCTTCTTCCTAGTGGATTCCACCGCCGGAAACCGGTGGCGGGGTATGAAGATCGGTGTGCACATGCCAAGGCACACTCTCGTTGGAAATCTCGGGGTGCTTGCGCAGATAGTCGAGCGAATAGGTTGGCGCCGCCGGGTCGATGCGTTTGATCGTATACTGTGCGGCTTCGATTTCGGCTTGATGCTTCAGACCTTTGCGCCGATACAGAATGGCGAGATTGTAGTGTGCAGCCAGATCGTCGGGATCGATGGCTTGGAGGGCCTTGAACTGCTCAATCGCCTGGTCGGCCCGGTGCTGCTGATAGTAGGAAATTCCGAGTTCGCGGCGTGCGTCGCGGCATTCGGGGAATTGCGCGACAACCTTTTCGAGATCGGCAGTCTCGGCCTCGGAATTTCGCGCGCGCCGCTCAACGAGCGCCATATAGTAGAGCGCGCGAGCGTCATCCGGATGGAGCGCTAGCGCTTTCTCCAGCGGCTGACGTGCCTCATCGTATTTCTCCCAATCGATGTAAGTGACGCCAATATTGATGTAGCCATCTTTGTAATCCGGGCGCAGCCGGGTTACCTGCTCGAACGCGCTGATCGCATCGGCATACTGTAACTGGTCCAGTAATCCGATACCCAGATTATTCCAGCGCATCCAGTCAGCATTGTCGCTGGGAAGCGCGGGGCTCGGCAGATTGTCACCAATGTTGAGCATGCGGCTGCGCGAAGCAATCTCCACGACCGGGTAAGCCGGATGATCGGGGCCAAAAATATTGTTCAGATAGCTTTGACGAAGATGGCGATAATTCACTCGCGCCTGCAAGGTGATCGGCCCCCTGGCATTTGCAGGCAGACGAAATTGGTAGCGCACCAGCGCCGATCGCCCGGCCTGCACAGTGTTGTCGTAGGCCACCGAGTGGATGGAAGAGACAACGTGGTTGTCGACAAAGTTTCCAACTACATCTATCGGCCTGTTGGTGAAGCTGTGAGCCCCGGGGTCAAGCATTCCATCAGGCTTCAGGAATCCGCTCTCGTAGATCTTGGAACCATTGGCATCGGTAACCGTGAACTGCGTCCATGCCTCGTAGAGGTCGCGAACTTCGGGGATCAACGAGTGGCCAATATTCTTGTTTTGAATGACGACAAAAGCTTCAATCACATCGTTCGGATGCACGGCAAAGGACACAGTGCCAAGCGGCGCGATCATCTGACCACCGCTTTCCCCAATCTTGATTCCGAAGATATCGACATTGAGGTAGTTTCCGGTACGAAGGAATTCAATTGTCTTGTCGAGTTGCTCATTGAATCCGTAATAGAACGGTACCGCGGTGTTGCCGGCGAGCCAGCGATGCGACACGAATGTGCCATTCTTCGCGCCGGGCTCCGGAAGCGTGTTTGGTTCGCGCTTCATGTGGCAGCCCTGGCAAGTTGTGAAGTCCGCAGTATAGAAAGTGAGCGGATTACGGGTGGAGAATTTTGAGTTCTGCCATTCATCGTAGGAAGTGAAAGCCCGGATCCACTTGTAGTCGTTCAGCGTAGGAGGCAGGTTGGCTTTGTGGCATGCGGCGCAGAACTCAGGCGTGTGATAAATGTCCTGCATCACGGCCTTCGAGTGCCGATCGAGATGAGCAAGAATCTCCGCATCGGGCACGATCCCGGGAATTCGCCTCCCCTGTTCGTCGACCAGAACAGAGGGCACTCCCATAACGAAGCCTCCGTTCCCAACTTTCGATTCGACACTCAGAATGGAGTGGCAAGTCGTGCAGGTGAGTCCATCACGGTCTAGCGAACGATCCACCGATGAAATCGGGTTCATCGCTCCTGTTAAAACGGCAATGGGGTTGTGGCAGCTGTCGCAATGGCGCGCAAATTCTATGCCTTTGGTTCTCAGCAGGATGTTTACGCTGGCGCGGTAAAAAGGCGTGCGAAATGAATTCGAATGCAGCGCCTGACGCCACTGGTGATATGCCTCCTGGTGGCAATGGCCGCAATACTGCGCGTCGATAAATGCTCCAGGCTCAATGAAATCATCGCCGACCGTTGCGGCATTTCCGGGCATGGACAACTTACCTTTTACAAACGGATAGTTGTAGGTCTCCCGCACCTTGTCCGCATACGCTTTGCGGACTTTGGCTTCATCCGTCTGTGTATTCTCCGCTCCATGAGTGCTACCGATGAACACAATCGACACCGCGCCCAGAAGGAGGATCAAAGCGAAGATGCGTCGCGAGGGACCGCTCATGATAGTGAATGCCTCGGCACCAAGCGCTCCTTCATGGTTGATTTGCTTTCGCCTCGCGTTCGCGCAAGCACACAGGCTTCGGCGATGCAAGCAGGGAAGAGGGAAGGGTGCTGCGCGTTCCACAGAGAGTATAGGCGAGCGGAACGGCGGGTGTACATCCTCCTTTGGAACGAGCTCTTTTGTGCACTATGGAGCCGGGTTTGCCAGCGACTTAGCCTGGGCGCGTTCGGCGGCGGCTTCAACTGTCTTGCCCTGTTTCTCCAGGGCATCAGCCAAGCCCGTATGGGCATCAATGAACTTCGGATCGAACGTGAGCGCGTCGCGAAACTGGACGATTGCCTCGTCGAGCTTTCCGCTCGCTAAAAGCGATTTACCAGAGTTGGTCGCGACTTCCGCGCGCTGCAGATTCATGTGCGTGCGCATCAAATTTGCTGCGATTTTTCGTTCGTCGGCCGCCTGGGCAGGTTGATTCTGCTTCATCAAGACTGTGGCGAGGATGAGATGAGAGTCCGCCTGATCAGGAAGCAGGTGAATGGCGTGCTGTAGTGCTGTGACTGCTTCAGGAAGCCGATCAAGCTTGTTGTAAACGCTTCCGAGCGTTGCCCAGCCATCCCCATTTTTGGGATGCAGCTTCAACGACAGTTCGAGTTGCTCGGCTGCCTCCGGATAGCGGGCAACCTGCATATACAGCAAGCCCAATACATAAGCAGGCTCATATCCTGAAGGATTCAGTTTTTCGGCTGCCAGCAACTCAGGAATTGCATCCGCTGCGTCGTCCTGGAGCTTATAGGCTGTGCCTAGATCGTAGTGCAATTGCGGAGAATCAGGAGAGAGATTGAGAGCTGTTTTCAACTCAACGACTGCGTCGTCAATCTGACTAATCTGGATATATGCCGCCGCCAAATCCTGATGGGCGATTGCATCCTCTGGCTTCAACACGATTGCACGCTGGAGATAGGGAACACCGTCCTTTGCCTCGTGAGCCTGCGCGAGGGCCATCCCGAGATTGGTTAGCGCTTCGGCATTTTTCGGTTCGGAATCGACCACCTTTCTCAGGAGGAGGATCGCATCCTGTACACGATTTACGCGCTGCAAGACGAGTGCTAGTTGATATACAGCTTCAGTGGACTTAGGATTGAGTTCAACGGCACGCTCGAGGATGGGAGCCGCTCGTTCGTCCTGCCCCGCATCGGCCAGGGCCTTCCCGACCGCGATGGCTACGTTTGCTTGTTCCGGGGCCAATTGGTATGCCTTCATCCATTCATCGATTGCACCGGGCTTCTGCTCGGCCTCGAAGACGAGTCCTAGATGTAAATGCGCGGCGGCGAATTCACCCTTGATTTGAATGGCCTGCGAGAATTCTTGTTCGGCACGCTGCCACTCCCGTTGCTGCGCATACAACGACCCAAGCTCATCATGCAATTCCGGGTTACGCGGCTCCTGAGCAACCGCTTCCTTCATTCGGACAACTGCGGCCGACAGCTGTCCCGTGGCAACGAGAGCGCTAGCATAGGGCGAAAGGATGGTTGGACTTAGAGGGTGATGCTCGCTCTGGGCAGTCGCTTCCAGTTTCGAGAACAACTGAACGGCTTTTGCCTGCGCGCCGGTTTGTGCGTAAACCATGGCCAGATTCAACTGCGCCGCACCATCGGCAGGCTTGATTGCGAGCGCCTTTTCGAGTTCGCGAGTCCCGGCGGCCCATTGGCCTTCGCGCACCAGCACGGCTCCGAGGGCGCTATGACCCTGCTCTGCCGAAGGAGCCAATTGCGTAACGGCCTCAAATTTGGATTGAGCAGTCTTAAGATCGTTGCGGTTGAGCGCATCCAATCCCTCGCGGTAATCCGTATCAGCCTTCCGCAAGCTGGCGGACGGCTCCTGGGAAACACCCCATCCGGCGCAAGCTGGAACAACCAGAATGAGAATCAGCGATCGCACATGGAGAGGCATCAAGCGCATAGCGACGCCCTATTCTATCGCGCATCGCAAAGCGTAGCTTCGACAGTAGAGGCGGATTGCGGACTCTGCGAGATTTTGAGCGGAGATGGAAGGAAAACGCCGTAAACGAGATAATCTTTGGTGCCGAAGAAGGGACTCGAACCCCCACACCCTTGCGAGTACGTGGACCTGAACCACGCGCGTCTGCCAATTCCGCCACTTCGGCACGGGATACAAATCCGGCATCAGCCGGATCGGCAGCATCTTTGAGTCTCGCAAAAGTGGCTTGCGGTGTCAAATCTCAACGGGGGAGAGCGATAGGAAGGGGAAAGTGCACCCCCTCCCGGTCGTCCACCATTGAACGCGATTTGCCGAATCGTGAAATGCATCGTCGAGGCTTCCTCGAAAGGCTCATCAGGCGAGTCCGAGAACCTCAGGAGTGCCGCCAAGCAAGGAGGGATGATTTGCCGAGGGTAAAGTTGGCGGGCACAATGTATTAGTGGACTACAAGCTGGATCTGAAAATTCAAGAATCAATTTCTTCGCCTGCCTTGACAGGGAGCGATGTGCATTCGGCCATTGATGGTTTTATCTCATGGCAATCTAGCACCTGGCCAGATAAGCTTCCGTCTGATGGCCACGAACTCACCCTCGTCATCAAGCG
Organism: uncultured Acidobacteriaceae bacterium; assembly: GCA_963826915.1. Classification (GTDB taxonomy): domain Bacteria; phylum Acidobacteriota; class Terriglobia; order Terriglobales; family Acidobacteriaceae; genus Telmatobacter. The sequence goes on from CAWGYG010000006.1 coordinate 59,850, forward strand.
AATCTTCGAGGGTGCGATATTCGCGGAAATCAATAATGTCATTGAAGATGCGATCATTCGAACCAAGAATTTAGATGGACGTGGATTTGTCGTTTGCGTTTCAATGCTTTGCGCATTGGATGCGATTTCCGCGTATGGGTACGGTGGCAATTCCGGAGGCCAAATCCCAGAATTCATTCGGGTTCATTTTCCAAAAGACTATCGGCCTTTTGCAATGAATATAAAGAAACTCTGTCGAAATAACTCGGTCCATGGCTGGAATCTGTACGGCGCCGAGATTCACGCAGGAAACGAAGAGATCAAATATCGCAACAATCGACTTTCGTTTGGATTATTGAACTTCTTTGACGCGTTGAAGTTCGGGACTGAAGACTTCTTGAACCAACTCGCGCACACTCAAGAGTTGCAAAAGATGGCCCGTGCGCGATACGGACAGGTCCTGAGCTTTAGAAGAGGACGGCTAGGGTCTGAGAATTGATCTTGTCAGGTAAATTGGGCAAAATCTTCCGCAGGCGGTTTGCTGTGGCCCCTTTCAGAGTTTTCCTTCAGGAAGCACGGTGATGGGTAATGGAATCGCGGCATTGCCTTATGTAAACCCATCGTCACTTCAAATAGGACCTATAATCCAAATTTATCTCGTAATACCTTCCTTTTTCATATAGTAGATCAATCGTCGATATCCGCGTTATGTGATAGACAAGCAGCTTAATCTGAAGCGCCAGCGTCGTCGGTCCCGTTGGCACCAAATATATTTTCTTCCAAGCCTTCTCTCGTAACTTTTCCGCGAGTGGACGCAGCAGCAAAATATACAAATCGTTTATCGCGTCAGCTTGGGACATGTCCAGCGTGCCTCGCGTAACCGTATAGAGCTCTCCATGAATGCAGCTCTCCGGGATTGCATGCATCCCGCCGTTCCCAACAATTGTTAGGTACGTCGCATCATCGTCAGCACCGATCTCAAGAGCCAACAATGCATCCTTCACTGCTTTTCTTCCACTCTTCTGAAGCGCGCGCGTTAATGCCTCCTGCAACTCCTCGGAATCAGTCATCTAGTTGGACTCCTTAATTAGAGCGTCGATGTCATCGAAAAAGAACTTGTAAAGCTGGCTTCCCTTTTCAACACGGAATGCAGGAACGAGACTAAAACCGGTCGTATTTCTGTAAAACCTAATCCACGCACATTCCTCGGTTAAGACGAATGAATATTTTAGAATTTGACGGTGCCACATAATTGACGCAAGCGCCGGTCCATTGACTGGTGCTCCGGCTCCGACAATCTCGCGGATTCTCGTGATCTTGGCTTGGGGGTCACCATACGCAGGCAAAGTTGACCTCAGATAAACCTCCGCCTGAGATCCCAGCGCTAACAGCAGGATCGTTGTCTTTAGTTTTGCACTGTTTCGAATGTGGAATGCAGGTGCGAATTGTTCGAAGATCCGTGTCGAGTAGTACTCACCGATCACTAGTGTTTTAGAATTCTGAATAGCCTCACGATAATCAATGTCATGCGAATGAATGTTGAAATCAGTGATGCCCGAAGCGCTTAACCTGCCAGCTCCAACAACAGATTCGACGATTTCTTGAAACAGCTGTCGCCGCATTGAGCTTTCGTAAAGCCAATGAATCAAACCAATGATTAAAAGCAGTCCGCCAACTTCGGCGGTGAGGGAACCGAGCTCGATCTTCAGGACCCTACACTCAACCGCGTTTCCCAATGCAATCAATCCAAACCCCACGGCGATGAGGAATAGTGTTGCCCGTTCTTGCAGAATTTCCGATATCTTCTTCATTTGTTTGCTCTGATGGTCGGTGGCGATATTGTATCCTGCGGGCGTACACCTTGGTAATGGATACAGATCGAACCTCCTTTCCAGGCGAGTGTTTTTCCTTCCTCCGAGTGGAAGTTCAGATCCAGAGGAAGAAAAGGCGACGCGGCGGCAAACCCAAATCATGGCTGCAACGGATGGCGAAATAACCGGTAAGCCAGCTTGTGGGATTTGTCACCTGCTCAATCCTGCAAGCTCCGCCAGCGCTTCCCAATGCCTGCCGTGCGGCATCACTCCTCTGCGCGAATGTCACGCGCGTAGCTGTTCGACACCTTAAGCGCTTTTGCAATCAGGGGCCGCGTACGGAGAGAAGCGCAGGCTGGACCCGGTCAAAGACAACTTAGCCCCAAAAATATGTTTCGCAATTAATGGGAAGGATACTGATTATCAGGTTCTAAGTTCGCCGGGACCTCCACAACTTTCCGACCATAGGTGCACGGTTGCGGAGTAGTGGTTTTATGAAATCGGTCTTTCAGCGCGTCTGCGCCGACAGACAAGACCGAGATTAGGAGACTGATGAACGCGACAAGCAGCGCCCAATTCGCGATTTGCTGAGTCCGATCCAATACCGCCCGCCCAGCCTGCGTAATCCGAAAGAGGCTTTGATAGGCTTCTTGGGCCGATTGCATATTGTGTACCGGCACCTCGTCTCCGAACCGCTCTACCCACCCGCGAAATTCGCAGGTGAGTAGTCCGCACATGAATTCCTCGTCGCCGTAGGGGATGCCGTATTCCACCATGGGCCATACCTGGCCACCTCCCGATTTGGGCAGCCCGATGACCCTTTGCCGATCCACCCTCTTCAGAATTTTCCGGAGCTGACGTTCGCTGAATACATACTTTGCAGGCATTGAGGAATAATAACGGTTCTCTACGCGTCTGATTGTGCAAGCGCAAGTGAAACTCGCTGAATTGTGAGGCGCCGAACCGGCAACCCTCGAAGCATTTTCCTGATCGTGTTGCGGTCCAGATTTGCCTTGCGGGCCAAAGCCTTGATGGGCACCGCCGCAATTTCTTCGATCAGCGCTGGGTCCGCTTTTGCCATTTTGCCAAATTCATCGAATTGGGCAGGCTTGAACATTAGGAGCGAAAGATCTCCGCCTTGCTCCCATTTGCGGTCCGTTTCCTTGCCAACGTAGCATGATTGCGAAGCAACGACATGCGTCCGCTGCAGAAGACCGCGTGTGTGCGCGTCACACGGCGTCCCATCGAAACCGAGAGATTTGAATTCTGGATGAAGCGCGTACAGCCTCAGGATGTAGCCAAACGTCTGGGGAATCACCTTGTCGAACCTGAGTGTCTGCGTGAGCGAAAGCGAATAATGTCCTCCATCGTAGATGTTGACGTAATCGCCTTTCAGCCAAGCGCTTCGATTCTTGGTGAACGGGGTAATCAATGTGAACCGTTCGCGATCAACGCCTGCCGGGTAACCGACAACACCGTCGATCAGCGGACACAAAACAAAGCTGTATGGTCGTGACATTTTGTTAAGCCGTTTCAGCACGTGAGGCGTGCTCATCCTGATCTGCATCATTGCGGGGCGGTCAAGCCAGACCGGTTTGACGCTTGGCAAACCGAGTTCATTGCGCAACAACCAATCCCAGGCACCGAAAGTCCAATCGGTCTCCCTGGCTCTTTGATCCATTGGCGGATACAAGTATCCCAAACCGTGTGCCTTCGGATCGACGATCTCTAGATCATTATCGTTACGTTCGTACAGTGCGTACCTCTTGGCAGAAATCGCGTAGCCGAAGAGCTCCCGTGGTTGGCGGTCAGAATCAAAATTGACGTCTTCGATCTTCAGCAGATCCGGAACGATTCGTGGATCGTAGGGATTGAGTCGCCGGAATCGACGGCGAATTGACTCTACTTCTTTCCAGGAAAGCGCCTGGATTTGGTGGCTTTTTTCAGGCCCGACGCAGCAGTCAACCGGATCTCCGAACTCTGTCGCTACGATGCACATCGAATCCGTATCGCAGAACAAGTATGTTCCATTGTGATCTATCACAGCTTTTTCAAGCATCGCGAGCAACAGCCTTCCGCCAGCCGTGATGAGCGAGGCAATTGGCGGAAAGTACCATTGCCCGTGTTTCTCAATCAGTGATCCTTCCGCCTTGAAGTGCTTTTCTCCTGAGAATACTTCTAAATCGTTCGGATCGGGCGTTGTTTCCGGTGTGACTTCGACGAAGAGTCCATAGCTCCCCGCATTCGCGAGCACTTTCAAGAAACGGCCCAAATGGTCCTCTGATTTGTGTCGCTCACGCTGTTCAACCATGTGGCGAAAGAAATCATCGTGGCGTGGATCAATGTCCACCATGCCGTAGAGAGATGTGCGCATCAGCCCTTTGTGCTTACCGTGCGGTATCATACGAATCGCTTTGAGAATGCGTGGGGCCTTGCCAGTCAACAGAACGGACGCAACGAGATCAGGTCCCGCGAACCAGATCGGAGCGTCACTGCTCAGCTCGTTGATCCCAATGTTCTGGGTCTGTCCGTTGTAGACGGTGCGTACGGGGAGAATATCGCGATCGGCCTTTATGAGGGCGAAGAAGCTAAGGTCTTTCCAGAAGGACGGATCAAAAGTCCGCTTGAGAGTGACCGCCTTCAATAGCTCGCGGACTTCCTGGGTAGCAGAATCAAAGGAAATGGACTCCGCCGTGAGAACATCCCAATTTCCGAGAAGTGTATTTACGGTTGGATACTGACTCTTGAAATCCGTGTGACGGACAGGCACAGACGTACGTCGTATGCGGCTTTCTGCTCTGCCGCCGAAATACGCTTGCATTGAGATTCCATTTACACGGTCCGGAATCTTGAACCTCAATTGAGGCGGTACAACCCCCATTTTCCTCAGGTACGCTTTTGCGATCGATGCCGGTGAGTATGCCCGGTCTGGGCGGAGGTCCAGAGCATGCTGATCGAATTCTTTCTTGAGTGAATTGAGAAGCTGCGAGTGTAGCCCGAACATCGCCACGGCAGTAGTCGATCTCCTCAATCGAAATCTTTCCCGTTGGCTCATGGTTGATCTTGCCGGGGACCTTAAGCGTGCGGCATAAGACGTCTAAGCTCAGCGACTCAGCGAACAGCGAGAACGCCATCGTGTGTACATCAAGGAAGCGGCTCTGATTCGGCCACTCTTCCGGCTCCTTAGGCCTCGTGAGCGAAATGAATGCAGTTTTACTGTCTTTTGCCGTAATTCGAACTCGCGGCCTGTGCGGATTGGATTCGACCAGTTCTGTCTTGTTCGAGATTCGCTGGGAAAAGGTGAAAGACGATCCGCCATTGTCTGCCCTTGCCCAATCGACTGCCAGACGCGACAGATCGAATGGGAGATTAAATCCGACGATCATTCGCTCATCCTTAATCGCCTTCCAAAACACTTTCTCGACAAAATCCCAACGCGGATACAATTTCAGATTTAGCCGAGGCGGAAATGACTTCACCTCAATTTGTGCTGATTGCGTTTCGACGTATCTCTTTAACACCTTGCTCCGTCGTATATCAAGATCATCGCGATGGAATAGTCCTTCTTCAGAGCAAATGTATTCTTCACCCTCGAAATCGCATAGCCTGTACGCGCCAAACGTGAGATCCTGCTGGGCATCGATCGTGGTTTCGGTATCGAATATCAGTATCCTGCTGGGCCAGATCGGTCTAGATTCCGGGATCACGTTCTTCTGGAGCTTCTGGTTTGATGCGACTGTGTGGGCGCGTAAATATATTTCTTGTTTCACTGTTGTTTATCCTTTCGTTCGAAGTCTTTCAACATCTCTTCCAAGGTCCAGAGGAAAACCAGAGTCGCCATCCGCGCTCTAGCGAGGTGTTTTCTCAAATCCGGCGTAAAGCTCATATCAATTCCGGCCAGTTGAAGCTTTCTCGTTAGGCTTGAGTGATGCGTGCGGCACATGGGCACAGTGATCCAAATGACATGGTTTCGTCCTCCTATGTGATGGAGTTCCACATCGGCAGCGGTTCCGCACACTACGCAACGCAGCTTCTTTGGCTTCGACCGAGGCCGACGAGTTGTTGTGTGATCGCTCATCCTCGCCCCGTTGCCGATGCGTAGAGTTGATCGAAATGAAGTACGTCCAGCCTCTGCGAGGGGCAACAACATAGCCGGGTCCGTGATCAACGCGATGTCTTTCCCATCGACCTTCACCGTCTTCCCTTTGAACGAATCGAGCTTCTCTCGTTTGCCGGTTCTCAAATATTCCGAGACGGCGTTGAGGTAGTTTGAAATCATGCTCGCGTTCTTGCTGCCGTAGACTGGTACGACAGTTGGCCCTTGCGCAGTCGGAAGCCGTAAATCGCGCCGGAAGTTGTCTCCCTTCGTAGCGCGAAACGGACCGCCGGGCTTGTCTTGCCGTACCGCGCTGCCGACATATCGCCGGACTGTTGAAGGCTTGATGTGCTCTTCGCGGCTCGCTTTTGATAGCGAGATGTGTTCTCGCCGCATTCTCCCGAGTGCCGCTAAGGCTCGATCGCGGGTCTCGGATTGGCTGACTGACAGGTGGGCGGTACGAGACTTTGGGTTGATGGCACGTGCGACCGTGCCTCTGCTGCCCCCAGTCTGCTTCCGCTTTAGTGACTTCTTCACGCTCCATAGTTAAGCTCAATTCGTGTAACTTAACTAGCGCGTTGGTTTGATCTGCTTCTGACAAAACCCCCTTGGGGTTTTGTCAAAGGAAGCCTGTGCGGAGGTTTGCTAATGGAGTTCGAAACCGGCGAGAAAATACGCAGGAGATAGACGGAATTCTGACCGCGGTAGGTCAATCCGACTACGACAAGTTCCGGAGAATCGTGGAGACAGCTTCAACCCTCCTTACAAATCTTGCAACTTGGTCTGCGAAGGTTGCCGCAATGAGCCACGATGATCTAGCCGCGCTCATTCAACAGCAACCACAATCCGAGCAAGAAAGGATCCTCAGGCTCTTGTCAGGAATGAGGGAATGGCTTCCGAACTTTGGCGTTGCGCTAATAAAGGCCGCCCAGATCTTTCCTTCGAGATCCAGGCGGCAGACCAGAGAGCTTTCAGGATCGCGAAATGCAACGGCAGGCATGCAGGATGATCCTGAAGCTGATCGTTGAGAATAAGAGTGAAGTCGAGGCGAAACGGATTGTTGCCAAGGAATTCAAAGTCAAGTACCACACCATGCATCGGACTTGGCTGAAGCGGCAGGAACTGGCAGAGTGGAGCTTCGAGGAATTCATTGAGCGCTTCCTCAAGTCGTTATCGGTAGCGGATGTATCTGAGAATCCCCCTGAAAGTTCTGAAAGTACTAATTTGAGGGGAGTCGATCAGCAGTAAGGGTGACGGTCTTTTTATCGCTTGCTGATAGAATAGAGCTACAAAACAGCGGGCTCGCTACCTGTTACTAGCAGACAGCGAGCCCTAACCACCGAAGGAGCGTGAACTCCAATGGCAGCTACTCAAACCGTAGCGCAGCTACTCTATGCTGCGCAAATCCTTCCAGTGAGCACTTCAGAATTAGAGCCAAGACATGGAGTAATAACACTCTGTGGTTATGGCATCGCCGTGCGCGTGGAAAGTGGACACCTGGTTCTTGAAGATGGGATCGGCGCAGAGCGAAGCCCGGGCCGATTGCCGCGAGTCGGACACGGACTCAAGCGACTCGTCGTAATCGGCTCAGATGGCGGTGTTTCACTCGCAGCCCTGCGATGGCTTGCGGACCAGAACGCTTCATTCGTCATGCTTGAGCGCGATGGATCGGTAACTGGCCACTGACCGGGCCGGTACGTTCCTCGGATGTCCGTCTTCGTCGTGCACAGGCTCTGGCTCTCGAAAATGGGGCGGCGCTTCGGATCAGCCGCGAATTGGTGGATCGGAAGCTCGCGGGCCAGGAGCGAGTAGCGAGGCATGATCTGGCCAACGAATCAGTTGCTCGTTTCATTCGTCAATGCCGAACCGATCTGGCTGAGGCGTTTTCCATCGACGCGGTTCGGGTCATCGAATCGCAAGCTGCAAAGGCATATTGGTCAGCGTGGCGCAACCTGCCGATCATGTTTCCCAAAAGAGATTTGCCGCGTGTTCCTGATCACTGGCGCACATTCGGTGCGCGGATTTCGGCGCTCACTGGATCTCCACGCTTGGCAACAAATCCGGTGAATGCAATCCTGAATTACCTCTATGCCCTACTTGAGTCTGAGGCGCGGCTGGCTGCCGCAACATTGGGCCTCGATCCGGGAATCGGCGTTATGCACGTCGATGTTCCTTACCGTGACAGCTTGGCATTAGACCTGATGGAGGTTGTGAGGCCTGATGTCGATGCATTCGTACTCGATTGGATAAAGCGTGGCCCGCTTCCTCGCAGCCACTTCTTTGAGCAGCGCGACGGAAATTGCCGACTGATGGCAAACTTCGCATCAACTCTTTCGCAAACATCTTCAAAATGGGCTCATTTGGTAGCACCCGTTGCCGAGTGGTTCGCACGAGAAATCAGCGTACCGAAGAAAGAACGTTCAGTATCATCTTCCGGCAAGGCTGACGCAACGCAATAAGCGAGTCGCAAGAGGAAGCAATCCACTCCCAAAAGCGAAGCGCGACGTGAGACCAACGAGACGTCTGCCTGCAATTGTGGGAAGGAAATCATTGGCGATTCAATTCACTGCAAATCATGTTCGACCGAAATCATGACCGAACAGAGAGACGCAGCTGGACGTATTGCACGAACTGTGGCTCTCAGCTCCTGAGGCTCAACTGAAAAGGGCAGCAACGCAGACAGATCAACGCGCTTGCGCAGCATGCTTGGAAACCATCGGATCAGCCATCTTGGCTCACGGCAGAATTCTACTCTGAGCAGAATCCAGCCCGCGCTTCTTTCTGTGCGTGGTTCCTTGATTGCGCAGACATCTAAAGGTATCGAACAGCTATGCGAGTGACATTCGCAAGGGACATGTAGTACCTCATCCACGACACTGGGGCGTACTTGCTGATTTGGTAGGGTATCAAGCGAACTGAATGAAGCGCACTTTGGAATCACTGCTTTTCGGGTTTTGGACTCAGCGCTTCCTCAACGCTTCTTGCAACATTTTCTGCGAAACTGGATGAAGCGCTCTGCGCAAATTTGCTGCTCGCGATATCGTCCGCCCAAATCACTGTGCCTTTGTCCTTTAAAACCAAACGCATTCCCGCATGCAGGTGGAACCGGGTGTGTCCATGTTCCGTAGTAGACTCTTGCATCATGCCTGCCCCGGTGAGAATTGCATCTGCATCCTCTTCCGACTCGACGACTGAGAGGCCATGTTTCACCAGGCGACCTATGAGCTTTGCGGTGACCATGTTGGCGAAACCCTGACTGGAACCCTCCAGGGGCGTGACGTAGATGCGCAAAGTGTGGGGTTGATTACGTGCAGGCTGCGCATGGATCGCACTCGTTCCGACAAGGAGCAAGCAAACGGCAATGAGCCGGAGAGCCGTATGTGCCATTGTGTGACCCTTGGTCGCTGGCCACATCGGGGACGGCCTATTTGTTCCGTAGTGTGAAGCCAGCCTGTCAGCTTCACTCTCATGCTTAGAAATGCTGGCGGGTTTCATCGAGAATGCCATTCTTGGGGACCTCCTCTTTACTGCAAAGTAAAAATGTAGACCATAGTCCGTGCGATTATTGTCCTCAACAATAGCAGCATTGCTTACGTGAGACAACGTCCACGAAAGCAAATCCAACCAGGTCTTGGGCCTGAGAAGGCAATCGGACAAGCAATCCGCGAAATCCGGATTGAATGCGAGATGTCGCAGGAGCAATTGGCTTTCGAGTGCGGGTTCGACCGGACGTACATCAGTCTCTTAGAGCGCGGCATTCGCAGCCCTACCGTTCGTTCTCTGGTGCAGTTGGCTGCGGTGCTAAAAGTACGTCCATCCGAGGTCTTACTGCGGATGGAAACGTTTGCTCAAACTTCCGAAGCTCCCAAAGACCTAGTCGGAGGGCCTCTCCGCTCCGCCAGCAACTGAATTCAAGCGCATCGAGGTCATCTCCTCTGGCCTGCGCTGGATTCTGTGACTTAGGCACACAATGGTCTGATGTGCGCCAATGGTGTACCCTCTTATTTCGCTATCCATCGTTTTCTTCAAGGGGCCCGGTAGTCAATGGTCGAATTTGATTCAAAGTATGCCGATTGGCTGACGGTCCAGGCTGATGAGTTGCTCAAGTCTGCCCAGGTAGTGCCTGCTCGGGTGCCTAGTCCGCCGAGGCCGATGTCGAACCCGCCTCACCCAGTTCTCGTGGTTTCCAGACAACACATCATCGGTGAAATCAGTTCATTTGAGGCTCTTCAAGATGGCGAAGGAACGGAGTGTGGTCGATTCTGGACAGCGGGCAACAGCCGAATCGGCTGGGAGGGCGACGCCTACAAGAAAATCAGAGGTGTCGCTTCCAAGCTCTCTTCTGAAAAACCACTCGGGGAATACATCAGCATGAGATTTGCCCTTGATGAGACTTTTGCTTGGCTCCGAGGGGCCCTAGAAAAGAAACAAGATCTTCCATTTGCGGAATATCTGAAGAAGCGTTGCGAAGAGGAGTTGTTCCGCGGAGAGATATGGATACCCCTATGCCACACCTACGCTAATTACCCATTCGCGATCGGCGAAGTCACCTTCAAGGCCGTCCATAAGAGCATGATGGACATATGGTATTCGCAGGTCAACGCTCCGGCGGATCCAGACATTAGGGCTGCATTAAATAGAGAGCGTTCAGCGCTACAGGCGAAACTTGCAGGTTGCGTTGAAGTGTGCGCAGAGCCACTGAAGGCGCTCGATATTGCCTTAAACAAGGTACGTGATGCAGCCGCGCTGCTCCGGTTTCTTTCACACGCGAACTGGAGTTGCAAAATCAGGAGTGAGGCGGTTCCGGACGGAACTCAACTTGCAAGTTAATCTGAACTCCCTATCGGTGGTAGAAGGCACAATCAAATACATCACGAGAGGCCTGACTGAGTCGTTACCGAGGCCATGGAATGTAACGGAAAATATCAAATTAATGCCCAACGTCCTGGCCGGATTACATGATCTAGCCAAGAACAACAGTGGGACCGAGTTGCGGAAATCACTTTTCGAGTCACTTCTGATCTACTCCAGGAATAATCTAACAACGGATTTATCCGAGAAATTGCTTTTTGTTCTGGTCGCCTTGGAAGCCCTACTACTCCGTGATGGAAGCGAGGCAATTCAAGGTAATCTAGCAGAGCGCCTCGCATTTCTCGCGGGTCCAACACTTCAGGACCGTAAAGCGATCGTTGCTTCAACGCGAAAGATCTATAAGCTCCGCTCAAATTTTGTTCACCACGGGAAATCGATCGAAGACGTCGATACGCTCGAACATTTTCTGCAGTACGCATGGAACGCACTTGCATCAGTTCTTGCCAATGTCGACAGATTTCCCACCCGTCAGGACTTGGTGCTCAGTTTGGACGATCGGAGATTGGCGTAAGAGTGATAGAACTTCTAGAGTTATGTGATTTCAAATTCGATTCTGACGATGGTTTACAGACGCTCAAAGTACGTTGAATCGGGATACTGGGACACGGGCCGAACAGCCTTGAGCCAACAGCGCCGATATCCGAGCATTTGACAAGATTATCCACGTGACGAAGGGAAGGGCGGAGGTGTCGAATGATGCCTAAGTCGCTTCCGCCGAGACTTCAGCTAAAATGCGTGCGACTTCTGGCGAGGGAGCGCATGACTGCGATTTTGGGTATGCACTACTTAGATGTTAGCGCCCAATTGGACCATTCAATCCCCGCATGGGATGCTGACGATTCCTGATTCGAATGGGTTGCCGCGCTTTGACGGCTGGAGGTATCCACATTCGTAACGGACGCTGTTGGGCTGCTCTTGGATTGCTTCGCCGCCGCTGCTTTGTGGGTATGAGACCGCGAGAATCGTTAAGAATCCTAGGGCAAGCATCGACAATCGCTTAATCATGATGTGAGCACCGTTATCGCCTGGGATGCCATTTGAGCAGATCAGGACATCTCTCCTTCATTGACGTCAGATAATTCGGCGCCAACATTTGAACGCCTTCACTTCGGATGGACTAAGATCGAACCATTCACCGTTCAAACGCTTGGGTTCGAATCTCCGATGCCAATATGCTTCGACCCCGCTTGGATCGTCAGTTCTGATTGAATGAACCAAGCTCAGTTTCTCCGGCAGCTGAACCGGGATCTCTGCCCCACGTCGTACCGTGTCGTTCGTCTTCCCAATCTTGAAATAACGACCGTGTTTAAACAGATATACTTCGCCAATCGAATCGCTGCTCGCAGTGGTGAAACTGCTCTTAGGCTCGTCCTCTTTCCTGAGAATCGCAGTGCATAGTGCCAATACGTCTTGATGGCCATCCCGCACTGTGCAGAACTCCGAGACTCTCTGGGCAAACTCTTGCTTGGAACCGAATCGCGCGAACACCTTCTTGTTGGGAAGGTCTGGGTCGTCAGTTCGTTCAACACTGATCTCTCGATAGGTTGGGAATCGTTTTAGCTTTCGACACAAGGCGATTATTTTTTCAATTAGGAACTCATCGCTGTATGCCCCTCGAAATTCATTCGGCGCAAATCCAGCATCTTGTAGCGCGTCTCCATATCGGGCCCAATACCTGGTCAGGTCATGCTCACTTAAGCCTGTTTCCCGCACGAATCGAGCAAAACCAAGAGGCTTTCCACCGTTGGCGGCGGCTGCTCTCCCTATTTCGTTGATAATCTCTTGCTTGGAAATCATTTGGAGAATCTTACAGTATTTCAGCCCTCCGAAACAGCCCGATCGGGCCTCCTGCCGAAGGTGCGCGCTTTGGTCTGCGGCTTCGCCGGCGGCGGTACTACAACCTCTGAACGATTCATTATCAAAGCAAAAAAGTAAGCGCTCCCCCACAAGGTGATCTCATAGGCCACTGCATAAGGATCATCGTGCGCTGCAACGCGAATTACTCTGAATCCTGGACCCAAATGCACATCTTCAGCAGCGGGGCTTTCGAGTCCCCGCTTGAGGTCTTCTGGAACGTTGTCTTCGCGTACGAAGTAAATCTGAATGCTGTACGGCTCTCCAATGATTCTGCCTGTTAGAACGTATTCGCAGCCGCGCACGATCTTCTCGTAGACCTTCAATAGAAGATCACCGGGAATTCTTATTTGAGGAAGATTTTCATCTTTGAACCCTGTATGCGAACCCAAGCCGGGAAGTATGGAAGCAGTTGTTGCTGGATTATGAGGCCCAATCGCAGCCATTAGCCCTTGCTTTTGTCTTTGTCTGTGCGTCGCCTCTTCTTCACTCAATTCATCTCGAACGCCGACTCCGAGCGAGCGCTTGAGCTTCGCATAAAGCCCCGCCGCCTCAGGTTTTTGAGGGTTCACACAAAGTATGAGGCGGCTGAATACTTTCGTTTCCATCGAACCAAGGCGGTTGTTACAATCGCCGCAGCTGGGCGCAGTCCAACGCTGGGTGTCCTCGGGCGTCGTTTCGGGATACCAAGATGTCGGGAATACGTGATCTTTAGTCGTCTCGTCCACGGGTTCGCCGCAATGGATACATCGAAGTTGATTTGTCTCTGACATTAGCCCATTCTCTGTCGAGACCGAGCGCAGATACAAGAAAAATGCCCCGGCATCCGGCCTCCGCCAAACGAGAACCAAGGTGGATTTTCCTCCAAGCGAAAACCGAGTGACGTTGATTATCATCCCTCCTTGCTTGGCGGCACTCCTGAGGTTCTCGGACTCGCCTGATGAGCCTTTCGAGGAAGCCTCGACGATGCATTTCACGATTCGGCAAATCGCGTTCAATGGTGGACGACCGGGAGGGGGTGAATTTTCCCCTTCCTATAGCTATCCCCGTCAAATCTCAACGACCCGTATTCGCCGGCAGCTACGCAGTTTCTCCGCGGGCGAAAGGCCAATCGAAATCGCTCGCAAGGCTGACGAAAAGCTGCCTGACCGGAGCAGAGGCGCTGGGCAAGAAGCCTGGTCATCGACGCTTCAGAGCCTCCAACTCATCCAGCGTTCGAGGCCAGTCGGAACCGAGAAGGCGGGAAAGGCTGCGGTCAGCCAGAACCTTGCCGCTGGTCTGGCAGCGGGCGCAGTAGTTGGTTTCGTTGTCGGCGTAGCGGATACGCTGAACTTTTTCGCCGCAACGGGGGCAGGGCATGTTGAAGCGGCCGTGAACGGCCATCTCAGGGCGGAAAGCAGTTACCTTTTCAGGGAAGGCCTCTTTGGCTTCTGTGCGCAGGCGGTCCATCCACAGTGAGAGCGTGGCACGGGTAGCGGTGAAGAGGCGCTCCCATTCTTCTGGTTTGAGTTTGTGGGTGAGTGTTATGGGCGAGAGTTGCGCGGCGTGGAGAATCTCGTCGGAGTAGGCATTGCCGACGCCACTGATCAGGCGCGGGTCAGTGAGAGCGCGTTTCAGAGTTCGGTTTTCGAACGTGAGCGCAGCACAAAAGCCCTCGAGATTTGTGTCAAAGATCTCCACGCCCCCGGGATCGATGGAGCGCAAGCCCTCCTCACCGCGCAGAACATATAAGGAGGCGCGGCGCTTTGAGCCCGCTTCGGTGAGCAGGAGTGAGCCGGATGGAAAATCGAAGGCGGCGAGTGCATTTCGACCGGCCAGCTTCGCGAGCGTCGACTTCCAATGCAGTCGGCCGGCAATCATCAGGTGGAGCACCAGCCAGAGGTCACCCTCGAGGCCGATGGCGATGCGCTTGCCAACGCGGCGCAATTCGCGGACGATGCGGCCTTCGGTGCCGATGAGCGGCGGGTCGACGGTTCGCAGCAAGAAAACTGAGCGGAGGCGCACGTGCTCCAACGGCTGGCCAAGGATGCGGGCTTCGAGCGCGGTGATGTAGGCGGAGATGTCGGGAAGTTCCGGCATTCCTTACAAGATTGCAGCGCGGGCCGGCCCTAACGCAACGGAGTTATTGACCTGCGTCAAAACAAAATGGTGTTGTCGATGAGCCGGGTGGAACCTACCCAGGCTGCTACTGCGAAGAGTGTGCCGGGCTCAGCGATGCCGACCGGCTCCAGCGTGGACCAATCGACAAGTTCGATGTAGTCGACGCGGATGGCAGGCTCCAATGCGAAGATTTCGCGTGCAGTTCCAATCAACGCGTCGGCTTGGCGCTCACCGGCAACAACAAGCTCTTTGGCTTTGCGAATAGCACGACTGAGTGCGAGCGCCTGAGAGCGCTCAGCGGGGCTCAAATAAACATTTCGTGAGCTTAGGGCTAAACCGTCGGGCTCGCGGATGATAGGACAGACTACGATCCGGGTGGCGAGGCGCAAATCGGCGGCCATGCGACGGAGAACCGCAACCTGCGCGGCATCTTTCTGGCCGAAGAAAGCAAGATCAGGCTCGGCTGCGATCAGGAGCTTGGCGACAACCGTTGCAACGCCGCGAAAGTGACCGGGGCGAGACGCGCCGTCGAGTTTATTACTCAGCTGTTCGACTTCGACAAAAGCTGCGGCACCATCTGGATACATTTCTTCGACAGTTGGAGCAAAGACCACGGTTGCGCCTTCGGCTTCTGCTAGCGCGCAGTCGGCTTCGAAGCGACGTGGGTAGCGGGCGAAGTCCTCATTGGGACCGAATTGAGTGGGATTCACAAAGATGCTGACTGCAATGCAGTCTGGGCATTCCTGGACAGCGGCTCGTATCAACGACGCATGGCCTGCATGTAGCGCACCCATCGTGGGCACAAGGCCAATGCGGGCACCGCTCTTAACCTTGAATCTCTGGGCGCGGGACCATTGGCGTAGTTCGTCGACGGTACGAAGAATTTCCATCAGGCCTTGCGCATTGCAGGTAGAGGTTGTTTCGGATCTTGAGCGACGTCGAGAGTATCTCGAACCGATTCGGAGAGGTGGTAGCTCTCATCATCCGATGGGAACATGCGATGCTCCACATCCTCGCGATAATGCTCGATGGCGGTCCGGAACAGGGCTCCGGCGTCGGCGTATCGGCGGACAAATTTGGCGGCGGGAGCGAATGTTAGGTTTACCAAATCGTGAAAGACGAGGATTTGGCCGTCGCAATCCGGTC
Source organism: uncultured Acidobacteriaceae bacterium (assembly GCA_963826915.1). Lineage (GTDB taxonomy): Bacteria > Acidobacteriota > Terriglobia > Terriglobales > Acidobacteriaceae > Telmatobacter. The sequence goes on from CAWGYG010000006.1 coordinate 75,708, forward strand.
CTGCGCCTATGCCGATGGTGGGAATGCGCAGCTCGGCGGTGATGGATGCGGCGGCTTCACGCGGGATGCCTTCTAGCACAAGAAGGCCAGCCCCCGCATCGGCGAGGGCATGCGCGTCGGTCTTGAGTTGCAATACGGCGTCTGCTGTGCGGGCCTGAACGCGATAGCCGCCCATGCGGTTCACGCTTTGAGGTGTAAGTCCAAGATGCCCGACGACGGGAATCTCGGCTGTGGTGAGAGCGCGGACAAGTTCGATCCGCGGGCCCTCGATCTTCACGGCTTCGGCGCCAGCTTCCTTCACAAAGCGCACGGCGTTGGCGAGCCCCTCGGCCACAGGGCCGTGATAACTGCCAAAAGGCATGTCAGCCACAACGAGTGCACGGCGGACTGCGCAGCGCACGGCGCGGGTGTGGTGCAGCATCTCGTCGACGGTAACGGCGAGGGTATTTTCGTGGCCTAAGACGACCATTGCGAGCGAGTCGCCGACCAGCACGAGGTCGATTCCGGACTCGTCCACGAGACGCGCGGTGGCATAGTCATAAGCGGTGAGCGCGGAGATGGGCTTGCCCTGGCGCTTCATATCAGCCAGTGCGGGCATGGTGACTTTTGTGATGGATGAATTGAGCGGCGACGAATTCGCGCTTCCAGGGAAGTTCGTAATGCTCATGTTGTCTCCAGTGCCGCTCCGCAGACTCAGGATGCGACCCGAACAAAGCGAGTATACGCTTGGATGCTTCCTGACGCACAACGATTCGTTCCACCTTTCGGTGCCTCTGCTGTTCGACTTCAAACGAGCTGCAGCAGCCAGTTTTGGCCAGGAACTTGCGATTCGCCGCTGGTCGACGCACACTGTTACAGGTAATGCTTTCTCCTTTAGCTGCGGGGATTTACGCCGGGCTCGGCGCGGCGGGCGCGGTAGGACTCGCCGTGGGCGGTTACGCCTACGCGGCGATGTGGCCCAGTTCGCAGATTTTCGGGAGCACACTGATCGCACCCGCACGACCTGGCGAACTGGCGCTGACGTTTGACGACGGGCCGAACCCGGCATGGACGCCACGGCTACTGGACATTCTGGCGGCAAGCGACGTTCGTGCGACGTTCTTCATGGTGGGGCGCTTTGCTGCAGCCGAGAAGGCGCTGGCTCGGCGCATCGCAGAGGCTGGCCACCTGGTCGGGAATCACACGTGGAGCCATCCCAACCTTGCGCGCACTTCGTCCAGCCAAGTGCTTAACGAGTTGACCCGAACTAATGACGTTCTGGCCGAGATCGCCGGCAAGCCCATTCGCTATTTCCGTCCTCCCTTCGGAGCGCGTCGCCCATCTGTGCTCCGCCTGGCACGCCGCCTCGGCATGATCCCGGTGACATGGAACGCGATGACCACAGACTGGAGCGATCCTTCGGCCGATCACATCGCCGAGCGGTTGACAAGGAAGATCAACAAGCTGCACCAACGCGGCTGGGCGGGTAACGTGGTCCTTCACGATGGCGCCCACGCAGGTCTTGGCGCGGATCGCGGTCCGTCTGTCTCGGCTGCAGGGCAACTGATTGCCCACTACAAGGCAACTCACCAATTCGTCACGTTGGATGCCTGGAGTTAGAGCAGGCCCTTAAGCAGAACGCATGGACTGGAACGCATCACGCGCAGCCCGAATCGTGGCCTGGACCTCAGCATCGCCGTGAGCAGTGCCTAGAAAAGCTGCCTCATATTGCGATGGCGGAAGCCAGACACCCTGCTCCAACATCGCGCGATGGAATTGGCCAAACCGGGCCGTGTCGGATCTGGCGGCATCCTCGTAATTGGTGACAGGATCCGAAGTAAAGAACCATGTCCACATCGCGCCCACGCGATTGAGGGTAATCGGAATGCCGGCGATTGCAGCCTCGGCAGCAACGCCTTCGGCGACTGCCTTGGAAGTGGTTTCGATGAGCGGATAAACTTCGGTCGCATGTTCCTGCAAATACGAAATTGTCGCAATGCCCGCAGCCATTGCCAGAGGATTGCCGCTCAACGTGCCTGCCTGATAGACGGGACCAAGCGGGGCTAGCAGATCCATGAAACGGCGTTTTCCGCCGAAGACACCGACGGGCAAACCGCCGCCGACAATCTTTCCCAGGGTGACGAGATCGGCGTCAATGCCGTAGCGTTCGAGCGCTCCTCCGAGAGCGACACGGAAGCCGGTCATGACCTCATCGACAATGAGCAGCGCGCCTTCGCGGGTGGTAAGCGCGCGCAAGCCGGCAAGGTAACCGGGCGCGGGAGGGATGCAGCCGGCGTTGCCGACGACTGGCTCGAGAATAACTGCGGCGATGGCGTTGGGATGAGCGTCGAAAGCTGCCTCAACTGCGGCGATATCGTTGTACGGCAGGGCATGCGTAAGGTGCGCGATCTCTTCGGGTACTCCGGCGGAGCCAGGGATTCCAAAAGTGGCAACACCGGAACCGGCTTTGACGAGCAGGCCGTCGGCGTGGCCGTGATAGCAGCCTTCGAACTTGATGATGATTTTGCGGCCAGTCGCGGCGCGCGCCAGGCGGATCGCAGACATGGTGGCCTCGGTGCCGGAACTGACGAAGCGGAGCTTTTCGATGGCCGGATAACATGCGACGACACGTTCTGCGAGGTCGGCCTCGGCTGCCGTAGATGCGCCGAAGCTGGCAGAGTTGCGGGCGGCGCGCTGGATGGCCTCAACGACAGGCGGGGAGGCATGGCCGAGGATCATCGGTCCCCAGGAGCCGAAGTAGTCGATGTAGCGATTGCCGTCGGCGTCGGTGAGGTATGCTCCTTTGGCGGACGCGATGAACGGCGGCGCACCGCCGACGGCTCGAAACGCGCGCACCGGCGAATTGACGCCGCCGGGAAAGAAGCGCTCAGCGCGCTGTTGCAATGCCTGGGATTTGGTGCGGACCTGATCTGAAACCTTGGGACTCATCGTGGGTTCAGTATAGTGGGCGCGCATTTGAATCTGCATTTGAGCTGTGTTTGAATCCGGGGTGGCTTCGCTATCATCGGTTTAAGTGTGAATGAGTTCGCAGATCTCGGCGATCGACTGCTGGTCATCTTCGATGGCCACTGCGGATTCTGCAACAAATCGGTGCGATGGTTTCTGCGCCGCGACCGCAACGATCGACTGCGCTTCGTGCCGTCTGAATCGCCGTTGGTGGCTGACATTTTGGCTCGCCACGGTTTCAGCGCCGATGACTTTCCGGCGGGTCCCAGCACACTGGTTGTGGTGCGCAATGCTGGTGGCGATGGCGAGCAAATCTTTACTCGCTCGGACGCAGCGGTTGTGCTGCTAGCGGAACTGCCGCGTCCGTGGCCGATAGTGGCCACCTTGTTTCGGTGGATTCCGCGGCCGCTACGCGACCTTGGCTACAGGTTCATCGCGCGATGGCGTTATCGCATCTGGGGGCGGCTGGATAGTTGCCCTATTCCAACGCCCGAGGAGCGAAAGCGGTTCGTATAGCCGGGCCGGTGTTTTGAGATATGCAACCGATTGGTTGCGGTATACCCCCCCCCCCCACCCGGTATCTGGGTGGAAGTATCCCTGCCAGAAGAGGTTACGGGAGGTGGGTCGCTGCAAGTATTCCCGACCAAAGGACTTCGCCGCAGATATCTTTCCCGCAAGGAGTTAGGGGAGAGATATCGGTCCTCAGGGGCTAAAGCCAGCCGAAAATGCTCGTTTGTGGGACGGCTAAAGCCGTGCCCTTTCAAGGCCACTCGTTTTGTTGTTGGCACACCCTATTTCGGGTCGGGGTTTTCTGTTCTCCCCTCATTGTGCCCGGAATGCCGGAAATGATCTGCAAAGCGTCTGATCCGTTTTGCTGGGCTAGAGAGACGCTGCCGGAAGAAGAGTGAGGTCGATGATTTTGCGCGGATACGGTGGCAAAAAGTGGTGGCACTTTTTGGCCTTCTTATGAGAGGGCTTAGGTGGCACATTTTGGTCGTTTTTGGCATTAATTTCCTGTATTCCTGTACTGCCTGTCTTTGTAAGCGCCTGAAATCAAGTGGGTTGAGTGGAGTCGTACAGGAATACAGTTTCGAAATTATTTTTCTCCGTTTTTTGGTTGTTTTGAAAGCAGGTTCAGAGTTCATGACTAGCTTCTATGGTGCGCCGGGGAGGGGTATTGATCTGCACGGCAGCAGGGCCCGGCTGCCGAGTACAGCAGCCTTGCAAGCGATTACAACGGATATGGAGTCGGGCATTGCGATTGCACAAGCTGCCGCAGGACCATATTTGTCAAAAACCCGCTGTCGACACCTCGCAAAGTATTATCGAAAAACAGAAATATATTATCGATACACTTGATTTATTTATTGAAATTCGATATGCAAGCGCTCAAAATAGCATTCCATTGGAGGATATATGAACCTCATTGGTCCGAAGTCGATTGCTTCGAGACTCCATTTAGCGGTCAAGGTGCTGTTTTTTCTGGCAACTGCAGGTGTTCTGCTCATGGCAATCGCTCCAATTACTCCGTCTTCGTCCTGGCGCTATGTATCGTTTGTTATTGAAAGTGGCCCATTGGAGTTCTCCTTCGATATGTTGCGAGGCACCGAAGCGAGATGGTGGATCTGGGCTATGGAACTTGTTTCACGAACCTGCCATGCGGTGGTTCTCTATCTGCTCATGCGAATTCTGGAACCCGTCGGAGCCGGGGAACCGTTTCATCCCAAAACGCCGAATCGCTTGCGAATGATCGGCTGCGTCGTCGTCATCGGCTCGCTTCTGCGGACGGTCTTTTGTGCCAAATTGCTGAACATGGGGACGGTTGCCGAATCGGGCGCAAGATTCTCCTGGGCGATCGATTTCGACGCGATCTTTATGGGAATCCTGCTTGTGGTGCTCGCTGAGGTTTTTCGTCGCGGCTACGCACTCAAGACAGAAAGCGAACTCACGGTGTAGGAAGGGAGCAATGGGGATTCGCGTACATCTCGACCGGGTCATGCTCGAAAGGGGTATCTCTCTGACGGAGCTTGCGGGTCGTGTCGGAATTACGCTGGCGAACCTATCCATTCTGAAGAGCAACAAGGCAAAGGCCATTCGATTCTCGACTCTCGACGCTCTGTGCAAAGAGCTGCAATGCGCTCCGGGAGATATTTTGAAGTATGAGACACGCGCCGAAGAGACGGAATGAACCGCAGCGGCCTTCTGAAAGAGACAGTTGATGCCAAGGGCAGTTCCGCTGATCTGCAGACGCGGAATGCTGGTTTACGCCACCAGGCCAAGGCGCTCATTGACATCATTGCGGGGAGTCGCGGGCAACCCGGACCTCCGCGTCAATTGTAGCGGTCCAGTCGATCCAATCGGTACGGGGCAGCGATCGCGAAACACATCACCATTCGACGGTTGCCCAATGCGCTTATCCGACGGCCAGCGGATGGATTTTTCCAGTGGTATTGTGGAAGATGCATGCGCAAGCCGGTTGGCGTCCTTAGAGGATTTGGCCGCTACGTTGACACACATTTCCTGTCGATGACGCCTTCACAACTGACAGTCCAAATTTTCTCCCAGGAGTTGATATGAGCCGAATTGGGATCGTGAGCGGGGTTGTGGCCGTGCTGCTGATCAGCGCGGTGGGGTGTTTCAACAAGCAGCAGGGCAATGCGGAGGCCGCGACAACCAGTGGTTCTTCTGCCGGCTCGGCAGGCGACGGGCAGGCCGCAAAGGCTTCGCCTGCGAAAGCCACGGCAATGATGACCCCCTGGTCAGGCACGCACACCGAGCCGGTGAGGGATCCGGGCCTGGGTGAGACCGCGTTTACGGTGACTGTGCCCAATGGATGGAAGTACGTGGGGATGATTCTGCGACCGAAGGGTTGCCATGCGCCGGCTATCCCCGCCGACGGCCTTTCCTGGACTGTCGTGGGCCCGGATGGAATCTCTGCCATCGGGGCGATGCCGGGCTCCATGTGGATGTGGGAGAGCGACGGGAAGAATCCGATGGGCCCCAATTGCGCGCCCATCGACATCAGCAGCGCCAATGCCTTCCTGCTGAATATCGCGGTGCCCAACACGCATCCCAACGCCACCAATATCAAGGTCTGGCCGCTCACTGACAAGGAGCAGCAGGGGTTGGCGGAGGCGAGGGAGGCCGCGAACTCCAAGCAGCAATATGGTATCCAAGTCAAGCACATAATTGACTTTGGAAAGGTCCGGCTCGAATACAACCTGAACGGGCATGTGGTCGAGGAGCAGATGGGCGTGGTGCTTACCTGCGACGAGACCGCGCAGCCGGCAATGCCAATCCTTCACCGGCCGGCCATGACGAGGCGCAATTGCTACACGCACGGAACTTTCTTCACCCGCGCTCCAAAGGACCACATGCAGGAGGTTGCCGGCGGCAAATTGCCCCCTCCGCAAATCGATCACAAGTGGGACATGGATGTCTCGCAGCGCATGCAGCAGGCCTTTGCGCAGATGCAGGCCGCCAGCGATGCCCAGTTCCGGGCGAATCAAAAGCACTTCCAGGACCAGACGAACCAGATGCTGGCCAACGGACGCGCCTTTCAGGCCAACCTGCAACACCAGACCAACCAGGCCATGGCTGCGGATGCCCAGAGGCAGAACGCGATCGACCACGCCGCTCATCAGCAGGTGCTTGACTCGCTCAATCGCCAGGATTTTGTCGATCCCAACACCGGCCGGAAGATCGAAACCTCCAACCAGTACAACCATAGCTGGGTTGGCTCGAATGGAACGGTTGTGCTAAACAGCGACCCGACCTATAACCCCAATGGCGCAATCAATCCAGTGCAAGAGAGCTTCACGGAGCTGGTGCCGGTGGATTAGCTCTCAGCAGATTGAGCGCGGCTCGCGACACCGGTGCATCACCGCGTCGGCTCGACTCGCGATGACTGAGCAGGATCAACCACAAGAAACCCGCATGCTGGCGTGGGTTCTTGTGGTTGATGTAGCCAGGGGGAAACGCCGGAGATAACTGTGATCTGGCTCACGCTGGGTCCGGGTTGGCGGTTATCCAACCGGGAAATACGGCGCCAACGAGGCGTCGCAGATTACAAACATCCGCATCCAAAACACGAACGTAACGAGATCGCCCCCCACCATCACAGACAGCTCGTTTGAGGTGCACGTAGTATCGACCCAATTGTCTGCGTCGCTTATCGCTCTTTTGACTTTTTTCGCAACCAACGTGGACGGGGAGACTAATTCAATTTCATGGCCACCCAGGAACTCGTCCAACCAGCTGGCGTGGCGGCAACCCGATCCTTGCGGCGACCTCATGGAACTGCATCGATCCATCTCGACGCCCTTCGCGGGTTCGCTGCCTTTTCTGTCTTGTTAAACCATTGGCGCGATGCTCTCTTTGTCGACTATTCTGACCTGCAACACCCAAACCCGCTGACTACGGGTGCTTATCTACTGGCACGTCTCGGGCATCAATGGGTCATCGTCTTTTTTGTTCTGAGCGGCTATCTTGTGGGCACCAGCGTTCTGCATTCTGTAAGCGAAGGACGTTGGTCCTGGCGCATCTATCTGTTCCGGCGTCTTACCCGTCTTTACATCGTACTGATTCCAGCGCTTATCTTGGGAGGTGCCGCCGATTGGGCGGGGATGCATCTTCAGGGCACGGATGCAGTCTATAGCGGCAGAGCAGGCATGCACGATCTCCAAACCGATGTGCATGCCACATTGAACCTGAAAACGATGGCGGCCAACAGCGTTTTCCTCCAGACCATTTCTCCCGCCTGGGGGAAAGGCCATGAAATCATTCCGACCTTGGGCACCAATCGCCCGTTGTGGAGCTTGACAAATGAATTCTGGTATTACCTGGCATTTCCACTACTCGTATTGATGGTGGCCGCGACCAGGAGATGGCTGATTCGGATGTGCTACGCCTTGGCACTTCTGGCATTAGGCCTGCTTGTGGGACTTCCGATCATCCTGCTTGGAATTCCGTGGCTTATGGGAGTACTTGTTCCCTACCTGCCACGATTGCCCGATCTCCCACCCTGGTTGCGTGCCGCCGCGATCGTTGAGGCCATGGCGATGGTCGGGGGTGGCCTGGTGTACGGCAAGTTCCACTACTCACTGACCGCCGATATCGTGCTGGGCATCCTCGTAACCATCCTGATTTGGATCACGATCAACTGCGCCCCCGTGTCGTTGCCCTCCTGGTACGTATGGTTGTCACAGAGATCGGCACGCAGTTCCTACACGCTCTACCTGATTCATGTGCCTGCACTCATCTTCCTCAAAGCTTCGCTGCACCTGCCCCGAACCTTCCCAACTGGACCGGCCTTGCTTGTAAACGTTGCAGTGCTAATCGGGATAGTTATTTATGCACAACTGGTATACGAAATATTCGAGAAGAACACGGATCGCTTGCGCAATTGGATTCGCCCACATGTGATGGGCAGACAAGCGACTTGAAAAATAGGGATGCAATCCAAAGGCGAGACCTTGATCACGAGCGACAACGCAATCCGTCAACCTCTGCAACGAACTTACTTGCCGTGCGACATCGTTTGGCCCGCCAAGGAATTCCAAGCTATCGAGTAGTGGACGCTCGGAAGCTACACATTCGGCAATAGCGGATAATGCCTAATTCATAGTTGTCGCGGCAGGGAAGATCATCGCTGTTCGCCCACCGGACGATCAGGCTACCAGCGATAGCAACCGCAGGCTACTTTGAAATCGTGCCAACTAGATTCAGGTCGATCGCGACATCGTTCTCTGCTTTCCAAAACATGAAGCTTGGATTCTTGAGTCCCCATTGAACGTAGGGCACGACAAAATGAGCCTTGGCAGTTGCGCCGGCACCATCGAGATGCACAAACATCTGGATGGTGATTTCGTGAGGGGTGCCAAGCAGGGTGAAGATTCCGGTTACCTGGATGTTCGAGTCGCCTGAAGGAGCGATCATGCCGGTATAGGTCTTCGGCTCAAAGGAGACGTTTGCGTGCTGCTCCACCTCCAGGATGTCCTTTTTCATCTTCTTGTCGCGACTGTCATTGCCGGTCTTGCCGCTTCCAGCCAGGACGACTACCGAACCCAACATCTGATGAGTGCTCCGGTCAAACCCAATCGATCCGGATTGGACATGAAACGTGCCATTGACGAGCTCGTGGGTTGTATTGAGCGTCATCTTCACCTCGCTGGCATCGGGATTCACAGCGAAGGTCTGATGCTGGGCGAGCGCGGCTGGAGCGAGTATGAGAGCGAGGGCGAAGACTGCAAAGGATTTCATTGCATCTCTCCTGGGGTGTGGACTATTGAAAGTTGATTGGGCGTCGGGTTGTGGGTTTGGGCATAACTGGAATTCAGTTGGCGACTGCATGTGGAGCGACGGCGGTGTGCTGAGAGATGCGTGTGAGCTTTGCCGTCACGCGCATCACGCCGGGCCAGACTCTGAGGCAAAACGGTAAGACAGCGCGTGCCAGAGAATTGTTCAGGCCGCCGGCGGCAAGTTCGGCAAGGCGCATCTGGGGCAGAAGCGCGGTTCGCAGCCTGGCCTGAAAGAGCGGTGCGGGCTCGGCTGCAAGAAAGGCAGCGGCGGCACAACGGGCGGTATGCAATGCGAGGGATATGCCATCGCCGGTGAACGAAGGGATGACGGCTGCCTGATCGCCGATGCAGTAAAGCCGATTCTCCGACGTACGGCGGATGAAGCCATAAGGAATGTGGGTGATGGCGATTGGCTTTTTGAGTAACGGCTCAGCACCGGCAAGCCTCATCGCGAGGTGCGGACAGTCTTGTTGCATCCTGGCGAGGAAGCTCTCCCAGCTATGACCCACGCGCGCGAGATACCGCTGTTGTACGACGCAGCAGACGTTAGCAATGCCGCCTTCGACAGGCTGGATACCGCCGTAGCCCCCGGGATAAAGCATCAGCTCAGATGCGTGCGCAAGCTCAGCGGCCTGGGTGCGCGAGAGCTGAAAATACATTTTGAAGGCGACCCATCGCTGCGGATCCTGAGGCCGCGCATGACCGCGGAGATCGTGCTTGCCGGTGGCAAGGAAGACGGTGGGAGATTCACGAATGGCGCCATCGTCAAGCGTGGCTCGCCAGACGTCGCCTGCGGTGCGGCCGAGTGCCTGAACGCTCCGCCCGCGCTCTACGCGGACTCCCGCATCAATGGCCTCGGCGATGAGCGCGGTGTCAAGCGCCTTGCGAGTGAGCGAGGCTGCGGGAAAAGGCAGCGGGGCCTCGGCGGCGCGCCGGGCAGCGGCGAGGCGAACGTAGCGGATTGGCACGGCGCCAAGGGAGTCCACGTTGATTCCGAGCGCGTGCAGATCTTCAAGGGCCTCACCACTCAGAAACTCTCCGCAGACCTTGTGGCGCGGGGTGGGTTCGCGTTCGATGAGCGTGACACTTCGTCCCTTGCGGGCGAGCATGATGGACGCGGCGCAACCTGCCACTCCACCACCGATGATGAGAACTTTGTCTTGCAAAGCAACCCTCTCCAGTTAGACGATTTGGCTCGTTTTCCGTGATCAGACGCGGGGCGTGGTGAGTTCGCGCCAGTTGAGGCCGAGGTCGACCAGAAGAAGAGAAGCCAGGGTGAAGGCGATGACGCCGACGGCGGCGAAGGTGTCGCCAAGATGGCTCCAGTAGCGGGGCCAGAGATTAAGCACGCGACTGGAGACGAAAGTGAACGTGACGGCGTAAGAACGGGCCATCCACTGGCGATGCTGGATGATTTGGCGGTTACGGGCGGTGATGAAGGCGGCAGTGGTGCAGACGATCCAGGCTGCGGCCTGCATGGCGGTTCCCGGCAGTCCGGGGCGGCCGGCGGCAAGGGCAATCCCGGTGAAGGCGCCGATGAAGACGGAGATGACGTAGACACGGCCGAGGACGCGATGGATTTTCAGGTGGCGCTGACGAAAGCGCGAGGAGAACTGCAGCGGGCCGGCCAGGAGAGCGAAGACGCCGCAGAGCGTATGCGGGATGAGGAGATGGCGGTCGGCGATGACCTGCAGACGGTAGGCGTGGTACATGGGGTAATCGGCGACAAGAAAAACCTCTGAAGTGATGAAGACAAAGAGCGCAGTGGCGCCAAGGGAGATCCAGAGGACGGTTTTGAATCTGGAACGGGAACTGGACGCGAGCAGGGTGGAAGACGCCATTATTCACCTCTTCGATGGATAGACGTAATGAAGGGTGCGGCGTGGGCGAAGGGTGCGCGAAGCTTCATATTGATAGCGTCTCACAGGCGGCGGCTATGAGGCGCGACGGGAGGGGTCTAAAGGGCGGGTTGCCGGGGTTATTCGGCACTTGCGGCGAAGAAGTTCCGGATGCGGGGGCCGCAGCGGTAGAACCAACCGGCGGCCAGGAGGCAGAGTGCGATGCGGAGTATGTTCGCGAGCAGATACAACATGTATTCGCTGAGGAGGTACGAGGAGCGGAAAGCCTGGACCATGCTCAGCCCCATCCGAGTGGATTCGCGGAGGTAGTGGGTGACGGTGAAGAGTTCGCGGGGCAATTCGATGACGTCTACGACCACCCAGAAGAGGAGAAAAGCGGCGCAAAGGCGGCTGGCGAGGAGGATGGCTTGATCGCGGTTGATGCTTGGAGAGGCGTTTGGGTCTGGCATGGCTCCCGATGCTAATTCATGATTCGCTGTTGCAGCAATTTGGGCAGTTTAGGATGAACCTTTACGCTCTGGTTTCTCTCTTCCATGTAATGGTATGAAGGAGAGCCGTATCGCGCTCTGTGTCAGCTGCGCAAGAATCTCCGACTTCTCAGGTGCTTCGCCTTCACGAAGGGCTGTTCTACATCATCCCAAAGCGTGTGCACAACGCTCGGGGATTGCATCGCATATCCGCCATGTGGCTGACGCTGAAAATCATAGGTCAGCCAGGTGACAGAGAAGAGTGCGACGCATCCGTAAGCTGATTGAAATTAAAATCGGTCAGTGACGCTGTAAAGGAAGCTTACAGTTTAGAAAGATCGGAATTTTAAGCCACTGGGGCATCAATTTTTTTGAGCGGGCGGAAGTCAGGGTCGGTTCCCAACAACCGAAAGCTTTCCTATGCGAGTAAAGCTCTACGGCTGTAGGCGATCGCTGAGAACTGGAGAATGTAAACAGCCTGCACCTCAAGGGCAGCGAAATCAACGGCCTCGCCCCTAACGACGTGCGCTAGCAAGAAATCAACCTTCCCGATTTTCTTGCGCTTGCCACCCCGCAACACCTCAAGGACGCGCACCTCCGGAACGGCACGAGTAGAAGCTGGTGCCAATGGGATCTTTGCGGCGTCGAAACATCACGCCGCGCTCAAGAAGGGTTGAGCTCAACGTCCGGTCTCAGCTTGCCGGTCCGGAGAGAACAAACAAGAGGGTCCTGCATATTCCTCCATCGCAACGTTGCCTAAATGGACGGGGTGTGAAGTCTCCAAGGTAGCGTTCGGAAGCGCGGTATTCGTGATCGAAGACTTCGCCGATCTGCAATAGAGCCATGGCAACTCTCGTTTCCCAAAATGCGCTTCGAATTGATGATGGAAATAGTAAACGTCGCCTCTGTGCGCCAGATTTCACCCTTTCGTTATCCGGGCGGCAAGACATGGCTGGTGCCCACGATTTCGGCTTGGTTGAAGCGACGTACGAAGCTCCCAAAGATCATGATCGATACCTTCCGGCGGGAGCAGCGTTCCGTTCGGTATCCTGGGCGAAGGACTTGTGAATGAAATTGTGCTCGGTGAGCTCGACCCCGACGTCAGTGCAGTGTGGAAGTGCGTGTTAGCGCCAACTAAGAGAGCCTTTGCCGTAATCGCGACCATTGCAATGTCACGAGAAAACGTCATCCGCGAACTCTGCCGGTCCCCACGTAACGACGTAGATCACGCGTTCCAAGTCCTGCGGAAGAACAGAACATTCCGCGGAGGCATTCTCGCCCACGGCGCAAGTCTGATGAAGTCCGGCGAGAACGGTTAGGCGTCGGCTCTCAGTGGTATCCGGAGACGCTAGTAAACGCCTGAGAACGATGGCAATACCTGGGCCGGCGATCACGTTTGTTGAAGGTGATGCCTTCGCTCTCATCCGCCGTTATTTGCGACGCAAAGAAGTTGTCTTCTTCATTGATCCACAATATACAGCAGGCAAGGGTAAGCGCGCAGGGCCCGGCTCTACATACACAACGAACTCGATCACCCTGCATTGTTCGAACTGGTGAGTCGTGCTGCGGGTCGCCCTGATGTCATACGCGACTGCCCCGAAGTGGCGGATATGGCAAAGCCGCGGCTTCCACGTCGAGCGGATTCCAATGAAGAACACCCACCACGAAAAGAAATTTGAGTTGCTCATCTCCAACGTCGTCCAGTCCATCTGAGCCGCCGACAAGCAAAAGCGCGTATGTTGCAAGTAAAGGAATCTTGGTGAGCGTTGCTTACACTAAAGCTGTGTCCTTGACGTTGGGGAGGTGCCGCTCCACTTCGATTCGGCCAATTCTCTTAATTCTTCATGTTCTAAGGCGATTCATCTCAAGTGAAATTGGCGCGGTCAGAGTGTCGATTCTCCACATTTTGAACAGAGAATCGGGGTTGGGCGGCACATTTCCGTCGAGGCCGTTCCTGCTAGAATCGACATTTCCGGTGAGCAGCGCCGTCCGAGATTCCAACCGCAAATCCCAAGTTCCCAGCGATGGGTATTCCTTATGGGATGGAGAAAGCCCGCAAAGTGCCTGAAGAACCAAAATCCAAATCGGTAACGTATGCGGATGCCGGGGTCGACATCAGTCGTGGCGACCGCGCCAAGGAGCGCATCAAGTACCTGGCCCAGAAGACGTTTAACCGCAACGTGCTGGGGGGGATAGGCGGTTTTGGGGCTCTGTTTCGTCTCGACATGCAGCGCTGGAAGAACCCCATCCTGGTGAGCTCGGCGGATGGCGTGGGAACCAAGCTGAAAGTGGCATTTGAGATGGGGTTGCACAGCAGCATTGGCGCGGACCTGGTGAACCACTGCGTCAACGACATTGCGGTACAGGGGGCGACGCCGCTGTTTTTTCTGGATTACCTGGCCAGCGGCAAGATTGATCCGGAAGTGACGGAGAGCGTGGTCAGCGGCCTGGCTGATGGATGCAAAGCCAACGGATGCGTGCTGATCGGTGGCGAGACGGCACAGATGCCGGGGTTCTATACCGAAGGCGAATACGATCTTGCAGGGTTCATTGTCGGTGCGGTGGACCGCGACAAGCTGGTGACGGGCGCGGAAATCAGGGCGGGGGACGTGCTGATCGGCTTGCCTTCGACGGGACTTCACACCAATGGATATTCGCTGGCGCGGAAACTGCTTTTTGAGGTCGCGGGCTACAAGCCTACGCAATATGTGACGGCGATCAAGGAAAAGGCAGGCACGGCGCTGATGAAGACGCACCGGAGCTATCTGCACGTGATTCAAAAGCTGGTGGCCGCGGGGATGACTACGGGCATGGCGCACATCACCGGCGGAGGAATCACGGAAAACCTGCCGCGCATTCTGCCCAAGGGGACGGGTGCGCAGGTTGAGCTGGGCTCGTGGCCGGTGCTGCCGATATTCGAGCACCTGCGGACATTGGGACAGGTTTCGCAGGAAGAGATGATGCGCACCTTCAACATGGGTGTGGGACTGATTGTAGCGATTCCGGCGGCCAAATTTACGCGCGCCAAGAGCCTGCTCGATCGCGCCGAAGAGAAGTTCTACGTGATTGGACGCGTGGTGAAGGGCGAGCGGCGGGTGCAGTACACGTGAGCATCAAAGCGACAAGACTGTCGCTGGGGACCCGGCAGGGAACGTGAACAGTGGACAGTGAGCAGGAATGGAAGGGAACAGTGGACAGTGAACAGCAGTCAGTCCGGCTTGGGATTCTGCTTTCGGGGCGCGGGTCGAATTTCAAGGCTATCGCTGAATCGATCAGAAGCGGGCGGCTGAAGGGCGCGGAGATTGCCGTCGTTATCTCGAATGTGGCGGATGCCGGCGGCCTGGCGATTGCGCGCGAAATGGGATTTGAGACAGCAGTTCTTGTTTCGCAAGGGCGCAAGCGCGCCGAACACGATGCAGATGTTGCCGAATGTCTGCGTGCCCATGGCGTGAACCTGGTTTGCCTCGCTGGTTATATGCGGCTGCTGTCGCCGGAGTTCATCGCCGCATTTCCCAATCGCATTTTGAACATTCATCCATCGCTGCTGCCGGCGTTTCCGGGGCTTGATGCGCAACAGCAGGCGTTCGATTACGGCGTGAAAGTGGCCGGGTGTACGGTTCACTTTGTGGATGAGCATCTGGATCACGGGGCGATCATTCTGCAACGGGCAATTCCAGTGGTTGAGGGCGACGATGCGCATTCGCTGGCGGAACGGATCCTGGCGGAAGAGCACATCGCGTATTCGGAGGCGATAGAGCGCGTAGCCAGCGGGGATTACGAGATTCGCGGACGGCGGTATGTGCGGCGCGAAAATCCGCGACACGGTTGATCTGCGGCGATTCTCCTATATAGCGTTGGCTTTTATGTGAACCGGACGTGGAAACTTCATTGTCAAGTCGATTTCTGTTTCGTCCCTCTGTTCACTGCTGATTTGAATGATGTTATTCAAGCGCGGGATTTGCCGACGATTGGCACTCGATTGACTAGCCTTAAAAGATAGCCAGAAAAGCGACGGAGACGCCGCGCCGGGCGAATGTGCACGCCTTTCCTCCTGCGAAAGGCGCCGGGGCGCGGGACTGCCGCGATCTGTGCGATCCGGCTCTCTGCGGGAATCTGCCGAAACCACGGCAATTCCTTCGATGAGAGCCAAAACCATGTCAGAGGCCGGCGCCGAACAGTGCCGGCCGCAGACCAGAAAAGGACCAATCGCGATGGCCAACATCTTAGTCAATCTTGAAAAAGGAATTGAAATTGGAGCAGAAGACGCTCTGAAGTGGCTCACCGGAGCCAACAAGGCTCTTCACGCGGCACCGCAGGTGATTGCGGCGCTTGCCACATTGATCGGCGCAGTTGAGAAGCCGCTTTCAGAGCTTGCGGGCGCGGCTGCCAACCCGCTGAACATCCCACTGGACATTGAGACGGCAACCGACCTGAAGGCCGCGTGGCCGGACGTGCTGGCGTTTTTGGCGAGCCTGGGAGTGAAGGTCTAGAAAACGCGCCCGACAGCGCAGAGGGCTACTGAAAGAGTCAGGATCACGGATGGAGCGGGCGGAAATGACCCGTCCGCGGCTAAAGCCGACAGCTATCTTGCCGCTTTTACGCGGGGGTTAAAACCCCCGCCTCCCTCCGTGTTCAGTTTTCCGCGGCCTGTAGAGAGTGCCTCGAAAAGCGCTCCCGCAGGAGCTAAAGCCCGGTAGAAAACGGGCCGTTTGCGGCACGACCGAAGTCGTGCCCTTTCAAAACTCGACTTTCACTACAAGCTGTCAGGTGTTGACACCGCGGACTTCGCCGAGGACGAGCTTGACGGTCATCTGTCTTCTTCCCCGCAATATGGTAACGCTGATCGTGTCGCCAGCCTGGTGGCTGTCCATAATGGAGCTGATGTCCTGCTGATCGGTGACTTGCTGGCCGTCGATGGCTACGATGAGGTCGCCGCCGAGAATGATGGGAGTATTGCCGACGTAAGCTTGCTCGTTGCCACCGTGGAGGCCAGCTTGCTCGGCTGCGCCACCGGGAACGACCTTCTGGATCAGCACTCCGGAATCAGCGGGAAGGCCCATCTGCTCGGCGAGGTCAGGCCCGATAGCGACAGAAACGATGCCCAGGGAGGGCCGCTTCACCTTGCCGAAGCGGGCGAGGTCTGCGAGCACGGCTTTCGCGGTATTGATGGGAATTGCAAAGCCGATGCCCGAGCTCTGTTCGGCTCCATTGGAAGCAATCATGGTGTTGATGCCGATGACTTCGCCGTGCGAGTTCAGCAGCGGTCCGCCAGAGTTTCCGGGGTTGATGGCGGCGTCGGTCTGAATCGCGTCTTCGATGGGTGCGCCGTCCTGGTTGCGGATGGAGCGGATGGAGCTGATGATTCCGCGCGTCATCGTGCCGCTGAGGCCGAAGGGATTGCCGATGGCGTAGACCTTTTCACCGACGGCAAGCTGACTGGAGTCAGCCAGCGTGACGGGCTGGAGGCTGGGAGCGTCGATTTGCAGAAGGGCGAGATCGTGGACTTTGTCGGTGCCGATGACCGTCGCCTTGTAGGTCCGCTTATTGCTCAGTTTGACCTCGATGCCCCGGTTGGCGCCTTCGACGACATGGAAGTTGGTGAGTACATGGCCAGCCTTGTCGAGGATGAATCCCGATCCCTGGCCTTCCTGCGGCACGGTTCCGTAGAAGAAGTTGAATACAACGGCGCGCGAGGTGATGTTTACCACAGAAGGCAAAACCCGCTTGTAAACAGCGATATTGTTCTGCTCCTCGGCGTCGAAAGCCGGTGCAGCATGGGCTTCAGTGAGATCGAGGGAAGAACCGGCGACACGAGAATCGGCAAGCGTAAGAGGGTTAAGCCCCGGTGGAAAATGGGCGAGGAGATACCACAATCCACCGAGAACCAAGAGAATCACGAAAATTCGGCGCAGTTTCATGGCTTATGAACCTGAATACCTCTCAATTACGATGCGGCATTTCCGCGAAAAGGCTCTATGGATGGAGCGCGGGGCCGCTCTCTGTTGTAGCAATTCCTATTTTAAAGACTCATCCCTGGAAAACTTGTTGCTCTCGGCTTTCAGGCGTTCCCAAAGGCTCACTGTCTGATTGCGAAGGATGGACATATCGCCGGTGTTTTCAATTATGTAGTCGGCACGAGCGGCCTTTTCGGCGTCGGGAATCTGGTGCGCCAGGCGGGATCGCGCGTCCGCTTGAGCGGCCTCCCGGCTTGTCCCGGTTGAGCAAACTCTGGCTACGTAACGTGCGATCTTTGCTTCGTCCGGCGCGGTAACGAGAACGATGCGATCGAGGCGCTTGCGTATATCGGCGAGCAGACCGGTTCGTCCTTCAGCGAGGGCATCGCGTTCCACCTCAAAGATGAGCGCTGAAACCACGACAGCGACCGCGGCCGGGTCGCGTGCGAATACTGTTTGCATCCAGCGGCGCTGGGCATCAATGACGGCTGGATGCACGATGGCATTGAGTTCTCGAACGCGGTTCTTTGCGAATGCCAATTCTGCGAGGCGGGCGCGATTGAGGCGGCCGTCGGGTCCGGCGACCTCCGGGCCGAAAACTCGCAGGATTTCGTCGTGAACAGCATGGCCCGGTTGCATCAATTCACGGCCCAACTCGTCGGACTCAATGACGTCCGCGCCCAGGTCGCGCAGGAAATGCGCGATGGTGCTCTTGCCGCTTCCTAAACCGCCGGTGAGGCCGACGCGCAGCATCGATTACAGACCCCGCCGCAATTTAGCGGCACGCACTGTGTTGGACATGAGCATGGCGATGGTGAGCGGGCCGACGCCGCCGGGCACGGGTGTATATGCACCGGACAGCGCGAATGCCCCGGGGTGGACGTCGCCCACGATGGTTGAACCGCGCTTGAGGAAAGCGGCTTCGCGTTTGGCATCGCCGGCGAAGAAGCGGTCGAACTCCTCGCGTGTGGTCAGGCGATTAATTCCCACATCAATAATGGTGGCGCCGGGCTTGACCATGTCAGGGGTAATAAAGCCGGGCCGACCAATTGCAGCAACGAGGATGTCGGCCTGGCGCGTCACCCCCGCGAGGTCGCGTGTTTTGGAGTGACAGATCGTGACGGTAGCGTTTTCGTGGAGCAAAAGCATGGCGACCGGCTTACCCACGATGTCGCTGCGGCCCACGATTACGGCATGCTGTCCGCTGATGGGCAAGCCGCTGCGTTTGAGAATTTCGATTATGCCTGCGGGAGTGCATGGCGCCAACGCTGGGCGGCCTGCCTGCAGACGGCCTGCATTTACGGGATGGAAACCGTCGACATCTTTTTCCGGCAACACGGCGTCGAGAAGGAATTTCGTGTCGACCTGTTTTGGCAACGGCAACTGGATCAGGATGCCGTCGATATCATCGCGGTCGTTGAGGCTGGTGACCAGGTCGAGCATCTCTTCGGTGGTTACGGTGTCGGGAGGGGTGATGAGTTCGCTGAACAGCCCCAGGTCAGCGCACGTCTGCACCTTGCTGCGCACGTAGATCTCAGAGGCTGGAACATGGCCCACAAGAACCGCCGCAAGCCCGGGCCGGATGCCCTGGGCGGCGAGCGAACGTACCTCGGCCGCGACCTCCTGCTTGATTTCGGCGGAAATCTTTGCACCATCGAGAACTTTTGGCATGCGCGGCTCCCATCTAATCGTACCGCTTTGGTTCCGGTTGACGGATTCGCCGCACCGTCTCTCAGGCTCCTGGGTTCAGGCTCAAAGCTCTTGATTGGTTATTGGGTAGCCACAGGGTAGTTACAGCAATGCAAGGTCATTCTTCTTAGAGGCTTGCGACGGACAGCGAGAATTTGGGGGATCGGAAATGAGACGAGCATCACATCCGCTTGTGATTTGTCTCACATACAGTCGTATATTCCCCGCTCGTACTGTTATCTCGAACATGATCTGGATCACATGAGACGGCATTGGCGCTGTCTCTTGTTCCGTGATCAGGGAGATAGGGCTGGATGAGCGTCTTCAGGGATGCCGGGCATCTTTTCCGTTTCGCGGGACTCTTCGTTCTCGCCTTCGTTGTGTTCCTTGTGATCAGGGGATACGTGGTACCGCGTAGTTTCGGGCAGTACGGCCACTATCGCGGCAATGCTATTGGAGAAATCGCGGCGCGTCCTGTGAAGTTTGCCGGGCATCAGGCGTGCGAAGACTGCCATACGGACGTGCTGGATGTGAAGAAAGCCGGCAAGCACGCGCATGTGAATTGCGAGGCCTGCCATGGCCCACTTGCCAGCCATGCAGCGGATCCTTCGTCGGTGACGCCAGTGAAACCGGACACGGCGGTGCTTTGTGCGCGTTGTCATACGGCAAGCGCGGCCAAGCCTAAGGGCTTTCCGCAAGTTGACCCGGCGGACCACTCGAACGGGGTCCCCTGCGAGACGTGCCATCAGCCGCATAGTCCGGCGATCGATGCGGGAGGTGCGAAATGAATTTGTCGAGACGCCATATATTGATACTTCTTCCCGCGGCGGCGGTGGCGTGGAAGTCGGTGCTTGCCGGAACGCCGGAACAAGCTCCCAACTACAGGATGTCGGATCACTGGTGGGGCATGTTGATTGACATTCCGAAGTGCATCGGATGCGGCAACTGCGTGCGTGCCTGCAAGGCCGAGAACGATGTTCCCGATGGAAATTTCCGCACCTGGGTGGAGCGTTACCACGTGTCAGACGAAAACATGACCAATCCCGTGGTCATTTCTCCCGACGGCGGCAAAGAAGGATTCCCAGTTGCCGCGAAGGAAGACGAGGGCAAGTATTTCTTCGTTCCGAAGATGTGCAATCACTGCGCGGATTCCCCGTGCACGCAGGTTTGTCCGGTGGGCGCGACGTTTGTGAGCCCGGATGGCGTGGTGCTGGTGGATCAGAGCTACTGCCTGGGATGCGCCTATTGCGTGCAGGCCTGCCCTTATGGATGCCGTTACATTCATCCGGAGAAAAAGGTCGCGGACAAATGCACACTTTGCTACCACCGGATTACCAAAGGTCTTACGACCGCATGCTGCGAAGCATGCCCGACGGGGGCACGGCAACTTGCGGACTTGAAGGATCCCAAGGATCCGATTCACGAGTTTCTCAAGACCCACAGCGTGCAGATATTGAAGCCGCAAATGGCGACAGGGGCAAAGGTTTACTACAACGGGCTGGACGGGTCAGTGCGGTAACGGACAATCTGCCAACGAGCTATCGGGAGATGGGTGAGGGTTATGAACGGTGTTGAAGGCTTCATGTATCCAAACGAGGTGGGGCTTCAGTGGAGCGTGCTGATTGTCCTGTACCCGTTCATTACGGGACTTGTTGCAGGCGCATTCATTCTGGCTTCGCTGGAGCGTGTTTTCAGAGTTGAAGCGGTGAAGCCGACATACAGGCTGGCATTGCTGACAGCGCTGGCGTTCCTGCTGGTCGCTCCGCTGCCGCTGCAGTTGCACCTTGGTCATCCGGAGCGCTCGCCGGAAATGTACTTTACGCCGCACAGCACATCGGCCATGGCGATGTTTGGATATGTGTACCTGTGGTACTTGATGGCCGTACTGGTTTTGGAAATATGGCTCGACTACCGCAAGGACATTGTGACGTTGTCGCAGACCAGCAAAGGCCCACTGCGCTGGATATACAAAGTGATGACGCTGGGCTCAAGCAACGTCAGCGAGCGTTCTCTGCACATTGATGAACGGGTTGGTTGGGTTGTGACCTTGATCGGCATTCCGTCTGCCTTCTTGCTGCACGGGTATGTGGGATTCATCTTCGGTTCCATCAAGGCGAACCCATGGTGGTCGTCTCCATTGATGCCGGTGGTCTTCATTTTCTCGGCCATGGTGTCGGGAGTTGCCGGCGTGATGCTGCTGTACATGGCCATCACCAAAATGCGCAAGCAAAAGATCGACATCCGATGTGTCGACACGATTGCAATGTACCTGTTCTATATCTTCATCATTGACTTCAGCCTAGAGATGCTCGACCTGATCCACCGCATCTACGAGGCCGACGAATCATTCCGCAGTCTGAACTTCATGGTGCACACGAAGCTCTATTTCTCTCATATCGTTGTCCAGATCTGCCTCGGCACTTTGACACCGTTGATCCTGCTCTTCATTACACAAGTTGTGAAGCTGCCGGAAATTGTGCGCAAGCGCATGTATGCGACGGCGGGAAGCCTTGCCATGGTGGGAATCTTTGCGATGCGGTGGAACGTGGTAATCGGCGGGCAATTGTTTTCAAAAAGCTTTCTTGGTTACACGACCTACAAGATGGCGCTTGTGACTCGCGAAGGATCGCTGGTGGCTATTGCGTTAACGCTGCTGCCGCTGGTCTTTCTGTGGGCGCTGGTGAAACTGCTGCCGCCGTGGACAGACAACGAAACGCCGCATGTGACAGCGGGAGACTAGCAACCCGCCAGTACTAGCGGCAGCCTGCTTATCGGGTGGAAGCGATGAACGATCTTCCCGGTGCCTTGGAAACAATCGCGAATCGCGTAGAGGATTTGGAGAAGCGCGTCTATGCGCTTGAACATCCGGCCGCCGCGACTGCACCAGCCGTTCCCCATGCGCTCCCCGTTGCTATCGCACTGAAGGACGACGAAGCCGCGATGGAACAAATGGGCGGATGGCTGCCCGTGGCCGGCAGGGCCATGTTCGGCATTGCCGGAGCCTACGTTTTGCGGGCAATGGCGGAATCGAGCGCTTTTCCGCGATTAGCGATTGCCGCGGCAGCCGTGCTGTATGCAACGGGATGGCTGGTGTGGGCGACGCTGTCTTCGAAGATGTCTTCGATGCAGCGCGCAGTGTATGCCGGAACCTCCGCTTTAATTCTGGCTCCGATGCTGTGGGAGCTTACGCGGCATTTCAAGGTTTTTTCGCCGACAATGACCGCAGGCGTTCTGGCCGCCTATGCAGCCGCGGCGACGCTGCTTGGATGGCGGCGCAATATCGAGTCGGTTCTTTGGGTGGCGCATGGAGCAGGCGCATTCACAGCGCTGGCGCTGTCGATTGCGACGCATACCCCGATTCCATTTATTGCAACTCTCATTCTCATGGTCGCGCTAGGCGAGCATTCAGGGCTGCGAGATGGTGGACAAGGATTACAGCTTCTGGTTGGGATTGTGGCCGATGCTGCAATCGGGGCGCTGCTATTCATTTACACCGGGCCGGTGAGCGCTCGCGGAGACTATCTGGAATTGAGTGCTTCCACGTTGCTGGTTCCCGCATGTCTGCTGTTTATCGTTAATGGAACAAGCGTGGCAATCAAATCTGTGGGGCTGAAGAGGAGGATCTCAGTCTCAGAGGTCTTACAGGTAATGATCGCGTTTCTCCTGGCGGCCTCAAGCCTGCTCTTCTTTCTGCCGGAATCGGGAAGATTCGTCGTTGGTGGTGTTTGCCTGGTGCTCTCCCTGGTTTGTTACTCAGCAGTATTTCTGCGCTTTCGGGATGCGGACGGGGAACGGAATTTCAAGGTTTTTGGCGCTTGGAGCGCAGGGCTGCTGCTGGCGGGTACGTTCTTGTTTTTGCCACGAGCGCAGACGGCCATGTGCCTCGGGTTTGCGGCGGCGATCGCGATTGTCTTCGGTCTTCGCACAAAATGCAGGATGCTGGAAGTCCATGGACTGCTGTTCCTGATCGCCTCTTCGGTTGCATCGCGGTTGCCGGAGTATGTATTCCGCAGCGTGGCAGGTGCGCTGCCGGTCAAGACGGACCTGAGTATTCTGGTGACCACCGCCTGTGCGATTGTTTGCTACGCAGCCGGGAAGGGCATCGGAGAGGCATTGGTACAGCAAGTTCTCCGCTTCGTGACCGCATTGATCGCTGTGTGTGGGGTAACGGCGCTACTAACCCAGGGGCTGCTGGGATTGGCCGCACTGGCGCTCCCGATCGACGTCTACCACGTAGCATTCATCCGCACGCTGACAGCCTGCGCGGTTTCCCTGGTGCTGGCATTCACCGGCGCTCGCTGGGGCCGACTGGAGATGACGCACATTGCCTACGGAGCACTGGCATTTGTGGCTGCCAAAATTCTGTTTGAAGACCTGCGTCACGGCAGGATGGAATTCATTGCAGGGTCTATCTTCTTGTTTGCGGTGACGCTGATTGCAGTACCGCGCCTGGTGCGCATAAGCAATAAGGCAAAACTTGCCTTCGATGCCAAGGACGCCGTGATGAAGAAGGTCTGACGCTTGGCGGCCCAGGTTAATGCGGGTCCGAAACCGCCAAGTTTAATCGTGACGTCAGCGATAGATCTGCGGGGTGGCGACGCGATGGAGGGTGCCGCGCAGCTTCATTTTGCTGATGTGGACGTCGTAGTCAGTACCGGGCAGCAGCGATTCGAGCACGAAAGTTTCGGTGCGGTCTGAGTGCAATTCGCGATAGCGATAGATGCCGAGATCGCCTTCAGTGGTTTCCGTTCCGCCTGCGGGAGCGTCGAGAAAATGCTGAGCGTCTGTGACTGAAGGCGCAGGGTGCGAATCGCCCTCGAGAAGGCTCTCGGCCGCATAGGAACGAACCAACTTGGTCCAATAGCGCGCCAGCAGATCGGTATCGGCGAAGAGATCGGCCCAGACGATTTCGCCGCGCACGGCAACGACAACGCCGACAGCGTGCTCTTCGCGAAGCCGGGCGAGCACCTGTTCGCGCGACTTCATCACGGGAGCAGCGGCTTCGTCGACCTTGGCACTGACGCTGCTGTTCTGCATGGCGCGGGCGTAGCTGGTTGTACCGAGCCCGCCGCCGCCAATGCCCGAACGCAGTTGCGGACCGCCTGACGCCATTGGAGGCGCAGCCGCGATCCCCATTTGAGCGATGGCGCCATTGACCGAGTTCCAGACTTCGTGCTGGTCTTTCGCAACCATTGCCTTCTCGCGAACGGTTGGCTGAACCATGAAGCTGCCCATCCCCGATTTGGCTGATGAGCCGAAGGTGGCGGTGTCCTGGGTCCAGCGGCCGGGCTCAATGCAGAAAACTCCCAGGTCGATGGGGTCGCTGCCTGCAGGAACGATGCGATCTTTGGCGATCACACGGTCCTGTTTGCCTCCAGTCACGATTTCGCCTGCCAGCAAGAGCAGCGGCTTATCGGAGTTGTTGACCAGGACCAGAGTGTTCACCTGATCGCCGCGATAGGCAGGGGCTGGCGTTGCTGTTCGCGGGCGGACGAGGCCGCTTACTTTGCCCGCCTCGGTTACTTCGACCTGCCCGCTCTTGATGCCCTCGTCCAGAGTAAGAAACGGTGTCGCGCCCGGCGCCTTGCTGGTCCGCACCACGGGGAAGAGAAGCAGGTTGCCGCTTTCGATAGGAGCCAGCACGCGGCAGGAGTCAACTGGAGTATCTACCGGGCCGCCGGCTATTACCCTTTCGCCGTGTTCAAAGGCAAACAAAGTCATAAGTCCTGCGCCGAGTAGCGCAAATCTGCCTAATCCGAACCTGAAAACATCGCTCATTTCCATCCTCCATCGGTCTCGGTGTCTTATGCACCTGACACTGGAACGGGGAGCGGCCCTTTTCTTGCAGGATTTTTTGGGCGTATCTTCAGGGAGTGGACGCAGCGCCGTTCCAACCCGACGGTGACGCCTTGGCAGGCGATGAATCGGTCGCGCCCGGCTTGGTCAGTCCGGTGGTGGTCGATGCGACCCTTCTCGACGAGTTGTGGAGGGAGAGCGAAGCTGGCGCCTGGGGGCTGGCTCGAGGCGAATTCGTCAAAATTCTTGTTGCCGAGGGCACAAAGCAGAACTTTGGGCTTGCGAAGGGAGCAGGCGCTTCGCCGCAACAACAAGCAGCGTTCTTTCGTGGCCTTCGCATTGAAGACCTGGTGCTGGCTCGCGCCTGTGGGGCTGGCAATGAACGCGCCTGGGAGCACTTTGTAGCGACATTTCACGAGTCCCTGGTGCGGTCGGCGACGGCTATCAGCAGAAGCGACACTGTAGGGCGGGACCTGGCCGACGCACTGTATGCCGAGCTCTATGGATTGACAGTGCGCGAAGGCGAACGACGCTGTCCGTTGGACTCGTACCGGGGGCGAGGCTCGTTGCTCGGCTGGCTGCGCACTACGCTGGCCCAGCGCCATGTGGACCATTACCGGCGCAGCCATCGCGAAAAGCCGCTCGAGGAGTTTGAGGAGTTTGATCGGGTTGCCCCCGACAACTCCGCAGAAAGCGCACAAGCGAATTTGCCGGTGCTTGCGAGTGCGGTTGCGGACGCCCTGCGGCTTCAGAACGCGGAAGAGCGATTTCTGATGGCCGCCTATTATCTGGACGAGAAGACGCTGGCGCAGATTGCGGAAGTGGTAGGCGTTCACGAAGCCACGGTGAGTCGCAGGTTGCGACGAGTGACGGATGTTGTGCGCAAACAGGTTCTACAAAATCTGACCAATGCGGGAATGAGCAGAAGGGCAGCCGAAGAGGCTCTTGGTACTGATCCCCGCGACATCGATTTGGCGATGGACTTGAAGAAACTACTGCAAAGTTGCGAGGCAGAGACGTTCCAAGAGCAGGCGGGCTTAAGCGAGACCAGCAGTAAGGCAACTTTTCCGGGTAAGACGATCTCAGAAAAAGCCAAGGCGACAGGATGAATCAGAATCTCCAATTCGGCAACCATCCGGACGCTGAGAGCCTGAACGCTTTTGTCGAGCAGGCCCTGCCGCCCGAGGAGCGCGAGCAAATCCTGGCGCACATGGCGTCATGTAGCCGCTGCCGGCAGGTGGTGTTCCTAGTGCAGGAGACGGCGGACACGGAGTCATTGCATTTGGTGGCTGCCGCAGCGGCGCAGGTGCCTGATCATTCGGCGAGTTTGCCTAGACTTGCCGGCTCGCGTTCGGCGGAGCCTGTGGTGCGACGCAAAGCATGGCTCGCCGGCTGGCGCTGGGCTTGGATCCCTGCAACGGCGATGGCGGGCATTCTCTCGGTGGTTATGTTTCAGCATCTTCGGCGCACGCCGCAGAACAACCAGGTAGCGCAAAACGCGCCAATGGAACAACGGGAGCAGAAGCCGGTTGCAAGCGCGACGCCGGCAAAGCCCGCGGCTCCGGAGGTGGCGAATAAGGTGGAGAAGTACCTGGATGCGCCCACGCCGGCAGCGAAAGGCCCGCAGAATATTGCTGACGAGAAGAAGAAGTCTGCCGAAATCACTGGGCGGCCTGTTCCGCAAGCGGCTCCAGCGCTCGGATTTGCAGCTCCGCCGGTGGCCCTGGGGTCGCTCCAGTCGAGGCGTGAAGTGAATGGGATGGTTTCAGGCATTGGAGGGCCGGCTAAGTCGGCGCAATTTGGCCAGCAGCAGGCGGCGCAGCAGCGGGCGAGTGGATCTCAGCCGGTGCAGGTTGCGGGTGCACGGTACTCCGCCGCTGAAGCCGATGCGCTGGGTTCAGCAACGTCTCCGACGGCTTCCAATGGGATGATGGCGATGTCGCAATTGAAGCCCGCGCCACCGGCTCCTGCTCCACAGGCTCCGCGTCGAGAGATGGCACTGAAGTCCTCTGGCGGGACCGGCTATGGATCCGTTTCCGGCCTACTCTCGATAGATAAGGCGAAGAGTACAGTGCTGCCGCACGGGACGAGCGCACTCTCGGTCGCAACCAACGGCGGACACACGATTGCGATCGATGCAACGGGTGCGATGTTCTTAAGCGAAGACGCTGGAAAGAACTGGGTTCCGATTGCCCGCCAGTGGACCGGAAGAGCCATTCTTGTTCGGACCCGCCAAACCGCTGCCGGAGCAGGAGCGGCGCCGGCGCCCCCGATCAACGGATTCGAACTCGTGACCGACACGCTTGAAACCTGGGAGAGCCAAGATGGAAAGACCTGGGTTTTGCAGAGGGCTCCTCTGAAATGAACAGCCAGGCGCCTCGAATCGCGAGACCGCGACAAAGACATCGCCTGTGAAGGACGTCATCGAGCCAATCTGGCCTGTGCCGACGGGACGGAGGAGCGGAGTTTCGCATTCAAAGACATCGAGCTTGACCGCGAGCGGAACTTGATTCATTGTTAGCTTGTTCCGGAGCCATGACCAAACCCCTATCCTCGTGGAGCAAAGTCGCTCTTGCCGCGGCGTTGGGAGTGCTCTGCCTGGCAATGCGTTCGGATACGCTGCCGAGCGCGCGAGTGGGCCTTTCGGATCGCATGCGAGCGCTGCCACGGGAGACGCTTTGGGCGTGGGAACGGCCGGAAGACTTGCACGATGTCGACGCGGAGCGAGTTGCGATCGCGTCGCTGGATCAGACGATCCTGATAGGCCCCGAGGTCATCGCCGAGTCGCGGCACCAGCCTTTGATCTATCCGAAAGGGAATGTCGCCCGAATATCCGTGGTGCGGATCGAGGTTCTGCGGGGTGCAACGCTCGATGCGGAGCGGGAAAAGCAGACGGTGGAGTGGCTGCTGCGCTCGGCGGATCGGTCCGGCATCGCGGCGCTGCAGGTGGACTTTGACGCGACGAAATCGCAGCGCGAGTTTTATCGTGACTTGCTTGGCGACCTGAGGCGCAGGATGCCGCCGAGCCTACCGCTCTCAATCACGGCGCTGGCTTCCTGGTGCAGCTACGACGATTGGATCGCCGACCTGCCGGTGGACGAGGCGGTCCCCATGCTTTTTCGCATGGAACCCGATCGCCGCCACGCGCGACCGGACCTGCCGCAATTTCGCATTCGAGAGCCGCTTTGCATGGGGAGCGTTGGTGTTTCAACGCACGAGGCATGGCCCGGCGATATGAGTGGGAAACGCATATATGTCTTCGCTGACCGCGGCTGGCACGAAGATCTGGACTATCTCGCCGAAAGGAAGCTGCCATGAACAGGCGTCCGTCTGTTGCGATTGCATTTCTGCTTTTGGTTTCGTCGTTGTTTACCGCCAAGGCTTGCGGGCCGGATTTTGCGCCGGATATCTTTGTGCTCAAGCTACGACCCGATAACCCGAAAGAATTCGTCGAGGGCAAGCTCGGAGTATTGCTGCCGACCTTTCCGCGCACTGATCTGGTGGTGGCTTTTCGCTACCTCAATGGTGGTCATCTGAGCAAGGTTGAGCAGGGGGCTTACGAGCCAACGTACATCGAATCCGACCCGGAGTCTATGGAGAGTTGGAATCAGCAGGCAGCGGAACAGAAGAAGACTACAGAGCTAGTGGAAAGCTGGCCGGCGGCTCGCGCCAAGTATGCAGCGCCTGCTCCGAAGGTTGAACAGGAGCGCGCATTCAAAGTGCAACTGGCCAATGGCGCCAACTATACTGACAACTTTTTGAATTGCGGTAGCGATGCGTTTCGAACTGCTGTTTTGACATTGGATTCAAGGGCAAAAACATGGGGCGGCAAGAGCCCGGAATTAGCCGACTGGCTGAAGGGACAGGATGCGGTGTTTGCAAACTGCAGTGGCGGTGCCGCAGTGCTCCCGGCAAATGCGCCTGAGGGCAGTCCTGTTCTGTTGAAGGAAGACCGCGCCTACCAAACTGCTGCGGCCGAGTTTTATGCGGAGAAGTTTGCAGATGCGCGTGCTTCTTTTGAAGCCATTGCCCGGGATTCCAATTCGCCCTGGCATGGGATTGCGCTTTACCTGGCGGCACGCAGCCTGGTGCGGGATGCATTCCATGCAAAGGACAGCGCCGGTTACGGCTCGATTGCCACATTTGACGACGGGCTTATGCGGCAAGCGGCCACTCGATTGAAAGCATTACTCAACGAACCGCATCCGGGCATCTCACAGCAGGCCATTCAGAACGAACTGGACCTGGTGCGGCTGCGCACGGAACCGATGGTGCGGCTGAAGGAGTTATCCGCGGCATTGGCGGGGCCGGAGACCGATCCAAACTACGCACAGCATCGCACAGACCTTACCTGGTATTTGAATGCTTGCCTTGACGAACTGAAGTTGCGCGCAGATTCATTTGAGGAAGATCCGCAACCGGCTCAAGCACGGAACGATGCGTTCAGTGATGGGTGGCGAAAGGTCGATTCGTTGCGCGCCTCGTCGACGCTGGTGGATTGGCTGATCACATTTCAATCTCCGGCAGCGGAAGCAAGCGAACACGCGATAGCTGAATGGCAAAAGACCGGAGAGATGTATTGGTTTGTCGCGGCATTGGCCAAGGCAAGCGGCAAGGAAGCTGGGGACGCTGCATTGCTCAAGGCCGCGGAACAAGTGCCGGCAGACTCACCGGCGTGGGAGTTGGTGGAGTATCACCGTGCCCGGTTGCTGACCGCGACGGGCGACACCGAAGGGGCAAAAGCGTTGCTCGCACAACTGATGCCGCAGATCCAGGCGAGCGGGCACGCATCGTCAGTCAATTTGTTTCTTCAACTGCGCGCATCGGCTTCAACCAACCTGAGTGAATTCCTGACCTACGCGCCTCGAAAAGTCATTGAACGCACATCTGAGGAGGATTCTTCGCTCGGCGAGTGCCTCGATGTGATGAAGGATCCCAAGCGCGTGTACGACTGCAACAAGAATATCGGAGACTTGCAGTTCAGCCAGGACGCGGCCGATTTCTTCAATGAGCAGGCGCCTCTTTCGACGCTGATCGAAGCGGCCAATTCAGAAAAGCTGCCCGAGCAACTGCGTCGTGCGGTTGCCATGTCGGCGTGGGTGCGCGCCGTGCTGCTGAAGGACGATGCGGCAGCGGCAAAGCTGTTTCCGCTTTTGCCGCAGAAACTGCAGGAACAGGCGGGGAGCGGAACGGGGTTTCACGCGATCGTTGCGGTCGCAAGAAATCCGGGGCTTCTTCCATTCCTCGAGCCGGGCGTGCAGCGGTCGTACTCATGGGATTTTGTGGAGAGTTACGGAGATAACTGGTGGTGCAAGGGCTGGCAGTCGAACCCGTGGACCCGGCCTGAAAACTCGGTGGCCGGAGGGTCAGTGCAATTCCTCACGCCGGCGCAGAAGAGCACCGCGAGCGGCGAATATTCCGAGTTTGGCAAGCAGGAAAGCGCGGAGATCTACCTTGGCGGTGAGATAGTGGCGTACGCGAAGACGCACGGCGACGACAAGGATGTGCCGGAGTCGCTTTATCTTGTGCTCAGGATGATTCGCTACGGTTGCGATCGGATCGAGAACTACACGCCGGAAGAAAAGGCACGCACATCGCACTTGTACGGAATCAAGCAAGAGGCTGCGCGGCTGCTGCGCGAGCGCTACGCGAAGGATCCATGGACGAAAAAGGCAGCGCCCTTTGCCGGTTAGAAATCAGCAAGTGCGCGGACAATGGCTCGGAGTGATTGCATAAATGCTTACCTCCCTGCCAAAGCAATGCATCCCTCGGGGGCTAAAGTGTCCGCGTGAGAACTCGCGTCGTGGAGGGTTGCATCGCCCCTACGGGGCTCGGGTCGTTCTGTTGTCGTTGTCCCCGAGTGACGCCGTTGATCCGTGAGCCGGATCAACGGCTCTACCCGGGGCTAGTCTCCCCACACTCCTACGGGGTGCTTTTGCCATTCAGCATTAGTCACAATCAAGTCAGCGCGGAGATTGAGCTCTCACGCAGGCACTAAAGCCCCAGAATCCAAGCAGCCTCTGCGGCACGCGACCCAGAGGGTACCCCGCGTCGTGCCGTTTCAAAGGGCAGGATTATGCGGCCAGATCTAACTCTGGATTTGCGCGGCGGACTCGGTGGATAACGGATCCCTGCGTGGGGCCATGGGCATGGAGCGCAAGCGCACGCCCGTAGCGGCGAAGATTGCATTGCCAACCGCAGGAGCCAGGCCAACGAGGCCGGTTTCACCCGCGCCGGCAGAAGGTAGATCCCTGCGATCGATGAGCACAATTTCGATGTCCGGGGTGTCGCTGAATCTGGGCAGGCGATAGTGTGCGAAACGCGGATTGAGAATCTGACCGTTCGCGAACAGGATCTTCTCAAAAAGTGCGCCGCCGATAGCCTGGACGATTGCGCCCGACATCTGGTTGCGCAGGCCATCGGGATTGACGACAGCGCCCGATTCCCAAGCCTCGACAACGCGGCGGATGCGAACCTTTTTGCTCGCCGGATCGATTTCAACTTCGGCACACGTTGCCACGTATCCGCCTTTGTCGTTTCCTCCGGCAATACCGAACCCGCGCTCAGGGGTGGACTTTGACCGTGCCCAGCCGAGCTTCTCCGCAGCCGCTTGGAATACGGCTTTGAGCCGAGGATCCGTAAGATTCTTCATTCGGAATTCGAGCGGATCCATCGAGGCCGCATGCGCCATGGCGTCCATGTGCGACTCGCGGGCGAAGTGATTGGCCGTGGAAGCCAGGCCACGATAGGAGCCCTGACGGAGCGGAGATTTCGTTTCGTGATATTGGATGAGCTGGTTGGCGACGGCATAAGGTGTGCCGATCGCAGCAGGGCCTGAGTTGTAGTTGTGATGCTCCCATGCGACCAGCGTGCCGTCGTGCTGCGCGCCGGCATTGATCTCGATCAAGCCGGCGGGACGAAAATAGGCCCAGGTGAATTCTTCGCTACGCGTCCACACGACCTTTACGGGTTTTCCGGCAGCCTTAGAGAGGCGCGCAGCTTCGACAGCCGCTTCGCCGGTATGCTTGCCCCCGTAACCGCTGCCCATATCGGGATGGATCACGCGGACCTGTGGGGCGGAGAGCTTGAACGCATCCATCAGCTCGTCGCGAACACCGAACGGACGCTGGGTTCCTGTCCACACCGTGAGCTTGCCCTCTTTCCATTCAGCAACTGCAGCGCGGGGCTCGAGTGGCGCGTGTGCGATGTACTCGACCGTATACGACTCTTCCAATTTCAAATCGGCGGTCGTCATGGCTTGCGCGACGGAACCGGATACATGCTGTGGGGCGGTGTCGTGACCTTCCGGGTTGTTCTTCAGATACGCAAAGAGGTCCTGATTCGACGGCTGTTCGGGAACATTCCACTTCGCCGTGATTGCCGAGAGCGCGTTTTGCGCGGTGTAGGCATCTGATGCAACGACACCGGTGAAGTCGCCATCGCGCACCACTTTCACACCGGGGAGTTTCTCCGCGGCGCTCGTGTCCACCGACTGCAGGGTCGCGTTGAATCCATCGGGGCGAAGGACTGCGCCGAACATCATCTCCGGCCGCACGATGTCGGAGGGATATTTGTGCTTGCCGGTAACGAATTCGCGGCCCTCGGCTTTGGGTACGGCGGTTCCAGCTATTTTCCAGCCGGTTGCAGGAGTGAGGTGCTGGTCTGCGGAGACGGTTTTTACCAACTTCTCGTCGCGAGTGAGTTCGCCATAGGTGATGGAACGTGAAGTTTTGGGATCGGTGACCTTTCCGTCGCCGGCCACCAGTCCTGCGGCGTCGATGTTCCAGCGCATCGCAGCCATATCGATGAGCATCAGCCGCGCGGCGACAGCCATTTTGCGAAGCTGTGGGCCCATGGTTGGCGTGGTGCGGCTGCCGAATGTGCCCATGTCCCAGGGAACCAGGTCGGTGTCGCCCATGATCATGGTGATGGATTCGAAGGGCACACGAAGTTCTTCTGCGACGAGCTGCGCAAGAGATGTGCGGATGTTCTGACCGACCTCAACTTTTCCGGTGAAAACCTTCACGTCGCCATTCGCCGCGATGTGCAGCCACGCGCTCAGATCCTTGGGAAGCTCATGACCTCCGAAGGCTCTGCCGGACTCTTGCGCGAATGCGACGTCGTGCGTGAGGCAGACAAGAATGCCACCACCCAAAAACTTCAAGAAGTCGCGCCGGTCAGGTTGTGGCTTTTCCGCACGCAGGCTGCGCGGTGCGGCCTGGTTGACGTTCTCTGCAGATTCAACGATGGAGTGGTCGAGGAGACTCATCGCCGTCCTCCCTCTACGGGCTGGCCTGAAGCGCGTTTGATGGCGTCAAGGATGCGGGGATAGGTGCCGCAGCGGCAGACATTTCCATTCATGGATTCGATAATCTGCTCGTTGGTCGGGGTCTTATATGCGTGCAACAGAGCAGTGGCGCTGACGATCATGCCCGACGTGCAGTAGCCGCATTGAAAAGCGCCTTCGTCGAGAAAGGCCTGCTGAACTGCGCTGAGTTTTCCATCCTGTTCCAAGCCTTCGATGGTAATGATTTTTGAGCCTGCAGCAGCCACGGCGGGGATGGAGCAGGATCGCATGGGTTTGCCATTCAACAGGACGGTGCATGCTCCGCATTGACCCTCACCGCAGCCGTACTTGGTTCCGGTGAGTTCGAGTCGATTGCGGAGAACGGAAAGCAGCGTTTCTTCTTGAGGAGCGTCGACCTTGTATTGAGCTCCGTTGATATTCAGGGCAAATTCAGCCATCCCGAACTCCCTGCACAGTCCGACGAGGTCGCCGTGCAGGGTTCAGGATAGCGCAATCGGCGTTCAGTGGTCCGACGCTGGGATTTGAAACAGGCGACCCTGTTGTTATTGCTTCTTATGTTTCTCTTCTTCAACCGAGGAGTGGTACTTTCTGCGAATATCCTCAATGTTTACAGTCGGCTCCGGCACCTGGATATTGAGATCTTCTAATGCTGCAACGATGATTTCAGAGATGGCAAGATCGCGGAACCACTTATGGTCTGAGGGGATAACGAACCAGGGAGCATCGCTTGTGTTGCATTTGGCGATTGCATCCTCGTATGCCTCTTCGTATTCGTCCCAGTATTCTCTTTCGCTGTAATCGGCCTCACTGATCTTCCAGCGCTTGGTCGGATCATCAAGACGTTGCTCAAACCGCCTTAGCTGCTCTTCCTTGCTGATGTGCAGGAAGAATTTGAGGATGCGAGTGTCATTTGCAGCGAGCATGCGCTCGAAGTCGATGATCTGCTGGTAGCGTTTGGACCACACTTTTTTGGGCACAAGATCGTGAACGCGGACAATCAGCACGTCTTCGTAATGAGATCGATTGAAGATGGTGACTTCGCCGCGCCGCGGTGTTTGAGCCTCAATTCGCCAAAGAAAGTTGTGCGCAAGCTCATCCTTGGACGGCTCCTTGAAGCTGGCGACGTTGCAGCCGGAAGGATTCATGCCTCCAATTACATGCTTTACCACTCCATCTTTGCCGCCGGCATCCAAGGCCTGAAGACAGATCAAGAGCGAGCGCTTGTGCTCGGCATACTGCCGCAACTGGAGATCGAGCATTTTTTCGCAAAGTTCCCTGGTTCTGATCAGCCCTACTTTTTTTGTGTGACGGCCCGCATACCCCGGGTCGAGTTTCTTGAGCCGGACGTGAGATCCGGGTTCGATGCGAAACTCTTCGAAAACGCTTTTATGGGTCATTGCTTCTCCATCGCAGCCGAGTATTCGCCGCGACGAGCTGCGCGATTGCACATTGCGCGGTGCAAAAGAGCTTTCTGGGCGGCGGGTACATTTGCATCTTCTCCATGCCAAATTTGCATTGCTGGTTCCTGAATCGCGCGCGCAAAGGAAAACGCAACTCCCCACGGAAGGCGTGACTTGAAGCGCGTGTTCATCGCACTCAGCCGGGCTGAAGCCAGTTCGCCGGATTGTCCACCAGACAGAAATGCGATGCCGGGCACGGCGGCGGGAACGGTGCGCAGCAAGCAGTGCACAGTGGCATCGGCGACCTCCTCAACCGTTTCCTGATGGGGGCACTTCAACCCCGGAACGACCATGTTCGGCTTAAGAATCATGCCTTCGAGAATGACCCCCTGCTCAACGAGGCGACCGAAGACGGTACGAAGTACCTGTTCCGTGACTTTTGCGCAACGTTCCATCGTGTGGTCGCCATCCATCAGTACTTCCGGTTCGACGATCGGCACAAGGCCGGCTTCCTGGCACAGGGTCGCGTAGAGCGCCAGGATCAAAGCGTTCGCGTCGATACAGGCCTGGCTCGGGATGCCTTCGCCAATGGTGATCACGGCACGCCACTTGCAAAAGCGGGCACCCAACTTGACGTAATCCGCCAGTCGCTCGCGCAGGCCGTCGAGGCCTTCCGTGACTTTCTCGCCGGGGTGAGCAGCAAGCCCTATCGCACCAGCGTCAACCTTGATACCGGGAATGATTCCAACGTCGGCAAGGGCCTTCGCGAATGGAATTCCGGCCCTGGTCTGCTGGCGAATCGTCTCGTCGAAGAGAATTGCGCCGTTGAGGGCATGGTTCAGGCCGGGGGTGGTAACGATCATGTCGCGGTAAGCGCGACGAGTTTCCTCATTTTGGGGAATTCCAGCCGCGGCGAAGCGCCTATTGCAGGTTGGAGTGCTTTCATCCATGGCCAACAAACCCTTGTCGTTGGCTACCATTTCGCGTGCCGTTTCGCAAAGATTCCGTTCGTCCATTCGCGTTGCTCCATTCCAATTCTGGAGTCTCGCCGCATGCGCGAGCGCCTCCATATTACTCGATTTCGGTTTATCCCACGTGATGATCGGTCGCAGATATTCTCTACTGATAATTGGATGCAGTCCGTGACCTTCGGGCGTGGATCAGTTAGGCTTGGGTCGAAGGCTGCCCGTCACCGCAGGCAACTTGGAACGTTGCCGTAAGCGCAAAGCAAACAAGGTGCGTCAAAAGCATTCAGGAGTGTTGGGCGATGAGAAAATGCGTGGCTTTCTGCTTGCTGGGATGCGTCGCGCTGTCGGCCCAAAGCCCGCCTGCGCCCACTGCGTTGCCCGCGCATCCCTTCTTCATCAAGAGAACCTGGTTTATTGGAGGGGTAGGCGACTGGGGCTCCCTGGCCATGGATCCTGTGGCTCGCCAGCTCTTCATTGCGCACGGACCTCAAGTGCAGGTAGTCGACGTCAGCACAGGTACGCTGGCCGGCACTGTGAGCGGGTTTCGCGAAGCACACTCGATTGCGCTCAGTCCGGCAGGGGATTTCGGATATGTCACCGACGGACCCGCGGGCATGTTGCAGGTGTTTGACCGGCACTCATTCCAAGTGGTTGCCAGCATTCCGACCGGACCGACACCGCGTTCCGTGGTGTTGGAGAATGAAAGCAGGTTGCTGTTTGTAGTAGGCGCAATTTCCGAAAGAGCTCCGGGGACCGCGGATGCCACCCATCCTGCTGCGCGCGCCAGTGGGTCGCGCCCCCCGGCGAGTGCCAACAAAGAGACCGCCCTGACAATCATCGATGCCGAGTCAAAAAAGCAATTGGCCCAAATCACTGTGGACGGGAGTCTTGGCTCCGCGGAAACAGCGGGAGACGGCCAAGTGTACATCACAGTCACCGACCGCAACCAGATTATTCGCCTCAACGCCCAGGCGATCAGTTCGGCGCTGACCCAAATGGCGGACAACGGCGGCAGGTCCCGGCCAGCCAACGCGACAAGAACGCCAGCCAAGCCGTTAATGCTTGATTGGACGAGCGGAGCAGTTCCAGCCCCGCCAGCCGATGCACTTCCTCACCGCTTCCGTCTTGGCGCTGATTGTCAGGAGCCACGCGCCCTGGCGGTGGACGGCACGCACGAAAGACTGTTTGCGGCATGCACCAACATGAAGATGTTGGTTCTGGACAGTGGAACGGGGGAACTCGTGACTTGGCTCCCGATCGGCCAGGGCGCGGACGCCATCGGCTACGACCCAAATCGCGGGATTATCTTTTCTGCAGACGGCGGCGGGGACGGCACCCTCACCATCGTTCGCCAGGATGTCACCGACACTTATTCCATCATCCAAGTGCTGCCAACACGTCACCAGGCAAGAACGCTGGCTATCAATTCTTCGGAGGGCGAGGTCTACCTCGTAACCGTCATCTTTGGAGCGACAATGACTGGAACACCGGCGAATAATATGGGCACGATCAAGATGAATGCCGTAGACGGCAGCTTCCAGGTGCTGGTCATCGGAAATTGAGATACCGGCGACATCGGCGGTCCGGCTGCAATTTCCAGATGTACGGCTGCATTTCCTACTCAGATCGC
Organism: uncultured Acidobacteriaceae bacterium; assembly: GCA_963826915.1. Taxonomy (GTDB): domain Bacteria; phylum Acidobacteriota; class Terriglobia; order Terriglobales; family Acidobacteriaceae; genus Telmatobacter. Next base: position 113,024 of record CAWGYG010000006.1, read on the forward strand.
CGCATCGAGCGACCGGACCCGGGTGCGGACCGAGCGCAGGAAAAATCGCAGCCGATCAACGAGAGCCGATCCCTCGCAACACGGTAGGTATTGTGCGCAACAGAATCCTTAAATCATTTTGAAACGTCCATGTCCTCACATAGGTTGCGTCGAGGTCAGCCCGTTGTGAGTAGCCGACGTTGCTGCGGCCGGATACTTGCCACAATCCGGATAAGCCGGGCTTCGCATCGAGATAGTAGGGCAATAGATTTCCATAGAAGGAGATCTCCTCCTCAACGATGGGACGAGGACCGATGAGCGACATTTCTCCGCGAAGCACGTTGATGAGTTGAGGGATTTCATCCACGCTCCAGCGGCGCAAGAAAGCGCCTACTGGAGTAATGCGCGGATCGTGGAGATGCTTCACCATTCTGTGGTGAAGAGCGGGGCCGCCGAGCACGGTCGATGCAAGTTGACTCTGCAGACTCGAATTGGATTGCATCGAACGAAACTTCCATATCCGAAACACGCGGCCATTCTGGCCGATCCGCTCTTCGCGATAGAAGACCGGGCCTCTCGATGACAGGAGAATAACTGCGGCAATGATGAGCGATGGCAAAGCACACGCCACCGAAATCATCGATGATAGCAAAACGTCAAATACACGCTTAACAACCACATAGCGCAATGACCTTATACCAACTCGCGAAAGCCGCGGCTGGTCCGCAGTGCTGATGCTTCCCAGCGGTGCGGCGGTGCGTTCCATGCTTGCGCCGAAAGACGCGTCGATGTTTTGATTGCCGACATGTATCATCGATTCCTTCCTTGGGTAGTCCGCGTGGCAGCTGAGAAACAACCAGTAATGGGTCGCCGCTCAAGAATTGAAAAAGTTGGGAAGGTATGCTCCCACCGCGATGTCTACTTGAGAGCATTGACCTCGAGCGCTGTCACGGAGGATTGGGAGAGAGCCTGAGTCCAGGCCAAAGCTTTACTCATTGCCGAGAGACGAAGACTCTTCTCGGGAACGACGATGCTATCCCCTGGATGTAGCCGCAAACTCTTGAAGCCGCGCGCAAAAGCTCCAGCGTCAGAATCATGACTGGTCACCGTTCCGTCGGCTCGCAGTATGTAGATTCGTTTGCGGTCGGCTTCGCGGACGGGGCCGCCGGCGAGATGAAGGTATTCATCCAGCCTGGCGTTGTCGTGAAATAGAAATGCATGGGGATTGAAGACGGCGCCAAGGACCTGCACGGTTTCCGGCGTGAAGGGAACAACTAACCGGTCGCCATCTTCCAGCTGCATGTCCGGCAGTTCATAGCCACCAGCTGAGCTGCGATGGATATCGAGCGCAATTCGTCCCGTCGCCTGTATGCCGCGAAAGCGTTCAATCAGCTCGCGGTTGATTGATATCGCCTGTTCGCCGGAAGAGCTGTTCAAAACGCCCACTGAAGCCATCGAGCTGCGAACCAACTGCACCTCAAGCTGGTGGACAAATTCGTTCATCCTCGATTGCTCAAGAGCCTGGGTGCTCTTGCGCGTAAATGTTGAACCATAGAGATACGCCTGTGGGGTCATTCCTCCCGCGCGCTCAACCACTGAGCGCAGGGTATCGCCGGGAGAGATGCTGTAAATCCCGGGGTGAACAAACTCACCTTCAAGGCGCACGTACCTGGTTTGCTCATTGACCGGAATCTCTATGTCCGACTGCGCGAAGATGCTGATTACGTCTCCGGGCATGAGGGTAAGATCCTGAGATGTGTCGTGCTCAAGCACCAGTTTGCCGAGATTGAAAGGGATGAGTGAAGTAGTCATGGTAGAAGGCGCCAGTCGCTCTATCACCGCGTAGTTCCAGTTGGTTTGATCTGCCGGGCTCTCCAGGATCGCGGGCTTTTCAGCCAAACCTGAGCCGCCGCCGGGCGGCGCCAGCTCAGGAACCGGAAGGCCCAGTTGGGTTCGGTGCCACCAGTAGTCCCGCTTCACGAGCGAGTCGCGATCGGGCATCAATTCGCTCAAGCGCATACCCTCGTGCCAGCGAAAGTGCCCTGGGTTAGCCACCGCTCCGCGCAACGTTACCGCCTCGCGATAAAGCGAAGAGATAGGATCGATGCGAACGATATCACCATCGTCAAGCAGAGTCGCCAGGCCGGCCTTATCGGCAGCCACTTCGAAAGCGCGCCGTCTGGCGTGCTCCTCTATCCGTTCCAGCGATACATGCGCCCCGGAGGCAATCGTGCTCTTGCCTCCAGCCGCGTCAATCAGGTCCTGGATCGACTCCTTACCTCGCAGTTCGTAGATGCCCGGCTCGTGCACGCTGCCGATCAACGCCACCTCGGGTCCCGCGGGAGGAATTTGCAGCACGTCGCCGGGCTGCAGTTGGAGATCGCCGGTCTTGTCACCATCAATCAGCAAGGCATACAAATCAAAATCAGCAATCACCTTTCCTGAACGTTTCAACAGCAGGTGGCGCATGGAACCGGAAACTGAGGGGCCACCGCTGGCGAAGACCGTATCGACCAGCGTGCTGAGGGCGCTAACCGTGTATTCACCGGGGCGGTGTGCAAGACCGGTGACGTAGATCTGGATGGAATGGATCTCGCCGAGATCCACGCTCATATCGAAGTTGTGATAGACGCGCTCAATGACACTGCGCAAATGTGCCGGGACGGCGGAGAAGGTCAACCCTGCAACATGTATAGCGCCGACTTTGGGAAAATAGATTTCGCCTTCCCGGCTCACACGCAGATTGGCACTGAAGTTGACCTGACCCCAGATGCGCACCCGCAGCTCATCATCCGTGCCAATAATCAACTCCCCGGGTGCCGGGCCTTGGCGGAGCGGACCGAAAGACGCCGGTAAGGAAGTGAACAGGTTCGATCCAAACACCTGGAGCGTCTGGCCTGTTGAGGCGGCCACAAAGCGCTGAAACTCGCTGGGCGCTTCGGGAGCCTGCGGCAGGCTCGCTTGCCTAGCGCTCAAGTCGCCGACTCCGCTCTCGGTATGGCCAGTGCCGCCGGGAAGACTCCCGACCGCGGAGGCCTCGGTGGAACTGTCGGCCTTTGGCGACAGTTCCACGGGACTGCCCTGGATATTGATCGATGCGGGGGATTCTTTTGAAGAAGAGAGCGCGCTGAGTAGAGTAGCGCAGCCCAGTGCATCAGGATCTGCTCCATCAGCGCATTGCGCGTGCAGCGAAGGAGTGGGACCAGCAAAAAGAACTACGGCAGCGATTGAGAAGGACAAAGCGGCGCATGCGCAGGGTGGAAGCAATGAACTGTTTCTCATGACGCCCCAATTCTTTACTCTTCCGATGCGCACATCGAAGACAAAAAGTCGAGAATCGGATCGGCGTTCCAGAATTGGAATGCTTTAATCCATCCATTCCCAAATCTGTTACACGACAGATTTATCCAGGATGTTCCATCCTCCATCTCTTCACTTTGACAGTAGCCTCGGGAATAGTTGATCGGCTGGCGAAAATCCCTTGAAGTTTGTTCAAGGCTGAAGCGTCATCGCGAATTGCGAGTGCAAGCCTGAACCAACTTACGAGGCCTGATTCAATGCCTGTTGTGGAAGAGATCGAATCGACACACACCCCAGTCAACCCGCCCCGCGGCTTTTTGCTTGCGTGGATTCGAGTGGCGCTTAAATGGCACCGGTTAGCCTGGAGGATGACAGCGGCAATCATGCTGCTTGCTTTTGCGGCAGCGCTGCTGCTGCCGAATCACTATACGGCTACGATCGTCATTCTTCCCCCGACGCAGAGTGGCTCCTCTGGAGCCGCAATGATGGCGCAGCTGAGCAGTATGGGCGGTATGGCGGCAGCGGCCGCCGGCGGCGTAGGTATCAAGAATCCTAACGACCAGCAGGTGGCCCTGCTCAAGAGCCGCACCGTGGAAGACGCGATGGTGGAGCGCTTTCAGCTGCAATCTCTCTATCACCGGAAGTATGTTTCCGCGGCGCGCAAACGTTGGGAGCGCGCGACCACGATCGACAACGGAATCAAGGATGGATTGATCCACATCACGGTGACGGATCGAGACCCCCGTCGAGCGGCGGACATGGCCAACGGCTGGGTAGAGGAATATCGCCGCTTCACTGCGACCCTCGCCATCACCGAGGCGTCGCAACGACGTCTTTTCTACGAACGCCAGTTAAGTGCCGCACACAACGACCTGGTGCAGGCGGAAGACGCCATGGCGCAGACCGAACAGCGTACCGGGGTCATCGATATTGAGGGGCAGGACCGCAGCATGATCGCTTCAGCAGCGATCTTGCGAGGGCAACTCGCAGCGAAACAGATCGAGATCCGGGGAATGCGCGAGTTCGCCTCGGAAGGAAACCCGGATCTGCAGAGAGCGCAGCAGGAAGCGGTGGGAATGGAGGGGCAGCTTGCCGTGATGGATGCGGCACACGATCGCAGAACTGGCGATCTGGTTGCGCCGAAAGGCACCGTCACGCAAGCCAGCCTGGATTACGCCCGGGCGCTGCGTGAAGTGAAATATCGCGAAACCATTCAGGATCTGCTGACGCGTCAGTATGAAGGAGCGCGGGTAGACGAAGCGCGCCAGGGAGCGCTTGTGCAGGTCGTCGATGCGGCAGTCGTGCCCGACCGCCCCAACGTCCTGTACAAAATTTGGATCGTACTGGCTGCGCTGCTGCTGGCCCTGCCGTTGTCGATGTTGACTTGTGCAGCAGCCGAGGCCATTGCGATTTTGCTTCGCTCCCGGCGCAGTTTCGGTTCGTGGCCAGCTGCGCTTGAAGACGTCATTGCAGGGGTCTGGCAATGAATTTACGCAAGACCCTGGGACTCGATGGACCGGTCACTTACACGTTCCTAGCGCGGCTGATCAACATCTTCGGAAGCACCGGAACAGTCCTGCTGATCGTTCACTTTCTCAATCCGACGGAGCAGGGCTACTACTACACGCTGCTGAGCCTGGTGTCATTGCAGATCGTCTTCGAGATGGGCTTCTCCTTTGTGATACAGCAGCTAGCCGCGCACGAATGCATTCACCTGGAAATCACGGCGGATGGGACTGTGAGTGGCGACGCGGCAGCGCATGCGCGTCTGGCGTCCGCGTTGCAACTCAGCCTGCGCTGGTACACTCTCGCCGCTGCGGCGATGGGTTTGATTCTGGTCCCGTTGGGGATGGTCTTCTTCGCTCGCCATGCAGCCGGGACGGCACATGTCGGATGGCTGGGGCCGTGGCTCGCCGCGGTAGGCGGTTCGATGCTGGGTCTATGGTGCACACCCTTTTACTCATTCCTCGAAGGGTGCGGGGAGGTGCGCGCCGTCGCTGCGATGCGATTGCGTCAGGCAGGTGTTCTGAATGTGCTTGCCTGGGGTGCAATGCTGTTTCACCACGGGCTCTACTCCCCCGCCATGGTGATCGTGGGCCAGGCCGCCGTCGGCCTCTTATTCCTCGCTTCACGCCGCAATCTGCTGCTTGGGTTGTTACATTACCAGGCTCGCGCAGCCGCTATTTGCTGGACCCGCGAGGTGTGGCCTTTCCAGTGGCGGATCGCAATCAGTTCGATGTGCGGTTACTTCACAATCCAGGTTTTTATTCCCATCCTTTTCGCTCTGCGGGGAGCGGTCGATGCCGGGCAGATGGGCATGTCGATCAGCATAACGGGCTATATGAGCGCCCTCGCGCTGACCTGGACCTCGACGAAAACCGCGCCATTCGGACGCATGATCGCACGACGCGAGTTCCAGGAACTCGACCGGCTGTTCCTGCGCACGCTACATCAATCCCTTGCCGTCTTCTCCCTGTTTGCCCTGTGCGCCGTCGGCACCGCGGCGCTGTTGCCCTTTCTCGTTCCCCACCTGGCGGCACGCATGATACCGCTGCAGCTTTTCGCAGTCTTGATCGTGGGGGCCGGGGCTAACTGCGTAATACAGAGTTTTGCGATGCTGCTGCGCTCCTTCAAGAGCGAGCCCTTCCTCGTCCCGTCGCTGGTCGTCGCGTCACTGACCCTGATGCTTGTTTCACTGACCGCGACCAGCTGGGGAAATGGCGGCGCCGCCTTTAGCTATCTCGTTGCCACCGCCTTCATTGGATTGCCCGTTGCGTATGTGATATACGCCGGCGCGCGCCGAGACTACCTGGCCATCAACAAACCCGCTCAATGCAGATTGGAGACGCGCAGTGAAATATGAAATACCCTCGCAGGTTCTGATCACCGGGGGACACGAAATCGGCGGAGTCGCGAGCTTCGCGGAAGGACTGCGGGTTGGATTCACCGAGCTGGGAATTCCCGTGTCTGTCGTTTCACCCTCAGAGATCTTTTCCCATTGGCGAGATCTCCATGATCCGCAAATACTCAAAATCCTGAGCACGACTGCTATCTACGCGGCACCGTTTGCACGCAGGGCCTTGTGCATGGCCCATGGCGTACCGCTTGCGAGTGCCCAGGGCTGGTGCAAGATGATCGCAATTCTTGCATCCCACAAGTTGGCCAACCTGTTCTCGGGCATCCAGGTAGTCGCGGTGTCGCACTATACAGCCGCGGTGCTGCGGGGTGTCTTCAATACCCGATGCGATGCAGTCATACATAATCCGCTCAAGCCACTCTACCTGCAATCGGATGCTCCGCCTGGGGAACGCTGCTATGTGACCTATGTGGGAAGGTTGATTGCGGCAAAAAACCTTCACCGCATGATTCCCGCGATTCGCGACCTGCTGGATGAAGTTCCAGATCTGCGCGCATGCATCGTTGGCGAGGGCAAGATGCGGGCCAAGCTGGAGGCCATGGTGAACGGGGATTCCAGGTTCGAGTTCAAGGGCACACCAGATGATGCAACCGTTCGCAACTTACTCCTCCGCACCCGAGTCTTCGTCTCCGGCCATGAGTTGGAAGGATTCGGCATCACCTACCTTGAAGCGATGTCGCAAGGTTGCATTGTCGCCATGCCGGCCGCCGGCGGGGGGCTTGAAATTGCGTCGGACAAAGTCGGGAAGTCGGTGCAACTTCTCCCATTGTCGTGGAACAGAGAGGGAGTCCTTGCGGCTTTGCGCCGCGCCTTGCAGGAATCCTGGACACCCATTGCCACGGAGTCTTACACGTCGCGCGCTATAGCTAACCTCTACCTGCAAGTGGATTCGAACTTTTTACCCGATGGTCGCGTTTTGGCGCGGAACTGAAACATGCAACGATTCCTCGAAAAACACGGGCGGACCATCGTGGTCGGATACTGTTCACTTTGGCTGGCCGCGATCGGAACCTTCCGAAACTTCGGCTACGACCTGGACGGAGATACCGGGGTCCGCAACGTGTATCCGTATGTCGCAGAAGGGTGGGGTATCTGGTACTGGACCGCCAGAGTGGGCATCAAGTTCGACCTGTTCTTTTTCTTTTGGAGCTTTGTTCTTTCGGCCGGAATACTGATGCTCGCCTTCCCCGGTAAAGGTCGACACTACTCGAAATCGGTCTCATTGAGCATACTGCTTTACTTGTCTTTCTGGTTCCTCTTTGCGCAAACAAGATACGGCACCGCAGTTGTATTGATCGCCCTGGCGATCGGCACCAGTAGCTTGTGGCTTACGATTCTTGCCGGCGTTGTCGCCTTCTTGTTTCATCGCGGGATAAGCGGAGCCGTAGCGCTCGTTGTTATCTGGCTGGCCCTTCGCAAATGCAGGCACGGGTTGATCGCTGCCATAGGCATAAGCGCCCTTTTGGGTTGGTTCTTATATCTGCAGGCGGACAACATCCTGCTTCTGACCGCCTATGACAATTACACAAGCCTGCAGAATCTTCCAGCAGCGAATACCCCCTTCAAGTACTACTACGACATTGCGCTTTTAGCAGCCTGGAAGTTCACGGACAGAAAGGCTTCGAACGATCTGTTAATTCTGGCTCTTCTCTTTTTACCGACATCCTACTTCAACGTGTTTGCGGGGCGCGCTCACGAAGTGTACGCGGCTCTGTTTCTTTCCTGGATGCTCATCGGTTCCGTCCCCCGGGTTGTGAAATACCTTCTGCTTGCTGAATATGTGGCGGACGTCGGTCTACTTGCATTTACTTCAGGGGTTTTCTTTTGATCATGCTGACTCGGCCAAACCTTTTCAGCTGAAAGGACCTGCAGCTTATGCTGTTCGTATTTCATTTCTACGATCTGAAGCAACGGGCAGGGATACAGCGCGCCATCTGCGAATTGGCGAACGCTCTGATAGAGCGTGGCGACCAAGTAGTAATCGCGACGCACTCCGCTCGCTCCGAGGCGGCATACCATCTCGACGAACGGGTGATCGTGGAACAAACTCCTTACGCTGAGTATCCACGCCATGGGCCATTGGCATGGCTCATGAGAGGGATATGGGGCATTGCCCAGGTGGGAGCACTCAGGAAAATAGCCAAGCGCTATCATCCATCGCTCATCATTGACCATGGAACAGCACTTGGTCTCATCTATCCATTCCGGTTGCTGGGCGGGGCACCTCTTGTATTGCAGCGGCACTTTCCCGTCCAGAACTTTCCTTTTGGAGGTGTGCTTTATCGGCTGTTGTCTGTCTTGATAGGGCGAAAAACAGTGGTTGTACTCACGGAGCGCATATCACGAGACTTGCGCTTGCTGAGGTACAGCCGCGTTGCCGTCATTCCTAACGTGGTTCCTGCCGAAGCAAGACCCGTGCCGTACGGGGAAGCCGTCCCCAAGACGGCCCTGCTTATGGGCAGAGGAGGCAATCCACAAAAGGGATTCGATCTCTTCCTCGAGGCGCTCGCAATAACAAAGATGGAGGGTTGGCGGTTCACGCTGATCGGACCTGGCGTCGACTCCGACCCAGTGCTGCAGAGGTTAGTCAGGAAAAATCGGCTGGAAGCTTCGGTGTCGTTGCTGCCGGCTACAAACGTGCCCCTCAAGTATCTCCGCGAGGCCTCGTGCGTAATCATGCCTTCCCGATACGAGGCTTTGCCCATGCTGGCGTTCGAAGCATTAAGTGTTGGACGCCCTGTCATTGCTTCAGACGCGGACGGATTGCGCGACCTCATTGTCGACGATGTCAACGGTCTGACATTCCCTTGCGGCGATGTAAGCAGGTTATCAAAATGTTTGGAGCGCATCTCGAACGATCAGCCTCTGCTGGAGCGATTAGCTGGTTGTGCATCAGTCAGCGTCGAGCCTTTCCAAACCAATTCAATCATTGAAAAATGGCGCAAGCTTGCGTCCGGACTATAGGTCCTCCGCAAAAAGGATTTGGAGGGAGAAATGGGGACGCAATGAAGCCGAACTTTACAAATCTCGATCTATTGCGGACATTGGCCGTGCTTTCAGTGGTTGTCCAACACCTGTGGCACCAATGCGTCAACTTTGGCTTGTGCGCATATGACCCGGCGATCAATCGGTTCCTGGGCAATCTCAGTTTCACCGGAGTCATGTTCTTCTTTGTTCATACCAGCCTGGTGCTGATGCTTTCCATGCGGCGGGCGCCATCAACGCATCGCGGAACAAGCTTTCTAATTCGACGCGCTTTCCGTATCTATCCCCTATGCTGGGCCACGATTTTTCTCGCTTTAGCCACAGGTCTTACCGATAAGTCAGGTGGAAACCTGCATGCGTTGGGATTTTGCGGAGTCGCGGTCAACCTCCTATTGGTGCAGAACATGATACGAAGATTCCCGAGTGTCGTTGGCCCCCTTTGGAGTCTTCCGTGGGAAGTGCAAATGTACCTGGTGTTACCGGTTTTCTTCGCAGTCCTTAGAAGGTTCGATCGTCTCTTTGTTGTATTTCTTCTGTGGCTGGTTGCAGCACTTCTGGCAGTCGCGGCTACCCAACCCGCGATGCCTAGAATGTTTCACGCGGCAATCTTTCCGCCCATGTTCATCAGCGGCATGGTAGCTTATCGCCTGCTGGAGCGGCGAGAAGTTGGATCAGTCCGGCATGCGTTCCCGGCGTGGGGTTGGCCTTTCTTCATCCTGGCCCTCTTCGCCGCGCAAAGCCTGCTTAAAGGTGACCCCCCTTTCGAGACACCGATAGGATCTTTGGTTAACGCCTGCATCTGCCTAACGCTGGGTATGGCAATCCCAGCGTTTGGCGAGTTGAAGGCAAAGTGGATCGTGATCACAACCCACCAAATAGCCAAGTACTCATACGGTATCTACCTTCTGCACGTTCCCGCGCTGATCTTTGTGATGCGCTATCTGCATGGTCTTTCGTTGGGTGCAAAGATATTTACGTTTTTGTTCCTGACGTTGCTCTTGTCATTTGTGTCATTTCACTTTATCGAGGATCCGCTCATTGCTCTGGGCAAACGGTTGACGCATTACGGGAAGGACGAGGGGCATCCTGGGACCGCCGGCACCTGCTTGGTTACGGCGACTTCTGTGTCCTTATCTATCTCCCAATCAGAGGAACTCACTGAGTCCTCAGTATTCCTTCAGAGCCAAGTCCTACCGTCGGTCCGTGGAGAACGAGCATGAAACTATCGGTGTTGATGTCTGTATATTGCAAGGAAACTCCGGCCTTCCTGCGCCAGTCTCTAAATAGCCTTGTCGCCCAAACATTGCCTGCCAATGAGGTCGTGCTTGTAGAAGACGGACCATTAGGCGAGGACTTGCACGCAACGATTGCGGCGTACGCAACCCGATTGAACCTTGTGTCTCTGAGGCTACCGGTGAACGTCGGTCTGGGGAAAGCTCTGCGTTCAGGCCTGGACGTCTGCCGTGGAGAATTCGTGGCGCGCATGGACTCAGACGACATCTCGGCGCCGGGTCGATTTGAAAAGCAGATGGCCTTTCTGGAAAGCCATTCCGAAGTAGATGTATTGAGCGGTACCTGGGCCGAATTCGACGAAGACTTCACGAGGCCGCACTCACTTAGGAGACTGCCGGCCGCAGGGATGGCATTGCGCCATTACGCAAAACTCCGCAACCCGATCAACCATGTAACCGTCATGTTTCGGAGAGCGTCTGTGCTGGCGGTGGGCAGCTATCAGCCGCGACCCGGGTTTGAGGATTACGACCTCTGGGCAAGAATGCTTGTACTCGGCTATTGCCTTAACAATCTCGATGACATCCTCGTCTATGTTCGCGTGGGCAACGGTATGCAAGGTCGCAGAGGCGGATTCGCCTACCTTAAGCAGGATGTTCTATTTCAATTCTTTCTACTTGGAATAGGTTTGACAACAGCAGGCGAGTTTTTGCGTAACATCGTGGTGCGGGGGCCGATCCGTCTTGCTCCGGTCGCGTTGCGGACTCTCTGCTACAGGCTCTTCTTGCGAAGAAGAACATCCCTAAGTGGGACCAGGTCCGCCAGCATCGCCGGAATCAGCGGGTCAGTTGCGAGATGAAGCGGTTCAAGTCGTCAGAGCTGTTGATCTTCTCAAGGAGCATGTTGGCGATCATGTCATGCTCGAGCATTTCGGGAAGCTTCGTGGAAATATCGCGTCCAGCTGCGCGATCGGGGAAATGAACCAGTAGCACTGGCCTGTCGTCGAACTTGCCATTACAAGCACGCTCCTCTTCTTCGGTCCAGGAGTCACTATTTCGACTCAATGAGATCCGCCAGGAGTGATCGGATGAAACGATGACCGTGGTCTTGCTCGCCGACGCTGTGCCTTCGATCTCGGCCATCAACGTTCCAAGCGTGTCGTCGGCCATCACGAGACGGTCGAGATAGGTTCCTCCTGAGCGGAACACATGGTGCTTGCGGTCAAATATGCCCGGTCCATGAGGAACAGAGATATGCACAAAGACAAACCGGGTCTGATCATCCTCGATCAATGCCTGAGCATGGTCCATTGTGTTGCGGTAGATCTGCATCTGCCTCTCTTCCGATGTCGAGATTTGGCGGAGAGGAGCTATCAAGCGATTTGGCATAAGCGCCGCATTCGATAGTATTGATTTTTCTTGCGAGGCACCGTATTCCTCGATAGGCGTGAGATTCGCTTCCCACGAGCACGTATCGACGAGTGAACCAAACATGCGGCAGTAGGGATTGAACCATCCTTCGATGCCAGTCCTCCATCCGTTTCCCCGCGCAAGGGCAAAAACTGTGGCATTGGGATCGTAGGCGATCCATGGGGCGTGAGGCTGTTGTCTGTACTGAAGTTCTCCATTGACCGTGCTGCGAATCTCGTAGATGCCCTGGCCTGAGAACAGGGACGGGATGATGCGATCTGTATAGAAACCTGCCGGCGTCAGACTGGTGAACGATGTACTTTCAGCACGAAGACTGTCGAGATTGGGAAGTTGAATGCCAGGAGAGCGATGATCGAATGTCTGATCGTAGGAAAGCTCATCGAAAAGAAGCCAGATTATACGATGATTGGAAATGCTGGTTTTAGGACTAACCGGACGCAGAAGAGATACCTTGTCTTCAGCGGGATGAGCCAGGCCAATGTAAAAAAGCTGCGGGACAATCCAAAGCCCGGTGAAAGCAAACGCTGCCACCATGGCGCGAATTGCCTCTACAGGTGGCCGGATGACGCGAGGACAAACCCATGCAAGTATTCCCGCAATGAAGATAACCAGAATGGCCGACTTTCCCCAGATGCGCGCCCAGTACCCGACCCGATACAGCAGGTGGACCAAGACCTCAAATGCGAAATCCACGCTGCTCCAAAAAACGGCGGCGGCAAATAGAGTACTTAGAATTTCTCTTGAACGCGAAGGGAGTCGATCGATACCGATGAGAAACCCCGTGAGTACCACGGAGTAAATGAACAAATCTACGAGCAGCCCTCCGATGACGTTGGAGATGGGGAGATGCAGATGAAAGATCTCGAGGTGAGAGGGCAGCAGAAGTTTTGCATAGTAGGGAAGCAACAATAAGAGTGCTGCGCCTATTCCCTCCAACACATTTCGCTTGTTCACCGCATTCGCTCCAGCAGCATCAGGGAGCGCCCGTTGGGAAGGAGGTCCCGGCGGAGAACTGCAAACTGTGACGAGATTGTATGAATGAAGAACTCCTCCGTGAGGTGACAATAAAGCTCATCACGGCCACGACAGAGCCCTGCAAATTGCGAGTCCTCCCTTGGGATCCACTCAACGATCACCCAGCGCGTTGTTATGTCTTCTAACTGGTCAATAATCCTGGCGAGAGGAATTTGGTCCGCAATTAAGAGATGATGCAAAACTCCGAGCACCAGGATGCAGTCGAACTGACCCCTCGCCCGGTCGAGGAGACTTGGATTCTCCCGGTTTTGCCAGCCAACAGCGGGTGTTGGCCGCGCAAAATCCGCGATGATTGGAAGGATTTGCAGGCTGCTCTTGCGCGCGGACAGCCAATTTTGATCCGCAGCCTGCACGTCGGTGTCCCAAGCCACAACATCCGAGCCACTCTCAGCGGCAATCCGTGAATAGACACCCGTGTTTGCGCCCACATCCAAAACCCGCTTCGGCTTAGTGGCGCAAAGCGACTCACGGACAAAAGCCTGCTTGGCCGCAAAATCATCTGACGAATAGTGGCACGCAGTCTGAGAATAACTGCTCCACCGGGAGTCGCGGCTCGAGGGCTTCGCGGATTTGAGCAAACTGCGCGTTGATCGGAGTAGGCGGCGTACGGCGAATGTTGCCAATTCCTCTGAGACTTCTCGATCGGCTTTCGCACCTGAACTCTTTTCCAAAAGTAACGGAAGCGTGATCAGAGATAGGAGTGGGGGAAACCATCTGCGCACTAGCGGCAGAATGGAGGCAAAGTCCCTGGGTTCGTAACCGTCGCGGTGTTGCTGCGAAGAGCTTAGAGGCCAGCCAAATAATGTGAATGCCGTCAGGGGGAGGAGAAATGTTCTTGCGAATTGAGCGTAGGCGATCCACAGCGGGCTTCGCGGATTGCGACGCTCGAATGAGAGCACATCCACAAAGATGGCACGACTTCCGGAAAAGAGAATGTTGAGCGGAGTGGCGTCTTTGAGAATGTACCCTTCGTCGACTGCCTCTTCGCAAAGATCCAGAGTCAGCGAAGCCGCTTCAAACCATTGACTCGGAGTCCATTCCCAGGGATAGGTTGGAAAAGCGATGCGCTCATGTTCCAACGAGACAAGGCGGCCGGAGCATTTCTGCTGAATTGAAGTAGGCACCATTCGCCTCTGCTGCATCCATCGCCGGGCGAGGTCTGAAGCAAGCCACTCCGAGACAGCCGTCGCATGCTGCGGGTATATCTCACGCAAGATGCGATCGCCGTCCCGGTACAACCTTCCTGCCGGATCTCGGAAAGTCCCATTTGCAGGCGATGCAACGTCGATCGTCACCGCTTGCAGGCCTTCTGGCTGTCGGATCTGTAGTGGCCTGCGATGTAATCGAATATGCTACGCAGCCTTCGACGGAGAACGAATATCATCCCTGCGAAGGTTGTACAGAGTATCTGGAATGCTAAGAGCCCCGAGCCTGGGTCCACATATCCGTAAGCGGGTTTCTCGACAGCGCAGATGATTGCCAATATCTCGGATACAAGCAAAATCAAGCTTAATGTTGCATACAGTTTTCGCAATTTTGCGACTCCTGGAACCTAGGGATCACTCAAAGTTCGATTAAATCTCAACATGTCCAACGCGAACGAAACGGAGAGAGATTTACTCGAACGCGCCGTTCCAGGATGGACATTTATTGAACTGGTCCCGGAGTGGAACGGCTTGCAGGTCTTCGCCGTGGAGAGTCGCGGAGAATTGATTGGCCTTCGTTCAGCAGCGGTCTTGGAGGAAAAACGAGACGCGCGAGCGACGACAGGGCGAGGCCTGCCGGGAGCAGACCTAAGCACAATCGGGCACCCAAAAAGGGGCCCCCAGGAGAGGTCACCCATCTAGAGCATTGATTTTTAAGGCACGACTGGATTAGTATCGAGCAATAAGAATAATGAAATCAATCGTATGCACTTACAGCCCGTAGAGATACCCCCAAATGTACCCCCAGAATAGTCTGATTAGGGGTCGCGGCGGTCCAAAGTGGCGGATTGCGCAGGGATGCTCTGAGTGCGTACCGCCGCCCGTAAATGTGCCACAGATGCTCGCGACGGCCCTGGTCCTGCTTGCTTCGCTGTAGGGCCTCACCGCTCCGCCGTGGGCCGTGGTCCTGGTCATGTGGAACATGAGAAGAAGACATTCTTCTCATAGCTGGAAAACACCCGCAGCGAAGGCATCGGTCAAGGCCGCGAAGCGCCGCCGCAGCGGACGGAGCGAAGCGGAGAGCCTTTACGGATGCCGCAGCGGAGGGTACGCTGCGTTCTCAAGGTTTGCTCGGACGATGAGGTATGTCTTTCCGGTGCGCAGGGCCGAACGCCCAATTGATCAGCACTATTCTTCTGGCAGTCGTGATGCTCGGCTTCGTATAATGCGGCAGCTCCCCCACCCCCTTGCCGGCATGAGTTAGACACGCAAAACGCATGAGAGAGAGGACAACACAATGCGCGAATTCTTCCCGCCGATTTGTCTCGGTTTGTTTGCGCTAATCTGCGCTCTTTCACCAACAGTTCAAGCGCAGACCCCTCAACAAGAGCGTCCAGTGATGAGCGTTAATTGACGGTGAGCAAAATCGTGTTGGTCTCCTGTAGTGCGCCAGATGTGCCAGTCACCGTCACTGTCGAAGTAATGGGCGTGGACCCGCCACCGCCGCTGCCTCCGCCCCCTCCACTGCCACTGCCACCGCCGCAGGACGACAAAAGTCCCAATCCGCACGTGGCCAGAATCAGCAAGAGCCAAGACCAGGAGGTGCGCCTGCGTCTCCACCCCAGAGCAGATAGCATCAGCGCCAGAGCCGGCAGATATTGGAATTGGCTGCCGCTGCTGTGCTGAGCTGCTGATTGAGTTCCTGCGGTGATCGTGAGCTGAGTCGTTGCGGCGGATCCCGCCGGCGTGACCTTCGTCGGACTGAATGCACAGGTTGCGCCCGTTGGGAGCCCCGAACAGGCGAAACTCACTGCAGAACTGAACCCGTTCTGCGGTGTCACGGTCACGGTCACAGATCCCTGCGCCCCCGGCTGCAAAGTGAGTGATGCCTCCGAGAGTCCGAGCGTGAAGTCTACAGGTAGATTGATTGTGTAAGTGGCGCTGACTACGCCAGAGCTTGCGTGACCCGAAGCCACTGCCAGAGCGTTTATTGTCGTCGACTGATTTACGGTAAACGGCGCTGAATATGCTGAGGAAGAGGTGGTGGGAATGGAGCCGTCGATGGTGTAGAAAATCGAAGCTCCTGACGTGGTATCCGCGATGCTCAGGGTCTGTACCGAAGTGTAGATTCCGGACCCCGGACTAAACTCCGGCACGGCCGTAAGCGGTTTGGTATTGGTGCCCGTCTGATACTCCCAAAGATCATTGAGATTGTTGGAATTGTCGTTGGCATCGTAGCCGAAGCCGCCAAAGAGCCAGAGATGGCCTGCTCGATCCACCCAACTCGATGAGATTGCACGTGCTCCGGGAACATTTCCGGTCTCGGGGAATCCCAAGGTGCCATATACGCCGGGCTGCCCGCCGTTGGTGCCGGAAATTGTGTTGCTGCCGCTCATCCAAGCCCATTCATTGGTAGATGGATTGAACTCCCAAAGATCGTTTAGAGTCCCGAGAGAGTTCAGTGAAAGGTACCCTTGCCCACCAAACAGCCAGAGATTCCCGTTTGTGTCGGTCCAGCTCATTGAATTATTTCTAGCTCCTGGGACGTTTCCGGTCGCAGCTACTCCCAGTGTTCCGTATATACCTGCTGGCCCGGCGGCGCTGATTGTGCTGCTACCGCTCAACCATTCCCATTGGCCTGTCGAGGGGTTGAACTCCCAAAGATCGTTCAGATAACCGTATGCGCCATTTGCATCGGCCCCCGAACCTCCAAACAGCCAAAAATGGCCGCTGTTATCTGTCCAACTGGCGGCATGGTATCGGCCTCCAGGAATGCTTCCATTTGCAGCCTGACCCAGAGTTCCATAAACGCCAGGCCAGACACATTGATCCTCGGCTAGGCTACAAGTCGAAGGCAGGGTGTTGTTGCCGCCGGTCCATGTCCATTGACTCGTCGCGGGATCGAACTCCCAAAGGTCGTTGAGTGTTCCGAGGACGCCATTAGCGTCGTAGCCCACGCCGCCAAATAGCCACAGGTGACCTGCCGTGTCAGTCCAGCTGACTGAAAACACGTGGCTCCCAGGGAAGTTACCTGCTGCCGGAACTCCAAGGGCGCCGTATACTCCCGATTCTCCATAAGCCGGCCCCAGTAAAGATGTCGTACTGCTCCCACCCATCCACGTCCATTCATCGGTAGAAGGACTGAACCGCCAAAGATCGTTGAGATAAGCCGTGTTTCCGTTGCCATCCAGACCCTCGCCGCCAAAGAGCCAAAGATTGCCGCTCAAATCGGTCCAGGTAACACCAAAGCCGCGACTCCCTGGCACATTTGAAGCCGAACTTACGCCCAGCACGCCGTATGACCCAGGTTGGTTGACCGTGCTGCTCCCATTCATCCACGTCCACATACCCGTCGCAGGATCAAATTCCCACAGGTCATTAAACACACCGCCGTTGTCGAATAAAGTGTCGTAGTCCTGAGCGAGTCCGCCGAATAACCAGAAATGGCCAGCCGAGTCGGTCCAGCTAACCTGTCCCTCTCTCCCACCAGGTACATTGCTTGCAGCTGGCACGCGCAGCGTGCCATATACGCCTACCCGTGAGCAGGAAGGACACGGGAACGTGCTGCTCCCGCTTCTCCATACCCATTCATTCGCGAAGTTATCGGGCTGGCTTATCACATAAATCGACTTAGCTACGCTGCTGCTCGCAAATCCAGGGGCAAATGCGATGGCATTGAGAATTGTCGTGGTGCTCACAGTTAGGGAGGTTGAATACTGCATCGACTTAGCACTCGGCGCACTGCCGTCGGTGGTGTAATAAATCGTTGCTCCGGGGGTGCTGTCGCTCAAATTGACTGTAACGGCCGTGTCGTAAGTCCCCCCTGACAAATTGAAGGTGGGCGTCGCTGCGGGAGACGCAATCGTATATTCCGCTGATGCGACGCCGCTGGGCACATAACCGGTTGCGCTCGCGAACGCTTGAATGGTTTCGGATGCGGCCACGGAAATAGAGCCGCTATAAACCTGAGAGGAATTCGATGGTAGGGTTCCATCGGTGGTGTAGTGAATCGTGGCTCCCGATGTTGCATCGGTAATGCTGACAGTTTGCGACGACCCATACGTTCCCGCTGCCACACTGAACGCTGGCTTCGCGGCTTGGAACGGTGTTCCCGCCGGCCAATACTCCCAAAGATCATTTAGGAGATAATAAGTATTCCCATTCGCGTCAAAACCTGAACCTCCGAAAAGCCAGAGATGGCCGGACGAGTCGGTCCAAACTTGGGCAATCTCGCGGCCGCCGGGAGTGTTTCCGGCAGCTGGTGTTCCCAGCGTTCCGTAGATGCCAGGCATGCCATAAACTCCAGACTGCGTTGTTTCATTCATGGTGCTGCTTCCAGCCATCCAAGCCCATTGCTTCGTCGCCGGTACGAACTCCCAAAGGTCATCAAGCGAGCCGTAGTTGCCGACGCATCGTATCCAGAGCCTCCGAACAGCCAAAGGTTTCCGCCCGAGTCGGTCCAGCTGCCTCCGCGCCCGCGTCCGCCAGGAAGGTTTCCGGCGGCAGCTGTGCCTAACGTGCCGTAAACGCCAGGTACCTGATAATTGCTTGGGATCGTGTTTGTTCCTCCCATCCAGGCCCATTCGTTCGTAGAAGGAGTGAACTCCCACAGGTCGTTGAGTGAGCCGGAGTTGCCTGCAGAGTCTTCGCCTCCACCTCCGAATAGCCAGAAATGGCCGCTCGCGTCCTCCCATGACGTTGCCGAGTCACGGCTTCCTGGGACGTTTCCAGCGGCGGGCACGCCGAGCGTTCCGTACACGCCGGCCTTGTACACCACATTGCTGCCGCCCATCCACGTCCACTCGTTAGTTGAAGGACTGAACTCCCATAGGTCGTTAAGATCACCCAAATTGTTGCTGGCATCGTAGCCAGAACCCCCAAAGAGCCACAAATTGCCGCTCGCATCCATCCAACTCGCTGCGGGCGTTCGCGCGCCCGGCAGGTTCCCTCCCGCTGCTTCACCCAGTGCGCCGTACTCGCCCGCTCCTCCTGCGCAACTCGTTAAGCTGTTCACTATGCTGCAAGTGAGGGTGTCGCTTCCTCCGATCCAAGTCCACTCGCCTGTAGATGGATCAAATTCCCAGAGATCGTTGAGCATTCCCCACAAACCATTGCTGTCAAGACCATCACCGCCGAAGAGCGAGAGATGACCAGCCTTGTCTGTCCAGGTTGCCGATCCTGTTCTGCCACCCGGAATATTTACGGCTTCTGCCACGCGGATTGTGCCGTAGACGCCAGGCTGGCCGATCCAGGTGCTCCCTCCCATCCACGTCCATTCCTGCGTGGACGAATCAAATTCCCAGAGGTCGTTGAGCAGACCACCACCCGAATAGGAATAGGAAGGTCCTAAATCTGCGACAACATCGGCACCATTTCCTCCGAAGAGCCAGAAATGCCCATCCGCGTCGGTCCATGTTGCAGCTCCAGCGCGGCCGCCAGGTAAATTGAGGGGTGCGGGCAGTCCAAGCGTTCCATAAACCCCGGCTTTGCCTGAAGCATAGCCGCTCGCGTTGGTAACGATGCTGCTGCCACCCATCCAAGCCCACTGATTTGTTTGCGCACTCGCCGTTGCGCACCCGGCTCCGGCAATTTTCAGGGCTATGCAAAGACCCGCTAAAAGAGCGCGTCGGCGAAGCCTGCAAGCTCTTGTGGGATGGAATGCAATTGTCTTCCTATTTTGCAGCCACGGCTTCAAGAGAAAACTGTTCAAGCGCCCCCCCTCACGCTTTCATCCAGGACACCCGGCTGGGACTGTGTGTTTCTTCACACCACCGAGCCGCAACCCTTCCGGAAGCGATAGAACCGGAAGGTTATCCTGATCCAATGAGATTTCGCCATTCTACTCGGACATTGCGCTCCATGCGAGACTCTTCGCAAAGAACTCCACTCGGCGATAAGTAGTGGGGAGCGAATGTGTTGCCCTGAGGCTCTAGCAACAGAGAACGACATCTCGAACGTTCAGCCGCATGGGTGGGGGCCAGGGGCATGGGAGCTTCCGCGCGACCGGCATATAGCTGAAGCCAGCGGTAGAAAAAATTCATTTTTATTTTTCAGTTTTTTCGTGCTGTCCGCTTTCCGTGACGAATCTCAGCCAACTAGCTTGAAGTGGGGCGCATTATCCTTCGCGGCGGGTGCGCTGGTCGCGGCAGGATTATTATGTGCGCGAGCCTATCCTCGGGGTTGAGCGTGCGCACCAGGTCGCCGAGCAGATCGTAGGGAATGGACTGGTACTCCTGTTTAGGCAATACGCCCTTCAGGCCGGAGTAATCCTCTTCAATCGTCTCCATCGCTTTTACGATGATGTCGGGCAGCTTGGTGTCACTGGCCTTGGTGATGAAGTAGTCGAACTGCGCCTCGGGCCGAAGGAA
Source organism: uncultured Acidobacteriaceae bacterium (assembly GCA_963826915.1). Classification (GTDB taxonomy): domain Bacteria; phylum Acidobacteriota; class Terriglobia; order Terriglobales; family Acidobacteriaceae; genus Telmatobacter. The sequence goes on from CAWGYG010000006.1 coordinate 133,413, forward strand.
GATGGACCCTTTCTGGCTGAAGTCCTCTTTGGTGAGTGCGCGGATGACGCCGTGGCGCGAGGGCAGAGACTGCTCGATTTGAGGCTTGACGGCAAGAAAACGGCTGTAGGCGTGGCGCAAGAAGATCAGGCCCATGACGGGCATGAAGTATTCGTTGCTGGCAAACTCCGAGCCAGACCGCAGAAGATCAGCCGCGCGCCAGAGTCGGGTCTCGATTGCTTCAATGTTCTCCAACTGGGCCATCCTCCAATGGACTCCTACAAATCAGTTCGCGCCAGTTCTGTCGGTTGCGGTGCTTCCATGGGGATCGCCAAAAAGCTCCCATCCTTCGCCAGGAACCAAGCGGGCGGACCTAACAAATGAGTACCACTCAGAGCCGGTCGTGCTCTTTTCATGGACAACCTTTGCGGCCACGTGGGTACTCGGAACCACGATGTATTCAGCCCGGTCACCTTTGCCGACATTCACAAAGACATACATGTGGCTGTCCGAAGCGATTTCCTTAGCCTTAGCACCGACCAGCCAGAAATTGGCTGGCTTGTTGTTGGTCTTTACCTGGACCGACCAAGCCTTCTGGCACTTTTGATCGGTTACCAAGAGATCTGCGCCTGCGGCACTGCGCGATGTTGGGGACACGATAAACCCGTGTTTCGAGAGTTCGGCGGCAACCAAATACACGCCGAGCATTCCTGTCATTTGGTGCTTGGAAGCCATGCTGCACCCCCTTTGCTCTATCCACCAGGCGGCACGAACTGAGAATACAATTAAGAGTGTACGAATCAATGCTATACCGTCCGAGGGCGTTCAGATCACTCCCGGCGTGAAGGGGGACCGCATGGGCCGTCATTACTCCACGCAGAGACTTTTTCCGGCAGATGCCAAACCGGCTTGCTGGCCCGTTACTTTGAGGCGCGTGGCGTGCTTACGGAGCTGGACTTTGCGGCGATGAAGGAAACCCGGACTAGATGCATTGTTTGCCGCATGGCTGGAGTTGCCGGAAGACCAGCGCAAGGAGATGGATGCCGAGCTAGCGGGAAATCTCCGCGCTGAGTTGCGAAAAGGGCTGGTGCGCGATCCGGGATGAGGCGCAGTGGCAGTTGCGGGAAGACGCCGGAAGCGTACACGGCAATTCGTGGAGAAGCTGGCGGCGCTGGCCGGCCATTATGAGCGGGCGATGGTGACGTTTCTGGATTACCCGCAGTTCTGGAAGGGCGCAACGCACTTCTGCCATGCGGACAGTTTGCCCTATTGGCGCAAGAGGAAGGGCTTACCGCACCAGGACGCATCGGTACATGAAGATGGGCGGCAGGCGCTGGCAGACGGCATCCGCAACTACTTTCACCGCACGGAGGGACGGGGCAAAGAACTGCGTGGTGGAGGCGTTTCGCCGGGGCGAACTGGACTACTTCTTCGCCTACCCGGAAGACTATTCGCAGCAGAGCATGGAATGGGTGGAAGGAGCAGTTTGCGCCGCAGACCGCATAACCCGGCTTTTGAAGTGATCTATGTTTACTCGCAAAAAGACGGGACGCTGGACCTGAATTTTCGCGGAACGAACAAGGCCATTGAACCGCTGCAAGGGATGTTTGCCACGGAGATTCTAAAGTTGTCCGAACTGCCGCCCGACCCATCGGATGAGCGCGTCTACGACCTGAATCCACTGCGGGAGCGGGGCTTTCAGTTTGTCTACGAGCGCGGCCAGCGGCATTCAGAGCGTGGCAGTGAAGAAGACTCAGGCTTTCGTCAAAGGTTGTCAAGGGGGACCGCATCACGCTGGAAGCGGATACCGCCGCAAGGCGTGAAGCCATCTATGACCTGCTGGACAGAGGTGGGCAAGTCAGTGCGGCTGCGCACCTATAACGTGACCCAGGTGGAACTGGCGGCACTGGTGGCAATGAAGCCCGATGAGAAGCCGAAATCGGTGACGGTGCGCATCACCTATCCGAATTCCTGCTCACTGAAGTATGACGATGTGGACCTGAGACTGCGCCAGATGCTGGTGGATTCCGGCATTGAGCCCAGAGAGCCAACAGAAAGCCTGGAACTGGCCGAGAGCGGAGATTGCTGAGGCATGACGCCCCTGGAGGCGCTGCTGGAACTGCTGGACCGCGTGGGGGCGAGCCGGGACGCGGCGGCGCTGGTGAGCGAAGAAGAATTGAGCCGGTGGCCCGCAGAGGCTGTGCGGGAACTGAAATCGCAAAAGCTGCTTCAAAGAGCGAGTCCGGCTGTCAGCGTAATATGCCCCGGCTGTGAGCAAGAATGCATTATGCCGGTGCATACACCTCTGCCGGGGCCGGGGCCAGCGGCTTCGTTTGTTGTCTGCGACAAGCGGGATGACATCAACCGGGTAGCTGTATCTGCCGAACGGCTGAGGCAGTGGCGCGCTTCAGGCGCTGCCATCGCTGACGTGATTACGGGGTTGCTGGGCCTGCGCAGCCCGGATGCAGGCGCTATCTCTTCTGGGCGCTGGGAAATTGGGATGCTCAAAGGGCGCAAGCACTCCAGCCACATCGTCCTAATCGCGGACGGCCAGCTTACTCTCTGCGTTGCCGGGCATACTGTTGCGCTGGCCGATGTTCTGACCCTGGACGGCGATTCGTTCAAGCTCGATAAGCAGACGCTGATTCGATTCGTTGATAAGCCAGTCGCCGGAGCTGGAGATCAGGAATCAGCGGCACAGCGGCGCGAAAGGCTTAAGAAACGTGTGCAAGCCGAGAAAGCCAAAGGCAACAAGGCATTCTTGAAGACGGTCTCAGAAGAGGAAAGCATTTCTGTCTCACGCCTTAAACAGCTACTGGCGAAACCATTCGAGACGAAGGCGGCGCATCGACGGCCAGCGTATTAGGCGGACTGTCTCTCCCATCCAGAAAACCCAACAGATATAAGGCTTTTCGCGAGCCAGCTTGCAGGCTAGCCCCCTGTCTCGCTCGTAATTGGGTCATGTTCAATTTCGCCCAAAGAGGTGCCAACATGACCCATACCATCCTGAGGCTTCCTGCCGTGAAAGCGGCAACCGGCCTTTCGCGCAGCACACTTTACCTTCGCATCGGCCAGGGGGCCTTCACGCATCCGGTGAGCCTGGGCGGGCGCGCCGTCGGGTGGCCTGCGCACGAGGTGGCCGCACTCAATGCCGCCCGTATCGCTGGCAGGCCGGACGCAGAGATTCGCGCTCTGGTGGCGCAACTGGAAGCGGCCCGCAAGGCTGTGGCATAGGACGAGTCACCGCCATGCGCAAGCGCCACCCCAATTACCGGCTGGTGAAAATCCACCGCAGCTACACAGTGGAAGAAGTTGCACGCCTGTTTGGCACGCACAAGAATACCGTGCGCGCCTGGGTGAGGGCTGGCCTGCCAAAGTGTGACGGCGAGCGCCCCATGCTGATCCTTGGCCGCGATCTGGCCGCATATCCTGAAGGCGCGCCGGACGAAAAACAAACGGCCATGCCAGCCGGGAAAAATCTACTGCGTGCGCTGCCGCGTGCCGAAGACCGCCCGCCGGGGAGATGGCCGAATACATGCCGATTACCGGCACGATAGGGAACCTGGCAGGCATTTGCCCGGAGTGCGACAGCGATGATTTACCGACGCGTGAGCCTAGCGAAGCTGGCCGCAGGTTCGAGGGAAATTGGAGGTCACATTTCTGGAGGCACAGCGACGAGTAAGTGAGACTGGGTCGATCCCACCGTAAACAGTGACTTCAACCAAGGGTGAGAAACCATGAGGAAACACAACCCGGAAAACGAGCGGATCAAGCGCCAATATTTCACTTATCTGAAGGAAGCAAAGCAGCCACAGCGAGCCGACCGTGGATGCCGCTGCGAAGGCGCTGAGCCGGTTTGAGGAGTACACCCAATAGCGGGATTTCAAGGCGTTTCACTACGAGCAGGCGATTGCCTTCAAGAGGCATCTGGCCGAGCAAACGGGCAGCGGTCGGGAGAGAAGCTGAGCAAGGCGACGCTTGCACGCCGACGCTGAAGCAGCTCAAGGCGTTTTTCTTCTGGCTGGCCGGGCAGCCGGGATACAAGGCGCGCCTTCAGTATTCCGACGCGGACTATTTCAATTTGTCGGAAAAGGATACGCGCATTGCCACGGCGCAACGGGAGCGGAAAGCGCCGACGCTGGAGCAGGTGAAGCACGTCATTCCAGACGATGCCGAACGGCAGCGAGATCGAGCGGCGAAACCGGGCGCTGTTCGCCTTCACGCTGTTGACCGGCGCGCGGGATGCGGCCATTGCGTCCATGAAGCTGAAGCATGTGGACCTGATAGAAGGACTGCGTCCACCAGGACGCGCGCGAGGTGAAGACGAAATTCAGCAAGAGCTTTACGACTATTTCTTTCCCGGTGGGCGAGGAGGTTGGCGAGATCGTCGCGGAATGGGTGCGCTATCTGAAGGACGAGAAGCTGTGGGGCAATGACGATCCGCTCTTTCCGGCAACGCGCAGTCGCGGTTGGGCAAGTCGCGCCAGTTTGAACCGTGCGGACTGGACCGGAAGCACTGGAGCACGGCTACGCCGATCCGCGACGATTTTCCGTGAGGCTTTCGAGCGGGCTGGGCTGCCGTACTTCAACCCGCACAGTTTGCGAAAGACGCTGGGGCGGCTGGGCGAGCAACTCTGCAAATCGCCCGAAGAATTCAAGGCATGGAGCCAGAACCTGGGCCATGAAAAGGTACTGACCACGTTGACTGAGCTATGGAACTGTGCGGACGGACACGGCAGGGCGAGATTATCCGCGAATTGGCCAAGGCGCCGGAGCACGTCAACAGCCGGAGACGATGCACACTCGCCAGGATTTGGCCGAAGAGCTTCGCAAATCCGGCATGGTGATTCGCGCACAAGGCGAATGATTCCGACTGCCTTGTTACTTCGGAATGGTGCGCTACTCAGGCCGCCGAGTTCCTGAACGGCAGCACCTTGCCGCCGCGCTGGGTCTGCTCCAGAAAGTCGGCCCAGTCCTGCATCATTCTGGCGCGCGGCTCCAGGTACAGCGCGTGATTGTAGGCGGCGCTGACGGCGTTGCGCGGCGCATGGGCAAGCTGCAATTCGATGTGGTCATGATTGTAGCCTTGCTCATGCAGGATGGTCGAAGCCAAGCCACGGAAGCCGTGGCCGGTCATGCGGCCCTTGTATCCCATGCGCTCCAGCGCCTTCAGGATAGTCATATTAGACATCGGCTTGTTCGCATCCTGCTCACCGGGAAAGACAAGTGCGCCGTTCCCTGAGATCGTCTGCAAAAGCTCCAGCACTTCGATCACCTGCAGAGGAAAGCGGCACAATGTGCGGCGTCTTCATCTTCATCCGGGTTGCGGGAATCGACCAGCGCCGGGCGTCAAAGTCGAATTCTTCCCAACGCGCCCCAATCAGTTCACTGGTGCGGACAAAGGTGAGGGCCATGAGCTTGATTGCCAGCCGCGTCAGTTGTCGTCCCTCGTATACCTCAATGGCTCGGAGCAGCGCCGGAAGCTCTTTGGCCTCGATGCGCGCCATGTTCTGTTTGCGCGTGGGTTTCAGGATGTCAGAGGGGCGAATCTCTGCGGCAGGGTTGCGCTTGGCGTATCCGTGCGCCACAGCATAGCGGCAGACCATGCCGACAATTTGGAGAATCCGCTTCGCCATGTCAGAGGCTCCCCGAGCTTCGATATCCTTGGCAAGCCGGACAAGCTCCATTGGCTCGACTTCCGCGATTGGCCTGTCCCCGAGAATCGGGTAGACGTTGGCTTTGAGGCGGTTCCGGGTTGTCTCAGAGTGGCGGGTGCTCTTGTTGCCGCGCCAGTGCTCCAGCCATTGCTCGGCGATCTTTTTGAAAGTGTGTTCCGTGGCGACAATAACCGCGGTCTTCTCGGCCTTGCGCTCCCCCATCGGGTCGATTCCGTTGACAAGCTGCCTGCGGGCCATCGCGTGGCGCTCACGGGCATCGGCCAGGGACAACTCAGGGTAGCTCCCGAGTGCCATTAGCTTCTCTTTGCCATCGAAGCGATACTTCCAACGCCACAGCCTTCCGCCGTTGGGCTTCACCAGAAGATAGAGACCATGACCGTCCGAGAGCTTATAGGGCGCGTCTCCGGGCTTGGAGCGGCGAATTTCTGTATCAGTGAGCGCCATGCGTGTACCCCCCAATTTCGGGCCGGATTTCTCCGATACCCCCAAAATTCGGAATTGATACCCCCAGATGTACCCCCGGGGGAACATGGCTTCCACAGTACACCTTTGGACGTAAAAAGACAAAAGCCGCTGATTTTCCAGCGGCTTATCGTGATTCTTTGGATTGTATTGGATGTCTTAGAATCTCTAAATGGTAGGCACGACTGGATTCGAACCAGCGACCTCTTCCGTGTCAAGGAAGCGCTCTAACCAACTGAGCTACGCGCCTGCGGTGCGACTCAGAGTAGTCTATCAGGGTCGGAGGAAGGGACAAAGGCGGACGGTACTGTCCTAGCAACCCAGACAGGTCTTCCTAATCGACGTGAAATGGACTCACGCCAAGAAGACTCGGAAATTCATTTTGGATGACTTCTTTAAAGGCGCCGGCGCGGAACAGAACTGGCCCGATGCATGGGAGCAGGAAAAGCATCTTGCTGAGATATTGAGCTAGCAAGTCGCTTGTCGGGGATGATCCCGACATCGAAGACTAAACCGCCCGAATGTCTGATACACATTCGGACGGAGGGGAAAGGCGAACACCAAAAATGCGTGTAACGATCACGATCATTGCGGCGAATCAGGCTACTAGACGGGTAACAACGCACAATTAGGACACTACCAAGGCGGACTGTCGGGCAATAGCGTCATGCTGTACGATCATTCACTGACGAATAGTCCATCGCGCCAACCATAGCGACTGCTGCAATTTATAGCCCGGGTCCCCCGATTCGTAGGTGCACGAAGTTCTGCACCGAAGATGCAAGATTGAACGAGTCATGAAAGAAACCTCCCGTCCACCGTCAAATCCGTTGCGCAACCTCCCTAATCTGCTAACCCTTCTGCGCATTTGTCTGGCGCCGTTCCTAGTGGCGGCGATTCTGGAGGACAGATTTCGTCTTAGTTTTGTGTTGTTTGTGGCGGCCGGGCTTACCGACGCGTTCGACGGACTGCTGGCCCGAACCTTGAAGCAACGCACCGTTTTAGGCCAATACCTCGATCCCGTGGCTGACAAGGTGCTACTGAGCACGCTTTTTCTTGTCCTGATGCACAAGGGGCTGATTCCAGCGACGGTTACGGTGTTGGTCTTTGGCCGGGACGTCGGGATTCTTCTGGTCGCTGCGATTCTCTATATGGCGGTCGGGAGGCGGGAGTTTGGCCCCAGCCTTTTTGGCAAGGCCAATACGGTCGCGCAAGTGGCCGCGGTCGCTATTGTGTTGCTGCACCAGTTGACCGGCGCAACCTGGGTGGTGATTCTGCGCACGGTGGCGCTGGACGCGACCATGGCTCTGACAGTGGCCTCAGGCCTTCATTATGCGTGGACTACATCGCGAAGGCTGAGCGCACAAGCCAATGGACATACGGCAAAGTGAGGTTGGCCGATAGGCGAACCGTCGGCTGGCATATTCGCCGCCTTACCAGTGCTCGCGCCAGGATGCATCTTTTTCTATCACCTAAACTATTAATACTAAATAGTTTATGAAGAAAATAACATCGCTGCGGAACGAGGCGCTCCTAGTTTAGTCACTCGTCTTGGGATTCATCTTCCTGCTTGGCAGATTCCTCAATTGCCATGTCGTGGAATTCGTCGGCGTCAAAGACATCACCACATTCCAGGCACTCGACGAACTCCGTGTCTTCGTGTCGGGAAACGATTCGAACCCTTGGGTGTTTGCAGGCGGTAGCCATGGTTTTGGTCGGTCGCAAATTAGTGCTCTTGCCGCAGATTGTAGCGACCTTTTCGACAATTTCAAACGGCTTTTTGGTGAATCTTCGCATCGCAGGGGAAAGAAACTGCGGGTCTTTCGAGTGTTCGGCTCCACTTGCTTGAAATACGGACATAAACGGTCGTATACTAAACACGGACCGAAGAAGTCGCATATTATGCTCAAGCTGACCAAGAAGGCTGACTATGGGTTGATGGCGCTCAAGTACTTGGCTGAGCGACCCGACACCGTTGCCTTGAGCGCAAAGGATATTGCGGATGCTTACGGGATTCCGGCGCAGCTGCTGGCCAAAATCCTGCAGCAACTCACCAAGTCGGGCTTACTGAAGTCGCATGCGGGCATGAATGGCGGGTATGCCCTTTCGAGGGAGGCGCGAGCGATTTCGGCTTACGAAGTAATCCTCGCGATTGATGGCCCGTTTTTTATTACCTCGTGCACGAAAGGCGCCAAGGGTTGCGATCTGACGCCCAGTTGCACGATCAAGGAGCCGCTTGCGAGGGTGAATGAGACCATCGCCGGGGTGCTGAAGAGCATAAGCATTCAGGATCTGGCCGAGCATGAGCATCCGCCGGGTCGGACGCACGAAGCACACAGGCTTGTTTCATTAACGATTTAGCAAAAACTAATCGCTCCGCATGGCGCGGAGCTGCAGTGACGGATGGAGAGGTCGGATGAGTACAGTTACCAGTCAAGTTGAAGCGCAGGCAGGAGTGCAGCTGCCGATTTACATGGACAATCATGCCACCAGCCCTATCGATCCCCGAGTGCTGGAAGCGATGATGCCGTTCTTTACCTCGAAGTTTGGGAATGCGGCGAGCCGCAACCACTCCTTTGGATGGGAAGCGGAGCAAGCGGTTGAGACTGCTCGCGAACAGATCGCAAAGCTTATCGGCGCAACTGCGAAGGAGATCATTTTCACCTCCGGCGCTACCGAGTCGAACAATCTGGCGATCAAGGGCATTGCCGAGATGTATCGCGAACGCGGCAACCATATCATCACCCAGGTCACGGAGCACAAGGCGGTGCTGGATACGTGCAAGCGGCTTGAGAAGTATGGATACCGGGTGACCTATCTGCCGGTGAAAGCTGACGGGCTCATCGATCTCGAAGACCTGAAGCGCGCGATGGACGAAAAGACAATCCTGGTATCGATCATGGCTGCGAACAACGAGATTGGCGTTCTGCAGCCGATTCGCGAGATCGGCAAGCTGTGTCATGAGAAGGGCGTGATCTTCCACACCGACGCCGTGCAGGCCGTCGGCAAGGTTCCGGTGAATGTGATTGCCGACAATATCGATGTGCTGTCGCTCTCGGGGCACAAGATTTATGGGCCCAAAGGCGTGGGCGCTCTTTACGTTCGCAGGCGCAACCCGCGCGTGCAGATCGCGGCGCAGATTGACGGTGGCGGCCACGAACGCGGCATGCGGTCTGGCACTTTGAATGTGCCGGGAATCGCTGGACTCGGCAAGGCCTGTGAAATTGCGCGCGAAGAGATGGAAACGGAAGCGGCGTATTTGCGCGGTCTTCGCGATCGGTTGAAGGACAAGCTGGAATCGGAACTGGACTACATCCACATCAATGGGTCTATGGAGCATCGCCTGCCCGGCAATCTGAACGTGAGCTTCGTGTACGTTGAAGGCGAGTCGTTGCTGATGGGCATCAATGACGTGGCGGTTTCGAGCGGATCGGCCTGCACATCGGCGACGCTGGAACCCAGTTACGTGCTGAAGGCGCTGGGACTGGGCGACGATGTTGCGCACAGCTCTATCCGGTTCGGTCTGGGCCGCTTCAACACCCAGGCAGAAGTGGATTATGTGGCCGCCAAGGTCATCGATATCGTGAAGAAGCTACGTGAGCTGTCGCCGCTTTACGAAATGGTGAAAGAAGGAATTGACCTGACCAAGATTCAGTGGGCCGCGCACTAGCCACGTGCGGTGAGGCAGACGCCTCTGACAGGGCGAGGTTTAAGTGAACGAATCGGCGGCTGGGCTTGCCGAATCAAACAGAAGGACGCGGCTTCCCCGCGTGAGGAGATTGGACCATGGCATACAGCGATAAGGTCGTAGACCACTACAACAACCCGCGCAACGTGGGAACGCTCGACAAGAGCTCGACAGAAGTGGGCACGGGTCTGGTGGGCGCGCCCGAGTGCGGTGACGTGATGCGGCTGCAAATCCGCGTCAACCCGGAGACGCAGGTTATCGAAGAGGCCAAGTTCAAGACCTTCGGCTGCGGCTCGGCGATTGCAAGCTCATCGCTGGCAACGGAATGGATCAAGGGGCGCAAGGTTGAGGAAGCGCTGGCGATCAAGAACACGGATATCGTGAAGGAACTTTCGCTGCCTCCGGTAAAGATTCACTGTTCGGTGCTGGCGGAAGACGCGATTCGCGCCGCCATCGGCGACTGGAAGAAAAAGAACGGCGTTGCGGAAACAGAACCGGTAGCGACCGCAGCGCACTAAGGGAAGGCCATGCGTTCAGTTTGGATCGCGGCGCAGTGAGAACTGCGCCGATTCAGACCTGGGCATGAAAGGCAAGAAGCGAGAATTATGTCGAATATGGTGACAATCGGGTCGAAGCCCGCGGAAGGCGCATCCGCGGCTCCCGCGCAGGCTGAGAACAAGCCGGGCGCACCCGCGCAGAGCCTGCAGGTCACTGATCGGGCGATCAAGCGCATTCGGGTAGCCATGGCCAAGGAGGGCGTTTCGCCTGAAGAAGGCGGGCTGCGCCTTGGGGTCATGGGTGGTGGCTGCTCCGGGCTTTCTTATTCAATTAAATTCGACACGCGGCCGCGCGAGCGCGATCGTATTTATGTATTCGATGGGGTACGAGTTTTCGTTGATCCCAAGTCGTTCGTTTATCTGCACGGCATGACGCTCGATTACGAAGAGACGCTGATGCGGCAGGGCTTCAACTTTATCAATCCGAACTCCTCGCGCTCCTGCGGCTGCGGTTCGTCCTTCTCGTCGTAGGCCTGAGTGCTGGAGTCTATTCATGTTCAAGGTTATCGATTCGGCAGTTCCGGTGGCATGCTGGTCGTGCTCCGTGGCACATAACGATGCCACGCTGTTCTGCCCGCATTGCAGCAAGATTCAGCCTCCTCCGGGAGGCGATTATTTTTCGGTGTTCGGAATGGTTCCCCAGCTGAACCTGGATCTCGGCATGCTGGAGCATCAGTTTCACAAACTAAGCCGCAAGCTGCATCCGGACCGCTTTGCACGGGCACAGGAGAACGAGAAGGAGTGGAGCCTGGCCGACACAGCGCTGCTGAACGACGCTTATCGGACGCTGAAGGATCCGATTCACAGGACAGAATATCTGCTGAAGCTGCATGGTGCGGAGATCGGCGAAGAACACGCGGGCAAAGATCGTAAAGATCAAGTGAATACGTCTCGCGTTCCTGCGGATCTGCTTGAAGAGGCATTCGATCTCAACATGCAGCTGGAAGAAATGCGCATGGCACGCAAGATGGGCGACACGGATCCGGAACTTCTGGCGGATTTGGAACGAGCTAAGAAGAAGTTTGACGGCCTGCTAGATGATGTTGACCGCGACCTTCGCGCCGAGTGGCAATTGTGGGATGAGGGGAACGAAGATACTCGGGCTGCGGCACAAAAGAAGATGGTGCAACTGCTCGACAGGCGGCGCTACATCAGCAACCTGGTCCGCGACGTGACCGAGACTCTGGGCGCGTAACTGAGAGATTTGGAGCATAAAAGACGGCATGGCGGAAGGACGCGTAGTTGGAATCGACCTGGGAACAACGAATTCCCTTGTCGCATACATGGAGGGCGATGCGCCGGTGGTGATCCCCGGCGTCGATGGCTCAAATCTTGTGCCGTCGGTGGTTGCGCTCGACCCCATTCCACCTGAGGGTGGCAGACCCACAGTTACGGTTGGCAATAGCGCACGCAGAGCGCTTATCGAAACGCCGGAGCGCGTCATTTATTCCGTCAAAAGGTTGATGGGGCGCGGGCTTGAGGAAGTTCAAAGCGAGCTGAAGCTGTTTCCGTTCCGTCTTGCCGACGATGTTGAAGCCGGCGAAGTGCCGCGCATTCAGCTCGGGGAGCTTCGTTTTACGGCCCCTGAGATTTCGGCATACATTCTTCGCCAATTGAAGCGCAATGCGGAGCGGTTTTTTGGCGCGCCGGTTACACAGGCGGTCGTCACTGTTCCTGCGTACTTCAATGACGCGCAACGGCAGGCAACCAAGGACGCGGGCCGCATGGCAGGCCTTGAAGTGCTGCGCCTGGTAAACGAACCGACCGCAGCAGCGCTGGCCTATGGACTTGACCGCGCCAATGTGGGAACGATTGCTGTGTACGATCTGGGCGGCGGGACTTTTGACATTTCCATTCTCAAGCTGCGTGACGGCATCTTTGAAGTGCAGTCTACCAATGGAGACACGCACCTGGGCGGTGACGATATCGACAACCTGCTGGTTGCGATTGCGTTGGATGAGATTCTTTCAGAGCACGGAGTTGAATTGCGCTCACATCCAAGCGCGGTGCAGGGATTGCGAAAGGCTGCCATTGACGCGAAGATCCAGCTTTCGAATGAGCAGGCAGCGCGGTTCGACATCGAGTTGCCCAACGGGGACCGCTATCAGCGGGACATTCCGCGCAACGTTTTTGAGCAGTTGATTGAGCCGGTGCTGAATCGCACTGTCGGGCCTTGCAAACAGGCATTGACTGATGCCGGCTTGACGCCTGAGCAGATTGACGAAGTCGTACTCGTGGGTGGATCGACGCGCATACCCGCGGTACGCAAGCTGGTTGACGACCTGTTCCACCTTGCGGCGCGCGGCAAGAAGCCGCACATTGAACTGAATCCCGATGAAGTGGTGGCGCTCGGCGCGGCCGTTCAGGCAGATATCCTGGCCGGGGCGTCGAAGACTACTGAAGAATTGCTGCTGCTCGACGTGACCCCGCTTTCGCTGGGCATCGAGGCTCTTGGCGGAACTGTGGCGCGCATCATCCAGCGCAACTCCACGATTCCGGCTTCAGCTACTGAACATTTCACTACCGGTGTGGACGGGCAGACTAACGTGGCAATTCACGTGGTACAGGGCGAGCGCGAATTGGCCGCCGATTGCCGTTCGCTGGCACGGTTTGATCTGAAAGGGATTCCGCCGATGAGCGCGGGGCTGCCGCGGATCGAAGTCAAGTTTCTGATCGATGCTGATGGGATTCTGCAGGTCTCCGCGCGCGAGCAGCGGAGCGGAAAAGCTGCGCAGATTGAAGTGAAGGCGACGTACGGATTGACTGACGAGCAGGTTGAGAGCATGATTCTCGATTCGTTCGATCATGCCGAAGAAGATTTTGCCAAGCGCTTGCTGATTGAGGCGCGGAATGAAGCTGACACAATTCTGGCGGCAGTAGAGCGCGCACCGGAGAATCCTGCCTGGCATGAGCTGCGCGGCGAGGAACAGGCTGCGATTGCGGCGGCACGCGACCGGTTGGCCAGCGTGAAGCAGGGCGAGGATTTAACTGCCATTCGAGAAGCAACAGTCGCGCTCGATCAGGCAACGCGCCGTTTTGCGGAACTGATGATGGAAGCCGCGGTTACGACAGCAATTCGCGGCAAGACGATGGATGCTGCCGGAGAGGAAATGGGAGATGAGGTAACGGCGCCTCATCCCATGGCACGAGCGGAATTCAAATAGCTGCGGGCCAACCAGGAAGGACGAAGACCTATGAGCGAAGAGACAAAGAAAGAAATACCACCGGAGAAGCTGGTGCGCGTGACCTTCCTTCCCGAAGGCAAGACGGTCGAGTTTGAATTTGGCACTTTGCCGTATGAACATCACGGGAAGCCGATGTCTTTTCTCGACGTGGCAGAAAACTTTAATATTTTCCTAGACCATGCATGCGGAGGCGTATGCGCGTGTACCACTTGTCACTTGTGGATCAAGGACCAGCAGGGGATTAGCGAGGCCGACGACGATGAGTTGGACCGGATGGATATGGCCGCTGACCAGCAATTGAACTCTCGTTTAGGTTGCCAGGCGGTAATTACCAAGCCGGGAGAGTATGTCGTCGAGATTCCAAAGTGGAACCGCAACTACACATCTGAAGGCAAACCGCTTGCCCTGGCCGAAGGCAAGTAAGGAACAAGCGTCAAAGAATTACCACACTTTTTGTGAGCGAGGAAAAATGCCGCGCGAAATCATGTGGACCGATGCCGAAGAAATCGGCATTCAGTTGCAGGAAAAGTTCCCCGATCTCGACCCGTTAACCGTGCGCTTTACAGATCTTCATCGCTACGTTACGGAACTCGAGGGCTTTGCAGACGATCCGGCGAAGTCGAACGAGGCGCGGCTGGAGGCCATTCAGATGGCGTGGCACGAGGAATTTCTCGACGCGCTGGATTGATCACTTTCCCTGGTTGATCGGCTAATCTCGCCCGTCTTCGCTCCATCCGAAGGAAGCTTCGAAGTGCTGGAATTCTTTTTTCTTTCCCGGCACGAGATAGACACTGACCACGTCAAATCGGACTTGCGGCGCAGTCTCTTGCGGCAACTGTCGAACATAGCGATGAGCGAGTCGTCTCAGAATCCTGCGCTTGTTGGAATCGACAGCAACTTCCGCGGGTGCCATTCCATGAGCTGTGCGCGTCTTCACTTCGATAAAGCAGAGCATCGGGCCTTGCCATGCGATGAGGTCGACATCACCGGGAATGTCGCCGGATGACCATCGCCGCGCCACAACGGTGTAGCCCTTGCGGAGTAGATAAAAGAAGACTGCATCTTCGCCTTCGATTCCAACGACAAGATGTGCGGGGAGACTGTCTGCGCGGCCGCGAAGGCGCGCTATGCGGCCGAGGCCATCGAGAGCATGTTCCAGCCACTCGATCCTCATCCGCCTTATTACTTCCATGCGGATCATTCTCTGCCTGAAGGCACACGGGGCGCAAATTGAAACGCCGCACCCGCCGATTGGCTACGGCAGGCGCGGCGATTTCAACCAGAGCAATCTGTCAGGCCGAGGCAGTTGCCAGTTCTCCGGCGTGTGCGTGTTCTTTTTCCACTTGCGTCAATGCGTCTTCGAGGATGTCGAGGGCGACGGTGGCTTCTTCCTCTTTGACCATCAGAGACGGGCAAAGCCGAAGAGACGTTTCACCGCAGCCGAGGATCATGAGACCGCGCTCGAAGGCCAGAGTCTCCACACGATTACGTAAAGCAGTGACAGGTTCACGCGTGGTCTTGTCCTTCACGAGTTCGATCCCGATCATGAGGCCGCGTCCGCGGACGTCGCCTACGAGCGGATGTGTATTCTCCCAGCCGTGGAGCCGTTCGAGCATCTTGCCGCCCACGCGCGCCGCGTTTTGTATGCCTTCGCGCTGGAGAATCTCGATGGTTGCGAGCGCTGCGGCGATGGAGATCGGATTACCGCCGAAGGTGGACGCATGTGATCCGGGAACCCAATCCATGATCTCGGCGCGGCTCATGCAAATGCCGAGCGGCATGCCGCTGGCGATACCTTTAGCCATGCAAACGATGTCGGGCTGCACGCCAGAGTGCTCAATCGCCCACCATTTGCCAGTGCGGCCCGCTCCTGACTGGACTTCGTCCACTACGAGCAAGATGCCATGACGGCTGCAGATTGCTCGCAGTTCGCGAAGGAAATTGTCGGGCGCAACCACGTAGCCACCTTCACCCTGAATAGGCTCGATGAAAATTGCTGCCACCTCTTCCGGGGCGAGGATCGTCTTGAAGAGCTTCTCCTCGATGTAACGCGCGCAGTCCATGCTGAAAGCTTCTTGTTCCTGCGGACCGCCGAAGCAGCCTCGATAGGCATAGGGATAGCGGATATGGGTTATGCCTGGAACCAGGGGTGAAAAGCGACGCTTCTGCTGCGGCTTGGAAGCCGTGAGCGAAAGAGCGCCCATCGTCCTTCCGTGAAATGCGCCCAGGAACGAAATGATCTGCTGGCGTCCGGTGTGGTAGCGGGCCAATTTGAGCGCGCATTCGATGGCTTCGGCGCCGGAATTTCCATAGAAAAAACGATGCGGTCCCGGCATGGGCGCAATGGCGGAGAGCTTTTCTGCGAGATCGGTGAGCGGCTCGTTGTAGAAATCTGTGCCAGAGATATGAATCAACTCGGCAGCCTGCTTCTGAATGGCGGCGACGACCTCTGGATGGCAGTGTCCGGTTGAAGTGACGGCAATGCCGGCGGCGAAGTCGAGAAATTCATTGCCGTCCACATCCTCTATTCGAACACCGAGGCCGCGCCGTGCCACGAGCGGATAGGAACGCGTGTAGCTGGGCGAGATGAGCCGGTTGTCTGCTTCGACCGCGGCCCGCGCCTTCGGGCCTGGGACCGGACCAACGAGTTTTGGTCCGAACTTTGCGTGCAATTCCTGGTTCTTCATATCTAATCTCCTCGTCAGATTCGTTTTCGTGGCTGGAGATAGAGCACAGCCACCAACCCTGTTTGGAGAGGGTTATTCGGTTTCGCGAGCCGGTTGGGGCAACGCAAAAGGGGCGAGGGCTTCGACGGACCGGTGTTAGTCGCCGCCGAAGAGGCTAGGTCGTGTGCGGGTGGGCAACACGCGCAGGTGACGCCGGGGGCAAATGCAACGCGCGCGCGACCGCGACCAGCGCTTTGAAGCCGGTACGAGTGGTATGGCGCTTGAACTGTGCTTTTGCATGGAAGCCCCGCTGGCTACGAGGATAGCATGACCTTGAAATTGCCGGCATTCCGGCCCAGCGGGGCTGACGAGGGACGCCGCACAGAATGATCGGTCTATGTGCGCGGAGTGGGCTTTTGCTGCTCAGGCTACGATGGAATCAGCGTAGCCTTGCCAATGAGAACCGGAACCATTCGTCTGGAAAGAGAAATCCCGGCAAAAAAGACCGTAAGCAGTGCATCCATTGTGCTTGCCTTTGCCAGTGTTTACTTCTTCTGGGGCTCGACTTATACAGCGATCCGCATCGGGGCGGCCGAGATGCCTGCGTTGCTGCTGGCTGGAACCCGGTTTCTTATTGCCGGAGCCATCTTACTTGCATGGTGTCGCTGGCGCGGATTGCCGTTGACGTTTCCCCCCAAGACCATGCTGATACTGGGTTTAATCGGACTGCTTCTGCTGGGTGGGGGGAACGTGGGCCTGGTTTATGCAGAGGAGACGATCCCCAGCGGTCTCGCCTCGCTGGTACTGGCGGTCATTCCTCTTTACGTCGCACTGATTGAGATGTTTCTGCCCGGTGGAGAACCGCTTCCCGCTCGCGGTTGGCTTGGAATGGCGCTCGGCTTTGCCGGGTTGGCGGCGCTGGTATGGCCATCTTTGCGGGTTGGTTTTGCGGGCGATCGAACGCGACTTCTAGCGCTAATGGCGCTGCTTGCGGGCGCACTCTCATGGACCGTCGGGAGCCTGTTTTCGCGGCGCATCAAGTTGCCGGTGAACAGCTTCGTCGCCGCATCGTGGCAGATGCTTGCGGCTGGGGCTTTCAACACGGCAATGGGAACTTTGCTTGGTCAGTGGCCGAGGTTTCACCTGAATGGAGCAGCGATCTGTTCACTGGCATGGCTCGTCACCGGCGGATCACTGCTGGGATATACGGGCTTTATCTATCTGATTGAACATGTGCCCGTAGCCAAGGTTGCGTCTTACGCCTACGTCAATCCGGTTGTTGCTGTGCTGCTGGGGATATTCCTGCTGCATGAGCGACCCGAGGCTGCGGAGTTCGCGGGAATGGCCTGCGTGGTGTTGGCAGTTGTTCTGCTTACCACTGCACAGGTCAAGGCCAAGGGAGAAAATCGCCCCGCGGAGGAATTGAAACAGATGCCTGCCGAATGATGATCAGGTTCTAACAATGCCCATGTTCTAGGAGGACGGCTTCTTCTCGAAAGCATTTGCCGGTACGAGCGCAGGAGAAGACTCTCCGTCCAGCGAAACCGCGCCATGCTCGAAGGTCTGAAGTGCGGCATCTTCGGCAGCCATTGCCATCCAGCAAACAGCACCCTTCTTCAGCAAGCTGCATGTGATTTCAATCGTGTATTTCGCTTCCGGATGCCCTTTGGGTGTTCCGCTGGCTCGTTCGATCCAGAGGCTATGGCTGCCCAGGGAGTAGGTGCCATACACCGGATCGGTAAGGTCGAAGGATTGCTTCAGGCCCTCGGAGGCACCCTCGGCGAAGCCGGGCAAGTCTTTATCCGTCATGACCTGGCCGAAGCAATCGAAAGGCAGGGCGATAACGACAACGACGGAGGCTGGATCACCGTGGCGCGCAGTGAGCGCGAGTTGCGCGCACGCGATGCCCTTTTTCTCGTCTTCGGAGGTCGCAGTCTTGGCCACTTGCTGCTGAACCGCTGGAAGCGTGGGCTGGGCGTCTACAGTTTCCCAATCAGAGGGTACATTGTAGCTGAAGCCGAGATCGTTAGCGTGAGATGCGGGCGTGGCAGGAGCCTGCGCAAGCAGGGAGCCGGAGCAGAGGACGAGGAATGGGAAAACAAGTCTGGCATTCATTTGGCGGCAAGTCTACCACGGAACAGGATTGTGCGACTTTGATTGCCAGCCGAATTGCGCTTATTTAAGCAGCAGGACCGAAAGTCCGGAAGCAATGCCGCAGATTGAGAATACGATGCCCAGGTACCAATAGATTCGGCTGCGGGTGAGCAGCGTTACCGACGTGATGACGAGGCCAATCTCAAGGAGTGCCTCGGCGAGGTCGAAGCGGGTGGCGCGGCGTTCGGCCATCTTTACATCTTCCTCGAACGCCTCGGAGGTTTTCTTTAATGCTTCTTCATCGTCAGCCCACTTGTTCTGATGGCCGGAGTAGCGAGCAGCGATTTCCTTGGCCCGGTCTTTGTCGGCGATGGTGACGACGCTGAGAAGATCGGTCATCAGGGTCGTATCGTAGTCGCGGTTCTTCTTGGCCTGGTATTGGTTCCAGGAATCGCTGGCCTTTGCCTGGTTCAGGACAGCCTCAGTGTGGGTGCGGTGACCAAGCACGGTGGTGACGGCGACCATGACGGCAAGAACACTCATGGTAAAGGCGACAGGGCGCAGCGCCGACTCCTGTCCGTGCTCGGCATTTTCTTTCAGTTCCTGGGCTTCGTTAGCTTCCATGTGTGAATGGCCTCCTGGGTGGCGCAAATCTCTTGGCAGTGTCATTTCCGCCGCCAGCGTACGCCGTCTTTCGAGTCTTCGATGATAATGCCTTTTTCGGTGAGTTCTTTCCGAATCTGATCGGCGCGGGCAAAATTGCGCTGCTTCTTGGCTGCGGTGCGCTCTGCTACCAGCGCGTCAATCGCTTCGTCGCTCAGCGATTGCTGAGCCAGCAGTTCCGGCGATATGTCGGCGGCGCGACCTGTTTTCTGCGCCCATTGCACGGCATGCAGCGTGGGTTCGGCATCGTGGTCCTCGATAACGTCGAATACCGCGTCAAAGCTGGAGAGCACGGACAGTACAGCGTCCCGATCGCCAGCGAAGAACCGGCCCTGATCCATGGCGGTGTTGGAAGCGCGGACCAGGTCGAAGATGGGCGCGCGCGCCCCGGCGGTATTCAAGTCGTCGGCGAGCGCTTCAATATATCTGTCGCGCGCCTGCTTTGCGGCAGACTGAATCTCCGCGTTCTCGCCAGTTGCAAAAGTTCCATTCACCAGCCGCAGGTGGAAATTGCGAAGTCGTTCAACGGCGGCGGTAGCCTCAATCAATCCATCGAAAGTGAAATTGAGCTGGTGCCTATAGGGAACCGAGATCAAAGCCAGCCGGATGGCAGAAGCTTTGTACCCTTTCAGCAGCAGGTCGCGCAGGGTATAGAAATTGCCCTCGCTCTTCGACATCTTGCGCCCGTCGACGAGGAGAAAACGCACATGCATCCAATGACGCGCCAAGGGCTTGTGGGTCACGGTTTCGCTTTGTGCAATTTCGTTTTCGTGATGAGGGAACATCAGGTCTTCGCCGCCGGCATGGAGGTCGAAACTGTCGCCCAGATACTCCATCGACATAGCGGAGCACTCGATGTGCCAGCCGGGACGCCCGCGGCCAATCGGCGTATCCCAGGCTGTCTCACCAGGCTTGGCGGCTTTCCAAAGGGCGAAGTCGCGGGCTGAGTCCTTCTCATACTCATCCACGTCGACACGCGCGCCGTCTTCCATGCCGCTCAAGTCTTTTTTGCTCAGCTTGCCATATTCAGGAAACGCCGCCAGCCGGAAATACCACGATCCGTCCTCGGTCTGGTAGGCCGCTCCCGCCTCAGCCAGCCTTTGTACGAGCTCAACCATCTTGGGAATGTGCTTAGTTGCGCGGGCAATCTGCTCCGGCCGTTCGATGCGCAAAGCATCAATGTCTTCAAAGAAGGCATCAACATACGGCGCTGAGTACTTACCGATCGAGACGCCCTCTGCGGCCGCATTGCGGATGATTTTGTCGTCGACGTCGGTAATGTTCATGACGTGATGGACCGACATCCCGATGAGCTTGAGAAACCGGCGGAGCACGTCTATCTGTAGAAATGTGCGGAAGTTGCCAATATGGCCGTAGTCGTAAACTGTGGGTCCGCAGGCATACATGCGCAGGGCCACGCCATCAGAGGGGGCCAGCAGGTCCACTTCTCCAGACAGGGTGTTGAACAGGCGAACGGGTATCGATCGTGGGGCGGACGGCTGGTTCATGAAATCCGAGCGAAAAACAAGGTGATTTGGCCTTTCCGATTGTAGCAGCGGGGATTACGGGCGAGATGCGGGGAAGGAGGTTCCGGCCGCGTCCAGGCGCAGTTCGTCGTATTCTTGCATCAGGGCAACGTGTGCTCGACCGGTTGAAGACCATGGAAAGTCAAGTTTTGTCGCTGCTCTGCGACCCGGATACGCGCTATGCGCTCGAAATGGCCGGCAATAACCTTCGCAACACCGCAACCGGCCGAATTTACCCCATCCGCGATGGGATACCGCTGTTTGTCAGTACGGTGACGGGTCTAAACCTCAAATACCAGACCTTTTACGATCGCATAGCACCGGGCTACGACCTGGCTGAGCGCTTCTACCGATGGATCAAGCGCAAACCGAGCTATCGGTTGGAATACCTGAGTGAACTGGAGATTAAACCCAAGGCGCGGGTGCTTGAGGTTTCGGTCGGCACCGGGGCTAATTTGCGCTATCTACCCGAAGATATCGATTTTTACGGTCTGGATCTGTCCTGGGGAATGCTGCGGAAATGCCAGCGCAACCTCATACGCTGGAAACGGGAAGCACACTTATTCCAGGGCGAGGCGGAACGACTGCCCTTCAAGGTGGAGGCCTTCGATTGCGTGTTTCATGTCGGCGGCATCAACTTTTTCAGCGATAAGGTGCGCGCAATCAAGGAAATGATCTGGGTGGCACGTTCGGGGACGAAGATCGTCATCGTCGACGAGACCGAAAAAGCTGTGCGCGAGAATTACCAGAAAACGCCCATTGTCAGGAAGAGTTTTGAGCCTGGCACAGAGAAGGTGCGCAGCCCGATCGACCTCGTTCCGGAAGAAATGAAAGACGTCACGGCCCGCGAAATCTGCGACGGGAAGCTTTATTGCCTGACCTTCCGGAAGCCGTAGACGGTTCCTGGGCTGTCTTTGCGAGTCCCAGATACAGACCTGCGCGCGGCTCGAAGCTAGCGGCCTAATGCTAACGAAGGGTCGGCGGTGAGGTCCTGTGCCGCGAATTCTCCGGCCTTGAAGCGAGGCCATGCAGCAGCGGCGATCATCGCTGCGTTATCGGTGGAGAGCGCAAGCGTCGGGAAAGAGACGCGAAGCCCTCGGCGCTCAGTCTCGCTGGTGAAGCGCGCGCGGAGTTCGCTGTTGGCGGCGACTCCGCCAGTGACGAGAATGCGCTCGGCGTCGAGGGATTCAGCTGCTGCGAAGGTCTTCTTCATCAGATCGCCTACGACGGCGTGCTGAAAACTGGCGATGAGGTCGAGGGTTAGCTGCGGACAAAGCGCCAAAGCCTCCTCCTTGGTTTGTGGCAGCTCGGGCGTGGCCAACATCCGAGGCACACGTGCCTGGGCTTCTGCGCGAAGGCCATGAAGCTCAACGAAACGAAGAACAGCCGTCTTGATCCCCGAGAATGAGAAGAGGAAGTGTGGATCAAGGTCTGCGATGGGAGCAGTCTTCGCCGCTTTTGTTCGCGGAGGTTTGCCGGCAAGATGGAGCTTGGTTTTGATTTGCGCGAATGCGAAGGGCACAGCGAGCGGGTCGCCGAAGCGTGCCAGGGCGTCGATCCAGGGTCCTCCGGGATAGCCAAGGCCGAGCAGTTTGGCCACCTTGTCGCAAGCTTCTCCAGCGGCATCATCGAGAGTGCGGCCAATGAGGGTGTAATGCCATGTGCCATCGGTGGGCCGGGCGAGGTAAAGATGGGTGTGACCGCCGGAGACGACCAAGGCGAGGGACTGCGCGTCCAGCGAATCGGACTGGCCCTTGCCCGTCCCTTCCTGATCAGAACGGCGGCTTTGGCGTTCCTCAAGAAGGACAGCGTGGATATGACCTTCGAGATGGTTGACGGCGATCAGCGGGAGTCCCTGTGCGAAGGCGAGGGCCTTGGCGTAGGTGATGCCGACAAGCAGCGCCCCTGCGAGCCCGGGGCCTGAGGTGACGGCGATGGCGTCGAGGTCGGCGAGAGCGACGCTGGCCTGTGCCAATGCGGCCCGGACCACTGGCACAATAGCGCGTAGATGTTCGCGGCTGGCGAGTTCGGGAACCACTCCGCCATAGCGCGAATGGGTCGCGATTTGCGAAGCCACAACCGACGAAAGCGTGCGTGAACCGCGCTCCACGACAGCCGCTGCGGTCTCGTCGCAGGAGGATTCGATGCCGAGGATGAGGCCGCGAGACATGATTCCAGTTTAACGGTCTCGAATCTGGCGGTTGAAACGGATTACCCTTTAACAAAGCGATGTTGCCCAAGACGCCACAATTCGAAGGAGCCCTGGGAGTTCTCGAAACGCTGCGCGCCGCGGGGTATGACGCCTATCTGGCCGGAGGATGCGTTCGTGACCTCTTGCTGGGGCGCGAGCCAAAGGATTACGACGTGGCGACTTCGGCGACGCCAGATGTCGTGCTGGCAATGTTTCCTAAGACTTTTGCAGTCGGTGCACATTTCGGGGTGGTGCTTGTGGCGACCAGCAGGGGGGGGGATGCGCCTTGCGGCGCAGACGGAGAGCCGGAGTATGCGGTGACGGAGGTAGCAACGTTTCGTTCGGATGGATTGTATTCCGACGGGCGGCATCCGGATGAG
Source organism: uncultured Acidobacteriaceae bacterium (assembly GCA_963826915.1). Lineage (GTDB taxonomy): Bacteria > Acidobacteriota > Terriglobia > Terriglobales > Acidobacteriaceae > Telmatobacter. The sequence continues at coordinate 156,482 of CAWGYG010000006.1, forward strand.
GTACGTTACACCAAGTCCGCTGAAGAAGATGTGCAGCGAAGGGACTTTACGATCAACGGGCTGCTGCTGGACCCCTTGCGTGGTGCGGATCTTTGGAATACGCCAGAATCGCTCAGAACCGGCGTGATCGACTTTGTGGACGGATTAAGTGATCTCGATGCGGGCGCGATTCGCGCGATTGGGCGGCCGGAGAGACGGTTTGAAGAAGACCAATTGCGGCTGTTGCGGGCGGTGCGATTCGCAGCGCGATTCGGATTCGAAATTGAGCCTGCGACATTCGCAGCGATGCGCAAGCTTGCAGGGCGAATCCATGGAGTCAGCAGCGAGCGAGTGCGCGACGAACTGACGAAGATGCTGACCGAGGGCCATGCGCGGCGGGCTTTCGAATTGCTCGATGAGACCGACCTGCTGGTGCAGGTGCTCCCCGAGATTTCGAAGATGAAGGGCGTGGATCAGCCACCGCAGTTTCATCCGGAAGGCGATGTGTGGATACACACTTTGATGCTGCTGGAGCAGTTGGAGCCCGGTTGTGCTCTGGCGCTGGCTTGGGGTGCACTGCTGCACGATGTGGGGAAGCCTCCGACGTTTCGCGTTGCTCCTGACCGAATCCGCTTTGATGGCCACGTGGATGTGGGAGTGGCGATAGGCGCGGAAATCTGCCGGCGTTACCGCTTCTCGAACGAGGAGACGCGGCAGATACTTTCGCTGATTGAGAATCACATGCGCTTTGCCGACGCGCCCCACATGAAGGCATCTACTCTGAAGCGATTCTTCCGGCTGGATGACTTTGAAGAACACCTTGCCCTGCATCGCATGGATTGCCTTGCGGCGCATGCGAATCTGGATCTCTGGAATTTTGTGCGGGAGCGCTACGAAGCGATGCCGGAGGAATCGGTGCGGCCGACGCCGCTGATTACAGGGCGCGAATTGATTGCTGCGGGGTACACGCCGGGCGCGGAGTTCAAGGAGATGCTTCGAATGGTTGAAGACGCGCAATTGGAAGGATTGATCGCGACGGCTGATGAGGCGCTTGCCCTGGTGCGGGAGCGATTTCCGCTGAGCTAGATCGCTCGTGATGGTGCTCACTGCCAGGTGTGTCGGTGGATGAGATAAGAAAGGTGTGGTTTTTCTGGCCCGAAGGGCTTCTTAAGAGCACATCCACTCCCCGGAAAGTGAGCAACCGTGACCGTAGCAGTCGATAGCAAAACTGTCGTTGATTTCCAGGCCTGTTGGGCAGAGATGGACTTGCCTGCACATGTTCGCGAGGTGCTGGGCGCCGCGCCGCTGGTGCAGATTCCCGAAAATAGGCCGCAACTGCTGGACTGGGCACTGGGCAGGCCGACGGGGACTACCGATTGGCGTCTCGGCAATCGCGAGGATCACGGTGTCTACGAAGCAATCTTTCACATTCCCGGACAGCCGAACGGGATGGGGCGCATCGTGGAGGCGGTGGTCACGAAAGCGCGCAACGGGCTGGCCATTAACTTCCCTGATCCTTCGATGCGGCGGCGTGATCCCGATGCCATGGTGATTGGCGACACATTGCCTACTGACAAGCCGACATACGACCAACGATTTGGTGAACCGTTCGATAAGACGCGGCAACTGACGCTCGACTGGCTGAAGACTCAGGAGTTGGTAGCGATGCCGTTTTATGCCGGTGCCGACGCGTTGAAATACGGCTCGTTGCTGATTGTTCCTCGACAGGCGGCATTCTTTGCGGCGGCGTTGGCGGATTTGCAGGGCATGATTCCGCGCAGCCATGTGCCAGCGGATTTCAAAATCACGGGCGGAGTGCTATTTGTCGCACCACCGTTCAGGCATACGCACTTCGGCGGACGCCAGGTGGTGGTTCACGATCGTGGGGCAACGCATCAGGAGGTGTTTGCCTACAACCTCTATCCCGGACCGAGCGCGAAAAAGGGTGTCTACTCGATGCTGCTCGACATTGGCGAACGCGAAGGGTGGACGACGAATCACTGCGCCGCGGTGGCCGTAGTGACGCCGTACGAGAATCAGCTCATCTTGATGCACGAAGGCGCGAGCGGCGGCGGCAAGAGCGAGATGACGGAGCATATCCACCGCATGGAAGATGGGCGGTTGTTGATCGGGCGAAATGTCGTCACCCAAGAAGAGCGCACATTGAATCTGCCAGAGGCCTGCCACCTGCGACCCATCGCCGACGACATGGCCTGCGCGCACCCGAGCTACCAGGGCAAGCATGGACGACTCACGGTGGCCGACGCGGAGAATGCATGGTTCGTGCGCGTCGATCACATTCACAGCTACGGCACCGCCCCGAATCTTGAACGGCTTTGTATCGATCCACCGGAGCCGCTGATATTCCTGAACCATTACATCGTCCCTGGCGGAACATGCCTGACGTGGGAACACGTTGAAGATGCGCCGGGAAAGTTGTGTCCCAATCCGCGCGTGATCTTGCCGCGACGGTTGCTGGAAGATGTTGCGGCTGGGCCGAAGGCAGTGGATGTGCGCAGCTTTGGCGTGCGCTGCCCAGCTACGCATCGCGAGAGTCAGCTCTACGGGATACTGGCGATGATTCACGTGCTGAGCCCGGCGCTGGCGTGGTTGTGGAGGCTGGTTGCTCCGCGCGGTCACGCCAATCCCAGCATTCAGACGCAAAAGGGCAAAGAGATGCAGTCGGAAGGCGTGGGTTCATATTGGGCCTTCGCGACGGGGCGGCGTGTGGACCAGGCAAACCTGCTGTTGCAGCAGATTGTCGATACGCCGGAGACGCGTTACGTGCTGATCCCCAACCAGCATATCGGCGCGTGGAAGGTGGGATTCATGGCGGAATGGATTGCCCGCGAATACCTGGCCCGACGCGGCAGCGCGAAGTTTGGCCGGGAACAGGTGGGCGAGGCGATCTGTCCGCTGCTCGGGTACATCCCACACCAGTTGCGCGTCGAGGGCTCCATGATCCCGCGTGTGTTTCTGCGCGTTGAAGAGCAGATTCAAGGTGGATTCGACGTGTATGAGGAAGGGGCGCGGCAATGGCGTGAGTTCTTTGCACGGGAGTTGAAGCAGTTTCAGGTGCCTGAGCTCGATCCGCTGGGACACCGCATCATCGAGGCCTGCCTCGACGACGCGCATCAGGAGGATTACCGCAACCTAATCCCGCATCCGATGTTCAGAGATGATGAGGGGTGAAAAGGCAGGGACCAGGGAGTAGGGAATGGACGGACCTTCCTGACGGCATGTCTCGGGAGCTTTGTCAGGACTTTGTACTGCAGCGCGGGTCACGCGTTTCCCCCAGAAGGCATCCAATTGAACTGGACGCTCGGGTTGGAGGAAACGATGGCGACACCAATGATCCTGATTGTTGGCGCAGGACCCACGGGAATGACCGCGGCAATCGAGTTGAGGCGAGCGGGGCTGGACGTCCGCATCATCGATAAATCGGAACATCTTGCTGAGCACTCCCAGGCTTTCGGGGTGCAGGCAAGAACGCTGGAGCAATTTCAGAGATACGGAATCGCGGCAAATTTCGTTAAACGGGGCCGGAAGCTGACCAAGGCTCAATTCTGGAGCGAGGGGAAAAACATTCTCTCAGTTCCATTGGAACGTATTTCAAGCCGCTATCCCTACATCCTCATGCTGGCCCAGAGCGAAACTGAAGCAATTTTGAATGAGCACATGGAAAGTCTGGGAGTGAAGACAGAGCGGGGAACCGAACTGGTTTTGCTGCACCAGAGGGATGGCGAAATACACGCGGTAATTCGTCATCGCGGCGGAATCGAAGAAGAAGTATCGCCGGACTGGGTGATCGGCTGCGACGGAGCTCACAGCAGCATCCGCCGACAACTGGCAATACCGTTCGAAGGCGGCGGTGTGGGTCTATCCTTCTTTCTTGGAGATCTGGAGTTGGATGGGCCAGATGCGCCACACGAGGAACTCACGGTCCACTTCCATCGTGGAGATGTTGTGTTTCTGGCGCGCATGGACGAGAGGCTGACCCGCGCCATCGTAGCGGTCCACTCAAGGCAGGGCGAACAACTCGATCGTGAATTGACGTTGAAAGACTTTCAGGATGCGCTGGACCACGCCGCAATAAAAGCCAGGGTTCAGTCCGCCGAATGGATGACGCCGTTCAACGTTCAGGACCGGCAGGCCCGGTACTATCGCGTGGGCAACGTATTCCTCGCGGGCGACGCTTCGCACATTCACTCGCCAGTCGGCGGACAGGGGATGAACACGGGCATTCAGGACGCCGCAAATCTGGGATGGAAGCTGGCTGCGCTGGCACGCGGAGGTGACAAGAACCTGCTGGACAGTTACGAGGAAGAACGAGGCGCGGTGGGAAAGGCCCTGCTTCGATTCACAGAACGTGGCCTGAAATTGGCAACGGTGACAAATCCATTGGTCGAGACTCTGCGCGACGACCTGCTTCTGATTCTCTCGTCCCTCAAGCCGGTGCAAAAGGCAATGCTGGGATTCATTTCAGAAACGGCAATCGAGTACCGCTCGTCTTCGATTGTGATGGATTTTGGAGGAGACGGTTACCTGTGGGCTGGCGACCGCATGCCCGATTTGGCGTTGCGGAATAGAAGCGCGACTCTTCTGGAAGGATGGACGGATGCCAGGCACCTGGCCATTCTGCTTGAGCCGTCGGCGGCGGATATTGCAGAGGTAAAGTCAGGACTACCGAGGGCGAAACTGGTGCACATTCAGGTGAGCGACCTCGATGGGGAGGGCTTGCGCGCGCTGGGAACTAACAGCAAACTTCTGATTGTGCGGCCCGATGGCTACATAGGTTTTCGCGGGGTTGTGGAACCGCATATGCCCTGGGTTGAATACGCCGAACAGGACGGGCTTGTTCCTGCGGGCCGGATGGTTCTTTCGTAAAACGAAGCTCGCCTGAGAGCATGTAAGTCGTAGGCGGCTACGCAACGGCTTCTGTTTCGGCGTCAAGGGAGTATTCCATCCACTGGTCAGGTTCGGGAAGATTGCTGCTGCCGATCTCGCCTGCTTCCATGAAGGCATCGAAGAGGGATTTATACAGACCTTGCCGCCCCGTTAGCTTCTTGCTTCGAGAGCGCAGGAATTTGAAGCGAAATGACGAGAGAGGTTCTAGTTCATACAAAAATGCCGGGGTAAAGAATTCGGGGACCCGAGCTGCAGCCATAAGGATGAGCGAGCGCCAGCTCATGCGGAGGAGATTTTTCAGCGTGGCAGTTCCGTTGGGCAGGTGATCGATCCGATGCGCGATACCGTCACTGAAAGCCAGGAGTTGGGTAACAAGGGAATCGAGTGGTGTGCGGGCCGCTGCAGCGCGCGAGAAGAGCGTTCTTGAACCGCGACGGAGGTCTTCGCGCACGTCTTGCAAATCGTCACCTAGTTGCAGCAAGAAGCCCCACTCGAATGCGATTCGGCTCTCTTCCTCATTGAGCCAGCCATGCGACAGGCAAGCGTCAGCGAGTACCGACGTTCCGCCCTTCGCGCAACTGATTCGCATCAATTCATCCTCAGTGAGATGTCCGCAACCCTTCAGTTGCAGGATGCTTTCCTCCTGCGCGCAATGAATGGCCAGAAGGCTATTGAAGACCAGCGGGAAACGCGCCCGAGGATATTGCTCTTCGACCAGCTGCACCATTGCCCAGACAGCAGCTTCGTGTTGGTCGCGCGGCGCCAAGCGATAACCGCGCAACCTCTCACGGAAGCGCGCGCTGAATTCGAGCTTCTGTGCAGTGGGTAGTTTTTTGTGATCCAGGTAGTTGTCGCTATACGGGTATAGGAGGCTGTAACCGAGAATTGATGGGGTCAAATGCATGGGATCGCCAAGCAGTGGTTGGAGGCCGCAAGCGGTCCAGGTATTGCGGCAGGCCTGGATGATCTCCTGCATGGTCAAGCCGGGGTCGAAGCGGCGCGCCCATTGCGCAAATTGCGTTCCGACCGGCAGGAAACCGTCGGTTAGGAGCTGAATCGCATCCTCTTCCAAACCCAGCGCAATCGACGCAAAGCGGGGGAACTCGGCGACGATGCGTTTTTGAGCGGCAAGGCGCTCAGCGCGGCCGCGGGACGCTCGTTTTGCATCTTGTTCTACTGCGTGTAATCCGTCGTCGTAGGCTTCCTCGCGCTTCATTTGTTCCTGCAAGGAGTAGCGCTCGCCACCGAGAGAGGAATCCTCGCCGCATCGATCCCAAACACCGATGGTTTTTGCAACCTGCGCCTGGACCCACGACCGGTTGTAAAGTTCTTCCATCCACGAGCATTACGAAATGCGGGTTCAAATGGTTCCAGTTCGGCTGTATGCCGTCGGCGTTGCGGCTGTCCGGCTGGAGCGGTGCGGCTATTCTGAATTGAACTCCATGATTTCGCTTCCGCGCCAGTTCGATGTGATTGTGTTGGGCGCGGGAGCGGCTGGGCTGATGTGCGCTGCGGTTGCGGGGCAGCGCGGTCGGCGCGTTCTGCTGCTGGAACATAACGGGCAGCCGGGACGAAAGATCCTGATCTCCGGCGGCGGGCGGTGCAACTTCACCAATTTGCACTGCGAGCCTGGCAATTTCCTCTCGGAGAATCCACATTTCGCCAAGTCGGCGCTGGCTCTTTATCAACCACAGCACTTCATTGAACTGGTTGAACGATACGGGATCGCGTGGCACGAAAAGACGCTGGGACAGCTCTTTTGCGACCATTCGGCGCGTTCGATTCTGGACATGTTGCTAGCGGAATGCGAACAGGGCGGTGTTGAAATCTGCCTGAATGCACACAAGATTGCGGTTGAGGCTGATTCTGACGGGTTTCGCGTTCAATCCGCGGTTGGCGAGTTTAAGGCCGGCGCGCTGGTGGTGGCCACCGGCGGGCTTTCGATTGCGAAGATGGGAGCGACAGGGCTGGCGTATGAGCTGGCGCGGCAGTTCGGGTTGAAGGTGATCGAGCCGCGACCGGCGCTGGTGCCGCTGCTGCTGGGCGGAGCGGAGGCAGGTTGGACCGGGTTGGCGGGGGTTGCCGCGGAGGTGGTGGCGCGGGCGAGCGGAGGACCGGGATTCAGGGAGAAGATGCTGGTGACGCATCGCGGGTTGAGCGGGCCGGCGGTGCTGCAGGCGTCTTCGTATTGGAAGCCGGGCGAGGCTTTGACGGTGGATTTCGCACCGGGAATGCCTGGCGGATTGCTCGATCCGCTGATGGAACCCGGCGCCAGAAGGGACGGGATTGCGCTGCGACAGGCGTTGAAAACGGTGTTGCCGCAGCGATTGGCGTCGCACCTGGCTGAGGCGGGCGCACCGGATGGCTGGTCGAATGCGGCTCTCGAATCCTGCCAGCGCGAGCTGAGGAATTGGGATTTTCATCCCATTGGCACTGAAGGATTTGAGAAGGCCGAAGTGACAGCAGGCGGCATCGACACGAACGGGCTGCAGGCACGGACCATGGAAGCGCGCACGGTGCCGGGGCTTTTCTTTATCGGTGAGGCGGTCGACGTGACGGGGTGGCTGGGCGGGTTCAATTTCCAGTGGGCGTGGGCTTCGGCGGTGGCGGCGGGTCGGACCGTGTGAGCGAGCAGGGAGTAGTGAGTAGCCACCCCACGGACGAAGACCTGTCCGCGGGGGCCCCGGCAGGGAGTAAGGAACGGGGAGTAGTGGGCAGTGGACAGTGGGGCAGGGAACAGGGGGCGGATTTGTAGAAATGCGATTTTGGCGTCACTTTTTTATTGTTTTGCGGGCGGAATGGGTGTAAGTCGTTGGCGTGTTGGTGGTTTGGCGACTTTAATGGTGGCATATTCTGGCACATTTTGGTCAATTTTGGCATTTTGTGGCACTTTAGCGGCTCCTTAAATGGGCTTAACTGCGGCTGTTTGGCACCCGTATATTCGGGGTTGGGGCGGGGTTGAGGCTGCAGGATCAGACGGCGGCGATCATTGCTACCCCCCCCCCCCCCCCCCGGTATTTGTGAATAAGTTGCTTGTTTTCAAGGTGTTGAAGGCAGTGATCCGGCATAAATTTCTGCCATGAAAGGGCTTCGTCGCAGAATCTTGTGAGGAAAGGACTTGCTGCGCTGGAGGCGGTTGCTGGCGGTGGACTCCTCCCCGGATTCCTCTCATTTCCATTATCCGGAAAGTGGGGGAATGAATCGGCAAAGTTTGGGGGAGAATTTCGGGGTTATTTTTTGGGGCGAGGGTGGGAGTTGATTCTGGGGTGCGGGCGCCGCTTCGGGGCCGGAAAATTGACGTCGGTGTTACCGGAGATCATCGCTTCGTCATTCGGCGTGGGTAGTGTCCTAATTCTGCGTTGCTAGTTGGAGGGGACTACTTTTGCGCATTGAAGAACAGGATTAGGACACTGCCCGGCGTGATATTCCTTTCAATAAACCCGAAATGATGTTGTTGCGCGGATTCTTGCTGGGAGGGCCCTTGACTGCAGGCAAGCGAACTGGAATGTCGGTTCTTGTTTTTCTCTCGATTCTGCTGGTACCCGGTTTCTCCGATGCGGTGCAGGGTCAGGAGGAACGCGGTACGGTAAAAGTGGATTCCCTCGCAGTCTATGCGGAGATGTCGGCAGACAGCGATGTCGTTGCCACGCTGGCGCGCGGCAAACAGGTTCGCATAACGCTCTCGATCACCAATGGCGACGGCACGTGGTGCAGCGTCTCCGATATCGACAGCAAGGCGAAGCTTGGCTTCGTTCGCTGCGAAGAGCTTGACCGCCAAAACGCCCCGAGCACAGCCGTATCTGGAGCGGGTGTGCTTTCGTCCGTCCCCTTTGATCCGGCGACTTCGAATCACGCGCGATCGCGCGCCCAGGAGCGTTGGGCGCTGGCAGCTTCTGCGATTCTCGCCACCTTTAACCGCGAGCCCCTTGAGACAATTTCTTCAGGTGGGAGCGTATTGGAAACGAGGCGAATGATCCAGGAATGGTGGGGCATTTCGAATCGCGAAGGTCTCCTGGAGAAACTCGACGGGCTTGATCAGGGCGGCCATCGGCAGCTGTTCTCCGCACTCGGGGCGCGCACTGCGAACCTTACGCCAGAGGAATTGAAGAAGGTAGTCAGCCATCTTGACTCAGAGTCCGCTAACAGCGTTATGGTTGCGCACCGCTATTACGCGAAATTTGGTGCGCAAAGCATCACGGCATGGGACTACGCCCGCTACATCAACGTGTGCCGCTGGGGCGTGGCCGCCGGGTATATCTCGGAAGAAGAGGCGTGGCCTCGCGTGATGCACGCAGCTCAAATTCTTCAACAGACGTTTACTTCGTGGAGGGAGTTCGGAGAGAACTATCTTGTTGGCCGTGAGTTCTACTCTTTGAACCAAACCAAAATCGATGGGCAGGTAATGCGGTCGATATACAAGGGCCTTCTGAGTAACCCGAGCAGCGCATGGAATCGAATTCCGTGGAACCTTTCGCTAGAGGCGTCGGATCAAGTAAAACCCATTGCGCCGAGCGGGGCGGCGAGCGCGCCATCCGCGAATTCAAGCGCGGCCAGCGGTTCCTGCGACGCCTTGCAGCGTGTGGCCGCAAGCGGCGAGGTTTCCGATGCAGAATCGATTCTTCAAACCAAGCCCAATCCGGTGAACTGTCGGGACTCGCGCGGCTGGACTCCGCTGCATAACGCTGCGTTCAACGGACAAACTGAGATGATCAAGGCGCTGGTGGCACACGGCGCACTCGTGGACACAACCGACAAGGATGGAGCGACAGCGCTGCACGCAGCCGCCACCGCGGGCTATCCGGATACAATCGAGGTCCTGCTGCAAAGCGGCGCCAGAATCAATGCATTGGATCATGATGGCGACACTGCTTTAACGGATGCCGCAGCGGCGGGAAGTTCATCTGCTACATCGGTGCTGCTTAAGCACCACGCCGCAACCGAGGTGCGAAACCTCAAAGGTCTTACGCCGCTGAGCGACTCTGCAATGAGAGGTTATGCAGATGTGGTGCGTTTGCTGCTCGCGCACGGCGCCAATGTCGAGTCTCGAGACAATGACGGTTTCACGCCGTTGAGCCGGGCGGTCTGGTTCGAGCAGCCGGATATAATCGCGCTTCTGCTGGCAGCCAAGGCCGACGTCAACACGAAGGCCAAAGACGGCACAACGCCGTTGCATGGGGCGGCTTCCAAGGGATCGGTTGAGAACGCGACCCTGTTGCTGGAGCACGGGGCCCGTGTCAACGCCGGTAACGCGCACGGGTTCACGCCTCTGCACACCGCTGCCACCAGCGATCAAGTCCAGGTTGCCGAATTTCTTATCGCGCACGGCGCGGATATCAACGCTCGCACGGACGAAGGTGACACCCCGCTTCACTGGGCTGCGAAGGACGGCAAGATGGAAGCAGCAAAGATGCTGCTGGCACAGGGCGCCCAGATCAATGCCCTTGACAAGCAAAGAGCCACGCCGCTGCACTTTGCGGCTGCGGCCGGGCATGTCCAGATGACCGAATTCCTGATCGATCACGGTGCGGATATGAAAGTGAAGACGGTTTACGGCTGCACGCCACTGAAGGGCGCATACGATTTCCATCAGGAGGCCACGGCGCAAGTGCTCCTGCGGCATGGGGGCACACAATAGTGACGCCGGTGTGGAATCTCGCCACCCGATCGAACATTGGGCCTCGGTTTTTATTGCGGGCTTAGGCTTTTCAATCAACCTCTGTGCGGGCATATAGTCCCGGGGGAAACAGGCTAAGTGCCGACCGGATGGACGTCAGGCAAGTTATTGAGGGTTGCGTTTGCTTTCATAGAGGCCTGCGGGCGCATATTCAACTTTCAGGGGATATGGGCAGGTGCCGCTCTGGTGGTATCTTCAAACTCCGTCGAACCAGGGCCACGCATGACATGCAACGGAGAGTCCCCGCAGCAGAGCACTCTCTCCTTTGTTCCAGTGTTGAAGGCCGGCCGGTTTCCGGCTTCAAGCGCGCTGTTAGAAGCGGCCAAAGAACCCGTTGCGGTCTGACAGTTTCCAGAGGAAGCGGAAAGTATGGAAACCAAAAATTGCTGTGTATACAACGCGACCAGGAGTTGCTACCTAAGCCTCAAGGTCACTGTTGCCGACAGTGCGCAGCAGCCGTTAAAAGTTTTGAAGGTTTTGATCAGAGGTCTTGCGCTCGATTCCGAATCGGGACTCTGGTTGACTCCGCTCTTGAATGCGCCGCAGATGATGCGGCTTTTTCCTTTCGATCTTGTGTACCTCAGCAGAGAACTCAGGGTGATTCAGGGAGTGGAGTTGCTTCCTGAAGTACCATTTCCTCGCTTCAACAGGGATGTAGCGAGCGCATTGATTCTGCCGCTTTACACACTGGATTCGACCGGGACCGAGGTAGACGATCAACTAATCGTTCGCGCCGAAGAGGAAATGGGGCTTCGCTTTGCGCAGAGCGCCGGAAATGCAGCGGCCGCTCCACTCACTCCTTATTACGCAAGCCCTCTTGAACCTATCCGTGTTCCAGTGATGTCGGGGCGGGAGCTACCGCGAATTCAGTTTGCGATACCGCGGGTCTCCTTTCCGAGCAGGACCTCAGCAGTTTCGCAGGGCGCAGGCTTCACGGTGGGACTGAATACAACCTGGCGAATCGCGAATTCGACGGTGGCTGCAGTGACGCTCGAAAGCGCCGATGCGGCGCAGGAAACGGGCAGGAGCGAGAATCTCACCGCTGTGCCCGGACAAGCTGCGGTGGCGGAGCGCGCGGAGGCAGACGAGGAATCGGCAACGCCAGCTGATGAGGCCGCGGCTCGCCCTCCGGCCGCTGAGAGCATTGGGATCGAAGAGGTGCCGCTTCCGGTTGTGGATGATTCAGGCGCGGCGACGGCTGAGCCTGTTGTGGAAGGTGAATTGGCCGAGCCGGTTGAACCCGCAATTTCTGGCGTTCCAAGCATCGCTTCAGCGCTTGTTGATAGCGTGGAACCGGCTGGCGCGCGGGCGTCAACACCTAGTCTTTCAAGCCCGGTCGAGCCCGATAGCAGCTCGGAAAGCGCAGAGGCCACGGAGAATGCGCCTGCAACAGAAAGCGTGGAAGAGCAAGCCACGCTGGGCCTGCAGCCCCAGACGGCATGGATTCCGATGTCGGAGATATCTGTCGAGGCTCCGCACGTCCCGGCGCAGCATGGCGGTGGGGCTATGGAGCGCACCGAAGCCGTGGAAGAGCTTACACCAAGCCAGAGCGATTCCGTTCCGACCATTTCCAGCCCGGTGACCCCGCAATCCAATACTCGACCCGTAACCCCAAAGGCCGACGGCAAGGAAAAGCATTCGTTTTCGACCCTTGTAAAGCGCTGGCTCAACGCGGAAGACCCTCCTCCAGAGCGCCGCGCGTCAACCCGACTGGCATTGCCGGGTTTGGTTGCGTACGACGTAAACAGCAACGACCAGAAGCCGCACGAGGTTAGGGATGTCAGCCCAACGGGGCTTTATCTGCGTACCGAAGAGCGCTGGGACCCAGGGGAGTTGATCACGCTGACGCTGCAGGAGCGAGGGGCGATTGATCCTGGGCGACGCGTTGCGGTGCAGGCGGGAGCAGTTTGGTGGGGCAACGACGGCGTCGGCTTGTCATTCGCGCTGGCGGAAGGCGTGGAATTCCACCCCTGGCATCGAATTAAAGAAAGGAAAACTGAAGAGACGGAGGCTGAGTACTTCGTGAGGGAGTTGCGCGCGGCCAGGGCATTGGGATTCCTGCGACGAATCTGTCCTCCCGCAGCGGAAGAGATCAGGCAAATGCTTTACGAGCGAATCAGCAACAAGAGAGCCGCGAGCGCGGTGGAGATCGCATTCAAAGCGGAAGAGCTGCTTGGTCAGAGGGGCAACGATATGCTCGCTCATCCGGATGTTGTGTTGCGCATTCTTGAGGATGGGTCATGGTCGGAGGTCGATTGGATACAGAAGCTGTGGGCAGGTCTGCTGGTTACCTCCTGCACAGGGAATGGACAGGACAAATCGAATCTCGTCTTCGTTGAATTGCTGGAAAAACTTACGCCAATTCACCTTCGCATCCTGTGCGCCGCCTGCAAAAAGGGGGATGCGGCAATATCAGCGGGCGAATCGGCTACAACGCTGGCGCTCTATTGCACGGCGGAAGAATTGATTGATGCGACAGGCTCGAAAAGCCTGCTCAAGATTCAGCAGACCATTGGACACCTGTCCACGTTTGGATTGCTTGCCGAGAGTGGCAAGTCTTCATACGTTCCCATTGCCGAAAAGACGAAGACCACTCCGACGATCCTGGGTCTGCGAATGCACGCACGCTGCCAGGGGCGTCGATAAGCATCGTCGCGCGGGGTGCGGCTGCAAATTGTCTTTGAGCCGGGTTGAACTCAATCCTCAGGAAATGGAATTCAGGCGATCTCGCTGGCGAAGTTCGCGACGGCCTCGGCGGTCAATTTCGGTTCAAGCTGCATCAGGAGATGAGGTCCGTAGATTGAAGCGACTTGCATCCGTGGCATTCTCTCCAGAATCTCCTGCAAACTCCGGGTGCCAACCAAGCGGTCCTGACTTGCCTGCACATAGAAAAGTGGAACACTGATCGCGGCGAGGTCGGCAAGAACGTCGCAATCGAGAACTGCGCGCAGCCTGGCGTACAGAACGGCGGGGTTGGTCGTGGAGGTTGCTCTCTGAATTGCGGCGACCAGCGCGGGAGGGGCATCTGCTCCGAGCAGCGTGCGGTTTGCCACCCAGTTGCCCAGCGGCAATCGCGTCAGAATTGGCGAAAGAAAAAGGGCGGCGAGACGGCTCAACCCGCGCGCCGGACTGGAGGCGAATCCTGCACAGAGGACGAGACCCTTTAAATTGGACGGACGGGTTGCGGCGATCTGAATCGCGAGGGGCGTGGAGAACGATTCAGCAACAAGAATGAACGGGGTGGAGGCTGGGATTGCCGCCAGGACAACCGGGGCGAGGCTTGCGTAGGAATATTGATCTGCCGGATAACGAACCGGTGTCGCCTCGAACCCGAGGGGAAGCGCGTCTATGAAGTCAGCGAACAATTCGCCTGTCCCGTAGAGGCCGGGGAGTAGAACAAGATGGGTCGAGGTCGCGGTCATGAGCGGACTGACACATGGTAAGACGCTCGGCAGAAGAATGGCAGCAGATCTTATTGCTGCGAAGTGGCTGGAGGAGGTTCTGGGGGCGCCAGTGGTCTTGCCGGTGGTGTCAGTACGAATCCCTTGCGGACGAGGGCGAACCCTTGCTGGGGTAATTCGGCTTGCAGGAGCTGATTTTCGGGGCCTGAGAAAAGGTCGGTCGAGTTGCCGGCGATGGTAGCGATGAGATGGTGCACGGCAATGGGCTTGCCGTCGAGGGTGCCCGCCTGGTCAGCGTACGTGGCCAGCTGGATGGGTTCAATTGTGCCTTGTCCCTTGGGCAGGATTGCCCAGAGGTCGCGATTGTTGTTGGAGACGGCGAGGGCGAGAAGGGTTTCGAGAGCTCCGGCGTCGAAGTCGGGAAGAAAGACGGCGAAGTTATGTGCGTCCAAACGAGTCGTGCTGCTGCGGCCATTTGCCGAGATGTTCATGAGAAATTGCGCGGAGTCGGGGGCGGCGGTGACATTTACTGCAGAATCGTTGACGATCGCACTGAGCTGAACATGCTGGAGCTGGTTAGAGGAGGACAGGTGCTCGGTCTTGGAGAGCGCGTATTCCAGGCCCTGCATGGAGACGCGGACTACGGATGTGGAGTCATAGCCATCGGGAGTGGCTGCGAAGTTGTAGCTGGCGGTGCCGACGGAGTGGCCGTTCTGGCTGACGACGAAATTGCCCGCCTGGGCAGAGGCAGCCTGGGGGGCGGCGAGCAGACCCAAAGCAAGAAGTCCCGCGAGGGGGGAAAGGGTAAAGGACCGAAAGAGGTTCTTCATCACTGCTAGATTAGACGGGAAGAACAGGGATTAGGGGGTAGGGGGTAGGGAGTAACAGGGAGTAGGGAGTAGGGAGTAACAGGGAGCAGTGGACAGTGGACAGGGAGCAGTTGCGGGCGTTTACGACTGACGAACCAAATATCGAGCGGGCGGGTTCGGATTGTTCAATGAAATCGCCGGGCAACTGACCACTGTTCACTGTCCACTGTCTTTTATTTCTGGGCGGTGGCGAAGCGCTTGTTGATTTCGGCCCAGTTGACTACATTCCACCACGCGGCAAGGTAGTCGGGGCGGCGATTCTGGTACTTGAGGTAGTAGGCGTGTTCCCAGACATCGTTGCCGAGAATCGGGTAGAGGCCCTGGCTCAGCGGAGAGTCCTGGTTGGCGGTCGTAATGACCTTTAGTTTTCCTGCCTGGAAAACCACCCAGCCCCACCCGGAGCCGAACTGTTTGGCTGCGGCCTCATTGAAAGTTTTCTTCAAGGCATCAAAGTCGCCGAAATCCTTGGTGATCTGGCTGGCGATTGCGCCGGTTGGTGCGCCGCCGATGCCGGTGGAACCGGCGGGGCCCATCATGTTCCAGAATGCGGTGTGATTCGAATTGCCGCCGCCGTTGTTACGGACGACGCCGCGAATGTCTTCGGGAATCGCGTTGAGGTCGCGGATCAGGTCATCGGGGGACTTGGACGCCAGTTCAGGGTGGTTTGCGAGCGCGGCGTTCACATTGTTGATATAGGCCTGGTGGTGCTTGTCGTGATGTAAATGCATGGTCTCGGCATCGATAAACGGTTCGAGAGCCGCATAGTCGTAAGGAAGCGGTGCAAGTTCGTAAGCCATCGGGGAATTCTCCTCAGTTCGGATTGTACTGTTTCAGCCGGATTCCAAAATATACTGTTCAAGCCGGAATGGCCTGTGGCGGGCCTGAACAAATTAAGATGGAGCGCAGCGAATTGTGGCGGATGCAACCAAACATTCACATCCGCGGACGGTGCCCTGTGTTTGGATGGATGCGAAAAGGCAGGGACAGGGTTCTAACTAATTCAGCAGAAAATGGAAACCTTCGGTCTTCTCAGCACATCCGTTAGGCAGATGGACACCAGGAAAGTCGACTTCCCCACTTGGAAAATCGGTATGAACGCATGAGCGATCAGCTTCTCTATCGCTGGCTTGACCAGCAGGGCGAGGCCTTTGGCACGCCGGGAATCGAACCACGCTGGACCTCGAGCGTGAAGGACGCGGTAGGGACGGCTTATTCGGCGTCGAGCCGCGTGTGGTTCACGTGCTCGCACGGAATTCTCAACGAGATATATCACCCGACCATCGACAGCGCGCAGGTGCGCGATATGGAATTCCTGGTCAGCGACGGGCAGACCTTTGCCCACGAAGAGAAGCGGGATCTGCTGACGACGTTTGAGTACATTCATCCCGAAACGCTGGGTGTTCGCTATGTCAATTGCGATCCTGAGGGCCGGTACACGCTTATCAAGGAGATCATCTGCGACCCGCACCACAGCGTGATTCTGACCCGGGTGCGCCTGGAAGGTCATGAGGATTTGTTGCCGCGGTTGAAGGTATATGCGCTGCTGGCTCCGCATCTGGACGGTGGCGGGGCGGGGAATACGGGTCGCGCCATCGACGTGGCGGGGCACAAAATGCTGCTGGCATGGAAGAACGAGTGGTCGATTGCCATGGGGGCGAATTGCGGATTTACACGCGTGAGTTGCGGGTTTGTGGGCAAGAGCGATGGCTGGCACGACCTGATGAACAAATACACCATGGATTGGGAGTTCGGCTCGGCGACGAACGGTAATATCGCGTTGTTTGGGGAACTGAATCTTGGTGCGGCGGGGACTGACGGAGCCAGGGAATTCATTCTGGCCATCGGCCTGGGTGAGGGAAACCACACCGCGCTGCAGAAGACAGTGAGCGCCATGGCCATGCCTTTTGAGCAGCAGCGTGCCCGGTTCATTGAGCAGTGGCATCGCGCGGCCAACCCGGAGTGGCTGGCTGCCAAGGCTTGCGATGGCGGCAAACTGATGCGAGCGAGCCATAACGTGCTGCTGGCGCACGAGGACAAGACGTTCTCGGGGGCTTTTGTGGCTTCGATGTCGATTCCGTGGGGCCAGGCGCATGGCGACGACGACCTGGGCGGCTATCACCTGGTGTGGACGCGCGACATGGTGCAGACGGCGAGCGCGCTGCTGGCCTGCGGGCGGGCGGAGACGGCGCGGCGGGCCATGGTCTATCTGGCCTGCACTCAAAAGCCAGACGGCGGCTTTGCGCAGAACTTCTGGGTGAATGGGCGGCCTTACTGGTCTGGCGTGCAACTGGACGAGGTGGCATTTCCGATAATCATGGCCTGGCGGCTGTGGAAAGTCGATGGGCTGGGAGATACGGATATTTTCCCCTTCGTGGAACGGGCGGCGGGGTTCCTGGTGCGGAATGCTCCCATCACCCACCAGGAACGCTGGGAAGAGAATGCGGGTTATTCGCCATCCACGCTGGCGGCTGTGATTGCGGGCCTGCTGTGCGCTGCAGACATTGCGCATGCTCGCGATTCGATGGAATTGGCGGTGTTCCTCGAGGAGTTTGCGGACTGGATCGAATACCACCTCGAAGACTGGACGGTTACAAACGAGGGCGTGCTGCTGCCGGAAGTGAAGCGACATTACATGCGCATACGGCCACCGGAGCAGGGCGAGGCCTACGCCTGCGAAGGCTGCGGCGACGAGATGATCCACATCAACAACCGGCCGCCGGGCACGCGAACGGAGTTTGAAGCGCGGGAGATTATCGATGCCGGATTCCTTGAACTGGTTCGCTACGGGGTGCGGCGCGCCGACGATCCCCTGATGGTGGACTCTCTGAAAGTGGTGGACGCGGTGCTAAAGCGCGGATTGCCACAGGGACCGGGCTGGCTGCGCTACAACTGGGATGGGTACGGACAACGACCCGATGGCGGGCCCTTTCAAGGCTGGGGACAGGGGAGGGTCTGGCCGCTTCTGGGAGGCGAGCGCGCCCACTACGAGTTGGCTGCGGGCAACGACTTTGTCCCGCTGATCGCTGCCTATGAGCGTTTCGCGACCCTCGGCCAGATGATGCCGGAACAGGTTTGGGACGAAGCGAATCTGGCGGATGCAGGCCTTGAAATTGGCGAACCGGCAGGTTCGGCCGTGCCCCTGGTTTGGGCTCACGCCGAGTACCTGAAGCTGTTGCGCTCGGCGGTGGACGGGAAAGTATTTGACCGCATCGATTCTGTATACGAGCGTTATTGTTCGCCGGAGGGCAGAAAGAAAGTGAGGCGCCACCTGGAGATTTACAGCCGACTGCGGCCCATTCAGAAAATCGTAGCCGGGGACACTTTACGCATCCTTGATGACGGCCACTTTGAAGTGATCTGGAGTGCCGATGGATGGAAAACGACACAAACCAATCTCTGTCGGAGCCTGGGCAGCGCGGGATATAGCGCAGACCTTTCCACCGCTCCGAACCAGGCGAGCGGTGGGCTATCATGGACTCTTCACTGGCCGGAGCAGAACCGCTGGCTGGGTTACAACGTGGAAATAAAGATCGAAGCGGAATAAGAAGATACATTTCGACCTTCCGCAATTTAGTGAAAGGGATTTCAACAAACTCTTATGGCGACCCTGGCGGATCTTTCTCTCGACGAATTGTCTATCGACACCTTGCGCCTGCTGGCCGTGGACGCTGTGGAAAAGGCCAAGAGCGGCCACCCCGGAGCACCGCTGGGCTGCGCTCCGATTGCGTATTTGCTCTTTCACAAAATCATGAAGCACAATCCGGCGCATTCAAAATGGGTTGACCGCGATCGCTTTGTGCTTTCGAACGGGCACGCATCGGCGCTGTTGTACAGCACGCTGTTTCTTTCCGGATACAACGTGACGATTGACGATTTGAAGAGTTTTCGCCAGTGGCACTCGCGCACTCCGGGGCATCCCGAGTACGGCGACACGGATGGTGTTGAAGCAACAACCGGCCCCCTCGGACAAGGCCTGGGTATGGCCGTCGGGATGGCGATTGCAGAGAAACACCTGAGCGCTGTTTATAATCGGCCGGGGTTCGAGATTGTGAACCACCACACGTATACGTTGTGCGGCGACGGCGACCTGATGGAGGGTGTCTCGCACGAGTCCTGCGCATTGGCGGGCACGCTGGGCCTGGGCAAACTGATCGTGTTCTATGACGACAACCTGATCTCGCTCGACGGGCCGACCCAACTCAGCTATACCGACGACTATCTGGAACGCTTCAAAGCCTATCACTGGCATGTGCAAAAGGTGGAGGACGGGAACAACCTTGTTGCGATTGAGGCGGCCATTGAATCGGCGAAGGCCGAGACCGAGCGACCGTCATTCATTGCAGTGCGAACGGTCATTGGCTACGGGAGCCCCAGGGCAGGTACAAACAAGGTTCACGGCGAGGCGATGGGACCGGCGGATGTCGCGGCCACCAAGAAGTTTTTTGGATTCCCTGAGGATCAGAGCTTCTTTGTGCCTGACGATGCGCTGGCAAACTGGCGCAAGGTGGGCAACCGCGGTGCGACGGCGGAGGCGGAATGGAAACAGCTCTTCTCGGATTACGCGAGGCAATTTCCTCAGCTGGCGGTGGAATTCGATCGGACCCAGAAGGGTACGCGCAAGAAGGGGTGGGAAAAGACCATTCCCGGTTTCGCCACAGACAAGAAGCAGGCGACACGCAATGCAGGCGGCGCGATCATGAATGCCATTGCGGGTGACGTGCCGGAGCTTTTTGGCGGCGCCGCGGATTTGACGGCTTCAACGAAGACGATCTTCAAGCCCGGCGAAAGCTTCCATGTCGATCCTACGGGCCGCAACGTGTTCTTTGGGGTGCGTGAATTTGGCATGTGCGCGGCAGTGAACGGGATGGCGGTTCACGGTGGACTGGTTCCTTTCGGGTCAACATTCTTCTGCTTTGCCGATTACTGCAAACCTGCAATTCGCCTGGCCGCGCTGATGCAGAGCCATTCGCTTTTTGTGTTTACGCACGATTCAGTGGCGCTTGGGGAAGACGGACCGACACACCAACCGATTGAGCACCTGATGATGCTGCGCGCGGTGCCGGGGCTGACTGATTTCAGGCCCGCGGATGCGAATGAAACGGCGGCGGCATGGCGGCTGGCACTGGAGCGGACTGGGCCCTGCTTTTTTGCGCTGACGCGGCAGGATCTGCCGGTTATCGACGCGGCGACTCATGACGTTTATGGCGGAGTGAGCAAGGGCGCGTACATTCTGGAAGACGCTGCGAAACCGCAGGTGATCCTGATGGGGACTGGATCGGAAGTCTGGCCGGCCGTGGATGCGGCGAAGCTGCTGGCTGCGGAGGGAATTGCGGCGCGGGTGGTGAGTTTTCCAAGTTGGAAGATCTTTGAAGAACAGTCGGCCGAGTACAAGGCGAGCGTGCTGCCGGGGGGCGTGCCCAAGATTGCGGTCGAGGCTGGGGCTACGCTGGGCTGGTGGAAATACGTTGGACTGGACGGCGACGTGGTGGGGATCGATCACTTCGGAGCGTCGGCGCCGGGGCCGAAGGTAATGGAAGAATTTGGATTCACCGGGGCGAACGTGGCGGCACGGGCCAAGGCGCTGGTGAAGTGAGGTGAGACAGGGAGTAGGGAACAGGGAGTGGGCAGTGAACAGTGAGCGCTGAAAGCGGTTTTGAAAGGAATTTGTTGTGAAGTTAGTGATTGCATCGGATCATGCGGGGTTTTCTTTGAAGGAAGATGTTCGCGCTTATCTGACGAAGGCCGGGCATGAGATCGTCGACCTGGGCGCTTTCAGATGCGAGCCGGAGGACGATTATCCCGATTTTGCGGAGCGCGTTGGGGAGGCGATCAAGGGCGGAGAAGCACCGCGCGGCATCCTCATTTGCGGTTCCGGTGTGGGCGTGAGTGTTGCGGCCAACAAAATCCCCGGCATTCGCGCCGCGATGTGCCACGACACGTATTCGGCGCACCAGGGCGTGGAACACGATGATATGAACGTGATTGTTCTGGGCGCGCGGATCATCGGCACTTCACTGGCTTACGAACTCGTCGATTCGTTCATCGAGGCGAAATTCATTTCAAGTGAGCCTCGGTTTACACGGCGATTCAAGAAAGTTCTGGCAATTGAAGCAAAATATCAGTGCAAGTAGTTATGGCAAGTCACGCGTGTAGATTTCAATTTCTCAACCTCGACTGAGCCGCGAGCGGATCTGACAGTCGCGACTTTCAACCCGGGTAAACAAACCTGCAGTGAGCGCAGAAGCATAACCGAGAGGCGCCGATGTTCCCCTTCGACGTGATCCTCTTTGATGTTGGCGGGGTCCTGCTGACCAACGGCTGGGATCATCGCGAACGCGCGGCTCTTGTGGAGCAGTTTCACCTGGATCGCGCGGCGCTTGAGGCTCGCCATGCCGCGCCCTATGACGCGTGGGAGCGGGGCGCGATTACTGCTGACGAATATCTTGACGCGGCTGTGTTTTATGAGCCGCGCAGCTTCACACGCGAAGAGTTTTTTGCAGCCATCTGCGCGCAATCGGTGTTGTTGCCTGATGGCGCATTGGGCATCTTGAAAGAGCTTGCGGCATCCCATAAGTGCATGGTTGGGGCCTTGAATAACGAAGCGCGCGAAACCAATGAATTTCGGTTTGAGCGGTTCGGGCTGCGCGCATATCTTGAGTTCGCTTTTAGTTCGTGCTACATGGGATTGCGCAAACCGGAGCCTGCGATCTACAGCAGGGCTTTGGCAATTATTGGAAAGCAACCGGACCGCGCGCTGTTTATCGATGATCGTGCCGAAAATGTTGCGGGCGCCGCATCCATCGGGATGAAGACGATTCAATTTAAGGGCGCAGATGCTCTGCGCGCTGAACTAACAAGTTTGGAAATTCTCTAACGGGATTTGAAGGGAGAGCAACATGCAACTGGGATTGATTGGTCTGGGAAAGATGGGCGGCAACATGGCAGAGCGGCTGCGCCTGGGCGGCCACCAGGTGGTGGGCTTTGATTTCAGCGCGGATGCAGTGCAGAAGTTGACCGCGTCAGGCAACGTTGGTGTTTCATCGCTGGAAGATCTGGCGAAAAACCTGAAGGGACGCAAGGCTATCTGGATCATGGTGCCGCAGGGCAAGCCCGTGGACGATACCATCGCCAAACTGGAGCCGCTGCTGAATCCCGGCGACATTCTTATCGATGGAGGCAACTCGAATTACAAGGATTCGATGCGCCATCACAAGGAAGTTACGGCGAAGGGATTTCAGTTTGTCGACGTGGGTACGTCGGGCGGCGTGTGGGGGTTGAAAGAGGGCTACAGCATGATGGTCGGCGGCGACGAGGAAGCGGTCGAGTATCTGCGGCCGATTTTCGAGACGCTGGCGCCGGGGAAAGAGCAGGGCTGGGGGCATGTTGGACCGGCCGGCGCGGGACACTTCGTCAAGATGGTTCACAACGGCATTGAGTATGGGATGATGCAGTCCTATGCCGAAGGCTTCACTATCATGGAGAAGAAAGAGGAACTGAATCTCGATCTCGCGCAGATTTCGCAGATCTGGCGATTCGGCAGCGTGGTACGCAGTTGGCTGCTCGACTTGACTGCCGACGCGCTGTCGAAGAATCCCACGCTGGAAGGGCTTGAGGCTTACGTGGCTGATTCCGGCGAGGGACGCTGGACGGTCTTCGAGGCCATCGATTTGAACGTGTCGGCACCGGTGATTACGGAATCGCTGATTCGACGCATTCGTTCGCGCGAAGAAAACAATTTCACCGATCGCATGCTGGCGATTATGCGGAATGCGTTTGGCGGGCACGCGGTAAAGAAAGACTGAAAGGTAGGGAGTAGGGAGTAGGGAGTAACGGGCAGGGGACGGGGAAGCGGAACACGTCGCGAGATAGCCAGGTTGTCGGAGGAGGGTAACAGGTTATGGCAGCAACGGTGCAGATGAAAGTGCGTCCGGAGGATTTATCGCAGCTTCAAAAATCCGGCGAGCGAGTCCCCAATCCCGGGATCATGGTGATCTTCGGGGCTTCGGGCGATCTGACAAAGCGCAAGCTGTTGCCGGCGCTCTATCACCTGGAGCAGCAGGGATTGTTGCCGAAAGAATTTGCGATTGTGGGCGTGGCGCGGCGGGCGCTGGGCGATGAATTTGCGGCCGACATGCGCGAAGGCATCATCGAGTTTGGCGACGTAGGGAAGGACGATCCCAAACTCGACGATTTCGTGAGCAAGATCGGCTACTACGCGCTGAGCTTCGACGATGCCTCGCACTATGCGGGGCTTAAGGCGGAACTGGACCACATTGCGCAAGAGAAAGGCATCGGCCCTGACCGGCTTTTCTATCTTGCCACCGCGCCGGAATATTTTGCTCCCATCATTGAAAACCTTGGCTTAGAGGGCATGGCGCAGCCTGAACACGGGCGGATTGGCGTGGTCATTGAGAAGCCATTCGGCCACGATCTCGACTCGGCGCGGGAACTGAATCACCACGTGAACGCTGTGTTCCATGAGAACCAGGTCTTCCGCATCGATCATTATCTCGGCAAAGAGACGGTGCAGAATATTTTGGTTTTCCGGTTTGCCAACGGTATTTTCGAGCCAATCTGGAATCGCAATTACATCGATCACGTGCAGATTACCGCGGCAGAAACGCTGGGAGTGGAAGGGCGCGGGCCGTTTTACGAGAAGGCAGGCGCGCTGCGGGACGTCATTCAGAACCACGTAATGGAACTGCTGAGTTTCGTGGCGATGGAACCGCCGTCGAGCTTTGACGCCGAGGCTGTGCGGCGCGAGAAGGTGAAAGCGTGGCGCGCAATTCCGAGCATCCCAGTGCTTAACGCGGTACGCGGCCAGTACGGCCCGGGTGTCGTGAAGGGTGAGAAGGTGGTTGGCTATCGCGATGAGGAGCGCGTCAATCCTGAGTCGGGCACCGAAACGTATGCCGCGATTCGTCTTGAGATTGAGAACTGGCGATGGGCCGGTGTTCCGTTTTACCTGCGCGCGGGAAAGCGGATGAAGAGGCGGGCAACGGAGATCAGTATCCAGTTCAAACAGCCACCGCTGCTCATCTTCAATCGCATGGAGTCGAGCGGGCCGTGCCCGGAGATTCAGCCGAACCTGCTGACGATTCGCATTCAACCGAATGAGGGCATCGCGTTGCGTTTTGGCGCCAAGGTACCGAACACGCCCAACATGTCGGTCTGCCCGGTCAACATGGACTTCGATTACGCCGCGGCGTTTGGCACATCGACCGCGAATGGATACGAGCGGCTACTGCTCGACGCGATGCTGGGCGATCAGACCCTGTTTGCGCACCGCGACGGCGTGGAAACTACGTGGGCGCTGTATACGCCGATCATCGACGCTTGGGCGGCCAAGAATCCGGAGGTGTTCCCGAATTACTTCGCGGGCACATGGGGGCCGGATTGCGGCGACCGTCTGCTGGAGCGAGGCGGGCATGCCTGGCGGAATAACCTGGGCGGGAAAAGCTAGTTTCGTGTCTCCAAAGTTTGTAGCATAAGTTCCTAAATGCAAAAGCAGATCCTTCGACTCACCACCCCCAAACTGAAAAGCGTTTGGGGCCCCGTTCGCTCGGGATGACAGCAACACTTTTGTCATGAACTTCTGAGAGAGGGCAATAGATGATCCATACACAATGAGGGACGCACATTCCATCGCCCGGTCCTTCTGTTGTTTGCGACGACGATGCCGATTGGGCCTCGCGGATCAATGTATCAGCTGCATCGAACTCGTCGCGGCAGCTTCAACTGATTCATTTAACAGATTGAATAGTTGCTCTGAGACTTTGTCGTACTCCTGCCCGATTTCGCCCGCGAATTCCATGTCGTTCCAGGAACCCATCCTGCCGAATACCCATGCGCGCTGCGCGGCCTTCAGCAGGGAGACTGCGAGTGGACCCAATGCGCCGGTCGGAGCCAAATCCTTGTGATAACCGATATCGGCATCCGGGTCGTCGAGCACTTTGAGAGCGTCGGCGAAGTTTGCAGCGAATCCGGATTTTTGGTCCTCGGCAAAGGCGAGAATCTGATGGAGAGCTACGCGGAGATCATCTCCGATGATTTCAAGTGGGCGCAGCGGAAAAGCAACGGTGGTCTGCTCGATAGCAACCAATCCGTAGACAACGCGCCAGATTCTTCGGTCTGCGGCATCGCGGTTGCCGACCCCCACTTGATTTGCCAGAACTCGCTGGTCCCGTTTGCGCGGATCCCTTCGATCTTCCATTACACGTCCGCCGCCTACAAAGGCGGTCGACATCCGGTCGGGGATTCGCGGATCGTTTTGTGCACGCTGGTGCAGTCGCAACCCTTGAATGCGGCGCCCGGGAAGCATGCGCAGCCATTGGTTGGGTGTGTCGGCCAAAGTGATGCTTTGCTGCTTGCCGTCGGCATCCCCGCCACCTGCGATGAAGGTAATTTGTTCGCAGAACGGACAGGTTGAATTCAGAGGAAAGAACTCCGGAATCGACATTCCATGTATCGCTGCATTGCCGTGGCAAGTAAGCGCGACACTCTGAGCGAGAGATCCCTGCATTGATTCCTTTCAATCCGGGCTGAACGCTATTCGCGGATGATTTTGACGAACGCGCCCTCGGGTAATTCGCCTTCGAGCAGATGGACTACGCCGCCTTTGACGTAGCCGTCTAGAATCAGGCGGGGCGGCTTGGCAGACGGCGAATTCGCGGCTTTAGGGCCAGAAGCTGGGGCTGGGGGCTTGCCCATGCCTTTGTCCATGGCTGCGTTGGCAAGGCGGTCGGCTTCCTGGTTCCCGCCGCGCAGGGTATGGCGCATCTCGAAGCGCTCGAGCTTTCCTGCAAGGCGCTTTGCTTCTTCCCAAAGCGGGCGCAGACCGGGGCTGGCAACCTTGTACAGGCCTTTCATCTGCTTGACCATCAGTTCGGAATCGGAAACCACTCGAAGTTTTTTCACATGGTGTTCGCCGGCCCAGGCGAGGACGGCCAGAAGTCCTTTATATTCAGCGAAATTATTGGTTTGGCGACCGAGGTAGTCGCTGAGGCGGGCCACCACCGCTCCGAGGCTGTCTTCGATTACGGCGCCATAGCCGGAAGGGCCGGGATTGCCTCTTGAGCCGCCGTCGCAGTGTGCGGTAAACCAGCCCGACGGTTCGGCAACCGGCGGTTCCATTCCCGGAAATAGAGATTCACTTGTCATCGGCTTCCAGTGTAAAGGGCGCAGAGGGAGAGACGGTAACGCTTTGGGCCGCAAGTACCGCTCACAAATCGCCTTGGGCGGAGTCTACCAAAGTGCGATTACGTCTCAAGCACGGGAGCCGAATCTCGATGGGAACGGAAGCAGCGAGCTACCCCTCTTCGCCCAGCGCACTTTCGCCAGGTTTAGCGTGGCCAACCAGAAGGAAGGTACAATCTTCCGCAGGTATGGCTGCGTCGAGAGCAATGGACGGACCGGACCGCGCCCAGGAGCGTTTGCAGGCGCGCGCGCCCGAAATGGAACTGATTCGGGAGGCGCAGTCGGGTTCGCGGGCGGCTTTTGACGCGCTGGTTCGCCAGTACGAACAGCAGGTTCTGCGGCTGGCGCTGCACCTTACCGGCTCGGAGCACGACGCCGAGGACATATACCAGGAAGCTTTTTTAAAGGCATTCCGGTACATCGGGAATTTCAGGTTTGAGTGCTCGTTTTATACGTGGATTTACCGGATTGTAACGAATCTCTGCCTTGACCAGCTGCGCCGCCGCAAGACGCGCCGGGAAGATCAGTCAGTGATTCTGGATCACTCCGGCGACGAGATCGACATGCTGGCTTCGGTGTCGGACAATCGCTCGTTTTCAAACCCGGCGAAGGAACTTGATAGGAAGATGCTGGGCGAAAGGATTCAGGCCGCGCTCAGCAAACTGACGCCGCGGGAGCGCATGGTTTTTGAATTGAAGCATTACCAGGGTCTCCGCCTGCGCACGATTGGAGAGATGCTGAACACCACGGAAGAAACCGCCAAGAATACGCTCTTCAGGGCGACGAAAAAGTTGAGAATTCAACTGGCGGGCATACGGTAAGGCGTCTTTGGGGAGCGGTAGCAGCCTCGAGTTTTAGTGACGCGCATTGTGGAATTGCTCCAGAGGCTGGAAGGACGTAGACGAATGAATTGCGAACTTGCACACGAGCGAATCGTGCTGGCAGTTTACGGCGAGCTGTCAGATGAACAAATTCATGAGCTGGATCGGCACCTGATTGGCTGCCCCGACTGCGAACAGGAGCGGCAGCAGTTATTGGCGGTGAAGATACTGGCCGCGGCGCATCCCGTACTTGAGCCGGACGCCAACCTTGTGGCCAGGTCGCGGCTGGGGCTTGAAGAGGCCCTGGATGCCCTGCCGGACAAGCGCTGGTATGAGCGGTTCGGCCAGCGCATGCTCAACAGTTTTGCCAGCCTGCAGGCTGCGCCCGTGGCGGCAATCCTGTTGCTGATTGTGGGCGGTGGAGCAGGGACTCTGGGCGGGTATGAATACGCGCAGGCGCGCGCGGCTCACGCTGCCGGGCGAGCTCAAGTGGCACAATCTGCCAATTTGCCAACGCAGACTGTCCCCGCTGCGCCGGCCGAGGTTGCGAATATCTCCAGCATCGTCCGCCAGCCAAACAGCGAGATCGTTGAAGTGAAATATAACCAGCTGGTTCCGGAGCAGATCCGAGGTTCGCTGGACGACCCTGCAATCCGTGAGCTTTTGATGCTGGCTTCAGAGAACTCAGCCTCAGCCGGGGTTCGCGACGACTCAGTGGGCCTGCTCGCGGCTGAGTGCCGCGCCGGTCACGCCTGCCAGGGAGAGGGCATCCGTGACGCGCTCATCGTGGCGTTGCGCTATGACAAGAATGAAGGCGTGCGGGAGAAGGCGCTGCAGGGGCTGGAACCCTATGTAGCCGAAGACATGCGGGTTCGCGATGCGGTGCTGGAAGCGCTGCTGAATGACAGCGACCCACGCATTCGCGCTCAAGCCATTACCGAACTGACGCCGGTAGAAGCCGACACGACCGTAAAACAAGTATTGTCTACAGTGGCCAATTCAGACCATAATCCCCATATCCGGACAGTGTCCCGGCAGGTACTGAGCCGGACGCCGGTGTTTCAATAGACAGCCTTACCTTCGAGCCGATGCACCGTCAATATAGAGTGCGGGCCGGGGTAAAGGAGACAAGAGGAAGAAAATGAAGTGCTTTTTGAGGCCGTACATGCATCTCGGAGCAGCCGCCCTTCTGGGTGCGGTGGTGGCCGTGATGCCGCCAGTCGCAACCGCCCAATCTTCGCGCATCGCACAAATCATCGAGGAAGCGAACCCACTGCTGTTGCATTCCAGTTCGCAGGGCTACCTGGGAGTGCTGGTAGGCGACGTCGACAACGATTCAGCACCGAAGCTGAAGCTGAAAGACGTGCGCGGAGCGGTAATCACTCTCATCGATCACGATGCTCCCGCGGCGCAAGTGGGACTTCGCGTGAACGACGTCGTACTTGAAATGAATGGACAGACGATCGAAGGCGCGGAGCAGTTTAGCCGCACCATGCGTGAGATTCCGGCCGGGCGCAAGGTCAGCATGATCATCAGCCGCGATGGAGTCACGCAGACGATTGTTGTGCAGCTTGTCGACCGCAAGAAGATGGAAAGCGACGTCTGGAACAAGCTGGGCACCAACAGCGACACGGGCACGCCAGTGGAGGGGATGGGAATCCTTGGAACTAGCGGAGATGCTCCATTACCGGGCGGCTTTTACATGCCGTTCATCGGCAGCAGCTCGCTAAAAGTCGGCGCGCTGGTTGAACCGCTCACTTCGCAGATGGCGGACTACCTGGGCATTCCCAGTGGCTTGATGGTCAAGCAAGTGGCGCGCAAGAGTGAAGCTGCGGCAGCCGGCCTGAAGGCGTTTGACATCATTCTCAAGGTGGGCACGGAGAACATTTCAACGGTTTCGGACTGGGATCGATCGCTGCGCGCCAACCAGGGAAAACCGGTGCAGGTCACGATTCTTCGCGACAGAAGACAACAGACGCTGACGCTGCAGGTGGACTCGAAGCGCAAAAGCGAAATGGAATTCGACGAGATGTTCCCTTCGAGCGACTGTCCGCTGATGGCTTCCCTCGATTCCGATTTGGGGCAGGATTTGCCGCGTCTGCTCGGAATGGACGAGTCGGCGGCCCAATCAATGCGCGAGCAGGCCGAGGAATTCCGCAAGCAAGCAGAAACTTTCCGCGACGCCTTCAAGGATCAGGATTTCAAGATCGACCAGAAGCAACTCGACGAAATGAAGCAGCAGATGGACGAATTCAATCGGCAGATGCAGGGAAATCACACATTGTTTCCGCCTCAATTTCAATAAAGCGCGGGAACTTCTGAACAGAATGGGCGCCGCCGAGTTGATCGGTTGGCGCCCTTCGTGTTTGCAGAGTCAAAAGATCTGAGCGAGCCGGCGTTGGAACACCAGTGGTCGACCTTCCGTCGAGTAGATGCTTTGGGGATGAAAGCTAGAAAGGCGCTTTCTCATCGGTGGCGGGCGCGGCCTGTGTCTCCATGGTCGCCAATTTTTGCAGTTCCATCTCTGCTTGTTGCGGTTGTTCGTTCCTGCGGTACGCCTCGGCAAGCTTGCGGTGGTATTCGACATTGGCAGGGCTGATTTTGATGGCGGTCTCAAGGTTAACAACTGCAGCCCTGGTCAATCCTGACTCCAATTGCAGGCAGCCCAACCGATAGTAAACTGCGTCGTCCTTCGAGCCTGAATTTGCCAGTTCAGAGAGCAATCTGCGCGCATCGGACTTCTGTCCGATAGCAATATCCGCGAGCGCCAATGCGTATTTTGCCGGGGCGCTGGACGGCACCAGGCGCAACGCAATGCGCAACTCCCGGGTTGCAGGTTCGTAGAGCTTTCTGCCGGCGTATGCTTCGCCGAGCAGGCGGTGAATGTCCTCCGAGTTGGGGTTAGCTTTCTCAAGCGCAAGGAGCTGAGCAGTGCCGCGCTCCGGATCCCCGGCAATCGCCATGGAGCCGACGTACGCCAGCCCCAGGGAAGTATTTGGTTCAAGACCAGCTTCAATCGGCTGCAGCACCCGGTAAGCCTGGGGATAATTGTGGGTTTGAAAAAGGCTTACGCCCAGCATTTGCCGCACATCTTCATCCGCGGGATCCACCGCGAGGGCCCGGCTCAACGGGGCAACTGCTGCAGCGTAATCTCCTGCAGCAAAGGCAGCGCGACCCCATTTATGATGGATTCCGCCCAGTGCAGAATCCCACTGGGCTGCGCGCTTGAAATAATCGGCCGCAGCCTCAAAATCGCCTGCTTTTGCAGCGTGAACGCCAAGGCTGTCATAGCTGCTGGCCATGGGTGGGCCAGCTTGACTCTCAAGCGTCTTCTCCATTTCCAGGTCCTCCGGCGTGGCCTCATGCGTCTTTCCAGCCTGAAGTTTGAGCGCTGCATTTCCGTGCAGCCTGGATTCCGTCTGATGCGCCTTCTGGTCGAGCAAATCACGTGAGATCTGAAGCTCCTTTCGACCCTCGGCGACCTGGCCGCGCTGCAGCAACAGGCGGCCCAGGCAGAAGTGCGCGCGTTCGACTTCGTACTCATTTTTTGCCGGTATGAGGGTCAAGGCTATCTGCTTACGGAACGCAGCCTCGGCGTCATCAACCCGCCCCATCGAAGTGAAAAGTTGCCCGAGGAGTGCGTAGGCAGCGGTGCTTTGGGGGTCGAGTTCTATGGCACGGGTCAAACTCGCTTCAGCTTCGGCATTGCGGTGCTGGACCACATCGATCCGGCCGAGCGCCACATAAACCAGCGGCTGACCGGGGTCGATTGTGAGTTCCTTGCGAAGCTCCGGTTCTGCATCGTTGTACGACAACTCGCCCGATCGCATCATGTACGTGGCGCCTAATGAAAAGTGCGCTCCCGGCAGATGATCGTCCTTCGCAATCGCCGTCTTGAATTCCTGGACGGCGTCATCGTAGAAAGTTGCCTGGCCATAGAGGCGGCCGATTTTCAGATGCATCGCCGCGGTGTCAGCGAATCGAAGCGGCATTTCACGGAAAATGGAGGCAGCGCTCGCCTTATCGCCAAGGGCCAGGTAGGCGCCGGCCAAGGCATAAGAGCTTCCGAACCCAGGCTGGACTTGAGCAAGAATCCTGAACTGTTCCACCGCCTCCTTGTACTCGCCCTTTCCCATCATGGCCTGCGCGAGGAGCGAAATTGCGGTGGGGTTGGCGGGCTGTCCTTGTTCCTTCAGCAACTCCAGCGTGGCCGACGCCAGCTTTTTCGATGTTTCCCAATCGAACCCGTCGAGCGCTGCACCGGCGTAGTCCAGGTTGAGATCGACGTTATCGGGCATGAACTTGAGCGCCTGATCGTAGAGCGGAACAGCACTTGCGTACTTCCCAACATTGGCACGGGCATTGGCGATGTGATGAAGCGAATCAGCAAGGAAGGCCTTATGTTCCGCATCCGCGCGCGCCAGATCACCTTCCTGCTGCAGCCGGAAAGCTTCATCGTAATGTTGCTGTGCCGGCGTCTCTTGCGCACCTGGTGTCTGCTCTGTCGCATCTGCCGCGATGGCGATATGGTGCGTTCCGAGCAGAACGGCTGCAATGCAGAGAAGCGGTCTGTTCCGCCGGTAACGGCGAATCTGTGCTCTCGCAAAAATGCTTACTTCAATGGCACTCATTTAGTGATTCCAAGCCTTGCATAGAAACCACGGCGGTGAAGCTGAGCCCATTCGGGACACCTGCATGCCCCGATCACGTCTGAAACCGGATCATCCTATCGGATTCCTGCGACGGGGCACCAGCAAAATGTTCGGCCCAATAGAACCCTTGGAAACATGTTCAACAACGAGCACAAGCTGATGCCAGCGGAACATCGCACAAAGAGCGGCCGAGGCGGCAGTGTACCGGACCTACACTTGCCGACTCGGCTGATTCAATCTTTCATGCGACGTGTCTCCGTGAGGTCGGAGAGTTCAACGAACCGCAGGCATTATTCTGCGAGCAGGTTTTCCAGGCGAACATAGCTCATTTCCATACCATGTTCCATGCCGGTGGCAAGCATCTGGGCGCGGGTTGCGGCGTCTGGTAGCGTCATGCGCATGGTCATCAGGGTGCCGTCGCCGTCGGGTTCGAGACGCGTTTCGATATGGTTGTCGGGGGTGGGATCGGGAAGAAACATTCGCTCAACATGGACGATGCGGCTGGGCGGCGTGACTTCGAGGAATTCGCCGGTGATGTGGAAGCCGTGGGCTTTGCCTTTGGATGGATTCTCCCATTCGTAGCGGATCTTGCCACCGGGACGCGCTTCGCAGATGCAGACAGGCATGGTCCAGCCCGGAGGGCCCAGCAGCCACTTCTGGATAATTGCGGGGTCGGTGAAGGCGCGATAGACGACATCGGGAGCGGCGGCGAAGTGCCGGGTCACGACGACATGTGTGTCGCCTTCGGTTTTCAGGGTCATTTTGGACATTACATTGCTCATTGAGTTTTTCCTCCAGTGTCTGGTTTCATGTCTGCCAAAACCTGATCGAGCCGGTCGAAGTTTGCTGTCAGTGCCTTTCGCAACATATTGAGCCATTGGTCGATGGCGTCGATGGCGGGCTTGGCCAGGCGACGGGGACGCCTGGCGCCGTCAACGCGCTGAACAACGAGGCCCGCTGATTCGAGGACCTTGAGGTGGCGCGAGATGGCCGGTTGAGTCATCTCGAATGGTTTTGCGAGCTCCATCACGGTGGCTTCGCCGAGCGCGAGTCGGGCAAGGATTGCGCGGCGGGTCGGGTCGGATAGGGCGGAAAAGGCGAAATCGAGGTTTGGCATTCGATGAACCTTGTATAACAGATAAGTTATATAACTATGTTGTTATAGTCAAGGAGAAAACGCAAATAATTTCGCAGGGAAGTGGATCGCAGTGATTTGGGGAGAAAACGGTTGGCAGGAAAAAGAACCCGCTTTTTCCCCTCTATGAGGGGAAAATCAACAAACGAAAGGGTTGTGCCGAGCTGGTCGAGGCCGAGGAAGATCCTCAGCGGGCAGCGAGGACCTTGCGCGAAGCAGCAGAGGCGACGGAGACGCAGCTTGAGCGGTGCATCTGCAATTCGCTCTTGGCGCGCTCCATTTCGACAACGCTATAGGCGACAAACCGGGAACTGAAGTGGCAATAGGTTGATGCGCGAGCGTCTGTGCATTCGCTGTTTCTGCGTGCGAGAGCCTGTTCGAGATTTCTGCAAGTTGAGCAACCCACAATTTCTCCTTCCAGCCTTTCGGCCAGCCGTGCTGTAAATCGGGTGGGTCTGATCAGCGCTCGAGAATCTGAATCTCGGCGTGGAGCCAGTCTTGTGTTTCGTTGCCTGGCAGTCTGCCGCGGGATTCATACAACTGGAAGGCGCGTTGCCTGATTGCGTCCCGGGGGATGTGGATTCCCAAGGACGAGGTTTCAACGGGTGCGGAGGAGGGAGGGGTTTTAATTTTCTTTAGCTTGGGTTGCTTTGGAACTCTAGATACGATCATGGGGAACCCTTCAAAACGATCAAGGGCTAAGAGATAAGATGCTCCAGAATAACTGCCTTAGTTCAGAGAATCCTGAAAGAGGAGATATAGAACTCGCTCATCTTCGATGATACGCTTCATTCGCTTTCAGTGCGCGATTGCGCGTTCGGCGCCGCGGAAGAGGGACTTGACCGCGCGAATCACCAAGCGAATTAGAAAGATGGTGACGACGAGCAGCACCACGACAATGCCGGCAGCCCAGTAGGGTTTCCAGGTGGCCATCCAGGTGAGGAGGACAGCGAGCACATCTTCGCCGAGGCTCAGGGCGATGTTTGAGAATGGCTCGGGCGACGGAGTGACGGCGGCGCGGGCAGCGGTTTTTCCTCCGTGGGCTGCAAGGGCGATTGCGCCTCCGGCAGCGGCGGCGAGCGCCTGTTCCCACGGGCTGAGCGCGGCGGTGGCCTGGTAGGCGAGCAGCGCGGCGACCGGGACGCGGATGAAGGTGTGGAGCGCGTTCCAGATCAGGTCGAAGGCGGGCACCTTGTCGGCGAAGAATTCAACGGCGAAGAGCGCCGCGCTGGCGGCAATGACCCACCAACTGGCGAGCAGATGGAGACTCGGCGGCAACGGCAGCACTCCGGCATGAGCCAGCAGGCCGAGCGTGGCGACAGTGGCGTAGACGTTGAGGCCGGCTGCGAAACTGATCGCAACCAGCATGGCTACCAGTTCATTGCCGGGAAGCCTCATGGCGCAAGTATATTTGGCGATGCCTTACTTCACGCCTTTGTCGGGATTCCAGACGCCTTGCAGTTTGCGGACGTAGAGAATCTGGCCGATGTGATATGCGTTGTGCGCGCCGATGTGTGCGATGAGCGAGGCGTTGTCGGCCAGCTTCTTGTCGTCGGCGGTTTCTACGGCTTTCTCCCAGTCGATCATGACCTGGTTGAGCTTCTTTACCAGGTCGTCCCACTGCGCGGCGGTGAAGTTGTCGAAGGTCTCGTTGTTGTTTCCGTCGAATGTGTCTTGTTTCTCGCCTTTGAATTTTTGCAGGGAGCGATTGTCCCAATACCAGATGTGATAAGCGAGCTGTCCAACGGAGTGGTTGCCCTTGCCGGGGCTCCACATGGCCTGTTCGGCGGTGAGGCCTTCGACAGCGACGTTGAGCGGCACGAACCAGTCTTCGCTGTCGTGGGTGGTGTGAAGTTGCTCAAGCAGGACGGCGCGGAGATCGGTGGGCGGCTTTTTGTTCTGGGGGAGCATTGCAACCGGGGTGAGCAGCAGGAAAGCCAGGGCGGCGATGGGCTGAATCTTGATGGCAGACATGGGGCGGACCTCGCGGGGAGAGATGCGGGAAGTATACCTGCGGGGCGCGGACGAAAACGTCAAAACTTCAGGACATGGGGCGATGCATCCGGCTTGCTCTTGCAGGAGGTACCCCACTCCCATTTCTGGCGATAAATCTCCGGGCTCCCGATTGCTGAGCATGCGCGAGGAAGGGAAAATGATAGACAAAACGGGTGGAGTTCATCGGGATTGCGTCACTGAGTGAACCTCTGCGATGTAGCCGCCAGGAAAATGGACTATGGCGGAGGTACGATCGGCGGATTTGAAGGGCGGCGACAGGATAGTTGCTCCGGCTGCTTTGGCCTTGGCCAGAGTCGCGTCCAAATCGGACACCTGGTATCCGGTGGTTTCATAGCCAAACGGATAGGAGAGGTGGCCGTCGGTGACGTTGACTTGCATATTTCCGAACAGAGACGTGATGCGGATGCGGCGATAGATCAGGCCGGCGCGGCCGATTTCACCGGCATCGGCGTGGCTGTCATCGGAAACGACCTTGCCGCCGGAGAAGGCGACGAAGTCGCGCACGAAGTCATCGGCGCGGTCGATCGAGAGATAGATGCGGTTGTCGGGAATGGTTTGGAGCGGCGGGTTGGTCGAGGCTTTGAAGTGCCAGTAGAGCTGCATTTTGACGCCGCCGGGCCACTGGATGATCGTGTCGATGCCGATGGGGTCTTTGAACGGCGCAACAATTACCTCTGCGCCGGCGGAGCGAGCGGCCTGAATCGCCGGATCCATATTGGTGACGAGGTAGCCGGTACGTTCCTCGCCAAAGGGAAACGGAATCGACGTTTGAAAGGCGAAGACCGAGAGCAGGCCCACTGGAGTGACGAGAACACGCAACAGCGTGCGGCTCGGAGTGGGTGTGACCGTGGTGGTGCTGGGCTTGGAAGCTGTGCCGCCGAAGGTGGCGATGAAGCTCGACACGAACGCGTCGATCTCCCCCGGCGCGACATAGACGTGGGTGGTGTCGTATTGCGGCCCGACTGCGGGCGATGGCGCGGTTTGTGCGCTCAAGGAGAACGGGAGGGAGACGACGGTGAGAAGGAAGGCCAATTTCCGCATGGATTGGGACCTCGGGGATGGGGCGGCCTTGGGTCGATGATGGCCGGTGCGGGAAGTATACCTGCGGGTCGAGGGCGAAGAGGCTTCACGCACCCAATCGGGAATTAAGAAACTACCTAAGGTTTGAGGCCTGCTTTGCGGGCTGGGCCTTCAACCTTGCTGGCGGGAAGCTCTTCGGAGGCTGACGTCCTGCTATAAGATTCATGCGAGGTCGCGATGGACACTAAGAACGGAACCGAGAAGCGTATTGCGCCGCTCGATATGGGATCGCAGGAATTCCGCAAGCTCGGTTATCAAATGATTGACCGCATTGCGGATTTTCTTGATTCGATTCCGGAGCGAAAAGTCACCCCCGGAGAATCGCCTTCCGAAGTGCGGAATGCGCTGAATGCGTCCCGGTCGTTGCCGCGGCAGGGCGAAGATCCGTCCGTGTTGCTCAACCGAGCAACTGATCTTTTGACCGCGCATTCTCTCTTCAACGGACATCCACGATTCTGGGGCTACGTTACCTCGTCGGCCGCGCCCATCGGCGCACTTGGCGATCTGCTGGCAGCGGCGATCAATCCCAACGTCGGGGCGTGGATGCTGTCGCCGATGGCGAGCGAGATTGAGGGGCAGACCATCCGCTGGGTGGCGGAGATGCTGGGCTACCCTACGGATTGCGCGGGCGTCTTTGTAAGCGGCGGAAACATGGCAAACATGGTTTGCCTGCTGGCCGCAAGGCACGCCAAAGCGGGATGGGATGTACGTGAAAAGGGCATGGATGGAGCGCGCCTGCGCATTTACTGCTCGAATGAGACGCACACATGGATTCAAAAGGCGGCGGACATTGCCGGTCTTGGCACGAATGCGATTCGCTGGATCGCGGTAGACAATGAATGCCAGATGGACTTAGGCGCACTGCGCGAGCAGATCGCCGCGGATATCGTTGCGGGCGACAGACCGATGCTCGTGGTAGGCAACGCGGGGACGGTGAGCACGGGCGCGATAGATCCGTTGCCGGAACTGGCGGCAATCTGCCGTGAGTTCGATCTCTGGTTTCACGTGGACGGCGCATACGGGGGGCTCGCCGCCGTGCTGCCGGAAGCTCCAAGCGCACTGGCGGGTCTGCGTGAGGCGGATTCAGTGGCCGTGGATCCGCACAAGTGGCTTTACGCGCCGCTTGAAGCGGGGTGCGCGCTGGTGCGTGACGCAGACAAGCTGCGCGACGCCTTCGCTTATCATCCTGTCTACTACCACTTCGGTATAGAGGCCACGAATTACTTCGACCTTGGACCGCAAAACTCGCGCGGATTCCGAGCGCTGAAAGTTTGGCTCGCGCTGCAGCAGGTGGGGCGCGACGGATACGAGCAGATGATCGCAGACGATATCCGGCTGGCCAAGGCGCTCTTTGAGGCCGTGGCGCAATACCCTGAGCTCGAAGCACTGACTCATTCGCTGAGCATTACAACGTTTCGTTTTGTTCCGCGCGATCTGGACGCGCATGACGAGCAATCGGCGCGCTATCTCGACAAGCTGAATCTCGAATTGCTGACCCGGCTGCAGAATGGCGGCGAGGTCTATCTCTCAAACGCTGTGATTCACGGCAAGTACGCGCTACGGGCGTGCATTGTGAACTTTCGAACTTCGATGGCCGACGTGGAGGCGCTGTTGCCGATTGTTGTGAGGATTGGCAGAGAAGCGGACGCGGCGATGCGGCACGCCGATTGAGCGGGCGGTTCCCCTGCCAAACGGAGGGCGGTGTCAGTGTATATGCCGCATGTACCAATAAACAGCGGCTGCGAGAGCCAGAATTACAGACCCCGCCATCTTGAGCATCGAAGACATTTCGCCCTGGCGGAGTTCGCGTATATAAAAGTCGCGCGGGTTGGCGGGATTGTAGCGAATCGGCAGTTTATCTCCAGCGTACTTCTCGAAGAGTGGCGAGGGCCTGGTGACTGTGAATTGGTTGCGGTAGGTATTTCCCGACGCGTCTTTCCATGTGATGACGCTGGTCGACTGGTTCACGGTCGTCGTCTCGGGTCTGGGGAGCCCGGAGGCAGACTCCGTGTTGTAGTCGAAAGTGGTTACCCGATCGGAATAGCTGGACGATTCGACGGTCGCTTCGGTCTCAGGCCACTTGTCGTAGCCGCGCAGGCTTTCCCAAAAGTTGGTGGGCATGATGGCTTCAATATTGCCACAGGTTTATCGCTTCGCAATGTTGTGGTGATTGTGGAGTTGGGTACCCGCGGCCGGCTTGCTCCTCTATCGGGCCCCCCTCCCCCACCCCGTCTCTGGCGATAAATATCTTTGTTTGAACGGGTTACGGACGGTTTATGGCTGCAAATATTTCCTGCAAAACAACTAAGCCGCAGATATCTCTCCGGTAAGGGGTTACGGCGCCTTTGCTGGTGCTGAGAAAACCTGGGTAAATGCGGGCTCTGAACTCCCTATTGATGAGTATGCGCGGAGAGGGGGAAATGATCTGCAAACCCGACGGTGCTGGAATGGCTGCGCGCCAAGGGTGAAGGGCACCTGACGCGGATCAACGATATTCTGCTCAATTTGATGGAGGGCGAACAGCGCGCGGGTTCGGGTCGGTAGCGATCGATTCGGAATGGACTGCGCGGAGGCGGGAGCTGCGGGGTTCAACGCTTTCCCACCCATGCCACGGTGAGACTGTGTCATGGATGGGGCACCCAGCGCTCGGGCTGGTTTAGATCTCTAAAGGCGAGGGTGGGAGAGCATAAATCTTCTCGGCAGGAATAGACTTGTTGTTTCATGCCGACGCTGCTAGTTCGCATCCAGAAGGCTCACCAATTCCACTTCATCACTTTCAGTTGTTATCAACGGCTGCCGCTGTTGGCTCGGTCTCGGGCGTATCAAGTCTTTGAACTTCAACTTGAAAAGGTCCGGAAGCGTTGTGCGTTTGTGGTTGCGGGCTATGTTCTGATGCCCGAACACGTTCACTTGCTTGTTAACGAGCCGCAGGTTTCCTCCTTGGCGATTGCATTGCAGGTTTTGAAGCAACAGACTTCGAGGCAGCTGAAGAGGGCGGATGAGGTGCAGTTTTGGCAGCGGCGGTATTACGACTTCAACGTATGGAATCCCAAGAAGACAACGGAGAAGCTGCGGTACATGCATCGGAATCCGGTGAAGCGGGGATTGGTCGCGAAACCGCAGGACTGGATGTGGTCGAGTTTCCGGCACTACGCTACGGGGTTGGAGGGCACGGTGGAGATCGAGTCGGAGTGGACGGCGCGGAGGCGGGAACTGCGGGCCTTGACGCTTTCCCACCCTTGACGGTGAGACTGTCAAGGATGGGGCACCCACTTCTTGGGTTGGCTTAGATTTTTTGAAGGCTAGATAGAGCGGACATCCGGCTCGTTAAGTTCGCGGCGATTTAGGACTTAATCGTTGGCTTCGGCCTAGTGACATCATTGTCTATTTGCGATGTGTTTCAATAGTAGGGATGGGTGTGGCGCGTCGATCTACGGTTAGGGGGCGGGCGATTGCGGCGGCGCGGAAGGTGCGCGAGCTGCGGATGGTTGCGTCTGCGCTGGCGTCGACCTCGCATCCCGTTCTGGCGCAGATTGTTCCGGCGCGGTTCTGCAATCTTTCCTGCGCCTACTGCAATGAGTACGACAAGGTTTCAGAGCCGGTCCCGCTGGCGGAGATGCTGCGGCGGATCGACCACCTGGGGCGGCTGGGGACGGCGATGATCGGGATCTCGGGCGGCGAGCCGCTGACGCACCCCGATCTGGACGACATTATTCGCCGCATGCGCAGGACGGGCGCGATTGCGGGGATGATCACGAATGGCTACCTGCTGAATGTGGAGCGGATTGAGCGGCTGAACCGGGCGGGGCTCGACCATATGCAGATCTCGATCGACAACCTGGAGCCGGACGAGATTTCGAAGAAGAGCCTGAAGGTGCTGGACAAGAAGCTGCAGATGCTGGCCGAGCACGCCGAGTTTCACGTGAACATCAATTCGGTGGTGGGCGGGGGCTTCAAGGATCCCAATGACGCGCTGGTGATTGGGAAGCGGGCGCTGGAGCTGGGGTTCGAGTCGACGATCGGGATTATTCACGACGGGAGCGGGCAGCTGAAGCCGCTGAAAGATGACGAGGCGCGGGTCTACTTCGAAATGACGAACCGGAAGAAGACCAATTACGCGCAGTTTGACAAGTTTCAGGAAGCGATTGCGCAGGGGCAGCCGAACGACTGGCGGTGCAGGGCCGGTTCGCGATACCTGTATATCTGCGAGGACGGGCTGGTGCATTACTGCTCGCAGCAGCGCGGGTATCCGGGGGTGCCGATTGCGGAGTACACGACGGCGGACGTGAAGCGGGAGTTCTTGACGGCGAAGAGCTGCGCGCCGAATTGCACGATTGGCTGCGTGCACCGGATCAGCTATATCGACCACTGGCGGGCGCCGCAGACGAGCACGGTGTCGCCGGGGGGCGCGGGGGAGCTGGTTAATATTCAGACGGGGGATTAGGGGGTAGGGAGTAGGGAGTAGGGAGTAGGGAGTAGGGAGTAGGCAAAAGCAGGATCCTTCGCTTCGCTTACCCCATAGGGCGCGACCGCCCTACGGGGCCCCGAACGCGCTCCGCTCAGGATGACACTCCTTTAGAGCTGCGGAATTCGACGGCTCAGGATGACAAATCAATAAAAAGACAAAGTCAGTAAAAAACCAAAGTTCGCTCGGGATGGCAATCCTAAAGGCAAAAGCAGATCCTTCGCTTCGCTTACCCCATAGGGCGTGACCGCCCTACGGGGCCCCGAACGCGCTCCGCTGAGGATGACAATTCAATAAAAATCAAAAACCCCCCCCCACAAATCTGTGAATGGTGGGTTAGTGGGAGGGGGCGGGCCAGAGGGGGGCGGACTCGCAGCGGAGGCGGAGGCCGTCGCCTTCTTTGCGGAGGTAGTCCCAGTTGAGGCTGCTGAGCATGGCGGCCATGATGGGGCCGAGGAATCCCGAATAGCTGAGTGAGAGCGAGACGCGGCTGCCCAGGCCGTGGGGTTCGACCTCGTGGCGGGCGATGACCTTTACGCCGAAGCTGCGGGCAGTCCAGGCGAAGAACCGTCTTCTCTCATCGAGCGAAGTGACGCACCAGACGGCGGGCGAGAGCTTGGGCTGGGTGAGGCGGGTGCGGCTGCCAAGGGTGAGGGGGCCGACTTCGAGTCGGTTGACACGGGTAACGGTAGGGGTCCACTCGGGCCAGCGCTCGACATCGAGGAGCACGGACCAGATGCGTTCGGGAGTGGCACGAACTTCAAAAGCGTAATGAAAATCAGCCATGGGGGTTAGGCGAGGTGATGCGTTGAGCTATTTGTGCGCGGTCTTCTCCGGGGTTGCGGATTTGGTGTCGGCGATGGCCTGGTCGATGAGCTGGAAGAGCTT
Organism: uncultured Acidobacteriaceae bacterium; assembly: GCA_963826915.1. Taxonomy (GTDB): domain Bacteria; phylum Acidobacteriota; class Terriglobia; order Terriglobales; family Acidobacteriaceae; genus Telmatobacter. The sequence goes on from CAWGYG010000006.1 coordinate 197,566, forward strand.
GGAACGGTCTACGACTTCAACGAAAGGCGCGCCCTTTGAATTGGCGGTGGTGACCCAGATGGTGGGGGTGTGCTCGATGCCGATGCGCTGGCCGAGCGCGTAGTCAGCCTTGACCTCGGCCTGGAGCTTGCCCTGGGGGTCGATGGCAAAGGGCAGCTGGATACCGTGGCTCTGGGCGAACTTCTCTGTGAACTGGCGCAGGCCGTCGAGGCCGATGATGCTGGGCTGGGCGGCAAAGACGGCATCGCGGTATTCGTCGCCGATCTTTTTGCTCCTGGTGTCGAACCAGCGCGCGTTGATGGCGGCCTGGGTGCTCCAGGGATGGAAAGGCAAGGGGAAATCGTGGCGGACCCATGGAATGTTGTACTTAGCGGCAGCCTCGCGGAGCAGCGGATTGGCGTTAGCGCAGTCGGGGCACTCCATGTCTTCAAACTCGACGATGGCCACGCGGGCTCCAGCGGGCGGGCGCAGGGCGGAGGGATCGTGGACCGGCGTGGTGGGTGGGGCTCCAAACTGGGCGTGTGCCGCGGTAGCGGAAGCCAGGAGCAGAACGGCGGAGGCCAAGCTAAGCAGTAGGGCTACCGGGTTGCGAGGAACGGGGTTACGGTGAGCGGGGAAACTAGGGGCTGAAAAAAGGCGCATGGCGGTTGGACGGCTCCCTTTAGTCCATTGTAACGGCAGAGATGGCGGAATGTTGCGGTTTGCGGCGTTAGTCGCGGCGGAAGTGATTACCGGAGTCAGGGTCCTGGCGCTCGGCGCGGCGGGCGGCGATCCACTGGCGCCATTTGTAGTCGGCATAGAAGGAGCCGACGACCAGGAGGATGACGATGGTGGTGAAGATCCACTTCATATAGGAGATGCTACTCGACTCGAGTTCAGCTAGCCACGCGCCTGGGCCTGGCAATAAGACTACGCGCCCAACGAAACAGACCGATGAAAGCCGCGATGAGGAGGGCCGTGTCAACGTAGCCCGCAAAGAACATCACGATGGAACCGGGCAGGTGGTGGTCCCGGAGGGGCTGAGACCAGTTGAGAAGGTAGACGCCGGGAAAGTGCAGCACGTACCACTGGGTGGCTACGAAAATGTACCAGCTGTTGGTGCTGGGGATATAAGCGCTTGTGGGATAGCCAACGATCCAGTAGTTCACAGATTCGACCGGAATCGCCACGAACAAAGCAAGCCTTGTGGTTGCAATCAAGGTGAACTCCACAATGCAGGGACAGTTTATCGGGCCATGAAGCCGGACTAAGCGGCCGGCTTCATGAGAAGGTGAGATGCGGAGTCAGCGACCAACGACAATGACGGTGAAACTGCCGGGGACTACCGTTGGCCGAGGGCGGGGGTTCTCGGTGGTCGGAGCGGGGCGCGGTCCCAATTCAGCAGTAATGAGATAAACGCGGTCGGATTCGGGTTCGTAGGTCATGGTGCGAGCGCCGCGTTGGGTAGGCAGGCTCTCGATGGTGGGATAACCGCGGGCTCCGGCATCGACGACGGAGAGGATTCCGTCGCCACTGGATGCGAAGGCGAGTTTGTGAGCGGCGTCCCAACCGGCGCCGTCGGGGCCGTCTCCGATGGCGGGATTAGCGAGCAGCTTGCCCGTTTTGGCGTCGACTACGCCCATCTTCTTTCCATCGCAGACAGTGAAAAGGCGGCTACCGGCAACGTCGAGAGCCAGGCCGGAGGGTGACTCACAGCCGGCCGGCCACTCGGCGGTGACCTTTTTGGCGCGGGCATCGATGCGGATGATTTCGCTTTTGTCTTCGAGGTTGTCGTAGACGGCGCCGTTGCCGTCGAGGGTGGCGAATTCGGGCTTGCCGGGCAAGGGCAGGGTCGAACTGACTTTCTGCGTGGCAGCATCGATGATCGTCACGTTGTTGCTGCGGCCATTGAAGGCCCATACGGTTTGAGTTGCCGGCTCAAAGAGAATGCCGTCAGGGTTAGTTCCGGCGGGAATGGTGGCCACAGTGGCCAGGGTGGCGCGGTCGAAGACGACGACGGCATTGCCGCCTCCGTCGGAGATGTAGCCGAATTTTCCGGCGGTATCGAGAGCGACACCGTGGGTGCCGTGGAGGCCGGTGATGGAGCCGACGAGTTTGCCGCTTTGGGTATCGACGACGTCGACGCGAGTGCCGTGGGTGATGTAGAGGCGGTGTGCGGCGGCATCGGCGTGCAGGTCATCCCAGCCACCGTCGCCACCGATCTTCCATTGAGCCACGATGTGATAGGGCTGCTGCGCGCAGGCAGGGCGAGCGATGGCGAAAACGGCAAGCACGAGGGTCGCGGCAAAAATGATCCGGACCAAAGAGGCGGTGCGCTGCAGTTGCATGAGTGACTCCGTTTGGGCTCGGCGAAAAGAAGAAGCAGCCGGCACGAGAATTTTTACATAACGGGGTTGAACCACGGCTGAGACGGTAGACGGACTTCAAGTTCAGTGAACGAACAGGCTGGTGGGTTGTGGATGGAATGAGATGGAACAATTGAGAAGCGTTCACGCTACTTTGGCGCCGGATGCATTAGTCTTATCGCTGCGTTCCCATTACGAATTCCGGATTGAATTTTGCGCATTGTCCTGTCGAACATCGGCACTTACGGTGATACCAATCCCCTGATTGCGCTGGCTCTCGAATTGAAGCGACGCGGCCATGTTCCGGTGATGGCGCTGCCCAACGTTTACCGCCCCAAGATTGAGCCGCTGGGCCTTGAGTTTCATGCGATCCGGCCGGACATCGACCCCACCAACAACGTGCTGGTCGAGATGGTCTATGACATCAAGCATGGGACGGAGCATGGGCTGCGCGATTTTCTATTTCCGACGCTGCGGCAGACTTATGCGGATCTGCTGGATGCGGCGACCAAGCCTGTGCGCGCCGATCTGCTGCTGATGGGCGAGTTGAATTACGCAGGGCCCATTGTCGCGGAGGTTACGGGGATTCCGTGGGCGAGTTATGTGCTGGCGCCGCTGTCGTTTTTCTCAGCCTTCGATCCGCCAGTGCTGCCGCCGTATCCGAAGCTGGCGCGAGCCGACAAAGCGGTGCCAGGATTTGGCCGGGTGATCAAGCGCGTGGCGCGATTTACGACCCGCAAGTGGCCGGAGCCGATTTACGAACTGCGAAAAGAACTGGGGTTGGCGCGCGGCGCGAATCCGCTGTTTGACGCGAAGCACTCGCCACAGCTTGTGCTGGCACTTTTTTCGCGCGTGCTGGGCGAGCCGCAAAAAGACTGGCCGCCGAACACGCTGGTGGCAGGTTTTTGCTATTACGATGCGGACGCGGGGAATGCGGCATTGCCGCCGCACCTGGAAAAATTTGTCGCGGCGGGTGCGTCTCCGGTTGTGTTTACGCTGGGGTCGGCGGCGGTGCTGGCGGCGGGAGACTTCTACGAAGTGTCGGCAAAGGCCGCGCTGGCGCTGGGGATTCGTGCGGTGCTGTTGATCGGGACCGATCCGCGCAACCGGCCGCAGCGGGAGTTGCCCGATTCGATTTGCGTGGCGGAGTACGCGCCGTATTCGGCACTGTTTTCGCGCGCATCGCTGGTGGTGCACCAGGGCGGAGTAGGGACGGTGGCGCAGTGCTTGCATGCCGGCAAGCCAATGCTGATCATGCCCTATTCGCACGACCAGCCCGACAATGCGCGCAGGATGAAGCGGCTGCAGGTGGCGCGGGTTATTCAGAAGTCGAGCTACACGCCGAGGAAAGTTGCGCACAAGCTGCAGGTGATGCTGGGTAAGTCGGGGATGGCAAAGACCGCGGAGATGGTGGCACAGATGCTGCGCGGCGAAGACGGCGTCAAGACGGCCTGTGATGCGCTGGAAAAGCTGTATGCCCGGACGCGCGCATAACGCTCATGCGTTGCCCATCTGCAGAGACATACGAGAACAATGATTGCGCAGAGCACATCCCTTCGCGTGGATTGTCGTCTATCCATGCAGCGGTCGAGAACAGACGAATGCGGAGATCCATCGCATTCAAAGCTTCTTTGATCGTGGGGAGGATCTTGAAAATATGCGGAACATTGGCACGTTTGCATTTGCCGGCATTCTGTTGCTCGGCGTGAGTGGTACGGCAGCATTGGCACTTTACAACCCAGCACAATCCCAAAGTCCCGGGCAGGAACATCATCGCCACCCGATGGATGTCGACTCGCAGTTGGCGCATCTGACGAAGACGCTGGATCTCAGCACGGACCAGCAGAGCAAGATCAGGCCGCTCCTGGTGGATCATCAACAGAAGGAGCAGGCGCTGCACCAGGATCAGTCAGTTCCGCAGGAGCAGCTGCGCACCAAGGCACACGCCATCAGCGATGAGACGCACAAGCAGATTGAGGCGCTTCTCACCGATGAGCAAAAGCAAAAAATGAAAGCAATGCAGGAGCGCAGACGCCGTCACGATCAGAATGGACAGCCCGGCACTTCAACACGGCCGTCCCATGCGCAACCAACGTATGATCCGACTGCCAGCATAGCGCGGTAATTCGCGCAAGTTTGCGACATGGTTGGGCTGCTAACCGGTGGCGTCCGGTTAGCAGCCCGTGCCGGCTTTGGCGAGCGCGTCCTTCAGGCCCTGCATGCTGATGCGGCTTGAGGCTTCGGGCGTACCGGCGCCGCGCCAGTGGGTTTCAAGGCTCACGGCGTAACGGTAGCCATCGTGATCGAGCGCGCGCAGTTGAGCGGCCCAGTCAACGACGCCAGTACCCACCGGCGCCCACTCCCATTTACCGTCGGGTTTGCGGACGACGTTTTTCGCGTGGCAGTGGCCGATGCGATGCTTGGGCAGCAGGGAATATCCGTGCGGGAAGGGTTCGTTGCCGGGGAAAGTAGCTGCGTTACCGGGATCCCAGTTGAGCATGAGGTTGGTTTCGGGAATAGCGCCCAGGGTTGCTGCGGCTTCTTCGCCGGTAGCGGTATTGCAGGACATTTCGTTTTCGAGGAGCAGGATGAGGTTGCTTTCTGCGCAGCGGCGTGCGGCTTTGCGCAGCTTCTCGTTGATGGCGGCGCGGTAGGGTGCGACATCTTCGAGACGCCAGAAATCGAAACAGCGAATGCGGTCGGTCGAGAATGTTTTGGCGAGGTCGATGCAATGTTCGAGGAGCGCATCCTGTTGCTTGAAATCGAAGTCGGCTTTGAATTGATCGCGGTGTTCGCTCTGCTTGGAGAGCGGCGCGCCTGGCCAGTCGGTCTTGAAGAGCGGACTGGCGATGTCGGTGACACGCAGATTGTATTTGGCCAGGATGGTGCGCGCGCGCTGCAGGTCATCGGCGGGCATATCGGTGACGTTTTTGTTCCACATGCTGCGGAGCTCGATCCATTGCAGGCCGAAGTCGTGCGTGGCGACATAGCAGACGTGGTCGAAGTCCTGCGAGATTTCGTCGTTGATGACGGAGACGCGAAAGGGACAGGCGGCGTGGGCCGCACGGGGGAAGGATGCGAAGGCGGCGGCTGTTGCTGCGCCTGCGAAGAAATTACGTCGCGTGATTTGCATTTTTCAAGTTTCCTCAATGTTTGATGCGCGGCACGTGTTCCTCTATTTGCCGGGGTAGTTTTTCGTTTGACCGGTGCGGGTGTTGGTCACGGAAAAGCTGCCGTCGGCGGAGGCGACGACCTTGAAGTACGCGCCGTCGCTGCCACCCTTGAGATTGGCGACCAGGGGGGCGGGGCTGTTGTGGGCGGCGTCGGAGTCTTCGGCGGTATGGAGCATGTAGAGATCTTCGAGGCCGGGGCTCTCGTGGACCGTCTGCCACGCTTCGGGGCTGCCGGCTTTGTGCGCGCCATTGTCCATGATGGCGACGCGGGGGTGAATCGCATCAACAAAGGCGCGTGAATTGGACAGATTGAAACCGTGGTGGTTGACGAGGTAGACGTCGACGGTGCCGATGAGATTGTTGGGGCAGACGAGAGGGATCTCTTTCGCCTTGGTGAGGTCGCCTAGATCGAGAAAGCGGAATTTGCCGAAGCGAACAAGGATGCCCGCGGAGCGCGGATTCTCAGTTGTATCGAGATCCCATTTGGGCTCATTGGCGCACCAGGGATTAGGCACAGGCTTGATTCCGGGAACAGCGGCGATGTGTTCGCCATCGGCAGTGAGCACGACGATGCTGAGGCCGGGAATATCGATGGTGTCTCCGGGGTGCACGATGCGGCGCGGCGTTGTGCCGATGGCCTTGATGTAAGCCGCGTAGTCGTGACGCGTGATGTCGGAGTCTTCGCGATTGACGCCGTGGTCGAGGAATTCGCCGACCTTGACGTGCTCGACTAAATTCGGCACGCCACCGACGTGATCCACATGGAAGTGGGTGATGAGCACCTTGTCGATCTGGGTGATGCCGGCATCTTTCATGGCGGCCTGAATGCGGTCGGCGTCGCGACCATTGTTGCCGGGCCAGCCAGTGTCGACTAACAGGGAAGATCCCGAAGGGGAGACGAGCAGAGTGGATTGGCCACCTTCGACGTCGATGGTGTAGATGCGCAGATGGCTTGACTTGGCCTGCGCGTGCATTGCCGGCGCTCGGGCGATGAAAAAAAGCGCGAGCGCACTCAAAAGGAGAAGTGCGGGGACGGCGCGGGCTCTCTGAGGGTTGTCGCTGCGGCCAAAGGAATTGAGGCGGTGGTGAACGGCAATTCGCATTTGCCGAAGAGTTTATAAGACCGAGCATGCGTTGGGATACCGCGATGAGAGCCACAAAAACTGCGCTACTGATAGAATGGAAGGTGCCGCATTGTGTGGCGATTCATCTTACCTTCATCTCCCAACCTAATGGCCTCCAAAGGCCGTATCCATAGAAGGAAATTGCACTTGTGACCCAGACGATACGCAATATCGCCATCATTGCCCATGTTGACCACGGTAAGACAACCCTTGTTGACGCCATGCTGCGGCAGTCCGGCACGTTCCGCGCCAACGAGCAGGTGGCCGATCGCGTGATGGACTCGAACGAGCTTGAACGCGAACGGGGAATCACCATCCTGGCCAAGAATACGGCCATCGTTTTTGAAGGCGGCAAGATCAACATTGTGGACACGCCGGGGCACGCCGATTTTGGCGGCGAGGTGGAACGCGCATTGAAGATGGTGGACGGCGTGATGCTGCTGGTAGACGCGGCCGAAGGTCCGCTGCCGCAAACGCGCTACGTGCTGGCGAAGGCGCTTGAAGCCAAATTGAAGCCCATCGTGGTGATCAACAAGATTGATCGCCCCGACGCGCGTCCGCAGGAAGTGTTGAACGAGATCTACGACTTGTTCATTGATCTCGATGCGGAAGAATCGCAGTTGGATTTTCCTGTGTTGTATGCAGTGGCAAAAGCGGGCACGGCGACCCTCGACATGGCCAAGCCGGGCGAAAACCTGCAGCCCTTGTTTGAGACGATTGTTTCCACGATTCCAGCGGCTACCGGGGATGCTGAAGGGACGCTGCAGATTCTGGTTACGAATCTGGATTATTCGGATTATTTCGGCCGCATCGCAATTTGCCGCGTGTTTCAGGGAACGCTGCACGCGGGCGACGACGTGACGATTTCAAAGCGCGATGGGTCGCTGATGAAGACGCGCATCACCAAGCTCTTCACATTTTCAGGGCTCAAGCGGATTGAGACAACCGAGACCACGATGGGCGACATTGTGGCCGTGGCCGGCGTTGAAGGCATCACCATCGGCGAGACCATTACCAGCGTTGAGAACCCGGCTCCGCTGCCGTTGATTGTGATTGACGAGCCGACCATTGCGATTCAGTTCAGCGTAAACAATTCGCCGTTTGCGGGGCGCGAGGGTCAGTATGTAACCAGCCGCAACTTGCGCGAACGGCTGGAAAAGGAATTGCTGACGAACGTTTCGATTCGCGTGGAGGATACCGGGTCGCCGGACAGCTTCAAGGTGCTGGGACGCGGCGAATTGCAACTGGCGATTCTGATCGAAATGATGCGCCGCGAGAGCTTTGAGCTGATGGCGGGGCGGCCGGAAATTGTGACCAAGATGGTGGATGGCACGCGCATGGAGCCGGTGGAGCATTTGACCATCGACGTACCCGAGCAACACACGGGCGTGGTGATCGAGAAGCTGGGACCGCGCAAGGGTGAGATGACGAAGATGCACAATCACGGGTCAGGGCGCGTGCGGATGGAGTTTCGAGTGCCCAGCCGCGGGCTGATCGGGCTGCGCAGCGAAATGCTGACGGAGACGCGCGGCACAATTGTGATGAATGCCTTGTTCGATGGCTACATTCCCTACCAGGGCGAGATTCCACAGCGGCCTACAGGCGCGCTGATTGCCGATCGTCAGGGGCAGACGACCACCTATTCGCTGAACGGCTTGCAGGAGCGCGGGATTCTGTTTGTGGGCGCGGGCGTCGAGGTTTACGAGGGAATGATTGTCGGCGAACATTCGCGCGACAACGATCTCGATGTGAACGTGGTGCGCGAGAAGAAGATGACCAACATGCGCGCATCGAGCGCCGATGAGGCCATCCGACTGGTGCCGTACAGGAATCTCAACCTGGAACAGGCGATCGAATTCATCGCCGAAGACGAGATGGTCGAGGTGACGCCGAAGTCGCTGCGGTTGCGCAAGAAGATTCTGCAGCAGAATCGGCGGCCGAAGCGGTGGGAGAAGAACCAGCCTGTCGCTTGAGGGGAAGAGCATGAGCTACGAAGCGATCAATTTCGAGCGAAAGTTCGGCCTGTTCGCTGAGCAGTGGTCGCCGAAGGTCGTCGCCGAGATGAACGATTATCAATTCAAGATTGTGAAGCTCGAGGGCGACTTCATCTGGCACAATCATGCGGAGACCGACGAGACATTCATCGTGATTGAAGGCAATCTGCGGATTGATTTTCGCGATGGCGCGGTGAATATTGGCGCCGGCGAAATGTTTGTGGTTCCCAAGGGTGTGGAACACAAGCCGTATGCCGACAAGGAAGTGAAGTTGCTGCTGATTGAGCCGCGCGGCCTGGTGAACACGGGGCATGAGGGTGGAGAGCGCACTGCGCCGAATGATGTGTGGATCTAAAGGTTACGTTTCTAGTTTGAGGCGCACCAGTCAGCGGATGAAGCATCACTGCTGAAGCTGAAGGTATCCCAACGTCAACTGGCTGTTATCCGTCTCGATGGCGATCGCGCGTGTATTGTCCACAAGGTAGAAAGTGAAATCATTCGCGGTGGCGCGGGACGCCGTGTCGAGGCCGGATAGCGTGCCCGTAAAAACTCCGTTCGCACCTGGGGTGAAGCTGCCGGAGATTGCGAAGTCCGCGGTGCCGTTGCCGCCATCGGCGAATCCAGACAGAGTGTCGGTTCCGTCGCCAGCGACGGAAGTGATCGCTCCAACCGCCGTGGTATTCGGACTCGTTGAGCTGGAATTCGCCAGGCCGGCGTTCAGTCCATAGGTTCCGCTCAAAGAGGCTGCGGTGAATGCGGAGACCTGCTGTTGGAATGCCTGGCCGACGAAGGTATTGGTATCGTCGCTGGAGAGCAGAAGCGCGTTGCCATCGCCGGTCAAATACAGGTGCAGGCCATCGCTATATGTTCCGGTCGAAGTTGATCCCTGCGTGAGGCTGGAGAAAGTCGCCCGGCCATTGGAGTCGATTGTCCAGGTGCCAGTGACGGGAAGCGGACTCTGCACTGCAGTTTCAGACAAGTTGTTCCAGTTGAACATGCCAGTTAGCGTGCCGTCGGCATTTGCAGTGACGACACCTGCGAGCTGATACGCACCGTATTGAATCACGGTGGAGGCTCCGAGCACGTAGCTTGTTCCCGCGAGCGAACTGTTACTGAAATGTCCGGTGCTGGCGCCTTGCCCGATCGCCAAGCCACCCATCACACCCTGGTAGTTCAATTGATTGTCGTAGACAGACGAGACGAGCCGGATGTGGGTCGCATCTACGACGTAGCCGACAAGGTCCTGGACCGGAAGCGCTGAGGACCCTGTGGTATTCAACAGGAACTGCACTCGACCAAATTTGTCGGGAGCGGTGACGGTGCTGGCTCCGAGCATCTCTTCGCCGCTGGGAAGGCCACTGTTCCCGACGTCGATGAGATCAATGGCACTGCCGGTTCCGGAGATTCCGCCGGCGCTGTCGATGTTGAGAATGCCGCCGAGCCAAGTCTCTTCGCCATATTGATCGCCGCCATACATTGAGATGGCATATCCGCCTGCAGGCGCAGCGGCGCTGGTTTGCAGATCGAGCGTACCGCTCCCGAGCGAGCCGTATAGCTGGGCCACAAATCCTTTCTGGCCGGAAGCAAGGACGCCATTCAGGGTTTCTCCGCCGCCGTCTCCGGAGATGATGGAAATCTGAATGTTCCCATCCGAAGTTGTGGAATAGCTTCCGCCGGTGATCGCTCCGGACAGATATGAGTATGGATATAGATTGCCGTTGTCGTCGGTGGCATAGGTAATGGAATCCTGCTCGCCGCCGGTGATGGTTCCATTCGCAGCTACGATTACTCCCGTGATGAAGTTAGCTGCGGAACCGGCTGGTCCTGAGATTTGAAAGACGTATGTGCCGTCGGCCAGGTTCGGAGCTTGCGCAACGATCGTGATCGTGGCCGAGACTGACTTGGTTGGATCGGTGACGGAGGTTGCGGTGACGGTGACGGTATTGCCGGTCGGAATGGCGGAGGGTGCGGTATATCCGGTCGCTGCTTCGTTTGAAGTCTCGGTGGGGTTGAAAGAGCCGCAAGATGCGCCGCCGCAAGTTACTGTCCACTCTACCTGGGGATTGGCGGAAGTGTCGTTCTGGATGACCGCGGCAAAGGACACCACTGAATTGACCTGCAAAGATGCGGGGATTGGCGATTGGAAAGAAACTGAAATCGCCAGGGGAGGCGTGATCTTAACGATCGCCGAGACAGACTTGGTAGCATCCGCTGCGGCGGTGGCCGTGATAGTGACAGTTGCGCCGGACGGGATGGTCGAAGGCGCCGTGTATACGACTGCTCCGAGCTCATCACTTGCGCTGAAGGCGCCGCAGGCGTTCGCACCGGCGCAAGAAATCGAATAGTTGACCTGACTGTTCGATGGACTGTTTTCAACGGCGGCATAGACGGTAGCCGATGCATTGACGGCCATTGACGCGGGCGGGGCTTCGATGAACAGAACTGAAATCGGCTGAGTCGGCTGGGTGATGGTTGGAAGATTGGGAAGGCCGCATCCGGCCAGACCGCATACTGCACTTATCAAGGCAAGAAAAAAGATTGCTTTACGGCATGTCATTTTGCGCACCGTTTCCGTTGGCGACTACGCTCAGAGACCGGCTCGACTCGCAAAGGTCCAGCTCGGGTACCTGAGTTCACTGCTCGCCAATGCTTCGACTGTGCAAACGGTGTTCCGGTTACTAAGAAATGATCCGCATGGGAACGACGACGGATTCATCGTCATCGAGAGAAACATGCCGATTGATGTTTGTGACAAAGCCGACATTCTGCGGTCGGAGAAATGTTTTTGGTCCCATCGTGCGCGCATTTATCGGCGCGAGCACAGAGGCAGCTTCAATCCCAATTCTTGACCTGCGGCCAGAACTCAGCGAGGGGCTGCTTCAATCCCTGGCAGTAATAAACATCTACGTTGTTGTAGGGCATGGCATAGGGATGGTTTACCTTTGCCATCCACCGGACGGAGGTGAAGATTTCTTCTAACCGCTCGCGCCGGTCGCCGAGTACGATCATGCTTTCGCCAGTGTAGGGACCCGGGCCCCAAAGATAGTGACTTTGGTGGCCGCTGATAGCCGGGGGCAGGCCGAGGCGCGGGCCGAAGAGATCAATGGCACCGGCCTGTCCGTAGCTCTGTGCGAAGATGGCCGTTCGAGGCCGGACGTCGGCGGGAAGGCTCCAGTAGACCGAGGCGACGGTGGCGGCCATCTCGGGCCAGCCGAACTGGTCGGCGAAGAGCTGCGGCAGGGGGCCGAGCTTGTGGTTTTCGATGCGTGGCTGTTCCTGATGCGTGATCTTCATGTACTGAATGGTCTCTTCCGGTGACAGCACCGGAAGCACAATGGGTGCCAGCGCTGTGCCCGCGAGGATCATGGCCGTGATCCAGATCCCGTTGAGAATCAGGGCGCCCTTGCGAATGCCTGGGCGGCTAGAGCGAAGGAGCTGCTCCCACAGCACCGCGCCGCCGGCGAAGACAACCGGGAAGGCCGGAAAGAGATAGTAGATGCGCGGGCTGAGAAACATGATGATGCCCGCGGTGATGACAAAGGTCCAGCCGAGGAAACGATAGGTGCGGCCGTTCGGACTGAAGAAAAAGAACCAGAGGCCGGCAAGCCAGACAGGCAGGCTGAGCGGCAACATAGCCGATTGCTCCTGAATAAGAAAGCGGAGCGGCGAGAGAGCCACGTCGCGGCCGCTGCGCTTGATGTTCTGCTGGAGTTCGAGGAAAGGGAAATGGTGGACCATGTTCCAGGCAAGGTTCGGCAGGAAGATAAAGAATGCGATTGCCCCACCGATCCAGAACCAGCGCGAGCCAAAGAGGCGATAGCGGCCGGAGAGGACCAGGCCGGCAAGCAGCGCGAAGCCGAAGAGCCCCATGGAATATTTGTTTTCGAGGCCGAGGCCCGCGACCACGCCGAACCAGATCCAAAGGTGCGCGTCGCCGGTGCGGACGATGCGGATGAGCAGCCACGCGCAGCCCATCCAGAAAAGCGGCTCGAAGCTGTTCATGCTGAAGAAGTGATCGACGCCCAGGATGCCTGGCGCACAAAGCACGCACAGGGCGCTGGCGAACTGGGCATAGCGGCCGCCACCGAGTTCGCGCGCGATGAGGCCGGTGAGGAGAATCTCAGCAGCGCCGGCGAGGATGGTGAGGCTGCGGATGGCCAGCAGGGAGTCGCCGAGGAGAGCGCGCTCACCCCAGGCCAGCAAAGCCACCAGGGGTGGCTGATCGACATAGCCCCAGGCAAGATGGCGGGCGCAATCGAGGTAGTAAAGTTCATCGACGAAGAAGCCGTAGCGGCGGCCGGTGTAGAGGTGCACCGCGATCTTGACCAGCGCGAGAATGAAAACAGCAACTCCCGAGCCAAGAAGCCAGGGGCGAGCAGATGCGGCGGCCGAAGGGTTAGCAGTTAATTCGGGCAAAGCGCTTTGCACGGGAATCTCCCGTCAAGTGGATTCAAGAAAAGGATACGGGATTTGCGGCGCTGCGGTTCACTCCGGCTTCAGCCGAGGCAGCGCTTGGCCTCGAGCACACGCTCGAGCGCTTCTTCTGCTGTTGATCCTATTGCGGACAAATGGCCCATCTTCCGGCCTGCACGCGGGGTGTGCTTCTCGTACAAGTGCAGACGGACCGTGGGCACGGCGAGCGCTGCAGCGAAGTTGGGGTTGCCGGCAAGCCAGATATCGCCGAGCAGATTCACGATCGCAGCAGGCGTGATCAGCGATGTATCGCCGAGCGGTAGATTGCAAGTAGTGCGAACCAACTGCTCAAACTGGCTGGTAACGCATCCGCGCTCGCTCTGGTGATAGCTGTTGTGAGGGCGCGGGGCGAGTTCGTTGATCAGCAACTCACCTTGTTTCGTCACAAAGACTTCTACGCAAAGCAATCCCTCGATGCCGAGCTTCGTGATGATCTGCGCGGCCAATGCTTCGGCGCGTAACTCAAGCTCAGGGGGCACGCCGGCTGGCAGCACGCTCCAGGCGAGGATTTGATTCTCATGATGATTCAGGGCAGCGGGAAAACTTCGTACTTCTCCGGAGGGATTGCGCGCAGCCATGACGCTGATTTCACATTCGAGATCGAGAGCCTGCTCAGCAACGGCAGGCCGTGCGCCGATGCTGATCCAAGCGGCAGCGATTGACTCATCGTTCGCAGTTGAATCCATGCCGATGCGCGCCTGTCCACGGCCATCGTAGCCGCCGCGCCCGATCTTTAGAAACACGCGTCCGCCCAACGCGGGGACGGCTTCGCGCAATTCCGCCTTGCTGCGCACTACACGGAATGCTCCGATCGGAAAGCCGTTCTCTGCGAGCCATGTTTTTTGTAGAGTTTTGTCCTGGATGATGCGGATAGGCTCGACGCCGGGGCGTAACGGCGCGATGCGAGCTACTTCAGAGAGAGCGTCCACGCCAATCTGTTCGATTTCGAGAGTCACCGCGTTCGCGCCCGAAGCAAGGCGTCGCGCCGCCGTCACGTTGTCCCAGTTACCCACGATCGTTTCGTCCGCTATGAAGCTGGCAGGGCAATTGGGTTCGGGGTCCATCACACGCACGCGATAACCCATGGTCCGCGCGGCCATCGCGGTCATACGCCCCAACTGGCCGCCACCCAAAATAGCTATCAGCCCACCGGGGCGGACGGTGCGACGTCTATCTCGCAGTGGATCGGGGATGATATCGCTCAACCGGGCAGCTCCTTGTCGAGTGTCTGATCGAGTACTTCCTGGGTTCGCGCGGCGCGCCATGCGGCAAGTCGCTCATAGAGCGCGGAGTCGGTTGTGGCGAGGATTTCCGCAGCCAGCAGTGCGGCGTTGGCGGCCCCGGGCTTGCCGATGGCGAGCGTGCCGACGGGAACGCCCTTGGGCATCTGGACAATCGAAAGCAGGGAATCAAGGCCGTTGAGCTGGGTTGCCGCTACAGGAACTCCGAGGACGGGGACCAGGGTTTTTGCCGCAAGCATTCCGGGCAAGTGCGCTGCGCCGCCGGCTCCAGCAATGATGACGCGAAGGCCACGATCGCGGGCAGTTTCAGCGTATTTGAAAAGCCAGTCGGGAGTGCGGTGCGCGCTGACGATGCGCGCTTCATGGGGAATCTCAAGGGTGCGCAGAATTTCAACGGCGGCGGAGAGCACCTCGTAGTCGCTCTTGCTGCCCATGACCACGCCCACCAGCGGCTTGTCGCTCATGGGGTTGATTATACGAGCGTGGGTTCTGCTCTCCGGCTCTTTCCACAAAAGAGCGCGGAAAGGACGGGCAACGAGTTCGACGTCTCGTAGCCGAATGATTAGTGATGATGCCAGGCTTCGACGGCCACCTCGACGACGGCAAGCAAAACGCTGAGCGCAGCCAGAAATCCTTTGGCGCGCTGCCAGTTCTGCTCGTGACGCTCCATGCGGCTTTCAAGGTCGGCGATGCGGCCTCCGTTGCCGTCGCCAATCAAGGCGGCCATCTGGGTCTTCAGGACGCTCAGATCGCTCAACACCTGCGCCTCGAATTCATTCATCATTCGCATAAGAGCGGACTCCATCTTTGGTTTTCGTAAGACCCTGCCGACTACGATTCGAGCGGCAGATTAAAGAACAGGGCTGCCGAGAACTCGGAATAATTCGGGGGCGTTGCACCGTCGTAGATTCTTATATAAAAACGGTCGCTGGCGGAGACGCGTGAGAAGGTCATGGTTTGCTGCGAGCCGCGCATCACCAGGTCAGGATCTTCGCCGGGCATGAAAGCATAATCGCGCCGTCGAATTTCGAATCCGCCACCCGATGGTGCCGTTGCTCCGGTTGTGACTGTGACACTGCTTCCGCTGAGGGCGGCCAACGCGAGCCCGTTCAAGTTAGGCAAATAGGCGGGGGCGATTGCCGCAGGTAGCCATGTATCGGCGGGAACCGTTGCGCTGGTCTTGATGGCCAAGTCATCGGCCCAGTCGTTGGCGAATGTAATCGCGTACTCTACCGAATCGGGATAAGTCGACCGATAACTTACCTTCACAGCGCGAATGACTACCTGAGCATCAAGATTAGCCGACGGTGCATTCAGCAACAGAGCGTCGCCCGGCCAAACATCTGCCGCGAAGCTCGCGCGGGTTCCCTTATAGGTCCCGCTCCAGAGTGCGCTGACGCTGGCCGCAGCTTGTTCAATCGCAAATGCGGCGTTGCGACAATCCTGGGAACTGAGTGCCGGCGGATTTGTAACCGAACCAACCCATGTCGCGATTGTCGGTAAGTTGGCTTGTGCCAATGACTCTTGGCTGGTGCTGTTCACCGAACGACCCACGGCACGGCCTACCGTGCGGTAACTTACAGCTATCTGTTCGCCTACTGCCGGGGCAAACCCGGTGTAGAACACGAGCTTGCCGGTGTTTTCGAGATGGCATTCCGCGGATTGCGCGGTGGTACCTACGCGGCGTGTTGAAAGGCTTCCGTTCACGGGCGAAGTTACCACCCAGCCGGATCCGAGACTAATCAGGTTCAGCGCGCGCATCGTTCCAACAAGGCTGACGCTGCTGGCGGCTACAACCATGCACGTTCCCGGCAGACTGGCGATCGAACCGTCGTAAAGTGTGACCGGCATCCCGGCGACGCAATTCACATACTCCTGAATCTCAAACTGAAGCTTGGCAGGCGCGCTGATCCATTGGCCACCAGAAGTAATCGCGCCGCTATCTCCGTAATTGCGATAAACGGCCAGGGCCCGCTCGCACTCCGGGCAATGCACTCGAATACGGAGGGCGTACTGGTTGGCGGTATTGATCGCATAGGCCGTCCCGTTGGGAGCGCCAAGAATGATCGGCTGCAGCGACACGGTGCCGGTGCCCTGCTGCGCGGTTACCTGAAAGCCCGCCGTGCAGGAAGCCTGCGTTTCCAGTCCGTTGAAGAATCCCGCAAGAACGCCGGTACTGCCATTCGCGAGTGTCACGCCGGTCGCTTCAAGCAACAGCGTGCCGCCCATTTCAATGGGATCTAGCCAGGTAAGTAACGTATCGCCGTCAGTGCCGTTGCCACCATGCATCGCCAGGCCGCCGCTGCCGAGAGCGAGATAGCCATAGCTGCCAGGATTGCCCCAGACGCGCAGATCGATGGCACTCTCATTGAAGAGCTCGCGAATGATCACGGATTTTGATGAAGGTGGAAAGTATGGGTCCGCGGAAAGATTGAACTGCGTCGTAACTCCGTCGCCAAGGAAGTATTCGGTAACATAGGCGGCCGGCTCATGCTCCCCGCACACGGTGACGTCATTTGCCAGAGCGCGCTTCGCGCATGCGGTTAGCGTAAGATTTGCAAGAGTCAGGCTGCCGTCGGTCTCGTTAAGGGGGTGCACGACGGCGGGGACTGCGGATAATGCGAGCGCTCCGTTCACCGCGCGATAAGCTGCACGCGCCTGGTTTGCCACGCTTGCCGCGCTGGAACTGAAGGAAGCGCCAGGCGCAGGTACAAAGTTGCAGACCGGCGAATTCAGTGTTAGTGCCTGGGTCGACAGGATCGATGCGCCCGTCTTGGTGACCAATGAGGCGACAAGGGATCCGGCGGTAACTCCAGTTATCCCTTTGCTTGGCACAACCGATAACTGATCAAGCAGGATTTCGTCGCTTACAGCCTGGATTGCGATGCGATACCGCGGGCCTTCGATGCCGAGTCCGGCATATTCGGACAGAGGGCTCGTCGCGATGTAGCCCGTGAAGTAATAAGTTCCGTCATCGCCAATTATCGTCAGTGGCTGGTTGCGACAGGGAGTCGGCAGCACCCCGCCGGTTGGCAAGCTTAGCCATAACTGGCAAACGGATGGCTCATTGAGCGAGCGGTCGATGGTCAGGAGATGGGATGCGTCGAGCGTCGACGAATAATCCTGCCCGTTTATCGTAATCTTCATTTTGACCTTCTGAGCATGGCGCGGCTGCGAGCCAAGCAAAGGCTCGATCAGGTTGAAAAATTGAAGAAACTAGATCAATGCACTGCGCGCAGGAAGAAAGCTGCGATAACAAAGCACCCGTTCGCCGTCGAGCGGGTCGGTGACAGGCAACGCCATGAACTGGCCTTTCAACAGCGTGCGGGTGAGACTGTTTTTATCTTTTGCCTCGAGGGGGAGCGATGATTCTTCGGCGCCGGCCATACTTTGGAGGCGCGGATAGTGGAAGAAGATGCGTTCGCCTTGGGTGCCCGGAAGGACAAACAGAGCTGACCACTCCTGATAAAAACTTCCGCCTTCGCGGTCGACAAAGCCAGATAGGGCCTGCAACTTTGCTCCCGCTGCTGGTGCGCCGGCGGACAATGGTTCGGCAAGTGCGATCGCACTCAGGCTAACCTGGGATACCAACGCGACGTTAAATGTAATTCGCCGTATGTAATCCACATCGGTAACCGCTTGTCTTAAATAAGCGCCGGAGATGGGCGAACCTACAAAGCCGGTTTGTCCTGTGTAATCCGCGTCGATAGCAACCATGCAGCCCGGCGTGAACTGTGCAGCATCGGTGGCAGTCAGTTGCACTACAGACGCCGTTGAACCTGCTTGCACCGTCACTGCGGAGACGGCCAGCGCTCCATCTGCGGAGCCGTACGCGCCGCTTACAGGGGCGAGCAGATTCATGTGCTGCGATCCGGTCGCTAGAGCCATGTTGAGCTTGGTCCAGCTTAGGAAGTCGAAGCTGATTTGCGCCTCAAGCGTCTGGCGCGTCTGTTCGAGCGTTGCGGCTGGAATGCCTGTGAGGACGGGTGCGGTTTTGCTGTTCGTCCGGCGCGTGAAGTTCTCAATCCACCCAAGATTGATCCACGGAGACGGCGGTGAATCGAAGTCGAAGCGGCCTTGTTCGGCGGGATCAAAGAGGACGGGCGTTTGTGCCGCGCGATTCACCGGGGCGAAATAAGCGCGGACTCTGCGCGCAACCGGTGCTGCTGCCGAAAACCATTTTGCCGCCATCACTCCCCCTGCTCCTGGTAGCTGTAAACCATCACCTTTGCCGATCGGCTCAGGCGATCCCGCAGCGTGACGATCGGCGCGAACGCAGGCTCATCCCAGAACACCTGCGTCAGCATTGTTGCCGCCGGCTGCACTGCGTAATTCAGTTTTGGCGTATAGAGAGGTTGCAGCATCGCGATAAGTTCCTCGTCCATGGCGCTAAGTGAGCGGCCGCGGTCGAGTCCGCCAAATGCCTGTGTGCCGCAGGTCTGGTACATGATTTCGCATTCTTCTGCAGCCAGGGTCGATGCGAGTTCCATGTCGACGCCGAGACCCAGCCAGCGCAGCACAAACACATCACTGAGAGGCTGGCTGAACGGCGCTTCCGCCTCTTCCACCAGGATACCAGGGCGCAACGTGCCTCGCAAAAGCACCGTGCGCTCGGAATTGATGGAAGCGAGACGGGTGCGGAGCGCCAGATAGAACGAGTCTTTCGCATTTTGCATTTTTAAGGCCTCTGAAGATGGCAATGATTCGCAATAAGTTACAAGGGCTGCTGGGCGGCTTCGCGAAGCAGCAGTCGATAGAGATACACCTGACCGAAGGCTTCGTTGGAAGCGATTGACTCAATCATGAATTCCTGGCCGGCAACGGTAACTGCCAGGGTCATCGCGAACAGGGATTGGGCAGACGAAAGGTCGAGCGTATCGATCTGCTGTTGCACGCTGGTAGCCGATACGAGGAGTTCCCACTTGGTCTCACCGCCTGCAACAAGCGTGGGACGCAGTTTTCGCATCACGACCGGACTTACGACGATCTGAGTAAAACTTGTGGCGACCAATCCCACTTCGGACTGGTTTGTGTCGGTGCACGTGCCGGTGACGCGCAGCAGCGCACTGGCGCCGGCCACGCTCCGCAGCAGAGCATCGGCGAGCATTTGTGGCGCCCCTACGGGATTTCGAGGTGCAGTATCACTCATTGCTCACCCCAGCCTGTTCGCGACATACGGGCGAAGCCATGCCTGCACGGTCTCATCGACCAGCGAACTGGAGAAATACTGCATCTGCATGGTGTCGATTTTCGTTTTGCTGGCATTCAGCGCAGGTGTCGATTGTGCGTTGCGCACGATTTGCGCACATGCCGTCATCACGTCATCACCGATAACTGCCAGGCCTGCGGTGTAAGTAACGGCAATCTCGGTGTACGGAAGACCAAACAAAATCCAGGGCAGTGTCAATTCACCGGTATTCGGGTCGAAGTCCACCAAGATCGAATCGATGGCATTCCATTGTCCCGGCAGGGAAAATGCTAACGCGGTCTCGAAGAGATAGTTGTCGACAAGTTCGCCTCGACGCGGCTTGGCGTAACGTCCTTCAATGCTGACGATTGGTGAGGTCGCGGCGCCCAGAGGAGACAAAGGAAGATAGCTCAGGCGTACGGTTTGCGATCCAGTGGTCAAGCGCAGGCGCTCGGTGTACTGAATCACGTTCAAGTCCGGCCGCCGGCAGTAGCTGTTTATCAATGCCGTGGCGGCCGTAACCCAGTCAGCGGTTGTTCCGTCGGGCAGCCCGTAATTTGGATAATCCGCTGGTTGCAGATATGCCATGCCGCTCCTTTCGAAAGAGCAGGGAGTAGTGCGTAGAGAGTAAGAAGTCGAGAGTAGAAAGCAGGGAGTAGGGAGTAGATAACACGGATCAGTAACTTAGCCTAGGTTGGAAACTTGATGGCAAGCTACGGTTGTTTGCTCGGCCGCATCTTCTATTGCTATTCCCTACTCTCTACTTACTGTTTCTGGTTCCTCACTTCCTGTTGTTTACCGGTCGACGAGGACCTGGTAGTGAGCGTAATTAGCGCCCTTCACAACCACGGCGCCGAACTTTACGGCGACATACTGGTAAGCGAGTGAGCCAGGCAGACCCAATTGGAAGATGCGCGGGGTGGGATCGCCAAGCCAGTGGTACTCGATCAGGTCCTCGGTGACAATATAGGCGGGCAGCACCGCGGAGCCTGAACCTGGTGTGCCCGTATAACTCAGGCTCCAGTCGGGGATCAGAGGCAGATCGCCCGCCTGTGTCGACAGCATCTTCACGCGAACGCCGCCGGTAATCGAATCGGTGTTCAACACCACGTTGAACTCAGTCTTCATCTCGCGGTCGATTAGATCGAGCAGGACGGGGTTGGCATAGATCGCCGTGGGCCGCACATAGTAGCCATTGCTGGCGACCATTTGCGCCACTGCCGACTTGATGCCGTCGACGATCGAGGCCGTTGTGCCAATGGTTGTGGTCAAGCCGCCCGCAGCGATTTGACCGATCGCTCCCATGTACTGGGTCGTGGTGGGCGTGCTGAGGCTGGTGTCATTGCCGTTCCACAGCGCAACGTCGTGGGCGACCATCACACCGCTGACCGTATCCACAAGATCCTTGGCCTGCAAGTAGGCGAACTGCTGTTGCTGATTGCCAAGTTCGACATCAAACAGGTTGTAATTGATCTGCGAGACGATTGCCTTCAGGGGCACGCTGCGCTCCACGCGCGTCGGGCTCACTACGGGGGCAACGATGCTGCGCGGATTGACGAAGCCGGCCGTGCCCGGATTCGGCAGGGCGGTTTCCTCGAAGAAGCGGGACGGATGACCGGTGGCCGGAACCTGCTTGATACGCTGGCCAAAGGGACTCGAACGACGGCAGATATCGAAGATCTCGGTTTGATACAAGGGAACTTCGATTGCGCCCGGCCCGATGAAGTCGGATGCCGCGTGAATGTCGGTAAAAGTTGCGTTCATAGACTTTTCGCCCCCTCCATGGGGCCTTTGTAGCTGGTAGCTGAAAACTGCCGTTACGCGATCGCGCCTGCACGCAGGAGCTGGCTCTTAACCGCGATGCGTTGCTCCAGGCTCAAGCCGGCCAATGCGGCGTCGAGGGTTCGCACATCGACGGGGCCTTCGGCGATGCCGTGTTTGGCGAGCATTTCGGTCGTGGTTGCGGACACTGTCTTGCGCAGCGGATTCAACAGCGATTGCGCTGACGCGGCCTTGAGATCGGACAGCTCCCTCTCTGTCGCGGCTAGCTTCTCGCCAAGCTCTGTTTCCCGCCGGCTCTGCTCAACGGTCGCCGAGAGCTTTTCGACCTCGCCCGCACCTTGCCGCTCCTCAAGCCAGCTGAGTGTGCGCTCCAGCAGGGTTGTCGCGGTTTCGAGCCGTTCCATGATTTCTCTTTCGTTGTTCTCCATGCCCATCCTCTCTTTAGTAGTCAGTCAGTGTTCTGAGAAAAGTTCTTCCCTCGCCGGTTGAGTTGCCAGCGCGTTCACCTGCAGAGTTGTGAGTGGATTAACTTGCCATGCGAAAGCTGGTGGCCCTGTAAGCTGCTTTCTCGCGCAACAGGATCGCCGCGCCAGTGAATGTAACGCGGGTCAACTTCCATAGGTCTGCCCGCATATCTTCAACGCGTGCATCGGCGAGCTCGTAACTCATTCCCATCGATTCCGGCGCTTGTGCCGCAACCTTGCCTGCAACCTCGGGAAAATCCCGGGCGTAGATATAACCTCGAACCACCAGCCGGTTGCCTATCAGGTTTGCCTCGGTCAGCAGCCCGATCTTGCGCCGCGCATCGTGCCCGTCCCAGCCGGGCCGATAATCCACTGCCATTCCCAGCAGCGACGGCAGAGCCTTTTCCGCAGCTTCGTGCGTAAGAATCACCCGATGTCCGCGGGCTCCGGCAGGCGCCTTGTCGCTGGCCTGGTCCACTACCGTCAGCACTCCCTCAAAAGGCACCCGGTTGGGATGTCCTTCAACATGGGGAATCTTTACCGCCATCGCTTCTAGTCGCATGTGCTCTCCGCCCGCTCTCACAACATGAATTGGCTGCTCGTCCCTCAGGACGCGCGGCCAGCTTAAGTTCAAAAATGTCTAGTTTGTGTCGGCAGTCCCCGCGGATAGTTGAGCCGGTCCACTTTGCAAAAGGGGGCCGAGCCCGCGCATCGCTCTGACTTCGTCCACGGTTAAAACCCCGGCCTGAAGCAACTGCACCTGAACAGCCAGCTCCGTCTCTTCGTCCCTGGCATTGAGGTCGTTGAATACAAACTCGAACTCGCGCCAGCCGATGCACTTGGCGAAGAGGTCGCGCGTGATGTGGTCCGCGAGCAACTGTGCCAGCGGCAAAATCGCTCCGCGAAATGCCTCATCTGCAAGCTCGGCAGCGGTGGAGCGGTTGACGTCGCTTTCCAATCCCAGCAGCAACGGCGGCAGGCCAAACGCATTGGCCACCATACGAATGAGGAATTCCTGCCATGCCAGGCGCAGATCGGCGTCTGTGCCCTGGGCAAACCGCAATACCTCTGGTTTTTGCTCAGTCGAAATCAGCGGCACGCGCCCTGTTCCTTCAATCTCGTCCTGCCACCAGCGAATAAGCCGATCGTGCTGGGCAGGCGTTGCTTCATTAAGCCAGAGCGCATATTGCGCAACCGCGTTAGCCGCCAGCTTGCCGGCAAAGCGATGAGCGCTGAGGAATTGGTTCACCGTCTCGAATGCAACTTCGAGCGGCCCGAGGCCGAAGGGCGTGAAGCTGCGGGGATTCATGCGCAGGTAGATCAGCTGGTTGTCGCATAACTCAACGGCGCTGGATTCGAGTTGGCCGGGCATCGCCTGCGCGTAGCGCGGTGAATCGGGCTGACCGTCCCAACGCGGGTTGATGCGGACCGACGCGCCATCCACGGCCCACATCATCGCCGGCCGCTCTTCGTCGCCAGTCGGTTCCATTTCAATGGCGCCATATCCGCCGGTAAGTGCGTCTTCGATCACCTGCTCTATCAAGGTGCGAAAACTGTCCGTCGCGTTGGGCTCTTCAAGCGCCCGGCGCAAGGCTCTGAGTTTGTTCTGTGTATCGCCGATTTCAGCCGGTGCCGCGCCGCGCCGCACGCGTACCTGCCAATCCATTGAGGCGATCCTATCCTTGATTACATTGATAGCTCGGCGTACCACCGGCGTCTCCGCAAAGCGACGCAGGTTCATTGGTGTCGGCTTCGGAATCAGGTGGCCGGGAAACTGCGCCGGGCTCAGAATGCCTGGAAGCGCCAATGTCTTCCGGGCTGCTTCCGCATCGGCTGCACCTGCCGCAAGGCTTCCATTCCGGCTCGTCAAACTCCCGGTCGCCTGTTTCCAGATCTCACGCAATTGTTCTCGCACCTTCACGCGTACCTTCCTTTTGTTTCCCAAAAAAGAGGCGCAACCGTTAGGTTGCGCCTCTTCCTTCTTGAGCTTTTTGCGACTAGCCACTAGCCGCCGGCTATTCGTTGATGCCAGTAACGTGTCTCTGTTAATTGCTTACAAGACTCATCCTACCGTAAACAACGGAAACTATCTGCAAACTTGTCGGAAGAATCGTCAGCTGCAAACGAAGGCCTGCAGATTATGGACGAGAGCGAGGAACTCGAGGCGAGACGCTGGCGTCTCAAACCCGAAGCTCCAGCCTTGCGGTTTCCGCCACTCTGCCCAGATCAGCAGTAGTGAAGACGCGAATCTGGTGTTCTTCCATCGTCTCCACGCCGAAGCGATACATCTGCAGCCGTTCGGGTTCCTCGTCGGTTGCGCCAAGTTTTTTCGCTGGTTCGATTACAGCCGTAAGTTCGAGGCTGGCTTTCTCGACGCGTTCCACGCCTGCGCGCAGCCCTGCCGCCGAAAATGCGAGCACCTTCGCCATCTCCACTCCGGGTTCGAGGCTCACGGCATGAAACATGCGGATCATCCCGTTGGGCCGGTATCCGAGATCGATCCGAAGCGGATCTCCGAGGCGCGTGTATTGCGACACCGCGATGCGCTTGCGTAGAAGGTCCCAGACCCCGGCGCGCTCAAACTCGGCGCGCATCTTCGCGTGGATGGCAGCCCTTCCACTCAGGCGAGGCACACGTTCCCTGGGCGGAGGATCGACGTAGACCCGCATCAGCTCTTCCATGCCCGCGGGAAGACTCTGCGCCA
The DNA here is from genome assembly GCA_963826915.1 of uncultured Acidobacteriaceae bacterium. GTDB lineage: Bacteria > Acidobacteriota > Terriglobia > Terriglobales > Acidobacteriaceae > Telmatobacter. The sequence continues at coordinate 222,054 of CAWGYG010000006.1, forward strand.
GGTATGCCTTGGGTGCGGTCATCTGTATGTTGAGCGAGAGAGACTCGTCGAGCAGTTTCATCAGCTTGCCGTCCGGCTCCTGCCCAAGCCGCTTGCGCAACTCGCTTTCCATGCCTTCAAGCAGCGCGGTGTCGGCATCGGGGTCGAGGCAGCGGACGCGGCGCCAGTCACGCGTGAATCGTACCTCAACTTGAGCCGGATCGCTGGCGCCGTGTTCGCGCAGAATGACACCGATGTGTACATACTCGTTGCGCACCGTATCGGGCACGTAACGCAGCAGTTGAAATTCGCATGCACGCCGCTCGCTTTCGCTGTTCATCTTCGGCGTAGTCATCCTCCTACATCACTCTTCCCGCGATGATGTTAGCGCCCCACTGTGCTTCCTTCCAACCAGCATCCTGTGATTCTGCGGCCGCAGTGCCCCATTTGGGAAATGGCTTCCGATCCGACTTCCCGAAGGACTCGATCAGTTCCCGAATCCGGCTGCGCCTCGTCAAAAGCCTCTCCACCAACGCTTCCATCTCGCTCAGGTCGCCGCCATACCACTCTGGCGGGACGTCGTTGGCCGCGGCCCAGACGGTTTCGGCAGGCATCGCTTCCAGGCGCGAAAGCCAGGGCTCGAAGGAATTCCATCCCGCGATCTCGCGGTAGACATCGTTGCGGTAATACACGCCGCGCAGAGGAGCATCTTCAAATGTCCATTCTCCAGCGTGAAAGCAGTATCCGAAATCAATAAAGACCGCGCGATAGCGGCGTTCGCGCCCCTTGCGCGCAAAAACAGCCTGGCGTCCATTCGCATTACCGGTCCATTTATCGAGGGCCAAAATGCCGGCAAATTCATCGAGATTCTTCAACTCCACAAGCTGTTCTTCGGGCAGGTAATCCACCACGTGACCCGGCATCAGTCCGCCTACAAAGCGCGATCCGAACTGCAGACCGTGCCGGCAACGCTCGCGGGTACGGCCAAGGTCCATCTCCAGTTCCGGCGTGTTCTCGACAAGCCATTGCGAAACTTCGATCAGCTCGGCCTCCGGCGCTGACAATCCCACCGCCACGGCCAGCTTCGAAGCCAGGAACTCGTTGGCAAGTACCCGCATGTGCTGGGGATTGTTCTGGAACTTCACCACGTATGCGTGGCCGTCCGCACCCAGCATCAACTGGCCCTGTGCACCGCCCCGCATGCGCCGGATATGCTGCACCGCCAGAACCGCCAAACCTGTGTCCCCGCTGTTCTCTGGATAGCCATACCTATCTTATGCTCGATAAGGTCCCGCTGCTATCGTCCTCCAGCGCGAACTAGCGATAGTGTCTTCCGCTTTCCAGTAACTCTGCCCGTGCGGCAAGCCCGATAGCCATGGCAATGACCAAATCATCGTGCGTTCCCGTCCGCGCGCCAGTGCTTCCATTCGGCTGCCGGACGAAGCTTCTGCACTCTGACAGAAGCCTGCGGCTCATGAAGCATTCCGGCCGTTCCACCAGTCCCGCATCAAGGCAACCAATCATTGCAGGCCGGCTCACTGAACTCGTGAGCCATCCCAACTGCCCGCCGTTTCGATAGATGCGCGGGTATCGACATACGGTTTCGGCTAGAGCCAGCACGCCGCTGCCATGATTGTTGCGCTCCACTACCAGCCATGCGTTGTTATACTCGGCCGCCAGCCCGGTCACGAGGCGCGCCAGTTCAAGCCCACCCACGTGCCCGGCAAACTCCGCGCATTGCATCGCGGTCTCCATATCCAGCACTTCGGCTGCCGAGTAGTCGCCCTCGCTTCCGCCGCCCGCCGGGTCAACCGCGACCAGATACTCTTTGCCCTTCAACGGCGGAAGCCATATCTCCAGCTCTCCATGGCGCCGCGATTCCGACGCAGCAGGCGCTGAGCACAGGCGCATCTCGACTAACGGAAGTTCAAACACCGAATCTCCACTGGCCCTGAAGCAGCTCGCGTCGTCTTCGGCATACTCCTGTCGAGCCAGGCCGCGAAAATTTGCCCGTACCTGCCGCCGAAAGCCGATCTGACCAAGGCCGAGGTGATGGTGTGCGATCAATTCGCGTTCCTCATCATCAAGAGAGGACCGGTTCACGGCTGCGGCACGATAGCGCTTCTCCATCCACCACGGAAAGAAATGACGCACCATACCGGTTTCTTCGGCTTTTTGCCACTCTTCGTAAAAGCACCCGCCCACGCCTTGCGGCGTCGACTCCAGAATCAGTTCACCGCATGGAGTCAGTCCTGCACGCAGCCCAGCCAGCGTTTCCGCAGCGTCTCCCGGCCATCGCGCCAACTCTGAGCAATGCAGATTCTGGAAGGTCAGGCCGCGGCCCGCATTTCTCTCGCCTGCCGATACCACTTGATATTGCGAATCAAGTTCCGGAAACACGATCTGGCGTACATTGGCCCGTGACGTCTTGAGCGGTCCTTCGCGCAGGTTGAGTGGCAACAGATCCACAAACCGATGAACAATCCGAAAGATCTCTTCCGCAGCCTCTTGGGTATGGGCGACTTCGAGAGTCATCGTTCCAGGCCTGATGATCGTCTTCAGAAAAAAGCGCGCCGCCGCCCACGTGGTCATCCCCATCTGGCGCGCTTTCAGTACGATGTTTCGCTGACCGTGCAGTTGCTCAAAGGCCATTTGCATGGCGTTGGCACGCAGCGGTGCAGTCGCGCCCGCGCGTGTTCTCACCCGCAATAGTTGCGCGGCAAGGCTTATCAAAAAGGCATTGTCGCACAAGCTTGTTGGGCGTTGGTCGAGCAGTTCACCGAGGCGCACCAGCCCATCGAGGGTAGGATCGAAAGGCTCCGATTGCAATTTCTCGGGGTTCATCGCAAGCAGCTCCTGCAGCTTTTGTTCTCCCACTTACAGACTCCCTCTCACGTTGTAGGTGCCCGCCGTTGGAGTTGCTTCGGTTAGTTGTGCAGTACAAACCACGGCACGGCGTTTGTTGTTCCGGTCCACGGCAAAGTTGTGGAGGTATACATCGTTGCTGTTCCCAATACACCGCCCGTGGATGTTCCGCCGCTGGCCGGGCCGGCACCCTCCTGGCCGGAAGCCTGATAGCTGGCAGCGATTACCGCTGTGGCCGTAGCTGCGGTCTTACATAGGAAATACAGATTTCCTGCTGTGATCGTGACAGTGCCGGATGTGAACGTCTGCGTCTTATAGCCAGTGGTCGGCGCGAAACTCGTCCCCGCCATGCCGCTCGTGAAGTGAGCAAGCGGCGTGGTCGTGCCGGATACATAAATGCCGAGGTCGTAAAGGTTGGCTGAGTTATCCGCAGTCGTGACGGTGTAACTGATCTTTGCATAAGTTCCCGATCCCGCCGCGATAAAGTCATAACACTGTGTATTCCCGGCAGAGAATGGAGACGTGGATGTAGGTTGCCCGCCAACCATGATGTATGGCAACGTGGCACCGCTGCCCCCCGCAAGGTGCCCCTGTATCGGCGAGCGTGCCCACATTGTCAGCGAACTTGACACAATCTCCCGACGTTGATGTGAGCGGCCCCGTTGCGATTGCAGCGCCCACGCCGGCGACGCCGATACCGCCAAGAGTCGAGCCGGTAGGCAGGTTCACGCTTGGCTGAATATCCGCCCATGCAAGATAGATCGAATTTGAGCCAACGTTTTTCAGGTTGAAAATCCCTGTCGAGGTTAGCGCATAAGTGAACGAGTATGTTTGAAAGGCTGTGCTGCACGAGAAATTATGCGTCGGGTACGCACCTCCCGCCGAATAAGCCTCGATTGAAAGCGTGGTGCCGGTCAAGCATTTAGCAGAGAACGAGAGCGTGCCCGATCCTTCCGGGATATCCGTGCCGGAGCGGATATTGCCAGTGGTGCCGTTGGTTGTCCATTGCGCCCACTGCGTATACGCGCCGCCCGAGGGCATGATGAAATCCCACCCGGTAGGCGATGCTGAGTCAGCAACCCACGTGCTCGCCGCCGGGGTAGAGTTGGCTGATAGAAAATCCTGCGGCCACAGAAACAGATCGTTCCGCTTGTATGGCGTTGAATAATTGCCGTCACTCAGGAAATCAGCGCCCACGCTGCCAATCAAATCTTGCCGCCCTTTGATCGGAATAAAGGTTTGCTGATAAGGCAGCGGAAGCCCATCGTACGCGCTGGCAACATAGCTTCCGGTGACGATGTTTCCGCGCCCAAGGTCCGTTACCTGCTGGCCTCCCGCTGGCCCGTTGATTACATTGTCTGAGCCATAAAGCATGATCGGCGTGCTTCCGCCGGTAAAGCAGTTACAATTCGTGCCCTGGGCGTCAATATACGCATTCATTCCAGCGGGCGCGATTTCAGTGTCAATCAGCGTTGAGCCGTTGCCGGTGAGCCTCAGACCGTAAGTGGTGGGCGTCCCAAATGTCTCAAACTCGGCAATGTTGAGTGTTGCGGAGCCGAAAGTATCGGCCCATTGATTGCCGAGTTGCAGGAATTGCGGCCCCGCGCCGACCGTCATCTCGACATCCTGCCAGCGCATCTCGCCGCCGTTGTAGCTGATCCATGGGTAGTACGTCTGTGTGAGCAGTCCGTGATCCCACTGCTCAAAATCCCCGCTGTTACTGGCATAGTAGGAATTCAACTCTGATGCGCCCTGCACGACGGCAAAGTATGCACTAAAGAAATTGAAGTGCTTGACCGTCAGACCGTAGAGTCCCCACTGTCCCTGCGTGTATAGCCCGCAAGAGTTGTTATTCCCGCCATTCGTAGTCTGGAAAACCACGTTATCCATGATCGGGTAGAGGCTGCCTATCTTCTGGCCCGTGTTTACAAAGTCGGCAGGGTTGGCGTCGTAATCGTCCATCGCGATGCCGCAGTTGCCGATAGTGGTTGTCACCGGCAAACCAAGCAGCGAGATATAACTATGCGCGTTTGTGACCGTGGTGGATGCCGAGGCAGTAAGCGTGATTTTTTGCCAGCCAGGTGCGGTGCCTTGCGACCAGCACGGCGACACACTGGCGATCGTGGTGACGAGGTTGGCACCGGAAACCCCGGCACCGTTTACCTGGATCGCCTGGCCGATATCGCTACAGCCAACCTCACCATGGTTTGTCGTGAATGCCGCGCTGCCAGAGGTCATCGCGCCATCGTCAAACCAACGCCCCGGCCAGCGATGTGTAGAGCTAGTGGAGGCAACGGAGTTGTTCACGATAAAAGCAATGTCCTTAATCGTCCAAGACGGATTCCAGTTAAAGCTGGCGGTCGTGGGGTCCGTTCCAATAAGAACGTCTTGACCCGGAAGGCTCTTGAGCGAGACACCATAAGATGAGGGCGAATTCGTGCCGCCGCCCATCGGCTGGCCAATCAAACTCACGCCCCACCATGCCGCGTTGCTGATGATGTAGCAGCCTCCTGTTGGTTTCGGAAAGAAGACCGCGCCGGGCGCTGAGTTGCCGACAGACTGAGCCCAGGCTGCACTCTGCGCCAGTAAGAACGCGGGGGTGTCATTGGTTGCGCAATCCCCCTTTGCCCCGTAGGTCATAATGTTTACCTGGCCGTTGACGTTGGCGTTGACTGCGGGAGCGGTGATGGGGCCGGCAAAATTCTGCCCGTTCGTTGAGGCCAGGGACGCGGCAGATAGCGCCGCTAATGCTCCAGATGGGGTGGTTGCTCCGGTTCCACCCGCGGCCACAGGAACCGCGCTCATGCCGCCGATTGCTGTTCCTACTCCGGTGTAATATGCCACCTGGCCGGTAATTCCGCTGCCGATCGTCCCGCTTCCACTACCGCTCCCGCAGGCTGTGCCGGTATTCGTCAGGTAACCCGAGTTATCGACTTGCAGGCAGTTATGGCCGCTACTTGCGGCGAGCCCTGGAAACTTGATGGACGTCGTTCCGGTCAGGCTTGCGTAGAGAGTGCCGCTGTTTCCTCCGTAGATATTGAATGCGGACCCCGATCCGGTTTCATAATTTACACGGACGGTGCCGGCGGAATTTGAGGCATTAATGTAGGTATCGCCACCGTTGGTGTTCTGATATGCCTTGAAACTGTCCAGACCTCCCGTGGCGGAATTGAGAGCCCAATTATTGCTTGCATCCTTGACCATGTACCATTGGCTGTTACCGTTCCAGTCCTTATAAGTAAACGAGCCCTTCTGGTTCGTCGTCAGACCCGGCCACAAGTAGTAATCAACTTCGGAGTCCGCGTTATTCCGCACCGTCATCGTCCCGGTTGTCTGCGCTGTTCCACCCACTTGCAGGGTGCCGGTGAATTGTGCGTTTCCCGCGTTGTTGATTGTTCCGACCATTGTCGCCGAGGGCCCGCCCGATCCGAAAATAACCCCGCCGGTTCCGGAGTTATTTGAGCCATTCAGCACCACCGCGCCCGATCCTGCCGCGTTGAGAACAGTTTGATTGTTGGTGCTTGATTGTCCGTTGTTCATTTGGCCGATGGAGACGCGGTAAACATTATTCAGCTCGTCAAGCAGTTGGTAGAACTGCTCCCCTGCAATTGCATCGCTCAGCCCCAAGGTCCAGCGGTAGCCGTAATCCGTTTGGAATCGATTCAAGAGCCCGCGCTCGATCCCGCTGCCAATTCCAAGGCGGAAGTGGTTTGTCACTGTCGCGTCCTGCTGGCTGCCATACCAGTCGCCATTGATCCCATTGAAACTGCGATGGAACGTGTCGAGAAAGCTGTTGCGCGTGCCGTTGTCAGTCAACTGACCGGTAAACATGGTTCCACCGGTGATCCAGTTGTTGTACGCGCTGCCGCTGTCCGCAACCACCTGGCTGGTTGAGTTCTCGTTGCGCAATCCGACCAGGGTGTTGTTCTGCGCGTTTGCGCCCAGGTGCAGAGCGGTGCTGCATCCTTCCACATCACCCCCGGTGAATGTGTTCCCGTCTCCCTGCTGCAGGTTGATTCCATAGGTTCCAGCGATGGGGCTTCCGTTGGCGGTGGGGCAATCGATATGAAGCCGCAGAAACGTGCTCGCATTCAGCCAGTCAGTGACTGCCGAGTTGGATACCTGGTGCCCAATTGCATTCACTGCCGTCTGAAATCCGTTGAAGGCGTTGTCATAGAACGTGCCGCCCGTGTAATTGCCGGTTCCATCCAGCGTCATGCCGGCCTGATTTGAATTCCCCAGGAAATAGAGGCTCCCGAGGTCCAACTCCTGCGTGCGGTAGGCTGCGAATCCTTGCGCTGAAACGCTGGTCGCAGCGGTGGTGTTGATGACGACGTTATCAAGATGGAAGCCCATCGTATCGACTGCATAAGTTGGGTCGCCAACTTGAACCGCGGCGCTGGTTCCTGAATACAGAATCACGGTTCCGCCCTGAGACCCGCTGGCGGAACTCGCGCCGCGCAAGGCACATCCGCGGAGCGCAACGTTTCTGGTCCCAGCGGTCACCGAAATCTGGCTCGCGGTCGCAATGGTGGCGCAGGGCAGCATCACGGTCGTGTTGGCAGTTGAGATTGCAAGGTTCGATGCCATCGATAAGTTGCCTGTAAAATTGCGCGCGTCGCAGGTACCCCCGTAGGCTGCACTCACCGTCGTTAGGCACGCCTGCAGTTTGGCGCCAAAGTTCGCGCCGGGAAATTGATCTACCTGGTAAGCTGCTCCCAACTGCACGCTGGTTAGCGGACCGGTCACGTTCGCGCCCGTCATGGGAACGGCTTCTGCAAATTCCGCATCGACATAGTGCTTGTCGGCTGCCTGCAGCGATTGCGATGGGTCCCCGCTCAGATACAGAGGGCCTGTAAGCGTGCCGCCCGACGAAGTCATCGAATTCTGATTGATCGATTGGATGGCCTGATCAACGTATGCCTTGCTCACCGCCTGGGCAGCCTGCGCGGCCGGCATCACCTGTGCGCGCACTTGTGCGATGCTTGCCTGCGCAGCTTGCGGAACCACCCAGTACTCGGTGCTGGTGGTGCCGTCGCTCATGTGATAAACGGCTGTGTAATAGAGTCCCGCGGGAGTTGAGCCGAGATTCGCGGCGAGATTCGCACTGACAAAGCCATCCGCGCCGATTGACACCGTGATCCGTCCCGCGGTGACAATCTGGTTATTCGCGGTTGTAAACGCGGGCCAACTGAGTTGGAGAGTGCCGGACCCGGGCGCGCCATTTGCCAGGTACACGGTTCCTTGAACTGTAGTTGTGCTGAGCGTTTGCGCATGGGCCGTCCAGGCCATTGCCATACCCAGCAACGCGGCTGCTATCCATTTCGCGGCGCGAAAGCACGTGTCCATCGTGAGCTTCATGCTTGTCTCTTCCTTCTTGTGTGCTGCAAGAGGGGCCATGGATCTTGACCGGCGCGAAAGTTGATTTCCGCCCGGAGAAGGTCGTGACCCTTACCCTGCTATCGTTCTCGACATTGAGCTGGTTTGGCAAGGACCCCGCCTGACTCGGCGGTTCCCGGTGCAATGCGCAAACGGTCTGCTTTTGCATTTCAGCATTCAGCGCCCTCCCCGAAAGCCGAGATCGCCGGATAGGTTCGGAAAAAAGGAGGAGAGCCTGTCGGCTCTCCTCGATTCACGAATGCGCCTGAATATTTCTAGGATATCCAACGACCGGGAAATGATCTGCAAATCCCGCGAGCAAACTTCCTCATGGTCTGCCGGGGCAATGCACTAACATATCCGGGTGATGAGTTCAGCGAAACACGTCCCCACGCTGCTCGTGCACGGCGGCGCCTGGGCCATTCCCCAGGAAGCGGCCGAGGCGCATGAAACCGGCGTGCGCCACGCGCTCGCAGCCGGCTATCGCATTCTTTGCGATGGGGGATCGGCGCTGGACGCGGTCGAGGCGGCCGTAACCATTCTCGAAGACGATCCCACCTTCGATGCCGGGCGTGGCAGCTTTCTCACTGCCGACGGTCGGGTGCAGCTCGACGCGCTTCTGATGGATGGCGGTCGGATGAAGGCGGGAGGAGTTGCGTGCGTCGAGCGACTGCGCAATCCAATTCAAGCCGCGCGTCTTGTGCTTGAAAAAAGCCCGCATGTCTACTTTGTGGGCGGTGGCGCTGAGCAGTTTGCGCTGGCCCACGGTATGCCCCTGATCGATAACGGCGAGCTGGTACTCGAGCGGGAGCGCGAACGTCTCGTTCTGGCCCAGGCACGCCACGCCGCCGGTCTCGCAGATGCGACCTTCTCCGGCCTTGAGGATGACAAAGGTCCTGAGACTGCTATCGCACAAGATATGGAGTCACACGACACAGTCGGAGCGGTGGCGCTTGATGCGCGCGGCAACCTTGCCGCAGCCACATCCACCGGCGGCACGCTCAATAAAACTCCCGGCCGCGTAGGCGATTCATCTCTCATTGGCTGTGGCTGTTATGCCGACAATCTTTCGGCTGCGGTCTCGCTCACAGGTTGGGGTGAACCTATCATGAAGCTCGTGCTGGGCAAGTGGGCCACCGATCGCGTCGCCAGTGGAACCGCTCCGGAGTTGGCGGCGCGCGAGGCAATGTCGTACCTGTTTAACCGGCTGGGCGGCCACGGCGGCATCATTCTGCTCGGCCCGGACGGGCGCTTCGGCCTCGCTCATAACACTCCAGCGATGGCCTGGGGACTGGCTACTCTTGGCGGATTGCATACCGGGCTGACGATTTGAAATGCACTCTGAATCCTTGTGATTTAGTCGGGTCGGCCTTGCTTGGATCTCTGTGCACGATCTGATCTCCTGCGCTAGCATTACCGAATGCAAAAGATTCTGATCATGCTTGCGCTGCTTTGCCTGGCTCCGTTGTGTGCGATTTCGCAGGTGAAACCCACCTCGGTCCCTCTCGGGGATGCCATCTCAAAGGCGTTGGATAAATCTCTTTTGACTGGCAAGGACGCTCGTCCTTTCCATATCCACATCACGATCTCGGAACCAGAAAATGATCAGTCACCTTATCAGGGCGCAATAGAGGAATGGTGGACTTCAAACGACCAGTGGCGTCGGGAGGTCACAGACAAGGAGGGCATGCGCCAGACCATTGTTGTGACAAACGGAAACAAAACGGAAGTCGATCAAGGCGACTATTTCCCGCGCTGGCTTCGTAGCTTTGTCACCGCAACGTTCGACCCGATTCCTGGGAATGCCGCGTCAGTCTTCGCGGCCAGCGGAGCAACAATCGATCAGATAACACTCCCCAATGGGGATAAGTCGGATGCTTGCGCTCGCTTTAAGTCGCAAATTGGTGCCGGCGATAAGGCAATCGATATCTTTTCGAACGTCTGCTTTGACAAGGAAGGGCGCCTGAACTTTTACGGAAGCACCGGATACGACATGGAGTTTCATGATTTTCAGCGATTCGGCAATAAGCAAGTCGCACGGGAACTGGCTGACGATCCCGAACCTGGCACGCGGCTCGTTGGCAGGGTGGATCGACTGGAAGATGAATCAAAGTCGCATCGTGACGGCCTGTTTACGCCCCTCCCTGCCAACGACGATCGCTTCCGCTCGATTGTGATTAGTACCGCACAACTAGAGAAGCTTGTATCCGATATTCCGCCCCTTGCCTGGCCGCAGGTCAGGTCGGGCAAAACCAGCGGGAATCTGGCGATTTACCTGGCTGTCGACGATCAAGGCAAAGTTCGTGAGGCTTGGCCCCTCACCGGCGACAACGGCGAACTGCACGATTTTCTTCGCGAACAGGCTCGTCTCTGGCAGCTAAAGCCGGCGGTAGATAGCTCAGGAAAGCATATGCAGGTTGAGGGAAGCATTAGCTTCCATTTCGAGAGCAGGATCGGAAAGCCGCTCCCGGTTATCAGTGGCGCTGACGTTCAAAAAATGGTGATAGATTGCCCCTACAATCCCACACTTCCCACTGGCCTCATGCCAGCTGGATCAAAATTCACGATTCACATTGCCGTCGACGAGAGCGGTGATCAAACCGGAGTCAGTTTTCGGCTACCGGATTCGGCCCCCTGGAGGGTCCTTGAGACCACGGGGCTGACCACGGGAAAGTGCCACTTCAAGCCATTCATTGAAGACGGCAAGCCTACGTACTACTTTATGGAGTTTGAGTTTTCGGCTCCATGACTTAATCGCTCACAGCGAACCGATGAACAAGTTAGCAGCCCAGCTTCCACTTCACTCGCGTGTAAGCGACACGAAATCCCTTTCGTTCCGCGTTGCGCTGCGAATTGCTGCCCGCTTCTGCCACCATCATGGCCAGGTCGCATCCGTGCTCAAACGCATACTTCATGCGCTCGTGCAACAGCGCAGCCTGCAGCCCTCGACGCCGCATTTCCGGAACAGTGGTTGCCCCGCCGAACAGCGCGACACCCTCATGCACAGTCAATGCCCCGGCCGCGCCCGGCTCACCATCGATCTCGGCAAGAAAACACGGACTCCCCTTGCGTGCCACGCAAAGAATCCCGGCTTGGTGCATGAACGCTTCCAACTCCGGATGTTCGTGAGTCCAGCCACGGGTGCTCACAATGCTCCACAGAGGCGCTTCTTCCTGCGTTACCTCGCGCACCTTGATTTTCGCGTCGAGGGCGACATCGGGTTTTTCCACGGCGCGATAGAGCACATTGCTGATCTCGATTGGGCGATAGCCGCGAGCACAGAGCAAGGCAAGTGCCGACACGCCCGCCAGCGGACATACCTCGTGCATCGCCGCAGTGCGTCGTTCAAAGAAAAACCGCTCCATTTCCTCGAGCGCCGACGCCGTTAGCTCCTCAGATATGCCCAGTCCAAAGCTCTGCGTGGTCGGCGAGTCGATCCCATCAAAAACCGCAATGGCGCCATCGACCTCAATCCACATTGACCCGCTATCCGGAAACAGCCGTGCCCGCGCCTCGGCAAACTGCGCACATGCGTAGCCTTCCGCGCCCTCGAGCCGCCGGGCCAATTCCAGATCTGAAAAGGTCATAATCCCCATGATCGTACACAAGAATCACGAGTTAGCACTGCGAATTCCTGCTCTGGCACGTTCTCGGCCCATCACCGCGGTAACCTAAGGAAGCCGACATGCACCGCCTTATTCTCGCCTCCGCTTCACCACGCCGCCGCGAATTGCTCGCGCAGGCGGGGTTTTCGTTTGACGTCCATCCGGCCCACATTCCCGAAGATCCCCGCCCGGAAGAAGACCCCATCGCCTACGTGGTTCGCCTTGCGCGCGAAAAGGCCCAAGCAGTCTTTAATCAGATTGGCGACCAGGACGTCGTCGTCCTCGGCGCCGACACTACGGTCACCCTCGACGGCCACATTCTCGGCAAGCCCGAGGACCCCGCCGACGCTGTGCGCATGCTGCGCCTGCTCTCCGGCCGCACTCATCGCGTCATCACCGGTGTCGCCGTCGTTACGGCCGCCCACACCGAGTCCGCAGCCGAAGTGACCGGCGTCCGCTTCCTTACCCTTTCCGACGATGAGATTGCCGCATACGTCGCCACTGGCGAGCCGATGGACAAGGCCGGGGCCTACGCCATCCAGGGCCTTGCCGCCCGCTGGATACCCCACGTCGAGGGATGCTACTTCAACGTAGTTGGACTGCCGCTGGCGCGGGTGACTGCGCTGCTCGAATCTGTAAAATGTCTTCCACGCGAATGAGCGTCCGGTCGCCCATCCCCTTTGCCAAACCAGCAATGAGGGTGGCTACCATTGTGTTCTATGGGTGAATAGTGAGTTTGTCACCCTTGTAGGTCACCGTCGCGTTGGCCGCGTTTGTTTCGCCGATTCCCACGCCATGGTTCTTCCCGACCACGACAACCTTAAAAGTGTGGTCTGCTGACATTCCCTTAAAGCTGCCCTCGCGCGCACCTAATGTCAGCGTCTTTGCCGTGTCATCCCAGTGCAACCTGATAGTTGCATGAGCACCTTTTGCATAATCGTAGTTGTCGTTCTCGTCTTCGTAATAAGTAAAATCGCCATCGGCACCCGGGTAGACGCGCAACTCGATCGGGTCTGCCGGTTTCTCGGTTGACCACTCCATCGCCGGACCCATCGGCACAATCGAGCCTGCCCGCACAAATAGGGGCAGCTTGCTCAGTGGCGCATCCGCTTCAATCCGCTTGCCACCCTCCACGGTCGCGCCGGTCCAGAAGTCGTACCAGGTGGCCTTGGGAAGGTAGACGGTCCGGCTCGTTGCTCCCTGCGTGGTCACCGGGCTAACCAGAATCGCCGGGCCGAACAGGTACTCGTCGCCGGTGTTCTGCGCTTCCACGTCATTCCGCCAGTCCATCACCAGGGGGCGCATCAGGGTGCCGTGATTGCTCGTTACCTGCCATGCTTCGGAGTAGATGTAGGGCAGCAATCGGTAGCGCAGCGTGTCATAGTCCACCAGGATCTTCTGCGCGTCTGGCCCATACGACCAGAGCTCGTTTTCATCTGGATTCCGCGTGCCATGAACCCTGAAGATAGGCGAGAACGTGCCGAACTGAAACCAGCGCACAAATAGCTCGCGGAACTTGGGATCATTCAGGTTTCCGCCGGAGATAAACCCGCCGATATCCGTTGTCCAGTAGGGCATTCCTGAAATCGAGTAGTTCAACCCTGCTGGAATCTGGCGCGCGAATGTCATCCAGTCGCTCAGCACATCGCCGCTCCATGCTGTCACGCCGTAGCGTTGCGCTCCAGCATATGCTGAGCGCGACAGTATAAAAACACGCTTCTGGTCCGACGCTGCCTGCTGGCCGTCGGATACGCCGCCCGTGTGAAAGAGGGGAAAGATATTCGCATAGCGCGCGCCGGAACCCAGATGAAGCTGGTGATCGACCAGGATGTTATCTTCGCGGCCCTCGGTTTCAGGCTCGTCGGTGTCGAGCCACCACGCGTCGACGCCTTTTTGAAACAGCGCAGTATTGATGTTGTCCCAGTACTGCTTGCGCGCCGCAGGATTGGTCGGATCATAGAGCGCCTGGCCAAGCGGGTGAAATCCGCCTGAGACAGTCTTGGCGATAAACCAGCCATTCTTGTCGAACTGGTCGTAGACATCGCTTCCCGGTCGGAAGTAAGGCCACACTGAAACCATCAGGTGAAAATGCTCGTTGTGGAGCGTGTTGATCAGTCCCTGCGGGTCGGGATAGTTTGGATTCCACTTCATCTCGCCCATCGTCACCCACCAAAACCAGTCCTGCACAATGTTGTCTACCGGAATGTGCAGCGCGCGATATTTGGCTGCCACTCCTTCGATCTCCTTCTGCGATTGATACTTGTTCTTGCACTGCCAGAACCCGTAGGCCCACCGCCCAAACAGCGGAACCTCGCCCGTCAGTTCACGATAGCGGCCGATAATCTGGTCCGCTTCCGGTCCGTAGATGAAGTAGTAGTCAATCTGATCGGCAACTTCTGCGCTCCAATAGAGTGTGTGCACGAAGCGGTTATTCATCCGGCTGCGCGAAGGATTGTTCCAAAAGATGCCGTAGCCGTTGGTTGAGATCATCAGGGGAACGGCAATATTGGTGTTCTCCTGCGACAGGTCTATCGTCTCGCCGCGATAGTTCCATACACCGGCCTGGTGCTGGCCAAGCCCGTAGAGCCCCTCGTGGGATCCGTAGATGGCAAAGTTGACCTCAGCATGATATGTCTTTTCGCCATTTACTTCGACGGCTCGCAGGCTGCGGTAACTATCCGTCGTCAGCATTTTCCCGTGCATCCCACGTCCCGTTGAACCAGGTCCCGTTGCACCCGCCCCTGTTGCTCCCTCAGGAACGACATAGTGCATCGCACCGCTTCCGCGTTCCACAATCACGCTGAGCTTTTCCGTTGAAAGCGTAATGGCCCGGTCATCCGAGTTCACCTCAAAGCTTGCCGTAGGCCAATCCGCCTTGATCACCACATGGTCAGAGGGATGAGTCTCGTGGTTCGCATCAAGCGGGGAGTAGGTGACGTGGAGCACATCTGATGCATTCACCTCCAACTTCAGCACGCCGAACTTTTGCCGAACCAGGAGCCCATCGTTCTGCTTTTCAAAACTCACAACCGAATTCGGCGGATTCCACTGCGCGACCCCCGATGGCGCCAACAATGTCGCGGCGCAAAGCAAGAGACAAAGACCTGTCCATCGATTGCTCTTCATTTGAATACGTTTCCTTTTCTGGGAGCATTCCAAACGCATCAAGTGTAACCCCGGGAGCCTCCGGTAACTGTTGCGCGCAAAGGGAATCGCACCGTTGCCGATTAACTTTCAGCAGTTTAGCCGGTTTGAAATAGCCCAAAAGTGTGAACCGAACCGCTGCGTCTCCCAGTGAAATTGGGGTACACTTCCAATCACTAATTGCAAAGGACAAGATACATGCGGCCAAGGCTCCTTTTGTTCGTGTTGCTCTGCTGTGTTGCCGTTGCCACTCCCGTCCTCTCCCAAGCGCAGTTTCAAGCCCCTACAAGCGAAGAATTGCAGATGACTGCGGACCCCAAAGCGCCCGGTGCCGATGCGGTGTATCTCTATCGCGAGGATGTTACCGACGACACGATCCAGGCGCACAGCTACTACGAGCGCATCAAGGTGCTGACCGAAAAAGGCAAAGAACTTGCCACGATCCGTATTCCCTATGAGCATGGCGTCGACACTGTAAAGGATATTCAGGGACGGACCATTCACGCGGACGGAACCATCATTCCCCTGGCCGCCAAGCCCACTGACCTAATGGACTTCAAGTCTAAGACCTTTCAGGTCAACACCGTTGTCTTCACGTTGCCCAGCGTCGAGGTCGGCAGCATCCTCGAATACCGCCTGGTAGTGCGCTCACCCGACAACCGTGTCTCCCAGCCTGACTGGGAAATCCAGCAACCTTATTTTGTTCACAAGGCGCATTACAGCTTTCATCCCCATCTGAGGCCGGGCGAGTTCGTTGTCGATCGAAATGGCGACGCTCTCACCCGCCTGATGACGAGTACACGATTAGGATCCAGCGACAAACTCGACTACAACAGCTTGAGAGACGTTTACAGCATCGACCTCACTGACATCCCAGTTATCCCCCACGATGCGTGGATGCCGCCCATGAACGGCCTCAAATGGCGGGTCGAGTTTTACTACACCAATGCCGCAACTGGGGGCGAATTTTGGATGAATGCGGGTAAACACTGGGCCAAGCGGGCGGAAGAATTCTCAAATCCGTCTGGTGGGCTTAAATCGGCTGTTGCCGGAATCGTCTCGCCGTCTGATACGGATGAGCAAAAAGCCAGGAAGATTTATGCCGCCGTTCAGAAACTCGACAACACTGCATTCAGCCGCAAGAAGTCTCAGGTCGAACGCAAGAACGAGAAACTGAAAGACATTCATAACGCCGAGGATGTGTGGAAGCAGCAGAGCGGGACGGATGACGAGATCGCTTTGCTTTTCGTCGCCATGGCGCGAGCGGCCGGTCTCAAGGTCTATCCGGTGCAGGTGGTCGACCGGAACCGTGCGGTGTTCGACGATCATTACCTGTCGGTCGCGCAATTAGATGACTACCTCGCCGTCCTTGTCCTCGGCGGCAAAGATGTGTACCTGGATCCCGGCCAGAAGATGTGCCCATTCGGAATTCTCAATTGGAAACACACAGTTACGGCGGGGTTTCGGCTCACCGACAATGGAGTCGTCCTGGCGACGACGCCTGCCATGACTTATAAGAGCAGCGCGCTCATACGTATCGCCGATCTCGATATCGCCTCCGATGGTGCCGTAACAGGGACTGTCCGGTTCGTCATGTCAGGCGCGGATGCCCTGCATTGGAGGCAGCTTGCCCTCGAAAACGACCAGGATGAGATGAAGAAGCGCTTCAACGAATCCATCCAAGACAATCTGCCCGACGGGGTGCAGGCCGACTTTGATCACTTTCTCGGGCTTGATGATTACAACTCCAATTTGATGGCTCTTGTGAAGGTGACAGGCAATATCGGCACCGCAACGGGCAAGCATTTCTTCCTGCCGGGACTTTTCTTTCAAGCGCGTGCGAAGCACCCGTTTGCGGCCCAGGACAAGCGCTTGACCCCGGTGGATGTGCACTACGCAAAGACAGAACAGGATGAAGTCACCTACCACCTGCCCGCGGGGTTCACGCTCGAAAGTCCTCCCCAGCCCGCCGATGCCTCGTGGCCCAATCACGCCGCGCTAAAGACCGTAGTTAGTCCAACGCAGGATGGCACCACCGTTACTCGTACGCTGGTTTACAACTTTGTGCTCCTTGCTCCATCGGATTATCCAAGCCTCCACGACTTCTATCAAAAGGTGGCCACGGCCGACCAACAGCAGCTGGTCCTTGCCAAGTCTCCGGCGCCGAAAGGGAACTGATTCTCATGCGTTTCTCTCGGAAGCCCGTCATTCTCGAAATGAGTGCCCACTCCATGCGAATCTCTAGATTGGCTTGTCGTCTTGCATCATTCCTCGCAGTCCTTGTATCGCCCGCCCTGCTGTCTGCGCAGTTCCAGGAGCCCACCAAGGAAGAGCTGCAAATGACCGCTGATCCCAAGGCGCCCGGTGCGTCTGCGGTCTATCTCTACCGGGAAGAAGTAACTGATGATTCCACTCATTCCTTCAGCTTTTACGAACGCATTAAAGTGCTTACCGAAAAGGGAAAGGAACTCGCTACCGTAAGCGTTCCTTACGTCAGTGGCGTTGACCGTCTTGCTGACGTCCAGGGCCGCACTATCCACGCCGACGGAACCATCATTCCTCTCACCGCCAAGCCCGCCGATCTCATGGACTTCAAAGCCAGCGCGTACCAGCGGAACACCCTCATTTTCACACTCCCGAGCGTCGAAGTCGGAAGCATCCTCGAATATAGCCTTAAGTTTCTCGCTCCGGTTTACAGAGCTTCCGAACCAGTTTGGGATGTCCAAATCCCGTACTTCGTCCATAAGGCCCATTTCAGCTTTCATCCCTACGTGGCAGCCGGCCTCTACATCCCCGACAAGAACGATAATTCGATCGATCGCATGATGACCTCAACGCGTCTCGGTCCGGGTGCATCCGTTGGCTATGACAAAGCCAAAGCCACCTACAGTCTCGATCTCACCGATGTTCCCCCGACTTCTAACGAAGATTGGACGCCGCCTCTCAACGCATTGAAATGGCGGGTCGAGTTTTACTACACAAACGCCCGCTCAGGGGATGCGTTCTGGCGGGACGCCGGCAAGGACTGGGCCAAAGCTGTCGAGGAGTTCACAAATCCTACCGGAACCATCAAGAAGGCCGCAGCCGACATCGTTGCGCCGGCTGACACCGATGAACAAAAGGCGAGAAAGATTTACGTGGCCGTGCAGAAGCTCGACAACACAGCCTTCAGCCGTCAAAAATCTTCGGCAGAGCGGAAAAAAGAAAAGCTCAAAGCAGTCCACAAGACTGAGGATGTGTGGAAGCAGCAGAGCGGCACTGACGACGAAATCGCTCTTCTCTATGTCTCTCTTGCACGGGCTGCCGGGTTGAAGGCCTCGCCCATCCAGGTTGTGAATCGAGACCGCGCTATATTTGACTCTCAATATCTCTCAACCAGACAGTTGGACGATTTTCTTGCAGTCGTTGAGATCGATGGCAAACCCGTTTATCTCGATCCCGGACAGAAGATGTGTCCGTTTGGAAACCTCCATTGGAAGCACACATTGGCGTCCGGCTTCCAACTCAACAACAAGGAGGCGATATCCGTCATCACTCCAGCCAGCTCTTACAAGTCTGCAGCCGTACAACGTGTTGCTGATCTGGTTATCGATCCTGCAGGCGAAGTCAAAGGTACTGTCCGTTTCGTAATGAATGGCCCCGACGCCCTCCACTGGCGCCAACTCGCCCTCGAGAACGATCAGGATGAGGTCAAGAAACAATTCAATGAGTCAATGCAGGACCTTTTCCCTGAAGGCGTCCAGGCCGATTTCGACCACTTTCTTGCCCTCGACGATTACACCTCAAATCTCGTCGCATTCGTCAACGTCAGTGGCAACATCGGCGCGGCTACCGGCAAGCACTTCTTCCTGCCTGGACTCTTCTTTGAATCCCGTGGCAAGCACCCCTTCGTCGCACAAGATAAGCGCTTCACTCCGGTTGATGTCCATTACGCAAAACTGGAGCAGGACAGTGTCACTTACCACTTGCCCGCCGGCTTTGCCGTTGACAGCGTTCCGCAGACCACCAGTACCTCGTGGCCCGATCATGCCTTGTTGAAAATTGCCGCGAAGGCGAACGCTGACAGCGTGGAAGTGGTGCGAAGCCTGGCCTACAACTTCGCGATCCTCGATCCGAAGGACTATCCCAGCCTCCACGATTTTTATCAGAAAGTAGCTACAGCCGACCAACAGCAGCTTGTGCTCACCCGTGCCACGGTCGCGAAAGGGAACTGATTATGAGAATTCGGCTTGCACCCACCGCTCGGTTCACGCCCGTCTTCGGGGCCATTGTTCTCGTTTGTTCCTGTACGCCGGGTATGGCGGGCATCTTCAATCGAAGCCAGCCCGTTCCGGATTGGGGTCTCGAAGCATACAAGACACACGTCCCCGAATACGCGAAGGATGCTGCAGCCGTCATCCTCTACGATGAATACCTCGAAACCATCGATAGCCAGGGCCGTGCCGTCGAGCGCGAACGACAGGCCATCCGCGTTCTCAAGCCCCAGGGCCGCCATAATACTTGTGAAGTCGCCTACGACGTAGATGAAAAGGTGAACTACTTCCGCGTGTGGACCATCGCCGCCGACGAAAAGCAGTACCAGACCCAGGAAACTGATTTCACCGAAGAGGGCGACACCAGCGTCCCCATTTTGCTCTCCACTACAAAGTTCCGCATCTCTCATCCCCCCGCGGTCGATGTAGGTGCTACCGTCATTTGCGAATCGGAAGAGATCCTCGAGCCTTTTGTGCGCGAAAAGGTCTGGCACATTCAAAACGGCATTCCTATGGTGTTCCAGGCGCTCGAAATCGATCTTCCGCCGGGCCATACTCAAGTCGCCGCCTGGCACAGCTTCAAGCCCGTTGCTCCGGTCGAGGTTGCCCCCAATCATTGGCGCTGGGAATTGAAGGACGTTCCGGCCCTCATTCTTCGCGACGTTCCTTCTCACCCGGAATGGGGCGCTTTGGCCGGGCGCATGTCTGTGCAGTGGGGCGAAGCGGCAGTCGCGGGAACCGACAATCAATGGAAGGCGATCGGGGAGTGGGTCACGACTCTGGAAGCCGACCGCCCTGCTCCTTCGCCGGAAATCACGGCCAGTGTGCAGTCCCTGATTGCCGGCGCGCCGGATTTCTACACCAAACTCAGCCGCATCACCGAGTCGATTCAGAAGAACATCCGCTACTTCATCGTCGAGCGCGGGATCGGCGGTCTGCAGGCCAACCATGCCGCAGACATCTTCCGCAATCGCTATGGCGACTGCAAGGACAAGACCACGCTGCTCATCTCAATGTTGCGCGTCGCGGGCATCAACGCCTTCTACGTTCCTGTAGACGACCGCCGCGGAATCGTGGATCCCGACGATCCGTCCCTTTTCGGCAACCACATGATTACAGCCATCGAGATTCCGGCCGACGTTCAGGATCCGCGCCTCATGGCCGTCGTCAAAGGCAAAGACGGCAAGCGTTACCTGATCTTTGACCCCACCAACGAACGTACGCCGGTGGGCAATCTTCCTTCGTACCTGCAAGGGAGCTATGGAACCCTAGCGGCCGGGACGTCCAGCCAGATCATCGCGTTGCCGGTGCTGCCTCCCGAGGCCAACGGCACCGAGCGTAAGGGCGCCTTTACCCTTTCCCCCGATGGAACCCTGGCTGGCCTGGTTGACACCACGCATTCCGGCCCGGAAGGCGCCGACCTGCGCATGATCTTGAAATATTCCGATGAAAAGGAGCGGCGTGAATCTCTTGAAACAGCAGTCTCCCACGACGTGCCCGGCGTGGTGTTGAACTCGTTTGAGTTTGTCCAGCCCGCGGCGCTCGATAAGCCGATTGAAGTGCATTACAAGCTCACTGCGTCGCAATACGCACACCAGGCGGGCACGCTCCTTCTGGTTCGCCCGCGCGTTGTTGGTTCTCATGCGTTGCCGTTTAATGACAAGCCCCGCGATGTTCCCATCGATCTCGGTGCCACCGGACATTGGCGCGACAGCTTCGACATCACGTTGCCGCCGGGGTATGTTGTCGACGAAACTCCCGACCCCGTCAACGTCGATCTCGATTTCGCCAGCTACCGCTCCACCATCACGGCAAAGGACAACCTGCTTCATTACGACCGCGATTATGTCGTCCGCCAGGTTCAGATTCCCGCCAGCAAAGCGGCCGACTTTCGCAAGCTCGAGAGTGCAATTCTCTCCGATGAAAAGGGCACTGCAGTCCTTAAGAAGCAGTAGCGCGTCCAATGACCGCACAAAGCCGGAGGCTTTTCATCGCTGCGGCTGCATCGCTTTCCGCTTTTCTTCATCCAATCCGTAAGCACCTTATTCCTGTTTTGGATGGATGAAATCATTCATGAGTCAGCCTCTTTTTTCTCCACTGCAGCTTCGTTCCGTCAGCTTCGCCAACCGCATCGTTGTGTCTCCCATGTGCCAGTACTCTTCGCACGACGGATTCGCAACCGACTGGCACCTGGTTCATCTGGGCTGCCGCGCCCAGGGTGGCGCAGCGCTGGTGATGATTGAGGCTTCCGCGATTCTTCCTGAGGGCCGCATCTCCTCCGCCGATCTCGGCATCTGGAACGATGACCACATCCCCAAACTTCAGCAGATCGCCCAGTTCATCCATTCGCAGGGCGCTCGCGCCGGAATCCAACTCGCGCACGCCGGGCGCAAGGGCAGCATGACTCCGCCTTTCGCGGGGGAACGCCTGCTCGCCCCTGAAGAAGGGCGCTGGCAACCGGTCGCCCCCAGTGAAATAGCATTTTCCTCAAACTACGCGGTACCTCACGCGCTCGAACAGGCCGAAATTGACGCCATTTTGAGCGCCTTTGCAAGCGGTGCGCGACGAGCCTTCGCTGCCGGGTTCGATGTGGTCGAGATCCACGCCGCCCACGGCTATCTCCTTCATGAGTTCCTGTCGCCTCTCGCCAACCAGCGCTCCGATGCCTACGGCGGCAGTTTCGAAAATCGCACCCGATTTCCGCTCCAGGTCGTCGATGCCGTGCGTGCCGCCTGGCCGGAGCATCTCCCCCTCTTCATCCGCATCTCAGCCACGGATTGGGCAGAAGGGGGCTGGTCGCCCGACGATTCGGTTGCGCTTGCCCGGCTATTGCCGCAGCACGGAGTCGATCTGGTCGATGTTTCTTCCGGAGGGCAGGTTCCCAACGCCACCATTCCCGTCGGCCCCGGCTTCCAGGTGCCGTTCGCAGCCCGTATTCGCAACGAAGCCGGCGTCCCCACTGCCGCCGTGGGCATGATCACCGAGCCCGCGCAGGCCAACGCGATCGTTTCCAGTGGGCAAGCGGATCTTGTGTTCCTTGCCCGCGAAATGCTGCGTGATCCCTACTGGCCATTACATGCAGCTGCGGCCCTTGGCGAAAAGGCAAGCTGGCCGGTTCAGTATCTTCGCGCTGCGCCCCATGGTTCGCCTGCACGCGACGTGCTTGAGCGGCCGGCCAAGCCCTGATGGAGCGTATGAGTCGAATCCAGTTCGTCTTCCCCGCGTCTTGCGCCCACCGGCAAGGTGCGCGAATCGCAAATTTGCTTCCCATCCCCGGCTTTTACTGGCCTATACTGCCTCTAAGGATTGAACTCGCAACCATGCGAGGTCCTTCTTCTCGACTATGCCATCGCATTCCTCCCCGAAGCGCGCCGCAGAATCACCGACCATCCCCGACCGTCTTTATTTCAAGATTGGCGACGTAGCCCGCATCTGCAAAGTCGAGACCTATGTGCTGCGGTTCTGGGAGTCACAGTTCCCCCAGCTCAAGCCCAACAAGAGTGGTACGGGGCAGCGCCTTTATCGCCGCCGCGACGTCGAGATTGCCCTTGAAATCAAGCGCCTGGTCTATGGCGAGGGCTATACCCTGTCCGGCGCTCGACACGCATTGGGACAGGGCCGGCGCTCCGACCCGCAGTCCGCCTCACCGGCGATTGCAGGCGACTCCGGCAAGAATAGGGATAAAGTTGCCGCGGCCATCGGACGTGCGCGCGCCGAATTGCGCGAGATAGCCGGCATGCTCGCCGTGCCGCAGCCTCAACCGCAGCGGCGCCGCCCCCGTGCCTCCGAGTTGGCCAATCCCACGGGCTCACTCTTTCCATCCTGACGGAAACGTTCGCCTTCCCTGCGCGCGACTGTCTCCCCTGGGTTTGTAGATGCCGGTTGGTTAGGCCTGCAGGCCCCGATCCCGCGAGATATTATCCGCAGAAGAATATCTAAACTCGATTCCGTTTTATAAGTTGACTTGGCCACGAAGTTCGGGGACAATCCTCGTCATTCCGTTGTTGGTCAGCCTTATCCAATCTCCCCAATCGCCAATTCAACAAAAGGAAAAAAGTATGACAGGCAATCGAGTACTCGTAGTCGCGGCACTTGCCGCGCTTCTGGCCACGTCCGCACAAGCACAAAAGAACCAGGTAACCCCCACCGACGCCGATCGCGCGGCAGCCAAAACCGCGAAGAGCAGCGCCATTCACCCCCTGCTCGTGAACACCAAGGCCGCCGCCACCTTTAAGGAATCGAGTCCCGGCCCGGCTGTCAGCGGACCGGTCGTCACCCCTTTCCCAACCGGACCGCGCTACCCCGGCGACGTCACCTATCAGGGTGGAGCGACCGTCGAACGAGCCCAGTCCCATGCCATCTACGTGCTGAACAGCTTCACCGGCTCGACAGGTTGCACTCAGACCACGGTCGCCGGTTGCTGGGGCAACCCGGAAGGTTTCCTCAAGAACCTCGGCAAGAGTGACTTCATCCACGTCGTAGATCAGTACGTGGGCAGCTACGACAGTAACCGTTACACCACTGGCGCGAATGCCTACGCCACCTTCGCGCCGTTGCCCCCCATACTCACCGATGCCGACATCCAGGCCCTGGTGCATGCCGTTGCCGCTGATCTCAACTACCCCACCGGATACGGGAACATCTACCACATCTTCCTTCCGCCCGGAACCGACGAATGTTTTGACTCCACCTACTCGGAGTGCTACTCGCCTGACAACCTGAGCACCTTCTACTTCTGCGCCTATCACAGCAGCGTCACGTTCAGCGACGTTGGTCACGTGCTGTACACGGTACAGCCGTATCAGAACGTCGCCGGGTGCAACGTACCCCCGAATTCTCCGAATGGACCACTGGTCGACTCCACCAACAGCATCCTTTCTCACGAGACGTTTGAAACCATCTCCGATCCGGACGGGACGGCGTGGTGGAACAGCGACTCGAATACTCTCTACGGCAGTGAAATCGCGGATGAATGTTCGTTCATCATCTTTTACCCCACGGCGGGGTATTTCAATCCGTCCCTGTGGCGTGTAGGAGATCACGTTTACGCCACGCAACCCGAGTACAGCAACGAAGGCCACACCTGTACAACCTCAACCAACAATTGGTGACAAATGCTTGCAGATTGGGGAAGGCCGCAACGTCTTCCCCGATCCAATTCAGCGCAGGTAGTTGCGCGCAGCGGATGCAAAACCCCCGCGAGATTTCTCGTTCGCTTTCGTGCGCGATTGAAATGGTGGAGTGGTCGAGATTGAAGCATAATTCCCGATTCGCAGTCCCGGTGATACTGTTTCTTACAGCGGCCATCTAGGACATTCGGGATTTTTCAATGCATAAACTCATTCTCCTCGGACTTCTGGCAACCATGGTTCTTCCCGCCAGCGGTTCCCGGCGTTTGACAGTTGCGCAGCTGGAAAAGGAGCTTACCGCTGCCAGCCAGAAACATCGAGCCGATGCAGACCTGGTCCGCCACTTCGCAGACATCACGCTTTCCGAGCGGCTCACTGACAGTACCAGAAGCCGGATCTCCGCCAGCCTGCATTTCGGGCCCAAAGCCACGCTTGCCCTGCAACTGCTTGCCGACCAATCGGCGGTTCTTGATCCCCCTGCGGTCGAAATACCCGTGGCGGCGCTCCCCGATGCTCTGACCGGGAAAAGCATGCTGGATGCCGCACGCGATTACGTGACCCGGACGCTGCCTCACCTGCCCGACTTCTTTGCCACGCGCACTACCTACAGCTTTGACAACAGCCCGCAGATACTCAAAGAGAATGAATGGCCTGTACCTGCCGGACTTCATCTGGTGGGAACTTCCAGCCGTGAGATCACCTTTCGCGACGATACCGAGATCAGCACTCCGGCGCCGGGGACGGTCAAAACGACCTCCGCTCTCCCCGCCAGTTCCCAAGAAACAGGCATGCAAACCCGCGGTGAATTCGGCGCTACACTTGCCATCATCCTCATCGATACGGCGAACGGCGATGTGTCTTTTCACCATTGGGAAAAAGGTCCCGACGGCCTTGTCGCCGTCTACCGCTACACCGTGCCCAAAGCCGCTTCGCACTATAAAGTTGATTACTGCTGCGTCCCCGATGGGCCAAGGGGCGTTACCAGCCAGGGAGGACGTAGGAGAGCCAGCGCAGCTCAGCTCGCAAAGGCGGAACCGAATGCCACAACTGTCTTCCACAAGATTCCGGGCTACCACGGATCGCTGTTCATAGATCCTGCCACCGGCGCAGTCCTTCGCGTCACATTGGAGGCCTCGCTCGACGAAGGCAGTCCTATCACGCGCGTCGCCACCGTCATCGAATATGGGCCCGTCACCATTGGAGATCGCAAATTCATTTGCCCGCTGCGCAGTATGGCGCTTACCGAGAGTCCGGCTGAACCGGATCCCTCCAACCCCATCTTTTCCGCGCCGCCGCTCACGCAGGTCAACGAAACCAGTTTTACCAGCTACCACCGCCTGGGTTCGACCATCCGCATCATCCCCGGCGCCGAAGTTCCCCCACCCGCACCCCACCCATGAAGCCGAACCTGGAATTGCCCACAACAAAAGATTCACTGGCAGAAAAGAGCTTCGGGGCAATATAGGCATTTCGACCGCCTGCCAACGGCCCTCATTGAGCGTTCGCGGGGATTCCCGCGCAAGAAAAATCTTGTCTGCGACACAATCAATTACAATGCTCTGCACCCGGACAGGAAAGGATTTGATAACTTCCCTTGCCGCACGTGTGGCATTTGCTTCGGCGACTGAACCATAGAGAAACGCGACGGAGCAACACGCCACAGAATCCCCAAGAGGAGCTACTCATGGAAGTCATTTCAGTCGGACCAGAATGGTCGCAGAAAGTTGTGTGCGGAAGCTGCCAAAGCACGCTGAAAATCACCCAGGCCGACCTTGGTTGGTTTAAGAAAGCAACCTGGGATCGGGGATACCTCGGTTTTCGTTGCGGACACTGCAAAACAGTGATTCTCTTCGATGAATCTCTGGTGGACGGGAAAAACAGAGAGTGGGCATTCGCAGACTGCGATTACCCACCAATTCACATCAGCCAGGCCCTGAGGAACAAGAAAGTCGAAAACATCTAGCAACCGCAAAATCTTGCCTGAAAGGATACGGGATGAAACTACTACGTCTTGCCGCAGCTTCGCTGTTAGTCTTGGCAATCCTCGCCTCCGCGCGACCCATAAAGGCGGAGACGACGACCCAGGAAATGGTTTCAGCTTGCCGTTCCATCGCCTCGACACCCTTATCGAACGGACAACTTCATCTGAACCCTGACTTCGACACCGGCCATTGCTGGGGTGCATTTGAGGCGATCAACGAGATGATCGGTTTCACCGATGACAAGACAGGCAAGCCGTTATTCTTTCCTTGTGAACCAGCGCATCATCGAGCGGGACAGTTGATTTCAATTTTCGTTCAATACGCCGACAAGCATCCTGCGAAGCTTGCTAGTGGTTACTTTGATGTGGCTCTCGACGCAATTGGAGAGGCGTTTTCCTGCAAGAACACACCGTAGCCGAATGGCAGGCGCTTCGGGGATATGAAATCCGGACATTTGAATCGCTGGGAGCCTCGCGATGCCCTGCGCCAGGCCGGCGACGATCTTGCTGTACGTCGCAATTGGGCAAGAAAAAGCAGAATGCCAACGATGAACGTCGGCATAAACTACTAAAACTCAAAGATTAAATGGTCGGGACGGGCAGATTTGAACTGCCGACCCCTCGCACCCCAAGCGAGTGCTCTACCAGGCTGAGCCACGTCCCGACACAATCGAGCCGGCTCGGGTGAGCCGGCCCAGGGTTCTTATTCAGTTTACACCAGCGCAGCCTGTCCCGAACCACCTGCGCCGATGCCCGATTTCTCAGTGCGCCGGCGGCACAAATTCCTGGGGCAGCGCTGATCCCTCGCCGAAGAAGAATTGTTCCATCTGCTCCACAAGAAACTCCTGCGCCTGGGGAGTCCACGGCTGTAGCCGGTACTCGTTCAGCAGCATCTTTTGCCGGTCAACCCATTCGCCCCACGCCGCTTTCGAGACGTTCTTGTAGATTTTCTGACCAAACTCCGAGTCGAAGGGCGGCTCGTCCAACCCCTCCATTTCCTTCTTATTCCGAACGCAAAACACCATGTGCGCCATTCGTCATGCTCCCAGAAACAATCTAAGTCTCATTGTATTGGATGCCCCTGTTCTTTCCAGTTGCGCGGCGGGGCCTGACCCCGGTTATTCTTCTGCCATGTGCGGCCGCTTCGCTCGTCGATCCACCCAGGAGGTCCTCGCCGATTGGTTCGGTGTCGAACTGGAAGACATGCCCTGGTTCGCGCCCACCTACAACGCCGCGCCGCAAAGCACCCAGCCAGTGGTGCGCCTCAATGCCGACACCGGCAAGCGCGAGTTTGCCCTGATGCGCTGGGGCCTCATCCCTTTCTGGGCGAAAGATGCGAAATTCGGCTTCAGCACCATCAATGCGCGCGCCGAAGAGGCAGCCGCCAAGCCTGCCTTTCGTGAAGCCCTCAAAAAGCGCCGATGCCTCGTCCCCGCTGACGCGTTCTACGAATGGCAGCGTATTAATAAGAAAACCAGGCATGCTTACGCCTTCGCCCTGCGCAGCGGCGAGCCCTATGCCTTCGCAGGCTTGTGGGAGCGTTGGAAACCCAGGGAAGGCCAGGCACTTGAGACCTTCACGATTCTCACCACCGACCCCAATGAGCTCACCGAGCCTATTCACAACCGGATGCCCGTGATCCTCGAATCACGCGATTACTCTCGCTGGATGGAACCGGGCGATCCTGCCTGTCCGCCCATCGATCTCCTCCGTCCCCTCGCGGCTGAGAAGATGCGCGCGTGGCCCGTGGACGACCGCGTGGGAAACGTCCGCAACGACGATGCGCAGCTTCTCGAAGAGCGCCCGCCTCTTCAAAGCCTTTTTCAATGAGGATTGCGTCAGGTACCTTTGCGCATTCGGGGGCAGTTTCCGCTTGACAAGGTCGCACGGCAAGTCTTTCTTTATGTGTATATAGACCCCGACGACGTATCTTCCGCGCGCTAGCGTGTACAGCCCGTCCCCAGGTTGCTCATCCTGAAACAGGCGTGGAGCGCCAGTTAGATGGTCCAGTGGCTCAGTCTTGCCACTGAAAGGAGCTACGATGTCAGAAACAACAACTCAAACCGGTCTCTCTGATCACACTGCAGGTGCAATCGCTTACATCACCTTTGTCCCGGCGATCGTCTTCCTGTTTATGCCGCCATATAGCACCAGGCCCTTCGTTCGCTTCCATGCCTGGCAGTCCATTTTCCTCAACGTCACGGCCTTTCTCGTGAACGTCATTCTCAGCATGCTCGCGGTAATGACGCTCTTCATGGGGCCAATGATGTTTTCCACGGTGATCAGGGTTATCTGGGTGATTTGGACGCTCCTCTGGATCCTCTGCGTCCTGCAGGCAGTGAACGGGAAGCGCTTCAAGCTTCCGCTCATCGGCAACATCGCCGAAAACCTCTCCACCAAGTAGCAACGACTTAGATCACTTGTCCGGTGCATGGCCGGCGCAATCGTGGGTCATGCACGGCTACCTGCGCTTTCCCTTCTTCACAAATCGCTTCTTTTTCTCCCGTCCAGAAGTTTCCCCCTGCTTCCGCTTTTTCTTCTTCGGCTTTCGCAGGGCGTTCGCAGGCTTCTTACCCGTCAGCGGGATTCCTTCCTCAACAATCGAGAATTGCAATCGGCGCTCCTGGGCCAGGATGCGGTCCAGAATCACCTGCACTCGATCGCCTGCGCGAAAGCGCCGTCCCCATCGCTCCCCAAGGATCTCGTGCGTGTTCTCGCGCCATGTGTAGCGGTCGTCGCGGAGCGTGTCGATCGGAACCAGCCCCTCGACAAACATGTCGGTAAGTTCGACAAATAACCCGTACTTGGTGGGATTAAGCACCAGCGCCGCAAACTCCTCGCCGACCCGGTTCTGCATGAAGCGGACCTTCTTCCACTCGACCAGTTCGCGCTCCGCCTCTGCCGCCCGACGCTCGGTCAGGCTTGTCTCCTCGGCGATCTGCGCCAGTTCTGCCTCCGGAATCGGAGGCTCCCCGGTGAATGCTTGCTCCCTCGTCCGTTTCTTGGCGCGATGAACCACGATCCCGGCCAGTCCTTCGTTCGGGTGCGTCCATGGCGAGCTGTGCCGCCCAGCCGCCACCTCCCCGCGCCCCGCAACATCCGCGCGCAACAGAGCCTTCGTGATGCGATGCACAATCAAATCCGGATACCTCCGGATCGGCGACGTGAAATGCGTATACGTCGGTGCAGCCAGCGCAAAATGCCCTTCGTTGATCTCGGAGTAGCGCGCCTGCTTGAGTGATCGCAGCATCAGGTAGCTCAGGATGCGCTCTTCCGGCTTGCCCTCGATTCGCGCCGCCAGCTTCTGATACATCTTCGGCGTCACCGCGATGTCTTCCGCAACTTCATGCGTTCGAACATTGCGGCCGCTTCGCTGCGCGTCCCGGCGATCGCCCCGCGTCTGAATCTTCTTTACCGGCAGCGCTCCCAGTCCCAGTGAATATCCAAATCCAGCCGCCAGCTCTTCAAACTGAACAACACGGCGCGGCTCCGGCTTCTCGTGAATGCGATACAGCGAAGGCACGCCAAGGTCCTCGAGCCACGTCGCCACGCATTCGTTCGCCGCGAGCATGAATTCTTCAATCAGCCGATTCGCCCAGGTGCGTTCAGACTTGGTCACGCCGCGCATCTGTCCCCGCTCATCAAACTCGATCACCGGCTCGGGCAGATCGAAATCGATGCTGCCCCGCTCCTCGCGCCGCTTGTTCATCAGCACCGCCAGGCGGTGCATTCGTTCAAAATTCGGAACCAGTTCTGCGTACCGCGCGCGCGTCTCCTTGTCGCCTTCCAAAATCGCGTGCACATCCGTATACGTCATCCGCGCCGCTGAGCGAATCACTCCCTCTTCAATTTCGTAGCTCTCAATCCGCCCCTCCGCGCTAAGCTGCATGATGCAGCTCAACACCAACCGGTCTTCTCCCGGCCGCAGGCTGCAGATGTTCGTTGAAAGTTCCTGCGGCAGCATTGGAATTGCGCGATCCGGGAAGTAGACGCTGGTTCCGCGCAGCCGTGCCTCCAGGTCGAGATCCGTGCCCGCCCCCACATACTCGGCCACATCGGCAATATGCACCTGCAGCTCATAGCCGCCATCTGCGCAATCTGTCACTAGCACCGCATCATCAAAATCCCGCGCCGTCTCGCCATCGATGGTCACGATCGGCAAGGCACGAAAGTCCCGCCGCGTGTTTGGTTCCACTTCGTCGAGGTGCGCGACAGCCCGCGCTTCTTCCAGCACTTTCTCGGGGAACACGCGCGGCAGCTGATGCTTGCGGATCATCATCTCCACGTCGACGCCAAAATCGTCCGGATCGCCCAGCACTTCGATTACTCTGCCAACCGGAGGCCGCGTCGGCGTCGGCCAACTCGTAATCTCCACGTCCACCACGAGGCCTTCCAGGCTCTGGTGCTCCGCCGCAGTAGCGGCCTCACGACCAAGCACGCGATGCGGAGTCGCCGTTTCCGCCACCTCCGGCACTTCCAGCCCATCGGGAATCAGAATCTGCTGCGTCATCCGCTCGTCGAACGGAACAACCTTGTGCCCCTGTTCCCTGTCTGAACGCGCATAGTGAAAAATGCCGACGACCGTGGGATTGCGCCGCTCCAGCACCCGCGCAATGCGCCCCAGCCTCCGCCCATCCGCGCGCGGCGGTGCCAACTCCACCAGGACCTGGTCGCCCTGCATCGCGCCATTGATCTCGTCCGGCGGAATGAAGACGTCTTCTTCTTGTCCTGATTTCTGTCGCGCATTGGGTCGCACAAATCCGTATCCGTCCCGATGCAGATCCAGACGTCCAGCCATGAGGTTGTCGCGCGTCACGCCCCCTCGCGTAACAGTTTTTGGAATACTCCAGTGCTCGCGATCCAACTTCACAAGATCGCCGCGCGCAGTCATGCGCGCCAGTTGCTCCAGCAACAAACGCCGTTCGCGCCCGCCGCCGAGCCCGAGTTCGCGCACCAGTTGCTTGTACCCGGCCTTGCTACCCGCCGAGCGCGCAATCAGCGCCGTCAGTTCCCGATCCGTCATAGTTAAAGAGTAGGTTATTTCGGCTGGGGTTCGCGATCTTCCTATTTAGTTGCTTGAGATTTGGCTGGCTTACGTGGCCGCTTCACAACCTTCATCGGCCCGTAGACTGAGATCGCGATTTGCGCGCCGACTTCCGCAGCCGCCCGGATTGCATCATCGGAAATAGCGGACCAGTAATAACGTCCGTTGCCTGGCGCTTCAATCCCGATGTCAAAGCTTCTCGATTTAGCGCTGTCCCAGATGTGCCTCGCCTCTGGACTCAGCCTGCGAATCAGTTTGCAGAACTTAAGAATCAGCGATTCGGGGTTGCTTTGGTGGCTCGCTGCAGGAAGATGAGAACCGGCAAGCTCTAAATGCGCTTCATGGTGCCGTTTCACGCGGCCGACGAACAGGACATAAACATCATCTCCCAGCGCTTCCACAAGCTTTTGAAGGTCAGACTTCGAGAAAATATCGAGGTCGACATTGAGAAATTTCGTCTTGTCCATCAAGCTCTGAGACATGCGTTCCATCCTCGGCTCCAATAGCATCGCATTATCGCACGTAGCCCGGCCCGCGCAGCACCTTCCCCGGCAGCGCCCCGGTCATCTTTCCATCTGCAATCACCGGCACGCCATTCACCAGCACAAAATCCATTCCCTCCGAGAATTGGTTTGGATTCTCATAAGTCGACTTGTCTGTAATCGTCGCCGGATCGAAAACCACCACGTCCGCCCACATCCCCTTTTTCAGAACGCCGCGATCCGTCAGTCGCATCCGCTGCGCCGGCAGTGCACTGAATTTGCGAATCGCGTCCGCCAGCGTCAGTTCTTTCTCCTCCCGCACATACTTCCGCAGAATCCTCGGAAACGTCCCATACGCCCGCGGATGCGGATGCTCCGCGCCCAGCAATCCTTCTGGCGATGTTCCCTGCGAATCGTTGTCGATTGAAACCCACGGCTGCTTCAGCGCCAGCAACACATCCGGCTCATCCATCCCAAATACGGCCACTTCGGTGAACGCATTGTCCTTGATCAGCAGATCAAACAGCGCATCGATCGCGTCTTCCTTCCACAGCGCGGCCACATCCGAAAGGCGCTTGCCCTGCAACGACATCAATTCTTTGTTCTGCACAACCGCGATCTGCACCGCTTCTGGTCCCGGAATCTCCTGCCACTCGTTGTCCCAGTTCTCGCCCGCCGAATCCTTGCCCGTCGAAAGCATGTCCTTGCGAATCCGCGCACGCATGGTCGGATCCTGTAATCGGGCTACCAATTTCGCCTCACCGCCATCGTGCGCCCACGGTGGCACAAATGCCGAGAACGTATTGAACCACGCCGTGTAAGCATAGGTATTCGCGCTCACGTCCACCCCGGCTGCTCGCTCTGCATCAATGCGCGCCACAATCTGCGGCATCTTGCCCCAGTTCGCTTTTCCCGCGGCCTTCAGGTGCCAGATCTCTACGGGAATATGCGCTTCGCGCCCAATCCGTGTCGCTTCGTCAATCGACTCCAGCACCGCGTCGCCCTCGCTGCGCATGTGCGTCGCATAGATGCCGCCATACTCGCTCGCCACTGAAGCCAGCGCGATCAACTCTTCTGTCTTCGCATATGGAGCAGGCGTGTATTGCAGGGCCGTCGAAAGCCCCACCGCTCCGTCTCGCATTGCTTCATCGACCAGAGCCTTCATCTGGTCGAGTTGCTGCGCGGTGGGTTGCACATCCGCGTCCCCCAGCACCATCCTGCGCACTGAGGTCGCGCCAACATACGTTGCCAGGTTGATCCCCAACCCCTGTTTCTCAATTCGTGCAAAATACTGCCGCAGCGTACGCCAATCAGGAGTGATGTGGTAGTGCTCGTATCCCGCCCGGCCTGCCGTCACCATCGCGTCGTTCAACGGCGCCACCGAATTGCCTTCGCCGGTGATCTCGGTGGTGATTCCCTGGTAGATCTTCGACGGCAGTCGCGGATCCACGAGTATCGTCAGTTCCGACTGCCCAAGCATGTCGATAAACCCGGGCGCAACAACTTTTCCCCGCGCATCGATTGTCCGCTTCGCCGGCTTGCCCGCCAAGTCCCCGATCGCGACGATTCGTCCCCCGCGAATGCCTACGTCCCCTGAGTACCAGGGAGATCCCGTCCCATCCACGATGTGTCCGTTGACGATCAAAACGTCAAATGGTTCACTTTCGGCTGACCCTTGCGCCATCAGTCGCAACGGCCCCGCCATGGTCACGCCCGCGATCAGAACAAAAATCAGAACCAACGCTCTGGTAATGCCGTGCATCTTGTCCATCCTGACTTTGGTAATTGGGGGTAAATCGCCGCGTTTCATCGGCTTTGCGGCAACGTGGTATTGTCACTGTTGGCAACCGGTTTTTGTCAGGGCCTATGGTTTTCTGACATCTTTGCCCCGTCGTCTTACAATAGCGGCATCGGTTGTATTCGAATTTGCCGAAGCAGACATAACATCATATTGCGGGAGTAGGCGGAACACCGCAAAAGAATCGTAAGCCGCCGGAACTTTCAGGTATTTGGGTCCACGGAAGTGGCCCTGCCTTGGCACCCCGGTCCGACCAGGACAGAAAAGGAACCATTTTGAGCGCTATGTGGAAACCCACCCAGCAAGGTCCATCATCCCCCGCCCCGACCCCCGAACCTGTTCGTCCCGTGCCCGTGCAACCTGCCTTCGAAGCAGCACGTCCCGCGGCAGCAGTCGGCGAACAAGCCAGCATCGGCAAAGGCCTCTCCATCAAGGGCGAGATTACCGGCACTGAGTCCCTGTTCATCGACGGTAAGGTCGAAGGCAGCATCAGCATTCCCGGCAACCGCGTCACCGTGGGAAAAAACGGCAACGTGACAGCCAGCATCAGCGCCCGTGAAATCGTTGTTCTCGGCAAGCTCAAGGGCAATGTTTCCGCTACCGATCGCGTTGACATTCGCGCTGAAGGCGCTCTCACCGGCGACGTGGCCGCTGCCCGTATCAGCATCGAGGACGGAGCTTTCTTTAAAGGTGGCATCGACATCCGCAAGCCCGATGCCAAGCCCAGCGCCGCTTCTGCCCCAGAGCCAGTCAAGGTTGCCGTTCACTCCTAGCGCAATTCCGCCAGGTCTGCCGCAGCCGGGACCAAGTTAACCACGCGTGCCCCTGCCTTGCCAGGGGTACGTGCGCCTTCGGCCGCATTTTCATGTGTCGCGATCTAAGCCAGTCGCAGCCGTCTCATCATCACGCCGGGCAGCGCCGATCCGGTCTTCTTCAATACCGAAATCGCGACTGCGCCCCAAAGAGCAATCCCTCCAGCCAGCACTGCCAGGTCAATCCATCGGTTATGAGCCGGTAAGTGCGCACCTAATGCATGCAACACAACCCCGCCCAGCCACATAAACACAATCCACGCCGCTCCGCCTCCGCAAGCCGCAGCTAGCACGCACCGTCCCATCTCGCGGTAATCGAGGCTGGCCAATGAAACCATGTGTCTTTGGTGCAGCAGCAGTGCAATTGCCAGCGTCTGCATCGCAATCCCGATATCCGATGCGAACGCAAGACCCATCGCGCCATACCAGTGAAAGAACGCGAAATAAATAGGTAGCGAAATCGCAGTAACCACCGTCCCCGCTGCCATCGGGACGAATGTGTTTCCAGCCGCGTAAAAGGCGCGCGAGTAAATCGCCTGCGCAGACCACAAAAACAACGAAGCGGAGAACACGCCGAAGTATGCGGCGCACTGGCTGGCGTCAACGGTAGAGAAGCGCCCACCGGTGAACACGAGGTCAATCAGAGGTTTGCCCAGCACCACCATTCCCGACGAAGCGAGCAGCCCGAGGCACGCCACGCGCGAAACCGAGTCTGCCACGACGTTGGCAAACTCAAAGCGATTCTCCTTGGCCCAAAGACTCGCGAAGAAGGGCATTGACGCCGCACCGGCAGCCTGTGCCAGCACCGCCATCGGAGCGGTGAAGAGCTGTTTGGCATAGTTGAATTGCGAAACCGCTCCGCCGATCTTCGAGGCAAAGTGGGCGATGATCCAGCTGTCTGCCGTCACCAGCGATACGCCCGCCATCAGCGGAAGGGACAGCCTCACCCACTCGCGAAGCCCTTCATCATGCCAATCGAGAATCGGCCTGTAGTGAGTTCCCGCCCGCCGCGCAAAAAACCAGTTAAGCAGAAAAGGTCCGAAAAATGCGCCCGCCACCGTCCCAATGGCGAGCGACGAGACACCCAGTTGTTTCACCAGCAGTAGACCGCCGACGATTGTGCCCGCGTTGTAGATCAGCGGTGAGACCGCCTGCACGTTAAACTGCTTGCGCACCAGCAGCACTGCGCCGAAAACTCCACCCGCAAAAAAACACAACTGCGCCGGCAGAAGAATGCGCGTCAGATGCACGCAGAGCGCCGCCTTCTGCGCGTCGAAGCCATCAAACCACCAGTGGATGTACCAGGGAGCGAAAACCTCCGCGAGCAGAATGGCTCCGCCCAGCACCAGGTACATTGTGGTCAGAATTACAGAAAGGGAACGTTCACCCTCAGCTTCTCGCCCGGTTTCGCGATAGCGCGTGAGAATCGTGACAAACGTGATCGAAGCCGCCCCGCCCACCAGAAAATATGAAATCATGTCCGGCAGCACAAATGCGGCATTCAGCGCGTCGGCCTGCATGAGGCTGCCAAATTGCCACATGATGTACTTCACCCGCACCAGCCCCATGATGCGTGACAGAAATACCGACACCATCAGCACTACGGTCGCACTGAACGCTGAATGCGCGTGGGAAGGCCGCAGCGCCCCCAGCGCGCGCGCCCACCGCGACTTCGAAGGCAATTCCGGCTGAGTTGGCAGTGATTCTTTCACTGTTGTCGATTTTACCGGGGTTGTTTGTCGGCGCTTGCCGCATTGCAAGTTGATCCAGAGTCAGTGCCAACTATGTCACCCTCTCCTGGAGGCTGTTCGTTCTAACCAAATAGCCATTCTCCCCGTTCCATAGCTGACCCGCGTATCCTGTCCG
Source organism: uncultured Acidobacteriaceae bacterium (assembly GCA_963826915.1). Lineage (GTDB taxonomy): Bacteria > Acidobacteriota > Terriglobia > Terriglobales > Acidobacteriaceae > Telmatobacter. The sequence goes on from CAWGYG010000006.1 coordinate 258,391, forward strand.
AGGAGGCCCGTGTATGCGCCGTCTTCTCCTCTTTTGCATTGCTTTCCTGCTTGGCTTCCATGCGCAAGCCCAGGCCATCCGCAGTCGCGACGGCATTACACTTCCTCCACCGCCCGCCGTCGACGCTAATCCGGTCACTGACGATTACTTCGGAACCAAAATCGTCGATAGCTACCGCTGGCTCGAAGATGCAAAGAGCACTGAGACGCGCGCTTTCATCGACGCCCAGAATGCCTACACTTCGCGCTACCTCAAGCAGGCGCACATCCATTCACAGGTTCTTGATGACCTCGACGCTCTTGAGCACGTCTCACGCTGGTCAATCCCGATTCAGCGCGCCGGCAATCTCTACTTCATGAAGCGTTTTGCCGGCGAGGAACAGGCCTCCATTTACGTCCGCCGCGCAATCGCTCAACGCCCCGCGAAAGGCGCCCAAGCTGTGCCGAAAGACGACCGCCTCGTCGATCCCGCCGTATTCAGCCGCGACGTCAACACGTCTGTGCGTCTCGTCGACGTCTCACGCGACGGCACACTCCTGGCCTACCAGGTCCGCCAGGGTGGTGCCGATGAATCCACGGTGCGCTTTTTCAGCATCAAGTCAAACAAGCCTCTTGAAGACGAACTCCCCTCCGGCCTCTACAACTCAGTCATCTTCACTCCTGACGGCAAAGCTATCTACTACACCCGCACTGATCGCCAGGGCACACTCCTCTATCTCCACGCCCTCGGTACCCGCAACGCCCGCGATACCCTCATTTTTGGCCGCGAATTTCATGGCGAGCTTCTCGGCCCCATCGATCTTTTCCACGCCGAAATCACTGACGATGCACGTTACCTTGTCGTAACAATCGATCGTGGGGTTCCCGCCACTCGCGTCGACATCGCCTTTCGCGATCTCACCAAACCAAACTCTCCGTTCGACATTCTGGTTTGGGGGCTCGACTCACGTTTCTCCGCCATATGGTTCAAAAACGGCTGGTACATCAGGACCGACTACAAATCGCCGATGGGGCGAATCCTTAAAGCTGATCCGGGGGTCATGCCTGAGGCTTGGAAGACAATTGTTCCCGAAGGCAAAGATGTTCTTCAGGACTTCACCATCGTCGGAGGCAAAATCTACGTCAAGCGCCTCCACGATGTGAAGTCAGAAACCGAGGCCTACACGCTCGACGGCAAATCTGCTGGCAAAATCGAATACGAGGTCATCGGCTCCGCTTCCCCTGTCTATGGCCGGACCACTGATCGCTACGGCTTCTTCAGCTTCGAGTCCTACATTCAGCCGCCCACGCTCTATCGTCTCGATACGCTCACCGGCAAACGCGACGTCTTTGCCGCGCCCAAAATTCCATTCGATACGAGCCAATTCCAACTCAAGCAGGTCTTCTACAAATCAAAAGACGGCACCCAGGTTCCCATGTTCATTGCCGGACAAAAAGGCTTGAAGCAGGACGGCACAGAGCGTCTGCTCATGACCGGCTATGGCGGCTTCAACCTCAGCATCACGCCCGCTTGGGATCCCGAATACGCATGGTGGCTGCTCCAGGGCGGCTGGTTCGCTGTCCCCAATCTCCGCGGCGGCGGCGAATACGGGGAAAGCTGGCATGAGCAAGGCATGTTCGAGAAGAAGCAGAATGTCTTCGACGACTGGTTCGCCGCCGCTCGATACCTCATCGATCAGAAGTACACATCGCCCCAGCACTTCGCTATCCGCGGCCGCTCCAATGGCGGTCTTCTGATGGGCGCCTCCATCACGCAGCATCCTGAATTATTTTCGGCGGTCTGGTGCGGCTACCCGCTCCTCGACATGCTCCGTTACCAGAAATTCTCGCAGGGCCCGCACTGGACCACCGAATATGGCTCTGCCGCCAACGAAAAGCAATTCCCGTATCTCCTCAGGTACTCGCCCTATCAAAACGTCAAGCCGCGTTCCGATTACCCCGCGGTCATGTTCTTCACCGGAGACAGCGACACGCGCGTCGAACCCCTGCACGCGCGCAAGATGACCGCTCTGCTGCAGTCAGCCTCCACCAGCGGTCGCCCCGTTCTGCTCCACTACAGCCTTACCGGTGGCCATTCGGCCGGCGTCAGCGTTGAACAGCAGATTCAGGACCACGCGGACGAATTGACTTTCCTTTGGACCGAGACCGGGAATCCCCCCAAAGGCAAATAGTCGGCGTCCTCGCAATGCAGCCCGATAGCAGTGGTGAAATCCAGTTCCATTGCGAAACTCGCGGCGCCGATTTCGTGTTTGGGAATTGCTCCGCAAGAACCCTGGGGTTAACTGACGATTCGCGCTGGAGTCGGGCCTATGATTCGTGCCATGCAGGATGTCGAACCCAGCGCCGCTACCAAGCCGCCAGTGAATTTCGCGAGCCTTCTTGCTTCGCTCACCGCGCCCGCTCCGCAATCCCCTGGCCTCTGGGACGACTCCGCCCTCGCCGACGATATCTCCACCATCAGCTACGAGCAGGCTCTGCGCACCCATTCTCGCGTGCATAACCCAGATCCAGCCGCAACTCCGGCCCCCTTTGCCCCCGAGAATCTCTCAATTTGGGAGGACACCGAAAGCTCCACCTCGCCGGTCAATCGCAAAGCGGCCAGCGTCACCATCCGCCTCGGCAAAGCGGAACTCGCGCAATTGCATCAACGCGCCGCTGCCGCCGGCCTCACGGTTTCGGCCTATTTGCGTTCCTGCATCTTTGAGGCGGAAAAGCTTCGCGCCGAAGTCAAGCAGGCGCTTTCTCAAATGCGCGCACTCGAAGTCGCGGATCCCCACATCTCCGGTAGACAGGAATCAACCGGTTGGCGAGCTCGCTTTTTTCAGCATTGGTCGCGTCCGAGTCGCACCGCTCACACCTGAATTCCGCCGTCGATTTATTCCACTTCCAGCACGAGGCACTTCAGGTATTCCGTCTCAGGCAGGTTCAGCACCACGGGATGATCTAGCGCCGCTCCGCGTCGCTCCAGCAGTCTCACTCGCCTGTGTGCATCCGCAGCCGCAGCCGCGACCGCGCCCACCAGGTCCTTCCACCCCACATGGTGGCTGCAAGAACACGTCACCAGCATTCCGCCTGGTTTCAGCATCCGCAGGGCCCGCAGATTCATTTCCTTGTATCCGCGCAACGCTCCCTCTACGGCTCGTTGCGTCTTCGCAAACGCGGGCGGATCGAGCACGATGCATTCAAAATGCTCACCCGCGTCGGACCAATCGCGGAGAATCTGAAACGCATCGCCGGCAACCCAATCCACTTCCGCGCCGATCCGGCTGCGATTTGCCTCTAGATTTCGCTCAGCTACCTCCAGCGAAGCCCGTGAAGAGTCAATCCCCGTCACGCGCTCGCAAACCTGCGCCAGGTGCAATGCAAACCCGCCCTGGTAGCAGCAGACATCCAGCGCCCGCCCCGTGCTTCCCAGTCGATGTGCCCATTCTCGCGCGGCAGCGTAGTTCGTCCGCTGATCCAGGAACGCTCCCGTCTTCTGTCCCGCGTTCGGATCAAAGTGAAACGCCAGCCCATTCAACCGAAAACGAGTTTCTAATCCCTTCGTTTCCGCGTCTGATATCCACAGCGGTTCCTCGCTGGGCGCGCCCAACCCTTCCAGCTCGCGCATGCGCGGGTCAGGCCTCTCCACGATGGCTGCAGGGTTTAATTCCTCGCGCAGTGCCTTGACACACGTCTTCCTGACCGCATCCGAGTCCAGCCCCTTCGTCAAAAGTTGAAGAATGATCAGGTCGCCGTACTTGTCTACCACAAGCCCCGGCAATTCATCCGCTTCGCTGAAGCACAGCCGGCACGCATTCGTTTCATTGTCCAGCATCGGCTTGCGCCGTGCGATCGCCGTCCGCAGACGGGCGTCCAACAGCTTCAGCCATTGAGTGTCGTCGAGAGTTCCCCGCGAAACCAGCCGCAGCGCGATCTGCGACGAAGGGCTGTACAGCGCAGTCCCCAACAGCAGCCCGCGACTGTCTGCCACGGGAAGGAGTGCCGGAACTACACCTTCACCAGCCGCCAGCGATTCCACATCGGAGGCGTAAACCCAAAGGTGCCCGGCACGCAGTCGGTCTGCAGCCCGTCGACTTATCCTGGCCCCGATTGCGGTTCCAGGTTCATGCTCGCGACCGGTCGAATGAAGTCCGGTGGAGTGAATCGCCGCAACAGATGGCTTCCGCTTCGAGTCTTTGACCGCTACCGGGCCGCGCGGAGCTACCGAGCCACGGGGAGTGGGACTTTCTTTTCTGCGGTCAAAAGGCGCCTTGGGCTTGTTCGCCTTTGGCGCCTTCTGGTTCATTGCAGGTTCTGGCTTCTTCGGCTTTGTCATTTGCTCCCTTTTGAGCTTTCGCCCAAGACCGGGAGCAGCTTAGCCGCCGGCCGTTACCGTGCCTGTATGCTCTCCAGGTAGCGAGTCAGGTTACTTAGCCTGAGCTGCCTGTCCTGAAGGTTGCTCTGTTCCATGTTACCAAGGATGGGTCCCCAAACAGGCATAGCTGCGGATCCGTGAGCCGGCGTCTCTGCGCCGAACTGCAGCACCGCAAATACATGGGTGTCGGGGAACTTTCCGTGGTTGTTCCTGAGCAATCCAGTCAAGTCCGTAGGCTGCGTTTTCAAGGCCGCTGCCGCTGGGCCGCGTCCCTTGCCGTCAATACCGTGACAAGGTGCGCAATAGCTCGTATACATCTGCTTGCCATTTGTAGGCGCTGTCTTGTTGACGGGAATAACTACCTTCGCTGTGGATTGATCTGCGAAGCTCATGCTAACCGCTAAAATAGCGGCCATGGCTGTAACTAAGAGGCATTTCAACATAACTCCCTCGGTTCTGGACCTCTAGTCCGAAGCAGACTCTACTCTCAATTGGTAGTAACTGGGCTGTGACGGGCAACACAATGTATCTACCTTGAAAACGGTGAAGTTAAAGATCAAAAAGCCTAACAATCAGCGGAAAATTCTATCCTCACTTAATATCATTAAGTTATCCATCCACGAATACTCAATCGCATATTTGACCCAAATCGGATCTAATTCATCTTAGGCAATCTTTCTTCCTGCCTGAGACTGTAAAACCGTCAGAAATCGCCCTTCATTTGTCGACGCCAATTACCCCGAAACTGGACCCGCTGGTCATCCTGCTCCAGGGTCGAACCACGGCGCTTTCCTTTTGGAAACGAACCTCCTCCTCTTCCGCCATCGTCTGCATGAAATACTACGCACTCCATCACGGCCTATAATGAAGCATGGCGACCGTCCGGCAACCTTCACCGGCAGATGTGTCCAGCGCCACCCCGGGCTCTTCCGGGGAGACCTCGCCTGCTCCTCGCTCCTCTGAACAATCCTTGATCAATCAACGCTTTGAGGCTCTGCTCCGGCGCGTTCAGGCGAACCGTCCCAGTGAAGATGTCAGTCTCATCCGCAAAGCCTGGGATTTCTGCGTTCAGCACCATAAAGGCCAGATTCGAGCTTCCGGCGAGCCCTACATCATTCATCCCCTTGAAGTTGCAGAGGTGCTCGCGGAGATGAAGATGGATTCCACCGCCATCGCCGCCGGACTCCTCCACGACGCCGTGGAAGACACCCCCGCCACCAGCGAAGAAATCGAGGCTGGTTTTGGCGATCAGGTGGCGCACATTGTTGAAGGTGTCACCAAGATCGACAAGATCCAGTTCGCCAACCGCGAAGACCGCCAGGCCGAAAACGTGCGCAAGATGCTGCTGGCCATGGTCACCGACGTTCGCGTGGTTCTCATCAAACTGGCTGACCGCCTCCATAATATGCGTACTCTCGAGCACCTGCAGCCCGATCGGCAGGAAGCGATTGCACGCGAGACTCTCGACATCTACGCCCCGCTGGCTCATCGTCTCGGCATGGGCAAGGTGCGCGGCGAACTTGAAGACCTCGCCTTCCGCTACACAGACCCGGTGAGCTTCGAACAAGTAGCCGCCGCAGTCGAAGCCCGTCGGATCGAAGGCGAGCAATTTCTCCGCAGTGTTGAAGACACCTTGGTCGAGCAACTTCGCGAAAACAACATCGAGGCGCACGTAGAGTGGCGCATCAAGCGCTACTACTCCATCTTCCAGAAGCTGCAGCGCTCCAAGATCACCTTCGACCAGGTCTACGACCTTCTCGCGGTTCGCGTTGTTACCCAGGATGTCGCCTCGTGCTATGCCGTCTTCGGACTTATTCATACCCTGTGGCGCCCTGTTCCCGGACGTATCAAGGACTTCATTGCCATTCCGCGCGCCAACCGCTACCAATCCCTTCACACCACGGTCATCGGCGAGGGTGGCCATCAATTTGAAGTGCAGATTCGCACCGAAGAGATGCACCGCATCGCCGAAGAAGGCATCGCCGCCCACTGGAAGTACAAGGCCGGCGACGGCGCGGTAACTGCTCGCGACGAAGAACGGCTTAACTGGATTCGCCAGCTCGTCGAATGGCAAAAGGAGATGACCGACCCCAACGAATTCCTCTCCAGCCTGAAAATGGACCTGTATCCGGACGAGGTCTATACCTTCACGCCAAAAGGGAAAGTCGTTGTTGTCCCCTCCGATGGCACACCCGTCGATTTCGCTTACACCATCCATACCGAGGTCGGCCACACCTGCGTTGGAGCCAAGGTCAACGGTCGCATGGTTCCGCTGCGCACCAAGTTGCGCACCGGCGACATCGTTGAAATCGTCACGCAGAAAGACCACAAGCCCAGCCGCGACTGGCTCACATTTGTAAAGAGTCCGCGCGCCCGCAACAAAATCAAGCACTGGCTCAATGAAGATCAACGCCGTCGCGCCGTCGAAATTGGCCGCAAGCTGCTCGAGCGCGAAGCCCGCCGCTTTAAAGTGCCCATGAACCAGATCGACGATCAGGACCTGGGCCGCATTGCGGGCGAATATGGCGTTGCTACTGCCGCCGATCTGCTCGCCACGCTTGGCTCGGGCAAACACACTGCCCACCAGATTCTTAATAAACTCGCTCCCGGTTACGCCAATCCAGCCGAAGCTGACCAGCAGGGAACTGAGCCGAAGGCGCCCGGTACCGTCGAGTCGGCTATGTCCGACGCTGTCCGCAAACTCCATCTCACCGGCTCTGACTCGCTGCAGGTCGAAGGTCAGAATGATCTGCTCGTCTATCGCGCGCGGTGTTGCAATCCCATCCGCGGCGAAGAGATCGTCGGCTACGTCACTCGCGGCAAGGGCGTCGCCGTCCATGCGCGCAGTTGTCCCAATGTGCAGAACCTGCTCTACGAGAGCGATCGCCGCATCGCCGTTGAATGGTCCCGCGTCGGCGATGACTCGACCGGTCGCCCTCAACGCTATCCCGTCAAAATCACCGTCTTCTGTGACGACCGCACCGGCATGTTGAAAGAACTCACTGCCGTCATCTCCGACGACAATACCAACATCCGCGGCGTCGACATCCACCACGACGAAAACGGCGAAGCGGTCATCGAATTTGTAGTGGAAGCCGAAGACCTGCGCCACCTCAACCGCATGGTCCTTGGCATCCGCCGCGTCAGCGGCGTCCGCACCGTCCAACGCACCCAGAAGCTTTAGCCCGCTCCAATCGACTTCATTCCTCCGCTATTTCCAGCAGAAGATTCTCCCCACTCCTTACTCTTGTTTCGGGTGTGCTTCTGAAATTTCACCGCGGTCGGCGAAAATTCGTGCTAACTTCCTCGATCATGGCCCAGACAAAATGTTGGCAAGCATTTCTCGACCCTCCACGAGAAACCGAGTCAACTAAATACCGAAAACCCAATCGCGTCAAAATAGAAATTGGGGAGCTGAACTGATGCAGTCTTTAGCCGTTTTCTTCGCGATTGCCCTTGTTCTCACGACCGCCGTTTTGAACCTGATCGGAAAGCGCGTGCTCAGTTGCTGGCTGCTCGCGCTGTTTCCCGCCGCTATCTGCGTCGGAACTCTCATCGATCTCTCTCACGGAGTGCGCTATCTCGGCCGGGCCTCCTTCGATACCGACCTGCGAACAATTCCATACGCCCTCGCACTCCTGGCCGTCACCCTGCTCGCAGCCTCGCGCTCTCGTTGGAGATGGTTGTTCTGGATCGCCTGGCTCGCCAACGCCCTTATCTGTGGCGTTGTCGTTTACCTGGCATTTTTCTGGAGAGTCTTCAGCTGACCCACCCGGTTTCAGAAAACAGACCTGCCGCACCCACTCCTCACTCCCGTTGTTACTCCAATTAGAGGACCGGTCTAAACTGCTCAGACGTTGATCGATCGCGATGCAACCATGCAGTAGTGTGCGGTTCCGCGTGTTCAGTGCGGCTAAAGTGAACGCCGCGTGGATTCCCGTACCCCAAGATTGCAATTCAAACGAATTAAGGAGCCTTTATGTCATTCGGACTCTACGCTGCCGGATACGCCGTCTTAATCGGCGGCCTCGTCTATGCTGCGCACCTGATGCGTATGCCGCCGCATTGGATTCTAGCGGGCGCGATTGTTCTGGTCGGTGTCGGAATGCTGTCGGCTGTGAAAGCTACTCGTCAGAAGGACCCTGCCAACTAAGCCAGGGTCTTGTATTCCTGTTCCCTAATCCCTGCTCTCACAGCACTTGTTTCGCGATCGTCATCAGTTGGATGTTCGACGTGCCCTCGTAAATCTTGCCCACCTTTGCGTCGCGATAATACTTCTCCGCCGGATAGTCACGCACATATCCGTTGCCGCCAAAAATCTCCACGCATTGGCTGGCAACGCGCTCAGCCACATGCGAAGTGAAGTACTTGGTCATCGCGGCCTCACGCACATAAGGCAGTCCTGCATCCTTCAGCCGTGCCGCGTTGTATACCGTCAGCTTCGCGGCCTCGATCTCCGTCGCCATCTCCGCCAGCGCAAATTGCACCGCCTGAAATTCCGCAATCGGCTTGCCAAACTGCCGCCGTTCCTTCGCGTAGCGCGCAGCATGACCCCATGCCCCCTCGGCCAACCCCAGCATCTGAGCAGCAATTCCGATGCGCCCCTCATTCAGCGTCTCAATCGCGATCTTGTAGCCCTTGCCCCGTTCGCCCAGCAGGTTCCCTGCGGGCACTACGCAGTTATCAAGCACCAGTTCGCAAGTACTCGAGGCGCGTATCCCCAGCTTGTCTTCCTTGCGGCCAACTGTAAACCCGGACATGCCCTTCTCAACCAGAAAAGCCGTAATACCCTTGTATCCCGCCGCGGCATCGACCGTGGCAAACACCAGAAAAAGCCCTGCCTCGCGCGCGTTTGAGATCCATAGCTTCCGCCCATTCAGCCTGTATCCGCCCTCCACAACCTCCGCTCGGGTCTGCAGCGCAAACGCATCGGAGCCCGAACCTGCTTCACTCAGCGCGTACGCGCTCACTGTGTCCGAGGCCAGCCGCCCCAGCCAATGCCGTTTCTGATCATCGTTTGCCCATCGCCGCAGCGCATTAATGACCAGCGTGTTGTGCACGTCCACCAGCACGGCTACCGCCGGATCCACCATCGCGATCGCCTCGATCGCCAGTACCGCGTCGAAGAAGCTGCCTCCTCCGCCGCCCTGTTCTTCGGGAACCTCAATTCCCATCAGTCCCAGCTCGAAGAGCTTCCGCACGATCCCGGTCGCAAACTGCTGCTCGTCGTCCATGGCGCGCACCAGTGGAGCAATCGCGTCTTCGGCAAACTGCCGCACCGTCGAGAAAAACATTTTCTCTTCTTCAGAGAGTTGCGTGAGTGGAGATGGAGTGAACCTGTTTTCTGGCAAGGAGTGTTTCGCCTCCGGCATCGGGAGTGTATCAGACAAGGAGACTCGCGGTCGCGGCGCGAATTCCGACGAAAATGCTCTTGGGCGCAAAGAGAAAGGGCAGGCTCCTTGCGGAGTCTGCCCTTGCGGAGTCGAACAAGCTAGTCGATCACGAAGGTGAACGTCGTTGTTCCGGTAATGGTCGCCGTGACTGAATCCGTTCCAGTCACCGTGACTGTGTAGGTCCCCTTCGGCGGATCCGAAATGGAAGTAGTGCCGCTGGTCCCGCCGCAAGCTGAGAGTGCGAGGCCTATTGACGCGAGAACGATCATGCAGGCAATACCACGGAACTTCCGCGAATAACGACCCAGGAACCCTGCAAGCAGAAGACCGGCGAAAGCTATTCCCGCCGGAACCGGATTCGGGGCGTTATTGCGCGAAGTCTTCGCAGGACCAAACCGGTGCATTGCATGCTTGTTGCCTTTGGTAATCGCTGCACTCACGCAGTCGGTCGCATTGGTGTCAAACTGCAGTTGAGTTGTCACCGGGGTTGTCCCTGTCACAGCGACCGAACCGTCGCCGTTGTTCAGGGTCGTGGTGAAGTCGTAGCACAAGTTGGAAAGTGCACTGTCATTGTTGGTATCGAAAACCAGGTAGACAGTGCCCGTGTAGCCACCTGCGGGCGTTATCGTGATGGTTGACGAGCCGGATGAACCTTGGCTGACAGTCAGGTTGGTAGCCGTAAGGGCAATGGTTCCTTTTCCTGAACTGACTGCCCCTGCTGTCACTGACACTGCACTGGTCGAAGGCGCGTGCGTCGTGTCCCCTTGATACTGGGCCACGATCGAGTGAACTCCCGCCGTTGAGAAGGATGCAGAGTAAGTCGCCGTGCCGTTTGAGGCCAGGTTCACCGATGTTGTGGTGCCCCCGCTGGTGTAACTCGTGCCGCCACCGTCAATCGACAGGTCCACGGTTCCCGTAGGAGTCGAGGCGCCCGTGTTGGAGACGACGGTAATAGTGATGGTGTCGCTCGTGCCGACGTTCGGCGAGGCGCTAGCTGCCGTTGCCGAGGTCGTCGTGCCAATCAAAACGGAAGTCGATGACGTCCACGAGTTCGCCAGCATGTTCAGATCGACTGATCCCAGGCCGGTCACCTGGTCGTAGCCAGTTCCGGCGGAATAGCCGGTAGTGGCGCTGCAGAACGTTGATCCGGCAGTGCAGTCGTTGTTGCCGGAGGTGATGTCGTGGAAGCCGGCGGCCGCGCTATAGCTTCCCCCGCTGGTTGCCAGGCCATAAAGCGTTGGATTGATGAGTCCCTGCCCACTTGTGTAGCCAGCCTTCTGGTTGATGATCGCCAGCATGCCGGCAAAGATCGGAGCGGCAAAGCTGGTGCCGCCGGCGATGGTCAGGTCTTCTGAAGAAGAATCCCGGAATCCGCTGTTGCAACTGGCCTGTTGAGCGGGGAAGTTCGTCGTATTCCAGCTGCTCTGGTCACTCGTGCAATATAGATAGCCGGGATAATTCGGTGAGGCGTAGAGCGCGAGATCGGGAACGTCGCGTGCGGCGTCGGCTGGAGTGAGCTTGTCCTGCCATGTCGGCTTGGTGAAGAGAATGCTTTTGCCGCCGCCGCTGGAACTCAGGCAGTTCGTTTGTCCGCAGTTGGCAGAGTCGTCGTTCCACGCCACTTCAGGTATGTATTCCTTCAATGACGTCACGATGTCGGTGCCGCTGATTTCAGCGTCCCAGTAAGTCGAGTTGGTTGACACGGAATCCGCAGCAGAAATCTCGGTGCCGCCCATGCCCGTGACGTATTGGCTGCTGGCAGGATAGTTGACGCCGACCTGCTCCTGTTGCGCCAGTGTCGGATCGCCAGGCTGCGCCGGGTTCTCGACGAAGCAGGAGGTTGAGCCGTCGTCACCTGAAGCGGCGATCACTGTTTGTCCCTGCGTCTGCGCTTGCTGCAGGGACGCTTCAATGGGCGCCACAGCGGTCGCGCCCCCAACAAGAGGCTCGCAGGCACCATAGCTGATGCTGATGATTTGCCCGATCTTTTCGTCCACCGCGTATACAAGCGAGTCGAGTACTCCGTAGTTCGTGTCGCTGCCCGTATAGACAAAGTAGATGTCCGCCCCGGGAGCAATTCCACCCGCCCATTCAATATCTATGTCCGATTCCGATTCGTCGCCCGCAGACGGCGTTGGGCTTCCCGAACCCGGCACCAGCACCGAGTTGGGGTCTTTCGTCGCCAAACCGGCTGCACTCTCAAAGGCTTCGATGTCGCTGTTGACGATCTGCGACTGGCCCATGAGAGCGATCGTCTGACCGGTACCGTTATACGAGGAACTCAGCAGCGGATTGATGTCATAGGCAACCTTGATATCCCCGGGGGCGTAGAACACGCTCCCTGACACTCCGGATGTATACCCCGGACGCACGCGTGCCGTGTTCGCTGGAACGTGCATTGGCTTGAGCCGGAAGTCATCGAGGTTGCGGATACCCAGGACCGTCGGCGCAATCGCTGCCGGGACCGAAAGATCAGTCGACGGTGCAAAGTGGCGCTGGCCCCCGACGTTGTAATAGTGCATCTGCGTCTGGAAAGCCTGCTCCACCTGGCCCGTGGTCCCCGAAAAACGAATCATGTTTTTGCTGCGCGCCACTGAGTCAATTTGAAACCCCTGCTGCTGCAGCCAGGTCTGTACCTTGTCGAGGTCAGCTTGCGACATTCCAAATCGGGCCGCGAACTGGTCGGGCGTGAGCCATTGGTGATAGAGCGGCGAGGAAGGATCCTGCTGTGCGGCGATCAGCGCCTCAAGGTCGGCCTGTTGCGCAGCCGAACGACTGAAGAAAATGCTTATCCCATTCAACCGCGTGTTAGAGGGCACCCGGCCTGCATCTGAACGAGCCTGTGCCAGCGGATGAAGCGAACCCTTCAAGGTTGACATTTCCGAGCTCGAAATCTCGGATTGAATGCGAGCGGTCGGCGTCTGCGCGGCGAAAGCGGTCGTTGCCAGCGTGCAGGCAGCAATCCACCCAAAAATCCTAAGCTGATTTTGACTTGGAAACAGCTTTCTAATCATAGTCATCCTTGTGCACAGAAGGTTCTGGATCAGAAATGCAACCAGGCTGGCACGGTCACATGTCGAGCCAAGCCATTGTCAAGACGCCTGGATATGCTTCCTTGGCGGAAGGGGGAACAGGGATCTGAAAAACCAGGCGATGCGTCTATGGGCGACAAGAGGGGGTTCGCCCCCGAGCTCTAGCCCGTCTGCTTAGACGCCAAATGGGCCACAAAGTTGTGGGTGTCATTGGTACATAGACTTTCGGGGACAAACTGCCATACGGTAATTGGGCTCTCTTATCGGGCTAAGTGCACTCCCCAATAACCGTCTCATTTCAGGAGAAACCGGTCAGAAAGCGGCCTAATTCTTCCGATTTAGCAGCTCTAACGCGGCCGACTCCCTGCTTGGCGGAATAAACCCTTCCGAGCGCCAGGAAATCGAGAGCTTCTCGCGGTCAAGCAGCTTGCGAATCTGCCCCCGGGCGTGCTCGGCCCATGGGCCAACCTTATCCAGCTTGATATAAGCCTCCCAGTGGCGCAGGGCTGCCCGTCGCTCTCCCTTTCGCTCAAACGCGAGGGCGAGGTTGTAGTGGGCATCCGCGTATTGCGGAGATAACTGCACCGAGCGCTGGTATGCCGCAATGGATTCATCCAGGCGGTTCAGCTCATCCAGAACGTTCCCCAGGTCAAAGAAAGCCAGAACGTAGCTGGGGTCCGTTTCCGTAGCCCGCCTGTAGAGCTCCTCCGTGCGCACAAACTGCCGCAAATGGAAATGCAGGGTCCCGAGATTGATGTACGCCGGAGCGTAATCCGGATCGATTGCCAGCATCTGCTCGTATAGGGCAATGGCGCGTTGCTTCTCACCTGTCTCTTCGGCCTGCACAGCCGCGATGAATAACTCCTGCACGCCTCGGGATTTCTCTGAATTCTGCCGCAGCAGAGATATCTCCGCAGATGCTGGCTGCCGGTCCATGCGCTCAAAATCAAATAGCAGTTGCCGCCGTATCGGATCGACCATCGCCCCATCGCAACGAAAAGCCAGGCGCGTTCCGGTCCGCACCAGCGATGCTTCCAGTAGCGGATCCTTCATGCCGGCCACGGCACACATCGCTACTATCGAGTGACGGATCGAAGCTGCCGACACATCCTCTTCGCGCAGCAAACGCAATGTCCTCAGTTTTCCTAAGTCCTGGAAGGAATAGACCTCGCACTGGGAGATGAGTCCGGCCCTCTCCCACCCTTGCAGCTGGCGAGAGCTGATCTGCAGAATCCTCAACACATCCTGGCGGCTATAGCTGGTCACTCTTCAATGCTCCCGTACTTGAATCCGGGTCGTTCTCAGGGTTTGAACTGGGGCCTTTGACATCGATTCCCGATTCTGGTCCTGGACGTTGCTCGTGGAAACAGCGACTGAGGAACCGCTCTTGCTGCGATTATGACAAGAATAGAGGTGGATAAGCAGGTGCGAAACCACTTTGACATTAAAAGTGAGTGGATAACTGGTACCTGATTTGGTTCGCGCAGGCGTTGCGCAGTCGCTGTTGTGGAATCCAAACCTCTCCCAAGGGCTCCCAGCACTATCCCAAAATGCCCAATGATTTCCCGCGGGAGTATCATTGCTCCATAAAATTGCCTCGATAAAAGGTCCGCCAAGATCGCAAAGACTCCGCAATATTCTGTCTGCTGGGAGTTACGGTATTCGAATCCTGGTGCGTTTCTTTGTACGAGGCAGATTTGCATTACGTTGCTGCATTGACCAGATTCGGAGGCTTCAAGTGAAGGGACTACGGGGCAGTGTTGCGCTATCTCTTGCATTAGGTTTAAGCCTGTTCTTGACCGCATGTGGCGGCGGTGGTGGAGGCACGACGACGCCCCCGCCTCCAACAACCTATGTGCTGACTGTGAATACGGTGGACCCTGCTACCGGAGTGGCGATCACTCTGACTCCTGCCGACAACAACGGGTCGGGAAACGGGACAGCCAGCTTCACACGCACCTATAACGCGGGAGCCGTTGTCACGTTGACCGCTCCTGCCACCGCGGGAAGCAACACCTTCAGCGCGTGGACGGGATGCACCTCGGCAAGCACTGAAACCTGTAAAGTCACGCTGAACACCAACACTACCGTTACCGCAACCTATACGGGTCGGGCGATCACCTCGATTACCGTCACGCCGAACACCGCGATCATCGGAACCCAGGTGCAGTTCTCGGCAAACGTTGTCGGCACCGGCTCATTCAGCAGCGCCGTCACCTGGTCGGTGGCTGCGCCTGTCGGCAGTTCTCTCAGTCCCGGCGACATCAACTCGACCGGTCTCTACACCACGCCCTATCCGGCACCTCCAACTGTCACCGTCACGGCTACCAGCACTGAAGACACCACCAAGAGCGGCAGCGCCACCGTGACCCTCAGTCAACCGGCCGTGTCCGCAGGCCCGGTGCTTACTGTCGATGCGGGGAATGAAACCCACGTAATCAGTCCTTACATCTATGGCATGGACGCTTACCTGCTCGACGCTTCGACGGCAGACAGCGAAGCAGTTGCTCCGGCAAATATCACCATCGATCGCTGGGGGGGTGATTCCACTGAGCGCTACAACTATCAATTGGACGTGACGAGTTCTATCGAAGATTATTTCTTTGAGAACCAGGGTGGAACCGGTGGCGACGGTTGGCTCTCAGTCAACGGAGTCAAGGCATTCGACGCACTCGTCGAAAGCAACAACACCAACGGTATAGCCACGCTCGGTACAGTGCCCGTGCTTGGCTGGGTTGCAAAGGACTCAACCTCCTGCAGCTTCCCGATTTCAACCTATCCGGGCCAGCAAAAGGTCGATACCAACCGCGGATGCGGCAATGGCGTTTATCCTGACGGAACCGGCGGCTGTACCAGCGCCAATGGGTGCAACATCACTGGCAATTCGCCAACCGTCACCAGCATTGCAGAGCCGCCCCCGGCGCCACCCGCAGCATCCGCTGTAAACGCAACCTGGGCGCAAAACACCTGGGCAGGCGGTTGGACATATTACTTGGTGAACAAGTTCGGCCCCGGAAATCCGAATGCCGGCAACGGCAAAGGCGTGGCCATCTACGACCTCGACAACGAGCCTACCTGGTGGGATGCCGAGGACTTTGATGTACATCCGGTGGCCTTCACTTACGACGAAGTCACCAAGGGCGGCATTGGAACCGCGCTTGCCATCAAGACTGCCGACCCAACCGCCCTGGTCAGTGGTCCAGTAATCGACTGGTGGTGGGCCTACTTCTATTCCAAAAAAGACATCGAGTCAGGCTGGGGTTCCGGCAATCCCTGCTACGAGCCATGGAGCAATCCTGTCGACCGCGAGGCGCACGGTGGCACTCCGCTCATCGAGTACTACCTCAAGCAATTTGCGGCAGCTCAAACCACCTACGGCGTGCGGTTGTTGGATTACGTCGATCTGCACACCTACTTCGCGGCCGAATATCAAGGTAATTCCGTCGCCTTCACCACTGCGGGAGATACCGGAATGCAGCAAGCGCGCTTGGATTCGACGCGCGCCTTATGGGATCCGACTTACACCGACGCCAGCGGCAGTTTCCGCAACCGAACTACGTCACCGACTCCAATTACACCGCCAGTTGCTCGCCCCCACAGCAGTCCCCGCAACTGATTCCGATGATGAGGACGTGGGTAGTGAACGACTATCCCGGCACCAAGCTCGCCATCGACGAATACAACTGGGGCGGCATGGAATCCATCAACGGCGCGCTCGCCCAGGCTGACATCCTCGGCATCTTCGGGCGTGAAGGTCTCGATGTCGGCACCATGTGGCCGACCACCGATCCCTCGCTGCAGATTCCCGGCATGATGGCATTCCAGGTTTATCGCAATTACGACGGTGCAAAATCAACCTTCGGCGACACCGCCCTCGCCTCCACCAGCGCCAACCAGGGTGCGCTCTCGGTCTACGCAGCGCTGCGCACCAAGGACAACATGGTCACCGTGGTAGTTGTGAACAAGACCTACGGCGACCTGACTTCCACCGTTTCGCTTGCGAACCTGGCTCCCAACGGGCCAGCCTTGGCTTATCTCTACAGCAATGCCAACCTTGCCGCGATCGTCCCGCAACCCAACATCACGGTGACGCCGCCGGCAGCAGGCAGCACCACAAGCACCCTGACCACGACGTTCCCCGCGCAGTCGATTACCGTTCTCGTCGTTCCGAAGCAGTAAATTTATCGACGAGCCAAGACCGATCACCGAGGACCCCCCATCCGTAAGGACCCCGCACCCCGTAGGGGTGTCAGGAAACTAGCCCCGGGTAGAGCCATTGATCCGTTTAAAACGGATCAACGGCGCCACCCGGGGATGACAACGCGAGAAGCACTGGAGCCCCGTTGGGGCGAAGCAACCGTCCCCATGTGCGCTCTCACGCAGCCTCTTCAGGCCCCTACAATCTCCGGCCTCTCTTGCAGATCAATTACCTCGCTCGGCGCACAATAATAGCTAGTCATGAACTCTCGAGCACGCTTCAAAAGCAGTTCAAAGAACGAAGAAATAATTTTTGAAACTGTATTCCTCTACGACCCGTCTCAACCGATGCAGTTTCAGCTGCTTACGCGTTCCTCCAGTACAGGAATACAGGAAATTTAATGCCAAAAACAACCAAAATGTGCCACTTAAGCGCAGATAAGGTGGCCATAATGCGCCACTTCTTGCCGCCGGAATGCGCGCAAACTATCAACCCGGTTTCTCTCTGATCCTGAGAAAGTAGCATGCGCCTTGCAGATCATTTCCAGAGCTTCTCGCACAATGAGAGAGAGAGAGAATTAAGACAGGTAGGTGCTGAAAAGGGCACATTGCCCGCACCCATCTTCGGTGGTGTCTAAGTTTTTAGAGGGAATGAGGGGGGATTGTTGTCGTTGGAATCAGATGGAGCCGACGATCGGACTTGAACCGATGACCTGCTGATTACGAATCAGCTGCTCTACCAACTGAGCTACGTCGGCGGTCTCCTTCAAGATTGTATCGTTGCGCCGTTATTCGGTAAAGGAAAGCAGCCAAACCAGCGCTCGCGGCGTCATTCCAGTATCAGGTGTCAGAGGAGCAATCATGGATTTAACTCTTCAGCTCTCATTCAGAATCGCCCTCGTCTGGGCCGGGGGGTTTCTGATTGCAGTGGCTGTCCAGGCCATCATGCCCAGCGCCGCGGGGATCACCCTCACCGGCAAGGAGGGCACACTTTTTATTCCCTTCAACCGCATGGGCTTCTGGACTTGCATCCTTGCCGCACTCATCGTCACGGCCCTCGTCGTCGGCCGCGCCATGCTCGCCGACATCGGCTGGAACACTTTCCGCTGATATGCAAAACAATTCTGATCGCGCAGGAAGCTACTGGCTCTGCAGGCCGCGGAAAAGCAATACGGAGAGAGGCGGGGGTTTCAACCCCCGCGCAAAGCCGGCAGAATTGATGCCGGCTTCAGCCGCGGAAGGATCATTCCTGCCAATTCCGTCTCAAACTCCGACTTCTTCCGCAAGCTATTCAGCTTGTACAAACGCCAACTGATCGATTAGGCGGCTTTATCCGCGGAAATACTAAAAAAACGAATGCACTGAACCATGATGCGAAGCTCCCTCAAATCCTGCTCATCGCATTCCGAACCCGCTATACTGCTGCCCATGCAAGATGACCCCATGGAAGAATGGCGCAATCTAACCACGCTCTACAGCGAAATGGGCGACGTTGAACTTCGCGAATTCGCCGATGAGATCAATGACCTCACCGACACCGCGAAGCAAGTCCTCCGCGATGAATTGAAAAAACGTGGCATGGCCGAACAGTCCTCCACGCAAAACGTGCCGCGATCCGAAAGCGACGCTATCGGGGTTCACTGGGATGACCTGGAACACAGCAATCAGGATGCGGGTGCCGGTGCACCTGGGGGCGAATCCACCGAATACACATGGAAGACCGGACTTTGCCGTTGCGACTCAATCGAAGAAGCATCTCAGCGATGCGAGATGTTGCGCCGCGCGGGAATCGAGTGCTGGGTTCAGCGTCCCGGTGCGCGATACTTTGTCGCGTGGGTTGATGAATTAGGAGTAGGTGACATTCAGATCAACGTCGCTGCCGATCAACTCGACCACGCTCGCGCTGTCATCGCGAACCCCATCCCGCAAGACATCATCGACGAAATAAAACAGGAGGAATCAACTCCGGCCTACGAAATTCCCACTTGCCCGAAATGCGGTGCCGAAGATCCGACCCTCGAATCCGCCGATCCATCCAATTCCTGGCTCTGCGAATCTTGCGGCTATACATGGTCCGAACCGGTCGATGTTCCTGCCAACCAGACCCAAGATATAGAAAAATAAGCTCAGAAAACGGAAAGAGCCGCCCGGCAACAGGGCAGCTCCTTCCTCAGGGAGAATAGTTCCAACGGAGGCAAAACCATCAGAACTTTCTGGCTGCATAGTAGGTGCGGGGGAACCGGGTGTCAAGAATAAATCCAGAGAGAAATAACTTGTTTAGTTTGTTTGCCTTGTAGACCTAAAGATTCGCAGGAGGTCGAAGAACTCTTCGCCTTGTCTTCGTCTTTTAAACTGCGTTTACTCCCGTCTTTTCGGGGTGTTTCTTAGGGTTTAAGTCCCCTTTTCCACAGGTCCAGGCCTGACATTGACC
This sequence comes from uncultured Acidobacteriaceae bacterium, assembly GCA_963826915.1. Classification (GTDB taxonomy): domain Bacteria; phylum Acidobacteriota; class Terriglobia; order Terriglobales; family Acidobacteriaceae; genus Telmatobacter. The sequence goes on from CAWGYG010000006.1 coordinate 277,800, forward strand.
CTTCAGATGCGGTCTGTGATTCTTCACGCACGGTAGTTTTAATCTTCGAGATGTAGCCGTATGAACTCAGTGTCGTAGACCGACGAGACCGGCCTGCCCCGGGCGATGCGATACAAAGCCCGTCCTCCACCAAGGAAAAATCCCAGCAGTACTGCGGCACTGCACCCTATGAGAACCAGGGTAAAAATACCAAGAAGGAGCTTTCCGGTCCGTGCGACTTCTGACTCGGTTTGCTGCGGAATGGAGGTCAAGTCCGCATCGTAATGCACCATGTTGATCAGCTTGTGGCTCTCGTCAGGGATTGCGTCCCCGCTCACCACCGCGACCAGCGGCCCGCTCCTCAGCACCTCCAGCGAGGCCAGGTCCGAGTCGGCTAGCGGCTTCGGCCAGGTTGGTTGCAATCCGGCCTTGATATAAGCTCGGATCTTCGGTTCCTGTGCCTCCGCCATCTGCGGTGTTGGGTAGTCGATCAGGGTAAGCGTGGCCGGCCCTGAACGCAGTCCATAGTTGGCCGTCACGGTCTCAGCACCGCGGTCAAATCCAACCAGGTCTGCCGGCAGCACGCCGCCCCCTCCTGCATAGCCTGCCGGTCCAAGCGCGTAATGCGTTGTCTGCTTCTCCAATGAATTCTGTGGCAGGCTGGCCAGGATCGGGGGTGGCAGCGCCCTGTTTCCTCCAGGCACCGGCAACTGGCCTGCAACCTCCCGCAGTTCCGCCGCCGACATGGGGCCAATCTGCGAAAACGTTGCGTCGATAACCGTGTTCCCTTGCCAGAAAAGAACGCGGTTCTTATCCGAAACGGCTCCGCTGCCGATGTCCGCTTTGGGCCATCCATTCTGGCGATAGAACGAATAGGCGCCGTAGGCGCCACTCAGATCCTGAAAGCTGAGCGCATGCAAACTCAGCGTTTCCGTCCCTCTCTGGTAGTTGCCCAGCGTAACGCTTACAAAGTCATATTCCTTCAGCGCAGTGACGTTTGCGCTGTCTGCTTCCGCCGGATCGGTCACAATCTTCGGCGCTTGTACGGCTACCCATCCTGAAAAAGCATTTGGAAGCAGCGGCTTGGGCTTGGCAGGAATCGGCGACTCGGTCTTGACCATCACAGGAGCTGGCTTGGGAGGCGAAGATTGAGCCTCCATGTAAATTCCGGCTCCCAGCAACGCCGCCGAACCCACCACCATTGCGATACAGCGCATCAATACGCTCCCAATTCAGGCTACCACTCGTACATGCGCATGGTTACGGCGCCAATGCCGTCTACGCCATCAGCCTACTTCTTCTTTGACACCGGCAACGCAAGAAAGGTTCGTTTTCAGGCAGCCCAGGGCGTCAGTCGCGGCAGCCAGCGGCGCACATGCCTCCGTCGCAGCGAAGAAACGGCATGGGTTGCCATTCTAGATCGCAAACCATAAGTCCCCTCCGTAGCCTTTGTGCTGGCTCAAACCGACGGAGCCCCTCCCGCGTTTGCGTTCGTTGCCAGCGGTGGAGACAGTATGTCTCCCAGCGCCTGATAGCGGCCGCCGTAGAAGATCAGCGCAAACTCACGAACTCCCGTGCTCAGCGGTCCTCCCAGGCAAATGCTGGCCAGCAGCGCGAACCCGAATGCAACCACCCCGAAGAAAACCATCAGAAGTGTGCCGGCAATCGAGGCCGAACCCGTTGAGTTTGCGAATGCCGTGTGGATCCCGTACTCGACCATCCCCACTGCTCCCGCGAGGATGAGTCCCGGAATGATCAGCACAAGGAAAGCGGCGATCCCGGCGATAGTAGGCAAGATCACGCGCAGCAAACCATAGACGAAGAATTGCTTCTTCTCTGCGCCAATGCGCGACCGCACCGCCCTCCAAGCCTCGCCGGCCGTTGCGTTATCCAGCGCGTAATGCGGCAGTATTAAGTCGCGCAAAATCAGGTCAACAACTACGCCAGCCAAAATCAGTAGAAGGATGATGGGAATCAAGGGCAACACAAGGGCCAGCATCATGGCGACATCGGGCGATCCGCCGGCCGGGGTCTCATGGAACAGTCGGACAAACCCTGCCACAAAGGGAAGAGCGATCAACGCCATCAGCACCAGGAAACAGAACCCAATCACGAGATTCAGCCAGAAGAAGCGCGACGCCTGCGGTCCATAAAGCCGCCAGCCCGGCCCAATCTCTTTCGTGTTGTTGATCAAGCAGTGAAAGAACGCAAACCGCAGCCGTGTGATCAGGTAGAACACGAAAAGAGACACAACAATCGCGAGCAATACCGCGAAAACTGCCGTCGCGATCTGCGGCGGCGAAAAGTCGAACGGCGGATAGACCATGGGTCCGTGCCCCGACGAATGATTTTCGTGCGTAGTGGACTGGAAATTGCCTCCCAGTCCCTCCGTGACCAGCGCTACCAGTCCAAGTTTCAAAAACGTGCCCCAGCTGAAGGGCTGAAACAGAAACTGCCTGGTGCGTTGAATCGCAGGTGAAATGGCATCTGCGGCAGAGATGGCGCGCATACAAGACCTTTCCGGAAAACCAGCCTACCACGCAAAATACGCAATTCCTATGTGCGAAGTTCCGCAACTGCGTGCGGCATCAAACTCCACCACGCGTCAAACGCCGCCAGCGAACGCTCGCATTGCAAGCGATGCCGCTCCTTTTTGTCGCGCACCTTCTTTCGCACTTCTTCGTCCAGCGGCTCCAGCAGGTCAAAAGTGATATTCGCGGGTTGAAAATCCTTGGGATCGGCGTGCGTAATGTAGTGCACCAGCGACCCCAGGGCGCTTGCCCGCGGCGCCGGCGTGGGTTCCTCACCCCGCGCCAGCGCGGCAGCGTAGAGCCCCGCCAGCAGTCCCGTAGCGATGGATTCTGTATAGCCTTCGACCCCGGAGATCTGTCCCGCAAACAAGATCCTCGGTTGCTTCTTCATGCGCAGCGTTTCATCCAGCAATGCAGGCGCACAGATGTACGTGTTGCGATGAATCTGTCCGTAGCGCAGGAATTTTGCATTTTCCAGTCCCGGAATCAGTCGCAGCACGCGTGCCTGTTCGCCAAACTTGAGGTGATTCTGAAACCCAACCAGGTTGTAGCTGTCGGCGCGAACATTCTCCTTGCGCAGTTGCACCACCGCCCACGGCCTCAAGCCAGTCCGGGGATCGCGAAGCCCCACCGGCTTCATGGGCCCAAATCGCAGCGTATCGCGACCCCGCCTCGCCAGAATTTCGATCGGGAGACAGCCCTCAAAATATTCCAGCTTCTCCCACTCCCTGCTCTCTGCCGCTTCCGCTTCCAGCAGTGCATCGAGAAAGCGTTCATACTCCGCGCGATCCATCGGGCAGTTGATGTAGTCGGCAGTCCCTTTGTCCCATCGCGCTGCAAAGTACACACGCTCCATATCGATGGACCCGGCATCGACGATCGGCGAAATGGAATCGTAGAAAGCCAGGTGCTCCGAGCCGGTGATCCGCTGAATCTCACTGCTCAATGCGCCGGAGGTCAGTGGTCCCGTCGCCACAATTGTCAGTAGAGCCTCGTCCGCATCATCCAATTGCGTCACTTCCTCACGAATCACGCGAATTCGAGGCTCGGCGGCAATCGCTTCGCCGAGCCGCCTCGAAAAGTCCACGCGGTCCACCGCCAGCGCATGTCCTGCAGGCACGGCCGACTCATCTGCTAGACGTAAAAGGGCGGAAGCCCCGCGACGCATCTCCTGCTTCAGCAGCCAGGGAGCAGTATTGGGCGACTCACTCTTCAATGAATTGGAACAGACCAGTTCACCGAATTCCGTCGTCTGATGAGCCGGTGTAAGCCGCGCCTTCCCTTCTACCATCGCCCGCATTTCATAAAGATCAACCTCGCAGCCAAGTCGCGCAGCCGTCAGCGCTGCCTCAGGCCCCGCCAACCCGCCTCCAATTACCCGAATTCTCACTGCCTCGTCTCCGCCCCTGCGCCTGCCACCGCTGCGAGTCGATTCAACGCCTCGCCGCTCACGCGCACGTTACGCCACGTATCCATGAATTCGGCGCCCATCGCCTGATAGAAGTCGATCGCTGGCGTGTTCCAATCCAGGACTTCCCACTGCAGGCGCGGACAGCCCTTTTCCACCGCAATCGATGCGATCCGCTGCAGCAAGGCCTTCCCGATCCCAAACCCCCGAAACTCCGGGTGGACAAACAGGTCCTCCAGGTAAAGCCCCGCACGTCCAAGCCAGGTGGAATAGCTGAAAAAGTACAAGGCAAACCCCGCTGCCTTGCCATCGTGTTCGGCTATCAGACAGTAAAAAATGGGGTTAGGTCCAAATCCGTCGCGCAGCAAGTCGAATTCGGTTGCCGTCACGGCGTCCGGCTCCCGCTCATACATTGCCAAGGCACGAATAAATTCAAGAATCTGCGTCACATCCGCGGCTGTTGCCGGGCGAATCGTGGTTCTCATGCCGTTATTGTAGGGTGTGATGAGGGCCACAATCGACGGCGCACTCGGCAATCTACCATTCGTAAGCGAATCGTTGATTTCTTTGCGGGACGCTAGTAGAAGCCGGGCCGGAACTTCCCGGCCTTGTGCTGAAGCATGGATTGGATTTACCTTGAGTCGTGCCGAGGAGAGCGCACCGCATGCCGTTATATGCATCGCAGCACCTCGTTCTGCGAAACATGCGTCCTGCCGACCCCGGGAGTCTTGCGGCTTACGGATGCCGGGAGGCAAATAGCCGCGAGCATACATCGAACACCATGGAGTAGGTTGCTGTTCAGCTATGTGCATTGAACGCAAAACGATATTTTGATTGAGCCCGCGGGCGGATTCGCACGCGCAGCTCCCAAGGAGAAAAACATGAAACGCACGATCTCGCTCTGGCTCGGCCTGCTGGCATTCGGCCTCTTGCCCGCGTTCGCCCAGACACCTGCGCCGGCTCCCACTGGACCAACGGGCAAGATTCACGGCCATGTGACCAATCCGACTGGAACATCGCAATCCGGCGGCACGATGTACCTCATGAACGGGACTGCCGAAAAAGCGACCTTTACCGTGGACGCAAACGGGGACTATTCCGGTGTGGCTGCTCCGGGTACCTACACGCTTTTGTTCCGCACGCCCGGCATGCCCGCCGACAAAATGGCAGATAAAATCGAGAATATTCGAATCACCAACGGCGGCGATACAGTTGCCGACGACGATATGTCGCGCAAGGAGTACATCGACGCCCTGCCCGAAGAAACCCGCAAAAACCTGGAAGAATTGAAAAAGCACAACGCTGAAGCGCTCAAGGCCAACGCAGTCATCAAGAATCTGAATGTCGACCTCAAAACCGTCATGCAGGATATCCACGATGCAGACGCCGCAAAGGCTACGGCCACGCAGCAATTGGGCGCGTCCGCTGCCAAAGCCGATGTCGAGGCCAAAGAAACAGAGATCAGAACCGCGAAGTACAGCGAAGTTGAATCCCTGATGCTGAAGGACACGCAGCTCAGGCCCACGGAGTCCGTTCTGTGGAGCTACTTGGCTCAGGGAGAACTGGGGCTAAAAAAATACGACGATGCCGCAGCGTCCTTCAAGAAGGCAATCGATACCGATGCAGCTTCAAAGAAGCCAAGGCCAGAAGTCCTCGGAATGGCCAACGCAGGTATCGGCGAGATAGACGCGCGCACCGGAAAGGTTCCCGATGCCAATGCGGCCTATGATGCGGCGGCCAAGGCCGATCCGACCAAGGCCGAGTTCTATTTCAAAAACGAAGCCGTCATCTTTTCTCAGGTAGGGAACGCTGACGCGCAGGCGACCGCGGCCGATGAGGCCATCCAAGCTGATCCAAAAGACCCGCTGCCCTATTACCTGAAAGGCCAGGCACTTATTGCGAAGGCTACAGTCGACCCCAAGACGCAAAGAATCGTATTGCCTCCGGGGTGCGGCGAAGCCTACGCGAAATACCTCGAGCTCGCGCCGACTGGTCAGTTCGCCGCCGATGTAAAAGGCATTCTCGATCAGGCAGGCCAGAAGGTCAGTTCCACCTACAAAGCCGGAAAGAAGTAGCTGTCACGCATCGCATTTCATAATCGAAGGGCGCGCCGTTAGCGGTGCGCCCTTCGGCTTTTCTGGCCGACCAGCGAAGGGTCCGGACAGCCCCTCATTGCGGTCCACCGGTTATCGGTGGTAAGACTGATGCCTGAGAGCCTCAATTGGACTGGCTCCGGCAGAAAACGGGATAAGCTCAAAGTATATGGGGGCTATAGATGGAGAACAGAACCAAGTCGCACGTTGACCAGCTTACTTCTCCTGCCGGGCATCCGGTAGCCGTCCTTCGATTTGAGGGCGACATTGAAATCAACTCAAGAGAAGCAGTCCTAGGCACGTTTCTAAGTCTGCCGAAAGAATCGTCGAAGCTCATTCTCCTCGACTTCACCAAGGTTAGTTACATCAATTCGAGCGGTATCACCCTCGTGATCCAACTGCTCATGGAGGCCTATCACTCCGCGCAGAAGATCTACGCCTTCGGCCTTTCCCCGCATTTCACCAAGGTCTTCATGGTGGCGGGGATTACCAAGTACGCCGAATTGTTTTCCGATCAGGCCGCAGCGATCGCTGCTTTGTAGGGCTGGCTTGGCAAGCTCCTTCGCAGAGCTTGGTCAATTCTCATTCGTCAAGACTTTCCGTTTTCGGCTTCAGCAATCCCCTTCGTTCCCAAATCAAGGATGAATTCCAGCTTGTTTCCGGCATCGACAGTCCATGCCTGGCTACTACAATCCACTTGATGAGTTCTGCCTTGCCAAACTACGAGCAGGCCGCGGCTACGGTGGCCACCTACGCCGACGAGTTGCGGCAGCGCGTCCAGCGTACCGTCGAACGCATCGAGTTGCATCAGGCGCGAGGCCGTGTGCTGGCTCGCCCCGTTACCGCCGATCAGGATCATCCTCCGTTTGCTCGCTCTACTCGAGACGGCTTTGCGTGCCGTGCCGCAGATGCTTCTGGTCACATCCAGCTGCATGTCGCGGGCTCGACGCACGCGGGCCAGGCTCCCGCCGGTCCGCTTCCACCTCTTGCGGCGTGGGAAATCATGACTGGCGCGCCGATCCCTCCCGGCGCCGATGCAGTCGTGATGCTCGAACATGTAGAAAAAGCCGACCAATCCATTCGATTGTTTCCGTCCCGCACCATTGAATCAGGAGACAACATCGTTGCCCAGGGAGCGCAAGCGCGCCTCGGGGATGAAATGTTGCCTTCCGGCGTTGCGTTGGATTCCGCGCAGATAGCGTTGGCCGCATCGTGCGGATGCGCGTACATCGACGTATTCGAGCGTCCCCGCGTAGCCATCCTTACCACCGGCGACGAACTCGTTTCTGTCGATGCCACGCCCGGCCCGGGCCAGATTCGCAATTCCAATGCCCTCATGCTGGCCGCCCTCGTTTCTGCGGCTGGTGGCGAGCCGTGGTTGCTTCCCACGGCTGCCGACACTGCAGAAGCCCTCGACTCCGCCCTGAGCGAGGCTGCAAGTGCCGACATGCTGCTGATCTCCGGCGGTGTATCAGCTGGCAAATTCGATCTGGTTGAGCCGGCCCTGGCCCGCATGGGCGCGCATGTGTTTTTTACGGGCGTACGCATTCAACCAGGCAAGCCGCTGGTTTTTGGTGAAATTCCAAGTGACATCGAAACCCCCAAAAACGAGAAGCCTTTCTTCGGCCTTCCCGGCAATCCAATCTCCTCCGCAGTGACTTTCCTGCTGTTTGCATCGCCGGTGCTGGCAGCGTTGGCAGGTAGACACAAATCCAGCCCCCGCTTTGCGCTTGCAAAATTAGCAAAAACCACGGGCAAGCGCGAAAACATAGGTCTCACGCGCTTTTTCCCCGCTTTGTGTGACTTCAACTCGTCCACCTGCGAGCTTCCTCGGGTCGAACGGGTGCCGTGGCACGGTTCCGGCGATCTCGCCGCCTTCGCCCGCGCAAACTGTTTCGTGGTTTTACCTGAAGATGCCGCGCTGCTCGAAGCCGGCTCGATCGTGCGCGTCCTTCTACTCTGAGGAACTCATGCCAAAATCAAGGCTCTCCCATTTCGATTCGTCCGGAAGCGCGCGCATGGTCGACGTCAGCGCCAAGGCTACTTCGCGCCGCACCGCTACAGCGTCTGCATTTGTTGAGCTATCTCCCGCAGTGCTCAAGGCACTTCCCACCAATCCCAAGGGAAACCCGCTTGAAGTCGCGCGATTCGCAGGCATCCAGGCGGCCAAGCGCACCGCCGACCTGATTCCCATGTGCCATCCGCTATCGCTGTCCCACGTGGATGTCCAGGCCGAGATCGTTTCCGGCGGAGTGCGCATCGTCGCTACCGCGGCCACAACGTCGCAAACCGGCGTCGAAATGGAAGCGCTCACCGCTGCCTCGGTGGCCGCTCTCACTGTCTACGACATGACCAAGGCTCTCGACAAAGCCATCGTCATCCGTAACCTGCAACTCGAGTCGAAGACCGGCGGCAAGAGCGGAGATTTTTCGCGCAAATAGGGAACGCTTGATTGCGCTCCCCATCTGCCGAACTCATCAAGAATCGAAAGAACCAGTTTGCATTTGCCTTATTGAGGCACAGCCGGTTTGTCCCCGCCCGCCGGTGGTGCCGCATGATCATGGTCGTGATCGTGAGTCTCGGGCGGTGCGACAAACGGCTCCGGGCCCAGATGGCCGCGATGGCAGGTTCCACAGGTGACAGGCGCGCCCGAGCTATCAATCATGCTCACATAATTCTTGTTGATGTCCTCCACCATCTTGTACATCAACCGCGCGGTCGACTTTTCCGGCTTTGAGTCGTCGGCAAAGTTCAACCGCGGTCGTCCGTTTGGTCCGATGTTTTTCGGGTCGGTGGCATGACAAGTGCTGCAATGCGCACCAAGCGCTGCTTCCCATCCTTCCATCAATTCGTGAACTTGCTGCCCGGTCAAATCCTTGGGAAGCACCTTTAGGTTGGTTGGCGCGGGAAACACGTGCGGCGGTGGCGGGGTCGCAGTACCCGCGCCGGGTTGTTGTGGAGCGGGAGCTTGGGCAACTGTAGCAATAGAAAAAGCTGCAGTCAGCAGAGCCGCCGTGGCGACTGGGAAGGTAAGGGAAGAGATTTTCAAGCGGGACGTTCCTCGCGGGTTGGAATGGCTTCTATTTTACTGACGGATTCCCAGTTATAACAGTTACGACCTCCAACAGCCGTCTGGGACCCGAAACGCACTTGCTCCCCCGAATTGCGAATCGAAGTGGCCAGTCAATGGCATGCCGGATCCCGATTCGCACCGTTGCCACGATATCCGCAACGCCTTCGCCATCGTTTCGCACCTGCAGCCTCGAAAATGCGCTCGTAACGTCGAGGCCGTTGTGCGCCGCTCGCGTAATGTCCATCGCCTGGCAAAGCCGCCCAGGTCCTGACGCTATCAGCCGCGCATGCGCGTCGGCGTTGAGCCCGCGATTTGCCGCCATCCGCACCCCCTCCGCCACCGGATCTAGCGCTCGCAGAAGCACACAGCCCGCTCTTCCTTCAACCTCGCAACTGATGTTCATGCAGAAGTAGCGGCCATAGATTGCATACACATAGGCGTGCCCAGCTGGTCCGAACAGCACCTGGTTCCGCGGCGTCGGTCCCCGGTGGGAATGTGCTGCAGGGTCTGGCGGATCGTTATGCGGGCCGAGGTAAGCTTCAACCTCCACAATCCGCCCCGCCAGCACTCCAGCTTTGCTTTTGTGCACCAGCAGCATCCCCAACAGCCGTGGCGCCACCAGCTCTGGTGAGTCTTCAAAGAAGGCTCGCCCGAGCAACCGCCCTGGAAGTCTCAGTTTCGCGTGACTCCGTCGCTTTATTTGTGAGTTTTCTTCCATTCCCTCAGCAGCGCAAGCACTTCTTCCGCATGGCCTTCCGGCGTGACCTTGGGAAAAACATGCAGGAGCTTCTGGTCCGGTCCAATCACAAAAGTGGTCCGCTCAATCCCCCAGACCTTCTTCCCGTACATGTTCTTTTCCTTCAATACACCAAACTGATTGCAGACTCTCTCGTCTACATCAGCAAGGAGAGTGTAAGGCAGGTCGTACTTGGCGCGAAACTTGGCTTGAGCTTTGGGAGTGTCCCTCGAAATGCCGAGCACCACCGCCCCGGCTGCCTGAATCTTCTTGAATGTGTCGCGGAAGCCGCAGGCTTCAATGGTGCAGCCAGGTGTATCGGCCCTGGGGTAAAAGAAAAGGACTACCGGCTTGCCTGCGTAGTCTGAAAGGCTTACCGTAGTGTCCTCGTCGGTCTGCAGCGTAAAGTCTGCAACCCTTTGATTTAGTTCCATGGGGGTTCCTCGTATCGTTAGTCTGGTGGAAGGTTGGGCCACGTGGCCGTCAGGTTGCATTATTCCCGAGGTGGGTATCCGGTGTCATTTCGTTCGCTAAGTGTGCTCGTTAAAACAACAATAATTCCAACCCTCATCATGGGGATGGCCGCAACAGCTCTCTACGGTCAGTATCCAGGCCAGGTCGCGACCAAATCCAAAGATACGCCTGAGCTGCGAGCTATTGCCGTTTTGGAGTATACCGGTGTCGAAGGCAAGCCAAAAACCAGCCGCCTTGTACCGGTAACGGTTTACGATGGCCAGGCCCTTCAGGACGGGAACGTCTATCTAGCACGCCCCCAGCCGCTGGCTCTTGCCGGGGAGGTCGAGTACGAGCTCGAGAAGAACGGCGAACCGATCGGCCTCTTCGATATCAAAAACTCAGGTCAGGAACAGGGATCGTGGGTAGGCTATGGCGCGTGGAAGCCCATCCCGTCCGCCAAGCCGACACAGCCCAAGCCCGTAGTCGATGAAGGGTTCGACGCCAACGACGATAAGCCCGTTCTGCATCGCAAGCACCCCGATGAATCGAAGACTGGCGGTTCCTCAAACGGTAGCTCCTCCGAATCCAGTTCTCCAGCTCCACCCCCTGACCCGGATCGGCCCACACTCCACAAGAAGACGCCTGACTCTGACTCCAGTAGCACCGGTTCCGACTCTGCTCCCGACCCTGACCGTCCTACTCTCCATAAAAAGGATTCAGGCGACTCCGGCGGGCCCGTTCTGCCCGCCAAGTCTAGCGCCACAGATGACCCCGACGAAGGCAATTCCAGCTTCACTGATCCCGATCGCCCGCGTCTGAAGCGAGGTAAGGCCAATGGCAGCGGTCTCGATGTGCTTCCCAGTCTGATGGGCCTACCGCCCGATATGAACCAGGCCGTGGCTGTATCCGACGCAAAAAATCGGCCGGCTCATCCTTGGACATACACGTGGGCCAACCCTGACGACGAACAGAAAATGAAATCGTCGATGGAAGCCATTGCTCGCGATGCCCTCGGGCTCAAATCAGCACCAGCCAAACCGGCGCCGAAGCGCACAGCGTCGAAGAGCAAGGCCAAACCCGCCGCACCTCCACCGCCTCCACCAGAACTGACCGGCGAGCAATTTCGCGTATTTGAATTGGCATACGGATCAGGCGCCACGTTGGTATTGTCAGCGCACACCGATGGCCCTCCGAAACTTCAGAAGTTTGTCACTCTCATCGCACAACCCGACCTCTACGGCAACGTGCTGTTGCTGTTCAAAAATGTTACCGACGGCTCTCACCTGGACGACACTCCGCGTATGCGTCTTGTCGATGCCGTAGATGCAATGGCTGACAATCGCGGCGAACTGCTATTTGAACTACGCGGCGCGACCCAGCGCCAGTTCGCTCTCTACAGGGTGTTGCGAGGCACGGCTGAGAAAGTTTTCGTCAGCGGTGGCGGCCAATACGGAACCACGGCCAGTGAATAAGAAACTGGAACGGGAGAGTCACACGCGCTCGATCGAACAGTTTCGACATCTTTCTCTCCATTCTTCGCACTTGTGCCGCAACCATTGACTGCGATGTCTCGAAAAATGAGCAATATTGCTCATTTTTGACGGAATATTTGCAAATGCATCACCGACGTAACGCTCTTGCGGCACTTGTTAGTGTTACCTCCTATACAATCGATAGTAGAGTCGGACTATTCCCACTCACAAAGGATCTTCCCCAGTATGGCGTCAGTTTTAACCGCTCCCCCTCCCGCACCCGCAAACGACGGGTCGCTCGCTCAGAATTCTCAAGACAGCACGTCGGCCGCTTCGCTCGCGAGTCGTTCGATTCCTGCCAAGCTCCTTGTTCGCATGGGACGCGCCGCCACTGTGGGAGAAGGTGTCAACTGGCTCACTCTGACTGTTGTCGTGCTCTTTCACGTCGGTGCTTTGGCCGCATTCTTCTTTTTCAGTTGGCAGCGATTGACCGTCATGTTGGCACTGTATGTTCTGGCCATCAACGTCGGCATCGGCATGTGCTACCACCGCCTGCTGACGCACCGTGGCTACCAGGTTCCTAAGTGGCTTGAATACGTCATGTCCATCTGCGCCACGCTGGCTCTCGAGGGTGGACCGATGTTCTGGGTTACTACCCATCGCGTTCATCACCAGCTCAGCGACCAGGAAGGCGATCCGCACACCCCCCGCGAAGGCGGATGGTGGGCGCACACCGGTTGGATCCTCTTCGGAAATTCTCTTCACGCGCAAAGCGACGTTTTGAATCGCTACGCTCCCGACCTGGGCCGCGATCGCTTCCATGTATGGTTGAGCAAGTATCACTGGATTCCTCTTACCGCAAGCGGCGTGGTCCTGTTCAGCTTGGGATGGCTCTTCGGCGGCTGGAAGAATGCCGTGGGCATGCTTCTCTGGGGCGCTTTTATGCGCGTAACCCTCGGCTTGCACGCGACTTGGCTGGTGAACTCCGCAACGCACCTGTGGGGTAGTCGTCGCTTCAAAACGCGCGACGACTCGCGCAATAATTGGTGGGTTGCGCTCGTCAGCGGTGGCGAAGGGTGGCATAACAATCACCACGCGCATCCGGTTTCAGCACGCCACGGTCTGCGCTGGTATGAGGTCGATCCCAATTTCTACGGCATCTGGATTCTGTCCAAGCTCGGATTGGCCCGCAAGATCAAACTGGCAGTCTACGATCCAACCGATCCCAAGGCCGCACCGGGACAGTAAAATGAACGGCATCGAGTTCAAAGGCCATTCCAGAAATGAAAAGCGGTCCCAACATCGGGGCCGCTTTTCTTCTTTGCTGATTGTCCGGTTTTGTTAAGCCCAGAGCCTAGCGATGAAACTTTGCGCGCACCCAGAGGGTGGCGAATACCGGCAGCGCAACAATCAGCACAACCACGCCGGCCGGGAAGCCTACATAAAGGTATGTGTCTGCGTAGTTCACAGTGTGATGGCCGATCACGTTCCACGCCAGCAAAGAAAAGATGGCAATCGTTGTGGTGGCAAAAAAAGTGAAAAATGCCGACGCGAATGCCAGCAATAAGCTGGTGAACAGTCCAAAGCCTTCCAGCGGAAATCCAAGGAACTTCCCGCCGGCGTGGGGTTGGCTTTGTGCAGTTTGCATCGTCGATGCCGCCTCTCTCGACTAGAATACAGTTTTATGCCCAGCAGCGCACAAATCGAACTCTGGCCGGCGGACAAGGTCGCCACACAGGTGACCATGGGCCAGGCAACCAACGGAATCCACTTCACAGCCTGGGGCGAGACGCGCGTCTCCGAGTCCGACCTCGAGCACCTCGTCGCCGCGGTGCCCTCAACACTTGCTCCGGCGCTCAGCAGCCGAGCCTATTACTTTGTCCCGCTCGCCATCGCCGACACGGGAGAGACGATGATTGCTCCTGCCTATTCTGTCGATCTCGGCGATCGCGCTGTTTGCCACCGGAACGCGACTTTTGGCGTCACTGAGGCCGTCTTCATTTCCACCCGGCTTGTCGAAGACCGTTTCGGACTGGCTTTTGAGTTCTTCATCAATGTCGCCCACAACTTCGTCGAGGTTGCAGGAGTGCCCGAAAGCTTTTCGCGGCTCGTTTGGTCGCAGGCTGAAGCTCAGGTTCGCGGCGAAAGCAGCCAGGACGCATGGGAGGCTCGCCGCCGAGCCCAGGATTCTCGCAATGGCCAGAAGATCATCGACGAGCGCGCACGCACAGCCTTCTTCGACGCGTCCTTCTCCGATGCCCTCGCTATCTACATGCTCTCGCTCGCGGTGGATTTCGATTATCACGATCTGCGCGAACGCGAATATCCCCTCTTGGCCGCACCTGCGCTGGCCGAGCGCCTGCGCCAGGTCGCCAACATCTTTCCCGCAAATCACGGCTTCGACTTCCAGATACTCTATCGCCGCAAAGGTTGAGAAGCTCGCGACTCGATGAGTGCATGGGCGTCGATTTATGACACTCGGAGTCGCGCTGTACAGCCGCCAAGACCTCGAAGCGAGACTGCTGCAAACAATCCAGTCGACATTCGGGTTGTTGGCGTGAGCGACGTCGAGATTGGGCAGGTGGATCTACTGATTGAGCAGGTTTTTATTCGAGCCGGACGGATTTCCTTGTGGCAGCGATTCGCAATCTGCTCTTGGCACACGCCACCACAGTGAAGCAGGCGGTCGAACGAGGCCGCCGAAATGGGCCTTAGGCGTTCATTTGGACCGGCGCGCCGAGGGGTTACGGCATAGATTCCAAGGAAGCGTTTGCCCTTCAAATGGTATTGACGATTTTGTACCCTGTAAAAGATGGCAGCTCGTTGGCCTAACCGAGAGGAGAAGCCCCCGATGGAAGAGAAGAAAACCACTACCCCGAGGAAACCCGGCAAGACCGCGACAAAGACGGCGAAGAAAAGACCCGCTCCAATGAAAGAACCGCACGTAATGGTCTCTCGCGAAGAAATTGCCCGGCTCGCGCATAAGTTCTGGGCCGAGCGCGGTCACCAGGACGGTCACCACGAAGAAGACTGGTTCCGAGCCGAGCAGGAACTTCTCGGCAAGGCGTCCTGAACTAACTTTCTGATTTGTACGCCACGCGACCCTCGCTGATCGTCCAGCGGACTTTGCCCTGCATCGTCCAACCATCGAATGGAGTGTTCTTCGCTTTCGATTTCGAATTGGTCGCGCGGTAAACCCATTCGACCTTCGGATCGAAGACCACCACGTCAGCAAAGCTCCCCACGGTCAGAGTGCCGCGGCCTTTCAGGCCGAGCAGCGCAGCCGGTTGCGCGCTCAGCAGGCTCAGCACACGGCCCAGTGGTAACTTCCACTCCCTGTGCAGCCAGCGCAGAGAGAGCCCGAGCGCCGTTTCCAGACCCGTAATCCCATTGGGCGCGTTTTCAAACTCCACTTCCTTTTCATGCGTCGCATGCGGAGCGTGATCCGTCGCAATCGCGTCCACTACGCCATCCAGAATCGCCTCGATCATTGCATCGCGATCCGCGGCCGAGCGCAGCGGCGGATTCATCTTGGCGCTGGTGTTGTATTCACCGACATTCTCTTCGGTGAGCAGGAAGTGGTGCGGAGCCACTTCGCATGTCACGCGCAATCCATTGCGCCGCGCTTGCCGCACCGCCGCAATTGCAGCAGCCGTCGACGTGTGTGCCACGTGCAGATGAACGCGCGCGTCGCGGAGTTCAGTCACGAGGCGAATGTCGCGCTCCACAAGGTTGCTCTCCGCTTCCGGTGGCATGCCGCGTAGCCCGAGCTTGAATGCAACTGGCCCAGCGTTCATGCTGGCGCCCTGTGTCATCCGCGTATCTTCCGCATGCTGGATAACGCTGAGTCCCACGCGCGCCGCTGCTGCCAGCGTTTCACGCATGATGTTGTCTTTCAGAATCGGATGGCCATCGTCAGTCACCGCGACAGCGCCTGCAGACTTCAGCGCCGCGAAGTCATTCAGCGCTTCTCCCTTCGAACCGCGCGTAGCTGCAGCGATGGGATAGACGCGCACCGCCGCACCGCGCTCAGGCGCCATCATCCAGCGCGTAATCTCTGGCGAGTCATTCACCGGAATCGTGTTTGGCATGGCGGCCACAGCGGTAAACCCGCCAGCTGCTGCGGCTGCGGTGCCGGTAGCGATTGTTTCCTTGTAGCCCTGCCCCGGCTCGCGCAGATGCACATGAATATCGATCAATCCTGGCGCAACCGTCAGCCCCGTCGCATCCACTACCTCAATGCCGTTGCTCAACTTCAATTTGCCTGGGCTGGCGATCTCCGCAACACGTCCGTCCTTGAGCAAAATGTCCTTTGCTCCATCCACGCCGGCTCCCGGATCGATCAGGTGCCCACCACGTATCACAAGACTGTTCATGCGCAGCCTGTCTTTCCTGCCAACGCGCGCTCCACCACCGCCATGCGAATGGCGACGCCGTTGCGCACCTGTTCGAGGATGGCCGATTGCGGACCATCCGCAACTCCTGCCGTCAATTCCAGCCCGCGAATGATGGGTCCCGGATGCAGGACCAGCGAAACCGGTGCATATTCCGCTAGCCGCTGCCCCGTCAGTTGATAACCAGCCTTGTACTGCTGCAAATCCAGTTGCAGGCCGGCAAGTCGCTCTGCCTGAATGCGCAGCATCATCACCACCTGCGATTGGCGCAGTGCGGCATCGAAGTCCCGTTCAATCGCGATTCCAGGTCCTGCTTCGGTTGCAAGTTCAGGCAACAGTTGCAGCGGTCCGCAGAGCACCACGCGTGCGCCCAGTCGCGGCAGCAGCATCATGTTCGAACGTGCAACCCGGCTATGCAGAATATCACCCACGATCGTCACAGTTACGCCAGACAGTGTGTCAGCCGCCATGGTCTCAACCCCGGGCCGCTGATGCGCCAGGATTGTCCGCAAGTCTAGGAGTGCCTGCGTGGGATGTTCATGCATGCCATCGCCTGCGTTCAGCACCGGCAGGCGAGTCGCCTCTTCCAGCAGCCATGGCGCACCTGAAGAATTGTGCCGCAAAATAATTGCCTCCGCGCCGAGTGCGCGCAGAGTCAGGCCGGTGTCCTTCAGTGTCTCGCCCTTTTCAATACTTGACGAGAGGCTCGACACCAGCGTGGTGTCGGCGCCCAAGCCCTTGGCCGCGAGTTCAAAGCTGGTGCGTGTGCGCGTCGACGATTCGTAAAAGAGAAGCGCCACGCGCCTCTTCGCCAGAATGCGATCGCGCGTCAACGGGTCCTGATTCTCCAGCGCAGTCGCGCGTTTCAGAACATGGCTGATGCATTCCAAAGTCAGGTCATCTACCGACAGCAACGACCCTGGATTGTAAGGAAAGAGCGAAGTAGGCGGTGGTGGAGGGTGAAGCTGGCGGCGCACAGGCGTTGCGGTCGAATTCATTCTGTCCACACTTTGGACTGCAGCCGGGAGCAACGCGCTACCGGAAAGCGGCGCTTACTTGTGCGCCGGCTAAGAGGAAAACTAATCCACTCGCTCGACCAGCAACACCTGCTCGTCGTTGTCGACTTCCTGAAACTTCACCTCAATGATCTCGCGGCTGCTGGTGGGTACATGTTTGCCAACGTAGGTCGCTTCAATCGGCAATTCCCGGTGTCCGCGGTCGATCAGCACTGCCAGTTGAACACGTCGGGGACGGCCATGGTCAAAGAGCGCATCGAGCGCGGCGCGAATGGTTCGACCCGTATAAAGAACGTCATCGCACAGAACGACATCGCGGCCTTCCACGTCGCACCCAATAGAACCTGGCGTGACCACCGGACGAATATCGGTCGTGGATAAATCGTCGCGATAAAACTGGATGTCGAGAGTGCCGGTGTCGACAGTGCGCTTTTCAATCACGCCTATCAACTTGCCAAGTCGTTCCGCCAGTGGAACTCCGCGCCGCTTAATGCCGATCAGCGAGAGGTCCTCGCTCCCGTTGCTCTTCTCAACGATCTCGTGAGCCAGGCGCACAAGCGTACGCTCAATCTCCGATGCGGACATTAGCCGGCCCTTGATACGCAGGGTAGGTGTACTATATTTTTCGCTCATGGCTTCTCTCTTGCCGCTTGTCTATCGTCGCTTATCTGGGGGGATGATACGAGGCTTGGTGGCAGCGGAGCAAGTTGTGGAGAAGTGGAATCAATTCCTGTGCTTCGTGCGTCTTTAGCCAAACGAGAATACACCGTTGTTCCGCACGTCAGTATCTTAAATCTCTGGTCGTCGGCTCCGGGCTAGAAAACGCGCGCCCAATGCGCCACCGCCCACGGCAAACAAGACCAGAAACAGACAGTTTCCTGCGATTGAAAGTGCCCATATACCGGCATGCCCTTCGGGAGACAGAATAAGAGCTTGCATGTGGGCAATCGTAGGCTGCACCTGCGCCGCATCCGCAGGTGCCATTCCTGCAATCGAGTCGTGTGCTTTTTCCTGAAATGCCTCTACAAAAGCACTGTAGACCAGATCCACCTGATTCGGCTCGTGCAAAACATTTCGCTGCACAAACAGCCAGCCGCCGCTCACTCCAAAAACAAGCCATGCTGCCAGAAGTCCCGTGACAAGTCCAATGCGTGCACCAGCCCCAATCGTGATCCAAGCTGGTCTTTGGCCGCGAATGTAGAGTACGACTGCCAATGCGGCTCCCGTTGACATCCAAACCATCCCAAAAGGGCTCAACGGTGAAATGCCGCTGGAGAACAAACCTGCCGGAACGGCAAATAACACCGCAGCGCGCATGCCAGATTTCCAGTCGATTGAACTCGCATCCCGCACTACTTCAGGCCAATTCTCCGTGGCGCCTGGCACGTTGACGCCGTCGGGAGCGTAGATTAACTGGGGCAATCCGCAAGCCGGGCAATAGCAGTTATCCGCTTGAACGGTTTGATGGCAGCGATTGCAGGTGATCTCCATACTGACTATGAGCCTATAGCATCTGGGTTCTTGGCGTGCACTCTGACGCCGATAGAAGGTTGCCCGACAGGGAGCCTTGTCGGCCTCTCCGCGTCCCCACCGGCACGACAGAGCACCTTACCTCCTGCGTCCCTTTTTTCTAGTGCCTCTGCTGCGCCGAGATTCGGCGCGAGGTAACTTCAAAGCGGGGAAAATGGACGCGTACCACCGTAAACGACAATTGCGGCAGCGAACCGGATAGCGCAGGGCAAAAAGACGAAGAAAGTCCGGGGGTCGTAGTTCTGAGGTGCGCAAATCGGTCGATCCACAATCACGACAGGAAAGAGTCATTGCTTCCTCCAGAATGAACAAATAAAACGGTTAAATGAGATCAGGTTTGGACGGATGAGTCTTGAAAACAGAATTACTAACCCCATTTTCGATTCTACAAGGCGCTGAGTGATTGAGATGCTGATCTTCCCGCGTGAAGTGGTCCATTGCTATCTTTGTCAGTCAGGAATCGCGGCGGATTTTTTCGACAGCCAGCCATTCACCGCGGACTCTGCTGCTTTCACAGCCTCTTCCAGCGTCAAGTTGGTTGAATCCAGCAAGAATGCGTCTGGCGCAGGTCGCAGCGGCGAGTCCTTTCGGTTTCGGTCTCGCTCGTCGCGGGCGCGCAGGTCACGGATAACCTCCGCGGGTTGTGGTGCGGCCTTTATATCGCGCTGCTCAATCTGTTCGTACCGGCGCATCCCGCGAACCTCCGGCGCAGCATCGAGGAATATCTTTACTTCCGCATTGGGAAACACCACGGTGCCGATGTCCCGGCCCTCCATGACCACCCCGCCATTGGCTCCCATCTCCTGCTGGCGGCGCACCATCGACGCCCGGATCGATGGGAAGACACTAACTCGCGAGGCAGCGTCCGTGACCGTCTGATTCCTGATCTGTCCTGTTACATCTTCGCCATCAAGCAACACGCGGTTTTCTTCGTCGCCCGGTTCAAGAGTGATCGAAGTCTCTGCGGCAAGGCGCTCCAATGCCGATGAATCATCCAACGGGATTTCCGCTCGCAGCGCCTTCAGTGCGAAGGCACGGTACATTGCACCTGTCTCCAGGTTGAGTAAACCAAAATGACGGGCTAAATGGCGGGCGATGGTGCTTTTGCCTGCACCCGCTGGACCATCGATCGCCACTACAAACCTTGGATTGTTCGGCGGTACAGGGCTTTCGTCCAAATTCATCCGCGCTTCTTTGTCCCCTGCTTGGTCCTGGTCGCGAATCCAAGCCGCTTGGCGCTTCCTGCCCCTGCCGCAAGAGCCGGTTGGCGGCTCGTGCGGCCGGTTCTAGAATCCTTGCGGGCAAGACTTCCCACACGCGAAGAACTGGCTAACTTGGTCGCAGACTTGGCTCCACTTGCATGCACGGAGCGCTTCGCCCACGGCTTCACCGAAGACTTTACCGTCC
Source organism: uncultured Acidobacteriaceae bacterium (assembly GCA_963826915.1). GTDB lineage: Bacteria > Acidobacteriota > Terriglobia > Terriglobales > Acidobacteriaceae > Telmatobacter. Next base: position 297,895 of record CAWGYG010000006.1, read on the forward strand.
GAGTCGTGCCCTTTCCATTCGCTGGCGACGCGCCATTGGTTGGACGGGCAGCGGTTGAACGGGTTGTGGAGTGATTACCGCTGTGTTTGCTATTCCCGTTTACGGTGTGCTTGCCGTTGCCATTTGTGCTCTTCGAAGGCCTCCACCCTGTGCCCGTGGACGGACGCGCACTACTTTGGCTGCGCGATGAAGCGGGCCGTGCGTCCGCACTGCGCCTGCTGGAACGCCCATTTGAAGCGGTCTGTCCCGGCCTGCCCGATGCAACAACCTTTCTGTCGCGGCTGTGCGATGGAGGTCTGCTGAAGTGGGGCCGGCCCGCTTCCGGTTTGCCTGCCGCCGCGGGTTTGCGTACCGGGGTCCGCGCAGCGTGGCCGTTGTCCTTGGGATTGCCATTATCTGCCGCGCGGCCATTGCCCGTTGCGTGCCCATTGTTCACAGGGTGTCCCTTGGTTGCCGCGAACCCATTGCTTGCTGCGTGACCATTGCCCGCGGCATGCCCATTGTTTGTCGCGCGCTGTTCCACAGGCACCGGGGTCTTCACTGACGACTGAACCGACCTGGTCGATGGCTCTTCATCCCGCTCGAAACTCCGTAGAAAATACGCCGATGCGGGCATGCTGGAACTGGCGTACATGGTTGCCACTGTCTCGAACTCGGGAAGCGTCCCGGCAACATAGAAGTGCGGAGCATGGCCCATTGAGATCGTATGAACCTGACGGGTTGCCACAAGCCCGCGAAGCACCTCGCGGATCTTGCTGCGCGCCGTGAGCGGAGCCAGAAACAGTTCCACATCTTCCATGCTTGCGGCGATCACAGCCTGTAGGTATATCGAGGCGAGAACTGAAATTGCCGTGACTTGCGACGTGGATGCGCCTTCAGCGATGGCCCGTTGAAAGCGGGTCCTGAGCAGTTGCCACTTGGCGGCCTGTCCAGGAGCCGCAATGACAGGGATAATGCGTAATTGCTGCCAAAGCTCCGTGATCGCGCGCAATACGGCAGATTCGCTCACCTCGCGGCCCAATGCCTGCTTCAGATGCGAGATGGTTGCGTCACCTGCTTCCAATTGTTTATAGGCGAGCACCGCCAGCTGCGAAACCTGCCGCGATCCCGTAAGTTGCGGATTGCGCCGCCAGTCGCGGTCACCCCGCAAAGCGTATACGTACGGCAACACCCAGGCGGCAACCACGAAATCCGGCTGTTCCCCCGGCTGGCCCAGCAGATTCAGTCTCACTGCTACGCCGTCAAGTTCGAGGCGAACCAGCAACTCCTCAGCGAGTGCGATCGTTTTGGCATCTGGGGTCGCGTCCTGCCGCCCCCCGACTGCTTCCACAAACGAAGGAGCCACGGAAGAAGAGAACTGCCGCTTGGGCAGAAAGAGACACAACCCGGTCTCCTCCATCCACGTACGAGCATCTTCAAGGGTCAGACTTCCAAGGCCGTTTTGGCGCATCCGTTCGGCGCGCGCTTCTATCAATTGCTCCGATGTCAAAGAAAAACCTCACTTCCAGGTCGGCGCGAACGCCCGGCGGCCCTCTCTCCTGAGAGGATGGCTGCCACCCTTTACCATCTTAAATGCGATTTAAATTCGATGGAAGGCCCGCTGGATATCCTTCCAGGAATACAACAAAGCGATTGGACGACCGTGCGGGCAGCTCGTTGGGTGTTCAGTCTTTGCGAGTTCCAACAATAGCCATTCAATTCTCACCGGGTCAAGAGGTGTATTCACTTTAATTGCGGAGTGGCATGCAATCGACGCGGCAATCCGTGTACGCAATGCCGTAAGATCTTCATTCTGCTTGGGTTCATCTAAGGTTTCGCTACACTGTTCGATCACCTCGGCCAGCATGCGCTCCAGCGATGCCCCCTCCAGACCCACCGGTGCTGCCTTTACCGCAAGCGTCTGAGGTCCAAAGGGTTCCACCTCAAAACCGTTTCTTTCCAGTTCTTCCGCGATTCGCGCAAAAACCACCATCTGCCACGGCTTCAATTCCACCAGCAAGGGCATCAGCAGCCGCTGCCGCTGAACATGTTCCACTTTGCGGTCGCGCAAAATCTTCTCAAAAAGAACTCGCTCATGCGCCACATGCTGGTCGATTATCCACAGTCCGTCCTCGCCAACTGCGAGTATGAATGACTCCCGCAACTGTCCCAGGGGACGAAGTGCTCCCAGGTGATTCAGGTTGGCGGCGGCACTTTCGCTCTCTGCCTCAGCCGTTTGCACAACCGTGGTTTCCAGGTAAGAGCCATTATTTGTATCGCTTGGAGAACAACACTGATCTTCGATTGGCTTTGCCATTCCCAAAAGCAGGGCGGCAGCCCGGCCCAGATTCAGTTCCGATCCCAGGATTCCCGCTGAAGTGCGATCGAAAGCCAGTCTTCCGGTCACCGGTTCCAGTGGCTGCGGTATCAATTGAAAGCTGCCCCCCTGGGGTCCATTAACTTGAGCATCTTGAGAACCCGTAAACGCCTCATCCGAAGCCGCTTCCGGCGAACCGGGAAGCCGCGAAACGAGAGGCATCAGCGACGGACTTGCAGCCGGCGCGGAGTCCCGCGCCGCGAGGAATCCGGCCGCTGGACGAGCCTGAATGAGTGCGTTGCGAATGCTATCTCTTACAAAATCGTGAACCAGCGATTGCTGGCGAAACCGCACTTCGGTCTTCGCGGGATGGACGTTGACATCCACTTCCTCTGGCGGCATCTCGAGAAACAGCAGAGCCACAGGGGAACTAGTGGGCGGAATAATGTTGCGATAAGCCTCGGCGATGGCGTGCAGCAGCAGGCGATCGCGGATAAGCCGCTTGTTGACAAAAATATAGATTGAGTTGCGATTCAGCTTTTGCAGTTCCGGCTTGGAATAAAAGCCCGTCAGGCGAATTTTGCCAGGGTCGCGCGTCGCCGCTGTTGGGTCCCGCTTCCACGGCGGAGGCTCGGGCAAGCCGCCATGGTCCAACAGAGCTTCGGCCGCTACCGGGAGAAGGTGAGACAGGGTGTCCTTACCGAATATCTGGTATACTCGCTCGGCTGTTCGGCTCACAGGCGGAGCCGAAACCAACGTGTGAGAGGCCGAGACCAGTTCAAAATGCTTCTCAGGGTGCGCCAGCGCATAGTGAGTCACCAGCGCAGTCACGTGTCCCAATTCGGTTGATTCGGCGCGTAGAAATTTACGCCGCGCAGGCGTATTGAAAAAGAGATCGGCGACGGTAATTGTCGTGCCGCGAGGCAGCGCCGCATCGTCCACGTGCTGGATCTTGCCGCCGGCGATCTGCATGAGGGTTCCAGCAACTTCCTCGCCCGTCGAGGTCTCCAGGCTCACGCGTGCTACCGAAGCAATCGACGGAAGTGCCTCACCACGAAAGCCGAGGGTGGAAATGGAGAGGAGCTCGTCGGCCGTCCGAAGCTTCGAAGTAGCGTGACGCTCAAAGGCCAGAAGGGCGTCGTCGCGGTTCATTCCCTGCCCGTCATCTGCGACGCGGATCAGTTTGCGTCCCCCTGCCCAAACCTCCACGCGAATTCGGGACGCACCGGCGTCGAGCGCGTTCTCCAGAAGCTCCTTCACTACCGACGCTGGGCGGTCTACTACTTCGCCGGCGGCGATTTGATTCGCCACCTGGTCAGAAAGAATGCGGATGCGCCCCATACCGGGAAGGGTAACAGGAACGGGAGGCAAGGTCACGGCAGCCAGAACCAGCCACTTTCGTTGCCGGCGAATAGACCATAATGTCGAGTGAAGATTGCCGGGAAACGCAACAACTGCATAGTCATCGGCAATGTAAATGTGACTGTGCCAATAACTATGCCGCGTGTGAAGGAAGAGTCGAAGGGATACGTTACCGGAACTGCGCAGGCAGACGCGCAGCCCAAGGCGCTTATTTTGCCGGAACAGCAAAGATCGGTTCTTCTCTGTGCATCTGCTCCAGGCAGGTCAGTGCACGGTCACCGTCGGAACCTCGGATCGGTGCGAGATTGCAAATCGCAAGGCACATGTTCGCAAGGCAGAATGTCTCTGAGGTATGCCAGAACAAGATCAGTAGCAAGACATTCATCAAAGGTCCAGCCAACGACACCGCCATATTCTTGGCAGGCGTTCCGGCTTCCCTCACCACATACATTCCCTTCATGCAAAGACCAACGCTCTTTACCTTTATCCCGACCATTAAAGATGTAATGAGGTGACCGGTCTCGTGCAGAACCGTCGCCAGCACACACAGCAACAATCCCCCAAACAGAGAGAGGAACCAATGTGTGGATAGATAAGTCATTTAATTCTTACCTCGTTCTCTTAGATGAGAACGAGTGCACTTTAGATGTACACCTTCGTGCTTGTTTGCGACCGCAAGTACTGCTATCGCTCCAAGTCTCGCCTCCGGAAAGTCAATTTGCATGCCGAGCAGCAAATCCGAAAAACAATCTGCACCGATCCCTCACTTGCTTGGGAACACTACAAAAGTCTGCACACAAATTGCATGAGCCATTTTCGATGGATTCGTCGATTGCGGTGCGGATCGGAATCACACGAATGTTTACAAGTTTCTCCCGCGCCAGCCTGATTACCGCGATCAGGCACGTGCCAGTTACACCAAGCTTCGATTCATGCGTGGCAAGGTGGCCTCGGGGTCAAGCAAGGGGCCAATTGTAGGCGAATAAAAAACGAAAGTCGAATCCAACAATGGAAACGAACGGGTTTATCCCGAAACGTGAAAATGCCGCTCAAGGCGGCATTTTTACATATCAAAATGAATGCGGGGACTATATGCCCATACCAAATTCGCTGGTCTGCTGATTTCCGGCGTTCGAATAAAAATCGTAGGGGGTGCGGCGCTTGAACTTGTAGCGGTTCCGGATCTCGCGCCCTACAAAAATTCCCAGCGCTGCTACGGCCATGCCGACCGAGAACCATCCGAGCACCTGGAGGCCCTTTCTCTCTTCAGGCTCTTCAACGGGTGAGAGTGAAACAGATTCTGCAATCATGGACGCCAAAGCCCCCCTATTGGAATCATAGCCCAATAATCGTTGGACGCATCGTATATGGAAGAAGTGAGTCTGCAACTTTTGTTGCAAGGTTCACATTTGGTCAATCTGTCTTCCCGATTTGATCCAGCCACCCTTCCTTTGCTGTCTCGGGCAGGAAACTTGCGCGTATCGAATTGGCGGCGAGCTGCCGAATCTCCTCGCGCGTAAACCCCTGGTCCGTGTGCGCGAGCCAATATTCATTTGCAATATCGGACCCAAAGAATGCCGGATCATCGGAATTGAGCGTAACCAGCAACCCTGCATCGAAATAGCGGCGCAGCGGATGATCGGCAAATGAAGCGCAGACCCCGGTGCGCACATTCGACGTCGGATTCAGTTCAAGCCCTGTGCCTCGTGCCCTCATCTCTTCCATTAGATCCGCATCCTGAATGGCCGAGAGCACATGGCCTAACCGCTCGGAGCCGATGTTCAGGGCTTCCCATATGGCTTCAGGCCGTGTTGTTTCACCCGCGTGATTTGTGAGCCGCAGTCCGGCCGCGCGGGCTTCGGCATAGATCTCTCGAAAAGGTTCCGATCCTGTGCGTCGCTCGTCGCCGCCCAGCCCGATCCCGATGATCGACGGATACTTTGCGCGCATCTCTGCCGCCTTTCGAAAGACGCGCTCAGCTTCAGATACCGTGAAGTGCCGAACCGCGTCGAATATCCAGTAGAGCGACAGCCCCATTTCCCTCTCTGCACGCTCCCGGGCGCGTTCCAGTCCTTCAAAGATCGGCTCAAAGCACGCCGCATCATGATTGCGCCACATATAGATCACGCCCACGGAGATAAAGACTTCCGCATGAACCACGCCCTGCTCGCTAAGATGCTGCATCATCCGCCACGCCGCAAGCTCGTAGTCGGCCGCGAGAATCAGCTGACGCGTGACCGCTTTGAACGCTTCAATGAAGCCAGTGAAATCGGTAAACTCGTAGAGTGCTTCCGCTTCGGCGAGAGTCATGGGAGTGGAGTCGTGCAGCTGGCTAAGCTCCGCAAGCGTGGAAGGCGCTATCGTACCCTCGAGATGCAAATGCAGCTCAGCTTTCGGCAACCGGCGGATAAACGCCTTCATGTCGTCCATTTATAAAGTGTAGCGGTTCGGGTTTTATCTCTGCCCGGCGAACTCCGACCGATGCCGGCTATAGAAGAAATAAATGACAAGCCCTATCCCCAGCCAGATCAGGAAGCGCATCCACGTGATAATGGGCAATCCCGCCATCAGCAGAAAACAGAAAATAACGCTCAACGCTGGAATGATCGGTCCACCCGGAACGCGAAATCCGCGTCGGCGCTCCGGCTCGCGAATTCTTAGCACAATGACGCCGATTGACACGAGCACGAATGCGAACAGCGTGCCGATGTTTGAGAGATCCGCCAGTGTGCCGATATCGAACAGTCCCGAAGGAATCGCAACCACAAATCCGGCAACCCACGTCGAAAAGGCCGGCGTCCGAAAAATCGGGTGTACGTTGCTGAATACCTTCGGCAGCAGCCCGTCGCGCGACATCGAGAACCAGACCCGCGACTGCCCCAACTGGTAGACCAGCAGCGAAGACAGCATTCCCATGATGGCGCCAAACAGCACGACCAGCCTGATCCAGTGCAACGAATGACCGCCCGGCAACGCCGACAATTTTTTCAGCGCATTCACCACCGGCGCGGCGTCGCCTACCATCGACTTCCAAGGAACCAGTCCCGTGAGACAGACGGCCACTGCGACATACAGTACCGTGCACACCACCAGTGTCGAAATAATCCCGATAGGAAGATCACGCTGCGGATTTCGGCACTCTTCTGCCGCTGTTGAAACCGAGTCGAATCCGATGTAGGTAAAAAAAATGATCGACCCGCCGGTCAGCACACCTGACATCCCGTTCGGCATAAACGGATGCCAGTTGTTCGGGTGGATGAAACTGACGGCCGCGGAAATGAAGATCATAATCGCGATCAGCTTGATGCCCACCATCAGGTTATTGGTGCTCGCCGACTCGCGAATGCCGCGCACCAGGATGACTGTGAGGATCAGGACGACAAGAAAGGCGGGAATGTTGAAGCCGAAATGCCAGCCGGGGTGATAGAGCCAGTTGCCCGCCAGGTCCTGTAACCCTTCCGGCAGATAGGCCGGTGATATCCATGTTGCGGACGGATGTAGTCCAAACCAGTCCAGCAAGTCCACCACGTGCGCGGCAAATCCCACGCTCACCGTCATGTTTGAACCGGCATATTCCAGGATCAAATCCCAGCCGATGATCCACGCAATCAGCTCACCCATGGTGGCGTAGGTGTAGGTGTAGGCCGAGCCCGCAATCGGGATCATCGAAGCCAGTTCCGCATAACAGAGGCCCGTCAACGCGCAAACAATGGCGACCAGCACCAGCGAAAGCGCGATCGCCGGCCCCGCTCCCGGTCGCCCCGCCAGCGCGGTATGGGTGATGATGTAATTGGCCAGCGGTGTGTTCAGAACGCTGGAAGTGTCGAACTGTTCTCCGGAAATCGCCGTACCGATAACCGTAAAAATGCCCGAGCCGATCACGGCCCCGATCCCGAGCGCAGTCAGCGACCACGGCCCGAGAGTCTTTTTCAACGCGTGCTCGGGTTCCTCCGAGTCGCTGATCAGCTTATCAATGGATTTGCGGGCAAGCAGCTGGTTGGGCAGGGCAGTTCTCCTGAAACGGTCGCTTGAAATCCTGTGAGGGTATTTCCCAGTGCTGGCGAAAAAGGGAGCCTTCGCCGCAGTGTACATGGGCAGGATTCCCGAATGGAACAACTTCCCGTGCCGCGTACATCAGAAAAGGCGAATGATCGGTAGGATGTAAGGCTGAAGCTCCGGACCAGTTTCGCAGCATGGTCCGGAGCTCAGCTTTAAGTTCTGCGACCGCTTAGCGCTTCGACTGGCCGCGTGCCAACTTCTTAACCTTCTTCTTCTTCGAGCCGCGAGGCTCAGTTTGCTTTCCCTTGGGAGCAGCCTTCTTGCGTGCCGCGCGCTTCAGTTTCTTCCGCTCGAGTTTGTCTTCAATCTTGGTGGTGTCTGCCACGAATAACCTCTTTCACTGCTTGTTCTTCAGGGTTTCCGGATGTCCGGTTGACGTAAGCCTTATGTTAACAGGGTTACCGATGCGATGAAAGCTGCGCCGCAGGCCGATTTTGAGCCGCGCAAACCATCCTTCAGACCAGTCCAGCCTGTATGCAATCCCGGCTGCGACATACGGGTCGACTCCAGCCATTCGAACATCTAATGTGCAAGCATGTGAGGCCGCTCACTCGCCGTCAGCAACTGCTGCTCACTGATGTAGAGTCAGTGTGGAGAAATCAAGGGGCTTGCCGGGCGGTAAATGCGCGGCAACGTGTAACAGAATTGGGGTTCCGGTAATCGAAAACAGTTCCAATCCGACGTGGCTCAGGAGAGTGACCCATTCGTGGATCGCCCTTGTGATCATTGCTGCCGCCATCTGCACCGCCGCGGGCGTGCTCTTCGCGCTACCCGTTCTTGGTACCAGCGCATGGCACGACGATTTGCGTGTTTATCTCGCTCAGTTCTGGGGCTGGGGCCTCATAACCCCGCTCATTATCCTGTTTGACCGCATGCTGCCCTTTCCCCACCGGCAGCCGGGGCGCCGCATCGCCGCGCACGTAGTCGGCTCTCTTTTTTTCACCGAACTGTACTTCTATGTCTTCACCGTCATCCGCGCCTCGCTTGGCGTCACTCCATGGAGTTCCCTGCGCTTCTCGCAACTCATGAGTCCGGCAGCGCTGGGTTGGCAATTGTGGTGCGGTCTCATCTATTGGGTTATTCTGGGCGGCCTGCAGGCCTATCAATACTACGAGCGCTTTGTCAGTAGCGAACTCCGCCTTGAGCGGCTTGAGCACAGCTTCAGCGAGGCTCGCCTCAATGCGCTGCGGATGCAGCTCGATCCACATTTTCTGTTCAATGCTCTCAACACAATCTCATCGCACGTCGAGCGCGATCCAAAGCTCACCCGGCGCATGATTGAGCATCTTGGCGACCTTCTCCGCATGTCGCTCGAATCAAAGGATCGCCAGGAAGTTCCGCTCGCCGAAGAGTTGGCGTTTCTCGGACATTATCTTGCAATTCAGAAAATCCGTTTCGGCGATCAACTTAAAATCGTCATGAACATCGGCCCCGAGGTAAAGTACGCCGCCGTGCCTTCTATGGTCATTCAGCCACTGGTAGAGAATGCAATCCGGCATGGGATTTCGCGCAGGGCGTCGGGTGGAACCGTGACTGTGAGAGCCATGGCGGACCGTTTTCGCCTTGAAATTCGAGTATTGGACGACGGTGTGGGCTTACCCCTCGGCTGGTCGCTCGAGACATCAGAAGGTCTGGGATTGTCGATAACGCGTCAGAGGATTGAAGGCCTTCACCCCAACGGGGCAAGCCGCTTTGTGGTCAGAAACCGCGCGGAAGGTGGGACCGAAGTCGAAATCTCGCTTCCCCTGCGCGTCGTGGGAGAAGAGGCCAATGAACGCGCCTACGCTTGAGCCAATTCGTATCCTGGTTGCCGACGACGAGCTCCCAGCGCGCCAGCGCCTTATCGATTTGCTCCGCAGAGACGAAGGGATCGCGGCGATTTTAGAGGCGGCGGACGGGCAGACCGCCGTCGAAATGATACAAAGCCAGCACCCTGACCTGCTGTTTCTCGATGTGCAGATGCCGGAACTGGATGGGCTCGCCGTGATCGACGCGATCGGCGCCGCGCAGATGCCGCTTACGGTCTTTGTCACCGCCTACGACCAGCACGCAATCCGTGCATTTGAAGCCAATGCCCTGGACTATCTGCTCAAGCCTTTCAGCGACGAACGCTTTGAGGCAGCGATGATGCGCGTGAAGACCCGACTTGACGAGCGCAACCTGCGCGAATTTGGCCAGCGGGTGATGAAAATGGTCAGCGCCGCGCCCCCCGCCCCTGAGCGAAGACTCGACCGCCTTGTCGTAAAGTCCGGTGGAACTACAAGATTTATTCGCGCCGTCGATATTGACTGGATCGAGGCTGCTGGCGTCTATGTCACGCTCCACGTAGGGGGGAAAGAACTGCTCTATCGCGCCGCGCTGAATGACCTTGCCGAGAAGCTTGACCCCCGGCGGTTTGTTCGCGTTCATCGCTCGGCACTTGTGAATATTGAAAGCATCCTCCATCTTGAGCCGATCTCGCACGGTGAATTCGAGGCGGTGCTCAAAAATGGAGCGCGAACCCGCGTCAGCAGGACCTATCGTGTGCAGCTCGAAAAGCGCCTTGGGCAACCCCTTTAGATCAATCTGCGCCCGACAGCAGAGTGTGAACGATTCCGAAAAGGGACTTCCCGACGGTCAAACTCCATTTGGTGAACCGCGACAGCACGAGGAACCTGCCCCGGGGATGCATTTCCGCTGGAAACAAGCAATTCCAGCGTACAATCAAGATTGGACTGAATATTCTCCGAATCGAAAGAGAAAAGCCCGCCTGCTCGGCTTTGGCCGCACTTCCGCTCCGGACGAGCCCCGTACCCCACGCAGCAATCACTTGTCGACAGAAACCTGTTGGCCGGAGTCCGTCATGCGTTCTGATCAGATTCACCGCGCTCTTGCGCAGGGAATGAACCGCTTTGAAGTATGCCAGCTTGTTTCAAAAGGTGTAAAAGCCACCCACAAGACGGGTGGCCGTTTTGAAGACACCATCAACGACACGCTGGAATACCTGGGCAAGCACGAACAGACTCACCAGTCGATGCACAATGCGCCGAAGCCCCCTGACAAAAACCTCAAGGCTGCTTGATTCGCACACGATGTCATTGGTCTTTCTAGGTACAAGTTCCTTCTAAATCTTCTGTAAACGCAACAAAGGGACGGCAGATTTGCCGTCCCTTTGTTATTTGATCTGAATCGATCGGGCGACGCTTAGACGGGCTGAACGTTCTCAGCCTGCCAGCCCTTGGGGCCCTTGGTCACGTTGAACTGGACGCGCTGGCCTTCCTGCAGTGAACGGAATCCGTTCGCCTGGATAGCGGTGTGATGGACGAAGACGTCCTCACCGTTTTCACGGCTCAAAAATCCAAAACCCTTGGCGTCATTAAACCACTTGACTGTTCCCTGTTCCATTGTGTGTTGCTCCTTGTTACTGATTTACCGCGAACGCAATGTGGAAGTGTTTGCGTGTAGAGCGGTAACTCGGAACAGGCAAGTACTTCGTAATCGAATCCTACGATTGGTTTAAGTGTAGCATGGCTGGGGAGAATTCCGTGCAGAACGAGAGTAACCCCATCCCTGTCATCGCTCCCGCATCGGTCCTGGTCATTAATCCAGGTTCGACTTCAACTAAATTTGGCGTCTTTGACCGGCAGGGTCCGCTGTGGGTCACCGCGGTCAAGCACGACGATGCGAAATTGGAGCAGTTTCGCGGTCGCTCGGCGCTGGCGCAAGCCGGCTATCGTGCTGCCCTGATTGAAGATGCCCTCCGTGTGGCTGGATATGATCTTCACCATTTTGCTGCCGTAGCGGGACGCGGCGGCCTATTACCCCCTATGGCCTGCGGTACCTGGCTTGTCGACGACGTAATTCTCGAGGAACTGCGCCTCGCTCGCCGAGGAGAGCATGCCTGCAACCTAGGCGCCGTCCTCGCTCTCCGCTTCGCCCAGGCCGCCGACGTGAACGCCTATATCGTCGATCCAGTCACAGTCGATGAGTGGCAGGATTGCGCGCGCTTTTCCGGCCTGCCGCTGGTTCTACGTTCCTGCATCGGGCATGCACTCAACATCAAAGCTGTTGCGCGGCGATTCGCGCGCGAGACAGCCCGGGCGTATGCGGATTTGCGCCTCATAGTGGTTCATCTCGGAAGCGGCATCACCGTCTCCGCCCATTCCGGCGGGAGAATGATCGACAACAACACGCCGGAGGAGGGCCCATTCGGCCCCGACCGCACCGGCTGGCTTCCGGTCAGGGAATTCGTCAAGCTATGCACCAGCGGCGCTTATAACGAGAAGCAGCTTGACCGCATGGTTTTCGGCGACGGAGGCCTCTTTGCATATCTTGGCACCCGCGATCTCGTCGAAGTGGAGCGCCGCATCGACGCAGGAGAGGCACAGGCTGCCGACGTCTACGAGGCCATGATCTACCAGATCGCCAAAGAGACCGGCGCCATGGCCGCCGTGCTGAAGGGCAAAGTGGATGCACTTTTGCTCACTGGCGGCATGGCCCATTCCGCGAGAATGGTGGGTCGCCTCAAGGATTACCTCGGCTGGATCGCGCCCATCACGGTTTATCCCGGTGAAGATGAGCTCCGGGCACTCGCCGAAGGAGTCTTCCGCGTCCTCGATGGCGAGGAAGAAGCCAAACGCCTTGAGACCCCCGGTGCCCGTAAAGAACCCGGCCGGGAGGCTCTCATCATCGGATTGGAGTGAAGGCTGTACGAAACTGGCAACCCAATAATGAACTTGTGCACCAGCAGCCCCTGTATCAGCCCATGAAGCTCGTATGCCGCTAGATCTTCTGCAGGTTGGCGAACTTTTCCATCAGCTTCTTCATTCCGTGCTGGCCCTGAAAAAGCACGGTGAGCTTCGCATTTTCGCCGTCTCCCTCACGCATCACAATCGTGCCTTCCCCGTATTTGCTATGCCGCACGTGCTGGCCCTTTTTCAGGCCCGCCGCGCCTGTGGGCGCAGGAATGTCCATTTCTGGCCGGGATGAACCCGCCCGCGTAAACGATCCCGGTTTCACGATGCCCCTCCCGCCGAAAAAGCGCGCAATGTTATCAATCGAGCCGCCCTCCGGTGCTCCCGCACTCTTACTCTTTGGAGCAGTTCCTGCCGATGCAGAGATGCGCGGTGCTTCCTGGCTTTCGTCTTCGTAGTTGTAGTGCCGGCTTTCAAATTCGCTCGAGTGAGCGGGCCGGCGACTTGACCCATAGCCGTTTCCGTAAGCCGGTGTCGACCACGCCGGCGAACGCCCGCCAAGATTCTCGACTAGCTGGTTTGGAACTTCTTCAAGAAACCGCGAAGGAACGCTCATCTCTGGCGCGTCATTGCCATAACGTCTCCGATAATGCGCCCGCGTGAGAATCAGCGTGTTCATCGCACGCGTCATGCCCACGTAGCAAAGGCGCCGCTCCTCTTCCAATTCTTCAGGATTCATGAGCGTGCGCGAATGCGGGAAAAGTCCCTCCTCGAGCCCTGCAAGAAAGACGAGCGGAAACTCCAAGCCCTTCGCCGCATGGAGCGTCATCAATGTGACCCGCGAGTCAGGATCGTACTGGTCCGTGTCTGAAGCCAGCGCCGCATGATCGAGGAATTCGGCTAGAGTCTCGCCACGCACTTCCGCATCGTGCGCGGCGTTGGCAAGTTCCTTCAGGTTTTCAATTCGGCTGAATGATTCCGGCGAGGCTTCGGCCTCAAGCGCCTTGATGTATCCCGTCCGGTCAATGAGAAAACGAATCAGCTCCGGCAATGTCGCCGAATCGCCTGGTTTACGAAAAGCGGCAGCTTCTGTCTGCTCAGCTTTTTCCGTTTCGGCCTTCTCACTCGATCCTTCCGCCGTTTTCCCGACATGCTTGGGCATTTGCAGAAATGGCCGCACCTTCTTTTCCGCAAATGGCGAGAAGTGACTTGGATCGAGCAGCGGAATCTGGTCCTTGTTATCGCCAAAGCTGAATTCCGTCGCCTCTTCCAGCGCATCCACTGTCTTCAGTTTGTCCGATTCGCTCGGTTCACCCACTCCAAAGCTGAAATCTGTATCGACAGCATCCGCGCTGCTTTCCACCAAGTCGGCTGAAAGCTTCCCTGCGAAATCGGGGTCCATCATCGCTTGCGCGTCGACAATCAACTGTCTGAAAGACTCAAGCGCCATCAGGGCGCGATTCGTAATCAGCCGCTGTGCGATCGCTGTACTCAGTGCTTCCCAGGTCGACTTCCCCGTCTCCAGGGCTAGGCGTTCGAGCGTCTCCAACGTCGTCTTGCCAATGCCGCGCGCCGGTGTGTTGATCACACGTTGCAAGGCCATCGAGTCGTGCGGATTTCGAACGAGCCGCAGATAGCAAAGCATGTCCTTGATCTCGGCCCGCTCATAGAAACTGAATCCACCCACCATCGAATAGCTGATGTTATAGCGCCGCAGCGCCTCCTCCACCAGCCGCGACTGCGAATTGGTGCGATACAGCACCGCGCAATGCGCCTCGTCTCCAACTTCGATCGCTTCGCGCAAAAACTTCTGTATGCGGTCGGCGATAAAGAGCGCTTCGTTTTCCCCGTCGGGAGCTTCGTAGTAGCCGATCAGGCTGCCGCCCTGCCGATCGGTCCAGAGCTTCTTTCCCTTGCGGCGCAGATTATTCGCCACCACCGCGCCCGCCGCTTCCAGAATGATCTGCGTTGATCGGTAGTTCTGTTCCAGCCGGACAATCCGCGCGTTGGGAAAATCCTTTTCGAATTCAAGAATGTTGCGAATGTCAGCCCCGCGCCACGAGTAGATGCTCTGATCCTCGTCGCCCACAGCGCACACATTCTGATGCTCGCCTGCCAGCAGCTTCATCAGTTCATATTGAGGCCGGTTCGTGTCCTGATATTCGTCCACCAGCAGATAGCGATAGCGATGCTGATAGCGCTCGCGGACATCGCCTGCAACCTTCAGCAGCCTGACAGCCTCCAGCAGCAAGTCGTCGAAGTCGAGCGCATTATTCTTCCGTAATTCCTCTTTGTATCCCTTGTAGATGTGCGCAATCCGTTCGCTATTGGGGTCCTTCGAGCCGAGATAGTAGTCCTGCGGATCGACCATGTGATTCTTGGCCCACGAGATGCGCCCCAGCACGGTGCGCGGGGTCAGTTGCTTCGTATCCAGCCCCATCCGCCGCATGACTTGCTTCACGATCCCTTGCTGATCGTTTTCGTCGTAAATCGCAAACGCCCGCGTCAAACCCTCTTTTCCAACCCTGAGTGCTTCAATGTCCCGCCGCAGAATCCGCACGCACAGCGAATGGAAGGTCGCAATCAGCGGCTTGGCCAGCGACGAGTGGCCAAGCAGGCGATCGACGCGCTCTCCCATCTCTTTGGCCGCCTTGTTGGTAAACGTGACGGCAAGAATCGAATCGGGCGCAATCCCTTTTTCGTGGATGAGCCAGGCGATGCGGCTGGTAATGACGCGCGTCTTGCCCGACCCGGCTCCGGCCAGGATCAAAAGCGGCCCTTCCGTCGCTTCAACGGCGGCGCGCTGTTCGGGATTCAGATTGTCGATGAGCGGCGGCAAGGCGCGAGTCCAGGCGGGAAGGTTCCTTCTCCAGTGTACCGTTTCACGCGGAATGAAGTTTTGCTTCGTCGAGGCTGCAGTTTCTACGGGAGCCGGCCGCCTGTGCGCGCAACATGACGCGAGCGCTATCCTGAATCAAGCATGAAATCTGTGGAGAAAAATGTGAGCCGCGTAGCAGTCTACTGCGGATCGGCAAACGGCACGGACCCCATGTACCTTCAAGAAGCAACTGCGCTGGGCGAGGCAATTGCCTTTGCCGGGTTGGGCCTCGTTTACGGCGGAGCCAGCGTGGGTCTCATGGGAGCGGTTGCTGATGCGGCGCTCGCGGGTGGTTCCGAGGTCATCGGCATCCTCCCGGAGTTGCTTGCAGGTAGCGAGATTGCCCATGCGGGGCTGACGCGCCTCGAAGTGGTCGCGACGATGCATGAACGCAAGGCGCGCATGGCGAAGCTGGCCGATGCGTTCCTGATCCTGCCGGGCGGATACGGAACGCTCGATGAGTTGATGGAGATTGTCACCTGGAAACAACTGCGACTGCACACGAAGCCATGCGTGCTCATCAACACCGCTGGATACTGGAACGGCCTCTTGCAATTTCTCGATCGCGCCGTTGAGGCCGGGTTTCTGAAGGCGGAAAACCGTGGTCTGCTGGAGGTTGCGGCGACGGCGGCGGAGGCAATTCGTCTCGTGGGCCGCCGTGGAAGCGCCTAAAGTGGCGCCAATTTGTCCGATGCGGCACAGGCCCAAAAATGTCAGCGTACCAGAAGTGCCTCCCCCCCACCCCCCCAGTATCTGGATGGGAATATCTCTGCTTAAAGAGGTTATGGAGGGTGATCCGCTGTAAATATTTCAAATTCAAAAATTTAGATCCCAGATATTTCTCAGCAAAGGAGTTACGGGACGCTTTCCGGGCGTTCAGGGCGCCCCTACGGGGCTGGGGGACCCAAATGCACGTTTCCCAGGGTTTCACCCTGGGCTATTGTGCTGCCTTCCCTCCGGGAAGTCTGATAACAGCGACCGAGGCTGAAATCTAAATCAAAAACCGGTCCTTGTCGAAGATGATGAGTTCGTCAATAACCTGGTCTGATAACAGCGACTGAAGCTGAAATCTAAATCAAGAACCGGTCCTTGTCGAAGATGATGAGTTCGTCAATAACCTGGTCTGATAACAGCGACTGAAGCTGAAATCTAAATCAAAAACCGGTCCTTGTCGAAGATGATGAGTTCGTTAACAACCTGGTCTGATAACAGCGACCGAGGCTGAAATCTAAATCAAAAACCGGTCCTTGTCGAAGATGATGAGTTCGTCAATAACCTGGTCTGATAACAGCGACTGAAGCTGAAATCCAAATCAAAAACCGGTCCTTGTCGAAGATGATGAGTCCATAACAGCGACTGAAGCTGAAATCCAAATCAAAAGCCGGTCCTTGTCGAAGATGATGAGTTCGTTACAACCTGGTCTGATAACAGCGGCCGAGGCTGAAATCCAAATCAAGAACCGGTCCTTGTCGAAGATGATGAGTTCGTTAACAACCTGGTCTGATAACAGCGACTGAAGCAGAAATCCAAATCAAAAACCGGTCCTTGTCGATCTGGGCGGATTCGGTGGCAAAAGAGGGTGGCATTTTTTGGCACATTTTGGCACTCTTATGCGCGCTTAAGTGGCACATTTTGGTCGTTTTTGGCATTAAATGTTCTGTGTTCCTGGACTGCGATTGCTTGTAATATATTGAAACAAAAGTTCTTATTATCGGCGAATTTGAAGACGACATTGAAAATAGTTTTTGGCCTTTTTTGAGGCCTTTTTGACGGCGGAGCTTGGGTTGATTTCGAGAAATTATTAGAGTTCCCGTCTGTTTCGGGGCTCGGCGTATTGGTGTTTGAAGTATTCCATCACCTGTGGGCGACATAGAACGATTGTGCGGCAGGGGCGGGTATTGATCTGCAAACTTCGAATGGAAGCTGCCAGCTTGCGACTCCTGCTTCCAGAATGGTCGACGATTATCGGCAAGGTAATCGATTGGGTCACTCCACTGTCAGATTTAGAAGGAAGAAGTCGAGGTCCTTCATCGCCGGATCCTCAATCGACGCTGCCACATCGAGAAGCACAAGGTAGTAGAGCTTTCCGGGGATGCGCTGTTGCGTCTGCTTTGGTCGATAAACCTGCGGTCCCCTGGCAGCGCCCTGGCTTGGCACCTCGAGAGGAGATTCGAAGATCAGCCCGGGAAACTCCGGCTGGTCGCGCTCAAATACCACGATGCGTCCATGTCCGTCGCCGTCCGCTTTGTACATTCCATTCTGCACAAGCTTGACGGCAATGCAGCTGGCAGAGGGGCAACGAGTTGGAGTGAAGGCCTCCGGTGGCGCACCTTTCACGAATCGCTGGAAGAAGTCCTGCAACGATTCTCCATCCGCCGCCTGGTGGACAAGGAGAAGAATGCTTGGCCGCAGATCCCGGGTCGTGGCTTTGTACGGGCCAGTGCCGAAATAGGCCACGCACGAGCCGTTGCTGAACCCGATTTGATTGACGGACCAGTCGCCATGCGTCTCCAAGCGAGTTCCACAGAGCGTAGAGGTAAACTCCGTCTCGCTGCCTGCCGACACACCTTGCCACACGTCCTTTGGTTCATATTGCTTGTTCGGGTCGTAGGCGTCAAAGCGCTTCTGGGCGATATCGACAAGAGAAGATTCGAACTCAGACTCAGTCGCGTGAAGCTTTTCAATATAAGAGGCGGCGCGCAAAACGTGGGCAGGCATATTCGTAATCGTGGCACAAGCTATGTAGTCATCCCAGAAACTCCGTGGAAGCTGATCGAATGTATGGGAAGACTCGATGGAAAGGAATTCGTCGGCGCCGGGCTTGGTTTGAACAGTCTGGCAAAGGAGGGATGCATGGAACCATGGTGCCCTGAAATCAGCAGGCGCAAGCTTTTGCGCCTGCGCCAGGGCGCTGATTGCCATATCGTGCGCGTTCGGCACATCGACGTTGTAGGCGTAGCGCGCAGTGAGTCCGGTGAGGAGCAACAATTCGATGTTGTCGGGGTGGGTCTTCAGCGCGAGATTCAGAAGGCCGAGGTCCTTTTCGAGACGCCTGGCAACCTCGTCCTTCGCTATCGGAAGTTTCCACTTAATCGCCCAGGCATTCGTGTACGGCTCAAGCTTGCTGACGTCATCGAGAGCAGCGAGGACTGCGGTTTCCTGGGGAAGCGAAGACGCGTGGATGGCAGCGATGTCGGCGAAGGCAGATGTAGTCGGGACAAATACAAGGAACGCGGAGAGCAGAACGAGGTTCTTGCGCACTTGAGCCTCACGGTCCGGGAAGTGAGAACAAGTGTACCGAATTTCACAGGGCTTCGACACGAAGCCCCGTGAACGCCGCACCTTAAGTTGTGAAGGTCGTCTGGATACTTGCCCGAAGAAACGCTCTTCTACAGGACGGCTCGACGCCCACTAATGAGGTTGAAGACAAGCACGATCAGCGCGATTACAAGCAAGATGTGGATCAGGCCGCCGCCTATGTGGAAGCCGAATCCGAGGGCCCACAAGACCAGGAGAATGATAAGTACCGTCCAAAGCATATGAGTTCCTTCTGAACATTGCGGACGCCCGATGACCTTGAGGTTGGTCCCAAGCGCCCCCAATCTTTTCACATATTGTTAGTTCGAGGCGATTGCCTGGGCCTTCGCGTCCCTCACGGCGTCAAGGAAAGAGCGTGCTTCAGCAGGAATGGCGACTTCGCCACGCAGGATCCTTGCGTTGCTCATGTCGTGGCCATAGACAGCCTCAGTGGAATCGTCGTCGCGGCGAATTGAAGCGCCGTTCAGAGTAAGTCCGGCAAAGGCGCCTCGGGCGCGCGAATAAGTCAGGATCTCTGCATTCATTTTCCAATCGGTATCGGCAGAAGCGTGGCGACCCACTGGACCGGCTGCGGCAGAAGCGTCCGCGCCGAGCTCGAACTTGCTCGAAAGCAGCTGCTTCATTCCGCGCTCATTCTGGACAATCATGACCAGGTCAACGCCTTCGACGCCAATCTGCAGGCCCCAGCTTCCACCCGTAATCGAGAAGAATATCGGCGCGCTCCAGCCATCGGCAGTCCGGCAGGTGGCGACGCCACGGCCATTTTCTCCGCCGAAAACAAACCCGCCCTTCAGCAAATGGGGCACAACAGCAACGCATTTGGCGTGTTCCAGAACTTCTTCCGGAATGCCGCTGTCAGGGGCAGCCATGACCTCGTGCAGCACTCTGCCCGCATGATCCAACCGGTCATTGGTTGCTTCGCGATTGGTTCCCGCCCAGCCGATGCTTGTCATGCTGAGTAACGCCACTAACGTAATAGCTTTCTTCATTCAACACACCATTTTCTACCTATGCGAAGCGCCGCTTACTCTACGCGTATCGAGGACGCACGAGGTAGTTATGACACTAACTAGACGGCGCAGTGAAGTCTGAGCAATAAAGCTCTAGTAAATAAAGGAGATTTATCAATAAGTAGGGATATTCCCGGCCAACCTGCTCTGTCTGACGAGGGACGAATGGTCGGAGTAACTTCGTCTGGAATTAATCACTTGACCAGCTGTAAGTCGACCTTCCAGGAAAGGGGGTCGGGGGGCTGGTCACGCGGCGTAAAATATAGATCGAAGAGTGTGCAAAATTGAACAGAATACTTCACATGACGAATGCCACCCTATGCTAAAGTGCCTTGGCGTGTGTGCTTTATAAAGGAAAGCCGGTTCCCCGGCTTGATGGAACAGATGCATCCGCTTGTGCAGGCCATTGATCGTTTATGAAGGGCTTCGGCGATTAGCAGCGGTCTTGGTTTCAACTGATTTCGGCACGATTGCGCGGGAAATTCATCGGCGCAGATCATGGCGGTTCCCGGAAAGGAGGCATTGAGATGGTTGAGCTCGTGAAGCCTACGTTTGATGCCGCAGCTTTTCTGGCAGGTGTTGGACTCGGACGAAGAATCGTCCAGGTACCGGCGAAGCAGACATTCTTTGTGCAAGGAGATCCGGCAGACTCGGTCTTCTATCTTCAAAAGGGCCGCGCCAAACTCACGGTCGTTTCGAAAAACGGCAAGGAAGCCACGATAACCATCCTAACAAGTGGAGACTTTGTCGGAGAGGAATCGCTGGCGGCGATCGTCGGGCAGCGCATGGCAACGGCAACCGCACTCACAGCATGCACGGCACTCAAGATTCAGCGGCACGAGATGATTCGTGTGATGCACGAAGAACACGCCTTCTCCGACATGTTCCTGTCGTTTCTCCTGGCGCGGAGCATGCGTATCCAGGCCGATCTTGTCGATCAGCTCTTCAACTCAAGCGAAAAGCGCTTGGCCCGAATTCTCCTGTTGATGGCGGAGTTTGGCAAGCCCGGTGAACCGGAGACCTTGATTCCCAAGATCACGCAGGAAACTTTGGCCGACATGATCGGCACCACGCGATCCCGCGTTAGTTTTTTCATGAACCGTTTCCGCAAGCTTGGATTTATAGAATACAGCGGACGCATCCGCGTAAATAAATCGCTTCTGAACGTGATCCTGCACGATAGTTTGCCTCAGAACGATGCCGGAAAGCCTGTTCTCGTGGTTGGTGCGCGCAATAGGTTAAGAGCGGCCCAGTCGAGACGGGTCGTCTAATTCCGTGCTTTGGTCACTATTGACCAGTAAGTCTCCCCGCACCATGGCACACTCGCTCAGATTCACCCCAAGATATAACCAGGCGAGGTAAGTCATGTTCGACACCGGGAAAAGAGTTCTCATCGTCGACGACAAGGAGATCATTCGAACGACGACGGCGCTGGTGCTTGCAGAGATGGGGTATCGCACCCGCACCGCCGAAGATGGATTCTCCGCATTGCGCGCGATCCACGAGGAATGCCCCGATATTCTTTTATCCGATCTGAGTATGCCGGGCATGTCGGGGTTCGAATTGTTGATGGTGGTTAGAAACAAATTCCCAGCAATTAAAGTGATCGCGATGAGTGGCGCTTTCTACGGTAATGAAGTGCCTTCCGGCGTTCTCGCGGATGCTTTTCATCAGAAGGGCAGCAAGGTGAGCGGACTGTTGCAAGCATTCAGATCCTTGACCCTTACGCCACCCCGCGCCTCCGAACCGCGCAAAACTGAGCGTCGCCCAGGATTCAGTGGGATGAATGTCACTCCAGCACTGACAAGGGCCGTTTGAGTATTTTTTCTGTTCCCCGCAACAAGAGAGGATTCCACCCATGGGCGACATCGCTGTGTCCAATATGCTGCTTCGATCGCAGATGGAACTTCCACAGGACTTCAAAATAGGCAAGGATGAATTCCGCGAAGGCTGGTCTATTGCGCGGAAGCAGAACGTCCGACGACTTCAAACGAAAGTTCAAAAGCGCGGATGGCATTTCATCCAGGTTGGCAATGCGCTGCAGGCGAGCGGTGTAGGAGAGACAGAGCAGGCGGCGATTGCGGCCGCGCTCAAGTTGGCTCTGCACCGGGTCAATGATTTCTTCAATGCAGTGGAGATAAACCATATCGAATTGGCCAGGTATCCATGGTTCTTTCTTGCCACGTTGAGGCTAAGCCGTTACAGAATTCAGGCGGATGCAGTGCTCTCTATCGTGGATGAAACCGTAGTCCTTCCCGTCCGCTCTTCACTTAGAAGGATGAGCCCGCGCTCCGTTGAAAAGCCTTCGGGCTTTTGCGACGCGATGCCAATGCTCAAGCAGATGCTGGTCTTGCCCCGACAACTGGAATCTCAGGCAAACTGACGCGGGCACGATACCTCAACATGTATTGCCGCCCATCGCTTCGCGCGCTCATTCAACGCCCGGCCGCCGCCGCGCGCGTTGGCGCTGCAGTTCGCGATATAACTCGCTCTTGGATTGGCCTAGCTCGCGGGCCAGACGCTTCAGGGCTTCTTTCTCATCAATGCCGGCATCGGCTTGGAGTCGGGCGACCCGGGCCGCAATCGATTCCGTGCTTGTGACGGGGTGGGCGCTCGATCGCGCAGGCACTTCGACAAGCAATACAAATTCGCCGCGGATGCGATCGCGCGCTGCTAGATTGCCGCGAACTTCGGCGACCGTGCCGCGAAGAAATTCTTCGTGCAGCTTCGTCAGTTCTCGCCCGGCCACTACGCGAAACTCGGAACCCCAAATCGACTCAATATCAGTGAGAGTATCGAGAATGCGGTGCGGTGCTTCGTAGAAGATGAGCGTCTGCGGAGACGTGCGCGGCTGGGAGGCGAGGTCTTCAAGACGCGTGCGCCGCGCGCCTGCTTTTTCCGGAAGGAATCCAAGGAAATGGAACTCGTTGGTCGGTAGACCTGACGCGATGAGAGCGCTCAGCGCGGCATTTGCGCCGGGAATGGGGATCACTGGAACGCCTGCGGCAATGACCTCGGCAGCAAGCCAGGTCCCGGGATCGCTGATGCCGGGCATTCCGGCGTCGGAGACAAGCGCGACACGGCCACCGGACTTGAGAGACTCGATAAGTTCAACGGCGCGATGACGCTCGTTGTGCTGATGGCAGCTGACGGTCGGGGTGGTTATCGAGAAGTGGTTGAGGAGCTTTTGGGTTTGGCGGGTGTCTTCGCAGGCAATGCAATCCACGCGTTTCAGCACATCAAGTGCGCGCAATGTAATGTCGCCTAGATTCCCGATGGGTGTGGCGACCAGGTAGAGGCCGGGTGAAAGTGGTGGGGATGGTGCTGCATCTTCCGCGATCATGCAGCCACTACTCTCCGGCTTCCTGGTGCTCGATGCGGCGCTGCTCGGCCAGCAGTGACATGGAACTCATCAGGTTCTGCACGCTGACAATTCCAACCACGCGGCCGCTTTCGGTAATGGGAATGAGGGAGAGCCCCTGTCCGGCGGAGATGCGCCGGATGGTGGTGCCGAGCGTGTCTTCGGGGCGTGCGACTTGAAATGCTCGGGACATGACCGATTGCACGTAGCCGTTGCCGTCGCTGCGCAAAGCATCCACAATGCGCTGGCGCGACACAATGCCCACCAGTTGCGGGCCACGCACGACCGGGAAGTCCTCCTGCAGCGAATGAACGCAGCGCACCAGCGCGTCAGCGAGCGTGTCGGACGGCGACAGCGTGGCGAAATCGGTAAGCATCACTTCCCGCATGCGCACTGTATCGACGACGGACTGGAAGAAAACGCCCTGGTCTTCGATTTGGGCACCGATCATGATGAAAAAACCGGCGATGATGAGCCAATAGCTATGCAGCCACCAACCGGCGATCATGGCGGCAAGCGCAAGCAACTGGCCGAGGCCGGTAGCTGCGCGGCCGGTAGGCGAAAGGCCGTGCCTACGAGCGAAGCTTCCGCGCAGCAGGCGTCCGAAGTCGAGCGGGTAAGCCGGAAGCAGGTGCAGAACACCCAGGCCTGCCTGCATCCAGACTGCGCTGCGGATCAGGGCAGCTGCGCTTATCCAGGGATGCGCGAGAATCTTTACGTCACCGCCCGCGCCAATAAATGCCGCTGCGAGCATCAGCGCAGTGAGGCAATTGGCCAGCGGACCGACGAGCGCAATCGCAAACTGGCCGAAGCCCTGGTTGGCGGCTTCCTGGCTTTCCGGGTTGGCATAGGCAAACAGCCCGCCGATCGGGAGCAACAGCACTGCACGCAACCGCAGACCTAGATAAGCCGCTATCATTAGTCGTGCCGTTTCGCGCACAACAACTGCCGCTACCAAGGCAAAGAAAAGCCCAAGACCGCGCATCCAGCCGTCTGAGGTGCTCAAACCGAGGCACACAACCGCCAGCAATGGGAAGAATGCGTGCATGCGCATCTCCACACCCATCCAGCGGCCCAACGGGATTGTCCAGCCCCTCATATAAGAATTGTAGAAGGTCAGGGCTATTCGTGGATTTCCGGTATGCTGATTCGCGATGCGCATCATTGCCGGATCACTCCGCCGTCGCACTCTGGAGGCCCCTGCCGGGCTAGCCACACGCCCCACCAGCGACCGGTTGCGGGAGACGCTTTTCAACGTGCTTACTCCGCGGATCCAGGGATCGCGATTTCTGGACCTTTATGCGGGATCAGGCGCGGTGGGGGTTGAGGCAATCAGCCGGGGAGCCGAGTGCGTGATTTTTGTGGAGCAGGCTCATTCGGCCCTCAAGATATTGCGCAGGAATTTGACGCAGTTGAACGTTGCCGTCGGGTTCTGCATTGAGCCAATGAGCGTTGTGGCTTATCTCAAGCGCAGGCGGGCAGACCTGGAACGAGGGTATGACGTGGTGTTCCTCGATCCGCCATACGACGCGATCGACGAATATGAGGCGGCGCTGGGTTTACTGGGGAGGACCACGACGCTGCTTGCGGAGAATGCTTTGGTGATTGCGGAACATCGGCGCAAGCAGTTGCTGAATGAGCGGTACGGCAGCTTAAAACGCACGCGTTCGCTGCTGCAGGGCGACGCGGCATTGAGCTTCTATGAGGCGATTGCGCCCGTCCCGGCAGGATAAGATGGGGCGGGTCATGGTGGCGTGGCAATGACAAGCGTGAGTATGCGTTGGGGATGGCTTGCAGTTGGCGTTTTGTTCACAGCTACGGGATTGCACGCCCAGAATGTTGTTCCGTGGGTGGTTGGGCCGTTTACGCGTCCAGCGACGGGGAATCCCGTGGTTACTCCCCGGCCGGAGTCGACTTTTACCGATCCCATTTTGAAGACATCTACGCATTGGGAAGCGCTGCATACATTCAATCCTGCGGCTGTCGTCTTTCACGGCAAAGTGGTTGTGCTGTATCGCGCGGAAGACAACTCGGGCACCATGGAGATCGGCGGGCACACCTCGCGTCTGGGGTTGGCAGAGAGCAAAGATGGAATCCACTTTGAGCGCAGGGGCGAACCTGTGTTCTTCCCCGCGGACGACGACCAGAAGGCGCGCGAATGGCCCGGTGGCGTTGAGGATCCCCGAATCGTTGAGAGTGAAGACGGCATGTACGTGATGACCTACACGCAGTGGAACCGCGAAACCTATTCCGTGGGAATTGCCACTTCGCGCGACTTGGTGCATTGGACCAAGTATGGGCCAGCCTTTCTCACCGCGAGGGGAAACAAGTATGCGCACTTGCAATACAAGTCCGCCGGAATTCTGACACGCGTCGAAAAGGGACACCTCGTTGCGGCGAAGATCGACAGCCGCTACTGGATGTATTGGGGCGAAGGTTCGATTCGTCTTGCGACTTCGACGGACTTGATTCACTGGGACCCAGTGGAGGATACGCAGGGACATCTCGTGGAGGTGCTGCGTCCCCGGCCTGGCCACTTCGACAGCTCGTTTCCTGAGACGGGGCCGCCGCCCGTGGTGACAAAGGCTGGAATTGTGGTTATCTACAACGGGAAGAATGCGGAAAATGGAGGTGACCCGGCGCTGGGTCCGGATGCTTATGCTGCAGGCGAAGCACTTTTTGATGTGCGCAATCCTGCGAATTTCCTCAGGCAGGTTGATCGTCCGGTGCTCAAGCCGGAGTTGCCGTACGAGAAGACGGGGCAGTATGCGGCGGGTACGACGTTCGCTGAAGGGCTCGTTTGGTTCCACAATAAATGGTTCTTGTATTACGGATGCGCGGACTCCCTTGTGGCTGTGGCTACCGCGCCGCCTGAGCCGATGAATGACGCGTCTCTGCTAGCGCCGGCGGCGAAAGCCGATTCGCGGGCAGTGGGGATGGCAGCCCCGCCAGCGACTCCTGAAAATGCGCGCGGATTCTATTTGAAGAATGGCGACACGGTTGTATTTTACGGCGACAGTATTACAGAGCAGAACTACTACAACCAATGGGTGGAACTGTACACAGCGACACGCTTCCCATCGATGCGGGTGCATTTTTACGGCGCCGGGGTGGGTGGAGATCGGGTGACGGGCGGCGGCGGAGGGCCAATCGATCAGAGGCTCGAACGAGACGTGTTTTCAGAAAAGCCAACGGTCGTAACCGTAATGCTGGGCATGAACGACGGCAGCTATCGTGCAATGACTGATGAGATCGAGTCGGCGTATGTGGCAGGCTACGAGCATCTGCTGCAGTCTATCAATCAACATGTGCCCGGGGCGCGAATCACACTCCTGGGTCCGTCTCCGTTCGATGATGTAACACGTCCGACGTGGTTTCCAGGTGGATACAACCGGACAATGGAACATTTTGCCCAAGTAGACTATCGCCTCGCGAAAGAATTCGATGCCACTTTTGTGAATCTGAATCCCCCAGTCGTATCCACTTTGCAGAAAGCTCAAGCATTAGATCCGCGCATTGCAGAATTGCTGCTGCCGGATCGGGTCCATCCGGACCCTCTCGCGCACTGGGTGATGGCGGAGACTCTACTCAAAGGATGGAATGCCCCGGCGCTGGTTTCGTCGGTTGTGATTGATGGGCACGCAGGCACGGCGACCGTAGCGCTGAATGCCGTAGTCGGACCGGTAGCACAGACCAACGGCGCGTTACGGTGGACTGAGAAAGAGGATGGGCTGCCCCTGCCGTTGTCGAGAAATAACGCCACGACGGCACTCCTGCTTGACCTGACCGATATCGAAAAGCAGTTGAACCAGGAAACTCTAAAGGTGACCGGCCTCACTGCGGGGAATTACACATTGACCATTGATGAAGATGCAGTGGGAACCTTTTCTGCCGCGGAATTCGCCACCGGAATCAATCTCGCAGACTACGGAACGCCGATGTTTCAGCAGGCGCAGCGGGTGAGCTGGATGGTCCGCGATCGCGATGAAGCACACTACATTCATTTGCGCATGCGCGTGCGAAATGCAGATACAGGAGCGCAAGAGGGCAGGCCGGACGTGATGCAGGCATTCGAGAATTCGCTGGAAGACTCGATTTATGATGAGGCTGCACCGAAACAGCATGTGTTCACTGTGAGCCCAGTGGCGGCGGCAACGATACAAACCACGCAGTGAAAGATTCGAGGCGAAAGCAACAGGCGCCTTGTTCTGCGCAGCGCATTTCTTTGGTGCGAAGGGGGGAACTCCATCACGGCAATTTCGTTCAGTTCAGTGATCGAGACAGAAGACGCGAATCTCAATGAAGTGACCACGCATGCCGCCGGACCCGCGGGAGTATTGCCGCTGTCTGCGGAGATGCTGCTCACCGCGCCGTCGGGAAATCTCTTTGGCCTGAGCCAGAATGCGGGCATGGGATGGGACACATCTCGCCTGCTCGATCCTGAATTCTTGATCTTGAGCACGCATGGCGGATTGCGCGCTGAAGATGGGCAACCGATTGCTCTGGGATTTCACACCGGGCATTGGGAGGTGGGCCTGCTCGTCGCTGAAGCTGCGCGTGAGTTGAAATCGCTGCGTGCGATGCCTTTCGCGGGCGCCTGTACTGATCCTTGCGACGGTCGCACACAAGGCACCACGGGCATGATGGACTCGCTGCCCTTTCGCAATGACGCAGCTATTGTGCTTCGACGCCTGATGCGGTCGTTGCCCACGAGCAAAGGGGTGTTGGGCGTCGCGACCTGCGACAAGGGACTTCCTGCGATGATGATGGCGCTTGCGTCGGCGGGGCGGCTTCCGGCGGTTCTCGTCCCTGGAGGCGTCACGCTGCTACCTGAAAACGGTGAGGACGCGGCGAAAGCACAGACCATCGGAGCACGCTTTGCACAACAGCAGATCACGCTTGAATATGCGGCCGAAGTTGGCTGCCGTACGTGCGCGACACCGGGCGGAGGATGTCAGTTTCTCGGGACCGCGGCGACGGCGCAAGTGGTCGGTGAGGCGCTTGGCTTGTCTCTGCCGCATACGGCGCTGGCGCCATCGGGACAGCCGATCTGGCTCGACGCTGCGAAGCGGTCAGCGGGAGCACTCAAGCGCATGCACGACTTGAAAATTGGCGTGGCAGATGTGTTGACCTTGGCATCCGTGCGCAATGCGATGGTGCTGCATGCGGCGTTTGGCGGGTCGACAAATCTGCTTCTGCATTTGCCTGCGATCGCGTTTTCGGCCGGGCTGAAGCGTCCAAGCCGCCAAGAGTGGGAAGAAGTGAATCGTGAGGTGCCGCGCCTTGTAGACGCGCTGCCAAATGGTCCGCGAAACTTCGCCACAGTGCAGGTGTTTCTCGCCGGCGGCGTTCCGGAAGTGATGCTGGAACTGCGTGCAGCAGGACTCCTCGACACCACGGTAAAGACGGTGAGTGGCGAGACTCTGGATGCTTGCCTTGACTGGTGGCGCGACAGTAAACGGCGGCGTGAAGTGCGGCAGAGATTGAAGGAAGTGGATGGGATCGAGGCCAATGAAGTGATCATGGCTCCCGATCGTGCGCGGTCGCGAGGCCTGACGTCGACGACTTGTTTTCCTGTAGGAAACCTGGCGCCGGAGGGAGCGGTGATCAAGTGCACGGCGATTGATGCTTCGCTTGTAGACGCAGACAACGTTTATCGGCATCGCGGACCAGCGCGGGTTTTTATTACCGAGGCAGCCGCGATTCAAGCCATCAAAGCTGGCCAGGTCGGGCAGGGGGACGTGATCGTGTTAATCTGCGGCGGCCCGAAGGGCGCGGGGATGCAGGAGATTTATCAGGTTACGGCAGCGCTGAAGCAATTGCCGCACTGCAAGCATGTTGCGGTGCTTACCGATGCACGGTTCAGCGGCGTTTCCACCGGGGCATGTATTGGACACATCTCGCCGGAAGCGCTGGCTGGCGGACCAATTGGCAAAATCCTCGAGGGCGATCGGATCGAGATTGTGATTGATCGCGAAAAGTTGACCGGATCGGTGCATCTGATCGGCGACGCCGGTGGGGAATTTGGCGCCGAGGAGGGCGCTCGCCGTCTTGCCGAGCGAAAACTACGCGGAGATCTGCAACCGCATCCCGCGCTGCCCGACGACACGCGGCTATGGGCGGCGCTGGTTGAGGCCAGCGGCGGAGTGTGGGGTGGATGCGTCTATGACACGGACAAGATTGCTGCGGCGCTGGAGAAGCGCAACCAATAAGTTGCTGGACAGAATGAGGACAAATTAATGATCCGGCGCCGGTCGATTGCGTCTCGGCTCATCAGAAATCTCGCGGCCTGCCAATTTGGGGTCGAGGCAGTTAGAGTACTTGGCATGAAGACCCCGCGTTTTTTTCTTCTGCTCTCTGTGACGGCCTTTGTGATTGCGGCGGCTCCGGTTGCGATCTCCCAACGGTCTTCGACAGTACGCTCATCGGCCGCGCAGGCTCAGCTTGTCATTATTGATACGGACATCGGCGATGACATCGATGACGCGTTTGCGCTGGCGCTGGCACTGAAGAGTCCGGAACTGAAGATCCTGGGGGTGACCACGACCTTCGGCGATACGGAGATGCGCGCGCGGCTTCTGGATCGATACCTGACCGCTGTTGGGCGAAGCGATATTCCTGTTGCTGCAGGCCCATACACCAAAACCGATAACCTGATGACGCAAAAGACTTACGCTCTGCGGGCTCCGGAACGAAAGCATGCCGATGGAGCAGCGTTTCTGCTTCGGCAGATTCGCCTCCACCCGGGCCAAATTACGCTCATCGGCATTGGGCCGCTGTTTACGGTGCAGGCGGCGATCGAGCGTGATCCAACCATGTTTCGTAAATTGAAGCGCGTAGTGATCATGGGTGGCAGCGTCTACCGCGGATACGGCCTGGATGCCCAAGGGAAGCCGAAGCCACCCGAACCCGAGTGGAACATCGATCGCGACCCCGCAGGAGCGAAGGCGCTGCTTTCTGCGGGTGTGCCAGTCTTCATGATGCCGCTTGATTCGACGCAAGTGCCGCTTGATGGCGAAAGGCGCCAATCGGTTTTTGCGCACGGATCGCCGCTCACCGACCAGTTGACGCTGCTCTATCACCAGTGGATGGCAGGGACGCCGTTGCATAGCCCAACGCCGACATTGTTTGATCCCGTGGCGGTGACATATACGTTTCGGCCGGATTTGTGCCCGACAAAGCCCATGCATATTGATGTGGATGACAAGGGCCTTACCCGACCGGGTGACGGTCCGCCCAATGCGGAGGTCTGCCTCCACTCCGACGAAAAGGGGTTCCTCGATCTGCTGCTCAAACGGATAAACGGAGATTAGGAGGGCTCTCTCGGCCCCTAGGGTGAGCGGGAAAACACTTACGATAAGTAGCTGGGACTAATCAACTTATCGAGAAAGCCTGCAGGTGTGCGCGACATCACATGCAACTCCATTGACAGCGCGAGAAAGTAAGAGAAAAATTACGGGTCGAAATGATTCCAACGAATTTGTCCGTGCTGGAGGAATTGTGAAAAAGACATTGCTCATGAAGGCTTTGGGGACGCTTGCTTTTGGCGGGCTGGCCCTTTTAATCCCTGGCTGTAAATCGGCGCCTGACCTGACGCAAGCACAGGCTCTGGCGATGGTCCAGGCAAAGTACGACCAGACCGCGCCGATCGGAGTAAACATCCTGGTAAACGATCCTGGCATGTTGCAAGGGACGACCTCCAAGCTGTGGAATCGGACGAAGGTATATCCGAATAAGCTGTGGGCTGACTTCACCTTGACTCCGGACGGGAAGAAAGCGGTGCAACTGCAGGGTGGCGGGGATGTGATCCAGTGGCGGCCATCGAGTCTCGATGACAAGGACTATTCAATTGTGGTAACCACTATAGCCGCCAATCATTTGAAAGCACACGACATGTCCGACCCGCAGGATGAAATGCTACCAGGAGCCAGCACCGCCAAGAGTGCCAGCTATACCGAAGGGGTCAATTTGACCGGAGTCCCGGATGTGCTGCAGCAGATCGCCCACAACCCTGGAAACAAGCTCAGCGCAAAGCGGCAGGCCGACTTTGTTCTCGAGAATGGAGCTTGGACGCTGCATTCGATCGAATAGTGCACCAGAAAACGCACTCGCGTGGGGTCGAATTCGTTGACCCCACCCCTGTTTCTTGTTATTGTTAGAAGGTTCCGCAAGAACGCCTCCGTACGTGTGTCTTAACGATGGTTGCGTACGGGATGGCCCAGCCGGCAAATTTGGCAGGGTCTGGCACCCGAAGCCGAGCGTAGTTGAGCCGGCCAAAGTCCCCGAATCGCTCTCCTCTTGCGAAGGGCAGGGACAAATCGCTTACACGGAGCACTGGAAACGTGGAGGCGGTGAAATCGCTACGGTGCTCGCGCGTTTCTCCACCTTGGAGGGCTATGCGAGCCGGAACCGGCGAAACGGAGTTGGCTTTTCGCGCGTAAAGCGCGAAAACGACCGGCCACCGTCCTGGTTTTCGTCTGGAGTGGAACGAAGGCAGACGCGAAGCAGCAATCTGGGCTTCCGTGCGTGTGTGCATTGAGAGATGCGCTCTACGGCACGAAAAGCCGGGAAGGCTTGCGCGCGGCTGAAGAGTGTGAAGGTTTTTGGGGTAAGGAGTTTCAGTTTGCCTACTTTTAATCAGTTGGTTCGCAAGGGGCGCACGGCCCCGCGGTACAAGACGGCGTCACCGGCATTGCAGGCCTCGCCGCAGCGGCGCGGCGTTTGCACGCGCGTGTATACACAAACCCCCAAGAAGCCAAATTCGGCACTGCGCAAGGTTGCTCGTGTGCGCCTGACGAACGGGATTGAGGTTACGACCTATATCCCCGGAATCGGCCACAACCTGCAGGAGCACTCTATTGTGCTCATTCGCGGCGGCCGTGTGAAGGATCTGCCGGGCGTCCGGTATCACGTTGTGCGCGGCACGCTGGATTCAGTCGGCGTGGCGAACCGCAAGCAGAGCCGGTCGAAGTACGGAGCCAAGCGTGCCAAGGGCGGCGCGGCGGCGAAGAAATAAACGCGGTTCCCGGGCGAAGTGATAGGACCGGGACTAGGGCAGCAGAAGCGGCGCGAATGCGCGAAGGAATTTGAGGAACTATGCCGAGAAAAGGGCACATAGCGAAGCGGGAAGTAGCATCGGATCCGGTTTACGGTTCGTCACTGGTGACCAAGTTTGTGAACTCGATGATGTGGGGCGGAAAGAAGTCGACTGCCCAGGGCATCTTCTACCAGGCGATGAAGAATCTCGAGGCAAAGGGTGGCGGAGACGACGCGCTGAAGCTTTTCAAGAAGGCGGTAGAGAACTGCAAGCCGCTGCTTGAAGTGAAGACGCGGCGCGTGGGCGGAGCCAACTACCAGGTGCCGATCGAAGTCAATCCCGATCGTCGCACGTCGCTTGCCATTCGCTGGCTTATCACCTACGGGCGTGCCCGCGGTGAGAAGGGAATGATCGACAAGCTCTCCAATGAGCTGCTGGATGCGGCCAATGGTCG
Source organism: uncultured Acidobacteriaceae bacterium (assembly GCA_963826915.1). Taxonomy (GTDB): domain Bacteria; phylum Acidobacteriota; class Terriglobia; order Terriglobales; family Acidobacteriaceae; genus Telmatobacter. Next base: position 330,343 of record CAWGYG010000006.1, read on the forward strand.
CGGTGCGGCAATGAAGAAAAAGGAAGACGTGCACCGCATGGCTGAGGCCAATAAGGCTTTTGCTCATTACCGCTGGTAGTGCGTAGGGATTAGGGACTAGGGATTAGGGATTAGAAACCTGGCTCCTAGTTGAACAGAAAAATCTAACCGCGAGACGAAGTGCTCGCAAGGGAAAAATGCCGTGGCTCGCACCATACCTCTGAATCGTTGCCGGAACATCGGAATCATGGCGCACATCGACGCCGGAAAGACGACAGCGACAGAGCGCATCCTGTTCTATACCGGCATCACCCACCGTATCGGCGAGGTGCATGAGGGCACTGCAACCATGGACTACATGGAGCAGGAGCAGGAGCGCGGCATCACGATCACGTCGGCAGCTACGACGTGCATGTGGAAAGACATCCGCATCAACATTATCGATACGCCTGGCCACGTGGACTTCACCGCCGAGGTGGAACGTTCGCTGCGCGTGCTTGACGGCGCGGTTGCGGTGTTCGACTCAGTGAGTGGCGTACAGCCACAGACAGAGACTGTGTGGCGGCAGGGCGACAAGTACAAGGTTCCGCGTATCTGCTTCGTGAACAAGATGGACAAGAACGGCGCCGACTTTGAGCACGTTCTTGACACAATCCGCAAGCGGCTGGGCGCACGCCCGGTTGCGCTGCAGATTCCCATTGGCGCGGAAGCGGGCTTTAAAGGGGTTGTCGATCTCATCGAGATGAATGCCGTTCTTTGGCACGACGAGACGATGGGCGCCGAGTTTTCGGTCGAGCCGATTCCTGCTGATTTGCAGAAGAAGGCGGAAGCGTTCCGGCTGCAGTTGATTGAAGTGATCGCTGAGACCGACGACGTTCTCCTGGAGAAGTTCCTAGAAGGTGAGACGCCAACCATTGCTGAACTGAAGCAAGGCATTCGCCAGGCCACGATCGATCTGAAGGTTTTCCCGGTTATCTGCGGAAGCGCCTTCAAGAACAAGGGTGTTCAGACGCTGCTCGATGCGGTGGTTGATTATCTGCCCAGCCCTCTGGATAAGCCTCCGGTGGAAGGCATTGATCCGCATGATCCCAGCAGGATCGAGATTCGCAAGGCGGACGACAATGAGCCTCTCGCGGCTCTGGTCTTCAAGCTGATCAACGATCCATTCGGCAAGCTCTCATTTGTTCGCGTCTATTCGGGTTCGCTGAAGACTGGCGATACAGTACTCAATCCGCGTACTGGCAAGACAGACCGCGTGGGGCGTCTGGTGAAGATGCACGCAAACAAGCGCGAGGATGTAAACGAGATTTACGCCGGCGACATTTGCGCTTGCGTGGGCCTGAAGGAATTGAAGACGGGCGACACGCTTTCTGCGCCCGGTCACCCCATCGCTTTGGGTGCTATCACGTTCCCGGAGCCGGTAATTTCGGTGGCCATCGAGCCGAAGACCAAAGCCGATCAGGAAAAGATGGCGATGGGTCTGTCGCGGCTGGCCGACGAAGATCCGACCTTCAAAGTGCATACAGACGAAGATTCGGGGCAGACGATCATCAGCGGCATGGGCGAGTTGCACCTCGAGATCCTTGTTGACCGCTTGAAGCGCGAGCACAAGGTCGACGCCAATGTGGGCGAACCCAAGGTAGCCTTCCGCGAGACGATTCGCAAGATCGCCGAGGCCGAGGGCAAGTACATTCGCCAGACCGGCGGCTCGGGCAACTACGGCCATTGCAAGCTGCGTATCGAGCCCAATGAGCCAGGCAAGGGCTACGAATTCATCAACGAAGTCAAGGGTGGATCGGTGCCCAGGGAATACATCAAGCCTATCGATCAGGGCGTGCAAGGAGCTTTGGAACTCGGCATCCTGGCAGGTTATCCGATCGTGGACGTGAAGGTGATCCTGTTCGACGGCAGCTACCACGAAGTCGATTCGAACGAAATGGCCTTCAAATTTGCGGGCTCTATTGCATTCAAGGAAGCCGCGCGCAAAGCCAGTCCCGTGCTGCTGGAGCCGGTGATGGCTGTTGAAGTCACCGTCCCTGAAGAATTCATGGGGGTGATTATCGGCGACATCAACTCGCGTCGTGGCCGCATTGAGGGCATGGAGCACGCTGCGGGTTCGCAGGTGATCAAGGCGATCGTTCCATTGAAGGAAATGTTCGGCTACGTGAACGAAATTCGTTCGTCGACACAAGGCCGGGCGTCGTACTCAATGCAGTTTGCGCGCTACGAAGAGGCGCCGCGCATGATTGCCGATGAAATTATCGGCCGTGCGCAGGGGAAGTGAAGCGAGGGATCAGGGATTAGGGGTCAGGGATCAGTCGGGTTCGTGGTTTGCGAGCCGATTCAGCTCTTAGGAGCAAGAAGCAACTGACCCCTGAAACCTTAAGATTTTGGGGCTGGAGCCGGATGGCCGGCGCCCCTGGTTGCAACGGGCAGTATAGCTACGAAAGGGATTTGGGACTTTTATGGCGAAGGAAAAGTTTGATCGTTCGAAGCCTCATGTGAACGTGGGCACGATCGGGCACATCGATCACGGCAAGACGACGTTGACGGCGGCAATCACGAAGGTATTGCAGAAGCACAACCCGAAGAACACGTTCCGCTCGTTTGATTCGATCGACAACGCGCCGGAAGAGCGGGAGCGCGGCATCACGATCGCGACGGCGCACGTAGAGTACGAGACCTCCAAGCGTCACTACGCGCACGTTGACTGCCCCGGTCACGCCGACTACATCAAGAACATGATCACCGGCGCGGCGCAGATGGACGGGGCGATTCTGGTTGTAGCGGCCACCGATGGACCGATGCCGCAGACCAAGGAGCACGTACTGCTGGCTCGCCAGGTAGGCGTTCCCTGCATGGTTGTGTTCCTGAACAAGTGCGATGCGGTGGAAGACGAAGAACTGACGGACCTGGTCGAAATGGAAGTTCGCGAGCTGCTGTCGAAGTACCAGTTCCCGGGCGACGATGTTCCGGTCATTCGCGGCTCTGCACTGGGCGCGCTGAACGGCGAAGCCAAGTGGGAAGCCAAGATCGACGAGCTGATGGAAGCGGTGGACACCTATGTTCCGCTCCCCACGCGCGCCATCGATCTGCCCTTTCTGATGCCGATCGAAGACATCTTTTCGATCTCCGGACGCGGCACGGTGGTTACGGGCCGTATCGAGCGCGGCAAGGTGAAGGTGGGCGAGGAGTCTGAGATTGTGGGCTTCCGCGAGACGCGCAAGACGGTAGTGACGGGCGTTGAAATGTTCAAGAAGCAGCTGGACGAGGGCATGGCGGGAGACAACGCCGGCCTGTTGCTGCGCGGTATTCCCAAGGAAGACGTGGAGCGGGGGATGGTTCTGGCCAAGCCGGGATCGATTACGCCGCACACCAATTTCAAGGGTGAAGTTTACGTACTGAGCAAGGAAGAAGGCGGTCGTCATACTCCGTTCTTCAAGGGCTACAGGCCGCAGTTTTACTTCCGTACGACGGATGTGACGGGAGTGGCGGAGCTGCCCGAGGGCACGGAGATGGTGATGCCGGGCGACAACGTGCAGCTGGCCGTCGAGCTGATCACGCCGGTGGCTCTCGAAAAGGGTCTTCGGTTCGCGATCCGCGAAGGCGGACGCACCGTCGGCGCTGGTACGGTTTCAGAAATTACGAAATAGCAGGGATCAGGGAACAGGGATCAGGGATCAGAAAAACGGTCCCTGATAACTGAGAACTGACAACTGACAACTGCAGGCGCTTTGCCGGCAGAGGAAGAAGCGAAGAGCATGGTAGGACAAAGGATTCGCATTCGGTTGAAGGCATACGACTATCGCGTGCTGGACACCTCGACCGGCGAGATTGTGGAAACGGCCAAGCGTACCGGGGCAACGGTAGCGGGTCCAATCCCCTTGCCGACGATCAAGAACAAATACTGCGTGCTGCGTTCCCCGCACGTGGACAAGAAGTCACGCGAGGCATTTGAGATTCGCACGCACAAGCGCCTGATCGACATCCTCGAACCGACCCAGCAGACCGTTGACGCGCTGATGAAGCTCGATCTGCCTGCCGGTGTCGATGTCGAGATCAAGGCCTTCGAGAAGTAGGACTGGCCGTTTAGGCAATCGCGCCTTGCGGCGCACAGCCTTCGTGGAAGTCACACGAAGTGAGAAAAGGTCCGGAAGGACCCCGGCAGTGCGGTGCGAACAACATCGCATGATGAGGAAGGGACGACATGGCAGTTACAGGGATTCTGGGAAAAAAGATCGGCATGACGCAGGTCTTCGACGAAAAGGGCGACGTGCACCCGATTACGGTGTTGCAGGCGGGCCCTTGCGTGATTACGCAGTTGAAGACGCTGGCCAAGGATGGTTATGACGCGGCACAGATTGGCCTTGTGGAGTTCATCAAAGCCAAGAACGTGACCAAGCCGCAAGCAGGCCACTTTGCGAAGACTGAGGCGCCGCCGGTAAAGGTAATCAAGGAAGTGCCGGTTGTGGCTGCTGCCGAAGGCGAAGAGAACACCAAGGCCGGTGATCGCGTACTGGTCGACATCTTTAATGACGCGAAGTTTGTGGATGTCATTGGTACTTCGAAGGGCCGGGGTTTTGCTGGCGTTGTGCGCCGGCACAAGTTTGGTGGAGGCCCGAAGTCGCACGGGCACATGTTCCAGGTGCAGGGCTCGATCGGCGCATCCAGCTTCCCGTCGCGTGTATTTCCTGGGCAGCGCATGCCTGGGCACTACGGCGCGGAGCAGGTGACCGTTCGCAATCTGCGCATTCGCGGCATTGACATTGAAGAGAACTTGCTCATGGTTGAGGGTGCGGTACCGGGATCGCGTGAAGGCTATGTGCTGATTTCGAAAGCAAAGACTCCGCCGCGCGAGCGCCGTGGTTTTGCCGGATCCGGTACGGTCGATCCGTTGAAGGCTTCGAAGAAGGCCGGCGGCAAGCGCAAATAGCCACCTGCGGTGGGGCCAACTGCGCCTTGCGGCGCAAGAAAGATTCAAACTGGGAGCATTTCCAGGGGCAGAAAAGATTCAGGGCTGGGGAGCGTCCCGGCGGAAGAAGAAGAAGATGGCAAAAGTTGATGTTGTAAATCTGAACGGTGAGAAGACGGGCTCGCTCGAGCTGGCTGATGCGGTATTTGGCCAGGTCAACGAGGCGTTGCTGTGGGAAGCGGTGAAGCACTATCGCGCTTCGCTGCGCCAGGGCACGCACAAGACCAAGAGTCGCACCGAGGTCGCCGGTTCCGGCAAGAAGTTGTGGAAGCAGAAGGGCACGGGCCGGGCTCGTATCGGTTCAGTGCGCTCGCCCCTGTGGCGCCACGGTTACACGGTTCACGGACCGCAGCCGCGCAGCTACGACTATGCGTTTCCGCGGAAGAAGCTGTTGGGCGCGCTGCGTTCGGCGCTGGCTTCAAAGCTGGCAGACGGCAAGCTCACGGTCGTCGACACGCTGGAGCTGAAAGAAGGCAAGACCAAGCTCTATCGCGAGGCGCTCGACAAGCTGGATGTGACGCGCACGGCGCTTCTTGTCGAGAATGGCAAGACCTTGAGCCAGGCTCTGATGCAGGGCTCGCGCAACTTGAAGGGCGTCGAGCTGGTGCTCAACAACGAGGTGCATCCTTACGATCTGCTGCGTTACGAGCGGGCCATCTTCTCAAAGGCCGCGATCGAGCAGCTCAGCGAGGCCCTTGAAAAATCCGTGTCGAAGCGCAAGCTCGCACAGACGGAGGCTGCGTAAATGCCGAGCCTTTATACAGTGATTCGCAGGCCGCTCATAACCGAAAAGGGTTTGGGCGTGAAGGAAACAGAGGGCACGCTGGTATTTGACGTAGCTCCCGAAGCGACCAAGATCGAAGTGAAGCAGGCAGTCGAGGCTCTCTTCAAAGTGAAGGTATCCGGGGTCCGCACAGCCAATGTAGTTGGCAAGGAACGCCGCCGCGGTAAATTTGCGGGCTTCCGTCCGGACTGGAAGAAAGCATATGTCCGGCTCAAGGCCGGCGAAAAGCTGCCGGAGTATGTGAGCAATCTGTAAGGCAGCTGACAGTGGACAACTGACAGTGAACAGCTGGCAGGTTGTCCAGAAGGAATATCGGAGCCCGGGAAGAGAGGGTTCCGGAGAAACGGGGAGAGCGGCTCAAGTTTGAGCGACTGCGCTCCAGGACAAAAGACGATGCCGATCAAGACATATAGACCGATAACGCCGACGTTGCGCTTTCAGACCTCGCTGGTCAATGACGACCTGACGACGGACAAGCCGCACAAGCCGCTTCTGGCAGTCAAGCAGCGCACCGGCGGACGTCGCAACACGGGCGACCTGACCATGCGTCATCACGGCGGCGGTCACAAGCAGAAACTGCGCCTCATCGATTTCAAGCGTGATAAGTATGGCGTGCCGGGGCGCGTGGCAACCATCGAGTACGATCCAAACCGCTCAGCGCGCATCGCTCTGGTGCATTACGCGGACGGCGAGAAGCGCTACATCCTCCAGCCGGTTGGGCTGAAAGTGGGCGCGACAGTGAGTTCGGGGCCCGAGGCTGACATTTTGATCGGAAACGCGTTGCCGCTAAAGAACATTCCGGCCGGCACCACGGTACACGCGGTTGAATTGCGGCCCGGCAAGGGCGCGCAGATGGCGCGTTCGGCTGGTGCACAGGCTCAGTTGGTGGCGAAGGAGGGCGAGTACGCCCTGCTCAAGCTGCCTTCCGGCGAGACCCGCAAGGTACTGGTCGAGTGCCTGGCGACGATTGGCCAGGTGGGCAATACGGATCACGAGAATGTGGCGATCGGCAAGGCAGGACGTAATCGCTGGAAGGGCATCCGCCCGACCAACCGCGGCGTATCGATGAACCCGGTAGATCACCCGCACGGCGGCGGCGAAGGCAAGACCTCAGGCGGCCGTCACCCGGTGACCCCGTGGGGCCAGCCGACACGTGGATACAAGACTCGGAATAACAAGCGGACCGACGCATTTATCGTCAGTCGCCGCGCGAAGTAGAGGGAGATTTATGGCTCGTTCGACGAAGAAAGGCCCGTTTGTGGATGCGCACCTCACGGTCAAGATTGAGGTGCTCAACCAGGCCAACGACAAAAAGGTAGTGAAGACCTGGTCGCGGCGTTCGACCATCTTCCCAGAGTTTGTGGGCCACACCATCGCTGTGCACAACGGCAAAAAGTTCGTTCCGGTATACGTGACCGAGAACATGGTGGGACATAAGCTGGGTGAGTTTGCGCCGACGCGCACGTTCAAGGGACACACCGGTGGCAGCAGCGCGAAGGCTGCCGAGGCCGCCGCCAAGCCGCGGTAGTGAATGCAATGGAGTCGGCGGTGATCAGTTCACTGAAGACGGTCAGCAAAGAGATTGAGGAAGGTACCAATGGCAGTCGAGACAAAGGAATACCGGGCCGAGGCCAAGTTTCAGCGCGTGTCGCCACAAAAGGCGCGCCTGGTGCTGGACCTGATCAAGGGTCGAGGGGTTCAGGAAGCGCTGGAGACGGCGGCCTTCACCAAGAAGCGGATCGCTCCGGTGATTCACAAGCTGCTGGTGTCGGCAGTGGACAACGCGAAGTATGTGTCTGGTGAGCAGGGGTTGGATCTGGACGTAGACAACCTGTTTGTGAAGCAGGCACTGGCCAATGACGGTCCGCGCATGAAGAGGATTCGTCCCGCGCCGATGGGTCGCGCATATCGCTATCAGCGCAGGCTCACGCACATCGTGTTAACAGTCGCCGAACGCAACGGTGGACATCATCTGGTGACCAAGGTGGAGGAGCCGGAAACGGCGACGAAGCCTGCAACAGCGAAGAAGGCTGCGCCGAAGAAGGCCGCGGCAAAGAAGACAGCGGCGAAGAAGCCGGTTGCAGCAACCAAGAAAAAGGCCAAGAAGTAGGCCGAGAGGTTTGAGGTAATAGCATGGGACAGAAAGTCCATCCTTATGGATTCCGGTTGGGAGTAAACAAGCCATGGCGTTCGCGCTGGTTCTCGGAGCGCGACTATGACAAGCTCCTGGTCGAAGACGTGAAGCTCAAGGCTGAGCTGCGCGAAAAGCTGAAAGCTGCCGGTGTGAGCTCGGTTGAAATCGAGCGCCCTGGCAACAAGTTGCGCTTCCTTATCCGCACCGCCCGGCCAGGCATCGTGATTGGCCGCAAGGGCGCGGAGATCGAGAAGCTCAAGACCGAGCTTGGCAAGCGCACCAGCCGCGAAGTGTTCATCGACATCATCGAGGTGAACAAGCCGGAGCTCGACGCACAACTGGTGTCGGAGAACATTGCTCTGCAGCTTGAGAAGCGCGTCAGTTTCCGTCGCGCCATGCGCAAAAGTGTCGATTCGGCGCTGCGCTTCGGTTGCAAGGGAATCAAGGTGCGTGTCTCAGGCCGCTTGAACGGCAACGAAATCGCGCGTTCGGAGTGGTATCTGCAGGGCCGTCTGCCGCTGCACACGCTGCGCGCCGACATCGATTATGGATTTACAGAGGCGCACACAACTTACGGCGTGATTGGGGTCAAGACCTGGATTTATCGCGGCGACATTTATGAGCAGAAGCGCCGCCAGGCACCGCCAATCGGGACGTCAGTGTTTTAAAGGCAGGGAACAGGGAACAGGGGTCAGGGATCAGCTGTAGATGATCGCACTCGAAAAGAGTTGACTGGCAACTGAGAACTGACAACTGACCACTGTTTTCGAGGTTTTCGTTATGTTGATGCCAAAGAAGGTGAAGTTTCGCAAGCAGCAGAAGGGCAAGCGCAGGGGCAAGGCGTGGCGCGGCTCGACGCTGTCTTTCGGTGAGTACGGTTTGAGGGTCATGGAGTGCGGTTACATCACCGACCGGCAGATTGAGGCCAGTCGTATCGCGATGACCCGCTTCATCAAGCGCGGCGGCAAGATCTGGCTGCGGTTGTTCCCTGACAAGCCGATCACCAAGAAGCCGGCCGAAGTCCGTATGGGATCAGGCAAGGGCGCGCTGGATCACTGGGTCGCCGTAGTTCGCCCCGGCAAGATCCTGTTCGAGATGGAAGGCGTGGATTCCGCCACAGCGCGGGAGGCCATGCGTCTGGCATCGAACAAGCTGCCGTTGCTGACCAAGTTCGTAATGCGGCCAGGTGCCGAAAAAGTAGTGGCCGCGGCCAAGTAAGCCGCGTGAGGTTGGGTTGGGGCTTGTGATTTCCCACCCTTGCCGCAGAAACAAAGACGCGGCAAGGATGGGGCACCCAAGGTAGTGGGACGCGCCACCGATTCCGCAGGGATAGGCTGAGCGCCGGAGAGAAATGATGGAACTCGCAAAGATTCGTAGTTTGAGCGACGAAGAGTTGCTGCACCAGGAGAAGACCTCCGGGGAGCAGTTGTTCCGGCTTCGCTTTCAGGTTTCGCTGGGTCAGAACGATGGAGTGAAGAAGCTCCGCGAACTGCGCAAAGAGATCGCCCAGATCAAGACCGTGTATCGCGAGCGCGAATTGGGCGTCCGCGGTGCGGCCCACGACACAGCTCCTGCAGCCAGCGTCAAGACGGAAGCGAAGAAGAGCGCCAAGGCAAGCACGAAGAAGAGTGCGAAGGCGAGTCCCGTAAAGCGCGCAAAGGCCAGCACAACCAAAAGCGCAAAAGCTAGCACGAAAACGAGCGCGAAGAAGGGAGCCGGTAAATGACGGCGGCAACAGAGAAGGCACAAGCGCCGGCGGCTTCGCGGCGCAATGAGAAGGTTGGCAACGTGGTCTCGACCAAGATGCAGAAGACCATCGTGGTCGAAGTAGAGATGCGCAAGGCTCATCCCAAGTACAAGCGGATCGTGCGCTCGACAAAGAAGTTCTATGCCCATGACGAGCAGAGTTCAGCCCGCCTGGGTGATGTGGTTCGTATTCGCGAGACGCGGCCGCTGAGCAAGCTGAAGCGGTGGTCGCTCGAAGAGATTGTCCGGCGTTCATCGCTGAGCCAGTTAGAAGATACGGCGGGAACGGCCGTGGCTGAGGCTGCCAAGTAAGCGGGCGAGCAAGAAGGAGAAGATTCCATGGCTGTGCAAATGAGAACCATGCTCGCGGTGGCCGATAACTCCGGCGCACGCAAGCTGCAAGTGATCCTGCCGCTGGGCGGCGGGCTAGGCAAGAAGGCCGGTCTCGGCGATATCGTAACCGCTGCGGTGAAGGAAGCTTCGCCGGACGGCACGGTGAAAAAGGGCAAGGTGGTGAAGGCGGTCATCGTTCGCACCCGCAAGGAACATCGCCGGCGCGACGGAACCTATATCCGCTTTGATGAGAACGCGGCTGTGGTGATCGACGATGCGCATGAGCCAGTCGGAACCCGAGTATTCGGACCAGTCGCTCGCGAATTGCGCGAGAAGAAGTTTTTGAAGATTGTTTCGCTGGCTCCAGAAGTGGTGTAAGAGCAGGGATCAGGTTTCAGGGAACAGGGAACAGCGTGCAATGAGTTCGGGGTCGTGGATTTAACTAACCTCTGATCTCTGACCCCTGTCCCCTGCATTTGGAGAAGGAAATGACGAGTTTGAACATTCGCCGCAACGATGTAGTGAAGGTGCTCACGGGTTCTGACCGCAACAAGACGGGCCGCGTCTTGCGCGTTTTCCCTGACAAGGGCACGGTGCTCGTGGAGCATGTACGCGTTGTGAAGAAGACAGTTTCGAGCAAGCAGGGACAGCGCACCAAGGGCGGTATCGCAGAGCATGAATCGCCGATCAATGTTTCAAACGTGGCGCTGGTTTGCCCCAATTGCAAGACCGCGAGCGTGGGATACAAGGTTGAAGGCACGAGCAAGATGCGAATTTGCAAGACTTGTGGGTCAGAGTTGCCCACCAAGAAGTAGCGGTAAGCCAGTCCGTTTGGGCAAAGAGGCATTCGAGCTTCGCCCATACGGCAAGCACTTCCGTAGCGGTAAACGGATCAGAATCGGGATCCACTCCGAAGTTCGGAAGAAAGAGAGCAAAGGAAAATGGCAGCAAGGCTGAAAGAGAAGTACGAAAAAGAGATTAAACAGGCTCTGAAGAAAGAGCTCGGCATCGAGAACGAGATGGCGGTTCCGAAGCTTAAGAAGATAGTCGTCAACATGGGTTTGGGTGAAGCTACACAGAATACCAAGCTGCTCGATCCCCTGGTTGCTGACCTGGCTGCGATCGCTGGACAGAAACCGGTAACGACCAAAGCGAAGAAGTCGATTGCAGCCTTCAAGGTGCGCGCAGGAATGTCGATTGGCGCGATGGTAACGCTGCGATCGGACAAGGCGTACGAGTTTCTTGATCGATTGATTTCGACGGCGCTGCCGCGAGTAAGAGATTTCCGCGGCGTGTCGACAAAGAGTTTTGACGGGCGCGGTAACTACACGCTCGGCCTGCGCGACCAGCTGATCTTTCCTGAAATTGATTACTCCAAGGTGGAGAAGCTGAAGGGCATGAACATCACGATTGTGACCACGGCCAAAGACGACAACGACGCGCGCGCGCTGTTGAAGCACTTCGGCATGCCGTTCAGGCAAGGCGCGTAAGGCGGGATAAGAGGATTATGGCAACCACTGCAAAGAGAGTGAAGGACGCGCGGAAGCCGAAGTTCAGCTGCCGCAAGCACAACCGGTGCCAGCTCTGCGGGCGGCCGCGCGGGTTTCTGCGCAAGTTTGGCGTTTGCCGCTTGTGTTTCCGTGCGCTGGCGCTCAAGGGAGAGATCCCCGGCGTCGTGAAGTCGAGCTGGTAGCAAAGCAGTTGTCAGTAGACAGTGAACAGTGGTCAGTTTCTTCGAGCTAGAACTGGCCGCTTAAGTGAAAACGAGAACGGTTTTTACTGATCACTGTCCACTGTTCACTGAAAACTGTAGTACGCATTTCCGCTGGTTCTCCCTCAAGAAGTGAGACCGGGAGCGAACGGGAAATGAAGGAGAAGGAATGAGTCTGACCGACCCAGTAGCAGATTTTCTGGCGCGCATCCGGAATGCGATCCGGGCCCGCCATCAGAAGTTGGATGTACCGGCTTCAAAGCTGAAGACCGAGATTGCCCGCATTCTCAAGGAAGAGGGCTACATCTCGAACTACAAGACCCAGGAAGAGGAAGGCAAGCTGATTCTCCGCGTGTACCTGAAGTACGGCGGACAGGAAGCGGCCATTCGCGACCTGGCGCGCATCTCGCGTCCCGGCTGCCGTGTGTACATCGGCCGCGACGAGATCAAGCGTGTGCAGGGTGGCCTTGGCATCTCGATCATGACGACGCCCAAGGGTGTGATGACTGGTCGCCAGGCGCGCCGTGAAGGCGTAGGCGGCGAGTTGCTCTGCGAAGTCTGGTAGGACTGGCCGTCCAGGCAACTGCCTTCGGCGTGTCCAGGCTGTCTTCGCGGGACTCTGAATGGTTTGTTCATCTGGGATGCGTCCCAGGGCTGCAGTGGAACGAGGCTAACGCTCTCGGGACTCGCAAGCCAAAGAAGGATTGATTCGATGTCGCGTATTGGCAAGAAAGTTATTCCGCTGCCCTCGGGTGTGAAGTACAAGGTTGAGGGCAACACGGTTCTGGTCGAGGGACCAAAGGGCAAAGTATCGGCGCTGATCGCCGAAGGCATTTCGCTCGAGACCAAGGACGGTGCTCTGCATGTGAACCGCGCCAGCGAAGATAAGGCCGCCGTTCACGGGCTGACGCGCGCATTGGTGTTCAACGCCGTGCATGGCGTAACCAAGGGTTGGACAAAGGAACTGGACATTGTCGGCATTGGTTATCGTGCAGAGTTGAAGGGCAAAGGCATGGTGGTATTTACGCTGGGCTACTCGCATCCGATTGAAGTGCCGCTGCCTTCGGGCATCGAAGTCGCGATCGATCCGAAGCAGACTCATCTGACCATTTCCGGGATTGATCGCCAGAAGGTAGGCCAGGTGGCCGCGGATATGCGTTCGCTCCGTAAGCCTGATCCTTACAAGAACAAGGGCGTGCGGTACTCGGACGAGAAATTGAAGAAGAAGGCCGGCAAGACCGGCGCCAAGTAACAAAGGACAGGGATCAGGGGTTAGGGATCAGGGATTAGAAAAACCCGGGCACGAAGCACATCAAACTGACCCCCGAACCCTGGAAAACAACCGAACGGGACCGCAGGGCGGCTCCGCTGATAGGAAAGAGAAAAACGATGATTACGCAAACCAAGAGAAACGCAATTCGCCAGCGCATTCATTCGCGCATCCGGCGTAAGCTTGCTGGCACTGAAGAGCGGCCGCGCCTGAATGTTTATCGTTCGCTGAACCACATCTATGCGCAGGTAATCGACGACCAGAAGGGCGAGACACTGGTTTCGACTTCGACGCTGGCGCTGAAACTCAAAACGGGCGGAAACGTGGCGGCGGCAAAAGAGATTGGCAAGGCCATTGCAGAACGCGCCGTCGAAAAAGGAATCAAGAAGGTGGTCTTCGATCGCGGAGGCTTCCTCTATCACGGACGCATCAAGGCCCTGGCCGAGGCTGCGCGCGAAGCAGGGCTGGAGTTCTAATAAGAGTGAACAGTGAAACAGTGCGCAGTGCACAGTGAAGACTTCGAAACGGTGAGAGCATTCAAGACTGATCACTGTCTGCTGAAAGAGACGAGAGAGCAATGATGATTTCGAATAAGAAACTCGATGCGAACCAATACAACCTGAAGGATCAGGTGGTTTCGATCAATCGCGTGACCAAGGTGGTCAAGGGCGGCAAAAACATGTCGTTCGCCGCGCTGGTTGTCGTGGGTGACGCAGCTTCGGGCGTGGTCGGCTATGGATCGGGCAAGGCCAAGGAAGTTCCCCAGGCCATTCGCAAGGGGATTGAGTCGGCCAAGAAGAACCTGGTCCGCATCAACCTCACTGAGACCTCGATTCCGCACCAGGTACTGGGCCGCTATGGTTCGGGACAGGTGCTTCTGAAGCCGGCCCCGGAAGGTACCGGAGTGATTGCAGGGGGCGCGGTGCGCGCTGTCATGACTTCAGCGGGCGTGCAAAACGTTCTGACCAAAAGCCTCGGCACCGCCAATCCGCACAACGTTATCAAGGCCACGTTCGACGCCCTGGTGCAATTGCGCGCCAAGGCCGACGTCGCGACCGCACGCGGCAAGCAGATTGAGGAGCTTTAATCATGGCCGAGACAAAGAAGATTCGCATTCAGTACTATCGCTCTAAGAATTCGACGCCATCGAAGCACAAGGCCGTGGTCAAGGGCTTGGGCTTTACGCGTCTCAATCAGATCGTCGAGCGCGTGGATACGGAATCAACCCGCGGCATGGTAAAGGCAATTCCACACCTGGTACGGGTTTTAGAAGACTAGGGATCAGGTTTCAGGGATCAGGGATCAGTTGTCCGTAGTTAATATTGTCACTTCAACTGATCCCTAATCTCTGACCCCTGTTCGTAACGCGAGTCGGCAGAGCCTAACTCTGATCGGCGCTACAGCGAGGAAAATCATGGCTAAGAATCTATCGAATTTGCGCGCGCCCAAGAATGCAAATACCGGGCGCAAACGCGTGGGCCGGGGTATGGGATCCGGCATGGGCAAGACTTCTACCCGCGGCCACAAGGGTCAGGGTTCGCGTTCCGGCTTCAGCCTGATGCGCGGTTTTGAGGGCGGCCAGATGCCGCTTCACCGCCGTTTGCCCAAGCGCGGCTTCACCAACATCTTCCGCACCGAGTACACGGTCGTTAATCTTGACCGAATCGCCGGGCTCGAGGTGAAGGAGATTGGCTTGGACGACTACAAAAAGCTGGGCCTCTCCTCAAGCAAGAAAGCGCTGATCAAGGTGCTGGGATCGGGTGAGTTAACCTCGGCGATCACTATTCATGCGCACAAGTTCTCCAAGTCGGCCGTTGAAAAGATCGAAAAGGCTGGCGGCAAGGCTGTCGTCGCCGGAGTTCCGGTAACGGTCTAGGTTCTTGCTTTCCCACCCTTGCGACAGAGACAAGAGCGTCGCAAGGATGGGGCACCCGGGAATTGACGCCCGGGACGTAGCGCAAGGCGTTGTGTCCGGGAACACCGCCAAATTCTGCAGCCACACCGCAGAATCAACCCTGGGGAACAACGGGCGGATATTCCAGGACATCTGGCGACCTTCGCGCATAAACTGGACTTTGGTACGGATTTCGAGCGGCGGCAACGCCTGAAGCGGAAAACCAAACATGCTTGAAAAGTTTCTGAATATCTTCCGGATTCCTGACCTGCGCAAGCGGGTTCTGTTCACCCTCGGCATTCTGGCCGTCTACCGTCTAGGTGCGTGGATTCCAACGCCAGGTGTCAACACCCACCAGTTGGAGATGATGTTCAACGCGCAAAGTGGCTCGGCGCTGGGCTTGATGGATCTCTTCGGTGGCGGAAATCTGCGCCGTATGACCATCTTTGCGCTCGGCATCATGCCCTATATCACGGCGTCGATTATCTTCCAATTGCTGACCGTTGTGTATGAACCCCTGGCGCGCATCCAGAAGGAAGGCGAACTGGGTCGGCGCAAGATTACACAATGGACGCGCTACGTAACCGTGATACTTGGCGCGCTTCAGTCCATTGGAATTGCGACCATTCTCACCAAGCAGGGCCTGGTGCTGAACCCGGGAATCGGATTCAGCCTGATGACAGTTTTGACTCTGACCACGGGCACTGCCTTCATCATGTGGCTGGGTGAGCAGATTACCGATCGCGGCATCGGCAACGGTATGAGTCTGTTGATCTTCGCCGGAATTATCGCCGGCCTTCCCCGCGGCGTGGCCGACATGATCCAAAAAGTTCAGACGAGCGCCTGGGGAACATTCACTATCTTTGCAGTTCTGCTGCTCGCGGTAGGCATGGTTGCAGTGGTGGCGTTCATCGTTTTCGTCGAGCGTTCCGAGCGGCGCATTCCGATCCAGAGCGCACGGCGTATTGTGGGCCGGCGCATGATGGGTGGTCAATCGAGCCATCTGCCCCTCAAGGTCAATTCCGGCGGAGTCATGCCGGTCATCTTTGCCAGCTCGATACTCTCGGCCCCACTGCTTTTCGGCCAGATGGAATGGGTGCAGAACAGCAAGTTTTTCCAGCCTATCATTCAGGCTCTGGCACCCGGATATCCTTGGTATGAAACGCTTTACATGTTGGGCATTGTCTTCTTTGCCTACTTCTACGTATCGATCGTGATGAAGCCGGACGATATTGCCGACAACTTCCGCAAATCGGGCTCGTTCATTCCCGGAATTCGCCCCGGGAAACGCACATCGGACTTCATTAACGACATTCTCACCCGAATCACGCTGGTGGGAGCACTCTATCTTATTGTCATTTCCCTAGTGCCCACGTTCCTGATTTCGGGTATTCGTTTCGATAAAGTTTGGCTCATCGGCAGGTTTTTTGAGAATCTGCCCACCTGGGCAACACACGGTTTGGGGGTCAATTTCTACTTTGGCGGCACCTCGCTGCTGATTGTAGTGGGTGTCGCAATGGACACTGTCAACCAGATCGAATCGCAGCTGATCATGCGTCATTATGATGGCTTTTCCCCGCGTTCCGGTCGTATACGCGGAAGGAAAACCTGGTAATGTCGTTGTCTGCAAGTATTGAAAATGCTATAGAAAGTGATCAAGGGGCGGCACGGATGATCGTCCCCGGACCAATTCTTCTGATGGGTGCACCGGGCGTGGGGAAAGGCACCCAGGCCAAAGAACTTGTGCAGCATTGGGGGATTCCACAGATATCTACCGGCGATCTCTTGCGAGCCAATGTGGCCCAGGGAACGGCGCTGGGCAAGGCGGCCAAGGAGATCATGCATCGGGGCGAATTGGTTCCCGACTCGCTGGTCAATGAGATGGTTGCGGTGCGTCTGCAACAGCCCGATACGGCTAAGGGCTACATTCTGGACGGTTTTCCGCGGACCCTGGCGCAAGCTCACTGGCTTGACGGGCGTCTGGCAACCCAAAAGGACGCTTTGCCGGTGGTTGCCGTCAGCATTCAAGTGGATTATAATCAGCTACTGCGCCGCATTACGGGGCGCAGGAACTGCCCAGTCTGCCAGACCATCTACAACATCTACTCAAAGCCGCCCCAGCGGGCTGGTTTTTGTGATGTAGAAGGCGCCCCACTGGTCCAGCGGTCCGATGATACGGAGAAGGTTTTTGCAGAGCGTATGCGCGCTTACGCAGCACAGACCACGCCCGTAGTCGAGCATTATCGGGAGCAGGGGCGATTTGCCGAAGTGGCTGGAGACGGACCAATAGCCGCAATTGCGGCTGGAATTGTTGCCGCCGTCGAGCGACTGCGCAGTTAGCGAGCCGCGCGAGCGGGTTTTTGTGTGTAGCAAAGGCAAGGTTGATGACATGGCTGTTGTATTGAAGTCATTCAGTGAGATCGAGAAAATGCGCCGCGCGGGCAAGGTGGTTCGCGAGGTACTTGAACTCGTGCGCAGCCATGTGAAGCCGGGCGCAACCACTCTCGATCTTGAAAAGGTGGCTGAGGCGCGGATTGCAGAACTAGGCGCCAAGCCGGCCTTCAAGGGATATCACGGGTTTCCGTGCGTCCTTTGCACCTCAGTCAACAGCGAGGTGGTGCACGGCATTCCATCGAAGAAGCGGGTTCTGAAAGAAGGAGACATCGTTTCGGTGGACTGCGGCGCGATTGTCGACGGCTACTATGGCGATGCTGCCATTACCGTTCCGGTGGGCGAGAAAATTGCTCCCGACACCGCGCGGCTATTGCGCGTGACTGAAGCATCGCTGCATGCGGCAATCGATGTTGTGAAGCCCGGAGCAACCTTGGGCGATGTCGGGGCCGCGGTGCAAGGCGTAGTTGAAGCTGAGGGGTTTTCGGTAGTCAGAGATTTTGTAGGACACGGAATCGGCGTCCATATGCATGAAGATCCCCAAGTGCCGAATTTTGGCCAGGCCGGCTCGGGCATGAAACTGAGGGCGGGGATGGTAATTGCCATCGAGCCTATGGTGAATGCCGGCAAGGCGGACGTTCGCGTTTTGCGCGATGGCTGGACGGCGGTCACAGACGATGGAAGCATGAGTGCTCATTTCGAGCACACGGTGGCGGTTACCGACACCGGAGCAAAGGTCCTGACCGAATAGCGGCAAGTATTCGGTCACAAAACACAAGGGTGCTTCAAGCACTCAGAAGTGGATACAGTTTGTCGAAGGAAGATGCGATTGAGGTCATGGCAACGGTCACTGAGACGTTGCCCAACGCCATGTTCAAGGTCAAGCTCGAGAACAACCACGAGGTCTTGACTCATGTCTCGGGCCGGATGCGCAAGAATTTCATCCGCATTTTGCCGGGAGACCGCGTGGCCGTCGAATTGAGCCCCTACGACCTGAATCGCGGACGAATTGTGTACAGATATAAGTGAGCAGTGAACAGTGCACAGTGATCAGTTAAGTAATCCAAGCCACGATCTGATTACTGACCACGGTTCACTGACATCTGAGTTTCAAACCGCGTTGTCAGTAGATGCGCGGAGAAGGGCAGTAACAATGAAGGTCCGTGCATCAGTAAAGAAGATTTGCGTGAAATGCAAGGTCATCAACCGCCGCGGGGTGGTTCGCGTGATCTGCGAGAACGCAAAGCACAAGCAGCGCCAGGGCTAATTGAGTCTGGCAGTAGGCGGGAAATTCCAAAAGGCAGGGAATAGGGAACAGGGATTAAGGAGTAACAAGCGGGATTTGCGAGGCACCAGATTTGTATTCCCTACTTCCTAATTCCTGGTTTCTGTATTTCAGGGGCTAGTTAGCTTGAGTCAAGGCTTGCGATGAACCCCTGATCACCCCAGCGACGACGACCTGTCGCCGGGGACCCCGGCGGAACAACCGCATTAACCCGTGCGAACCGGTTGAGGCCGGAGGCACACCAAACGAAGTTGTAAAGGAATCAGAATGGCACGTATTGCTGGCGTCGATCTGCCCCGCAACAAGCAGGCTCGGATCGCGCTTACATACATTTTTGGCATCGGGAATCCGCGTGCGCTCAAGATTCTGGAGAAGGCAAATGTTGACGCCTTCAAGAAAATCCAGGATCTGGGTGAAGAAGAGGTAAACCGTATCCGCCAGGTGATTGAGGACGAGGGTGACGTCGAGGGCGATCTGCGCAAAGACGTCCAGATGCACATCAAGCGCCTCATCGATATTCAAAGCTACCGCGGTAACCGTCACAGGCGGTCTCTGCCGGTTCGTGGACAGCGCACCCACACCAATGCCCGCACCCGCAAGGGCCCGCGTAAGGGCACTGTGGCCAGCAAGAAGAAAGCGACGGCGAAGACCTAATGGCGAAACCAGAAAAGGCCGCAGCCGGCAAGGCTGGCAAGAACAAGAAGTTCAAGAAGCGCGAGCGTAAGAATGTGCCGTTTGGTATTTGCCACATTCAAGCCTCGTTCAACAACACCATCGTGACCATCACCGACCAGGTGGGCAACACGCTCAGTTGGAAGAGTTCAGGTTCGCTGGGATTCCGCGGTTCGCGCAAGGGCACGCCCTTTGCGGCGCAGCAGGCTGCATCCAATGCCGCCAGCATGGCTCG
This sequence comes from uncultured Acidobacteriaceae bacterium, assembly GCA_963826915.1. Classification (GTDB taxonomy): domain Bacteria; phylum Acidobacteriota; class Terriglobia; order Terriglobales; family Acidobacteriaceae; genus Telmatobacter. The sequence continues at coordinate 349,749 of CAWGYG010000006.1, forward strand.
GGATCACGGTTTGCGCGCAGTCGATGTGCGCGTGGCCGGTCCGGGCTCAGGCCGCGAATCGGCAATCCGCGCGTTGGCTGCGGCGGGCATCGAAGTGCGCTCGATCCGCGACGTTACGCCGGTGCCGCACAACGGCTGCCGTCCACCGAAGCGCCGCAGAGTGTAAGAAAAGTTGTCAGTGGTTAGTGAACAGTGATCAATTATTCGAGCCGCAAGCGGCAGAATCAACATCACCCACTGACCTGGCAACGGCAGTGAAAGAAAACGGAGTTCAGTTGTTTTATTCAGCGGTCGCAGGATAAAACTCAACACCGTCCACTAATCACTGTTCACTGAAATAGGGCCGGGAGGAAGTCTCCTCCAGAGATGTAAACCGGCCGTCATCCGAAGTCAGGAGAAGAAATGGCTCGTTATACCGGAGCAGTCTGCCGCCTTTGCCGTCGCGAAGGCACCAAGCTCTTTTTGAAGGGCACCAAATGTTTGTCTGACCGTTGCCCGATCGAGAAGCGCAACTTCCCGCCGGGAATGCACGGCAAGGACCGCAAGGCCAAGATTGTGGGCTACGGCCTGCAACTGCATGAAAAGCAGAAGGCCAAGCGTATGTACTTCACCCTCGAAGGCCAATTCCGCGAATACTACGAGAAGGCTAACCGCGCCCCCGGTGTCACCGGCGAATTGCTCATCCAGCAGTTGGAGCGTCGCCTCGACAACGTGGCCTTCCGACTTGGCTTCGCTATTTCGCGGCGCCAGGCTCGCCAGGTTGTTCGCCATGGCCATGTCTCAGTAAACGGTCGGAAGGTAAACATCCCTTCGTACCAGGTAAACGTGGGTGACGAGATCGCGATCCGTGAGGCCGCGAAGAAGTTGATCATCGTGGAGCAGGGTGCGCAAAACGCCGCGCAGAACCCCGTCCCCGCGTGGCTCGAGGCTAATTTCGAGAACTTCTCAGGCCGCATACTCAGCCTGCCGAAGCGCAAGGACGTCAATTTGCCGATCAACGAACAGCTGATCGTCGAACTGTACAGCAAGTAAGAACGACAGGGAACAGGGAATAGGGATTAGGGAATAAAAAGCACATCGTGGCAATCGCGCGGTTTGCTACTCCCTACTTCCTATTCGCTCTTCTCTGCATTTCAACTGAAGGAGAACTTGCGCGGCCGCCGCAAAATGCATCGCGACGTACATGCCGTGCGGGAAAAGAGACAACGATATGCTTTGGAGAGGATTTCAGAAGCCGAAGCGTTTGGCAGTCGATGCCGAGACGCTCAGCGACACATTTGGCAAATTCAGCGCACAGCCGTTTGAGCGCGGATTTGGCACAACCATCGGCAATGCCCTGCGCCGCACCTTACTCAGTTCGATTGAGGGCGCCGCTGTCACAGCGGTTCGCGTAGAGGGCGTGCTTCACGAGTTCCAGTCGATCGCCGGCGTGGTCGAAGATGCGACCGACATCATCTTGAATCTCAAACAAGTGCCGTTCAAGCTTGCGGGCGACGGTCCCAAGGCGCTTTATCTGCGCGCTGACCAGCCCGGCATCATCACCTCAGGCATGATTGAAGCCGACGGCGACGTCGAGATTCTCGACAAGAACGTCTACATCGCTACCGTTTCTGAAGGCGGCAGGCTTGAGATGGAAATGCGCTTGAAGCGCGGTCGCGGATACGTCTCAGCCGACAAGAATTTTGACGCCGATCTGGGACTGGGTTTCATTCCCGTCGACTCCGTCCACTCGCCGGTGCGCCGCGTGAACTATGTGGTTGAAGCGGCTCGTTTGGGCCAGATCACCGACTACGACAAGCTCACGCTCGAAGTGTGGACCAACGGGGCTGTGCTGCCCGCCGATGCTGTCGGCCTAGCTGCCAAGCTGCTGAAGGACCACATGAACATCTTCATCAACTTCGAAGAAGAAATCGAAGCTGAGTCCCGTGGCGAAGAAGGTCGCGTTCTGCTGCGCAACGACAACCTGAACCGCTCGGTCGAAGAGCTGGAACTGTCGGTCCGCAGCTACAACTGCTTGAAGAATGCCAACATTCAGACCATCGGCGAACTGGTGCAGAAGACCGAAGCCGAGATGCTAAAGACCAAGAACTTCGGCCGCAAGAGCCTGAACGAGATCAAGGAAATTCTCGCGCAGATGGGCCTTTCCCTGGGGATGAAGATCGACGAGAACGGCAATGCTGTCCCCGGTCCGACCAGCATTCCGCCCGCCACCGCATTGGCCGCCAACTACGGCCACTTCGACGACGAGGACGAGCCGCTGGATTCAGTCGATCTCCAGTTGCCGACCGAAACGGAGAACTTTTAAGGCAGGGATCAGGGATTAGTTAAAAGTCCGTCGGCTGCATCAACGTGTAGTGACTTCTGATCTCTGATCCTCGATCTCTCACATTTGTCACCGAAAGAGAGTTTTTATGCGTCATCGCAATGCAGGATTCAAACTCGGACGCAACACCAGCCATCGCCGCGCGTTGCTGCGCAACCTGGTCACGTCCGTGATCATAGAAGACCGCGTGGAGACCACCGTGGCCAAGGCCAAGGCGGTTCGTCCGCACGTGGAGAAGATGATTACGCTGGGCAAGAAGGGCGACGTGCACTCGCGGCGCCAGGCGCTCAGCTTTCTCATGACCGACAAGGCTGTGGAGCGGCTGTTTGATACCGTTGCTCCGCGCTACGGCGATCGTCAGGGCGGCTATTTGCGCATCGTCCGCACCGGATTCCAGAAGGGCGATGGCGCCGAAAAGGCGTTCATCGAACTGCTGGGTGCTGAAAAGCAACTTGATGCGAAGCGCCAGAAGCGCGACGACATCAAGGCCAAGAAGCGCGCCGAACTGGAAAAACAGCTCGAAGAAAGCAAGAAGGAAGACAAGGGCGAAGAAGCCGCGTAGAGCGGCTTCCTTCAGCACTGTCAGCCTTCGGTTGGAAGGCAAGCACGGGCGTCCGCAGATGCGGACGCCCGTATTTGTTTCAGGGCTCGGATTTGGCCGAGGGGCCGGTTAATTCCGCGATTCTCTTGCTCAGACTTTGGGCATCGAATGGCGCGCGGACCTTGAGATCGTTGTCGAAGTAGACGAAGACGTCGCGGGAAGAGCGTTTGGGGCCAGGTTCGGGATGCACCCTCGTCCCATCCGTAACTTCCTCTCCGCGCGACCACGCGATGATGCGACGAGCCCAGACGTCGATTGCATCGGGGGTGTAGCCGCTTGCGTAGAGTTTCTCGCTGCCGTGCAGGCGGCAATAGACAATATCCGCTGTGACGTCCATCAGGCGTGGCCATTTGACTGAGTCCGCGACCACAAGAACGATGTTGTTCTCGCGAAGCAGAGAGACATACTCGGGAGTCGCGAAGCTTTTGTGGCGGATCTCAACAGCGTGATGAAGGGGCAGATCTTCTTCGACTTCAAGCCATGAACGACCCGCCATCCACTCATCGCGCTGCCGAGCGTAGGCGGCTGCCTGTTTTTGCGTCCGCGGTAGAAGCTTAAAAAAGTCCTGAAGAAGCTGCAGGTTCATCGAGAAGCTTGGCGCGAATTGCCATAGAATCGGACCTAGTTTCTTGCCGAACCGCAGGAGTCCCTGAGCAAGGAAGTTAGCCAATGCTGTCTCGACATTCTGCAGCCTGCGAATGTGCGTAATGAACTGCGATCCCTTGACGGAGAAGACAAAGTCGGCCGGTGTGTCCTTACTCCATTGCTGAAAGCTTTGGGGCCGTTGCGTCGAGTAGAAGGTCCCATTCAGCTCGATGGAGTTGAAGTGTTGCGAGGCGAACTCAAGTTCGCGGCGCTGGGGAAGGTCCTCCGGGTAGAAAGTGCTACGCCACCCGTCGTAGCGCCACCCCGAGATTCCGATGCGAATTTGCGCTGGAGAGCTCATGTAATGCTTTGATTCGCGAAGTTACTCCGGCGGTGCGCCACCCCAGGATGTATTTCTTACCCAAGGTGCCTTGGCGATGAGTGCAGCGAGCTTTGGATTGGGGAAGCGGCGGACGTAAGGGACGGCCCATCCGATGTCAGAGCCAGCGTAGGGGAGTGTGACCAGTTGCTTCACGCCCGTCCGCTTTTCAATCAACGTCGGGTCCTCCAGCGCTTCCAGGCAGAACTTCACCAGCCGATGAAGCGCGCCATTCTCCTCCGCATACAAGTCCAGCCCATTCGCCTCACCGAACTCGGCCAGCATGATCAGCGGCCCAAGCGCGTAAAGGTTGTAATGCATCGCCATCTGTCCGCGATTCATCTCGGCAACAAGCGACCCATCCGGCTGAATCAGGTCGAGACCCATGCGGTAAGCGGTTACGCCCCACTTGAAGTCCTCCGCGTTGTCATCGGCGATTCCAGCGGCAGCAACCGCCAGTCCAGCCCAATACAAATGGTTGTTTTCCTTCTCAGAACCAACGCGTCGCACCTCTTCATCGAAGTAGTCCCGTACACGCAGGGCAAGATGCCCAAACCATTTCTGGATGGCCGCGTCCTGCTTCGGAGCTCCCACGCCGCTCGGCCGGACCTTCAAATAAGAAACGGCAACGGCGCTCAGAAGCCAGTTCTGAATGTACACACCATTGAAGTCGTGCATCTTGCCGGCCCAGGCATCAGCTTTCGCAGCCGCGTCGAGCAGCGTATACACGCACATCGCCGCAGCACGGCTTCCCTTCGCGAGATATGCGTCGGCCGCAAGGGCTGCATATTGGCTCAGATGGTTGGAGTCTTCCGAGGCTTTCTGGAAAGCAGCGAATTTCTGAGGATCTGCGATCGAGGCGTGGTTGTCGATGTAATACGCGCTGATCTCCAGCGTGGTCGCGAACGGTGGTGCAGCAGGGCAATCGTAAGGAGCGCTGGTTGGCTCAATCTTGCGACCGTCCCAGGGTGAGCGAAGTTTGTCGGCATGCGCGGGAATGGCCGTCACGGCGAGCCAAAAAATGGCGATCAGAAAAAATGGAGACGAGATGCGGGGTAATTTCACAAGCGCAGTTTATATCAAGCGCAGCACCGGGCAGCCAATTCAGGCGGCCCTTGCCAGCCGCTTCGGCCATCGCAGGCGCATGTAAATATAAACAATCGACTGCAAAACAACCGCTCCGCAGCAGTCCAGAAGTACGTCGGAAGGAACTCCGGTGCGATTGGGAAGAAACGACTGATGAAACTCATCGGCACTGGCAACGACTGCAGTGCCAAGCAGGGCCAGAACTGCGTCGAGGGTAAAGCCGGAACGCGGCAGAGTCATCCACCAGGCGCGCAGCCACAGCAAGCCCACAATTCCGTAGCCAAGGAAATGGCCGCATTTGCGGATGAAATGATGCAGGGCTTCCCAGCTCTTATTCGTCACATGGCCAAAGATGTATTCATAAATCCGACGCAGCGGACCACTGGTGCGGTCGGATCCGAAGTACTCGGTCGACTCGACTGCGATGACGCAGATTGCTATTGCGACCGGAAGCCAGGCGCGAAACCAGTACTGAATGGTTCGTCGATCAGTTGAAAAAAGATCCAATCGATGCAGCCTTCCCGGCGTGACCAGCTTAAGCAGTTGCCCGCGCTTATTCGACGTGGTAGTTGGGTGCTTCGCGGGTGATGATGACGTCGTGCACATGGCTCTCGCGGAGGCCCGCGTTGGAAATGCGCACGAACTGCGCCTTCTCCTGCAACTCGGCGATGGATGAGCAACCCAGGTAGCCCATCCCGGAACGCAGGCCGCCTACCAACTGGAAGACCATGGATTCCAGCGGCCCGCGATAAGGCACGCGTCCTTCAATTCCTTCTGGAACGAACTTGGCGAGGCGGTTCTGGCTTGAGCGCTCGCGTTGCACCACGCCTTCCGTGCCCAACTCCGCGCTGGCAAGGTCTTCGGTGCTCTGGAAGTAGCGTTCGCCCGAGCCCTGACCCATGGCGGTGAGCGAACCCATGCCGCGATAACTCTTGAAGCTGCGTCCCTGGTAGAGGATGGTTTCGCCGGGGCTCTCGTCAACTCCGGCAAAGAGCGACCCGATCATCACGGAACTTGCTCCCGCAGCGATGGCCTTGGTGACTTCGCCGGAGTACTTGATGCCGCCGTCGGCGATCACGGGAATGCCTCGCTCGCGGGCCGCGCGGGCGGCCTCGGCAATCGCCGTGATTTGTGGCATTCCGGCGCCCGTCACGATGCGCGTGGTGCAGATGGATCCGGGGCCGATGCCAACTTTGATCGCGTCAGCGCCAGCGTCCATCAGTGCCTGCGCGCCTTCGTAGGTGGCTACATTTCCAGCCAGAAGTCCTACGCTGGGAAAACGCTTTTTCACTTCACGCACCGCTTCAAGCACTCGCGAAGAATGGCCGTGCGCCGAGTCGATGGCCAGAACATCGGCGCGCGCATTTACCAGTTCTTCAGCGCGCTCGAGGAAATCTCCGGTGGCGCCGATAGCTCCGCCAACGCGCAGACGGCCTTTATCGTCCTTGCTGGCGCTGGGGTATTTGAGCTTCTTCTGAATATCCTTTACCGTGATCAACCCCTTGAGGTTGAAATGATCATCCACAACGAGAAGCTTCTCGACACGGTGCTTGTGAAGAATCAACTCCGCTTCTTCGAGCGTGGTGCCAACCGGGACGGTGATGAGATTCTCTTTGGTCATCACCTCGCCGACGGGCACATCGGTTCGCGTTTCAAATCGCAGATCGCGGTTGGTGAGGATGCCGACGAGACGATTGCCCTGCGTTACCGGAACGCCGGAGATCTTGTAGCGCCGCATGACTTCAAGAGCATCTGCGATCTGCTGATCGGGCCCGATGGTGACCGGGTCAACGATCATACCGCTTTCAGAGCGCTTCACCTTGTCGATCTCGCCTGCCTGCGCGTCGATGGAGAGATTGCGATGGACGATGCCAATTCCGCCCTGCTGCGCCATGGCGATGGCCATGCGCGACTCGGTTACGGTGTCCATGGCCGAGGAGATCAGCGGTGTATTCAACGTGATTTCGCGCGTGAGTTGCGTCTGGGTGCTTACCTGTGCGGGAACAACATCGCTGTAGGCAGGAACCAGGAGAACATCATCGAAGGTCAGTGCTTCAGGAAGATTCTTAATCAGCATTTTTTTGAGATGCGCCCAGCGTGTCGACGAACCGCGTGATGAGTCCGGCTTGCGCTTCTGATCATTGTAGCGGAGGGCGGCGGGTCAGCAGTTTGCCGGGCCCACAACCTGCGAGAAGCCATCGTTCGCATATGGAAGCTCAGCCGATGGCTTTGAGTATCGTGCATTGACTGGATACCCCCACCCCGTCTCTGGGACGAAACATCCCGGATTCAATGGGTTAGGGGGAGCGCGTCGTTGTACATATTTCCAACAAAACAACTTCGCTGCAGATATATCTGAGAAAAGGACTTACAAAGCATCTGCGCGTGGAAGACTTACGCGCCCTGGTTTTCTCTTCTCTCTCATTGTGCAGAGAACGCGGGAAATGATCTGCAAAGCGCGTGATCCTTCTTTTCTCGTGGGCAAAGAGAAAGCTGCCTAGGAGAAACAACGAGGTTGATATTTCGCGTGGATTTTGGTGGCAAAAAGGTGGCATTTTTCTGGCACGTTTTGGACTCCTTATGAGAGATTAAGTGGCACATTTTGGTCGTTTTTGGCATTCAATTTCCTGTATTCCTGTACTGCCTGTGCGTTTAAGTGATTGAAATTGGGTTGGTTGAGATGGGTCGTACAAGAATACAGTTTTGAAAATTATTTTCTGTCTTTTTTGAGCAGTTTTGAAAGACGGTTCAGAGTTCATGACTACTCTGATTGTGGGCCGGGGAGGGGTATTGATCTGCAGGGGCATGACCGGCGGGTACGGCGACTTCAGCCATCGATTGAAGGAGCCGGGCAATCCATGGCTATCCAGCCGCCGGATTCGGCGAAAGGCAGGCCATATCTCCTGGCGCCAGCCGATTTCATCATCGGTGACTGTGAAGCGCAAAGATGTTTATCGACCAGGAACGGAAGGGTTGGCGGTAATACGACAGGAACCGATCAAACAGTGCCTCGGCGATTTGACACTCATCCAGACGCATTCCCCGCCGAGAAGTGCGTTAGATTTCCTTACCAAGAATCATGGGCACATAGCTTCGGGCGTCTTCCAGCAATTCCTCGCGAGGGATACCAACCTTGGCGCGAAGCTGCAAACCCTGCAGCAAGTCAACGAGCAAACGGCCTCGCACCTTGGCAGAGGGTGCGCGAGTCAGACGCCCCGCCTTTATCTCCCGCTCGAAACGCTTCGCGAAAATATCAGCGGATCCGGTCAGGCCCTTCTTGAGCCGGGAACGGATCTCCGTTACCCGCTCCGACTGTCCCAGCGCAGCAGCGGCCATCATGCAGCCGCAGCGAGCCTCGCCAGTACAGGAGTCGACGGTAGCCTCGCAAAAGGCGGTCACGGCCTTGTGGATGTCCGGCTCCTCTTGAAATGCTGTCATTTTGGGAGTTCCATACGTCAGCGCATAGCGCTCGACCGCCTTGAGCAGCAAGGTGGACTTGTCTCCGAAGGCCCGGTATAGCGCGGGTTTGGTGACGTTAACGGCGCGCGCGATCCGATCCACGTCGACTCCTTCATACCCATGCTCCCAAAACATCTCAACGGCACGGTCGAGAGCTTCGTCGGGGATAAAGCCTTTTGGACGTCCTCGGGGGCGCTTCACGATATTAGTTACCATAGCGTACGAAACTCCTTGCATTGTCGCTGTGATTATCGTACTCTAACGTTCGTAATGCTTCAAGACAGATAAACACAGGGCACGACCACAAGAGACAACATGGATAGGTTCAACGGAAAAACGACACCACCTCACCCTTCATCCCGGAGACTACCATGGAACATTCGATCGCACTCGTCACCGTCACCACCTCCGGGCTCGGCAATGCCGCAGGGCGCCTGCTCGCCAAAGAAGGCCGGCGCGAGATCATCGTCACCGGGCGCAGCCTGGCCGGGGCCCAGCAAACGGCCGCTCAACTCGCGGCTGAGACCAAGATACAGGTTTTCACGCCGCTGGAGCGCGGTCTGGACGCGCCGATCAGCGTTCAGTCCGCGCTCGCCGAGCTGGTCAAGCCAGGTCGGCCGGTCGATTTCCTGCTGCTCAATGCCGGGATGGTCCCAGGTAAGAAGCGCGTGCTTACTGCAGCGGGCGTCGAGGCGGCTCAGGCCCCGCTGAGCGGCCATCATCAACTGACTGTCGGGTTGCTCCATTCCCCAAGTAACTAACAACCTAAGAAGGAGAACAAAATGATCGAAAGTGTCTTGATAACCGGAGCAAATGCTGGGCTTGGGAAAGAGACTGCCCGACAGTTCGCATTGAAGAAAGAAACAAGAAGGGTAATTCTCTTTTGCAGAAATCGTGCGAGAGCAGAGACAGCGAAAAACGACCTTGAGGAGCAAACGGGGAAAGAGATTTTTGAAATTATCATTGGGGATGTTGCGGATGCAAATTCAGCAAGAAAGGCGGTAGAACAAATAAAGGAACCTATTGATGCAATCGTTTTGAATGCAGGTGGAGTAATTGGAAAAACGGCTGCGAAATCTACACCTTCCGGTATGAATCAATTAGCTGCTACGAATATTTTAGGCAATGTGATTCTAGTGGATGAATTGATTAAACGGGACAAGTTAAAGAAAACAGTTCTAGCAGTCAGTGCGGAAGCCGTTCCCGGAGTAAAGATGCTCGGAGTAAAACGAGTTTCAATGAGGACTTCTTCTGTAGATGAGTTTGCTGCTGTTCTTGATGGATCGTATTTTGGTAACAAGTTCGTTGCATTGCAAGCATACGCATATGTCAAGTATGCAGAAACCATGTGGACGTTATCCATGGCAAGAAAATATCCTAGGCTCAAGTTTGTTGTTGTGAGCCCAGGAAATACAAAAGGAACTCAGGCTCCAGACAGCCTTCCCCCGCCAATGCGGTTTATGTTGAAGTACGTGATGATGCCTATTGTGTTCCCACTGATGGGCGGAATGGTGCATGCGCTGGATGTAGGTGCAAAACGCTTTGTAGATGCCATTTCGGATGAGCGGTATAAAAGCGGCGTTTTTTATGCCAGTAAAGAGGGCAAGTTATCAGGGGACATGGTGGACCAGAGTACCTTCTTTACTGATTTGAAAAGCACTTCATTTCAAGATAACTCCTACGAGGCAATTCACCGTTTCATAACTTAGGCGCTCGGAGCCGACGTCTCGGGGCAATTCTTTGCCTCGGCTCAAGCGAAGTTCTCAGGCCCAATTGAGGCGCAGCGCCACCCACACCTCCACGATCACGCCCGCCAGGAAGCCGCGTGGCAGGCCGTCGTCAAGGTCTCAGGTATCGACTTGTCTAGCCCATCATCCTTGAGCGCGGTGTCCTGACGGAGCGCTGGTCGCAGCGAAATGGTCGCCGTGACCAGAATCAGCATGCGATTGCGGAACTAACCGATGAGTATCGGCGCAGAGATGCAGGTCGGTAAAAGGAGGATCAGGAAGATGCACATCTTAGTGGTGAGCTGTTTGGTGGCTGCTTATCTCGCAGCGAACGTGTACGCGATTGTGAAGGTACGAGTGTTTGAGTTGGCCCGTTCGCGCAAGAATCTCATACTTTACGGCGTTCCCTTCATATTGTGGGGCTCTGTCATCCTGTTGGGATGTTGGCTCATGGAAATCATGCGCCGATTCGATGAATGGGCCGCCTGACCAGGCGTTCCCAACTGAAGAAAACAGATCAAGTCGCGTTTCCAGCTCCCATTCCCTTCGGGCTTTGGAGTTCTGGATGGGTGGTGGACAATCCGTCAGTAACGAAGGAGCAACTTCCGGGTAAGCGGTGACTCGGGCGGAACTTGGACAAACGACATTTCACTTTGAGTCACGCGACGCCGGAATCGTGTCCGCTCCGCGATTGATCGCATGTTAAGGTGAAATCGGGAGCACGCCCCGGATTAAGTGCGCCGGGCCACGCCAATGGAGAACCCGGATTCTGCCGCACCTGAAGAATTGTGCAGAAGAGCTCTTGCCTTGCCGAGAGCGCAGCGAGGCGCGCTTCTTGATTCCGCCTGCAAAGGCGACGCGGAGTTGCGACGGCTGGTGGAATCGCTGCTGGAGGAACACGAAAGACTGAACGAGATTCCATCAAGCAGTTATCACTCTTATGGCAGTCCGGCCGCTGAGACTTTGCCAGTACATTTTTGTGGGGCAGAAAAAAGGCTGGGGCGGTATCTGCTTGTCGAGTGGCTGGGTGCGGGTGGAATGGGCGTGGTGTACCGGGCCCGCGACGAGAAGCTCGAGCGCGACGTGGCGATCAAGGTCCTGAGCGCCGGGCTGCTGGTGAACGACGAGGCGCGCCGTCACTTCAAACGTGAGGCGCTGGCACTTGCCAAGCTCAATCATCCTCACATCGCGGCCGTATATGACGCTGGCGAAGAAGATGGCATCGATTACATCGTCATGGAACTGGTGGATGGCGAATCGCTGGCGGTCAAGCTGCGCCGCGGCAGGATGGATGCGAAAGAGGCGACGGCGATTGCGCTGCAGGTGGCCGAAGCGCTTGAGGAGGCCCACGAACACGGGGTGATCCACCGTGATTTGAAGCCGGCAAACATTATGGTTACGCCGAAAGGGCGAACCAAGGTTCTCGACTTTGGACTTGCAAAGTTGTTTACGCAAGGAGATGCCGGCGTTTCAATGACCGAGGCGCGAGGCGTGATGGGCACGCCGATGTACATGTCCCCCGAGCAGGCGCTGGGCAAGAGAGTAGACGCACGCACGGATATATGGAGCCTGGGCGCGGTGTACTACGAATCGCTTGCCGGGCGACCGCCGTTCGAAGCGACGAGTGGGCTGGCGATCATGCGGGCGATTGTCGATGCGCCCCTTGTGCCGCTCTGCACAGTGCGTCCGGATGCGCCGGCGGAAGCAGAACAGATTGCGGCGCGCGCCCTTGAGAAGGATGCGGACCGGCGCTACCAGACAGCCGCAGAATTTGCACAGGAATCGCGTGATCTTGTGGCGCGGCTATCGGGCAGCGTTGCGCCGTTTCTGATCACGAAGCGAAGCAAGCTGCCGACCGTTGCGGCGATGGTCCTATTTGCAGTGGTGATTGCGTCAGCGGGGACCTGGATGTATCGCCGGGCTACAGAACGCCGTTGGGCGCGGATGGAGGCAATACCGGAGTTTCAAAGGCTGATGGACGTGCGCCGGCCGCTGGCCGCATTACAGGTCTTGAAGCGAGCGGAAAAGGATTTGCCTGGGGATGGGGATTTAAAGCGATTCTCAGACGAGAATACAGAGAGCATCGCGATTAACTCCGACCCGCAGGGCGCCCACGTCGAAGTGCAGGATTATCTGGATCCGAAATCGGAGTGGATCTCGCTGGGTACGACGCCGCTCGCAAATGTTCGACTGCCCAGGGGGTACTTCCGCTGGAAGGTCTCGAAGCAAGGATTTGAGCCGAACATTGCGGCGCCCGAAACAAACGACTCGATGAGTTTCTCGCTCGCAGCGCAGCAGAAGGCACCTCCGGGCATGGTTTTTGTTCCCGCGCAAACGTGGGGCAGCTATGTTGGCTTCATCGGCTCGGTTGGACCTTACAAAATTCCGTCGTACTTTGTGGACCGTTTCGAAGTAACGAACAAGGACTATCAAAAGTTCGTCGACAGCGGCGGATACGACAAGCCGGAGTACTGGCCGGCGGATTTTGAACGGGATGGCCGTAAGCTCTCGCGAAGCGACGTCATGGCCCAGTTTCGGGATTCCAGTGGGCGCTCAGGGCCTTCGACCTGGGCGGGCGGACATTTCGCTGAAGGACAGGGGGACTATCCGGTTACAGGAGTGAGCTGGTTCGAGGCGTCGGCGTACGCAAAGTTCGCAGGCAAGAGCCTTCCGACGATGTCGCAGTGGTATGAGGACGCTCCGACGGATGATGCCGAGTACACGGCGCCTTTGAGCAATTTCAGCGGTAGCTCCGCAGCGGCAGTGGGAACCTATCAGGGTGTGGGGCCATTCGGGACGTATGACATGTTTGGAAACGCGCGAGAGTGGGTGGCGAATATGGTGGAAGGGGATCTGCGGCTCATTCTCGGCGGCTTCTGGATGTCTCCCAACTACATGTCCGGGAGCCCTGAGGCGCTTTCTCCCTATGATCGGTCGGTGGGGAACGGTTTTCGCTGCGTCGTGAATTCTGAGACCTTGCCGAAAGAGGTGACGGACCCGATCCACCGGGTTTCGCGTGACTTCAGCAAATTTAAGCCGGCGAGCGACGCAGTCTTCCGCGCCTACGGGGCGCTTTACGCTTATCCCAAGACTCCCCTGCATGCAGAGTCGGAGGGAATCGTTCACGAGACGGCCGACTGGCGCGAAGAGAAGGTGTCGTTCGATGCGGCCTATAACGGTGAACGCATGTCGGCGTACTTGTTCCTTCCGAAGAGGGCCAAGCCGCCTTACCAGACAATTTTGTTCTTTCCAAGCGCACGGGTGCAGTTTTTGCCACCCAACAGCAACGAACTGGGAGACATCCAGTTCTTCGATTACATCCTGCAGAGTGGCCGAGCGGTGATGTACCCGGTGTATCAAGAAACCTACGAGCGCAGAATCAAAGACTTCTCGCCGGGCGCTTCGCAGGAAGTTCTATTAACGACGGAGTGGTATAAGGACGCATCGCGGTCGCTGGACTACCTCGACACACGATCAGATATCGATCACGGAAAGATGGGATACCTTGGCGTGAGTATGGGATCGGCGGATGGCGTCATCATCACCGCGATGCTGCGGGAACGATTGAAAACCGCGATTTTTTTGGATGGGGGATACTTTTTGGAGAAGCCGCCGCCAGGTGGGGACCAAGCCGACTTTGCGCCTCGCATAAAGATCCCGGTGCTGATGGTGAACGGGCGCTACGATTTTACCTTTCCCCTCGATAAGGCTCAGAACCCGCTGTTCGAGATGCTGGGGACGCCGCCCCACCAGAAAAGCCACGTCGTGCTCGACACCCCGCATGATGTGACGGAGCAGCGCACAGTGTTGGTGAAGACAACACTCGACTGGCTCGACCGGTACCTGGGACGCGTAGAGTAGCGCAGAGTCTTGGAACGTCTATAAACCTTCCCTGATGTGCTCTGAGCTGGATTGGGTTCTGAACGGGTGGCGGACTACTCGGACATAACTGTGATCTGGCTCACTCTTACTACCGGGTTGGCGGTCACTCGCTCGGAATCGGGCCATTGTGAAAACGTAAGGGTCATTTCTTTATGTCATCAGTTTCAGGATCGAGCGGGCCGCGCTCGACGTTGGATAGTCGCGGCCCGCCTTTTGATCGCTCGAAATAGAATTCCCAAACTAGGTATGTATGTGTCCATGAATCGCCACTCGGTTCCCGATGTTTCAACGTGATTCCCTTGGCGTCGGCTTCCATCATTTCCATCACGTCGTTGATCTTCAAAGCGTCGCTGATTGTCTTGGGAGCATGGGCCGGATCAAACCATTCCTCCATACCAAGCATGAATTGATACAAGTTGCCCAGTTCAAGCAGCAGATTCTTGTCCGGCTTGCGCGAGGCGAAATGCAGCAGGTCATTGAACGCCGCAATGTGGTGAGGGTTATCAACGGTATTCGGGTAACCAACCATTCCGAATTCAATTGGTATGATCCAGACCCGTGCTGACGGGCTTCCTTGTGCAATCGTCACGGTCCGATAGTCATCCAGTCCAAGAGATTCGTGCAGCCGGATTATCCTCGCACTCGGTAACCAAGGGACAACAGCCGCCATGCAGGTAAACGGAGGTGCGAGTTCAAATCCATAGTCACCCAAGAGACTTGTGGTGGTGGGCTGGGACAGAAACTCCAAGTCGCTATCTACGCATGGGTGCGAGTCTGTGTGCACGGGATTATACGGAGCATCCAGATCGACTGGCATCGTTGGCTGAGGCTTCTGAGCTGTTGCGGTCAGCGCCCACAAATACAGAACGAATGCCAGATATCTGCACATAGAATTTGCTCGATTAGATCGCCAAAACAGTTTAATCCCATTGTTGCGGGCGAGTGGTGGCCAATCCGGACATTGCCCCAAGACCTGGATTACTTCCTGACCTCGGTTTTGCTTTCAATGGCGTCTCTTGTATAACCAAGACTTTTGCGAGCGTCAGCTTGCCCTCGCAACGTTGCGCAGCGTGTCGTCGAGCTCGAATGGAGCAATCCGAAATCCTTCGCCGCGCACTCGTCCGGTTTGGGGATCGCGGGCAACTCTCGTGACCCACTGATATCCAAAATCCAAATCTGAGGAGTTAAACCAGTCTTGAGGGAACAGCTGGTAACTCGACTGTTGGGGTCTTGCGACAAGCAGTGCAAGATTAGCATTGATCCCGTCGTTCCTTGCGGAGATGGCCGATGAGTTGCAGAGGATCAGCAACTCGTCGATTGCTTGGAGTTCCTTCGGAAACACGGCAGATATGTTCTCGTCTATCACGCCGGTATTCAAATACATCGAGACCGGTGGCGGATCGGTTAGAGCGAGTCGCACACCCACTGCTCTCTGCATTCGCGAAACCGCTCCCTCCAAATTGTCCCCGAAGGAAGTAAGCAACCCTGGTTGGATAACAACAAGATGTACCGGAGAAGTATCTTGATTATCCGCTTCGTTTCGCTGGTTCCAAATCAGCAATTTCGAGGAATCGAGCCTCATCACATAGTTGTAATAATTGAGAATGGCGACCACACCCGCGTTTCCAACCAGAAGCGTCCTTCCGCTCGATTGTTCCCAATGAAATCCTTCAACAGTGTGATCACCTGGTCTTGGATACCAAGGGGTTGGGCCGGGTACTCCGTTTGAGAAACTTCCGTGACATGAGGACGATTTTGTCACAATCCAAGAATAACGGAAAAAGGCTCAACATCCCCGCCCTGGACCTATGATGGTCAAATCGAAAGATCCATTTTGGGCAACTTCTCGTTTGGCGATTACCCGACCTTGACTGCGTGGTCGTCCTTGAAGGCAAGATGTCGGACTGTGTTGGCGGTCTGGAGCGAGATCACGTCGCCCGCCGGCGTCACAAAGATGCCGTTTCCAAAACCGCCATAATAGGGAGGGGCAGGACCGAGTCTGCGAATTTCACTACACGAACCACTCTCACCATTTAGGCGGAGCAGTTTCACAATCCAGCCTTGCGCCTCCCACCCGGATTGTACGCAATAAATGAAACCATCCTCTTGATAGGAGATCAGCTGTATGAAGTCACCGTCTGCGGAACGGTAGTGCCATCGTTCCGTGCCATCTTGAAGTTCGAAGCAGCGGACGTAGCCGACATTGATGTCTGGCTTGTCTGACCATACGGTCGTCTCCGAGACGCAAACCATATCTGGGCTGAACGTTGCTCCAGTCCATACCCATCCAAAACGCGGCGCAGTCAGCAAGCGTTTCGGGGATTC
The DNA here is from genome assembly GCA_963826915.1 of uncultured Acidobacteriaceae bacterium. Lineage (GTDB taxonomy): Bacteria > Acidobacteriota > Terriglobia > Terriglobales > Acidobacteriaceae > Telmatobacter. The sequence continues at coordinate 366,116 of CAWGYG010000006.1, forward strand.
GATTGCTAAGTCTTGATGGCGAAGCAGAAGGGTGTGGGGACTGTATGGACTATCAAGAGCATCTTCAGCAGCTCTCACCGTCCTCAGCGTCAAGCCTGTGTTTGAATCCAGGCAGTGGACTGGGCGACTCTCAACATTACACCAGATTCGATCTTCCCTTGGCGAGAATTGCAGATGCTGAACCTGTCTGACATCGGTTCGGTGCCAGATTACTTCTCCGGACGCAACGTCATAACAGGCAATGCCGCCCTTCTTCCCCTTTCTCCAGTTGGCTGCGACGACCCGATCGCCAGTGGAGCTGATCGCAAATCGACCGCAGCCATCGTAGACGCTACGCAATTCGGTCAAGGGATCGCCGGTATCCAGGCTCCAGATTTCGAGCCTGCCAGGTTCGCAGCCAGTTGCAACAAGGACGGGAGCTTTTCGCGCAACTTGAACGACTTTTCGCATCACCGTCATCATAGCGTTCGGATTCCGGGAGTGTAGTGGGCAATTGGGAAGTAAGCCTGTTTTAGAGTTACTTCCTAGTTGGCGGTCACTCGACAGGCGTACGAATCGGCCGGAGCCAATCAGCGGGTATCCTCCGGAATCTTTGGGTCCGGGAGACACGAGTTCAATTTGATTCGTCCAAGAGCCGGAGGAACCGCCAGTCGGTCAAGTGGGACTCTTACTTTTGCCTTGGCGTAGTCCAACACTCCGATGGGCCGTGGCTTTCTAGTCGCGATTGATGCAAACGGCACTAGACGCCCACGGGGAAGGGCTTCGGGCTGGATTCATCCGGATCGGGCTGGACTCCGGTGCGCCAACGCTCGAAGCGACCTTGCAGCAGGCTCATGAGACCGGTGTACCAGTAGCCGATGACGAACAGAATCAGGAATGGCGCAGTGAAGTAATTCTGGTTTGAGAATGTGTACAGGATGGCGAGGAAAAAGTACGCACCGAAGGCCAGCTCGATCCAGGGCGCGATGACGAGGCGCTTGCGATACTTTGCGGCTTGCGACTTTTCTCCCTTTTGCGCCACACGGTACTTGGGGGTGCGGACAAACGCGCTCTTGATGCCGAACAGCGCTTCCATTACCGCCTTGGAATTCGTGACGGTAAGTCCGATGCCGAGCGCCATTAAAAATGGCAGGTACAGAAATGTCTTCTTCCACGTTTTGGGATAGATCTCGCGTTGACTGGCCAGATAAAAGACCGCAATCGAGGCCGAGGACGCGGTAAAGAGCGGCACGTCAATCAACAGCATTTGAAACCAGCCCTGATAGAAGCGGCAGATCATGGCCGGAATCAGCAAGGCGGACATTACGATCATGAGCGGGTAGCTGAGATTTGCAGTGAGGTGGTAGACGGCTTCGATCTTGATGCGGCGCGGGACGTTGGAGCGGAAGATGCGGGGCAGCATCTTGATGGAGGTCTGGATGAGTCCCTTGGCCCAGCGCGCCTGCTGCGTTTTGAAGGCCGTCATTTCGATGGGCAGCTCGGAAGGACATTCGACGTCGGGAAGATACTTGAAGCGCCAGCCCGCCATCTGCGAGCGATAGCTGAGGTCGGTATCTTCGGTCAGCGTGTCATGCTGCCAGCCTCCTCCATCGGAGATGGCTTTGCGCCGCCACATGCCGGCGGTGCCGTTGAAGTTGAAGAAGTCGCCGCTGCGGACGCGGGCGCCATGCTCGAGGATGAAGTGGCCATCGAGAAGGATGGCTTCGATGCGGGTGAGCAGGCTGTAGTCGCGATTGAGGTGGGTCCAGCGGGTCTGCACCATGCCCACGTCGGGCTCGGCAAAGTGGTGAATCACCTTCATCAGCCAATCGGTGGGAGGAACGAAATCGGCGTCGAAGATGGCAATGTATTCGCCGGTAGCAACCTTGAGCCCGGCGTCGAGCGCGCCGGCTTTGAAGCCATGCCGGTTAGTGCGGTGAATGTAGACGATGGGATGGCCGAGAGCCGCATAGCGCGCGACGATGCCCGATGCCACATCCTGGGTTTCGTCGGTTGAGTCGTCGAGCACTTGAATTTCGAGTTTGTCCTGCGGGTACTCGATGGCGCAGACCGCCTCAATCAGGCGGTCGATAACGAACTGTTCATTGAAGATGGGCAGCTGAATCGTGACGCGAGGCAGTTCGACAAAGTGCTGAGGGGGATCGGGTTTATAGTTCTTGCGATATTTGAAGTAGAGATAGCAGAGCGTGTAACGATGGATGCCATAGATGGACAATATGATCATCACCGCAAAGTAGGGGAGCAAAAGGGCGAGATCGAACGCATTCCAGTGATAAAGCCCCCGGAAAGTGCGGTCAGTATATTGCATTTTGAGGTAGTGGCGGAGGCCGTTCTGGGGAGCAAGCGCAAAGTACGCCGACGCGCGCAAAATCAGCCCATTCAGCAGGCTGGCGGAGGTCTGGAAATCGGCAGCGAGCGCGGAAAACAGGGCGAGCCTCCACGTGCGGGATAGGTTCATTGTAAGCGATGGGACGTGAGAAAACCGTGATCTGTGGCGATTCCCGACGGCATGGAGACTGCCAGGAATCATGAGTGAAAGAGGCTTTGCCCGATGAGCCGTTCGCGAGCTGTTGCGCCGAAACGCAGACACCCAAGGCGACCGTGGCTGGAAGCGGCGGCCGGCGCGACGATTTTGGTTCTAATCCTAGCGGTGGTTTTCGCCCGGTTTCCACGAACTGGCGGGCATATGCCCGTCGCAGGCAACATTCTGGAGACGCGGATTGCTTTGGCAGACACCGGGGACACTCGGTTTGGGGGATACATTCTGTATCAGATTGAGGCGAAAGTGCGTTATGAATATCGCGGCCAAACTCAGGAGCGTTGGATGATCGTTGCGGACCCTCCGGCGACGCGCGATGTGCTGGAGGCGAGACTTGGGACTGAGCCGAAGACTTGCCAGGTATCATGGCCGCCCGACCATCCTGAAAACCCAAAATGCCGATTCCAATGAGGGCGGAAGTATTCGCCTGAGAGAACTGATTTGGCCGGCAGAAGGCTCCCGCAAAGTTGCTCGTTTCGCCAGTTTGTCGTAATGTGTTGTGGCAATAGGAGATATTCTGCGCCATGTCCATTACATCCTCCAGTCCTATCGTCGCTGCCAAGGGCGGCAGCTTTCTGATTGAGACCCGCACGCCCGCAGAAGTCTTCACCCCTGAAGATTTGAACGAAGAACAGAGGCAGATGGCTGCAACGGCCGCCGAGTTTGCCCGCGAAGAGATTCTGCCCGCATCCGCCGATATCGAGGCGAAGAAGCCCGGGGTATTGGCGGGGCTGCTGCGCAAGGCTGCTGAGCTGGGCTTCGCCTCCGTCGATATTCCCGAGGAGTACGGCGGCATGGGGATGGACAAGACCACTTCAACGCTGATCACCGATAACCTCTCGGTGCTGGCGAGCTTCTCGACCGCATTCGGCGCACACATCGGCATTGCCACGCTGCCGCTGGTCTGGTACGGCACTGAGGACCAGAAGCGACGCTACCTGCCGCGGCTGGCCAGTGGGGAATGGATTGGCGCGTATGGGCTTTCTGAGGCAACTTCCGGCTCCGACGCCATGAATATTCGAGCGCGGGCCACGCTCTCAGACGACGGCAGCACCTACACGCTGAACGGTGAGAAGATGTGGATCACCAACTGCGGAATTGCAAGCTTGTATACGGTCTTTGCAAAAATCGATGGTGAGAAATTCTCCGCATTCTTGATTGAACGAGACACGTCGGGCCTCAAGGTTGGCGCAGAGGAACACAAGCTCGGCATTCGCGGTTCGTCGACCTGCCCGTTGGTGCTGGAGGACTGCAAGGTGCCTGCCGCAAACCTGCTGGGCGAGCCGGGGAAGGGGCACCACATAGCATTCAACGTGCTCAACGTGGGTCGGTTCAAGCTTGGCGTGGCCTGCATTGGAGGCGCGCGGCAGGCTCTTGCGCATACCATCCGATACGCCAAGGAGCGCAAGGCGTTTGGCAAGGCAATCGCGGAATTTGGCTTGATTCAACGGAAGATTTCAGCAAGCGCCACGCAGCTTTATGCGGCGGAAAGTATGGCTTATCGCACCGTGGGCTTGATTGATGCGAGCCTCGAACAACTGAGCGCCGAGCAGTCGCGAACTCCACGGGAGATTCAGCGGCGCATTGAGGAGTACGCGGTCGAGTGCTCGATTTTGAAGGTCTACGGTTCAGAGATGCTGACGCTGGTGGCCGATGAGCTGATCGCAACGATGGGCGGCTACGGATACGTCGAAGAGTATCCAGCGGAACGCTTCTATCGCGACGCGCGCATCAATCGGATCTTTGAGGGAACGAACGAAATCAATCGCCTGATCATCACGGGGTGGCTGATGAAGCGGGCGTTGAGCGGCGAGCTTCCACTGCAGGCGGCGATCAAGACGCTGATGGATGAGGTGATGCAGCCGCCGTCGTTCGATGCGGGAGGCGACACAGGCGAGCTGTTGGCACATGAAGCGGAGCTGCTGGCAAGCCTGAAGAAGATCGCTCTGTTTACGGCAGGGGTGGCAAGTCAGCGGTTCATGGCGGCGTTGCAAGAGCAGCAGGAAGTGATGGCCGATCTCGCGGATATCATCACCCAGGTTTTCGCGCTGGAATCGGCGCTGCTGCGGGCTCGAAAGCTGGGAGGAGCGGGACGCGGGCCGGCCGGGGTTGCTGCTGCCCAGGCAGCTGCGGCGATGACCAGCCTGCTGGCAGACGAGAGCATGGGACTGGCTGAGCAGGCATCGCGCAGGGTGCTGGCGGCATGCGGCGAAGGCGACGTGCTGCGGACGCAGCTTGCGATTCTGCGCAGACTGGCGCGATTCACGCCTGCAGATGTCGTGGGGCTGAGCCGAAGCGTGGCCAGCAAGTGTATTCAGATGGAGAAATACCCGGTTTAGCCGGGCAGAAACCCTGGCGCTAGGATGGATATGCGCCGGCGATGTAGCCTTCCAACGCCTGGATGGTCTGTGCCTGGCCGGAGATCACCCATTTCACCAGGTCGCCGATTGAAACAACGCCGACAACGTTGTCGTTCTGCACGACCGGTAGATGGCGGAAGTCGTGTTGGGTCATGAGGGCCATGCACTCGTCGACTGTGTGTTTAGGCGTAACCGAGATGACCGGGCTGGTCATTAACTGCTTTACGAGGGTTTCGCGGGAGGTGTGTCCACCAAGAATGCCTTTGCGTGCGTAGTCACGCTCTGAGAAGATGCCAACCAGCCGGCTGCTGGTGCAGACAAGCAGGACGCCAATGTCGTACTTGGCGAGCATTTCCAGGGCCTCGTAGACCGAGTGATCGGGCTCGATTGAAAGAACGCTCCGATTTCCCTTACATCCCAGCAAGACTCCAATTGTGTCAGTAATCTTCATCCGATACCTCCTGGAAAGCCGCCAGCCGATAGACGGTCAATATAGCCCATTCACATAGAGATTTAACAGTGCAGAAATAAGGGAATTTTCGTTGCCGGAAAATATTCGACTGAAATGGTTTACCGAAGTGGTTTATTTGGCCGGTCAAACTGGTGGGGATAGCCCTTTGACCGGAAGGGATTTAAAATGAACGGACAGAGGCGCGGTTTCCCGTTCAAGACTGGAGGAATGCGCCCTGCGGAGAGTCCAATGCCCTTGATTAAGACTTCCAATCCTGCCTTGAGCGACAAGACCTTCCAGGGTCTTTCGGGTAGCGGTTACGGCGGCGCAATTGATGCGACCAACCGGATGACGTTGAACGGAACCGTGAACAAAACAGGCGTCTTGCTGATTTGCGCCTTCGCCACCGCAGCCTGGACCTGGCACACTTTCACCGTTTCGCGCGATATGTCGGATGTTGCGCCCCTGTTGCTGGTCGGGGTTTTTGGCGGATTCATTTGCGCCCTGGTGACGATCTTCAAAAAGGAGTGGTCGCCTGTAACAGCACCGATCTACGCGCTTCTTGAGGGCTTGTTTCTTGGCGGCATCTCGGCTGTTTTCGACTTTCGGTATCCCGGGATTGCGATTCAGGCAGTTGGTCTGACCTTTGGCACGTTGCTTGTCCTCCTGCTGGCGTACAGCTCGGGAATGATCAAGGTCACCGACAAGATGCGGCTGGGAATCGTCGCAGCCACCGGCGGCATCGCGCTGTTCTACCTGCTCGAGATGGTTTTGGGGTTTTTCGGTTTCCACTTCGTCGCAATTAACGGGTCGGGGTTCATCGGCATCGCCTTCAGCCTGTTTGTATGCGCAATCGCTGCCCTGAACCTGGTGCTTGATTTCGATTTCATCGAGCGCGGCGTGAGTGTCGGCGCTCCCAAGTACATGGAGTGGTACGGTGCTTTCGGCATCATGGTTACGCTGGTCTGGCTCTATCTTGAGATCCTGCGCCTGCTGTCGAAATTGCGTAGCAGAAACTAGGGGATGCTGAAAAAGTAGATTGCTGTCGAAATTGTGAGAGATGGCTCTTCCGCGGCTGAAGCCGGTATGGATTTTGCCGGCTTTGTGCGGGGGTTGCCCCCCCGCCTCCCTCCGTGTTCTGGTACGAGCCGAGCCCCGTGTTCCGTTTTTCCGCAGTTGGTAAGAGCCGAGCTCTTTCAAAGCCGCTCTTCTTTCAGTGTTCCTCTGAAAGCCCATCAATGCCCATCCTGCTGCGACGATCACGCGGCAGGATGGGCTTGAGTTGGGCAGCAGGCTACGCGTTTATATGTTCATGCACGCCTTGCGAGACCGATTCGATGATCGCCTTGTTGAAGGACGGGATGTCGTCGGGCTTGCGACTGAAGATGAACTGGCCATCGGTCACGACCGCCTGATCGACCCAGTTTGCGCCTGCATTTTTCAGATCGGTTTTCAGCGACGGCCAGGAAGTCACGGTCTTCCCCTTCAGTGCTCCAGTCTCAATCAATGTCCACGGACCATGGCAGATCGCTGCGACGGTTTTGCCCGTTGAAACGAATTGGCGAACGAAGTTTACTGCGGCCGCGTCCATGCGGAGATGGTCGGGATTCATTACGCCACCGGGAAGCATGAGTGCATCGTAGTCGTGCGGGTTGGCATCGGCGAGATTCTTGTCGACCTTGATGGACTGACCCCAATCCTTTTTGTTCCATCCTTTGATCTCTCCATTCTTCGGAGCAATCACCACAGTCGTTGCTCCAGCCTGCTCGAGAGCCTTTCTAGGATCAGTCAGTTCCGCTTGTTCGAATCCATCGGTAGCTAAAATTGCGATGTTTTTGCCCTTTAATTCTGAAGACATTATTGACCCTCCTTGGTCGGTTTCATTCCCTCTAAGACGCCGGGCTGTATGGAGGGGTTGCCATGACCGAGAGGTGCAAAAATAAGCCTTTTTGCAGGATCGACACGAATTGCCGCGACGCCCTGCGGGGAGGCTGTTTTGGCAAGTTAGTTGCAAAGACACGGATCGGGAAGCTGCGCAGCGGCGGGGCTGCGACCTCAGATGCTTGATTTCATTTTCCCGTCGAATCTTTGTCGGAAGTATTCAGATACTCAGGGTGTTCCTGCTGAATTTCGTCGGAGATTTTGCTGCCGAGGTCGCTGGCTAATTGGGCGCAGCCATCATTGAATTCATTCTTAACGGCGGGCATCTCGGCCGCGATTTTTGATGCCAGTTCGGGACTCATTTCGACTTTTTCGTGCGCATTCGTCTTTTTCTGGAGGTCGATCAGGCTGGTGATTTCATCGGAGGTGAAGTGTTTCTCATATGCCTTGACCCAGATTTGAATCACTTCCTCCGTCTTCATCCGTGCGAGCATCCGCGTGGCCCACTCGTCAGTGAACTTTTTTGAGCACATCTCACATTGCTCAGTCATCTGCTTGCGTCCATCTTCGATCATCGACTTCAAGAGAACAGGCGCCTGGTCGCGAACACCGCTAAGCTCTGCAAGCTGGAGCAAATCGGCATGAGTCTTTGCCGCTGCCTGGGCTGCATCGGTGAGGTTAGAAACCGGCGCGGCTGTGCTCGTCTGGACTGGAGGGGTGGCAGGCGACTGGGCGTGTGCCGATAGAAAGAGCGCGAGGAAAAGGATGGTGTATTTCATGGCGGGGATTATAGGAGGATGCCAGTGGAACAAGATGTGTTCGCGCTCACTTGGAGGGGGCTTGTGAATCACAGATGTTGGCCAAGAAAGTTCCTTCCGGGTCCCACATCTATGTAAGTCAAAGTCAGAATCCTTCGCTTCAAAGAGCCTCCGCGATTGCGGCATTACCGTGGCCTTCAAAACCACGTTTGAGGTATTCACCAGGGCTGGCCCCGACAACTCGCTTGAACGCCTTACTGAACGCAGCGTCGGACTCGTAACCGACCGACCGAGCAACGTCTATGAGCTTCTTGTCCCGCTGTTCGAGTAACTGCATCGCCTTCTGCATCCGCCACTCGGTTACATATTCCAGTGGCGTTTGTCCGAGTAGCTCTTTAAAACGCGCTGCGAATGCGGAGCGAGACATGCCCGCCGCCTCGGCCAGGGATTCTACCGTCCAGGGTGTATTCACACTGTCGTGAATGGCACTCAGGGCAGTGCCCATTTGAGGATCGAAGACAGCACGAAGCCAGCCTTTTTGGCGTTCCGGGGTGTTGCGTTCCGGCCCCGACGCGATATGCGCCCGGAGTATCTGGATAAACAGAACCTCGGCTAGCCGATTCGCGACTACTTCAGATCCCGGCGCCTGTTCTGCCATTTCTGACGCCAGCGCCTGCATTGTGTTGTGAAGAGCAAGCATGCGGGCCTGATCGGCCTTCATCAGAATGAAGCTCGGCAATAACTGAGTGATCGGCTTCAGGCTGGCGCGATCGAAACTGAAGGACCCACAGACGATTGTTGTCGGCGCGCCACCACCTCCACAAAGAGCGACATTGCCGTTGGCCCTTGCCCCGATCTCGCGGAAAGTCCACTTTGGACGTGTTCGCGGGCTGTCGCGCAAAACAATCGAAGTCCCCTTAGCCAGCAAAAAGCAATCACCACCGGTGAGGGGAATCGTCTCCGCAATCCCTTCAACGCTCAGCCAGCAATTGCCGCGCGACAGCATGGCGAAGTGCGCCAAATCTGTGGGTGGATTCTTCTTGCCGGAAGGCGTGACTTTTTCTTCGCTCTGACCCTCCTGTATCAAGCCCCACGGGGCTGTGGCTTCGAGCCTGTGCTGACCGAAGGCGGTTACGTGCATCGTTCTAAAGATGTCTGTTATCGGGTCCAACGTAGCCTCCCTCCTTTGGACGAATGGACAAAAAATTAGGACTCCTGAGCAGTTCTCGTCCACTGCTAGAGAATCTATTCTACTGTACCGACTGAATGCTACACATCTACCGGAGGAGTCATTATGGGAAAGCTTGAGGGTAAAGTCGCAGTCATCACGGGTGGATCGAGCGGCATGGCGCTGGCGAGCGCCAAGCGGTTCGTTGAAGAAGGCGCCTACGTTTTCATCACGGGCAGGAGGCAGGAGCAGCTCGATGAGGCCGTCAAGCTGATTGGCCGGAACGTGACGGGCGTGCGCGGTGACGCGGCCAATCTCGACGACCTCGACCGCCTGTTCGAAACGGTCAAGCGAGAAAAGGGCAAGATCGACGTCTTGTTCGCGAGCGCCGGCAAGGGCGAGGCCGTATTACTGGGCGAGATTACCGAACAGCACTTCGATGCGGCCTTCGGCCTGAATACGCGCGGAACGCTGTTTACGGTTCAGAAGGCGTTGCCGCTGTTCAACGATGGCGGATCGATCATCATGACCGGATCAGTCGCTTCGGTGAAGGGTTTTCCTGGTTTCAGCGTGTATGCGGCGAGCAAGGCAGCATTGCGTTCCTTCGCGCGCACGTGGCTCAACGAACTGAAGGGCAGGAAGATCCGTGTGAACGTACTGGGCCCGGGGCCGATCGCCACTCCGATGCAGGAAGAAGTTCTCACCAAGGAGGCGAAGGAGATGTTCGAATCCCTGATCCCGCGGGGAACGATGGGGCAACCTGAGGAAATCGCGACGGTCGCGCTGTTTCTTGCTTCAGACGATTCGAGCTTCGTGAATGGGGTGGAGTTGAATGTCGACGGCGGATTCTCGGCCATCTGAAATCGACGGATCTTGGTGATGCCCCCGATTCGAAAAGAAAGTGCTCTGAATAAAAACGCCCCGCTTCTCGTGGTGAGGAGCGGGGCGTTTATTGCTTCGGACTGATTATGCTTGGTTATGCCTTGGCGGAGGTCAGGGCGCCGAGGTCGGCTGCCAGCTTCTCGGTGGAGAAGGCTTCGATGAGGTCGCCTTCCTTCAGATCGCTGAAACCGCCGAGGCCGATGCCGCACTCCATGCCGTTGCTGACTTCGCGGGCGTCGTCCTTGAAGCGCTTGAGCGAGGCGATCTTGCCCTTGAAGACTTGTTCATCCCCGCGCATGACTTTGACCTCGGCATCGCGGCGAATGACGCCATCCTGCACGCGGCAGCCGGCGATGGTGCCGACCTTGGGAATGCGGAAGACGTTGATGACTTCAGCGCGCCCAACGTAGTTCTCCTTGAACGTGGGATCGAGAAGACCCAGCATGGCAAGACGCATCTCGTCCAGCAACTCATAAATGATCGAGTGCAGGCGAATCTCGACGCCTTCCTGCTGAGCCAATTCGGCAGCCTTGCGCTCGGGGCGCACGTTGAAGCCAATGATGATGGCGTTGGAAGCGGTCGCCAGGAGCACGTCGCTTTCGGTGATTGATCCGACGCCGGAGTGGATGACCTTGACGCGCACTTTCTCAGTGGACAGGCGCACCAGCGAATCTGCCAGGACTTCGACAGAACCGGTAACGTCGCCCTTGATGATGAGGCCCAGATCTTTCACGCCAGCCTGGCGAATCTGCTCGGCAAGGCCTTCGAGAGACACACGGGAGCTCTTGGCGAGCTGCGCCTCGCGCTCCTTCATCTTGCGGTATTGCGCGATTCCCTTGGCCTTGTCGCGATCGGCAACCACGAGGAACGTGTCGCCGGAGTCGGGCATGGCTTCGAGGCCGAGCACTTCGACCGGGGTCGAGGGGCCTGCCTCTTCGAGGGCGCGTCCGCGGTCGTCGAACATGGCGCGGACTTTGCCGAAGGTGTTGCCGACGATGTAGCTGTCGTTCAAGCGCAGCGTTCCATCCTGCACGAGGACCGTTGCCACCGCACCGCGACCGCGATCGAGCTTGGCCTCAAGCACGGAGCCGACAGCCTTGCGTCCCGGAGTTGCCTTGGGGGCCTTGATATCGGAGACGAGGCAAATCATTTCGAGGAGGAGGTCGAGGTTCTTGCGTTTCTTTGCGGAGACTTCGACGAAGACGGTTCCGGTTTCGCCGGCGCCTGCCCATTCCTCGGGAATAAGGCCGCGATCGGCCAGCTGCTTTTTGACGCGATCAGGATTCGCTTCAGGTTTGTCGATCTTGTTCACGGCCACAATGATTGGTACTTCAGCGGCCTTGGCATGATCGATGGCTTCGAGAGTCTGGGGCATTACGCCGTCGTCGGCTGCAACAACGATGACGACGATATCTGTCACTTTGGCGCCGCGGGCACGCATGCGGGTAAAGGCTTCGTGACCTGGCGTATCAAGGAACACGATCTCGCGGCCGGAAGCAGGGGAGCCTTCCTTGGCGAACTTTACCTTGTAAGCGCCGATGTGCTGGGTGATGCCGCCAGCTTCGCCTGCCGCCACGTCGGTTTCGCGAATGGCATCGAGGAGCGAGGTCTTGCCGTGATCGACATGGCCCATGACGGTGACGACGGGAGAGCGAGGAACTTCCAGTTCGCCAGTGTTCTCGGCTTCGAGAACTTCTTCGATGGACTGGTTGGCAAGCTCTTCCTCATAACTGATAACGGTGGCGCCGACGCCGAAGCGGGCGGCGACGTCTTTTACCATCTCAGCATCGAGGGACTGGTTAACGGTGACAAAGACCTGACGCATGAGCAATGTGGCAATCAGGTCCTTGGCGCGGATCTCGAGCTTTTCTGCAAGGTCTTTTACGCTGATGCCCTCTGTCACGGTGATTTCGCGCGTGATGGGCAGCGGCTCGTTGCTGTAGCTTGTGGCGCCACCAAAACGTGGCGGTGGCACAAAGCCCTTCATGGGGCCTTCTTTGGTCTTCGGGTACTGTGGACGTCCACCTCGGCCTCTAGGGGCAGCGCGCTGCGGACGCGGCGCTTCGCCTGTGGGTGGAGGTCCGCCCGCACCGGGGCGAGCGCCACCGAAACCACCGGGGCGGGGCGCACCAAAGCCGGGACGAGCACCAAAGCCGGGACGCGCACCGGGACCGCCAGCGCCTGCGAACCCGCCAGGGGTCGTGCGAGTGGGATGCTTGGGGCGAGGGCCGCCAGCGAATTGGCCGGGTGCCTGCGGAGGACCGCCGGGCGTGCGCTGGGGATATCCGCCAGGAGCACCAGGTCCGCTACTCGGACCACTTGATGGCCGGCGATCGAAGATAGGTCGGCCGCGCTGAATGCCACCGCCAGTTGCGGGTGCTGGAGCACCGGGAGCCAGGATGGGCGCCTTATAGACCGGTCGAGGCCCTGTCTGCGGCATCACAACGCGGCGGCTGGGCACAACAGGAGCTTGAGGAGGCGCGACAGATTCTTCCGGAACACTGTCGGCAAGAGCCGGAGCTCCATCTGACGCGATCGGCAACGACTCCTTTTTCGCGGCGGAAGTTTCCACCGAAACGCCGGGAGTTTCAACCACGGATGTGGCTGACTCGACGAGAGGCTTAACAGGGGCCTTTTCAACCGTTTCCGTTGGCGCTGGCGCAGAGGGAACTGGCGCGACTGGAGCGGCCGCCCTGGGTGTTGCAGGCTTGGCCGGCACCGGTTCAGCGGTCTTCTGCTGCGGCGCAGCCGGAGCCGTTGCCGCGGGAGGCTTTACTACCACGGTGGGCGGAACGACTGTCACAACCGGGCGAACCGCAACAGCGCCTGCAGGTGCTTTGGCCACGACAGGGCCAGCGGGAGTGCGCGAGGCGATGGCGGGCGTGGCAGGCGGAACAATTGCCGGCGCGGGACGTGGTTGGGGAACGACCCTGCGCGGTTCCGGACGCGGAGTTGCAGGTGGCTGCGCGGCGACAGCCACAACCGGAGGTGTTGGCTTTGCCGGGGGCTTGGGCGCGGCTACGGGAACACCGCGCAGGGGAGCATGGCTCTTACGGGCTTCCGCCTCCTCCTCCTGCTTCTTGGCCAGAATGGCCTTCATCACGTCGCCTGGCTTGGAAACGTGGGAGAGATCGATTTTGGGCTGGATGGTCTGAGGAAGCCGGGATGCAGCGGTGCCCGCATGTCCTGCTGACTTTGATCCGCGCTCGAAGTGCGCACGAACCTTTTCGGCCTCATGGTCTTCAATTGAGCTGGAGTGGGTTTTACCTTCTCCGAGGCCGAGTTCTCCCAATACGTCAAGAATCTGACGGCTTTTGACTTCCATCTCACGTGCGAGATCGTTAATTCGAACCTTGCTCATCCGCCTCTTTTCAGATTGTGCTACCCAAAGCCTCTTAGTTGCTCATAGCTACCTCATGGCATTGGCTGGTTACGTCACCACCATTATCACTTGAATGGCGTTTAAGAGTGCTGCGCACGTTACGCGCCGCCCTCTTCATTTTCCTTGGTCGTTCCTATCTCGTTTTGTTCCGCCTCAAGCCCGGGCAATTCTTCGCCGTCTGCCGGTGGAACATTATCAACTGCCAACTCAGCCGCAGTGAGGCTCTGGTCATCCGCCTCTTCTTCGAGCAATGGTTCATTGTCGCCAGCAGCGGAATCCAATTCGTCGTTCTCAGCCGCGGCGGCACGGACGCTCTCAGCCTCTTCCAGAACCTCCTGGGCGTTTTCCGATTCTGCCTCATCGGTATCAGCAACTGCGAGCGGGGATTCGATCTCTGAATCGCCTTCAGAAATGTTGCCTGTATCTGCCGCAGCTGTTGCCGCAGCAGCTTCGTCCGTTAGCTCAGTTCCGCCGACTTCCAGCGCCGAGCCCTCTTCGCCCTCTTCAAAATGGCCGAAGTAGTGGCGGACGGCAACGCTGATTCGTTCCAAGGTCTTTTCGCCGATGCCTGGAATTTCCTCGAGTTGTTCCGGCGTCATGTCAGCCAGAGTTTCGACCGTGGTGATGCCGGCCGCAATCAGCTTCTGGATGATTCCGTCGCCAAGTTCCGTCACCTGTTCGATGGGAGTAGAAGGGCCGCCGGTGAGAGCCTGCATCTGCTGCTCCACCTCCTGCCGCTTCTCCTCTTCGCTCTTGATGTCGATCTTCCAGCCGAGCAACTTGGCCGCGAGGCGAACATTCTGACCCTTCTTGCCGATGGCGAGCGAAAGCTGGGTATCGTCGACGATGACTTCGAGTTGCTTGTCGGTCAGGTCAGAGATGGAAACACGGCTAACCTTGGCCGGCTGCAGCGCTTTCTCAGCAAACGTGGTGATCTCGTCGCTGAATTCGATGATGTCGATCTTTTCGCCGCGTAGTTCGCGGATGATCGACTGCACGCGCATTCCTTTCATACCAACGCAAGCACCCACCGGATCGACGTCCTTGTCGCGGCTCTGCACGGCAATCTTGGTGCGCTCGCCGGCTTCGCGCGCAATGGCGCGAATGACGACGGTGTTGTCGTAAATCTCGGGAACCTCGGACTGGAAGAGGTTCTGCACCAACTCAGGAGCCGCACGCGAGACAATGACCTGCGGTCCTTTCGCGGCGCGGTCTACCTTAAGGAGAACCACTCGAACGCGTTCGCCGATGGAGAACTGCTCCAGTCGCGATTGTTCGCGCTTGGGGCAGCGGGCTTCAGCCTTGCCAAGGTCGTAAATAACATCCTGGCCTTCGATGCGCTTCACGGTTGCGTTCAGGACTTCCTTTTCGCGATGCGCGTACTCATTGAAGACGGTGTCGCGCTCAGCTTCGCGCACCTTCTGGAAGATGACCTGCTTCGCCAATTGCGCGGCAATACGGCCCAGCGGACTTGTGTCGCGGTAAAGCCGGATTTCACTGCCTACCTCAACGCCCGGAGCAAGCTCGCCCGCCTCAGACAGAGTGATCTGGTTTACCGGATCTTCAATTTCTTCTTCGTCCGCTACAACTGTCTTGAAGATATATGCCGTGATCTCGCCGGTGTCCTTATTCAGTTCTCCGCGCATGTTTTCCTGGGTTTTGTAGTATTTGCGCGTAGCGAGGGCAATAGCCTCCTCAACAGCACCGACCACGATCTCGGGTTCGATGCCCTTCTCACGACTCAGAAGTTCGATACTTTGATACAAAGCGCTGGCCATACTCTGCTTGCTCTCTTCGATTGGTTCGGCGACTCGGCGAATCTAAGCCTTGCCGCATTGTTGAATTGTTTTCAGTAGGCTGGGCTCAAGCCCGTCCCCGGCACTGAACTAAAACTCTGGAACCAACTCTGCTTTCTCGACGTTTCCCAGAGCAATCTCTACCGTGTCTACGCCCGTCTTGCGGCTTTTGCTGTTCTGATGCATGGCAGCAAGGTCGAGTGTGATGACGCTGCCTGCGCCGGTTTGCAACCGTCCCTGCCAGTGCCGATTACCGCGGATCGGCTCGAAGGTCTGAATCTTTACCAGGCAGCTTGCAAATCGCTGAAAATCTTCGAGCTTACTCAACTTCCGATTCAGGCCGGGAGAACTAGCCTCCAAGGTGTAGTCCGATCCCGGAACCAAGTCTTCGACATCCAGCAGAACCCCGAAGTCCCGGCTGAAGGCCGCGCAATCCTCGTGGGTGACACCGGAAAGCTGGTCGAGACTCAACTTGCCCTCAGCCAGCCGCTCGGGGAGACCGTCAACTCCAGAAGCAATCTCCGCTCTCAGTCGTGCGCGCCCCACCGCATTTTTCTCGAGGAAAACGCGCAAAATGCGTTCCTTAGCTGGTCCGGCAAGTTCAACTTCGACAACTTCCAGACCGTGCGATGCGGCCACCGTTGCTGCCGCCGACCGAATTTGGTCCAACTTTACAGCCATCTATCCGATACCGATCGCTCCCTCCTGAAAGCGGAGGTCCCGGTGAATTCGCGACCATTTCCGGGAGGAATTTGACCCAAATAAAAAGTGGGCCATAAGCCCACTCATCTCTCCGCCAGCCGGCAAGCTCACGGCAACTCAGGCGGACAAATTCGTCTGCATATTCAGCATACGGCGTTTTCAAGGGAAATTCAATGTGCGGGTCCAACAGAATCATGCAAATCTTTCGAATTGCAACGGTTCCGAGCCTCTGTCCATCGTCTTCAAGGCTTCGAATATCGTTGGCAGGCAGCCTTCTCGGCTGGTAACTGAAGTCGCGGTGGGCGAATGGACGGGTGTCTGGCGGTGTGTCCACTAAGTTGTATCTCTTTGCGAGGGTCTGCTTCGAGGTGTCCTCCGAGGCAACTGAATCTCAGTATAACCTCTATCTAATCAACAGATTGACAGGATGACCCGCGAGCGTAAGACCTCTACAACGGAAGAGGTGCAGAATCTGTGACGAAACGCAGGAATAATGATTATGTTTCGCAATGCGCACACTCTTCCAACGCGTGCTGGTGACATTCATGTCGACCACGCTTCTCGCTGCCGCCGGTGTTTTGGGCGGATATCTGCTTGGGCGCGACATTTCAATGCGACAGGCACAGTTGAGACTGGATCAGTATGCGAATCGGATTCTGCTGGAAGGCTCAGCCTCTTCAACGGAATCACGCCAGGTATTGGCGGCAATGAATGCTTCGCCATTTCCAGTGTGTTCGGACGCAGAGGTCGCATACTTCCGCCAGTTGATTTTTCAATCGCAATTCCTCAAAGCGGCCGGACGCATGCAAGACGGAGCAATCGAGTGCTCGACGACATCGGGTCGATCAGCCCAGGTGGGGTCCCATTACACGCCGAATATCTCCCGCAAGGATGGAACGCGAGTCTACAGGAATCTTCCGCCGTTCCGCGTCGATGACCAGACAGTGATCAGCATCCAGTTGGGCGACTCTTTCATCGTTTACAACCCCTATAACCTCAAAACACTCTCTTCGCTTCCAATGCATTACGCGGTGACCGCGGTAGGTGCTTCCAGCCGAGAGACGGGGCAGATGATCGGAGACGTTCCGCCAGTTGAAGAATCCGTTCTGACCACGGAAGGCAAATTCCAGGTAGACGGCAGCCTGTATTCGACCAAGTGTTCACGTGACTATGCCTCCTGCATGACGGCGTACATCGCAATTCCCGATGCCCTGAAGATGAGCCGCGGATACCGCACCGGGTGTTTGATACTGGGTGGATTTTCTGGAGCGTTGTTTGGTCTGCTATTCCCTTTGCTCTACAGGCGGAACAAGAGCGTTGAGCAACAGTTGCTGCGGGCGCTTCGTGGGGACGCGCTTTCTGTCGTCTATCAACCGATTGTGGATCTCGCCACGGGCCGGATTGTCGAAGCCGAGGCGCTGGTGCGCTGGACGGACGAATACAAGACTGCAATCAGTCCCGACGTTTTTGTCAAGATTGCCGAGGAACGCGGATTCGTTGGCGCCATCACGAGGCTGGTTGTACGGCATGTTCTCCGTGATTTTGGCGGAACGATGCGCGCCCGCCCCAACTTCCGCGTGAATGTGAACATTGCGGCCGCCGATCTTGCGGATGCTTCATTCCCGCCGATGCTCGAGCGCTGCCTGGCAGATTCAGAAGTGTCGCCAAGGAATTTAGGAATCGAGATTACGGAGAGCTACACGGCGAGACAGCAAGTGGCCAAGGACGCAATTCTCCGCATGCGCCAGAAGGGCCATTACGTCCACATTGACGACTTCGGCACCGGTTATTCAAGCCTCGCTTACCTGCACGATCTCTCGGTAGACGCGATCAAGATCGACAAAGCATTCACCAAGGCGATCGGCACCGACGCAGTGACGGTTTCCATCCTGCCTCAGATTCTTACGATGGCGGAGACGCTCAAGCTGCAGGTGGTTGTAGAGGGCATTGAGACCCAGGCGCAGGCCGACTATTTTGCGGCCAGCAACCAGAACATTCTTGCGCAGGGATGGCTCTATGGACGCCCGGTTCCGGCACGGATATTTCTTCAAATGCTTGACGAGGAAGAATTCAAGCTGCATGAAGGATGCCAGGAAGAAGACATGCCCGAAGGCGCAACTGCCGTGCATGCGTTTTGATTTCTAGAACCAAATCCCATCTCGCAGGCAGCGTCCCATCCTTGCAGACTATGCTTGTTCTCTAGACTTGAGGACACGATGGACCCGCATGATGCAAGTGAAGCAAATCAACTGAACGTCCTGAGCCGCGCCTTCGCAGACCAGTTGCTCGCCTGCCTTGAAGAATGCGCCCGCGGCAGGCGCGGCCTGTTTTCAGATGTTGAACTGGTGGGTCACGAAGAGCCGGGCAGCGCTTGGCCTGAAGCAGCACGACTTCGCGAGTTGGCGTTAGCGTTGCAGGGTGTTTTCACGCAGAACGAAGAGCGAAATGCTCTTTGCGATGAGTTTCTTGACCTGTGCTCGATCCACGGGGAGAGCCATCCCGGAGAACCGCGGCTGGCACGCACGTTTCTGGCGCGCATAGAGCACGGCGAAGTAGGGACGCCAACCCAGGCCGAGAAAAAACCATGGTAATATTGCGAGCATTTCTGGCGTTGGTGGCTGGTTTTTCGACGATGGCTCTATTGGTCATCGGAGTAACCGCACTGCTAGAGAAACTGACTCCGAGCTGGGTGGGCGAACGCGGAAAGCCTAATCCTGGATACATGTTCGTGAATCTCGGCTACTCGTTTCTAGCCGCAGCCGCCGGTGGCTATGTAACCGCCCTGGTCGCGGGGCGCAACCCGCTGATTCACGTGTTGGTGCTGGGAATATCGGTGCTATTGCTCGCCGCGCTGAGCGCACTGCAATCACGCGGCCAACAGCCGATCTGGTATGCCATGGTGCTGGTAGCTATCTCGCCCATAGGGGTGCTTGCGGGCGGACTGGTGCGCTTGCGGGTGCTGGGTGTGCTGTAGGGCGAGCAACAGGTTGCGACCTCCTCCTTTACATTGCGAAAGAGAAGGTCGCGGCATTCATCCCAGGGAAGATCGCAGGCTTCGCGTCGAGCAGTTACCAGCGCAGGCCCACGGTTACAGGAATAATTTTGGTTCCGGCGCCCACGGTTGTGGTTCCAAGGCCGTTGGGTTCTGTCGTCACAGCTGGTGAGGCTACGTCGAGATAACGGGCTTCGGCAAAGATCTTCATGTTGCCGTTGTTATCCCAGCCCGCGAACCGGTGAGAGATTCCACCGCCGATGTTCCATCCGCCCTGATTGCTGGAGAAATGGCCCACCACAACATTTTGAGTTTCGACACCGCAGTAGTAGTAGGTGCAGTACTGTTCTTGTTCCGGATCTGTGAAGCTCGTGACTTTGCGATAGAATCCACCGCCTCCAGTCACGTACGGGTCGAATCTGCTCTTTGGCATCAGGTCGATGACCGGATCCAGCGTCAAGGACCAGATATGATCATGGCCGCCCGTCGCTCCCGCCTCAGCGATGATTACGCCGGGCAGCTTATCGTCGATAAACTGATACTCGGTCATCACGCTGATCATGCGGCTGAAGCGCCACCCACCGCCTACCGTGAAATTGCCGCCCCAGGTCACGTAAGGGGAGGAATTACTGGTGGGGGCATTGAAGCCTCCACCAAACGCGTAGGTGAGGTGGCTCAAGATTCCACTCCTGCCACCACCGCCCGATTTGTTGTCGTACTGGCCGCCTGAGCCAAGGGCGCCGGGTCTGCCCGGCATCCCAGCTGTGTCGGAAATAGTGCCATCGTCGGCAAGCTGGAGGTTGCTTGAACTGGACTCTGTGGTCAAAGACCCAATCGAGGAAGAGTCATGGGAGGTTGCAACCTGTGCGCTGGCGGTGGATACACAAAAGGCAAGTGCAGCGCACAACAGGGTGGTATGTCGCACAACTGACATACGGCGGAGAGAAATCATGTCTGTACCTCGCAGATTAAAGAATGTCTGTCTCTTAGGGGATGACGGTGCTTTCCCTTAAGACACTTAGACTCCGTTTGGGCGGGGAAGTTGCTCCAAAATCAACTAAAGAGCAAAGGCCGAAGGAATCCTTCGGCCTTTGAATGGAGACAGGATCTGACGCTTATCCCTGGATGTCGAATTGCTCCGGGTGCAAGGTCGGGTCGCTCTTGATGAGGATGTTCTTGGTGACCAGTTCCTCGAATTCAGTGATCCAACTTCCGTTGTTGGCCTTGAGGACCTTGACCGTTTCCGGACTGACGCGGATGAGCACGTCGGCGCCCTCGAAGTGTTTTTTCATCTTGCGCAACTCGGTGTAGATCTCATTGCACACGGTGGCCGGGCTCTTCACCATGCCTGTTGCCTGACAAGTGGGGCAGGGAACAGACAGTGTGCGCTCAAGAGACTGCTTCACGCGCTTGCGGGTAATGGCGACAAGACCGAAGTCATTAAACTGAAGAACCTTTGTTGGTGCGCGGTCGTTCTTCAGCGCTTCCTCGAGAGCGGCCATGACCTTGAAGCGATTCTTGCGCTCGTCCATGTCGATGAAGTCGATTACGATGATGCCGCCCAAATCGCGCAGGCGGATCTGACGCACGATCTCCGGAATGGAGTCGAGGTTGGTCTTCAGGATCGTGTCTTCAAGACGTGCGGTCTTGCCGACGTACTTACCGGTGTTGATATCAATCGCCACCAATGCCTCGGTCTGGTTAATCACGATTGACCCGCCACTCTTGAGCCATACCTTGGAGCGCAGCGCCTTGGAGATTTCGTCCTGAATGCCGAAGTGCTCGAAAAGCGGAACTTCCTTGGTGTAGAGTTTCACGCGCCGAACCAGAGAGGGCGAGAAGCGATTGAGGAAGCGCACGATGCGCTCGTAGTCGGCTTCGGAGTCGACCCAGATCGACGAGAAATTGCTGCTGACCTGATCGCGCAAGATACGTTCGATAAGCGAAAGGTCGTGATAGATCAGTGCCGGACTTTTTGAACTGTCGGAGCGTTGCTTGATTTCGTCCCACAGATGAATCAGAAAACGAAGGTCGGCGCGCAACTCTTCCTCTGACGCGCCTTCGGCAGCGGTGCGCACGATGAATCCGCCAGCGGCCTCGCCGCGCTCATGAGTAAGAATCCGCTTGAGGCGCTGACGCTCTTCGTCGGAAGCAATCTTGCGGCTCACGCCTACATGCGAAACCGTAGGCATGAAGACCAGAAAGCGTCCGGGGAGCGCAATGTGGCTTGTAATCCGCGCACCCTTTTTCGCGATCGGCTCTTTGGCGATCTGAACGAGGATTTCCTGGCCTGGCTTGAGCAGGTCACTGATGATCGGCAGATCGGATGTCTGCATGGAGCGACGCGAAGGCCCGCGACGATTGCCCTGGCCACCCTGCGCACCCCTTCCGCGACGGCTTCGGTCATTGCGTTCGCGACGTTGCTGAGTCTGAGAACCGCCAGCGGGACGGCCTTCAGCAGCCGTGGTTTCTCCCTCTTCGTCTTCCTCGCCATCAAAGGCTTCGTCGCCGTTTTCCTCGCCGTTCTTGCTGTCGAAATTCAACTGGATGCGGTGATCGAGGTGAGCTTCCTGCAACATCTCACCCAGTTCGCCGGAACGAATCTGGGTATGAAGCTTCTCTTCTTCCTCATACTCGTCCAGATCGTGCTCATCGGCCTTATGGTGGTGCTGAGTGACGTCGTATTCCTCTCCCTCGATGACCTCTTCTTCCACAAGGCCACTGCCCGGAGCAAACGTGGATATAGAAGAAGGCGGCGCGGGCCTGGTATCTACAGGAGGTAAGCCTGGACGCTCTTCTTCGGTCTTTTTCTTCTTGCCGCCGAGGCCGAAAAACCGAAAGCCGACAGGCGGGTTGGGATCAACATTGTGCGAGGCTGAGCGATCCTCTTGCGATTCCTCGAATTCATCTTCGCTCTTCTGGTGACCCGCAGGTCCATCGTGTTGAGGCTGAGATACAACTTCATCCTCTCGTGTCACCGAGGGCGCAACCGGTTCATCCGCTGAAGGCGTTTCAATCACCGGCTCGACTGTGTATTCGTCATGGCTATCGGGGATCGGCTCTTCGGATTCTGAGGAATCTTCCACTGAGCGGGGCGCAACTTCGAATGTTTCTTCAAAGAAGTCGTCGCTCTCGGAAACGGGGGCTAAACCGGACCCTTCGGCCGACAGCTCTCTCTCTGCAACAAATGCCTCTTCTTCGAAGCGGTCTGGAGATTCGGTTCCCGGATCATAGGCACCTTCGGATGGAGGCTCCGGCTGGCGGTTCCGGTGCTTGGAGAGCGATTCTCCGAGAAGCAAGCCGCTGCCGTCCCACTCGATTGGAGAATCGATCAGAGAGGCGGGCTTGAAGGTGCTCGCGGGGCGAGCAGGGGCTTCGGTTACCGCCTTCGGCGCAACTTCTCCGGGAGGGGCGCCGTACTTTGACAACGACTCGCCCGGAAGCACGAATGCTGCGGGAGCACGCTCACCACCGCGGTCGCCGCCTCGTTCGCCGCGGGGCGCGCGTGATGGAAGTTCGGAAGCCTGGATCTCACTTGCAACTTCGGGTTCAGATTTTGGCGCCTCAATGGGTTGATTGCCGGAGTATTCCTGTGTCTCACCCTGCGTCGAGGATCCACCGCCCCGGCCCCCGCGACGTCGACGGCGGCCACGCCACCGCTTGGCTCCTGGATCCCCTTCCGAATCCTGAGCACCATCGGAGCGGTCTGAAGATTGTTCAGTGATCTCCAGTGGAGACGTGAATTCGGCGTCGGCAGACTCGAGTGCACCCTCGGCTGTAGGTCTTGGGGAGCGGCCTGGACGATCTGGACGGCGGTCTGGCCGCTGACTTGGACGCTGCTGTTCCCTTTCCTGGCCGTTGTTGTGTCGAACTTCCCGAGGCGCCTGGTTCTCACCGCTCGCGGCGGCCTTTTCCAATTCGTCAGACTCCTCCTGATCTTCCAGTTCGAGAAAGTCTGTGACGTACAGGAACGCGTCGCGTTCAAGTCCGATATCTACAAATGCCGATTGCATGCCGGGAAGGACCCGGGTGACGCGCCCGTTATAAACCGAACCCGCCAGGGTGTACTCGTTTTCGCGTTCGTAATAGATTTCCGCGAGTTGATCGTCTTCGAGAATTGCAAGCCGCGTCTCATGCGGCGTGCTTGAAATACAAATTTCTTTTGCCATCGTACCTTTCCGCCCAGCGGCGTTGGCCTGCTGGGGCATGCGGCAAGGAATGATGGATACGCGTGCGGGCGGGGAAGTTGGGAATGTGCAGTATGGATGACCTTGTTGTCGTTGGAAGCTTTGCCGCTGTGCTGTCGCCGGGCCCAATCTGGGGAGGCGAACTGCATTGGCGATCAAGCCGCAAGAACGATTGAAATTGGTGATCCGTTAGCAGAAAGTTTGTGGCCAACCAAATGAACAGCGACCAAAGGGTCGCAATCACCGGGGCCGTTCTACCGCCATCGACCACACTGTACCGCGCTCCGAAAGCGGAGCCAAACCCCGATACTTTCCGCCCCTGCGACGAAGACTCATCGCCGGGGCTCACGGATGTTTCTGCGCGTACAGTGCAATAGAGTCGCTGCTGGCGGCTTGCCCGTCTCTGCGTGCTCATGAACCCAATCCTGCCGGGCGCGCGGTCCATCTTGACCTGGCCGGCTTTCGCAGTCTTCGAAATCTCTGAATCGGGTTTCATGCCTCAACCGCCGCAAGAACTGGGGACGGCGAACAACGGCAAGCAACAACACATCCAAAGTATTTCTCAGCTGCCTTAAATACCTGAAATACCTGCTCTTGTGGGCCGGAAACTCCCGGTTGACCGCAAGAGGTAGAGCCTTCAAAAAAATCTTTCCTCCGGACTTAGAAACCGGAGCACATTCAGTTTACAAACCGGCGCATGCGCACGTTCATCACCACGCCCAGCGCCAGGAAGGTAAACAGCACCGAAGAACCGCCGTAACTCATTAACGGTAAAGGGATTCCGGTGACTGGCATAAAGCCAATGACCATGCCCACGTTGACCGCGATCTGGAAGGTCAACACAGCGACTACCCCCATGATAATCAGGGAGCCGGGCAGGTCGGCGGCTGTTTGAGCGTTTTGAATCAAACGCATCAATATGGAAAAGTATAGCAGCAGCACAAATATCGCGCCCACAAAGCCGTGCTCTTCGCAGAAAGCGGCGAAGATGAAGTCGGCATGGGGGATGGGCAGAAAGTCGCCCTGGGTCTGGGTGCCCTTCTCAGCTCCTTTGCCCCAAACACCGCCAGAGCCGACGGCGATGAGCGATTGGCGGATATGGTAGCCCTTTCCCTTGGGATCGAGGTCGGGATTGATGAAGCTGGTCAGGCGGTCCTTTTGATAAGGCTTGAGAATCTTTCCGCTGGTCCAAACGCCGACGATCAAAGCCAGTCCGCACGTGGTTAAAACCAATGCCTGGCGAACGTTGATGCCGCCCAGCAGCAGGCCGGCAACCAAGATCGGCACATAGGTCAGAGTGGTACCCATGTCGGGTTGAATGAGGACCAGCGCCATCGGAACGCCAACCAGTGCAAGGGCTTTGAAAATGTCCCTCCAGGTAAGGGAGCGGCCTCCGAGATTCGCAAAGTAACGGGCCACTGCGATAATCAGCACCAGTTTTACCCATTCCGATGGCTGGAAGTGCATGGGACCAATTCGGATCCACCGCCGAGCGCCCAGCACTTTTGTTCCAACCAGCTTCACCGCGACCAGGGAAACCAGGCACACACCGTAAGCCCATGGAACCCAATCAATCAATTTGTGGTAATCGATCTTGGCGAAGATGAACATAGCCACGACTCCGCCCGCGATCCAATAAATCTGCTTGGTGTGGAAGCCGATGTACTTGGTATGAAGGGTGGCGGAGTAGATTTCGAGGACGGAGATGGTGCAAAGCAGGGCCACCATCCCAAATAGAGCCCAGTCAAAATCGCGAAAGCTCATGAAGCGGCGGGTGGAGCTCATTGTCCCTTCCGCTGGACAGCATTCAAAGCAGGGACGGGCTGCGTGGCTGCCACCTGCGGCTTCTCAGCCTTGGTCTGTGATCGGTTTGAATCCTTGACTCGTTGGCTACTCGCTGTGTTGGCAGCCACAACTCCCGTAGGACCGACATAGAAGTGTCCTGCATGGATCTTTTCGAGTGGTTGCCCATTTGCGTCGCGCGTGGTGCCAGGGGTCGTCCACACTGCGCCAACTTCGACAGGCGGCGGAGCCGGCGCTTTCACGGGCATGAGATTGTGGGCCAGGCGGCGCTGTTTTTCAACGTAGGCGGCAACTACCCGCGCGCCGATGCGGGCAGGATAATAGCTAAAACTGCCGTTCTGCCACAGTACAGCTACCACCAATTCCGGGTTGCGCGTCGGGGTGACGCCAACAAACCAGACATTGGGCAGAGTGGCGTGAGTCTTCGCGACCTTGGTATCGTGTCCGACCACTTGCGCGGTACCGGTCTTGCCGCCAAAGTCGATACCAGGGAGGCCGTCAGCGCCCGCCGTGTGGTAGAGCCCGGGCTGGGTCACCTGATACATCCCGTCGGTGATCGTGGCCCAGTTCTCAGGGTCGATGGGAACATAGGCGTCGCCGGAGCCGGGGAGCGACTCCTGCAGGTCTTTTCGGAAATCAGCAGGAAGCTGATCTTGGAATACGACATGGGGCCGAACCATGTGTCCGCCTGAAGCGATGCCTCCGATGATGCGCGCGAGTTGAATGGGGGTGGCCTCGATAGCGCCCTGGCCGATGCCGACCGAGATGGTTTCACCGGCATACCACTTGCGGTGGTAGTTCTTCATCGCCCAGTTCTCAGAAGGCATGAGGCCCTCCTGTTCTCCGGGAAGGTCGATGCCGGTTTTTTGTCCGTACCCGAACTCATCAGCGTACTTCGAGATGCGATCGATACCCAACCTGTCGGCAAGGGTGTAATAGAACGTGTCGCACGACATAGGAATTGCGTTGTGAATGTCGACCATGCCGTGTCTCTCATCGCAGTGGTAAAAGTGGCCGTAGAAGTTGGCGCCGCCGTTGCACATGACGTGCATGTTCTGCGCAATCCCCTCCTGAAGCCCGGCCACAGACATCAGAATCTTGAACGTTGATCCGGGAGCAAGCTGCGCCTGCAGCGCCTTGTTCATCAAAGGATGGTCAGGGTCGGTGACGAGCCTGTTCCATTCAGAACGATCGATGCGTACCGCAAATGCATTTGGGTCGAAGCTCGGCCGCGAGACCATTGCGAGGATATCGCCGTTGCGCGGATCCATGGCCACGATTGCGCCGTTGCGGGCGCCAAGCGCGAGTTCCGCCGCACGCTGGAGGTCGTTGTCGATTGTCAAACGCAAATCCTGTCCGGGAATGGCGTGCTGCGTTCCGAGGTAGCCAACCTCGCGTCCGTGGCTGTCGACAATGACGTCGCGTGAGCCGTCCTGTCCGCGCAGGAGTTGGTCGTACTCCTCTTCAACGCCAGCCTTCCCGACCACGTCTCCCGGCGCATAGGCGGCATAGCGGGCCTGATTGAGGTCCTCTTCGCTGACCTCGCCGACGTAGCCGATCAGGTGTGAGGCGAAGCCATCGCGCGGGTAGAGGCGGCGCGCGCCCTCGATGGTTTCGAGTTCAGGCAACTCGTTGCGATGCGCTTCGATGAAGGCCTGTTCGTCCGCTGAAACATCCTGCTTGATCGGAATGGGCTGGTACCCCGGAGCCGCTCGATAACGCCGCAGGGTCGCCTGCAACTGCTCGAGGTCAAGATGCAGGCCACGGGAGATGAGGGGAAGATCGGCGTCGACGTTGCGATTCTGTTCGCGGACCAGGAAACATGAAACCGAAGGATAGTTGTCGACCACAAGGCGGTTTTCGCGATCGAAGAGCTTGCCGCGCGCGGCAAGAACCGGCACTTTGCGAATACGATTTTGCTCAGCCAGGACCTTGAAGTTCTCGGCGCCAAGGATTTGCAGGCGCCAAAGCCCCGCGGCAAGAGCAAGCATCAGCAACAGGATGCCGTACTGGACCACGGTCAGCTTGACCGTGGATAGCTTCTCTCCGCGTGTGACTTTGTCAAAAATCATTTCTCAGCCCTTTAAGGATACTGCTTAGTTGAATATTGCTCGAGCCTTGCCGGCAAACAAGGGATGCTTCTTTGCTACGGTCAAACCAATGTACTCAATCGCGAATCTTTGTTCGGTCGAGAATGGGAAAGAGGACCAGCGCAATCAGGGAGTTACCCGCGGCCTTGTAGAGTTCTGTCATCCAGTTCGATTCCAGGGCCAGCCCCAGCAGAAAGCGATACACAAAGAAGTAGGCCAGGCTGCCAAGCAGGGAAAGAAGGAATGTGAGGACCAGGCGAATGGTGTGATTCTCAACATTGACGAGGACTCCAACCGAAGCTGCCACGTAGCCGACCACCGTTTTGGCGATTCCATTGATGCCGATCGCGTGTCCTGTGAGCGCGTCTTCAAATATTCCGAGGGCGGCACCGAGAAACGATCCTTGAATGGGATTGCGCCGGCTCAACCCGAAAAACACGGTGACGACAAGGGGGAGATCAAACCACGCAAAGCGCCCGAGTACTCGCGGCAGCCAAGCCTGCACCACCAGCGCCGCGATAGGCACCAGCGCGTAGATCAGGATTGGATACCTGTGAATCTCGAATTCCCGACGTCCGTCCGCGGTAAGTACCGACATGGCTAGGGATTCCTCGCTGGCGGCACGTCAACCTGGGGTTTCGTGGGTGGCTTCGGCGAAGGGTTGCCGGTGTGATTCTGCGGTGCGATCGCCTTCTTTTTGTCCGGTTCGCCGGACGCGCCATCGTTGTTGTTGGGAGGCTGCGGTGTCGGGGTTGCAGCGCCCCCTGGCGTGAAGCGATCGGGATGCAAAGGTGGAGGTGGGTGCGACACAAGATTCGGGTTCGAGGAGTCATTCAACGGTTGCTGGTCCGGCGCGAGGCTGGGATCGATGAGGCCAGGCAGCTTTTCCGCCATGCCTTCAGATGTTTTTTTCTGCTGATCTTCGGCCGCGGCGTCGGCGTTTTTCAATGTCTCGCTTGCGGCCATATCCTGCTGTTGATCCTGCGGGAAGCGTGGCTCGGTAGACGTTATGACCAACACTTCGTCCAGCCGGTCAAGATGCGCAGCGGGCTTCACAATCACGTCGACAAAGGCATCACGCTCGGGATCGCGCTCGACCTTCTCAACCACGCCTACGGGCAGACCGCGCGGGAAGATCTGGTCGCCGCCGGCGGTGAGCACCCTTTCACCGGGCTGGATACGCTGGTCGGCAATGATATCCACAATTTGTGGCTGTCCGATCGCATTGCCGCGCAAGATTCCGCGAATGCGCGTGGACTCGAGGATTACGCCAGCCCCGCTGGTCTGGTCATTGATGGCCAGCACCTGCGCACTGTGGGGAAACACGTCGCGTATTTTGCCGACGATCCCATCAGGGGTGATGACGGCCATATCGCGTTCCAGCCCCGCGTCTTTGCCCTTGTCGAGATAGAAGACACGCGACTGATCGGTTCCGCTTGAACCAATGGCCTGTGCGGCGACCGTTTTATAGATGTATTTCTGCTGGAAATTGAGCAACGCCTGCAGTCGCTCGCCCTGCTTTGCATCTTCGAGCAAGGCCGCCTGTTCCAGGCGCAGCCTATCCACCGTTTTCTGCAAATCCTGATTCTGCTGGCGAACGTGGCGGAGGTCCACATAGTTCTGCCACAGGCCGGAGATGCCCTGGCCTGAAGAATGAAAGAGGCGTTCAGGAGGTGAAACCAGGGAGTTGGCCCACAGCCTCAACAGAAGCACGCTGTTCCCGTCGCCTGGGTTGTTGCCAGCACGGGTTCGACGCACCTGCATTGCAAGGCCAAGAATCTGCGCCACCAGCAGAGCTAGCAGCACGAGCAGATTTCGATAGCGGACAACAAACGATTCCATAACAGCTCAGTGAACAGGGGACAATGAACAGTGGGCTGAGGGTCTCAGCCTGTTCCGGGGAACGAGCGGTCGCGGGCTTGGAGCGCTGCCCGATGGCGGATACCGATCAAAGATCACTGCACTGTCCACTGTTTCAATCGATCTTGATCTTTCTGAGCAGCCGAAAATCGGACAGCATCTTGCCTGTGCCCAGTACCACCGAGGCCAGCGGATCGTCGGCTACCGATACCGGGAGTCCGGTTTCTTCGCGGATGCGCTTGTCGAGGTTCTTGATCAGCGCGCCTCCGCCGGTCAGCACGATGCCGCGGTCGCTGATGTCGGCCGACAACTCAGGCGGCGTACGCTCGAGAGCTACGCGGATTGCGTTCATGATCACAGCAATGCACTCGCCGAGCGCCTCGCGAATTTCGCTGTCGTCGATGGTGATCGTCTTCGGCACGCCCTCAATGAGGTTGCGCCCCTTGATCTCCATGGTGAGCGGCTTGTCGAGTGGATAAGCCGAACCGATCTCGATCTTGATCTGCTCCGCAGTGCGCTCACCGATCAGCAGGTTGTATTTCCGCTTGAGGTAGTTGGTAATGGCCTCGTCCATCTGGTTGCCAGCCATGCGCACCGACCGCGAATAGACGATGCCCGACAGTGAGATGACGGCGATATCTGTAGTTCCGCCGCCGATATCGACCACCATGTTGCCGCCTGGTTCGGTAATCGGCAAACCTGCGCCGATCGCCGCCACCATGGCCTGTTCTACCAGATAGACTTCGCTGGCCTTGGCGCGATAGGCGGAATCTTCGACTGCGCGCTTTTCAACCTGCGTAATCTCAGATGGAACGCCGATCACGATGCGGGGATGCACGAGCATCTTTCGGTTGTGCGCCTTCTGGATGAAGTAATTGAGCATCTTCTCGGTGACTTTGAAGTCGGCGATCACGCCGTCCTTCATGGGCTTGATGGCCACGATGTTGCCCGGGGTGCGGCCGAGCATCTCCTTGGCTTCCTTGCCTACGGCTTCGACTTCGCCCGTATTTTTGTTGATGGCCACAATGGAGGGTTCGTTGACAACGATGCCCTTACCGGCGGCGAAGACCAGTGTGTTGGCGGTCCCAAGATCGATAGCCAGATCGCTCGAAAACATGCTGAATAGAGAGCGCAGGCCATGTGACCGCGAAGTTCGCGAAGGATAACCGTTCTGAGACATGTATGAGTGGAATCTACCTCAATTAAGTATTGTACGGCCAACGGGTAATGCAGCGAAAAACACCGTTGGTAATCATGAGACGGGGAGCTTTGTAAATAACCCTTTCCAGTCAGCCTGGAAGGCTTGGACCGCTGGTGCGCGTCGGAGCTTTCCCCGGCAAATCCTAGCCGACTCATCCCCTTGAGGCGACACTTCACCCCGGTGCGTTAAAATCAAGTGTTTTTGTGCCTATCCAGGCGGTGCGAGGACAGCTCCGCAATTCCGTCGGACTCCCGAGATTCTGGTGACTGAAGACCGACAGCAGACAACGCTCAAAACTAAGAACTGAGAACTGACATGACCTATCCCACTTACCACAATCTGATTGGCGGCGAATGGACTCCAGCCGCGAGCGGCGAAACCATCCCGAATGTGAATCCGGCAAATCACTCCGATGTCGTTGGCGCATTCCCATCGTCGGGTGTCGAGGATGTGACGCAAGCCGTAGCGGCAGCCAAAAAGGCGTTCGCCACATGGCGTCTCGTTCCCGCTCCCAAGCGTGCCGAGATTCTGCTCAGGACCGGCATCCTGCTGCAGCAGCGTAAGGAGCAGTATGCGCGCGACATGACCCGGGAAATGGGCAAAGTCCTGGCCGAGACCCGCGGCGATGTGCAGGAAGCGATCGACGAAGCCTTCTACGTGGCCGGCGAAGGCCGCCGCCTGTTTGGGCAGACGACACCGTCGGAGTTGCAGAACAAATTTGCCATGAGCATTCGCATGCCGGTGGGTGTAGTTGGTCTGATTACGCCGTGGAATTTTCCCATGGCCATACCCAGCTGGAAACTCTTTCCGGCGCTGGTGTCGGGCAATACATGCGTCATCAAGCCGGCGACAGACACGCCTGTTTCCGTTTACAACCTTGTCCAGGCGCTGGTGGATGCGGGTCTTCCGCCGGGCGTGGTGAATATCGTCAGTGGAAGCGGATCCGGAGCCGGGTCCGCGCTGGTCGAGCATCCCGACGTGAGGGCTATCAGCTTTACCGGGTCCAGCGAAGTCGGCTCGCACGTAGCCCAGCGTGCGGCGGCCACCTTCAAGCCCGTTTCCCTTGAAATGGGAGGGAAAAATGCGCAGATCGTGCTCGACGATGCCAATCTCGATCTTGCGCTAGACGGCGCATTGTGGGGCTCTTTCGGCACCACCGGCCAGCGCTGCACAGCGACAAGCCGCATTCTGCTGCAGCGAGGAATCGCGGAGAAATTCACAAAAGAGCTTGTAGCCCGCGCCAGAAATCTCAAGATTGGCAACGGTCTCGACGAATCGGTGCAGGTGGGGCCGCAGGTGAACAGGAGCCAGATCGAGACATCCAAGAAGTATGTAGAGATCGCGTCGGATGAAGGCGGAAGGATCCTGGCCGGCGGCCACGCTCTGACCGTTGGAGACTATGCGAACGGCACGTTTTTCGAGCCAACCGTGGTGGGAGGCGTCACGCCCGCCATGCGCATTGCCCGCGAAGAAGTGTTCGGTCCGGTGGTGAGCCTCATCGAATTCGACACATTCGAGGAGGCCGTCGAAATCGCCAATTCCATCGACTACGGATTGTCGACCGCCCTCTACACCAAGAATGTGAATCGCGCATTTGCCGCAATTCGTGATCTTGAAGCGGGCATCACGTACATCAATGCGCCCACTATCGGCGCCGAAGTCCATCTTCCATTTGGTGGCGTCAAGCACACAGGGAACGGTCACCGCGAAGGCAACGGCGCCGTCGACTTCTTCACGACATGGAAAGCTGTCTACGTGGACTACTCTGACAAGTTGCAGCGGGCGCAGATCGATAACGCGGAATAAGCGGCAACGAGAATTTAGTTTTGTGCAAAGGCGGCCGGGTGGAACGAACGATTTCGGCGCAAAGCAAATTCGACGGCGTGCGGCGAACCTTCCGCTCATCGCAAATGCGAGCGGTTGTTACTCGCTCATTTTTGCGTGAACTTCCGCCTGCCCACCTGCTGCGGAGAGCGCGCAAGTGCCGTTCTGGTCGCATCGATAATGAATGAGAGAGTAGTTGCTTGCCCAATGCGCAGCAGTGCGTTGCTCATTCTTGGCGGTCACAATGAAACTCTTTCCTTCGTCGGCTTCAAGCAGCCCGCTGGCTATATCAAAGGCCGTTACCCTGTCGTCGCCCTGAATAAAGAAGGCAGACGTCGGCTTTTTGGGAGCTTTGCCCTTCCCCGCATGAGGGATATCTGCAGATTCCCTCTCATGCTGGTTTACGGCTGCATGCGGATTAAGCAAGGCTGCTTGCTCAACCTGGGTGGGAAAGTTCGTCGAAAAGTCCCACAGGTAGGCATTCTTGACTTGATCGGGAGAACACGGCAGATACCCTTCAGAACTGACGGCATGGATCATTCCATCTGAGCCGGCTTCATCCTCAAACATGTCTTTGCCGCGTTCCCGAGCGACTTCAGCAGCCTGCATTTGTGCAAGTTCTGCCTGCCGCGCAGCAGTTCGATCGGCTGCCGCCTGGATGGCGTCCACCTTTTTCGAAGTTGGCTGTGGGGGCGGCGAATTTTGCGCCGGGAGTTTTGAGGGATCGAAGCGGAAGACGATCTGTTTTCCGCACATCGCAAAACTGTTCGCGTCGAGGACGCGGATATTCACATACATCGGCAAGGGAGGCCGCGCAGTTACCAGCGCGAATCCATCCTGCTGTTGCGGTCCAATGGGTTCTAGCCGCAATTTATATTGCAGCTTTCCAGTTTTTGCATCGCCTTCCCATTGGATGACGAGATGCCCTCGAAGGCCGGATGCGGCGGAGACGCCCGGGCCCAGATCGCCGGGTGGAGGAGCATCGGGCTGCTTGGGGCGGTTGGCGAAAAGAAGAAACGCAACGAATGCGGCAACAATTGCAAAAGCAAGAACCGCCAGGCCCATTCCTCCCTTTCTCCTGGGAGGTTGAGGAGGACCACCTTCGATTGGTTCCTCGTCCGCTTCCGATTCAAAGGTAGATAGCTCTTGCGGTTCTGTTTCGGCAGAGGGTTCCTGCGATGCCTCGGGCGATTCCGGTGCGTTTTCTGGTTCCGCCGGGGTAGACTGTGCTAGTTCGGCGAGCTCGTCATGCGGCTCGTTCTGGTCGGACTCGAACATAGCTGGCACCTTTCTGGGGTTGTCCGAGATTCTGCCACGTTAGTAATACAAATGACAAAGTACTGCGGTAACCCCAATGTACCGCGTGACGGCCACTACAGCGTAGAGACAAATTGACCAAGTAGGTTCGGACTACCAGCGGCCTCCAACCAGCACATCCCGCAGCGCAAAGCTGGTTTCGAGGCGAATGACCCCAGGAAGGCGGGATAACTCGTTCTGGTGCAGGCGTCCGTAATCATCAATTCCCGCGACGCGGGCGACGAGCATGTAATCGTATTGGCCGGCCATGAGGTGGCAGCTCACAATATCCTTGCAGTGCATCAAGGCGGACTCGAAGGCGCTCAAGACCTGGGCGGACTGGCGTTCGAGGGTGACGCGAATATAGATCGTCATGTGCTTTCCGAGCAGCCGATCATCCACAAGGGCGCGATAACCACGGATGACACCCTGCGCTTCGAGGGCCTGGATGCGACGGGAAGCCGCCGAAGCTGAGAGCCCGACGGCCTCCCCTACCTCGTAGTTGGTGGCGCGCCCGTGTTGCTCAAGATGCTTCAGGATGGCCGCATCAAGCTCGTCGAGTTCTGGGAGCTTGGCAGTCGAGGAGGCAATGGTGGATGATTCTTGCATCGTTGGTCCTCTGAGATCACATTTCGTTCTATTATCTCAGTATTGTGACGAAATTTGCACACATTGCGATGTTCTTGCGCCGTATTATGTGTGGCAACTGGAAGCCAGTGAGAGATGCGCGCCGGAAAAGGCCCTCCCCCCAAGAATTAAAATCCGGCGCGCCACTTTTTAGAGTGCTATCCCTTCCTGAAACCGTTCGCGACAAGGTATGAGGAGTCAAGACCGTGATCATTGGTGTTCCCAGAGAAATCAAGGACAACGAAGCCCGGGTGGGTGTGACTCCGGCCGGAGTGAAAGCGCTGAGCGAGGCCGGCCACACAGTTTTGGTGGAGACGCATGCCGGCGAGCAGTCGGGGTTCGCCGACGCCGAATATCAAAACGCGGGCGCTGAGATAGTGGGCGACCCGAGGAATGTGTGGGAAAAGGCCGGGACGATTGTCAAAGTAAAAGAGCCCATCGAACAGGAATACGCGTTCTTTCGCGAGGGGCTTGTGTTGTTTACATACCTTCACCTGGCCCCGGTTCCTGTTTTGACTGACAAACTGCTGCAGTCCAAGGTGATTGGTATCGCATACGAAACCGTGCGCGACCGCCAGGGAACGCTCCCGCTTCTGACTCCCATGAGCGAAGTTGCGGGCCGCATGAGCGTGCAGGTCGGCGCGAGCTACCTTGAAAAGGAACGGGGCGGCCGAGGCATCCTTCTGGGCGGCGTTCCCGGAGTTCCACCGGCACAGGTCACCATTATCGGGGGTGGAATTGTTGGCACCAATGCCGCCAAGATCGCCCTCGGCTTCGGCGCGAAAGTGACACTGGTTGATGTGAACCTGAATCGCCTGCGCGAACTCGACGACCTCTACGGAGGCCGCCTTTATACGCTGGCGTCGAACAGCTACAACGTGGCACAGGCCACGCGCGAAGCAGACCTAGTGATCGGAGGGGTGCTCATTCCGGGCGCAACAGCGCCTAAAATCGTTACCCGCGCCATGGTCTCGGCGATGAAGAAAGGGGCGGTGATCGTCGATGTCGCCATCGATCAGGGTGGTTGCGTGGAGACGGCCCGGCCGACGTCACATTCCAATCCGAGCTACGTAGTTGATGGAGTGGTTCACTATTGCGTGACAAACATGCCTGGCGCGGTTCCACATACGTCGACGCTGGCGCTTACCAATTCGACTTTTCCGTACCTTATGCGCATCGCTAATCTCGGGGTGCACGAAGCGCTCAAGCAGGATGCGGGTCTCGCTGAGGGGCTGAATACCTGGATGGGCACTTTGACACATCGAGGCGTCGCCGAAAGCCAGAATCGGCCATGGACTGCGCCCGCCAGCGTGGTGTCTTAGCCATCGTTGCCATGATAGGTGGACCTTTGTCCCCTAGCCTTTCCGTCATCCATGAATAGAGACAACCCGTCGTCATTGCGCGTAGTTGTGTCGTGTCTTCAGTAGTCGCACTATAATCGCCCCATGCTTTTCGAGGGCGATTCCCGGCGGCGGTCAGTGGTCTTCCTAGGCGCTGGAGTGCTGCTGTTTTTTGCCCTGCTTGGCGGCCTCCAGGCTTTTAACACCTCGAATATCCGTTTTCTGAATCCTGAAACTTCTGCGGAGACGCTGGCTTTCACAGGTCTCACAGTGGTTGTGTTTCTGCTGCTGATGGTTTTGTTGTTGCTTCTGCTCAGGAACATTCTCAAGCTGTACGCCGACCAAAGCAGCAGTGCTCTCGGGGCACGCTTACGCACCCGCATGGTGCTGGGAGCCGCTTTGATCGCGCTAACGCCAGCGGTATTCATGTTTCTGTTCAGCTTTCAGCTGATGAATCGCTCCATCGACCGCTGGTTCTCGCCAAACACATCGGAGCTTCGCGAAGACTCCACGCGCGTGGTTGCAGAACTCGCTCAATACGTCACCAGCAACGCCCGAGTGGAGGCAGAATCTATCGCATCGAGTGGGGCGCCCGACTTCGATACGCAACAACTCGAGGATGTATTGGTATCCCATCGCATCACGCTGACAAGCGGCTTTGCGTTTGTGTATGGGAAGGACCTGCGCATGATTGCCAGCTTCCAGGCGCCTCCCGAGTCAAGCACAGCGAGCCTTGTTCCCTGGCTCAGCGAGGATGTTCAGGAAAGGGCAGTCCCGCTGAAAGGTCCACTTTCTGCCAGCATTCTTACTACCGCGCAACGCGGGGGGGAACCTGTGCTTCTGGTAGCCGGGCAGGAGTATGCGCTGGGCATGTCTGCCACAGCGTCGGGCAAGGTAGTGGTCGTGGGTCTTCCCATGCCCCAGGGCCTCAGCCAGACCGCCAAGCGAATTCGCTCTGGTGCTGCGGCCTATTGGGACTTATTTCGTTCCCGTAACAGCATCCGTGCCACGTTCTTCCTGATGCTGCTGCTCATCACGGTTGTGGTTTTCTTTTCGAGCGTCTGGTTGGCGCTATTTCTCTCGAAGCAGATTACACGTCCCGTTGAAGCTCTGGCCGATGCAATGGACGAGATTGCAGCCGGCAAGTACGAACACCGCGTAGCGTTGGTGACGACGGGCGAAATGGCGGAGCTGGTGCGTTCGTTCAACCACATGGCGGCCGATCTGGATGCGAGCCGGAAGCTAGCGGAGAGTTCGTCGGCGCAGCTAACGGCAGCGAACCAGGCCATCGAGGAGCGCCGCCGGGAACTCGAGACGATTGTCGAGACCATTCCTTCGGGTGTTGTAACCCTCGACGGATCAGGCACCGTGCTCCAGGCCAACCGCGCGTTTGCAGTGTTGATGGGTCAACCGGAGAACGCCGGTTTGCGGGGTCAGAAGTTCGATGAGCTGCTTCCGGCCGAGTGGATGGACGATCTTGCAGGAGTGATCCGGCGGGGGCAGCGCATGGGGGCAGCCTCAACCGAGCTCGAATTCCACTCGCGCGGCCGGAACCTGCATCTGGCCGTAACCAGCGCGCGCCTCGAGTTGGCACATGGCAAGGCAGGCACAGTTCTGGTACTGGAAGACACATCAGAACTGCTCCGTGCCCAGCGCCAGCTGGCCTGGAAAGAAGTCGCCCAGCGCGTAGCCCATGAGATCAAGAACCCGCTGACACCGATTGCGCTTTCCGCTGAGCGGATCGGCAAGCATCTTGATCGCGGCCAGCCCGACTCACCCGCCATCATTCGCAAATGCAGCGAAGTCATCCTGGGATGCGTTGCGACGCTGCGGACGCTGGTCGATCAGTTCTCTGCGCTGGCCCAGTTTCCCGCGCCGCAGCCGCGCGCCTGCAACATGAACGAGGTAGCAGACGAGGCCCTGGCGCTTTTTGCAGGCCGTCTGGATGGAATCACCGTGCAGCGCGATCTCGAGCCGGGATTGCCGGGGGTGCTGGCTGATCCTGAGGCCATCCGACGCGCACTTGCCAATCTCATCGACAACGCCGCGGAGGCCATGCAAGGCAGTCTTTTGCGCATTCTCCGCGTAAGCAGTTGTCTCAGCGAAGACGGCTCTGCAGTGGAAGTAGAAGTCTCCGACACCGGCCACGGACTAACCGACGAGATTCGTGAACGCCTATTTCTGCCCTTTTACTCGACCAAGCATCGCGGCACGGGGCTTGGTCTCTCAATTGCGGCAAAGATAGTTCAAGAACTCGGCGGCTCGATTCGAGCTGAAAGCAACAGCCCGAAGGGCGCCCGATTCGTGATTCGATTGCCCCTGCTGGAGCACGCGGAGCAGCCCACCCAGGACGTTGGAACGGCGACGCCTGTGACTGGTGCGCGTTCATGAACCACATCCTGGTTGTTGACGACGAGACGGAAATACGTTCTTCGCTGCAAGAGATTCTCAGCGAAGAGGGCTACGCAGTGGCGACAGCGGCCACTGGAGCAGAGGCGCTGGTACTGATCGAAGATGCTCCCTACGATGTAGTTCTGCTCGACATCTGGCTGCCTGACCGCGATGGTCTCGACGTCCTGGCGGACATTCACTCTCTTGCTGCAGAGAAGCGTCCTGAAGTCGTCATCATCTCAGGACACGGCACAATCGAAGCCGCCGTCAGGGCTACCAAGCTGGGTGCCTACGACTTTCTGGAGAAGCCACTTTCGCTGGATCGCACCCTGATCGTGATCAAGAATGCGGTAGAGGCGGGACGCCTGAGGACTGAAAACCTGGAGTTCAAGCGCCAGTTCAGCGTCGGAGCGGTGCTCACAGGCGAGAGCGTTCCGCTGAAGGCGCTGCGCCAGCAGATTCGGCTGATGGCGCCCACGAATGGGCGAGTCCTGATTTATGGAGAGTCGGGCACGGGCAAGGAACTGATCGCCCGGGCGATTCACGCCGAGAGCTTGCGGCGCGACCGCGTATTTGTTGAACTTAACTGCGCAGCCATCCCGGAAGCGCACATTGAGTCGGAGCTTTTCGGCTATCGTCACGGCGCCCAGCCGGGTGGCCCACCCGAACAGCGGGGCACCTTGGAGCGCGCCGACGGCGGATCGCTTTTCCTCGATGAAGTCGGTGATATGAGCCTCAAGACGCAGGCTAAAATGCTCAGCGCGCTGGATGACCAGCTCTTTACGCCGGTTGGCGGCACGCAGCCATTGCGGGTCGATGTTCGACTTATCGCATCCACCAACAAGGATCTTGAAGAGGAGATCGCCAAGGGCAACTTTCGCGAGGATCTTTTTTACCGGCTCAACGTTGTTCCATTTTTTGTGCCGCCGCTGCGCGAGCGCAAGCAGGATATTCCTTTGCTGACGCGTGAATTCCTTGCCGAGTTCGGACGGCAGTACGGCCGTCCGCGCATGGAGATCAGCGAGGAGGCTTTGGAGGTACTCAGCCAGTATCACTGGCCTGGCAATGTGCGCGAGTTAAAAAACGTGATTGAGCGCGTTCTGATTCTCAATCCCCGTACATTGCGCATCGAGCGGAAGCAGCTTCCGCCTCTGACCCACAAAGCCGCCTCGCGATCGACAGAGGATTTCTCGACACTGCAACAGGCACGCGACGCGTACGAGCGAGAATACATTCTCAAGAAGGTCGAAGAGGCGCGCAACAATGTGAGCCGTGCAGCAGAATTACTGGGGCTCGAGCGGAGTCATCTTTATCGCAAGATGAAGGCCCTTGGGATCAGCGTCCGCGAGTAACGACCCATTGATCCGGATTCGCTGCTGATCAAGCGCCCGGCAAATCTCATTCTGCAAGTGACAGGCGAAGCGACAGAAGCACTGCGGCTGGAGTCAGGCCGCCTGCGTTCAGCGGTTTTCTCCCCTTATGAGGAGGGTCTCTACGGAACTTGGGTCGTTACACCTATATAAGCCCGCCGATCCCTTGGATTCATGCGCCGATCAGCGGTGACGCGCCTGTCGCGCGAATTCGAACGCCGCTCGTTCCCATTGCGGAAATGATACGACTCCCTGGAACGGCGGTCATACGCGTTCTTGCGCCTGTCTGCCCAATGGGGAATATCCAGCATGGGCCCTCGTGTTGGGGAAACGGTCGAGTATCCATTCACCGTGGGATTCTTGCGGAGTCGTCCCTTGCCATCTGTGAGTAGTTTGTTGAGAACCGGAAGATTCGCGCGCTGGGTTTCGACGTAGTCCACGCCTTCGGCTGTAAGGGTGAAATCAGAGTTGTCTGCTCTTACAACCAATCCCTTTCTAACCAGGTACCAGGTCGTGAAATCGAGGTAGTCGCGCGGAAAACCCATCCGCCTCTCGATCTCCGCGAGCGGAACTTCCGGTGCGTGGGGGTTGGTGCGGCGCCGGAAGTAGAGGACGGCCAGCACGGCAACGCGACGATTCAACTCGCCGTCCAGATTGTCCATGAAGTCAATTGAAGACGAGAGAGGATCGGGCTGCTGCGGTTCGCGAGCACGCGCAGCGTCGTATTCACAGCGCTCTTCGGGGTCAGACAGGACGTCATAGGCCGACTTCAGAAGTCGGAACATCTCCGCATTCCCGGACTCAGGGTTATCGGGATGGAGCCGGGCCGCAAGGAATCGGTAAACCCGGTGGATTGTCTCCGCATCCGCATGCGGGCTGATCTGAAGAAACTCGTAGTAATCAATCATGCCAATAGCACTTTCTGAATGCGGGTTACAGTTGCGGATTCTTCGGGGGAGATTTGTCGAATTGTATCAGTGATTATCAACGCAGAAGTACCCAAAAGCGGAAGACTAAAGGCACGTCTCTCTCAGTTGCATTGCTTGAAGAGAGTCTGTCGTCCGAAAACGAACATAAAATTGCGAAAATGGGCGAGCCGGGCAGCATTTGACAGGAACCAGTATTCAGTAAATTGCTGATGCTGAAAAGTTTGGCATCTCTATCCACAGCCGGTGCGTTGGCCATTCAATTGCTGTATGGACCACAACAGGATCTCTGCGGGAGGTTGGCCATGGCGTACTTTGAGCGGATTCGCGATATCGTCTCGGGGCCGTTTAGCCCGGATATTATTCGGCAACGGACTTCGACGGGGTGGCAGATGGTGTCAATCGAGTGGCGGCGCGAACTGCCCGACTCGGAGACCCCGCCCGAAGGGGGATTCAGCGAAGAACTTCCCTACGGCCTGCGTATCTCGGACGACTGCAAGCGGCTTGAGGTCGATCCCCATGAAAACAGGGTTCTTTTGCTTATGATGGACCTCCTGGCGCAGGATTTCTCCTATTCCAGCATCGTGAGCGATCTCAATGAAAAGGGCTTCAGGAAGCGGGATGGCCGGCCATGGAGCCGGGTGGCCGTATTCAACATGATGCCCCGGCTGATCGAGGTCGGTCCGCGCATCTTTTCGAGCGAAGAGTGGGAACATCGGCGTCAGAAGATTACGCGCCGCGAAGCACCCTAGAAGATGTTTGTGAGGACCTGTCCCGGCGGATCAAGCTACTTGAGAATTGGCCCCAGCGATGCGGGATTGTCGCCAAGGGTAGGGTCGACGCGAAAATCCCAAACCGACTGGCTAATGTCGGAGGGGGAGATAATCTCAACGAGCGCGTATTCTCCGATGCTCAGAGGCTTCTGAGGCGTCAGTTTCATCCAGTGCTTTCCAGGAAGCACATCCACCGTCGTCGGAATGACATCCTCGTCTTGGGTTACGGCACCTGTGGGGCTTACATGAATTGCGCCCACGATCCTAACCTCTTTGCGTTGATCGACATGAACCAGGGCAAAGCCTGAATTCGCGGAGTGTGCGCCGTGCTTGCGGTTGGCTACTTCCTTGGCGCCGTTGGTGGGAACCGTCAAAGCATGCGACAGAACTTTTTCGGCTCTGTCTTCCGCATCGAGCGAGAGGTAGATGGCGGGATCATTGACGTGGAGATGAATCTTGGCGCGCTGGCCCGGTAATTCGAGATTGGCTTTGGTTCCCGCCAAAGGGTTTAAAGTGCTCAACCCGTGCTTATTTTTTGCATTCATGCCCAGATCCGACGGCATCAACTCAACCAGCTCCGGCGTGCCCTGAAACGTATCGAGAGCGAAGACCCCGTCTTCGTCGGGAAGTTCGAGGCCTTTGGCGACCTCAGGCATTCTGGCCTTGTCTTCATCCCGCTCTGCGGCTTCTTCCTTGTCGAGTTCCTCAGCCTCTTTCATCGCGGGTGAGGCATCTTCATACGGGCCAGTGTGCTCCCTCTCCCATTTGCGGGTCGCATCCCAGTCAACGAGGTCCGCGGGCAATTCTTCCC
This sequence comes from uncultured Acidobacteriaceae bacterium, assembly GCA_963826915.1. GTDB lineage: Bacteria > Acidobacteriota > Terriglobia > Terriglobales > Acidobacteriaceae > Telmatobacter. Next base: position 407,526 of record CAWGYG010000006.1, read on the forward strand.
AGTCGCCACCGCGTTCCAACGACATGTAGCGCACCCGGTCGCCGACGACCTGGTACTGGCGGACCAACTGGTAGCTTCCGTCTTTGAGGATCAGGCGATGGTTCTGTGCAAGGCCGGGCGCGTCGGGCTTGATTACGGTGGGCTTTTTATCCTGCCCGTCCGGACTGCTCTGCGCAGCAGTCGCGAGAGATGCCGACAGCAGGGCCGCCAGGGTCATGCACAGCACAGAGCGCCGTTGAACGAAGGGATTCATTGCCAAACAGTTTAGACGGTTGGGCCGAGCGGTCGTTTGCCGGCAGGTTACTCCCGATTTCTCCCGCGGGTTGACGTTTGCTGGGTCAACGCATCTAACCTTGTGTATTCTTAAGTTGGGCCACTGTATCAGGGAACCTTTATTGACCGGACTTAAGACATTGATGCGCCGTGATCGCCGAGCGAGGCCAGGTGCCTACGCCGTGGTGATGGTTGTGTGTCTGGTGCTGCTTGCGATCTTTACCGTAGCCCAGGTGGCGCACGTGCACTCGGTCGATACCGATGCCGACCACTGTCCGCTTTGCGTCATGCTGCATACTGCGGCTCCTGTTGCTGTAGCCGCGCCGGTAGTTGTGCTGGTTCAGATCGAATTGACCGCTCCAGCGCTCGAAGAGCGCGCGATCACCCGGAATTGGCATCCCCAGTTATTTACCCGGCCTCCTCCCGCAGGCTGCTAGGGCTGCTTTCCGACCTATTCGCTTCAGCGTGATTCTATTGCTCAATTGCCTGCTTCAGCAGGCAAAGCGAGACGCATCTCTATACCTGACGCAGGAATCGGAAAAAGCGCCAATGTGCACGAGGATGCCGCGGCTCACCGAGCCACGGCGAACTTCCCGCATCATTCAGACATTATTTGGAGGCTTCATATGTCGCTCAATCGCGGCACGATTTTTCGCATTCTCCCCGTAGTTGCCTTATTCCTTGCGGCCATCACAGCGCCTGCCCAAAGCGGCAATGCCGGAACCGTACGTGGCACACTTACCGATCCATCGGGAGCAGTGGTTCCCAACGCTGTGATCCATCTGGTCAACGACGTCAGTGGGCTTGACCGAACTGAGACCACCAATGCACAGGGCCAATTCGTCTTCTCCAACGTGCCATTTAACCCGTACCGCATCAGCACGGTTGTCAACGGTTTTTCGCCGCTAAGCCAGAGTGTCGAGATTCGTTCGTCGGTAGGCACGAACATAAAGCTGTCTCTCACGGTTACAGGAGGCAGCCAGACGGTCACAGTAGAGGCATCGGGAGACTTGGTAGAAGACGATCCTACGTTCCACACCGATGTGGATCGCGACCTGTTTATCAAGGTGCCGCTCGAAAGTCAGTCTTCGTCGCTCAGCTCCCTGGTCACGCTTTCCACGCCAGGCGTAGCTGCAGACTCCAACGGCCTCTTTCACGGGCTCGGCGATCACGCCTCCAACTCGTTTTCAATCGATGGGCAGTCGATCACCGATCAGCAAAGCAAGGTTTTCTCCAACCAGCTACCCGCGGATGCCGTTCAATCCATGGAGGTCATCAGCGGAGCGCCGCCGGCCGAGTTCGGCGGCAAGACCAGCCTGGTCATAGTGGCTACCACACGGTCAGGACAGGGAATTACAAAGCCAACCGGCGACATCAGCGCGTCTTACGGAACCTTTGGGTCGGCAACGACAGGCATCGACCTTTCGTATGGCGGCAAGAACTGGGGGAATTTCATCGAGGTCGATGGCCTTAATACTGGGCGCTTCCTCGATCCCCCCGAGTTCACTGTGTTTCACGATAAGGGCAACGAAGAAAACCTCTTTGATCGAGTCGATTATTCCTTCAACGAGGCCAACTCGGTGCATATCGACTTAAACTACAGTCGCTCGTGGTTCCAGACGCCGAACGCCTTCGACAACCTGAATGTTCAGAACGTCATCAGCGGTGGTTCAAGCGCCAACCCTGTCTTCGGGAACGTCGGCGACGCCGACCAGCGCTCGAAGATTGGGACATTCAATATCTCGCCTACCTACACGCGGGTGCTCAGCAACAGCTCTGTGCTCAACTTTGGGGGATGGGTTCGCAAGGATCTTTATAACTATTACCCCAGCGGCAACCCCCTCGCCGATCAGGGGCCGGCCAACCTGCAAACATCGTCGATCTCGCAGGATCGCACACTCACGAACGCCGCAGTCCACTCCGACTTCGACTACTCGAAGGGAATTCACACGTTCAAAGCAGGAGTAGTCTACGGACAGACCTTCCTGCGCGAACACGACTTCCTGGGAGTTGCGAATCCGACCTATAACGCTCCATGCGTTGACGTCGATGGCAACCCGCTGCCGGGATATGCCAATCAATCGGATTGTGACGGCGTAGTCTCGTTTCCGAATCCAAGCTATCTCTCGGTTCTTGGGCCGTACGACCTGACTCGCGGTGGCAGCGAGTACGCCTACTTTGGACACACTGACGTGAAGGAATTGGCGCTGTTCGTTCAGGATCAGATCAAAGCCGGCAACTGGCTCTTCAACCTGGGACTGCGCGAGGACGTTTATAACGGCCTCACCGCCGCCAATCAAACGGAGCCTCGCGTGGGTATTGGATATCACATCAAGCCTTCCAGCACAGTGTTGAGCGTCTCCTACGCGCGGACGCTGGAGACACCATTCAACGAGAACCTCGTGCTCTCTAGTTCTGGGTGTTCCAACGCGGTGCTGGCACCCCTGCTCCTCTGCTCGCCGGGAGTATCGGGAACGCTTCAGCCCGGCTTCCGCAACGAGTTTCACGCCAGTCTGCAACAGGGCTTTGGAAAGCATGCCGTGGTGAGCGGCGAGTACATCTGGAAGTACACGCACAACGCCTTCGACTTCAGCGTCCTGGGCAATACGCCCATCACTTTCCCCATCGACTGGCATAACTCCAAGATTCCCGGCTATGCCATCCGCGCGGAAGTTCCTGTAGTTCGCGGCTTCAGCGCCTACTTCGTAACCTCCTCGGTAGCAGCCCGCTTCTTCCCACCCCAATCCGCAGGTGCGGGTGCAACGGTTGGGCAGAGCGGATATCCGTTCCGCATTGATCACGACGAGAAATTTAACGAGACGACGCATCTGCAATACACGCTGCCCGGCGGCAAACTCATCGGTGGCATTTGGGGCGGCTTCAACTGGCGCTATGACTCGGGGCTGGTTGCCGGCTCGATTCCCTGCTACAACCCCACCGGAGCGAATAGTCCTTGCGGAGGAATCACCCTTCCCGGTGGCCAGCCGGGTGTAGATCTCAGCGGCCTTACTCCCGATGAAGAGTTCCAAGCTGGCATTATCTGCGACGGGGTAGCGGCTACTCCTTATTCCGGCTTCACCGCCTGCGATAACGCGGGGTACAAGTCGAACCTCGTGCAAATTCCCGCGCCAAACACGGAGGATGACGACCATAACCCGCCGCGCATTGCGCCGCGCAACCTTTTCGACGCATCAGTCGGCAAAGACAACATCTTCCATAAGGAACACTACAAGGTGAACGTCGACCTGACGGCAATCAACGTCACGAACAAGTACGCTCTGTACAACTTCCTGTCGACATTCAGCGGAACGCACTATGTGACTCCGCGAGCGATGACGGCGAAGGTAACGTTTAACTTCTAAACTGCGGCGTGGGCGGGCGACGGTCGCCTGTCCACGCCCGTTCCTCTCTCATTTTTCGCTGTCGAGCATGCGCATCTGGTGTTCGTCGTAGCGGGTTCCGGCTACTAACTCGGGTGGTAAGGCGGCTTCGACGGCGGCGATTTCATTCGGCGACAACCTGACCTCCAGCGCGGCGAGACTCTCGGCGAGTTGCGAGCGTTTTCGCGCGCCTATGACGGGAATGATCGATTCTCCCTTGGCCAGCGCCCAGGCTAAGGCAAGCTGCGACTGCGTGATTCCTTTGTCAGCAGCAATTTCGCGGAGGCGGGCAACGAGCTGCTGATTACGAGTGAGGTTGTCGCCGCTAAAGCGGGGCAGGCGGGCGCGGAAGTCTCCGGGAGCGCCGGTTTGCGAGCCGGACAGCAGACCGCGGGAGAGAACCCCGTAAGCAGTGACGGAAATTCCCAACTCGTTGAGGGCGGGGAGGATCTTTTGCTCCGGTGCGCGACTGATGAGGGAGTATTCGATTTGCAGGTCGACAACTGGATGAACCGCGGCAGCGCGACGGATGGTTTCGGGGCCGACCTCGGAGAGTCCGATGTGGCGCACGTAGCCGGCCTGGATCATGTCGGCGATGGCACCGATGGTGTCTTCGATGGGGACGTTGGGATCGAGACGCGCGGGGCGGTAGATGTCGATGTAGTCGACGCCGAGGCGTCTGAGCGAGTAGGCGAGGGCTGTTTTGACGGCCGCGGGGCGGGCATCATAACCGAGCCAGGAGCCGTCGGGGCCGCGCTGGGCACCAAATTTCACCGAGATCAGGACCCGTTCGCGGAAGAAGCGCAGGGCGTTGCTTAGGAGCATCTCGTTGTGGCCCATGCCGTAGAAATCGCCAGTGTCGATAAGGTTGATGCCAGCATCGATCGCTGCGTGGATTGTGGCTATGGACTCCGGCTCATCGGCAGGTCCGTACATGCCGCTCATGCCCATGCATCCGAGTGCGAGAGGGAAAACTTCGGGGCCGGTGCGGCCTAGCTTGCGGTGCTGGATGGCGGATATGGTGGTCATGAGGCGCTCCTTCAATGGGGGATGGTAAGCCTGGCGATGAGATGCGGCAAGAGGGATGAAGGAGCGCCAAGATAAATAGCGGTTTTTAGCGCTTCTCGACCAATAGAAAATCGGCGCGATCTACAGAGGTTCAGTTTTTGAAAAGAAAAGCTGAAAGACGTCGTTCACACACTTAAGTGACCTGACGCACGGACGAATTATTGCAAGGGGTTATCTTTCAAGTGTGGATGAAATGAGAGTCTCCCATGAAAGCAATCGTTCGCCGGAAATATGGGTCTCCCGATGTTCTCAGACTCGAGGAGACTGAAAAGCCAGCGGTGGGAGACGATGACGTTTTGATACAAGTTCGCGCGGCTTCGGTGAATCCCTATGACTGGCATTTGATAAGGGGCGTGCCATCTCCTATTCGCCTTATGACCGGGCTGCGCCGGCCAAAGGAAATACGCACGGGCGCGGACGTGGCGGGTCACGTGGAGGCGGTGGGTAAAAACGTAGCCGGATTCAAACCTGGCGATGGGGTGTTTGGCGTTTGCACAGGTGCGTTTGCCGAGTATGCATGTATCCCGCGATCGACAATGACAAGGAAGCCGGATGCAATCACATTTGAACAGGCGGCCTCGGTGCCGATTGCGGGACTGACTGCACTGCAGGGGCTTCGCGACAAGGGAAAGATCGAGGCAGGACAGAGGGTCCTGATCAACGGTGCAGCGGGAGGCGTGGGTACGTTTGCCGTACAAATCGCCAAATGTTTCGGCGCGGTTGTCACGGGTGTATGCAGCACCAGGAATGTGGAGATGGTGAGGCGAATCGGGGCAGATGAAGTAGTGGATTACACCCGAGAGGACTTCACCGCGGGGAGCCGGCGCTGCGACATTCTCTTTGATCTAGTGGGGAACCGCCCCACGTCGTCCCTCCTGCGCGTTTTGAGTCGCAACGGCGTTTTGATCGGTTGCGGAGGTGGAGGGACAGATACTCGGGCAAGCGAAATCTTAGGCCGAGCGATATGCCAGATGGTTCTATCGCGGTTTGTAAGCCAGAGAATTGTCGGAATCCTGGCGAAATCGCGCTCGGAGGACCTGGCGATCCTGAGCGAATTGATGGAATCGGGAAAGGTCACGCCGGTTATCGACAGGAGTTACAAGCTGAGCGAGGTGCCAGAGGCGTTGCGGTATCTGGAAGAAGGGCACGCGCAGGGAAAGGTCGTAATCTCCTTCGAGTAGGGCGATTCGGCAGCGGGATTCAGCGAGTGGCGATCTAATACAGGTCATGTTTCCCGGAGGAGCGCTTTTTCCACAGATGGATTGACTGTCGGGAACAGTGGAAACGCGATCGCTTGCCGAAAACGGCTCGTGACATTGGAGTTATAGAGTCTCTGTGATGTCGAAAACAAGTTAGCAACCATTTTGTAGTTCAACGCGGCTTGGTTTTCTGCCATACTTGACTGTGCCCACCAGGTACATCCAAACACAACATTCCAATTTAGAGGTTGCATCGATGTCGGCAAAGTATGTCTTTGTGACGGGCGGAGTTGTATCCAGTTTAGGCAAGGGCCTTGCGGCCGCTTCGATTGGCTGCCTGCTTGAGAGTCGCGGCTTGCGCGTCAACATGATGAAGTTTGACCCGTATTTGAATGTGGACCCGGGAACGATGTCGCCGTTTCAGCACGGCGAGGTGTTTGTGACCGACGATGGCGCTGAGACGGATCTGGATCTCGGGCACTATGAGCGGTTCACGCACGCTCCGCTTTCGCGAGACAACAACCTCACGACGGGTCGGATCTACGAGCAGATCATTTTGAAAGAGCGGCGCGGGGACTACCTTGGCAAGACGGTGCAAGTAATTCCGCACGTGACGAACGAGATCAAGAACGCCATGCGGAAGGTTTCAGCGAATGGCGCGGACGTGACGATTGTGGAGATTGGCGGGACGGTTGGCGACATTGAATCGCTGCCGTTTCTCGAGGCGATTCGGCAGATGCGGCAGGAACTAGGTCGGGAAAACACGGTGTTTGTGCACCTGACACTGGTGCCGTGGATTGCGGCCGCGCAGGAGTTGAAGACCAAGCCGACGCAACATTCGGTCAAGGAACTGCTCGGGATTGGCATCCAGGCGGACATCCTGCTTTGCAGGTCGGATCGTAATCTGGGCCGGGAGATGAAGCAGAAGATTGCGGCGTTTTGCAACGTGGAGGAGAAGGCCGTGATTGGCGCGACTACGGTGCCTTCGATTTACGAAGTGCCGCTGCGGTTTGCGCAAGAGGGCGTGGATTCGCTGATCCTGAAGTACCTGCATAAAGAGGCGCCGGAAGCAGACCTGAGCGATTGGAAGGCGCTGGTTGAGCGGTGCTATCACCCCAAGGATGAAGTCTCGATTGCGATTGTGGGCAAATACGTGGAGTACGAGGACAGCTACAAGTCGCTGAAAGAAGCGCTGACGCATGGCGCGGTGGCGAAGAGCTTGAAGCTCAAGATCACGTGGATTGAGGCGGAGGGGTTGGAGTCGAAGTCGCCGGACGATTTCAGCTATGAGGCGCAACTTGAAGGATTCGACGGGATTCTTGTTCCGGGCGGGTTTGGCAAACGCGGAATCGAAGGGATGCTGAATGCGATTCGCTACGCGCGGGAAAAGCAGGTGCCTTACTTTGGGATTTGCCTTGGAATGCAGACAGCATGCATTGAATTTGCGAGGAATGTATGTGGATTGAAGGACGCCAACTCCAGCGAATTCGATCCGGCGACACAACATCGGGTTATCTACAAATTGCGTGAACTGCTGGGCGTGGAAGAGATGGGTGGGACGATGCGACTGGGCGCGTGGACCTGCGTTCTGCAGCCGGATACGCTTGCGGCCAAGGTGTACAACGCCACAGAGATCAGCGAGCGGCATCGGCATCGGTACGAGTTCAACCGGGAATATGAGGCGCTGCTTACGGGCGGCGGATTGCAGATCAGCGGGACTACGCCTGACTCGACCTACGTAGAGATCGTGGAATTGCCGGGACATCCCTACTTCCTCGGCTGTCAGTTTCATCCGGAGTTCAAGTCGAAGCCGCTGGAGCCGCATCCTCTGTTCCGGGAATTCATCAATGCGAGCTACAAGAACCGGCTGATGCGCGGGACAAACGTGCTGGCGGAGGAGCGGGCGTCGGTTCAGGAATAAGCAGCGGATTTGGTTGAGTAAGAGAAAACCAGTTCTGAGTTGCACAATTCTCCGCTGCAGTCCGCGGTTGCAGATAGGGCGAAGATTCCGATTTTCGAGTAGATTCATGTCCTTCGCCTGTAATAGGCTTGGTGCACTTGCTCGCCTTTCCAACAATGGTGCAATCGAAGGAATGCCGAATGCTCCACGTCTGCGCCCATTTCCGACGGCCTCTTCCTGGCCTTTTGCTGGTTCTGACCGCCTGCCTGGTTCTGCCCATTGAGGGAAACAGCCAGGCGAACCCAGCTCCAGCGCAGCCGACAATGTCTCCGCAGTCCTCGTCTGCGGCGCAAAGCGCTCCGGCGGCGAGTGCGCAGTTGCCGCCCGCCGTGCAGGTCAAGTTGGACAAGCTCACAGACGCGCTGAAGACGGCCCAGGCAGCGAGCGATGCGAAATCAGAGGCGACGACCCTCATGCAGATCGGTGATCTGCACGAACGCACGTCAGATTTCCCAAAGGAATTGGATGCCTACAACCAGGCGGTGACGCTGGCTCACTCGTTGAAGGACGCTCGGTTGGAGTCGGAGGCGCTCAGTGGAGTAGGGAACGCCCACTTCGGGCTGAGCGAAAACCGGAAAGCCCTTGACGCGTATCAACAGGCATTGGATGGTGCCACGGCGTCGGGAGACGAGAAGGGACAGGCCGAGGCCCTCTATGGTCTCGGGATGGTCAATATCGCCACAGGCCAGACTAAGAAGGCGCTGGATCTTGAAAGCCGCGCATTGGAGATGGCACGGAAGGTTGGAAACAAGGATTTGGACGCCAAGTGTCTCCGCGTCACCGGTTGGGTCAATGGGATTCTAGGGGAGAACGAAAAGGCGCTTGAATACTACAACCAGGCGCTGCCGATTTTTCGGCAGGTGGGCGACCGCGACGGCGAAGCCTCGACCCTGAACAGCATCGGCCTTATTTACAAAAATGAGGATCTTGGCGATCGGCAGAAGGCGCTGGGTTATCACAACCAGGCGCTTTTGATTGCGCGAGAAACCGGCAACCGCGTGATCGAGGCCAGCGCGCTGGGCAACATCGGTACGGTCTACCAGATTCGGGGGGATATGCAGAAGGCGCTGGATTACTACAACCAAGCGCTGCCAATTCTTCACCAGGTAGGTCAACGCGGCGTCGAAGGTCTAGCCCTCGACAACGTGGGTTTTTTCTACTCCGAACTTGGAGAGAAGCAGAAAGCGCTGGACTATTACAACCAGGCGCTGCCGATTCTGCACCAGGTGGGCGCGCGCCGGGAGGAGGCGCGTGCGCTGACATATGCCGGCTTGGCTTATTCCGATCTGGGAGAGAAACAAAAGGCAATTGATTCCCACAACCAGGCACTCGCCATTCGACGGGACCTTGGCGACCACGCCGCCGAGGGCTGGTCGCTTGAAAACATTGGCCTCGTCTACTCGGACCTCGGAGATCGGCAGAAAGCGCTGGAGCAATTCAACCAGGCGCTAACGATTTTTCGCCAGTTGAACAACCGGGGAGGCGAGACAGCAACTCTTGTATGCATCGGCCTGGTCAATTCCGAATCCAGGGAGCAGAACGCTGCGAAGGCAAACTCGCTGCCGGCCGTTGTTCAAGCCCAGTTGGAGAAGCTCAATGAATCACTGAATGCGGAGCATGCGGCGGGCGACGCAAAGGCCGAAGCGAAAACGCTGAACGAGATTGGAAAAACATACTATAACGCCGCAGCATATTCCCCGAGCGATGAAAACTACGGCCGCGCACTTGAAGCGGCGCAGACAGCGAAAGACAAAGAACAGCAGGTTGATGCGCTGAACGGCCTTGCAAACAACGACCTTGCGCAAGGCAAGGATCGCAAAGCGCAGGTAACCTTTCAGCAGGCGCTCGATCTTTCGACGGAGTCTGGCGATCTGCGCGGCCAGGCGAAGGCTTTGAACGGAATCGGTGGGGTGGATAAGGATCTGGGTAAGAATGAAGAGGCACTTGAACTGGGCCTTCGGGCGCTGTCGCTGGAGCGCAAGGCGGCCGATACCGATCTGGTGCCGCGCACCTTGCGCCTCATTGCGAATGTGTACGCTGCCACCGGCGAGAACCAGAAAGCAATCGATGCTCTGTTTGAAGCGCTGCCAATCTGCGTGAATACCGCTAATCGGCACTGCGAGGCGCAGACGCTCGGCAATATTGGTTTCATCTACTCTTCCCTCGGTGAAATGCAGAAGGCGATCGAGTACTTAAATCGTGCAACCCCAATCCTGCACGAATTGGGCGACCGCGCGATTGAGGCGAACAATCTGAACAACCTGGGGATGATTTACGACAAACTGCAAGATCCGTTGAAGTCGGTCCAATATCTTGCGCAGGCATTGGCGATCGAGCGCCAGATCGGTAACCGAAGGGCCGAGGTCGGCCCGTTGAACAATATTGGGATGGCCTTATCCCACGTTGGCGCCAACGAACAGGCACTCAGCTACTACAACAAGGCACTCGAAATGGAACGAGATATGGGGCTACGCCGGGGCGAAGGGGCCACTCTCGTAAATCTGGCCGCCGCGGACCTGAAAACTGGAAACGTTCATGAGGCAATAGAGAGGTTTCGTGAGGCGCTCTCGATTCATCGCGAAGTGGGTAACCGAGTCGGTGAGGCGAACACATTGAATCATCTTGGACTCGCACTTGATCGAGCGGGCGATCATGAACAGGCCCTCGACCTGTTCAATCAAGCGCTGCCGCTGGCCAAGGCCATTGGAGACCCGATTCGCGAAGCGGGCGTCTTTCGGGGATTGATGCTCAACCAGAAGGACACGCATCCCGCGCTCGCCATCTTCTACGGCAAGCAAGGTGTGAATCTGCTGCAAGAGGTCAGAGGGAATATGCAGGGACTGGACAAGGATTTGCAAAGGAGCTTTTTAGTTTCAAACAGTGACTCCTACCACACACTGGCCGACCTGCTTATTTCGCAGGGACGATTGCCTGAGGCCGAGCAGGTGATGGACCTCGAGAAGCAGCAGGAGTACTCGGACTACGTTCGTGGCGAGGCAACCAACGCGATGAGTCCGCTGACGCTGACTCCGGCGGAACGCGAGGCGGAGGAGGAGTACCAGAAGTCCACGGCGCAAATTGTTTCGCTGGGCGACCAGTGGTCGCAATTGAGCAAGAACACGGCGCGCACGCCTGAGCAGCAGAAGCAGTATGACGATTTATCGGTGCAGCTCACCAAGGCAAGCGCAGGGTTGGACGTTTTCTATTCCCGGCTTTACGTCCTCTTTGGCAAGACGCAAAGCGCCAACGATCATGTGGATCATGTGCAGGGCAATGTCAGCAACCTGAAGCAGATACTTGGGAAAATGCCGCATACGGTGGCGCTGTACACGCTGGTTGGGGCGGATCGAACCAGCATCATCGTGATTACCGGATCGGCGAAGGTGACTGCGGTGGTGCGGGAGTCTGCGATTTCAGAAGTCGAATTGAACCAGAAAATCGCAGCGTTTCAAGAAGTGTTGCGCCATCCAGGGCAGGACCCGAAGCCGCTGGCGCAGGATCTCTACAACATCCTGATTGGGCCGGTGAAGGCGGACCTGGACCAGGCCAAGGCGGAGACGCTGGTGTGGTCGCTCGATGGGGCGCTGCGCTATGTGCCGATTGCCGCGCTCTACGACGGGAAGCAGTATGTGGTTGAAAACTACAACACCGCGACGATCTCTCCCGCGAGCATTGGGCACCTGGCCGTGGCGCCGGATATGAGCAACATCACCACGGTGGCGATGGGGATTTCGCAGCAGTATGAGGCAGGATTGAATGCGCTGCCAGCGGTCGTGGGAGAACTGGACGACGTGGTGAAGGACGCGAAAGTGCAAGGGGCGAATGGCGCATTGACGGGTACGATCCTGCTGAATGGCCAGTTCACAAGAAAGGCAATGGAGAACCAATTCGGAGGGGATCCTACCGTTGTGCATATTGCGAGCCACTTTGTGTACAAGTCAGGGGACGCCGGCAAGAGCTACCTGCTGTTGGCTGGCCAGGATAAGGACGGCCCTCCCGATCATCTGACGGTGGAGGAGTTTCACAAAGACGTGAATCTAAAGCTTACCGACACAGAACTGTTGACGCTTTCGGCCTGCGACACCGGGAAGAGCGGAAGCGAGGACAACGGAAAAGAAGTGGACGGGCTGGGCATGACGGCGGAATTGAACGGCGCCAAGGCGGTGATTTCGTCGCTGTGGTCGGTGAACGATGCAAGCACAGGCCAGCTGATGGGCGACTTCTACAAGCGATGGGCAGACGGCGCGGGCAAGGTGGAAAAGGTGGAGGCGCTGCGCCAGGCGCAACTCGATCTGCTGCTTGGCAAGGCGAGAGTCGAGGGAGATGGGAGCAGAAGAGGACTGGGCGCGGAAAAATCGGACGAGAAGCCTCCTGCCACCTACGCACACCCCTTCTACTGGGCGCCATTCGTGCTGATGGGGAATTGGAAGTAGGGGGCCGGCTGCCGGGTCCGGCTCACAAATTGTTCCGGATGGGTGATCTTGACCTCGCAACAACGGCGGGGCCGGGCGATCAATTCCCGATCCCCCGCGGGTGGCCCAGATGGTAGCTGAGACCGGCGTTGCACATCATCTCGTCAAGGCCCGGGTTGCTGGGCACAACGAAGCCGTTGGACTGGTGAAAAACCTCAAATCCGGTGCGAAAATCCCAGCGATCGGTTAGTTTCAATTGCACGCCGATGGCCTGCTGCAGGCTGAAGTTCTCGTAAGAGGCGTACTGCGAGAAAGTCTTCTTCGTGTACCCCGTCATGCCGAGCTTCACATCGTAATAGGGTTTGAAGTGCGTCCCGTCGCGCCAAAGCAGGCGCATGCCGATCGGCGAAATGCCCACCCCCGGCACGGTTTCAAGCGTATGGCTTTGCTGATTGCCCCAAATGTCCGTTTTGCTCGGCTGCCGCAGTATCAGCACCGGCAGAATCTCAGCCGAGTAATCCACGCGCGCCCCGATAAAATTGCCCCAGGAATGGCGGTCGTATTCGATGCCGCCGCCGGAAAGATCGCTCCACCATGAGTTGGCGAGAATCTTGAAGTGACCGATGGAATACTGCCCCTCGAGGATGAGTTCGCTTTCGACCGGGGTGCGCATCGAGGCCTCGGGCACCGGCCGAACCGCCGATCCCAGGCGCGGCAGCCAGACCATGCCGACCGACAAACGGCCGAAGTAGTTCGGTATTCCGGCCAGATGATAAGGCTGGGAGGAGGGGTCCGGCTGGATGGGGTCAAAATTGGAGTGCTGGACGCCACCCTCGACACGAATGGCAGCATGACGGCCGACCGGCGTGTCGATACCGCCCCCAAGGAACTCGGCGAGGGATGCATGGCTGCCGGTATTTCCGTTCTTGTACCCGGTAGGGTTGGCGTTGAACCAGGTGCCGTTCAACCCCCCTTCGCCCACAAGTGCCTCAGCGAAGAAGCGCTCGCGGTGAACGGTCGCCTCGTATTGCCCGCCACCCATGATGAAAAAGGCGTGCTGGGGGGCGCCGGCATTGGTTCCCCGGTACATTGAGTAATCGAGTTTGAAGCGCAGGTGACGCCATTGCGGAAAGGCGATGCCGCCATTCCACCCATTCAATGCCTTCTGCGAACCGGGCACTCCATTGAAGCTGTTGGAGAGCCACGAATACCCCCCATAGATCTGGATGGGAGGAGAGGTCTCCTGCTGCGCAGTGGCAAGAGCCGAAAAGCAGAAAAATGCAACGATGACGAATCGTCCAACCAGTTGCTTGATCCTCGATTCCCGGTCAGAATACGCAGGCCCAATTTGAGCCATTGACTTTTCTCTCCTGAGACTCAGCGTTCGGGGAAGGTCAGTAAGAGCTATCACACGACTATGCAGCATTCGTGAGGATTATCACATAACCAAGCGGCATCGCCACTTGTTCTTGCTGGGCAAAGGTACTATCTGCAGATGCGTGCCCACCCGTGATTTTCTAGTGGGGGCCACCTATCATAGATGCAGATGAGCGGGCGGAAGATTGTTCACGTGGACATGGACGCGTTCTACGCCTCCGTGGAGCAGCGCGACAATCCGGAGCTGCGAGGCAAGCCGGTCGTCGTGGCATGGCGAGGTAAACGCTCGGTTGTCTGCGCGGCTTCCTATGAAGCGAGGCGCTTTGGGGTACGCTCGGCCATGGCCGCAACGCACGCAGAGCGACTGTGTCCGGAGGCCGTCTTTGTTGCTCCCGATTTCACGCGATATCGCGCGGCTTCGCGCGCTGTGCGCGAGATATTCCTCCGGCACACGGATCTAATCGAGCCTCTATCGCTTGACGAAGCGTATCTGGATGTCACGGAGAACAAGGCCGGGATTGCAACAGCTACGAAAGTGGCCAGCGTCATCCGGCAGCAAATCCGTGAAGAGCTGAACCTGAACGCCTCCGCCGGCGTGGCTCCCAACAAGTTCCTGGCAAAGATTGCTTCCGATTGGCGCAAGCCGAATGGGCTATTTGTTATCCAACCCGCCGAAATCGAGAACTTCCTGACGCCTTTGCGTGTGGGTCGGATTCCGGGAGTCGGAAAGGTCACAGAAGAGAAGCTCATCAAGCTCGGATGGCGCACGGTTGGAGAGCTGCGAACTTGCCCTCTCGCAGAGTTGCAGAGACTGTTTGGCCGCTTCGGACAACGTCTCTACGAACTGGCGCGTGGAATCGATGAGAACCCGGTCGTGCCAAATCGGCCAACAAAGTCGATCTCAGCGGAGGACACATTTGAGCGGGATGTGCTACTTGCCGAGACTGAACCTATGATCCGGCGCCTGGCGGAAAAAACATGGCTTGCCTCTCGCAAGGAATCGCGGATCGCCCACACTGTGGTCTTGAAGTTGAAAACGGCGGAGTTCCGCGTGTTCACCCGAAGCCAGACGCCGCCCTCACCGCCAGCGTCCTCAGAGGAGTTGACGCGGATCGCACTGTCCCTGCTGGAGAAAGTGGCCGCCAATCCCAGGCAAAGATTTCGTCTGGTGGGCGTTGGCCTCGGCAATTTCCGCGATTCGTGCGAGGGGGCGGAACCGTCGCTTTTCCCGGACTTCGATTGAAATTGGGCCAATCGATGCTGCGGGTGAGTACCGACGACCCTGCGGTTCGTATTTCTGTCAGGGCAGCTTGGCCCCTGAGAGCTGCAACGGATCGCCGTTGCGATTTGCGGCATGGCCGGTTCACCGATTCGCAAATTCGGAGTCGATCAGCGACGCTGCAAGGGTCCAAACCCGCGGGTCATTCTCAACTTTGTGATGCGGCTTGTTAAACACTCGGGCAAACCAAGGATAGTTGTCGCAGTTAATTGAACGTCCCTCATAAGTCATGTGGAGGTTTCCGATAATCCTGGTTTGAGCGGGGTCAGTTGCGATTATCTTTTCGAGCCCATGAAGGGGACCTTTTGACTGGTAAAGATTAATGGCATTTTCCACGTTTGGAGGGATCATGGATTCGTTGCGGCCCGGTTTCGCAATGCTATCCACCTGAATGGTCAGCAGAACCGGAATGCCTCTCTTTCCCAACTCTTGTGCAATCAGGACCGTCTCCGCAGCACCCCAGCTGTGTCCATAGAGGATGATTCTCGCCTGCTTCTTCTCGGAGATCGACAAGGTGCCATTGCCATCGCTGTC
Source organism: uncultured Acidobacteriaceae bacterium (assembly GCA_963826915.1). Lineage (GTDB taxonomy): Bacteria > Acidobacteriota > Terriglobia > Terriglobales > Acidobacteriaceae > Telmatobacter. The sequence continues at coordinate 423,008 of CAWGYG010000006.1, forward strand.
AAGGAGGCGCAGGACCGTATCCAGAGCCTCTTTTCCATGATGATTCGCAAACACTTCTGCGTAGACCCCGGAGTGATACTGGTCTTGAAGATATTCGGCAAACTGCACCTCGGGATGGGCCTGGTCAGTGCTTCGAGCAAACCCTCCCACAAATCCAATAACAATCAGCTTCCGCGCTTTGCCGGCCTTCTCAGCCACAGCATGGTTGTCTGCTGTTGCCTTTAAGTTCCCCAATGCGAGGGGGAGCACCGCCTGCGACGCAAGACCTAATGGAGCGCTGGCCGCATTCGCCTTTGTCGTTTGCGCCAAGGCGGGAATTGAGGCGGAGGCGAGGAGCAAAAGGAGCAGACAAGCGAATACCCCGATTTGGGTTCCGAAATATCGATGCAAGGCGGGAAAGAAGGTCCCACACGCTGAGCCACATAACTCAATCTTTCCTGCACGCGCCATTCGCGTCTCCTCACAGATGGACGCAAATGCCGTTCGATATGGAAGCGCTGGGCCAATTCGATAGACAATCCATGCTGGACTCTTTTGAAATTCGATTTTGAGTGCTCCCGCAAAGTCGCCAGCGGGAGGACAACGATGAGTACACCTAGAATGTATTCCCTTGGCCACGACAGTGCGCAAGGAACGCTTTTGACGTTACGAAACAGCGAGCCAAGGCAGTGGAAGCAGTCCTTCCCGACCGCTTGCAAAACTAACACCCCTAACTATTTGTGCGGACGGCAGATTCACACGCCGGGCACTGGCGGGCATCCAGGGAATTCGGTGAGGTAGGTGTTGCCCTTGTATCCGAGGTACTTGATTCCGATCTTGCTGGTGAAGAATCCGTCCGCGGTAAAGCTGCGCAGGAAAGCGAAAAATTCGACCGGCTGGCGGAGGCTTTCGTCCTGCTCTGAACTTTTGCGATAGGCGATGAGGTCGAGGATCTCCGTTTGTTGCTGGGGCGTGCAGTCCAAGTAGGCTTTGCTGAAGCGGGTTGTGCATGTGGAATCGAGCCACCTCAGGCCGCCTGCCAACTTGGCTTGATAGTCGTCATTCTCGCTGGTGAGCAGGTCGATGAATTCCGGAGCACCGGCTTCGATTGCGCCGCCGGAGTCCGCGTCTGCGGGAAAGATGGTCTCGCAGAGCAACTGCAGAGTCTTGTATTGTTGCGCGTCGAAGAACTTTGGAGTGTAGGTTCCCGCTTTCGCATCCGTTTTTTCCGACTCAATCATGTGGTGGGCGTATTCGGCAGCTTGGAGCGGGATCACGCGCAGCACGGAACCTGCGACGGCTCCGATAGTAAGAGACTTCAAGATTGTTCGACGAGACGGGGTATCTGTCGCCATAGCTATAGCTCTCCTTTTTTGGCTTGGTCCAGCAGATACTCCGATGTCTTCCACGACAGCGCCATGATGGTCAGGGTGGGGTTCTTATCAGCGTTGGACACGAACGGAGCGGCATCAGCGACAAAAAGATTCTTGACGTCGTGAGCCTGGCAGTTCTTGTTCAGCGCAGAGGTTTTTGGATCGCTGCCCATGCGCACGGTGCCGAGTTCGTGGATGATTTCGCCACCCTTCGAAATATGCGCTGGCTGCGGAGCGTTGCTTGCTTCAGCGCTGTTCTTCTGAGGGTGTCGCCGGGTGCCCCCGATAACTGTTCCGCCCGCGGCCTCGATGATGGAACGGAAAGTCTGCTGCATATCCGCTGCCATCCTGGTTTCGTTTTCGCCCCATTGCCAGTGAAAGCGCAACACGGGGATGCCCCACTTGTCTTTTACTTCCGGGTCAAGTTCGCAGAAGGAATTTGCATTGGGGATCATCTCGCCGCGCCCGCTGAATCCGATGAATGTGCCATAGGAGCTGCGACATTTCTGTTTGAGGCTGGCGCCGTAGCCTTCCTGCTCTTCGCAAACATAGTCGAAATTGCCAACGCCGGGCATGTCGCGTCCGCCGCCAAACTCGATGTGGTATCCGCGGAGGAATTCGTTCTTCTTTCCGAAACGCCACCAGGGCATGTACATGTGCATGCCGCCCACGCCGTCGTGGTTGTGCACCGGCATATTTTGAAGTTGCGGAAAGTATCCGGCCAGATCGCTGCCGACGGAATCGGTAAGATAGCGTCCGATGACTCCTGAGGAATTCGCAAGCCCGGCGGGGAAGCTCTGCGAGCGCGAATTCAGCAGCAGACGCGCAGACTCGCAGGCACTCGCAGCGACAACGACGGATTTGGCGTAGACGCGCTGTTCGCTCTTTGTGGATTTGTCGATGTAGGAAACCGCTTCGACTTTGCCGTTGGCGCCCATCACAATTTCGCGGGCCATTGCATTGGCAATCATGGTGAAACGGCCGGTTGCCGTTGCGGGAGGAATCATGACCTGGCTGGAACTGAAGTTCGAAGCGCTCCTGCAGCCACGGCCGCACTGTGCGCAGTAGTGGCAGGCATCACGATCGTTGAGGGACTTGGTTAGGATGGCAAGGCGCGATGGAATACAGGTGATATTGAGCTTGTCGCAGGCCTTCTTTACCAAGGTTTCAGTGCAGCGCGGCCTGGGCGGCGGCATGAACACCCCATCGGGAGCGTTGGGGATATTTTCTTTCGAGCCAAAGACGCCGATGTAGGATTCGACCTTGTCGTAGTAGGGCGCGAGTTCCTCGTAGGTGATGGGCCAGTCGTCGCCCATTCCGTCGGTAGAGTGGGCACGAAAATCAGCCGGGCCAAACCGGAGCGCGATGCGTCCCCAATGATTTGTTCGGCCTCCCTCGATCCGTGATCGAAACCAGCGGAACGACGAGCCTGGCGCCGTGGTGTAGGGCTCGCCTTCAATCTCCCAAAAGCCATTGGGCGCCATGAATTCGTTGCCAATTCCACTCTGTTTGCCGCCAACCCCGACGCCGCGATGAGGAAGCTGGTATGGCCACACATGCTCTTTGAAGTCTTTATCGGGGTCCAGCCGCGGTCCGGCCTCGAGCATCACGACATTGAGCCCGCCTTCGGTGAGTACCTTTGCAGCAGTTCCACCGCCCGCGCCGGATCCGATGATGCAGACGTCGTACACTTTTCTGAGCGGATTCAATTGCAGCATCGATTCTCTCCGGTGATGAAATGTGCGAGCGATGGGATTCACCCACCTCTGGTACACGGTGATGCGAAGCTCCCTGTGGGCTTCTCATGAAGCTTGAAAAGGGAACTCTCTCTGCCGTGCCAGCAATGGTTCACTATATCTTTGGACGGTTCCCGCACGCGATCACTTTTTTCTGCATTGAGTTGAGAGAACTCTGAGGACCATTTTGCGGAAACGGACGGAAGCGTAATGTTCTCTAGAACAGTCTCGCGACATCCCTTTTGAAACGCCAACTTAGCGTTTCCGGACGCTCGTCGATGAGCGACTCGGCGTTTGTTGTCAGTTCAACAAACATTGACCAGATCACAGTGGGATGCGATCTCCGGTTGATTCAGCTCTAACTGATCAAAAGAAAGTCGGAACGATATCGATTACCTGGTACTGGGCATTCAGGATCGGCAATGTACGCCATTTATCGAATGTGAGGCATGGGTGGCAGATGTCAAAGCCGATCATGTCGCCGACGCGCAGGTCATCTCCATCGGCAATTTGCATATAGGCATGCTGATCCATCATTTTTGTGACCAACCAATGGGATGCAGCAGCATTGGGAACTGTGTTTCCCGGCCTGAAATGAAGGGCGGGAACCGGGAACCCGGAGTCAAAGGCTGCATCGCGCTTGCCCATGCCGATAATTGCCTTCCCGGGTTCAGGGATCGACTGCACGTAAGCCCAGATGTGAAGGGCGGGCAACAGACCGGATTTCATTTTGCGCGCAGTCGGGTTGCGCTGAAGGATTGCGGATTGCGCGTCGCGGTAAGCGCCAACGTCGTGGGTGAGATAGCAACCGGGTCGCAGGACAATTTCAACGGCATCGCCGAAGCCAGCAGCCGAGAATTCCTCCGCTACAACGTCATACCAGGCAGAACCCGCGCCAGAGAGCAGAATGGGCGCGCGCTGGAATCGACCTTCGGTGGAGAGGCGGCGGGTGGTAGCAACTGCATGTTTCAGAAAGGCGCGAATTGCATTCTCGTCATCAAGAACTCCCTCGTATAACTCGATGCCGCAGAGGATGATGGTTTCGCTCCACCGGGAAAGCGAGGCCAGCAGGGTTTGCAATTGGTTGTCGTTGCGCACTCCGGCGCGGCCACCCATGACGCCCAACTCGATCAGCACTCCAAGACGCTGACGGGACTGCGAGAAATATGTGCCAAGCTGCTCTACCTGGGCGGCCGAGTCGACGAGGCAATAGAAATCAAACTTGGGATCCTCGAGGAGACCGGCAACGATTTCCATGTTTGTTTTGCCGACAAGTTGGTTGGCCATCAAGATGCGCCGCACCCCGTGGGCATAGGCCACTAGCGTCTGGTGCGCGGTTGCCAGCGTGATCCCCCATGCGCCGGCCTGCAATTGCATCGCAAAAAGTCGAGGAGCCATCGTGGTCTTGCCATGTGGCGCCAGACGAAGACCATAAGCACTGATGAACTCCCGCATCCAATTCAGGTTGTGCAGAAGTTTGTCCTGATACAGAACGGCGGTCGGCAAAGAGAGGTCTTCCTGCAGCAGATTCCAACCCAGCGGCACAACCTCCCCGGGTTCGAGGGAATGATGGAAAGAGCCCAGGCCTTTGCTCAGCGAATCAATCGAGGTGCGGGGGGACGGCAGCGTAAATCCTTCAGCCTTCAGCAAGAGAATCTCCTGGAAGATTCGAGTCAGGGCATTTGCCAGTGAGACAGCCGGCGAATCTAGTCTATATTCTCATTGAACGGCATGTTGATTCACGACACCCTGATTCGGAATGCGAACGTATTCGATGGGAGCGGCGGTCAGCCGGCACTCATGGATGTCGCGTTGCGCGACGGCTTCATAAGCGAAATCAGCGCGAATCTCGAGTGCCGAGCAGCTACGATCATCGACGCGAATGGTCTGGCAATTGCGCCGGGTTTTATCGATGTTCACACGCATGACGACACAAGCGTGATTCGAACTCCGGCGATGCTGCCGAAGCTCTCGCAGGGGGTAACTACGGTGATTGTCGGCAACTGCGGGATTTCGGCGGCACCGGTATCTTTGCGCGGCAATCCGCCGGATCCGATGATTCTGCTGGGCGGCGCAGAAGCTTTCCGCTATCCAACTTTCGCCTCATACATCGAAGCAATTAAGGAGACGCGTCCAGCTGTAAACGTTGGCGCCCTCGTGGGTCATACCGCGCTGCGCAATAACCATATGGACCGCCTGGACCGGGTCGCCGCTGACGCGGAGATTGACGCGATGCGTGAGCAACTCAGCGAGGCGCTCGAGGGCGGAGCGTTGGGGCTCAGCTCCGGGCTTGCGTATCGGTCAGCCAACGCGGCATCTGCTGAGGAAGTGCTGGCGCTGGCACGACCTCTCGCGGCGGCGGGCGCGGTTTACGTAACGCATATGCGAACCGAGAGCGATGGAATTATCGAGGCGATGAACGAGGCCTTTGATCTAGGCCGCCAGAGCAATGTACCGGTGATCATCTCTCATCTGAAATGCGCAGGCATCGACAACTGGGGTCGTAGCGACGAGGTGTTGCATACACTGGACGAGGTGCGTGACAAGCAACCTGTGAGCTGCGATTGCTATCCCTATGCGGCCGGTTCAAGCACCCTGGACCTGCGACAAGTGGACGAGCGCGTCGAGATTACGATTACCTGGAGCACACCGCACCCGGAGGTCGCGGGAATGTCTCTGGCACAAATTGCGGGAGCCTGGAGTGTGAGCCAGCACGACGCAGCAAAAAGACTACAACCGGCCGGAGCGATCTATCACAGCCTCTCCGAGGCAGATATGCGCAGGATTCTTGCGCACCCGGCGACCATGATCGGCTCCGATGGCCTGCCTAACGATCCGAACCCTCACCCACGTCTCTGGGGAACATTTCCACGCGTGCTGGGCCGCTATTGCCGCGAAGAAAAGCTGATGTCGCTGCCTGATGCCGTGCATAAGATGACCGGGATGCCCGCGCAGAGATTTGGCCTTTCAAAGCGGGGGATGATTCGCAAAGGCTTTTACGCGGACCTGGTGCTCTTCGATCCTGAGAGGATTATCGATACTGCAACATTCGCCGATCCGATTCGCCCAGCGGAGGGAATCAAGCGCGTATGGGTGAACGGCGTTCTGTCATACACGGACGATGGCGCTACTGGTGAACGCGCGGGACGATTTCTGCCGCGCGCTCGGACTACATGGATTCAGTAAGTTGAAAGTGGAAGGAATGCAGAATGGAAATCAAACGGTACGGTGTAGAAGGCGGCAAAGGCGCAGGTGGCCAGCACTTGCCTTTTGCACGTGCGGTAGCGGTCGATGGTTGGCTCTATGTGTCAGGCCAGGTTCCGATGGCCAACGGAGAACTAGTGACTGGCAATATTGCCACCCAGGCCCGGGCCGCGATTCGCAATCTCCTGGCAGTTCTCAGCGAAGCGGGATATGGACCCGAGCACGTGGTGCGATGCGGCGTCTGGCTCGAAGACCCACGTGATTTTGCCGGCTTCAATGCAGTTTTCAGAGAACACTTCGGTGAGCATCCACCTGCGCGCTCCTGTGTTGTATCGAGCATGGTTGTTGACTGCAAGGTTGAGATTGATTGCGTAGCTTTCAAGACTCCTGCATGAGTTACCAGAACTTTGCTTCTTAGCCCGACGGTTCAACCTTGTGAGCGGAGCAACTCCTTAAGAGCCTATGGTCGACTCTCACAGTGTCTATCTTCTAATCGCTGCGCTGGTCGCGGTCATAGGCCTCATATTGTTGATTGCCGTTCGCAAACTGAATCCGTTCCTTGCCTTGTTTCTTGCGTCGCTTTTTTTGGCCGTGGCTGTCGGAATGCCGCTCGCGACAGTCATTCACTCCTTCGAAGCCGGGGTAGGCGCTACGCTGGGGCACATCGCTATCGTCGTTGCATTAGGCACGATGCTCGGCAAAATGATGGCGGAGTCGGGAGGTGCGGACCAGATTGCGCACACCCTGGTACGACTGTTTGGCGAGAAGCGCATTTCGTGGGCCATGATGGCCATCGGATTGTTGGTGGGCTTGCCGGCATTCTTCGAAGTCGGCTTTGTGCTACTGATTCCGATTGCGTTTACTGTTGCGCGACGTACACGAACCTCACTGATCCTGGTCGCGCTGCCCATGGTGGCCGGTCTCTCCGTAGTCCACGGATTGGTCCCCCCACATCCTGCCGCCCTGCTTGCGGTGGCCATCTACAAAGCCGATGTTGGTCGAACCATCTTCTACGCGCTTCTTATCGGCATTCCCACGGCAATCCTTGCAGGTCCGATTTATGCGAAGTTCATTGCGCCGCATGTCGTGCTCGCAGATGAGAATCCCATGGCTGCCGAGTTCGTCGATCACGGCGCTGAAAGCAGCCTGCCCAGCTTCGGGCTCACGTTGCTGACCATCCTTCTCCCCGTGATCCTAATGTTGATTGGGAGTTGGGCGGATGCGGTCTCGACGTCCGGGAGCGCATTGAATCAGGGGCTTCACCTGATCGGCAACGACGACATTGCACTTCTCGTCGGAGTGCTTTTCAGCTTTTTCACCTTAGGCAAGATGCGAGGATTCACACGCGCAACTATCCTGCGCTTCAGCAACGAGTGCCTCGCTCCAACTGCGACGATCACCTTGCTGGTGGGGGCAGGTGGAGGCTTCGGAAGAGTTTTGCAGGACAGCGGCGTCTCACAGGCGATTATTGGCGTAGCGCTGCAAAGCCATGTTCCCTTGCTCTTGCTAGCCTGGCTGCTTGCAGCGTTGATGCGGCTCGCCACTGGCTCAGCCACCGTGGCAATGACAACAGCCGCGGGAATTGTGGCTCCGATCGCACTTCATACTACGGGCGTCCATCCCGAGCTGTTGGCCATTGCCACAGGTGCAGGATCGTTGATCTTTTCCCACGTCAACGATGGGGGCTTCTGGCTCGTGAAGGAATATCTCAACATGAGCGTCATCCAGACGATCAAAACCTGGTCAGTCTGCGAGACGATCATCTCGGTGACAGCACTGATTCTAACCGTGGCTGTATCGTTCGCGATTTGACCGGAAGAACATTGCATTCCACCCGAGTGTCTGGATCAGTGGGGAAGCGAAACTGCATACAGATACCAGGCTGTGTGTGGCAGCCATTCCTCAGTCCATCGCCAGTCTTCGTCCTTGCCAGTCACGGCAAATCCTTGATTAAAGGCGATGCCATCTTCGCTCTCCAGACTCGCAGTAATGCCGTTCACGATTCCGCCGGGAGCGTTGGTGTATTTATAGGAGCGGAAAAACATATAAGCCGCATCGCCGTGACCGCTTCCAATCAGCATGCTCGTGTCAAACGGGTTGCGGCCTAGAATCCAATGCAACTGGTTCCAGGCATAGTTCCGCAATTTTGATTGAAAGTCCGGCTTATCGGCGAAGAGCGGCATGGCCATCCTGGCTGCTGAAGCCAGCGATGCAAGCCGCGCGTCCTCCCCTTGCCACCATGGTGCGGCTTCGGTGTCGTGTGGGAAGAAGAACGCGGTGCGAATCTTTCCATCTCCCATTCTTACGAGTTGGCGCGCGTAGCCGAAGGGATTATTCAACTCGCCAGTGATCCCCAATTCGAAGGTTAGCGACCGTTCTACCGCCTGGCGCACCTTTTGCTGTTGGCCTGGGGAGGCAATCCTGGCATATTCAAGCAAACTAACGACAGGTAGGCCTGCATCGGACGGGTGGAAGAACGGGCGCGTTCCGCCGTCGGCTCTCCAATAATCCCGCCACGACCCGGATTCAGTCAGGCGACCCATCAAGTGATTTGCGCGGCGGTCGGCAGCGACACGATAGGACTCTTCATGCGTCGCCGCATAGAGCTCAGTCGCTGCTATCAGTGCGCAATAGTCATCGAGGATGTTCTCAGTGCCGTCGTTCAGAAGTTCGCGGTTATGCGCATCCAGGAATTGGAATGCTTCTTTCGCCGCATTCAAGTATTCAGTTCGTGGATACTCACCATCGACAGGCATCGTGCTAGCCAGCGCCAGCGCGGCAATCGCCATGCCGCCTCCGGCACGAAAGCTCGCCTCGTAAGCATGGGGCCCTTTGGCCGCTTCAATGGTCTCAGTAGATTCCGTGGCGCTGGTCTTGATCCGGGTGCGCCAATTTGGATTTCCGATCTCTCTATCCTCAGCACGTTTTTCCTTGCCTGGGGCAGATATCGTTTCGAAGAATGATCCGTTGGGCCTCTTGATGCGCACCAGGTAATCGGCTCCGTAGAGGCCCTCATCCAGCATGCGGCGCTCATACTCGCTGAAGTTGTCGTCATTCCGCTTTCTGAGCGTGGTGTAGCTTCTCAGCAGACTCCATACCACCAGGGGCACCTGCTGCGGATTGAAGTACGAGGTCGGATTCTGATGTGAAAGATGAATGCCATAGTCGCCTGTCGCGTCGTACCAACCCCCATGCACGTCAACGAATGTGCTCGGACTGCCCGGCACCTGGAGATGACGGTCAGCCTTGTCGAAGGGTCCGCTTGCCCGCTGCCCCTTGAAGTAGTAAATGACATTCGAGAGTGTGCTGCGCTCAAGAACGTTGTCCTCGATCGCGAACGGACAAGAACTTGTGCCACCGTTACTCGATGAAATCTGAAGAATATAGAGTCCAGGCGTTTTCCACGAAGAGAAATCGGCAATCCAAAAGGCCGTTTGACCCCACCCATCAACCGTCCCGGAGGGTTGAAGATTATCTCTCAGAACGACCTTTCCGGTTTTCGAATCGGCGAGCGCAAACTGTCCGGGGCTATCCTGCGGAGACGTCGAAACGACCGCCTGTTTTGACCCCTGAGCTTCGTAGCCCACCTGATTCACGAGTACGCGGATTTGACCCAAACACGCCTGGCCGCAAAATGCGCCTAGACAAATTGCCAGCAAAGGCTTCAAAGTATCGATGATCCGCCGTCCCTTCTCAATGAGAATTCGTTCTCCTCGTCATTCAGAGGACTCGTTCGCGTTGACGCCTCAGTATAGAAGCAGACGATGCCTTTGTTAGTCTTATTTCGGAAGTCGGTCCCCGCTGGCATGCAATTTCACTGCATGAACGATGGGCCGAGGGTGCGAACTGCCAATGAGCCCGAAAGTTGAAGCACCGTTGACGAGCGAATCACCGCGAATTTCAGAGGCGGTGCGCGCATCTGCTCCGCGTGTCATCTCCATCGACATTTTCCGCGGCCTCACGATGGCGGTGATGATCTTCGTCAATGAGCTGTCTGACGTGCACGGCCTCCCCTGGTGGACCTATCACGCGCACGCCCACGATGATGTCATGACCTACGTTGACATGGTGTTTCCGTTTTTCCTGTTCGCGGTCGGAATGTCTCTTCCCCTGTCGGTCGCGCAGAGATTGAAGCGTAACTCCTCCTTATCGTCCTTGTGGGCTCATGTTGCGGTTCGCGTTCTTGGATTGATTGTTCTCGGAGAAATCCTCGCGAATGCTGAGAAGGCAGATCCTGCCCGGATGGGAATGAGCGGCAGCACATGGGGGCTCCTCGCTCTCATTTGTGCGGCGCTCTATCTAAATGTCTACGGAAAGTCGGAGTGGGCTCAGACTTATTCGCGCGTTCTTCGCGGCTTAGGACTTGCAGGAGTGATTCTCCTGCTTATCCTGTTTCGGCGCACAGGCGCAGGGGGGCATGCTGCGTGGCTGGACTTTTCGTATCCCGAGATACTGGGTCTCATCGGATACGGCTATTTGGCCGTGGCAATTCTGTATCTCCCCACTCGCCGCTGGACGTGGGCGCCCCCCATCTGGTTCGCAATGCTCGTCACTCTCTGCGCACTCTCCACAGCGAAAATCATCACCTTTCCTGAACAGTTTCCTCTCTATGTGTGGCCTTTCGGCAATGGGTCAACGTGCTGCATCATCATGGCTGGAGTGGTCACCTCTGCGATTTTTCTGAGACCGGACGGCCGACTTGCCGCGAAGAGGTCCATGGCCATCGCACTCGGTTTCGGTCTTCTCATGCTCGTCGCCGGGCGCGCTCTGACTCCGCTGGGTATTTCAAAGATTCGCGCAACGCCGACCTGGTCGCTCTACAGTATCGCAGGTGGCGTTTTTTCCTTCATGCTGCTCTATTGGATATGCGACTTGAAGAAATGGCAGCGCTGGGCGGTCATTGTTCGTCCTGCGGGCTCGAACACCCTTTTGACTTATCTCTTGCCTGATCTCTGGTACTTTCTTCTGAGCGCGGCAGGTTTCACGTATTTGGATATGCATTTTAATTTTGGCTGGCCTGGAGTTGTAAAAACGCTCGTTTTCACTCTATTCATGCTGGCCGCGGCGGGAGCCTTAACGAAGGCGAGAATCCGCCTTCAATTCTGACGGTCGAATCTCTGAAGAAATTTGGGAATACAGGATGATTGGCTGCCCCGGAGAGAGGGGCCCCTAGTTTAGCTTTACCTTGTAGCCCCGGGGTGGGGCAGGGGGTCGAGTCGCCGTGTCTGGAAACATGGGTGGAGTAGGGTTTCTCCGCACAGCATTGATGCGGGCTGGGGTGCTGTGTACGCTGGCTGCGTCGCTCGTCCCAGCGCACGCGCAGTTACAACGCTGGTATGACCTGAGCGAGCAAGGCCAGAAGTTGAGAAGCCAGGGGAACTATGCCGCTGCGCTGCCGTTGGAACAACAAGCCGAACAGGTAGCGGAGGCGACGTGGGGTCCGAACGACGCGCACGTGGGATTGTCGTTGAATGCGATGGGGCTTTTTGAGATACATCTTCAAAAGTTCAACGACGCGGAGACGAATCTGAAGCGGGCGCTGGAGATCTTTACGAAAGTCGAAGGCCTGCAAAGCGTGAATACGTCGGGAGTGCTGGACAATCTCGGGATTCTTTACCAGACGCTGGCAAGATTTGCAGATGCGGAGAAGGTCACGCAGCAGGCACTTGGGATCCAGGAAAAACTGCTCGGAGAAAGCGATCCGCGGGTGTCGACGGACGAGAGCAATCTGGCGTTGATCTACGAGAAGGAAGACAAGTATAGCGATGCGGAGGCGCTGTACAAGAAGGCGATCGCGATCGACGAGAGGCTAGGAAACCCAGCTCAACTAGCCACCAGTCTCGCCGGACTCGGCGTGTTGTACTCAGATACAGGCAAGTTCACGCAGGCTGAGCAGGTAACGCAGCGGGAACTTGCGGAGGAAATAAAGGCATATGGGGCTGAGGATCCGCGCATCGCTTCTGCGCTGAACGACCTGGCAACTAACTACGGACTGGACGGGAAGCTGGCGGAGGCAGAACAGACCTATGGCAAGGCGATGGTGATTGCCAGCAAGGCCAGTTCGCCCGACCTGGCCTTGATCGCAACGATCGAAGTGAACATGGGCGTGACGTTCCGAAACGAGGGCAAGTACCCGCAGGCGGAGTCGCTGATGCTGCAAGCGCTGACAAGCCGGGCAAAGGCGCTGGGACCGAATCATCCTGATGTGGCTTCAGTGCTGGCGAGCCTGGGATTGCTCTTCGAATACGAGATGCGCTTCAGCGATGCGGAACGTGCGATGAAACAGGCATTGGATATCGATGCGAAAGCACTGGGGCCGGGGAGCTTGCAAGCGGCGCATGTGATGGTGGACCTGGCAAGACTTTACGGGAATCACGGGGATTCGGCGAAGGCCAATCAGCTTTACTACAACGCGATCCAGGTCTATTTGAAAGTTCTTGGACCGGCCAATAAGGCGGTGGCCGGCGTGATTTTCGATGGGGCAACACAGATGCTGAACGACGGGAGTCTAGAAACGGCCGCGAAGATGTTCAACATGGCGGGACAGATATACACACAGGCAGAAGGTGCCACGAGCCTGGGCGCGGCGAAGTGTAGAGCCAATCTTGGCGCAATCGCCGAGGATCTCGGTAAGTACCCGGATGCGGAGTCGCTGCTGAAGCAGTCGCTAGCGGCATATGAGAAGGCGTCGGGGCCTCAAAGCGTCGACCTGATTGATCCTCTGGCAGGTCTGGGGAGGGTTTCGAAATCCGAGAAACATTTTGCCGATACCGAGTCGTACTACCAGCGAGGGATGAAGATCGCGCAGGCGCATTACAAGCCGGACAGTCAGACGATTCGGGCTCTCGATGCAGATTTTGCGGCGCTGTATTTTGTCTGGGACAAGCCTGCTCAGGCGACGCCGTATTTCCAGAAGTACCTGGGAAATCTGATGGACGAGTTCCGCGCGAACGCCGCGACGATGAGCGAGCGCGAACGGCTGACTTATTTTGCGACGCAGCGGTTGGCGTTTCCGCTCTTCTTCAGCTTTGTGGTGAAGTACCACGGCCAGATGCCAGAGCTGACGGGACAAATGTATGACGCCCTGCTCGAAGAAAAGGGATTGATCGCCGCGAGTGCGACGGCGATGCGGGCAGCGGTTCTGGCGAGTGGAGATCCCCAATCCGTGGCGATGCTTGACAAGCTGGCGAGCGACAAGGCGCAGATGGCGGCGCTGGTGGAGTCGACCGCAGGAGATCCGGCAAACCACGGGGCGCAGATCAACCAACTGGGAAATGAGGCGAACACCCTGGAGCAGTCGCTGATGAAGCGTTCGGCTGCGTTGAGCCAGCAGAAGTCGCAGAACGCGGCGACATGGCGGGACGTGCAGAAGGCGTTGAAGCCGGGCGAGGTGGGAGTGGAGGTGACGCGGTTTGAATACGACAACGGATTTGGCCCGACGCGAGACTTCTCTTATGTGGCGCTGGTGGTGACGCCGGAGAGTAAGGAACCGGAGCTTGTGGTGCTGGGGTCAGCGAAGGACCTGGAAGCGACGCCTATGTTGGCGTATCGAGCTGATGTGGGGCAAACGCGCGGACTTTTGGCGGAGGAGTCGCCGGCTGCGCCGGGACAAGCGAGCGAAGCGCCGAATACATCCGCGGCGTACGCGGGATTCTGGAAGCCGCTTGAACCGGCATTGAGCGGGGCGAAGAGGGTCTATTTCTCGCCGGATGGAGTCCTGACTACGATCCCCGTGGGATTGATGGTCGACGGCGATGGGAAGCTGCTGATGGAGAAAGTTCAGCTGCGGATTGTGAACAGCACCAAGGATTTGTTGCGCTCGCCTTCTCGAGTGCAGGCAAAAAACGCGTTGCTGGTAGGAAATCCGAAATTTGACTTGTCGGCGGCGCAACAGAAAACGGCGATTGCAGAGTTGCGGGGTGGTGCGACAGGTGCAGGAGGCGGTGTGCAGCAATCGGCGCAGGGTTCGGCTCCGGCTGCACAGATTTCGAATGCGGGTGCAGCGCAGCCGGTTTCCCGGGGCGGAGATTTGAAGGGTGGAGATCTGAAGCCATTGCCGGGGACGCAGGTGGAAGTGGATTCGGTGAACAAGCTGCTGAAGGCGGCGGGATGGCAGGCGACGGAGTACACGGGCGAGTTGGCGCTGAAGGATGCAGTTGCGCAGGCGCACGGACCGCGGGTGGTGCATATTGCGACGCACGGATTCTTCCTTTCAGATGAGGAACTGAAGGCGAGCGCAGAGGCGCAAGGTAAGACGGCGAATGTGAATGAGGATCCTATGTTGCGGTCGGGATTGTTTTTTGCCGGGGCAGATCGCGTGCGCCAGGGTGCACCTCCGGATGCCGGAGTCGACGACGGAGTTTTAACGGCATTTGAGGCGAGCCAGCTGAACCTCGAGGGAACGGAACTGGTAGTGCTGAGCGCATGCGAGACGGGATTGGGCAAAGAGCTGAACACCGACGGAGTTTTCGGGCTGAGGCGCGGATTGCAGGAGGCGGGAGCCGACGCGGTGATGATGAGCATGTGGTCAGTGGCGGATAAGGAGACGCAAGAACTGATGTCGCTCTTCTACCAGAAGTGGCTGGGAGGGATGGAGAAGCCGGAGGCGCTGCGCCAGGCGCAACTGGAGGAGCGCGAGACGGTTCGCAAGCGATACGGCAAGGATTTGCCATTTTACTGGGGCGCGTTTGTGCTGATCGGCAGGTGAAGCGCCCAATCCGGATCCATTCTTAGCACGGTGGTCTGGAGACCCGGGCAGCAATCGCCGCCCGATTCCAAGGTTCTCCCGAGCTATGGTGGTTTCGCTTTACCCTAAAACTCCACCCGCGCCGAAAACTGAGCCAGCCGCTTGTTGGTCAAGAGTGCCGTCGCCTGCCCAAAGTTTTGCGGATTGTCCAAGGTCGCCGAAATCGAGTGCGAGTCGAACCGTACGCTGTTCGTGATATTGAACATTTCCCAGCGTACCTGGACCTTGACCCGTTCTCCTACTTTGAATTCCTTGTCGAGGCCGCTGTCCCAGCTGAAGTATCCATCGCCACGCATGGGGTTGCGCGTACCGCTTTCACCTGGCAGAGCGTGCGAAAAACTTGCGAACACTGTGGCCGGATCGGCAAAGCGCTGAGTCAGGGATCCCCGCGCCGCCGCATGCGACGGTATTTTCGATGTCAGTGTTGCCCAGCCCTCAATGTCCCAGTTGGTTGGATAATAGGCGCCGTTGTCCATCAGGAACGGGAACCCGGACGTCCAGCGGATAATTCCCGTGGACTGCCATCCGCCGATAAGCTCGTCGACCAGCCGGTTTGGCGCCGAAAACAGCTTCTTCCCGCTGCCAAAGGGGAGTTCCCACAGGTAATTCGCGTTGATCTGGTGAGTGACGTCGAAATCCGATACACCGTAAAGCTGATTCGGCTCCCAGCTATTCAGAATCTGCGCGTAGTTGGTGCCCGCCGACGTGTTCAGACGCTCGGCCTGCGAAACAATATCCATCGACTTTGAATAGGTATAGTTCACATCGGCCTGAAGGTCCCCGATGCGTTGCTTGTACACCGCCTCAAGGGCGTTGTAATTCGAGGAGCCGATCGACCTCCACGCATACAGCGCCGAATACTGGTCGTGATAGAAGCGGTACGACGGATATGTCTGGTTGGGGTTAATCCCCGCTTGACTAAGTGAGTCCGGTACATCCAGCTCATACAGAGCATAGGTCTCGTTATAGATGTTCGCCGCGAACAGCTGATACACGTTTTGTGTCGCCGATACCGGTCCCGCGCCCATCCCCAGATCCACGCCATCCAGCGCTCCCCATACCTGCTCGATATATGGAATTGGCTGCACCGAGCTTACCTGCGCGCCGGCGCGCGATTCGAGCGCCAATTGACGCGCGGCTTGAAAATACGTGCTTCCGCCAGCCGCAAGGTTGATGGGCATGGCCACGTCTTCCTGTGCCATCAGCCGGTGGGCCAACCGGCCGACGTACGAAACCTCCAACGACGAGCCCTTGTTCAACTCCCGTCCAATCGAGAAATCGATCAAGTGCGAGTAAGGGGTCTTGATCGCCGAATCCAAACCCCAGCTTATGGCAAACTGGTTCGACGACGGCGTGGCCGGGAATCCTCCCGGTGGCGCTGCCGGCAAAAGCTGTGTGGGCACATTCGTGATCCCCGTGAAGCGCGGGGCCGTCCCCACATTCGCGGTGCCCGGCGGGTTTGATAAATCGGTCGAAAGTCCGTAAGACCCATTGGTATTGAATGTGTTCACTGTTGCCGCGCCGAAGTGGTCGAATACCAGCGAGTAACCGGCCCGGATGCTCGTCTTTCCCTGTCCGAGCAGCCGTTCCCAAGCGCCACCCTGCGGTGTCGGCGCGTAGGCAATGGCCAGCCGCGGCCCCAGATCCAACTTGTCGGGCGTCCAGAAATCCGCGCGGTGATTGTAGCGACCATTGAGATCGAACGAAAAATCTCCCACTGCGCTCGCCGCCCCGCCTGACGCTGCCTGGAGTGAACTCTGCTTGTAGTAAGTGCTCAGCGCGTATGGCGTGCAGTTCGAGCCGTTCAGGATGCACGCGCCCACCTGCGTCCCCGTCTTTTCTGACGGTGCCTGGAGGTATGCCCAGCGCAACCCCGCCGTGATCGTCAGGTTTGGTGTTGCCCTCCACGTATCCTGACCATAAACTTCGTTTTCTTTCCAGCCGTAATTCCGGGTTACCGGCGCGCCCACCGCAAGCGGCGTTCCCTGCTTGTTATAGTTGTAGACCGCGTCCGCCTCGGGAATGATTCCCACAACGGCCAGCAGCGCCGAATTGTACTCGTTGCCGAAATTCGAGAAATCTACAGCTGGATATCCATAAACCGGCGGGTCGAACGGTCCTCCGCTGTTGGCAATCGTTGATCCGTTTGACAACCATCCCTGGTTCATCTGTCCATCCGGGAAAGAATTCGCATTGGTGGTATTGCGATCGTCGATCAGACGCAGATTGTCTCCAAACTGGAAGGTGTGCGAGTGTTTTGTCCAAGACACGTCGTCCACGATGTTCTGCAACGGCACAATCAGCGAAGTGGAGCGGCTGAACGCTGCCGGCTGCGAAACTGCCGAGATGTAAACATGAGCCTGGTCTGAGGTTCCGGCCGTTTCCACACCCTGCCGCGTAAAGCCGTAGCGTAGATTGTTCACCAGGCTGCTGGAGAGGACCGCCGTGTACCCCACAGCGAATCCCTTGTTGTTGGTCAGCGTTGAACTTGACGGCGGCTGCCCCGGAAACGCCGGTGCCGTCGGTTCATTGTCGTTTTGGAGATTGCCGCGCCAAAACAATGTGTGTTTCGCACTCAGATTCCAATCCAGCCGCGAAATGTAGGTGTTGTAACTCCGCGTGAGGGTGTACGGGAACCGGAATCCCTCCGTGTTCAACCCATCGCCCTGGGTGGGATCGTTGGGCATGGGGTATCCATTGAGCAGCGAGAGCATTGCCGCGTTGTCGCCGATTCCCTGCGGATCCATTCCCTGGAGATCAGCAGGTGTCAGTTCGTACACCCCGTCGGGGCCCGAGTTGTTTACGTACTGGTATTGCAGATTGCCCCCGCGAAAAGCCGCCGTCGGCACTGTGCCAGCGTTAACGCTCACGCCCTCGTCATCGCGCCGCCCCTCGTAGTTCATGAAAAGGAAGACCCGATCCTTCTTGATCGGTCCGCCGAGCGCAACCCCGAACACATTCCGGATCAGCTTCGGTGGCGTATTCGGTTCGCTTGCGGCCAGTTCCTGCTGCTTGTTAAAGAAATCATTGGCCTCGAGGAAGTTGCTCCGGTTGTACTCGTACACCGCGCCATGATACTGGTTGGTTCCGTTTCTCGTGACCAGCGCCACCTGCGCACCCGACGACCGGCCCTCGTCCGCGTTGGGGTTGCTGGTCGTGACGCGGAACTCCGCCACCGAATCCTGTGTAACGCGCAGCACGCTCGTGAACGCGTAACCATTGTTGATGTCGTTCACGTCCACGCCGTCCAGCGTGATGTTCGACTGATCGCTGCGCCCGCCGTTTACGGCTCCCGAACGCGAGTCGCTGGCGTTGTTGCCGATCGCGCTGGTGCCGTTCTGATCGTCCGTTCGCCCGAGATACGTCACGCCCGGCTGCAGGCTCAACAGGTCCGGAACATTTCTGCCTTCGATAGGCAGTTGCTCGACCTGCCGCGCATCAAATGCGTTCCCCATGGTCGCATCCGTAGTGTTCAGGATTGGCTCCGTCTCTGTCGTTACCACGACGTCGGCGGTCACCGACCCCACGCCCAGACTCACATTGAAAGTAGCCGGCTGTCCTACCAGGAGGTCCATACCTTTCTTTTCGACCTTCTTGAATCCCTGCGCGGTGACCGTCAAGTCATACTTGCCGGGAGCGAGTTGCGAGAACTGAAACTCGCCATTCGGATTGGTAGTGACCTCGCGCGCAGCGCTGGTGGCCGCCGAGGTCACGGTCACCGTTGCTCCCGCGACCGTAGCGCCGCTTGTGTCCGTTACTCGACCGCTCAGAGATGTGGTGGATTGACCCGTAGCCACCTGGCATAGAGATGCGAAGACACTCGCACCGAGTATCGCGATCCAAACGCTTCTTTTGTTCATTGCGGCCTCGCAAGGGGAATTTGCAAATCAGCTCATCGTTCAGACCATCTGACGCGGCCCCGTCTTACAAGCAGAGCGAATTGCAGCATTTGAACACAAACCACCCAAGATTTCCATCGCGATTTCGATTTCCTCGCTGGGAGGGCGTTTGTGCGAGGTGGACCGCCGCTCATTGAAGCCTCGGTCGAGAAGGGCGAGAACGAGGGCAATTCACTCGAACGACCAGCTTGATCAGTGTTTTTATGTAATTGACGGCCAGTCAAGAAACTCGCGTTTCGATCGCACCTGCGATTTGATCCCTTTACACGGCTAACCCCTCGACAGGAGGATTGTCAGTGATGACAATTCTCCTGGTATTTCTTCCCGAGGCCTCGAACGATCGTCCTGCGCAGATCGCCGGTGGGGGCATCAACTTTCAGATGCGTCAATGCCGCAAGGGAAACGCGCGATGGGACTGAACGGCCTGGATCTCGCAGTCATCGTTGCGTACCTGGCGGGAGTAACGCTGTTTGGCCTGCATTTTCGACGCAAGCAACAGACTCTGAGGAGCTATTTTCTTGCCGGCAATACCATTCCGTGGTGGGCCATCTCGCTGTCAATTGTGGCAGCGGAGACCAGCACCCTGACCGTCATCAGCGTTCCGGGAATGGCGTATGACAAGGACTTTCGCTTTCTGCAACTGATCATTGGCTACCTGATTGGCCGCGTAGTGGTGAGTTTTGTGTTTATCCCGCAATACTTTCGCGGCGAAATGGTCACCGCGTATCAATTGATCGAGCAACGTTTCGGTCAAAAGCTGCGCGCTTTCACGGCCGGAATATTCCTCGTCACGCGGGCGGCGGCAGAAGGTGTGCGCGTCTTCGCCGTAGCCATTGTTGTGCGGATTGCACTGGGCGTCCTTCTTACCGGGCTGAGCGATTTCCAGCGCGATTGCTGCGCGATTGCCATCGTGACGCTGCTTACGCTTATCTACACGTTTGAGGGCGGCATGGCAGCCGTCATCTGGACCGACGTTGTTCAATTGACGATCTACGTTGGCGGGACGGTTGTGGGCTTCTTCACGATCCTGCACCTGGTTCCCGGCGGATGGGACACCGTGCATACAGTGGCCGGCCAGGCCGGCAAGTTTCGCGTATTCGATTTCTCGTGGAATCTCACCACAACTTACACCTTTTGGTCCGGCGTGATTGGCGGCACGTTTCTTACCGCCGCCAGCCATGGCACCGACCAGTTGATTGTGCAGAGACTTCTCTCGGCGCGCAGCGAACGGCAATCAAAGATTGCGCTGCTCGCGAGCGGGGTTGCGATCTTCTTTCAGTTCTCATTATTTTTGCTGGTGGGTGCCATGCTGTTCGTGTTCTACCACCTCTTTCCGCCGCCCGCCGCTTTCACCCGCACGGATACGATTTTCCCGAGGTTCGTTGTAAACCGCATGCCACACGGTGTGAGCGGACTGCTTATCGCTGCGATCCTGGCCGCGGCCATGTCCAATCTGAGCGCCGCGTTGAACTCGCTTTCTTCCACGACAATCGTTGACTTCTATGCGCGCATCCGTCCTCAATCGACCGAGCAGCGGCGCGTGCAGCTTTCGCGTTTTGCGACGATCGGATGGGCAGTGCTTGTCTTTGGATTGGCGCTGCTTGCCCGCCATGGCGGCAGGGTGCTCGAATTGGGCCTTTCTGTCGCATCGGTAGCCTACGGGGCGTTGCTGGGCGTCTTTCTGCTTGGAGTCCTGACACGTATGGCTTCGGAGCGGGGCGCAATCACCGGCATGATCTGCGGATTGATTCTCAATCTCTATCTTTGGAGATTCACCAGCGTATCGTTTACCTGGTACGTCGTACTGGGCAGCACCGCTACATTCATCGTTGGATATTGCGCAAGCTGGATCATGCCACGAACCTGTCTGAACTTGCCCACGTGAGGGAATGAAATGCCCCTGAAGGAGTTGAAGACCGAGCGTCGCAATCGAGCCACGGAGAATCTCGACACCATGACGGCTCTCGAGCTGGTTGAAGTGATGAACCGCGAGGATGCGGCTGTGCCGCGCGCCATCAAGCGAGTATTGCCTGATATTGCGCAGGCCGTCGACGTCATTGCCCATTGCTTCGCCAACGGGGGAAGGCTGATTTATGTTGGAACCGGAACAAGCGGACGCATCGGCGCCCTGGATGCATCGGAGTGTTCTCCGACCTTCGGCACCAGTCCGGACATGGTTCAGTTTCTGATAGCAGGCGGCGAAGACGCCCTCGTAAGAGCTTCGGAAACCAGCGAAGACTCGGCTGAACTGGGAAGAAGCGACATGGCCCAAATGAATCCGGGCAAACGCGACGTCGTCGTGGGACTCGCGGCGAGCGGGCGCACGCCGTACACGATCAGCTCGCTGCAGTACGCCGCTTCGAAGGGAGCCGCTACGATTGCCATCGCTTGCAATCGCAATTCAACCCTCGGGAAAGCCGCCGGAATTGCGATTGAAGTGGAGGTGGGGCCGGAAGTGCTAACAGGCTCAACAAGGCTCAAGGCAGGCACCGCGGAAAAACTGATCTGTAACATGTTAACGACAGGCGCCATGGTTAAGCAGGGCTATGTCTATAGCAATCTCATGGTCAATCTTCATCTGAAGAATGAGAAACTGCTTGAACGCGGCATCCTTATCCTGGAGTCTCTCGCGCATGTCAGCCGTGACGTCGCTCTCGATGGTTTGAAGAAAACCGATATGAGCCTGCCTCCAGCGCTGGTGATGCTGAAAGCCAATGTTAGCAAGAGCGAGGCTGCGAGGCGGTTGCGCAAGGCGAAAGGCAATGTTCGCAAGGCGATTGAAGGCTTGAATGAGTAATTCACTAAAGCGAGCCGGCCTTTGCCGGGCCTTCATGCTGGTTGCAGCGACGCTTGTCGCAGTTTCCAGTCAAGGGCAGCTTCCTGCCCGTCCGCTAAAAGCCTCGGCAGTTCGGAACGCCCCTCGAAACCCGAGCTTTGATGCGATCGACTCGATCATGAAGGAAGCCGTCGCCAAAGGAAACATCCCGGGCGGCGTAGTGCTCATAGGGCACAACGGCCGCGTGATCTATCGCAAAGCATTTGGTTCGCGCTCCCTGGAGCCGACGCGCGAAGTCATGACCGTGGATACCGTGTTCGATCTTGCCTCGCTGACCAAGTGCATCGCAACCACGACGTCCGTCCTGCAGCTTATTTCGGCAGGCCGAGTCAGGCTCAACGACCCGGTTGCTGTTTACCTGCCCGAATTTGCGCAAAACGGCAAAGAAGATATTACGGTTCGCGAACTGCTTACCCACTTTTCCGGCTTGCCTCCTGACCTTGACTTGAAGTCTCCCTGGCAGGGCCGCGCTGCTGCGTTCGCCATGGCCATGCAGGCAAAACCGGCCTATCCACCGGGGACGCGATTTGTATACAGCGACATCAATTTTGAGGTTCTCGGCTTTCTGGTGGAAAAGGTCACAGGAATGCCGCTCAACGAGTATGCAACCGCAAGGATTTTTACACCACTCCGCATGAATAGCACGCGATTCCTGCCTCCCGGCGATTGGATTCTGCGCATCGCCCCGACGGAATACGACGAGCATGGCGTCATGATGCGCGGCGTCGTCCATGACCCGACAGCGCGTCGCATGGGCGGTGTGGCTGGACACGCAGGTCTTTTCTCAACTGCGGACGATCTTGCCAAGTTTGCGCAGGAACTGCTGAGCGGCGACAAGATTCTCAACCGTCTTGACATTGAGAAGATGACTACACCGCAACAGCCCGCAACTGCATCAAGCCTGCGCGGGCTGGGCTGGGATATCGACTCTCCATTCTCAAGCAATCGTGGGGAGTTGCTGCCGGTGGGGTCTTTCGGACATACCGGCTTCACAGGTACTTCGCTCTGGATCGATCCAGTCACCGACACATACATCATTCTTCTCACCAATGCGGTGCATCCGCGCGGCCACGGGTCGGTGATCTCACTGCGCGACCGTATTGCCACTGCCGTTGCTGATTCGCTTCGCCTCACAGTGAATGAGAACGAAAAGCTGAAGCTTGCCCGCATCACCGGATACAACGAATCAATCATGGCTGAGCGGCGATTCAGAACTCGCAACGGGGATGTGAAGGCAGGAATCGATGTGCTCGAGGCCCATGCATTTCGCGAGCTTCGCCCGGATGCGGACCGTCCTGTGCGCGTAGGATTGGTGACCAACCAGACCGCTGTCGATGCGCACGGCCAACGCACTGCCGACGTGTTGGCGCACGCTCCGGGAGTAAAACTGGCTGCGATCTTCAGCCCTGAACACGGCATTACCGGTATCCTCGACACGACTGAAATCGGCAACTCGCGCGACCCCGCGACGGGCGCCCCGGTTTATAGCGTTTACGGCGACACTGACAGCAAGCGCCGCCCGACCGAATCCCAAATCGCCGGCCTCGATGTGATTGTCTACGACATTCAGGACATGGGCGTGCGCTTCTACACATACGAGAGCACGCTCGGCTATTTTCTCGAAGCGGCTGCAAAAGCCGGCAAAGTCATTGTGGTGCTTGATCGTCCCAATCCGCTTGGAGGCGCGTATGTGCAAGGGCCCATTGCCGATGCGGGCCGCGAGTCGTTTGTCAGTTACTGGAAGACCCCGGTGCGCCATGGAATGACGGTTGGGGAGCTCGCCGAGATGTTCAACGGCGAACGCGCAATCGGCGCAAGACTGACAGTTGTTCCTATGGAAGGCTGGATGCGCGGTGATTGGTACGACTCGACCGGAATGCAGTGGGTCAACCCTTCACCAAATCTGCGCAGTCTCACGGAGGCGACTCTCTATCCCGGCATTGGCATGATCGAAGGCACTAACCTTTCTGTCGGGCGCGGAACGGACGCGCCTTTTGAGGTGTTGGGTGCGCCTTGGGTTACGCCCGCGACTCTGGCCGCGTATCTAAATGCAAGAGAGATTAGCGGGGTGCGCTTTGTCCCCGTCAGTTTCACGCCCGATGCGTCCACTTATGCCGGTCAGAAGTGTGGCGGCATCAATATTGTGGTTACCGACCGCGATGCTCTCGACGCACCCGAACTGGGAATGGAGATTGCGAGTGCATTGCATCATCTCTATCCTGGTGAATTCAAACTCGCCTCACTTGACGGACTAATGCGCAACAAGGCGACACTCGACGCGCTGAACTCAGGAGAAGACCCTCGCCGCATTGCGGAAGGTTGGCAGGATGATCTTGAGACCTTCAAGACCCTGCGCGCGAAGTATCTGCTCTATTGAGTGACCGGAAATCTATGAGATGTAACGGGGTGAGAGGGTTCAGTCCGGATTGCAATACGAGGTTTTTCAGGCAAAATCAATGTGGTTCGAGCCTATGTTTAACATATTCCTCCATCACTCGCTTGTATTGACCTCTCAAATACTCCACCACCGCGGGCTGCTGATTCTCAGCAAGCCGGGTCTTGTAGTAGGAGATCTCCTCCTCTAATTTTTCGCACACCTCGCAAGTCATTTCAGTCTTCCCATAGTCAATCGCTATCAATTAGGAGAGTTTAGCGAACGTAGATGAAGCACAAATGAGGCTTTCATCAGGGTTCCGATGAATTAGCCGACCATATGGAAAGGGCAATTGTTCAGTAACACGATTGAAACCTGAACAGCGTAACCTACATTCCCGCGCTTATTGAGTGTTTGATGCGCAGCAGAGGGAGGGCGGACGATTCAGAAATGGCCACTGATGTTCACCTCTTGCTTCCATTCGTACTCGTAAAAATGCTTTTTACAGTCCCCTAATCTGGCACCGATGCTTTGGGAGCGGTGTAGCATGGTGCCAGATGTATGGCCCTGGTCGGCGTTTTCCCCTGATTGCGAAGTCGAGGTCACACTCTGTTATCTCCTTCTCCCAGACGTGAAGCGGCAGGCTGCCGCATTGGCAGGCTCAGCCTCAGATGTGGCTTGTGGGCTATCGCTCCCATTGTGCTCAACGGCGCGGCAAATGCGCAATCTGCCACAAGTATCTTCGCCCCAGCCGCCACGCCGGCACGCTCAATCTTCAATCTCTCCATGCTGGTGCTTGCCGTAACCTTTGCAATCTTTCTGGTCGTTGCGGGATTGTTGCTGTACTCGCTGATTCGTTACCGGCACCGTCCGGGGGACACGGATCGCGAGCCAGCCCAGATTTACGGCAGCAATCAAATCGAGCTGTCGTGGACCGTGATTCCCATCCTGATTGTTGTGATGCTGTTTCTGTCGACCACCCGGGTGATCCTCGGGACGCAGGCGATTTCGAAGCCTGAAGGCGCCATCGATGTGACGGTAATCGGGCACCAGTTCTGGTGGGAGTATCGCTATCCGAAACTGGGAATCGTAACGGCGAATGAGCTCCACGTTCCAGTGAGCGATGCAGCGCATCTGGAGCCGACATATCTGACCCTGACGTCAGCGGATGTGGATCATAGTTTCTGGGTGCCGCGCCTGGCGGGCAAGATGGATCTGATTCCAAACCGCGTGAACACTATGTGGCTCGATCCGCAGCAGACGGGAGTGTACCTCGGCCAATGCGCGCAGTACTGCGGAGCGCAGCATGCGAAGATGCTGCTGCGCGTTTATGCGCAGACTCCCGCGGAGTTCGACGCCTGGGTGGCGCAGCAGAAGAAACCCGCGCAACAGGATTTTACAGGCACCTCGGAAGCCGCGGAGGGTCAGGTGGTTTTCATGCACAGCGCCTGCATCAACTGC
Source organism: uncultured Acidobacteriaceae bacterium (assembly GCA_963826915.1). GTDB lineage: Bacteria > Acidobacteriota > Terriglobia > Terriglobales > Acidobacteriaceae > Telmatobacter. The sequence goes on from CAWGYG010000006.1 coordinate 448,616, forward strand.
CATACGATTGGCGGCACCGCTGCTACGGGCCGCTTCGGGCCCGACCTGACTCACCTGGCCAGCCGCGACACACTTGCTTCCGGCGCAGTTGAAAACACGCCCGAGAATCTGCGGAAGTGGATCGACGATCCCAACTCGATGAAGCCCGGTTGCCTGATGCCCTCGATGCACTTGAACGATCACGATCTGAGCGCAATCACCGCTTATCTGACAGAGCTTCGCTAACCGTTCGCGGGAAGGTCATGCCGAAATGAGTTCAACACAAGCAGTGGAAGGGATGAATGAGGTGTTGGCCACCGAGCAGGGACGGCCTCCGCTGGATGTGGTGTACGAATGGCTGACGACGGTGGACCACAAGAAGATCGGGCTCATGTACATCGCCTATGCGCTGTTCTTTCTTGTGGTCGGGGGCATTGAAGCAATTATGATGCGCATCCAACTGGCGGTGCCGAACAATCACTTCGTCTCGCCACAGGTCTTCAATCAGCTCTTCACCATGCACGGCACAACAATGGTGTTCTTTGTCGGCATGCCGATTCTATTCGGGTTTGGAAACTACCTGGTCCCGTTGATGATTGGGGCGCGCGATATGGCATTTCCGCGCCTCAATGCATTCAGTTTCTGGGTCTCGGCGTTCGCAGGCTTCCTGCTGTACTTCAGCTATGTGGGTGGAAGCGGGCTTTACGCGGCGGGATCGGCGCCGGATGTGGGCTGGTTTGCTTATGCGCCGCTAACGGCGAAAGTATTCTCGCCCGGCCACAGCACCGACTACTGGACGCTGGCAATCTTTCTGAGCGGCATCGGGTCGATCGGCACGGCGCTAAACATTGTGACCACGATTATTTGCATGCGCTGCAAGGGCATGAAGATGAGCCGCATGCCGCTGCTGGTGTGGCTCTACCTGGTGATGTCGAGCCTGGTGTTCGTCACGATCAGCCCTCTGACGGCAGCGCAGATCATGCTGACGCTCGATCGCTACCTTGGCTCGCACTTCTTTGACACGCAGGCTGGCGGATCGGCCGTGCTGTGGATGCACTTCTTCTGGATCTTCGGGCACCCGGAAGTTTACGTGCTCGTGTTGCCGGCATTTGCGTTTGTGAACGAGATCGTACCAGTCTTCTCGCGCAAAGCGATTTTTGGTTATCCGGCGATGGTGGCCGCGTCGGTGGGCATCGGATTCATCAGCCTGAGCGTCTGGGCGCACCACATGTTCACGGTGGGCCTGGGCGCGACTGCCAATACGTTTTTTGTATTCGCCACCATGGTGATCTCGGTGCCAACGGGGATAAAAATCTTCAACTGGCTGGCAACGATCTGGGGCGGAAAGGTGATCTTCGCAACGCCAATGATGTTCTGTGTGGGCTTCCTGTTTCAGTTTCTTGTGGCGGGGCTCACGGGAATCATGCTTTCGGTCGCACCCTTCGACTGGCAACTGGGCAATTCGTATTTTGTGGTGGCGCACTTCCACTATGTTCTGGTGGGAGCGATTCTGTTCGCGTTGTTTGGGGCTTTCTATTACTGGTACCCGAAGATTACCGGGCGGATGATGTCAGAGACTTTAGGCAAATGGCATTTCTGGCTTTTCCTGATTGGCTTTCATCTCACCTTTGATTTCATGCATATTCCCGGGCTGCTGGGGATGCCAAGGCGCATATATACATACGAAGCAAGCCGCGGATGGGGTGGGTTGAACATGATCGTCAGCATCGGCGCCATCTTCCAGGCGGCCGGGCTTTTGTGCTTTGTCTACAACCTGGTGGTTTCGCATTACAAGGGCAAGGCGGCAGGCCACGATCCGTGGGATGCGTGGACGCTGGAATGGTCAACGACCTCGCCGCCGCCGGACTATAACTTTGCCGTGCTTCCGACGGTGAACAGCCGCAGGCCGCTATGGGATTTGAAACATCCGGAAGAACCGGATGCGGACTACGAATAATGAGAGACGCTGACGCTATTGCGATGGATTCGCCGGGCGAGCATTTGGAGAGACCGTGGACACTCCCTTATCGCGGCTCGGTGGGCATGGCCTGCCTGATTGTGGCCGAGTCGGCGATCTTCATCATCTTTGTGGTCGCATACATTTTCTACATCGGCAAGAGCCTGAGCGGACCGACACCGGCACAGGTGCTGGAGTTGCCGATCTTCAGCACTGTGTGCCTGTTGTCGAGCAGCATTACCGTTCACTTTGCAGTGAGCGCGCTGCGCAAAGACAAGCTGCGCCAGTGCGCGGCACAACTGGCCGGCACAGTGCTGCTGGGGTCAATCTTTCTGATATCGACAGCGCGTGAATGGTATCACCTGATCCACGACGAGGGGTTGACGATACAAACCAATCTCTTTGGCACGACCTACTACTCGCTGGTTGGCCTGCACGCTTCGCACGTGGTAGCGGGCCTGATCATGCTTTCGCTTGCTCTTGTCTTCTCGCTATTCGGCCGTGTGAAACAGGAACACTCAGAGAAGCTGGAGACGTTGTCGCTCTACTGGCACTTTGTCGATGCGGTGTGGGTGGTGGTGTTTACGGTGGTCTATGTATTGGGCAGGTAGAGGAGGAGCATGATGCGGAACGACGGGCCGACGAGCGCTTCCGAGCACGGGCATCAACAAGTCGGCGCCGATGAGGTGCTGCTTCCAGTGCCCACGGCATGGCCGATGGTGTTCGCACTGGGCGTTACGCTGATGATCACGGGCCTGGTGACGCACTGGGTGATCAGCCTGCTCGGTGTTGTGCTGGCCGTACGTTCCGCCGTGGGGTGGTTCTCTGAAGTGCTGCCGCACGACCATCATGCGCCGGTTCCGATTGAACAGGAGGAACTCGAGTTCTACAGCCCACGCACCGCGCACCCAAAACTGCCAATCGACGCAAGACATCGCAAAGTGATCCCCGTCGAGACATTCAGCGTCACGGCCGGAATCAAGGGCGGCGTCGTGGGCGGAATTGCCATGGTGGTTCTGGCGACTCTCTTCAGCCTGCTCAAGTATCACAGCCTGTGGTACGCAGTGAATCTTCTGGCCGCGGGTGGCTTTGTGAGTTGGGCGGGACAGAGCGATGCCTTCCTGGCCCAGTTTCACCTGATGGGCCTGCTTGCCGCGCTCGGTATTCATGCGCTTACATCGGTGCTGATCGGGCTGCTCTACGGCGCGATGCTGCCGATGTTTCCGCGCAGGCCTATCCTGACTGCCGGCTTTATCGCGCCGCTTCTCTGGACGAGCATTCTTTACACGGCCCTGGGCGTGATCAGCCCCGTCCTGAATGAACGCATCGACTGGCCCTGGTTCGTTGTCTCACAGATGGCTTTCGGGCTGGTGTGCGGGTTTGTTGTCAACCTGCAGGTGAAGGTCAGGACACCGCAGTTTCAATCGTTGCCGTTCTCCGTTCGCGCCGGTCTGCATGGCGACCAGGAGAGTTCGGAGGATCGGAAACAATGACTGCGGTGTGGCGAACTCATCGGGAGCGTGCAGTGCTACGCGCATTCGTTCTGTCCGCGGCCTGCACAGCGTTGGCCGGGTGCCCGCATGCACCGGGCCATCCGGGACCGGGCCCCGAAGTGGTACGTCCCGAACAGGTGGTGGACTTTTCCACTCTCTACAAACAGAACTGTGCTGGATGCCACGGAGAAAATGGCAGGAACGGCGCGGCGATCTCGCTTGCCAATCCAGTGTATGTACAAGTGGCAGGAGAGACACGGGTGCGCAACACGATTTCCAATGGCGTTCCCGGCAAACTGATGCCGGCGTTTGCGAAGGCCGCCGGGGGCATGCTGACCGACACCCAGGTGACGGCGTTGACGCAAGGAATCGTCCAGCAGTGGGGAAGGCCGGGTCTGCCTGCCGGCGAGAATCCTCCACCCTATGAGGCCACACTGACAGGAAATGCCGAGCATGGATTCGCGGCGTATGGCATTTTTTGCGCGCGATGCCATGGGGCAATGGGCGAAGGCGGCCCGGCCGATGGAAAAGCCGGGTCGAGCAAATCCAGTCCTCGAAGAGAGGGCTGGCTGGGCTCAATTGTCGATCCGTCGTATCTTGCACTGATCAGCGACCAGAACCTGCGGAGCATCACAATCGCAGGCCGGCCCGATGAAGCGATGCCGGATTGGCGCAGCGACGGGCCGCCGCCAATGACAGATCAGCAGGTCACCGATATCCTTGCCTGGATTGCTTCAAAACGCGTTGCCAATCCGGGTCAACCGTATCCCACGCATCCTTGATCAAAGCAGCAACCCGAAGCAGACTGGGCCGATTTTGAAAGACGACAAAAGGGAGCAGGACGCTATGAACCCGAGTGAACAGAATTCACAAAGCGATCCAAATTCGACGGCAGCAGGGTCTGGGGCGAATCCCGGGAATGCCGCCCACTCGCGGCGCGTATTTCTCTTCAAGCTTTCTTTGCTGCTGAATGGAGCAGTGGGTGCGGTACTTGCGGCGCCGATCGTCGGCTATCTGCTGGGCCCGGCGCTGAAGAGAAGCTCCCAAGTGGACTCGTGGATCGACTTGGGGCCTCTCACGGATTTTCCAGAGGGCGAGACACGCCTCGTAGATTTTCCCAACCCGGTGACCACGGCCTGGGATGGGCAAACGGGCGACATTCCCTGCTGGGTTCGGCGCATTGGTGGGGACCGCTTTCAAGTGTTTGCCATCAACTGTGCTCATCTCGGATGCCCCGTGCGCTGGTTCGCGCAGTCGAAGCTGTTTCTATGTCCCTGCCACGGTGGCGCTTACTACGAGGACGGATCGCGCGCATCGGGACCACCGGAACGCGGTCTCTTTGAGTATGAACACAAAATCGATGCAGGCAAGCTGATGATCAGTGCCGGCAAGATGCCCACGCTGGCCGCGCACAACTGCGCCAAGCCGCCTCTGACGCAGATTCAAGCCAATACTTCGACAATGCTGGGTGCAACAGTGCCCGGCAAAGGCCCAACAGCGAGGAATAGTTGATGGCCAACCTAAAGCAGCGCGGAATCGATATCTATAACTGGTTCGAGCGGCGGCTTGGATTGGGAAGACCCGCGTTTGAAGCGGCGGCACACGAGGTGCCGTCAAGCACATCAAGTTGGTGGTACGTGTTCGGCAGCGCGGCAACAGTGATTCTGATTCTGCAAGTGGTGACCGGCATTCTGCTGGCGTTGGTCTATGTTCCCTCGGCCGGCCACGCGTGGAGCAGCCTGGAGTTTCTCAATCACAATGTCAGACTGGGCTGGTATCTTCGCGCGCTGCACGGATGGGGTTCCGATTTCATGGTGGCCGTTGTGCTCATCCACCTGGTGCAGGTCTTCCTGTTCGGAGCGTACAAATTTCCTCGCGAGCTTACCTGGATTGTCGGCGTCTTCCTGCTGCTGTTAACGCTGGGCATGGCATTCACAGGACAGGTGCTGCGCTTCGATCAGGACGCGTATTGGGGCCTCGGCATCGGCGCGTCAATCCTCAGCCGCGTGCCGTGGGTCGGTGGGCCACTGGTGGATTTGCTACTGGGCGGTCCGATCATCGCGGGGCCAACGCTTTCACGCTTCTTCACCCTGCATGTCTTTGTCATTCCAGGCATTCTGCTGGCGCTGGTTGGCCTGCACCTTCTAATGGTGTTGCGGCTCGGCATCAACGAATGGCCGATGCCGGGACGGCTGGTGAACAAGAAGACCTATGTGCAGGAGTACCACAAGCTCACCGAGAAAACCGGCATACCCTTTGTGCCTGACGCGGCATGGAAGGATGCTGTCTTCGCTGCCGCCATCGTGCTTGCCATCATGGCATGCGCGTTCTGGTTGGGACCGTTCGGCCCCACCGGTCAGCCCGATCCAACCATCATCGAGACAGCTCCAAAGCCAGACTTCGCATTTCTCTGGATTTACGCGGTCCTTGCCTACCTGCCTCCCAGTATCGAAACTCCAGTGATGTTCATTGCGCCCATTGTGGGCATTTGCGCGATGCTGCTGTTGCCTCTCTTCTTCGGAGAGGGCGAGAAGCACTGGTCGCGCAGGCCTGCGGCGGTGCTGATGGTTGCGCTTATCGCCGTCACGCTGGGCGCATTCACGCGGCTTGGGATGTATACGCCGTGGAGCCCGGTGATGAATGCATGGAGCAGCGATTCAATTCCGCTGGCCGACCTGAAGGATCGCACTCCTCTCGAACGCGAGGGAGCGATTGTGCTGCAGAACAAGCAATGCCGCAACTGCCACTCGATCGGTGGAGTTGGAGGATTGCGCGGGCCTGCTCTGGACTCGATCGCATCGCGCATGACCGAAGACCAGATCATCCGCCAGGTCCTGCAAGGCGGAGGGAACATGCCTGCGTATGGAAACGCACTGAACCCGCCCGAAACAACTGCGCTGGTGCATTTCCTGCTCACGCTGCGCGGAAGAGACCTCTCGCCGGCCATCGATGCTTCGCGAAAGGTGGCTCTCAGCGAGGAGCAAGCCCCAACGCAAAATTCGACATCGCGTGCTGTCCCATAGCTCGCATTTAACCTATTGCTCATGTCTCCTGCGAGTCAGGCCATCTTCGCTGAGTGGTCGCCGCCGCTCTTCCTCACCACGATGGTATTGCTCAGCGCCCTCGTCTACACGCGCGGGTGGTTCGTGATCCGCAAAACGCGGCCTGCACAATTCACTGCTCGCCAGCTGTCGGCATTCCTGATGGGCCTGGCGATTCTCTGGCTGGCCATCGGCTCGCCCATGGATGGCTTTGCCGATGCGTTGCTGAGCGCACATATGGTGGAGCACCTGCTGCTCATGTCGTTTGTTCCGCCGCTTCTGCTTCTCGGATTTCCGCAGGTTCCGCTGCTGCGCGGTCTTCCCCGCGTAGTGACCACCGGACTGCTGGGGCCCCTTTTGCGCATGAGAGCGCTGCGAACCCTGGGGCGCTTTCTTATTACACCTCTCGTAGCGTGGCTCGTGATGAATCTATGTTTCCTGGGCTGGCACGTACCCTCAGCCTACGATTTCGCACTTGAACACGAACGCTGGCACGATCTAGAGCACATCTGCTTCCTCGGATCGTCCATCCTCTTCTGGTGGCCTCTCATTCGTCCCTGGCCCACAAGCGCACGCTACACTGGCTGGTACATGGTGCCGTACCTGGTGGGCGCGGATATCGTGAACACGGCGCTGTCAGCCTTCCTCGCTTTCTGCAACCGGCCTCTCTACGGCTACTATTTGACGGAGCCCAACGTCTTCAACGTGTCGCTCCTGGGTGATCAGGTGACGGGCGCAGTCATCATGTGGGTTGCCGGCTCACTGGTGTTCCTTATTCCTGCGGTGACTATTACGGTCAGGCTTCTCGAGCAGGACTCGAAACTCCGGACATAGCGTTCGGGCAGGATAGAATCGCTTTCGTGAGTCACTCCTTTGAAATCGGGCCGGTGCGTGTCGGCGAGGGACGGCTGTTTCTGATTGCCGGGCCGTGCGTGATCGAGTCAGAAGAGCACGCGCGGCGAATGGCTGAAGCGATTCAGCGGATCACGAGCGACCTTGGCGTCCCTTATATTTTCAAAGCCAGTTACGACAAGGCGAACCGGACCAGCGTGAAGAGTTTTCGCGGGCCGGGGATCGTGGAGGGGACGCGGATTCTGGGGCGGCTGGCGAAGGATACAGGGCTGCCGGTGTTGACGGATGTGCATGAGCCGGGACACTGCGAGGTTGCGGCGGAGGCTGTGGACGTGTTGCAGATTCCGGCGTTCTTGTGCAGGCAGACGGATCTGCTGGTCGCCGCGGGCAAGACTGGTCGAGCGGTGAACATCAAGAAGGGGCAATTTGTGGCTCCGTGGGATATGACGCATCCGGTAGAAAAAGTGCGGTCAACCGGCAACGAACGGGTGTTTCTGACCGAGCGCGGGGCCAGTTTTGGTTACAACACGCTGGTGGTGGACTACCGGTCGCTGCCGGTGATGCGGGCGATGGCGCCGGTGGTGTTTGACGGGACACATTCGGTGCAGCAGCCTTCAGCGGCGAACGGCGTGAGCGGCGGGCAGCCGGAATACATTCCGCTGCTGGCGCGGGCGGCAGTGGCGGCGGGGGTGGACGGGCTGTTCCTGGAGGTCCACGACGACCCGGAACATGCCTTGTCGGATGGGGCGAATGCGCTGCGACTCGATCTGCTGAAACCGTTGTTGGAGAGGCTGTTGGCGATTCAGAAGGCAGCTTCCAGCTCTTAGCCATCGGTTTGCGTACGATTTCGACGGGTACCCCCTACCCCCGTCTCTGGATCGAAATATCTCCTTTTGAACGGGCTAGGGACGGCGTGTGGCTGTAGATATTTCCGATAAAACAACTTAGCCGCAGATATTTCTCAGAAAAGGGCTTACAGCGCGCCTGCGGGCGAAGGGTCGCGCGGGCAGGTTCTTTCTTCTCTTTCATTGTGCGGGAGACGATGGAAATGATCTGCAAAGCGGTTTCGCTGTTTTCTCGTGGGGTGCGTCCCGGATTCAGGGGAAGAGGGGTCGATGAGTTCTGCCGATTTCGGTGGCGAAAAGGGTGGCATTTTTTGGTCGATTTTGGCATTTTGTGGCCGGTTAAGTGGCGCTTTTTTGTCGCTTTTGGCGCGCACTCTTGCCCACTTTTATTTTGCAAGTATATGAAAGAACTTGTCTTAGAAAGACGGTCGTCGGACGGGCCGGCGGAGAATTTATTTGTCGTTGTTTTGATCTGCTTTTTCGGGCGATTTGAGCGCGAACTGAGGGTCGGTGGGGTCATGGATTTTTGCTTTGGATGTCTACAATTGTGCGCCAGGGAAGGCTAATTTTCTGCAATAGTGAACTGTTTGCTTTGAGCAACCAACACCTGTGCAAGTATCTATTCATGACGATGAGGCGGCGACTCCTGAGCGCAGTTCCGACTGGCATCGCAATGGGTTGTGGCTTGTATATTCGCGACGTTGGGGAACGTTCGTCGAAATCCTGGGACTATTTGCGGTCTACATTTCATGCATGGCTGCGCTCTACTTTCTGTCTCCTCCAAAGAAAGCGCATACATAAGCCTGATGGAGTTTTCGCGACATTTTCGCGGCGATGGAAGGAGAGCGATATGCTGACGCGTGCTTTGAGGTTGATGGTGGTCGCAGCGAGCATGGCTGCGGGCGCGGCTGGAGGCGTGGGATGGGCGGCGGCGGAGAATCCATTTATCGGGGAGTGGAAGCTCAACCCGTCGAAGACCCGAATGCCGGACGAGATGAAGGTTGAGAGCGAGGGCGGCAATACGTACTCGTTCAATTTTGTGGGCGTCGCCGAAATAATTGTGGTGGATGGGACCGATCAACCGGGCATCGCAGGAACCACGCTGGCGGTGAAGGTGGAGGAGCCCGATATCTGGATCGTTGAACGCAAGAAAGACGGCAAGCTGCTGCTGAGAGGGACCTGGAAGCTGTCGAAGGACGGCAGCACGCTTACGGACTACTACCGCGAGGTCGAGCGAGACGGGTCCACGATGAGCATGGATTACGTCTACCAGCGCAGCGGGACGGGATCGGGATTCGCGGCGGACTGGAAGAGCATCAAGGAGACTGTGAACTCGCCTTTCACGCTGGAGGTGAAGGCGTACGAGGGCGACGGCCTGTCTTTCATCAAGCTTTCTGAGAACGTAACGAAAAACGTGAAGTTCGACGGCAAGGACTATCCGAACGAAGGGCCGAATGCGGTTCCTGGTTCTTCATCCTCGATCAGGCGGGTGGACGAGCACACCCTGGAGATGACGGACAAAGCCGGCGGAAAGGTTATTTATACGCGGGAGATCAAGGTATCTGCTGACGGGAAGATATTGACGATGACTGTGCATGGGTTGGCTCGAAGCGAGCCGGACATGCTGGTGTTTGACCGGGAGTAGTGGGGCCGTTCGAGGTTGGTAGCAACTGTGGTCACGGGGTCGCATGACAGCTCCTGGAAGAAGTTTGTGGTGTCCTACCATTCGCGAAGGCGCCCTAAGGTGGCGCTTCCTTACCAGAGAGCTTTCCTTCCATTATTAAGACGCCGCCACTGCCATAGACGCCGGAAGCGCCGGACGCTTGACGAATGTTGAAACTGATTCGACTACATCTATGTGTGCCGGTGGGTTCGCTGTAACTTTCATGCGCGGCTTGCGCCGCGCTGGTTGAAATTAAAAAACAAAACGAACGGTCTTATGTACGGGCTGAAGCCGTATCCGTTTCCGCACATGAGAAGGATCTCGAAGAACTCCTCCATGCACATCCTTCCATAGAGCATCACAAAGCGCTCAATTGGCTCAGACGAATCGAATTTGCGGTCGAATACGGCTGAACGAAGTTCATGCAGCCGCGGTAACACTTCCTCGAATAGCGGATTACGTTCCCGGAAATGACCCCATTCTTCCTGGAACCCGAAAACAATGCTGGGTTGGTCCATTGATAGAAGTTTAGCGCAATATTGGACGACACCAGCCCGTTTCCGGTTCACCGTTCAAACGGTGAGTGTGGCCATCCCTTTCCAAATCCGTCCGCGGCTAAAGCCGGCGTCGATTTCGCAAGTTTTACGCGGGGGTTGAAACCGCCGCCTCCCTCCGCGGTCGAAAAGCATTCCCTCAGGGGCTAAAGCCCATCTCGTTTTATTGCGCTTGTGGCACGGCTGAAGCCGTGCCCTTTCAAAGCCGAAATCGGTTAGAGGCTTCGTTTCAGTCGCGTGGAAAGGTAGAAGGCAGAGATAATCACTAATGTCACGGGTCCCAAAAAGGGCATCACCAGCTTCTGGGTAACCCAGAACTTGGAGCTGTCCGGGACGAGAATCCACACCGGAACGAGGATGACCATCAACACGATCGCCATTCTTGTAAGTTGGAACCACAACCTATGGAAGAATCGCGCCGTGGTCGCGCGATCGGGCAGGTCAGAGTTCGCAACTTTATACAATCTGCCGACGAGTGCCGAGGAAAGAAGCATGGACACAGGGATCCCAATCGTGAAACAGCCCACGATGGCCACCCCCATCGACAGGAAAAAGATTGATTCGGGGAGTGTCGCCGGATCAGACTTGTAGATCACGAAGTACATTCCAGGCATGGAGGTGACGGCGATGACGGGCATGGCGACGAAAGCGACGATCAGTAGCCAGACAAGAAACTGCCCGAGGGGACACTTCTGACTGATGGAGGCCATCTCCGCCTTCTCGTTCTCGCTGTAGCCGAAACCGGGCCAGTAGCTCCCAAACTGAGAAGCCAAAGTCATGTTGAAGGCCCAGTAGCGTACAAGCAAGGCAATCCATCGCTCCAGAGTGGATCGTGAAACGGGAGGGACGTTCATTTTTCGATCTCCTTTCGATCTCAGTCATTTCAGGAAGGTGTGGCCCAACCGCTCGTGCGGCATCGACGGGGAATTCCTTCGGCAAGCGATAAATAGCGAAGGGGTGAGTGCCAGTAATCATCCCTCTGTTCCGTACGCGCTGTCCAGAGCAATTGTGGATCACGCGGCGCGAAACCAGGGCCGGCTCCCCTGATTCAGCAAGTAAATGGGAACTATCGCGTGGACCAGGTTTTCATGATGCCTGGGGATTTTTCAGCTTCGAAGGAGGAGTGGAAATTCGAATGAGTCTCTTTGCTCGCGCGAATGCCCTGCCTAAACGCGACGATTAGGAAGCTGCCGTTGCTCATGATTTCTTCGGTTAGCTGACCCTGGGCTTCACCCGACGCTTGGCGGGGGTTGAAACTAACTCGACTACATCTGTGTGTGTGCCGGTGGGTTCGCTGTAACGCCAGGCCAAGGAATCATCGCCGTTCAACTGCTTAGGACGACTTCTGGGCGACCTACCAAATCCTGCTCACTCCGAGAGCGTGCGAGGCATCCGCTTCATATATGCGGCCTTGATCTTTTCGTATTTTGTCTTCAATTCATCGAGTTCAAGGTCGCTCAAATTCTCGATATCGATCATCTGATCACGTGCTTTATCGATCGCACGTATAAGCTCATTGAGTTTCAAGTTAATCGCCCGGGCATCTCGATTTTGGGTATTTTGAATCAGGAATACCATTAGAAAGGTCACGATCGTTGTTCCCGTATTGATCACGAGCTGCCAGGTGTCGGAGAACCGGAAAATTGGGCCGAGGGCTGCCCAGATCAGGATCACGAGGCCCGCCCCGGCGAACGCCCATGTCGATCCCAGCAATACTGAGACAGAGGCGGCGAACCTTCCGAATTTGTCGTTTGTCGTGCGCGCATGAACTTCTACCGGCAGCTTGGCCATTGAGAATTCCTCAATTGGTTGGATGCAGAATTTTAGGCTTTCAGAATCGGGTGTGAATGCCAGATGAGTTCTCAAGTTGCGCCCGACGTCGATTTTGCAGGTTTTACGCGGGGGTTGCCGGCGTCTCCCTCCGCGGTCGAAAAGCATTCCAGCAGGGGCTGAAGCCCTGCTGAAAAACGACCGCCTACGGCACGGCTAAGGCCGTGCCCATTCAAAGCCCAGGAGCAACCTCAGGTCCTTCGACTTCGCTCAGGATGGCACGGTGTGGGGAGGGTCTTGCATTCCCACCCTTCGCAAAGTGCGAAGGATGGGGCACCCAGATTTATGCTGACACCGGATTTGTCATGCTTCCGGATCAAAAAGAACGGCTGGCATTGGTGCCAGCCGCTCGGTGTTGGTTCGTTCTGAGAAGAACAGCAGGTGTTTCCTTTGACCTACCAGCATTTCTTTTGAACAGCCGCTATTTCCTTTCTGGTTTTGCGGTTTTGTTGTTGTGCTTCTCGTTGTAGATCTGTTTGCTGTTCTTGTTCTCCTGCTTGTTGGCCTGCTTCTTTTCCTGCGGAGTGAGCGCGCCACCGTTGGCGGTGCGTTCGTTGTGAACCTGCTGGGCAAGATTGGACTGGTTGCGGTTGGTGCGGGCCGCTTCGCCAGAGGTCATCTGGCCGCTGCGCAGGCCGTTGGCGGTGCGTTGCTGCTGGTTGGCTTCACGATTGTCCACTTCGTTCGGGGCAACGGTGTTGCCGTTGTGCTTTTCGTTGTAGATCTGGCGGCTGGCGGCGTTCTGTTCGCCGTTGATCTGCTGACGTTCCTGGCCGGTGAGCTTGCCGCCGTTGTCGACGCGATCGGTATGGACCTGCTGGTCGATGCTGGACTGCGTGCTTTTCGGCGCGGGCCGCTTCGCCAGAGGTCATCTGGCCGCTGCGCAGGCCGTTGGAGATGCGCTGGTCCTGATTGGCTTCGCGCGAGTTGGGGTTGTAGCGGCTGCCGGCGCTGCGGTCGGCGGCCGAGATGGGCTGCGACTGCGCGTGCTGCTGCGCGACCTGGTGATATGCATTCACGTTGGAACTGGCCGTGGTTCCCGGGGTTCCGTGGTTGACCGAGGCTAGCTGCGAGCGATCCTGCGCGGCGAAGTTTTCATGCTGCGCCTGGTTGGAGGTTGGCTGGAAATGCTGCTCGTGCTCGGCTTGCATCTCCATCGGCGAAGGACGCGCACCGATGCCGGCGCCACCGTTGAAGCTGACGTGATTCACGTTGACGATGGTGTTGCGTTCGATGACGGTGCGATCCTCGTAGACGTTGGTCACGTGGACGCTGCCAAAGTTTGCCACGGCGCGGTTGTAGGCGAAGACTCCGCCGCGCCACTCACCGCCGAAGAAGCCGATGCCGCCGTAGCCGAATCCGTAGTTAACGCCACCGTAGAATCCGATGTGCGGGCCCCAGTAGCCGGGGTGCCATGCATAGGCTCCGCCCACAAATCCCCAGTAGCCGGGGGTCCACAGAACGCCAACACTTGGCGGCTGCACCCAAACACCGGGAACCCAGTAGTAGCCAGCGTCCCCGTAGGCCCAGTAGCCGGGCGTCCAGATATAGCCAGGGCCGGGCAGCGCGGGCTGCGCGTACACGGGCAATACCGGAGGGGCAAAGTTGACGGAAATGAAGACGCCCGCGTGCGCCTGCGGAACTGACAGGAGCAGCATGGGCGTCGCTACAGAGAGAGCAACAAGAAGGTTGCGCATTTTTGAACGAATTGACATTGGGATTCCTCCATGTACCGGTGCGCGCGAGATGTGAAGTCTCCTCGGGTGCGCGAGGTGTTTGGGTCTGCTACTCGAAACACAGGTAGCGGGGAGATGTTGCTAAAAAAGTCTGACTGATTGCGATCAGGGGTCACAAGCTTTAGTGCTGAGGGAACATACACCTTGGTACTGTGCGGGGGGTGATGAGGTGGGGCGGGCGGGAAGGCTGGGCGAGGGTGAAGAAAAGGCAGAAGCAAACGCAAGAGCAGAAGCAGATCCTTCACTTCGCTTACCCCATGAACGTTGTTCATGGGGGCCCCAAGCCCGCTCCGCTCAGGATGACAATTCTTAAGTTGGAAGGGCTTTATCGGCACGCGACCCAGAGGGTACCCCGAGCCGTGCCCTGACACACAGCAAAGGCAACCGCAGGACCTTCGGCTCCGTTTTGATTCGCTCAGAATGACGGGGTCTATATCTCCGGCGGTCGGTGCGTCAGGGGCGGAGGGAGTAGGTGCCCTCGCACAGCTCAGCGTGGGCAGAGACGTTCGGCGGCCCGTCCAAGAGATATTTCATGCGGCTGTAGCAGTCGCGATCGTAGTTGTAGGTGCCTACGTCGGGTAGCTTTTGCACGAGGGTGTTGCCGGTGTTGAATGCATCTCGGGCGGCATTGCTGTCGTTCTCAGCCCAATGAAGCGCCGTCTTTGCGAGCCAATAGTCCGCGTTGAGCCGTTCGCGCTTTTTGGCTTCCATTCTGTCCCACCACAAACGCGCGTCGGCGGCATCGCGGTTCAATAGGACGCCTTTGATGATGAAGGCGGTGTGGAGTTCGGCGGGAACATCGGAGGCAGATTCGTTGTAAATGCGAGCGGCGTCGGCCAGAGCTGCGGAGGCTTCAGGGTAGCTGCCTCGATCAAAGTAGCAGGACGCTGCAAAGAGGCGCAGAAGGAGGGCCTGCCGGCCTGCGGCGAAGTGGATGGAGGCTCTCTGAAGAGCGGCGATATCGTAGTCGCGAGGGCGGTTTTGAGAGACAAGAGTGGCCGTGACCGTGGAGATGGCGCGGTGGTAGTCGGCCCAAGGGCCACCACGAAGAAGCTGATAGATGCGGGCGCCATCGGAATAGAGTCCTTCGGGGCGAATCGGAATCAGGTTCACAGCAAACGAGACCAACCCGAAAGTGGCCATTAGAGCAAAAAACTCCCAGTACTGCTCATACGGCTTGCCTTTACTCGAAAGCATGACTCCGAGTGCGATCAAGCCGGTAGACAGGCTCGCCAAGGGGCCGGCAGCGATCATGCCGATTTCATTCCAACGGGAATGTTGAGGATCTGTAGGCACGACGCCGGTTGCGCCTCCCCCTGAAAGGAGCTTTGCAGGAAGGAATTGAAAGACCCACCGGCCTTCTCGAACACGCCAATGGAATGGTCCGACGATAAAGGCACGGAGTTTCATTCCCAATGCAACGCCGACAGCGGCGTGACCGAACTCATGTGCCGCAGTTTCAATCAAGGCGGCACTCGCGAAGAGCAGCCAGAATGAAAGGCCTCGCGTGAAGTGAAGATGCTGTGCGCTCGCCCAACGTATCCAGAGGAACTGGCAGGTAAAGTATCCAACGCAGGCGAACGTCCACGCGATCGTGTCGAGGAGACTGCTGGTTCCATCACCGGCGATGCGGGGCGGTTTGGCAGGAATGATCGGCGTCTGGCCGAGCGAGTCATGACGTGCGAAGGCCACGAGGCCGGCGATTCCGAGAGCGACAAGGATCCCCTGCATGAACACGGCTTGCACGCCGTGTCCGCGTGTATCGTGAAGCCAGAAATAGAATGCGGCGACGAACGTGGGAAGGCCGAGCACGATCATCGCAATGCTTGCGGTGATCGCCCATCTCCTGGCCGATGCTTTTCCGTTCTTGATTTTCCACCAAGCCATCCCGCAGGGAACGGCCAGCGCCAAGGGCATGATGAGGACGAGGCGGGCGAGCACTGCAATCAGAAGCGCGACGGGAAAAGAGACTCTTGTGGTGTGGATTGGCGGCAAGAGGCCGCCTCTACGAATCTCGAACACGAGTCGAGTAATCGTCAGGATGGACACCGAGGTGAAAATGAAAGCCAGAAATCCAAAACAACTGCACAAGAACTTTCTTAGCCTGGGCATGGATAGGCGATCCTCTTGCGGAGCGAAAACGAGCGGCAATGTTTAGATTTGGTGATTGCAAATATATCTCATGAGTCGACGCGGGCTTAGATATTTCAACCGCGCTCCATTCTCAGGTACCCATGAAAGGTTGCTGGAGGTCTTTGGCGAGTGGTTACCCCAGTCTAAGGATCGTTGTCGCTGTTGCGCGGAGTTTGAGGTGGCGCGACGACGAAGGCCGCGGCGTCGATCAGGCCCTGGCGTCAGAGGCGGAGGGAGTAGGTGCCCTGGCACATCTGGTTGCGGCCTTCGCGCTTGGCGTTGTAAAGGGCCTCGTCTGCAAATTGGATGAGGGATGCGGCCGGCTGATCCGGCTCCGGGACGACGGTTGCGCATCCGACAGAGATGGTCATGAGTCCTTCGGGATTGTCATGGAGTGCGGCATGGCTCTTTTGTAAATTGGCTCTTATTTGCGAACCCACCTCGAGGGCTCCCTGGCTGTCAGTATTGGGCAGAATGACGACAAACTCGTCACCGCCGAAGCGGGCGACAAGGTCTCCGGGACGCGTTGCAGCTTCCATCGCCGCGTCGGCAATCCTTTTCAGGCACCGATCCCCGGCCAGGTGTCCGAGCGAATCGTTCAGTTGCTTGAAGGAGTCGGCGTCGATAAGCAACAGCGAAATGGGACTGTGAAGGCGCGCTGAACGGGACCATTCGAGGGCAAGGTACTGGTCGAATCGGCGCCGGTTCGCGACGCCGGTGAGCGCATCAACAATCGCCAATTCTTCGAGCGCCTGATGGGCCTCGAGAAGCAAATCCTCGCTGTGCTTGCGCTCGTCGATGTCCCGGAGGAGGCCCAGGATGCCGGCGGGGATGCCGGTTTTCAAGTTTCGAAACATGCGGAGGCTCGCTTCGACCCAGATATATTCCCCGGTTTTCTTCCCGTCGCGGTACTGGATGAGCGCACCCTCGGCTCCCTGTTGAAGCTGACGAAGGGTTTCTTCGACCTTCTCTCGATCATCGGGATGAGCTTGATCAGAAAGCTTGTGGCCGATCAATTCCTCAGCCTTCCATCCCTTCATTCCTTCGACCGCAGGAGAGACGTAGGTGTGGCGTCCATCAAGATCGGCAAGCAGGATTACATCACGCGAGTTCTCGGTGACCAGGGTATGAATCGCGACCGTTTCCTGGAGGCGGTGCTCAATGGTGTTTCGATCTTCAAGGATGACAGAGACGATGTAGATGAGGAATATGCAGCATGCGACGAAGAACTGGAGCTGAATGCTGGACTCCGCCGGATTGCCGGTGCGTGCAATTGCGAATGGTCCGGAGCCACGAACGGTGTACCAACTGGCCGTTGCCGCGATGAGGAGTGTAGAGAGCGCCGCCCATCCAATTCCCATCCGCAACAACAGGAGAACGAGGAGCGGAAGGATGAGGATCAGGAAGGACGTTTTGTCACGTGAAAAAGCGGTGATGGTGACGGTGGCAAGGACGCAGGGATAGAACCAATGGCGCCGCAAAGCTGCGAAGTCGCTGAAGCGCGTCTGGAAGATGGCCACGAAGGTTGGAATGACGATGGCTGCTCCAAGACCGTCACTAATGACCCAGTCGGATAGAGTTTTCAGGGGCGGAGCGTGTCGCCAAACTGCCATCACCACAGTAAGGATCAAGCCCGCGACGATGGGGCCAGCCGCTACTACGAAGGCAATGAAGCGGACGAGGTATTTGCGGTCAGTGAAGCGTGGGAGCTGGGTGGATTTTCGCCGCAACAGGATAGCGCCGGTGACGACCTCAATGAGATTCAGCCCGTTGTAGAGGAGATTTGTTCGCCAGGGCTCGCCGATGATGGCGCTGCCGACAATCATGGCGGCAATGCCGGCCACCAAATAGCCGGGCCAACGCCACCGGGGCGCAAGGAGCAGGTAGCTGAGCAGCAATCCGTTGGCTGCCCAGATCAGGTTGGGGCCGCCGCCGCGGATGAAGAACCAGACCGAGACCGTGGCGAGGGTGACGGAAACGAAGCAGAAAATCAACCGGATTGCGAACGCGTGCTTTCGCCACAAAAGGCGATTGGGGCGACCGTCATGTAGGGCCCGTGATTGCATTGATTTCCTTTGGTTGTGTGGGAGGGCAGAGCCGGCCGCACGCGGTTTGCGCCTATGTGCAGAGTCTAGCCCAGGGTGATATCAAATCCGACGGCACCAGCGCGGCAGGTGAGTACCTTGGTGATGTATACGGAGGGTTGCAGTCGTGAGCGACGTCGAGAGCAGGGATTGGGCTTGCCTGCCTGTTTGTTCGGTCCCAATGCGCCCTGCCTGATAGGATTTCCACATGTTTCTGACACCGCTCCGCAAACAACATTGCGCCGCCACGCTGGCGTGCGCTGTCCTGGCAATCTCGAGTGCATTCAACCTTATCGGCGCATGGGCGCAGAGTACGCCTGCGGCGACAATGCCGGAAAACGCGCATATCGAAGAGGTGTTGCGGGGGCTGAATCGCGGCCGCGCGGTAGGGCAGGTGGCGATTTCGCCGGACGGCAAGCGGCTGGCGTGGACCGAGGGCGGGCGCGGGGGCGGGGCGATCCTGGTGGCGGCGACCAGCGACCTGGGGAAGAATGAGCGCGTGAGCGCGGCGGCCAAGCCGGAGCAGCACTGCCGCGAAGGGCAGATTTTGTGGACGCCGGACTCGAAGGGGCTGGCTTTCTTTTCCGATTGCGCGGATCCGGTGGGGCACCAGATGGATATGTATCTTTCGAAGCTGGACGGAAGCCCGGCGAGGAAGCTGACGGCGCTGAAGGGGTATGAGGAGGCGCCGGCGTTTTCGCCGGACGGGACGAAGGTGGCGTTTCTTTATGTGGAAGGTGCGACGCGGCCGGCAGGGGCGCTGGCGGCAATGAAGCCTCCGTCGGGGGTGATTGGCGAGGACGGGGTTGAGATTCAGCGGGTTGCGGTGGCGCAGGTGGATGTAGAGACAGCGGAGGCTCCGACGCAGGTGACGCCGGCCAATCTGCATGTGTACGAGTTCGACTGGGCGCCGGATTCGAAGGGGCTGGCCTATGTGGCTGCCGATCCGCCAGGAGAGAACAACTGGTGGGTGGCGAAGCTATACAGGCAGGTGCCTGGCGCGCAGCCGGAGGTGATTCTTGCGCCTGCGGAGGTTGCTGGACCGCTGCATGGATTGCAGATTGCGGTGCCGCGGTGGTCGCCGGACGGGAAGGCGATTGCGTTTATCGGCGGGCTGATGAGCGACCAGGGCTCGACGGGCGGCGATGTGTGGATTGTTTCTGCGGGAGGCGGAGCAGCCGAGGGATCTGACGCCAGCGGCAGGCCGACTTCACCGGCTTGGATCGAGTGGGACGGAGACGAGCATCTGTTTGTGAGCGAGCTGGCCGGAGGGAACAGCCAGTTGATCCGGCTGAAAGTCGATGACGCCGTGAAGAACGGCAGCAGAGCGTGGCCACGAGTTTGGGTCGCCGATTTTCAGCATTCCCGGAAACGTGGGCGACGGGCGGATGGAGATGAGCCTTTCGTCGACAGCGGACCACTCGGTGTTTGTGTTCCATGCCAGCAACTTCGAGCACCCGACGGAGATTTATGCGGCCAAGCCGGGCACGGTGATGACGTCGGGTCTGGAAGGCGTGATGCAGCTTACGCATTTGAATGACGGCATTGAACCGGCGTGGGGAAAGGCGGTTTCACTGAACTGGAAGAGCGAAGCGTTCCAGGTGCAGGGCTGGTTGATGCTGCCCAAGGACTACGATCCGGCCAAGAAGTATCCGCTGATTGTGGAGGTGCACGGGGGGCCGGCTGCGGCGGAGATCGCGCGCTGGGGCGGTGGCGGCGGGCTGAGCGCGGACGGCCTTCTCGGCGCTGGGGTACTTTGTGCTGCAGCCGAATCCGCGCGGCAGCTACGGGCAGGGCGAGGCGTTTACGCAGGCCAACCGCAAGGACTTCGGCTATGGCGATCTGCGGGACATTCTGGCTGGGGTGGACACGGTGCTGGCGAAGTATCCGGTGGACCCGAACCGCGTGGGGCTGACGGGCTGGAGCTATGGCGGATTCATGACCATGTTTGCGGTGACGCAGACACGGCGGTTCAAGGCGGCGGTGGCGGGCGCGGGAATCTCGGACTGGCTGAGCTACTACGGGGAGAACTCGATCGACCAGTGGATGATTCCTTACTTTGGCGCATCGGTTTATGACGATCCGGCGGTGTATGCGAAGAGCTCGGCGATCAACTACATCAAGCAGGCGAAGACGCCGACGCTGGTGGTGGTGGGTGACCGGGACGGAGAGTGCCCGGCGCCGCAGTCTTACGAGTTCTGGCATGCGCTGCGGGACCGAGCATGTGCCGACGCAGCTGGTGGTGTATCCGAACGAGGGGCATGGGTTTGTGGATCCGGCGCATCGGCGGGACGTGATGGATCGGGCGGTGGATTGGTTTACGAAGTATCTGCCGCCTGCTTCCTAGGAGTGGTTCTTGCTCGCCATCGGCGGACGGCGGAGTCTATGGGAATACAGAGCAATCAAGCCGGGCGGGCCTGCCGGGCGGGCGTCCCGTCCTGTTACACTTTTCATTGGAGCAAGCAGAGCGTGTTTCGTCGACCGGCTGCCTGGAAAGAGCAAATACTGAGGGCCGGTTGCCTGTGCGGATGGAGCCGGGTCCCGGCCGCCGTCGGGTTTTTTGACGGCTCGCTTTTAACCCATATTTCTTAACGGATTTGGAGAGACCGTTCCGCGGCTCGAAAGGGCGGGGCGGGGAGGATTCATGCGGCGGTATTTGACGCTTGTTTTTATGCTGTTACTGGCCATCCCAGCGGGGATATCGTTTTCCGGCTGTGTTCGGAACCCAGCCGGCAATTACTGCAATGGCCTGGGATACGGGACGAAGGATACAGACGTATATACGATTGTCCTGCAGCCGCAGACTACGGGCGTATCGATGGCCTTTGGGCAGACGCGCCAGATTAATGCGCCGACGGCCCTCACGTGCAAAAACGTGAGCGCGAGCGTATCGAGCTATACGTACGGCACCACCAATAACCTGCTGCTGGACATCTCTCCGAGCGGAAACATGTGTGCGGGGACATGGAACAGGAATTCGGGTGGTGGGATCAACGACTACACGATTTGCAACCTGCCCTCGCCGTTGCCAAGCACCGGTGGATTGCCTTATGGGACGGTTACCATAACAGCTTCAGCGAGCTCAGTGACTTCGAATCCGGTGACGGTATATGTGCATGCGCCGGTGAGTTCGATCAATCTCGCCCTGAGCGGGACGCAACAATGCTATTCGCAAGGCGCAACCACGCAGCTTGACTCTGAGGCCTGTTTTGTCTCGAACAACAAGCAATACGAGTTATGCGCTCCACCGACCGTGACGCACTACACGTGCGCCGCTGGATTGCCTCCCGGGGTGACGTCGGTGCCGGATTGCACGTCGGCAATTGGCGCATTGAGCTACTCGATCGGCAGCTCGTCAGTGGCAACGTTGAACTCGGCGACGAACGCAATTACCGCACTGCAACCGGGCACGACGGCGATTACGGCACAGGTAGCCGGATCGGGAGCGTCAGCGGGCTACTTCTCTACCTGCCCTCCGAAGTCGATCACGGTTTCGTTGAACGGGGGCACGAATGCGACGGTTACGCAGGGCGTCACGCAGAACATGGCGACGACGGTGATCGACACGAACAACCAGACGATCACCGGTCTCACGCTGGATTATCAGTCGACCAATCCGATGGACATTTCAGTTTCATCAACCGGCGCGGTTGCGCCCTCGTTCCCGGGAGCGGCATCGGTGTACGCCGTGTGCCAGCCGACGACCTGCAATCCATCTCCCATCAATGAAGTGGGTCTCTACGGAACGGGCTTGCCGATTACCAGCAATCCGGTGGATGTAACGACGCCGGGAACGGCGAGCGCGTATGTATGGTTTTCTTCTCCGGGACAGTCGCAGTATTTCGTTCCCATCGATCTGTTGACCGGGGCGGTGGGCTCGAATGTGCGCCTGCCGTACGTGCCGAATTCGATGGTGATGGACCGTCTGGGCAACGATCTTTATTTTGGATCGTCGCACGGCATCATGATTTACAGCACCGCCAATGACTCCGCGGTGAGGGCAACCGATACGTCGGTGCCGGGAGTGGTGCTGGCGGTATCGCCGGCCAACTCAAGTATCCTGATCAACGACCAGGTTCGGAAGGTCTTCTACATTTACAACAGTTCGGGATCAATTACAGCGACCTTTGCCGGAGTTGGAAGCACGGCTGAATGGACGCCGGATTCGAAGACGTTGTACATCAGCGACAGCGCGTCGCTGGGCCCGAATCATAGTGACACGCTGTATGTATTCAACGTGAACACGGGCTGGACTACGTATCCGCTACCTGCCGGACCGAGTTCATGGTATACAAACGAAACGCCGCGTAACCTGGCCATCACGATTCCGAGCGTGGGCGCCTACATGAGCGGCAATCCGACGGTGGCTCATACGTGGTGCCCGAGCGGGACGATCAACAACTACGCAAGCCAGGTCTTTTATCCGCAGGGCGACTCAGTGAACGCGCAGACGGACCAGCTGGCTGCGACGACGGACGGAAACCATATTCTCGGGGCAGCGGCGATCGGGGGCGAAATCACGCTCTCCGACATCAATTTCCCGGCAGGCATTTCGACAGGCGTATGCCCGGAAGCTGCCGGTGGAGTTCTGCAAGCCTTGACGCTGACGCACACGCTGACTCAAGCGCCGGTTACCGTCAATGCCACAGCGGTTAACCAGGTTGTGACGTCGCCGACAGCTTCAAGCCAAGGCGCGATCACGGCGAGTTCGAGTCTTAGCTTTATCACCTACAACGGGGCGACGGCGGGAGCCAAGCTGCCTTATTACAAGCAGGTCTCAGGCCCGAGCAGTAACCTGGGAACGCTCGGCTACATCACGCTGATGAATGGGAGTGCTGCGAGCACTGCGGTCACGGCGCCGATTGCAGGCGTTTTCAGCCCCGACGGGACACTCTTCTTCGTCTCGACGGCCGGGGATAACATGATCCACTACATCAGCACCACATCACTGACAGACACGCAGCAAGTCAGTCCTGGTTTGCCGGCGTGCGCGCCGGGCTCGGATCCCGATTGCACGATTACGTCGCCAGCCACGACGGTGGTTCCGGCGACCGTGATCACGGTGAAGGCACGCGCCACCACTTAACCTGCTTCAACACCGAACAAGACAAAAGGGCCGGTTTTGAACCGGCCCTTTTCTTTGGCGCGGTGATTTCGATGCGACGGAGACGATGGATTGCGGGCGGCGGGCGAGCGAGTGAGCACGATAGAATCAAAGGATGATCAAGGGGATTTCCATCCTTCGCCCGGCGGGTAGCGCAACGGCAAGTGCGCGCCTGGCCGGTTTCTTTTCGGCGCTGGGGTTTCAGAAGGGTGCGGGATGGAATGAAGAGGAGAGCCGAGGCGTGTCGTTCCTGGCTCCGTTGGGGAACCTGGAGTTTGTGGAGGGGCAATTTCCGGCGGTGGCCGACGTGATGATCGAGGTGACTGCGCTGGATGCCGTGCATGAGGCTGCGGAGGGATGGTTTCGAGCGCAGGGCGAGGTATCAACAGGGAAGATCAGCGCAATTACCGAGACGCACTGGAAGTCGCGCATCTTCACAGTTGAGCCGGAGGCGGGTTTTGCGTTTTCATTCTGGGCGTGGACCGACCCGGTGAAGGGGAAGCCCATTGCGGCGGAAGGCGATTTGTCAGCGGAAGGAATGCGGTTTGCGATCGTGGTGGCGCGCTGGAACGCGGTGATCACGGAGCGGTTGCTGGACGCGGCATTGGACGCGCTGCTGCGGAGCGGCGCACAGCGGGCGGATATTGAAGTGGTACGGGTTCCGGGAGCCTGGGAGATTCCCGCGGCCGCACGCACCGTGGCTGATCTTGCCAGACAGGGCAAGAAGAGGGTGGAAGCGATTATTACGCTGGGGTGCCTGCTGCGCGGCGAGACAGCGCATTATGAGGCGATTTACAACGAAGTTGCGCGGGGTATCGGCCAGTCGCAGCAGGAGACGGGGATTCCGCACAGCTTTGGCGTTCTGACCTGCGAGACGCTGGAGCAGGCATTGAACCGGGCGGGGATCAAAGCGGGCAACAAGGGATTTGAGGCCGCAATTGCAGCGATCGAGATGGTGAGCCTGCGCCGCAAGCTGGTGGAAAGCGGCGTCTCTTGACTGCCGGTACGCGCCGCAAGTCCCGCGAATTGGCGATGCAGATGCTTTTTCAGGCGGACATCGGGAAGCAGACGCCGGAGCAGGTGCGGGCCACGTTTTGGAAGGCGGGCGACGAAGTAGAGCCCGAGGCACGCGGATTCGCCGAGGACCTGTTCCGGTCGGCGACTGAAAAACAGGCCAAGATCGACGAACTGATCAGCGCAAATTCGAAGCACTGGCGCCTGGAGCGGATGCCGGCGGTTGATCGCAACCTGCTGCGCATGGCGGTGGGCGAGATGCTGGGTTTCAAGGGAACGCCGTTTCCCATTGTGATCAATGAGGCACTGGAGATTGCACGACGCTACTCGGCGCCGGAGTCGATCAATTTTCTCAACGGGATATTGGACGCCATTGCGCGGAGCCAGCTGCCCAAGTAGCATCCCAGCCTTGGAAATTGTTCGCGGCGGTACCTTTTCTTGAACTCCGTCGAATGGTCGAGAGGACTCTCAACAGATTGCTGGATGTGCGTTCCGTTCACTCCCACTAGGGTGATCAATGGAGTCGCGCAGAGATAAGCAACGGGTAGAAATCGGCTGGCGCAACTCCAATCGATATTCTGCTCCCCGCCTAAGCATGTCCTGATCGTGACCCACAACAAATCCCATTGGAGAGGTCACAGCGCATGCGGGCATTTCAATTGCAGAGTATCGAGAGCGAACGCAGCAATAACCGAAGAACGAGAATTCAGGCAGGAAGAGTCGCGTTTCTGTTGATCATAGCGGTCTTTTTGCTGGTATCAGAAGGGCAGGTCCGGGCGCAGGGATGCATTCTGGCGCGGTCGCCGGAACAGGGTGGATTGCCGACTGGCCAGGGTGGAATTCTTGAGCCCGGCCATTTTCAGCTGACCATCGGCGAGCGGCACCAGTTCTCGTATCAGCATTATGTGGGCGATGTTTATCAGGAATACCGAGCCCAGGACAAGACCCAGGTTGAGAACAGAATCAACCTGCTTACAGCCAACCTGACGTACCAGTGGACACCGCGGATCAGTTTTGAAATTGATGCACCGTGGTTATTTGCATCACGAAAGAGCCAGAACTCGCCGATCAAGTACGCTTCGTCGGGAATTGGAGATACGATCATCGGGGTCAATACGTGGATACGCAACCCGGAACACGCATCGCGGAATAATTTTCTGGTGGGCGTGGGCGTGCTGATGCCGAGCGGAAATGACGATGTGAAGAACACGGTGGACACGCAACACCACCGGCACGGGGCCGGCAGTGGAGGTGACCGCTCCGGTCGACTACTCCATTCAACCGGGGAACGGTGGATGGGGAATGGTGATGCAATGGATGGGGTTCGAACGATTGAACAAGTCCCTGGTGTTCTATACCGATGGCGATTACATCGCTACGCAGGGTGGGACCAATGGTGTGCAGCGAGGCGCCACGCTGAGCACGACCGCTCCGCTGGACAACTATGTTGCGATTTCGGATCAATATCTGCTTGAGGCGGGGGTCTTCTTTCCGATCACCCGCGTAAAGGGACTGGGCGCAACTTTCGGCCCGCGGGATGAGGGCGTGCCGGCAAAGAATCTTTTTCCGAACAGCAACGACGGATTCCGCAGGCCGGGCTTCGCCGTGACAGCGGGGCCGGGGATTGAATATACGCGAGGCCGCAACCTCGTGACCGCAGGCGTGTACAAGGCGATTCACCGGGACCGGACGGTCAGCTATCCGGATTCGGTTTACGGGACGCACGGGGACGCCGCATTTGCGCAATACGTATGGCTGGCAAGCCTGACGCATCGATTCTGAAAAACGAGTCGAGATGTGCCGATGTCTCCGCCGGCTGGATTGCGCGGTGGAGACATCGTGTGCCGGTCGATGTTCAGAGGGAGAGAAGGCATGAAGCAGGTCAATTACATTCTGGTAGCAATGCTGGTCTGTTGGCTGGTTCCTACGGCGGCACTGGCGAAGAGGGCACCCAATCTCGAATTGAAAGATCTGGCAGGAAATACGAAGAGGATTGCCGATCTGCGTGGCTCGATCGTGGTGGTCAACTTCTGGGCGACGTGGTGCGTACCTTGCAGGGCCGAACTTCCGATGCTCTCGGAGCTAACCCGCGAGTACGCGGGGAAGAAAGTGCGCTTTATAGCGGTTTCTGCCGACGAGGCGAGGAATCAGAAGAAGGTCGACGAATTTCTGACCAGCAGCAAGGTCGAAATGGAGGTTTGGGTTGGTGCGGATCTGGACATGCTTGAGAGTGCGGGACTGGGAAATGAGCTGCCCGCCACGATGATCCTCGATGAGAAAGGGGAGATCGTGGCACGGGTGCTGGGCCAGGCGCACGTTGAAGACATACGGGATCCCCTGGAGTGGCTGCTGGGTGAACGGCAAGGGCCGGTCCCTGTTGCAATCACCAAGAGATACTAGGTGGATTGCAAAATCCGAGGCTGATTGCCGCCGGCATGGATCGAGCTGGTGGCTGAAAACCCGATTCTTGTGGCAGGAGCGAAGAATTACGGTCTGCAAGCTCCAATGAGGGCGATAATTTCAATAGGTTCATTGCAGTGGGGATGCGGGGCCGGGTGCAACTTCCCGCCGGACGCCCACATCAAAACTGCTTGGTTCGGTTACATGTCTCGCCTAGAGACCGGTGATGCACCGGTGTTCGAGTTTGGCGGGACGATGGATTGGGAGTTTGCGGCACAGCGGAGAATTTGATAGGCTCAGGCTTCTTGGAAGTCGAGCAAAAGGAGATATACGTTATGAGTGAAGATTCGAACAAGGTACAGGGTGTTGCATGGTTTCTGGCAGGAATTGGAGTGGGTGCGCTTATCGGCATTCTTTATGCTCCCAAGAGCGGACGCGAAACGCGCGAAGATCTGGCGCAGGGTGCCCGTGAAGGAACGGAATACCTGCGAGTCCGCGGGCGGCAGGCGGCCGAGCAGGTGGGCACCATGGTGGACAAGGGCAAGGAACAGGTTAGCCAGTATGTCGGAAAAGGGCGCGAAGTTGTGGATCGCGGACGGGCGCAGTGGGAAGACTTCGTGGAGCGGGGCAAGAACCTGGTGAATGAGCAGACCGGCCGGGTGAGCGCTGCGGTCGATGCCGGCCGTGAAGCGTACCGTTCGAGCGCGAGCTCAGAACCGTCAGAGCCTGGTGTCTAGACCGAGGTGGCCTGGACTCGTTTTCGGTCCAGGCTTTTCGGGTATTGAACGGGGCCGGAAGCGACCGAAGGGTTGAATCGGCGCACCGGCATGGATAGAGGCGATTCCTTTTCAAAGAAGGCGCGCCAGTTATGTTTAGAGCAAGTGTGCAGTGGCCCTGCGCAAGATCGTGTCGGTGCCAAATATGAACAATGAAATGCTCTTGGTTATTTTTGTCGGCCTGACCGGGTTCGCACTTCTGGTGCAGGCGATCGTGATGTTCGCATTTTTCCTGACCATTCGCAGGACGATTACGTCTACGCAGGCGGACATTCAGGAGATTCGCACAACCGTGATGCCGATTCTTTCGAAATCGCGCGAGACGCTGGAACGCGTGGCGCCGAAGATCGAGTCAATAGCGAAGGACATGGCGGAATTGACGCACGGTCTGCGCGAGCAGGGCGCGGAGATTCAGATAGCGCTCTCTGAGGTCCTGGAGCGGGTTCACCGTCAAACGTTGCGGGTGGACACGATGTTCACCAACATGGCAGACGGTGTGGAGCACGCCGGAAACGTAGTGGCGGACACGGTGACCAGGCCGGTGCGGCAGATGGGAGCGATTCTCGCCTCTGCGAAGGCGTTTCTGAGCGTACTTGCAACGGGAAGGCGTCCGGGGCGGCAACCGGGAGCAGTGGCGGATCAGGACATGTTTGTCTAGCCAGCGGGGACTGCCGGGCAAAATGCTGGTGGCTTCCGCAGGTTCCGCGTCCAGTCAATGTCGCGCTTGGTTTGCTCCTTCAGCGAAGGCGCGCAATTGAACTCCACGCTCCACTGGAGCGGATAACAGACTTGCCGACCTCCATGAACCGGCCTTCAACAGTTCCTTACAATGTGTTTTGCACGGTTTGCACCGCGCAGCCGCCTGCCCCGGTCCCGGTGTTGCATGCCGTAGTGGAGAGTTCGATGTAGTAGATCTGGGATGTGCCGGTGCCGGTCACCAGATTGTCAATGATGATCCCGCTGGCGCCGGACGATGCCGCGATTCCCGCAGTCGCTGCCGTTGGCATCCTTGTTATGGTTATGGTTTCGCTGCCGTTGGTCGATGTTGCCGCGGTTGATATGGTCACACTTTTGGCGCTTCCCCAGTTGGTGATTGTAGCATTCGCCGGAATCCCGACTCCGGATATCACTGCTCCGACGTCCGACGACGCAAAGAAATTAGCCGCAGATGTGACGGTTGTGCTGGTGTTGGTAGTGCCGCCGGTCGTGGTGGCAACAGCGTTGAGATTGTAAACACACCCGGTGGTCGAGGTGCACTTCCCTGTCTGGTTCCCGGTTCCCGTCTCGCTGAGGAAGAGCCAGTCGTTGGTCCCGTTGTAAACCTCAGTAACTGGGGAGCACGGGACAGTGGTTGTACCACTTACTGCCAGCCCGGTAGATATCGTCCCGGGAAATGTTGCTGCCATCGTGATCTTGTACAGAGACGGAGCACCTCCAGCGTTCCCGCAGACGTAGAGGTTTCCCGTTGTGCCCGAACCGGAAAAGTAGGCGTTGTCAAACGCGCCGCTGTAGAGAGGTACTGAAGCACTGCCGGTGCCTGTGTGTGCGAAGGTTCCCGAGCTGCCGGCGACCGAACTTTCCGAAAACTGGTACACGCCTGCGCAATGTGTTGAAGTACAGCCGGTTGAGAACGCATTGTCGGGCGCGAAAATATAGACTTTTCCCGCACTTGAGTCCACGATCGGGGCATCCGTGAAGCCATTGTTGCTATTGTCAATGTGGTTAGATGCGCTCGCACTCCCCCCGTTAACGGAATAAAACAACCCGTTGCCATCACCGACAAAGACCAGCCCGGTGGTGGGGTCGTATACCGGGCTGGCGAGCAGACCGAAGCCGAGTCACATGCCCGCTTCCCCCGGCGCGGAGTTGTTGCCGACCGTTGCAAACACATCCGTGAAGATGTGCAGGGTGCCATTGTTATCGCCTACATACAAAGTGTTTGAACCGTAGTCATAGTACGGTGACGAGATGCTGTCGTTGGCTTCGGCCGCAAACGTGGCACACCACACCTCCGGCGAGGTGCTTGGCTGTCGCTGTTAACGGTGGTGTTCGCCAGTGCACGATGTCGTGGTCACCGAAGTGATGGTCGTTGACGCACTCGTGATTTTGGGCATCAGGACCACCACAAGATATGCGCTGTAGAGGCCGCCGCCTATGGGAAAGGTCTCCATGAAGGCGACCTGCTGCCCATCGAGGGAGAGCACCGGCGAGGTGGTCACTGTTCCATAGGCAGTGCCATTGGTGAGAGAAACGGCCCAATACTGTGACGGACTCCCGCTGTTGCAGCTCAGAGTACCGCTCGTGTAGAGCTTGTAGTACGCAACCATGTTCGGAACAGTTGCACTTCCGGTAACGGCGGTGGGGAAAACGACATAGTCGTTACATGAGTCTGTGCCTGTGTCGAAGCCGTATTTCGCCGGATACACGCCCGCGGTGCCGTGCGTTCCAGTCCCCATGGCGACGGCCCAGTCGTTTTTGAGCGACAGCAGACCGGGTTTGTTTCTGCCCGTGATCGTAATTTCGGGCTGTCTCCGTACAAGGTCTTCCTGCATGGCAATGCGAGACCGCATCTCAACGTCCTGGACAGCCGGTCCCTGCACATTGTGCTTTCTCTTCAACTGCTGAATGACGTAGCGAGGTTCGTTGACGGTCTTGAGCCACTGTTCGTGAGTGCCGTTCCTGATTGCATCCTGCTCCGTGCCCGGATCCGAAAACACGACATGATGATGAGTCCAATCGTCGGGGATGCCGTTGATCTGCGTGTTGCCAACGTGAACAGCCGGCGCATCCTGCCCATGCGTGGGCACACTGAAGGCAGCGACCATTGCCATGGTTAGAATGATCATCGACCACTTGGAGCGAGAAGAATCTGCGTTCAACATGATTGGCTTTCTCCGTTGAAAATCCCGGGCTGGTCTGCGGAGTTCTGATTCGTTCAATCCCGTTCGATTGCTCAATCTGGGTCTTACCTATCGGGTATTTCGCTTGTGCACAGTTCAGCAGTCAACGGGGAACTCAAGGGAACCAACTGGGCCTGTGGTAGGGGCATTATAAGCGGAGTCAAGTGCTTTGCAAATATGAATTTGGGAGCGGCACTGCTCCATTACCGTTGCGTATGTTACGGAGACAAACTGGCGTATCCATAACAGGTTACCCAGGTTACGAAAACAGATGTATCTTTGAGCACGGTTACCTAAGTCAGGGGAGATAGACAGACGTATCGCAGCGTCAATGGTCGATTCGGCCGCAACAAAATATTGCTTCCGAGTCAACAGAGTCGGCCAAAACCTCACGGTCGTGTCGACCAGTGTTCGCTGGCCGATGGGTGGGGCTGCCACGGGCACATTTGTGAGTTCAGAAAGAGAAGTTGAATTGGCCGGGCGTCGAGTCTATTGAAAATTCCCGATGAGTACAAAGGGCGCCCAATAATACGGATGAGAGTTTCCACCTGAGAGAGAAGGGCCGGGGTCCTGATTTGGGATCCCGAGGCCACGATCCCTGGCTGAGACTGGTGTCGCCGACCCGGACCCGCGCAGCAACTGCAATTGCGCCTGGCGCAACGCCTCTGCTTTGCCATCCGCGGGATGCTTCACCCATCGGGCATAGAAATCACCCATCAACTGGCTTGTACTTTTGTCGTTCACATTCCACAGCGTGGCAAGGACGGCCTCTGCATCTTTCTGTTGCGCTATCATCCCGAGGCTGTCCATCTCCTGGCCATCCCTGGCTGCGTCACCCTTTGCGGTGCTGCAGGCCGAGAGCGTCAGAAGCTGAGTTCCGTGAAAGGTGATGGCGGAATTTTCCAATTTCGACAAGGTGAGCTCGTATCCTTCGGCAGCTCCGCTGTCTTCTCCGCCCAGCATCAGATAAGGCTCGTCCCCGCTGCCCGATTCCGCAACATAGTGGCTGGCAATATGCACCACTGCAAAACTCTTGCCGGAGCCGAGCTCCCGTTTCAACGCGGCCAAGGTGAATTGTTCATTGGGCAGCAGCTTTCCTTCCAGGGGACCGTGCGAAGCTGGCATGGCAGGGTCGTGGACGACCGCTTCCAGCTCGGGCAACACGCCAGGCAAAGCGGGCAGACCGCCGTAACTCCTGGATAAGCCCATCGCAAGCACGCTCAGATTGGCTGGTCCGGGACCCGAAGATGGCGTCATGTGGCCGTAGCTTTCAGGAGTAAAGAGCACGTTGTTGAAGCGCTCGACCATATACCGCTGGCCGTCAT
Organism: uncultured Acidobacteriaceae bacterium; assembly: GCA_963826915.1. Classification (GTDB taxonomy): domain Bacteria; phylum Acidobacteriota; class Terriglobia; order Terriglobales; family Acidobacteriaceae; genus Telmatobacter. The sequence goes on from CAWGYG010000006.1 coordinate 480,302, forward strand.
ACAGTGCGGCAATCGGAACATAGCGCAAGACACCGTCGAGCGACCATAGCAGCGTTGGCACCCGTGCCGACCCAGAGCTGCCATGTGCAGTATGGAGATCGAGCGCTTTCAGTTCGTCCTGAAGCGGAGCCACGACCATTGCATACAACTCTTCGAGGTGCGGCCTGGGGTTTGATGATGGCGAGCGCAGATCTTCGCGAACCTGGAGGATCTTTTCGCGCAACTCTGAGGGTGTGGCCTTGAGAACAAGTTTCTTGCGCGCCCGAGCTGTGATCAGAATTGCATAGGCATTTTCCTGTCCCAGCAGCAGACGTATGCCCAACACGCCGGGTCCAAGCGCAGCCAGCGTGTTTTGTAACTGGCTCACGTCGGATCTTTCCTTGATCAAGATGTCATTCGCACCCTGTATTCCGGTCTTCTGCGCGAGCTCCGGGAAGAGCGTTTTCTGAAAGAAGCCTGAAACTTCACTGTTTCCCGTCTCGATCTTTGCGTCGAGCACCTTGAGCCGGGCGTTTTCGTCGGGAGTACGCGTAGCCATGGCGAGCAAGCTTGTGTATTCCTGACTCAGTCCGGCGAGGTCAGATGCAGTCTTCTCAGGTGTGGCTAGTTCCTCTTGGGCCTTTTGCTGCTCCGCGGAAAGCTTAAGCGGCTCGACCTTTGCTGCGCCATCGGCTGCAGCACCGCGCACCACTTCTTTCAATTCCTGTTCCTTGAGCAGATCGAGAACCTGCTCGGCCTCACCGAGGCGATCGGTTTGGACCAGCAACTCAGCCAGTTCGCGATAAACATCGGATTTCGATTGCGCAAAACCCGACTGTACATCCTTATCCATCCCTGAGATGTTCTTGCGTATCTGCTGGAAGCAATTCACCGAATCCACTCCGAAGAGGATTGCCACCTCAGGCCGTTTTTGGTCGCGGAAGTAAGTCATTAGCCTAGCGTCAATCTGGCCCTGTTTATCAGGGTCCTCGACCGTCTTCACAAGGGCCAAGCCAGCCAGTTCACTGGAGAGCGCCTTTTGCGATTGACCGAGTTCGGAATAGACGACACCAAGATTGGCCAGGGTCACTCCCTCGCCGAGACGGTCGCCTACTGCGTGCAGAACGGGGAGCACCTCGGAGTAGTACTCCAGCGTCTTCTGTGGCTGACCCAAGGAGCGATACAGTCCGCCGACGTTGAGCAGTGTAATTGCCTCTCCGCGGCGATTTCCTGCTTCGCGCAGAATCGGCAGCACCTGGTTGTAATACGTGAGAGCCTCTTTTTTCTCTCCCAGATTCTCACAAACCCAGCCGACATTGCTCAGAGTTATTCCCTCCAGGCTTTTGTTGCCTACCTGACGCTCGATGGGAAGAGCCTGATCGAACAACTCGCGTGCCTTTTGATATTGGCCAAGACTCACATAGACCATGCCGATATTGTTGAGGGACTGCGCCTCGTTGCTGCGGTCGCCCACTTCGCGCTGTATCAGCAGCGCCTGGCTGTAGAACTCGAGGGCTTGTTGTTTCTCGCCCCGATTGTCGTAGACGAAGCCGATATTGTTCAGGGTCAGTGCTTCTCCGGCACGATCGCCGGCCTGACGCTGGATCGGCAAAGCCAGGTTGTAGAACTCCAGAGCTTTCTGGTGTTCTCCCAGAAGATCGTTTACCAAACCAATGTGGCTCAAAGTGGTCGCTTCTCCATTGCGATCGCCCACTTCGCGTCGAATGGCCAGAGCCTGAGTGAAATATTCGAGAGCCTTCGGCATTTGACTCATATCGCCATAGACTGAACCGATACCGTCAAGAGTAGTAGCCTCTTCAACTCGGTCGCCTTGCTCCCGCGTGATGGGTAATGCACGGTTCAAAAAATCCATCGACCTCTGAAGCTGTCCCAGATCGTCGTAGACTGAAGCGATGCTGGTAAGCGTTGCCGCCTCGCCTTTGCGGTCGGCCGTTTCCCGGCGGATTTTTAATGCTTCATCCAGATATTCGACGGCCTTCTGCTTTTGACCCAGATCGCTGTTAACCGAACCAATATCATTCAGCGCATTGGATTCGATCGTGGGCGATTTCAACTCCCGAGAAATCACGAGAGCTTGAGTGTCATAGTCGAGCGCCCGGTCTTTCATCCCGGCTTTCGAATACAGCGACGCGATGCCGAGAAGCTGCTGCGCTTCGTTTTTCCGGTCCTTTGTCGCTCGAGCCTCAGCGAGCTTTTGCTCGTGTTGTTGAATCTGCTTCTGCTGCAATTCATTCTGCGCATGCGCGGGAGGACATGCAAAAATGCAAGCCAGTGCCAAAAATGCGAAGGAGATCGGTCGCGCCGATAGGCTCAAAGCGAAGCTGCGGGCGCTCATTTCATCCACCTTTTCATTGCTCAGCAATGAATCCTGCCCCAGCGCAGAAGCCGTGTTCGCCATCTGATGCTGCGCAGCATCGAGAAATACGTGGCTGCACGAGTCTGGCGCGAGCATGGCGCCCAGCCCGATTGCAATGAAAGCCGAGAGGAAGTTGATCCTGAGGCTATGCCAAGCAAATGCGGTTTGCAATGGCACTGGCGCACGAAGGTAATGGAACGGCGTGGGATGGTTGGGGTGGTGAGAGGGGCTACTGATGTGCGGGCGCAGGATCGACGGCGGGCAGTTCCCCGAGAAAAACCTCGGCAGGCAGGGGGTCGCGTAATCCTCCGATCATCAGCGCGGCGAACCAAAAATAACAAAACACCATTAACCCCTGGCCGATGAGCAAGACGATGGCATTTCTGTCGCCCGTCATCAGCAGGGAGTGGATCTGAACGGCGCTCTCATTCCGCATGGGCCAATACCAGAAGCTTGTAATGGGCAGTGCTATGGCTGACAGGATCGCATACACATACGAGGTAAAGCGTCGCGTCCGGGCAGTCTCAATCGCGGTAAGCGCGCATACCAGGAAGAAAGCCATCGTAAGGTAGGACGCATCGGACTTCTTGGTGAATGTGAGGACGGTAAACAAGGTGAGCAGCATGCTGAGCGCGAGCCGCCAGAGGCGCTGCGCACCAACCTGGGCGCGGAACTGCATGAGAGCCGCAAATGCAACGGCAGCACCGGTGATTGCAAGAGCAAGTCCGTCTATGGCCCTTGGAGGGAACTCAAGGCCGCACAAAGAGACGAGCAGGAAGGGCAGATTTCCCGGGGTGATCATGTTGCCTTCGACTCGAAGCGGAAGCGCGATGTCGATGTGGTGCAGGGCAAATGCGCCGTACACGACGATCGGCAATATCAACGCGCTCACCAACCACGTCACGCGCTTGCGGGCTCCCAGGAAGAGGGCGGGCAGAAACATCAACGGGAGGATCTTTACCAGGACGATGGTGAGGCTATACGAGACACCTGACAGAATCTCCCGTCGCGCAATTGCGTAAAGAGCGACGCCCAACAGCAACGAGATGCAGCCGTGATTTTTGCCGTCGATGCATGTACCCCAGATCACGAGAGGCTGGAACATGTAGAGCAATGCGGCTCTGCGTACCGTCGGTTCAGGAAGACAGCGGCGCAGAAAGCCGATCCAGAACGGCACGGATGCGACATCGCACAGGATTTGAAAGAGCAAGATGGATAGCGGGGAATCGTGGATGCGCAGCAGGGCTGCATCCAGGAACGGATTCAGCGGGGCGTAGCTGGACTTGAAGTCACGATACGGAACCAGTCCCTGCATAACGGAGTGCGCTTGCGGGAGGTAGAAAGCGGGCAAGTCGCCATGGGTTTTTTGATGAAGGACGAAAAAGGCAGTTATGAAGATCAGGATGTGACCAAGAAAAAAGAATGCAAGAAAAGCGAAATCGAATTGCCGAAGCCTCAATTTCGCGATGGCTGCTGGAAGTCTCATTTGTAGAATGATCAGGCTCAAAGCTGCCAGGATGAGTCCAAAAGAGGCGCGAAGGAGAAGGTTGCGCAGGTCCATCGTAGGACGAGTCTACCATGCGGTTTTTCAGTGGTGAATCAGCGACTCACGAGCGGAAGCGGGATGCACGTCGGCGATTCAAGAAGCCAAAAAAGGAGCCGGGTGCGGCAGAAATCTTTTGGCATTCACTACATGTTCATCTTTTTAAAAATTCGTTGCGGAATATTACGTACTGCGAGCATGATCAGGGCCCAGAACGGTGGAGCGTAGACGACGTCCCTGCGCTTCTCGATGGCGCGAAGGATGTGCTTTGCGACTTGCGATGGCTGCGCGAAGAGGCCGTTACGCGGAAGATGAGCAGTCATCGGTGAGGCTACAAACCCCGGCTTGATGGTAAGAACGTGCACGCCGGCGCGATCGATGCGGTTACGCACTCCGTCGAGGAAGATATTCAGGCCGCCTTTTGAAGCGCCGTATACGTAATTGCTCTTGCGTCCGCGATCTCCGGCGACGGACGAGATGACGGCAAGGACACCTTGACGGGAAGTCTCAAAGTAATTTGCCAGCCACGTAATCAGCGATACGGACGACAGGAAATTGGTCTTCAGGATTGCTTCGGCGGCGGCGTAATCCGCCTGTGCTTCCTGTTGATCACCGAGGACGCCAAAGGCCAGGAGCGCGAGGTCAATTTTTCCCAGCGCCTGAACAGATTGCTCGAGCATTGCGGGGTGCGCGGCGGTGTCGTTGAGGTCGGCAACGAAGATGGTGGCAGAGGCCGCGCCGCGGAGAAGAAGATTGTCGCGCACAGCGGTGAGTTTTTGCGGATCTCGCGCGACGAGGAAGAAATGCGCGCCCGATTCAGCGAGCAGGACGAGCGTGGCTTCAGCGATGGCCGAAGTGGCTCCCAGGGCCAACACGCGATTGGGCAAGCGATGCGCCTCAGCCATCAATCGGTCTCCGTCCGGTGACGCGCTGCCAGAATGCCGAGTCGAACCCGGGATCGACGTAGTGAGCAAACTGCTCCCACTGCGGATAGAACGCCTGAAATTGCTTTGCGGTCATGCGCGCGTCCTTGGCGGAATATAAGCGACCACCATGTTCGAGGGTAATGGATGCGAGGCGATCAACGAGTTTGAAACTGACGTCGGAGCGAATTGGAAAGTCGAGAGCCAGGGTGATTCCGGGGGCCGGAAACGACATCATACCGGGTGAGGGTGCATCTCCGAATACCTTGATCACTGCGAGAAATGAGCCAAGGCCGGAGCCAGTAATGGTTTTAAGCACCTCGAGGATGCCGCGTTCGTCGGATCTGGAGGGAAGAACGCACTGGAACTGAAGCAGGCCGTTTCTTCCGTACATGCGGTTCCAGCCCAGCACCGCGTCGAGGGGAAAGAAGAACGACTCGTAATCGGCGGGGCCGGTTCGTTGTTTTCGAAACTGTTTATGGAAGTAAAGCGAGTTGAAGAGGCTCATCGAAAGCCGGCTCAGCGCGAATTCAGGCAGATCAATGGGAAAGGTCAACTTCGGCTCCCTGCTTCGTACAAGGGGACCGGGAGTGAGCGCATGGTCGCCTTGCATAAAGATGCCACGCGCAAAGTTGCCCCCGTTGGATACACAATCGATCCATGCGACCGAGTACTCACTGCCAGAGGCTTTGGATAGCGCCAGAAATTCGTCGACGCCGTGAAACTGGTCGTTGCGGCCCTGGATGATGCGGGAAGCCATGGGGCGCAGGGAAATCTCTGCCCAGGTGATAAGCCCGGTTAAACCCATGCCGCCGATTGTGGCTCGAAACCACTCGGCATTCTGGGTTGGGCTGCAAACCATGCGGCTGCCATCGGAGCGCACGAGTTCGAAGCGCAAAACGTGACGCCCAAATGTACCCGCTACATGATGATTCTTGCCGTGAATGTCGTTGGCGATCGCGCCGCCGACGGTTACATATTTCGTGCCCGGTGTTACCGACAGGAAGAGTCCTCTTGGAACGGCAAAGTCAAGAATCTGAGCGAGGGATGCGCCGGCTTCGCAGCACAACACATTGTTTTCCGGATCGAAACGGAGCAAACGGCTCATCCCGGTGGTCTGTAGAAGGGTGCCATTTTCAAGCAAGCAGACATCGCCGTAGCTTCGACCGAGGCCGACCGGCAACTGCTTTGCGTTATGTTCGACGAGCGGAAAATCGGAAGTCCAATGGAGAGGTACAAGCTCGGCTTGAAGCTTGGGATAGCGGCCCCACGACTCGAAGGCGGGCCGGTTCTTCGAATTACCCATCACTGGCGACTTCCTCTCAATTAAAAGACTGCAAGTGCAGCAAGAGCCGCAATACAAGCGCCAATCAAAAGGCTCATTCGATCGGTGACGGCAAAGATTACGGGGTCCTCATCCAGCTCGCCGCGGGATGCCAGGAGCCAGACCCTGCTAAGCCAAAGAATCATGAGGGGAGTCATGAGCCACAAGCGGGCAGGATGACGGTAAAGGGCGGTCATTTCGCGACCGTTGATGTACAAGGAAAACACGACGACGGCAGCATAGGCACTCGCGGTGCCGAAGCTGCGGAGCTGTTCGATATCCCCCAGCAAATAGCCGCGTCCATTGATCAGGATGTTTCCACGGGTACGCGCGTTCTGGAGTTCGCTGAAGCGTTTCACCATGGCGAGGCTCAGGAAGAGGAAGATCGCGAAGGCCGAGAGCCAGGGAGAAATGGGCACATTGGTGGCACCTCCGCCAGCGAGCACGCGGAGGGTGTAAAGGCCGGAGAGCAGAATTACGTCAAGGAGTACCACACGCTTGAGGTAGAGCGAATAGGAGAGAGTAGCGACGAGGTAAACCAACAGCCAAGACACGAAGGCAACCGGCAAAAGGAAAGTTGCGGCGGCAAACGCGACGGTGAAAAAGAGAATGCTGATAGAAGCGCCGGCTAAGACAGAGAGGTTTCCGGCGGCGAAGGGACGAAGCTTTTTGCTCGGGTGGCGGCGGTCCGATTGAATATCGAGCAAGTCGTTGACTATATACGTTGCGGAGGCGCAAAGGCTGAAGCAGAAAAATGCGATCACCGCGTTTGCAATCACCGGCAGTTTCAGCGCATGCGCAAGAAGGAGGGGAAGAAGGATGAGCAGGTTCTTCGCCCATTGATGAAGGCGGATGGATTTCAAAACGGCTCTTGGCCACGAGGGCCGGTCATTGAACTCTCTCTCGACAGCGACTCCGCGCGACCGCAGGCGCGTGCGCAACATCCAGCCGGGATTGGCAATCATGGCCGTGCCTGCATGCTGGAGAAGCGGGAGATCGACAGACCCGTTTCCGATGTAGTCGTAGCCATGCTCACCGAAGCGCTGACGCAGACCTTCGAGCTTTCTGCTTCCTGTCAGGTTGGTGGTCCCATCGCTCGCCAACACCTCTTCGAACAGGCCGAGGTGGTCGGCAACACGCGCAGCCAGTTTTTGATCGGCGCCGGTGACGAGGAAGAGTTTTCGGCCCGATGCGTGCTCTGTTTTCAGATATTCGACGAGCGCATGATTGTAGGGAAGATGGGCAACGTCAAGGGTGACGCGGGAGGCAACTTGTGACTTTAATACAGCCTTGCCCTGCAGGGCCCAAAACGTTGTCATGAGCGCCGCGAAGGGATGTGTACGGACCAGTAACATCAATGAATCCAACAGCGTATCGCTCTTGACCAGGGTTCCGTCGAGGTCAACGCACAAGGGGCGGGCTAGAGGCGAAGAACGCGACTCCTGCTCCGCGGCCCGGCTCACAGTGGAAGCTCCCTTGGCAGCACTCATTGCTGGCATTGTACCGTGGGCACCTGCAGGAAGAGGCTAAGTTGTTCAGAATCAGTTCAAGCTATTGCTTTGTTATTGCTCGTCGAACTGGATGACCTGAATCGCATACGCAGGGAGCGTGTGATGCAGATGATTGCTGACTCCGTGGAGAGGCGTTTCCACCGGGACAACCTGGGTAGGCTTCTCAATGGTGTTGGTGGCCTGGGTATCGGGAGCGCTTAGGCTCACGAGGGTGCCCGAGTCAGCCAGCTTCGCGTCGGCAAAGTTGATTTCTACCTGCTGCGGCGTGGAAGAGGCATTGACCAGTTTCAGGTAGATTCTCTTCTTCACGGAGTTTTTCGTTACAGAGTAGAAAAGCTTGGGGCCGGCGTTTTCGAGTTTTGAAGCAACGGTGTGGTCGCCAAGATAGGACGCGAACATCACTTGAGCGTAGTAGCTTGGCGAGCCGTAGCTCTTCATTGTGTTGTAGCCGATCAGGTCGGTTTCCCACTGCATTCCGCCGGGATTGACGTTGACCAGCAGCGGCGCATAGGCGGCCATGACGATGAGGTCACTATTACGCTCGAGGCCGGTCATCCATGCCGCGTCGCCGAGAGCTGCACCCATGTTGGGAGTGGGCGAGCCTTCCCGCGTGGCCCATTCTCCGACGAAAATCTTGGGTCCATTGCGGTCTGTCGCGTCGTAATGATGGGAGTCCTGGAAGTTCTGCGTGGCGCGAACGTAGTAGTGGTCGTCCTGCACGTCGGGCTTCATGCTCTTGATCGGCATGGTGGCGATGAGTTGCAGGTCGGGATATTTCGCCTTGATGGCTTTGTAGAACTGCGGATAGCGGCCCTCGTAACTGCCGGATTTGTCGAACATATCTTCGTTGCCGATTTCGACATAGGAGAGCTTGAAGGGAGCCGGATGGCCGTCCTGCGCGCGGATCGCGCCCCACTTGGTGTCGGTGCTGCCGGTGACGTATTCGATTTCGTCGAGCGCGTCCTGAACGTAGGGTTCGAGATCGGGGCCGGGATTCACATGCTCCTGGGCCATGGAGTATCCGGCGTAGACGGCGAGGACGGGTTGCATGTGGAGGTCTTCGCACCACTCGAGGAATTCGAGGAGACCAAGGCCGTCGGAGGAGTGGTAATGCCAGGGACTGGGATGCGTGGGGCGGTCGACGAGAGGGCCGATGGTCTTCTTCCACTGGTAGCGCTCGGAGATGTGATCGCCTTCGAGATAGTTGCCGCCCGGGAAGCGAAGAAATGCGGGATGCATGGCGGCGAGCTTTTCCATCAAGTCAATGCGGTTGCCGTTGGTGCGGTTTTTATAGGTGGGCGGAAAGAGGGAAACGAGATTGAGCCAGAGGGTGCCGGGATGGCCGACGGTGATGACGAGATGATTGGCGGCGGAGGGCTGGATGGCGCCGGTTTCCAAAGTGAATTCGTATTGCTTCCATTTCGGAGTGATGGCAGGAATTGATGCGGTGGCCACAGCTTTGCCGGTGTCGTCATCGACGAGGCTCACGCTGATGGGGCCGATGTCGCCGGAGCCGGCTTTGGTATAGAGAGAGCCCTTGTAGGTAGTGTCGGGGCGAAGAGCCATGCCCCAATAGCCGACATTGAGGACGCCGGCCTGGTTGCGCGGATCGGCCTGCTGAATCTCAAATCTCAGGCTCGATTTGAGGGCATCGCTGGGGCCTGTGTTGGAGTCAAAACTCATTTTCGCCTGAGCGTTGCCTTCTTCGACGAGGTACCAATATTGCGTCCCACTCCAGTCAGTGCGGAAGGTGCGGTTGCGGACCATCTCGGCATAGAGGCCGCCGTCGTAGGAGAAATTGATCTCCTCGGTCATGAGGCCGTAGAGGGTGGGGCTGACGGCGGAGACGGGCTGGTCTGGGTGGATGGTGAGGGTGGCGGGAGGCGTTTGGGAGAGGCAAGAGGTGGCGGCAAACAGGAATGCTGCGAAAAGGGCAGGCATGGGCAAACGTTTTCTCAGGCATCGACAATTCTCCCTGAATTCGGTGACCGGCCAGTATAACGCGCAGGGCTTCGCAGGTGATGAGGCTTGGCTTTGTTCAGGACTTAATGCCCATGGCATGCAAAAATCCTCCCCAATTCACGATGACGCGCCTGGACCTGATCCTCGGGGCCGGGTGTTGAGATCCAGTTGCTGGGTCGGGAGTTCAACCTGACTGCTACGGAAGGGGATGATGAGGCTCTCTCGATGCCGGGCGGTTTGCTGGTCGGCGGTGTTGGCGGAGGACACACCAATGCCCGCTGACTAGGTGAAGTTGGCAATGGCAAGACTCTTTCCCCCGGAGAACTGCGGCGCGGCGGTGGCTCCCACGCCGCCACCGCTTGTGCCGCGAAGGAAGGCAGCGCCACGCCGCGAGACTGTGAGCTCAAAGCCTCGTTTCTGGAAAGCCTGCTGGCGGACGACGAAGTCGATGCGGTTTCCGAAATGAGTGCCCCCATCGTTTGTTGGCGGATTCGGAATCGAGCAGGTTTGCGAGTACGTTTACGTCGGTATGCCCACGAGGGAGAGACGCACTCACGACGGCTGGCAAATATGAGCCATCCTGCAGCAAGAGAAAGCCGGTTTCGGTTTCGACACAGCCGGGACATACCGGTGGCGGGCGGGCGGTGCTGAAGAAGTGGAAGAACGGCCTTCGTCTAAGATCTCTTCATCATCCTCGCAAGGAGTCTGTAGAACGGCTTAAGATTGTCGTGAGAAGGCTGCGATTTTACGCGTCCGGCATTGCAGCATTGTATCCACCATTTATGGGCTAATCGAATCTGACTTCATGATCTTGCAGAGTTCCGGGCTGATCGTGGGCAATCGTCAATTCCTCCAGAGTAAAACAAAATGACGGCTCAAGAAGCCGCTCCATACCGGGTGCTAGAGCAGCATCCTTCGCGGACGGACCTTGCAGCCCCTTCCGACGCAGAGGTTGTGGATTCAGTCCCCGTCGAAATCATGGAAAGGTCGGTACGACTTGCTCTTCCGCGATCGACATAGGGTCACCAGCGAAATTGCGGAGACTTGGTGACACAAGAAAAACCGTGCAGGCCGGGCTGACTCCGGGCCTGCACGGTGTTAGAGCGATTTAGCTAAAGCGAGATCGGCCTGACTGCGCTTATTCCTTGTAAAGAGCGGCACCGGCAATCGCGCTGACGATAAACTCAACGAGGTTCCCAGCAGTTGTCATCGCCGCCAGATGATGCGAAAAGAGGCCTGCGGCCCACATGAAACTGAGGTTGGGGACCAAGGAACCGACAACCCATACGACCAGACCCGCGAGAGCCGCAGTCATCGGTCCGGCGCCAAAGCGTGGCCGAATGCCGGCATATATCCAGATCATTGCAATGCCGGTGATGAGTCCGAGCAGGTTGAACCAAATCCACTGGTTTGAAGCGAATTCAGCATGCCCGAGCGTCTTCATGCCGTCAGCCCATCGGGGTGCCAGCACAATTCCATCTACAAGGTAGCCAAGTACATCTGAAACAATCCCGGCGACGAGCCCCGCCATAAGTACACGGCCCATATTGATTTTTCCCATACTTCCTCCTCGTTATTTCATTGGGGGAAACTCAAGAAAACAAAAGAGTCATGCAACGGCTGAGACACTCTGCGGAACAGCCGCGCCAGTATATGCACCTTCTTTGTTCCGGGCAATGATATTCTTCCTCGACGACTAGCACTGGTCGGATGCCGGTCCTGCCCACCAGAATCCTAGGATGAGAAGAGGCGAAAAGAGGCCTGAAGGCACATGTCCCCTTTGGCGAACCGCTCTCAGTGGCGGTTGAAAGGCGGCGAGGAAAGTATCCAGACATTGTCCGAGCCGAGACCCTTGGCATCACCCTGCGTCTAGGCCGAACTTCCTGGGGTTCGCGCACCAACCAGATCAGAAACGGGTTCCCGTCGCGCCAAACCGGTAAGTCTCGCCGAAGGCTATGCCGCGCGGATTCAGGGTGTGGTTCTGGTTGGTGAAGCTACTGTGAAAGTTCTCGATGCCCTCGTATGTATAGTCCACCCGTGTCCACCAATGACCCCCTGTGTGGTATTCCACGCCACCTCCGAGAGCCCAGGTGTCGTAGGTGGAATGAAAGTGGCCAGTACCATTCCCTGGTTGCGTCAGGCTGGCGAAGCCGAGTTCGCCCTTGTAAATAGGCTGAAACCTGCCCCAGTAACCCATGGTGCACATCAGACCGCCCTCACCGACGAAGAGCTTGTAATTGGAAGCTGCTTGGTTTCCGCCCACGATCATGGAGTGGCCCTCAGCATTGACCCCGAGGCAATGCCAAATCGTTGCAGTAGCCCAAGCGGAGGGTCCCCACCTGTTGATGTCCCCATTTTTCCAATCTCCCGACAAATAGTCCATTCCCGCGCCGGCGCTAAAGTTTACGGGGAGCCCCCCCTTGGTCGCAGCAGGCTGCACCTGAGCAAGGCTCGGAATCGAGACGAGAACGACAGCCACGGCCATCGCCAGCTTTGCACCCATATTTTCATCTCCTGTTCTGACCAGGACCGACCTGAGTTGATTGAGCTTGAAACCTGCAAACGAATCCAAGGGCGTCAAACCAACAACGCAGCCCCGATGTACTTCAAAGACTTAGGAGCAATTTGCAAAGCACGGAGATTGCGAGCGGTGCCCGGGAAGGCGTCCACGCGAGCACACCATCGATATCTCAAAGAGGTATGATGTGCGGCCTGCAGCCAGCGTTGGCTGGCCAGGTGGTTGCATCCGCTGGGGGGTGTTTATAGACTCGGCTTCGGTACGAGGTCCAAAACTGCAGCGCGTCGCGATGCATAAGCATGCATACCGGCCACCCGCGACGGTGGGGGACAGCCTGAAGAGCGCATACTATCGCGAATACTGGCTCAGAGAAGCCGCCAAGCGCACCAGATTCAGGTCCGAGGCCAGAAAGCCTCTCATTAGATCCCCAGATTCCAAAGCTGCAGCTAATTCCCGAATGTATTCTGCAGGATGAGGTGAATATGCCCCGCACCGTCGAAGAGGCAGCATTCAGAGTTGCGAAGCATCAAACTCGTGCTGTTTCGCGCTCGAGGCTCCTGCTCCTGTTCTTCCTCTTTTTCTTCATTTGCTGCGGACTCGGCTACCCCAGTTTGAATCGCGTTGACTGGAGGACTGCACCGGGCGGACTCGATGATGTGAGGACCTACGCAGAGCTTGTTGTCGCACCGCCAAAAGCTGACCTGGACGATCACACGCAATACAGGATCCTTGTCCCCTATCTCGCTAGGCCCTTTTTTCATATCGCAAGGAACCACATTGGTACGTGGGATCCGATCATGTTTGGCTTGCTGGTGGTGAATTCGTTTTTCACCGCTTCGACTGTCACCGTTCTTCTAGTTGTGATCCTCCGGCAGCTGGGAAGCTATACCATTGCGCTCGGCTCGGCGCTGATCTATCTGCTCAACTTTGCGGTTCCCAACTATAGACTCGCAGGGTTCATCGATGCGGGTGAAGGCTTCTTTCTCATGCTTCTTGTATGGAGCCTCTGGGAAGAACGCTATTGGACGTTGCCCCTGTGGGGCATCCTGGGTGCAACTGCCAAGGAGTCCTTCGTTCCCTTCTTGATCGTCTTCACTCTTTCGTGGTGGTTGTGCTCTCGAAAGGTGCTTCGTCATCGTGTCGCGTCCGCGGTGTGGATGGTCGCAGCATGGATCGCGGCGCTAATATCTCTGACGGCAGTGCAGTGGTGGGTCACTCATACCTACCGGTCGCCTCTACGTTTTGGATTGGAACTTCACCATAATTCCGCTTATCTTTCACACTTTCTCTCATCGTTTGCAGACCGCAACTTCTGGTACATATTCGTCTGGCTCCTGCCTTTGTCGCTTTTCAGATTGAAGCGATTTCCTCTCAACTGGCGGGTGGCCACAGCCGCGACCTGCGTGACTGCGTTTGCCCTGGATGCCTACTATGGGGGTGAACCCGGGACGATTGGGCGGGCGCTGTTCAGTATTGCGGGGCCCCTGCTGAGCGCTTCGGTTGCAATCCTGGTGTTTAGCGGCGGGAAGGCTGAAGCGTTGAGCGAGGCGCGCTAAGCGATGGCGGAAATGGACTCGTTGCATTGGAGGGGCTTTCCTCAGGGGCTAAAGCCCGGCCAATTCCAATGGCTTTATCGGCACGACTGAAAGTCGTGCCCTTTCAAAGACGCACCTTTTTCAGCACATTGTGAGGGAATTACCTGGGCGCGGCGGAATTCGGCCAAGCTCAGATTATCCAGCCACCGCCAACGACTTCGTCGCCGTCGTAGAAGACGGCAGACTGGCCGGGGGTGACAGCGCGCTGCGGCTCGTCGAATGTGGCGAGGACTTCTTCTTCACCGGTGGTCGTGGAATCCCAGGTCCGAGAATCCGGACCCGGGGCACCCAGATTGGTGGCGCTTGCCGGTTCGAGGGTGGCCCAGGCGGGGTCGTGGCGATGACGAATCTTGATCTTGACGCGCATGGGGGCAGTGAGCGTGGGGATGCTGATCCAGTTGAGGCGGTTTGCGCGCAGGGTACGGGTGGCAAGCTCGGCGTCAGCGCCCACGGTGACGCGGTGGCTGTCAGGGTGGATCGAGAGCACGTAGAGTGGCGAAGGCGAGGCAACACCGAGGCCCTTGCGCTGACCGACCGTGAAATTGGAGATGCCTTCGTGGTGGCCGATCACTGCGCCGCTGGACGTTACCAGTTCGCCAGCGGTATCGGGCATGGGCTGGCCCTGCTCTTCGAGATACGCGGTGAGGAAGTTCTGGTATGAGCCGCCGGGGATGAAGCAAATTTCCTGAGAGTCGGGCTTCTCTGCGAGGGCGAGGCCGCGCTGGCGTGCCACTTCGCGCACTTCGGGCTTGGTCAGGTTTCCCAGCGGGAACAGGGTGTGTGCGAGCTGCTCCTGGGTCAAGCCGAAGAGGAAGTAGGTCTGGTCCTTGGCGAGGTCGGCGGGGCGCTTGAGAATCCAGCGGTCTCGCTTGGGGTCGTATTCGTTGATCGCGTAGTGACCAGTGGCGATGCTGTCGGCGCCGATGGAGCGGGCGGTCTTGAGGAGCTGGTCGAACTTGAGGTGGTTGTTGCAGAGCGAACAGGGAATGGGTGTGCGCCCGGCCAGATACTCGCTGACGAAGGGGCGGACGACGTCCTGCTCGAAGCGCTCCTGCTGGTTGACTACGTAATAGGGAATGCCGAGGTGTTCGGCGACATGGCGTGCGTCATAGACGTCGTCGAGAGAACAGCAACGGCCTGCCTTGGGCGCGTCGGGAATACCATGCTTGCCGGCGAGGCGGGTCTGGTCCCAAAGCTGGAGAGTGAGGCCGACTACATTCTGCCATTTTTGGCGAGCATCGCCGCAACCGTCGAGGAGTCAACTCCTCCGGACATGGCTACGGCGATGGTGGCGGGTTCAGTCACGGGTTGTGCTTGTCTTCGGAACGATCTTCTGGAACCACATAGAATGTCACTGTATTGGTGCGCAACCAGCCCTCAGGGACGGGAAAATCAAGATATACCGAATACTTCCCCGGCTGATGCAGGTCAAACAAGTAACTTAAGAGAATGCGCTTAATTCTTGATTCACCAGGAGCGAGCGACCAACTCATGTTCAAAGTACATGCAAGTTCAGGTTCTCCTGGCAGTAAGCGCAACGTGGAAGCTCTTTCCCGGTAGGTCGTCGGAGGTTCCCCGTGCTCCCCATGCACCCATACCCTCGGATCACTGGAGCAGTCGTCGCGATCGATACGCTTGTCGCTGACGTTCTTGATTACGAATAACGCAGTTGGCGATTGCGATGCGGAAACTGTCTCCCTTTCCATCGAGATACTAACCGCATATCCGTCCGAGTGGCTTACAGCGTCCGAAGCCTGTCCGAGCGCGCCGAGTGGATCAGCCGCAAGGAAGAAAAACAATGCGGTCAAGAGACTCGGAATTTGAATTAGCTTTTTCACTGCACTCCGTGATTCGGGTGACCAACTGAGGCTCTTGGCTAGCCTTACCCGAGCGTGCCTGCGGCAACGGGGGACAGGGTCCGCAACTGTTTGACGGCTTCGGGAACGATTTGAAGGACGCGGTCGACGTCGGCATCTGTTGCGGTCTTGAGCAAGCTGAAGCGCAGGCTGGAGCGGGCTCTTGCCTTGTCGAGGCCCATGGCCATAAGAACGTGGCTGGGCTCGGTAGCGCCGGAGTGGCATGCGGAGCCGCCGGAAACGGCCAAACCTTTTAAATCCAGCGCGATAACCAGGGCCTCGCCTTCGAGATTGTCAAACCAGATGTTGGTTGTGTTGGCAGCGCGGGACACTGGCTTGCCATCGGGACCGGCACCGTTCAGGCCGGTTCCGGGGAGACGGAGGAGCTCGGTCTCCATCCTGTCGCGCAGGGTGGCGAGGTGGGAAATTGTGTCGTCTTCGATGCTGTGCATGGCGAGTTCGGCGGCCCGGGCGAGGCCGACGACTCCGGCAACATTTTCGGTTCCGGCGCGGCGACGGCGCTCGTGGCTTCCGCCCACCAAGAGGGACTCAAGGGGAGTGCCGCGGCGCACGAACATTGCACCGACACCCTTTGGGCCGTGCATCTTGTGGGCGCTGATGGAGAGCAAATGACAGCCGAAACGACGGACGTCGAACTTTATTTTTCCCGCGCCCTGGACGGCGTCGATATGGAAGAAAACGCCAGTGTCGGCGGCAATTTTGCCGATCTCTTCGACGGGCTGCAGTACACCCGTTTCGTTGTTGGCGAGCATCACGCTAATGAGACGAGTCTCGGGGCGGATGGCGCGCAGGATGTCTGTCGGATCGATGAGGCCGCTTGGCTTGGGCGCAACGAATGTGGTCTCAACGCCGTGATGAGCCAGCCGCTGGGCTGCCTGCAAGATGGCCGAATGCTCAATCGAGGTGGTGATGAGGTGGTCGCCGGGGTGCAGAAGGCCGAAGAGAGCCGTATTGTCACCCTCGGTGCCGCCGGAATTGAACACGACTTCGGCATCATGGCAGTTGAAGAAGTCGGCCATGGTCTGACGGGCATGGTCAAGAGCGGTTCTGGCCTTTTGGCCGTCGATATGGATAGAAGAAGCGTTGCCGAAATGCTCCATCCAGTAGGGGCGCATCGCCTCAATCACCTCTGGAAGCAGAGGTGTGGTTGCGTTGGCATCCATATAGATTCGAGCTCCGGGCGCACTTCCAGTAACCATGAACGGGGCCTCTCTTTGCGAGGTTATCACAGGCTGTGAAGGGTTCCGGTGCTCTCAATTGGAAGGTGGGGCCGATGGATTGGGAGACATTTGAAACCATTCATAGAGGAAAGGTTGCCTGTGACAATAAAATGTTTGCATGTGCTTGCAGGTGACGTTAGTTGGTTGGGAACAAGAACTTTAGTGTGAACTGTTTTTTTGACGAGATTTCGTAATTTGTTGGTATATATTGGATGAACCGGGAGCCGAAACGGTGCCGGTTAATCGCAAGATGGATGGAAGCACTTGCTTTCATCGCGCTCTGAACGACTTCACTTTATGCGGTCCACAGCAGCGGACCAATTGCCTTGTGGAAGTACCTTCACCCAAGTGAGGATGGCGAAGCCCTGCGAATGATCACCCCAAGTGATTCCCAGCAACTGCATCGATTTTCGGCGACGAACGAGTCAGAAGCGCACATGGAATCGCGGTGGTTTGCGGTCTATACGTCGTGCCGGCATGAGAAGCGCATTGCGCAACATTTTGGCCAGCGCGAGATCGAGCATTATCTTCCGCTGTATCGCGCCGAGCGCAAGTGGCGTGATGGTTCACGAGTGACTCTCGACCTTCCTTTATTTCCCGGTTACATTTTTGTTCACATCAAGCGGGCGGAGCGAAGCTGTGTGTTGAGTGTGCCTGGTGCGCTTGCGGTGGTAGGCGGCACCGGTGGTGAACCAGCGCCTCTTCCGGATGAGGCAATCCATGCGCTGCGCACGGGATTGCTGGAGCGCAAGGTTGAACCGCATCCAATGCTGAGGGTTGGGCAGCAGGTCCGCATTCGGTCAGGAGCCTTCATGGGGATGGAAGGCATCGTGGTTCGCATGAAGGGCGGCTCGAGAGTTGTGCTCACGCTTGAACAGATCATGCAGAGCATCGCCGTAGAAGTGGACGAAAGCGATTTGGATCCGGTTGGAGCAGGTGGAATATTCCGGGGAGGCGCGGCAGATCTTAACCTGGACGCGTGTTTACAGGGAGTTTGACCGAGAACAGAAGTATTATCGGCGCCGGCAATTCTGTTAAGTCGATAGCCGATGGAAGTTGAATCGCTGTCAATCGGATTGCAATCGACGTCATTCAGGGTGCATCTCGAACCTCCGCTACGATGTAGCGTGTCAAGCATAGGAATCATTCGATGATGGAAGAGACTTACATCCAATTTGGCTGCGGACTCTGTGCGCCGCCGGGTTGGCGGAACTTCGATGCAGGTCCGATTTTCTGGCTACAGAAGCATTTTCCTTTCCTGAACCCTATATTCCGGCGCCGGAATCATCCCATTTATCCGGTGAAACTTATGGAATACTCCAATGTCATTACGGGCCTGCCGGTGCGGCCGCAGTCGGCAAAAGGCGTCTATTGCTCGCACGTGCTAGAGCATCTGACGCTGGATGAGTTTCGAATTACGTTGCGCAATGTGTTCAAATATCTCGAATCAGGCGGGATATTCCGAATAGTGGTTCCGGATCTTGAGTACATGGTGAAGAAATATATTGCCAGTAACGAACCGGAGGCAGCGTCGCGTTTTCTTGAGGAAAGTATTCTTGGAGAGAAGAAAGCGAACCACCATTTCTCCTCTCTTCCAAAGCTTCTCTTCGGACGCAGTCGCCACCTTTGGATGTGGGATTACAAGGCCATCGAGTGGGAACTGAAGCAGGCGGGCTTTGTGAATATTCACCGTGCGTATTACAACGATTCATCGGATCCACGATTCAAAGAGGTTGAAGATTTTGGACGCTGGGAGAATTGTCTTGGAGTTGAGTGCGTTCGGCCTTGAGTGTCCAGGCTTGAAGCGCGCGGGGCAGTCGGCAGCGTGAATACGGGCATGGGTAGATTTGGAATCGCAGCAAGGTTTCTAACTTTCGAGAGAGTTATCTCTGTTCTTGTTGAACTGGCCCAGATCGAATTCTGATGTTTACTATCGCGGTGACTTGAACCCACTAAACGGTGGAATCCTGTCAGGAAATCAGCAGACCGCGCGTTAAGCAGAGCCCTATTAGAATCCGGATTGCCGGGAGTGGTTTACGTGCTGAATTCATCCGGGCTCCGGCGAGACAAGCTTCCCAACTGAAGCAAGCAGAGATTCGAGCAAGAAGAACCAAACCTTGATTTTGAAACAAAGGGAAGAGTCTGCTCCTTTCAATTGAAGGCGGTCTGGCTGATCCCGGCCACCCTGCAATTGGGGTTGAACATCAACTGAGCTCGGACAATCCCGCCTGGGACAGGCAGCAGGAATGCACATGGCACAACCATCTGGCTCAACTCGAGGCAGCACGGAAGAGCGCATCCTGACAACCTCTGCGTCTTTGTTCGCTCAATTCGGGTACAACGGCGTGAGTACCCGGGAGATAGCCTCGGCTGCGGACGTGAATGAGGTAACAATTTACCGGCACTATCCTAAGAAGCGCGATTTGTATCTTGCCGTACTGGGAGCAGAACTGCAGCGGATACAGCTGCGCGGTGAGCTTCTGACGCGCCTGGCCGAAGCACAGAGCGGACGCCTGGCTCTGACTTGTACCTTTGAGCTAATCGCGACGACACTGCAGCAACAGCCACAACTGCTTCGCCTGTTGCAATACAGCGCATTGGAATTGAGCGACGATCTTGATCCGCTTTTGCGCAGGCACCTGGGAGAGCTGCTCGAAGTTGTAGCTCGCTACCTGGAGCCGTGGATCGAGCGCGGGGAATTGCGCTGCTCCAATGCCAAGACACTGGTTCTGACACTCATTGCGATCGTGCTTAGCCGGGGACCCTTGCGGAAGGTTTTTCTGGGTGATGCGGAGAACATAAATTCTCTTTTTGAAACTTACTCGGAGTTTTGCCTTGCATGAATTGGCACGTCCCGCAATTCTTTCTTCGCCTTTTAGTGGTCGGGTCTTATTAGATGAAATATTCGGGTTACCGGCGATGCGGTCAGCCAACCCAATTGCCGGATTCAATAAGTGTTGAAAGACGGTCTTTGCTGGGGACGCGTCACAAGGAGATAACAAGGATTTATGAACCTGAAGGGTAAAGCGGCGATTGTTTGCGGCGGAGGCGGGTTCATCGGCGGCCATCTGGTCAAGAGCCTAATTGCCAACGGAGTGGACGTTGTTCGAGCAGTCGACATCAAACCTCTGGAAGAGTGGCACCAAGTTTCACCCGAAGTTGAAAACCTTGTTCTGGATCTGAAGGATCGGGATAGCTGCTATCGGTCGGCAGAGGGCGCCAATGTCGTATTCCAGCTTGCTGCAGATATGGGCGGGATGGGGTTCATTGAAAATAACAAGGCGCTATGCATGCTGAGCGTGCTGACAACCACGCACATGCTGCTGGCGGCACGGGACTGTGGCGTAGAGCGCTTTTTCTATTCCTCGTCGGCGTGCGTTTACAATGCGGAGAAGCAAAAGAGCGAGGCGGTTATTCCGCTGAAGGAAAGCGACGCGTACCCAGCGCTCCCTGAAGATGGATATGGATGGGAGAAGCTGTTCAGCGAGCGCATGTGCAGGCACTTCGAGGAAGACTTTGGTCTGCAGTGCAGGGTAGCGAGGTTTCACAACGTGTACGGGCCCTATGGCACCTGGTCGGGGGGCGCGAGAAGGCCCCGGCCGCGATTTGCCGGAAAGTGCTCGAAGCGAAGTTGTCGCGCAAGAAGGAAATCGAGATCTGGGGCGACGGCAATCAGACGCGTAGTTTCATGTATATCGACGATTGCCTGAAGGGGGTATTGGCTATTACCGAGGGCGAATTGCATGAGCCAATCAACCTGGGTTCAAATGAACTGGTGACAATTAATCAACTCGTGGATATTGTGGAAGAGATAGCCGGGATAAAGTTGAAGCGGCGGTACAAGCTCGATGCGCCGAAGGGAGTAAATGGGCGCAACAGCGACAACGCCAAGATTCTAGAGTATCTGGGTTGGGAACCATCCATTCGGCTGATAGATGGAATGCGGAAGACATATGACTGGATCGAAAAGGAAATGCTGACTCTTGCCCATGCATAAGCACTTTAGAGGCGGGCGCTCCAGCTAACCGGGAACATCTAGACCGGAGAGAATACATGAGCGGACCACTGAACGAAAGGCAGATACTAGGCGTCAACTTCTACGTCGGCGACGCGCAAGGCGCGATAAGGCGAATTTCGCAAGGCGGTTTACTGGTAGTGCCCGCGGCGCCAGCTTTGAAGGATGTCGCCACGAACGACAACTATCGGGAAGCGCTGACGCATGCCGATGTGGCGATTGCCGATTCGGCGTTCATGGTTCTGGCCTGGAATTTGCTGCAGGGCGACTCGATTCAAAGGCTGTCGGGCCTGAAATACCTGCGTGAGTTATTGAAAAGGCCGGACGTGCGCGAACCGGAGAACACCTTTTGGATCATGGTGGGCAAAGCAAGTTCGGAAAAGAACCTCGCCTGGCTCAAGTCGGAAGGAATCTCGGTTCCTGCGGAGTTTGTTTATGAAGCGCCCATGTATGGCGCAAAGATTGAGGATCCGACGCTCATCGAGAAACTGGAGGCTCTTCGACCCCAGCACGTGATCATCACACTTGGTGGCGGAACTCAAGAGCGATTAGGTCTATACCTGAAGAGCAATCTGGATTATCTCCCTGCGATCCACTGCATCGGGGCTGCGATTGCGTTTCTGAGCGGAGACCAGGTGCGGATTCCGAATTGGGCGGACCAGTTGTACCTGG
Source organism: uncultured Acidobacteriaceae bacterium (assembly GCA_963826915.1). Taxonomy (GTDB): domain Bacteria; phylum Acidobacteriota; class Terriglobia; order Terriglobales; family Acidobacteriaceae; genus Telmatobacter. Next base: position 501,818 of record CAWGYG010000006.1, read on the forward strand.
GTTGGCTATTCCGCTGTGTTTCAGCACCGCGGAGATTCATCCCGCGCTACTTGTCGGCGCCCCGCCTTATACCGCTGATCTGGCGCTATCGGGACCAGCTTCCCTTGCCAGAAGGCGATCAGCAGCCGCTGGCGCAGGCAGAATGAGTTGGCCGGCGGGCCTGTTGCAGAGGCGTGAACTGGAGAAACTGCCGAGATGGACTGGAAGACTCAACCGGTATCAATAGCAGTTGTGGGATCTGGATATGTTGGGCTGGTCGCGGCCGCATGTTTTGCGGAGATTGGGCATCGCGTAATCTGCGTCGACAACGACGAATCCAAAGTGAAGACGCTGAAAGAGGGCGGCGTTCCCATTCACGAGGAGCACCTGCCCGAACTTCTGGGAAGACATCGCGGTAACCGTCTGGAGTTTACGTCGGACCTTCGGGCGGCGACGCAGAAGGCGCAGGCAATTTTCATTGCGGTAGGAACACCGCAAAGTCTGACGGGCAGCGCGGACCTGTCTTTTGTGGACGCGGTGGCCAGCGAGATTGCCCGCTCAATCGACTCCTACAAGGTAATTGTCGAGAAGAGCACCGTTCCGGTTTACACGAATGAGTGGATCCGGCGGGTGATCGAGCGCAACGGGGTTCCGAAGGACCTGTTCGATATTACTTCGAACCCGGAGTTCCTTCGCGAAGGTACGGCGGTGGTTGATTTTCTGCATGCAGACCGCATCGTGATTGGGGCGGCAACAGAGAATGCCGCGGATATTCTGAAGCGGATTTATATGCCCCTGACTTCGGGGGAATACTACAATGTTCCGGGATCGGTTCCAGGCGGACGCACATCGATCGACCCGCCGCCTATTCTGCACACGTCTACCAAGGCGGCAGAGATCATCAAGCACGCATCAAACGCTCTTCTCGCGACAAAGATCTCTTTCATCAACGTAGTGGCGAACGTGTGCGAAGCGGCGGGCGCGGATGTGGAGGAAGTGGCGCGCGGGATCGGGATGGACACACGCATCGGACCAAAATTCCTGCGTGCCGGGGTGGGCTACGGCGGCTCGTGCTTTCCCAAGGATGTAGCAGCATTTCGGCATGTGGCGGAACAAGTGGGCGTGGATTTTGGGCTGCTACACGAGGTTGAGAAGATAAACGAGGAACAAAAGCAAAGATTCTTTCAGAAGATTCGTTCTGCACTCTGGACGTTTCGGGGCAAGAAAATCGGGGTGCTTGGATTGGCCTTCAAAGGCGGAACGGACGATGTAAGAGAATCGCCGGCACTGGACATCGTAATGAGATTGCTGAAGGAAGGCTGTCAAATCAGCGCCTACGATCCAGCGGCCGCAGAACGCACGAAGGAATTGATACCGCCGGGGCCGTGCATGCGCTATGTGGATGATCCGTATGCGGCGGCACAGGATGCGGACGCACTTCTGATACTGAATGACTGGCAGGAATTCGCGGAACTCGACCTGCCTAAACTGCATTACACGCTTCGCTATCCTATCGTGATTGACGGACGGAATCTTTACGATCCGGCAATCATGGCGGAGAACGGATTCACCTATCTTAGCGTTGGCCGTCCGGGGCTTGCACAGCCGGTGGATCCCGTGGCGACCTTTTTTCTGCCTCGACGACGCGACGGCGCAATCACATAGCCTTGCCTAGACCGCACCCATTGCTCGGCGAGCAGCCTTGGAGCAGGGGATTCCGCGTTCAATTTCCATATCACAACAGCTGTACCCGAGTAGTGGTCTAATTCTTACCGTGTGTCTTTGGGGAATGGCATCAGGAAGGACGACAGAGTGATGCGGGTTCTTGTATCCGGGGCCGCAGGATTTCTAGGCTCTCACCTAACCGACGGCCTCATTGCGGAGGGGCACCGTGTAATCGGCGTAGACAATCTCTGTACGGGGTCGATGGAGAATATCCGGCACCTGGGTCGTGAGGCGGGCTTTGAATTCCTGGAGCACGATATCTGCCTGGAATTCGATCTGAAGCACGTGGACTACGTCTTCAACTTTGCTTCTCCTGCGAGCCCGGTCGACTATCTTCGGCTCGGCATCGAGACATTGATGGTGGGGTCGGCTGGAACGCGCAACTTATTGGAAATCGCGAAGAAGTATGACGCAAAGTTTCTGCAAGCGTCCACATCGGAATGCTACGGCGATCCCGAGGAACATCCTCAAACGGAAGAGTACTGGGGAAATGTGAATCCGATCGGGCCACGATCGGTATACGACGAAGCCAAGCGTTTTTCAGAAGCGCTGGTGATGGCGTATCACCGAACCTACGGGGTCGATACGCGACTTGTAAGGATATTCAACACCTATGGACCGCGACTTCAACTGAACGACGGCCGCGTGATTTCGAATTTTCTAACGCAGGCGCTCAAGGGCGAAGACCTGACTATTTATGGCGGGGGCGGCCAGACGCGGAGTTTCTGCTACGTTTCCGACGAGATTGAAGGGATTCTTGGGCTTTCGCGGAGTGACGAGCATCTGCCGGTCAACATCGGGAATCCGAACGAATGGACTATTCTTGAGTGTGCCAAAGCTGTGCTGGGCGTAACGGGATCAAACAGCAGGATTGTTTATTGCCCACTTCCCGAGGACGATCCTTCTCAGCGTCAGCCGGATATCAGCAAAGCGAAGCGTCTTTTTGGTTGGGAACCGAAGATCGATCTGGTAACAGGGCTGAGGCTGAGCATGGATTATTTCAGGGCCTGCATTGAGGCGAATGCGTGAGTTACAGGGAATTCATCATTTGGAACGATGACCTACCGCTCGAATCATTTTCGGGATTTGTAAGGAAGTGACAGTCCCGGATCGGACAAGGAGCAAAGGAATGAAGCGAGCGTTGATCACCGGAGTCACGGGGCAGGACGGGGCCTATCTGGCTGAACTGTTGCTGTCGAAGGGCTATGAAGTTCACGGGATCAAGCGTCGTACTTCACTCTTCAATACGAATCGGATTGACCACATCTACGAAGACCCGCATCTGCAGGGTAGACATTTTCTCCTTCATTATGGGGACATGACGGACTCGAGCAGCCTGATCCAGATCGTGCAGCGGGTGAAGCCCGACGAGATCTACAACCTTGCCGCGCAGAGCCATGTGAAGGTGTCGTTTGAAGAGCCGGAGTACACGGCCAACTCGGATGCGCTTGGCACATTGCGCCTGCTTGAAGCGATCAGGATCGCAGGACTGGAGAAAGTGACACGTTTCTACCAGGCGTCAACGTCGGAGATGTACGGACTGGTGCAGGAGATTCCGCAGAAGGAAACGACGCCGTTCTATCCGCGCTCTCCGTACGCCGTTGCAAAGCTCTACGCGCACTGGATTACGGTGAATTATCGAGAGGCATACGGCATCTTTGCCTGCAACGGAATTTTGTTTAACCATGAGTCGCCCAACCGGGGCGAGACATTTGTGACCCGCAAAATAACGCGGGGGCTGGCACGCATCAAGGTGGGGCTGCAGGAGAGACTTTACCTTGGAAACATGGACGCGCAAAGAGACTGGGGCCATGCGCGGGATTACGTTGAGATGCAATGGCGGATGCTGCAGCAGGATGAGCCCAGGGATTACGTGATTGCGACGGGCGAACAACACAGCGTACGCGAGTTTGTCGACCTGGCTGCGAGCTTTCTAGATATGGACCTGACGTGGGAGGGTGCGGGCGCCGAGGAAAAGGGAAAGGATAAACGGGGGAATGAAATTGTTGCCGTTGATCCGCGTTACTACCGACCCACGGAAGTTGATTCACTGCTGGGCGACGCCGACAAGGCAAAAAGGGAATTGGGCTGGCAGCCTAAGATCACTTTCAAAGAGCTGGTGAAGGAAATGGTGGAAGCAGACCTGAAAGCAGCCGAAAAGGATGCGCTGGTAAGAAAGCACGGTTACTCAGTATTCAACTTCCACGAGAATTGAGATTGGTGAATCGGGCAAAGATGGAGAAGAGCAGCCGGATATATGTTGCGGGCCATCGCGGTCTTGTAGGCTCTGCGATTCGCCGGGAACTAGAGGGGCAGGGATATTTGAACCTGCTGCTCAGCAGCCACGCGGAGCTGGACCTTACAGACCGCAGCGCAGTGGATGCTTTTTTCAGCCGGGAGCAGCCCGAGTATGTTTTTCTAGCCGCCGCGAAGGTGGGGGGAATTCTGGCGAATGACACATATCCAGCGGACTTTATTCGCGAGAACCTGTTGATTCAGACCAATGTCATCGATGCGAGCTACAAGACCGGAGTGAAGCGTCTGTTGTTTCTCGGCTCAAGCTGCATTTACCCGAAGCTTTCGCCGCAGCCGATCAAAGAAGAATACCTGCTGAGCGGGCCGCTTGAGTCGACAAATCGCGCCTACGCGATGGCCAAGATTGCCGGGATTGAGATGTGCTGGTCCTACAACAGGCAGTACGGGACACGCTATCTTGCTGCGATGCCGACCAACCTCTACGGGCCGGGAGACAATTTCGATCTGCAGGGCTCGCATGTGCTTCCCGCCCTGATGCGGAAGGTGGTGGAGGCAAAGCTTTCGGGGCAAAAGCGGCTTGTTGTATGGGGCACCGGAACCCCGCGCCGCGAGTTTCTGTATAGCGAGGATCTCGCGGAAGCTTGTGTACATCTGTTGAATTTGCCTGAAGCAACCTTTGATTTATTGCTCACGGAGAAGGAAGCGCCGCTGATTAACATCGGGACGGGCAAGGACCTGACTATCCGTGAGTTGGCGGAGCTGGTTTCGAAAATACTGGAATTCGACTGCGAGCTGGTGTTCGATGCTTCACGACTAGACGGAACCCCGCGAAAACTTCTAGATGTGAGCCGCATCAATGCCTTGGGCTGGAAGGCAAAGACAAGTCTCGAGGAAGGCATTCGGCGGACATTTGCATCGGTGCGGGCGCAACTGGAGTTGACCGCGAGCTAGGCCGGTCGGACAATTGAATTACGTCTCGACCTTATCGCTCACTTGACGAGAAGGAAAGGGGCATTCTTCGAGAATGCTCTCCAACTGGCGACTGGCGCGCCAGTTTAACAACGGTTTACCGAGACACGGAAGAACAATGCCACTGAGAAAACACACGCAGATCCTTGCCGCGCTTCTGATCATGTTGCCGGCGTTGTGCAGCGGGCAAGAAGCACGCCCAGCAATCATTCCGTCCTCCACGGGGGGTGGTGGTTCTGTGGGCGTGCCCCCTGTTGGCGTGAGCGCTGGAACGTATGGCGGCCTGTCGGATGGTCCCATTACGCCTGGGGAAACGGTTCACATCAATGTCTTCAATGCCCCCGATTTTTCAATCACTACACGACTTTCAGAGAGCGGCGATGTCCCTTACCCAATATTGGGTGTGGTGCATCTAGGCGGGCTGACGAGCGTTGCTGCGGCAGAGTTTCTGTCGAAAGAGTTGAAGGATCGGAATTTACTGGTGAATCCGGAAATCACTGTCACGGTAGATTCAACGACGACAGGGATTACGGTACTCGGTGAGGTCCACAATCCCGGGATATATCCCCCGCCGGGAAAGCATCTGCTGTCGGATTTGCTTGCGACGGCGGGTGGGCTCACGGCAAACACGGGGCGCATCATCGAGATTTCGAATGATCGCGAGCCGGGCAAAACGACTTTTCTGTCGTGGGATCCGACGATGCACAATACGGAGAACTTTGATCGCCACGTGTCTCCTGGAGATCGAGTGTTGGTGCGGGCGTGCGGAATAGCCTATGTTGGCGGCAACGTTATGAAGCCCGGCGCCTATTCGCTTTGCGGGTCACAGAGGATAACGCTCTCTGAATTTATAGCGCTGGCTGGAGGGGTTGCGCCTCTAACAAAACTCAATCACACATATATTGTGCGCGGCCAACCCGACGGGACAAAGATCGTCGAGGAAATTGATATCAAGAAGGTCTTAACCTCCCGCGTATCAGATCCTCTTGTTCAGGAGGACGACATCATCTATCTTTCCCCGAGCCCGCTAAAGGCTGCTCTCAAGGGCGCCCTCGCATTCGGGATGTCGATAACACCTGCGGCGCTTTATATCTTTTAGAAATCATATGCGCGAGCTATTGCGCAGGGTTCATTCCGGACAGGCCATGTGGCTTGTTGTAACTGCGGGTCGCGGAGAAGTGATGCGGATCAGCATTGTGACATTGTCGTTAAACCAGCGCGCATATTTGCAGGAAGCGATGGACTCGGTATTGTCCAAGGTTATCCGGAACTGGAATACATCGTCGTAGACCCGGGATCGACCGATGGCAGCCGGGAACTGATCGAGAGCTACCAAGATCGCGTTACGCAGAAGATCTTCGAGCCTGATCGGGGTGCAGCCGACGGCTTGAAAAGGGTTTTTCGCGGGCCACCGGGGAAGTATTTGGATTCCTCAACGCGGACGACGTGCTTTTACCTGGATCGCTCCAACTGGTGGCCGCTTTTCCGAGAAGCACCGGGAATGCGATTTGGGGTTTGGCGACGGATACAAGATCGATGGCGCGGGACGGAGAGGCCGGCACTACAAGGCAAGAGATTTCACTGCGAAGCGGTTCTTCTATGGTGGAACCCAATGGTTGCAGCAAGCCGTCTTTTTCCGGGCCTAAGCTTATCTTCGCCACCCAGGTTCAATTTAGAGAACCGCACGTGCTGGGACGGCGAGTTATTTGTGAATATCGCAAACCAAGGAGCGAACATAGGGTATATCGACGGAGACCTAGCGGGTTTCCGCATTCACGACGCTTCAATTTCCGGTTCCGGAAGGATGCAGAAGCAGTTTCAGGAAGACTGTCGCAGGATCTTCCGCCAGATTCGAGGGCACGATTGGAGGGTGACCGATGAAGCATTGCGGTTTCTCTATCGTGCGGAGGGCCTTCTTATCCGCTTGGGCGCACGGATACAGCAAATCAAAAAGGTCCAGCATGAGGATCGCGATGCTCTGGACGGGTTTGTCGGGCTATCCTAACGCGTGCTTGAAGGAGCTGGCGAGCCGCGATGGCGTGGAACTTTTTGTAAGCCATCAGAAGCCTGTGACATTAGCGCCGTTCGATGAGAGCCAGTTTGCATGGATCCCCAACCGTCTAACCTGGGAAAAGCAGCCGGAGCTTGACTTGCTTGAGAATCGCCTTGAACCGTTCCCGCCGGAAATCATGATTGTGCCCTCCTGGCATGTAATCAATTACTGTCTAATCGAAGGAAATATGCCGGCAAATGCTGCAGGATCATGGGGATGGACAACTGCTGGCGCGGCACGCCGAAGCAGAGGCTGGGGACGCGGGTCGCGCCATTTTATGTAAGGCCAATTACCGATGAAGTGCCGTTGCCAGGCGAGCGGCAGGCCGTATTCGCGAGGAAGCTGGGGTTCGACAAAGCGCGATTCTTCACGGATTTTTCCCGCGCGACCAGAATGCATTGAGGCGCTGCACCGAGCGCGCCTGGAGAGGGGCCCTGTGCCGCACTCGTTTCTCTTTGTCGCGAGGTTCATTCCTGAGAAGGGATTGGATACTCTTCTGGAAGCGACGCATGTACCGCGGGTCCGGCGACGAATCTCTGGCCTCTGGCGTGCTGCGGAGAAGGTCCGCTGCGGCCGCGTCTGGAAGGCAAGGAAGGAACCCGGGTTCATGGATCCGTCGAGCCGGAGGGGATGCCCGCGATTTTTGGCTCGGGGGGTGCCTCATTCTGCCCAGTGTTTTTGAGCCATGGGGTCTAGTAGTACACGAAGCTGCATCGGCGGGTGCGCCCATCCTTGCCTCGGAGCAAGTTCGCGCCGCGCCTCACCTTGTTCAGCCCGGATACAATGGTTTGTCTTTGGCAAAAGGGACTCGCTGGGGTTGGCAAGGCTCATGTTCCAAATGAGCGCGATCAGTGATGAGCGCCTAGATGAGATGTCGCGTGCAAAGTTCCCACTTTCGCAGCAGTTTTCTCCAAGACGCTGGGCGGACACTCTGCTGGAATCGTATCTCGCGCAGTCTCAAGACCACGGATCCGCCATTTCTTCTTCATCTGCAGTGAGATAGAGCCATCCTTTTCAGATCTAGCTTGTTGAGCAGTTTCGAGATACTCGCGTGCTTGGCACGATGTGCAAATTGCGAAGTTCAACCTAAAACGAATTCAAGGATATTGACCTGGTGAGACAAGATTTCAGCAACATTTCCGAACCCAAGCCCGCAGCTGTTGACCCTAGCATGCTGTCGGGGCCGGCGATTGGCGGATTCGCTGACGAGGATCCTTTTGGGCGATTTGTCCAATTTTTGAAGAAGCGGCTATGGGTGGTCGCTCTCGCCCTAGTGATGGGGTGGTCCATTGGAGTAGCTGCTAATCACTTCATACCAAAACTGTATACAGCACAGGCCGATATAAAAGTCGCTGAGGATAAGTCTTCGCAATTCCGTTTGGAACCGACGCAGGAATTAACGGGCGACGAAGACACCGCCGAGAAGCTTGATACCGAGATCGAGATATTAGGAAGCAGCAAAGTGATTCCGCGCTTGAAAAAAAACAATTCGTTCGCTCCACTTGGAGAGTAACCCGGGCTTTTTCACCGCTGCACGGAGGCCAGCCATGGAACCTTTCTGATCCTTCAGGTTGTGTGATGATGACCGGCAACTTCATCGGGGAGCTTTAAGCAACATTTCTCGTCTGGGACACACGAGCATCATCAAAATTTCGGTTACCGGACCAAGGCCGGAATTGGCGAGTCTGATTGCGAACACCCTGATTGACCGGTACATCGAGCAGACTGTTTGCTGGACAATTTTTCGGCCACAGAGAAGGTCTCAGTCTGGCTGGAGTCGAAATTAGATGGTCTGAAGGTAACGCCTGGAGAAGAGCCAAACCCGCATTCTCGATCTTCAGAAGCAACCTCGGCGTGAACGGCATCGATCAGACGCACAGCGGAGTGACTGCAAGCCTGGAAGATTTGAACAAGGAGTAAGGCGAGGCTGAAGTCGATCGCCTGTTGGAAGGAATCCCGCCTCGAAGAAGTCAAAGAGCGCTTATCTTGACGTCATTGACGCAGCGCTAGGCCCACGGATCCAGGACCCACAGCCGCAAGGAAAGACTGGCACAATTGACTTTGGATTACTCTTCACTTGTCAGACATATGAAGGCCTATCCCCGGTGGTGACGCTGAAGGCTCAGATCGACCAGCTTAAGCGCGAGCAAAGCAGGAAGAGAAGACCCAGATTCGCCGTCGGAAAAGGAAGTCGAACATCCCGGAAGAACGAAGCCAGCTGCACTCCGAACTGGCTCAGGAGGAGAAAGACGCATTTGGGAAGGGCGAGAAGGCCATGGAACAGAGCTTGCCCGCCAAAACCACCGAAACGAATCGCCTGCTTTACGATGGCCTTCAACAGCGACTGCAAGAGGCAAGCATCATGTCCGGCTTGCATTCAACCGCCATCCATATTGTTGATAGCGCGGATACTGCTGTTCTTCCGAGACGTCCCCGCACCAACTTCATTTGTGGATCGGTGCCGCAATTGGTTTTATAATCGGGCTGCGCCTGCAATCCTGCTGGAAGAATTACACCAACCTCAAGACGATGAGCCAGATCCAGCAGGCTCTTCAACTTCCGTACTTGAAGTAATCCCAGCAGTCTGACGTAGTAGACCTACTGCCATCAAAGTTCCGGGAATAGGCGGCCAGTCGAGGTTCCTCCTCCTGGTCGAAAATAGCGGAAGCACTGCGGGGGATGCGAACCTCGAAATTGGTTTCCAGCCCGCGATCTCCACCGAAAGTGATCGTGATCGCAATACACCACCCGCTGAAGGGCAAAGCTGTGTAGCGGGCCTGACGCAATCACGTTTGCGTTGAATGGTTTGAGTGTGCAACCCATAGATGTCGATCTGCGCCGCCCGGCGATCCACCTTCGTTTCAGAATGGGAAGGGTCTCGGCCTCTCCTCAGTGCTTTCGGGAAAGGCGACGGATCAGGAGGCAGTTGTCCCATGGCCGGAACTTCCCAATCTGCATATTTTGCCTTCTGGCCCAGTTCCGCCGCTTCCGTCTGAATGGCTGAGTTCGAAACAGATGGAAGACTTGCCGGCGCAGATACGCGGGAACACAATTTTACCCTTATCCATACTCCCCCCGTGCTCGCGGTAACCGATGCGGCGATTCTGGGAAGGCTGGCGGACGCCTCCAACCTCATTATCCGCTATGCGGCGGCGCAAAGAAAGTTGTGCGGCGGTGCATCGACTTGCTCATCGTTCCGGCGCTCATCTGCTGGAGCGTAGGAGTAACGTCGTCGATTTTACCGCCCAGATATTCAGAGTATTACGGAAGGAAATACTACGAGTACTATGGTGAACGTAATCCGGAATAGGCAGGGATGAATCCGTTGACCCGATGGAGAAGTCTGATGGGGGCCGAGAATTGCGGATAAGGGTTCGTTTTGATACGCGACGCTACGGATGTGACAACCTGGTCGGGAATTCCATTTCACATACTGAGTGAGTTGCGAGCGCAGGGCGTAGAGGTGGAGGTACTGAGCCCGCTTGAAACCAAGGCCAAGTACGCTGTTGCCCCGGCAAGACTGATCGCGAAGGCACGCGGCAAATCCGTCACCCTCGACCACTTTCCATTTGTTCAGAGGGCTTACGCGAGACAAATCGAGCGATTTCTGGAGGCGTGATCGATCGATGTAGTTTTTTCACCGAGCACGATCCCGGTAACGCTTCTTGAATGCCGTCAACCGATTGTGACGTGGACCGATGCGGTGTTTCACTCGATGCAGAACTACTACAGCAGCACGTTTTCAAATCTGACAAGCGGTGCAGTAGCGCGGGGAAATCGGCAGGAGGAAACGGCTCTTGGCAGGTGCTGCATCGCCCGCAGCACTCTTCAACATGGGCAATGGAAGCCGGCGGGAAGGATTACGGATGGGAGGAAGCTGCGTTTACTTCCTTTCGGCTCCAGCATCCGAGTTCGCCATACAGCAGACGACATATCCCTACAGGCCAGGGACAACAGATTTAATCGCAAAGGGGCGGTGCGAACTGACCGTTTGTTGGAATGAATTGGGCAGCGAGAGGGTGGACAAACGGCGGTTGAGACGGCACAGCTGCTTAATGACGCGGGAATTGCAACGACGCTTCGCGTAGTGGGTAAGCCGCCTCAAGGAGAGTTTCCCGATTTTGTGAATCCTGGGTGTTATCAACAAGAACTCGAATGAGGGATTGGAGCGTCTGGTTGATCTGTACAGGAGTGCAGATTTCTTCATACTTCCGACCAAGGCAGAGGCCGCGGGCATCGTGTTCAGCGAGGCGAGTTCGTTTGGGCTTCCGTCTCTGACTTATGCAACCGGCGGAGTTCCGGACTATGTGAAGAACGGCGCGCCCGGGTCACAGTAGTGCTTTGCGCCCGGGACTCCGGCCTCCCAATTTGCAGAGAGCATCAAGAGGATGCTGCTTAGCACGGACGAATACGAAGCACTGTCGGCGAAGGCATTTCTGGAGTACAGGAATCGGCTGAACTGGGAGAAGTCGGTTGACCAGCTTATCTCAGTTTTGCAAGGATTGCATCGAGGCGCAGTGACGGTTCGGTTTTTCCTGTGCACTCGCGAGCGACTGAGGATCGAAATCATAATGGGACAAAGCCCGCGTAACTGCAGGCGGCTGTGTCCTTCCTGACGGAGGGCGGACCACTACTCCATCTAATAAGGACGCCAACGTAATCACTGCAGTGAGCAGAGAACGGCTGAACTGGAGAATGCGATTCCTGAATCGTCCGTTTTGGAGGAGCGCCGCGGATTTCTCTGTTCTTCGCACTTGGCCTTTGCACTTCATTTTCTGGTCACATTTATCGGGGATTTCCCGATTGCGGAAATCATTCTGACTCCACTGGTGCTGGTCCTGGTGGCGCTTCGTGGACGGAGGGCCAATCGACCCGCCTTGAAGATAATCCTTGTCCTGATGTTTCTCTGGCTGATGGGCCAAGTGGTGTCAGACGTCTATCGGGGAACGGCCCCGTTCGACTGGATGCGCGGCGACGCCTCAATCATTTTCTTCGCCATCGATTTTGTGGCATTTGCGATCCTGATGGGAGGGAACGACCAGCGCAAGTTGCTTTTCATCGCCGGCGTCGCTCTCAGCTCGATGCTTAAGGCGAAGTATGATACCCGACCCGGCCGTTGCCACTTTCCCCTGGAAGTTCGGCTATGCGTGGGGTACGATCCTGTGCACGCTTCTTCTGAGCAGCTTTCTTTATAGCCGCAGGAGGTATTTGATCGCCGGTCTGTGCGTTCTCGGACTCATCCTGGTGAATCTTCTGCTCAACTTCCGCTCGCCAGTGCTCGATCTTCTCGTCATGATCGCGCTGGTCTTTCCCGTAATTCCCGAGCATATCTCCCGGCTGACGATTCTTCCGCGGGCGGGAAGCACGATGCGGGTTGTGGTTCTGGCGGCGCTGGCGATGGGGGCAGGAGCTTTGTCCAACACCGCAATCCACGTGGTTACGAAAGCGGGTCTTCTCAGCGAAGACGCAGAGGCCAAAAACGAAGAGCAGTCGCGGGCCGGAAACCTTCTGTTGGGCGGAAGGCCAGAATTTGTGGTTGGCCTGCGGGCCGCCCTGGACAGCCCCCTCATCGGGCATGGCTCCTGGGCAACGGACTACAAATACCTCGAGATGCTGGCCGACATGCAAGAAGAAACCGGAGTGAATTTTAACATCGATCCTGTCGAGGATCAGTCGGGAGGCATGATTCCGGGACATTCCGCGATCATTACGGCCTGGGTTTGGGCTGGGATTCTCGGTCTCGTCTTCTGGGTTTATGTTTTCGTTCTGCTACTCAGAGGTATCGTCCGCATTTCTTTAGATCGACCGCCGGTTGCTCCCCTGTTTACATGGATGATGGTCAACGCTCTTTGGGACATCCTGTTTTCTCCGTTTGCCTACGCGAGGCGACTGACAGTGGCGGTGATTCTCGTGATCGCCATCGACCTGCTTGAACCTATGGCGAAGAACGTTCCTGCCATGGTGAAGTCGAGAAGCTCAGGCTGGCGAAGGAAACCTCTGCGAGGGACAGTCCCTGTACCGCGATGGGATGGGTCGCCAAATTCCGCAGCGCGCGACTGAATCTGTCACTCCCGGACTGGACATGATGAATATTCTTGAGAGGGTCCGTAGTCGCAAGGGAATTGCCGAGTCGCTCAGCAACATTGGGTGGCTTAGCGGCGACCGCTTCATACGGATGTTCGGCGCTGTCTTAGTTGGGACGCTGGTGGCCCGGTATCTTGGTCCTACGCGGTTTGGATTTCTGAACTACGGAATAGCTATTTACGGGCTGTTCAATGTTATTTCGAACCTGGGACTGGACTCGCTGATTGTTCGCGATATTGCGCTGGACGAGAGCGGTGAACCCAGGGTTCTTGGCACTGCGTTTGTTCTAAAGGCGGCGGCGAGCGTTGTAACGACGATCGCCGCGATCATAGCAGCACGATTCCTCGATCCGCACGACAGGGACCTCATTATTATTGTGGCCCTGCTTTCAATTGCATCCATCTCGCAGGCGCTGGATGTAATCGACTTTTATTTTCAAGCGCAGGTCAAATCGCGCCATACCGTAGTGCCGCGCACGATTGCCTTCGTTGCTGCCAGCCTGGCCCGGTTAGCAGCGGTCTTCCTGCACGCAGGGCTGATGGTCTTTGCGTGGATCGCGGCGCTGGAAATCCTATTTGCCGAGATTGGGCTGGGGATATCATATTTTCGCTTCAGGCAGTTCATACCTCGCTGGAACTGGCATATCGATCAAGCCAAATCGCTGCTCGCAGAGAGCTGGCCGTTGCTTTTGTCGACGTTGATGATCTCGCTGAATATGCGCATTGACCAGGTGCTGCTGGGCAGGATGAGTTCGATGGCAGTGGTAGGAAACTACACGGCAGCCATTCGCCTGTCGGAGATCTGGTACGCCATCCCAATGATCGTTACAACCAGCGTGATGCCGCGTTTGTTGAAGACACGCGAGCTCAACCCGGAGAGGTACTACGCTCGACTGCAAGTCTTTTATGAGAGCATGATTTTGGTTAGCGTGTTAGTTACGGCAGCCACCTTGCTTCTAGGTCCTTTGATGATACGGATTCTCTACGGACACCAATATACTTCCGCAGCGGGGATTCTATCTATCCATATCTGGACCGGCATTTTTGTCGCGGTGGGCTGCATTGGCGGCCAGCAGTACGTTCACGAAAAGGTCACAATCAGCACGGTGCAAAGGGCTGGGCTGGGTGCACTTGTCAATGTTGTCCTGAACCTGCTTTGGATTCCGCGCTGGGGCGGGATGGGGTCAGCGATGGCCACGCTGGTGTCGTACAGCGTCAGTTCCTATTTTGGTGATGCGTTTGACCGCCGCACGCGACATATCTTCCGGATGAAGACGCAGGCCTACCTGCAGTTTTGGATGCTGCCTTGGCAAATCCTTGGAAGAACGGCGAAATAAACAAAACTAACAAGGGGTCTACGATGTCTATCAATACTCCGCCGCCCGCACCTCAGCCGGCATACAAGAAGTTCTGGCATCTATGTTTTCATTCGTCATCTTTTCAGGCCAATGTGGGTTGATCTAAAACACAAACGGGCAGCTCGCAAGTACTCAGCTCATTCAGACAGCAGGAGATTCGATTGGCAATGGACGACAATTCACTTCAATCGAATAGCGGTCGTCAACCTGCTGCTCGCGAAGAAGACAAATCCTGCCTACCTGGAAATCGGGTGCGCCGGAAATGGCCTTTTCGATTCAGTGCACGCGCTGAATAAAGTTGGCGTGGACCCCGCCGCCGGCGGGACCAACCGTGAGACGTCGGATGCGTTTTTCGAGACGAACAAAACCAAATTTGACGTTGTGTTCATTGACGGTTTTCATACCTACGATCAAGTTCACAGGGACGTTGAGAATTCCCTTATCTGGTTGAACAATGGGGGTTGGATCGCTCTCCACGACCTTTTGCCTCGCAGCTGGATTGAACATCACACCCCCGACGTGACGCGTGCAGGCGATGCATGGGACCGGGGACGTTTGGAAGGTTGCATTTGAGCTGGCCCAAACGGAAGGTGTCGAATTCAAGATACTGAAAATTGATTGCGGCGTTGGAGTTTTGAGAGTGCTCAAGCCGGGCATAACGTTGAAGGACTTATCGGGCGAACTGGGCAGTAAGGAGTTCTCCTATTTCTGCGACAACCTTGAAAGACTCCCCATCGTCGAGTGGGAGGATGCGCAAGAGTGGCTTCGAAGCTAGCGGAAGACACTGCATTTGGCCAGGACGATATCGAGGGACGAAGAATGAATCAACTGGAAACCCCAGTTGCGTTGACGGTTTTTAATCAGCCCGAGGCTACGCGGAAGGTATTCGCGACTATCGCCGACGCGCGACCCACCCTTTGCCTCTAATCGCTGATGGTCCGCGACGCGACCGCCCCGGAGAGGCTGAGAGATGCGAGGAGGCAAAGAAGATAGCTTCCGCCGTGGACTGGCCGTGCAAAGTTGAGACAAACTTTGCCACGGAGATCTCGGCCCAGGCCCACGGCTCATCTCAGGCATCAGCTGGGTTTTTTCGCTGGTGGAGGAACGATATTCTCGAGCACGACTGCCTGCCCGACGCGAGTTTTTCCGATTCTGCTCTGAGATGCTGGAACGCTACCGGGATAACACCCAGATGGGCTATATCACCGGATACAACCCGCTCGAAAAGAGCTTTCCTTTCCCATTTAGCTACTATTTTTCCCAGGCTTCGGCCTTCTGGGGATGGGCCACGTGGCGCCGAACCTGGCAAGAATACGATGAACATCTGAGCAGCTGGCCGGAAGTGAAAGCTGCGGGATTGCTTCACCTCCTCTTTCCGAATAAGAGAGTCGTATCGTACTGGACGAAGGTCTTCGACGCGATGTACGAGGAGAAGGTACCCGGCACGTGGGACTATCAGCTCGTCTATTCATGCTGGACGCGCAATTGCCTCAGCATTGTGCCGAGCCGGAACCTGGTCCAGTATATTGGCTTCGGGCCGCAGGCGGAATACACCAAGACTGCTGATCCGGACCTCAAGCTTTCGTCGAGGGCGATGAGTTTTCCGCTTCAGCATCCCCCGGCAATCACCCCTTGGCCGGCATATGCAATGGAGATACAGGATCGGTTTTTCGGCCAGAGTCTCATTTATAAGATTCGCCGCAAGTTGCTCTTGAGTTTATTCCTTTCTCTGGGCTCCCTGAAATACATCTCCCTCAAACGAGATGGTTTTAGTCCCGGCTTTATTTCGGTTTTCTTGTGGTGGACCTTTTATGCGTTTAGGTATTTCGTAAGCGTCGCAGAGTGGATGCGCAGAGGCAGCCGATATGAGGCGCATTGGCAGAATCTTGTGATCGCGCCCGTCGGCGAAGGTCTTGGATATAGAAAGTTGAAATTGCGCCCCAGCAATGGTATTGACTGTTTGAGGGATGAGAAGCATCCCTGGAAGGAGACACTGCACCGCATTGCAGAACGAGAGGGTGCAGGAAGTCGTAAGATTGACGCCGCAATACCCTAATGTCGGAGCGTCGCTTATTGTGTGCGCAGAGAACGCGCGTGCGAAATTGGGGATGATGTGCTCGTGGGCTGTGGGGCTGTGACGATCGAAACGACCATAACATCACACGAACAATCGGCTGGTCAAAGCGCGCCCCCGATGTTCAGAGAGCAAATAAAATCACGGAAGGAAGGACTGGTTCACATGTGGTGACGAAGCCCGTGGAGGCTGTAGGGAATAAGTGCTGGGTATGGGATGAACTGCAATCGTGCTCAAGGGGCGTGGAGATTGGGGAAAGGGCGCGGTAGTTGCTTTGCAGGGTCGGTGGTCGCGTTACCAAGGGGACGTGGCACCGTGGACTATAAGTTGGGGGGAACCCTGCTTCAAGCTGATTCGGGTGATCCCTGCGGAAGAGCGGTGGGGGAGAGAAGGTATCCAGCGGGTGTTTGGGCTGGCCGGGAATAGAACGTAGGAAGCTCGCTAGCCTCGTTCGGGAACACCAGGGGATGAATGAAGCGGAAGAGGATGCGGTTTTGCGAGGGCTTCCCCTGGTCGAGGTGTCGGGATGATGTCAATCACGGGCCTGGTAGAGCGAGCATCCCGGTTCGGTTTCGCAGGACGCGTGCTTCGCTGGCCTCTACGGCTGGTGCCCCAGGTACGAGGTACCCGTTCTTGGGGGCATCAATCGAGGGAAGCGCTGGATTGCCGGTGCATCCACGACAAACAGCACCTGGATCGGCACCTACGAGAGAGATCATGCGGGGGCGCTTGCCCAGTTTGTCAGGCCGGGAATGATTGTTTACGACATTGGCGCGAATGTCGGGTTTTATTCACTGGCTTTGTCGGGGCTGGTGGGCGAGTCGGGGCGCGTTTATGCTTTTGAACCTGAAGCGCGGAACGCGTATATGCTTCATCGCCACATCGAAATGAATCACCTGCAAAACGTGACGCTGGTGCAGGCGGCGGTCAGCGACGTCGTTGGGTTGGTGGGATTCGGGGGAAACACGGAGCACGCACACATTGCTCGCGGAAGTGCGTATCAGATTCCCGCGATCACCCTGGACGAGTTTATTGGCGCAGGCAATCCGCAGCCGTCGTTCATCAAGATGGATATCGAGGGGGGAGAATGCGCAGCACTGGAAGCTGGGACCTCAATTCTCTCAAAGGGTGAGGCGGTCTGGATGATGGCGACTCATGCGCCTGAGCTGAGAACTCGTTGCTGCGAGATTCTGGCAGGATATGGTTATCGCTTTGTGGGATTTGATTGTAAAAGCGACCCCGGCGATGCTCCAGACTTTCTTGCGATTCCCACTAATCTTATGTGTACGGCGAAGACCGCTTCGTAAGATACTTTGCCGGCTCATCTGAAGCTGACTTGCCATTGGCAGCCGAGGGCCAACTTCCTCCACATATGAAAGTCCTCTACGACCCTCAAATTTTTTCGGTTGGCCGGTACGGTGGCATTTCGAGATATTTTGTTGAGCTGGCATCGCGAGTATGCAAGTTCCCGGATGTCGATGGGCGCATCGTGGCGCCGATCCTGCGCAGTCCATTGCTTTCGGAACAGAGGCGGAACGTGCCAACGGTGGGGATGGATCTTTCGGGTGTTCCGGGATTGCGGGATAAGATCGTCTGGCCGATTAACGAATTTCTGTTTCGCTTGTATGCGGCGAGTGCTTCTCCGGATATCGTTCACGAAACTTTTTACCGGCCGGCGCGAACCGCGCCCAAGTCAGCGAAGATTATCGCAACAGTCCACGATACGATTCCAGAGCGCACCTTGGATTGGAATCCAGAGATCAAGAGAATACACGCTGAGAAGGAGAAGGTGCTGCAACGGGCAGACAGGTTGATCTGCGTTTCCGAATCGACGCGGAAAGATCTGCTGGAGACATTCGATGTCGATCCCGCCAAGGTATCGGTGGTGCTTCTAGCGTCGTCGATTGAACCTGTGAGCGATGGGCCGATCGATCTCGCGCACCATTCTTTCTCCACGTAGGCGGACGGGATTCGTACAAGAACTTCAATGGGCTCATTCAAGCATTTGGAGAGGCGCGATTGTATCGCACGCACAAGCTTGTGAGTTTTACTTCGCATGATCTCACTGCCGGCAATTTTGCCGCGATGGACGGTGCGGGGGTTCCGCGAAGCAGCGTGTTGAGATGCGGCGGAACGACACCGTGCTCGCGCGGTATTACGCCGGAGCCGATGCGCTAGCCTTTCCGTCGAAGTACGAGGGCTTCGGAATTCCGCTGGTCGAGGCCATGCGGTGTGGTTGCCCCATTGTTACGAGCGACGTCAGCAGCCTACCGGAAGTGGCGGGCGACGCTGCCCTGTACGTCGATCCAGGTGACGTAATGTCGATCGCCGATGCATTGATCCAGATATCCTCGTCGGCAGAGACGAGAAAACAGTTGATCGCCAAAGGGCGGGTGCGCGCGCAGCAATTCTCATGGGAGCGGTGCGCAGCAGAGACCTACGACGTCTACAAGCATGTCCTGTCGAGTTCATTCAGAAGACTTCTTGAGGGTAGATGCCGGTGACGGAGCCAAAGAGCCGCATTGTGGCGGAAACGCCCGCAGACGCCAACTGTTTTGTCGGGTTTCACGACATATTCCGTGGTCGCCGGACGACTCAGTGATTGCAATTCACCGAGCCTCGCCGGGGATGTTCAAGATGAGCGACTGCGGGAAGCCGATCGACATCTGCTTGTGGCGCCCGCAGACAGGCGAAATGGATGCCGTGGATTCTACGACCGCCTGGAACTTTCAGCAGGGGGCTCGGCTGCAATGGCTGCCAGGCGCCAAGGACACGATTGCCTTTAACGCGATGGAAGGTGATCGCGTCGTTGCAGTTCTTCGGGATATCGGAACAGGCGAGCGCCGGGTATTGCCGGCACCGATTTATGCAATCAGTCCGGACGGGAAGACATCGATCTCGCCGAATTTCACGACTCTGGCTCACCGTTGGAGGGCATATGGCTATCCTCCGCTGGCCGCGAACCGGCTGATCACGAACCAGGAAGAAGACGGACTATGGCAACTTGACCTGGAGACAGGAAAAGAGCGCCTATTCATCTCGACAAAGCGGGCAGCGAGCTTCGAGGCGGCTCGCAATAGTGACCTGGAGAGCCACTTTCTGTGTCATGCA
Organism: uncultured Acidobacteriaceae bacterium; assembly: GCA_963826915.1. Taxonomy (GTDB): domain Bacteria; phylum Acidobacteriota; class Terriglobia; order Terriglobales; family Acidobacteriaceae; genus Telmatobacter. The sequence continues at coordinate 521,426 of CAWGYG010000006.1, forward strand.
AGTTTCAGCCCAGACGGATCGCGGGTCGTGTTTCTGCATCGTTTTTTTAGTTCGGACGGTGGTCTCTTCACGCGCATGATCGCCACCGACCGCGAAGCGAAGGTTCTGACGTTGCTGGCGCAAGAGAAGGTGAGCCACTTCGACTGGTTTGACAACGACAGCCTGCTTGTTTGGGCCCGATTTTCGGGAGGGGGCTGGTGCAGGCGCGTTCCCGCGGCTGGCTAGGAGCATCCTGGGCGAAGCCAATGCTACGAGTTGCGCGAAGCATGACTGGGCGGTGGAAAAAGAGACTCCTCGCTGAGGCGTATTATAAAATTTCGATAAAAGATCCCAAGTCGCGAACGCGCTTTGGTTGGCCGGCTCTGGATTTTGACGGTCACCCAATGATTTCGCGATTCCATTCCTGGATTGCGACGGACTTCTATCCAAATAAGAGTGATCATCTCCCCGTAATTCTTTTTCACCCTGATCTAAAGCGTCGAATCGATGTGCAAGTGTTCGCACACAATCCACGTACTCCTGATTCAGATGTAAAGTGCGATCTTCATCCGCGCTGGAATCGATCGGAACGCCTGGTTGCTGTCGATACCTGCGAGGCGGGATTTCGCCAAGTCAGAGTCCTCGATGTAAGCGACATCGTTGGATCAGATGATTGAAGGAGTGCCAAGGTTGCGGGATGGAGGTCCCATCAAGATTTCGATCGTCACGAACGCATTCAACCAAGGGCAGTATCTGGCATCGGCCCTGTCCAGCGTTCTCACTCAAAATTGGCCTGAAGTTGAATACATCGTGGTCGACCCGGGCTCGACGGACGAGACGGCTGAAATTATCCAGAAGTTCCAGGGCGAGTACCCGGGGCGGATCATCCATATTTCAGAGCCCGACAATGGGCCGGCGGACGGGCTGAACAAGGCATTTGAGCGAGCCACAGGAGATTTATTCGGTTATCTTAATGCAGACGATCTGTATCTCCCGGGATGTTTCAAAGCTGTCGTGGGGGCTGCCGAACGGAACCAGAAGCCGCGGCAATTTACGCAGATGGATACAAAGCGGATGCGGAGGGAAAATCTGTTCGACGAGTGGTGTCAACCAGTTTCAGCGCGAAGAGGTTTGTTTACGGTGGAGTGCTCGTGTTGCAACAGTCCACTTTTTACCGGGCCGACGCGTTTCGGCTGTCGGAGGCTTTAATCCCCACAACACAACGAGCTGGGATGCAGAGCTTCTGCTCGAGATGGCAATGAAAAAGATGCCGTTGGTGCATGTACCGGGCTATTGGTCCATCTTCAGGATTCACGGGGAATCGATTACTGGAAGCCAGCGGCAGCGGCGGAGAGCCGAAAGACGCACGCGCGGTACTTTCGGGTTGTTATAGGGCGCGACAAGACGGCACTTGACAGGATGGCGGCGAACCTTGTTTTAGGTTTTACACTTTTGACCGAACCAAGAGGTCTATGGGCGCGCATCGGTAATCGCCTTCGGCCCAAACGGATGAATGTATCAACGAATTGTCTGGAAGACAGGAAACGCCAGATTCAAGCGGGGAAACTCTAAAAATGGGTAAGCTTGTCTTCGTATGGGACAATTTCGGACCACTTCATTCCGACCGCTGCGATGCAGTAGCGAAGAAGTTTGAGGGCCGAGAGCAAGTGATTGGTCTAGAACTCGCCGGCAGGAGCAAAGTCTATGAGTGGCTACCCGAGGATGGAACCTACTTCAGGAAGGTTACGCTGGTCTCTGGCCGTCCACTGGAGGAAATCCCATTCTCGAAACGATTCAGGAAAATTCTAGCGGCATGTCTGTCGTAGGGCGAGGCGCCAAGTTTTTCATGTGCCACTATCAGGATCCCGCCATCTTTGCGGTTGCTCTAACGCTCAGACTGCTAGGCAAGAAAGTATTCACGATGGGCTGCTCCAAATTCGACGACTATCAGCGACACCTGAGGCGTGAGTTTGTGAAGTCCATTCTCTATCTTCCTTATAACGGGGCCATCGCGTCAGGAGTCAGATCTCGGACTACATGCGGTTCATGGGCTTGCGTGCCGACCGAATCAAAACACCTTACAATGCAGTTTCTATTGAGAGAGTTCGAAGCCTATCGGGTTCGCCCCCTGCGCCGAATGGGGTTCCATTCAGAGACCGGCATTTCACAATTGTCGCCCGCATAGTGGTGAAGAAGAACGTCTCGATGGCGCTGAAGGCGATGGCGGATTACGCAAGGCAGGTGGAGAGCCGCGACACCTGCATGTTTTCGGTACAGGCCCTCTCGAGGCTGAACTGCGTAGCAGGCACAGAAAGCAAGGGATCGCGCACCTTGTTAGTTTTCGCGGATTTCTACAGACGGCAGAGATTTGCCAAGCCTATGGGTCTACGCTTGCGCTCATTTTGCCCAGCGTCGAGGAGCAATTCGGAAATGTCATACCCGAAGCATTGGCAATGGGTTTGCCGGCGATACTGTCTGACAATTGCGGAAGCCGGGATACCCTGGTGCGCGACAGGCGTGAATGGCTTTGTTATTGAAGCGGATAATCCAATCGGCACGGCATACTTCATGCAACTGCTCTCAGAGGATGAAGCCTTGTGGCAGCGGATGTGCATTGCCAGTCAACAATTCGTAGAACAAGCGGATACCGAGCGCTTCGCGGAAGCAGTGGAAGCCCTAATTTCAACTAACAAGCAATAGGGAACGCAGTGAGTGGCAGATTTGGCACGGTCTCGATGAAGCGAAGGCTTCGCACAGGAATTCGCAACCATGATGAATGAGGCGCGGCGGGCCTTCCGCGGCATGGCGCAAGCATGTCCATGATGCGCGAGGCGCCGCAGGCGATGGGCACTTCTCGCGACGATCGTGGCATCGATTTGCCAAGGCGAATTAGGATGCTTCACGTAATTCACAACCACAAATCAAGAATCCGGCGGCCCTTTTGAGGCGGTGTTGCGCTTTTCGGAAGTGATGCTTCGCGAGGGGCACAAGGTGGAGGTTGTAAGCCTGGAATCTGCAGAGGAGATCTCGCAGCGCTCATTCCCTTTTCAGGTGACCGGGTTGGGTCGAGGTAAAGGCAAGTATGGGTACAATCCACGGCTTGCCCCATGGGTCAACGAGAATGCACCACGTTTCGACGCTGTGGTTCTCCACGGGTTGTGGAATGATTCGTCATTTGGGGCGTGGCGCGGCCTGCGCGAGGAATCGACGCGCTATTACATTTTTCCGCATGGCATGATGGACCCTTGGTTCCGCCAGCAATCTCTCTTGAAGCATTTTGCAAAGCAGATTTATTGGTGGTTGGCTGAAGGGCGTGTGCTGCGTGATGCGAAGAGAGTCTTGTTTACCTGCGAAGAGGAGAAAATAAGAGCACGCAATGCCTTCTTCGGCTGGCCTTATAAGGGGTGTGTCGCCGGCCTGGGCACTGCAGATCCTGATGGCGACTCAGACGCGGAAAAGGCGGCTTTTGGTGCTGCGTTTCCCATATTGAAGGGGAAGCGATTTCTGCTCTTTCTCAGCCGGATTCATCCCAAGAAAGGCTGCGATCTGTTAATCGAGGCCTTTGGGGGCCTAGCAGCGCAGCTTCCTTCGGATCTCGATCTGGTGATGGCAGGGCCAGACCAGGCCGGGTGGGTGTCTGAGTTGCAGCAACTGGCGGGAAGACTTGGAATCGCGGGACGCGTGCATTGGCCCGGCATGCTGAAGGGAGAAATCAAGTGGGGTGCATTTCGTAGCGCGGATGCATTGATTCTTCCGTCGCACCAGGAGAACTTTGGCTTCGTTGTCGCCGAATCGCTGGCATGCTCAACGCCGGTGCTGATCAGCAACAAAGTGAATATCTGGCGCGAGGTAGAAGCATCTGAAGCAGGCCTCGTGGAGAGCGATACTCTTGACGGCACGCGGAACCTGATTCTGAGATTTCTAGCCCTCTCTCCGGAAGAGCGGACGAAGATGAAGCGGGCATCGAGGCAGGCGTTCTTGCAGCAATTCGCTGCCGAAGCTGCAACCCACGATTTGTTGCGGCTGATCAGCTCGGCGAGTGTTGAGCAAGCCAATCAGGCTTCTCGGGAAGAAATATAATCACGGGGAGAGAGATGCCGTCTGTTCGATTTGCGATTTCGTACACGGTTAGAAACGAGTCGCGAATATTGCCATCTGCTGTCAGGTACCATATTGCGGCTGGTTGCACACGTATCTATATCTACTGGGATGGAACAACGGATGGCGCAGAGCTATTAGTTGCTGGTTATCCGCAAGTTATAGCGAGAAACTCAATTCGCCCAGGTGAGATACAGGCCCCGCCGGAGTGGATGGCCAAGATACTTCCATGGTGGGAAACCGACATGGATGTCAGGAAGATCGTCAACACGTACTATGCAGCCAAGAGCGCTGCGAGCGAAGGGATTGAGTGGCTGGGCAGCATTGATCCTGATGAATTGATCCTGATGGGGAGAAACGAAGAGATAGACAGCGATCATGTTCTGAAACATTTACGGCGTGTGCCGGATGACATCGACCAATTGCTTCTGCCCAATCTTGAGTCGGTGCCGTCTTCGGCAGAGTCGAAGAACCCCTTTTCAGATTGCACATATTTCCTAAACCGTTTTCCAGCGACCGAATTTGTATGGCGATACTCGCGTGCTGCCTTGATTCGGGCCTCAAGATCGCCGAAACTCATTGCGTGGTACGACTATTTCTATTACCAGGTGAGGTTGTTCGGAGCTCTTCCCCGGTTGATGCGCGAGCCCGCAAGCGATCGAGTTGTCCCTGCGGGCTATTTCCTGGGTTACAGCAGTTATAAGTCCATTGTCAGAGCCAGGAACTATGCCGATTTCGATTTTGCGACACATTACTGGAAGCGCCACGTGAGGTCGCCGCGCAACATGCGTCTGGGCAATGTACTTCATTTCGATATGTTGGATGCGGCGTATTTTTCGGCTAAATTCCGCCAGCGACCCCCCAGCGAAAACGAAAAAATGTTCTATCTGAGATATCGACTTGGACTTATCGCCCGAAACTCCTCTGAAAGCGAAATCAGGGAATTTTTCCAGAGTTACATCGCGATACATGACCCTGTTCGCATTGCGCTTCTCAAGAAGAGGGGAATTCTCGTGGAGATTGATGCGGTCTCAAGACTGATGAAGAAACTCGCAAAAGGAGCACGCGCGGCAGACGAAGAACCTTCGGATACGGGGGAGCGGGGTTCATCAGATGGTGCCGGATTATAGCGTACGCCTCGGTATCGGAATTCAGAAAACTGCCTGATCGGTGGGTATGATTGCGCGCTTGCTGGTCCTGGCGCTGGGTTTCGCCAAGCTGCCGACTGCGCGATAGCCACGACGCGACGTGATGATGCGGTAAGGGATAACGCGGTATAGGTGGTCGCAGATGATGCAACGGCTTCAATTGAGGACTCGCAAATGAGTGGAAAACCCGGCGTTGCGATCATCATTCTGACGTACAACGAATCCGTTCATTTGCCGAGGGCGTTGAAACACATTGCGGAATTCGCACAGGAAGTGTTTGTTATCGATTCATTCTCGACGGACGATACCGTCGAACTTGCGAAAGCCGGCGGCGCACACGTTCTGCAACACCCTTTTCAGAATTATGCCAGGCAATTTGAATGGGCTATCGAGAACGCACCGATCACCGCTGAGTGGGTGATGCGGCTCGATGCTGACGAGGTGGTTGAAGCGGACCTGGCCGAAGAGATTACCAAAAGACTGCCTGACCTGCCCCAGGATGTTACCGGAGTCAACCTCAATCGCAAGACGATTTTTCAAGGCAAATTCATTCGCCATGGGGGGAGATATCCGCTAACCCTGCTGCGAATCTGGCGACGCGGCAAGGCGCATATTGAAGACCGCTGGATGGATGAGCACATGTATCTGACCGAAGGAAGAGCGGTGACATTTCGCGGTGGATTTGCCGATCACAACCTGTTTGATTTGACCTATTTCACGTCGAAACACAACGCCTATGCCAGCAGAGAAGCGTTGGACGTGTTGAATCAGCGGCTTCATTCATTCGAACCACAAATTTCGCTTGCGCAAGAGTCAACAGCCAAGCAAGCGAGGTCAAACGTTTCTTCAAAGAGTCGATTTACAACCGGCTTCCATTTGAGATCTCCGCATCGCTTTACTTCCTGTATCGATACATATTCCAGCTGGGTTTTCTGGACGGGAGAAAAGGGTTTGTGTATCACGTGCTGCAGGGATTCTGGTACAGGTTTCTAGTCGGCGCCAAGCTTCGCGAACTTGAAATTGCGGCAAAGAACGCTGCGAACGAGGAAGAGGCTCGATTGGCAATTGAAAACCTGACGCGCCAAAGAATTGTCAAGGGATCTCAAGCGCCTTTGGCCTGCGAGGAGCAGAGGGGCAAGAACGCTAGAAGCTGGTTTGGCGTGAGCTTCAAAGTGCCGGACTGGCACTACCGAGGGGCGGCGAAGACCGGCACAAATCTCTGCATGTTCTGTGGATCCAGAGGCAACCTTTTCGCGTGCGACCGGAACCAAGGATGCAGGCGTGGTGTGCGTGTTTGCATTCGTAACTTAGGTAACAATGTTCAAAGTATTACGGTGTTTGTAACCTTGGTAACCGTGCTAAAGTACGCGTGTCTGTCATCGTGACGCAGGTGACCGTGCTAAAGAAGGGTCCCTTTAAAATTCATGTTTGCAAGGGACTTGACTGCGGTTATAATCCCCATACAAATGACCTATGCGGCAGCCGAGTCTCCCTGTCGGAAGCTGCGAGGCCCCCAAGCGAAATACCCAGTCGGTAAGATCTAGATCGAGCAGCCGGACGGGATCCGGGCCCCATACACCAGCCTGTATTGTTACGGAGAATGCCAATCATGTTGAATGCAAACTCTTCTCGCTCCCAGTGGTCGATGATCGTTCTAACCTTGGCTATGGTTGCCGCCTTCAGCGTTCCAATGCTTGGGCAGGAAGCGCGCGGGCAGGAAGCGCCAGCGGTTCGGGTTGGCACCGTCAATATCACGGGCATTCCAGAAGACTGGTCGACCCACCATGTCTCGTTCGGGAATCCGGGCACTGAGCAGGACGCGATCCAGAGCGGCCACTATCAAGAGTGGCTGAAGATCGTGAATGATCCGCGCTACGTGATGCAGCAGCTGAGGAAGAAATTGCCGGTTCAAGGGCCAGCGGCCGTAGATGCCGCCTACAGGGCGAGGTGGATATCGGAGGCGTCCGATGGCAGCCGTTCCAGCCTCGAAAAGTCTCCGGAAGCGATTAGCTCAGGATTGTCCTTGCGGGGTCTGCCCCCGGGTCCTGTCACGTCCAAGCCGAAGGAGTCGATCAAAACCGACTGGAGCGAAAGTCTCGGCACGGGCACGGGCGGCTTGAGTGCCGGCCAGTATCCAGCCAAGTATTCCCTTGAGACGACTGGTTCGAGCTCCTCGGATTTTGCTGTGTATCCGACTGGCCACGCGGGCTCTACTACTCAGGCGACCATAGCCGCCTTTAATAACATGTATGCAACTACGCCAGCTACCTATTGGGCGTACAACACCGGCGGCGGTACGGCCACTTTATCGCCCGTCATCTCTCTCGACGGAACACAAGTTGCCTTCGTTCAAGTCACCGGCGGATTCGCCTATTTGACAATTTTGAGAATGTTCAATTCGGGCGGCCCGATCACCGGTACAGGGGTTCACCAACTCACTTCTCAAGCCAGTGGAACCGCCTACAACAACGGCTCGGGCGCGTTGTGCGCGGCTCCCTGCTTTGTGGCTCTTGAATTCAATAAGGGATCTCTTGGAACTCAACCGACCGACACCAACTCTGCCCCATTTTATGATTACTATAATGACGCCCTGTATGTAGGGGATAACAGCGGTCTCCTTCACAAGTTCACTGGGGTGTTCAAAGGAACGCCGGCTGAAGTGGTTTCGTCGGGTGTTTGGCCTATAGCAGCAGGCACCGGGGTCTTGACGAGCCCAGTGGAGGATACATCTGGCGGAAGTATTTTCGTGGGATCATCTACAGGGGTCTTCTACAGGTACCCGAGTGCGGGTGGTGCCCTCAAGCGTCACCCTCACTGCCGGGACGGTAGGAATTAAAGACTCCCCACTTATCGACACCTTCGGCGGCACTACAACGGCCTACGTTTTCATTGGCGACGACAATGCGGGCTCTATTCACTCTGCTATCGTCCAGTTCGCGGACGCCTTTACAACAGGCGCTGGGAACAAACTTGAAATGGGGACTAGCACCGGCGGCGCAGGAGTGGCAGTATATTCCGGTGCATTCGACAACATCCATTATCTTGGAAACGCTGCATTGGGGAATCTTTACTTCTGCGGCGGCACGTCTGGGGCGAGTACGACCCCTCAGTTGTACCAGATTGCCCTCAACGCGACGTTCACGAGTAGCACCGTTAACACGGTCGGCAATATAGATGGCACTGCGGCTACAACTTGTTCGCCGGTGACGGAGTTCCTGGGGACGAAGACTGCTCCGACCACGCTGACCGCGGCTATCTCAGCTGTGCCGTCAGACACCACGCTCTCCGGAGCGGTCGACAATGCCGTCCAAACTAATTCGACGACACTTAGCGTGGCAGCTGGCACGGTGAACGCCTTTATATGCGTCGGCAGCAGGACGAATATTGCGATTGGCGATTACCTAAATGTTGTCGGTACGGCAGGCACCGAGACTGTGTACGTCACCGGAATCACAGGTACCTGCACCGGCGGCTCCGAGGATGTCGCAGTGGACCGCGCCCAAAACGGCACCACTGCATTAAACAACCCGGTTGGCGCCGACGTCTCCGTGCTCGACACTTTGATTCGGGTGCCATCTACCCCGGCCGTTGCTGTAAATTCCTACATCCAGGTAAATACGGAGGATATGCAGGTGACCGGTCGGTCACAGAAACCAACACTGCCGGATTGACGCTGACGGTGACAAGGGCGCAGCTTGGCACAACGATCGCGACGCATACGAGCGGGACAACGGTCACCGCCCTTACTTCGCTCAGCGTTGCATCTTCAACAAACGTTGTGGCGGCTGATTACATCCAGGTCGACTCCGACATCATGCTCGTAGCCGGCGCCCCGACCGGCACGACAATAATAGCGAATCAGGGCGTCCTGGGAACGACGGCGGCAACCCACTTGAATGGGGCAACTGTGACCGATATTCAGGACTGGGTTTATGCGAGTGTGACTGCAGAGGTAGTGACACGGGTTGCACAGGCGATTGCCTCTACAATTATCTGGTCACCTCGGGCACGTCACCGGCGGCCTCAAGCGCGGGATATACCGCAACTGGCGGCACGAGCGGCATCATCATCGATAACAATGTCGTGGCGACGGACACGTCGAATATCTATTTCGGCGTGCTCAGTACCAGTGCTGCTGTCCAGACGACCCAAGCTGCACCATAAGGATGGGCAGGTCAGGCTGCAATGAGGATCAGCAAGTCTGTTATTCTGAAGTCGAGCGCGCAAGAAGACTCAAACACGTACGGAACTCTAACCGAGCGAGGTACATAGGTGAATATGAACTCTACGGAACAGAAGAATAGACTTGCTTCGGCGGACAGCGCAAAACCCACTGCGAAGAAGCCGTATGTGAAGCCAGAGGTCCGTCACGAGCACGTTTTTGAGACCATGGCACTCACGTGCGGCAAAATCCAAACCACGCAGAGCGGCTGCCACCAGAACCGGAAGACCTCGTAGCGCGGGAAGACATGATCCCAGAGGCGCACCTTCAATCGGCGTGCTGCGAGCTTGTAGCAGATGTGGCACGCAGCGCGGGTTTGGTGAGCCTAAGAGTCCTGGGAAGCAGCATGCTACCCGCCATCCAGGCAGGAGACGTGCTGACAGTACAACGCCAGAATTCTCATGAGCTGCGGTCGGGCCAGGTTATCCTCTACAAACGAAACGGCAAACTCACGGCGCATCGCATCGTCCGGGTTCTGGATGATGGTTTCCTGACACGGGGTGACTCGCTGCCCAAGTGTGACCTGCCGGTGCAGTGGAGTGAAGTGGTAGGGCGAGTCGTCGGCGTCCACCGGAACGGTTCTTCTGTCCTACTTGAGCGTTCGCCCTGGCAGAGGGGCATGGCGGCTATTCTGCGGCGCTCGGAATTCTGTACGCGACTCTACCTGCGCACGGCCTCAAACATGCGCGGAGGCCGATCTGGGCGGGTAGAGTTAAAGTCCGTGAATCCTGCGGGATCGTGACATGACGAACGAGTTCGGTAGCACCAGAAGGCAATTGATTCCGGCTAATCCGAAGGATAGAATGACGCTATCGATGCAACTTCCCAGCGCCGGTACAGTTCACGACGTAGTTATTGAAATTGGCGGTTTCCCCATCGAAGTGCAGACAACCGATGCTGAATTTGAGCGCATCCTCAGGGGGCGCTACGGCGATTACATCAAGCCGGGACTGGCATCGCAGTTTGCGCTTCAGGTGGAGGTGTCGGCGCCTGATTCGGTTGACCCGGACGCGGATGCCGAGGTTTGGCTCGAAGGCCGCGAGTGGAAGATGGTGCGCGGCGATTTCAGCGCGAGCTGGAATCCAGACGAGCGCCGGGGCCAGGTTCACCAGACGGCGAATCCGTACTCCATCGACTCGGTGTTGCGCATCGTACATACATTGAAGCTGGCGTCGGAGGGAGGGTTTCTGTTGCACGCCTCCAGCGCGGTTCGCAATGGCAAGGCGTTTTTGTTTTCAGGCGTGTCGGAGGCGGGAAAGACGACCATGGCCCGCCTGGCTCCGCCTGACGTGGCGCTGCTGACGGATGAGATGTCGTACGTGCGCAAGGTGGATGGGCAGTACTTCGCTTATGGCACCCCGTTTGCGGGAGAGCTTGGCGAACCGGGAAAAAACATTTCGGCGCCGATCGCTGCGGTGTATTTGCTGAAGAAGGCGCCTGAAAATCGAATTGACGAGATCGATCCGGCGGTTGCGATTCAGCGCATTCTCCGGAACATTCTCTTTTTTGCGCATCAGCCCGAGCTGGTGCGGCAGGTGTTTGAGGCGGCTTGCGCGTTTGTGGCGGCAGTGCCGATTTATCAACTTTCGTTTTTCCCCGACCAGCGAGTCTGGGAACTCATAGGGTGACAGATGGAAACGACCGAGATGTACCTGACGCAAAGCAACGACATCGCAGCGCGCACGATCGGCGATGACACGGTGATCATGTCGGCTGTGGATTCGACATTTTTCATGTTGAACCCGGTGGGCACGGCCATTTGGAACGCCGCGGATGGCGCAACGCCGCTTTCGCGCATCATCGATGAGCGCATTTGTTCGGAGTTCGATGTCAGCGATGAGCAGGCCTCCGCCGATGCGAAGGAGTTCGTCGACGAACTTGCAAAGCACGGCATTCTCCTGGTCCATGATGCACCGGTTCCCCCCAAGGAGGCACTATGAGCTTGCTCACAGAGATGACGGAAAAGGCCACCGCCCGCGGTATTCCCCTCGCCTTGCACATGGACATTACGTGGCGCTGCAACGAGCGGTGCGAGCACTGCTATCTCGATCACGATGGCAAAGGCGAGATGAGCACCGATGAGATCAAGAGCGTCCTCAAGCAGCTTGCCGACGTGGGCACCTTCTTTTTGAGCATCAGCGGCGGAGAACCGTTGATGCGGCGGGATTGCTTCGAGATCCTGGAGTATGCGCGGAAGCTTCGTTTTAACGTCAAGCTCAAAACCAATGCGGTGATGATCGGGCCCAAAGAAGCTGCGCGCATCAGAGAGCTTGGGATCGAGCAGGTGCAGATCAGCCTGTATTCTCACCGGCCTGAAGTGCATGACGCGATCACCAAGCTTCCCGGGTCGCTGCGCCGCACGATTAAAGGGCATTGAGAACCTGAAAGCGGTTGGCACGAAGGTGTCCCTTACCGATGTTCTGATGAAGTACAACCACGGAGACGCGCGGGCCGTGAAGAAGCTGGCGAAGGACCTCGGCGTCAATTTTGTTCTCGACCCCACCATCACGCCCATGCTCAGCGGAGATCGGTCGATTTTGAGCCTCGGTATCAGCCATACCCAGCTTGTGGAGCTGATGCACCAGGAGGAATTTGTGGGGGACGTCGCCGAATATTGCGCTCCCATCTCAGAGCATGGCGACGACGTGCTTGACGGGCATAGCTGCAGCGCCGGGCACTCGTTTGCTTACATTTCCCCATTCGGCGATGTGTATCCCTGCGTGCAATTCCCCATGCCGTGCGGCAGCGTGCGCAAGGACAGCTTCAGCGATATATGGTTCGGCTCTGCGGCTTTCACGGAGCTGCGTGCGGTGCGCATTCGCGACCTGCATACCTGCTCCTCCTGCACGCATACCTCCTACTGTTCGCGTTGCCCTGGATTGGCCTACATGGAGGGAGATTACCGCGGACCTTCGACTTCTGACTGCGAGAGGTCTTACGCCCGGACCGGAATTCCTTCGGCAGCGATGCTGGCCGGCGTGACTCGCATTCCCCAAATCGAAACCGGACTGGTCCAGATCTCCGGCATTCAGTAAATGGGCGGCAGCCGCAATGAGCACAGGGAAGCAAGCCGGCATGAGACTTGGAATGCAGTCCTTGCTTGACCTTCTGCGCGGATGCCTGCGGTCGCATACCACCCTCGACGAATCTGAATTTGCGGCTCTGCTCAACATCGCTGAACAGGAAAATGTTGTGCCATGGGCGGCGGAGCGCTTGCGCCTGCTTGATTTGGAATTCTCGCCATCGCAGAAAAAGCAGGTTGACGAGATTCATCTCGGGGCACAGCTTTCCGCATTTGTCTGGACTGAAACGCTGAAGCGCAACCTGGCCGACTTTCATCGTGCCGGCGTGCCCGTTATCGCGCTCAAAGGGCCTTGCCTGGCGGAGCGGCTTTATGGTGACGCGTCGCTGCGCACCTGCTATGACCTCGACCTTCTCGTGCGCCGGTCCGATGTGCCGCGTGCCGAACAATTGCTTACAGAACTAGGTTTTGCTCCGAATGGCCGCGCCGACGATTACCACCGGCCGTGGAGCCGCAATGCGTTCAACCTCGAGTTGCACCACAACGTGGAGAATCCGCACGCCTTCGACTTCGATGTGGATGCGGCATGGGACCGGGCGAGTCTTTCGCAATTCCACGGTGCTCCGGTCTGGCTGCTGGCACCGGCGGATGAGCTGCTTTATCTGTGTCTTCACGGGGTGCGCCACCGCTTCGAGCGGCTCTGCCTGATTCTCGATCTCGATCTTGCGTTTCGCCGGCTTCAGATCGGGTCCACCAGCCCGCCGAAATGGGGCAGTCCCGAGTTCGAAAACATTTTTGCCTTGGGATGGATGATGGCGGCTCACCTCGATCCTGAAGTTCCGATGCCGGAGGCGATGCACCTGTCGCCCGCAGATCGCGGCCGGCTGGAACATCTGGCAGATCGGCTTTGGCAAGAGCTGATGGCCGCGCAACCCAAAACACTAAACTGGGCCACGCAGCATCAGTTCTACGTTGAGCTTGAGACCCCGGGATGGCGGCGATTCCAGCGCCGCTGGCGCCACGCGCAGATCTTGCTGACGCGTCTCATCGAGGAAGATTTTGTTTTCGCCCGGCGATTCAATCTGAATCGCAACTGGCAGGTCCGCCTGCTCAGGCCAATCCGCCTTCTGGTGAAGAATTTCCATACTCCGTCCCGAGCGGTTTAATTTCGCAGATTTCCACCTAAAATTTGCTGGTTTGGGTTCAAGCGTCCACCAGCTTCGAATCCAGAGAAAGAACGTTCCCGCATGGCAGAACGATCCTGCTCAGGAGTGCGGCAAAAGAGTCTCTTTCCTTCCGCCTGAATTAACCTGCTTGATGAGGCTCCACAGTCAATGCTCGTCCACCAATTGCAACTGTCCTTTCGTCAACTGCCGGCGGGAGTTCGCGCCTTGGCGATGGTATGGCGAGTTGCGCGAGGATGGACACTTGCGTGGGGTGCACTGCTGGTTGCCCAGGCAATCATTCCGGCCGCTCTCGCGCTTCTTCTCAGGGCGTTGTTCAACAGGCTGGTGGCCGCACCGGGATGGGCGTCGATTGCACCTCCGGCGCTAGGGATTGCTGGCGTGTGGATGTTGGCGCTATTGCTGTCCAGTTCTCTTTCCTCGGTCAGGGCGATACAAGCTGAGCGGGTGCAGGATGAGGTTCATCGGCTGATCCACATTCAGGCTCTGCGCCTGGACATGTCCTTCTATGACAACCCCGACTCCTACGATCAACTATATCGGGCAACTGGCGACGCTCTGTCGCAGCCCATGGCCCTTCTTGAGAGCCTCGGATCGCTGCTTCAGAACGGATTAGGATTTCTGCTGCTGGCCGGGATTCTCTGGAAATATGCCAGCTGGCTCCCTTTTCTGCTGGTCATAACCGGACTACCCGGCCTGATGCTGGTGGCCCGTCAAACCCTGAACAAACATCGCTGGTTCCTGGACCACACGGTAGCGGAACGGAAAGCTCGCTACCTCGACTGGCTGATTACCGACTCCTTCTCGGCCGCCGAACTCCGACTCTTCGATCTGGGAAACTTTCATCGCAAGGCCTTTGAGAGTGTTCGTCAAGGACTGCTTGGGGGGCGGATGCGCCTCGAGCGGCAAGGCGCGATGGCTGAACTCGGGGCCGGGGCCCTGGCATGGGTCGGTAGCCTTATCGGCTTGGGATGGATGTTGAATCGTGCCCTGAACGGAAGGGCCGGACTGGGCGACCTGGTGCTCTGCCTGCAGGCGTTTCAGCAATCTCAGTCGTCGCTGCGGGCGCTTCTGGAGGGTGCAGGCAAAATCTATCGCAGTCTGCTGTTCGTCGAGAATCTTGAGGAGTTTCTTCACCTGGAGCCGCAAATCCAGGGAGGGACTAGTGAGGAGCCAGGACTTCCGATATCGGATTCCATTCGTTTCGAGGATGTCAGCTTCACCTATCCGGGAGGGTTCCACCGCGCTTTGGACGGCTTCAACATGGAGATCCCACAAGGTAAGGTGGTCGCGCTGGTAGGCCATAACGGAGCCGGGAAAAGTACTCTAGTCAAACTGCTTTGCCGTTTCTATGACCCTGACGGCGGCCGGATACTTCTCGATGGCGTAGACCTTAAGTCATTCGACCCGATCGCGTTGCGCAGCAAGGTCACTGTTCTCTTTCAGGAGCCGGTTCACTACCATGCTACGGTTCGGGAGAATATAGGCTTCGGGAGTCTGGATGCGCACTTCGATCAGTCCCGGTTGCGGCAGGCGGCTCAGGATGCCGGGGCCCTCGAGATCATCGAACGTCTGCCCAATGGCTTTGAATCGATTCTGGGCAAGTGGTTTGGCGGCGAGGAGCTGAGCGGGGGAGAGTGGCAGCGGGTCGCTCTGGCAAGAGCGTTTTTTCGTCAAGCTTCGCTGATCATTCTGGACGAACCCACCAGCGCCATGGATTCATGGGCGGAGCAAGATTGGCTGGGACGATTTCGCGACTCTCACCCAGGGCAAAACGGGGCTCATGATCACACACCGTTTCACCACCGCCATGCACGCCGATATCATTCACGTGCTTGACCAGGGCCGCGTCGTGGAATCGGGAACTCATGCGGAGCTTGTAGGTCGTGGCGGCGCCTATGCCCACTCCTGGGCGGCGCAAATGAGGGAGATTGGGCAAGTGTGAGGCATCCCGGCGAGGCTTGGGTTATGCTCAATTCCATCGCCCTTTTCTCGGCGAGTCTGCCGGTGATCGGAAGCGCGATCTGCCTTCCATGCAGGGCTGCCAAACCGCACAACCCAAATTGACCTTCAGGCGACGCTGATCGCCGGCTGTGTTTCGTTTATCACCCGACATCGTGTTGCGGACCTGCTCGAAAAGAAAGTGCAGATTCCTTTCCCGTCGCGACAGTACGGGTAGCCGCTGGTATCTCCAGTGGCGATGGTCTTCGGCTATTCCATGCAATCGCACGCGTATCGGCGCGCAGGCTCACAGGTGCTCCCGGGTACTGCTACTAGCGCGATGCACCGTCTTCGGCGACATGAGGAAGAGCACCGCAAGCGGAAGCAGCTGGCGGAAGAAGAGCGCAGATATTCACAACATTTCTGTAATTATTGGACACAAGGACTAGCGAATGGTGAAGCTAGGCTCTATTTCTCGGAATATGCGACTTCATTTACGGTATTTTACACATCGCGATCAAGCAAAGCAGACAAACAGGAACGCAAACCTCAAGATGCAGCGACCATGGATTCAGCAAGCCTGACGATGCGATCAGGCTTAGCCAGGAAATCCGGAATGAGTCCAGGGTCACTGGCGGAATCGAAGCCCTCGAAATGATAGCCGTGCCGTGCCATTTCTTCGCGGCACTGTACCGTCAGCTCGTGAGAATGCGTGGCCAGCATCCAAGTGGCGTCCCTCTTGGAAAGGATCGCCACGGCTCCATCAAGTGCCATTCTTTCGGCTCCTTCGATATCCATCTTGATAAAGGACGGGTAGGGATTGCCGGCAGCAATGAACTGATCCAATGACATGGAATGCACAAGATAAGAGTTCTCTTTGCTGGGTCGAAAGTCGCCAAACTTTAGAAGACTAGACCCATTGGAGATCGCCGTTTGTACCACGGTCACATTGCGAAGCTTATTCAGTTCGAGATGACGGCGCAAGTTATACACGCTCCGTGCAACCGGCTCAAATGCAAATACGTGACCCGTTTCACCAACCAGCCGCGCTAAAGCCAGGGTGTAAAATCCCGCATTCGCACCTACATCGTATGCAATCATACCGGGCTTTATCAGATGAGGAAGTGCGGAAGCATGATCTGCTTCATAGTTGCCTACCCAACATCCATGTGTGGTTCCCGAGCCGGTAATCCAAAGCATGCCCTTGTTTATTCCTCCAAGGACGCGAACAACTCTATTGTCGGGAACTAACCGTAGTGGCAATCGGATGAATTGACCTATGAGACTCCGTGGGTGGGGAATTGAGCGAAACCAGTTCCTCTGGCTCATAGTTTCATGATAATGGATAAATGGAATGCATCTCCGTCAAACGGCTCTTGCGGCACTGAAAGTGCGAACACGCCGCATCTTCATTTAAGTTCGTTTTGCGGCGCACCTCGACCCCTCGATGCGTCCTCTGAGTGCCGGAGTTGCCACAACGACCGGACTCGCGGGTTCAAGCTGCGCAGGTTTTTTGCGTTCTTCGCAAGCTCATGAGCCCTTCTCAAGGGTAGGGAACCAGACGGGCAGATCGGTTCCAGAATCCGTTTTCGCTGTCGCCGAAGGCTTCCGGGCACCGGGAAAATCTGCAGTGCCCGTAGGGACCGTCCGTTACCACATCGATCTGGCCGATGGGTAGATGCGTTCCATCAATGGATTCGGTTTAAAGCGGACCTATGCAGGGATCGGCATAGACAATAAACCTTCCCGTCTTCGTTTTGAAGACCGCTCGCCAGCGTGAGGTGGAGCGTTGCGGCACTGTCAATGCCCGAAGCTGCCGGATAGTTACCAAATGCTTTCCGCCCCTCATTTGTATCGCAATAAACTGCTAAGGACTGGGATAGAATCCGCACAGCGATGTTCCGTGTTTTCAGGATTTTACGCCGAAAAGGGGGTGAGCAGGCCAATTTCTTCGGGAAGAGGGAAATGGAGGGAAATCTCCTCTGGCTCTTCCCGGGTGGCCTGTTTTTGTTGATATGCGACTGGAGACGCAGGCAGGAAAAAGCCACTCCCAAGGTGATGGGAGATCGGACGATTTCGGCTGAAGCGGAACATTCTTGTGTTGATGGGGTTCCAACGGAGGTGAGCCGATCAGATTCCACCTTGACGGGTTAAGGGAAGGTGGGTCCGGGATCGGCTTTTTGTTTGACTGCGATTCAAAATCATCAGTCAAAGGATCAGCCGGTGACGATCGAAGCAACCCGTCGCGAATGATTTCTATTTCGCGGCATGCAGCACTTGCCTGGATTTGCAGTTTTTTAACGCAATTGGGCACTTATCCAAAACGGGAGAAGTGGTCAATGTGCAGATCTCTCGAAGGAGATACGACATGCATTTGAGGTTGATAGGTGTGCCGGTCCTGACTCTGCTTTTTGTTGGTGTGACTGTGTCTGCTCGTTCGCAAGTGGCGCCCGCGGCGCGTGAGGGGAACATACCTCTCACGATCGGCGTTGGCGGATCGGAATTCTTTTTGGACTGGGGAAATAACGTCCACGAGGCGGGAATTACGGCTTGGGCCGACTGGAGATTGCTTCATATGCCGAAGCTCCTGGATGGCCTCGGGGTCGAGGTAGAAGGTCGCGATATCAATTATCTTCACCCCGCGATTCTTCCTACGATGCGACAAGACACCGGCTTGGGCGGTGCGATTTACCAGTGGCGTAAGCGCGAGCGGATTCGCCCCTACGGAAAGTATTTGATTGGAATGGGTAGCATCGATTTTCCAGGCTCCCCTGGGTACACTCACGACACGCGGACGGTATTCGCGCCTGGCGGTGGTGTTGATGTGAAGGCTTGGCGTCGACTTTCAGTGCGTGCAGATTATGAGTACCAATTCTGGCACGCACTTTTCGGTCCGCATGACCTCACTCCAAACGGGGTCACTGTTGGTGCAGTGTATGACTTCGGGCGTCGCAACGAATAGTTCTCGGTAACAGCGAAGCCATGAGTTTGTCGAGTGAATGGGCGTTAGCAATGACGCCCATAGGGTCAATACGAAACACATCGGGGCATTCTGCCCTGCAGGATTCTCTCTCGTAGCGTGGGCGATATAGCGGTTATGGAATTGTGCTGTTGCCGCTCTGTTGCGGATGTAAGCAATTGCATCTTAGCGAAATGAAGCCGGGGAGCTTGACGAGTCGCTGGACCTAGACGGGCTCACAGTAGTAGCAAATTTACTGCGGTGGTGGAAAGATCATGAACGAATCGGTGAGTGAGCGTACGTTTCGCAATTCACTAACAGATTGGGTTCTGCGCGGCGGAATTGCCCTGCTCTTCATGCTTATCGGACTGGACAAGATCCCATCGAGTCCCGATGCGCCGTGGGTAGTGTTCTACAAACAAGCTGGGATCGGGCAATGGTTTCGCTACTTCACTGCGATCGCCGAAGTAATTGGCGGTTTGCTCGTACTGCTGCCGCGAACGGTCAATGCGGGACTGATGATCTTGATTGGGGTGATGGTTGGCGCTGCGCTGACGGTCAGCGCTTTGGTGCATCGTCCGTTCGACGCCTTTGTTCCCATCGCCTGCCTGTGCGCGATTGCAGCTTTCTGGCTGCACCGGCGGCGAACCTGATCGGAACGGCTGCCTGTCGTGGCTCCAATTCTTGTCGAAACAAGTCAGAATGAACTCAGACTCAAAGGGCGACCCAACGGGGCGCTGCTGGAGCGAGCCAATCACACCTGGTCCTATGATTTAGTCAGCATTTTTACACATGATTGGTCGCATGCTAAATCTGATCGATGAGTTCACGGGGAGTGCCTGGCGATACGTCCGTGTCGGAGGTTGAAGAGCCGGAACATGATCTAGTGTCTGCCTGCGCCATGGTCCAGCGCGGAATACCGGATCATATTCGATCAGAGAAGGGTCCCGAGTTCGTGACAGGTGGTCTGCGCAATTAGCTTCAGAGCACGGGGGCGAAAACCCTGTACATTGAGCCGGGCTCACCATGAGGGAACGAACGCTGCGAAGGCTTTAACCGCAGCTGCGTGATGAGTTCTTGAATGGCGAAATACGCTATTCGCTGAATGAGGTTCAGGCTCTGGCTGAAGAGTGGCGGATGCATTCGAACATCCTGAGGCCGCACTCCTCGCTCGGATATAGACCGCCAACACCTGGGGCACGCCTGGCCGAAACAAATGCGAGACCTCGAAAAGTGGAAACTACAGAACTCAGCGCACGCTTACTGTACTTGTATTAAGGAGCTGAACGGGATTGGGGGACTCTGGGAATTGGCGGTGTTGGTTGAGTCAACGTGCCGGCTCCCGAACCGAAGCAGGAAGCGAGACCCCAATTGGGGGGGGGAATTCCGAATTCACACGGATTCCATTTGAGTTCCCGAGCGCAGGTCGAATCCAGGAATAGAAAGGGAGATGAGCAAGATGCGCGTCGCCCGTCGTATCCATCCCGGACGCGCCAAACGGCGAGCGAGTGCGTGAACTAGAACTTCGAGAGGAAGTAGGATTCGATGGCGCGCATCACGGTCTGCGGATTCAGATGGGGATCGTTGCCTTCATACTTGGCGGCCCAGCAGACCTGATTGATGATGTCGCGGGGATAACAGGAGCGCAGTTCCTGCTTCAGGGTATTTTGAACGAAGTCGATCAGGACATTCGCCACTCCGTCTTCGCATTCGATCTTGCGTTCGGCGGCAAACCTTCTGAAGATTTCGCAGAATTCCGGATCGGAAATGGTGCCAATGTGGATCTTGGTTTGAATCCGGCGCAGGAAAGCGGCATCCATCAGCTGATTGGGATCGAGGTTGGATGCGAAGACAACCAGCATCTCGAAGGGAATCTCAATCTTTCTTCCGCCAGCCAGAGTCAGAAAATCTATCTTGCGATCGAGGGGAACGACCCAGCGATTGAGCAGCTCATCGGGGCGAACTCTCTGACGTCCGAAATCATCAATAATCAGGACGCCGTTATTGGCCTTCATCTGGACCGGGCCGGAGTAGAACTTGGTGGCTGGGTTGAACTGCAGATCCAGCATCTCAATGGTCAACTCTCCGCCGGCAAGGACGGATGGGCGCTTGCACAAGACCCAACGTTCATCGTGGCCGTGAGGCTCCTGATCCGGCAGATGTTTATGAACGGTTGGATCGAACACGGTAATGATCTGGCCGTCGACCTCGACCGCGTGGGGCAGCCAGACGGCGTCTTCGGCAAGCACGTGCGAGAGCAATTCTGCGATGGTCGTCTTTCCCACGCCGGATGGGCCGTAGAGGAAGATGGCGGCGCCGGAGTTAAGCGCTGTGCCCAGCTGCCAGAGGATCCTGTCGTCGAGAACCAGGCTTGAAAACGCGCGGGAGACATCCTCCGGGTGTACTTCAACGTGCGAGACGCTCTGCTTCTTTACCTGTTTCACGTAGCTCGCCAACGGCACCGGAGCAGGGCCGGTGTACTGACCCTGAGCGAGGATTTCCTGCGCTCTGGTGCGGCCTTGCGTTGTAATCGCCAGATTTGGAATCTGGCCGCTCAGTCCGGTCACCTGGCAGAGCTGTTCGGTGCGCAGGCGTTTGAGCAGTTCAGACGCGACCTCGAAACTGAGGCGGGTGAGCTTTGAAAGCTCGAGAACCGAAAAGGGGCCGGAAAGGTAAAGAGTCTTGAGAGCCAGATCCTCAAGGACCGTCTGGCGCAAACCAACTTCGGCAATCGACACAGGCCTGTGAGCCGGCCCGGTGACGGGCTCGGTCTTCAAGATATCCTGCAGGTCGAGCATAGGTTCCATGGGCTAGTTGGATGTGCAGGTTCAGTATACGTTGGAAGTGTGTCTAGAGAGTTAGGAAGAAAGAAGATATTGGTTGCACTGCGGTAACTACTCGGCCGCGTTAAAAATTGCGCATTCGTAACAGCAGAAAATTGGTTCCAGTCACCGCGGAAGAGTGAGGTTCGCCGTCCCCCTGAGAGCGGCAAAAGCGTGAAACTCTTAGAGAAAATGGGCTGATCCATGAGTAGAATTCAGTATGACTTCAGGCCGGAAGGCGCCATTGGCCGGATCAGCTCACGCGTCGCATGAGCCGATTCCCTTCGTTTGCATTGTTACCCTGGATGAAGAATTCCTTTATATGCTGACGCAGGAGTTGTTGCCCTGGTTCAAGGTGGTGGCTCGCGACACATACCAGGACCTGGCGCGCTGGACCCGCGAAGAGGGTATTTCAGCAGTGGTGCTGGACATCGATACGCAGGGAGAAGAAGCGTATGGCGGCCTGCAGGTCCTCAACGAACTGCGCCGGCTGAATGAGGGATTCACCCTCTTGTCGATGAGCCGTGCACGGGCGCGGGCTGTTGAGAAGCAGGCGCTGAACGCAGGCGCCGACGCCCATTTTCGCAACCCCGTGGATGTTGCTGAACTGCGCGTAACGCTGGTGGACACGTTTCGCCGCCGGGTCGAAGAAGCCGAACGTGAGCGATCGCGTCAACTGGCGATCGAGTCGAGCCGGTTTCAGGACTTCATTGGTGCAAGCGAGCCGATGAGGCGCGTTTATGACGCCATTCAACAGATTGCCGCCAGCAACATCAATGTGCTGATTCGGGGCGAGAGCGGAACAGGAAAAGAGCTGGCGGCGCGGGCCATTGTCGCGCTGAGCCGCAGGGCCAGTAAACCCTTCATTCGCTTGAACTGTGCGGCTCTTCCTGAAAACCTGATCGAATCGGAACTCTTCGGGAGCGAGCGAGGCGCTTTTACCGGAGCGACCGAGACGCGGCCGGGACATATCGAGCTGGCCGACGGGGGCACGCTGTTTCTGGACGAGATTGCGACGCTAACGCTTCCCTTGCAAACCAAGCTGCTGCGTGTCCTCGAAGATCACCAGGTGCAACGCCTGGGCGGGCGCACGCTCAGAAAGATCGATTTCCGGCTGATCTGCGCGACCAACGAGCCGCTGGAGGAGATGGCGCGGACGGGACGATTTCGCGAGGATCTCTACTATCGGATCCATGTCATCCCGATTCATCTTCCGGCGCTGCGGGATCGCGTAGGCGATATTCCTCTTCTCTGCGAGTTCTTCCTTCAAATTCACTGCGCTGCAAATGGATTACCCACGAAGCATCTCACCGCAGAC
Organism: uncultured Acidobacteriaceae bacterium; assembly: GCA_963826915.1. Classification (GTDB taxonomy): domain Bacteria; phylum Acidobacteriota; class Terriglobia; order Terriglobales; family Acidobacteriaceae; genus Telmatobacter. The sequence goes on from CAWGYG010000006.1 coordinate 544,119, forward strand.
GCCCTCGCGGTGCTCGAGGAACAGACCTGGCCGGGAAATGTGCGCGAGCTTGAAAACCTCATGCAGCGGCTGGTGGTTACGACGCGTCACGAGGAAATCGATGCGAGCGATCTGCCTCCCCGAGTGCTGGCGCAGAGCGTGGCCGCACAGGAGACGATCCTGTTGCCGCAGGAGGGGACCGACTTTGATGGAGAGATTCGGCAGCTGGAGATCGCGCTGCTGACGACCGCGCTGGCTCGGTCAAATGGCAGCAAGACGGCTGCAGCGAATCTGCTGAAGGTCGATGTTCAGCGAATCAAGTATCTTTGCCGGAAATATTCAATTTGAGGATGTCGGGGTTAAAAATTAACCCTCGCGCGCTTAATTTTTAACCGTTCATTCGTAGTGATGGTTTTGCCGGGATTTTCTGCAAAGTGGTAAATCGCGTTGTTTCAATAATTTAAAAATTTTGCGCGATTCGGTATGAGTTTGGCACGCGTCATGCAATAGGTAATGGCGTAGGAACAAGATCAAAAATTCCCGGAGGATTCGATAATGGCAATCACGAAGAAATCTCTGATCAGCAGCAGCCCGGCTTCCAAGTCCACCACCAAGAGCCCCGCCAAGGTTGCTGATGCAGCGGCCGCCACGAAACTCAACACAGCCAGCAGGCTTACATCAGCCAAGATGGTCAACGCCAAGATGGTCAATGCCAAGATGGTCAATGCCAAGATGGTCAACGCCAAGATGGTCAACGCCAAGATGGTCAACGCCAAGCTGGTGAACGCCAAGCTGGTGAATGCCAAGATGGTCAACGCGATGAGGTTCCAATAACGTCCGGCCCGATAGACGTAAGCTTGCGCCATGCGCCTCAGGTTGATTTACTTCGTTGGCGCACCCGTCAAGTTGCTTTGGTTTTCTCGTTCGATCCGATTTAGTATCCTCCCCTGGAGTAAGAAACGGCGACCGCAAAGACGGTCGCCGTTTTCTTGTTCACCAGAGGTGGGCTTTCGCCAGTTCAAATACAGAAGTCAAGAACCTCCAACCGAGACTGCGCCGCTGCCCGAAAATCTTGGCTTCCCCGGAGAGGCCGAACATGGGATTGCCGGTTGTGGGAGGCAGGGTCATGCGCGAGCAGTAGAAAACCGCCATCTTGATTCCCTTGTATTTCTGCGTTTCGATCAAGCCGGGAGGAAGCTCAACCGGGTCGCTTCCGGGCGGTGCAAGGGTCAGGCGGAGGATGGAGAATTGGCCGGGAAGGGATAATGCCACTTCGGCTCCGCGAGGAATGCGGTCGAGCGCGGAAGAGGGTATGAAGACCCGGACGGTGCGCGGACCGGCGTCGGCGAGATCAAGGAGCACCTGGCCCGAAGCCACGTCCTGATCTACCAGCAGAGAGGGATTTGAGGTAAGGACGGTCCCGTCGACAGGGGCCGCAATGTCCAGCGAGGATTGGGCTTCACGGGCAAGTTTAGTGGAGCGGGTAGCAGCGTTTTCTTCGGCGACGCCGGGGCCGATGCTTTGACCGTGCAACTCCGCATTGACGGTCTGAAATCTTGCGGTTCCGGTTTGGGCGACAGCGAAGGCTCGCATCGAATCTGCCATATAACTGTTCATGCGGAGGAGCGGTTGACCGGCGCGCACCTGTTCTCCTTGCTTAACCAGGACGGCATTGACCCGGCCCGGAACCGAGGCATGGATAACGCGGGAATGGGTTGGCTCTATCACGAAAAAGGCGTCTTCGCGGTCGCGCCAGATGGGCAGAAACAGCAAGGCCGCAAGAAGCACTGCCACGACGAAATGGACGGGACGCCAGTGGGATCCGGAGCCAAATTTCTCCTGCCAAAACTGCAGGATCACGCGGCGCAAGGAGCGAAGGCGGGAACGAAACATGAAAAAGGCAAGTGCGGCGGCGGGAATAAGGGCGAATTCGGCCAGCCAATTCGATGCAAGGTTGTAGGAGAAGCGGACCACAAAGAAGAGCAGCGTGTAACTGTACGCCCCGGAAGCAAACGCATAAAGGATGAAGAGCAGCGCACGCCGGCGGGGCACGATCGGCATATCGATCGCAAGGCCGAGTACACGGTTCTGAAACCACCCGGCAAGAAAAGCCGTGGAACGCTCTTTGAGGTCCGGAACCTCGATCACTTCGGTGAAGAAATAGTAGCCGTCAAGCTTAATGAGCGGATTCAGGTTGATGATGACGACGGCAATTCCGGTAAGAAGGATGACCTGGTAGGTGAGATCATGAAGCCAATAGCCCGCGACGGTGTTTGACCAGATGACCATGGCGAGGCCGCAGATGGTCATTTCAATCCAAATGCCTGCGATGATGGTTGCCAGCCGTTGCACCTTGGTCGCGGAAGTCCAGCTCTCAGTGACATCCACAAAGAAGCAGGGAATCAGATAGAGGAACATGAGGCCCATGCTGTGGACCTGGCCTCCGAAGTGTTTGCAGGTGAGGCCGTGAGCAGTCTCGTGAACGAAGCCCAGGATCAGCAGCAGGACCCAGAACTCAGCGATGTCAAAGAAGCTCTTGTGGGTGAAGTTGTAGAAGAGCGCAGTATCGGGGCCGATGAAGCTCCAGTTATTGACAAAGACCGCCATTTCAAAGGCAAAGAGCAGCAGAACTGCGAGCACACACCATCGGCTGTAGATGAAATTGCCCGCGGTACGATTGAGCCAGCCGAGGTACCGATCCGGATCCCATGCCGAGAAGCTGATGTGCGCCAGATTGACCTTCGACTTACTGCGGCGTCCCCGCTGGGCAATCAGCTTTTCGCTGAGGGCGAGATTTCTCTCCTGATAGGTCTTGAACCAGAAGTCGGATTCGTCCATCTGCTCGGCGAACCCGCGCACACTTTCCGGGTCGAGGTAGGTGCCCGTCTGGAGTGAAAAGGCCTCGGCGATCTCCTCGTAGGAGCGCTCGCCATCGAAGAGCTGTGCGAGTTCCCACTGGGTAGGGGAAAAGCGAAAGAAGTTTGATTTGCCTCGCTGCAGGACGCCAACAATCGGCTCCCCGTCGAGCACGTCTTCGCGAATGATGAGGTCAGGATCGATCAGTGGAGGCCGGCTCCGCGTGAGGCGTGCCTTGGGGATTTCGGGCAGAGCAGCATCAAGGGCTTCACTGAGATTCATGGCGCGAGACGGACCTGCATCGACATTCCGGGCTTAAGCAAAGGGGATGGGTGGACGACTGCGCCAATGACCTGCACGCTGCCGCTGCCCGGATCGACAACGGGGCTGACGCGAGCGATGCGACCTGCCTGACGGAGGGTGGGAAAATCGGCGGTGGTCAGCTCGAGGGGTTTGCCGACAGAGAATGCAGCCATGGAAGTTTCGGGGACGGTGAAAAGGACCTCGAGAGGGGACTCCGCAGTGACCCAGAAGAGGACATCGCCGGGCTTCACTTCCTGGGCGGGACGCACGGAACTGCGCCCCACCACGCCCGAGAACGGGGCGACGATGCGGGACTGCTCCAACTGGAGATTGGCAGAATTCAGGTCGGCTTCAGCGGCTGCTTCTTCGCTGGAGAAGTGAGCAACTTCGGCAATCGTCTCGTCGAGCTTGTATTTGACGTGCTCCCAATTCTCTGTGCTGATGATCTTGTCACCGAGCATGGCGTCGGCGCGGTGGAGATCGGCGCGGGCACTCAGTTCTTCGGCCTGCCAGTCACGCACCTCAGCCTGCGCTGAAGCCATGCGCGCTTTTTGCAAATCGCAGGCGGAACGAAGTGTGCGGTCGTCGAGCTGTGCGAGGAGTTGGCCCTGCCGGACATGATCACCGATGCGGACATGGATGCTGACGACCCGTCCGGCGCGTTCAGCCGACACATCGGCCTGCTGCTCTGCAACCAGCGGGCCGGTGGTTGAAAACTGCCTGGGGTCGGGAGTCTCGGTTGGAGGGGCAGGCTGAGTGACGGGCGCTGCCTTGGGCAGTGGCGCGGATTCCGCAGCTGCGTTCGTTACCTGAGGCTGGGGGTGAGAATCGCACCCGGTGGCGGGAAGCAGAACCGCCAGGGCAAATACGATGGCGGCGGCAAAAGTGCAGGTTCGGCAAGGAAGATTCTGCTTCATGCGCATCACCACCCAATCCAGTTCCAAAGTGTCTGCCAGGCCCACAGCGCAGGACGGCGCAACAGGACGAACCCCGCCGGACGCCATCCCGTAGAAATTTTCGCGCGGCCAGCCATGCCGGAGCGGAGACTTGCATCGGCGTTCGAAAGAGGTATCTCAACCGTGAACGTGCGCACACCATCGCCGGCGTGCGCTTCGGGGCTTACGACGGATACGTTACCGCGCCACGTTCGCTGGGGATAGCTGTCGAGCTTGACCGCTGCCGTTTGGCCCTGGGCGAGAAGAACGGTGTCGCGCTCAGGAACAGAGACCTGGACTACGGCGGATGTGAGATCGAGGACCTGGGCGAAGGAGGTGCCTGCGTCCAAATGTTCGCCCGCCGCATTTTGCAGATTGGCTGTGACGACGATGCCTTCAATCGGCGAGCGCAACTGAGCGCTATCGAGTCGAGAGCGGGCACGGGCAACTTCGGAGCGGAGGAACTCCGCTTGAGACCGATCGGAGCCGGCCTGGGCGGCACCGTGGGCCAGATCATTCTGCATGACCAGCATTGCCTGCTGATACTTCGCCTCGGAAGAGGCAAGGTCTGCGCGCCACTGCCAGTCGTTCATCGCACCCAAAACTTCTCCGGCGGCGACGCGTTGTCCTTCGTGGGCATAGACGGCGGTGACGTTGCCGTCGACCGGAGCAGCGATGGTGACGAGATGCTGCGGCGCCACGACGGCGTCTCCGCTTACGCGCATGGGCAGAGGAACGAAGGAAAAGAAGAGCACACACCCGAGCAGGACGGCGAAGGTCTTCAAGCGGTTTCGACGCGTGCCGAGCATCGCCTGCTTTCTCTTGACGAGGGGCTCGATGAGGCTGATCAGGGGAACTTCGCGGTAGAGCAGGGCATTGCGAATCGCGACCGTCGCCTGGCCGGCGAGGATCTTGATCATTTCGATGTGGGGAACATCGAGGAAATCGGGATCGCTGCTTTCATAGAGGAGCGAGCCAACGCGTCCCTGGTCATCGGTGAGCGGAATCGCGTAGAGCGCCCGGAAGCCGGTTTCGGCGAAATAATGCGCAACCGGCGCAGGCAAGTCCTGTTTTTTCTCAGCACCTTCGCTGTCATCCTGGCGCAGATGGATGAGGTCGGATTCGGAAGAGAGCCAGCGCAACAGATCCTGGAGCCTCTCGACCTGCACATCTCCCATAGGCAGGTTGGGCATTCCGGAGACGGCTCTCAGTTGCAGGCGCCCTCTCTGGTCGAGCGCGATAGAGCAGCGTTCATAGGGCAGAACATTCTGCGGGCTGTTGACGATGATCTGCAGCAGGCGATCAAGCCGGAGTGTTGAGGTAATCTCCCCGCTGACGGTTACGAGGGCTTTGAGGATTTCCAGTTTGCGCTCGGCAAGCAGAAGGCTTGCGTTCTTGAGAGCGCTGGCGATCGTTTCAGCCATGGAGATCAGCAGAAACTGATCGTCATCGTCGAATGGCCGGCCCTCTCGGTTGATGGCTTCAAGGACACCGATTTCCGCCTCCTCTTGGAGAAGCGGGACCATGAGCACATTGGAGACGGGCGGGATATTGCGGTCTGGATCGAGGTTTCTGTTGCGGCCGATGAGTCGCTCGTCGTCTTCGTCGGCGATGAGGAGCGGCTCGCCTTCCTCGGCCATATCCCCGACGTAGCCCTCTCCGAAGGTTTGTGTGGCGCCGACTTCGGCGGTGGCATCTTCTCCGCTGCTCGAAATGAGGCGCAACATATCGCCATCGAAAAGCCAGAGATGAATGGCCTGGCAGGGCAACATGGCCGCGACCTTGACCGGGATCGAAGCCGTCACTGCGTCGAATTCGAGGGTGGAATTCAGCGATTTCTCAAGGTCGTAGAGCTGCGACATCCGATGCACGGATTCGAGCAGATCCTGGCGCTGCGCTTCGTTGTTTTCGGCAGCGAGAATAGCGGGGGACGCCAGCTGAACGATCGGAGCAATCGACTCGAGATCCTGGAGTCTTGGTGTGCCTGAGAAGAAGAGAATCTCGATTGCTCCTACAAGTTCATCGTCCTGCAGAAGGGGGACAAGGGCAATGGAGGAGACCGAGCGCGAGATGCGCAAGTGGGAGTAGTCTTCGCGGAGAATATCGGCACTGGTATAGATGAGGGGTTCGGGCGTGTCGAGCACCAGCGGGGCCATGAGCCGGTTACCCGATCCGACTGACTCCGGGTCAGGGGAGATATCTCCGGCCAGGCCGATCACCGTCCAGGCGTTCTCGACATTCTCATGGATGAAGCGGTGTATGGCGCACGCGGAATTTGGAAACTGCCCCAAAACCGAGGAAGCGATGATCGAAGCGCGCGAGGCTGCATCGGGCGCGGCAAGAAGCAATGCGCCGACCTCGACAGCGGCATCGTTCAATGGAGATATCATCGTTTATGGAGCAGCACTCAAAAACACTGCTTGACAAGGGGAATTGCTGTGGTGATTCTCAAGTAGGTTGAGGGTTGGAGATTAACAAGTCCAACTTCTCGATGTAAAGCAAAATCTGGTTTGAGAGATCGGCCCCGTGGATCTAGACATCAAGCAAAGCGGCAATATCTGCACCCTGAAATTGAAGGGAAGGCTCGTAAGCGGAGAGCCTGTCCATCAGTTTGACAACGCATTTCAATCCGCGCTCGCCGGCGGCCACATCTTCCTGATTCTGGACCTGGAGGCATTGCCCTATGTGGATTCGTCGGGCATCGGCGCCATCGTGAATGCGCTGAGAATGGCGACAAAAGCAGGCGGAAGCGTGAAGCTGGTGAATCCAGCCCCGTTTGTATCAAAGACATTCAAGATGGTGGGAATTCTATCGCTGTTCGGCGTGTATGAGTCAGAAGCGGAGGCCGAGGCAGCCTACAGCGGCGCTTAGATTAGGACGGCGCTGACCTGCTGGACGGATAGAGAGCGCTCGGTTCCCCTCTTTGCTTCGAACGGACCTTATTCCGAGAAAAAATCGCCCAGCGGCAAGGGGTGGCTGAACAAGAATCCCTGAAATGTATGGCATCCCAGACGAGCGAGAAAAGCGCGCTGTTCTTCGGTTTCCACGCCCTCGGCAATTACCGACAAACCCATTGCCTTGCCGAAGGAAATGATTGCCTGGGCCACAGCTCCGCTGATGGGATCCACCAGCAAGTCGCCGACAAAGGTGCGGTCAATCTTGATCTGGTCCAAGGGCAAGCGCTTGAGATAGGTCATTGATGAGTAGCCAGTGCCGAAGTCCTCGAGCGAAAACGTGACACCATGGGATTTGAGCTTGACCATCTTCGCGATCAGATCTTCGACATTTTCGCCGAACATGCTTTCGCTCAGCTCGATGGTCAGGCTTTGAGGATTTGCCCCCGTCCGGTCCAAGGCCGTGAGGACATGATCGACGAATTTTGGCTGGCGAAACTCTCTGGCGCTGATGTTCACCGCGATGGTCAGATGTGCTCCGCCTCTGCGGTTCGCCCAAGCCGCAATCTGCGTGCATGCGGTCTCAAGCACCCAACTGCCCAGAGGAAAGATGAGGCCCGTCTCCTGCGCGAGCGGTACGAAATCCTGGGGTGACACAATGCCGCGCACGGGATGCTTCCAGCGAATCAGCGCCTCTGCGCCGGTAAGCAGGCCACGATCGAGTTGGGGCTGATAGTAGAGTGCAAACTGGTTTTCCCGTATTGCCTGGCGCAGGTCCTTCTCGAGTGCCGTGCGCGCATTGACAGACGCCTGCAATGCGGGCGCGAAGAAGAACATGGCGTTGCGTCCGGCCGCCTTGGCCTGATACATCGCGATGTCGGCCTGTTGCAGAACCTCGTTGGTGCTCTCACTTTGATTGCCAAAGACGGTGATTCCCATGCTGGCGGTGGTGCGGCATTCCCGACCCTCAAGCAAATATGGCTGATCGATCGATGAGAGGATCTTTCCGCCCACGGTTCTCGCCTGGGAAGCAGCGATCTCAGGGATGCGGCTCAGGTCTTCGAGGATGACCACAAACTCATCGCCACCCAACCGGGCCACGGTGTCGACCTCGCGCACGCAACTGGCGATGCGATGAGCAGTCTCCTGAAGGATGAGATCGCCGGTATGATGGCCGAGCGTGTCGTTCAGTGACTTAAACCCATCCAGGTCGACAAAGAGCAGGGCATGCTTGGTGCCATTTCTGATGCTGGCGATCAGCGCCTGCCGCAGCCGCTCCCAGAGCAGGCGGCGGTTGGGCAAGCCGGTCAAAGTATCGTAGAAGGCCAGACTGCGGATCTTTTCTTCGTCGGCTTTGGCCTTGGAGACGTCCCGGACGAAGGACAGAACACAGGGTGCACCCTCGATGTCGGCAAACGACGCCGATAGCTCTCCCCAGAAGACCTCTCCATTCTTCCTTCGAAGGCGCACTTCCACGTCACGACAGCCTGAGTTTTCCTGGAGCGCGTCGGCGAGCTTCGACAGGTCGCCGCGATCGGCCCAGATGTCGAGTTCTACCGACGTGTGCCCGATGACCTCTTCGCGTTCGAATCCCATGACATGAAGGAAGGCCGGATTGGCATCGACAATGGCCCCATCGTCCGCCCGGGCAATCAGCACCCCGTCGGGAGCGGATTCGAAAGCGCTGCGATATCGCTCCTGGCTGGTCTGAATTTCTTCTACGGCGGTGGTGCGGCTGTCTTCCGCGGCTTTGCGATCGCTGATATCTTCAACATGAGCAAGGAGATGAGATGGCCAGCCTTCGCGGTCACGGAGCAGAGAGACGGTCAACTTTGCCCACCGAAGGCCGGCGTCCTTCCGGATTAGGTGGATTTCAAGACTGAGGGCGTCGAGAGCCCCAGTCCACAGCTTCTGGAAGGAATCAACACAGGCGGCAGCGTCGGCCTCGGTGGTGATCTGTTGCAGCATCAAGCCGCGGACTTCCTCCCTTGGGTAGCCGATCATCTGGGCAAACTCGGCGTTGCACCGGAGGATATGCCCCTCTGGGGTGGCATGGACAATGCCCACCGAGGCCTGCTCAAGGAAATTCCGGCCATCTCGGGTAGGCGTCTCGGACATTAAGAAGTTCCGCTTTCAGATTCGGTGTGCTCGAATTGTATCGCTCGTGGGCCTATTATCAATGACTTGACAGCGCTGAGCGTACCCAGAATCGGCCCTTTTCGTCACCTGTTACCAGAACAAGCGTAATCAAGCCCGAGCACCTCTCGGCACCTCTCAGGCTACCTTTTGACGCCGGGCTTGAAAATCACACGAGAGTAGCACCCGTCGCGCAGTTCGGGAAAAACGCGCATGGGATAGTTTGATTCTCAGGTGTGCTGAGGATGAACACGCGGGCAGGAGAATCTATAAAGAGATGATAATGTTGATTTTAGTTCTGATCGATCTCCTCTCCTTTGACATGCGAGAATCCGGAGATTCTTCTCGATCTGCGCACGGCTCAAAACGGCTCGCGAAACGGCTCGTACAGTTCGATGCCGAGGCGCCGTTTGCGGGACAGAGTGAAGCTGCACCTTCCGGTAACTATTCAGCTGTGGATTTCGCAGTTTGACTTGCGTTTTCCTAAAAGACGTTTGTCGATCAGGCGCATTCGAGCAACTAAGGTCGAACCAAAGTGAGGATGGTCAGGTAGGCTAGAACCATGTGGGCTCCGGTTATGAAACTGGCGCTGTTTCTTGGCTTTATCTCCGGTATTTATGCTGCGGGCCAGAACGGAAAGCCAGCCGTCATCTCGCCCGAACCGCCAAAAGCGCAGCCGCCGAGCGATTTCAAGGTCCCGCTGATTACTGAAAATCTGCGGCTTTCAGACTTTGCCGGGATGGAACCGCGAGCGGATCTCAAAGGTAAGCTGACCGAGGTTACCGGGTTTATCCAACAGACGCCGAACGACGGCCAGCCTGGCACGGAGCAGACGGAGGTATGGCTGGCCCACACCAAGACCGTGCTCTACTTTGTGTTTATTTGCCATGATCACCGGGCCGGCGAGATTCGCGGGCATCTTGCCCGGCGGGAAAACGTACTGAACGACGACAATGTTTCGGTGCTGCTCGATCCGTTCCAGGACCGGCGCAAGGGCATTCTGTTCACTGTGAATCCGGCAGGCGTTCAAGCCGATGCGGCATGGACGGAGCCCTTCAATCCCGATTACAGCTATGACCAGGTATGGGACTCGGAGGGGCAGGTGATGCCGCAGGGATGGATGGCGATGATTGCGATTCCATTCCGCAGCCTACGCTTTCGAGCGGCGTCTTCCGATTGGGGCGTGGTTTTTATGCGCAACCTCCCCCGCAACAGCGAGGTCGATTTCTGGCCGCGTGTTTCGAGCAGCGTGTCCGGTACGTTGAGCCAGGAAGGGACACTTCGCGGGATCGAGGGCGTGACCGGTTCGCATAATCTGCAACTGAACCCTTATGTGTTGGCCCAGAACGAGCGAATCTTGAACAATATCGATCCCCTGAATCCGTTTTTCAGTTCAAGACATTTGGAAGGCACGGCAGGCGGCGAAGCAAAACTGATCATCAAGGACAGCGTCGTTTTGGATGCGACGATCAATCCGGATTTCAGCGACGTGGAGTCGGATCAGCCTCAATTCACAGTGAACCAGAGATACCCGGTATATTTTCCGGAACTGCGACCTTTCTTCCTTGAAAATGCCAACTATTTCTCCACGCCGATTCTGTTGGTGTACACGCGCAACATTGTGCATCCGGAGTACGGAATTCGCATGACGGGGAAAATCGGGCATACGAACATGGGCCTGTTCGTGATCGATGACCGAGAACCGGGAGAGACGGTGGCACCAGGCGATCCCCTCTATAAGAATCGGGCAACATTTGCCGTAGGGCGCGTGTCGCAGGATCTGGGAAAGGGATCAAGTGTCGGGTTGATTTATACCGATGAAGAATTTGGGGGCGGCTGGAGCCGGGTCGGCGGACTTGATTTTATCGCGCGGCTGAGCAAGGCGTGGACGGTACTGGGACAGATGGTGGAAAGCTCAACGCAGGGAACAACTGACAGTGGAAGTCCGCCCACATATGCTGCCGGGCCAGCGACCTATCTCGAAGTTCAACGGTCCGGGCATGCCCTAAACGTCGACAGCATCAACAAGGACTACAGCACAGGTTTTCAAACCCTGCTGGGGTTCATCACTACTTCAGATCTCTACAACAGCCAGACCCACGCAACTTACCAATGGTTTCCGAAAAGCAGGATCATTCAAAGCTATGGGTTGGAGGGAACCAACCTGGTGGGTTGGGACCATCAAGGGAATCGTCTCTACCACTACGACGAATTCGATCCGTTCATCCTTCTGCAGCGTAATATCTCTCTGGCGCCCATCGTGGGAGAGAACTCAGATACGCTGGGGCCGCAGGACGGAACTTTGCTGACGAAGAACAAGAACTTCACCGAGAACTTTGGTGGGTTTCTGGTGAGGGGAGCGCCGTTCACGCAGTTGAATCTGAACATCGTTGCACTGCGATCAGGCAACGTGAACTACAATCCGGTGGTGGGTGCGGTGCCATCGCTGCTGAACCAGGAATCCGTGCAGGCGTTGATCACGCTGCAGCCGTTGCGTCAGCTTACCGCTGACAACACTTACCTGCTTGACCGCGATCATTCAGTGGCGGACGGTGCGCTTGTTTATGAGAGCCAGACCTTTCGCACCAAGATCAACTACCAGTTCACGAGATCCCTTTCAGCGCGCGTCATCGTGGAGTATGACTCGACCCTGGTGAACCCTGCGGAGACGTCGCTGCTCAGAAAGAAGCAGATTGGATCGCAGGCCTTGTTCACCTGGCTGCCGCATCCGGGAACCGCGGTTTATATCGGATACAACAACGATCTGCAGAACCTGAACAGGTCGCTATGCAATCGGGAACTGAGTGGAGTATGCGATCCCAACAACCTTGTACCTCCCCGGTCTCCGAATTATTTGAACGATGGGCGACAGATATTTATCAAGGCTTCTTATCTTTTCCGGTTCTAGAATGCGGGACACTTCATCTGTTTGCCGGACTTCCTGAACGCGCTGGGACGTCGCTGCTTTTCCTGTTGAGCTTTGAAAGGCAGCGAGTCCGCTCATTCCAATCTCAGAACGGCGTGCCGTTTCCGTGCACCTGCTGCAAGGCGCCGCCGACGGTCGCCTGATTGGTGATCTTGTAGATCTGTCCGGTATTTGTGTTCATGACGGTTTGCCGGTCGAGGGCAAAGTCCACCCAGTCCGAGGTGGAAGTGCTTCGCGCATTCATGTTCGCCTGTTGCTGCGCCATGAAGTTCTCATGACCTTCCTGCATGGTCTGCATGAACTGATCATGCATTCGTTGCTGTACGGCCATGGTGTGGGCAAACTGCTGCGCACTTGCTTCCCGCTGGGCGGCAGCCTGTTGATTCATGTTGTTGATTGCGCGCTGCGACTGTTCATTGTTGCGTTGAATCCATGCCTGCAACCACGCATCCTCGGATTTTTCGCCCATCCCCGGGGCATCCCATTGACGGACCAGCCCTTCGAACTGGCTTGCCGGCGATGCGTAGTAGCGAACCGACGCAACGCATTTGTCGACCGTGGACGATTGCCCGTTCACAATCTGAGAGGGATGGCCGGGCGTCCATTGGGACAGCATCGGCATCCCCGCGGAGGCAGTTTCTGTGCAATCCACCGTCACATCCAAGAGCCCCTTCATGGGTGTTGTCCCGAACTGGAAGCTGACTAGAGCACGCGCCAGCTGCCGAGACTGCTTGGGAGGCTGGATGTGCATGGCGGCATACTTTGGCGCGTAGACCGCCTGGGCGTCACTCAGGGCTTTCTGCGCCTTGGCCGATTCCGCGGCCGGCACAGGCGCGTCGGAGTCGTAATGCAACTTCATGGTTCCGGCGAGATATTTCAAGAAATCCTGCGGGCTCATCGGTCCGCTAAACGGCAGGCAGCCATCCTTCGGGGTGTAGCCGATCATGGGTCCTGTACCCCATACCCAGGCCAGGGAGGGCATTTGTTCGGCCATGCTAAACCCGTCCGGGCTGGTGGCGCGGAACACTCCGGCCGGAGTTGGAGCACAATTGGCCCCCTGCATCAGGACGCCTTGAAAGCGCCAATTCGCAGGAATGGTCACCGCGATGGATTTCATGTCGTTCATCGTGGGATCGGTAATGTACTGGACTGCGGTGGCGCTCGGAGAGGCTCCTCCGCTCCCAGCAGCGGCCTCAGCTGAACCGGTACTCGCAGCCGATGTTTGCACAGAGCTCTTGCAGCCCAAAAGGGTGCAAACAACAAGTACGATTGCGAATCTGGCCTGAGGACTCATCCTGAATGATCTCCGTGGGCATGATCTGAAATGGGAGCTGCATGCATTCTTGCGTAACGAGATAGGCTCCTAATCAAAAGAGGCAGAGCCGGCTTAGCTTGCGTGCCGGTCCGCGATGCCCGTGGTAGATCTTTCCAGGGGCATCGCAGACGAGAGGCATTTCAATCAATTGAGCACTTCGTCTTTCTGACTTTCAAACGAAGTATTGACGAGGCGGAGATGAACCGGAAGCCCTCCGATAGAGGGTGCAACGGCACGGGTGATGACCTCGAAGTCAGCAACGAACTTCGGATTGTTCCACACGCCATCTCCTACGACAAAGGTCAGCACGGTACCGTCACCGTGCATGGACAGAAAGACGTCGGTTCCTCGGCCGGATAGAAAACCGTCGGAGACGAGGGCCTGGCCAAGGGACTGCGCCTGGTCCTGGGTTGCCGAGCCAAGGTAATAGACATGATCTTTTCCGTTGTTGAAGGCCACTTGACCGACGGTGGAAGTCGATTTGACGTCGTAGGTCTTGTTCATCATTTGCACTTGAATCGGAAAACCACCGACGGAAGGAGCGATTTGCTGACCGATGATGTCGAACGAGGCAACGTCCGCGGGCTGGTCCCAAATGCCCTCTTGGACAACGAACGAGACGACGGTCCCATCCTTGCCTTTCGTCAAGATGACGTCTGCGCCCTGATTGGTGAAAGTCCCGATCGATTTCAATTTATTTCCTAACGTCTGAGCATCTTCCTTGGTTGCAGTGCCCGCGTAGAAGACGTCATCTTTTGTACCGATGGTGATTTTGGGTTTGTATTCCTTCGCGTAGGTCGCAGCGAAGACGCCGCCGACCAGAAGAGCCAGGATCAAAATGCCCAAGAAGAAGGCTCTCCACCTGGATCCGAGCTGGCCGCCTTGCTTGACATGCTCAGCTATATCCTGGCCCTGAAGGCGCCTGGCGATGACCGAAGTGACGAGGACCATTGCGATCCCGATGATCGACGACCCGCTTTGCGGGGCGTTCCACCCGATTAGAACCGCCAAACCTGTGGCCACGATCGTGGCGATAACCGCGGCTGCTGCCTTGCCAGCATCTCCGAGGCGCCGATAATTGATGGCCATCAAGATGCCACCGGCAATCGGGGAGCCGAAGAAAGTGGCGAGGGTCACGGCACGAGCGTCGTACAAAGTGTAGGTCGGAGCCGGCACGTCGGCCTGAGGCGTTCCCTGGGGAATCTGTTCCGCTAATGAGTTCATTGGTTTCTCCCTCCCTTCAATTGCAATTGTTCTGCTTGGTACGCGTCGTTGCTGAGGAAAGTGCATCATGCTTTCATTGGTGGGGACGAGTTCCGTCCAGCTCTGATTGATCAGCTCGACCGAAGCGGAACTCGACCCTTTTGCGGCAGGCGTGAGAATTAGTACGGGGTGCCGTCTCCATGGACCTTCTGCAAGGAACCACCCGGTGTGACCTGGTTGGAGGTTTTGTAGATCCTCCCGGTGTTGGTATCCATCACGGTTTGCCGGTCGAGCGAATAGTCCACCCAGTCGGATGTCGAAGTGCCGCGTGCGGCCATGGCATCGCCGGTGCGCGCCATCGACATGTCGGTCCCGCGCTGCATGGTGGCCATGAAATCCTCGTGCATCTCCTGCTGCACCGCCTGGCTGTGCGCAAATTGCTGGCGTTGCGCAGCCAGAGAAGCCTCTGACTGAGCTGCCATTCCGGCAACGATCTGCGCCGTTCGCTGCTTGTTTCTTTGCACCCAGGCGTCCTTCCATTGCTGCTCCGGTCTTCCGCCCATCCTGGCCGCATCCCACGCGCTGGTCAGCCCCGCGAGCTGGTTCTGAGGTGCAGAGAAGTAGGTAACCCCCGCAGAGCACACGTTGCTCGTCGACGGGGCTCGATCGGGCACGCCGCGCACCCCGGACCGCATCCCGGGAAAGTTCATCTGCGAACAGATCAGCGTCGCGCGCAACTCGCCCTTCATCGCGACCGATCCGTTCTGGGAAATGACGAGTGCGCGAGCGAGTTCCGAGTGGGGTCCCGACGAGGCATTGCCGCCGTAGTAGCGAGCCGCTTCTTCCCCCTGCCGCTGCATCGCCGCCAGGTCCTGCTGCGGCACCTGCTCTTCGCCCGCGTACTCGAGGTGCATGGTGGCCGCGAGGTATTTCAGATAATCCTTGGCGCTCATGGGGCCGGTTAAGGGCATGCAGCTGTTTTCCTTGTGCTGGGCTAACGGGCCTGTTCCCCAGGTCCAGCCCATCGCAGGCAGGCGCTCAACCTTGCTCTGCCCGTCGGGGCTGGTGGCGCGGAAGACCACAAACGGACCCGAAGTGCAGTCGCCACTCGCCATCAGCACGCCCTGAAAATGCCAATTCGCAGGAATCGTGATCGAGAATGCGTTCATGTTGTTCATCGTCGGGTCGGCGATGTACTCCACTTGCGTGCCCCCGCCGTACCCAGACCCGGATGCGGACATGCCACCCGCAGCGTCACCATCGGACGAGGCGTTGCTCGCAGGCTGGCTGGTGTTTGCCGAAGATGCCTGCACCGGCCCTTTGCAGCCGAACAATGCGAGCACAACCAGAATTGTCCCTAATCTTCCCTTGGTGTTCATGTTTGAAAAACCTCCATTGATTCGAGAAGCCCCTGCGGATAGGAAACTGTTCCTTGTCTTACCGCCGCCGACCGAAGTGAGTTGCAAAGCGCCGGTCGGGTCGTCCATCTGTTGAGTACGCGCCACCCATCGGAAAAACGACTCACGATGAGAGCGCTCTGCTGTCATCAATCGGGCACGTTGAGCGCAGGATGGATGACTTATTCTCATTCCCCGCCAAAGCGAAGGCTTTGCGCCATTTGCATCACCGTGGCGTTGACGGTCTTTGCCTGATCGTTTGGGGAGGACGAGATGATGGTGAGGTAGTGGCTGCCCCCCGCATTGATGCTCAAGACGAGAACGGAGACGCGTTCGCCCTTGGGGTTAATCCCGGTCGCAGTGGTGCCATGCGAGGGATGCCCGTTGAGCTGGAGGTCGCCTTCGTTGAGGAGTTGAAAGTTCTTGAATTGAGCCTGAATTTGCTGGGTGACCTGGTGGTTTACGTCGAGGGGCGCCGTGCCGCCGCTGGTAATGAGCATGGCCCAACTTGGACCGGAAGACACTTGCAATGCACCGGTATCACCTTGCGGCTCGGCCTTCCATCCATTCGGAACCGTGAGGGAATACCGGCCTTGCGGGTCGTGGTACAAGCCGGCGGCGGAATTGGACGGCATCTGAGCCTGGATGGCAGGGATGCAGAGGATGGCAATGGCTAGCGCAGGGGCGCAAAGGATGCGAGAAGCAAGGGGCTGCTGATTCATGGGGAATCTCCTGCTTGGTACGCGTCATATCGAGGGGGAATGCTTCACCGGAGCATACTTCTTTTGCTCTCCGCCGGACCAGTGATTTCGAGGTCGGAATAAAAGTAGCTCGCAGGACACGTGTGCCGAACTGCCAGAGGGCCGTTTTCAAGCGCTCGTTACAGTGTCAAATGGACAGAAGCAGTGGGACAGTTGGTTCTCAGCTTCTCCTGGAGCATGGGGAGGTCGGAAACATGGCCGTCGGGAATGGGAATCCGCTGAATGATCAGGGTCGAGGAAGTTCCGTTGAAAGACTGGAACGTCAGAGAGAGTTCAGGTAGAGGATCGTTGGCGGCAGTGGCCTTCAACAGATATCTGCCGGACAGGATCCACGGCATGTAGATTCCGTTGCAGAAGAGGCCTTCATTGCCAAACCAGGTTTCCGGCGCTGCCATCAGCAATCGCCTGTAGCGGCGGTCAAAGTTGGTACGTTTGAACCAATAAGCCACGAGCGTGAGCAGGATGATGAAGCCAGTCAAGCTGCTGACGATCAGTACATTCTCCTGCAGGCTTGCTCCTGTGAGGAAGGCGCCCAACACGAAGAGTCCCATGCAGAACAGATTGAAGCCCAACACCCCTTTCCAACTCCAGGGTTTCTCCTGTGCCCCTTCCCACTCTCGCTGTTTCTTAGCCCATTGTGCCCATTTTTCCGGAGTGTACTGCCAGTGCGCCCAGGGATTGGCGATGACCGATGTCATACCGCGGTCATTTCGCCGGGCCATCATGTATGCGATGGAAAGCATGGGGCCGCAGAATACCAGCACGAACCCAGCCAGTCCGAGAGGAAGCGTCTGCCAGGAAGATGGAAGAACGAGGGCTGCGGCGGTGTTGATAAGCAGAAAAACGACCAGCCGCCAGATCCAGCGGTAGATCTTGTGTCGATTGAAACTGACCAGCTTAGCGGAGGCCGGCAACTGGGCTACATGTTTGTCGGTGATCTGAACGATGAAGATGCTGGCGCCGCACGACAGAACGAGGATGGCCAGAAACCCCAGAATGCCCTGCACCAGGGGAGAGCGAGAGATTGCACCATTCACCAAAGCCAGTGCAACTCCAAAAACAACCACAACGATCAGCAGAAAGGCGCCGATGAGCTCAAAGGTCGTCTTGAGGGAATAGAGAGGGCTCTTCCGCCAGCCCGCGAATGCGCCGACGATGGTGAGAATGGCGAAAATCAATATGACGAATTGCATGCTCGGATGGCACTCTCAAAACAGGCTTCCAGTCGCGGGTTGGTTGAAGTATATTGCAGCGAGGAGAACCTTTCATGCCTGACACATTTCTGCCCGGCGACCTAGTTCAATTGAATTCCGGTGGTCCCAAGATGAGTGTTCGCGGACCCGGCGAAGACAACCCGGAATTTATTGCCTGCTTGTTCTTCGACGGCCCCAAACTGGTGGTCGCCGAAATTCCGCCGCTCGCTCTGGTCAAGGTGCAATCGGTGTCGGGCAGCTAACTGGTTGCTTGGTGGCCTCGTAACCAGCGAATGGTATTTCCAGCCATCGATCGCGATGTCGCGGGATTTTAGTAGATGGCATTGGTTGCGTCCGAGGCGGACTAGTCAATCCTCCACACGGTGAGCACCCCATCTTCGAGCACAGCCAGCAGCTTCCCATCCGGACTTAGGGCGATCTGGGAGATCGGGTTGAAGAACCGATCCGTGGTGTGGCCAAGCAAAGGAACATCGCTTAGCAAATGGCCGGTTGCCACATCCCAGACCCCGACCGAATCCTCAACCGTCTTCGGTTCGGTTTGGATCGTCTCCGGAGGTTGATATTGAGCGGTCCTCATCAACCGGAGGGCCACGCGGCTTCCATCCCGACTCAGTTCATCGTGGCCGTCATAGTTTTCGATAGTCAGCGATGTTGGCGGATTCGTTGACCAGACCGTTTCTCCGCTCAGCTTTCGAAGGGCCATCGCACCTGGTGCAATGGCCAGAAACTGGTTGTCATTCAACACTGCCGGGTAATAACTGACTGTTCCGAAGGCGTCTAACATTTCCGCTTTTCCGCAGAAAGTCTCCCGGTCAAGCCCACTATCGTTGTTGGGGGATTTGGGAATGGATCGCCGGGTAAGCTCCAAATAGTCTGTCATCGTACCCATGTCGTCATCTTCAGTCGCTTCCTGGCACTGCTTTGCGACGGTGAGTGTCTTAGCGTTTACGAACATGGTGTGCTGATTGTTCAAGCGGAGGCGCAGGGTACGCCCGGTGGTCGAAATGTCCACGTCCCAGAGATCGAATCGCTTCTGTTCATTGGGCACGGCCAGTTTCGTCGTTGGCTTTCCATTCGAGGCGACACGCATCAGCGAGTCATTGGCAAACACCAAGATGGTTCCATCGTCAGCGAGATGGAGAGCCAGCCGATCGAGCGATTTCGATGGAAAATCTGTATTACCCTCGACTTTGCCGGTACCTCCATTGACAACGAGCAGGCGAAACTTGTCGCCTGTTCCGCGGACCGGATTCTTTGGCGCATAGCCTGAAGCCCAAATGGGAAGACCCACGTAGACTTTTCCGGCGGCATCGATCGCCACAGTGCCCACTCCGCTCCAGGCAATTCCATCTGGAGGGCCTGCGACCGTATACCCCTTATATTGCGGAGGCGGATCAGGAATCGGATTCTGGACGTTGAGCTCGGCCTGGGTCATTACTCCGTAGGGAGTGAGATCGAGGGTGGCGACTTTGGTTTGAGCCCATCCACGGCCCAGGCTGATGCCGAGCGCTGCGGTTATTGCAACTTGGGTCCACTTGCTTCCAAGCATGTTGATCGTCCTCGTTCCGATGATTGCGATTGTCAGACCTTTTGTATAGGAAGACCGGTGCGATCGGCAATGAGACGCGCAACTTTCTTGGGACGGAAAAAGGTATGGGACGAGAACCTGGCTTCGCTTCCATTAATTGCTTCGACCCAGAATTGCTGCGCGTTGCCGACGCGGCGGCGCTTGATCGCAGAGATCTGGCCCCAAGGCAGGAACAGTTCGGAAGGGGCCTTCTTTGTGCCGAGATTGAAGGTCACACCGCGGCTTTCGAAAACAACCTTGTAGTGGGCCATGGCGCGCCCGAGCTTCCAAAGCCAAGGACACAGGTAGAGCATTGCCAGCGCGGAGAAGGCCCACCGAATTGCGTGCCAACTCTTGTCAGAATTGAATTCGCTTAGCCGGAATACCTGTGAAATCAGTGCAAGTACCATGCCGACGCCCATGATTGCGGCGAAAAAACCTCCACACGCGGTAACAAAACACAGGAACCTGCTGTTGCGATAGACGAATTGCCTGGAGCGGTTGATCTCGATCTGCGAAGTAATGCCTACGCCCTCTCTGGAGACGGGAAATCCTGTTGTGCTCATGACCTAACCTCCTCTGCTCTTTCCCGGCGTAGAACCGAGCCAGCCGGTAGATCCCGCGGCACCCTCAGGGGAAGAGTGTGCGCGGACCGTATGGTGCTATGACTCAAACGCGTCAAACGGGTCAGGAGTGTGTCAGTGGTCAACCTGTGATTCACGAAACATGAAGGAGGAATTGAGCGGGTATAACTCCCATTGGGGCGCACTTGAATTTATTTAGGAAGCCTGGACCGGATCTGGAGGAGCAACTGGTGGGCCTCGGCGCCCATGCGCTTCGCTCCGGGAGAGATTGCTCCGGCGGCCAGCAGCTTGTCGGCAATCTCAGCGTGGGGCAGTGCTTCCTGATCGCGGTGTTGTCCAACCAGTGCTTCGGCCCAGATGAGGTGGGACGCTCCGAATCGGCGATCTGTCGGCGCGACTTTTCCCTCCTGAACAGCGATCAGCTCTTTGGCGGTCTTTTCGCCGTCCTCAAATTGTCCGGTTTCGACATACGCCTTGGCGAGATAGTAGAGCGGCTCTGCCAGGTCCGGGCTGGAGCCCAGCAACTTTCTCCACGGAGGCATAGCCGCCTCCATCATGCGCAGGGCTTCCTTGCCACGTCCGAGCTTCAAGAGCGCGCCAGACCATGCATCGACTTCAGTGAGAGATCCGCGGCTCTCGGCACCCGAGCATTTCGTGTATCCCTCGTACGCGCGTTGATAGAGCGGCAGAGTGGCTTCGACATTGCCACGCATTTCGTTGACATAGGCCAGATCGCCGTAGACTTCGGATTGATCGCAGAGGGCAAAGGGGTCCTGGCCGTAGACCTGGAGAGCCTGGTTAAAGGCCTGCTCGGCTTCATCGAGGCGGCCACGCAGTTCGAGATCCTCGCCGAGGGTATAGAGAGCATCCGCGGTTTCGCGGGGAGAGAGATTGTTGTCGCGGCATATCTTGACGGCGGACTGCAGCAAGCTGACATTTTCGTCGCTGCGATAACCATTGTTGTCGCGGTTCCAGGCAAAAAAGATTTGACTCCAGGCGCGAACGGCCGGGGGTACGCCGGGCTTGCGGGAATCGTCGAGCGCACGCGCAGTGAGCGTTTGCCCGGGGTCCATCTGCCCCTGCAGGTAAGCGATGTTTCCCGAAAATGCTTCGGACTCAGCCAGGGCAGGGAAGTCATTTGCCGCCTTTGCGCTGGCGATGGTTTGGGTGAGGACCGCCTGAGCGTTATCCAAATCGTCATTCTCGTACATTGATTCGGCGAGACCCAATTGAGCCTGGCGCAAATCGGCGGGATTCTTGATGTACTCAGGCAGCATTTTCACGCCAAGCTGAAGGAATTCAGGAACGGTGGCTGCGGGCTTGCCGGTGTAGTTGGAGTTTGCAAGCTTGAAGAGGCGGTACATGAAGGTTTGCATTTGCATCGCGCGCTGGCCTTCGCGAACCGCCTGTTCCTGCCGCCATCCGGCGTAAGCAACGGCGGCGACCAGGGCAATCACAACGAACAAGGTCGCGGCGACGGGTCCGCGATTGCGGCGAACGAATTTGCCCATGCGGTACCACGTAGTCTGCGGTCGGGCGAGCACGGGCCTGCCATTGAGATACCTCTGAATGTCTACCGTGAGCGAATCGACTGACGGATAGCGGTCCTTGGGTCGCGGGTTCAGGCACTTCTGAGCAATCGTGGCCAAGTCGCCGGTTAGCAGTTGCCGAAGGCGGCTCTCGGAAAGGCCGCGATGTTCCGCGGCAGCTGCGGTAACTGCGTCGGGGAGTCGATCTGCTTCCTGCTCCTTAATCGCCCTCTCGATCATAATGGCGACAGATGCTCCGCGGCCGGGTCTGGACCCCGCAAGCAACTCAAAAAGGACTGCGCCGAGCGCGTAGACATCGCACGAGGTGGTTACGGGCTCGTTGCGCAGCTGCTCGGGGCTTGCGTATGCAGGCGTGGCCATGACGGTGGTCGTGAGCAGGCTGTCGGGTTGAATCAACTTTGAAGTTCCGAAATCAAGCAACTTCACTGTGCCTTCGGCGGTAACCAGTATGTTGGAAGGTTTCAGATCGAGATGCACGATAAGGTTGCGGTGGGCGTAGGCAACCGCATCACAGACGCGGAGGAACAGTTGGAGGCGTTCCGGGATTGAAAGGTTGTGAGTGTCGCAATATGCGTCGAGGTGAACGCCGTCGACGTATTCCATTACGAGATAAGGCTGCCCGCGATCGCTGAGGCCGGCATCGAGCATGCGGGTAATGTTGGGGTGGTCAAGCGAGGCGAGGATGTGCTGTTCACGATGGAACCGTTCAACGAACGATGGGCCAGCGGAATGGGGAGCCAGCACCTTCAGGGCTGAACGCTGCAAAGCGCCACCGGCCATGCGTTCAACCAGATATACAGCGCCGATGCCACCGGTCCCGATGTGACGGATCAAGGAGTAAGGGCCGATTTTGCCGGACAGGATGGACTCCTGGCCAGCATCCTGGAGTGGCGTCGGTTGCGCGTCTTCGACGTTGGCGGCTTCAAAAATGCTCATCGCCCTGCGGCGCAGGTCCTCGTCGGGGCACCTTTCGGCAAGTACACGCTCGCGGTCCGCGGCAGGCGTTACTTCGGCAAGATGAAACAGATCCTGAAGCAATTGCCAGTTATCGGCGTCTCTTGTCATTGCCATCTCTTCTAGTTGGCGCGGAAAAGGCAAAAAGTGTGTCAGGTATCGAGAGATTGCAGGCGATCCCCCAACCATCCGCGAACGAATCTCAGCTCGCGATCCACGGTTGCCTTCGAAGTATTCAGCAGTTCAGCCGTTTCTTCCGCCGTGAAACCAAGGAAGAAGCGAAGCTCGACCATTCTGCATTTGCGTGGGTCCAACTGCTCCAGTTCTTCTAGGACGCGATCGAGGTCAACCATCTCCGCTGGGCGGGCATTGATCCAGGCCATGTCTGGATGCAGCGGGACGGGTACGCCGCCGTCGCGTTTCTGCCTTCCCTCGGAGCGGGCGTGGTCGACCAGAACTCGACGCATGAGGCGCGCGGAAAGGCTGTAGAAGTGTTCGCGATCTTCAAAGCGGAGGCTGCGCTGGCGGATCAGTTTCAGGAACAGCTCGTTGACTACGCTTGTCGGCTGCAGGAGATTTTCGGGGCGTTCACCGCGAAAGAGGGCACCGGCTATCTGTCTGAGTTGGGGATAAACAAGCTCGAAAAGGTGCTCAATAGCTGCAGGATCACCTGCTCTCCAATCGCGGAGAAGTACCGTGATTTCGCCTGCTTCCGCCATGGGGTGGAGTCCTTGACGGAAGTATAGACATTTCGAAGGAGAAATTGCTGGAGAATGTCTGCCTAAATGACGCGCCGTCAACAGCGATTTTGCGGCAGTATCTGTTGAGGAACAATGACCATATCGGGTCATTTCGACTTTGTTTTGCGATTCACCGAATATGCAGTAACGCGTCCAAATGCCGGGGGCTAATTCTTTGGCTTGGCAACTAATTGCAGTACGACAGTTTTATCGGTCTGGCCTTGTCGGACGCCGAGCCTCTTGATTGAGAGTCGGCGTTTGAGCGATTTACGGCGGGCGGAAATGGCAATGAGTGAACCCTCCTATTGCGGAGTTCCGTCTCCATGAACCTTCTGTAGCGCCCCCCCTGGCGTGACCTGGTTGGATATTTTTCCGGTCTGGCCGGTGTTCACATCCCTGACGGTCTGGCGGTCGAGCGCATAATCCACCCAGTCCGAGGTGGCCGTGGATCGTGCATTCATGGCGTCGGCAGTACGCCGCATCGACATATTGGTCCCTCGCTGCAACGTATCCATGAATTCGTTGTGCATCTGCTGCTGCACGGCAGCCTGCTGCCGGTAGCCTTCCTGCTCAGCGTTGAATCGGGCATTCGATCCATTGATGAACGCATTGGTCTGCTGTTGCAGGTTTCGCTCGTAGCGATTTGCCCATGCATCCTGCCATGCCAGGATTCCCTGCCCGTTGCCCATTCCGGGGGCGGACCAACGCTGAGACATGCCGGCAAACTCGCTTTCCGGGCTAGTCATGTACTGGAGATTCGCCTCGCAGTGATCGACAATAGTCGGAGTTCCCTTGGTGATCATGTGAACAGGAGGAGTGGGCGAGAGCACCCTCACCGCCGGAGTCACGCTCTCGGTACATTTCAACACCACCTTCAACCCACCCATCATCGGGGTTGATCCGTTCATGAACTGTACCTTCGCGAAAGCCCCTTGCGCCTTTTCATGGACCCGCGCCGACTCCTGTTCGACCTGTGCCTCCATCGCCTGGGGAAATGGCTGAACGTCAATGGCTTGCACGTGCAAAACACCCACCATGTACTTCGCGAAGTCCACCGCGGACATCGCCCCGTTCATAGGCAGGCATCCATTTTTCGGCAGGGATGCAAAGAGCGTCCCGCTTCCGTAGGTCCAGCCAAGTACAGGCATGCGCTCGTACATGCTTTTGCCGTCGGGGCTGGTTGCGCGCCAAACGACATAGGTATTCTGGACGCAGTTGCCCGGCTGAAACAGCACACCCTTGAACTTCCAACTGGCGGGAATTTTCACCTCAACGGCATCCATGTTCAGCGTGTCGTCTTTGACGCGCTCTACGCGGGTGGCGCTGCCATTGTCGGAGCCAGCGGCTGCTCCGGCGCTGCTTCCATCCGACGAGGGTGACCCGTTCGCACCATCTCCCCCCGTCGATGCTGATGCCGGTTGGCTTCCCTTACAGCCCATCAGTGTGAGCGCAACCAGAACTGCGCCAATTCCAAATTTGCAAGCCATCTTCGTGACCTCCATGTACCTCGTGCTCCTTCGTTGCCGTTTGATTCCGGTAGGGAATTCCGGCCTTCGAATCGCGTCCATGCCAGGACGCTGTCGCATTATTGCGGCGTGCCGTCTCCATGGACCTTCTGCAGGGAGCCGCCGGGAGTGACCTGGTTGGATATTTTTCCGGTCTGCCCGGTATTCACATCCCTCACGGTCTGGCGATCGAGCGCATAATCCACCCAGTCCGAGGTCGCCGTGGATCTTGCCTGCATGGCGTCGGCGGTACGCTGCATCGACTGGTTAGTCCCGCGCTGCATGGCATTGATGAACTCGTTATTCATCTGTTGCCGGACCGCCGCGGCTTGGCGGAAGGAATCCTGCTGGGCCTGGAAATTCCTATTCGAATTGTCGAGATACGCTTTCGTGTATTGCTGGAGGTTTTGCTCGAAGCGCTGTTCCGACGCAGCCAACTGCTCGCCATAGCGCTTTAGCCAGGCATCGCCCCATTCCTTGTTCTGCTTGCCGCCTATCGCCGGGTCGTCCCACTGCCGCATAACCGCGGCAAACTGGTTCTCAGGAGCGGTCAAGTAGCCGGCGCTCGCTGTGCATTTTCCTGAAATCGTTGCTGGTTTCCGCGGCATACCGGCCATGGCGGGCTGGAAGCCCGGGTGGGGAACCTCAGTACAGGTCAACAGCACAGCCAAGCGCCCTTCCATGGAGACTCCATTTCGATTGAAGCGAACCATTGCGGCCGCTCCGTCTGCGGTGTTGTGAGGCGGGGGAAGATTGTGGGCCGCATAGAACGGGGCGGGAGGCTGGGCATAAAAGTCCTTAAACTGCTTCACCGCCTTCGCCAATGCATCGGGCATGGGCGCGTCGCCTATATATGCAACCTGCATCGTAGTTGACAGGTATCTCAGAAAATCCTGCGCACTCATCGGCTTGTCGATAGGCAGACATCCGTTCTTCGGCCTGGGGCCATCGCCATAGGCCCACACCAGTTGCGGAAGTCCCTCGCCGAAGCTCTGCCCGTCCTCGCTGGTCGCGCGAAATACCCCGTTCGGAGAGGATTCGCAGGCGGCCTCGCCGCCTTGCAGCAGAATCCCTTGAAATTTCCACTTCGCTGGGATGGTGACGGAAAACGCGGTCTGGTTGTCCATCGTGGGATCGACGATATTCTCCGTCCGCGTGCCGCCGACAGAAGAGGAGGGGCCGCTTGCGCCGTCTCCGGATGAACCACCGTTCGCACCGTCAGTTCCACTCGCGGCCGAGGTCGGCTGCACTCCCTTGCATCCCAGCAGCACCAGTGCCACCAGCATCAAAGTAACTTTTCCGGAGATTGCCATCTTGGATGTTCCTCTCTAACGCCCTTGGGCGCGGTCCTCTTGAAATTCTCAAATTGCAAAATGTTCGCTTCGGTCGTACCTTTCACAACTCACCAAGGCGTGCCGTCGGCGTGGGTTTTTACGGCGCCGCCGCCCGGCGTTACCTGATTCGTCACCTTGTAGTAAGTCCCCGTGTTCGTATCCAGAATGGTTTGCCGGTCGAGGGAATAATCGACCATGTCCTGGGCCATTCTGTGATTTGAATTTGCCGCCTCGGCAGCGCGTGCCATGGAACGGTCGGTTCCTTCCTGCATGGTCTGAAGAAACTGGTCGTGCGCCTGCTGCTGCACTGCCATGGTGTGTGCGATTTCCTGCCGTTGCGCAGCGAACCTCCGATCTGCCGCGCCGATCATAGCCTGATTGGTCGCGTTGCTCTGGTCGGCATAGCGTTTCACCCAGGCATCGCCCCATTCCTTATTCTGCTTTTCACCGATAGCCGGGTCGTCCCAGAGCCGCAGGACGGCAGCAAACTGATTCTCGGGAGCGGTCAAGTAGCCCACGTTCGCCGTGCATTTTCCTGAAATTGTTGCCGGGGTGCTCGGCATACCGGCCAAAATGGAGTGAAAGCCGGGGTGCGGGACCTCAGTACAAGTCAACATAACAGTGAGGCGCCCTTGCATCGAAACTCCGTTCTGTTTGTAGCGGACCAACGCCGCGGCTCCATCGGCAGTGTTGTGCGGCGGGGGCAGGTTGCGGGCAGCATAGAACGGGGCAGGAGGCTTAGCATAACCGTCCTTGAATTGCTGCACGGTCTTTGCCAGGCCGTCGGGCATGGGTGCGTCGCCCGCATAGGCAACCTGCATCGTGGTGGAAAGGTATTTCAGGAAATCCCGCGCACTCATTGGCTTGTCGAGAGGGAGGCATCCGGTCTTCGGCTTGGGGCCATTGCCATAAGCCCACAAAAACTCAGGCATAATCTCGGCGAAGCTCCGGCCGTCTTCGCTGGTCGCTCGATACACCGAATTCGCATAGGATTCGCAGGTGGCCGTGCCTCCCTGGAGCAGAATCCCCTGAAACTTCCATTTCGCAGGGATAGTCGCGTAGAACGCAACCTTGTTGTCCATCGTGGTGTCGACGATGTTCTCGGTGCGCGTGTCACCTCCAGAAGTCGCGCCACCCCCGGACGAACCGCTGCTGGCGCTTACTCCTGCGCTTGCTGCGGAGGTTTGTAGCGGTTCTTTGCAGCCGAACAGGGTGAGTGCAATCAGAATCGTTGCGAATCTTCCTTTGGAATCCATGGTTTACGACCTCCGCGTTCTCAACATCATCAAAGTGGTCCCAGAGATCCCTTGCGACTCCAATAGAGGTTAGGCTGTTTCGACTTCGTGTCCCAAAATGCGTTGAGGGACTTGGCAGGACAGGGAAACTCTTGTTGGGTTCGCGCTTTCGAACGGGAAAGTGACTCACACGGCAGGGAAAAAGTGCCAGGTGTTGATCAATGAACTCGCGACGTGGGAGGCATCAGAACGACAAGACTTTCTCTTTGCCTGCATTGCGGCACAAAGGTTTGGCGAGTCAGTGCTTGTTTTTGCGAGAGAATCGTGCAGTGTCCGCAAGGAGGTAGAACTTAATTACCAACCTGTCGATATCGCACAATCAGCAGCGTCAGATCGTCTGCCTGTCCTGCGCCTCGGGAGAACTCCTCCACCGCATCGAGAATCGTCTTCATCATCGTCTCGATCGAGGCCCGCGCACACTGCGCAGTCACTTCGTTGAGCCGCTCGAAGCCGAACAGTTCGTTCTGCGTGTTCGCGGCTTCCACAATGCCGTCGGAGAATAGAACTAGCACGTCGTTGGGTTGCAGCTGGACCTGGATCGCTTCGAATTTCACTTCTTCTGCCAGTCCTACGGGAAGCGTTCCGTCTGTATACAGTTCGCTCACTTTGCCGTCGCGAATCAGCAGCGGCGACGGATGCCCCCCATACAGGTACTCGAGCTTACCCTCCGCATCGATCCTGCCGAAAAACATGGTCGCGCAACGTCCCACGGATGCGTGCTCGCAGAGGAAGCGGTTCACGTGGTTGAAGACTTTCTCTGGAGCGACGCCAAGTCGCATGCCGCTCAACGCGCCTTGCAGCATGGTCGTGAGCAGCGCCGCACCAAGCCCCTTGCCGGTCACGTCGGCAACTAGAAAGGCGGTCGAATCGTCACTGAGTGGGAACACATCGTAGTAGTCGCCGCCCACCCCGTGGCATGGCAGGTGTATGCCTTTGATCTCCAGATAAGGGAATTCCCGAAGACCCTGCGGCACCAGTCCTTGCTGAATCTCACGGGCAATAGCCAGTTCCTGCTCCAGCCTTCGTTGCTCGCGTTCCTTCTCCACCAGCCGTGCATTGTCAAGAATGCTCGCCGCCTGCGCGCTGAGCGCATCCAGAATCTGCCGGTCGACATTGGAGAACGCGGTGGTGCGCCGCGAATCGAGATACAACGCCCCGAGCAACCGCCCTTCCGCTTTCTGACTTCCGTCGGCATTTGCATGGGCTACGGCATACAGGGGAATGGCCACCACCGCGCGCAGGCCCTGGATGACCACGCTTTGCGCGCTCTTCAGGTTGAGATCGGCCAGGTTCAAATCGTCGGTGATCGCCGCCGCGCGCTTGCTCACCGCCTGCCGCAGCGCGGTCTGGCTCGGCGCAATGCTTTCCGGAGCCAGCGTTGTGCCCCCGCTGCCGCGCGCTAGCCGGACCTTCAGCACGCCCTCGTCGTCCGCCTCGAGCAGAAGTCCCCGCTCCGCGTTGGTCACCGACATCGCGTGATCCAGCATGGTGCTCAGCACCGACTCCAGCGGCAGCGCGGAGTGCAGCAGCGATGTGGCTTCGAGCAGCAGATTGAGTTGGCTCAGGCCGCCTGTCGCTGCGGCCGTTTCGATACCGGGCAGCGAGCCAAGCCGTGTCAGCATGCTTTCTACGTAGTGCTCCGCGGGCTTCCGCCGGAAGACGATCTTCGGGCTGTTCTCCAACCCGAACTCGATCGCGTCGCCGTTCATGAGAATCTTCTGCGAAATGCGGCATCCGTTCACCCAGATGCCCTGCCGATGCCCGCGATCCTTAAGAAGGTAGTCGCCGTCGACTTCCTCAATGGCCGCGCAGCGCCGCGAGATGCGTGGATCTTCGAGCACAAGGTGATTTCCGGTATCGCTCCCGCGCCCGATGAGAAACGGTGTTCGCGAAACAACGACCGATTCCGGCGCCCTGTCAGGACGCGCCACTTCGAGAATCGTTTCGTTTCCTTGATGCTCAGCCATAGGTCTTGCTCAGCTTTCGATCTTAACCTGCTGCGCACTCGTTGTTTCCGAGAATCGACATCGGAGTCGGTTGATTGCCCATGTGGAGAAGACGGGTTGTAATTTGTTGCGAACAGCAGGCGAGGGGGAACTGCATTTGTCGTCCGATGGGTAACATGGTTCGGTTACCAGAAAACACTGCGCGCACCCAAACTTAACTTTTCAATAAGTCCTTCGCACGATACACTTACGGCCAATCACCAGCAGTCCCTTCCCCGGAGATCTTCAAAATGTCGAACCAGTCTGCTGGCTTGGATTCCCAAGTCTGTTCTGTGGGTTTGCCTTCTTCCTTTCAGCGTTCCGTTGACCGGAACCTGAGATCTCTGCTTGATGCTTCTCGGCGGGGTCTGTTTTGGGCGAAAGGCGTCGTCGCCTTCGCGTCGATGCTGATTCTGGTTGGCGCAGTCGTCGCAGTTGCCCAGGCGCCGACCCTTCAGCCAGCTTGGAATCAGCTCTCGCCCGGGGCCAGTCCTCCCGCGACCTTCAACTCGGCCCTGGCCTACGATCCTGTGCACGCCCAGGCGGTGCTCTTCGGGGGAACGCTTCAAAGCACCGACAGCGGCGCTGTGGGCACCACGTGGCTGTGGAATGGGTCCAACTGGAGCCAGGCGAGCCCGTCGCCCAGTCCCTCTGCCCGGTCGGGCAGCGCGATGGCCTACGACGCGATCGGCGGCAACGTCGTACTGTTCGGAGGAGTGGACTCTCAAGGCAACGTTCAGGCGGACACCTGGCTATGGAATGGGTCCAACTGGAGCCAGGTGCCGCCTTCGAGCAACCCCGCCAACAACCCGCCAGCGCGCTTCGCCGCCAACATGGTCTACGATGCGGCACTCGGCGAGATCGTTCTGTTCGGCGGTAACAGTGCGGTCGGGAACACCGATCTGAATGACACCTGGGTGTGGAATGGGAGCACGGCCACATGGACCCAGATCACGACATCGAGCAGCCCTTCTGCTCGCGACACGTTTGGTATGGCCTACGACTCAATACGCCAGCAGGTCGTATTGTTCGGAGGCTATTCCAGCGCTTCTTACCCCGACGACACATGGACCTTCAACGGGACGAACTGGACTCTGCAGTCTCCTGTGACCAGCCCTCCGGCACGCGAGCCCGCCGGCATGGCATTTGATCCCGCACTGGGCGAAACCGTGATGTTTGGTGGGATCAACGCGGGGTACTTCAACGACACGTGGGTGTGGAACGGGTCGACCTGGACCAACGTGACGAGTCCTGGGCCGAAGCAGCGGTGGAACAGCGTCATGACATACGATGCGGCAGAGAACCAGCTCCTCATCTTCTCAGGAAACGGTCTTCAAAGCCTGGACGATACATGGATCTATGGCCTGGCGCAGAACTTCAGCAACATCAATGTTTGCCAGTCAGGCGCACCGGCGCCGTGCAGCACCACGCTCGCGCTGACTTACGCCATTTCGACGGCCACCAATTTTGGTACGACGACGGTGGTCACGCAAGGCGCGACCGGCCTCGACTTCTCGCTGACCGGCGGCGGCACATGTACCGGGAGTGTCGGCGCGGACAGTTCCTGTACCGTGAACGTCACTTTCACGCCGCTCCTGCCCGGCTTGCGCATGGGCGCGGTGGAACTCTTCGACAACTCCGGCCAT
Source organism: uncultured Acidobacteriaceae bacterium (assembly GCA_963826915.1). GTDB lineage: Bacteria > Acidobacteriota > Terriglobia > Terriglobales > Acidobacteriaceae > Telmatobacter. Next base: position 575,198 of record CAWGYG010000006.1, read on the forward strand.
CTGCTGACAACCACGCCGATCTACGGCGTTGGCCAGGCGCCGGAACTTGCCTATGGGCCTCCGGCAACCGGCAATGGACCGAGCGGCCTGGAGAGTGTAATCCCCGGCTTGACCAATGATTTGTATTCAGCCAATGGCATGACGACGGATGCTTCGGGCAATCTCTACATCACGAACTATCTGCCCTCGCATTCCTCAAACGTGCTAAAGGTGGCGCTCAGCAACTCCTCGATCACCACCATAGGTGGCTTCATCACTCCCGAAAGTGTGGCGATCGACGGAGCAGGCAATCTCTACGTTGCGGACAACGGGTTGAATAGCGGGAATGGCGAGGTATTGGAACTTGCGCCCAGTTGCGCAAACTCGAGCTGCGGGACTGTGGTCTATAGCCAGCCGAGCAATGGATCTCCCGCTGGAGTGGCGGTCGATGGGTCAGGCGATGTCTTTGTTGCCGATCTTAAACAAGGACTCTTTGAGATTCCGGCAGGTTGCGGCAGCAGCGCTTGCTGGATCCCCGTGGGCAGCGGATGGAATCAGGTTTCCGCCGTGGCGGTCGATGCGGCGGGCGATCTCTTCATCGGTGCTTCCGGAAATCATGAGGTCGTGGAGATGCCTGCCGGTTGCACAAGCAACAGCTGCCAGATCCCGATAGGCAGCAACTGGGTTTCCCCGTCAAGCGTTGCAGTCGATCCCGCGGGCGATGTGGTCGTGGCAGACTACGGGCTTAACGGCGGCCTCGGCGGGGTTGTCGAGATTCCGGCCGCATGCATGCCAAGCAATTGCCAGACCCCGTTGCTCAATGGCGAAGCGATCTATTCGCTCGGCGTCACCGTCAATGCGATTGGAGAGATTTTCATTGCCGACGATCAGAATCTGGCGATCGATCAGGTCAATTCGTCGCAGCCGCCCACCATGGCTTTCCAAGCCTCGGCATGGGGAGTCGAGAGCTCAGACAGTCCGCAATCGCTCTCGATTCTGAATGTGGGAAACCAGACATTGGATATTGTTGGAATAGCCACTGGGTCTGATTGGCAGCAAACTGACCTCAACGGCAATCCTCCCGATTGCACCAATACCTCTTTGGTGGTGCCAGGCAACGGCTGCAATATCAGTATTGACTTCATACCGCAGGGCGGCAGCGGCGCGGAGGGCCTGTCGAGCGCAGTTGAGCTTCACGATAATTCTCTCAATGGCAATTACGCGCAGCAGGACATTATTACCACCGGCTCGACGACGGGCGGGGGCGGAAACAACTACACGCTGACGGTGTCGGGAACGGGCGTGGGCAGCGGCTCGGTGGTATCCACCACCGATAGCAACATCAGCTGCACCATCACCAATGGAAGCGCCTCGGGAAATTGTTCCTACGGCTATCCCAGCGGAGGCGTTGTAACGCTGGTGGCGAATGGGAACGGCTCGACGTTTGCGGGCTGGGGCGGGGCGTGCGCAGGTCAAGGAACGGGCCAGTGCAGCCTCACCTTGAACGGCAACGAGAGCGTGACCGCGAGTTTCATTCCGCCGAACGGCACCGCCAACGTTTGCTCGGGCGGACAGAGCACGGATTGCAGCACCTCGTTTCCAGTGAGCTTCAACCTCGGAGCCCCGACTTCAATCGGATCGGTCCTGGTGGTCACACAAGGCTACACAGGCCTCGACTTTACAGAGGGCACCCCCGATACCTGCAGCGGCAACACAGTTGCTGCCTGCACCGTGAATGTCACCTTCACCCCGCAGGCAGTTGGAATGCGCCTGGGCGCGGTGGAACTGGTAAACAACGGCACCATTATCGCCACCCAGCCGATTTACGGCGTTGGCCAGGGACCGGTGGCCGCCTTCAACCCACTTACGGTGTTCGGCCGGTACCTCGGTGGGGCCAGCGGCGAATGCGGTCAGCCCACCTTTCCTACCTGTACTTCGCTGAACGAACCGCAGGGCGTTGCCATTGATGTGCAGGGCAATGTCTTTATGTCTGATACCGGAAATGGCCAGATCGTGGAGCTCTTCCAAAACGGCAATACCTTCAACGGCAGCGGCACCAGCTACAACGGCGGCGGCAGCGGCAACGGCAACAACAGCGTTCCCGTGGTCACCGGGCTGCACTCGCCGGAGGGGCTGGCCGTGGATGGAGCCGGCAATCTCTTCATCGCTGACGCGAACTACTACGGCGTGGGCCTCGGGGGCGCGGTGGTGGAGGTTGCGGCCAGAGGTGGCGCGCAGACGGTCGTATATCCGCTGTCGCCAAACGCAAGCTCCAGCCCGGTGGGAGTGACAGTGGATGGGACCGGCGATCTCTGGGTCTCAGATGACGGTCTGGGCGAAGTAGTGGAAACTCCGGCGGGTTGCACCGACAGTTCCTGCCAGAACGTGCCGTACCACCCGAACGTCTCTGGAGAACTCATCGGCGGGTTGGCAGTGGATGCATTCGGCGATGTGTTCGTTCCCGATGCGACGCAGCATTGGGTCATTGAGATCACCGCGCCTGGCGGATCCCTCTCCACCGTGGGAAGCGGATGGAGCACTCCTACCAGCGTCGCTGTGGATGCTGCGGGCGATGTCTACGTCACGGATACCGGGCTGAACTCGGTGATGGAAGTGCCGGCGGGCTGTGGCTCCAACACTTGTGAGCTCTCTATCGCCAGCGGGCAGTCTTACGGCGTAGCCGTGGACCCCTTGGGCGTCGTCCAGTTCATCAACTACGGCAACGGAATGAACAACGGCGGGCTCAATACGGTCCTTCAGCAGTTCTATGGTTTTGGCTTTGCCCAGACACTTGTCGGGAACACCGCAGAAGCCAGAAGTACGTCAACCTACAAAATGTCGGCAACCAGACGCTGACTGTGACCGCTCTGACCTTCAGCGATATGAATGACTTCTTTCAGCCTGACCTGGGCACCAGTTCCGGCCTGCCACCCGAGTGCACCGGCACGAGCTCTCTCCCAGCGGGCGCAGCCTGCAATCTGGCGATCAACTTTGTTCCGCAGGACCCTGGCGGTCAAATCAACGGGATCTGTGAACTTCACTGACAACGGTCTGAACAACTCCACACCGACGCAAACTTTCACCCTCGGCGGCACGGGCATACCCGGGTCGGGCAGCAACTATCTCACAGTGACGGAAACGGGCTCAGGCAGCGGTTCCGTGAGGTCCGACGACAATCTGATCAATTGCAGCCTGGCCAGTGGAAGCACGACGGGAGTCTGCATATCGGCCCCCTCGAACTCAACTGTCACGCTGACGGCGGCAGCAGGCAGCGGATCGACATTTACCGGCTGGGGCGGCGCCTGCTCAGGTGCGAGCCCAACTTGCGCCGTGAACGCGAGCCAATCGCCGAATGTGACCGCGAGTTTTGCGCAGGGAAATCTGGGCACGTCCAGCGTGTGCGCCGGAGGAAACTCATCCGGATGCACCGGCACGAGTCAAACGGTGACATTGACCCCGTCGGTCAACATAGCCAACGCCCAGGTCACGGTGGTGACGCAGGGACAAAGCACTCCCGCCCTCGACTTCTCGCTGGGCAGCACGACGTGCAACGTCGGTGGCGCGATCTCGTCAGGCAATTCCTGCACGGTGACCGTCAACTTCACTCCGCTGGCGCCGGGATTGCGTATGGGCGCGGTGGAACTCCTCGATGGCAGCACAGTGATCGCGACACAGCTTATTTCAGGGATTGGCCAGGGGGCGGAGGCGGCCTTTGGACCCGCGGCAACTTATGTCAGCCTCTCCGGCAACGCGTCTACGGTCGTGTTCAGCAGCCAGGTAAGCACGGTGCCCAGTCTGAGCTATGCCGGCGCTATGACGACCGATGCGGCAGGCAATCTGTATGCGGCCAGTGGGTCAGGGCTGGTGGAGCTCGCGCCGCCCTACAACGGCACCCCAACACTGTTGGCCACCGGTTTCTCCAGTCCGCAAGGCTTGGCGATCGATGGAGCGGGCAATTTCTACGTTGCCGATAGCGGCCTTGACGAGGTGATAGAGCTTGCGCCGGGTTGCACGAGTACTGGCGGGTCCTGCGCGAGCGTCGTGTACTCGGCGTCGGGTGTTTATGGCGTCGCGGTGGATGCATCGGGCGATGTCTTCGTCACAAATTCTACCTATGGTGCTCCTGGGGCCGTGGAGATTCTGGCGAATGGAGGCGGCCAGATCACGCTGTACAACACGGGTTATTCACAGACGGCCGGCGTGGCGCTGGATGCCGCAGGCAACGTCTACGTTGCCGATTACGCTGTTAGCAAAGTGGTGAAGATTCCAGCAGGCTGCACAAGCAATTGCACGGCCACCCCTGTGGGCAGCGGATGGAATCAGCCGTACGGGGTTGCGATAGATCCCGCGGGCGACCTTCTGGTAGCGGACACTGGTATCACAGTCGGCAATGTGAGCGGCAACGGGGGCGTCGTGGAGGTTCCAGCCGGTTGCGCCAATAATGCCAGCAGCTGCCAATTCCTCTTGTGGATCGAATCGGGAGTCGCCGCGAACCAGCTCACAGTCAGTGGGACAGGGCAGCTGTTCCTCGCCGACAATAACGGCGTCGTCTATGGGGTCAGCCAGTCTCAGCCACCGTCGGTGAGCTTCTCCGGCACGACAAATGACGGCAGCACGTCCGGCCCGGATTCGGTGACGATTCAGAATATCGGCAACGTGGCGCTGACGGGCTCGGTGGGGGCAGTTGGCACCCCGAACTTCGCCGAAGATGCGAGCTCCAATTGCGGCAGCACGTTCCCGTTGAACCCCGGCGTAGTTTGCACCGAGGGCTTCGACTTCACACCGCAGTACGGCGTTAGCGGTGCGGTGAGCGACTCGGCCACTGTCAGCGACAACTCATTGAATGGTAGCCCCGCTATGCAGACCATCCCGCTCAGCGGCACGGGCGCGGGGTCGGGGTCGGCGGTGACAGTAAGTGTGACGGGAACGGGCACCGGTAATGTGTCGTCCTCCCCTTCGCTCATTAACTGCGCGATAGTCGGCGGAGTTGCCCAGATCGGATGTTCGGAGGTCACCGATACCGGAATTACGTATACCTTCTATGCGTCGCCGATTGCGGGAACTGCATTTGCTGGCTGGGGCGGCGCCTGTTCAAGCTTCGCCCCGAATCAAAACTGCACGATAGAAATAACCGGGCCGACGAATATCGTTGCGAACTTTGTTCCTGGTTTAACGCTGATGGTGACCGACGTGGGGACGGGCGCAGGCTCGGTGTCATCGAATTCTTCGGCTTCACCGGCGATCAACAACTGCGCGATAAACAACGGACTCGTCACGGGGCAGTGCGCAGAGGGCGACCCGAGCGGAACCCAGGTGATACTGACGGCGAGTGCGAATGGGACTTCGACATTTGCGGGTTGGGGTGGCGCCTGCTCAAGCTTTGGAGCGAGTGCGTCTTGCACCGTGACCATGAATTCCTCGCTGAACGTGAGCGCGAGTTTTGTTGCGCCGGGATCAAGCCAATCGGGGACGCTGAAGCCCATTACCGCGGGTGTTGTCTACGGGCAGAATGGCAGCTTCACCAGTCCTAACGGAAACCTTGGCGGAATCAGCGCCAACAGCTTGTATCAGCCGGACAATCTCACGGTGGACGCCAACGGCAATCTCTATGTTGCCGACTTGCAGAATAGTCGCGTTCTGTATTATCCCGCGGGCAGCACCACTGCAACGCGGGTCTACGGGCAGAACGGCAGCTTCACCGACGGCAGCGCAAACGCGGTCAGCGCCAACAGCTTGAACAATCCCTATGGTGTCGCCGTCGACAGCAGCGGCGGCCTCTACATCGCCGACTGGAATAACAGCCGGGTGCTCTACTACGCTGCCGGCAGCACCACAGCAACGCGGGTCTACGGGCAGGGGGGCAATTTCACCACCAACACCGCGAACAATGGCGGAGCCACTGCCAACAGCTTGAATGGCCCGCAGTCGGTCGCCCTGGACAGCAGCGGCAACCTTTACGTGGCCGACACAGGGAACAGCCGTGTGCTGTTTTATCCCGCCGGCATGCACTACCGCCACGCAGGTCTACGGGCAGGGCGGCAGCTTTACTTCCGACACCGGAGGAGTCGGCACCGGCGGCTTGAGCAGTCCGTTTGCTCTGGCTCTGGACAGCAGCGGCAACCTCTATGTGGCCGACTCAGGTAACAACCGGGTGCTGTTCTATCCCGCAGGCAGCACCACCGCTACGCAGGTCTACGGGCAAGGCGGCAGCTTCACGAGCAACGCCCAGAACAACGGCGGAGTCAGTGCCAACAGCCTATTCAGCCCGCAGGGTGTCGTCGTGGACAGAGGCGGCAACCTTTATGTGGCCGACTACTTTAACAGTCGGGTGCTTTTCTATCCCTCCGGCAGCACCACGGCGACGCGGGTCTACGGCCAGGGCGGCAGCCTCACCAGCAACAATCCGCAAACGGACGCCAACAGCCTGAATAATCCGGCGGCAGTGGCTTTGGACAACACCGGCAATCTCTACGTGGCCGACAAGTCAAACAATCGCGTGGTCGAATATGGACCCTTCGGCAACGTCAATGTCTGCCCAAGTGGCGCGTCCACTCCTGCACCTTGCAACAACACAATCACGTACAGCTACTACGCTGCGGCGCCGACGACCTTTGGCACGCCCCAGGTCGTTACGCAGGGCGCAGCTAACCTTGACTTCACGCTCGGCAGCGGCGGCACGTGCACCGGTGTCATCGCAGCCGGCAAGTTCCTGCACCATCAACGCTACCTTCACCCACTTGCTCCAGGATTGCGCGCGGGCGCAGCCACTCTCTTTGACAACACCGGCGCACCGCTTGCTACCGCGCCGGTCTACGGCATAGGCCAGGGAGCCGTTAGCGGCCTTTAGTCCAGGCACGCAGAGCACGCTCGCCAGCGGAGTCGACGGCGCATCCGGCGTAGCCGTCGATGGAGCAGGCAACGTCTTCGTTTCCAATAACGCGGGGGTGGTGAAGATTACGCCCGGCGGCGATCAAGTCCACCTTGCCCACGATCGGTGTCAATCTGGAACGCCGGTACGATGTGGCGGTGGATGGCGCAGGAGATGTCTTCGTCGCCGATGCAAGGACAACAGCCGCGTGGTGGAATTCCGGCCGGCTGCACCAGCGAGCGTGCCAGACCACAGTCCCGTCACCGGTCTGTGCTTTCCAACGGCGTCGCGGTGGATGGTGCCGGGGATCTCTTCATTGCGGATCGCGACAAGCCACCGCGTCGTGAAGATAACACCCAGTGGCGTCCAGACCACGGTTCCCGCCAGCGGGGTACAACTACCGTTACTGACCCGGCCGTGGATGCAGCGGGCGATGTTTACTTCCTGGATGCTGGAACTGAACTGGTGCTGAAAGTCACAGCCGGCGGCGTACAGAGCACGGTACCGATAAGCATTCCTGGCGAAGGCAACGGCGTGGCCGTCGATGCAGCCGGCGATGTCTTCGTCTCGGATCAAATCAATAATAGTGGTGCTGGAAGTTTCACCCGGTGGCGTGCGAGTCGACGGTGCCCACCACCGGTCTGAGTGTTCCAGCCGGTTTGGCGGTGGATGCGTTGGGCGATCTCTTCATCGCCGTCAATAATCAAGCCCGTGTCGTAGAGGTCAACGGCTCGCAGGCGCCCTCGTTCGCCTTTGGCTCGATCAATGTGGGCAGCTCCAGCTCTACGCAAACCGTAACATTGCAGAATATCGGCAACCAGAGGCTGAGCGCGATTCTTCCGGGGTTCGCCGTCGGGGCGCCCAACTTCTACCAGATCAGCGGCTCGGGTACACCGCCCGATTGCCTCTACAACTTTTCGCTCACGCCGGGAGCTACCTGCGACGCAAACATCATCTTCGAGCCGCAGATCGCCGGCAATCCGCTCACCAGCACTGCGGTCTTTACCGACAACACTTTGAATGGCAGTCCCGCCACGCAAACCATAAATCTCAGCGGCACGGGCGTGGCCTGCAGCGCCCCCCAACTACACGCTGTCAATGACGGACCTAGGCACGGGCAGCGGTACGGTCACATCGAATTCTTCGGCTACTCCGGCGATCAGTTGCGTGGAGACGAGCGGGAGCGTTTCGGGAACGTGTTCAGAGAACGATCCGAGCGGAACCCTGGTGATACTGACGGAGGCGGCAGGCGGCAGCTCGACATTCCTTGGTTGGGGCGGCGCGCGCTTCTCAGGAACGAGCGCGACCTGCACCGTGACCATGAGCCAGGCGCAGAATGTGACTGCCGAATTTGTGCAAGGGGATTTCGGCAGCGTCAACGTCGGCAGCTCCGGCAGCCTGCGTGGTGACTTTCACCCCGACGACAACATTAACAGCGCCACGGTCCAGGTGGTGACACAAGGCATACCCGGCCTCGACTTCACAGTGGGCACCGGGTGCACTGGCGCGCTCCATCCCAAACATTCCCTGTACCGTAAACATCACCTTCTCCCCGCAAGCGCCGGGATTGCGCATGGGCGCTGTGGAACTCTCAGGCACGGCGGCTTGGTGGCAACCCAACTGATCTACGGCATCGGCCAGGCGCCGGAGGCTGCTTTTGGTCCGACGGTGAGCTATACCACCCCCTATACCCCCATGTCGACAATCATCACTTTTAGCAGCCAGGTAACTCAGCCGCCAAATCTGGCGGGCCCCCTAACGACCGATGCGGCGGGCAATCTGTACCAGGTCAACGGCTCAACCCTTCAGAAGCTCGCGCCGCCATACACCGGTTCTCCAACCACGGTGGCTACCGGCTTCTCCACTCCGCACGCTGGAGCGATCGATGGAGCAGGCAATCTCTACGTCGCGGATAGCGGCCTTGGCACGAATGGCGAAGTGGTGAAACTTGCGCCTGGTTGCGGCAGCACATCTTGCGGGAGTGTCGTCTTCGCACCGACTTCTGCAGCCGGTGTGTATGGCGTGGCGGTGGACGGATCAGGAGATCTCTTCATCTCCGATCATTCTGCTGGAGCATTTGAGATTCCCAACGGTTGCTCGAGCAGCAATTGCTATATCACGCTGTACAACCCCGGAGGCGGTTCGAATGCGAACGGCGTGGCGGTAGACGCCTCGGGCGACCTCTTCGTTGCCGATAGCGGTCTCAGCCAGGTCGTGAAGATCCCGGCGGGCGGAGGCGCGCCGGTCCAGGTTGGCACTGGATGGTCTGGTCCGGCGGGCGTGGCGGTGGATGCCGCGGGCGACGTTCTCGTAGCGGATTTCGCGCTTCAAATTAATGGCAATACCGCCGGGGGCGTGGTTGAGGTTCCAGTCGGCTGCATCAACAACACCAACAACTGTCAAATCCTTTTGTTGACTGCGGGAGCGCATGATCCCTACGTCGTTACAGTCAGCCCCTTAGGACAGCTCTTTGCCGCCACTGATGGACCGTCTTTCGAGATCAATCTGTCCCAGCCGCCGTCGTTGGCCTTCGCCGCCACAAATGTGGGCGTCACGAGCACCGACAGTCCGCAATCGGTAACCCTTCAAAATATCGGCAACCAGCATATGACGGGCTCGGTGTCGCTGACCTCAAGCCAGAACTTCGCCATAGGCCCAAGTTCCTCCTGCGGCGGATTCGACATGTTTCCTGGCGAAAGCTGTTCTGAAAACTTCGACTTCGCGCCGGAGACTGCTGGCAATCCGCTTACGACCACGGCGGTCTTTAGCGACAACGCGCTGAACGGCGCTCCGGCTACGCAGACCGTAAACCTCAGCGGCACGGGTGAAACCATAGCGCCCACCAACTACGCACTCACAGTGACAGAGCTGGGCTCGGGCAGCGGCACAGTGACCGACAATTCGCAGATCACCTGCACCGAAACCAATGGAATCATCACAGGTTCGTTGTGTTCGGGAAGTTATGCGGGCGCGGTGACGCTGTCGGCGAATGCGATCGGGACATCGACATTCCTGGGCTGGGGCGGCGCATGCGCAAGCTCCGGAACGAACTCGACGTGCAACCTAACCGTGAGCGCAGCGACAAATGTTACCGCGAGTTTTTCGCAGCAGAATTTCGGCAGCATCAACGTTTGCCCGTCGGGATCAAGCACGCCTTCGCCGTGCAACAGTTCGCAGACGGTGACATTCAACCTGGCGGCGACCACGAACATTGGCGCGATCCAGGTGGTGACGCAGGGCGCTACCGGCCTCGACTTTTCGCTCGGCAGCGGCAGCACGTGTAGTGCAGCAACTATCACCCAAGGCAATTCCTGCAACGTAAATGTGAACTTCACTCCGCTCGCGCCTGGATTGCGCATGGGCGCTGTGGAACTCTTTGACACCGGCGGCCACCTTGTAGCAAGCACGCCGATCTATGGCATTGCCCAGGGGCCGGAGGTTGCGTTCAGTCAGGTCACGCAAACTGCGATAAACACGACGAGCTCCCCTCTAAATCAGGCGAAGGGCCTGGTCGTGGATGCTGCGGGCGACGTCTTCATCGCAGATACCGGCAACCAACGCGTTGTAGAGGTTGCGGCGAACGGCGCGATGACCACCGTAGGCACGGGGTGGATGCAGCCGCAGGGAATGGCGGTGGATGGAGCCGGCAATCTGTACGTGGCGGATAACACCCTGAATGAAGTTGTCGAGGTTCCGGCCGGGTGCACCAGCAGCATTTGTCAAAAGATACTGATTAACGAGGAGACAACAGTCAGCGGTGCGACGCTCCCGGTCAGGGCCGAGCTAGGTGTTGCCGTGGATGGAGGCGGCAATGTTTTCCTTGGCGACTTTGTCGACGGCGAGGTCGTGGAGATCCCCGCCAATGGGAGCACTCCGACCGTGGTATACAACCCGGCCGGTGCGAATCCTGTCGGGTTGGGAGTGGATGGAGCAGGTGACTTGTTCGTTGCTGATCATGGCCTCCAACAAGTTGTCGAGGTTCCGCCCGGATGCAACAACGTCGGTTGCCGGAGAGTAATCGGCTCCGGATGGCAACAACCCGACAGCGTGGCGGTGGATGCTGCGGGCGACGTCTATGTTGCGGACGAGGGGCCCACGAATTCACTTGTCTTGGGCGTGGTTGACGAGGTTCTTCCACCCAGCTGTACCGGTAACTGCCAGATCGTGTTGGCCAGCGGGCTCAATACCGTGAATGCGACGGTGGACGCAACTGGCGATGTCTTCATTTCCAATCAAGCGAACAACCAGGTTATGGAGCTGAACCGCTCACAACCGCCATCCTTGAGCTTCGCCGTCACCAATGAGGGCATCGCAAGCGCGGACAGCCCGCAAGCAGTCTCCGTTCAAAACGTCGGGAACCAACCGTTGACGGGTTCGGTTACCGGAACCTCGACCGCGAACTTTGCGGAGAACCTCGGCTCCACTTGCACCACATTTACGTTGGCAGCGGGTGCGATTTGTTCTGAGGGCTTCAGCTTTAAGCCGCAGAACACCGGCCTTCTCAGCGATACGGCAATTTTCAGCGACAACACGATGAACCTTGCTTCTTCGGTTGTCGTTCAGACAGTCAACCTGAGCGGCATCGGCAGCGTGAACGGCCAGACTGGTACCGCCGTCCCCAACGTGGTTGGAATGACGGAAGCCGCAGCGGCAACGATCCTGACTGAATCGGGCTTAACCCTAGGAGCGGTGAGCAGTCAGTACAGCAGCAGCGAACCTCAAGGCAGTGTGGTCGGCGAGAGCCCGGCCGCCGGCGCGCAGGTCAATCTCGGGTCCCCGATCGCCCTTCTGATTTCCACCGGCCAGGCACCACCGCCTGCGCCAAACCCGCTTACGTTTGAAAATAACTACTTCGTTACCGGTGACTTTGCCACTGCGGGAACGAATCTGCGTGGGACCGGTTCGGTCAACGTGGCGAGCGGAACCATCAACATCCCCGACAGCACTTCCGGCGGTACCCAGGGTGTTCCCGAAGGGGCTGACATCGTGGATGGTTTCCTCTACTGGGAGACTCTCGAAAATACGGCGGTGCCTTCGGGCAACACGGGAACATTCCTCGGTTATCCCATCACCGGGCAACAGATCGGAAACGACCTGCCTTATACGGACTCGGGTTTGGCTGGGACGTTGCGCGTGTATCGCGCGGACGTGAATGCCTATTTCCAAGTGTCGGCGGCATGGAACGGGGCGCGCGTGGGTTCGGGCTCGTTCGGGATCACTCTGCCGGATAGCGGCAAAGCCGGCCTTAACGGCCAATTCCCGCTTAACGAGGGAGCGAGCCTCGTTGTCATCTATCGCGCTTTGTCCACAGCTGTCCCTCTCAAGTCCGTTGTCATTTACGACGGCTCGGCGCTATTGAACGCCTCTAACACTCAAAACGTGCAGGGATTCTATGACGCGGTTGGTGGAGCAACTCCAGGAGAGGTTGCGACCCTCTACTCCGCCGGTGGCAACTGGAACAGTCTCCCCAGTCCCGTCACGACTCTCACAGCACACGATAGTCAGTACCCCGTGAACCTGAATTCCGGCTACGCGTACGCAGCGGTGATTTTCTCGACGCCCGTGACCAATAGCGACAACGACGGAATTCTGGATGCGTGGAAGAGCGGCCCGTCGTCGCCCGCCGATTTCTTTGCCGGTCAGCCAGGTTATTACGACGTGAAGACGCAATCGTGGGTGGCATTGCCGGGCGCACAACATGGCAAGAAGGACCTGTTCGTTCAACTCGATTGGATGTGCGGCGCCGTCGATCCAACAACGGGCGATTGCAGCGGCGAGGATCTGTTCCCCTCACCTGACCCCGATGGCAACGATCCGCTGGTCATGGTTAAGCAGGCATTCGCACAATCGGGAATCGCGCTCCATCTCGAAGTTGGCAACGCCGTTCCCGAAAGCATCTGCAGCGATAGTTCCGGGCAGCTTTGCCAGTTCCCCGGCGAGCCCGGAGTGATCGGCTGGAAGAACAGCCTCGAATTCTCCAAACTGTGGCCGCGCAATTTCACTTCCTGCTCACAGGGCAGCGATTGCACAGTTCGCTTCCCGTACGGCCAGAAAGACAGCTATCACTACGTCCTCTTTGGCCACTCTCTGGCGATACCTGCGTGGAACACGCGCTTCGGGTCGCTGACTGCGATTTCTGCGAACCCGAGTGCAGGCCAAACCACCATCACCACAACCAACCGCGGCGCTTCGACCAGCATTAACTATTGCCCAAGCCGCTTCACGATCTCCGGCGTGCTGAGTAATCCAGGCCTCAATGGCGTGTATAACACCGTGTCGTGTCCCGACGGGCAAACCATTATCCTGTCAACCCCCGGCGTCACCGCCTGGAGCTATTTGAGCGGTACACCCAATGAACCTGACATCGGCCTCACTTCCGGCACGGTGACAAGCATCTCCGGCTACTCCGATCTGGGTGGCGCTGATTCAGCCGTGACCCTGGCTCTTTGGGAAACGGCTCCGAACCAGGACATGAGCAAGCGCGCAAACGTTATCGCCGGCACGCTGTTCCACGAGCTTGGCCACACGCTCGGCTTGACCCACGGCGGGCTCTATTACCAGGGAGGGACGGGCAGTTATGTTCCGACCTTCGACGTCAATTGCAAACCGAATTATCAGAGCTCGATGAACTATCTCTTCCAGCTCGGCGGCGTGGGCCCTAGTTCAGCCGTTGCTTATTCCAACCAGACGCTTGAGACCCTGACTGAATCTTCAATAGGTGGGATCTCCAACCTGGAGGACATCAACAGCGTTCCCGCGGCGTTTTCAACCTCGGCGTGGTACTCCCCGACGGAACCACCGAATTCGACGGAAAGCCCAGCCCAGCTGCATTGTGACGGCTCTCCACTCAACCCTGGCGAAACGGGATATTTTGTGCAGGGACCTGTTTTGCCCGTCACTCCGCCGTGGTCGTCAAACCAGAACATCACCTTCGACGGCGCGCAACCTGGATCAACAGGTTTGCCAGGCCTGGTTGGATTCAACGACATTTCCAACATCGATCTGCGCCAGGTGGGCGCAACCGGGGGCGAGTACGCCTCGCTGGCGAGCGTACTGAATTTCGGTTCTTCTTCAGCCCCGCTGAACATCACTCCGGGTGGAAGTGTAACTGTGGGCGCCGGTGGCACCGCAACAGTGGGAAAGAACGGAACCGTGACCCTGAACAACGGCGGAAACGTGACGGTCGGCAGTGGCGCCGTTATCAATAGTGGCGGACTCATCACCTTCGGCACCGGTAGCAACGTAACTTTCAGCGCCGACGCTTCGAACAATACCATCACGCCGGGAAAAAGCGGCATGGTGACATTGCCGATTGGGGGCAGCATCACGCTCAACAATGGTGGCGGCACCATCACCATGGGCGGTGGCGGTACAGTCACGATGGGTGGCGGCGGCACAATCACCATGGGTGGTGGCGGCTCCATCACTCTTCCCCTCGGCGGCGGCACAATCACGATTCCCGCGGCCGGAGGTGAGTTCACAGTTCCTCCGAATGGAACTGTCAATCTGAACAACGGCAGCAGTGTCACTGTGGGTGCCGGCACCAGCGTCGCAGTCGGCGGCAGCGGCACCATCACCATGGGCGGTGGCGGTACAGTCACGATGGGCGGCGGCGGCACAGTCACGATGGGTGGCGGTGGCACCATCACAATGGGCGGTGGCGGAACTGTCACAATGGGCGGCGGTGGCACCATCACCATGGACGGTGGCGGTACAGTCACGATGGGCGGCGGCGGCACAGTCACGATGGGTGGCGGCGGCACCATCACGATGGGCGGCGGTGGAACTGTGACGATGGGCGGCGGCGGCGATGTATCCGTCGGCAGCGGTGGCAGTGTCACCCTGGGTAACGGCGGCGCGGTCACGCTGAGCAGCGGCGGCTCAGTCGCGGTAACCAGCAGCGGCGGCACCATCACCATGGGCGGCGGCGGAACTGTAACTGAGAACAGCGCCGGCGGCACCATCACCATGGGTGGCGGCGGCACCATCACCATGGGCGGCGGCGGCACCATCACCATGGGCGGCGGCGGTACCATCACGTCCTCCGAAGGTACGACCAATGTTCCTGCAGGTGGCGGCAACTACAACGTTCCGGCCGGCGGAGTTATCACTCTCGACGCTGCTGGCGGCACTGTGACCATGGGCGGCGGCGGCACCATCACCATGGGCGGTGGCGGCACCATCACCATGGGCGGCGGCGGCACCATCACTATGGGTGGCGGCGGAACTGTCACCATGGGCGGCGGCGGAACTGTCACCATGGGCGGCGGCGGCGTTGTCGCTCTGGGCGGCGCTGGAAGCAATGTCACCTTGGGTGGCGGCGGAAACTTCTCGCTTGGCGGCGGCGGCACCATCACAATGGGTGGCGGCGGCACCACAACCAACGAGATGGATTACGAAACGGCCAACTCGGTCGTTCGCCCACCCCCTGCGGCCACCTATTCGAACCCCTCGGGAAATAGTGTCCAGGTGAATTGGACGGCGCCTGCATTCGGTGTGGTGCAAACCTACACGATCTCTCGCAGCGTGATTAACCCGCCGAACACACCGCCCTCGACGCCAGAAGTAATTGGCAGCGTGAGCGGCGTGAACGGATATGCGCCTGCGACTACATTTACCGACACAACTCCTCCCAGTGGAACCTTGATCTACACGATTGCGACCACGCTGGTTCCAGACACCGTCGGCTCGACGCCACGCTCTAGCGCACCATCGCCTCCGGCTGTGCTCACGATGGGACAGACAATCGTTCTTGGACCGTTGCCGAGTTCGGTACCGCTTTCGAGTTCGACACCTTCGACCCTGACGATCACTGCGACTTCGGAATCCAACAGCTCTGGGAGCGGGTTATCCCCGAATATGCAGCTGGTGAGCTTCAGTACGAGCGGACCTTGCTCTGTAGGAACTTCAACGATCGACAATAGCGGAGACGCCAATAACGGCGTTTCCTCGGCCACCGTGACCCTCAACAGCACCGGAAGCTGCACCATCACCGCATCGCAGGCGGGCAACAGCACCACGGTGGCACCGCCCACAACCGCCTATAGCTCGGCGACTCCTGTGTCAGGAAGCTTCATGATCCTGCCTCAGGGTTCTACCACGCAATCGCAAACCATCACCTTTGGAACATTGCCGAGCGCACAGTATGGCGGCAATCCATTCACTGTGAGCGCAACTTCAACCTCAGGACTGACGGTGATCTTCTCGGCGCCCGCAAACGGCCCGTGTTCGGTGAGTGGAACAACGGTAACCATCACCGGGGCCGGGCTGTGCAAGATTACCGCGGCGGCGCCGGCGGGACAAAACAACAACTACACGTATAGCTCCGCCTCTCTGACGCAGTCGCTTAACATCCTCACGGCGCCGCTTACGGTGACGGCAACGAATCTCTCGAGCGTTTACGGGCAACCGCTTCCGTCGTTGACCCCGAGCCTCAACGTGAACTACACCCTCACCGGCTTTGTCGGCCTCGACACAGCCTCGGCTATAAACGGCCAACCGGCGTTGTCTACAACGTTGACTTCATCGAGCAGTGTCGGCACCTACCTCAACGCGATCACAGTGTCGACCGGCACGCTGGCCGCGGCAAATTACTCCTTCATCTACGCGAATGGATCGTTGACCATCACCCAGGCTTCACCGACCATCTCGGTGGGCTCTTCGGGCAGCCCGTCGAATTACGGCAGCCCTGTGACCTTCACGGCCACGGTGACTGCCGGCGACACTAACCTCGTGACCTTCTATAGCGGTGCCACGGTGCTGGGTACGGCCACGCCAAGCAATGGCGCAGCGATGCTGACAACCAGCAGCCTGGCGCCGGGCTCCTATACCATCACCGCCAGCATCGCTGCAGGTGGCAACTACACCAATGCCTCAACCACCAGCGGCATCACGCAGACGGTGAACCAGGCTAGCTCAAGCATCACTACCAATCCGATGGCGAGCGCGATCACTTACGGGCAGGCGCTGTCGGCTTCGACTCTGAACGGCGGGGTGGGGTCGCCGACGGGCGGCACGTTCTCCTGGACCGCGCCGACAACGATTCCCCTGGCGGGCACTCCGACGGAGAGCATCACTTACACACCGACCAACACATCCGAATACGGCACGGCGACCGGATCGATCTCGGTGACTGTCAACAAGGCCACGCCAACAGCGACTCTGGGTTCTTCTCTCAACCCGTCCACCTATGGAACCAGCGTTACTTTCACGTCCTCGCTGGCTGCGGTGGGCGGCGGGGTGCTTCCGACCGGAACGGTGACCTTCAAGAATGGGGCAACGACACTCTGCAACGCGGTCTCGCTCAGCGGCGGATCGGCGACCTGCGCGACCACGGCGCTGGCTGTTCCATCCGACTCGATCATCGCAGTCTACAGCGGCGACTCGAACTACAACACAGCCACTTCGAGCACTCTGACGCAGACGGTGAACCAGGCAAGCTCGAGCATCACTACCAATCCCACGGCGACCGCGATCACTTACGGGCAGGCGCTGTCGGCGTCGACTCTGGGCGGCGGGGTAGGATCGCCGACGGGCGGTGCGTTCTCCTGGACCTCGCCGATGACGATTCCCCTGGCGGGCACTCCGACGGAGAGCATCACTTACACACCCAGCAACACTACCGACTACGGCACGGCGACCGGATCGATCTCGGTGACCGTCAACAAGGCGAGCCAAACCATCTTATTCACGACCTATCCGTCGTCGGCCGCCGATGGCACCAGCTTTACGGTGGCAGCGACGGGCGGCGCGAGCGGAAACCCGGTGACCTTCACGGCTTCCGGAGTGTGCAGCGTCCCATTGGGGAGCGCAACCTACACCATAACCGCGGGCACGGGAACCTGCTCGGTGATTGCCAACCAGGCGGGCAACTCGAATTACTTAGCTGCGCCGCAGGTTATCGAGACCGTAACTGCCACGTCGGGGCCGGTGATTACCGTGTCTCCGTCGAGCATCAACTTCGGCCCGGTGGCTGTGGGAAGCATCACGACTAAGACCGTCACGGTGTCGAACACCGGAAACGCGGCCGCCACCATCAGCACGCCTCGCATTTCGCTTCTCGGGGCAAGCAACTCTAACGAGTTTGTTATGGTCAATCTCTGCCCGTCGTCGTTGGCTGCGGGGAAATCCTGCACGATTACGGTCTCCTTCGTCGCCGGTGCTTACTACAGCACACCGCAAACCGCGACGCTGCAAGTGATGGACAATGCGCCGCTCAGCCCTCAGCCCGTCGCCCTGAGCGCAACCATTTTGGATCCGCAAACGATCACGTTCACCAGCGTTCCATCGACGGCCGTCTATAACAACAGCTTCACGGTGGCAGCCACGGGCGGCGGCAGCGGGAACCCGGTGACCTTCACGGCTTCTGGAGCGTGCAGCGTCCCATCGGGGAGCGCAACCTACACCATGACCAGCGGCACGGGAACGTGCTCGGTGATCGCCAATCAGGCAGGTAACTCCACCTACGCACCGGCGGCGCAAGTCACGAAGACCGTAACCGCAACTCTGGCCACACAGACCATCACTCTCACCAACCCACCTGCGAGCGCCGCCTACAAGAGCACCTTCACGGCGGCGGCCTCGGCCTCGAGCGGGCTGGCCGTCACATTCACCAGTTCCGGAGCGTGCAGCAATTCAGGCGCAACCTACACCATGACCAGCGCAACGGGAACATGCTCGGTGATCGCCAACCAGGCCGGCAACTCTAACTACTCGGCAGCGCCGCAGGTCACGAAGACCGTAACTGCGACAAAGGCCGCGCAGACCATCTCATTCACCACCAACCCTCCTGCAACAGCGGCTTACAAGACCAGCTTCACAGTGGCAGCCTCGGCCTCCAGCGGGCTCGCGGTCGTCTACACCAGTTCCGGAGCATGCAGCAATTCAGGCGCAACCTACACGATGACCAGCGGGACCGGGCCCTGCTCGGTGATCGTGAACCAAGCCGGCAACTCCAACTACACGGCTGCGCCGACGGTTACAAAGACCGTGACCGCGACCTATTCAACAGCGACACTCACTCCAGGCAGCCTCAATTTCGGGACGGTAACTTCCGGCCATAGCAGCGCAGCTCAAACCGCGACCCTCAAAAACACGGGATCCACGCCATTGATCATCAGCAGCATCGCTTTCACCGGCGCAAACCCGAGCAACTATATCGAAAGCAATACCTGCCCAAGTTCGTCGAGTTCGCTCGCGGCGGGCGCCAGTTGCACCATCTCGGTCACATTCAAATCCGGCGGCAAGTCAGCCCCCGAGAGCCTGACTGTGACTGACAACACTGCCAGCCCCGGGACGCAATCGGTCTCGCTCACGGGGAATTAGTCGAACCGATCTGCAGCGAAAGAGACGCGAACACGTAAGAGAGGCTCAGAGGCTGAGAACCAAGAGTGCCGTTGCGGCAGTTTCAGGGTGACGGTTTACTGACCCAGACGGTGCCGGATGTCAATGACCAGTGGATCATCCGATGACTGCCCACGGATGGCGAGATACTTCCTATAAAAGTCCGCGAAGCCATCGCTCTTCATTCCTTCCCGCGCACGTCCCTGGTAGTAATACACGGGCGGAAAATAGGCATAAGTCGGTACGTTATCGTCAAACAGCTCGATTGCTTCGCCATGGCGCTTCGTGCATTCGTCGAACTCCGAGTCAGCCTGAGTGAACGCTCCCGCATCGAGGTAAACCCGCCCCAGATCAAGATGACCGATCCATGTATCCAGCAGGGTGTTTGCAGCTTTGATCTGTCTGATTGCTTCATTTCTGTCTTTCTTCTTCAGTGCAATCAGCCCTTCAATAATTTTTCCGTAGGCCTGCGACTCGTTCGACAACGCGGAAGACAGCGTCGCCGCAAGCTTTTGTGCTTTTGCAAGCTCTCCGGCATCGACATAGGTGCGCGCCGCCAGAAACTCAATCGAGGTGATCCGGCTGATCGCCAACGCCTTGTCGGTATTGGAGATCGCTGCCGCGTGGTTCCCCTGAATCTCCTCAATGTTTCCAAGCGACGCGTACTTCCTGGCCGCGCTATCGGTGTTCTTGGCAGCCACATCTGCAGCGGCTCCTTGCGTGAGGATGCGCTCTGCGTCCGCATGCTTGTCCTGATAGGCGGCAAGATCGGCGAGGCCAACGGTCGCCGTCGATGTTGCCTCCGGGCCAAAAGTCTCAAGCTTCTTGTAACTTGCGTCAGCGTTGTCGATCTGCCCCTGTCCGAGTTGCGCTTCAGCCAGCACCAGGTATCCCTGTGCGGCTGACGGATTCATCGATAGCGCGGTGCGTGCCTCTTTTTCGCTTCCAGCAAAATCTCCGGCAAAAGCGCTGATGAACGCAAAGTTCAGCCATTGCCCCACTCCCTTGGGAACAATCTTTACTTCCTGTTGCGCCGCTTGCAGCGCCTCCGGGGCTTTGCGCAGCTGTAAATAACACTCGGCCAGATTATTCTGGCCCACGCGATCGGCCGGATATCGTTTGACGAGGTCCGTGTATTGCTGAACACAATCCTGCCAGTCGCCTGTGATGCGATAGTACAGACCGCGATTGCGATACTGGTCTCTCTCTGTCATGTTGTCCACGTGTTCCATCGCCAGCTTCATGTACTTCACAGCATCTTCGGGTTTGCCCAGGTTCCGGGCCATAGCTGCCATGCCGGTGTATGCACGCGCAAACTTCGGATCCAGTTGCGCAGCTTTCTGGAAGGAATCGAACGCCTCCTGGAACTTGCCCGCGAACGTGTCGTCCATACCGAGCGACTCCTGGTGAACAGCCTCCAGGGATGCGGCCCTGAATCCTCCGCTGACTTCCTCGAACTGCACGGAGGCCGGCGTGGAGTCGCCCAGAGCTTTGCGAATCGGCACCGCCAGCTTGGGAAGACTATTCAGGATGTCCTGTTTGTTGGCGACGGTGACTTCCGATTTGGCGAGCACCTTGCCGTTCACAGCGTCGAGGGCAGTGGCTGAAATATCGTACTCGTCGCCTCGCAAATCAATCTCGCCCGTAATCACCGCGTTGACGCCCTGGTCCATGGCGACCAGCCGCGCCGACTGCTCGTCGAGCTTGTCAGTCGGGTGCGGGAGTTTCCCGGCCAGCTTGCGTGCATCTCCGCGACTGTAGAGGTTGACGAAGCTGGCGCCTTCCAGCGCCTCACCGAGCATCGGCTCCAGCGTGTTATCCAAGAGCGGGTCGCCCGTATGGTTCGCAAAGTCGCCTACCAGCACCGAGACCGGGCCATGAGAGACCGATTTCGCGGCCTGCTGCCGCCTGTTGACGAACCAGGCAATTCCGGCCGCGACAGCGACAATCAGAACACCCGTGACCGCGAGCCGAGGCCATGGCATTTCCTTAAGGCGGATCATGCGCAGCCGCGCCGAAGAAGCAGAAACCTTTGTCCCTCCGCTCCTCCCTTGCCACGCGCGAAGATCCGCATCCAGCTCTTCCGCGTTCTGGTAGCGGTTTGCCGGATCCTTCTCAAGACATTTGGCGACGATATTGCTCAGGTTGCCCGGGATAAGCTTGTCGACATCTGCCAATGGAATGGCGCGTTGTTGCGTGCGCTTCAGCAGACTTGCGATCGCGCTTTCTGCATGAAATGGAGTGACTCCGGCCAGCAACTCATACAGAATCAGACCGAAGGTAAAGATATCCGAGCTGGCCTTCAGTTCCATGCCCTGCGCCTGCTCGGGAGACATATATTCGATCGTGCCCAACATCGCGCCGGCGCGCGTCATTCCATCGCCCGAGAACGTCCGGGCCAATCCGAAGTCCATCACGACCACGCGGCCACTTTTTTCGAGCATGATGTTGCCGGGCTTCAAATCGCGGTGGATGATTCCTTCGCGGTGGGCTGCGGCCAGCCCGCAGGCAACCTGTTCCATGATTGTCGACCGCTTCCGCGATTTCCAGTTTGCCCCGTTTATTCAGAATCTGATGGAGGTTTTCACCCTCCAGATACTCCATGGTGATGAACTTTGTTTTTCCTGCTTCCCCGATATCGAAAATGCGGATGACATTCCGGTCCGTCACTTGGCGCGCAAGGATCAGCTCTTGTTTGAAACGCTGCAGAATCTCAGGATGATCCGCCATCTCGGGTCGGATTACTTTGAGAGCGACCTCTCGCTCCAGTTCCCGGTCTCGAGCTTTGTAGACGGCGCCCATGCCGCCTTCGCCGAGCAGATCGAGAAGTTCATAACGTTCGCCAAGCAGAGTGCCAATCAGTGATTCGGCCCCGCTGCCGGGCGTATCGGAATTCGGACTGAGAGGTGATGGCGATCGAGGCGAAGGTGTTCGTCGAACTGAAGTCCCTGGCGCGATCTTAGCGGCGGCATCCGGGACTATCGCTTGGCCGTCAAGAATGGTGGCGTTGGGGTCCACCACCGTGGAGGGATCAAGTCGGGATGAAATGTCGACGATGGTAGCGTTTGGATCGTATTGTTGCGGTCGCTGCTCTGTAGGAATTGGGATGTTTCCGGGGGAACTCTCGCCGGCAAACGGAGCTCCGACCCCCGGAGGGCCTGGCTGCTGAGGGATAGTCTTATCATCAGACCGCTTGGAGTCACTCATGTTGAGTTTTCAGAAACTGCATGGGGCTTAACGAAGCGGCAACCTGGTCGGACACGCCGCAGAACGACCATGTGTTCAGATCCCCCCAAAAATCATATACCTTGAGCCGCAACTCCGCAGTCCCATCCATGCCGGGTGTCCCATCCATGCAACACCATTGGTTGTCGGCCCTTCCCCTGACTTCTGGGTCAGCGACTTCCGGGGGTAAGACGGAGCACGTTTGGCTGGCCGATTTAGACCTCGTATCCTCACCGCCGACAGGCGTGGTCGCGAATGAACCGGAGATTCGAAGCCTCACCTATATGCAGGGCGTCCCAATCGATTTCAAGGCTATAACCGACTGGATGTACTACGAAGATGATTGCCTCGTGGGAGGCTTCACCACGAGAGTTCGAAGGCGCGCGAATGCTCATGGAGAAGGTTCCGGAAACAGACATCCTGGTGAACAATCTCGGCATTTACGAGTCGAAGTCGTTTGTGGACATTACCGATGAAGATTGGCTTCGATACTTCGAAGTGAACCTCCTCAGCGGTATTCGCCTATCGCGACATTATTTCCCGTTCATGATTGGGCGAAACTGGGGAAGAGTGATCTTCGTTTCCAGCGAAGTG
This sequence comes from uncultured Acidobacteriaceae bacterium, assembly GCA_963826915.1. Classification (GTDB taxonomy): domain Bacteria; phylum Acidobacteriota; class Terriglobia; order Terriglobales; family Acidobacteriaceae; genus Telmatobacter. The sequence goes on from CAWGYG010000006.1 coordinate 598,206, forward strand.
GGCGCGGAGACGCACCCTGACATGATTCATTACGGCGTCACTAAGACGGGCCAACTCGCTGTGTCACGCGGTCTGGCGGAGATGACGAAGGGAACGAATGTGACTGTGAACACTGTCTTGCCGGGCCCGACACGTTCAGAAGCCAATGCGGGCTTCATTCAGGGACTAGCATCGGATCCGAACACGACGCCCGATCAGGCTGAAAAGGAATTCTTCGAGAAGTACCGGCCCACATCGCTCATTCAGCGAATGGCAGAGGGCAGCGAAGTTGCCAGCCTTGTTGCCTATCTCGCAAGCCCTCTGGCAGGTGCCACGAATGGCTCAGCAATCCGTTGCGAGGGCGGCATCCTGAGAGCCATCCTATGAGGCGGGAGCGCAGCCAATCGCGCAAAGAGGAAAGTGGGATCAATTCCGTCGCAACTCAGCTCTGTACTCCACGAGATTGACGGTACGCAATCAGCTTTTGAGCCTGCTGGGAATCGAAGTTGCCCTGTCGAATCGTTCGCGGCACGCCAAACCACCTCGGCTAGGTGAAGAGGAGGGATTAGCTCGAATAGTGAGAACAGGCCATCTCACTCATCGAGCTGACTTCGCGTTCGTGTGCGATCCACCACTTGTCTGTATAACCGGCTACACGTCCACTGGGAAAGTCTCTCACTGGAATGCAGAGAACCCTACCCGCTTCCCATTGCCGGTCCAATCTCGACCTTGCCACAAACTCGATTCAGCGCACCGATCCATCGCGCCGGGGAGACCCCTGGGTGCGGCTTCGAGTCTGATCGGTGCCGCTCTTCTGCTCTGAAGGCAACCCTATCATTCACATAAAAATAATCAAATTCTCAATGATTCTCAACTTCCAAAGCGCACCATCAGTTCCGTTCTGAGTGACTTTACTCCCTCTTTCTCAACCAGGCCCGCAGGTGAGGAACTGAACGACGTTTCCTTAAGTTTAAGTACCCTGCTAAATCGTTGATTCACTTCTGCCAAGGTACTGCACGCGTACGCCCTAAAAATTGCTACCTTCATCGGACCCCGAGGGGACCCCATAATGTAGCTTCAACCTGAACGGGAAGCCGGGCCTCCCGTGGGCCACTTCCAAGCCTTGGTCGCAACAAAATCTAATCGGAGAGGCCGACATGCGCAAGTTCTGTCTTGTCTCATCTTTGTTCCCGCTTGGCGTTGCCATAGTGTTGTTGACGTGTTTTGTGGCTCAAGCTTTCGCGCAGGTAGATCGCACCAGCCTGAGCGGCACGGTCACCGATTCCGCCGGACGTGTAGTTCCCGGCGTCCACGTGGTCGTGGCTCTGTCGGATACGGGGTTGGTTCGCGAGACGTACACCTCGCGCACGGGCACGTACGAAGTGCCAGTGCTGCCCATTGGGGCATACACGGTTACCTTTACCTCCAATGGGTTTGCGGAACTGACCTTCGATCAGGTGGTTCAGACTGTAGGCCGTACCCGCACGCTGGATGCGACGTTGCATGTGGCGGGGAGCAATGAGCACATGAGTGTGTCGGCCAGTTCGGCGCTGATGGACCGCAACTCCAGCGCGGTGACGGGCCTGATCGAGAGAACCCAGGCCGACGAACTGCCGCTGAACGGCCGCAACTGGTCGGAGCTGACTGCATTCGTCCCCGGCGCCATTGACACCGGCGGCAGCAACCAGCGCAGCGTCCGCTTCGCCGGACGGGGCCTTGACGACAGCAACTTCACCTATGACGGCGTTGACGCGACCAACATCGTGAATCAGACGCAGCGCGCCTGGGTTCGGCTAGCCATTCCGCTGGACGCGATCTCGGAGTTCCGCGTCGACACGCTGATGGCGCCCGCCGAGGAAGGCGCGACGGGCGGCGCACAACTCGACGTTAGCTCGCCTTCGGGTTCAAACCGCTTCCACGGACGCCTCTTTGAGTACTTACGCAATGACTTTTTTGATGCGCCCGAGCCCCAATGGGCCTCCAACGGCGAATCGCAGCAGCCGCTTCGTTTGAATCAATACGGCGGATCCTTCGGCGGACCCATCGTGCGCGACAAAACATTCTTTTTCCTTGCTTCCGAGGCCTACCGGCAAAACTGGGGCTATCCCGTGAGCGGCGACGTGCCGAGCGCAGCCCTCATTGCAACAGTTCCAAGCTCATCGCCGGTCTATGGGATCATGAACGCCTTTCCTGGAGCAGGTCCAAAAACATTTCTCACGCCCTGGACGCCAGCCAACGATCCGAACGACCCGAACTACGCGGACTATGACCTGCTGACCTGCTCATGCACGCAGGTAGTCAACGAGAGCTCGCAGATGCTTCGGCTCGATCAGCATTTTTCGACCAGGACCACCGGCTTCATGCGTTTCAATTACGACCGGTCCGTCGATACGCAGCCGCTTTCGGCTTCCGCGACCGACTTGCAACAGAGGGTGTCCACGCCCGTCAATGGCGTGCTCGAATTGCTGCACATCTTCAGCCCCAAACTGGCGAATGAGACGAAGTTTGGATTCAATCGCGCCACTTCCAACAGCTACAACTTCAGTAAAACTGGCTCCATCTATCAGATTGCGATTTCCACGGGTCCGGGGCCTGGATTCGTCACACAGAACTACAACTACGACAGCATATACGTGGGCAACTCATTTTCGGGGATCGACAATCTTACATGGATCCATGGCCGGCAAACGATCAAAGCGGGAGCGGAGATTCGACACATTCAATTGAACCAGGAATACGGCGGTCATGGAAAAGTTACGTTTTCCACGGTGGAAAATCTGGCAGCGAATCTAGTGAAAAGCGCAAGTCTGACGGGTGCTCTCCCGGTGAACCATTTGCGCAAGAACGACATTTTCGGCTACGTCCAGGACGAGTTCAAGTGGCGGCCTAATTTCACCCTGAACCTTGGCGCGCGGTACACCGTCTTCCAGATATTCGACGAGGAGAACGGTTTGGCCAACCCCTTCGATTTCGATACTTGCGGAGCTCAAGGCTTCTGCGGCGTTGGCGCCAGTTTCGGCCAGCAGAACTACGGCGACATCGATCCGCGCGTGGGACTGGTCTGGTCGCCGCGCGGAGGTGGCAAGACGGTTGCACGCGCCGGGTTCGGAACCTACCACGAAGATGGCCAGCTGGATGATCAGAATCTGCCTGCCAAGAACGAAATACCCTCCTATTCGGTGAAAAGCACGAAGAGCATGCAGGTGAGCTATCCGGTCGACTCGTTTTTTACTGGCCCCGGAGCACTCTCACCGAATGCGGAACAAAGGGACCGCAAGGACTCATATGTAGAGCAGTGGGACTTCTCCGTGGAGCGGGAGTTGCCTGCAAACTTCGTGAGCACGATTTCCTATATGGGAAGTCATGGCGTGCATCTTTTGGAAACCAACGTGGTGAACCTGATCGATCCGGCAACGGGGATTGCGCAATATCCGGCCTTTGCATCTGCCATCGGCTGGCGCGGCTCAGTCGGCATGAGCTCGTACAACGGACTCTCCGTGGCATTGCGGCGGCCGCTCTCGAAGAGACTCCTGGTGGCGGCAAATTACATGTGGTCGCATGAGATCGACAACGGATCGAACGGGAGCGGCGATGGCGACGAGATATCGCCGCAGAATCCGTTGTGCTTGTCCTGTGATCGCGCCAGCGGCGCATGGGACGCCCGCCATGTGGCAAATGGCAACGCGGTGTATCAACTCCCCTTCGGCCTGGGAAAGCCCATGCTGAACCACCCCGGGATGGCGAGCGCTATCGCGGGCAACTGGGAGGTGACCACGACAGCGTTGGCGCGCACCGGATTCCCCGTGAATGTACTGATGCCCAGCAGCTACATCGCGTCGGACGGTGCCTCTGGAACGGAGCGTCCCGACCTGGTTCCAGGCGTCTCTCTCACGCCGCCGAGAGGTAAGACTATCGCGCAGTGGATCAATCCCCTGGCATTTGCTACACCGGCTGGAGAATTCGGCACGTCACCGCGCGACCTGCTTCGCGGGCCGGGCACCTGGCAGATCGATCTGGGCGCCGGCAAGACAATTCCGTTAGGGGAGCGCGGGCGGCTTGAGTTCCGCTCGGAGTTCTACAACATCATCAATCACCCGCAGTTGGGTCAGCCGCAGTCCACTTTCAACCCGTCGAACAGCACGGGGTTCGGCAGCATCATCAACACTGTGAACTTGAACACAAACATCGTGTCGCCCATCACCCCTGTGGGATCGGGAACGCCGCGCGAAATTCAGCTCGCACTGCGTCTTGAGTTCTAAAGAAGAGAGTCTGCGAACGCGTGGATGGCAGCGAAAAACAGACCCTCGTTTATCTGCGGAAAGAACCTCAAATCTGAAGCTCTTAGATTCTCGTTCCAGGCTGGCTAATCATATGAAGATTCTGGTTATCGAAGACGAAGTAAAGACCGCCAATTTCCTCAAGAAGGGGCTGGGAGAGGCTGGGTTCATTGCCGACTTAGCCGCGGATGGCCTTGAAGGTCTGCATCTGGGCATTGAGGTCGATTTTGACCTCATCATCCTCGACGTGATGCTGCCTGTTCTGGATGGATGGCAGGTGCTCACAAGGCTGCGCCAAGCGGGCCGGAAGGCCCTCATCCTGATGCTCACGGCGCGCGATGCGGTGCACGAGCGAGTGCATGGCTTTGAGCTGGGAGCCGACGACTATCTGGTCAAGCCGTTCGCATTTTCCGAGCTCCTCGCCCGCGTCCGCTCGCTGCTGCGCCGCTCAACCCCGCGCACGCAGGAGACCATCCGCATGGCCGACCTTGAAATCGATGTGCTCCGCCATCGCGCAACTCGCGCCGGCCAGAAGCTCGAGCTTACTTCCAAGGAGTTCCTGCTTCTCGCCCTGCTTGTGCGCCGCGCCGGCGAAGTGTTGTCGCGCACGCTCATCGCGGAATCCGTCTGGGACATGAACTTTGACAGTGACACCAACGTCGTGGACGTCAACGTGCGCAGGCTGCGCAGCAAAGTCGACGATCCCTTTCCACTCAAGCTGATTCACACAGTTCGCGGCGCCGGCTATGTCCTCGAAGCCGAGCAATAACACAACCAAACCGCGGCGCCATCGCAGCACCCTGGCGTTTCGATTGACGGCGGCCTACACGCTGGCCGGTTTGCTGCTCGTGCTGCTGGGCACAGGCAGCCTCTACCTTGTGCTGCGGACTGAGCTGGACAGAAGCACGGATCTATTTCTTGCCGACAAATTACATGTACTGCGCACCATGCTGCGGGAACGCCCCGATGACCAGGACGGGTTGCGTGAAGAAATCGAGCTGGAGTCCGCGGCCCGGCGATACCAGCAGTTTTACATTCGCCTTGTCGATGACCACGGCACGCCGATCATGACTACTCCAGGAATGGCCGGCCAGCTTGATGTTGCGCAGCTCGCCAGAGAGACTAGGAACCGCCCCGAACGATCTATCCCGATGGTGGGGAATCGGGGCCGGCCATTTCGGGTCACGAGCGCAAGCGCGTCGGTGGACTCGCCGGCTACTCATACCGACACGATTCAAATTGCGATCGACATTTCCCAGGAAGAAGCATTGCTGGCGCGTTACCGATTCTGGTTCTGGTCCATCCTCCTCGTCTCGTCAATTCTCTTTCCGCTGGTGGGGTACGCGATCGCGCGTCAGGGCATTCGACCCGTGGAGGATATCGCCGCTACGGCCCGGAGAATTACATCAACGAATCTGCGCGAGCGTATCGGAGCGGAAGGATATCCCTTGGAACTCGCATCGTTGGCGGGGACTTTCAACGAGATGCTGGATCGCCTTGAAGAATCGTTCGAGCGGATATCGAGATTCTCGGCGGATATCGCGCACGATCTGCGGACACCCGTCAACAACATCAGGGGCGAGGCTGAAGTCGCTCTTGCACGGGCGCGGACGGTGAATGAGTACCGCGATGTGCTGGAGTCCTCACTGGAGGAATCCGTTCGGCTTTCGGATTTGATCGGGGACCTTCTGTTTCTGGCTAGAGCTGAGAGCCCGATCACGCATCTGCAACGGCAGAAAGTTGATGTGGGCGCACTGCTTGGGACGGTTCGTGAATATTACGATGCCACTGCGTGGAGCGCTGGTGTATCCCTTGTAACTTCCAATGGCCACGATCCTGTTACTGCTGAATTGGATCGCTCTCTGATGCTGCGGGCAGTGAGTAATCTTGTCTCAAACGCTATCGCGCACACACCGGCGGGAGGGACTGTAACGTTGGCGACCGCCAGTGAAGGCGCCGGAATTCGCATTGACGTTTCCGATACCGGCACTGGCATTCCTGCCGAAGCGCTACCCAGAGTCTTCGATCGATTCTTCCGCGTCGATCCATCGCGCTCAAAATCTTCGGGCGGCACGGGACTAGGGCTGGCAATTGTGCAAAGCATCATGACTCTGCACGGCGGCACTGCAGAAATAGCCAGTGAGCTCAGCCGCGGAACCATTGTCACACTGCGCATTCACACCGCTGTAATGCAATGACAAAACTGTAATCCGCGCGTCATGCCGTCGTCCCTTTTGCACTCCTACACTTGGCCCGTTGGTGCAGTACTCTCCCGATGCGCCTTCTCCTGCAATCGAATAGAAGGCGTCCGCCTGTTTCCTATCTCTCGCATCGCGTGACCGATTCCGGGTCGCCTGATCCAAAAGACCAAAGAAGGAGAACAAACCATGTCACGAAATCATTCTCGGACTTACCTGCTGCGTCCACTCGCCGGCCTGCTGGCGGTGGGGCTGAGCGTTCCGGCGCTCGCACAGTCCACAGAGTTCCCGACCTACGTACCCGGCGCGCAGACGAACGGCAGCTACATCGTCGCTAGCGGCCAGGTCATCACCCCCGCCGGTACCTATGTCAACCTGGGCACCACGACCCGCGCCAAGGCTATCGCACTCAATCCAACCGGCAATAACACCGCTGCCGTTCTTCAGATGGGCGCTCCGCAAGTTATCACGGTATTCAACACCACGACCGGCGCAGTGCTTCAGACCTTCAAGCCGACCATCGGCGCAGGCGGCAGCTCCACTGGTATCACCTACACCCCGGACGGCAAGTATCTTTTGTTCAGCCAGGATGGCGATTACGGTCCGTCTTACTTTGCTGTGGCCAGTGTCAGTGCGAGCGGTATGCTCACCAATTTCGCCAACGTTGCGGTTCCGATCGCCGTCGACTCCACTGGCAAGTTCACCAACGTCACTTGCTTCGGCGTCGATTACACGAAGGTACAGCAGAGGCTACCAGCCAGAGGCGTCAGTCCTTCGGGAACCACAGGCGGCTTCAATATTCCCTGCGGCTACTCCGTTTCGCTCTTCTCCGATCAGGCGCCTACCTCCTATCCCATGGGCATCGCGGTCTCGTCGGATGCCACGACCGCATACGTAGTGTTGGACAACAACGACACGCTGGCCAAGATCACACTGGGCGCGACGCCAGCCAAGAGTGCGGAGATTCGCGTGGGTAACGTTCCGCATAGTGTTGTGATCTCGCCGGACGGCAAGACCGCCTACGTCTCCAACGAAGCTGGCCGGATCGCCACCGCGAAAGACTTCCAGGAGTATTCCAATGGCACCCCGGTAGTCGCTGAATATCCGACCGGCAGTCTGGCGAAGGGCACCATTTCCGTGGTCAACATCGAAAACGGATCCTTTGCGGTGACCGGCGAAATCAAGGTCGGCCACCATCCCACAGGCATGGCCCTGTACGGCAAGAGCCTGCTCGTCACCAATACGTATGACGACACTATTTCGGTGATCGATACGGCCAGCAACACGGAGGTGGCAACGATCAACCTCGGGCTGCCGATCGGCGTACCCGGCGAATGGAAACCGGCTTACGGCGCCGGCCCGAACTCGATAGCCGTCGATGCCAGGAACAACGTCGCCTACGTCGCGCTCTACAATGCCAACGCCATCGCGGTTGTTGACCTCAAGGACTGGTGGGGATCGAATCCCGTTAAGGGCATGATCCCGGTAGGCTATGCGCCCTCCTCGGTTGTACTGGACGCGGCCAACAAGCAGCTGCTGGTTGCCAACGACAAGGGCTGGGGAACGACCGGCAACCCGAATCCCTTCTCGCCAGACGTGACCAACGCGCCACAAACTGACAATTCAGTCGTCTCCGAGTTTGGTACTCCAAAAGCCCTGAACACTCACCAGGACCTTGGCTTCGTCAGCATCGTTCCGATCCCGAACAACTCGGCTCTGGGAATGATGACGCACCAGGTCTTCCAGAACAACCACTGGGATCTGGCGGAGAATATCTGGTCGGCCGGCGGCGGCGATAGGCATAAAAAAGAGGCCGTAATCCCCGAAAGGATCGGCGACCCCTCGAAGATCAAGCACGTCTTCGTTATCATCCGCGAAAACCGCACCTACGACCAGATGCTGGGCGACGTGAGCGGCGGAAACGGCGACCCATCGCTGGCGACGTTTGGCGACAACTCGTCTTACACCCCGTACCCTCAGGTAACGCCCAACGCGCACACGCTCGTCCAGCGCTTCCCACTCTTTGACAACTTCTACGACCCGAGCCGTCAGTCGGCCGACGGTCACAACTGGATAGTCCAGGCCATGGCGCCTTACTCCGACGACGTCCAGTCGCCGGACTGGCTCCGCGACTACCCCTCCAACGGTGGCGATGCGCTTGCCTACCAGGAGAAGGGCCACCTCTGGGATGCGGCGGCCAAAGCCGGCGTCAGCGTGAAGAACTACGGTGAGTACGTCGAGTACAACACGTTTAACGTGCCTGGCTGCACGTTGAACAATACCTATACGAGTTACGCTAGTGCTGGCGCCGGTAGCAGTGGTGGTGGCAAAGTCTCTGCTACTGCAACATTGCCATTCGCTCAGTCGCTAAGTTGCGAGCCGTTGTGGATCGATTTCTTCAACGACGTGCAGGCCTATGAGTCCGGCAAGGAAAGCCAGCTCTACAACTACAACTTCATCACTTCGTACACACCGCTCCCGAGCCTCGACAAGGTCACGGTTCAAAACTATCCGCAGTTCGATCTGAACATCCCCGACCAATACCGCTTCGATGTCTGGCAGCAGGACTTCAATAAGGACGTAGCGGCAGGTAAGGTGCCTCAGTTGGAATTCATGTGGATCAGCTCTGACCACACCGGTGGCCCGCCGAACTCGGCAGCCATGCAGGCCGATAACGACCTGGCCCTTGGCCGCTTTGTCGATGCCATCAGCCACAGTTCGATCTGGAAGGATTCGGCAATCATTGTCGAGGAAGACGACGCGCAAACCGGTGTCGACCACGTCGACGGCCACCGCAGCCCAGGCTATATCTTCAGCCCTTACGTCAAGCAGCAGGTCAACTCGGATGGCACCGGAGCTGGTGTCGTCGCAGATAGCACCTTCTACACGCAGGTCAACTTTACCCGCACCATCGAACAGATTCTCGGCATCACGCCCATGAATCAGAACGACCTGGTGGCGTCGCCAGCGCGCGAAATCTTCATCGACAATCCACCTGTGAGAAACTTCCTGCCGTGGGCGCACGTGCCGAACGGCGTGCCGCTGAACTATGGCGTGACTCAGACTCCAACCGAAACCTCCATTCCCGGCGCAATGGCTTCCTTCAGTCCTGTCACCTATCCGGGTATGAGCCCGGCGGCAAAGGCTCTGATGGCTGGCTGGATGAAGAAGAAGACGGAGATCTTCGCCGGCAAGTCCCAGAAGCCGGACTCCGAAGATCCTGACACCGTCAACCACATGATCTGGTACGAAATGACCGCTTATAAAGTCCCGTTCCCTGGCGAGAAGAAGGTTCGTCCGGCGAGCGACTTCAACAAGGCTGCACCCACAAAGGCCGACGACGACGACGGCGAATAAATAGCATTCCGGCTGTAAAAGGGCCTCTCCCCAAATAACCGGGGAGAGGCCTTTTGTTTGCGCGTCAAACGCAAAGTCTTCACCTTTGCTCTCCCCTCTTCGCCGCGCGCCGGAGTGAGACTGGGCTCCGTCGATCTCCTTCCTTTCTCTCGACCGCCGGCAAATTGCCGGAAACTGATACTCGCACACGTGCGACTGGCACCAGCAATCCTACGACGCCTCTTTCGTGGTGCCGCCAGCGGATCCGGCAAACGAGAAATATGGGAGTCGGAGATTTACTTGACGAATGCTGAATTGATCCCGGTCCGCACTGCCTGTTGAAATGCATCCCATGCGCAGGAACCATCAACCTGTCCGCAACCCGGAATGAAAACCGGCGCAATTGCGGGAGGACTGGCAAGGCTCAAGAGCGTGGCATTCCGCATCTGCTCCAGCGTCTGTGCGGTGTAAAAGGTGCGCACGGAATACGACGGGGAGTCGCGCTGCTTCCACATCTCGAGGACAAGCGCTCCACCCGGCGGAGTGTCATCCATGCGGCCGTCAATCAGCCACGACAAGTGCAGCGCCCCGCTGATGTTTGCGAGGTTCGTGTCGTGCCCAACCAGGATGAGCAAGCGGTCGCCGGGATTTGTCAGAGCGCCGGGCACCGAAGTTTCATTTGTCGCCTGAGCCATTGATGCGAGGACATGAAACAGAAGATTCGATGACTGGGCGCGTGCGACATATTCCGTTCGGCCAGAGATGCTTTCGCTTGCGGTATGAAGCATCAGCAACTCACGCAGCTTATTCACGTCCACTCGCCCCCAGCCTACACTTGCCGCGTCCATGCCCTCGGTATATTCCAGCAGCAGGTTCTCCGCCATGGTGGCCGCGGTGCCGAGAGGTGAATGCAGTTCGACCAGATGGTCACCTTTCCCCGGTGCGAGCGACGAAGGAATATCGAAAAGCGATTGCGCGGGCAGGCTCGTTTCTTTCGTGCAGTCCGCACCGCTGCAGCCGCGCAGCACGTTTTCCAGCGCTTCAAGTTGAGGACGATATGCCTCGGCCAGGCCCAGCGGGTTGCCCCCGATGCGGCCGGAGACCGCGGCAACTGCTAACTGCTTATCGGGAGGCCCGACGCCGGCCTCAAGCGAGTGGAACAACGGGTCAGGCGTCCCCTCTGCCAGCGCCTTTACCTGCAGCGCACATCCTGGAGCAAGCCCTGCGGCGAGTGCTTTGCCTGATTCGCGGGTGCGCTGGTCTGAGTCTGCGATGATTCTAATTCGTTCTGCATCTTCGCAGCCGCTGGATGAGAGCAGGCCTTGCGCCGCCAGCTTCTCACGGTCATACGCGCCGAAAAGCGTCATCAGACGAGAACCATGCTCAGTCAGGTAGCCGGGAGGCACGCTCCACTCGGGCCACGGCTGCCGCGAGTATCGATTCAGCTGATCGGTCTTGCCGGTCGGCGAACGAACGCCATGCCGGGTGATGATGACGACAAACTTCAACTCACCCTCGCCGGCGTTGTTGCCGGGGACAGTGCCGCCTGGAGTTTGAGCGGCCAGGATGCCGGACGCAGCCATCGAAAGACTCATCGCAAATTGGAAGATTCTCAAAACCGACAAGCGCTTCATTGGTTCCCTTCGGGCTTTACGGTGGAGTAGACGCGAATTTCCGATTGCGTCGTTGCCGTTCCGGGGACACCAATATAGAGAAGATTCTGCGATGGAACAAACAAGCCGGTCTTGGCACCAGGAGCGGTTTTCAACCCACCCAGCGGGCGCAAGGTCTTCGCCTGGTCGACCTGGTACGCGTCCACCTCACCAGCGCCGGCGATGACGTAGATCCGGCCGAGCGCGGAGTCGTAGAACAGATCATCCGCTCCCGCCGCGGCTTGTGCGCTCGCGATCTCCTTACCGGTCGCTGCGTCGATGGCAATCACCATGCCCGGCTTGCGGCACGCCACATAAATCAATTGATGCTGCTCGTCGAAGGCAAGCGGCACATTCTCCGCAGCCTTGGTCAGCTTCCAGTCGGCTGAAACTGATTTGCCGCCGGCGCCGATCACTGCGACTTCATTCGAATCTGCAATGTTTGCAAAAATGCGATGGGCCTGCGGATCAATCTCGATCCCCTCCGGATGTGTGGCCACAGCAATATCCGCAGTGAGGGTAAAGTGGTCAGTATCCACCACCGCTACCCGGGCGGGATTGGCCCCATCACTGCCCCCATGCCCCACAAACAACTGGTGCGTCGCCGGGTCATATACCATGTCGTCCGCATCGTCGGAAAGCTTGATGGTCCCGGCCAGAACGAGCGGTTCTCCTTTGTAGACCCGGAGTTCTGCGAGCGCGCCATCGGACACGTAGAGGCTGCCGGTGGCGGGAACCCAGGCAAGCCCGTGAGGCTTCCCCAGGCCGGTGATGCTCTGCTGCACTTTATCCGTCTTCAGATCGATCACTTCCACCGAATGTTTGCCCCCTGAAGCTGCAAATAATCGGTTCCCCGGAAGATCAATTGCAAAATGATCGAATTTTCCCGGCACGCCTGAAAGCACGATCGTCTTCGCGAGCTGCAAGACCGGTGTGGACAGCCCTGCTGCTGCAAGCATATGAATGCTCACCATAATGAAAAGCAGAACAATCCCAAGGAAGCGGATAACTTTGTGCAATTTAGTGCGTGATAGATCCTCTGGGGGCATCATTGAAGGCCTCTCTTCGGGACTGCAGGTGCGCGCGAACTGCAGCCTCGTTCTTCTGAAGGAACGAGGCCGCAGCGGTTAATCTTGCTTTGAGCCGTTGAGTTGAGCGCTACTCGTGGTGACTAGTCCAGCGCAAACCACCTGAGTAGGTCGGCTTGTAATACTCACGCTGCACCATGTACTGCTGGCCGCCGTTATAGAACCCGAACACTGCGTTGTTCATGTTCTCCCCGATGGCCTTTGCTGTGAATCCCTTCCCCAGGTAGTAGCTTGCCTGGGCGTCCACCTGCGTGTGCGCATAGAAGTAGTTGTCACCATTCGGGCCGGTGATTCCGTAAGGCACAGCACCGGGCCCCGTGCTCTGGTACTGGTATGCGTAAATATTTGATCCGTTGTGTGAAATGCCGAACGTAACCAGCGCTCGCTTTGTTGCGTAGGAAGGGCCAATATTCCAGGAGTAGGGAGCCTGTCCTACAAGTGCCGGATTGTCGGTGCGGCCGGTGAGATTATAGTTTGTCGAATTCGTATAGGTGAAGTTCGTGTTAATGCGCGCACCGCTCAAAACGCCGGGCAGATGGCTTAGGTGTTGCTGGTATGCGATCTCAATTCCCTGAACGAACGCGTGGTCGCCGTTCACTTCCTGGAAGACAAGGTCGCCTGCATATGCTTGTGATAGCGGCGAACCTGTGGATGGAATGATTGACTGTTGGCCGTAGATGGGCTTCGAGATCTGCTTGTAAAAATAACCGGCCTCAATCATGCCGAGAGCGGGCATGTACCTTTCATACAAGATGTCGTAATCGTTGGCATGCTCTGCAACCAATGCAGTGTTGCCAATATTGATGGTGTAAGGCGCGGTCGACTGGTCCTCGGTAATATAGGGCACCAGTTGATACGGATCCGGGCGCGAGATGCCGCGTCCGTAAACGGCTCTAAGGTCTGAATCGTTATCGATCTTGAAGCGCAGTTGCACGCTTGGAAGCGGATTGATATAAGAGCCGCTCCCATACTCCGGCGTTGTCGAGACGTAGTTTCCATTTGCATCGTTAAGCACGAGGTAGCCGGTGTTGGAAGTGTTGGTGGCTTCAAGGCGCAGCCCCGTTTGCAGATGGAAACGGCCAAGTTGAATCGTGTTCATTACGTAACCGGCCGACACTCTTTCCTGCAAGTTGTAATTGGCCGCGTCAGACTGAAGATGCGTTGTTCCCACATCCAGCGTATATGCGCTTGGATTGTTTGCCAGGTCCGAAGTAAGAAGATCAAAGTTCGTCACAGGGCCAAGATGATAGCTGCCGCCATAGAAGTGATTGTTGGTGAATGTCCCGAGGTACGGAGTCATGTTGGGGCCGTTATTTGAGTCGTACTCCGGCGAATAGGCGTCCTGACCCTTGTGTTCATTCCGAAATTGGCCACCAAATTCGATAGTGGAAAAGTGTGATCCAAGATGGTAGTTGACGCCCATTGAGGCCCCGGCTTGCAGATTCAACTGCGTAGCCTGTCCGAATGTCAGGTCAATTGTCTGCAACGAGTATTGGGTGGGATCGAATATCGGGTTTCCCGCAACGTCGCAGGTGTACTGGGGTCGATACTCGCTTGGGCCAGGCTCGTAGGCGCAATCTTTGCCGGCCGATCCTCCAAAGGCCGCACCAGGATTACCGGCAGCTCCGCCAAATCGCGAATGCGAGACAGCCACCTGATACCTGACGAAAGAACGATTGAATACCTGGTTGCCTCCCATGGCGAGATCGGCAATCTGAAGGTTGGGTCGGCGAACGCTTGTGTGGTACGTGTCCTTCTTCCCCGCCTTCAACTGATATGCATACTTTTGCCCGAAGTCTCTGAAATTGGAGAAGAGTCCATGTGCGTATAAATCCGAATTGTCATTCAACTTATAGTCAAGAGCGCCCGCCATGCCGTATCGCGTGCGGTCATACAGATATTGCTGAACATAGAGCTTGTCTTCTGTCGTGTTTCCGTTGTCATCCAGATCTGGGACAGGTTCCACGTCATCGATGCCGCGCCCATTGTAGTCGTAACTATAGCCAAGCATCAGGCCGAAACGCTTGCCCTGGTTGATGTTCGGCCCAAATCTCATTCCCGCTGAAGAGTCAATCGTGAACGCCTTGCGGCCATTATCGATGGGGGTGTAACCATCGATGCCTTCTATCATGATCGTCGGCTTGTCAGACGTGGCCTGCTTGATCTGCAAATCCACAGATCCGCCGATGGCATCCCCGTCCTGGTTCGCCGAAAGCGTTTTGCTGATTGACACTGCCCCCACCAGGTCGGCGGGAATCGTATCCAGGTCGACCTGCCGCACCTCCGGATCAGGTCCTGGAACGATTACGCCGTCAATTGTTGTGTTGCTCAATCTCGGCTCGGTGCCACGGATCTGAACATATTGCCCCTCGCCCTCGTTCCGTTGCAGCGTCACACCAGGCATGCGGCCAACCGCGTCCGCGATATTTGCATTTGGCAGACTCTGTATTTGCGTGTCGGTTTCAACGTTCAGAATATTCTCTGAAGTACGTTGTTCGTTGACTTCAATTGCGTCGCCTTCAAGGTTGGCATTTACCTCAACCACCTGACTTGTCGAGGCAACGCTCAAAGCCGCGTCCTGAGTTGTCGTCTGACCGGTGGTTACAGTAATCGTTGACGTCAATGCAGAGAAGCCTACATAAGAAATCGTCAGCGTATAGGTCCCCGGTTTGACATTTGAAATCAGATAGCCGCCTTGAGCATCTGTCGCTACTGTGATTGCAGTTGGTTGCAGAACAACTTGCGCGCCCTGCAGCACAGCACCGCCCTTGTCCTTCACGGTGCCGCTCACCCTTCCGTTGTCCTCGGCGGCACTCCCTCCGCTTGTGGTCTCAGGAAAAACAGGCGAAACAAGAAATAGCGCGAATAGGAACGATAGGATAAGGGCTTTGCTTTTCATAGGTCTCCTTGAGTAACGCAATTCAGATGCACAGGCCGCGAACAAACCTGTTATGGATATCACTGGCTGCAAGCTTGTTCCACGGGTATAAAGCAATGTTTACGGAAGCATGAATAATTTCTAAGGTTGAAACTGGGCAGGCTCTACGGCCGTGGAAGTTACCGGCAGAGCTCGAAATGTTAACACCGTGTTAAGAGAATGATGATTTCTCCTAAGAGAAGCGATTGGCTCTCGGAGTCTCGACAAAGGTGTGCTGAAATTGCATATGCAGGCGGGGCAGGATTTCCCGCTGGGTTGGGGAAGCAAATGCGCATTCTCGTAATCGAAGACGAGCCTCGCATGCAGGAACTCTTACGCAAAGGGCTTTATGAGCATGGGTTCACTGTCATGTCTGCGGGTGATGGGGTCACAGGCTTGGAGATCGCGATGGCCCATGAATTTGATGCACTTGTATTGGACATCGGCCTGCCGCAGATGGATGGATACGCATTGATGCACGCCCTGCGTGCAGTTGGGCGAACGACACCTGTGCTCATATTGACTGCCCGCGATGCCGAAGATGACATCATTCGCGGCCTTGATCTAGGTGCGGACGATTACCTGACTAAACCTTTCTCGTTTGCTGAACTCGTCGCGCGCCTGCAGTCCATCACCAGGCACAATCGCCAGGAAGGAGACGGCACGATTGAAGTAGGCGATGTGGTAGTCGACCCAATACGAAGATCGGTGACGCGCGACCTCCTGCCCATTGAACTTACTCGCCAGGAGTTTTTGCTGTTGGTGAGCCTGATAAAGCGGGCCAACGAGTGCGTATCGAGAAAAGCACTGACGGAGTCTATCTGGGGCTTGGATCGAGCGGTAGGAACGAGTGCTCTCGATGTCCTGGTGAATTCGCTGCGGTCGAAAATCGACGCGCCTTTTTGCAAGAAGCTGATTGGCACAGTTCGCGGAACTGGATATGTCTTCCAGGAGCCCGATGCGACGGCGGGGATCGCGCAATGAGAAGTCTGCCCATTCGCATCCGGCTCACGCTTTGGTACTTTGCCATGTTCGCTTCGGCAGCGGCCCTCTTGTGCGTGGTCAGCTTGTGGATGCTGCAGCGAAGCGTCGATGAAACTGAATATCACGATCTGCAGGAGCGAGCAGAAGATGTGCAACTGGTTCTGAGTCATGAACCGCCTGGTCAGACTCTCCCACAGCTCACCAGTGATCTGACATCTATCTACGAAGTGAAGGACGACGGCAAGTATTTGCAAGTCCGCGACGATCAAGGCAACTGGATATTTCGTTCGAAGCGAATGATTGCCGAGAATCCTGATCTGCCGGCTCCTGTTCTGCTGCCCAAGAGCGGTAAGATGGCGGAGTTCCACCAGGGTACGCGGTATGTACGGGTGCTGGCCTTTCCGATCGTTGTCCGGGGAAAGCAGTATTCCGTCCAAACCGGCATCGCACTCAACAAATCGATGGTTTTGCTGGCCAACTTTCGCACCAAGCTTTTGCTCCTCGCCCCGATCGTCATCCTGCTCGCAGCGGCTGGAGGCCACGCAATGAGCCGCAAAGCTTTGAAACCGGTCGCGACCCTGGCCGCTGAGGCCCGACGCATCAACGAGCGCAATCTCGACATTCGGTTGGCGGTGCCCACCGCTCGAGACGAGATCTCTGATCTTTCGCGCACATTGAACCAGATGCTGGAGCGAATCGATAAGGCCTTCGCAGCCGTCCGTTCCTTCACAGGTAACGCTTCCCACGAACTGCGCACCCCGATTGCTCTTTTGCGTACCGAGATTGAAGTGGCCCTGTATCGGCCGCGCAACGGAGAGGAGTACCGCGCTACTCTCCAGCGTCTGCATGAAGAAACCTTACGGCTGACGTGCCTGATGGAGAACCTTTTGTCGCTGGCCCGTGCCGATGGGGGGGCGGATCCCATTTCCTTCGTCCCCGTTCGCGTAAATGTCGTCCTGTTTGAAATGGTCAAGGCATGGCAAGGCGTAATGAATCAGGCTATGCTCGATTTTCACGTGGAAACGCTGCCGCACGATGTTGTCGCCCTTGGCGACTCGAATGGTATCCAGCGTTTGCTTTCTGTTCTTCTTGAAAATGCGAGCAAATACACTCCCCCCGGAGGGTCGGTAAAGCTGAATGCGGCGGTTGAATCAGCACGCATTGTTTTTTCCGTTCGCGATACTGGTATTGGGATCGCTGCCGAGGATAAGGTCCGCGTTTTCGACCGCTTCTACCGCGCACCATCTCGCAGCGAAAGCCCCGCCGGAGGGTCCGGCCTGGGTTTGGCAATTGCTAAGTGGATAGCTGAACGTCACGGGACAGAACTGAGCGTTGAAAGCGAGTTGGGCCGCGGAAGCTGTTTCTCTTTCTCTCTTGAAAGAGCTGATCTGCCCGCCCCGGACGTCGATCCAGTTTCATCGTCGTCCACAAGCCTGGCAAAAAGACCGAACGCACCAACTTTTCGCACGCAATAATTCATTGCGGCATCGGCGCGACAAAGTCGCGGTTGCCGTGCGCATCAGACGGGTCGGTTGAGAACTTGCTTCTAACCCCTGGCCATTAGTTCTAGTTGCGGCAACTCGGGCAGCAATGCCCCAAGATTGCGCGGTTCCCTGCGTTGATAGTCCTGAATAGATGAGTAGATAAAGCCCCGGCGGACGAGTTTTTCCTTCGCCGCAACGTACAACGCGAAAGCGTCCTCGTACGTCATCTCATTTTCAGTGTCAATTGCCGAAATCTTGTGAAGAAACTGCTCATTGCGCTCGTCCCAATACCCATGCTCTTCCATGAATAGAAAGACTTTGCGGCTGCTCCTCGCCCGGGAAGTAAGAACCAGGATGTAACATTCCGAGACGCCCTTCTCCGGGTTCTCGGTTCTATAGAGAGTCTCAATCATGGTTCGATTGTACGCTCGCGACCGAATTCGAAGAGTGGAATTCCCGACAGCAGTCAGCCTAACTGACATCTTCCTTTAACATGCTGAATCCATTAATGATAAGAGAATATTTATCTGTCTCGGGCTGTCCGGTGCGGGCACGGAGAAGAGCCGAACGTCTTCCGTTGGTGTGGACCTCCCAACGGGGAGCGGTTTAGTGGTTGCCGGTCACTGACGCGTCGGGAAGGACCGGCGTCCCTTCAAGTCTCACAGCGTCGAGACTGCGAGGGTCGAGACCGAGCGAGCGCAGAATGCACGGTGCAATCTGGTTGGTTCCAACTCCGGTGTAGACAGTGTAGGGCTCGAAGGCGGGGTTGGAGAGAAGCAGCATGACGTTTGTATCGTCATGCGCAAACCCGCCATGCTCGACGAGTTTGGCTTTCCTGCAGGTGTAGTCGACGCCGACCTTGGGTGTGACGATGATGTCGGGAGTCCGGGGATCACCGCTGGGCGGCAGGCCAGGCCTGTTGTAATTCATCGCCAGCGACGAACCATAGTAGATTTGGCCGAGGCAAATGGCAGCGGAATTCGATTCAAGCATCTGCACGGCAGACGGCGCGTCGGCCGCGCTATTGAGCCAGATCAACGAGACATCATCCTCCGTCGGTCCGACTCCGGACGAGTTGAGAGGCGATTCCGAATACGGAATAAGTCCGGCTGTGCCCAGTAGGGTCGCGGGCGATGAGCCACCAGTAGCGTTAAGGATAGGATTCCAGAGGTGCGGATCTATGTGCGACTGTCCATGCTTGGCGGTGATGATGATCAATGTTGACTCATAAAGGCCGCGATCTTTGATTTTGTTGACCATCTGTCCGATGGTGTCGTCACACAGATCTGAGGGCCCATGGATCAGGCCGCCCAGAAGCCACTTATTGTTTCACACCGTACTCTGTGAATCTGTCGGCCGGACTTCCATCCAGACGTTGCTTGGTTGAATCCCAAACCTCTCGGCCCCAAAGCAAATTGGTTTCATCGATGTATTCAATCAGCAACCTGGACCCCATGAATGTGAGCTTCACGAACATCGACACCGCAGTATCAGTTCCGGGAACCGCTTCCTTCTTATTGAAGAAATCCACTTCCGTACAGCCGGGGTCAGCAGTCTTCGCCTTTTCCACTTCGTGAGGAATGCAGCCATTCCCGATCAATCGAGCATTGAATTTGAGCGTACTGTCCCGATACACCGCGCAGCGATGTTCATGGCCGAAGAACCACCCGTAGATTGCGTCGTCTCCAACTCCATCGAGCCGCAACAATTCTTCTACGTCGCTCCGGAGTGGCTCTGAATCTATAAACTCTTGCTGGTGAGCTGAGACCGGTTGATGATGCGTTAAGAAAATCGTTGTTTTTTTGCTAGATCGAAGTTTGTCAAGCAGCCAGTTCCATTGGGCAAGAATCGGATCGCTGTCCGATTGCGGCTTGAGTCGTCCGCTGGCATACGCTGTATCCAATCCTAAAATCCGCCAATCGTCATTTTCCAGACAGAAGAATGGTTGCTTCTGCGCAAAAGCCGGAAGGACCGTTTTGAAGAAATATTCTCCACCGCAGTACATCTCGTGGTTTCCATTCAGGGCCCAACTCCCTTCAGTGTGAATCGGAGAGTTTTGGTCATCCATCGTTTCTCGCATAGGCCACAAGTTGAGGAAATGCCTGCATTCACCTTCCGTTCCGCCGTAGTAGATATCCCCGAGATGAACCGCGATATCCGGATGCTGCTTGCGTGTGACATCAGCAACCCTTTTTGCGGCGTCGTTATCACCACCCCAGTCCGCTAGCAAAGCGACAACACAATTTGCCGGGATCGTGACGGAGTCCGGGAGTCCTATCGGATACGGAGCGCGATCGTCTACCGTCTTCTGGCGGACAAGCTCGGTGATTATCGCAGCCCAGACCGACTGCTGCTTACCCGCCTCATCCTGATGAACGCGGCCCATGAATCCCTTCACTTCGTAAGCAAACTTCTCGATTTCCGTGATCACCCAGAGTGGATTCCAATCACCGTAACTTTGAAGATTCGGAACAGCGTCAAAGATTTTCGAAAGAGCGGACTGAAAAAGTCCTACTCCGTCGAATCTGGAAACGTAGTGCTTATCTTGGCGCGGTGACTCTTCTTGAGATTCTCGTGAAATCTCATCGAACTGTGCAGCGAGCTGTGTCCTTTTGTCTTCGACAGCTTGGACATCCGTCGAACCTATTCCGCTGCTTATCGCGTCGGCCAGTTCCTGAGTGGGATTCGCCAATTGCTCTTTGATATGAAGTATGCCCTGTGAAACGAAACGCTGGTTTCCTGCGGCTTCGTGCATTGTGGCCCCCGTCGGAGTACGTTCTCTTCTATGTTTTCACAATGATTCGCTGGCTACCAATCACCATCGAGTTGACTCTCGCTGGTGGCACAATCTGATTAACAATTGAAGGCGGGGGAATCTTGCTCAATCTGGAGTCCGAACCTACTCGCCCAAGCGATCCAGGAAGAGTAGATTCAGAGCATCCTTCAGATTTACGGATTCAGCGGGACTAAATCGATGAGAAACAGGCTGGCTGCCAGAGCCGGGGCATGGGTCGTGGGCAGCTTCTTGCTTGCTGGCCAGGGCGCATTGGCCCAGCAGCACGCTCACTTGGTGCCGCAACTTGGGTCCTCCGAAATCGACTCCGTCGCCTTCTCTCCGGATGGCCGCTTCATTCTTACCGGGGGCAAGGACGAAACAGCACACCTATGGGACGAAGCCACGGGGCGGGAGATTCGCACCTTCGAAGCGCATAACGACCCTGTAACTTACGTGGCATTTGCCCCTGACGGCCGCTATGCGCTGACCGGAAGTGGGTTCACCACGGCGCGGTTATGGGATGTGGCCACTGGCAAGCAGATTCGTTCCTTCAAAATAGAAGGGCAAGTGGCTGATACCCTCGTTGTGGCCCTTTCTCCCGACGGCCGTTTAGTCCTTACTGGCAACCCAGTAATGACAGTGCTTTGGGACGTGGCCACCGGCCGCAAGATTCGTTCCATTGGCCCCGCAGGGGAAAAAAGTTGGACTAAGTCCATGGCCTTCTCGCCCGACGGCAGCACCTTCTTCGTCGTTCACGAGAACGGGGTTGTGGATTATTGGGAAACCGCCAGCGGGCGGCTGATTCGCTCGATCGATAATTCAGCGCAGTATCGCGGCGATAGACAAAAAAGCGGGATTAGCCCCATAGCGTTCACGCCGGACGGCAGTTACCTGGTCGCCGAATTTTTAGCCGGCAGGACCGGAGTTTGGGATGTCGGCTCTGGTAAGCTGCTGAGCTCCGTCGATTTCGATAGAGACAGATATTCGGGCATTGTTAAGCGCCAGGTAGTTTCTTCGGATGGCCACATCGCCTGGATTCGTGTTCAAGACGGAATTCTACGGATTTCAGACGCAGCGACCGGTCGACAAGTTCGCTCCACTGAGGGGTACAAGAGTTTCCTCAACGACGTGGCCTTCTCCTCAAATGGCCGTGACGTTTTCTGTGAGGGCAAGCTCTGGGACTTAGCCTCCGGTCGAGAGATTCGCTCCTTTATGGGGGTGGATACACCGGCAGTTGACTCCGTTGCCTTCTTCCGGGATGGGCTCTCGATCCTCACCGCACGCGAGAATGGTGAGGCGCAGCTGTGGGATGCGGTTTCCGGGCAGCAGTTTCATTCCTTGAAAGGAGCCGCTTCGGTTGCGGTCTTTCCCGATGGCCGATTCGTGCTTACCGGAGGCTCGGATGGCACAGCCCGGCTGTGGGATGCGGCCTCTGGGGAGCAGATCCGCACCTTCACCTTCACCATGGACAAGGAAAATGGGGTGGCTGCCATCGCCATCTCTCCTGACGGTCGCTCCATCTTTACCGGAATGTCCAACGGCACGATGCAACTGTGGGACGTGAACTCAGGCCAGCAGCTTCGATCCTTTGGCAATCCTTCCCCAAAACTTGGCAGCGATACCAGTGTCGACGGCATTGCTTTTTCCCCCAATGGCCGATACGTGCTCACCGGAAACGAGGAGAATGTAGGGCGATTGTGGGATTTGGCTTCAGGCAAGCAGGTCCGCGCCTTCAAGGGCCACTATGATCAGATCCCTCCAAGCACAATCAATTCCGTGGCGTACTCGCCCGATGGCCGATACGTGCTCATAGGGAGCGGTTCCCTCGAAGCAGAAGTCGACAAGGCCCAGCTGTGGTCCGCAGGTAGCGGTCTGCCAATTCGCTCCTTCTATCCTCTGCAAATACCTCCCATCGATGTGGGTACGAGCCCCGTAATATCCGTTGCTTTCTCGCCCGATGGTCGCTTCGTATTCGCTGGGGGTGGGGACGAAAAAGCGCACCAGTGGGATACCGCCACGGGTAGGAGAATTCATTCATTTGAAGGGCATCTCGGTCCAGTCAACGCCCTTGCCGTCTCACCGGATGGCCGGCTCCTGCTCACTGGAGGCGAAGACGGGACAGCGCGAGTCTGGGATGTTGCCAGCGGAAAGCAGCTCGCGACGCTAGCCACCTTTGGCGAGGGCAATTGGGTGGTGACGGACCCGGAGGGCCGCTTCGACACCAATGACCTCGATGGCGGTGCACCGCTCGACTGGGTTGTTGACGACGACCCGATGCGGGCCATGCCGCTCGAAATCTTCATGCGGGATTACTACACGCCGCGGCTGCTCTCACTCATTCTCAATCATGAGGAGTTGCCGCCCATCCGCTCCATTGCAGAGATCAAGAACCGCGTGCAGCCGGATGTCGCCGTGAATTCAGTCACCGCATCAATGACGCTTTCGGGAAGAGTCGACGTCGTGGTTCACGCCGCAAGCCACAAGGACGAAAAGGGCACGATCAGCGGCTTGCAGGACTTGCGGCTCTTCCGCAATGGCCAGCTCGTCGCAAACACGCTCCTCGACCATCCGCTTGACGACGGCGACTTCACCTTTAAAGATATTCAGCTGCCAACCTCGGCAAAGACGGTGACCTTCACGGCTTACGCCTTTAATAGCGATCGCATCAAGAGTTCCACCGCGAAAATGGAGTACGCCTACGATCCCGGTCCAACGGCAAAACCGCACGCATATCTGTTGCAGATTGGTGTGAACCACTACCAGGCCAGCGGCTGCGAACTGAATGGTTCTGCCACCGACGCCGAACAACTGAACAAGCTCCTCACCGAGAGGCTCGCGGCGCGAGCATTGGATGTGAAGCCGGTGCTTCTCGTCTCAACGGCGACCGAGAATGACGCGACCAAAGAAAAGATTCGCGACGCGCTCAAGGCAATTGCCGCCGTCGCCACGCCCGACGATGTCTTCTTCCTCAGCTTCTCCGGCCATGGCTATGGCAATAAGGATGGACAATTCTATATCCTGCCTTCCGACATCCAGGGCAGTTGCGAAGGCGTCGATTCCGACATGCTCAAAGGTGCGATCTCAGCCGATGAGCTGGCGGAATGGTTGCGGCCTATCGATGCCGGCGAGATGACATTCATTCTCGACTCTTGCGATTCGGCCAGCAGCGTCGAAGCGAACAATTTCAAACCGGGACCGATGGGTAGCCGCGGCCTCGGCCAACTTGCGTACGACAAGCGCATGCGGATTCTCGTCGCCAGCCAATCCAACCAGGCAGCGCGAGAGTCTGATTCGCTTCACCAGGGGCTCTTGAGTTATGCGCTGACGCAGTCGGGGCTGGTGGAAGGCCGGGCAGATTGGAAGCCAAAGGACCAGAAGATTACAGTTGGAGAATGGCTCAGCTATGCTGCAGACGAAGTTCCAAAGATCCGTGAAAATGGCGGAATAGAAACCCCTAAGGGGTTAATTCCGGTCGGAGAGCCGTTGCCCAAATTGAAGTCCGGACAGATTCCGGCGGTCTTCGATTTCTCGAAAACGGATTCGTTCATTCTTCAACAGGTGGGACCCTCAGCACTCCCATGAATGCAGATTATTTTCCCCCGGGCTCCCCGCGAGCCTACCTGTAAAAGCCTGCGCTCGTGCATCGCCACTGTTCGCAAGCGTTCAGATTTGCAGATGCCTGAGGCCAGTTTTTCTGCCTCCGTTGTCATCAGGAGCAGCGTGTGTAAAGTTTGCAAGACCTCGACTCCACCGGTTATCTACCCGCTGTCAAACACTACCAGGCATTCGCGTAAATGGTCATTTTCATCCGGCCGCGCTAAACTTAGGGACCTCGGACAATATCCGAAGATTTGGAGAGTGCTATGAACCGTCTTCCTCGGATTGCGCCGTGGGTCTTATTCACCCTTGCGGCTGCGCTCTGCGTGGCAGTCTGCCGCCAGCGTTTGATTCCCACCATTCCCATCGTCAGCGCCGCTGTCGCAGCTGTGCAGGACCCGACCCCGCCGGACCAGGGTCAGGATCCCGCTGCAGCCAACCTGGCGCCCAGCGGGCCGTCCTACACAACTCAAGCGCCGCCACCGCCCGGCCAGCCGGCAGTTCCGGGCCAGCCTCCTGACGACTCAACTTATGCTGAGCAGCCCACGGAAACAGCAACCCAGGCTCCTCCTCCTCTGCCCGACTACGACCAGCCCCCACCGCCTGCGGACGGCTACATCTGGACTCCCGGCTATTGGGGCTGGGGGCCTGCCGGCTACTATTGGGTGCCCGGCGCGTGGGTTGAGCCGCCCTATATGGGTGCGCTCTGGACGCCCGGGTATTGGGGATTCTACGGCGGCCGCTATTCCTTCTATCCCGGCCACTGGGGCATGCATATCGGATTCTATGGCGGTCTCAACTACGGGTTTGGCTACGTGGGCCTCGGTTACGAGGGCGGCTATTGGAATTCCGGACACTTCTTCTACAACCGCGCCTACAACCACTTGGACACACGAGTCATACACAACGTGTACAGCTATAACGCAGGCAATCGGGCTCGAAGCGTCTCTCGCACCAGCTTCAATGGCGGATCGCGCGGTGTTCAGGTTCGGCCGAGGCCGTCTGAAGCGGCAGCATACCGTGAACCAACTGCTCCGCGCATGAGCACGCAGATACAGCACGCGCAGAGCTACGCTTCGGCTCGTGGACAGCAGGCGGCCCAAAATCATGGAAGGCCCGCCACGCCAGCAGTGAGCCGTCCGCTTCCGGCCGACCGAAACGTGAAACCGACGACGAGTCACGGCGGCCAACGAAAAGACGAACGTCGGTAATTGCCAGGTCCGTCTTCTGCATCCGCGTCTATGCCAAAGGCTCGGGCGTGCTAAGCGCATTCTTTTTGCACGCCCGAGAATTTGGACGAATTACCTCCCGAGTCGCTGAGTAAGTTGGCGATAGCGTTCATTATTGTTCACTACTTGGATTGGCAAGGTTACAACAAGTTTCCGTGCCACTTGTCCGAGTAGCCGGTTTGAACGAAGTCGCTGGCGCGACGAACAGAGAGTAGGGGTAGCGTAGCGAAGCACGCAGCGTTAGGGTAAGAGGTCATTGGGAGGAGGTTCCTATGACCCACTTCGCCAGCGCATGCTGTACGAGCTTCAACGGCGTAGCTACTCGCCGCCCACGATCGATGGCTATCTCGGCGCCGTCCGGCAGTTTTGCCGAGTTCTTCCATCGCTCACCGGAACAACTGGGTATAGAGCACCTGCGGCGTTATCAGCGATACCTGCCCGAGGAGAAGCTTGCACCCAGCACGGTCGAGATGCGCACGCAATGGCCAGCTGCAAACAACAGCCCTTCGGCGAAAGCCGCACGACGAATGTACTTGAAACTCATGACTGCAAACCTCTCGCCATCAGCGTGTCGAGTTTTGGCATTGGAAGTTGCGGGCGTCCTGGCTGTCGCCGGCTCCGGTGTACTGCGCGTGCTTTGGATAGGCGCACAGCGGTCGGCTGCGACCGGGGAATGCTTGACCCGTAGCGATCACTGCGTCGGGCGCAGTGCCTTTTTCGACCCAATTGACGACGGCGGTGAGCATGTCGAAGTGATCGAGCGAGGGGCCGCCGCCGCAGTGGGCCATGCCGGGGACGAGGAACATGCGGCTCCACTCGGAAAGCTTCTCGGCACCCCCGTTGGTTGCGGCAAGTGATTGGTAATAGCCGAGTGTGTCGAGCGGCGAGAACCACGGATCGCTGTCGCCGTGGAAGAAGATGAGTTTGCCGCCGCGGAGAGAGAACGTAGAGAGATTGGTGGACGCAGGCTCAACGAGCGGATCGGAGGCATGCTGCGCCGCCTTGTCGACGTCGAGTTCAGTTGCAGTTGTGTAGGGGCCGAAGAGACCACTTGGTCCCAGGGCCAGTAAACCCGAAACGAAACCTTTCGAAGCAATGCCCGCGTCATAAAGGAAGCCCGGGTAGACCTGCGTGCCATAGGCATTCTTCGGTCCAGCAAAAGCTTTCTTGATGGCGCCGATTTTCTCGGGGACGATGCACGGGTCGGTCTGGCCGGGCTTGCAGGCGAGGACCATGGGGTCGAAGTCGCAGCCAAGAGGATCGGAGATCATGCCGTCGGCTACGCCGTCTCTCGCGTCGCATTGTTTCATCAGCGCATCCATAAAGAGCTTTCGATCGTCGTCGGTGAGGAACTTATCGATCTGCGGCTTGCCGGAGGCGTCTTTGGGAGCGGCTTGGTTGTAAGCCACTGGGATCCATTGCGCGATGGCAAGGTTAGACAGGCCGGTGCGCATGGCCGGGTCACCGGAGACGATCCCGTTGAACACGGTGGGATAGCGCTGCGAGAGGATCATGCCTTCGCGCCCGCCGGTAGAACAGCCAACAAAGTAGGAATACGCCGCAGGTTTTGCGTAGTAGTGCCCGATGATCTGCTTGGCGACCCCAGCGACTTCAGCGTTCGCGAGGAAGGCGAAATCGAGATAGGCCTGTTGGTCGCGCATGAAGGTGAAGTCGAAGGCACCCGTTTTTGCCTTGTGCCCTGTATCGGTGCTGGCCACGGCGAATCCGCGGGAGAGTGCGGGCTTGTCGCCTGCGTAGTTCGCGCCCGCGGGGTACGCGATGATGCCATTGCCTCCGCCGCCGCCCTGCATCATGAAGTCACCGTTCCAGGCGGCATTTTCGGGTAGTGCAAGAGCGAAGCCGATGCCGAACTCCTCACCGTCGACGCCCTTGCGGCGATTGATAACGCCGTCGACGCGGCAATGCGCTGGAAGAGGGCCAATCGAAGGAGCGCCGGGATACGGCGGCGGCACAGTGGTTCCGGCGGGAACGATCGCGGCCTTGGTGATTTCCACGGCGTCGATCTTGAGGCCCGCGAGAGCGGCGCATTTTTCAGCCGATTGCGACTGGGCAGACAAAGGCGCACACAGCGCACTCACCAACAGAAGCGAGAGTTTCCATTTCGTCATAGCCGACCTTCTTTTCCGTGAACAGATGTAAACGCTGCGTGGACTATTCTGTTTTACGAAGCCTGGCGCCGCGCCGAATCACATGATGGTTGCGTGAACTTCGTTGCCTTCGTAACTGATCTCCGCGTTTGCCGTGCCGGTAACATCCACGCCTGTTCCATGTCCGCCCGCAACCAGGACAACGCGGAATATACGGTGTTCGATCATTCCGGAGAACGACCCTTGCCGCGAGCCGATGGTGAGTGACGAGTTGTGGTCGTCCCAGCGAATAGGAATTATGGAATGCGCACCCCGCTCGTACTCGTAGCCATCGCCTGCGTCTTCATAAAGATCAAATTTCCCATTAGCGCCGCGATATATGCGAAGCTCGATGGGCCCCGCGGGATCCTGCGCGGCGTATTCGATCTGGGGGCCCATGGGAAGGACGGAACCGGCCCGCACGAAGAGTGGAATACGATCGAGCGGCGCATCGGCCTCGATCTCCTGGCCGCCTGTGAGCGATTTACCGGTCCAGAAGTCGTACCATGCAGCTGCTGCCGGTAAGTAAACATTGCGCTTGGTCGCGTCGGCTTTAAGAATCGGATTAACCAGGATGGAAGGGCCGAACATGAACTCGTCGCCAAGGTTCCAGGTCTTGGGGTCCGTGCGCCAATCCATCACGAGCGGGCGCTGAATGGTGTAGTCCTCGCTCGTTACCTTCCAGGCCAGCGAGTAAATGTACGGCATCAACCGGTAGCGGAGTTTGTCGTAGTTCACAAGGATCGGCTCGACTTTGTCGAAGGCCCACAGTTCATTGTGAGGCCGATGACCGTGGGTGCGGAAGATGGGACAGAATGTGCCGTACTCGAACCAGCGTGTGTAGAGTTCCTGGAACGCGGGATCGGCGATTGGGTCTTCGTGCGGAGGCCAATAGCCGCCGATGTCAGTGGTCCAATATGGATACCCGGACAGCGCGAAATTAAGACCGGCGGGAACCTGGTGGCTCAAGCCCCAATAAGTGCCGTAAACGTCTCCGGACCAGACCGTGGCGCCAACGCGCTGTTGGCCGAGAAACGCAGAGCGCGTGAGCAGAAAGACGCGCTTGCCCGGGTTCTGCGTCTTCCAGTGATCCTGCACACCGAGCGTATGCACGAGCGGGAAGACGTTTGTGAATTCAGCGCCGTTGCCAATGGCGATCTGGCGGCTGCTCAGGATGGCGTCGCCCATATGGGGCCAGTACTCTTCGGGCTCTGCGCTGTCGAGCCAGAATGCATCCCATCCCTGCGCCAGCAGCTTGCCGGGCAGCTGTTGCCAGTAAATGTCGCGCGCCTCGGGGTTCGTGGCGTCATAAACGTGCGCATCGGATACAAGCTCATGCTTTGCGTCGAGGATTTTGTAGGTTTCGGAGTTGGGATCGAGCAGGCCCCAGACGGAGATCATCGCGTGGACGTTTTCTTTGTGCAGCGCATCGAGATCTTGAGCCACATCGTGATAGTTGGAATTAAAGACTGGATCGCCTTCGGTCTTCCACCAGAACCAGTCCTGCACCATGGCGTCGAGCGGGATATGTTCATGCCGATAGCGTTCTGCGATCTCGCGAATCTCGTCGAGCGATACGTAGCGATCCTTCGATTGAAAGAAGCCGTAGGCCCACTTGGGCAGCATGGGCGTGTGGCCGGTCATGGTGCGGTACTCGTGAAGAACGGCGTCGATCTCGGGACCGTAGAGGAAGTAGTAGTCGATCGACTTGCCGGCGATTGACGTCAACTTCATATCGAGTGGGAAGCGATTGTCAAAATAAGTGAGCGCCGCCGTGTTCCACATCAGACCGTAGCCTTTGCTCGAAATCAGCAGTGGTATCGCAACGTCGGTGTTGTTTTGGCCCAGTTCCACCGTTGCGCCGCGGTAGTTGAACATGCCGTTCTGGTGCTGGCCGAGCCCATAGACTGCTTCGGTGATCGAGGGAGAAAAGCGGTCCGTGACGCGGTAGGTGTGTTCGCCATTGAGATCGACCGGCTCGTAGGTGCGCGGGATGCTGTTGCCCTCGTTCAGCAGCGACTCTCCACCGATGGTGCGAAATGAGAGATTGCCGCGTTCGATGTTGACGATCACCTCAAGCTGAGCAGTTTTCAAACTGCCAGCTTTCGCGTCCTGCGCAAACGTGAATGGCGCTCCGGGACAGGCTTGCTGGGCATCGAGCATCCACGGGCGAGGCGAGGCGGGTGCAGAAGGCATAGGAGTAGCAACGACGTGAATCACCGAATCAGCACACACGGTGACATCGAGGACTTCATTGCCTGCGGTGGCGCGGATGCCGTGGCTTGTCTGCTCGACTTGCGCAGGTGGAGGGCCAGGCGCCTTCTGGCCTGGCATCTGTGCCGAGATGCAGAGGTTTCCCGAGCAAAAGAGCAAGATCGGAATGACCTGAATCAAGTTGGGTGACACCAGCCGTGGCACTCCTGCTACAGGTATTCGGAATTTCATTGACGTGCCCTTTCTTCGCAAGTGTTCGCAACCCGCAGCGGTGAATACAAAGTCTATAAACTAGGTGCGCTGTTTGGGATTGTCAGTTTGCCAATAGATCGAATAGCGCTGTTCGCGAATCTGGTACATCGGAATGAGATTGCATTTTGCGCTTTCGCCAGCAGCCGTGAAACGCAACTCCGATGGAGATTCAACATGAATCCACTGCTTCTTGTCTCTTTCCGGAGGGGACGCCACCTTCGGCAAAGGAGACACTGGAGGCAAATTCTTCGGTACCGTGTCACCGCTGTGAATCACACGCATGGGGCCATCGGCTGGAGCTGGGCCCAGATCGGCTGCAAGGACAAGGGGGCCGTACAGCGCTGCAACGACCGAATCATCTCCGGGAAGCGACTCCTGGCGCAGTTCCATGGGCAGACTGAGGCTTATCGTGTCGCCGTTCTGCCAGACTCTGTGGAGGGCGAGATACGATCCCGGATCGGCGATGGCTTCAATAGGACGGCCGTTGATTTTTACTTCGGCTTCTTCGGTCGTCCAGCCGGGGATGCGCACGTGGATCATGCGCGCGGTAGATCGCGTGGACTTGATTTTGAGCGTAGTGCCTTGCTCCTGCGGGAACTGCGTGACCTGCTCGACGACGAGGCCTTCTTCTTTCCAATCAAGCGTTGAAGCAATGAACTGATTGACATATAGATCGCTGCCATGGTGAAAATATATCGTATCCGCAAATTTGGTGAACTCTTCCGCACCGGTACCCGTACAGCACCAGAACGATTCTTCGGGCGAGTTGAAGGCGCGCCAGTATCCTCCGGCGAGTGGGAAGAAGTACTGTTTGAGCCCATCGGAGTTCTGTGTGCCTAAGCGACAGTTGAAGAGAGCGCGTTCATAGGCATCCATCCAGCGCGCATCGGCGGACCAGCCAAAGACCAGGCGCTCCAACTTCATCAGGTTGTAGGCGACGCAGCACTCGGCGTTGGTCCAGCCAAGGGTATCTTTGAGCTGGCCGGGAGCGGTGCGCCAGTGCTCATCGAGGCTGGTGTTGCCTATGACGTAGTTTCGCGCGGTGAGCACTTCTTCCAGGAAGTACTCGGCAATCTGCCGGTAGCGGCCGTCGCCCGTGACCTCATACATGCGGGCCGCGCCGATGATTTTTGGGAACGTGGGTGTTTGCATGCAGGCCCTGCAACTCATCGCGGCGCGCCGCAAGGGGCTCCAGAAAGCCGGGTTGTTCGAAAAGGTGTGCAGTGTCAATGTACTCCTGTTTTTTCGTGATGGCAGCGAGGTTCACGAGGACTTCATTCATTCCGCCATACTCGGTCCGCAGCATACGCATGCGCTGGTCGGTGCCGATGCCCCACCAATACTCACCCGCCCACTGTGCCATTCCTTCGGCGATCTGGAGAGCATCCGTGTTACCCGTGAGTGTGTACATGTCGAGCATGCCGGCCATGATCTTGTGATAGGTGTAAAAGGGCGCCCAGACTGATTTACCCTGCGCTAGGTGCTCGAAAAGATCGTTCGGAAAGGCGCTCAGGTAGCGCGTTCCTATTTTCTTCTGGCATTGCGCGAGGCCGGCGACGAGATCGTAGCCGCGCCTTTGGAGGACGGAGTTGCCAGAGCCGGCTGCGGAGAGGGCGGTAGCGGAGAGGAAGTGTCCGCCGGCGAAATGACCGCGCAGTTCGCAGGTGGGGTCCTCCCAACCTTTATATGGAGTGGCGCTGGAGGAAATGCCTGCGGTGACGCGAAAGGTGTGCAGGAGGCGGTCAACCGGGAGCGAGTCGAGGTAACGCGCATTGATTTCTTCCTGATCGCGGAAGATGCCAGGCGACAGACGAACGGAGCTAAGCGGGAAGGGTTCGAGTCTTCCCGACGGATGCCCGGGCTCTTCGGCAAATAGGGCACTTGCGGCTGCAGAGGTGCCGACGACGCAGAGACCGGCAGCAGCGGCAGACGTTTTGAGAAAGTTGCGACGCGATCGATCCATCATGGTGTTCTCCTGCACATTCTGCTTACTGACAACCTGCCTTGAAGCAGAGGTTCTTGCTGAAGAACGGCAGGACATGGTTCTGGAAACGATCTGCAACAGCGCTGACGTGCGTGCCGGGGTAGATCTCAAAGCTGTTTGCGATTCCGTAGTTACCGAGGATGGCATGCAGTTTGGTGGCGTCGAATCGTAGTCCATCCTGGTCGCCGACATCCATAGCGATGGCGCGATACTGCTTCAGATTGCCGATGTACTGATCGACGAATGCGAGCGGTGAGTTGGCCGTATATTTCGCTACGATCTCTGGTTGCGGAACTCCGTCTTTGGTCGGCAGATCGAAGAAAAGCGGGGGATTCTTCGGATCGGGCGCCCACGCCGCTGCTGTTGCATATTGAGCGGAGGCGAAGCCGGGCGACTGAGCCGCCAGGTCTGCCGGAGACTTGGCTGCGGCAACCTTCTTCTCGCTTGCGATGGCCCGCTCCTTGATTTGATCGCTGGAGCCTGGGCCACCTCCGGCCATCGAAGACATGCAGCAGGGACTCATGATGTAGAGCACGCCGAAGACATCCGGATGCTTCATGCCGATGCGCGACGCGCCATAGCCCCCCATGGAGTGGCCGACGAGGCCGCGGCTGGTGCGATTGGCAATGGTGCGGTAGTGCGCATCTATGTATGAGACAACGTCGTGATAGATGAACCTTTCGAAGTCGCCGGTGGTGACAGAGCTTGAGTACATGGAGCCGTTGTAGATGGTTTTGGAATCGGGCAGGACAACGATCATCTCCTGCGAGCCCAGTGCGAACGCACCTTCGATGGTCTGCGGTACGTGGATTTCGTGCGTCCACTGCTCAGCGCCGATGGAGTAGCCGTGCAGAGCGTAGACGACTGGATAACGGCGCTTCTTGTCCTTCTCGTAGCTTGGCGGCAGGAAGACGATGACATCGCGGTCGACGGCTTCGCCTTCCAGATTGCCTTCGAGGGCTGTGCCGTGGATCTTGATGTGCTCGACCGTGGCCGGCTTTGCGCCGGGGACGGCGTCGGGCACGATAGTTTGCACCTGGGCTGTCAGGCATGGTGCGGACGCGACGGCCAATGTGATCGTGCAGGCAAGAAACAGCTTCGTTGAATTCATCATGATCTCCCTTCGAGTGGCCAGCTACAGCACCGGGTAGGAATAAATGTTCACGCTAAAGGGGCGCACGTTGATGCTTACGGGCAGCGGTCCTAGAGCTTGCTCTTCGACTTGCACCTCGGGCTTCTTATCGACCTGCACGGTTGCGTCGATGGAGTCGGGAGCCATGCGCCACAGTTTTCCCGCACTGGCAAGCTTCGCTCCATTGATCGCTAGCTTGATGGTTTGTTCCGATTCGGAAGGATTTAGCACGGCAATTGAGAGAGTCTTGCGGTCTTCACTGAGCGCGGCGCTTATGTCGAGCGGGTAGGTGTCGCTGCCGGGGTTGACGGCGGGCTGGTCGCCTCCGGCCGGAAACGTTGGCTTCGGCTGCGGCGAGTCTCCGGCGACCTCGACGGGGATCGTGCCGAAGTGATCGCGGTACATCTTGAAGAGCATGCCGGTGGGGTTGAGCACGGCTTCCGTGCGATTGGAACTCATCATTGCGGTTGCAAAGGTGAATGCGCCCATCTGAAAGATGTCGGAGTGGCGGAACATCTCGTGAAATGCCCACGCGTAGGCGGGGACGGTTTTGTAGGAGTTCGGTCCGCCGCCAAAGTACGCCCACTCGTCGATGGCGATGGGAACAGGCTTTGCGCGGAGAGCGGGAATGCGCTTGAGGTATTCCTGAAAGTGCTCATATTTCGCGCGTACCTGGACGGCGGGCGCGCGTTCCCACTCGATGAGCGACAGAGGAGGATCGATTGGCACCTTCTTCTGCAGTTTCATGTCAGTGTGCTGCGTGCCGGATGCGTAGTAATGCTCGCTGACCATGTCGATGTTGTCGAGGCAGTTCAAGAGCATTTGTCCGGTCCAGTCCGCGGCGGAAAGATAGTCGGGAACATATTGGCCGTTGATGCGCCTGGCCTGGTCAGCTCCTTCCATCACATCGGGCATGGCTCCGCCTGCGATGAGCTTGATCGACGGGTCCACTTTGTTCATCTCTTTGGCGAAGAGATTGTGCTTCAGTTCGAATTGCGGAAGCGACATCGAGCCCATCTGGTAGTCGCCCCAGGGCTCGTTTCCAACTCCCCACCACAGCACGTGATAAGGAGCAGGGTGGCCATTTGCGGCTCGCCATTTCCCCATAGGCGTGGTGGCGGCGCCGTTGGTGTACTCGACCAGTTCGCGCGCGGACCATGCGTCGCCGAAGCCCGCGTTGACGGTGATGTAAGGATCGACGCCAAGAAGACGGCAGAGCGTGAGGAACTCATCGGTGCCGACATCGTTGGGCTGCACGGCGTGCCATACGGGATCGAAGATGGGCGGCCGCTTATCGATGTCACCTACGCCGTAGCGCCATTCATATGCGGAGACAAAGTTGCCACCGGGAAAGCGGAGTACGCCGAAACGCAACTGCTTGAGCGCTGCTACGACCTCCGGGCGGAAACCTTCAATGTTGTCCGCGGGCATGAGCGAGACCGCTCCGACATGAAAGGAGCCCGAGCCCGTGCCGGTGATCTCAAGTGTGGCTTCATCAGTGTCGGCTTTGGCGGAATAGCGCAGTGGAAACTTGCGGTACGCAGCGCCGAGCGAACCGATGGTGACGGTCTGACGATCGGTTGGCTCCTTGCCCCAGATGAGCGTTACCTTGACCATTGCGCCGGGAGAGCCTGCGAGCACGATGCGCCCTGTGTAGGCGTTGCCTTTGCGAACAGCAATTCCGGATTGGCTCAGGCCATGCGGATCTTTGGCGTCGAGTTTGACCAACGGCGAATGATCACCGGTGTAGGCATCCTTGGTGTCCATGGTGACCACGTCACCACCGCCTATGGGAGCCCACCAGCGCGTAGGAATGCGGCGAAAGCGCGGATTGCCGCCAGCACCGCCTATCACCGGAGGAGGCGTGGGCGCGCTGGCTGCGACCGGGTAGAAGAACTTGCGATCGACAAGCATCTCAGACCAAATGCCAGTGTTGACGATGTCGCCGCCGTGCTCAAGAAACTGGCCGTAGATGTTTTTCGAGATGGGCGCGCCGGTCTTCGAGGTATCGATGGTTGCGTTGACAATGCGAGTCTGGGATGAAAGGGCGGAGGGCAGCGAAAGCAGCAGTAAGAGGCACACTGCCGGGTTTTGAGAAAGCGTTTTCGCGAGCGAGCTTCAGGAGCAGATGCATGGTCCGTTTCTCCCATACTGGATGGAGCAAAAATGTGCGTACAACCGGCCCGTCGTTAGATTTCGAATCGAGTGCCAGCATCGTCCAGGGCATCTCGATCGAGCGCAGTTCGCGATTACGGCTCAATCGAGACGACGGTCACTGATCGAGGCGCTACCGTGAGTGAAAGCTTGCCGTCCTGAACCTTCACTGCTGTCGGCTTCGGCACAACTGTATTCG
Source organism: uncultured Acidobacteriaceae bacterium (assembly GCA_963826915.1). GTDB lineage: Bacteria > Acidobacteriota > Terriglobia > Terriglobales > Acidobacteriaceae > Telmatobacter. The sequence goes on from CAWGYG010000006.1 coordinate 633,805, forward strand.
GTGAATCAAAGGTGTTGATACTGTCTACCGCGACTCCCGTTAACGTCTCCGCCTTTGCCGACTTTGCCGTGATGCCGGCAACATCTACATCGATCGTTGCGGGATTTTCCGCGTCGAGGTTAGTGATCTCAAGCAACAGCTTCCCGTCCGCCCCTTTTGCGGCGATGGCGTCGACGCGCGGCAGGATTACGCTTCCATGGGTGTAGGTGCCCGCATCGAAGGCGACAGGGATGAACGTGGCATCTTGAAACGGAACGTACATTTTGAAGACGTAATAGGTGGGTGTCAGGACCATCTTCTCCTTGTCCGTAAGGATCATCGCCTGCAGGACATTGATCATCTGCGCGATGTTGGCCATGCGGACGCGATCGGCGTGACGAGCAAAGATGTTCAGGTTGAGCGAAGCGAGAATGGCGTCGCGAATGCTGTTCTGCTGGACGAGAAACGCCGGATTGGAACCGGACAGCGGCGCGTGCCAGGCTCCCCACTCATCCACGACAAGGTCACTCTTCTTCTCCGGGTCGTACTTGTCCATCACGGCTTCCTGCTTGCGCAGGAACTCATCCATGAAGAGCGTCGATTTCAGAGTCTTGGCGTAGTCGTCCAGTCCGAACTTCTCTGAATGCGTCGAGGGCGGCCAGCCGTTGGGAACCGTGTACCAGTGCAGCGAGACGCCGTTGATGTCCCAGGCCCAGGTGTGCTTCTTCCAGGCTTTCATCACGGCTTCAGTCCACTCGGTGTCCGGCGTGCCAGGACCCACGGCGATCTTCAGCATCTGGTCCTTGCCGCGCTGCGCGGGATTCATGTTGAGCACAAAGCGGCTGTACACCTTCATCAGGCTCACGTAGTAGTCGGGCGTCATCGCGCCGCCGCAGTCCCAGCTTTCGTTGCCGATGCCGAGAAAGCCGACTTTATACGGCTCGGGATGGCCGTTGGCGGCTCGCTCTTTGGCAAGAGCCGTGGGCGCAGCGGCCGTCATGTACTCCAGCCACTCGGCCGCTTCCTCGGCGTGCCTGAGCCGAGATTGATGGACACGTAGGGTGTGCTGCCGATCTGCTGGATGAAGTCCATAAACTCATCGGTGCCGAAGGCATTCGTATCGATCACATCGCCCCATGCCGAGTTCACGCGTTGCCGGGCGCTTGTCGCGCGGGCCGATTCCCTTGCGCCAGTGATACTGGTCGGCAAAGCAGCCGCCCGGCCAGCGGACGTTGGGCACCTTGAGTTCCCTGAGTGCGGCGACCACGTCGTTGCGGATTCCGCGGGTATTCGGGATGGGCGAATCGGGCCCGACCCAGATGCCCTCGTAGAGCCCATGGCCGAGATTCTCGGCAAACTGGCCGAAGATGTTGCGATCGATCTTCGCGCCGGGCTTGGATGCGTCGACGGAGAGATGAATGTTGTCGGCAGCCATCAAAGGCGCGGACGAAGAGAGGACCAGCAAGCAAAAACCCGCAAGGACGCGACGCACCACATAAGCCTCCGCTCAACCGGACGGGGATGGAGCGCAGGGGGCGGCGTACCGCGTTGGAGCTGGCTCGCAATTTTCGGCCGTCGTTCTCGCATGCCGTTCCGGAACCCTCGAATATACACAGAGCGAGCCAACGGCGAACAAGTCCAATAAATCGCTTTATTCCGGAGCGGTAATCGTTTACCATGCGCATGGCCTGAGAGAGCTGATCTGTCCCGCTCCAAGCCGGCTCTCGCTCTCAAACCTGCTCCGCGCGGAGGTGCACTTTGAAAGTGATTGCATTTGCAATGCTACTGGCAGCGAGCTTCTGTTTTGCGCAGGACCAGGGTGATTTCAAGCCCGCAACATCGAACGTTCTGGATGCGCAGTATCCGAAGGTCGACAGCAACTCGCGCGTGCAGATTCGGTTCAAGGCACCAGACGCGACGAAGGTGAAGCTCAATTTCTGGAGCGGGCCCAAGGTGGACATGGAGAAGCAGGCGGACGGGTTCTGGACTTTCACAACCCCGCCCATGGCTCCCGGGCTTCATTACTACACGATCATCGTGGATGGCGCCGAGGTGAGCGATCCGGGCAGCACCGCCTACTTCGGCGGCAGCAAATGGGCCAGCGCAGTCGAAGTGCCTGAAGCCGGAGTGGATTATTACCTGCCCAAGGAAGTTCCGCACGGGCAGGTGCGTGAGATCTGGTATCACTCCAGCGTGACGGGGACGTGGCGGCACGCGCTCGTATACCTGCCGCCAGACTATGACACCTGCGAAGACTCGCTATCCGGTGCTTTATCTGCAGCACGGCGGCGGTGAGGACGAATCAGGATGGATCAGGCAGGGCAAAGCGAATTTCATTCTCGACAACCTGATCGCCAGCGGAAAGCACAAAGCCGATGATCATTGTGATGGCCAATGGATATGCCAGCCGCGCCGGTTACGTAGTTCCCGACCTGACGGGAAAGCCGTTCGGCTCGCCGGAATTCATGAAGGTGATGCAGGAGCGGATGGGAGCGTTCGAAGACGACATGACGCAGGCGCTGATTCCGTTCATCGACAAGACGTTCCGGACAATTCCCGATCGCGATCACCGTGCCATGGCGGGTCTTTCGATGGGCGGCATGCAGACGTTCCAGGTGACTTTCGATCATCTCGATCTCTTCTCTTACATTGGCGGATTCAGCGGAGCGGCCAACGTGTTCGCGATGGGCAACAGCAAGCTGGATACGAAGACAGCGTTCAACGGAGCGATGGCTGACCCGGCCGCCTTCGCGAAGCGAGTGCATCTGCTGTGGATCGGCGTGGGAACAAACGAACCTGAACGGATGAAGTCCGGACTGGAGAATCTGAACGCGTCTCTTGACGAAGGGAAGATCCAGCACGTTTTTTACGAGTCACCCGGTACCGATCACGAATGGCAGACATGGCGTCGCGATTTGAAAGATTTCGCACCGCGACTGTTCCAGGCGCCAACGGCAACCGGCGCGCTTCCGCGCGATGACGGAGGTTCACATGAGCAGATACACAGACGCGAATGATGCAGAGACTTGTCCTGGGAGTGGGAACGCTTCTCTTCGCCCTGTCCGTACAGACCGCAGTCGCGCAAGGCGAAGCGACTCCGGGGTATCTGGACACGAAATTGACGCCTGAACAAAGGGCTGCCGACCTGGTGGGGCGAATGACCCTCGCGGAGAAGGCAACGCAAATGCAGAACAACTCCGCGGCCAGTTCCCCGACTCAATGTTCCCGCATACCAATGGTGGAGCGAGGCCCTTCATGGAGTGATCAATGAGGGTGTCACCGAGTATCCCGAGCCCATTGGCCTTGCTGCCACATTCGATGCGCCGGGAATTCACACCATGGCGGCCCAGATTGGCATTGAGGGACGCATCAAGCACGTGCAGAATGCGCGCGAAGGACACACCGGCATCATGGGAGGACTCGATTTCTGGTCCCCCAATCTGAACATCTTCCGCGATCCGCGCTGGGGTCGCGGTCAGGAGACCTACGGCGAAGATCCCTTCCTCACTGGCCGCATGGGCGTCGCTTATGTGACCGGATTGCAGGGAAACGATCCAAAGTACTACCTGGCCATTGCGACACCGAAACACTATGCCGTACATAGCGGGCCGGAGCCGACGCGCCACTTTGCCGATGTAGATGTCAGTAAACACGACCAGGTCGATACTTACGAGCCCGCATTCCGCGCGGCCGTCATGGAAGGCAATGCTGGCTCTGTCATGTGCGCTTACAACGCGATCAATGGCGAGCCCGCATGCGCCAACCAGTTCCTGCTTCAGGATCAGTTACGCGGCAAGTGGGGATTCCAGGGCTATGTGGTTTCGGATTGCGACGCGGTTCGCGACGTGGCCGCCAATCATCGTTACCGCCCAACCCAGGCACAAGGCGCAGCAATTTCAGTAATCAGAGGCATGGACAACGAGTGCGTCACCTTTACCTCAAGATTTGGAGAGCCCGTCGAAAAGGCCTATATCGACGCAGTGCAGCAGGGATATCTGCCTGAAAGCACACTGGACACGGCGCTCATTCGCCTGTTCACCGCGCGCATCAAGCTCGGCATGTTCGACCCGCCTGACATGGTTCCCTACACCAAGATCGATGAGAAGGAACTTGATAGCACCGAACATCGCGCGCAAGCGCGCAAACTTGCGAATGAGTCCATGGTCCTGCTCAAGAACGACGGTCTGCTTCCTCTCAAGCCGGGGATCAAAACAATCGCCGTCATCGGTCCGCTGGCCGACCAGACCAGGCCGCTGATCGGAAACTATGCTGGTCAGCCCACGCATATCGTCTCCATCCTCGATGGCCTGCAGCACAGAGTTCCCAAACGCAACGATCACGTTCGTCCCCGGAACCCAGTTCCTGCGCACCGATGGAACATCGGTGCCAGACAGCACTGCTTACTACTCCCGATGGCAAGCCCGGCCTCAAGGCTGACTACAACGAAGGCATGCGGCGTGGGCCATCGGCCCGGAAGCGAATACAAAGCCACTCGTCAGCCGCACGGAAACAAATGTCAATCTTACCGACAATAACTTGCCGCCAGAAGTTGCCGGGAAGAAGACGTTCGGCGCACAGTGGTCAGGATTTCTGACACCCACCGAAACAGGAGACTTTCTTCTCGGTATTCGCTGCGAAGGATTCGGAAGGCTTGCGGTTGATGGCAAGCAGGTAGCGACGGCGTTCGGCGGTGGCACGCGAGGAGTCTCATCGGGCGTGGGCCGCGTCCACCTCGAAAAGGGCCACAAGGTCGCGCTCGAGATCTCCTACGGAACCAGGGACAGCAAGCCCCATGCCGAATTGATCTGGGCCAAGTACAACGGCGCTCCTTCGCCAGAAGCCATCGCCGCGGCGAAGAATGCCGATGCCGTTATCGCCGTTGTGGGAATTACAAGCCAGCTCGAAGGCGAAGAAATGCCGGTGAGCGAACCCGGATTTCTCGGCGGAGATCGAACCAGCATCGATCTTCCCCAGCCGGAAGAGGAATTGGTCGAAGCCGTGGCAGCCACCGGCAAACCGCTCGCCGTGGTTCTCGTGAACGGCAGTGCCCTGTCTGTCAACTGGATCAACGAGCATGCCAACGCCGTACTCGAAGCATGGTACCCCGGAGAAGAGGGCGGAGCGGCAGTTGCTGAAACGCTGAGCGGAAAGAACAATCCCGCGGGCCGTCTGCCGGTTACGTTCTACACCGGCGTCGACCAGTTGCCAAACTTCGAAGATTATGGGATGACCAACCGGACCTATCGCTACTTCAACGGCAAGCCGCTGTATCCGTTTGGCTACGGACTCAGCTATACGACTTTCAGGTACAGCGATCTCGATGTTCCGGTGCAGGCTGTGGCAGCCGGCCAGCCAGTCGGTGCCGATGTGACGGTGACCAACACAGGCAAAGTCGCGGGAGATGAGGTCGTGCAGGCCTATCTCAAATTCCCTGCTGTGAAGGGCGCGCCTCTCATGGCTCTCCGCGGATTCCAGCGCATTCATCTTGAACCGGGCGCAAGCCAGAAGGTCCATTTCGACTTGAAGGACCGCGACCTGGGCATCGTGACCGAGGATGGACATCCGATCATCGCTCAAGGTGATTACACGATCAGCATCGGGGGAGGCCAGCCAGACACAGGAGCGCCAGAAGTTACCGGAAAGTTTCGTATCGAAGGCCAAATCGCATTGCCGGAATAATGGTTGAATTCTGCACAGGGATGGAGGGGAATTCGTGCACAGACGGGATTTCTGCAAACTACTTGCGATCGCCGCGGCATCGAAAGCCGTTCCATCCTCTGGGCAGGCCGCACCGGAGAGCCAGCCTGGATTGCCGAGTGGGTTTAACCAGTTACACGCAGGACTACGCTCAGTTTTGTGCCTTGCCGCCGGAGAAGAGGGTTTTCTACAAGGTGAGCGATGGAAAGATTGTCGAGGAACGGCTCGATGAGCTGCCTGGCAACCTTCGGCGTGGAACTACAACCCGGCGGCGCAATCGATCGCAGGCGGCCTTTGGGACGATGTGCCCTTGAGCGTCGCCCATCCCCGATCTTGCAGGCGATGGTCCATTCAAACCCACATGGGATTCATTGCTCGAGTACGAGGCGCCGGATTGGTACCAGGATGCCAAGTTCGGCATCTGGGCTCACTGGAGTCCGCAGTGCGTGGCCGAAGCCGGGGACTGGTACGCGCGCAATATGTATGTCGAGGACCAGCGGCCAATACAAATATCAACTCGAACATTACGGTCCGCCGTCGCGGTTCGGGTACAAGGACCTTTGCGCCCAGTGGACCCTGCTGAACTGGGACCCGGACGAGTTGATTACGCGCTACAAAAACGCCGGCGCGAAGATATTCGTCGCTCTGGCCAATCACCATGACAGCTTCGACGCCTGGGACTCGAAGCATCAGCCGTGGAATGCCGCCGCGATCGGTCCCCATCGCGATGTGATCGGCACCTGGGCTGCGGCAGCGCGAAAGCAGGGTCTGCGGTTCGGCGTGACGGTACATCAGGCGCGCAACTGGTGGTGGTTCCAGCCGTCGCATGGCGCCGACAAGTCCGGCCCCAACGCCGGCGTTCCATATGATGGCCGTCTTACGCAGGCGGATGGGCAAAGATCAGTGGTGGCAGGGGCTCGATCCTCAGCGACTCTATGGCGTGAAGCACCCGGCTAGCTGCACTGCCCGACATCATCTTATGTCAAGAACTTCTACGACCGAACGCGCGATCTCATCGACCAGCACAATCCCGACCTGCTTTACTTCGACGATTCGCTACTGCCGCTCGGCTGGGCCGGGATGAATATCGGCGCGTACTTCTACAACCACAGCCTTCGGCAACACGGCGGCAAGATCGAAGCCGTTCTCAACGTCAAGGATGTTCCGGACCGGCTCGCCAAAGCGGTTGTCGCCGATTATGAACGGGGGCTCACTGCGGAGATCATGAAGCATCCCTGGCAGTCAGAGACCTGCATTGGCGCCTGGCATTATCTTCGCGCTCTCCACGAAAAGCCGGGTAAATACGGCGGCTATCTGCCCCCGCGCGATGTAGTCCATTGGCTGATTGACACCGTGAGCAAGAACGGAACATTCATCCTTAATGTTCCCGGCCGGCCCGACGGAACCATTGACAGCAAGGAAATCGCAGTGCTCGATGGCATCACCGCATGGATGCAGACCAATGGTGAGGCGAATCTATGAAACTCGACCATGGAAGGTCTACGGTGAAGGCCCCAACAGCATAAATGCGGGGTCCTTCCAGGGCGGGAGCGTGAGCAAACTGGGAGAGAAAGATATCCGATTCACGCGCAATAAATCGAGCACCGTGATCTATGCGCTCGTGCTGGGATGGCCGACGGAATCATTCGCCGTGCAGTCTCTGGGACTTTCATCCGCAACAAAACCAGGGAATGTTGCGAAGGTTGAACTACTCGGGACCGACCAGACAGTGAGTTGGAAGCAGCAGACCGATGCTCTGAGGGTTGAGCTTCCAAAGCTCTATAAACCAGCGGTCGATTATGCAGCCGTGCTCAAAGTGACATTGGCATGAGCGGAAGTCAATCCAGCAGCTTTGTAAGCGTCCCAACCAAAACTCATCGATAGAAACGAAGGTCTTTCAAGACAGGTGTTAACATCACTCCCATCTTAATCACAACACCTTTTTCAGGAATATGATGCCATGTCGCGTTCGTCGCTCCAGCAGCTCTTGATTGTCACCTTCGGCGCTCTCGCGGTCTCCTTCCTCCCATCTGCTTCCGCGCAACAAGATCAGAATGCCCGAGAGATAGTCACACGGGATCTTCCGGAAGCAGGAGGTCCTGCACAGTGGCACCAACGGCACGATCGATATCAGTTTTCCAATGAACAGCGATGACATCGTTTTGGTGACGCTGGTGCCCAACAAGAAAGGCAAATGACTGATGCGGTGTAATTCACTTCCCGGCAAGAGTCCTACGGATATATGGACCCGCAAGACAAGTCATTTCGAATGGCTCGCTCGTCTTGTGTTTCTTCTTGTTCTCGCAGTTGTTGGCCTCGTGTTCTCAAGCCTTACAGCCGGCGCAGAGGATACCCCGATGCATCCAAATCTGCCTGCCCCCGGCGAGCTATTTGTAGGAACGTGTTACCAGCCCGTCGACCGCTCAACCGAGCAGATCGATCAGGACATCGCCATCATGAAGCGTGCTGGTTTCAATGTCGTGCGCATGGGCGACCTCTCGTGGGATTCCTTTGAACCATCGCAGGGTAAGTTCACTTTCGAGTGGTTCGATAGGATCATGGACAAGATGCAGGCGGCAGGAATCCGGGTAATTCTGGACATTCCCGGTCTGCCCGCACCCATTTGGCTGCATCGCGCCTACCCGGGCCTTGATATCGTCGCGCAAAACGGCACACGGCTACCTCCTGCTGAGCGTTACATGGATGACATCAGCGACCCCAATTACATTCGCGAGGCTGGGATTATGGCCGACAGGCTAATGAAGCGCTACGCGAATCATCCCGCAATAATTGCCGTCGGCTATGACAACGAGATCGGAAATGGATTCATGTCGTATTCAGAAGCCGACCGGCAGCGGTTTATTGCATGGTTGACGAAAAAGTATGGCACCATTGGCGAACTGAACAAAGCATGGGCCACGCAGAGATGGTCGCGCCGATTAAACAGCTTTAAAGATGTCGACCTGCCGCTCGCAGATGGGCCCGGACCATCGGAGCGTTATCTGGACTTACATCGCTACTGGTCGGATGTAACCGTGGCTCGTCTGAAGGAACTGGACGCGATTCGTCAGCGGAACATGCCGGACATTCCGTCGATCTCAAACCTGTGGGATACGGCTTCGCGGCGCGGATTTGACTATCTCTCCACATACAAGGATTACGTCTCATACGGCGCTGAAGGCTTCTATCCGGGGGATCCCATCAGCGGAGCATTTGGCGCGCTCATGACCAAAGGCGCACTGCTGACCCCGATATGGTTTAACGAGTTCACCGCAGGCGGCGGCGGGTTTTACGGAACACCGGGCCGGAGCCGCATGTATGCGTACCTTGGGCTCATGATGGGAGCTCAAGGAGTTCTCGCTTGGACCTTCAACAGTCACCAGGGCGGAGAGGAACAGGCGCTCTTTGGGTTGGTCGATCACGACGGAACACCGTCCTGGAAAGTGGATGAGTTTGCGCGCATCTCATCGGAATTTAAACGGCTCGTCAAATACGGATTCCCTCGGTTTACGCATCCTGAAATAGCCATCGCCTATTCATTCGATTCCTTCATCGACTCCCATCCCAATGGGCCTTCCAATACAACGCTGCAATACTTCAAACCTCCCTATACCGAACAGGTGCAAGGAGCCTTCGAGCCGTTCTTCCGTGCCAATCTGGACACGGCCATCATCAACATCGGGCATGAGAGCCTCTCGCCCTACAAACTGGTCGTCGTTCCGGCTGATTACGTGATGGATGCGGCGAGCGCAACGGCACTACGAGAATACGTAAGGAATGGCGGCACAGTACTAATGACAGCATTCTCAGCCAAAGTGGATGAGAATGGGCAATGGTTCGAGACTCCGTTGCCGGGCCGGTTGAGCGATGTCTTCGGGCTGAAGACAAATGCGTTCTATGATTCGACGGTGCTGAAATTCGATCTGGATGGCAGTTCAATCTCTACGAATTCACGTCGATACGAAGTGCTCGAGCCCTCAACGGCCACGGTGCTCGCCCGCTTCACAAATCTCCCAGATCACAGCCCAGCGATCACGCTCAACAGATTTGGGAATGGCAATGCCCTCTACCTTGCGACGGAGTCCAACCCTTCCACCATCGGCCCCGTACTCGAACGCGTCATCCACATTGCGGGCATTCAATCTGGGCCTTCCCTTCCTGAAGGTGTTTATGCCCGGTCAGTAGATGGCCGCACTCTGTATGTAAACACGACGGAAGAAAAGAAGACCGTCCCGCTGGGGGGCAGCAAACGCGGGATCCTGACCAATCGAATATATGAAGGTGCTATGGTTTTAGGTCCGCTAGAATCGGACCTCGTCCAATGAAGAACAGATTGCTGCCGGCGGGTTCTCATCCAGACAAACCGTCATCGTCATGGCGCCGTTGACGAGGATGAGGGCTAGTACCGGCAATGTCCCAAAAAGCACTGGACGCAAAATACTACGCACACCGTGCCTTGGCAGGCCTGATCTTCGCGGAGGGCACCGCAGTCAAGGAGAAAGCTATCCAGGCTCTCCGGAATTGTACGAATGATCAAATCAAACGGTCGCTCGTGGCACAGCGGACACTCAGCGACGATCCAAGTGTCCGGTTTGCGTCAGGCGGCGCCTCGTTCGGAATTGGTCGCTTTCTTTGTCTTCTGAGCGGAACACTCGACATATATTGACTGGACGTCGCGAACAAAGAATAAATCGCTTTATTGCTAGTCTAGTTCCGGTATAGCATTGCCGGTGTGCCCGCAGAAGAACGGCGTGACACCTCTTCCAGTGGAACATTGACCGTAGGTGCAGGATGCAGCGCATCGGAATCGGAATTGTGATGTTGTTGGGTGCGAGCGCCTGCTGTCCACCGGACTCCAGTGGTTTGAAACCGCCATCGTCGAACGCTCGGGATGCGCACAATCCCAAGGTAGACAGCAACTTGCGCGTCCAGATTAGCTTCAAGGCGCCAGAAGCTTTGAAGGTCCGGGGCAACCGGAGGGCGGTCCCAAGGTTGATTTGGAAATGCAGCCGGAGTGTGCGGGACGCCGAGCCGAAATCTCAGAAGCCATTGGCTGCCGGCCAATTCGGGAGCAGAGTTACAGTTGTTTCGCTCCAAAGGTAAGTGGACTTTTACATCAGGCCTCCATAGCAGATTCAATGAATCGGACCTGAGCGGGAGCACAAGCACGATGACCCTCGAGGTTATTACCGCAACCCACCGGAAGACAGCGCTGACCGAGAGTGATGCGTCTCGTCAGGAGCTGTTTGATCGGGTTGCATCAAGCGCGACCTTCGAGAAATCACCGAGACTCCGGGCCTTTTTGCTCTACGTCTGCCGATGCGCCCTCCAAGAAAAACCAGAAGAAGCTACCGAGCAGCAGATTGGCATCCATGTTTATGGACGGCCAGCGGACTACAACCCCAACGAAGACAACATCGTCCGCTCCCAAGCCCGCATACTGCGAATGAAACTGGAACACCACTTCGCTAATGAGGGCAAAAACGAGTCGATCATTATCACCATCCCGAAGGGCCAGTACCTGCCGATCTTCGAAACTCGCGTTGTGCCACCCCAACTCGATCTGGCTCCCGCAGAAGCCGATCAAAGAACACCGCGTTTGCAATGGATCTTAAGTGGAGCAGCGATTCTCGTAGCTGCGGTTTTGCTGGGGTTAGGAATTCTCCCGCTCAGAGTAAAAAATGCCACGCCGCATCCCGTTACGCCCCTGCCAACCTCGATCCCGGTGGCTGCCGTGCCCGAAACCAGCAGGCCATCGGAGAATCAACGGGCAGTAGCGGCCTCGGGGTCAGGAGAAATCCGCATCGCTGCCGGCCACAGCGGAGGTGCATATATCGATGCGGAGGGCCATCGTTGGGAAGCGGATCACTTCTATAAAGGTGGCGTGGTGCGGCCAGGACCGGCTCACCTTTTCCCGCCGGTCCCCGACGCAGGCTTGTTTAAAACAACGCGACAGGCTGTTTCGGCCGACCTGATGGTGTCGCAAGATCAAAGGGCCTTCCAGTATGACATACCGTTATTGCCCGGAGTCTACGAATTGAGGCTCTACTTTGCCGATCCTCTTCGGGAAAGCACCGGCGATCAAAAAGAAGACGCGCAAAACGTTCGCCACATTGATGTGGAGCTCAACGGCCATCCTCTGCTGAGCGACCTTGATCCGGTTGCCGACGCCGGTACCGCCGCAGTAGACGTCCGTGCGTTCAAGGATGTGCAACCAACCCATGACGGCAAACTTCATCTTGAGTTCCGCTCGCGATATCAACAGCCTGCCTTCGTAAGCGCGATCGAATTGACGCCAGGTACGCCAGGAAGGTTGAATCCGATCCGGATCTCCGCTCGCCAGTCCGATTTCATCGACAGTGACGGCGTCCTCTGGAGCGGAGACAGATTCTTCATTGACGGACGGACTTGGACAGAACCGAGCCGCGACGGTGGGCCCAAGATTCCTGCCCTTTACGACGTTGAGAGGCACGGAAATTTCAGCTACGCCATACCGGTCCCGCCCGGCAGTTACACCATCAAGCTCCATTTTCTTGAATCCTTCTTCAGCCCACTCGTACCAGAAGCGTACTGCCATGGAGTGGGCTGCAGAGTCTTCGATGTCACCTGCAATGGCGTCTTTCTGCTGCAGGGTTTTGACATCGTTCAGGTTGCCGGTGGTGCCTTCCGACCCGTAGTACGGGAATTCCACGGGCTTCATCCCAACGGACAAGGAAAGTTGCTGATCTCGTTCTCGCCTAAGTCGAACTACGCCGAAGTCAGGGCCATTGAAGTCATCGATGAAGGCGCGAACTAGCTCGCTACAGTCTGCTCTCGGCCGCGACCGACTCCCTCCAGCGTCGCGGTCCTCGAGAATTGGAGACTGTTTGTGCGGGCCAAGCTACTGCACTCCAACAGTGACAAGGCGTCCGCAACCTTCCAGCGCGGGAAACCAGAATCAATAGATGTGCCGACCGCGCCGCTTGATCACGCAAGCGGCGCAGTCGTCTACAGCGCCGTTTCGCCAAAATTTCGCCGTGATTCACGGTGTAATTCCGCATTTACACACTGTGACACCCCTTGACGGCACTTTACGTAGCTGATTAGATTCGCGCGGCAATGTTGTAGGGGGAAAGACAGCGTGAAATAGTCGTCTCGCGGTAGTAAATCGATTTTCTAAAACGATTTACGACTGTGAATGATGCGCTGACCGAACTGCTGCATGCTCGATGCCGGAGAAAGTGATGAACACTCTGTAGGTTGTTGGCAGTAAACCTAGATGGCATTGGCCAATGGGTCAGGGGCTCGCATGGACGCTTCCCGAGGTAAGAGTTCCTGTGAGCCTGAATAGACGGATAAGCGGAATACGAGAATTGCATACCTTGGCGTGAATATCACGCTTCGGACAGAGAGGCTAAGTTATGACACATTGGATTTCTCGCATGAACTCAGGGCGAGGGAGAAGCTGGCTGCTTGCGGTCGGGGCGCTGTTTCTCTTCTTGTCGAATCTGGCCACAGCGCAAGAAGGAACGATCCTAGGCACCGTCAGCGACCCTAGCGGCGCTGTAGTTGCAAACGCCAACGTAAGCTTCGCCAACCTTGATACAGGCCTGAGCTCGGTGAAAGTCTCGGACGGTGCCGGCCAGTATGTTGCACCGGATCTGTCCCCCGGCCATTACACCATCAAGGTCACGGCATCCGGCTTCAAAGCAGTCGAGAAAACCGGTGTGGCGCTCCAGGTGGGCGACCGCCTGCGCCTCGACTTCGCGCTGCAGATTGGATCCCAGACTCAGACCGTCACTGTCGAGGCCGACGTCCTCCACCTGCAAACCGACACCGGCGAGGTGAGCAACATGATCACCGGCACGGACATCGAGAAGCTGGAGATGAACGGCAGGAGCCTTGTGTCGATGGAGGCGATGGTCCCGGGCGCTGTCAGCATGCAGGGCTCCCAACAGGTACCCTCCTCGCAGGGCTCGGACGCCGCCGTTGAATTCAATGGCCAGCGTGTAAGCCACAACCTATGGTTGATGGATGGCGGCGAAGCCGCGGACCGCGGCGGCGGTGGCGCTCCTATTGTCTCGCCCTCACTGGAGGCCGTTGCCGAGGCCCGCACCATGACCTCGAACTACAGCCCCGAGTATGGACTCTCTTCGGGCGGGACCATCAGCACCACATTTAAGTCGGGAACCAGGCATTTCCACGGGGAAGGCTGGGAGTTCTTCCGCAACGACTATCTGGACGCCAAGAACTACTTTAACCCGGGCAAACCCGGCGAACTGCGCTACAACATTTTCGGCGCCAACATTGGCGGTCCGATCAGCTTCCATCCCAACAGGAGCGAGCCCAAGACCTTTTTCTTCTACAACCAGGAGTGGAGAAGGTTCGTGAACAGCAGTGGAGTCATCAATCAGCTGGTTCCGATGACTTCCGAGTACCAGGGTGATTTCACGGGAACGGGAGTGACCCCATCCACGCCGTGCGCCTTCCAGATCAACTCAACAATGCAGACCGCCTTCGCGCAAGCCGATGTACCGCTCAGTACGAGTACGACGACAGACGGGGTCACGACCTGCAACGGCGACAAGACCTTCCCGAACAACGCAATCCCCGCCTCGCTGCTCGACAAGGATGCGCAGGTGCTGCTGACGGAGGGGAAGATCTTCCCGGCGCCGAACAAGGGCACAACTGCCGCCACCTCGTATTTCAATCTACCGGTCGCCGAGCCTAACGACATTACAGAAGAGCTGGTTCGCGTCGATCACAAATTCAACGACAAATTCTCGGTGTTCGGACACTGGGTCTCCGAGCAGACCACACAGGGCTTCGCCACAGTGATGTGGAGCGGCGACAACGTGCCTACCATCGGCAACACGTTTGGCAATCCGGCTTACAGTACGGTGATCCACAGCACTTACACGATCAATCCCAACCTGGTGAATGAGACTGCGTTCAACTACGACTCCAATCAAATCCACATTCTGCCTTTCGCTGCGTACGGCGCCACGCTGGCAGCGCCGTCAGACTATGCCTATGACCGCGTCTTCACAGGACCGATTCCGGGAAACGTAATGCCGTCCATCGCTCTGCAGAAGCAGACGGGGACTAATTACAGCCCCAACTGGTCGCCGTGGAACAACGTGGCGAAGGACTACTCCATCCGCGACGATGTCTCCTGGGTCAAGGGCGCGCACCAGTTCAAGTTTGGTGGAACCTGGGCGTACTTCAGCAAGGTGCAGGATGCATTCGCCCCGGTGGAGGGCAACTTCGGGTTCAACGGATATTACACCAACTACGACTTTTCCGACTTCCTTTTGGGCCTGGCGCAAAACTACAACGAATCCGCGGTGCACCAGGCGGGCACGTGGAACGCTATCAGTCCGGCGATTTATTTTGGCGATAACTGGCGCGTAAGCCCTCGGCTGACCGTGAACCTGGGCCTGCGCTGGGATGGCGTCCCGCACACCTACGAGGCGCACAACCGTTCCTCTGACTTCTATCCCAACCTCTACAACCCTGCCAATGCAGCCAAGTTCGACAGCGCCGGCAACCTTTGCAGCAGCGCGTCCGATCCCGGCTGCACGGCCATCACTCCTGGGCTGGGTCCGGGCTCCGGTTCCATCCTGAGTTCCTACCAGTTCTATCTGAATGGAATCGGTATCGGTGGCGTCACGCCCGGGGTCCCCAGAGGATTGGCGAAGAACCAATGGAACGGATGGGGTCCGCGTCTCGGCTTCTCTTACGACGTAACAGGGCAAGGGAAAACCGTGGTTCGTGGCGGCTTCGGAATCATGTACGAGCGCGTTCAGGGCAACGATATGTATGACGGCGCCACCAACGTTCCCGCTAACGCCTCGGTCAACTTCAACAACGTCCTGCTCGACAGTCCCAAGACCAGCGCCGCCACTGGAACCACGCTGACGGCACCGATCGTGGTGGCCAGCATCCAGGGGATTGAAGCGGACAACTACAAGCTGCCATCGACCGCCCAGTATAGCGGCGGAATTCAACACCAACTCGCCCCCGGCACGATATTCGATGTGTCGTACGTTGGCACCTT
Source organism: uncultured Acidobacteriaceae bacterium (assembly GCA_963826915.1). Lineage (GTDB taxonomy): Bacteria > Acidobacteriota > Terriglobia > Terriglobales > Acidobacteriaceae > Telmatobacter. The sequence goes on from CAWGYG010000006.1 coordinate 649,520, forward strand.
GCTGCGCCACCAGAGCGACGACAGGGATATCAACCTGCCACCCGTCTCTGATCTGGCTGGACTGATTGCAAGCAGCAGCAACTACAACCAGCTTCTTCCGTACGCCGGATTCGCTGGAATCAAGCAGTTCAATAACGAGGCTAACGGCGAATACAACAGCATCCAGGCTGATTTGCACCTGAATATCCATCAGGATCTTCAGGCCCAATTCGGCTACACCTATTCCCACGCTTACGACACCGGCCAAAGCAGCGGGAACGGGTTCGATTTGGATAATGTTTCCAACCCGTACGCGGGCTGGAAATTCGATTGGGGTCCGTCGATCTTCGATCGTCACCAGGTGGCATTCGTCGAATACGAATGGACCATGCCGTTCCTCCGTCATTCCACTGACTTGGCTGCAAAGCTATTCGGAGGCTGGGAACTGGCTGGATCTTCTACCTTCGAGGGAGGAGGGCCGCTCAACGTCACTCTTGGCGGCAACCAGGGCAGCAACGGCCTGCAAAATGGAACCAACCGGCCGAATCTGCTGGGCCCCGTATACTATCCAAAGGTGCGTTCCTCAGCCGGCATGCAATGGTTCAGCCCTGGCTTCGGGGTAAATAATCCAACCTTCGGAACCCCGACTCCGGGTGCGTGGGGCAACTTGCCCTTCGACGCACTGCGTGGTCCGGGTTCTCAAAACTGGAACATAGCCATCCACAAAATCTTCCGCTTCACGGAACACAGCGACTTCGAGTTCCGCGTGGAGTCGTTCAATATCTTCAACCACCCGGAATGGGTAGCGAACGGCAACCAGGGCGGCATCGGAACCACTGTGAACGGAGGGAACTTCGGACTGATCACCTCCACGGCCGATCCCAGGGAGTTCCAACTCGCCGGGAAAATCCACTTCTGACCGCCGTTAACACTGCATTCCTTGAGGCCTCGCTCCCGATGGGAGCGGGGCCCTTTGTTCCTGGCCTGCAGGATTCGATCTGTGCGCTTGTGGCTCGAAGGCAAATCTACGCCCGATCATTCGCCGTCATGGCGTCATCCTGTTCGACTGCAGCTAACAGGCTCTATGGATGTGCGTCCGTCGCGTCCATTTCCGACGATAGCTCGACTTTGCCAGGGACCGGGATGAAAATCGGGTCGTCGCCGGCCCAGGGCGCCTGGCATATTTTTCCCTGCTGGTAGCGAATCAGGTTCTGACGCAAGGAACGCGCCAGCACATGTTGATGAGAGGCCTCCAACTGCTCGATGATCGCCTGCTGATAAGCGGCGGCTTGCTGGAATTGCCCAACCGCGGCGAGAGCCATGGCCAGAGTGATTCCTACCTCCAACGGGTTGCCTTCCTGATTCTTCACGAGAGTCTCGACAATGCGCAGCGCGCGGTCCGGGGCGCGCACGGCCTGATCGGGCGCGGCTGCCAATACTCTCGCCAGTGCATCGGCGATGTCAGGATCGCCGGGAAGCGCCGCCGCGGCGTTCTCCAGCAGAGTCCGCGCCCGTGCGTACGAACCCGCGCGAACCTCCGCCATCGCCTGCATCAAACGGGCAAATTCATTCCGGGGGTCAAGCAAGACAACTTTTTCATATTCTACCTCTGCGTCGGAGTCATTTCCTCTCCGCATGAGGAGATTGGCTAACTGAAAATGCGCCATTACGAGCCCTGGATCCAATTGGACCGCGTGCCGGAAATGGACGATGGCCTCCTCTTCCCTCCGCTCTTGTATCAGCAAAATCGCGGTATCGTAGTGCGCGGAGGCACTGCTCGGGTCGAGTTGCAAGGCTTGCGCATATTGCTTGAGAGCATCGTCGCGCTTTCCTTGCCGGGCTAGAGCGACTCCGAGGTACTCGTAGGCGAGGGGATCCGAGGGGTCGAGACGGACCAACTGATCGTACGCGGAAATGGCGTCGACAAAACGGCTTTCTCGCATAGCCGCACCGCCGCGCTGAACCAGGCTAAGCCTGCCTTGTTTGAGAAGATTGATCCGGTCGAGCAGCGGATCCTGGATGCCAGGCTCCGTCTCGCCGCGAACTCGCAGTTGTTCCTGAGCGTGGGCGAGATCGCCAAGCCCGCGATAAGCCAAGGCCAGTTGATAGTGGACGCTCGAAGCTTTCGGCTCGCTTTCCAAAGCTTCAGTGAAATCCTTCACGGCGGTGCCGTAATGATGCTCAGTCAGTGCCACCTTGCCCAGTCCGGTCAAGGCGGCTGCGGAATGTCGCTGCGCCATCGCTTTCGTGAAGGAGTCTTTAGCGGCGTCGGGATGATCGAGGGTCAGTTCTAGTGCTCCCAAGCGCAGCAGGGCCGGGTTGTAACTTGAATTGAGACTAAGGGCGTGTCGGTAGTCGCGCGCCGCCTCCTCGGCATCGCCATTCTTATAACGCAGATAACCCAGAAAATAAAGCCATTGAAAAGGCTGAGAATCGAGGCGAGAGGCGTTCGTATAGCAAGCCAGAGCAGCGTCGTCGAATCCATAGGCTTGGTAAATCTGCCCCAGTGTGCCAAATGCCGCGGTCAAGCGGGCGCGCGGAGCATGGCTTTGCGCCATAGAGGCCGCGAGCGCGGTCTGGGAGGCACGAATCTGGTCCCTGACTGGAGCGTCCACTCCGGCCAGGTCTGGTTGAGGAACTTCGATGAGATCGACTTGGGTGTTCTCAGGACGCGAAGGCCCGTTCTGCGCGGCAAAGAGCGCGATCACCAACAAAAAAGTACTTTGCCGGATCCCCATCATGGCGTTGCTATGGTCACGCCGCTCCCCTCACGCAGCGTGGTGTATCTCCCCAGCGGCAAGCCGGTCCATTCTTCGACCCTTCCGCTCACCCAGTGGGCCTGCACTTTAGTGATTTGGGGGGCATCGCCCAGCCCGAAAACGATGCGGGGGTCGCTAGATGAACAATAACTTCCGTCTGTATGAACGCGCCGCCAGAGTGGGGAGGCGTCGCGGCGAAAGACAGCCACTCGTGTCCCCAGCATATCGCGATGAGATTTGTCTCCCACCATGCGCAATCCGATCCATGGTTTGCGATGTCCTACGTTGTTCATCAGGAGTCGTGCGGGGCCGCTGTTGTTGACCACCACGACGTCGATCCCTCCATCGTTGTCGATATCGCCGAAGGCTGCCCCGCGGCCCACTCCCAAACTAGAAAATGCGCTTCCGGCGCTGCTGCTGACGTCCTCAAACCTCCCATTGCCGTTGTTGTGCAACAAGAGGTTGGGTTCGGCATACGGATACATGCTGCCCTTGCGAGCTTGTTCTTCGATGGTTCGGACTGCTCCGTTAACGATCATCAGATCCAGCCATCCGTCGTTATCGTAGTCCAGCATCCCGATACTAAATCCCGTGTAACGCTGTGTAGCGCGAGCGAGTCCGCTCTTATAGGACATATCGTCGAACCATCCCTTGCCGTCGTTGGCAAACAAGTCGGCGTGTTGTCCGCCGATGGTGGCCACCACAAGGTCTTCGACGCCGCGGCCCAGCAAGTCTCCAGCATCCACGCCCATGCTGGATTGCGAGGCGCCGTCTCGATCCACGGCGCAGCCCGCAATCAGTGCCTCGTTCTTGAAGGTTCCGTCGTGCTGGTTGATCCAAAGTTGGTTAGGACGAAGATCGTCGGAGATGAAGATGTCGGGCCAACCGTCGCCGTTGAAATCCGCGCAGATCGCGCCCATGGAGCCACTAAACTCAGCGCCGATTCCCGAACGGGTGGTCACATCTTCAAACGTGCCGTCGCGCCGATTGCGGAACATGCGATTGGGCAAAGGACTGAACGCCAGGGGACTGCAATAGTCGGGAGCGCCGCCGGGTGAGAGGCACTTGGGCAAATTGGTAAACCTGAAGTCGAGGTAGTTGGCGACAAACAAATCGAGCCAGCCATCCCGGTCAAAATCGAAGAAGCTGGCGCAGATGCTCCATCCTGGAACGTCTGTGCCGGATTCCGCAGTGACATCGGTGAAAGTTCCATCGCCGTTGTTGCGCCACATTTGATTGTGGCCGAAATTCGCGATGTAGAGATCGACCCAACCGTCGTTGTTGAAGTCCGCCGCCGCGACTCCCATGCCGTATCCCTCGGCTCTGATTCCGCATTGCTCCGTCACGTCAACGAACTTGAGCGTGCAGGTACCGTCGGCGTGACGAACTGAATCATTGCGGTAGAGCCGGCCGCGCAGTGGCAACTGAGGAGGGTATAGCGTCTGGCTCGTACCCGGAGGTCCTAACTGTGTGCCCTGGACCAGGAAGATGTCGAGATCGCCATCGTTGTCGTAATCGAAGAGCGCCACTCCCGACCCCATCGTCTCCGGATAATAATGAAAACCCGACGCGCCGTTGAAATGGGTAAAATCAATCCCGGCTTCCCTGGTCCGGTCGCTGAAAATTTCCTCAGCCGTGATGGGAAGCGCAGCCAATCCAAGTGAGGGCCGCAGAGCGGCGGAGGCCCCCATTTTGACGAAGTCACGCCGGTTAAAACGATTCTCCATGAATTCGATTGCCCCGAGAACGGTGTGACGGCGCAGGGGATGGCCGACTTAGTGAGTGAATTCCTAAGGGCATGTTAGCAGAGTTCGTGGTTGATGGCCGGTAGTGTGCAGTTCACGGAAAACATCCCCCAGCGGGGTAAGCCGCTAGCGATGACCGGGGCCCGCGATGTTCGATATTCTCGGGAAACCCGCAAGCGCGTTACCATAAGTACATTCTTCGAGAGAGCCATTTGCAAATGCCTATGAATTCTGCAGCGCTGCTTTCCACGTTCCTCATCCTGGTGACATCGCCGGGGATTGATCCGCAGGCGCCGGAGGCCTCCCGCGCAATCGCCTTGGAACAGGTGGGCGACCTGCCCGGGGCCGAGACAGCGTGGCGCGCAGTGACGACCGACAATCCGCGCGATGCAGGAGCCTTCGCCAGCCTCGGAGTTGTCCTGTCGAAGGAAGAGAAGTACAGCGATGCCGCTGCTGCTTACCGTCAAGCGCTGGCGCTGAATTCGAATCTCAGAGGAGTGCAGCTCAATTTGGGTCTCGCCGAGTTCAAGCAGGGACATTTTTCGCAAGCGATCGTGCCCTTTCAAGCCGCCTTGCGCGCCGATCCGGCAAGCTTGCAGGCTGATACGCTGCTGGGAATGAGTTACTACGGCGCTGCCGAATTCTCCAAGTCGGTTCCCTACCTTCGGATCGCGGTAAAGAGCGAGCCCGAGAATCTAGAATTGCGCGGAGTGCTGGCGCAGGCTTGCCTCAACATCAGGCAGTACTACTGTGCCCTGGAGCAAGACCAACAGATCAATAAGATCAACCCTGACTCTGCGCAGTCACACATGCTCTCAGGCGAGGCCCTCGACGGCTTGCGCCGCACCGACGAAGCGATCTCCGAATTCCGACTCGCCGAGAAGGTTTCCCCCAAAGAGCCGAACGTGCACTTCGCCCTGGGCTATTTACTGTGGGAAGAAAAGGAATATTCCGGCGCAGCCACGGAGTTCCAGGCGGAGTTGGATAACAGCCCCAACCATGCCCAGGCACTTACTTATTTAGCAGACTGCAACTTGACGCTGAACCATCCCGAGATTGCCCGGCCGTTGCTGGAAAGAGCCGTACAAGCCGATCCAGGAAACGAATTGGCGCACCTTGACCTGGGCGTGATCGATGCCGATGCAAACCGGCGAGAGGACGCATTACGCGAGCTCGGCACCGCAGAAAAGCTCGCACCCAACGACGTGAATGTGCACTGGCGGCTAGGGCGTCTCTACCGGAGCCTCGGGAACATGGACTTGGCCAAAGCTGAATTCGACAAAGCAAAGAGCATTACCCAGACTGCCGATACCGACCTCGCCAACAAATTGAAACGCCAAGTTGGAGAAACGCCCGCGGCAGGAGCTAAGTGAATGTGCAAGTGGCAACAGGTACGGTTGATGGTGCATGAAAACAGCATTTCAATTGTGAATTGAGAGAGTGAATCCCGGAGGACCGATGGTTTGCAAAATTGCGCGGCGAGGTTTAATCGTCGCGTTCTTTTCTTTTCTCCTTCCGAGGCCTGTGGCGATTGCCTATGTCCGAATCTTTTCTGTGGTCAAATCAGGACAGCACGCACGCATCGAGACGACGATCGGCGCCAAACCATTGCCGGGTACCAGCGTCGAAGTTTACAGCGGATTCGGCCGACATGGCGAATTTCCCAAGTCCAAAGCCCTCGTCATTCTCACCACGGATCAAGATGGAAAGGTCGATCTTCCAGCTCTTCCGAATGGAAAGTATCTGATTCTCGCTCGATCCAAGCCGAATCTTGAAGACTGGCTGTACTTGGATCTCTCTTCAAACAGACGAGCTAAGCAATCACTTGGCCTGAGCCCGGCTCCGCAACCTCCCACCTTCGAGGAAAAACTGGCTGATGCGGAAGCCTCGACCAACGTCGCGACGGTTTCTCAGCTGCGTGGAGTTGTCTGCGACCGTACTGGCTATCCCATCCCAAAAGCGACGGTTGATGTTCTGATCAGGGGAACGCAGGGCAAGCAGCACGCGGCGAAGTTGCGTACCGACGTCAATGGTAGATTCTCTGCTGATTTGACTGAAGGACAATACATTTTAAACGTGTCGGCCCAGGGCTTCTCGGAATCCTTCCGGTCAGTGACTGTGTCGCGGTCAGCAAGCAGCGACGAAATGCAAATTAAGATTGAGATTGGGGCGTCAAGTACTTGAGGCAGTCGTTTCGGGACTTCCCCAAAATCACCTGCGCCTCAAGTTCCGGCAGAGTGACCGCCTTCTCGTCAATGTCGTTAGCGAGTAGAAATGTCCGCTTTTCGTGTGTAATGTCCTGATTCATAAATTAGTAGCCGTAGGGTCGGTGGGAAAATGCGAATCCCGCGTCGTGTGTGGGATTTGCAAGCAGGGAGGGAAAGTCTGTTTTTGGACTTTTCCTCGCGACGTCTTCTCCACGGCCTTGATTTGTTTTTTGCTCAGCGATGTCAGAAGCTTTCCTTCAGCGCTGTAGTATCCGATGCGATGTCCTGCGATCATGAGGGTCAAGGTAGTGTCCAGATGTTGATGGATGATCGCCTTGCATCCGGCCAGAGTATGGCGCACCACTGGGCAAGCTCGATCTGCATTACCAGGTTATGAAAGAGCACGGTGTTGTCCCGATCGACAGCGCTTCTAGCGTTGGATGAAGATCATCTCCAGGTTCCTGTTCCGGCAGACCAACCTGAATCACTAGCTTGGGGCAGATATCCGCTGCGATCTAATCCACCTGACCGCTGCCTCCCACGCCGGCCAAGGGCCCACGCTCCGATCCACTTATATTTGCCACTCGTTTATGGGCGGGCCGGAAGCTTTGGAGCCGGCGCGGGAGCTGAGCTTGTTACGTATGCTGCCGTAACATCAAGCCTCGCTTTCAGTGGATCCTTTTCGGCTAGCGCACCGTTCTCGGTGAAATCCATCAGCATCTCGGTTGCGGGCGAGTACCGCGGCCACGCGGGCGTGTTGCCCGTGCTCGGATCACCCGTTTTGGCAAATGCCACCCAATAACTGAGCATCGCCTGCGCGATCTTCTCGTCCTCCGGCGCGAGCTCATTTCCATACTTCGCCTGCACGGTATCGAAGACAAAAGGTATCTCGGTGGCATGGGGCGCGCCCGGCCATTTGCTGCGCATGGACTTTGCAACATAGGAAAACCTGTACACGTAGGCAGGGAGGCCTTGCGAAGCGAACACGCTCGCAACGAAACGAGCGGGCTCGACCATGAATCGATCCATGGAGACCTGGTACTGCACAGTGCGCAAGTCGCCCTTTCCCGTCGGATCGTAAGCCGCGATCGCTTTCTCGCGATCAGCACCGAATGGCGCGAACAGCTCTTCCTTATTGCGCGCGAAGCCAAACCCTATATCCATGCTGTTGGTCCCGATCATCAGTGGGACACGCCAGCCGGCGCCGGACAGATAGACAGATTGCGGGTCGGAAAGGACCACGCGGCCGTCGATGAAGGGGCCTGCATATCCGGGTTGATTCATGGTTGCCATGTTGAGATTACCGAGTACCTTTTCGGCGGGAAGATGCCGCAACTGATCAAGTGCATCCTTGCCGGTTCCACCGACTCCCAAGCTGTGAGCGAACTCGATGCCGACAGATTCGGCCGACGAGGGCCCGTTCGGTAGCGCGGTGTCGAGATAACGAGGGCCGCCCAGGTTGGTGCGGCCGCCGCCGGACTCAATAATCGCCTTCGAAAACAGTCCTCGCGACAGAGGCGAGGTGAGCAACATGCTTACCGAGAATCCGCCTGCCGATTCGCCAAATACGGTCACGTTGGCTGGGTCTCCGCCGAACTCGCTGATGTTCTTCTGAACCCACTTCAACGCGGCGATCTGGTCCATGAAGCCGTAATTGCCGACCATCCCGTCGGCGTTCTCCTTTGTGAGCTCAGGAAACGCGAAGAAGCCGAAGCGGCCCAGTCGATAGTTGGCGCTGACAAAGACCACGCCCTTCTCGGCGAACTTGCTGCCGTCATACACCTCGGGCGAGCTGCCTCCGTTGACGAAGCCGCCGCCGTAGATCCAGAACATCACCGGCAGCTTCGCGTCCGCCTTGGTACCGACGGGACGCCACACGTTGAGATAAAGGCAATCTTCTGCCGGCTTGGTGCCGAGCGGAGCAGCGTCGCTGGGGAATGGCACCTGCATGCAATCTGCTGAGTAGGCGTTGGCCTGCCGCACATCGGACCACGGCTGCGCAGGCTGCGGAGCACGCCAGCGAAGTTCGCCGACGGGAGGCGCGGCAAACGGCACACCCTTGAAGGATTCAACAGGCCCCTGCGTAACGCCGTGCAACTTGCCTGAATCGGTGCCGACTACGCCGCTCTGCGAAAACAAGGGGGGCACTGCAAGTACAGCGATTGCCACCACGGCGAGCCTTTTCAAATCATCCATTCATAGCCTCCGGAACTGCTGGTTGGTGCGATGGACGCGACTATAACAGTCCCCGGAAGCATGAGTACAATTCATTGATTCGAACGGAACAATCGGATTCGCCGATCACCGGTTTTCACTTCCTTAGGGCGTGTGCGGGCGCTGCGCTGCGGCCTTCACGCTTTCTACCATGGAGTTTGTGCAGGAGATAGCGCACCAGGCTCTCGGATGCAGGCGATAGAGTGGCATCTCTTCTCTGAAGCAACTCAATCTGGCGGTTCGCAAAGCGGTTGTTGAATGCAACTGTCATGAACTCCGAAGCGTCAGTGCCGGCTGCCGACTCCGGCAGGATGGCTATCCCCAGATTGGCGCGAACGAAGGCCAGGGCAGTTGGCATGAAATTTGTCTCGTAGCGAATGTCGAGAAGCAACCGCTCGCGATGCGCGATCGCCTCAATAGCTTCTCTCACGCTGCTCGCCCGCCCTGGCAAAATCAACCCGTGAGCAGAAGCCTCGCGCAGTGTGACAGTGTGCTTCTCTGAGAGCGGGTGCCCCGAGGGCGTAAAGACAACCAGGCGATCCTGAAACAGAGGAGTCGCGCGAAGCTCCGCATCGGGCCCGTGGAGGGTCCCGATTCCGAAGTCGACCTCTCGCTTGAGTACAGCTTCACGCACGCGTTCCGCGATCACGTCGGAGATTTGCACGCGGATGCCCGGATAATTGTTGAGAAAGCTGCGCACCAGTTCTGGAAGGGGTCCCGCGCACACGGTGGGAAGAGCAGCGATGGACACAAACCCAGTTGAGGCGGAACTCAGGTCGCGCGCATGTTCAACGATGGTCCGCGCATCATTGAATAATCGTTGCAGCGGGCCGAACACATCCTTGCCGGCGGCAGTGAGAGTCACTCCACGCTTATTCCTGTCGAAAAGACGGACGCCCAGGCTCTCCTCGAGTTGTTGCACCTGGACGGTCAACGCCGACTGCGAGACATGAAGATCGTTGGCAGCGCGCGTGAAGTTGCGCGTCTCTGCAATTTTGAGAAAAGCACGAATGTGACGGAGCTCGTGAATCATCGGAAATCGAGATTATAGACTTCTGATTTATGCAATGTACATATTGATACACGGCTCTCTATACTCGCACTATTCGCGAAAGGGCTGCACCAACGGTCGCTGAGCATGCTTGCCATCTGGGGTCTGATCACTATCCTCGGCATGATCGTGGCGATCGCCAGCCGCCGCGTATCGCCGCTGGTTGCACTCTTCCTGTTCCCGGTAACCGCCTGCCTGGAGGCCGGTTTCGGATTAATGACCGCGCAATTTGCGCTCTCCGGGCTGGTATCAATGGCGCCAGTAGTGGCGATGTTCCTGTTTGCCATCCTGTTCTTCGGCGTTCTGGCCGATGCGGGAACAATCGAGCCGTTCGTCAATATGCTGCTTCGAAGCATCGGCAAAAACCCTGTGCTCATCGTTCCGGGAACTGCTCTGCTGGCGCTATTTCTACACCTCGACGGCTCCGGCGCAGTCGTTTTTCTGGTTGCGATTCCCACCTTGCTGCCGCTGTATCAAGAACTCGGGATGGATCGCAGGATCTTGGCATGCGCGGTATCGCTGGCAGCAGGCGTGAACTTTCTGCCATGGACGGGACCCACAATTCGCGCTGCCAGCGCACTCCACACTACTCCCCTGGCGTTGTTCAAGCCTCTCATTCCTGTTCAGATCGTGGGCCTGGTCTATGTTTTCGCCGTCGCTGGGTATCTCGGGCGCAAAGAGGCCAGACGCATTGGACAGACGAAGTCCTTGCCGGAGAGCGCAACTGCCACGATCGCTGCTTCCGGTTCGCGTGTTCGCCTTGCCTTTAATTTGATTCTCGCCGCAGCAGTGCTCGGCCTGGTGATCAGCGGCAAGGTTGAGCCGGCAATCGCGTTCATGCTGGGCACGACGCTGGCTCTGCTGCTCAACTTCAGATCAGTGCCCGAACAGAGCAAGGCGATTGATCGTCACGCGAAAGCGGCGTTGTCGATGTGTGCCATTCTCTGCTCGGCCGGCGTATTCACGGGGATACTGAAAGGCAGCGGTATGCTCGCCGCCATGGCGAAAGCGTCAATCGCGCACATACCGCCGGGTTTCGCGCCGCACATTCCCCTGGTGCTCGGCCTGGTCGCCATGCCATTAAGTCTGCTGTTCGATCCTGACTCTTTCTATTTCGGAATTCTCCCTGTGCTTGCTGCCGCCGTTCAGGGCTTTGGACTGCCTGCGGCGAGCGTCGCGGAAGCCGCACTGCTCGGGCAGATGACTACCGGCTTTCCCGTAAGTCCGCTCACGCCGGCAACGTTTCTTGTAACCGGACTAAGTGATATCGAGTTGAGCGTGCATCAGCGTTTTGCAGGTCCATTTCTGCTGGGAGCGTCTGTCGTAATGACGATCGCGGCCGTCCTGTTTCATGTCATACCGCTGTGAGAGGGTTCGTTAAGGAGGGCGCAAATGAAGAAGATCAGAATCGGCGCGGGAGCGGGTTTCTCTGGAGATCGGATCGAGCCCGCGATGGAACTCGCCGAAAAAGGACATCTCGATTTCCTTGTCTTCGAGTGCCTCGCCGAGCGAACCATCGCGTTGAGTCAGCTGCGCAAGCGCGAAGATCCTAACGCTGGCTTCGATCCGCTTCTCAGCGAACGCATGCAAGCTGTCTTGCCGGCATGCCGTCGCAATGGAGTTCGTGTGATCAGCAACATGGGTGCAGCGAACCCGCGTGCGGCCGCGCGAGAGACAATCGAGATCGCTCAAAGACTGGGACTTCGCGGATTACGTGTCGCATGTGTCGAGGGGGATGACGTTCTGCATCTCAAACACGCCTTCAGGCCCTTCGACGATCAGCCGCTTCCGGCGGACACGACGATCATCTCCGCGAATGCATATTTGGGCGCTGACGCCGTGGCCGAGGTGCTGGATCGCGGTGCGGATGTTGTTCTGGTGGGAAGAGTGGCTGACCCCTCGCTGTTCCTGGGAGCACTGATACACGCGTTTGGATGGAACACAGAATCGTGGGAGTCGATGGGCCAGGGCACCGCAGTAGGTCATCTGCTGGAATGCGCCGGGCAACTTACAGGCGGTTACTTCGCGGATCCCGGATATAAAGTTGTGCCGGATCTGGATCGGCTTGGGTTCCCGCTTGCAGAAGTAAGCGAAGACGGCTCCGCGCTCCTGACCAAGGTTGAGGGGTCAGGCGGGCTCATCACCCTGCAGACCTGCCGCGAACAAATACTGTACGAGGTCCTGAACCCGTCCTCGTACATAACGCCCGACGTGATTGCCGATTTCACAGATGTTCGTTTCGAGCAGCAGGCACCTGGCGCAATGCGCGTGTCCGGTGCAAGAGGGAAGCCGCGTCCGCAGGATTACAAAGTCTCCATTGGAATTGATGACGGATTGATCGCTGAAGGTCAGATCTCGTACGCGGGACCGGGCGCGCTGGCGCGAGCCGAGTTAGCACGGCAGATCCTCGAAAAGCGCCTTGCGCAGATCGGAGCGGAGGATCTGAGGATCGACCTGATCGGCCTGAACTCGATGCACGGCACGCCGGCCAATTGGCCCGCACCCTACGAAGTGCGACTGCGAGCTGCGGCACGATTCACGCACGAGGTGGATGCGAAGCGCCTGACACGTGAAGTGGAGAGCCTCTACCTGAACGGGCCTGCCGCAGGCGCAGGAGTCACATTCGCGGTGCGGCAGAACATCGCCATCGTGCCGGCGCTCATCGCGCGCGAACTCGTCACTCCGAGCATCTCGATGGAGGTGGCATGAAGAAGCTGCGAACCATTGCGCATGCGCGCGCCGGCGATAAGGGCAACCTGGTAAACATCTCCGTGTTCGCTTATCGCGATGAGGATTATGCGATGTTGGCTGAGCGCGTGACAGAGGAGAGAGTGAGCGAGCTATTCAGCGAACACATCACGAGGCCGGTCACACGATATTGCGTTCCTAATCTTTGCGGACTTAATTTCGTGTTGCAGCGCCGGCCGACCGACAGCGTTACGCGCTCGTTGCGTCTCGACGCTCATGGGAAGAGTCTCAGCTCGCTCATGCTTTCAATGGAGATCTGATTACGTGAAATGGACGCGATTGATAATGCTGGCTGCTTTTGCAACATTGAGCGCCAGCGTAGAGGCGTAAACAGGACAAGTCAATCTTCATGCAACCATTGCAAGCTTGCTCAAGGATTTCGTCGGTGATCGCAAGAACGGCTTTCTGTTCTCTACCAGGAATGGAAAACCTCTTGGATCGTCGAACATCCTACGCAGGCATCTTCATCCGGCGCTGAAGAAACTGGATTCATCAACCCAGTAAAGGGGAACCATAAGGCAGGCAACCACGCTTTCAGACGGTTCCGTAACACGCATCTTCGGAATCGCACCGGATGTCCCGAGGGTCTAGTTAAGTTTTGGATGGGGCATGCGGATGAGAACATGGGCGACCTCTACGACAAGATCAAAGAAGACGAGAAGTTTCGCAGGGACTGGGCAGAGGAGTGCGGAATCGGGTTTGACTTGCCGCCAGCTGTACCGAATGTACCGAAAAATGAGAGGAATGACGCGGTTGAGGAAGCGGCTTAACTCGTTGACTATAGGTGAGAAAGAATGGTCGGGGAGAGAGGACTTGAACCTCCGACCCCCTGGTCCCGAACCGACAATGTCTATTAGAAACAACAACTTATGATTTGCAATCGTGGTGCTTCAATCGCGGAAGACCTTCTGAATCTTATAGGTGACTTTCAATCAGTCTCGATTGGGAACCCCAATGTGGGAACCCTCAGACTTCGAACCTCCTCACACGCAGCGCAAAATGGCGCAGTCGCGGAATGTTAGAAATCCTGTTGAACATTTGATAGCCGAGGTTCACCTGTCTGGAAAGCCGACTATTCGCCCAGGTGGTTGTTGACCTCTGCCGTGACAGTAAGTCCAAGACAGATAACTCATTGGAATCAGGTTCGAATCGGGGGGAACGGATGACTCCTTTCAGCGCCCGGAAAACTCTTGGCAACACTTATTGCACGCACCGTTATCGCACCCACGACCTCTGCCCTGTAAACCTCTGACCAAGGGGCGGGACAGAACGGGTGCAGGTGCGTGAAGGTCCCTCCTGATCTATCGCCAACACAACCATATTTTGGATCTTCTCGCTTACCCGCTATTCTTCCCGGAACTTGGCGTACTTGCACACGCCCTTGAAATCAGATTCTTGAACTTCCTATTGTTCGTGCGCCTCCGCTCTAGTTGCTGTTCGCCGTTGCCAGCCCGAGCTGCCAGGGAATCTGACTGTACGAGGGCGCGTTCGCTGCGGGGTTGTCTCCCTGGTAGAGGAATTGCAGGTTGTTGGGATCGATCTGGAGGGTTTCGTCGTAGCCGGTGCGCAGGATCTCGCCGTGGCTGAAGTCCAGGGTCCAGGTCGCGACGCCGTTGTCAAAGGTCACATCGTTTGAGCCGAGAAAAGGCGCAACGAAGCTGTCGGCCCCAGTGATCGGAGTCCAGATTCCATCCAGGCTGTCGGCTAAAAAGGCGCGGAAATATCGGTGGCCCGAAGGGCCTCCACTGGCTTCGACGATGGCCAGGTACTGCGTCGATCCCTTGAGGCTATAGACGCGGGGCGACTCGAACAAATCTCCGGCCGTGGTCGCGTTCATGATGAGCTGTGGCGTGCTGAAGCCGCTGGGAAAATTGGTGACGGTGGTCTGGCTTCGATAAAAGTCGCCGCCATCGTCCGCGAAAAACAGGTAGCAGTTGGTGGAGTCGCATGTGACCCAGAAATCGAGCCAGTTGCCTACGTTCGAAGGCTGGCTGGCAAAGAAGTAGGCCGGCTCAGTCCAGGTCTGCGGCTGCGTGGGGTCGGCGGCGCTAGAGTACGTCGGCGGGCCGGATTGATAAATCAGATACCACTTGTTCTGCGGAGTGAAATAGAAGAGCTCCGGCGCGCAGTGGTATCCAGCGAACCCTGGGGTCGCGTCCATGTAGTAGGGTTGAACGGCGGAGGCCTGATTCCAGTTGGGGAAGTTCAGATAAACCATATTCCAGTTGCCTGAGGTGTCGGCCGTTGTGGCGTAAACGAGCCACTGATTGTTGTAGAAGACCGCGGTTGGGTCCTTCACGGATACAATCGGATGGGTTGCGTCGGGGATGGCGGAGATAAGCGGACCAGTCGAGGTCCAGGCGTAGGGATCGGCAGCCTGAGCGGCGACGGTGACGACGAGGCTGACTGGCAACGAAGTGGAGTTGGTCCCGTCGGTGGCCTGCAGCGTGAGCGCGTAGGAGCCCGCGGCGACCGCGGGAGTCGCCATCACGACGACTTGCCCGCTGTTTGTTGATTCGGGGTTCAGGTAGGAGACGGTTGCGCCCGCGGGAAGCCCCGTCATGCTAAAGGTGACGCTGCCGGTGGTCCCGGTGCGCACCAGGGTGACGGCACTGCTGGCGCTGGAACCATCGGGCACGGTCACCGTGGAAGACGAAAGCTGAAGCGCAATGCTGTTCGTGGCTACGGGGGTGACGGGAGTGACGGGCGCGGTGGTTCCTCCATCGCCGCAGCCGTTCGACAGAAGGACAATGCAGGCAAATCCAATTGGAAAAAGAAGGCGAGATTTCATGTAAACGTGCTCCTGAGTGTGCAGACCCCTAACGGTCCTTGCTAATCGAGTCATCGAAGTGGATCGCCCTGAGGCGCAGATTGCGCATCCATCTTTCGAAAACCGATCTATTGAACTACCAGTGAAACCGTCGAGGTACTTGAAAGCGTGCCGCTCGTCGCCGTCACCGTCACCACATAGTCTCCCGCCGTCGTGCCCGGGTTCGAAGAGCCTCCGCCACCCCCGCCTCCACCTCCGCCGCCGCAACCTATTGCAACAGAGAAGACGAGCAGTCCGAACATCGATAGCCATAAGCGACGACGCTTCGGAATGCCGAAGAAGACCAGCAGAGCCAGGACCGCTCCGCCCGTTGAGGGCCAGAACCGGTTGGCCGGCTTGTTGAGCGAGGTGGTGGCAGCCGTAGTGTTCACCTTCAATATGTCGGTCTGCGCCGTTGAGCCGCTGATCGTAATCGATAGAGTTGCAAGGCTGCATGTCGGAAGGTCGGAGGCGCCTGCGGGTGAAGTAGTAATGGCGCAGGTCATTGCGACTGCGCCGGTAAATCCGCCTGACGGCGTCACGGTAATTGTCGAAGTGTTGCCGGTGGTTGCGCCGGGGTTCAAGTTGATGGAGCCGCTGCTGGTGAGAGCGATGCTCGGCGGCGCGATAACGGTGACGGTTACTGTGGTGGTCTGTGTCAATGCACCCGATGTGCCGGTGACAAGAACCGAATAAGCTCCAGCAGTGGTGGTCGACGTCGTGGTGACAGTCAACACGTCCGTTCTCGACCCGGAGGCGACTGACGCCGATGCTAGGCCGCATGTCGCCGGACTGGTGGCACCGGTGGGGCCGGTCACGTCGCACGTGAGTGCTACGGCTCCGTTAAAGCCACCCGACGGCGACACGGTGATTGTGGATGTGTTGCCGGTGGTTGCGCCAGGGAGGAGGGTGATGTTGCCACCATTGCTAAGCTGGAAATAGCTTCCGTTGAGGGCAGGCATCAGGATCGCGGTGACGGAATAAGCCGGAACCGTAACCGTGAAGCTGTTTCCCACTCCTGTGATGGCGCTCTCGCTGATGTCCGAGCCGGCCGTCCAGCTACCGCTCGCAAAGTTGGCATTGCCAAAGTTGTATTGGGTGCCCGAACTAGCAAGTGTGGCGCCGGAAATCGTGACGCTGACCACGGTGTTGTTGGTTGGATCTTGGTTGATGAGCACCACGCCGGTTTGGCCATCTGTGCGCTGAATCGCATGCACCCTGAGCAGCGCGTTGGAAGAATTCGCCGCCACCATGCTGTCTCCGACGCGAGCCAGGGTGCTGTCGAGACTGACGCCGTACCAGGAGCCGTAGGGGGTAGTGTAATCGTCGCCGGTGCTGGCTTCGTTCCCGTCGCCTGGCTCCTCAAGGTAGCCTTGGTGCAGGTCTTGATAGTCGACATTGAAAGCGCCGTTTTCAAACCAGGTGAGATAGTCGTCCGAGGCGAACAGAAAGGGCAGAATGCCGCCTCCAACGGTGGTAAGGTCGCCGGGACCGGTCTCGGTGACCAGGACCTGCATCTCGTTCACATTGCTGAGCGTGTAGTAGTTCTTTAGGTCAGAGCGAATCTGGGCCACCGTTGCGGGAATGGTGGCTTGCGTGGCAAGGATCTGGGCATTGGTGCCACTTGGGTACCAGTGCACGATGACGAAATCGGGGTACAACCCGGTGCCGCTCAGCGCGGCGGAGATTCCCTGGAAGACGCCCTGGTCCCAGCCCGGAGAGTACTGCGAGGTGTTCACTGAGATGCCGCACTTGATGCTCGGATCGACAGCCTTCATAGCCGTGACAAACGCGGCCGCATTGGTCCCGTAGGCCGTGGGCGAGAGCGCGGAGTTGCCCACGCGGTCCGCGGCGGTTTGATCCAGATCATGCAGATCGTACTCCCAATCCCAGCTGTTGTAGTAGCCGTTGCCGTAGGTCTCGTTGCCGATCTCCCAGTAGACGATTCCGTAGTTGTTGCTGACGTTGGCGTACTGAACCCAGGAGGCCGCCTCACTGGGCAGTGCAGGGCCGTTGTTCGCGACATTGGAACCGTAGTTGACCGTGATGATGGGTGTGCCACCTTCCGGTTGGGCCAGTTGGCTCACAAAGTTGGCGAAGGTGTCGTCCGAGTTCCAATAGGCGCCATCGTTCATCGACTGTTGGGTGCCGGCGATGAAGTTGAAAACGTCTGAATCGGAGCCGCCGGGATAGCGGAGGGCTGTGACGCCGGAGGACTGGACTGCCGTGGCCACTCCGGTGCTGAGCATGTTGCCGTCAAAGACATATGTGTTGAGCCCGTAACCCTCGGGAGGAACAGTGGCGCTAACCGAAGCGGCGTTCACCGTGACAGTTGCGGTGGTCTGCGACGAGGCCGAGCTCGCGGGCAGGAGGCATAACGCGGCTGCTGCCAGAACGGTATGAATACGTTTTCTCGCTGTTGCCCTTGTTTCGCTAAGCCGCGCGATGTGCAGGTTCATTGATCGGGAATCCTCTTTGGTTCTGGCTCATTTCCCGCAGTTGGCAACACAGGAAAAGCTTTGAAATAAGGTTGCGCCGCACCTCGCCTTGCGTGCCCTTGGCAAGTGTATTGGAGCCTCGGCAATCATTAAGCCTCACTGCAGGAGCGGTAAAGGTTAAAACTGAACAATCGTGTACAGGCACCCTGTTCGAACCGTTACACGGCATGTACGTTATTGAAGTTAAATAGGATATACGATGGCGGGCTGGAACTGCTTAGCACTGTTGCAATTGCTTATTTGTGGCAACTATGATCGCATCACACGGGAGACAGCTGTTGTCCAGTTCAGATACTAAACAGATCCCATCCGATGCCGCGCTATCCCGATCGGAGGAGGACGAGCGCCGGGAACTCGAAACCGTTTCGGCGGCGTTTGGGAGTTCTTCCCGGTTGCTTCGGCTAATCACCTATATCGGAGAAAGATATTTCCAGGGCGAAACGGAAAGGCTGCACGAGTACGACATTGCAACCGAAGTCTTCGGGCGCTCAAAGGACAAGTTCAACCCGGGCGAGGACGCGATCGTTCGGGTAGAAGCGCACCGCCTGCGAAAACGCCTGACGGAGTATTACGAGGGCGAGGGGAAAGATCACCCCATCCATATTTCGGTTCCGCCGGGGGCCTACATTCCTGTATTCACGCGCCGGCATCCTGGACCAGAACAGCCCGAATGTGGGCCACCCCCCGCGCAACCGAATAGACGGCGCTGGCCTTTTTATGTTGTCTCGATCGCGGTTCTCTGCTTGATCGTTCTCGCCGGATATTTGCTCTTCGAGGCTCGCACCGCTCAGAGAGCCGTCGCAAGCGCGGCAGCTCCGATGGCCCAGCAAACCGCTCCCCTGAACGCCGCACTATTTGCGCAGGTTCCCCTGCGCATTCTCGCAGGCTACAGTGGAAAGCCGCAGTTCGATAACGCCGGCAACATTTGGCAGCCCGACCAGTATTTTCATTTTGGCGGAAATTGGGATCGTTCAGACAGCGCCACAGACCGAACCAGCAACCCGATGCTGTTCAAGCATTGGCGCAATGGGAACTTTTCCTACGATATTCCACTGCGGCCTGGGGTATACGAACTCCATCTCTACTTTGTCTCCACAGAACCGGAATCGAGAGGTCCTTTTACATTTTCTATCTCGATGAACGGGAAAGAGCTCCTGGCAGGTTTGGATGTCAGCGTGGACGCCCAGGGGCCGAACATCGCGGACGAGCGCATCTTCCGCGACATCTCACCCGCAAGTGATGGGTTCTTGCATTTAGGCTTCAACGGCGAGCGCGCCCCGGCCACGCTGAGTGCAATTGAAATCCTGCCCGGAACACTCCACAGTCTGCTTCCCATCCGGCTGGTTGCCCAGCCGAGATCATTCACCGACCACAACGGCCAGTTCTGGCGTCCCGATGACGACTTCCTGGGCGGCTACACCTCGATGAAAAGCTATCAAATCACGGGAACATCCGATCCCGATCTGTTTGCAATGGAGCGATACGGGCATTTCACATACGCCATTCCGGTCGACACGCGCGATCGCTATACCTTGATCCTGCACTTTGCTGAGTTTTACTTTGGGCCCAGCGCATCGGGAATCGGAGGCGAAGGAAGCCGCGAGTTTCGCGTCCTGTGCAATGGAAACACGCTGCTCGACAACTTCGACATCTACAAGGAAGCCGGCAATCTCCATGCCCTGACGAAGACCTTTTACCACCTGAGACCGAGCGCGCAAGGCAAGCTCAACATTACCTTCGAGCCGATTGAGAACTACGCGACCGTCTCCGGAATCGAAGTTCTGGACGAATCGCAATAGGGGCTGTCCATTCGGTCCGTTGCTCGGAAATGCACCGAATCTCAACAGGCATCAATGAATGGGCCCGAAGTGCACGTTTTCCGGAGCAGAAGGCTCGTCGAGAAACTGAAGCGTAGTGAGCGGGCCGAGGTTGGCGGGTGGAGTCCAGGATGCGAGCGCCCACACCACTCCCTTCGATGGTGTCAACTCCAGCGCCTGCAGCGTGCCGGTACGTTCTTCCAGCTTTGTGTTCCACTCATTCACCCAGTTGCTGACGACGGTGTCGCCGTTCTGTAAACGCCAGGCCTGCTGGAAGGTCGAGAACCTGTAGTCGGGGACATCGGACTGAGCAAATGTCCACACCGCATCTCCACGGCGGGTTACTTCGCGCACGCCGATCCTGTCAGTGATCAAAAGGTTGCCGTTCTGAAGGGGCGTGACGCCCCAGGGTGCATCGGCCGGGAACGACCACAACTCGTTGCCGTCGAAGTCGTACTCCACCACCTTATTCAGCTGCATGCTGGCAACGATCATGGTCCCATTCGGTGTGAGCCGGATATGACGGAACTGCCCGTGCACGCTGGATGGATGCCTGGTGGGAAGGGTAATTTCCCGCTCCGTGATACCAGTAACGATGTTCACCACGCGCGCAACAGCGGGATCGCCGTTTATGACGAAGAGCACGTGATCGTTTCCAATCGGCGTCGCGGTATGAATTTCTTTGCCGGCCGGCGCGTCGTAGTTCCAGACGATTTTCTTGTCCGGGGTTATTACGCCGACTCCAAATTGATGCGCGAATAGAATGTTTCCGTTCGACAGCATGACGGCGTCACTAATTTCGCCTTTCCCTGCGGGGTCGTCGTACGTCCACACAATCTCACCATGGCGCACGATAAAAATGCGGCGGTCGTGCGATTCACCGGTGTACATGAAGTCGTGCTGGGCAAGTCCGTTACCGGGAAGGTGCACGGGAACGAAAGGTGCGGTGCTCGGCGAGACCTGGGCAAATCCGCAAAAAACCAATGCAAGAGATGCATGATCGAAAGCCGATCGTGTCATTGTCGTTTCCTCAAGAGTCGAACTCTAGAATCGCTTCGGCTTGCTTGTACTAAGTCCAAATCTCATTCTAAGTCCTTATGCGTTATCGGCGTATGCAGCCCCCGTGCGCATCAATAATGTTGCCTTCAACATCACACCGCGGCTCTGTATTGTTGATTGTAACGATGTGCGTCCTCAACGGAAGCTCCGCCTTCGGAAAGGAAGTTGCGCCTGCGAGAAGGATCAGGGTCGGCAGCAATCGGGGAACACGGTGCGAGGCGGCACCTCTTCGCGCCAGCGGCTTCAAAGCAGGCGGACACAGGCCAGCGGAGGGAGACTTCTTAGCTGCGCAGAGAATCCGCATCCACATCTTGCTCATGGTCACCCCTTTACATCTTCACTTCCATGTCTTCGGCATCGAACGCCCTCAGATCATTTCCAGAACAAGAAGATTCCAATCCATGAAGCCCTTGTGGCTCAGTGCGGCCCCGGTATCGGGATGGTAGTACTCATTCAGCGTTCCGTTGGCCTCGAGGTCCCTTGACAGAAGATGGAGAGTCTTGTCCGCCAGTTCATCTGCTTCTTTCTTGTATCCATATCGCTGCAGAGCTTTCCATACGAAGTAGTTCACGATGATCCAGATTGGCCCGAGCCAGTTACTCGGGTTGGAACTGAACTCTAGCGAGTACATGGTCTCGCAGGCCGAAAGAGACCTTGCACCCCATTGCGCACAAAGGCGGTCGTCCGCGAGGTAGTTTGCGCTAACGAGTTTCTGCGCGTTCTGCTGAGGAGCGATGCCGCACCAGAGCGGCAGGAATCCGGTGAACATCTGAATCCTCATCGGGAGGCACTTCCAGGACATACCCATGCCGCGAGGCACCGCAGGAATGAGTTGTGCGCGTCGGTCGACACACTGGACATCGACCGAATAGTAGTAACTGTCTCTTGGATCCCAACAGAAGGTCTGGATTCGCTGCGCCAGAGTCTCGGCCTGCGCAGAGAGACGATCGTGGTCCTTCGAACGTCCAAGCCGTCGGGCCAGTTCCGCCGACGCTAGTAGATCCTGATGGAATAAGCAGTTGAGAAGCAGATTCGCCGAGGAAAAGAAAGGCCGGCCGAATGTCGCTGGGTCATTGTCGTCACCGATTGCAACATCATCACCCCATACCAGCAGGCCAATCGAGGAGGAGTTGTGCCTCATCCAAGCGTCGTAGAAACGCAGAATCGAATCGAAATGTGGCTCCAACCACTTCGCATCTCCGCGCTGATCGCAAGCGAGCAGCCCCAGCTGACCGAAGACGGGCTTGGCCTGGTTCCTCGACCTCGAGTCCTTGCCCATGATTCGGAAGGGGTCCGGGTCGTCTGCGGTCATCATGATTGGAATCTGCCCTCCCGGTGATGCGTGTTCGAGAAAGTTGAGAAGACTTCCCGAAACGTGTTCGCACAGCTTCACTCTAAGCTGGTTGTCATGAAGCAACGACGCAAGTCGAAACAGTCCCTGACTGGTCCAAAGAGTGTCCCAGTCCCACAGATCAGTTGAATAGGTCTTGCCGGGCAAGCTCGGCGCAACGCTGGGATGCTTCAATACGCCTGCCGGACCTCGGAGGAGTTTTGGTGCACTCTCCGCAAAGTAGTGCAGCAATGCGTCTGCGCGTCGACGGCGCTCGTCCTCAGAGAGGAGCGCCGCGTTGCTTACACCGGCGTATTGGCGATGGTCGCTGCGAGCTGTCATGATGGAGGCCGCACCCGAAGCGGCCAATCCAGCTAGAACATCGCGTCTCGACATAGGGGTCATTCGTTCCTCTTCCTATTGAGCTCTCATTCCGTTGTTATCGATGCACGTGATCTGGTAGTTTTCCATTCGAATACGCTGGACCTCAGCTCATCTCTCCTCGCCCGCGAGCCGCAGCACCTGCGTCGCTGCGTGCAGCGGATACTCATGCGCTCCCCACACCAGTTCCCCGCTCATTCCCGCAGGCAGCGTTACCGTTGCTTTCCAGGTCGCGCCTTCCAGTTGGTACACCACGTGGATCGCCCCACCCGCATGCGGCATCGACGCATCCAAACGATGCAGCCCTCGCAAATGCGGCGCGATCCGCACGCTTTTAAATCCCCGCATGCCCGGTCGGATGCCCGCCACCAGCGTCAGCAAGTCGTAATTCGGCGTGGCGCTCCACGCATGGCAGTCCGACCGCGTCGGCTCCGGATTCTCGGCCCACGTGGTCAACCCGAGACGCAGCATGTCGCGCCATGGTTGTAACTGTTGCAGATACAGGTCCGCCATCCCCGCATGCTCCAGCGCGCGGCTCAGATAAAACCGGAAATAATAAGTCGGTGTGGACATCGCCGGAACCGCCCTGCCCTCCACCGTCGTCTGGGCACCCGGCTTCGATTCCAGCGAACGCCGCAGAATCGCCGCCTGCTCCGCGCGCGGTGCAACGTCCAGCAAAACCGCTAGCACGTTAGCCTCGATACTCCAGGACTTCTTTGCAGGCGTGTCCGCATACAGACCGTATCGTGAATCCCAGTTTTGTGAGTTCAGGGCTATCGTTGCCCTCCGAATCAGCGCCGTATATTTGTGGGCGCGCTCCTGGCTTCCATAGGCCGATTCCATCTCTTCGGCGTCATGCAGGCCCTCGATGAATTGCAGTGTCAGGAACGCAGACCCGCCATCGGCCTCTTGCGGCGGCACGCCGTAGGGATAATCGGCTGTCCAGTCCCCAAATTCCCACCACCGCATCCGGCCGAGCAGTCCGTCAGGGCGCTGTTGCGCTGCAAACCAGTCCAAGACTGTGCGCGTATGTGGCAGCGTCTCCTTCACTAGAGGCTCATCATCCACGTACATCCAGTAGTCGTGCAGCATGCCCACCCAAAGCAGCGAAAACGGTGGGATGAACTGCGGCCGCGCGGAAGGATAACGGCTCTGCGTAATCCCTTCCGGAACGCGCGAGTCGTCCAGGTTTACAATCGCCTGCCGCGCCAGCCGGCTGTCGCCCGTCATGACGTATGAGACAAGCGCCTGGATGCGCGTGTCGCCCACGTACTGCAATTGCTCCCAGTACGGCGCATCCATGTAGGTCTCGTGCGCGCACAAGCGCGCGGTCCGCCAACCCGTCGTCCACAATCCTTCCAACTCCGGAATGTCGCCTGCAATCGCCGCCTTCAAGTTGAAGGGATACGCTGTGAACCATGCCCGCAGCGCATCCAGCCGCACCGGCTCGGCTTTCGTCGTGACCTCGATCTGCATGTAACGCCACGTACGCCACCAAAGCGGCTCGAAGCGGTGCGCTGCCCCGCCGTCCGCGACGAATTCGTCTGTTAGGCCGTCGATGTGCCGCCCTGCAATCTCATTCCGATTTCCTTTGCGTCCCTGCGCATCGTAAAGAGCTTCCGAGTAAGTCAGCCCAATCTCCGCGTCTCGTCCGCCACTCACCGTCAGCTCGGGATATGCCGTTTGCAGCACGCGATGATCTAGCAAGAGGGTGACGTGGGTGCTGGCCGGGATCTCCAGTGGTGCGGCGGGAAAGGCCGGCAACCGCGGAAGTCCCTCCGCACGGACCGGCTCGCCCGCGTCGGTGAGCCGATGCTCCATCGGAGGTAATCGGTCCTGTTCCAGATTCCAGTTGGTAATCGGATCCTCCGCCTCGCGTGTCGCGGCGGAGCACACCAGTTTCGGAATCTCCCAGTCAGGATTTTCGTCGCTCACCTGATCCCAGCTCCAGTCCAGTGCGCGGCCGTCGATAGTTTCAGCCGGACCCGCGGCGTAGTATGCAGGCACTCCGTTGTTTCCCAAGGCCGCACGACCCGCCTCCCTGCGGACGCGCCATTCCAGGCCCGTATTCACTGCCGCTTCCGCCTCGGTATCCCCTTGCATCAGAAAGCCGGTGCGGCTGCTCATCTGTGCCGCCGGCGTCACCTCGCCAAAATTCCATACCACCGCCGCAATCACATTGTTTCCGGTGCGAAGCAAAGGAACCAGGTCCACCGTCTCGAACCGCCAATGAAGCAGATCACCGCGCGCCGGCCCCTCCGCCGCATACTGCCCGTTCACGTGCAGAACGAACCGGTTGTCTGCGCTGACGTGTACCCAGTAGTGCTGCGGCACGGTCGCGAGCCGAATCTCTTTGCGAAAGTAAAACACCCCGGGAGTCTTCGCCGGCGCCGACGGGCTGGCAATCCAGCTTGCCGGCCACTTCGCAGCCACCAGACTGGGATTCAGCGGCAGGCCCTGCGCGCGCGCACACACGGGCCCGCTAAGTGCCATCACCACGATTGGCACGCACAGCACAGCCGATAATGCCGCGCGTCGTCTCTTCATCGAATTGAAGGACTGATTGTTCGAACGCGGCGGTCCGGACGCAGATTCTCTCAACTCGCTGGGTGCACTTGCCGATTGAAGATTCATGGCTGAGTGGAATCTCCGATCTTCTGAGGAGTGACTTCGCCGGCTTCGGAGAGAATTCCCATGCGGGCCAAGCGGCTGCTTTCGAGGGCATGGAGGCGCTGAAACTCGGCCATCGCCTTCTTCTGTCCTTGCAAATCGCCAGTCAGCCGGAAAGTTCGTGCAAGGCGATACCATGCGACTTCATCGTTAGGGTCAAGCTCGATAGCACGTTTGAGTTCAATGGCGGCTTCGCCAGGTTTCTGGGTTTCGATGAGAATGCCTGCCAGTCCTACTCGTGCCTGTTCAAATTCAGGACGGCGTTCGATCAGTGACTCAAATTGCTGGCGGGCCTGGTCGAGGTTGCCCAGATCGTAATCAATCTGCGCGAGCTCATAAGCAGCATTGCTATTCAAGGGATCGACGGCAAGTTCGGCACGGAACTGGTCCGCAGCCTGATCGCGATCTTTCGGGTCGCGCGCCTGCTCGAAGCGGGCGAGATAGACACGGCCCATGCGGTAATGGACTCCCGGCCGCCGAGGCTCAACGCGCAGAACGTTTTCAAAGCTGAGTAACGCCAGGTCATACTGCTTTTCGCTCTCGTGGGCTTCCGCTTTGGCTTCGAGCATCCAGACGGAGTCGGGAGCCTTGTCGCGCAGCTTCTCCATTGTGATGTAGGTGAAGTTTCCGTAGATTTTGCCGGTCTGGTATAGGACTTCGGGGTCGTCGGGATAGGCCTTGTTCAGGGCGAGCGAAGTTTCGACGGCGTCGGCGTCGTGGTGAAGCGCGGTGTAGGCTCGGAGGAGTTCGAGGCCGCATTGACGCTTGACCTGGGGCTCTGATGCGGAGTGAAATCCGGCTTCGAGACCGGGAAGGGCTTCAACCGAGCGGCCTGATTCTTCGAGGCAAATGGCTAACAAAACCTTCGCCCTGCCTAGCGACGGTTTGAGGCGTAGTGCGTGGCGGAGGGTGTCGATGGCGGCATCGAGTTTGCCTTCCTTGAAGTAAACTACACCGAGGTTGGCGTAGAGCTCGGGGACGTTCGGCTCGAGTTTGGCGAGTTCAACATACGCTGCCTCCGCTACGTCGAAACGCCCCGAAGCTATCGCCTGCTGGGCCTTCAAAGTGAGATCTGCTGCGCTGTCATTTGTGGCCGCCCAGCTTGCTGGAGGTGATTGGCCCGCCGCGAGTTTCGCGAGCGAGGCGGAGATTATAGTTGCGGAGAGGAGATAAGAGAGTAAGTGCATGGCCGCCAGCATACAAGGATTATCGGAAGGTCCGCAGCGGCCTGAAGCGACCGCAACGGACCTTGTTGTGGGTGGATGGTAGCGGCTAGAAGATAAACTTGCCGCTGATCTGGAAGATCCGTTGATTTGCCGCGGCTCCAATCTCTCCAACATCCCCGCTATCGCGGGCATTGTTTATCGCCACATTGCCGCCCCCTTGTTGCGAGTTATCCACGTAGAACTGCGGATGGTTGAAGGCGTTGAAGGCTTCAAAGCGAAGCTGGAACTTGGCGCGCTCGGTAATATTGGTGTTCTTGTAGAGACCGAGGACGAAGTTCTCAACGCCTGGCTCGTTGACAATGTTGCGCGCCGAGGAACCAAACGTCCCAGGCGTGGGGTCCGGGAAAAGAGCCTCATCCGCGGCAATGTCCGCACCGGCATTGGCGCTGTTGGGAAGGAAAAACTTCATCTTCTTAGGCGCATCATTGCTGAGTTGGCCGCAACGGTTGGAGCCAAAGCCGGTCGCTATATCCAGGAGTCCGCCCACGCCCGACGCGCCGTCGTAGTCGTAGCAATTAATGGACATGGGAAATCCTTGCTGGAACGTAGTGATTGCAGAGGTTTCCCACCCACCGATGAGGGCGTTGACGACGGCGTTGACCTGACTGGCAAATGGCCTTCCGCGACCGACAGGTAGATCGTAGACGAGGCTGGTGACGAAGCGCTGGCTGGCGTTGAAGTCGGAGCGTCCGTAATCCGCTTCAGGGTTGTGGTTGTTGAGGAACCCTTGCCATCCCTGCCCATCGCCGCCGGCGGCCGCGGCGGAGGACTTGTCGTCAAGGTTCTTGGACCACGTATAGACGCTTGTGACGGCGAGGTGGCCGCTGCGATGCTCGAACTTGAAGTTCAAAGCGTTGTAGTTGGAGTGCCCGACCCAGGAAGAGTTGATCGCGGTAGCGAAGTTTGGATAGGGAAAGCGTTGCGAGAGCGGGCAGTCGCCCAGTTCCGATGCCGCAACACTTGCGTAGCAGGCCGGCCCGTTGACAGGCGGCAAAGCCTGGTTGATGTTCTGGCGGGCCAACAAATTGCTGCCCTTGTTGCCTATGTAATTCACCTCGAGCGTCGTGTTCCTGGCCAACTCCCTTTCCACCGAGGCCGTCCATTGTGTGACGAATGGATTCTTCGGATGATTGGAGATGATCACCGCAATGAAGGTATTGTCGGCAGGAACAGCAGGGGCCGGGATCCAGTAATTGCCCCAGAGTTGATTGGTTGTTTGGTAACTCGATAGTCCGGTGCCCTGCGATAGCTGTTGGCGGGTGATATACGGATAGAGATCGCCCGAGTCGTCCATTTCCCGGCCTTCCATGCCATCCCAGAATATTCCGCCGCCGGCGCGCACCACTGTCTTGGGATCCAGTCGGTAGGCGCCGCCGAAGCGCGGGCCAAAGTTGTCCCCTTCGGTTTTGCCTGGGTGGTTGGCGCCGCAATACTCGTAGTATCCGTTGCCCGGCGGTGCTATGCCGTCGGTAGCGAGCACCGGATCGGCGAAGCACAAGCCACCCAGTGGATTGTTGGGATCTATCCAGAGATACCGGTTGCCTGCCGAGGTGGGAATCGGACGGATATCCCAGCGCAGTCCAAGATTGAGCGTCAGCTTGTCGTTGGCCTTCCAGTCGTCCTGAAT
Source organism: uncultured Acidobacteriaceae bacterium (assembly GCA_963826915.1). GTDB lineage: Bacteria > Acidobacteriota > Terriglobia > Terriglobales > Acidobacteriaceae > Telmatobacter. Next base: position 677,640 of record CAWGYG010000006.1, read on the forward strand.
AAAAGCAGCGCCATACTGGAAGTTGTAGTCGTGCAGGTTGCTGGAGTTGGTCGAGGTTGGCGGGGTTAAAGGGGCGGGCATGAAGCCGTTGGCGCCTTCATAGTAGCCGAGGAGGAAGTCCGCCACCTCGTTCCCCGTGTTTGTCGCGTCACCGTATGTGTATTCGCCGAGAAAGTTGTCGGCGTTGCCCCGGAAGAGCGTCCACCGCTTCCAGTCTGCGCCCACCGTGAGGGTATGCGCGCCATGGATGTACGACAGGGCTTCGCTGAATTGCCACATCGGGTTGTCACTGTAGGTATAGGCGTTGTTTGCGCCGCCGAAGCCGCCCAGATTCTCACCATTCTGATTGTTGAATTCGAAGTTGGGATAAGTGCGCGCCACTGTGGAGAGATTGGTGAATACGTTGTTCAAGCCGAGCGACGCTTGAATCGCATTCGTTGTATTCGATCCGTAGTTGAGCAGGTACGAATCCATTCTTCCCATGGTGAACTGGTTCACCATGTTGGGCCCGATGTTGAGGGTCCACCCCGCCGCCCAATTGGTATTGATTTCCGAGACTCCGGTGCCGCTAACTGGCCCACCTATCCCGCCATAGCCAAACGAGTTATAGGTCGAGTAAGAGCCCCTGCCAAAAAGCCTGCCCCATTTGCCCATATCCTCGTCGAGGCGATACGTCTGCTGATTGGTGTGCGTGGTGCCGGAGGAAGGAAGGACAATGTTGTCAAGGGGATTTGTTCCGCAGCCTGAACAATTGGGTTTTGGGATGAATCCCAGGCCGATGGTCACCGCCGACAAAGTCGCAAATCTCGCAGGCGGAATGAGGGAGGCGCAGCTCACGCCGTTGGAGTCGGTGCCGGCCGGAAACGGCTCCCCTGTTGTAGGGTCTGTGACCACTGTGGTCATACATCCCAACAACTGGTCCGGTGTCATTACTGTCGAGTAGCCCGCGTTCGCGCCGGCAATTTCGCGTAGACCCTCGTAGTTGGCCATGAAGAACGTCTTGTCTTTGCCGTTGTAAAGCCACGGAATCCGGACCGGCCCGTCGACAACGAAGCCGAATTGGTTATAGCGCAACTCCGTGTTGGGGCCGGACTGGAAGTATTGCTCGGCGTCGAAAGCGTTGTTGCGATCGAATTCGAAGAGCGCTCCATGAAAGTTGTTGGTGCCGCTCTTGCTGACCACGCTGATCTGGTTGGCGCCCATGCCGTACTGCGCAGAGTACGTCTCACTCAGCACCTTGAATTGCTCGATGGCGTCGATGGAGAGGACGGTAGAGGGAACGTTGACCGTCTGGTCGGTGTTCATGATGCCGTCGAGCAGGTAGGTATTGGACTCCGGTCGGCCACCGTTGATGCTGATGGCGTCGCCTGCACCGGGGTGACCCGACTGTTCGCCACCGATCGTAGTCGCGCCCGCCCCGATAAAGAGCAGATCGGTGAAATTGCGGCCGTCGAGCGGTAAATCGGTGATCTGCTGCGCGCTGACAAGTTGGGAAATGGCCGAAGTGTCGGTATCGAGTTCGACCGCCGTCGCGTTGACCGTAACTGTGGCACTCTCCGCGTTACCGGGTCTGAGGACAATGTTGACGCGGGCCTGCTGATCGACGACGAGGGTGATACCAGTGACCTCCTCCTTGGCAAATCCTTTGACATCGGCAAAGACACTGTACAAGCCTGGTATTAGGTTGGGCACTGTGAAATCGCCGACCGAGGTGGTGATGGCTGTGGACTTGACTCCGGTACCGGTGTTGGTAACGACGACTGTTGCATTTGGGATTACAGCGCCGGTTGAGTCTTTGACTGTACCGGTAACCGATCCGGTATAGACGGTTTGGGCCAATAAGTGTCCGCTGGCAAGAACGAACAAGAATGCCCAGATAGCGAGCGTTCTATAGCCTAAGTGCTCCCTCATGCGTCTCCCTGACATTTCCCCTCCCGAGTTTATTCCCGTCGGTGAACGAATTACCTATTGGAAATATTTGCGACGGTGCTGCGTTCTTTTGGGGAAGCGCTAGCAACAACGCTTCGATTGCAATCAGACTGGAGCCACGTTCCCTCATCCGGAACTTCGGTGATACGAGAAGACGATTCCCCAAGTCAGCGACCCATTCATGAGGACGACCCACTACTTGGTCAAGATTGCTACCGTAGCTCACGTGGCAACGGCGCACCAGATACAGTAACTCGTTGTAAATAATGGGGATTCTATAAATTAGTTGTGGGACGTATCAAGGCGGTGTTACGTTGAATCGGCCGAATCCTGGGCCGCGGGAGTGAAATCATGGCGTCCGCTGGGGCGATGACCGGTGCTTGGCACCCCAAAACGGAGAGTGAAAGACAGCTCGTGCACTCTCAACTCAAAAAGATTGTGAATGACGGGAGATTCACTGCAAGCAAGCGCTACCCGCAACTGCTCCAGTACGTCGTGGAACAGACTCTCGAGGGAAAAGAAGACGACTTGAAAGAACGCACCCTCGGGGTAGAGGTATTTCATCGCTCTCCGGATTACGATACCAATCTCGATCCTGTCGTGCGCCTCTGTGCGGCAGAGGTGAGAAAGCGGCTCGCCCAGTATTACCAGTCACCGGCACATGTCGGCGAACTGAGAATTGAATTGAATCCGGGATCCTATGTTCCTGTCTTCTCGCGACCATCGCCGAATGCGCCTATCCTCGAAATAATTCCGGCAGACCTTCCCTCCAAAGTGGAACCGCTCAGTCAGCCCAAGAGGACGAGAAGAATCTATTGGCCGGTAGGTTTGATGGCCTCCGCCGCAATAATAGTCGTGATATTCGTCCTCGGCACGCGTTACTGGAAGCACCCCGAAAAACAAAACGTCTCTCCCGAAAAACCAAAATCCGCTCTCGAAGAAGTGTGGTCTCCGTTGCTCACTAGCAGCAAGCCAATTTTGATCTGTATGGGCGAATCGGAGTTTTCTACCCTTCCTGATTCCTCGCTGACTCAGCTCCAGAATGGAGCTGATGAAGGATCGATCCTTCAGCCGTCCGCGAACAAAAATGACTTCGTTCCATTTTCAGATGTGCAGGTTCTTAGCAGATTCGTGTCTCTGGCTGGAGCTCACGGACATGCTTTCAAGGTTCAGAATTCGCGGGCCACCGTTTCCTCTCAGCTTCGGGAGGGGCCGGTTATTCTGATTGGAGCGCTGAACAATGACTGGACGTTGAACAGAACTTCCTCCCTCCGGTTTCATCTGCAGGGACCTGAAGGCCCAGATCATGTTTACTGGATCGCGGACACACAGCACCCGGAGTCACGTTCCTGGCAAGTCGGTGCACGGGCTCGGCGGAGTCGCGTTCTCACAGACTATGCAATCGCTGCCCGCTTCACGGACGAGAGCACCGGCCAGGTAGTTCTGGTGGCAGCAGGAATTGCGGGCAGTGGGACCAGGGCTGCAGGTGAATTTCTGACCGATGAGTTAAGCCTGAAACAGTTGGCAGACGGCGCAGGCACCGACTGGGCTAAAAAGAATTTCGAGGTCGTCATTAGCTCGCAAGTGGTGAACGGGATGCAAGGGAAAGCCACTGTGGAAGCTAAAGCATTCTGGTAAGTGTCGCCCCTCCACGCGGCAAACGGAGTATTCAAACAGAACGTCCGAGCCCTTCTCAATGTAGGCGTGTCTTTGAATTCGCGATATATTCCATTAGGCACACAATGTGTCAGATAAAGAAATCGAACTTACCCAATGTTCTTTTCCGAACCAGTTGTTGGGAATGGCGGACGGAACCAGTTGGGGGAAAGCGCCAATCAAGTGCAATTCCAGTAGTTTTTGAATTCAATCAAGAGGTTGAGAAACTATGCAATCAGATTCGGCTCTCCAAGAAATGGCGGCCCAGGCGCTCGATTCTTTTCGAATCGAAATCCCATCGTGGGGATTCGCAAACACGGGTACTCGGTTTGGAAAGTTCGTCCAGGTTGGTGCTGCTTCTACGTTGGAAGAGAAATTCTCCGACGCCGGCCAGGTTCATAAACTCACGGGAGTGACGCCGACGCTGGCCTTGCACATTCTGTGGGATCTACCGAATGGGGTTGCAGACGCAGAGACCGTGCATCAATTAGAGACCAAGTACCGGGTTTCTGCCGGCTCCATCAACCCCAATCTATTTCAGGATCAGGAATACAAATTCGGATCTCTGTGCAACCCTTCGGCAGAAATTCGAGAGCGCGCTCTCGCTCACATTCAGGAGTCAGTATCTATTGCGCGAAAATTAGGGACAAAGGACATCTCGCTATGGTTGCCAGATGGATCGAACTACCCAGGAACTCAAAGCATTCGTAAACGGATTGAGTGGCTGGAAGAATCGCTCATCCGCGTCCATCAATGGCTCGCGCCGAATCAGCGCCTTCTGATCGAATACAAACCATTCGAGCCGGCGTTTTATCACACCGACATTGGAGATTGGGGAATGGCATTGCACCTTGCTGCAAAAGCTGGTCCCCAGGCACGGGTGCTCGTGGATACCGGTCACCATTACGCTGCCCAAAACATTGAGCAGATTGTCGCTTGGCTCTTACACACTGGATTATTGGGCGGATTTCATTTCAATGATCGTAGATATGCAGACGATGATTTGACGTTGGGCTCCATCGATCCATACCAGATATTCCGCATCTTCCATGAAATCCAATTGTCTGGGCCTGATTTGCTAACCGAAGTAGCCTTCATGATCGACCAGAGCCACAATCTAAAAGGCAAAATGGAGGCCATGGTTCAAACGGTGGGCACAGCTCAGGAATTGTGGCTGAAGGCCGCGCTCGTGGATCGGAACATACTTCAACAGCTGCAAGATCGATGCGAATTAGTTGCTGCCGAGGAACTGTTCCGAGGGGCATTTTGGCGAGATGTACGTCCAGTGCTCGGAGAGTGGCGTGAAAGCCGGGGCCTTCCCAGAGACCCACTTGCGGCTCTGGCCGAGAGTGGCTACGTACAGCGCATCAGTAAAGAACGTGGTGAAACAGTAGCGCCAGCCAACTCCTACGCTTAGGATGGTGGGAGCAATTTAGTCATAGCCATATGGGGGGAGCGGCAGGTTGTCGAAACCGAAAATAAAACGGCTTTACCTGATTCCGATTCTTTCAAAGGCCCTGGACGTTCTGGAACTCCTGGAACATGCGAACGGCTCGATTGCGCTCGAGGACGTTTATCAGCAGACGGGCATCTCAAAAACGAGCATCTATAGAATTCTAAAAACACTGGTGCACCGGGGCTACGTCGCGCAAGGTGAGGGCGGACAGTACAGGCTGGTTTCGCGCCCGCGCCGGCTGCGCTTCGGCTTCGCCGCTCAGAGCAGCGAGATGCCCTTCTCGCTTGCAGTGACTTCCAGCGTGACTGCAGCAGCAGCAAAAGCGGGTGTCGAACTGCTGCATTTGGACAATCGGTATGATCCAGATCTCGCAATTAAAAATGCCGAAGAGTTCGTGCGGCAGAGGGTTGACTTGGTGCTCGAGTTTCAGGTCGAGGAACATGTTGCACCGCACATCGCTCACATATTCAAGAAGGCAGAAATTCCGCTCATCGCGATCGATGTTCCACACCCCAATGCTACTTACTTTGGCGTTGATAACTTTGAGGTCGGTTACGAGGCAGGCGCGCTACTTGCTCAATTCGCGATCGGTAAGTGGTCGTGCAAAGCTGACTGGGTCTTGGGCATTGGCTTTTCTGAAGCGGGCAGCTTCGTTCAAAGCAGGATAACCGGAGCGTTTGAAGCTATTCGAGAGCGTTTAAGCCAGATTCCGTCGGATCGTTTTTTCCGCATCGATGGCCGAGGGATGCGCCAGCCGAGTGCAGTAGCAATCACGGAATTGCTGCGAACGCAGCGCAAAGGCCAGAGATTCCTTGTAGCTGCGTCAACGGATTCCAGTGCTCTAGGCGTTCTCGATGCTGCTCGTCAGTTCGGACGTGAACAGGATTTCGCCATCGTTGGGCAGGATTGCATCCCAGAAGTTCTGGAAGAAATGCGAAAAGATTCGAGCGCTATTATTGGCTCGATCTCTCATGGGGCTGAAAGTTACGGACCGCGTCTCATCCAATTGGGCATCACTCTCCTGCGTGGACGTATTGTCCCTCCTTACAACTATGTACGCCACTTTGTCGTCACGCCCGCGTCCCTTGCTGCCGAGGAGACCGCTTCTTCAGCCAAATAGCCTCGAAACAAAGGTTATCGACCCCCATTGCCGCTGGATTCCGTTGAAGATCAAATTGGGAAGCGGGCCGAGCTGCTACGGTATCGCTCAAACCTGCTGGGTTCGGACCCACTTTTTGTGTGTCAACGAATCACGTTCAAGCAAACCGCCATGCTTGTGATGTGCATCGAGTTGCTAACCCAGGCGGTACATCCGTCTGTACTCGTCGCTAGGGCGCTCGTATGAAACAGGGTGCGCGACCGCACGGACCTCGACGAGTTGAATCCTGATATGTCGGCCGGCGTTTACAAATCCAGCCTACCTGGACGTAAAAGCGGCTATTAGGAAATTTGGTTGGATCCTGATGAACGTCGTGGGCTCCTGAAATCATCGGTCCAGGGGGATTAACATTGCCATGCGCTGAAGAGCTAAGGCCGCCGCGGGTCGCCGCGCGACGATCGCAGGGCGAAGCAATCTTGCAGAGCGCATTTCTAAATCATTCTGCACAGGCGCGGCAAACAGGTTGGGCTAAGGCCGGTAGCGTTTCCTTCCAATGGAGCAGAAGGGCCGGTGGCAGGAACCTAAAGGGCGCGATTGTTTACCGAACTTTCGAGGTCCGGCGGGCGAGGATATCCGAGCCGGCGGCGGCAAGAAAACCGACACGATCCATATATAGAGAGAACGAGTCATCAAGAGCCCCTGAACCAGATGATGGATCCGGTCCCGTAATCGATGAACAGGAATCGATGAACAGGAATCGAGCGACGACTAAGAATCTTCCATATATAGAGAGAAGCTGACGCGAGTCAGAAAGAGCCTGCGGTTCTAGATCATGGATAGCTTCAGTCTGACGCACGGGCAGGATGAAGAGACCACTTGATCTTTGTCTTCCATGACCAGGATGAGCGAGCCAGGAACGGAGTGGCCCTGGACTCATGGATGCCCGGAAGGATGAAGGCGCCATACGATCCCTGTCCTCTCTGATCGCGAGGAGAGGGCTTCGATCGCGCCCGCGAGGGTTTTTGTGCCGGCAGGATGAGGACCGCGAGAATGAGCTGCCACGCTGGTGATCGATTCGATTTGTTCAGAACACTTCACAATCAGCGGCGGAGATCGCGTTTTAAGCCCTCGGAAGGCGGAGCGCGTACCGTGCATGCCTAACCTCGCCGGAGCGAACGAGCGCACCTCTTTCGACGAGGTCGGCAAGATCGCGAGTGGCTGTAGCGGGGGATGCTCCTGTTATTGTCATGTAGTTCCCGGCGCTCAGACCACCTTTGAAGCCTTCAGGGCCTTCCTGGAATATGCGCAAGAGAGCCTTCTCTTGCCTTGCGTTGATCTTGCCATGCAAGCGGTCTAGGAGCTTCGCTTTCGCGATGACAAACTCAACCTGCGCGATGCTGCGTCGCTGGGCATCGAGCGCGATTCCGGCGAACCAAGTGAGCCATTCGGTTATGTCGATGCGCCGATTGGCTCTCTCCAAAGCCTCATAGTAGCGCTTTTGATGCGCCAGGGTCGCGGTCGCCAGGGCGAGAAGGACCGGCTGGCCCACAGCCTGCGCTGCGGCTTTCTCGGCGATAGCACGGCCGATGCGACCGTTGCCATCCTCGAACGGGTGAATGGATTCGAAATAGATGTGAGCGATGCCCGCGCGGGTGATCGCTGGCAAGAGTCCCCCCCATCCGGCGCAGTCTGATTGAACCAGGCGATGAATCCAGTCATCTCGGAAGGAACGCGCTCTGATGGGGGAGCCTGAAAATGAACTTTCGAAGCACCGATCCGGCCAGAGACGATCTGCATCGGCTCTTTGCTTGTGCGGTAACGGCCAATGTCGGCGAGATCTCTTCGGCCTGCGGTAACCATCTTGTGCCATGTAAAAAGCGTCTCTTGCGAGAGTGGCTCTCGAAATGAGCGGTAGAGATCGACCATCATTTCGGCGATGCCCTGCTCGGCAGGGCTGGCGCGGCGCTTGTCTGCAGCGAGCCCGAGCTGCCGCTGAATGGAGGACTGGACGCTGTCACGATTGAGCGTTTCGCCCTCGATTTTGGAAGTAGTGACGGCTTCGCCGCTCATCAACTCGACAAGGAGCTGTTTGTGATCCTCCCCGCTCAAGTGTTTAACGGACCCAATGACAACACCAGAACCGAGCAGGAACTGTTCCTCAGCGCTTTCAATGCGGCGGCGATCCCACGTGAAATTGGGCCACTCGGGGTTTTGCCAGTTCCATGCCATGAGCGATAGAAGAATCTCCTATCGCTCATAATATGCCGTCTATTTGATTGATACAAGCCAGCCTATCGCTCTGGAAGAAATGATCGGTTATTTGAGCGATTGTTTACCATTCAGGAAGATTATCACCTTGCGTCAAGGTGATAATCTTCGCTGATTGAATGGACAGACAATACGTGGAACCCGGTTCGCGGGTGTACAAAAGTCAGTCCAGGTTGTGCGCACTGCTATGCCGAGGTATTCGCGGAAAGGGTTCGCGGTGTCCCCGGCAACGCGTTCGAGCAAGGATTTGACGTTCGCCTTGCGCCGTGGAAGCTGCTTGAGCCGCTTCGGTGGACGAGTCCAAAGCGGGTCTTCGTTAACAGCATGTCGGATTTGTTCCACGACGACGTTCCCGATCAGTTCATCGTCGCAACCTTCGAGGTGATGGCCGCCGCCAACTGGCACACCTACCAGATCCTTACGAAGCGCCCCGAGCGAATGCAAAAGATGCTCAAGAACGATCTCGAGTTTGCGGCCCGGCTGCCTCACATTTGGTGGGGCATGACCGTTGAGAACCAAAAGCACGGCCTGCCTCGCCTAGATTGTCTCCAGAAAAGTGACGTCGCGATGCGCTTTCTATCCTGTGAGCCGCTTCTTGAGGACCTCGGGAACATCTGGCTCGATGGCATCAACTGGGTCATCGTCGGCGGCGAGAGTGGCCCCGGAGCTCGTCCGGTGCGCGGGGAGTGGATCTTCTGTATTCGCGATCAGTGCAAGTCGGCCCACGTTCCGTTCTATTTCAAACAGTGGGGCGGCTTGCCCAGGGCAAGCTCGGATGTGAGCTCGACGGCAAGGAGTACAAGGCCGTTCCGCCGATGCAGGATCTGAAAGCTCCATCTCTGGCGCGGCGCAGGCAGATTGAGGCTGAACTTCATAAGCAACTCTGGGCAGTGGGAATCCTGGAACTGGCCGCTTGATCCTCGCGGGCGCGCTCTTCCTTCACACGAAGAACGCGCCCGCAAACGCTGTGTTTGGTGGATCGGTCGTACGTGTAAGGATGGCAATTGATATGAAAATTATCGGCTATTTCCTCGAAGCGATGAAGCGGAAGGAATCTCTTCCGTTCCGGTGACCGGATTAACCGGCGCCTCGCTTTGAGGAACGCTTGACACAACTTGAGAACCAACTCGCCGCGACGCCAGTCCCGGCGTTTACACCCCTTTTATCCGACAAGGATGTCGCCGACATTCTTGTCATGACCGTCGCCTGGGTGCGCTGGCACGCGGGCGAGATTCCCGGCTTCAGGCGGCTCGGGTCCTACTTCCGATTCTGTGGCCAGGAAGTGGAGCGCTGGCTTGGCAGCCTTGATCAGCTGTTCGAGGCTGAGACAGTGGCAGCGCTTCTTTGCGTCCCCCAGTCTTGGGTCTATGCCAACGCCGATCAGCTCCCCGGCGTGCTCCGCCTCGGACGCTACGTGCGATTCCGCCCGGCAATTATCCGCCGTTTTCTCGCTGGTTCCGAGGTTGTCCAGTGATGACCTTTGATGCTACAAAGAGACCGCGATTGAAGCACCACGGAAGGAGGACCGTGGTGCAGGAACGTTATCAGCGGGCCCAGGTGCAGGATCTTGGGTCCAAGTGGAAGCTGTTTTACTGGGATTACACCCGAACCCCGCGTCAGAGACGGACCAAGTCCTGGGCCAAGAGCCGCGTGCCAAGCAGTCGCGAAGCACAACGGCTCGCCGACCAGTTCATGGGGCCAGTCAATGAGCGGAACAACCAACCTGATCTGTTCGCCAACGACGAGGAAACCTTGCAGGCTGTTTATAACAAGTGCCGGGAACTGACGTGGCCACATCTGAAGAATTCCACGCGCAAGCAGTACGAGGAGAACTTCAGGACATATCTGCTGCCTGAATTTGGCAACAGCAAGGTCCGCAAGATGATGACCATGGACCTGCAGGCCTATTTCAACACTCTTTCGCCTCGGCTTTCGCCGAAGTCGATCCGGCTGATTCACGGTACGCTCCGCGCGGCGCTAAACCAGGGCAAAGCGTGGGGCATGCTTGACCGGAACCCTGCAGTTGGCGTGAAGCTGCCGCGAAAGCGGGAGGTAAAGCCGACCGTGCTTCTGTCTCTGGCGGACATTCGCCAGATGATCGAAGGGGTGAAGGAGCCCACGAAATCGATGATCATGTTGATCGTCTTCGCGTCCATGCGGCCGGGTGAGGCTCTTGCACTTCGATGGAAGGATATTCTCCGCGATCGCATTGTCGTAGACGAACGTGTTTACGACGATGAGTTCGACGACGTAAAGACGGACGCCGGCAAGCGGGAGGTCCCGTTCGACAAACACGGCGTCATTCTCGCAGCGATACGGGGAATGTGGGCCAGCAACAAAAAGTTCCGCAAGCCTGATGATCTTGTTTTTGCCAACAAGCTTGGCAGGCCTCTCGATAGGCACAATCTGCTCAACCGGCACTTAAAACCGATAGCAGAAAAGCTGGGGCTGCCAAAGACAGTTGACTTCCGGAGCTTCCGGACCATGCACGCCAGTCTGATGCGGCGCTTCGGCGCTCGCCTCGAGGTTGCTCGTGACAACATGGGCCACGCAGGGGGTACCGGAAGCATCACGCTCGATGTCATGTCTATTCGAAGACGTGGTGGAACGAGCGTGTCGAGGCTGTGAGCAGGGTCGTTGAAGCTGTGTTCGCCGCACCAGACGAGAAGGAGGAAACGAAGACAATCGCTATTCCGCTGACGGGCCTCCCCGACGGCGGAATTGCCAAAGAGTGGGAACCCTTTTGGGAACCCCAGGCTGTTTAGCCTGGCCAGGATTCAATGTAAGTTATTGATTTTAATGGTCGGGGAGAGAGGATTTGAACCTCCGACCCCCTGGTCCCGAACCAGGTGCTCTACCAGGCTGAGCCACTCCCCGAACATGGTGTTACATTGCGTTTCAGTGGGCGCTGCCTGGCGCGAATTCCCGCGTGAACCGCTCGTATGAGTGTAGCAGAATCCGGCGTTGGCTGGAGCGGCTTCAAAACGTAATCCCGTCTCGCTGTCATGTGGCGAATTGGCAGTTCTTTCAAAGAGAAAGCCCGCTTCGGATTGTGCTGAATTGAAGCGGGTTCTCGAAGAAATCACTTGCGCAAATGACGATGACTACGTGCCGAATTGATTATTGCTTTTCAGGTGCAGCCGGCGGAGCGACCCCCGGGAAGATTCCCTCGATGGGAGCGCGCCTCTTTTCTTCGGCCTCCGGATTCGGGAGCGGTTTACGGGGCAGCATCTGGTCGCGCATGGCCGCGTTATAAACGAAAATCGCCTCCACGGTCGCGATCTGCTTCAGATCTGCTGGTTGCAACCGCTCCACGACATCCTGGTTGGAATGGTGGACGCGGCTCTCATAGTCGAGCATGTCCTGGATGAACTGGAAGCCGGGAATCCCGACCGCATCGAAGCTCAAGTGGTCTGTACCCCCGGTGTTGCGCATGGTTATCGTGCTCACGCCGAGGTCCTTGAGCGGCGCGATCCATTGCGCAAAGATGGGTGCCACGGCGGCATTGCCCTGCGTGTACACGCCGCGAATCTTGCCAGTCCCGTTGTCCACGTTGAAGTACGCCGAAATCAGTTTCTGTTCAGGTTTCACTTCCAAAGGCCCTGCGGTGCGACGCATGAATTCGGGGAGCGCGACCTGATCGGGGGCAGTGGAAAGGGCAGCGGATCCGAAGTGCTGTTTCACATAGCCCTTCGAGCCGAAGAGACCTTCTTCCTCGCCGGTCCACAAGGCGATGCGAATGGTGCGACGCGGCTTGATATCGAGTGCCTTCAAGATGCGCACGGCTTCCATGGCCACGATTGTCCCAGCTCCGTTGTCAGTGGCGCCGGTGCCGGCGATCCAGCTATCGAGGTGGCCACCGAGCATTACAACTTGTTCCTTGAGCTTGGGATCGGTTCCCGGAATCTCGGCGATGGTGTCGTAGGCGTGTTCGTGTTCACCGGTGAACTTGGTGTCGACATTGATCTCAACGCTGACGGGCGCGTGGACCTGAGTAAGGCGATAGAGCCGGCCATAACTCTCGATGGCTGCAACTACGACCGGAATCTTGACACGCTTGTCGGCGAGATAGGGTGTGCGGCCAAGGGTGGCCCCGTTGTCGTCAAAGAAGGTGCCACCGGAGCCGCCGCCGTTTTTGCCGTCGCGGCTTGGCTCGATGACTGCAGCGACTTTCTCGTCAGCAAAGAACTGGGCGACCTTGTCGATCATGCGCATGCGCTCCATGAAAGTGCGCAGCCGAGCCTGCATCTCCGGCGGAATGCCACCAGCGTTTGCGTTCACCGGAAATTCGGCAATGTCCTCAAGTTCCTTGTCGCTGTAGCGCTCGAAAAGGGCCTTATCTACTGGGGGAACTTCGCGCATAGCGCCATAAAGCACGACTTTGCCAGCGAGCTTGCCCTTGTACTGGTCAAAATCCTTTTCGGTCTGAATGTTGACGAAGACCACGTCGCCGGTGACCGGGCCGGGCGTTGCGGGAGACCAGGGAGTTGCCTGCACGATCAGGACGGCAGTGTCGGGCGTAACCATGCGCGCCCAGGTGTTGAGCTGTTGCCAGCCGAGACCGAATTCGCCCCAATCTTCGAGGTGCGCGTTTTCGAGGCCGATTTTGGTCAGCGTGTCGCGGGTCCATTCATTCGCCTTCTTCACGTTAGGCGACCCGGTCAAGCGCGGGCCGATACCGTCCATTAAGGCAGTGGCGAACTCCATCACGTGGGAGTGATTGAGTCCTTCATCGCGAATGCGCTGGTACATCGCCAAATCCAGCGACTCTGTGGCAGGTTGCACTTCGGCGTAAGGATCGACAGCAGCGGGTGCAGCAGGTTTTGGCTTGTCGGCAGCATGCAAAGCCACAGCAGCAGCGAGCAGCGCAACGAGGAAGCAGCGAACAACCTTGTTTGGCATCTGAAAGGGGCTCCGGTCGGATGAGTGTGACACCTGTGGGGGAATTCTATGGCATTGCACCGGCCTGCCGCTCATCATTTGTGGCGGGGCGCGGTTTTTGTCCCGGGCTGGAATTGCGAGGCTGGAACGCAGTTTCGCAGACACTTTCAAGTGACCGAGCGACAAGTGAAAGGCTTTCTACCTTTTCTGTAGTTACATTCGGCTCCGAAGGAGACTAATCCCTTCAAAACGGGTTAGCAAAAAGTGTAAGCGGCACATTCTTCCGTCTCACCCGCCGCTACAACTTTCTGCGAATTCCGCGATTGCAAGAAGCACCTAGAATAGGTCATAAGAGGAGACCCGCTTGCAAGCAAGTCCAAGACAGTGGATTGGCACCGTGGTGGGTCTGACCCTGGCGCAGGTCGCCGCCTCTTTATTGCTTCCGCCGGGCCTCAAACTTACAGCGGTCAGCGACAGCCTATCTGTCCTGCTTTTGATTGCACTCGCTCTCGTATTTGGCCAAAATGCCGTTCCGAATCGAGGTCGCCTGCGCGCATTCTGGGTGATGCTGGCGGTTGGCTGGTCAATCTCTCTGTTGAATCAACTGTGGTGGATGTACTACGACCTGGTTTTGCAAAAGCCGGTACCGATGCTCTTTGCTGGGGACGTGCTCCTGTTTCTTCCAGGGATTCTAATGCTGGCGGGGTTCTTGTTGCGCCCTCACCTGCAACAGTCAGGACCTAGCGCGCGGCTGGGGATGCTGGACTTTCTGCTGCTGATGTTCTGGTGGGTCTGCTTTTACGTGTTCCTGGTGATGAGCTGGCAATACATCTCACCAAACCAAACACTTTACAACCAAAACTATGACCGGCTGTACATGGTGGAGAACCTGATCCTGGCTTTCGTTCTTGGGCTTTTGATCAAGCAGAGCTCCGGCGCCTGGAGATGGTTCTACGCCTTGTTCCTGGTTGCGATCGCATTCAACTACACATGTTTTGCAATCGAGAACCACGCCATCGAATTGAATACGTATTTTAGCGGGAGCTGGTATGACTCCCCGTACCTGGCGTCGTATGCATCTTTCATGGTGGTGGCGATGAGAGGGCGCGGCCTAAGACTGTCGCGAGACGCCAATGAGGAAGACGAGTACGGATCGTGGATGGCGGGACTCGCGATTCTGGCGGTGCTGTCGCTGCCGGTGATCGTCCTGACAGCTGTGCTGGAGAGCGGGTTGCCACCTCGCGTTGTGCATTTCAGAGTGATTGTGGCGGCGGTGGCAATGTTTGCCATGGCCGGACTGGTTTTTATGAAGCAACAGTTGCTGCACAGGGAACTGACGCGAGCGAATCACGTGCTCGAGGAATCTTCGATGACCGATCCGTTGACTGGAATCCGGAACCGGCGGTTCTTCTCAGCAACGATTGAGGGCGATGTTTCGCAGTGCGTGCGTGCATACGCGGAAGGGGATGACCGGTCAACGAGGGACCTGATTTTCTATCTGATCGACCTGGACAATTTCAAAAGGGTTAATGATCTGCATGGTCATGATGCGGGCGACCGGATATTGATAGAGGCAGCTCGGCGGATCAGTTCAGCGATCCGTAATTCAGATGTGCTGGTGCGTTGGGGTGGTGAAGAGTTTCTGATCGTGTCGCGCTACACGGATCGTGGGAGAGCCACGATCCTGGCAGATCGGGTGATGCAGGCGTTGAGAGCAAAACCTTTTTCGGTCGGCGGATCGGGCGAAGTGCATCAGACCTGTTCTATTGGCTGGGCAGCGTTCCCGTGGTTTGAGGATCAGGTTGAGGCGATGAGTTTTGACGCGGTGCTCAAATACGCGGACCGGGGTTTGTATCGCGCAAAGAAGGCAGGGAAAGATCAAGCGGTAGGGATGACGCCATCGGGCAGCTTTGAAGCCAGCGCGGAGCCTTTGTAGGAGCGAACACAAGGACAATGCGGCCAGAGAATGTGGGGCCGGTGCGGCGTGAAAGCAACGCGCACCGGGCAACACTTTCAAATCAATCGCTCTTGCTGCCGTTGTTGGGACCGCCGGGAAGATCAAGGGCGACGAGAGCGAAACGCGTCCTGCCGTCTTTGGAATCCTCGAATCCAACGATGTGCTGGTGGCGTTTGGAGCCGGCTTTCAACTCGAGACTGTTCTTGCCGGTGCCATAGTCGTCGCGGTCGATCTTTACGTGGCCGCTGCTGTTGTCGTCGGCGCAGGTCAGCCCCTCAGCAGTGGCTGTTGGCGTCCCGACGGGGGCGTTTCCCTGGCATGTGATGACATTGCCGTAGCGACCCAATGCCTTCTTATAAAACTCCGTGACTTTCTCGGGTGCATCGGAGCTGGCATAGTTGACCGCACGAACCCGCAATTGCCACTCGCCAAAACCCATGTTCACGTCGGCAGATTTATCGTGGTCCTTATCCCTGACAATTTCGGCGCCGGGGTAGACAGGCAAGCCTAAATCGGCGGCGGAGATCTGGTCAGTGTTGACATGGACGCCGCCAAAAGGGGTGTCGACCTGCACAGTTTTATCTTCACCGTTGGCGCCTTTATCCACATGCACCCTGCAGCCTGCAATCGCAGTTACGACCGCCATTGAAACAAACAGGATTGTCGTCTTCTGCATCATGGCATTCGCCCTCTTGCTTTCTATTACGGCATAAGTGCCGCGGCGGTTCCTCAGAATGATGAGGGTTCACTCCACCATCTTTGTACTACTTTCCCGCGATACCGGGGTTAGTATTCTCAATAGTCTTTATGAACTAGACCAGTTTAAGTCCCGTAAAGCCTTGGATCACGGAGAATTGCAACCTGAGTCGACTCGGCGAAGCGGGCACGATTGACTGGCACACGAAAGAAGGAATGGAACTTATGAGCAGATATGCTCTCTTCTCATCAAGAAATCTGATGCTGGTGCTTACATATGCGGTGATGGCTGCATGCGCCGTGACCCTGGCGAAAGCGCAGGACGACCCGCCACCCGAGGCGGGGCGAATTGCGTCCATCTCGGGAAACGTTTCGATACAGCCGGCGGGTTCTGACGACTGGGGGCAAGCATACGCGAATCTGTCGATTGGACCCGGCGACCGGGTATTTACTGACTCCGACGGACGGGTTGAGATCCAGGTAGGGCAGACGTATGTGCGGATTGGCCCCAATTCCGACGTGAGCCTGGTGGATGACTCGGCATTTGGGATCACGTTTGGAGTGGGGCAAGGATCGATACACCTGCACAGTTATGGGTTGTGGCCGCGGCAATTGCTGGATGTGAGTACGCCCAATGGCGATGCGGAGTTCGGACAAAGCGGGGACCTGCGGGTGGATGTGTTTCCGGCCGACGGCGCGACCATCTTTACCAATTACGGGCAGTTCGCAGATGTAACCGGCGCAGGGGATTTCAGGCAGGAGCTGGACAATGGGCAGTCACTCGAGTTGGCCGGCACCAACCCGGTTTCGCCGCAATGGCTGCAGCCCGCGGCAGCAGACGATCTGGATTACTGGAGCGAGCAGCGCGACCAGCAGATAGCGAGCGTCGCTTCTTATCAGTACGTGAGCCCGGACGTGGCGGGCGCTGCGGACCTGGATGCGTACGGCGACTGGCAGGGACAGACGGAGTATGGAGCGATCTGGTTTCCGCGGAATCTGCCTGGGGACTGGACACCTTATCACTACGGGCACTGGGTAAATCACGCGCCATGGGGATGGGTGTGGGTTGAAGACGAATCGTGGGGCTACGCCCCGTTTCATTACGGGCGCTGGGTCTCGTATGGCGGGCGCTGGGGATGGGTTCCGGGGCCGGTGAACGTGCGGCCGGTGTGGTCGCCGGCGCTGGTGGTGTTTGCGGGTGGCATTCATGTAGGCGGGGTGGGGGTTTCAGTGTGGTTCCCGCTGGGGCCCGGTGAAGCTTACCGGCCATGGTATCCGTGCAGCCCACGCTACATCGACCAGGTGAACATAACCAACATTCGCGAGAGTTCGAGGGTACACGTGCAGACTACGTACGTGAATATCGTGAACGTCACGAATGTGACTTACGTAAACCAGCAGCGCGGATATACGGCGATGCGACAGGACGATTTTGCGGCGGGACGTCCAGCGCGGAATGTGTCTGTGAAAGTGGACGCGAGCGAGATGGTGCGCGTGCAGCCGCTGGCCAGGCCGGAGCCGGTGCCCACGCAGTTGTCGGTGATCTCGAGACCGGTTGCACATCCGGTAAGAGTGACAACACAGCGTCCGACGCTGGTCAATCAAAAGGGACAGCTGTTTGTTGCGAAGCCAGGAGCCGCTCCGGTGCAAGCGCCGGTTAGGCCTGCGCCGCCAATAAGGACGATGCCGGGACGGACGATTGTTGCGGCACCGGCACACGCCGCTCCGGTAAGGCCGATTGGGCAACCGACGGCACCGACGAATGTTCAGCAACCGCGCGGGAGCCAGCCTGCGCCGCAGAATGCTGCTCCTGTATATCGGCAAGAATTCGGGCCCGTGCAGCAACCGAAGCCGAAAGAGCAACAAGTGGCGCCCCCGGTGAACAACCCGCCGCAGCCAAGACCGCAGTACAATCCGCCACCGGCGCGGCAGACACCGCCAGCGCCTGAGGAGCAGCAGAGGGCGGCTCCGCCGCAGGAGAAGCCGCAGCCTCAACGTCAGGAAGTTGCGCCGCAACAGTCGAACAAGAAGGAAGCGGAGCAGAAGCCGGCCAAGAGCGACAACAAAGACAAGAACAAAGACAAGAAGGACGACAAGAAAAAGCCCGAGTAATCCAAAAACGTACCAAAGCAGAGGGCCGTTGCGCTTGAAGCGCAGCGGCCCTCTGCTTTGATGCACTGGCGAGTCGAATCCTTTATTGTGGAACGCATGAGAAGTTGGCTCACCAAGGGATTTTGTTTTCTCGCGGCGATCTCCTTTTTCAGCGCGCAAACGATCGTCCCGCAGACTCCATTGCCGGTGATGGTGAAGGTGCACTCGAGCAAAGCGATTGGTCCGTATGTGCCGATCTGGAATTACTTCGGGGCGGATGAACCGAACTATCTCTACGCGCCGAACGGTAAAAAGCTATTGGGCGAGTTGGCAGCGCTGAGCCCGGTTCCGGTGTATTTCAGGGCTCACAACTTGTTCACCACAGGCGACGGTGAAGGCTCGCTGAAGTGGGGCTCAACGAATGTCTACACGGAGCGAGCAGATGGTTCGCCGGTGTACGACTTCACGATTACGGATCGCATCTTTGACGCGCTGGTGGCAGAGCATGTGAAGCCACTGGTCGAGATCGGGTTCATGCCAGAGGCGCTTTCAGTACATCCCGAACCGTATCGGCACAGCTTTCCGAAGGGCGACATGTTCATCGGCTGGAGTTATCCGCCGAAAGACTATGAGAAGTGGTCGAAGCTGGTTTCGACGTATGTACGCCATCTGCACGAGAGGTATGGAAGCCAGGTTGACGGCTGGCTTTGGGAAGTCTGGAACGAACCTGATATTGCCTACTGGCACGGCACGCCTGAAGAGTATGACCGGCTGTACGATTTGACTGCGGCTGCGATACGCGGTGTGCTGCCGGCGGCAAAAATTGGCGGACCGGAAGCAACGGGAGTGAGCGACCACTCCGAGCCTTTCCTGCGACAGTTTCTGGAACACTGCGCGCACGGCAAGAATGCTGCGACAGGGAGCATTGGCGCGCCGCTCGACTTTATCAGCTACCACCCCAAGGGACATCCCGTATTTGTGGACGGCCACGTGGTGATGAGTGTGGGAACGCAGTTGCGCGCGGTTGAGCGTGGGATGAAAGTGGTGGCGAGTTATCCGGAGTGGAAGCGGACGCCAATCATTCTGGGGGAAAGCGATCCTGAAGGGTGCGGCGCCTGCCTCAGTGCGCAGAATGGCTATCGAAACGGACCTCTGTATGGCGCCAGTGTGACCGAAGCAACGATGCGGACCTATGAACTGGCGCGCAAATATGGGGTCACCGTAGAGGGAGCGGTGACGTGGGCGTTTGAGTTTGAAAATCAGCCGGTGTTTGCGCCGCTGCGGGCGCTGGCTACCGATGGGATCGATAAGCCGGTGCTGAATGCATTCAGGTTGATGGGAATGCTGGGCGGAGGCAAGTCGGGTGCGGAAGGGGTGGAGACGGAGAGCAGTGGGGCCTTGCCGCTTGAGCAGGTGGTGAGTGATAGCGTGACGAGCGCGCCGGATGTCAATGCCGTAGCTACGCGCAATGGCAAAGAAGTGGATGTGTTGATTTGGAATTATCACGATGCGGATGTGGATGCGCCGCTCGCCACAATTCTTGTTCTGGTGGACGGGTTGAACGGGAGCGAGGCAGTAGTTTCGGCGTTTCGGATGGACGCAGAGCACAGCAACGCCTACAGGACCTGGCAGCAGATGGGAAGTCCCGCGCAACCAAGCGAGCAGCAGCTGGCGGAGTTGGAAAAGGCAGGAGGGTTGGAGCAGACGCAGCCGGAGCACACGGTGAGAGTGGACGCGGGAAAAGCGAATCTGGAAACCGAAGTTTCGAGACAAGGGGTGCTGCTGGTGCGGCTGCGGGAGCGCTGATTAGTGGGCGGAGTGGCCGTTGTCTTCCTTGGAGCTGGTGGCCCAGAAGATGCAGGCGAAGAAGACGGCGATGATGACGGGGACGACGAAGAACGGGGACGTGATGTGCATGGTTAGTGCTCCCTACTTGGAGAGTAGCAAATTGGTTTCCGGGATGCGAGATTTGGGGGCGCAGATTGGTGGCAAAAAATGGTTGATTTTGGCACTTTAGCGGGTCCTTATCGTGGCGTTTTGGTCGATTTTGGCATTAAATTTCCTGTTTTCCTGTAATGAGTGTCGTTGTAAGTGATTGGAATGAAGCAGGTTGAGTGGGGGCGTACAGAAATATAGTTTTAAAGTCGGCTTTTTCTCGCTTTCGTGGCGTTTCGACGGGCGATATGGAAGCGAATTCAGGGTAGGTAAAGAGGGGGTTCGAGGTCGCGTTTTTCATGGTTATGTAATTAGTTTGCGCCCGGGGATGGGAATTCTCTGCAAGGGTTGTTGGGGATAGTCCGGGGCTGAAGCCCCGAGTGTCTACATGCTTTTGTTCAGGGGCCTGGACGCCCCTGCTCCCTCCGTGTAATGCCGTGAATCCTTCGGTTCTGGAGGCTGGTGGAATCCCACCCATGAACCACCCCAGCGACAAAGACCTGTCGCTGGGGGCCCGGATGCCGCGGTGAAGCTGCGTCATGGATGGGGCACCCGGTCTACTCTGTAGGACATCCGACCGGTTTATACCCGTTTTCCTCCGGTACCCCCCACCCCGTATTTGGATCGAAGTTTCCTGCCTTGAGAGCTTTACGGAGAGTGAGCGACTGTAAGTATTTCCAACGAAATAACTTCGCCCGCAGATATTTCTCCCGCAAGGAGTTACGGGCGTTTTTGGGTACTTCTTGACGCTTTGATCCCGCATGGTGAATTGAAAGGGCAACTCATCGGTTGCGTTTCGCGACGTGGAGTAAACCGAATAGCGGTTTTTTGTTTCCCAGTTCAAGGATAGCGAATTCCAGGGAAACTGTACGCAAAGATTCGGGGATGCATCGGCGGCGCCCCATCGAGGTTCGTCGTCTCCCATGTCTCAGGTTCGAGACATGGGGCACCCGGCGGAATCCCACCCATGAACCACCCCCGCGACAAAGACCTGTCACTGGGGCCCGGATGCCGCGGTGAGGCTGCGTCATGGGTGGGGCACCACAGAGTTGAGGCGCTATCCCAGGTCCCCAACTGCGAGGGACCTGGGGAACCCATTCTTGAGGTGATTGGAACTTCCCAGCGACGCTATTCTTTTGGGCCGGCGGCGGGGTAGTCGACGCGGATGGTCAGGATTTCGTAGGGGTGGATGGGGACTTTGACTACGTCTCCAGCGATCGGAAGCGGGCTGCCTTCGGGGATTTCCATCATGTTGGTGACGGTGGCGCTGGTGCCGCCGGGAGGGACGTGGAATTCGACGGTGGAGTCTTTGCCGGCCCATTCATAGCAGCGGAAGATGAGGCCCTTGGCGTCTTCAGCCTTTTTGACGGCGGTGAGGACCACATTGTCGGGACTGACGGAAGCGAAAGAGTGGCTGGCGGGGAGCGATCCGGGGTGGGCGGTGGTGACAACGGCGGTGAGCGGGTAGTTGTACTCGAAGCCGTGGCGGACGGTCATGGCGTCTTTCCATGTGCCTGCGTGGGGATAAAGGGCGTAATGGAAGTGATGATGGCCCATATCGGCATCGGGGTCAGGCCACTTGGGCGAGCGGAGCAGGGTTAGACGGAGGGTATTGCCGACGGCGTCGTAGCCAAATTTGGAATCGTTGATGAGGCTGAGGCCGTGTTTGCCGTCGCCGAGATCGGCCCACTGCTGCGCGGGAACTTCAAACTGGGCTTTTTCCCAACTGTTATTGCGGGTGGTGGGGCGTTCGATGGTGCCGTAGGGGATTTCGTAGGTCGCGAAGGGACCGCTGGCGGCCAGCGGGAAGGCGGCTTTGAGCAGGATGTGGGATTCGTGCCAGTCGATGTCGTTGTCGATGTCGACCTGGTCAGAGCCGAGGGGGAGACTGATGGTTTGTGTGAACTTGGAATTCTGCCAACTACGCGTGACACGGACGGTCGGAGAGGGACCATTTGCTCCTAGAAGCTCAACCTTATCGGCCTTGTTCAGCAGAGATGGCGACTGATCCAGCGTACCTGGATCGATATTCCATGCGTCATAGTCCTTGGGCGTGTCCTTGAAAGCCTGAAGTTCGTTGCCGCAGCCGCCCTTCTCGATCCACTCGTACTTTGTCTCGTTGTCGAGGATGCTCGAAATGCACCCCGTCTGCTTGTTGACGCTCACGTGCAGACGACCACCCGACAGGAAATATTCCGTTCCAGCCGGGTCCTGGTTTACAACTTCGAATCCGCGAACGCATCCCGGCGTCGGCTCGCCTTTTTTTGGTTTCCAAGGCGGCCCAATGCGAAACACTTTATAACCGAGAGCAGGGATTTTGCGTGCGTAGAAACTGACCTCTACCTCTCCCGTTTGTTTATCCCGGGACAGCACTGTCGGGTCAATTTGATTGATCCGGCTCTCCGGCTCGCACATTTCGGACACGCTGATCTCCTGCGCCGGGTCGGGTAGCTGCAACTTGACGCTAACTTCACCTGAGCGGTCCCATCCCAGCGGGTTGTACACAATGATCGGAACAGACTTCTCCTGTTTGACCTGCGTATCGATCCGCTCAGAAACTGCTTGCAAAGAATTCGACGAAATCTCGTTGGTAGACCAGCGGACTACGTCGTAATCTTTTTGCGCGTCTTTGTAGATGATGCCGATGCCTGAGCCGGCGGCTAAATCGTGGAACTGGTTGAAGAGAACTTTCTTCCAGTCTTCGGTGAGTTCAGCTGCGGGATATTTTTGCCCGTCGAGCCAGGCGAGGGATGACCACTTTTCTGCGTTGAGGGTTTCGATGGAGGCCTCGCGCATGTTGCGCTTGTGGTTGGCCTGCGTGGTCATGACGCCGCGGTGGTATTCGAAGTAGAGTTCGCTTTTCCAGGTGGGAATGTCGATCTTGCCGGGAATCGCCGCTGGCGGTTTATACCCTTTGGCGATGCTTTGGTAATTCCAGACGGGGCTGTCGGGGGCGATCTTGCCCTCCACGTGGTCGAAGTAACTTTGCGCGGTGCCGAAGGGCATCTGGGGAATTACATGCGGCGGGTTCCAGGGCATCGACCAGTGAACTCCCTGGTCAAGGATGGCGCGGGTGGGTCCGCCGCCGTGGTCGCCGATGCCGTAGAGGTCCATGATGTCGGTGATGCCGGGAGCGCGGATGCGCGCGGCGGCGAGGTCGGTTGAGAGGCGAGTGGGGTCAAGGTTGTCGTTCCCGTAATCGTGCGGGAAATAGGTGAGGACCTTGGAGCCATCGGGCGACTCCCACCAGAAGAGCTTGAAGGGGAGCTGGTTGGTGTCGTTCCAGGTCATCTTCTGGGTGACGAAGTAGTCGACGCCGGACTTCTTGTAGATCTGCGGCAGCTGCCATGTGTAACCGAAGCTGTCGGGGTTCCATCCAATGCGGACGTCGACGCCGTATGCCTGCTTGTACCAGCGCTTGCCGACGAGGAGCTGGCGGACGAGCGATTCGCCGTCGGGCATGTTGAGGTCGGGCTCAACCCACATGCCGCCGACGATTTCCCAGCGCCCTTCCTGAATGCGCTGCTTGATCTGGTTATTGAGGTCGGGATACTTGTCGGCCAGCCATTCGTTGTATTGGGCCGCGGACTGGGTAAAGGTGTACTGCGGGTATTCGTACATCAACTGGAGCGCGGTGCCGAAGGTGCGTTTGACGACGTCGACGGTTTCGGTCCAGGGCCAGAGCCAGGCGGCATCGATGTGGGAGTTGCCGGTGAGGTGGAAGGTGGCGGTCTGCATGAGAGGCAACAGGGTTTCGAGCTTGGCGTGAGCGGCACGAAGACTGTCGTCGAAGACTGGTTGGTTGTGTGTATCGAGAGCCTTCAGATCGACGGCTCCGATGGCTCCGTTGAGAGTGGTCATCTGGGCGGGATCATTCGGAGCGAGCGAGGGGATGAGGATCGCGGCGGAAAGGAATTCGGTACGAAGATCGTCAGGGTTGGGGCGGCTGTCAGGGAACTGGATGCTCAGGGTTGCGCCGCGGATGCCCTTGGTGTCGACGGTGTGGAGGAGCTTGATAGCGACAGTAACTTTTTCGCCGGGCTTGGCGCCGTCGAAGAGGACAACGGGCTCAAGGTCGTCGCCGAGAGCTACGCGACGGCCGTTGAAGTAGAGGATTTCAGGCATGGGGCCGTTGGCGTCGGCGTGGAACTGGAACCAGATGCGCGAGCCGGTGAGGTCGTATCCGCCGAGCGTGTCGGGAACGGTGTAGGTCTGGCGGAACCAGACGGCATCGTTCGACGCGTGGCCGGGGACGGACTGGGTTTGCCAGTCGGACTCATCGAGATCGACGGCCTCGCCGTGGGCGAGGTCGCCATTGTGCATCTTCCAAACGCCGTCGGGGAGCGTGTGCAGCAAAGTGAGGCGGGTGATGACATTGCGCGACTCGGGCGGCAGATTGGAAGCGACACGATTGATTTCCGCGGCAACCTTGGCCTGTTCAACGAGGGTCTGTGCAGGGGCTGAGGCGGTGAAGATTGTGGCGGCGCAATAGACGGCAAGAGTGGAAAAAGATGGAATGAGATTGCGGCGGGTCAATTTAAAGGCTGGAAACATGGCGATTCGCTCCCCGAGAAATCTTAAGGCATGGGGGTGAAAGCTACTAGTTGCCAGCTTTCAGCTTCCAGCTACGGGTCCCGAGACATTGTCTACCTCGGCCTCAGCCAAAAACGTCCCGCAGGGGCTGAAGTGTCTGCGTGAGAACTCGCAGTTGCATCGCCCCGACGGGGCTCGGGTCCTCTTTCTTGTCGTGGTCCCCGGGTGACGCCGTTGACCCGTTTTACGGATCAACGGCTCTACCCGGGGCTAATTTCCTACCACCCTATGGGGTGTCTCTTTCCATGCGGCACAGGATTCGGGTGTGTCTTTCCATGCTGCACAGCGGTAGAAGCCGAAAAGTCAGCCCGAGGATTGGGTTCTCACGCAGGCACTGAGGCCCGCTCGTTTTTCCAGGATTTTCGGCACGACTAAAACTCGTGCTCTTTCAAAGCGACGGGAACATAGGAATCAGACCCAGCCGCCGTCGACGATGTAGCTCTGATTGGTAATGGCGCTGGAGTCGTCGGCAGCAAGAAAGAGGACGAGGCGGGCGACGTCTTCGGGGAGGATGTCGCGCTTGAGGGCCTGGCTGGAGAGGATTTCGGCTTTGTATTCAGGGGTGTACCAGAGCTGGCGCTGGCGCTCGGTGGCGATGGCTCCGGGGAGGATGGCGTTGACGCGGATGTTGTGGGGGCCGAGTTCGTGGGCGAGGGTGCGGGTGAGCCCGACGATGGCGGCCTTCGCGGCGATGTAAAGGGGGACGCCGGTGGAAGGAATCATCCAGGAAATGGAGGACATGTTGATGATGGAGCCGCGACCGGAGGCGCGCATGGCTGGAAGCACAGACTGGATGGTGAAGAACTGGGGGCGGAGGTTGACGGCGATGGAGCTGTCGAAGGACTCGGGGGTGACCGATTCGATCGAGTGGCGCTGATCGTTGGCGGCATTGTTGACCAGAACATCGATGGTCTTAAGGGCGGCAACTGCATTCTTGACTGCGATTTGCAGCGCTCCGATATCTGTGAGGTCGCAATGGAGATAGAGAGGCGGCGGACAGCCTTCGGCGGCAAGGGTGCGGACCAGTTGGCGGGCGGGTTCGTCCTGGATGTCGAGGAAGGCGACGCGGGAGCCTTGCCGGGCGAAGTGGGTGACGATGGATTCGCCGATGCCGGTGGCTCCGCCGGTGACGAGGATGGCGCGGTTGGCGAGGCTGGGGTAGCGGGCGAAGTGCGCTTGGCTTGGGTCGTGCATTGCGGGAGCCTTCTTGGGACGGCGAGTTTAATCCGTCCAAGTATAGAGCCGGTCTTGGGGGGAGTGGCTGCAGGTGCGGAGTAGGTGAGTCGCGAGGGAGTTCCGGGCTAATCCCACCACTTGGGACGGTTGAGGGCGGGGCAAATGCGCTGTTTGTCTGGCGGGCGCATACTTATGGATGGGCTATTTCTCTGGGAAATCTTCCCCTGGAGTTTCCCGTTTTCCGCTGCGGCCGTTAGACTTACGTGGTCAGCAAAAACAAGCAATCTGGCTTCACCGCGGGCGGACAGCCGACGGTAAAGCAAGCAGGCGCTGGAATAGTCGAGACGTTGCGGACCGCAAAGAAACGAAAAGAGTTAACTGAGTTGCTGCGCAGCAATGGGCAGCAACGGTGAAGTGCCGCTTGATGAGATTCGAGGGTTAGAGACCGCAGGCGGCAAGGCTAGGCAAATTCAGGGCAGGCTGAATCTGGAGTGGGCCTGCAGGGTTGAGAAGCAAGATCAAAGCAAGAGAAGCACATTGGGGGATTCATGACCGAAGCTGCTCGTTATCCCGGGATCCGGGTCACTGCAAATGGAAACCAGCTTGTCTCGTATCACACCGAGACACGGATCGCCGATGCCGGCGTGTTTTACCCGATTACGCCTTCGACGGAGGGCGGCGAGCTTTTTCAGCAGGCGTATGCCGAAGGGCACCTCAACGTGTTCGGGCACAACACGATTGCCATTGAGACCGAGGGCGAGCATGCGGCGCAGGGCGGAGCTATTGCTCATTCGGTTTGTGGCAAGCGGGTGGTGAACTTTACCTCCGGGCAGGGCGTTGTGTACGGCGTTGAGCAGTACTATCACGCGCCGGGCAAGGGCTCGACCATGGTGCTGGAAGTGGGCGCACGCGCGCTGACCAAGCATGCGTTGAATGTGCATTGCGGACACGACGATATTTACGGTGCGCTGGATACGGGCTGGATCATGCTGTTCGGCAAGGACGCGCAACAGGCTGCGGACCAGGCGTTGATTTTGCGGCGGGTGACGGAACTGTCGCTGACGCCGGGCATGAACATCATGGATGGCTTTTTGACGAGCCACCTCGAGCGGACGTTTTACAAGCATGAGTCGGAGCTGATTCGCGAGTACCTGGGTGCGCCGGAAGACATTATCGATTGTCCGACGGAGGCGCAGCGGGTGTTGTTTGGGCCGACGCGGCGACGGGTTCCGAAGATGATGGATCTGACGAATCCCGTTTTGCTGGGGCCGGTGCAGAACCAGGAACACTACATGAACGGAATTATCGCGCGGAGGAATAATTTCGCCGAGCCGATTCTGCAGTTCCTGGAAGAAGCGTATGAGGATTTTGCGAAGCTCACGGGACGGCGTTACGGGCTGATTTCGAAGTACAAGACGGACGACACAGACACAGTGTTTGTCTCGCTGGGATCGGCGGCGGAGAACATTGAAGCGGCGGTCGATTATCTGCGCGAGACGCGTGGCGTGACGGTTGGTTCAATTCACGTGAACGTGATTCGGCCGTTCCCCGAGGCGGCGATTGTGGCCGCGCTCAAGGGCAAGAAGAACGTGATCATCCTGGAGCGGACCGACGAAGCGCTGAGCGGCGACAATCCGCTGGGACGCGATATTCGGACGGCGCTGTCGAAGGCGATTCAGTATGCGGGGCATCCGGCGGCGGAAGGCTTGCCGACGCTGCAAATGGACGAAGTGCCGCATATCTATTCGGGCAGCTACGGGCTGGGTTCGCGCGACTTCAGGCCAGAACACATTATTGGCGCATATGAGTATGCAACCGCGGGCCGCGCGCGCAAGGACGGGAAGACGGCTGCGGATGGAGTGAGCTTCTTTGTGCTGGGCATCGATCATCCGTACGCGGTGATCGGCGACGAGATGCCGTCGTTGTTGCCGGAGGGCGCGGTTGCGGTACGATTCCATTCGATTGGCGGATGGGGCGCGATCACGACGGGCAAGAACCTGGGCGCGATTCTGGGCGACTTGAACGATCTGCTCTACGAGCGCGACGGATTGGTTGACGACAAGGGCAATCCGAAGGAAGTGATTCACGTCAGCGCGAATCCAAAGTATGGATCGGAAAAGAAGGGCGCGCCGACGAGCTACTTCATGGTGGCGGCGAAGGACCGCATTCGCGTGAACTGCGATCTGCGGCATGTGACGGTCGTGTTGTGCTGCGATCCGAAGGCGTTTACGCACTGCAATCCGCTGGACGGGATTCAGGAGGGCGGAAGCCTGGTGTGGGAGTCGGATGCAGAGGGCGAGCGGGCGTGGGAGAATTTGCCGCTGTGGGCGCGCAAACAGATTATCGACAAGAAGATTCGCGTGTTCACACTGCCGGGATTTGAGATTGCGCGGAAGGCTACGGACCGCGGCGATCTGCAACTGCGCATGCAGGGCAATGCGTTTCTGGGCGCGTTCTTTGCGGTAAGCAATCTGCTGCAGGAGTTTGGCATCTCGCAAGAGCAGTATCGCGACGTGGTTTTCAAGCAGTATGTAAAGAAGTTCGGCAAGCTGGGCGATGCGGTTGTGAGCTCCAACATGGAGGTCATGACGCAGGGCTTCGAACGGGTGAAGGAAATCGCGATTGGCGAGATGGCGGCGGCGGACAGGTCTTCGCTGCGCGGACAGCCGCTGTTGCCGATTCTCGAAATGGCGACCGTGGGTGGAGATAGCTGCACGACTGGCGGATGCCGTTCGACGCTGCCTCCTGCAGGGCAGGAAGCGCGGCCGCCGGTGGCGAGCATCGAGGCGTTCGATGCGGAGTTCCGGGCGAGCTTCGGATACGATCAGCCGGCGACACCGCTGGCTGCGATGGGCGTGATTGCGGCGGCGACGGGCGATACAGCGTCGAAGTACGTGGCGCGGCGCGAGACTCCGCTGTACATTCCTGAGAATTGCACGCAGTGCATGGAGTGCATCTCGGTTTGCCCGGACACGGCGCTGCCGAATACTTCGCAGGATCTGGCGACGATGCTGACGATGGCGGTTTCGCGGTACGTGGGCGATGCAGGCGAGCGCACCAAGATGATGCAGAAGCTGCCGGAGATCGAGAAGCTGACGCGGCAGCGGATGGTGGCGGAGATGAAGACGGGGACGCCACTGCAGAAAATCATTCGCGAAGTGACGGAGAGCGTGGATGGATTCTCTGTTGAGGCGAAGACGCAGTTCTACAACATCATCGACAAGGTGCCGATGGCATATCAGAAGGTGAATGCCATCTTCTCGTCGCCGGAGCGCAAGGCGCCGGGAACAGGCGGCGTCTTCTCAATTTTCGTGAGCGATTTGTGCAAGGGCTGCGCGGCTTGCGTGACGGCTTGCGGCGATCACGAAGCGCTGAAGATGGTGCAGGAAACGACGGAAGTGAACGCGGAACACGAAACGGGCACGGCGTTCCTGAACCTGCTGCCGGACACTTCGCAGAAGTACCTGGGACTGTTTAACGCGGCGAATCCGGCCGACTCGAAGACGGCGACGCTGCGCAACATGCTGATGGTGCGGCGCAATTATGACGCGCTGGTATCGGGCGACGGAGCGTGCGCGGGTTGCGGCGAGAAGAGCGTATTGCGTTCGATTGCCGCGGTGACAGAGGCTTACATGCGGCCTGTGTACCACGCGAAGAGCGACCGGTTTGTAGCCAAGGCCGGCGAGTTGGAAAAGACCGGCGTGGCAAAACTGGCGGCGCTGAATGTGTCTGATCCGGAGACTTATACGCTGCTGCGGCAGGCGATCGCCCATCTGATTCTTGGGCTGGGTGGCGAGCAGGTTGAAGACACCAAGACGCGCATCGCAGCCTACGAGGCGGAGCACGGCGAAATCACCGATGCACAACTTGTTGAAGCGATCGCGGCAGTGCTGCTGACGGAAGCCTTCAATCACAAGAACCTGCAGCCGGTGGATGGACGACTGGCGAACGGTATGAGCGTGATGGCGATGGCCGCGCACACGGGCTGCAACACGGTGTATGGATCGACGTCGCCGAACAACCCGCATCCTTATCCGTGGATGAATTCGCTCTTCCAGGATGGCATCACGATCGGCTGGCTGATGGGCGAGAGCTTCATCGTGGATCACGCGCGACGTTCGGTGATTCCAGAGCGGCTGGCGGACATCCTGCTGACGCGCGAGACGAATGTGCTGTCGGAGCGCGAGTATTACGAGTTCACGCACTTTACCGATGCGCTGATGAGCGACCAGGAAATCGTCGAATTGCCCAAGGTTTGGGTGGTTGGCGGCGACGGCGGCATGGGTGACATCGGCTATCAGAACATGTCGAAAGTGATCCTGCAGAACCGGCCGAACATCAAGGCCCTGATGCTGGATACGCAGGTTTATTCGAACACCGGCGGACAGAATTCGGATTCGACACCAATGCTGGGCGGCAACGATATGAACGTGTTCGGCTCGGCGACGCAGGGCAAGAATACGGAAAAGAAGACGGTTGCGGAGACATTCCTCGCGGGGCACGGGTCGCCGTTTGTGGCCCAGGTTTCGATGGCGAATGCGCCGAAGCTGTACCGGGCGATTCTGGATGGGCTGGAGTATCGCGGAACGATGTTCCTGCAGTGCTTCACCACCTGCCAGCCGGAGCATGGAGTGGCGGATGACATGGCACTGTTCCAGGCGCAACGGGTGCGTGATTCACGCGGAGTGCCGGAGTTCGTCTTCAATCCGCGGCTGGGCGAGACGTACCAGGAAGCGCTGGATGTGAAGGGCAATCCTTCGATGGAGCTTGACTGGTACGAGACGAAGATCAAGTCGACCGGCGAGACCATGCGCTACACGGTGGCTCACTGGTGCACGACCGAAGCGCGCTTCCGGAACCACCTGAAGAAGATCAAGCCGGAGGCGGCGGAGAAGATGATTCACCTGGACAACATGCTGGTGCGGATTACGCAGCAGGACGTGGTCTACAGGCGGTATTTGAACCCGGCGCATCGCGCTTTCATCCCTGACTTTGGCGTGTACATTAAGTACGAGGAAAACGGGAAGATCGAATATCGCGCGTTGTCGCGGCAACTGGTGATGTTCTGCGTGGAGCGGCGGAAGTCGTGGCGCATGCTGCAGTCGAAGGCAGGCGTGGTGAACAAGGAGTACGCGGCGCAGAGGGCGATTCTGGCGGATGTGGACGCGGGGAAGGTTCCGCTGCAGGAACTGCTGGATCGCGGGCACGAGCTGGTGGCGGAGCGGCTAGGAGCGCCGGTGCTGGCAAAGGCGTAAGGCGAGTCATAGGTGGCAGGAACAAGAACGCGGACCGAAAGGTCCGCGTTCTTGTTGCATTAGGACTGCGCTTACATCTGAGATGTGCGGTCAGCGAGTGATGGTGACGTAATTGCGGCCGGCGTAGAGGCGGAAGCCGCCGCTGGGGTCGGCCATGATCTGGAGAGGCATGGGGCGCTTCAGGCCTGCATCGGTGGCGGAGCCTGCGGTGAGCACGTCATGTGCGCCTACGTCGGTGACGGCAAACTTGCCGCCGCCAATGAATCCGATGCCGTAGGCGCCGGCGGGAAGATTCTGTCCACCAACCTTGATGGGCACTTCGGTGATGAAGTAGGCCTGGTACTTGGATGCGACGTCGCTGGAGTAGCCGCTGGTGTCGACCATGGTGGCGAGCAGGTAGTAACCGTCAGAGAACTTGATGCCGGTAGAGTTGCGCAACTGGGTGGGGGCGGACTGGGCCTTGTAATAGACCTTGTCGGGCAGGAGCTTCTGCGTATCCGCCGGCTTGAGGATTGTGTCGCCGCCCTGGGCGAGCAAGTGCAGGGGCGAGGCCATGACGGCCGCGGCAAACGTCGCAGCGCCTGCCAATTTCAGAATTGCTTGGAAACGCATCGAGAATCCTCCTGGATTGATAATCGAGGCGAGTATACAGCATCGGTATTTGGCGAGCATCGGCTTGAGGATTGGATTGGGGCTCAGTCTGATGGAAACTATCCCTCAGGGGCTAAAGCCCTCGTTCAATTTGCGGCCATTACGGCACGAGTAAACTCGTGCCCTTTCAAGACAACCTCAAATTGAGCCACCGCCGAGGGTTGAGGCCCTGCGGCGCGATTCAGCGGGAGAAGCTGCCAGAGGCCTGGACAGGGGCATCCAACGCAGAGAAAGCAGGATGGAGCGGGGTATAATCGCACCCATGGCGGCGATTTCGCACAGTACGATTCCGGAGGCCGGGAGCGCGGAAGACAAGCTGCGCGGGCTGGAGGATCGGCTGCGCGCGCTGGACTCGGTGATGGTTGCTTATTCCGGAGGAGTGGATTCGGCGTTTCTGGCGGCGACGGCACATCGCGTGCTGGGCGAGCGGATGCTGGCGGTGCTGGCGGATTCACCCAGCCTGGCGCGGCGCGATATGGAGCAGGCCAAAGCGTTTGCAGAGTCGCTGGGGATGCCGTTGCGGGTGATCGAAACGGCGGAACTGGATAAGCCCGACTACCAGAAGAATGACGCGAACAGATGCTTCCATTGCAAGACAGAGCTGTTTGACGGGATGCGGGCGCTGGGAGCTGAGCTGGGTTTCACGCACATCGCGTACGGGATGAATGCGGACGACCGGCGGGACTATAGGCCGGGGCAGCGGGCGGCAGAGGAACACGCAGTACTGGCTCCGCTGGCGGAAGCGGGGCTGGCAAAAGCTGAGATTCGCGCACTGGCGAAGGCGGCGGGATACACGCTGTGGGATCGGCCTGCGGCGCCATGTTTGTCTTCGCGTGTGGAGTATGGGCGAACGGTGACGCGGGAAGTGCTGGAACAGGTGGAGAAGGGCGAAGAGAGCCTGCGGCAGCTTGGGTTTCGCGAATTTCGGGTGCGGCACCACGGAGAGCTGGCGCGGGTGGAGATTGCGCGCGCGGAATTGCCTCGGGCGCTGACGATGGAGATGATGGATGCCATTTCGTCGGCGCTGCGGAAGGCGGGTTTCCACTACGTTACGGTGGATACGGCAGGGTTCCGGTCGGGGTCGCTGAATGCGATGCTGCCGGCGGACGTGCTGCTGCGACGCGGCGCGTAGCGGACAGGTTAGAATCTCCTTCGATGCGAATTGGATATCTGGAGTGCTTTGCGGGGATCAGCGGCGACATGCTGCTGGGCGCGCTGGTGGATGCCGGGGTGCCGTTTGCCTTGCTGGAAGAGACGGCTGCGTCGTTAAACGTGGGCGCGCGGCTGGAGATGCGCAAAGTGTCTCGCGGCGGGTTAGGCGGGACCAAGGTGGATGTGATCACGGCGAATGGGGCTACGACGGAACATGCGCATGCGGATCACGAACCTGGCGGGCATTCTCACGACGAACACAAGCATGAGGCACACGAAGCACACGGACATGCAGAGCATGTCGATCGGGTGCATACGCATGAACACACGCATGGGACAGTGACGCATACGCATGAGCATGGGCACGCGGAGCATTCACACGAACAGCATGCGCATTCGGACGAATCTCATTCACATGATCATCATCGGTCGCTGTCTGCGATTCTGGGGATTATTGGGGCCGCGCCGCTGGATGATGGGGTGAAGCGGGGGGCCAGCCGGGCATTTCAACTGCTGGGTGAGGCTGAAGCGGCGATTCATTCGTTGGCGATCGAGAGGGTGCATTTTCACGAAGTGGGCGCGGTGGACACGATCGTGGATATTGTTTGCGCGGCAGCGGGATGCGCGGCGCTGGGCGTGGATCGCTGGATGGCTTCGCCGTTGAACGTAGGCAGCGGGACGGTGGAGTGTGCGCATGGAACGCTGCCGGTGCCTGCGCCGGCGACGCTGAAACTGCTGGGTGACGCGCCGGTGTATGCGGCGGGTCCAGCGATGGAGCGGGTTACGCCGACGGGCGCGGCAATCCTGCGGATGCTGGATGTGGAGTATGGCGCGTTGCCGGCAATGCGGGTAAGTGCGACGGGATATGGCGCGGGCGGACGCGAGACAGCGGGGCAGCCGAATTTGCTGAGGCTGCTGGTGGGCGAGGGGACTGCGCAGGATGCGGCCACGGAAAAGATTGCGGTGATGGAGACGGTGATCGACGATTCGAATCCGCAGTTGATCGCTTATGTGAGCGAGAAGCTGCTGGAGGCGGGCGCGTGGGATGTTTACCGGGTGGGCGTGCAGATGAAGAAGGGACGCGCGGGGGTGCAATTGACGGTGCTTTGCCATCCGGACCGGGTGGATGCGCTGCGGGATTTAGTATTTCGCGAAACCACAACCATCGGGTTGCATTGGCGCGTGGAAAACAAGATTTCACTGGCGCGTGAATTCGGAGAAGTGCAGACGGAGTGGGGCGCGGTGCGGATCAAGATTGCGCGGTGGAAGTCGGGCGAGATTGCGAATGCGTCGCCGGAGTTTGAAGATTGCAAGCGATTGGCCGCGGCGCACGATGTTCCTCTGAAAAAGGTGATGGCGGAAGCGATGCGGATGTTTGCGGCGAAGAAAGATGAGGCGCACTGATGGATCGTTCGCAGATAGAGGCGCTGCTGAAGGATGTGAGCGAAAGCCGGACCAGCGTGGCGGACGCGTTGGACCGGCTGCGGGATTTGCCGTTTGAGGATATGGGGTTCGCGAAGCTGGATCACCACCGATCGCTGCGAACGGGGATGCCGGAAGTGATTTTTGCCCAGGGAAAGTCGACGACGCAGGTGGCGCAGATTTTTGAGCGCATGGCGAAGGCGGGTGGAAATGTGCTAGCCACGCGGGCTTCGCGGGAATGCTATGAAGCGGTGAAGGAAACGGAATCGCGGGCGGTCTATCACGAGACGGCGCGGGCCATTACGCTCGAACAAACGCAGGCGCCGGCGGGCAAGGGCAATGTGTGCGTGGTGTGCGCAGGGACGAGCGACCTGCCGGTAGCGGAAGAGGCGGCGGTAACGGCGCGACTGATGGGGAATGCAGTCGAGTTGATTGCGGACGTCGGCGTTGCGGGGATTCATCGGCTGCTGGCGCAGAAGAGTTCGCTGCAGGGCGCGCGGGTGCTGATTGTGTGCGCTGGGATGGAGGGCGCGCTGCCGACGGTGGTGGCGGGGCTGGTGCATGCTCCGGTGCTGGCGGTGCCTACGAGCGTGGGATATGGAGCGTCGTTTGGAGGCGTGGCGGCGCTGCTGGGGATGCTGAATACGTGTTCGCCAAACGTGTCGGTGGTGAATATCGATAATGGGTTTGGGGCGGCTTGCATGGCTTCGCTGATTAACCATATGTAGAGGTGCGAAGCAGGTTGCAGATCCTTCACTTCGCTTACCCCATGAAAGCCGTTCATGGGGCCCCAAGCGCGCTCCGTTCGGGACGACACTTCATAGGAAAGCCTGGGACTACGGGCTGGTGAGTGGTTGGAAGCTGCTCGAAGTGATGCCTGTCACTGTCTCTGAGGACCTCACACGCGAATCATTCTCCCTGTAGACCAAGCGCCCAAAGAGCGTGTGGGGAGATTCGTGGCTCGTTTGAAATTGCCGCTATTGCGCAGGATTTCGCAGATCTTTTTTCTGCTGGCATTTTTTGCGCTTTTGATCTTTACTTCGCTGCGGCCGACGGCTGGAGGCACGGGCGACATTCACATGCGGGCGCCGGTGCGACTGTTCTTTGAGTGGGATCCTCTGGTTGCAGTGGCGAATGCCCTGGCGACGCACGCGGTATATCGCGGGTTGCTGTGGAGCCTGCTGATCCTGGTGCCGACGCTGTTTTTGGGGCGGTTCTTCTGCGGGTGGATCTGCCCGATGGGGACGCTGCAGCATTTTGTGGGCAACATGCACTCGGAGGCGAAGCGCGGGAAACAACGCATTGAGAGCAATCGATATAAACGCTGGCAGACCGCGAAGTACGTCGTGTTGACCGCGGGGTTGGTGGCGGCGTTCTTCGGATCGATGGCGATTGGGTGGCTCGATCCGTTCAGTTTGCTGGTGCGGTCGATTGGGCTGTCGCTGCTGCCGGCTTTGAACGTTGCAGTGCGGGTGGTGCTGGCTCCGCTGGAACACAGCCACGTGGCGGCGATCAAAACAACGGGTGAGTCGCTTCATACGGTGCTGCAGGCCACAGTGCTTGATTTTCGACAGGCGCATTTTGCGCAGGGACTGGTGCTGGGAGTGCTGTTCCTGGTGGTGCTATGGGGCAGCCTGCGAATTACGCGAGTGTGGTGCAGGGCGATTTGCCCGCTGGGAGCGCTGCTGGGAGCGGTATCGCGATGGTCGATTCTTGGATTACATAAGGACGCGGCGAGTTGCGACAAATGCAACCGGTGCCTGCTCCATTGCCAGGGCGGCGACGATCCGATTGGCGGAGTTCCGTGGCGCAAAGCAGAGTGCCTGATGTGCATGAACTGCGTGGGGAGTTGTCCGCACGGAAGTCTGAAGTTTCAATTCTTTCGCAAGGAACGCGAAGTTGCTTCGCCGGATATCGGGCGTCGCAGGGCGCTGACCGGCCTGGCGGCGGGTGCGGTTGCGGTTCCGCTGATGCGGGCGAATACAGGGCTTGGCAAAGGGCGAAACGAACGGCTATTGCGGCCACCGGGCGCCGTGGACGAGAGCGATTTTCTTTCACGGTGCATTCGCTGTGGCGAGTGCATGAAGGTCTGCCCGAACAATTCGCTGCAGCCGACGTGGGATGAGGCGGGGCTTGAGGGATTGTGGACGCCAACGCTGGTGCCGCGGATCGGCTATTGCGAACCAAGTTGCGTGCTGTGTTCCGAAGTGTGCCCGACGGGCGCGATCTGGCAGATTACGCCGAAGGAAAAAGGGTGGGTGGTTGGTGTTGGGGCGCAACTGAATCAGCCGGTGCGGCTGGGGACTGCGTTTTACGATCGCGGGCGGTGCCTGCCGTGGGCGCTGGCGACGGACTGCATTGTTTGCGAGGAGTGGTGCCCGGTTTCGCCGAAGGCAATTTACGTGGAAGAAGCGCAGGTGATCGATTCGGCGGGGAACACGAAGACGCTGAAGCAGCCGCGTGTCGATCCAAGCCGGTGCGTGGGGTGCGGCGCGTGCGAGTATGCGTGCCCGCTGCAGGATCGGCCAGCGGTTTATGTGACGAGCATTGGCGAGAGCCGGTCGCCGGGAAGCCAGATCCTGCTGAACAGGAAATAGGGGGAATCAGAAATGATGCGTTCAACGCGATGTTTGGTGAGTGTGTTGGCTATTGCGGTGATAGCAGTAGGTGTGGGTTCCGGGTGCAAGAAGGGCAATGTGAATCCTTTTCCGGCAACGGGAAAAGTTGCGGGTTGGGAGAAATCGAGCGAGACGCGAACCTTTGAGCCGAAGGACCTGTGGCAGTACATTGACGGCGATTCAGAGCAGTTTATTCAGGCGGGCGTGGTGTCGACGTCGACGTCCGATTACAAGTTCCAGGGACAACTGGAAGCCGCGGTGGACGTGTACACGATGAGCGGGCCGGATGGGGCGCAAACCATCCTGGAGCGCGGCCAGACGAAGGACGAGAAGAATGTGAAGCTGGGCGACGAGGGTGTGGAGTATGCGCAGAGCGTGAGCTTTCGCAAGGGACACTACCTGGTGCGGATTGTTGCATACGAATCGACGCCGGGCACGCCGGATGCGCTGATGGCGCTGGCGCATGGGGTTGAAGCGAACCTTTAAAGCTGAACCGAGAAACGAATGCGAGGTAAGGAATGAAAAGCCGTCGTGATTTCTTGAAGGGTGCTGCAACGGGAGCGGTGGTACTGGGTGCGCAGAGCGCATTGGGGCTGAAGCGCGCAGCGGATCAGCATGCGGATTCCAACAAATCGAAGGTTGTGATTGCGCGCAACGCGTCGTTACATGGAACGGATGGAAAGCCGGATGAGGAGCGGGTACGCGACCTGCTGGATTGGGCGATTGCGACGTATACCGGCAAGAAGCGTCCTGCGGATGCGTGGAAGCAAATTGTTCTGCAAGGTGGCGGGCAGGGGAAAGTGATTGGGCTGAAGACGAATGGGCTGGGCGGCAAGGGGATTTCGACGCATGCGGTGCTGGTGTATGCGATTGTCGAGCGGCTGCAACAGGCGGGCGTGAAGCCGGGAAACATCCTGATCTGGGACAGGAATGCGCGCGATCTGCAGGCGTGCGGGCTGACGATCAATACGGACTCAAGCCGGGTGCGCTGTTATGGGTCGGATGTGTCGGGATTTGAAGATACGGTGGAGACGTGGGGATCGTCGCATGCACGGTTCTCGAAGATTTTGACGCGGGAATGCGCGATGGTGATCAATCTGCCGATCTTGAAAGATCACAGTATGGCCGGCGTCACGTTTGCGATGAAGAACATGTATGGAGTAGTGGAGCGGCCGCAGGACCTGCATGCAGGGGGATGCAACCCAGGGGTTGCGGATTTAAATGCGTTTCCGGTGATCCGCGAGAAGTTCAAGCTGACGATCGGGGACGCGATGTCGTCAGTCTACGAAGGCGGGCCAGGATTCCGGCCGGAACATTTGTGGTATCCGAATGCGTTGATTGTTGGTGAGGATTGGGTGGCGATTGACCAGACAGCGTGGGGAATCCTGGAGAAAAAGCGCGCAGAGGTCGGGTTGCCGACATTTGAAGCCGCAGGGCGGCCACCGCGCTATATCGCCACGGCAGCGGATGCGGTGCATCGGTTGGGCATCAACGATCCGCAACGGATCAAAGTGGTTGAGGTTTGAATGCGAGGATCGCTATGAGTGGCGAGCAGGCACACGAACAAGACACCGCTAGATTGTCGGGCGAAGCGCAAGGGCTGACGCGGCGGGAGGCGATGCTGCAACTGCTGCGCGTGGGTGGCGTGGCGGCTGGCGCAATGGGCGCGGGTGTGTGGCTCAGTGAAAGGAGTTCGCGACCGATCCCGGCGCGGGCGGAGCAGGCACGAAGGGATCATCGCGTTGCGTCGGACCAGCAATGGCCGGTGCTTACCGTAGTTCAAAACGCGGAGCCGCGGGCGCTGGTTGCGAAGGCGCTGGAGAATCTTGGAGGGATGCGGCGGTTCGTCGGGCGGCAGGATGTAGTGGTGATCAAGCCGAACATCGCCTGGGATCGCACGCCGGAGCAGGCGGCCAATACCAATCCGGAAGCGGTGGCGGAGGTGGTGCGGCAGTGCTGGCAGGCGGGCGCGAAACGCGTGATTGTGACGGACGTGAGCTGCAACGAGGCGCGGCGGTGCTTTCATCGCTCGGGTATCGAGGCAGCGGCGCGGGCGGAAGGCGCGGAAGTCGTTTTGCCCGATCCGGAGCTGTTTCGAGAAGTGGAGATCGGCGGGGTGGTACTGAAAAGCTGGCCGGTGTTCACTCCGTTTCTTGAGGCGGACAAGATTCTGAATTTGCCGATCGCGAAACATCATGAATTGACGGGCGCGACGCTGGGGATGAAGAACTGGTACGGAATATTGGGTGGGCAGAGGAACCGGCTGCATCAGCAGATTCACCAGAGCCTGGCGGATCTAGCGGCGTTCATGCTGCCGACGCTGACGGTGATGGACTGCTATCGCATTCTGCTGCGGAACGGGCCGACGGGCGGGAACCTGGAAGACGTGGCGCTGAAGAAGACGGTGGTAGCGGGGACTGATCCGGTGGCGCTGGATGCGTATGTCGCCAAGGCCTACTGGAATCTCGATGCGGAGCGGCTGCCGTATTTGCAGATGGCGGCGAGTCGGGGGCTGGGGAGGGTGGAGTTTGAAAAGCTGGCGGTGAAGGTCAGCCGGCTGGGATAGTTGCTTTCGCATCCGGTTAGCTGCATGCGTTATAAGGCATCAGCACCACCAGTCGGACTGGTACATCCTGCACGGGCGGCAGGTCACTTCGCCGCCCTGCCATTTCAGCGGGCGTTCAGGATCGTAAATGTGGAGATAGACTGCGAACCGTAACGGCCCAGTGCCGTGCACACAGTTCATGCTGCGCTGGATCAACTCTTCACCATTAGCAGAAAGCAGGCCTTCGTCATACCCGACTTGCATTCGTCTCGGGTTTTCGGGGAATTCGGGGTCCGGCTGACCGAACTTTTCGATTCTGATTGGCTCGTCAAGGCCTGCCACAACTGCTTCGATGAGCACAAGTTTCTCGAAATGTTCACGAGTCTCTTCATCATTTCCTGTTACCTGCCACTGTTCCTGCCAGGTTCGGGACCGATTTGTGGACGATACACGCCGAGGATAGTCAGGCTCGGAGTCGACATGGCTGCGAGTATAGCTGACTCGGCGATACAATCCGTGGGGAGCATAATTCGATGACTCAGTCGCGTAGGACATTTTTGAAGGCTGGTGCGGCGGGTGCTTCCGCACTTTTGATTTCGCGGAAGATATTTGCGGGTGAGGACCATGCGCCGGCGATTGCTGCGCCGCTTAGCCAGTTCGGGTATGGGGATGTGGCGCTGCTGGATGGGCCGGCGCGGGCGCAGTTCGATGCGAATCATGCGTTCTACCTGGGGCTGGACGAGGACTCGCTGCTGAAGCCGTTTCGGCAGCGCGGGGGACTGCCAGCGCCAGGCGAGGAGATGGGCGGGTGGTATAGCTGGGCTCCGCTGAGCGATCTGGATAAGGCTGGCGACAACGGGTTTGCGCCGGGGCACAGCTTTGGGCAGTACCTGTCGGGGCTGTCGCGGGATTATGCGGCGACGGGGGATCGCGCGACGCAGGAGAAAGTGCAGCGACTGGTGCGGGGATTCGGGCCGGCGATCACGCCGCATTTCTGGGATGAGAATCGGTTCCCGGCGTACACGTACGACAAGATTTCGATTGGGATGATTGACGCGCATGAATTTGCCGGGGACTTGCAGGCCTTCAAAGCGCTGGATGCGGCGCTGGATTCAGTGAAAGATCATTTGCCGCCGCGAGGAATTTCGCGCGACGAGGAGTACGCGCGGCCGCACAGGGATGAGTCGTTCTGCTGGGACGAGCCGTATACGCTGGCGGAGAATCAGTTTCTGGCATGGCAGCGCGGGGCGGGAAGCCGGTACAAGGATATGGCGATTCGGTTCTTGCCGGATGACTGGTACTTCAATCCGCTGGCGGCGGGAGAGAATGTGCTGCCGGGGAAACATGCGTACAGTCATGTGAATGCGATGAGCAGCGCGATGCAGGCCTACCTGGTGCTGGGCGATGAGAAGTATCTGCGAGCGGCGCGGAATGGACTCGGATTTGTGCAGGCACAGAGTTTTGCCACGGGCGGCTGGGGGCCGGATGAGGCATTTCGCAAGCCGGGCAGCGGCGACATCGGCGAGAGCCTGACGAAGACGCATTCGAGTTTTGAGACTCCGTGCGGATCATATGCGCATTTCAAAATCACGCGGTACCTGCTGCGGGCGACGAAGGACAGCCGCTATGGCGACAGCATGGAGCGGGTTTTGTATAACTGCATCCTTGGCGCGAAGCCGATCAAGAAAGATGGGCACGGGTTTTACTACTCCGACTACAACAACGATGGGTCGAAGTTCTATCACCCGTACAAGTGGCATTGCTGCACCGGAACGTTTTCGCAGGTGACGGCGGATTACGGGATCAGCTCTTATTTCCACGACGGCGACGGGGTGTATGTGAACTTGTATGTGCCTTCGCGGGTGACGTGGAAGCGGGGTGCGGAAAGCGTCGTTCTGACCCAGAAAACCAGTTATCCGCACCAGCCGTCCACCGAGATCATCGTCTCGTCTGCCAAGCCGATTTCGTTCCCGATCTATCTCCGCATTCCGGCCTGGGCGGGACCCAAAACCACCATCGCCATCAATGGCAAGCACGTGGTGAACGGCCCCGCTCCCGGCCAGTTTGCCCGCCTCGATCGCGCGTGGGACGAAGGCGACCACATCGAGGTTGAGTTTGATATGCCAACAGTGCTGGAAGCTGTGGATGCGCAGCATCCGAATCTGATGGCGGCGGTACATGGGCCGCTGGCGCTGTTCGCGGTAGGGGATGTGCCGGCGTCGGTACGGAAAGAGGATTTGTTAGCGGCAAAACAGGTGGCGATGGGGTCGACGGATTGGAAGGCCGGGGCGTTGACGATGCGGCCGTTTGCTTCGATTGGGGATGAGCGGTATCGGCTGTACTTGAAGGTGGAGGGGTGAGGGCCGATCTGGCGATGGCAGCGGATGTGAACAATGGAAACCCGAATTTCGAAGAGCTCGCCGAACTCATCCGGCAGCACCTGGGTTTTCGATTGGACAAGCAAATCGCGTCAGAAATGCAATTTGAGCGCGACCTCGGAATTACAGGAGATGACGGCAGCGAGATTGTGGATGCAGTGGCGAAGCAGTACGGAATTGAGTTTACCGCCGAATCCTTTGGTCTCGAGGCAAACGAATTTCTGTTCAATTCCGAAGGAATCGGCTTGATTCCCTCCATCATTCGTTTGCTCTTAAGGAAGCCGGAGCCGGAGGTCCGATCCTTCACAGTCGGCGAACTCTTCGAAGCGGTCCGAAGGGAAGTAGCAGCCAAGTCGCAATCGCAAACAAAAGCCCCTCAGTAGCGAGGGGCTTTTGTTTGGAACGAATGCGCGCAAGCGCAGTTGGCCCCACCGCAGGTGGCTAGGGGCGGTCGTAGAAGCGGAAGAAGAGGGATGGCTTGGCGCAGGGTTCGGCGCGGGCTACCAATTCAGTCTGCTGTTTCTCGTTGATGGGCGTGAAATTTTGCGCGAGGTGCACGTTCTCTTCGAGCTGGGCGATGGTGTCGCAGCCGATGATTACGGTGCTGACGGGGCGCGAGAGTGTGTAGTACATGGCTTCGCGCATGTTGAGGGTGCCGGGCTTGTCGGTCTGAATGGTCATGCCTTCCCAGCTATGTTTCTGCTGTTCGATGGGGGGCGGGGTCCAGGTGGAAAGGATGCGACCGCGGCCGGGAATCTTCATGCCGATGATGCCCATTTGTTTTTCGACGGCGAGCGGAAGCAGGGCATCGTTGAAGCTGTAGTGATGGGGGTCGGCTGCGTTCATGGCCATGAGGATGGTGTCGAAGTCGTGGCGATGGATGCACTCCATCAGCGCATCGGGGCGGTAATGGCCGGTGATGCCGATGTAGCGGACCACTTTTTGCTGCTGCATGTCGAGGAGGGCTTCCATGGCTCCGCCCTTGGCGAAGACTTCGTTGACGTCGAACATGGTGCCGATGTCGTGGAGCTGCCAGAGGTCGACGTGATCGGTCTGAAGAAGCTTGAGCGACTTGTCGATCATCTGCATGGATCCGTCGCGGGTGCGTTCCTTGGTCTTGGTGGCGAGGAAGGCTTCGTTGCGGCGGTGCGCCATGACCTTGCCGACATACTGCTCGCTCCAGCGATCGGGACCGCCGTAGATGGAAGAAGTGTCGATGTAATTGACGCCGAGATCGAGGGCGCGTTCGACGATGGGAACGGCGACGTCGAAGTTGTTGGGGCGTTCGAGGGAAGCCTGGCCGCCGAGCGAAAAGATTCCGACTTTGTAACCGGTTTTGCCGAGGTTGCGGGTGGGCATCGCCTCAGGTGTACGCGGGTTGGACGGCATCGTGGGCAGCGACTTGTTGGGCGTGACGGCGAAGGCGCCGGGGGTGAGGAGAGCGGCGGTGACTGCGCCACTGGCTTTCAGGAAGTCGCGGCGGCCCTGCTTGCGGGCGGAAATGGGTTGCGATTCACTCATGGGATTCCTCCGGAACGGGCGTTTTTCGCACGTCCCATCATAACCCCGAATATGGGGCAGCGCAGAGGACGCCGTGCCGCGGGGCTCGAAGCGAAAAAATCGGACAGGACGCCAGACTGAGGCGTTTGAGGGCGAATTGACGCGTTCTTGAAAGAGACATAAAGAATGTCGCGGTTAGAG
Source organism: uncultured Acidobacteriaceae bacterium (assembly GCA_963826915.1). Classification (GTDB taxonomy): domain Bacteria; phylum Acidobacteriota; class Terriglobia; order Terriglobales; family Acidobacteriaceae; genus Telmatobacter. The sequence goes on from CAWGYG010000006.1 coordinate 721,099, forward strand.
CGAGGCGGAGAGACTGTATGAAGCAGAGATTGCGCGGGATAACGGCGGGGTTGTGGTGCGGGCTGGCATTGGCGGGAGCGGTGACTGCGAAGGCGCAGACGAAGGTGTGGTCGATCAAGCTGGAGACGGTGGGCTGGCAGGATCCATATGTAGAGATGACGGCCCGGTTCAAGCCGGCTCCAAAGCCAGAGCCGGGGCCAGAGGGCGGTGACAATCATGCGCGATTTATAGCCGCGCTCAAAGCGAACGGACCTTCCTGGCCCGCTGACTCAGATCTTGGCGTGATATGGCGCGACGAACTGGTCGTAGACTCGTCGGGGCGAGTGACTGTGGGATTCGCGGCAAAGCGGGCCGGACTGGATGCACCTAAATCCCTGCGCGTTGTGTCGCTCGATGGAAAAGACGGTGCAACTGTTCAGCAAATGGAGCTGCCAACGCCGGTGTGGGATCGGACCGCGGTGATGCTCGCGAGTGATGGCGCTTTGCTGGTGGTGGCGGGCGACCGAGTGCAGCGGTTGAAGAACGACGGCACAGTCGAGAACTCGATTCCGATTCCGCCACAGCCGAAGATCAATCCGGGACTGTGGGTTGAGCAATCGCCGAGTGGGCAGACACTGATGCTGACTACAGACGACAAGTTTTTCCGCTTTGTAAGGACGGATACGCTCGCGACCTTGACCGAGTGCAGGAAGGAGAATGACGAGATTCACACTTTGACCGACGCTCTAGCCGTGGGCATGGGGGAAGACAAAAATCACCAGTTCGAATTGCACTACGGATCACTGTGCGGTCGGATGCCTGTGCTTTGGAGTTTGCCCTCCGGAGGGCGCAGCGACAAGGTGCATCTGCTCGACGATGGCTCGTTGGTGGAAGTTGGCCTTGAGGAGGTACGGCGGCTGACGCTACGCGACCAGACAGTGTGGAGCTGGAAAGGGCCAAAAGGAACGGTCACCGAGGATCTGGACGGGATGGCGATATCGCGGAACGGGGAACGGATGGCAGTGCAGTTGACCGTCTTTCACGATTTGCATCCTCGCGACTGCATGGAATGCAAGGGCCCAGCGTTTGAAAGCTGGGTTGTGGGGATCGCTGTGCTGGACGCCAAGTCGGGCGCACTTGTAGCCACGGTGCCGGTGGACCACGCGAGCTTGAACCGGTTAGCGTTCGCACTCAGTCCAGACGGGCAAAAGCTGGCGCTGATGAACGGCGGCGTTCTGGAACTGTGGGAGATGTGAGGAAGAACTCGCGGAGTTGGAGCGGAGAATATCGCCGTGATCAATGCCGGGACTGGCGGGGTTCGCGACGTAAAATCGGCTGATCCAGGCAGAAGTCGAAGCAGATCGGAAGGCGTGAAATATGCGGCATGAAGGACAGCTGGTTGCCGGGGTGATGATTGCTCTCTTCTTCGCGGTTGTGGGGTGGGGGCAGGGTGTTCCGGCGCGAGTTCAGTTCAACACAGCGGGCGCGGGAGCGCAGGCGGCGGACATCGAAGCGGCTTTGGGGGTGATCTGCCCGGCGAGCCAGATTGTGCGCAGAAAAGATGGAAGCGCATCAGGATGCAAAGCGTGCCCGAAGGGGACGGATTTTTACGGCTTCGTGAATTCGCAGTGGGAGATGCATGCCGAGACGCCGGGACACTTCACATCGGCGAAGGATGAGAACCTGCTGCTCAGCGGGACAGAGTGCGACTCGCATGCCAACAATTTTGGCGGGACTTTTGTGTTCGAACTGAATGCGGGGAAAGCTCGGCTGATGCGGTATGCCAAGGGCGTAATCACGGATCAATGTGTCAAATTTGCCTATGCAGACGGGCGCGATGGTCTGGTTTGCCGCGGCGGATGGTCAGGGCAGGGCGAGGCCGATCAATCCATACAGATTGATTCGTTCACCGCGACGGGAAACCCCGTGAGCAAGACACTGATCAATGCGCAAGACACGACCGGCGAATGTGACGATGATGGCACGCAGGTGGTCCGGGAGTCGGGGATCAAGGATTTTCAGCTGGAGAAGAACAGCGCAGGGAGAATCAGCGGGCTGACGATTACGGCAACGCTGGGCAGCTTGACGTGCTCGCAGCGGGCGACGGAAGTGAAGACGGGAAAGACAGCGCCGGGGGTTAAGAGTTACACAATCGAATTTGTGTTCGATGGGAAGCAATTTACGGTGGCGGCGGGAAGCAAGACCGCGCTGGGGCGGTTTACGACGGATTGAGGATGTTTGGCCTGTCCCGGGGGGCGCCGGGGTGGTTGCGAGGATGAAGGTTCTTGCATCCAAGCTTTTGGGCTGCCGGTTGAAGCGCGTTAGACCGGGTCTTCGCCTTGGCGAAGATGGCCTTGTGGGGCATCCCCACGCAAGATCGCGGCCTGAAAAACAAGGCGAAGGCTTGCCTTGTTCCGATCCCCAATGAATAGGAGTGAATATGAATAATATTCGCAAGGCGTTAGCGCTTTTGACCCTGGCAGTGATTCTTTCCGGCGGCGTAGCCATAGCCCAGGATGATCATCATGACAACCACCAGTATGTGAAGCACGAGGAATGGAAAAAGGGCTACCACATGAAGCAGGAGGATTGGGCCCGCGGCGAAAAGGTTGATTACAAACAATATCACTTGAAAAGGCCACCCAGTGGATACGAATGGCGGCTTGTGGATGGCAACTACGTGCTGGCCGCTATCGACACCGGGATCATTACGACCGTCGTGGTGGCACACTAGGCAGCAGTAACTGCACTAGAAAAAGGAGCGCGGTTAAGACCTCGCTCCTTTTTTTTGTGTAACGCAAAGATGGGTGATGTCACTGAATAGGTGCGAGCCAACGCGGCTTGCGCAAGTGGAGTTGAGCCTCAGGGGTTGTGGCTCAGTTTAACGGAAACCATCCCTCAGGGGCTGAAGCCCTCGTTCTATTAGCAGCGCTTTACGGCACGAGTAAAGCCACCCCAGCAACGAAGGCCTGTCGCTGGGGACCCCGGGGACTCGTGCCCTTTCAAAACAACTTCAAAATGAGCCACTGCCAGCCTCAGGTTGACGTTGACTCGAATAATTCGCGCCGGTATACTCCGTGGCTATCGTTGAATCGGCCCCTTTCAGCGTCCCACCAGTTTTGCGGTTAACACATTCAATCTGGAGGTTTCTCATGTACGCTCCCCCAGTCAAGAAATTGACCATGGCGTTGTTCCTACTCGCTGCGCCGTCTTTCCTGTTCGCCGACTACACCTACCAGCAGACCACCCAGATTACCGGCGGCTCGATTATGAGCATGATGAAGATGGCCGGAGCTTTCAGTTCACAGGCGCGCAAGGCGGGCCAGGCTATCGTGTCGACTATTTACCTGAAGGGCAATCAACTGGCCAATGTTTCGCAGGACAGCATCGAGATCATCGACCTGGACAAGGAAACGATCACGCAGATCGACACAGTGAAGCACACTTACACGATTGTGACGTTCCAACAGATGAAGGACCAGATGGCGAAAGCCGCGCAACAGTTGGCGAAGCAACCGGCTCCGCAGGCGGCCGCGGCGCCGGCGCCGGACCCAAATGCAAACAACGTGCAAATGACTTTTACGGTGAACGTGCGCAACACCGGCACGCAGAAGGAAATCAACGGACTGACTGGCAGCGAAGCGATTCTGACGATGGTGATGAACGCGACCGACCAGACCACGCAGCAATCGGGGGCGATGACGGTGACCAACGACATGTGGATGGTGCCAGCGGTCCCAGGCTACACGCAGGTGACCGACTTCTACGCGCGCATGGGCGCGGAGATGGGAACGATGGACATGGGAATCGGACTGGATGTGAGCAAGGCTCTCTCGCAGAATCCTGGGGCGGGGCAGGCGCTGGTGGACATGGGGAAAGAGATGCAGAAGCTGCAGGGAGTACCGATCATGCAGATCATGCGGATGGGCATGACGACGAATGGGCAGCCATTGCCCGCGGCATCGGAGGCTCCGTTGCCGGCCGACGCCACGCCTGCTACGCCAAGTGCGGGCTCTGTAGCGAAGCAAGGCGCGGTTTCGGCGCTGACCAGTCACTTTGGACTGGGAGGGTTCGGCAAGAAGAAGCAGCCAGATCCGCCGCCGCCCGATCCGAATGCGAATGCGACGCCGCCGACGAGCACCGTGCTGATGGAGTCGCAGACGACTGTGTCTGCATTTTCTTCCGATCCTGTCGATCCGTCGCATTTTGAAGTGCCGGCAGGGTATAAGCAGGTGCAATCGCCTATGGGGACGCAGTAGGGTTCGTGGGGGACAGAAGGGGCTTGTTGCTTTCGCAAGACAAGAACAAAAGCAGATCCTTCACTTCGCTTACCTCACCGCGCATGGAATGCGCGTCGGGGCCCCATGCGCGCTCCGTTCGGGATGACAATTTTGAGTTGATTGGAGAATGGAAGAAGGCCGCCCGAGTGGGGCGGCCTTCAGTTTTTTTGAACGTTGTCTGGACGGCTAGTCCTAGTCGCCGGCTACCGGCTCGGCTGGCTGCTGGCGGTTGATGGGCGAGGCTGCGTTATTTGAAGCTGGGCGGATGGAGTCGAGGCTTACGAGACCATCGACCGGCTTCTCGCCGAGGACGTGCTCGCGATAGAGCTTGGCCATGCGGGCGTTTTCCGCATCGGCCTTGACCTTGTCCGCCGTTGTGACGGCGCGGGCACGGAGTTTTTCTTCGCGGGCATTCTTGGCGATGCCGAGGTTGTCGAGAGTGTGGTTGGCTTCGGAGTTGACGTGCTCCATGTTGAGCTGGAGATCATGGCCGACCTGGCCCATGCTCACCTTTTTGCCGCCGGCGAAGATTTCGTGACGACCATGCTCCTCGTACCACTTGGTGAGGGTCGCGGTCATGTGCATCTTCTCGATGATGTTGCGCCAGCCCACGCCGGTGTTGTAGGCGCAGAAGCTGATTTCGCCTTCCTGGGTGGCGTAGGGAATGATGCACTGCTCGGTGCGGCGGAAGTCGTAGTTGAAGAGATCCTGGAACCACATGCCGGCGATGAAGAGGAAGTTCCAGCGATCGGAACGGCGCTTCTTGATGTCGTCCATGGTGCGGTCGCCCTTGACGCTGCCGTAATCCTTGCCGGTAGCGTTGAAAGTCTTGTCCATCTTCTTGAGCATGTCAGTGATCTTGAAGTGGGTGGGCGCCATAAACGGATCGTAGTTGCGTAGAAGCGCGAGGCCGAAGCCGAGAACCGACATGAACTTGCCGCGGGCGGCGTCGTTGACCTTGGCGAGGTCCTTGGCAACGATGTTCATGTTGAGGAAGGCGGTGACGGGTGCGGACTCCTTGGTTTCTTTGTCGATCATCAGGGCCATGCCGATGCCGCAGTTGGGATGGCATCCGCAGGAGAGCTGGCCCCATTCGGCGCCGGGCCCGTGAATAAGATCGGCCCAGTCAGAGAAGGTGCTCATGAAGCTGATGGGGAACCAGTCGCGCTCGGGTTCGCCGATGCCAACCTGCTTCTTGACGTCGTGGGCCATGTGCGAAAGGGTGTAGCGCTGAGCGATGCGGCGCTCGTCGGTGATGTCCTCGTCGCGGCCGGTGAAGCTCACGGGCTGGAATGAGAGGAAGCTGATCTTCTTGGGGTTGTCGAGCGCGAACTGGATGATGTGTCCAACCTGCTCGTTGTTGATGCCGTTGATGATGGTGGTGACGGGAACGATGTCGACGCCGGCTTCGTGGAGGTTGTTGATGGCCTGGAGTTTCACATCGAAGAGGTTGCCGACCTTGCGGTGCGAGTTGGCAGCGTTGCCGATGCCGTCGAACTGAAGGTAGACGTAGCGGAGGCCGGCTTCAGCAGCAGCGCGGCAGAGTTCCTTGCTCTTGGCGAATTCGATGCCGTTGGAGGCGGCCTGAACGCTGTTGTAGCCAACTTTGCGGCTGTAGGCGACAGCGTCGAGGAAGTAGGGCGAGAGCGTGGGCTCGCCGCCGGAGAACTGAACGCTCATCTGGCGCTTGGGCTTGATGGTGATGGCGTTGTCGAGCATGGTCTTGATTTCGTCCCATGTGAGCTCGTGGACGAAGCCGACCTGGTTGGCATCCATGAAACATGGGTCGCACATCATGTTGCAACGGTTGGTGAGATCGATGGTGAGGACCGAGCCGCGGCCGTGGGTGACAGTGGAGGTGCCGTGGTGGTGAAGGTTCTTGTCGCCATCGCCGTGGGCGCGGATGTCGCGGCCGGGGAAGCTCTCTTCGAGATGCTTGAAGAAGGCGGTGTCGATGGACATCACGTCTTCGAAGTGGCCGTGCTTGGGGCAGTCCTTGACCATGAGGATCTGTCCGTCGCGCTCGATGATCTGGGCCTTGATTTCGCCGACTTTTTCGTTGAGGAGAACTTCGTGGGGCAGCTTGCCGTCGAGGATCTGCTTGCGGATCTCGGGGACGCACTTGGGACAGAGCGAGTCAGTGGTACGCGGCCAGCCGAGGGGCGGCTTCTCTTTCTGATAGCTCTTGAGGAGGGGCTTCTCGCTCCACTTGGGGGTGAACGAAGCGTTGGGGCTGATGCGGTTAATCCGCTCGTAAACTACCCACGCGCCCTTGGCCGCGTAAACGGCGGCTTTTTCGGCGTACTTTATCGCTTTGGACATTGTTGCGATCTCCTTAAGAGTAAGAGTGATGCCTTCGATCTTGACGAAAGATGCCTGCGGTTTCCCGCGTGGGCTTTTCCGGTCCGAATCGATGAGACGGCCGCGACCTGAAAACCCAGTACAAGAGTAACTTCCGGCTCTCGTCAATCCAACGGGGGTGCAGCGAATGGGGAAATCAGGCAGCGAATGGCGAATCGGGCGGGGGGAACGGGGCGAAAAACGTGCGCGATCCTCTGGGAATCAAGGTACTTAGGTGATACGACGGGTTCCGGCGTGGCGGATTACGGGGTGCCGTTGTTGTCGGTTTTGGCGACGGTATCGATGATGCGCTGGACTAAAACGATGCGGACGTGGATGTGACTGGCCACGTCAGGGAGGAATTCGGTGATGAAGTTATCAGTGGGGGCGATGGCGAGCCCGGTGACATAGCGTTCGGCGCTGGCGGGAAGGTTGGTTTGGCGGCCGGGGACGTAAAGGTTACTAACCTCGTCATCGATGGCGTTGCCCACGAGGTTGGAGTAGTTAAGCATGCCTTTGCCATTGTCGCCCTGGGTCCAGAAGACCTGGTAGACGGCATGGAAGATGCGGCGGCGGATGGTGGCATCGGGCATGCGGTGGTAGTGCGGGTCCTGGTGGACGATGGAAGGAATCAGGAAGGTGTTGAAGAATTCGCCGGTCATGTCCTGGGTGTATTCGACGCCGACATATTTTCCGAATCCGGACATACCGGGACCGTAAGGGGAGTGGGAGTCAGTGCCGACGGAGATGGCAGCGGTGCCGAGAATAGTGATGGCGTTGAAGGGGTCGAGAAGGTTCTTGACGGCGAGGCGCGCTTTCTCCCTGGGGGTAAGCGGCTTGACCTCGGGCCCGTTGATGAAGCGGGCGAAGAAATTGACGATTGGCTGGGGAGGGCACTCGGGCAATTCGGCCTGCGCGGAGGCGGGCTGCTTCTCCACGGACTGAGCGGGGGCTGGTTGACGAATGCCGGCCAGCGTTGTGGCCGAGGCTGAGCCAATGGCAGCAATGGCGGAGCCGTTCGATTCAATCCTGGGGATAACCCTGCAAGGACCCGCCTTGGATTTGTCGTGGCGGATGACCGGGAGCGGGGCATCAGGAATCGGGACTGCGGGAGTGACAGGCGCGGCCTGTCCCGCTGACTCCCTGGAAATCGCGAGTGACAGAGCGAAAAGCAGGATCGGCGCGCAGAAAGGGAGCAACTGTGAGCAGCGCAGTTGGCGGCCTAGCTGGTCACACCTCTGTTCGTCTCCCAAAGACCTGGTCCTCGTTGGCTGGAATACTCCATGAGCTTACGCGAACAAACTGAGAAGCGCCGCCTCACGCTGCTCCTGGTAATTGAAGGAGGCGATGCAATGAACCATCTAGGAAGAAGGACGTGAAATCGCGTTGAAAGGTCACTTGCTGAAGAAGAAAGAGTTGGGGCGGGTGCCTGGGATTGCGGAAAGGAAGTTGAAATGAAAGGCACATTCGGGGATTGTGGGGTGGGTTGGCATTGACGGGGTGGCCGGGCGCGGCCAGACTAGAGACGAGGTTTAAGAAGATATGGGCGGCTATCCTCCTCCACCACCTCCCGGACAGGGCGTGGGCCAAAGGCTTGAAGAAGCGATCGAACTTATCGAAATGGAACTTCGCCACGCGATCGGCTATGTGAACGATGCGGTGATTCCGCAGGTGCGCAGCGAATCGATTTCGGCAATGCGCAAAGTATCCGATACACTGCGCAACCTCGCGGATCGAATGGACCAGCAATCCAAGGGCCCGCGAGGCTGATGGTAAAAGCAGGGCGTATCAACGCGCGCCAAGCTGCGAGCGCGGCCTCGTTGTGCTTGTTGCTGCTGGGCGCAGCGGGTTGCGGGCACCACAATCAGCCGGTTTCGGCGCAACCGAATACGACAGCTCCACCTGTTTATCCGGGCGCGGCGCCGGGGTATCCACCGGCCTCGACGCCGCCTGCTGCAACGCCATCAAATGGGGGTAGCGGGCGAATTGCGGTCACGCCTGTGCCGGTGGGCGGGGTGAGCGACGAGGACAAGGAATTCATCCTTTCGCACTCGCCAATTTACAGCGAACAAGGCGAGGCCAGCTGGTATACCGCTCCTTATAAAGGAAGGAAAGCGGCGAACGGGCAGGTGTTCAGCGACGACGCATTGACCGCTGCGCATCGGACCTTGCCAATGGGGTCGCTGATTGTGGTGACGAACCTGGCGACGCGTCAGGCGTCGGCGATGCGAGTGAGCGACCGCGGGCCGTTTGTCCCGGACAAGATAATTGACTTGACGAAAGCTTCAGCGCGATCGATCGGGATTTATTCGACGGGGATTGCGCGGGTGCGGATTGACGTATACGAAACGCCAAAGCCAATCGATACGGGCGGGCGGTGGTGCGTGCAGATCGGGCCGTTCACGAGCGAGCGCAATGCGACCAGGTTCAAAGAGAAACTGCTGAGCGAATATGCGGGTTCGCGGGTGATTGAATTTGCAGGGGAGAAGAGCTACTGGGTACGGATCCGGCCAGTGGGAGACAATCGTGCGCAGGCGGAGGAGATTGCGCGGCGGATCGAGCCGGATGAAGGGGTGGCGTATTTGACGAGGCTGGATTGAGGGAAGCTAGGGAGTAGGGAATAGGGAGTAGTGAGTAGGGACCTGGGATATTGGAACAGTGAACAGTGGACAGTGGACGCGGAGACGAGGGTTGGGAAGACTGGGGGATTTGGTTTTCGATTGATTGCGGAGGTGATTTCGTCTTAATTTAAGTGCGTTGGATGGAGGTCGCTATGGCGGTTGGAGTTCCTGTAATGCAAGGGGTGCGGGTCCGGCAGAATTACCTGGCGATTGTTTTGGCTGCGGTCGCGTGCTTCCTATTCGAGGCGGGTTGGTATTCGTTTTTCATGAAAAGCTGGCTCAGCGGAATTGGCCGCACAATGGAATGGCTGCAGAGCTCGGGAGTCAGTCCGGCGCTGCAATTCGGGACGGCGCTGGTGATGGCGGCGGTGATGGCGACCGCGATTTCGTGCGTTACGCAATTGACGGGGCCGCAGACGGCGCTGCGGGGCGTGAAGGTGGGAGCGCTGTTGTGGGCCGGGTTCGAACTGACGACATGGTCGACGGAGTATGTGTTTGAAGTGCGGCCATGGAGTCTGCTGGCGATCAACGCGGGGTATTGGCTGTTCGGGATGATGTTGATGGGGGCAATTGTGGGAGCTTGGAAGGGGAAAGCCAGGGAATAGGGACTAGGGAATCGGGGCTTTTGGGCGGGACTGAAGTCGCGTGCTGACACAAGGCAAGAAGCAGATCTTTCACTTCGCTTACTCCACGGACGTTGTTCGCGGGGCCCCAAACACGCTCCGTTCAGGATGACATTTCTTACATGGCGCGATCATTTCGGCGCGCCTGATGGCGTAGCTTAACAAGAAGCGTCGCATATCCGCAGTGGGGAAGAGCAGGCCTGAGTGCTTTATTCGGGTGGGGGGTAGAAGGGGAGCTTCTCGTTTTTCTCATTGGCGCGGCGGATGGTGAGGTCGTCAAAGAGAAGAGCGGGGGCGAGAACGGTCTCGGGTACTTCAGATGAGAAGTTGGCGACCCAGAGATCCTTTCCTGCGGCTTCGACGCCGGAGCGGAGGGCGCGCTGATCGAGGTCGTCGAGGGCAGCTCCGCGGACCAGTTCGCGCTTGCCATCAAGGTCAATGCGATAGAGCAGGCGTGGTGTTGCTTCGGCGCCGAGGGTTTCAACGGAGTAAACACTCTTGAGGCCGCGATCTTTCGCGAGGGCAATGAGCTTGCGATCGAGGTCGTCCCGCGACAAGCCTTGTTGCGCAGTAATTTTCAATACCCCGATGACGGGGTGAGCTGGGCCGGCGACTCCGGCGCGCGCGTGTCCGTTGGATTGAGGAAAATCGCGAACGGGAGCCCGACCGATGAGGTAGTTTTCGAGCTTTCCATCGGTGACAAGCTTGACTGGTTGCGCGAGAACGCCTTCGTCATCGACGTCGTAAGCGCCAACAAGTCCTTTGCCTTCGTAGGTCTTGAAGGTGGGATCGTCGACGACATCAAGGAAATCGGGAAGTATGCGCGCGTGAAGGCTGGAGGCGAAGGGGCCGTTGGTCCGGGCTTCGGTTCCGAGCTGTGGACGCGTGGCTACCAGGCCGGCGGCGAGAAGCGAGCGGAGGGTGTCGGCGCTGGCATCGGCACTTAGCAGGACTGGGCCGTGGTATTCCTCTTCGACGACCGGCGCCTTGCGCAGATCAGAGAGCGAGGCGATGAGTGAGACTGCGCGCTTGTGGAAAGACTCGGCGCTGTCGAGGTCGCTGAGTGTGATGCCGGTGGTCGCGTAGGAGCGGTCGAGACGCATGCCGTCGGCGGCCTGGGTGCCGACGCCGAAGGATTCAGAGTAACTGCCAGCGGTTTTACGCACGATCGTGCCTTCGCTGTTCACGATCCAGGTAGTAGTGACGCGGCCATGGAATGAGGCAGACGAGTATTGGATGTCGCGCTGGGTGGCGCCAACGGCAGAGTCGGTGCGATAGAGGCCGCTGTCGCGGGCTACGCGGCCGCTCCATGCAGATTCATCGAGTTCAAGCTTGAGCGGAGTGGAGAGAGAAATTATGGGTTTCTCTTTGCTGAAGTCGTCGGACTGGGGCGAAGTCTGCACCTGCTTGAGCGCGGCCTGCTTTTGTGCGTATGCGGCGAGCGCAGCCTTGTAAGCCTGATCGGTTCCGGCCCAGAGCGAAGAGCGGAGGGCGATGGGGTCGTCGTCGAGAGTGGCGATTTCGAGGGCACCGTCGCCTCGAGAACTAGAACTGTCAGTTTTGTAATCTCCGACACGTACGGCGATGCGGGCGACACGAGCGTGACTGCGCATTGAGCCCTCGGTGGCACCGAAGGAAGCGCGGGTTTCAAAGTCGTCGATGTCTTCAATGCGGTATTCGATGAAAAAAGGTTTTTCGAAACCGGGGAGCTGAAGATGAGCCATGCTTCGGTCGAGCTCTGTGAGCATGGCTTTGAGGATGGGGTCTTTTTCGGCATCGGCACGAGTTTGCTGGGCATGGGCGGCCTTCGGCGCGATGAGTGCAGCAAGAAGGATTGCGGCAGCGGCAAGCGACGCAACAGAACGGATCGAATTCATTGCAACTCCAAAATCATGAATCCCGTGAGCCAGAAGGCTGCGAAAAGGACAGAGCCTATGGACGCCGCGACCTGCGAGCGGCCCTTGGCGGCGATTGAGACTATGAGGCCAAGGAACGCAAGCGCTATGCCCCACGGTCCCCAGCTTGTAAGGGCTCTCGATCCCCAGATGGATACTGCATTGGTAGTCGCGTCATGCCAGACCGCAACTCGGACAATGTAGGCACAGGCGTACAAGCCCGCGATGACACTGATTCCGAGGGCGGCCTTGTTCGCCTTGTTCCGCCAAGGCACCGGTTGAACTTCAGAATCCCTGGCCAGCAAATAGGCACAGCGGAGGATCGCGAATGGAGTCAAAATCAGTTCGCCGATGAGAATCAGTGACATGATCAGGTCCTATTGATTCGTGTTGGGAATGGGGAGGATGGGTGGACGCGCGGTGCCTTGCTGCTGGCGCTGGGTCTCGATTTCGCTGAGCAACATGGCAGGAGAGACGGCACTGACAGGCACGGTGCCGGATTCGGCGCCGCACTCCCCGTTGAAGACTTCACTTTTATCGCCGGTGAGGAGGATACGCTTCATGGCGGCGAGCGGTGTTCCAACGATGCTGACGCCGCGGACAAGTTCGTCGGGGCGACCATCTACATAAACTCGATAGACGACGAGGGGAATGACCTGGAAGGCTTGCGGCGCGCTACGCGTGGTGACGGCGAAGCCGGAGGAGATGTCTTCGAAGTAGAGGCCGTAGGGCTTGCCTTGCTTCTTTGCCTCCTCAATCAACTGCTTGCGGAGTTCGGGTTCGGGGACGGACTTGGTGGAGGTGACGATGAGGTTGCCCTGTCGACCGGTCGGCATGCGGCCGGTTTGAGCGCGGCCGTGACCGTTAGAGGCTGCGAAGCTGGCGATGGGAAGGCGGGACATGAGAAAGGTCTTTAGCACGCCATCTTCGATGAGATCGACGCGACGGGCCTTCTGGCCTTCGTCGTCGAAGGTGTAGCTGCCGCTAAGCCAGGTGCTGCCGAAGGTGGTCATGGTGGGGTCGTCGGCAACGGAGAGGAAGGTTGGAAGGACGTCTTTGTTGAGTTCCTTGGTAAAGGTCTGGCCTTCTTCGTCGCCGCGCTGGCGCTGGCCCTCAAGGCGGTGGCCGAGGACCTCATGGAAGAAGACGGCAGCGGCACGTCCGGAGAGAATTGCGGGTCCGTCGAAAGGCTCGGTCAAGGGGGCTTTGCGGAGGGCTTCAAGGCTTTTGCCGAGGTCGCGCACGGCGGCTTCCATGGCGGCCTGTGAGGGCAAGCCAGCTATGGTTTCGGCCTCGAAGGTCTGGGCGCGGAACATATCCATGCCATCGTCGGCGCGGGTAACGGCGAGGACGACGACGCGCGCCTGGAGATGGGGTGATACGACACGCGCTCCTTCAGAAGAGGCGTAGTAGTCGGTCTCGTTTTGCGCCGTGAGCATGACGAGGTTCTGATAGACGTCAGGATATTCGCGGAAGATGCGGGAGAGCGACGAGACGCGCTTTTCCCATTCCGGACGGTCAACCACGACGGGCGGGGCCGGCCTGGAGATGGAAATCTGAGGCGTTTCCTGGCTGAAGTCGGGAGAGGAATCTTCTTCCTTGGCGCGAACCTGGGCTTCGGTTTTGACGCGGAGGTAGTTTTCGACGGCGGTGCCATAACCGGCGTTGGTGGCGAGCCAGAGGGAGCGGGCGAGGGCATTGCGATCATCGACCAGCGGCAACTGGAGGCTGTTAACGGCCGAGCTGCGATGGTTGCCGTGGGTATTGTCGAGCTTAGGTTCGCCGATGCGGACCTGCACGTCTGCGAAGCGGACATGGTTGGCAGAACTGTCGGCGAGCGCCCCGTACTGGGCGCGAATGGAGATGGCGCTGGAGTCGGCGACGGAATAGCTGAGGAAATAGGGCGGCAACTGCTTTTCCGGGTCCGGTTTGCCCGTGGCTGGTTGAGCGGGGGCCTGCTTGCCCAAGGAAGCGAAGGCGCGCTGGAGCTCGGCGGTCATGGTGTCAAGGAGCACCGAGGAATCCGCGGCAACTTCCTTGCTGGCGAGATGCAAAGCGGGGATGGAGTGTTGCGCATGCGCGGGTGCGGAGAGTGCCACGGCGAGGACCAGGGCGCCAGCGAGAGGGCGGACTGGGTAATCGCCTGCGAACCGGCGCGTCTTTGCGAAGAAGGAATCTGAAATGAATAGAAGACGATTGGCGAGGGACATCGGTAGACTGATTGTCTCAGAATCGAGACTTCCTGAGGAGAAATCTCATGGCAATCGTCCGCCGACTCACGCTTTTGGTAATTCTTGCCCTGCTGCTCCTTCCTGCCTTGCGCACCGCCGCCGGGCAATCGAGTCCGAGCTCGACCCAGCCGGATGCAACTCAAACAACCACACCGCAGCCGCACTCCGAGCAGGCGTATTCGCTTCCGCCAGATAAGCTTGCCCAAGCGATCACCTTGAACAAGATCCGGCTGGCGCTGGAGATTGTGGGTACGCTTTGGGGCCTGGTGGTGCTTTGGTTGCTGCTGGCTACGCGGGCGGCGTCGGGGCTGGGTGCGTGGGCACAGCGCGTGTCGCGCTACCGCTGGATCCAAGGGCTGCTCTTCTTCGGCGCGTTCATTGTGATTACCACCCTGGCCAGCCTGCCGGTGGACGCAACCGGGCACGCGGTGAGCCGGCACTATGCCATCAGCGTGCAGCACTGGGGAAGCTGGTTCGGTGACCTGGCGAAAGGGCTGGGCGTGAGCCTGGTTTTCGGGACGCTGGTGATGTTGTTTTTCAACTGGATTGTGCGGGTTTCGCCGCGCGCTTACTGGTTCTGGGTGTGGATCGTGTCGCTGCCGCTGATTGTGCTGTCGATCTTTGCGCAGCCGATAATCATCGATCCGCTGTTCAACACATTTGAACCACTCACCAAGACGCATGCGGCGCTGGTGACCAAGCTCGAAACCGTGGTGGCGAAGACGGGGACAAACATTCCGCCTGAGCGAATGTTCCTGATGAAGGCCAGCGAGAAGAGTAACGGACTCAATGCGTACGTGACCGGGATTGGCGCGAGCAAGCGATTTGTGATGTGGGATACGGCGACCGACCGGCTGCCGGACGACGAAGTGATGTTTGTGTTCGGGCACGAGAGCGGGCATTACGTGCTCAACCACATCCCCCAAATGCTGGGAATCATGGCAGTGGCGCTGTTCTTTGTTTTCTGGGTTTGCGCGCGATTTGCGGAGTGGATGCTGGGGCGGTATGGCGCGCGATGGGGGATCGCGGGGCAGGAGGGAGTGGCGCCGGTAGCCACGCGCGCGGGGTTCCTGACGCTGATCTTCGCGGTGTCGATTGCAGGATTCATTCTGACACCGGCCTCGAACACCATGAGTCGGCATTATGAACACGAAGCCGACGTGTATGGACAGGAAGCAATCCACGGGCTGGTGGCCGACCCTCAAAAGACGGCGGTGTCGGCATTTAACCACCTGGGCGAGGCCTGGCTCGAAGATCCGAATCCGAACCCGGTGGTGGAGTTCTGGGATTACAACCATCCGTCGGTGATGAACCGCGCCAATTTCGCGGCGCATTACAATCCGTGGGTTAACGGCGGGCACGGGAAGTTTTTCGACAAGTAGACAAACGGGTTGCGGAAATAACGGCGTGGACGCGGGGTCGCGAGGCTTGCCGGAACGAACGCATTCGGCGATAGGATGGTCGCATGCGAACGATTCTCCTTCGGTTTGTCCTGTGTGGACTTCTGAGTGTTTCTTTGGGGGCGCCGGCCCTTTTGTTTGCCCAGGCCACACAATCGCCGAGCAAAGAAGCACCAACGGCGCCCGTTACCGCGCCGAAGCCTCGTCCGAGGCCGGACGAGAAGCCGATTCCGGAGCCAACGCGGTATGACATGCTGCGCGGGGCGTATGGGCCGTTTCGGGCCAACAACGATCTGCTTTATTACCACCTCGATATCCGGGTCGATCCTGGGAAGCAATGGGTAAGCGGCAAGAACACGATTCGCTTTCGCATGCTGAAGGACAGTATGCGCATTCAAATGGATCTGCGCGACACGCTGACCATCGACAAGATCATGCTGGGCGCGACGCCGCTGAAGTACGAGCGGGATACGGGCGCGGTATTTGTGGATTTTCCGCAGACGCTGCATGCCGGGCGGGTCTACTCGATCGATTTCTATTATTCAGGGCATCCGGAAGAGACGGGGCGGTTTGGCGGGATGTCGTTCAAGAAAGATCCGGCCGGCCGGACGTGGATCTACACGGCCTGCGAGGGGACGGGCGCGAGCATGTGGTGGCCGGACAAGGACCAATGGCGCGACGAGGTTGAGAACATGGACATCAGCGTCGCCATTCCCAACGGCCTGGTGGATGTTTCGAATGGGAAGTTCGTGGGCAAGACCGACCTGGGCGATGGGTACACGCGCTGGGACTGGCATGTCAGTTACCCGATCAACAACTACGATGTTGCCTTGAATATCGGCGATTACGAGCATTTTTCTGACAAGCTGGGGAGCCTCGCGCTGGATTATTATGTGTTGCCGGAAGATCTGGATAAGGCCAAGGATCAATTCGCGCAGGCAAAAGGAATGCTGGAGGCGTATCAGCATTATTTTGGGCCGTATCCCTTTGAGAAGGACGGATACAAGCTTGTCGAGGTTCCTTATGCCGGCATGGAACACCAGAGCGCGGTGGCCTACGGCAATTTGTTCAAGAACGGCTACCTTGGCCGGGACTGGACGGGGGTAGGAATCAGCCTGCGGTTCGACTTCATCATCATTCACGAGAGCGGGCATGAGTGGTTTGGCAACAGCATAACGGCTGCGGATTCGTCGGATATGTGGATTCACGAGGGGTGGACGACGTATCTGGAGACGCTCTATGTGGAGTATCGCTGGGGCAAAGATGACGCCATCAAGTACGTGAACGGGCTGAAGCCCAAGGTGCAGAATCTGCGGCCGATCGTGGCTGAGCGCGGAGTGAATTCAGATCCGACAGAGGATCAATACTTCAAAGGCGCGCTGATGATCAATACACTACGCAACGTGGTAAACGACGATGCGAAGTGGTGGCCGTTACTGCACGGCTTCTATCAACACTTCAAATACCAGAACATCATGACCGAGGATGTGGTGGCGTACTTTAACCAGCATACGGGGATGAACCTGACGCCGATCTTCAACGTGTATTTGAGGCATGCGAAGATTCCGGAACTGGAGCTGCTGTTTGGCGAGGCTCCAGGAATGGTGATGTACAAGTGGCGCGCGGACGAGGACAACTTCGCGATGCCGGTGCGGGTGGGAACTCCGGGGCATTGGCAGATTATTCACCCAACGACGAAGTGGCAGTGGATGCAGACGCCGCTTAGCAAGAACGAATTTCAAGTGGCGACGGACCTTTACTACGTGGACGTGAATAAGCAATAGAGGGCAGATAACAGGGCAGGATTCACGATGCAGAGAAGGAAATTCGTTCTTTGGGCAACCATGATCGGTGCAGTAATCGGGGCCTTGGCGGTGCGGCTGGGCGGGAACACGCCTGCGAGTTTCTGTAATTTCAGGTTCACGAACACGCCGCTGGGACGGGAGCAGTTGCTGTTTGCCGCGATACCGTGGGTGGTCTTCAGTTTGTATTGGGAGATCGCGGCGAAGAATGCGGCGAAGGCGAAGAGTTCGGAGAGCAATTCGTCGCGTGGAATTCACGTGATTCTGGCGAATGCGGCGCTGGTGTTGGAAATCATCCAGATGCCCAAGATGGGCCGATTCCTGCCATTGTCTTTTCCAATCATGGCGGGGGGCTGTGGCGTTGAGGTTTTGGGGCTGCTTCTGGCTGTGTGGGCGCGCCGGCATCTGGGCCGAAACTGGAGCGGGGAAATCTCGATCGAGGTGGGTCATGAACTGATTCGAACCGGACCGTACAAGATGCTTAGGCATCCCATCTACACAGGTCTTCTGACGATGTACGCGGGAACCGCCGTAGTGAGTGGAACGTGGCTGGCGGTGGTCGGGCTGGTGATTGGAGTTTTCGCGTATTGGCGCAAGGTTCGCATGGAAGAAGTGAATCTTCGAGCCGAATTCGGCGAGGACTACGACGTTTACGTTCATGAAGCATGGGCGCTGATTCCCCTGGTGTATTGATAGAAGGGCTTGATTTTGACGGGTTGCGACGGGCGCCTTTTCCTCAGCGGCGGGGCTGGGGCAGGGGTCGTACACTAGAGATTCGATATTTTACGCAGGAGATTTACTTACATGGCTTATCCCACGAATTACCGCTATACGCGGGAGCATGAATGGATCGCGCTTGAGGGCAAGATCGGCACGGTGGGCATCACAGACTACGCGCAAAACTCACTGGGTGACATTGTTTATGTTGATGCGCCGAAGGTTGGCGACAAAGTGACGGCCAACGCGACGTTTGGGTCGGTGGAGAGCGTAAAGGCTGTGAGCGACTTGTATTCGCCGGTGACGGGGACGGTGACGGCGGTGAATGAGGAATTGAAGACCTCGCCCGACAAGATCAACGAGGCTCCGCACGAGGCGTGGATCATCAAAGTTGAATTGGCGGATGCGTCGGAGTTTGAGAAGCTGCTGGATGCGGCGGCGTACGAGAAGTTTGTGTCGGAAGAAACAGGAAGCTAAGAAACAGTTGTCAGGGATCGGTTTTCAGTTGTCAGTGAATAGATCGGGACTTTGTGCAGAAGCGGATGGGCGGCACAAAAGACGGAAATACACGCTTCGAAGGACGAACTGAGCTCTGACATCGTGAAACTGACAACTCTGGTGCTGAACACTGACAACTTATCCAAAGGAAACCATGCGCTATTTACCTAAATCGCCTGCGGAACGGGAGCAGATGCTCCGCGAGATCGGGGCGGCATCGATTGCCGATTTGTTTTCAGTGATTCCGGCAGAGTACCGGCTGGAGCGGGATCTCGACGTGCCGCGACAACAGGCGGAGAGCGAGATTATCGACTACTTCAAGGCTGCCGGCCAGAGGAATGCGACGAACTACGCAAGCTTTCTGGGTGCTGGCGCGTATCGGCATTATCGGCCAGTGATTATCGACTCGCTGGTGCAGCGCGGGGAGTTCTTGACCAGCTATACACCGTACCAGGCGGAGATAACGCAAGGGACGCTGCAAGCCATCTTTGAATTCCAAACGATGATCGCGGAACTGACGGGAATGGACGTCGCGAACGCCAGCATGTACGACGGATCGACGGGCGCTGCGGAGGCCGTGATGATGGCGGTGCGTGTGACCGGTCGGCATAAGGCCGTGGTGGCGCGAACCGTGCATCCGGAGTATCGCGAGGTGATGGCGACTTACGCGAAGCATCAAGGGCTACCTTCGACCCTGGTTGGATACGACCGCGAGACAGGGCGCGTGGATTTGAAGGCGCTGGAAGCGGAAGTGACGGAAGAGACGGCGGCGGTGCTGGTGCAGAGTCCTAATTTCTTCGGCGTAGTGGAAGACATTCCGGCGATTGCGGAGATTGCGCACAAGAAGGGCGCGCTGCTGATTGTGTCGATTGCGGAGGCGGTGAGTCTTGGAGTGGTGCGGCCGCCTGTGGAAGCGGACATTGTGAGCATGGAAGCGCAGTCGTTCGGCGTGGCGCTGAGTTATGGCGGACCGTTTTGCGGAGTGATTGCGGCGAAGGAGCAGTATCTGCGGCAGATGCCGGGGCGGCTGGTGGGGCAGACGGTGGATGGCGCGGGGAATCGCGGATTTGTGCTGACTCTGTCGACGCGCGAGCAGCATATTCGGCGTGAAAAGGCGACTTCGAATATCTGCACAAATCAAGCGCTGGTGGCACTCATGGCGACGATCTTTCTGACCGTGTACGGGAAGGAAGGGATTCGCGAACTGGCGGAGCACAATCTGGCGAAGGCGGATTATGCGGCGAAGACGCTGGCGGAACAGCCGGGAGCGAAGCTGCTGTTCACTGGGGCGCCGCACTTTCATGAGTTTGTGCTGGAGACGGCGGAGCCGCCGGTGATGTGGTCGAAGCGGCTGCTGGACGAAAAGATTGTGGGCGGGATCGAGTTGAGCCGGTGGTATCCGGAGCTGGAGAACGCAACGCTGTGGTGCGCGACCGAGGTGATTACACGGGAGCAGATTGACGCGGCGGCGCGGGTGCTGGCGGCGGGGCTGGTGGAGGCGTAATGGCGGCAACGGAGCAGATTGAGCGAAAGACACTCGGCAAGGTTCGGGCGCACCAGACGCAGAATGAGGGGCTGGTGTTTGAGAAGTCTTCGCCGGGCAAGAAGGCGTACAAGTTGCCGCCACTGGATGTGCCGGCGGTGGATGCGGCGGAGCTGTTGGGTGATGCGCATCGGAAGACGCCGGGGCTGCTTCCTGAATTGAGCGAGATTGAAATCATTCGCCACTTCACGCGGCTGTCGACGTGGAACTACGCAATTGATTTGGGGATGTATCCGCTGGGGTCGTGCACGATGAAGTACAACCCGCGGGTGAACGAATTTGTGGCGCGGATCGAGGGGCTGGCGGACGCGCATCCGTATCGTCCGGAGTCGTTGGCGCAGGGTGTGTTGGAAATCATGGACCTGCTGCAGCATTGCCTGTTGGACATCACGGGCATGGAGGCGATCACGCTGCAGCCGGCTGCTGGGGCGCATGGGGAGTTTACAGGAATTTTGCTGGTACGGGCGTGGCATGAGTCGCAAGGAAATGCGCGAAAGAAAGTGTTGATTCCGGACTCGGCGCACGGGACGAATCCGGCGACAGCGGCGATCTGCGGATATGCGGTCGAGAATCTGAAATCGAATGCGGATGGAGGAATCGACCTGGAGGCACTGGAGCGGCAGGTGGATGAAGAGACGGCGGCTCTGATGCTGACCAATCCTTCAACGATTGGAGTTTTCGAGAGCCAGATTCACAAGATCGCGGACATTCTCCATGCCAAGGGCGCGCTGCTGTATATGGATGGCGCGAACATGAACGCGCTGGTGGGGAAGGCGCGGCCGGGCGACTTTGGTGTGGACGTGATGCACCTGAACCTGCACAAGACATTTTCGACCCCGCATGGAGGCGGCGGCCCGGGATCGGGGCCGGTGGCTTGCAAGGGATTTCTGGAGCCGTTTTTGCCGACGCCAGTTCTCGTGAGGAGAACTGGTGTCGGCAGGGATCATGGAATAGGGATCAGGGAGCAAGAATCAGAGACCGAGGGACCAGGGACTCTTGCTTGGAATTACGACAGGCCGAAGTCGGTGGGACGGGTGCGCGCGTTTTACGGGAATACGGGGATGTTTATTCGCGCGCTCGCCTACATCCTGGCCAACGGACCGGACGGGTTGCGGCAGACGACGGAAGATGCGGTGCTGAACGCGAATTATATTCGCAAGAAGCTCGAGGACTTGTATGAACTGCCTTACAAGACGCCGTCGATGCACGAAGTTGTTTTCAGCGACAAAAGGCAGGCGGCGAAGGGTGTGAAGACGGGCGACGTTGCCAAGCGGTTGATTGATTATGGATTCCATCCATACACGGTGAGTTTTCCACTGATTGTGCACGGGGCGCTGATGATTGAACCCACGGAGAGTGAGTCGCTGGAGGAACTGGACCTGTTCATCGCGGCGATGCGCTCGATTGCGCGCGAGGTGGAAGACACGCCGGACATCGTGAAGACTGCGCCACATTCGACGCGGGTTTCGCGGCTGGACGAAGTGCAGGCAGCACGAAAGCCGATACTTCGATGGAAACCGGAAATGAAGTAACCTAGTTGGTCTTGGCATTGTTGGGGATGGCGCGCCGATCCTGACTGAATGCAAACATCTCGTACTTCCGAATTTAGACTAAGTTCAGCTAGAGGCACGCCGGCAGGTGGCCGAGGCAGGCGCCTGTTTTTTTATATATAAAGTGTTTATTTTATGAGATATATAGAGAACTAACTGCGAGTCAATGGTCATGTCTCCGCCTAGAAGATGGGTTATTCCGAGGTGGCGAATCGGGGGTCTGGCACCGGACTAAGGTGATCCCCTAAAGTTACTTCGGTGTCCTACAATTCTGTTGCATAGTAACTTGACGAATCGGATAATCGCTTAAACAGGGGTCATTTAATCAAGCTGAGTAAGAGAGTATCCGGGAGTCAGGATAAGTGCGCTGAGCGGCGCTCAAGATTATTGCTTCCCTCAAGGTTGGGTTGGCGCTCGGGCAGATGGCGTTTGTAGATTATCCTTCCAATTCTCTTCCTCCGCGGTGATCCATTTAGCAATCGGGAGCGTGGCTGGGTCAAAGTCCCGAGTCTGGCTCAAGAAGTGCATTGCAGGTGAACTATGAAATCTCTCAGAGACGAGCGCGGGCAGGTGCTGGTGCTGACAGTACTGTGCATGGGTCTGCTGCTGGGCTTCATGGCGCTTGCCATTGATGTGGGATTGCTGTTCCGAGCCAAGCGAAACGTGCAGATTGCGGCAGACGCGGCCGCTGTTGCTGGGGCGCTGGATTACAAATACAACGCATCAACCTCGACGGCGCAGTCGGCGGGTCAGACCGCAGCTACCGCAAACGGGATAACGAATGGGACCAGCGGAGCCTCGGTGGCAATCAACGTTCCACCGAAGTATGGTCCCTACGCAGGCGACAGCGGCTTTGTGGAAGCGATCGTAATCCAACCGAACCCGACATTCTTCATCGCGATGGTGAACCATAGCGCCACAATGAATGTGGGTGCCAGGGCGGTAGCCGGTTCCGGCGCGGGCGCGGGATGCGTGTGGACGCTGGCCAAATCAGGGACAGACATATCCCTGGTCGGATCGGGCGCCATCGACGCCACGGGTTGCGACATCTACGACGATTCGAATTCATCCACTGCATTGCAGCTGACCGGAAGCGGTTCGATTAGTGCCAAGTCGATTGGAATTGCAGGGAGCTACTCGGATGTAGGTTCCGGAACGATCAACCCTGCTCCTGTAACCGGCATCGCGCCGGCAGCCGACCCGCTGGCCAATTTGGCGGTACCCACGATTCCGACGGGAACGTGCTCATCGAACTGTAATCCGAGTTTCTCAGGGAGCACATCCAATACGTTGAACCCAGGGGTTTACAACTCGATCACCAATGTCGGAAGCGGAACGTTGACGCTGACCGCGGGGAATTACATCATCAACGGCACGGTTAGCAATACGGGCAGCGGAGCAGTCACGTTTGGTGCGGGCAACTATACGATTACCGGCAACTTCACCGATACCGGCAGCGGGTTGATGACGCTTGGGGCGGGGCAATACGTTGTCGAGGGCAACCTGGGCTTTACCGGGTCAAGTTCTGTAAATGCGACGGGAGTTTCCTTCTACACCGAAGGCAGCACGACGGTGACGGGAAGCGGCGCGATGACGTTGATAGCACCGACTTCGGGGTCGAACAGCGGAGTCCTGTTCTTCCAAGCTCGAAGCGACACCGATGCCATGCAGATTACGGGTTCGAGCGCAATGACCATGCAGGGGATCATTTATGCTCCGGCGGCCACATTGACATTGACCGGGTCTGGAAGCATTTCAATCTCGACCGATATGATCGTTGACTCTCTTGCGGTCACGGGCAGCCCAACGATTACAAACACAGATTATGCAACAGTGACGAATACGGGCTCTGTTCTTGGGAAACTCACGTTAGTGGAGTAAGTAAACAATGACAAGATTACGCAATTGCAATCAAGCGCGGGTTTTGATGGGTGCATGCGGACGAATCAAGGCTGAGGCAGGGCAAGCGTTGGTGGAGCTTGCACTGACCATGCCGCTGATGATTGTTCTGCTGGCGGGAGCTGCGGAGCTTGGCCGCGTGGCATATACGTCGATCGAAGTTTCGAACGCGGCGCGGGCAGCTGTTTCCTATGGCTCGCAGTCTGCGACGAAAGCCGGCGACCTAACGGGGATCCAGACAATTGCGGCGGACGATGCAGCCGACGTGAATCTAGGCACGACAACTACGTCTGAATCCTGCATCTGCTCGGACGGGAGCGCTTCGACCTGTCTCGCGACGGACTGCAAAACCTCGAACATTGAAACGATCTTGACGGTCAACACGCAGGCAAGTTTTGACCCCCTTGTCCATCTGCCGGGACTGCCGACGACATATTCGATTCAGGGGCGGGCGGTCCAGAAGGTTATGCAGTGACCATGCAAGAGGAATTGAGCAAGAAATCGGGTAAGATGCTACTCCGGTGGCGGAGTTGGCGCGCTGTCTGCAGCGATGAAGGCGCGACGATCGTGGAGATGGCGTTGGCCTGTACGATTCTGATTGCCATCATGTTTGGAATTCTCGAGTTGTCGCTGGGACTCTACACGTATAACTATGTTTCCGATGCCGCGCGGGAGGCGACGAGATATGCCGTGGTCCGCGGATCCTCGTGTTCGACTTTGACGAACTGCAGTGCCACGTCGGCCCAGATACAGACCTATGTGCAGGATCTTGGTTATCCGGGCATCAACTCTACGAATACGACCGTGGCAACGACCTGGTATACACCCAGCACTTCTCCACCGACGACTTGGACGGTATGCACGACAGGAACCTGCAACGCTCCAGGCAATTCGGTAAAGGTGCACGTGACCTTCAGCTTTCCGCTGGGTGTCCCGTTTGCGCGTTTCCAGTCTTTGACTCTGCAGAGCACATCGCAGATGGTGATCGCCAACTAGAACGGATCTGCGTTTGAAGTTGGGATTGAACCTCGAGTGATGATGGATCGATTCAACCAAGACCGCTAGCAGCGGGGAATCGTTCAAGCGTCTCGCTCGGAGCGGGTACCTTCCTAACGGCACCGTACTTGAAGCGTTTCTTCAAGTTGATTGCCGGCTGCTCGATAAAACGATAGCTCAAGACTGCGAGCAAGAGGGTGATAGCGAAACCTATCAACGCCGTGACAACAAGTGCGCAACGGGACGGCATGTAGACCGCGAGGCGAGGCGCGACCGTGTTGAGCAGCCAAGTTCGATAGGGGAGATGAAAGACGTAGAGGCCGTAGCTCAAGCTTCCCAGCCAAGTGATCCAGCGCAGACTGCAGGCGCGGCAGAGAAAGCTATTCTCTTCCATAACGGCGACAACGACGGCGGCCGCGGTTAGATTAACGACAGGGAACATGATGGTGATACGGCCGGGAGTAAATGGGTATGCGCTGCCAGTCACGATGACCGTAGCCATCATTGCGGCAATTCCGATAATTGCAACGTACTTGGCGAATGGTTCCAACCGCTGATAGATCAAGTCCCTGCGTACGAGTGCGAGGACGACGCCGAAGAGGATGGCATCGACGCGGGTGGGAGTTGCAAGATAGCTTCGCTCCACCGATATGTGAATCCATGGTGCCAGGAAGCGAACGAGCGAGCACATGGCGATGAGGACGAAGGTGACTTTGAGAAGCTTGCGACGATCGCGACAAAGCCACACGACCAGGGGCCAAGTCAGATAGAACTGCTCTTCAACCGCCAGAGACCATAGGTGAATGATCTGGTTGGTGGGCGCGGTGTTTCTGCTGTGCTCATATCCCGGCAGCAGATTCTGGATGTAGAGGAAGTGAGCCCAATAGTTGTAATTCAATGAAATACCGTGGAGGGAGTCGACCAGGGCAACTAACAACAGAGTCAGATAACAGACCGGAAAGATTCGCAGAATGCGACGGCTATAGAAGACCTTGAAGTAGCCTTCGCGGTTCCGAGTGTCGTAGAGGATGCCGCCAATCAGGTAGCCGGAGAGGGCGAAGAAGATTGGAACCGCGAGCCACGAAACTCCCAGAACAAGCGACACGGGATAGAGCCATGGGTTGCTTTGATAGTGGAAGCGGCCTTCCGGGAGGTAGTGGTAGAAGAAGACGAGCAGGAAGGCGTACCCTCGAATTCCTTCAAGGGAAGGGAGATAGGTGCGCTTTTGATCGATACTCTCGACCTGGGCCATAGGTGTTCGTGTCATACAGATTCTTCGGCAAGGAAACGAACAAGTCTTTCGGCGACTGAGGATTCTGGATGCTGGGAATGGGAACACAACAAGGGTAATAAGAATTCGTGGAAGCGAATGTCCCCGGAAAGTTGCATGGCGGTGCCGGAAGTCACGTGGGTCGAGAAAAGGTCACCAATCCCATTGCGGCTGTACCGAGGCATTCAGGCAGGAACCGTAGACCGGTGAGTGATTTAGCGCCCTGCGACCCGACACCGCGCATTTCTCGGCCGAACTTGTCACGAGGCGTTGTTTGTTGACGACTTTTCCGAGATATCCTACCTTCTCCTCAGCGGCTGCTGGTCCTAGACTCAACACATGGCCACGATTGCCGACCCCACTCGCCTTGATGCCGGACTGCCGGCAAATCCAGACGCCGAGAAAACAATTCTGGGTGCAATTCTGCTGGACAATTCCGCCCACGCGGAAGCTGCGGAGAAGCTGGAGCCGGACGATTTCTCGCTGGACTCGCATCGACGAATTTTTTTGCGGATGACCGAGCTGATGAATGCGCAGCGCTCGGTGGATATTGTGACGCTGGCCAATGAATTGGCGCGGCAGAAGGAAGTCGAATCGATCGGGGGCGTGGCGTACCTGGCGTCGTTGACCGAGGGATTGCCGTTGCGGCCGGTCATCGAAGACTACATCCGAATAGTCAAAGACAAGAGCCTGCTGCGGAAACTGATGCTGATCTGTTCACAGGCCATCGCACGCGCGGCGGACCAGAGCGAGACGGCGCTGGAGGTTTTGGGAGCGGCGGAAGCGCAATTGCTGGAGGTGGGCGAAAAGGGTATTACGCATGGCCTGCAGCCGCTGGACCAGATCGTCGCCAATTCGTTTGGATCGATCGACAACCTGTACAAGGAGAGCCGCGAAGTTACGGGGCTGGCCACAGATTTTACCGAGTTCGACAGGATGACGAGCGGGTTGCAAAAGGGCGAGTTGATTGTGATTGCGGCACGGCCTTCGATGGGCAAGACGGCGCTGGCAATCAACATTGCTGAAAATGCGGCGATCAAGAGCAAAGCGACGGTGGCGGTGTTCAGCCTGGAAATGAGCAAGGAATCGTTGCTACGCCGCATGCTGGCTTCGCAGGCATGGGTGGACCAGCGCAAGCTGCAGACGGGCTTTCTAGGGCGCGAGGACCAGGAGAAGCTGCAGAATGCTCTCGAGCAACTGATCGAATCGCGGCTGTTCATTGACGATAGCGCGGGCATTTCGCTGTCAGAGATGCGCGCCAAGGCGCGAAGACTGAAACAGACAGCGGGCGGGCTGGACCTGGTAGTGGTGGACTACCTGCAACTGATGTCGGCGACGCTGCCTTCTGCGGGTGGCAAGCGATATGAGAACCGGACGCAGGAGGTATCGGCGATTTCGCGCGGGTTGAAGGCGCTGGCGAAGGAACTGAATGTGCCAGTGGTGGCGCTTTCGCAGCTGTCGCGTAACAGTGAGCGACGCACGGACGACAAGCGTCCCATGCTGAGCGATCTGCGCGAATCGGGTTCGATTGAGCAGGACGCGGACGTGGTGGCGTTCATTCACCGCGAGTCCTACTACAGCCGCAACGAGGAAATGAGCAAGGAGGAGCAGGCCAAGTCGGAGATCATCATCGCGAAGCAGCGCAATGGGCCGACGGGCACGGTGCATTTGAATTTTGTGTCTCGGTTTACGCGATTCGACAACCCGGATTCGGGGCATGGGGTTTGAGTGGGCAAAAGGGGCGTGACTCGGTGAAGCGGCTGAGTAGAAAAAGGTGATGCCGAACCGATGGTAAAGAGGTGGCATTTTTGGACACTTTCTGGCGTCCCTTATGGCCTCTTAAGTGGCACATTTTGGTCGTTTTTGGCATTCAATTTCCTGTATTCCTGTACTGCCTGTGCGTTTAAGTGATTGAAATTGGGTTGGTTGAGATGGGTCGTACAGAAATACAGTTTTGAAAATTATTTTCTGCCTTTTTTGAGCAGTTTTGAAAGACGGTTCAGAGTTCATGACTCCTCTTATTGTGCGCCGGGGAGGGGTATTGATCTGCAAGAGTCCGGGGCATGACAGCCGAGTACAAGGGCCTCAGCCGACCGATTGCAACGGATACCGACCTGCGCAATGCCTGGCAATCGAGCCAGTCAAGCCGGTGAGATTGAGCCACACGAAAAGCAAGGGGGCGCACGGTATCCTCCGGGTCGGTGAGACGGCGGGATCTCGTGGTCTGTTGACCGGATTGTAATTTCCGGGTTGGCCGTGATTCGGTCCGAACTCTCTGTCGATTGACGGACCTACTTGCGGGAGATTAACCACCCGACCACAACTCCGATGGCGATACCCACGGCGATGGACCCGACGACCGTTTCCACGGGATGCCGCGCCAGACGCTTGGTGGTCTCGTCAAAGAGCTCCTCCGCCGCATCGCCGGCCTGTTTCGCAACGCGGCGCGCTCCTCCCAAACCCTCTTCAACTGCATCCGCCATTGCAGACGTCAGGCGCGATGCCGTACGTGCTGTTTCGGCGATCTGATCGCCGGCCCGACCCACCACTGTTTCAGACATTGTGTCTCTCCTCTTCGATTGGATGCTGATTAGGATAGAGCGGCGGTATGGTAAGGGAATGGTTGGCGGTGACACGACCGTAACGAATTGCTCAACTAGTTATTCCGAGTTGACGGTCACACTCGCGATGGGCAGCTTCCGCTGATTCCGTTGCTGCCGTGAGTACACAGAGAAGAAATAGATGACAGCGCCGATGCAAACAGTGGAGAACAGTTGAGGGTGCCCCGGTCCCTCGGCGTGGTTGAAAACGATCTTCGGAATTGGGGCCGCCCACCCGCCCCGGTCCCCAAAAGCGAGGGACCCCTTCGGCAAGCTCAGGGCAGGCTCGGGCACCCTCGCACCCTTCGGGACTGGGGCTGCCCGCCGGTATCCCCCTCCCCCCGCCCCCTGGGTGTTTTCTGCAATTTTCTGAATCGAAGAGCGTTACGGGCAATGTTCTGCGCCAAGATCTCTTTTTTCAGGAAGCTAAGTCCCAAGGTCCTGCAAATAAGGAATTTGCGGTCCCGCCGGAATTTGCGCCCGATGACGGATTGCGGAGGGTTTGATGTCTCTCAAGTACGAGGGTATCGAAGTCAGGGGAAATAATCTGCAAACCTGGAAATTGGTAAGAGAGGGACCCGGAAAGTTCGCTTGTTGCTGAATAGTAATTGACGGGTAGGCGGTCACTCAACCAGAACTCCTCCAACCGCCGTACCTTGGCTCACAACTCCAACTCGGCGCAGTCTCGGGTTCGACCTAAGCTGGTGTCGAATCTCTGCTCGCCCGCTCTTGCAATCGCTGATCAGATCTGATTCCGCTTTCGTCAGTAGTTCCTTTGCTGTATCGATGCCCTCGTCGCCTAATGGCCCTTGTCGAGAATCATTCGCAGAGCCATTAGGCCGTTCCAGCGGATGCTCTCGTGCTCGTCCTCTAGGAATTCACGCACCCACGGCAATACGCGTGAGTCGGCCATTTCGGCAAGCAGGAAAACTGCGGCAGCAGCGCGACTAGAGGCAGGATCTGTTTTGTAAATTTCGTAGCAACGTTCATCGCAACAGTCGACATTATGATGATGAGACATGTTCAACGGTGAATTCACCCGGTTTCTGATCCGCCCAGTGGTCAACAGCTTCCCTTTATGTTTTCTTCACCAAGAAGTAGCTCTAAGGCCCGTCTGCCGCCGTCTGAGCGACGATACGTCCTCTCCATCAGGGCCAAAGCCACCCACCTTGTTAGCAATTTCGGTCCAATCAATCGCCATATACGTCTCCGTCGCTTGGTTCCGAATCTGATAATCGCACTTTCTGGTGAAGTTATGCCCGGATGGTAGGCCACTCGGAGATTACTCTTGCGATACTAGGACGATCTAGGTGTTAACCGGCGAGTAATTCCGGATCGACGGTAATCCAACCGCTACCAAATTGCTCACGGTTTCGAGCCCGTGGTTCACGATGCTTGTCATCTCTGAGCGATTCGAAGCTCGACTGGGAAGGAAGCAGCGATTTCACCAATCAAGAATGGCGATCCCATTCTGGCTAACTCAGACAGTTGGGAATCATCGAACGGCTGATTCCAACCGTACAAAATAGCTTCTAGACGATATGCACCTGGCTTCAGGCTTGCGGCAAATACTTCGGAGTCGAAGCTGAAAGAACCGCTCACGACTTGGCCCGGTTTAAGTAGTAACGCGTCCTTTCTCATCCGTTCAGAAACACTCATCCGATCGATTGGATTTGGACCGAGACAGGAACCTCCGAAGCCCGGTTCGTAGTGTTTGCCCGAGTGATCCTCAAGCAGGCTCCAAAGATGAGGGTTATTGCCACACTTTATCTCCCACTGGCTCGCAGGAACGTACAGCGAGCCGTTGCTTACGTTCTTGATGGTGTAGTGAATGACGATCTTGTCGCCGATGTTGTAGGCCCTGTGGTCTGTTCGGATGCTGAATTGAATGTCGCTCCCGTGAACAAATGGCTGGCCCTGCCCGTTTGCTTCAGCCGGGAGAGCGGAGAGGATCATAAGGGCGATGAAACGAGCCTGGCTTGAACGATGCGCTAGGAGTCGGGTCACGGAGATAGATTACGACGCTAACTATGGGCATCTTCAGAAATAAACTGGCCGGCCCCATGCCCGGAGCCTAACTAAACAGCGAAACGAGTCCAATGCCCGGTTTGTGGGCAATCCGGAAGTTAGGCAAGAAATTGCCAACTAATGGGATGGTCCGCCGCCTTTTGAGTTCCTCGGCGGGAAGCATTAACGGTGAGCAAGGAGGCGTCCCATGAACCTGCATGCGATCGGCATCGATTTAGGTAAGACGACTTTTCACCTTGTTGGACTGAACCAGGCCGGAGAGGTTCAGGTACGGAAGAAGTTCTCGCGTAGTCAACTTCTTCGTTTCACTGCGAACGTGCAAGTTCATCTGATTGGGATGGAAGCCTGTGCGGGCTCTCATTTCCTCGGCAAGGCTCTGCGTGAGCAGGGCCATACTGGCGGCTGATGCCTGCACAGTATGTAAAGCCGTTCGTAAGACGAACAAGAGCGACTTCATCGACGCCGAGGCGATAGCCGAAGCAGTGAGCCGGCCTTCGATGCGTTTTGTTCCGATCAAGACCGACGAACAGTTGGATATGCAGTCCTTGCATCGGGTGCGTGAACGCTGGATCATGCGACGTACGTCTGTGGTGAACCAGATCCGGGGTCTGTTGCTGGAGCGGGGCATAACGGTGCGGACGGGAAGATGCCACCTGGATGCTGCCTTGCCTGGCATCCTCGAGGATGGTTCAACGTCGCTGTCGGGAACGGTTCGCTTCCTGCTGCTCGAACTGAAGCAGGAAGTGGAACAGCTGGCTGGCCACATCGAACAAGCCGAGACGCTGATCGAGCGAGCTGCGCAGCAGAGCGAGGCCTGTCAGCGCCTGGATGCGATTCCGGGGATCGGCCCGCTCACGGCCACTGCACTTATCGCCGCGATTGGAAATGGTGGAGCATTCCGCAAGGGCCGCGAGTTCGCAGCCTGGGTCGGGCTGGTGCCACGCGAACACTCTACCGGCGGCAAGCAGAAGCTTCTCGGCATCAGCAAGCGCGGCAACAGTTATCTGCGGAAGCTGTTTGTTCAGGGCGCACGTGCGGTTCTGAGATACAGAGACAAGCAGTGCTCCGGTCTGAAGCACTGGCTAACAGAGCTGTCGTCGCGCAGCCACTACAACATCGTCGGCGTGGCGCTGGCCAACAAACTGGCACGCATGGCATGGGCCGTACTGGCCAGCGGAGATGCCTATCGGCCTCCGGTTCAGGCTGGCACAACTGGTCTGCAGATGACGCCTGTCTAACGACAGCCTTGGAAATCGCTCTGCGATTCCCACATCCGCAAACCAGCTACGGCTATGAACAAGGTTATGATTTCCCGCCAGGTCTGCTGGCGAACCATGAGATGGCACAACGGTCGAACCCGGCGCTCCCTAAACCGAACTCGGAAGAAGTCCTTCGAGACTGCCTAACTAATGGGGAACGGAGCGCAGCGCATTCCATCCTGGCCCGGAGCCTCGGCTCCAACAAAGGCCGAATACATTTGCGCAGACCAACCTGTCAATCTCACTTTTCGCTTGCGGCAAGGCGGCGGACCATACATTCCGAGTTGACGGTCACACGCCCGCAGCGAGAGGTTCCGCCATCGCAAACTCAGAATTGGAATCAATTGCCAGTCCAACCTCGGTCCAGTGCCGAGATATCCGAGCCTAAATCGCGGCCACCGTGCTGGCGCAGCAGATTCGCCACATCCTTATGGCCTTTTGATTCCGCCCAGTGCAAAGGCGTAACGCCCCTTTCGGTCTCGGCGTTGACGTTGGCCCCGTTGGCAAGCAGCAACTCCGCCACGTCCTCATGCCCACTAACGGCCGTCCAGTGCAAGGGAGTCTCGCCGTAGTTGTTATTGGCATTCACGTCAGCCTTATTGGCTATCAGCAATCCGACGATGTCCTTGAAGCCCTTATAGGCCGCACAGTGCAACGGTGTGTAGCCGTACATATCCTTGGCATTAACATCGGCGTTATTGGCCAGCAGCAACTCTACTAAATCTTTCTCGCCTTTATCAGCAGCCAGATACAGAGGCGTCGCACCCTTATCGTTCTTGGCATTCACGTCAGCCTTATTGGCCAGCAGTAACACCACCACGTCCTTGTGATCGTAAAATGCGGCCGTGTTCACAGGCGTCCATCCTGTGTTGTCTTTGGCATTGACGTCGGCTTTGTTTAACAACAACAACTCCGCCACATCGTTGTAACCCCTATACGACGCCTCGTGCAACGGTGTCCATCCTCTAACTGTCTCGGCATCTACACCAAACTTGTCTTGCAGAAGCCAATGCGACATCCATTGCAACGGCGACGTTCCCTTGTGGGATTTAGCATTCACGTCAGCCCCGTTGGCCAAGAGTAACTCTGCCACGTCTTTGTGGTCATTGACGACCGCCGAACGCAGGGGGGTATTGCCGTATTTGTCTCTGGCGTTGACATCGGCCTTGTTTGCCAACAACAACTTCGCCACGTCTTTGTGGCCATTCCAAGCTGCCCAGTGCAAAGGCGTATCGCCATCCTTGGTGCTGGCACCGACATTGGCCTTGTTGGCGAGTAGGAACCGCGCCACATCTTCATGGCCATATGCCGAGGCCCAGTGCAAAGCCGTTGCGTCGATGTTGTTATGGCTAAAAACCAGATCGGGATGGTCTTTGAGCAACGATTGCACCTTCGCCAGGTTGCCGTTTGCTGCTGCGGCGCGAAACTCGCTGCCTGCAGCGCCATTCCCTTGGCATGAGGATGCGAGGCCAATCAACGCTAAAAAGAGCAGTGCGGCATTGGCGCGACGACAGGCCGTGAATTGGCTGAGTCGGGCAAGGATAGAGCGCATCGTTCGGGTTCCTAGAATCCTAACAATTGTATCCATGTAGCGCCTA
>CAWGYG010000007.1:0-159714 GCA_963826915.1 uncultured Acidobacteriaceae bacterium
CGGTCAGCCTGCCGCGCGCGGCGTAATAATCGAAAGCCACCAGCGTGGAAGCTTCCTCCTGCAACGAATAGAGCCAGCGCCCGTTCGGATGGAAAGCGAAATGGCGCGGTCCATCTCCGGCGGAAGCGCGATCCACGGCGGATCGTTGGGCGATAACACGCCACGGGCCGCGTCGAATTTCCAGACGAGGATGCGATCGAGGCCCAAATCCGCATGCAGGACAAATCGGCCGGACGGGTCCGCCTGGATCATGTGGGCGTGCGGTTTATCGTGCCCGCTGATGGCGAAACTGCCGGAGGGTGCGCTGGCGGCATGCGGCGGACCAACCGGACCTTCGTCGTGTTTCACGTCGGTGGCCTCGCCCAGTTCGCCGCGCGCCAGAACCGGCAGGACGGCCACCGTGCCGCCGGCGTAGTTGGCGACCAACACATATTTGCCCGAAGGATGGACGCTTAGATGCGCGGGGCCTGCGCCTTGCGAACTGACCGTATTCAGCAGGGTCAGACGCCCGTTCGCCGGATCTTTGGCGTAGGCGCTGACCGAGCCTTCCGCGGTCTCGTTGGCGGAGTAGAGATATTTGCCGGAAGGGTCCGACGCCAGCCACGATGGATTCGCGGCGTTCTTAAATAGGGCGCGTTGTGAGAACGTGCCGGTTTCCGGGTCCATCTGAAATAGATAGATTCCCTCGCCGTTTCCGCGGCTGCCTTCGGGACCCTGCGGTGAGCTGTACGTACCCACGTAGGCGAAGACCGGACGTGGCGTCGGCGATGCCAGGGCGGCCGCGCTCGAAGAGCTATGCCTGCGACCATGTCACGCCGCGAGATCATTGGCCGTGTGAAATGAGCACTCATAGGTGGCTCAGTAGTTTTTGGACAAGCTCGTAGGCGCGGCGAGCATGTAAGGCGTCTTGATCAGGGTCTTGTGAATCGTGAAAGATCACTAGCTGCTTCGGGCCAAAGTGTTCCACCGTTTCAAATTTTTTGCTAAGGATCTGCACGGCTTGGTCTAATAGCGGATCACCGCTGCGCTGTCTCCATTCCTCGCCGAGCGCAGCGATTCCCCCAGGGTACTCATCGAGACAGTAACAGAGGCCATAAACGTCCTTTGGCTTATCGCGTCCGCCGATGGCGTGCGCTTTCATAATCATGAAGCCACAGAGGGACGCCACGCGCAGGCGGACGCGGTTCTCGGCGCCCGACGTCATCCGGCCGGCAATCTCGGTATCGACGGGAGCTTGAAACGCGGCGGCGCCAGGCCCGGAAGGTGCAGCACCCGAAAGTCGGCGACCAGCTTCGGGTGGTTCTTCTGGATTTTAACGTCCGAGGTAGCCAAGAATTCGACATCCACGGTAACCGGGACCTTCCCGTCATCCAAGGGTACATCCGTGACCAATTGGAATGCCTTATCACCCATCCGATAACGGCCCGTATCGAGCAAGAGTTTAAGGAGTTCGGCGTAGCGGCCGTCAGTGAGCTTCGCGGCGTCGAGCGCCAGATCGACATCGATGCTGCCGATGTGCTTTGGCTCCGCGTTAGGGACTTGGAGATCCGGCACCCAGCCACCCACAACCACGATGGCTGGTCATCGGGAACCCGCGAGCACTTGGCCAAGATCCACCGAGCACGCGATGGGCGGCTCGCACTTGCCTTTCTGAGTAGTCGGCCTCGTGGCGGGGTTCCGAGTTCATTCCTTACTCCCGGACCATGCCGGCCTCAGTCGTTGTCGCATCACGGCCTCCGCTGCCTCCTCGCCGCGACCGCCTGCATGTACTAAATCGATGTAGGTTTGGACGGGATGCGTGCAGGCCAACCTGTTCCCACCGATGTCCAGGCGATAGAAAACGCCGCTGTCATCTGGAATCAACACCACCAGGTTCTCGCCCGAGTCGACCAGCTTGGCCTCAACCGTGGCTTTGAACTGCTCCTCAAGGTCAGCGCCAGATACAACCAAGTGCGAGCCTGTCGAACGTGAGGCGCTTGGATGTCGGCAGCGGAGAAAGCTGCATATGCAAGACCGCCCTGGGCATTCGCTTCCAGCGCATGCAACGAGCCGATGAGGGCGTCGCCCCGCAGAAGCGTAAAATAGCGGCGCCGTTGAGAACGATTCGAACCGATAGGCTTGGCGCCAGACCTGTAGTAGCCCCTCGTAATCGCGAACCTGGAAACCACGGCTCGGCAGCGGTTCGAGAAAAGCCTGATCCCGGAGGTGTTGGACCACTTTGTTTACGAGCGCGAGGCTGGGAGAGGCCACGGGCGGCGCGAGAGTTTGAAAGTGAGCGGCCATGCCGCGTTGCGTCCAGCGCTTCCCCGCGTTCTCAGGCGCAAGCAAGGCCCGGACGACGCGTCCTGCTTCGGGACTGCGTAAATCCATGCCAGAGCTTTCGATTCAGCCGGACTGGCTCCTGTCCCGAGCGCTCGATAAGAAAGGCGCCGGGAATCTCGAGGTGGCAGTTTCCGGCGAGGTCAAACCAACTCCAGCCGTGCTCCTGGCAGATTTTAGCCATCCTCGGTGACACATAGGGCATCGCCAAGGCGCGGAACGCGCTTCCGTTGTGATTCGCGCGACAGGGCTTATCGGCCAAGGTTGAGAATTGGCTGGGCTGGAAGTGACGTTTGCATTCGATGCACAGTAGGGCTTTCCCACCTCCGGACAATGGCCCCGAAGCGATGAGATCCCATCTGCCACGATCTCTTTCGGCGGCTTCCGGTTTGACTGTCCAGCCACGCAGCCAACGGACGTGCGATAAAAGTTCGTGCAGTACGTCCGCAAGCCGTCGCTCGATGTCAGCCGCTCTGGCGCCGTTCACGTTTATGGCCACGTTCACAACATCGTGAACATAGCATTACTCGTGAACATTCGCAACGGGCCGGACCGGCGCTCAAAAGACTGGCTTAGGTTTATTCAGCCGGCCGTTCTGCGTGATCATTTGGCCAGCGCCGTCCCTTCGCGTAACTCATCCGTGGCGCGGCGAACCACTCTGTCTCCGGTCGCCAGCGCTCCGCTCACTTCGACTAAGTCGCCCTCCGCCGCGCCCTTCTTCACATCCACCCATTCGGCGCGGCCATTTCGATCGCGGATAACAAACGACGCTCGCTGGTAGTGACTACGCTTGTCTTGGGAACGAATAGCGCCGGATGTTCGCGGCGCACCGGCCATTTGACGCTGGGATACATGCCCGGCGCGAGCGTGCCATCGCGATTGAGTACGTCGAGTTCCACCGGCATGGTGCGGGTCTTGGGATCGAGCGCGTGCGCGATGCGCGCGACCGTTGCCGAGTAAGTGCGGTCGGGATAGGCGGGCACGTGAAAGATCACACTGGCGCCGCGCGCCATGCCGCCGACGATCTTCTTCGGGCACCGGAACCACCAGGCGCAGATGGGAAATCTGTTGAATCACCAGCAGTACCGGATCGCGCTGCCGGGCCAACCAGCGCGCCGGGATGCACGAGGCGGTCGGTGACTACGCCATCGAAGGGCGCGGAGATTTTCAGATAGGCTTGCAGGTCTTTCTGCGTGCGCACGGCGTCTGCCGCGGCCTGGCGGGCCTGCTTCGCGCGCGCGCACCAGCGCCTGCGGCGGCTTCCACCTGTTTCTGCGACTGGATCAGCTCGTTGCCAGCCACGGCGCCGGGCGTTTCGGCGGCCTTCCGCAGGCGGTCGTAAGTGCTCTGAGCCGCCGCAAGTTGTGCTTCGGCCTGCAGCCGCTCCGATTCGGCCGCCTGCACCTTGGATTGGGCTTCGGCGATTTGCGCTTGCATTTCGGGGGCGCTAAGTTCGACCAGAAGCTCGCCCTGCTTGACGATGCTGCCGCGATCCACCAGCACCCGCTCCACATAGCCCGG
Organism: uncultured Acidobacteriaceae bacterium; assembly: GCA_963826915.1. Classification (GTDB taxonomy): domain Bacteria; phylum Acidobacteriota; class Terriglobia; order Terriglobales; family Acidobacteriaceae; genus Telmatobacter. The sequence continues at coordinate 3,841 of CAWGYG010000007.1, forward strand.
CACTTTGGCATGCAGCGACACGATGAGGAAGGGCTGAAATTCGGCGGGCAGATCGATGGTGCGGGAGACGGGCTTGGAGACGACCGCGGCGAGATCGACGGTTTGGGCCGAGGGGCCCGAACCAGGCGAGCAAGAACGGTAGATAGGAGCGATTAAGTCGCATCATAGTATCGGCTCGTGGGGTCCATCGGATTGAGCGACGGCGAGGCGATGGAGGCCTTCCGCTGTAAGATGGCGTAGATGGAGGGCAGGATGGTCAGCGTGGCGAAGGTGGAGACGATCAGTCCGCCGATGACGGCGCGGCCCAGCGGCGCGGCTTGCGCGCCGCCTTCGCCGAAGCCGATGGCCATCGGCAGCATGCCGAAGATCATGGCGGCGGCGGTCATCAGCATGGCGCGCAGGCGGCTGCCGGCGCCTTCGCGCGCGGCTTCCAACACGGGCCTTCCTGTCATGCCGCGCGTGCTCCGCGAAGGTCACCAGCAAAATGGAGTTGGCCACCGCGATACCGATGGCCATGATGGCGCCCATGAAGGACTGCACGTTGAGCGTGGTGCCCGTCACGAGCAGCATCAGCAGCACGCCGCAAAGCACCGCGGGCACCGTGAGGACGATCGCCAGCGCCAGCCGCACGGATTGAAAATTAGCGGAGAGCAGCAGGAAGATGGCCAGCACAGCCAGCAGCAGGCCGGTGCGCAATCCGGAAATGGTTTGCTCCAGCGGCGGAATCTCGCCGCGAAACTTCACGGAAATTCCGCGCGGCGGAGCGCCCGCGGCGGCCAAGGCTCCGGCGAGCTTGCCTGCCGCTGCGCCAAGCGTGATGCCGTGCAGATTGGCCGTCAGGCTGACCACGTGCTGGCCGTTATAGCGATCGATCTCGCCTGGCATGGTGCCCGTGCTGCAAGCTGGCGACATCGTCCAGCAGCGGCTTCGGACTGCCCGCCGGCATCACCGGGAGATCGCCCACCTGTTCCACGCTCTGCATTTGATTTTGCGGCACCTCCACTTGGATCTGAAACGCATTGCCGGAATTCGGATCGCGCCAGTAATTCGGATCGGTGAAACGGGAAGAAGAGGTCGCTGGCATGACAGAGTGCACCACGTCGGCCATAGTGAGTCCGAACTGGCCGGCTGCGCTCGCGATCGATATTGATATCGAGCGTGGGATAGTTGTTCTCCTGCGCGAATTCAGGTCGCGGAGGAACGTCAGCTTGGCCAACTGCGCCTGCACCTTCTGCGCGTAGGCATAGTCGTTCTGCAGGCTGACGCCTTGCACCGCGATCTCGACGGGCGTGGGCGACCCGAAACTCATCACCTGCGTCACGATGTCGCCGGCTTCAAAAGAGATTTGCGTGCCGGGTAACTCGCGATGCAAAGCCGTGCGTAAGTTTCTCGCGAAGCGCTTCGCCGCGCGGGGCGTCCGGAGTGAGAGCCACCTGGATGATAGCCTCTTGCGGCCCGCTGGTGAACAGGTGAATCAGGTCGACCGGGTAACTGGACGGGATCAGGCCCGAGAAAGTCACTGGTGATCCGGATATTATTCGGACCGGCTTCGTGCTGGATCACATCGAGCGCGTGCATCACGATGCGCTCCGTCTCTTCGATGCGGGTGCCTGCGGGCGCGCGCAGCCGGATGCGCAGCAGGGGCGCATGGGCATCCGGGAATAGCTCGGTTCCCATATGCGGCAGGAGAGAAACAGCAATCCCAGCGCGGAGACGAGATAGACAATGGTCAGCGGCCAGCGGAATCGCAGCACGGCGTGCAGATAGCGGTCGTAGAACGTGCGGAGGCGCCCGAAGATCCCTTCGTGTTCTTCGCCGCGATGCGCCTCCCGCATCAGCCACGTGGAGAAAACCGGGACCAGCGCTGCTTGACAGCAGATACGACGCGATCATCGAGAACGCCTACGGCCAACGACAGCGGCACGAAAAGCTGGCGGCCGACGCCAATCATGAAGAAAGAGGGAACAAAGACCGCCAGGATGCAGAACATGGAAAGCAACCGCGCCATGGCTGTCCGGCGGCACGCTTCCACCACGGCGCGGGCGCGCGAAACACCCGGGCAGCATGCGGCCATGGATGTTCTCGATTTCGACGGTGGCCTCATCCACCAGCACGCCGACCGCTAGCGCGAGTCCGCCGAGGGTCATGATGTTGATGGTCTGTCCGGCCATCCACAGCACGATCACGGCGGTGAGCAACGCAAACGGGATGTTCAGTATGACGATAAGGGCGCTACGCCAGTCGCGCAGAAAGATCAGCACCATCAAGCCGGTGAGCGCCGCGCCAAGGAGGCCTTCGGTCACCAGGCCGCGCAGTGAGTTAGTCACATAGGGCGATTGATCGAATTGCAGACTCACATCCACATCTTCGGGGACGGCTTTCTTGAAATCGGGGATGGCGGCTTTCACGGCGTTGATGACCGCCAGCGTGGAGGCGTCCGCGCGCTTGGTGACGGGAATGTAGACGGTACGTTTGCCGTTGACGTGGGCGTAGGCGGAGACGATGTCGGTGCCGTTGTCGATGGTGCCGATGTCTCGAAGATAGACGGTGGTCCCGGAGACCGGGCGGATGGGCGTGCCCAGCAGTTCCGCGCAGATTGGCGCCGAGCGCCGAATTGGTGCGCGCAATGCGCTGGAGCTTTCCGGTAAACATGTTGCCGGAAGGCATGACCACGCTGGACCGGCTGACCGCGGCGATGGCCTCTTCCGGCGAGACGTGGTACTGCGCGCAACTTAGCCGGATCGAGCGTGACTACGATGGTGCGTTGATTGCCTCCGAATGGCGGCGGGGCCGAGACACCGGGCAGCGTTGCGAACAGCGGCCGCACGCGGTTGATGGCGAAATCCTGCATCTCGCCCTGCGAGTGAGTGGCGCTGCTGAAGACCAGCAGGCCGACGGCCACGCTGCCTGCATCGAAACGCGTGATAAAGGGCGGCACCGTGCCGGGCGGCATGAAGGATCGCGCGCGATTCACATAGCCCACCGTCTCCGACATCGCCTGGCTCATGTTGGTGCCTTCGATGGAACACCAGCTTCATGAGCGCCGCGCCCTGAATGCTCTTGCTTTCCACGTGATCGATGCCCGTGATGTAGAGGAAATGATACTCGTAGTAGTAAGTCAGATAGCCTTCCATCTGGGCAGGGTCCATACCGCTGTAAGGCTGCGCCACGTAGATGGCCGGATCGCCGACTTGCGGGAAGATATCGACGGGCATGCGTTCGACGGCCAGGATGGCGCACAGGGCGATGGCGATCAGGGCCACGACCACGGTGACCGGTCGGCGTCAGCGCCGCTAAAACGAGGCGCATGCTCATCGGACCGGCCTCCGCTGAGAAAAGGCTGGATGTCGCCGCGAGCGGCGTGCCACTCCAGCAGCGCGCGCCACACGTTCAGGCGGGCGAGCGCATCGTCGATCTCGCGCCTGCACCAGCAACCGCTGCGCCTGCGCGACATCGTCGATCGGCGCAAGGCCCGATCTGATAGCGCGCGGTAGCTTGTCGCAGTGCCGTGCGCGCGCGGCGGAAACTTCCATGGGGGTGTTGGCGGCCACGCGGCGCGCGCCGGCGAGCGTGGCCACGGCGGCGTTGAATTGCGCTTGCAGGTTCGCCGGCGATCAGCTGCGATTGCGCCTGCCCTGCGCGGACGTTCGCGGATTGCATGGCCTCCTGCTCGCGGATGGCAAAGCGGTCCATCACCGGAAAGGTCACGGTAAGGCCCAGGCCGTAGTTTGGCACGGTGGGCGCCAGGCCGTTCAACCGCCCAGGCGCGCGCCGTCGGTTTCCATACCCGTGCCGCGCGCCGCAGCCACGCCTTGAAGCAAGAATTGCGGATAATACATGCGTTCGAGCGACTTCAGACGGGCTTGCGCTGTCGCGCGATGGCGGCGTTCTGCTCCAGCGCCAGGGATTGCGCGCGCGCATCCAGGGCGGGCATTGGCTTGTCCGGCGGCAACTGGTCCAGCAACTTGCGCGGCGATCGGATTGACTTGCGCGGGATCGAAGCCCACGAACTGGGCAACAGTGTCGCGCGGGCCACTTCGATGGCTTGTTCGGCCTGCGCGAGTTGCGTTCGGCCCTGGCGGCCAATTCGGCCTGCCACGCGCGATTCGTCGGCGCCCGGCCGCAGTTCGGCGCTCGGCCAGCGCATGAATACTGCGCCGCAAAATCTGCCAGCTATCCACGGCGGCGCGCGCGGCTTCGGCGGTCTGCTGCGCGGCGATGACGGTGAGAAAGGCGTCGGCGGTGGCCACGGAGACGTCGTAGCGCGTGCGGTTCAGGGCGGCTTGCGCCTGTGTCCTGCGCGGCCGTGGCGGTGGCCACGTTGGCGCGGCGCAAACCGAAATCGAAGGGCTGCCAGGTGACCAACACACCCACGCCGCTATCCCATACCGAACCCAAGTTATCGGCTGTGCACGCCATCCACGCCGGGAATAATGCCTTGCGGCAGCAGCAGGCCATAGAAGGTGTTGCGGGTGGCGCGATTGAATTGCGCCAGGCCGTCCACGCGCGGCAGATAGGCGGTTTGCGCCAGGCGGATGCCGGCCGCGGCGGCATTCATCTGTTCCTGCGAAACGCGGATGGAGGGATAATTGCGGAGCGCGCTTCCACCGCCTGCGCAGCGTCATCGGAGCAGGGGGCGATTGCGCCCGCAGAGGGACAGCCGTAACGCAGATGGCGACCAGTGATCCGGGCAGTCTCGTCATTTCCCCTCGATCAATTCGCCGAACAGTTCGCGCACTTTATTCTTGGCGGCTGCAACGCCTTCCGGCCCAGCGGGCGTGGCGCGATAGATTTTACGCAGCGACTTGCCTTGCCGCTTCTGGTGCGAACGAAGGTAGCCCTTCTTCTCCAGCCCATGCAGCAGCGGGTAAAGCGTTCCGGGGCTGATGCGATATCCGTGGCGGGCCAGTTCTTCCACCATGCCGAGTCCGAAGATAGGCTCCTCGACGGCATGGTGCAAGACGTGCAGGCGGATCAGACCCGAATACAGCTCGCGGTCGTGCTGGTAATCGAAATTCGTTTTCGTCATCCGATTATGAAATTGCCAGTATAAGGGCCGCGGCTTGAGTTGTCAACCGGGTCGAATATCGGCTATCCAGGTGCGATAATATGTTTTATGAAACCCGCACGAAGCATCGCGCTGTTGAACCAGTCGGTAGCCGACGAGCTGCTGGCCGTTCACCAATACATGTACTTCCACATACACCTCGACGATCAAGGTTTCGCGCCGCTGGCCGCGCTGTTCAAGCGGACCGCCATCACCGAGATGGGCCACGTGGAAGCGCTCGCCGAGCGCATCCTGTTCCTGAAAGGCGACGTGGAGATGTCGCCGGCCGCGCCGGTGGAGAAGATCACCGACCCTGCCGCCATGTTGGCCAAGGCCCGCCAGATGGAGGAATCGAGCGCCAGCGACTACAACCAGGCGGCACTCGAATGCGCCGCGGGAGCGGACGCCGCATCCAAGCAGATTTTCGAACGGTTGATCGGCGACGAAGAAAGCCACTTCGCCGATTTCGACCGGCAGTTGGAAAACATCCAGCGCTTCGGGCCGAGCTATCTGGCGCTGCAATCGTTCGAGAAAGCGCCGGCCGCGGCGGTTCGTTAAGGATGTCCCGAGTTCCTGCCCTTTATGGGACACGCGCCCCTTTGCGCTTCTGTGTGGCGCACCCGCCCCGCTACAATGATGTCTTATGTCCTGGTCGACCGTCCGCGTGCCGGCATCCAGCGCCAATCTCGGACCGGGCTTCGATGCGCTGGGCCTGGCGCTCTGCGTCTATCTGGAATGCCGCTTCCGCGCCGGTGATCGGTTGTCCATCGCGGTCAGCGGACGCGACGCTGCCGCCATTTCCACCGGCCCCGACAATTTGATCTGGCAAACAGCGCTCTCAGTGGCAGCCGATGTAGGTATGACGTTGCCGCCTATCGAACTCGAAATCGACAATCAGATTCCGCTTGGCAAAGGCCTGGGATCGAGCGCCGCCGCGCTCACGGCGGGCGTAGTGATCGCCGATCACCTGCTGGGTTTGGGCTGGCGTCCGCCGCGCATTTTGGACGAAGCCGCGAAGCTGGAAGGCCATCCGGATAATGTAGCCGCCTGCGTACTGGGATCGATCGTGGCCAGCGCCATCGATTCCGGTGGCGCCGTGCGCGCCGTCCGCCTGGAGTTGCCGGAGCGCTTCGGCATGGCGCTGGTGGTGCCCGATTTCGTGCTGCCGACCTCCCAGGCGCGCGCCGCTCTGCCACCTGTTACAGCCGCGACGACGCCGTGTTCAATATCCAGCGCGCGGCGCTCCTGATTGCCGCGCTGGCGGCCGGCGCCACTACGGCATTCCCCGCCGCGCTCGAAGACCGCCTGCACCAGCCCTATCGCGCGCCGCTGGTCCCCGGTCTGGCCGAGATTCTGAAATTGCGCGCACCAGGCCTGCTGGGCTGTGCGCTGAGCGGCGCGGGACCGTCCATTCTGGTGTTCTACGAGCGCGGCTACGACGCCATCTGCGACGTGGTGTGCCAGATTTTTCAGCTTCACGGACATGCGGCCGAGGTGTTGCATACCCAGATCGCCGCGCACGGCTATGAGTTGCGCTGACAGGGCTGCACCGGATTATTGCGGAGTCTTGCCAGACAACGCGGCCGTGGCCAGCATGCCTCCCAGGCCCATGGTTTCCACCGCCGAGGAGGGCACGATCACCATGGACCCGCGCTCCTTGATGGCTTCGTACAGCATGTTCATGGCGCGCAGATGCAGCGCCACCGGGTTGTCCTGGTAAGTAGCGCGGCCTTGGCGAAATTGTCGGCGATATCGGTTTCCGCCTGCCCCAGAATGGTGCGCGCCTGCCGCTCGCGCTCCGCCTGCGCCTGCCGCGACATGGCATCCTGCAGCTCCGACGGGATCTGCACGTCGCGGATTTCCACCGATTGCACGGTGATGCCCCACGGCGTTGGTCTTCTCGTCCAGAATGCGCTGCAATTCGCGGCCCAGCATCTCGCGCTCCGCCACCATCTGGTGCAGATCATGCCGGCCGATGGATTCCCGCAGCGCCGTCTGCGCGCTCAGCATAATGGCTTGCGTAAAGTCCTGCACCTCAAGAATCGATTTCTCGGCGTTCCACACCATCCAGAACACGATGGCGTCCACGTTCACCGGAACGGTATCGCGCGTGAGCGTGGATTCGGCCGAGACGCTGGCCACGCTCACGCGCTGATCCACAAACCGGCTCAACGAATCCACGATGGGAACAATGATGAAGAGCCCGGGCCCGCGCAGCCCGAGGTAGCGCCCAAGCGCAGCACCGCGACTTTTTCCCATTGATCCGCCACCCGGATGGCGAACATCAGGTACACGGCCAATGGCGGCCGCCACTAACGCCGGCGCGCGGCTGGTTCGAGAGCGCCGTCCAGCCGGCCCGCGCCACGCGAAAATCAGCAGAGGCCATGCCCACCGCGGCGCCGATGCTGCTGACGGGCATCTTCCCGCTTTCGGTGAAGCTGTCATCTTTTGTCGTTTATGGGTTTCAGCTTGATCATCTGAGTTGCTCCTTTAAATCTTCGATGGTGAAGCCGGCGCTGCCGGCACGCGCCACAAAATCCGCGACCAGTTGCGCCAGCTGGCGGCGGCGCTCCACCTCATCCCGCTTTATTTCCTTAAGGCGATGAAGGTGCCGGTGCCCTGTTGGGTTTCGAGCACGCCCCGGATTTCCAGCTCGCGATAGGCGCGTATCACGGTGTTGGGATTAATGGCAAGGTCTACGGCCACCTGGCGGACGGTGGGAGCTGGGCGCCCACTTTAAGCCTGCCGGACGCCATGCCGGCCAGGACTTGGTCGATGATCTGGCGGTATATGGGGACGCCGCTTTCCAGCATCCAGCCGGAAGGCAAAGGCATCTTTTTTAGTCATCTATACATATAGTGTACTAGTCGTATGATACAGTCAAGAAAAAAAATGGCGCGGCCAGTGGGGCAGGCCATCGTTTTTTGTGGCCTGCCGCTTTTTCAGGGCCGCGCGGGTCGCGGCGCAATGCGGATCACTCCACAACCGGCACGAGTTTCGAATGGATGATCCGCTGGTCGGAGGTGATCAGACGGAGGCCGTGAACTCGCGCGGTTGCCACAATCGTCCGGTCGGCCGGGTCCCGCAGCGTATCGCCCATGGCCACAATCTCGGACGCAATTTCGGTATCGATCGGGACGATCTGAAACGCCGATCCGGATTCGAGCGCAAGGAAAAGATCGTGCGCTGGGACGCGTAGACGGGCGCCGCCGCGAAGCGCGCGCACTTGCTCGCGCGAAAGCCGCTTTGGCTCCGCCAGCCAGCGGCAATGTGAGTATCCAGGAGCAGGCGAGGAGCCAGGCGGCCTCCTACATTTTGCGCGTGACGTCCCAGAGATCGGATTGGTCGGCTAACAGTAGCTCGTCCGGTTTGCGAACCCTACCCACCCAGGCGCCTTCGGAGGACTCTCGCGGCCGTTTGGGAGCTGGTCTCACGGTATCCACCGGCCGCCCACGCTTAGTCACGGTAATCACGTTGCGGCCGCACCCCGCCGTTCGCTTTTTCAATTCGCCCGCATTCTCCACGGCGTTTTTCATGAGTTCAGGTTATCGCAGGCGAACGGCACTGTCTATTAAGATAAGCTCATGGCAGAAATCTACGGCTGTAATCCCGGCGCAATCGACGGTGAACGCGCGTGAAAACCGCAATCATCGGCCTGCCCATGGTGGGCAAGACATCCCTGTTCACGATTCTGACCGGCGTCACCAGGAAACCCGCATCGGCTCCACCGCCGCGCGCATGGGCGTCGCCAAGGTACCCGACGCGCGCCTCGACGCGCTGGCCAAGCTTTTCAGCCGAAGAAAGTCACGCACGCCACGGTGGAATATGTGGACATGCCCGCCATCTCGAAAGAGAGCCTGCGCGACGCCAGTTATCTGGCCAGCCTGCGCGTGGTGGACGCTTTCGCGCACGTGCTGCGCCTGTTCGCAGATGAGACCGTGCCGCACGAGAAGGGCTCGGTGGATCCGCTGCGCGATCTGGAAGACGTGGAAACCGAGTTGATCCTGAGCGATCTGGTGGTGGTCGAAAAGCGCCTGGAGCGCCTCGACAAGGATCGCAAGAAGATCAAGAATCCCGAGCTCGACCAGGAGTACGAGCTGCTGGAACAAATGCAAGGCCGCGCTCGAAGCGAACCGTCCGCTGCGCAAACTGGAATTCGATGCCGAAGACGAGAAGCGCATTCGCGGCTTTCAGTTCCTGTCGCAGAAGCCCATGCTGTACGTGCTGAATCTGGGCGAAGAAGATGCCGCGCGGCTGCACGAAGTGGAGGAAGAATATCGCGAGGGTCCGCTGGCCGGGCGCAAGCAACACGGCGGTCACGGCGATCTGCGGCAAGATCGAAGCCGAACTGGCGGAACTTCGCGCCGATGAAGCAGCGCGAATATCTGGCGAGCTACGGCCTGAGGGAATCGGGCCTGGAGCGGCTGATCTCGGCGACCTATTCGCTGCTGGGGCTGATGAGTTTCCTCACCGCCGGCGAAGACGAAGTGCGCGCCTGGACCATCCCGATGAACAGCACGGCGGTGAAAGCCGCCGGCGCGATCCATTCGCGATTTCGAGAAGAAGTTCATTCGCGCGGAAGTGGTGAACTGGAAAACGCTGATGGATCTCGGCGGCTATCCCGGCGTGCGCGAAAAAGGCCTGCTGCGGCTGGAAGGCAAAGAGTATATCGTCAAGGACGGCGACGTGCTGGTGATCCGGCACGGGTAAGGGTGCTTACCGTTTTGGGGATTTGAAGAAACGGCGCCCTCAGGGTCGTACCCGGCGCTGACGATCGCGATGTTGGTTTCAGGGTGCACGAAATTGTCTGGAGGATTGCAGCAGTGTCCCAGGGCATACAACGCGTTGGTGTCGTAAGCTCCGGAACTGCACAGATCGGTCGGATCGTACACCCCGTTGGTAAGCCCGGGGTTCGCGCCAGCCAGCGTGGTGCGCTCGCCCTCGGGGCTGCCGCTTTCCCCGACGGCGTTCTTCCGATGGGGACGACGCCGGGTCTACGGCCGGACAAATGAAAAGACGTTATCTGAACCGTTGATCCCCCAGACGCCGGCTCCGTCCCCGACCGCGATCTGTGTCAGGATGCCCGGTACGACGACGGCGGTTTCGACGTTAGGATCGAGGCGGACGATGATGGTTGTGGATGGATTCCAGATCGAGGTAGTGATTCCCCAGACGCCATTTTCCCCAGTCGCGATTTGAATGAACGCAGCCCCGTCAATCAGGACAAAGCCGGCGCCTTCGTAGCGGTAGGCCTTACCGGAAGCATCAAGTCCCCACACGTCATTCACTCCCACCGCGATTTGTTGCAGAGAGCCTGGAATTTGCAAAAACTGTTGCGCTTGGAAGTTGTACTGGAAGATTTGACCAGAGGAATTGATGCCCCAAACATCGCCTCCGCCGGTGCTGATTTGCGCCAGTGAACCCGGAATAAGGTCGAACACGGAAGTGCAATAGTTAAATCTGAAGATCTGCTGATTCTCGCTAAGTCCCCAGACTTCATAGGGATGGCAACTGTCCGTGTAGCCATCGCCGACCGTGAGATACTCAAGCGAGCCATAGTGCGCCATTAGAACCCACATGTTGGTGGTAAAGTCGAACTGAAAAACCTCTTGGTTTTGGTCACGACCCCAGACCGCGTCAGCCTGCAGCAGGCTGCCGCCGCCCACGGCAATCTGGGTGAGCGTTCCGACTGGAAGCCCGGTCCCGATCTGGTCGAATTTCTTTGTGGCAGCATTGTAACGATAGGGGGCACCGGGAGAATAGCTAAGTCCCCAGACCTCCGCTCGACCGGCAGCCACCTGTACGAGAAGGCGGTTCGTGATTTGTTTGAACTCCTGTGCCGATGCCGGGACCATGACAGCCCAGCAAGAGATGGAAGCAGCCAATGGCAATATGCGACGATTCATATTTTCTACTCTCCTTATAGTGAAGGCGGATCCTTAAGCCGACCTGAGGTTTCGTGTCAGGACCCGCGTTTCGTTTTCGATCATCAGTTTTGTCCGCGGCCCGGTAAAGGCGCCTACGGCCGGACAAATGAAAAGACTTGACCCGCGGAATTGACTCCCCAGACGCCGGCTCCATACCCGCTCGCGATCTGGGTAAGGATGGTGCCCTGTAGGAGGACGGCGACTTCGACGTTAGGGTCGAAGCGGACTGACGGAGGGGTCGATGAATTGCTTCCCCAGACCCCATTTCCCCCTGCCGCGATTTGACTGTACGCTGTGTACCCGGCGCGGTTGATCTGGACCCAGCTGGAGCCCTCGTACCGGTAGAGCATTGCCGGCAACTATCAAGTCCCCACACATCATTCACACCAACCGCGATCTGTTGCAGAGTGCCTGCAATTTGCACCCATTTTTGCGTGAGGAAGTTGTACTGGAAGATTTGGCCATTGACATTGATGCCCCAAACATCGCCTCCGCCGGTGCTGATATGCGTCAGAAAACCCGGGATATTATCGAACACGAGGGTGCAGTAGTTATATCTGAAGACCTCCTGACCGGCGTTGATTCCCCAAACTTCATAGGGATGGCAGTTGTCCGTGTCGCCATCGCCGACCGTGATTTGAGTAAGCTCGCCCGTCACTTGCACGAGCTTCTTGGTGGTAAAGTTGTACTGAAAGATCTCGCTCCCTGCGTTAAGTCCCCAGACCGCGTCCGTCTGCAGCAGGCTGCCGCCGCCCACGGCAACCTGTGTGAGCTTTCCCGCCACCTGGGCGAATTCCGACGGTGGTGGCATTGAAACGATAGACCTGTTGAGAAGCGTTAATACCCCAGACCTCCGCCCGGCCGGCAGCGACCTGTGTAAGAGAGCCTGGGATCTGTTCGAAGTGCTGTGCCGATGCAGGCACGATAACGGCGGCCCAGCACGAGACGGAAGCAGCCAATAGCAATATCCGACGATTCATATTTTCTTTTCTCCCTTATGGAAGACGGACCCAAAGCCGACCTAAAGTGTCGCGTCAGGACCCGCGTTCGATTTCGATTATCAGGTTTGTGCGCCGCCCTGTAAATGTGCGGCGGCTAATTTCTGGATATTCTGCCGAGTAGACATGCACGAGTCTGAAAATAAGCCACTTGCCGTTGTGCGGCGGGAGCGTGATATACTCACTGCGACTGTGCGCCATGGCTGATTTGACCCGCGCGAGGGTGCGCCTATATCGCTTCGGACCGTTCGAGCTCGACGTTCGCTCGGGAGAATTGCGCAAGCACGGTATCCGGCTCCAGTTGCGCGAACAGCCAGTCCGGATTTTGCTCCTCTTGCTGGATCATCCCGGCGAACTGGTAGTGCGAACGGAGATTCGCGATAAGCTTTGGCCGAACGAGACCATGGTCGAATTCGACCCGGCGATCAACAACGCCGTTCAGGCGGCTGCGCGACGCGCTGGGAGAATCGGCCGAAAAGCCGCGTTACATCGAGACGGTGGCGCGCCGCGGTTACCGCTTTCTGGGGGAAGTGGAAGCGGTCGAGGCGCCCGCCTCCGGCACCCTCGGCTTCCGAACCGCAGCTGCCGGCCCGGAAATCGACGCTGACGATCTCGAGGGCAAGCCCGTCTCCCACTATCTGGTGCTCGACAAACTGGGCAGAGGCGGAATGGGTATCGTTTTCCGGGCCAAAGACCTGAAGCTCAAGCGAAACGTAGCGCTGAAGTTCCTGCCTGGGGAGTACAGCAAGGATGCCCAGCCTTTGGAGCGCTTCCAGCAGGAAGCCCGCGCCGCCGCGGCATTGAACCATCCCAATATTTGCACCATTTATGAGATTGGCGAGCATCAAAGCCGGCCCTTCATTGCGATGGAACTGCTGGAGGGGCAGACGCTCAAAGACGTTCTGGCCGAAGGGCCGTTGGAGCTGGAGGAACTACTGGGGTTGGCCGTGCAGATTGCCGGAGCGCTGGAGGCGGCGCACCGGCGAGGCGTTGTGCACCGCGACATCAAGCCTGCCAATCTCTTTGTGACCCGGCGCAGGCAGGTCAAAGATCCTGGATTTCGGCCTGGCAAAGCTGCTGTCCGGACATTCCTTAGACACGGTCCACCAGACGGACGCGGAAGAAGCGGTTTCGATGGCAGCCCCGCAGCAGAGCGGTCCCAAGCTCGCCGGCAGGCACGGTGGCCTATATGTCGCCGGAGCAGGTGCGCGGCGAGGACGTGGACGCGCGTTCCGACATTTTCAGCCTGGGTGTGGTCCTTTATGAAATGGCTGGCGGCAGGCGGGCCTTCGGTGGCGGGTCGTCGGTGGAGACGATGGACGCAATCTTAAAGGACGATCCGCCCGCATTGCCACTCTCCGTGCCGGCGGCCCTGGACCGGATGGTGCGCCGCTGCCTGGAGAAGGCGCCGGATGGCAGGTTCCAATCCGCCGCCGATCTCGCCGGCGCATTGGCATCGCTATCGGCATCGCCCCTCTCCGCAGTAGCGCCCAAGCGCCGCGGATGGCCGAAATGGGCTCCGCTGGCGGCGATTTTGACGCTGGCTGTGGCGGCCGGCGCCGCCTTGGGTATGTGGTGGCAGCGCTCTCGAGAGCCCCGCATTGAACAGACCAGCGCCGTCCGCTACCTCACTTACTCCAATCACGATCATTCCCCGGCCGCCTCGCCCGACGGCCGCCTGATTGCGTTCAGTTCCGATCGCGACGGCCGGCGGCGGATCTGGCTGAAAGAACTCGCAAGTGGAAGCGAGGTCCCGCTCACCACGGGGGGGCCCGACGACTTTCCGCGCTTCTCCAACGATGGCTCCCTGATCGTCTTCACGCGGGCCAACTCGCTTTACAGGATGTCGATCGTGGGTGGAGAGGCGCGCAAGCTGCTCGACGATGCGGTTGCCGGCGATTGGTCTCCCGATGGGCGCGAGATCGTGTTCATGCGTTGGAAGTTCAAGGACGGCTTCACCAGCACCCTCATTGGAATTGTGAGCGGCGCCGGGGAAAGCCCGCGCGAAATTGCCTCGGTCCCGAACCACACGCTTAACTTTCCGCGCTGGTCCCCCGATGGCCATACCATCGCAGCTGTGGATTTGACGGCGCCATTAACTGCGGCATTCAGCTACTTGGGCGCCACCGAGAGAGAGGTCCTTATTGGGCGGTCCGGAATCCCTTCCGCCATCTACTTGGTCGGCGTGGACGGAAAACAGATTCGCTCCGTCGCACCGGCGCCCGGGGGAACGGCCATATCTTCTCTAGCCTGGCAGGCGCCCGATGTGGTGGTCTACTCCCAGGCAGAATCGGTAAGCGGCAGTGCGGGCCGCGTCGTGCGTCACAATCTCCATTCCGGCGATTCGCAGACGCTGTTCTTCAGCCCCCAAAGCAGCGCCGTGCTGGACATCGCGGGCCCGGGCCGGATCGTTTTCGACGTTGACCCTACGTCGGCTCCTGAAAGCCTGCGGGAATTCTCCCTCAAAGACAAGACCGGCGCAGCGCCATCGCGTTGGTTGACCCGCGGCAATAGCCGGGACCGCCAGCCGGTCTATTCTCCGGACGGGGCGTGGGTCCTTTTCTCCTCCAATCGCAGCGGCAACCAGGACCTATGGGAAGTCTCGACGAAAACCGGCGCATTGCGCCGCATCACGGACGATCCGGCCGATGACTGGGACCCCGCATTTACGCCCGACGGCAAGAAGATCCTCTGGGCATCCAGCCGCCGGGGCCATCTGGAGATCTGGATGGCCGAGGCCGATGGCAGCAATGCCAGACAGGTCACGCACGATGGACTGGACGGGGAGAACCCGACCATGACGCGGGATGGCCGTTGGATCGTTTATGCCTCGGCGAACCCTGACAAAAAGGGCATTTGGAAAATCCATCCGGATGGCACCGGCGCCACCCGGTTGGTGATGGCGGACGATGTGATTCCGGAGGTGTCTCCCGATGGCCGGTATGCCGCGCACATCGGCGCCGCGGACAGCCCGTTGAAAGTGGTCCGCATCGATGACGGGGTGGTGGTCGCCTTTAGCATCGGGAATGCTTTTCGGCCGCGATGGATGCCGGACGGGCGGGCCATTGCCTTCGTCAGTTTCGACGATAAGATGGATACGGGTATTTTTGCGCAGGACTTCATTCCGGGGCAAGACACGTCCGGGACTCGCAGAACCCTGATGGGCTTCGATCCGGAGGCGCCCACCGAATCCTTTGGCATCTCACCGGATGGTTCGCGAATCACCCTGGGTAGCCAGGAATCCCGCTACAGCCTGATGCTCGCCGAGCGAGTGCCTGGTATAGGGCAGGCACGGCGGGTACCATGAGAACAATTCGCGGCCCGATGGGCCATTGCCGAAGCAAGGCTTCCGTACTGGGCGATGACCCTCGGACAGCCTCGGACAGCCTCGGACCAGCCTTGCGGTGAGCGTTACAATGTGTTAAATATATCTTCAAGTCGGACAAAACTTGATCCAACTGAACCCGTGCGCTCCCGTCACTGAGCGAAAACCGCGGGCCATGTCTTTAATCGCCAATAAGGAAGGCTCCCAGTGGAATCTGCGAACCGCAAACTCATTCGTCCCTCGCTGAACGAGATCAAGGAACAAATCACTCCGCCGCGACGGCCGCAGAAGAAGCCCGTGCCACCCGACCAGACCAACGCCGAGAATTTTTACTACGTCAAGCAGATGCAGTCCAAGACGCCCATGGTATTCGTGTTGAAGGATGGCGAGACATTGCACGGTGTGATCGAGTGGTATGACAAATGTTGTCTGAAGGTCAACCGCACCGGCGAGCCCAATCTGCTACTCTACAAACCGAATATCAAGTACATGTACAAGGCGTAGCGCGGGTTGCGCAGCTTAGCGCGTCCGGTTTCGCATCGCCAGCCGGTAAGCGCGCCGTTCGCCTGCCTCACGATAGCGCCGTTGCTCTTCTTCAGTTTCCGGAATCGCCGGTGGAATCACCGCGGGCTTCCCCTGCGCATCGAGCGCCACGAACGTCAGGTAGGCGGAGCAGGTATGTTGCTTGCAGCCGGTCATCAGGTCTTCCACGATCACCTTCACGCCTACTTCCATAGAAGTGCGAAAGACGCGGTTCACCTGCGAGTGCAGCACAATCAACTGCCCGATGTGGATGGGATGCAGGAAATTCATGTGGTCGATGGAGGCCGTAACCACCGGCCTGCGCGCGTGGCGCATGGCGGCCATGGCGCCGGCCAGATCCACCAGATGCATCACTTTCCCGCCGAGCACGTTGCCGAGCCCGTTGGCGTCGGTGGGCAAGGCCAGTTCCGAGTATTCGGATATGGATTCGCATACCGGCTTGCCTGCGCTGGTATCGGGCGCGCTCACGGTCGCTCGATTTCCCCGCGCCGGCTAAATAGCTGCTGACATATGCCTGCGCCTGTTGCGCGACACAGGCATCCGGATGCGCAGCGCGGAAGCCGGCCTCCGCGCGCGAATATTCGAGCGCACCGTGTGCGAACGGCAGATGATCTTTCTCCATCACCCAACAGATGCGGATGAGACCGTTCTGGTCGTCGGAAATGCCGAAGCGTACGGCATCCGGCGCATCCGCGGGCACCCGTCCGCACTTCTCCCGGGCGTAGCCGAAATTGCAAAACTGCTGCACGGTGGCCGCATCCGGCGTCCACTCGTTTCCGGGCGCCGCGCGGCAAACGCCCGACCAGGCATCGCCCAACGGCATGGGCGGTATCCGTTTCCCGGTGGCTTGTGGCATGCGTTCGACCGGATAGAAACAAGGACACATCCGTTCGGAACGATTGGCAGCACCAACAGCACGGCTCGCGTGCTGCAGGGTGCACTGCGGCTGGAGTTCTAACCCAGAACGCAGCACGAAAAGCAAGCAAAAGGCCCCGGAGCACATCCGGGGCTTTTTGCCTGATGGGCAGTTCTTTGCCGCGATTGGACTTTGGGCAAGTCGATCGAAACCTGCCGTTGAATCCCAAGCTGAAAATCTTCTGGAGAGATTCCTCCCGCGCACGGCCTCCTTGGCGTTAGGATGGGTGCGACGATCCTGACGACAGCTCGTGCGAGATCTCTCCAGTAGACCCGAGGGACAATGACCAGCCATTGGAATTCGCGGATCACGCTCGCAGTGTTTGTGTCGCTGGGCGTGGCGGTCATTTTGCTGCGCGTGGCAGGGTATGCCGGTCATCGTTTCCAGTATTCTGCAAGGCTCGACCATCAAGCGGCGACCTCTGTTTCTCCAGCCTGGACGGATCGCTTTGGCGACGGAACGCCGGATTTTCTGCGCTTGAACGATCCCGCGGACCAAGGGACGTTTCGACGGTGGTTCACGCTGATCGCCGAGTACCAGGCAATCAGGTCCAAAGCGGATGTTCCGGCGGAGATTAACGATTGTGCGAGCCTGCTGCGTTACGCCTATCGCGAGGCGCTCAAGCGGCACGACGAAGCGTGGTTTCAGTCGACAGGCATCGAGGTAGCGGCGCCGCCGGGCGAGATTCGCGCGTGGAGCTACCCACATACGCCTTTGGGAGCGGGCTTGTTCCGGACGAGGCCGGGCGCCTTCGTGTCTGCGGATGCGACGGATGGCACGTTTGGGCAGTTTGCGGACGCCAGGACGCTGGTGGAGCGAAATGCGTTTCTCGTGAGCCGCGACGTGCGGCAGGCATTACCGGGCGACCTGCTGTTTTATCGCCAGTTTGGGCAGTCCTCTCCGTGGCATTCGATGATCGTGACCCGGATCGGCAGCGATGCGGCTGTGGTGTATGACACAGGCACGGATCACGGCCGGGCAGGCGAACTGCGGCGAGTGGCACTGGCCGAGCTTCTGGATCACCCGGAGCCGCAATGGCGGCCGCTGGCCGGCAATCCCAACTTTCTCGGCGTTTACCGCTGGAACATTCTGCGAGGGACCCCATGAGGCTCAGTAAGCCGCTGATTCTCGCTTCGGCTTTGCTGCTTGGCGCAGCGCTGCCGGCATTGGCAAAGGACGAACCGCGTTCGTTTTCGCTCTCCACGTCGCGCACGTTTTCGCCGGGCGAGAGCGTAAAGATTCAACTGCTGGCGCGTAATGTGCCGGAGCTGGAGTTTCGCGTTTACAAAGTGCGCGACGAGCAAAAGTTTTTTGCGGGGCTCAAGGACCTGCACAGTTTCGGGGTGCAAAGCTACTCGCCTGCCGAGCAGGTGGACCAGAAAACGTGGATCGAGAGGCTGCACGACTTCAAGGCGGAGCTCTGGTGGAGAGTGCGGCACTTCTTCAGGACGCAGTTCTCGGACGAGGCGCGGGACAGCTTTCGCGAGGAGCAGGCAAAGCTGGGGAAGCGCAGCCGGATCGTGGGAGCGGCACAGTTCGCGCAGGTGCCGTTGCTGAATTCAAGTCAACTGGTGGCGCGATGGAAGCTGGAGACGCCGCCTGTGCTGGTGAGCGAGACGCAACAGTTGCCGATCGATGGGTTGGGGGCCGGAGTGTACCTGATCGAGGCCACCGATGGGACTTACAAGGCTTACACGATCGCGATTGTGACAAGCATTGCGGTGGTGGAGCGGGCAGACAACGGTCGGGCCAGCCTGTATGTTGCCGATCGCAAGACAGGCGCGCCGGTAGACAAGGCGGATGTATCGCTGTGGGCGGGCCAGGAACTTCAATCGACGGGGCAGACGGGAAGCGACGGCATGGCGACGCTGACGATGAAAGTCTCGGGCGCGCCGAATCTGGCTGCGGGGGTCGTGGGACCGTCGCCGGAGAATGTGTGGATACTGGCGCGGCATGGCGGCGAGACTGCGCTGGTGACGCCGTGGTCTTACACGTTCAGCACCGGGACCGAGCAGAACACGCACGCCTACGCGTATACGGATAGGCCGGTGTACCGTCCCGGTCATACCGTGCACATCAAGGGAATCCTGCGGACGGAGAAGGATGACACGCTGGTGCTGCCTGCGGATCGCACAGTGAAGCTGACGATTAGCGGGCCGGACAACAAGCAAGTGTTGTCGAAAGACCTGGCAGTCTCGGCGCATGGAACCGTCACCGAAGATTTGACGCTGGAGAGCGATGCAGCGCTTGGCTACTACTACATAAACCTGGGCGGGATGGGCGGCGGGAGCTTCTTCGTAGAGGAGTACAAGAAGCCCGAGTATCAAGTGACGGTGAAACCGGCGGTGTCGCGCGTGCTGCAAGGGAACCAGATTCAAGCGACGATCGAGGCGCGCTATTTCTTCGGCGAGCCGGTGGCGAACGCAAAAGTGATTTATGTGGTGCACACGTCGCAGCACTACTGGTGGGATGAGGACGAAGAAGACGACAACGGCGCGGGCGGCGCGGAGGGCTCAGACGAATCCGATGTCGGCTTCGATGAGACCGAGCAGCAGGACCACACGGGCGTGCTGGATGCGAATGGGCGGCTCTCGGTCACGCTGCCGGTGGCGGTGGATGGCAAGCACAACGACCAGGATTACCGTGTGGAGGCGCGCGTAACCGATGCGGGCAATCGCGAAGTAAGCGGGCATGCGACGGTACTGGCGACCTATGGATCGTTTCGAGTGAGCGTGGAGCCGACGAGTTATGTGTTTGAAAGCGGCAAGCCGGCGCGCGTGAAGGTGACGGCACAGGACTACGACGGCAAGCCGGTGCGGACCGATGTTCACCTGAAGGCAGTGCTGGTGAAGTGGGACCAAGGGGCGCAGCAGCGAACGGAGAAGCAGGTGGCAAGCAGCGATGCGGCAACGGGCGCAGATGGGACGGTGCTGGTGGACCTGCCGATCGCGGGCAGTGGCGACTTTGAAATATCAGTGAGCGCGCATACACCGGAGGATCGTACGGTGGAAGGGCGCTCTTGGGTGTGGATATGGAACGGCGCGGGAGAATGGTATACGCCGAATACGCAGGCGCAGATCGTGGCCGACAAGAAGAGTTACAAGGTGGGCGACACGGCGCACCTGCTGCTGGTGACGGGGCTTCAGGAGTCGTGGGCAGTGGTGACGGTGGAGGGCGACAGCGTGCAGTCGCGGCAACTGATGCATGCGACGGGTGCGAGCCTTGCATTCGATGTGCCGATCACGCAGAAGGCGCAGCCCAATCTCATTGTCGATGCGCTGATGGTGCACGACAACCAGGTGATCACGGCGCAGAAGAACCTCAAGGTTCCGCTGGTGGAGCGCACGCTGACGTTGACAGTGACGGCGGACAAGCAAAAGTATCTACCCGAGGAGAAGGGGAGTTTTGACGTTTTCGCCGTGGACTCAAACGGCAAGCCGGTGGAGGCGGACCTGAGCTTTGGCGAGGTGGATGAAGCACTTTACTCAGTGCGGCCGGACACGACCGAAGATCTGGTGTCGTACTTTTATCCAAAGCGCAGCGTGGATCTGAATCCGCAGAGTTCGTTTGAGTTTTTCTTTTCGGGTGAGGCAGGGAAGAAGAGTCCGCTGCTGGCGGAGATGCTCGACAAAGCGGGCATGTTCCATCCGCGAATGGCGCAGGTAAAACCGGGTTCGGACCTGGTGGTGCCCAAGGTGCGCAAGGCGTTTCCAGACACGGCATATTGGAATCCCAGTGTGCACACGGGGCGTGACGGGCACGCGCGCGTGGCGTTCAATTTTCCCGATGCGCTGACGACGTGGCGCACGACGGTTCGCGCCATGACCGACGACGGCAAAGCGGGCAGCGCGGTGACGCGGGTGCTGGTGCGCAAGAACCTGATTGTGCGGCTAGCCGCGCCGCGCTTCTTCCGCCAGGGCGATGAGACGGTGCTGCGCGTGATTGCGCACAACTACCTGGAGACAGCCAAGGATGTGACATTCGAGCTGGATGTGAACGGCGTGGAGGTGATGAGCGGGCAGACGCAGAAGGTGAGCATTCCCGCAAAGGGCGAGAGCTTTGTGGATTGGCGCGTGAAGGCGAGCGCGATCGGGAACGCGGTTTTAACGGCGAAGGCGCTGACCAACGAAGAGTCCGACGCGCTGGAGATGACGCTGCCGGTGTTGCCGTTCGGCGTGAAACAGCGAGCGGCGGGAGCGGGCGTTCTCTTCTCAGGCACGGGGCAGAGCCAGTGGGCCTATCGCTATCCGGCGGGATCGGATGCGGCGGCGCACGGGATGACGATTACGGTGGTGCCGTCGGTGGCGGGCACGGTGTTTGGCGCGCTCGATTATCTGACCAGCTATCCGTGGGGCTGCACTGAGCAGACGATGTCGAGCTTCCTGCCGGATCTGATCGTGGCGCAGGCCGTGGACAAGCTGCATCTGAAACCGCCCATCGATCGCAAAACGCTGAATGACATGGTGCACGCGGGCATCGAGCGATTGGGGAACTATGAGCACGACGATGGCGGCTGGGGATGGTGGCCTGACGACCCGAGCCGTGTGTTTATGACCGCGTACGTGGTGAGTGGGCTGGGACAGGCGAAGGCTGCGGGTTACACCATCGAAGACCGGAGGCTGACCGATGGGCGCGGATGGCTTGCCGCTGAGCTGGCCGCGCATCCAGACATGATTGCCGACTTGCGGGCCTATACAGTGTATGCGCTGGCAACAACCGGCGGCGCGCCGAAGAATGCGTTGGACAAGGTATGGGCGAGCCGCGGCAAGCTGAGCGACGAGGGGCTGGCACTGGTTGGGTTGGCGATGGATGCGACCGGTGACAAGCGCGCCAAAGATGCAGCCGTGCTTCTGGAGAAAAAGGCCAAATTGGGTGACGCGGATGCGCACTGGGAGGGGACTTACGACGGGCTGCTGGAATATTGGGATGACACTTCGGCAGAGACGACGGCATTTGCGCTGAAGCTGCTGATCCGGCAGGATCGCGGGAGCGGGCTGATGCCGAAAGCAGCGCAGTGGCTGGCCGAGAATCGCAACGGGGATTACTGGTACTCGACCAAGCAGACGGCGATGGTGATAGAAGGGCTCACCGATTATCTGGCGCTGAGCGGCGAACTGAGCAACAGCTCGGATGTGGAAGTGCTGGTGAACGGAAGCAGCGTGGGCAAACGGCACTTTGGCGCGGGGGATGGGTTTGCACCGCCGTGGCGGATTCAGTTGACGGCGGCGCAGGCGGGCAGCGATGGCCAGGTGACGATTCGCAAGAGCGGCAACGGCATTACGTATTGGGCTGCCGAAAACGGCTGGTACTCCGCAGACCGGACGGCGTACCAGCAGGGCAAGCTGGCGCTCAACATCACGCGCGACTACTACGTGCTCCAAAAAAAGCAGGACAAGCCGACGGATGCGATCACGTATGACCTGGTTCCGCTAACGGGGCCGGTGCACGTGGGCGACATTGTTGCGGTGCGCCTGGCGCTGAGCGGCACGGACTGGAAGTACTTGCTGGCCGAGGATCCGATTCCTGCGGGAACGGAGTTTTTGCCGGAAACAGGACTGTACCAGTTGAACAACAAGCCGGACTGGTGGGCTGACTGGTTCACGCGCAAGGAGTTTCACGACGACCGGGCAGCTTTCTTCAACACCGAATTCAGCGGGAGGCGCGAGTACGTGTACCTGCTGAAGGTGGTGAACCCCGGCAAGTTTGCCATCAGCCCGGCGCAGGCGGGGCCGATGTATCAATCGAATGTGCAGACGACAACCGATCCTGCCGTGCTGGAGGTACAGCCATGAAGTACTTGAAAGACATGTTGCGGCGGCTGGGGCGCGCGTGGGGCTGGATTACGGCGCAGTTGGTTGGCATGTTGATTCTGATTCTGCTGGCGCTGGCATGGACGCGCTTGCCCGACAAGACGGGATTGGAGGTGGCGCTGACGCTGTTGACACCGCTGGTGCTGGTCGCGGCGGTGATGGCGCTGCAGGCGGGTACGATGCGCCGACTGATGGCGAACGACGAGAAACGCGTTCGGCTTGTGTGGGGCTCGCTAACCCTGCTGATCTGGCTCGCGCTTGGCTGGGTGGCGTGGTGGTTGCTGGATTGGTGCGACGACCAGATACCGAATTGGGCGAGCTATCTGAACTCCCGCGCTTCGGCCCACTTGCGCGCCAGGGTGTTTACCTATGCGCACCTGCAGCACTGGCTAACGAATGCAGAGTGGATATTGCGCTGGATTGTTGTGCCCGGCAAGGTGATTCCTTTCGCGATGGCGTCGGCGCAGTGGGGATGGCGGCTGCCATGGCGGCGGCTTATTCGGATGCTGCTGAACTGGCGCTGGTGGCCGGTGGTCATTGTGGCGTCGTTGCTGGCGGTTGCGTGGCCGGGGACATTCTTCAACGGGATTCCGCACGGAACGATAACCTATCAGATTTGGGCTATCGGGTTGAAGCTGGCTGCCGCATATTTGCTGGCCGTTGCAAGTTGGATGGTGACGCTTGCCTGGGCGGCGACGCTGCTTTCGTCAGGGCGTGGCGCGTTTCCTCCGCCTGAAGATGACGCGGGCGGCGAGCCTGTGCCGGCGTTGGTGGGACCGCCGTTGGGAAGCAAAAGCGCGTCTGTTCGTTTACCGCTGCCCTAGGGTGCTAAGGACTTCGCTTGGAACGCCGGAATGAAGCCAGCCAAGGACCTGAGCGCGGCCGTAGTGATTGAGCAGGCGTGCGGCATAGATTCCGGAGGCGCGGTGCGCGGATTCGGAATCGCGTTCGGTTGCGGCGTGCGCGAGAGCGGCATCGATTGCCTCAATCTTCATCGCAGGCGTGATGCCGGAGGCAACAGGGCTGTCGTCGTTCCACATTTCTACTAATCCCTCGCGCAACCATAAGGGTGCATTTGAGCCAGCCTGGTGTTCGACGAGAGCGTGCAGAAACTCGTGACGCAACGTTGCGTCGAGCAAGTGACGCGTCGCCAACGTGCGGAGAGGCTGTGTGGCAATCCATTGCCCCTCAGTGAAAGCGGCAACCCAACCCGGCGCGAGCGTGGAGTCGCGGAAGGCGGTGGTGGAGGCAAAGGCGCGGATTGTGATGGGTGTCGATGCGGTGAGCCCCGACCGCTGCGCTGCCTCAGCGCGTGCGCGTGCGAGGGCGGAAAGGAACTCTGTGTCCTGAGGGTTGAGCGATTCGAGGGTGAGGCCATCGGCGGTAAAGCGTCGCCAGATCTGGCCGGTCGACTCGTCGGCGGCTTGCGCGCCGGGAAAATACTGCTCCAGAATCTGCGCGGCTGTGTGGTTTTGCGCAGCCATGACCGCCGCTCCCTTCTGGCAGAGTCCTACGCCATTGCCCCATCCGCGACCGTGGAAGAGAAACAGGTCGCCTTGCCGGCTCACCTCAAACCAGGTGCTTGGAATGCGGTTCCAGCCGAGCGCCTGCCCGACGGCCAAGCGAAACTTTTCGGCGGAAATCTCAGTTGCATCGAGTTTGAACGTGACGGCTCGGCCCGATTCGCCGCGGCGCGCGATGGACAAGTTCGCCCAGCCGGGACGCGCAAGACCTTGAGCGACGAGAGCGGCAGTGAGATCGGCGCGGCTCAGTTCGCTGGCCCATGTGTTGCCGCCGCCTGACGAACAATAGCGGTCGGGGCGCGATGGAAGATAAGGCAGAGCCTGGGCACCCGGGTGAATCTCAGCGAGGGACGCGGTCTGCCCGCCGCAATCTTTGCCGAAGTAAGCGAGTGCGCGTTGGCCGTGGAACCAGAGCGTTTCACCGGCGGTGGCCAGCGTGGCCGCATGCGCGGCTGCCTGCCGCGCGCCGTTGGTGCTCCAACGCAGGAGTTGGCAATGGGTCGAGTCGCAAAGGTCATAGTTCGCGTGGCCGTGAGCTTCATGAAGTGCGAACGAACGGACAACGATGGCCAATGCCTTGAGTGATTCCTGGCTGTCAGCGGAATCGCTCTCGCTGGCGACCACGCGCTCAACGTAGTTCTCGACGGGGAGCGTGACCGCGATGATCAACACGCCTGCGCGTGCCGAAATGGTGACTGGATTTTGCAGCGTAACGGACTCACCATGAGCTGTGAGTGTTACGGCTCCGGTAAGCGAGAGGTGATGCGCATTTCCTGTTCTCCCGCCGCCGGTAAGCGTGACAGCGTCACCCTCGGCGCGGACATTGGAATCCTGAGCCAGAGTGAGAGTGGCGCATTCGGCGCAAGTGCGGAACGAGACTTTGAGGTTCGGGCTGGCCGGTGTGAGCTTGAGCTGGTGGTCATGACCTAGAGTCCACATGCCTACCTGAAGCGTTGAGCGCGGGGTGACGGTTCGCGCGGCGCTGGGCTCGGATTGCGTTGAAGTTTGTTGACTGACGGCAACAATGGCGGCGGCTATCAGCACGATGAGTGAGACCTGCCTAAAGCGCGCGGACTTCATCAGTGCTCCAGCGGCGCGTTCGCAAAAATTACGCCTGCGATGCGGGCGGCATCGGCTCCGTGAGCCGCGGACAGATAGATAGCGATGACGGCGCGCGGCTTTTGCGCAGGTGCGAATCCTACAAACCAACCGTGCGTCCGGCTTGTGATTGCGCCTTCTGCCGTGCCTGTTTTTCCTGCAATGGAAATGTCGCCAACATTTGCTTCGCCAGCCATGCCGAATTTTGCGGAATCTCTGAGGCCCGCTTCGACGGTGCGCGTCGCAACGGAGTCGGGATGAGAAATCATTTCGAGAGCAAGCCAGCGATAGGCAGTCGCCAGTTCGAGAGGCGTAACGCGAATTCCTGTCACGCCGAGCACTGTCAGTTGCTCTTCTTCGATGGTGCGGGGCTCGTGAAAATCGGCTGTGGCTTCGGGTGCGAACAATGCAGTGGGGCCGAGCAGTCCAGTGGGGCGCAGCAGACGCCCGAGTTCGCCGGGGGTCAATGAGCGCGCAACTGCTGCAAAGTAGGTGTTGCAGGACCACGTGAGAGCATCGTGCGCGTCGAAAGGGGGCGCCTGCGGATGCGGACAAGCCAACCGATGGCCGGCGATGACCAAGTCACGGCTGCATGCAACGCGGGATTCGGCGTTCCAGCGACCTGCGGCAAGAAGGCTGTAAAGTACGAGCGGTTTGAGCGTGGATCCCGGCGCCGCGAGGGTTCGTGATGCCTCGTCGAGACGGTGTGCAGCAAGGATGCGACCGGTGGCAACATCGAGCACTACGATTCTGGCGTCAGGAGAAATGCTCGTTGCCCGTTCTACCGCGTCGTGCCAGCTTGAGGGATGGGCGGATTGACAGGTCGCACTTAGCACCGCAATCGTCACAGCGAGCGTCATCCTGCAGGGGATGACAGAAGCGGTGGTGCGCGTCATGGTGATGGGCCTCGCATCGATCGTAGGGACAAGACCTATCTCAATGCAAGGGATGTGCTGCGGTTATGCGTTCTCTTCGACAAGCGAGTTACTCGCACGCTCTGACGGTTGAGCGCTCCGACCTGAGCGTGCGATTCTCTCGTATTCAGGCAATGACATCTTCGGCGCGACTAGAATTCCAGACGCGCTGCGAACTGGAAGGCACGCGGGCCGCCCGATCCGAAGAATCCGCCAGCGACACTTACCGGGGTGAAGAAGTTGGTTTGAACGGGCGCGCTGGCCTGATAGGGGCCGATGGAGATGTTGCGGCCGGCGAAATTCGCGGTATTCGATCCGCGAATATTTACCTGGTTGGCGAGGTTGAATCCCTCTCCAATCAGGTTAAGCGAAGCGTGCTCTCCCAACGCAAACTTCTTGAGCAATCGCAAATCGAATGAACTGAATGGGCTGGAAAAGTCGATATGCGAGGGAACGATGGCGATGGGGCCGCCGGCCTGGCATGGATAAGCTCCGGGACACGCAGGCAGCGCGTTCCAAGCGTCAATTACCGTGTTGAGTTGATCGCTGTTCCTGATCTCTCTGCCGAGAGCGTTGCGTGGCAAGAGAGGCAAGCGCGAGCCGCTGGCGCCATTGATTGCCGTACTGGGAAGAAACGTGTCGGCAGGAACACCGGAGCCGAATGTGTAGATGGGAGCGACGGAAAAGCCATGAGGAAGCTGGGCATCGCCATAGAGCGTCAAGCGTTGACGCTCGTCAGTGAGGGCGTATCCCTTCTCCTTGCGAAGGCCTGAAGTGCCCTCCGCGAGATTCACCTGTTCATCCTGGTTGTTGTTGGTGAGCTGGTCGTCATCGGAGTAGTCGAAGGTCTTGGAGAGCGTGTAGCTCAGGTTGTATTCGTACCCGATATTGCGGAGCTTTGCTTCGCGATGAGACAGGCTGACAAGGAGCCCATCGTACCAGGACTTTGCGCCGGACTGGATCAGCGTGATGTTGTCAGAGATGCCGGAAAGCGGATCAGTAATTGTGCACGGGATGTTGTCGCCGGGGCAACTGATGTCTGGCGATGTGGAAGAAGTGGTACGCAACAGGCTGCCGATGAGTTGCCGCTCGCCGAAGACGTGAAGGCCGTCTGCGCTGATGAGCCACTTGCCGCCCGCTTCCTGCTGCAGGCCAAGGGACATCTGCTGGAAGAGGGGATGATGGGAGTCGGGGCCCATTGCGATGATGCCGACTCCGCCAGTCTGACTGGGCCCGCTGAATGCGTTGGCAATGGTCGGGCTGCCGGGAGCAAACTGCGAGCCGGGCGCAAAGCAAAGGCCAAGACTCGGCGGCGCAGGGACACCCGGAAGCACACAACTGGAGCCTGCATATTGCGTCACGGTAAGCGCGCGATCATTTTGCACGCGCTCCTCGGCGCCTGTTTCAAGAATGATGCGGTCGTAATAGATGCCGTAGCCGCCGCGAACGACTGTCTTTCCATGTCCGAATGGATCGTAGATAAAGCCCACGCGAGGCCCGAAATCCTTGGTGTCGGGATGTTTCTTCAAGTCGATCACATTTGCCATCCAGACACAGGGCTGGGTGGGGACGGTGGTCAGGTTGGGGCAAGGATCGTGATCGCTGCTAGTACCTGTGAGATCGGAATCATACTCCCAGCGAAGTCCTAGATTGAGGGTCAGGTTGGGGTGCACGCGCCAGTCGTCCTGGGCGTAAAACGCCGTGTAGGAATTGCCCACGTGGGGAATTGGCACGGGCACGACCGGCGCGGTGCTGTGAATACCGACGGCGACCGGGATATCGAGGTCGTTGACAACGCCATCGCCATTCAGATCCTGAAAGCCGAAGTCCGAGGTGAGAATAACGGTGCCTGTTCCGAAGACGTTGATTTCACCGTGCGCGGTGTAGTGCTGGAATTCGCCGCCGACTTTGAGTGCATGTTTGCCAAATTCCATGGAGAGGCCGTCGCGGACCTGCAACCGATCGAGGTGCGTGATCTGGGGTAGATTGAAATTTGCGCCGTCGGCAAGGTCGGGAAAGATCAGCTCGTTGGTGAGACCGAGCGGTGGGTCGGTGAGCGAAGCGTCGTTTGGGAATGGAGGAATGTCGTTGTAGAAATTGTCGTAGTGGAAAGAAAGCTCGTTGGTCTTGCTGGGGCTGAGCACGTGGGTCCACCCTGCAGCGAGCGAATTGAAGCGGTTGACGGAATTCTGCCGTTCCGCCGCAGTGCTGAGGGGAGTGGACGCGGAAGCGCTGGCTTGCGATGTGTCTGTCGAACGGTTGAGGCTGTAGCGCACGTTGAAGGTGTTCGCGCTGTTGAGTTGATAGTCTCCGCGGACGGCCAGGAGCAGGTCGCGCAGGGGCGCGGGAGCAGCGGTGTTTTCAATCGTGTCGGTGGTAAAGTCTCGGGTGCCGGTTTGAATTTCAGCGTTCTGGTCGCGGTATTCGAGCGATGAGAACCACCAAGCCTTGCGCTTCTCGATCGGTCCGCCGATGGAGCCGCCGTACTGCTCGCGATCGAAGGGCGGCTTGGGCTGGCCGGGGCCAAATGTGGCCGGAAGCGCCTGAAGATTGCGATTCCGCTCGAACATGAATGCCGATCCATGGAAATCGTTGGAGCCGGAGCGGGTGATGATGTTGATGATGCTGTTGCCCGAACGCCCAACTTCCGCAGTGAACCTGGCGGTTGCAATCTGAAACTCGGCAATCGAGTCTTCAGGCAAGTTGGACAGGGTACCACCCACGACTTCGTCATTGTTATCTCCGCCGTCGACGGTGATGTTGCCGCCTCGGCCAAATCCGCCGGCGGAACTGATCTCAAGCGTATTGGTCTTGGTGGGATCGAATGTGGGCGCGGGGCGATTTCCGGGAATGAGGTACGCAAGCTCAAGAAAGTTGCGACCGTTCAGGGGGATGTTCTCGATGGTTTTGTCAGTGATCTGGCCTTGAATCATGGATTGGGCGAGATCCACTGTCTGATTCGCGCCGGTCACATTCACGGTTGTAACCTGGCTTGCGGGAACGAGGGAAGCATCGAGAGTGAGCGTACGTCCGGCCTCAAGCGAGATGTTGGCATACTGCGCCGTCGCAAAGCCGTTGGAGCTTACATCGACACGATAATCGCCGGGGAGCAGGTCAGGGATGGAATAAGTACCATCGGCATTGGTCGCACCGGTGCGGCTGGTTTCCTGCGTAGTACTCACGACCAGGATTTTTGCACCTTGAACAAGGGCACCCTGGGAGTCCTTGACGATACCGGAGATGGTTGCAGTGGGAGTTTGAGCCTGGATGACTGTGGCGATTGAAAACAGGCACAAACATAGAATTGACGCGAGCGTGCGCATGGGAATGCCTCCAAAAAAGACCGATGAACCGGTCAAAAAAAGTTGAGCAAAGTCGTTAAAACGAAAGGGAAGTTGAATCCTGGTCGGAACGAATCTTATAAGCGCGAGCGGGGAGTGTCATCCATCGTTGGATGGATGATTCTCTCAACCGAAACATAGGTGCGGATCGGTCTGGGCCGCTACCGGTAGCTGACTAGTTTCGCCGCGATGACCTGTTGCGGTGGAGGACCCTGATTCTCAGGTTCCCGCGCCGCATCTCACGGTTATTGAGAGATGGTCATCGCAGCGCTACTGGTGAGGGGCAGAGTGCTTTGCGGAAAGAACGGAACCGGGAACGTGAACTTATAAGTGACCTTGACATTCACCTGACAATTTGGGCTATTGGCTCCATAGTCCGTATCACAGGTCGCTCCGCTGGAGGTAGTTCCGGGCCAGGTTGTTGTTACGGTCAAGTTCGCCGCAGACAGGCCTGGCGGAAGTGAGCCTTCGACATACGATTCGACGTCCGAACTGGTGGCAGTGCAATCGAACCCGGAGTTTGTGCTGCAGGATGCGCCGTTCCAACTGGAGCCACGAACAATGGCATAGCGGGCAGCTTCGTCGGAAGCATTGGCAACGAAATGGGCGGCATAGATTGCGAAGGACCCGTACATGATGAGGAATGCGCCGCCTATCCATCCCACCAGGCTCAATGAAAACTCGACAGATTCGCTGCCTGATTCGTCCTTCCATGTGCGATTCAGAATGCTTTTTAACATCTTAGCGCCTCGTTCGCGGATCTAGAAATGATTGCCGACCCGTCAGACTTTCATTGCTCAATTGCTGCCAACGCGCATGCGGGTTTCCTTGGATATAGTCAAAGACGACGGCAAGCCTGGGTAATTGAAGGTTGGAACATAGGTTGCCGTAGTTACGACATCCACATAGTTCACGTAGTTATAAGTACATGACGGAGCGGAGTTGCATGAAGCGCTCGCGCTGGTTCCGTCGGAACACTCACAACCGTAGGTTGCGGTGGAGCTCAGGGTGGAGAGGTTTGTCGCTCCCTTTAGCGAAGCGGCCTCCATTCCTGAAACATCGCTGGGGTTCTTGATCCCATATTCCGTGCCGGCCTGGGCTGCCGAAGTCACTTCAATAGCCGTGAAGTAAGCCCTACCGATATCGACAGCAGGCACAAAGAGCAACATGAGGATAGGCAACATAAGCGCCAGTTCAACGAAGCTTGATCCCTCGGTGCTGCGCAGACGTGATGCAATCAAGAACAGCCTGGGTTTCATCATCGACCTCCGAGCCCTGCTATTGCACGAGGGCAACGTTGTTTCCGCTTAGCGGCGATCCACCCGCGAGGGAGGAGTAGTCATTGCCAAACGAGCTTAGGACTGCGACATTCAAATTGATATCTTTGGCGACAAGGATGTTGTAAGACGAGGAGGCCGCACTTACTCCATAGCTCACCGGGGCGTCGGGGAGATAGATAGCGCCTTGAAGATTGCCCCCGTTAAGAATGTTGGCCAGAAAGACTCCTGTTGAAGTGACGCCGGGAGCCTGTGCGAAGAGGACACCGCTGTAGTCGCCGGTCGAAGGCGCGGTGAGATTTACGTTGCCGAGGCTGACGATTGAACCGCCAGAGACGGGTTCGGTAACGGAGAAGCCGGTTGTGGGTCCTTCATTGTAGAAAGTGACGCCATTGCCTGTGATGTTGCTCAGTGTGTTGAGATTGATGTTCAGGCCGCCCTGAGTAATGCCGAGCAGTCCGGTTCCATCCTTGAGGATGTAAGTGCCGGGATTGAAAGTGATGTTCGATAGCAGCGATGCGGTGATGTTGATTCCGCCGCAGTAGACGCCTGGGTTGAAGACGACATTGCCACCCAGGATGACATTCACGGCGCTGGAAGAGCCGGAGTAAGGCGATCCTGTACTTGTTCCGCAGGCGTTTTTCGCGGTTGACGGCGGCTGGAGATAGGCCAGTGGGTCGCGTGGAGTGGGAGCGGGCTGGTAGGTTTGCGGGGTCGAGGTTGCGAGACAAAGCAAGCCGGAGGTCCCGCCGGAAACGGTGATCTGCGGCGCATAGAGGCCGACGCCGATGACGCAGGAAAGCGCGTTGGCGGAAGTTGATTCATCGACAACTGGACAACGCGAATGGACCATGACACCGGCGAGAATTGTGATTGCCGAACCGGTTGGATCGAGGGCGTAGATGCAGGGCCCGCCGAGTCCGCGACCGGCTTCGGCGCGAGCACCAACGGTCACGCTTTTCAATCCCATAAGGGCTGCAAAATATGTCGGGACCTGTTCAGTGACGATTGCCTCTGCGTAATTTGTCTTGCCGGTATTCGGGTCAACTGAAATTGCGCACGGAGGATTGTTGATTCTCAGGGTGACGCCGCTTCCGGGTGTACCGGAGCAGTTGGTAAGAGTGGTTGTCGCAGTGAGGCCATTCTCTGAAAGGGCTGCCTGGGCCGCTGCCTGCATCGCGGCGCAATTGGCCGTGCCGTTGCATGTACGCGCTTCCAAGGCTGCTGCGAGCGCCGCGGCATCGGCCGCACTTTGCAAACCTCGCTTTACGTAGAGGAAGTGGCCGAAGTCAACAGCGAAGCCGAGGATGGTAATAAAAAGTACCAGGCACAACGCGGTCAATGTGAGGATCGAGCCGCTTTCATCTGACAACCTGCGAAGAGCTTTCATGGCGTTCTCACCGTTTCGACAGCAAGGAATCGATTCTGATTCCGGCCCACCACTCGTCTAATGCGAGCTGTGCGGGCTGCTTGCTGAGGACTTCATCCTTCCCTTGGTTCTGAGCTACTTCCGCTCATAGAGACAGAAGGCCGGTGCGTCGCTCATTTGGCGCGCACTCACAACAGATCAGATGTAGGGTCTATCGGGGAAACGGGACTTACAATACAACGTGATAAGAATCACATCGAGTAAGTAAGTTGGAAATAGTACATACGGGTGATGAATTTAGATATCATTCAACTTACTTCAGGAAAACGTTCTCTCAGTTCCAAACGCTGGATTGAAAGCGGTTATCGCTTAGTCGCAAGCAGAAATTGATATTACCTGCGATATCATCAAATTCACTAATAGCGGAAGTACCCGGAGAGGCTGAAGTAACGAAATCAGGCTATCGAAAAGATGTAACCGTTTGCATGGGTGGTGGAATTGTCAACGAGTTGTGCGGAGGGCGACCGGCCGGGCGATGGGAGTGGCGCGGTGTTGCACACTCTTGAGTGAGTTGAGGTCAGCACGAGGGGTGCATGACGGACTCAACTTAGATCATTTTCCGGCGGTTGTATCTTCGACGCCCACGCCGGTATTGTTTTTCGAGGCACTCATGCCATCGAGCCAGAATGCCTGTTCAAGGCGAGTTATCTTCTCTGCAACAGCAAGGCTAATGAATTGATTCAGAGAAAGGCCCTCGCGATGGGCCAGATCGTTTGCCTGGCGCCGCGTGGAAACGGGAAGACGTAGCGGGAATGATCCCGGTCGTCCATTTTCTTTCGTCATTGGTTTACTATCCTCGATACGTTTGTTTGACTCGACGTACGCAAACATCGCAGAGATTCGAGAAGGACGAAGATTAAGTCGAGGAAATATACTTCCGATCATCTTTCGATCATGAAGGATCGATTGGCAGCCTGATGCCAATAAAAAACCCAAGTGGGTAAGACAGTCTTCCTTCTAATCGTGCCTGGGAAGGGGAATCGTTTCAAAACAATAGCACCGGGAGCGGTAATTTCACAGGGTGAAAAGAACTTGAGTTTTGGGATAGTAATCAAGCAAGCTGTAAGGTGATGTTGCGCAAAGGATTAGAAGAGGCGGGTGTGCCCAACTACTTACTGATTGGTATTTACACGTGGAAATGTGCACCACCAAGTGGGATTTGGAAAGTCGACTTATTTAGCTGTAGCGTTGGGCGGAATTGCGAGCGGAAAGATGGCGAACGATCATTCTGATCGTTCGCCATTAATGTTGAGCAAATGGTCATTATTCGTCAGTGAGGACGAGCTGGGCCCGGCGATTGAGCTGATAGCAGCTTTCAGAGTCGTCAGTGCAGAAAGATAACTCTTTTCCGTAGCTGATTACATGCATGCGAGACATTGGGACACCGAGGGAAGCCAGAGCATCGCGTGCAGCCATGGCGCGTTCAAGACCGAGGGCTATGTTGTACTCTGCCGAGCCGCGCTCGTCGGAGTAGCCAGCGAGGGTAATGCTAATGGCCGGGTGAGCGACCAGGTAGGCAGCATCCTGGGCGATTGCGGAGCTTGCGTCGGGGCGAAGATCAGACTTGTCGTAGTCGAAGAAGGCGTCCTTGAGATGGCCGCGCGCCCCATCATTGAAATTGGCTTCAGACGGAGTGGCAAACCTTGTAGGCATGGTCTGATCCGGGGTTTTGGCCTGCGTGGGGTTTACGCGGAAACTGACTTCGCAGCTTGAGTCGACGGAAGAGTTCGAGGCCATGGCGGCGATGCCCTGCACACGGTAGGTTCCCGGTGCGAGATTGGTTGTGTCGACAGCAATGGTGCTGCCTTGACCGCGAACGGTTCCGGCGCCGGCTGTCCAGGTGTAGCGAAGTTCGGCGGGATCCGGGGCGACCACGGCATTGCCGACGATCTGCACATCCTGCCCGGCGGAGACATCGGGATTGATGGCGGTGCAGCTGAGCGCAACCTCAGGAGGCTGCTTCAGCAATGAGCGGGGAATTCTGAGGTGCGCGACCGATTTTGATCCGCCGAAATGCATCACGACTCCCACGCCAATCTGAAGCTGGCGCTGTGTGCCGTTCACTCCGTTGGGAAAACTTGTGTGGAGAAACTGCCCGTCGACGACGCGAACGGCGAAGCGGTCGTTGAGATTAAGGTCGAGACCACCGCCGGTCGAATATGCAAAGGTGGATGCGCTGGAACTGCTCGACGAACTCGAGGGGAAGTAAGAACCGGTACCACGCGCACCGCCCAGCATGAATTCGCCAAACAGAGTGTAGCGATTGCGAGTCCAGGAGGCGCGCGGGCCGGCCATGAAGGTTGTCAGAGTCAGGTTTTGTCCGAGCGAACTGATAGCGGAGGCATGGCCCGCAGTGACTTCCCCGGCTACGCCGAGCCACGGACTCAAATGATATTCGCCGGCGACGAATCCGCCGTTCATAGTGAAGCAGCCGCAGGAAGCTGGTGGCGCATTGGCGTTGATCAGCGTATAGCCGGTAGCCAGATCCCAGTTAGAGGAAGACAGCGCTCCTGTATCCAAGACTGTTTGCTGGGCAGCAGCCGAGGAAGCTCCGAGAAGTGTTAGAACGAAGGTGATTGCCAGTGCTCTTTTCATTTTGCCGTCTCCTGTCGAATCGAAACGTCCATTTTGGAGTGGTATCGCCGCCTAATAGAGCAGCGATACACCCGGGGAAGTCGTCAATGGATTCGTATCGACCACTACGAATCTGTCAGGAGAGATCGCATAAATCACGGTCGTTCCATCAGCGAGGACGTATCTGCCGGCAGTTGCCGGAGTCACGTTGGAATTCGAGTCTGACAGGCTGTATGTGGTGGTTGTGGTGGTGCCGAGTTGAAGAACGTTGATGGTGCCGACACCTATGTTTTCGTCGAGCGTGTAAGTGACGCTGCCGGTTCCGTTGGCGATGAAGTATCCCGAAGTGTTGATGCTTGCCAGCGAACTTGCAGGGATTGTGCTTTCAACATAAGTTCCATCGAGAGTCGCCAGGCTGAACGGCGCTCCCGTTTGCGGTTCGATCTGGCCGAGGCCGGCATAGCCCGTTTCGAGGAAGTATCCGCGATCAGGGGCGACGAGGTAGACGACGCGTGCTGAGGGCGGTCCAGTGGGCAGGCCGAGCAAGCCAAGCAGGATCGAGATGAGGCCGGAGTGATTGGGATAATCGAACACTGCGCGGCCGTCGCTGACGACCGTGCAGGAAGATGTTCCCGTGGCGGATGAGGAACCGAGCAATGCTTCGATGAGATTGCTCTTGTTTGAACTCGACAGGCCGGTCAGGCTGTCGACCAGGCTGGTGAGGCCGCCGCTGTCAACATTGGTGGTGTTGCAAGTGCCCGTGCCGTCGCCGCTGGTGCGGAAGACGGTCGCTGTTGAGAAGTTCAAGACATCCTGCAGTGTTGTGCCGAGCAGGCCGGGGTTCGATTGCGCATTTTCATAGCCGACGAACGGTCCGTTCATCGACGCGTTGCTGAAGCTCGCCTCGGTTTGCAACTGAGCAGTGCCGGCAAGCAGGACGTAGGACGAATGCTTGTCAGTCGACATCACGAATGCTTCATTCGCATTTACGATGTAGACCGCGTAGTCGGTGGGGTAGAGTCCGTCGGTGATGCTGGTGTTGGTCATCTCCAACTGCAGGCGGCCGTTTTGATCGGCAGTCTGATAGGAGCCTGTGAGCGGCGCGAGCGCGAAGTTGACGCTGGCGATGTTGGTGTCGGCGGTGCCGGTGCTCAGCTTGCCTGAATCGTTGGTGGTGAACATGCCTACCGTTGCCACCGGACCCGAAGCAACTCCCAACGTGCAGGAGATGAGGCACGGTGTGTCACCGGAGAGGCCGAATGCGTAGCTGCCGCTCAAGCCCGCGGTAAAGGCTGATGTGGTTTGAGCAAGAAGCTGGCCTGAGCCCTTGGTTCCGGCCAATTCGTCGTTGTCGTATTCGATGAGGCTGCCTTGGGTGGAAACTGTCGCGGGAGATACGGGGGCCTTGAGTGAAATGGCGTAGGTGAAGGTCTGATCCGTAGTACCGTCGGCATTCAGCGTGGTGATGGTGATGAAGCCGCGACTATCGGCGTTGACCTGGTAGGTGCCGAGGAAATTCTGCGACTCGATGGTGGTGCCGCTGGGATTAGAGGACTGGTGGTTGGCGTCAAGTTCACCGAGATTGATGCCGCCTGTGCCGTTGGCGGTGAAGCTGCCCACGGTTCCGGTCTGGTAGGCGAGGACTCCGGCGACCACGTCATCGAATCCCTGGAAGAGGAACGCATAGGGGCCGGTGAGTTCGCCGTCGTAGGGCGTCGATGCGTATTGAACCAGCAGGACGAGCGGCACGGATGCCGTTGCAGGCGTGGTTGCGCTGTCGGTCACGGTTGCGGTAAAGCTGCTGGCGCCAGGTGTGGTTGGAGTGCCGGAGATGGTGCCGTCGGAATTGAATGTGATTCCCGGGGGCAAGGATCCAGCGGTAAGCGAGTAGGTGTAGGGCGGAGCTCCACCGGTAGCGAGCAATGTGTAGGTGTAAGGAACGCCTACCGTCGCAACCGGGAGCGTTGCGGTGAGGCTCAGAGTTCCCGAGGGGTGAATGACGATGGTGTCGTTGCCTGAAACATTCTTGGCCGGATTACCAGCGTCGGTGACCATGACCGTGACGTTGTCGGTGCCAGGTGTTGTGGGTGTGCCGCTGACGGTGCACCCAGTGAGGGTGAGGCCTGCGGGCAATGTGCCTGCGGTGATGGAGCAGGTGTAGGGCGAGGTTCCGCCGCTTGCCCCGATGGTTGCGGAGTAGGCTACGCCAACTGTTCCGTCGGGCAGCGTGTTGGTTAACGTGAGAGCCGCCGGGTCGATGACGATGGTTTCGGGTCCGGAAATTGTCTGGGCCGGATTGCCCGAGTCTGTGACCTTGACCGTGACGGTGGAACTGCCCGCGGTTGTGGGCGTTCCGCTCACGGAGCAACCGGTGATTGAGAGTCCGGCAGGCAGCGTGCCCGCTGTGATTGTGCAGTTATACGGCGAAGTTCCGCCGTTTACACCGATGGTTGCGCTGTAAGGGACGCCGACCGTGCCGTCGGGCAGGGTCGAGTTAGTGAGGCTGAGCGGCGCCGGATTCACCGTGATTGTTTCGGTGGTGCTGGCGCTTTGAGCCGGGTTACCTGAGTCTGTCACGGTGACCGTGATGGTGGAGCTGCCCGCGGTTGTGGGAATTCCGCTGATCGTGCAGCCGTTAAGGATGAGTCCTGCGGGCAACGTTCCGGTGATCGAGCAGGTGTAAGGAGCGGTGCCGCCGGTCGCGCCGATGGTCGCGCTATACGGCGTGCCCACCGTGCCATTGGGAAGCGTGCCGTTGATAGCAAGTGGCGCGGGGTTGATGACGATGGTTTCGCCGGCACTGGCGGTTTGCGCTGGGTTGCCGGAGTCGGTGACCTTGACAGTGATGGGGGACGAACCGCTTGCCGTGGGCGTTCCGCTGACTGTGCATCCGGTGAGCGTCAGGCCTGCGGGCAGCGCGCCGACGATGGAGCATGTGTACGGGCTAGTGCCGCCGGTGGCGGTGATGGTCGCGCTGTAAGGTACGCCGACTGTGCCGTTGGGCAATGTGCCGGTGATGACGAGCGCTGCCGGCGCGATGACGATGGTTTCAGGCTGGCTCGCGTTTTGGGCGGGGCTTCCTGAATCTGTGACCTTCACCGTGATGGGCGAAGAGCCTGCAGATGTGGGTGTGCCGCTGAGCGTGCAGACAGTAAGAGTGAGGCCTGCAGGCAGCGTGCCAGTGATAGAGCATGTGTACGGCGAGGTGCCGCCGGTCGCGGTGATCGTAGCGGTATACGGAACTCCGACCGTGCCGTTGGGCAATGTGCCGCTGATGACGAGCGGTGCCGGCGCGATGACGATGGTTTCGGGTTGGCTCGCGTTCTGGGCAGGGCTTCCTGAATCTGTGACCTTCACCGTGATAGGCGAAGAACCTGCAGATGTGGGTGTGCCGCTGACTGTGCACCCAGTAAGAGTGAGGCCTGCAGGCAGCGCGCCGGTGATGGAGCACGAGTATGGCGGAGTGCCGTCGCTGGCGGAGATGGTCGCGCTATAGGGAACGCCCACTGTGCCGCCAGGCAGGGTGTTGGTGATGGTCAACGCAGCAGGAGTGATGACGATGGTTTCGGGTTGGCTCGCGTTTTGAACAGGGTTGCTGGAGTCGGCGACCTTCACGGTGATCAGAGATGATCCACTCGCTGTGGGCGTGCCGCTGACAGTGCAGCCGGTGAGAGTGAGGCCTGCAGGCAACGTGCCGTTGATGGAGCAGGTGTACGGCATCGTGCCGCCGGTGGCGGTGATGGTGGCGCTATAGGGAACGCCCACGGTACCGCCAGGAAGGGTGTTGGTGATGGTCAGCGCAGCGGGTGCGATGACGATGGTTTCAGGTTGGCTGGCGTTCTGCGCGGGAGTGCCGGAGTCAGTGACCTTGACTGTGATTGGTGATGAACCGCTCGCAGTGGGTGTACCGCTGACGGTGCAGCCTGTGAGGGTGAGGCCTGCAGGAAGCGCGCCAGTGATGGAGCATGCGTATGGCGTGGTGCCGCCGGTCGCGGTGATGGTGGAGCTGTAGGGAATGCCGACAGTGCCATTAGGCAAAGTGCCGGAGATGACGAGCGCTGCCGGCGCGATGACGATGGTCTCGTTGGCAGTGACCGTTTGCGCGGGGCTGCCGGCGTCAGTGACCTTGACCATAATCGGCGACGAGCCGGCCGCTGTGGGTGTGCCGCTGACGGTGCATCCTGTAAGAGTGAGGCCTGCAGGAAGCGCGCCAGTGATGGAGCATGTGTACGGCGTAGTGCCGCCGGTCGCGGTGATGGTGGAACTGTAGGCCACGCCGACGGTCCCGTTGGGCAACGTGCTGGTGAGAGCGAGCGCGAGGGGCTGGATGACGATTGTTTCAACTGCGCTGACACTCTGTGCCGGATTTCCGGAGTCGGTAACTTTTACGGTGATGGTCGAGCTGCCGGCAATTGTTGGCGTGCCGCTGACGACGCAGCCGGTGAGTGAAAGTCCGGCCGGCAACGTGCCAACGGTGATTGAGCAAGTGTAAGGAGTGGTGCCACCGCTTGCAGTGATGGTCGCGCTGTACGCTGCGCCCACTGTGCCATTGGGCAAAGTGTTGGTGAGCGTCAAGGGCGCGGGCGAGATAATGATGGTTTCATTCGCGCTGACGGTTTGTGCGGGAGTGCTGGAGTCGGTCACTTTGACAGTGACGGTTGAGCTTCCCGCCGTTGTGGGGGTTCCGCTGACTGTGCAGCCGGCTAGAGCGAGGCCTGCAGGCAATGTTCCCGCGGTAATCGAACAACTGTAAGGAGTGGTGCCGCCGCTGGCGCCGATGATGGAACTGTAGGCGACACCGACGGTGCCGTTGGGCAGCGTGTTGGTCATGGCAAGCGGCGAATTGATGGTGATCGCGACTGCTGCCGTTGCCGTTGCGTTCAGGCTGTCCTTCACTTGAACGGTGAAGTTTGCGGTGCCTTTTACGGTGGGCGTTCCAGAGATGAGGCCGGTCGTGGGTGAGATGGAAAGGCCGGCTGGAAGCGCTCCGGCGACAATGCTCCACGAATAGGGTGTCACACCGCCAGCGGCGACGAGCGAGGTAGCGTAAGGCACACCCACTGTGCCTTCGGGCTGAGGGCCGCCGGCAAGCGTGAGAGGCGAGTAGATGGTGATGGACGCCGTTGCGGTGGCCGTGGCGTTGGTGCTGTCTTCAACCTGCACGGTGAAGTTGGAAGTGCCTTGCGCAGTAGGTATCCCCGAGATTGCGCCGGTAGTGGGGTTGATCGTGAGGCCGGCGGGAAGCGAGCCGGCTACGACGCTCCAGGCGTAGGGAGTGACTCCGCCGGATGCTATAAGCGATGTGGTGTAGAAGATGCCAACTTCGCCGCTTGGTTGCGGGCCGCCGATGAGACTAAGCGGAGGAACGGGATTCACGATCGTGATTGCCTTGTTCGCTGTGACCGTGAACGGCGTGGAACTGGAATCGCCGAGTTGGAGGGTGAAGCTGGCGGTACCGGCTACTGTGGGCGTGCCGGAAATGACGCCTGTGGATGCATTGAATGTAAGGCCCGCAGGAAGCGATCCGGCGGAAATGCTTGTTGTGAGGGGCGCGGTGCCGCCTGCTGAAACGATGGTCGTGGAGTATGCGACGCCGACAACGCCCTGGGGAGGAACTCCGCTGAGCGAGGGATCGGGATTAACGGTGATGGTGACTGTTTCCCGGCTCTTGGTGCTGGGGATCGACGCGACAAGGGTCACTTGCATCTGCGAAGTGATTCCGGACGGCGCTGTATAGGTGACGGCAGCTCCGGAGGTGCTGGAAATCGTTCCGCATGCGGAGTCCGAACAGTTTTGCGAGGGGAATGCCCAGGAGATTTCATATGTCCCGGTGAGATTCGCCGTAATTCCAACGGATTGGCCTGCATCCATGACAAAAGAAGTGGCTGAGACGCTGGCGATGCCGCCGCCCGCATATCCGCCTCCGCCACAGCCTGCGAGAACGACGCACGCTGCGAATGCCAGGGAGAGAGCGCCGACGCCGAAACGCGCCGTGATGAACCTTGCAACTTTGAGTAAGTCGAAGTTCAAAGGGCTGGAAAAGGCAGCTTTCTTCGAGCAGAAAGGGGAATTCTCAGGGACAACCATGGGGTGTGGCCTCCGATTAAGCATCCGCCCAGACTTCTATGTCTGGAACTGTCGACTTCACGAACTAGCGGGAAGTGAAGTCTTTGCGGAGTGTTGTCCGGCGCGAAGGGAAGCGTAAATACAACGAAAGAATTAACGGACGGCAAAATCAGTCTGCCAACAATCGATCACAGAAGTTACTAAATGTCGAGGTAGTCTCATAACTTAAGTTATTTGTTGTAGTTCAACGGCTAAATAAGGAGTGCATTGGAGCGACGCACTAAAAGGTAAGTGACTAACGCTATCGTTCACAACTGATCGCGGGACAACCGCATGAATTGCGGACTCTTGGACCGTTCGCAAATACGGATCAGAACAAACATGGGTAAAGTTGTCGATGATTTGGATCATAAGTCACGAAACTTATAAATGATATCGCTCGCAGCATCATAAGAGCTTAGAGAGCGATGTAAGCGGCAGCAGGAGCAGGTTAGATGCGGGTATCAACGGCACAGCATCAAGATACTCTGGAACTAATGTGATATCACTGACGATATCATACTTTCGGAGTCATTGGAGTGGCACCTAAGCCTGAGCGGGGAGATTCACCGCTGACGAAACCGCTTGTCGCAGGCCAGGGAACTGACGCGGCTCGATCCCCGGGAGGCGATGTAAAGAGCTGCGCTGTCGGCTAGAATTCATCGCATGTCCTTGACGCGTGCGCCCTTTCCCTCGGTTCAGGTTGTCGATTCGCACACGGCCGGCGAGCCGACGCGGGTAGTGGTCGCGGGCGGGCCTGCGTTGGGTAGCGGCCCATTGCCAGAGCGCCTGCGAAGATTTGCGGCGGAACATGACGATTTCCGGTCTGCGGTTGTCAACGAGCCGCGGGGGTCGGACGTGGTGGTTGGAGCGCTGCTGTGCGAGCCGACCGACGCAGGGTGCGCTACGGGCGTGATCTTCTTTAACAATGTCGGATACCTGGGAATGTGCGGCCACGGGACGATTGGCGTGGTGACGACGCTGGCCCATCTCGGCCTGATCGGGCAGGGACAGCACCGCATTGAGACCCCTGTCGGGGTCATCAGTGCAACGTTGCACCCGGCCGGCAACGTAACGGTCAAGAATGTGGCGAGCTTCCGGCACAGAGCGGGCGTAGCTGTAAACGTTGAGGGATTTGGAACCTTTCATGGCGATGTCGCGTGGGGTGGGAATTGGTTTTTTCTGATCGAGGATTCGCCTATCCGGATTGAAATAGGAAATGTTGAGGCGCTGACCAAATTCTCCTGGGATGTGCGCAACGGGTTGCGCGAGGGAGGCATTACGGGCGCAGGAGGCGCGGAGATCGATCACATCGAACTCTCAGAGGCATCGCAAACGGCGGGAGCGGACAGCAAGAATTTTGTTTTGTGCCCGGGCAAGGCGTATGACCGCTCACCTTGCGGGACCGGGACCAGCGCGAAGCTTGCATGCCTTGCCGCGGACGCAAAGCTCGTTCCCGGGCAGGTGTGGCGGCAAGCAGGGATTCTCGATACGGTGTTTGAAGGGTCGTATCAACTGCACGACGACGAACTTATTCCCAGCATTACTGGATCTGCTTATATCACCGCGGAGAGCGTGCTGATTCTGAATCCCGAGGATCCATTTCGAATGGGAATACGGGCATGAGCGAGAACTGGGACGTGGTGATTGTGGGAGCGGGCATTGTGGGCGCGGCCTGCGTGCTGGAATGCGCGAGGAGCGGGCTGAAGACGGCGGTGGTGGAAGGCAGC
This sequence comes from uncultured Acidobacteriaceae bacterium, assembly GCA_963826915.1. Lineage (GTDB taxonomy): Bacteria > Acidobacteriota > Terriglobia > Terriglobales > Acidobacteriaceae > Telmatobacter. Next base: position 46,398 of record CAWGYG010000007.1, read on the forward strand.
GGCGTGGGCAGCGGAGCCACGGCGGCGGGGATGGGGCATATTGTCGTGATGGACGATTCGCCGGCGCAGATGGCGCTGACGCATTATTCGCAGACGTTGTGGCAGGAGATGGCAGGGAAGCTTGCTGACGATGTGGAGTATGAGCAGTGCGGCACGTTGTGGGTGGCGAGCGACGAAGAGGAGATGGAGGAGGTTCGGCGCAAGAGCGCGGTGTATGGCTTGGCCGGGATTCGCACGGAAATACTCAACGGAAAACAACTGGCGGATGCCGAGCCGCATTTGAGGAAACCATTGGCGGGCGCGCTGGTGGTTCCGTCGGATGCTGTTCTTTACCCTCCTTGCGCAGCGGGACATCTTGTCGGCGAAGCGTTGCGGATGGGTGCGCGGATGTGTTCGGGAAATGTAGTTTCCGCGCGAGCAGGCGAGGTGCGGCTGGATGATGGAAGCGAATTGCGCACGGCGCGAATTGTGAATGCATGTGGAGCCGATGCCGGCGCGTTGGTGCCGGGGTTGCCGATACGGAAGCGCAAGGGGCACCTGGTGATCACGGATCGGCATCCCGAATTTGTGCGGCATCAACTGGTGGAGCTTGGATATCTGAAAAGCGCGCATTCTTCGACTGCGGATTCGGTTGCGTTCAACGTGCAGCCACGCAGGACGGGGCAGGTGCTCATTGGATCGTCGCGGCAATTTGGCGTGGAGGAATCCGCGGTGGATGGGACGATTGTTGGCGCGATGATCGAACGGGCGCAGTGGTATATGCCGGAGATCGGCGCGCTTTCGGCGATTCGCGCATGGACGGGATTTCGCGCGGCGACGCCAGACAAGTTGCCGTTGATCGGGCCGTGGCCGGAAGACGATTCGATGTTTCTGGCTACTGGACATGAGGGGTTGGGCATCACGACATCGCTGGGAACGGCTCGGATTCTGATAGATCATTTGATGGGACGGGAAACGAAGATTCCCATCGAGCCGTACTTGCCGGGAAGACTTGCGAGGAGTGAAGCGCATGCCTGACGTGGCGCGCTCAATCACGGTGAAAGTGAACGGAGTCCTGCTGACAGTTACGGCGGGAACCACGGTGGCGGCGGCGATTGTGATTGCGGGCGCACCTACGCGGACATCGGTGAGCGGAGAGCCGCGTGGCCCGCTGTGCGGGATGGGAATCTGCTTTGAGTGCCGAGCAACCATTAACGGATCGACCCATGAGCGAAGCTGTCAGATTCTCTGCGCGCAGGGGATGGAGGTGCAGACGCAGTGAGCGAGCACTTCGACATCCTGGTGGTTGGCGCGGGACCGGCGGGGATTGCCGCGGCGGTGAGTGCGGCTGCCGCGGGAGTGCGCGTAGGACTGATCGATGACAATCCGACGGTGGGCGGGCAGATCTGGCGGAGCGGCGGCGAGAAACCTGCGGCGAGCCGCAGATGGATGGAACGACTTGGTGAGGCGCCTCTGGTTCGACTCCAGGGGTGGCGGGTCTTCGATGCGCCAAAGCCGGGGATGCTGCGCGCGGAATGCAACGGCGAGTGGCGCGAGTTGCGTTATGGAAAGTTGATCATTGCGACTGGCGCTCGCGAGCGCTTTCTGCCTTTTCCGGGATGGACGCTGCCCAACGTGATGGGCGCGGGTGGGCTGGATGCGATGGTGCGCGGCGGACTTCCGATTGCCGGAAAGCGCGTGGTAGTGGCAGGAACCGGGCCGTTGCTGATTGCGGTTGTGGCGCATCTGACGCGACGCGGCGCAAAGGTCGTTGCGGTGTGCGAGCAGGCTCCGCTGAGCCGGTTGGTTGGTTTTGCGGCACGCCTTGTGGGCGAGCCTGCGAAGCTGTTGCAGGGGATTGAGTATCGCTGGTCGACGCGCGGAAGCAGATTCTATTTCGATTGCTGGGCGGTTGCAGCGGAGGGAAAGGAACGGCTCGAATCGGTGACGCTGCAACGGCGAGGGAAGCGGTGGAATGTGCCTTGCGACTACCTTGCTTGCGGATATCACCTGGTGCCGAACCTGGAATTGGCGGCGCTGCTGGGGTGTCGGATCGAGGGTGGTTTTGTCGCGGTTGATCGCCTGCTGCGCACATCGGTTGGCGATGTGTTTTGCGCGGGCGAGCCGACCGGGATCGGCGGCGTGGAATTGGCGCTGCTTGAGGGGGAGGCTGCTGGGCTGACGGCTGCAGGAAAAGCCAAAGAGGCTGAAAATCTTATGCTGCGGCGAAGCGTGGGGATGGGATTTGTGCGAGCGCTGAAGGCAGGGACGGAGTTGAATCCGCAACTGAAGGAACTGGCGGACGAAGATACAATTGTGTGCCGCTGCGAGGACGTTTTGTTTGGCAAATTGCGCGAGCGGGCAAACTGGCGTGACGCGAAACTGCATACGCGATGCGGCATGGGAGCGTGCCAGGGAAGGATTTGCGGGGCGGCAACGGAGTTTTTGTTCGGCTGGGATGCGGCGAGTGTTCGACCCCCGATATTTCCGGTTCGCGTTTCCAGTTTCACAGCGCAACCAGTATCTTCAGTTGAGCAAAGGGAGACTTTATGAAGTGGTACGGCGTGATGCCTGCAATGACAACCTGCCTGGACGAACGGCTGCATGTCGATGCGGCGTTTATGAGTGCGCACGCAGGGTGGCTGCTTGATAACGGCTGCACCGGGATCGTTTCGCTTGGTTCGCTTGGACAGGCCGCGACACTGACATTTGCGGAGAAGGAAGCCGTATTGCGGAACATGGTGGCAGCGGTTGGAGGGCGCGCGCCGGTGGTTGCGGCCATCTCCGCGCTAGCAACGGCAGAGGCGGTTGCGCTGGCGAAGGCTGCGGAGCACGCGGGATGCGCGGGCCTGATGGTGTTGCCTCCTTATGTATATTCCGGCGACTGGCGAGAGATGAAAGCGCATGTGGCGGAGATATTTCGCGCGACGCCGCTTTCGTGCATGCTCTACAACAACCCTGTCGCATATGGAACGGATTATCTTCCAGAGCAAATTGCGGTGTTGGCGCTGGAGCATGAGAATTTTTCGGCGGTGAAGGAGTCGAGCACAGATGTGCGCCGAGTGACGGCGATTCGCGCGCTGCTTGGCGCACGGCTAAGGATTTTTGTTGGCGTCGACGATGCGATTGTCGAAGGGATTGCGGCGGGTGCAGTTGGCTGGGTGGCCGGGCTTGTGAATGCATTTCCCGCGGAGTCGGTGGCGCTTTTCGATCTTGCGATATCGGGAAAACGCGATGAGGCTTTTGCGCTTTATCGGTGGTTTCTGCCGTTGCTGCGTTTGGATACGGCCCCGAAGTTTGTTCAGCTTATCCACCAGGTACAGCAGGAGGCGGGGATTGGCAATGCACGGGTGCGTGGTCCGCGATTGACGGTAACGGGTGCGGAGTTGGATGACCTGCGCGCGCTGGTTGCCAAGTCGCTGGCGAATCGACCTGCATGCAGGAGCACGGCGTTTATTCCCTAACGGAATTGGAGTTTCAGAATTTCAGCGGAAAATACTCTGCGGTGTCTTCGCGATGTAAGTACGTTTTGTACTTTGACCCTTTGTTCATTGAGGTTTCGGCGCATGTCATGTGATCGTGCACTCTTCTCGCTGCTTTTGTTTCCACTTCTTCTGCATGTGTCGGGAGCGCAGACTGCTGCGCAGGCCGCTGGTGCAACGCCTTCGACGGGTTCGCTTGAAAACCGACGCGCGCAGCTGCGCGACGCCATCGACCGGGAGTGGGAATACGAGTTGAAGGAACACCCTGAGCTCGCTACTGCAATTGGCGATTCGCGCTACAACGACCGGCTAGATGATCGCTCTGCGGCAGCGGAGGAGCGGGAGGTACAGCATACGCGCGAAGAGATTCGCATCCTCGCGGCAATCGATACGACGGGGTTTCCAGAGCAGGAGGTGCTGAACAAAACGCTGATGCTTCGCGAACTGCGCGAAGAGGTGGAGGGTGCACAGTTCCGGCCGTGGGAGATGCCGGTGAACCAGATGAACGGGGATCATCTCGACCTGGCCTCGATGGCGATGCAGATGCCGTTCAATACCGTGAAGGACTATGAGAATTACCTGGCGCGGCTTCACGCGGTTCCGCATGCATTCGATCAACTAACGGAAAACATGAAGCAAGGGATGCGCGATGGATTGATGCCGCCGAAGTATCTCCTGGAAAAAGTCGCATCGCAGGCACAGGATATTGCAACCAAACCGCTCGATACGAGCCCTTTCACTGAGCCGATGCAAAAATTTCCGGCAACGATCTCGAGGCCGGACCGCGAACGGCTGACACAGGCGATCAAGGCTGCGGTGCGGGATGAAGTGGAGCCGGCCTACGTGAAGTTCACAGCATTTGTACGGGACGACTACGCGCCGCAGGGGCGAACAGAGTTTGGTGTGTGGGCGCTGCCGGATGGTCCGGATCGGTATGCCTTCGCGGTGAAGCAAATGACGACGACCGACCTGACACCGGGCCAGATTCATGCGATGGGACTGAAGCAAGTAACGGAGATTGAAGCGCAGATGCTGACGCTTGCGCAGTCTTTGGGGTATCACGATCTGAAGAGTTTCAACGAACATATTCGGAACGATCCCGATCACTATGGCAAATCGGGGCAGCAGGTATTCGATCTGTACAAGCACTACACCGACCAGATGTATGCGAAGTTGCCGCAACTGTTTGGACATCTTCCCAAGACGCGGCTGGAAGTCGTTGAAATGAAGGCCTACCGCGCTCCAGACGCTGTGCCCGCAGATTATTCTCCTGGCGCGGGAGATGGCAGTCGGCCGGGGCGCATCAACGTAAATGAGTACGACCCGACACATCGGCTGCTGCTCAACGTCGAGGCGATCGCTTATCACGAGGGCATTCCCGGTCATCATATGCAGTTTTCAATTGCGCAGGAATTGCCGGACGTTCCCGCTTTCCGTCGTTTCGGAGATTACAACGCTTATTCGGAAGGATGGGCATTCTACGCGGAGCGGCTCGGCAAAGAGGCTGGGTTCTACCAGGATCCATACAGTGAATACGGTCGTCTGGAGAACGAAATGTGGCGTTCGGTTCGGCTGGTTGTGGATACGGGAGTGCACGAAATGCACTGGTCGCGACAGCAGATGGTTGATTTCTTCCACGAGCACACCGCTATGGACGACAAGAATATTGCGACTGAGGTTGATCGCTACATCGCGTGGCCGGGACAGGCGCTGGCCTACAAACTGGGGCAGATGAAGATTCTGGAATTGCGCGAGCGAGCAAAGCAGGCGCTGAGAAGCCGTTTCGACATTCGCGCGTTTCACGATGCTGTTCTTGACGGAGGGCCGTTGCCGTTGGACGTTCTCGATACACAGATCAACGCATGGATCGCGGCGGAGAAAGCGAAACCTTAGGGGGTGTGGCGTAAATCTTGGTTGTTAACGCAGTACATCCCTCAGGGGCTAAAGCCCCGCTAAAAAAGGGCTGTTTGCGGCACGACTAAAGTCGTGCCCTTTCAAATCTAAAGTCGTGCCCTTTCAAAGCGAGCCAAAACCAACCGCAGGTCCTTCGAATCGCTGCGCTCGCTCAGGATGACAGCTTTATGGAGGATTCTAGGGATTGGGGTTTGCACCGGAGCTTGAGCCTGATTGGGCCTGATGCTCGTAGAGCGCGATGTTACCGCGCAAAGCGGTGACAAGATCGGTGTTCTGCTGTTGTTCGGCAAGTGCCAGGGCCTGCTGCGCAACGGTTACTGCCTGCTGATATTTCCCGGTCTCGGAGTACATGGCGGCAAGCATCTGCAGGATTGACGGCTCTTTGCCGCCGGAGAGGTTGGCAGCCGATTCAAATTGCGGAAGTGCATCGGTAAAGCGGCTGCTTGCCGCGAATGCGCGGCCGAGGTTGTAGTGGGATTCCGCGGACCGCGGAGCCAGGTCGACCGCCTTCTGCAACTCGACAATGGCCAGATCGAGTTTTCCCTGGCGCGCGAGGATGACGCCATAGATGTTGTGACCGTCGGCATTCTTGGGCGCCAACTCGATTCCCTTTGTCAGTTGCTCGATGGCTTCGTCGCGATGATTCGTGACTTCAAGCAAGTGGCCGAGATTGATGTGAGCAGCGCCGTTGTCGGGATTCAGTTCGAGGGCTTTCTGAATATGCGGCATCGCTTCGTCGAGCCGGCCTGCTTCGGCGAGAGCGCTGCCGAGGTTGTTCTGCGTCTGGGAACTACTGTTGTCAATCGCCAGCGCCTTTTCGTAGGCGTCGATTGCATCGTTGGTTTTGCCTATGGCGGCGAGCGCGACGCCCATGTTGTTATAGGGTCGCGCATCAGCAGGATCCTTGGCGGCTGCGACATTCCAGGCGGGAACGGCTTCATCGTATTTGTGGCTGTCCTGCAATTGCTGGGCGAGATCGAATTCGCGGTAGAAATCGATTGCTGGTGTGTCGATGTGGTCAAGGCCTTCCGCGCCAAGATTCACGAATTCGGGAATATTGACGGCACGATTCGATGCTGTCGCGTTCTCGACGACTACGGGAGGACTCGCGTGGCCCTGGTCGTCGATATGGGTCAGGTAGAGGTGGGTGTAAAGCGAAGGGCTTTTTGAGGAGAACGCGAGCCAGCGCCCATTGGGATTGAAGGTGTGCCAGGAATTCATCACCGGCAGGTTCGATTCGAGGGGCCGTGCTACTCCGCCTTCAAACGGGACGATGTAGAGCTTGCTGTCGGGGCGCATTAGCAGGCCATTTTTGCATTCGACAAAGATGATCCATTTTCCGTCGGGAGAAACCTTGGGGAAATTGTTGCTCATTCCGTTTTCGGATGCGCCAATGATTCTCTGCGGAGTTCCGCCCTTGCCGTTGTTGAAGGGAATCTTGTAGAGGTCGTATTGAATCTGGGTTTCGTTGGGATCGTTGGCGTAGGTCGATCGCTTGTTGCCCACAGGATATGGATCGCGCGCGGTTGCACGGGAGAAGATCAGGTATTTTCCGTCAGGACTCCAGAACGCGGAGGTTTGGACGTAGTCGGGGTCATCGGCGCCGGGCAACGGCTGCAGTTTGCCGGTATCTTTGCTGTACCAGGCGAGCACACCGCGGGTGGGATAGAAGACCTGGCCGAATCCGTAATTCGAATAGAAGCCGTTGTAGAGACGGTCGAGCACGCGGACTCCGTGGGCATAGGGCACATCGATGGAGTTGACGACGAATTTGCCGTCGGGCGAAACCTGGCTCATAAAGCCGAAACGCTTTTGCGCGTGTTCTTCAGAGAATGCGCTCCAGTGAATCAGGTAGTCGTTGTTGATGCTGCTGATTTTCCTGACCGGGATGAGGGCATAGAGTCCCTTGTCATTAGCGGGACCATCCACGTCGATGCCAAGTGTCTTTCCGTCGCGGGAGAAGGAGTGGCAATTGCCGCAGGTTGGCAGGTTGGTCATCACTACTTTGCTCTGCGGCTGGTTGATGTAGCGGAGCTCCCACTTGATCTTGGGGAGAACGGAATCGGGCAGGGGCTTGATGACTCCGCGCTGCTCGGTCTCGGGCGCGGGAGGAATGAGGGGAACGTCTCGATAGAAGATCGGCGCGGCGACGGGGTCTTTCGATGTGGAGATGGAAGCTTGGGCGTGGGAGAGCGAGGCGAGATCGGACTGATTTGCGAAGCCGGCAACGATGACTTTGGCAGACGCATCGACGGAATGCTTCTTGATCTCTTCCCAGGTCTTTGGGTCGGGCCTCCACGTGTGTTGCGCGGCTTGCTCTGACGTCATCGTGGGAGGAATATAGCCAACGAGGTCATCGTCAACGGGCGCGAGTTGAAATTTGTCGCCATTCGACCAGACCTGGATTGTGTGGGTCTTGTCGCCGAAAACCACGTCGATACGCCAGATCTTGACCGCTGGATTGTTGTCGCGCCATGCAAATTGCGGCGGGATCAGGTCGGGAGGATAGATGGTGCCGTTGATGGGAACGTCGATGGTGAGCGCAGGCGGTGCGGAGATATCCGGCGGGTCCATCGGAACAGGTTTCAGATATGCCGGAACGGGTTGGGGGTTTGCCGGGCTCGAATTTCCGGGTCCGCCCGCCAGCACTTTGCGGGTCAAGCTGGAACCGGCAAAGCTGGACACGGCGACCAAGGCAACGGTCGCAGTTACGATCAACATGCGTTGCGTGCGGACACCCAAGGAAGCGCTCCTGTGATTCGCTTCGACCTCGTGGTCTGAAGCCGCTCTCAGAGCCCGTGCCGAGGAAGACAAGGAATATGCGCGAGCCCGCGGATAGCTGGTCCCATTAGAGTGGCTTGGGAGGGTTCATGCTGTGAGCTAGCTCACACATATCGGCGGATTTGACGTGGTTTTCGCTGGTCAGAGAAGGTCGGCCCGACGCGTTTCTTTGTAGATGACGGCCTTTGTTCATTTCGGGATGGTGGTGGGCGTCCCTCTGTTACCTAAAGGTGACCAGATTTCTCAGAATTCACGGGCGCAGGGAGGCTCAATCCAGCTAGAATTCCAGCGTAGCTAAAGTCAGGCTTCCAGGCGTTGCCAAGTCAAGCCTGGCAACGTTTTCAAGTGACGCTCACCCCATGAAACGTTGCACTTGGAAGTTCAAAGAAATAGGCGGACACATGAGCAATTTTGGAGACCAAACGCCAGCGGTGGTGCTTCTGGAGCGGTTTGCGAAACCTTGGTTTGCGGCATCTTTCTTGATAGTTTTTGCGGCCTTCGCAAGTGGTCAAACAGCACCGGCAACTCAGCCCGCTCCAGCCCCGACTCAATCGGCCCCCGCAGCGGCGCAATCGGCACCGGCCGGGGCGCAGCAGGTACCCGCAGGAACGCAGTCGGCTCCTGCGGCGGCCACGCCGGGAGCGCCCGCGGAGATGGACCAGGCGCCGGGGCTAAGTTCGCACACGGATGAAGTGTCACTGGACCTGGTGGTGCACGATAAGCACCGCAACGCGATAACGGACCTGAAGCCGGAGGATTTCGTGGTCACTGACGAAGGAACGCCGGTGAAGCTCACGGGATTTCATCTGGTGACCGCAGACACCGCCAGCGCGGCCAGCACGGGACACATGATCACGCTGGTATTCGACTCGTTCCATGGACCGGTGGCGAAGACCGCGCGGAATATGGCGGCCAAGGTTCTGAAGGTGCTTCCGACCAAGAAAGGCTATTCGTTTGCAGTATTGGACTTCAGCGGGCGTCTGCGGCTGCTTCAGGGCTACACGGAAGACCGCAAAGCCGTAGAAGACGCCGTGAATGTGGCAACTGAAAGCCAGGCCATCGCGATGGAGTCGACATATACGTTGTCAGTGAGCATCGTGAATGACAAGAAGGCGGAAGAGGGGAAGGCAAAAGCTTCGTCCGATGCTGAGAAGAACCTCATTTCGATCGCGCAGACGGGCGCTGACCTTTCTGGCCACCACGTGGATTTGAAAGAGCGCGCACGGGCGCAAACGCTGGTGGCTGCGCTACAGGACACGCAGTCGATCGCGCAGGAACAACATGCGCGCCTGAACCTGGCTGGATTGCTGGCACTGGTGAAATCGCAGCAGCGCATCGGCGACAGAAAGACGATCATCTATTTCACGTTGAATTCGCAATTGGATTCAGCCGCGAAGGAGATGCTGAAGACCATTTCCGGAGCTGCAACGCGTGCGGGCGTCAGCATCTATACAGTCGATCTGGATGCGCTTGGAAATTCAACGCAGTACCAGGCGGCCAATGCGTTGATGAACGGGCAGCCGCCCTACAATCCGAATAAGATTGTTGTCGATCCTCACGGCGATACGATGATTCCCATGCAGCAAGAGAGCGGAATGCCCATATCAGGCACTCCCTCTCCGACAGGGCCGCAGTGGGGGCCGCAGCAAGATATCCAGATGATGACCGATTTTGCGCGGGGCAGTGGTGAGGACAGGACGAATCCGTTTGCCGATACCAAGAGCCCCATGGCGGCTTTGGCAAAGGACACGGGCGGCGGGTACATCGATGCGCAGAACAATACGAAGAAGCCGCTGCAGGAGATGGTCCAGGATTTGACAACGTACTACGAAGCTTCGTACGTGCCGCCGTTCAAGGACTATGACGGGAAGTTCCGCGCGATCGCCGTAAAGCCCGTGCGCGCAGGTTTAATTATTCAAACCAAGACAGGCTATTTTGCGCTGGCCCCGGGAGCGGAGGCTGGCACGCGGCCCTTCGAGGTGCCGTTGCTTAAGACACTTGCGGAGCCGCAATTGCCTTCGGACATCAAGTTTCACGCGGCAGTATTGCGGTTTGGCGATTTGCCCGATGGAAATACCAGCACGCTGGCGGTTGAAATTCCTCTCTCCGAGGTGGATACAAAGGAGGATGTTCACACCAACCTGTTTTCGGCACACGTTTCTGTTGTCGCGCAGATCAAAGACAAGGATGGCGTAGTTGTAGAACACTTTGGCGAGGATCTCACCAAACGCGGCGCGCTTGAGACGCTCGATCGCGATCATTCGGCAACCATTTCGCTGGCGCGTCATTTCTCCCTGGGGCCGGGCAAGTACACGCTGGAGGTTGCGGTCCTAGATCAGAACAATGAAAAGGCCGGCGCGCAGAGAAACGAGTTCGAGATACCGAACACGGGCAACACGGTTTCACTGAGCGATATGGTGCTGGTGCGGAAGGTTGAGGGCGTTCGCGAAGACGATGAAGACCCGCTGGAGCCGCTGAACTACGAACACCAGAAAGTGACTCCGAATATCACTGGAGAATTGCCGGCGAATGCGAAGGGCGTGTCGCTGTTCTTCATTCTTCATCCCGATCCAACGGTGAAGGAACCGGCAACGCTGGAGATGGAAGTTATTCATAATGGCAAGCCGGGACGTCGTACGCCGCTGCAGTTACGCGGCGAAGGCGCGCGGTCTGCCATTCCTTATCTCGCCAGTTTCGGTTCCAGCACGCTTTCGCCCGGCGACTACGAAGTGAAGGCTTACTTGAGCCAGGGCGGAAAGACGACAGAACAATCAGAGCAATTCACTGTGGCCGGGGCGCCTGGCACAGAGACTGCGAACGCCGATTCGAAGGGGATTGGAGGGGCGGCGATCACAGCGGACATAAACAGCCGGCCTCTTGAGGCCAATCCGCACGCGCCGGGCCAGTTGGCTATCACGATGCTGAGCAATCCTGCTCCGGCGTTGTCGAAGGAGGAAGCGCGCCTGCTTATCGAGGATGCCAGGGACAGGGCCTTGAGCTACAACAACTCGCTGCCCAACTTCATGTGTATCGAAGTTACGAATCGCTCTGTCGATCTGAGCGGAGCAGGGAAATGGAAGATGAGTGACACCCTTGTCGAGTTGTTGCGCTATCGCGAAAAGACCGAGACGCGCACCATGCTGGAAGTGAACGGCAAGGCAAATAACACTGATCGCGAAGCGATGAAGGGCGCACTTTCGGCCGGGGAATTTGGCGGAGTTCTCGAGGCTGTCTTCAGGGTTGCGTCGAAGGCTGACTTTCAATGGAAGGAAACCGACTCGCTGAATGGCGGGACGGTTCAGGTCTACGACTATCGCGTTCTGCGCGCCAACTCTATGTTCTCGGTGACGGCATCCACCGGCAAGGAACTGGTGGTTGGTTTTCATGGCCAGGTCTTTATCGACACAGCTACACGGAGCGCCCGCCGCATCACGATCATCGCTGACGATCTACCTCCCGCATTTCCCACGCACGCGTCGATGATCGGCGTGGATTATGACTATGTTTCGATCAACGAACACGACTATCTCATGCCGGTGAGTGCGCAGCTTCAGTTGCGGCAAGGACGTCACGAGGCCGTGCTGAACACGATGGAATTCAGAAACTACAAGCGCTTCGGCTCCAATTTGAAGATTCTCGGGTTCACACCGATGGACAAACAATAGCGACGGCTGGATTTGTGTTTGCAATGAAGTCGAAAAGAAGTTGCGCCGGCAGGCATGGCTTGTCGGCACAACTCCAATCTGATTGAGTGATCTATCCTAAGGCTATGCGATCCGTTTCCTTCCTGATTCTTGCGCTCAGCCTGCACGCTGTGTTGGCGCAAACTCCCAAGCAAGCCCCGACTTCAGAAGCGGACGATTATCTGCGCAAGGGAATCGCTGCGCAGCAGCATGGAGATTTCAGCAGCGCAATAGATGACTACCGGAAGGCGCTGGCGATAGAGCCGACCCTTGCCGAAGCGCGCGCGAACCTGGGTGCGGCTCTTTCGTCGGCAGGCCAGTTTGACGCGGCCATTGCAGAAGACACACGCGCGCTGGCCACGGCGCCGGACAAGACAGCCGTGCGCATGAACCTGGGGCTCGCCTACTACAAGAAAGGCGACATGGAGAATGCGCACGTGCAGTTCGAGGCTGTGCATGCAGCAAGGCCTCTTGATATTTCCAACGCAGTGCTGCTGGGGTACACGGATATCAAGCTGGGCAAGTCAAATGAAGCTGCTGCGATGCTGTCGCCGCTGGAAGCGGGGCGCGAAAACAACATGGATCTCGAATACGTCTTTGCGCTGGCGCTGATCGATTCCGGCGAGGAGACCGTGGGTCTTCCAAAGATGGAGAAGGTTGCGCGGGCGACGCGATCGGCGGACGCATACTTTATCGCCGGTTCCACCCGGTTGCATCGCCGGGAGTTCAAGGAGGCCCGCTCGGACCTGGACGCAGCGATCGACTTGAACGGCTCGTTTCCCGGGCTTTACACGGCGGCCGGCCAGGCGCGGGATGCGCAGGGAGATACCGATGCGGCGTTGCCGGCTTTTGAGGCAGCGCTCAAGGCCGATCCGAAGGATTTCACCGCCAATCTCTACCTCGGGACAATGCGTCTTAAGCAAAGAGATCTGGACAGCGCGCGGCCCATGTTGGAGTTGGCTTTGCAACTTCAGCCGGCGTCTCCGATGGCGCGCCTGCAAATGGCAAAGCTGAATGGGATGACCGGCAAATTCGCAGAGGCCGCGGCGACGCTGGAAGAACTGGAGAAGGCGGATCCGAATTGGCTTGATCCGCATATCGAGCTGGCTGCGATTTACTACAAACTTCACCGTCCTGACGACGGCCAGCGGGAACGCGATATCGTGCAGCAACTCGAGGCAAAGCAGCAAAAAGCGGGACCGCCGAAACAATAGGCGGAGGGCTTTCATCTCACTTGGCCGGCGCTGGAACCGCTTCGATTACCTTTACAGTTTGATCGGCGGGGACATTCTCAAGCTTTTGAACGATGCCGCTGGGCCACGTGATTTCGACTTGTGTGGCTTTCGACTCAGCGCCAAGACCAAAGTGCACAGGGCCAAGGCTCGACGAGGCGTAGCACACGCTGGATGTCTGATGGTTGTACTGCACTCCGGCCCTGGTGACCACTTTGATGCGCGCGCCGATGCCGTCGCGATTCGATTTCGCGCCCTGCAGCGCAATGTTCAGCCAATGGTTGCTGTTGGGGCTGCGGTTCATCCAAAGTTCTGCGTCGTGGTCAAGGCTGGTGGCGACAATGTCGATGCGACCGTCCCCATCGAAGTCACCCAGGGCGCAGCCGCGATGGCGTGCGGCGGTGGCTTCGGTAAATCCGGCCTGGTCAGTCAAGGCCTCCCACTTGCCGGTGGCGCCGGGATTGCGGAAGACCACGTTTGGCTCAGCGAATTTGTAGCCGGGCGGCCATACCGACGTTACCTGTCCGCGGGTGACGAACAGATCCTTCCACCCGTCGTTGTCAAAGTCGTAGAGGGCCGGTCCAAATCCTGACATGGATATGCTGGCCGCGCGCATGCCGCTCTGCGCAGTTGCCTCAATAAAATCTCCCTTGCCGGTGTTGAGGTAGAGGGGGAACGTCTGGCTCTTGAGGGCGACATACACAATGTCGGGGTAGCCATCGTTGTTGACGTCGCGGAAGTCGGTTCCCATTCCGGAAATAAAGGCAGCATCTTCAGCGAGAGCGACATTGGTTTGAAAAGCAACTTCTTCAAACTTGTTGCCGAGGTTGTGAAACAGGAACGCGTACTCGGCATCGTTGGTGACGAAGAGATCGGGTTTGCCATCGAGGTCGCAGTCCGCCATGCCAACGCCCATGCCCTTGCCGATGTGATCGCGGATGCCCCATTCCTTCGACACATCTTTGAAGGTGCCGTCACCCTGGTTGAGAAAGAGCTGGTTGGGCAGCCCCTTGTAGTAGCGAGGATGACAATACTCAGGTACATTTTCGATGACGCATTTAGGTATGTCGGAATACGTCCACTGCAAGTAGTTCACGATGAAGAGATCGAGAAGGCCATCGTTGTTCACGTCGACCCACACGGCGGCAACCGCCCAAAGCGGGCCATACTCGGGATCGATCGACTTATCGAGGCCGGCTTTCTTTGTCACGTCGGTAAAAGTGCCGTCGCCGTTGTTGTGGTAGAGCGTGTTGCCGTGGACGCCGGCAACAAAAATATCCGGGTGGCCATCGTTGTCGTAATCGCCAATAGCTACGCCAACGTCGAAGCCGGTTCCTTTGAGGCCAGCTTTTTCTGTTACGTCGGTGAAGACGCCGTTGCCATCGTTACGGAAGAGGTGGTTCGAGTATTTCGGGGAAGATTTTTTAAGCGTGGCGAGGTCGGCGCCATTGGTGAAGAAGATGTCAGGCCGGCCGTCGCCGTTGTAGTCGAATACGGCGACACCGCCAGCCATGGTTTCAGGAATGTTTTTGGCCTGGCTCAGGTCACTTTCAAGATGGAAGGGGAGTCTCTTGAGTTCGAAGCGGATGGGTGAGGAGGACGATTGCTGGCCGATGGCGGGAATGATGGCCGCCAATGCCGCAAGAGCCAGCGCCGACGAAAGGAATCTGTAAGTCAATGACTTGCGCATGGCAGATGGGCGGGCAGCGGTAAGCCAACCCATCTGGATTGTACTAGAACCGGTCTCATAATCGGGGTTGTTGGCCTCTTCAAGGTTCATGGGAGGCTGAGGCTTGCGGGGAATCAGCCGGCGCATATTCAGGATGTTCTATCCTGATGAAGATGCGACTCGTTTCGTACTTGTTCGTGGGGTTATGCCTGCAGACGTCGGTGGGCCAGACGCCGAAGCAGGCCCAGGCTGTCGATGTGGATGCTCTTTTGCGCCAGGGAAGGGCTGCACAGCAACACGGCGACCTGAAGACGGCGATCGAAGACTTCAGGAAGGCGGTTGCGGCCAAGCCAGGGTCGGCGGAGGCGCACGCCAGTCTCGGCGCGGCCCTGGTTGCGGCAGGCCAGTTTGACGAGGGTATCGACGAGGATTCACGCGCTCTGGACGAAGCGCCGAACAATACTCCGATGCGTATGAACCTGGCAATGGCTTACTACCGCAAGGGCGACCTGAATCATGCGCGCCAGGAACTGGAATCGATACATGCGGCACATCCTTCGGATTTGCCGGCTGCGATGCTGCTTGGTTACACGTACAACAAGCTTGGAAGGTACGCAGATGCAGTTGTTTTGTTGACTCCGTTCGAGGCTGGACGCGAAGACAATACGGAACTGGAATACGTTCTGGCCTACGCCATGATTCAAACCAACAAACAGGACCAGGGCCTTCCGCGGATGGAAAAGCTGGCCGCCGCGAAGCGCAATGCCGATGCATGGCTTATCGCCGGAACTGCACGGTTTTATCGAGGAGAAATGAAGACAGCGCGCGCCGACCTGGACGCAGCGGTCGAACTGAATCCCAAGCTGCCCGGTGTGCAAACCATGGCGGGACAGGCGCGGTACGCGATGAAGGATATGCCTGCCGCTGCCGCTGCATTCCAGGCAGCGCTGCGCGCAGACCCGATGGACTTTGTCGCCAATCGCGACCTGGGAGCGATGCGGCTGAAGGAGGGCGATTTGGCAAACGCCAAGCCCTTGCTGGAACTGGCGCTGCAGATCAATCCGACCGACCCGTTGACGCGTCTTGAAATGGCGAAGCTGAATGAGACTTCAGGGAAATACGCAGAAGCCGCCGCAGTCCTTGAAGAGTTGGAGAAGACCGATCCGAACTGGCTTGAACCGCATTGGGTATTGGCTTCAGTGTATTCAGAGTTGCACCGCCCGGAAGACAGCCGGCGCGAACGCGGGATTGCCCAAAAGCTCAAAGACCAGTTTCCCGCACAGGAGCCAAGCAAGAACTGAAGACTCGTGTTGGGGCCGGCTGCAGGACTTTGGCGACCATCTCGCGCATTCGTGCAGGGCTCTCAATGACTCAACCACCGGCCATCCCAATCCAGGTATTTTCCGAAATACAGTCCTCCCGCGAGTTGATAAACGCGCGATACATGTTTGCGGTCACAAAAAGGAGGGGGTGGCGTTGAGCCACCCCCTCCGGGACTGCGCTACTTCAAGATGAGCTTAGAAGTAGTATTTTGCCGCGAACTGCATCCAGCGATATCCAACCTTGTTTGTTGGAACACCGGTGGTGCTGCTGTTGGAGTTGTAGGTGAGTCCGGAAGCCGAGCTCAGACCGTTGAAGAGCAGCTGGTTGTCGGAGTTTCCGGCCAAGCCAAACTGCGCGTTCGGGTGATTGAGCCAGTTGGTCGCCGAGATGCGAATTTCGACGCGCTGGGCATCCGTAACCCGGAATGCCTTGAAGATCGCCAAGTCGCTGCCAAAGTAGTGCGGCGTGCGGATATACGGCCAGATTGTCTGACCATTTTGACCGAACGACGTTGCTGTTGGCGGAAGCGGCGCTGCAAAGCAGTTGGGGTTGAAGTACTGACCCTTCAGCAGTCCCTTGCGAGGATCGCAAACGACGACAGGCTGGAGGCCATTTTCGTACTGGCTGGAACCGAGCCACTGGTTGGTTCCAATCCCGTAGGTTTGGTTACCAACAATATCTCCCTCACTGTCCTCGGCCGTTAGGGGAATGGGCAACGTGATCGGCGAATTGATGGTCGCGCCAGCGGCTGTGTGGTACTGCTGATAGTTCATGTTCATGTTCGGCGAAGTCGTCTGGTACGGCGCTCCGTCTTCATAGGTGGTGTAGTTGGAGAGCTGCCAGCCGTTGACAATCTCGCCCAGGGCCCAGTTGTTATGGATGGGCTTGGGGAGCTTGTAGCTGAACGACAGGTTGTAGGTCTTGGTGTGGTCATATTCCAGCGGGCCGTAGTTGGCGCCAAGGTCGAAAGGATTGACCACGGGGCCGTTGCCGTTACCGTTGGAGGTTGAACCGTCGCGAGTACCCAGGACCTTGCCGAAGGTGAAGTTCGTGAACAGGAACAGATTGCCGGACTGCTTTTGGGCAGATACCTGCAAGGAGTTGTAGTTCGCGTAGCCACCGTGGGTCTGGAGCCAGATGTCGCCGTAGTTGAGGAGAGGATGCCAGTCGTTGGTGCTGACTGCATTTTCGGTCACGTTGGGAGGAGCGATGGGCGAGAGGTTCTCATACACGCCGGTCTTGGGATCGGGTGTGAAGAACGCGCCGTACGCAATCGGGTTGGCATCTTCGATGTGGCCGTTGGAGCCGTTTTCAAGCTGATTGCGGCTCGCGCTTCCAACATAGGAGACTTCAGTAACGATATGAGAAGGCAACGCCTGCGCGACACCGAAGCTCCAGGTGTCAGCATACGGTACCTTGTTGTCGCCTTCGACATCAGCCTTGACTCCGGAGATACCATCCTGATTCAGGCCTTGTGGAGGATTGACCGCTGCAGTCGTGGTGCAAGCTACGTTCTGGCAAAGTGCATTGCCATTCAGGTTGTAACCATAGAAGCCGTTGACTCCGCCGGTTGACGAAGTGTTGTAGTCGAACGAGCCCAGAGGCCCTGCCATAGCGGCGCTGGAGTCATTGGACGATACCTGATAGCGGTAGGTACCAAAGCCGCCGCGAACCACCGTTTTGCCGGTGCCGAAGACGTCATAGGCAACGCCCAGGCGTGGATCATAGAGGAACAACTGGCTCTGCCAGCCAGAGGTTGGAATCTTGGAGTTGAGCTTGTTCCACAGCAGGCCGGTATTTGCCGGAGGATTGGGAGTGTTGACATAGGAAGCTGGATCCCAGACCTGGGTTCCACCAAGCGTGTCATACCATTGTCCGATGTGATCGGCGCGGAGGCCCAGGTTAACGGTGAGCTTCCGAGTGGCCTTCCAGGAATCCTGCGCCCAGATGGACCACTGATGCCACTTGATATCCGGCACCGTGTCGATGTTGGTTTGGTCAAAGTTCTGCATGCGGCCCATCAAACGGTCGAGGGTCAGGTTGTAGGTTGACGAGGAGCTCCAAGTCTCCATGTCGTAGTTGCCGTTGATGTCGCTGCCGCCGGCCTGGAGGTTTTCTTCTGTATCCCAGTAGAAGCCGGCCTTGATGGAGTGAGTCTTGATGATTTTTGTGAAGGTATCGCTGATGGCGGGAGCCTTTGCGGTCTTGCCAAAGGTGTTCGCGCCGTAAATGCCGCTGTTGAAATCAAACTCGTTGATTTCAGTCAGGCCGGAGTTCCATCCACCAGTGGAGTTTGGAATCTGGTCTGTCTTGGTGTTTGCGAAGAGGCTGCCAGCCGGGAAGCCCAGCGTGGTTCTGCTGGTTGCGGTTGCGTTGGTCAGATGAGTTGTCGTTTACGAATTCCGAATACGAGAACACAAACTCGTTGGTCGTCGTGGCGCTGAACACGTGCGTGAAGTTGGCCAGGTAGACATGAGCGGTTTCTTTCCCGATCGGTTCCGAGGGATAAGGAATCGTCCATTCGGGAGCCCACCAGATCGACAGAGGATGGTAATCAGTTTCCTCTTGCAGAGTGTAGGAACCCCAGAGTTTGTTGTTGTCGTTGAATGCGTAGGTGACCTTGCCGGTAACTTCCCAGCGGTCCTGGGGAGTGGTGGGCGAGTAGTAATAGTTGTTCCAGCCGTTGCTCTGGGTGGGGGTCTGGTTGGCCAACGGATTCAGATTGGTCAGAATCTGGCCATTCGGGTCAAAGTAAGCCTTCACGTTCGGAACCGGATTGTTTTCAACCGTTCCAGCCGGGCTTCCGGCGGGAACCGTATCGTATCCGCCCCAAGGTGAGTTTGCGGAACCGCAACCCTGCCATCCGTCATCGGTGTTACATGGGAGGGTATACGTTGGCGAGTAGGTTGAGATGACGCTAGCGGGTACTCCGATGTTGTTGAAGTCGCCGTCAAGCTGTCCGAGAACGCCCATGGTTGTCGGCGCCTGGCTGCTGGTGGGAACGTTCATTTCAACCGGAGAGTTATAGGGGTGCTGAATCATCTTCTCGTAGCCCGCCCAGAAGAACAATTTGTCTTTGTTCTTGTTGAAGTGCGGGAAGAAGATCGGGCCGCCCACGTTGCCGCCGATGTAGTAGAAGCTCTGCGGATAAATCGGGAGCCCCTGCTCGTGGTTGAACCAGTCGTTGGCATAGCCTACGGCCGTGTTACGTGCATAGAGGTAGCCTTCGCCATGGAACTTCTGTCCGCCGCTCTTGCTGAAGGCCTGCAGAACCGCAGGGCCCTTGGCGTACTCAGCGCCGTAGGAAGCTGACAGGTACTTGACGCTGTCTGTCATGTCCTGGTTGATGTTGGCGATCTGTGTGCCGGCGTTGCCTGGATCGATCAGCATAGCGCCGTCGAGCATGACAGCTGTCGAACCGTAGGGCTGGGTGCCGTTGGCTGAGAAGCTGCCCGCGGGGCCGTTATTGGTGCCGGTGGTCTGACTGTTGTAACCGGAGCCAGCGTTGCCGGCGTTGTTGAAGGTGATGCCAGGCATCATCTTGATCAGTTCGGCCGCGTTGCGCCCTGTCAGGGTTGCGGAGTCAACCAGTTCGTTGTTGAGGGTGTCGCTGATTTCCGCGGTGTCGGTGGGAATCTCGGCGTCTGCGCCGGAGATGACCGTGACTGCCGTGGATTCGGAGCCAATCTTCAAGTGGATGTTGGGAACCGTGCGGCTATCACCCTGGTTCAGGAGGATGCCGTTTTCTTCCCAAGTTGCGAAGCTTTTTGCCGAAATCGTGACCGAATATGTGCCCGGGATCAATGCCGTTACCGAGAAGAATCCCGAACTATCAGCCTTGGTTTCGCGAACGTCGCCTGTGGCTTCGTTCTTTACAACAACTTTCGCCCCAGGAATGCGGGCGTCCGTTTGGTCGGCGGCGATGCCGCTCAACGTTGCGGTCAATTGTTGTGCATGTGCTGCTATGGAAAAGGTCAGAACCATGACTGGGATGAGCAGCCAGGGTATTTGCCTTAACCAATTTGACAGCGGTGAACGACCCGATGCCATGTGGTTTTTTGTAAACATTTACCAAGCCTCCTGAAGCGTTGTTGTTCTTGTTTTTTTCTCTGACACACGACCTGACCCCTACGCGTCGGAGTTAGCCAGCGCCAGAAATTCATCTAAATGAATCCCGGTATCGATAACACAACGGATACACCATGAGCAAGCCCTTTTTTGGCCTCGGACACTCAAGTAAAACGCTTTTCCGTAGGTTATACATTTGACGAGATTTAGGAATTCGGCCAGGATGCGTATCTTCCGGAATTCTGGCGGTTTAGGCCACTTTCCCGGCCACATTTTTCAAACTCGAAAAAGCCTGGCTGGATCCCTATACATTAGTACGAGAAATCCCGGTCTTTGGATGTGATTGAATGCACAGGGCAATCAGGGGGTATTGAACGGTCGCCCGGGGATGATTCCATGGCCCTCAAGGATGGTGATGAGGTGGTTTGCCGGCTGGGCGGGATACTTTTCGACCGCGCCCGAAGGCCAGATTACTTCAACGTCGGCGGTGGTCTCAGATCCGAGGCCAAAATGGAGGCGCGGATCGTTGGAAGACATGTAGCTTGCCTGGCTCAGCAGCCCCTGCGCCTGCACCTTGCCTCCATAGCGAACGATGACCCGCGAACCGATGGCGCTGCGATTGCTTTTCGTTCCTTCCAAGCGAATTTTGATCCAATGATTCTCTTTGGGAGCGTCGTTGCGCAGAAGTGAAGGCGGCTCGTGCTGGTTCATGATCACGATGTCGAGGTCGCCGTCGTTATCGAAGTCGCCGAACGCGCAGCCGCGGCTGACATGGCGAGCGTTGATAGCCGGGCCCGCCTCGTCCTCGATTCTCGTAAAGGTGCCGTCTCCCTTGTTACGAAACAGGACGCGGGGGCCTTTGTAGGGGAACTTTGGATTGATGCGCTCTACTTCAGCGTAGACATTTCCGGTGACCCAGAAGATGTCGGGATAGCCATCGTTGTCGAGGTCAACGATTCCATCCCCCCAACTGACATAGGTGCGTTCCCCGGCGAGGCCGGCAGGGAAAGCTTCATCCTCGAATTCACCCTTGCCGTTATTGCGGTAGAGGCCCGCAGCCTGCAGCTGAAAATGGGTTTTGAGGATGTCGAGGTGACCGTCGAGGTCGTAATCTCCGACGGCGACGCCCATCCCGGCCATCTCTTCGCCATCGGGGCTGATGGCGACGCCGCGCATCAGTCCTTCTTCGCGGAAGGTGCCGTCGTGGTTGTTGAGCAGCAGCAGGCTCGATGTGGTGTCGCAGGCCACGAAGAGATCGGGCCAGCCGTCTTCATCGACGTCAAAGGAGACGGCTGTGAGCCCGTAGGAGCTTTTGATCGCGGCGATTCCTGATTCCTTCGACACATCGGTGAAGGTGCCGTCGCCGTTGTTGCGATAGAGGTAGTTCTGCGGGGCTTTCAGCCCTTTGGGGCCGCAAGCCACGGCAACGCCCTCGTAGGTGCAGTTGGGCATATCGAGATTTGGCTTGGATGCATGCGCCAAATCGATGTCGACGTAGTTGGAGACGAAGAGGTCGAGGTGTCCGTCGCGGTTGTAATCGAGGAACGTACAGCCGGATCCGAATCGGGTTCCGTCGTGCGATAGCCTGGACTTCTCTGTCACGTCGGTAAAGGTGCCGTTGCCGTTGTTGTGGTAGAGCTTGTTCTGGCCGTAGTAAGTGACGAAGAGATCCTCGAATCCGTCGTTGTCGTAATCGCCCACACAGACGCCGACTGCCCAACCGGCATCGAGGAGCCCGGCTTTCTCAGTTACGTCGGTGAATGTTCCGTTGCGATTGTTCTTGTAGAGGCGATTTGAGGCGCCAGGCGGAATGTCCTCAAGTCGGCGTCCGCCGAGAATGAAGATGTCGATCCAGCCGTCGTTGTCGTAGTCAAAGAACGCGCAACCGCCGCCCATCTCTTCGATGATGTAGGTCACGGCTTCGGGGACGCCGTAGTACATGGTCTTTGTGAGGCCAGCGGTGAGCGCGATGTCGGTGAACTTTGAGAAGGGCTTGGATGGAGCGGCTGGATGATCGGGGGGTGCAGCGGATAGAACGCGCGGCAGGAAAGCCGAAGCGCACAGGGCAGGAGCGGTGCGCAGCAGTTTCCGCCGGCTCCAGCGGGAGGTGGGGAATGACATCTTCATTTTTCGAGCTTCTTCATTCTGTCATTCCAGCATCGGGACGAGCAAACGGGATCAACATCCGGAGCCTTTCGAGGCCGATTCGTCACGGGTGAGCTTGCTGGGCGGCAGGATCGCGGGCCAGTCGATCGCTGAGCTTTTGCGCCTGCGCATTGCCGGGATCGAGGCGGAGGGCTGTGGCAGAGGCTTCGCGCGCTTCATCGAAGTGTTCGCCAACAGCCAACTCGGCGGCGAGGTTGATCCAGGCCTCGACCCATTCGGGCGCGGCTTGCACAGCGAGGCGGAAGTGTTCCACAGCCCCGGCCGAATCACCGCCGCGCGACAGCAGATAGCCCAGGGCATTCTGGGCGCCTGCGAGTTTCGGATTAATTTTGACGGCCTTCTCCAGTTGGGTGCGTTCGCCTTCGGTGTCACCTGCCTGATGCAAGGCAACGGCCAGCTTGTAGAGATAGGCAGCGTCGTCTGGCTGGCCTTCCACTGCCTGGCGATAATCTGCAATTGCATCCTGTAACTTGCCGTCGGCCAGGGCCTTGTCGCCCTGCACCGAGACGGAGGATGCCTCCAGTTCCGCTTCCTGTTCTTTCTTGAGCTGCTGATACTGCTGCATCTCCTTCAGGGCCTGGTCGTTTTCCCCAAGACCACGAAGAGCCTTTGCCAGTTCAAAGTGGACCTGCGGTTCAGGCGCGCCGAGAGCAATCGCCCTTTCCAGTTGTTCTTTGGCCTCGGGCCACTCCTTGAGAAAAACGAGTGTCATGCCCAGGTTGTAACGCGAGTTGAAAAAGTTTGGATCGATGGCAACCGCCTGCTCCAACAGCACCTTTGCCTGTGGGTACTCGCCCATCATGCGATGCACGATTCCGTTCAGGTAGAGGACTTCAGGGTCGTGCGGGCGTTGCGCCATCAGCTTTGGCCCGATGGGCCGCGCAAGGTTGATGTGGTTGGTGAGCACAAGCACGCGAAATAGCTGCAACTCCGCTTCCTGGTTGCCGGGATTGGCCTCGACGGTGTGTTGAAGGAGGTTGATGGCGTCCTGATAGCGAAGCTGTTTGACGAGGACCACAGTCAAGGCGCTTGCGAGAGGCACTGATTTTGGGGACGCGTTCAGCGCCTGCTCAAGGACCGTCCTTGCCTCATCGAGATAGTCGAGGTTTCCCAGGGCTTGCGAAAGGTATATGGCAAGCTGCTCAGTGTGCGGGGCAGACCGCAGAAGCAACACAATGCCCTTGTAGTCTTGCCGGGCCCGCATATCGAGAGACAGTCCTTCCAAAGCCTGGGTAGATTTGGGATCGATGGCGAGGGCTTGTCTCCACTGCTCTTCCGCTTCGGCATGCTTTCCCATCTGGTCGTAGACGTAGGCGAGCATGAGGTGAGGCTTAATAACTTGCGAATCGAGCCGCATAGACTCCTGCAAGGCGGGGACGGCGTCAGCCGGGTGGTCGCCTTCAACCAGCGCCAAGCCGACGAGATAGTTCAATTGCGGTGATTTCGGGTCTTTATTAAGCGCGCCGCGAAAAGTGGTAACGGCGCAATCGAATTCCTTATGGGAGGCATACCAACTTCCCAGCACGATAGCGTTATCGGCGGTGGGTTGGGCTTGCAGCTTGGCAACCAATACCTGCGGCCCGGTGCAAGCTGCGTGCGCTGAGCCGGCAGAACCGCAAAAGGCAGCCAGCATCAACCACTTAAAACCCGCGCCGCGCAGGATGGCCACGAAGCAAATCTCCCGAGATTCAGAATACAACAGTGCGCGTTATCGGAACCTAGTCAGTGGATGGTCCTCGACTTGCGCTGCATGTAATCCATCAACAGGTATTCGCCCAGAGTGTCGGGAGTGGTGAAGTAGGCTTTGCCGCGGCACATTTCCGAAACTTTGTGCACGAACTGCACCAGGCCGAAATCCGACGCCAGCATGAAGGTATTGATCATCAAGTTGGACCTTTTGCAGCGCGCCACCTCCTCAAGCGTTTCGCTCACTACCAGCGGATCGAGACCGTAGGCATTCTTATAAATTCGGCCGTCGGGGAGGGTGAGAGCGGAGGGCTTGCCGTCAGTGATCATGACAATCTGCTTCATGTCTTTGCGTTGCCGGGCAAGGATACGCTGCGCCACGCGCAGGCCTTCGCGGGTGTTGGTGTAATAGGGCCCGACCTTGACGCGCGCAAGCTGTGAAACGGGCAGTTCCTCGGCGGAATCGTGAAATAGGACCAGCGAGAGAGAGTCGCCGGGATACTGGGTGCGTATGAGATGCGACAGCGCCATCGCGACTTTCTTGGCGGGCGTGAAGCGGTCTTCGCCATACAGAATCATCGAATGGGAACAGTCGAGCATGACGACAGTGGCGCAGGAACTCTGATACTCGCACTGATGCACGTGAAGGTCTTCGTATTCAAGGTTGAGTGGCATCCCAACGCCTTCTCGAGCGATCGCCGATTTAAGGGTGGTGGTGGTATCGAGATTCAGCGTATCGCCGAATTCGTAACGCTGGGACGCGCCGTGAGCTTCGACGCCGGTGGCCCAATGGCGCGTGTCGTGGCGGCCGAAACTTGATTTGCCCAGCGAGCCAAGCAGATCGCGCAAAGTTTTATAGCCGAGGAAATCGAGGCTCTTGTCGGTGACTTCGAATTTGACCTCGCCTTCTACATGCCCAACTTGTCCCGCCATTTCTTCGGCACGCGCCGGGTCTGGGCGTTGCATGGTAGAGATGTAGTTTTCCTGCTCCATGCGGTTGATCAATTTTTCGATGAACTCGTCGAGCGTGCCGTCCTGGGCCATCTGGTCAAGCAGCTGCTGGATGCGATTGTCAAACAATTTGCCCGACTCCAGCGCACGAGTAAGCGCCTCGCGCAAATCGTCGAGGTTATGATCAAGTTCCTGAAAGCGCGAATAGGGGTCGCGAAAGCCCGAGTCGAGCAGGTAATCGGAGAGCGCCTTCAGCAGGTCCTCCATGTCTATCTCAGAGGCAAGGTCGCCAGTGAACTTTGTGTAGCGAACGCGCTTCATGGATTATTCCTCGGGTTCTGGCCTGCTTGCACAGGGGCTAAAGCCCCCGTTCTTTTTTGCGGCTTTACGGCACGACTAAAGTCGTGCCCTGACACTTCGTGCCCCTTCGAAGCTGCTTCCAAAATCCGCAAGTGCGATCCCTGATCCTCGCTCAATGTGGCGACTAGTTCAATCCGCCTCTGCCGGTGCGGCGGGATCGCTGCCAGTCGTCGAAATCGACTTCCAGATCCTGTTGTTCCTGCTTGCGCGAAGGCTTCGCCTGGGCCGCGAATCCGCGCTCTTCGCTGCGGCTGAGCTTGCGATGCGCAACCAGGCCCTCGAGCAGGAATTCGGCTGCCGCAACGGCCTTCGGTGCGGCGTCGGAAACTTTCACTTCGAGCGGCGAGAGCTTTTCGAACAGGCCCTGAATCGCCTTGAGGTCCTTGAGCGCAGCGTCGGAGGGCTGATTGTCATCGAGCTTTACCGTTCCACCAAGGTTGAACCATTGCTCGATCTGCTGGGTGTTCACTTCGGCGAAATAGCGATCGTAAATTTTGC
Organism: uncultured Acidobacteriaceae bacterium; assembly: GCA_963826915.1. GTDB lineage: Bacteria > Acidobacteriota > Terriglobia > Terriglobales > Acidobacteriaceae > Telmatobacter. Next base: position 72,190 of record CAWGYG010000007.1, read on the forward strand.
CAACCGCGGTGTGAATGAGTTCGCGAACAACCGTGTCGGCACCGCGCATCTCGCCTTCGTATTCAAGTTCGAGCTTGCCCGTAATGCCGGGGAGCGCGGCGTAAATATCGCTGACGCGCGGCACCGCGAGCTTTTCGCCATGCATCAGCGCGCGGCGTTCGGCATTCGACAGCACCAATTCCATGGTTGCAATCGGAAGGCGCTGGCTGACGCCGCTGCGCTTGTCGACTTTCTTGTCTTCGCGGGCGCTGAAAGCAACCTGTTCCACTATTGCGCGCACATAAGGCGGAATCTCGATGGGCGCCGCGCCGCGTTGTGACCATGCTTCCTGCGCGGTGATTGCCATGCCCTCTTCCAGCGATTCGGGGTAGTGGGTGCGAATCTCAGAACCGATGCGGTCTTTCAGCGGCGTGACGATCTTGCCGCGCGCAGTGTAATCCTCTGGGTTGGCGCTGAAAACGAGTGCAACATCGAGAAGCAGCCGCACGGGATAGCCCTTAATCTGCACGTCGCCTTCCTGCATGATGTTGAACAGTGCAACCTGGATCTTGCCGGCGAGGTCGGGCAACTCGTTGATGGCGAAGATGCCGCGGTTGGCACGCGGAAGCAGGCCGTAATGCATAGTGAGTTCGCTCGAGAGGTCCTGGCCGCCGCGAGCAGCCTTGATGGGATCAAGGTCGCCAATCAGGTCGGCGACCGTGACATCGGGCGTGGCCAGCTTTTCAACGTAGCGGTCTTCGCGACCAAGGTATGCAATCTGCGTGGCGTCGCCCCGTTCCGCTACGAGGTCGCGGCAGCGCTTGCAGATCGGCTTGTAAGGGTTGTCACGAATCTCGCAACCGGCGATATACGGCATTTGCTCGTCGAGCAGGGCGGTGAGCGCGCGCAGGATGCGGCTCTTGGCCTGCCCGCGGAGACCGAGCAGGATGAAGTTCTGCTTCGACAGAATGGCGTTGACGATCTGCGGAACGACGGTATCCTCAAAGCCGACAATGCCCGGGAAGAGCGTTTCCTTAGCCTGCAGGCGGGCGATCAAGTTGCCGCGCATCTCATCTTTAATGCTGCGAGTCTTCAAACGCGCTTCGGAAAATGGAGTGCTGCTGCGCAGTTCCCCCAGGGTCTGGGGAAGCGGGTGAGCTGCTGGCATCGAGATCTCCTGTGAGCCGGACCCCTCCAGCGGGCCGGCGGTCTTCCTAGAGTAGACGTGCGGGGACGCCTTTCCGGCGTTTTGGACTTACGTCGTTTTCACGAACTCAAAGATTTTTGATTCCCAATGCTGTTCGCGGTTCGGGGAAATAATTGCTGCCGATCGGCTATTGAGACTTTCCGTCCGTGCTCTCGTGTTCGTACCGATTGAGGGCATCTTGCAGATTCTTTGCTGCCTGGTCATTTTTTTGCTGCGTGGCCAGATCGAGCGCCTGATGCGCGGACTGGATCGCCTCGGCCGGATGACCAGTCTTGTCATAGACTTTGGCCAACTCCGCCAGGCAGCGCCAATCCCTTCCCTTACTTAGCGCCACGGCTCTTTCAAAGGGTGCCACAGCCCCTGCAAAGTCCCCCCGTGACTCCAGGACAAAGCCAAGGTTGAAACGATACTCCACCGAAGCGGGCTCAATTGCAATGGCTTTCTGCAACTGCTCGACCGCTCCGTATGGGTCGCCGTTCAAATCCAGCGAGACTGCCAGGTGGTCAAGGAATGTGGGATTGGTGGGAGTGAGGGTGACAGCCTTGCGATACTCCACCAGCGCATCGGGCTCCTGGTCATTGGCGCTGAGCGCGGTCGCCAGGACATAGTGCGCCAGTGAATCTTCAGGGTCGTGCGCAATCGCCTCGCGAAGTGTCTTGATTGCTTCGGGAAACTGACTGCCCTCGATCATCTTGAAGGCCTCGTCGAACAGGCGATAGAAATCGGTTGCCTGCGGGTCGATGTTGTCGATACTTTCGCCCGGGGGCATATTCACGAATTCGGGAATGTTGACTGCGCGATTTGCGGCCGTCGTGTCGTCGATGATGACGGCGGGGGTGTCGTTGCCGTTTTCGTCGATGTGCGTGAGCATCAGGCGAGTGTAGGGGCCGCGCGATTTCGATGAGAAGGCGAGCCAGTGCCCGTTGGGCGAGAAAGTGTGCCACGAATTCATGGGCGCGAGGTTGCAGTTCATCAGGCGAGGCTTGCCGCCTGCGAAGGGCACGATGAACAGCCTGCTGTCGGGCCGCATCAGGAGGCCATTTTTGTTCTGCACCCAGACGATCCATTTTCCATCCGGCGATACCTTGGGGAAGTTGTTGCTCATGCCATTTCCCGATGCGCCTTCGACCGGTACAGCCTTGCCGCCTCGGCCTTCGTTGAATGGAATCTTGTAAAGGTCATACTGGATCTGGGTTTCGCTGGGGTCGTTGGCATATTGCGGCTTGGGCGCTCCCGCGGGATAAGGGTCGCGGGCGAGGGCGCGGCTGAAGACCAGGTACTTTCCATCGGGCGACCAGAACGCGCTGGTATGTACATACTGCGGATCGTCCGCGCCGGGCAGCAGATGCATCTTTCCGTCGGTGCGGTCGTACCACGCGAGGATGCCGCGCGTGGGATAAAAGACCTGGCTGAACTGAATACTGCGGTAGTTGGTGCTGTAGAGCCGATCAAGGATCCCGGAGGCAAAGCCGGGCTCTTCGCCTTGATGCCTGTTGGTGTTGTCAGGCGGCCCGATGGACGTAACCACGTAGCGTCCGTCGGGCGAGACCTGCGACATGAACCCAAAGCGCTTGACCGCGGGATCGGCGGCACGGGCCTCCTTGTTCAACTCGAACGAACTCCAGTGGATGACGTCCTTGTTGCGGATGGTCATCTTGTTCGAGACGGGAACGAGCGCGTAGAGTCCCTTGTCGTTGCGCGGACCGTCTAGATCGAGGCCGAAGGTCTTGCCGTCCCGCGAGAAAGAGTGGCAATTGGCGCAGGTGGGCAGATTGGTCATCACGAGGTGACTCTTCGGTTGGGCAATGTTGCGAATTTGCCACTTGATGAGCGGAATGGCGGACTGCGGGAGCGGCGCGATGGGGCCTGCTTGCCCGGGCGGAGGAAGCAGAAGCGGCACGTCGCGATAGAAAATCGGAGCGCCAACGGGATCGGCGGACGTCGAAATCGTGACCTTGGCCGTTGATACGGGCGATTTTGAACCCGCGGCAAACCCGAAAATGGAGATGCTGGCGGGGGCCTTGACCGACAGCCGCTTGATTGTTGTCCAGATTGCGGCATCCGGCTTCCAGGTTCGCGTGGAGGCTTGCTCCGGCGTCAGGGGAAGGCCGGGACCGGCGTTTGGGTCCAACTCGCCTGAATGCAGCGGCTCGCCTGCGGATTCAACTTCGATTGCGGAGGACTTGTCGGCAAAGACTATCCGGATCACCCATCTGGTCGCGCCTTGGCTCGAATCGTGCCACAGAACGGTGGGCGCGGTGATTTCGGGAGGGAACACGGTCCCTTCGAGAGGATAGTCAATCTTGATTGTCGATTGCGGATTGGACGCAGAAGACGACTGGCCCACGCCCTGGGATGTCGAGAGCGCGGCGCCGCAAACCAGGAGAACTGAACCAGTTCCGGCGACCGCCGCGGCCAGGATATGGGCGGAGCGTAAACGCATAGACCTCCAGAGCGTGCGTACCCAATTGAAGTATCGTTGGCGCCCGGCAATCATTCGGTGATACAGCTCACATCAAAGAGGAAAAAGACGGAGAGAATTGGATGCCGTCTGGGACAGGGAAGAACTGCGTGCCGGTCCGCTGTGAGCCATTCCATTGCCACTTAGAACGCGAAAGAATGCATCGGCTCAAAAGGGGATAAAATCTTCAGTGCCTACTTGTTTAGATTGTGCTGAAACTCTTTTTGTGCGCCTTTGCGTCCTAAAAGCAGCCGGCCTTGGAGAAACTTACATGCGTTTTCATAGTGTTTTGCGCTTTAGCTTTGCGTTATTGGTTGTGGCCGCTCCACTGGCCTCATTCGGGCAGTTTCAACCCATTTCACAGGAAGAACTGAAGATGGCCTCAGATCCCAAGGCGCCGGGAGCTTCCGCGGTTTACCTGTATCGGGAAGAAACAACCGACGATGTCCACCACTTCAGGACCGTCTATGCGCGGGTGAAGGTGCTCACCGAAGCAGGCAAGGAACTGGCCACGGTGCATGTTACCTATCAGAAGAGTTTTGTGTTCCACGCAACCGGGGACAACTCCAGCCGATTCGGTTCAGGAACAGCGACGAGCTGGGATGCTCCCAATGTCAACCACGTTGGTGAGGATAGTCCGAACGATACGGATTCCTTCAACGTGCACACCGATGTGTCGGCAATCGAAGGCAGAACGATTCATCCGGATGGAACGATTGTCCCGCTGACCGGCTCGGTATCAGATTTGCTGAAGTCGAAAAGAGGCCACAACCAGGCCAACGACCTGACTTTTACGCTGCCCAGCGTGGAAGTCGGCAGCATCATCGAGTATCGCTACCAGGTGCGCTACGACAGGTTTAGCCAGGCTCCGGACTGGATGATTCAACAGCCTTTCTTTGTGCACAGGGCGCACTATTCGTTCACTCCAGATATGCAGTTCTCTCCGGAGCGCAATCGCAACGCGGGGACAGCCGGAACGTCGGATAGTATGCTCACAGATTCCCACGGCGAAGCGATGACCGATATCCTGCGCACGGTTATTCTTCCGCCGGGAGCACAGGTCAAGGCCGAGGCGTCTGGAGCCTACACGATTGACCTAACCGATATTCCGCCGATTTCGCAGGAGCCATTTGGTCCGCCGCTGAGCGGCCACGCCTACGAAGTCAGCTTCTATTACACCCCGACTCCGGATGTGAAGGAGTTCTGGCAGAGGGAAATGGGGTATTGGATCAAGGCCCTAAACCAGTACATCGCGCCGACCGCGGCGTTGGAGCACACGGTTGCAGAAACGGTTACATCGGCTGACTCGGCGCAAGACAAGGCGAAGAAGTTATTCGACGTGGTCGCGAAGCTCGACAATATCGACTACAGCTCCGACGGAGAGCCCGGCATTGGCAGCGAATGGATTCCAAGCGGGCACGTTGAAACCGTACTTCTTGACCGGAAGGGCACGAGCAACCAGCTTGCTTATCTTTACCTGGCGCTGGCGCGCGTCGCGGGATTGGAAGCGCGGCCGGAGCGCATTGCGAGCCGCAGCCGTCGCATGTTCTCGGCACAGTTTTTGCGGACCGATCAACTTGACTCCGTTGTGGTCGCGATCAACATCGGCGGCAAAGAGATTACCGTCGACCCGGGCACGAGGATGGCGCCGTTTGAAACCATGCACTGGGCCCACGCCGGCGCCGGTGGGGTGGCCATGGGCGCGGGCAACAAGGTCGAAGTCGTCATCACACCTTTGCAGAAGAACTCCGACAATAGCGTGCTTCGCGTCGGCAACCTGAGCGTGAGTCCGCAGGGTGCGCTTTCCGGCACAATCAAGATAGCGTTCATTGGCCAGCAGGCGATCCAAATGCGCCAATATGCACTCAAGGCCGGGCCGGATGCCGTAAAGAACGAAATCGACGCGATGCTTGCGCGCCAGGTTCCCGAAGGTATCGAAGCCAAAGTCGACCACATTGCATACCTTGACGATCCGAACAAACAGCTTCTGGCTGTCCTTCCGGTCTCGGGAACTCTTGCCACGCACGCAGGCAGGCACCTGGTGTTGCCGAGGCTCTTCTTCGAGAGCAGGGAAACCAACCCGTTCCCGGCCGAAGAGAACAGGCTCCTGCCGGTGGATATGCGCTACCCATCCGAGGAAAAGGAGCAGATCACCTATTCTCTGCCTGCAGGATTCACCCTTGAGGGCACACCGCAGGACACGACCGTGAAATGGGAAGAGAATGCTGCATACCAGCTTCGCTCGAAGGCAAGCGCCGACGCCATTACCAACGCGCGTGTTCTTGCGCGAGGATTCACGCTGCTTGATCCCAAGGACTATAACGGCTTGCGTGATTTCTATCAGAAGGTGGTCAACGCAGATCAGCAGCAACTGGTACTCACCGCGGCACAGGCGCCCAAAGGCCAGTAGCGCGCATCTTCCTGTTGCATTTGTGCAAGCAAGCCCCCTTTAATCGGGGCTTGCTTGCGTTGGGTCCGAGCAGCGGCCGAAGGCTTGACAGCGGTTCTCAAGCCCTGCGAACATTCCTCTGGCCTCGGGTGTAGATTCTTGAAGTTTGACTAGTGGCCTACAATTGAGATTTGGCGGCGTCTCCCCAACTCCGCCGCCGAAATCCGGACTCGCACCAGCATTGAGCGAACTGCACGACCTGGCGGCAGTTTGCTCCAAAGTTCCTCGATGCAGCAATCGCGGCTCCACGGAGGAACCGTGCAAACAAGTTTCAAACCGTCCCGGCATCTGGTTCTCAAAAGCATCGCTTCATTTGGAGTTTTTGTTGTTGTCGTTGCCGTGGTCTGTTCGTTGCCTTTGCACTTTGGCAAGCTTGGCCCCGGGCGGGCTTTTGCGGCACAAAACGGATCGCGAATTCTGTTGCCCATTTCCATCGACTATCCGGAAGACGGATCCATCTTCCCTCCCGGAATTACGCCGCCAACGTTTTTATGGCGCGATTCTGCCGGAACCTTATGGAGCATCGACATAGCGTTTGGCGACAAGTCTGCGCCTATTCATGCTTCTTCCGCGGGCGAGCGCATGCACATTGGTCCCATAGATCCGGACACCGTCAGCGATTCGAACTCCCCGCCCAAATTGACCACGCAACAGGCAGCGACGTGGGCATGGACTCCCGATGCGGCAACCTGGGCCGCGATCCAGGCGCACACTGTATCCCATCCCGCGACAGTCACCATTACCGGCTTACGCGATGGGCAGGTTGCGTACTCGCAGTCGCACATCGCCTTCACCACGTCGAAGGACGCGGTCAACGCGCCGATTTTTTATCGTGATGTCCCACTGATGCCGAGCGCGGGTGTGAATGGGGTGGTTTCGCCGCTGGCTCCAACTTCAATTCCGCTCATCCATTGGCGTCTTCGCGATATTACGAAGCCCGAAAGTCACACCGTTCTAAAAGACATGCCCACCTGCGCCAACTGCCATTCTTTTTCAGCGGACGGCAAGACGTTTGGCATGGACATCGACGGTCCGGCCAACGACAAGGGCCTCTACGCGGTTGTTCCGGTGCAGAAGCACATGACCATTCAAAGCAAGGACATGGTGCATTGGAATACCGATGGATCTGTCGGCAAAATCAGGGTCGGATTCATGTCGCAGGTCTCGCCTGACGGACGCTATGTGCTGAGCACCTTTGCCGGACCCACGGTGAAGAGCATGATGGACAGCTACTACGTGACCAACTTCATGGACTACCGGTTCCTGCAGGTGTTTTTCCCTACGCGCGGAATTCTTGAGTACTACAACCGCGCCACGGAACTGCGCCAGCCGCTGCCGGGCGCCGACAATCCGAAGTACGTGCAGACTGATGGCGTATGGAGTCCCGACGGCAAGTACATCGTCTTCGCCCGCGCCGAAGCTCGCGATCCACGGCCGCGGGGACAACTGCATGCCACCCACGCACTCGATCCCAACGAAACGCAAATTCAGTATGACCTTTACAGGATTCCATTCAACGATGGCAAAGGCGGTACGGCGGAACGCATCGTTGGCGCGTCAGAAAATGGGATGAGCAACAACTTCCCCAAGATCTCGCCGGACGGCAAATGGATTGTTTATGTGCTGTGCAAGAACGGCCAGCTTATGCGGCCCGACAGCCAGCTCTACATCATCCCCGCCGGTGGAGGCGTCCCACGCCGTTTGCGCGCCAATACGCGGTTGATGAATTCGTGGCACAGCTGGTCGCCTAACGGACGCTGGCTGGTGTTCTCGTCGAAGGCACGTTCGCCTTATACGCAGATGTACCTTACGCATATCGATGCGAATGGCGACTCGAGCCCGGCTATTCTCATCGACAACGCGACGGCATCGAATCGTGCGGTCAATATTCCGGAGTTCGTGAACATCAAACCGGATGGAATCGACAATATTGAGGTCCACGTGGCGGATGGCGCCAACGGCTTAGTTAACGGTGGCAAGTAGAATTGGCAAAGATAACTCATCTGCCTACCGTGAATACGAAGAATCCACCTCGATCAAGAGTCATCTGCCTGCTTGCATCTTTTGCAATGGCTGGAACGACGCTGTGGGGCCAAACCTGCGCGCCTCCGGAGTCGATGAAATCGCGCCTGCAGGGTAAGCCGGATGCGGCTGCGCTCACCGACCTGGGTGTGTGGTTTGCCGATCAGAAAAACTACTCCTGCGCCGCCAACGCATTTGCCTCGTCTCTGCAGACGGAGCCGAACCAGAAAGATGTTGCGCACGTTGCATTCATGTTCGGCGTGAGCCTCGATTTTTCCGGCGACACGAAGGAAGCGATTCCGGCACTGCAGGAGGCCGAGAAGCTGGGTTATCGCGACATCAAGATTCACCTGATTCTGGCCGACCTGCTGGATGCGTCGCATGCCACCGCGGATGCGGAGGCGGAATGGCGCGCTGCTCTCGAAATCGATCCGGAATACACTGATGCTCTCGACCCACTGTCGAACGACCTGATAAGTGATGGCGATTTCAAAGGGACGATCGACCTGCTGGAGAAGCCGCGACTGCTCGGGCAACGGTCAGCGCAGCAGAGTCTGAATCTCGGCCGTGCCTATATGAAAACGGCAAAGCCCGAGGAAGCGGTAAGAGTGCTCCGCGACGGCCTGAACACTACGCCGGATTCGCTCTCACTGGCGAAGGAGCTGGCCGATGTCCTTACGCAGCTGGGGCGAAAAGAAGAAGCAGCTGCGGTTCTTGAAGTGGCGCGAGCACGGCAGGTGGATTCGGAAACGAAGACGCACTGATTTTCAGGTTCGACTAAATGCGGAAGCGGCGCGACCACTCTTGATCGCGCCGCGGTTGCCAGCCGGGATGTCTTGAACGATGCGCCCTAAAACAGATTCCAGAGCGACTGGTTGTAGACCTCGTGATGGTATTGCACTTCAGACGACTTGACGAAGGTGCCCAGTTCGCGGGGTGAACGATTGGCCGCGGACTGTTTGAGGTCCGCAAAGCGTCCCTGCACGTCCTCGCCGAGAATCTCGCCAATCCATTTTGAAGACTTGAAGTCGTCGATTGCAGCCTGGATATGGTCGGGCAGGTAGCGCTGGGCCTGGCGGAGATTGGTGATCTTCGCCTTGGTGCCATCGATGCCGGTCTTGAAGATGGAGTAGAGCGTCAAGTACGGGTTGGCATCCGGAGCCACCGAGCGCACTTCAACGCGCATCGAACGCGAGTTGCCGATGGGCACGCGCACCATCGAGCCGCGATCTGTTGCCGAGGCCTTAATCTGGTTCGGCGCTTCGAAGTGCGGATCGAGACGTCGATACGCGTTCACGCTAGGATTCAGGATCAGGCAGATATCGAGCGCATGGGTAAGGATGTGGTCGATGAAGTCCCATCCATACTTCGACAGCTTCTCCTGTCCCTTCTCATCCCAGAACAGATTTTTCTTGCCGTTGGATATGGATACGTTGGTGTGCATGCCGCTGCCGTTGACGCCAACCACTGGCTTGGGCAGGAAACAGGCGGTGTATCCCATGTTGTTGGCAATCTGCCGGCAGAGCAGCTTATAGAGCTGAATCTGGTCAGCCGCCGCCACCACTTCGCCGTAGCCGTAGTTGATTTCAAACTGGCTGGGCGCGACTTCGGGGTGATCCTTTTCATTCTGGAAGCCCATCGCGCGCTGCACTTCGGCAGACGTGTCGATGAACTGGCGCAGCGGATCGAGAGGCAGAACGTGATAGTAGCCGCCGGTGTTGATGAATTCAAACTTGCCCGTCTCATGGAAGTGACGCTCAGCATCCCGGCCGGCAAAGAGAAAACCTTCAATCTCGTTGGCTGCATTCAGGGTGTAGCCCTTTTCCTTAAAGAGACCGTCGGAGTACTGCTTGAGAACGCCGCGCAGGTCGCCGGAGTAGGGAGTTCCATCCTTGTCGATGACAGTGCCGAACACCAGGACTTTGCCGTTGCCGAAAACGTCGGCGGGCACCCAGTAGAAGGCGCTCCAGTCGATGCCGAGGCGCAGATCGCTCTCTTTCTGAGCGGTGAATCCGCGAATCGAGGAGCCGTCGAAGGTCAGGTTCTCGTAGGCCCCGAGCAGGAACTTCTTGTCGTAATCGAGCAGGTGGAGGCGGCCTTCAAGGTCGGAAAACAGGACGGTTACAGCCTTAATCCGCTTCTCGTCGGTCAGATATTTCAGCCGCTTTTCTCGGATTGCATCAACGGCGAGCCGACTGGATCGGTCAGCCTTGGCTTCAAGATTCAGCTCTTCAAGCTCACCATACGGAAGGGCAAGAAAATTGCGATACTCAGTCGACATGGTTCTCCTTGTTGGCGGGAAGTTGGGGGTATTCAAAAGAATCGAATTGCAGGGTATCGGTGCTCGGATTCAAAACAAGGGCGGAGAAGGTAGAAAGCGGCGCGCCTTCTATTTTCCCGACTCTCGAATGAAGCGAGATTACCACGAAACACCTCAGGCTACACCAGCAACCCAACCGGCGCAATACGGCGGAAGGATGAGCTTCCGCCGCATTGCCCGCGCCCGGGATCAGGCCATTTCGGCAACAGGGAGCGGTACGCTGTTGATCGTCTTCAGAATGCGGGAGACGATCTGGTAGGGATCGCCTTCAGAATTGGGACGACGATCTTCAAGGTAGCCCTTGTAGCCGTTCTTGATGAAGTTGACTGGCAGCCGAATCGAGGCGCCGCGATCGGACAAGCCGTAACTGAACTTGTCGATGGCTTGCGTTTCGTGGTGGCCAGTCAGGCGGAGATGGTTGTCCGGGCCATACACGGCGATGTGTTCGGGGATGTACCGCTGAAACGCGGCCATGAGCTCTTCGAAATACTCCTTGCCGCCTTCCTCGCGAAGGAATTTCGTGGAAAAGTTGCAGTGCATTCCGGATCCATTCCAATCCCCCTTGATCGGCTTGCAATGCAGAACGACATCCACTTCGTATTTTTCGCAGAGACGCATGAGGAGATAGCGAGCGGTCCAAACATCGTCAGCGGCCTTGGCGGAGCCTTTGGCGAAGATCTGAAATTCCCACTGGCCCTTGGCGACTTCGGCGTTGATGCCTTCGTGATTGATGCCGGCGGCAAGACAGAGTTCGAGATGCTCTTCGACGATGGTGCGGGCCAGGCTGCCCATGTATTTGTAGCCGACGCCGCAGTAATAAGGGCCCTGAGGAGTAGTCGGGTATCCCTCTTTCGGGAAGCCGAGCGGCCGACCGTCTTTGTAAAGGAAGTATTCCTGCTCAAGACCAACCCACAGGTCAGGATCGTTCTCGATGGTTGCGCGCATGTTGGTAGAGTGCGGGGTGCCATCGGGGTGCATGACTTCGCAAAGAACGATGTAGGCGTCTTTGCGGCTGGAATCGGGATACAGCGCCACGGGTTTCAGCACGCAGTCAGACTTGCTGCCCTCGGCCTGCATGGTGGAGCTGCCGTCAAAGCCCCAAAGGGGAAGATCGGCAAGCGCAGGTGGCGTTGCGAATGATTTGAGTTGAGTTTTACCGCGAAGTTCAGGAATGGGCTTTTTGCCATCAAGCCAGATGTATTCGAATTTGTATTTTGTCATGGGATCTCCTTTTGGGCGGGAAAACTTAGGGGGCAATTACACGAATCGTATCGGCTGATCCATAAGGACGCCGTGAGGATTTATTGCTTTAGCCTGTGGATTAGCTTGGTTTATCGCCGATGGGCCAAAAGGAACATGAGAAGGAGAATCACGACAGGGATGAGCACAATGGCCCCGTAGTAGAGAACGGTGCGGGAAATGTGAGATTTGCGCTTCTCCCAGTCGCGCAATTCGGGCCTGTCTTCGACGCCGATTTCATCCAAGTGCTGCAGATCATGTGCAAACTCGCTCGCTCGTGCGTAGCGATTCACCGGGTCCCGTTCCAGGGCCCTGTAGAGCACTTCCTGAAGTTGGGGCGAAATCGAGGGTTCGGCGACGGTCGGCGGCATGGGATGATTCAGCAACCGGTCGTTCATGATTTCAAGCGGGGAAGAGCCGGAAAAGGGATGCCTGCCGGCCAGCATTTCGTAGAGGATGATCCCCATCGAGTAAATGTCCGATCGCCCGTCTCCGCGCTTACCCTTCACCTGCTCAGGAGAGATGTAATCGGCGGTGCCCAGCGTCGCGGTGAAGTTTGCATACGTCAGCCGCTTCGCGGCGGCGTCGCTGGCGATGCCGAAGTCGATGAGCTTGATGTTGTCGTTCGCATCCACCATGATGTTTTCGGGCTTGAGGTCGCGATGCACCACGCCGTTTGCGTGGATGTACTCGAGCGCCTCTAGCACGTGGACGGCGATGCGAATTGCGCGCTCCTGGTCGATTCTGCCCTCTGCCATGATTTCGCGCAGCAATCGACCCTCGCACCACTCCATCACCATGTAAATGCGCGAGCGTTTCTCGCCGCCGTAGACGCGCATGATCATGGGATGATTCAGCTTTTCGCCAATCGCGGACTCGCGCTGAAAGCGATCGAACAGAATCGGATCCGCCTCCATGTCGGGGTGCGGAATTTTCAGCGCAACCGTCTGGTTGTTGCGCAGATCGACGGCGCGAAAAATCGACGCCATCCCGCTGCGCGCAACCGGTGCTTCAATGCGATAGGAATCGATTTGCGAACCGACTTCGATGCTGTCGAGAATGCCCATTGACGGGGTGCTCCAGACGGATAACCTTCTCTAATCTATCTGGAAAAAGTCCCGTAACTCTAAGGATTTCATAAGTGTTACTGCGACGCGGTCCCTTCGCAGCTAACCGGGCAGGCGGTAGGGTCTTCCGCGGTACATGCCTACCTGCTCAATGGAGCGCACGCGAATGACCTGCGCGGTTGTATTGTCGTTGCCGTCAATCTCGACGGCTCGCGCTACCAAATCGCTGGCAATTTCCTCGATGTTCTTGTTTTGCGAGACGATTTCGGCGAGGGTCGATTCAGGCATCTCGTCATGCAATCCGTCGGAGCAGAGCACAAGGACGTCTCCGGGTTGAAGTGTAATTGCGGTTGTATCGGGAGTGACAAACATTTCAGGTCCCAGCGAGCGGATAAGTACATGCCGCGCATCCGACGTTGCAATGTCGGCGGCAGAGATTACGCCCATCTTTCTCTGTTCGTTTACCCACGTGTGATCCTGCGTAATCTGTTTCGCTTTCCCTTTTCGTACCAGGTAACATCGCGAGTCGCCCACGTGCGAAACGATGGCCTGGTCGTGGCGGAGCGCGCATGCCACCACGGTCGTCGCCATCTTTTTTCCACGATATTCGGGAGCGAGAGTGCGATCGTGCACCGCGGCGTTGGCAAACTGAACGAGTCGCGGCATCAAGCTGATCAGCATTGCACCGGATTGTGACTTCTCAAACTCAGCGGTCAAGGTCGCGATGGCTGTAGACGAAGCTACTTCGCCGAGGTCCATGCCGCCGACCCCATCGGCGACTGCAAAGAGATAGCCATGCGAGCGGGCCTGGTGCCTGGAATTGGGAATGAATGACCCCATGGCATCTTCGTTGTTGGTGCGAACTTTGCCCGGATCGCTTGCCTGACCAAAAACTACATCCAACATGGTAAGTCGGCGCCTCAAGCATTGACGCGCTGGGCGCGTCGATGCTCTTAGTTGTTCAATACCACGCTATACACAAAGGCCACTGGGTGGTATCCCTTCGCGGCTTTCTTGTAACTTGCCGGGAAAGAATGCCACCCAGTGCTGAGATTGAGCTGGTGAATCGTTGGGAACTACTTGGCAGTGAGCAGAACGGCCTTGCCTTTTGCCTTGGATGATCGAAGGAAGTATACGGCGCCATACAGGCCCCAGACTCCCGAAATGCCCAATGCAGTCAGCGGTTCCATCTTGGTGCCGAGGTTGAAGAATGGGCCCGCCACGTAGAAGCCCATGCAGATCAGGTTGGCAAGAAGTCCGAAGCCGGGAATCAGCGTGTGCACGAGGAAGTTGTGGTCGGGCCGCTTGTGATACGCGACCATGCAAAGGAAGCAGCTGAGCGCGTAGAGGATGAATGTGCCGAAGTTCGACGTAAGCGTGATGGTGAGCAGGGAATTCGGCAATGCGGCCAGCTTGTCGTGTGTCGAGTAGCCGAAGCTGGAGAAGATGCCATGCGGGAGTGCCGCGATGGTTGCGTCGGTGGGCGCGGTAGCGTCAGCAAAGACCAGCGAGACGGCCACGACGCCGATGACTGCGGAGATGACAGCCAACGTCCAGATGGCACGCCGCGGCGACAGAGATCCGGCATGCAAAATGCCGAAATGCTCAGGCGCTTCGTCGTCTTTGCCCATTGCGTAGGTCACGCGAGCGCCGGTGTTCATGCAGCTCAGCGTGGTGCCGATCAGTGCGAAGAAGACCGTGATGGCCTCGGCAAGCATGAAGTATTTTCCATGGCCCTGGCCGAGCAGAGCATCGCCGACGATGATCATCATGTCTCCGATCGGAGCCGCGGATCCAGTCGCGCTTGCCATTGTGTATCCGGAGTTAAGGAAATAGTTGGCTGCGAAGTACTCAAACAAGTAGCAGAGGAGGCCTTGGATGAGCAGCGATGAAATTACGGCGATCGGAATATGTTTGGTAGGATTTTTGGCCTCGCCTCCCATCGAGGTGACCGATTCGAAACCGACCAGGATCAGAATGGCGACCGTGGCCTGGATGAACATGAAGCTGAATTTATGAGGGGCAACCACGGATGCAGCATTCGGGTGGGTAAGGAAATTGCCCGTGGAATCCGTCGTAGGGTAGGTGATGACGTAGGGAACCGGCTTGCCCGCCGCGTCAAGCAATGGCTGTGGGTTGCCGCTGGCATCGCGGACAGTTGAGCCATCTTTGGCGGTTGCGAACTGGAAGTTGTAGGTGGCCAAGGTTTGCGAATCGTACTGGAAGGCTGTTGGACCGGTCGTGCCTTCAGGGTGGCTGGCGCGATATTGAAGGGCCAGCACACTGAAGATAATGAGCGCTGTGATCTGAATGAGATTGATGGCGATGTTGACCGCCGTGGAAGCGCCTGCGCCCTTCGACGCAATCCATGCGACGAAGAAGGAGAAGACCACAGCGACCAGCGCCATAAACAGCGGGCCTGGGTTCGATCCGCTCATGAAGTTGGGATAAAGAAACCCAACGATATAGCCCACAAAGACTCCGGTGACCGCGACCATCACGCCGGGATAAACCCAGTAATAGAGGTGCGAGCCCCAGCCGACAATGAACTTCGCGATGCGGGCGTACTTGAAACCTCTGTCCTGAGAAAGCATGGCCTGCTCAGCGTAGTAGTAGCTGGAGCCGGTGCCGGGATAGAGTTTCGAGATCTCAGCGTAGGCCACCGCTGTTGCCAGACAAAGCATCAAGGCGGCGAAGATTCCCACCCACATTGCGGGTGCGGTGGAGGGTTGGCCGGCCACGCCTGTGCCGGCCTGGATGGCGAAGGTGAGCCATAGGAAGGCGCCGGGAGCGATGAGCGCCATTGCATTGCTAGTCAACCCGGTAAGTCCCAGAGTCGCCTGCATCTGTGGTGCTTTCTGATCTGCCATGAACATTCTCCTGGAAATTGAAGTTCCTGCGTAATTTCCCGGCGATGATTTCCGGGAATTTATATGAGGCTCGCCCGGTTCCGATGTTCCGTCCGGGTCGATTCGGTGGCACTTTCTGGGTTAGGTGAATGCTAAGTTCGCTGCTATGAAGATGAAATGAAGAAACCGGTTTGCGGTCCTTCATTCCCGGCGAGAGGTTCAGCGCTTGGGGCCGAAAAAGGCTACAAATCCCACGGTCGCAGTCGCTTGACCTTTCACGAGGTTGCTGTCTCCCTTGTGGAAGAAGTCGACGTCGGACCAATCCTTGCGAATCTCAAAACGCGACTCGAGTCCCTCGGCCCATTTGTATTCATAGGTTCCGGTGAACTCCTGCACGTGCTGCGCGGTAGTGGTCTCGAATCCCTGGGGGTCGTTGAAGTATTCATACCGGCCTGCAAACGCGGATTTGCCCGTTGCCTGTTCGTGAACCGCAAACGCAACACCCTGCCAGTGATTCAAAGACTTGTCGATCACCGGGGTGCCGTCGGAGTAAGTGATCGCATTGTCGCGATTCTGGCCGTAGTCGTAGTTGATGTAGGCGTTGAGCTTCGCGTTGGGCGTAAGCAGCAAAGTTGTGTCGATCAGATTGCGATAACCCTTTTGCGTGTCGGCGTTGGAAGGACCCGTGTAGTAATTTACGTTCCAAGTGTATTTGGGTTTCACGTAGGCGCTGGTCAGGCCGATTGTGACGCCGCCATTGCTGGTCGTAACGTCATTCCAACCGTTGACCACCTGCAGACCGATGGTTTCCGTTTTTGAGACCGGCAACGACGAGCGCAGGCCGAAGTGGAAGTATGGAATCGCGTACGAGAACAGCAGCGAACGCGAATAGTTCCAGTTGTCCTTGGATTCAATCACCTCGGCACCTGCCGACGTGACGAATTTGCCGAAGTCCATTTCCAGGCCTTTTGCTTTCGCAGGTTTCAAGCTCAGGAACGCCTGTTCGATGTAGTCGCCCTGGTCGTGCGAGCCGCCGTTGACCAATGTGTTGGCGCGGCCGAAGAACAGATCAAGATGCGCGCCGACCGGATCAGGATCATGGTTCAGAGTAAGGCGTGCCTCGCTCAAATTGAACTGGTCGGTCTTGTCATTGAAGTTATAGAGGTCATTGATTTGTCCGTTCGCAGAATCACTGGGCCGGTTGTAGTTGTAGCTGTAGTAGCCGTCGATGAGACCGCTGATATCCATTGGCCCGACGCTCCAGGTGGGAGCGGCAGGCGCTGCTGGTGCTGCAGGCGGTGTTGCTGGTGCGGCGGGAGGTGGTTCTGCCGCAGGTGCGGGTGTTGCGGGAGCTTGTGCGCCGGCCGCAATGGCCGTTGCCAGCGCCGCTGCGGCAAACAACCGGAGAGTCACTTGATTCTGCTTGAAAAAGGTCAAGACGATGCCTCCAAAAGGAATTTGGTGTTTTTATGACATGGAAGAATTGGACAAAGAGAGGATCTGGATTCATACCTCTCCCTGGTGCGGACTACCTTTCAGTCGCGCCCCTTGGAGTCACACGGGGGGGCGTGTGCCTCAACCGGGGCAAAGATATGAATTCGCATGCGCGGACGCTGCGTCCTCTATTGGTTGAAGTGCTGCGGCTATGATTAGTAACGCAAGGAATACATAAGGAATAAATGAGGATTGAAAAAAGATTGCATCAGGCCCTCCTGCGCGCAATTCACACATTCCGGAATCGGTGTGTCGTTTTTCTGGCGCAATGCGGGTCTTGGCAGTTCGAGCTTCAATAAGCCCGTGGACATAAGAAATACATGGGGATGCTGTTAAAATTCGAATACGATCTCCAGCGTCAGAAAGCCAGCCTTTAGAGCAAGAGAGAGGTCCACGCAGAGATCTTTTCCGGAAGCGCCGTTCGAGCTGTATCAATGGGAAACTTATGCGTTTCGCCCTCGAGCAAGGGCGCAGGCGCATTGCCGCAATCGAACCAAGGTAGCGCAAAACGGTTCACGGTCTGCAAGGCTTTCTCATCGGCAACCCGCTTGATGCCATGAAAGTTGCCTGGCTTAGCCCAAATCGAAAGGCTGGTAGCTGGTTGTCAGGAACCTACATTCCCATCCGATCTGCATTCGGAGCAAGACGCATGCGCGGCTCAGGGCTGCAGGCGTTCCTGTTCTCCGCGGAGTGTGCGCTGGGCATCGCTTCTGTTGTCCTGGTGGGGGTGTTTGCGCATTGGTTCCAGTGGCTGCTTCCGGTGGCGGTCCTGCTCTATCTCCTCATCGTGGTTCCGATGGCGCTTCTGTGTGGATTCTGGCAGGCTGTAATCGTTTCATTGTCAGCGGTTGTGGTGCAGGGCTACTTCGCGTCACAGCAGACGCGGCTGAATCCCGCCGCGGATCCCGCCAATTCGATCACCCTGCTGGCCTTCGTTCTCACAGCTCTGGTTGTCAGCCGCCTCTCGGCGCGGGTTACAGAGCATGCCCGGGAGTCCGACTCCTGGGGCGGCCAGATGCACGACCTCTACGAATTCACGCGCCGTACCTTGCAAATGAATCTTCACGTCGAGCCCGGCGCGCAACTTGCGGAGCTTGTTCACGAGATATTTGCGCTTGAAGCTGTTGTCGTTTTCGACGCTGACCTGCACGAGATTTACCAGGCGGGCATCTGGAATGTCGATCCGCAGGAACTGGCGCAAAATGTCTATTATTTCGAGACATCGGACGACGACCCTCAAACTGGAATCGGTCGGCGGGTGGTCCGGCTGGGTACGGTGCCCATCGGCAGCCTGGTGCTGCGCGGCGATACCAGCCCGCTGACTAACAATGCCATTGCCTCACTGATCGCCATCACCTTCGATCGCTATCGTGCATTCGCCAACGAGACCCGTATCGAGACCGAGCGCCAGACTGAGCAACTACGTTCCACCGTGCTCGACTCGCTCGCTCATGCGTACAAGACGCCGCTCACGGCGATCCGCGCCGCCAGCACCGGGCTCAATGAGATGGGCAAGCTATCTCCCGGGCAGGCCGACCTTGTATCTCTCATCAACGAACAGGCCAGCGTGTTGAGCGACCTCACTACCCGCCTGCTGACGACCGCCCGGCTCGATGCAGGAGAAGTGAATGTCCATGCGGTTCCGGTTGGCGTGGGCTCGCTGATTGAGGAGGTTGTCGACAGCCTCAGCGATCGGCTGGCCAGCATGAAGGTGGCCATCGACCTGCCCAACGAAGACCTGATTTTCTGCTGCGATCGCCAGTTGATGCAGATGTTGCTTTCGCAGTACATCGAGAATGCCTGCAAGTACTCCATCTACGGAACCACAATTACGATCCGCGCAGTTCAGTCGAAAGCAGAGGTCATTTTTTCAGTGCACAGTTTCGGTCCCGTCATCCCCATGGCCGACCGCGAGCGCATCTTCGATCGTTATTATCGCGCGTCGAACTCATCCAACCGCGCGCCGGGGACGGGAATCGGCCTTTCCATTGCCAAGCGCGCTGCTACGATTCACGAGGGCTATGTGTGGGTCACCAGCGACGAAGATGAAGGCACGACATTTTTCGCGGCCATCCCGGCCCAGGCAAGAAAGAGGGGAACGCAATGAACCAGCCCACCATCCGTATTCTCATCGTCGATGACGAACCCGCGATTCGCCGCGCTCTGCGCCCTCCGCTGATGGAGCTGGGCTTTCACTTTACCGAGGCTTCGCGGGGAGAAGAAGCGCTGCAATTGCTCCATTCCGGCGCCTTCGACGTGGTTCTTCTCGACATCAATATGCCGGGCATAGGCGGCATCGAGACGCTGCGCCGCATCCGCGCATTCGCTCCGCGCCTGCCTGTTCTGATGGTTACGGTGCGCGAGGGAGAAGAAGAAAAAGTTGAAGCTCTTGAGCTGGGAGCGGACGACTACATCACCAAGCCCTTCAGCACGCGCGAATTGATTGCCCGTATTCGCACGGCGGTGCGAAGGGTTCACGCTCCGGCGCGCGCTGAAGATGCCCCCATCGGCATCGGCGAGATCTTGCTCACCCCGGCGCGCCGCAGCGTCACCAAGCGAGGACAAGCGGTTCACCTTACGCGCAAGGAATACGAAATTCTCTATTGCCTCATGAGCCGCGCCGGTCGCGTCGTATCTTATTCCAAGCTGCTTATCGCCGTGTGGGGCGCTGAATGCCGCGAAGAGGTTGAATACCTGCGCACTTTTATTCGCCAGTTGCGCAAGAAGATCGAAGACGATCCATCGCATCCGATTTATCTGCTGACCGACGTCTACGTGGGATATCGCTTCGCCGACGCGCAGATGCTGCAGGGGGACGGCGCAGAAGAAGCCGGAGAGCCGGGAACGCCCGAAGACGCACACGAAGGGGTTGTATAGAGCGTCGCTCAAATATGGCGTGAACCTCTACTCGCGGCGCAATGCCTGCATGGGATCGACGCGAGCCGAACGCCGCGCCGGAATCCAGCACGCAAGCAGCGCCACAGTGAGCAGCAAAGTTGCGACTGCGAAAAGACTCCCGAAGTCTGCGGATTGAATTCCGTAGAGGGTGGTGTGCATGAGGCGGCCGAGGCCATATGCGCCGGCCAATCCAATGGCAATACCCATTAACGCCAGACGCATTCCGCCGCGAACAATGAGCGTAACAACCTCGTGGCGTCTTGCACCGAGCGCCATGCGCACGCCGATCTCGTGAGTACGTTGTGCCACGGCGAAGGCCATCACGCCATAGATTCCCACGGCGGCGAGCAGCAGAGCAATAAAGGCAAATGAGCCGAAGAGGAACATTCCAAAACGATCGGTGGATTGCTGTGCACTGACGACCTGGCGCATGTTCTCAAGCCGATCAATTGAGAGTCCAGCTCCCATTGAGGTAATGGCTCCTCGCAACGCCGGGGTCACCGCAACCGGATCAACGGCGGTGTGAACAGCGAAGGCAACGAAGGGAATTCCGACCTGCCACAACGAGATGTACATCTGCGGTTGCACAGTGCCGGTGAGGTGTTCGTCGTCGAGAACATCGTGAAAAACGCCGACAACCTGGTAATCGTCAAACTGCGGTGGGCCTGGACGACTGAACTGGATCCGCGGCAAAGTAAGACGCTGAGTGAGCGGATCGACATTGGGCAAGTAGCGCCGGATGAAGGTCTCATTGACGACGATCGCCAGCGGAGATCCCAGCCTGTCGCTTTCGCCGAGGAATCGTCCACGCACGAGGCGCATGCCGAAGGTGTTGAGGAAACTTGGCGACACAGCTTCGAGGTCGGCCTGGAGGGGATGGGTCTTGTCGACGGGCTGGCCAGCGACGGAGAAAGGAAATGTGTCGAAACCATGAAGCGGGGCACTGGTCGCGAGCGCGGCATCGGCCACTCCGGGCACGTTGCGAAGACGATCGAGGAGTTGGTGTTGTTGAGCGATGGTTTGTTCGGACGGCGGTAATTTGCGTGAACCACCCTGCGGGGACGCGGCAAACTGCGGAGTCAGTCTCGCGGTTACGATGCGATCGACGGTGAAGCCGAGATCGATATGCGAGAGATTCCAGAAACTATGCATCGCCATTCCCGCGCCCGCCAGGAGCACGAGCGTAAGGGCAACCTCAACTGTGACCAGGATGGATTGAAGGGGCGCCCGGCTGCGACCGCCGACCGCGCGCGATCCCTGCTTCAAAGTTTCGCTCAGATTGAGGCGTGCAGCCTGCCAGCCCGGGGCACATCCGAAGAGAACTCCGGCAATTATGGTGATACCGAGCGCAAAACAGAGCACCGGTAAGTTCATCTCAACTACATTCTCAGTGGTCTCGCTGAGCTGGTTGGGAAAGATGGCCAGGCTGAACTTCATGATGCCCCATCCCATCGCAACCCCAATAGCACCGCCCACCAGGGCCAGGGTTAGACTCTCCGCCAGAAGCTGGGCAAAAATCTGCCGGCGCGTAGCACCGAGAGCGGAGCGTACGGCGAGTTCCTGTTTGCGCGACGCACCTCGAGCCAGCAGCAGATTGGCCACGTTGGCGCACGCAATCAGCAAAACCAGGCCGACGGCCGACAGCAGCAGCCACAGGTTGCGTTGAATCTTGTGGTCGACCCAGTCGTTGCGAAGATGCTCAACGCTGATTGACCACAGATTTGCGTCCCTTCCTCCATCGCGCTGCGAGGCAAGCCTGCGATCGATCACCTCCATCTCCGCCTGGGCCTGGGCGAGGGTGGCGCCAGGCTTGAGGCGGGCGAATACATTTCCAACTTGCTGCGTGTGTATGCCCATGGGCAGCAGGAGGGGGACGTTGAACTGTACTCCTCCGGAGGTTTCCTTCGGACCGGCTGCCATCACGCCGGTGACCTGATAAGGTTCGTCCTCAACCAGGATGAATTTGCCGAGGATATTTGGGTCGGAATTATAGCGGTGGGCCCACAGATAATTGCTGAGAATCACCAGATGGTCTTTACCGGGGCCTCCTTCATCGGGCAGGAAGTCGCGACCGAGCAGCAGTTTTTGACCCATGGTTCTTGTGGTCATGCCGGGGCTCACGGGGAGCCCGCCTGTATCGTCCTGCGTATGGTCGGTGTTGGTAAGATGCAGGACCCGCCACGATATGAAATCAAAACGCTGGAAGGAGCGGCATTGAGCGGAGTATTGGGCGTAGTCTTCGCCGCGGACCGGCTCGCGTTCGCCTTTGTAGTGGCGCCAGACCACCACAAGTTGATCGCCGTTGGGATAAGGTAGCGGCGCAAAGAAAGTTGCCCAGATGATGCTGAAGATGGCCACGGTAGGACCGACGCCGAGCGCCAAGGCGAGCACGGCGGTAAGCGCGAAACCGGGCGATCGCCGCATCTGGCGAAGGGTGTAGCGTATATTTCGCCAGATTCCTCCGAAGGACGGTGCGGCGTTGACGGGATTTTCGGTGGGAAGCGTATCGCCAATGGCGGCGGTGGGAATGACGAGGTGCGATTGCAATTCTGCGTTGTCGCTGTGGCCTGATGGGTTGCGCCTGAAATGATCCGCGATGCGGCGAAAGAAGGTCATCGACTTCCCCTGCCATTACGGCGAGTTCAGATTCTTACCCGACTGGTGAACACTGGAAGGCTATATGAACTGACAGGCATTCCGCTGAGTTGCCGGATCAGACTTTCAGTCCGCAATGCACTCTGCATACGAGAACAGACTTCCCGGCATGAGATTGCGCTCATGCGAGGTTCAAGACGAGTCTTGTTTTGTTGGCAAATTGCGGGCAATCCCTCTGCGCCTGTCCGCGTACCCGCAGGCCGCGTTCATGCACCGGGATGGAACACCTACTCGTTGTAGTGCAGGAGGCTGAACACGTCGTATTCCTTGAATCGGTCGCGGCCTTTCAGGAAATCCAATTCGACCGCGAACGCCAGGCCCGCGATTTCGCCGCCCAGTTGTTTCACCAGCTTCACGGTCGCCTCCATGGTGCCGCCCGTGGCGAGCAAATCGTCGACCAATACCACGCGCTGCCCGGGTTGAATCGCGTCGAGATGAATCTCAAGCGTGTCGGAGCCGTATTCCAGGTCGTACGTAACTCGTGCGACTGGAGCAGGCAGCTTGCGCGGCTTGCGCACCGGAACGAATCCTGCATTCAGGCGATAAGCCAGGGCGGGGCCGAAGATGAATCCGCGGGCCTCGATGCCCAGCACCAGGTCAATCTTGCGTTCAAGGTAGTGCGCCGCGAGGGCGTCGATCAGCTTGGCAAAGCCCGTCCTGTCTTTCAAGAGGGTGGTGATGTCGTAAAACAGAATCCCGGGCTTGGGAAAATCGGGCACCGTGCGAACCAGCACCTTCAGGGCTTCAACATCGATCGGCTTGATTGCTTCGGGCATGCGTCCGCTCGGCTCCATGGTTCTTTTTCAAGCTTTGGCTTGAATGAGATTACGGGAAGGGAACTGCGAGAATGTGCAGGTTTGCTTCCCTACAGATTATAGAAGACAGGGAGTAGGGATTAGGGAACAGGGATAAGGGGGCATGCGTGGAAAAGACTGGAAAACATAATTGAGAGAAGGTCGGCAAGGGGTTTAATGCCCTGGGACAGCCTCTGCGCCTGTTACTTGCTACTCCCTATTCCCTAATCCCTACTCGCTGACCCCGGCGCGCGAGGCGCGTTACCACGCGCCTTCAATACGGAAGGCATTCAGGCCGGTGGCTTCCTTGTCGTCGAGGTAGTGCTCGACCAGGCGGTCAACGCGGCTGCCCCGTGGCCCGCGCCGCAGGCTGGCGCGCAATTCAGCCAGGTCCTCGGCCGTGCCCGAGGCCACGACTTCAACATCGCCGTCCTCGGTGTTACGGACCCAGCCGCGTAAATCCAGTTCGCTGGCCTCGCGATGGACAAACCATCGAAAGCCCACGCCCTGCACCCGACCCTGAATCAAAAAGTGGAGAACCATCATTCAAGAACCAACGCCAGTTTTGCAGATGTGCGCCGACGGTGCAACCTGCGCGGCAGGAGTAACTGCAGGTCTCCCAAATTGGATGCTGAGATCGCCGCAATCGATAGACCGCTGTGACCCATAGTCACGAAACAACTGAGCGAAGACCTGATACCATAACCCGCAATCGCCTTAGTTGAATTGTACCCAGACCGTTCTGGGCCGTCCCGCTCTGGCCTGCAATCAAAACCTGCAAGCACAATCAAGGAGCAACTCGAATGAACTTGCGCATTCTCGCCGCAACTGTCGCACTCAGCTTTGCAATGATCTCGGCAAGCGGCTTCGCCCAGGCCCAGCAGCCACAAGCACCGGCGGTAGAGACAGGCTTTCTGAATCGCACCATTGTTGTTGAAGGTGTTGAGTATCGGTACGTGGTGTACGTGCCGCGGGAATTTCAGCGGTCGAGGCTCTGGCCGATTATTGTTTCGCTTCATGGCAGCGGAGATTTCGGCACTGATGGTTTGCGGCCGACGGAACCAGCGCTGGGAAGCGAAATCCGGCGTCATAGCGACTGGTTTCCAACCCTCGCCATATTCCCCCAGATCCATACTGACGGGATGGCGGGCTGGCATATGCAGGGTGGGGTGGCGACGCTTGCGATGCTCGACAAGACAATCGCCGAATTCAATGGCGACCCGTCGCGGGTCTACCTTACGGGCTCTTCGGCGGGCGGAAACGGAGTGTGGTTCCTGGCCTCGCAGCATCCGGAACGGTTTGCGGCCCTCGCACCCGTCTGTGGCTTTGTCTCAGAGCACAATGGCGGAACCGCCTACCCCTCGATAGCGCCTGCTGGGACGCCTGACCTCTTCGCCTACGTGGCAGGCCGGATTGCAGGTATACCAGTCTGGATTTTTCATGGCGGCGCAGACAATGTGGTGCCGGTGGAGGAGTCGCGGCATATGTACGCCGCGTTGAAGGCGGCGGGAGACGACGTGCAGTACACCGAGTTTCCCGGCATTGGTCATGACTCGTGGAACTGGGCCTTCAACCGCGAAGACCTGATTGTGTGGATGCTCAAGCAGCGGAAAAAGTAGGCGACGAGCCTCGTGGTCCATCGACCGGAACAATTGCCCCACGCGCTACACTGATGCAGCATGGTCTTTGTCCTCGACAACTACGATTCGTTTACCTACAACCTTGTCCAGTACCTGGGTGAGCTGGGCGCAGAGGTCGAAGTCCGTCGCAACGACGAGTTGACGGTGGAGGAGGTCGAGGCATTGAAACCCGAGCGCATCCTGCTGTCTCCAGGGCCGTGCACGCCAGGCGAGGCGGGCATACTGGTTCCCCTCATCCGCCACATGGCCGGCAAGGCCCCGATTCTCGGCGTCTGCCTGGGTCACCAGGCCATCGGCGAGGCCTTCGGAGGCCAGGTGGTCCGCGCCCACCAACTGATGCACGGCAAGACAAGCAAGGTGGATCACGACGGCAAAGGCATCTTTGCAGGGCTGCCAACCCCGCTGACCTGCACGCGCTACCATTCGTTGATCGTTGCCGAGGATTCGCTTCCCGGGGCGTTAAGCATCACGGCTCGCACCACTGAGACCAATGGCGCCAACGCGGCCGGGGTATCTGTCATTATGGGATTGCGCCATCGCACACTGCCGATTGAGGGCGTCCAATTCCACCCCGAATCCGTGCTGACTGAAGGCGGCCACCAGATGATCCGCAACTTCCTGGAAATGTAGCCGCGATGCGATATCCGCCCAGGCTTGCGACAAACCGGAAGCACGCGCCGCATTGGGCACATGCGACGCGCTTCATTTGCTGTGCAGCCTTGTTTGCAGCGAGTGCGAATTGTGCGCAGACCGCGTCTGCTCAGCAAACGACGACACCCCCCGCTCGGCCTTTGCCTGCTCAATCAAACTCAACGAGCAACACGTCAAATTCAGCGGCGCAGTCGAATCTCATCGCGATTGTTCCCCTCGACAGCAAAGACCCGGGCAGCGCGGCGATGGTTACCGGAGCGCTGCAAGTTGCGGGGGGAAGGGCGATGATCGCCACCAACGGTGCGGTGACATCCGGCGACCACACGACCGACGTCACGCTGCCTCATCGCGGCATTCTGCGGGTATGCGCCTCAACCACCGTGAAGCTGGCCGTGGACTCAAGCGTTCCGGCCGGCGAAATCCCTGGCCTGATGATGGTGCTTGACCACGGGGCGGTGGAAGCGAGCTTCGCAACCGGGCGCAACTCCGACATTCTGCTCACGCCCGACTTCCGCATTCTCATCGGCGGTCCCGGCGCGGCGGACGTGAAGGTGCGCCTGGCACAGCACGGTGACACTTGTGTCGACAACGCCGGAATCAATGCGCCGTATGTGCTCGTCACCAGCGTTTTTGATGGCAGCGTCTATCGCGTGCAGCCGGGTCAGCGCGTGATGTTCCAGCACGGGAGCCTGCTTGCAGTTGTCGACCAGGAAAAGGAGCCGTGCGGTTGCCCGCCCCCGCCGCAGCCCGGCAGCAACGAGTTTCCGCTTGCCCAGAGCGCCGGGCTGGCGCCGCTTTCACCAGCAGGGCCGCCCGGAAAGGTTCCGGCGGCCGCTGGGCCTGAGGCGACCGGGGCGTTTGTTCACAAGAGCACTGATCAGGCTCCAGTGGCTGACATAGGTGTCTCGGCCACACCTGCTGCGCCAGTAGCCGCGACTAATACGAAAGCCAAGAAGACAAGCTCAAGGAAACCCGGATTCGTTGCCCGCATCGGCCACTTTTTCCGGCGGCTATTCGGCGCGGAATGACAAATCCATGAACTTTGGGCAGGCTGCACACGTAATGTTCTCAACCAGCACAACCCCCTTTCGTCGCTGGCGGAGGTCCGCAATGACAGAATGGAACGGCGGGGGAACTTCCGCGCCGGAGCAAAGTGCTTCCAGCAAACGTCCCATCTCCTGGGGTCTGCGGCTGGTAGTAATCTTCGGGGCTCTGCTAAGCGCGATGGGCGCGGTCATTGCAATGGTCAATCCAGCTATGCTGGTTTCTCCTCATGACCAGATCAATGGAGCTGTCCACATCTACGCGGGCTATCTTTTCGCTCGCAACCTTGCCATTGCGATTATGCTCGTGACGCTGTTATTCCTTGGCGCAAGGCGCGCTCTTGGCAATTTGATGGTGCTGGTGGGATTCATTCAGCTGCTCGATGCCTGCATGGATGTTGCGGAAGGCCGATGGGCAGTCGCGCCGGGAGTTCTCTTGTTCGGAGTTGTGTTTCTGCTCGGAGCCGCGAGGCTCTGCGAAGGATATCCGTTCTGGAGAGTTGAAGCCTGGAGAGGTTGATTGACCAAGGATCCTGCCCTTACAACTCCCGCGCCCGCTCGATCGCTCGAATCACGGCTTGCGCCTTGTTGAGCGATTCCTGGTGTTCGAGTTCGGGCACCGAGTCGGCTACGATTCCTGCGCCTGCCTGCACAAATCCCTTGTCGCCTTTGGTCAGCAGCGAGCGAATCGCAATGCAGGAGTCGAGGTTGCCGGAAAAATCCGCGTAGAGCACGGCTCCTCCGTAAGTGCCTCGCCGCGAAGGCTCAAGCTCTTCGATGATCTCCATGGCACGCACCTTTGGAGCACCAGAGAGAGTGCCTGCGGGGAAGCAAGCGCGCAGCGCGTCGACAGCGGTCAACTCCGGCTTGAGACGCCCCTCGATCGTGCTCACGATGTGCATCACGTGGCTGTAGCGCTCGACAAACATCAGCCGGTCCACCTTTACGCTGCCGAATTCACTGACCCGGCCCACATCGTTTCGCCCCAGGTCAACCAGCATCACGTGCTCCGAGCGTTCCTTGTCGTCATGCATCATCTCTTCTTCGAAACGCAAGTCCTCTTTTTCGGTCGCGCCTCGAGGCCGGGTTCCGGCAATGGGCCTGTATTCCACTTTGCGATCGTGCACCCGCACCAGCAGTTCCGGCGAGGACCCCGCCAACTCCAGGCAGCTCTGCGCCGTGGGCGCTTTTCCTCTTTTGGACGAGCTTGCTGGCTTGTCAGCACCGCCGCCCAGCGCACCCTCCGGCGTAACGCGCAGGAAGTACATGTAAGGGCTTGGATTCACGGTGCGCAAAGAGCGGTAGACCTGAAAGCTGTCCATGCCGGTCTCGACATCGAGACGCTGCGACAAGACCGCCTGAAAGATGTCGCCCGCAGCAATGTATTCCTTGGTGCGCTCCACCGCGGCGAGAAATCTTTGCTTGCTGGTGCGGCGTTTTACTTGTACGGGCCTGGCGCTTCTGGGTGAAGGCACTTTGGGCAGAGGCTGCGCCAGCCGTTTCTCAAGCGCCGCCAGCCGCTTCACTGCCTTGGAATACGCTTGATTCGGATCGGCAAGCGTTACATCGGCGGTCGCGACCATCCAGATCTGCTTGCGCACGTGGTCGAAGGCCAACACTTCGTCGAAGAACAGCAGGCATGCGTCCGGCACACCCAACTCGTCTTTTGCAAGCTCGGGCAACCGCTCGATCTGCCGCACCGCATCGTAGGCGAAGAATCCTACCGCGCCCGCGGTAAATGGCGGAAGCCCCGGCAGGCGCGCAGGGTTGTGACCGCCGAGCGCGTCGCGCAGCACGTTAAAGATGTCGCCCCTGATGCGCGTGGTGCGTTTGCCTTCGGTGATCTCGATTTGTTGTCCCCAGGCCACGATCCGCTTATACGGATTCAACCCGATGAACGTGTAGCGGCCCACCTGCTCGCCGCCTTCCACCGACTCCAGCAGAAAGCACTCGCGCTCAGTCCACGCCGCGCGCAGAAATGCGGAGACTGGCGTCTCCAGGTCGGCGGTGAGCGTGCGGTATACGGGCACGAGCGTATGCTCTCTGGCGAGCGCCAGAAAATCCTTGCGGCTGGGCTGGATGAGATTCGACGAGGCTTTCACAGGCACCAGTTTACCTGCTCAGATGCACTTCGCAATGAAACGAAGAATCACAACCCATCGAAATCAAGACTCGTCAGTAGCGCTAGATGCGATGCGCCGGCCCGATCATGTGCCAGTGAATCGCGAACCAGGTCAATATCAGGCATGACAACGCAACGAGCGTGAATTTCACCTTCGAGATCCAGCGCAGATTGTCACGAAACCACGCACGAATGCCCGCGAATATCGCGAAAACGCTCATAAGAATCGCCAGCGCCATCACCCAGTTTTCCAGAACAAACCACTTCGTCCATTGCGGTGTGGGCGGCAAAAGATCGTCGCCCTTCACCATGAAGAAAATCACAATCGTCGCCAGCGAGAAGACCCAGATGAAGGACGCAATCCGCGGGCTCGCGGTGAGCCAGATCGTCCCCGGCTGCGGGGCGGGGCGTGCGCGCTTGCGCAGGAAGATTCGTTTCCCGGTCCGAACAAAGCTGGCCAGAACGACAAGGCCGAGAATACCCAGGCTTGCGCCCACCACGGGCAAAACCAATTTGCCGTTCTCGTACCAGGACACGCGCTGCAGTTGAACGCCGGGAAAGTCGACGGCCAGGCGTACGACTTTGTTGTTGCCGTCGCGAATGGCGAAAATCTTCTCCTGATCGTCTTCAGCCTGCCACAGATCTTTCCCGACCGGCTTCCACTTGATCGTATGCCCGCGTAGATCCTTGGCACGCGGGACACTTAAAACACCGTCCTTATCGACGGAAACAGTGCCCTGGCTAAATAAATTCGAGAGTTTGAGCTTTGTGGAATCGGATCGCCGCGTTGTCTGATACGTTCCCTCGATTGCCTTCAGTTCACTCACGGGCGTCTTCAGAAAAGTCGGAGTTGGCGCGCCGGGAAAATAGCGATCCGAGAAGAAGTTGATAATTTCAGGGCGGGGTGCAGCGCCGCCGCCAGCAGAGTTGTAGGAGACAAACAGTACCAGCTTCTGTTGCGGTTCAACGAAGAAGAGACTGTGAAAGGCAATCAGGTCGCCTTCATGCCCGATCCAGCGCAGATTGTTGCGCCAGTCCTGATAAAAGCCCATGCAGATGGGTGGCAACTGGTCGCTGGCGCGGAATTGCGGCGTCCACATGAGGGCCAGCGTTTCGGGTTTCAGGATGCGCTTGCCATCCAGCTCGCCGCCATTCAGCAGAGCCTGGCCAAGACGGCCCATATCCGCAGCGCTCGAAGAAACGCCTCCTGCGCCTACCGGGTTGAAGATCTCAAAGCCGACCGCAGGCTTCACCGTGCTGGCGCGATATCCCTCTGACGGCAGGTCAGCCAGGGACTTCTGCAGAGGCTGGCAAAAGGACGAGTGCGTCATGCCGAGAGGCGTGAAGATATGTTCCTGCACATACTGCTCAAACGGCTCTCCGCTGGTTCGTTGCACGATGTAGCTCGCCAGTCCCACTCCGTAGTTGGAGTAAGCGGGAATCTCGCCAGGAGGAAAAATGCGCATCGGCTGGTTGTTGATGAGGTAGTCGCGGAGTGACACAGCCTGCTTAGGATCGGTGAGGATGATGTCGTTGGCGGTCTCTTCAAATCCGCCGGTATGGGTC
The DNA here is from genome assembly GCA_963826915.1 of uncultured Acidobacteriaceae bacterium. Taxonomy (GTDB): domain Bacteria; phylum Acidobacteriota; class Terriglobia; order Terriglobales; family Acidobacteriaceae; genus Telmatobacter. Next base: position 102,646 of record CAWGYG010000007.1, read on the forward strand.
ATCAGGTTGCGCAGGGTAATCGGCTTGCTGAACGCAGTTCGAATCTGGAAGTCAAGGTATTGGTTGACGTCGGTGTCGAGATTCAGCTTGCCCTGCTCTTCAAGTTGCATGACCGAAATCCAGGTAAAAAGCTTGGAGATGGACGCGAGCCGGAAGATGGTCGAGGCGGGATCGACCGGCTTCTTTTTCTTCACATCGGCATAGCCGTAGCCCTTGGCGAGCAGGACGTTTCCGTCTTTCATTACCAGCACCGAAGCTCCGGCGATGTCGCTGCGCTCAAGCTGCAAGGGAAGGATGCCGTCGAAAAACGCGGTCACGTCGCCCTGGTCAAGGGTATGTGCGGGCGTCGGCGTGGCTGTGGCCGGATTAACCCCAGCGGTCTGTGTAGTGGGAGCGGCAGTGCTTGGAACGGCAGTGGGTGCCTGTGTTTTGGCCGTCGGAGCCTGTGCGTGACCGATAAACAGGAACAGCGAAAGACCGGCTGCAATGGCCGGACCACGGAATCTCCCCATCTCGTCTCTCCAATCGTACTTGATTGAAAATCATACGGGATTGGGCCGGGAAGGCTGTGGCCAGATTGAAAAAAGTTGGGGAGGTTAATTTCAGATGCCCGCGCGACGATTCCGAAGGTCGAGGCGACTAATGTACGTGCTGGGCGCGATAGCTCTCAAGCCAGTTGATGATCTCGGCGGGCGGCAATGCGCGACTGAAGAGGAAGCCCTGTGCCCCGTTGCAGCCTTTTTCACGCAGCAGTCTGAGCTGATCCTCGGTCTCAACGCCTTCGGCAATGACTTCCATATCGAGTTCATGGCCCATTTCAATAATCTTTTCTACCATCACAAGGTCGCTGTGATTGGCGTGCATATTCTGCACAAACGTCCTGTCAATCTTCAATTCGATTGCCGGAACGTTTTGCAATTGCCGCATCATCGAATAGCCGGTGCCAAAGTCATCGATGGAAAGCTGGAAGTTTCTCATGCGCAGGCGGGTCAGCACGTCGAGGGCGCGGGAGAACTCGATGAGTCCCGACTCTGTGATTTCGATGACGATATTTTCCGCAGGGAAATCGTGCTTGGCCGCAAGATTCACAAAGATGTCGGGGAATTTTAGATCGCGCAGGGAACTGACCGACACATTGATGGCCAGGCGCGGCAACACACCGTCCGGTCCGGTAAACTGCTTCACCTCGCGCAGTGCGCGCTCCGCGGTAATCCAGCAGAACCTGTCCATGAGCCCGAGAGACTCGATGTGCGCGATAAAGTTGTCAGGGAATACCAGGCCCAGTTCGGGATGCTGCCACCGGGACAAGGCTTCGACGCCCGTGACGGTGCCAGTTGCGAGGCTAATCTGCGGCTGATAGTGGAGCACGAATTCGTTGCGCTCAAAGGCCGCACGCAAATCTTCGTCGGGAATAGCAATCTTGGGCACTTCCTTGCGTGCCTGCGGCGTTTCCATTGCCACGTTTGCTTCCAGGACTTCCTTCAACTGGGATATTGGAAACGGTTTTTGCAGGTGACCAACGACGGTGAGGCCCAGTGAATGTGCCAACCTCTTCGCCGTTTCAATTACACGAATATTGATCCCGCTCATCAGAACGATGCGAGCCTTGCAATTCCAATCGCCCAGCAGCCGCAGGATCTCGATGCCGTCCATCTCCGGCATGACCAGGTCGAGCAGAATAAGGTTCGTATCGGCATTCACGAGGTTGAAGAACGCCTTCGGGTCCCTCGTCACATCGCATTCCAGGCCCATTGCCTTGGCCAGTGCCGACACGATCTCGCCAACGACCCTGTCGTCGTCGATTACCAGAATCCTGTCGCCAGAAGACATCATTTCTCCATGAATTGCGGCCAGTCTGCAGTCAATCTCTTCGGCTTCCAGGGGTAAATGACGCCCCAAAAGAATGGCAATCAGGCTGGGATGAGTGTAGCTAACCCGAATGGCACGTGCCGAATTTCGTAACAAAGTTACGGTTACGAACGTTGTAGGAACTTAGTCATCTTATCTGCATTCAGCGGAATCCAGGCCTGTATGTGAACACGGTAGCTACCCGCGGGTACCCAGAGAATCACCACTTGCCCGGCAAAAAGAGAATTGTCCAATGGCAGGATGATTTCGCTGTGATTCAACAGGTGTGTCAATTTGCTTGAAAGCGGGCCAGGACCCTGTCTTTACGAGGACACAAGGGCAGTACCAAGGGGTTCCTAGGGTGGTTCAAGCAGGCTTGACGAGCCTGTATTGGAAGCCTAGACTCACATGGGTTTGGGCAAATATAGAGCAGTTTTAGACCCAGACGGCACGCGCAGGAAAAGACCTCTGCGGGCCGAGTAGGAGAGATCCCCGGCTAAACGGGGAAGTCATGCCGCGTCAATGAGTTGCACGGGATTTCAGGTGTGGCTTTCGCGGCGGATAAGGAATTGGAGATTGGTATGGCACCGGCAGCACCGACTATGACCTTGGACCAGGAAATTAATCCTTGGGAAGCGCAGAGCGCGCGGTTTGATTTTGCAGCACGCAAGCTGAATTTGGATGAAGGTCTTTGGAAGCTCCTCAGGACCCCCGCGCGCGAGATTATCGTTCACTTTCCCGTGACAATGGATGATGGGCACATTGAAATCTTCACCGGTTTTCGAGTACAACACTCAATCGCCCGCGGACCGGGCAAAGGCGGCATTCGTTACGCGCCTGAAGTCACACTCGATGAAGTGCGTGCGCTGGCCAGCTGGATGACCTGGAAGTGCGCGGTCGTGAATATTCCCTTCGGCGGCGCCAAGGGCGGCGTTATCTGCGACCCCAAGAAGATGAGCCAGGGCGAACTCGAGCGCATGACGCGCCGCTATACCTCTGAGATCATCGATTTCATCGGCCCTGAAAAGGACGTTCCCGCTCCGGACGTCAACACCAACGAACAGACCATGGCATGGATTATGGACACCTATTCCATGCACGTGGGCCATACCGTCACCAGCGTGGTCACCGGAAAGCCGCTGAACATAGGCGGTTCGCGCGGACGGGTTGAGGCCACCGGTCGCGGCGTGCTCGTGGTTTGCGATGAGAGCCTTCGCTACCTGAACATGCCCATTGATGGATGCCGCGTGATTATCCAGGGTTTTGGCAACGTGGGTTCAAATGCAGCACGCCTCATGATGGAACATGGCTACAAGATTATAGGTATCGCCGAGAAAGAAGGCGGCCTGTGCAATCTCAATGGAATCGATATTCACCAGTTGCTCGAATACAAATTCCGCAACGGAACCACGCTCGGTTTCCGCGGCGCAGAAGCCATGCCCAGCGAAGAACTCATCGTTTCCGAATGCGAGGTTCTGATTCCGGCAGCGACTGAGAACGTGATTACCAGCCGCAATGCCGAAAACATCAAGGCGCGCATCGTGGTGGAGGGCGCCAACGGTCCCACGACCGCGGTAGCCGACGAGATCCTCGCCGACAAGCGCATCTTTATCGTTCCTGACATTCTGGCCAACGCAGGAGGCGTCACGGCGAGCTATTTCGAGTGGGTGCAGGACCGCCAGGGCTATTTCTGGAAGGAAGCCATCGTCAACGAGCAGCTTGAGACGATTCTGCGCGATAGCTTCGACGACGTGGTGCGCTACGCCGAGGCCCACAATGTGAACAACCGCATCGCGGCCTACATGCTGGCTATCGATCGTGTGTCGTTCACGATCAAGCAGCGGGGAATTTACGCGTAACCATCTGGACTTCAGCAATTGGAAGCGGGAGGGGCAGGCAGCCCATCCCGCTTTTTCTTGGAATCAGTCCTAACCAAATCTGAACATTCTCCTCTAAGAGTTGAAGATTGTGAACCAGGGTGAACGAAGATGGGCTTGGAAAGTCGCACCGAGATTAGAGTCATGATGGCCTTCCTGATTGTCTTATTTTGTGCTGCTTGCGGATTCGCGCAAGCGCCGTCTTCCGACGGGACAGCGGCCTGCGGACCTGAGACTGCAAACTTCAAAGTGAAGCTGGACGATACCCAGCACACGCCTGCGCATCCAGAAGCGGGGAAGGCGCGAGTCTACTTTTTTAGTGATGCAGGGACACCTCACACGCTTGGTTACCCCACCTCGAAACTTGGAATGGATGGGGCATGGGTTGGCGCGAACCACGGCAACTCTTATTTCTCCGTTTCCATCGATCCAGGAGAGCATCATGTGTGCGCCGCTTTGCAATCCTCCATCGTCTCTGACCGCGTGGAACTCGCGCATTTCACGGCCGAGGCAGGGCAAGTGTACTACTACCGCACGCGCCTCATCATGTCGAAGACAGTGGAGATGTTGGAGCTTGATCGGGTCGACAGCGACGAAGGGAAATATTTGATTGGCTCGCTGCCTCTGAGCTCTTCTCAACTCAAGAAGTAGCGCAGGTGAAGGCGCCAGATCATGCGCCCATGAAATCGCACACGAGCACGGTCAAGTCATCGTCCTGCGTCTTGCTCCATTGCTGCACCGCGGCGACCATCTGATCGATGGCCTTGGACGGCGAAAGAGCGGCACTCTGGCTGAAAGCAGCGCTCAAAGCCGCTTCGCCGAAGAGTTCGCCCTGGCTATTCTTTGCCTCGATAAGGCCATCGGTATACAGCAGTAGCCGATCGCGGGGCTGGAGGGCCAAAGTCTGGTCACTGTAACTCGTACCTTCAACGGCTGCCAACAACATTCCGTTTTCGGCGATCTCAGTCACCGCGCCGCGTCTTAGCAACAACATGGCGGGATGACCAGCCGCGGAGTAGCGTAGCTCACGAGTGTCGGCATCAAGATAGGCATACGCCGCCGTCACAAACTGTCCCTGCGTGTTGCCGCACAAAGCCGCATTCATTCCGGCCAGCACCAGCGCGGGGTGAGCCGCCTGCGCGCGCTGCGAAATCGCGGCCATCTTCACCATTGAAGCAATGAGCGCCGCGGGAACGCCATGTCCTGAGACATCGGCGATAAACAATCCCACATGGCCTTCATCGGCCACCAGGTAGTCGTAGAGATCGCCTGCGACCGAAGTCATGGGAACATATTTGGCTGCCACTTGAAATGAAGTCGAGGCGGGAAACTCCGCTGGTAGAATCGAGAGCTGCATTCTGCGCGCGAGATCGAGTTCTCTCTGAATTTCCCCCAATTGCTGGTCGCGATCCAGGGTTCGCCGTGCGGCGACGTAGCCCATGCAGGCTAGAAAAATCGCGAAGCCATAAGGCTCAATCTCGGGGAGGTGAAAGTAGTTGCCGGCAGTGTTATCCCACAGCGCCAAGGCAATGAAGCACAGCAGACCACGACGCAGCACGACGTAGTCCCGGTCACCCGAACCTTGGCGCAGGGAATGTATCAGGACGAAGATCAATGCGATGATAACGACGATATTGTTGGCGGTGTGGAATATCGGCAGTCTGCCAAAGACCAATGTTGCTACGGTGAGGCCGAGGAAAATTGCGACCAGGGAATAGGTAAATACTTTGCCACGCTTTGGCAACAAGCCTGCAATCTGAAAGAAGATGAATGCAGGGACGGGAATTAGCGGGTTGATTGCCCCCCGCAGGTGTCTAAGGAATTGGCTATCCGGTACGGCCAAACCGAGAATGTCTGAGTCGAGCCATAACCGCGCACCGTAAAGATGAGCAAAGATTGCCAGCCAAACGAGCAAAGGATCGAGGCGGCGCCGGATCACGCAGATGCCGATAGCGATGACGGCAACGGTATCGAATGCCGAGCCGAGTATAAGCTTGGGCTCATCGTGGTGAAAAGCGCGCAGCACCTCGCTGGCGGTCAATTGTGTATCGATCATCAACATCGCAACTCATCGTACATGATTGATGACCCTATACTGGACCGGGTGATTGCAGATGCCGAAACGCAGCGCTGGCTTGATGATGTTTCGCCGCCAAGATCGGGAGCTGGAAGTCTTCCTCGTTCATCCCGGCGGCCCTTTCTGGATGAATAAGGACGCCGGCGCGTGGTCGATTCCCAAAGGCGAATACGCCGAGGGCGAACAGCCGCTGGCTGCCGCAAGACGGGAATTCCACGAGGAAACGGGCTTTGATCCCGGCGTCGAGTTATTCGAGCTGGGCGTAGTCAGACAGTCAGGTGGAAAAATCGTCACCGCGTGGGCGTTCGAAGGCGATTGCGATCCGGAGAGACTGACCAGCGACACTTTCCAGATGGAGTGGCCGCCGCGCTCCGGCCGCCTTGCCGATTTCCCCGAAGTCGATCGTGGCGCATGGTTTCCCATCGCCGCGGCGCGCGAGCACATCCTCAAGAGCCAGGAGCCGTTCCTCGATATGCTCCTCAAGAAACTGGGTCCGTCGGATTAGTTCTTCACCACTCCACGGTTTGAGGCAGCCCGGACGGCGCGACTATAGTGATAGTGGAACCCTTTTTGCCGGGCCTCTGCGGAGTACAAAAGTTTTGCGGAAGCGAAGAAAAGGTTCCAAGCAAGCGCTAGATTAGAAAGAATCTTTAAGGTCAAGGGATAAACGGTGAACCTTCCCAACTCCATCACGTTGAGCCGGATCGCCATGATCCCGCTGTTGTTGTGGATTCTGTCTCCGCACTTTCCCTTGCAGGGTCCCAATGGCGAGCAGGAGATCCTCGCCTCCGTTCTCTTCGTTCTGGCCTCAATCACTGACGGCCTTGATGGCTACCTTGCCCGCAAGCGCAAGCAGATCACGACCATGGGGATGCTGCTCGACCCCATCGCGGACAAGATCATGGTGACCGGTGCGCTGATCGCCCTGGTTTCGTACAACCCTCAAGTAGTGAAGGTCTGGATCGTGGTCGTCATCATTGCCAGAGAGTTTCTCATCTCAGGTCTGCGCTCCATCGCATCCTCTGAGGGGTTCACCATTCAGGCAAGCGAGCTGGGCAAGCTCAAGACCGTCGTCCAGATTGTCTGCGTTGTCTCGGCCGTTCTTGCGCACCACTGGTATCAGTGGCAATTCGGCGTCGTGGTTATCCCGGTGAAATGGGTTGCCATCGCCGCAATCTACTTCACTGTGCTGGTGTCGACAATCTCCGCGATCGACTATTTCGTTGCGTTCTGGAAGCAGATCGATCATGCATCGAAGGACCGGCGCAAGTCGTTCGTGCTGACCCGGAACAAGAGCGCAACCTCCACCACGGGCAATTAATTGCACAAGGATCCCCGCCGTGCTCCGTTGTAGGCAGGGTGCGAACAGATTTCGCACTCGTTCATTTTCTTCTGCTAACATCGCAATCACTCCAAGCGGTAAATGCGACTCGCGGGCCGAAACATCCCGCTGCGTCAATGTCTCAATTCCTGCCAACGGAGTCGTCCGGTGCACTCCTGGATGGGAGGACAATGCGGTTCCGCCCCGACGAGTTTCGACTGGCCAACGCGTATGCCGATGCACACGCCTTTGAATATCTTGATGCGAGGCAGATTCATCTGATCAGGAACCGTGGCCGAGAGCTTCACCGCTGGTTCAAGTCCCACCCAGTCCTTCATGTCACGATCAGTAGTCTGGTCATTCTGTCGATCTTCGCTACAGATTGGTTTGGATGGATATTCCTGTCTCGCTGGATCGTTGCCTGGTATCCGGGCACTCTTCCGCTTATCCTTACAGCAATCTTTTCGGGGGTCGCTCACAGTTGGTTGATGTATACGCTCGCTGTCTACTCTCTCCATGAAGGCGCTGCACACAACCTCATCTTTCCGGGCAAAGGGTCGGTCAGCCGCGCGGCCAGCTTCCTGGCTGGCAACCTGGGTAGATTGGCTACCGCCGAGCCCGGACCCTACTCGGCGGCGCACATGGCCCATCATGCCCGATTCGGCACGGTCCACGACTCCGAGTTTCTCAATTTCGTTCTCCCCAGACGATTCTGGAGAATGCTGCTACCCCTCGGAACGTTCTTTAACTACAGCGACTTCTTCGCGCATCGGTCGACTTCGTACACTAGCTCCTCTGCAATCTCCGGCGCTGTCGCAGCGGTTTATAACGGAATTTACCTCTTTTTGCTCTATCGACTTTTCGGGGCGCTCTTTGCCGTGATCGTGGCTTTGCTGCTTCCCCATGTAGGCTTCTATCTCGACCGGCTCCGCCAGTACACCGAGCACAACCTGATGCCGCTTGAGAGCAACAATGGGGCCAGAAGCTTCGGCGTTGGCTTCTGGGGGCTATTCGTTGGCGGCGGACCGTGGGGACAACCCTGTCACCTGGCGCACCACATGGTCGCCGGCATTCCCTGGTACCAGCAAATCCTCCTCCACCGGTATATCGTCAGACTCCTCAGCCCAAAGCAACGCGAACAGTTCCTGCTCAAACCCCTGGTTGGCTTTCCCATCCTGTTGTGTGGGCTGATGCGGGAGACAAATCACATTTCCCAAAGCTCCACCCCTTGACGGCTGACCGATTGTGCGAGGTCTGAATTCTCTTTGAACGAGTGCGCCAACTGGTCCTGCGGCAAAAGCTGTGTTCGCTACTGTCCATGGACCGGGCTGACGTCTGTCGGGCGATGATTGCGCAAGCGCCAACCATTTCCCGGGGCGAATGGTGACCAGAGGTTTCGGAAGAAATAGCCGAGGCCGGAGAGGTAGAGAAACACAAAGCCTGCGGCCAGAGCCGTCGACTTTCTCTTCAGAAACGTGGCAACCTGCGTGGCGACAAGGTCAGGAAAGACAGGCGGAACGGTCTCAGCGCGGTGGCTCGATCCAGTGGCGAGTCCTCCAGTGAACGCGTTCCGAAACGCTTCCACTGTATCCAGAATTTGGCGCGGGCGCGTGGCCCTGTAGTTAGTCATTGACCTGAGCGTCCAGGCGAGCGGCAGCCGTAAAGTTTACAAACATGGCCAAGAGCGAAACGGAGCAACAGAACACGATGAGGCCTGACAGAGGGTTGCGTGTTCGCAGCCCTCGACTCCAAAGGTTGACGAGCACGAAGGCGCTGGCGGCGAACAGTACCGGTAGCAGCGGCATCAGGTAGCGCGGACCCCAACCAATGCCACCCCGGTAATTGAGGGAAGCGATAAAGATGTAGTAAAGGAGACTGCCGGGGGCGAAGACCGCGAGCAGGCGGCGCACCCCGGGAGGCAGGGCTCGCCAGCACCAGGGCAAGGCAAACAATAGCACCAGTTCAGGCGCATAGAGGAACATGCCGCGGTAGGGTGAGATCCAAAGGCCGATAAGACCTTGCAGGGATGGCCGGACATTCCGTTTTCGAAGGCAAACTGCGGGGCCATTGTTGCGGGCTTGAGGAACGAGTGCATCCGCACGTAGTTGAATAACATGGTGGGGAAGATCGCGGCGGCGAAGGCGCCCACACTCTCAAGCAGTGTTGCCCATCGGATGGATTTGCGGCGAAGAAAAAACATGAGCGCCATGCCGATGCCGAGAAAAGGGTGCGTAAGAGCATCGGAACAGGCCGATGACACCGAACCAGAAGCCTGCCAGAACACAGTCGCGGGGTTTGGGCGAATCGTCGTCGAGGATACCGGCACAATAGTAGAGCAGGATACAGGAGGCATTGCAGGCGGGGACTACGTCCCATGCTGCGCGAAAGAAACCGGCATACATGGTTCCAAAAGCAAACAGGAGTGTGAGGCGTGCACTGGTGCGGGAGTCAAGAGAACGCAGAAAGAAACGAAAGAGGAACCAGCAGCCGAGCGCGCTGACCAACGTGCCGGTCAGCGAGGTGAGGCTCTTGGCCACGATTAGCGCCACGCCGCTGTAAACGCCAACTCTTGCGGCGTCTCCTGAGGCGTGAATGAAATGCGCGAGAACTACTGCAACCGCGGTGGCGGGCGTCATGAGTAGCGAGTTTCCGACGTCATGGCCTTCGTAAAACCGGCCATTGGGTGAGGGCACGAACAGCTTCTGGATACGTGGGTCCTGATTTTCGGTGACTTCTCCCAGCGTCCCAGTGGTGACCAGGTTAAAGGCGGCCTGGAGTTGGGCATTGGCATCACCGCTATCCATGCGGCCGTTGGCTAGCAAGAGGAAAAGCGCGGTGAAGGAAAATGCGATACCCGGTCGGAAACGGCTGTGCAGCCACGCGCCAAGTTGACTCACCCTTGGTCTTTTTGACTTCACCGCATGGTCTTCCAAGACCCGTCTCCCCACTTGGAATCTGCTATGGGGAAGACACAAGTTGTCTTGTGCGGCCAAAGGCCCGGGCAAGCCGGGCCCTAGCGTTGAATATCTCCGCGACTACGCCATTACGACGGCTGATTCGGCAACGGGGACCGGTGTTGCCAAAGGACCTGCAGCCGGAATTTGACCTTGCGCCGGTACATGTGCGCCGCGGGTGAGCCGGTGAACGAAATGATACGGCGGCCAGGGGCCTGAAACCTGCATCTGGCAGTCGCGCATCATCGCGCTCGTGGTGGTGAACTTGTTCTGATAGCGCTCAACATACTTCCGGTCGATCAGGTGGGCGATATCCAGCACCATTTTGCCGCTTTCCGTCAGGCGGCAGCTTACGTCCTCGTCCAATGGCATAAAGAGGCGGTGCATCTGAAAGCTGACCGCGCGTGCCCGGGTCTGGCGTTCCCGTTGCCGGGTGGCCGTTTCCCGCAGATTGGTCAGATATTCCCGGCCAACCTTCTCGATGGGCAGTTGGCGCTCAATTTCCTTTGAGCAACAATCGTCCACCAGGATCCTGAGGTGCATCTCGGTCTTGCCGCGCAGCTTGTCGATGTTCCCGAGAAACTGGCGCTGGTTTGAACGGATGGACTTGCGGAGGCTGTCGTCGTCGTTGAAGACGGTTCCGAATCGGAAGGGAAGTACGGTGGAATGTTTGAAACAGTCCGCAATGACCCGGGCATGATCCACGCCCGATTTCTGGCTAAAAGCTTCTGCCGGGTTGTGCTCGCTGACGATTACGGCCAGATCGCTTGCGGGGTAAAGGAAGACCTGATTACCGCTGACTCCATGGACGGATTCTAGCGGTACGGGCTTACGATGACGGGCTAACTCAGGAAAGGCTTGTTTCTCACCAATGCAGTAGGCATACCATGCCATAAGGAGGCACTCCGTGTGCGGCCGCCGGTAAGCGGCGCTCGTTAGTGAAGCTCTGTGAACTCAGTTAGAACAGCGGTTTGACACAGGGCAAATTATCCCCAATTGAACTACCCGGAATACTAGCCCCGGCAAAAGACAACTGGCAATGTTCTCCATCACGGAGTTTGTAAATGGCCTGCGAGAGAGCGAAATCCGTATTTATATAATGGAAATCAATATTCACTATATAGAAAATCGATAGATTTTGATCACAAACGCCGCCACGAGATGTGCAAAACAGGTCTGTTTTGGGAATTTCAGCTTCCGCCTGCGGAGGCAGAGACTCTGCGCTTATGGTTTCAGAATGTAAGCGATACGCACGCAAAGCAGCGCGATGAAGGCGGTCAGCAGGATCAGCATGACGAACACAAATCGCGTGAATCTCGATACTTTCTTGCGAAGGCTCAAGAAGGCCTCTGCCAGCTCATTCTGATCGTTCGAGTTACGCTCGACGGCTTCCTTTACCGTGACCAACTCTTCTTCAATTCGCTGCAGGGCATTTTTTTGCTCTGCAAGCGAGAGTTGCTGCGTCCGCTGGTCGTGATGCAGCTTGCCGATGGCGGCTTGCAGCGGCTCAAGGTCGATCATCTGGGAGCCGCGATTGGACATCAGGTTGGAGGCGGCGGTGACAACGTTCCCTTCGAGCAGGGGCAGCAGCTTGCCCATGATGGGCAACACCACTCTCGCCACTCCGACTGCACGCTCAAATGCGGTGGGCTTGTCTTGCCGCGGAACAGAGCGCGTCATGGAGGTGCGCGGCTGGAGATGCCTGGCATCGGGTTGGGCAGGCTGGGATCCGGGCGATGGGACCCTGGGCGGCGCGGGCTTTTCAGCCTCGGCCCCTAGCGAGACCACTTCCCGCGCAGGTATCGCAGCGGATTTCAGATCGGCAGGATCGGGACCCAAGGGATCGATCATGAACCACCTTCCTCTTCAATATAGGCGAGTTTAGAGACATTCGCGCTACTGCATTGGATGGCAATTATCCGCGGTCGCGTATTCTCGTTTTCAGAGCAATGAAAGCAGGAGCAACCAGTGAATCCCGTCGTCTCCCATACTCTGCGTGACTTGCAGCGCAACATCCTGGCCGGCCTCATTACCGCCGGACCCTTGTTTGTGACCTGGCTCATTTTCAGCTTTGTTTTCGGAACCCTGGCCAAGGCGGGATTGCCCCTGGTGCAATTGCTAGCCGATATCTTCCCGGAGGATTGGCTAAACGCGCCCTGGCTGCAATATGTGCTGGCCATCCTGCTTACGCTGGTGGTGCTCTACGCGCTGGGCCGTGTGACATCGCTGGTCATTGGGCGGCAGGCATTCAATCTCTTTGAGTCTGCGCTCGAGCGGCTGCCGTTCGTGGCCAAGGTCTACTCGTCCGTGCGCCAGTTACTCGACACCATGATGACCAAGAAGGAGACCAACCAGCGCGTGGTGCTGGTCGACTTTCCCATTCTCGGCCAAAAGAGCATCGGCTTCCTCACGCGTACGCTCGTCGATTCCACAACGGGAGAGGAACTGGCCGCCGTCCTTCTGCCCAATGCCATCAATCCTACGTCGGCGTTTCTGCAGCTATTGCCGCTGAGCCGCGTCACCATGACCGACCTCAACATGGAGCAGGCTATGAGCATGCTGCTCACCGGCGGCGCCGTGGGGCCAGAAAGCGTGCGGTTTACGCTGCCTGTTGCGGTAGATGTGGATCACTCTGCGGCGTCGGCGGATTCAACGGCCGCCACTTCTTCAGCCTCTTCGCTCTCATGAGTCAGTTTGCGCAGGCTAACGTGCTCAAATTGCGCCCAGATCAGCCCCACCGGGATGATTGCGAGGAACGTAACCAGAAGCAGCGATGCCGCACAGGCGGTAGCTGCCTCGGGACTCGCGCCAAACAGGCCGGTAATGATTGCAGCAACGAGCCCGATTTGCGTGAACCAGCCAATCACCGGCAGCTGGACAATGCTTGCTCCGCCGCTTGCGATCATGAGGAGCACACATTTAGCTGGAGTTATCGCGGCCAGTTGAGGGCTTGCGCCGAATGCCTGGCAGGTAATGAAGTAGGCGAAGGCGATAAGCGTCCACATGCCGAGGGAGAGTGACGCGGTGACCGCGAACTCAGAAAAGGTGCGCATCGTATCGAGGCCGGCATGAAAAGTGCGAATCTTCTCGGCGACGGCCGTTCCCAGTTTCTTTGAAATCAGGCCGAAACTGTGCTCGGAAAATGTGGCAACCGCGCCGCCCCACAAGCGCACGGCAACGAGGAAGAGCGCGCCTGCGAATGTCAATGCAAGTCCGCCATAGCGCGCGAAAAAAGCCGCCAGGAAGGGCGAATGATGCTGCATGGCCGAGACCATGGTGGAGTGACTGGTTGCCTTCAGGATTTCGGCTTCAGGAATCCAGAGCATGCCAATGGAAAAGATCAGTGCCATCGAGCCCGCATCGAACAGGCGTTCAACAATGTAAACGGCGAATTGGGAACTGAGAGGCAGGCCAGTCTTTTTTGAAACGAGGTAAGGCCGGACGGGGTCAGCGACACGCCCGATGAGCGCGATTGCCGTAAAGCCCATCACCTGCGTCCCGAGCAATGAAAGCGGATGGACCTTCTTGTTGTGCTTCAGCAGCATCGCCCAGCGCACCGAACGGAAAACATAAGCCAGGTAAATGCAGCCCACTCCGAATACAATCTTGCGCCAATCGGCCTCTGCCAGTTGCGTCCGGAAAACCCCAAAATCGAAATGAAATCGTTGCCGGCCCCAGATAAAGAGCGCCACCAGGGCGGCCAGGACCACAATGCCCAGAATCAATTGCTTCTTCTTCAAGCCTGCTCCGTTCCCATGTTACGGGTAATGCCAGTCTAAACGGCAACGTTCAATGTCGGCGCGACCAATTGAGGATGTCTTCTACTCTAAGACGCCCTATGATAGAGAGGACAAATGAGAAAGCCCCGGCAGTGGAGAGTCCGCGATAAGAACCGCATCTTGCTCGCGGTGATGAAGGATTTGGCGGGAGACGCATTGATTTCATTTGAGGGGGATTTCAAAAATCTGCGGTTACAGGCCTTGGCTGGTGCGTCGGGCGAAGAAACGCCAGCGCTCAGAAGGAACACCCTTTGGCCGAAGCAGGATTTTATCATCGTCCCTTTGGAACTCTCAGCAATCCCGTCAATCAATGCAGCGATGGGCGGGACTATTCCGCAAGCGATCGACCATATTCAGATCGCAAAAGCTGGAGTTCTGGAGTTTGGGGCATACGACAACTTCCACCCTCATGCAATGGCCTTTGGGGTTGGAATGAGTGAGAGCTTCATTGAGTCACTTTATGTTGAGGGGCTGCTTGAACGGCTGAATGACTAGAGTGTGTTTCATAAATGGCAATCAAGCCTTGGTCATCGTCCCTCAGGGGTTAAAACCCCTTATCTTTCCGACCCACTTCGGCACGACTGAAGTCGTGCCCTTTCAGAACCCTGGCTATATGGGAGTTTTTCACCAGGCTGTGAAGTCGTGCCCTTTCAAAACCTGAATTATGTAATTTCCTCTCGAATTCGAATGCCTTTTCGCAGGCCATACCTACCGTTTGTTGGGAGAACTCTCCCGCGAAACTGACACAGTTGCCTGCCGCGCCAGCGCCTCGCGCGCCAGCACCCGCCGGTTGAACTCATGGATTACCCGCGCCACATACACACGCGTTTCATGGTACGGCGGGATGCCGTGGTACTTGGCGACCGCAGCCGGCCCCGCGTTGTAAGCGGCCAGCGCCAGCGCGAGATTATCGTGGTATCGGGTGAGCAGCGCGTCGAGATACGTCGAGCCACCGCGAACGTTCTGGTCCGGCTTGAAACTGTCGTCCACGCCCATGTCGGTCGCGGTCTTCGGCATCAGTTGCATCAGCCCGCGAGCGCCTGCGCGGCTCACCGCCTGGGCATTGCCACCACTCTCGGCCTTCACCAGGCTCGCCAGCAGATCGACGTCAAGATTATGTGCCTGCCCGGCCGCGTCGAGCATCTCGCGCAGGTCCTCAGGGCTCAGCTTCGCATCCGCTTTTGCCTCCCGCGGCGTGGCGGGCTGGGGTTGTGGTGGTGGATCGGGAACCTGTTCGATGCTGACGATTTCTTCCGGGCGCATTTCGATGTAGTTGTTTTCGCCGGGGCTCAAATAGAGCCGCACCTGCAAACCGGCCTGCGCGTGATGATCGCAGCGCATCTCGAACCCATTGCTCAAACTCACGCGCTCGCTCGCGCGCGCCGGGATCGCCATCCCCCCACTCAGGAGGATCGCCGCAGCCAGCGCCAGATAGAAACGAATCTTCAATCGAAATTCCCAATCCTTCTTAAGATTGCCTTCAAACTTATTGAGTGCCGCGTCGAGCCGTTGCTACTTCCAGCACCGATGCCACGCCGTCTTCATCGTTCGGCGGAGCCTGCTTCCACCCACGCATTTTCGCCATGGTCCGCAAGTCCTGCGCGGCATTGCCCATCATCACGCCTTGCCCCGCCCACTCCAGCATATCCACGTCGTTCCAGTTGTCGCCGATTGCCATCGTTTCCTTGCGATCAACGCCTAGCCGCGAGGCGAGCCGTTCCAGTGCCCAGCCTTTTGAAACACCCGGCGGCAGCAGGTCAAGAATCGACAAATCGCGCGCCTGATACTCGGTGCGGACCGCTTCGCATGAGCCGCTCCACTCGCTGGCTTTCAGCGCGGCCTCCGCCTGCTTCATTTTTTCGATGCCACCCGTCACCATTCCTTGAATCGGGTCGTTGCCGTCTCCCAGCGCCTTCTCCAGCGGTCGAACCACCTCAATGGCATTGCGATTCGCCTCAACCCAAAGTGAAATGCGAAGGTGCGCCTGATCCAGGTCCTCCAGCACCAACTCACCGCGGCCAATATGGTCGAAGGTGAAAACCAGCGTCCCAAATGGCCTTAGCACCCCGCAAAGCCCGCGCGCCACCCGCGCCTCAAGGTGGGAACGGTCCATCGGGTCGCCGCCCAAAGTCCTGGTCACTGCTCCATTGGACGTAATCAGCGGCATATCCGCTCGAAGCCCGAGTCCATCCAGCAGCGGAGCGGTGTAAGCCGTGCGCCTGCCCGTCGCAATTGCGACGGTAATTCCGGCCTCCTGCGCAGCTTTCAGAGCCCGCGCATTGCGCCGGCTGATGGTTTGGCTGAAAGTCGGCAGCAGGGTGCCGTCCATGTCGATCGCCACCAGGCGAACGGGGGGATGCATGCCTATAGTGTACCGACTGGCCGCTCAGGAACAACGTTACTATTCGCTTAAATGACGTGTTGGATGCTGATCGGTCAATCCGGTAAGCTCGTTTGTATGGAACGAGTTTGCAGCAATTGCCGCGCCGTGCTGGCCACCGGCACCAAGGCCGATTGGTGTCCGGCGTGCGGTGGAGCAATGGTGGGGCGGGCAGAAATTCCCACAGCCTCCTCACAGGCGCCCGCCGAGGTCGATCACCGTGGCATTGTGCTGCCCCGCCGCCACGCCCTGGGCGGCATTATCACTCCGCAGTAAAATTGTTCATCGTCGTACATCAAAGAATGCTTTCAAGACTGCATGATCACCCTTGAACAGCTCACGCCCGCGAACGCTCTCATCTTCAAGGCCGTGCGATTGCGCGCGCTGCAGGAGTCTCCGACCTCCTTTTCCAGCACATACGCCAAGGAGTCGGCATTTCCTGAGGAAGAGTGGTTCGAACGCTCGGCGCGCTGGAGCAGTGATGGTTTCATAAGCTACCTCGCATTTGACGGCGACACCGCCTGTGGCATGGTTGGCTGCACTTCTGAGGGGCAGGAGCCGCAGCGCGCGCACGTTGTTTCAATGTGGGTCGATCCGGCGTATCGCCGAGCCGGCGTCGGGACGATGTTGATTGACGCCCTCAGGACATGGGCGAAAAGCCGCCGCCTGCTTGAGTTGAAGTTGATGGTGACCAGCGTCAATCTGCCCGCAATCGAGTTTTACCAGCGCGTCGGATTCAGGATGAGCGGCAGAACGGAGCCCTATCCCAACGATCCGAATATTACGGAATATGAGATGGTGCTGGATCTCCATCCGTGAACGGGAGCCATTGAAATCACTCGTAGCGAAGCGCCGCTGCAGGTCGTATGCGTGCCGCGGCGTACGCCGGATACAGCGTCGCCAGCAGCGAAATTCCCACTGAAACGGCGGCCACAATCAACCCGTCCAGCGGTCGCGCCGCAAACGGCAGCGTGTCGATGGAGTAGACGTCCGGCGATAGATGGAAATGGTACTGTCCACCGGCCCACGCCGCTACATACCCGAGCACCAGCCCCAGCGCGGTGCCAATCACGCTGATCAATAAGCCCTGCAAAAGAAAGATGCGCTGCACCTGCGCGGGATCGACACCAAAACTCATCAACACGGCAATGTCGCGCGTCTTCTCCATCACCATCATGGTCAGCGCAATCAGAATATTGAGCGCGGCAACGATCACTATGAGTGCGATCACGATAAACGTCACGATCTGCTCGAGCCTTAAAGCGCGAAACAGCGGGCGGTTCTGCTCCATCCAGTTTGTAGCCATGAATCCATTGCCCGCGGCTTTCTCAATCTCACGGCCAATCTCGGGAGCGTGGTTCAAGTCGTCGACCTTGAAGCTGATTTCCGTAATGAGGTCGGGCTCGCTGAAAAGTGTTTGCGCATCTGCGAGCCGCAGAAAACCCATCCCGGAATCGTACTGGTAAAAACCGGAATGATAAGTGCCGGCAAGTCTAAAGTGCACGTATTTGGGCATCGTCCCGAACGGGGTGAGTTTACCCTGGGGACTGACCAACAATACGGAATCACCAACGCTCGCGCCGATGGATTCCGCCAGATCCTGCCCCAGAACGATAGGCGGCAACTCTCTATTTTCCGCGGAATCCGTGTCCGGCTTTGGCTCCAATGCCTGAATCGAACCCGGTGTGGCGATGGAGAGCATGGTGCTCACTTTTTTCTCGTCGTCGGGCAAAACGCCTTGCACCAGCGCTCCGCCATCGCGCGCGCCGTGCGCGACGAGCACCTGTTCCCACAACTCAGGCGATGCAGAGGTCACGTGGGGAAGCTTGCGCAACCGCTCCAGCAGCGGTTGCCAGTCGCGAATGCCGTCGGCTTTCACGCGCATCAGCTGCACGTGCGCGCTGGCGTCGACAAGCTTGTCCTGCAAATCGCGCCGCATGCCGTTAGTGATGGCCAGCGCGATAATCAGCGCAGCCACACCCGCCGCGACGCCGACAATCGAGATGGTGGTAACGATGCCCACCACGGCTTGCCGCCGCTTGGCTTTTAAGTAGCGCGTCGCCACAAAAAGTTCAAATCGCATCTTGCCTACTTGTTGCCTGCGGCGAATTCGCTGCCGAAAACCGCCTTGGCGAGTCCAGCATTGTCGTGCCTGTCGTAGACGCGCACAGTGATCAGGTGTTCGCTCGTCTTGCCTTCGAATGCCTGCGCCGGAATTTGAATGTCGTAGTGCTCGCGCTTTGAATCCGAGAGTCCGCCAACCGGCTCAATATACTGCCACGTTCCTGCGTCAAGAGAGTACTCGGCATGCGCGATGGGAGAGGCCGCGTCCTCGGCATCAAAAGTTACGTGCAGACCTTTGGCGCACGGCGCCTTCGCACAAGTGTTCGGTTCTTCGACTACACTCAGCGCGCTAACAACTGGCGGAGTCGTATCCACTTCGAAGCGCTCGCTCTCCTTCGATCCGGTGAGAGCATCGCCCGGAGAATGCGAGGGCGCATCCGAAGCAACCACCTTTACCTGGTATCCGCCGTCGGGAATCAGCGAAGCATCGAAGCTGTACGCCTTCTCAGTGATGCCGTCTTTCAGCAGCCGCCACACGTGTTCCCCATCCCCGCGCAGATAGAGCGAGTAGGTCAGTTCGTCACCGTTTTCATCATGCGCGGCCCAGCGCACCGTGATCGCGGTGCGATCTTTCACTGCCTGCAATGGCGTACTGCTGCTCCCCGTGTCAACCGTAATTATCCCGCCCTGCGCCGCCGCGGAAGGGAAATTGATATTCACGATCGACTGCGAGGTTGCGGCTGCTGTTTGCGGATTGAGCCGTGCGCCCGTCGCTACCACTAATTCGTCGACTACGGGAGCTGCGTTTACGGGCAGATAGTTCACGCCCACCCCGCTCAGTGTTCCGCCTGTGTGCAAGACGGCCTTCCATTGCAGGAATCGGCCTGCCGGCGACGCCACCGAACCATCTTTCAGCGGCTGCCAGTCTGACCAGCCCCAGTCGCCATGGCCGCGAGCGGGTTGCTCGACGTTGCCGCTGCGCGTCCACAGTTCGTAGTTTTCCGAGCCGGGATCGACTTCGACTCGCCCAAACCGCGCCAGTGCGCCAGCATCGAGGACCTCGCTTGCGTACTCATGCTTCTCAGCCGCGCCTAGCGTGTAGAACTTGCCGGTGTTGCCGGTGCCTACAATCACGCTATCCATTCCATCCGTGCCGCGCACAACGTCTAGGCTCAAGCCCTGCTGCGCTTCAACATGGGCAAGATCCGCAAAGTCGCCATTATCCTGAATGCGAAAGATGCGTCCCCGATTGCCGCTGAGGGCGAGTACGCCGTCGGCCCTCACCGCCAGCGCGTAGACGATCGCTTCCTTGTCGGACCATATCTTGCGCGGCGCCTGGCCTTCGGCAAGCGCATAGATTTCAGTGCCCTCCGGCGCAGACGAACTTGCATTCACAGCCTGCAGCGATCCCGGCTGCACGATGGTGAAGGTCACGGTGCCAACTCCCGAAATGGGCAGAGGCGGCAGCGGGTTGTGGCTCTTGTCGCCTACACTTGCGGCGTAGATAGTGCCGTTCGCGCCCACAGCAACCGATGTGATCTCCCGGCGCGGCGCTTCGAAGAGTACGTAGGCTTTTCCCTGTTGGCTGATCCGATAGACGAGGCCCGAACCATCGGATCCGGCGATCAAGTTGCCCTTTGCATCCCACGTCATCGCGCGGATGTGCTGCTCATCGCTCTTTAAGAAGACTTCGGGCTTTGCACCCGGCTTGGCGGGATCGATGCGGTAGATCGCGCCCGGCGCTCCGGTTGCGATGTAGAGCCTGCCCGCCGCATCAAAGGTCATATCCCAGATGTAGCGCGATTTCGTTTCGCGATTCTCGCTGGTCGACCCTGCCTGCTTTGTGCCGTCCGTCGAATCTGCATTCGCTGCGTCAAATACTACGGTTGCGCTTGCCTCATCTTGTTTTGCGGTCGCGCCGGGATTCAGCTTGTACACTTTGCCGCCCGGAACTGTGGCTGCATACAGCGCGCCATCTGGTCCCACCCGTACCGCCTGCACGCTCACGTCTTTCGTTTCAAAGAGTGTGAAGGGCTTTTCGTCCTTTCCTTTGCCCACGCGCAAAACCGTTGCCGGCGATCCGGTTCCCAGATACGTCGTGCCGTTCTTGTCTGCTGTCACTGACCAGACGAAGGTTGACGGTGTGGTCAGCACGTCAGTCAGTCCGGGGCCCTGACGCAGATGGCCATTACTGCCGATTGCAACGCCTTGCGGTGTGCCTTTTTCAAATTCTTCGAGCTGCGACTGGGTCCAGAGATGCGTGCCCTGGGCCAGGCATGGCAATTCAACAAAAAGAAGCACGAGGGTTGCAATCGCTACGAAAGCGGGGGCAGGGAAGTGGCGGGGAGGTTGGGAATTCACAGCAAACATTCTGCCGTTGAGTCTACTAAAGTTGGCCAGCCTGCAGCATTCTGTGGGCTTGGAGCCGGTTCGCGGCTTACTCTTGTGCTCTGTTCCGGCGTTTTCAGCGCGCAACGTCAAGCGGACGGATCTCGTTGTGCGTGTATTATGCGTAATCGCAAATCAATTTCGCATTCAGGAAGAACGAAAATGCGCACCTTCCATTCGCAAATCATGCTTGCTTTCCTGTTCTTGAGCTCAATGCCGATGCTTGGGCAGATCCATCACCCACCTCATTCGCGCTATCCCAACTCACCATCCAACGATCCGCAGTTGGTGATTCCGACCGATCAGGCCCAGTCCTGCTACACGCCCGAAAGCATGCGCGCCGGGTACGAACAGTTTCAGCAGTTCGATACGTTTCCGCAACCCGCGAGCAAAGGCTATTTATGCATCAATATTCCGCCGGGCGCGACCTTTGTGATCGACCACCTCTTCGCCGAAGCGGATTATGACCAGGCGCTTCCAATTGTGCCCGAGTGGTATCTCGACACCGTGACAGGCGCCAATGAGGCAATGAGTGGTTTCGCGGCGGTCAGGGCAGGCTCGACAACAGCTAATCCTCACTACCTGCTATCGCAGCCGGTTCACATAGCGGTGACAGGTGGCACACGCGTGACGCTGATCATGCATAGCTTCTATGTGAATACCAACAGCTCAATCACCGAGACGCCGGGAACGGCCAGCCTGCTGCTGATTGGGCATTGGGAATAGCTGCGCGATCGGGGCTACGCGCCGCCGCGGAACTGAATGATGCGCCGCCGGTCGCGCTTTGAGGGCCTGCGATCGGGCAACGGAGCGAATTGCTGCATCGCTTTTCGCTCTGCGGCTTCCTTTTGACGCGACTCCTTGCTGGCCTCGGTCTCGCGATACAGGGTTTGCGCTACTGCCGCCGGTCCGCGCATTTCGCTCAACTGAAAGACTTCAACGTGAAATGAGCCGCCCTCATTCTTCACGCGCAGCAGGTCGCCCACGCGCACATCGCGTGCCGGCTTCGCTTCGATTTCATTGGAGTGGATGCGACCCAGATCGCAAGCCTTGGCCGCTTGAGCCCGCGTCTTGAAGAAGCGCGCAGCCCACAGCCACTTGTCCATGCGAACCGATGTCATGTTGATCGTTCTTGCACAACCGTCAGGTTGGGAGCGGTCTTCAAGATGGTTGCTCAACCTTCCAGATGTAGAGAAACTCCTCGTCGCTGGAGGTCGCCACTTCGATCCCTTTCTGATGCGTTGCGCGATTCAGGGCCGAACGTATGTTCTCCTTGGTGTCAGGCAAGGCAGATATAGGAACCTTCAGCGCACTTCCAGAATCCAGCTGATCGATGTCGCTCAGGAGCTGGGTCACAATCTTCTTGTGCTTTCCATCTCGACCCTTGGGAACGTCGATTTGCTGAATGGATTGATACTTCATGCGAGGCAGATCAGATTCTGAGTTCGTAGCCATCTTCGTCCTCTCTCACTTAGCTGTGTTCTCCACTAACGTGCGGGAGACGAGTTCTTAACGTACGCCTAACTTCTCGCAAAAATATCCTCGCACAGGAAACCCACCATTCGTCAAGCAAAACTTGCGATGTTCTGAGGAAAAAATCTGACATTAGCTGACATACTTACGACTTCCTCAGCTAAAGGATAAGTATCTCATTTAAAAGATTTAGCTCGTACGAAGACGAGTTAACACGTAAAAATTAAACCTTGCTAGAGTGGTTCCCAAGAGGTGAATTAGACGTGAGCAAAAACTTTAATTTCCCCACGATTTCTCTTAAAGACCTTCCTGCGGCAATTCCTGAGAGAAGCACAACTGCATATCGACCGGTGGTGATGGTGGTCGACGACGAAAGCATCATCGCCGATACGCTTGCCGAGATTCTGAACCGCAGCGGCTACACCGCGGTTGCGCAATACGACGGTGAAGGCGCCCTTGAGTCGGCCCTGCTAACGCCACCCGAAATGCTTATCACCGACGTTGTGCTGCCCGGGATGAGCGGAATCGAGCTCGCAATCTCGGTGAAGCGCATCTTTCCCGACTGCAAGATCATCCTGTTTTCAGGACAAGCTTCAACGGCCGACCTGCTCGCGGCGGCGCGACAGGATGGGCATCAATTCACCTTGCTCAACAAGCCTCTGCATCCGAAGGATCTGCTGGCGAGCGTCTCAGAGAACTTGAAATCGCGCAAGCAGCAGTCTGTTGGCGCAGCTAATTAGCCGGCAAGAGGATAGTCAGTTTTGAAGAGGAAGGCGGGGGCGCCGGCCGTGGCGCCCCGTTCAGCTTTCGTTGGCCAGCACGGCGCGATAGCGCACCTTGTTCTTCTTCACCTTTTCGATGGCTTCGTTCGCCTTGGCCATCGGAAAGCCCTCGATAGTCGCCTTGATGTCGTGGCGCGCGGCTACATCAAGCATCTCGCGCATTCTCTGCGGGCTGCCGATCGGGCTGCCGGTGATGGTGCGAATGCCGGAAATCAACGGAAATGCATGGACTGAAATGTTCGAGGGCGGGACGCCGACAAAACAGAGTGTGCCGGTGGGTCGCAATGTTTGGATGAAGACGCCCCAATCCTGATCGGCATTGGCGGTGTTCAAAATAAAATCCTGCGATCCCGACACTTCCTTCATGGCCTTCGATTCGCGCGTATTCACGAAGTGGTGCGCGCCCAGCGCCCGAGCCTCAGCTTCTTTGGCGGTCGAAGTGGAAAAAGCCGTGACCTCCGCGCCAAACGCCCGCGCGAATTGAATAGCAAGATGTCCCAGGCCACCTATACCCGCGATGCCCACCCGCGAAGATGGATTGACGCAGTGGTCGCGGAGCGGGTTGTAGACCGTGATCCCGGCGCAAAGCAGAGGCGCGGCTTGTTCGCTGGGCAGGGAATCGGGAATCTTCACGACGAAGCGTGCGTTGGCGCGAACCTTGTTGGCGTATCCGCCGTGACGATGGACGCAGGTCGCCTCAAGAGAAGGACACAGGTTCTCAAGGCCCCGCGTGCACCACTCGCACTCGCCGCATGAGTTCGACTGCCATCCCAGCCCGACTCGCTCGCCCTTCATCAACGAGCGCACCTGGGCGCCGGTTGCCGTGATCGTGCCGATGATCTCATGCCCTGGGATAAACGGATATTGGCTGTTGCCCCAGTCGTTCGAAATCAAATGAAGATCGCTATGACAAATACCGCAGTGGGTGATGCCAATTTCGACTTCCTGCACACCCAGCTCACCTGGGTCGTAACGGAAAGGCAAAAGCTCGGCTCCCGCCGCGTGAGCTGCAAGTCCCTGAATTTGCGCCATGATCTTTCGCAGTCCTCACTGGAGGTAGCAACAGGGCCGGTGAATTGGAGTGGCTCCGGTCCGAAGATAGAAGTAACGACTTTCTCCGATTAGTCTAAACCGCCGCCCGGCTCGATGTGCAGGTTCAGTATCTGAAAACCATTCAGCGCTCCGCCCGCCGGCGCTTGGCCGGCCAATACCACGGACTCGCCATTTAAATTCACATCCTGCGAATTGCGCAAGGGCTCCAGCGCGTTGGCAACGGAAAGCGGCACCGCTGATAGCGTTTGGCCGCCGACTCCGGCCTGGGCGTCCGGCAGCAGCAGACTCACAAAGACTCTGTCTGCTGGATGCCTGCTTCGAGCCTCGGCAAGTGCCGTATCCAGATCGACGGAGCGGGTCGAGATGCGGGGCTGAACTAGAGCCCGGTCCAGGGTTCCGGCATCTGAAACCAGCAACCGCATGCTTCCTGCTTCGAGGCCCTGCGGCAAGGTGATGGGGATGCGTATGTTGTGCGCCGGTTGCTGCCACGGCCTTAACGTTGCCTCCACCACGATGGTGTCACCCGCGTGGACGACGTTTCCTGAGTCGAGGCGGGCATTTTCCAATTCCACTTGCGCGCGTCGCGGAATCACCTCGACATCGACGTCAATTGCCTGAATTGCGCCCTGGCGAGCCCCGTTTGCGTAAAGGCGGGTGAAGCTCTCGTCAGTTTGCATCGCTGCCGAAAGCTGTGCTGAGCCCTGATCGCCCGCCGGCGCCCACAGATCCAGATGCGAGGGCGGGTAGCCCGCGATATTCACGCTTCCAGTGACGTGGTAGCTGGTCTCCATTGTGCTCTGGTTGTTATCGAGCAGGGCGTCATACAGCGACACCAGAACCGCCTGCGGTGTCAGTGAAGGCAGGTCAATCACTTCTACATTGAGCTTGCGATTGGAAGTCTCTCCATGCACAGCGATGTGCACCGGAATCATGTGAGCCTTTTCGCCCAGAACACCGCGGATCGCCGAATCGCGATCTTCAGTGAAGCTTCCGATTGGGTCACCGGTGTTGATGATCTTGAATGCATTCAGCGGCGATGCGAGCGTGGCTACAACCTCGGCAGTCGTCATGGGCATCGACACCGGGCCGGCTTGCAGAATGGGATGCCCGCAGGCCAGCAGTTGTTGCGGGTCAACATAGGTCACCGTACAGGTCGCCGAAATCTCAAGGTCGCCGCGTACCAGTTGGGCGCTTACAGCCGAACCTGGAACAATGCTCGCAATCGCAGCGGCCGAGAAGCCATTCGCACCAACGACGCCGGGCTTCGAGGACCCGCTACCGCCCCCTGCAGCAACCATCTCCAACCCCGTTCCGGCCATCTGTTTCTGCCAAAGTTGAACCGCCTCGGGCCGAAATCCGCTCATAACCAGCGGCGTTTCCATAGCCTGAAAATTCATTCCCGCCGCACCAACTCCTGTGCCCGAATCCTGGGACTGTTTCGCAGGTGCGGAAATTGCCCAGCCCGTCCCGATTGGGATTTCCTTCACCTCAAGCATTTGCGCTATCGGTGTGATTCCCGCTATGGGCTCCTTGCTGAACTGTCCGATGCGATAGGAAAGCGATCCCAGTAGTTTGTCGCCGATATACACCGGGCTTCCGCTCATGCCCGCCACAACTCCCGTGTATTCAGGCTTCGCCCCGTGCAACTGGGCCAGAATCATGTCCTGGCCTGGCCCGCGCGCTCCTCGTAGAATGCCGAGGATCTCCACTTCCATCGGCTCCGGTTTGGTGCCAGTGAAGACTGTCCATGCGATGGCAATCTGACCCCGGTGCACCTGGCTCAGGGGATAGAAACCACCCCCAGACGGCGGCGGACCGGCGGCTGTCGAGGTGCTTTGCGCTCGCAGCAGGGCGGTTGGCGTCGTCGCGGCGAACAACGCACACAAGAGGGCCGGGAAAAACGGGATTGCCTTCTGGTGGAATCTCACGTCTATAAGAGTAAACCGGTGGCAGCGGTGGACCGGACAGTCAGTTGCCCGGCCGTCCCCTTGACCGCACGATGTTTTGACTCCTGAAATCGAGGGTTGTTTCGGAGCCGCAGCAAGGCGCCGCTTGCCGATTGCTTTGGGTCATCCCGTATGCTGTTGAGCATAGAGGTCGTCATGTCAACGATTCACTTTGTCTTATCCCGGCTTCGCCCTTTCGCCTCCGCTGTCCTTTTTGCGGGCTTGGCAATTGCACCGCTGGCCCAGGCCCAGAGCACGCCTGCACCCCAGCAGCCGGCTACCCCTCCAACCGATCAGACAGCCCCGGATTCCGGTGGTCCGGGTGGCGATGCAGGGCCCATCGCATTGCCCAAAAAGAAAGAAAATCCCGATGATGCGCCGCCGCCCGCTCCAGCGGCACCGAAGTTCAAGAATCCTGAAGGTGCGGGGGACTACTCCCTGCGGGTCAATGTGCCTGAAGTGACTGTGGATGTAGGCGTCCTGCTCGAGAAGACAGGTCAATTCGTTCCCGGCTTGAAGCCCTCGAATTTCAAGGTCTATGAGGATGGTGTCGAACAGAAGGTGACTGGATTCAAGCGCGTCGAAGCGCCGATCACCGCTCTGCTGGTGTGCGAATTCGCCGCAAACAGCTACTCCTTTATCTACGACATGCGGAATGCCGCCTGGTCGTTCGCGCAACAGTTGCGGCCGCAGGACTACGTTGCTCTGATGACGTTCGACATGCGCACTCAGATCCAGTTGGACTTTACCCAGGATAAGCGCGAACTTCAGAACGCGATTCAGTCGCTGATTATTCCCGGATTCAATGAGCGCAACCTCTTCGACGCGCTCTACGAAGCGGAAGATCGCCTCAGCCGGATCGAAGGCCGCAAGTACATCATCCTGATTGCTTCGGGGCGCGATACGTTTTCGAAGATCACGCTCGACAAGATTTACCAGAAGGTGAAAGCCACTCCGGACATCACGATCTTCGCCATTTCAACCGGAGGCGCAATGCGGGCTGTGACCGAAGGCCGGGGCGGGTTGGGCGGGGAAATGCGCGACATCGATTACCTGCAGGCCGACAACGAAATGAAGACCTTCGCGAAGATGACCGGTGGCATGTGGTTCAGTCCGCGCTTCGTTGGCGAAATGCCTGACATTTTCTCCTCCATTAACCAGGCAATCCGCTCAAAATATCAACTCGTATACCATCCCAGCAACCCTAAGCAGGATGGAACGTATCGGAAGCTGCGCGTGGAACTCGTAGACGACGAGGGCCATCCGCTGCGCATGCAGGATGAGAAGCACAAGACGCTCAAGTATGACGTGATCGCCCGAGACGGCTACCGGGCCCACCAGGAAGTGGAGTAGGGCGAGGTTTTACGGCGGCGAGGCGGCAGCCCTTCGGCTGCCTCCAGCCGCGTGAATAGACCGGGCAAATGTGCGGCCTATTTAAACTGATTGATTACATCCACAACGTAATATCCGATCACGAACAGAGTCGCAGCTCCCACCAGGATCGAAGCGCCTTTGACCAGCGGCTGAATCTTGTTGACCTTGTCAACAATTGCTGCCTGGGCTGTCTGCACATGATTGAATGAGTCATCAAGAAAGAGCTGATCCTCTTCATCACGGCTTAGGCTTGAGCGGTACAAAAACAGAACCGCCATGATCAAGACAAGTCCACCCCAAACTGACCACATCACAGGAACAAAACTCATATCGCACCTCCGCAAGCTTTCTCACTCCCTGCCATCGGCAGAACTGTCGAACTTAGACGACTGCCCTGTGCAAAGGGGTGTACGGCTGAGATCATAGCTTGGCCGAACCAATGATCCCGTGACACATATCACAGGTATTTTGGCTCGCTCATGTGTTCGTTAATTGTTGATTTTATTGAGGTTTCAAAGGGCGAGAGGGAACAGGAAGCACCGAAAACGCACTTCAGGAATGCGCGACCTTCTACCCCCAGGTAGCATCCAATGGGATGACGCCGCTAATGGGCCTTGAATACGCCCATGCGGAACAGTACAGTAGACGTAACGGCAAATTTTCACGAATCGGAGAGACCATGGCAACCGTATCCACCACCGCACCCACGCAGGAAACCGCACCTACGCAGGAAACTGAAAAGAAAGCCCCTCTCGAGCTGACCCCCTCGGCAATCGCCAAGGTACGCGAGATTATGGCTACCCAGGATCCGCTTCCCGCTGGTCTGCGCATTGGCGTAGTCGGCGGCGGCTGCTCCGGCTTCCAGTATTCGATGGCTTTCGAGAATCAAAGCGGCATGATGGACAAGGTGTTCAAATTCGACGATCTCAAGGTCTTTGTCGATGCCACCTCGCTCATGTATCTCAATGGCTGCATTGTCGACTATGTCGAAACACTCGAAGCTGCCGGCTTCAAGTTTGAGAACCCCCAGGTAAAGAGCACGTGCGGTTGCGGTTCCTCCTTCAGCGTCTAGCCAGTTCCGCGTATCGCAAAGAAAAGCCCGTCCTCAGGGACGGGCTTTTCTTTGCGTTTCAGACTCACTTCGGTCCGTTATTGTTGCGGCGATGGGGTTGGATTGGTCGGAGCAGTCGGAGTGCCTGTTGTGCCCGGGCCGAACGTCGTTGGGCTTCCGACCGGTGTTGTCGTGCTGCTGGCGGGTTGGCCTACCGTTCCAGTATTTCCGCCAGCCACCTGCTGCTGGTCAGAAAGCGGGCTATAGAGGAACTCCCACTCGTTGTAGTGGTTCTTCTTCTTGTAGACAAAAATGGACTGTTTCGGGCTACCTGGAGAGAATCCGACGATTCCTCCGCCGCCCATCGTCTGCCCTGAGCTTGCTGGACCGCCGAATGCGCTTGAACCTCCGCTTGTCGAGCTCGTTCCTGAACCGGCAGCAGCCCCGCCGGTCGTGGGGTTACCATTCGAATCTGTACCGGAGCCACTGCTTGTTCCCGACCCGGAGTCGGTAGAACCCGTCGACCCGCTACCCGAATCAGTCGGTCCGATAGTAGGACTGTTCGATCCGCCGGTTGGCGAACCGAAGCCCGGACCGGCCGCCATTCCAACCCCTGAACCCGGAGCCGGAGATCCAGGAAACGCACTGCTTCCGCCTGGCCCGGTGCCCGCGACAACGCCGCAGCCCGCTCCGGCCAATGGCTGCCCAAAAAATCCCATGGCCTGCGGGGTCTTGTTCTGGCAGTAGGGGATTGGCTTCCAGTCGTCTTTTCCCGTCATCGGGTCAATGTACCGCTTGCGGAGGAAGCGGATTTCGTTGGTCTTCACCAGCGCGTCCACGTTTGGCGGGTAGGTTCCAAATTTGCGGTAATAAAGTTGAATTGCCCGGCTGTATTGCTTGCCGCGGCGCATCGTTTCCAGTTCGCGGTCGCGCTGGATGCTCTCCCGTACCCGCGGCAGCGCCACCGCCAGCGAAAGGATCAAAATAGCCAGCATGAAAATGACCGCAACCAGCATGTAGCCATCTTCAGATGGCCCTGATTGCCGTTTTGGGGAAGGGAACTTCATTTGCTGATTTGCGGTGTTGTTAGTTCGCCGACAGCGGCACCGACTGCGTGTTGTTATAGCCCAGGTCGGTAATCTGTATGCTGCCCGGCAAGATTGAATTCACCTTATAGCGGTGATCGACAATGTCTCCGGTTCGGGCCATGAAGATATCATCGCCCCGCACCAGGAAAGCCCTCAGAGACTTGTCTTGTCCTAGTGAGTAGCCGAAGTACTTCAGATCGATCGCCGGCGGCTTCGGCGGTTCAGGTGCAGTGACAACGGGTGGGCCGCCGTTACGCGCGCTCTTGATCGGCGCTTCGATGTGAACCGGCGCCGACTCCGCGGAAAAGATATTCCGACCCGTCCCGGCGTAGACGACATCTTCGCTCTGAGCCAGCTTATCGAGGTGAAGTGTCGGATCCAGATCGGCGCCGGTTAAGCGTTGCGCTTCCGGTCCGGCCGCCGCTGGATGTCCCGCAGTCGTCGTTACGGGATGCGCCGCATTCGTCCGCGCAGTAGGAGGCTGTGGTGTTGTCGAGGGACCGGAAAAGTAATGTTGCAGTTCCCATCCGCCCGCGCACACGATGACCACGAGAAGCGCGACCACCAGGTAAACCTGGCGCTTGTTCTCGGTTCCAAGAGGGATAGCCATGGCTACTCGCCCTCCTTCGCGGTTGGACCACCGGATTCAGGCGAACCCGGCGCAGGAGTAGCCGGCAACCCGTCCGGCACGTCCGCGGGACGCAGCCACGTTGAAACCCGCAGCCTTAGATTCACCATTCCGCCTTGCTGGCCGGTCAACGCAAGTGCGCGGATGACAAAGAATGTCTTGTCGCGTTCCACGCTGTTGACGAAGCGCATGATCTGCGGATATTCACCGCTGATTCCCGCATCCATCGAAATCTCGGTGAGGTCATTCCCAGTCTTTCCCTGCGAATATTGCACACGCGAAAGCCGCACACCCGATTTCACTTGCAGGTCGCCGATTTTTGTGAGGATAGAGGAATAATTGGCGGGAATCCGCTTCGCGTAAAAATCCTTTATCTCCTCGCGGGAGTCCGCAACTCGCTTGTCGAGCCCTCGCAATGGAACGGTTTGCAGCTCAAGCGTCTTCAACTCGAGCTGCTTGCCCACGAGCGCATCCGCCGAGCGCTCGTTTGTCGCCGACCAGTCCAGCCCGAGACGCACGCCAAGGACAAGTACAAGCAGAATCAGTATTGCCAGTCCCGCGTAGTGCCAAGTGAGCGGAGACGCCAGCCGTTCGCGCCAGGTGGTGGGTGCTTGCGTGGTCATCGCGGCGGCCCTCCTCTGTACGGTTGAATCGGGGCTCGCGGCCTTGGGATCCCCGTGTACGGTGGACGTCCGGTTGTCGGGCTGACGGCATGCGTCGGCGTTTGCGTATTGCGCCGGGCGGCTGCCTTCTCATTTGCGGCAGCCCTGTTCCTGGCCTGCTTGTGCTCTTCCGCAGTTGCCGGATTGTAATCGGCAAGCAGTTCGAAATCGACGCGGTTTGAAGCGCTCACCGGTTCCGCGCGCTCGTTCTGGCCGTTGGTTGACTCGGCATTCTCGCCCACGATGCGCGGCAGCACGAATCGCCTGGAGTGTTCCAGGTTTGCGACCAGTTCCACGGCCCGGTCACGTGGGCCAATGACCCTGAGCTTGAGCGTAATGTGGCCGTCCTTCGCGCGCGCGGGTTCGAGCGACGTCACCTGCACCCCGCCCGGAAGCACGGTTTCAAGGTCTTCGATCGCCAGCGTCCACGAGAACGCCTTTTCGTCGAAGAGACTATTGAGGCTCGCGATCTGCGCCAGAGTTCGCGCGTTGTCAGGCTGCTGCATCAGTCTCTGGTAGCCTTGCCGTTCCTGCTGGATCTGGGCGATTTTCCCGTCGAGGGAGTGGTCGCGTGCTCGAGCTTGTTCCGCCTTGTCGTGCAGGAAGTGCAACCCCAGCGCCAGGCAAATCGCAACCAGCGCCAGCACGCCTATGGCGATGCGCAGCTTCTTCAGCGCCGGCGCAATGTCGGCAAATTGGCGCGATGCCAGATTGATTGCTATGCGCATACGCTATAAGGCTCCCGCCAGCGCGCCGGTTAGTCCGGCGACGCTCTGGTTGCTCATTGTTGTCGTCGCGCCCGTCGCAGGTCGCTCTACCAGGTTGACAATCGTAAGTTCTGAAGTACCAAACCACTGTTCGAATTCCGCGGCGTCGCCGTTGCCGGCAAAGTAGAGTTTCTTTGGAAGAACCGAGATCTTGTCCTCATAGTATGCCGCAGCCACCGCAACGCTGCGCTGCACTTCAATCAACCGCTGCACCGGATCATCTGGCAAATCAAGGGTGCGATACAACAGCAAGTCGTTTCCCGAAGTGATGGATGTCGTAATCGCGACGCGGCTCAGGCATGCGGCCAGCACTGGTTCCGTTGCGTCCAGTGCAGCCAGCGCCGCCAGCGCCGACGGCATCACCGCGCCCGGATCGTATCCTGCCGCGCGCACCGCGCCCTCGTACTCCTCAAGAATGGCACTGGGAAGAATCGCGACCAGCACCCTGGCTTCCGTCTTGGTTTCTGACAGCACCTGGTAGCTCAGCCCGGCGTGCTCCACGTCAAAGGGAACCATCTTCCGCAGCCTGAAACGCAGCACCGGAATCGCCTCTGCAGCCTTGGCGGGAAACGTATCGAAGTCCAGCACGAACACGCGCACCGCAGGGTCCGGCAACACCACGGTGACGGATCGCGCCTTTGCGGCAACGCTGCCCAGCGCGCTGCGGATTGCCGCCGCCACTGACTCCGGCGAAGTCATGTTGGGCTCGCCGATACCTGGCGTCAGCACCCCCGGGCGCAGAGCCTCAAACGCAAAGGCCGGCGGCTGACCCTTGCCGGGCAACGCTGCCACCAACACGCCTTCGGGAGTGATCTCCACGGCGGCTGGTGGACGGCCTCCATGCTGTGTGCCGGATTTTGATCTGTTCAGTATCGATCCCACTATCTTGAGGCCTCAATGAACGTGACCTTGTTGATCTCTTTGAGTGTAGTCAATCCGCGCCGAACCCGCTCCAGCGCCGACTCGCGGAGAAAGCTCATGCCCTCGCGCTGCGCCAGCTTGCGGATCTCCGAGGTCGGCTTCTTCTCCAAGATTAACTCGCGAATGGGGTCGGTCAAGTCAAGCAATTCGTGAATCGCTGTTCTTCCGCGATAACCGGTTCCCCCGCATTCCATGCAACCCCCACCCTCCTTGAATGCGAATCCACGCCATTCTGCCGGATCCATACCGCTTGCCGCCAGCACATCGTCAGGATAGGTGACCGAGTGGACGCAATGTTCGCAGATGGTGCGCACCAGCCGCTGTGCAAGAATGCAATTCAGCGCCGATACGAAGTTGTACGCCTCTACGCCCATGTTCAGAAAGCGCCCCAGCACGTCGACCACGTTGTTGGCGTGCACAGTGGTGAATACCAGGTGGCCGGTGAGCGCTGAATTGATGGCAATCTGTGCCGTTTCCTGGTCGCGGATTTCGCCCACCAGGATCTTGTCTGGATCGTGGCGCAGAATCGACCGCAGTCCTCTCGCGAACGTCAGGCCCTTCTTTTCATTCACGGGAATCTGGGTGATTCCGCGAATCTGGTATTCCACCGGGTCTTCGATGGTGATGATCTTGTCTTCGTCGCTCTTGATCTCGTTCAGCGCGGCATACAGCGTCGTTGTCTTGCCCGACCCCGTCGGCCCCGTCACCAGCACCATGCCGTACGGCTCGCGAATGTAACGGCGGAAGCGGCGCAGATCCTCGGCGGCAAATCCGACCACGTCCAGCGTCAGGTGGCGGAACTTCTCGCTCATCGATTCCTTGTCGAGCACGCGGAGCACGGCGTTTTCGCCATGGACCGTGGGCATGATGGAAACGCGGAAGTCGATCAGCCTGCCCTTGTACCTGACCCGGAATCGCCCGTCCTGGGGCACGCGGCGTTCCGCGATATCGAGTTCGCTCATGATCTTGATGCGGCCCAGAATCGTGGTGTGATGCTCGCGCGCGATGGGCGCCATCGCTTCCTGCAGCACGCCGTCAATGCGGTACTTCACGTGCAGCGAGTCGTCGTATGTCTCGATATGAATATCCGAGGCGCGCCGCTCGAGCGCGGTAAAGATCGTCGTGTCCACCAGCCGGATGATGGGGCTGATGTCCTCATCGCTGGTCAGCTTCTCAATGGAGATGTTTTCGTCGGCATTCTCTTCGCCGGTCAGCACGTCGAAGGTGAGCCCTTCGCTGGCTTCATCGAGCACGCGCTGCGACTGTTCCGTTTTCTTCAGAAGGTCGGTAATCTGCGACAGCGTGGCTACCCGCGCGACGATTTTGTGCCCAAGCAGTCCCGCGATTTCGTCCAGAATCATCAGTCGCGAAGGGTCGCTGACCGCAATCACCAGCGTCTCGCCCTGTTGTTCGATCGGGACAAAGTTGTAGCGGAACATCAGCTCGACCGGCACGGTGCGCAGCAAGTCATGCTGAATCTTGAAGTTTTTCAGATCGACGAATTCGGCCCGATATCGTGCGGCCAGTGCCTCTGCCTGCGCACGCTCGTCCTGCCCGTTAAATACGGGAACTGGCGGCGGAGGTAAAGTAGTTTCTGCCATAAACGGTTACCCGGTACTCCCTGCAACCGACCCCAGCGAGAAGATCGGCAGATAAAGCGAAATAAGAATGAAGACCACCACTATGCCCATCACGATCAGGATGGCCGGTTCGATAAGCGCCAGCGCAGCGGTCAACGCTGTCGCCACGTCCTCTTCGAAGAATTCTGAAACCGAGTTCAGCATCTGCGGCAATGCGCCCGTTTGTTCGCCGACTGAAATCATCTCGGCCGACAAATCCGGAAACACCTTCGTCTGCGACAGCGAATCCGCAAGGTTCTTACCCTCGCGTACGCTGGTGATCGCAGTGCCCACCGCCCTGGACACCCGCCGCGACGAAATCGAGCGCGCAGCCGTCTCCAGTGACGGGACCAGCGGCAATCCGCCTGATAGGAGCGTTGACAGAGTGCGCGAAAACAGCGCCACCTGGTACTTCAGCCAGATCTTGCCGAAGATCGGCGCCCGCACGCGGATCGTATCTATCGCGTCCCGGCCTTTCTCGGTAATCGACAATCGATAAACGACGACGGCAACCACCAACACACTCAGCGCAATCCAGATGAAATTGTGTTGCGTCCACTTGCCGAATGCGAGCAGCAGCAGCGTCATCTTCGGCAGCTTCGAGCCCATCTGGTCATACAACTCGGCAAACTGCGGGATCACCACTGTGAACATGAAAATCAGCAGTCCGGACACGATTGCGAGCAGCAACCCGGGGTAGATCAGCGAAGCCACCAGCTTCTTGCGGAACGTAAGCGAGACCCTCTGGAAGCTGACATACCGTTCCAGCACTTCCTGCAGGTTGCCGGAGCGCTCGCCCGCCAGCAGCGTGGTCGTGTACATTACCGGCACGCCTG
Source organism: uncultured Acidobacteriaceae bacterium (assembly GCA_963826915.1). Lineage (GTDB taxonomy): Bacteria > Acidobacteriota > Terriglobia > Terriglobales > Acidobacteriaceae > Telmatobacter. Next base: position 137,534 of record CAWGYG010000007.1, read on the forward strand.
ACTGCGCCTCAAAGGCCGCTGACAACGATTCGCCGGTCTTTACCCGGTTCGCCACGTCCTCCAGCTGACCGCGAAAATATTCGCTCTTCTGGATCTTTGTGAGCATCTGGAGCGATCCGAGGATGGGCAATCCCGCCTTGATCAGGGTAAGAAACTGCTGGTTGAAGATCAGGAAGGGTTCCAGTTTGACCTTGCGCCGGGAAACACCGCCCAGCCCCGTGCGGGCGCGTACTGAAAATACGTGGTAGCCGGCGTGCGCAAAGCGGGCACGCAGCTCCTCGGCAGTGGCAGCCGTCTGCACTTGTTCTTGCACGTGGCCGCGCTCGTCGGCCAACTTGATTACGAACTCCGCCATACTTTCGCTCGCGGGTGGAAACAGTGACTTCCCAGCCCAACTGCTGTTTGGATTCAGGGTAGCAGCTTTCGCCGCTTGTCTTCGTAAGGGATAGACGCGAAAGGAGCAAACATCGCTCAATGCCTTTCGTCGAAGAATCCCAGCGACATGGGCAGGCTGCCTGACTTGGCCGAATGATTCGGGCCCCTGCCCTCGACTCTGGCGGTCCGTTCGACGATCAGACGGACAATGCACCTTGTTCGCTGCTTTTGGCGCGCCGAAATCGGCACCAGCCTCCGCCTCAATCGATCACTCAGATGCTGGGTTTGCTCGTTCTAAGCCACAGACCGTTTGGCCACGCCAAAAAACAACATGAGCGCCTCAAACTGCCCCGCCGTTTTACTCATTTAGAATCAGGATCCTGCGTTTAATGCAAATAGATACAGACAAATACAGGAAGATGCAAATGTCGTATAACCGACATATGGCTTCATTGCGAGGCAAACAGGAGTCTTAACGCCGGGCCCATTTTCAGCGCATTTTGCTCCTTCTTGGATTGGCTGGAAATTGTTCGAGATTGACGTCAGCGCCCATTTCATCCGGGCCTATAATTCCGGCCATGGAAAGGAGGGCGGACGATGCCTCAACAAAATCAAAATCCCGATGTTAACAAGCATGTCGTCCAGCGGTTCGTGGAAGAGTGCTGGAACCAGGGAAACCTCAACACGGTTTCTGAGTATCTTGCAGACCAGGTCCGATTCCACGATCCAGTCTTTCCGAACCTGGGCCCCGGAATACAAAGCGTCAAAAACCACATCGAGCAATGCCGCAAGGCATTCCCCGATTTCAAATTCAACATCGAAGACACCATCGCCGAACGCAACGAAGTGGTTCTCCACTGGAAAGCCCACGGAACCCACAAAGGACCATTCCTCGGCATGCAACCCACCAACCAGAAATTCAACGTGGACGGCACCGCGATATACCGTCTCGAGAATTCAAAAATCGTGGAAGAGTACGCAAACTGGAACCTCGCGACAATGATGCAGCAGCTCGGCGTTATCGAGATTCCGAAAGAAGTACGAAGCAGCCACGAGTCGAGACAGGAAGTGAGATCGCAAGCCTGATTTCACCCTTCCCCATATCCGTCAGCTTTGGCGGGTTGCACCTGGATACACGGCGCCCTGGATCGGCGCCGCCAAATCATCTTGGATGGCCGACCCGCCCTCGTGACCTCAATCTGTTGCGAGGGCGGGTACGCGCGTAACGGTCAGGAAACGGGTTCGAACGCGTCGCTTGATTAGCTCCCTGTATGCTGATTGCGTACGAGCGTGGTGCCGCAACTGACCAAAACAATGCCATGGGCGAAGTCTGGCGACGAATTGCGTGGCCCCGGCGACGCAGACGCGACGCATTCCAGTTTCTCTCCGCAAATGACCATGGTAGGCGCGGTCCTGGTCGTCGCGGTCTTCGCCCTGGTTTCCTTTCTGGGTATTCCGGGATTTCGCGGCGGACGCGACACTGCGGTTGTCTCTCCCTATCCCCACGAACTGGCCCACGTCAGCTTTGCCGTTGCCGGTGACGTTATTCCACATGAACCTGTTCGTGCCGCTGCTGCCGCTGCCGGGGAAGGCGCCCAGGGTTGGGGCGCGCTTCTTAGCGACGTAAGCGACGTCTTTCACGGCGTTGACTTCGGCTTCGTCAACATGGAAACTCCCGTCGCACCGGCCCACTCGCACGGCTCCAAGCCTTTCATGTTCGACGCTCCTGTCGCCCTGCCTGAGGCGCTGAAGGCCAACGGCATCAAAATCGTCTCTTTCGCGAACAATCACGTGATGGACCAGGGATGGCCCGGGTTTACCGAAACTCGCGAGCACCTGCGCGAAGTCGGCCTCCTTTTTGCTGGCTCCGGCGATACCGCCCAGCAGACATTTCAACCAGTCTTCACCGAGGCCAATGGAATCAAGGTGGGCTGGCTCGGCATGACACGCTGGCTCAACGGAAACCGCAATCCCGAGAAAGACGACCAGCCCCACGTCAATTTCTTCCCGTATCCCGGCGAATCGGGCGGTGCTACCGGCGCTGACGAAGCTACTGTCCTCGCAGCCATCAGGCAGGCCCGCACCCAATGCGACATGCTCGTTGTCTCAATTCATTGGGGCATCGAGTACGCGCCCGCCCCGCGCCCTGAAGACGTAGACATGGCGCATAAAATGCTCGACGCAGGGGCATCGGTGATCGTGGGGCATCATCCCCACGTCTTGCAGCCCGTGGAAACATACCGCACCGCCGATGGCCGCGACACAGTGATCTTCTATTCGCTGGGTAACTTTCTATCGAACCAGTCGCGCAGCTACGTCGACGGCCTCATGCCCGACAAGGATGGCGATCCGCGCGACTCGATGATCGGACTCTTCTCAGCCGTCCGAAACGACTACGGCCCGGCCGGGATTCGCGTTGAACTGGCCCACGTCGGCATCCTGCCCGCATGGGGTGAAAACAACCGCAACGAACTTGCCAGCGGCAAGGCGAAGACGGCCAGTATCCATCCGGTTCTGATCGATCGCGAATTGCCGAAGCTTCAGGCGCGGCTGGATGAGTTGAACAAGATGGCCAACCTGAGCCCCGCTCCCGCCGGACTCACTGCCGAACAGAAAACGGAATTCATCGAATTAACAAAGCAGATCAAGCTGCTGACCGATCGTCGCGCCCAGATCCTCGCTCGTACCGGCGACGAATACGTCACAGACCCGCCCAAACTGCCCGTTAAACCGTAAGAAGTAGCGGGCTGGCTCAGGGAAGATGTGCCGTTGCGCCCGTGTCGCTGCAGCCGGGTGTAGTGCGGCCTTCTTCAGCTTCTCTCTTCGACCTGCGCAGCCACGGCAGTTCGGGCCCGGAAGAACCGGCGCCGCTCCGCTCCAGTTCCGCTGAAACTCCCGTGTAGCGGTAATACTCGCGCGTTCGGGCGGTGATTTTCAGTCCGATTTCTCTCACCGACTTCATCCGCTCGAGTCCTCTCATCTGGCCACGCTGCGCCTTTAACCTGAGAACTGACAACTGACAACTGTCTTACATCAGTACCCGTTCGCCACCAGCCACGCCTCAGTCAGCTCGAAGTGCGGCTTCTTCTGTTCCTGCATCTGCTGATATGCCAGTTTCACCAACGTATCCGCCTCTATGTTTACCGGCGCGCCGACGTTCAGCGTATGCAGGTTCGTTCGCCAGTACGTCAGCGGCAAAATCGCAATCGAAATCGTGTCGCCTTCGATCGCCGCAATCGTCAGGCTGATACCTTCAATGGCTACCGACCCCTTGGGCACCATCCACTGCCGCACCTCCTCCGGTACGCGTACCTTCAGTGTCCAGTCTGTCGTCTCGCGATTGAACTGCGGAGTTGTCTCCGGTACGACAGGCTCCAGCGCAGTCATCACGCCGGTCCCGTCCACGTGCCCTTGCACGATATGCCCGCCCAGCGGACTTCCCGCCGCCGTTGGCAATTCCAGATTCACTTTGGCACCCGGCTTAAGCGATCCCAAAGAAGTCCGGTCCAGCGTTTCCTGTGCAAGGTCTGCATGAAAGTAAGTCGGGTCCACGTCCAGCGCGGTCAGGCAAACGCCGCTCACTCCCAGCGAATCGCCCTCGCGCAGCCGCGCCGCGACTCCCGGCGCCTCTACTGTCAGCAGCCGCACGCCGCCCGTGTCCTTCAGGCTGACAAGCGTGCCGGTCTGCTCAATGATTCCAGTGAACATGGTTTCATTTTAAGGGAACAGGGAACACCCACCCCAGCGACGAAGACCTGTCGCTGGGGACCCCGGCGGGAACAGGGAACAGGGAGTAGGGAGTCGGAAGTAGTCGGGGAACACTGTCGACTGTTCACTGTCCACTGCCTCTCAGCCACCGCAGAATCTCCCGCATCACGCGGTCGCCTTGATCCGTCTCGAACAGATACTGCGCGTGCGCCGAGCCCTCCAGCACAATCAGCTCCTTCGGCTGCGGAGCTTTCTCGTATTGCGCTCGAATTCCCGGAAGCCTCGGCCCATAGGAGCCGGCGGTATCGTCGCGCGCCACAATGAACAGCACCGGCGACTTCAGCTTTTCCGCCGGGCCGTCCGGCGCTGCTCCCAGCAGAACCAGCCGATCAATCTCACCTGGCTTAGAAGCGATCGATGCATCCCCCGCTGCCGTGCCGCCCATGCTCCCGCCCACAATCGAAACGCTCTTCGCTCCCGTCTGGTGCAGATAGCGCACCGCTGCTATCACGTCCATTTCCAGTTGCGCATCCGACGGATCTTTGTCGCCCGGTCCATGCGATTTCCCGCGCCCGCGAAAATCAATTGCCAACACTTCAAATCCCGCCGCCACCAGCAAGGGAGCCTGCTTGGCCCAGCTCTCCTTGGTGAACCGGCCTCCGTGTGCGAGCACCACAGCGCGATCGCCCGACCCATAAAGGTCCGCAAACACCACCCCGCCATCCTCGGTCGGAAACGAAACCGTCGACTGCGCAAGCGCGGCGTTGGCTGAAAACAATGCGGCAAAGAAGAAGGGAAGCAAGCGCATGCGGAGAATTTATCATGGTCGGAAAACACCCGCATCATCACAGTCAATTTCAACGGGCATCTTTCTCAACCAACATTTCGACGAGACCACCCCGCCATTTCTCCCGTCGAACAACGTAGCAAACGTTTTTGTTTCCTACATCGTGCTGTTACCAACCGTTCTTCCATTCGGATTGGAACGAAAGGCCAAAGTTCGCCATGCATACGCAAGCAGGAAACCTGATCACTGGTGAGTTAAAACCATTTGTACTCTCGCAATTCTCGAAAGTGACACTCTTTCTTTTGATGGCCTCATTGCCGGTGTTTACCGGCTGCGCAGCCGTGCAGGTGCATCTCGGCATGAAGGTGTACCTCGCCAAAACGCCGGTCACCGCGATCGAAGTTCGCCAGGCCAAGTCGCCGGGCATCGGCCCGGGCAAGAATTCGTCACTCATAGCCACAGTAACCGAGACGGCCGGTGGAAAGGTGCTCGAAACCGAAGGCGCGGGCGGCGGCAAAGTGATGTGGAGAGACCTCACCGTCACCACGACCGTTGTCACTGTGAACAAGAAAGGCGTCATCTCGCTGCCACGCGATCCGCGTGTCAGTGCCGGGAAGTTGCCCCACGTCTCGATCACCATTCCAAGCCATCCCGGCCTCACGGCGGAACTCGACATTCCTCTGCGCTACGATTACAAGTTCGGTTCGAATTTCAACGGCAGCAGCGGCGCCAGTGGCATGAACGGCAGCGATGGTTTGGCTGGATCGAGTGGCAGCATGGGTTCCACTGACCCCAACAATCCCTCCCCCGGCGGAAACGGCGGCAACGGTACCGATGGCAGTGACGGCCAGGATGGAAGCCCCGGCGGCGATGCTCCGCCCGTACAGATTCAAATGACGCTGGCGCCTGGCGGCGACCATCCCCTGGTTGAGTTTGGAGTCTTCGCTGCTGGCCACCAGCGCTACTATCTCGTCGATCCCAATGGCGGATCGCTTACTGTTACTGCGAACGGTGGCTCCGGCGGTCAGGGCGGCAAGGGTGGACGAGGCGGTAGCGGCGGCTCCGGCGGCATCGGAACCCCCAACGGCTCCGACGGCATGAGCGGTCACGACGGTCGCGATGGAATGAGCGGGTCCGACGGCCGAGGCGGCAGCATCACCGTCACATATGATCCATCGACCCAGCCCTATCTCAGCATCCTCAAGCTTTCAAATACCGGCGGTCCCAAGCCCGTGCTCCAGGAGGGCACCGTAGCGCCGTTGTGGTGAGAGTTGCGTGCAAGAAGCATGGGGATATGAATGGGAAAGGAGGCTAAATCGAGAAAGAAGATTTAGTGAAGTGTGCAGCGGGTTCGTATCGTATTCTCGCGGTATAGTTCGTCAATTGCTATTTCTCGCCTGACTGAAAACTGAGAACGATCGGCTGACAACTTGTTTCGGAGAAACCTGCACATGCCTGCACTGAGACCGTCATTTGCGTTCGTCGTCCTCGCGTCGTTCACCATCATCCTTCCCGCGCAGGATCGCTCCTACGGCCGTTCCGTCGTCTCCACGCAATACGGCATCGTCGCCACCAGCGAGATCCAGGCTTCGCAAGCCGGCGCCCGTGTGCTTGAACAGGGCGGCTCCGCCATCGACGCCGGCATTGCCGCCAATGCAGTGCTGGGCGTTGTTGAGCCCATGATGAACGGAATCGGCGGCGATCTCTTCGCCATCTACTACGAAGCGAAGACAGGCAAGCTCTACGGCCTGAATGCCAGCGGCTGGGCGCCCAAAGCACTCACCATCGAGCACCTCAAGGCCAAAGGCATAACGCAAATGCCGCAACTCGGCATCGACTCGGTCACCGTACCTGGCGCAGTGGATGGCTGGCAGAAGCTCCACGACCGATTTGGCAAGCTGCCGTGGCGCGCCCTGTTTGCTCCCGCCATTTTCTATGCCGGCCATGGCTATCCCGTTCCCGAAATCGTCGACGACTACTGGAAGCTGGATCGCGACGCCCTCATGCAAAATTCCGAGAGCCGGCACGTGTATCTTCCCGGCGACAAGGCTCCTGAAAGAGGGCAGGTCTTCCGGAACCCCGAAATTGCGCATGCCCTCACGCTGATTGCGAACCAGGGCGAATCCGCTTTCTACAAGGGCGACATCGCAAAGGCCATCCTGAAAACCTCGACGGACCTCGGCGGAACGATGACCGCCGAAGACCTCGCCTCCTACTCCGCTGAGTGGGTCGAACCCATCTCCACCACTTATCGTGATTGGACCGTTTACGAATTGCCACCCAACGGCGACGGCATGGCGGCACTCGAGATGCTCAACATCATGGAGCGCTTCAAGCCCGATCCTGGTGGGCCGCACAGCCCGGCCGAGTTGCACACCCGCATCGAAGCCATGAAGCTGGCCTACGCGGACGTCAAGGCATATGATGGCGATCCGCACTTCAGCACGATTCCCGTCGACCAGTTGCTCTCAAAGGAATTCGCCGCAAAGCGTGCCGCTCTCATCGATCCCGAAAAGGCAAACTGCGCGGTCGCTCCCGGCGCGCTCTCGAAAAGCGATACTACCTACTTCACCGTGGTCGATCGCGACGGCAACATACTCTCGATGATCCAGAGCAACTACGAATCTTTCGGTTCAAAAGTAACAGTGCAGGGTATGGGTTTTGCGCTTGCAGGATCGAGGCGGCCTTTTTTCGCTCGATCCAAAATCTCCCAATTCTCTCGCCGGCCGCAAGCGTCCCTTCCACACCATCATTCCCGCATTCATGCAGCGCGGAGATCAGCACATAGGCTTCGGCATCATGGGCGGAATGAACCAGCCCCTTGCACATGCGCAGTTTGTTTCAAACATTGCCGACTACAACATGAACATTCAGGCCGCCCTCGAGGAAGCGCGCTTCACCGTCAGCGCCAAACTGGGCTGCAACATCCTGATCGAGTCGCGCGTCACCTCGGCCTCGATCGACGCCCTCACAAGGATGGGTCATGTTCTTGATGTGCACAAGGAATACACGGCGCGAATGGGCCGCGGCAACGCCGTCCTGCATGACAGTGCGACCGGTGTCAATTTCGGCGCATCCGATCCTCGGGCCGACGGAGCCGCCATCCCCGAACAGCCGGATTTCTCCAGGAAACCTTAGCGCAAAACTCGCTTACTTCGCTGCGTTCTCGGCAGCAAGCTCTGAGCCGTTGGTCAGTGAGCGATATTTCATGTAGAGATTTGTGCGCCAGCGGACGATCATTCCAAAGGCCAGCACAAAAAACAGCGCGCCTGTCTGCTCCAGCGACATCAAGGAATCAAGATAGCCCCGCGCCAGGTACCGCACAGCCGCCAGCACAATCACGACAGCAAAGAACGCGCCGGAGCGCTTCATCATGATCGCGTCACCTTCGCGCCGCAAGCTCGACGTCAGCAGCAGCGGATACGCGAGCACGATTGCCCCGGTCAAAAATGCGACGATTCCCCACGTCCACGGCACACGGAATGCGGGAACAAAAAACATCGAAAACCCTGTGGCCATACCGAATGGCGGAATCAGGAGCTTCTTCACCGTCACGGCGGTGCGTCCCTCGCGAATGCGCCAGGCCAGCACGGCGCAGAGTCCTGCCAGCGAGACAACAGCCGTGACTACGGGAGACGAAGTCATTCTGGAATTTCCTTTATCAAACTAGGATCGCTGTGCTGGAACTGAATTGACCGACACTTTGTTTGACGTGTCGAAAATGCCAACCGTTTCACTGCGGATGTGGCGCCGGCCACGGGTCTTTCAGAAGCGAGCACAACCCCAGATCATTTCCATACCGCTCCACCTCAACCTCTGCCATGCGAATCGCGTTTGCCATCCCGCGAAATGCGGGCACCGCGTCGGATCCCATGATTTGCGGCGAAACGAACAGGTGCACTCGATCCACCAGCCCGCCTGCCAGTAGCGCCGTATTGAGCCGCGTGCCCGTCTCGGTCAGCAGCGTCAGAATGCCGTCCGCACCAAGCATGTTCAGCACGTTGACCAGCGGAACGCGCCCTGCCTCGGCTGGAAGCACTTCAACGCGCACTCCGCGATTGCGCAACTCGTTGATGCGCGCCTCGTCTTTCGAAACGGTAAAGATCACTACATCTTTCTCCGCGGTCTTCACCATTTTCGAATTCAGTGGCATGCGCAACGCTGAATCCAGCACCACGCGCAGCAGGGGCCGCCGACGCCGCAATCCGCTGCGATCAGTAAGCATTGGATCATCGGCGAGCACGGTGTCCACACCCGTCAGCGCCGCGTCGGCCTGCCAGCGCAATGGCTGCACCGCAGCTCGCGCCTCCTCGCTCGTAATCCAGTAAGGTGCGGGTGCCGCGTGCACCCCTGCTGGCGGAGCGATGCGTCCATCCAGCGTCATCGCCACCTTCATCAGCACCAGGGGCCGCTGGTGCTGGCTCCAGCGCGCGAAGCCCTCGTTCACCCGCCGTGCTTCTCGCTCGCATACCCCAACAGTTGTCGAAAGCCCCGCCGCACGCATGCGCTCCAACCCGTGCCCGGCAACGTTGGGATTTGGATCAATCGTTGCAGCAACCACGCGCGCCAGCCCCGAAGCAATCAGCGCCTCGGTGCATGGGCCGGTGCGTCCGGTGTGATTGCATGGCTCCATTGTCACGTATGCCGTGCCGCCCTTGAGCCGATCCTCCTTTTGATAGGTCAGCGCATGCTGCTTCGCCTCATTCAGCGCTACCACTTCGGCATGATCCAGCAGGTCGTACTCGTGCCAGCCTTCACCTATGACCTGCCCCGCGCGATCCAGAATCACGCAGCCCACGGCCGGATTGGGCGAACTCACCCCAATCCCGCGCCGCGCCAACTCCAGCGCTCGCCGCATCCAGTAGATATCTCGTTCCAGTTGATCCAATGCGTTCATCTATTTGTCCGTGGTGCGTTGTTCGTTAGAAAGGAGTCTCATGGCGCGGAGTCATTCGGCCGCCAACAGATAAAGCCAGACAACCGTCATGCCAGCAGAGCAAGCAGGAGCAAGCCAACGTAAAGGATTCTTTCTCCACACTCCGATGACCGAGATCAATAGGCCAGCGGCGGTTAATGAAATTCCAGCGAGGAACACGGGTTTGAGCCGAGGGTCATAGTGCACAAACCCTCCTGCTATTCTCGCGTAAATCGCCGCGCCCACCACGAGCGACGCAGATGCAGTTGCCAACGCGAACCCAATACAAGAAATTACAGAGAAGAAGGTATACCCGTCCTTACTAAAAAAGAATGGGGTCCATCCCCAGAAGATCCCGATGGGCACAAGAATATAGCTCGACAAAAGAAGGGCAGTGAATAGGTTCATCATTCCTTACATCCCACTTCAATCAAACCCAGAGGTAACCTCACCCCAGCAGCGCATCCACAAAATCTGCCGGCGAAAACTCCAGCAGATCGCTCATCTGCTCGCCTACGCCCACAAACCGCACCGGCAGATTCAGCTCGCGCGCAATAGCCACCGCAATCCCGCCCTTGGCCGTCCCGTCCAGCTTGGTCAGCACAATCCCCGTTGCTCCCGCAGCCTGAGTAAACAGCCGCGCCTGCTGCAACCCGTTCTGCCCGGTCGTCGCATCCATCACCAATAACACTTCATGGGGCGCGCCGGTAATCAACTTTGCCGCCGTCCGGCGCATCTTGTCCAACTCATCCATCAATCCCGTTTTCGTGTGCAGCCGCCCCGCCGTATCCACAATCAGCTCGGCGATGTTACGTGCCTTCGCCGCGCTTGCCGCGTCATAGAGCACCGCTGCCGGATCGCCGCCTTGGCGCGTCTTGATCATTTCCACGCCGGAGCGCGAAGCCCAAACTTCAAGCTGTTCGATCGCCGCCGCGCGAAATGTATCCGCCGCGCACAACAGCACGGTGCGCTCCTGTGCTCGATACCATGCCGCCAGTTTCCCGCTCGTGGTCGTCTTTCCGGTTCCATTCACACCCACAAGAAATGTCACCCTCGGGGGTGTCGCAGGCGTAGCTACCGGATGCATGGGCGCTTCCAATATTCCGCGCAACTGCGCCTTCAGCAAATCGCGCAACTCCGAGCCGCCCTCGATCGCCTGTCGCTTTGCGCGCTCCCGCAGTGCGTCAAGGATTTCGGTCGTGGTTTGTACGCCAATATCGCTGGTTATCAGCGCCGTTTCGAGCTCCTCCAGGGCCGATTCATCCACCACGCGGGTCAGCGAAACCAGGTCTTCGATCCGCGTGGACAGAGTCTCGCGTGTGCGCGAAACCGCCTGCCGCATCCGCGAGAAAAAGCCGCCTTTTTCTTCCGGTTCCGGCTTCTCGTCTGGCTTATCGTTCTGGTTGCCAAAAAGTGTGATGAATTCAGGCATAGGCTGCCTTCAGTCTAAAGCACTCCGTCCCGACGTTCACCGGCGCTTCCCACCGATACCAGCCCATTTTCTTGCCAGCCGATTTTGAGGCTGCCTCTCGTCCCTGACCTCGCGTAATATGTCCCCATGCGATGTTCCAGTTTCCCCAATCGCCTGCCATCCCTCTGCAAGCTCTCCACTTCCGGCGCATTCGTTCTCGCCGCCGTGCTTTGTCTGCCTGCATCGCCCGCAGTTGCCCAGCAAAGCATGTCAAAGGACAGTGGCATGCACGACATGGCCGACATGCAGCCCATTCCGCCGCCCGAGCAGCTTCCTGTTCCCATCAAGATGACCGGAATCGGCAACAGCCACATCGCCATCAAAGCCACACCTGAAGCGCAAGCGTGGTTCGACCAGGGGCTGAGTCTTCTGCACGATTTCTGGGACTACGAGTCCGCCAAAGCTTTTGAGCAGGGCATTCGCGTCGATCCCAAATGCGCGATGTGCTACTGGGGTCTCGCGAAGGCGCTGAACATGCGGGGCGACAGCGGAACCTATGCCAGGAAAGCAATGGCTGAGGCTGAGCGCCTCAAGTCGCACGCCAGCTCAACTGACAAGCTCTATATCGACGCCGCCCAGGCCGGCATCGACGGAAAGGGCGGCGACGATCAATCCGCCGAAGTTGCAATCCTGCGCAAGCTCGTCAAGAAGTCTCCACACGACATTGAGGCGCGCATCTTTCTCGCAGAAGCCGTGGGGAACGGATACGACGACAAAGGTGAACCCAAAGACGGCCAGAAAGAACGCATCTCCATTCTCGAAGGCGTATTGCGCGAAGCGCCCAATGACTCCGCCGCCAATCATTACTGGATTCACGCGATGGAACCCGGCAACCATCCTGACCGCGCCATCCCCAGCGCGGCGCTCCTTGCCAGTCTCGCTCCCACCTCCGGTCACATGGTGCACATGCCCGGCCACATCTACTATCGCGTCGGCGACTATGTCTCTGCGCAGCGCTGGTTCGCCGCATCTATGGTTGCGGACGAAACCTACATGCACGACCAGCACGTTGACGTCGATGACGATTGGAACTACGTGCACAACATGATGTATGCCATCGCCAATTTGATGGAACAAGGCAAACTCGCCGAGGCCAACACGCTTTCCGACCATCTGGCGGGCGCACGCGGCAAACTCTCCCCGACGCTCTACATTTGGTCGGCGCGCGATCAGATGTCGCGCATCAGCCGACGTCTGCCCGTGGCTCTTCGCGTCGCTGACTGGGACGCCGTCCTCACACTCATCGATCAGGCCAACATTCCCGATACCGACAAAACCGCCAATCTTCGCTTCCTCGCCTCATCTCTCGGAGACTACGCGCGCGGCATGCGCGCCCTTGACAACAACGACGTCCGTAACGCCGAAATTGCCTCTGATCACATGGACGCCACGCTATGGCGCGCTCAACGCGACAATGAGGCCAAAGACGAGGCGAAGGCCTCCGCCGATGCGCTAAAGAAAAAGGAACAAGACAATCCTCCTGCGATCCCTATTTCGCCTGATGCTATGGCCGGCCCGCTCCTCAAGTCCCTTAACATCGCATCGATGGAACTCCGCGCCGGCGTGCTTGCCGGCCAGGGCAAACTCGATGCGGCCAAAAAGATGTACGCATCCGCCATCGCTGAAGAGAAGAAGGTGGGCTACCACGAGCCGCCGTACTACATTCGTCCCGTTGGAGAAAACGAAGCAGCCGCGCTCATTCGCGTCAAGGACTATCCTGGCGCCAAGGCTGCTTACGAACAGGCCCTGCAGGAACGGCCCAACTCCGGCTTCGGCCTCTACGGGCTCGCACTGGTGCGGGAGCTTTCTGGCGACGCAAACGGCGCACGCGAAGGCTATCAGGCATTTCTCAAAGCCTGGCCATCGGCTGATTCCACGCTTCCCGAAGTGGTCCACGCGCGCCAGATGGTCGGCGCGAATGTCGTCGCAGCCCGATGAACCATACGCGCGTTCATCAACGGCTTCATACGACTGTCATCGATTCAAATCGATGAAACCGATCAACCTAGAATTGACTTGCAATTTGGAATTGAATTCGCAAAAATCGCAGGGTTCCGTCCGCCGAATGCCTGTGCGGACAAGCCAATCAGAGGAGTCTTCGATTCATGAGCAAAGTGCGTGTCTTGGTGGGAACCCGCAAGGGTGCGTTCATCCTCACGTCGGACGGCAAGCGCGATAAATGGGAAATTAGCGGTCCCCACTTCGCAGGATGGGAAATCTATCACGTCAAAGGTTCGCCGGTTAACCCCGATCGGCTTTACGCTTCGCAAACCAGCGGATGGTTCGGCCAGATCCTGCAGCGCTCCGACGACGGTGGCAAGACCTGGAACCCGCCCGGCGGTGAAAAGGTGCCCAAACCCGGCCCCGAGCCCCCGTCGCCAAGCAATCGTTTCGCATACGACACATCCGCCGAAACTGGTAAGCCCCTGACCACGCACATGTGGTACGACGGCACGCAGCATCCGTGGGAATTCAAGCGCGTATGGCACATTGAGCCGTCGCTTACCGATCCCGATGCTGTTTACGCCGGTATCGAAGATGCCGCGTTGTTTCATTCCACCAACGGCGGCCAGTCCTGGCATGAACTTTCCGGCCTGCGCGGCCACGTTACCGGTCCGAATTGGCAACCCGGCGCGGGCGGAATGTGCCTTCACACCGTAATTCTCGATCCCACCAATCCTGACCGCATCTACATCGCGATCTCCGCAGCAGGGGCCTTCCGAACTGATGATGGCGGCAAGACCTGGAAGCCCATCAACAAGGGCCTCGTTTCGGAGTTCATGCCCGATCCCAAAGGCGAGGTGGGCCATTGCGTTCACCATGTAGCCATGCACCCGTCGCGCCCCAACGTACTTTTCATGCAGAAGCACTGGGATGTGATGCGCTCAGACAACGCGGGCGACAACTGGTACGAGGTCAGCGGCAATCTCCCCACCGACTTCGGCTTTGTGATCGACGTCCACGCCCACGATCCTGAAACTCTCTACGTCGTTCCCATCAAGAGCGACTCTCTGCATTTCCCGATTGATGGAAAGCTGGCCGTCTACCGCAGCCGTACCGGCGGCAACGAGTGGGAACCCCTCACCAGGGGCCTGCCGCAAAGCGATTGCTACGTCAATGTTCTACGAGATGCCATGTCTGTCGATCAACTCGACAAGTGCGGCGTCTATTTCGGTACTACAGGCGGCCAGGTCTACGTTTCGCCCGACGCCGGAGACTCGTGGTCCGCCATCGCCAACAACCTCCCAGCCGTCCTAAGCGTCGAGGTGCAAACGCTCCGATGAAGCTTCGAACGATGCATCAATAAGCTCGGGATTGTGTGCCCCATCCTTAGTGTGGCTTCTCTTTTGAGCTAGCTCCGGGGTCCCCGGCGACAGGTCTTCGTCGCTGGGGTGGCTGAAAAGCTGGAAAAGCAGGAATCTCGACTTTGCATGAAACCATGACCAGTTCCCCCAATACGATTCGCGTCCAGCTCCCCTACCATCTGCGCAGCCTCGCGCGCGTCGAGGGCGAAGTCGCACTCACTGTCGCTTCACCGGTCACCATCCGCTCCGTCCTCGACGCTCTCGAAGCGGCCTACCCGGTGCTTGCCGGAACCATTCGCGACCACGACACATTTAAGCGCCGCCCGTTCCTCCGCTTCTTTGCCTGCGAAGAGGACCTGTCGCTCCAATCTCCCGACATACCTCTGCCGGAAGCTGTCGCCACGGGAAAAGAGCAGTTCCTTATTATTGGCGCAATCGCGGGCGGATGAGACCATTGCGATTGCAATCGAGCCCTTGAAGTCGGCCCACAAAGGATTGGGGCCTCGGATCCAAACCAGTTTTCAATCACCAAGTAAGGTCGCCTTGAGCGATCGCTCGTTTCACTGGTAGTTTGACGACAGCGTGTTGACCGCGGCTTGGTCCCGCGGTATGAAAACGCCTTCGTTGAGATGCGCTCCTGTCTCACTTTCGAATTCAGAGATGCAGCGTTGAAGAGCGTGCTTCAATTCGACCATATGAGGGTCTCTTGCATGATCGGAGTAGCGCTCGATGAGTCGAAGTGTGACTCTTGTGTAGGAGAGCAGTTCCAGGGAAGTTCGACGGCGCATTTCGTGCTCCATTCTCGTGGGATGCGAGAAATAGATCGTATCAGCGGACGAACCTCGATGCACAACCAGATTGAGAACCCTCCGCCGAGAAGCGCTTCCCTCCGTAACCGCTTTGAATTACGTGGACAATTACTCGAACATTACTTTTTGGTGATCCGATCACGATAGGGGTTGAAACACCCGGGTACACATGCCGCCAGCAATGAACAAGCACGGAGCGCTAGAGGGAAGTCAAGGCCACGCAAAAAAGCAGGAGCCGCAAAGGTGTCGCGGCTCCGGCTAGCTTGTTAACTTCTAATTCTTACCACCGGTCGTGATCCGTGGGAGCAAATGCAACTCCGCGGAACACTTCACGGGCGCTGGCGCTGCGAATCGTTCTGAAATGACCCAAACCATAGTCTCCCGTCGGCAAGGTTGAGTCGCTCAAACGATCGGTGACCTTCACCAGCTTGTTGGGGTCGGCGCCGGTGTCGCCATTGGCGCTGATCGTCGAGGTGATGGCGAAGATGGTGACTGTTCCATCGCCGTTGTGCCGTCCTGCGATGTTGCGGCATCCACCCGTAGCCGGGTTGATAGCGCTTGGATACCACGGTATGCTATACGGCGCGCCGATATTCAATCCATCCTGCAGGATGTATTGCAGCACCCATGTGCCATTGATCAGACGCCATTTCTGCAGGCCGGCAGTGGCCTGGGATTGGGCGTCAGCCACGTTTCCGTTGACCGGGGGCGACACAAGCGTCCCGTCGCCCTCGTCGCAAACGTAAAGAGTATTGGCGTCGGCGAACCAGATGCCGAAGGGAAACGCAGTGCCCGTGCTCGCAGCGGTGTTGGGAAATCCCGGCAAGATCGTGATCGGCACCGTTGCAAGGTCAGCAGCAGAACCCGTTGGCAATGTCCCCGCCGTTCC
Source organism: uncultured Acidobacteriaceae bacterium (assembly GCA_963826915.1). Taxonomy (GTDB): domain Bacteria; phylum Acidobacteriota; class Terriglobia; order Terriglobales; family Acidobacteriaceae; genus Telmatobacter. The sequence goes on from CAWGYG010000007.1 coordinate 153,793, forward strand.
CACTTGATACACGGTGTTGATGCCATTGCCGCCGCTGCCTTTGCTCACATACAGCGTGTTATTGAAGATAGTGATGCCGCGGAAATTGGTGTCCTTGCCGGGTTTGTCGCCGGTAAACAGAAGCCGCCCGATCATCTCGATGTTCGGCGGTGTCGGTGGAGTTAGGCCGGGGTAAAGCAGTTCAGAGCCCGTCGCATTGACCAGATCGATCCCATCGTAAGTTGTCGTCATCTGCTTCTTCGACAGGTTGCCGGAGTTGTCGTTTCCGACCATGTAGTATAAGTCGTTGCTGCCCTTGATGGCCGCGCGGCCGTTATCGCCGCTGTAGGCATTTCCGTCGGTGTAGGTGATGTGTCCATCCCCATCCACTTCGGCAACCGCGCGGTAGTATGCGGTGGGAACAAATGGATTGCTCTGAAACGTGGTGAAGACTGGATTCGTCGGATCGCAGACGCCCGGAGTATTGGAAGCCGAAACATCGAGCAGGTTTGGGGCCGTCGGTGAAACCGTGGATCCTCCGCAGCCCACCCCACCCCTGTACGCCATGAAGGTAATGGAACGCCCGTCAACTGAGCGATTCAAAGCGAGTTCTGACTTCGAACTGAAGCTGGTCACAATCTGGCCGGAAGGGATGGGGAGAGTTCCAAGCCAATCGCCATCCGTCGTGAGGTTATCCAGGAAGATCGGTGAAGTAATGCCAAAACTGCCGTCGGAATTGGCGTTGTTAAATACATTGTGGGTATCGAACACGTTTGCATATTCGCCATTGTCCGTCGCGATTCCGCAGGGAACCGTAACGGGGGTTGTGCCGCCCGTCGTCGTCGGCACGTTGATTGTCAAGCCAGTCAAGCCACCCTGGCATCCCAGCGGCAGCGTCTCGCCGATCGTAACTGACGAGGCCGTTCCCACATAGTAGCTGCGGCTGAGCACCAGGGAATCCGGTTTGAATTGGAAATGGTGGTTATCGCCGTGGTCGTCCTGGGCTGCCAATCCTGCCGGCAATAGAAGCGTCGTGGCAGCGAAGAAGGCTGCTGTGATCGGGGAAATTTTCACGTGTGATCCTCCGGACCTAAAAGTTACATATCCGGCACGCACATGGATGAACGACGCTTGAAAGATTTATGAATGGTAGGTTAACGAATCAGGCGCTCTCAATTTCGGAAGAAGCGAGCAATCAGGCTTGCATCGCCTCAACTGGACAGATTGTAAATTGGCTGAAATTCTCCGGGCCACGCGAAGCGGTCGCCTGGACGGCGAGTCCTAGTGCTCGCCCCGGCCCGGCCGCAGCATCAATTCCCTGATTGCCTCGCGCGGGTCTTTGTCTTGTTCGAGAATCAGCTCCATCTGTTCGGTGATGGGCATCTCAATCAAATGCTTTCGTGCCAGCCCTAGCGCGGCGCGCGTTGTCAGCACGCCCTCCGCAACCTTGCCGCCCAGGCTTTCAAGAATCTCAGGCAACTTGCGCCCCTCGCCGAGCGCCTGCCCCACAGTTCGATTCCGCGAAAGTGTACCCGTGCAAGTCAGAACCAGGTCGCCGACGCCGCTCAGTCCGGCCAGTGTCTCGCGCCGTCCACCGCAGGCCACGGCGAGCCGTGTGATTTCCGCGATGCCGCGCGTCATCAAGGCCGCGGCCGAGTTGTATCCGAGCCCAACGCCCGCTGCTACGCCGGCTGCAATTGCAATTACGTTCTTCAGTGCTCCGCCCAATTCCACGCCGATCACATCGGTCGACGTGTAAAGGCGCAGCGTCTCCGAAGAGAACTCCTGCTGGATAAGCGCAGCAATTTGGGAGTCGCTGAAGGCGACGGTGACGGCCGTGGGCTGCCCCTGCGCGACTTCAAGCGCGAAGCTGGGCCCGGAGAATGCGCCGATGGAGAGCAGAAGTCCGGCCGGCTCCAGCGTCTCTGAGATCACCTCGGTCATGCGCAGAAAGGTGCGTGGTTCAACACCCTTGGTCGCGCTCACAACGAATTGGCCGTTGTGCAAATGCCCACTGAGCCGGGTCAGCGTTGGGCGAAGGAATTCAGAAGGGATCACCGAGACCACAATATCGGCGCGCGAAATGGGAGCCAGATCCGCGGTGACCGTGAGCCCGTCTGGCAGGGGAAAGCCGGGCAGGAACAGTTTGTTCTCGCCGGCATCGATAATCTGCTTTGCCTCGTCCTCGTGGTGCGACCACAGCGTGATGTGGTGCCCTCCGCGACGATGCAGCGAGAGCGCGATGGCCGTTCCCCATGCCCCGGACCCCAGGATGACGATGCGGCTCATGCGGTTTTCCCCTCGTGCGATTGAACGCCGAAACGGCTCTCAGTGCCGCTCACAAGGCGGCGAATGTTCTGGTGATGTTTGATGATGATCAGAAGCGCTACGGCGATCTGCGCAGCGATGTAGGGCCACGGTTTGTCTCCGTGAACAAGCAGCAATGCAAAGACGGGAAAGCTCGCCGCGCCAACAATCGAAGCCAGCGAGACATATCGGCTCACCAGCAGAACGAACGCAAACAAGCCTATGGCCGACAGGGCTGCAAGCGGCGCTGCCACGAGGAAGACGCCAAACCCCGTCGCCACACCCTTGCCTCCGCGAAACCGAAGCCAGACGGGAAACATGTGGCCGACTACAGCCGAAACTGCGGCGATGGCCTGTGCGTCGCGATAGGGCATGTCCGGAATCAGCTTCGAGGCGAGCAGCGCTCCCAGCCATACGGCCGCGCAGCCTTTCAGCATGTCCAGCAGAAACGTGGCCGCGCCAAGGCCTTTGCCGCCGGAGCGAAGCACGTTGGTGGCGCCGATATTGCCGCTGCCAATCGAGCGGATATCCTCGTGGCGAAAAAGCCGAACCAGCAGGTACCCCGTGGGGATGGAACCGAACAGGTAAGCGAGCACCACGATCAGAAGACTTGCAAAAACCATGACGAGACCGAGTTTAGCAGGTGGGACAAGGGCTGTTGCAGCCGCCAGTCATGTCCCACATCCCGGTTTAGAAACGCTCGTCCGCCGAGGGACCGTAAAGCGCCGGCACTGCAGCCTCGTTCAGGTAAGCCGTCCCCCGCCGGACTGAGTTTAGAAATCTCGGGGTTCTCACGCGCAACTGAGACAAGTCTGATGAAAATTGATCCTCAATGCACGTGGGCCACGTCGTCATTCATAGAGAAGACGTCTTTGAAATCGTTCTCGTATGGGAAGACATGAATCATCCAACTGAAGATCACGGGAAAAAAGGTGCCCCCTTCGGCCTGGCAAGCCTCTTTGGTATGGATGGAACCGAACATGCCGAATTTGGGGTTTTTGCCATGGTATTCGCTGACCTTGTTGGCCGGAGCGCCGCAGAAATTGGTGTGCTCATGCCAACGCGCGATGCTAAGCGGGATCCGCTCGTTCAGCTCATCTTCGGTTGCGCTTGTGCTGTCCGTGAACATCACGCCCTCCAGCTTGTAGTGCTGGGTCGGAGTCTGGAAGTAGAGCAGCGCAGATGGTTTGGTCGGGTCGAACTGGGTATCGGCCAAACGGACGTTCGCATCGTTGGTGAAGTGGTACTGAGGTTGTACGACCGTAGGGTTAGCGATGACGTACCCGTCCGCCAGAGCCTTCTTGTAGTCCTTGTATTTCTCGATGGTTGCCTTGACCTCAGCTACCAGGGCCTTTGCTTTCTCCTCGTCCCCGGGCTGTTTTGGCCGCATTGGGGTGATGCACATGTGATTCGTCATGGCAGCCATGCTCTGGCCCATCACGCTGCCGGACATGTTCTTCATGTCATCGCACGCGTGGCTCGGGCCGGTCATGCTGTTCATGCCGGTGCTGTTGCTCTTCTGCTGGTCTTGCTGCCATGCATGCGCTGACAGCGCGGTTAGCAGGATTGCAAAGCTGATCGCCACGGTCACGTTGCGGTAAGAATGGGCTCTGGGCATTTGGGCAATCCCTTGGTTCGGTTGCAATAACAAGCTATCGAGCTATGCGGTTGTGGACAATATCCACTTGCGATTACGATGGCATAGCCACGTTCTTGGGCGCGAAATTCCGGAGGTTGCCGATGGACCTACAAGGGAACTAACTGCAGAGTACGATCGTGAGCTTGTCTCGACGCGAAAGATGCTGGACTCGATTCCAGCCGATGCCGATCTAAGCTGGAAGGCCAGCTCGAAATCCATGCCGCTAGGCCGTCTCGCTGCTCATGTCGCGGAAACGGCGGGAGCATGGGGAGTCGACACGCTGTCCAAGGATGGCCTGAAGTTCGATATGGCCAGCTACAAGCCTTGGCTTCCGGCCAGCAAAGGTGAAATTTTGGAGAAGTTCGATAAAAGACACGGCACAAGTAAAGCAGCTCCTCGGTGGCTTTGATCCGGCCAAATGGGAGGACAACTGGAAGATGACAGCGGGCGACCAGACCTGGATCGACGATTCGCGCTATGTCGTTTTCCGCACCTGGGTGCTCAACGACCTCATTCATCATCGCGCGCAACTGGGCCGCGACCTGCGTACGCTCGGCGCTCCGATTCCAGGCATGTACGGTCCTTCGGCGGACGAGAGCTGAGCGAACCAGTTGTCGCCCACCAGGGCTAAAGCCCGTATATCGTTGCTAGAACAGATCGTTCTCGCGGGTTTGAAAACCCGCTTCCCCGGACTGAAAGTCCGGGTCGGCACGGATCGCTGCAACCTGTTACAAATATGGCGCACGGCCCCACCCCAACACACCTGCGTCCTGCAGCTTCTACCTGCATCAGATCCAAGAGAACCCTTCGAAAGGATCGAACATGGTACAGATCACCTGGCTAGGGCACTCCGCTTTTGAGATTCGATTTGAGTCGGGAGAAGTTTTGGTTTTGGATCCGTGGGTCACTGGCGATCCTGCCTACCCAACAGGTCACGAGATCAAAAGGGCAGATGCAATTGCTGTTTCCCATGGACACTTCGACCATGTCTCGGATTTGGTGCTGGCTGGCGAGGACGTTTGAGCCTTAGGTGGTAGGCATCTTCTAAATCACAACATGGGCGGGCTCCAAGGGTGTGAAGAACACGGAGGGCATGAACAAAGGGGGCACGGTCGATTTAGGGTTCGTCAAACTCACGATGACCCACGCATTGCATAGCTCTTCCATCCAGGATGGTGCCTATACCCTCAATGGAGGCGAAGCCGCGGGATACATTTTGACTTTCAAGGATGGCCGGCGCGCTTACTTTGACGGTGACACTGCAGTCTTCTCCGACATGAAACTGTACGGGGAAATCTACCATCCTGAACTGGCATTCCTGCCTGTCGGCGACCATTTCACCATGGGCCCGAAAGAGGCCGCCTTTGCCGCCCGGATGTTGGGTGTTAAGGAGATCATTCCAATGCACTACGGGACTTTTCCAGTGCTTACCGGCAGCCCGGAACAGCTTGAGGAGAAGCTCTCGGGAAGTGGAATCAAAGTGCTTAAAGTGCAGGCAGGGAAGTCGATACGCTGGTAGCGACCTAAGGCGCTGCCGGGGAAATGTGCGCCTTAAGCGCCCTATGCGCCCTAAGCCCCCGGTCACTGGCAAGTGGCCGGCAAGAAAATGCGCTAAAAGCGCTATAAGTGACTGTGCTATGTAATTCGTACGCACGGAGCCGCCGCGCCGAGTTTGAACGCCATTGGATTATTCGGCTTACGGAAGCGCCATTTATTTTGAGCAACAAGACCTGGTTGGTTAGACACACCGAATAGATGCGGATGTTGATGGTTTGGTCACGGGACTATACGCAGATATTTGGGTACGGCCTGAAGCCGTGCCCTCCCGTTAAACGTTCCACAGCTTTTTGAAGGCCTGCCCCTAAGGCGAAGCCCTTTCCCTCTTTGGAGAGTAGCTGGTTAGAACAGCAGGTGCAGAGTGAACCGCAGTTGACGTGGGTTCGTGGTTCCGGCTGTGCCTGTTGGATATGGACCGGCGGTGATCGCGCCTGAGCTGG
>CAWGYG010000008.1:0-482871 GCA_963826915.1 uncultured Acidobacteriaceae bacterium
GAAAGCACCTGGCGAGCCTCTTCCAATAACGCCAATCCTAGCCAGCTCTCAGAACGGTTCCTACCCATTTGAAGGCCCCTCTCGCGGCGAGAAGTGAAGAAAGCCCGGTATGAACAAAGAGATAGAACAGGGCGATGGAAGTACCAAAATAACGATCGGCGAGGTAGACGAGGGGAAAGGCAAGAGCGAAGTTTGGGTACAGCGTGAAGAAGTTCACAAAATGAATAACTACGCCCTTCAGGAGACTCCTCTTTCCACCGGATGGGATGCTTCTCTTCATTTTGAGTTCGTACACATAATGGAAGCAGATGAGATTTCGTAGCACCAGTTCCGCGCTGATGCTTATAACTCCAGTGACCCATAGAAGCTGAGCGTTATATCTACCCGTGCAGGCAAGGGTGTAAATGAAAGCCAAATTGAAGAGTGGATGATTAACAAGATGCGCCGTGAAGTCGATCTCTGTGCCGAACTTCGAAAATGTCTTCGTGATTCGTGCAACTTCTCCATCACTGCAATCGAAGACATACCAAAGATGAATGGCGATTATGCCGAGTATCTTGCACGCGAGTTGGGGAAGCGCAAAGAGAGCCGCACCCACCAGGCCGGCGAGGATCATGAGAACGGTTACCTGGTTTGGAGTTAGTGCGGCCCTTACAAACAGCCTCGTAAAGATTGGAGAGAGAAGTTTTGCATAGTGGTCAGCCAGAATTTCTTGGATTACGGGGTGGTTCTTTTGATAGTCAGTTCGAATTCGACGGTAGGTCAGCGAGCCAGTGCTCCCTGGCGCAAGGTGCGTCGGTGGCGAGGTCTTTAGCTGCTCAGGCGTATCGGTGGCGATCATTGAGTTGTGAACACCCTCAAGGGTTTTGGAAACAGCGAAGTGTGAAAGTGATGAACAGAATCAGGGCAGCACAATGAAGAAGTGTTGACTGCCGGAAGAGCGTAGCAGCTCGACTGCCAGGCCGCACGCCGGTTGTCGAATCATTCTGATTCGTGTTTACCGGTAAGCGCGAACTTAAGCTGTTGGAATTGACTCCTGGCGCCTGGGTCGGCTTGCACAAGCGTTTTCCACCACAACATCAATACCAGAAGGCATCCCGCGAAACCCCCCACAATGGCAAAGCAGAGGACAATGAGCGCACGCTTTGGAGACGTCTTCCGGTCTGGCTCAATTGCGGGTTCCACGACCTGGATAATGGCTGCGTCCTTGGCTTCATCCAGCCGGGCCGCGTCGTATTGCTTTATGAGCAAGTCGAAGAGGGCTTGCCGATAACGCACTTCGTGGTCGGCGCGCAGATATTCCATTCCGGCGCTGGGAACATCCTGCAGTCCGATCTCTGAAGATTCATTGGTGTGGTTTTTCTGTTCCAACCGGCTAACCTCGGCCTGCATGGTCGAGAGCTCACGTTCCGCCAATTCCAGATCGGGGTTGCGTTCAGTCGAATAGGAACGGAGCGCTTGCACTTCTACTTCCTTGGCCGCAACCTGCGCCCGGAGTGCAGCGAGGCCTTCGATCATCGCCTTGGCCTGGGCGTCGAGCTGGACCAGGCCTTTGCTCTGCTGTACTCCCTGGAACGTGAGTTCGGCTGAGACAAGCGCGTCTTTGGCTTGTTTGAGCTGATCTTCGTAAAAAATCCGGCGCTGGGAAGCTTCTGTTACCGCCAATGTCTTGGTGAGATTTCGGAGTTCGCCGGTGTAGGTATTCGCCATCTCGGCGGCTCGCTTCTTGTCCTTATCCGAGACTGAAACGGATATGAATCCGTTTTTTTCAGAGGTAATCTCGGTGTATTTCGCCAGCTCTTTGCGAGCCTCGGTCATGTCTTTGGAGCGGTATACCTGGGCGAGGTCGAATCTCTGGATGATTGCATCGGCGATGGGCCGCGAGTTGAGCAGGCCAATGTAAATATCGTTTGGATTTTTCAGGCCCAGTCCACCGCCAGCGATTGCGGCCAGAGGACCTCCGCCGGTCGCTGTGAGCTGGCTCATAAGCAGTGTGGCGGCCGATTGAGTCTGCTGGGGCGGCATGAGCTTTGTGGTCGCCGTGTACCGCACAGGCAACAGGAAGGCAAGAACCAAGCCGACGAGGACGGCGACGCCGGTAACTTTCGCGATCACCCATTTGCGATAAGCAAGCTGGGTAAGGACTTCGATCAGACTGACCTCGTAGGCAACACTCTGCACCTCCGGCACTGGAGTGCCGCTCCGCGCAATTTCTGCTTCGGCGACGTAAGAAGTCTGTGTTGTCATCGTCATTGCCTTTACTTGACCACGCTGAGCGCAGCAGCTGTCACTGCGGATTGGGAAGCAAACTGGGTAGCCTGGAGAAGATTGTTCATCCAGGAAGAAACACGAATTTTCTCGGGAACAACAATGGCATCTCCAGGAAGCAACTTCAGATTGTCAAAGTTGCCGTGAGCATGATCGCGGTGGGATTGCCGGCTCACGACAGAACCATCGGCGCGGATCACGAAAATGCGCCTTTGATCCGCTTCGCGGGTGGCGCCACCAGCTTCGTTCAGATAGGCCATCAACCGCTTACCGGGCTCCTGGCGGAAGGCATTGGCATTGTAGACAGCTCCAGTGACCTGTACCGTGCTGAACCGCGGCGGGATATAGAAGGTGTCCCCATCTTCGAGGCTGAAATCCGGAATGTCACCGAGGCTGGAGGCAGATGGCTGCATCGCGAGAACAATGCGCCCGGTTGGTTTAATCGAGGTGAGCTTGGCGAGCGCTGCCTGCTGTAAAGCGAGCTGAGCTTGCTGGTCCGCACCGGTCTGTCCGGCTTGAGGAGAAGCATTCGCATACCTTGAAATAAGTTCCCGCTGCATCTCATCGGCGGATCTCTGGAGTTGATCTTCCTGAGCCTTTCTGGTTGAAACCCTTGTAAACAGCGAGGCATACAGATAGGAGTGGGATGTAAGCCCTCCGGCCTGTTCGACAACCTCTCTCAGGGTTTCCCCTGGCTTGACTCGGTACATGCCCGGTGCATTCACTTCGCCCCCAACGCGAACGAATGCGGCGTGTTTTTCGATGGGCAATTCAAGATCGGCACGCGAAAAGATCGTGACAATATCTCCCGCTTTGAGAATTTGATTATCAGGGGATGCGTGGTTGTCGATTGCGTCGGCGAGACGGAAAGGAATCAGATGGGTGCTCAGGTCCTGCTCATCGAGACGCTCGATTACGGCATATTCCCAGTTGATTTCTGCGCTGTTTCGCCCAATGTTGGCCATTGCGGAGGTGTGATCACCGTCGGTCAGGTCGGCCTTCTGGTCCTGCACGCGCTGGTATGTGCGCGGAGTGGCATGCTGATCTGGTCGCTCCATTTCGCTCTGGTTATTCTGCTTTTCGAAAAACTGGGCGGTGGAGTCTTTTTCTGCCTGGACTAGAGGCGCACCGCCGGACTGATCGTTGAATTGATCTTCGAGCGTATAGGCCGGACGCGACCGGAACTGCTGAGCGACGTCGGGCTGCGGCATGTGGTTCTGCTTATTCCAATACATGCGCGTGACCAGGAAATCACGCGTCGGGATCAGGTCAGAAACACGCATGCCTTCGTGCCAGGCATAGCGGCCGGGCTGGGAAACATTGCCATGCAGAGTAACCGCATTCTCAAATCGCGGCGAAAGGGGAAAGACTCTGAGCACGTCCCCGTCTTGAATCAAGCGCTGCATCCCGGATGCGTCCAACCCAAATTGATCGACGCGGCGCGCGCGATGATCCTCAATTCGCTCAAGAAGAACTCGATCGGTTCCAGCCAGACTGGTGAGTCCACCGGAGAACTGGAGGGCGGACGCGATGGTTGTATCTCCCCGAAGTTCGTAGATGCCAGGCTCGTTGACGCTGCCGAGCACGGCGATTTGAGGTCCCACCGGCGAGATGTAAATTACATCCCCAGGAAGCAATTGGAGATCGTGAGATTTATCGCCGCTTCGCACGAGGTCATAGATATCAAAGTCGCGGACCAGTTGATCTGCACGGCGGAGCTGGATGTGGCGCATCGATCCGGTTGCGGATGGGCCACCGGAGGCGAACAGTGCGTTCACGAGCGTGCTTAAAGAGCTCACCGTGTACAAGCCCGGTTGGCGGGCACTGCCAAGGACGTAGATTTGAATCGATCGAAGGCGGCCGAGCGTCACGTTCAACTCGAAGTCCTTATAGAGATTTCCGATGGTGAAGCGGAGGTGGCTCTCCAACTCTTCGTAGCGCACGCCCGCGACGCTCAAGGTACCGATTTTGGGCAATGAAATCTGGCCATTTCGGTCGACAGTCACGCGGGAATCCAGATCAATTTTTCCCCAGGCGCGGATTAGCAATTCATCGCCAGGCCCTATCACATAATCAGCCGGCACCGGGATATTGTCGGCGGGGGCAAATGTGGTGGGAACCTCGTCAAAGAGTTGGCGCCCGTAGACCTGAAGTGGACGGCCCGCAGCTTCCTCCGCAAAATGCTGAAACTCCGATTTCGCGGTGAGCGGACCCATGACTCTTGTGGACGGTGGGGTTGCCAATTCATTGGCGGGATCCGTTGCCTGCCCAGGAAATACGGGGCTTCGCGGTTCAATGGTGGTCGCCGGCCTGGTCGGAAGATTGACAGGGGTCTGTTGAGCAAGGACCTGTTGAGATAGATCGGCCGGCGTTGCCAGGGTGGATTGTCCAGCGCAGGAGGCGCAGAAGAACATAAACAGGATGGAGAGCTTTGTCTTCATAGGGCACTGATTTTTGGGATACAACGACTGGAGCACCGACACAGGGTCCGGCGCTCAAAGCTATGTGGCTACCGAATGCTCGGAAGAGTTGACATTAGCCAGCGAGCGTTCCTGTGGAGTCGGAACAAGCGCCCCCAGCCAGAAGGCAGTGTAGGCTTCAACGGCCTGCCGGGTGTCAAGTCGCGAGAGACGGCATCCGTCTATGAGCTTTGAGAGTTCCGGTTGGGCAAAGACAGTAAGTGCAATTCCGGCTGTCATGATCGCGGGATTCAAATTTCTAACTTTCCCACTTTGAATACTGCTTTCCAGGTACTTTGCGATCGCGGTGAACAGGGGAGCTAAATGCTCACGACACGCCTCTTCTGCTCTTCCGCGAACTTCAAGAAATGCGACCGCTATCATCCGTACCAACTCAGGTGAAAAGGTTGCGGTGTCGATCAACAAACTGAGGATTTGCGGAAGAATGATTTCCGGCGAGCTCGAACCCGCAGTCGGATCGAGCAGGCCAAGACGCGGCTTAATCGTGCTGAAGCACGAAGCGAGAGCCGACCAGAAGATATCTTCCTTGTGTTCGAAATAGCGGTAGACCGTTACTTCGCTCACATCTGCTAGCCGAGCAATATCGCGTGTGCTCGTTCCGTGATAGCCCTGTCGCGAAAACAAGGCTATGGCGGCGCGAATAATCCTCGCTGGAACGTCTGACTTTTTTGGCATAAGTCCAACTTGCGGTGACTTAGGTTGGCGAATTCAATGAATGCGTCTTTGGGGGGACAGTACGTTACTGACTAGTGTGCAGATTGAGTGTCACAATGCCTGCGGGGGACAAGCGGCAGGACCCGGACAGCCAACTTAGAATGGCTCTAATTCATCTGCTTGAACTTCGACCGCGGCGTTTTGATTAATCATCGCGATGGTAAGGACGAATCGCAGGCCGCTTCGTTTTTGCACCAAGGTTCCCTGGAGTCCCTGCATCGGCCCGGCTTTTATCCGAACCTGCTTACCTATGACAAGGTCGAGGTAGGGCTCGACCTTCTTCCTGCAAAAGTCCGAACGCAAAAACTCGATTTCCGCATCCGGAATGGGGAGCGATCCCTGGCAATTGCCGACGATCCGCAACGCACCCGGAGATCCGAGAACTGCGCCTCGCTCTGAACGACAAATTCGCACGAACAAATAGGAGGGAAACAGGGGCCGGACAATCTTCACATGCTGGCGATTTTTCCAGACGCGAGTGCTCTCAAAGGTCGGCAAGAACGATTCAACTTTACGGACATCCAGATGCCTGACTACCGATTGCTCGCTTTGAGGCATCGTATAGACAGCAAACCACTTCGGAACTCTATCATTGGAGTACGAAAGCGACGCTAGATCCTCGAATGGCTGGCGAACGGTGTTGTGAACCGAGAGTTGCATCACTTATTGCCTTTTCGCGATTCGCAGACCGAATCACATCCAGGATGGGGATGTCGGTTCAATCAGCGAGCAATTCAGACTGCTCCGGCCAAGCCAAGAGCGCAAAGCTTCGCTAGGGTGACTTAGCAAACTCAATGAACGCTAAGCCGCAACACCCCATCGCACCCAGCATCCCACTTCTCAGAATGGGACTGAGCTTCGATTTCAATGCACAATAGAGATTGAGTCCATGTTAACTCCGGGCTATACTTCGGGGATTAGTCAATAGCTGCCTATGAGCGTCAATGAGCGCCAAAGATTGACGTTATGGTTAATTTCAAGACAAAATCTGGCTGGTTTGGCACGTTGTGGAGCAACAATTCGAGGTTGAGCGTCACAACAACGTGTGTTGGCGCTCACTAAACACACCCACAAGATGGCTCAGAATGGTCTTGCGCGTCACTAAAGAGGGAATGCTCTACTTTTCCGCTGCGAGTCTCGTGGCGTTCAAGTGCTCATCCAAATAGGACCGCCTAGGTTGAGCCAGCCTCTATTTGAGTACCGGTCCGTTTCTAAAGTCAGCTTAGATGAAGGGTGAGTAGAGTGTTGCCTGAGATGAAAGCAAAGAGCTTTGCTGATGCGCGCCTCGACACCTGGAAGTCAATCGCCCAGCATCTCGGCAGAAGTTCGCGCACCGTTCAGCGATGGCATTCAGAGTACGGTCTCCCGGTTCGACACCTGGGAGGCGGTGCAACTTCAGTATTTGCCTACACAGACGAGTTGGACGCCTGGCTAAGGGAACGGAATCAGGGGTCCAGAGAACCGGTCACAATTGGTGGAACCACCGCTTTACTGCTCGACAATGATGCCTCTGAACCGACCCTTGATGGGTCAGGAGAGGAGATTGCATCTTTCGTAATACCGGGATCGAGTGAGCGTCAAGCCTCCGAGTTGGTCGGACTCGCACAGAAGATGTGGGAGACTCTGTCGGAATCGAATCTGAGCAGGATCGCGCAAAAGTATCGAGAGGCAATTGATCTGGATCCTTCAAATCCTTCGGCGTTTGCGGGGCTATCGCATACGTTGATCGGGGAAGGGGTTTTCGGCAGGATTCATCCCTCGGACGCCTACTTTCCCGCCGAGGCTGCTTTAAAGAGGGCGCTAGATCTCAATCCGGAACTCGCTGAGGCAGAATGTGCGGCAGCCTGGCTTAAGATGCTCGTCAGTCGAGACTGGAAGGACGCTCAACTTGCCTTTGACGGGCTGCTTAATCAGCAGACTACAAACACCCAAGCTTTAGTCGGAAGGGCTTTGCTCTGTATTGCGGAAGGATGTCTTGCGGAAGCTTCGGACCGGCTAAGAGAGGCTTCGTTTCAACGTCCGTTGAGCACCACGGCGTCCTCTTTGCTTTGCTGGTCGGAATACCTGGCTGGGAGGTTTGAGTCGGCTCTGCTGCTGGTAACGCAAGCCCGTGAAAATGGTTACGCTGGTGGCATGCTCGATGTAATAGAAGCACTGGCGAGCGTGCTTCACTCCGGGTCGACGTCGAGCATTCAACGGCTTGAGTTTATGCTCGCAGATTCTCCGCGCAACTACGCACTTCTTGGTGTGCTTGGATACGCATGCGGCGTGACCGGGCAAACCCAAAGAGCACGCCAAATCATTGATTCGATGACCGTATCGGGGATCCGCGGCAAAGCCGACTATGCTTATTCGATCGCGATCACCTTTCTAGGACTGAATGAGCCAGGGGCGGCAATGGAATGGCTGGAAAAGTCCTATAACTATGGTTCTCTTTGGAGCCTGGGATTCCGGTCGGATCCAATTCTGGGTGCCCTTCGTGAGGATCCGCGTGCCAATGAGGCCTGGGCCAGGATGACCTATCCTGCGGCGGAGATCGGTTTTTCCCGACCGACTGGCGCGAATGGCACGCTCAAACGGAGCGCTTGAGCAAATGGTGGAGAGGCCCTCTTCACTTCCCAACCCAGAAGTAAAACCCACGAGCTGCATGCAGATTTGACTGGTGCGGACGGAGCCTGCGCGCAAGACCTGCGCCACGACTTTTCCCACGATTGCGACGCTTGCGTCATGGACTGCCAGCAACTAAACTCATCCGGTGCAGTCACATTGGGAGATCAATGGCACCGCCCATTGTGCATCATTCTTTCGATTTGGGTTCGGCGATGTCTGCGATGATCGGGAATGCTGATGCAGAAGCAGATTTTGAACCTCCGCCGGACGGACTGTTTGGGTACGACCAGAGGTTAGACGAATGCGAGTCGGCTTATTCACGCGCGAATATCCTCCTCAGGTATATGGGGGCGCTGGAGTTCACGTCGACTATCTGAGCCGGGAATTGGCCAAGCTGACCGAAGTTGAGGTGCACTGCTGGGGACCTCAGCACTCCGACGAGGGGCGGCTACACGTGAGAGGGGCCGAACCATGGGACGAAATCTCCAAGGGCACGGAAGGAAAATTCAAAGGAGCCCTCGAGGCCTTGAGCCTTAATCTGACACAGATCAAGGCATTGCAGGGAATAGACATCGTTCATACCCATACCTGGTATGTATCCATGGCCGGCTACCTGGCGAAGAAGCTCTATGGCATGCCTTTCGTCCTGACCACACATTCGCTGGAGCCCCTGCGGGCATGGAAAGCAGAACAGCTTGGAAGCGGCTACGCCATGAGTTCATGGATGGAGCAGACAGCAATTCTGGATGCGGATGCGATCATCGCTGTTTCGCAGGGAACGAAGGCCGATATCCTGCGTGCCTATCCTGAAGTCGATCCTGCGCGAATTCATGTTATCTATAACGGTATCGACTTGAATGAGTACCGGAAGACATCAGAAACCAAGGCCCTGACTGACTATGGGGTTGATCCATCCGTACCTTATGTATTGTTTGTCGGTAGAATCACTCGCCAGAAGGGCGTCACGCATCTCGTGGATGCAATCCAGTACCTGCCCCAGCAGACGCAGGTGGTGCTTTGCGCGGGAGCGCCAGATACCCCGGAAATCGCCACCGAACTTCGTGGCAAGGTTGAAAGCGCAAGCAAGAACCACCCGCGCATTGTCTGGATTGAAAAGATGGTCACCAAGCAGGAAGCAATCCAGCTTTACAGCAATGCCCGCGTGTTCTGCTGCCCGTCTGTTTACGAGCCATTCGGCATCATCAATCTGGAGGCGATGGCGTGCCGTGCGCCGGTCGTCGCCAGCGCGACGGGAGGCATCAAAGAAGTAGTAGTCGAAGGCGAAACAGGGTATCTTGTGCCTTTCGCGCGGGACCCCGTTACGAGCTATCCGCAAGCGCCTGAGATATTTGCAAAGGACCTTGCGGCACGCATCAATGACCTACTGAAGGATCCGGAGAAATGCCGCCGCTTTGGTGATGCGGGAAGACGACGCGTGGAAGAGGTTTTCAGTTGGACCGCAATTGCCGCTCAGACGATTCACCTTTACGAGAGCCTCATTGAGCGAAGGAAGAACGAAGCACAAGGTTGACGGGCGGGGACGTGTTCAGGGCGCTCAACTCGCCCAGTGTTGCTGCTTCATTCAACGATTGTTACTGCGAGAGAACGTGACACAACGATGGTAGCCAAAAGGCCGGACGGACGCAGACGCGTAGTTATTGAAGGAATCACGCCGCAAATAGATGGTGGTCGTTTTCCTGCGAAACGCACGGTAGGCGATCAGGTCCGCGTTGAAGCGGACGTCTTCACCGACGGCCACGATGCGATTGCAGCCTCTCTGCTGGCGCACCGCGAAGGCTCTGCCGAGTGGACCGAAATTCCGATGCGGGCACTTTTGAACGACAGATGGGAAGCGGCGTTTCGGGTTAGCGATTTGGGCCGCTACGGCTTCAAAGTTCAAGGGTGGGTCGATCATTTTGCAACATGGCGTCGCGACCTGCTGAAGCGAATTGCGGCGGAAAGCGACGCTGCGGTCGATTACCTGATTGGTGCGGACCGAGTTGCTGAGGCTGCAGGCCGGGCATCGGGCGGCGACGCGGTTTGGCTTGGTGAGCGCTCGTCCGTGCTTCGCTCAGGCAAAGATCCGGCTGCGCTTCGCATTCACGCTACCGACCCTTTGTTGCAAGAGCTCGCCCTCCGCTATCCCGACAAACGGTTCGCCACAGAGTCGGATCGGGAGTTGTGGATCGTTGTCGACCCAGTGCGTGCGCGATTCAGTTCCTGGTACGAATTCTTTCCGCGGTCGACTGCAGAGAGACCCGGCGTGCACGGGACGTTTGCGGATTGCGAGAGGCGATTGACTGCGATCGCCGACATGGGGTTCAACGTTGTGTATTTGCCGCCGATTCATCCCATTGGCCGTATGTTCAGAAAAGGGAAGAACAATTCGCCGGAAGCTCAGCCGGGCGATTGCGGAAGTCCTTGGGCAATCGGTTCGGTCGAAGGCGGGCACAAAGAGATTCACAGCGAGCTTGGCGCGGCGGAGGATTTCGCGCATTTCGTCGAGAAGGCGAGAGAGCTGGAGCTATCTATTGCGCTTGACATCGCATTCCAGGTAGCTCCTGACCATCCGTATGTAAACAAGCACGAGTTGTGGTTCAAGAAGCGCCCGGATGGCTCGATTCAATACGCCGAGAATCCTCCTAAGAAATACCAGGATATTTATCCATTTGATTTTGAAAGCGAAGACTGGTCCGGGATGTGGGAAGAGCTGAAAACCGTTTTCCTCTACTGGATCGGAATGGGTGTCACGATCTTTCGCGTCGACAATCCGCATACCAAGGCGTTTCCATTCTGGGAATGGGTGATCGCTGAAATCAAGCGGGAATCTCCTGAAGTTCTATTCCTTGCCGAAGCGTTCACGCGGCCGAAGATCATGTACCGTCTTGCCAAGCTTGGATTCAGCCAGTCCTACACCTACTTCCCGTGGCGCAACGGCAAGAATGAGATCGCTACTTACCTTACCGAGCTGACGCAGACACCGGTGCGGGAGTTCTTCAGGCCGAACCAGTGGCCCAATACGCCAGATATTCTCACCGAGTTCCTGCAGATGGGCGGCCGAGCGGCATTCGTTATTCGCTTACTGCTCGCGGCGACGCTGGGCGCGAACTACGGAATTTACGGTCCGGCCTTCGAGCTTCTCGAGAATCGCCCGGTAAAGCGTGGCAGCGAAGAATACCTCAACTCTGAGAAGTATGAAATTCGCCATTGGGATCTTGAAAAGCCTGACAGTCTGCGCGATTTAATTGCACGGGTTAACGAAATTCGGAATGACAATGCGGCGCTTCAAAGCGATTGGTCACTGCAGTTTCATGCAACGGACAACGATCAGTTAATCTGCTACAGCAAAGAGCACGAGGATGGATCGAATCTAATTGTGACGGTGGTCAATCTCGATCCGCATCATACGCAGAGCGGCTTCGTGACTTTGCCACTCGAAAAACTGGAGATACCCCAGGACCGTGCATATGAGGCTGAGGACTTGTTGAGCGGCGAGCGCTATCTATGGCACGGTCCGCGGAACTACGTGGAACTGAACCCGGCACAGATGTCTGGCCACATACTGAAGATTCATCGCAGAATGAAGGTAGAGACGGACTTCGAGTACTTCCTCTGATCGTGGAAAGAGAAAGCCGGGCGCGGGTGCGAACGCTCGTTCCCTGAACTGCATCGCTTCTCCCTCCCTGGGAGCGCCGAAGATTAGCTATTTTGATCTGGACTTGAACGAATACATCTTTGCACGGCTGGGAGAAATCGGATGGCAACTTTCGATTTCGCACCGGTAGACAGCTCGTATGAGAGTGAGCATTAGCCCAACCTGGAGAATCGCCGCGTGAGAAAAATAGCAAGTGCGACTGATCCGCTGTGGTACAAAGACGCGATCATTTACGAGCTTCATGTGCGCGCATTTGCCGACTCAAACAATGATGGCATCGGCGATTTTCCCGGATTGATGTCGCGACTGGATTACCTGCAGGACCTCGGAATCACCTGCATCTGGCTTCTGCCTTTTTTCCCTTCTCCACTGCGCGATGACGGCTACGATATAGCGAATTACGTCGATGTAAATCCATCGTATGGAACCCTTAACGACTTCAGGGCGTTCCTGGATGCGGCTCACCAACGCAATATGCAAGTAATGATTGAGCTGGTTATCAATCACACCAGCGACCAGCACCCCTGGTTCAAAGCGGCCCGACTGGCGCCGCCCGGATCAGAACAGCGCGACATGTATGTCTGGTCGCAGTCGGACCAGGTTTACAAGAACGCACGCATTATTTTCACCGATACCGAAAAGTCGAACTGGACCTGGGATGAGACGGCCAAAGCGTACTATTGGCATCGCTTCTTTTCACACCAGCCGGATCTCAATTTCGACAACCCCCAGGTACTTGAAGAAGTGCTCAAGGCCATGCGGTTCTGGCTCGATATGGGCGTTGACGCGCTGCGCATGGATGCGATTCCTTATCTTGTCGAGCGCGATGGGACGTCGTGTGAGAACCTGCCGGAAACCCACAAGATCATCAAGGACATTCGTGCTGCGATTGATGCGGAATATGGCAATCGGCTGATTCTGGCTGAGGCCAACCAGTGGCCGGCAGATGTTCGTCCATACTTTGGCGAGGGTGATGAGTGCCACATGGCGTTTCACTTTCCACTGATGCCGCGAATCTACATGGCATTGCGGCAAGAGGATCGGCTTCCGATCACCGATATCATGGCGCAGACGCCACCCATACCGGAGAATTGCCAGTGGGGTCTGTTCCTGCGCAATCACGACGAACTCACTCTGGAGATGGTCACCGCCGATGAGCGCGATTACATGTATTTCGCTTATTCGGCAGACCCACGGATGCGCGTTAACGTGGGAATTCGGCGCCGTCTCGCCCCCCTGGTCGACAACAATCGGCGTCGCATTGAATTGCTGAATTCCTTGCTGCTGAGTTTTCCGGGCACACCCATCCTCTATTACGGTGACGAGCTGGGCATGGGCGACAACATCTACCTCGGCGACCGCAACGGGGTGCGAACCCCGATGCAGTGGACTTCTGATCGCAATGCCGGATTTTCAAAGTGCGATCCCGCGCGATTGTATTTTCCGGTGGTGATGGATCCGATTTATGGATACCAGGTGATCAATGTGGAGGCACAGCTCGCTGACCAATCGAGCCTCCTGCACTGGACGCGCAACATGATTGCGCTGCGCAAATTGTTCCAGGTATTCGGCCGAGGCACTCTCAGTTTTCTCAACCCCTCGAACCGAAAGATCCTCGCCTACCTGCGCGGATTGGAACGCGACGACGGGTCCCACGAAACAGTTCTCTGCGTGGCTAATCTCAGCCGCTTCGCACAACCTGTATCTCTCGACCTGACGGCGTACGTCGGTATGGAGCCGGTGGAGATGTTGGGCTACGTCCCATTTCCCACGATTACCGATGTGCCTTATCAATTGACACTAGCCCCTTACTCCTTTCTCTGGCTCGAACTTCAGGCAGCGAACACTGAGACCAAACCGATCCCGCACCTTCCTGCTTCGGTCGACACTAGTATCGACGAATTGGCGTTACCAGAGTTGGTAGCGGCTGGATGGACAGGGCTATTCTCAGCGAATGGCCTGGCACAGCTTGAAACCGCCCTCCTCGCCTGGCTCCCGAACCAGCGCTGGTTTGGGGCCAAGAGCCGAAGGACTCAGTCTGCCCGCGTCCTTGATCGCATAGATCTCACACTTGAGGGCGGAGATGCAGCTGGTTCCATCTCGTCGACTTCGTCGGCTGCAAGTTCATCGTCACCGGCACTTGTCTTCGTTGAGATTGCATACTTCGAGGGAGCGCCGGACGTTTATCAACTTCCACTTGCAATCAGTACCGGCGACAACGCCGACAAAATCACCGTCGCACACCGCGAGAGCATCGTCGTCACGCTCACTTCTGTGTCAGGCGTCGCGGTCGTTCACGACGCCACGGTGCTGGAAGACTTTCGGCAGAATCTGCTCACACTGATTGAGCACAACACAACTCTTCCGCTCGTCACCATTCATCCGCCCAGTGTCGCTGGCACCAAATCGCTACCCATGGGAGAAGAGGACGAAGGAGCCGACAGGGACCAGAAGATCGTGGATGCCGGCGATGTGCACGATTCGATTGAAGCATCGTCGATATTACCTTCCAGTGGGGACGGTCTCCCGGTGGCGCCTGCGCCGCTGGATGCTCAGCCGGGCGAAGCAGCGGGGGCTCCGCGGTCAGACGACGCTGTGCTTACTGCGAGTGCTCAGAAAACACAGCCGCGCGAGTCACCCTCTGCAGGAGATCTGGATTCCCAGGGAGGGCGACTCGAGGCCCGCGCTTCGACTGCGTTCGCCGAGGTGGATATTTCTCGCCTGGTGCCTTCGCGCGTCGGTTCCGCCGAGCAATCGAACTCTTCAATTCTGTACGGCGACAAGCTGATTTTGAAATTGTTCAGAAGGCTGCAGCCTGGTGAGAATCCTGACGTGGAGATTGGACGGTTTCTTACCGAAGTTGTTCATTTCGAGCACGTCGCGGCCTTTCTCGGAGAGGTTTCCATTGTCCGTGCGAATCGCGAGAAAACCACTGTGGCCATGTTGCAAGGACTGGTTAGAAACGAGGGCGATGGTTGGGCCTGGTATTTAAAGCAACTTGGCGACTTTTACAGCCTTATCGTTGACGATTCCGAAGCGCCAGATGTGCCGAACCCAAGCTTTGCAGGCAAACCCGCACCACTGTCGCGCTTGCTCGATTTTGCACGACCATCGCTCGAAGCAGCTAAGCTGCTGGGCGTGCGCACGGCCGAGATGCACCTCGCGCTCAGTAGTTCTACCGACTTGCCTGATTTCGTTCCAGAACCCTTCACCTCTGAGGACCTTGATCGGGATGCAAAACGCATTGAGGCGCAGGTCTCTTCGGCCCTGGAAGCTCTCAAAGCAAAGCTGGCGACTTTGGACGAGCCCACAAGTGATGCCGCGGGCCTGCTGATTTCGAAGCGACTGGATTTGATAGCGCGAGGCCAGGCAATCTCTGTTTCGACGGCTGCCGGAATGCGCATTCGCATCCACGGCGATTATCACCTTGGACAGACCCTTCGCACAGGGGGCGCGCAAGCAGCGAACTCTCAGACGGATACCGGCATCAAAGAATCGAGGACCATGGAATCGACGAAGAGCCACTCGGGGACCGGGGATTTCGTCTTGCTTGATTTCGAAGGGGAACCGGCCCGGAGCCTCGCGGAGCGCCGCCGCAAGCAGTCGCCATTGAAAGACGTTGCCGGGATGATCCGTTCATTTTCATACGTCGCACAAGCTAGTCTGAAGCAGTTTCTCGATTCCAACCCCGACCGCGCGCAAGCCCCCGATTCTGGCGGGCTCGGAGCATGGGCCCGTACATGGCAGAAGTCCGTTTCGTCCGAATTTCTTTCAGCCTATCGCGAAACCATTGCAGCAAATCATGCACTTCTACCTTCGCCCCAGGAGTCACAGACATTGCTTGAGGCTTACCTGCTGGAAAAGGCGCTTTATGAGCTCCTATATGAACTGAACAATCGCCCCACTTGGATACACATTCCGATCGCGGATATCGTATCGTTGTAGGCGTGAATGGGCTGTTTTCAGCTGCCCGGAAATCGATCAAGTAGTTTCAAGTTTTGGTACCAGGATCCCCAAACGGCAATGGCTACCGCAGATCCAATCTCCGAGACCCGTCCCTCTACTGCGCCAGCGGCCACGAGCTTGCTTGTCTCAATTGCCCCAATGCCTCGGGAGCAAATGGAGACTGTCTTCGCGAGTCTCACCGCCTGCCTGCCTGCAGATGAAGTTCTGGTTGCCACATCCAATGACCCTGCCGGGACCGCTTATCCGAATCTGCGAGTTGTCTCAACGCCCGCCGCGAATTCCGTCTGGCCTTTGGCAGCAGCTGATTTCCTTAACGCCTATCATGTTGCAAAGGAACACGAGGCGCGCGGCATCCTTATGCTGGGCCCGGGCGCCGACTCGCTCAGTACGTCTGCGATACGCGACCTGGCAACCGCAGCGGTTTCTTCAAGCGCCGATCTCGCCGTTCCCTGCTACACATTGCCCGCCAATGCCGGACTGGTTAACGGCGCAATCCTCTATCCGCTCACCCGCTCGTTGTTTGTCTCCCGCGCACGATTTCCGTTGGCGATTGATCTTGGACTATCGTTGCGAATGGCCGAGCGCCTGGCAAACACAGCCCAACGCTTTCTTACTCTCAACCAGGGCGATGGGATACTGTGGCCGGTCGCAGAGGCTTCTGTTGCCGGGTTAACTATCGACGAATTTGACGTAGGCCGTCGAGAATTCCCTCAGCCGGCGGAGCCCAACATCAATGCAATCCTGTCATTGGTTACCGGCTCTCTGTTCGCCGACATCGAGGCAAAGGCTGCATTTTGGCAGCGCCCTCGACGATTGCCGCCTGACCGACTGCGAGTCTCAGAGGTTTCTTCTGCCGATGGGGCGGTCGACATTGTCCCGATGGTCGAGGCTTTCCGGCTGGCATTTACCAACCTTCGGGAAATCTGGTCTCTCGTACTCGCCCCTAATTCCCTGCTCGGGCTCAAGCACCTTTCCGTCCTCGACCCCGAAGCATTCAGGATGCCGGAGAGTCTCTGGGCGCGCATCATATTTGACTTCCTAATTGCGTACCGGCTTCGAACCATCAATCGGGGTCACCTGCTGGGTGCGCTGATTCCCCTTTACCTTGGCTGGGTCGCAGGACACATCAACGTAATAGCATCCGGCGTTAGCGCAGAGGCACATTTTGAGACAGTTGCCGCTGCATTTGAAGCTGACAAGCCATATATCGTTTCGCGCTGGCGGTGGCCAGACCGATTCAACTCGTGATCGCCGATCGTCTTCGCAAGAGCTCGCTGAAGACGTAGATCATCGGAATTGAATCATTGAAGGAGTGAGCCCGATGTTTAAATTCCTCGCAGCGATGATCACGGTAATACAGAGCTATAATCCACCGGCTCCGACTGCAACGTATAGCGACAATGTTTCCATCTGGCACCATATGTCCGACGCGCTCCATCAGTCTCTCTATCGCGTGCTCTCGCTGCTGATAGCGGTGCTGCCGGGTATCCTAGCAATTTTTGTCGCACTTGCATTGTTCACGGCAATCGGCGCGGCACTTTCGGCTCTTTTGAGATACGTCCTTACACTCGTGAAATTTGACGAGCGTCTCACCCGCAATCGCGGCAACGCCGATTGGACTCCGTCCAGTTCCCCAACTGCGTTGATCGGACGAGTTTCGTTCTGGGGATGCGTACTGCTGGGATTGATCATCGGCGTCTCAGCCTTCGACGCATCCTACGCAACCGGCGCGGCGCTTCCGGTTTCAATGCTGCCCTACCTGACGCACGCGGTTGGGGCGATCCTGCTGCTGATCGCCGGAACCCTGATCGCACGATTTCTCGCACGCTCCGTTCTTATTGGAGCTGTGAATGCGCAACTGCAGTATGCGAGATTCCTTTCGCTCGGTGTGAAGTGGCTGGTACTTGTGCTGACAGCCGCGATGGTGCTGGATCACTTGCAGGTCGGCGGAAACATCGTTGAGCTTGCGTTCGGCATACTCTTTGGGGGCATTGTGCTAACGCTCGCCCTGGCGGTGGGTCTTGGCTCGCGCGATCTTGTGAGCCGCTCTCTTGAAAGCCACGTAGAACGGAACGCTGAGCGCACTCCCGCGCAGCAAAATGAACCCGCAGCAAGCACCGTCGAGCCCATCCGTCACGAGTCTATTCGCCACTTCTGAGGGTAGGGGTGCTGATTACCGCGACCGTATCCGGCGGAAGCGCTAACAAGTGATTCTCTATCGACAGATTCGGACGCGACGCGAGAATAACCTGACTTTCTTCGGCGCATGAAAGGGAGAATTCAGATTGACCCAGATTACAACTCACCGCGATGCTTCCACGGTGCATGCAGAGAACCATCCGTTTCTCGTTGTATGAGACGCGCGTATGGTCTGTTTCTCCATCGTTCAAGCAAGGAGTCGTGCGCCGCAATCGAATCAATTTGCGATACCAGGAAAGCATTTCGGCGTGTGGTCCCAGTGTTAATTCATTCCATCTGATCTTCGAGCCGTCGTAGGTCTCTCGCGCTTCAGGATCAGGAATCGAGGCAGGATCCCAGCCAAAAGCCTCAAATTCCTTTCGTCGCCCTTCTGAAACGAGCCGAGCCAATTCGGGATCGTGATCGGCAAAGTATTGGAAGGGTGACGAGGCTGCCCATTCCTCCCCTTGAAACAGCATCGGAACGAATGGACTCAACAGGACGAGAGCGGCAGCGATCTTCGCGCGGTCGAAACCTACGACTTCACAAATTCGGTCGCCAAGGGCACGATTGCCGACCTGATCGTGATTTTGAATGAAACCGAGGAAGCGGTGCTGAGACAGACGGCCAATCGGCCGGCCATGCGTGCGATTTCGGTAGTTCGAAAAAACCCCGTCGTAAACGAAAGTTTTCTCAATTGCCTTTGCCAACTGTTTGAGCGAACCAAAGTCAGCGTAGTAACCCTCACGCGGTCCCGGACTCAGAAGAGCAAAAAGAGCATGATGGAAATCGTCGCTCCATTGCGCGTCCATGCCGAAGCCGCCGCATTCGCGTGGAGTTACAACGCGCGGATCATTCAAATCGCTTTCGGCAATGAGTACTAAGTCGCGCGCTAGCACAGCTTCAAGGGTCTCAGTTTCAGCTGCCAGTTGCTCAAGGAAGTGAATTGCAGACCGGTCAACAAGGGCGTGGACAGCATCTATACGCAGGCCATCGATATGATAATCGCGCATCCACATAATGGCGTTATCCAAAAAGAATCCCCGCACTTGATCCGATCCGGATTCTTCGAGATTCACCGCGCCGCCCCAAGGCGTGTGGTGCGCATCAGTGAGATAGGGCCCAAACTTTCCGGTGTAGTTGCCGGACGGACCGAAGTGGTTATATACAACGTCGAGGAGCACGGCTAGCCCTCTCTCGTGCGCAGCATTGACGAACCGCTTGAGCGCGTCGGGGCCGCCATAGGGTTGGTGCACGGCAAAGATAGCGACGCCATCGTAGCCCCACCCGTGATTGCCGGCGAACGCAGCGACCGGCATCAGCTCAACATGCGTAATACCGAGACTCACCAGGTAGTCCAGCCGTTCGATTGCGGCGTCGAGGGTGCCCTGATCGGTAAACGTTCCGACATGGAGTTCATAGACAATACCGCTTTTGAGAGGGCGAGACTGAAAACCTGCGTCAGTCCAACCGAAGTCATGCTGGTCATAGATCCGCGAGAGGCCATGCACGCCACTTGGCTGCCACTGCGAACGAGGATCAGGGTAGGGTCTATCGTCCTCGTCAATGAGAATGCCATAGTCTGTTCCCGACCCGACAACGCCGCTGTCTGCACGCCACCAGCCTCGACTGTCCGGGCCATCCATTGGAATACGCAATCCGTTAACTTTAACGGCGAGTCGCTTTGCAAAGGGCGCCCAGACCTCAAATCGATGCATTGCCTACTCCGCCTCCGCTACAAGCAAGGCGACAGGAAACTTGTTCAACAGGGTTTGAATTCGTTGACGCCCGCCGTTCACGACTTCGCCTGTAAGCACATTTCTCCATCGGTTTTGCGGCAGCTCAATCGATGCTCCCGCCCAACTGCCACCGAGCTTCACGTTCCATCGCCTCGCGATTGTGACCACATACTCGCCGCGCAGATAGGCTATAGCGTGTTCACTTTTTGCGCCTTCCACTGCTAATGGCGCATACGCAGCGTCCGGCGAAAACCACTGGGGATTTGCGCGCCGGAGCTGGAGAGTTCTGTAAATTACCCAGAGCTTCGGCAGGCCGCTGTCAGATCGCTTCACGATTTCCTCGACAGGCATTCCAGCAATAAGCTCAGCAAGCAATGACTGCCGGTATTCGTAGTCTACTGCTCCGCGATTATCTGGATCGACCAAGTGGAGGTCCCAGAGTTCGCTGCCTTGATACGTGTCGGGTACTGCCGGTGCGGTGAGCTTCATCAGGGTCTGAGCAAGACTATTGATTCTTCCAGGCGCCAGCGTGCGATTCACCAGGTTTTCCAGGTCTGAAGTGAACTCCTGCGAATTGAGGATTCTCTCAATGAAGGACTGCAGGGCATCTTCAAATTCCTTGTTCTGTTGCGTCCAGCTTGTCTGTTGCTTCGCCTCGCGTGCGGCCTTTTCCATGTAGGCCTTCAATCGATCGGCCGAGATTGGCCACGCCCCGATCAGCGTCTGATATAAAAAATACTCCGTATTGCGATCAGGGTACTTTGCGGTCTTGAACTGTTGATTTCTCCGCGACCATCTATTGATGAAGGCTCTCCATCGTCCCGGCATTTCTGTAATCACAGCGAGACGCGCGCGCACGTCGTCGGAGCGCTTCGTGTCATGTGTCGAGAGTGTGGTCATTGTGAATGGATGCGTCGCCTGCATTTTTGCGCAATATTCGTGAAACTCTGCGACCGTCAATCCATCGCGATCGGGTGCACCGCCCACTTCATTCAGTCCGATCATGGGGTTGTAGCAGTAGAACGCCGTATCCTCGACACCTTTTGCCATGACGGGCGATGTGAATTGTTGAAAGCGATGGACGAATTCACTCTCTTGCGTGCCGCGAGCGCGCAGGGTCAGAACTTCGCCGATGAAATCGAAGAGCCCGGCATCCAAGTCCGGCCTGCGAAGTTTGGCCCGCTCCAATGCAGCGTCAACCTGAATCCGATCCTCTTCCACAATCTCGTCTCGCGACGGGGCCACATAGGTTCTATAAACAGAGAAACCGGAAGCGACCTCGCGGATCGCCCGCCTGATCTCGGCACGCGTGTAGTCGCGGCGGTCACGATTGTTTTCACAAATCTCGACAAACAGGCTGGTCAGACGATTGACGTCACTTCCCAATCCCTCGTGTTCCACATTCAGCTTTTTATCGTGCGCGACGGCGTCAAAATCGATCGACTCGCCGGTGAAATCTGTATAGATTTTTCTTAGTTCGCGTAAGCCATCGCCGTTCATCAATAGTCGGTTGCAGACATTCAGGAAGTCATAGCCGGTTGTGCCTTCGATCGGCCAGTTGTTCCGGAGGAATTCTCCCGGCTCCAAAATCTTTTCAGCAACAATCCATGCGCCGGGCGCTTGTTTCCGCAAACGCTGCAAGTATTGGAGGGGGTCGCGCAATCCATCGGGGTGGTCGATGCGGATGCCATCCAATACGCCGGCCTGCAACCATTGGAGAACTCGCCGATGCGTTGCCTCAAAAACGAGTGGTCGTTCGACACGCAGGCCGATGAGAGAATTCACGTCGAAGAATCGACGATAGCCAAGTTCCTGGTCGGCTGTCCGCCAATAGGCAAGTCGATAGTGCTGCTGACTCAATAGCTCATCCAGGACATCATAGTCCTGGTTAAACTCTTCGATGGCCAAGTCAAGGGCACGCGATCCCCCAGGTTTCTCTTCGCAGAATTTTCGGAGAAGGTCGTAGATCACCTCTTTGTCACGATGTCGCGACATGATTCCTTCAGCGTCATCCGGACCTGGAGATGGAAGCCTGGACAAGCTGTCGGCAAGAAAGCTCAACGTTGAACTGGCCGCATGGCCTGCAGCTCTCAATAGAACTATCGACAGTGACCGGGGTGACAGCGGAAAGAGATTGTCAGCGTATCGAATCTGGAGCGCGTCGTCTTTGCGTTCAATTTGAATTTCGCCTGCGCTCAATACTCGACCATATTGATCCCCAAGGACAGGAATCAGTACCTTGTTTTGCAATTTCGCTTCAGAGGAATGCCAGTCAATATCGAACCAAGTGGCAAAGCGACTGGACTGGCCGTTTTCAAGAACATCCCACCAGTATGTGTTGCATTGTCCGATCGCCATGTGATTGGGAACAATATCGAGGACTTGCCCCAAACCCAGCTCAGCTAGTCGCGCGCTGAAGCGCTGATGTCCTTCTTCGCCTCCCAATTCTTCATTCACCACCTGATGGTCGATAACGTCGTAACCATGCTTACTGCCAGGTGAAGCCTGAAGGTATGGAGAGCAATAAACATGCGAAATGCCGAGGTCCCTAAGATAGAGCACTGCCCTGCTGGCGTCGTCAAACGTGAACTCCGCATGCAATTGCAGTCGATATGTGGAAGAGGGGACACGCAGCATAGCAATTTATTGAGAGACGGTATGTCGTTGCATTGAGAAAGCGGCTTTGCGCCGCAAGGCACTTGGATGCCGGAAAAAGCGATCAAGGATGCTCCGCGATTTACTTTGCGATCCGAATTGGCGTAGCCGCACCCGGGGCATTGGGGTTGGCTGGGTCGGATACGGCGGTGCTTTCCACTGGCTGGAAAATGCCCCGACTGGTGGCCTTATGCTTAAGTACACAGCCACCCGTGTCTGACTTCGCACAAACCGTCAAACAGCAGGTCGACATCGTAAAGGTGATCGAGAGCTATATTCGCCTTCGCAAAGCAGGCGCTCAGAATTACTCGGGACTTTGCCCATTTCATAAAGAGAAATCGCCTTCGTTTTCGGTGCATGCTGTACGGCAGTTTTATCACTGCTTCGGCTGCGGTGTTTCTGGGGACGTGTTCAGCTTTGTGGGCAAGATTGAGAACGTCGGCTTCCCCGAAGCGGTGCGGATCGTGGCGCAAAAGAGCGGAATTCCGCTGCCGAAACGGGAGTTTTCATCACCCGAGGAGGCTGCCGGGGCGCGGCTGCGCGGGAAGCTCCTGGATCTGCATGAAGCTGCCGCTGGCTGGTTTGAAGAACAACTGCGCGGGCCTGAAGGAGCTGTAGCGCGCGAGTACCTTGCCGGTCGCGGACTGACCCCGGAGGGAATAAGGGCCTTTCGCATGGGGTACGCGCCGGATAGTTTCAATGCGCTGCGCGACCGGTTGAGCGGAATGGCCGACCAGGAAACCCTGCGGGCTTCAGGGCTGTTCAGCGCCAAGGAGCAGGGAGACGGCAGCCAGGGGCCGATTTACGACCGGTTCCGGAAGCGGGTGATGTTTCCGATTGCGAATGAAAGCGGTCGGGTGATTGCGTTTACGGCTCGCACGCTGGAGTCGGGAGACAAGGCGGGCGCAAAGTACATCAATTCGCCGGAGACGCCGCTTTATTCAAAGGGGCAGGTACTGTTCAACCTGGATAAGGCGAAGGCCGCAATACGGCAGGCGGGATATGCATTGCTCGTGGAAGGACAGATGGACTGCATTTCGCTGTATTTGCGGGGGATTCAGCACGTGATTGCCACCAGCGGGACGGCATTCACGGAGCAGCAGGTAGCGATTCTGAAGCGCCACACTTCGAATGTAGTGGTCAATTTTGATCCGGACGCGGCCGGCGCAAATGCAGCCGAGAAGTCGATCGCGCTGCTGACGGAGGAGGGATTCAACCTGAAGCTGGTGACGCTGGATGGGGGCCTGGACCCGGACCGGTTTATCCGCGAGCGGGGGGTGGAGGCTTACACCCAGGCGGTGATGGGGGCGAGACGGCAGTCGGACTACCTGATCGAACGGTCGCGGCAGATGTTTCCGGGGGCCAGTGGGGAGCAAAAACTGAAGGCAATGAACTATTTATTGCCGCATATACGGCGTATCCCGGAAAAGCTCGTTCGCGACCAGTTTGCAATGGATGCGGCACAGAAGCTGGGAATCTCCGACTCAGTTATGCGGGAAGAATTGCGCCAGGCCGCGCTACGAAGACGTGATCACGTTGAGGTGCGGGAAACCAAGCTCAGCGAGGTAGAAAAGGTACTATTGCGGGCACTTGCAGTCACGGACCCGGACCACCAGGACGCCCGGCGCACTGCCGTAGATGCAGTAACGAGACAACCTCAGTGGTTTGAGTCGCTTGGCGCATTCCCTGCTATGCAGCTGTTAGCTGCACGCGGAGCAAAGGACCCGATGGAAGTGGTGGAGGATCAAGCCCAGCGGGCCTTGCTTGCGGAAACCTTGTTGGGAGAAACCGAACCCCCGTTGGATGAGACTGTAGTGGGAGCGATTGTCAGCCTGCAGCAGAGGGGGCTCGAGTCGGAACTGCGCGCTGTGCGATCACAAATCGCCGAGGCGGAGCGGCGGGGCGACTTCATCGAGTTGGCGTTGCTGACCCAACGCAAGCTTGAACTTGACCGCGCTCTGCGCCAGTTGCGCGGCTCGCAAAGGCCCCCGGAGTAGGCCTCCCAAGGCCCCAAGCTATTGATATGTTTGCGTCGAATTGTCACGAAAAGCGTCTAAATAGATAGGAATGGAGCGGACAGACGTCTTCCGCTGGCTCTGCAGGTCCCAGTCAAGCTGTGGGAAAGCTGTTACTAACCCAGGCTAGACTCGAATTTCGCCGTAGTAAGAGCGGAATGAACTGTGGTAATCTATTGATCTCTGTGAGGATGCGCGCCCCCTTTGCCCCACAAATGAGCTTCGGCTCGCGGGGCGACCCAGGCGAAACCTGAAGCGCGATTATCCTGCTCCGAGCAACTATTGAGACCGCTCGTTTTTTGCGGGTGACCGCAGGTCCGTCTCCGTATGTGCAGATTTGGGCATCCCAAATCTTTTTGTGCATGCGGCCTGGGCTCCGCACTGGTGCGCGAACCGGTGCTAAAACTTGATCGCGCTGGAGAGTAGGAAACATTTGGCCATCAATGACAAATTCGAAGACGATATCACGAACCTGATCGAGACCGGCAAAGAGAAGGGCTATCTCACGTATGGCGATGTCAACGACATCCTGCCGGAAGAGATTGGCTCTGCCGACGATCTCGACGATCTGATTACAACCATTGGCACCCAGGGAATTGATTTGCTGGACGCGCCCAAATTTGGCGCGGATAAGGATTTTGAGCTGGAAGAAGGCGAAGACGTCGAGCTCGACCTGACTCCCGGCACCCTGGAAAAGACGAACGACCCGGTTCGCATGTATCTGCGCGAAATGGGAACAGTACCACTGCTGACGCGCGAAGGCGAAGTTGAAATCGCCAAGCGCATTGAACGCGGACAACTGCGTGTATTGAAAGCGATTTCGCGCTCGCCGATTGTAATCCGCGAAATTGTTGCTTTGGGCGAGGACTTGAAGCGTGGGGTTCGCAACGTAAAAGAGGTCGTGATCTTCGACGAGGAAGAGCTGACCGAAGACGTGGTGCAGGCACGCGTGCGCGCAACCGTGGCACGCATCGACGCGCTGGTAAAGCACCAGAAAAAGATTGCGCTGCTTGAAGAGAAGCAGGCTGCGGCAAACAGCAAGACGAGCGCGAAGGAACAACGCCGGACGCGCTGGGCGATCGCGAGAGAGAAGGTGTTCGTCTCCCGCATTGTGCGCGAGCTGAAGTACACGGGGCTTGAGCGCAAGCGGCTTCTGGACAAGGTAAACAAGACCGTCGATACGATGCGGACACTGGAGCGGCAGATTCGCTCGCTCGACCAGAAGCACGAAGCATCGAAGAGCGACGAACTGAAGAAGGAATACCGGCGCCAGCAGAAGAACTGCAAGGCTGACCTCGAGAAGATCGAAGGCGATGCAGGCGTTTCGATTGTCGAACTGAAGCGCACGCAGCGCGAAATGATCCAGGGCGACATGGACGCAGAGCAGGCGAAACGGGAACTGATCGAAGCCAACCTGCGACTGGTTGTGTCAATTGCGAAGAAGTATACGAACCGCGGATTGCAGTTCCTTGACCTGATTCAGGAAGGCAACATCGGCCTGATGAAGGCGGTAGACAAGTTTGAATACCGCCGCGGCTACAAGTTTTCGACCTATGCGACATGGTGGATTCGCCAGGCGATTACGAGGGCGATTGCGGACCAGGCTCGCACGATCCGCATCCCGGTACACATGATCGAGACCATCAACAAGCTGATTCGGACCAGCCGGCAGCTTGTGCAAGAGCTCGGTCGTGAGCCGTCGAGCGAGGAGATCGCACGGCGCATGGACATTCCCGTGGCCAAGGTGCGCAAGGTGCTGAAGATTGCACAGGAACCGATTTCGCTGGAAACGCCGATTGGCGAAGAGGAAGATTCTCACCTTGGCGACTTCATCGAAGACCGGCAGGCGGTTTCGCCTTCTGAGGCAGTGATCAGCGTGAATCTGAAGGAGTACACGTCGCAGGTGCTCCGCACTCTTACTCCTCGGGAGGAGCGTGTGATCAAGATGAGGTTCGGCCTCGAAGATGGCTCCGAGCACACGCTGGAAGAGGTTGGCCAGAGTTTCCAGGTAACGCGCGAACGTATTCGACAGATCGAAGCCAAGGCGTTGCGGAAGCTCAGGCATCCGTCGCGCAGCCGCAAACTGAAGGCGTTCGTTGAGGGTGTTAAGGAAATGTAGGTTCCTCAATTTGAGTCATAGATGGGCCGCAGCCTTCGGGGCTGCGGCTCTTTTTTTGCCAGAGGCCGATGGGTGCCTACTTCGGGTTCACGCCTCCTCCCAAGGAAAGGTTGATAGAATTGCGCTTGGTTATGACACCTGCATTTTTTGCTGAAGCATTTCAGCTTCACTTTTGGCAAGCAGGGGAAGAGGGACTTCAAGATGAAAACGATTACTCGACGCCAGTTTGGCAAGAGCGTAGCTGCCGTTGGAGCTACTGCGTTCGCAGGCATTTCACTGCCCAAAATTGCTTTCGGTCAGCCGCAGGCTGCGAGCCTCCGGTATCCCAAGGGATTTCTGTGGGGATGCGCAACGGCTGCGTACCAAATTGAAGGCGGCGCTCGGGACGGTGGACGTGGACCCTCGGTTTGGGACACGTTTTCGCACACGCCGGGCAAGACCTATCACGGGGATACCGGCGATGTTGCCGACGATTCATATCACCTGTACAAGGAAGATGTGCGGCTGCTGAAAGCGCTCGGGGCGCGAGCATATCGGATGTCCATCTCGTGGTCGCGCGTGTTTCCCGACGGCACCGGGCAACCGAATCCCCAGGGACTGGACTATTACAACCGGGTTGTCGATGAACTTCTCGCCAACAACATCACACCCTACATCACGCTTTTTCATTGGGACCTTCCCCAGGCTCTGCCCGGGGGTTGGCAGTCGCGAGATACACCGAAAGCATTCGGCGACTACGCAGCCTATATCGCCAAACACCTCGGTGATCGTGTAGACCACTTCATGACCACGAATGAGATTGTGTGTTTCACCGACCTGGGGTACAAGATTGGCCAGTTTGCACCCGGACTAAGGTTGCCTGACGCGCAAGTGAACCAGATTCGTCACCACGGGATCCTTGCGCATGGTCTCGGAGTTCAAGCAGTCCGCGCAAACGCGCGTCCGTCGACGCAGGTGGGCCTGGCGGAGAACGCCACCGTGTTTGCTCCGGTGATTGAGACCGATGCAGACATTGCAGCCGCACAGAAGGCCACGCGCGAGGGCAATGCTCCGTTCCTGACGGCCTTGATGGAAGGCAAGTACATCGACGAGTACCTGAAGGCCGAAGGCGCCAATGCCCCAAAAGTTCAGGAAGGGGACATGAAGATCATTTCAAGTCCGCTTGATTTTGTTGGTCTGAACGTCTACACGCCACAATACGTCCGCGCCAGCGACTCGCCGCAGGGTTACACAGTCGTGCCTTATCCAACGTCGTTCCCGCACATGGCTTCGCCGTGGATCCTGCTTGGTCCCGAGAGCCTGTACTGGGCGGTGAGGAACGTCTGCGATCTGTGGAAGCCGCGTGGCATCTATATTACGGAGAACGGTTGCTCCTCGGACGATGTGATTAATTCGGCCGGTCGTATCGACGATATCGATCGCGTGATGTATCTGCGCAATCACTTGACCCACCTGCATCGGGCCGTGAGTGAGGGATATCCGGTGAAGGGATATTTCCTTTGGAGCCTGATGGACAACTTCGAGTGGGCGGACGGGTACAGCAAGCGTTTCGGCATTCATTATGTCGACTTCAAGACGCTGAAGCGGACCCCGAAGCTGAGCGCGGAGTGGTACGGCGATGTGATTGCGAAGAATACGGTGGAGTAGCTAGGAAACGGACGCAAAGACCGCAGGGACCCGCAGTGCACGAATGACTGCGGGTCTTTTTTTGCGCGATTGATATCCCGAATTGATCTCTCCTGCTAGCTACCCCGGGCGGGTATACTGCGGAGAACTTCGGAAGGAGACCGCCTTTGAGACATATTGTGTACCGCCTTCCTCAGCTCATCGCTGTGCTGGCAGTGATGGTCGGCAACGGCAACGGCCAGACTCTGGATGCGAAAGCGCCCACTATTGATCAGTCGCTGGAGATGCACTCAGTCGGATCTCCAAAGATCTCGCCGGATGGGAAGCGCGTTATCTACGAGCAGACGAGAACCAACTGGGACGCCGACTCTTTTGAAACGGACCTTTGGCTGGCGGGAGTGGGGACTGGCGATAGGCACCTGCTGACAGCTGAGGGTCACTCCAGCAGCAGTGCGGAGTGGTCGCCGGACGGCAGGTGGATCGCGTTCCTGTCGGACCGTCCGGGAACGCTGCCGAAGTCGCCTGCGGACAAAAGACAGGTTTATGTGATGCCCGCCGATGGTGGCGAGGCACAGCAGCTAACCAAGATGGAGAAAGGCGTCAGCGCCTTTGAGTGGGCATCGGATTCGCATCGACTTGCCATTACAGCTGAGGATCCCGAAGCAAAAGCGATGAAGGACCGCAAAGAGAGTTTTGGCGAATATCACGTGATCCATGCGGATTACGAGATGGAGCATTTGTGGCTTGTCGAGTTGCCAAAATCCGACGAAGCGGGCCGCGTGGCGGCCGTTGGCGACCCGAAACCGTTGACGAAGGATGCATCTTTCAGCGTCGAGGAATTCTCGTTTTCGCCGGATGGGGCGCGCCTTGCGTTCAGCGCGGCGCGGGACCCGGATTTGATTTCAGCCTTTTCAAAAGACATTTACACCGTGACGATTGCCGATGGAGTAGTGAAAAAGATTGTCGACACGCCGGGGCCTGATTCCGATCCGCAGTGGTCTCCAGATGGAAAACAGATCGCCTATTTGACTTCAAACGGGAGCAAGTATTTCTTCTATACGAACCGCAAGATCGCGGTCATTGACAGCGCGGGTGGAACTCCGAAGGTGCTGACGGACGCGTTTGATGAGGACCCCGACCTGCTGCGATGGGCGCCGGAAGGGATTTATTTCTCCGCGTTGGAAAAGACGAGCTCGACATTGTTTTTGATCGATTCCGCAACTGAGAAAGTGAAACGACTTGCGATGCCGGGAAGCACGATCGCAGGTCAATTCACATTTTCGAAAGATTTCGCGCACGTGGCTTACCGTGGTGCGGGAGCCAACGAGTATGCGGAAATCTATTCGTCGGCGTTGCCCGCCAATTCATCTGTGCAACTGACGCACGCTGGAGAGCAGGAGTCAGGGTTTGCAGTCGCGAGGCGCGACGTGATCCATTGGAAGTCCGGCGACGGAACCGAGATTGAGGGTGTTCTGGACAAGCCGGCGGATTTCTCGCCGTCAAAGAAGTATCCCTTGCTGGTCGTGATCCATGGCGGTCCTACCGGGGTCGACATGCCTTTCGTTTCCGCGGATCGCTACTATCCAATCGAGAGATTTGTGGCGCGTGGTGCATTGGTACTGCGGCCGAACTATCGCGGCTCAGCGGGATATGGCGAGAAGTTCCGTTCGCTGAACGTACGCAACCTGGGCGTCGGCGATTATGCTGACGTGATTTCGGGTGTGGACTATTTGATTGCGCAGGGTTATGTCGATAGGGACCGAGTTGGATCGATGGGATGGAGCGAAGGCGGCTACATTTCAGCCTTCATTACGGCGTCCAGCGACCGGTTCAAGGCTGTATCGGTAGGCGCGGGAATCTCAGATTGGATGACGTATTACGCGAACACGGATATCACGCCATTCACGGTGCAGTATCTGCGCGCGACGCCATGGGATGATCCTGAAATCTACAAAGTGACGTCGCCGATCAGCTATATATCGAAGGCGCAAACGCCAACCCTGATTCAACAGGGAAGCGCAGATCGAAGGGTGCCCGTCCCTGACAGCTTCGAGCTTCGCCAGGCGCTGGAAGATCATGGCGTTCCGGTGAAGATGGTGCTCTATGACGGATTCGGACATCCTATCAACAAGCCGAAGCAACAACGCGCGGTGATGGAGGAAAACGAGAATTGGTTTGGTCACTACATCTGGGGAGATCCGCTGGCGCCAGCACTGACGCCACGGCCATCGGAGAAAGACGCGGATAAAGAAGGAAAGGACAAGTAACGCACCGGGATCAGGTCTGCGCGACCGCTTCGAGTTCCGTCCATTCCTCTAAGCCAATTTCAAGAACAGCCGAGGCAATATTCTCCTCGAGGTGTGAGACCCGCGATGTACCAGGGATAGGCAGCAATGTGGGTGATCGTTGAAGCAGCCACGCGATTGCGAGCTGGGCAGTCGAAGCTTCGTGGCGTTTGGCGATCCTAGCCAGCGTTGAAGCCAAGGGGTGGTCGGCCTTGAGCAACTTGCCACCAGCGATGGGGTACCAGGGCAGAAAGCCTATGCCGTTCTGCTCGCACCGAGTGAGGGTTGCTTCGTGACGGCGGTCGCCAAGCGAATAGCGATTCTGGACGGTGACAATCTGCACTATCTTTTGCGCTTCTTCAATCTCCGCAGGGGTAACTTCGCTGAGACCGATATGGCGTATTTTGCCCTGCTCCTGCATCCGGCGAAGCGCGCCAAGAGACTCTTCGAGCGGGGTACGCGGATCAATTCGATGCAACTGATAGAGGTCGATACGTTCCAGTTTCAACCTGCGCAGGCTCATTTCAACACATTGAATAAGGTAGCCGGCGCGGCCCACGTATTCGGTCTTTGCAGGACCCTGGCGTGTGATTCCGCCCTTGGTCGCGATGACCAGATCTGAAGGATAGGGATGGAGTGCCTCCGCGATTAGCCGTTCGGCGATTTCAGGACCATAGGCGTCGGCCGTGTCGATGAGGGTCACGCCTAATTCAACGGCGCGGCGAAGGACTCGACGGGCGGCTGCGGGATCGCTGGGTTCGCCCCATGCTCCATCGCCAACCAGGCGCATGGTTCCATAGCCCAGGCGATGTACGGGCAGGTCGCCGCCAATGAAAAATGCACCAGCCGAAGCCGCGGAAAGAGTGCTCATACCACCTTTGATGCTACGACGACCAGACTTAGCCGCAATACAGGTGAATTCCTGTGGCGGGAACCTTGCGCCACGCTGTAGCGTATCTCTGAGTACGGAAAGAGAAGGAGCGCAGGCAATGGTCACGACACCGTATGTGAATGCCCAAGCAGTCTTTTATCAGCAATATGAGTTGGTGCGTCGCGACGAAGTTGTCGGCATTTTGCTGGCCCTGTTCCTGGGCGGTTTTGGCATTCACCACTTCTATCTGCGCAGGACTGGTTTAGGTATTCTCTACGCCTGTTTTTGCTGGACGCCCTTTCCATGGGTTCTCGGATTCATCGAGTGCTTTTTCATGCCGGGGCGGGTAAGGGAGTTCAACGCGATTCAAGCAGCAGGGATCGCAGCGGCGCTGGGAATTGCGATGCCAGGCTTTGGCCAGCCAGTGAATATCACAGTAAATATGCCTCCGACCGCTAACACAGCACCGACGTCAGAGCCGAGTATGTTGACGGCATGCGGCCGATGCCAAAAGACGAATCCGGTGGGGGCGAAATTCTGCTCGGGGTGCGGGGCGGCGCTGCGAAGCAGTGGACAGTGAGATTGCCGATCCCGCTGCTCTCGGCGTCAGCTTGATCCAACGTTACTTGAAGTCAAACTGAAACTACATGTTGGCGTGGCCGGAGCGCATTGACTCATTGAATTGTGGCTTGGTGAAGTTGAGGGCTGCATCAAGCGCGGCCTGATACTCGGGCGCGCGTTCCATCAATGCCGGTGTTGCGGAGGCGTACTCTCCGTCCAGCGCCATCAATCCTTCGCTGGCCTCGTGGCCAGCCATGCGCAGCAGGTCGGCTTCGGTCGTATTCAAATATTGGGCGTCGCGCGGGTCGGCGATCCATACGGGGTTGCTTTCACCCAGAATGCCGGATAGCCAGTAGACCTTGCTCAACAAGAACTTCAGGCGTTCATTGTCGTCGGTCTCGGTGAAGATGAACTTCTTTTGCCAGCGGCTATAGTACCGGGTTGTGACGGGAACCGGTTGACGATTGCCGGACTTCAGAAACTCCAACTGGCCAAGGTCGACGGTTTTTCGGATCGCGTTGTAGACGAATGTCTCCGCATAAGGCTGCTCCATCGCGGGCACAATCTCTGCGAAGGTTACGGTAACCGACGCGGCCACTTTGGCGTGGAGGTTGTTCGCACTGCCGTCAGCGACACTGATTTCTCCGTGCGCGATGTAAGTGTCAGCACCGGATGTGGAGCGATGGAATGGCCACTGGAACTTTCCAAAGGCCAACGGCAAGCCGCCGAGGGTCACGTAGCAGTCGGGACGCGGGTTGCGCAGTCGCTTAACCTCAGCGGCAAGATGAGCGGCCATCGTGGGGAGCAGGTTCGGCTTGTCAAAATCGAATGTCTCGCTCAATTCAAGCCGCAACTGGCGATCTTCGGTTCCTTTGAGACCAAGTTGAAAGACAGCCGTAGGCTGGCCGTGGAAGTCCTCGCCCGAGGTGATTGAAACAAGGGTCAGACCCGCATTGGCTGCTGCGGATTCCAAAGAGGAAACAAGATTTGCATTCAAATCGATGGTCATTCGGGGAACCTGCTTTGAGATTGTTGCTGCTCCATTCTAAAGCATCGCGGACGCGCTCAAGGCCTGCTGAAGTCAGGTTCAATGGCTGTGCGGTCAGGCATCGGCGACAGGTTCTCGTTTGTCCACCGTTATTGCATTGTGCAGATCACCAATCAGTTGCTGCATTTACAATAGGGAGCGTGCCGCCAGAACAGACCTCGCCTATCATTCTCGCCGAAAACTTGAGCAAGATTTACTCAGCCGGCCGCATCATGGTTGCGGCAGTGCGCAGTGTTTCGCTTGAAGTGAGCCCGGGCGAATTTGTTGCGATTGTCGGACCTTCGGGTTCGGGCAAATCCACTCTTTTTTACCTCCTGGGCGGGCTTACGCGCGCTAGCGAGGGGCGCGTCGTGATTGATGGCGTGGACTTTGCGAGCCTGGACGATGCAGAGCGCACAAAGCTGCGCAAGCATCGCATCGGCTTTGTCTTTCAAAAGTTCAACCTGTTGCCGACGCTCTCGGCGATGGGAAACATTGAGATCGCGCACGAAATAAGCGGTCGCGAAGAGCCGCTGGACCGCAAGTACCTTGAACATTTGAGCGATCTGCTATCCATTCGCGGGCGGCTCGGGCATCGGCCCTCGGAGTTAAGCGGAGGCGAACAGCAGCGAGTGGCCATCGCACGAGCGCTCATTACGCGCCCCGCCATCGTTCTCGCAGACGAACCAACCGGCAATCTCGATACCAAGAATTCTGACGCCGTGTTGAACATGCTTTTGCGTTCGAATCGTGAACTCGGGCAGACAACACTCATGATTACGCACAATCCGGAAGCGGCTGCTATCGCCAGTCGTATCCTACACATGCGCGACGGGGAAATCGTTCGAGTTGAAGATGGTTCCAACAGCAACCGGACGTAGGATGTTGCGCCTGAAAGTCCGGTAATAGAGATCATTTGCAGGGGTTTGACCGCTATCCGGCAGCCCGGTATACTCAACTTTGCAGTAAGCGGGAGTAGCTCAGTGGTAGAGCATCGCCTTGCCAAGGCGAGGGTCGCGAGTTCAAATCTCGTCTCCCGCTCCAAATCGCCCTCCGGCGCCCGCCGGGCTGGCTACGGCGATGTGGAGCGAACAGAACATAGACAGCCCTGCCAAGGCGCGGTACCCAAGTGGTAAGGGAGAGGTCTGCAAAACCTTTATGCGCCGGTTCGATCCCGGCCCGCGCCTCCAAAATTTCAAAATAACCATCTCAAAATAAACGACTTAACCAAATTAGTCGACGTGCGGCTTTTTCGCCACAAATCGTGGCGGATCCGCGCAATGAGAGACGAAATCGGGCGGCGTTGGGAAGATTGAAAGGGACACCCCGATCTCAACTCAATTCCCTTTGCTCGAACACCCTCCTAAACCAATCCCCAGGCTGCTTTTGCACACACCCTGGAGCTTCATTTCACAGTGATGCTCACCACCCCAGAGCTTGTTACCTGCCGAGTTGGCGTTGGTGAGGGTGATATGGCGACGCTTGGGCTTCCACCGCATCCCGAAACGGAACCCGCCAGAGCTACACCCATGAGTAGAAAAGCCACAAGCCACGTCTTCCGATGCACGCCGCGCTTCCTGATTTCGGCCAAGGGCAGGATGAGAAGCGGGAACAACATCCACGCTGCAGAGGCACCCGAAATCGATTCGGTGAAGACCACCGTAATTTGATATGTCCCATCAGGTGTCGAGGACTTGGTATTGATGGTTACCGCGCCGGTGGCGGACGAGTAGCTGCACGTTGAGCCGGAAGGCAGGTTAAGGCACGTCGCGGAAACGCTGGTGGCCGAAGAGGAGAGAGTGACCGGATAAGTCGCAGCCGATCCTGCCGGCACAGTTGCTGTTGTTGTCGTGAATGTTGGCGAAGATGTCGATGCTGTTGCGGAATCGACTTCGAACTGCAGAGCATTTGAGACGCTGCCGCCAGGATCTGGATTCTGCACTGAGATTGTGTTGACCCCCGAATTAACGACGGAAGTCGCAGGCACCTGGGCGGTCAATTGAGTTGCGCTTAGTAATTGCGTTGTTAGAGCGTTTGTTCCCCAGTAAACCAGGGAGGAAGAAGTGAATCCTGATCCAGTTATGGTGAGCGTGAACGCTGGACTTCCAGCCTTAGCGTATGCAGGTGAGATGAAGTTGACTGTTGGATCGGTAATTGGAGGCGGATCAATCGTGTAGACGGCCGATGTGACGAAACTGGTCGAGTAGCCACTGGCTATGGCCATCGCTTCGATAGTCTCCGAGGTTGATACGGAAATGGGGCCGCTGTACAGAGTCGAGCTTGCTGTCGGCGTCGAACCGTTGGTGGTGTAGTAGATGATCGCGCCCGGCGTGGAGTCAGAGATCGAAACCGTCTGCGCTGAGGCGAAGGTTCCCTGCGCGGGGTTGAAGACCGGAGCTACTGCGGGCGGAGCGATGGTATAGACGGCCGCTGAGACGGAACTTTGCGAATAGCCGCTGGCGGTGACGATCGCTTCGATCGCTTCAGATGCGGAGACTGTGAGCGGCCCGTTATAGACACTGGAGCTCGTAGTGGGCGTGGACCCGTCGGTGGTGTAGTAGATGACCGCACCTTTGGTCGTATCGGAGATGGTGACGCTTTGCGTCGAAGTGTATTTCCCTGCGGTGGGCGAGAAGGTCGGCGCGCTTGCGGCTACGAGGTTGATGGTGTAGGTCGCGGATGCAACTGAGCTCTGCGTGCAGCCGCTGGCGGCGGCGATTGCCTGGAGGGTTTCGGCTGCGCCTACCGAGACCGGGTCGGTGTATTTTTTCGAGGACGTGGTGGGAACGACGCCGTTGGTGGTGTAGTAGATGGTCGCACCGGCGGTCGTACCTGAGATGGTAACGCTTTGTGTCGAAGTGTAAGTTCCTGCCACGGGCGAGAAGGTTGGTGTGGCAGCGGCGGGAAGATTGATGGTATAGGTGGCGGATCCAACGGTGCTGTTGGCGTAGCCGGTTTCTACCGCCATGGCCTCAATGGTCTCGGATTTGCTGACCGTGATTGGGCCGCTGTACGCGGCGGAAGATGTCGTGGGGGCGGTTCCGTTGGTGGTGTAGTAGATGACCGCACTGGACGTGTTGTCGGAGATGGTGGCTGTTTGGGTTGTAGAGTATGTCCCAGCGGCCGGGACAATGACGGGTGTCGCCGCCTGCAGTTCGACGGGGTTCGCCGAAGCGGTTGCCGCACTGTTGCTCGTGTCATGGGAGATCATTGGCCAGTCATTCGCGGAAGGGTTGAACGGTGTTCCAGTAGTAAGTACCTCGAGCGTTCCCTCGTTGACAGACCCGTCAACTCCGCCTCCGGAGATAAGTCCGTTTACGACCGCAATCTCCGTCAAGCCGTCATGATTGAAGTCGCCGACCGTGATTCGCGGATAATAGAACGGTTGTTCCCCGTGCAGGCCTAGCAGCTTCCACGACTTTGCCACGGTACCGTCTCGATGAAATGCGTGAAGCGTGGGTGCGAAGTATGCAGGGGCGGACTCGTCGGGAGCGCTTGTCTGGACCTGAACAGACGAGCGCAAGTTACTCCCGTCGGGGGCCTGGGAACGCACTACCGTTTTGCCTTGGCGAGTATCTCCGGCAAGAGAATAGTCGGCAGTGCTAGTCAGGATTTCGGGGTACCCATCCCCGTCAATGTCGGCCAGAATTACGGGGCCGAACGGATTGAAGGAGGATGTGGGCAGAGGCCAGGCGTTTGAAAAAGTTGTGCCGTCGCCATTCAGGACAAAGAGATTGTTATGTGTTGCGGCGACGATTTGATCGTAGCCGGTACGGGCCAGATCCCCTGCGGCGAGGAATATGTATCCCTCGCCTATCTGGATAGGCCAACCGCTTCGCTCGGTACCGTCCGGCTGCAGAACGTGAAGGAAGTTACCAAAAGAGTCGAACGGCATTGCGACCAGAATCGTTTCGAGTTTGCCGTTATGATCAAGGTCAGCAAGAATGATCTGACCAAGCGTGCCAGAGAAAGTCGGCGCCGACCAACTGCGGGGTGTCCCGTCATTGGCAAATAATCCAAGCGTAAAGGAATCCGTTGAAGTTGACTCCTGCACGATGATTTTCTGTTTTCCGTCGCCATCGATATCACCTACGACGAGGCCGGGATCTTCCGAATTCATACTCGCAACGTTGGTGTACGGAACCTGAATTGGAAAATTTGGATTGAGAAGCTTTCCGTCTGAACCCCATGCATAAACAAATGCAAGGTCGTTCCAGTTCTGGATCCCCAAGACCACCGTTGCCAGCGACGAGTCTCCATTCAAGTCAGCAAGTTCGACCTGCGCCATGTTGTACCAGACGTGCTCAGGACCCTGCGTCAATGTGTACCAGCTGCCGTCTGCTCTCAAGACATCCAGGTTTGGGGCATCTACGACCACTGACTCACCGCCATCTCCGGCGGTCAGATTCCCAAAGGCTGGATTGAGATAACTTCCAGAACTGAGATTTGTCGATTGATCGGACGAGCCATCCAGAGAAAACACGCGATACCGCGGTGGAGCTGAAGATCCCATATAAATCGGCTCCATGAGCCCCAACCCAGTGTTGCCGCTTTTGTCGAATACGGGCACAACACCGGAGTAGGTGTCCGGCGAGATGTCGAGCCATCTCGGCCAGTTTGTCGACAGCAGATCGGGTTCGAGGTAGACCAGCGTGGTGGCGGAAACCGTGGTTCCCGGATAAGTCGCCGACAGGCGGATGGTGTAGTAGTTTGCGGCGACAATCGACGAAGTATCCCATGTACCGATGCTTTGGTTTACGCCAGGGACGATAGCGACTCCGCTGAAACTCATGCCGGTCGACGTCCAACCCGAGGCCGGATTGATGCCCGGCGCCCATTCGAGGCGGAGATTCTGGAATATGCCGAAAATCGTTCCCTGGATCGGGACGGGAATTCCGGGTTTGAATATCTGCGAAGTTACGGGAACCTGGGCCACGATCGGACTGCTGATTGTGACCGCGTTCATCGGCGTATTGACTGTCACGAAAGTGGTCGCGCTCTGGGCTCCCGAGGTGCCGGTGATGGTCACGATGTATGACCCGTTGCCGGCCGTAATGCTCGCAGTTAACCTCAGCACACTCGTGCCGGTGGTCGGGTTAGTATCGAACGTCGCCGTGACGCCGCTTGGCAGAGTTGAAGTAACAGACAGGTTCACGCTGCCTGTGAAGCCGCCCTGCTCAATTACCGCAATGGTCGTCTTGCCGAAACTGCCCGGGTTGAGAATCAGGCTGCTTGCAGACGTCGAGAGTTGGAATCCGACCGTGGCATTGGTCGGGGCCAAGCCGTCAATCAGATTTTGACCGGCCGGACTTCCCCATCCGGTCACCAGGTCGTAGCCGGGCACCGCATAGAATCCGTATCCTGCTTCATAGTTGTTTTTACCGGCAGCGACATCGTGGAAATCGCTGCCGTATTCCGGGCTCACGCCGGTTGCGTATAGCCACGGATTAACGAAGCCGACCGCTGAATCTCCAGCAGCCGCTGCCTGTTGGTTAACCAGCGCCAAAAACCCGGCCCAGCGCGGTGCGGCGAAGCTGGTGCCTGCCCAACCCGGGGAGCATGAACCAATGCTGCAGTCATAATTGTCGAAATCGGCTTCCATCGCCACATCCGGGACATTCCGCAACGTCGAGGAACCGCCGTTCGACGAATTGGCTACGCCGACCTGCCAGTTCGGAATCGGTATTTGATCGGGACTGATGCCGCCGCCGCTCTGGTCCCATGCGATCTCCGACGTCAAAGCCCCACCCGCGCCATTCGTGGTCAGGCTTGTCCCCCCGACCGCGGTTACCCATGCGTCTTCCGCCGGGTAGTAGTACGGGAAAGACGGACTGTATGCACCGTCATCCCCGGACGCAACGAAGACACTTTGACCCTGCGCGGCAAATTCCTCAAAGAAAACGTCGTCCGTCGAAGGATCATCCGGGTACCATCCCCACGAGATGCTTATCTGCTTGGCCAGCGTCACCGTATCGGACGCCATTTCGTTCAAAATGTCAGCGTCTGAATTGCCGATGTAGACGCGGACCTGGCTCAAACCTGGCGCCATGCCTACCGCCTGAACAATGTCCAGTACTTGCTCGGCGTCGTCCGCGGGTGGAATGAATTGTCCTGGACTTCCGGTAGCACCGTCCAACAGAACATTCTCAATAGGGATCGTGAAGGCAGGCCCGCCGGCGGTTGGCGTATACGT
This sequence comes from uncultured Acidobacteriaceae bacterium, assembly GCA_963826915.1. Lineage (GTDB taxonomy): Bacteria > Acidobacteriota > Terriglobia > Terriglobales > Acidobacteriaceae > Telmatobacter. Next base: position 38,963 of record CAWGYG010000008.1, read on the forward strand.
CAGTACGTAACTATTCCCGCTTGTGGTTGCAGATGCGGCTCCGTCAAAGCTCGCTATAACATCGCTGATGTTATAGCCGTCAAACTGCATCAGGCCCACGGTCTGGCCGCTGCCGGTAAGATTGATTGCACCGTAGTAGGCTGCACGCATGTCGCTACTGAGGTAGGAGCCTTCCGGCCCGGACCCCTGAACTAGGGTGCTGACAAGACTGCGCTCTGCAGACCTCTTGATCGCCATTGACTGCGGGATGGAATAGTTGTTCAGTCCCGCAATGTGTGCGATCGGCACGTTCAATGCGAGTGACGGATTTCGGTCAGGAGAGAAGAATGTCCGGTTCTCAGTTGGATGCTGATACACGACCATTCCTACGTTGAAGGCCCTTTGCACATCTTCAACGGTTCCGCTAAATGGCACGACCAAGCGATTGGCAGGGTGACCAGTCACCTCGAAGCCGTTGGCTTTTGCGAAAGCTACGACGCTCTGATAGTCGTGTTCGGTTGGTCCGAATTGTTCGGTAAATTCGGCCACGCTTAGGAAGTGTCTGTAATCCGGACTAGAAGGATCATAGATTCGGCTCAAGAGGTTCTTCAGTTGATCCGGATTGCGCAGCGGCAGCACGATCGACAGGTTCAGCCGTTCCGCGGGGTCCATCGCACGGAGCGGCTTCGCGAGGCCGAGAGCAACAGCCGGCCTGACATGGGAGTTCAAGAATTGCCTTGACTCCTGCGATTGAACGTCGAATGAGAACAGTATAAGAACGGTAGATATGCACAACCACCGGTACGCTCGCGTTTTCACCGACAGACTCCAGATGCACAGGAATTCATTCCTACGCAACTAGGTCTTCGGCTACGATCGAACGCACTTGAGATTTTTTGACGATCAAACGGTGTTGACTGATGTTCTGCGGGGGAGAGGCGAATGATATTCCCGAATTAGGACATGAAGAGGATCACTCTTTCATAATTGGGAAATCGAGAGAGAATATTTAACAAAGCTTTTGTCAAATTGTGCACCCGTACCCCTGGCTCGCTGGAACGAGCGCCCGCGAGCCAACTGCTACCGTGCGATTTACTTCATTGGTTTTCTTGCACGCGCTGAATGCATTCGGACAGCTTGCATGCCGCTGAGCAAATCGCTTACTGATCGTCGTCATCGTCAGGAGAAGCGTCGGCGCCTTTGGGGAGATCGCGTGGGTCGGGCTTGACCGTGACGGGCTGCGTGAGGGTGCGGCCATCGACTGTTAGCCGAACAATGTAGTTGCCGGGTTGCAGGCCGGAAATTCCGCGACCGGGGCGCATCGGTGCGACCGCGGGTTTGGGGGCGGCGGCTTCTGACGGATGACATGCATCGACGGGTGGAGGAGAAGGCCTGCCACCGCCGAATCCGAATCCACGAGGAGGGGTCACGTTCAGTGCGACGCGGTGCATGCCAGGATTGGCTGATGGCGGTGGCACGGGCTCGAGCCAATAGGCCTGCACATTGATTGCTTCGGTATCGACGGGCTTCACGGGAGTGTCGCTGGCCAGGCACGCGGCAACCTTGCCGTCTGCATCTACAAGTTCCAGTTTGAGCGGGCTAGCGGGCGCAGACTTCAACCAGTAATACGCGACCACGCCTGCGGGAGGATTCAACTCCTGCGGCTCTTCGTGCGGCAATGGTGTTCCATTCTGGCCGCCCTGGTGAATGGCAGACGATTCTCCGGGTGCAAAGAGATATGCATTAGTGGCCTCAATCTCCCGACCGCGCGCGGCGATCTGGCGCAATGCAGACATCTGATCGAGCACCCAGAATCCGCGGCCGAATGTTGCCACAGCAAGATCGTCGCCGTGCAGGATGATGTCACGGACCGATGTGACCGGCATGTTGAGTTGCAGTGGCTGCCAATGATCTCCGTCATCGAACGAGACATAGACGCGGAGCTCGGTCGCAGCGTAAAGCAGGCCCTTCTGTTTCGTGTCTTCCTTGATGGAGTTGACGAAGGCGCCCTCGGGGATTCCATCGACCACGTCTTTCCAGGACTTTCCGCCGTCGTGGGTGCGGTAGATGTAGGGACGATCGTCGGCCAGGCGATGGCGATCGATAGAGGCATAGGCTGTCTCCACATCGAAATGGCCGGCTTCAATCTGCGAGACCTTGCTCCACGCCGTCATCAGCGGAGGTGTTACATCCTTCCAATTTGCACCATCATCGCTCGTGACATGAATTAGGCCGTCGTCGGTGCCCACCCATACGGTCTTTGCATCGAGCGGCGATGGGCTGATGGTATAGACCACGCCGAAGCGGTCTGTCATTTGCTCGTCGATGTCTTTGGCGGTAACCGGATCGAGTGTCTTCGGGACCTCGGGATGGAGTCGCGTGAGATCGGGGCTGATTTTCATCCATGTTTTTCCGCGATCGCGCGTGCGGAAGACAAATTGATTCGAATAGTAGAGCGCGTCATCCGCAGGTGAAAAGACTTGTGGCAGAGTCCAGGTGCGGCGGTTGGGGTCGTTCGGGTCGGAAGAAGGCAGCTCACCGCCTGCTGGCGCGGGTAGATTGAGGGCCTGATTGCACCGCTGATCGCCATTGCCGTAAAGCAGATTGCCATCTTTGGGATCGGGCACAACGGTGCTGCTCTCTCCCGCCTCGCAGATTGGTTCCCAATTGCGGAAGCTGAGAGCGCCCATGCGCGACCAGGTGCTGACTCCAACTGCACCTGAGTCCTGTTGCGCGCCGTAGAGCCAGTAGGGAAACCGGTTGTCGGCGGCGATATGGTAAATCTGCGCTGTGGGCTGGTTGTACCAGGTGCTCCAGGTTTTTGCTCCGTCAACCGAAACGACGGTGCCTTGATCGCTGGAGAGCACCATGCGATTTCCATCTTTTGGATTGATCCATAGTTGGTGATAATCGTCGCCGCCCGGAGCCCCTTTTACGGGAACCCATGTCTTGCCCGCATCGAGCGTCATGTAGGTCGCTGTGTTGATGTCATAGGCGCGATCAGGATTGGAAGGGTCGACCGATATCTGGCCGAAGTACCACCCGCGTCCCCAGAGGCGCTGTTCGTTGTTGACTAGCCTCCAGGTCGCGCCTGCGTCATCGGAGACATAAATTCCGCCGGAGGGTTTGGGTACAGTGGTTCCCGGCGTAGTCCCACCACCTCGAAACGACCTTGCAACCGCGGTGCCGAGATCGTCGACGACTGCATAGAGCCGATTAGGACTGCTGGGTGCAACGGCGATGCCGATCTTACCGACGAAGTCGTCTGTCGGCAGACCGCCGCTAAGCTGTTGCCAGGTGTCGCCTCCATCGGTGGATTTGTAGAGGCCTCCGCCGGGCATATTGGATGGCGCGTAAACAGCCCAGGGCGGCCGGCGCGTAGCCCATAGCGACGCATAGATGGTTTGGGGATGTTGTGGATCTAGCGCGAGATCCACAGCGCCAACATTGTCGGGGTCCTTCGGGTGACCGAGAATCTTCTTCCAATGGGCGCCGCCGTCGACGGAACGGTAAACGCCGCGCTCTGGATTCGCTTTGTAGGCATGGCCGAGTGCGGCTACATAAACCCGGTTCGGATCAGCAGGATCAACGACGATTTTTCCGATCTGCCGTGTCTCAGCAAGACCGATCGGATGCCAGGTCCTGCCTGCATCGGTGGATTTGAAGAGGCCGATGCCGTAGGAGTGCTGGCTGCGAATGTCCGGTTCGCCCGTGCCGACGTAGACGATGTTTGGATCGGAAGGGGCCACTGCGATAGCGCCGATGGAGCCGATCGGGATTCCCGTGGCGGGATCGTCGGCGATGGGAAACCATGTGCGGCCGGAGTTTTCGGTCTTCCACATCCCGCCGCCGACGGAGCCCATATAGAAAGTGTCAGGCTGCGCACCATTTCCTGAGACGGCGTACGTGCGGCCGCCGCGCATAGGGCCCACATCGCGCCATTGAAGGCCGGAGAGCATTTGTGCAGGATATTGCTGGGCTGCAAGTGGAAGCGCAAAAGCGACGAAGAGAGATAAGGCAGGATTACAGCGACCACGGGGCATGGGAGAGCTCCAATAATGGGGAATTCTATTGCAGATCGAACGACGCACTATTCCTCGTCGCCCAATTCAAGCTGATCTTCCGCATCGTGGTCGAGCTTACTCGTATCAAGATCGATCGATGCCAGATGCTGGCGCTTCAACTGCTCATTCAGTGCCTTCAGGTCAGTCTGTTTCAATTGCCGCCATTGCTCCATTAAGCTGGAGAGCGGTTTCGCGGTGACCTGATATGCCTCAACTTGTGCGGCTGTGGGTGCTTCATCCGCGCTTTCGATGGAGTGTTCAATGCGCGCCAACTGCATCCGAACCGAACCAAGGTTCGGTGGTCCCGCAGGGCCACGGCCGAAACCTCCGCGCCCACCTCGCTCAGCACCCGCTATGGCATCCAGTTTTGAGTCAATCGCGGGCCCCGCAGCCGCGACCGGGGACTGCCCTGAGCGCGACTTCAACTGCTCACGCAGTACGCTGATTTCATGCAATGCAGCGGTTGCGCTTAGCAGGTTATCATAAATCGACTTGGCCAGCGTAAACTGCTGCTCAAGGTCCGAAGCCGGCGTTTTTACACGCGGATCCATTGTGATTTCGAGAGGTTCTGAAAACGTTTTGCCGCCAGCGATCAGTCGTACGGTATAGCTTCCGGGCATAACCCAAGGCGCAGTGGAAACAGATGGCGTGTCGTGAGGAGTGGCCAAGTCGGCGTCAGGGCCGGTTGCTATGCCGGGTACTTGCGGATACTGCATATCCCACAGAAAGCGATGATGCCCGGGCGCAGCGGAAAGAACACGCGGCGGCCGAGCCCACACCGTAGGATCGGGATACCGTGGATCGAGCGGCGGAACGGAATCGTTGCTGTTGAACCGAGCGACCGTCTGGCCCCTGCTGTCGACAATTTCGAGCGAGACTACACCGCTGAAATTCGAGTTGAGATAGTAATCGATGATCGCTCCGTCGGGCGGATTTTCACCGGTAGCCATGTCAGCAGGCCAGGGTGTCGGCGGATTCATGTCGTTGCGAATGCGAACGGCGGTCTGAGGAGCAAAGAGAATGGCATTCTCCGCAATCCTGTCTACCACAGCCCCGCGCAATGGGGCGAGATCGTCGAGAATCAGAAACCCATGCCCATGGGTCGCCGCAATCAGATCATCGTTCTTCACTTCGAGATCGCGAACGGAAGATGCGGGCATGTTTAGTCGAAGAGATTGCCAATCATCTCCATCGTCGAACGAGACATACACCTGGGTTTCTGTTCCTGCGTAGAGCAAGCCTTTGCGTTTGGGATCCTCGCGAATAGCGCTGGTCGCCGCCCCGTCAGGGATGCCGTTGTTGATTTCACTCCAGGTCTTGCCGCCGTCATGGGTGCGGAAAAGATGCGGCCGCATATCGTCAAGGCGCAACGTGTTAACAGCTGCGTACGCAGTTTGCGCATCGAAGTGGCCGGCGTCCATGTTGAAGACTTTCCAGAATGGCTTAAGTTGCGGCGGGGTCACATTGTTCCAATGCTCGCCCGCATCAGCAGTAGTCCAGATGAGCCCATCATCCGTGCCTGCCCAAATGCGGTTCACATCGAGAGGCGAAAGGCCCAGCGCATAGATGACGCCGCGGCGCGAGACGCTTGCTGCAGGGGAGTCTTTGTAAGACTGCGCCGATGACGGCAATTCCCAGGTTTCGCGGCTCAGGTCGGGACTGATTTCCTTCCAGCGCTTTCCTCCGTCCTCGGTAAGCCAAAGTGTGTTGGTCGCGAAGTAAAGCTTGTGCGGATCCTTGGGCGAAAATTGCAACGGCTCAGTACGTAGTGCTCGGTAGCTGCGCAGCAGCTTAGGCTCGACATTTTGAATCTGGCCGGTGCGGCGATCGTAGCGCGTGACTTTGCCGCCATAAACGATGTCGGGATCGAGCGGATCAGGGGCCGCATAGCCGTACTCTTCGATACCTACCGGGTGCCAGTCGTGAAAGGTGATGCGGCCATCGTCGCTACGGCTCGACACGCACGCCGAACCAGAGTCTTGTTGTCCGCCACATACCCGATAGGGAAACGCATTGTCAGCGGTCGCATGGTACATCTGCGCAGTCGCCTGGTTGTACCACTCCGCCCAAGATTCGCCGCCATTCTGGGAAATGATGACTCCCTGATCACTGGCAAGGGCAATGATTTTTGTGTTGTTGGGATTTACAAATACGTTTTGGTAGTCATCGCCGCCGGGGGAACCACGAAGACCTGTCCACGTTTTGCCCGCATCGGTTGACTTCCAAGTCACAATGCTTGCGACATAGATGGTGTCGGGATCCTTGGGGTCGACAAGGGGAACAGGGACGTCTCCGCCGCCGATGCGCTCTTCAGGCCGTGTATCGTTGTCGGGCGTGTGCACCCAGTGATCGCCGCCATCATCGGAACGGTAAAGGCCGACTGCGCCGTGGGTCGGCGCGATGGCCCCGTAGATGCGGCGTGGATCGCTCGGCGAAATCGTCAGCTGCACTTGTAGAATGTCGTCAGGAAGCCCGTTTCCAGTGAGCTTCGTCCACGTATCGCCGCCATCCGTTGATTTGTAAAGGCCGCCTTCCGAGCCAATGAAGGAGCCATTCTCCCATGGCGCTTCCTGCCGCTGCCACATTCCGGCGAAGACAATGTTGGGATGTTGCGGATCGATCTGCACCTCCGATGCTCCCGTGCGATCGCTTGTGAACAGGACGCGTTTAAATGTTTTTCCGCCATCCAGCGTGCGATAGAGTCCGCGTTCTTCGTTCGGCCCGTAGGGATGGCCTTCTACAGCAACGAAAACGCGATTCGGATCTTTGGGATCAATCGCGAGTTGGCCGATCTGCTGGCCGTCGCGCAAGCCTTCGAGATGTGTCCACGTTTTGCCCGCGTCGGTGGACTTGTATACTCCGTCCCCAGTCGAAAGATCGGGCCGTTGCAAGCCTTCTCCACTACCAACATAGACGACGTCGGGGTTGCTGAGGGAGACTGCGATGGACCCGATCGAGCCGCTTGGCTGATCATCCCAAATGCTGTGCCAGGTCGCGCCCGCATCTGTCGTCTTCCAAACTCCGCCGTTCACGGCGCCAAGGTAAAAGGTAGCGGGTTCACTTGGCACGCCTGCCAGTGCACGCGTCCGCCCGGCCCGCATCGGCCCGATTTCACGCCAGCGCATATCGGAGTAAAGGCTCGGATCGACCTGGGCAATTGCGGAGACTCCGACGGCTAAAACGAATGTTGCGACAACGAATGCACGACAACGGCTCTGCATAATTCTCCTAGAAGCAGACTTGCGGGAAACGGATCGGGAATCTCCGTCAGCGGGTTGGATGGACGCCCAAGCAAACTGAGCTGGCTAGAAGGCGTTCTCACATGCAACAGCGAAAATAGTTTACCCAAGCCAGCTTGATGGCGACCAGATTATTCGATCTGGACGGGTAGTCGAACGGGAAAGGCTTAATGGGTTGCCTTCTTCATTCTCCCCGATGCTCGGCGGCTATGCGAAAATTCAATGGAATAGTCTTAGCGTTACTCCAGCTGGAAGATGTTGAATTCCATGAAAAACCTCGCCTTCTTCCTCGGGTTGTATCTTGTATCCGCTGCCGCCTCTGGGCAGAGTATCGGTGGGTCGGTGCGGGGCTTCGTGCAGGACTCGAGCGGCGCGCGGATTGTTTCCGCAACCATCGAGATTAGCGCACAAGGCAATGCGGTGACCAGAAAGGCGCTGAGCGATGATCACGGCAATTTCTGGGTAGACGACCTAGCTCCCGGAAGGTATCACATCGTCGTAAGGGCGCAGGGCTTTGCTGACGCCGTAGCTGATGTTTCCGTCAGGGTCAGCAGCATTCAAGACATAAACGTCCTCATGCGGCTATCGACTGTGCACCAAACTGCTCAGGTCAAGGCTCGGAATTCTTCGATCACCACTCAGGCCATCGATCTTTCGAGCCAAGTGCACCAGTCAGTGATCACAGCACATGATCTGGCGACACTCCCATTAGCCGAGCGAAGCTTCGCCAACATCGCTTATCTTGCCCCAGGCACAGAGCCCGTCGAGCCGTCTGACCCCACCAAAGCACGCATTACAGCCGTCTCCACCGGTGGCAGCTCAGGCTTGAATAACGAGCTTTCGGTGGATGGAGGGGATAATTCAGACGATTATATCGGCGGGTTTCTGCAGAATTTCTCGCCTGATTCAATCCAGGAGTTTGCCGTCAAAACCGCCCAGGAAGACGCCGACACTGGCGGCACGACTGCTGCCTCGGTCGTGATCACCACCAAGCGCGGCAACGACGATTGGCACGGAGGTGCAGCTTTTTATGAACGCGCGTCTGCTCTCAATGCCCGCTTCCCGATTGAGAATCCAGCACCCAATCCCAAGCAGCCATTCTCTCGCCAGAACTACGTGGGTACACTGGGCGGCCCTTTGATGCGGCAGAAGCTATGGTTTTTCGCGGCAATCGAACAGATCCATGAAGATGCCAGCATCGCGTATAGCCCCGCTAACCTCACTCAATTCGATGCCCTCGCCGCACTTGCCTCTGACGGCCTCATACCCGGCGTGCCATCAATTCCCGTGCCGGCGAATGTGCCGATTCCATTTCGCGACTATTTCGGCTCTCTTCGGTTTGATTGGGCACATTCCGCAAAGTCTTCATGGTTTCTGCGGTCCTCGGTCGACAATTACATCACCCACAACAACCTGGTCGAGCAGGGAACTCTTCCATCCACGGGCCTGCTGACGCACAACAACTACACGAACATGGTTGTAAGCAACCAGACCATTTTCAGCCCGACCTGGGTAGGAAGAATCGTTCTGGGCGCAAGCGGTCTGCACCTCACGCAGGAGCGCAACTCCGACCTGGGGTTTGCATTGGCCTTTCCGTTCAGTTCCACAGCATTGACAGTTTCCGGCTTTGAGACATTCGGCGACAATCAATTCGCCACTCCAATCACATACTTTCCGTCAGAGCGGAACCAAGAGAAATATCAATTGCGGTACGACATCACAAATGCGCGCCCAAGCCATGGGTTCAAATTCGGCATCAATTTCATTCACGAGCCCGTGCTAGGTGGCGCGTTCCCTAGTAATAACGAAACTCTGTTTCAGTTTCCGGAAGACCCCACTTATTACGTGGCGAGTTCATCCAACCTGGCTCAGTTCACCGCGGACATGCAAGCGGGCGCGTCCACGTCAAATCTGGGTGGTGGCTTCTCGCAGAATGTACAGCGGCTGGCTCTCTATGGCGAGGACTCGCTGCGGGTCACGCAGAAACTGACCGTGAACTACGGCCTGCGCTACAGCGCAACATTCGGATTGCTTGACGCGTCTGGACGCACACAGCAAGCCAATCCCGCATACACCACCCTCCGTGCACTGAATATCCCTCTCGTTACCGGCGCGCCACACGATGACCGCACACAATTCGGTCCCCGACTCGGTGTCGCACTTGCCCCCGGGGTAAGCGGAAAAACTCTGCTGCGGGCCGGAATCGGCATCTACGCCAATGATCTTGCGCAGAACGGCTGGGCGACCGCATTTCAGGCTGTTCATGCCATTCCCGGTCCTTGCGCCGACCCGGTTGCAAATCCAGGTGGGAGCGAGAATAACGGGTGTATTTCCGGATCTGCCTCAGGTGGAACGGGGAATCTGATTGCCCCGAACTACAAGACCCCTTATGCAATCCACATCACCGGAGGGTTGGAACATTCCTTTAGTGCCAGTTGGTCACTGAGCGCCGACTATACACATGAGGAAGGAAACCACGCCTATCGCGCGTACAACTACAGCGGAGGGACAAATCTATTTACTCCGTTGCTGCCGACAGCGAGTTCCGAACAGGCCAATGTGGTTCCAGATATCAACGTATTTCACTCCGACAATCGCTCCAGCTACAACGCTCTGATGTTGCACCTGCAAGGAAGCGTCTCAAAAAGGCTTAGCCTGGTCGCGAATTACACTTTTTCAAAAGCGCAAACATGGGGCTGTGTACTCGGCGAACTTTTCGACTATGTGAATGGCGTCTGCAATCCTCTCAATGCCTTCGGCCCCGGAGATTACGGCCCATCCGGTGAAGACGTTCGCCACCGATTTGTGATTGCCGGAAGCTGGAGGGCCCCAGGCGGGGTTGAAGTCAGCACACTCACCCAAGGTGAAAGCGCGCGGCCATTCACCATCACCACAGCCGATAACAGAGAGCGGATTGCGATCAACGGAGTCCCGACTGTCTTGGACCAATTCCGCGGCACGCCCTATATTCAGGCGGACTTGCGTGTGGACCGCTCCATCAGAATTGGCGAGCACAATACGCTGACGCCATTCGCGGAGTTCTTCAATCTATTCAATCGCAACAACTCCGGCGCCAACTATGTAACCAACATTGCCTCGCTTCCAGTACCCTCAGCCCAAGCCGATGGCGGCAATATCACCGACATATGCTCAAACGTAGCTTGTTCGATGAGCCAACCGATAACAAGTCCAAATCAATTGCGAGTCGCGGGTGGGGCACTCGGGGACTTCTTCGGACCCGGAACCACTGTCGGAATCCCCTTTGCAATGCAGATAGGCGCCCGCTGGACTTTCTGAGAGTCGCGAATTAAGCGGGACGGAAGGCTTTTTAGTCTTCTGCGGAGAACGACATGATGCGAGACGCAGCCACATGACCAGTGGATTCGCGCACCACCAATTCTGGATGAACAGTGATTGCGCCTGGACGCGGAAGACGAATATCGTTACGGATGAGTCCCAGCAACGTGCTCGCTGCCTCCTGACCCATGCTACGCAAGGGCTGATGAATTGTGGTGAGTGGCGGATGGCTGGTCGAGGCGGCGAACACGTCGTCGAAACCGAGCACGGAGACATCTTCGGGAACACGCAACCCTGCCTCCTGAAGTGCTTGAATTGCCCCAATCGCCGTAAGGTCGTTAAACGCGAAAATTGCGGTGAAGAGTCGCCCGGTATTGAGCAACTGGCGTGTGACGTCAAGGCCCGGCCCTGGTCCTGGCTCCGGGCTCTGGAGTTGCACCACAAGCAGTGGGTCCACATCGATATCCAGCGTTCTGGCCACATCTACGATGGCTTGCCAGCGCTGCTTCGTATCTGAACTGAATGCCTGTCCCATGATGAATGCGATCTTCTTGTGACCCAGCATCTTGAGATGCGACAGTGCAAGGTCCGCAGCCTTCTCATGATTCAGTTCAATGTTAATGGCCCCATCCCGAAGGTTGTGACCTGAGACCGAGACGAGAGGAACAGATAGATCTTCCTCAATCGGCGAGTCAACCGCGATGATGCCCTCAACTGAGCGGGAGAGCATCATCCGCGGATATCCCTCCAACAGTTCAGTGCGATGCCTGTGACTTACGACAAAGTAAAAAAAGCCATCTTTCAGCAACTCGTCTTCGATCCCGCCCAAAACGGCCGTCGAGTAGCCCTCGCTGATCTCAGGGACAATTACACCAATGGTGTAGGTGCGCTTTTGACGGAGGCTCCGCGCCACCGAATTGGCTGAGTAACCGTGGAGTGCAGCAGCATGAAGTACCCGCTCTTGCGTTTGCTTTGCAATGCGATGCGCGGCCGCTTCTCCATTGACAATGCGAGAGACCGTGGACTGCGAGAGATCAAGAATTGCCGCGAGTCTCTTGAGCGTCATCGGTTTGTTCGAGCTTTTCACCAGGTCGATTGCTCCTAGATCTGCGCTGGGACTGAAACCCAATCTCGATTCGTTTCGTGTGTACAAGGATGGCGTAACCTCGAGCTTTCTGCATTCATTTGGGCAGCACCTGTCAGTTGAATCCCGCTCGTTGCATGGCGTTCACGCACTCGGTATTGCGCATGAAGGTTTTCCAGACGAGTTCAGAGCGAAGGTTCTCGGCCATCACGACCGAAATGCCCTGATCGATTCCCAGGACATCGGTGTCATACCAGTTGGCCGCGGGATGAAAGGCGTCTACGAATCCGTACCGTCCCCAGGCGTGTTTGCCCCACTTGTCCCACATTGCACGCAGGACTGCTATGCAATCGGCCGGCACGAACGCCAGCGAACCGGCTGCGGCACAAGGAACAACAGTACCGTCGAGCGGTCCTTGAGGTGGCGGACCGCCCCAAGCCGTGTATCCGCCTGCATAATCGGATGCTGAAACGCCCCAATAATCCTCGTTGTACCACTTGGGATAAGACAGACAGAATGCCTTGTGTGCGCGCGTTGCGATTACAGAGTTATCGAAGTAGTTGGCGTACGCATCGCGCTTGTTGCGGAAATCAAACCACGCTTGCGAATACTGGTGAGTGAATAACGGATCATCTCCGCTGATGTACGTGAATTCTTTGTAATGTATAACCGGACGTGCAAAGTTCTTCCATGTCTCCGGCGCCACGGGATGTGTGGGCGACCCGATGGCCAGAAGATAGATCATCATCAGTTCGCAATACTTTTTCCAACGCGCGTCAAGGAAGCCCGATTCAGGTTTCCAACCCATGGAAAATGTCTTGCCACCATTGAGCATCCACGGCCAATCTACACGCTGATAGATTTGTTGCGAGAGAGCCTTGATTTGTGGATCATCGAAATAGGCGTGCGCAGTAAGAATGCCGCAGAGCAGAAGCGAAGTATCGATGGACGAGAGCTCGACTCCTTTGATGCGTTCTCCAGTCTCCACATCGCTGAAGTGATAGAAGAAGCCGTGGACTTCCGGCAGATGGTTCAGATGCCAATCGAGCGTTGTTCTTACCCGTTCGAGAATCTGTGCGTGCGGCATGTAGCCGCGATGGTCGGCGATGCAAAGTGCCGTAAGGCCGAAGCCAGTAGCCGCAATGCTGGCCATGCGCCGCGGATCACGCGCTCCAGCCAGATCGTTACGAGCTCGATCGAGCACCTGTCCCGTCCTGGGGCTAGCCTGTTCCCAAAAGAACATGCAACCTCGCCGCTCAAGGTCGTCCAGAAATGCATCATCCTCCCTGGAGGGCTTCCAAAGATCAACTGCTAGCGCGGTCACCCCCGGCGCAAGCACGCCACCTGTCGCTGCGGCGATGGTCTTGAGCGCCTGGCGGCGGTTCATCTCCAACATACTGGCTTGCTTGATCATCGAGATTTCCCGACTCCCATCTTGAAGAATGCGGATACGTGCTTCAGGTTGACTGGCTGTATTTGCAACTGTTACAAATCTTTTCTGGGCGCAACCGATTGCGCCATGACCGCTAGCCATCTCCTAATCGAGCGAGACGACCTATTGCCCCCTCGAAATGCATCATTACCACTATCAGGATTTGGCATCAGGTGCCGATGGGCAATCGGCACTCGTTCTACAAATCATGCCCCGGAGAAAGCCCTTGCCGCAATCGAAATCGACATCTTCCCATACTGTCAGATGCATTATGACGGCCGTCAACCTCGACGCGCATTGTGGCGTTCGCTCGGCTCTCGCTTGCTTCGCCCTTTGCCTGGCAATTGCTGGATTGTCTCCTTTTGCTGTGGCACAAGCGTCTCCGTCACCCTCGCCGCATCCTGCGGCCCCGGCAAAGCATCCTTCCAACGCCCAGCTCGCTGACCCAAAACTTGAAGCGCGCGTGAATCGCCTCCTTCGCCAGATGACACTGGAGGAGAAAATCGGTCAGCTTGTTCAATATAACGATACCGGCGATGCAACTCCGGCGGCGGCTAATAGGGTGACGGCGGAGCCAGGAAAGGCGGGTGGAATTGCTGCCGTAAACCCTGAGCCTACCAGCCCCGTGGACGCGATGCAGTTGGCTGCTACCGGCGGCGTTGGTTCGATGCTGAATACAATCGGCAAAGACCGGACCAATACCTATCAGCACCTCGCGGTAGAAAAGAGCCGCCTCCACATTCCCCTGCTTTTCGGCGCGGATGTGATTCACGGTTTCCGGACCATCTACCCCATTCCTCTGGGTCTTGCGGCCAGCTTTGATCCTGATCTCGTTGAGACCGTTGCGCACATGGCGGCTCAAGAAGCCACGACCGCCGGCGTTCGCTGGTTTTACTCTCCTATGGTCGACATCAGCCGCGATCCGCGCTGGGGGCGAACGGCAGAAGGTGCTGGTGAAGACGCCTATCTCGGCGCGGCCATGGCGAGGGCTTACATCCGCGGATACCAGGGAGATGATCTGTCGAAACCGGGCAACGTGGCCGCTTCTGTCAAACACTTTGCGGCCTACGGGGCGGCTGAGGCCGGCCGCGAATACAACACCACGGACATGTCTGAGATCAGGCTGAGGCAAGTATATCTACCTCCCTACCACGCCGCAGTTGAGGCCGGCGCTGCCACCATCATGAGCGCCTTCAATGCACTCAACGGCGTACCCGCAAGCGCGAATCCATTTCTTCTCAGCAAGATTCTCCGCGGCGAGTGGGGTTTTGACGGCTTTGTCGTGAGCGACTACACCGCCGTGATGGAACTGATCAACCATGGCATCGCCCTCACTCCGGCCGTTGCGACTGAAAAGGCCATCACTGCGGGCGTGGATGTCGACATGATGTCGCACTTTTACGACACCCAGTTGACCAGGCTCATCCGATCCGGACAGGTTCCGATGGCGGTGGTTGATGAGGCGGTGCGACGCGTCCTCCGCGTAAAGTTTGCGACCGGTTTGTTTGAGCACCCGTATACAGAGGGTCCGGAGGTCACGGCAGCCGTCGCCGCGCACAGGCCCATCGTTCGCAAGGCGGCGGAGGAATCGTTTGTGCTTCTACAGAATAAGAACCTGGCCGGCGGCAGACCACTGCTTCCACTTTCACAAGATCTGAAACGGGTCGCACTCATTGGGCCTCTCGCTGACGACGCGACAGAGATGGTTGGAGCGTGGGGCGGCGCCGGCAATAATCGGGACATCATCACTGTTCGTGCGGCGCTCGAAGAACGGGCACAGCAACTTGGCGGAACTCTGACTTATGCCAAAGGGTCTGGGATCGACGATGCGTCGCAAGCCGGGTTCGCTGAAGCAATCCAGGCCGCACAGGCGGCGGACGTTGTTGTCCTCGCGCTTGGAGAATCCGGCATGATGAGCGGCGAGGCAGGCTCGCGCGCTTACCTCGATCTTCCCGGCAATCAACAACAATTGCTTGAGGCCATTTCCGCAACTGGAAAGCCGGTCGTTCTGCTCGTGTTTTCCGGCCGTCCCCTGGTCCTTGACTGGGCTGCCAAACACATCCCGGCAATCATGGAAGTCTGGTTCCCAGGCACCGAGGCCGGAAACGCCATCGCGGACGTTCTCTACGGAGATGTTTCGCCGAGCGGAAAACTGCCAATGAGCTTCCCTCGGGCCGTCGGGCAGGAACCACTCTATTACAACCAGTTCCCCACGGGACGTCCGCCCATCGGGCTAGACCTGTCAAAGCCGCCGGGAGGGAACTCGCGCTTCTTCTCGCGCTACATCGATGTGCCCAACAGTGCACTGTTTCCTTTTGGCTATGGACTTACTTACTCCACCTTCACGTATGGAGATGTGAAGTTGTCCAGAACCAGCATTCCGCTGTCGCAGGCAGTGGCGAACAGGACCGCACCTTTGATCGATGCGACCACAACCGTGACCAATACCGGTAGCCGCTCTGCGACCGAAGTCGTTCAGTGCTACGCACGCAACCTGGGCGCGAGCATCGAACAGCCGGTACGCAGTCTTGAAGGATTTGAGCGGGTCACACTCGCACCTGGCGAATCGAAGCAGGTCAGTTTTCATCTCGGATTCAACGAGTTGTCGTTCTACAACATCGAGAGCAAGCCCGCGATTGAAGCAACCCACTACACGGTCTGGATCGGAGGCAGTTCCCTGGCTGACAAGGAAGCCTCATTCGACATAGCCTCTCCCGATGCGGCGTCGAACTCCCGATGAATCCTTCACGGTCGATCTTTAAACTCCTTGAGCCGGCGACAAGCCGGCCGCGAGGCATTTGACGCCGCGAAGATCGATCTTGCCCGTGCCCAACACCGGGATCGCATCGACATGAAAAAACTGATTGGCTCGTGGCTTCCAAAGTGCCGGAAGATCGCATTGCGGCAGTTTCTCCAGCACCGGTGCGAGCTTCTCTGCTGAGAGCGTTGTTAGGACGACAATGCGTTCACCTTTCCTCTCATCGGGAAGGGCGGTTACGGCAAACACCTGTTCAGTGACTCCTGCCAAATCGTGAAGCTTGTCTTCAATTTTGATGTGCGGCACCATCTCACCGCCGATCTTGCTGAAGCGAGATAGACGATCGGTGATGGTGAGAAATCCGTCTTCTTCCATCAATGCTACGTCGCCGGTTGTATACCAGCCGTCGTGTAGCACTTCAGCGGTTTTCTCGGGTTTTCCCAAATAACCCTTCATCACGTTCGGCCCTTTTACCAGCAGCATTCCCGGAGTTCCAGGCGGAGCGGGCAGGCCCGTGTCGAGATCGACCACCTTCACGGTGACCCCCGGTAGCGGGTGGCCGATTTTGCCTCGCCTTCCGCCCACCTGTCGAAATCCCGGTGCTCGAAAATCGCGCCCGTTCACCGTCACCACCGGCGAACACTCCGTACAACCGTAGCCTTCCAAAGGGCGAATGCCGAAGGTATCTTCGAACGCGAGTGCAACGCGCTCCGGCAACTTTTCGGCACCGACCAGTACGTATTGCAGACTGCCAAAACTTTCTGGTGAGCAGCGGCGCATGTATGCCTGGAGGAATGTCGGCGTGGCAATGAGGAATGTGACTCTGTATTTCTCTACGATTTCGCCAATGGCTTTCGAATCGAGCGGGTTGGGATGGTAGACTACGCCGACGCCGTTTGTTGCCGGCATCCAAAGTGCCGCCATGAATCCAAATGAATGGAAGAATGGCAGGATACCCAATATTTTGTCCCGGCCGCCGAGCATGAAAACCTGCGATACCTGCTGGATGTTCGAGAGAATATTGAAGTGCGATAGCATCACTCCCTTGGGATCGCCGGTACTTCCGCTCGAGAAGATCACAGTCGCCAGGCTGTCAACGGCAGACTCGCGAACGCGTTCGGTTCCCTGATCAGAAGATATCGAACCGGCACTCGTCCCTGCGCGCCTGGCGCCTAACGCACTCCGCATTAACCCGGAAGGTACCAACCACGCGAACCACAGTGCGGCAAGCTTTTCGCTCACACGAGGAGAAGCTAACGCCTCCTCGAGGAAGAGAGTTCGTCCCGGGATTACCATGTTTGGAAAACGGTCGACGAATGCCTTCGAAGTGATGACTACATCCACATCGCATTGTTTAGCGCAGGAAGCGATGACTTCGCTCGAAGAAGTGTAGTTCAGATTCACTGGAACGCGGCCCAGCATCACCAATGCATAGTTCGCTAATGCTCCGCCGACAGAAGGTGGAAGCAACATGCCGACCATCTCCTGGCCGCCGACCCGTCGTCGAAGCCTTCGTGCGATGTAGATCGTCTTCGTCAGCGCCGAGCCAAAGGTCACTTCTGGTGTCTTGCCGTCGGCCATCATGAAACGGGTCCGATGCCTCCTGGCCGTGCGCACAAATGTGCAGTCAAGAGTCTTCATTCTCCGCTTGCGTTGATGGAATGCCTCAGCCTGCAGCTCCTGTACTGCATGACGCACTTCGATTGCCGTTGATGCCGGCGGCATCGGCACGCCGAAGCTTACCGTAACCGGATAGGGAATGCGCCGTGGCATCTTCCAGAGAAAGCGCCCTCGCTCAAAACTGAAGATGCTTCCCCACACACCGTCAAGGCTCACCGGAATGATCGGCACCTGTACGCCCTTCATAATGCGTTCGAGGCCACGGCGGAACGGTAGCAGCTGTCCGGTGCGCGTAATCTGGCCTTCTGCAAAGATGCAGACGATCTCTCCTTCGCTCAGAGCGTTACTTGCCATGCGCAACGAGCGAATCATTTCGCGCGGACGCTGCTCGCTTGAAATCGGAATGGCCTTCATCATCTTTGCGAACGGCTTCACAAACTTCATGTCGTAGATGCCCTGGAACATGAGGAATCGAATTGGCCTGTCGGTTGAAGCGATCAACAGGAGCGCGTCAACGAACGACATGTGGTTGCAGACGAGCAGTGCGCCGGTTCTTTCGGGGAGGTTATCCCGCCCCAACACTCTCACGCGATAGAAAGTATGGGTCAGGAAGAAGAGCAGGAGCCGTCCGAACCACTCTGGGAGCAGCACGAGCACATAGATGGTTGCGGCGGCGGTAATCAACGAGCCGGCAATGATTACTCCGCGCGGATCAAGATGAATGTAGGCGGTGAATACGTAGTACACACCCGCCGATAGTGCTATTCCCACGAAGGAGAGAAGATTTGATGCAGCGATGATACCGCCCTTATCTTCTTCCGACGGGCGGTGCTGGATGAGTGCGTTTACCGGTACTGCAAAGAAACCAGCCCAGAAGCCAAGAGCGCCGAGCAGTAGAGCCGACCCCATCATCCCGTGGTGCCATCCGCCCAAAAGCAACCCTGTGACCGTCATGCCGATAGAGCCGAGAGGAATAAGGCCGTACTCGATTTTGTTTGCGCTTACGAGCCCGGCAACCATGCTGCCGATTCCGATGCCGACGGCCAACATAGCGTTCAGGTAGCCTGTTTTGGTCTGGCCGATGTGCAGCACGTCGGGCCCATAGACAACGATGGTCGAAAACAGCAGGGACCCCAGGAACCAGAAATAGGTATTGCCGGCTACAGCAAGGAATAACGGCCGATCACGACGCATTGACTTGATCTGCTGAAGCAGGTCGCCGAGGATGTTGGCGCGGAACTTCTTTGCGGGTGCCGCAGCCGGAACTTTGTCAATGCCGAAGCTGGTAAACAGACCAATAAATGCGAGCGCCAACAGCGAGTAGCCGGCATAAACTTCGCGGCCAGGGAGTTTTTCTGCCATCGCTGCGCCCGTCACCGTTCCGAGGATGATGGCGAGAAACGTCCCCAATTCGATAACGCCGTTTCCCCAGGACAGGCGCTTGGCCGGCAGCAACTCAGGAAGCAGCCCATACTTTGACGGCCCGAATAGTGCTGCCTGCGTCGCCACCAATGTGAGCGCCACGAGTGAAATGGTTAGCGAGTGCATTGCCAGTCCGATGGTGGCCACGGCCATCGAACCGATCTCCATACCTTTTGTCCATATCGTGATCTGCCGCTTGCTGAAGCGATCGGCCAGCCAGCCGCCCGGCATACTGAAAAACAAGAAGGGAACGGAAAACATCAACGTGACGACGGAGACTAGGCTCTCGCGCTTGTTCTCGGCCATCCCCATGAACACGATCATCGAGAGCAAGAAATTGCGCAGAATATTATCGCTGAAAGCGCCCTGGAACTGTGTGACGATCAACGCCCAAAAACCACGCGTACTGCGCTGCGGTTCCGCTGGATCAAGTCCTGCTTCATTGGGGAAGCTGTTATTCACAGTCGTCATAGGCTAAGGCCAAGAAGGTGCTGCTCATTGTATCGTCCCAAACCGCAAATAAGGCAATCGAGTTGCTCCTCCTGGCATTCCTGCATCTGACTGTTCAAGGCGTCGAGGAGCTTCGACCGCTCATCCGGTGTCTGAAGTATCTCGAGCGCAAATTGGATGTTGTGCAAGCTGATGGAGTTGCTGTTGGACTTCAAATCTTGGATGGACATGGCGGTTCCTGCTGGATACACTGGCGGTGCCGTTCCCTTTATCTCGAAACAGCAAGGAATCGCTCTCAATTCATGCCAGCTCAACTGTCGCTAACGGGGTTCGTATGGAAGAACCTGTTGCGCAGGCGGCTGAGAACTGGACTTACGCTCTGCGGGATCGGGATGGCAATTGGTGCATTCGTTGGCCTGGTGGGCTTTTCGAATGCATTCGAGCAGGCGTGGCTGCGAATCTATACGAGCAGCGGCACTGACATTGCTGTCATACAGCAGACCTTTCTAAATACATCGTTGGATGAATCAGCCGTGGCGAAGATAAAGGCATTGCCTTTCGTTGACCAAGCCGCGCCCATGATCTACAACGTGATGGATCTGACTCAGGACGTCAACGCGCTGGTCTACGGCTGGAAAGCCGACTCCTACGAATTCCAGTCTCTCCAGATTCTCTCAGGAAAACAGTTTCGAGACGGTCGGCCTGAAGTGATGCTGGGAGATATTCTGGCAGAAAACCTGAAAAAGCACCCCGGAGATACGCTTGAAATTCAAGGCTCCCCATTCACAGTGACTGCGATCTACCATGGAGGATCGGCGCTGGAGGCAGGTGCCGTGATCATGCCACTCGACGAACTGCAGCAGCTCAGTAGCCTGCAGGGAAAAGTTTCAACGATCCACGTCCGACTGCGTCCCGCACCCGCAGGAGAAGCTCCGGATGAATATTTGAAGAGCGCGGAGGCGCAAATTCAAGAAGCTGTTCCCGGAACCCGCGCTGTTCCCGCCGCGGAGCGCGCCAGCAATAACCAGTTTGTCCGGCTGGCGCACGCTTCTGCCTGGGGCACCTCTTCGATCGCGGTTCTGATCGGCATTTTGGGGATCGCAAACACGATGGCAATGTCGGTCTTTGAGCGCACTCGGGAAATTGGCATTTTGCGGGCGCTCGGCTGGAAGAGCCGACAGGTAATGATCCTTATCCAACTTGAAGCGGTTCTGCTTGGCCTGGGTGGCGGCGTTCTCGGGATTGTATTTGGATTGTGCGCTCTGCGCTTGCTGGCTGCGCTGCCGCAAACCGCGAGCATAGTCTCGGGCTCCGTTGCATTATCTCTCCTGGCGGAAGCACTCGGCATCGCCGTCTTGGCAGGGCTGATTGCCGGGGCACTTCCCGCATGGCGTGCCGCGCGGCTCTCACCAGTGGAGGCGCTGCGGCATGACTAGTCCTGCTCTAGAAGTGCGAAGCCTCTGCATGAGCTACGACGAAGGACGCATCGAAGCCCTTCGCGGTGTGGACCTTTCGATTGCCGCGGGGGAATATATGGCCATCACCGGGCCAAGTGGGAGTGGAAAGTCCACGTTGCTGCACTTGCTGGGAGGACTCGATTGCCCCACAAGTGGCGAGGTGCTCTTCAGAAACGAACGGCTGGGCTCGGCTATTGAACTGGACACCTTTCGATCAAAACACGTCGGGTTCATCTTTCAAGCGTTTTACCTGATGCCGACGTTGCGGGCAATCGAGAACGTTCAGCTGCCAATGCTTGGAGCCAAGCGCAGCGGAGACAACCGCGCTGCCCGGGCCCATGAATTGCTCAAGGAAATGGGTCTGGAGAACCGGTTGGAACACTATCCCAACCAACTTTCCGCAGGAGAGAGACAGCGAGTTGCGATCGCACGCGCGCTGGCAAACGACCCGGAGATACTGCTTGCCGACGAACCAACCGGCAATCTCGACAGCGTAAACACGGCTCGAATCATGGAAATTCTCACGGGGATTCAAAGAGATCGGAAAATGACACTCGTGGTGGTGACGCACGAAAACGAAGTTGCGCACGCGGCAGCGAGACAGATTCGAATCAGAGACGGAAAAATTGAGGCATGAAATTCCTGCATCTTCCACCGGCTGTTTCCATCTCGATTGCGTAGGAGATATCGAAGAGTCATTTCATCTCCTGCGAAAATCTGTCACGCAAAGCCTCCCTGAGCATTTTGCCATTAAGGTTCTGCGGCAATCCGCCCGGCTCGAGAATCCAGATGCGGCGCGGTACTTTGTAAGCGGCAAGATTGTTCCGGCACCAATCCAACAAGTCGTTTTCGCTTGCGAGTGATCCGGACTGCAACTCAACCGCCGCCACTGGAATTTCGCCCTTTTCCTTGTGCGGCAAGCCAAAAGCAACAGCACGAGCAACTGCTGGATGAGGTAGCATGGCCTCCTCCAATTCGCGGACGTATACCGAATACCCGCCTGCCTTAATTACGTCCTTTATCCGTCCGACCAGGCGGATCAAGCCGAGCCGGCTTCGCGTCGCCAGATCGCCTGTTCGCAGCCAGCCATCGCTGGTAAGCAAGCCCTGCGTGTCGCCTTTGTCCTTCCAGTAGTGCGGAGCGAGGCCACGACGCCGAATCTGGCACTCGCCAGCGACGCCGGTTCCGGATAATTTGCCGTTTTCGTCAACTACGCGTATGCGAAACGGCGGCACCGGAAAATAGAGGTCGCCGCTGCCAGGCAACAGCGAAAATTCGATGCCCATCATGGCAAGACCCCCCAGTTCCACCATGCCGTAGCCGTTCAGTAGTATCGCTGGCACCCTTCTGCCACCCGGTATCCGAAGCAGTGCGCCAAATTGCCTCAGGCGTTGGCGGACTTCAGACGGGAGATGGTCGCTGGCCGACAGCCATACTCTGACGCTCTTCAGCCGTGCAGGTTCGGGATCGCTATTGACCAGCCTGGCGAACATCGCGGGGACACCAACGACGGCAGTGATTCCAAACCTCTCGATCAGGGCTAAGGCGTCAGCGACGTCAAAACGGTCGAGGAAGCAGCCTCGAATACCGGCCATCAGTCCGTAGAGCGTAATACTGACGGCCATAATGTGAGACCACGGAAGCGCAATGAGTGCCAGATCCCTGGGTCCAAGAATCAACCCTGCCAGAACTGTGGACGCGCGCGCCCCCAGCAGGGCATTACTGGAAAGCGCCGCGCCTTTCGGAAACCCTGTTGTCCCAGAGGTATGAAAGACCGCGATGGTTGCCGTCGGATCGATGACAGTAGGCGCAAAACTCGCTCCGGTGTCGCAGACTCGCAAGAAGCCCTCAAGCGTTTCCGCATCATTGTCAGCTTGTATCCAGGTCCGCACGCTGAGGGTCTCGCGGCCTCCAATGTTCCGTTCAAAGACCGCTCTGTCAGTTACAAGGACCTCGGTGCCGCTTTCTGCCAGGATGCGTCGCACTTCATTGAGCGAAAGGAGTGGGTTAAGCGGAACCGCTATGCCCCCCGCGCGAATAATTGCCAGGAACCAATGGAAGCATCGACGGTCGTTGCTGCGGTAAATTGCGACCGGTTGGCCCGGTTTGAGCGCAATTGACCGACGCAGAAATGCATCGATTGAGCTTATCTCGACATGCAGATCCTTAAGACAAAATGTGCCGTCGGTCCCAACTGAAACCTCGCAGTCTCCTTTCCTCCGCACCAGTTCATCTACCAGATTGGCGACGGTGACGTTGGAGTCACGGGAAAGCCGGAAACGGTTGAGAATATTCATACAAGAGAGACCGGATTGCGCCCCCAATTGCTGGCGACACAATAATGGAATAGGCGATCAAGGTAGTCCAATACGGGGGGGGGAGATAAGCCTGCGGGCTTCAACAGCCGTTGCGCGTTAGCGGTATCAAACTGCAACCGCATAGTGAAGTAATCGCGATAGGCGCGGCCATCCACCAGAACTCGGCGCTTGCGCCCCCACAAGGCGAGAAATAGCAGCGGTCTAATCGCCGCGAAAAACAGCTTCGGATCGACATACCGCGCTTCGGGAGCGTCGAAAAACTCCGCAGCGCGCTGAGCAATCTGCTGGATGGTTGCGCTACCGCCCGGTCCTGCGCAGAGATGGACCGTGCTGCCAAGAGCGGCCTCATCAAACGCGAGTCGCGCCACGGCGGCGGCGACGAAATCTACCGGCACAATGTCGAGCACTGCGTCGGGAAAACCTGGCACTGTTCGCCAGAGCCGGCGCGCGTATATCTTTAGCGGCCAATACATCATCTTGAAACTCGAGGTCACACCGGTACGCGAATCCCCTACGATAATGCTCGGTCGCAGAATTACACCGGGGATGTCGCTGAGGCGCGATTGAACGAGTGCTTCAGCTTCAGCCTTGGTCTGTTCGTAGGTGTTGCGATAGCCCTGGCCGACCGCAAGTTCGCCTTCGCGCACCAAGCCCGTACGCTCACCAGCCACGTAGGCGGTCCCCACATAGGCGAGGCTGCGAAGTCGGCGCGCGCCGGCAGCAAAATCCAGGATCCGGCGAGTGCCTTCAACGTTGATGCGGCGCGCCTCCGCGAGCGAGTGATCAAACCGCACTGTCGCAGCTGAGTGAATTACGCGGGTGGTCTCCGCGGAAAGACGTCCATATGCAGCCGGGTCCAGGCCGCAATTGGGCTGGCCGACGTCTCCGGAATACACCTGGACTCGGACGCGCTGGGATGGTGGAACGACCAGATCGGCGCGCTCTTGACCTGATTGGCCAGCCCTGTCTCGAATAAGCAGGGCCAGCGTTGCCTGAGGCTGGCTATCTAGAAGTTCATGTACCAGTTGCACCCCGAGAAATCCGGTTGCACCGGTCACCAAGATGAGTTCTCCGCCATTCATTCGGAAACCAACCTCATTGCTCGAAACGCTCGGAGGCCGGTGGTAGAAGGACTGTGGTGCCTTGCCGATCGATGAACGTGATGGATCATTATATCTTTATATCCACTCCACTTGGGATAGAAGCGGCGCCCCTCTAACTGCCACCTGCCCCATCGAAGGGCATGTCTCTGATGGCACAAAGTCATATGGCACAATCACCCCGGAAAGTGCTATTGTCTCAGTCAACACGATATCCAAAGCTCCTAATAGGTTCAGACGGTGAGTTCATGGTCCATAGCGGAGAGCCAGAATGGAATCCGGAGCTAGACCCCCAAGGCACGCAGCCTCCGCAAGCGACAGCAAATAAGACATCACGGAAGTTCTGTGCGTACAACCAGACCCGGGAAGCCTTTCTGGACCTTGAGGTAGTGCTCCTCGATACCACTGTGGAGC
Source organism: uncultured Acidobacteriaceae bacterium (assembly GCA_963826915.1). Classification (GTDB taxonomy): domain Bacteria; phylum Acidobacteriota; class Terriglobia; order Terriglobales; family Acidobacteriaceae; genus Telmatobacter. Next base: position 63,597 of record CAWGYG010000008.1, read on the forward strand.
CATTAAAAAAGCTCTTTGACTATCTTGCAGCTCACAGCAGCACAGGTCTTTGGTTGAATCCCTACAGGGGGATTCCTGCAACCCAGGTTGTTCAACAATTTGACCTCGTCTACCTGGACCAGGACTGCCAGGTTATTCAGGAGGTTGAGACTTATCCCAGCCCGGAAATGCGGCCCCAGGAGGCAGAGCCTGCGAGTGCCCTATTTCTACCAGCGCATACTGTCTTTGCCACCCAGATCCAGCCTGGAGATCAGCTCCTGATCTACGTTCCCGAGGAAACAGAGCGTCGGCTCGAGGGTTCTTCCAGTTCAAAAAGCGTCGATTCGGCCGCACAGAGTAAAGAATCCTTTGTGCAGGAACACCGTCAGAGCAGCGCGGCCTCTCCCTTCCAATCCGGGGATCGCTCACGGGAGTTGCAAGTCGCAATCGAGCATTTAACGGAAAAGAAGCCTGACTGGCCGCCAAAAAAGAAGGAAACGTTCAAGTCGCGCTATTTTGGATGGCTTTTCAACGAGAGCTCCGATCGCAGGAGGGCCAACCGGTATCCGCTGCCGGGGCTGGTCGCGTTTCACTGGACCGGTGGAGCTCCAAAGGCATATCAACTTGGGGACATCAGCGAGACCGGTTTCTATTTGCTGACGGAAGAGAGACCGTTGCCAGGAACCATCATTCTGATGACACTGCAAAGAACAGATGCGGGCAGCGAGAGTGACGGAGATTCGATTGCGGTCCATACAAAGGTCGTTCGCTGGGGAGTGGATGGCGTCGGGCTCCTGTTTGTGCTAGCTGGTTCTCCGAGCCATAACGGTGGAGAGACCATGTCAGAAAATCGCGCTGACCTAAAAGCTCTTAAGGGATTCCTTGCCCGGTTGAAACTGCACGAGCAATAGGAATAGTCAAAAGCAGCGTTGGATCGAGTTTTGACCTACATCATATAGATTGGCCATTTTGCTCAATTTCCACCGCCCCCATCCTCTTGATTATTATTCTTGTTCCACATGCTTGGGGGAGCCATGAGCGCGGCTGTCGAATTCCGCGATGTTTCTGTCCAAATCTCCGAAGACAGACGTCTCTTGAACGACATCTCCCTGAAGCTTGAAACGGGGTCGACGACGGCTGTGCTGGGGCGGAGCGGGTCAGGAAAGACCACGCTTTTGCGAACACTCAATCGCATGGTGGAAATTACGGGCGGCGCAATACTGGTGAATGACAGGAACATCGATGATCTTGAGCTAATTCCTTTGCGCAGAGAATTAGGGTATGTCATTCAAGAGACAGGCCTCTTTCCGCACTTCACCGTGGAACGAAATGTCGGCGTGGTGTTGGAGGCAGAGGGACGTCCACGCAGAGAGCGCCTGGCGCGCAGCCATCAGCTGCTTGCAATCGTCGGGCTGGATCCGACCACTTTCGCGCATCGCTTTCCACATCAACTTTCCGGTGGCCAGCGACAAAGGGTTGGTTTGGCCCGTGCTCTTGCCGGCGACCCGGACATTCTGCTCATGGACGAGCCTTTTGGCGCCCTCGATCCGCTCACGCGCGCCGAAATGCAGGATATGCTGAGGGATTTGTTGGGAAACCTCAGGAAGACCGTGCTTTTGGTGACTCACGACCTGAATGAGGCGCTCTATCTCGCTGATCGCATCGTGCTGTTAAGCGAGGGCAAGCTGGTTGCGAATCTAAACAGTCAGGAGTTCATGGAGTCTCTCCAACCGGAGATCGTGAATTATGTCAGGGCCTATCATCGCGGCGAAGAAACGGCAGCGGTCAGGAAAGGGCTGCCGCAAGGGAGAACATGAGCACTGAATTCCTTTCCCAGTACGGCAACGAAATCGCCACACTGACCGTCGAGCATCTTTGGCTCACGGGCGCGGCGATGCTGTTTGCCACTTGCCTCGCAGTGCCGACAGGCATCTGGCTCACTCGCTCGCCACGCTGGGCAAAGCCAGTCATCGGCGTGACCAACGTTTTGCAGACGATCCCATCGCTGGCGATGTTTGGATTCTTACTACCGTTGCCGTGGTTTGGCGATCGCGCCGCGCGCATTGCAATTGTTGCGCTTACCGCCTACGCGCTGCTCCCAATTCTCCGCAACACATATGCCGGCATCCGCAGCATCGACCCATCTATTATCGAAGTCGCGCGCGCATTGGGCCTGACGGGATCGCAACGCCTCTTCATGGTTGAACTGCCCCTCGCGGCATCCGTGATTCTTGCCGGCCTCAGGACCGCAACGGTCACCTGCATCGGCATCGCTACGATCGCGGCTGCGGTAGGAGCGGGAGGACTTGGCGAACTGATCTTCCGCGGTGTCGCTTCGGTTGATAATCGCCTCGTTCTTGCAGGGGCAGTACCCGCCGCATTGCTGGCCCTGGCTGCCGATGCGACGCTTAGTTTGCTGGAACGGCGCTTCAACGTCCCCGGCCAAGGACCTTCTGCCCGATGAAGCAACGACTTTGCACCCTCCTGGTGTGCCTGTTGGTGGCAGGTTGTTCTCCCCCTCGACCTGACTACCCGGTGATAGGCGCCAAGAATTTTACAGAGCAGGTAGTGCTGGGAGAGCTGCTGGCGCAGGAAATTGAGGCGAAATCAAACTTAAAGGTGGAACGACGCTTCTATCTTGCAGGCAGCTATATTTGCCAGCAGGCGCTGGTTGCGGGGCGCATCGACGCCTACGTGGAATACACAGGCACCGCGCTGACGGCAATTCTCAAGCAGCCTGTTGATCGGAATCCCGAGCGCGTTCTCAATACCGTCCGCCAGCTCTATGCATCTCGATATGCCGTGACCGTTGCTCAACCGCTTGGTTTTGAAAACACGTTTGCAATGGTGATTCGCGGAGATGATGCAAGCAAATTGCATCTGACGACGCTGAGCCAGGCCGTACCCTATACGCCACAATGGCGGCTTGGGGTCGGTTACGAATTCGAGCAGCGCCCTGACGGCCTACTGGGGCTGAGCGCGGCATACGGATTCAGGTTCGCTGCACCGCCGCGTACCATGGACCTTGGCTTGCTTTACCGCGCCCTCAATGCACACCAGGTAGACATGATCGCCGCAAATTCTACAGACGGTCCCATTCAGGCCTTGGGTCTCGTTGCGCTTGAAGATGATCGCCATTACTTCCCGCCTTACCGAGCTGTCCCCCTTGTGCGCAATGAGGCGCTAAAGCGTTGGCCGCAGATTCAGACTGCTTTGGATGCACTCGCAGGCAAGATCACCGCGGACGACATGCGCGCAATGAACGAGGCGGTCGATGGCCAGCATCGTGATCCGGCCGATGTAGTGCGGGAATTTCGCGCGAAGAAAAACATGTGAGGATCAGCGATGCGTGATTTTTCTTAAATCTTCAAGGAACGTCGGAGGGTTGAGCCCGACGACGAAGAGGAATAATCTGTGTGGGGTATCCGCTTCCAGCAATCGCGACTGCCTCCGAGGTCACAAATGAATTTGAGCGACTCTGCGAATCAGCCGGCATGTTGGCCTGCTCTTCCTCTCGATGGATGGAAAGACACTTACGCCACTCTGCACATGTGGACACAGGTAGTAGGAAAGATTCGGATGCGCCTGACGCCACTTGTCAATCACTGGTGGAACGTTCCGCTGTATGTGAGTGCACGCGGGCTGACCACGTCGCGCATTCCGTATGGCGAGAGGTCGTTTGAACTCTGGTTTGACTTCATTCAGCATCGACTTGTTCTCGAGACAAGCGATGGGATCGTGAAGACGATTCCGCTGGAGCCCCGGACCGTGGCTGATTTCTACCGGGAATGCATGGCCATGCTTCGCGCCGCTGACATCAGTGTCAGAATCTGGCCTATGCCGGTCGAGGTTCCCAACCCTATCCGGTTCGACGAGGATCGAGCGCACTGCTCGTACGATGCTGAATGGGTAAGTAGATTCTGGCGTATTCTGCTTTCAGTCGATGCCGTGTTGCAACACTTCCGGTCGCGATTCATCGGCAAGAGCAGCCCAGTTCACTTCTTCTGGGGAAGTTTTGACCTGGCTGTCACACGATTTTCGGGTCGCAAGGCACCACCAAAACCAGGAGCGGACGCGATCACGCTGGAAGCATATTCGCACGAAGTTAGTAGTGTGGGATTCTGGCCCGGAAGCGGCCCCATTACAGGCCCGGCTTTCTATTCCTACATGGCCCCGACGCCGGAGAGCTTCGGCGATTCACAGGTTTTGCCAGAGGCCGCCAGGTACGATGCCGGACTCGGCGAATTCATTTTGATGTACGACGATGTGCGCGCCAGCGCATCCCCGAGCGAAACACTTCTTTCCTTCTGCCAGAGCACCTACGAAGCCGGGGCGCAACTGGGAAAATGGGATCGTGAGAGTCTTGAACGCGCTGACGTGAGCTGAATTGGACACTAACCCGCATACGGACTTTATGGCTGTTTTGCTCCTACAAGGTTGTAGCCGTTCACAATAACGCTTGGGCGTTCGCCGCGCGTGTCTGCGTCCAGCAATTCGATTGAGATTGTCTCGCGTTCGCCTGGCATTAACGCGATGTAGTTGTCGCTATAGAAGGCAGGCAGGATAGGATCGCCGGCCTTATCCCGCACGGCTTTGACACGCACCATCAGCGCTGGAGTGGCTGACACATTATGCAACTCGGTGGAGATTTGCCATTTCGCACCATTCCGGTGCACGCGAGTCCTGGCATCGATCTTTGCTTGTGCCAAATCGCGAATGCCTTGGTAGTCCCCTTCGATAAGGCCGTGCAGGTAGAAGTTGGTCGAGAGGACTTTGCCCTCGTGTGAAAGTGTCAAACGAATAAAGTGGGTGCGAGTGAGCCCTGCAGGGAACTCCAAATGGATAGGCGATTCGGTGCTGTCTTCGTGGCTGTCAACGGCGGATGTTTTCTCCCACTTGACTGTGCCGTCTAGATTCAAAACTTCGGCATTGGCAGTGAGGCCAGCTTGATCGCCTGCGCTGTAATTGACCACTTCGACCGCATCCGTGGCCGCGTTCCACTGGATATGAAGAGGCTCCGAGCCCTTCTTCGAACCATAATATCCGGCGTCTGTGTCAAAAAAGTAGTCATAGGTCTGCCATAACAGCGAAGGCCACGCAGGATGGCTCATCCATATCAGCAACCCAAGCCGATTCTTGCTCTGGCCCTCGAACATCCCGCGGTAAGCGTCGTAATCGACGAATTGGGCGAAGCTGATCCAGTCGCCGATGTTTGTCGCACCACCAAACTGTTTATCAATTGCATCCTTGAATGGGTTGTGGGGATGAAAGTCATGCAATGGCCACTGATATCCACCCTGAGGCCACATTGCGGATTCGGGCATGGTCCGGCGCAGGCTGTCCATCTCGACGACGTTAGGCGAGCCCATTTCACTGTGGGGTTTAGTAGGCGCATGTTCGAAGTAATAGCGAAGGGGCTCGACCCGATAGGGGCCGTGCCCGCTCACCGGGCCGTCAGCAGAGCTGGAAATGTAATGCGATCCGGGCTCCAGCGTTGCGACAAGGTTGCGCAGCCCATCATCAATTGGCTGCGGTGGAAGACCCTCATTGCGTCCACAGAATATTCCGAGCGAAGCGTGATTGCGGATGCGGAGAAGGTAGTCCTTCGCATTGGCCAGAAAAAGATCGTTGTTGTCCGGATCCGGGCCATCCCACGGGTTGGCAAGCCAGAAGTCCTGCCACACAACCACTCCGTTGCGGTCAGCGGCATCGTAAAAAGCCTCATCACCGGTTTGGCCCACCCAATTGCGGATCATGTTGAAATGCTCGTCGCGGTGATACGTCAGCGCTGTCTCATATTCACGCGAGCGATAGCGCAACATCGATTCAGGAAAGCCCCAGTTGCCCCCATGAGGGATAAAGCGACGTCCATTGATCCAGATCTTCAGCACACCTGCATCCTCAGCGTAGACGAACTGGCGAATGCCGGTCTGGAAGGATGTTTGATCGGAGACTTTACCATCGACAACGAAGCTGATTGAGACCGGATAAAGATTTGGCTCTCCGTAGCCCACCGGCCACCAGAGCTTTGGATTTGTGAGTCGGAGGGTCGGCTGCGTTGAAGGAGAGAGCTCTATGTTCTTTGTTGAAGATGGCTCGATCGTTACCGGTGTTTCGACGGTTATGTCACCGAAGCGTGCGCGTAGAGTGCCGGAGACGGCCTTCGCATCCTGATTGAGCAGCGCTGCACGGATAGTGATTTCGGCGTACGTGGTATCGGGCAGAGGCAGGGCGGTTGTGACCAGCGGGTCTTCGATGGTGACAGAACCGCTGGTGGTGAGGGAGACATTGCTCCAAATACCGGTGTTGCGCCCTCGAATAGTAGAGATCCAGTCCCATCCAGCAGAGGCATGATAGGTCGGGTTGTCGCGACCAAGCGCGCCGCCATTTACGGTCATACCGGCCTTGTCTTTTGTACTTCCGGGATTGGCTGCGCGAATTATGCGAACGGCGAGCGCATTTGCGGCTCCAGGGCGCACCAGGCTTGTCACATCAAATCGCCCACGCATGAACCCGCCATCGATTCGTCCAACAGCGTGGCCATTGAGATAAACCTCGGCTTTCCAATTAATTCCGTCGAAGTTCAGCCAGAAATGTTGCCCAGGCCGCTGAACCGGCGCGGCCACAAACTCATTGCGATACCAGAAATCCGCGCAAAAGAACGAATCAGAGACAGCGTATTGGTTATCGCCAAAGTCAGGGTTGGGAATTGCGCCGTCGTTCAGATAGCTGGTTAGCACGGTTCCGGGGACGGTGGCAATCATCCACTCTTTATCAGCAAACCCGGGCACCGAAAGTTGCTCGCCGTCGGCGCTCACTAGCGAGGCGCGTTGCAGGCGCCAGTTACCGCCGGCAAGAGTGAGCATGCCATCCGATCGCGCTGCTGCCGCTGCATGCGGTTGGGCGACTGGACCACCGCGACCGAAGACCTCAAGCTCGCTAAGGATGTACCGCCCTCCTCGCTCTCCAGGCTTGGTCATCAAAACGCGAACATAGCGACCGTGAGCAGGTTTGACGAGATGAATGTCGTCGTCAAGTCCGTTGCCTGCCGTCAGTTGTTGCAGAGTCCGCCATTGCGCCGCGTCGTTTGAAACCTGGATAGCACCCTCGGCGGCGCGCTGAATCCAGGCAAGTGCGACGCGGTCAAAGGTGCAGTTAGCACCAAGATCAACATAGACCCACTCTTCGCCGCTGCCCTCGCTCATCCAAGCGCTCGAAAAGATGTCAGGCCCGGCCACGCGCACTTCCTGACCCTTGTCGAAGAGAGCAATTTCGGCAATTCCCCAGGTGCGCACGTTGGACGCGGACAGTTGTACCCGAAAATCGTGGAATCTTGCAGGCGCATTGAATGAAACTGACTGCTTAAAGCTCGGGCCCGAAGCGCTCATGTCGGGCCACTCAGAACCGACGGCGCGACCGAGTTCCTTCCAGTTTTGATGGTCATCAGATCCGGACACTATGTAGGTCCAGGTTCCGGATAGAGCCCGCCCGTTGATTTTGCGCAGATACAAGTCGACGTGGTCAATTTCGGGAGGATCGCCACTGCCCTCTATATTGAACTCAACCCAAGGATTATCGCCCGAGATGTTGATTGAGGAGGTAACGTTGCCATCGAGGAAGACTTCGCGTTGATTCTTTGGCAATAACCCACCGTCGCTGGTGGAGGTAACAATCCACTGAGGCAGAGCCCTTTGTTTTATGCCGTCCGTAACTAGTTGAGCGGTTAAGTTGTAATCGTAAGCGCTGGATTGGTAGGCAGGCCGATGCAAGGCGAGATTACGATAGGTGTTCGAATCTGAAACGAGCGTGGGACCGAAGAATTCTTTGGGATCCCCTGGGTAGACGCCGATGCCTCGAGTATATTGCTGGGCCTGAGAAACCAAGGCGGCAGAAAGAACCAGTAGTGCAAGTCGTTTCATTTTCGCTCCGGAGACACATGGTGAGCACAACAACTGGTGGGCCGAGAGATTGTGCCCAGTTGGGCGCAGCCAGGCTTGAGAATTCATGAACCCGCAAGTCTAACTCTGCCCTTGCGCGAGCCGCAATGAACCCCGGAGCTGGATCAAGTGTCTTTGCGATAAAGGAGATCGCGGATCGCGCGCCGCCTGGCCTCGTTCGCCTCACTCTCGGCCTTCCGTTCCTCGGCGCTAAGGTGCTGCTTTTCGGCTGAATCCGCGGATTCGGGGGTACTGCACTCGGGGCAACGATTTGCGAACCCCGGCTTATCCGGCCTGAGTTCAAACTCTTCACCGCAAACCACGCATGTTTTGATGGGAAAAGTCATCAGAAATATCATAAGCCAGATAACTTCAGCCAGATGACTTCGCTGATCGCCTGAGTGGAGGGAAGATCTTTGAGACCCGCTGTGTAGGCGTGGATATGAGTGCGGCCTACCTTGCCTCCCGGCGGCCCCAGTATCCCTTGTTCAATCCGAGATGGTACTTTACCCTCGGTGCGATCTGACTCTCGTGTTTCCCGATCTTGTATCCGAGGTACTTGGCTCCGGTCCGAATTAACGAGGATGGAATGTGTTGAGGCCCATGTTTCAGAAGGTATTTGAGCTCGGATAGAACAAATTTTCGGCCCTCTCCCGATGCACTGCCGAAGTTACGAATCAACCAATTCTCCCGGGAGTGCAATACGCCAATGTCGAAATACCGCCTGAACTCTTCAGCAATGGAATATGCGTGGGAATGCGTCACGATTGCCTCCGCCACATAGGCGGTTCGCCATCCTGCCCTATGCAACATTGCTACTACCAGTGTATCTTCACCGAAAATCACATCGGATGAGAACCCCCCGACACTCGTGAGGGCATCCCGTCGATAGGCTCCAAATGAATTTGAAAAGAAAATTGATTTGAAGCCGAAAGTTTTCCTGCTTTCCCACGAGCGCATCCGAGATGTAGGCGGATAGTTGAAGCTTCGGGCGTGGGCTTCAATTAGATTTGCTGTGTCGCGCGGGAGTTGACGACCAAATGCCGCACCAATCAATGGGTCATCAAATGCGGCCACAAGGTGCTTGAAAGCATCCGGATCACGTGGGATAGCATCCTGGGTAAGGTAGAGGAGAATATCCGCGTCAGTAGCGCACTCGGCACCAAACTGCCGGGTACGCCCATGGTCGAAATCGCGTTCGTTGATCAAGAGGACCTTGAAGCCCGCGCGACCAGCTTCGTTGGCGGTCTCATCCGTTGAGGCTGAATCAATGACTATTACTTGATCCGGAGCTAGACTCTGGTTGCGAATACCCTCGGAGAGCGCACGCCAATGTTGCATTGCATTATGGGTCGGAATGATCAAGGCGATTTTGAAACTTCGTGATTTGGGAATCAGGCTTTCCTCTCCTTTCTCTGCGAAAAGTGCCATACGGAACCTCGGGCGCGTCGATGCGGACACAAACAATGTCGTCAACGCGCTAAGTCTTTGTTTGGATTTCGTTGGGTCACGCCCGGGGGCGGGTAGTCAAACCCGGGTGTTGGAAGCGCGTCGGTCTAAGTGTGAAGTGGGGCGCAACAAATGCGAAACGTGCGCCAACAGCAACTCGATCCGCGAAAGTATCTGATGCGACAGAGGTTTTTTCTGACTCGCGTTTTGTGAGTGCCTTCGGTAGAACAACAAGTCCTCGTCGATGAATGCAGTCTTACCACCGGATATTTCGTTTCGTGTGCCGATCCATGCGTCGTGCAGAAACGAATTGCGCTTTGGAAAAGGAAGCACACGGCCGAGTAGCGTCGAACGGATTGCCATCGCAGAACCCTGATAGTGATTCTTGAACAGGTTTTGCCAAAATCCTGGGAGGAACTTGCCGTTACGGTTGACATGAGAGTTCGGTAATTGCTTGTCCTGTTCATCGATGAGATGCGCCCGGCTGGTGACGATTTCAACATCTGGGAATGCTGCAAACACATCAAGAAACCGCTGCACCTTTGTGAGGGCCCACACGTCGTCGTCGTCACACAAGAAAATGATGTCGCCAGTGGAGCATCGAAGCGCATCTTCGAACGTCCTCATCACTCCTGCATTCCTGGTATGCTTGAGAACCTGGATGCGCTGGTCATTTGCTCCGGCAATACGTTCGACCGTTTCATCCTGGGAACAGTCATCAACCACGATCACTTCATCTTCATTGTGAAGCTGCGGCAGAATTGATCGGAGCTGGGCATCAACGAATTTTCCGCCGTTGTATGCGGCCATGCACACTGACACCTTGAGGCGCCTCATTGCCTGCGATGGCGGGAAACGGTTGCCAAACTGCTGCAGCGTTTTCTGCCTCCACTCTTCAATCCGCTTGCACTTGGACATCATTAGTCGTCTTGTAAGTGCGCTCCAAGTGATACGCCGCAACTCTTTGCTGTCATTTCGCATGCGATGCTTAGCCATGCGCAGCAGAAGTCTGAAATTGCGCTCCCATCCTGCCACTCGATTCATCCTCAGATCCCAGAATGCAGACTCTGCCAAAAGGACATTCCGATATCGTTCAGCACTCATCCGGTGACTCATGTCCTTCATAGAGAACTCATGCTGAATTTGGATATCGCCGGCGACGAAGACCCGCTTGCCGTGTTCGTTGAGTTTGCTGAATATCATCGCGTCGCTGTTATCAAGCCAGAACCATGGGTTGTATCCGCCAACCTGCTGAAGAGCCGCGACTCTTAGCATTGCGCCTGAATTGAAGGCGAATACAGCTTCATTCGGAACACCGCAATAGCCTCGGTCATACCAGCGAGGAATCGCACCCAACAAGAAACGATTCGGTGACAGCAACTTTCCGTCGGCTTCAATCTGCGGGACGATTGCGCCCACCCCTGCAAAGCGAGTGGACATCTGCGCGGCGGAAGCCATCTTCGCGAAGTAGTTGAACGGAAGCGCCGTGTCCTGATCGAGCGTGATGAGCCACTCTGAATGCCACTCATTTGCCCCTGCAAGCGCCCAATTGTAGGCGTTTGCCAAGCCTGCGTTCCGAGGCTCGCTTCTGTAGATCACACCTGTGGGTAGATCGTTCACGGGTTGGGGCACTGGGCTGTTATCCCAGAGTAGAACTTGCGTTGAACCAGCCTGGATGTCGTGCCCTACGAGCGCATTCATGACGCTGCGAAACGCTGGCGAGTCCGCAGGGGCGATCCGGTAAAGGACAATGATGACGGTCGCGCGAAACGGCCTGCCTTGCTCTTGAAAGATTGGCTCAACCAAGCTCATGCGGGCTCCACGCTGAGATCTGCGGTGGTTCTCCAACGAAAGCATCTCTTTTGGACAGAGATTTGGATAAGGAGTTGAAGGATCGTGGAAAGAGGTGTGAACATATCGCTGAAGAAGATCAAAGATAGACACGCGAGGAGTATCCCGGAGACCAGAATCTGCCTTGGAAGCGATCGCTCCCACAGCCATCCGCATCCTAAGCCCAACGCCAGATTCGCCAGATAGACACCTAGATACGAGAAGTCGAGAGCATACGCTGATAGATAGGTGCTTGCACCATCAATGATGCTTAGGTCGTTATGAATTGAGGCATGGGGATCGGAGGGCGTGAGGAACGAAGGAAGCAGCGGATACAAAAAGGCCATTGTCGGCCCGTGGTAATTACCTTTAGCAAACAACCAGCATAGATTCGAGAAAGGGATTGAAACGTAGGAAACCAACCACAAATACACCGTAGGCCAGTCATAGAACTTTTCGCGGATTTGCAGGTACTCCAGGAACACTTCATGGGCCGTACGCGCATTCCCAATCATGGTAGTGGCCAGGATGCCAACAACCAGGCACCCAAATGCTAGTGAATAGAGTTTTCGTTTGCTCATATTCGTCCGTATTGCGAAGACATAGAACATTTGAAGCAAAGCTACCATCAGCAATCCGCGCGTAATGTAGAGCAACATGCCGGCGATGCCGAACATTGCAAATAGAGCTTTTCTCCATCGGGACGAATCGAGCGTCGAGTTCACTGTTACGGTGACGAGAAGTGGAAAGAGCACTTGTTTGAACCGACCATAAGTCAAATAGGATGTCGGATCGCCTAGCGCGGGAGGAGGCCCACTGGTCACCCAGTTGTACAAAATGATCATGAGGGCCGCGCATGCCATGAGAAGATTGAAGCGCCAAATCATGGTGACATCGAGTGTGTAAGAGAGAGACTCTCCGGCCCTGGCCCCGCGAAGCAGAGTAGTGTGCGCCACCAGATATCCGAAGAAGAACGAGCCTACCGAAAGCGCACAAAGCAGAATCGGTATATCCATGAGTGGATATGTCACATAGGTGATCTGTGCGCTGAGCGACGCCATCATGAACGCCCAATTGAACACAAAGAGTGCAACGGGATTGCAGAACAAGGGAAGGTCCTTGTGGGCTTTGAGGACACCCTCGACGAGTTTGTGCTTTCCGCGCGTGCCTGCCAGTGCAGGCCAAATCGCCGCAGCAGCGAGACCGCTTTGAGCAGGTGGGCTTGTGCTGTAAGCAGAGTTCTGTAGCGATTCGTTCATGGCATCTCCCGGCCCAAGAGCAAGTCAGTCCGCAGTGAAGCGAGACCTCGCGCGTAGTGGAGGTAGCTGTGCAACTGTCGAGTAACCTGAAGTGTGCGAACCGCCAATCTTTGAGAAAGCATGGATTGGCGTCTTAGAAACGCTATCTTTTCGCGCACTCTGGCCACGAGCCCGTCTTGCGAATTCCAACCCTCCGACAGAAGGACATTCAATAAGTCCTCGAACTGGTGAGCCACCCGGGCGTAGTGCTGACGCCGAGTCTCAGAACACGCATTCCCTGGTTGCACCCCATTCAAGGGACCTACGCCTAGTTGCTGACCGGCATGAACACGATAGTCAATGAGAGGCTCAGCAACCAGACCCAACCGGGAATGCAGGGAAATCTTCCAAGTCAACCACCCGTCATGGACCCAAGAGGTGGGTATAGGCAGGCAAAAGCTCCGCATCGATGCGCGAAAGATGAGTGTCGCGCCGGTAACCACGTCGTGTTTCAAGAGCATTGTGGCCGGATCGCTTAAGAACTTCCGCTGCCGGACGGGAGAAAACCCGTGTTTTGCAAAAAGCCTCATCCCGATCGGTTTGGAGTTGCAATCAATCAAATTTGCATCAGAAAACACACCGCCTAGAAATGGGTTTGCTTCGAGAATTCCAGAAAGCGTCTCCAGTTTGCGTGGTGACCAGGAATCATCCTGGTCGCACAGGGCAATGAATTCTCCTGATGCCAGATAAATGGCTTGTTCAAAGTTCTTGGTCGGCCCAAGCCTTTGAGGATTCTTGGTGATATGAACAGGAAATGGAGCTTGGGATCGAAATTCCTTGAGGACACCCAGCGTGCCGTCGATCGAGCCGTCATCGCAGACAACAAGTTCAGCAGGAAGCCGCGATTGAAGCGCAATGCTTTCAAGCTGTTCTTGAAGAAACCTGTGGCCGTTAAAGGTGCAAAGTACGACCGAGATGCTGGGAATTCGGACATGTGCATCGATCGGTTTCATGTGTTAAATCTCCGCCTGCGCCCATTGACTTCGCTTCGTAAAAAAGATCACAGTCGCTGAAACGACACCTGCGACGCCGAGCACCAGAAAATAGGCAACTGAGACTCCCCATGCACCCGAAAGTTTCGCAAAGACAAAAACGCATGCAGCTGTTGATGACGCGATGACTACAGATTGAATGAGAAATGGCTCGCATTTATGCGCGCGCAAATAGATTGCTTCGCTTTGAACAACATGGCCGCCGAGCGCGGTTAGGAGCAGCAGTAGGAATATCGGCCAAGGCTCGATTCTCTGAGAAAGCTTAGGTAGGACCAACGGAGCGATAGTCACTCCGCAGAGAACCATTGCCGAGCCAGCGGCGAACAGAGAAATTGATTGTCGCAGGGTGCGGAAGAACATCCTGTCCAATTCTGCGACGTCTTTTCTGGCAATCAAGCTGCCAAACGGCGCCGCCTTGGTTGTCATCCATGCGAGCATCATGGCGCTCATTTGAGTGACTATGCTCATGGAGAGGCCCATGCGTCCAGCTTCCACCGGACCGCGAAACGCAAATAGAACCGGTGTGAAGAGTTGAAAGATGAAGTAGTCGCAAAGCCAACTCACTGCAATCTTCCACTGGAATGGCCATACTTCGCGCGCCCAACTGATCCCATTTTGAGCGACATCGAGCCTGAGCAGCGGAACGAGCAATCTGCGACGCGAATAGAGAAGGATGCTGGCGACAAGCCCTTGCCCAACCAAGACCATCGCGGGTGCATAGAGGCCGTGCCGAGTGAGCATTGCGGTCCACGCCAATGCAACACTAACAGTTGACTGAAAGAAGCGCATACGGGCCACCTGTGCGACTTGACCGCATCCTTCAAGAAACGACAGCACCGGCCCAATAGAAAAGGTGAGGGCGCAGGCAAATACAGTTACCCGCAATGGGCCTAGCCAGATTTCCGGTACCCCCGGTTCCTGGCGAATCGCAAAGAAGTGCATGCCGCCAACCAGGAGTGCTACACCCATTAGCAAAGCTGCAAATGTGTACCAGCGCACTGCACGCTGCAATACGGAGGCGAGGCGGAAGTGAGCAGTCGCACTCCCCGTGATGGTTCCGTCTGGTTGAAACTCGAGGTGCGCGCGCTCGTGAGCCGCAACCTGCAAAATGACGAACGAGAATCCCAGTTCGAATACGCTCTGTAAGGCAACGAGGCTCCACAGTGCGTAGTAATAGCCTTGTTCTGCGGCCGTCAGAAAGTGCACAATCAGCAACACGGTTCCGATGCTGCCGAGCCCCTGCACCAAGCGCCCGAGAACAGTAAATGCGATTGCCCTGTCGAGCCCGATGTAATGCGGAAGTTTGTGTTTCAAAACATCCCGCATCCTTTGCCAGGCAGTTGGGGAAGGATGCTGAACTATGGGTATCTCTGAAGGCATAGGCACTTTCAAACACCGGACGAATGAAGTCGAAGTCTGGTGAAGCATGAAAATCTTTGAAACGATGCTGCTCCGTTTTTAGCCAGTAACCTCGGGCCTGACGTGCAAAGGAGGGACGTCGTCCGGGGCATTCGGCGCTTTCCTCGGCACCGGAGATGGCTTTTGCCAAAGCGATTGCTTCAACAATTCAAGTTTGTATCGGGTTACCGGATTGTGTCGCATGCGAACTAGCCCGCCTTGCAGCAATGCGAACATGATCCCAAACGTGAATCCAACCGCAAGTCCTGCAATAGTAATGAGACCGCGTTTCGGCGACGACCTTTGTTCAGGTGGTACAGCGGGATCCACTACCTGGATGAAAGCACCTTCTTTGGCCTCGTCGAGTTTTGCCAATTCAAGCTGCCTGGCCAAAACATCAAATATGGCCTCGTAATACTTCACATCACGGAGTCTGCGAATATACTCAAGGCCAGCCTCAGGTACGTTACCTTTGGAGACGAACAAGTCATCGGTACCATTCCCTTGCGAGCCCACGAGCTTGGCAAATTGGGCTTTGAGCCCCTCAAGCTCGCTCTGAGCCTGTGTCAGAGCGGGGTTTTCGTCTCCCGCATAAGAACGCATGGCTTCGATTTGCACTTGCTTCGAAACCACCTCCGCTCGTAATCGAGCAGCAGAATCAATCAGCGCTCGCGCCTGGCCATCGACTTGAACCATCCCCGTGGAGAGTTGTGTCCGCTTGAGCGCCTCGTCCGCGTTCTCAAGATCAGCCTTGGTCTTTTCCAGCTGATTCTCAAAAATCACGCGGCGCTGAGATGCCTCGGTAATCGCCAGGTTTTGGGAGAGGCTCCTAAATTGCTCCACGTAGCCATTGGCAATTTCCGAAGCCCGGTCTGGACTTTGATCGGAGAATTTTAGGCGGATTAGTCCGTCCTTCGTGGAACCATCGATTTGGGCGTGCTTCTCAAGTGCCTTGCGTGCATCAACGAGGTAGTGCTTGTGATACTCGCTCTCAAGGCCATAGCGCTTGATTACCGCCTCTTCAACCGAACGGCTCTTCATCATTGCTACATACATGTCATTTATGTTTTTTATTCCAAGAGCGCTGCTCGCCATTCCGCTGACAGCGCTCATGCCTGCCAATTGATTGGCCAACAGTGAGCTCATTGAAGAGTTCCCCTGCGGCGGAAGGATGATCACGGTTGCGGTGAACTCCTGAGGGAGAAGAAACGCAATTGCGATGGCAGAAGCTGTGACCAAGGCAGTCACAATTCCGATTAGCTTCTTACGTTGCATTACGATGATCAACAAATCGAGAAAGGTAAGATCCTCCTGCACGCCTTGAGGGTCAATCGAAGAAGGCATTTCCTCCAACACTCTCTTCGAGGATCCGTCGATGTGCATGTTCGCCATGATTCGTTACTCCGATGTGGTCTGAAAATAAACTGATTTGCAGTTCCTTCGATTTGGATCTCGTCAATTCCGTTCGCGCGCCTCCTGACGCTGACTATTTCCGCGAAGGGGCGAGTCACTTAATCACGTTGATAGCAGCGACTCCCAAGGCAAAGTTTGAGAATACCGCCGACCAATCTGTCAGGCCGCGCAGTAACGTGGTCCTGTTGATCGCTTCGGGCACAACAATCGTGTCGCCAGGATAAATCGGCTGGCGATTGAATTTGTCGTCTGTCCAAATGGTGCGCTCGAGGTACTGGCGGCTTATGACGGAGCCATCGGCACGAATGATGAAAGTCTGGCGACGATCGGCATTTCGATTTGGACCGCCAGCATTGCGCAAGTAGTCTCCAGCATGTTCGTGCGCTACATAGAGGAATGAGTTGGGATCGTAAACCGCTCCTACTATTCCCACTGTTGATGGTACGGGAGGGACGACAAAGCGATCGCCATCCTCAAGAGGAAGTTCAGGAAGAGAGTTTACGCCGGAGTGGAATGGGTCAATGTGCAGGACGATGCGGCCCGTGGCGCGAGCCTCGCGGAGCCGATTAACCAACTCCCGTTGACTCGCAACAGAGGCGGAAGTGGTAGCCGCCTCCTGAGGGCTGATAACAGAGGTTGATTTGTTGGCTGCCGAGATTTCAATCTGGTACGAGAGGGCGGATATATATTCATCAAGTCGCTGCTGCTGTTCCATTCTTGTGCTTTCACGGCTGAACTGCGAACCGTAGAGGTATGCTTGTGTGGTCAATCCGCCGGCACGAATCACAAGTTGGTGAAGGGTTTCACCAGGGAGCACGCTATATACGCCGGCATGAACGAACTCGCCTTCAAGCCGAACATACTTTGTCTGCTGAGCTCGCGGCACGCGAATGTCTGCATCCGAAAAGATGGTGATCACGTCTCCAGGTTCCAGATTCAAGTCCTGGCTTTCATCCTGATCGAGCACAACAGCTCCAAGATTGAATGGGATGAGCCGAGTTGCGAGTGTCTTTGCATCTACGCGCTCCACGACCGCATAGCTCCAATCGATGTCGGGAGAGGTTCTCACCACTTGTGTTTGCATAGGAAAATGCGGCGAGGTGATCAGGCGAGGACCAACACCGAGGGTCGTGGAAGAGGTGCCGGACGCGGGGGCGCGCTTATTGGTTGCCGCTGAATTTGCGTCGCCGCTCTTATCGGTTGATGCTGCCAGCGATTGAAACTGCATGGAGCCACCGGATTGCGGTTCGGCATCATTGGGGACGCCGGCAGTAAGTTGCGGAAATAGGCCGCTGTTTAAGGTCTGGACATCCTGAGGCACCGCCTGGCGACTGACGGTTTGGCCCGCCTCAGAAGGAGGAGCCGTTTGCACCAGCGGGGGCAACATCGGCTGAAAATCCGCTGTCGGCAGACCAAGCTGTTCGCGACGCAACCAATAGTCTGCGGTCAGCAAAGAACTCTTATCCGGAATCAAATCTCGAATGCGCATGCCCTCATGCCACGCAAATCTCCCTGGGCTGGCGACATTCCCGCGGAGAGTCACGGTTTTGTCGAAGCGTGGGGCTCCGGCTCGAACCCGCACGATATCTGCATTGACCAAAGGCGAAGAAAGTGTGGAGGAATTCATAGCTGCGCTTATCACAACGCGCGCTTTAACTCCAGAGGGTTCGGTTTCAGTGCGCTCGATTTCAAGCGATGAAGTATCTGCAATTGCCGAAACTCCACCTGCGAGTGCCAGTAGGTCAGCTATGCTCTCCCGACCCCGTAACTCGTAGATGGCAGGCAAATGAACACTTCCGACCACTGCAACCTGCGCTCCCACAGGCGCAAAGTAAATCACGTCTCCGGATTCCAACGATGCATCCTTTGTTTTGTCGCCACGGAGAAGGAGATCGTACAGGTCGAAATCGGCGACAAGTTTGCCGTCGCGCTTTAGCTCAATACGGCGCAAAGACCCTTGTGGCTCAGGTCCTCCGCAGGCGAACACAGCGTTTACGAGGGTGCTTAGGGAGCTGATTGTGTAACTGCCGGGGCGTCGCGCCTCGCCGGTCACAAAGACTTGTATTGAGCGCAGCTGGCCGAGATTTACGTTCAAGTCATAATTGCGATAAACGCGATCGAACCTCGACTTTAGAAACGGTTGCAGTTGTCCAATTTGAAGTCCTGCAACACGTAGCTCGCCAACCTCAGGAATGAATACCGAACCCGACCGGTCTACGGTTAGATGGAGGTTCTGACTGATCTGTCCCCAGGTGCGAATCAGCAGCTCATCTCCGGGGCCCAGGACGTAATCCGGAGTCACAGGCAAGTGCTGGACCGGGGCAAAAGTATCTGGAACATCGGCAAAGAGCTCTGCGCCGTAAACAGGGACAATTCGCCCAATGGAACCTGCAACGAGCATCTGGAATTCTGTCAGCGGCTCAGACTGGGTCGTAAGCCGTTGTTGCCGTCGCATTTCGGGTGAACGATTCAGGCCGTCTGCATCGTCGTGATATACAAACGACTGCGAATTGGGATTCCCCGCGTTGATGTTCGGATAAGACCATTGCGCACCGCCACCCATGTCTTCCGTTTGACCTGAAGACGGGGGCGTAGTTGACTGACAACCGGACATATCCGCGCTGGAAAGGGAGCACCCGGATGTTGAAGAGTCCGAGCCCGTTCCGCTTGGATTCAGCGGCGACTGCGTCGATTGCGCACGCGCCGCGCTTAAAGAAAGGGCAACTGAAAAAACAATCAACGTTCTCAAAGTCTTGCCAATGCTCTTACTCATGTCTTTGGTCTTCCGTGGTGAATTTCCTCGACCGCGAAGAAGTTTTCGTAAACAACGCGGCTTCGGTTTGGCCACAAGTGGCGCTCAGTACGCGCCTCTCATGGTCACTACTGCAGGAATTGTCCGCGTCAGAATCTTGAAATCAAGCAGACAACTCCACTCGCTCGCATACTCCCGATCAAGCAAGACGCGTTTGTCAAAGGCAACATCGCTGCGTCCCGAGACTTGCCAGAGGCCGGTGATGCCCGGGCAGAACAGGTCGTAATAGGCGAAGTGCTTTCCGTAGAGACAACGTTCCGCCTCCACGATGGGTCGCGGTCCTACCAAAGACATATCGCCGGCAAGAACGTTCAGCAGCTGCGGGAGTTCGTCCAGGCTGAGTTTGCGAATCACTCGCCCGACTGGTGTGATGCGAGGATCGGGGCCTTCCTTTGCCAAAGGGTAGGTGGCGTGGCTCGCTCGATGATGTCCGTCGATTTCAAGCACGTTGTCTTTGTGCTGTCTGGCGTACATAGAGCGGAATTTGATGATCCGGAAGGGGGCTCCGAATCGCCCCAGCCGTTCCTGACTGTAGAAAACGGGGCCGGGCGAAGTGAGCGCGACTGCCAAGGCAACAACCAGCCCAACCGGGGCAAACAAGATGAGCAAGATGGTGGAAAGTACAATGTCCAACGCTCTTTTGATAACTGTGTAACGCAGCGACAAGGATCGGTCGACTGCGGCGGAAAGTTGTGGTGCATGGCGTCTCCACACATACGCCGAAATTGCTTCATTCATCAATCCGACTGCCGAAACTGTGCTCAGCGCCGGGCCGTCGACTTCTAGGATATTTAAAGCACTTCTCCCTGGCATTCTATATACCCTCTCTTTTCAGTTCCATACCGTGGAATCTCGGAATTGCGGATCTACGAGGCGTGCGCATGGCCTTGCGATATTGATCTCCCCGGTCCCGCTCTATCGCATTGCCGCGAGCCAGGGAGAGAAAAACTCATAGTTCAAATCAAGGTGCTGAAATTCGTGCATAGAAAACAAGTCACACCTTCACACTACGAACCAATGCTGAGTAGTTCCTGTTTCCTCCGTTGTCTTGATCGACAACACGACCATAGCTTCGCCATCCTCACTTGGGTGGGGTGTTCGTCACTTCCGGATGGCAAATCGCGGTTACAGCCTTTGGTTTCTGCCCGCTAAAGACACGTGTGCGTGCACGCTTCTTTCCGCGCTCATCCGGTATTCAAATTCGCCTTTTTTTCGGGCAACAAATGTTGCAGGTGCTTTCAATTCAATGGACACCGGGTCGCGATGTCCTTTATCGGTTCCTTATTCAATAGGGTCGTTCTAAGTACAATTTCGCAGTCGCTCAATATCAACCTGACGGTGATCGATGTGGCATGAACGGACGCCACATCCCAGCGGCTACAAAGGTAAAGACGCAAAAAACCCTCCATGAGTTATCTGGACAAACTCATGGAGGTGCGAGATATCGAAAGAAATCTCTAATGGGGAGTCAAGGATCCACGCTGAACACAAGTGTCTTTTCGCACATGGAGAAAGGCGAATCACAAAAGGGTGCACCCCTGCTGCATAGATCGTTCTTGATCCTCCGAGGATACTAGATCCTGCGAATGGACGGGAATAACTTACGCCAGTTCTGGCACTTGAAAGCCTCTGGGCTAATCCGAGTTATTGACAAAACACTCGTGGATAGCGTCGAGTGGAGCATCTGGCCAGCGATGCTGCTTGAGATTGTCCTCAGACAATTCATGCAGCTTGAAGTCGATTGAGCCATCCGGGTGGACGATTCCCTGTATAAAACCATAAATATGTTGCCGTGCAGTCTTGTCTGCGTTCTTTGGGAGCAGATAGCGATGTGCACCGGCGGTGCCGATAATCAACCCTGGCACGATGTGATTCGAATGTTGCTTCCAATAGGGTGTATTGAAGACATTCGGCGAGTAATAGTGCGAATGGCTGGCAATCAGATATACGTGTTTACCCGCTGCCTGTGCATCGTAAAACCATGTGTAGACCAGATCTCCCGTGCGCTCGCCAAGGTCCCAGTCATCCATCGCGTGCTCTGATCCCTTGGAGTGAGGAAGGGCCTCATGCATGCCTGCGACGATCGCGCGAATGCCGGAGTCGGGCGCTAAATCGTGATCGAGGACACCGCGCAGCCACTTTAACTGTTCATGTGAGAATTCCTCGTGGCTGGCATTGTCAAGGGTGATGAAATCAACTCCGTCGCGAGTCCAGTGATACCAGGGGCCGATTGGACCAGCGTCCACGCCATCGGCTTGGCGCTGCGCAGCGATCTCAGGGCGATCAAGAAGACTGGAGAATTTGGCAATGTAGTCTGCGCGGGTCATTGGTGGGATATTCTCGTGATTTCCGCGCCCCAGAAACACAGGCATGGAACCGAACGCCGCAACCTGCCGGGTCAAGAAATCATCCCACGCGATACGATGATATTCCTCCTTGGAAAGCTTTTTTCCTGCTGGAAGCATCGCGAGGAGATCCTGATCAGGCTCCGAAATCCAACGAAAATCGCCCAAATGCCAGTAGAAGGAATCGTGTTCCTCCTTCACGCTGGCTGCGATGGCGGGCATCACAAAGTCGCCGCAATTGCGGCTGTCTCCCGAGACGCCAAAAGTCCACAACGGGTGGACATTCTGACCGATGAGGTCGGTTGGAGAAAGCACGGAAAGTCCAATTGTGAGGAAGAGCGCGAAGGGAAGACTCAGCCGAGACATTGTTCCAGCATAACCGGCAATCCCATAAAAGACGATTCATCCCCTCACCTTGCGGGAACAGCCCTCTGCTGCTTTGAATCTTCGGTTAACCTGGCGCGACGCGATTCGCTGCTCTTCCAGCCGCATCATTCCCCACCGTGTGTGATTCGAGTCACCGAGACTGAGTGCCCGTGCTGGGTAAGCTAACAGGAAGCACGCGTTAACATCGATTCGCAATCAATCAAGGAGCATTGTCATTATGGCTTACGTAGTTACCGATGCATGCATCAAGGACTTTGTCTGCGCAACGGAGTGTGCAACGGCTGCAATCTCACCCCAGGCAGCTGATCATGCTGCAGGCACGGTTTCCCAGGTCTACATCAACCCCGATGAATGCATTGACTGCGGCAATTGCGCAAATGTCTGCGCGCAAAACGCGATCTTTGCCCAAGACGATCTGCCTGCAGACAAGGCGAAGTTCGCCGAGTTGAACCGCGCTTATTTTCAGTAACGCGCAAAGGGTCTGCTTGAAACACCGGCGTAGGCGTTGTTCAAGGGTCGACTTTGGTTTGAGGCTGCGCGGCTGCCGGTGCGCTTTGCTGCTCCGCTGGTTCGGCTGTTGCCGCAGGCTTGGGGGCCGCGGACGCCGGCATATACGGCATGACGGTTAAGGCCAGTGTCTGAACAGTAGCGGGATCGTCTCTCAGTTTCAGGTAAAGCAGTCCATTCACCGGATGAGGCACGGTTAGCTGTGTCCCAGTAAAGTCCTGCGGAACGTCGGTTGCACTATCAAAATCCGGCGTTGCTGCGATTGAGGCCGTCAGGAAGAGGTTCGATCCGGTCAAGATGCACGGCTTTGCAACAGCGCGGGGACAGTGCAGCTCTTTGAATCCGGGAAGGCGCACAAGCGTCCCCAGTTCCACCCAATCTCCAGCAACTCCATCCGCAGAGATAGCGCGCGCCTCCACCGGCCCATAGGCGGAGGAACCAAACCGGGATAGAGGCTCTACCACGCCGAGTGCCGTGTTCGCATCCTCCAGCATCAAGCTTCCGTCACTGAGAGACAGGAACGTATTGAAACTTCCATCTGTCGCCGCTACCTCGACCTTTTCGTCTCGCGGAAAAATCTCAGGTGTTTTCGATTTGAGAAAGAAAACCAGCCTTCGCTGGACAGGTAGATCGTCGGAGCTTCCCAAGCGGACCGGTGAGGGGTCAGCCGTAGCTTCATCTTGAGTGCCCTTGCTGAGCAACGCCACTTGCGGACGCGGTGGTTCCACCGTGACGGGCACCTTGAGCTCTCGCCCGTCGTGCAGCTCCACCTTAGCCTGGTATCGTTTGCCTGGCTCGAGCCCCGAAGTTGCGCCGTCGGCTTTCATTTCCAGTCGATCAGCGTCCTGAACGCGCTTCAGAAGAACGGGCGACCAGGAAATCCCGTTCAACGTGGCTTTCGCCACTTCGTCCAGACGATTCCCGGTCAATGCCGCATCGGGATCTCCGGAACTGACCGTCATGCGCTCGAGCGATGCTGCCTCTGAGTACGCGACAAGCGTTAGTTTGTCGGGCTTCTCGATCCCATACTGTTGAATCTTCAGAGTGACTGCTCCCGGCGCTGCATCTTTCAGCGGTACAGCAAGTTCGAGCACGTCCGGCTTTGGCGACTTCCAGGCGAGAGAGACTGGGCTGGTCCCGGCTGACTGCTCTTCCACCTTCTGCACGCACAATGTATTCTCGCCCCCAATGTGCAATGTGTCTTCGCGACCCACCACTAGGGCTGACTGATCACTCAGTGGAATCGTCCACTTCCCTGCTTCGACAGAGCGCAAGTGAAAGCGAGGCCCTTCCCAGTCGTCGAAACCCCATTTGCCCCTTACCACCCCCGTTACTTCGCCGGGTGGCAATGATGGCGCCGGTTGCTCCAGAACCAGCCCACCTTCGGCAGCGTCCGCCTTGAGTGGCAAATCGAAGGCCCCCGACTTGGTCTCGATGTGAAGGGTGAGCTTGTAAGCCAACTGAGTAGCCTGAACCAGGGGTGCACCTTCTGCAGGAAGTGCCAGGCCTGGTTTTTGCGCACAGAACTCCTCAGATGGGTTCGAGGGATGCAGAGGCGGCAACTTGGCGGGACCAACAGGCGGTAAAGCAATCACTACAACTGACTTCGGATCGCGAAAGGACGGCGGGACGTTCAACCGAATGTTGAGTGTATCGCTCAATGGGAGTGCCAGGGCGGGAATGTATTGGAAGTGCGCCGTATGCAAAGAGGCAAGAATCCTGGCCGTGTCTACGATCGCGCCGACATACGGGCTATAGGCCCCGGCCCCTCCAAGCGTGGAGTAGCTCAACTGGTTCATCAAATCGCCGCTTGTTCCGCCAGTGAGTTGCGCCACCCGGTTGCTCGCATTGGCGTCGTCCAAAACCAAGCCGTCAGTGTGTTGCACAAGACATGGGGCCTGTTGATCTGTCGGTTTGTCGAAACATTGCTGATCCAAGCGAATGCCCAATGTTGCAGCTGCCCTTTGGGCACGTTCCTTTAATGCAGCAGGATCTGTCTGCGAGGTAACTTTCACCTCGGCGAGATATGCTTCCAGCCGCATTCGGTCCAAGCTTGCCGCCTGAAGATCCTGGGTAGCGCGAACAAAGGTGCCGGGCCGACCTCGAACGGCTGCGCGAAGCGTGCTGAAGTCCCCACCCGTCTCGGGGGCCAGAAAAACAAGGGCTTGCTGAGCCTCCGCCGGCACAAGCACAAACACGCCTTCTGAGCGTACCTTCGACGTCCAGGTGTCGACTTTTGTAAACCATTCCGGTGGCGGAGGATTTGTAGCTCCACGCAAGAATGCGACGATAAGGACGTAGTGGGCTGACTGGCTATCTGGCAGGTCGGGGTGTATCCAAAGCCGGTCGCCGGGCATCAGGTTCGGCACGTTGCCCACAGGCAGCGTAACCTCACCTCTTTTCACGCGCACATCTACTTTCGGACCAATCAGGTCAAATGCAGGTCCTGCCGCCTGTCCGCCTGCATTTGTACTTGTCCACGCCAACAAAGTGATAAAAAAGGACAGAAAACAACGCCGCATCTAACCATTGTACGAAGATCGGCGCGCGAAAAACACCATCGTCAGGCCGCGGCATTTCCTTAACACCCGGGTTTTTGCCGCACTTCGGTCATTTCATGGCTCTTGCGCTTGCATGCTGTTGGGTTGCACAATCGTTTACACTAGTGCGTGGTTAGTTCTGGCACAGTTTTTAGTTAAAGCATTCTCGGCCCTGTGGGGTAGCAGGAAGAGAGCTAAAGATGGCCATCGGCTGAGGCGGGGAATTCGCCAAGGTTTACCTTACATCCGTTCGAGACATTCTCTTGGCGGCGCTTCATGTCGAAGATAGGCGCTCGATACCGATTCGCACATGTCCTCCCATCCTGCACATTCGCGGAGACATGATGTCAAGGACGAGCTAAAGAAGTTCTATATGGAGAATTGGGAATGAAATCCAACAAGGCTGCGCAGGGCAGCGAAGACATTAGCAACCTGACCGTACCAGACGCTGAAGAGATTATTGAAGAAGCCTTAAGTGAGCTGGCGTTTTCGCAGGACCCGGGCATGGCACGTGCACTCCGTTTTCTGGCGCCTGCCGGATATCAGGCTATCGTTGAGTTGTGCAGTGACAATGGCCGCAGCAAGCGCCGCAATGCCTCGGCCGACACCTGGTCCCCTGAAGAAGATGAGGTGCGCATTTATTTTGAACGCATAGGCGATGCTGAACCGGCTCAGCGTCTGAGTCGTTCGCGCCCCCAGGTTGACCGGAGCTTCGATGAAGATGACAACCAGGAAGCCCAGATTCCCGCTGACCTCGATGCTCGCGTAAAGGAACTGTGCGCCGCATTAGCAGAGGCGGAGCGGGGCGGCCATGCTTTCATCGCGCTCAAATGGTTTCGCGACTCATTTCTACCGCGAAAGGCATTTCGTTGGAATCAACACCCCGAATCCCGACAGGCCGTGCTCGCCGAAGCCATTCAGCGTGGCGTGGTGCTGACCAGCAAGATTGCCAACCCAAAGACCCCCGCTTACCCCACGACAACCATTCGCCTGAATCGCGCCGAAGCGGGGATGCCCGAAGAAGCCCAACGATTCCACCCCGTGGCGGTGCATGGCGATTCCATCACTGACGCGATTGAAGAGGAGCGGGGAAAACTGTGAGCTGCTACTTCCTCGAATCTACCGCGTTCGCCAAGCTATTTGTGCAAGAGCCGGGCACCGATGCGCTCATCCGTTTGATGGAGGCCGTAGAGGATAACCGCAAGTTGATTGCGGCGTGCGCACCGTTGGAGGTGTACGCAGCCATCCGGCGCCGGCAACGCACCGGCGACATCAGCAGCGAAGATGCAGCAGCCGCGCTCGAGATCTTGCGCCTTGAAGCAGCACGCATGGTTCAGGAACCGCTCAACCCCGCAGTTCTAGAAGCCGCTCGCCAACTGCTTGATCGCACCAATCTCCGATGGCCCGATGCGCTGCAGTTAGGTGCTGCCCTGGTCGCTCGCGACATGTTCCGTGGCACTGAAATCGTCTTCGTTTCCGCTTCGCAGACTCTTTTGGAGGCCGCCAAAGCCGAAGGCTTCCACGCGCTTGACCCCGCGAAAGAAGCGACCGAGACCATCGCAGAGCCGGAATGAGAATCGCGTAAGTCTCACGGGCAACTATTCCCGCCGGAACCGGTTCGCCTCTTCAAACTCGTCGCGCAGTTCTGGAGTTTTCAGGTTTTCGCGGATGTGCGAAAGGCGCTGTTCGAGCCTGAGCAGGGCAGTTTCGATGGGCTTGGTGTTGGTATATGCGATATCGCGCCACATCGAATAAGGGCTTGCGCCCAGGCGCGTCATCTCTCGCAGGGCGCGACCGCCTACATCCTTCAATTCCGGTGCAGCACCGACCTCTTCCTCAAGCAGCGCGCTCAGTGCCGTGGCCACGAACTGGGGAAGGTGACTGACCCACGCCACAAGTTCATCGTGACGCAACGGATCGAGATCGATGGTTTTGGAGCCCATGGCAACCACCCATTCGCGCCATGTCTTCGCGAGCTCAGCCGACTTAGGCGACCGCTGCCAGTTGTGATCATCGGTAAACAGCCAAACCGCGCCTCGAAAGAGATCCGGATCAGCCAGGCCGGCACCTCCCCGCTCCTTACCGGCCATGGGATGTCCGGGCAGAAAGCCCGCGCGCTCTGGGGCATTGAAGAGGCGACCCGCGGCTGCTGTGATCTGCGCCTTGGTACTGCCTACATCCGTAACCAGGTGCTCAGGCCCAAGCACTCCGGACAACTGTTCCATGTAGTCGAGGGTTGCAAAGATGGGTACTGCGAGGACCACCACCTGGCTTTCGCGCGCGGCTATGAGCGGATCTGCCGCGACCGAGTCGATCGCATCCATCGAAAGCGCAAGCTCGGCCTGCGCCGGACTCCGATTCCACCCTATTATGGAGCCTCGATAGCCCCCCGAGCGCAAGGCCAAACCCGCCGATGTGCCCAGCAGGCCCGTGCCAAGGATAGCTATACGCTCGATCATGCTTGTCTTCGTCGCTCCATACTACAGTGTTCTGCCAACTGCCTCGGCAATGACGCGCAACTCGCTCATAAGCTTCTCGAATTGATCTGGATACAGCGTTTGCGCAGCGTCCGAAGCAGCCTTGTCGGCATTCGGATGGACTTCGACAAGTATGCCGTCGGCTCCCGCAGCGACCGCGGCACGCGCCATGGGAGCAACCATATCGCGGCGACCCGTACCATGCGATGGATCGCCGACAATCGGCAAATGCGAGAGTTTCTTTACAACTGGGATTGCCGAGATATCCATGGTGTTGCGGGTTGCCGTCTCGTAGGTCCGTATACCGCGCTCACAAAGGATCACATCGTAATTACCACCAGACATGATGTACTCGCTCGACAGAAGGAGTTCTTCAATGGTCGCCGCGATGCCACGCTTCAGCAGCACCGGCTTGCGCACCGAACCAAGTTCACGAAGAAGGTTGAAATTCTGCATGTTGCGTGCTCCTACCTGAAAGCAATCGACGAATGGCAGCATCGATTCAATCTGCGAAATTTCCATGACCTCGCTTACGACGAGCAAGCCATTTTCCCGGGCCGCATCGTACATCAGCTTCAGTCCAGGAATGCCCATTCCCTGGAACGCGTACGGCGAACTGCGAGGCTTAAACGCACCACCGCGCAGGAAAGTGCCTCCGGCGGCCTTCACTCGCGTGGCCGTCTCGAAGATCTGAGCTTCGGTTTCGATGGAGCAGGGGCCGGCCATCACAATCACTTGGGTGCCGCCCAGCTTTACTCCGGCGGCGAATTCCACCACCGTGCCTTCGGGTCGGAAGCCTCTGCCTGCCAGCTTGTAGGGTGAACTGATGCGGTGCACATGCAGCACGCCCGGCAGTAATTCAAACTTGCTCAAGTCAAGGTTGGCAGTGGGGCCGACCCCGGCCAATATGGTTTGCGTGGCGCCGGTGGTCCGATGCACACCGACTCCAGCTTCCACCATTGCTTCGATCACAAAATCGATCTGCTCTTCGGTGGCCTTCTCCTGCATTGCAACGATCATTGCTTGTTCCCTGTCTCGGGCGCATCCGCGCCTGTGCCTTTGCCCTGTAGGGCATTCCGTTCCGATGCCAACTCGTTCCGCTGCAAGGCCCGCATCACGTCGATAATGCGCTCGTAAATATGCGTCAATTCGATATCGGGCAAGGGCCCCTTGTTTGCCGCGCGCACGTTCGAGTAAATCACCTTCTCGCGAGCGGGCTCGTACACCGGCAGCGAAGTGGCGACCTTGAGATGACCGATCATCAACGCGGCGCGAGCCCGCTCGCTCAGCAGTTCCACCAGCTGGCGGTCCAGGGCATCGATTTGACTCCGCAATTCTTCCAGCGTCATTCCATCCTCGTGTGCGATTCGGTCGAGTGAGTTCTCAAACTGAGCTCTCTTCGCTCGAATGCATGGGAACTAAAGTTGAATCAACCGTACGGCGCAAGCGCCGCCCATTGGCTCTCGTTTACCGGGCCAGCGCTGCGTGGGTCAAGCGCAAGCCCTTGATAAATCGTGCGACCTCTGCGGGCGCTCTTTGCGGAGTTGATCGCTCGATCAGCTCCACAATCGTGCTGCCGATTACCGCTGCATCCGCGAACTCCGCCACCTGTGCGACGTGCTCCGCATTGGAGATGCCAAAACCGACGGCGACCGGCAGCCTCGTCCATCGCCGGATACGCGCAACCAGCGCAGCTGCGTCGGCAGTCATGCTCTGCTGTTTGCCGGTTATCCCCACGCGCGATATGGCATACACAAATCCTTTGCTGTTGGCTGCGATGGCTTCGAGACGTTCGTCCGGACTGGTGGGCGCGGCGAGGAAGATCGGCGCAAGTTTCACGCGCTCCAACTGGGCCAGATACTCCGCCGCCTCTTCGACAATCATGTCGGTTACCAGCACACCGTCGACTCCGGCAGCCGACGCTTCATCGGCGAAATGCGGAAGCCCGTAGCGCAGGATCGGGTTGAGATATGTGAATATCACTATCCCCGCGGCAGGTCGCGCCGCCCGAATCTCAGCCGCCAGCTTCAGTACGTCTTTCAGACGTGTTCCACGAGCCACGGCCCGTTCGCTGGCACGTTGAATAACGGGACCATCGGCCAGCGGATCGCTGAAGGGCACCCCCAGTTCAATCACGTCCGCACCCGCGTCGATTGCTTCAAGCGCAATGGCGCCTGTGGCATCGAGGGATGGGTCTCCGGCAGTCAAATACACGACCAGCCCCGGTTTGTGATTGAAATGGATCGCCATCGGAATTCGTTCAAGCTCCCTGGAGATTCAACTCGCGAGCAAGGATGCCCATATCCTTGTCGCCACGTCCAGAGAGGTTCACAACCAGTATGTCATGGGCACTGAACATGGGAGCAATACGAAGGCATTCGGCAACCGCATGCGCGCTCTCGAGGGCAGGCAGGATGCCCTCGGTGCGTGACAGCCGCACCACCGCATCCAGGGTTGCCACGTCGTCTTGCGAAACATACTCCGCGCGCCCGGAATCATGCAGAGCCGCATGTTCTGGCCCGATCGACGCATAATCCAGTCCCGCAGAGACGGAGTGCGTTCCTGCGATTTGTCCGTTCTCATCCTGCAACACGTAGGAATACGTTCCCTGCAGCACGCCTGGCATTCCACCACTGAACCGTGCCGCGTGTTCTCCCAATTCTGGTCCGCGACCTCCCGCCTCAACGCCGATGAGCCGTACCTGGCGGTCGGGAATGAATTCATAGAAGGCGCCAATCGCATTCGATCCGCCGCCCACACACGCTATGACGGCGGTGGGAAGTCGGCCTTCTTTCTCAAGAATCTGTTCTTTCATTTCGCGGCTGATGCAACGATGAAAATCGCGCACCATGGTCGGATAAGGATGAGCCCCTAACGCGCTACCCAAAAGGTAGTGCGTGGTACGCACATTTGTGACCCAATCGCGCATTGCTTCGCTGATGGCGTCTTTCAGCGTCTTCGATCCTGATGAGACTCCGCGAACCTCGGCCCCGAGCAGCCGCATGCGCAGCACATTCAACTCCTGCCGCTCCATGTCCACGTCGCCCATATAGACCACGCATTCCATTCCCAGCAGTGCGCAAACTGTAGCCGTTGCTACACCATGCTGGCCCGCGCCCGTCTCAGCGATGATCCGCTTCTTGCCCATGCGCTTCGCCAGCAGTCCCTGGCCCAGCGCATTGTTGATTTTGTGCGCCCCGGTATGCAGCAGGTCTTCGCGCTTCAGGTAAATCTTTGCGCCACCCAACTGTTCGGTCAGACGCTTCGCAAAATAGAGTGGTGTCGGCCTTCCGGCAAAATCCCTGAGAAGTCCGGCGAGCTCAGTCTGAAACTCGGAGTCTGCCTTCGCAATTTCGTACGCCTTCTCCAGTTCCACAAGCGCCGCCATCAGCGTCTCCGGCACGTAACGCCCGCCGTAGACGCCAAAGCGCCCGGGGCGCGACTCGGAAGGAACTGATGGAAGAATCACCGATGCCATTGGGAGATCTCCTGTGTGCGCTCGACCGCGGGATCGTGGCTATCTCTAGTTTACAGGGCGATAGAGCCCCAATTAGAACCTGAAACGTTCCGATTACTTCACCGAGTTCGCAAGCAATGCAGCCGCACGCGCCTTGGTGATGAAGATCCGCACTTTGTCTGGATCCTTACGTCCCGGTGCTGCCTCAACGCCTGAAACCACGTCGACCCCCCAAGGATTCAATGTGGAGATGGCCTCGGCGACATTAGCGGGAGTCAGGCCTCCCGCAGCCAGGAGCTTTCGCTCCCTTGCGCTACTCAGGATGGTGCGACGCGCCTCTCGCCAATCAAAAGTGATGCCCGTGCCTCCGACGACTGTTGCGGTCCGCGAGTCAAGCAAGATCGCATCTATATTGTTGTCCTGTTCAAGCGCTGCTACCTGTTCGGCGGCGCCCGCACCAAAGTGCACCACGTGAAGTATGCGCAGGCGCGGACCAAGACGCCGGCGCAGCTCCGCCGGCGTGTCAGTTCCTGCCTCCGAATGCAATTGCACTCCGGTAAGTCCGCAGATGCGCACGGTGGACTCAATCTCATCCAACGCCGCGTCGACGAAGACCCCGATCTTTTCGATGGCATCGGGGAGTTTTGGCGTAATGCCGGCGACTTGTTCCACAGTCACATGTCGCGGGCTCGGCGCGAAGACGAATCCAACCGCGTCGGCACCGGACTCAGCCGCCAGCCACGCATCCTCGAGTGAAGTGTTCCCGCAGATTTTAATCCAGATGGTCATGTTACAACTCTCGCGCCTGCCAACAGCGCTGCAAGCGCGGCGCCTGGATCGCGCTGGCGCATCAGGCTCTCACCAATAAGAAAAGCGTCGTATCCTGCAGCACGCAAGCGCTCCAAATCCACAGAGCTTCTGATTCCACTTTCGGCAACGCGCACCAAGTTAGCGGGGATGCGGTCTACAAGTTCGAGCGAAGTCTCCATCCGTACGTCAAAAGTCATCAAATCGCGGTTGTTCACGCCGATGGAATCTGCTCCGGTTTCGCCCAGCGAATCAAGCACTCGGTCAAGTTCGGTACTCGTATGTACTTCCACCAGAACATCGAGCGACAGTTCGTGGGCAACCTCCGAGAATCGCTTCATCTCTTGATTCGTCAACGCCGCGGCGATCAGCAGAACTGCATCAGCGCGATGAGCGCGGGCTTCGACGATCTGATACTCGTCCACCATGAAATCCTTGCGCAGGCAGGGCAGCTGCACCGCCTCTGAAGCTAGTTCAAGATTCCGCAGACTACCCTCGAAAAAAGGCGCATCGGTAAGCACCGAAAGTGCGGCCGCACCCCCGTCCTGGTACCGACCGGCCAGCCAGGGCACATCGAAGTCTTTGCGGATCAGTCCTTTGGAAGGAGACGCCTTCTTGATTTCGGCGATCACAGCCGCCTGCGACTCAGCTCCTCGCCGCAGGGCCAAAACCCAACCCCGCGGCGGGTGCAGACCCGCTCGACGCTCAAGTTCGGCGACCGGCACCTGCCGCTTGGCCGCCGCAACCATGGCTCGTGTTGAAACAAGAATTGAGTCCAGTCGCGTAGTCATGCACTGGGTTAAGTATACGAGGTGCCAGCTCCATTGCTGCGTCCCCGCCCAGACCAGAGTCCTGAACCCGGCATCAACTCGTTGGACCTTGTTGATCCCTTCGCTCTCGAAATCGATGGTCCGCGAACCGTGAACTACAACTGGATTTTCACCGGCCAGGTCCTCCAGATGTCGGCACAATAATCCCGAATCGCGCGGTCGGACGAGAACTTTCCAATCCGCGCAACGTTCAGGATTGACATACGCGTCCAATCCTCCTGGTTCAGGTAGGCCGCGCTCACTGCGTCCTGACAATCAACATAGGATTGGTAGTCGGCAAGCAGCATGTAGTCATCGCTGGTCAAAAGAGCATTGAGCAGTGGTTCGAACAAGTATCGATCACCATGAGAGAACTCTCCGCTGGTAAGTGAATCCAGCGTCTCGCGCAGGTTGGAGTTCGACTCGTAAATCAGGCGCGGGTTGTATCCCTCCTTCTTGCGCTGTTCTACCTGGGAAGCCGTCAGCCCGAAGAGAAAGAAATTTTCTGTACCCACTTCCTCGCGAATTTCGATATTCGCCCCATCCAGCGTCCCGATAGTGATTGAGCCATTCATGGCGAATTTCATGTTCCCAGTTCCGGACGCTTCTTTCCCTGCCAGCGAAATCTGCTCCGACAGATCGGCAGCCGGATACACTCTCTGACCCAGTTTTACGTTGTAATCAGGTAAGAAAACGACTTTCAGCCTCCCCCTCACCAGAGGATCGGAATTGATTGCCTCGCCGACAGAGTGGATCAACTTGATAATGAGCTTGGCCATCCGATATCCGGGAGCAGCCTTGCCCCCAAATAAAAATGTACGGGGAACTACTTCGGCATTTGGATCGCGTTGGATGCGCTTCAAGAGTGTCAGGATGTGCAGAATCTGAAGGTGCTGACGCTTGTATTCATGCAGCCGCTTCACCAGCACATCGAACATCGAGTCAGCGTCGGTCGCGATTCCAAGCCTGTCATGAATGAATGCGGAGAGTTGAAGTTTGTTCCTCTTCTTGATTGCTCTCCATTCCTGGCAAAACTGCGCGTCCTCGACGAGCGGTTCCAGACGGCGCAGCTTTTCAAGGTCTCGAACCCAACCTGGGCCTAAACGTTCCGTGAGCAGTTGCGCGAGATGGGGATTGCTTAGAACCATCCAGCGCCGCGGCGTCACTCCATTGGTCTTGTTTGAAAACTTTTCGGGCGTGAGCGTGTAGAAATCATTGAGCACATTTGTTTTGAGCAGTTCCGTGTGAAGTGCAGCAACCCCATTGACGGCATGGCTCCCCAATGCCGCCAGATGCGCCATGCGCACGTACTTCTCGCCGCTGCCTCCGTTCTCATTGATTAGAGATAGTCTCTGAACAACTCCGTCATCGCCCGGAAACTGCCTGCGCACGTTTTCCAGATGACGTCGGTTGATCTCCTCGATGATCTCGAGGTGTCGTGGTAAGAGCGTTCCGAACAGGCCCCACGGCCACTGCTCCAGAGCCTCAGGAAGCAGAGTGTGGTTGGTATAGGAGAGTGCGTGTTGAGTGACATGCCACGCAGCATCCCATTCCATGGAGTGTTCGTCGACCAGCAGCCGCATCAGCTCCGCTACCGCGATGGCCGGATGCGTGTCGTTCATCTGGATCGCGAAGCTCCTATGCAATTCGGCGAGCGGACGATGCTGCGTCGTCTGGATGCGCAGAATATGCTGCAAACTGCACGACACGAAAAAGAATTGCTGCGCAAGACGCAATTCCTTTCCTTGAATGCCATCGTCATTGGGATACAGGATCTTCGAGATGTTCTCCGACGATACCTTGTCGGCCACGGCACCCAGAAAATCGCCGTGATTGAAGGTCTCAAAGTCGAAACTTTCAACCGCCTGCGCTGACCAGAGGCGCATCGTGTTCGCCGTGTTGGTGCGATAGCCCAAAATCGGCGTATCGTGGGGCACTCCGCGCACCACTTTTTGCGGAATCCACTCCACATGCTGGCGCCCCTTGACATCTGTGTGCCTCTCCGTCCGCCCACCCATCTTCACTTCAAAAGCATCTTCAGGGCGCTCCAGGGCCCAGGGATTCCCCAGCCGCAGCCACTTGTCGGTTAACTCAACCTGCCATCCGTCGCGGATCTGCTGGTCGAAGATTCCATATTCGTAGCGAATACCGTACCCAATCGCCGGTATATCCATTGTTGCCAGCGAATCCATGAAACACGCTGCAAGCCGCCCCAGGCCGCCGTTACCGAGCCCTGGCTCTTCTTCCTGTTCGATCAGGGTGTTCAGATCGATCCCAAGCCGCTTCATGGCCTGGTCGGTCTCGTCGTATATGCCAAGGTTGATGAGGTTATTGGCGAGATGAGGCCCGGTTAGAAACTCCGCAGACAGGTAACAGACCACCCGCACATCTTGTGCCTGGTAGTTCTGTACTGTCGAAGTCCATCGCTCCACGAGCCGGTCGCGGACTGTATGCGCCAGCGCCATATAAAGGTCATTCAGGGTGGCTCTCTCGACTGAGCGGCCCTGCACGAACAACAGGTTGTCTAGAAATGATTGGGTCAGGGCTTCTACATCAAGCGCGGTTCTCTGGCTATTCTGCGATTCAGCCCGCAACGCTAACGCAGGAAGTTTTCCCGGCATCTTCCACCTCGCTCCATCATGCGGAGCGGACCCCGCTTAAGGGATTCCCTCTCCCACCATAGATTTGAAAGCGGAAGATCTTGCGGAAAAGGAAAACGAATAGCCTAGGGGTAGAATGCTAATCGGCCCATTATGGAATGCTGTCCAACAAGGGAATCCTGGATCTGCATTTGGCTTCCAGCCTCAATTTTGGAGGTCGAGTGGAGTCGGCGATCAAGCATATGCGATTCAATGGTGGGCCCGGAGGGATTCGAACCCCCAACCAAGGGATTATGAGTCCCCTGCTCTAACCGTTGAGCTACAGGCCCAGGTTGTCAGTAACTATTGTAACTTGTTGATCTTACGTCCATCTACATGCCACCTTCTCCAGCTCATCTTTTGTGCCGGTGTCACTTCTGGTGTCACTTCGTTTTTCGTTTCTTTCGCCAGTCTTACATAACCGTTCGACGGCGGCTAGTTCGCGGGCCGCCAGTCAGTCGTCTTCATCCGATACAGACTATCCTCTGGCCGCAGACGGCTGCCATGGCCGCGCTTGGAGTTGGTTTGCTCACCATCGCCATTCTGCGCTTCCACAAAGCACTCGAGTGAGCTTGCCCGGCGGACCTTGATTATGGAATGGCCGCAGAATCTGCGGAAAGAATGGTTCCTGTGCACTCGCCAAAACCCAATCTCGGCAACCCCGGCTTGCTCGTGTATCCGTGCAATGTAATCTCATCGCCGTCTTCGAGAAAGGTCCTCGTATCTCCATCCGGTAAGCGGATCGGCTCTCCTCGGTGTTTCATTTCCAGCAAGCAGCCCTCAGATCCCTGCTCCGGCCCGGAAATTGTGCCAGTGGCAAGCAGATCACCAGGGCGCAGGTTGCAACCGTTGCTGGCGTGATGTGTGAGTAGTTGTGCAATGGACCAATACAAATCGCGCAGGTTGCCGGTTGATAGCAATAGGGGATGGATGCCTGCTTCGCGCATCTTCTCTGACCGGATGTAAACCTCAAGCGTTAGGTCAAAGCCTTCCTTAATTCCTGCCTTGGGCAATAAATACGGCAAGGGTTCCGGATCTCCTTCAGGTCTATTCGTCACGGGAACGCGGTACGGCTCCAACGCCTCAAGCGGAACTACCCAAGGGGAGATTGTGGTCGCGAAGTTTTTCGCCAGGAACGGCCCGAGCGGCTGGTACTCCCAAGACTGGATATCGCGCGCCGACCAGTCGTTCACGAGGCAGAGACCGAAGATGTGCTGCTCTGCTTCAGAAATTGGAATGCGTTCGCCGAGATGATTGCCCGCACCTACAAAAATGCCGACCTCTAATTCATAGTCGAGAGAACGTGATGGCCCATACTCTGGTTCGGCCGCTGAAGTCTTGGTTTGTCCGGACGGCCTTCGAATATCCTGACCGCTCGCGACGATTGAGGAAGCTCGGCCATGGTATCCAATCGGTACATATTTGTAGTTCGGCAACAAGGGATTGTCGGGGCGAAAAAGCTTGCCCACCCGCGTAGCGTGATGGATCGATGCATAGAAGTCGGTATAGTCGCCGATCCGCGCCGGAAGCTGCATCACTGCCTCGTGCATAGGAACCAGCAGAGCCTGGACACGAGATCGCGTGTGCTCATCCGCAGTATCTGCGCCGAGAAGCGATGTAACTTGGAGCCGCAGAGCCGACCACGCGCGTGGGCCGAGCGACATTAGAAGATTGAGCGATTCAACCTTACAGGATTCCGCAATCTCATCCGAGAGGCCTGCGAAGAGTCCCTGATCAGTACAAGCGCACAGGTCGAGAATCTGGTCGCCGATCGCGATCCCGATTCGAGTTTGCTCATGATGGCGAAACACGCCGTAGGGCAGATTCTGTAATGGAAAGTCCGTTTCGGGATCATTTGCCGAAGTAACCCAACTTGTCAGAGCCATCCCAGAGCCTCCAGATCGTCTATCGGCTCTTCAAAGGAGCAGCTTCCAAAGCTGATGAAAAACCGCTCCCGAACCAACTCCAAAATTTCTGCACTCAGATCCAGGGTTCTCCAACGAATTGCGCCATCATTGAGGCTCCAGGCGCGTGGATCTTCTTCTTCAAGCAGACGTTGCGCATAGGAGGCTTCACCACCAGAATAGACGAGTGCCGAAGCACACGCGAGATTCAAGAAGCCGTGCATCTTTCCGGTGGGGCTGTCGGCCTCATAGGTGAGTCGGTGGTGCGAGCGAATGGGGTGATGCAACCCTGCAGTTGCCTTAAATGGGATGCGCCGAGCGGCAAGGGCCTTCAACATATTAGCA
Organism: uncultured Acidobacteriaceae bacterium; assembly: GCA_963826915.1. Classification (GTDB taxonomy): domain Bacteria; phylum Acidobacteriota; class Terriglobia; order Terriglobales; family Acidobacteriaceae; genus Telmatobacter. The sequence goes on from CAWGYG010000008.1 coordinate 100,922, forward strand.
ATTCCAAGGGTTGACGGAAGCGCTTCCGGAATCAACCCACCCATTCTGAGCTTCGCACGCGACCCTGTATCCGAAATTGCGTCAAGGATCTCCAAGTTGCGTGATTCAATCGGCACTTCGAAGTACATCGTCACGCTTGATGGAGCTTGCTTGCTGACGCGCACGATTTCAGAAGGCTGATCACACTTGATCTCGATCATGTCGACTGGCGGTCCTTTGTCAACTTGCCTGGATATCGAGTCCCAATCAAAAGACGAATTTCGAATTAAGCTGAACCTAAACTCGCCTTTTGAATCGCCAGTCGCCTCGCAAAGGTCAGTCAGTCGATTTGCATCCACAATGAATCGACCCAGTGCCCAACCGTGTTTGCTGCGCTTGTATCCAAGATAGTTCTGTGCAGCTGTTTGCAGGTTGAGGCTCGCGGGCGGGTACATACCCGCATAGTCGATTAAGCCTCTGAGCAAGCTGTCGATTGCGCTCATTTTCTCTTTGTCTTAGGGTTCGACCCGGGCTTGAAGTGCCGCTTCAGACCCTGCCAACATTCAAAGTATTCATGCTGCAAGATCCTGGTGTTCATCGCAAACTCGGTGGGACGCACCACCAACTGCGTTTCAAACATGAACGCTAGGGTATTTGCAAGATACTGCGGTTTCAGATCCGCAGCCGTCGCCCGTTCGAATGTCTCTGCGTCTGGGCCATGGCCAGCCATGCAGTTGTGAAGGCTGGCTCCTCCGGGCACAAATCCTTCGGCTTTTGCATCGTATGCACCGAAGACAAGGCCCATAAACTCATTCATCAGGTTGCGATGAAACCAGGGCGGACGGAATGTGTGTTCCGCGACCATCCATCGCGGTGGAAAAATTGCAAAGTCACAGTTTGCTGTGCCGGGTACAGAAGACGGCGCACTCAACACCGTGTAGATCGAAGGATCCGGATGATCAAAAGAGACAGTGTTGATGCAGTTGAAGCGCGCCAGATCATATTTATAAGGAGTGTAGTTTCCATGCCATGCCACGACATCGAGTGGCGAGTGGTTGATTGCTGCCGACCAAAGCCTGCCGAGAAACTTGGCTGTAATATGAAAGTCTCCTCTGCGATCCACATAGGCTGCCACAGGAGCCTTAAAGTCGCGCGGATTGGCCAGCCCGTTGGCACCGATTGGACCCAATTCCGGCAGGCGGAATGGAAGTCCATAGTTCTCGCAGATATACCCGCGAGCTTGCTTCTCCACCAGCGCGACGCGGAATTTGACACCGCGTGGAATCACACAGATTTCGCCCGGCGCGACCTCCAGAATTCCTAGCTCCGTGTGGAATTCCAATGCTCCCAGTTGCGGAACAATCAGCATCTCCCCATCGGCGCTGTAGAAGAAGCGGTCTCGCATGGTCGAGTTGGCTGCATACAAGTGAATGGCCACGCCGGTCTGCATCGCCGGATCGCCATTTCCACCGAGCGTAACGATTCCGTCAACGAAGTCAGTCTTCTCCGTAGGAATCGGCAGCGGATCCCAGCGCAGTTGGTTCGGACTGGTCGGCGTCTCAAGGAACGGTCCGCTGCGAATCAGCCGTACAGGTATCTCTTCATAGGGGCGATGAGTTACCGAAGGCCGTATGCGATAGGTCCATGTGCGCCGATTGGTGGCCCGCGGCGCTGTAAAGGGCGTGCCACTGAACTGCTCGGTATACAAACCGAGTGGATGCTTTTGCGGTGCATTCTGTCCCGCAGGCAGTGCTCCTCGAACTGCCTCGGTAGCGAACTCGTTGCCGAACCCGCTCTGATATCTAATTTCATCGGACATGAAAGAAACCTCTCACAAACAGCCGGCCGTTGTGCGGCGTTCTGCCTCGTGCATTGCGTCATAGATCTGGTCGAAATCCTTCACTGCAAACAACAGCTTGTGTAGCTCGTTGACCTTAACCGGCGTTCGCAGCACCTCGTCCAGCGAGAAATCGTGAATCGCGCAATGGCCGTCAATGACATTCTTGCATTCGCCATGCGAACTTATCAGCCCACTGCCGTACACCTTGATCTCGTCCTTTTCACGAATCACGCCAAATTCGACCGTGTACCAGAACAGGCGTCCCAGTTTTTCTAATACTCCGGCATCTTCAATTGAAGCGCAAACCCGCCCGTAGCGCTCCAGAAAGTCCGCGAATACCGCATGCGCATGCATCGGCACATGGCCGAAGACATCATGGAAAATGTCCGGTTCAGGCGTGTACTCCAGCGATTCTCTGCTTCGCAGCCACGTCGTCGTTGGAAATTGGCGCGCAGCCAGCATCTCAAAAAACGCGGGCGCCGGCAGAAACCCACTTACTGGGGTCGAGTTCCAACCCGTTCTTGGTTCCAGCCGGGCACTGATCGCTGTGAGCTCGGGCAGACGATCCTTCCTCAGCCCTATAATCTCAAAACCTTCCAGATACTCGTGTGCCGCATGCTTCTCCAATTCGGGAAGCACGCGCCCAACCAGTTCAGCCCAGATTGCATGATGCTCATCGGTGTAGGCGCGATAGTCCTGTGTAATGACGTAAGGAGCGGCAGCCGACAGTGTTTCGGTTTTCATCTCAGCTCTCCACACGTGTGGTTAAAGATTGCCTCGTGCCTTCTGTTCGCGTTCAATGGCCTCAAAGAGCGCCTTGAAATTACCCTTCCCAAAGCTGCGGCTACCCTTCCGCTGGATGATCTCGAAGAACAACGTCGGGCGATCTTCCACGGGACGGGTAAAGATCTGCAGCATGTAGCCTTCGTCGTCGCGATCCACCAGGATTCCAAGCTCTTCCAACTCATCCACGGGCTCGTCTATCGTCCCGACACGACCCTGCAGCTCCGTGTAGTAGGTATGCGGAACATGCAGAAATTCGATCCCCTGGTTGTGGAGTTTCTTGACCGTGTGCAGAATGTCGTCAGTAGCCAGCGCGATGTGCTGCACGCCTGGTCCGGGATAAAAGTCGAGATACTCCTCGATCTGCGATTTTTTCTTGCCCTCGGCCGGCTCGTTGATGGGAAATTTCACATATCCATTGCCGTTGGCCATCACCTTGGACATCAGGGCTGAATATTCAGTCGAAATATCCTTGTCGTCGAAATGCTGATAGAGCGAGAATCCCATCACATTGGCGTAGAACTGGACCCATTCATCCATCTCATGCCAGCCCACATTGCCCACCATGTGGTCGATGTGCATCAGGCCAACAGGACGAACGACAGGATCGCTCTCGATTGCGCGAAATCCGGGAAGAAACGGCCCGGAGTAGTTCCCACGTTCCACAAATGTGTGAATCGTATCCCCATACGTCCGAATACTGGACATCAAAACCTGGCCTTGCTCGTCCGCCAAAACGTAAGGCTGGGCTACGCTCACCGCGCCACGGCTGGTTGTTTCGCTCCAGGCGCGACGAGCATCGTCAACCCACAGCGCAACCACCCGAACGCCATCTCCATGCCGATTCACGTGTTCGGCAATCGCATTGCCAGAGCGCAAGGGAGTGGTAAGCACAAAGCGAATCTTTCCCTGCTGGACTACATAGGAAGCGCGATCGCGCTGGCCGGTTTCAGGCCCGGCATAGGCCACCAGTGACATTCCGAATGCAGTCCGGTAAAAGTAAGCCGCCTGACGCGCATTGCCGACATAAAACTCAACATGGTCGGTGCCTTTCAGAGGAAGAAAATCGCTGCCCGTTTCCTGCGGCCCGGCCAGGGCTTGGGACATGAACGGAGTGGTAGCGGAATGCGCGGATGCGCTCATTGAGGGTACCTCCTGTGCCGGAAACGACGAAGTGCAATGGGGATATATTCCCGGCTGTCGCATAAGATAGGCCTCGCGTCACATCGCTGAAAATGGGCATTTACCGAAAAATGGCTACCAGGACCTAACAAGATTAAGCATAATATTGATGTACCTTAAGGATGACTGGCCTATGACCCATAAGACCATTCCCAACGTCGTCGAGCTCGATGCGATCGGCTGGAAGATCCTTGAGGGCTTGCAACAGAACGCCCGCCAGTCCTTTGCGGAACTCGGCCGGAAGATTGGCCTTTCTACACCCGCCGTTGCTGAGCGTGTCCACCGCCTCGAGGAAGCCGGCGTAATCACCGGGTATCATGCCCATCTGGATTCGGCAAAGCTCGGCGTGCCCGTTCGCGTACTGGTGCGCTTGACGATCCCCGGCGGCGAGATGCAGATTAGCCGAACCGTCACCGCGCTCAAAGACTTGCCTGAGATCAGCCGCTGCCATCGGATCACTGGCGCCGAATCTTTCGTGATCGAAGCGGATGTTGTCTCCATCCGCCATCTTGAGGCCCTGATCGACAGGTTGTCCGCTCTGGGAGCGACGTCCACTTCGACCGTCCTGTCCTCGCCGGTTGAGCGCCGGGATTATCAATCCAAACAGATCGAGGCCTTCGCCAAGTTCCTCTGACGTATGCGTCTGTTCATTGCAGTTCCGTTGCCGCTCGCTCTGATCCATCAGCTCGAGAAGACCACCAAAGCCCTGCGATCCCCCTCCGACGGCCTGCGCTGGTCGTCGCCTGAATCCTGGCACATCACCTTGCAGTTCCTCGGCAACACAACCCAGGGCCGATTCGCCTGCCTCGTCGCAAAACTACGCGCGCTTGAATTCTCGCGTGCGCCCATCCGACTTCAGGCTCTCGGCTTCTTCGATCGCGCTGGAGTCTTCTTTGCCGGCGTCAGCGTCACACCCGAACTGCTCCTCCTGCAGCAACATGTCACTGCAGCAACGGCACACTGCGGCTTCGTTGCTGAAACTCGTCCCTTCCACCCGCACATCACCTTGGCACGCGCAAAGGGTGAAACCCGCGGCTCGGCCCTGCGCGCGTTGAAAGCCAAAGTTCACTTTCAACCGGAATTCTCCAACTTCGTCGCCACAGAGTTCCTGCTCTACGAAGCCTTTCTTGGCTCTGCTGGTTCCCGCTACGAGGTCCGCGAGCGCTTTCCACTCCGTTGATGATGCTCCTCACCAGCTTCAGAACATTCAGCTGTTTGTGCCTCTTCTCAAGCCCCTCTATTATGATTTCGGCATGCACACAGAGCTCTGCTCGCAATTCCCGGTAGCCAGATGACGATCCCTGCGCCTACTCCCCACGAAGCCAAATCGCAGCTGCGCAAAACTATGGGCTTCTGGGATGTGCTGCTCTTCAATATCGCCACTGTGCTTGGCCCGCGCTGGATCGCCGCCGCCGGACACAACGGAACCTCCTCGATCAGCCTGTGGGCAATCGCGGCCGTCTTCTTTTTCGTCCCCGGCGCCTTGGTCATCAACGAACTCTCTTCGCGCTTTCCTCAGGAAGGCGGCCTCTATGCGTGGTCGAAGGAAGCCTTCGGCGATTTTCACGGCTTCATTGCCGGCTGGACTTATTGGATATACACCGTCTTCTATTTTCCAGGGCTGCTTCTGGCCAGCGCCTCAATGGCCGCATACATCATGGGGGGTCGCGGCGCCACGCTGGCGCAGGACCGCACGTTCCTGCTTTCGGTCTCCCTCTCGATGCTGCTCGTCGCTGTGGTTCTCAACATCATCGGGCTCAACATCGGCAAATGGCTGCAGAATGCCGGCGGCGTCGGAACCTATGTACCTCTCGTGATGCTTGCGGTGATCGCTGCATTGGTCTGCATTCGCCACGGCTCCGCGACCCACTTCACCCTCCGCAACATGATGCCCGCCTGGAACTGGGACACCGTGAATTTCTGGTCCCAGATAGCTTTCGCGTTCACTGGCCTCGAACTCGTCTCTGCCATGAGCGAAGAGGTGCGCGATCCGCGGCGCACCCTGCCACGAGCCGTATTCGGCGCCGGAGCGTTAATCGCTCTGATGTATATCGCCGGGACCTTTGCGATTCTCACGCTGGTTCCTGCCGCTGACCTCGATCCGCAGAGCGGTGTATTCAGTGCCATCACCATTGGCTCTGTCGCGCTACGACTTGGATTCCTGGGAATCCTTGCCGCCATGCTGGTTACGGTAGGCAACGCGGGCGGCGTCGGCAGCACAGTCGCGGGCATCGCGCGCGTTCCGTTCGTCGTCGGCATTGACCGCTATTTGCCTGCCGCTTTCGGTAAGATCCATCCCCGCTGGAAAACGCCGTACATCTCCATCCTGGTTCAAGCCGGCATCTCCGGGTTGATTCTTCTGCTCAGCCAGATCAAGAGCAGTACAGTGATTGAGGGCTACCAACTGGTGGTCAATGCGGCCATCATTCTGTATTTCATTCCATTTCTTTATATGTTTGCGGCAGTTATCAAACTGGCGAGTCGCAAAGACAGAAAAGTGAACACCCACGCCGTTCTCGTACCGGGCGGTATCGCAGGAGTCTGGGTCTGTGGCAGCTTGGGATTCCTGGTGGTCCTCATTGGCATTATTTTGTCGTTTGTGCCGCCCGGCGGGACCGCCAGCTGGCTCGGGTGGTGGTTGCAGTTAGGCGGTGGCACGGGCGTTTCGGTTCTGCTTGGTTTGGGGCTCTATTGGCGAGGGGCGAGGTCAAAAAGACTGGCAAACTAGCATCCTGCCCAAGCGAGGATTAAAGCGCACCGGCGTAGACGTCTGTACCATCGAAAATGCTATAGTCTGCGAGTTTGTGTGAGTGAGGAAATGGCCGAGGGTCTGAAACTCCAAAACGTATTGCAGTCGTCGTTCGATTCCCAGTCGGCGCGTGCAAAGTCGAACCGCGCCGCGCTGCTCGAATTGATGACGGCAATGCGCGCCCAGGAAGATGCGATTCACCGCGGTGGCGGAGCAAAAGCCGCTGCGGCTCAGCACGCCAAGCGCCGACTTACGGTGCGTGAGCGACTTGACCTGCTGCTCGACAAAGACGCCGAGTTTATGGAATTGGGTCTCTGGGCCGCCCACGAAATGTACGCCGAATACGGCGGTGCACCGGGTGCAGGCGTGGTGACCGGATTAGGTCGGGTCAGCGGCCATCTCTGCATGATCATCGCCAATGACGCCACCGTGAAGGCCGGCGCATTCTTCCCGATGACGGCCAAGAAAGTTTTGCGCGCACAGAACATCGCGCTCGAAAACCGCATACCGACGCTTTACCTCGTGGACTCGGCCGGCGTTTTTCTACCCCTTCAGGAAGATGTTTTCCCCGACACCGACGACTTTGGACGCGTGTTTAGGAACAATGCCGTAATGAGCTCTCTCGGCATTCCTCAGATCACAGCAATCATGGGCATGTGCGTAGCCGGCGGCGCGTATCTCCCTGTCATGACCGACACCGTACTGATGACAGAAGGCTCGGGCTTGTTCCTCGCGGGACCGTCCCTGGTGCAAGCCGCCATTGGGCAGAAGACTGATCCCGAGGAACTCGGAGGCGCGGCTATGCATGCCGAAATCTCCGGCACTGTTGACTTCAAAGAGCCGGACGATCACCACTGCCTGGCTCGGCTGCGATCCCTGGTCGAGAAGATCGGCCAACGGCATTCCGCAACTTCGACGCCAGAGCCCTTCAGCCGAATTCCATTCGACCCCATCCGGGATGCACCGAAGTATCCGGCGGAAGATTTGTATGGCCTCCTCAATCCCGCGCCCGGGGCAAGCAATGTCTACGACATGCATGAAGTGATTGCCCGCATCGTCGATCGCAGCGAATTCGATGAATACAAGCAGGACTTCGGCCGAACCATTCTTTGTGGATATGCTCGCGTCGGTGGCCGCGCCGTAGGTATTGTGGCGAATCAGAAGACCAACCAGAGCCAGATTGTCGCGATGGGTCCGTCCGCAGGAGCGAAACGAATCGAAGTCGGCGGCGTCATCTATACAGAAGGCGCACAAAAGGCCGCACGATTCATTATGGATTGCAATCAGAACCTCGTCCCGCTGCTATTCTTGCACGACGTAAATGGGTTTATGGTCGGCAAAGATGCGGAGTGGTCAGGCATTATTCGCGCCGGAGCAAAGATGGTGACGGCTGTCAGCACCAGTGTCGTACCGAAAATCACCGTAATCGTTGGCGGCAGCTTCGGCGCCGGCCACTACGCGATGTGCGGTAAAGCCTATGATCCGCGTTTTCTTTTCGCGTGGCCGACAGCACGTTATGCAGTTATGAGCGGCGCTTCTGCGGCAAACACGCTTGCCGAGGTTCGCGCCAAACAAGTAGAGCGAGGCGGCAAAGTTCTATCGGAAGCTGAGAGAACTGCGCTCCACGATGAGATCAAGTCAACCTATGACGCACAAGCCGACCCGCGCTATGGCGCTGCGCGCCTTTGGATCGACGCCATCATTGATCCAGGTAAAACGCGGGTTGTACTAATTCAGGCCTTGGAGGCTTGTGCCATGAACCCAGATATTCCTCGCTTCAACCCGGGAGTGCTGCAAACCTGACAAGTTTTTCCCGGGCACTTGCTTGTCATTCATGCCGGGCGTGGCATCTTATTCAATCAGCAGGAAGCAGAGCGCGTTGTACATAAGGCACGAAGGAGCAATACATGAGCGTTGCGCTTGAGACGGCAGAGAGTTTGTATCCATTCGTACTGACCGAGGATCAGGAACATCTGCGCCGGGAGATTCGGGAGTTTGCCGCCCGCGAGATCGCGCCCAACGTGATGGCCTGGGACGAGGCCAGCGAGTTCCCTGCGGCCGTGGTCAAGAAACTTGGCCAGATGGGCTTGCTGGGCGTCATCGTTCCGCCGGAGTATGGCGGTGCAGGCCTTGGCTACGTCGACTATGTCCTGGCAATTGAAGAACTCTCCGCTGTCGATGGCTCCATTGGCATCATCGTCGCGGCGCATAATTCCCTGGGCACCAACCACATCTTTCTCGCCGGCAATGAGGCACAGAAGCGCAAGTACATCCCACGCCTCGCCAGCGGAGAATGGCTCGCAGCATGGGGCCTGACCGAGCCCGGGGCAGGCTCTGACGCCAGTAACTCGCGCACTACAGCGGTTCGCAAGGGTGATCGCTACATTTTGAATGGCAATAAGACCTTCATTACGAACGGCCACTATGCCGACGTCGCCGTGGTTATCGCCTCAACCGATAAGAGCAAAGGTACACACGGCCTTTCTGCCTTCGTGGTGGAGAAGGGAACCAAGGGATTCCGCCCCGGCAAAAAGGAAAACAAGCTCGGCCTGCGCGCCAGCGACACCAGCGAGTTGATCTTCGAAGATTGCGAGATTCCTGCCGAGAATCTTCTCGGCGCCGAAGGCGAAGGATTTATCGATGCCATGCGTGTCCTGGATGGCGGCAGAATCTCTATTGCCGCCCTCGCGCTTGGAATTGGACGCGGCGCACTCGACGCAGCATTGAAGTACGTAAAAGAACGGCGTCAGTTCGGTAAGGCGATCGCCGAGTTCCAGGGAATTCAATGGAAGCTCGCGGACATGGCCACAGAGTTGGACGCAGCGCGCCTGCTCACCCAGCGCGCAGCAGTCTTGAAGGATGCCGGCCGAAAGGTGACGCGCGAATCGTCCATGGCGAAGCTGTTTTCAAGCGAAGTGGCCGTGCGCATCTGCGACGATGCCGTACAGCTGTTTGGCGGCTACGGCTTCATCAAGGACTATCCGGCCGAGAAGTACTATCGCGATGTGAAGCTGTGCACCATCGGCGAAGGCACAAGCGAAATACAGCGGATGGTCATCGCCCGGGAAATCCTGAAGGTTCACCCGTCACGCGGCTGAGTGGGCTCGCCGATAATGGAGGGAAGCATGGACAATCTCGTCAAGATTATCGAGTGCCCGCGCGACGCCTGGCAGGGACTTCCGGTGCCAATTGCGCCGGAAGCAAAAGCCGATTACCTCCGCAAACTCATCGATGCCGGGTTTGCGCATATCGACGCAGTCAGTTTCGTCTCACCCGCGGCAGTTCCCCAAATGGCAGACTCCGAACAGGTGCTCGTACATCTCAACCCGCCGGAGGATGTCGAGATTATTGGCATCGTCGTGAATGAGAAAGGAGCGCACCGCGCCGCCCGCACTGGTGCGGTGCAAACCCTCGGCTTTCCGTACTCCATCTCACCTCAGTTTCTTATGCGCAATCAGCATCAAACACCGGAAGAGTCGCTCGATGCGCTGGAGACAATACAGACGCTGGCCATTGATGAGGGCATCGACGTAGTCGCATATGTCTCCATGGCTTTTGGCAATCCTTACGGAGATGAGTGGAGCATCGGCGAACTGCTCGATGCGTGCGATCTTCTCGCCGAATCCGGAGTCAGACAGATTTCGCTTGCCGATACAGTAGGTCTCGCGCAACCCGACCAAATTGGCGAAACAATTACGGCCGTGCTCGCCCAGCACGACGAAATCGAGTTTGGAGTTCATCTCCACGCAAGGCCCGCTGAGGCGGCAATTCGGATTCGGGCCGCATTTGAAGCAGGCTGTCGACGATTTGATTCTGCAATTGGTGGCCTTGGTGGATGCCCATTCGCCCAAGACATACTGGTAGGCAATATTGCCACCGAGACACTTTTAGCTGAGTTGACGGCCCGGGGCGCGAAGCTGCCCTCTCTGGGCTCGCTGGATGATTTGGTACAGGCGAATGCGCAGATTTCCAGTCGTTTTGGAACGCTTGTGCAGTAACGAGAACCTTCCGGCTACACCTGCAGCGATTCAACACCTCGGAGGACGGATTGAGTTACAAAACGATTCTGGTTGTCGACAATCATTCGACCCGTACAATCACTCTGCATCGGCCAGAACGCCGCAACGCGATGACGACAGAGATGCAGATAGAGCTGATTGCCGCCCTCGAGGAAGCCTCCACCAGTGAGTGCCGTGTGCTTGTGCTGGCCGGCGCCGGCGATGCCTTCTGCGCGGGCCTCGATCTATCTGAGTTGCAAGGGATGCGCGACAAGACGCCAGCCGACCATCGAATTGCTGCGGAACGGATTGCCAGATTGTTCCTGGCCCTCTATGAGCTGCCCATCCCCACAATCGCGGCGGTGCATGGTCCGGCCATCGCGGGTGGATCGGGGTTAGCTACTATCTGTGACGTCACGATCGCAACCCCGGCGGCCCGGTTTGGCTTCACCGAGACACGCATCGGCTTTGTCCCTGCTATTCTCTCGGCATTCTTGGCATTGCAGATCGGGGACAAGCGAAGCCGGGATCTCTTGCTCACTGGTCGCATCTTCGACGCCGAAGAAGCTTTCCGACTGGGTTTGGTCAACGAAGTTGTCGCGCCGGAAGATCTCGCGCCACGCATTCAGGCTCTTGCCGCGGCTCTATCTGCAAACAGCCCGCAATCCCTACGCGCTACCAAACGGTTGCTCGCTGCACAGAATAGGCCATGGCTCGACGCCGCAATTCTCGTCGCGATGGATGCAAACGCGAAGGCTCGTGAAACCGGCGATTTTCACGAGGGCCTTACGGCATTTCTCGAGAAGAGAAAGCCCGTCTGGAAAAAGTGAGCCTCCTAGACTGCGGCCATTCGAAATCGTAGCGGCGCATCTGTTTTCTGCAGTACTTGTTCGCGCGTAACCCCATCGGCAAGCTCGAAAATCTCAAACCCAGACTCCATCACGTCGAGTACACAAAGATCCGTAATCACGCGATGCACAACCCCGCTGCCCGTGAGCGGCAACGTGCAGGTCCGCAATAGCTTGGCGCTGCCATCCGGTGTCGTGTGTTCCATCAACACGAGCACCCGCTTAACTCCCGAAACAAGGTCCATCGCGCCGCCCATACCCTTTACTCTTTTGCCAGGAATCATCCAATTAGCGAGGTCTCCGCGTTCCGAGACTTGCATCGCGCCAAGGATTGCAAGGTCGATGTGCCCGCCACGAATCATTGCAAACGAGTCCGCACTCGAAAAGGTTGATGCCCCGGGAACAAACGTTACTGTTTCCTTGCCCGCATTGATCAAGTCCGGGTCAATCTCCGCTTCGCGCGGAAAAGGCCCCATTCCCAGAAGCCCATTCTCCGATTGCAGCGTTACGGTCATTCCATTGGAAATGTGGTTCGCAACAAGTGTCGGAATCCCAATCCCCAAATTGACGTAGAAGCCGTCATGCAGTTCCCGTGCAGCGCGGGCGGCCATCTGTTGTCGAGTCCATGCCACTGATTTATCCCTCTCGCGTCGTTCTTTTTTCGATCCGCTTCTCAGGATCGGGAACATGAACCAGCCGCTGGACGTAGATTCCCGGCGTATGAATCTCATCAGGATCGAGTTCGCCTGGCTCCACAATGATCTCCGCCTCGGCCACTGTGATCTTGCCGCACGCGGCTGCATTGGGATTGAAATTGCGTGCGGTCCGGCGATAGATCAGATTCCCATCGAGATCAGCCTTCCAGGCTTTCACAAGCGCCACATCGGCACGAATGCCGCGCTCTAAAATATAGGGTGCCCCGTCGAATTCCATCTGTTCCTTGCCCTCCGCGATCAAGGTGCCAACACCCGTTCGCGTGTAGAAACCAGGTATTCCGGCGCCACCCGCTCTCATGCGTTCGGCCAGCGTACCTTGGGGGCTGAATTCCACTTCCAGTTCACCAGCCAGATATTGGCGTTCAAACTCGACGTTTTCGCCGACGTAGCTTGAGATCATCTTCTTGATCTGGCGAGTCTCGAGCAGCACGCCCAAACCCCACCCGTCCACACCCGCATTGTTGCTGGCAACCGTCAGATTGCGTGCCCCCGTGTCGCGCAGCGCAAGGATGAGAGCCTCGGGAATGCCGCAGAGACCAAAACCGCCGATCGCCAGCAGCATTCCATCCTGAACGATCCCTTCCAGTGCCGCATGCGGATTAGGCCAAAGCTTTTTCATAGCGGAAAAACCCCAAAGGGTAAAGTGCAATCCAGCCGCGCTCTCTTCACTCCACCCGCCATTCTTACACCATCAAACCCACCCTAGCCAACTTTCGAATGAGTATCGGCGTCTCGTCGGCATCATATTTCATTCTTCCAGTTCAGATGCGGGCCTGGCGGCTTGAATCAGATGATGGGTCTGATCCTGATGCATGCTTTTACGACTCCAAATTAATCCTCTCCAGCGTTCTCGCCGATAAAGCAGATGCCCACTGACGACCGGAAATCCGGTCGCGGAAGGGAGACTGTTCGCACATCCAAACAGACGTGAGAACAAATGCAAAATAACCTGATAAATCGGGAGCAGAAGACACGATCATCCGCAGAAGCCCGTTGGTGTGCCAAGGGGAATTTGTGTTGAAAACCAATGTGCCATCGGCGAATTCTGCACTCCAGACAGCGGCGGGAAACATCCGTGCAGCGCTGCTTCTCGCCGAGCACGAGATCGACGCCGTAGCTACGGGTTTTGAAGAGCTTGGTCGCACCACAAGCTCCATTCTCGACGATGCAGCCATCATCGTAGCTTGCGTCGAAGACCATCGCTTCCTCTCGATCCTTGACACTTCTAAGAGCGTCGTCGACGCCACGGGACAATTCGTCCGCCTGAGGCTGCAATCGGTCGCTGAAGTTCTGGCGGTTCTGAACACTGAGGCCACACTCCTCGACCAACTCTCGTTCCAAACGCGCCAGCAAAAGTCTATTGCCCGCAAAATCCAGGCGCTCAGTGTCCTTACCAAGATCGAAGTCGCCCGTCTGGGAGGACTGGGGACGGGTTTCGACCACCTGGCGTGCGAACTGGCCAGCTTTGCGGAATCGATTGCGACCGATACAAGGATCCTGACCAGTCAGACGGATGACAGCAAGACCGTCATTGCAATCACGAAGCACATGCTCGGTGACGAATTCCGTCGTATTCAACGGGAATCTGCGCGCTTGGATGTTGAGCTGGAAAACGCATTTTCACAAATGAAACAAGGCATTGCCAAACTGTCAGCGATTCCCGACGCTTTCAGAGACTGCGTGGCGCAAATGGCCGCACAGATTGACGGAGTGATTGCCGCAGTGCAAACCCACGACATTACTCGCCAGCAAATGGAACATGTACAGCAATCTCTTCAAATGATTGCATCGGCCACCATGGGTGCCCATGATGCTGCACATACAGCAAATGGCAATCTGGCGGATCTGCTTGCAGGTTTGGTTATCCAGGTATATCAGCTAAAGAACAGTCGGGAAACTATTCATCTCTGGATTGACCAAATCGATCTCTGCCTTGAAGGCATCCTTCGTATCAGTTCCTCAGACGTCTCCAGGATTGGACCTGATGTTCTTGTTCAAGAGCGGAACCTCTCGTCGCAGTTGGGCGGCATCGCGAAGCTGGAACAAGATTGCCAGGCGGACAATCAAAGACTCCACGGTGCCCTGGCGCGCCTTGCCGAACTGGTCCAGCTTGTCAGCGAGCACGAGGCTCTCTCGAAGACAGCAAGAGAGCGACTTGAGCTCCTCAGCTTCAACTCCATCATCGAAGCGAATCGTCTCGGCACCCGTGCCGATGCAATCCTCGAAATATCGCAAAGTATTAAGAGTATTTCGGCTGAATGGACCCAATTGACTGCGCTGGCCGGATTGGCAATTGAAAAGATACTCAGCCATGCCATGCAGGCTCAGGAACATGCTAGTACATCTTCTCTTGAAAATCGCGCGCGCATGCACGACGCTCACCAGCGCGCTATGCGCAGTCTCGATCACCTTCATACAGTTGCGCTCGATGCTGCTCAAAAAGCGATTCAAATCGAAAATGCAACCTCGAAAATGCGCAGTTCTGGGATGAAGACGTCCGCTGCGACCAGCCGTCTCGCAGGCTGCCTGGCATCCTTGGAAATGGTGCAACGCGACGTGGAACAGGCTACTCAAGAGTTGAAAGGCCATGCTTTGCTCGAACCGGGAGACCCCAAGCAAGTTGAGAGGCTGTTTGCCGCATCCTATACAACCGAAATCGAACGCCAGGTGCTTCATTCTGCACTTTATGGGACACCCGTCGAAACGAAAAACATCCAGGGAATAGGAAACGATGTTGAGCTCTTCTAATATTCCTAGCGTTGTTCGAGCATGTGCAGTCGTACGAATCAGAAAGATGGGAGCCGGAGATGAAGAAGGTTCTTGCAGTGGATGATTCATCAAGCGTGAGACAGATGGTATGTTTCACATTGCGCAAAGCCGGCTATGAAACAGCTGAGGCGGTCGATGGCAGAGATGGCCTGGCCAAGTCTTCCGCTCAAAAGTTCGACCTGGTTATCACCGACCTCAACATGCCAAACATAGACGGCATCCAGATGATTTCGGCGATTCGCAAGCTGCCCGGTTATACATTTACACCCATCCTCATGCTGACCACCGAGTCGCAGGCGGAGAAAAAACACGCTGGCCGTAAGGCCGGAGCAACTGGATGGATCGTGAAGCCCTTCAACCCCGATCAATTGGTCGCTGCGTTGTCGAAGCTAATCAGATAACGGATATGGCCCTTCTCCGAATCGCAATCCGGGCACCTCATAACGGGACTCCGACTGTCGAACTCGCTCTTTTTGGGAATCCCCGCGAAGGAATAAAGCCTTCTGCTCCCAAATTGACCAAAACCCTCCGATATAGATGATTCAGCGACAGGTACAGAACGGCCAGGTGTGGCCGGCGTCTTGTGTCATTGGTATCCGCCTGCGGGGAGTCTCACGTGCCAATCCGCTTAGATCAAAGTCAAACGCCAGAAACCATCTTCTTAGAGGGTGCAATCGACATTTCATCCGCGGCGGAGTTGAAGCGGGCCCTCATTGAGGCTGTTGATTCAAGAATCGGATTTCTAGTCTCTCTCGCCCGCACGACCGCGCTGGATGTAACGACCTTGCAATTGCTCCACGCTGCCGAACGTGAAGCTGAAACTTCAGGAATTGGGTTCCGTATCGTTGGACCCCTATCTGGCGAGATCTTGGCTTCGTTTCGCGATGTCGACTTGCAGCCTCCTCTTATATGCGAAGAGACAAACCAGGAAAGCGGGGAAGTCTCGTGTCGACCGTAGGAAACGTTGACAGCTTCAAGCAGGGCTTCCTCGACGAGGCGAGAGAGATCGTTATCGAGCTCGAGACTGCTCTGCTTGAACTCGGCGAAGCCCGCTCCAACACGCAGCTCACTGGGCAGGTTTTTCGCGGTCTCCATACCCTTAAAGGGTCCGGCTCCATGTTTGGATTCGACAAGCTTGCCGCTTTTCTGCACGACCTCGAGACCGCCTTCGACGCAGTGCGCAACGGCCGGCTTGCAGTGACCCCAGAACTAATTGACTTGACCCTTGCCGCTCTTGACCAGGTCAAGGCAATGCTTGAAGAGGGGAGTTGCACAATTACCACAGTTCCCTCGGCATGCGCGGAGATCCTGGCCGGAGTACGTAACCTCATCGGATTCTCAGAGAGCCGTACAAAAGAAGAAGAGACAAATCAGCCGAGTTCCCCCGTAAAAACCGCGCTGCAGGAATGGCATATTCATTTCGCTCCAGGCCCGGATTTCATGCGAAGCGGCGCCGACCCACTGCTGCTATTCCGCGAACTCAAACAGCTTGGTGCCCTTTCTGTCCAGGCAAGCATGGCATTCCTCCCGCCTCTGCGTGAGCTTGACCCAGAGCGGTGTTACGTCAGTTGGGATGCCACACTCACGGCCGCGACCGATCGCGATGGAATAAAGGATGTCTTCATCTTCGTTGAAGATCAATGCGAACTGACCATTGAACCTGTTGACATCGTTCCCTCGCCCGCAGCAGCAAGCCCAGCCTTGCCTTGCGCCGAGAAACGCTCAGCGTCTACTGGCCGGCGAGAATACGAAAAACAGGATAACGCGGCCTCGAACATACGCGTACCCGCTGCCAAGCTGGATCAGTATGTCGATCTCGTGGGCGAGCTCGTCACGGTGCAGGCACGTCTCAGCGAGATTGCAGTGCGCCGCGACGATCCCGACGTGCTGGCGGTGTCAGAGGAAGTGGAACGCCTGACAGCAGCACTCCGTGACAACTCCATGAACATCCGAATGCTCCCGATTCGTGGAACCTTCGAACGATTTCGGAGGTTGGTCCACGACCTCGCGCGCGACCTTGACAAGGACGTGGAGTTAACCATCGAAGGCGCAGATACCGAACTCGACAAAACCGTAATCGACCAGTTGAGCGACCCATTGATGCATTTGATTCGCAACAGCATGGATCACGGCATTGAGGCTCACGAAGTTCGCGCCGCTCGTGGCAAGCGGAGTACTGCAAATATTCATCTTTCCGCAAGGCATTCGGGTGCCAGCGTACTCATTTCCGTCTCCGATGACGGGGCCGGCATCGACAAAGACGCCGTACACAGTCGCGCCGTCAAAAGAGGTTTGGCGTCTCCCGATACGCCTCTTAGCGAAGCGGATATCTTTGCATTCATCTTCCAGCCCGGTTTTTCTACGGCTAAGCAAATCACCGACGTTTCAGGTCGCGGCGTAGGTTTGGATGTAGTTCGACAGCGCGTCGATGCGTTGCGAGGAGCGATCGAGATTACGAGTAAGGCAGGCGAGGGAACCGTCATCACGCTGCGGCTGCCTCTGACTCTCGCCATCATCGATGGTCTTCTTGTGAGCGTGGGATTGTCCTATTTCGTTCTGCCCCTAGCCAACGCGCTGGAGTGCATCGAACTGACTCGTGATGACGTTCGACGAACCAACGGGAAGCATATGGCCAACGTCCGGGGTGAAATCGTTCCATACATCTGCCTGCGCGAATACTTTGACATTCGTGCCCCGCGCCCGGATCGCGAACAAATCATGGTGGTCGAAACCGAGGAGGGGCGCTATGGCTTGGTCATCGATGAAGTGCTGGGCAATTGCCAGACGGTAATCAAGAATCTGGGCCGCTTTTATCGCCATGTTCAAGTGGTTTCCGGCGCCACCATTCTTGGGAATGGAACGGTGGCGCTCATACTCGATGCGCATCGCCTTGTGCTCGAAGCAATACGCGCATCATCACCTGCCAGCCATTCCGGGCACGTCGCCGCTTCCGCAAAGGACAGCGCGCGATCGAGAGAAGGTGCATCACTGAAAGCCCCTTAAGGGCTGAAGTTCGCACTGGGCCGAGTTCCAGTGCCAGTCAAAAACCATTAACCAGTCGGATCCTTTTTCTCCGCAATCCACGTCACCCGGTCAGCGGTGAACGGAGCGCTGGAGCCGGGGATGGAAGTGATCCGCGCGGAGAGGGGCGAATTTCATGCCGACTACATTGGAAAGTGAAAGCCGGAAGGTGCGCAGTGGCGGGAACGGACACGGCAACGGACACAGCGCACAAGAGAAACCAATAATTGCAGGACAGTTCGAAGCAGACGAAACGGCGCAGGTACTGGCAGAAATCATGCGCCTGGTCGATGCCTCAAAGGAAGGGCGTCTCTCTGAGCGCGGCAAAGCCACGCTGTTCAACGGCCTCCATCGCGAGATGATTCAGGGCGTAAACGAAATGCTAGATGCAATTCTGGTGCCGATTGGTGAGGGAAACCGCGTACTTGCACAGATTTCATCGGGCAAAATTGACGAGCTGATCAGCCAGACATATAAGGGCGATCACGAAAAGATGAAGGTGGCCGTCAACAATGTGGCTCACGTTCTTCAGGCCCTCCACAACGGGTTTGCGCGGCTAATGCAATCCGCGAAGGATGGGAATCTCGCCGATCGGGGAAGAACGGAATTGTTCCAGGGCGCATTCGCCGAAATTGTTAACGACATCAACGCCATTCTCGATGCGATTCTACTCCCCATCGGCGAAGGCAACCGTATCCTGGCTCAAGTGTCGAATGGCAAGATCGACGAGCTGATCAACCAGACTTACAAGGGTGATCACGAGAAGATGAAGCAGGCCATCAACAATGTTGCCATCGTCGTTCAAAGCCTTCAAAAGGAAATGGCGCGTCTTACCGAAGCATCCAGAGAGGGACAGCTTTCGGACCGTGGAAAGCCGGAGCAATTTCAGGGTGCCTATGCGGAAATCGTTCGCGGCGTCAACACCATGCTCGATGCGATTCTTCTCCCCATCGGCGAAGGCAATCGCATCCTGGCCCAAGTGTCGAACGGCAAAATTGACGAACTGATCACCCAGACCTACAAGGGCGATCACGAAAAGATGAAGCAGGCCATCAACAACGTTGCTGAGGTCCTGCAGGGATTACAGAGAGAACTCGCCCGCCTGACCGAAGCGGCAAATGCGGGAAAGCTGATCGAACGCGGCCAACATGATCAGTTCCGTGGCGCCTACGCTGAAATCGTACGCGGCGTAAATGCGGTACTCGATGCCGTGATCAGCCCGCTGAATGTTTCCGCGAAGTACGTTGAATTGATCAGCAAAGGCGACATTCCATCCCAAATCACCGACACCTACAATGGCGATTTCAACCTCATCAAGAACAACTTGAATTCGCTCATCGTCGCGATGAACGACATCACTGCGGCCGCCGAAGAGATTGCCAACGGAAACCTGACGGTCGAACTTCGCGAGCGTTCTCAGCAGGACAAGCTCATGCAGGCTCTCGGTTCAATGGTTGGCGGACTCACGCGGACAGTCTCCGATATCCGTGCGATTGCCGGAGAAGTCTCGGCTGCCAGCCAGTCCATTTCCACGGCCTCCGTGCAGGTGTCGAAGGGCGCAAGCTCCCAGGCGGCCGCTGCCGAAGAGGCATCTTCCTCGATGGAAGAAATGGTTTCCAATATCAAACAGAATGCCGACAATGCACAACAAACTGACAAGATTGCGAATAAGTCGGCCAAAGACGCGCAGGAAAGCGGCAAGTCGGTGCTCGAAGCCGTCGCAGCGATGAAGGAGATTGCCAACAAGATCTCCATCATCGAGGAGATTGCGCGCCAGACCAATTTGCTGGCTCTGAATGCGGCAATCGAAGCGGCCCGTGCCGGTGAGCATGGCAAGGGATTCGCCGTGGTTGCGGCCGAGGTACGCAAACTGGCCGAACGCAGCCAGAAGGCAGCCGCCGAAATCAATCAGCTGTCGGCCACAACGCTCAAGGTCTCTGAAAAATCCGGCGAAATGCTCGACAAACTCGTGCCCGACATCCAGCGCACCGCTGAGTTGGTTCAGGAGATCTCAGCTGCCAGCAAGGAGCAGGACACCGGTGCCGAACAGATAAACAAAGCATTGCAGCAGTTGGAACAGGTGATTCAGCAGAATGCGTCTGCTTCAGAAGAAATGGCTTCGACGACTGAAGAGTTGACCGGTCAGTCCGATCAACTAGTAAGTGCGCTGGCCTTCTTCCACACCGGTGACGAGGATGGAACTCCCGTGCGAAAGGCACCCGGCAAGCCGGCAAGGCATCTGCAAGCCGCACCGGCAAGGAGCGCGAAGCCCGGCGTTCACACTGCTGCGGCCAAGCCCGGCACGAAAGCCGGAGTTAGTCTCCGGCTCAAAGACAAGAACGATGACCTCGACGGAGAGTTCGAACGCTACTGACCGGTCGGTCACGGGCCGCATTCATGCGGCCCGTGGCCTGGGCGCCTTTCTTTAATGAGAAAAGCGCCGCTGTCTTCAGAATGCGAAAAGGAGCAGATTATGAGCGTTACTGAAATCACGGAGACACGGCAGTATCTGACCTTCAAGCTCGGCAACGAGATCTTTGCGACCGATGTTGCAAAGGTAAGGGAAGTGCTCGACCTGACCACCATCACCGCGATCCCGCGAACACCCGACTTTATGAGCGGAGTCATCAATCTTCGCGGCAGCGTGGTGCCTGTCGTCGACCTGCGACTGTGCTTTGAAATGTCAAAGACTGAAAAGACGCGCAATACCTGCATTGTGGTTGTTGAGGTGTTGCTTGAAAACGAATCCACCGTTATCGGCGCGCTTGCCGATTCGGTGGAGGAGGTGATCGACCTGGAGCCGGACCAGATCCAGCCAGCGCCGCGCATCGGAACCCAGATTCGCACCGACTTCATCAAGGGGATGGGAAAGCGCGACACGCAGTTCATCATGATCCTCGACATAGATCGCGTTTTTTCTGCAGGCGAGCTCACCGCGATTCATGGCCAGGAAACCAGCAAGCCGCCCGCCGATGCGGCAGCCTGAAGGAGGGAGAACGGGGCGCGAACTGCGCTCCGTTCGCACCATGAGCGCCCACGATGAGAGCATCTCCACACGAGACTACACCCGCCTTTGCGGCCTGATCTATTCCAGCGCCGGAATTCACCTGGGCGACGGGAAAAAGACGATGCTCGAGTCAAGGGTCAGACGCCGGCTGAAAGAACTGAACATCGGCTCGTTTGCCCAGTATTGCGATTACCTGTTCGGACCAAAATGCGCCAAAGAGGAGATTGTCCACTTCCTCGACGTGGTGACAACCAACAAGACAGATTTCTTTCGCGAGCCGGGCCACTTCACGTTCCTAACCGAAAAAGCACTCCCGGATTTCTCGGCACGCGCTGACTTTGGAAAGCAATTTCTGATCTGGAGCGCAGGCTGCTCCAGCGGCGAAGAACCGTACACCATGGCGATGGTGCTCAGCGAGTACGCCCGGACTCATCCCGGATTTCATTTCAGAATTCTGGCAACCGACATCTCCACCACTGTCCTAAAACATGCCGAACAAGGCGTTTACGCCAACGATTTGGTCGCTCCTGTGCCTGCTGCTCTCCGACGGAAATACTTTATGCGCAGTCGCGATCCGAATTTCTCAAAGATGCGCATCGTCCCCGAATTGAGAAAACTCGTCGAGTTTCGCCGACTCAATTTCATGGACACAGACTACGGAGTCCATGAGGAAGCCGACGCGATCTTTTGCAGGAACGTGATTATCTATTTCGATCGCCCTACCCAGGAGCGAATCCTACGTAACCTCTCTTCACACCTCGCACCAGGCGGATTCATGTTCGTTGGCCACGCTGAGACCTTGCACGATATGAATCTTCCACTTATTCCGGTTGCTCCAGCGCTCTATAGGAAGCTCGATGAAAGAACCTGAAAACATACTGCCCGATATCTACTTGCAGCCCGGTGAGTCATGCCTGGTTCGCGAACCCGCAGTGCTCCGGACGGTTCTGGGCTCCTGCGTTGGCATCTCCTTCTGGAACGGGCGCCTGGGTATCGCGGCGCTATGTCATCCCATGCTCCCAACCTTCCCCACCCGGCGCAATGCTTCCCTCGCCGTTGCCGGAGGACGGCGCTACGTTGATTTCACGATTCGCGATCTCGCCTGCCAATTCGACGCATTGGGCGCCGCCCGCAGTGAATTTGAAGTGAAGCTGTTTGGAGGCGGCGATGTTTTGACCGTCTCAAATGCGGATTCCCGGCCCACGGTTGGCGCCCTGAATTGCGAAGCGGCTCTTCGCGTGCTACACAATGAAGGGTTTTCCGTGACCGCTTCTAGCCTCGGCGGCACATCCGGCCTCCAAATTCGATTCAATACCCTAACCGGCGATGTCCTCCTCAAACGTCTCAACGACACCGGGAATGCGTCGAAGACACACTCAACCCGTCGACGCGCATCCACACGCGAGGCGAATCGATGAGCAATCCCAAGACCCGCGTTCTAATCGTTGATGACTCCGCTGTGGTCCGGCAAACCCTGCGCGACCTACTTTCCTCCGACCCTGAGATCGAAGTCATCGCAACTGCCGGCGACCCCTTCGTGGCTGCCGAACGAATCAGCGAACAGACTCCGGACGTCATCACTCTCGACATCGAGATGCCGCGCATGGATGGCCTTACTTTCCTCAAGAAGCTCATGGCTCAGCACCCGATTCCCGTGGTGATTTGCTCCAGTCTTGCCGAAGAGGGCGCGCAGAGCACCTTGCGAGCTCTCGAATATGGCGCGGTCGAAATTATCACTAAACCCCGATTGGGAACCAAGCAGTTTCTCGAAGACTCACGAGTGATTCTCTGCCAGGCTGTAAAGGCCGCAGCTGCGGCTCGTCTGCGTCCCGTGAGACCTGGCCACGCTGTCGAGCCAAAACTTACTGCCGACGCCATCCTCTCGCCCGCAACGCACGCAATGGCCGAAACTACCGAGAAGGTTGTCGTCATCGGCGCATCCACCGGCGGCACAGAGGCGCTGAAAACACTCCTCGAAGCGTTGCCGCCCGACGCTCCCGGCATCGTAATCGTTCAGCACATGCCAGAACTATTCACGCGGGCGTTCGCAAACCGTCTCGACGGCCTTTGCCAGATTGCAGTTAAGGAAGCGGAAACCAATGATACCGTCCTGCGCGGACGGGCACTGATCGCGCCCGGGAATCACCACATGTTGCTCAAGCGCAGCGGTGCTCGCTATTACGTTGAGATCAAAGATGGCCCGCTCGTCTGCCGCCATCGGCCGTCGGTCGATGTGCTCTTCCGCTCCGCTGCTCGCTACGCCGGTCAGAATGCTGTTGGCGTCATCCTCACCGGAATGGGCGACGACGGTGCGCGCGGGATGCTCGAAATGAAAGAGGCTGGCGCCATCACCCTGGCACAGGACGAAGCCAGTTGCATCGTCTTCGGCATGCCCAAAGAAGCCATCAAACTCGGCAGCGTCGAAAAAGTCCTTCCGCTCGCGTCCATGGCTGGTGCCATCCTCAACCATACTCACTGAAGTTGCCCTCTTTTCCTGTCTTGCGAATTCCTGCAGGGCCCGAGGTGCGAAATAGTGTAGATTTGCCGCATGCACCGGAGCCATCCGCTTGCCGGCATCTCAAACCGCGCCATCCGTGCTTTCTTACTTGTACCCCTGTTCGGACTCTGCGCATTCGGCGGTTTCCTGCCAGACAAGCCACTTGAACCTCCCCAAAAGGCCGATTCCATTCTCATCCTGAAAAAGGCACATACCCTCGAACTGATATCCGGCGGTAAAGTGATCCGAACCTACACGGTAGCTCTAGGCCGAGGAGGTCTTGCTCCCGGGCAGCGAGAAGGTGACGAGCTTACCCCCGAGGGCCACTACACGATCGACGCCAAAAATGCGAACAGCGCTTATCACCGCGCCCTCCACATCTCCTATCCCAATTCCGAGGATCGCAAACGCGCCGTGGCTCTCGGTCAGAACCCCGGCGGAGCGGTGATGATCCACGGTCTGCCCAACGGCAAGGGTTGGGTCGGAGCTTCCCACCGTCTTTACGACTGGACTTTGGGCTGTATTGCCGTCACTGACCAGGAGATCGATGAAATCTGGAATCTTGTTCCCGTTGGGACCCCGGTGGAGATCCGGCCGTAATGCTCACCTCTCTCTGCGAAAATGGAGTTAAATGCTGTCTCTGCAAAATGCCGGAAAGCGGTTCGGGCCGCGTGTTCTCTTTCTTGAAGCCAACTGGCTTATCCGCAGCAAGGAGAAAACGGCGCTCGTCGGCGCCAACGGCACCGGCAAGTCCACGCTGATGAAGGTGCTTGCAGCACTGGAATCGCTCGATTACGGAGCACTGCAACAGACGCGCGGCATGAGCATCGGCTATCTCCCGCAGGAAGGCTTGCGACTAACGGGCCGTACCGTATTTGATGAGTGCCTCGCCGTCTTTGACGAGTTGCACGCCATGGAAGGCGAGATTGAGCGCCTTGCCGGACAGCTTGCCGAACTCGATCACGCCACTCCGGAGTACGAATCCGCCGCTGAACGCTACTCGTTGCTGCAGGAGCGATTTCACGCGCTGGATGGCTATGCGCTCGATGCGCAAGTGGGTACAGTGCTCACTGGGCTTGGATTTGACAAGGAAGACTGGGCGCGCCAGACCGATGAGTTCTCCGGCGGCTGGCAGATGCGGATTGCGCTGGCCAAGCTTCTTCTCGCCAAGCCCAACCTGCTCCTTCTCGACGAACCAACCAATCATCTCGACCTTGAAACACGCAACTGGCTTGAGGATTATCTCCGAACTTATCCTTTCGGCTACATCCTCATCTCCCACGATCGTTATTTCCTTGATGTCACCATCGACCGTACGGTCGAAATCTGGAACAAGCGACTCACGATCTACCATGGCAACTTCTCAAAGTATTTAACGCAGAAGGATGAGCGCCGCGCGCAACTCCAGGCTGCGTGGCGCAACCAGCGCGACCAGATCGAGCATCTCGAGGCCTTTATCAACCGCTTCCGCGCCCAGGCCACGAAAGCTAAACAAGTTCAGAGCCGCATCAAGGAACTCGAGAAGATTGAGCGTATCGAAATTCCTGAAGAAGAGCCTGTCATTCATTTCAAATTTCCGCAGCCTCCGCCATCTGGACGCATGGTTGTTGAGGCCGAGGCACTGGCAAAGAGTTACGGCCCCAAGCTTGTATTCTCGGGCGCGCGCTTTTCCATTGAACGCGGCGACCGCGTCGCGCTTGTTGGCGTCAACGGAGCGGGCAAGTCCACGCTCATTAAACTGCTCACCGGAGTTGAAGCACCAACGTCAGGGACCGTGCGTCTCGGTCACAATGTGGTCAGCGAGTACTTTGCACAGGACCAATACAAGGTGCTCGACGGCGACGCACGCATGCTCGACGACATAAGCCGCGCCGCGCTGAAAGTACCCGAATCTGAGTTGCGTTCCCTTCTGGGCTGCTTTCTCTTCAGTGGCGACGACGTATTCAAACCCCTCGGCGTGCTCTCCGGCGGCGAACGCAACCGCTACGCGCTGGCGCGCATTCTCGTCTCTCCGTCAAACTTCCTGCTGCTTGACGAGCCGACGAATCACCTCGACATGCGAGCCAAAGATGTATTGCTCGAAGCGATCGCAGCATTTTCCGGCACCGTTGTTTTTGTCTCCCATGACCGATACTTCATAGACCGGCTAGCCACTCGCGTGATCGAAGTGGAAAGCGGCGCCATCACCACCTACGAAGGCAACTACGAAGATTACCTGCGCAGGAAAGAGGCGCAAGCAGCGGGTAAGACCTCGGCCGAATCCGCCGCAAAACCCATAATCCACGAACCTGCAGCGCCCTCCGCCACCACCTCGGACTTGCCTGAATCAGACAGCGTGAAAGACCGCCCCCGTCGTCTCAACCCCATCAAGCAGAAGCAAATGGAAGACCGTTGCGTTTTCCTCGAAGAAGAGATTCCTCGCATCGAAGCCTCCGTCGCGCACACCGAAGAGCAGTTGGGAGTTTACATTTCTGCGGCTGAAACGCAGCGCCTGACCGATCTCGCCGCCGAGCTACGCGAGCAGCTGACCGCCCTCACCGCGGAGTGGGGAGAGCTGACAGTACAGTTGGACAGCCAGACGACAATCTCCTGAGACGGCCCTCACATCCGGTCGTGCATAATCAAATCAAGATGGCCCTTTTGTGGAACCCCGAAAGCTGGTCGCAACGGCTGGCTGAACTCGAAGCCCGTTCCGGCGATTTGAAGGAAGCTCCCCTGCGCCGGGACGTGCGTTCGCTGGGCGTGCTCCTCGGAGAAGTTTTGCGCGAGCAGGCAGGCGAAGACATCTTCGCCCACGTTGAAGCGCTGCGTCAGGGTACGATCCGGCGCCGTGACGCCGAAGCCCGCGGCAAAGATGAGGAAGCCGCCCGCCACGCCGCCAAGGCCCTTGAACTCGTTCATTCGCTACCTGTTGAGCGCTCCATTCTACTCACCCGCGCCTTCGCTTTCTATTTCGAGCTGATTAACCTCGCCGAAACCAATCACCGCAAGCGCCGTCGCATCGCGCTGCAACTTAGTGGAGAAACCACCCGCCAGCGTGGTTCGCTCGCTGGAACACTTTGCGAGATGCGCCGCGTTGGCATCACCGCGGATGAAGCGATGGACTGGCTTCGCCGCATCCTCATCGTGCCGGTGTTCACGGCTCACCCCACTGAAGTTGCCCGACGCTCAGTGATGTTCAAACGCCGTCGCATTGGCGAATTTCTTGCCACGCTCGACCGCATCCCTGTGCCGGAACAGGATCTGGCGCGACTGGAAGAGCTGATTCGGGCCGAAATTACCAGCCTTTGGCAGACCGACGAAGTTCGCTCGCGCCGTCCCACCGTCTACGACGAAGTGAAGATGGGGCTCGACTACTACGACGTGTCGATCTTCGCTACCCTTCCCACGCTCTATCGCGAAATCGCCGAGGCCCTCAACGCCACCTACGACCTGAAGATCGAACCACACCAGCTGCCCCTGGTTCTTCGGTTCGGCTCGTGGATCGGTGGCGACCGCGACGGAAATCCCTTTGTCACGCCCGACGTCACGCGGGACGCTATCCGCCTCGCCCGCGGCCACTTGCTCCTCTACTACCAATCCCAGTTCGACGGCATCATCGACCTGCTCACCACCAGCGCTCAGCAGCGTCCCGTCAGCGACGACCTGATGCAGCGCCTCAGCGCCTATGTTGCACTCGTGCACACTCCCGAGTCCCAGGTTTTTGGTGCGCAATATGAATTCGAATATTACCGACGCTTCGTTATTTGCCTGAAGGCACGTATTCAGCGCACCCTCGATCAAGCCGGCAAGCATTCGACCGCTGGACTTCCGGTTACTTCTTTCACCCTGACCCAGGGACAGGAAAAGCTCGCCCAGGTGCTTCCGGCCTACTCCTCGGTCAACGAATTCCTCGACGATCTCGAAGCGCTGCGCGCCTCGCTCGCTGCCAATGCAGGCTTGCGCATCGCACGCACGCTGATTGACCCACTTATCCTGCAGGTGCGCACGCTTGGCCTTCATTTGCATACGCTCGATATTCGGCAACATGCCCGGGTTCACGCTGCGGCCTTGCAGGAGGCCATCTCCGACACCATAGCGCCGGTGCTGCCCGGCGGCATGTCCGCCGAGACGTCTTCCGTGCTCGAAACATTCCGCGTCATTGCCGAGATGAAAGACAGCTGCTCACCCGAAGCCATTCGGCATTACGTCATCAGCGGTGCCTCAAACGTTGAAGATGTACTTGCCGTGGTGCGGCTCGCACGCCTCGGCGGAGTCACAGTCGAGGGCTCCGGCGCCGACCCGGGCCTGATGCCTGTCCCGCTCTTTGAATCGATCGATGACCTGCGTCAGGCGCCGGCGATCTGCCGCGAACTCTGGTCGCGACCCGATTATAAAAAACTCCTCGCTTCGTGGGACAACTGGCAGGAAGTCATGCTCGGCTATTCGGATTCCAATAAAGATGGCGGCATGCTCACCAGCACCTGGGAAATATTCCGCGCCCATCGCGATCTGCATAAAGTGGCTCGAGATTCGGGCGTTAAGCTGCGCCTCTTTCATGGCCGCGGCGGAACGGTCGGTCGCGGCGGCGGTCCCACGCATCGTGCCATTTTTGCCCAGCCCATGGACGCATTCGAAGGCCAGCTCCGCATTACCGAGCAAGGCGAAGTGCTCAATTTCAAATACGCCGACGAAGTCCTGGCGGAGCGCAATCTCGAACTCATGATCGCGGCATCTCTCGATGCCCTCGCGCGACCCAATGCCCGCGACCCCGAGGGGCACTTCACCGGAGTATTGATGCCCGAGTGGGAAGCAGCCCTTGACGAGCTTTCGGCCATTTCATACTCCTTTTACCGCAAGCACATTCTCGAAGATCCCGACGTCGTCACCTACTTCGAGCAGTCGACGCCTGTTGGCGAACTCGAGCACGCAAAGATTGGATCGCGGCCGGCGCGGCGCAACGCGTCTCCCAAACTGGCTGACCTGCGCGCCATCCCCTGGGTCTTTGGATGGACGCAGTCGCGGCTGCTTGTTCCCGCTTGGTTTGGCGTGGGCTTTGCGGTCGAACAGTTCACTCAGAAGCCCGGCGCACTCGCCTTATTGCAGGAGATGGCTGGCGAGTTGCCACTGTTTATTGACCTGCTGCGCAACGTCGAAATGGCACTCGGCAAGGTGGACCTCGCGACAGCACGGCTCTACTCTTCGCTCGTGGCTGACGCAAAGCTGCGTGAGCGAATCTACGACATATTCGACGCCGAATTCCATCGCAGCGTGCGTGCCGTTCTCGATATCACTCAGCAGACCGAGCTGCTTCAGACTAACCAGGTTCTTGCTCACTCCATCAAGCTGCGCAATCCGTACGTCGACCCCATGCACTTGATCCAGGTGGACATGCTTCGCCGCAAGCGCGCCGGCGAAGATACTCCAGAAGTGAACCGCGCCCTCGCCGCGACTATCAGCGGAATTTCGGCGGGACTGCGCAATACCGGGTGAAGACTATTACAAACGCAAAGCAAAACGAGGGCAGGGATCACTCCCTGTCCTCGCTTGTGTCTGCTAGATTCTGCCGAATCCCTGTGGCTTACAGCGGCTGAACGTCCGCAGCCTGCCAGCCCTTGGGCCCCTTCACCACGTTGAACTGCACGGCTTGACCTTCCTGCAGACTCTTGAAACCGCTTGAGTTGATTGCAGAGTAGTGCACGAAGACATCTTCGCCGTTCTGGCGCGAAATAAAGCCGAAGCCTTTCGCGTCATTAAACCACTTCACAGTGCCTTGTTCCATTTTGATCGTATTTCCTGGATTGAATTGCGCTGGATGAATCGGAGCGACCACTGGCAGAATCTTGCTTTTGTTGGGCGAGTTGCTGCTCACGCCCGGTTCGGCTCTAACGCTGCGGATAGTGTAGCATCCCTGTCAAAAATGGGCGCATAATTCTTCGTCTTTTGCCAATCCCCACGATTCCTGCCTTGGGAAACCATCTCAAAATGAGAAGCTTACGATGACACTTGTGGCTGTGATACGGTTGTAGGTCGTCATGCCCTTCGATCCAGTCCCCGGCCTGCTCGCCCGCGCCACCGAGGCGCTCGCGGCGAAATTCAGTGCGCTACCGGCTATCGATCCGAGCCCGCAAGCCGACTCTGAGATGGCCGCTATGACCCGCGTGCTCGAAATGACCGCGCAGCGGTTGGGCGACAACTACCCCTACTTCCACCCACTGTATGCCGGGCAGATGCTGAAACCGCCGCACCCCGTGGCCCGCGCAGCGTATGCCCTGGCCATGAAGATTAACCCCAATAATCACGCCCGAGATGGCGGGCGCGCCAGTTCCGAGATGGAGATTGAAGCCGTTGCCGAGATCGCCCGCATGTTTGGTTGGACTGAGTTCCTGGGCCATCTCACCTCGAGCGGCACGATCGCCAACTTGGAGGCGCTTTGGGTGGCTGGCCAGTTGGCGCCGCGGAAGCGGATTGTGGGATCGGAGCAGGCGCACTATACCCACCAGCGAATCTCCGGCGTGCTCAAACTGGACTTTACGCCCGTCGCTACCGACAATCGCGGGCGCATAAGCCTCGAAGCCCTCGAATCCGAACTGTGCAAAGGCGATGTTGGTACCGTGGTTGCCACGCTGGGAACTACGGCAGTCGGGGCCGTCGATCCGCTCGACCAGATCCTCACCTTGCGCGAACGTTATGGTTTTCGAGTGCACATAGACGCAGCCTACGGGGGCTATTTTTGCCTCATTCCAGAGGCACTCGAGGAGCCGGCCCGACGCGCCTACGCCGCCATCGAGCATGCCGACTCGATCGTCGTCGATCCCCACAAGCACGGCCTGCAACCGTATGGATGTGGCTGCGTGCTCTTCCGTGATCCAGCGGTGGGCCGGTTCTACAAACATGACTCGCCCTACACCTACTTCACTTCGAAGGATTTGCATCTCGGCGAGATTAGCCTGGAGTGTTCGCGAGCCGGTGCCGCAGCCGTCGCTCTGTGGGCCACTCAGCAACTGTTGCCTCTTTCAGTTGGCGGCAAATTTGCCAGCAGCTTGTCGCAGGGCCGGGCCGCAGCGCTCGAATTGGATCACCGCATTCGGCGCGACGATCGTTTTCAGTCCCTCGCAGCTGGATTGCCGGAGCTCGACATCGTTGTCTGGAAGGCGAAGGCGGAGACTTCGACTCACTCCTCGAAGTTGGCGCGCGCCATTTTTTCCGGCTGTGCAACGCGAAATCTGCACCTCGCCCTTGTACAATTGCCGCATTCCTGGTTCGAGCTGCCGCAAAGCGCTTTCTCTGGAAATGCCGAAGAGTATGTCACTTGCCTGCGCTCGGTCCTGATGAAACCCGAGCACGAAGCCTGGTTGGGCAGGATCTGGGAAACGCTAACCGCTGCCTGCGCGGAAGCGGAGAAGGGGTAGAAAGATGGCCGAACATTGTTCTGCCTTGCTTGAAAAAGAAAACGTTCTCATTCAAGCTGGGGCATGCGTCGTCACCATTTGTCCCCACCTGGGCGGCAAGATCGCATCGATCCGCGTCGAGAATCGAGAATTGCTCCAGGCTCCACTGGCCCCCTTGGCTCCGCGAACCCGATCCATGCCATTCGACGCCGCGGATGCCAGTGGTTGGGACGAGTGTCTGCCTTCAGTAGCTGCATGTACCGTTGCAACTGATTCTGGACAAACGGAAATTCCTGATCACGGCGACTTGTGGCGAATCGAGTGGACCAACAGGGATCAGGGTTCAGGGTTCAGCAAACGAGCCAGCGCCCCGGTCACCTTGATCGGACAGTGTTTCTCTCTGCCGCTAGTACTTGAGCGAACGATTTCGCTGAGCGAGTTGCCTGATCATTGGCACCTTCGTCTCGACTACAAGTTGACCAACACCGGGAAGCAACCGGTGCCCTGGTCGTGGTCGGCGCATCCCCTTTTTGCGGCTGAATCCGGCGACCGCATCGTTCTTCCCGATTCAATTCACTCATTGCGCCTCGAGGGGTCAGGAGGGCAAAGACTGGGAGCCGGCGGCGATACTATTGCCTGGCCAATTGCAACCCTCGCCGATAACGGCCTATCTGACCTCCGCATCGCGCAGCCGCCGGAGTCCGGTATCGGCGACAAGCTCTTTGCCGGCCCGCTCAGCACTTCGGAAAGCTGGTGCGCTCTCGAGCGACCGTCAGCCGGTATACGAATTCGAGTCCGCTTTGACTCTTCCGCTACGTCTTACCTCGGCCTGTGGATTTGTTACGGCGGTTGGCCAGTCCGGCCCGGTCCGAAACAAATCTGTGTCGCCCTTGAGCCGTCCACTGCGCCTGTCGACTCGCTGGCTCAAACCGGCCCATGGTCGCGCATCTTAAATTCGGGCCAGTCCTACTCCTGGCCGATGTTTGTTGACCTTGAACCCATCTAATGTGTGAGAACTTATGCATGATCCAGAGATTTTGAACTCGTTGCACCTTGCCCGCTTTCAAGTGGAGCCTGTCGTTTTTGCCGCACCGGGACGTGTCAACCTAATCGGCGAACATACCGACTATGCCGAAGGCTTCGTCATGCCGGCGGCCATTGATTTCGCCACTCTTGCCGGCATCTCTCCGCGCACCGACGGCAAGATCGTCATCTACTCTGAGAACTACAAGGAAGACCGCACCTTTGAAGCCGACGACGTGCCTACCCGTGGCTCCAAACACTGGAGCGACTATTCGATGGGAGTCATCACAATTCTTGCCGGCAAAGGGCACAAGATTCCCGGTTTCAGCCTGAGCCTCCTCGGCGACGTGCCTCTCGGGGCCGGCTTATCCAGTTCAGCCGCGGTTGAAGTTGCGACCGCTCTTGCCGTCACATCCTTGCTCGGCGTCCAGTATCCAGGGCCGGTGCTCGCCCGTCTCTGCCAGCGCGCTGAGAATGAGTTCGTTGGCGCCAATTGCGGCATCATGGATCAGTTCATCTCGGCAAATGGAGCTGAGGATCACGCCTTGCTGCTCGATTGTCGCGACCTCAGTTTCAGGCTCGCACCGATCCCGCCCAGCGTAGCTCTCGTTATCGCCAATACGATGGTCAAGCACTCCGTGGCCGGCGGCGAATACACATCGCGGCGCGCCGAAGTGGAAGAGGCTGCCACTGTCATTGCACGTCATCGCCCCGAAGTTCGCTTTCTCCGCGATGCCACTGTTGACGACCTCACTCGCTGGGGTTCAGAGATGAGTCCAAATGCTCTCAAGCGCGCCCGTCACGTCATCACTGAGAACTTGCGCACCGTTGCTGCGGCGGAAGCTCTCATTCATCATGATCTCGACGAACTAGGCCGTCTGATGGCCGAGGCACATATCAGCTACAGCCGGGACTTTGAAGCCAGCTGCGTTGAAGCCGACACCATGGTAACCCTCGCGCATGACCTTCCAGGGATCATCGGGGCGCGCCTCACGGGCGGCGGTTTTGGCGGCTGCTCGATCAATCTAGTTGAGCGCGATCTGGCTGCCGATTTTGCCGAAGCGCTTAGTGCGCGCTATGCCACTGAAACGGGGATTGTTCCGCAGATTCATATCTGCCACGCCTCAGGCGGAGCACACAAAGTGGCCACCAGCCTCTCTCGCTGAAATGAGAGCCCGGTCTTCGCGGTTAAACTTATGCGCATCTGATTATGATGTGGTGGAAATCCGTCTACCCGAAGTCACTCCTGTGGGCTCCTTCTGTTCAAAAAAAGCGATTTTCCTTGCTAGAATCGTCCGTAGGCTTTCCAAAAGTTGATCCAGGCGAGACCGGGATAGTACGTATGGCCCGGCTGGCGAATCATGATTGTCGATTTACGTTGTACCTTGGCAGTCTTTGAGCACCGCAGAGAGACATAAAGAATGCAACAGAACACATCGAAGCCCTTCTCCTACGAAACCTTCCCAACTTGCGGTCTGGTTGCATACTTCTCAATGGAGATTGCGATCAATCGCGGCATGCCCACCTACTCCGGAGGCCTGGGGATGCTGGCTGGCGACACCCTCCGTTCCGCGGCCGATCTCGGAGTCCCCCTCGTAGCCTTTTCGCTCGTCCACCGCAAAGGGTATTTCCAGCAACATCTGAACCAGTCCGGTGATCAAAGCGAGGATATCCAGCCGTGGAATCCAGCAGACTTCTGTACGGAAGAGACGCCACGTGTCAAGGTAACCGTAGACAGCCGCGAGGTAAGCGTTCGCGCCTGGCGTTACGACATGCAGGGCCGCTACGGCCATGTGGTGCCGATCTACCTGCTCGACACCGATCTTGACGGCAACTCAGGATGGGACCGCGGCCTTACCGACCATCTCTATGGTGGTGACACCAATTACCGTCTCCAACAGGAGATTGTGCTCGGCATGGGTGGCAAGCGCATGGCCGATGCCTTGGGCCTGACTGTAAACGTCTATCACATGAATGAAGGCCACGCCGCGCTGCTGACACTGGCATTACTTGAGAGCCAGATGGGTGGCGGCCCCATCGGAGTGCCAAGCGAAAACGATATCGAACAAGTGCGCAGAAAATGCGTCTTCACCACGCACACTCCTGTTCCCGCTGGACACGATCGGTTCTCCACCGAACAAGCTATCCGCATTCTCGGTGGTGAACGCACCGCACGCCTTGAAACGTTGCGAGTGTTCGAAGATGGCCTCCTGAATATGACACTGCTGGCTCTTAAATTTTCGCGCTACGCCAACGGCGTCGCCATGCAGCACGGTAAAGTCTCGCGCGGCATGTTCCCGCAGTACAAAATCGACTCCATCACCAACGGCGTCCACGCGCCCACGTGGATCGCGGAGCCTATGCAGCAATTGCTCGATAGCCAGCTTCCGGCGTGGCGCCGCGACAATCTTTATCTGCGCAATGCCATCGATCTTCCCGAGAATGAGATTCAGGCCGCTCATCGTCTCGCCAAAGAAACTTTGTTGACTGAAGTGGCTTCACGTACTGGCCTCGTGCTCAACCCCAATGTGCTCACGCTTGGCTTTGCTCGCCGGGCCGCGACATACAAGCGCGCCAACCTGCTCTTCACCGATCCTGATCGTTTGCTCAAGATTGCCACCCAGGCCGGCGGTTTGCAGATTCTCTACGCCGGCAAGGCGCATCCTCAAGACGGACCCGGCAAAGCGCTGATCCACAACGTAATCGAGCTTGCTGGCAAGCTCTCCAGCGAAGTGTTGCGCATCGTCTACCTTGAAAACTACGCTTGGGACTTGGGCGCGCTCCTCACCGCCGGTGTAGATGTCTGGGTCAACACACCCAGGCGTCCTTATGAAGCTTCGGGGACTAGCGGCATGAAAGCGGCGCTCAACGGCGTCCCCAGCCTTTCGATCCTGGATGGTTGGTGGATTGAGGGCTCCATTGAAGGCGTCACTGGTTGGGCAATTGAAGACGGCGCCAACGACCAGGAAGAAGCATCATCGCTCTACGACAAACTGGAAAACTCCGTGATTCCGCTTTATCTTGCGGCGCCGGAGAAGTGGGCGCGCCTGATGCGCACCACACTCGCCTTCAACGGCTCCTACTTCAACACCAACCGTATGGTGAAGCAGTACACGCGCAACTCCTACTACCCGGTCAAGCTTCTTGAGACTGCCAAGGTGGATGAACCGGCGTACGCTTTGAAGTAAGCCACCGCCCGCTCGTTTCTAGCTGCACTGAAACCCCATCTCTTCCAGCACTGAATCGAAGAGAGGGGTTCTGGTCTTGCTTAGCTGAGCGATCGAATCTCGCTCGACGTACCGCCCGCCGCAGGAACGTAGCACTTCTGCGTGTAGTCCATCACCATGCGATCCGCGTTGAAGCGCCAACCCAATGTGCGAATCGTCCGTTTCATCCGCTTGATCCAGCCCCGCGGCAGACCATCGCGATCGCGCTGGTAAAAGAGCGGAATCAATTCCTCGTAGAGCACACGATACAGGTCTTCGCCATCGCGGCTGTCATGCACATCCATGTTCGAGTGCGTCCTGCCTGCGCCTATCGCGAATCCGTTCATTCCGTCGTACGCCTCCGCCCACCACCCGTCAAGCACCGACAGGTTCAACCCGCCATTCAACACAACCTTTTGTCCGCTCGTGCCCGAAGCCTCCAGCGGACGCCGCGGATTGTTGAGCCAGACATCTACACCCTGCACAAGGTGGCGACCTACATTGATGTCGTAGTTCTCAATGAATACGAACTTATCTGCAAAGTTTGAGTCGCGCATCATCTGTGCAATTTGCTGCAGTACCTTCTTCCCCGGCTCGTCGTGAGGATGTGCTTTTCCCGCAAACAGAAACTGCACCGGCCGTTTCGGGTCATTGACCATCGAAGCAAGTCTCTCAATGTCTTTCAGCAACAGGTTAGCCCGCTTGTAGGTGGCAAAGCGCCGGGCAAACCCTATCGTCAGAGCATCGGGCGACAGCACCTTCCCCAGGTGTCGCAGCTGTTGCGCGGGCTCTTCGCGGTGTTCCGCTTGCTCCCTGGCTCGGCGTCGCACAAAATCGAGAAGTTGCGCCTTCAGACTTAGGTGTGTCTCCCATAATTCACCATCATCGACGTTTTCGATTGCCTCCCACGTGTGCTTGGAACCGCTCTGTCGCTGCCATCCTACGCCGAGGTGACGATCGTAGAGCTTGCACATTTGTGGCGCCAGCCATGAAGGTACATGCACGCCGTTGGTGACATGGCCAATCGGTACAGAATCTTCGGGCTTCCCGGGATACAGGCCTTTCCACATTGCACGCGATACTTCGCCGTGCAGCGAAGAGACCGCGTTCACGCGCCGCGCCAGCTTGAGTCCCAGCACCGTCATGCAAAACTTCTCCTGGTAGTCGGTAGGATGTTCGCGGCCAAATCCCATCAGGTTGTCGTGCGAAATCCCCAACTGGTCGCGTAACGGTCCCAGGTGCTCTTCGATCAAGTCGGGATGGAAGCGATCGTGTCCCGCAGGCACCGGCGTGTGCGTCGTGAAAATGACTTCGCGCGGAATCTGGCTCGCCGCCGCATAGAAATCCAACCCCTCTTCTTCCATGCGAGTGCGAATCGCCTCGAAAACAGCGAAGCCGCTATGCCCCTCGTTCAGGTGCAATACCCCCGGCGAGATTCCCATGGCCTTCAGCGCACGATAACCGCCGACGCCCAGCAGCAACTCCTGCCGAATCCGCGTCCGCGAGTCACCGCCGTATAGCCGCGACGTCGTCTCAAGGTCCTCAGGCGCATTTCCTTCCACGTTTGAATCGAGCAGCAGCAAATCGCAGCGGCCAACCTTCACTTGCCAGACCTTGGCGCGAATCGAGCTGCCGCGAGTTGCAATTTCCACCACAACCGGCTCGCCATTCAATCCGATCGCAGGCTGCATCGGCAACTGGTTGACATCCGTCTGCAGATATTCCTCGCATTGCCATCCGGTCTTATCAAGCCGCTGCAGGAAGTAACCCTGTCCGTAAAATAGGCCTATCCCAACCAGCGGAATGTCCAGATCCGACGCGCTCTTGATGTGGTCGCCCGACAACACTCCAAGGCCGCCCGAATAGATCGGCAGCGACTCGTGCATACCAAATTCGGCTGAGAAATATGCGACGGGACGGGGCCGCAGCACGCCTGCATTGGCCGCTCCCCATGTTTTATCGTCTTTGAGATATTCCTGCTGCCGCCGGTAAACATAGTTGATTCGGCTATGCAGCACCAGTTCTGTTGCTCGACGCTCAATCTCGCGCAAGGGCGTCTCGTTGAGCAGTGCAATCGGGTTTTGGTTCAGTTCGCGCCACCGGGTCGGATTCAAGTCGCGAAACAGGTTGGTGCAGTCATGGTCCCAGCTCCACCACACGTTGCGGGCCAGCGCCCATAGCCGCTCCTGCACCGGGGCGATGAATCGATCGAGGGTGCGCGCCTCGCTGACTACCGGCGCCACTTGATCTGCAGCCTCCGCCAACATCCGAATCTCATGTTCCCGGAAGACCCGCGGCTCTCTGGTCTGAACAACAAGCACACCCTGCAGGACACCCCGATCCACCAGGGGCACCCCGAGAAATGAGTGATACTCCTCTTCACCCGATTCCTTGAAATACTTATAGCGCGGATGCTTGCTGACGTCGGCAACAGCCACGGGACGGACCTGCTCCGCAATCAGCCCTGCAAGACCTTCGTGCAGCGGCATCCGCAGGGTACCGATAGAGCGCGGATGCAGCCCAAGGGTCGCGGCCAGCACGAGGTTCGAACGGTCCGGTTCCAGCAGATAGGCCGAACAAACGTCTGTTCTGAATCGCGCCGCGATCAGAGCGACTACGTTCATCAACGTGTCTGCCGGCTTGCCCACATCCTGCGTGAGGCTGGTAATTTCATCCAATGTCAAAACCAGGTTGGCGTCAGTCTTTTCAGGAGGAGTGCTCATCACCGTACCGTCCTTCATTGGGTATCAGATTGAAAACACCGACACGAGTGCAAAGCCGCAATAACGAATGCGAAAATGCTACCGGCAACAAATGCAAGGCTTTCAGAGTGTCAAGAATAGGAGGATTGAGGGAAGAATCCGTTAAACGCATTTCTGGATAGATTCGACGATATCACCAACCCCCCGCAATCGCGAATGCGGTCGTGCAGCCGTGAGGCACGAGAGCAGGATGCTCCAAGTGCTGTGTAGTCTTATCGCAGCACGACCAGCGGTCGATTAGGCTTTGCAGAAAATGCTACCGCATCGGCTGGCGAAGAACAGTCCTCAGCCTCTCGGGCGCGGTTCTCCGTGGGTCACTCAAATAGATTTCGTGATGCTTGCCGTACAGCTGCTTTCCCGCCGCGAAGATAACGTCGTGCATACGCAGAATCGTGGGTGGCTCATCGGCGAAGGGTCCAAGGTAGAGCGTTTGTACGGCATCGCCCTCTTTCAGCATCTCGAACCGGACGCGGTCCAGCGCTGTTGGATTCTTCTTCCTGCGCACCTCTTCGAAAGCCGCATCCACCTGAGATCGGGAGATGAACTCCGGCTGCAGGATCATCACGGTCCACTTCCACGCAGACTTTTCCATTGAAAAGAAGGCGTGCGGATCGTCCGCCCACCACAGCCCCTCCAGCGGCATCACCCCGTAGTCGACGGGATGCGGGCTCTTTTTCAGTGAAAACTTCAGCGTGTAAGAGAGCGAGTAAAGAGCTTCGACGGCCTGCTCAAATTCCTTCGACTTGTTCGGGTCGCCTTCGCCATCCACCATCAGGTAGATCAGCGGGGGCACATTCACCTTTGTGATTTCGCCGGCTCGCGACTGGTACAAATGTTTCCATTGTTTCTTAAGATCGAGCTTCTCGCCAAGATCGTGCTTCTCCATCGTAGGCATGGTTCACCTCCGTCAATCAAATTGCCGGCGGCAGTATAGCGCTACTTGAGACGAATCCGCTGTGACGAATTGAATTCCAGCCCAAAGAACTGAATCCTGGGTTCAGTCCCCCGGTGCCTCTTCCAGTTCCGAGCCGATGCGATGGAGTTTCATAACCCGCCACTGCAGCCGGTCAAAGAAAAGATAAACCACCGGCGTAGTGAACAGCGTGAGCATCTGCGAAACCAGCAGGCCGCCGACTATCGTGATCCCCAGTGGTTTACGCAGTTCCGACCCAACACCCATTCCGATAGCCAACGGCAATCCTCCAAACATCGCGGCCATCGTGGTCATCATGATTGGCCTGAAACGCATCAGGCACGACTGATAAATGGCGTCAACCGGCGACAAGCCCTGGTCGCGCTCAGCCTGCAACGCGAAATCGATCATCATAATCGCGTTCTTCTTCACAATGCCAATCAGCAGAATGATTCCTATCAGCGCCATGATGCTCAAATCGGTTCCGGTAATGAGCAGCGCGAGGATTGCGCCAACGCCTGCGGGCGGCAGCGTCGACAGAATCGTGAACGGATGAATCAGGCTCTCATACAAGATACCCAGCACGATGTAGACGGCTACTAATGCGGCGAGGATGAGGTACGGTTCGTTCTTGAGTGAATCTTGAAACGCCTGCGCGGTGCCTTGAAACGTCGCGTGAATCGAAGAGGGCATTCCCATCTCGAGCTGCGCCTTCTCCAACGCCGTTACCGCTTGACCAAGTGCCACGTTGGGCGCCAGGTTGAATGTAAGTGTCACCGCCGGATACTGACCTTGGTGATTCACCGCCAGCGAAGTGCGCTGCTGTTCGAAGTGGGCAAATGCAGAGAGCGGTACCATGGCGCCGTTCGTTGACGGTGTCGGTGCAGCCGCAGGCGCCGCGGCCGCACCGCCGGAATTGCTCGTTACAGGAGCGGCCGTTGCGTTACTCGATGACGCACTCGCCGTCGGAGCCAGGGCTGTGAGCGTCGTTCCAGAAGTCGTGCTTGAGGTCACAAGCGCTCCGCCTGAGGTCGCAAAGACAGCTGGCGCCGCACTCGGCGCGCCCGATGGCGGAGCCGGCGTGGCCACGTCACCATTTGCCAGAGCAGCGGTTGCAGCACTGGCCGGAGCCGTCCCTATAGTTGATACGGCCGTCGTGGATCCCACAACATTGCTTGCCTTCACATAAATGTTGTTCAGCGAGTCGGGACTGAGTTGATACTTCGGATCGACTTCCATCACTACGAAGTACTGGTTCAGCCCGGTATACATCGTGGAGACTTCCCGCTGTCCGAACGCATCGTATAGCACCTGGTCGATGGCCGACGCGGTAACTCCAAGACGAGAGGCTGTATCGCGATCGATCACGAGATTGGCCGCCAACCCCTGGTCCTGCTGATCGGTTGAGGCATCGCGAAGTTCTGGCATGGTGCGCATGCGCGCCAGCAGTCGGGGCGCCCACGAATTGAGCTCCTTCAAGTTTTCGTCTGAGAGCGTGTACTGGTACTGCGCATCGCTGCCGCGTCCGCCGATCTGGATATCCTGCTGCGCTTGCAGAAAAAGCGTTGCCCCGGGAACACTGGTTAGCTTCCTTCGCAGGCCATTCACCACTTCGTCTGCGGAGACGTGGGCGGGGTGGATGTGAAGCTTCTGGCGCAGCCGATCGAACCAGTCGTCGCCGTAAGCGCGATAGGGGCGGTCGTTGAGGGGCTTGAGGGCGATGAACATGTTGCCCACGTTGGTTGATCCTCCGCCCGGACCATTGCCGCCCACAAATGCGGTTACGGTCTGAACCGAAGGGTCTTCCAGCACCATTTGCGCCAGTTGCCGCTGCTTATCGCGCATCGCCGGGAAGCTGATGTCCTGCGCAGCGCGTGTCCTGCCCCCAAGCCGACCGGTATCCTGCTGGGGGAAGAAGCCCTTCGGCACGATGATGTACAGCCAGACGTTCAATCCTGCACAGCCAACGGCAATGAGCAGAACCGGCCATTGATGGCGCAGAACCCAGCGTAAAGCCGAATTGTATTCGTAGTGAAGCCACTGGAAGGCGTTCTCCATGGTGCGATAGATAGGCCCATAGCGGCTCTCATCGCGCTCCTTCAGGAAATGTGCGCACAGCATCGGCGTAGTGGTCAGTGATACCAACAGAGACACGGCGATGGCCACGCTGAGTGTTACAGCAAACTCGCGAAATAGCTTGCCCACAATTCCGCCCATCAACAAAATGGGAATGAATACAGCAATCAGGGAAGTGCTCATCGAAAGAACCGTGAAGCCGATTTCTTTCGATCCCCTCATCGCAGCATCGAACGGCTTCATGCCCTCTTCGAGATAGCGGGTAATGTTCTCGATCACTACGATGGCGTCATCCACCACAAAACCGGTCGAAATTGTGAGCGCCATCAGCGACAAGTTGTCGATGGTGTAGCCCATCAGGTACATCACGCCAAACGTGCCCACCAGCGAGAGCGGTACGGCTATTGATGGAATCAGCGTGGCCCACACCTCGCGCAAAAATAGGAAGACTACCAGAACCACCAGGACCACGCTGATCATGAGTGAAATTTCCACGTCATGCACGCTCGAACGGATCGTGGTGGTTCGGTCGACAGCCACATTCATCGTGATAGTGGGCGGGATCTCGGCCTGTAGCCGAGGCATCTCTTTCAGAACGCTGTCCACCGCATCGATAACATTGGCGCCAGGAATCTTGAAGATAACGATGAGGATGGAGTCCTTCAGCACGCCGCTGTGCCCGGGTGCGTTGTTGCCCGCCGATCCCGCGGTATGAATATCCGAAACACTGTCCGTTACCGTGCCCAGGTCGCCAACGCGCACTGCCGCGCCGGTTTGCTGGTTATAGCCGGCAATAATGGGCGCGTAGTCCACGGCCTTGAAAATCTGGTCGTTGTCGTCAATCTGCCAACGATGAGCAGAGTCCTCAAAGCTGCCCTTGGGGCGATTGGCATTCGCATTGCCGAGGGCCGTGCGCACAGCGTCCAGTCCAATTCCGTTATTCCCAAGTTGCATGGGATTCAACTCGGCGCGCACAGCCGGCTGCGAGCTGCCGCCTACGAAGACCTGCCCAACACCCTGGATCTGCGATATTTTCTGCGCCAGGATCGAGTCGGCCATATCATAGATCTGCGGCTTTGGAATCACGTTCGAGGTCAAAGTCAAAATCAGAATCGGCGCCTCTGCGGGATTGGCCTTTCGATAGCTCGGATTCTGCGGAAGGTACGACGGCAACTGGCTGCGCGCCGCGTTAATCGAGGCCTGTACGTCGCGTGCCGCGGCGTCGATATTGCGATTCAAGTCGAACTGCAGAGTCACCGAAGCCGAGCCCAGCGAACTCGACGACGTCATCTGGTTCACGCCGGCGATGCGCCCGAACTGGCGCTCCAGCGGGGTCGCCACGGCTGATGCCATCGTCTCCGGGCTGCCGCCCGGCAACCCCGCACCTACGCCGATTACCGGGAAATCCACATCCGGCAGCGAGGCCACCGGGAGCAGCGAGTACGCTACCGAGCCGGCCAGCAGAAGGGCCAGGCTTAGCAGCGTGGTCGCTACCGGCCGCTTGATGAATGGTGCGGAGAGGTGCATCCGTTAGTCTCCCGCTACCGTTTGCTCATCAAGCGCAGGCGGCGCAACCAGCGGACGTAGCCTCACCGACAGCTTGTCAAAGTAGAGGTAAATCACAGGCGTGGTGTAAAGCGTGAGCACCTGCGACAACAGCAGACCGCCGACAATGGTAATGCCCAATGGCTTGCGCAACTCTGCACCCACGCCTCCGCCCAGCGCCAGCGGCAACCCTCCCAGCAGTGCTGCCATTGTCGTCATCATGATCGGCCTGAATCGCAACAGGCAGGCCTGGAAGATCGCTTCTTCCGCCGGCTTGCCCTGGTTTCGCTCAGCGTCAAGAGCAAAGTCAATCATCATGATGGCGTTCTTCTTCACAATGCCGATCAATAAGATGATGCCAATCAGTGCAATCACACTGAATTCAGTTCGCGTGATAAGCAGCGCCAGGATCGCTCCGACACCCGCCGAAGGCAGCGTCGAGATAATCGTGATGGGGTGAATGTAGCTTTCATAAAGCACGCCCAGCACAATGTAAACCGTGATCAATGCCGCAAGGATCAACAGCGGCTCGTTGGCTAGTGAAGTTTGAAAAGCCGCGGCAGTTCCTTGAAAGCTCGCGTTGATGCTGATCGGCATCCCGATTTTCTGCTCTACCAGGTTCACCGCGTTCACCGCATCTCCCAGCGACTTGCCCGGCGCCAGATTAAAGCTGATTACTGTCGACGGGAATTGCCCCTGATGCCCAATTGCCAGTTGCGCGCGGGATTGTTCCCAGTGCGCCACCATGCTCAACGGCACCTGCGTTCCATTCGCCGACTTTACATAAAGATTGTTCAACGTGGAAGGATTGGTCTGGAAATCTTTCCCCACTTCCATCACCACGTGGTACTGGTTCAGCTGCGTGAAAATCGTAGAGACCTGGCGTTGGCCAAATGCATCGTAAAGCGTGTTGTCGATATCGGCCATCGCAATGCCCAGGCGTGCGGCCGTGTCGCGATCAATCACCAGCGATGCGCCCAATCCATCGTCCTGCAGGTCACTGGCAACGTCGGTCACGATCGGCTCCTTGCCGAGTTCCTGCACCATTTTGCGGGTATAGGTAGCCAGTTCCGTTGCGTTCGGATCTTCGAGCGAATACTGGAATTGCGTGCGGCTGACGCGGTCTTCAACGGTCAGGTCCTGCAGCGGCTGCAGAAAAAGCTGGATGCCGTCGACGTTCGCGACCTTCGGTTGAAGACGTTGAATCACTTCCGATGCTGAAATGCCGCGCACATCCAAAGGCTTCAAAGTGATCTGAATGCGGCCTGAATTCAGCGTGGTG
This sequence comes from uncultured Acidobacteriaceae bacterium, assembly GCA_963826915.1. Lineage (GTDB taxonomy): Bacteria > Acidobacteriota > Terriglobia > Terriglobales > Acidobacteriaceae > Telmatobacter. The sequence goes on from CAWGYG010000008.1 coordinate 144,488, forward strand.
TTAGTTCCATCCACTCCAATAAAAGAAGAGACGTTGTCAACCGCCGGGTCCTGCAGCACAATGTCCACCAGCTTTTGTTGGCGCGACGCCATGCTCGTAAAGCTGACCGACTGCGGCGCCTCGCTGATGCCCAGAATCACGCCTGTGTCCTGCACAGGGAAGAACCCCTTGGGAACGATGATGAAAAGCACGATCGTTGCCACCACGGTTGCAATAGTGACCATCAGCGTGATGAAGCGATAGCGCAACACCACCTGCAACGTCTCTCCATACCAACTGATGACAGAGTTGAAAACCTTCTCTGAGGCGTGGTAGAACCGCGTCTGGTTGGCTTCCGTCTTGTGCTTCAGGATCCGCGACGACATCATCGGTGTCAGTGTGAGCGATACGACTGCCGAAACCAGGATGGTTACCGCCAGCGTGATTGCGAATTCCCTGAACAGCCTTCCCACCACGTCGCCCATAAAAAGCAGCGGGATCAGTACAGCGATTAGAGAAACCGTCAGCGAAATGATGGTGAAGCCGATCTGCTCGCTTCCCTTCAGCGCCGCGCGCATCGGAGACTCTCCCGCTTCGATATAGCGCGAGATGTTCTCGATCATCACGATGGCGTCGTCCACTACGAATCCAGTCGAGATGGTGAGCGCCATCAGGGTGAGATTGTTCAGGCTGTAGCCCAGCAGATACATCACGCCGAATGTGCCCACAATCGAAAGAGGCACCGCGACCGAGGGAATAATCGTTGCTGCAAGGTTGCGCAGGAACAGAAAGATCACCATCACAACCAGCGCCACCGTCAGCATCAACTCAAATTCCACGTCCTTCACCGACGCGCGGATGGTCGTTGTGCGATCGGTCAGCACCTTTACTTGCACGGTGGCCGGCAAGCTCGTTTGCAATTGCGGCAACAGCTTCGTAATGCGGTTCACCACCGCGATAATGTTCGCGCCCGGCTGCCGCTGCACGTTGACGATCACCGCTGGCTGCCGGTCCATCCACGCGGCTTGTTGCGAGTTCTCTGCTGCGTCGACCACCGATGCAACGTCAGAAGTGCGCACTGGCGCCCCATTGCGGTAGGCGATGATTACCGGCAGATAGTCACCGCTTGAGATCAGTTGATCGTTGGCGCCGATGGTATACGACTGCCGGGAGCCGTTCAGAGTACCCTTGGCCTGGTCGACATTGGCAGCGGCCAGGGCGGTCCGCAAATCCTCAAGGCTCAGGTTGTACGCCGCCAATTGGGCCGGGTTTGCCTGCACACGCACCGATGGCTTCTGTCCGCCGGCGATCGATACGAGACCTACGCCCGTCACCTGCGAGATCTTCTGCGCCATGTTGGTGTCGGCTGCATCTTCGATCTGGTCCAGCGGTAGCGAATCCGACGTCAGCGCCAGGGTCATGATCGGAGCGTCCGCTGGATTCACCTTGCTGTAGACCGGCGGGTTGGGTAGATCGGTCGGCAGGAAACTGTTGGCCGCGTTGATTGCCGCCTGAACCTCTTGCTCCGCCACATCGATGTTCTCTTCCAGGTTGAACTCGAGGGTGATCACCGAGCCGCCACCTGAACTGACCGATGTCATCTGCTGCAGGCCCGGCATCTGGCCAAACTGACGTTCCAGCGGGGCAGTCACCGACGATGACATCACCTCGGGTCCCGCCCCCGGATAGAATGTCAGCACCTGGATGATCGGGTAGTCCACTTCCGGCAGTGCAGAGACCGGTAACTGCTCAAACGCAACCCCCCCGGCGAGCAGAATCGCCGCCATCAGCAGCGACGTCGCGACCGGGCGCAGAATGAATGGCCTTGATGGACTCAAACTCACTGCGGCTGTCCCTGTTTTGAGCTGTTCGACTTGGAATGTCCGGCCTTCCCGCTACTCGGCTGACCGCCTGCATTTGTGTTGGTGAAGAGGCTGCTTCCTGAGGATGGTCCCGAGCCCTGTCCGGAACCCTGGTTCGCGCCACCTTGGGCAGCGCCCTGGGCCGAATGCTGCCGCTGCCCGCTCACCGTTACCGGCTGCCCGGGTCGCAAGCGATCAGCTCCGTCCACGACCACCTTGTCACCCGAATTTGGGCCGCTGTCCAGAATTGTCGACTGCCCTTCGGTAAGCGCCACCTTCACCGGCTGCATGTTCGATACCTGGCCGCCCTTGTTGTCGCTGCCAATCACCCACACAAACGACGATCCATTCAAGCCTGTCTGGATGGCTGCAGAAGGCACTACCAAAGCGTTGGGCCGGTTCTCAAGTACAAGATGAATGTTGACGAATTGGTTTGGAAACAATACCGAATCCTTGTTGTCGAACACGGCCTTCAACTTGTCGGTGCCCGTCGTGGTGTCGATCTGGTTGTCCGCGGTCAGCAACATTCCGCTCGACAATTGCTGCGAGTCGCTCCGGTCGTAGGCATCCACGGGCATGCGCTTGTCTGCCGCCAGCCGCTTCAGTACCTGGGGAAGCTGGTTCTCCGGCAGCGTAAAGTAAACCGCAATGGGCTTGAACTGGTTGATGATTACCAGGTTCGTTGTGTTCGCGCTGATGATGTTGCCCGGATCGACCAGCCGCAAGCCAATCCGTCCATTGATCGGCGATTTGATGGAACACCAGTCCAGTTGCAATTGGGCTGTCTCTATGGCAGCTTTATCTGATTCAATGGCTCCCTCGTACTGACCCTGCTGCGCTTCATCGGCCTCCATCGTCTCCTTTGAAACTACGCCCGCAGCGTAAAGCGCCTTATAGCGGTCGTATTCAGCCTGCGCGTTCTTCAGGAGTGCCTGATCGTGGACCAGGTTGCCTTTGGCCTGGTCCAGCGCGGCCTTATAAGGCGAGGGGTCGATCACCATGATGATTTCGCCTTCTTTAACTTCCTGACCCTCGGTGAACTTGACCGGCATCAGCTCGCCATTCACCCGCGCTTTCACTGTGACGCTCATATACGGGGTCACCGTGCCGAGCCCGGTCAGGAAGATCGGCATGGGTTTTTGCTCAACGCCCACCACCTGCACTGGAACCGGCCTGCCCAGCAGTGCCGCCGCCTGGCTCGCAGAGTTGGCCGCGGCCTTCTGGTGGTTCTGGTACACCTTCCAGGCGATCAGACCCAGCGCAGTTGCCAACACGAGGTAAACGATGATCCGAACTCCGGTTCTACCTCGTCCCGGCAGGTGCGATTCGCCGGCCTTTGGCAAATAAGTCTCAGTGGCGTTCTCAATTGGCATGGTTTTGCTTCCAGTCGTCTGTTTGGTGAGTTAGAAGCCCTCGGAGTCAGCCCAGTCAGGGGCTAAATCAGACAGGATTTGAGGGTCGAAACACTGAATATAAAGACGAAGCGGTTTTGACAAAGGTTTCGCCCTGCTTCTCCGCTTCGGGAAACTCTGCTTCCAGAACCGCACCGCTCTGTATGCGTTGCGCGATTATTGTAAGGGAGCCGGTCAACCAGGCACATTGCCTTCCGTCAACATTCCCGGCATTCTGGTTGAAACGAGTCTCTCATTGTTTCCATACTCGACCGCATAACCGCACGAGACCGCGCCGGAAGAAGACGCGTAGATCATTTCTCCGCCTGAAAGCACTGAAGTTAGAGCCGCTCAAAGAGGCTCTTATCCCGAGTTCCGGGGCCTTCTGCCTGCATCTTTCCAACCCTCTTGAACGTCCTATTGAACGTATTGGTCAAGGGTTATTATCCGGACGCATGGGTCCGTCTGTGCGTCATCGTCTAACATTGTTAGTTCAACTGTGTGTTGAACGGATTCAGCGGCTTTTTGCTCCGCTGGGGTCCAGAATTCCGTTGAGCCGCTGTTTGCCTTGAACGGTTCGCCTGCTTAGCGCATTGCGACCAATCTCTCATTCGTCACCCTGGTGGCAGGCAAATCGTCTCAGGAGCGAGTACCAGCCCTATGATGTGGATTGTCCGGCTTGCGCTACGGCGGCCTTACACGTTCGCCGTCTTTGCGTTCTTGATTCTGATCCTTGGCGTCTACAGCATTGTGTCGATGCCTACGGACATCTTTCCGAACATCGACATTCCCGTTGTCACCGTTGTCTGGAACTATACCGGCCTCTCCGCACAGGAAATGTCCACTCGCATCATCTTCAACAGCGAGCGGGGCATGACCACCACCGTCAGCGACATCGAGCACATAGAGTCCCAGTCGCTTAACGGCATCGGCATCATCAAAATCTTTTTCCAACCCCACGTAAACATCGGCAACGCCGTTGCTCAGGTCACCGCCATCTGCCAGGTGCAACTGCGCTCTCTGCCGCCCGGCTCTACGCCGCCATTCATCATTCAATACAACGCATCCAGCGTCCCGGTTCTCATGTTGGGTCTCTCAGGAAACGGCCTCACCGAGCAACAGCTGTCCGATCTCGGCACCAACACAATTCGTACCCAGTTGGCCACCATCGAAGGGGCCCAAACGCCTTTTCCATATGGCGGAAAGCAACGCCAGATCGAGGTCGATCTCAACATTGCAGCGCTTCAGGCCAAAGGGCTCTCGCCTGCCGACGTCGTCAATGCCGTCTCGGCCCAAAACCTCATAGTGCCTTCCGGCACAATGAAGATCGACCGCTTTGAATACGCCATCGAGACCAACTCGTCCCCGACAATCGTTGAGCAGCTGAATAACCTTCCCATCCGCACCCTCAACGGCGCAGTTATTTATGTCCGCGACGTAGCCCACGTCCGTGACGGCAATCCTCCGCAAACCAACATCGTCCGCGTAGATGGCCGTCGCGCCGCGTTGATGAGCATCATGAAGACCGGCTCCGCCTCGACCCTCGACATCATCAAGGGTGTGCGCGATAAGCTGGATAGCATCAAGGGTCAACTTCCACCCCAACTGCAGGTCAATCCTCTTTCCGATCAGTCGATCTTTGTCCGCGGCGCAATCGAAGGCGTGGTTCGCGAGGGTCTCATTGCCGCGTGCCTCACCGCGATAATGATCCTGATCTTTCTGGGTAGCTGGCGTTCCACTCTCATCATTGCCGTTTCCATCCCGCTGTCCATCCTCTGCTCCATCACCATGCTCGCCGTCTTGCATGAAACCATCAACATCATGACCCTCGGCGGTCTCGCGCTCGCCGTCGGAATCCTGGTCGACGACGCCACAGTTGAAATCGAGAACATCAATCGCAACCTCGAATCCGGCAAGGAAATCGAGCAGGCCATTCTCGACGGCGCGGCACAAATCGCAACGCCGGCCCTCGTCTCCACGCTCGCCATCTGCATCGTCTTTGTTCCCATGTTCATGCTCAGCGGCGTGGCACGCTACCTCTTTGTACCTCTGGCTGAGTCCGTCGTATTCGCCATGCTGGCTAGCTACCTGCTCTCTCGTACCGTCGTCCCCACAATGGCGAAGTACCTTCTGCATGAACATGACGATGCCGCCGTCGCAAGAAAAAGCCTCAGCCGCAACCCGTTCGTCCGCTTTCAATCCGCCTTCGAATCCGGCTTTACCAAATTCCGCAATGGCTACGTTCGTCTGCTGACTCTGTCCGTCGACTACGCTGGTGTCTTCCTTATCGTTTTCCTTCTCTTCGCGGTCGGTTCTGTGGCCCTGCTGGTGCCCTATCTCGGTCAGGACTTCTTCCCCGCTGTCGATTCCGGCCAATTCAAGATCCACGTCCGCGCCCGCACTGGCACCCGCATTGAAGAGACAGCCGCCCTTTGCGACCATATCGATGCCACCATTCGCGAACATGTTCCCGCCAATGAAATGGTCACAATCGTCGACAACATCGGCCTGCCCTACTCCGGTCTGAATCTTTCTTACTCGACATCCGCCCCTATCGGCCCTGAAGACGCCGACATCCAGGTGCAGCTCACCGCCAAACACCACCCGACTGACGATTATGTCCAGGAGCTGCGGGGCGTTTTGGCTCGCGAGTATCCCGGCGTCACCTTTTACATGCTGCCGGTCGATATCGTTACCCAGATTCTCAACTTCGGCCTTTCCGCCCCCATCGATGTCCAGATCGTCGGACCGAATTTATACGGCAATCGCGCGTTGGCTGAAAAAATGTTGAACGAAGTCCGCTATGTTCCCGGCGCCGCCGATGCACGCATCCAACAGCCCTTCGATTACCCAAACTTCACGGTGAACGTCGATCGCACCCGAGCCCAGACTGTTGGCCTCGCCCAGCGAGACGTCGCCCAAAGCGTGCTGGTGGCTTTGAGCGGAAGCTTCCAAACCACTCCAAGCTTCTACCTGGACCCCAGAAATGGCGTCAGCTACAACGTCGCCGTCCAAACTCCGCAGTACGGGCTGGACTCTTTGGCCGGCCTGCGCAGCTTGCCGGTGACTGCCGCCGGGTCTGGCACAAACACCTCGACGTTGGCTACCACAGCCTCCACCACGCCGTTGACTACCAACGCACCTGGCTCAGCACAGCATCCCGTCCAAGTCCTCGGCAACCTGGCTGAGATCCAGCCCGGCGCCGAATTGGGCACCGTAAGCCACTATGACGTGCAGCCGGTCATTGACATCTATGCCAACGTCGTCGGCACCGATCTCGGCTCCGTCACCCGCGAGATGCAAAAAATCATCAAGAATCACGAGGGCGATCTGCCCAGGGGCTCCCACTTCATCCTTCGCGGCCAAAGCGAGACAATGGAGAAGTCCTACATCGGCCTGCTTACCGGACTCGCTTTCTCCATCCTGCTCGTCTATTTGCTGATTGTCGTGAACTTCCAATCATGGCTCGACCCGTTTCTCATCATCTCGGCGCTGCCGGCTGCGCTCGCGGGAATCGCCTGGTTCCTGTTTCTTACCGGCACGCGGCTCAGTGTCCCGGCGCTTACCGGAGCCATTATGTGCATGGGCGTGGCCACGTCCAACTCCATCCTGGTCGTCAGCTTCGCCCGCGAGCAACTTGAAGAGTTAGTCGGCGACGCACGCCAGGCCGCACTTAATGCCGGGTTCGTCCGCCTGCGTCCGGTGCTGATGACCGCTCTGGCCATGATTCTCGGCATGACGCCGATGGCTCTCGGCCTGGGCGAAGGTGGCGAACAAAACGCACCGCTGGGCCGTGCCGTGATTGGCGGCCTATTGGTGGCCACCGTGGCCACCCTCTTCTTTGTTCCCGCATTTTTCTCAGTCGTTCACGGATGGATTGAAAAGCGGAATAGGGCCAATCGCCATGAAGCCCAGGCCGCCACTTTCGACGAATTCGACTAGGCATCAAGCGTACAAGTCAAGCTTTCGGAGCTGCTTCTTTATGACCAACGAATCCAATCCGAACCAAAAGCCGCCAGCCCAGCAGGGCCAGGCTACCCAACCGCCGCACAATCACGAGAGCGCGCCAGAGCAGGAGCGCGTCTCGCCGAGCAAGGCAATTGCCGGCGTCGTCATTTTTGTGCTGGTCTTTGCTGCCCTGGCCATCTTCGGGATTCTCGGCCGCAGGCACCATGACGAAGTGCTTGCAAAGTCCACGACCGCCGCAGCCGCGCCTACTGTGATTGCAATACCGGCCCAGTCTGGAGCGCCCGTCGACACTTTCTCCCTTCCCGGAAACGCCACCGCCTACACCGACTCGCCCATCTACGCCCGAACCTCGGGCTACCTGATGCACTGGTACTTCGACATCGGCGCCCACGTCAAGAAGGGTGCGCTCCTGGCCGATATTGCCACCCCCGAAGTCGATCAGCAATTGGCGCAGGCTGAGGCCGACCTCGGCACCGCCCAAGCCAACGCCAATAACGCAAAGACACAATCGGACCGCTATCAAGGACTCGTCACGTCCAATGCCGTTTCGCGCCAGGACACCGACACATTTGTAAATCAGGCCGCGGCCACCTCGGCGGCCGTTCGTTCCGCACAGGCCAACGTGCAGCGTCTTCAGGAACTGAAATCCTTCGAGCAGGTCTACGCGCCCTTCGATGGAGTCGTCACCGCGCGTTCCATCGACATTGGGCAGCTCATCGACGCCGGTGCCGCCAAAGAGCTGTTTCACATGCAGGCTTTGAATACGCTGCGCGTCTACACCAACGTGCCCCAGGTCTACTCGTCCAACTTGAAGCGCGGTTCTAAAATCGACATGACCTTCCCCGAGTACCCAGCAAGAACATTCCAGGGAATTCTGGTGCGCACCGCCGACGCTATCGACCCGACCAGCCGTACCCTGCTGGTTGAACTCGATGTGGATAACCGCAAAGGCGAACTACTGCCGGGCTCGCTGGCGCAGGTTCGCTTCAAGGCCCCGTCGATTCCCACATTTATCGTTCCTTCTTCGGCGGTTATCTTTCGCAGGCAGGGAACCGAGCTCGGAATCCTCGCTGGCGACAACAAGGCCCATCTCGTTCCTGTAATCATCGGCCAGGATGATGGGGCCACGGTGCAGATCGTCAGCGGCCTTCACCCGGGCGACAAGGTCATTCAAGACCCGCCCGACTCTTTGATTGATGGCGAGCAGGTGAGTCCGCAAAGCGCCGCCATCCAGGGGCAGAGCAATCCAGGCCAGCCCACCCAACCATCAGCCGGAGGCAAGTAGTCATGTCGGTGCCAAGGGCCGCAAGCCTCGCTGTAGTGAAGGGCAGGAGAGCCTGCCGGATGCCCCAGGTTTCGATTCCGATGCCTGGGAACAATCTAGCGGGCTTCATCGGGCTCTTTTTTGCCTTGATTGCTATTACTGCCTGTAAACCTGTCGGTCCCAACTACAAGCAGCCCGGTTACGAACCCCCGACCGCTTACAAGGAAACTGGAGCATCCGCGGTCGTTGTCCCACCTCCCAATCCGGTCGGGGGCTCCTGGAAGACTTCCGATCCCTCCGACGGCATGCTCCGCGGCAAGTGGTGGGAGATCTACAACGATCCCCAGCTCAATCAACTCGAGGAACAGGTAACACCGCAGAACCAGTCTCTGCGCGCCGCTCTTGAAACCTACCTCGCCGCGCGCGACCAGGTCAGCATTGCCCGCGCCGACTTCTACCCGACGCTCTCTGCCGGTCCCAATATCTCGCGGGACAGGGTATCTGCCAACCGCCCTCTCGCGGTCGCCGGCTCTACTACCAATTACAGCGATTTTCAACTCGAAGGCCAAGCCAGCTGGGAGCCGGACTTCTGGGGCCGCATCCGTCGTACCGTCGAGGCCGCTCATGAAAATGCGCAGGCCGGCGCCGCCGACATGGCTAACCTCGACCTCAGCCTCCACGCGGAACTCGCGATGGACTATTTCGAACTGCGCGGACTCGATGCCGACAGCCGCATGCTCCAGTCCACCGTCACCGACGACGAAGGCCAGCTCGACCTGAACCGGAGACTTGTAAAAGGCGGACTCGCCACAGAGGTTGTTGAGGCCCAGGCCCTCACCCAGCTTGAAACCGTGCGCGCCCAGTTGATCGATGTCAACGAAGCTCGCTCCGAATTCGAACATGCCATCGCCACCCTCATTAACAAGGAGGCGGCGCAGGTCACCCTTCAATTCGACCCGCTTGATCTGGCGCTTCCCGCCGTTCCACTTGGCGTGCCGTCTCAGCTCATTGAACGTCGCCCCGACATCTCAGGCGCCGAGCGTCGTGTCGCAGCCGCGAATGCCGAAATTGGCATCGCTGTCAGCGCGTTCTATCCCAACATCACCCTGACCGGCGGTGGAGGATTCGAGAGCACGAACATCGGCACCTGGATCCAAGGCCCGAGCTCATTGTGGAGTTTAGGGGCCCAGGCAACTGAGTTGCTCTTTGACGCCGGAAAGCGCCATGCCGTTACGGACCAGGCGCGACACACCTACGAAGCTCAGGCCTCTACGTATAGAGCAACGGTTTTGGGCGCATTCAACGAGGTTGAAGATCGGCTCTCTGACCTGCGCGTCCTCGAGCAGGAAACGGCGGCGGAGCGCCGGGCAGTCGATGCGGCTCAGCACTCGCTCGACCTCTCCAATCAGCGCTACAAGGGCGGCGCTACCAGCTACCTCGAAGTGCTGATCGCTGAAAGCACGCTGCTCACAAACCAGCGAACTTTCACCGATCTCAAAACGCGGCAATTCGCAGCGAGCGTCGGCCTCATCCGCGCACTCGGCGGGGGCTGGGACGTAACCCAGTTGCCCAAATAGTCAAATCAGCAACCAAAATATTGCGCGTCGTTAGTGGTCCTTGAGAATGAATTGGGGCGAATCGTCCTCTTGCTGCATAACGCGCTTCTCGCTTCCAATCGAGCCCAGGCTGAAGGTGGATCTCATTTTGCCTGAGAGTGATCCACTGCGAACAATCAGTGGAGTTCCCCTGCAAAGGGAAGCCGTGCGATTGACTTTCGGATTGCGGTCGCTCGCAATCGGCGGAATCCAATTGCCGAAACTTAAGTAGAGGTTGTGGACCGGATCCGGGTCAAAGTCTGCCGGAACAATGTCGGTGCCGTAATTCGTCGTCGACGCAAAATGGCCTTGAGGAATCGGAGGCTCACCCGCTTCGGCATGACAAGCGAGACCCGCGGACTCGACGCGAACTACAACCACTCCCGGCAAGCGCAGCGGGGCAGCACAGGAAAACCCAATGCTGACCGAGAATTGCCCCGGCAACTGTCCGCTGAACCACTTGCAATACGCTACATCCGGGATCTTGAAATGTTCGGCACTTGTATCCACTTTTTGGGCACGCCCCAGCTCATAAACTCCGTACGCCAGTTCGACGTTTGCATTGACATGTACCCCTTGCATCTGATCCGCAATCGTGGCTGGCATACCGAATTGAAGGGAGCCGCCCGGCGAATCTTCGCTCAATTTCAGTGGCCGGTTCAGCCAATCCGACTGCCATCGCCAGCCGTTGTCGCCGGTCAACGTTATCCGCATTCCATCGATGTCGACAATCGCGTCCGGGTCAATTGAGACGGACCGAATTGGTATCTCGATATTCGTCTCCTCACCGAAGCCATCCGTACGTTTGTATTCAATTTTCCCGTCATCCATTGCAGGTGGGATGGAGAGTTGGATCGGCGTCGCGCCGGAGGATCGCGGATATGCAATCGCACGCACGAATGGTGTGGACGCTATCAAAATTACCAATGGCACCGCCAACGCTGCGATACCCAGCGCTATCCTCGCCGTCCATACCTTGCGACGCGCATACTGCCATACAAGAGCAAATCCCAGCGCCGGAACGACGATGGCTAAGCCAAGAATGCCAGCGACGTTTTCCTGCCCCTCAAAAGTCGCTGGCAACCCGTCCCAGGGAAACCACGACAGCGCCATTCCGTAGACAAACAATCCCACGACCGTCAGTACCCACTGCACTGGCGTCTCGGTCATAGCGGCTATCACTGCCGTAGGAAATGTGACAAATAAAACAAACTCAAGCTGCAGAAAGATCAATCCGGGCACGAGAGACAAAGACAGCGGAATCCCGGCCGCCGTCAAAAGCACCAATTGCGCCAGTAGCAAAGGTCCGTTCAGGCACATGAACAGAAAAAGCGCCTTGGCCGTCATCAAATGGCCCCACTCGTATGGGCGCGTGAGCCAGAATTCACGATCGCCCAGAAGGCACTCGCCGTGGATGACTCGCATAGTGAGAAAAATCCACATGCCGAAGAGAAGTACCGGGATAAATCCGCGCTGGTGTATCCACATCCAGCTGAAAGGATGAGAGGCCTCCCATGTCCAGGTGCCGCAGATAACCACGAAGAATGCGATCTCGCGCCAGTGGTGCTCGAGGTCTTTGCGCAGGATATGAAGAATAAACCTCATTCCTCGCCTCCAGCCTCGGCAATCGGCCGCGGCTTCCGAGCCAGGGTCAGAAAGACCTCCCGCAGGGTGATTGGCGAGGCTCGCAACTCGACTTGTCCAAACAAGCTGTGTGCCCTGTTCGTGCTGCGTGCGCGGTCATAATCTGTTTCTATCCACTTGGCGCGTCCTTCCCTGATGATGAAATCGAGCCACTCGATGGGAACGACCTCCGGGCACAGGAGGGGCGCATCTGACTTCACTTCGACCGTGCAGAATCGCCGTCGAACTGTTGCAATCGTTTCGGAGAGCAGAAGTTGACCGCCTTCCATGTAGCCGACGTGGCTGGCGAAATGCTCAATCTCGGCCAGATCGTGCGACGAGAGCAGCACCGTCGTCTCCTCGCCCAGTGAAGAAAGACCTTCCATCAAATCGTCGCGCACCAACGGATCCAGCCCGCTGAGCGGCTCATCGAGGATGACCAGCGTCGGTCGAAAGGCGAGAACACTCGTCAATGCTGCCTTCATCCTTATCCCGCGCGAAAGAACCTTGAGCTTTTGCCTCAACGGCAGCTCAAATCGCTCCACCAGTTTCTGCTCCAGCTCTCTGTCCCAGGTTGGATAGAACACCCGCCAATAGTCGAGAAACCTCTCCACCGTCATCCATTCGGGCATCTTCTGGTTCTCAGAAACATAACCGATTGTCTCAAGACGCTTACCCTGCAGGCTGAGTGAGTCCACACCCAGGAGGAACGCCTGCCCCTGCGTGGGACTGGTCAAATTCATCAGCATCTTGATCAACGTCGTCTTGCCTGCGCCGTTCGGACCCATCAGCGCATAGACACCACCCTCCGGCACCTGCAGATTCAGTTCGCGAACGGCCTCCACCTTCTTGAACCGCTTCGTAAGCCCGATCGTCTCGATAGCGTTCATGAGCTCCAGGTCCTTCGTCTGGCGCCGAAAATCGATTCCGTCTCGCGCGTGGGCATGGAATCTCGTTCGGAGGCGTTGATCGGTGTAAGATTAGCATCCTTACCACGTCCCCGCGATTTCCAAAGAAGGTTCATTTCGATCGATTCCTCTCTACACAGACGATCATCCCTCGCCAGCCGTAGCGCGCATCGCTCCCTTCTCTTGGAGGTCAATCTTCGGTCGAATTCGTTCACTAGGTGGCTGCTATTCTGTCCCGCTGATCGTATCGATGCGCGCGTGGCTGAACGCCTCCGGTGGCACATCGTTCAGCGGCAACGATGGTCCTTCCCACAACACGCGCGGCGATCCCTGGCTCGCGAAATGCAACGCCTCCAGCCGAAATAAATGCCGCCCTGCGCGCAGTCCCATAGAGCCGAGCTCGTAGAGCATCGCGTTCCCCGGCGAACCACACACCTGCGGAAAAGGTGGACCCGTCTTCGCAATCTCCACACTGTCAATCAGCAGCCGTACGCCATCGCGCGCCATCACGTGAAAGGTGTATCCGCCATCGGCTGGTATGTCGATGAACCCTTCCCACGCTGTGGCGTAGCGCGTGAACCCATGCGAATCCTCATGGAAGTTCGACGATTCGCCGTTAAACATCGGCTTCTGGGCACCCAGGTCCGGCAACTCCGTCCAAGTACCTGGATAAACATGCCACTGAAGTCCGGAAACGGTGGCTCCTGCATACTGTGCTGCGTCGTACCAATGCGCCACAGCTACCAGTCCCTGTTCCGCCCAATCTTCACGATCCTCGTTGTCCGCGACTTTCAGCAACACCCTGAATCGTCCAGCTCCGTGCGTCCCATCCAGTTCTGTTCCATCGGCGTCGGCAAAGCGATGATGCACGCTCCTGCCATGAGCCTCGGTCCCATCGCCAAAAAGCCACGTATAGCTTGTGTGGGGCGAAGGCGCGGCCGTAAACGTGACCTGGTCCTGCGGGCCAAATACCGTCGGATTGACTGCAAAACGAGCCACGGGACCCGCTGGGGCAGGGTACTTCGGCTCCGTTGCGCCTCCTGAGGTAACGAGTTGCAATTCCGCGTCGTTGGTCGCTCGGCTCTGCCCGTACTTCACGTTGTCAAAGGTCACATCCGTCACATTGCCGACAAGCGTCGAGACTGCAAGCGGCGGTTGGCCAAGTGCCCAGATGTTCTTGAATGTCACTCCGTGCACCGCCGGCTCTTCGTGCTCTATCTGCACCAGTGAATACCAGTTGTCGAGCCACAGATTTTCAAACGTGTAACTCGAATGGTCGCCCTTGGCCCCGTCCGCGCCCCAAAGTCCCAGCACCCCAAACGTCTGTCCGCACGCCCCAATTCCGCCGTGCAGAATGTCGGAGTCGCGTAAGGTGAAGTTTCGCGAATTGAAAATCTTGCGCGGCCACGCGGCGCGCACAATATTCGAGATGCTGGTCGATAGTTCGCTGTTCTCCACAATGATGTTCTGGACATCATGTCCCGGCCGCAGAATCTCCTCGTCTGTGTAGCCGTCCCAATTGCCCTCCATCGCCAGATCGTCATCCGATGCCCGCAGAAAAGCGTTCCTCACCAGCGCATCCCCGCCTCCCAACCAATCCATCCCGTCCTGGTTGGCGTTTCCCGGGTTCCCGCCGATCACGCGCACGTCGTCGTAGACAAACCCGCTCGTGTCCTTCATTTGAATCGACCATGTTCTTGCCCGAACAATGCAGGTCACGCCGCTGATTTGAACATTCTGTGATTGAAGTGCCCCGATGCAATGCCAGTCGGGCTTCTGCATCCACCCCTCGTCGCTGTTGGGGTCCTGCGTGCCTTCATACACGATGGTCCCGCGCCCCAGCACCTTCACGCCTTTTACGTTCCACAAGTTCAAGCTGCCGTAGAAGTAAGATCCGGGTGCCAGGTAGTAGGTCTCGCCGCTCTTCGGGTTCAAGCTCTGGTGATAGACGCCCGCCGGAAAAACGTGAACAGCAGGATCGTGTGGCGCGGGTGCAGGCGGCTCGCCCGCGAACACAAACAGCATCGTAGCGCGATTTAGAAAGTCCTCGGGCCGCGAGATGGAGAGCTTCTGCGGCCCCGCAAGTTGAAATCGTATCGTTTGCCCATCGCGCTTGGGCCGGATCCCCAGCCGCCACGGCTCTATATCGACACCCCGATCCCAGAAGCCCTTTTCCGTAGCCGTAATTGCCACGGTCACTGGTCCGGTAATATCGAAATTGACAAAATCGTAGTTCGCCGCCGCGTGCGCTACGTCCACTGGCTTAGCGTTGACAGTCACGGTGAAGGCGTCGGAGCGTAATTCCTGCGGAACCGGCACCGGCTGCACGCGAGAGGCGGCAAAGGCTGCGCTGCAAAGCGCAAAGACGGCCACCGTCAGCACACGAGAGAGACGCAACAATTCAGACCTTGAAAATAAAGTGTGGACGAGTCAACTGTAGCACTTTGGCCGTATCTTTCTATGTTGGCAGGAGATTCCTATGCCCATTGCAGTCAAGCCGGTCCAAGACTCGGATATTCCCCCGATGGCTGCGATTCGAGCACAGGAATGGGAGTCCCAATCCTACTGGGCGACCCGGATCGGCTGGTATTTGAGCGGAGAACATTCGCCGCAGCAAGCCCTTTCACCCCGAGTTGCTTTCGTTGCGGTCGATGGCAACGCTGTTGTCGGATTCGTCGCAGGTCATCGAACTCGCCGATACTCGTGTGATGCTGAGTTGCAGTGGATGAGTGTTGCCGCAGAGCGGCGCCGCCAGGGAATTGCGGGCCTGATGCTGGCAGCAATCGCCGACTGGTTCCTCCAGCAGAATGCCCCGCGAGTTTGCGTGGATGTTAGCCCCGGGAATACCGCGGCGCGCGCCTTTTATGCCAAATATGGTGCAGTACCCCTCAACGAGGACTGGCTGGTTTGGGAAGATTTTCGAGTAATCTTCAATCGCACGGATGTCCGCCCGCTGGATCTCTGAAGGCAGATTGCCGGCTTTCAGATCCCTTCGCCCATCGAAACATAGTCCTGCAGGCGCTCCAGCTCCTCGCGATAAGCGCTGCGCTCTGCTTCTTCTGTCGCAAACGGCTCGACCCGCCGCACATGCGCGCCCAGCCGGTCTTCCAACTCCTCAACACGCGCCGACAGCGCAATCAGCGCATCCGAGAGCGGATCCTTTACATCGTGCGGATCGGTGATGAGCACGCGCTGCCCGTTGCGATAGACAATATGCGCCGGCACGCCAACCACAGTCGAGTTGGGTGGCACATCCGACAACACCACCGACCCCGCGCCAACCCGCGAATTCTGCCCCACGGTAATGTTGCCCAGCACGTTCGCATTGTTGCCGACAAAAACGCCATCACAGAGCGTAGGATGCCGCTTGCCATGGCCCTTTCCAGTGCCGCCCAGTGTCACGCCTTGGTAGAGCGTTACATCGCTCCCCACAATCGCCGTTTCGCCGATCACCACCCCGGTCGCATGGTCGATAAAGAGCCTCCGCCCCAACAGTGCGCCGGGATGAATATCGACACCTGTGAAAAACCTTCCCACCTGCGAAAGAATGCGCGCCGGAAGCCGCAGTTTGGCACGCCAGAGCTGATGGGAAACCCGGTGAAACCACACCGCCCATAGGCCCGGATAGCACAGCATAACCTCCAGCCAGGAGCGCGCAGCGGGGTCGCGCTCCAGCACAGAGTTCACGTCTTCGCGAATGCGGGCAAACATGATAATTGCCTTTGCTTACAGCGTAACTGGCTGGGTCTGCAAAGCCAGCACTTCCTGCCGCAGCGAGTCGAACAGGACGCTGGTGAGATAACGCTCGCCGAAGCTGGGCAAAATTACCACTATCAGCTTGCCGGTATTCTCGGGTCGCGCTGCCACCTTCAGTGCCGCCGCCACCGCCGCCCCCGAAGAGATCCCCACAAACAGTCCTTCTTCAAGCGGCAGCCTCCGCGCCATCGCGATCGACTCGTCATTGGTGACCTGGATTACTTCGTCGATCAGGTGCGTATCCAGAATGCTCGGCACAAACCCCGCGCCAATTCCCTGAATCTTGTGCGGGCCAGGCTTGCCACCCGACAACACTGGACTATCGGTCGGCTCCACAGCGATGGCCTTGAATTCCGGCTTGCGCTTCTTGATGTAGCTCGCCACGCCAGTCAAGGTCCCGCCTGTTCCCACGCCTGAGATCAGGATGTCCGCCTTGCCATCCGTGTCGTCCCAGATCTCCGGACCCGTCGTCTTCACGTGAATCGCCGGGTTGGCCGGGTTGTCGAACTGCCCCAGGATGTGGCCATTCGGGGTCTGCGAAAGGATTTCGTTGGCCTTTGCAATCGCGCCCTTCATGCCGTTCGGACCCGGCGTCAGCACGATCTCCGCGCCGAATGCCCTCAGCAAAACTCTGCGCTCAGTGCTCATCGTCTCAGGCATCGTCAGAATAAGCTTGTAACCCTTCACTGCGGCCACAAACGCCAGCGCGATGCCGGTGTTGCCGCTCGTTGGCTCAATCAGCACCGTCTCGCCGGGCTTGATCTTGCCGGACTTTTCGGCGTCTTCAATCATGGCGTTGCCAATGCGGTCTTTCACGCTCGACAGCGGATTCTGGCTTTCCAGCTTCGCCACCACAGTTGCCGGCAAACCAGCCGCCACGCGGTTCAACCGCACCAGGGGGGTGTTCCCAATCAATTCAGTCACGTTTGCTGCAATTCGCGCCATAAGAAATCTCCTTCGACCGGGACAGATCCCAAGTCAGCTCTTTTGTTTAATTGGGTAGTGGTGACGCTGTCAGGAGGGACATCCGATGCGCCAACTCAGCGCACTTTTGCATCGCAGCAGACACCAGAACGGCGTTAGCGACATCGACGCATGCAGATAGCCTATCCCTGCGACGTTCAGTTTTGCAAGCGCAGGCCCATTCCGGACCCCGGCCATCGGCTCAGCAAGCGCGTCAAAATGCCTAGGTTCGCCCCATGGCAAAAAGGTGAAGCTCGCCGACCTCACCCTTTTCCTGCCCCCTCACCTATTACCAGCGGGCTTTCAGCTGCTCATTGCACAGCCGGCTCAGGCGCCTTCTCAAACAGCTTGAGATTCTCGCTCTTCCACACCATGGCGGAATGGATGCGGTTGTAACCGCTCGGATGGTCGAAGAATATCCACTCCTCAACCGGCCCGGGCCGCATCTTGCGATATTCGCCGAGATGGATTGCAGCTTGGGCAAACCCGTCCGGCTGCCGTGCCGCATTCAGCCCGAACATATCCGCCTGCTTTTCGTGCATGCGCGTCTCGCTGTTCATTATCGGCGTCAGCACGAAGAACAGAATTGAGATGAGCAGCATCGCAAGCGGCAGTACCGCCGGGTCACCGGGATCCGATATTCCCCATCGGCTGCCCCAGCGACCAATCGTCCATTGCAGTCCCCAAAATAGGTATGCCATCGAAACCGTGATCACAATGGATAGAAAAATGATGTCTTCGAGAACGTGATTCAACACGTAATGACCCATCTCATGGCCCATCACGGCCTCAATCTCTTCAGGTGAGCCGCGGCGCAATAGATTGTCATTGAGCGTGATGCGCGTGGTACCTGCAAAACCGCTGACGTCGGCGCTCATGCGCGTCGTCTGGCGGCTGGCGTCGATCTCGTATACATCGTTGGCCGGAATGCCATTGGCGCGTGCCAGCCGTAGAATCGGATCCGTCACTTTCGGATCGTTCAGCTTGGTGATTTTGTTGAAGATCGGCCGAATGTATACGGGAGCGATGGCCACGCCAAGAATCGTGACCGCAATGCCGGCCACGGCGCCCCAGATCCACCAGGTCCGCGGAAACTTGCGCACAATCGCAAACAGTAGCATGACTGTCAAGCCTCCCAGGACCAGCGAAACCAGCAACCCCTTGAACTGATCGCCCATCCACGGGCCAAAGGTCTGCGTGGCCAAGCCGTACCTTTGCTCGCGAAACAATCCCTCGTACCAGGCCAGCGGGAAGCCCAGAATTGACGTGACCACGAGATACTGGACCCAGTAGATAAAAGTCTGTATCCCCCTAAATCGGGAAATCCGCGCCGCGAAGTCGCGCATGCGAGCAGACCACCTCAGGTTCAACAGCAAAATCGAAATGGCAGCGCCATACAGAAAATCCCATAAAATCAGCCAGTATCCGCCTTCAAAATAAGCGTTCGAGCGCGCGGTTGCCGCCGGCGGAATCATTGCCATATACGCTTCAGTGGCCGCGTCGGCGTCAAAGTTTGCCGAGGGCTGCGCAGCCGCCGGAACCTTGGTGATGTCTGTCGTGGGCTGGATAGCAGGCTGCGCTTGCGAGAAACCAAGCCCCAAGCCGGCAATCAAAACGAGGAGCGCAATGCTCCGCAAACGGAAATGCATAATTTGACCTCTTCACAGTCTCAAAGGATCGATCCTTTTGGATCCTCGCACCGGGACAGGGATTCGGCGCGAGCTTTGATTTACTTGAGCTACTGTAGGCTCTTACGCGTCCAGGCGACCAATCGTTCCCTTGGGTTCGGTATATCCTGAAGGGTTGCCATGGGTTCATCGCCCGCGGCTCAAATCCAAGGACTTTTAACCCATGAGCAAGGAAATCATCTCCATACATCTGCCCGATGGCGCCATTCGCGAAGTGCCATCCGGCACAACGCCTCTTGAGATCGCCAACAACATCTCTCCGCGCCTCGCCGCCGCCTCCGTCGTTGCTCGCGTCACCCCCATCGGCGGCAACGGCAACAAAAAGTCAGACTCCGACGGCCAGTCAGCAGCGCCCGATGTCAACGCGGTTGAAGCCTCGATGTATGCAGCCGAGGACGCGACCGCTCCGCGCCTCGTCGACCTATCAACCCCGCTGACCGAGGACGCCCGCCTCGAGCTGGTCAAAGAGAATGATCCGGACGCGCTCAAAGTCGTTCGCCACTCCGCAGCGCACGTATTGGCCACGGCGGTACTCGAGCTTTTCCCAGAAACCAAGCTCGGCCACGGCCCTGCCACCGACCAGGGTTTCTTCTACGATTTCTATCGTGAGACCCCTTTTACGCCTGACGACCTCACCCTCATCGAAAAGAAGATGGCCGAAGTCGTTGCGCGTAATGAGCCGTTCATCCACGAATACGAACCTCGCGAACAGGCACTGGAAGAGTTTCTGCGCGACGGTGACTTCATGAAGACCCACTTCGTCACCAAATTCACTGCGCCGGGGTCTGAAGTCAGCTTCTACCGCAATGGCAACTTTGTCGACTTCTGCCGTGGACCGCACGTGCCTTCCACTGGCCGCGTAAAAGCTGTCAAGGTCCTTTCCCTGGCTGGCGCGTACTGGCTCGGTGACGAAAAAAATCCGCAGCTGCAGCGCATCTACGGCACTGCGTTCTTCTCGCAAAAGGACCTCGACGCGCATTTCGCACGCCTTGAAGAAGCGGCCAAGCGCGACCATCGCGTCCTTGGCAAACAACTCGATCTCTTCAGCATCCAGGAACTCGCCGGTGCCGGCCTCATCTTCTGGCATCCCAAGGGCGCGCTCATCCGCAAGGTGATGGAAGACTGGATGCGCGACGAATGCCTTCGCCGGGGTTACTCGATGGTGTTCACCCCTCACGTCATGCGTCGCGATTTGTGGAAAGTCAGCGGCCACGAGGGGTTTTACTCCGCCAATATGTACACCCCCATGGAACTGGATGACGCCGAGTATCGCCTCAAGCCGATGAACTGCCCCGGCCACATCCTCATTTATAAAAACTCGCCGAAAAGCTACCGCGATTTGCCCCAGCGCTACGCCGAACTGGGCAACGTCTACCGTTACGAGCGTTCCGGCACCATGCACGGCCTTCTGCGCGTACGCGGCTTTACGCAAGATGACGCGCACATCTTCTGCATGCCCAGCCAGATTGAAGACGAAGTCGTTGCCTGCATCGATTTCGCTGAAGCGGTACTGAAGACTTTCGGCTTTCAGGAATTCAAGGTCGAGCTTTCCACCTGGGATCCAAATGATCGCGCCCACTACACAGGCTCCGACGAAAATTGGGCACTTGCAGTCGGCGGGCTTCAAAAAGCCTTGGATAGGAAAGGGATCAAGTACACCACCATCCCCGGCGAAGGCGCGTTCTACGGCCCCAAGATTGATGTGAAACTCATCGACGTCCTCGGCCGTCTCTGGCAGCTCTGCACGGTGCAGGTAGACTTCAATCTCCCAGCCCGCTTTGAGCTCGAATATGTTGGCGAAGACGGCGAGCGCCATCAACCGGTGATGATCCACCGCGCCCTCTTCGGCTCCGTCGAGCGCTTCTTTGGTGTGCTTATCGAGCACTACGCCGGAGCCTTCCCGCTCTGGCTCGCCCCCGTGCAGGTCGGCCTCGTGCCCATCAGCGAACGCCACGTCGCCTACGCCGAAATGGTTGAAGCCAAACTCAAGGCCGCTGGCCTGCGCGTTGAAACGGACGCACGCAACGAAAAAATGAACGCCAAGATCCGCGACTTCGCCAACCAGAAGACGCCTTACATCCTAGTTTTCGGCGACAAGGAAGAAGCCACCGGCTCCGTCAGCGTCCGGACCAGGGGCAAAGGCGACCAGGGCTCTATCCCGCTCGCAGACTTCATCGCCAAGGCCAAGTCGCTGGTAGCCAGCCAGTCAATGGATCTTTAGACCCATGTGATACGGGCTATGGAGAATCAGGGCCGCGAGCGAAATGCCGCTCGCCCTTTGCGTGACTCTGGACACTGCCGGGCTCGACAGCACTTCTGCTATCGTTCCTGTAACAAAGTGACCAACTAATGGGCCAATCCCTAGCTCCGTCTGCGGCCTCCATCGCTGCGTCCAGCCCTCGCCGCTCGCAATTGCTTGTTGCCGCGGCTCTCTGCTTATGTTGCCTGTCTCCCTCCGCGGCGCAAGTCAAGCCGGCTCCTGCAGTTTCCGCTCCGACGCAGCCAGCCCAGGCTTCCACGACCGCCGCCGTGAAGCCCCCCGACATCTCAAAAGAAGCCCTTGTTTGGGACAAGCTTGCCACCCGCATTCGCTTTGAAGCCGATGGCACAGGAACGCGCGAAACCACAGCCGCCGTCCGTATCCTGGCCGACGCAGGCGTAAAAGAAATGGCCGTTCTCACCTTTACCTATACGGCCTCAAACCAGCAGGTTGATATCGGCTACGTCCGCGTCAAAAAGCCCGACGGAACCGTCGTGGTCACGCCCGATTACAACACCCAGGACATGCCTGCCGATGTTACCCGCGAAGCTCCCATGTATTCCGACATCCACCAGAAACATGTCGCTGTCAAAGGCCTCGGCGTAGGCGACACCCTCGAATATCAGATAACTCTGCGCACTCTCAAGCCCGAGGTTCCCGGCCAGTTCTGGACAGAATACGGGCTTGAGAAGAACGTCATCATCTTCGACGAACAGCTCGATGTCGATCTGCCCGCCGATAAACCTGTAACCGTCGCCAGCGCGGATGTTCAGCCCTCCGTAACCACCGCCAACGGCCGCAAGCTCTATCACTGGGCCAGCTCAAATCTTGCCCGGCCTGATCCAGACGCACCTCCGAAGTCCACCAAGCACTGGAAGCCTTCGGTGCAAGTGACCACGTTTACCAGCTGGCAGCAGATTGGAGCCTGGTACGGTTCACTGCAAAAAGGTTCACTCGCCGTAACGCCGGCTATCCAGGCCAAGGCAATGGCTCTTACCAGGGGCCTCACCACTGACGAGGATAAGATTCAAGCCATTTTCAACGACGTCGCTTTGCACATTCACTATGTCGGCCTGGAATTCGGCATCGGCCGCTACCAGCCGCACCCCGCCGACGACGTATTGTCGAACGAATACGGCGATTGCAAAGATAAGCACACTCTCCTGGCATCCATGCTGAGCGCGGCTGGGATTCAGGCGTGGCCTGTCTTGATTTCGAGTGGTCGCGAACTCGACCCCGATCTGCCTTCTCCTGCACAATTCGATCACGTCATCACTATCGTTCCGCTCGCCGGCAAACTGCTGTGGATGGACTCAACTGAGGAGATTGCCCCGACCGGCGTCTTGATTGCAACCTTGCGCGACAAGCAGGCCCTCGCCATTCCTTCTGACAAGCCCGCTTACCTCGAACACACCCCCGTCGACATGCCTTTCACACAGTCCGCGCACTTCGAGGCGGTGGGAAAGCTCTCCGCTGAAGGTGTCTTCACGGGCCACCTCGTCCAGACCTACCGCGGCGATGCAGAGTTGATGTTGCGCGCAGCCTTTCGCCAGGTCCCGCAGTCCGAGTGGAAGACGTTTTTGCAGAGAGTCTCGAATTACTCGGGATTCGCCGGCGAAGTCAAGAACCCCGAGGTTTCTCCGATCGAGCAAACCAGCCAGCCCCTCCGTTTTTCCTATGACTACACGCGTGAGAAGTTTGGCGAATGGGACAGCCATCGAATTGTGCCGCCCATGCCGCCCGTAGGCTGGGAACTAGGCCCCGGCGTCATCCAGAAGAAGCCGGCCGATGATGTGGAGATCGGCTCGCCCGGCGAACAGGTTTACACCTCTTCGGTTCAGGTTCCTGCGGGATGGACTGTATATCCGCCCAAAGGGTCCAACCTTGTCGAAGATTGGGCTGAGTACCACGCTACCTACGAATTCAAGGACGGCACGTTTAGCGCGGAACGGCGACTGTTGACAAAGAAAAACAAAGTCCCGCTCGATCAATGGGACAAATACCTCGCCTTCCGACGCGCCATCTTCGAAGACGAGTCACTGATGAGTCCGATCCTTCCAACTGGCGCCGCTGGAATCACGGCATTTGGTGGAAACATCAATGGAACGTTCAGCCCATTTGGCACGACCGGTGAAGAAGCCAACAAACTGCTGCAGCCCCTGCGCGATGCCTCAGTTATTCTTGGCGCAGACGCGACGCCAAGCGCGACTGACTTGGCCAAGGCAACAGCACTCTCGCGTCAGGCAGTCGATGCAATCGAAGCCAAAACACTCCAGCTTCCCATCGATGATGCCCGCTCGCTCCACTGGACACGGCTTCTTTCGGCGGCCTGGTCTACCATGGGCTGGGCCTCCCTCGAATCGCACGACCTTGCCACCGCCGAAACCTACCTCCGCGCCGCCTGGCGCGCAAGTCAGGATCGTCTTACTGGATACCAGCTTGGCCGCGTTCTCGAAGCCAGGGAGAACAAAGCTGCCGCGGCTCATCAGTACGAACTTGCCCACATCACCGGGGTCGAAGACTCTCTCGGCGGATTCATGGCCTCAGGCTTCAACGTGGAAGACCATATCGAGACAAGCTACAAGTCCGCTACTGGCAAGGTGCTGAACTCAACCTCACTCAACCACGGTGACTACAACGGTAGCCTCCGCGCAGAACTCGATAAGGAAGAAGAGATCCGCCCGTTCACTCACACGAGCAAATTGACCGGCTCGGGGCTCTTTGCCGTAGCCTTTGAAAACGGCAAGCCCATCAAGGTAGCTTTCCTCCACGGAGATCTGGGCTTCGCCACAATGGCCGCGATCCTGCAGACGCATCCGTTTCCTGCCTCGCTGCCTTCGGGTTCCAAAGGGCGTCTGCTGCGCGAAGTGCGCGTCATCTGCACTCCATGGGCCGGATGCGACGCCTACGTCCTGCTGCCCACGTCCATCGAGATTCCCGCCAATACCGTGATGAGGGAAATCAATGCGCCTGGCGTTCCCAAAGGCACTAAGACAATCCAAATCCAGGTAGCTCCGCAATAAGGGTGGCTGTTCCGGCCCTTAACCCATTGCAAATTCATTGAAGACTTGTGAAGGCCTTCCGTTCCATGTGTCAGGATCGCGACACCCGCCGAACCGCAGTTAGCTAAGCGTTGATTGCCATTCCTTCTACGGCCGCATATGCGTCCAGCATCGCTTCGCTCAGCGTAGGGTGGGCATGAATCGTGAACATCATTTCGTCCACCGTGCCCTCCAGTTCCATCACCGCAACAGCCTCTGCGATCAACTCCGTTGCCTGCGGCCCAATGATGTGAACGCCAAGAATCTCCCCATACTTCGCGTCCGCCACGATCTTCACAAATCCGTCGTGGCTGCCCACAATGGTCGCTTTCGAGTTCCCGGCAAACGGAAACTTGCCCACCTTTACGGCGTAGCCCTTTTCCTTTGCCTGCGTCTCCGTCAATCCGACTGACCCAATCTGCGGCTCGCTGTAAGTGCAGGCGGGAATAAGATTGCGCTTCACTGGCCTGAACGTGCGCCCCGCAATTTTCGTCACCGCAACAATCCCGCTCATCGACCCCGAATGCGCCAGTTGCGGCATCCCTGCCACGATATCGCCGATGGCAAACACGCCTGGCTCAGCGGTCTCCTGCCATTCGTTCACCTTGATAAACCCGCGATCGAGTTCAATGTGCGTTTTCTCAATTCCCACATCTTCCGTGCGCGGCGAACGTCCCACCGCTACCAGGGCCTTCTCGGCTTCTTTCACCACGGCCTTTCCGTTTGCATCGACAAACGTCACTTTCACGCCGGCGTCAGTCTTCTCAATCTTCTCCACCTTCGCCCCTGTATTTACATCGATCCCGCGTTTCTTGAACACACGCGTCAGCTCTTTCGAAATCTCCTCATCCTCCGGTGGCATAATCCGCGACAGGTACTCGACCAGCGTGATTTCCGATCCGAAGCTCCGAAAAATTGAGCTGAACTCTACACCCACCGCACCCGCGCCGATCACGATCAGCGACTTCGGCACCTGGCTCACCGAAAGCATTTCAATGTTGGTCAGAATGCGATCGTCCGGCTTCAGCCCGAACATCATTTTTGCGTCTGATCCCGTCGCCAAAATCACGTTCTTCGTCTTCACTTGGCTCGTCGCGCCGTCGGCCACACCGGAAAGCGCAATCGTGTGCACCCCATCCTCAGGCGCGCCCGTCAGACGTCCATACCCTGCAACCACGGTGACCTTGTTTTTCTTCATCAGGAACTCAAGGCCCTTGGTGTGCTTGTTCACGATCCCCGTCTTGCGCTTTTGCACGTTCTCCCAGTTCAGAGTTCGCCCCTCGACGCCTTCGATCCCGTACTCGGTCGCGCTTTTCAGGTGATCCCAGAGTTCAGCGTTGAACAGCAGTGCCTTCGTCGGTATGCAACCCACATGCAGGCAAGTTCCCCCCAAAACGCTCGCCGACTCAATCAACGCAACCTTCAGCCCCAGTTGTCCCGCGCGAATCGCCGCCGTATACCCCGCCGGCCCACTCCCGATAATTGCCACGTCGTAAATCGTCTCTACCAAGTGAACTCCGTTCCCGCGCTCGCAGCGGACTCATCCATTGCGCACACAACACTGTCCAGTTTATCGGATGCCCCAGGTAGGCCAGTTGGACCAACTGCCATCCAAATCGGCCGTCAGACGCTCGTATTAACCATTTTCATGGCCACACGCACCGTCTCCGCCTCGTCCCCGAATGCCTCAATCCATCGCACATCCGGCTCGCGACGAAACCACGTCAATTGACGCTTGGCATAATTCCGATGCCCCTGCTGTGCAGCAGCAATCGCCGCCTTTTCATTCAACGTCCCCGCGAGCACCGCAACCCCTTGCCGATATCCCAACGAATCCAGCGCCTTCACCGGCCCATACCGCGCCAGCAACCCGCGCGTCTCCTCCACAAGCCCCGCAGCAAACATCTCTGCGCACCGCCGGTTCAATCGCTCATACAGCTCCTGCCGTGGCGGATCCAGCCCCATGCGCAGCAACCGAAAGCCCTTGAGAGGATTGCGCGCCATAACCTCCGACAAAGGCTTGCGCGCCGCCAGACACACTTCAATCGCGCGAATCAACTTGGCAATATCATTCGCGTGAATTCGCGCCGCCGACGCGGCATCCATCCGCGCGAGCACCCGATGCAGCCAGGCCGTTCCATGTTTTTCCGCGCTCAGCCGCAGCCGTTTGCGTAACTCCTCCTGCCGCACCGGCCCCGCAAACAGCCCCTCCGTCAGCGCGCGTAAATACAGTCCCGTTCCCCCTGTCACAATGGGCAACCTGCCGCGCCCCGCAATCTCCTTCAACGCAGCCCGCGCCCGGCGACTGTACTCGCCCGCCGTAAACGGTTCATTCAGCTCAGCCACGTCGATCAGATGATGCGGCAACCGCGCCCGCTCTTCCAGCGTCGGTTTTGCCGTTCCCAAGTCCATTCCCCGGTACACAGCCACTGAGTCGCAACTGACAATCTCGCCGCCAAACCGCTCGCCCAGCACCAGCGACAATGCCGTCTTCCCGCTCCCAGTGGGTCCCAGTAGGAGAACCGCCAAAGGATCGTTGTCGTCCGCAGGTCCCGCGCCGAGGGCGCCTCCCGCGGCACGCGAAGTGCTCATGGGCGCCACCACCCCGGCGGAAATATCCATTTCGGATTGGTATGAAATAGCCACCACGCCAGAATCGCCGCCGCCACGATCAGCAACCCAAACGCCTGGTTGCGAATCGTCGCCCGCCGCTGCTCCTCGCGCCGCTCCTGCTCGGCCACCTGCTCGCGATACGGCTTGATGCGGGTTTCTACCACGACGCCTCTTTCCTCGGCCCTGACCTCTACAGGCCAGTTCGCTACGCCTCAGTATAGGTGCACCCTCGAACCGACCTGTTCCCGCACCCGGTTTGACTTCTCCCGGCCCCATTGCCGACCATAGCCTTTCGGGCTTCGCTGTTTCGAAGCCGTAAGGGGCATCACCATGAAAGTCTTGATCCTAGGTTCAGGCGGCCGCGAACATGCGCTTGCCTGGGCTGTCAGCCGCAGCCAGCGTGTCACTGAAGTGGTCTGCGCCCCCGGCAACGGCGGTATCGCCCAGGTTGCCCGTTGCGTTCCTGTTGACCTCAAAGACGTGGCCGCAATCGTCCGCCTCGCTGAAGTCGAACAGCCCAGCCTCACCATCGTCGGCCCGGAACTGCCTCTCTCGCTCGGCGTCGTCGATGCTTTCGAACAGCGCGGCTACCGCGCCTTCGGCCCCACCCAACAGGCCGCCCGCCTCGAATCCAGCAAGGCCTTCGCCAAGCAGTTCATGAAGCGCCACCAGGTTCCTACCGCCAACTACGCCGTCTGTACCAGTGCCGACGAACTCGAAAGGGCAATCAGCTACTTTCACCCACCCATTGTCGTCAAGGCTGACGGCCTCGCCGCAGGCAAGGGAGTTATCATCTGTGCCTCAAGGGCAACCGCCATTGAAGCTGCACACGGCCTCTTCAACGGGACTCTGCTCGGCGCCAAAGAGCAGCAGGTGGTCATCGAAGAGTTCCTTGAAGGCGATGAGGTTAGCTTCCTCTGCCTCTCCGACGGAACGCACATTGCGCCACTCGTTCCCGCTCAGGACCATAAGCGCATCGGCGAAGGCGACACCGGACCGAACACGGGCGGAATGGGCGTCTACTCCACCAGCGACATGCTCGAACCGCACATGACCGAGTGGATTCTGCACCACATCGCCGAACCCACCGTGCGCGGCATGGCTGAAGAGGGAACACCTTTCAAAGGCGTTCTTTATTGCGGCCTCATGATGACCGCGCGCGGCCCGCAGGTGCTCGAATACAACGCCCGTTTCGGCGATCCGGAGACACAGGCCATCCTCCTGCGCCTCGAGTCCGACCTGGTCGACGCGCTCGAAGCCTGCATCGACGGCCACCTCTCCGACACTGAACTCCGCTGGTCTCCTGGGGCTGCAGCCTGTGTTGTAGCCAGTTCCGCCGGCTATCCCGGCAGTTACAACATGGGATTTCCCGTCAGCGGTCTCACCGCAGCGGGCCAGGTACCCGGCGTGCAGGTCTTTCATTCCGGCACAGCGCGGGTCCGCAACCAGCTCGTCACCAGCGGTGGACGCGTCCTCGGTGTTACGGCGTCGGGCGAATCACTGCAGCAGGCTCTTTCCCGCGCCTACCAGGCAATGGCTGAAATCCAGTTCGACGGAATCTACTACCGCCGGGACATAGGCCATCGCGCCCTCAAGCATTCAGAGAAGTAAGTAGGATTTCCACGTCAGGAGGCCGCCATGACACCTGCCATCACGTTCGAAGAGATGTTGCTATGGAATGAAGAGTCATCAGATTTCTGGAAAGCCCATCTCGACGCCAGCCCGGCACTGCTCGAGCTTCCCTGTGGCATCGGCGGTGCAGCCAATGTGCAGGAGTTCGTGCGCCACATCTGGGCTGTGGAGCTTCGTTGGGCACAGCGTCTCGTTGGCCAGCCCATCTTGTCGCGCGAAGACACGCCTGCCGGCCCGCTTGACGCGCTTTTTGAACTCCATCACAAGGCTTTGGAAATTTTCCGCGAAGTGATCGCCAATCCCTCCCAGAACTGGGATGCGACCTACACCATGGATGGGGATTGGGTGCCAGAGAAATTCCGTGTCCTCACCTATCGCAAGATGACCGCGCATGCGTTGTTTCACAGCCAGCGCCACTGGGCGCAACTGGCCACGCTGGTGCGCGCCGCCGGGTTCCCTTCGGGATTCAAGGGCGACCTGTTCTTCAGCTCGGCACTGCGCTAGGGGGCGGCGGCTGCCCCACCGGGACGGCCTTCGCCGGCTGCTTTTGAAAGCAGGATCGGCAAAGCACCGGCCTGCCCTGGGTCGGCTTGAACGGCACTGTCGTTTCTGACCCGCACGCGGAACACGTGGTGCGCGTCTCAGATCGAACCCGCCCTCCACTGGCACGTTTCGCCTTGCACTGCTTGCAGTGCTTGGGGTCGTTCTTGAACTGCTTGTCGTGGAAGAAAAGCTGCTCTCCTGCGGTGAACACAAACTCAGCGCCGCAGTCATTGCACTTCAATACTCTGTCTGTGAATTCCATGACCGGTTTCCCCGAAACAGGGATTTTGCCGAATCGGCCATTAGGAATACTTGCCGGTCCCGATTCCCCGTTTTCGTACGACTTTCGGTACAAGGGCCCGGGCCGCCACAAATTCAGCGGAAGTGTTCAACCGTCTCCCTGCAAATCGGAAGACTTGAGGTGTTTCGCGCCGACGATGAAAACTTGGCGCCAGCTAAATAAAAGAATCGCGACAGGCCGCCCTGATCTACTTGCTATCTGGCTTCACCCGCTCCTTGCGCGAGCGTCACCGCGGCGGCACTTGTCACGATTCCGTTGATTGAAACTATAGCGGTTCCACAATTGCTGTCGACCGCTCGTTAGTCTTGCTCTTTGCGAGCTTTCTTGCGATTCCGCTTGCGTGCCAATGCTGCCTTCACGCGGCGCTTCTCACCGGGCTTCAGGTAGTAGGAGTGACGTTTAACTTCCTTGATGATGTCTTCCTGCTGCACCTTCCGCTTAAACCGACGTAGCGCATTCTCGAGCGGCTCGCCTTCTTGTATGCGAACCTCTGCCAAAGGGGTCCCACCTCCAAACCTGCCAGTTAGGCCACTTTCTATGATACTTGAATCCTGGACTGGAAGGTCAAACTACGCCACCCATATTTCCCTGAAATACATGACTTTCTGTCCAATGTTGGACATTTCCTCCGGCCTGCGAGGCATCATTTCACGACGCGCGCTGATGTTCTGCCCCATGGCCGACATAACTTGGGGTGATCTAGACTGCCTTTGAGGTTCCCCATGATCCGCAGTTACCAGGGCATACTTCCCAAAATCCCCGCCACTTGCTACGTCGACGTGTCCGCCCAGCTCCTTGGCGATGTTGAACTCGGCGAAAACTCCTCGGTATGGATGAATGCAGTCCTGAGGGGGGACGTTAACTCTATCTCCGTCGGCGCTAACTCCAATGTCCAGGACTGCGCCGTTCTCCATGGCCAGCGTCATCTCTACGCGGTCACCGTCGGCGATTGGGTCACCATCGGTCACAATGCCACCGTTCACGGCTGCGTCGTCGAAGATGCCGTCCTTATCGGCATGGGAGTCACCATCCTCAACGACTGCCGCATAGGCGAAGGCTCAATCATTGCCGCCGGCGCGGTGCTCCCTGAGCACACAGTGGTGCCGCCACGCACCCTCTGGGCCGGAGTCCCCGGCAAGCAGCGCCGCGAACTTGGTGACGCCGATCGCAAGCTGATCCTCGAATACGCCCAGAACTACCTCGACTACACCAGGGTTTATCTCGCCGAAGCCGGCAAATGAACTGCCGATAGCACTTTGTTCATCTAAGCCCTGAAGCTGCAATGTCGACGAGGCTAAGCTCATCGGCTTGGCACCACTCCGTTTCCCCGGGTCCTCGGCGACTGATCCCTGTTCCCTGATCCCCGCCCTTATACCGGCGT
Source organism: uncultured Acidobacteriaceae bacterium (assembly GCA_963826915.1). Taxonomy (GTDB): domain Bacteria; phylum Acidobacteriota; class Terriglobia; order Terriglobales; family Acidobacteriaceae; genus Telmatobacter. The sequence continues at coordinate 175,257 of CAWGYG010000008.1, forward strand.
TGGATTCCGCTCAGGAAAGTTGCGCTGGTGCCAGTAAGGGTAGACCGGTGTCACCGCGCTTGCCTTGTCCAGCTCCGCCACCTGTTCCGCAGTCAGATTCCATCCCTCTGCTCCCAGGTTCTGCCGCAGTTGTTCTTCATTCCGTGCGCCAAGAATCACCGACGAGATCGTAGGTCGCTGCAGCAGCCAGTTCAGCGCTACTTGCGGAACCGTCTTGCCTGTCTCCGCAGCCGCCGCGTCCAGTGCGTCCACTACGGCGTATAGATACTCGTCCTCTACCTGCGGCCCTGCATCCGCCGTTTTGTGCAGACGGCTCACCTCCGGCAGAGGCTTTCCGCGCCGGATCTTTCCCGTCAGCCGTCCCCAGCCTAGCGGACTCCACACCAGCGCGCCCACTTTCTGATCGAGACCCAGCGGCATCAGTTCCCACTCGTACTCGCGACCGATCAACGAGTAATACACCTGGTGCGCCACAAAACGCGTCCATCCGTACCGGTCCGCAACTGCCAGCGACTTCATCAGGTGCCAGCCTGAGAAATTAGACGCCGCGATATAGCGAACCTTGCCCTCGCGCACAAACGTGTTCAGCGTGTCCTGCACCTCATCGATAGGCGTGAGGGCATCAAAACCATGCATATGGTAGATGTCTACGTAGTCGGTCCCCAGCCGCCGCAGGCTGGCCTCGAGCGCCCGCCGCAGATGATAACGCGATGTCCCGCGATTGTTCGGACCGTCGCCGGTAGGGAAATAAGCCTTGGTTGAGATCAGCACGCCGGCCCGCTTGTCCCCTAGCGCCTTCCCTAGAATCTCTTCCGACTGGCCATTCGAATAGCCGTCCGCCGTGTCGAACAGGTTCACGCCCGCTTCGAGGCAGACATCGATCAGCCTGCGCGCTTCGGCAACGTCCGTGTCGCCCCAGGCCTTGAAGAACTCGTTGCCGCCACCAAACGTCGCGGCGCCAAAACTCACTGCGGAAACCTTGAGGCCTGAGCCTCCAAGCAGTCGATATTCCATGAGCGTTTGGATGCCCTGGAAAGCGCCAGGATGCAAAGCACTGCTTTGTTTGAGCTTCCTCGAACCTCTCGGCAGAGTCCTCTGCCCATTTAGACTGGATAAGTCATGACCACCCTGAAAGCCGTTCGCGGCACGCGCGATCTGTTGCCGCCGGAAACCGCCCTCTGGAACCGCATCGAGGCCACCGCCCGCGTCGTCTTCGCCCGCTACAACTTCGGCGAAATCCGCACCCCGCTCTTCGAGGATACCGCCCTGTTCGCCCGCGGCGTCGGCGAAGAAACCGACATCGTTTCCAAGGAAATGTACACCTGGGAAGACAAGGCCCGCGCGCAGTCGGAAAAGCCTCAATCACTGACTCTGCGCCCCGAGAACACCGCCGGCGTGGTCCGCGCCTACATCGAACACAAGCTCGGCGAGACCGGCCAGCTCCAGAAGCTCTATTACATTGGCCCGCAATTCCGCCGCGAGCGCCCCCAGAAAGGCCGCTATCGCCAGTTCTCGCAGATCGGCGCTGAAGTCATCGGTCCGCCCTCCGCCGGCAGCGAAAGTCCGCTGCGCGACGCCGAAATCCTGGAAATGCTCGCCACCCTGCTCGACGAGCTCGGCATCGCTGGCTGGACCCTCGAAATCAACTCCGTCGGCTCCGCGGCCGACCGCGCTCGCTATAACGAAACCCTCCGCGAAGCCCTCATTCCGCTGGCTCCGCGAATGTGCCTCGACTGCCAGCGTCGCGCCGTCACCAACCCCTTGCGCGTCCTCGACTGCAAAGTCCCTGACGACCAGCCCATCATTGAAACCCTGCCCAAAATCGCCGATTCCCTCGATGAGACCTCCAAAACCCATTTCGCCGCCGTGCTCGCTGCTCTCGACGCCGCCCGTGTCCCCTACACGCGCAACCACCGCATGGTCCGCGGTCTCGACTACTACACTCGCACCACATTTGAATTCACCCACGGCGGTCTTGGCGCGCAAAATGCCCTCCTTGGCGGCGGCCGCTACGACGGTCTCAGCGAAGCCATCGGCGGCCCCAAAGCCCCCGGCATCGGCTTCGCCATGGGCGAAGATCGACTCGTTCTAACTCTCCAATCTCTTGAAGCCACCCTACCGCAGGTGGCGGATGCGTATATTGCCCCGCTCGGCGAGAATCTCAACCCCGCCGCTCTTGCTCTGGCCCGCGAACTCCGCCACGCCGGCCTCCGCATCGACCTGGGCGACGGCAGCTTCCGCCTCAAGAAGTCTTTCGAGGCCGCAGACAAGACCGCCCGTCGCATCGTCATCCTCGGCGAAGACGAGCTTCAATCCGGTATCCTTACTGTGAAGACCTTCGCCACCGGAATGCAAACCAAGGTGAATCGCGCGGAGCTGGCAGCCTATCTTTCTACACCTGCAAGCTAATAAAGGACATAAGTAGTGCTCGACTTTTTAGGCAATCTTGAACGTACCCACCTCTGCGGCGAACTGCGTGCCGCCAACGCAGGCCAGCAAGTCGTTCTCATGGGCTGGGTCAATCGCCGCCGCGACCACGGCAACCTCATCTTCCTCGACCTTCGCGATCGCTCCGGTATCTGCCAGATCGTTTTGGACAAGGAACTGGTTCCCGAGGGTCACGCCAAAGGCGAACAGGTCCGGCCCGAGTATGTCGTCGCCGCGGTCGGCATCGTGAGCCTGCGCGACCCCGACGCCATCAATCCCAAAATGCCTACCGGCGAAATCGAAATCGAAGCCACCGAGCTTCGCGTTCTCAACGACACCCGCCTCGCGCCTTTTTCACCCTCTGAAGAAGCGATTCAGAACGAGGAAACGCGCCTCAAGTATCGCTACATCGACCTCCGCCGCCCCGAGATGCAGCGCAACTTCTGGCTCCGCCACGAGATCACTCTCGCCGTCCGCGAAAGCCTCTCCAAACAAGGCTTCCTCGAAATCGAGACTCCTATCCTCACCAAGTCCACGCCCGAAGGTGCGCGCGACTTCCTTGTCCCCAGCCGCATTCATCCCGGCGAATTCTATGCGCTGCCCCAGTCGCCGCAGATCTTCAAGCAGATCCTCATGATCTCCGGCTTCGATCGCTACTTCCAGATTGCCCGCTGCTTCCGCGACGAAGATCTCCGCGCCGATCGTCAGCTTGAGTTCACCCAGGTTGACCTCGAAATGAGCTTCCCGCGCCGCGAAACCGTTTTCGGCGTCGTCGAGCAATTTGTTGCCGCTGCCTTCGCGGCCGCGGGCGTCACCCTGCCGACTCCGTTTCCGCGCATCACCTACGACGACTCGATGCGACGATTTGGCTCTGACAAGCCTGATCTGCGCCTGCCCGGCCTCACCGACGTGCGCTCCGCCTTTCCTGACGCAGCTCTCGCCTCCTTGCAGATCGACCCCGCGCTTCCCGTCGTCGCCCTCCAAATTCCGGGGGTTGGCGAACTCAGCCGCAAAGAGCGCGAAGACAACCACCCTCTCTTCGATCAGAAGAAGGGAGCAAAGTTCATCGACGATTTCAAGCGCCTCGCCAAGAGCCTGCCTGACACCGTTGCCAAAATCCGCGAACTCACCGCCGCCGCTGATGCCGACTTCGTCATCGTGGTGGCTGGCGACCCCGCCCACCCCGTAAAGGCCAGCGACACCAAGTTTCCCGGCCGCCTCTCGGAGCGCGAAATCAATGTCTACTCAGCTGCCGGAAACTTTCGCACCGAGCTTGCCAAGAAATATGCGGAAAAGCACGGCGCATTCCATGTGACCGAGAAGACTGTCGCCGATGCTGATCCGCGCAGCGGCAAATCCATTGATGGCGCAGCATCGTTCAATCCCATCTGGATCGTCGATTTCCCCATGTTTGAGTACGACCTGGCCAGCGCCAGGTGGATGCCCGCGCATCATCCCTTCACCGCGCCCTACGAGGCCGACATGGCCAACCTGCTCACCGATCCCGCATCGGTCCGCGCTGATTGCTACGACCTCGCCATGAACGGCCTCGAACTCGGCTCCGGCTCCATCCGTATTCATCGCAAGGACGTTCAGCAGCAGATCTTCCAGTCGCTTGGCATCAGCGACGAAGAAGCGCGCAAACGCTTCGGCTTCTTCCTCGACGCGCTCGAGTACGGAACTCCACCCCACGGCGGCATCGCCCTCGGCCTCGACCGCATCGTCATGCTGCTCACCGGCGCGCCGAGCCTGCGCGAAGTCATAGCCTTCCCGAAAACGGCAAAGGCCATCGACCTCATGGCCGACGCCCCCACCACCGTCCCCGATCAGCAGCTCAAGGAACTCCACATCCGCATCGCTCCACGCAGTTAGTACCCGGATACACGCACCAAGTACCCTGATAATTGAGTGGAGCGATTGGCCGTTCTAAGTAGTGGGTTCAGTCTTATCGCCGGATGCTCGGCTTGGCATCGCTTCCGGGACCAGAATCGTGAGGATTCCCGCGATCCAAAGGAAGTGCCCGACCAGCGGAACGAATTGCGCTTCGGCAAGAAAAATCCACGTGCTTGCCATGCAGAGCAGAATGGCTGCCGCTAGCACTCGGCGCGTCCACACAAAACCCTTAAAGAAACAAAACAATAAATAAATCAGCAGCAGCGGGTTCAACCATCCGCTGAAGAGAAGTGAAAGCTCCTTGTTCTCGGCGGTGCCGCTGAAGAGCGCCGCGGGATGTAGGAAGATGGCGGACGGTGCCAGAGCGAATGCGGCGCAAACCCATCCAACCACGGGGCCCGAGCCCGGCCCGGATCCCGGAGGACGGACGGACGGAAGAAAGAAAGCAGCCACACATACGGCAAATCCGACGATTCTGATGATTCGGCGAGTCACTTGCGTTTCACCCTTTCAATTCGACAAAACCTTTTCCCCAGGCGCTCTGCAACGTACGAAATGTTCAGTCTCCCGGCGCCTCTACCAGTTGCTCCGGCGCTGTCATTGCGACAGTGTCAATCGACAGGCACTTTCCCAATTCATTGAAATCCTTTTCCCACTTCGGTCGATCTTCGGCACTGTGAGAGGTGAGCGAATGGCTCGACGTCCGCAAAATCTCATACCAGATATTCTGTGCCTGCCACAGGTTCAAATCGAATGGCAGCTCAATCAGGGTCCGTGCCAGCACCAGCGCTCGGTCCAGCATTTCCAGCGAACCCGCCGACATCTGCAGTTCCACCATCACACGTTTCATCCGCAGGTCGGCAATGTAGGAGAGCGTCGTCGTATCCAGAGGCACTTTGTCCGCTTTCGCCATTTGCAAAAATGACCGTAACAGCGCCACGTCCACCGGATCGGCCTCCAGCGCGCGCCGCAGCCCGGCATTGATCGCAAATCCTGCCGCCAGCGTTAGTGCCGGTGGCTTGGGCAAACCCGCCTGCGAAAGGAAGTGCAGCAGGCTCGCGTGATCCTCGTAAATGGTGCGCAGGGAACTCTCTATATCCCACAAGGTCGAATTAAGAATCAACTGCACGATGCGTCGCTGCTCATCCGTAAACAGCGAAGTGAGCGAGTAGTCGACATGTCCGTAATAGCGATCGATCAGGCGAATCACATCAGGGAAATCCGCACCCGCCACTTTTTCCTCAGCTTCTGCAGCAAACGCCTCGAACTCCGTAGCGTTGTTTTCCTCGTACGCTTTAACTGCCGCCGTAATATTCTGATCGCCAAAGTGCAGCACCGCGAATGAGAAGCTCTGCTCCTGCCCCGTGATCACGCTTGCGATTTGCGCCCGGCCCAGCGCCAGCCGCCCTCGCCCCGACGAATGAATGTCATAGGAGATGCGACGGACACGATAGCAGAACAGCTCCGTTTCCTCAGCAAACGATGAAAACACGCTGCTGATTGCGTAGTGCGCGGCTACCTGCTCCAGGCCCAACTCCATCGTACCGATCTTTTCCTTGTAAATGCGCGCGCCATCGCCCGCGCTGGCGACATTCGATTTCGCTTCGGCAAGCGTCGCAAAAAACTCTGGCTCCAGCCCTGCGGCCTGCTCACCAAAGAGCTCACTGGCCAGCTGCAGCGCCCGCGCCGCATAAGCGATGATCTGCACCGTCTCGATGCCCGAGATGTCGTCAAAGAACCATCCGCAACTGGTGTACATCAACTGCGCGTGCCGCTGCATCTCCATCAGCTCGAGTGCGCGCACCTTCTCCGTCTCGTCCAGCGAATGATTCTGATGCTCATCAAAGAACCGCTTCTGCGTTTCCTCGCTGCGATCGAGAATCACATCGATATATGCGTCACGCGCGGCCCAAACATCGCGAAACAGTTTGCCGCCTTCCTGGTCTGTCAGAGGCGCAATCGCATCGCGCACTTCGTCGAGAGCCTGACGCAAGGGTTCGCGCCATTTCTGGTTCCATCCCGGTTTGCCGCTGTTGCACCCGCAATTGCTGCGCCACCGCTCCACTCCGTGTGCGCAACTCCATGATGTGTCGTCGACAATCTCGCATTCGTACTCGGGCGGAAACATCGCCAGAAAACTCGCGTAATTTGTCAGCTTGACTGCCTTGTCCTGCTCCAACAATCGCACTGCGTAAGCCAGTGCCATTTCTCCGTGCTTATGGTGATGACCATACGACTCGCCATCGGTCGCAACGCTGACCAACTCGGGTTGGGTGCTTTCCTTAAACCCCGCCTTCAGCCGCGCCACCAGCGCCTCCCCGGAATTCAGCAATCCTTCAAACGCGATAGCCCGCGACGCCGGGCCGTCATAAAAGAAAACTGCAATCGAAACCCCAGAGTCAAAGCGCACAAGATACGGTCGCAGAGTGTCGACCGAGCCGGCAGAGTTAGTCCAACTGTCATTCGCTTGGGAGTCGCCCTCGCCGGAGGTGGCCAAAGGCCGGGTGCGTTTGCACTGGTTGGGCGCCAACACCGTGAATTTGATTCCATGCAGAGCAAGAAGCTCAAGGGTCTCCGTGTCCGCTGCAGTCTCCGCCAGCCACATTCCTTCTGGCGCTGTGCCGTAGTGGCTCCGATAATCCGCGATGCCCCACCGAATCTGCGTAATGCGGTCGCGCCGATTCGCCAGCGGCATGATGATGTGGTTATAAACCTGCGCCATCGCCGAGCTGTGGCCCTTGAAGGTCCGGCGGCTGCGGCGCTCGCCATCCAGGATCATCCGATAAGTCCGCGGTGCATTCTCCTTAAGCCAACTCAGCAGCGTTGGCCCAAAATTGAAACTCATGCGCGCATAGTTGTTCACGATGCGGATAATCTGATTCTTGTTATTCACAATGCGTGCCGCGCCGTTCGTGGCGTAGCATTCCGCGCAAACCCGCTCATTCCAGTCGTGATACGGCGCCGCGGAGTCCTGCGTCTCCACCGTCTCCAGCCACGGATTCTCGCGCGGCGGCTGGTAAAAATGTCCATGAATGCAGATAAATCGTCTAGTTGGAGGCATGAATATCTCTATCGGCAAACTGGCCGTGCAGAATACCGCGTCTGCTTATTGTAGGCTCGACCACCGGGCCCCCGCTTCACTGCGCTCCACATCCTTGCACAAGCTCTTAGAGAGAGGATGGGAGACCACAAACACAGCCTCGCACTCTCGAATCATTCCGCGCTCGATCGCCCTGTCGGCACCGCACCTTTCGCCAGATCGCACGCGCGCCACAGATACCAGCTCGCCACCGAACGAAAGGGCGCCCACTTCATCCCGCGCTTGAACACCACATCCGGCTTTGGCAAATCCGACGCCTCAATTGCACGCGACTTTGGCAGCCGCTGAAACGTCAGTGCAAATCCCTTGCGCACTCCGTAATCCGTCAATGGCAGCACGTCAGGCCGCCCCATCCGAAATATAAGCAGCATCTCCACCGTCCACGGTCCGATGCCCCGTACCGCCGTCAGCCGCTCCACAATATCCGCGTCCGGCATCTTTTTGATGGCAGCGTGCGACGGCACTGTGCCATCCAGCGTCTTCGCCGCCAGGTCACGCAGCGCCTTGATCTTGTTGCCCGAAACCCCTGCCGCCCGCAGCGGGTCGTCCGGCGTGTCGAGCAGCAACTGCGGAGTGGGGTCGCCGCCAAAATACTCACGTACCCGTCGATGAATCGTTGCCGCAGCCTTCCCATGCAGTTGCTGATACAGGATCGATTCCACAAGAGACTCGAACGGCGATGGCGCGGCATCAAGCCGCAGTTTGAATTCTCCCACCCGCTCAATCAGCGCACCAAGCTTGGCGTCCTTTGCCTTCAAATGCTCTACCGCTTCAATCGGATCAAACGGAAGTTTTCGCTTCTTGCCGTCGTGAATCATAGGGCAACAGTGTATCGCGCTCGCGTCCGCCGGGGATCAAGCCTCCGAGGTTCTCCTTCGAACCACTTTCACCGCACCCTAGTACCATCAGGAGGTAACCTCGGAACAGGAGTATATGCACCATGAAAATGCGGCCGGGAACGCAGACAGGATTTCTGCTGTGCGGAAAAGAATGGAACGAGGGAGAAGTGCTTGAAGTCCGTTCTCCGTGGGATCAGGGCTTGGTAGGCCGCGTTACAGTCGCCTCCCGCGCTGATGCGCGCCAGGCCGTGCACCACGCCGTCGCCAGCATTCGCCGTACCCGTGCCCTCCCGCGCTGGAAGCGTCGCGAGATCCTTGAAGACGTAGCCGCCGCGCTCATCGAACAAAAAGAGCGCTTCGCTCAGCTCATCGTCGCCGAAGCCGGCAAGCCTATTCGCCTGGCCCGCTCTGAGGTGGACCGCGCCGTGCTCACATTCAAGACCGCTGCTGAAGAAGCCGCTCGTCTCGGCGGCGAAACCATACCCCTCGACCTTACCGAGGGCAATGAGAATCGTTGGGGCCTGGTACAGCGATTTCCCGTCGGTCCTGTCCTTGCCATTACTCCCTTCAACTTCCCGTTGAATCTGGTTGCCCACAAGGCCGCGCCCGCCATCGCCGCCGGCTGCCCGCTCATTCTCAAACCGGCGCCGCAAACTCCTTTTACAGCGCTTGCTCTCGGCGAAGTGATCCTCAAGGCTGGCTGGCCCGAAGAAGCCCTCGCCGTCCTGCCGCTCTCCAATGCCGACACGGCCTGGCTCGTCGAAAAAGAAGACCGCATCAAGCTCGTCAGCTTCACCGGCTCCGCAAACGTGGGCTGGGAGATTAAAGCCCATTCCAACCGCAAGCGCGTACTCCTTGAGCTCGGGGGCAATGCCGCGCTCATCATCCACGGCGACTGGCCCGACCTCGACGACGCGGCTCACCGCACCGCCCATGCCGCTTTCGCCTACGCCGGGCAGTCCTGCATCAGCGTTCAGCGCGTCTTCATCGACAAAAACAAATTCCAGACGTTCCTCTGGAAGCTCGTTGAATGCGCCGCCGCGTTGGTATCCGGCGACCCTTCCGACGAGGCCACTGAGATCGGTCCACTCATCCGCCTCGGCGAAGCCGAACGCATCGAATCCTGGATCAAAGAGGCCATCGACGGCGGTGCGCGCCTCATCGCAGGAGGCGAACGCAACGGTTCCCTTGTTACGCCTGCCATCCTCACCGGCACCAGGCCCGGCATGAAGATCCGCGACGAAGAAGCCTTCGGGCCCGTCGTCATTGTCGAACCCTACGCTGACTTCGAGCAGGCACTCGCTGACGTGAACCACTCGCGCTTCGGCCTCCAGGCCGGCCTGCTCACGCGCGATGCAGGCCGCATCCTCACCGCATTTCGCGAACTCGAGGTTGGCGCACTCATCGTCGGCGACACACCCAACTGGCGCCTCGACTCCATGCCCTACGGCGGCGTTAAGGATTCCGGCCTCGGTCGCGAAGGCATCCGCTCCGCCATTCAGGAAATGACCGAACCCCGCATGCTCGTCATGGCAGGGATCAGTTAGCTCAACAAGAAGGAAAATCCATGGACCTGGGACTGAAAGACAAGCTCATCGTAGTTACCGGCGGAGGCGCCGGCATCGGTGCCGGCATCACCCGCGCCTGCCTCGCTGAAGGCGCCCGCGTCGTCGTTCTCGGCCGCCGCTCTGAGAACGTCCAGGCCTTCATGTCCGAAATGGAGTCCGCCCACGCCGCCTGCCATCTCGTCGAAGCTCATCTCGAAGATTGCGAACGCTGCAAATCGGCCATTGCTGAAATCGAGCAATCCCACGGCGACATCTACGCGATGGTCAACAACGCTGGTGTCAACGACGGTGCAGGTCTCGAGAAGGGAAGCGTCGAGCGCTTCATCGCCAGCCTCAACAAAAACCTCATTCACTACTACGCGCTCGCCCACTACGCGCTGCCGTCGCTCAAGCGTACCCAGGGCACCATCGTAAACATCAGCTCCAAGGTCGCCCTTACTGGACAGGGCAACACATCTGGTTACGCAGCCTCCAAAGGCGCGCAGCTCGCCCTCACCCGCGAATGGGCAGCCGAATTGTTGCCTTTTAACATCCGCGTCAACGCCGTCCTTCCCGCGGAAGTGATGACGCCTCTTTACCGCCGCTGGCTCGACACGCTTGGCGATCCCGACGCAGAGCTCAAGCGCATCACCGATAAAATCCCCCTCGGCCATCGCATGACCCTGTCCTCTGAAATCGCCTCCGCCACTGTCTTCCTTCTTTCTCCCACCCACTCTGCGCACACCACCGGCCAGCACATCATCGTCGATGGCGGATATGTCCACCTCGACCGCGCATTGACCTAACGCGCATCCGCTCAGAACCACAGAACAGAGTTCCGAGCCACTGCCCTGAATACGGGTACGCCAGTGGCCTTAGAAACACGCCCCATGATGTTCACGATTTTCCTGTGGCATTCCCACATGTTTTGTGCCATCCTGATGTGGTAGTCCCACAGGAGGGATGAATTTGTCGAAACTCGACCTGTTGCAAGGCACCCTCGACCTCATGGTTCTGCAGACACTTGCCGTCATGGGCTCGCTCCACGGCTATGGCATCGCTCGACGCATTGAGCAGGTCAGCGGCAACGAAGTCCTCCTGAATCAAGGCACCATCTACGCTTCGTTGGTCCGCCTGGTTCAGCGCGGCTGGATTGCTGCAAACTGGGGCACCTCCGACAACAACCGCAAAGCACGCTTCTATTCCATCACCGCCGCGGGTCGCCACCAGCTCGCCGCCGATGCCGAATATTGGGAGCGCCTTACCGGGGTCATGGATCGCATGCTCACGATGGAGAAAGGTGAAGGTGGCCCTGCATGAGCCGCCTCAAGCGTGGTTTACTTCGCTTCCTCGCCTTCTTCCGCAGGAAGTCCCTCGATGCGGATCTCGACACCGAATTGGCCGCCCATCTCGAGATGGCCACTGAGGACAACATCGCCCGCGGATTCTCGCCCGCAGAGGCACGCCGCCTCGCGCTCGTCTCGATTGGCGGCATTGTTCAAGCCAAACAACAGCATCGCGAAGCGCGAGGAATCATGAGACTCGACATCCTTTTGCTGGACCTTAAGTACACGTTCCGCACTCTCGCTCACGACCCCGGCTTTACCGTCGTGGCCGTGCTCATCCTGGCCCTCGGCATCGGTGCCAACGTCGCCGTCTTCAGCGTCGTCAACACGCTCATGCTTCGCCCCCTGCCGTTCCCCAATGCGCACGAGTTGGTATGGATCGCACCCCCGCCCACCAAATGCGGCCTGTCTTGTGCAACATATTCAACCGATGCCTACGACGAATTCCGCATGTACAGCCGTTCCTATCAGGACGTCACCGGTTACTTCGCCTTCTCCAGTCCCGGGAATCTCAGCCTCAATCTCGGTGGCGCACCCATTCCAGCAACAAGTATCGATGTAATCGCGAATTTCTTTGACGTGCTTGGCGTACAGCCTGAGATGGGACGCTTATTCAGGCCGGAAGACGCGCGCAATGGAGCTGCCCCTGTCGTGCTTCTGTCCGACCCTTGGTGGAGACGCCAGTTCAACGCTGATCCCGCTATCGTGGGCAAGGCATTCAACATCAATGGCCAGCAGACGACCGTCATCGGTGTCTTGCCCCGCAGTTTCGATTTCGGCGCGGTGTTTTCGCCCGGCGCCAAGATCGACGCCATCACCCCACTCAATCTCTATGGACCTCCGCGCGACTGGGGTAACATCATCACCTTCATTGGCCGCCTCAAGCCTGGCGTCAGCCTGGTGCAGGCACGCCAGGATGCGGCGTCGGCAGCAACGCACATGTGCTGGAACAACAAGCAACCTCAATCATGCGGCAACTACGTCGGCTCTGTAGTTCCCGTGCCGCTCAAGGACTACGTCAGCGGTCGCCTGCGCGGTGCGCTCGCTGTCTTGTGGTCTGCCGTCGGCATGATCCTGCTCATCGCCTGCGTCAACCTCTCGAATCTATTGTTGGCCCGTGCTTCCGCGCGCTCCAAGGAGTTCGCCATGCGCGGCGCTCTCGGCGCCAGCCGCGGCCGAATCGTGCGTCAGCTCCTGACCGAAAGCCTCGTTCTGTCCGTCTCCGGTGCACTCTTCGGACTCTGCCTCGCATCCCTGCTTGTCTCCTGGCTCGCGCATCAGGGAGCCATCGCACTGCCGTTGCTCAGCACGCTGCAAATCGACGGCGCCGCCCTTGCATGGACCTGCTTCATTGCTGTCTTCGCTGCTGCCCTCTTCGGCCTCGTCCCCGGTCTACGCATGGCGGGTAGCAACATCCACGAGTCGCTCAAAGACACCGGCGCTGGCTCCGGTCAAAGCCGAAAGCATGAGCGTGTCCGCTCCATCCTCGTTGTCTCTGAAGTGGCACTGGCCTGCGTCCTGCTCGTCGGCGCGGGCCTTTTGCTTCGCAGCTTCATGCACGTTCTCGACGTTAATCTCGGATTTCAGCCGGAACATGCTGCCGCCATCAGGTTTGACTACGACGACAGCGCTCCCACCCAGGAAGCCGGTATCCAAAAGCGCACTGCCATCTTGCAGCAGGTCCTTGCTCGCGTAGGCGCAATCCCGGGCGTCGAGGCAGCAGGCATCTCTGACTACCTTCCTCTGGGTCACAATCGCGCCTGGGGCACGCCCTTTCCCAAGGGCATCAAACCACCGGACAAGATCGATGCCTCCCCGCTCGTCTACGTCGTTACCCCTGGCTACCTCCGCGCCATGGGCACCCGCGTGCGCGGTCGCGACTTCACTTGGAGTGACGGCCCAAAAAGTCAGCAAGTCATCATGATTAACGAGTCGTTTGCTCGCTTCCTCAACTCATACGCGAATTGGCCCAACGGCGACGCAGTAGGTAAGTCCCTCTCGAATGGTGGAGGACCTGACTCCCTCGTGGTCGGCGTCGTGGATGACGTCCATGAGGAAAGCACCGAGGGTGAAGCTGGCTGGCAAATCTACTATCCCACTACGCAGGCTGGCCCCAGCGGTGCTGAGCTTGTCGTGCGCACCACCTTGCCGCCGGCCGTCCTTGCTGGCAGCGTGCTTCGCACCTTGCGCGACATCAACCCGAATCAACCCGCAGCGGAATTTCGCCCTATCCAGATGCTCGTCGACCAGGCAAATTCGCCGCGACGCTTTTTCCTGTTGCTTGTCGGTTCATTTGCGTCCCTCGGCCTGCTCCTCGCCGCACTCGGCATCTACGGTGTCATCTCTTACTCCGTCACCCGTCAGACCCAGGAAATCGGCATCCGCATGGCCCTCGGCGCGAGCATGGGTCTCGTCCAGCGCCAGGTGCTCGTCGGCACGCTACGGCTTACGCTCATCGGCATCGCGATCGGAGCTGCGGCTTCGCTCTTTGCAGCAAGGCTCATCACTTCGCTGCTTTTCGACCCCGCACCCTCCGACACGGTTGCCACCTTCATAGGAATGGCAGTGTCCTTGCTCTTGGTCGCACTGATTTCCGGATACATCCCCGCCCGACGCGCCTCGCGCATTAACCCTACAGTCGCATTGCGCGCAAACTGAGTTTCTGCACCACACCCAAAAAAAGCGCCCCCCGGTTAGTCCTGCTTGGATTTGATCCAAGTCTGGTAACCGGAGGGGCGAGGAGCCGCAATCACAAGAAAACGCGCCGTCCGCATGACACACTTCCGACTCGTTCTCTGGACCGGTTTTGAATATAGGCAATATCGGACGGCAGCAACAGGTTCCATCGGGTACCAGTCACAACGCAAAAGGGCTAAACTCTCAATTCAAAACATGTTATTCCATTCTAGACAAGCTGGATAAGGGGACGTATGATACGCAATGCGGACAAACCAGTGCTTCAGACCGTACGCTTTTTTGACGTCGGAGAAAGAATCGCTGGGACGGGAAGAAGTGAATGGAGTCTAATCCCACCCGCATTTACCGCTAAATGAGTAGACCTGGCCCGGTCTCGCTTGAGCCTGTCGCCCCGTCACAAAACCTCATTAGCGATTGCCCATCTCCGGGCTTAGAGCCGGATTGAGGAGAACGAAATGCCGTTGGCGCCTAAATCCATGCAGGATATGGAACAGGTAGGGCATGCTTCTGATCCCTCTGCAATTCGGGAACAGCTCGACAAACTCTTGGTTCATCCCCTGTTCGCAAACAGCAAGCGCTATCCGGCCCTGCTGGCCTACACCGTCGAGCAGACACTTCTTGGAAATGCAGCGGACCTGAAAGAGCGCAGCATCGGAGTCGAGGTCTTCGGCCGCGCCCCAACTTATGATGCCAACGCCGACCCCGTAGTCCGAATTACTGCCGGAGAAGTCCGCAAGCGACTTACCCTCTACTATTACGACTCCTCGCATTATGGTGAACTCATAATCGAGTTGCCCATCGGCTCCTATGTGCCGGTTTTTCGGCAGCCCGACTTGCCTCAGGAACTTGCAGCCCCGAATGGGGGCGCAGACTTCGATTCGTCCGCGCGCTCTTCGGCCGATTCCCCGCCTGCCCTGCCTGCATCCAGGCCTTGGCGCATGCGGTGGCTCCTTGTCGGCGCTCTAGCAATTGCGGCGTGCGCCGCCGGGATTGGAATTGGGTTGCGCATTCATCCGCTCCCGCCAGTTGAGCCCCCTTCCAGCATCGATCGCTTCTGGGAGCCCTTCACCTCTAGCGCCAACCCCACCACCTTTTGCCTGGGCGAGCCCGCAAAAAACATCAACATGGATTCGATCGATTCTTTCGATGCGCCGGTGGGTCCGCCACCGCAGCCTGAGCAGCTCTATGTTCGCCTCCACCTTTCCGGCAACTTGGCGCTGGCCGATGTTGTGACCCTCACCCGTACCGCCGCGGCTCTCGAAGCTCGCCACAAGACGTTTCGCGTCGTTCCCGCATCCGAAGCAAGCTTTGCCCAGCTGCGCGAAGGCCCAATCGTGCTCATCGGCGCCTTCGATAACATCTGGACCCTGCGCGTTACACAGAAATTGCGCTTTGGTTTTGAATCGAAAGATGGCGTTGCGCTCATCGTCGACCGCAAAAGCCAGCAGCAGACCACTTGGGCCACCGCATGGGATCTGCCTTATCAAAAATTGTCGCGCGACTATGCAATCGTGGCGCGCATTCACGACAACACCACTGGTCAGCCGGTAATTATCGCAGCCGGTATTTCAGAGGAAGGCACAGAGGCCGCGGGGGAAATTCTCTATAACCCTGTCTATCTCAATTCTCTGCTGGCAAAGGCCCCCGCCAATTGGGAAAAGATGAACATGGAAGCCGTGATCGAGACACAGGTTATCGAGGGCCATTCCGGCCCGCCTAACATCCTCGCTGTTGAAACATGGTAAGTCCGGCGTTCCTTGCCTGGATACTCGATTTATCCGTATTCAGTCTCGCTCCGTGACCCGTATCCCATCCTTCGCACCAACCAGATTTGGATACACGAGCAGCACTCGCCGGCTCGGGCTGCACGGCCCGCGCCGTCTCGCTCTATATTCCGCTTGCGAGCATTTCACCTGCTGACCCCGGAGGAACACCCTTGAAGCACCTGCATCCGGTCTCATAAATGCCCATGCAGCACCTTGGGCGAGGATGGGACCCAACAGCAAGGTGTGTCCCATGAACACGGAAAGTTGAGGAGACCTGATTGTGAGGCTATCTAGTCCTTCTTTGACTTGGCCTTCTGCGCGGCCCACCGCTTGCGCTGCGCATCCGCAATACGCTTGCGTGCTTCCGGACTCAGCACCCGCTTCTTCCGGGCCTTGGTTGCCGTCTTGGTTGTTTTGCGCCCCGAGCCGGCTGAAGCGACCTTTCCTGAACCGGCAAGCAGAGAACGAACTTGAGTAAGTCTCGCGATCTCGGCATCGATCTCAGCGAGAATGGATTCTATTGACATAGGACGAGAATAACTCATTTCACCACTCCTGCACACTCCCGGCTGACTTACAAACTGACCTGCATGCCCCGTCCTTCAGCTTACTCGGCCTTTCCAATCGTTTTTTCCTTGTAGGCCTTTTGCAGCACATAGAACGCCTGCTTCTTCTGGCCTTGGTCCGAGATGAGTCCCTTGCGGTTGAATTCATCCTGAATGCCCTCCAGCGGCCTGTTCGGCGAACGAAAGTCCATCAACACCCAGGGGCTCATTCCCCTAAGTTGCGCTATCTTGTTCAGCATTGGTAACTGGTGACGATATACGTTAGCCTGGTACTCCTCGGTCCATCGTTCGTTTTCACCTCCATGTAATCCAGCCTTCGCCCCAGCGCCGAATTCGCTCACGATCAATGGCTTCTGGTATGCGATTTGCCACTGCGTTGTATCTGCGCTGTCCGGGTGTCCCTCGTACCAGCCGATGTATTCATTCACTCCAATAACATCCAGGGCCTGCCCTAATGGGTCGTCCACAATCTTGGTGTTCCCTTGCGCACGAACCAGCAGTGCAGCGGTAATCAGTCTAGTTGGGTCCAGTCCCCGCGCTCGGCTCGCTAGCGTTCCGATAAACTGCGTGCGTGCCGGAGTATTTGGCGTCTCGTTGGCCATCGACCAGAGAATAATTGCCGCATGATTGCGCGATGTATTGATCTCCTCGTCCAATTGCTGCTCCGCCTTGGCCAGCACTTTCGGATTGTCAAACTCAAGCGCCCAGTAAACAGGATTCTCTGACCAGATTAGAATCCCCATCCGATCCGCCGCGCGCAGCATTGTTTCGTCATGCGGATAGTGCGCCAGCCGCGCATAGTTGCATCCAAGTTCCTTGGCCCAGCCCAACAGCGTCTCCGCATCCTTGTCGGAGTAAGCGCGCCCCGTGCGATACGGCGCCTCTGCATGG
The DNA here is from genome assembly GCA_963826915.1 of uncultured Acidobacteriaceae bacterium. GTDB lineage: Bacteria > Acidobacteriota > Terriglobia > Terriglobales > Acidobacteriaceae > Telmatobacter. The sequence continues at coordinate 192,329 of CAWGYG010000008.1, forward strand.
ATAGCCACACCGCGCAGAAAAATCGGCTCCCCGTTCAGCAGTATCTCCGTTCCGCGCGTCTCGATTGTGCGAAACCCCATCAACTCATGAATGGAATCCTGCCCCGCGCGAACCACAACCTTGTAAAGCTTCGGCGTCTCCGGTGACCACCGCTCCAGTCCCTTCACCGCAAAGCGAATTGCAGCGCGACCATCTTCCCCAATCGCCGCAGTCGCCGTTGCGCCTATCTCCGGAATTTCAACCTCGGCATTCGTCCCAGCCTCTCCCCCCACCACATGCACCCAGCCTTCAATCACGCCCTCTTCCGTCCGGCTCAGGTGCAGATCGTATTGATCGATGAAGATCTCCGGCACTTCAATCAGCGAAACCTCGCGCGTAAGTCCGCCATAGTTCCACCAATCCGTTTCCAGCGTCGGAACGTTGTCCTCGTGACGCGTGTTATCCACCGCGGCCACCACAAAGTTGCCGCCCGCGTGAATCGCTGCAGTCACGTCGCAGTTAAAGGATGTGTAACCACCCTCGTGTTCGCATACTTTGTGTCCGTTCACCCAGAACCACGAGTGGTAATTCGCCGCGCCTATATGTAAGAAGACGTGCGTATGTTCCTTCGGCTGATAGGCAAAATCGCGCTCGTACCAAATCGGCCCCTCATAGAAGAACAACGATTCGCGCTGCGTGTTCCAGTCTCCCGGCACCTTCAATTTAGGCGCCTTTGAAAAGTCGTACTCGATCGGAAAAGGGTCGCCGGGCTTCGCCTTCTGATTCAGAAACCATCCATTCTTCTTTTCTTCATGATGAAAACTGAATAACCCCGAGAAGTAAGGATCGACAATCGAAGCCCATTCACCATTCAGTGAAGTCTGAATGCGGCGGTCCGCACCGGTAAGCACAATCGTTCCGGAAGTTGTCTGCGCCTCCAGATGAGTTGCGGATAACCCCAGAAACAGGGCAATCCCGATTGCGATGGTCATCAGCGAACGTGCGTGCAAAAGCCGCCGGGCAAATGAGTAAATCATGCCAGTCCTCTCTAGGTTGAAATGGTATTGCGGAGTGGCTCCCGCGCATCGCACGGTCAATCCTCTGCTCCTCGCGAACTCTCCATCTTATCGCCCTGCGTTGAGGCCTGTATATTCGAGCGCTGCAATCCGCTTGCAGCAGCAAAAAAGGGCAGGCTCGTCGGCCTGCCCTTCTTGCTTCTACTTAAGGTCTCGCGATTTACTGCGGTCCAAGATACATCACGTGAACATATGTTCCGAGCCGCACGTTATACGCCAGGTACCATCCAACGTGATCCGGATCTTCATAGATGATGATGTCGTCCGAATCCCATAGCCATCCGTCGCAGAAGCCTGCGTCGGCCGGTGCAACACTCCAGAACCATCCGTTGAACCAGAATCGATCTGGCCCTCCACCCGCGAGATGCCACCGATGCGACGGCCCAAACCCGCCCGTAAAGTGTCCATGCTGCCACGGCTGGTCAAGATGATAGTTAGGATCGTTAGGTCCCGTATCATGTCCCACCCACTTATTCCCTTTGTCTACGTGAGGAACATTGGGGTGGCCGGGTTTATCGCTATAGTTCTTCGGTGCCACCGGTGCTTGCACCGGCTTATTCACATCTGTTGTGTGCCGCACCGGTGTTGCTTTTGGCCCCCGCGTTGGCGGTTGCGGCGTCGGACGAGTAACACGTGCTACCGGCTTTTGAGCAAACGCCGGCAAAGATGCAACAAGCAGGGCGGTCAATGCAATCTGAGCTGCGCGCATAAGTAACCTCCAGGATGCCCCCGGGAAGGCACCCTAAGTGCCCCACAATAATTCCCGAAAAGCTCTCCAATACATTACATGGAACACTGCGCCTATGTGCAAGTTGCGATAGCGAGATATTCACAAAAAAGTGAACTACTTAGGCTCCCACGGCCACGGGCGCGCGCCGCCACGCATAGAGAGGGAACTGATTCGCCAGTTCAGCGACTTCCCGGCGAATCCGTTCGAGTGCTGCATCGTCGTTGCGCTGTTCCAGTGCCTTTGCGATCCATGCGGCAATCGTCCGCATCTCCGCTTCCTTCATCCCGCGCGTCGTCAGCGCTGGTGTGCCAACGCGTATACCCGACGCCTTCATCGGCGGATTCGTGTCGTACGGAATAGCGTTCTTGTTCACAGTAATCCCGGCTTTGCCCAGCGCCAGCTCCGCCTCCGAGCCTAGAATCCCCTTTTCGAAGACATCCACCAGCAGCAGGTGATTATCCGTTCCACCCGAAACGAGACGGAACCCTGCTTCCTGCAATGCTGTTCCCAGCACCTTGGCATTGGCCACAATCTGCGCGGCATATGCCTTGAACTCCGGCCGCAGGGCCTCGCCAAAGGCAACTGCCTTCGCCGCTATGATGTGTACCAGCGGACCCCCCTGCTGTCCCGGAAACACCGCCCTGTCGACCTCCTTGGCCAGGTCCGCGCTGCACAGGATCAGCCCCGCGCGCGGTCCACGCAGGGTTTTATGAGTGGTCGTCGTTGTAATGTGTGCATGCGGCACCGGCGATGGATGCGATCCGCCCGCGACCAGTCCGGCAATATGCGCCATATCGAAAATGTAGACCGCCCCTACCTTGTCCGCAATCTGCCGCATCCGCGCAAAGTCCCACAGCCGCGGATACGCGCTCGCTCCGCCGATAATCGCCTTCGGTTTCTCGCGCTCCGCAATCGCCTCCAACTCGTCGTAGTCGATAAGCTCCGTGTCGCGCCGCACCGTGTAGAACGTCGGCCTGTAAAGCTTGCCGCTGAAACTCAGCTTGTGTCCGTGCGTCAGGTGGCCGCCATGCGCTAAATCCAGGCCCAGAATCGTGTCCCCAGCCTGCAGTACCGCCATGTACGCCGACGCGTTGGCCTGCGAACCCGAGTGCGGCTGCACATTCGCGTGCTCCGCCCCAAAAATCTGCTTCGCCCGGTCGCGTGCCAGGTTCTCCACCACGTCGCTGTATTCGCAACCGCCGTAGTAGCGCTTCGCCGGATATCCCTCTGCATATTTATTTGTGAATGTAGAACCGGCCGCCTCCAGCACCGCCTCCGAAACAAAATTCTCGCTGGCAATCATCTCCAGCCCTTCGTGCTGGCGAAAGGTTTCGTGTTCAATGGCTGCGGCAACTTCAGGGTCGGCTTGGGCAAGGGAAAGAGACATGCGGTCGGTCATACTCGAATTTTAGACTGTTTCCCGCAACCTTTGACAGAGGGTTGCATTTGCGCATAAGCCGTCTGATTTGACCTGGGCGTCGACGTCCCTGCGCGCATTCCCTGAATCGGGCTCGCGCAACCATTTCAACCGCGTCAAAGAGTCTGTGAGCCGTTCGAGTGCCAGGCAGGAAGCTGGGATGATGGCCATAACAAAACACAGATTCTATAAGACTCTGATCATCGTCGCGATATCCTCCCTCGTGTTGGTCGCCGCACTGCCTTCCATTCGCGCTGCCCGTGCGATACCGGCTCTTCCGACTATGTCGACGAAACTCCCCGCCGCAGCCATCGACATGGGAGCCGGGATTCGCGTCGAGGGTCCAGGCGTCGCTCCACAGCTTGGCTTTGCCTGTTGCGACCACGATGTCCAGCAGGCACAATCGCTCTTCGACACTCCCGGTGTTCTCGCATCGCTTCGCAATCTACACGCAATCCTCGCCATGCCAATCCTCGACTTCTCCCCTCAGCGCGTCGCCCTCGTGCAACGGCTTCATCAGGCCGGCATTCCGCTCGTAGCCGGGATCGTGCTCCCCGAAGGCGGGGACTTCTATCTCAATGCCGACGATGCGCCCCAGGCCGCTGCCCGCGTCGCCGCATTCGAAAGGTGGACGAGCGACAACCATTTGCAATGGTCCGCCGTCGGCCTCGACATTGAGCCCAATTTCACCGAGCTTGCCAGCCTCAGGACGCACCGTTGGCGCCTGTTCACTACCCTCCTACGCCGCAGCTTCGACTTCGCGCGCATCGAACGGGCGCGCGAGGCCTACTCCGCCCTCATTACACAGATCCAGTCGCACGGATTGCCCGTCCAGACCTACCAGATGCCCTTTCTCCCCGCTGAACGTTGGGCCCACTCCACGCTCATCGATCGCTTGCTGGGTACCGTCGACATCCGCGGCAACGAGGAATACCTGATGATCTACACTGTCTATGCCCGTCCCGCCGGCGCAGGAATTATCTGGCTCCTCGGACCCAAAACCCAATCCATCGCGATCGGCAGCACAGCGGGCGATGGAACACCCGGAACCCCCACCGGCCCTCTCGACTGGAACGAATTCTCCCGCGACCTGCTCGTCGCCAGCCACTTCAGAAACCACATCGGCGTCTACAATCTCGAGGGCTGCGTCCGACAAGGCTTTTTGCCCCGTCTCGAAACCTTTGACTGGAGCCAGTCCGTCTTCATTCCCGCCGCGTCCATCCACCGCGCCGAGAGATTGGGCACCGTCCTCCCCGCGATTCTCTGGATAATCTCCCACTTCGCCTACCTTCTTGCTGCGTTTCTCCTGCTGATCCTCTTTCTTGTGGTTCGCCGCCGCCGCAAAAGAACCCTGCGCTTGCCCCCTGGTCCCTAGTCTCCATGCCCAGCTCCCAGCTTCGTTCGTCATGTTCCTGTTGACATTCAACCTATCATCGGCGTATATGTTGAATTTCAACAGGAGAAGCCAATGGGCGAAAGCAAATCCGACGTTCTGCAAGGCACTCTTGACCTGATGGTCCTCAAGACCTTGGAATCCATGGGCCCGCTTCACGGTTACGGCATTGCGCGCCGCATCGAGCAGGTCAGCGGCGACTCCCTCAGTCTCAACCAGGGCACCATCTATCCCGCTTTGCTGCGCCTCGAACAGCGCGGCTGGATCAAGTCAGAGTGGGGGACTTCTGAAACCAATCGTCGCGCCAAGTTCTATTCCCTCAGCCGCATCGGCCGCAAACAGATTGAAGAGGAAGCCAAGAACTGGGAGCGCATCGCCGCCACCATGGCGCGTTTCCTCGCCCCTTCAAACTAGGAGCCCAGATGGATTGGATTCGCATTCTTCTAAGCCGGGTTGCAGCCATCTTTCGCCGGCGCAAGCTCGATGCCGACCTCGACGAAGAACTCCGCGCCCACATTGACTTTGCTACCGACGAATACATTCAAAAGGGTCTGCCCCCCGCAGGGGCTCGAACTGCTGCTCTTCGCGCCTTCGGTGGGGTCACTCAAACCCGCGAAACCTACCGCGTCCAGCGTGGCATCCCATTCCTCCAACAGTTCGTTCGCGATGTTCGTTTTGCATTTCGCCAGCTCCGCAATTCTCCTGGATTCGCCATCACCTCGATCCTGACGCTCGCTCTCGGCATCGGTGCAACAGCGGCCATGCTCAGCGTCATTGATGCTGTCGTCCTTCGCCCCTTGCCTTACAGAAATGTCGACCGCATCGTCGAGGTCGAAACCCACTCTGCCAACTTCTTGCAATACTCATCGTGGCCCGGGTATCTCGGCATGCGCAGGCAGAATTCATCATTTCAAGCTCTTGCCGGATACGCTCCGTATTGGGGCATGACGCTCAAGGCCGGTGATCAGACACAGTACGTCCACGTCACACAAGGCACCGACAATTTCTTCGACGTCTTCGGCGTCCGGCCGTTGCTCGGACGCACATTCCTCCCGGGAGAAGATGCACCGGGCAAAAACAACGTGGTCGTCCTCGGCTATGAGGTATGGCGACAATCCTTCCACGCCGATCGCCAGATCACGGGAAAAATCGTCAACCTCGATGGCAGCCCCTATGAAGTTATCGGCATCATGCCTGCCGGTTTTCGCTTTCCTTTAGGTCAGCCAAATCTTGTCTACATCCCCATGCACGTCAGGCCAAACTGGGTTTCTTCATGGCGCGATCATTGGCTCCTCACCATCGGACTTCTGAAATCCGGAGTTACCATTCAGCAGACAAACGCGAACATGTCCGCCGTGATGAACGAACTCCGCCGGCAACAGCCTGAAACCGATTCCGGCCGCACCGCGCAGCTCCTCCCAATTACGCAAGCTGCGCATGGCGAGAGCGAATTGCCCGAGGTCTGGTTCCTGCTTGGCGCAGTTCTCGCCGTGTTGCTCCTCGCCTGCATCAATGTTGCTGGTCTCTTGATGGCTCAGGGCATCGCGCGCGAGCGTGAAATGGCCTTGCGTATCGCCGTCGGTGCGGCCCGTGCCGGTCTCGTCCGTCAACTCCTTGTCGAAAATGCCCTCCTGGGCGTCATTGGAGCGACAACCGGTCTCGCGATAGCAGCCGCACTTCTCGCCGCCATCAGAGCTTTCCTTGTCCATGCCTTCATGCGCGGAGCCAACGTCTCCCTCGACCTTCGCGTCGTCGCTGTCACCTTGATCGCCGGAATGATTTCCAGCATAGGCGCTGGCCTGTTTCCAGCCTTGCGCGCCTCCAGGTCCGATCCAAACCGCTCCCTCAAATCCGGCATCTCCGCAGGAACTTCCCAGAGCCAGCTCCGCCTCCGCGCAGGCTTCGTCTCAGCTCAAGTCGCGCTCTCGCTTGTGCTCGTCGTCTTCTCAAGCCTTCTTCTCCTCACTTTGCAGCGCATGTTGCGCGTCGACTTCGGCTTCAATCCACGCAATCTCCTCATGCTGGGCATCAATATCCCTGCCGGAGACTACAAGGGCCGGGACTATGTAAAAACGCTCTTAACACCCCTCGAAGAACGCGTCCAGACTATCCCCGGTGTCGCGGCAGCTGGGTTCATCGATCAGCCACCGGTCCTCGGATTCGGCTCTGGCACATCCCAACAGATCGTCGGCCAGCCACCTGATCCACCCGATCACGAGCGAAATTCTGAGAGCAGAAGCGTCACACCTGGCTATTACGCGGCGTTAGGACTCTCCATCGTGCGTGGTCGCGCTTTTTCTTCGCAGGACACACCCGCCACGCAGCCCGTAGTCATTGTGAATCAAGCCTGGGTCAAGGAATTCCTCACCCCGCAGCAGGACCCGGTAGCTCAGTCTTTCGTCAGCCATCCCAACATGGCCATCATCGGTGTTGCCCGCGATGCCCGCCAGAACTTACCCGACCCCGCGCGTCCCGAAATTGATTTCCCCTTCTCCCAGTGGTCTCAGAAGTCGCAGCAGGATGCGGGCTCCATCAGTGTTTGTCTTTTCGTACGTACCAATGTCCCGCCGACCAGCATCATCCCGCAGCTTAGAGAAGCCCTCCACGATATCGCCCCCGCTATCGCGTTTCAAACTCCCGACACCATGGACGATTTGCTCGACGATGCGCTTGTTACCAACCGCATGGAAAGCTGGCTATTCGGCATCTTCGCCTCCATCGCAGTCCTGCTCGCCGTCATCGGCATCCACGGCCTGCTCGCACAGGAGTCCGCCAGCCGGACCCGCGACATCGGCGTACGCATGGCCCTCGGCGCAACCCGCACCGGCATCGCGCGCATGATGTTTGCGCGCATCGCGGCATTGCTCGTCATCGGACTACTCATTGGCGCATTCCTAACCGTTCTGCTCAGCCGGGTCGTCGCCAGTGTTCTCGTCATTCAATTCGAGCGCGACGGCGCCATCATCGCTCTCCTCGCTGTCTCGCTGGCACTTGTTGGATTTCTTGCCGCGCTGATCCCCATTCGCCGCGCCGCTTCAATCGATCCCATGCGCGCGTTGCGAACCGAATAGGAGCCACGATGGACTGGATACGCATCATCCTAAGCCGCTGCTCTTCGCTCTTTCGCCGGCGCAAGCTCGATGCCGACCTCGACGAAGAACTCCGCGCCCACATTGACTTTGCTACCGACGAATACATTCAAAAGGGTCTGCCCCCCGCAGGGGCTCGAACTGCTGCTCTTCGCGCCTTCGGTGGGGTCACTCAAACCCGCGAAACCTACCGCGTCCAGCGTGGCATCCCATTCCTCCAACAGTTCGTTCGCGATGTTCGTTTTGCATTTCGCCAGCTCCGCAATTCTCCTGGATTCGCCATCACCTCGATCCTGACGTTAGCTCTCGGCATCGGTGCGGTCACTTCCGTCTTCAGCATCGTCAACGCTGTGCTGCTGAAACCGTTCGCCTTTCGCGACCCTGACCGCCTCGTCGTAATGCGCGAGGCAGTGGAAGGGTTGCTAAGCAGCGACCGGTCGTCGACTCCCGACAATTACCGCCATTTCCTTCGCTTGAAGAAAAATGCGACAACCCTCGAAGACGCCGCGATTTTCTTCCAGCGCGGAATGAGCGTATCTCCCAATGGAGACCACCCCCTGATCGTCGGCGATGTGAAGGCTTCGCCGAACCTCTTTCGGCTGCTTGGCGTTCAGCCAATCCTTGGCCGCGACTTCGTCGATGGGGACGCTCAAAAGGGCGCGCCAGATGTTGTCGTGCTGAGCTACGCAGGCTGGCAAAGATTCTTCGCCGGTGACCCCAGTGCCGTTGGAAAGACGCTGCGGATCGGCGGCGAGCCCGTCACCGTTATCGGCGTTTTGCCGCCGGGCATGCGATTTCCGCAGATTAAACTGGCGCCGGAAATCGCCTTTCAGGAAACCGCACGGGACGCTCTGCTATTTCAGCCACTGACGCCAACCGAGCGTGACCTGAATGCGGATATGGGCAACTTCAACTACAAGGCAATCGCGCGACTCGAACCCGGCGCGACGCTGGCCCAGGCGAGCGCCGAGTTGGAGGCCCAGCAGAATGCCTACACAATTTCTGCGCATCTGCCTCTTCATTTCGGAATTGCGCTTACGCCGCTGACAAAGGATGTCGCCTCCGGGATCAGCGGCGCGCTCTGGATGTTGTTTGCGGCAGTCGGCGCTGTGCTTTTGATCGCCTGCGTGAACCTGGCTAATCTGCAGCTGGCCCGCGCCGTCAGCTCTGAACGGGAAACGGCGGTGCGTGCGGCTCTCGGCGCCAGCAAGCTTCAATTGACGACTCCCCGGCTCGCAGAGACCCTCCTGATCGCAATCGCGGGAGGAGCAACCGGCATCGCCCTCGCGTTTTCTGGGGTGCGCCTTTTGCTTGCGCTCGTGCCGGCCGATTTCCCGCGCCTCGATGAAGTACAGGTCAATCCCCCGGTGCTCCTATTTGCCACCGGTCTCTCGATCGCCGCGGCTCTTGCATTTGGCCTGTTGCCTGCGCTACGCTCGCTCCGCGTGCATCCCCAGGGCGCGTTGCAGGCGAATTCGACGCGCACCGCAAATTCTCGCGAGAGTCAGCGCACGCGTAGCCTGCTCGTCGCTACGCAGGTCGCCTGCACCATCGTCCTGCTCATCGTCACCTCACTCGTGCTACGTAGCTTTTCTCATTTGCTCAGCCAGAATCGCGGATTCGACTCCAGCCACGTCACGCTCGCGCAGGTGGATCTCTTCTCGCCGCAGTATGGTGACGATCATCTCAACTTCAAAGCAGTCAAGTCGGCCTTTATCGACCGCGCTTCAATCCAGCTCCAGCAACTCCCCGGCGTGCAGTCGGTCGCCCTCACCAGCGTGGTGCCGCTGACCGGTGAGAATTGGGTGGATAATATTTCCCGGCCTGACCATCCTGTACCCGCCGGACAGGAGCCGAGGATCAATGTGCGCTGGATCAACCCCGACTATCTGCCTACGATGCACAGCCCGCTAGTCGCTGGCCGCAACATCACGGCAGCCGATCGCGCCAATCCCTATGTGGCCCTCATCTCCGAGAGAACCGCGCGCGAAGCCTTCCCTGGCGAAAACCCCATCGGACGAAAAATCTCTGACATTGTTCCGGACGACAAGCATTTCGTCACGGTGATTGGAATCGTCGCAGACGGGCGCATCAATGGCCTTAAAGACGATGCCGCCATGGTCTACTTGCCCTACTGGGCTTATACGCCGTGGACACTTTCGTTTCTCGTGCGCAGCTCGCAACCCAGCGATGCACTTATACCCGAGATACGTCGCACCCTCTGGGGCATCGATCCCCAGGTTGCCATTCCCACGCTCAGATCGATGGATGATCAGGTCAGCGATTCCGTCGCTGCCGAGCGGTTCCAGGCCATCGTGCTCACCAGCTTCGGCGCAGCCGCGTTGCTCATGGCTCTGCTCGGCGTCTACGGCGTTCTAGCCTATTCCGTTTCCCTGCGTCGGCAGGAATTCGGTATTCGCATTGCATTGGGTTCAGGCAAAGCCGCACTCATGCAGTTGGTCTTGCGTCAGGCCGCGATTCCAGTCCTCTTGGGCGCCTGCACTGGCCTCGCAATCGCAGTCGTCGCGCTCCGCTGGGTGCGAAGCCTCCTCTACGAGACGCCTGTAATGGATCCGCTTGCCATCGGCGGCAGCCTGCTTCTTCTGTTGGCTGCGGCCGCTCTCGCCGCCATCCTTCCGGCGCGTCATGCTGCCTCGGTTGATCCTATGCGCGCATTGAGAACAGAATAAGACGCCTTACTGCTTCTCATTGCGCGCGAGCGTCTGTTCCGTCGCCGCAGTCACATGCCCGTTCTTGCGATCAACCAGGAACACCACCAGCCGAAGCGGAGTGTCGGAACTGGACAGGATGCTCCCCGACAAACGCAGCGACCGCCCATCCGCCGCATTCGATCCGAATTCTTTCAGTATCCGCACCACGGCCACATGGTGAAGCGTTCTTCCCTTATTCTCTCCGCGAGCCACTTCCGACTGGGTTGCGTCTTGCGCCACCGCCGCAACCACGCTCGCACCATGTGCTCCGGAGCTCCGCACTGAAAACTCTAGATTGCCATTTCCCAAACGTGCATCCTCAATCGCGATCTCACTCTTCGCGAAGGATGCGGCGCGCGCCACAGCAGCCGTTACCGCGGGAGCATTGTTGCCGACCATTTGCTGGGCGCCGTCCACCACCATCTGCGGCGTATAGCCTCCTTCGAGGCCGAACTGCTTAACGTACATATCCTGCCGCAAATCCATATCGTCAAACGAGAATGGGTCGCGCCAACCCTCGTGATTCCAGTACGTCACGTGTTCGCTGAGCACGATGACCCGCGCCCCCGGCACTGGCTGCGCAGAATCCAACCGGGCCAGCAAAGCATCCGCCGGCGGACAATCCGAGCATCCCTCGCTCGTAAACAACTCCACTAGCACCGGCTGCCGATGATCCTGCGCGCCGGCTTGCGGCGTCTGCGCCTGCGTCGATACTGCGAAGCATCCCGCTACAGCCACACCAAGCAGCGCCAGCCGCGCAAAACAAACCCGATGGAAGATCCCTGAATTCATATCTAGATCAGACTGCATCCAACTCCGCAAAGTTACAAGTATTCGTCTTTTAAGGTCGATCAGATTGTTGCGAACCGGCAACTTCCGCATTTACGCCGGAAAACAAATTCGCGACCTGCGACAACTTACTTCCCTCCCAACCGGAACGCTTGGTGCTTCATCGTTGCGACGCTCTTGCCCTTGCCGCAAGGGTAGGTAAATACATAACTTCTCCACGCCGGTTATGCTAACCCCATGACCGGCTCTCGCATTTTGAGGCTTGCGGCGATGCTTCTCCTCATCGGATGCATACGGCTTGCAACTCCGCTCTCAATTGATCCCAAACTGGTTATTCTCACTCCCGAATATGTCACAGCAGGGTCGCCCGAGTTGATACGTGCGACAACTTCAGGTGCGGATAACGTAACAGGGGAGTGGCTCGGTCATAAGATTCAGTTCTTTCAGGGTAGAGATCATATCACCTGGTTTGCTCTCGCTGGCGTTGACGTCGAAGCGCCTGCGGGCCCTTCGACACTCCGCATCAGCGCTCATAAAGGCGGTCCTGAGGGTCTCTATACGATTGCCGATCTCAGCCAAAAGGTCGAGATCCATCCCGCCCACTACCGCACCGCGAAAATCACCGTGCTGCCGAAGTTCGTCGAGCCCGACCCCGAAGAGCAAAAACAAATTGCCGCATTTGATGATCTCAAGACCAAAATCTTCGCTTCAAGCGCTGCCGAACCTCTCTGGCGCGGCAGTTTCCGCGCCCCCGTTCACGCGCCACCAACTGACAGTTTCGGCACCCGCCGCATGTTCAACGGCAAGCTCGCCAGCATTCACAAAGGCATGGATTTTCGCGCGCCCGTGGGCACCGTGGTTCGCGCATCAAACAGCGGCATCGTGGTGCTGGCCCGCGCGCTCTACTACGAAGGCAACTGCATCATCATTGATCACGGCCTCGGCCTGTACACGGTTTCCATGCACTTCAGCCGCATCGATGTGCAGGAAGGGCAACACGTTGCGATTGGTGATCGGTTAGGTCTCAGCGGGGCAACAGGCCGCGTTACTGGCCCTCATCTGCACTGGGCTGTCCGCTGGCAAGGCGCCTACATCGACCCCGCCAAGCTTCTCCGCCTCAACCTGTCTATGATTCCCTAGCGAATTATCAATCGACCTGAATATATTGCAAGGGCGGAAAGGCGAGAATCGGTTCGTTACTTCTGCAATCCTGAATCAGTGAACAGATCCCTACCGCGAAACCATGTCCTCTTCAGCCACCCGAGCCACCGCAGCATTCGCACCGGCCGCCCGCTCGTCGCGCAGCCCCTTGAAGGCGCGATACACAAACCACCCCATATGCCAGCCGTCGATGTATTTGTAAGGCGTCTCGCCTGTCGTGTAATGTCCGCACGGCAAAACGCGCGATTCAAAATTCAACCCCACGCGCTCGAACGCCTCCAGCACCTGCAGCGAATATTCTCTGGGAAACGTAAGGTCGTAGTGGGCATAGATCATCAGCACTTTCTTATCCGGCCCGCCCGCCGCTTCGCCGGCAATCTTCTCGTAATAGCTGCAAGGGCTGATGGCCGACCACAACTCCCGCACCCGGTCTTGCGTCAGCCCCGCATCTTCCAGCGCCTGCCGCACGTGCCGCGTGCTTTGTCCGGCCCACGTCACATCCCCAAACGCCGTCGAAGCATGATTGAATGCGTTGACCCGGATGCGCTTGTCGTGCGTGCTCGCCAGAAACGTGTAGCACGATCCCAGGCTCGTTCCCAGCACCCCAAAGTCCTCGTAGCCCTGCTCCTCAAGCCAGTCGATGCAGCAGCGGATGTCGACCACCGCCTGCCTGCACGCTGAAAGCGATCGCCCGATGTTTGCGCTAACGTTGTAGTCTGAGCGTTCCAGCTCCACTGGCCTGCGAATGTCGTGATATGGCATCGAAAGCCGCAGCGCCGAAATCCCCATGCGGTTGAAAATCGTGCACAGCGAATTGTGGCTGAACGCGTCGGAATTCCATTGCGGCAGAATAACGATCGCCTGCTTTGGCCGCTTCGGGTCCTTATGCTCAGGCGCAGGATACCAGCGCGCATTCACCAGGTCGTTTTCCGGGTAAGGCGTCCGTTCCGGCGAGGTAAAGCGCAGAAACTGCGCCTTCGGAATCTTTCCTTCCATGCCGAGCCGCTTGATCTCCGCCGCTTTCTCGAGCGTCTCCGGTCTCACGTTGGTCGGATACAACTCCGGATGCCGCTCTTCCAGGCGAAAGTCAGTCGGCCGCTCATAGCCGAAGAAAACATCGCTGTGCCGGATCAGCAGTTGATTGATGCGCACCATTGCCGCCTCGGCGGCAGCGTCGTCGCGCAGCGCCTCCGGGTCAGGCACTGCCGCGCCAAATCCGTGCGCCTCAAGGAAAGGCTCGATCCATTCGAAGCCCCACTCCAGTGGTCGCACAACCCGGTTCTCGTCGCGCGTGGTAAGCCGGGTTTCCCACTCATACATCCAGCGCGCGTATTTTCTCTTCAACATGGCTTCATTTCAAGTTTACCAGTGCAGCCTTGCTCAACTGGACGAAGTGAAGGCGCTCGCATCTCAGCGCGAAAACCTGAGTTTCCGCAATTGGCGCCTCAAAACTTCCTGCGCGGCACCAGTCCCGCCATGACCCACCCCAGGCTTAGTAGCGAAATCAGCGCAATAATGCCCAGAGAGATCACGCAATAAAGACACCAAACTCCCAGAATGTCCCTCTCAATGCGGCTCAGGTACAGAGAGTACAAGAGTCCCACGACTGCGAACCCTGTTAGCACCGCACGCTGTCGCGAAAGCGAAAGCCACGCCAGAATCCCGTAACCCAGGATGCCAATCAGCGCAACGGGAATCCCCCCGAGCACCGCATAGGGGCTGTGATTCACAATCCCGCAGTCCCACTTCTCGTTGATTGAACATGGCGTGGTCCCGGAGGAGTAATGTACCTGCAAGGCCAGCCCGGCAACTATTACCCCGCATATAGCCAGGGTCGCAATCAGGATTCGCATGGTGCATCCGATGCTACCAGACATACGCGTTACGATGAAGGCATGAATTTCCCGGCGAACAAGGTAAGCCGCATCGCGTTCTTTGGCGGCAGCTTCGACCCCCCACATCAGGGTCATATCGCCGTTGCCCGCGCTGCCCAGACAGCGCTCCATCTCGATGCCATACTCTTTTGCCCCGTCGCTGCCCAGCCCCTCAAGCCCCTCGGCTCAACCGCCGCCTTTCAAGACCGCTTGGCAATGACCGAATTGGCTATCGAGGACCAGCCCGGCTTCGAAATCTCGCTCGCCGACGCCCCCACTCCCGACGGCGCGCCCAACTACACCATCGACACATTACTTCGCTTGCGCGGCCAGCTTCCTCCGCCCAGCACCTTGTTCTGCCTCATGGGAGCCGATTCATTCCGCGCCCTCCGTCAGTGGCATCGTGGCGCCGAAATCCCCTTTGCCGCGCCCCTAATCGTCGCCTCCCGCCCCGGCCAGCAGCTTTCTGATCTCGCCGCCGTCCTTCCCGTTGGCCTTGCCATCGACGCCGAACCCACCGCGAACAGCGTTCAAAGCGAAATCGACATGCGCACCTACACCCTTCGCAACGCAGCCGGCACAACTGCGCCCTTCTACCTGCTTCCCGGCCTCGAAATCGAGATCAGCGCTTCGGAGATTCGCGCCCAGGTCCGCGCCGCCCTCGGCCGTCTCTGCTCCGGTCACGAGCTATTACCCAACGCAGTCTGCGAATACATCTCCGCCCACAACCTCTACCGCTGACATAAGAGTGCGGCGCATCGATGCGAAGCCCTTGGAGGCCGGGATTCGACAGATCCCAACTTGCCGCTCCCCGAGCGACAGTCTACGATGAGGCTGGAGAGATTTATCGTCGAATGACACCAACCCAGGCACACGAACAAACCCGCATTCTCGTTCAGGCCGCGGCTGCAGCCTGCGAAGACAAAAAAGGCGAAGACACCCGCATTCTCGAGCTCGACCCCATCGATTCTGGATTGTCTGACTTCTTCCTGATTACCTCGGCCACCAATGACCGTCAGGCCATCGCGATTGCTGATGAGATTGAGCACCGCCTCAAAAAGGAATTCGGCGCCTACCCTCACTCTGTTGAAGGCCGCAAACAGGGCGACTGGATCCTGCTCGACTACATCGACTTTGTGGCGCATGTTTTTCTCGCCGAGCGCCGCGCCTTCTACGACATCGAACGCCTGCGCAAATCGGCGCGCCCACTTACGCCCGCTGAATTCGATGCCGAGTTGAAGACCGCCCTCGCCGCCAAAACCCGCGCCGCCCGCGACAAGGCTTCCGCTAAGGAAAAATCCAAAAAACCTGCCAAAAAGGCCACTGCCAAGCCGGCGGCGAAGAAGATTCCCGCAAAAAAAGCTGTTGCCGCCAAAACACGCGCGGCCAGTAAAACTGCAAAGTCATCTTAGCGTCGCACAGAAAAATCGACTCTTTAGCTGAAAAAAGGGCGCCCGTTAAGGCGCCCTCTTTTGCGTTCCCATTTTCCCGTTTTTTGCTGCGGTTAGAAGTTCAGCTTCAGTCCGTACTCAATGACGCGCGCCGTGCCCTGGCTGAATACGCCGGAGCCGTTGCCAACGCGCAGTGAGTTGCGGCCGTACTGGTCTGCGTCGCTGTACGAGCTGTCAGTACCGTTAGCAGTGCCAGGCAGATTGGAAGAATCAAGGTTCCCGGTCACAGTCCCGAAGTTCGACATGTTGAACGCGTTGAAGATGCTCACCGATGGTTCCACTGAGAAGGAATCACCCAGCTTCGCAAACTTGATAGGCCTGTTCACGGTTAAGTCGAAAGTGCGCAGGCTGCCGTTCCCTACGTTATGTGCGGGAGGCGCAGCAATGGTGCGCGTTACCCCACCCAACGATACCAGTTCATTAGGCGAAAACAGTCCGGCATTCACAAGTGCCCTGCCGGCTGGAGTCAGCTGGCCAGCACCCATCCCGTTGTATGCGGCTATGACTTTAGCCAGATCGTTCGGCTTCACCGACCGCATGAATGCACCGGATTTGTAACCGGGCAGAATGTCACCCGAGGTACCGTCTCCCGTGATATCCGAGCTGAAAATCTCGGCTGGGCCGTTGATGCCGTTCGGAGCGTTCAGCGTCAGGCTTGTTGGCAGCGCCGAGTAGTAGTGACCGATAATGCTGGTCGCAAATCCGCCTAACCAGCCGAAAGAGCCGCCATAGGAAAGCTGGTGAGTGCGATCCGTGCCCGCTGGCCCGATAAACCCGAGAGGGTGGACATTGTCCGTCGAAGCTGGGGTGAAGTTTTGGTCCGCTCCGCCCGAACTTTCGAAGCGCGACAGCGTATACGACACTTCAAAGTTAGACGACTTGATCCCCGGCAGCGGAACGCGAGCGCTCTGCCGCAGGTTCGTTTGCAGGCCGTTATAGACCGAGCGGCCCAGCGGATAGTTGAAGGCCATCTGCCCAAACAAGGGATTCTTTCCGGCAAACGCTGCGCCTGTATCCGGTGTCAAGCCGTACGCTGCAGCCGGGGCTCCTCCGATGTAGGCTCGGCCTGAATCCAGACCGTTGCCTGCAAAATCAGTGATCGTTGCTCCCGATATCGCACCGCTGTTCGGATCTGTGTGCAGTCCGGGGCAAGCCTGAATTGCCGCGTCTATGTTGGCTACACCGCAGGCCGCGAGCGTGTTGTTGATGGCGTTGGTCGCCGCTGCCGAATTCAGGTAACTCGCCGATCCCACCTGGTTCTTGTCGATCGACTGCTGGATGTGTTCACCCACGTTGCGGATATAGTCCCCTGAGAAGATGCCTCCGGGCCATACTTGCCGCTGTACACCGATGTTGAATTGAATCGAACGCCCGGTCTGGAAGTTCGGGGTATACATTGAATCGCCGTTGGGGCCTTCCGAAAGGGAATTGGCCACGTAGTTGCCGTTGCTCGCCGGACCAGCCTTCTTCGTATCTGCCTGGTAGAGACTCTGCAACTGTGCAAAATAAGGGGCCGCAACACTGATCGCATCGCCCCACAGAGAAGCAATCGTCGTCCCGTCGGTGAACGTGCTCATCGAAGTGCCATCCGGGAAGTTGAACGAAGTGGTTCCCGCCGGCAGATAAGCATCGCCAAAGAACAGGCCGGTCTTCAGGCGCGTAGGCCGATCGAACAACACGTTGTTGAAGATGTTGTTTTCAAAGTAAAGGCCCATGCCGCCGCGAACCACTGTCTTGCCATTGCCTTTTACGTCCCATGCAAAACCCGCCTTCGGCCCAAAGTCCTTGTTCGGCTGGCGAATTGCATCGCCAAGGCCCGGCTCCAGGGCGTTTAACAAAGCGCCACCGGTGCAGGGCGAACTGTTGCCCCATGCTGCAACAGCATCGGAACACGGAGTTGGCAACAGGTCAGAGTCACTGCGGCCGGTGTCGCGTGAGTAGCGAACACCGTAATTTACAGTCAACCGCGGCCTTACCTTCCACGTATCGCCAAAATACAAACCCAGCCGCCAGTCGTCCTGTCCGCCTGCCGGGTAGTTGAATTCTTGCTTCTCTGTGTTGAAGCCTTCTCCATTGCCCATCACGATGTAGGCCGTCGTATAAGCAGTCGGGTCGCTCGCGTTGCCGCTTCCGCCTGTGCCGATAGGTCCAGCTGAGAAATTGGCTTGGTCCTCGGGAGCAAATCCGAAGAAGCTGGCAAATCCGCCGCCTAGAATCCGATTTAAGCTGACGCCGAAGTTCAGTACATGCGTCTTCGCGGTGACGGTCGCGTCATAGCGAACCTGCTTGTCCGATTGATAGGTCTGTTGCGGCGCCAGAAGGTTCGCACCTGTGACCACACTCGAGTTGAACAACTCCACGCCCGGCGCCGGATTCGGCACGCCCGACGTACTTTCGTCCGCAATCTGGTTATGAAACTTCAGGTAGCTCACGCGAAAACTGTGAGTCAGTTTGCCGGTGACAAAGTCCGCGCCGCCCGCAAAAGCTGGCGTGTTGTCCTTGTTGCCGTAACGCGAATAGCCGTAACCGTAAGTCGCATCATCAAGGTTGTCTTCGTATGCCACACGGAAAAACGTGTGGATGCCTTTGGGCGCGTTGTAGTCCCACCGGCTCGCATAGTAGTTGTCTCTGAACGGCGCATCGTACCCGCCATTAAGAGAGGTAAACGGAGCCAGTTCTGAAACTGCGTTGAATGCATCCTGCTTCACGCGCTCTGCGCTGGCAAAGAAGAACAGCTTGTCCTTAATGACCGGTCCGCCAAAGCGTCCGCCCATCTGGTTGCGCTGGAATGGATAATTCGTCGCATCGGGGCCTGCTGCGGCTCCCGACCGCTCGTCGCGGAACAACCCGAAACCCTGCCCGTGGAACTGGTTCGAGCCTCCCCGTGTGGCCACCGTAACTGCACCGGAACTGGTCAGCTCGTTTGAAATGTCCAGCGATGACCGGCTCATCTGAAACTCTTCAATCGATCCCTGGCTCACGTTCAGCGTCGTCGTGCCCACCGTCTCGTCAGAGATGTCCTGCCCGTCCAGCATGATGCGCGCTGTGCGCCCGTTTACACCATTGAACGAAATCGAGGAATACCCGGCCTTGGTTGGATCAAATGTCTCGCCGCTCTGCAGCTGCACACCCGGCTCAAGCTGCGAAAGGTCAAGGAAGTTGCGTCCGCTGATCGGCAGATTATCGATCTGCTGCGAGGTCAGCGTGCCCTCTACCGTCGACTGCGTGGTGTTCACTTGCAGCGTCTCGGTGCTTACAATTACTTCCTCGCTGGCTTTGCCGATCTTCAGCCGCAGGTCTCCGTTGGTCGCGGTCCCGATCTGCACGGTCAACGTCGTTGACGTCTTCGCGAATCCAGTTGCTGTCACTGTTACGGTGTACTTGCCTGGCACCAGCGACGACACGCTGTAGAAGCCGGCTGAGTCAGTAGTCAACACTTTTTGTGCGCTTGTGTCGAGGTTGGTGATGGTGACCGTCGCGCCCGGAAGAATAGCCCCGTTGGGGTCGCTAATCGTTCCTTGAATTGCGCCGGCGGATGAAGTCGCCTGGCCATAAACCGCTGGGGCTGGTGAGAGAATCGCCAATCCACTCGCCAAGAGGCTTAACGATACAGCCGCTGTAAAACGCAGGAAAAATCGCATGGATATCCTCCAAAATCGACGAAGATTGGAGGACTTGGGGGAAACAAGTTCCCGATCCGCTCATCGTGCTCGGCGTCTCGGTCTACCTGGGGAGGGGCGAGGTCGGGTCCGCGGTTGATAAAGCAAAAAGACCAAAACAGATAAAGCTAAAGGTCCGGACTCTTCCTGCGGAGGGCAGATAAAGAATTCCTTCCCAATTTGTTCAGGGGTACTTGGAAGTACTTAAATCTAGTTAATGCAATAAGCGTGCCAAACTTAAGTAATCGGGAATAATCGCTGTTAAACGATGAAAGTCAGCAACTTAAGAAAACCCTCCTCCAAAAGTCAGATCCCCATATATATGAAAATCTGTACAAAATCAGCCCCATAATCTGCAAATCAGGGATGTATCCCCATTTTGGGATTCCCAAACCGGCACTCTGAGAGTCACAGCATCCCCTCGCGCCCTCGCCATTTTTCGGTCCCGCCCGCTACCGCATGGCAAAAGAAGAGGCGCCCCGAAAGGCGCCTCTTCTTTTGTGTTGCGGTTTGACCTGAAGGTTAGAAGGTGAATTTCCCCGTCAACTGCACGATGCGAACCGATGCATCGCCGCCCAGGAACGCACCGTAAATGCTTGTCGGCGGGCTCACCGTGCTGAAAGACGATCCAAAGAACCCTGACAAGACGTTATTATCCGGATTCGCGAAGTTCGGGTGGTTGAACAGGTTGAATGCGCTAATCCCCAACTTCAGAGCTGTCCCCTCGCGAACCAGAGGAATGCTCTTGGCTAAGGTCATATCTGTATCGAAGTATCCCGGGCCCGTGAACTGGTTGCGGTCGTAGGAGTCGAACAGGTGCGCTGGATCTCCTGCGTTTGGAAACTGGGTTGCAGGATTGCTGAAGCACGACGTCTTCGCTGACGAAGCACCGCAATGGTGCGGTGTCCCCGCCGCCGGCATCACCTGCGCCACGGCACTCTGTCCATCGCCGCCACCCAGGTTCGCATCAGCTGCAATGTACTCTGTCTCCGTCGGGGTGAACGGTAGTCCCGTATGCAGGAAGACCGTGCCCGAAAGCTCCCACCCGCCCGTCAATTCCTTCGGGCCGCGGAAGTAAGGCAGCATGTACAGGTAGTTGCCGTTGAAGTAGTGGCGGATGTCGTAATCCGAGTTGCCGTAGTTGTGGCGCAAATTGTAGGGGTTTACCGGTGCTGTGATCGAGGCCCCGTCAAACGGCAGAATTCCGCCGTTCGAGATCTCATCCAGCGCGTGGCTGTATGTGTAGTTGAACTGCATATTCAGGCTCTTGCCCTTGTGCAGGACCGACGCCACAAACCCGTTGTAATTGCTCACCGCCGTCGAGCTGATTTCCGTCACATCACCCCATGCCGGTGCCGGTGCAGACGCAGGGAATGGAGCGCTTCCGTAGGCGTTCACCGAGCCATTCTCGACCGGCTCGTGTAACCCTCGGTTGCCCACATACTCCACCTGGACCGCGTTGTGTTTAGGGAGCTCATGTTGGATCTCCAGACTCCACTCGTAATACGTCGGATAGTGCAGTTGCGAAGCGACCGTCGCCACGTTCGGTGGAGCAAAATTCGGATCTGCTGCACTGATCGAATCCAGGCTGCCTCCGGCGGCATATCCCGCCTGGAAGTCCGCGTTCAAAGTCGCCGCTTGTTGCGCCGAACTGTAGCTCTGCGACGGGTCAATTCCGCCAAAGAAGATGGTGAAGCTCGGCGTCAGCGGCGGATTTGAAAGCTCCGTATCCGCAATTGTGCCCGGGAATACGTCCGTGAACATGCCGAAGCCACCCCGGAGAACAGTGTTCTGGCTGAAGCTCGGCGTGAAGGTGAAGCCAATGCGCGGTTCAACCTCAAACCGCTGATAGTTGGTGAACGTCTTGCTCAGCCCGGCCTGAATCAGCTTGTTATAGGGCGTCGAATCGAAGTTGGCCGTACCGACGTTGTTCACATACGTCGTAAAGTCCGTCCCGAAATTCGACAGGCAGTTCTTCGGACAGTTCGGGTCTGAATTCCGTTCCACACGCACGCCCATCGTCAGTGTCACGTTTGGCCGCGGCTTCCAGTCGTCCTGCACGTACTCGCCCAGTGTGTACAAAGTCAGTGGCAGGTGTGTCGAAACCGGGAAGTTCTGGATCGCCTCCAGTGAAACTCCCTCCTGGAAAAGACCGCCGTAGTCCGCTCCGATTGCCGATGTGCAGCTTGCATCGGTGCCGCAAGAAAGCACCAGAGGTGTGGTCAAGACTGTTGTGTCGTAATCCGAAACGAAGTCCTTCTTGTAGCTGACGCCCGCCTTCAGTGTGTGTTTGCCAAACGTGTAGCTGAAATCATCGCCAATCTGCACCTGGGTCACGTTGCGGCCCTGCGGAAAAACATAGTTGTCTTGATTCAGATCGGTGAAGTACCCGTCCAGATCGCCGAAGTTCAAGGTCTCAGGCAGAGTCGCGGTCGCGGTCGCCTGGTCTACCGACTGAAAGATCGCGCTATACCAAGACCCGGTGAGCAGCAGCGAATTCACAGCTCTAGAACTGAAAATATGCGTCCACGAGAACTGACCCTCGTCATCCGGCTGCGTCGATTGCATGTTGAACGCTGAAGTAAATGGATCTGTATAGGTCGGCTGAACACCCTTGTCCCACTTGTAGTGCCCGAAGATCTTGTCTCCACTGCCGAACGCCTGGTCAATGCGCACGTTGAAAAGATGCTCATTCAGCAGTGTCTTCGGCGTGGTCGTAAGTTGCAGTTGGTCTAATGAGCCCAAAACCGGAGTAGCCGCTGCGTGGTTCGGTATCCCGTTATACAGCGCAAATATCCGCTGATAGAACGCGCACTCTGCACCGCTGCCCGCCGCGTATAGCGAACTCGACGAATTGTCGCAATTCCCATCGTTTCCCAGCACGCCCGCCTCGTACGATGCCGAAGGCATTTCCACCACATCCGTCGGCGCCGTGATAAAGTCCAGACCCTCAAAGTTCGCGAAGAAGAATGTGCGATCCTTCTTGATCGGGCCGCCAACCGCAGCCGCATACTGGTTCGAGTTTGAAAATGGCCTCGCGTTTCCGGTGTTGAACCAGTCATTCGCGTTCATCACCCGGCCGTTCCACCAATAGTTCGCGTTGCCGTGAAAAGCATTCTGACCCGAGCGGGAAATCGCGTTCACCTGTGCGCCACCCAGACTTCCCATCTGCGCGCCGTAGGCATTCGTCACTACGTTCACTTCAGAAACGTCATTCAGCCCCAGAAGCAGGTTCGAAGGACCCGAGTTGTTCAGGTTCAAAAACGGATCGTTGACCTGCATTCCGTTCATGGTGAAGTTATTCGACGTACCCGGCAAACCGAATACCGAAAAGTTACCGTAGCCCATTCCGGTGTTCATCACCACACCCGGTGAGGTCTGCGCCGCATACGTGATGTCGCCGCCCGGATTCGGGATGCTCTGCAATTGCTCGTAAGAGAACGATGTGTTCAGTTCGGCAGAGTCCGTCTGCAGCAGTTGCGTCTCCGCTGAAACTTCCACCGTCTCTGAGCTGCTGCCAACGGTCAAGTGGATCGCCACCGTCGACACCTGGCCGACTGAAACCTCGGCCGTGACCGTCTGCTCCTTGAAGCCCGTCGCCGACACTGAGATCTTGTAGACGCCCGGCTTCAGCAGTGCAAAACGATAGGCGCCTTGCGCATCCGTCTTCACTGTGGCCGTCGTCCCAATCGCTTGGCTTGAAGCTGTCACCGTCACGCCTGACATCACTGATCCGTTCGGATCCGTTACTGTACCGACAATGTCGCCGGCCAGAAGCGATTGTGCGTGAGCCATGGGTGCTGTTGCGGTACAAGACACCGCAATTCCAATACAAAGCGCCAGCGACGTTGTGAATGCCAGCACTACAGGTTGTAACCGTGTAAATCGCATCGAACTCCTCCAGATTGAAACGAGCCAGCGCATCCCCTCTGCTGAACTCTCAACCTACAATTCGTGTTTTGCTTAGGCGTATCGGACTAACCGATGGGGACTGAAATCGTTCCGAAGTGATACAGGGAAAGACACTTTCGTGGTCCGCGAACTAGGCCGATCATTGCTCCAATGCAGCATGCAATGGTCAAACATTTGCCAAAAAACCAACGATGGCCTAAGGTATTTACTGCACGAATGAGGCCATTTTCCAAGGCATGCCAAAAAACTAGCTTAATTGTTGAATTCACTTCATTTAGAACCCAAAAGATCGTTCATGGACCGGAGAAGTTCTATGAAAAACAGAATAAGTGCTAGCGAACATCCCGAAATTGGTTTCTGGCCAAATTCCCACCGCCAAGTCTGAGACAAAAACAACATTCCGACCGAGTGACCGCCTAACTGGAAGTGATCCCAAAATCGGAGTTATGTCCCAGTTGCCCACCACTCGCCCAGAACAGCCCGTTTCGGCGATTCATTGAGCAGGTTGCGGTGCCGGTACACTATGCTCGCGATGATTCTCCATTCCCAACTCGTTGCGAATTGTCAAAGAACACTTGAGAGGAAGATATGGATCGACACGCTGCCGCAGCTGCTGGATAAGATGATTTCTCTTTGGTCCCTCCACCTGGAAACGCCCTTCAATGATTTCGGAACCTGCTCATGGGTCTGTCCGGTGATCCGCTCCGATGGTTCACAAGCAGTACTGAAGCTTGCAATGCCTCATATGGAAGGCAAACACGAGATTCAGGGATTGAGGTATTGGAGTGGGAGATCGACGGTCAAATTGCTTGAAGCGGACGAGGACTCCGGAGCGATGCTGTTGGAGCGATGTCTGCCAGGAACGACTCTTCGTTTTGAAATCGGGCCGGCACAGGATGTGATCATCGCTGGCGTGCTTAGACGGGTTTGGGGATCGACGACGGAAGCGGCTGGCCTGGACGATTTTCGTCCTTTATCGCAGTTGATCGATTTCTGGTGCGAAGAGACTATCGCGCAAAAGCACCTCTGGCCGGACGCAGGGCTCGTAAATGAGGGCTTGCGGTTAATGAAGGAACTGGCTCGACCCGCGTCGACTGATGTGCTCTTGGCAACCGATCTCCATGCTGGCAATGTTCTGCGCGCTCAGCGGGAACCTTGGTTGGCAATCGACCCAAAGCCCTTCGTCGGCGACCGCTCTTACGATCCCGTCCAGCATCTGATAAATTGCGAAACACGTCTCCACACCAACGCCGCCAATCTGGTCGACCGCATTGCCAGTTTGACAGAGGTCGATCCCGAGCGGCTCCGGCTGTGGACCTTCGCCCGTGCTGCTGCCGATCCCCGAGAAGATTGGACCAACACGCAGTGGATCGATATTGCCAAAGCACTGTCACCCTAGTCTGGCTTGCTCAGCGAGCCGAAACGCGAATCTTGAGTGGGAACCGTCTAACCGTCAATGTCGTTAGCAAGTAGAAATGTCCGGTTTCATAAATTAGTAGCCGCAGAGGCGGTGGGAAAGTGCGAATCCCGCGTAGTGTGCGGGATTTGCAAGTTGAGAGGGAAAGTCTGTTTTGGGACTTTTCCTCTCAACGTCTTTTCCACGGCCTTGATCTGTTTTTTGGTCAGCGGCGTCAACAGCTTTCCTTCCGCGCTGTAATGTCCGACGCGATGCCCCGCGATCATGAGGGTCAGTGTTTGGTCCAGGTGCTGATGGAGGATCACCTTGCATCCAGCCAGCGTGGATCATTCCTGAATCTGAAGGCTTCATCTGTCGAAAAGCCTAAGAACTATCGCGGATTACTTGCTTGGCTCAGGTGAAATACATGCCTAACCGGACATTACTCGAAAATCGGGATAATGTCCGGATTGCCCACCGCACGCCCGGAACGTGGTTCTGCGGGTTTCGGGAATACAATCAAGTTCAACATCCATGAGTCGCCAGCCACCTTTGCGGATCGCAATATCAATCCTCCTCTGCAAGCTAGCGTTCGTGCCGGTTTTCGCACATGCCGCGTTGGACAGGGATCCTTGTCACGGAATGCCCGTTGATGGCACTGTTGCGGCAAAGACCTTCCTCTCATTCGACCAATTTGACAAGGAGTTGCGGGTCGCTATCACTCGACAGGACACTGTTGCTTTGGCGTTCCTGGTCACATTTCCACTGCGTGTCAACGACGCGGGCGGTACCATCTCCATCGACAACGCAGCCGCCCTCAAGATGCACTTTCAAGAGGTCTTCACTCCGGCCATTAGGAAGGCGATCTTGAATGAGAAATTCCACGATCTCGGCTGCAATGTTGAAGGAATCGGGTATGGGCTCGGAGTGATCTGGGTGAATGCTTCCGATCGCGGATATGCGATTTGGTCTGTGAATCGTGATGCGGTCCCGCCGTACCCAAACACATGGACGATTCCAAAGATCAATTTTGTCTGCCAGACTCTCACACATCGCGTTGTCGTCGAGACACTGGCGGGTGGAACGCTGCGCTACCGTTCCTGGAACAAACCTCGTTTTGTAACTGGGCAGCCTGACCTAGAAATAACAGGAGGAAAAGGGACGGTTGAAGGAACGAACGTGTGTGCGGTCTCCGTCTATACGTTTGGGAGCGGCACCGCGGTTTACAGCGTCGTCGGCGGCCTAGGGTGTTTCGGGGATTCGGAACCTGGACCGCCAAAGGACGCGACCGGTCGTTTAGAAGTGACCGTTGCCGGGAAGCCACAGGTTGACTCGTGGTGTTATTGAAAATCCGAAGCAGAGCCCGTTGTTGAGTCTCTGAACGTATGACCGCCAACCCTTCAATTACTACTTCAGCAATAGGCGAACTTCCCCGGCCCCTCTCTTACCAAATTCCAGGGTTTGCAGATTATTTCCCCTGACTTCGATACCCTCGTACTTGAGAGACACGAGACCTTCCGCACTCGTCGTCGGGCGCAAATTCCGGCGGGACCGCAGGTTCCTTATTTGCAGGACCTTGGGACTTAGCTTTCTGAAAAAAGGAACTTTACCGCAGAACACTGCCCGCAACGCTCTTCGATTCAGAAAATTGCAGAAATCACCCAGGGGGGATAGGGGGGTACCGCACTGTCTCCAAGGAAAGGCCAAACATGTTTCAGACTTGCGATACCGCCCCTTCGCGACAGCCCTCGAGCGCGGACAGGTCTTTGTCCGTGGGGGTGCAGCGATCGGCGATCTTCCGCGGTACTCAAGGAACAACTACTCCGCTTTCGCTTTAAGATGGTCTCTTGCCTATGCTCGTCACCATCGCTCACATTGGTTCGCGCTTCAACTCCAAGGATGCCTTTGAGGGGCTGACCTCGCTCTACCTCGAGCGCTCCTCGACATTCGCACATTGCCAGTCTGAGGCCTTCCGCACCGAAGAAGCGCTCTTCGAGTGGCTCGACCGTCGGCAGCGACGCACTCCCGCCGTCGCTGTCCTGCTCGACAGCCGCGGCCGCCAACTGTCCTCTGAAGCTTTTGCGGAGTGGCTCGGTCACCAGCGCGACAACGGCGCACAGCACCTCGTCTTCGCCATCGGCCCCGCCAGCGGCTGGTCAGAGGCATCGCGCAAGCGTGCGAATCTGCTTCTATCGCTCGGCCCTCTCACCCTGGCCCACGCCCTCGCGCGCCTCGTCCTCGCCGAACAGCTCTATCGTGCATTTACAATTCTCTCGGGCCACCCCTACCACACTGGCCACTGATTGAATCCTGACCTCTAACCCCTGTCCACTGTTCACTGTTCACTGTTCACTGATATGACTGACTCTCGACGCGGCCTCATCCTCATAAACACCGGTCCCGGCAAAGGCAAGACGACCGCCGCGATGGGCACGGCCTTGCGCGCCGTCGGCAACGGCATGCGCGTTCTCATGCTCCAGTTCCTCAAAGGCTCCTGGCACTACGGCGAACTCGACTCCGTCAAGTCCTTCGGCGACAACTTCATCCTCAAGCAGATGGGGCGTGGCTTTGTGAAAGTGGGCGGAGCAGAAACCGACCCCGAAGACATTCGTCTCGTGGAAGCGGCCTGGGCTGAGGCCCGCGCTGCCATCCTCTCCGGAGATTGGGACATGGTCATCCTCGACGAAATCAACTACGCCATCGGCTACAAGATGCTCGATCCCGCCGACGTTGCCGAAACCCTCCGCAATCGCCCCGAAATGGTGCACGTCATCCTTACCGGTCGCAACGCCCATCCCCTTCTTGTCGAACTCGCCGATACCGTCACCGAAATGCGCGAAGTGAAGCACGCTTACCAGAAAGGCATCCTCGCCCAGCGCGGCATAGAATTCTGATCTGACCCCTGTCCCCTGTCCCCTGCCCACTGTTCCTCCGGGGTCCCCAGCGACAGGTCTTCGTCGCTGGGTTGGCTGCCCACTGTCCGTATACAATGACTAAGGCCTATGTCCTGGTTCAAGCGTGAAGACGGCGAGTTCGAAGGCCCCGGCAACAATGGGGGCGACGACGCCGAAAAACGAGTCCGTACCGAGGGCCTCTGGATCAAGTGCCTCGGATGCCGCCAGACCATCTGGAAAGCCGACCTTGAAGCCAACCTCAACGTTTGCCCCAAGTGCCAGCATCACTTCAAGATTGGCGCCCGCGACCGTTTCAACATGTTGCTCGAGCCCGGGTACGAGCTGGTCGATGGTGGCCTTTGCTCCACTGATCCGCTTAATTTCACTGACATCAAGCCCTACAAGCAGCGGCTCCGCCAGGCGCAGCAGGCTACCGGCCTCAACGACGCCATCCTCAACGCCGTCGGCCAAATGGGCCCGCACGCTGTCGTAGTCAGCGCCATGGAATACAGCTTCATCGGTGGCTCCATGGGCGCCGTCGTCGGCGAAACCATCGCCCGCGCCGTCGATCGTGCCCGCCTCACGCGCAAGCCGCTCATCATCGTCGCCGCTTCCGGCGGAGCTCGCATGATGGAAGGCGTCGTCAGCCTCATGCAGATGGCCAAAATCTCCACCGCGCTCGCCCAGTTGGACGACGCCAAGGTTCCCTATATCTGCGTGCTCACCGACCCCACCACCGGCGGCGTTACCGCCAGCTTCGCCATGCTCGGCGACCTCAACATCGCTGAGCCCGGCGCTCTCATCGGTTTCGCCGGACCGCGCGTCATCGAGCAGACCATCCGCCAGAAGCTGCCCGAAGGCTTTCAGCGCGCCGAGTTCCTCCTTGAAAAAGGCTTCCTCGACGCTGTTGTTCGTCGCCGCGACCTAAAGAACTACCTCATCCGCGCCCTCGACTTCATGAAGTCACAGCCCTCGACAGATCAAGCCAAATAGATCAAGCCAGATAAACCAGCCTCTATCGCGCAACGGCTCTTTCTCGCTCGCGCAGCCGCGTCGCCGTCGCACTTTTCATCGATCGTTCCCATCTTCTGACCAATCCGCAAAAAACAAGAGGCGCCATGAAGGCGCCTCTCATCTCGTTTCTTGCAGCCTGGCCTAGAAGTAAATCTTCGCCGCCAGCTGGGTTTGACGTGCAGACTGCGTTCCACCGATGTACCCGAACGTGCTGCCCGCAGTTGTGAGGGTGAAGTCGTTCCAGGTCGTTCCGGGGTTCGTGAACTGCGTATGGTTGAAGACGTTGTCGCTTTCCATACGCATCTGGACGTACCGGCTGCGATCTCCTGAGAAGTAGAAGTTCTTCGCCAGGATCATGTTGGTGTTGTTGATGCCGGGGCCGTGCGCAGGGTCGCGGTGCACGTTTCCAAACGATCCCAACGGCTCATCGACAAAGCTCAGCTTCGAGAGATACGGGCTTGAACCGTGATTCGGGTCCCGCATGCGAGGATTGCTCGTCACCAGCTTTGATACCTGGTTCGGTTCATCCGGGCAGGCGTAGAAGTTCAGGTAGTTGGGGCACCATTCAGAGTCCGACGTTCCGCCCGCATACGAAACATCGTAGGGGAAGCCGGTGGCTGCCGTAACGATGCCGCTCACTTCCCAGCCCGAGAGGGCGAGGTTCAGAGGCGAGTACCAGTTCTGTGTTCTGCGGAAAGTCGGCGTAACGTAGATCGGCGAGAACACGAGGCGCTGACGCACATCGTAGGCCGAATCGCCATAGTTCGTGGCCGGGTCAAACTGGTTGTATCCACGAGTGCTGCTCTCGCCAAAGCCCGCGTTCTCAAAGCTCGAACCGGTGTCAAGCGCGTGTGCATAGGTGTAGCTGAGTTGGAAGAAGAGCCCGTGCGTCGTGGCCTTCTCAATATTCGCCTGCAGCGAGTGGTAGCTCGATGCGGCGGTAGATGCAACTTCGCCGATATCCAGGTAACCCGGAGATCCGGTGTTCGGGTCGATCGATCCCGACGCCGTGTGATCCGGGAAGAAATAGCTCTGCTCTTCGCGGTAGATAGCACTGTTGCCGTCGCGACCAGGATTGTTGCAATAGGTTGTGTCGGCAACGCAGGCTGCGTGTCCGGCAGCGGTGATCGGGTTGGCGTCGATGGTCGACTGGTTATGTCGAGCCAGTGAGCCTACATAGCTCACGCGAGCCACAACACGCGCTGGGAATTCCCGCTCCACGCTGAGCTGGATGTTCTCTGCGTAAGGTGCGCGGAAGCTCGACGCGAAGGTGCTGATGTTGTAGATCGGCTCCAGTGCGCCATAGTCGATCGACGCACCCTTCGCCGGGAACTTGTACGGGAACGGATTCGCAACCGATCCCGCGCCATTGAGGTCGGTGAACGGATCCGCGAACGAAGCCGCGCCGATCAAACCTGCGCCGTTTGTCGCTGTGCCGAAAGGAGGAGTCTCGAGGGTCTGCAGTGCAGACTCTTCTTCTGAGCGGTCATAGTAGATCCCAAAGCCGCCGCGGATGGAGAACTTGCCCGGTGAGCCTGAAAGGGCACCCAGGTTGGGACTCCACGCAAAGCCGACACGCGGTCCGAGTTCGCCATATTTCGTGGTCGCCTGGCCGCTGTTGGTGCAACCCGGGTCGCCGGGATATACCAGGCCCACCGGAGAGTTTGCGAAGATGGATGACTGCTCGCCCGGAATGATGCAGGCGATGCCTTCACCACCGTACTGGTTGTTGTGAAGAGGCGTGTCGATGGAGTAACCGATACCATAGCTGAGTGTGAAGGTGTCGGTCATCTTCCAGGTGTCCTGCGCGTAGATGTAGTTCAGGAACGCATCCGCCTGGATCGATGCGCCGCTGCCCTGTGCGTAGTTAGAAGGGACTCCCAGAAGGAAGTCGAGGCCACCGTCGCCCGAGGAGTAGGCGCCGCCGTTCCCAAAACCAAACGAGCCGCTGTTGTTCGCATAGAACGGGTTCGACACGTTGAAGCGCCGGCCATCATATCCAAACTTCAGTGTGTGGCGACCAAACACCTTCGAGAAGTTGTCGTCGAGTTGCGCAACCTGGTCAATACGAGGCTGCGGTCCGTTGGTGCTGAAGCCGAGCGTAAAGCCAACCGCGGTGCCGCCGACCGAGATGGTAGGAACGCTGGCTGCGGCTGCATCCTGCGGGTTGATGTTAAAGCCAAGGCTGCTCGGGCTCACGATGAACTGGGGAGACACGGCCTGGTAGTTGAACCGTGTGTAATGGCCCGAGAAATCGTTCACGGTTGTGGAGTTGAACTGGTGAACATAGTCGCCCGTGTACTGGCTGATGGCCAGAACGTTCTGATCGCCGAATCCCGGGAGACTTGCGCCTGTGAATGGCAGCGTGTCGGCTGCAGTCCGCTTGTCGCGGATCCACAATCCAGTAAATTGGTTCGCTGGATTGAATGCGTAATCGCCGCGCGCCAGGTACTGATTTTCAGTCGTAGTGGTGACGGGGTTGAATGTGTAGCCATAGGTTCCATCATTCGGGGCAGGAATATATTTTGAGGTCAACGCCGTCGCGATGGGGTTGAAATTTGCAGTCGAGAACTTGCCGCCCAACGCATAAGCGCACTGAGCCCAGGTCTCTCCCTCGGTGTTGCAACCCGAGATCGTGAGCGATGATGGGATCACGTTACTTGAAAAGTTGCCCCAAGTGTCAGTTGGACCCGGTGGGGTATCCAGCGCAGGCCCTGCATCCTCTGCCGAGAAATCACCACCTAGGTTTGCGGAATCATATACGCTGTCACTCCCGCCTGCTTGCGGTACGCCCTGCCGTGTTCCCTGGTACCCACCGAAGAAGAACAACTTGTCATGCAGGACCGGTCCGCCGATCGTGCCGCCAAAAATGTTCTGGTGATAGGGGCTAACTACGCCCAGGCCTGTGTTCACGTTCTTCTGGAAATAGCTCAGCGTGTTCAGGAATGTGTCGCGATAAAACTCAAACGCATCGCCATGGAAGTGATTGCTGCCTTCCTTGATCGTCGCGCTCACGATGCCGCCCGAGTTACGGTCATATTCCGCGTTCAGCGGGCCGTCGATCAGGTTGAACTGATCGATCGCGTCGAGGTTCGGGTTCAGCGCAACCGTGTTCAGTGCGATGTCGTTTGTGTCCGCGCCGTTGATCAGAAATTCCGACTGCTGCGTCTGGCCGCCGCTCACTGAGTATGTTCCGAAACGATCGCTCGAAGCCTGAACGCCGGGAAGCGTCAATTCAAGGCCCGTAAATCCTCTTCCGATCAACGGCAACTCCACCATTTCCGTCGAGTCGACAACGTTGCTCAACTCCATGTCCGTCGTGTTTACCTGGACCGGCGAGGCAGCTACCTCGACAATTTCAGCCGTCGAGCCCACGGTCAGCTTCACATTCTGTGTCGGCTCCTGGTCGATTTGCACCACGATGCCCTTTGCCTCGAATCCCTTGAATCCCGTGGCAGAGGCTGAGATCGAGTAGGTTCCCACCGGCAGTTCAGCGAAGAAGTATCCGCCGTCCGAAGTCGATACCGTGTCGAACTTGACGCCGGTCGCCTCGTTCGTTGCAGTTACCTTCACACCTGCAAGAACGGCACCCTGCGGATCAGTGACGGTACCCCTGATGCGGCCATTGGTGTTGGCTGCGTGGGCCATCAAGCCCAGCATCCCCGCCAAGAAGATGGCGACGGCCAATCCTCGCCAATTAAGGAAGTTTTTCATGCCCTTTGTTCCTCGAAAGTGGATTTTTGGTTCATGGTGCCGGAGTCAGCGGTCCTGTTTTGACCTTAGGGATGTTTTTGTGCTTGCTGTTGTCGTCAAACCCCAGTCAGCAACCTTGCTGGAGTTCAGATTGGGTTTCAATTCCGTCTGCTTCGCTCAGGGTCGACAAATTCAGTTCTGCGAAATGCCGATCCGCCGTGGTGCATGCCGGAGGAAAAATTTGGCCGGGAGTTCAGCAAGGCCAGCTATTGAAAAAGAAAGAAGTTAGGGAAGTCGATGAATCTTTCTATAAACCATGCAATTTGAATGCCAAAGATTGCCGTCTTCGATCGAATTCATATGTATATCATTCTAATCATTTTAACCTAGGCACTCGACTCATTGCCCTCACACTCAGCTCAGAGTGAATCCGCTTTTCAGCAACAATCTACGGAAAACAGTATGACCCCTCAAACATCTTC
The DNA here is from genome assembly GCA_963826915.1 of uncultured Acidobacteriaceae bacterium. Lineage (GTDB taxonomy): Bacteria > Acidobacteriota > Terriglobia > Terriglobales > Acidobacteriaceae > Telmatobacter. The sequence continues at coordinate 225,049 of CAWGYG010000008.1, forward strand.
TATATGAGGTAGGCGCCGTCGCGTGGCCCGCTCCAATGTCCGATTTCGACCGGAATACCGCCCTTTTTCCCACCATGCCTTCGCGCCCGCGACGTAGACTGGTTCCTCTACACAACTACAAAGGACACGAACGATGTCTTATTCAAGGAATGTCACTTCAGTTGCGCTCTTTTTTGCCGTTTCAACCTCTCTCCTTGCTCAGAATGTGACTTTCTCTCCAGTACCCGGCTTTCCATTCACTTCCAACGGTCCAGTGATTCGCACCCACGTCGAACCCGTCAAACCATTCACCGTGGCCGGAGAGCGCGGCGTCCTGGTCGGTCAGCAGAACGGAGGCTTCGAGGCCTGGCTCCTCCCTGTCAAGCTCCTTTCCCACCTCACCATTGAGGCCGACATCGACGGGTACAACGTGCCCATCGACGTCAACCGTCAGGCCTCCGAGATCGAGGTCCGCCCCGACCGCACCACCATCACCTACAGCCATCCCGGATTCACAGTACGTCAGATCATGTTCTCGCCCGACGATGCTGTTGCGGGCACAGGCCCCGTCGTTTTGTTCAGCTTCGATTGCCTTCACCCCACCGAATTCATCTTTCGCTTTACCCCCAATCTCGAGTGGATGTGGCCCGAACGCAACGAGGGCGTACCCGGCGTCGAATGGGTGCCCGGCGGAACGAATGGCTACTATGTGCTCCACACCGATTACCCCGACCTCGCCGGCGCGGTCACCATTCCTGGCGCCCAGCCCGGCATCCTTGCGCCCTACCAGGAACGTCCCCAGGAACACCCGGTTGAACTCAAGCTCCACATCGATCCCGCTCGCGATCGCGACCGCTTCTACCCCCTGTTGATGGCCGTTGGCACCACCCCGTCCACTACAACATATGCCGCTCTCGCCTCCTCTCTCGCCCAGCTCAACGCATCCATTCCTGCGCATTACAAAACCCACCTCGACACCTATCGCAAGCTCCTGGCGGAATCTACCTCCATCAAAACTCCTGATGAAGTGCTCGACGAAGCCTTCCAATGGGCCGTCGTTTCCATTGAGCAACTGAAGACCACGGTTCTGCCAACCAACGAGACTGCGCTGGTTGCCGGTTACTATGCCTCGGGCGACTCCGCCCGCCCCGGCTTCGGATGGTTCTTCGGCCGCGACGCTCTCTACACTCTCTTCGCTGTAAATGGCTACGGCGACTTCAAGCTTTCCAGAAGTGAATTGGAATTCCTGATTCGCCGCCAGCGAGTCGACGGCAAGATCATGCACGAGTACTCCCAAACCGCCGCCGCCATTGATTGGCAATCGTTCCCCTATATGTACGCCGCGGCCGATTCCACGCCGCTCTTCCTCCTCGCCGTTGATGACTACGTTCGCTCCAGCGGAGACTTCGCTTTCCTTGCATCACATCGCAGCGCCGTCGAAAAAGCCTGGGAGTTTGAAACCAGCCACGCGCCCGGTCCCGAAAAGGGCGGCAACGGTATCTATAACAACTCGCAAGGTACGGGCTGGGTCGAGAGCTGGCCCACCGGCATGCCCCACCAGGAAATCTACCTTGCTTTCCTTGACCAGCAGGCCTCCGGCGCAATGGCGCAGCTCGAGACTCTTCTCAACGACACCGGCAAAGCCCAGGCTGCACGCCAGCGCGCCGATGCGATCGCCAAGACCATCGAAGCAGAGTTCTACGATCCCGAAAAATCCTGCTACATCTTCAGCCGCAACTCTGACGCGACCCGCGACCGCACTTCAACCGTCTATCCCGCTCTTGCCTGGTGGTCCGCCGTTCAACCGGGTGCTCCTGCACCCGGCTCTGCGACCACCGTAGCGCCTTCCCCCTACGTCGCACACCCAGACGGATGCCTCCGCCAATTTGCTGCCCACACGCTGAACACCGACTGGGGCATGCGCGACGTTGCCAGCGACGAAAAGTTCTACGACGGCATGAGCTATCACCAGGGCTCTGTATGGCCGCTCTTCACCGGATGGGCTGCACTCGCCGAATATCGCGGCGGCCAGCCTCTCGCCGGCTATCAAATGCTGATGGAGAATGCCAACCTCACCCGCGCCCAGGATCTCGGCGCCGTCACCGAACTGCTTTCCGGCGATTTCTTTGTTCCCTTTGGCCGCAGCACCAGTCATCAGCTTTGGTCGTCGGCCATGGTCATCACGCCCACCTTGCGCGGTCTCTTCGGCCTCGACATCGATGCAGCCAAGAAAACCATTACCGTGAATCCCCATCTGCCTGCAAGCTGGGACCACGCCGAGATTCTCAACCTCGCCCTTCCTGGCGGATCTGAAGCTCTCTACTTCACACGCAAACCAAGTGGCCTCGAAGTCTACTTCAGCCAGGGCGATCATCAGGATTGGCAGTTGCGCAGCGACCTTCCCGGCGCAACCATCGGCCCGCTCGACAGCGGCAAGCAGGCTCCCAAGTCAAAAGTCCCGCAGCAACAGGGCCTGCGCATTCCGCTTCCCGCCATCGAAGTCGATGAGATGTCGCCAAGATTAACCTCGGAACTTCTCGACCCCACCGTTTCTCTCAATCGGCCTCCGCTCCCCGGAGCGCGCACCACCAGATTTCGAATTCTTCGCTCCGATTTCACCGAACACAAACTGGTGCTCACCGTCGAAGGTCCGGCGGGAACTTCCGGATTCGTTGACCTGGTCCGTCACAATCCAGTCACTCCGGTCATCCAGACTGACCCAACCGTCGTCGCCGCGAAGGTTGCCGACCTCGACATGCCAGATCCCCAGCACGATCCCACCGGCCCCGCGATGCTCACTTTCCACTTCCCCGCCGGCGAAGGCTGGAAAACTATCACCATCACGGTCACCTGGTAGCTCCTACCCGAGCGAATGCTCGTTGCATGGGTTGATGCTTGTATCTCTAAGTGAAGCTTCATGAAGTTTCTTGCGCAGGTCTTCGTCCCTCGCCTCGCCCTCCGAACACCGCTGCAGCGCACATTTTCCAACCCTCTGCGCACGGATCCGAGCTACACTTGCTGATTCGCAGACGCCAATCCAATCTTGAAGGGTTCCCGGCCAATGACCTTTCGGCAGCTCGTCAGAATTTTCTCAATTGCTCTTCTCCCCTTTCCCTATCCGCTCGCCAACATCGCGCAGATTCCCGCGACTCCCAACCCGCCGGGCGTGATTGGGCAGAACGGCGTAGTCCAGGAACCTCTTCGGCAATGCGTCCTGCACAACTTCGGGGTAGCCGCAGGCGACCCTTCCCAATTCATGGTGAATGGCGAGCTCACCGCTATTACCCAGGGCTCTGCTGGAGCGGGGGGATCCCAGGACGACAAAGACTTCTATGGCACAACCCTCATTGGCGGCAAATTCGGAAGGGGAACGGTCTACAAGATCCCGTACCAGAACGGCACCATCAAGAGTGACGACTCCTCAACCGTCCTTTACGAATTCGACGGTCTCGCTGACGGCGGCGCGCCGGAGGGAGGCGTGGTCCTCGGATCGGACGGATACCTCTATGGCACCACTATGGGCGGAGGCGGATTCGATGCGGGGACCATCTGCAAAATCTCCCGCTCTGGCGGGCCGCCGCAATTCAAGACCATTTACAGCTTCGGCAGCGTAAAGATCACAACCCCGCTTTCAAACAACCCGGCAACCCACCGCGCAGGACCTTGAGAACGTCAATGGCGGTGGCCTCCAGTCGCCACTCGTCCGAGCAAACGACAACTACATCTACGGCGTTACTGCCGCGTCCAACGGCAATGCCGGCGGTACCATATTCCGTATCTCCACTTCCGGTGCCGTCGATTATCGCTACATCTTCATGCCGCAGGGAGCCAAGGACTATGGCTCGTTGCCCTATACCGTTGCCCTCGGTACAGACGGCATGCTCTACGGAACCACCCTGACTGGTGGTCTCGGCTACGGGACCGTCTTCCAGTTCAATCCAGCTCTCTCTGGAGCGGGCGCTGTAAAAACCATCTACAAGTTTCAGGAAAACCTGCCCATAGCAGCGAATAACAATGGCAACCAGGCCAATCAACTCATTCAGGACAGCGACGGCACGCTCTACGGCACTACCCGCATCGGCGGTGAATACGGCAGGGGCACTGTCTTCAGGCTTACGGTGAACGGCGCATTTACGGTCCTTCATCAATTCAGCGGGCGCGAATCCAATCCCGACGCCGGCCTTGTCCTCGTGCACCAGAAAGTGCCCACTGTTCGCCCGGCGCCTCCAACCAACTGTCCTGCCCGTCCCCCAGCGTTGCTGACCGATCCGAATAGATGCCTCCCTCTCCCACCCGCCACAGGCCCTGATCCTGCCGACGCCGCCTACTACCTCTACGGAATCGCGACCATGAATGGCGTTGCCTTTGGAGGTGATCTGGGCATCCTCTTCCGTCTGCGTACTGACGGCTCCGACTTCGCCGTCGTTCTAAACTTCGACAATCAGAGCGGCGCCGGCCCTAACACGACTCCAATCCTGGCCGGTGACAACAACCTCTATGGCACCACCGCCGGCGGTGGCCCCGGCTACGGCAACGCAGGAGTTGTCTATCTCCTCAACACCGCCTACCTTGTCAGCGGAGAAAGAGAAACCGAGACTGTCTACGGGACTCAATGCACGCACGTCAAACTCGAGTTCCAGGGTTCTGGGAACACCAGGATCTACAACAACCCGGTCATGCAGGTCACCACCGACATTGCCGGTTACCAGCCGGGTCAGGCGGCTTGCAGTCAGGCTGATACGCTGCACGGCATCCTCGTTCGCATGAAGAACCCAGATGCCAAGGTAGTCCAGTTCTTTTACAGGGAACTTCTGCCCATCATCGCTCCACCCGACACAACGGGAGTGGAAATGAAAGGCCTCTATAACAACCTGTCCGGCACACTCACCCTGCCGATTTATGACCTCGCGAAGACTTACAAAACCGGGGACGAGGTTGGCTTCCGCCAACTCAACGGCAAGTATGTTGCATTCAGATCATTGAAAGATGACAACACCGGCAATGTGCCACCCGAGAACAGGTTGAGCACCACTTCTCGAGACCCAGACACCGAGTACTGGGCGTTCGATCCAAACGCCTGCAACAACACCGTTCACCAATGCTACCCCCTCACCACCAACGAGATGTTTCCCACATGGATTCCCGATGCCGAACCTCCGAACGACCTTTACAAGGGTCAAGACACCCAGGTCGATTGCGACGGCATCGAGATCTTCGACTCGCCCGGCTTTCACAATGACCTGCCAGACGTCGAACAGCGCTTCACCGGCATCACCCTCGAAATCATCCCGGCAGGCCCAGGCGGGCAACCCAAGGCCACCGTACTGGGCGCTGCCACTTGGCGAATCTCCAAAATCGGAAACCAGCTCCTTCAATACTGGGTGCCCTCCCTCGGCGGACCAGCCGATTCAAACCTGGTCGACAGCCTGCACAAGGTCCTCGTCGAATACGGCTTCAATCCGGATTTTTAGCGTGCACCCTACAAGGCGCACATCATAGGCAACCTATAGGTTGCCTATGAAAAGCTACACTTTTCTCATTGAGAAGGATGCTGAACGGGGGCGAAACTTAGTGTTGCGCGAGTTGGGGCATCCATTGTTTTGCATATTCCGCTTTCGCATCGCGCAAAATCGGAATGTCGGGATCGGCGTTCTTCCATCGATTCAGAAAGTCTTCATAAGCTGTCTTGGCGGGTGCGGTTTTTCCCTGCATCAGGAGCGCGCGGCCCAGCTGTAAATGGGCCAGCGGGCCGAAAGAGGAATTAAACACAACACCGGGGTGGTCGATGATCTGCTGGAACTCGGCTGCGGCTTTCTGGCCGTCATTGGCCTCAAGATAGGCAAGACCCCTGACGTAAACCGGCAGCAATCCTACAGCAAGTCCAAATTCATAGGGACGAGCAGCTTCGAGCGACTGGATAGCGCGTGCCGGATCTTTTTGCTGGACAGCGATGGCGCCCCGGATTGTCGGCAAATAGAGATATTGCACAAACGTGTCGTCGGGGAACTCCTTATCGAGCGCATTGGCGAGCACCTTTGCGCGGTCAGCGCCGCCACTTAAAGCGAGCGCTACCGCTGCAGCATATTCTGTGTCACGATCTTTGGCCAGGGAGAGAGCAATATCCGCCGCGTGCCGGGATTCGGCGTCGTTTCCAAACTCGGCCTCTCGCTGCGCCTCTTCTGTTTCGTACCCGGCAGCCGTTTCCTTTTCATCGGACTGCTTGGCCGCCTCGGTGGCGCGGTTGGTCATTTCTCTGGCGGCCCCAAGTTGGCCTGAGGTAGCCAGATTTTCCGCCTGGTCATCGAGAAATGCGTCCTCCACACCCGGTTCTCCAGAGGCCCAGGTAACCTCCTTTTGCATTTCGGTGGAGTTCTGCTGCAGGATCGCAGCGTCATATAGATAGAGGCGAAGCTGCGACGAGTCGAGGTTCTCAGACATCGCCTGTTTGGCAACGGAGTTTGCCTGATCGGGATTGTTGAGCGAAATATAGGCGTCGACCAGGTTGGCATAGCTTTGACCATCATGCGATGCGATTCGGACGGCCTCTTTCGCGAGTTCGAGGCTGCGGTCGAACTTGCCCAGATTGCTGTAGATTCCGGCAAGATTGGTCCGCGGGGCCTCATCATTCGGAAACGTTGCGGCCCACAACTCGTAAATCTGGCTGGCCTTAATCAGGTCGCCGGTTACAAATTCGTAGTAATGCGACTCAATATAGAGTTTCTCGTGTTCGCTGACGTGGGCCCGGAGTTCGTAAGCCTTGCGAATGTTGCTGGCTGCCAGGCCGGTTTCATCCAGGTTGGAATAAGCGTTGCCTAAGGCAGCATAGGCGATGGCGAAGTTGGGATCGAGGCGGATCGCCTGCTGAAAGAACGGCACTGACCCGGCAGATTCTCCTTTTTGAACCATAGTCTGGCGGCCAATGCTGTAGGCCTGAAGCGCTTCAAGCGAGGAGGTCGTGGCTTCTTCAATGGGAGTATCGAATTTCTGCAAGGTGCTGAGGGATTCGCCAAGCTTGGCGCGCAACTGCCCGGTCATGTCGCCCAGGGCTTTCAGCACAAGCTCCTTATTTCCAACCGTGTTTTGCAGGTCTGAGATATGGTCGCCCGTTCGACAGTTCACGGCCCGAATTCCCACCACATATTGCGTCCCGAGCTTCGCGATCCACCCATCGAGGACAGCCGCGCCGCCGTTGCGTTGGCAGAGTTCGCGCGACAAGTCCGGGGTGAGAGGCGTGGACGCCGGTTTGCCCATGAGGCGCAGCGATTGCTGCATCCGCTCGTCGGAGATGAGACTCAGATAGGGAGACTGCTCCAGCTCGATCGCGATGGCCTCTCGAAGGGTTGTGTCGAACACCGGCTCGCCGGTGTTGTTTGAGATCGCACTGAGGAGTATCCGATCTTTTTCAGCGGCCGGGTTGGGCGTCGAAGTTGCAACCGGCGACGGCTGGGTCTTGTTCCGGAAGTGCAGACCTACATATATGACAGCGACAATGAGGACCGCCCCGACCAGGCCCAAGATCCAAACGGGCAGTCTCCGGGTGTGGCGGAGTGGGTCGGGCTGGCCAGCTTGGGTGACCGCTTCCGAATTCTGTCCTTCGGAAGAGGTGCTCTCTATAGCAAGCAAGCCGGTTTCGGAATCCGGAACCACGGTTGGAGTCGAAGGTTCGGCCTCAACGGCCCCTAGAAATCGATAACCGCGGCGCGGAATTGTTTCGATGCGGTAGTTGTCGCCCTCTTCCCCGAGAGTTTTTCTCAACTGGAATATATGCACAGTGAGGTTTGATTCCTCGACGAAAGAATCGGGCCAGACGCGGCGCATCAAGTCTTCTTTCGCAACGAGCTGTCCGTGGCACTCGACCAGAACCCTCAGAATCTCAGTGGCTTTGCGGGACAACGGCACCAGTTCTCCATCGCGAAAAAGGAGAAGCTGCGTGGCGTCCAGCCGAAAAGGTCCGAATTTCCAGCGAACATCTTCTGGTCGATTCATGGGCTGAAAACGCTGATTTAGAGCTAATTAAGAGTTGATTAAGGACATTAATGGAGCGATCGCGCTTCCATCGATGTGAGTTCAGGCCAAGGCGGGGAACTCGGACCGCAAGTGCACTGAGTGGGCGAAGTATAGCACAGGCCCGATTCCCCGAACCGCCAGGAGATCTCGCAGCGAGTGGCACCGAATGCGATGCCAGTCAGCCTTAACCGATCGAGAAGATCACACCCGAAGGAGGATCCCATGTTCACACTTCAGACCAATGCGCAGAAGTTTTCAACCCTTGCACTTCACACGTCGCGAAAGCTTTTCACAATGCTGGCCCTGGCAGCAGTCCTGCTTCTGGGCAGCGCCGCTACCCCGGCAAACGCGCAGCAAGGCAAGTTGAGTGTCCAGCAACTCGGCGATGCCCTGACGAGCTACGGAAAGAACACTGTCACCAACAACGGCCAGACCTATTACACCGTCAACTGCGGAAAGGGACAGTGGAAGAGCAGCATAATCATCAGCCTGTCTCCCAATGGCAATGTGATCTGGATGACGATTGACATGACGCAATTGCCCGCAAGAGTCTCCCCGGCAGCCATGGAGAACCTGCTCAAAAAGAACCTTGAAATCGGTCCTTCGTTCTTCGCAATCAACGGACATTCTCTGCGCCTGTCGGCTCCGGTTCCCAACAGCAATTTGTCTGCGTCGACCGTGAAGGCCTACGTGGAAGACCTGGTGAACACGGCCGTCGACACCATGCCGCTGTGGGATCAGAGGACTCTAGGTGGCAACTGAGCCGGCGCCTCAGGAGAATCCGGCGAGCTGTGAAGAAACGCTGCCGGATCCTGCAAGTGCAAGACATTGAGATGGAATCACAACCGGAGGCTCGAATGGCCCTCCAGCAACGGGAGAGAATGATGAAACCGCAACGGATTGCAACCTGCCTGCTCGCCTCGCTGGTCACCAGCCTCGGGTGTCAGGCAGCGAACTCGACGTCCACATCACAGGGTGGACTACCCAAGTCGGCGGATAGCCTTCACTGGGTCAACTACACAGACAACGCCGAAGGGGCATTCTCGATGGATGTCCCCGTCGGCTGGCAGATCAATGGCGGAATGTATCGCTTCGGGTATTTCGATGTCCGCTGGATGATGAGTGCTCGCTCTCTCGACGGAAGCGTAATCATCCGCGTCAACGACCCTGATGTTCCACCATACGTGCTGCCCGGACCACATTCAGGACCGGCGGGTCACGCGGCAGTTCGGCAAGGGCTCTACCAGATGGTGGTCGACAACTACCGCCAGGCGCAGTCCTACGCAGAGACCTACGCCAAAAATCGCTTCAATTCGACGTGCAGTTCACTCGCTCCCCGCCAATCGGATTGGACACCGACCTTGCCCCAGGGATGGCAATACGAAGCGGGTGCCCGGTCTACCGAGGCTTCAATCGCCTACGATTGTGCGACTTCGAATGGCCCACGCATCGTTGACGTCTATGCGCGGACTTCGATTCACGGCAACGATGGCCTGTGGATGGTCGATCCCATCGTCAGCATCATCGCCAAGCCCGAGGACCTGGGTCTGGCTCAGCAGATGACCCAACACATGATTAACACCTGGGAGGAAACTCCCCGGTGGAAGCAGCACCAGGAACAGATGACGCAAATGGGGCTCGCACAGATCCAGGCGGACTTTGGCCAGTTCATGCAGCAGATGCAGGCCTACCACCAGCAACGGGAAGCAGCGATGATCCAGCAGGTTTCCCAGTTCGAGTCGCGTCAGCGGGCCCAGGCAGCGCAGGTTTCGAGTTGGGGAAATACACTGACCGGCCTCACCAACCTCTACGACCCATCCACGGGAACGCAGTTCCAGGTATTCAGCGGCCCGAAGGCCAACTACTACATGGATGGAATGGGAGACAAAGTCAATTCCAACATCAATCCCGGAAATGGCTTCCACCAGGTAGTGGACATGGGGCCATGATGAGCCAATGACGAAGAACAGGGCGCTCCATCCCTCACCTTCCCGTCGTGGGCTCTGCGGTCAGACAAGATCGCAAACGGCGTCAGGAGGGTGAGGAAGGGAAGGAGCCAATTTGTCTCACTATTCTCTTGACATATATATATCAGTCAATATAGATAATGACAATGACTGAAGGCAACGCCCAGAAGTTTCTTCCGCTTAAGGCTCAGTGGTTTCACATCCTGCTCTCCCTCGCTGGTGGGGAACAGCACGGCTACGGGATCATGCAGGAAGTGTTGAACCGGACCACCGGCAAGGTGCGGTTATGGCCCGCAACCCTTTATGGGTCAATCAAGCGGCTCATCGAAGCGGGATTGATCGAGGAATCGGATGCGCGGCCGGCGCCGGAGATGGATGACGCGCGACGCCGGTATTACAGGCTGACCTTGCTGGGAAAGGAAGTGCTGGATGCGGAATGCGAACGTCTGCAGGACATGGTCAGGGCGATTCAAGAGACGCGGGCAATGGTGACGGAATGAACATCGCGTGGCGGATCTACCGCCAGCTGGCTGGGGCGTTTCCCCACGAATTCAAGCTGGCGTTTGGCGCCGACTTGATGCAGGTGGGCGAAGAATCGATTGACGAGATTGCCAAACGAAATGGCGCGGCAGGGCTGGTGCGCTTGATTGCGGACATCGCGCTGCGGCTGCCCATCGAGTACCTGAGCGAGATGCGGCAGGACCTGCGCTACGCGGTGCGCGCGCTCATCAAGTCGCCGGGATTCGCGCTGGTCGGGATCGTTTCGATGGGCCTGGGAATCGGGCTGACGACCACCGTGTTCAGCCGGCAATGGGCGCTGCTTGCACGGCCGCTGCCGGCTGCGAATGCGAGCCGCCTCGTGATGCCTGAAAAGCCGGTGTCCTACGAGTACATCAAGCAATATCGCGAGCAAACCAAGCTGCTTTCCGGAGTGGCCGCGCTCGAAAATGGCGTGCCCTTCAATATCCAGGTGCAGGGACATACGGACGCGCAAGCGGAGCGAGTCTTCGGCCAGCTTGTTTCGCCTGATTATTTTTCAGTGCTCGGCGTGGATGCCCAGCACGGCCGCGTATTGAGCGCGGCTCTGGACAAAGCCGGGGACACACCCGTAGTGGTAATCAGCGATCATTTCTGGCGCGACCGGCTGAACTCTTCGCCGACTGCGGTGGGGCAGACACTTCGAGTAAACGGCCAGACCGCGACGATTGTGGGAATTACGCCGAAAGGTTTTGACGGCGCGCTGGCGATGAATCCGTCGGAGCTGTTCGTGCCGATCACGGTGCCCGCGACGATGGCTCCCGAACTGGCGGGCGGCGTCCTGCATCAGCGCAATGCGAAGGAATTTCTCGCGCTGATGTGTCTGGCCCCGGGCGTGACCATAGACGCGGCGGAAGCCGAGCTGGACGGAATCACGAAACGCCTGGACCAGTTGGATCCATCCGCGCCAAAAGGCAACGACAAAGCCAAGCGCGTGGTCTTGTTTCCGGCGGGAACAAGAGTACCGATTCCGCGAAATCTGCGGCCGGTGATCGAAGGATTTTTTGCAGTCATAATGGCTCTGATCATGACCATCGCATGCATGAACCTGGCCACGATGCTGCTGGCGCGCGGCGCCAATCGCCGCAAGGAGCTGGCGATCCGGCTGGGAGTGGGCGCGAGTCGTTTTCGACTTATCCGGCAGATGTTGAGCGAAAGCATCTTGCTCTCGGTACTCGGCGGAGCCGCCGGACTGGCTCTCGCGTTTGGCCTCGGGGTGCTGAACTCGGAACTCCCGCAGCCCGCGGGTGCGCCGATGTCGCCCAACGTGACGATGGATTGGCGTGCTGGCGTTTTCGCGTTCGCCGTTGCCATTGTGTGCGGTTTGGTGTTCAGCCTGGCGCCGGCGCTGCAGGCGACCAAAACCGATGTGGCTCCCGCACTGAAGGATGGGGCATCGCTGCAGTTGCCGGGCTACCGGCGTTTTGGGCTGCGGAACATCGCCGTTGTTGCACAGGTGATGGGTTCGCTGATGCTGCTGCTGATTACGGGCTTCCTGGTGATCGGACTGTCCAAGGCCAACAATATCGAAACCAGATTTGATCCCCGGACGATGGTGCTCGTGTCCATTGATCCGGTGCGGGACGGCTACACACCCGTGAAGGCGCAAGCGCTTTTTGAAAAGCTGCAACAGCAGCTCAGGACTTCGGGCACGGTGCGCAGTTTCGCTCTGGCGACGCAGGCCCCTTTTTCGGCTGTGGATGACGATGATCGGAGCTTGGAACTGAAGGTTGACGATCCACGGGATCACTCGCGCGTACAGACCGCGGTGGCCCCGGAGACTGTGGGTGCGGGCTATTTTACGACGCTGGATCAGCCGATGCTGGCCGGGCGTGAGTTCGCGGAGGCAGACCAGAAGATCGATTCGCTGCAGAGCGAGGTCGATGGTTCAAAAACTGCCGCATTGCCGATGATCTTGAATGAGACCGCCGCTCGGGCGCTTTTCGGAAACAGCAATGCACTCGGGAAGGTGGTTCGAGATGACAAGCATTCGTATGACGTGGTGGGCGTGGTTCACGACTTGAGTAATGGAAACGGGATCAAGCAGGCAATTGCTTATCTCCCGCTGACAAATCGCGATTTCGTGCGCTCCGGCGCTGGCGGCATCACCATTCTGGTCCGTTCGAATGCCGGCACAGATGGGCTGGCCGTGCTTCGAGGCGCTATCAATTCCATCGATCCGAAGCTGACGCAGTTCAACGTGGAAACGCTGAGCGCTTACCTCGAGCGCAGCCGTTATCTCACCTGGTCGGCACTGCGCACCTATGCCGGCATTGGTGTGTTCGGGCTGATCCTGTCAGGGATCGGACTCGCTGGCGTCACTGCCTACGCAGTTGCGCAGCGGCGCAAGGAAATTGGCATTCGCATGGCGCTCGGCGCGAACAAGGGACAGGTGCTTCGACTCGTCCTGCGCGAAGGCACAACCTTGATCGCAATTGGTACCGTTCTTGGTTTCGTTGGAGCGCTGGCGATGGTGAAGGTGCTGTCCGCGATGACCAACATTCTTGTCGAGGCGTTAGGTGTGGGCACGAATGATCTGCGATTGCTGATTGGCGCGCCGCTGCTGCTGGCAGCTCTGGCGTTGCTGGCCTGCTACATACCCGCGCGCAAAGCGGCAAAGATCGATCCCTTGAAAACGCTGCGGCAGGAATAAACGCGTTACAGCTTCGCCACAGAATTGCAAACCGATTCAACAGTTATGGATTGTGGGTTTGGGAAGTACTGACGCTGGAAAAGCAGCGCGAGGTTCACCAGCGCAATCATCACCGGGACCTCAACCAGCGGGCCGATAACCGCTGCGAATGCTGCGCCGGAGTTGATTCCAAACACCGAGACCGCTACGGCAATGGCAAGCTCAAAGTTGTTGGAAGCAGCAGTGAATGCGAGCGTGGTTGTCTTCGAGTAGTCTGCGCCCATCTTGCGACCCATATAGAACGAAACAAGGAACATCACGATGAAATACACAAGAAGCGGTACTGCGATCCGGAGCACGTCTAGGGGCAGGCGAACGATGTACGCGCCCTTTAGAGAAAACATCACGACGATGGTGAAGAGCAGCGCAACAAGCGTGAGCGGGCCGATTCGCGGAATAAAGGCTGTGTCGTACCAGGCGCGACCCCTGGCACGCACGAGCAATATTCTGGTTGCATATCCCGCAGCAAAGGGAATACCCAAATAGACGAAAACGCTCTTGGCGATCTCAGAAATTGAAACGTTCACGATCGTGCCATGAAGGCCCAGCATGGGCGGTAGAACAGTGATAAAGACCCAGGCGTAAAGCGAATAGAAGAAGACTTGGAAGAGCGAATTGAAGGCGACGAGTCCTGCGGCATACTCGGTGTCACCTTTAGCGAGTTCGTTCCAAACGATGACCATGGCGATACAGCGAGCTAGACCGATCAAGATGAGCCCGGCCATGTATTCCGGGTATCCGCGTAAGAAGACAATCGCGAGAATAAACATCAGGATCGGGCCGACGACCCAATTCTGCGCAAGCGAAAGCACAAGCACCCTCTTATTTCGAAAAACCCTGTGGAGTTCTTCGTAGCGAACCTTGGTGAACGGCGGATACATCATCAGTATCAAGCCCACAGCGATTGGAATTGACGTGGTGCCAACGCTGAAGCGGTTGATGAACGGGACGACCGCAGGCACCAGCCAGCCGAGGCCGACACCAACCGCCATGGCGGTGAAGATCCATGCAGTGAGATAGCGATCCAAGAACGAAAGATGACCGGTCGACTTCATAGGAAACCCTCAACAGTGAACTGGCGCTCATTACTTCACGCGGGTTGTGGATCAGGAACGGCCGATCTTGTCGATTTCGTTCTTGATCCCAAGTTGCTCGAGCGTTCCCAGGGGCAGCGAAAGAAAGAGGCCGATTCGACGATCGAGAACCGTGAAGGCATCGCGAAAGGCGCGCGCTATTTCATCAGGCGTTCCCTTCACCGCCGCTGGATCCGGGATACCCCAGTGTGCGGTCATCGGCTGACCGGGCCAATAGGGGCATGCTTCCTTGGCTGCGTTGTCGCACACGGTGAAAACGAAATCGAGATGCGGCGCACCGGCCGCTGCAAACTCATCCCATGATTTGCTTCGCAACCCTTCGGTTGCGATTCCGGCGGACTGAAGTTGTGCGAGCGCTTCCGGGCGCGGCTGGCCGGACGGGTGGCTCCCCGCGCTGTAGGCAGTGAATGCGCCCTTGCCCTTGTGGTTGAGGATTGCCTCGGCCATGATGGAGCGGGCCGAATTTCCAGTGCAAAGAAACAAAACGTTGTAGTGGGGCGGCATATGGTTATGCATTCCTTCCTTCGGCTACTGGTGCGCAACAGGTAGGGCCGCAGCAGGCCTTGGATCGCGGCTTCAGCGCATAAACCTTCACACTGGCTGCGGCTGCGTTGATGTCAAAGTCGGAAAGCAGATGGCGCAGATCCTCATGCACGCTGGAGACGGCTGGTGTGCAACAAGAGGTTTGCGCGACAGAAGCTGATCCCGCTTCAGGTGAGGAAGGCGACATCGCGGGCGAGCAGCAGCCGGACTGGTTTTCGACTTTGCTGTAGGCGTTGAGATCGGCGCCGCTGTCTACGACCTCGACGTGCTCGAACCCCGCGTTGCGCAGTTCGGCCTGGTACTCCTCGATGTGGAGCGCGCCGGCGATGCATCCAACATACGCAGCGAGGCTCGAGGCGATCTGCTCAGGCAATTCGGCCTTGAGAGCTATGTCGCTGACGGCAAGGCGTCCGCCGGGCTTGAGCACGCGGAAGATTTCGCGGAAGACGGCGGGCTTGTCGGGCGCGAGGTTGAGCACGCAGTTGCTGATGACGCAGTCGACAGAATCCTTAAGCAGCGGAAGGTTGTCGATGTTGGCCTGGTGAAATTCGACGTTGGTATAGCCGCCGCTTTTGGCATTGGCGCGGGCGCGATCAAGCATGGCAGGTGTCATGTCGATGCCGATGGCGCGGCCTTGCGGGCCAACCTTCTGAGCTGCCAAAAACACGTCGAGGCCGCCGCCGCAACCAAGATCGACAACTACTTCGCCGGGCTGAAGATGTGCTGTTGCCGTAGGATTGCCGCAGGAAAGTCCCATATTCGCGCTGGCCGGAATGGAGGTTAGCTCTTCAACGGAATAGCCGAAGGCCTCCGCAACCGCTTGGACGCCCTTGTCCTTGTTCGTTAGTGTGCTTGCGGCGACTGCGCCGTATTTGGCTTTGACTGAATCGAGTAACTGCTCGGCCATGGTTTCTACCTCCGCAATATATCTGCTGAGACGAATATATCTTTGACGAATGCATTCGTCAATGCGAATATATTTGTATGGCGCAAAAAACTCACTTCGAGCTGGAGCGGTTCTTTCAGGCGCTGGGTGACAGGACGCGTCTGAGGCTGCTTAACCTCATGGGCGACCAGGAGATCTGCGTCTGCTACTTCGTTGAAATCCTGGGCAGTCCGCAGCCGAAGATTTCGCGCCACCTGGCTTATCTGCGCAACGCGGGAATCGTGGCGGCGCGGCGCGAAGGAAAGTGGATGCACTACCGGATCGTGGCACCACCCCACGCGGGTGCCGCGCAGGTGCTGCGGCAGACGCTGGCCGCGCTGGCTGAAGAAAAGGCAATGCAGGCGGACCGCGCGCGCCTCGCGAAGGCCTGCTGCGCCCCGCAGAAGTTTGTCACGCTCGAGAGCGCTCCGGTTCCGGCTTTAGTTGGTTAGCAGCGCTGCGCGTTTCTCTAGTGCGCCTCGATCCGATCGGCGATGCGGTCGTATTCGGCTTTCGTGATCAGATGGCGCTTCACCAAATCGGTGGAGTCATCATATGGGCGAGCGGCGATGATCCTGTCTGCCGTGCGGCCATCGATTCCGGGAAGAGCTTTGAGATCGTCGGCTGAGGCGCTGTTGATATTGACCGTGCTTTTCTCTTTCAGCCCCTGTTCAACTCCTTTGACAACGGCCTTGGTGTCGCGAGCGGCTTCGGATGTGGCCTTGGCGGTTTCCCGCCGAATCTCGTCGGGGTTCCGCTGTTGGGAGGTGCAACCGGTGAAGGCAATAAGAGCTACCGTGAAAACAATGAGTCGCCGCATGATGGTTGGATGCCGCAGAGCGTCAAGCGGTGAGGCCTCTGGGTTCGTTTAGGCCTCTTTTAGTGGTCTATGGGGCATTGCTTACCGCGTGGGGACAAGCACTTGTGCAATTTCAACGCCCTACCAGGATCCTCCCGCTCCTCCGCCCCCGAAACTCCCGCCTCCGAAGCCGCCGAAACCTCCTCCACCACCTCCGCTTCCGCTGCCTCCTGCGGAGCCAAAAGCCCAAATGCCGGATATGAGGCCAAAGCTTCCGAAGATTCTCAATAGATAGAGGATCATCGCGACGACGAAGACGGAGACTTGCAGGATCCGTATCCCGGGCGAGTAATGATGTTCAGGTGGCTCTTCGCGTGCGGTGGCATCGGTGAGGGCCACGTTCGAATTAAAGGCGATAACATTTGCAATCTGTCCGACAGCAAGGTTGATCGCGTTGTCGTATGCCTTGGCACGCAAATCGGGGACCATCGACCGGCCAATGTCACCGAGTTTGGCATCATTCAGGATTCCTTCTAGACCGTAGCCGACATCGATGCGGTACTTTCGGTCATCGACCGCGAGCAGAAGGAGCACACCTCGGTCAGAGCCTTTCTTTCCCATCTTCCATTTGTCTTCGAGTTGGCTTGCGTATTCAGCAGCGTCGTAGCCATCGAGGGCGTGGACGGTGACGATGGCGAATTGCGTGTCCGCCTGGGAATGATCGAGTTCGCTGCAGATATGGTCAAGCTGCTCAATCATTCCGGGAGAAAGTACATGAGCATAGTCGCTGACGTAGTCTGTGGGCTTGGGAAGGTTATTGACCTGTTCTGCTGAAGAGGGGTCAAGCGACACGCCAATGAGAGCAATAAGAAAGGCGCAGCGAAGCGTCGAAACTACGCGGTGCAGTCCTTTGATCACGATTGGTTGCCTATTATCTTACCCGTTTCAAGGGCTCTGGGCCGGCGCATCAAGAAATTGGAGCCCCGGATACCGATCGATTCACAGACCTCTTGCAGGTTCAAGGAAGTCCGGCGTGTGGAACGCGGACTTTTGTCATCAGGACCGCAGCGCGATGGTTTAGCGATACTTCCGGCTCACGGAAAGTGGGCGCGGCGCATGCGAACAGCGTGCAGCCATCTTCGCCGCCCAACATGCAGGCGAACGCATTCATGCCGCCGGTCTTCTTTTCTTCCAGAATTGCTCCGCCCTCGGCTACGCGGATCACCCGGTTATTCAGAACATCGGCCACCCACACCGCACCTTCGGCGTCGAGACAGATTCCATCGGGCACGACGGTTGCCTTTGCAAGGATTTCGGACACGTCGGCGGACGTTGGCGGATCGCCGAAAACCGCCCAGGTTCTGCGCTCTCCCAACGTATCGCCAGTAACGGTGAAGGCACTGAGCCTGTTCATCATGGTTTCGGCAACGATGAGTGTGCGGCGGTCGGGAGTGAGTACCGTTCCATTGGGGAAGCCGAGCTGATCGGCCACCACCCTGGCTGTGCCGTCGGGACGAACGCAGATGAGCACGGTCGTGCGTGCCTGTGCGCCACCCGTCAGGTCGAAGCCGAAATTGCCCACCCAGGCGCGACCCTCGCGATCTACCAGCATGTCGTTCAACTCGTGCTGCGCGAGAGCGGACAGGTCAGCATGTTCAACCAGCGAACCGTCGTGTTCTCGGCGCAGAATTTTCCGATCGAGCATCGACGTGATGAGCAATCGGCCGTCCGGCAGGAATCCCAGGCCGCAGAGGAGTCGTTCGGGGTCGTAAGCAATAGTCTCCGTGGTCCCGTCCTTCGCGATGGCGAGAACGCGATGCGTGTGGCGATCAGAGACGTAGAGCCGCCCGTCGCGCCAACGCGGCGACTCAGTGAACGACAGGCCGTCGATAAGAGTAGTGAACTCCGCCATTGCGATTCTCACGGATGCACGACTGGTTTGGAGGGTAGCACGGTGGAGTATGCCGGAACTTTCCGGTACCCCCACCCCCGTCTCTGGGAAGAAATATCCTGCTTTCATCGGTTTACGGAGGGTGTGAGGCCGCAGATATTTCCGGGAAAAAGACTTAGCCACAGATATCTCCTGGCAAAGAAGTTACGGGATGTTGCCGTTCAAGGCGCCCCTACGGGGCTGGACGGTCACGATGCTCCTTTCCCAGGGTTTCACTCTGGGCTATTGTGCCGCCTTCCCTCCGGGAAGATCTGATACCGGCGATTGAAGCTGCAATCCAAATCAAAAACCAATCCCTACCGAATGTGATGGGGTCGTCAGCGACTTGTGGGTTCCAGTCAGATCTCCGGCTCAGTAACTACTGTTGATCAGCCAGAAATTGCCGGGTTGGTCCGCAATCCTCCCGAAACTCCGCACGGTACAATTCACAGGAAAGTCCGCCCATTAAGGAGAACCATGCCGACGAACCCCAACTGTGCTGTGGTCAATCGCTTCATTGAAGAAGGCATCAACCAGGGAAAAATTGACACCATCGCGCAGTTTGTCTGGGAGGACGTCGTGGAACAGGTTCCGTTTCCGGGCCAGGGCCCCGGCCTGGAAGGATTGAAAGACGTCCTGCGAGGCATGCGGTCGGCGTTTCCCGACTTGCATTTCTCTGTCGAAGAGCAGATTGCCGAAGGCGACAAGGTTCTGACTCGGTTCGAGTGGTCGGGCACGCACCGAAGCGACTTCCTGGGTGTGCCCGCTACAGGACGGCCAGTAAAGGTCTGGGGGATGGTGCTGGACCGTCTTCAGGACGGCAGAATCAAGGACACGCGCATCCTCATGGATATATTCGGGCTGATGATGCAACTCGACGCGTTCGCACCAAAGGGTTAACCGAACCGCCCCGCCGGGAGTAACTCGAAAATCGCGATCATGTCTGGATTGGCCATCACATGCCCGCTGTACGCTGGCTCTGCTAACCTGCATCATCTGATGAGCATTGTTTTCACCATCTGCGAAACGTTCAGTGCTGGCGAATCCTCCGTTGCCGGTCGAGTGTGCGAACTGCTCGATGGGTTGGATTTGGCGACTCCTCACACCACACGACAACCCCGAAGTGCCGAGGATGACGGGTTTGTCTTCACGTCACAAGACATATTCGAGCGCATGATCGCGAGAGAAGAATTCCTCGAATTCGTACACATTTTCGGCCATTATTACGGGACGCCGTGCCAATGTCTTCAGGAATCGCGAAACAATGGCAAGGACCTGCTTATCAAAGTCGATCAGCGTGGAGCCGCACAGATAAAGCAGAAGCTGCCCGATGCGATCAGCATTTTGCTCTTGCACGCGTCGTCTGGCCAGCAAAAAGCTTCGACTGGACTAAACGTTGAGGAGAGCCTGCTCTGTCGTATTCGCAAGGCGTCCCAAATTCTAAACCGAGACAACTTCGACCACGTCGTGGCTAATGATCGACTTGAAGAGAATGCCAATCAGGTGGTTGCAATCATCCGCTCCGAACGTTCACGGCAATCCTGAAAACGAGCATCGCGGGTGGATCTGTGTCTACTCGGAAATAAGCAGTTGATTAATACCTGCGTCGAAGCGTTGTCACAGATGTATCCCCCGGAGGGTGCAAAAGCGGCGGACCATCCCATTCGTCAAAGAGGCAGGTCGATGCCGCACGGTGAATTTGCGGAAGCAAATGAGGTCGGAGAACTGAATCGGATCAGTTCGTGGGAACGGCGGTGTCAGCGGTAACGGGATGCAGCAGCGCTTCGATGGCGGCGCGAAGCTGTTCCGTTACCTCGTCGGTCTGCCGGTGAGTCAGGCCCGTGGTGGGGATGGATTCGCCGACAGAGACCGTAAGCGGGCCGGGATAAAAGTGGCGCGTGTGAATCGGCAGCAGGTCGAAGACGCCGCTGAGCGCGATGGGAACCAGCGGCACCTGTGCGCGAATGGCGAGATAGGCTGCGCCCGAGAGAAACGGCTTCAATTCGCCAGTGGGCGTGCGCCCTCCTTCTGGGAAAACAAAAAGAGGCATGCCGGAACGCAGGGCTTTCACGCCGACGCCGAGGCTGGAGAGCGTGGCGCGCGGATTCGCGGTGTCGATCGGTATCTGCCCGGAACGCGCGAGGTACCAGCCGATGAAGGCGATGGGCCAAAGCTCTTTCTTGGCAAGAATGCGGAACTGGAAGGGCAACGCGGCAAAGATCGCCGGCGTGTCCATGTAGGACGTGTGGTTCGAGGCGTAGACGGCCACCGGTTCTTTCAGCAGGTTTTCTGCGCCGATCACTTTGAGCGAGCATCCGGAGCTCCAGACAAGGGCGCGACCCCAGACGCGGGCGATGCGGTGCTGGATGTGCCCGCTCTTGTCGAAGAGCGAAATCAGCAGCGAAATCGATCCGCAGACCACGGTGATGACGGCGCCGAGGGGAATCTGGAGGATGTTGGTGCGCCATCGATAGAGCCGGGGCAGCGGATCGGGGGGACGACGGTTCATGTCGACTGGCCTACTCGTTCCGCACTTTGGCCTTCGCTGGGCTGAGCGGAGCGCGCCAGCAGGATGCCGCGTGCTTCGCCGACCAGGTAGACGGAACCGGAGATGACAATGGGCTGGGCCGACGCGCGTTCGCGGGCAAGGGCAAGGGCCTGGGAAACCGACGTCGCGGCGAAGGCTGGTGTGCCCGTCGTGGCCGCGGCGGAAAGCAGATCTTTGACGCTGGTCGCGCGCGGGCTTTGTATGGGCGCGAAGATGACCTGCTCGAAAAGAGGAAACAGAATCTGGCCCATTTCAGCGACGGGCTTGTCGCGCAGACAACTGAAGACGAGAGTGCCCAGCTGGTCGGTGCCCAGAGCATCGCGCAGACCGGCGCGAAGTGCCCACGCACCCGCGGGATTATGTGCGACGTCCAGTATCCAATTGTGAGAGCCGCTGGAGAGCCGCTCAAAGCGCGCGGGCCAGGATGTGGCGCGAATGCCTTTGCTGATGGAGTCGGCGGTGACAGGAATGCCGTGGCTGATCGCGAGTTCAACAGCGGCGGCGATGGCCAGGGCGATGTTGCGGTGCTGGTGGGCGCCGCGCAGCGGGGATGCAACTTCGATTTGCGTGCCGAGTACTTCAACAAAATAAGGAGCGCCGGAATCGTGCGTTTCAGATGGCGCGGTCGCAGGCATATAGGGTGTGGCGCCGACGCCGAGAAGGGCGAGTTCAAGCGCGGTCTCGCCCAGCACCTGGTTGGCTTCGGGGTGTTGAGGCAGCGTAATCAGCGTTCCGCCACGACGCAGGATGCCCGCTTTTTCGCGCGCAATTTCGGCGATGGTCGAGCCCAGCCATTCGGTGTGGTCAAGCGAGATGTCGGTGACAATGGAGAGCAGCGGATCGACGATGTTGGTAGCGTCGAGGCGCCCGCCCATGCCGACCTCGAGGACAGCGATGTCGATGGGCGGTGCGGCGAAGTGGAGAAACGCCATCGCGGTCAAGGTTTCAAAGAAACTTGGCATTTGCGCGAGCTTGCCGTCGGTAACAAGTTGCTGCGCGCAGTCGCGGACGCGAAAATAAAGCACGGCGAAAGCGTCGTTGGTGACTTCTTCGCCATTGATGCGGATGCGCTCGTTGGGGCGCACCAGATGCGGGGATGTATAGAGACCGGTGCGCTGTCCTGATTCGTGAAGAATTGAGGCCAGGGTCGCGGCTGTGGAGCCTTTGCCGTTAGTCCCGGCGATCAGCACCGATGGAAAATTGCGCTGAGGATTGTCCAGCGCCGCGAGCAATATGCCGATCTCGTCCAGTGAGAACTTGCGGCGCGCATGGCCCGGCTGTGTGTGCAGCTCGGGCGCCAGGGCGCTGAGTTGGTCGATGGCTTCCTGATAATTCATCGAAACTTCAGTATATGGGAACAGTGAGCCATGGACCGTTGTCCGCTACCGGTTGTCAGTAGCTTGGGTCCTTGCTGATAACCGGGTCTTAAAGTGACAAGAATCGGCTCGGTTTCGATCCAAGAGGTTATTGATCCTCAGAGAGCTTTGAGAAAGGCTCGGACTGCGACCGTAAACTCAGTCGGCAGTTCTTTGTGCAGGACGTGCCCTCCGTTGAGGGTGATGAGCGTGGTGTTCCTGCGGCGTTGTGCCATCTGCTCAAGTTGCGCGGCATCTGTCACGCGGCTTTGCAATCCGCGAATCAGCAGTGCGGGGCAGTCGGTGGCAAGCCAGTCCTTCCAATGATCTCCCACAAGATTTTGCTGAGAAACCACCATTTCACGCGGCTCAAAGGCCAGCCGCCAGCCATTTCCGGTCTCGCGAAACGAATCTTCAAAGTAGGAGGCAAAGCGGGAGCCGATGCGATTTGCGAGTTCTTCGCGCGTTGCGTAGGTTCCCTCCCAGGGCAGGATGAAGCTGATGTCGTCGGAGACGACCGCACCTATGTCTTCAATGATCAGTGCGGATACGCGTTCGGGATGACGGGCGTCGAACTGGTAGCCATTCACGCCGCCCAGAGAGTTGCCCAGGATGACGGCTCGCTGCAGGCCGAGATGAGTGAAGAGTGCCTCAATATCGGAAACATAATCGGCGCGTGTGTACGTCGCGGCGTGGCTGGAATTTCCATGTCCTCGCTGATCCAGCGCAACGACCCGCCAATCAGGAAGAAGGGCAGTCGCCAGGGGGACGAATGTAACGGCTTCCATCAAGTGAGCATGAAGGGCAACAAGGATGTGCGTATCGCCACCTGGGGTCGACCGAGCGTTCGAGTCGAGGTAGGAAAACGTCAATCCATCGTGCTGGAATGTGTGACGCTCCATCGTATTTGGATCACCTCGCAATAGACTCGCCTTTATGGTACCTGTGCAAGTCCGGTGCGCTGGAAAGCATTGTCCTGCATGGCCAGGGACGAGCTCTCCACACAAAAGGCACACAATGCACAGGGTATTTTTGAAGGGTTGTGGGAACGGTGGGAATTTGGGGTAGTTGGGCGGGTGAGAAGTCCAGTTTTACAATTCCCCAGAAATGCACAGGCGGGATTTAGAAAACCCGGCCACCACGCAAACCAGTGCGCGGATAGAAGATGGGCATTCTTTCCACTTTTCCAGTGCGAACTACGGGTACTACTAGTCTTTATTTAAATAAACACTGTGGTTTTCCCTTAACCGTGGCAACGCTGTGCGAGAGAGATGAGGTTTTGAAAATCGCAACGGACATTGCCGGTGAAAGAGATCGTTGGTTACACTTAGTCTCCTTCTACGTACCTGGTACAAAAAGTGCATGAGAATTCAGAGGTGAACCGAACAGTGCAGAGGTTTGCGCGGCGTTCCAGGGGGCGGCGCATCGTCTCGGCGTTGGTGCGCCTTGGCTTGGTTGCGCTCTTTGCGATTGCATCGGTTGCAGGGTCTCAGACAGTGGATGCCTCACAATGGCGTTCTGGCTTGATCGATCTGAATCATGGATGGCTTGAGCAAGATGGCGATAATCTTGTTTGGGCTAACCCGGGTTTCGATGACAGTAAGTGGCAGGCGGTTGAACTGGATGACTTAGGCGCGGCGCAGCCGGGATGGCGATGGTATCGGCTGCACATAAAGCTGGCGCCGGACCATGAGCACGTGCACTTGCTGATGGCTGGTGGTGAGGGTACATACGAGCTCTATCTCAACGGGCAACGACAGAACGGAGCCGAAATCAGTTCGATTTTCGGCGTGAGCCGGCCGACGGAACAAGTTTTTATGCCGCGCGATGAGGACAACGACCTCACGATTGCGGTGCGCACCCACGCTCCTCCCGCATACACGTTGTGGAACTTGCCGCTTTTCTTGACCGCGTCATTAGGAAGCCCGGGCGCCATTGGGGACCAACAGGCCTCCCTGCAAGCACAACGGTTGTATTCGGCGATTCCTTCCATCGCAATCAACCTGGCGTTGGTAATTGGGGGCATCGGCGCGCTAGCCCTGTTTCTCAGTCGGCGCGGCGACCGCGAATACATGTGGCTGGGGCTCTATCTCCTGGCGCTCGGGATATCCAACGGAATCCTCTACAGCTCAACCTTAGGCGTGTTGTCTCTGGGATTGAATGGATTGGTCGCCGATCCGCTGATTTACGTTTACGTAATCCTGCAAATCGAATTCACGTTTAGTTTTGCAAGACAGCGGGTGAGTAAACCATGGCGCGTTTACGAAGTGATTCTTGTTCTAATGCCACTCGCGAATCCGGTGCCGCATCAGGTTTGGCTCTCAAACACCACCTATACCGCGCTTGAGGGAATCGCGATCCTGCCTGCGGCGCTTCTCCTGCCCGTGGCGCTGTTCCTCTGGTACCGTCGCGGAAACAGAGAGGCAGGATGGCTGATTCTTCCCAGCCTGCTTCCTGCGGCTACTACCGCGCTGTTCAACCTTGGATCATTTTCTTTGTTTGCCGGCTGGGGAATGTTTGATTTCCTCTCAAATCCGATTCCTTTGGGACAGGTTTCACTGCAACTGAGCGATGTGGGCGACTTTGTGTTTCTGCTCGCCATCGCCGTCGTCATGTTTTCCCGCTTCACGCGGGTCAGTCGTGAGCAGACCCGTGTTGCCGCGGAGCTGGAAGCAGCGCGCGAAATTCAGCATCGGCTGGTTCCCTCTCGGTTACCGCAGATGGCGGGCTACGCGATTGAGGCGGCATATTTCCCTGCCCTGGAGGTGGGTGGGGATTTCTACCAGGTGCTGGAACACTCCCATGGCGCGAAGTTGGTGGTGGTAGGCGATGTAAGCGGCAAGGGACTGAAGGCAGCGATGACCGGTACCCTGGCGATGGGTGCGCTGCGTGCAGTGGCTGCGGAGGAAATTGGTCCGGCGGATGTCCTGATGAGGTTGAACCGTCAACTGGTGGAGACCGGGGATGGCGGTTTCATTACCTGTGTGTGCGTAAGGGTTTCTCCAGAGGGTGGATTGACGGTCGCCAATGCCGGGCACCTGGCCCCGTATCGAAGCGGCGTGGAGTTGCCGGTAAGCACGGGCCTTCCTCTCGGTATATCTCCAGACGAGAAATACACCCAGCAGGAGTTTCGGCTCGAGCAGGGCCAGCAATTAACGCTGCTTTCAGATGGCGTGCTTGAAGCGATGAATGCGGCGGGCGAGCTTTTCGGGTTTGATCGGATGCAGGCGATCAGCGCCAAGTCGGCGGCGGCAATTGCGGAGGCAGCCCAGCGGTTCGGGCAGGAGGACGATATTACCGTGCTGACGCTTACGCGCGTTGGGGTGGTTTAGGCTGATCCGGCTGAATCCCAGGCGATGGCGTAGAAACGCAGCAGACGCCGCCAGGTCTCCGAAAGGCCGTTTCGGTGACGCCCTGCGGCGAACGGGCGCGATTGCAACCCGGGAATCCAGAGAAGATGACGTGTTTTCCACGCCCGCGAAACCAGGAAGGTGAATACAATCAAGGACAAAGGCTGCCGGTTCCGCGGGGAGCCCCAGGTTCCAAATGTGTGCCAGCGCGGACGGACGTGAATCTGCCTCGTTTCTGGGTCAAAAACTGGGACGCAGGCGGGCGAAATTGAGGGTGGGGTTATGCCAATCGTGGAAACTGAAGTGGAGAAGCCGGCCGCACAGGGGGCAGCGATGGAGATTACCGTAAGCCGCCAGGAACTGGTGAAGGAACTCACCGCTACGCAGAGCGTGGTGGAGCGCAAAACCACTATTCCCATTCTGTCGAACTTTCTGATCGAGGCGGACGGAGACCGGTTGAACATTACGGCCACCGATCTTGACCAGGCAATCCGCACCAGCGCCTCGGTGAAGGTGAAGAAGCCAGGCTCGTGCACCATTCCGGCGCGTAAGCTTTACGACTACATCAAGCTCTTGCCGGATGGCGATATCTCAATCAAGCTGCTTGAAAACCATTGGGTGCAGATTCGCTCAGGCCGCTCCAACACCAAGATGGTAGGCATGGCGCGCGCAAATTATCCGCAGGTGCCCGAGTTCCCTGCTGTTGCGGCCATCAGCATTCCAGCGGTAGCGCTGAAGACGCTGATTGCGCGCACAATTTTTGCGATTTCAAACGAGGAATCGCGGTACACGCTCAACGGCGCGCTCCTGGTCATCAAGGCGGAGTCGCTGGCGATGGTGGCGACCGATGGGCATCGCTTGTCGTTTGTCGAAAAACCCGGCGAGGCGCTGGAGGGCGTCAGCGGCGAGAAGCGAGTGCTGATTCCGCGCAAGGCTCTGCAGGAGCTGCAGCAGTTGCTGTCGAATTCCGACGTGGAGAAGGTGGAGTTTGCCGATGATGAGCACACCCTGTTCTTCCGCGTGGGACATCGCACCCTGAGCACGCGCAGGCTCACCGGGCAGTTCCCCAACTACGAGGCCGTGATGCCGCGCGACAACACCAAGTTCGCGGTGGTGCGGTCAAGCGAATTGTCGGCGGCGATTCAGCGCGTGGCGCAGTTTGCCGATGAGCGCTCCGGCGCAATTCGCCTGCGGCTTGAAGGCAACGAACTGAAAATCAGTTCGCAATCCACTGAGTCCGGCGAGAGCGAAGACACCATCGACACGCCATACTCCGGCGACCCAATCGTGGTGGGATTCAATTCGACCTACATCATCGATTTCCTGAAAGCCCTGGGGAATGAGGGTGAGGTGCGGCTCGAGTTCAAGGACTCGCAGTCGGCGGGCCAGATGCGCCCCGAGGATCCGGATGCAGAGTACAAGTCGCGCTATGTCCTGATGCCGATGCGAATCTGAAGCAGGCGCACAGACGACAAGTGAACACCAACGGCCCGGCATCAAGTCGGGCCGTTTTTATTTGCGGTAGTCTCCTTGGAACCCAAATCCAGCAGCCATTGCTGGCTGAGTTCCGAGCGAGTCAGCGAATTTGTGCAAACCGGTTCGCTCGGGATGGGTCAAATAGATGCGAAATTTGTTCGACCTGAGCGAGGCACGATTCGCGCCCGTTGGTGGTATTGTTCTCAGTTCTCTTATTTGTAGTTTTTTCGTCTTACCTGGGCGGTGACACGATGCGCGTCTGGATTGTATGGGTATTGTTTGCGGCCATGACATTGCCTGCCTTCGCTGTGGAGCGGTTAGCCGTGGCGCAGTTGGAGCAGAAATTGGCTGTCCAGCCGCCTCCCAGCGGCGACCAGCCGTTCCTGGGCCTGCGGGATTACAAACTAGCCCAATTGGTCGAGGACCTTCTGCTCACCGAGCGATTGAGCGCTGCCCGCCTTGAACGCATCAGCCAGAAGCTGCTACCCGGTCCGATGTGCAAAGAGGCCTTGCAAGCGCTGGCTTACCGGTCTGCGTTTCTCGATCCTCCAGTCGATGAATTACCCACGCTTCCTCCACTCGACACAGAAACCCAGCAGCGATTGATTCGCGCGGCCGGTGGGAATGTCCTCGGTAATCTCAAGCGCCTGCCCAACTTCTTTGCCACTCGCACTACCACGCATTATTCCGGCGTTCCCGCGGACATGAACACAAACCCGCTGCTGATGCGCGTGGGAGTCTTCCGCGACGGCGCTTCCACTCGCGAAATCACCTTCCGCGACGGCGAAGAAGTGATCGACCCCATGAAACCCAAACCCAGCGACGAGGAGATGGAGGCAGGCCTAGAAAGCTGGGGTGAGTTCGGACCGGAGCCGGTTGTGATCCTGATGGACGCAGCCCGCAATACCACCGAATTCCACCACTGGGAGAAGACGCCAACCGGCGTGGTTGCGGTCTTTCACTACTCGGTGCCCCGGATCGGCTCGCACTACGATGTCAACTACAAGTGCCCCACCAACGAGCCCTTCCACGACAATCCTGCGTATCACGGCTCGTTCTCCATCGATCCCGCCACCGGCGCGCTGATGCGCATCACCCTGGAAACAGAAAGTCGGCCCCAGGATCCCATTTCCCACGTCGCCTCAATCATTGAGTACAGCCCGATGGAGATTGGCGAGCGGAGGTACATTTGCCCGGTGCGCAGCCTGGCGACAATGGTCGAAGAATCCAACGCCTGCGCCGCCAGGCACCACAACCCGAAATTGGCCCAGCCCATCCTGATGATCAACCGGACCACCTTTACTGACTACCATCGCCTGGGGTCCACCAGCCGCATCCTCGGCGACGGCGTCGACAAAGCCGCCCCGCCGCCCAGGTAACGAAAAATGAAACCTATTCAAGCAGAAAACGATGCGGCCGAAAGAAACAGGCGGAGCGGTTGCGGACCGGAATTTGGAAGCCGAATCCGCGCCGGTCGGCTTGTCCTTTGCCTGTTCCTGGCGTTGGCTGGCAACACTTCGGCACACGGCGGCGAGATTCAAAAGGCGGTCACCAAGGGCAACTTCAACAAAGTAGTGGCGTTGTTGAAAGACCACCCCGGACTTATCGAGAGCAGGGACAATTTTGGGCGGACGCCGCTGTTTCTGGCCGTCGCGCATAACCAGCTTCAGATCGCAGAGCTGTTGCTGGCCAACGGCGCCGACGTTAACACGCGCGACCAGCAGGGGCATACGCCGCTGATCCAGACCCTTTGGGTTTACAACCACGACAAGATGCTGCGCCTGCTGCTGGCCAATGGAGCCGGCGTCAATCTGTCAGACAAATGGAACATGACCGCTCTTGCTTACGCTGCGCAGGATGGGAAAATCGAGGATGCGAAGATCCTCATCGCCAACGACGCCAACATCAATTTCGTCTCGGGCGGCACGCCCTTGTATCTGGCGGTGATTAACACCCACACGGAGATGGTGGAATTACTGCTGGCCAACGGAGCGGATCCCAACCACAAAGTGGGAGGCATTTCGATCTTGCGCTACGCGAACCAGGACAACTATCTTACCAATCAAATCTCCGATCCCAAGATCGAGAAACTGCTCAAGAAGTACGGTGCCCACGAATAGCAGCGCACATACGCTTGGAGGCATTGTTGAGGCGCCATTTCTGTCTATCTGAAATTCTCGCCTCCGAATCAACAAAAGGCGCGGGCCTTTGAGGGCGTGAGCGCAGCAATTTCTTGCAGCTTTTCAAGCTTCATAAATTCGTGTTAGTTTTTTATCCCTGTCGAGAACAAAAGCTGTAGAGTACCTAATACCAGATCCCCCACTGCTCTAGTCGTGACCTAGGTTGCGCGTCTTTTTGCAGTTCGCTGGCGATCTGTTTTTTTCGCGTAATTCCTAAAGGTGACTTGCGATGACCGATGTAAGATGCCCACGCTGCGGCGGGTCAAATCCGCCCAATGCCGCTTTCTGCGGAACCTGCGGAACTCCGCTGGCTGCTCAACAACCAAGTGCCCCTGCTGAGAGTTCTCAGCCACCGGCGTGGCAGCCGCCTGCCGCTCCGCCGCCCAACCCGCCTCCGCCTCCCCCTGGCGCTTATGCTCCACCGCCTCCGGGCGGTTATGCTCCGCCTCCAGGCGCATATCCACCGCAGTTTCCCGGCGCCAAGGTATGGGGCGATAACACCAAGTGGGCCATTGGACTGGGCATCGCCGCGCTGTTCTGCTGCGGACCGCTCGCGGGAGTGCCCGGAATCTTTCTGGCCAAGAAAGATATGGACCAGATCGCCGCCGGGCTGGCGCCGAATCTGGACGAGAGCTGGGCAAAGAACGCCTACTACCTGAACATCGTTGCCGTGGTTTTATCCGTTCTCGGCATGTGCCTGTGGTGGGGTATGGGTGGGTTGCGTCGTTTCTGAGGCCAAAGGGAGTGTCGCCATGTATGGGCGAAACGACAAATTGGTTGCTGTTGGCGTGCTGGTGTCAGCCTGCGCGGTTCTCGCTGTCGCAGGCTGGCTCAAGCCCGCAGCCATCGGCTATGGAACGCATACCCAACTCGGTCTGCCTCCATGTGCCTTCCTGCATTTCACTCATCTGCCCTGTCCCAGTTGCGGACTCACCACCTGCTTTGCGTACGCGGTTCGATTCCAATTCTGGAACGCGTTTTTCGCCAATCCTTTCGGCATCCTGGCGTTCCTGGGTACGGTGTCGCTGATTCCAACCTCGATCGTTCTACTCTGGCGCCGCATATCATTTCGTCGAATTACTGAGAATGTCCACTTCAGCAAAGCCGTATATGGTGCGACCGCGCTGTACTTTCTCAGCTGGATTTTCAAGTTGGCAGATCTTCAGTTCGCGGGGCACTGAAGTTTCCCCCGTGCAACCGGAAAGGAGAGCCTATGGCCACTACCGCAACCCTTCTCGCTTGTCCGCAGGGACACGGGCTCGGCGTACCCGGTTCGCGATTCTGCAACATATGCGGGACGGCGCTCATCGTCGCACCCGCAACAGATCAAGCTTCGACCGTCGCATCGGTCCCGCCGCCATTCACACCAGTCCCGCAGCCCATCGCAACCGCGGCACCGCCTTTCGCACCGGTCCCGCAGTCCGTCGCGTCCGTGCCGCCGCCCTTCACACCCCCGCCGTCTGCGCCCTTCACATCTCCTAACCTCGCATCTGCTCTCCGGCCCTTCGCCCCCAGCCAGCCTGCACCCTGCAAGTTCTGCGGCGGCAACGGGGCTCGCCTCAGCTCCACTGAGAATGTTTGCCCGGAATGTGCGTGGCTGCGTCCTTTGCTTCCCGGTTACCAGCTCGATCGCTCGGTCTTCTTGTGGGCACAGGATGGCCAGGCAATGACCAATTTGGAAAAGATTTCCGCGCTCCACTCGGTTGTGCAGGCCGCCTCTGACAAAGTGGGCCGCCCTTGGATCGAATCGACATTCAACGGCATTCGCCTGGGTCCGAAACAGTTGCCCGATGTGTGGAAGAAGGGGGTTCTGGCTGCGCGCATTCTCGGGCTGCCCACTATGCCCGATGTGTATGTCGCAGGCGACAGCATGTGGAACACCTATACCTTCGGCTCCGACTCCAGTGCGTTCATCGTGCTCGGGACTGCCATCCTCACCAACTTCCAGGACGACGAACTGCTCTTTGTGCTGGCACGAGAGATGGGACATTGCCGCGCCGGCCATGCCCTCTGGAAAACTGCCACTCGTTTCATCGCCGGCGACACGGGTATGCACGGCCTGCTTTCCAACGGATTGTTGAACGCGATTAACCCTGCGAAATTGATTCAGGGCACGGTGGAACTGCCGCTGCTGGCGTGGGCGCGCCAATCGGAGATCACCGCCGACCGCGCCGGCCTGCTCGCCGTCGGCGACGAGGCCCTCGCCCGTCGCGTTCTTCTGGCATGGTCCATCCGCTCTGCCAGGTTGCTCAAGCAAATCAATATCGAAGAATGGATGAAGCAGGAAGAGGCAAGCGGCGACAAGATGACGCGCCTTTCCGAAATGACGACTTCCTCGTCGATGTACACCACCAGGCGTCTGCGGTTGTTAGGTCAGGCGGCGCAGGAGCCCGAGCTCACGCGCTGGAGCCAGAGCATCCAGTCCGCTCGCAAGGCAGCCGCCCCTCCACCGCAGCCCGCACCGCGTCCTCAAGCTGCTGCGCCCGCACCGCCGCCAAAACCTCCAGACTCCATTCGCGTCGTTTGCACAAAATGCCAGGCCGCCATGCGGATTCCCCTTGCCGTTTTGCGCGGCAAACCTTCCTTGAGTGTCCGCTGTCCTCAATGTCAAAACGTTCTTACGTTGCGGCCAAAATCGGCTGCTTCACCGCCGGCGCCTGCCGCCGCGCCAAAAAAGACCCGTGTGACCCAGAGAGAGTAGAGAGAGAGGCTGATTTATGCCAGACGATCCCAACGAAGTAGTAGTGATTGTGCCGGATGACACCATCAATTCGGCCCCCAACCCAGTTGATTCCTTTACGTCGACCGACTCCGAGCCGGTCATTGTCGAGGTTTTCGATGCCATTCTCGATCCGTTGGGAAGCAACGATCCCACGGACCCAACCGCATTTGCCGCGGGCGCCGGAGAACCGGAAGTCGTGGTGATTGAAACTGGCAGTGTCTCTGCCGATGCCGGACCGGAGGTCGTCGTCATTGAACCTGGCGCCGATTCCCCCGACATCGAAAGCGGAGCGGCGACCTCCTCTGCAAGCGGCACCGACACGACGGGCAGCACGTTTGATCCCACCGATGTCGCAGCCGGTGCAGGACTCGGTGCCGCCGCAGCTTCCACCGTCGACACCGATACGGGCGGCACGTTTGATCCCACCGATGCCGTAGCCGGTGCTGGACTCGGAGCAGCTGCAGCTTCCACGGTCGACACCGATACGGGCAGCACGTTCGATCCCACCGCCGTTGCTCCTGACATCGATGCCGGGACGACTCCCGACGTCGGCGACGCCACTGATCCCACCGCGACCGATCCCGGCGTCACCGATCCCGACGCCGCCACTGCAGCCGACCCCGGCGTCACCGCTGCAGCCGACTCGGACGCCACCGCCGCTGCCGATCCCGACGCCACGGCCGCAGCCGACCCTGACGCCACCACCGACACGACGGGCGCTGACACCCAGGCCCAGACTGACGCTGTGAATGACGCAACGGCAACCCAGCAGCAGGCTGAGCAGTCAGAGGCACAGGCCGTCGCCTCAGGCGACTACGCAACTGCGCAGGACGATGCCCAGCAAGCCTATTCGGCTTCGCAGGACGTTGCCAACGCCGGAGGCCCTGACAACACCGACTCGACCTGGACCGCGGCGCAAAACGAGAGCTGGGCCAATTGGGACCAGCAGACCGCCGACCAGGACGAAGCCACCGCGGAGAGCTACGCCAACTCCTCAACTCCCGACGACGCCAGCATCTACTCCGCGGCCGCTGAAAACGAACAGGGGAATGCCGACAATGCGGCCGAAGCGGGCGAGTATGGCGATCCGTTGGGTCCGGAGGCTGATTCCACGGCTGCTCCAGAAGAAGCCCCGGTCGACGACACTGCTCCGGCGGAGGATGCGGCCCCGGTGGAAGATACTTCAACCGTCGACGACGATTCGTCCGCAACTTAAAAGGGGCAATGCATCGTTCTAGAAAATGGCGCCTTTGAGACCTGGGTCAGTCCCAACCTCTCCCCAGGTCCCGAAGGCGCTCCTGTTTTCAGGCGCCGCTCTGAGAGAAACGCCATGACCGAAGAATCGAATAACTGGAAACCTTACCTTTGCAACGTCAATGGCAAGCTCGGGTCCATCCTGGTGAATCTTGGGATTCGAAAAGTAGTGCCGATCAAAACAAAACCCTGGCTGCTTTGGACGTGGGTCTATTTTCAATCGCCTCGGCCCGACGGCCTTTCTGACAGTAAGGAAGCTCCTATTCTTTACTCTATCGAGGATGCATTGGACTCACGCTTGGCTGAAACTTGTAAGGCGATCCCTTGTGGAAGAATTACTACGGACGGACGAAGAGAGTTCTATTTCTACGGAGAGACGAAAGACGGATTTGACCAGGCAGTCGAAGCGGCACTGAGGGGCTTCGCAGGATACAAGTTCGATCTTGGCGAGCGGGATGACCCGCTCTGGGAGCACTACTTCGACGTCTTGTACCCGTCACCAATAGACCTGCAGCGCATTGCGAATATGGATTTGTTAGATGTGCTCGTGGAAAAAGGGGACGTTCTCACGGCTCCCAGAAAGGTTCAACATTGGATGTACTTTCCCTCCAACTCTTCCCGAGCATCATTCCGGGATGCAGCCGCCGGGACTGGATTCGACGTCGCGTCTGAAACAAACGCCGACGGAGAGCGGCCCTTCGGTATCTCTGTCGTTCGCATCCAGCCGATTGACCAGGAAGCGATCGATGACACCGTCATCGAACTCATGGAGCTGTCCCAGCGCTTCAACGGAGAATACGATGGCTGGGAATCGCCCATAGTTACGCAGTGATCAATTTGCGTCCTTTCAGTGATAAATTAATGTCCGTGAAGACGACGGATATCCTGCGATTCGACGGCGCTCTCCAGCGCGATCCCGCCATCGATGCGTGGATGAAAGCGCATGCCGGTGAATTGGGGACCATCGCCCATCAGTGGTTTGACGTGATGCGAAAGTGCGGTGACGAAGTCCGCGAGCTCTTGCATGATGGCTGTCCGGTTGCTTGTCTGGGCGATGCACCCTTCGGCTACGTCAATGTCTTCACCTCCCATGTCAACGTGGGTTTCTTCCATGGCGCATCCCTCTCCGATCCGGCCCGCTTGCTGCAAGGCACCGGCAAGTTCATGCGTCATGTGAAATTGAGGCCGGGAACCGCCGCCAACGCCGCCGCTCTCAGCAGGCTCATCCATGCGGCGTACTCTGATATAAAGGCACGCGTCGAAAACGGCTGACGCAAACCCAGAGTTTCAGCATCCCGAAGCGACTCTGCAGAGTTGAACGCGATTCGGGCATGCTTTGATTCAGGAGGGGAACAGGTGATATCGCGACGCAATTTCCTCGCAACAGGGGCAGTCAGTGCACTGGCCATGGCATCCTCTCGATTCCTCGGCGCGTTGGCTGCAAGCCCGAACAAATTCGGCGTTCAGCTTTACGTTCTTCGCGATCTCCTGGCCAAGGATTTCGATGGCACGCTTACCAAGGTCGCGGCGTTGGGCATCAGGAATGTTGAATTCGCAGGCTTTTATGGCCGCACGGCGAAACAGGTTCGCGCAAGCCTGGCGAACGCCGGCCTCACTGCAAGCGGTGCCCATTGCCTGTTGGCGGCCATGTCCGACGACGAAGTCCGCGGCATGATCGATTTCTGCCGCGAAGTCGGCATGCCATACATGATTGCTGCCGTGCCGTCGATCAAACCCGCCGCCTCGGGCGCCGGTAAGTCTGGCAACCCCTTCGACCACATCGAGCTTGAGGATTGGCGATGGAGCGCGGAGCGATTCAATACCATCGGCGCTCGCGTGCGCGATGCCGGAATGCGGTTTGCCTATCACAACCACAACATCGAAGCCCAGAAGTACGGTGACATCGTAGCCTTCGATGAAGTCCTGCGCCTGACAGATCCCGCCGTGGTCGGTATGGAATTCGACGTCGGCAATTTCATCGCCGGTGGCGGCAATCCATATCCTTATCTCGTAAAGTACCCACACCGATTTGAACTCGCCCATGTGAAAGAATGGGCCTCACCGTTTACGCCGTCCGTCACCGGGCATTTTCCCAAGTTCGCGCCCTTCGGCAAGGGAACGACGGATTGGAAGAAGATGCTCGATGCGCTGAAGAAAGCTGGCGTGAAGGAAGTCTTCATCGAACAGGATGGCACAGCGAACGGCGACGAACTGGGCGCCGTCCGCCAGGCATATCAGTTCCTGCTCCAGGTCTGAAACGCACGACAAATAGCCTCGCAGGCAAAGGGCGATTCATCATTAATGTCAATCTAGCTAGTTCGCCGCGCCCAATGCCTTGAGCCTGGATTGTGCCAGCAAATATGTGCTCGTTGGGTCAATCTTGCCATCAGGCCGTTCTACCTTTTTGTAGGCATCGATGGCCGCGTCGGTCACGCCGTACTGTTCATAGATACTTCCGAAGCCATACCAGACGGCGGAGTTCGGCTGTGAGAGGCTGCCCGCGGCCATCGCTTTCAGCAGCGCGTCGCGTGCCTCTTTCACCTTGCCGAGATACGCATAGATGCAGGCAAGCGTGTGAAGCTCTGAAAAGGTTGAGCTACTGGTCAACATGGTCGCCTGCTGCGCTGATTTCGTGCTGTCAGCATCCACTTTGCCGTCAAATAAGCCCAGCCATGCGAAGTTGTTGTAGTCGCTCGCAGCTGCTTTGCCGTTGTTCATGAGGATTTGTTCCGTCTCGCGCGCCAGCGCAAAATCTCCCTTTGCCTCAGCGAACCTGACTTTCAGTCGCAGCAAGAATTCGTCGTCTGGGTGCTTCGAAAGACGAGAAGTGAGCATCTCGCTCCAATGATCCCAATCTTTCTGCATCGCGTATCCATCTGCAACTAAACCAATCGCCACATAGGAGTCAGGATACTTCTTCAGGATTTCAGAACTGATTGCTCCGAGTTCCTGAGCATTTTCTGCCGTCGCATAGCCATTGGCCAATAGGAGTTCCAGGTTGAGACGCGCGTCTTCTGACGTTGTCTTGTCAAGTTGCGCTCGAAGCGACGGCAGCAGATCTTTGATGCTCGAATTTGCGGCAACCAGCGACGCCCCCGCCAAATGCATCGCCGCCGGATCCGCTGCATCTCCAACGGTCCAGAACCGCGGAAGCAGTGGTCCTGAGAGCGGATCGTCGCCGCCGCCTTTATGCATCCGATCCCGCATCCAGTCGAGCAGCGATTGCGCCTCGCGCTGTTTTCCCTCGTGAAGCAGGAACAGCACTTCGTTGCCCGCCTCAGAAGGGTCTTTCCCATCGGTGACGATCTTGTATGCGCCGTCCTCTTTCGTAATGAAAAGCTGTTCCGCTTTTGCCCCGAGGCTTTGCACTGAGATCCTGTGGCCGATTTCGTCGTCCCCAGCCGCCGTCAACTTCAAATTGCCGACGATGGCGTCCAGCAAAACACTGGCCGGCATATCCACCTTTGCCGAGAGTGAGTGCAACATACCGGGATTGTCAGTGAAATGCTTGAGATTTGTCTGCCATTCGTGATCCGATCCATAGGCGTGACGCGAGAGCACTTCATTCGCTGTCTTCTCAGTAAACGTGCCCGTCATCGCGGTCAGGTACATTCGCTGCACGACACTTCGGGGATCAGTTGCCGGCAGAAATTCGCCTTTCCAGGGTGTTAACGATCGGAAGATTGCTACCTGTTGCGCGGTCGCCGAGGAGTCGGCCTGTCCCGCCGTTGCCGCCGACAAGATGCCGGTAGCCTCCGGATAAAGGCGCGAACGGAGAAGGAGATTGCCCGCGGCCCCAAGTGCAGCGCTTCTCTCATCTGGCCCGGCGGCCAGATGATCTGCGCGATCGATGCCTGCCGCGATGCCCTTATCGCCGCCGAGTTGTGCAACGGCAGCCGAAACCGTCAGACCTTGGCGCGCCAGGGATGAAGGCAGCTTCGCAAGTTCGTCCAGAAGCTCTTTGTACCTTCGGCTATAAAACAAATCAAAGAGAAGACTGTCCTCGTACTGGTCGCCAACTTCTTTGTCTTTCACCTTCAGGGCCCGGAACCCGCTGATCGCATCAGTCAAACGCGACCCAGCGCTGTAACGTTCCCCTTCATTGTCAAATTCCTCAAGCACTGCGAGATTAATCGCCGTGTTTGAGTCATCCGGATCGATTTCAAGTGCCCGCTTGTAGGCAGCGCCGGCGCAATCCCAATCGAATCCGCTTGAGCGCTGAACGCCGATGGCATTGAATTGGCAAATCCAACCCAGGGCCACGAATCCGACTGCGGACTTCGAGTCGAGTTTGGTTGCCAATAGAGCTTCCTGCCGCGCCTTCTCGCCAAGTCCCGCATGCAACAAAGCGTAAGCAGTTTGCGAATGGTAGACCGCCTTCGCCGGGTACTTTGCGATCAAATCCCGGTCGGCAGCTAGTCCTTCACGAATCTTTCCGGCAGCCAGGAGCTTGGAACCAATCTGGTCGAATTCAATCAGGATCATGTCCTGTTTGTAGGCTGCGAGCACCGCGGTTCTCAGGGCAAGCGCATCGTCGACCGTGTACCTCGGCTTGTCGGTTTCGAAGCGAAGTACCGCTTTGATCATCCCCTGGGAATCCGTTTCGTAATGTTGCGTCAACCGCGCCGGCCCCATCTCAGTCACCTTGTTCTCAGGCAAGGCACGAAGAACAAACCCCGCGGGTGGAGTGATTGTGTAGCGCCATTCGGTTGTGAAGGGATGCACGTCATATTCATCAGTTCGCGCCTGAACCGCGCGCTTCCGATTGTCTTCTTGTTGCGGCGTCAGCTTTTCGCCATCCACTTTTGGATCTGTTCTGAACCATTCAGGAAGACGCACCAGGATTTCCGAGAATGGAAGTGCGACCGCTGCATCGTTAATCAGCGTGTTCGCGCGTTTTGCTTCGACCACGTCCAGCTTCAGGTCGAAGGGCTTTGTCAGATCCTGCTCGTTGCCGTGTTGAACACTAGCCAGGGCCTTGGCCAGGTATTCGTCCTTGGCATACTTTTCAAGATTCGCCTTTTCCTCTCGTGTCTTTGTCCCGCCAAAGTCCGAGCGATAGGTTGCATCAATTTCACCGTGCGTGACCGATGTTTCGACGATGTGCGCCGAACCATAATCTGCCATGACGACATCGCGCAATTCCGTCAGCGAATCATCCTCTGCTTTGGGAATGCGCGTGAGCGTCAATGAAGTTGTTCCTTCGGCAATAATCAGCGCCAGCCGGCCTTCATCCATTGAGGGAAGCGTACCCACTTGCGAATACTCCGCGGTTGCATCGATCCACAGCGGGTCGCCGCCGGATCGTGAGGGAACATAGACAATGGCATGATCAAATTGATTCATTCCCGGCAATTCGGGTGTGACATCCAGGCCCGGACCGGAATCAAGTAACGCGATGCTGGCGGGAATGCCGGCGGCTCGAAGCATCCCAACCAATAATGCCGCCTTGTCTTTGCAATCGCCATAGTGGCGCTTGATCACCTCGGCTGCAGAAGCAGGTTGCAGGCTCGACTCGCCAAACTCAACTCCCGTATAGCGAACATCCTTGTGCAACTGCGCGACAATGCCCTGAATCGTCGCCGCTCGGTCCGCCCAGTCTCCGCGAGGCAAAAGCGACTTCACTTTATTTGGATCGATTTGAGGCTCGACCAGCTCTCGATAGGCACTGGCAACAGCGCTCCAGGATTCTCCGGTCGAAAATTCGATCAGTGGACCTGAAAAGTTATGCGTTGGCAGATCGATGTCCGAGTCTTCGACCGCGCCCAGATATCCCTGTACGAACCTGAGATGGTGAATCCCTGCCGACTCGTCTTCTGAAATCTTCACGTTCGGCATCAGGTGCACTCGATACCGCAGCTTCAGCGTTGTGGGAGCATCGATCACGAGTTCGGAATGGATATTCGGAACGCTCCGCAGGAAGCTGTCGCGATAAGCCTCGCCGCCAGAGAAGTACGGCAATTTGTCAGAAGTGATGGACTCATCCTCAACGATCGCGCCCACAGTCATTCCAGGCAGAGGAGCCTTTCGAACCCGCGCATCGGTATATGTGTCCTCGTCGTCCTCCTTCGCCGGACCATCCGTTACTGTCTTCTGGTCCAGCTCAATCACCTTTCCGTCCGGCTCAATGACTCTGGCATGAAACTGCGGCTGGTTCTGATACCACGGCTCCCAGTGAGCCCGTATCTCTGCCCAATCCTCTATGCCCGCTTGATTTTCAATCCGGTACAGGATCCTGTGCGAATAGGTCAGTCGTCCCGCAGCATCGAAAGTGTAGCCGTCTCGCTCGAAAAGTACCGTCGTTTCCATGAACTCTTCAGAAGGAATCTTTGAGGCAGCACTACGAATCTCCTCCGGGGATGCGGTAAATGCCCCGCCTACGATCGACCAGGAAGGCTGCGCGTGTGCAAATACCGCGATGAAAGGGAACTGAAACAGCAAACCAATTGCGAGGTTCCTACAGCGGCGTTGCCGGGTGCGCATGGGTGTGCCTTCGAGGAGTATTTTTGAATTGTTCCCAATAGTACCAACGGTCATCGACTTTCGCGCGGATGACCAGATGCTCGAAAAGAAAGCCGCCTCGACTCAGTCACCCACCCTGGAATCGACTCCAGCATTCGCCCCAACATAATTCCAAAATTCTCCCCCGAACTTTGCCGATTCATTCCTTCACTTTCTCCATAATGGAAGTTAGGGATATCTGGACACAGGATTCCAGCCCTCGCGTCCGCTTTTCGAGTGTCGTAAGTCCTTTCCTGAGAGGGTTCTGCAGCTAAGTTTCTTAGTTGGAGGAACTTGTGTCGAATCGCTGCGCGTAACATGATTAAAATAAGGAACTTACGTACAGAATACCGGGGGGGAGGGGTGGCTCCGCTTTTCAGGTACGAGAACCTGGGGAGAATGTCCAACATTTTGAACCGGGGAGCTTCCTGACACCGCAACCTGAGATTTCGAGTAGCCAGATTGCCACCGATAAGCCCATTTAAGGAGCCGTTAAGGTGCCAGAAAATGCCAAAATTGACCAAAATGTGCCACCCAAACTACTCGTTAAACTCCAAACAGGTCAACGACTTATGCACATTACGGCCACAAAAACTAAAAAAATGACGCCTTCAAAACTGTATTCCTGTACGACTACGCCGCCGCCAGAACCTCAGCCCACTTTTCACTGACCACTGTCCACTGTTCACTGTCCACTGTTCCCAGTTCACGCTCTTGTCCCATACACTTCTCTCTGCATGCCGATTCGTATTGCTATTCCCGAGCCAACATCCGCCGACACCGAGTACAACCAGCGTGCTCTGCCGCAATATCTGTCCTCGCTTCAATCCGCCGGCGCCACACCCATTGTCATTCCGCTCCACGAGCGCCAGGATCGCGTCGCCCGTGTCCTCGCCGGCGTCCAGGGAATCCTCCTCCCCGGAAGCGGCTACGATGTTGACCCTCAAATATTTGGCGAGGAAAGAATTCCCGAGTGCGCCCCTGCCGATCCGGGCCGAACCGCCGTCGACGAGCTCCTTTTGCAGGACGCCTTCAACCTCCATAAGCCCGTCCTCGGCATCTGCTACGGCGCGCAGTCCCTTAACGTGTGGCGCAGCGGCTCGCTCGTTCAGGACCTCGACGCCGTCCTCCATACCTCCGTCAACCACCGTCCCGGCCGCACCGTGATCGATGCGCATCCGGTCCGGATTTCTTCCGACTCCCACTTGGCAAAGTTGGCCGCGCCAGGTTCGGAGTCTTTTGCGCCCGATCTGCAATCGGTGAATTCAAGCCACCATCAGTCCGTCGCCCGTGTCGGCGACAATTTGCGAGTTACCGCGGTCTCGCCGCTCGATGGCGTAATTGAAGCCATCGAACTCGACTCGCCCGACCATTTCGTGCTCGCGGTCCAGTGGCATCCCGAACGTACTTACACCCAGAGCGCGTTTTCACGCGCCATCTTCGCAGCACTTGTCCGCGCCGCCGAATCCTGGCAGCCGCGTCGCATCGAAGAGTCGGTATCCTCAGCATGAATGAAATAAAATCATTAGAATCAATAAAATACGAACTGAACGATCTCCTGTCTGCAGCCGATCTGCCGCCTCTCGACACCGCCCAGATCGCCCAGTTTGATGCCTATCTCACCCTGATTCTTCGGTGGAACGCGCGCATCAACCTCACTGCCATTCGCGACCCCCAGGCCATTCTGGAACGCCACTTCGTGGAGTCCATCGCCTTTGCCCACGCCCTGCCCAAAGACATCGGCTCTCTCTTGGACTTCGGCTCCGGCGCCGGCTTACCCGGGATCCCCATTGCCATCTGCCGTCCCGAAATCGCTGTGACACTGGCGGAGTCGCAAGGCAAAAAAGCAGCCTTTCTCCAGCAGGCCGCCCGGACCGTGAAGTTGCCCATCCAGATCCAGGTCCATGCTGGTCGCGCCGAATCCCTGGCTGCTCAATTTGACTGTGTTGCCCTTCGCGCCGTCGACCACATGGAATTGGCGGTGCAGGCATCCACTCAACTCGTCCGAGGCGGTGGCTGGCTTGCGCCCATGACGACCTCGAACGAACTCGCAAAGATTCAATATGCAGCCGGTCCGGACTTTCGGTGGTCGGACCCCCTCCTTCTGCCGGGATCTGATCAGCGAATCCTGGCTTTAGCCTCGAAACTGTTCCACGTGGAACAGTTCTCGACCTGAACCCTTCACAAGGAACCTTCCATGTTCCACGTGGAACATCCCATCCAGCAAATTCCAAACAAGGGTCGCTTTTCACCCAAGATCACGAGAGTTTTCCACCGGGTTGCCTGCTTCCGAGCTAAATAACCTCGCATCGCCGGTTCCTCCCGAAATCCTTGGTAGATAAGCTCTTGCGAAGAATTAAAACCCCCCATTCTTCGGGCTTTCCACAGTCGGTACACGTTCTCCACAGATCCATCCCCTGCGCCAATCCCGCTCCTTCCGGTACCCTGAAATGCCATGGGAAAGATTCTCGGTGTCGTGAACCAAAAGGGCGGCGTAGGCAAGACCACGACTGCCATCAATCTTTCCGCATGCCTCGCGCTCGAAGGACTTAAGATCCTCCTCGTCGACTGCGATCCACAGGCGAACGCCTCATCGGGCCTCGGCGTCGCCCGCGACGACAATCGTCACTCCATTTACGATGTCCTGGTCGGCGATTCCGAGGCTGACCAGGTCATTCTGCCCACTGGCGTCGAGAATCTGTGGCTGCTCCCGGGTTCAAAGAACCTCACTGGCGCAAATATCGAGTTAACGCCCGCCGAAGACCGCGCTGTCCGCCTCCGCAACGC
Organism: uncultured Acidobacteriaceae bacterium; assembly: GCA_963826915.1. GTDB lineage: Bacteria > Acidobacteriota > Terriglobia > Terriglobales > Acidobacteriaceae > Telmatobacter. The sequence goes on from CAWGYG010000008.1 coordinate 267,695, forward strand.
ACTCGCACCCTTGAAGGATAAATACGACTTGGTCGTGCTCGACTGCCCGCCGGCGCTGGATTTGCTCACCTTGAATGTCCTCGTCGCCGCCAATTCGCTGCTGGTGCCCATGCAGGCCGAGTATTTCGCCCTGGAAGGCATTTCAGAACTGATTTCCACCCTCGAAAGGGTGCGCGCCGCGTTTGACCACGACGTCGACATCGAAGGCGTTCTCCTCACCATGTACGACGACCGCACCAACCTCGCCCAGCAGGTCCGCGAAACACTTCGCGAACACTTCGGAGACCGCCTCTTTCTGACCGTGATCCCGCGCAATATTCGCCTCGCCGAGGCTCCCAGCCACGGAAAGCCGGTGGCGCTGTATGATTCTCGCTCCCGCGGAACCGAGGCCTACTTCGAGTTGGCCGGCGAGTTCCTCGCGCGCAACAAGATAGAAAGCCCGCGCAGTCGCGAACGCAAGGTCGCCGCCGATGCTCGACCTAAAACCGAGGTTCGTTTTTGGCCGTATTCCTGATTCACCTTTCCCCTTGGATCAATCGCTGTTTCGCAGAGAACGTTGAATATCCCCGGAGAATCTGCCGGGATGAGGACATTTACCAATGACCATTACCGCTCCCGCTCCCGATACCAAGCGACGCGCCCTGGGAAAGGGCCTCGATTCTCTTCTGCCGCGCGCTCATGCCAACGCTGCTCCTGCTCCCCTCGCAGCCGAGCCCGAGGGAGGCAAGCCGCGCGAAATACCGCTGGAGCAGATCGACTCCAATCCTTTCCAGACCCGCGTCAATATGGACGAGGCCCAACTTGCAGAACTGGCTGCCTCCATCACCGCCAATGGAGTGGTTCAACCAATACTGGTCCGACCGCTTGCCACTGGGCGCTTTCAGCTGATCGCCGGCGAACGCCGCTGGCGTGCCTCGGAGCTCGCCGGCAAGAAGACCATCCCCGCAATCCTTCGCCAGGTTTCGGATGAACAGGCGATGGAGATCACCATCGTCGAGAATCTGCAGCGCGCCGACCTGAACCCCATGGAGCAGGCGCGCGCATTCGAGCGCTTGGCGCGCGAGTTTCATATGACCCAGGAACAGATGGCCACACGCACTGGGAAGGATCGAGTAAGCGTATCTAACTTCTTGCGTTTGTTAAAGTTACCGCAAATCGTGCAGGGCATGATCGAGTCCGGCACCCTAACATTCGGACACGGTAAAGCGCTCCTCGGCCTGAACCAGCACCCCGGGCTCGAGAAGGCAGCTCAGAGGGTCGCAAGTCTGTCGCTTTCAGTTCGCCAGACTGAGACGATGGTGCAGGGACTGCTTTACCCCGAGAAGAACAAGAAGGAACCCAAGCCCGAACCGCCCGTTGACCCCAACGTCCGCGAAATTGCCGAACGCCTGCAGCGGGCTCTTGGCCTGAAGGTCCACATTGAGGACAAGGCTGGGCGCGGCCGCGTCATTATCGAATACTCCGACCTCGCCGATTTCGATACCTTGCTTCAGCAATTGGCAGGTGAGTGATTGGGCATCGGAAGTGAACGCGCGTACGGTAAAACCAGTCTAGAAGGCATCAGACATCGCCTTTGAGCGAATCGTCAAATGTACATGCAACTGAATGGTTGCGCGTCTGGAACCTGCGTTCTGCGTGCTGATCGCGCGGTTGAGATCGCCAGATCATCAGTCTTCCGTTTCGTACTTTGCCTTCAGCGGCGCGGAAGACGACTGGTTCTGGAATGATCTAGAGGGTTAGGGAGTGACTTCAACGGGAGCAACCTCGATCCCGCTGTTTCGGAACATGTAGTGCAGCGCCCATACACTCGACACCGTTTGACCATCAACCTGCGCCGGCTTGAATTTCCAGGAGCGAGCGGATTCAAGCGCAAATCGCGCGAAGTACTTGCTCGATCCGGGCGATTCGAATTGGGCATTTGTAACAGTTCCTTTGGCATCGACAGTGACGCGTATCGCCACCTGAACCTTGCCCTGGATGGTCCGAAGGCCCGCGGGTGGTACCTCCGGCAGAACGTGCTGGGTCACTTCGCCCTTGATCACCGGGCCCCGGGATGGCAAATCTCCCTGTGGATCAGCTTCCACGGCTGGAGTTGGGGAAGATTGCTGCGTAGTCACAGGGGTTGGCGACGCCGGCTGCTCTTTATGACCACGCAGTTGCAGGATCGTGATGATACCAATAAGAACCACCAGCGCGACGATCAGCGGAACTATGCGCAGCTTGGGCGCTGGCGCTTTTCTAGCTGCATTAGGCGGGGCAGTTGCAGGCAAAGAAACCTGGGGCTTTGGCCTGGTCTTTCCCTCGAGAAGCGCCTTGACATCTTCCAGTGTGCATCGGCGCGTAGGATCAACTCTTAGGCACTCCCGCGCAATATCGAGGAACGGTTGCGGAATCGACTCCGGGACAACCGGAACTGTACTGGACGATTCATTCCAGCGCGGCGGATGTTGTGTGAGGATCTCAACCAGCGTCGCTCCGAGCGACCACGAGTCCGCCGCCGGCGTAATCGGATGGGCATCGCTTTTTGGCGCATCGTAGATGTCCCGCGCCCTTTCAAGCCTTCTTCGCCTCCTGGCCACTTGAATGTCATCTACCGAAACTTTCAGCTCGTTGTTGACGACCATGATGTTCGATGGCTTGATGTGACCGTGCACGAATCCCTTCGCATGCAGGTAGTAGAGTACCTCGAGCACCGGATCGAGCATCTCGCGCGCCTCTTCCGGCGTGAGAGGCCGCTCCGGGATGATCTGCGACAGAACTTCGTCGGCATACTCGGTCACAACATAGTTGAAACTGGCGCCGTCGATCTCACAACGGCCCCAATGAAACAACGGCATCAGGTGAGGGTGGGAAAGAGCATTCGTTGCTGTCCACACGGTGAGGTGTTCTTCCGCGTCGCCGCGCGAGGCTTCCACCAGTTTGATGGCGGCCTTCTGCGATCCAGGCCCTTCAAGCTCAGTCAGAAAGACGGTGCTGTGCGCAGTGCTGCCCAGGCATTCCAGCAGAGGGAATCTCCCGTCGATGACCTGCCCGACCCAGTCGCTGCGATTTGCCGCTGCGTTCATGGTGTAGCCATTCTAGTAGAACGAGATTGAAGAACCCCCGCAAATTACGTGCGTGGATTGTAGCCCATACCTGAAAGCACTCCGCGCATGTAAGCGAAGCTCTCAGTAACGCCTGGCATGGGATCGTCGCCGTGCACCTCGTACTCGAGGTCGACCCAGCCCGGATACTTGATTTTGGCCAGCGCCTCGAAGATTCCGCGGATCGGCATCTCTCCCTCGCCTACGGCAACCTGGCTCTCCTTGGCCTCGAAGCTGGTCAGGTCCTTCATGTGCATATTGAAGAGGCGCGGTCCTGCTGCGTGGATCGCCTTCACCACGTCCGTCCCGGCCCGGACGCAGTGTCCCACGTCAATACAGCAGCCCATGCGCGGGTCCATGCTCCCCACAACCTTCAATACGTCCAATGGCGATGGGAAAATTTTGTCTTCCGGCCCGTGGTTATGAATTGCAAACCGGATGTCGTATTCCTTCACAAACTTCTCGATTCGCGGCAACGTGGCGGGCGCGGGATCGCCTGCAACGATCACCTTGATCCCGGCGCGCTTGCAGTATTCAAACTTCGAGCGAATGTCGTCATCCTCATCCTTTGGGAAATAAATGGCTCCGGCAGCGTGCAGATGGATGCCGTTGGCTTCGTAGTCCGCCAGGGCCTGTGCTTCGGCCGCAGGATCCATCGGCAGGTGATCCTTCGTGTCCTTGGCATTGAGGCCGGTAAGGTTGAGCTGCTTCATCCAGGTAATCACCTGCGCGCGCGGGAAACTGCGAAAGGTATAGCTGGCGAGGCCAAGACGAATCGGTGACGCCGCGCCATCCGCTTCCGTAAGTTGCGCAAATGCAGGCGCAATGGATGGTGCAGCACATGCCGCGGCGACGACTGCGCCTGAGCGCACGAAATTGCGGCGGGAGATGCTTTTCATATGCGAGGCTCCCATCCCTTTTCGTATTCGCGATCCCATCCCTTCATCGCCTCGGGATCGTTCTTGATTTTCGCGTCCGAGCGGTCGAGGTTGAGTTCGCGGTTTACTTTCCAGGCGATATTCGAAAGCTGCAGCATAGTTACCGCGACGTTGCCGACGGAAACCGGGGCGTTGAGTTTCTCGCCCTTTCGGATTCCGGCGATGAAGTTGGCAAAATGCAGGTCAGTCATGGAGTCCGCGCCGATAAGATCCGCGGTTGAGGTCTGCGCGCCCACCTTGAATTCGCCGGTTTTCTTGCCCTTGAGGTCGTAAATCTCGTAGCCGTCGCGATCGACCATCACGGTGCCATTGGTGCCTTCGATGAGCGAGCCGCGGCCGCGGTTGAAGTAGCGCATGCCATTGCAGCAGGTGTTCTCCCACGCAATCATCTTGTCGTCGTATTCGTAGCTGGTAGTCAGCGTGTCGTAGAACTGCCAATCGTCTTTGAAAGCATAGCGGCCACCTGTCGCGCTCACGCGATTCGGATAGTCGACGTCCAGCGCCCAGCGGCACACATCCACTTCATGGGTCCCGTTGTTGAGGGTCTCGCCCGTTCCCCAAATCCAGAACCAGTGCCAGTTGTATGGCTGCACATTGTCCTTGTAAGGTCGGCGCGGCGCGGGGCCCTGCCACAGGTTCCAGTCAAGCGTCGCGGGCACGGGCACTTCTTTGCCAATGCCGATTGACTTGCGCGTGTTGTTGTACCAGGCCTTCGCGAAGTACGCCCGGCCAACCAGTCCCGCATGAATTTTGTTGACGATTTCGATGGTGTGCGGCGAGGACCGCTGCTGCGTCCCCATCTGCACCAGCTTGCCGTATTTCTGCTGGGCTCGAACCAGCAAAGCGCCCTCGCCGGGATTGTGGCTGCACGGCTTTTCAACGTAAACGTGCTTTCCGGCCTGCAATCCGAGAATAGCCATCGGCGCGTGCCAGTGATCCGGCGTGGCGATGGTAATGGCGTCCACGTCTTTCAGTTCAAGAATCTTGCGGAAGTCCTGGTGCGTAGCGGGTGCCTCGCCCATCTCCTTCTGCGCGGCAGCCGCAAACTTAGCCAGGATGTTGCTATCCACATCGCATACGTGTGCAATGCGGGTCGCGTCCTTGTTGGCCTTCAGCGATGAAAGATGCGCGTAGGCACGGCCGTTCAGGCCAATCACCGCGAAGTTAAGCCGTTCGTTGGCGCCGAGAATCTGTCCATAGCTCTTGGCTGATGCACCGATTGCCAGGCCGGCAGCTCCAACTGCCATCGTGTCGAGAAACTCCCTGCGAGTTACCATCTGCTCTCCTTTTTCGCGCACCGACCATGCTAAACCGTGAGGCGCGGGCCGTGGCACCGAGGCGACGGTTTGTAGAATCGATAGATGCCGGTGCCTCTGCATATCGGGATCGTCGGTTGTTCCGCTGAAGGCGCCGCGCTATGCTATCGGACCATCTGCGCCAAGGGTGCCCAATTGCTGGGGCCGCACGCGCACCCTGAGATTTCGATGCATACGCAGTCCCTCGCGGCCTACGTGATCTGCCTCGACCGTGGCGATTGGAATGGTGTTGCCGAGTTGATGCTCGACTCAGCGCTCAAGCTCGCTAAGGCCGGCGCGGATTTCCTCATTTGCCCAGACAATACGATTCATCAGGCGATGAGTCTTGTCGAGCCGCAATCTACTCTTCCGTGGCTCCATATCGCAGAGGTCGTTGCCGTCGAGGCTGCCGAGCGTGGATTCCACAGCCTCGGGCTTCTGGGGACCCGGTGGCTGGTCGAGAGTGAGGTATATCCCCTGAAGCTGACGCCGCGCGGCATCTCAACTCTTCGCCCTACAGGCGACGAACGCAGGGAAATCAATCGCATCATTATGGATGAGCTGGTTTATGGCATCTTCCGGCCCGAGTCCGTCACCTATCTCCAACTGGCAATCCGCCGCATGAAAGACGAGGGGTGCGATGCCGTGGTGCTGGGCTGCACCGAAATCCCGCTCGTCATCGGCAATAAAAACTCGCCACTGCCAGCGCTTGACTCCACGCGGCTGCTCTCATGGGCCGCGTTGCGAAAAGCCGCCGATGCGCCTGAGCGCCGCGACGATCTCTGACCGATTGCACTTCGAACCGGGTGTGCTTTTATTGCCTGAGAAATCCGTTTTGCAGACTGTTAGTCCGCTGCGCGTCGGCCCGGAAAGCTTTGGATGTTTGCGTCCGTCGAAGCCGCAAGCCGAGCGGCCGGGATTGCGCGGCGCTCCCGCCCTGCACCACGCCGATCGGCGATAACCGTCATGTCGGGAAGCACAATCATTCGCTTGGCGGGCCGCCCCGAAGCATCGACGGACTCTGATTCCGTCGTAGGGGGTTCACCATTGGTGAGCAGTTTGTTCAGGACTGGGATATTTGTGCGCTGCGTCTCCACAAAGTCCACTCCCGCGGCTGTCAGCGTGAAGTCGGAATTGTCCGCCCTAGTGATATATCCCTTCTTTTGAAGATACCAGGTCGTAAAGTCAAGATAATCACGGGGAAAGCCCAGTCGGGATTCGATCTCGCCGAGGGAAACTTCCGGAGCGTGAGGGTTTGAACGACGCCGGAAGTAGAGCACCGCCAGAACCGCAAGCCGGCGGTTCAACTCCCCTTCCAATTTGTCCATGAAATCTACCTTGGTAGATAGAGGAGGTTTGATGGCCGTCTCCGTGTCGCAAGCTAGATCATATTCACAGCGGCGCGTCGGATTCGACAAGACCTCATAAGCTTCCGACAACTGCGAGAACATCTCAGCATTGCCGGTTTCCGCGTTGTCCGGGTGAAAACGGGCCGCCAGGAATCGGTAGACGCGGTGAATAGTGTCCTGATCAGCGTTTCGGCTGATCTGGAGAAACTCGTAATAGTCTAAGCTCAAGCTCTTCACTTCTGTGGGCATGGGGACTGTCCTGTTCTCAAGAGTGATTGGCCCGAAGTCTAGCAGTCGGCGATTGCCCAAGAAATGGCCTAAAGGTGTACGCCACAGTACTTTCGGGGTACTGTGCCCCTCTCTGTACAAGCGGCGCAGCGAAAAGTTCTCCTTGTGCGGCTCCTAGCGAGTGCTCACAAGCGTTCCAACTATTAAATTCAGTCACTTGCCGAAAATCGCTTTTTGAACGGAGACCACCCACAGCCCGATATACTCAGCTTTTGAGGCGCAAACGCCGGTACAGGACGAGCGTCTTTCCGGGAGATACCTTCATTGCCCTTTAGCCGCCGCGGATTTTTGACCTCGCTTTCGAGAACTGCCCTGGTTTTCTCGCTGGAAGATGTATTGAAGTTAGGCAGGACCGCATTCGGCCTCCCCGGCAGGCAATCACCCGCGCCGCAAAAGCCCGCTGGCAATTCGCGACAGTCCTACGAAGCGCCGGCCCGCCCGGCTCCCAAGGGCACGCCGTCGCCTGTCACTGGCACTCCGCTGGGTGTCAAATTCGTTGACGTAGCCAAAGACGCTGGGCTCAACGTTGAAACCATCTTTGGGGGCGAACATCGCAACAAGTACCTGCTCGAGACCACCGGCTGCGGCGCTGCCTTCTTTGACTACGATCAGGACGACTGGCTCGATATCTTTCTGGTCAACGGCTGGCGGCTTGAGGGCTTTCCCAAGGGACACGAGCCTGTATGCCGGCTCTTCAAAAACAATCGAGACGGTACATTCACCGATGTAACCATCAAGGCCGGCCTCGCGCGTTCCGGATGGGGACAGGCCTGCTGCGTCGGCGACTACAACAACGACGGCTGGAACGATCTCTTCGTCAGCTACTACGGCCAGAATGCGCTGTTTCGCAACAACGGGAATGGGACGTTCAAAGACGTAACGAAGGAGGCGGGTCTCGAGCAGGACCGCTTGCGTTGGAATTCGGGCTGCTCGTTTTTCGACTATGACAAAGATGGCCATCTCGACTTGTTTGTCGGCAACTACATCGACCTTGACCTGAAGACGACGCCGCTGCCTGAAGATGCCAACTGCACCTACAAGGGCATTGTGGTCGCCTGCGGGCCACCGGGACTCGAGGGCGGAAAGAACCTGCTCTATCGCAACAATGGGAATGGCACTTTCACCGATGTAAGCGAGAAGGCAGGAATGTGGGGCACGCTCGGGACATATGCGTTGAGCTGCGCGACGGCAGATCTCGATAATACCGGCTGGCCGAATATCTATGTTGCCAACGATTCCACCTCGGCTACCTATTATGTGAACCAGAAAGACGGCACCTTCAAAGATCAAGCTATCGAGGCAGGCGTTGCCTACTCACCAGACGGCAAGCCCCAGGCGGGGATGGGCGTCTCCATCGGGGACTACAACCGCGACGGCTTGCTCGATATCGTCAAGACAAATTTCGCCGGCGACACTGACTCCTTATATCTGAACCTCGGCGACGGTTCCTTCGACGATCGAACCTACCAGGCAGGTCTGGGCATCAATACACGCCTCCTTGGCTGGGGTGTGAGCTTCATCGATATAGATAACGATGGTTGGCTCGACATTCTTGTGGCCAACGGGCACGTCTATCCCGAGGTCGATGGAACCCAGGTGGACGCAGCCTACGCCGAACGCAAGTATCTCTACCGCAATCTGCGCAACGGACAATTTGAAGATGTAAGCCTGATCGGCGGCAGCGGCATCACGACGGATGCAAAAGCGCGTGGCTTTGCCATCGGCGATTACGACAACGACGGCGATATCGATGCGGTTGTAAATTGTGTGAATGCTGTTCCGCAACTACTTCGTTGCGATTCCACGCTGAACCGGAGCTGGATCAAGATTCGCGTTGCGGGCACGAAGAGCAATCGCACGGGAATCGGCGCGCGTATCAAAGTAGTTGCGCAAACAGGATCGCCGCTCCTCACTGCGAAACCGGGTAAGCCGCTTACGCAGATTGAGGAAGTGCGCTCTTGCAATGGCTATTACTCCGCCAGCGATCTGCGCATTCACTTCGGCTTGGGCGATGCGAAGAAGGTGGACTTGGTTGAGATTCGCTGGCCTTCGGGCACGGTAGATACGCTTAAGGATCTCGACGTAAACCGGCTCTACGTGATTGAAGAAGGCGGAAAGCTCTTGAAGAATGAAGTGCTCGTCGCAGCAAAAAAGAAGGCTTGATTCCCCTCTTGGTCGTTCACGGCTAAGTTTGGTTTTAAGGTGGGAAAGGCTTGGCTACATCGCTGCGACGAAGCTGGGCAGCGCCATCTCGGCATTTTCCTGCAACAGCTGCGTCATGCGCGCGGTCATACCGGTGTACATCGATGCTGCGCGGAATGCATTCAGACGGACATTCTCGGTGGCCTGGCTCAGCGCGCACTGCATCAGCGTGTTCAGAGCGCAGATGCGAATTTGGGTTGCATCCGTGCGCAGGGTCTGAATAAGTTCCGGGTCCACATTCTCGCTGTTGCGTGCTGCGAATTCAGCCATCTCCTGCATCACACCGGCGTTTTTGTACATCGCCCACAGGCCGCGGGCGCCGTGAATGTGCTGCCAGGTTTCTTCGGGGTTGCTGTTCAGCCCTTCCTTCCAGAGAAAGTGATCGCTTAATTCGCGTCCGCTCCAATCCGGCCGCAGCTTGGCGATGAGTGACTCCCACGACTGCTTGTTGCGTCGTTGAAGGCTCGCTCTCCAATAGCCGAGGTAGATGGCCACTGGAGCGACTGCGCCGATTTGGAGAAGATGAGAAATCATCGTTCCTTCTCAGGACGGAATCAGTAGGCTGACTTAAAGTACTACTCCGTCACCTCCCTAAAGTAAGGCAGTCTTCTCGTATCGGCAATGATACTTACAGGTTAGACCGCGATTTACATGGGTTACGGCAAGCTGGCCCCGGGGGATGCCTGAACCGGCCCCCGTCGCCTCTTCAGGTGGGTTTCCGAAGCGTCGGCATTCTGATTAAGCATTTTGATTCAATCAGATAGCCTAAGTCGGATGCGCGAAATGACTGATCAGAGCCACGATTCGTCGCAGAGGACATCATAGGAGAGATCGGGCTGGATCCAAGATTCGGCAGAGGATCCTTGGGTTACCTGGCAACCGTTTCGTCCCTGGGCCTGTGACGGCCTCGCGACAAGCACCTTGCCGCGCGGCTATGCTTGTTGCGTGTTGCCCCCGAATCGGTTTCCCCTGTTGGGTCTTTTACTGGCGGCGTTCCTTGCCGCAACCATCGCCGCGAGCTCCAGGAATTCTGCAACCGCAACCCAGAACACGTCCGTTCACGATCCGAACGCCTCCTGCGCGCCGTGCCATCGCGAAATCTACGAGCGCTATCGCCAAACCCCCATGGCCAAAGCCAGTGGCCCGGCCACAGATGGGTTCATCCCTGCAGACTTCGTGCACGCCGCGTCGGGCCTTCACTATCGCGTCACGGCGGAATGGGGCCGCGTGTGGCTGAACTACCTGCGCGAGCCTGCATCGGCCGATCGCGCCCTGGATGGCAGGCAGGAACTTCGCTACTTCATCGGCTCCGGCAAGCGCGGACGTACCTATCTTTTTGAGCAGCAGGGATACTGGTTCGAAGCGCCCATCAACTGGTATGGCAAAAAGCAGATGTGGGATATGGCGCCGAACCACGCCAACGACAAGGAAATGCCGCTGACCATGCCCGTTGATCCGGGATGTCTGCATTGCCATGCATCTGCGGTCGAGCGCTCCCTGCCCGATGCCCGCAATCACTATGAGGCCGAGCCGTTCGCTTACGGCGGGATCACGTGCGAGGCTTGTCATGGGGATGGATCCACGCATATTGCAACCGGCGGGAAAACACCTTTGCTCAACATCGATGCCCTTGAAGCTGTGCGGCGTGATTCGGTATGCCTGAATTGCCATTTGGAAGGGCAGGCGGCCGTGGTCCGCCAGGGCAAGGCACTCTTGAACTTCGCGCCCGGCGACGATTTATTCGACTACGCACTGTTCTTTGTCTACAAGAGCGAGAGCGGCTCGGGTGGTCGCGCCACCAGCCAGTGGGAAGCGTTGCTCCGAAGCCAATGCAAGCAGAAGTCGGGCGACCGCATGACCTGCACCACCTGCCACGATCCGCACGGCTCACCTGCGGCCGCTGAAAAAGTCGCGTTCTACCGGCAGCGTTGTCTGCAATGCCACAATCAATCTTCTTTCGCCGAACAGCATCATCCTGAAAACCCCGACTGTACCGCTTGCCACATGGCTCGGCCTCCCTCCAACGACATCGCGCACGAACAGGTGACGGACCACTGGATCAGAAGACAAATAACCAATGAACGCCTCCCTCTCGCATCCACAGGTGAACTTGTGTCGGTCGGAGGATTCGCTGCGGATGATCGCGACCTGGGGCTTGCCTATGCGCAAATGGCAGCACGCGGTAACCAGGCTGCTGGTATTCGAGCTATGGAATTGCTTCAGCGTGCTGAAGCAACGCGGAGCGGTGCTCGCGATGATCACGAACTGCACGCCCAGCTTGGCTTTCTCAAACAGATGAATGGGCAGATCGATGCGGCGGTCGCTGAATATAAATTGGCGCTCGAGGCCGATGCCAACGACTCCCTCGCCGCCGGGGACCTTGCAATCATCGAGGCCAGTGAACATCATTACGACGATGCCGTGCACCTGTGGAACTCGGTGTTTGCTCACGACCCTGCCCAGTTGGCCGCGGGGATGAACCTCGCCGTTGTTGAGTGTGGGTTGGGCCAGAAGGCGGACACTCTGGCTACGCTCGAACGGCTTCTGAAGTTTGCCCCCGATAACGGCAATGCGCGTACTTTCGCTGAGCGTGTTCGCTCGGGCAAGCAGAATTGTGGCGAAAAACAGCCTTGAGAATCTTCCATGCATCCATCGAGTCAACATCCGAGCCGCGCACAGGACTTCAAAGAGAGAATGTCATGCCTAAGTGCCTTTGGTTTGGTGGGCTTCCATGCATTGCAGCTAGAGCTTAGGGATGTGTCGAGTTGTCAATCACTCTTTCTCGGCTGCCGTTTGGGCTGCCTAAAGAGGGAACCATTGACGCGGAAGCCCAAAGGCGGCACTCGACTGATAATCAACCATTTGGTGGAGATCCGCGTCATCCAGAATGATCAGGCACTCTCCCCCGGCACCTTGCAAAGTCCGGCGGGGCGCCTCGGATTAGAGCGGTCGGTACGATCGATTAATGTCATATCAAATACAGATGTATGTTCTATGTTTGTCCTATCGATGGACTGGACCGACAGAAATCCCAACTGACGTAGAAGTTTTGAGAAAACATTCTAGAAACAGTAGGAATGTCTCAGTAAATCGCTTTAGATGCAAAGTTTAAATGAGAATCACCTCATTCCGCACAGGCGCGTCAAAAGGTCCCGCTGGCATTGAAAAGGTTTACAAGTATTGACATGTCGATTTTGCCCAATTCCGCACGATCTTTCGCGCTTTTCACGTTGACAGCAGCGCGCTCTTTTGAGTATGGTTTCGAGTTGCTCCGGAGTCTGACAATTTAACGCCCGCTACGCTTCAATCGCGGGCAACAACGCCGGAAATTTAGCGAACCTGCCAGCGTGGTGGGGGAGCCTTGCTAGCCGACTAGCCGAAATCACGTTGCCAGCCGGTAGAACTACCACAAGTTAAGAGATCAGAAAAACGGCATTTTTTCAGGAGACCGCATGAACAAGATCCTTCGTACAGCCCTTGTGCTGGCAATATTTGCCTGCGCGAGTTTGCTCTTCATCGTGCCGGCCAGTGCACAATCGGTTTACGGATCGATATTCGGCACTGTATCCGACAAGACCGGGGCGGTGATTCCAAACGCCACGGTCACGGTAACGGACGAGGCCAAGGGCACCGTCGTTACCGTCACCTCCAACGGGTCGGGCGATTACAGCGTCCCTCACCTTATCCCCGACGTCTACGACCTGAAAGTGGCGGCCAAGGGCTTCAAGACCTTCGAGACCAAGGGCATTCAGGTCGAGGCCGATACCGCGCCCCGCATCGATCCCACCTTGGGCGTCGGTTCTGACACCGGGACAACCGTCGAAGTCAACGCCGACACCGAGCCGGAGTTGAAGACAGACAAAGCCGACGTCTCAACAGTCTTCGACCAGCAGCAGGTCTCCAGCTTGCCGATTGGCGACCAGAACTTTACCAACCTGCAACTGCTCCTTCCCGGCGCCCAGCTTCTGGGCTGGTCCCACGCGGCCGATGAAAACCCGCAGGGATCCAAACAGATTCAGGTTGACGGACAGGCTTTCGGCGGAACCGCCTTCGAGCTGGACGGCACCGACAACCAGGATCCCGATCCTGGGCATCATCGTCATCAACCCGCCATGGATGCGGTGACCGAAACCAAGATCACCACGCAGAACTTCGACGCCGAGTTGGGCAAGGCAGTTTCCGCGGTCGTTACCGCGCAGACGCGGTCCGGCACCAACACCTTCCACGGCAGCGCCTACGACTTCCGCACCGGCAACGCCAACTTTGCGCGCGATCCGTACACCCAGGCACGCCACTTCCATCACAGAGGCAGAAGGACTCCAGCTTCGGTTGCCTCCAGGCTTGAAGAACCGCTTTGGCGGATCGATCGGCGGACCGTTCTGAAGGACAAGGTGTTCTTCTTCGGCAACTACGAGGCCAGCGCCAGAAGGTCGGCGTCGCTAACACCGACACCCTGCCAACAGCTCAGATGGTCAGCACCTGCCTCGGCTTGACCACCGGTCCCGAAGGCATCCCTGGTTGCGACTTCAGCGACTACGCAACTGAATACGCGGCCCTCAACAAGTTGAGCGGAAGCCAATTGATCTTCAACAACACCGGCAATCCCGCCTATGACGCGGCTTTCGCGGTGAACGTTGTTCCTGCGGCTCTGGTATCACCGCAGGCGCAAGCGCTTTTAACGATCATGCAGCCCTACGCCCCGAACCAGGGCAACAGCGGCATCACGAGTATTGAAAACAACTACGCCGCCAGCGGCACGGGTCTCTTCAACAGCAACCAGTGGACAGAGCGTGGTGACTACACATTCAACGAAAGGATCCATGCCTTCGAACGTTTCTCGCGCTTCCTGACCTGCTTTCAGGCAAAGTGATGTTCGGCTCGGCTGGCGGTCCTGGCTTCGGTCTTGGCACCACCGTACGGCGGCAATTCAAACGGCGCCAACGACAGCTTGGCCACTGGCATGGATATTGCCATCAGTCCCAAGCTGCTCACCGACTTCCGCTTGGGTTACTACCGCTACAACATCATCGACACCAAGTACGATCAGGGTGTAGCGTTCGCTACCCAGTTGGGCATTCCGGGAATCAACACTCGGTGATTACTTCACCTCCGGAGCCCCGGGATTTGAAATCAACGCTCCATTCGGCGGCGCAACTTCGCTGATTGGCGGCGGCTTGGGCATCAACCGCTGCAACTGCCCGTTGACCGAACGTGAAGATCAGTTTCAGATCGTCAACAACTGGACCATGATCCGCGGCAACCACACCATCAAGATTGGTGCCGATCTTCGTTATGGCCGCAACCTCCGCGTACCGTCTGATACTGATCGCGCCGGTCAGATGAACTTCCAGACGGGTCCGACCTCAGACGCTGGTTCGAACGGGCTCGGCTGGGCAACCTTTGCTCTCGGCGACGTGCCAAGCTTTGGACGTTACGTTGGCAATCCGCTGCGGGTGAGGGAAATGCCAAGGAATTCCAGAAGCGAACATTCTTCTATGGTCAGGACACATGGCGCGTATCCAAGGAACTCACTCTGAACCTTGGCCTTCGCTGGGAGCTTTACTTCCCAGAGGCGGTCAACGGCGTAGGGCAATGGGTCGCTGATGAACCTGGCTGACGGCTACATGCACGTTGCAGGCGTTGGCGGTATTCCGTCCGACATGGGATGGGAAATCTCGAAGACAAAGGGCTTCGATCCTCGCATCGGCGCCACCTACCAACTCGATCCCAAAACTGTTATTCGCGCCGGCTACGGACGCAGCTTTGATACCGGCGTGTTTGGCTCCATCTTCGGCCACGTGGTCACCCAGAACCTTCCGGTTCTGGCTGACCAGAGCCTCAACGAACCCGGCGGCAGCGTGGCGTCGGAGTATCTAACCTCTCAGTCGGGCCTCCGGGATTTGTCTTCCCAACAGTGCCTTCCAACGGCCTGCTGCCTGCACAGGCATACCAGGTCAGCCCCAAGGCTCGCCCCTAGCCGCTCCACTTCCCGACGATCGACGCCTGGAACCTGAGCGTACAGCGTGCCCTCACTCCTACTCTCGCCTTGACGGTTGCGTACGTCGGCAACAAGGGAACCCACACACTGGGTGACGGCGACGGCAACAACACCAACCCCAACGAAGCGGCTCTGTTCCTGCCCGGTCAGTACAGCGTAACTGGCCAGACTTTGAACTGGGATCCTGCTGGTATGGGCGGAACACTTCCCGCGGGTTACAGTGGCGGAGTATCCAACGGCAGCTTCCTGCAGCGCTACTATGGTGGTTCTCTGGCTGCCTGCAGAGACTCCAACTACATCGGCGCCGCTGGACTTGCTGCAGCGCCGTACAACGAACAGAATCTCCAACCCGGCATGTGCGGCTGGACTCAAGGCATCTCCTACTACGGCGACGATGAGAACACTGAATTCGACGCTATGCAGGTGACCTTGGCTCAGTCGTACTACAAAGGCTTGGCTGTGACTGCCAACTATCAGTGGGCAGCCGCGTTCGACGACCAAACCGGCTATTGGACCTGGAGCCATGTGTATCCTCACATGCGCGACAGCAACGTCCGTGCCCAGCAATTGACGACATACGGCAGCTATGATCTGCCGTTCGGCAAGGGTAAGCAGTTTGCTCCCGGCGCGAATCGGGTGACCGACCTGATCATTGGCGGTTATCAGTTGAGCACGTCGATCAACTGGTCCGGCGGTCTCCCGTTCAGCGTCGGATATAGTCAACTTCGGAGGCACCGAGGATTGCAACCACAGCACCGGCGGCACAGCAGCACCTTGCCGTCCAAACACCACCGGGCACATTCGCACCAGCCTTACCAGCCCGGTCGTCAATTCCGGCGGCACCATCAGCAGGTCCTACTGGACGTCCCAAGCCTCGACAGACATCTTCTCGTGGCCTGGCCTGGATAAGATCGGCAACGCGGGCGCGAACAATTATTTCGGCCCCGCGTTCTTCAACACCGATCTGGGCATCACGAAAGCGTTCACAATTCATGAGAGCATTGTTGCCAAGTTCCGCATGGATGCGTTCAACGCCTTCAACCACATCAACGCGCCGAATCCGAATAACACCGATATCTTCGGAAACGGCAATATCAGCGGTGGCGAAGCGCCGGGTGGCGCACCTCGTCAGCTTGAGTTCTCCATGCGCGTACAGTTCTAATTCCGCGTAGGAGCCGCACTAACCTCGAGGGGAGCTTCGGCTCCCCTCTTCTTTCGCTCGCAACTAACGCCCCGCTTCTAAGAACTCCTCCGTGCGAGTTAAACTCCATCTATCAGGAAAAAGCATGTTTCGCGTACTCACCACTGCTGTTCTTTTCGTTCTGTCAATCGCCGCAGTCAGCGCCCAATCCCCGCCAGGCCCGGATGCTTCGGGCGTTGCTTCTGTTCCGCCCATTACGTTTGAATCTGCCCAGCAGCTTGCCGGCAAGGGACGTCTCGACCAAGCCATGGTGCAGCTCGATCAGCTTGCCGCGCAAAACCCCGAACCTGCGGGCGTCGAGCGGTTGCGGGCAATGATCTTCTATCAGAGGGAACAGTTTCCCGAAGCGATCACCGCCTTCACAAAAGCGGCGGATCAGGATCCGAACGATCGCGAATCGATCGAAATGCACGGGGTAAGCTTGTTCCGGCTGGGGCGCATCGCCCAGGCGATTCCCTTCCTTGAGAAGGCCCGCGTGGGCGTCGAGCGCGCCAACATCGATCCGGATTACGTGCTGGCGCTCTGTTACGCCGACGTGCAGCGCTACGACGACGCACGCCACGCGTTTGCTGCCCAGTACGGTTTCGAACCTGACTCAGCCGAAGCTTACTTGCTTGCCGGCCGCCTCTTCTTGCGCCGCGAATTGCGCGATGAAGCGGGATCGGAGGCCACCAAAGCCCTCGCCATCAATCCTGCGCTGCCCCTCGCCCACGAGCTGCTCGGCGAAGTGGCCCTGTCCAGGGGCGACGTTGCTGCCGCAGTCCGTGAACTGGAAGCCGAGCGCAAGCTTAATCCATTGGATCCCGATCTCTATGACCGCCTTGGCGACGCCTATTTGCGCAACGGGCAGTACGCTGATGCGCAACAGGCTCTGAATCGCGCGGTCCTGTTGGAACCGAACGCTACGGGGCCCTACATTCTTTTGGGCGAGACATTCCTCAAGCTTAAACAGCCGATTCAAGCGCTCCACTACCTTGATCATGCAGTGAAAATGGATCCGTCCAATTACATTACTCACAACCTGCTGGGACAGGCCTACAAGGCTACTGGTCAATTGGCCGAGGCCAATCGCGAGTTCAAGATGGTCGTGGACCTCCAGCGTCAGATCGATGCCAAGCCCGCGGGGAAATAAGGAATGCGCCTCGGTCTCGTCCTGGTTCACTGCTGTGTCAGCCTCGCCTTGCTGGCAGCGAATGGCCGTGCGCTCGGGCAAACGCAACAGCAGGTAAAGCCCGAGGCGATTCAGCAGGCAAACGAGGCGTTTCGTGCCGGTTCTGCAGCCCGCGATGCAGGGAATCTGGAAGTTGCGCGAGCCAAATTTGCCGAAGTTGTTCGACTGGCGCCACAAATCCCCGAAGGGCATGAAGCCCTGGGCACCGTTCTGGTGGAGTTGGGAAGAGCGCCTGAAGGCGCCAGGGAATTCGAAGCCGCTGCCAAGCTCAAGCCGGGAGACGATGGCATCGAAACCAATCTTGCTCTGGCATACGCACAGGCTGGTGAACCAGCCAAAGCGATCCCGCACTTCACTGCAGAATTGACATTGTCACAGCAGCCGGGGCACCCGCCCGTCAGTGCCGATTTCCGCGAGGCCTTCGGCCGGGCGCTTGCCATGACTGGCAAGCCTGCCGAGGCCGCCGAACAGTTCGTCGCGGAAGAATCGCTGGTCGGTCCCCGCGCCGATTTGGACGATTCCATCGGCTCGCTCGATGCATTGCAAGGCAAATGGCAGGAAGCCCAGGATCGTTTTCAGCACGCTATAGCGTTGGATGGCTCGTTTGTTCGGGCGCGCATTCACCTCGGCGTTCTCTATCGCCAGCAGCATGATCTCCCGGACTCCTTAGCGACTTTGGAAGCCGCAGCGGCGATCAAACCGCCGAATCCTGAAGCAGTGCTTGAATTTGGCCGTTCGCTTGCCGCCGCCGGCAAAGACGAAGACGCGGTGAAGCAACTCACCCAAGCCGTTAATCTGAACCCCGCTTTGCCTGGTGCGCAATTGGAACTGGCAATGGCCCTGCAGCGGCTTGGGCGAGAAGAAGAAGCAATCTCCTGGTTCCAGCAAGCTATCGAACGCGAACCACACAATGCAAGTGCGCTTACCAACCTTGGACTGGCGTTGACCCTTACCGGCAAGGGCAAAGAGGCGCTCGACTACTTCAGGCGTGCCCTGGTTGAGAACTCAAAGGATGCGGTCGTATACAAGGATCTCGGCGTAACCCATATTCAGCTTTCAGCATTCGACGAAGCGATCCAGGACTTCCAAAAGGCTCTTGCCCTCGATCCCAACGATCCGCAGCTTCACTATGACCTCGGCCTTGCCTACAAATTCAAAGACCGGCCTGAAGATGCTATCGCGGAGTTGAGTCGTGCCGGGACAATGGATCCCACGCTCCAGGATCCGCCCTATACGCTTGGCATCCTTTATATGCAGTTGGGCAGGCTCGACGAGGCAGTCGTAGAACTTAAGAAGGCCGTCGCGCTTCGCCCGGAAAATGGTGATGCCTGGGCCATTCTAGGCAGTACGCTCAAGCAGGACTCACGACTCCCTGAAGCTGCCGAAGCACTCAGAAAGGCAATTCCCCTGCTACCTGGCCAACCCGGCCCGCGCGTTACCTTGGCTGGAGTTTTGGCTGAGCAAGCCGGCAATCTTAGTTCCGAAGCTGACGCCGCAGAAGCCGCCGGAGATCAGCAGAAAGCCGACCAACTCAGAAGCCAGTTGAAGGAATTGCGCAGCCAGGCCGCCGACTTCCGCCGTGAAGCCGCGGATTTGGCTCGTGGCGCAGTCAGTCGACAGCGCGCCAACTTCGCTCTCAATGCAGGTAATCAACTCATGGTGCGCGGCCAGATAGCTGACGCGATCGCGCGTTATCAGGAGTCGGTTGCCGCTGATCCAACCTTCGCTGAGGCGCACAATCAACTTGCCATCGCCTATGAGCGCCAGGGACGCGCCGACGAGGCTGCCGCCGAGCGCGCCAAGGCTGCGGATCTTAACAAAGCGAAGTAGAATACTCCTTCGCAATTCTGGAGCCGAATGAGCCACACGTACTTACTCTTTCGCACGTTTTCTCTACGCAGGCTTTCCGGCTTACTCCTTTCGGCACTTGCCGCAGCTTCACTTGTCGCTCTCTCACCTACCCTCAGCGCGCAACAGCGCTGGACAGAGTCCCAGGCCCATGCCTGGTATGCAGCCCAGCCTTGGCCGGTGGGCGCTGACTTTCTCCCTTCGACTGCAAGTAATGAACTGGAGATGTGGCAGGCGGAGACCTTTGATCCCGCGACAATCGACCGCGAACTGGGATGGGCCGAAGCCATCGGCATGAACACCATGCGGGTGTTCCTGCACAATCTGCTCTATGAGCAGGATCCAAAAGCGTTTGAGAAGCGCATCGACGCGTTTCTCGTTATCGCGGCCCGTCACCATATTCGCCCAGTGTTTGTTCTCTTCGACTCCTGCTGGGATCCGAATCCAAGACTAGGCCCGCAGCCTCCGCCCGTGCCGGGTGTTCATAACTCCCGCTGGGTACAGGCTCCGGGCACCGAAGTGCTCGCCGATCCTGCGCAATTTCCAAAGCTCGAGCTTTACGTCAAAGGCGTGGTAGGCGCGTTTGCCAACGACAAGCGCATTCTGGCGTGGGATCTGTGGAACGAGCCCGACAACGGTAACGACGACTCGTACGCCAAAGGCGACCCCAAAAACAAGAACGAGATCATCATCGGCCTCCTGCCGAAAGTCTTTGATTGGGCACGCTCCGTGCATCCAGTTCAACCCCTCACCAGCGGGCTCTGGCACGGCGATTGGACTTCGCTCGATAAAATGCCTCCCCTGGCTCGCATCCAGATCGAACAGTCCGACATCATCAGTTTTCATAATTACGGCTGGCCCGAGGATTTTGAGGCTCACGTCAAAATGCTTGCGCAATTCCATCGCCCCCTCATCTGCACCGAATACATGGCGCGCAACATCGGCAGCACTTTCGATACCGTACTTCCAATTGCGAAGCAGTATCACGTTGGAGCCATCAATTGGGGGCTCGTGGCCGGCAAGAGCCAGACCTGGATTCCCTGGGATTCATGGCAGCATCCCTATGTGAAAGAACAGCCGGCAGTCTGGCAACACGACATCTTCCACCCCGACGGCACACCTTACCGGCAGCGCGAAGTGGAGATCATCCGCAAATTGACCGGCAGCAAATAGCCGATTTTGTTGTTGTCTGCGACGCCGTCCAGCACCTACATTGCTGTCTATGAATACCAATGGCCGCCGCTCCTTCCTCAAGCAGGCAGCAACACTCGCCGGCGCGTTTTCAGTGAATAGCCTCTTTCATCAGGCGCACGCGGCTGAGTTCAACACTGCTGCGGCAAAGATCTCCCACCTGAGCCCCGCGTTGGCTGCCCAGGATGAGGATTACTGGAGCGTGATTCAGCGCGCCTATTCGGTGAACCCGAACCTCATCAACTTGAACAACGGCGGTGTTTCACCTGCGCCTGTTGTGGTGCAGCAAGCTGTCGAGCGCTACAACCAGCTCTCAAACGAAGGCCCTTCCTATTACATGTGGCGCATTCTCGACCAGGGGCGCGAGCCGCTTAGGGAGAAGCTCGCGCGACTGGCCGGAGTACAGCCGGGCGAGGTCGCCATCGATCGCAACTCCACTGAGGCGCTGAACACAATCATCTACGGCCTCGACCTGAAGAGCGGCGACGAAGTGATCGGCACTAAACAGGACTATCCCAACATGATCCAGGCCTATCGCCAGCGGGGCTTGCGCGAAGGCATCGTCTACAAACAGATCAGTTTCGACTTTCCCATTGAAGACGATGACCAGATCGTCAAAGCCTACGAACAAGCAATTACACCTCGGACCAAGCTGATCCACGTAACCCACATGATCAACTGGGTTGGCCAGACGATGCCGGTGGCGAAAATTGCCGACATGGCGCACGCACGCGGCATCGAGGTCATTGCCGATGGCGCGCACTCCTTCGGACTAATGGACTTCAAGATTCCCGACCTGAAGTGCGACTACTTCGGCACCAGCCTGCACAAGTTCCTCTCGGCGCCCATCGGCACCGGCATGATGTGGGTCAGGCAGGACAAAATCGAGAAGCTCTGGCCGCTCACATGCAACGACAAGCCGCACTCGAGCGACATTCGCAAATTTGAAACGCTCGGCACCCGCAGCTTTCCATTGGAGCAGGGCATTGGAGAGGCGATCAACTTCCATGAGGGCATCGGAAGCAAGCGCAAAGAGGATCGCATCCGCTTCTTAAAGGATTATTGGGCGACCCGGGCCAAGGAAAATCCCAAAGTCAAGTTGCACACTTCGCTCAATGCCAGGTACTCGTGCGCCATTTGCGGAGTAAGCATCGATGGCATGACACCGGCGGAGTTGGACAACGCATTATTCAATCAATACAAGATTCACACCGTCGGCATCGTCTGGGAAAACATCAGCTGCGTCCGCGTAACGCCTCATGTCTACACCAGTCTCGATGATCTTGATAAGTTGGTCCGGGCCATTCACACTCTCGCTGCGTGACGGCGCAGCCCGCACACCACAGCGTTTGAGCTATGATCGTGGGTCCTCTTGGAGCAGGCATGGATCGACGGTCATTTCTTCGTACAACGGCGCTGGCAAGCGCGAGCGGCATTGCGATTCAGACGGCGCAAGCTTCGCCAGCACTGGACGCGCCTCCAAAATCGGAAAGCGCACAGCGCATTGAAAAAGCCATAGCCGCAGCCATGGCGATGCAGCGCCGCGATTGGGAGCAGGGAATTCTCGCCCAGGCATTACTACATGCAGGGGATCGCGAGCGCGTCATTCTGCTGACCAAGGCAGCCATCGTGCAGCAAACGCCTGACGGACGCATCGGTGTAGTGGTGAATGGCGGCCCGACCGATCCAGCGATGGGCGGCGCTGCCTACGCCAAAGCAGCCGAATGGACCGGCGACCCTCAAATCCAGCAGGCCGTCGATCGCATGCTCACCTGGATTCGCCACACAGCGCCGCGCAATCCCGAAGGCATTCTCTATCACACCTTCGATTCTCCAGATTTGTGGTCAGACGGCCTCAATGCGGCACCGCCGTTTCTCGCTGCGATGGGTTGTTATGACGAAGCCCTCGCACAGATTGAGGGCTACCGCCGCCATCTTTGGAATCCTAAGAAGAAGCTGTTTGCGCACATCTGGGACGACGGCAAGCAGCAGCTGAAAGATCCGAGTTTCTGGGGTGGCGGCAATGGCTGGGCGGCCGCCGGTCTCGCTCGCGTCATCCGAAGCCTGCCGTCCGATCGGCAACAGGATCGTGAGTACTTGGCCAACTTCGCACGCCAGATTATCGACGGCTGCCTCAGCCATCAACGCGATGACGGCCTCTTTCACAATGTCATCGATCAACCATCATCCTTCGTCGAAACCAACCTGGCCCAAATGCTGGCGTTTGCCGTCTATCAGGGCATCACAGATCGGTGGCTCCCATCGAGCTACTACCCACACGCCGAGAGGATGCGCAATGTTGCGCGTTCCAAGATGGATGGATTCGGTTTTGTGCAGGGAGCCTGCGGCGCTCCCGACTTCGATCGTCCCGGCACTTCCACCGAAGCGCAAGCGTTCTGCATCCTGATGGAAGCGGCCGGTCAGCAATTAAAGCAGATGCCGCCCGCTTAAGTGCTCTGAGGACGCCATCCCAGCCAGTCGAGAATCCAGCGCCACGTCGCCTCGGGTGTGCGCTCTCTGGGCGGCTTCGGCAAACTTGCTGTCGGAAAGACGACCGGTTTATCCCGATATGTATCCGCGAGCTGCTTGAAGACGCGTCCTTGCTCCTTCACGCGCCCATCGTTCGTCAAGAGCCCGAGACTGTATTCCAGCGGATTGAAATCGAATCGCCGATCGACATCGTGGCTGTCCCAGTAACTGAACCAGCTCACTCCCTCATCGATTGCCGCCAACACTGCTTTTTCAAGCCACTCAGCCTGCTGCTTCTCCGTGAGCTCCTTGATGCAGGTGTTGAACTCTCCCGCCCAGACCGGCTTTCGCTGTGATCCCGCGTAAGACCGAATCAGTGCAGCCATCGCCGCCAGCTGCTTCACGCTCGGCGGATCGAAGGCGCCGCCGTATTTCACCGCGCCCGTCCAGAAGGGATAGCAATGCATCACGGCGATGCGCTGATCGCGCACCAGCGCCTCCTGAGAAAACGTCGTATTGCCGAACCATGGCATGTGGTCGACACCGTTAATGTTCAAATGACCGGGCAGCACGGAATCCATCAACGCAAACATTCTGGTCATCCATGCGTCGCCATCGCCCGTCTTTGCGCTCCAGCAGGTATTGATTTCATTGCCCATGTCGAAGCCGATCACGTTCTGATGCGGCATCATTACGCGCGCCAGTTCCTTGATAAACAGCGCTTCTGCATCCCACATTCCCTTGTCCGTGTAAAAGTTCCAACCAGGCCGATTAAACGGCGGCAAAAAGAACCACCCGCTCAACTGGCCGGTAAACGCAGTCACTAAGGCGTCAAGATGGCGTTCTCCCATGAGCGTCAGCAACTGGTCCAGGCGCTCGAGATGCAGCGGGCTCACCCACGTTGGGTTTGGTTGGAAATACGGCCAGATCAACATCACCCGCAGATGATCTGCTCCCAGGCTCGCGATCGCATCGAGGTCGCGCTTGATCGGGTCCGGATCCCAGTTGTTCCAGCAGAACCACCAATTGCGCGATGGCGTGTAATTCACTCCGAAGCGATGGCGCGTGAGATCAAGTGTTAACGGCTCAGGGTCCACGCCTGTGGCGTTCATTGCCGCGACAACCCTGTTCTGTGCGGCAACAGTTCCCATAACCGCTGCACTTCCTGCGAGAAATTTACGTCTGTCCATTTTTGCGCTCCGCGCCTAACAGGCAAGAGTAATCCCAAGAGCACGTCGCGTATACAACCGGGAACATTCCACTTCATTGATTGCTAAAATGAGGTGTGCGTAAACCCATTCTCGCTGTAGTTCTGTTTGTCGTGTCGGCCCCGATTCTGTTCTTCACAACGGGTTGTGCGACGCCCAAACTTGACCTTTCCACACCCGTCAATTCCATCGGCCAGGCCACGCCCATCACTGTCCACGTAAGCGACCCCAGTGGGGTGCGCAAGGTGACAGCCACAATCGAGCAGAACGGGACGCAATACCCTGCATGGGAGATGGCGCAGCCCTCAAAAGCCAAGGACGGCACGTGGAACTTTACCGCCGGTGTGAAGACCACCCCGCAGTTACGCGATGGCAAAGCAAAGTTCATCATCGAAGCGACATCGAATGACATGTTCCACAAAACGGCGTCTTTAGAGCGCGATGTAACGGTGATAACGCAGCCGCCGACCATCAGTGTGGACTCAGACCAGCACTATCTCTACCTCGGCATGGCCGATCTCGCCACCTTCAGCGTCTCCGGCGGCTGGAACGCGGCCGGCATACGCGTCGGTGATCAGACATATCGTGCATGGCCGATGCCCGGCGGCAAACCCGGCCTCTTCTCGCTCTTCGCCTTCGCGTGGAACATGCCTCCCGGCACGATCCCGGTAGTCTTCGCCTCAAATGGCGCGGGCAACGACGTAACCAGCCCGATCGTGTTCCAGTTTCCCAAAAAGGAGCAGCCCCACTACACCACGCACGATCTGCAGGTCAGTGATGCATTCATGCAGAAGGTCGTCGGCGAGCTCGATCCGAACGGTTCCGGCGACCCGGTTGCGCGCTTTGTCAGGATCAACACTGACATGCGGAAGTCGAACAACCAGACTCTCTCCGACTTGCGCCTTAAAACTGCCGATCACTTTCTCTTCACGCAGCCTTTTGCGCGCCAGTCTCATTCACAGGCCGAAGCCACATTTGCCGATGTGCGGAACTACATTTACCACGGCAAGAAAATCGATCAGCAGGTTCACCTCGGATACGACCTTGCCGTTACCCAGCACATAGGCGTCGAAGCGTCCAACGATGGCCGCGTTGTCTACGCAGCCCCGCTCGGCATCTACGGTAATTGCGTCGTGGTCGACCATGGCTACGGATTGCAGACGATATATGGCCACATGAGCCACATCGATGTCCACGAAGGCGGTACCGTGAAGCGTGGGCAGGCTATGGGCCAAAGCGGCATGACAGGGATGGCCGGCGGAGACCACATCCATTTTGCGATGCAACTCGATGGCGTTCAAATCGATCCCAAAGAGTGGTGGGATCCGCATTGGATTCAGGACCACATCACCAAGCGAATCGACACCGGCTTCGCGCCAACCCCGCCAACCACCCCGGTGAAACAGCGGCAAGCACGGACTTCAAAGCCTCGCAAGCGCCGTTGAGAGATCGAGATTCACCCGCTCACGTTCGATACCCGGCGAGCCCCTCATTTTCCGATGCAGAAAGTCGAAAAAATCAAATTCAATATGTCGTCAGGTGTCGTCTGGCCGGTGAGCGAGTCCAGAGCCCAAAGTGCGCGGTAGAGATCCAGCAGAATCATCTCGTGTGGAATGCTGGAGGCATTGGCACGATCAGCGTCGTCGAGTGCTTTACGGGTCGCGGCGATAGCCTGCTGATGGCGCAGACTGGTCAGCAGGCCAGGTTCAGCCGCAGCACCACCCGTGGCCAGCGCCACAATTCGCTCGCGCAGTGCCGGAATGCCGTCTCCCGTGAGCGCTGAAGTCTTGATCGCTGGAACGCCCAGACTCTCTGCGTTCACTCGATCGCGTTCCAAGAGTCCGTTTGCCGCGAGATCGCTCTTATTAATTGCAGCCAGTGCAGTTCTGCCGGAAACGGCGGCCAGCAAAGTGCGCTCTTCCTCATTCAACGGCTGTGTGGCGTCCAGCACTACCAGTACAATTCCGGCGTCGGCCAGCGCTTCGCGGCTGCGCGCAATGCCCAGTTGTTCCACCTCTTCAAAAGCCTCGCGCAGGCCGGCTGTATCCACCAGTTCCAGCGGAATCCCGTCCAGCGAAATTCGTTCCGACACCAGGTCGCGCGTGGTGCCGGGAGTCGCGGTCACAATGGCGCGATCGCGTTCCACCAATCGATTGAAGAGGGAACTCTTGCCGGCGTTGGGTCGTCCGACAATGGCGAGAGTCAGACCGTCATGCACAACGCGTCCGCGGGCGAACGACGCTTCAAGCGCAGTCAGTGGCGGCGCCAACTCGCCGATTCGCCGTGCGATCTCAGCCTTCGGCGCCACGTCAATGTCGTCTTCCGCAAAGTCAATGCCTGCTTCGAGCAGCGCAATCAATTCCATCAGCGACTGCTTCAAGGGAGCAGCACGCCGGCTGAGTGCGCCACCCATCTGGCTCGCGGCCTGGCGCGCCTGGGTCAGTGTCTGCGCTTCGATCAGGTCGCGTACCGCTTCGGCCTGGGTCAGGTCGAGCTTGCCCGCGAGAAATGCGCGCTGGGTGAACTCGCCGGGGTCCGCGAGCCGTGCGCCCAGATCCAGCGCTCGTCGCAGCAGCAACTCCAGCACCACCGGTGATCCGTGCGCGGCAATCTCCACCAGTTCCTCGGCCGTATAGGAATTTGGCGCGGCAAAATACGTCACCACTGCTTCATCAATTCGCTCGCCACTGGCGTTCTCTTCATCGAGAACTTCTGCCAGACGCGCCCGTGCATGTTCCAGGGGCTGGCTCAATCGCACCAGCTGCGCCGCGATCGAAGTTGCAAGGGGGCCGCTGAGGCGAACGATACCAATCCCTCCGCGTCCTGACGGCGTAGAGATTGCCGCGATTGTGTCGATTGCAGCATCCCGCATCGGAATTGGATCGTTGTCGTCGCTGCTCATTGCACTGCATTCATTGTAGGGAACCGAACCCCGTAAGGAGCATTCAGCCCATGCGCTCCACCTGGCCCACATACTTGAGGCAGAGCAACAGCGGTAGAGCACCAACAACGCCGAAACTGCAATCGATCAGTTGCCAATACAACGGAATGCCGCGAATAGCTCCCGCGATTAGAGCGAGTGGTATCACTCCGGCGCAGGCGATAACGCCGAACGTGATCACCCACCGGTTGCGAACCGGATCGTGCAGCGGCCCTATGAACGCTACCGCAATCACAAGGTGGGCAAAGGCCAGCCAGTCCGTACCGTAAGCCATGAAAGGGTAATTGTGACCAGTATTAGCGATGCCCTCATGCACCCGGCGCAGCCACATGTGCAGCGGCGGCTCTCCATTTTGAGGCGCAGTAGAAGCCACGCCGACCCAGCTGTTTAACAACGCTGTTTCGCGTTCCAGGGGAAAAGCGGTGAGGCCGCTCAACACCAGTCCCACGATGAACAATACGAGCCAAATGCGTACGCGCTGCAGCAATGTCGACTTGTCCGCTTGCCCCATGCTTCTGAGCCTAACGTACCGCCTCCCATCCCGCGCAGCTCTTCTCCGGAAGTCTATGGTCCTTATTAATGCTAAAAGCTTTTAGTAAACGGCTTAGAGGTATAATTCTAGCGTAGCCTGAGCAGTGAAATCTGGACCTATAAGCCAGGATTCTCAGCATCGCGTACAGTCAGAAAAAGGGTTGTGTCTACGTGAATTCTAAAAAAAGAAACTGGGGTGCCGATGCCTGCAGCGGTCGCCACTCGGCACTCAGGGCCTTCTGTATTTTAAGTCTGGCCATTTTTATTTTGTGTTCGGCCGCTTCAGGGCAGGCAGTCCAGACAACATGGCGCGGAGTATTGCGAAATGCTGCCGGCGCGCCGATCGCGGGAGCAAAAATCGAACTGACCGCAGCCGATGCCAAGGCCGACGCCCGCACCGGCGCTGACGGCCGCTTCCAATTGGAGTTGTTGCCACCGGGCCAATACCATCTCACCGTCACAACACACGGCAACAAGGTTGAGTATGCGCAGCCTATCGATCTTACGATCGCTGCTCCAGAGGCTTTGCTCACGCTCTCTGGCCGCGGCGAACTCACCGTGGCCGCGCGCGAGGCGAACCCGCAATCCGCAACCGGCGGCGAAGAGCTATCAAGCCAGGCCGTCAGCGAACTGCCGCTGAATAAGCGCGACTTCAGCACACTGCTGCTGCTGGCCGCGGGCACCATGACAGACTCCAATGGAGCCACCAACTTCACCGCGCAATTCGCCATCAACGGGCAGCGCGGCGTTGAAGCCACATTTGCGATGGACGGCGCCGACATCAGCGATCCCGAGATGGGCGGAGCCACTTTTTCAAATTTCAATGTCGACGCTGTCGAGGCAATCGATTCCAGCTCTGGCTGGATGCCCGCCGAGATCGGCCGCGGCGCTTCCGGTTTCACCAATATTCACACGCGCTCCGGCGCCAGCGGCTTCCACGGCTCCGTTTTTGAATTCGTGCGCAACTCATCCTTCGATGCGCGGAACTACTTCGACCACGCGACCCCCGCTTATCCCGGTCGTATCCCGCCCTTCCGCCGCAACGAGTTCGGATTCACCAATGGCGGCCCGGTCTTCATTCCCCACATCTACGATGGCCGCAAACGCACCTTCTACTTCACCCAATATCAAGGATTTCGTCAGGTTCTCGGCACCACCCAGGTCATGCCGCTGCCCTCGGCGGCCGAGCGCCCTACGGCGGGAAGCAGCATTGTCTACGACACGGTGACGTTCCCTGACAGCTCAGTCGATACACTCTCGGTGCCTGTGAACCCCGCTATTGCTGCCGTGCTGGCACGCTATCCGCTTCCCAATTTATCGACAGGCTCCTTCGGCGCAAACACCTATGCCACCGCATCGAAAGTAGTCACCAATGCCGACCAGTTCTCCCTGCGCATTGACCACAAAATCTCCTCGAAAGATCAGTTCTTCGCGCGCTTCAACTTCGATAATCTGACCGGTCCCACCACCAATCCCGATCAGACAGCGGTCGATCCTGCCTTTGGCGTCCAGTACATTGACCGTCAGCGCAACGTCGTCGGCACCTACACGCGCACTGTGTCACCGCGCCTGGCGTTAGAGTCGCTGTTCAGTATCACGCGTTCCACTCCCGGGTTTCCAACGCCCGACGTCACTGACCCCGCCATCAAATTTAACGATGGTTTGTTTGAAGCATTCAACGGGGCCGGTGGCTCGGTGATGCAGGCCTACGGCAATCTCTTCCATGCTCGCCAGAGCGTCGACTACACAGTCGCGAGCCATTCCATCAAGGCGGGCTTCGAGGTGCGGGTCAATCGCGACACCACATATTTCGGCATCAGCCCCAACGGTGAATACGATTTCGGCGGCGGCAAGGCCTATGCGACAGAAGTCATCGCATCGGCAAGCGGAACGCACAACATCAACCCCGGAGACCCTTTGCCCGATACGCTCTCGAGTTTTCTCACCGGGAGTCCATTCGTCTACACCGTGGCAATCGCTCCTCCCTACTTCTCCAACGGCCAGCACATCGGCCCCGCAGCCATCAGCCGCAACAACTTCAGTGCTTGGTTCCAGGACACATGGAAAATGACCCCCACCTTCACGCTCGATTACGGTTTGCGCTGGGATCTCTACCAGCCGATTACCGAGCGCGCGCGCCGCACCGGCGGCTTCCTCACCGTGAATGGCACACAGGAATACGTGGTCAATCCCCAGCCCGGTTACCAGACAAACTGGAAGGCTTTTGAGCCGCGCCTTCAGGCCGCATGGCAAGTCACGCGAAACCTGTCTGCGCACGCCGGTGGCGCCGTGATGACGATTCCGCCCAACATCTGGCAGGATAATTTCCTCACTGGCTCCACGCCGTTTGTCGTTTATCCGCGCCTGCTCTCGGCTTCCAATGCGCCGATCCATTATGGCTTCCAACTCACTCCTTCGCAGCTTCCCGCAACGTATACACCTGGGGGCGAAAACATTTTTGCATCGGGAAAATCCAATACGGTCGCGCCCAACACGGTGATGGATGTCGATCGCTACGAAAAAGATGTTGCTGCGCTCACTCCCGGCGGCGTGGTCAGCGCACTGAACCTCAGCGGGATCGATCGCGCATTTGATAACGCGACTTTGTATACCTGGACCGCGGGCCTGGAACGCAAATTCGGCAACCTGACCGCAGATGCCGGCTACGTAGGAACGGCGGGAGTGAAGCTGCCGCGATACAGTTACCCAAATGCATATGCAGGAGCATCTCCGGCATTCGCACCGCACACCCAATTCGATAGCGCCGGCGACGTCATCGGCGGTTTCGGCGTTGAGAACGTCATCACCGCGACTGCGCATTCCACTTACCACGCGCTGCAAACTTCGCTTTCGGGTACCGTGGGCCACGGCGGGCCGGGTGTGCAGGCGAGTTATACATGGAGCAAATCCATCGACGACACCAGCCAGGTAGTCGGCGGCACAGGTTCTACAGGCGCGGTTTCAATTCCATTTCCGCAAAACCCATTCGATACGCATGCCGAAAAAGGTCCGTCGTCTTTCGACGTAACCCACGGTTTTGGCTTGAGCGTGGCGCAGGATCTGCATTTGGACAGTGCGAATTTCCTTCAACCCATCAGCAAGAAAGCTACCGGCGGGTGGGAGTTGCTCAGCATCTCGAGCATCAGCTCTGGCTCGCCCTTCACCGTCTATTCCGGCATTCAGCAGACCGGAGCAGGCTCGAACGGAGTGGACCGCCCCAATCAGATCGCCAAGCCAAGTCTCTCCACCGCACGCAGCAACCGCGAGGACTACTTTGGCGAAGGCGCAAATAACGCCGCCGACTTCTTCTCGATTCCGATCCATCTGCCCGGCGGCACCGGCCCCAATCAAGGATTCTTCGGTGCCCTCGGGCGCAACACCTTTCGCGGTCCGGCCTTCTATAACTATGACTTCGCGCTGATTAAAGACACGCCGTTCGGCCGTCGCAAAAGTGGCGCCGAACGCGTCGACCTCCAGTTCCGCTCTGAGTTCTTCAATCTCTTCAACATCGTCACCATGGGTTTGCCTGCCAATATCCTCAATGGCTCCGGGTTCGGCGAAATCAGCAAGACCGCCGGTAACTCGCGCCAGATCCAGTTTTCGCTCAAGCTGATCTACTAACCGGCCCGCTCACAACGGCGCTCACTTCAGCAGATCGAGCGCCATTGATGTCATCGCCGTTACCCCGGTCGTGATGGCCGGCGCATAGACCGGCGCAAACAACGCGGAGTGCGGACTCGGCAGCGACACGCCTGTCTTTCGACTCTCCTCCAGCTTGGCAGGATCGGCCGCGCCCAGCCAATACATCACGCCGGGAATCTTGCCATCGAGCGTGAACAATCCAACATCTTCGCTGCCCATCACCGCCTTGGCCTCCAGTACGCGTTCGTTGCCAAGCGCCGCAATGGCCGACTTGCGCAGCCGCTCGGCCAGCGCCGAATCATTCAATGTTGGTGGCGTGTCCTCGCCCAGAGTCACAGTTGGCATGCGATCCGCCGGCACACCATAGGCCTCTGCCAGCCCAGTTGCGGTGCGCCGAACGTCTGCAATAATCCTGTCGCGCACCGTGGCTGAATAGGCGCGCAACGTCAGCCCCATTACGACTTCATCGGGAATAATGTTGTTTTTCGTCCCACCGTGAATCGTGCCAATCGTCAGCACCGCAGGTTGTTGCGGATCGATTTGCCGGCTCACAATCGTCTGCGCCACCATCACAAATTCCGCTGCCAGCACAATCGGATCTTTGCCGGCCTGCGGCTGCGAACCATGGCCGCCGACGCCACGCATGGTTACATAGATTCCCGTTGAACTCGCCAGCAGGGGACCGCCTTTGATTGAAATCGAACCTGCCGGCACATCGTTTGAGTCGTGCTCCGACAGTACAAAATCAGGCTTGCCAAATCGCTCAAATAGTCCGTCGGCAAGCATCGCCCTTGAGCCGTCGATAGTCTCCTCTGATGGCTGCCCAATCAGCATCAGCGTTCCGTGCCACTGGCTTTTGCGTGCCGCCATCTCCCGTGCCACTCCCAGCAGCACCGTCATGTGCAGGTCGTGTCCGCAGGCATGCATCACGCCCACGTCCTGCCCCTGCGCATTCGTCGATCTCACCGTCGATGCGTAATCAAGTCCAGTCTTTTCTTCCACCGGCAGCGCATCCAGCTCCGTGCGCAGCAACAAGCGTGGTCCCGCCCCATTCTCGAGGATGCCGACCACGCCGAATCCTTGCGAGCCGTCAGCGTATTTGCCCACGTGCTCCGTAACCGTGTATCCCAGCTTCCGCCACTCCGCCGCCACAAACGCAGAGGTCTTCTCCTCGTGGTGCGAAAGTTCCGGATTGCGGTGCAGGTGCTTGTACGTCTCAGTCAGGGTAGGCAACTGCCGTTCAGCGGACGCGGCCACATCACCGCTGTTTTGCGCAACTACAGGAACAACGAGGGTTGCCATTGCAGCAACCACAAAAGTACGCAAAATCATGAGGATAACCTCCATGCACGAGTGCAAACTGGATTCAAGCGCCAGCCTACCACATTGAATGCAAACCGCCCCATCCGAACTCGTCGCAGAGCTCGTGTGAACACAGCAACGCCAAGCTTCGTATTGCATTCCCATAGAAGTTTGTGTAAAGTGCTCCTATTGGTTGGCAAGGGGAGTGAGAGATGGGCGAAAAAACGGACGTATGGCAGGGCACACTGGCGTTGATGGTTCTCAAGACGCTTGAAAGCATGGGAGCGCAGCACGGCTACGGCCTCGCGCGGCGAATTGAGCAAACCAGCGGCGATCTTCTGCAGTTGAATTACGGCACCCTCTATCCCGCGCTGCTCAAGCTCGAGCAGGAGGGCTACATCCGTTCCCACTGGGGCAACTCTGAAAACAATCGCCGCGCCAAGTTCTACGAGTTGACCAAGGCAGGTCAGCGGCAGGTACGCAAGGCCGCGGCAGAGTGGGAGCAGACCACTGAAATTCTCTCCCGCTTTCTCACCCCGGCGGAAGAAGCCTGAGAGGAGGCGCAGTGAATCCTGTTAGAGCCCAATTACGCGCGATGTGGATCCGCCTCATTAGCTTCCTGAGTTTCAGCAGCACCGAGGACGACTTCTCCGCCGAACTCGAATCGCATATCGCCCTGCACACCGACGACGGCATCCGCTTCGGACTCAGCCCCGAGCAAGCCCGCAGGCAGGCCCTCATCCTGTTAGGCGGCGCTGAGCAAACCCGTCAGGCGCAGCGCGAACGCCGTACCCTCCCCTCTATCGAATCGCTCTTGCAGGATCTCCGCTTCGGGCTGCGCATGTTGGTCCGCAATCGTGCCTTCACAATCGTTGCGGTTCTAACGCTGGCTATCGGCATTGGCGCCAGCGCCGCCATCTTCAGCGTCGTCAAGCCCATCCTCATCGATCCCTTGCCGTATCCCCACGCGAGCCGCCTTATGTTGCTTTGGGAGATGCGGCAGAGCGGCAAGCCCATCCCAGTCTCCTTCGGAACATTCCATGGCCTGTCGCAGCAAACCAGTTCTCTCGAATCTTTTGCCGTCTTCAAGCCCTGGCAGCCGGCCATATCGCCCGCGACTCCGGCTGAACGCCCCGAACGCCTCGATGGCCAGCGCGTCAGCGCTGACTACTTCCGAACCCTTGGCATCCCGCCCGTTCTTGGCCGTGACTTTGAGTCCGCCGACGATCGCTTTCGCGGCCCCAACGTCGCGATCCTCAGCGAACGTCTCTGGCGCCGCCGCTTCAATGCCGACTCAGCCATCCTCGGCAAGCAGGTCCGGCTCGACGATAATCTTTTTACCGTCATCGGCGTCATGCCCGCCGCATTTGAAAACGTCGTCGCCCCGTCTACCGAGCTCTGGGCGCCGCTCCAGTACAATCCTTCTCTGCCTTCCGACGGTCGCGAGTGGGGCCACCACCTTCAACTTGTCGCGCGCCTTCGCCCCGGCGTGAGCATGCAGCACGCGCAGAGCGAGTTGACTTCCATCCTGGGCGCCTTCGCTCCCACCTATGCCAAGGGTTATGACAGCTCCGGCGGTGTTCCTGATGCCATTGCCGTGCATCCCCTCCAGGGCGACCTCACCCAGAACGTCCGGCCAGCGCTACTTGCCGTCCTGGGCGCAGTGCTCCTGTTGCTTGTCATCGCCTGCGTCAACGTATCCAATCTTCTGCTAGCCCGCGCAGCCCAGCGCCGTGCGGAGTTTGCCATGCGCACGGCTCTTGGAGCGCCGCAGCGCCGTCTGGTTCGCCAACTCCTGACGGAGACGCTTTTGCTCGCCGCTCTTGGCGCTGCGCTTGGACTCGTGATTGCCGAAGCCGGCGTACGGGCCCTGGTTGCACTCAGCCCGCCCGGTCTTCCCCGGCTTAATTCCATCCAGATCGATAGCTCGGTCTTCCTGTTTGCACTGGCCATCACCACCCTCATCGCCATCGCCGTTGGGCTCGTGGTTTCCGTGCAGACCGCCCGTCTCGATCTCAACACCGGCATGCGTAAGTCTTCCCGCAATATCTCCGGCGTTCATCAGGCAATGCGCAGCGCACTTGTTGTTGTTGAAGTTTCACTCGCGTGCGTGCTTCTGGTTACCGCCGGCCTGCTCCTGCGCAGCATGCAGCGCCTCTTTGCCGTAGATCCCGGCTTTGATGCCTCCCACCTCATCACCATGCAGGTCAAGGAGTCGGGACACCGCTTCGACTCGAATGGCGCGGCATTGCAATTCCGTGAGCAGGCGCTCGACCGCATTCTCCAGCTCCCCGACGTGGTCTCTGCGGGCTTTACTAACCAGCTTCCCCTCAGCGGCGATCAGGACATCTACGGCATCCAGTTTGAGAAGGCCAACAATCTTCTCGGTGAAGCGGCATTTCGCTACGCCGTAACGCCCGGGTACTTAGAAGCCATGCACATTCCGCTGCTGCGCGGACGCCTGCTCAATGGGACCGACACCCTCGGCGCTCCCGTCGCAATTCTGATTACCCAATCCATAGCCGATCGGATCTTTGGCCGCGTGGACCCCATCGGCCAGCGTGTTCGCGTCGGCCCCGACATAGGCCGCGCCGATCGTCCCTGGGCCACCATCGTTGGAGTCGTGGGTAACGTCCGCCAGCAGTCGCTTGCCCTCGGCCAGGCCGATGCCTTTTACATCTCCACCGCGCAGTGGGCCTGGGGAGACGACACCCACTCCATCGTTGTGCGCACCCGCGGGCCCGCGGCCCAGCTCGCCTCGCCAGTTCGCGAAGCCGTCTGGTCCGTCGACCGCGATGTGCCCATCCTTCGCGTAGCCACCATGGATTCCGTCCTCGACACCAGCGAATCTCAGCGTCACTTTGTTCTCGTCCTCTTTGAAGCTTTCGGTCTGGTTGCGCTTGCACTCGCGGCCATAGGAATCTATGGCGTCCTTTCCGGCAGTGTTGCAGAGCGCACTCGCGAAATCGGCGTGCGCGCCGCGCTGGGAGCAACCCGCGCCAATCTCCTTGCTCTCGTCATACGCCAGGGCATGGTCACCACCAGCCTTGGGCTCGTCATCGGTCTCTGTGGAGCACTGGCCGCGGCCCGTGCGCTTGCCAGCATGCTCTTTGCCGTCTCCTGGATCGACAGCCTCACTTACCTCAGCGCCGTAGCATTGCTGCTCGTTGTATCGGGCCTTGCCTCGTTTATCCCAGCTCTACGCGCCGCGTCCACTGACCCCATGAACGCTTTGCGCAACGAATAGGAGCCACCATGCCTAAACTCCGAGCCCTCACCCTGCGCCTACTCGGCCTCTTCCGTTTCGGCCGCGCCGAGGATGACTTCTCCGCCGAACTCGAATCCCATGTCGTCCTGCACACTGACGATGGCATCCGCTCCGGCCTCAGCCCCGAAGAAGCCCGCCGCCAGGCCCTGATCTTATTGGGAGGCGCGGAACAAGCCCGCCAGGCGCATCGCGAACGCCGCATCTTCCCCTGGCTCGAAAGCCTGCTGCAGGATGTGCGCTTCGGCTGTCGGATGTTGGTCCGTAATCGCGCCTTCACAATCGTTGCGGTTCTTACCCTGGCCGTCGGCATCGGCTCCAGCGCCACCGTTTTCACATGGATCAACGCCGTACTCCTTCGACCCCTCGCCGGCGTTACTGACCCCAGCCGCCTTGTCGTCCTCGAATCCGTCACCCCCAATGGCGAATGGGTGACCAGTTCCTATCCCGACTTCGTCGATTTTCGCGATCGACTCAAACTGCTTGACGGTGTTGCCGTCACGCGTCCCGTCGCATTCAGCGTTGGCAGCGAAGATCATGCTGATCGCGTCTGGGGTGAGTTGGTCTCCGGCAACTTCTTCGCCGTCCTCGGCGTCAAGCCCGAAGTTGGTCGCCTCTTCCTTCCCGCCGAATTCGCCGATGTTCCCGGCAAATTCCCAATCGCCGTAATCAGCGATCGCTACTGGCGATCCCACTTCGGCGCCGACCCATCCATCGTAGGCAGAACCCTCCGCATCAACCAGCACGAGTTGACCATTGTCGGCGTGGCCGCTCCAGCCTTCCACGGTTCACTGCCCGTCACCGCCTTCGATGTCTGGGTTCCTTACATGGAGCAACCCGCCCTCAACGGTGTGCAGGAGCGGATGCTGCGTGATCGTCACAACCGCAATATGCTGGGCATCGCTCGCCTCAAGCCGGGCGTAACCCTCGAGCAGGCGCGCAGTGAGCTCAAAGCGCTTGCCGACCGCATGGCTATCGCCAATGCGGATGTCAGCGAAGGCATGAGCGCCACGTTGCTGCCCCTGTCCAATTCGCCGCACGGACCGCAGGCGTTGCTCGCCGGGCCACTGCGCATTCTCATGGGCGTCTGCATCCTGCTGCTGCTCATCGTCTGCGCCAATGTCGCCAACCTCATGCTCGCGCGGGCCACCGTGCGCGAAAAGGAGTTCACCGCGCGCCTCGCGCTTGGCGCCGGCCGCGTCCGCCTCGCTCGTCAGGTGCTCACCGAGAGCCTGTTGTCACCGGCGCCGGCGCAGCCCTCGGCCTCGCCGCGACGCCGTGGATGAGTCACGCCCTCCGCTACCTCATGCCGCCCGGCCCCATGCAACTGCTGGTGGCCATGGATACGCGTCCCAATCTTGCTGTGCTCGCCTTCACAGCTGGCGTCTGTATGCTCTCTGCGCTCGCCGCCGGCCTTGTCCCGGCATTGCAGGTCGGTCGCCTCAATCTGAATGCCGGCCTCAACGCAGGCGGTCGCAGCGGCACTGCCGGCCGCAGCCACAATCGTCTGCGCTCCGTGCTGGTCGCCTCTGAAGTTGCGCTCGCCCTGGTGACGATGGTCGGCGCCGGCCTTTTCGCGCGCGGTTTCCAAACCACCATGCGCATCGATCCCGGCTTCGATCCCGATCACGTGCTCCTGAACCAGTTCTATCTCAATACCAACGGCTACACCCTTCAGCAGCGCAAGGATTTCTGCCGCCGTCTTGGCGAGCGCATGCAGTCCGCGCCGGGAGTGACCGATGTGGCCTACTCCGACGGCGTGCCGCTGGGCTTTGAACCAAGCTGGTGGGAAGAGCTGCAAGATTGAAGGCTACGCGCCGCATCCCAACGAGAACATGAGCATCTTCCGCAACGTCATCTCGCCCGGCTATCTGCCGCTGATGCACATTCCCATCGTCGAGGGCCGCAACTTTACTGAGCAGGACAACGAGGCCGAGTCATCTCCCGACGTGATGATCGTCAACCAGGCCTTCGTGCGCCGCTTCTTTGCCGGCCGCGATCCCATCGGCCACCGAATTCATGGCTGGGGAAGCTGGTTCCGCGTCGTT
Organism: uncultured Acidobacteriaceae bacterium; assembly: GCA_963826915.1. GTDB lineage: Bacteria > Acidobacteriota > Terriglobia > Terriglobales > Acidobacteriaceae > Telmatobacter. The sequence goes on from CAWGYG010000008.1 coordinate 305,665, forward strand.
GGCGTGGCCAAGGACTCGAAGTACCACTACCTCGGCGAATCCGCGACGCCCTACTTCTACGTGCCCTTCCGCCAGGTCTACCGCGCGGATATGAATCTCGCCTTCTACGTCCGCACTCATGGCGACCCGGACAGCGTCCTCACCACGCTCCGCGCCAAGGTCCACGCCCTCGACCCCAACGTCACCGTCTTCGACGCCGCGCCGCTCAAGGAGTTCATCGGCGCATCGCTCTATCCGCAAAAAATCGCCGCAAGCCTCATGACCGTGCTCGGCTCCATCGCATTGCTGCTCGCCGCCGTGGGCCTTTATAGCGTCATGGCGTATTCCGTTGCGCAGCGCACGCAGGAGATTGGCGTGCGCATGGCGCTCGGCGCGCAGCCCGGTCATGTGCTCGGCATGGTGATCCGGCAGGGCCTCGTACTCACCGCTGCAGGCCTTATTACAGGCGCCGCGTTGGCCTTCGGCCTCATGCGCGCCGTCGCCAGCGTCTCTTTCACGAATTCCGCCATGGGCTCCAGCGCCCGACTGCTGAGTAGTCACGCGAGCGATCCCCTCATCTACTTGGCGGCCGCATTGTTTTTGTGTGCCGTGGCCACGCTGGCCTCGTGGCTGCCCGCACGCCGCGCCGCCTCCGTCGATCCCATGCAGGCATTGCGAACGGAATAGGAGACCTACATGCGAAAAATGCGTGCCTTGTGGATGCGTCTCTTTGGCTTGCTCCGGCGCGGAAGCACCGACCACGACTTCGACGCCGAACTCGAATCGCACGTTGCCCTGCACACCGAAGACGGCCTGCGTGCCGGCCTCGCGCCTGAAGAAGCGCGTCGCCAGGCCCTCATTCGCCTCGGTGGCGCCGAGCAGGCGCGCCAGTCCCATCGCGAAAGCCGCGGCTTTCCCTGGCTCGAAAATTTTCTCCAGGACCTTCGTTACGGCCTGCGCACCCTGCGCCGCACGCCCGGCTTCACCGCGACTGCTGTCCTCACCCTCGGAATTGGAATTGGTGCCTGCACCGCAATCTTCTCGCTCGTCAACGCCGTCCTCATCCGTTCCTTGCCGTATGCAGATCCCCAGCGCCTGGTTTATCTCTTCACCCCCAGCTCCAGGCTCAAGATTCCGGAAGAAGTGATCTGCCCCGGCTACGCCGATTTCTACGACATCAAGCGCGATAGCAAGTCGTTTGCCGACATGACCACTTACGTGCAGGCCATGCTCAGTCTGGCAGCGCAAGGGTCGGTGCAACCAATCGGCGGCGCGCGCGTCGACGAGGGTTTCTTCTCGACCCTGCAATCTCCACCAGAACTCGGCCGCACCATCAACGCCGAAGACAATCAGCCTTCACATTCAAAAGTCGCCGTGATCAGCCATACCCTCTGGATATCCATGTTCGCGGGCCGCGCCGACGTCCTTAAACAGACCCTCCAGCTTGACGGCGCAAGCTATCAAATCGTCGGCGTGATGCCGCCCGAGTTCGAATACCCGTTCAAGACCGATCTCCCTTATGGCGACTCGCACATTCTATCCACAAAAATCTGGGTCCCGCTTGCTCTAACTCCCAAGCAGAAGGCGGACCGTGATATCGCAGACAATGTTGCCGTTGCCCGTTTGCGCCCCGGCGTTTCAATCTCGCAGGCGCAAGCCGAGATGAGTTCCGCGATGGCTCGATTTGATCGCCTTTATCCCACCGAGTATGGCGATTGGGGCGCTTTGGTTGAAAGCTTCACCGGCATCTCCATCGGCCCGGTGCGGCCGCTGATGGCGCTGCTGATTGCCGCGGTCCTGCTCGTTCTTCTCATCGCGTGTGGCAATGCCGCAAGCCTGCTGCTCGCGCGCGCCACCAGCCGCACTCGGGAACTGGGCGTGCGTGCAGCCTTGGGCGCTGGCCGCGGTCGCATGATCCGCCAGCTGCTTACTGAGTCAATGCTGATAGCCTTCGCGGGCGGAGCCGTCGGCCTCGTCCTGACTTTTCTTTTCCTGCGCCTTTTGCCATATCTCGATCCAGGCAATATCCCGCGGCTCAATGAATCCACACTCGATGTGCGCGTCCTGTTCGTCGCCTTAACTGTATCCATACTCACCAGCCTATTCAGCTCTGTGCTCCCGGCTGTCTCAGTCTCGCGCATGCACCTCACCGATTTTCTAAGAACCCATGAAGTCTCGGGAAGAGGCACCGCGCATGGTCGCCTGCAAGGCATTCTCATCGTCGCGCAAACAGCCATGGTTGTGATGTTATTGGCAGGCGCGGGACTGCTGATCCGCAGCTACATCAACGTTGTGACTGTCGACACCGGATTCTCGCAATCCACTTTAAGCATGAACGTCTCGCTCGGTGACCGCTTTCGCGAGCCACAACCCGGCCGCGCTGCATACTTCAAAGATCTCATCGCTAAAGTCCGTGCACTTCCCGGTGTGAACGCAGTTGGAGCCGTCAGCAATCTGCCTCTAAGCCAGACCGAGAGCCTCGGAACAATTTGGATCGATGGATTCGCCAATCAGGATTATCAGACAGCCGAAGCAAGGACGATTACACCGCAGTATTTTGCTGCAATGAATACTCCGCTCATCGCCGGCCGCGACTTCACCGACGACGATGCTTCCAGCGCTGCGCGGCCGGCCATTGTGAACGAAAAATTCGCGAGAACCTATTTCGCAAATCGGAATCCCATCGGAGGCCGAGTCGCCGGAGACAACAAGCAACTGGACTGGCATACCATCGTCGGCGTCGTTGCCGACATTCGACACACCAGCCTTGAAGAAGATCCGCAGCCGCAGATGTACACACCCAGTTACGATTTTGGCGGTGCATTCATCGCTGTGCGTTCAGCGATCCCGCCCGCGACCGTCGCCAATGAGATTCGCGCCGCTTTGAAGTCCACCGACGCCAATCTCTCTATCTCCGACATTCACACCATGGGCGACCTTGTCTCCATCGCCAGCGCCCGCCGCCGATTCCAAACCTCGCTGCTCACCGCCTTCGCGGCCATCGCCATGCTGCTCGCGCTCGTAGGCCTTTACGGGCTCATGGCCTACTCCGTCAATCGACGCACCCGCGAGGTAGGCATCCGCATGGCTCTTGGCGCGCAACGCGTCGACGTCCTGTTGCTCATCCTGAGAAACGCGGGCGCTCTTATCGGCACGGGCCTCGCCGTCGGCCTCGCATGTACGTGGGCGGCCACGCGGACCCTCAAATCATTTCTCTTCGGCGTCAGCGAGCATGACCCCATCACAGTTTTGATAGTTTGCGTTTTGCTCATCGTGTGCGGCTTGATTGCAGCGCTTGTCCCCGCACGCCGTGCTGCTTCCATCGACCCCATGCAGGCTTTACGTACGGAATAGGAGAATCAGATGCGAAAACTGCGAGCCATGTGGATACGACTTCTCGGCATCTCCGCCGTTCAAGAAGTCGACGGCGAGTTCAAAGCCGAACTCGAAACTCATGTTGCATTGGATACGGAGAATGGCGTGCATGAGGGCCTGACCGCTGAAGAGGCCCGTCGCCAGGCGCTTATGCGTCTTGGTGGCGCAGAGCAGGCGCGCCAGGCCTATCGCGATCGCGCAACGCTGCCTTCAGTCGAGAGTATCTTTCAGGACGTCCGTTATGCGTTTCGTCAGATGCGCAAGGCTCCGGGATTCACGGTTACCGCTGTCCTTACGCTGGCGCTCGGCATTGGCGCCAATGCGGTCATCTACACGCTTGTCGACTCCATCCTTCTGCGACCGCTCCCTTATGAACGCCAGGATCGCCTGGTCCGCATCTCCGGTTCGCATTCGCCCACTTTTCCCAAGGGTTGGATTCGTGAATTGGGAAATCACGCCACTGCGCTCAAGTCCATCGCCGCCTTTGGCCCTGATGCGGAGTCGAACATCTCTGAATCCGACGTGCCCGACCGGGTCTTCGGCGCAACCGTCACGGTGAATGCATTCGACACGCTCGGAATTCATCCTGCGCTTGGTAGCTTCTTCTCTTCCGACGATGCGATTGCCGGCCAGGATCACGACGTTGTTGTTAGCTACGGTTATTGGCGCCAGCACCTTGGCGCAGACCCATCGGCCATCGGTCGCCAGATTCGCATCGACGGCGTTTCGCGACGCATCATCGGCGTAATGCCCACGGGTGTCCGCTTCCCATACGCCGATACCCAGTTTGTCATTCCGGTTTCGTATCGCGGCGATGACCCAAACGACCCATGGAGCGATTTCGACCTTCGCGCATTTGGCCGGCTTGCTGACGGAGCCACCCCCGCGCAGGCGGATGCCGAACTGCGTCGCCTTCACACCGTCCTGTTGCCCATCTTTCCCTTCCGGATGCCCGACATCTGGGCGTCCGATATGACGGCCGTTCCCCTCCTCGAATCTCAAACCGGCTCCATGCGTCCGCGTCTTTTGCTCCTCTTCGGAGCAGTAGGCCTCATCCTTCTTATCGCCTGCGCCAACGTTGCCAATCTCATGCTTGCACGGGCGACCGCGCGCGAGCGCGAGATCGCCGTTCGCAGCGCCATGGGCGCTTCAAGCCGGAGGCTCGTCCAGCAACTGCTCTCAGAGAGCGTAGTTCTTGGCATGACGGCGGGTGCGGTTGGTCTGGTCGCGGCTCTCGCCAGTCTCCGCCTGTTCGTCAGTTTGCTGCCGGCCGATACACCGCGCATTCAGGACATTTCGCTTCACTTCGGCGACATCGGGTTCACGCTCGTGGCATCGGTGTCTGCGGGCCTCCTCTTCGGCCTCATTCCCTCCATCAAGATGGCCTCAATGAATCTGCTTTCGACACTCCGCATGGGCGGACGCGGCCTCACCGGCAAGGGTTCGCGATTCGGTGTTTCCACGATTTTGGTGATGGCGCAGATCGCTCTGACAGTGGTGGTCATCACCGCCGCAGGCCTGGTCCTTCATAGCCTTTACAAGCTTACGACCGTCGATCCCGGATTCCGCACCGACCACACCGTCACCGCCGAAGTCTCGCTGGACGCGTCGGCCTGCAGAGAAAAAGGCCGCTGCCAATCCTTCTTTTCAGCGCTGCTCGATCGCGCGCAGGGCATCCCAGGGGTTGAGAGCGTAGCGTTGACAGATTCGCTGCCGCTCAGCGGACGCGACGACAACTACGTCTTCGACGCCGAAGACCATCCGCGCGATGCACGCGAGGGAGCATTGCTGGCCACCGGTCGCACGGTTTCGCCGGGATATTTCGACGTTCTTGGCCTGCATCTTATGCACGGTCGCTTGCTCACCCCGCAGGATGCGTCCGGAACCACGCATGCAGTGGTTGTCAATGAGCATATTGCCCAGCGCCTTTGGCCAAATCAGGATCCAATCGGAAAGCACCTGATCAGCGTGACCGACGAACCTGCACCCGCGATCTGGAGCGCGGAGAAGGCTTCAATTGTGGTTGGAGTTGTGCGCAATGCCCGCGAAGGCAACCTCGAAGAGGGATTCACTGACGAAGTCTACCTGCCGATGACGCCTGGCAGCGAACAGCCGGTGATGTACGCGATGCTCCGGGCCCATACCAGCCCAACCGAGGCTGCGTCCGGCCTCCGAGATGCCGTGGCGAGCATCGATTCTCTCGTTCCTGTCACCCGCGTTCGCACGCTCGACAATCTCGCTGCAAACTCCGTTGCCTCTCCGCGCGCATTGGCCATTCTCCTGCTCGGCTTCGGCACGCTTGCGGTGGTTATCGGAGCCGTCGGCGTTTACAGCCTCATCTCCTATATCGTAAGTTGGCGCACTCCCGAAATCGGTCTGCGCCTCGCACTTGGCGCGCAGCGTTGGCAAATCGTACTCGCAGTCGTGCGACAAAGCCTTTTCCTTGCCGGGACAGGTTGCATGGTGGGTCTCGCATGCGCATTGGCGTTGAGCCGTCTGCTGCATAGTTTTCTTTTTGAAGTCAGCGCATTCGACCCCATCACGTTGACCCTCGTCCCGGTTTTGATGATCATCATCGCGCTTATTGCAGCATGGATACCTGCGCTCCGCGCCGCCGCCGTAGATCCCATGCAGGCACTGCGCACGAATTAGGAGAACTCGATGCGCAATCTCAGAGCATTGTGGATGCGGATACTCGATCTTGTCTCCCACAAGAAAGCGGATGAGTTCGATGCCGAGTTGGAAAACCACATCGCGCTGGGCGTGGAAGAAGCCATGCGCGCGGGCCTCACAGAATCGGCAGCTCGCCGGCAGGCCCTGATGCGCCTTGGTGGTGCTGAACAAGCCCGCCAGGCCTATCGTGACCGAGCCACGCTGCCCTGGCTCGAAAGCCTCCTTGGCGACGTGCGTTATGCGCTGCGTGGTTTCCGCCGCAATCCTGTTTTCGCCATCACCGCGATCCTGACCCTCGCTCTCGGCATCGGTGCAACTACCGCGGTCTTCAGCGTTGTCGATCGCATTTTGTTTCGCCCCCTGCCTTTCGCGCACGATGACCAGCTCGTCTCCGTGGGTCTTACCGCCCCCATTATCCCCACTGAATTCATGCTTGGCGGCTCCTACTATGAATGGAAAGACAATCAAAAGCCTTTTACCGCACTCACTTCCGACACCGGCGTAAACGAATGCGATCTGACCGAGCGCAACCCGCAACGACTTGGTTGCGCGAGCGTCGAACAGAACTTCCTGCCCACACTGGGCATCTCGCCGATTCTCGGTCGCAACTTTCTCCCCGAGGAAGATCGCTCAAACGGCCCCAAAGTCGCCCTCATCTCCTACGGACTGTGGAACTCCCAATACGGTCGCGACCCCGCCATCCTGAACCGCCTCATCAATATCGATAGCCATCCCGTGCGAGTGATCGGCGCCCTGCCCAAAGACTTTGAAATGCCCGCTCTTGAAAAAGCCGACATCGTCGTTCCCGAAGCACTCGATCCGGCAGCCGAACGCAAAGCCGATCCCGGCCATGTCCTCTTTGCCTTCGCGAGATTGAAGCCCGGCATCACCACCGTGCAGGCTGCCGAACAGTTACAGCCGGTGTTCGACTATTCCCTGAGTCTCGCGCCTCCGCGCTTCCGCGGCGAAGTCCATCTCCGTGTCCGCTCCATTCGCGACCGCCAGATGCAGGAGGTGCGCCTGGTTGCGTGGGTGCTGCTCGGCGCCGTGCTGGCAGTCCTGCTCATTGCCTGCGCCAATGTCGCCAGCCTCCTCATGACGCGCGCCGCAGCACGGGAACGGGAGCTCGCTGTTCGTTCCGCGCTAGGCGCAAGCCGCAGCCGCCTTATTTGGCAATCGCTCACTGAGTCTCTCCTGTTGTCGCTCTTCGGTGCAGCCGCTGGCTGCATCCTCGCCGAGGGACTGCTCCGCATCTTCGTCGCCGTCGCGCCTTCGAGCCTTCCGTTCCTCGCCGACGCCCACCTCGATCTGCGTATCATCCTGTTTACGGTCCTGCTATCTTTCGTTTCCGGCGCGGCCTTTGGCCTGATCCCAGCTCTCCACCGGCCGCGGGCCATCGCACTTGCCGCACGAACACATGCATCAAGCGCAAGCGCGATGTTGCGCCGCGGTATGGTTGTGGCGCAGATCGCCGTCAGCATGATCCTCCTTGCAGGCGCCGCGCTGCTGGTGCGCAGCTTTACAAACCTGCAGACGCAAGCCCTCGGCATGCAGGCCCACGGAGTGCTTACCGCGGGCATTTCTCTCAACCGCGACCGCTTCGCAACGCCCCAATCGCAAATGGAATTCTTTACCCATGCCGAAGCTGCCCTGCGCCGCTTGCCGGGTGTCTCTACCGTCGCCCTCAGCGACACCGTGCCGCCCGGAGGCTCTCATCATGAGCAGATTTACTCGAACATTGCGATCGCGGGTCAACCCGCACCGACCGGCGGAACTGGCGGCATGGTCGCTTGGCGCTGGGTCACGCCGGATTACTTCAAAGCCCTCGATATCCCCATCCTCCGCGGACAGAACTTCACCGAAGCTCAACGCACCTCAACTGAGCGTTCGCTGATCCTCAGCAGTCTGCTTGCCTCGCGCCTGTTTCCCAACCTGGACCCCATCGGCCAGCACATTCAGCCCGTGCCAAATGGCCCTTGGTTCACCGTGCAAGGCGTCGCGAAGGACGTGAAAAACGCCGGCCTTGACGCCCCCGACGAACCTGAGTTCTACCAGTTGCGCCGCAACCGGCCCGACGATTGGCAACAGTTTCCGTCCGCGTTCCTGATCCTCAAAACAACCACGCCACCCAAATCGCTCGTCCCATGGGTGCGTTCCCAGATCGCGCAGATCGATCCCACCGTCCCCGTCGAAATCGAAACGCTCACCGAACGCGTCAGCGACCTCTCTGACCGCCCTCGCTTTGAAACCGCATTGCTCGGCTTCTTTGCCCTCACCGGCCTCATCATGGCTGTCATCGGACTCTACGGTGTCGTCGCGTACATGGCCGCGCAGCGCACCCAGGAGATCGGCGTGCGCATGGCCCTCGGCGCCACCCGCATCGACATCCTGCGCCTCATTCTCCGCGAAGGCCTGCGTCTCATCCTCGTCGGCGGCGTGATGGGCCTCGTCGCTGCATTCGCTCTCTCCCGCGTCCTCAAGAGTCTTCTCTTCAGCATCGGCCCGCACGATCCCGCCAGCTTCATATCGGTTTCGCTCCTTCTCGCGCTTGTCGCCCTTGCCGCGACATTAATTCCCGCTCGCTCCGCAATGAAAGTCGACCCCATGACCGCGCTCCGCTGGGAATAGAGCCTCGGAAAGTTGGTAGTGGCTCAATTTGGAGCCGTTTTGAAAGGGCACGAGTTTACTCGTGCCGCAACGGCCGCAAATTGAACGGGGCTTCAGCCCCTGAGGGATGGTTTCTCTCAAACCGAGCCACGACCGGAATCTTCGCTTGCGAACTCGCAACCCTATACTGGATTTGGATTAATCGAGCCGGTTCCCGACCTCCGGCAGCGAGTAAGCAGCAATGAAGGCAAGCGCAATTGAATTTCGTTTCCGCATGGCCATCAATGCGGCCATCATCATCCTTGGCTTTTGGTCGCCGTGGATTGAACCATTAGGATTGAGCCGCCGCATTCCGATGCTTGAGTGGCTCGCCCTTGAGCTCAGCCGCGCCGGGTTGCTCAGCTTTACCGTTGCTTCTCCTACCGTCATCGGGTTGGCTGCGCTCATCGCCGCGAAAGCTGTTCTGTTTCGCGTCTGGGGCACCGCCTACCTCGGCCCAGCCACCGTGATGAGCATGCAAATGAAAGCCGGAGCCGTCATGGCCGACGGTCCTTACCGATTTCTTCGCAACCCACTCTATCTCGGTCTGTGGTGCATGGTCGCGGCCCTGGCTTTTCTCATGCCACCCACCGGAGCGCTGGTTTCGATGGTGCTGCTCACGGTCTTTCTGCTGCGCCTCACTCTGGGCGAAGAAGCTTTTCTCAGCGCCAGGCTCGGCGAACGCTACCTGCAATATTTGCGCGCAGTCCCTCGCTTCATTCCACGCCCGCGCACGTCCCTGCCTTCAGTCGGCTCACAGCCACACTGGCTTCGCGCCGCGCTGGTCGAGACCACCCCCATCGGCGTTTTCCTTGCCTTGGCAGTTTTCTCGTGGAGTTACGACAACCGCCTGATGGTCCGCGTCATCCTCATCGGCTTCGGATTCTCGCTCATAGCCCGGGCGCTGATGCCTGGCGTATTTTCTTCCTCTAGTGCGCCGGAATAGTCTTGCGCTTTCCCAGTCTGCCCAGGTGCGTCCACCCAAAGCCTTCGGGATACTTCAATCCATATCCCAGCAGCCGGTCCACGCCGATGTGGCTTGTCCAGATCAGCGCAAACGGCAGCAATGCATTGGAATGTAAAAGCAGCGCGCAGAAAGCCAGCGTCGCCGGCGTCACGTAGGAGTGGATAGCGTTATAGCAGCGAGCGCCCCAGCAAGGGCTCCTCAGGTATCCCAGCATCGACAGGTCCGGGACCAGGAAAAGTGCCGCAAAGAGCCACCAGCTTGCCCCGGTCCGCGCATACAGCGTCACCGCGATTGCGGCCGCCGCCAATCCTTCGAGACGCAAAAAGAGAAGAACCGAGCCCCGTGCCCCGGCTTCCGAATGAGAGGAATCGTTGCTTGTTGTTGCACTTGCCATGCGCATTTGATGTCGGAACAGCCCAGACGTATTCGGCAATTTATCCTGCAGTGCCTGACATTTAACGCGCTAGAAACTCAACCAGCGAAGCAATCAGGAAGAGAGGCACAATCAGCTGATAGATCCGACCTACGTCGCGAACGCCCTCCGCCGGAAGTCCAAGCCAGCGCTCGCGTGACTCGTAACCCCATCGTCCTTTGGGGAGGACAAATGCCAGACCCAGGCGCACGCCGGTTCCACCCGCAAGCGTGTATGGAATCAATTGCAGGAGAAGGACCCCGAGGTAATAGAGACGCTCGCGGCCATCTCGAAGTCGGCTGACGTGTTCTCCGTCCACAGAGACGATGCCGCCTACCCAACCCCGGAACGCAACCCACGGGAACAGCAAAACAACCGAGAGCCCCATCGCCGTTGAGGGCAAAGCTCCGAAAAGGAGATTGCCAGTGAAGTCCCCCACCGCGGCTCGCAGCGGCAATCCATGATTCATTGCTTTCAGCACATCGGATTGCTGCGCTCTTCCCACCAGGTTGTCGCGAAAGTGCAGCGCGAAGCTGTTGTGCGTGTGTACCATTCCCGCACCCACGATGACACTCAACAGGTAGGTGGCGCCAATCCAGAGGATGGGGGCGCGTGCGCGAGCCAGTGCCGCCGGCAATGCACGAGGCAACACGTTCATTTCAGCCTCAACTTTCGCCGCAAAGCAAAAGGGGAAGAGCACGAAGCTCCTCCCCCTTTTCAATTTTGCAGTTTACTTTGGAATGACTACTTCTTCGGAGGAGCGATCGTGTCCTTCGCAGCCTTGGCTACGCGGAACTTCACCACGGTCTTCGCCTTGATCTTGATGGCGGCGCCGGTCTGGGGATTGCGGCCCATGCGAGCCTTGCGCTCCGCCTTTACCAAACGGCCGATTCCGGGAATTACGAATACGCCGTTCTTCTTGGTTTCCTTGATGGCGGTCTCCGCCAGCAGATCAAGGAAAGCTGCCGATTGCTTGTTGGTCAGTTCGAGCTTCTCGGCAAGATGCCGGGTAAGAGCTGTCTTTGTGAGTCCAGTTGCCATGTGATGTTTCTCCTTCTGGGCTTGCCCTCAGGGCAGCCGGTGTTGCCTGGTGTTCCGCCGCTCGGCATCTTCCATAATCTAAGAAGACCTAAAGCGAACCGCATGGGGGAGTGCGACTGTGAGGCAACGCTTGCACGAAACCCCTGTATTCATGCGGGTTCTCGAGAACCCTGTCGTTCGTAACAATGCGGCTTGGAGCCGCACAAAGTCAATGGAAAAACATCGGTTTTCCACAATTTTCTTAGGGTTTTAGGGGTATTAGGCCGAAATATGCCCATTTTTAGGCCCTTTGCTCCGGTTTTCCTTGTATTGGCGCGGTCCAAACCACCAGATTCTCTCCGCAGCGCTGGCGTTCGCGCGTTCCTCAATGCAGCCCGAAAAGCACCTTCCTGCGCGGGTTCAACGTCGCAGCAATCGGCGTGTTCAGCGCGTCCACCAGCGGCGCCAGCAGCTTGAAATGCTTGATCACAGTCTGCGCAAAATCCTTCTTCAGCGCCGACTCCGCAGGCAGCTCCTTACGCAGTCCCCACTGCTTCTGCTTGATCAGGTCCATCGCCGGATGCTCACAGGGAAATCCCTTCGGCGGCCGCGTCAGCGCCTCGCCTTCAAACTCGTCGAACACTTTCCGTATGCCTGGCGACTGCAAGACCTTGCGAAACGCGACGTGATTCTCCAGCAGCCAGTTCCGGATCGCCGCCAGTTGTTCCTTCTCCGGCATGTACGATCCCGCGGCAATCACCACACCCTTCGGGCTCACTTGGAAATAGTATCCCGCTCCCGAAGTCTTCTCCATCCCCATGTGCGACCACCATGCGGCAACATGCGTTTTATAAGGCAGCTTGTTATTGCTGAACCGCGTGTCGCGATAAATCCTGAACACGCTCTTCTCCGCCGGCCTCACATGGTTCGGCGCAAACTCCGTCATCGCGTCCGTGATTTTCCTCACGATCGCCAGCATCGGTTCCTTCAGCTCCGCCTCGTAAATCGCCTTGCGCGCGTTGAACCACTCGCGATCGTTGTGCTTTGCCAGGTTGCGCAAAAACGTCAGCGCCTCAGGTCGAAGATAAGGAAGTGTTGTGTCCGGAGCCGTCTTTGCAGGGCGAGGCATACGTATGCCAGTCTACGGCATTTCTCGTGCGAGTGCAGCCTCTGCAGCATGGTACAAATCACGATATGAAAATCTGGTTCATTACCGGCGCCAGCCGAGGTATGGGAGCGGAGTTCGCCCGGGCAGCTCTCGAGTCCGGCGACGCCGTCGTCGCCACCAGCCGCAGCGCAGACAGCGTGTCCAGGGCTCTTGGCGCTTCCGAACGGCTCCTGCCGTTTACCCTCGATGTGACGCAGACAATTGACGCCGAGAAAGCCGTAGACGCAGCCTTGCAGCAGTTTGGCCGCATCGATGTTCTTGTCAATAACGCGGGGTACGGTATCTGCGGCGCGCTTGAAGAGTGCAGCGCAGAAGAAACGCTGGCACAATATCAGACCAACGTCTTTGGTTTGATCAATGTCACCAGGGCTGCGCTTCCGGTCCTGCGCGCCCAGCGCAGCGGACACATCGTCAACATCGGCTCGGTAGGCGGCTTTCATGCCGATGCCGGAATATCCGCCTATTGCGGCACCAAGTTTGCTGTCGAAGGGCTGAGCGAGGCCCTTGCGAAGGAAGTTGCGCCGCTCGGCATTCGGGTCACCATCGTTGAGCCGGGCTATTTTCGCACCGAGCTCCTTGCCCCTGAAGCACTTCAATGTGCAAAAACTGAGATCGAGGACTACGCCGAAACCGCAGGTGCTGTCCGCAAAGCAATACCCACGATGCACGGAAAGCAGGCGGGCGATCCGCGCAAGCTGGCCCTCGCCCTGTTGCAAATTGTGAACAGTAGTGATCCGCCGCTCCGCTTCTTGGCCGGTTCAGATGCCGTCAGTGTTTTCGAGCAGAAGCTGGAGCAATCCCGATCCGATCTAGACCGCTGGCGCGACCTCTCGATCTCGCTAGCCTACGACAATTAAATCGGGGCAGCGTCAACTGACCACTGTCCGCTGTGCCTTACCGAATCACCTTCAACGCCCCGCGGAACAGCCCATCGAAATCGCCCGCGAGAGCCTTGTCTTTCGCGATTGCCTGCTCAATCGCCTTCTCCGCCGCCGGACGCTGGTAGCCAAGATTGGTCAACGCCGACAGCACGTCGTCCACCGCAGGCCCCGCCGCCGCCGACCGCACTGGTGCCACCGCGAAATCATCCAGCTTGTCTTTCAGTTCCACAACCAGCCGTTCGGCCAGCTTCTTGCCCACGCCGGGAATGCGCGTCAATTGCGCGTGATCCTGCGAGCGAATCGCCTGCACCGTCCGCTCACTCGAGAGCCCGCTCAGGATTTTGATCGCCAGCTTCGGCCCCACGCCGCTTACTGTGATCAGCCTCTCGAACAAACGCTTCTCATCGCGATCGAGAAATCCGAACAGCGCAATCTGGTCCTCGCTTACCTGGGTGTGAATGTGCAGCGAGGCCTCGCCCCCCACTGACGGCAGCATCGTAAATGTAGGAACGGAGATAGTAACGTCGTATCCGACCCCGCCCGCCTCAACAATGGCCTGGCCGGGCTGCTTGAAAATGAGCTTGCCGCGCAAGTGAGCGATCATTGGTTGTAATTGTACGAGCGAGTCCCGATTCCAGTTTTCGCCTTCTGGTTTTGCCGAAAATTACCCTCACCGAGCCCACAATAGTAGACAGCCAGGTTAGAAAGTCATGATCCCGTCAGCACTCAATCCGCGCCCGCATTGTCCCAAAAAACGGCTCGAAAAAGAGAGAAATAAATTTTCAATCAGATCTTTCGATGGCTGTCCATCTAACGAGCTTATTTTCATATATTTGTGGCGCGGTATGCGGGACCAGAAATGACCCAAACGTGCCACGTAAGCTGTCATAAAGTGCCAAAATGTGCCAAAAAATGCCACCCTTTTTGCCACCGAATTCCCGATGGGAGACTTGAATTGCGGCTCGCGTTAAACGATCCCCATCCGCTTCGCCACGCACTCCAGTGTCTCCAGAGCCCGGTCAAGTTGCGCCTTGGTGTGTTCGCTGGTCAGGATAAGCCGAATGCGCGCCTTGCCTTCCGGCACCGTTGGAAACGCGATTCCCGTCCCCATCACGCCCTCATCAAAAAGTGCCCGCGAAAAATCCATCGCCTTCCTTCCCTCGCCCACGATCAACGGCGTAATCGGCGTCTCCGTCACAGGAGTGTTCACGCCGCCAATGTTGAATCCCGCTCGCCGCAATTCACCCTGAAAGTAGCGCGTGTTCTCCCACAGCCGCTCAATTCGCTCCGGCTCAGCCTCCAGAATGTCGAATGCCGCAATGCAAGTCGCCGCGACACTCGGCGGATGCGATGTCGAAAACAAAAATGGCCGCGCCCGGTGATACAGATAGTCAATCAAATCCCGCGACCCGCAAACATATCCGCCCAGCGCGCCAATCGCTTTCGACAGCGTTCCCACCTGCACGTCCACGCGTCCGTGCATGCCAAAGTGATCCACCGATCCGCGCCCGTTTCGCCCCAACACCCCCGAAGCATGCGCATCATCCACCATCATGATCGCGCCATATTTCTCAGCCAGAGCCGCCAGTTTGTCCACTGGCCCGATGTCGCCGTCCATGCTGAAGACACCATCTGTAATCACCAGTTTGTGGCCTGCTTCGCCGGCGATTTCGTTCAGCAACTCTTCGCAATGCGCCACATCCTTATGGCGAAACACCTTGATCTTGGCCCGCGAAAGTCGCGCCCCATCAATAATGCTGGCGTGATTCAGTTCGTCAGAGAGGATAAAGTCTTCCTTGCCCAGAATCGCGCTGACCGTGCCCGCGTTGGCTGCAAACCCGCTCTGGAAAACAACGCACGCCTCCACGTTCTTGAAGCGCGCAATCTTCTCCTCCAGTTCCATGTGAATGCGCATGGTTCCCGCGATAGTTCTGACCGCGCCAGATCCGACACCGAATTCCCGCGTTGCCGCCAGCGACGCCTCAATCAGTTTCGGATGGTTCGCCAGGCCGAGGTAGTTGTTGCTGGCCAGGTTGATCACCTCGCGCCCGTCGTAATGGCATACCGGCGCCTGCTGATCGTCGAGCACGCGCAATTTGAAGTGGGTTCCCTGCACCCGCATCGCATCAAGCATCGTGGTCAGGTAAGCAAGTTGCGGCCGCGTAGCGTTCTCCGTCATGGCAAATCACCTCAAACAGAAAGGATAAAGCAGGGAACAGGGACTAGGGACGAGGGAGTAGGGACTAGGGAGTAAGAAACTCAAATTGCGCGACTCTCGCACGCCTCAACTTTTCCATGTTCTCTACTCTCTACTCTCTACTCTCTACTCTCTACTCCCTGTTTCCTACTCCCTGTCACTTGACTTACCTAGCCCTCTATGCCTAGACTTCTCCATACCAAGGAATCTAGGGGTAACACATGGCTAAGAACGATCTTCAGGGAACGCTCGATTTGCTGGTTCTCAAGACCCTCGCTCAGAACGGCGCATTGCACGGCTACGGCATCGTTCTGCACATCCAGAATGCCTCCGGCGAAGTGCTGCGCGTGGAGGAAGGCTCGCTGTACCCTGCATTGCACCGCATGGAACAGAGCGGCTGGATTGCCGCGGAATGGGCAATGACCGAGACTAACCGCCGCGCCAAGTACTACAAGCTCACCGCCGTCGGTCGCCGCCAGCTTCAGCAGGCCGAAGAAAGCTTTGACCAACTCGTTAAAGGCGTCCGCGCTGTTTTGCGCTACGCCTGAGGCTGCGCTTCGCTGAGAAAGGAACGCCATGGCCGTCTTTCGCCGCATCACTAATCTTTTCCATCGCTCCCGGGTCAACCGAGACATCGACGCCGAACTTCAGGCCCACCTCGCCCTGCGCATCGACGACAACATCTCTCACGGGATGTCACCCGAAGAAGCGCGCCGCGATGCGCTCCTGCGATTCGGCAACCCCACTGCGACCAGGGAAAAAGTCGTCTCAGCCGATGCTCTCCTGGGTATCGAATCTGTCTGGGCCGATGTTCGCTATGCTGCGCGGCAATTGCTCCGTGCCCCCGGATTTGCAATCACCTCGGTCGTGACGTTGGCCCTCGGCATCGGCGTAAACACCGCATGCTTCAGCAGTATGGATGCAGTGGTGCTGCATCCGCTTGCAGTTCCTCAGTTGGATCACGTTGTGACAGTCGCCGAGCAGAAAGACCAAGGCAATGCGAAACAGGTAGCTCTGGCAAACTATGAAGACTGGAGGCGGCAGAGCCACTCGTTTGAAGAGCTGGCGGTAAACACGAGCAAAGATCTCAGTTTGACCGGAGCGGGCGATGCCGCGCACGTCCGGGCCGCTCTCACATCGGCGAGCTTCTTCACCGTTTTACGCGTACAGCCGCTGATCGGCCGCGTTTTTGGCGAAAGTGAGTGCCAGCCAGGCCGCGATTCTGTGGCTCTTCTGAATTACGGCTTCTGGCAACGGCGTTTTGCCGGCGATCCCGCTGTTCTGGGCCGAAGAATCGAGCTGGACCAGCGTGTGTACACGATCATCGGAGTTTTGCCGAAGACGATGCAGTATCCATCGGATGCCGACTTGTTTTTGCCCTTTGCGCCAACTCCGCAGCAGCTTCACGATCGCGCTTCTCATGACTACCTTGTAACCGGGCGATTGCAGGACGGGGTCACGGTCAAGCAGGCCCAGGCTGAGATGCGCATCATTACGGAGCACCTGTCCAAGGTCTACCCGGCAACCAACCAGGGCCTGTCGGTCAAGGTCGAACCGCTGCTCGACGGAATCAACGGCGATATGACACCGCTTTATTACCGCCTGGTTATGGGCGCCACGCTGTTTGTTCTGCTGGTGGTTTGCGCCAATGTTGCGAATCTGCAATTCGCACGCGGAATCGCGCGTCGTCCCGAGATCGCCATGCGCACTGCGCTCGGCGCCAGTCGCTTCCGCGTCCTACGCCAGTTACTTACTGAAAACATCTTGCTGGGACTCATTGGCGCCGCAGGTGGGCTCGTGGTCGGCGGAGTTTATCTGCACCTGATCCTCATCACCATGCCGGCCCGAATTGCCCGCTACATGGCGGGCTGGTCCAACACTTCGCTGAATGGCAGAGTCCTGGCATTCTCTCTTCTGGTCGCCGTGGCAGCAGGCATCATTTCAGGAATCGTGCCTGCCATCGAGGCGTTGCGTCTCAATGTCAACGAGCAACTGAAGTCGGGATCGCGTGGGACCACAAGCTCTGGCCGAAGCGGCCGACTGAGAAGTATTTTTGCCGTTTCGCAGATCGCGCTTGCCGTGGCATTGGTGATTGGCGCGGCGCTGATGTCCAAGGGAATGTGGCGTCTGCTGCATCTGGCCGACGCTTATCAGCCCAACAAGATGCTCACCTTCAAGGTGATGTTGCCCCCGGCCCGCTACGACACCCCGCAAAAGCAAGCCGCATGGTTCAAAGACAGCCTCGCAAAACTGCGTGCTTTGCCCGGGGTGACTCACGCAGACGTGAGTACCGCATTACCTTACGGCGATACCGAATGGTTGCGGGATTGCGCCATTGAACATCGCCCCACTCTCCCGGGGAAATTTCAAACCGCACTAAATCTGCCCGTAAGCGAAGGCTATTTCGCGGCTTTCCATATTCCCATTCTTGCCGGACGCGGCTTGAGCGACAGTGATTCGATTGGCTCGCAGCCGGCAGCCGTCGTCAGCAGCAAGTTTGTCGCGAAGTACTTTCCCGGCGAAAACCCGATTGGCCATCGCATCCGCATGGGCGATCAGAAAACCACCGATGAGCCCTGGTTGACGATTGTTGGAGTTGCGCAGGATGCGCAGTATTCCATGTGGGACAACCAGACGATCGAGCCTGCTGTATATATGAGCGCCGCGCAGCTGCCGCCAACCGAAGCGACTTATGCGCTGATCACCGATGGCAATCCGATAACCCTCGCGGTGCCGGCGCGCAAGGCGTTGGCCGGACTCGACCCCTCGCTGCCCCTCGACATGGTGATGACCTACGACCAATACCTTCACGAATCATTAACAGGGTTGATGTACGCCGCCGCCATGTTGGTCGTTGATGCCGTGATCGCCCTGCTGCTGGCCGCGATCGGCATCTTCGGCGTGATGGCAAACCTAGTCGGCGAGCGAACGCGCGAAATTGGCGTGCGGCTAGCCATGGGCGCGCGAAGGGAAGACGTGCTGGGGTTGATTCTGCGCCGTGCCTCGTGGCTGACGGGAATTGGCTTGGCCTCCGGACTTGTTCTCGCGTTCGGCCTCGCCCATCTTGTCGCCAACCTGCTGCGCGGCGTGCGTCCCGACGACCCCGTGGTCTTTTCCGTCATCACTGCTCTGATTGCGGCAATTGCGCTCGGGTCCAGTTGGATCCCCGCGTCCCGTGCCGCCCATGTGGATCCCATGAAAGCTCTCCGCAGCGAATAAAAAACGGTAAGGAGAACCGCAATGGCAGTCTTCCGTCGCGTCGCCAACCTATTCCGTCGCCATCGAATCGACCGCGAGATCGATGCCGAACTGCAGGCCCACCTCGCTCTTCGCATTGAAGACAATCTTGCTGCCGGCATGCCGCCTGATAACGCTCGTCGCAACGCGCTTCTCCGTTTCGGCAATCCTGTTGCGACAAAAGAGCGCGTCACCGCTGCAGACGCCACTCTCGGCCTCGCCGGGTTTGCCCGCGACATCCACTATGCAGCCCGCCAGTTGCGCCGTTCACCCGGCTTTGCAATTACCGCCATCCTCACATTGGCTCTCGGCATCGGTGCAAACGTAGTTGTATTTGGCGTGCTCAACGCGATGATTCTGCATCCTCTCAACGTTCCTAATGCGGATCGGCTATTTCAGATAACACAGCGCCAGCTTGGCGATGACAACCACTCTTATCCCGACTATCTCGACCTCAAGGCGCGCAACACCACCTTTGCAGATATGGCCGCTTATCGGCTCGGCTATGCCGGCATGAGCATCGGAGGCCCGGCTCAAAAGCACTGGGAGTACGAGGTGTCAGGGAATTACTTCGACATGCTCGGAGTGCAGCCCCAACTGGGTCGCTTTTTCCACGCCAGCGACGAACACGGACCCAACTCCGCTCCCTATATTGTGCTCAGCGATGCGCTCTGGCGTACCCAGTTCAACGCGGATCCTCACGTCATCGGCACGGCTGTCGATCTGAACAAGCATCCCTTCACCATCATTGGTGTCGCGCCCCACAGCTTCAACGGTACGGAACTCTTCTTCTGGCCCGAATTCTGGTTGCCCATGGTGAACGAGGAACAAATCGAGGGCTACAGCTTTCTGGTCAAGCGTGGGAACCACGGCATCTTCGTGATCGGTTCGTTGAAACCGGGCGTTTCGCCGCGTCAAGCGAACGACAACCTGAATGCCGTCGCACATCAGCTTGCCCACGAGAATCCGGTAGATGATGACGGGCTGCAGACGCGCCTGGTCAAGCCTGGCCTGCTCGGCGACGTGCTCGGTGGCCCTGCAAAGCCGTTTCTCACTGCAATTATGGTGTTGGCGTTGCTGGTGCTGGTCGCTGCCTGCGTAAATCTGGCTGGCATCTTTGCCGCGCGCTCCGCTGATCGCACCCGCGAATTGGCGATCCGGCTCTCCATCGGATCAACGCGTTGGCGCCTCCTCCGTCAGATCCTCACTGAAGCCGTGCTCATATCCGCTTGCGGAGGGTTGGCTGGAACACTCATTGCCGTCGCTATCCTGAACGCGCTCTCGCGCTGGCAGCCCATCGCAGAGTATCCCATCCACGTCACCGTAACGCCCGATTTCGGCGTCTTCGCCCTTGCTTTACTGCTTTCTCTGGCCAGCGGCATTCTTCCCGGCCTGCTGCCAGCCAGGCAAATCTGGCGAACAGACGCCATGCATGCCATGAAGACTGGCTCCGTGGTTCTGGGTAGGCTTGCCGGATTCACGCTGCGAGATCTCTTGCTCGCCGTGCAAATCACTCTCTGCGCGTTGCTGGTCACAGCCTCCCTGGTAGCGCTCCGCGGCATGGAGCGTTCCTTGCACGCGCCGATGGGCTTCGTGCCAGACGGAGTTTTGATTGCCGACAGCGATATGCAAATGGGGGGCTACTCCGACGACTCGGCTTTTCCGGTGCAGCAGCGCATGATCGAAGAAGCCGAGCGCATTCCCGGTATATCCGCTGCAGGAACGATCAGTTCTCTTCCGCTCGGTGGCGGTAGCAGCAACACGTCTGTCTACCGTGAAGGCACCGCCGACATGCGCCCATCGAACAGTGTTTTCACTGCGCATTATTTTTCGATTTCACCAGGCTATCTGAACACCGCTCGTACCAGGCTGCTCGCCGGGCGCGACTTCACTTGGGCGGATGGACCAAATGCGCCGAAAGTAGCGATAGTCAATGAGAAATTCGCTCGCAGCATGTTCGGCAACGTGCCGGCTGTCGGCCGTCATTTCCTCGGCCGCGACAAAACGCTCTACCAGATCGTGGGTGTCGTGGAAGATGGAAAATACGACACACTGACAGAGGACCCCGATGACGCCATGTTCTTTCCTCTGGGGCAGAATCACGACGCAAACACCATTTTCATGGTGCGCTCTGACCGGCCATCGACCGAAGTGGCGTCCGCGATGAACAGCATGTTGAGCGGCATTGATTCCAGCCTGCCCTTTACCCTTCGCACCTGGTCCGATCGATTGGCGCTGGCGCTCTTCCCTGCACGCATTGCGACGGCGGTTCTCGGGGTCATGGGTTTGCTGGCAGCCATGCTGGCTATCACAGGCATCTTTGGCATGGCGGCCTACTCGGTATCAAAACGTCTCCGTGAACTGGGTATCCGCGTGGCCCTCGGCGCACACCGCACACAACTGATGCGCGCGGCTCTCGGTCGACCGCTGATTGTTCTGGTTTCGGGATCGGTCGCAGGTCTGATACTGGGCGTGCTCGCCAGCCGGATTCTGGCCAATCTGGTCTATGAGGCGACACCGCGCGATCCGCTTGTTCTGCTCGGCGCCCTGGCGACCATGACTCTCGTGGGCCTCGTAGCCACCTGGATTCCCGCCCGGCGCGCCCTTAACGTTAATCCCGCACAGCTGCTCCGAGATGAGTAGCTTGGAAGGAACTTACCCGGCGGATGTAGTTCCTTAAGCCGAAAAACCCGGAACTGCAGTATCTTGTCTTTAGCCGCGCCGACGTTTCCCTTGCGCCGGAGATTCCTGTGACTTCAAATATGAACATGGATCCGGAAAAGTCTGAAAGGCAAGGTCTTGCCAAAAGCCGCCTGGGCAGGAAGGCTCAACTGGGCGGTGGGCTCGCCATGTTTATTGGTATTCTCCTGCTGCTTTTCCTTCCAACAGCAGTTCCAGGGGCTCCGGTCGATCTGCATCGAATGGTGAAACTTTTCATCGCCATCGGCGCTTTCCTTGTTGCGGCGGGCACCGTTGCGCGGTGGTACTTCCTCTAAGTCGAAGACCTCTCGGAAAACCGCCATTTTCGGTCGCCATCCGTCCAATAACTGGCGGGAATGGCCCCTCTGTGCCCCCGCCAGATACAATGGTTTTACGCTGCCATATTGGGCGATACACGATCTTTTCTTAAGATTTGGAGCAGGTGCACGTGAGAAGTTTGTTCAGCCGCAGTCTGCGGCTTGAGGTAGTTGCAGGACTCTGTGTCGGGATCGCGATTCCGGCTTTGGCGCTATCCCCCAATTCCGCGCCAAGCCTGGCCACGCAGACCACCTTGGCCGTGGAGGTTCATGACCAGGGCGGGGATACCCGCGCAGTTGTGTCCATCGCCGTAACCGGTGAAAACGGGCTTCCCGCTTCGGGTACCGCAGTCATAAGTGATCAAGGCAAAGCCCTCGCGGGTGTGGCGTTGGATCCCCAGGGCCATGCCACTACCACCCTTGACCTGGTCGCCGGAGATCATAACCTCACCGCAACTTACGCGGGCGACAACTCACATCGGGCATCGGTTTCCGAGCCCTTTTCAGTGCATGCTGAGGCTGGCACCACCCCCGATTTCTCGGTTTCGGTCGCACCGGCCACTCTTTCGCTACAGCAGGGTCAGTCCGGATCAGTTGTGGCGTCCATTACACCCATTAACGCTGCTTCACTCACGGCTCCCATGTTCGTAACCCTGTCCTGCTCGGGTATACCTGACCAGACCAAGTGCACTTTCACGCCGGAGAATCTCGAAATCTCCCCTAACGCCACCGCTGCCGTTACCAGTTCCATGGTGATTGCCACGCAGGCTACGTCGCTCGCTAAAGTCGTCCCGCCAACGCATTCTGGATCGACTCCAGTGGCATGGGCAGTTCTGTTGCCCGGCATTCTGGGATTGGCCGGATTGGCATTCGGGGCCCGTCGCCGCCAATGGCTTGCTCGACTTTCGCTTCTCGCCATCTTGGGACTTGTCACCGTGCTTGGCGCCACAGCCTGTGCACCCCTTTACAACTACCACAACCACGGGCCGCCTTATAACCTTCCAACTCCAGTCGGTACTTACACCGTAGTGGTGACAGCGCAATCGAGCAATGGAATCACTGCCACGACCCACACCGCCACTATGGCGTTGACGGTGACCCAGTAAACAGTTCCGAATGGATGCATGAAGCCCTGGCATCCCCTTCCCGCTGAAGCCTACGCGCTGGTTGAGCAAACGCCAGCGACGGTGCTGCTCGAGAGTTCAAGGTCGGGCGCACCAGGCTCGGTGAGCCGACTTTTTACCAGCCCGCTAAAAATAATTGAGGCCAGGGATTCTGCACAACTCTCGGGCCTGTTTGCGCAAATCGAGGATGCAACCGCCGCGGGGTACTTTGCCGCAGGGTTCTTCACCTACGAATGTGGCCAGGTTTTCGAGCCCACCGCCGCGCATTCCAAATCCACCCACGATTCCCTGGTGGAGCCTCTTGCCTGGTTCGGTATCTACGAACGCAGCTCTCTGTTTGACCATGCCACCGGAGCCTTTCTCCGCGAAGACCCTCCCAACCTGGCCCTGAGGCAGAACGATTTCCGCGAAGATCCGCTTGAACATGCTTCCGTTGCGCTTTCTTCCGCACTCACTCCAGAGCAATACACCGACCGCATTGAAACAATCCAAGATTGGATTCGCGCCGGAGACGTTTATCAACTCAATTTCACCTTTCCGCTGTGCGCCCGTATCGTCGAACGCCCGGCTTCCCTTTATGCCCTCCTACGCGCCCGCCAGCCGGTAGAGTATGGAGCGTTTCTGCATTGGCAATCCGGCCGTCACATCCTCTCGCTCTCGCCCGAGCTCTTTTTCCGCGTTGAAAAGCAAGGCACAACGCGCCGCATCACCACAAAGCCCATGAAGGGAACTGCGCGACGCGGCCGCACCACCCAGGAAGATCGCCAAATCGCCGATTGGCTTCGAAACGATGAGAAGAATCGAAGCGAAAACGTGATGATCGTCGACCTCATCCGCAACGATCTAGGCCGCCTGTGCACCTTCGGCAGCGTGCGTGTCGAAAGCCTCTTCGACGTCGAACGCTTCCCAACGCTCTGGCAAATGACATCCACAATCACCGGCGAACTGCGCGCCGATGTTGCATGCCGCGATATCTTCCGCGCGCTCTTCCCCTGCGGATCGATTACGGGTGCACCCAAAGTGCGGGCCATGCAGCTTCTCGCGCAAATTGAAGACGCGTGGCGTGGCGTTTACTCCGGAGCCATCGGCTACTTCTCACGTGAGGAAAGCGTCTTCAATGTTGCAATCCGAACGGTCGAACTCGATGGGCAGGACGCAAAAATGAGCGTCGGAGGCGGTATAGTCATTGACTCCAATGCGGAAGAGGAGTTTCGCGAGTGCCAATTAAAAGCCGAGTTTCTCACTCGCACCCATGCGCCTTTTTCGTTGATCGAAACGATGCTGTGGCGAAACGAATATCCGCTCTTAGAACTCCATCTGGATCGTCTCAGAGACTCCGCTGACTATTTCTTTATTACGTGCGATCGCGACGCGGTGAGAGGAAAGCTGTTGGCTGTATCCGCGAGATTCCCGAATCCTGAGGCACGCAAGGTCAGGCTCCTTCTCGATTCTGGTGGCAGCATTTCCATCGAACACGCACCATTGTCCGAAACCAGCGAAAAGAGTGCCGAATCACCGGGTAGAGTCTGCATTTCGTCGCAGCGCACGGATCCGAGCGACCGCTTTCTTCTCCACAAGACGACGAATCGCGGTGTTTATGCCGACGCCTTGAAGGCCGCATCCAAATCCGGCTTTGACGATGTACTGTTCCTCAATTCGCGGGATGAAGTCACGGAAGGCGCTATTAGCAATGTCTTTATTGCGAAAGACGGTCGCTGGTTTACGCCGCCCATCGAGTGTGGCTTGCTGCCCGGCGTCTATCGCCGCCACTTGCTCGAAATGCGTCCGGAAATTGAGGAGAGAGTCTTGACGCTATCCGACCTGGAGACCGCAGATGCCATTTACCTGACAAATGCTGTTCGAGGTCTGCGGCAGGTCACAATCGACTTGGGCAAATTGGGAAGTCGTCGAAATGACTGAAACCGAAGACTGGTGACCGACGCCGACCATCTACCCGGCCGAGGATGATAGAACGGACTGGGTGCGATTGGGCGTACCGAGAGGCGAGGATGCGACACACGGGGATCAGCTTTTCGTTTGAATTGGCGCTCGGGGTCGCACTTGTTCTCAGCGGCAGCCCTCTCACCCATGGTCAAACTGCGGATCAGGCCTGGCTCAAGTACCACCCCATCGGCAAACCACTCAGCGTTCCCATGCATGTGCAGGCGCTGGGCCAAAGTGCTCTCGACCAATCCGCGACAATCGAATTGGAACGCGGCCTGTTGTCTCTTTCCGGGAGACAAAGCCTCGATGTCGGCCCGATCCTTATCCTCCTCGGTACAGCTGAGGAAATGCGCAAACGAAATCCGAGATCAGCTGCGCCTGCGCTCGAGCCGGACGAATTCTTCATTTCGTGGAACCGAACAGAACTCGTGCGGGAGCTCGATATCGTCGGCGGCAGCGACCGCGGTGTGCTCTACGGCGCATTTGCGCTGCTGCGGAACCTCGCGCAAGGCACTGACCTGAGTCGGTCCAATTTGCGCGAGCGCCCCGCCATGCCGATCCGGTGGGTCGATGACTGGGACAACCCCGACGGATCCATCGAGCGAGGCTATGCCGGACGCAGCATCTTCTTTGAGGGCGGCAACGTCCGCGACGATCTCGCTCCCGTAGGCGAATACGCGCGGATGTTGGCCTCTGTTGGAATCAACGGCTGCAACGTAAACAATGTAAATGCTGCTCCACAACTGCTGGATTCTTACCACCTCAAAGGCATTGCGCGAATCGCCGACGCGATGCGCCCATGGGGCGTTCATCTCGCCATGAGCGTAGACATTGCCAGTCCGCAGAAAATCGGTGGTCTCGCCACTTTTGATCCGCTCGACCCGGCCGTCAAAGCCTGGTGGGCCGCCAAGGTAAACGAGGTTTACTCCGTCATCCCCGATTTCGCCGGGTTTACCGTAAAGGCGGATTCCGAGGGCCAACCCGGGCCGTCCAGTTTTGGCCGCACCCCTGCAGACGCGGCCAACACCCTCGCCGCAGCTCTCGCGCCTCATGGCGGAGTGGTGCTCTACCGCGCCTTTGTCTACAACCACCATGCCGACTGGCGCGATCCCAAGGCCGACCGCGCCCGCGCGGCATACGACATCTTCCATCCGCTCGACGGAAAATTCGCGGGCAATGTGCTTGTCCAGACCAAGGAAGGCCCCATCGATTTCCAGGCACAGGAGCCGGTCTCGCCTCTCTTCGGCGGCCTCGCCCAAACCAACCAGGCCATGGAGGTCGAGGTCACCCAGGAGTACACCGGGCAGCAACGCCACCTCGTCTATCTTGCCCCCATGTGGAAATGGGTCCTCGACTTCGACATGCGTGTCGGCGGTGCGGCGACTCCTGTCCAGAAGATATTGGCCAGCAGGAGCGGAGGAATGGTTGCGGTCGCCGGCGTAGGCCGTGATGCGTGGCTCGGCTCACCGCTTGCTCTCGCGAATCTCTACGCATTTGGACGTCTCGCTTGGAACCCGAGTCTTACTCCCCAGCAAATCGCTGAAGAGTGGACACGCCAGACCATCTCTACCAATCCCGCCGTCGTCCGCACCGTCGGCAACATGTTGATGCAATCGTGGCCGGCGTATGTGAATTACACGGGCCCGCTCGGCATGCAGACTCTCACCGACATCACCGGCAGCCACTACGGTCCCGGCATCGAATCCAGTGAGAACAACGGCTGGGGCCAGTGGCACAAGGCCGACCACGACGGCGTAGGATTTGATCGCACAGTCTCCACCGGCACAGGGTTTGCAGGTCAATACCCGCCAGAAGTTGCGAAGATCTACGAGTCCGCCTCAACTACGCCAGACAATCTGCTGCTCTTCTTTCATCACGCTCCCTATACATATAAGCTGCAGGATGGAAAAACCGTTATCCAGTACATCTACGATAGCCACTACCAGGGCGCCGCGCAGGCTGCGCAATTTGTCGATGACTGGAGGTCGCTAAAGGGCCGCATCGACGATCGGTTGTATCAGGACATGCTCTCCCGTCTCGAATATCAGGCGGGCCACGCCATCGTTTGGCGTGACGCGATCGTGCAGTACTTCTTCAAACTAAGCGGAGTCCCTGATGAAAGCGGTCGCGCAGGTCACTATCCGAACCGGCTAGAAGCAGAAGACGCTCGCCTGACCGGCTACAAGGTCATCGACGTTACACCGTGGGAAGATGCGTCTGGCGGCAAAGCTGTTTCCTGCCCCGAGGCAACCTGCACGGCTCAATGGACCTACTCCGGTGCCACAGGCCGCTTCAACATAGCCGTTCAATACTTCGATTTGCAGGGGGGCATCGCAAAGTTCACGCTTACGGTCAACGTCCAGCCCGCCGGCCCGGATGCAAGCTGGTCCGCCGATGCGACGCTGCCCTCGCGGCGCCCCAACGGCGACAATTCAACCCGCCACATAATACGCAATGTCGATCTTAGATCGGGCGACGTAATCCGGATTGACGGTATCCCCGATGCAGCCGACCCCGCGGCAATTGACTACATCGAATTCCAGCCCACGGCGTCTACACCGTGAATCTGGACCTGCGCTGCGAATTACGACAGGTCGCGTTATGATTCCGACTGTGACGGAGCTCCGCACTCTAGTTCGCCATTGCACGGGTGTTGTCTGCGGCCTAACCGTTGCCACATTCGCCTGCCTTCCTATCTCGACGCAGTCGTCCCCTGCAACGATCTCCGATCCGGCGCTCTACGCAGACCTCACCGCCGACTTTGTCCACCTCGCTCCTCAGACGATTCGGCCCGCGGACGGTTACATCAAATACCCATACCTCATTCCAGCTGGCTATTACACGCAAATGTGGGACTGGGATGGGTTCTTCATCGGCGTCCACTGGGCAAACCAGGATCCAGCCCATGCAAAGTACCTTCGCGACTGGGTACTCGGCTTTGCGTCATCGGCTGACAAGGATGGGTATGTTGCCGGATGCATCACGCCGAAAGGTCCGCGACCGTTGTTTGGAAAGTTCGCGATGAAGCCATTTCTTGCGCAAGGTGCGGTGATTGCAGCGCAGGACTTGCACGACTACGAATGGCTTCGCCCCGTCTGGCCGGCAATGCAGCGCGTTCTTGAATACAGAAAACGCACGCAGTTCGACCCGAAGTGGGGTCTATGGTTCTGGGATAATGCCATGCAGTCGGGGGCGGACAACAACGCCGCGCTCAGCAATGATCCGAATGACCGCAGCGCCGTCCTCGCCGTCGATGCCTCGGTCTACGCCATGCGCGAGTATTTCGCCATGGCCGTGCTGGCTGATCAGTTGGGTGATTCGGCACACGCGCGTAGTTACCGAGCCGAGGCCAATGCTACGCGTCGAGCCATCCTCCGACAGCTATGGTCTGCAAAGGATGCCATGTTTTGGAATCGTCGCCGCGACACCAGTATGGTCATTCGCGTGGTCTCGTGGTCCAACTTTCTACCCCTTGTCGACGGCCTGCTCTCGCGCGACCAGGGTCGCCGCATGATCCGTCTTCATTTGCTCAATCCTGCCCAGATGCGATCGGACTATGGTTTTCGCAGCCTCGCCAAGGCCGACCCCGCATACAACAATGAGGCGATTATCGATCCATATTCCAACTGGCGCGGGCCCGTCTGGATCAACGCCAATTTCCTCGACTGGATCGCCATTCGCCGCTACGGCTTCGCGGCAGAATCTCACTGGCTTGCCCTCACCTTGGCTGCAGAACTTCATCGTGACATCGCAAAGTGGGGCTCGATGCACGAGGATTACAGCGCCGAAACCGGCGACGGCTTAGCCCCTACCGTGGCGCAATCGCCCAATGGCCGCTTCGCCGGCTTTGTGGGATGGAATTTGCTTGCCGAAGATATGCTGCAGTGCGAAACCAGTCACCGGCATTGCATGACATTGGCGATAGGCGAAGCACGATGACGCCCCGCCTCTTCGCGGGCAGGTAATCTAGAAAGCAGCGTTGCTGTTTCCCCGGAGGATCATGACTCGCACACAAGCCATCACGCGCCGAGGTTTCCTTGGAGCCACCGCAGTTACAGCTGCAGCACTCTTGCCCCAAACTGCCTTTGCCGAGTCATCCCATCCGCTGCCCCCTGCCATCGCGGCTTTGCCCGTTCTGTCCGGCCACGCCCGACCCTTTACGGTTGCCGAACGGCAGGC
The DNA here is from genome assembly GCA_963826915.1 of uncultured Acidobacteriaceae bacterium. Taxonomy (GTDB): domain Bacteria; phylum Acidobacteriota; class Terriglobia; order Terriglobales; family Acidobacteriaceae; genus Telmatobacter. The sequence continues at coordinate 334,484 of CAWGYG010000008.1, forward strand.
ACGCATCGAGCGAGCGAAACAGCTGATGACCTCAGCAAAGATCGACGCCATCGTGCTCGCCAACAGCACCACTTCTTCGGTCTACTTTGCAGATATGCACCTGAATGGCGGTGAGCGTCTGTGGGCTCTTGTGATTCCTGCGCACGCCAAGCCATTCCTCGTCTGTCCTGCTTTTGAAGAAGGCCGCGCCCGCGAATTGCTCGTTGCCGGCCCGCTCGGCAAAGAAGCCGACGTGCTCACCTGGCGGGAGGACGAAAGCCCTTACGCGGCGCTGGGCAAAGGCCTCTCCGATCGCGGGCTCACGGCCGGCACTATCGGTCTCGACGAGAATATGCGATTCGTCTTCGCCGAAGGGATTCGCGATGCCAATCCACATCTCACAATTGTGAGTGCCTCGCCCGTCACCGTCGGCTGTCGCATGATCAAGGACGCGCACGAGATGGAGTGTCTGCGCCTCGCTTGCCGGGCCACCTTACTGGTCTATCGCGCCGTGGCTCAATCGCTGAGTCCAGGCATGACCACCGCCGATGTGCATTCACTCATCGCCGCCGCTTACCGGCGTGTGGGCTTCGAAGGCGAAGCCAGCCTCAACATCGACGAGTTCACCGCGTTGCCGCATGGCTCGGCTCAACCGCAAACGCTGCTACAAGGTTCGATCCTCATGCTCGACGATGGTTGTGACGTTGAAGGTTACACTTCCGACATTACAAGGACGTTCGTGCTCGGCAAAGCGACCGACAAAATGAAATTGGTCTTCGATATTGTGCATCGCGCACAGGCTGCCGCGCTCCGCACAGCCCGCCCCGGCATTCCGGCCAGCGACGTCGATGCGGCTGCGCGTAAGGTCATCGTCGACGCGGGCTACGGTCCCAGCTTCACCTATTTCACCCATCGTGTAGGCCACGGCATCGGCATGGATATGCATGAGTGGCCATACCTCGTAAAGAACAACATGTTCGGCTGGAACCTCGCCCCGCATCTCACTGCAGGCAATGTTTTCAGCGACGAGCCCGGGATCTATATCAAAGGTGAATTCGGCATTCGTCTGGAGGACGACATGCACATTACGGAATCGGGCGCCGAGCTTTTGACGCCGCAAAGCCCGTCCCTTGAAGATCCCTTCGGCGGGATGGAGTGATCCTGTAGCCAATCCGATTCACGTCAGGTAGCGCTCTTTACCATCTTCACCACTGGCAGTGCCTCGCCGTTCTTGAGTGGGACAGCAATCCGCTCAACCTCGACATAGCCCTTCAGGAAATACAGCGGCACGCCGGTCAGCGTCGATCCCATCTCAAACCGCGTGAATCCCGCTGCGATCGCTGCATTCTCAACCGTCGCTAGAATCAGCGAGCCGAGCCCTTGTCGGGCGAATGCCGGATGAACAAAAATCGCGCGCACCTTGGCCGCATCCGTCGCCGGATCAAGCAGCTCGGGCTCGCGTCCGGGCCCATGATCGGCGCCGAACAGCGTCTTCCGCTTTGACCAACCCCCGCATCCAGCCAGGAGCTTCCGCGCGCTTTGGTCGAGAGTCTCGGCTACAAAGTAAGTCCGGTCGGAGATGAGTTGCGTATCCAGCCCCAGCACAGTTCCGAGTGCGCCCACAATCTGCGCAGCCGTGTAGTCGCCAGCCTGAAGACCTCGCACCGAGGATTCAATCAGCGCATGCAGATCAGGGATGTCGTCTTCTGTTGCCAGGCGAAGGCGGAATTTTGGTTCCATTGCGATTTGAGAATTCAGGCTATCTGCGACTTACAAGCCTTTCGGCCCGGCTATACGACCCGAGGCTGAAGGCTTTTGAATAGCCCAAATCGAGCAGCTTCTTCTTTGCCATGTTGCTGCGAATTCCGCTGGTGCAATGGAGCAAGAGAACCTTGTTCTTGTCCCTCACCGTGCTCTGAATCAGAACATCAATGTTGTCCAGCGGCATGTTCTGTGCCTGCATCAGGTGACCCTTGCTGAATTCGGAGGGGCTCCGGACATCGATAATCATTGCCCCATTTTTCAGGTACTCTACGGCATCCTTCTCGGAAATCTGGCCGGCGCGCTTGAAGTAGGAGTAGCCACAGGCAAGCACGAGAACAACAATAAACGGTGCCCAAGTCATAGGTTCATTTTATCGCTTTAAGTGAGTGCTTGTGCATCACACCTAATGCATTCAGCGGAATTCAAGTACCTTGCCCGTGTTACCAGGTCTCAAACCAGGCGATTCAGGCCTTGGCCACTTCCACCAGGACGGAATAGAACGTCGCCCCGGCCCCAATGTCTGTCAAACGTTCGCTCGTCAGGACGTTCACATTTGAACCATCCGGGTGAAATTTGGCCCAGTCGATCCGTGCCACCACAACCCCGGTCGGCATCGTGCCGTTTACCAGGGCGGTCAGCTTGATTTCCCCGCGGTCGTTCCAAACGCGTACCTCATCACCTTCGCCAATTCCGCGTGCCCTGGCGTCCACAGGATGCATCTCAAGGCGATGGGTGGTGCGGGATTCCATCTTTCTGTGACCCTCAAGGTTGGCAAAGGTCGAATTCATGTAGTTGTCGGCCTTGCGGCTCAGAAACTCCAGCGGGAAGCGCTCAGCAGTCTTACCCCACCGTGATTCCGTGGCCGAGACAAAAGCCGGGAGGGCGTCAAGACCCTGTCGGGCGAGGGCTTGTGAATAAAACTCAATCTTGCCGGATGGCGTCGGCACCGCTCCTGCCGTAAATGGCATAAATGGCGCGGTTTCCGGTGAGCGATGGAAGCTGAGCGGAATATGTCCCTGCTCCTGCAGGTCCTCAAAGCTGATGTGCTCCATGCCAGCATTCTTTGAGCGCCCATCGAGTCCGACAGCCAGCGCCTGCCTGATTAACTGCTCTTCCGTGTCGCGCAAGCACGGCTCGGTGAAGCCCATATATTGCGCCATCTGACTGAAAAGCCACACATTTGACCGTGCCTCGCCAGGCGGCTGAATGGCTTGATTCGACAGCTGGACAAAATAGTGCCCATAGGCCCCCTGAATGTCTGTGTGCTCCAAAAACGTTGTCGCGGGCAAGATATAGTCGGCGTAATCCGTCGTGTCTGTGAAGAACAACTCGTGCACAACCGTAAAAAGGTCTGATCGCGCCATCCCTCGACGCACCGCGTTCTGATTCGGCGCCACTGCACCGGGATTCGAGTTGTAGACGAACAACGCATGAACCGCCGGGCCGTTCTCGGGCTTCGCGTCCGGACCCTGTCCGAGTTCGGTGAGCGCCTGACCCAGGGTCGACATGTTCACTACGCGCGCGGGCCGGCCGAGCGGTGAATCGAGCGCCAGGTCGAGCCGCTCCAACTCCCGCTTATTCCACTTGAAGGCGCCTGAGGTGGAAAGCTGTCCGCCGCCTCCCCGATACTTCCACGCGCCGGTCAGCGCCGGAAGCATGGCGATGGCGCGGACAGCTGTGCCGCCGTTTTCGCTTCGCTGCACGCCATAGTTCAATCGCAGGGCTGCAGGCCGCGTTGTCGCATACTCACGCGCCAATCGCACCACTTCATCCGCGGTCATCCCCGTCCACGCCGCAACGCGTTCAGGGGTGTACTCGCGTACGCGTTCGGCAAGTTGATCGAATCCGTGTGTCATTTCAGCAATATAGGTTCGATCTTCCAGGCCTTCGCCGAGGATCACATGCATCATGCCGAGCGCCAGGGCCACGTCGGTGCCGGGTCGAATAGCGATGTGCCAGTCAGCAAGTGCCGCCGTTCGAGTCTTGTATGGATCAATAACGATCAATCGCGCCCCGTTGCGGCGGGCCTGCTCCACCATCGGCCACAGATGAACATTGTTGCCGTGAATGTTGGCTCCCCAGGCAATGATCAGCTTCGCGAACTTGAAGTCTTCGGTTGGCGTTCCCAGCTTTTGGCCATAAACGAGGTTCCAGGCTACCCCGCCTGCTTCAGAACAGATGGTTCGATCAAGCTGGCTGCCGCCCAGCCGGTGAAAGAACCGCCGGTCCATCGAGCCGTATCCCAAGACGCCGATTGTGCCCGCGTAGCTGTACGGCAAAATGGACTCGGGTCCATATTCGTCGCTGATGTGTTGCAGCCGCTGCGCAATCGAAGAAAGCGCTTCGTCCCAGCTCACGCGTTCGAAGGCCTCGTGTTCGCGACCGCGCACGAGAGGTCCCTTGGCAACGTCGGGCTTTCGCCGCAGGGGATAGAGAATCCGATCCGGCGCATAAACACGGTCCAGGTACTTTGCCACTTTTCCGCACAGAAATCCTTGTGTCACCGGCTGCGCCAGATCACCCTGCACCTTGATGGCGCGGCCGTTATCATCGACGGTTACGAGAACCGCGCAACTGTCGGGGCAGTCATGCGAACAGACCGTATGGACAACGCGAAATGGGGAAGTTTCGGCTGCGGTTGCCATACTCTCATTGTAAGCTGATCCCGTATCCACGCATCCTCGGAGGTCTACCATGAAACGAGCTTTCCCGCTCCTGTCCCTTGCGTTGGTTTTTGTATGTTCGGCACCTGCAATGCGCGCCCAGGCCGCGGATGAGGCGGCAATCCGCGCCGTCATCACAGCGCAAGTTACCGACTGGAACCGTGGTGACATCACTGCTTTCATGCAGTCCTACGAGGACTCGCCCGACACTACTTTTATTGGCTCCGCGTTGCTGCACAAAGGCTTTCAGCCCATCCTTCAGCGCTATCAGATGGCCTACACCAGTCGAGAGCAGATGGGAACGCTCACCTTCAAAGACCTCGAAGTCCGTCTCCTCCCCGGTTCGTGTGGTCAAACCGAATTCGCTGTCGTGACCGGCAAATTTCACCTTGATCGAACCGCCAAGGGCGATGCTAAACAGGACGATGGGATATTCTCACTGGTCTGGCACAAGGGAGTCCACGGCTGGAAGATCATCGTCGACCACACCAGCTGATGGCCTCCTGTAAACTGAACGCGCCATGAGTTGCCTCTTCTGCAAGATCGTAGAAGGAAGTATTCCGTCGACCGCCGTCTACAACGACGATCAGTGCTACGCGTTTGCCGACATCCAGCCGAAGGCTCCCGTTCACATCCTCATCGTCCCGCGCGAACACATTGACTCCATAGCCGAGGCTGGCAGCGACCGCACGTCCCTGCTCGGTCATTTGCTTTGGGTCGCGGCGGAGATTGCCCGCACCAAAGGTCTCGCCAAAGGCTACCGCGTGGTCATCAATACTGGCGAGGACGGGGGGCAAACTGTCGATCATCTTCACCTGCACTTGCTTGGCGGGCGCGCTCTGACCTGGCCCCCCGGATAACTTTGACGCAAAGACAAAACGGGCGTCCGCTATCGCGGACGCCCGTTTGCCTTCCCACCTAGTCCTGTTTACACGGGTTGCGGTACATATTCGTCCTCTTCGTCCATCCCGTACCGCCGCAGCAGATTCGGCAGACTCTGCGAAAATGCAGAGCGCGGCATTACCGTGTCGCAACCAGCTTCAATGGCTTTCATCTTTAGATCGCCTTGCAAATGGTTGAGGAATCCCACGATCGACGTGGCCTTCTTGAACTTTGATTTGAATTTGGGAATCAGCGTCATCGGCTTGGCGTTCAAGTTGTTCAAGTCGAAGACAACCAGCGTCGGCCGCTCGGCTTCGGGCGCGTCCGTGATTCGCGAAACGGTTTCCTTCTCGCCCTTCACAAACTCCACTTTCACGCCGAGCTTGCGCGCCGTTTCCTGGATCTTCGCCTGGAAGAAAAGATCATCGATAAAGCAGAAAATTCGAGTCGGCGCGTTTTCTTTCACCGGGATCGTCGGCGCTGCCTGATTCATCTCGGGATAGTATCCGCCGTGGCCATTGCTGGTGATCTGGATGGTTGAAGCAGGCCCATCGGCTACGTTGCCGTTGACGGCACGGTAGCTGTGGTCCATCGGGCCGACAAAAGTCCTCGGGCCGCGCTGTTTCTCTTTGCGCCTGCCGTTATGAGGGCCTGCAATGCTGTTTCCCGGCTGTGGCGGCGGATTCGAGCCCTTTTGGAAGAACTTCTTCTTCTTCCGTCCCTGACCCTGACTGTGACGTCCGGGATTTTGCTTGGGCACGCCATTTTGTGGCGGGGCCTGTATTAGCGGCGGGGCCGGTTGGGGCGGCGTCTGCTGGGGTTGTCCCTGCTGTGCCTGTACGCCGTTCTGCTGGTTCGATTTGTTCTTGCGGCGGCGCCGGCGGCGCCGATGCCCCTGCGACTGCCCCTGGCCGTTGGCCTGGGCGGGCCCCAGTTCAGACTGGGGCGGAGTCGATTCGATTGTCATGCATGCACTTCCTGATACTTTGCTGTATGGTGCATTACGCTTTTGGGGTTCAGCATTTCCTTTTCTGAGGGTGCTGAGTTTCCCTTTCCTGCCGTTCGTCGAAACCGGGACGGGGAACACGCCGTCGGGTGGCTTTCGCCTCTCGAGGACGCCTCGCATTAAGTCGGGGAATTAGACTCTGAGCGCAATCTATCACGATCTTCTGCGAACCCCGCGACGCTTGAATGGCTAACGTACCTTCCTTGCCCAGTGCACCGCGGCATTTTCTTCCACTCCCTCGACAATCCCTTGTCGTCAGGACCCCGCGCAGAATGACGCCACTCATGTGATGCGGTTGCGGGGTAAAACATCTAGTGAAAATGCTCAAGCCACCTGCCACGCCGAAACTTGTAACAGCACGATCCTTTTTCTGGACCTCAACGGTTCAATCGGCGTTTCCCTGGGGTGATGTCATTCCTATGGATTCTTCGCTGCATCCAGCCTGAAAGGCCTGCCCTGCATGCGAGGTTTCCTTTTCAGCGGCGAGCCTTCTCTGCCCAGTTTCGGGTGGTTCGCGTCAAGCCGCTTGATAGGCAACTCCGATAGTACAGGCTCACGTCCCGGCTTGCAAGTGGGCAGAAATGCCGCGAAAGATGTATAAGCTCCCGAAGCAGGAAATGGCCCCACCCGTGCCACTTTGGAAAGACGGCAGTCCGATTGCCGGTTTCTTCCCCAAACGCACGAAACGCCATTCTCTTTGGAATGGCGCTTCGCGTCCCTGCGCTGGTCACTGGCCTCCCAGCAAATTGTGGCCGGTGGTTATATCCACCGCGCCTTTCACAGGCTTTCTCGACCGGTCTGCCACTTCGTTGGCGGCTGCTCTTGCCGAGCGTCTGTTTTTTTGCGGGCTGGCCGGACTATTTTCCAGCAGCCGGTACATCACTGGCACTCTTACATATAGCAATCAGCATGCCGTTTCTGCTTGCTTTTAAAGTCAATGGTTTACACTCTGCGGCAACGGTAAACCGTTTCGATTCTCGTAATACTGAGCATTCAAACTTCAAAAAACAGTAGATTCCGGCTCCCTAGTGCTGACAATTCGCACAGTAATGAGTACTTCTTCCCGCGAGGACAACCTTCCTGATTGGGTTCTTGCATCGAAGGCACGGCAGCCCGGTACGCTGGTAAACAAAATGTTCCAGCTGGAAGAATCCGGGCATCCCGTCCGCGTCGACATAGTCTGAGACCGAAGAACCGCCGAGGCGAATTGCATGTACCAGCACATCCTTGAGCGCTAGCCTCAGGCGTTCCAGCTCAGCATGTGTCAGCCCTCCTGCTCTCCGCCGCGGCCGAACTCCGGCGCGGAAGAGGCCCTCATCTGCGTAGATATTGCCTACGCCCGCCAGCAATGTCTGGCTCAGCAGCGCCGCCTTCACCGCGAGTTTCCTGCCGCGAAACAAGGCTGCAAATTCCTCCGCTTCAATTGTCAGGGGATCTGCGCCTGGCGCTGCAAACCCGTCGGCGCGGAGAAGGTCGCGGAACTCCAGCCTTCCAAAACGCCGAGGGTCAACGAAGCGGAGTTCCCGGCCGCTGGCCAATGTGATCCGGGCATGAGTGTGCGGGGCAACCGGCCCGTCCGGAGTTGTAACCAGCAAACGCCCGGTCATACCCAGATGCACGATCCACTGGGCCGAAGAGTGACCACCCTGATCAAATTTCCGATCGGAGACGACGCCGGCTTCCCGCTGAGGCCCCAACTCGACCACAATGTGTTTTCCTGCGCGATGCACTGACAGGATTGAGCGCTCGGCCAACCCTTTCGCCTGTCGCGCGGGCCGGGTCTTGAACGGTTCGCGGTGGGAGCTGAACCAGGAGTCGACAATCACGTCTCCGCGTACGCGAGAGTCGACGCCCCGCGCGATCGTTTCAACCTCAGGCAGCTCAGGCATCGGCTAATTGTAGAGGACCTGGCAGCTGCACCTGGAATCGCGCGCAGTCATTGGCATGGTCTTTCGCGAGAACCGCAAAGCCCTGCAGCTACTTATGGACGTCAGGTTCACGAATGCGACTAGCTTCGAAGCTGACAATCCGCCACACGCCCTTCGCGTCCTTTACGTAGACACGGGTATAGCGGTAGCTTCCTGAAATATCTCCATCCGGCCCCGTTGCGCTCACTTCAGCCCGCGAAGTCACGAGCGCGGTTGTGCCATAGAAGCGAACCTTGCGGTCGGAGAGATCGATCGACGTGAAATGCACCTTCCCGCCCCGAAGATTGGCGAGGGCCAGGTCTTTCGACTGCAGGGTTCCTGTAGGTGTGATGGCCATGTAATCATCAGCCAGCAGCCGGTCCATGGCAGAGATGTTTCCGCTGAGAACGGCCTGGCGCCAGACGTCTTCCAGGTGGTCGATCTCGTGCTTCGTTTCATGCCGCACATTGCGGGGCATCTGGTGCTCCCCGGGTGGGGAGCCTTTGAGTGCTTGGGCCGCCGGGAGCATGACAAGAATCGCAAACACAACCGCGAGAAAGGGCTTCCACCTCACAGGCGACTTCACCTTAGGCATCCTCATTGGCGTAACGGATACTAGAACGAAATCGTAGTGCGGGTCAACGTAACCCGAGTGCAAAGCTATGCGGCGCGCTGAAGGGAACGCTTTCCTCGCACGCGAAAGTCGCAAAGGTTCAGGAGCCGTCATACGAACTCCTCTGAAACGTAAGCCAGCGTTCTACACCGTCCATCCGGTTAGATGAAGTGTCAAAGGGAACAGTTATTCATCATCTTTGACCTAAAAAGTGATTAATGGGTGTCGGCAGGATTAAAACTTCCGGAATTGCTTGCTGGTAAGCGAGTTGCAGAGGAAAAGCAACAAGCGCGCAGCTTCCAGAGCGAAACCTGCTTTGGCGTCAGGCCATGGCGGTGAGATCTTCGCGGACCCGCTCAAGCATTTTCTGGTAGAGGCCTGCCACGGCGTACTTTTTGAAGTGCGGCGAATTCCGGTGTGCCTCTTCGGCCTTCTTGTCGGCGTACTGCTCATAGAGAAGCACAGCGCAAGGCTCTCCCTCGACCCAATGCGGGATAAAAGTGACGCATCCCGGTTCAAGGCGGGAAGCGGTGGTCAGGTTGTGCAAAATCTCGCCGATTTCGTCCCGGTCTTCCTGGGCAAACCTCATCCGGACAGTAAAGCTGATCATCGGGAACGTTCCTCACGCCCAGGTGGAATTCCTCAGGCTTGTCTGTTCAGTTTACGCGTGAATCGAGTCGAGCGCGGCGGCAAACTCGGGCAGGACCATGGTCTGCTCGCGGTCGGGGCCGGTGGATACCATTCCAATTTTCGCACCGCTCTCACGCTCCTGAAAACGCAGGTAGTCGCGTGCGGCCTGAGGCAGCTTTTCGAAGTCAGTAATGCCTTCGGTGGACGAACGCCAACCCTTCAAAGTGGTGTAACGCGGCTTGATTGCTTCGAGACCGTGGACATCGGCGGGGATTTCGTCTGTCACTTTGCCGTCGATTTCGTAGCCGATACAGATGGGAATTTCGTCGAGTTCGTCCAGGATATCCATCTTGGTGATAACCAGCCACTCAGCGCCGTTGACCTTGTTTGAGTAGCGAAGGAGCGGGATGTCGAGCCATCCGCAGCGACGGGGACGGCCCGTGACCGCACCGTATTCGTTGCCGCGCGCACGAAGGATGTCGCCGACAGGTTCGTGAATCTCGGAGGGAAACGGGCCTTCGCCGACTCGGGTCACGTAGGCCTTGGTCACCGAAATCACGGTGCCGATTGCAGTAGGACCAACGCCCGTTCCAGTGGCCGCGCCACCTGCGGTTGCGCTCGATGACGTAACAAACGGGTACGTGCCGTGGTCGATGTCGAGCATCGTGCCCTGGGCTCCTTCAAACATTACGGAGCCACCGTCGGCGAGGATCTTGTGGAGCAGACGGCCGGTGTCGGCGACAAAGGGGCGGACCTCTTCGGCGGCCGTTGCGTATTCGTCGTACATCTTTTCCGGGTCGAGCGGATCGGTTCCAAAGAGGGCGTGGGCGATGGCGTTCTTTTCGCCGCAGGCTGCGTAGATGTGGGTCTTCAGGAGATCGGGGCGCATGAGGTCGACGACGCGGAGGCCGCTGCGGGCCATCTTGTCTTCATACGCAGGGCCGATGCCGCGGCTGGTGGTGCCGATGCGCTGGCGGCCGGGCGCGCTTTCGGCGGCCAGCTCGATCATGCGATGGTAGGGCAGAATGACCTGGGCGCGATTGGAGACGAACAGCTGCGAGTCTATTTCGACGCCGAGCGAACGGAGCTTGGCTACCTCTTTGAGAAAGGCAATGGGATCAAGGACCACGCCATTGCCGATGATGCCTTTGCAGCCTTTGCGAAGGACGCCGCAGGGGATCAGCTGGAGAATGAATTTCTGCTGGCCATGGATGACGGTGTGGCCGGCGTTGTGCCCGCCGGCGTAGCGCGCGACGGCGCTGAAGCGCTCGCTGAGCACGTCTACAATTTTGCCCTTGCCTTCGTCGCCCCACTGGGCACCCAGAACTACCGCGGTCTTCGCTCTCATTTTTCGTCCAGTTTTCACACAAAATGGCCCTGTACAGGCCTCTTCGAGGGCTATACGGGCAGACATTGGCACGAAGGAACACGCCGCGCCACATCCGATTCTAAACCCGGAGTGTTGCGGGTGATGTGAGCGCTGATTGAGCTGGCCCACGGGTAGAGGTTTTGAGGATTAGGCCGTTGTCGTCTCCACATTTTGGCGCGAAAGAATTTACTTTGGACGCCATATCTCTCGTCATCTTGTTGAAAGGATTGCACCTTGTAAGCATTTTTGGGTTGGCAAAAAGTGGCACATTTTGGTCGATTTTGGCATTTTCTGGCACCTTAACGCCTCCTTAACCGTGCCAATTTGGCAGGTTTTGGACTGTGGTTGTTCTGTGCTTGTGGGGTGCAAAAGCGATTGCGAAGTAATGAGACGCAGGATGCGTGAGTTCATGGTTTTCTGGTCGCACAGGGCGAAGGCGCGAAAGCTCGAATCCCTACTGAGATTGTGCGACATGGAAGGGGAATGATCGGCAAAGCCACGGCGGAGTTGCGCGAGAGACTTTTCGAGGTCGCACCGCAGGACCTTATTGCATGATTTTGGAGCTTGGCTGTATTCTCCGGGGATGAAAAAACAACGATCACTCTCAGCAATGGTTCTGGGAGCCGCATTGGTGGTTACGCCGGCTCTCGGATGGAGTCAACAAACTTCCCCCAGCCAGGACGACAGCGTGAAACACGACGTGAAAGCCGCTGGGCACGATACCAAGGATGCTGCCAAGGACGCAGGACATGACGTGAAGCAGAGGACCACGAAGGCTGCGCACGTTACCGAAAAGGACACCAAGACCGTGGCCCACGCTACGGCAAAGGACACAAAGGAAGCGACTCACGCGACTGAAAACGGGACCAAGAAGGCCACGCACGTTACTGAGAAGGACACCAAAACGGTTGCCCACACTACGGCAAAGGACACAAAGGAAGCGACTCACGCAACCGTAAACGGCACCAAGAAGACCACGCAGGTCACCGAGAAGGACACCAAGACAGTGGCCCACGCTACGGCGAAAGACACGAAGGAAGCGGCTCACGCAACCGAAAAAGGGACCAAGAAGGCGCTGGACAAGACCAAGAACACGGCCAAGGGTGCGGTTGATGGGGCCAAGGACGGCGCACAGAAGAAGACGGACTGATACGCGCGAGAAACGGGGCGCGATTGCGCGGTGTCATACCAGGAGAACGGTCCTCCTCCGAGTTGAGCCCGGTTAAATGCATACGTGAGACGCGCGCACTCGAAACGTTCAGCACAAGCACTGCGTCCCAATCAGCTATTTCTTTGCCGTCCGCGACTCACTCGGAATCTCCGTTTCGAGCCTTGATTTGGTTACGTGCTGCGGGCAAGCCTTCATTCGTGTCTCCTAAGAGACGGCCGGACGCAACTCGCGCAATTGGAATTGAAGTGGCGGAGGTTCAGGCGGGGAAGTGGAATTCAGGCTTTAGCGGGACGGTCGGCGGGTTTTTCGATGGCTACCCGTGTTCTGACTGTGAGGCCGTTGCGAACGGACTCCGTGAGGCGCGGCGCCTGCATCTCTCTCTTCAGGCTGGCGATGATTTCCCGTGCAATCTCGATGCGGCTCTTCTTCTTCATGAAATATCCCTTCTTTGCGTGCTCAGCAGCCGGGTTTTCACCGCGCCTGCAATCAAGCCGGTTACCGCGCGATTTGGGGGTGGTGATGATGATGGTGGTGGTGATGGTGGTGGTGGTGTGGATGAACGACGACAACGACTTGTGCCTGCGCTGCATACGGTGCCAGGAAAAAGCAGAAGAGCGCTCCGAGCCAAAACTTCTTCATGTTTGAAGTATGGCGAGCCGATTGAATCCTGACTGAGCTAGTTTGACCTATCCCGTCAAAACAGCGAGCTTTCCGTGGCGCAATAGCGCTGATGAGATTGATGTTCCGGAAGCGTGTGCGTGCAAATACTGTGTGCATAATCGATACGCCTGCCGTGCCAAATCTGGCTCGGTGGTATAGAACTCTGAATAGCCAGTGCAAAATTTCGAGAAAACCCGAACGGAATTCCAGGAGATACTCGCCAAGCCCATTCGCGAACTCGGGCTCAAACTTGAGGGTTCTCCGCTGGAACGATTCGTGCAGCAGCTATATCGCGAACTGGAGGCCAAGGGCATCCACAAGTTCCGCCCGCTCTGCTATCTCACCGATGAGTGGGGATGTCCGTCGGGCGAGCCCGTCATCGGGATTCCGTTCTACCTGGCGAACCCGGACCTGGCGCAGCTGGAGCGCGATATGAACGATCTCGAAGACGCGCGGGAGATCATGATGTACATGCGCCATGAGGCCGGGCACGCATTCAACTACGCGTACCAGCTTTACAAGTCGGCGGAGTGGCGCGATCTGTTCGGTCCATTTCGCCGCGCATATCGCGATAATTACCGTCCGGTACCGTTCTCGCGGAAGTATGTGCGCCACATGGCCGGGTGGTATGCGCAGAAGCATCCGGATGAAGATTTTTCGGAAACGTTTGCGGTCTGGCTCACGCCTCGCTCGCAGTGGAGGAAACGCTACCAGGGCTGGGACGCGCTGGCCAAACTCCAATACGTCGATCGCATGGCGCGGAAGTTCGGCGATGTTGAACCCATCCGGCGTCGCGGCCGCACCGACATCACCGTCGATGAGATGGAATCGACAGTCGGCGAGTTCTATCGGCTGAGCCTGCCGGAGGAGATTCCGGTGCACGAACTCGCGCTGGATGCCGACCTGGCGGACATCTTCAATATTTCGCCCAAGCGGCGTAAGGGCGTTCGGCCCGCTGTTGAAATGCTCCGTCAGCATCGCAAGCCGATTGTCGACAAGGTCGCGTATTGGAGCGGCGTGCAGCGTCCGATCATCAACGGACTCGTAGAAGCTATCTGCAAGCGTGTTGAAGACCTGGGCCTGCGCGTGGACGTTCGACGCGAGTCCGATTACCTCACAGAGTTCACGGTGTACACAACCGCACTCTCAATGAATTACCTAATCAGTGGGAAGTTCAACAATCCCTGATGCGTGCCGGCAATTGCCGTCACACTGATGGAGGGCGCATGGCGAAATTGAAAGTCACCGTACTCTACGACTTGTGGGAAGAAGAACCCGTTGAAGTACAGGAAGAAGTTCCTCCGCCACGCAAGCGCAAGGGGCAGAAGATACGCAAGAAGAAACCGGTAAAGCACGACCGCGAAGAGATCTTCGAGGCCTTGGAGAAGCTCGGTCATGAGCCGTCGTACCACGTTCTCAACGGCCGCCCGCAATCACTGCTCGGACTTGCCAAATGCGGCGCGGACCTCATTTTCAACCTGACGGAATCGTATGCGGGCGATGACACCAAGGAGATGCAGGTCACGGCGTTCCTTGATTTACTCGACATCCCCTACACCGGCGCGGGACCGCACGCGCACATTCTTGCACAGGACAAATCGATCGCCAAGAAGATGTTCGCGTTTTACGAAATTCAGTCGCCCTACTTCGCCACAGCCTATCGCGGCAACATTGACCATGCGCATGACATTTCGTTCCCACTGATCGTGAAGCCCACCTCCGAAGATGGATCCATCGGTATCGATGCTGCTGCCGTTGTGACCAGCGTGAAGGAGTTAATGGAGCGCGTCTCCTATATTCAGGCGGAATTCGATTCTCCTGCGTTGATCGAGGAGTACATCGAAGGGCGCGAGATTTACGCGTCCATCCTCGGCAATTACGAGAACGCACATGTACTTCCGCTTGTGGAACTCGACCTTTCGAAGCTTCCCAAGGGCGTGCCCAAGATCGCCAGCCAGGATGTGAAATTCGAGAAAGATACGGAAGCCTACAAGCTGACGAAATCGGCGATCGCCGAGGACCTCGATGATGACACCACAGCCAAGCTCAACGAGGTCGCGATCAAGGCTTATCGCGCTGTGAAGCTTCGCGATTATGGCCGCATCGACATGCGCGTATCGAGCAAGGGCGAGGTTTATGTCATCGAAGCGAATCCAAACCCGTGGCTCTCAAGCGCACAGGAATTCGCCATGGCTGCGAGGAAATCCGGTCTTTCTTATACGCAGATGATCGGGGAGATTGTGGACCTTGCGATGGCCCGGCAGACGTGATCGTCAGACCGACCCAACTCAGGATTTCTTAGCTTTGGTCTTGATGGTCGTGCCGAGGTCCAGCAACCCGCGCAACCATTGATAGAACGTTTCATCGAAGCCGAATACGTCATGAAGTTCGACCGCGGGCAAACGATCATCAATCGGTTCGATCTTGAAAACCAGAATTGGAGGAGAGTCGACTTCGCTTGGAATCTGATATGAATACTTACTCACTCCGCGGATCTGGCCAAAGGACAACGTCTTGCTTCCCCAAAGTCTGCGCATCTCAATCCGGTCAGCAGTGACAATCACTGCCGTCTTAAACGCATTCACAGCCAGCACAGCGGTGAACAGCGTGGCGAGGCCGAAGAAAACACTCATTATAAACATCGCCGAGATGCCAAGAGACAGACCAATTGCCAAGCACATGGCAGTCATCAGGCAAAAGAAAACCGCACCGGATACGGAAATCCAGCGTCGCCACCCGGACAATTCGTAAACTCGGCTGTTTTGCGTAGAGACTGTCATTCTTCCTGCACGCTCCGCAGGATGTTTGTATCACGTCGCAGTCCGGATTTTGACCTGAACTGCCCGGTTCGTTTGCCTCACATGTTATTCAGGCGGTAAGCCGCCCCATTGCCAGAAGCTGGTGTACTGGGCCTGGGCGATCCAGGTGGAGAGCTGCGGGTCGGGGTGACGCTTGACCCAGGGGACGGCCCATCCGATGTTGGCTCCGGATATCTTGTCGGGCATGTTCTGGTCGACGCCGGTAGCTTTGGCGAAAATTTCGGGATGGAGCAGGCCCTGTTCGCAAAGCGCAACCAAACGGTTGATGGCGCCGTGATTTTCTGCGTAGAGGTCAACGCCGTTGGCTTCGCCTAGTTCGGCGAGCATGATGAGCGGGGCGAGCGCGTAGAGATGGTAGTGGAGCGCCATGCCTGCGCGGGCAAGTTCGCGAGGTAGCGCGCCGCCAGGGCCGATTTCGTCGACACCGGCTTTGTATGCGTCGATGCCAAATTTGAAATCATGTTGATCGTTGCGCGCGATGCCGGCGGCGCAAACGGCGAGGCCAGCCCAGTAGCGGTGATTGTTCCAGGCATCACTGTTGGGGTTCTTGAGCTTGTCGTCGACATAATCGCGAACGCGATCGGCGACGATGCCGAACCACTTCTGGATTTCCTTGTCCTGCTCGGGCGTGCCTACGCCGGTAGAGCGGACCTTGAGATAAGCCATTGCAGTGCCGGCGAGCATCCATTTCTGAACGTAGTTTGACTGGCCGGTGGGCATGGTGGCTGACCAGGCCTTGGCGGCTGCAGCTGCGGAAAGAAGGGTGTAGACGCACTGTGCGGCTGCCCGGCTGCCCTTGGTGAGATAGTGGTCGGCGGCCTGGGTGGTCCATTGGCCGAGGTGGGTGGGACCCGAGGAGGCTTTTTCGTAGGCTTCTCTTTTGACGGGGTCGATGACGGAGTGATGCTCGTCGGTGTAGTAGCTTTCGGTGTCGACCGATTTTGCGAACGGCGGGGGGTCGGGGCAGTTGTAAGGCACGTCGGTGAGGGCGACGGGATGTGCGTCCCACGGGGACTTGAGCTGGTCGGAATGGGCGAGTGGGGCAGAGGCAAGGAGCAAGGTGGCGAGGGCGAAAAGGGTCTTCATGTTCGGTTCCTGTTGGGTAGACGGGGATGGAGGGTCGGAAGACGAAAAGGGTTCGGGGAAAAGAGCGGCGGGGCTAGAGCCCTGGAGCTTTTGGGCGGTATTCGTGGGGTTAAAACCCCACGCTTCCTCCGACGGCAAAGGCACTCGCTCAGAACTGCGAGGACTCGTGGAAAGCGACTAGTGGGGAATCTCGATTCCGCGGCCGAGGATTGCGATGTAGGCAGCGGCGAACAGGGCAGCAATAATCCACCAGGCGATGGCGCGGCGGACTACGAGGGCTGGGGTGCTCGGGGCTCCGCCGGCATAAATGCGGGGAATGAGGCTGTCGAGCCAAAGCATTCCGGATGAACCGCCGAAGGCCGCGGGTACTGTGGAGACGAAGAACAGCTTGATCCCCAGGGGATCGAATGCGCCCGCCGCGCAACTGAACAGGCATCCGGCCAGATAGGGCATTCGTCCGATGACGTTGTAATCGGCTCGGCGCGGGCAAAACGGCTGCACTGCGACGGCGAGAAGGCGCGCAACGAGAACATAAAGAGCGACGCCAAAGATAGTCATTCCGGCGCGGAGAGCCGTTTGATCGGGCAGGCCGCGAATCACCTCCTGCCAGTCGCCGAAGCCGAAGATGCCTGAAAACATGAAATATCCCGCGCCGGGAAAAAGATTGAAAGCGGCGAGGATCCAGCAGAAGTAGCGGAGGTTGGCGCGGCTGCCGGCGATGTGGCAGGCGGCGACGGCGAGCGCGCCGATGAGGAGATTAACGAAAGTTCCGCCAGCGTCGACCCAGCGATCCGGACGCAGGCTGGAAAGATGATTGCTGGTGAGCTGAGTCGGGATATCGCCGCGCAGCCATGCCGTGACACCGTGGCCCACGCCCTCATGGAGCAGAACCGCCGTCCCCATGGCAACGACAGCCATGCTGAGAATGGTGGTCTTGCTTTGCGACTGGGGCATGGCGGCAATTCTACCCCATGGAGAATTGCGAAATAGCCCGATTTACATCCTTCGAACGAGGTGAACCGCGGACCAGGCCAAGGCAATGGAGGACGAGCCGACCAGGTTCGACAAAACCGGCATGAAGGGCGAGAGTCCCACGGCAGTGACGGACCAAATCAACAGAGCCCAGGAAATGGTGTTTCTTTTGTCCGCATAACTCGCCGCGATCCGGGGAATAAGTCTGCTGTGATAGGGCTCTTCCATACGCGCACGTCTCCTCTTATCGGTCTGATTGCGAGTCGGGTCGTTCGGGAGGCAGCAAGGGCCTCGCCGAGGTCACAACCCGGAACTGTCGTTGGGGACTCCTTAGACGGTATCGGCCGAGAGCGTCGGAAGCAATACGTCTTCCGCGCTACCTCCACGGTCCAGTGGGTTGAATCGACCGGTTTGAGACAGCTGAAGGAATTTTTCCCGATTCGGCAGGCTTGTTAACGGATTACCTCGCCATCCGTTGTATGAGCAGAAGGGGCTCAGAAGGCCTCTTCACGCAAGGGGAAAATATGGAGATTCGACGCGCTTTATCAGGACGTCGTTGTTCGATCGGACTTCTTTTGGTTGTGGCTTCGAGCTTAGGCATCGCGCAAAACAAGCCAGCGGCGCAGGCGCGGGTTCTTGCGCCAACGGTGGTAGACGGTTCGCCGGCACCGAGCGATAAAGATGTGGCGGCGGAGCAGAGCGAACTGATTCGGCTGCTGCGGCTGAGCCCGACACTCACAACCGTTGTTTCGCACGATCCATCGCTCTTGTCGAACCAGGACTACGTGGCGCATAACAACCCGCAACTGGCGGCATTTCTTGCAGCCCATCCTGAAGTCGCGCGCAATCCCGAGTTTTACCTGTTTTCGCATTTGAAGCATGAAGACGGGCAGCCAGACGAGGCCTTGGAGCGGGCGGTGTGGCCGGATGTGTACCGCTCAGAGAGGCGTGGGCCGTTTGATGAGTTCATCAGCAATCTGGTGCCGTTGCTGGCTTTTGCGTGCGCATTGGTGGCCCTTCTCTGGCTGGTGCGAGTGTTCATTGAGAACCGTCGGTGGGCGCGCATCTTCAAGCTGCAGAGCGAGGTGCATGGAAGGCTGATCGACAAGTTCACCACGAACCAGGAGCTGGCGCTTTATATGGATACCGAAGCAGGCAAGCGATTTTTAGAGGCAGCACCGATTCCGGTGAACATCGAGCCTTCGCAACGCGTACCAAACGCTGTGGCGCGAGTGTTGACGCCGCTGCAGATCGGCATTGTGCTGGTGCTGCTGGGCACGGGCATGTTGCTGCTGCGCCACGCCGGGCCGGATATGGATACGCCGATGCTGACGCTGGGCACGGTGATCCTGATGCCCGGAATCGGGTTTATTATTTCGGCAGGCATCACGTGGGTGCTGGCTGCAAGGCTGGGCCTGATGCCCGACAACCCGGCAGGACCACCAGGCAAGAACGACCCCTACGGTTCACTGAAGGACAGGCAGTGAGCGGCGGGGAGCAAGCAGACGGTGAGGAAGAACCGGCCCATGCCCTGGGAATCCGCAATCTCGAACTTGGTGGCAGGCGACGCGCAATTGCTCGCCTGCGCGCCGTCCACGCAGATGGATAGCGAGGCCTTCGCCGGCTTTTACGAGCGGTCCGCTCGCTCGCTGTGGGCATACCTGGCGCGCGTGTCGCGCGATCCCGCGCTGGCCGATGACCTGATGCAGGAGAGCTTCATCCGGTTTTTGTGCGCGACGCACCCGGAAGATGGGGAAGTCGCGGCTCGCCGGTATCTTTTTCGAATCGCAACCAATTTGTTGCGCGATCACTGGCGGCGGCCCAGGTCTGCATCCATCGAAGAGATTCCAGAGGAATTGTTTGCAGCGAAGTGCGGGTCGGGACAGGCGGATTCGCAGGCAATGCTGGGTCCGGCGATGGCGCAGATCCGTCCCCGCGACCGGCAACTGCTTTGGCTGGCGTATGCCGAGGGATATACACACCACGAGATTGCGGAAGTGACTGGACTGGCATCGGCCAGCATTCGACTGCTGCTGTTTCGCGCGAGGCGCAAGGTGGCGCGACTGCTGCGCGAGCAGGCTGGTAAGGGAGGCGTGCGATGAGCCCATTCTCTTGCACACGCGAACGGGAAGTGAACGAGATGCTGCATCGCGGGCATTGGCCCGAGGCTTGCGCGAGCGAGTTGCGCGCCCATGTGGATGGATGCCGCGCCTGTTCCGACCTGGTTCTGGTGACGCAGACATTTCAGGCGGCACGCGCACACACAGCGGCGATGGTGCGACCCGAGAGCGCAGGCGCGCTGTGGTGGCGAGCGCAGTTGCGCAGGCGCAATGCTGCGATTGCCCGAGTTGGCAAGCCGATTCTTGGCGCGCAGATATTTGCGTTCGCGGTTGCGATGATCGCTGTCGCGGGGGTGCTGACGTCACAGGTGCGACAGGGATTTCATCTTTGGGCGCGGCTTGAAGAGCTTCCGCAGGCGCTTCATCTCGACGCGCTGCTTCCGGCGGCTGTTCCGCACCCGGACGGAGCTTTGTGGCTGCTGGTTCCCATCCTGGCTACCGTCGCACTGGTTGGCGGGGTAGTGGTTTACCTGGCTTCTGAAAAACAATAGGGGCGTTCATGCCGACGTATATTGTTTTGTTGCGCGCGGTCAATGTGGGCGGGACCGGAAAACTGCCGATGGCTACGTTTCGCAAGGTTCTCGAGGACCTTGGTTGCCGCAATGTTGCGACCTATATTCAGAGCGGAAACGCGGTGCTGGATGCGACGGGATCGTCTGCGAAGGTTTCGGAGAAGATCGCAGCGGCGCTCCTGAAGGAGATGGGCAAGCCCTGCGACGTTGTCATTCGCACGCGCGCCGAAATTGAGCGTGTGATTGCCGGGAATCCTTACGCGGTTGAAGCGGTAGCGGATGGGGCAAGAGTGCACGCTGTCTTTCTTCCGGGACATGCAGCGAAGGATGCAACGAAGGGACTCGACAGCATCGTCGCCCAATATCCGACGCGACGCGATCGCTATCACCTGGCCGGAGATACACTGTATCTCCATCTGCCGGACGGGGCCGGCGAAAGCAAGTTAACCGGGAAAGCGCTGGAGCGGGCGTTGGGAGTGGCGGGAACGGCGCGGAACTGGAACACGGTGCTGGAGCTGTTCGCGATGTCGGAGCGTTAACGCGCAGCGAGAATTGCGTCGGCAATGAGGGCTGCCTCAACCGCGGGGCGAACCTGATGGACGCGAACGACTGAAGCGCCAGCAAAGATTGCCGCCACCATCGCTGCCAGGCTCGCGAATTCACGGGCTTCAGCGGGAGCCGTTTCGCCGCCGTGCATCGGAGCCAAAGTGTTTCCGAGGAATGATTTGCGTGAAACCCCGGCAAGCAGCGGCCGGCCCAGAGCCAGCAGTTCCGGCTGGCGAGCGAGCAGCGTGTAGTTCTCGTCGAATTTCTTGCCAAAGCCGTATCCGGGATCGAGGACGATGGACTCAGGCGCGATGCCGGCCTGGGTTGCGGTGACGAGGCTTGCGGCAAGGCCCGCGCGGACGGTGTCAATCAGGGCGTCAGGTGCGAGCCTCTGCTGCGCGTGCCATTCGTCGGGGCGGCCGCGTGTATGCATCAGAATGACTCCGCAACCAGATTTGGCGCAGACGCCGGACAATCCCGCGTCCCAGGTAAAGCCGCTGACGTCGTTGATGATTTCAGCGCCCGCGGTGAGCACAGCGTGTGCGGTGGCGGCTTTGTAGGTATCGACGGAGATCACGGCGTGGGGCCGGACGGCGAGGATACCTGCGAGAACCGGCAGCAGTCGCGACTGCTCCTCTTCGGCGCTGACGGTCGGGGTTGATTTGCCGCCGGCGTGTGAGCCGGGGCGGGTGCTCTCCGCACCGAGGTCGAGCAGGTCAGCACCTTCGTCGAGGCATTGGATGCACCGGGAAATCGCGGCTTCGGGGGCAAGGAATGTGCCGCCGTCGCTGAAGGAATCGGGAGTGATGTTGACGATGCCGCAGACGAGGGTTCGCCGACCCAGCTCAAGGGTCCTGGTGCGCAGTTTCCAACTCGAGATTGGGCAGGTTAAACGTTCCATGGGATGCTTCCCGGCAATTTGAAACGAGGATGCTGGAGACTCCTTTGATTCTATGGGTGCCGATGCGCGAGGTAGCGCTCAAACCTCAATTCTCTCCTGCTAAACTCCCTGCATGCTTTCGATGCGACCCACCCTCGCACTTGTGCTGGCGTTCACCCTTGTTTCGGCGACTGGACTTGCGGCGCAGACACATCGCGCTCATGCACCTGCCCGACCTGTTGGAGCCAAGGGCGCGCTTGCCGAGCGGATCCAGGCCATTCTTGCCGACCCCGCGCTGAGCCACGCCGACTTCGGCATCAGCGTGACTACTCTCGATGGCCAGGCGATCTACGGACTGAATGACGGCCGGCTGTTTAC
The DNA here is from genome assembly GCA_963826915.1 of uncultured Acidobacteriaceae bacterium. Lineage (GTDB taxonomy): Bacteria > Acidobacteriota > Terriglobia > Terriglobales > Acidobacteriaceae > Telmatobacter. The sequence goes on from CAWGYG010000008.1 coordinate 356,441, forward strand.
GCCGGCGTCCAACGCCAAACTGGCTACAACGGCGGCGGTCTATGCGCTGCTCCCCGTCGAATCTCTAACGTGGACTACAAACGTCGTGGCCGGAGGCGAGGTGGACGCGGGAGGCGTGCTGCACGGCGACATCATCCTTCTGGGTTCGGGTGATCCGACGTTTAGCGGTCGATCTTATCCGTATCAACCTCCGACCCCACCAGTTGCGCCGGCACCTGCCTCGCCGCCTGCGCAATCTCCCACGGCAACGCCCTCCGCGACTCCCACACCGCAGGGATCCAAAGCGGTGCCCAGCGCCATCGATGAGCTGGGACTGCTGGCGCAGCAGGTGGAGCAGGCGGGCGTCCGCAGCATTGAGGGCAACGTCATTGGCGATGACAGCTACTTCCTGAATGAGCCATACGGGACAGCGTGGGCTTGGGACGACCTGCAATGGGGCTATGGGGCACCGATTTCCGCGCTCAGCTTCAACGACAACGAGATTGAACTTACCATTACCGCCGACCCCGCCAAGGCGGGTGCCACGGTGGCCCAGTGGACGCCGGACATTGAGTACTACACGCTCGAAAACACGATGACGATGGTGCCCGAGAGCGAAATGCCGCATCCGGGGCTCGAGCGGCGTCCCGGCAACCTGCTGGTACGTGCATGGGGGACTGCGCCTGCATCGGGTCTTCACGCTCCGATGGCGGTCGAAGATCCTGCCGAGTTTACAGCGGCGGCATTCAAGGATGCGCTTATCGGGCGTGGCATCACGGTGAGCGGAAACGCCACCTCTGCGCATCGCTATTCAGAGGGATCAGGCGACTTCACTGCTGAACGCGCTGAGCCTCTGAAACTGGCTCCACGGGCGCAGATAACCATGGTTGCTCCGCTTGACGGACGCAGGGTGTTGGCGAAGCGCATCTCGGTGCCCGTAGCGGAAGACATCGTGTTGACCAACAAGATCAGCCAGAATCTGCACGCCGAGTTGCTGCTGCGGATGCTGGGGAAGTCTTTTGCCAAGGACGGAAGCCTCGAACAGGGTACGCGAGTGGTGAGGCAGTTTCTCATCGACGCGGGAATCAGCGATACCGATTTCTTTTTCTATGACGGGTCGGGCATGAGCATGGATGACCGCATCACTCCGCGGGCGTACACAAGGCTGCTGGCGTATGCCTCGAAGCAGGCATGGGGCGAGGCCTGGCGCAATTCGTTTCCGATCGCGGGCATCGACGGTACCCTTGCGAACCGCTTCAAAGACTCGCCGCTGAAGGGACGCTTGTTCGCGAAGACAGGAACGCTCAACGAGACCAATGCGCTGTCGGGATACCTGACTACGAATAGTGGGAAGACGCTTGCGTTTTCAATTCTTGTGAATGGGCATCGGCCGGGGAGCCAGGCGGAGATTCCGGCGATGCAGCGGATCTGCGAGGCGATCGCGGCGACGGAGTGAGTATCGCCGCTATTGTAGAGACAACATGTTTCTCGCCCACAACTGGCTTGTATCATCAAAGAACAGATGCGTACTCATAGATTTGCGGCGTACTCAGTTCTGTTTACTGGCGCAATCGGGCTTGCGGTTGGAATGGCGGGCTGCCGGTCGCTGCCGCCGTCGAAGCCTGAGTCTCAATGGACGATGGAAGAAGCGCGCGGCGCGCAGGTGTTTCATCAGGACTGCGCGAAGTGCCATTACCCAACGACAACCCATGGATTACACGGGCCGGGCCTGCAGGCGCTTACCAAGCTCAAAGCGATGCCTTCGGGCGCGCCACCGACGGACGAGCGCCTGACCGAAACAATTCTTCGCGGACACGGAACCATGCCCGGCACAGCGCTTAGCGACGATCAGCTTCACGATCTGCTGGCCTACCTGCATACGCTATGAACGACGAAGCCAGAGAAGACGGAACAAGCGAACCGGAATCGGGTGCCGGGCAAATTGAATCGGGCCATGCAGCGCAGTCGGGACAATCTGCCGATACAACGGCGGCCAGCGGATTGATGGCGTTGCCCGGGCTGGCAGCAATTGCGCTCTATCTGCTGGTGCTGGCGGGCGTGATTATTCTGGGCGTAGTCACGCGGCATTACCCGGTCTTGTTTCTTTTCTTTGCGGCGGCGTTTATCACTTCGAGCGCGGGACTGGTGCTGCTGTTGCGCTGGGCATGGTCACTGGCGTTGGCCGCGGTGCTGTTGCTGGCCTGCTACAACCTCTGGATATTCTCGGTTTCGCATGGGGCGCCCGGGCTGGTGCAGGGGCTGCTGAATCTTGTGCTCTTCCTTTACATGATTCGAACGGAAGTGCGGGTGCGGTTGCGCTAGTACGATGTTTCCGAAGTTTGTGGCATAACTTCCTAGGTGCAAAATCAGATCCTTCGACTCACCACCCCCAAACTGAGAGACGTTCGGGGCTCCGTTCGCTCAGCGACTGTCTGGTTTTGTCAATGGGGGTTGATGGAAAAGCAGGAAAACGGTGGTGCTGTTTCCCCGCTTTCCCACAACCCCGGCTACGACGACTAGCTGGGATTAACTTGTGGTTACGGTTTCCGACAGAGTGTGTATCGATACGTGCGACTTGCGCTGTCGAACTTCTCTTGCCTTGGCGTTGAGGCGGACGAGGAGCTTGTGGGCGAGGGCGATACGGACCACCTTTGGAGGCTTTCCGGCTTGTCGCAACCGCTGCTGGAAAGCGATAAAGTCGGGTTCGTAGCGACCCACCACGCTGGCCACGATGAACAGGATTTCGCGGACCGAGGAGCGGCCTCCGCGCACACGGCGCTTGCCTTGATGCTTGCCCGAGTCCGCGGCCCGAGGAGCAACTCCGGCCAGCTTGGAAATGGTCTTATTGGATAAAGTACCGATCTCGGGCATTTCGGCCATGAGGCGGGCGACGGTACGATCGGCCACGCCCTTGATGGCGCGAAAGGCCTGGTCGAGTTCGCGCCACAGCGGGTCGGCGTCGATCAACGCAGCGATCTTCTGTTCCAGACCGCGGATCTGGCTGGCGATGAGCGACAACAGGTCGTCGAAAGAAGCTTCGACGATGGGTTCGGTGATGAGCCGCTGCTGGTTCAGCTGCGCGGTGCGGACCTCGGTGAGCTGGCGCAGGCGGGTGACCAGGGCGCGCAGGCGCTGCTGGGTGCGCGGAGCAAGACACGCGGGCGGACACTGTTTGACTTCGGCGTAAAAGGCGATCATGCCGGCGTCGATAGCGTCGGTCTTCTCCAGCCGGCCCATGCTTTGCGCGAACTGGCGCACCGCGCGCGGGTTGAGGATGGCGGTGGGCAGGCCGTGTTCGGAGAGCTGCGCGAAGGCCTGTTGCTCGTAGCCGCCGGTGGCTTCCATGACGACCAGCTGGACCTGGTGCGCCTGGCAGAAGGCAGCCAGCGCGGCGATGCCTTCGTGGTTGTTGAGAAATGAGCCGGCCGCGCCTTGCTGGCCGATACGGGCCTCGAGAGACTTCGAGGCAACATCCACTCCACAAATGATCCGTGTCACGGTAACCTGCCTTGTATGTGCGATGGGAAGTCATGCGACTGTCCGGTCGTACGTGACTTGGGCAGCGGTCCCTGTGCTGAACGACGGTCGAAAGACCGCAGGATGAACGGGAGCCGTCCGCCCGCGGGGGAACCGATGACTCGGTTCCCCCACCGCAACAGTCTCTACAAACTGCCGCTCATTCAGAGATACAAGGATGACAGCAATGGTATTGTCATGAACTTCTGGGACAGGACACTAGGTGCGAGCTTCGCAGACCGTTGAGCGAGCGGGGTCACTCAGTGCGCCGAACAGTTACAGTGGTCTCGCGCTGAGGTGGGATGGTAATCTCTGCGCATGCAACTTCGATTCCTGATGCGCTGCCTTTTAATTTCCGCTGTTCTGTTTGCTCCGTTTGCCGCTTGTGGCGCCGATGCGCCACAAAAGCGCGCCATCAATCTTGATGATCTCGCGAAACTGCAGCGCGTTGGTGCGCCGGTGATTTCGCCGGATGGCGAATGGGTGCTTTACACTGTCAGCAAGGCCGACCCCAAGGAAGACAAATCGCAGAGCCACTTGTGGATGGTGAAGTGGGATGGGTCGGTCCGGCTGCAGCTCACTTATGGGAAGGAAGGCGCGTCGTCTCCGAAGTTCAGTCCTGACGGAAAGTACATCAGCTTCATGTCGGGACGCCCAGGCACGGTGAAGGGTGACCAGGTGTGGGTGATGGACAGGCGCGGCGGCGAAGCCGAGCAACTGACCAACGTCACGGACCAGAACGTGGAGGGATACAGCTGGTCCCCCGACTCGAAAAGGCTGCTGCTCACGCTGCATCCGAAGGCCGAACCGGATCCGGAAGAGGGTAAGCCACCTGCGCCGCCCAAGGCGATCGTGATTGATCGCTACCACTTCAAGCAGGACATTCAGGGCTATCTGCGCGACGATGCGTACAACGCGCTCTACCTTTGGGACCTGGGCAACAAGAAGGCGGAGAAGCTGACGACCGGCAAGAATGTGAACGAGAACGATGCCGAGTGGTCGCCTGACGGAACGATGATTGCGTTTGTCAGCAACCAGGATCCCGACCCGGATCGCAGCGATAACACCGACGTGTTTGTGGTTGATGCGAAGGCGGGCTCGACGGCGCGCAAGCTGACGATATGGAATGGGCCCGACGGTGGAAAGCTGGCGTGGTCGCCTGATTCGAAGTCGATTGCTTACACGCAGGGCGCAAAGCTGGAGCTGGCTCAGTATTCGCAGGCCAAGCCGGCAGTGGTGACGCTGGATGGCAAAGTAAGCTATCCCGCGACGAAGTTCGACCGCAGTGTGCGGGAGCCGTTTTATACAACTGACGGGCATCTTGCCTATTTGGTGGCAGACGATCGCAACCAGTATCTGGCGGAGGTGGAACTGAGCGGGAATGGTGTCAAGCGGCTTTTTTCGCAACAGGGCGCCATCATGGGTTGGGATGTAGAAGCGGGACACACGGCCGTGCTGTATAGCAATGACACAGCGCCAGCCGAGATTTACGCGCTGGAAAATGGAAGTCTGCGCAAGCTTACGATGCATAACGACGCATTGGTCGCGGAATGGAATCTTGTTCCGACCGAGGACATCGAGGCGAAGAGCAAAGACGGCACAGAAGTGCATGGATTGCTGACGAAGCCCGCGGATTTCAAGGCAGGAACGCCGGTGCCGATGGTGCTGTACATTCATGGCGGACCAAACGGGCAGGACGAGCACAGTTTCGATTTCATGCGGCAGTGGCTGGCGAGCAAGGGCTACGCGGAGCTGAACGTGAACTATCGCGGTAGTTCGGGGCGCGGGCAGGACTACTCCAAAGCAATCTTCGCGGACTGGGGACACCTGGAAGTGCAGGACCTGCTGGCTTGCGTCGACAAGGCTGTTGCGATGGGCGTTGCCGATCCGAATCGGATGGCGGTGACCGGGTGGAGCTACGGCGGCATTCTGACGGATTACACCGTTGCCAGCACCGATCGCTTCAAGGCCGGAATCAGCGGAGCGGGTGTGGCCGCGCCCATGGCGTTCTACGGCACGGACCAATACATCCTGCAATACGACAACGAACTCGGGCCGCCGTGGAAGAATCTGCAGCTCTACATCAAGATGAGCTATCCGTTTCTTGAAGTGGACAAGCGGGTGCACACGCCGATGCTGTTCATGGGCGGAACGTCAGACATGAATGTACCGTTGCTGGGCGGCGAGCAGATGTACCAGGCGTTGAAATCGCTGGGGCGGCCGACGGAGCTGGTCGTGTATCCGGGGCAGTTCCACGGATTCACGCGGCCAAGTTTTATTCGCGATCGGTATGAGCGGTGGCTGGCCTGGTACGACAAGTATCTGAAGACGCCGGCGGCGCCTGCAGCGACGGACACGAAGAAGCAAGCGGAGTAAGACGAGGGGATTCCTGGCTCACCCTTGAAACGGCTCTTCGCGGCGCGGCAAGGGCGTTGTTGGCTCGTTTCGCCGGAAGAGGCCGATAAGAGCGATCAGGAAAGCTATCAGGAGCAGAAAAGCGCCCAGTAGCGTGAAACCGACCCCGCCCATCACGCCTGCGCCGGTGGTGGTGATGTCGATGTGAATGGAACAGCCGGAAAGTGGATAGGCGAACGCCAGGCCGGTGGTGCCGTTGCAGTAACCAAAAATCACGCCAATACCAATCGCCAGACACAGGACCGAGACAATCAAGACACCTTTCACGTCTGCCTCCTCATCGGCAGGATTTTACTCTTGGATGCCGAATTCGCGACGGTTGAAATCTTATGGGCAAATTGTTTTCAGTTTGTCGAATGGCTTGGGATTGAACGGCGGATATTTCAGGTGGCGCGAATCCATGAACAGGTCGGGAAGCGTCCCGCCGTACTTGAGCGCGGCGTCGGGGTCCTGTGCGTAGGCTGGATCCTGCTCCACTTCCGGCAGCGTGCGGAAGGTGAATCCCTGGGCGCGTAACAGGTTTAGCAGATCGGGCAGCATAAGGGTCGTGAAAGCTGTTTCATGCAGCAGCATCACGTTGGGAATCTCGTGGCCGAAGGCGATGAGCTGTTCTTCGCGGCCCAGCTTGATGTACTCGCTTGCCGTTTCAAGATAGCTCTGCTTTAGCCACGCAATCGCGGCGGGATCCTGCCTGGTTGAACAGCGCGCATAGGCATCGTTCCACGCGTAATCTTCGAAATCGAGCGAGACCTGCGCGACACGGTAACCGTGATCGTGCAGATAAGTGCGAACGGCGCGGCGTTTCTCGAGCGTGTCACCTTCCCATAGGAAGGGATAGCGGAACCAGTGCCAATCTCGCGAGCCTGCGTATTGAGTGAGTGCCGGCTCATTGAGCGCGATTTCATGTTCGAAGGCTTCGGCGGTATTCGAGGTGAGTGACATGTGAGACCAGGTGTGGCTGCCGACGTTCATGCCCGCGCCGACCCACTCATGGAGCGCCTTTTGCGCGTCAGGATTGCTCTCTAACTTGGCGGCATTGACCATGCCGTATGTGCCGCCAAGGTGGTTGGCGTTCAATTCGGATGCCAGTTTCGTTGCGATATCGGTGCGCATCATTCCGGCGGGCAACGCGCCCGCGGCGGGGAGATCGTCGAATGTGAGAGCGACGACAGGGTGCGGGTCGAGGTCAAGTTTGAGCATGGCGTCGAAACTGGGGCCGGTCCACACCTGCTCATTGATCAGCCACTTGCCATCTTTTTCGCGATAGGTCGTGAGGTAGCTGCCGGTGGAAAACAGGCGCTTTCCCGAAGCTCGCACGGTGAGAACTTCGCGAAAAGTCCCCGAGTCATAGGCCAAATCGTCGGAGGATTCAACGCGCTGCGAGTCGAACGCGAGGTCACTGTCGAAGGTCGCCGTGATGGTTTCGTAGAGTTTGTGCAGAGCCTCGGCGCCGCGGACGCGAGTTCCATCGGGCTGGATAAATTCGCCGTCGGCGGCGTATTCGACGACGGAGGCGTCGATGTGCTTGTCGCGGAGGTTGCGGGACCACTCTTCGCGAAGTTGCGCGAAGACCTTGGCAGATGGCGCCTTATCGCCGGCCGCGGCGGGCTGGTAAGACGACTGCGCAACGGCGGAGGCCGCAAGTCCGACAGAGAAACAAAACGCCACCAATTGCTTCATCGCGGGATCAGCCCCCAATGCGCTTCCCCGGCAGTGTAACAAGCGCATCTCAACGGCCAAGACCGGGGAGAATCCGTTGCCGGTACAATAAGTCGTGATGGAACTGATTCAGATTTCGCCAGCGCGGCAAACACCTGCCCCCAAGCCGGAGTGGCTGAAGGCGCGCGCGCCCGTGGGCGAGAACTACCACGACCTGAAGCGGCTGGCGCGTTCGCTGGGTCTGCACACGGTGTGCGAGAGTGCGCATTGCCCGAATATCGGCGAATGCTGGCATCACAAGACGGCCACGTTCATGATGCTCGGCAATCTTTGCACACGGCGCTGCGGGTTTTGCGCGGTGCCCAAGGGGCGCCCGGAGCCGATTGACTTTGACGAGCCGCGCCGAGTGGCAGAAGCGGTGGCGACGCTGGGGCTGCAACACGCGGTGATTACGAGCGTGAATCGCGACGATGACCTGGTGGGTGGGGCGCGTGCTTTCGCAAGGGTCATTGACGAGATTCGCAGGCAGGCGCCTGGATGCCGCGTAGAAGTGCTGATTCCGGATTTTCAGGGGAACGCTGAGGCTATTCGCATTGTTGTGGAAGCGCGGCCGGAAGTGCTGAACCACAATACCGAGTCGGTGCCGCGACTGTATCGCGTGGTGCGGTCGGGCGCACGCTACGAGCGAAGCCTCCGGCTTCTTGAACTTTCGAAAGAAATCTCGCCCGTGGGAGTGACCAAGTCGGGCGTGATGGTTGGGCTGGGCGAAGAAACACACGAGCTGCTCGAGGTGTTTCGTGACCTGGCAGCGGTTCACTGCGACATTCTTACCATCGGGCAGTATCTGCGGCCTTCGAGGGATCACCTGCCGATGGCGCGACTTTACACGCCTCGTGAGTTTGCTGAGCTGAAAACCGAGGCGCTGAAGATGGGGTTCCGGCATGTGGAATCGGGACCGCTGGTACGTTCGAGCTATCACGCGCATGAACAGGCGGCGTCAACCGGGCTCACGGTTCTGGCGTGAAAATGTCGCTTTCCAGTGCAAGAAACAACGCACTTCTAAACTGGCTATTGTTTTTAGACTACCCGGCATCGTCGTCGTTCAGCTGCCGTTTTTCGCGATCACGATCGGCTGGTAAAAATTGGAGTCCTCAGGCGGCAGCCATTGCACTTGCTCGAATCCGGCTTTTCCCAAAGCTGCAGTCAATTCGCCGCGTAGCAGGCATTGGTATTCGCTAACGAAATGGCGGCATATCCAACCATCTCCAGACTGTACGGTGATGTGGAGGTGCACGGTGTAGTGGTCGCCCACCCAATCCCAGACCTGGTGAACGATCCGACGGCTTCCGTTCGTTCCGTAGAACGCCGGCGGTTGTGCGGTTGGTCGATTCAAAACGAGCCTGTCGTAGTCTCGAATACTGGCGATGAAGATCCCATTCCGCTTCAGTTTCGAGCGAATTGCGGTGAGTGCCTGGTCGAGATGTGTTGTCGTCAAATGAGGGAGCGCGTTGTCTAAGGCAGCCACAACGTCGAACTCGGATTGTGTGACCTCCTTGAGGGATGTCATGTCAGACGTGAAAAAGGAGACGTCCAGGCCGCGCTGTTTCGCCTCGCGTTCAGCTCGGCCGACGGCGGCCCTTGACAGGTCAGAGCCCACGACTTGGTGGCCGGCTTTCGCGAATCCAATGGCCTGCGTTCCAATTCCGCACGCGCAGTCGAGGAGGTTTATGCAGGACTGGCCAACGTGTTCGGATAAAATCCGGTTCAATACCTTAGCTTGACGATCAATGGAGCGGTTCCAATCCTCAAAGATCAAATCGTAATAGTCGGCTAGATCGTCGTAAAAGAGCGAAACGTTATTGGCCACAATTCTCCTATCAAATGTCACATTCCAGTCAACATGGAATAGCCATAAAACTTAGGTATCGAATCCCCCTACGAAGCCACCACCCGATAGCCCTCGCGGTTTTCGCTGAACTTGTGCTCAATATCCGTGAAACCGGCACTTCTCAAGCGCTCTATCAACTCTTCGAAACGAAATGGATAGTAAACAATCGGGTATGACCGCATAGACACTGTTCCGCCAGAATCAAAGACTAGGAGCACTTCTATCGTGTGAGGATCCTCGAATCTCTCGGGAAAGTTCCAAACATAGATAGGCAAACACCGTTGCCCTGCGCGTTCTCTCCACTGACTGGGTGTGAAACGTGGTTTCTCTTTCCAGAGCTGCTCCCAGTTGCGAGAGTCGATGACGAGTTTGCCGCCGTTCCGTAGAACGGCGCGCATCCCCTGTACCGAACGAAACATCCCTTCCAAGTTGCGGGTGTGTCCGATTGCATTGCCAAGACAGAAAACCAGGTCAAAGGGACCGGTAACGTGAGCCGGCAGGTCCTCCCAGGTGGAGCACGCCAGCGGAACGTCCACATTGGCGTTCCTGGCGGCAAGATCCGCTTGCTCGATCATTCCCGAACTGCCATCAGAGCCACTGACTTCATAGCCGAGCTTAGCCAGCGCTATAGCGAGCGTTCCGATTCCACAGGGGCAATCCAGGATGCGTGCCTTTGGGCCAGCGTCTCTCAGAACGTCTTCGTGCTCCTGAAGCGCAGGCTTGCCCGAGGAGACATAATCCGAGTAGAGCCAGTGGTAGTTGACGGCAAGCTCATCGTATTGCGACAGTTCACTCGTACTCGGATCGTTGGAGACATTGCATGCGGGTTTTGTCACGGCCTCATCTACCTATCTCAGGTCACTGTTTACGGTGGGTTGAATCGCATCGCTAAAAGAGATTTCGCTTAGGGCTGATCGATTCCATAGAGGACTCGAAGGCTTGGAAGATTCGATCGCATCTTGTGGCCAATGTTGCGCCCGATGAATTTGATTACTGCATCTGCGCGCTGCATGGAGGCTATTCTTTCCTGTAGATCGAGACCGAAGCCGGTCAGAAACTTGTCCTGTTGGTCCTGCGGCCAGTTGTCGCGATCTTTCCACGCCTCAATATTGCCGGCTCTGATCGCCTCGTTGCCGCCATGGGCGGTTTCCGCCAGCTGCAGCCACCGCTTGGTAAGGGCCTGTGCATCTTCGCTCGCCGGGTCCAGATCAATGGCTGATTCAATCTCTGAGAATAGTTGCTGCCACGCGTGCAGATTTTTCTGAAGCGTTTCAGCAGGCGTTTCGTGGGCGATGCGTTCCTTATCGAGCCACGCCTGTTCCGTGTAGTACTTTCGCATGGACTTCTCTTGTGGTTGCATATCGATCACCGCAATAATCCTTCGAAGAATGGTCGCGTCAGTTGTCTGGCCCGATCGAACGACCTTTTCCGCTGCTTCAATAGCAACGATGGCGCGATCGATCAGCTTTCGCTTTGCCGCTAGAGCTTCACGTTGCACATGCAGGGAGTCGACCAGCGTCAGCGGTCCGTGTTTCAGCAGCAGCTTGATCTCCTGCAGCGGAATGCCCAGGAACTTCAGTGCGGCAATCTGTAATAAACGTTCCAGGTCTTCCATGCGGTACAGGCGAAAACCTGAGCTTCCGCGCTGCGGTTTGAGCAAGCCGATGCGATCGTAGTGGTGCAACGCTCGAACGGTTACTCCTGCCAATTTCGCGAATTCGCCAATCCGGTAGCTACTCATCGGTCTCCGACTATAGTCCGCCCTGACGCAGCGTCAAGGTCAAGCGGGGAAGAGACCCAGGAGCGTACCATCCCAACCGAAGCCACGGCTCGCTCCGTGGAAAACGCCCCAGGGTGCAACGATTCACCGTGCAGATTCATTCTGCAAATTTTTTTGCAAGGGCGCCTGCCATCCAGTTCACGAATTCGTCATCCCCAGTCTGAGACAGCCCAACCCCAAAGGATGGAGAATCCCTTCTGTCGAAGCAGCGCTACATGTTGCGCCGCGCATGGCAATTGACGATTCAGACCTTCATCGGCACGGTTAGCGCAGGCCGCAGCGACGGTTTTGCGGGTTGCCGATCCACTCGTCCAGACGCGCCGTAGTCTGAACGTCCCGATAGAGGTCCTCAAAGATTTGCGGGGCTTTGCGGGAGCGCTCGACTACGTCCTGCCGTTGTCCACTGAGGCTTAGAGTGAAGCGCTGCTCGCCCAGGTCAGTGGCATCGGGAAAGTAGTTGCGGCAGAGACGGCAGAATCCGCGGGCCTGGAAGCGATCGATAAGCGCCTTGGCGGCCTGCGGGTCGATCTGCCCATGGTGACGACCCGTAGCAGCCACACACGAGGTTCCATCCCAATCCACCTCGCCGTCTCCCTGGACACGGACCCGGAACGCCGGGAATAGTCCTTGCGCTGGCTGGCGATCCAGCTCGACGTAGTCGGTTTCGCCGGCATGAACCACCTGGATAGGGTGAAGTCGAGCAAGGATGGGACAGCCGCTTACCCCGAATAGTTCAGGGGAAAAGAGAATCCAGGCAACGAACAGCACGATAAGGAAGCTGGCAATCGACAGCCATGACCATTTCGTCCAATGCATAGAGCCCCTTCCAGGAATCCACTTGGTGCAGGCGAATCTGAAGGACTATGGAGCGGAACAGCTGCACTGAAAGGACGTTTTGCCACGAAAAAGGGCACCTTGGCCTGCCACGGAATTCACCCGAAGCTGCAAGAAAACCGAATATATTGTGTTGAATACCGGCGATCACTGTAAGTCGTTCAATCCTTTAAGCTCGCTCTCGGCGATCTCATGGGGCAGAGGTGCGTAGGCGAGCGCGGCGCATTCCTTTTGCCCGGAAGTAAGGATCCAGCGGAGCAACTCAGCGAGACCGGCGCGTTTCGCTGTATCGGTTGTTTGAGCAGGCAGAATGAGCCAGGTGAAAGAGGCAATCGGGTAGGCGCTTTTGCCGGCGGAATCGGTGATCGAGGAAGCCGGGGTGTCAGAGGCACCGGAGTCCCTGGCCGCCTCCGCAACGCTTTCGAGATCGGCGTGGACGAATACACCGGCCCGATTGCGAACGACCGCATAGCTGAGCTCGTGCTGGATGGCATAGGTCAGTTCGACATAACCGATCGAGTTCGAGGTTTTCTGAACGGACTCGGCAACACCTTCGTTGTGTTCGGCTCCGGAGCCCACCGGCCAGTGCAGCGCGGTTCCGCGCCCGACGGAAGAAGACCATGCAGGGCTTACCTTGGAGAGAAAATCGCTGAAAACCCAGGTGGTGCCGCTGCCGTCGGAACGATGGACAACGACGATTGGCGCGTCGGGTAGGTTAACACCCTTATTGGAATGGCGAATCTCGGGGTCATTCCAGCGGAGCACCCGCCCAAGATAGATTCCGGCCAGGGTTTCAGGAGTGAAGCGCAGGTCCTGGTTCACTCCCTTGATGTTGTAGATAGGAACCACGGCGCCGAGAACGGTGGCGAAGTGTCGCAGATGCGCGCCGCCGGCGGCAGGCTCAGGGACGAGGTCCGACCCCGCAAAGTCGAGCTTTCCCTCTGCAAGTTCGTGGTCGCCGAGTTCGGAACCGACAGGATCGTAATGAAGCCGCACGCCGGGATGGATCTGCTCGAAATCCTCAAACCATTTCTGGTAGAGCGGAGCGGGAAAGGTCGCCCCTGCTGCAGTGAAGCTGGTTTTGACGAGTGCATCCGGGCGTGACGGAGACGTCGGGGACGCGGCGGTGGGTTCGGCGGCCTCGACAAGCTTGTTGGCAGCACGGCCTGCAATGTCATCGAAAACGCTGCCCCAGACATGTTCACCCGGAGTGGCCAGCCACGACCAAAGCGGTTGATCATGAACGCCGGCCACTTCAAGCGAGAGGTAGCCCGCGTAGACGGCTTGGCGGTCGGTCGCCGGGGTACGAGGATTGATCGCGACGAATCCACGAACCCAAATCTGACCCGTTCCCGTCACTACGGCATCGGCGTTCGTGGGCGATTGCACCAGCTGGAAACGATGGCTCTTCGAGAGTTTGCGAAGCAGGCTTTCGCGAAGCTGTGCAGCCTGCGCTCCGCCGGAAAAGGTGCCCACGTAGAGGGTTTTGGCGCGTGCGAGGGAATCCACCCGCTCTGCGCCTGCGCCGGTGCAAAGGACGGCCACAATCATGAAGCAGCAGATTTTTGAAAAGCCGGCAGCGGGCGGGAGTAGCGGCGACTTCTTCATGACGGCCTCACGTGAAACTCTACCACCCACTTGATTTTAGTAGAATGTCGGTTGGCAACAGGCTTAGCGAGGGAATTCAAATGGCATCGTTCATGGACGGCAATCCGGCACTCAAAGGACTTTCCAGCGACTTGAAGCGGCGCATGGACGCCGCAGTGGCGACCTTCCAGGCCAGCCTTGCGTCAACGCGCACAGGCCGCGCCAGCGTACACATGCTTGACCAGATCAAGGTGGACTACTACGGCACGCACACGCCGATCAGCCAGCTCGCGCAATTGTCCGCTCCCGAAGCACAATTGATTGTGATATCTCCGTGGGATCCCACAGTGTTAAAAGAGATTGAAAAGGCACTGCAGACCTCGGATCTGGGGTTCAATCCACAATCGGACGGCAAGATTATTCGTGTACCAATTCCACCGATGACGGAGGAGCGGCGGCGGGAAGTGTGCAAGCACCTCAACAAGGTTCTTGAGGAACACCGTACGGCGGTAAGGAATGTGCGGCGCGACGGTAACGACGCCTTGAAGAAGCTCGCCAAGGAAAAGAAGATCAGCGAGGACGATGAGAAGCGCGCTCTCGAAGAGGTACAGAAGATGACGGACGAAGAGATTCGCCGCATGGAAGACCTCTCACACAGAAAAGAAGCCGAAGTCATGCAGGTGTGAGTGGCTGACGAACAAGTCAAGTTTCGCAGACCTCGGCAACTGCCCCAGTGGCTGGGAACGCTCGCGATTGTCGCGGTGTATGCGGCCGTGATGGTCGCGACGAATACCCGATTCACAATTCTGGACGACGAAGCCGATAGCATTGCGATTGCCGGGCGACCGGTCGCGGCAGCTCTTTGGCCATTTTTCGGCGGAGCGGCGTTTCATGAATTGCATCCTCCGCTGACCGAGATTCTGGTTCATTTCTGGCTGATTGCGACGCACTACTCGTTTTTCCTGCTTCGCGTATTTGCGAATATCTTCTATGTCGGCGCAGTGCTGATCACGGCCAAATCCGCTGAGAAGCTTGCGGGGAAGCCTGCCTACTGGGCAACGCTTGTGATTGGATTTGTGTGGCCCTTTTCTTTTCAGTATGGGCGGATTACGGGATGGTACTGCCTATGCATGTTCCTGGTGTCGTGGGTGACATGGGCGTACCTCAAGATACTGGACGACCGTGGCTTTCGGGTCTTTGTCGAATTCGCAATCGCCGGCGTGCTGCTGGTTTGGTCGAACTACTTTGGGTTCGCCTTCCTGTTTCTGTTGTTGCTCGACTTTCTACTCTTCCATAGGGATGTGGCGCGGAAGCGCGTGTGGTCGTTGCTGATTGTGTTGGCAAGCATTGCTGTAGCATTTTGGCCGCTGCTTCGCGTCGGAATCGCCGATGCAGCGCTTTATGTCACGCCGGTCACGGCGGAAATCGACTGGAAGAATGCGCTAGCCGTGGCCGGGTATCCCGGCTTCGCAATTTTTGGTTCGGCTGCCATCGCGCCGTGGTATTTGCCTCTTAGCATCCCTGTATTCCTGTCGATCCTGGTATTGCTTGCATCCATATGGCGGAGCGAGGGGCGCCGGTGGCTCGTCTACTTTGCCCTTGCCATGGTGCTGCTGGAACTCTCCGGCATGATGAACATCAAGCGTGTCCTCTTCATGCAGCCATGGCTGTTCCTTTCCATGGGATTAGCTCTCTTCGGAAATTCCTCGCGCTATCCCAGGCTGGCGGGGTGCGCCGTTACCGTCATTGTCGTTTGCGGCTGGATCGGAATCGTATCAGGAAAGCACTATGCCACCACGAACCTGTACGAGCCGTGGGGCGAAGTTGCCAAGTCTGTGGGGCGGGACGCGCGCAGCGGAGCAACTATCGTCAGCGTGAATGCGCCATTCTTTTTCTATCTCAATTACGAGCTCGGCCTTGAATCCGACACGGAAGAAGCAAACGGGACTTTCCTTGCCCCGAGCTTGTACCGCGCTCATGGTTATACAGTTCTCCATCCAGTCGATCCGAAGAAGACAGGCGATGAGCTGCGCGGGAAAGTTGTGATAGTGAACGGCCCGGGGCTCCAATACGAGGTTGAGGAGCAAACCGAATTGAATGAAGCGTTGCGTCAGCGCTGCCGCACGTTGGGCGAGTACTACGCTGCTCCCGATCCTGCGGCGGTGTGGAAGCGGCGATTCGTCAAAGACGCTGCGGTCTTCGACTACCGCGTCGAAGTAATCTGGTACGACTGCGGCCGTTGAGGCAGCGGTCTGATGGAACGTGAGGATGGATGATGGATCAAAGCTTGCAACAAACGATGGCACTCCTCAGCCGAACTCCTGCTGCGCTCGATGCGCTGCTTCGGGAATTGCCGGAAGAGTGGACGCATCGCAACGAAGGCGAGAATACGTGGAGCGTTTTCGACGTTATCGGGCACTTGACCTACGCGGATCGCGTGGACTGGGTACCGAGGGCGAGGCGGATTCTGGAATCCGGCGAAAGCAAGGCCTTCGATCCTTTTGATCGTTTGGGACAGGTGAAAGAGTGTGCAGGCAAATCGCTGCCGCAACTGCTTGATGAATTCGCACGTGTGCGGCAGGAAAAGCTCGCTGAGCTGCGTGCGTTGGATTTGCAGCCGGAGCAATTTGGGTTACGTGGGCGTCACCCGGCTCTGGGCAGCGTTACCCTTGCAGAGTTGCTGGCCACGTGGGCTGTTCACGATATGACCCACCTGCACCAGATCGCGCGAGTGATGGCATGGCAGTATCGCGACGCCGTGGGACCGTGGGGCGCCTACCTCGGAGTGCTGAAGTGTGCGGGTCACAGCGCACCGTGATGGGTCGGGATCGGCGCTATTTCTTCGGGCGTTTGTAGAAAGGCAGCGGCACCTGTTTGGCGCGGACGGGATTTGCCCGGCACTGCACCAGCAGATCGGCGCCGCTGGCGGCTACGCCTGCGGGAACGAGCGCCATGGCGATGTTGGTCTTGAGAAATGGGGCCGGCGAGCCGGACGTTACCTGGCCGATCGTTTCGCCGTCGAGTGAAAGCACGGAGTACCCGTCGCGGCCGATGCCGCGCTCGACCATTTCGAGGCCAACGATTTTGCGCTTCGGGCCGCCGTCGGCCTGGACTGCCAACAACGCATCGCGTCCCAGAAAATCTCCCTTGTCGAGCTTGAGAAAGTGGTTCAGACCGGCTTCGAGCACATTGATTTCCTCTGAAATCTCGTGGCCGTAGAGGCTCATCCCGGCTTCAAGGCGCAAGGTGTTGCGCGCGCCGAGACCGCAGGGGCGAATGCCGAATTCGGCGCCGGCATCGAGAAGCGCATTCCACATTTTTTCAGAGGTCGCTTCGTCGGATGGGATGTAAACTTCGAATCCGTCTTCGCCGGAGTAGCCAGTGCGCGCGATCATCACGTTGTGGATGCCGGCCACCTGTCCCCATGTGAACCAGTAATTCTTGATCGCGGCCAGGTCCACCTTGGTCAATTTCTGCAGTGTTTCCAAAGCGCGCGGACCTTGCAGCGCCAGTTGCGAATAGTAGCTGGAGTAGTCGCTGATATGGATGGATGGCCAGGTGCCGACCTGCTGGCGAATCCATGCATAGTCCTTGTCCTTGGTGCCGGCATTGACGACGAGGAGGTAGTCGTTTTCGCCGAGGCGATGAACGAGGATGTCGTCGACGAACGTGCCCTGGGGTGTGAGCAGCGCGGAGTAGTGAGCCTGGCCATCTTTGAGGCGCGAGGCATCGTTCATGGTGATATGCTGCACGGCGGCGAGAGCGCCGGGACCGCGGAACTGAATTTCGCCCATGTGGCTGACGTCAAAAAGGCCGACGCCGGTGCGCACGGCGAGGTGTTCGGCGATGAGGCCGCCACCGGGACCGGGATACTCGACCGGCATGTCCCAGCCGCCGAAGTCCACCATTTTGGCCTTGAGGGCGCGGTGGGTTGCATTGAGAGCGGTCTTCTTCAACAGGGAAGCGGTGGAAGTGGCCATGGGGGTTCCTTTCGGTGCCTTGATCTACCCTATCAACGATAGGGACGCTGCCGCTGCGGGTCAAACCTGCCATCGCAGCCTTCCGGGACAAAGAGGGAAAAGTGAATCCGTTCAGGGGAATCGTGATGCTGGCGGCGGCGGCGTTCGCCTACTACCGGGGATGGCAGATCCACACGGGCCGAACGGCATGGATGGCGTACGGGCTGGGAACACTGGCACTTGCGCTGGCGGTCTGGCACCTGGTGCGCAGGCCGGCGCCGCCTCGCATCTGAGCGGATAGACGGAGATTGTCACGGTGTCCGGCTGAGAAGCCCCGTATAATTCCCGCCAATCACTCTTATGGACCATTTGCTCATCATCATCCTGGGGATCGTGGTTGTTTCGCTCTGGAACTCCACCCGGGACAAAAACGAACGGCTGCGCGATGAGATGGAGCGGCTCGAACGCGAGTTGGAGTTTCTGCGTTCTCAACTTGCTGTGCTGCTGAAGGCAAGAGAAGCCAATGCAGCCACTCCGGCGGCGCCGGTCGCCGCAACCCAGGCGCCTGCTCCGCCAGCGCAACCTGTCCCGGAGCCCGGCGTTCCGACCACCGCGACTGCCCATGCAGCCGTTCCGCCGATGGCCGCGTTCAAAGCACCATCCGCGGAACCAG
The DNA here is from genome assembly GCA_963826915.1 of uncultured Acidobacteriaceae bacterium. GTDB lineage: Bacteria > Acidobacteriota > Terriglobia > Terriglobales > Acidobacteriaceae > Telmatobacter. The sequence continues at coordinate 374,731 of CAWGYG010000008.1, forward strand.
TTCCCCCTGCGCCGACAATACCTGCTCAGGAGCCGAAGCCCTGGTTCGATGCGCCTCCAGTGCAGCGGCCGGCAGTCCAAACGGAGGCAACTGCGCCAGGACAGACTGCTCCATCGCAGCAAACAGTGGCGCCAATTCCGCAATCAGCCGCGACATTCACTCAAGCAGCCAGGCCAACCCCGCAACCAGCCGCAACAGATGCCGAGCCTGCGCAAGCTGGCGGTGGATGGTTCTCATTCGAGCAGACGCTCGGGGCCAACTGGCTCAACAAGCTGGGTATCGCCATCCTGATTATCGGGCTCGCGTTCTTCCTGGCAGTGAAGTTGCAGACTTGGGGTCCGGCCGGGAAAGTTTTGTGCGGATTCGCGGCCAGTCTTGCGATGCTCGGCGGGGGAGTGTGGCTTGAACGCAAGCCCACCTATCGCATTTTCGGGCGCGGCGCGATCGGCGGCGGGTGGGCGCTGGCCTACTTCACCACCTTCGCCATGTATCACCTGCAGGCGGCACGGATCGTTGATTCGCTTGCTGTCGATCTCGTGTTGATGTTGCTGGTTGCGGCGGGAATGGTGGCGCACTCGCTGCGCTACCGGTCGCAGACGGTGACCGCGCTGGCGTTCATGCTGGGCTTTGCCACATTGCTGACCAGCCATGTTGAGGAGCCGAACCAGACGGTCATTTTCTCGCTCGCCGCCAGCCTCATTCTTGCGCTGGCGCTGGTTGTCGTGACCACGATGCGGCACTGGGCTGTGCTGGAACTCTGCGGGCTGATTGCCGTCTACTTCAGCCACCTGGTCTGGCTGACCAAGGTTCTGCCGGAGAATCATGCCGAGTTTGCAGAGTTCTGGCCATCGACGGCGTTGATTCTGATCTACTGGCTGATTTTCCGGCTGGCGTATGTGCTGCGAACGCCGCTCGACAAGAAGGAAGAAAACACCTCCAGCGTTTCGGCCATATTGAATTCCGGCGGAGTGCTGGGGCTGCTCAAGTTCCAGTCCGCGCATCCGGAGTGGGCCTCCTGGGCGCTGATTGCGCTCGGCTTGCTTGAGATGGCCCTTGCCTACTGGGCCAAGCCGAAGCGCCGCCAGGCGTTCGTCGTGCTGTCGACGATTGCCACTGTTCTGCTGGTGGCTTCGGTGCCGTTCCGCTTCCACGGAGTGAGTTGGCCGGTGTTGTGGTTGGTGGAAGCACAAGTGCTCGCGATCTGCGGTCTGCGGTTGGGCGAACCGGTCTTCCGCCGTCTCGGGCTGCTTACCGGCCTTCTTACCGGCGCGGTGCTGGCGCTGAACGATGTGCTGCCGCTGGCATTCTTCAGAGTTGGCAATGCAGATTTAAGCCGCAATTGGTCTCTGACTGCGGCGCTGGCGCTGGCTGCTCTTCTCTACTGGACACATGCCGAGGTCTACACGCGCCGCTGGCCGGAGATCGCGCCGAATCCGCTAGAGGCTTTTGCTCTGAAGGTCACAAGCTGGCTGGCTCTCGGGGCTGCAGCCACCTGCCTTTGGGTGGTTCTGCCGGATCGTTGGCTACTCGTCGGGTGGCTTGTGCTTTTCCTGCTGCTGGTCTTCCTTGGTCATCGCTTCGGCGCGATCATGCCACCGCTGGAAGGAGACGTTCTCGCCTTTGTTGCAGCAGGCGTTCTGATCTTCCATCATGTGCTGCCGCTGGTCTCCTTCCGCCTTGAAAATGCCGACCCCAGTCGTCATCTGACATTGACCGGCGTGCTTGGAATTGCGGCTCTTGCGTTCTGGATTCGCGGTGAAGTGTTTCCGCGCATGCTGCCGAAGCTTCCGGCGTCTGCGAATTGGGATCCGGGCGCATGGGAAGCCGTGATTCTTCCGCTTGCAAGTTTTCTTGGCACCGCTGCTGCTGCGACTGCGCTTTGGGTTGTGCTTCCCTCGGCATGGGTTGCGGTTGGATGGCTTGCGCTGGTGATTCTGCTGGGGCTGGCCGCGGATTGGAGCAAAGGCGAGACGCTTGCGGCGCAGGCAGATCTGCTGGCGCTGGCGTCGCTGCCGGCCTTATTCGCATGGGATATTTGGACGACGGGCTGGCAGAATCACAACGCCCCATTGGCATCTGCAGTGGCCCTCCTTTATCTCGGCATGCGTCGTCGTACCGGGGTGGCCGGAAAGGCCGCTTACGTCGCACCCGCGTATTCCTGGGTCGCAACAATTGTGCTGTCGCGTTTGGCGTTTGATCTGGCATCCCCGGTCTTCATCGCCGCGGTGTGGATCGTGCTGGGGCTCGCACTCTTCGAGATTGGCCGGCTGGTCTCAAAGCGCTTTCTGCGCGACCAGGGGTTCTTTCTTGTATTGATTGCGTTCGGTCGGTATTTTCTCTACGACCTGTTTGAGACCTACGACGGCAATGTGCGGCTTGGATTAAAGCCGCCTCCCGCTGGAACTTTCAGTTTTATTTATTCGCTTCTTTTTGAGGTGCTGGTGCTCGCCGCCGCCGGATATTGGTTGCTCGAACGCACCCGTGACGCCGAACGATGCACACAGCGCGAGCGCATGGGCGGTCTTTTTGTCGATATCCTCGGCACGCTCTCGATCGCTCTGTGGTTTGTCTTTCGCTTCCCGTCCACCTGGGTCCCTGTTCGGGGCGGCGAAGCGTGGGTTACGGCAATCTGGGCCGCGATGGCGACCGTACTGCTGGCTCTTGCATGGCTGATGCGGCGGCGTACATTTCTGGTGCAAGCCGTGGCTCTTGCGGTTGCGGTGGCGCTGCGCGGGCTGCTGTTCGATCTCGGCTGGACCTTACCGGAAAGCTTCTGGCAAGGACCGCTGTTTCATCTTGCCGTCGCAGCGCTGATTCTGATGGCGGCACTGCCGTTTGCGTTTCTACTGCGCGGCCCGGAGTTCTGGAATGGAGCATCGTTCCAATTGCCGGATCCGATTGCGGCGGCTTTGCGCCACCCGGAGCAGTGGTTTTTCTTCGCTCCCTACGGACTGATGATTGCGGCGCTGGCGGTGAAGCTCAGCTCGGGCCACATTACGATTGCCTGGAGCCTGCTGGGGCTGGGCGCTTTTCTTTTCGCACTGGCGGTGGGCGAGCGGAGCTTCCGGCTCGCAGGGTTGGCGCTGTTGCTCGTGAGTGTCGCGAAGATTCTGCTGATGGATGTGTGGGCACTGTCGCCATCGGACCGGTACACCACGCTGATTGTTCTCGGAGCCGCGCTGGTTACGGTTTCATTCCTCTACACGCGGTTCAGCGCGACGATTCGCAAATTTCTATGATCGGTCTTTTGAGATGCGATGCCGGCGAGCATCTACCGCCGGCGGGCGCGCCAGAAAGAGCTGACGCCGAGGTAGAGAAATATCACCACCACGATTGCGGAAGCGAGGAAAGTTCGGTGGTCGGGACCGTGCGCCCAGCTTGCCCGCGAGTGCCATAGCGTGGGCACAAATACCAGCACCGGCAGAAGAAAGAAGACGCCGGTAACTTCGAGCCAGATTTTGCCGCCGACCTGGCGGAAGGGGCTCAAGAATCCGCCTAAGCCCTTCGAAACGTTCCTTGTAGCCTGACCGGCGACACGCCCGCGGGTCCCCAAACCGGATGTTGATGAATTCACGTGAGCTTGGGCGGGCGTTGGATTTGAGGGCTGGCTTTCGCCCATGATCTTTTGTCCGGCGATGCGGCCGGCGACCCGCAGTCCTACGCCCAGCACGCGTCCGATGGATTCTGGTCTCACTTCGATATGATGGTAGCAGCGGCAGAAGGTTCTAGTCGGACCGCAGTCTGATACGGACGGGTAGTTGCCGCCAGCCGTCCGCGGAAGTAATGTATATAAATCGCTTGCCGCTCCCCGCGCCCAATTTCGCGCTGGCCGCCGCTGCCGGAGGTATCCGTGACATCTCGTCTGCGCGAACTCATCCAACAACTCGGTGAGGCAATCCATGAGTCGGTTATCGAGAGCGAGCAGATCGCCGGGGTGGTCCAGGATATCCGCAAGCACGGGTTTGACGTGCTGTTGATGTTGGAGGCGACCATCGGCCTCAACGAAGTGACTGCCAAGGAAGGCGAAGATCCGGCCTTGGGCACCGGCGGGCTGATCGAGGCGGGGGCAGACGGCGCACCTTTCACCAAGAACGACGTCAACTTCCTGCGGTCGTTGCGCATTTCGGTTGAAGGCGAGGACGGCGAAAGCGCCGACCAGCACGACGACACCGACAGCGACACCGAAGCCGACGCCGGCTGACAAATTCCAAACAGGCAAAAGGGGCTAGCTGCGCCAGTGCAGTTCTACGGGGCCATCCATGGGATGCTTCGCGGAGTTGTCGAGGCGCGCCTGTTTGAGCGCGAAATACCACTTGGCAGGCTTGTCGGCGTCATCGATCAACATCAGGCTGGGATTGTGTTTTAAGCCTTCGGCCTGCTGAATCATGGTCTCCTGATCCTGACGCACGAACTTCGCACCAAAGAATTTTGCAATCGGCGTGAGGAACGGCACGTAATAAAAGACGTTCCATGCGGCAATCACATCGATGCGGCAGGTGGAGGCGGTCACGGGTGTGACAGTTGTGAGGCTGCTGAACCACTTCTCGCCGCAGCGGATGATTTCGGTGCGGCGGTTGGGGAGCATGAAGTCGATCGTTGTTTCGACGGGCCGGCCGTAGACGCCGAGCAGCTTGTAGGGCGCCGAGTTGCCGCTGGGCGCGTGGGCGCTCATCCTGAAGCCTTCGGGGATAGGCTCGAACTTCTTTGTCTTCTCGCGGATGCTGGCGCGGGAACGCCACCACCACGCCTGGTGGACGAAGGGGCCGTGTGCCGGATCCATGAGGCCGATGATGCCGTGGTCCACGTTGCAGGGCAGGTCGGCGGTGAGGAACGCAGTGCGAAAGCGTGATCCGAACTTCTGAAGTTCCGGAACCGCGCGCCGCTCCGCAATTTCACTCTTTCGTCCTGATCCGGGGCCGGGAATGAAAACCCAGGCATGGCCGTCGCGTTCTTCGCAGGGAAATGCTGTTGCGAAGATGCGGGTTGCGTCGAGATGGTCATCGCTCGAGAGCGAAGGAATCAGCTCGCAACGGCCGCTGCAAGGCTCAAATTCCCATCCGTGATAGCGGCAGGTGACACGATTGCCGTCGAACCAGCCTTCGCTGAGCGGAATGCCGCGATGGGGACAACTGTCGCGCATCGCGAACACCTGCCCGTCGCTGCGGCGACCGAGTACCAGCGGGATTCCCAGGAGCATCGCCGTTGCCAGCTTGCCTTTGCGCAGCGTGTCGCTGCGGAGGGCGGGGTACCAGTCGTCGTAAATCAGCGTGGCGCTTGGTCCCTGAATTGGAATTCCCGCATCGGTTGTTGTGACAAGCAGCATTTGGCCTCACCATAGCATTCCAGCCGCCGCTGTTGCCAACTCTTCCGTGGGCCTTGGAAATACTTCAAAAAATCAACAATCAATTCTCAGATGCGAATGCTGGAGGCAATTCGCTGGAGTCAGGTGCGGAATCTGGACGCTGGAGTCCGCGCCAAGCCAGCAATACCGCCGGACCCATCACCAGGAGCGAAACCAGCGTGCACGCAACGAGGATGTCTCCCGTCGCCCACTGCCTTCCGGCGCCATCGGTCCCCACAGGCGGGAACAATCCCGCACGGAAGATCAGGAGATTGCCAAACGCGCATATCCCGTAGCAGAGGATGGCCGCGCGCCAATACCCCCGGGCGGCGGGAATCGTCTGCACCGGATTAGCGCGACAGTAAAGCGCAAAAGCCTGGTAGAAGAGGAACGCGGTGAGACACCAGCCCAGGAAGTTGCTTATGGGGACACCAAAGAAGGATCCGCCATCGTGCCATATCCAGGCACGGTCAAGCGTCGACCAGATCGCATCCATCGATAGATCCCACGCGACCATGACTCCGCTGGCGAGCATTGGTAGCAGAATCACGCGTGAGCCCGCGAGAGGCTTGTCTCGATATCCGAGAATCAGGAGACTGACCACCCAGGAGCAATAGCCGATACCCAAATAGGCCAAAACCAGCAGAATGGGCAAATTCTGCACCTTGGGGCCCATGAAACTTGTGAAGTGATAATGGCCGAACGGGAAGCCGGTGCGAAGGCCGAGGCTTTCGCACAAAGTTGCCGCGCCTAAACAGAATCCGGTGAAAATCGACATACCTCGGACGCCATAAAGGATGCTCCCGTGCACGAGCGCAAAGATCGCGGGCGGCACTACCTGCATGATGACAATCAGCAGAACCGGCATCTTCTCCGGATACATCTGCCAGATTCGACTCTGGGCGTAAATCAGAATCATCGTCCACAGAAGGACGGTTTGCCACCTGGAGATGCCGGTGTGTGTCGTCATCTGCTTCTCCGTGTGGTTGAGTTTACGCTATCCAGGCGCGTTGGAAGACAGGTGTCCAGCGGCATTCGAGCGGGTCATCATCTACGTGGTGTCGCTACAAGCTGCACCAGCCGCTCCTCGTTTATAGCTGTTGAAATTCCCTTGCGGTCCCAATGCTTTCTGCATCCGGGGTAGTCGAGGGGAACGCATTGGGAGGCGATGCCGAGCTGTCGCATTTCGTAGCCGCCGGGAATGATATTCAAGAGGCAAGCCACGGCGGTGACCCCGGCGCCGGACGCCTGCCAGTGCTGCAACCATCGGCTAAACCCGGATGCGTGCGGCACCATGTAAACAGCGGCACCGAGTGCGCGCATTCGCCTGGTTAAGTGGTTCACTGCGCAGTCCGGATCACAGGCCGCGCAGGTGATGTCAACCCCATCGACATGCGCGCTGCATTCCATACTTCGCTTCCCGCGCATGCACGTCGGGACAAGAACGATTTTCCTGGTGGTGTGTTCGAAGTCCTCGCGCATTCCCCTATTCATCACTTCCGCAGCCAGGATGTTCAAGTGATACTCAACCGCAGGCTTGGCGCAGAGAAACAAGTCTTCCCGCCATCTCCAATGTCCATGTTCGCGGCGCAGATAAGCTTCGACGCCGCGCGTATAGGATCCGAGCCGGACCGCTGCTTCAGTTTCAAAGTGATCGAAGACATCCACTGCAACACGCAGCCAATGGGTTGCCTTATCGGGTTTCAATTCGGCCAGGTAGCTGCGCCAATTGTTGAGGCGCATTGCTTCCTGATCATATTCCCCGGTCGCGCTGAGCCAATCGATAAGGCGCGCCAGGCGCTCCACAGCGCCGCCGTGTTTCTTTGCCTTGTGTCTGACGGCGGGCGCCAGGAAGTATCTTGCGATTCCGCCACGTAACAAGTCGGCAAAAGGCTTGAAGTGCTGTGACCTTGAGCGCTTCAGGACAAGTTCGCGAGCGAATTCGATGATCCATCGAGAAGTAGTCTGCGCAGCACCCTCGTAACGCCGAAGAGCCATACCCAGGGTCAGCAGATCGATTGCGTATTCGCCCCGGCTGCGCGGGTTCTCACACAGGAATTCTTGCGCGTGACGAATGTAGCGGTCGAGTAAGGCGCCGGCGCGTTGCTCAACCATGACCAGAATTTCATCTGAGAAGGGGCTTACCTGGTCGTAATAGCCATCTGAGTTATGGTTTCCTCGGCGTAGGTCGTAGACGTGCGGGTGCTCAAGTGCATCCGGCTGGTTCGCAGGCTTTACTTCAACGGGGACGGGGGTCCTCTGATGGTTGGGAGGCCGCGGATTGGTTTCGCCGGGCACGTGCATTGCGCGGCTCTTTCCGGCCTGCCCGCGCTCCCATTGGATTCCGCGGGGAAGGCAACACTGGATAATACGCTCGCGACGCGCAAAGGTTCAGTTCGACTATCTCTAAATGCGACCTGTGGTCCGTCACCGGGAACTGTGCGAAGCTGAACAAAGTGTGCGGAAGCGGACACCGGGGCTCGATCGCTGGTATCGAAGGTATCTTGTAAATTGCTCTATTAAAATAGCTTGTACGGATGCGTGCTTTGGAACACAGAATGCAACTAGTCAGCCCAAATACTCTTAATCCCCAAGAGCAAAGTTCCTTAAGGAGGCGTCCCGATGACTGGGCTGCTCCAGGATGTTCGCTTTGCATTTCGTAATCTTCGCAAGAGCCCGGGATTTGCGCTGACGGCAGTGCTGATGCTTGCTCTCGGAATCTGTGCCAACAGCACTGCATTCAGCTGGATCAACGGTACGCTGCTCCATCCTATTCCCGGTGCGCGCGATACCGGTGAGCTTGTTTCGGTGATGCGCGGGCAATGGAATACTTCGCCATCGCCGCCGTTTTCTTATCCCGACTACCGCGATCTGCGCGACACCAATCACACATTCAGCGGCATTCTCGCCTATCACCACGATTGGATGACGCTCACCGGTGACGAGAATCCACAGCGCATCTACGTGACCAATACGTCGGGAAATTACTTTGACGTGCTCGGCATCAAGCCGCTTCTCGGTCGCTTCTTCCTGCCTGACGAAGAAGCACGCGAAGGAGGCGTTCCGTATGTGGTGTTGAGCTATGCACTGTGGCAGTTCCGGTTTGGCGGCGATCCGGACATCGTCGGCAAGACCATCGAGATTGCGCGCCATCAGGCCACTGTCATCGGAGTCGCACCCGCCGGCTTCATCGGCTGCATGCCCGGCATCCGCAGCGATGCATGGCTGCCGCTTGCCGCCAACACCGATCCGGGAAGCAACGGCTTTATCCAGCGCCGCGGCCAGGATTGGCTCAACGTGCTGGGGCGTCTACGTCCCGGCGTCAGCCGCCAGAACGCCACACAGGACCTCGAAGTGCTGATGCGCCGGATTGTGGCTCAGTATCCCAACGACCATCTCGGTGTGAACACCATCACCCTCGATCCTCTTTGGCGCTCTCCCTTTGGCGCCAACATCTATCTATCTTCTTCGCTGCCCATTCTGCTGGCGATCGCAGCCGTGGTATTGCTGCTTACCTGCGCGAATATCTCTACACTTTCGCTGGTCCGCTTCGTGTCGCGGCGGCGCGAACTCGCGATACGCCAGGCGCTCGGCGCCAACCGCATCGTGCTCATGCGCCAGATGGTCTTTGAAGGGCTGCTGGTCTCAATGGGAGGCGGCGCAGTCGCCCTTTTGTTGACTTCAATAACAGCGAAGAGTTTTGCCCGCTTCATCCCTCCCAACGCCAATCCCATTGCCCTCAACGGCTATGTTGACGGCAACGTCATCGCTGCCATCCTGTTGCTTGCGGTCGTATCCAGTGTGGTGTGCGGAGCGATTCCGGCGTGGAGATCGTCGCACGTCGCCGCGGCTGAAGTCCTGAAAGAGGAGGCGGCCAGCGTTTCCGGCGGAGGCCACAATCGCCTCCTGCTTAGCAGCCTGGTTGTCGCCCAGATCGCACTCTCGCTGGCTCTGCTCATCACTTCGGGACTTTTCCTGCGCACGCTGAGGAACGCCAGCCTGGCGGATCCCGGTTTCGAGCAGGCGCATGTTTTGACCGCCTCGCTTGGTCTCGGCACCCTGGGCATCTCGGATAAAGACATTTACGCCATTCAACACAAGCTTCTCGACAAGCTCCAGCAGCTTCCCGGCGTTACCTCGGTCTCGCTTACAGACTGGTTGCCGCTCAACTTCACTCGCGGCACGGCGAACGCCTATCCCGAGGGGTATGTCCCCCAGCTTCACGAATCGCTTGAGGTTCGCAGCGCCGATGTGACTGCCGGCTATTTCGATACCTTGAGCATTCCGATTCTGCAGGGACGCGCCTTCACACACGATGACGACGAGAATGCGCCACGTGTGGCCATCGTGGACGAGACCGCAGCCAAACGCTACTGGCCGGGACAGAATCCTATCGGTCGCCGTCTCAACGCCTACGGCAGATTGTTCATGGTTGTGGGAGAGGCCAGGAACTCAAAGCATCAACGCGTCGGCGAGCCGCCGGAGCCATTGGTCTATTTCTCGCTGTTCCAGATCGCCGGTCCTGACACCGTCATCCAGGTTCGCACCCAGGGCGAGCCGGAGGCGCTGGCGTTGCCCGTGGAACAGACAGTGCACCAGATCAACTCAAAGCTTCCGGTATTCGACGTGCGCCCGCTCTACGCAACTACACAGATGTCCGTCGCTTTCCAGAAGATCGAGGCCATGTTTGCCACGGTCTTCGGGTTGCTGGCGCTGGTACTAGCCACCTCGGGCATTTACGGTGTGGTCGCGTACCGCACGCAACTCCGGACTCATGAAATCGGCATTCGAGTGGCGCTGGGCGCATCACGTTCCGACGTGTTGCGGCTTGTGCTCGGCCAGGGGCTACGGCTCACGATTGCGGGACTGGTGCTGGGACTCGCGTTCTCGTTTGTGTTGACGCGCTTCCTGCGCGGGATGCTGTACGGTGTCTCAGCGACGGACCCGCTGACCGCAATATGCGTGACCGCGCTGCTGGCGGTTATTGCGGTTCTCGCCTGCTATCAACCTGCCCGGAAAGCTACACACGTCGATCCTGTATCGGCTATGCGGGCGCAATAAAACTCCCCGACGGTTTCAAAGGTCGCCGGGGAGCCAGAGAACGTCACAAAGTCGTCATCGGTATTAGCAACCGCTCAGTTGCGTCTACACTGGGGTTACATGCCGCCGCGGCTAGCGGGTGGAACGATGCCATTCATGCGCAGGTACACGCACATCTGGCCATAGTGATCCATCAGGTGCGCGATACCAAATGCGGCCATGCCGCCACGGGTGCCGTTTGCGGTCATCACGAAGGCATTCTCCGGCGTGATCCCATCTACATAAGCGTGCGCTTGCGTGAAAGAATCCTTCAAGGCCTGGATGATGTCCGCTTTCGTGGTCAGCTTTCCGATCGTTTCCTGCTTGGTCTTCATGTCATCCATCGGCTTGGTCGGATCATGGAAGAAGAAAGCGTTGGCTAAGGCGACGTGTTTCACCTGTTCGCCAAACGACCGCACGCCTTTGAATTCGCCCGTTGCGGGGGCAAAATTGAATTTGTCATCGGGCATTGCTTCGGCGGCATCGACAAATTCCTTTTCCATGCCGCTCAGCAGCTTTCCATAGGTGGCTGCGGGAGTCATCTGGGCGCCGACAGCGGGTTTGGCGGGCGCGGCTTCCTGTGCGAGAGCAAATGCGGGGGCAGCGGCCACCGCACAACAGAGCAAAATACGGCCGGCAAATTGAGTGGGGATGTACATCGAAACTCTCCTTGCGCGGTTCTTGCGAATCTTCCTATCCAACCGAGAGATTTCCGAAACCGCGTGAAGGCAATTTACCAGACCGCGTGATCTTCCCGATAGCACCGTTCCGTGAATCTGTTGCAGACCGGCTCACGGCTGGGACGAATGGTGCAGCTTGCCATTGCGCACGACGAATTGTTCTCCGCGCCACACGATCGTGTTTCCTGAAAAGCCGGCTACCCATAGCCCCATCGTTACCAGGTCGCGCAGAGGCAGCAGCCACAGGTTTGGCAGCACCTGGTGATCACCAAGCACTTCGGCGCCTACCGTCATTGCCAGGGCAAGACGCAGGAAGAAGCTCATTCCGAGAATCCAAAAACTGAGCGGACTCAAACCGCTGGCAACGACATTCAGTGATGCCCAAGTCAGCCCGTGGGTAAAAAGAAGGCCGGCATAACCTCCGGGGCGTGCGTCGCGCACGGTCCGCAACCAACGCAACTGGTGATCGGCAAATCCGCGCCATTCATAGGCTGGAACGCTGGTTTCAACGACTTCGCCACTCAATGCAACGCGATACCCGGCCTTTGCGATCCGCGCACCTAACTCGTAATCATCGGCCAGGTGATCCACAAGCGCAGCGACCCCCCCAATGCGGTCAAGGGCTTCACGTCGAACCGCCAGAGTTGAGCCGAGGCCGTAGCTTAACCCTCCCTCGATCATGCGCGACAAGAGCACGCCGGCCATAAAGTCCGTCGCGATGCCGAGCGCTTCAAGGCGTGAACCCATTGTGCCGTGAGCGCGCCCGCGATAGAGAGCGGTCACCAGTCCGACCGGTCGTGAGTCCTTGCCGGCGCGAGCGAATTGTGCCATTACCCCGTCAAGATAGTGCGGACCCACCGTGATGTCAGAATCGTTGATAAGCAGAAAATCGTAGCGAGCATGCGGAACCATTTGCGCGAGGGTGCTGACCTTGCCGTTGGTGCCGAGGCGCGCCGGGCATTCGAGCAATCGAATTGGACGTTCGGGGAATTCGCGCTGCAATTCGAGAACGGCGGCGGCGGCAGGATCGTCAAGCGAGGAGACGCCGAAGAGGAGTTCGAAGTCGCCCGCGTAAGACTGCCGGCAGTGACTGCGAAACGCATCGAGCATGCCCGGGTCGAGGCCCTTGAGCGATTTGAGAATGGAGACGCCGGGCGTAAAGGGTGTGAGCGGTGCTCGCCGCGCGGCTATGAACACGCGTGCTGCCAACGTCGCCGCCAGGAAATACACCAGTCCCGCCACAGCCAAAACTGTGGTCAGCGTTTCCACGACCAGCGCTACAATGTGCGGCATCACAGGCGTTAGTGTAGCGGAGAGAGGCAGGGACTAGGGACTAGGGAGTAGGGACTAGTGAACAGTGGTCAGTGGTCAGTGAACAAGGGGCAGGGAACAGTGAACCGTGGCGCTACTCGTACCTCAGTGCCTCGATCGGGTCCATGGAAGCTGCCTTCCATGCCGGATAGATTCCGAACAGCAGGCCGATTGCGCAGGAGACGACGAAGGCGAGCCCTACCCAGACGAAGGAAAGGGCGGCGTGGAGAAAGGACACGGCAAAATGCAGGATTAGTGTAAAGAGCGCCCCGGCAAGAATACCAAGCAGCCCTCCCACCGCGCAGAGGGTGATGGCCTCGAGCGTGAATTGGAGAAGGATATTTCTCCTCGTGGCCCCGATCGCTTTCCTGATCCCGATCTCGCGGGTTCGCTCAGTCACCGAGACAAGCATAATGTTCATCACGCCCACACCGCCCACCATGAGGCCGACGGAAGATACGGCGACCATGAACAGAAAGAGCCCGCCGGTGAGCGAGTTCCACAGGCGCGTCAGGGTATCGGGGCCGAAGATCTCAAAGTTGTCATCCTGTTCCAGTCGCACATTTCGACGGACCCGAAGAAGTTCGCGGATCTCTTCGATCACCAACGCCTTGTGGGAAGGGTCGTCATATTTCACGGTGATCCAGAAGTCTTTGATTTCCGGGTGGAGCTTGTGGAATGTTCCCAGAGGAAAATAAGCGGAGTTGTCCGCGGTATTGCGTCCGCTTCCGAAGGGCTGCGGTTGCAAATCGAGCACGCCGATGACGGTGAAGACATCGCCGCCGCATTCAATGTCCTTGCCGATCGGAGACTCGTCGGGAAAGAGGTCTGCTGCTGCGTCATGACCAAGAACCACCACATTTGCGCTGCGCTGTTCCTCCGGGTCAGTCCACATGCGGCCTTCGAGAAGCTCTATGTCATGCGTCTCCTTCACTGCGGATGTATCGCCGTAAAGTATGGTGTTCTGAATCTTGTGAGAGCCGTGCTTCAGTGAGACATTGCCTATGCCGAGTTGGAAATTCTGATACGTGAGACCGGGATCGACGGCGACTACGTACGGGAGGCTGCGAATGGCAACGCCGTCTTCATAAGTCAGTTTCTTGCGATTCAGTTCGGCGGTGGTGGGACGCCTGCCAAACGGATCGAACTGAAATATCCACAAATCATTTGTACCCAGCGTGCGAATGAACTGGTCGATATTGGTGTTCAGCCCGTTGATGGCCGAGGAGATCAGGATCACGGTGGAGATACCGATCGAGATCCCAAGAACGGTGAGGCCCGAACGCAGTTTATTTTTGCGCAGCGTATCGAGTGCCAGCCGAATGGATTCTTTCGAGTCGCTGAGACGCATCGTTATAACTCCGCTCGGAGGGCGGTGATGGGGTCGAGTTGCGCAGCCTTGTGCGCTGGGTACACTCCAAAAAACAATCCAACGCCCGTGGCAACGAACAGACTGACCAGGATCGACCAGAGTTGCACTGCCGATGGAAACGCAATGATCATCGTGATGCCCTTTGCAGCGCCGATGCCGGCGAGAACGCCGATTGCGCCTCCGATAAGGGACATGGTGGCCGATTCGATCAGGAACTGAAGCAGGATGTCTTTCCGGCGCGCGCCAAGTGCCTTGCGGACGCCGATCTCGCGAGTCCGCTCGGTGACTGAGACGAGCATGATGTTCATGATCACAATGCCGCCGACAACCAGCGAGATGCCGGCGATCGATGCGACGACGGCACCGAAACTATTGAGAATCTTGCCAAGCAGATTCTGGAAGGTCGCGCTGGTGTCGATCGAGAACGTATCCGGAGTGCCGGGGGCCAGGTGTCGGCGCACGCGCATCATGGTGCGCAGTTCGTCCTGGACCTGGTCGATTACCGCTCCACCACCGCCCGCGTCGACATAGATCTCCATGGTGTCGTGTGCCGCGTAGGACTGAAGGAACGCATTCAGAGGAATTGAAACCCAATTGTCCATGCTCGCACCGAGAATCTTGCCCTGGGATTCGCCGACGCCGATCACTGTGTAGTTTGTACCGTCGACGCGAATCTCCTTGCCGATCGGATCGCCGGGACCCAGCATATTGTCGACGATGTCGGAGCCGACAATGGCCACATGGGCGCCGTGCTCGTCCTCAACTTCGGTGAAGGAGCGACCAACGGCGATGTTGAGATTCGAAATCGCCGGCATGGTCCAGGTCCAACCGCGGATATGGGTGTCAGTGGTGGAGTTCTTTCCATAGACAACCTTGCCCGTGGTCTCCCGGCTTGCGCCCACTGAAACGCACAATTTGCAGTCGGAAAGGACCGCCCTGTAGTCGTCGATGGTGATGTTTTTTCGCTTTTGAAAGGCCAGGTATTCATCGAGGGTAATGAATGTATCCGGCATCTTGCTGATAGTGACTACGTCTGCCCCGTAGGTGTTGATCTTGCTGGTGACAAATACCTTCGCGCCATTGGTCAGGGTGACGACCATGATCACCGAAGCCACTCCGATGACGACGCCCAGGAGCGTGAGGACGCTGCGCAACTTATTGGCCCATAGAGATTGCAGCGCAAGTTTGATGGCCTCAATCAGCTTCATGGTTTTGCTTCCCTGCGCACCCGAGCATTTTACTTTGAGGCCCAAGGCCCGGTCTCAAATCGCGGCCTGGAAAACACTCACTGGTCGGCTACTCGTAGCGCAGGGCCTCAATCGGGTCGAGGTTGGCGGCCTTCCATGCGGGGTAAATGCCAAACAGCAAACCGATGGTGCAGGATACACCAAAGCCAATAATCACCCACATGGTGGAGAGGGTTGCCGGCAAGCCGATGGGCAGCATATACACGATCACAGTGAGAATGGCTCCCACGATTACTCCGATCACCCCGCCCACAGCGCACAGGGTAATCGCTTCAGTGGTGAATTGCGTCATGATCGTACGCTTGGTTGCGCCGAGAGCCTTGCGAATTCCGATTTCACGGGTTCGTTCGGTAACTGAGACAAGCATGATGTTCATCACGCCGACGCCGCCGACCATCAATCCCACGCTGGATACAGCAACCATGAATCCGAAGAGGCCGCCGGTAATGTTGCCCCAGAGCTTGGTGAGCGAGTCGGGTCCGAAGATCTCAAAATCGTCCGGATTCTGGACTTTCACATGGCGGCGGATGCGCAGCATCTCGCGAATCTCGTCTTCGACGAGGGCTCTATCCTTGGGGTCGTCATACTTTACGGCCACCCAGGTATCCAGTACTTCCGGATGCAGACTGTGAAACGTCCCCATGGGGAAGATGACCTGGTTGTCATTGGGATTCTTGCCGCTGCCGAAAGGCTGCTTCTGTTTATCCAGAACGCCGATCACGGTGTACAGGCCGGTAGCGACATTGACCTCCTGGCCGATCGGGTTCTCGCCGTTCGTGAAGAGCTCTGCGGCCGTGTCGTGGCCAAGAACGCAAACCTTTGCGTGGTCCTTGTCTTCCTGATCAGTAAACATGCGACCAGCCGCTAATGTGAAATTGGACACATCCGCGATCTGCGACGTGTTGCCACTCAGAATGGCGCCCGCAACTTTATGTCCTTCCCACTTGACGCTGACGTCACCCACGTTGAAGTTCTTGGCATATCGGTGCGCGCCATCAACGGCCAGAACATGGGGCAAGGTTCGAAGGGCATACACATCGTCCATGGTGAGCTTCTTGCGCGCCAGTTGCTCCATGGTGGGGCGCACGCCGATGACGGGCATGTGGAACACCCAGAAGACATTCGATCCCAGCGAATTGGCGAAGTCGGTCACTCTGTTATTCAGCCCGTTGATGACCGAGGAAATCGTGATCACGGTGGTAACGCCAATAACGATGCCGAGGATAGTCAATCCGGAACGCAGCTTGTTCTTCCTCAAGGTATCGAGGGCCATCTTGACGGATTCAACTGATTGACCTTGCGCCATAAAAGCTCCCAGGGGTCCGGGGTTAGGGGTTAGGGATCAAGGATAAGGTGCGTTGGGCCTGATCCTTCTCCTTTATCGCGTTGAGAATTCCCGAAATCATCTTTCCAACTTCGAAGGAGAATCCTTCTGCTTCATCCAGCAACTTAGGATTACCGAAATCAAGAGCGCGGGATATTCCGAGCTGAGTTTGCAACTCGAAGTTCGACCCGCGGGCAATGCCGAGAAACTGTCGATATTCGCCAGTGGTCAGCCTTCCATGTCCTTCAGCGATGTTGCTCGGAACTGAAACTGCTGCACGTCTGATTTGGCTGCTGAGCCCGTATACCTCGTCGCGAGGAAAGTCCTTGGTCAGCCTGTAGACGGCAACCGACAACTGGATGGCTCTCTGCCAGACCTTTAAATCCCGGAATGACTGCACCATCTCTAACCCCTAATCCCTGACCCCTAATTTCACAACTCCGCGCGAAGGGCGGTTACGGGGTCGAGTTTGGCGGCTTTGCTGGCGGGATAGACGCCGAAAAAGACTCCTGTGGCTGTGGCCATAAACAGGCCCAGCAGAACACTCCACAACTGCACGCTGGTCGGGAAACCAATAATCAAGGTGATCAACTTGGCAACGATCACGCCGCCGAGAACGCCGATTGCGCCGCCTAACAGGGCCATCGTTCCGCTCTCAATGAGGAATTGCAGCAGCACATCGCGCTGCCTTGCGCCCAATGCCTTGCGCACGCCGATCTCGCGTGTTCGTTCCGTGACCGAAACCAGCATGATGTTCATAATCACGATGCCTCCCACCACAAGAGAGATGGAGGCAATGCCAATGACCACGTCGAAGAAGATCGCGGAGAACTGCTTCCAGAGATCGAGAAAAGTGTCGTTGGTTTCGATCTCGAAGTCTTCGGGCTGGCCGACAGCGTCATGGCGGCGCGCGCGCATCAATACGCGTACTTCGTCTTCGGCTTTCTCCATGCTTGCTGCTCCGCCATTGCCGCGGATATAGATGTTGATCGAGTTGTTGTAGCCGTAAATCTGCTGGTAAGTGCTAAGCGGAACGGCCACCCAGTTGTCCTGCGACTGGCCGAGCATTTTTCCCTGGCGGTCGCCGACACCGACGATGGTGTAGGGGATGCCGCCGACACGGATTTCCTTGCCGATGGGGTCGCCGTCGCCGAGCAGGTTGTCGACAATGTCGTAGCCGACGATCACGTTGTGCGTGGCCTTCTCGTCATCCATTGGAGTGAAGCCTCGGCCGAGGGCGATGTCGAGGTTGTCGAGCGAAACCATCGTCCAGGTGAGGCCGCGCATGTCGGTATCAGTGCTGGAATGCCCGTTAGCCACTACGCTGACGGTCTGGTCGAGCCGGACGCCCACATCGCCACAGTCAGCGCAAGAATCCTGGATAGCCTTGTAGTCTTCATCGCGCAGGATCTTGCGCTTCTGATAGCGAAAATAGTCAGCGGCAGAGAAGATCACGCCGGGCATCTGGCGCACGGTAAACACGTCGGCGCCGTGGCTGATGAGCTTGGTGCTGACGTAGGTGTTGGCGCCGTTGACGAGCGTGATCACCATGATCACCGATGCCACGCCCATCACTACCCCAATCAGGGTAAGGATCGAGCGCAGCTTGTTTCCCCAGAGGGATTGCAGTGCGAGTTTGAGGGCCTCAGTGAAACTCATGGTTCCGCTTTCTGGTCAGCATTGATAATTGTCACTCATCTCTAGCCCGGTCCGCCTATCCAGTGTACGTGCTTGCCCAAAACTCAAGGCTGCGTTCTCTTCTCCACTTCGGCTCGCCGCGATTGTTTTGACTGTTCCGGCAGGCCAACTATGCCGTCTCGCGTTGACGAGCCATTCAGACAGAGGTTGCCCGGTATTGTATCGACGAGTGAAAATGACTGCAGGCCGCACATTCCGCAGGTATTCCTCGCCAACGGCCAAAATCTGGCCAAAGCTCCGCGTCTGTCTCTTCACAATACGCAGGACGGCCCCCAGCGGTTCCGGTAGACGCAGCTTCTGAAGGGCAAAATGTTGGGGAAAAAGTCGGAAGTGGCTATTGCGGCGCGGCTTGCGAGCTTGAGTGCGTATAGCGGTCGAGAATCTCCCGCATGTCTTTTTCTCCCTGGAGGTCGTGGTCTTTCAGGGCGAGATCGAGCGCTTTTTGGGCTGACTGTGCGGCTTCCGCAGCGTGGCCTGACTTGTCACAGGCCCTGGCAAGTTCAGACAGAAAGCGTTCATTGTTTCCACCGGAAAGTGCGACGGCTTTGTCGAGAGGAGCGATAGCCTCGGCGACGTCGCCGTTTGCCTCCATTGCATATCCCAGGTTGAATTGGAAGGCGGCGGAACCGGGCTCAATCCGGGCTGCTTTCTGCAATGCTACGGTAGCCTCATTCAGGTCGCCGTCGACCATGAGCGCCACGCCAAGATTCTCAAGGAAAGTAGTGTCTTCGGGGCTCAGAGCGCTTGCCTTGCGATATTCGTCGAGCGCATTTGATTTCTGACCGCTCCCAGTCAGAAGCAAAGCCAGGTTGTAGTGGGCCATTGCATCGTCAGGATTGCGGTCGAGAGCCTGGCGCATCAACCCGATGGCCTCTGGAACGCGGTTGCTCTGGGCGAGCTCGAAGGCCTCATCGACGAGCCTGTAAAACTCCATTGCCTGGGGGTCGATCGCCTCCAGGCCGTCCGGGGCCACATTCACAAACTCGGGAATGTTCACGGCGCGATTGGCAGCCGTTGTGTTGTCGATGATGATCGCCGGGGAGTCATTGCCGTTGGCGTCGATATGCGTGAGCATCAGCCGTGTATAGGGCGTTCGCGCCTTGGAGGAAAATGCGAGCCAATGCCCGTTGGGCGAAAAGGTGTGCCAGGAATTCATGAGCGAGGTGTTGCAGGTCATCACTCGCGCCTGTCCTCCCTCAAATGGGACGATATAGAGCTTGCTGTCGGGGCGCATCAGCAGACCATTCTTGTTCTGCACAAAGACGATCCAGCGGCCATCGGGCGAGACCTTGGGGAAGTTGTTGCTCATGCCGTTGGCCGACGCGCCTTTGACCGGCACGGCCTTTCCCCCGCGGCCTTCGTTAAACGGTATTTTGTAGAGGTCGTATTGAATCTGCGGTTCACGAGGATCGTCGGCAAATTCAGGCCGGGGTGCGCCAGCAGGATATGGATCGCGCGCCGCCGCCCGGCTGAAGATCAGGTATTTGCCGTCAGGGGACCAGAAGGCGCTGGTCTGTACGAAAGCGGGGTCGTCCGCACCGGGAAGCGGTCGCATCTGTTGTTCCTTGCGGTCATACCACGCCAGGATGCCGCGAGTCGGATAAAAGACCTGGAGGAAGCGGTAATCCTTGTAGTTTGTGCTGTAGAGGCGGTCGAGGAGCCCTGAAGCGAAGCCGGGGATCTCTTTCCCATGAGCATTCCCCGCGGCTGGCGGCCCGATGTTGGTGACCACGTACCGGCCGTCAGGTGAAACCTGCGACATGAATCCGAAGCGCTTCACATTGGGCGCGGAACTGCGGTTTGCCGGGTCCACCTGAAAGGAACTCCAGCGGATTACATCCTTATTGGCGATGGTCATGTTTCTTGACACGGGAACAAGAGCGTAGAGCCCTTTATCGTTACGCGGCCCATCCAGATCGAGACCCAGCGTTTTGCCGTCGCTGGAGAAGGAATGGCAGTTGGCGCAGGTATGAAGTTTCTCCATCACAACGTGGCTTTGAGGGTCGCCGATATTCCGGATCTGCCATTTAATCAGTGGAATAGCGGCCCGCGGCAACGGCTGGATCGGACCCTTCTCGCCGGGCGGCGTCACCAGAAGCGGGACATCCCGGTAGAAGATGGGAGCGCCAACAGGGTCCGACGATGTGGAGATTGTGATCCGGGTCGCTGAGACGGGATGCGATGAATCCCGTGTTGCGTAACCTGAGAGGGTAATCATTGCCCGAGCGTTCACTGAAGACTGCTTGATTTTTCCCCAGGTATCCGCGTCCGGCTGCCAGGTGCGAGTTGCGGCCTGTTCGGGTGTCAGCACAATCTCGGGACCCGCTTCCGGATCGATCCTTCCCGGCTGAAAAGGTGTTCCCGGTGCATCGAAGCGAAGCCGGCTGGACTTGTTGGCGAAGGAAATCTCAATGACCCAATGGGTTGCTGCCGGGTTGGTGTCGCGCCAGAGGAATGTGGGCGGGGTAATTTCAGGAGGGAAAACCGAACCGTTGAGCGGATAGTCCAGAAGGATATTCGTGGCCTGGCGAGATGCTCCTCCATTTTGGTCGGCGCCTGAAACCGTCGACAACGCTGTGCCAGACACAAGCAGCACTGAGCCCACGCTGATTGCAGTCCCAAGCAGGATGCGCATACAACGCGATTTCACGAATAGATGAACAGAAGGCACTGACAACATCTTTGCAGATTGGAAGCGTTGCGGTCCAACCAGCGGTGGGCCTAAATGGGCCGGGGAGACGTGTTCTTCGCGTCGGTAACGTTGTCAGGCTCGCCTGTGAACGGCTTTCCAGCGCGGTACCAGAACTTCTTATCGGTTGAGCCTACCTTGCGAATCGCGTCCTTATCCCCGTCGTCCCAGGTAATCTGCGCTCCGCCATTCTGGTAGACCCATTTGCCATGAACATCGCCCAGAGACCTATAGGCGTCGCCATTTTCCTTCAGCGTGATGAAAAAGGTACTGCCGTTCCCGTCGCCCACTTCCCATTTGCCGAGAAAGTGTCCCCTGGGGGGTGATCCGGCCGGAGCGGAGCCAGATTCAGCCACGTCGGAGGAGCCGGGAAACTCCACGCGCGCTACGTCAGCGAGATTGAAGCTCTGCCGATGCCCGTCTTTGAACACGATCACAATGGTGCCCGCGGCGCTCTTTGTTGTTTTGCCTTGGGCCAAACCGCCAACAACCGCGAAAAGTAGCATTGCGGCGATGCTCGCAACGCCGAGAATCTTGCGCATGGAATTCTCCTCTGCAATCAGCGGCGCGATGAAATCCAGACCTGGTCGCGTCTTGTTGATCTACGGCGCCCGGGAGTCAAATGTTCCCGAAACATGTCCTACCCCGACGGGATCGGGCTCCTACTGCTGGACTGTCGGGCTTGGCGCTGGGGCGGAAGCAGGCAGCCTGGTGAATTCAAATGTGCAGGTGCGTCCGACTATTCCGAGGCCTTCACTCTTTGTGCCGGTGCCCTCTTTTTCCTTGAATTGGGCTTTCACATCGTAGCTGTAATCCGCACCACCGTGGGCGAAGACTCCGCGTGCATATTTCCTTGAGGTAACGATGCCGCTGGCAGAGAGCTTGGCGCTTCCGTCCTCCTTGATCTGGCCTTCGAGAAGGTAGTAGCCTTTTTCTCCCGCTGTCCCACGTTCGCCGTGAAAATTGCCGTTCTGGATGACGCTTGGGAATTGCCAGGTATAGCCCTCTGTGTTTCCTTTTGGAGGGCAGGTGAGTTTCGTCTGCCAATTCCCGTCGAAGCGCTCCCCGGCAATCAAAGCTCCCGGCAACAGAATCAGGACGGCAACGACCAGCAGTCTCACTGCTTTCTGCATATGGATTCTCCCTTCGGGCCAGCACTTTAGCACGACGGGTGAGGTGTTGGATGTGTCGTGATTCCGCCAAAGGAGCCGCAAAACAGGGCAACTGTACGCGGCGAACGCCGTGATTTGAGACGATTAGCGGGATTCCCGGCATCTAATCCCGCATGAACGGGAATGGAAAGCGCATTCTTGTCCTCGGTGCGGGTATGGCCGGACTTTCGGCCGCGCGAAAGCTTGCCGAATCCGGCAGACGAGTGATGGTTCTGGAGGCCCGGGATCGAGTGGGCGGGCGCATCCTGACCCTGCGCGAAAATGACGAGGTGGTCGAACTCGGCGCCGAGTTCGTTCACGGTCGCCCTCGTGAGCTGTGGCACTTGATCGAAGAGGCTGGCTTGCATGCATACCAGATCGATGGCGAGGATGCCTGCCATAAAGACGGAAAGCTCAAGAAGTGCGATGAGTTGGATGACACCTTCAAATTCCTTGGGGAACTGGAAAAGTGGAAAGGCCCGGACCTCGCCTTCGCTGACTATCCGCCTCTCCAGGAGCTGTCGCCGAGCCACCGCGAAGAAGTCATCCACTACGTGCAGGGCTTCAATGCGGCCGACTATCGCGAGATAAGCGTCCACGCCCTCGCCGTGCAACAGCGCGCCGAAGAGGAAATCAACAGCGACACCGTTTACAGAATTCGCGAAGGATATGATCGGCTGCCGGAGTTTCTTGCCCGGAAGACACGCGAAGCCGGCGGCAGGATCGAGCTCTCCACCGCAGTCGAGAAAATCAAATGGGGTCGCGGTGCGGTCCATGTGCATTTGCGGCAGGGCGACGGTTTTGCGGAGTATACGGCAGAACAGGCATTGATCACGCTGCCGCTTGGGGTCTTGCAGAAACGCGAAGTCATCATCGAGCCGACGCCCATGCCGATTCATGCCGCCAGCCTGCTTCGTATGGGGCCGGCGCGCCGGTTCACCCTGATCTTTCGCGAGCGCTTCTGGGCTCGACGCGATTCGGTCAATCTGCCCCAACTCAGTTTCCTCTTTGCCCACGAGGCAATACCGACGGTGTGGTGGACGGCTCACCCCGCAGAATCGAACACGCTCACCGGCTGGATCGGAGGCCCGCGTTCCGCCGTGTTCAACCAATTCACGCGTGAACAGATTGGGGATGCTGCATGCCGGGAGCTGGCCATTATCTTTTCGCTGCCGCTGGAGTATCTGCGCGCGCAACTGATTTGTTGCGCAACGCATGACTGGCAAGCTGACCCATTCACATGCGGAGCGTATAGCTACGTAGCCGCCGGGGGACTTGAAGCAGTGCTCAAGATCGCTGCGCCGGTTGAAGACACGCTTTTTTTTGCGGGAGAACACACCGACACGACAGGGCATTGGGGCACAGTCCACGCGGCTGTGCGGTCAGGGCTTCGCGCCGCACGGCAGATTCTTGGCGCGGTACGCGGCTAGGCGAAGCTCGGACATGGACCTCAGGGAGCCCACGGCTGACTAAGTCCGATTGTTCCCCTGGATTGGCTGATCTTCGCGAACTCCTTCTATGGTGACAGGAAGCCGCTTTGACTTGCGGTAGACATTTGCGACGGCCAACGTCCAGAACGGCGCCAGGTCTATCCCGGGGACGAGCTTGGCGAGGAAGGACGGCGCGAATTCCCAGTGCCAGCCAAGCAGGAAGGCCATCGTGGCTCCGACGCTGAGATCGACTACATCATCGAAAGGAGATTCAGCGCCGGTCACGAAAAGGGGAAATACCGCAATCTGCAAAGCGTCAGCCAGGACGGCCAATCCAAAGGCCATGCGAAAGCGTACTCGCTGCGAGATTTTGATGATTTCCATGGTCACGACAACTTGCTTCCAAATCGCGCTTGATTCGGCCGTCCAAGCCTGATTAGTTGGCTACAGGAAATTCTATCTGGACTGAATCTGCCAACGCTATCAAGGTTATGCCTTCCTGGTGAAATGATGCAGGCCCATGCCCAGCAGGGCCAGTGCGACCGCACCCCATAGAGCCGGAATCCATCCGGCAACATGGAACCCGGTGACCAGGTGCGCGGCAAAGCGGATCATCAACGCGTTGATCACGAGCAGGAACAAGCCCAGCGTGAGGATGGTGATGGGGAAGGTGACGATCTTGATCAGCAGACCAAGTGTGCCGTTGAGCAGGCCGATGACAAGGGCCGCTACCAGCGCGGGTTCCAGCCCATGCACCGTAAACCCCGGCACAAAATGGGAGATCAGCAGCAAGACAAACGCGCTCAGAATCCAGTGAATAAAGAGTCGAATCACGGGTATTTCTCCTTTTAGGATGGCTCGCCGAAGACTTCTGACCAGCCGCCTTTGATTGTCGCCTCAGCACTTGGATGCTGTTCGCGCCCCTGGAGAGGGGGAAGGCATTTACGATTCTGCAGGATGACGGCGCGCGGAAGCTGGTCAAATTGATACACGGCACCCGGCCGGGACGGGCAGTGGTTCCCATGACGATAAACATGGCAAGCTAGGCCTCAGCTCCTTAACCGGCAGCAGCCGGGCGACCCGCTCGTGTTCGTGCGCTCATCACATTTTTGGAACAAATACCAGCCTCGAGGTCGTACGATACTCTGGCACGGATTCCGCTGCAGATTTTTGCTCAAAATCAGCCTCACCCACCGCCTTGGAGGATCGATGAACTTCGTTCGGCTCCGGCACGCGCTTGCCATTCTTGCGCTGGCCTTCCTTCTCCCCGTTGTTAATCCAGCTCAATCTTCTTCAAAGCAGGCGCCGCTTCTCCTGCGCAACCCGTCGCTATCCCAGGACAAAATCGCCTTTCTCTATGCCGATGATGTGTGGACAGTCGGCCGCCAGGGCGGCGAGGCTCAGCGTCTTACATCCGATGGGAAGGTAGCTGCGGGGCCATACTTTTCACCCGACGGCTCAGAGATCGCGTATTCTGCGTACCTCAACGGCAATGTGGACGTCTACGTCATTCCTGCCAATGGCGGCGTACCTCGCCGTATCACCTGGCACCCGGTCGGGAGCGAAGTGGTAGGCTGGACCCCCGACGGCAAAGACGTGCTTATCGCCAGCGGAGCACTCAGCTATCGCCACTTCTACAAGCTCTTTACTGTGCACGTCGACGGCTCGGGAATGCCTGAGCCATTGCCGATTCCGGCGGGCACTGAGGGCAGCTACTCTCCCGACGGAAAGTCGCTCGCATATCAGCCGATCAGCAAATGGGAGCCGGCATGGAAGTACTACGTAGGCGGCCAGACCACACCCATCTGGATTGTGAATCTCAAGACGCTCGACCTGGTGAAAGTGCCGCGCGAGAACTCAAACGATTCAAACCCCGTCTGGGTCGGCAACTCCATCTACTTCCTATCGGATCGCAAGGGCCCTGTCTCGCTTTTCCGCTACGAGACGGGCTCGAAGCAGGTCAGCCAGGCTGTGCCGAATAGCAGCTTCGATTTGAAATCCGTCCAAGCTGGACCAGGCGGCCTGGTCTATGAACAGTTCGGTTCGATCCACCTGGTTGATACCACCAGCAATAACGCTGACCATGTCGTGCCCATTCAAGTGCACGGAGAACTGGCGAACCTGGCGCCGCACCTCACCGCAATTCGTCCAGAGTCCATTCAGAATGCTGCAATATCACCCAATGGCGCGCGCGCAGCCTTCGAGGCGCACGGCGAAATCTTTACCGTTCCCGCGGAAAAAGGCGATACGCGCAACCTGACCAACACTCCCGCCGTCGCTGAGCGCGATCCCTCGTGGAGCCCCGATGGCAAGACCATTGCGTACTTCTCAGACGCATCCGGCGAATATCAGCTTTACCTGCGCGATCAAACTGGCTTCAAGCCGCCCGCTGTCATCGACCTTGGCCCCAACCCCAGTTACTTCTACAACCCCACCTGGTCGCCCGACTCAAAGCACATTGCATATGCCGACAAGCATCTCGGGTTGTGGGTCGTCGACGCACCCAGCGGCAAGCCCGTTCTTTTGGACAAGGGGATATACGGCAGTTTTGGCGCCAACTTCAACCAGGCCTGGTCGCCTGACTCCAAATGGATCGCCTACCACCGCGATCTCGACAACCAGCTCCACGCCATCTTTCTGTATTCGATGGATACGCACAAATCCACCCAGATCACTGACGGCATGAGCGACGCCACAAGCCCATCCTTCGATCGCAACGGGAAGTATCTCTACTTCATTGCCTCTACCGACGATGGACCCTCAAGCGCGGGCATCGATCTCTCGTCGCTCGACCGCGCCCAGACGAGCGCGCCTTACGTGGTGGTCCTGGCCAAGGACGGCGCTTCGCCTATTCCGCCCGAGAGCGATGACGAAAAGATCAAGGAAGAGAAGAAAGACGAACCCAAGACGCCTTCCGCAGACGACAAGAAAGATGCGAAGGCCGACAAGGACGACAAAGGCAAGACTGACAAGGATAAAGACGCTGCCAAATCCGACGACAAAGATAAGGACAAGGACAAAGACGCAGACAAAGACAAGCCAGTCAAAGTGACGGTGGATCTTGAGGGCATCGGAAACCGCATCCTGTCGCTGCCGATTCCGCCGCGCAATTACGATGGCATCGCCGCCGGCAAGGCAGGGGTGGTTTACCTCCTCGAAGGTTCGCCGTTTGGTCGCGCGTCAGGGGGCGGAGGTGGAGCGGGCATTCGCGCAGTCTGGCAGTTCACGCTTGAAAAGCGTGAGCCGCAAACCGTTCTCGGCGATATCGACGCGTTCATTCTGTCTGACAACGGCAGCAAAGTGCTCTTTGCCCGCAAAGGCGGATGGACCATCGCGTCGACCGACGATTTGAAACCCGGCAACGGAAGTCCGGGGAAGGCTCTGAACCTCGGCGCAATGGAAGCCACTATCGATCCGCGCGCGCAGTGGAAGCAAATCTTCCATGAAACGTGGCGTATCGAGCGCGACTTCCTCTACGACCCGAACACCCACGGCCTCTCGATTCCCAAGATTGAAGCGCGCTACGAACCCTACCTCGACGGCCTCGCCTCGCGGGCTGAGTTCACCTATCTCTCCGAAGAGATGCTGGGTGAAATCAGCATCGGGCACATGTTTGTCGGCGGCCCCAACCCTCATGATGGCGGCCCCAAAGCCGGCCTGCTGGGCGCCGATTACAAGATCGAAAACGACCGTTACCGGATCGCCAGAATCCTGGGCGGACAGAACTGGACTCCCGGTCTCGAATCTCCTCTCACCATGCCGGGCGTCTACGTGAAGGAGGGCGAATACCTGCTTGCGGTGAACGGACGTGACCTGCACGCAAACGACAACATCTACCAGTTCTTCGACGGAACGGCGGGCAAGCAGACAGTCCTGCATGTCGGGCCGAATCCAGACGGCAAAGACTCGCGTGACGTTACCGTCATCCCTGTCGGCGATGAATTTGGACTGCGCAATGTTGACTGGGTTGAGGGAAATCGGCGCAAGGTCGACGAACTTTCCGCCGGCAAGGTGGCGTATGTCTACATGCCCAACACAGGCGGCGCAGGCTACACCAACTTCAACCGCTATTTCTATTCGCAGCTCAACAAGCAGGCACTGGTCCTCGATGAACGATGGAACGAAGGCGGATTCATCGCTGACTACGTCGTGGATGTGCTGAAACGCTTCCCGCTTTCAGGCGCAATCGAGAGGGATGGAAAGGCAATTCACGACCCGGTCGGTGCCATTTTTGGGCCCAAGGTGATGCTGATTAACCAGAACTCGGGTTCAGGCGGAGATGCGATGCCGTGGTATTTCCGCAAGGCCGAAATTGGCAAGCTGGTGGGTACGCGCACATGGGGAGGGCTGGTCGGCATCGGCGGCTACCCGAGTCTGCTCGAC
The DNA here is from genome assembly GCA_963826915.1 of uncultured Acidobacteriaceae bacterium. Taxonomy (GTDB): domain Bacteria; phylum Acidobacteriota; class Terriglobia; order Terriglobales; family Acidobacteriaceae; genus Telmatobacter. The sequence goes on from CAWGYG010000008.1 coordinate 402,436, forward strand.
GGTGGGTACGTGATGGCGCCGCGCTACGCCATTTACGGACTCAAAGGCGAGTGGGAAGTTGAGAACCACGGCATCGCGCCAGACGTTACAGTGGATCTGCTGCCGAAACCGTTCGCCGAGGGCCACGATGAGCAACTCGAAACCGGCGTAAAGATTGTGCTGGAAGAGTTGAAGGCGAATCCGATTCCGACAATCCCGATTCCGCCGTATCCGAACTACCACAAGACCGACGGGCTGGGAAAGTAGGGTAGTGGCTCAATTTGAAACCGTTTTGAAAGGGCACGAGTTTACTCGTGCCGCAGCGGCCGCAAATTGAACGAGGGCTTCAGCCCCTGAGGGGTGGTTTCTCTCAAACTGAGCCACTACCGAAATAGCCTCCCGGTCGACACCAATCCCGACTGCCCCAAGTCTCGCTTCTGCCCCCCCAGTGACGGGTCTTCGTCACTGGGGGGTTGGGACCTGGGAAAGCACGGACTTTACAGCCCCGAACTGCCAAATCCCCTGTCAGCGCGCGCCGAGACTTCCAGGTCTTCTACTTTTCTGACCAGGCCGGTGAGGACGGGAACCGGAACCATCTGGGCGATCTTTTCGCCGGACTTGATTTCGACAGCGATTTCGCCGAGGTTGGTCATCAGGACAAGGATCTCACCACGGTAGCCGGCATCGATGACGCCGCCGGTCGTGACAATTCCCCGGGCCGCCATCGACGAGCGGTCGCGTACCAGCAAGCCCAGCGGAGCGTCGGTCCCGGGGTGTCGCGCTTCGACGGAAATGCCCGTTCTGACGCGGACTGTTTTCCGCGGTTCGAGCGTGGTCGTTTCCAGTGCAAACAGGTCGTAGCCAAGGTCTTCGCCCGGGTGCGCGACGACGGGCAGCTTGGCGCCCACTTCCAGCAACTTCACTCGCAACATCCTTCGATGGTAAAGGAGACGGCGAGAAACGCCCGGAGTTCGATGGAGCACCACTCGAATTGTGGGAATCGCCGACAATCCGATGCACCTTGACTGCAAGGAAATTTCTTTACATCCCGCCGTCCCACGGGTAGGATGCGACGTAACTTGGAACCAATGCGTTTCCCCTGGGCCATCTGATCTGTCGACGCAGTTGAATTCTGAGCCAACCATGGGGATTTTCATTCGAGAGCGGGCCAAGTGCATTCCTCTTGCCCGTTCTTTGCGGATTGGCCAGACAGCCAAGCCTGAGAAATCCCTGCACAAAATTCGGGTGGAGGCGCTCATTGGCACGCTCAGGATTGATCACAGTCTCTCTTTGCATATTGGTTGTCGCCGGAAACTTGGCGGCGCAGGATCCTGCACCGGCGAAGGTCGACTTTGGCCGCGATGTTTTGCCGATCTTCCGGCAGCAATGCGGAGATTGCCACGGAGCGGCGAAGCAGCGGGCGGGCATGCGGCTCGACCGCAGAAGTTCCGTATTGAAGGCGCTCTCCCGGCGAGTCGTGCCCGGAAGCAGCGCAAACAGTTTTCTCTATTACCGGCTGATCGGGGATCAATATGGCCAGCAGATGCCTCCCACCGGAGAGCTTCGTCCGGAACAGATTGCCACCATCAAGGCGTGGATCGACCAGGGTGCAGATTGGCCCGATTCTCTTGCGAACGAAGCGGACCTGCCGCCGCTGAACGACAACGCAATCGCGATGGTGGAAGCGCTTCGCAATGCCGACCTGGCCTCGTTCATGAAGTCAGCCACTGCCGATCCGTCGCTGCTGAACGCGCGCGGGCCCGAAGGGTCCACGCCTTTCATGTACGCCGTGCTCTACACAGATGCGCCGACACTCGATCGCCTGCTCAAGATGGGAGCCGATCCAAACAAACGCAACGATGCGAATGCCACGGCCTTGATGTGGGCGGCGACGAACCTTGAGAAGACGCGGCTGCTGCTGGACCATGGCGCGGATGCGAATGCAAAATCCGACGATCTTCGTACGCCACTCATGATTGCCGCGCGGCGCCCTGGGGGCGCGCCCATCGTAAAGCTTCTGCTCGATCGTGGGGCCAAGACCAATCCGAACTTCCGGCCACAGACTGAATCGTCGCCGCTGATTGAAGGACTGACGGCGGGTGACGCAGACACGGTGGTGATGTTGCTGGAACATGGAGCGGACGTGGAGGCTGCGGGGGAAACGGGGCTCACCATGGCCATCACCGCCCACTGTCGGAGGTGCGTCGATGCCATCGTGCAAAAAATCACCGACAAGAATGTCTTTACAGGTTCACTGCAGGACACCGCTGTCTTTGCCGATGCCAACGTTCTCCGCCTGCTTCTTGACCACGGAGCCGATGTCAATGCCTACGACCCTCTGGGCCGAACGCCCCTGATGTATGCGGCGGCCTCTGACATTCTTCCGCTCGATGTGGTTCAACTGCTCATCGAGCGCGGGGCTGACGTAAATGCCAAGGACCGTCACACGAAGACCGGCGATGAGGGCCTGACGGTGCTCGATATTGCCCAACACAACGGCGATACACCGATCGTGAGATTGCTCGAAAAGGCCGGCGCGAAGCCGGGACCACTGATGCCGATCGCAATGCATGTGCGTCGCGACAACACGATTCAGCGCGCAGTGCAGGACAGCATTCCGCAGTTGCAGCGCGCGGATGCCAACTTCGTCAAGAATGCCGGTTGCGTTTCCTGCCATAACAACAGCCTGACGGCCATGACGATGGGACTTTCGCGCAAGCGCGGGTTCCAGATCGATGAGAAAAGCGATGCCGCGCAGGTGCAGGCCAATGCGGATGTGCTCGCGAAAATCCGTGATCGCTTGCATCAGGGCTTCCTGCTCCCGACCGGAGACAATTTTACGGAAGGCGTTGTGGCCTACCAGTTGATGGGCCTGCATGCTGAGGGTTACAAGCCCGACCTCAACACAGACACCACCGCCTTGTACATTCTGTTGCGCCAGCACCCGAACGGCGAATGGCCTGCGCAACATGCCGACAACCGTCCACCGCTTTGCCTGGACTACATCGGGCAGACGGCGCGCTCGATGCGCGCTCTGCAGATCTACACGCCGAAGGCCGGTGCAGATGAGTATCGAAAGGCGATCCAACTGGCCGCGAACTGGCTGGCGAACGCGCACTCGTATAACAATGACGATCGCAGCTGGCGCCTGGCAGGGCTCGCCTGGGCCGGCACAAATAAGGCCGCAACGCACGAGGCCATGAAGGAAGTGCTGGCAGCGCAAAAGCCCGACGGAGGATGGTCCGATCTGCCGAGCATGAAGAGCACCGCCTATGCGACTGGAAGGAGCCTGGTGGCGCTGCACCTTGCTGGTCTTCCGGTTTCAAATCCGGCTTATCAGCGAGGGATCAAGCTGCTGCTGAGCACGCAGCAGGAAGATGGCTCCTGGTATGTGCAGACTCGCGCTCTCGCGCTGCAGCCCTCGTTCGACTCGGGTTTCCCGCATGCGCACAGTCAATGGATCTCGGCCGCGGGAACGAATTGGGCGACGATGGCGCTAGCGCTTTCGCTTCCAGAAGCTAGGACCAACACGGCATCTGTGCGGAGACGACCGACTGGGACGGAGTCGGGCAACGTCGCGCCGGGTGGAAACGCTACGCCAACGACAAGCGACGTTCCGCCTTCCAACGGCAAACGCTTGACGGCTGCGCTCGTTGCGCACGAAGCGACCGAGGGGCAGCAGGCTCAGCGTTAGCGCGATTGTTTCGTAAGGGCATCAGCGAAAATGGCCAGCCCCGGCTGGGGATCTCCCGGCCGGGGCTGTCAATTGTTACCCTCGCGACTTCAATTCGTCGTCAGGGCCCCGCGTTTGCTGCTGCGAAATTCGGCAAAAGGACCTGTAAGCCGAATTCTGTCGTGTGCGGTCATTCCTCTAGACGCCGCGTCGCCGCGGACGTTCATCAGCGACCTACCCGGAGGTTTCGGCAAAAGCTCGAGGCACCCCAGCGACGAAAACCTGTCGCCGGGGACCCCGCCAGAGCCGCCTGAGCGCATCGGGCAGATGCGCAGCGCCTTCTGGCTCTTGAGGGCGCTTCCCTCCCTATTTGGTCTTGCTCCGTGTGGGGTTTACCCTGCCCCGACCCTTACGGGCCGAGCGGTGCGCTCTTACCGCACCATTTCACCCTTACCGGACTGGCCGTCGAGGCTTTCGCCCTTCGGGCCAGTTGTCCATGCCAAAGCACGGACTCCCGGCGGTATCTTTTCTGTGGCACTGGCCGTCTGCTGGCCTTGAAGCCAACATCCCGGACGTTATCCGGCACACTGCCCTGCGGAGTTCGGACTTTCCTCCCCCGGTGGACATTGCTTGCGCAAAGTCACCGGCAGCGACCGCCCGGTCCTCCTGCCATTGGATAGTCTACCGCAGTTGCGGCTTACCAGCCCTATCTCTCAGTTGGACCGCCGCACGGCCATCACCGTCATGTCGTCGAAACTCCGGCTGCCGTTGGTAAACGCCCGCACGTCGTCGAGGCAGGCGGCGATCAGCTCCGCCGGTTGCCGCGCAGCCTCCTGGCGCACCAATGTCATCACGCGATCTACGCCGTACTCGTCGCTCTCGCAGGTGGCTTCAGAGAGGCCGTCGGTGAAAAGGAAGAGGGTGTCGCCGGGTTCCATCTGCACGCGCGTCGACGAAAACTCATTTTCCATGAACATCCCCAGCGGGAAACCGGTAGGTTCAATACGAAACACGCCGCCGCGCCCAACCACGATTGCGGGGCAGTGTCCGGCGTTATGGATTTCAACCTCCCCGTTGGGCTTGGCCAGCCCGCAAATCAGCGTGGCGTACTGTCCCGCCAGCGCACTTTCGCAAAAAAACCGGTTGACGTGGGTGACAATCTGGCCAAGCGGCAGCGACATCTGGGTCAAGCTGTGGAACAAAGCGTGAAGCTGCGCCATCAACATCGAAGCGGCTACGCCCTTGCCGGAGACATCGCCCAGCATGAACAGGAGCTGCCCAGCGGACTGGATCAAGTCGCAGTAGTCGCCGCTGACGGGGCCGAGGGGCTCGAAGTGATAACTCGTTTCCCAGCCGCCCACGCGCAGGCCCTTTTGCGGCAGCAGGTTGCGCTGCACCTGCGAAGCCAGGTCGAGGTCTCGCTGAAGCGCTGTTCGCTGTTGCGGGGTCAGATGGTCAAGACAATACTGCACCAATGGATCCGCCAGTAAACGGTCTGTCTCCACAGACTCGTGGCACTCGAGGCATAAACCGTAGGTGCCTGCGGCCATGCGTTCCAGCGCGGAATCCACTTCTTGCAAGAGGACGCCTAAGCCAGAGTTGGGCGCCGCAGAGGCAATCGCAACCTCCAACCGGCGCTTGCGCTCCTCCAGTTGACCCTGCAGAAAATCGAACTCCAGCGTAGCCATCAGAATCTCCTTTGAGCCTCTGTTTTGGATTCGGCGAGCCCCGTTTTCGATGCGGATTTCGAAGCCTATTCAGCAGAAAACCGGGAGCCTTCCAGGGCACGAAACAGGAAAAAATAAGTGAATCTCAGTTTTGCCCTCGCGAACGGCCTTTTCACGCTAAAGCGGTTGCAGAAGAGATGAATCATTACCCCTTGCGCTTGGGATGGTTGCGGACCGACTTTTCAATTGCATTCCATTTTGCCCGTGTTTCCTTTGCCAGGCGTGGGTCGGCTTTTCGCGTAAGATGCGCTAGTTCGCGCTGCATTTTTTTGTAATTGGCCACGCGTGCCGGGTCGATGTTTGCAGTGGCGATGGCGCATCCCGGCTCGCCCTCGTGCGCGCAGTCGCGAAAACGGCAGCCGCTCGCCAACTCCGCTATGTCGTTGAAGCTGTCTTCCAGTTGCTCCGGCGAGGCCCATAGCTGCACCTCGCGCAATCCGGGCAGGTCCATCAGCAGCCATCCCCCCGGCATTCTGAAAAGTTCGCGGCTTGTCGTGGTGTGGCGGCCGCGGCTGTCGCCGGGGCGAACGGGCGTGGTTCGCTGCCGCTCATCGCCAAGCAGGCGGTTAAGAATCGTGGATTTGCCCACTCCCGATGAACCAATCATGGCCGCTGTTTCGCCGGGACCAAGCATCAACGGCAGCGCGGCGAGTCCATTGTCATGGAGCGCGCTCAAGGGCAGCACCTGCACTCCGGGACTGAGTTTTTCGATCCGCACAACCACCGCGGGAAGATTGAGATCGAGTTCCGCAGCGAGGTCCGTCTTGTTCAGCAGGACAACCGGTCGCGCGCCGCTTTCGTGCGCCATAACAAGATAGCGCTCGATGCGCCGCTCGTTGTAGTCGCGATCGAGGCCACTCACGATGAACAGCACATCGATATTCGCAGCCAGCACCTGCTCGCGAATCTCGCGCTCGGGCTGTTTGCGCGAAAGCTTTGTCTTGCGTTCAAGAACCTTCACGATAACCGGCGAATCTTCTTGCAGCACAACCCAGTCGCCGACCGCCGGCCAGATCAGCGAATTTTTGCGCAGCAACCCGCTTACGCCGGCGTCCACCTCGCCCGCCTCCGTCCAAACCACGAAGCGCCCGTGATTCGACGCAGCGACGCGGCCGGCAATGCCCCGGCATTCCTGGCTCGCAAAGAAGCTGTTCCATCCAAATTGTTCCAGAGTCACGGTATCCACCCTCTCGTTGTTAGGAAATTGGCACACCTCAACCAATTCCCGTCGGCGAGGCAGTGTGAGAGGACGAATTAGACAGAGAAGGTCAGCGGCACTCCGTGTGGTGTCAATGTATCAAATTCAAGCGGTGCTAGGCAGTACATTGTTCGCGCTACTGACAGGAGGATGGACGGTCACTGCAAGCGATTTGAATCGACGAGGGCCCGCGAACCATCTATTGCACATTGAGAGAGATACCGCCTCTCCGGAACCAATCGAGACCGGTTCCCGTTTGTCCCCGAATTCAGCGCACATCAAGGAGAATCAGATGAGAATTGCAGCCACGATCGCCCGGTACCTGATGGGCGCGATGTTTCTGTTCTTTGGATCCAACATGCTGTTCCAGTTCCTCCCCAATCCGCCCATGCCGCCCGGCCCGTTCGCGAACTTCAGCAATGTGCTCGTTGAATCCCACTACATCTATGCGGTCGGCTTCTTTCAGGTCGTGCCCGGGATTCTGCTGCTCATCAACCGCTATGTGCCGCTGGCGCTTACGGTTCTAGCCGCGGTGATTCTGAACATCGACCTCACCCACATCTTGATGGCGCCGAGCGGTCTGCCGATAGCCGCTGTGGTCACGATTCTCTGGATCCTGGTCTTCCTGCGTGTACGCTCGGCTTTCGAGGGGATTTTTCAACCGCACCCTCAAAAGTGAGTTCGCAAACGCACAACGTCGCTCCAATCTCTACAATCGAATTCAAGTGATGATTCAGTACCTCTATCTCGGACGGGTTGACTACGACGAAGGGCTGCGGCTGCAGGCGGAGATCGGCGCGCTGCGGCTTGCAGACCGCGTCGAGAACGTGCTCCTGCTGCTCGAGCATCCGCCCGTGCTCACCCTGGGGCGCAATGCGAAGCGTGCCAACGTTCTCGCCTCCGATGAACTGCTACGAAGCCGCGGCGTCACGCTGCACGAGATTAATCGCGGCGGGGACGTGACCTATCACGGGCCCGGGCAGCTGGTTGGTTATCCACTCTTCGATTTGCGCAGTTTGCAGAATGCCAACGGCGGACGGCTTGGTCCAGTCGACTTCGTGCGCAGGATGGAAGAAGCGCTCATTCGAGTGTGTGGCGTTTACGGTGTGCGCGCAGGACGCATCGCCGGCCTTACCGGCGTCTGGTGCCCTGCGGGCGGCAATACTTTGGAAGAGCGTATCGTCAAAGAACGCAAGATAGGAGCCATCGGGATTCATGTTTCGCGCGGAATCACTTCGCATGGGTTTGCGTTTAACGTGACGACCGACCTGCGCGACTTTCAGCTCATCAATCCTTGCGGAATCACGGATCGGCCGGTTACAAGTCTCGAGAGAGAAGTGCCGGAGACGGTGAAGCTGCCTGATCTCGAGTCCATCGCGCATGAAGCAGCGCGCCAGTTCGGCCATGTGTTCAATGAACAGGTGCTGGCGGTGGAGAGCCTTAATGCCTTGCGCGCCCAGGCTGCAGCCTGGGCCGCGACTCCCGAATTTCCCGCGCAGGATACGCCCCTGCAGGTTCCTGCCGAGGTCGAGCGGCTGCACAACGACGCCGACCGCCCCGTTCGCGCCTGAGTGCCGATGGAACGCCGGCCAAGTTGCGGGATTTATAATCCGGCAGGGATTGGGCGCGACTTGCGCAAAATTCAAAGCTTGCCGAACGGCCCGTTTCGCGGAGAGAACGATTGATGCCAACCGACGTGATCATGCCCCAGATGGGCGAGTCGATCTTTGAGGGCACCATTACCAAATGGCTCAAGAAGGTCGGCGATAAGGTCGAAAAAGACGAGCCGCTCTTCGAAATTTCCACTGACAAAGTTGACGCCGAAATTCCCGCGCCCGTGGCAGGCGTGCTCAGCGAAATCAAAATCCCCGAGGGCGAAACAGTTCAAGTCAATACGGTGGTTGCAGTCATTGGCGGCGCCGCAGCGAGTAGCGGCACCTCCGGTGGAGTAATGCAAGAACAGCCTTCAGTCGAGTCGAAAACTCCGCCTGCCTCTTCCGCATCAGGCGTGCCGCAGGCGCAAGGCACTGTCGAAGTACCGATGCCGCAGATGGGCGAATCCATCTTTGAGGGCACCATTACCAAGTGGCTCAAGAAGGTCGGCGACACGGTGGAGAAGGACGAGCCGCTGTTTGAAATCTCCACCGACAAGGTGGACGCTGAAATTCCGTCGCCTGTCGCGGGTGTGCTCACCGAGATCAAGATTGGCGAAGGCGAAACGGTTCAAATCAACACCGTTGTCGCGGTCATCGGCGGCAGCACCGCCGGTGCGGGTAGTGGCGGCAGCTCCGGTGCGGGCGACCGCGCCGTTGGCGCAAAGGCAACAGCAAAGGCAGTGACTGTTGTATCTGAACCAGTCAGAACAGGCTCAACCGCTGCCCCTGTCGAAGATGGACGGCGAATCAGGTCTTCGCCGCTGGTGCGCCGCATCGCGAAGGAAAACAACATTGACTTGGGACAGGTCGCCGGCACCGGTTCCGATGGCCGAATTACGAAGGAAGACATTCTCTTCTATTTGAGCAAGCCATCTGCGTCAAAGCCGCATCCGGCCGCAACCCAGGCGAAACCAAAGTCGGAGACCGCACTACCCAAGGCGCTCACAGCCGATGTGGTGCCTTTGACGAAGATGCGCGCCATCATTGCGCAACGCATGCTCGAAAGCGTGCGCACCAGTCCCCACGTCCACTCCGTCTACAAGGTCGACATGACGCGCATCGCAAAGCTGCGTGAGCGCGACAAGGCATCGTTTGAGCAGCGCAACGGCGTCAAGCTGACTTACATGCCGTTTATCGCCGTGGCCGCGGTTGAGGCGCTGCGACGGTTCCCCATCGTCAACGCTTCGCTGATCGACAACGCAATTCACTATCACGCCAACATCAACCTCGGCATTGCAGTTGCGCTTGAATGGGGATTGATTGTGCCCACTGTGCGCGAGGCTGAGCGGCGCGATTTCGTGAGCCTGGCGCGCAGCATCAACGACCTTGCCGGACGCGCGCGTTCAAAGAAGCTCCTGCCGGATGAGGTCGGAGGATCGACATTCACGCTGACCAATCCCGGAATCTTCGGTGACGAGTTTGGAATGCCGATCATCAATCAGCCGGAAGCGGCGATACTCGCGATTGGCGCGCTGAAAAAAGAGCCGGTTGTATTGACCGACGCCGAAGGCAACGACACGATTGCCATTCGCTCAATGCAGCATTTCTGTCTAGGCTTCGATCATCGCCTGATCGATGGCGCGGATGCCGGGAAATTCATGAGCGAGTTCAAGCGGACGCTGGAGAACTGGGATCGGGCGATTTCATAGCGACGCTGATACGCCGCGGCTCCCCGCACAAAATATCAGTTCTCTCTCCAGAATCACTTGGTGGCGGCCCAAGCCATCCCATCTGCGTATTTCCCGGCGTCGATCTGCTTGGTGACCTTCCATGTCGCAAGATCAATCTCTGCAACCTTGCCTGGGTGTGGGCACGATACCCACGCATTCTTGCCGTCAGGCTGGACGACGACCGCTTCGGGATCCGCAGGCGTTTCCACGGATCGTACGACTTTCATCGATTGCAAATCGACGACGGCGATCTTGTTCTGTTTCGGTATCGTCATCAGCAGCCAGCGGCCGTCGGGAGTGAGAGCGCTGCCGTAGCCAAGACCATCGAGTGGCACCCAATTTGCGACGGTATTCGTCGCGGTATCGATGACGGCGATGCGCGGCTGTTTCTGATCGGAAGTAAAAACCCACTTGTCGTCCATTGAGATCGAAATGCGTTGAACTTCGCCGGAGACGGGAATGATCTTGAGGGTTTTGCGTGCTTGCATGTCCAGCACTGAGACGGTGCCGGGCCCGACGTTGGCGGTGTATCCGCGGCGGCCATCGTGGGAGATAGCGAGCATGTGGCTCTCGGCCTGCCCGGTGGGAATGGCGCCGACGATCTTCAGCGTCTTCGGATCGATGATCGTGATGGCTTTATCGAGTTCAGTAGTTACGTAGAGCAAGCCATCTTTGGGGTCGAAGACCGGCAAGTGCGGACGCACACCATGGCCGAAGTCGACGTTACCCACGACTTTTTGTGCAGTGATATCGATGACCACCATGTTGCTGCCATCGGTGCCGGGAGCGCCCACGCCGGAATCCCCATAGATGGGAACATAGGCGAATCGACCATCGGGCGAGGCCGCGACTTCGTGGCCGGTCACGACGCCTTCAGGTACAGACGCGAGCAAGGTTGCGGACTTTGGATCGACGATTCCAAGGCTCATGGCCCCCTTTTGCGCAACGAGCAGGCGCGCCTGTTGCGAGGCGGCCGATGATGCCAAAAGTGACAAAGCAAGCATTCCGAATGCGACGCGATTCGTAGTCAACTCCAGCCTCCGAATCTCTAACTGAGAATAGTTGAGCTTTAATCGTCAGTAAACAAATTCCTTGCGCGCTTCAAGAAGAATTGGTTCTTGATTCCGGTTATAAACTCGACTGCTGCTGGCCCGATGATAAGGAATTCCCCTGATTTGACGCGCTCTGCAAGTCGCCACGCTCCCAAGAAATTGACACATTCTTTTGATTGGGCGTGCACTCCTTCCGTGAATCCCCGTCAAAAATGGCATAAGGGTTGAATTCGGGTAATTCTTGTTGCATTGGATTGCGTTCGCGCTGTACCCTGACAAAACCTTCTCGAGGCCCCATGAAAAGGTACTTCTGCGCATTTTCCCTCTCCCTTCTTGTTCTGTCTGGTGTGCATCTGGCCGGCCAGACGAAACGTGCGCTGATTGTAGGTATCAATATCTACCAGCCAGCGGGCACCGAGGCAGAACCTCCGGTCGGATGTACTGAGGGCCGCTGCGCAGAACTCACTTATAAGAACCTGAAAGGCTCAGTCAATGACGCGCAGGCGATTGCCGACTTGTTAACCAGCCCCAAGTTCGGCTTTCCCGTGGACAAGGTCGCTCTGCTCACGAATCCTGCGCCTCCCAAGCCTCGGCCCGGCGTGGTGATTCTCCCCGCAGACCAGACCACGCGCGACGGCATTCTGGCGGCCATGCAGAAGTATCTTGTCGACTTGCCGCAGCGCGGCGATACGGTTGTGTTTTACGACGCAAGCCACGGATCGCTGCGCGTCAACAGCAAGGGAACCAAGATGGAAGTGCTGGTAAACGGCACCCCGGTTCATGCCGACAGCACACTGGTTCCTTCCGACGCATACAAAGGGGGATTTGATGTGCGCGACCGCGAGATGACGCGCATCTTCAATGCCGCTTTGGACAAGGGCGTTCACCTTACTGTCCTCTTTGATAGCTGCCACAGCGGAGGGGCCACGCGTGGTCTTGCTCCCACGTATACTCAGCGCGATTTGGCCTTCGATTCACGCGACATCAACGAGGCGCCGGATCTGCTTCCGAATGGGCAGCCGAAGGTTGCCCTAACCGAGCGCACAGATAATCCGGCGCTCGTATTCTCTGCCGCGCAGCAGGATCAGTCAGCAAACGAAATGCCTCCATCCGACACCATGACGGAGATTCACGGGGCATTCACCGAAGCACTGATTGAAGCGCTTCAGGTATTGCCGGCGAATACACCGGCATCGATCGTTTATCAACGCGTAAGGGCAGTGCTTGAGGGCAATAGCGTACCCGACCAGGAACCGGATCTCGATGCTTCTCCGGCGCGACGCCAACAGCCCCTCTTTGGCGGGGAGGCGGCTGAGAGTGGCAAGGTGCTCACGGCAGCGCTGAAGACAGACGACGAAGGCAAGATCTGGCTCGACATTGGCCGTGTATCCGGCGTTGGTCCGGGCAGCGAATTCACTTCGACGCTGGCCAGCGGCAATGGCGCTGCTGTCACGCTGCGGGTTGCCGACTTGCAGGGCATTGCGCGTTCCAGGGCTACGGTTGTGAGTCCCGCGAAAGCGAAGGTTGCCCCCGGTGAGATCTTCGAATTAACAAAACTGATTCCCGCGCAGGCGGATCCGCTGCTGTTCTGGCACTGGCCATCGACCCTCTCAGAGGATGAAATCGCTGCGGCAGTTACGGAGGTGAAAGCGGCGGCTGTCGTCTCCGTTGCTGATCCGGCGGAACAGCCGTGGACGGCCATTCTCAGCTGGGATGGGACGAACTGGACTTTGCAGCAGGTGAAGCCGGCCAGTGGAGGCAAGATCGACCTGAATGCAAAGCCCGTAGAGCCTGTCAGCCTTGGTCCAAAGCTGACAGCAGATGCGTTGAAAAAGCATTTGGGTGCGGGTGCAAAACTCTGGGTGAATCTGCCTGCCCCACGCGAACTGTCGCAGAAAATAACGTTTCACGATCCCAATAGCGCGATTCAGGATGCAAAAGACCTGGGCAGCGCAAACTACATTCTTACCGGCGCTCTCACTGAAAACGGGCCCGCCTACGCCTGGTTTCATAAGAGCGAGTTCGCGGCCGGACCTCGTGCCAGCGTGACCAACGACCACAGCCCCGGCTGCTCCGCAACTTCGCAGTATCCGGTCCGCACGGATTGGACGGCGCTGGGCGCATCCTCCCAGATCGATGCTGTCGGGGGGAAGCTGAATACCTATGCAACGCGATTGGGAAAGGTTCACGACTGGTTTAGTTTGTCAGGCAGCGCCAACGGCGAATCGGCGGCGAACTACTACAGGCTGGTACTAACCCACGCCCCCGACAGGAAGCTGCTCTCTGCCAATCAGGCTATAAAAGAGGGCGACAAAATCCTGTTGGAATTGCAGTCTGACGAAGCAGTCACCGAACCGCGCTGGGTCTACGTGCTCGATATCAATTGCCAGGGAGCGGGTCAGCTCGTTTACGGTGGGAAGAGGTTTCCCACCGAGGGCGCAAACGACCGCAAATTCATTTTAGGGACGACGGCAGGGCTACCGGTTTCAAAGCCATTCGGCGTGGATACAATTATCCTGCTCAGCACGAAGGAGCCTCTGCCTGACAACGGTTCTGCGCTGAACTTCGAGGGTACAACCACACGCGGTGGCGCTTCCCGCGGCATGGAGACGCCCCTGGCGAGATTGCTCTCAGGAGCCAGCAGCGGAGCACGCGGTCTGGAGACACCTGTACCGACCGATTGGGGCCTCGATGTGACAAGACTTCTGACGGCTCCAGCCAACGCAGCCAGGCAGGGCCCATAGGCAGCCAGCAAACCATTCGAGTGATATGAAACTCTTTATTGCCTTGAAGGAGATCGACATGGGAGCACCAAAACTACTGGGGTTGAGTTGCCTGAGCATTGGGATGCTTCTGGCGGTAGCGGCAGGCGCGCAATCATTCGGCGCGGCAAAGGAAAAGGTCGTTCTACAGCGCAAGCTTCCCGCTCTTACGCATCTGAACGGCGTTACCGTCAAGGTGAAAGTTACCGGGCATGACGACCAGAGCGACCTGGCGCACGATCTGCAGGCTCTGCTCGAGACGGAATTGCTGAAGGACGATTCGCATCTGCGGTCGGACGAAACCAACGCGTCGTCTGTGATTACATGCCAGATTACGGATTACTCTCACCCGCGCCCCACTGTCACTTCACGACCCTCGCTGTCGGTGTCAAAGAGCATCAAGGGCATGCAGAAGAACCAGAGTTACACGCGCGTCACCGGATCGCTCAGCTTGTCTTTTCAGGCCAAGGCCTCGAGCGGTCAGATGATCATTTCTGACAACGTAACTGCGAAATACGACGAGGAATTCGACAGCTCGGGGACCGACTCTTCCCATGGAATTATGGGATCGATGACCGGCAGTTTGAAACGCGTGACCGGCCAGGGCAGCAGCGAGCAATTGAATCCTCCCACCGACGCCGAGCTTCGTTCGCGCCTGATGGAAGAAGTGGTGAATCAGATTGCCTCCCATGTCGTAAACACCGACGAAAAAGTCGATGTGTTCCTGGCAAAGCAAAAGGGTGCGCTCGAAGACGGAGACAAAGAAGCAGTCGCGGGGCTCTGGGAGCGCGCCTTGGAGACATTCGAGACCGCGCCGCCGCTGACAAAGCCGGACGACGAAGCATACCGGCTCTACAACATTGGCGTGGCCTACGAAGCGTTGGCCTACAAAGCCGAAGATCCAAAATCCGCGATGAAGTTTCTTGACCAGGCGTCCATCAACTACGGCAAAGCGATCGATGCAAAGCCGTCAGAAAAGTACTTCCTTGATCCCCAGCAGCGCATTGAAATTGCGATCGTGCATTACAAGAAGCTGGAGAGTGAGAAGAGTGCTCAGGCGGAAGCTGAAGCAGCGGCCGAGAAGGCGAAAGCCCCGGAACCGGCTTCGAATCCCGCCCGGGCCAGCGCGCCGGCGCCGGTGGCCAAGGCCAGCGGACCCAGGGGGCTAACCAACGCACAAGTGATCGCGATGGTGAAGGCGGGCATGGACGATGACACTGTGGCGCAGGCAGTGCGCGCGTCAAAAGCAGCGAACTTTGACCTGAGCGATGCCGGCCAGCAGGACCTGACGACCAACGGCGTGAGCGCAACTATTGTGAAGGCAATGAAAGCGCGCATGATTCGGAAAACGACGGCAGCAGCAAGATGATCTGCTGCCTGAGAATGCGCAAGGTCTCGCTGGCGCTGCTGGTCTGCGCGATAGGCAGCTGCAATTTGGCATGGGGCCAGGGAGACCGCTGCGGCGCCGGCAAAGACCTGGTAGTGCAAGCGCTCGAGCGCATTACCCCGCAGAGCGACAACAGCGCCTTTGAAGACGCATTGCAACTGCTGAAACATGCTGTGTCAGTGTGCAGTGAATTAGGCGACGCCTGGTACTACCGCAGCCTTGTCGAGAAGCGTCTTGGCCACGAGGCTCTTGCCAGGTACGCAATGGAAAAGGCTCGCTTCAACGGGTCGGAAGCGATGGAGCAGGGGCTGAATCCGCTTGTTCTGTCCACTCCAGCTTCGCGTGGCATTATTGCGGAGGGCGAGCCTGCAGTTTCGTCCGCAACGCTTCCGTCCGCTGCGCCTCCGATAAAACCGGGCCCGGTGAATCAGAAGTGGGCTCTTGTGATCGGCATCAGCCGCTTTACCGACGCGAGCGTTCCGAGCCTTCATTACACGACAGCGGATGCGAATGCTTTTGCCGACGAATTGAAGGACCCTGCCATTGGCAGGTTTCCGCCGGCCAATGTGCACATTTTGACGGACGAAAAGGCGACCACCAAAAACATCAAGGAAGAGCTCAACTGGATTGCGCGCCATGCGGAGCCGAATGATCTGGTTCTGATTTATGTTGCTACCCACGGCACCCCGCGCACGTTGGATTCGGCTGGCGGCGCCAACTACCTGGTCACTTACGACACCGAGATCAACACTGCCGGCGCCTTTGACGAAGACGCAATGTATGCCACGGCATATCCAATGGTCGAGTTGGCCAACGCGGTCGCCACAAGGATGAAGGCTCTGCGCACCGCGGTGATCCTCGATACCTGCTACAGCGGTGGATCAACGAAGACAGATGCCGCTGCTCCGGCAGCAAAGCTCGCCAATACGGCTCCATCAGAAAAGATGCTGGCGCGCATGAGCCAGGGCACCGGGCGCATCGTGCTGGCCGCGAGCCGCGTGGATGAAGAATCGCTGGAAAGCAACGATCTGCGTCACGGATACTTTACGTACTACCTGCTGCAGGCCTTGCAGACTACCGGGGGAAAGACGCCCTTGAGCCAGGTGTTCTCTTCGGTGGCGCAGCAGGTTTCACAAAGCGTATCGGCGCAGGGCAAGCACCAGCATCCCGTAATGAACCGGAGCTCAGAAGACGCGGACTTCGCACTCGGCGTTGTGGGGACAGAGTCTGCGAGTGCGCTTCCTTAAGGCTGGCGCATAGGTTTCCGCATGAAAGGCAAAATGATTTCGCCGCGCGCAATTCTCATCGGGACCTGGCTTGGCTTAAGTTTCTTCGCATTGCCGGGAACCGCGAGCGCGCAGAGTGGGCGGTTACAAGATCAAATTGCACAGCACGAGCAGATGCTGGCGGAAGCCCGAAGTGCGAATCGCCAACGAGAAGAAACAGCCGAGCTGAATACGCTGGGCACTCTCTATCGGCAAGCGGGAAAGCCTCAAAAGGCACTTGAGTACCTGAACCAGGCATTGCCGATCGAGCGCAGCGCAGGCAACCGCGATGGTGAGGCGCTGACCCTCAACACGATGGGCAGGATCTACACCGATCTGGGAGAGGAGCAGAAGGCGCTGGACCTTCTCAACCAGGCGCTGCCGATCAGTCGCGCGCTGGGGAGCCGGTCAGGCGAAGCGACCGCCCTCAACAATCTGGGCAGGGTTTACAACGACCTTGGGCAACATGAGAAGGGGCTGGATTACCTCAACCAGGCGTTGTCAATGTGGCATGAGTTGGGGAGCCGCAAAGGCGAAGCTAGCGCGCTCGACAATATTGGAAAAGCTCATTCCGACATGGGGCAGGGCGCGCAGGCGCTGGATTATCTCAATCGTGCGCTGCCTTTGTGGCGCGAAGCCAACGAGCGTGGCGGCGAGGCGCTGACGCTCGACAACATTGCGCGAGCCAATGCGGATTTGGGGAAGAAGCAGAAGGCATTGCAGCTCTATAACCAGGCATTGACGATCTGGCGTCAGATTGGCAACCGTCAGGGCGAGGCAAGTACCTTGAATGACCTGGGCCGTCTTTATCACGATCTTGGGCAGAACCAGTCTGCGCTTGACTATTACAACCAGGCTCTGCCTCTCTGGCGTGAAGTAGGCAACCGCAGTGGACAAGCCCTGGCGCTGAACGACATCGGACGAATCTACGCTGAACTCGGGCAGCTGCAACAGGCGTTGGACTATTACAACCAGGCGTTGGCCCTCTGGCGCGAAGCCGACCACCGGCGCGGCGAGGCGTTGACTCTGAACAATCTCGGTAATGCTTATCTCGGCATGGGAGATAAGACCAGGGCGCTCGACACCGACTTCCAGTCCCTCGCAATCTGGCGCGAAGTTGAAGACCGCCGCGGGCAGGCCTTCGCGCTCAACAGTATCGGCAAAGCGTATGCCGCAATGGCTCAGCCCAAGAATGCGCTGCCTCAGGAACTTGCCGCGCTGGACCTCGCAAAGCAGGCTGAAGATCCCGATATGGAAGGCTACGTTGAGTCTTCGCTGATGATGGCATTCCGTGGCGAACATGATCCGGACGAAGCCATTTTCTTTGGAGACGAAGCAGTGAATTCCTATGGGAAGATTCGCAAGAACATCTCTGGTCTCAATAAGGATTTGCAAGCGGGGTTTACCCAGAAGAAGTCGAATACCTATCGTGTTCTTGCGGAGTTGCTTGTGCAGGCCAACCGTTTGAGCGAAGCCGAACAGGTACTTGACCTTCTCAAGGAACAGGAACTGAAGGAAGTCGTTCCCGGGCTGGCAAACAATGCAGCCTTCAAGGTCGAGCAGATCAAGCTGAATGCAGCGCGGCAGAAAGCGCAAAGCGACCTGGAAAACTCAGAGAAGTCGGCGACCGCATTGACAGATTTGAGCGTCGAGTACAGTGTCTTGCGAGCCAAAGCATCGCGCACTCCGGACGAGGACGCCCGTTTGAAGGCTCTCGACGCAAAGATTGAAGCCGGAAATGGGGAGCTTTCTGACTTCTTCAAGAAGACCCTCTATCCGGATCTTGCGCAGAAGGCAGGCTCCGCAGATGCCAATGCCTTGTTGAGCAAGGAAAAGTCCGACATCAGCCGCTTGCAGAGCACGCTGGCTGAATTGGGGCCGCATGTCATGGGCATTCGCTTGCTGCTCGGCGATCAGCATGTCTACGCAATCGTTGTCACAGCGCACGCACGCAAGAAATTCGAATTGAATGCCACGCCCGATGCGTTGCGCAGCAAAGTGGCGCAGGTGCGGGATGATCTGCGCACTCCATCCTCCGATCCGAAGGTCCATCTGGCGGAGCTGTACGCAATGGTCATGGCTCCATTTGCCGACGAGCTCAGCGCCATCGAGCGCGCTGAGCCGGACAAGGACCATGTTCCAACTTTGCTCTGGTCGCTGGACGGCGTAATGCGTTATTTGCCGATGGCCGCGCTGTATGACGGACATCGCTACATGGCGGAGCGATTCAACAATGTGCTGTTCACGCCGGAGAGTTACGGCCACATGACCGGCCCGGCAGGCGCGAACAAAGCAGATATGCGTGTACTTGCGATGGGCCTGTCGAAGAGCTTTGGAGGTCTGCCCGCGCTGCCGGGCGTGCTTCCGGAGTTGAACTCTGTGGCTCATGATCCAGCCGTGCCGGAATCTCACGGGCCTCTGAATGGAATCCTTCTTTCCAATGAGCAATTCACTTATGAGGCGCTGAAGACAGAGCTGGGAGCAGGAAATGCATTTCCTGTCATTCACATCGCGAGCCACTTCGTAATGGAAAGCGCGGGCGGGACAGAACCGTATTTGATGCTTGGCGGAGAAAGTACCGGAGGACCCGATGGCTATCCGTTGACGCTCTCAAAACTCGAGGATTCCTCCATCAGCTTTCACGGCACTCACCTGTTGACGCTTTCGGCATGCAGCACCGGCAAGGGCGATGCGGTCAAAGACGGTTTGGAGATGGACAGCCTGGGCATGATCGCGCAGCAAAAGGATGCTGAAGCTGTGCTGGCTACGCTCTGGGACGTGAATGACGCGAGTACGAGCAAGATTATCAGCGACTTTTATTCGAGATGGGTTAGTCACCCTGGCGAGGGTAAAGCCGAAGCGCTGCGGCAGGCGCAGCTTGCATTCCTGCGGCGTCCCGGCAAAGCCCCGGTTGCAACCGGCGAGCGCGGCCTTCAGTCAGAAGAAGGCCCTTCTCAACAGGCCGGCAATTATTCGCACCCGTTTTATTGGGCGCCGTTCGTTCTTATCGGCAACTTCCAATAGGACAGGTCGAGCGCTCTAGCGCGAGCCGAGCGCCCATTGCAATCCATTCTCGATTGACCCGTATTCACCTGCGATTAACGCAAAACAGCAGCGAGGCTGCGACCCGCTATTTCGCGTTTGCCGCCATAAAGCTCTTCGCGCTCATGCCTGCGAAATAGAGGCTCACAAGCACCGATAGATACACTCCAAAGCCTATAGAAATCGCCTCTGAGACCTGGTCTTTCATCATTTGCACCATGGGGTTATTGGGATCAGCGCCGGTCACGGAGCCAATTGAGGCGTTGTAACTGCTGTGCGCCAGCAGCCCGATAACCAGCATGAAGAGCAACGGAAGCACTCCGCCCAGCACGGCGAATTTGTCCTTCCAGAAGTAGTGGACAAACGGACCGATGATGGCGATGAGTGCCAAAAAGCCATAAATTCCAGCGCCTCCGCCTGAACCGCCGGCCTGCATCATCACCTCAAATGCATTCTTGGCATTCACGAAACCAAGAAGTTGCCAGAAGGTGTAGCTCATCGAACCGACGGGTGTCTTCACTGAGACCGCGCTTAGGAAGAACCAGCCAATCAAAAGCAGTGCGATCGCAACCAGGTTGGGAACGCCAAACTTGGCCACCGCGCCTGACATCACAGCGGCGCCTTTGTCCTTGGCCGCCGCCATCATCGCCTCTGCCTGGTCTTTCGTCATTTGGGAGTCGCTGACACCGCGCACAGAGGAAATCTGGCCGCCTGCATCAAACTCCACGTCCACAGTCATTCCGACTGCCGGTGGCACATCCGACTTCCACATACCTTCGAGTGCGAACGGGTATTGCTGACCCTCGACCACCAAAAGTCCGGGTCCGGCATTCGTGTCGCGTAGGATCTTTCCTCTTTTTGTCATGTAGACCTCCTGGGATTTTGCATTAACGGGGCCTACCCAGCGTGGTTCAGTCTGGTCACAGATATAATTCGAGTGCACCGCAGAATCTGAGGGGGAAGTACCAGCTAGGTGAAGACTGATATGTCGGGTTAGCGTATAGCGAGCAGGGGCGGATTGTCCAGCAGAAATGCGTCTAAAAAACTTGACCGCTGAATTATGGCGCAGCCGAAGCGGGCCCGCCTATGCGCTTGCGCTAAGATTCCCCACATGGTGAACGTGACCGGTGGAAACGGCCTCCACAGTGTCGGGGTAGGCGTGTTGGTTGCACTTTCCTACTGGCTGTTCTTCTGGCGTGTCTTTAAAGCGAATCCCGGGAACAGGCTGGTGGAGTGTGGCTGCATGACGCTGATCGTCTTTTTTGCACTCGTCCCCATCACGAGATCTGGCGCTGCTCCAGACTGGTTGTTTGGCACATGGGTGATCTTGGTCCTATTGCTCTGCTTCGCCACCCTTTTCTTTCTATTTCAACGGATGGTCCGCGCCTTGACTCGAAGGTAGGACCAAAGCCTTATGTCCAGAGTTAGGCAAAGAATCGTCAAAGCGCCCAGTAGCCCCCTCCATCTGTGTGACAGACAGCGTTCAAACCAGGCAGGTGTCCGAAATTTAGCGCAGAGAATTGCGCTCTGTGTGCAAGGATGGACGCACGATGGCCGCCAATTCATCGACGCCCGCTTCAGAACACGGCCTGAAGCGTCAACTCGGACTCGCCGACCTGGTACTGGCACAGGTGCTGTGCGTGGTCGGCACCATGTGGGTAGGCGTGGCAGCCGGGCTGGGCAGGGCGCAGGCATTGATGTGGATCGCTGCAATGCTCCTCTTTTATTTCCCCATGGCAGCGGTGATGATCTACCTCAACCGCATCATGCCCCTGGAAGGGGGAATCTATGTTTGGGCGCATCGCGCTTTCGGCGATCTTGGCGGCTTCCTCACCGCGTGGAACCTCTGGGTCTATGGCATCGCCGTTACCGCGACGCTTCTAGATGGAATTCCCACGGAGTTGTCTTACCTGATCGGGCCCGGGGCAGCATGGCTGCCGGAGAATCACCTGGTCTCACTGGGGATTGTCACCTGCCTTCTTGCCGCGGTCACGCTCGCGGCGGTGCGCGGATTCGAGTGGGGCAGGTGGATCCATAACATTGGCGGAGCGGCAATCATAGTCGTCTTTGCCGCGCTCATTCTGCTCCCTGCCTGGGCACTGTGGCGGCATCGTCTCGGCCATTCGGGGATCGATCATGGATTGCAGTTTGCCCTGGCGCTGCCTCCGCGCAATCTGCGTTCCATGGCACTCTTCGGGCAAATGCTCGTGGGCGCGCTGAGCGGTCTTGAATACATCGCCATCTTTGCCGGGGAGAGCCGTCAACCTGCGCGTAATATTGCGCGCTCGGTGTGGATATCTTCACCCATCATCTGCGCCATGTTTATTCTTGGGACCGGATCGGTGGTGGCCTTTGCAACGCCGGGACACATCGACTTCATCGCACCCATTCCGCAGACGCTGCGCATTGCCCTCGGCAGTTCCGGCGTCGGCAACCTGGTGGCCATCGCCGCGATCCTGATGGTTCAACTCAGGCTGCTGGGCGCAATCAGCTATCTTCTCACCGGGGCCACGCGTGTGCCCATGACCGTAGGTTGGGACCATCTCTTGCCGCAGTGGCTTACGCGCATCCATCCCCAATTCAAGACGCCCGTAAATTCAATCCTGTGCATCTCAGGGGTGGTGTTCGGGCTGGTTGTGCTGGCGAGCTTCGGGGTTCATGCGCAAGAGGCTTTTCAGGTGCTTTCCAATGCCAGCCTGACACACTATGAGTTGATGTACATGGCGATGTTTGCCATTCCCATTGCCGGCTCTGTGGCTCTGCGCCGATCGCTGCCCGGTTGGCTCAAATGGGTTTCCGCGTTGGGGTTCTGCGCCTCACTCTTCAGCTTCCTCATCTCGGTGTATCCCATCGTCAGCGTCGTGAATCCGTTCGGCTACGCAGCCAAGATCGGAGGCACGGTGATCATGAGCAACGTGATTGCGGTCGCCTTCTACAAGCTGCGCAATCGGGGCCTGTCCGGATTTGTCCACGCTAAGCACTGACTGACGAAGGACAAATGATCGCATCGGCTGTTCGTTTTTGGCCACCGGGTTTCGATCCCGGACAAAGATCGCGTTGCCGACTGCCACCACTCACTTATGAATCAGTGACTTGAAGTTGGTGCGTTTTGGCTGGCCACGTGCACACTTCGAGCCAGATCGCACCTCGCGCAGAGACCGGTCAAAGGAGACCTATGAACTTCCAGCTGTTCCGATCCATCGCTCGCTTCGTGGTTCCTGTTGGCATGGTATTTGTATCCGTCTTGCCGTCCTTGGCCAACGCCCAAATCTCGCCTAGCCTGCCCAATCCCATCGCAGCCCCGAATCCGCTGACGACCACGCTATCGATTTTTCGCAGCAATATGCAGGACAAGATCATGAAGTCGGCGGAAGCCATGCCAGAGTCCAAGTACAGCTACCGGCCGACGAAGGACGTTCGCTCGTTTGCCGAGATCCTGAATCATCTGGCGGACATATCCTACACATTGTGTTCAAACGTCCAGGGTGAAGCGAACCCCATGTCGCCTACCGCAAAGGTTTCCAAGGCCGAGATCGTGGCCTACCTCAAAAGCTCGTTCAATTACTGCGATGGCGTGTACTCCGGGTTCACCGATGCGCACCTCAATGACCCGGCAGACTTCTTCGGCTTCAAGACCAACAAGATGTTCATTTTGACGCAAGTCGGAAATCATGACGCCTTGCATTACGGCAATCTCGTCACGTATCTGCGCATCAATGACCTCGTGCCGTCCGGGGGCTGGTTTTGATTATCCGTTGTAATCGCTTGCAAGGCTGCTGTACTCGGCAGCCGGGCCCTGCTGCCGTGCAGATCAATACCCCTCCCCGGCGCACCATAGAAGCTAGTCATGAACTCTGAACCTGCTTTCAAAACAACCAAAAAACGGAGAAAAATAATTTCGAAACTGTATTCCTGTACGACTCCACTCAACCCACTTGATTTCAGGCGCTTACAAAGACAGGCAGTACAGGAATACAGGAAATTAATGCCAAAAACGACCAAAATGTGCCACCACTTTCTGCCACCGTATCCGCGCAAACTCATCGCGGTCGATCCCACAAGAAAAATGCCCGGACATTGTGTCCAGGCATTTTGTGAAGTCATGTTGGCCGCCGGCTAGCGGAAAATCTTAGTGGCGGTCGTGATCGTGGTCATTCATCAGGTGATTCATGGCCGTCTCGTAACCGCGCCGAAATCCCTCCCGGTAATCTTCGCGCGCGCTGGCGTCAACGTGCGGGTGGCGATACTCGGCGCGATTGTCCACATCGGGGCGGCGATGCTCGTTGAAATCCTTGCGAGCGCCTTCAATCCCATCGTGAAATCCCTTGCGCTGAATATCGCGGAACTCGGCAGGGGGAACATCCCAACCGCCGTGATCCTCTTGTGCAATGGCCGATGCAGGGGAAGCAAGGAGAGGCTGTGCCTTCGCGTGCGCTGAAACAGCCAATCCGAGAGCGAGAGCAAAAAGAGAAACAGAAAGTGATTTCATTGTCATCGATTGAAACCTCCGTACCCATGCCGTAGATGTATCGTTTCGGGCGCGCGTTGCCCGGTGCTTCGTTCCCATTGCGGTGCAAAGTACGCAAGTACTCTCATGCCTTATATTTCCGGCACTTCTCGTTTCCGTTATTTTCCGGCTCCGCAATGCAATACGATTGGCTCATGGCGCCACTTCTCGAGGTTTGCGATCTGCACGTTCACTTCGGGGCGACCGAAGCAGTTCGAGGAATCAGCGTTCAACTCGACGAAGGAGAAGTGCTGGGCCTGGTCGGCGAATCCGGATCGGGTAAAAGCGCGACGGCGCTTGCGCTTCTTGGACTTCTTGGCCCGGCGGCCCGCGTTACCGGAAAGATTCTGTGGCGGAGCGGGAATGCCGAGAGTGATGCAAGGAACGAAAACAAAGGGAGCGAATCCGAGGACAGAATCGACCTGTTGAGCCAGTCATCGCAAGTGCTTCGGCAACTGCGGGGCCGGCAGATCGCAATGATCTTTCAAGAGCCGATGACGGCACTGAACCCTGTAGTGACCATCGGCCGCCAGGTGGCTGAGTGTTACCAGGCGCACGCACCGTCATTCAGCGGAAGAGAAGCCAGACGCAAGGCGATTGCTGCACTCGAAGAGGTAGCAATTCCCGAAGCCTCCCGGCGTTACAGCGACTATCCGCATCAGTTCTCGGGCGGACAACGACAGCGCATTCTGATTGCGATGGCAATCCTCAATCGGCCGCGTCTGTTGATCGCCGACGAGCCGACCACTGCTCTCGATGTGACGGTGCAGGCTCAGATTCTTGCGTTGCTTGCTGACCTCAAGAAGCAGCATGGGCTGACCATGCTCTTCATCTCCCACGATCTGGCAGTCGTCGGGCAGGTGGCCAACCGTGTCGCGGTCATGCGCGAGGGCAAGATTGTGGAAACGGGAGCGGTCCACACGATGCTTACAACCCCGGAACATTCGTACACGCGCAGTCTGCTGGCCGCTGTGCCCACCCTGCGCACTAATCGTAACCAGCCGCTGGCAACCGTGGATAAATCGCCGGCCGAAGCGCAGCTATACTCTCCTCATACAGAATGAATCCAAGATTGAAAAACGACGAAGGAGAGAATAGCCAGGTCGTGCATTAGGTGCATCTGCGCCGGGATGCTGATTGCTATTGTTTCCGCATGCTCAGCTCAGACTCATAAGACGAA
This sequence comes from uncultured Acidobacteriaceae bacterium, assembly GCA_963826915.1. Taxonomy (GTDB): domain Bacteria; phylum Acidobacteriota; class Terriglobia; order Terriglobales; family Acidobacteriaceae; genus Telmatobacter. Next base: position 427,533 of record CAWGYG010000008.1, read on the forward strand.
ACCGGACCCCAAGCCCGATCCGACTCCGCAGGAACTCCTGGAATACGTTCGCGGGTCGCTTCTTGCATATAGCCCAGAAGACAGAATCAACGACAATCTCGAAGTCACCGTGGATCCGACAGGAACTGTCATCACCGTGAAGCAGCCTGACGGTCACTGCGATGAGTTTCTGAGTTCACTGAACGCAAACACACTTGTTTGGGACATATTCGACGCCAGTGATCCGCAGACAACTCGACAACAGGTTTTGCGGCTTACCATCGTCTCGGTGAGCGGCAAGAGCGCCAGGACCTGCTATGACAAGTGGGGCCGCGTAGACGGCACGGTTGCATCGAACCGGGCGCGATTCCTGTTTGGGCTGGGAAAGATTGGAGATCCAGCGGCCTTCCAAACGAAGATGACGAAAGCCTTCAAGATGCTGATTGCGTCGAGCGGCGGGTTGCCGGAGAAGGATATCTTTTAGACCCTGCATCGGATCGGCGTGTGACAACGGGCTACTTCTCTGGATACACGACCGCCCCCCGTTAGGACGGGAGGCGGAATGGTCAGAAAGCAGCTAGCTAGTCGGCAACAGCAGATGCAGCGACCTGCTCAGCGACCGGGGTTTCCTGGGCTGCATCGGCCGCAACCTGAACTTTCAGGTGTCCGGTAACTTCGCGATGCAGCTTTACGGCGACATTGAAGTTTCCGATGCTCTTGAGCGGCTCAGCCAGTTGAATCTTGCGACGGTCAACCTCAAAGCCCTTCGATTCGAGCTCAGCAGCAATATCGGCCGAGGTCACAGAGCCAAACAGCTGACCACTCTCGCCGGACTTCCGGGTGAAGCTGAGCACGAGCGGTTCGAGCTTGCTGACCAGTTCCTCTGCCTGAATCTTCTCAGAAGCGGAGCGGCGGGCTGCGGCAGTCTTCATTTGTTCAATGACGGCCTTATTGGCCAGTGTTGCCTGCAGCGCCAGCTTGCGCGGCAGCAGAAAATTGCGGCCGTAGCCATCGGCCACCTTCACGACGTCTCCCCGGTGACCCAGGTTGGCTACGTCTTCTTTCAAAATAACTTCCATGTGAAACTCTCCAATGTTGCGGGCAGAGCCTAAGGCATTCCGTCCGTCCGTTGTGTTAGACACAGGCGACTCGCAATGAGTTGCGCCGCCGCAGATTCTATAACGACCCTTGCGGCTCCGTCGCCTGCCAAATCGCTCCCATGGCTACAACTAAAGCATCATTCGTAACTTGAGCGAAAAAGAGCCTGCAAGTTTAGTGCCGGGTAGCAAACGGCAGCAGGGCGATGTTCCGGGCCTGCTTGATGGCGCGGGTCAGGCGGCGCTGGTGGGTGGTGCAGACACCGGTGAGCCGGCGCGGCACAATCTTGCCGCGTTCGGCCACAAACCCTTGCAGCAGACGAACATCGCGGTAAGGAATCGCGTCGATCTTCTCGGTGCAGAACTTGCAGACCTTCTTGCGGCGGAAGAATTTGCCGCGACCGCCAGGGCCGCCGGAAGGTCGTCCACCGGGTCCGCCAGCGGGCCGTCCGCCGGAGCGGGGAGGCGGGCCTTCAGAGCCGGAAGTGGCTTGGGGTGCTGATGCTGGTGCGCCTGTTTCGGGCGCCTTTCCAGGAGTTTCTTCAGACATGCTTTTTCCTCTTTACTCTCTTTGCTTCCGACGTCGTGATGGACGCAGGAAGACGGTATTCAGGCCGAGGCGGACTTCACAAGACATCGTGTCCCGCGGCGGCAATTCGTTATAAAACCTACGCGCTCGCCGAAACCGGTTCCACTGCCTCTGCCGGTGCATGGGCAACCGCGGCCGCTGGTGCCGAAGCTGGAACCGAGGCCGGTTCTGGCTTGCGGCGGACGCCGCGCAGAGCCTTCACCTTGGCCAGACGCTTCTCTTCTTCGTCGATGCGCACGGTGATGAACTTGATCACAGGTTCGGTAACGCGCAGGCGGCGCTCGAGCTCCAGAACCACAGCGCCGTTGGCCTCGATGGTCAGCAGAACATAGTTGCCGTCGTTGAACTTGCGCACCATGTAGGCAAGCTTGCGCCGGCCCATCTTTTCGACATTCTTCACCACGCCGCCACCATTGGTGACGGTGGTGGAGAATCCGGCGATCAGCTTGTCGACTTCCTCTTCGACCACGTCGGGCCGAACAATGAACATAACCTCATACACACGAGACATCCGTTTTCCTTTTCCGCCGGACGATCAGGGTGCATCCCTGATCTCCAGCCTCACCCGCCGGCAAACGCCTTGGCGGCTCGCTTCCTTATTCCTGCCCGCCCGGGCTGTTTGGCTCGCGGCGGTTAAACTCGTTCATCGCGGGTGCCGGGCCATCTTCGATGATGCGCCGCGTGGCTGTTGCCACCCGATCCAGCACCTCATCCAGAACCGCCAAATCCGCCTTGCGCATCGGCGAGAGCAGGATAATCCCTGCCCGGCCTCTTTCCACCCGCAGCCGCAATGGCTTCGGGTGGCAGATCTAGCCCAACGCCAATCCGCAGGCGCAACCACTCCTGGCTTCCCAGGGCCGAGGTCACGCTGCGGGCTCCGTTGTGGCCCGCCGGCGAACCGCGCTCCCTGATCTTGAAGGTCCCCAGCGCAGATCCAGCTCGTCGTAAATCACGAGCAGATCCCGTGCTGGGTCCGCTTCAAACTCCCGAACCAGAGCGGCCACTGCCAGCCCGCTCAGATTCATAAAGGTCTCCGGCTTGGCCAGGACCACTTCGCGCCCTGCCATACGGCAGGTTGCGGTAATGGCCCGGCAGCGCCGGTTCTGGACCACAACGCCCTCTTGCTGGGCGATGCGGTCAATGGCCATGAACCCCGCATTATGCGGCGTCCACAGATACTCCAGGCCGGGATTGCCCAGCCCCACAACAAGAAAGGGGCCGGACGAATTCCGGCTTGCACGGCCTCCGGACTCGGAGCGATCGAACTCGCTTGCTTCAGCCAAGGCTTACTTCTTCGCCCCGGGCTCGCCTTCTTGGCGCCAGCTGTCTCGGCTGCATCTCCGTCTTGCCCTTCTTGGCCACTTCCGGTTCAGTTGGCAGTGGCGCGCCGCTGCAGCGCGCTGCAGCACTTCGGCCTCCGCCGGAGCCTCGACAACTTCTTCGCGAATCGAGACCACGTGGGCAACGGTTGCGTCTTCGGCATTCAGGTACTTGATCTTGTCGGAATGGGGCAGATCGCTGACGCGCAACGCCTGGAAGAGCTCCAGGTTGCTGACGTCCACAGTCGATGTGGCTGGGAATGTCTGCGGGCAGGCACTCGATTTCGACTTCGCGCAAAACCTGGTCGAGAATTCCGCCGGCCGTCTTGACGCCAATCGGGATACCGAGCAGCTTGACGCGCACGCTGACGCGCAGAGCCTTGTCCAGCGCGATGCGCTTCAGGTCGATGTGGATGAGCTGGTCCTTGATCGGCTCGCGCTGCCAGTCGACGATCATGGCTTTGGCTGCAGGCTGGCCAGCAACTTCGACATCGAAGATCGTGTTGTGGCCGGACTCGGAGAAGAGAATCCGGGAAATCTGCTTGGGATCCACTTCAACGGCAACGGCGTCGTGGCCGGCGCCATAAAGCACGGCAGGAATCTTGCCCGCAACGCGAACACGGCGCGCGGCATTCTTGTTGAACTTGCCCTCACGGGGCTTGGCTACGACTACTTCAGGCATTCCGTCTCTCGTTTCTGTTTCGGGCACGGCCTTTTGAGGTCCGCTCCCTTTGTTGGGAGCTAGTCATCAGTTGTCAGTCATCAGTTCTCAGTAAAGACTTTCTAACTGACCCAAACCGAATTCTTGTTCACTAGCTTCTGATTTGCATTTCCAGTACCGACAACTGAGTACTGACAACTGAAAACTGACTTCTGACAACTTAGAAAACAGCGTACTCACGCTGGTTTCCATATGAATGCTCTCGATGGCTGCGCCCAACAGGCCGGCAATCGAGAGCACCTTAATCTTTGGCACCTTCTGTGCCGCGTCGCGCAATGGAATGGTGTTGGTAACCACCACCTGTTCCAGCCGCGAGTTGGCGATGCGTTCAATGGCCGGGCCCGAAAGCACGGCGTGACTTGCGCAGGCGTATACGGATGCAGCACCCGCACCGTAAAGTGCGTCCACTGTCTTCACAAGCGTTCCGGCAGTGTCGATAATGTCGTCGATGATGAGGCAGGTTTTTTCCTCTACATCGCCAACCACGTTCATGACTTCGGCAACATTGATATCCGTGCGGCGCTTGTCGACAATTGCCAGCGGCGCTCCCATCTTCTGTGCGAAAAAGCGTGCGCGCTCCACGCCGCCCGCGTCAGGCGAAACCACGATGAGGTTGGGCAGGTTCAGTTCGCGGAAGTAGCTCACCAGCACCGGACTGGCAAAAAGATGATCGACGGGAATATTGAAGAAACCCTGAATCTGCGCGGCATGCAAGTCAACAAAGAGGGCGCGGTTGGCCCCAGCGGTGGTGAGCAGGTCGGCAATAAGCTTGGCGCTGATGGCTACGCGAGGGCGGTCTTTGCGATCCTGGCGGGCATAGCCGTAATACGGCACAACCACCGTAATCCTGGCCGCCGAGGCCCGCTTGAGCGCGTCAATCATCACCAATAGCTCAACTAGATGCTGGTCCACCGGGTAGCAGGTAGGCTGCACGACGAACACATCTACGCCGCGCACGTTCTCAAGTAGCTGGAAGTAGACTTCGCCATCAGCAAAACGCTGCAACTTGGCCTCGCCAACGGGGACGCCGATGTGACGGCCTATCTCTTCTGCAAGCGGTTTGTTGGCTGTGCCCGAGAATAGCTTGAAGCGCTTATCCTCGCTCAGATTGCGGGTCCGCTTGCGTTCGGCGGCGGGCTTGGCGTCTTTTGACTTCGACTCCGGTGTTCCACCAGAGTTCGGTCCTTTAGACGCGCCGTCTTTGCCTGCGTCTTCCGCGCCCGGTTGCTGTTTGTCTTCCAGTGCTACGGTCACCGTTCCCACTTCCATCTCCGACTACCTCCAAGCTGGTTGGCTTTGGCTGCATTCCGGTTTAGTACCGCAAAACTTTGGCTGGGCGACTAGGATTCGAACCTAGACAAATGCCTCCAAAGGGCATTGTCCTACCATTAGACGATCGCCCAACTTAGCGAATCTCCAGGACGCCCTGGATAGCCCTCACGACAGCCGTTCGCGAGTCTCTAACCCTCAACACGCGGCTGTCAACTTGCTTTTTCCACAAGCATTTGGCCCCAGTACTCTGAGCGAGGCAGTGTGCGGGTCAGCTGACTTTGAACACCAGCCGCACTCAGCCGCTCCCGGGCCGCTTCTGCGTCTCCGCGAGTCAGGTACAACCCGAAGAGAGCCGAACCGGACCCCGACAACGAAGCATGGAGGGCTGCCTCCGGTGTGCCGAAGCCCAAAAGAATGCGCTTGATTTCTGCAAGGGAAGGATGCTGGGGAAAGACCACGCGTTCGAAGTCGTTTCGGATCCAGCTACTGATCCCGGTGCGGACAAGCGCGGACTCTTGTGGTCCGGCCAGGTCCTCTCCCATAGAGAGGACACCGGAGGAGCCTGTCCCTGCCTGACCTCTCGGAATTCCTCCCGCGAAGGCGCTGGCGTAGGCACGGCTCAACTCATTTAGTTTATCGGTACTTGCCTGCGGGGTCAAACCCTCTTGGGCGCAGAGCGCGTCCCAGTCGCGAAATGCTTGCGGGGTTGAGACGCCGATGTCGGGCGTGGCTACCAGACACCAGGTTGATTCAATGTCGGGGAGAGGGTAAACCTCCTGCCCGCGGTCGACTCCCAGGACTGTGCCTCCAATCAGAAAAAGGGGCACGTCTGAGCCGACCTGGGCGGCCAGCTCCAATCGCCTGGTTATGAAACTGCGCGCGGGAACTCCCAATTCGGCTTCCAGCCCCACCAGCGCGGCCACCGCGTTGGCTGAGCCCGCGCCGAGGCCCCCCTGCACCGGTAACCGCTTTTCGATATGGATCTCGACTTTGGCACTGATTCCAAGCACTTTCAGCGCAATTTCCACCATCTTCCAAGCAGTGTTGTGGCCGTCGACCGGGACGCGCTCATCGTTCGAAGTGAGGTGCAATTCCGTCGCTCCAGCGCGTTGCGCCTTCACCGAGACCAGGTCGTGCAAGTCCAATGTCTGGTATACGGTAACCAGCGCGTGAAAGCCGTCTGGCCGAGGAGCTCCAATCCCCAGGCCGAGGTTGATCTTCGCGTGCGAACGGACGGTTGTCGGCATACCGGTCCATTGTAGAGCCGGGCCGCCCGGCGCTTTCCTCGTCCGCACGGCACCAAAGGCTCAAATTAAGTGGATCGAGCGCCCCGATTGGCTCGTAGAATCAGTGTGCGTCAAGGCTTGAGTCTTCCCCGGCAACCCCCGCGCGTGAAAGGAGGCGGTATGCCTTTCCTGCTCAAGGCTTTAAGTGGCACAGTACTCCTCCTCACCGCAACCGTGATTCCCGCGGTGGCGCAGGATGTCCAGCATTCCGAGCCAATTGAGATCGTCCATGACAAACCTTACGTTAGGGTGATGGTGAATGGCCGGGGTCCATTCCGCTTTCTAATCGACACCGGAACCGGCGGCGAAGCTTTCATTACCGACGAACTGGTTGACCAGCTGAAGCTGCCGACCATCGGTCATGCCCGACTCGCTGACCCTAGTGGGTTGGGAGTGCAGCGAGCTGACATCGTCCAGATCCAATCTTTGACTGTTGCAGGCATTGAGTTTTCAGGGGTCAAGGCGATTCGGCATAGCTTGAACGGTGAAGACTCGACCTGCCAGGGCCTGCTTGGTTTCACCATCTTCAAAAACTACCTGCTAACCCTCGACTATCCCAACCGGCGCATGACGCTCGGATCCGGCTCGCTCGCTGTCGATGGCGGGCGCTCGGTGCTGGCCTTTCGTATGCCCGATGGAGTGCCGATCGCGACAATGCGGATTGGAGGCCTGCGGGTGGAAGCGCAGTTCGACTCGGGCGGTACCGGGCTCAGCCTGCCTGCACAAATCGCATCGCGACTCAAGTTTTCATCTGACCCTGTGCCCTTCGGAAACGGCGAATCACTTTCTACGCGCTTCCAGATCAAGGCTGGAAAATTGCGTTCAGACGTTCGCCTCGGCCAATACAAATTCGCGCAACCATTCGTTGAAATCAATCCGGCATTTCCGATGGTCAATTTTGGTTCATGTCCGATGCGGAACTTTGCCATCACCTTCGACCAAACCAACCTTTTGGTTCGGTTGAAATCGAGTCAGACAACTCTCCATCTGGCAGAAACTTCAACGGCGCTTCAGATGCTGAATGCGCCGGATCAGAAGCCGCGCAATCCCCAGTTGGTTCCTGTCGGTTAGGTTCGCCGGAATTCCCAAACCGTCTCGGGGCAGTGAAGAAAACTCGACCAGCCCTGCACCATGGTTGTGAATTACACTGGTGCCGCATCAACGACTGTGCTTCTAGAGCACGCGAAAGGTGAACGAAGCAAAATGAAGAACTTCATCCACGGCATATTGGTTGTTTCGGCATTGGCAAGCGCAGTCTCATTAAGTGCGCAGACCGCTGATGAGATTGTCAGCAAGTATGTGACGGCGATTGGGGGGAAAGCCGCGATCAGCCAGGTGAAATCGGTGTATACCGAGAACTCTATCTCGATGATGGGAAATGAGAATCCGAGCAGCACGACGATTGTAGATGGCGTCGGCTACAAGAACGAGATGGAATTCAACGGCACCAAGATTGTGCAGTGTTACACGGATAAAGGCGGCTGGACTGTCAATCCAATGGCAGGCGCGGCTGATCCCACGCCCATGCCGGACGACGTCTACAACGCGGGCAAGGGGCAGATCTACGTCGGCGGTGCACTTTATGACTATGCGGCGAAAGGCGGCAGTGTCGAGCTGCTGGGGAAAGATGGCAACGCCTACAAGATCAAGCTGACTTCGAAGGAAAAAGTCGAAACCACTTTCCTGATCGACTCGACTTCATTTCTTGTTACAACCGTCATGTCGAAAGGCAAGATGCAGGATCAGGATGTAGACATCACCGCCAAGTTGTCTGATTACCGGAAGACGGATCTCGGCTACATGATTCCGTATGCGATAGACATTGACTTTGGCGGACAATTCGGGTTAACCATCGCGGTGAAAAAAGTGGAGCTGAATAAGACGATCGACCCTGCCATATTTGCAATGCCGAAAACCGGAACCGCGAGCAAGTGAACTTGAGTTCTTGATCGAGCGCCGCGTCCCGCCTTCTCAGGTTGCGGCTGTGGCGCTCGAGACCATGCGCTTCGCGTCGCGCAATGAGACTACAGGATCGCTGGTCGGGCGGAACTCCATGGCCACTATATGGCGATAATTCAGCTCCGCGAGCTTTCTGTAGACATTTGCGTAGTTGATTTCGCCAGTTCCCGGTTCATGGCGCCCTGGCACATCGGCCACATGAATCAGGCCAATCACGTCGATGTGCTTGTCCAACTTTTCAATCAGATTTCCTTCGGCGATCTGTTCATGAAACATGTCGTAGAGAAACTGTACCTGGAGATGATTGACCGCGCGCACAATGTCAATTGCTTCCGCGGCCGATTGCAAAAAGTAATGTGGATTTTCTTCGGGATCGATGCATTCCAGCAGGATGCGCACCGGCTGGCCGTCGATCTGCTTGCCATCGATGAGTTCCGCGGCTCGCTTGAGGGACTCGACGCAGCTCTGATGCTGTAGCTCGCGCGAGAGACCGGGAATTACGTTGCCGGAGAGCACAATCATCGCCGGGCAGCTGAGGGTTTGCATCGGGGTGAGAGCCTGGCGAAGTTCAGCAAGGAACGCATCGCGCACTGCGGGGTTGCCAATTCCATTATGCAAACCTGCGGTTGCATCAAAGTGAATACCAAGACGCTTGCGCGCAGCGTTCGCGCTTGCAAAGTCGGCGTCGGACCATTTCCCGTATTCACCCACCAGCTCGACATTGCTGTAGCCCGCATCGGCAACTCTTGCCAATCGCTGTTCAAAAGGCAGCTCATTGAACACGGTCCAAAGCATCACCGAAATCGGAAACGGTGTGCTCGTACTTGCGGGAGGTGCTGCGCTATCTGCTCTGTCAGCTGGCAAAGCTTGACTCCGCGGCACAGCAGCACCGAGGGCCACAGTGGCCAGAGTTTGCGTAAACGTGCGGCGATTCATTTCCGCCTCCTTAACTTCCTCATGACGTCACTTCGCAGCTTTGCCGGAACGGCGAAGGGCCTGCCAATCTTTCTCGGTCTGGTCTGCATAGAGCGCCCCAAATGTGCTGAGCGCCTCGGCAAACGTCTTGCCTGACCCCAGGTAGCCAGCTATCACCAACGGATCGCCTGATCGGGCATGACCCCGCGCCAACAGTTCTCCGCAGACTTCGCCAAAGGCTGCAAGGCCCGTGCCGGCCATGTCCGCCAACTCGATAGAGCCTTTATGATCGTTGAGCTGCCGTACCAGAAATTGCCGAGCGCCAATGTGCGTCCAACCCAGGAACGGATCGGACTGCACTTGCATGGCGCGCTGCCCCGTCACAGCGCGCTGGCCATTGTGCGTGGCGGGGTGCGCATTGGGTAGGTAGGAAGCGTAGGCCGAAGGAGCCTCTTCCTTGATCTGGAGAAACAGAGGATCGAGGGGACCATTGCCTTCGAAGTAGATGCAGTAGTCGCGCAAGCCCACGGAGCCCGTGCCAACAACCTTGAATGCCACGTCCACGGGCCGATACAGCGAGAGTAGATGCTGTCGCTGCGGCTCGAGCATCTCGCGATAGGGACCCAGCGACTCCAAAACCTTCTCCGCTTGCGATGCCTTCAGGCGAGTCAGCATCTGCTTGATTTCCTTGAATCGGCGCGGAACACCCGACTTTGAGGATGTGGGCTCGGTGAGCTGTTGCAATGTATGCAGCGGAGTGGCACGTTCGGCTTTCAGCAGCGCCTCGTGCACCGGCTCCACTAACCCCAGGCGATGCACCTGATAGCGGCCCACCTCGAGCATCGGCATCTTCGCAAAGGCACGCATCTGTTCGCAGTAGCGTTCGATGCAAAGTTCCACGGCTTCGCGCGCCGACGACTCCTTGTGTCTGGATTCGCGACCTGCCAGCACCAAGGAAGCGGCCATCCGCTTCAGATCCCACTCGAAGGGGCCGCGAATGGTTTCGTCGAAGTCGTTGATATCGAAGACGAGGCGGCCGTCGGGTGCGGCAAACGCTCCGAGGTTACGCACATGTGCGTCGCCGCAAAGTTGCGCCTCGATGCCGGTGCTGGGAAGGACCGACAGATCTGCGGCCATCACCGGAGCCGCGCCGCGGAAGTAGCCGAAAGGCGATTGCGCCATCAACTGGTGCTTTAGTTTAAGGAGCGCCGGAACCCGGCCGCGTTCCGCACGTTCGAGCAGAGTAAGAGGCGCCGCTTGACGTGCTTTGATGTTCAGCTCATCGTGTTGCAGGCGACCGACCTGCTTGCGCCTCGCTTGGCCAAGGCTGCGTCGTTCCTCGGGGGTTGCCCAGTGCATGGAGAATCTCCTTCTGCTGTTGAAGGAAGCATAATTACTCGGGCGGCAGTTTCCCTAAAAATTGATGTCGCCAGGCAGGTTGTCAGATAAGAATGTTGGCTGGCGGCCTGGTCCGTTGCCAGGCATGGTGGAATTTCGCGGTGCCTTTTTGATTGATAACTAGCACCAGCCTGGGAAACTCGCTGATTTACACTTCTCTCTGAAAGAGCGGCGCCAAGTGTCTCGACTGAAACCCCGCAGCGGTCGTCGCAGCCCGGAGGAAATCCACTTGAAGCATGTCGCTGCTTGTTTCGCTCTGCTTATTGGTTGCGTTTCTCTTTCGGTTTGTTCGTTGACAGCTCAGACTCCCAAGAAACCCCTCACCGTCGAGGGCATTTTTGCGCACGGTTCGCCATTGGGGACGCCGCCTCGGGGTTTGGACTGGTCGCCCGATGGCCAGCATCTCACCTATCTCGCTGGCGGCGAGCTGATTGATATTGATCCGGGCACCGGAAAGTCGCACGTGCTTGTGAGCCGAGCCAAGCTGCTGACGCTCGACGGGGGCAAAGCGTCAGAACAGGATCGCGATCACCGCGAACGCTACAAGATGGCCAACTATATCTGGGCACCAGATTCGAAGCACCTGATGTTCGACTCGAACGGCCGGCTCTGGATCTACGACCTCAGCAACGGTACGGGAGTTGAGATTGGCTTTACCGGCGAAGCCGCCGGTGATGATCCGAAGTTTTCACCAAATGGCGAATCCGTATCCTTTGTGCGGAATCATGGTCTCGCGGTGGTCCATCTTCGCGAACCGGGTACGCCCACGATCATGGTAGCGGGCTCGCCCAGTGAAAATATTCTGAACGGGGAAGTTGACTGGGTTTATGAAGAGGAGCTTGACACGCACAGCAACTACTTCTGGTCGCCCGACTCAAAAAACCTGGCCTTTCTGCAGATGAACGAGACCACCGTGCCCGAGTACCCGATTACGGATTGGATTCCCACGCATGCGACCGTCGCGAAGCAGCATTACCCGCAGCCGGGAGACTTGAATCCGGAGGTTCGTGTGGGTGTGGTGAGTTGGAAAGGCGGTAAAACTATGTGGGTCAAGCTGCCGATTCAACCCGCACAGGACTATATCCCGCGGTTCGGGTGGGTGGATCAAAAGACGCTGTGGATCGAAACTCTGACGCGCGATCAAAAGCACAGGGAAATCTACTTCGCCGATGCAACAACCGGCCTGGCGCACAGCGTTTTGCAAATTTCCGATGAAAAATTCATCGATGAGAATTTTGACGCATACGTAGCCCACGACTGCATTGTGCTCACCGACTGGACCGACGGTCACAATCACATTTATCTCTATAAATACGACGAGGCCAAACCCGACTCCACCACGGCGACACTCGATCGTCAATTGACGAAGGGCGATTTTGAAGTTGGCGATGTCTATCGCGTGGATCCTGCACGAAGGAAGATTTTCTACTCCTCCAATGAAGGTTCCGTGCTTGAGCAGCAGGCATGGGTAGTGAACTTCGATGGAGAGCGAAGGCAATTAACAACGGGAGCCGGAAATCACGATGCCAGTTTCGCGCCGATTGGCTTCAGCTTTACCGATAAATTCTCCTCGCGAATGAGCCCGCCGGAGCTTCGCCTTTGTGCCATAGAAGGCCAATGCAGTGTTTTCTGGTCGACACATGCGCTGGATTCTTACGCGGTGCATGCTCCGGAACGACTAGAAGTGAAGACCCATGACGGAACCACGCTTTATGCCACGCTGCTGCTTCCTGAGAATGTGACGAATGCAGCCAGCGTCCCGCTGATTGTGAACCCATATGGCGGACCCGGACCGCAGACGGTCGCGGATCGCTGGGGCGATGGACTGCTCTTTGATGAGCTTCTTGCCCAGCATGGTTTCGCGGTGCTGCACGCGGACAACCGCGGGACCGGGATGCGCGGGCGCAAATTTGCCCAGGCCGCCTATCACGACTTTGGCCCCGTGCAACTCGAGGACCAGTTGTCTGTCGTTGACGCAGCGCTCGCCAAGTACCCGCAACTCGATCCCAAGCGCCTGGGCTGGTGGGGGTGGAGCTGGGGTGGTACGTTCACGCTTTACGCGATGACCCACTCCGACCGTTTTCGTGCCGGCGTTGCCGTCGCTCCGGTGACCGACTGGCGCGACTACGACTCGATATACACTGAGCGCTACATGAGCCTGCCCGCGGAGTTCGCGAAGGGATACAAGGAGTTTTCCGTCGTCAACTCAGCTGACAACTTGAAGGGCCACATTCTGTTGGTGCATGGCACGGGCGACGACAATGTCCACATCGAGAACACTGTGCAGTTTGTACAGAGATTAATTGAGGCTCAAATCCCATACGACCTGCAGATCTATCCGCGCAAGACGCACTCCATAGCTGGCCCTGATGTGCGTACTCATCTCTATACGCGAATTCTCGCGCAGTTTGAGGAATACCTTGCGCCGCCGGTCCAATGAGCAACGCACCGATCCCGGAAGATATCGCCGCTCACTTGCTCAGTCTTGAGCAGGCGCTGCTGGACCCTGCTCTGCGCCGAGATCGCGCACGCGTCTCGGAATTGCTCACCGAAGATTTTGTTGAATTTGGGTCATCGGGCCGGAAATGGACTCGTCCCGAGATCCTGGACCTGCTGGCGACCGAGGAGTATATCCCGCCAGTCATCGAGAACTTTGAATGTCACCCAATCGCGGCGGGTGTGGTCCTGGCGACGTACTCAACTGTACGCGTCAACGCACAGAGCGGAGCCCGCACAGTGGTTCTGCGCGGTTCCATATGGACAAGTTCATCTGGTGTCTGGCGGGTGCGATTTCACCAAGGCACGCCGGCGATGTAGCAAAACGGTCAGCTTTCCACCTTACATCTCGTGGCGGCTGAAGATGTCATCCTTTTCGCGGGAGGGGCATTTTGTGCACTCCAGGCAGCAGACCAGCAGAATCGCCACGCCCACAGTGACCAGGACGGCCATCACATTCGCATGGGATGCGAACCAGTGGATTACGCTATGCATAAAGCGCGTCTACCTGAAAGTGACTCGTATCAACCCCTCTGATTCGCCCCACGAACCAATATCGGGGTTCAGAGGCCGCCGGCCTCCGGCAGCACAAGTGTACCATCGGACGACTGTGGAAGTCCCTAACATTCCACTTGCAATTTAGCGAAGAAAAAGCGAATATATTGGCGTTATGACTTCGGCTCCCCATCCCGACTCTCCCTTATTGTTAGACGAATGGCCGGAGGGCACGTTGGGGCCTGCAGCCACTCCCAGTTGTTCCGATGATTCCGCCGGAGAGCCGTCTCTGAACTGGCTTTTTGTCGATCTCAACTCGTATTTTGCCTCGGTGGAGCAACAGGATCGGCCCGATCTGCGCGGCCGGCCAGTTGGCGTCGTCCCTATGATGGCCGACACAACCTGCTGCATTGCAGCAAGTTACGAGGCAAAGGCGCATGGAGTGCGGACCGGGACAATTGTGGCCGACGCCAAGAGAATGTGTCCTGATATTGTGCTTGTCGAGGCTCGCCACGAGATTTATGTCGATTACCATCACCGCATTGTCGAGGCCGTGGAAAGCTGCCTACCGGTCACAGCGGTTCTCTCGATCGACGAGATGGCCTGCAGACTGATGGGTCGCGAGCGCCCTCTGCTGGCCGCCCTCGAGTTAGGTCGTAAGGTGAAAGCGCGTATCCAGGAGCAGATTGGTCCGTTCCTGCGGAGTTCCGTCGGTCTTGCCACCAATCGCTACCTGGCCAAAGTCGCAAGCGATATGGAAAAGCCCGACGGCCTTGTCGCATTGCCTCTCGACATTCTGCCCGAGGCACTCAGACGCCTCACGCTTCGCGACCTGCCGGGCATCGGCGCCCGCACCGAGAAACGCCTCAATGGAAAGGGCATCAACACTATGGCCGAACTGCTGACGCTCGACTGCGAGCAGGCGGGTCAGCTCTGGGGTTCAGTGTGGGGCGAACGCCTGTGGCACTGGCTGCAAGGCGAGGACTTCGATATGGCGGAGACTGAGCACCTGAAGTCGATCAGCCACTCGCATGTACTCGCGCCAGAGATGCGGACAGCCGAGAAGGCCTGGGCAGTTGCGCACAAACTGCTGCACAAAGCTGCAATGCGGTTGCGGTCAGGTGGACTTTGGGCCAGCAGCATCGGGCTCGCTGTCGGATTTGCGGTTCCCCGCGGACAGAACGCCCCCGTGAGTCGATTCGGCGTTCCCACGCGCGGGTGGCACGACGAAATCCGCCTGAGCGAGTGCCAGGATAATCAAACACTCATCGCCGCGCTTAGCCGTCTGTGGGCGACCCGTCCCGCGGGTGCAGGTTACGACCAGCCTTACTTCATCGGCGTCAATCTGAATGGGCTCGTTCCGGATCGGCTACATTCGCTCAATCTATTTGAAGGGCTCGACGACTCGCGCAGCCGAACCCGTCTGATGGAGACGATGGATGAGTTGAACCAGAAGTACGGCATGAGCACGCTAGCGCCTGCTACGATGCTGACCGCGTTCAAAGCGGCTCCAACGCGGATCGCGTTCCACAGCATTCCCGACTTGTTTTAGGCGGGATCAGATTCATTCAGCATGGGCTCCGAACAGTGCGATCCAGTAGTATCTCCGCCAGCAAAACATGCAGCGCACTGGCCGTAGCGCAAACATGCTGAGGAAGCCGTCATACGGACGTAACTCGGCTTGTTTGAATTTTAGGGAATCGCAGTGCGGGCATTTTCGCCGGAGCCAGAGAATCTTTGGCGCCCAGTTCAACCGGTTCCAGCTCGTTTCACTCATTTTCTGTGCTCCTTCTTCACGCTTGCGCGTTTTTGGAAGCACCGGGCTTTGAACCATCCTCGGAGCTTGAATCGACGACGGGCATGGAAGACTTCGATTTGCCCGAGGCAGGCTGGGCGCGGTTTTCTTCGACTGAAGACTCAGTGCCTGGATCTGAAGGTGCTGACTCCGCTTCCGAGGCGACAGTTGCGGCGGGCTCGCTAACGGGCCGACACAGATGAATCCCTTTGTGGTGATGAGCAGAAAGATGATTCTTTACATCGCTTTTGTTGACGATGCTCACGGCCGCTCCTGGCGTTCGGTTGCGTGCTTGAACGGTGCTCGTCTGGAGCGAAGCCCGGAACGCCAGAGGCGAGAAGGGGAAGTACTGGTTCGAGCATACGCTTAGCGGAGTCACAACGTGCGGAGGGGCGGGCCTCGAGTTTTTGCAGACTTCATGCGTGGTCTGCTAACCCAATCATCCTCAGAGGTTTGGCAAGGGTCGCTCAAGAAAGATTGTGCGGTGGCCCACAGAGATCTTCTTTGCCTCGCTCCTTTAATAGCGTTCTCCGGTATAACCGTTGCCCACCCTTCCTGAACTTTTTCTTTTACTGCACGTACCTTCTGCATCCCGAACCGCACCTTCCTGCGGATAAGAAGGTAGAAGCGAAACCCATGGCCCACGATTGGCAGCCGGATTTTGAACAACTCGTGGACGCGCACCAATCCATGGTGTTCTCGCTTGCCTGGCGCATGACCGGCGATCGCGGTTTAGCCGAGGAAATTGCACAGGACGTCTTTCTGGAGCTGGACAGGAACATGAATCGGATCGAGTCAGCACAACACGCCTGCTTCTGGTTGCGCCGAGTGACGATGAGCCGCTCGACCGACGCGCTTCGCCGGCGAAAAGTGAGGGGCATCGATCTCTGGGTTGAAATTCAGGAGAAACACGGCACTCCCGAAGAGGAACGGTCTTCACCGTTGGGTGCGCGGTTGGAGTACTTGCTGACAACGCTGCCCGAGGCACAGCGGGCGGCACTGGTTCTTCGTTACCAGGAAGACTTGTCGCCTGATGAGATAGCGGCCACGCTGGATGCGCCTTTGGCGACCGTGAAGAGTCACCTGCAGCGCGGACTCAAGCTGTTGCGGGCAAAGGCGACGAGTCAGCTCAAGGAATACATCAGGACCGACAACGCGGCGGAGGGAGCCTGATTCCATGGACGATTTTGAGCGCGAACTAAAGCAGGCAATGGAACGGCGTCCGGCGCCGCCAAGTTTGAAGCGTCGCATCGTGCAGCAGCGCAGCATGCAACGTATCCATAAGGTGCAAAGCCATACGATTCTCTGGCAGAGGCTGGCAGCTTCGCTGGTTTTGGCTGGAGTCCTGGGCGGCGCTTACGGGTGGCGACAACATGAGGAGCGCCGGAAGGGCGAAGAGGCTGCACGGCAGGTGTTAATCGCACTACGCATTACCAACCACGCACTTAACGATATGAATTCACGGCTGGCGGCACGCGGCCACGACAATCAGCAGTAAGGAGACCATTGATGAAGACCCCTGGCTTAACTTTTGTTGCGACTCTCATTCTGGCGCTGGCCGCGCCGGCAGTTCCGGCCATGGCGCAATCGTCGCAATTGCCGCTGCCGCCGCCCGTCGAAAAAGAACTGGCCGCGCGCGCAAGCGACGTGACCGAGGTGACGCTCGACAAGAAGATGCTGACTTTCGCGGCCAACTTCATGCACGGCAAAGATCAGGACTCTGCTGCGACGCGGAAACTGATTGAAGGACTGGACGGCATTTACGTCCGCGATTATGAGTTCGACAAGGAAGGGCAGTACTCGATGGAGGACATCGACAAGCTGCGCCAGTATTTTGAAACCAGCGACTGGTCGCCGATCGTTAAAGAGCGCGACAAGAAGCACGGTGAAACGACTGACGTGATGGTGAAGCTGGTCAACGGCGAAACGCACGGCATGTTCATTCTCGACGTGGAACCGAAGGAGCTCACCATCGTGCTCATCCTTGGTCCGGTCCGCATGGAAGATCTGGGCAAGCTGGGTGGTATTGGCGGACTCGGGGCTTTGGGCGACATCGAAAAGGAAGCGCACAGCAAGGACAAGACGAAGGACAAGGATAAGGACAAGGACAAGAAGGATGGTACCCAATGAAGCGTCTCTGGCTGATTCCCATCTGTTTTTTGGCGCTGGCAATACCGGTCGCAGTACTGGCGAGCGGCGGCGAAGGCGGATTCGATGGCGTAGTGAACTCGATTGAAAGCCGCTACCACGTGCACGCTAACCGTATTCCATTTCTTGGGCTCGTGAGCCTGATTTCGCGTAAGGCCTCGAACGGCGGCGTGAACGGCATGCACGTTGCGGAGTTCGACGACTTCCACGCAGATGTGGACGGTGAAGAACTGAACAGCATGATCGAGCAAAAGCTTGGATCGGGCTGGGAAAGAATCATCCGCGAGACCAGCCGCAAAGGAAACAGCCAGACTTTCATTTTCATGCATCCCGAGGGGTCGAAGATGGGGTTGTTTGTGCTGGATCTGGACGGTCATGAAATGGACGTTGTGCAGGTCTCTGTCGATCCCAATCACTTGAATGAGAGCCTCGACAAATACGAACACCATCATGACAGCGACAGCGACAAGTCCGATCAGGACGGCGACGATTCGGATTAATCGTCGATAGAGACTTCGCTGACTCAAATCTCCGCGACTGGCTACACTGATTAGAGCGTGGCCAGCAACTTTCCAAAGCGGGTACTCCGTTATCGGGGCAGGCTTGCGCCTTCGCCCACTGGCTACCTGCACATCGGCCATGCGCGCACATTCTGGGCAGCGGGTCAGCGAGCGCAGGCTGCAGGCGGCAAACTCATTCTGCGCATGGAAGACCTGGACCGCGAACGCAGCCGAGCCGAGTACGCCAATGCCGCGCTGGAAGATTTGCGCTGGCTGGGCCTGACCTGGCAGGAGGGCCCGGACATCGGTGGGCCGTTCAAGCCGTACGTGCAAAGCAAGCGGCACAAAACCTACATGGCCGTATGGCGCAAGTTGATCGACGGCGGCTTCCTTTATCCGTGTCGCTGCTCGCGCAAGGACCTGGCTGCCGCGTTGAGCGCTCCCCACGAAAATACAAATGTAGAGCCGGATCCGCTGGACGATGAACCGGTGTATCCGGGCACCTGCCGTCCTGCGATGGAGAGTATGTTGGATATGCGATTCGCGTTAAGCAGCGAGGACCAAGCGGTTGGTGCGAACTGGCGCTTTCGCGTGCCGGACGGAGAGGCAATCGAGTTCAATGATCTGAACCTGGGGCCACAGCGCTTTGTGGCCGGCGCGGACTTTGGCGATTTTGTGGTGTGGCGGCGCGACGGCAACCCGGGCGGCGGAGTGCCGAGCTACCAGCTTGCCTGCGTGGCCGACGACTCCGCGATGGGAAGCACCGAGGTGGTGCGCGGCGCCGATCTACTCAAGTCCACCGCTCGGCAAATCCTGCTCAACCGGGCGCTTGGCTTTGTGAATCCGGAATGGTTTCATTGCGGACTGGTGGTGGACGAGAACGGCAAGCGCCTGGCGAAGCGGCATGATGCGCTGAGTATTCGCGAACTGAGGCGGAGGGGGATGTCGCCTGCTGAGATTGTCGGAGGGGGACTTCCCGAGACGCGAACTTGCTGATTTGTTGTTGATGAATTGCGCGGATTCGGTGGCAAAAAAAGTGGCATTTTTTGGCACATTATGGCACCTTAACGAGGCCTTACGAGTGCATTTTGGTCATTTTTGGCATTACATTTCCTGTATTCCTGTACTGGCTGTCTTTGTAAGTCTTTGAATCGATGCCGTTTGGGTGGGGTCGTACAGCTATACAGTTTTAAAGTCGCCTTTTTCTCGTTTTCGAGCCGTTTTTGAGAGCGATTTGAGATCGAATTGAGAATTGGCGCGATCATGAGTTTCTACCGTGGCTGTCTACTATTGTGCGCTGGGAGAGGCTAATTCTCTGCAAGGGAAACGGCGTCCGGCGGGGTTAGCGGGAAGCGAAGGAGTGAGGAATTCGCAATGGGAAGCATCCTGCAGAGACTGAGCAAAGCAAATTGGCGAAGTTGTGTCGAACTCAGGATCAGTAATAGTTGATCAACCAGCAACCGCGGTGGCGCACCACCCCCTGGCTCCGGAAAAAGGATCACGTGTGCAGCGGACGCTGATTCAACAACTGCCCACCTGAAACGCACGCTTACCGGTTTCATTCGCGGTTCCGCGCCGTGTTACTGTAGGGGACATTCTCGTCGGGTCGGAAACCAAAAGATGGAGAATCAACAAGCCGTCGCTGAACAGCTTTTCGGAGAGGCTCTCGATTTGCCGCGGGAGGAGCGCGCCGCGTTTCTGGCCAGGGCGTGCCGGGATAAGCCTGCCGTTCGACAGGTGGTCGAGGCGTTGCTTGAAGAGAATGACAGGCTGAGTGGGTTTCTCTCCGATTCTCCGTACAAAAAGGCAGAGACGTTGGCGGCAATTCTCCAGCCGGGTGCGCGACTGGGGCGATACACCATCATCGATCAGCTTGGCTCAGGTGGAATGGGCGTCGTTTATCGCGCCCGCGATGAAAAGCTGGAGCGCCTGGTCGCGATCAAAATGGTGTCGAAGGGTGTGCTGGCCAGCGAGGAGGCGCGCCGTCACTTTCGCCGGGAAGCTCTGGCGCTGGCGAAGCTGAATCATCCACGGATTGCGTCGGTATACGACGTCGGTGAACAGGACGGCGCGGATTTTCTGGTAATGGAGCTGGTGCAGGGACAGTCGCTGGCGGCGAAGCTGCGAACGGGACCTCTGCCGGTGAACGAGGCGACTGCCATTGCGCGACAGGTGGCGGAAGCGTTGGGTGAAGCGCACGAACACGGGGTGATTCATCGCGACCTGAAACCGGCAAATGTGATGATCACGCCGAAAGGCGACGCGAAGGTTTTGGATTTTGGCCTCGCCAAGCTGCTCGCGTCAAGTGTCGATTCCACCATGTCGGTGGCGGAGACGCGGGGGCTTCTCGGCACTCCTGTATATATGTCACCGGAGCAGGCGCTCGGCAAGGGCGTGGATGCGCGAACGGATCTGTGGAGCCTCGGCGTTCTGTACTTCGAATCGCTGGCGGGGCGGCCACCGTTTGTGCGGAACAGCAGCATCGATGTTCTCCACGCGATCACGAGTGAGCCTTTGCCATCGATTCGTGCGATCCGGCCCGAACTTCCGCCGTTGGCCGAACACATTGTGAGCAGGGCGCTCGAGAAGGATCGCGATCTGCGCTATCAGCGGGCTGCGGAGATGGAAACCGACCTCAAGCGCCTAGCGCGGGATCTTGATCCGGGACTGGCTTCGTCAAGTTCGGTCTCAGTGGCAAGTTCAGCGGCGATTGTAGGGGTTCGGCGCGGCAGGCGGCGTGTGGCGATGGTTGCATGCGTAATGGGTTTGGTTCTGGTGCTGGCTTTTGCATATATTCTGCGTCCGACTGTGCCCCCGCCGCGCGTGATCGCAATCAAGCAGATTACACATGATGGAACACGGAAGATGTACACGCCAGGGTATCGAATTCAGAGCTCGATGGTTACCGATGGACTGCGCGTTTATTTTGAGGTGCTGGAGGCAGAGAGTCTGCGGCAGGTTTCGGTCGAAGGAGGAGAATCGGCGCCATTGCCGATTCCATTCGATCTACCCGCCCTTATCGGCCTTTCGCCGTCGAAATCCGAGTTGCTGCTGCTGGGGCCGCCGGGCGACGCAAAACAAAATGACACGGGAGGGATTTGGACGATGCCCGTGCTGGGCGGACAGGTGCGGCGCATCGGAGACATGGTAGTTCTCGACGCAACATGGTCTCCAGATGGAGCTTCAATCTACTACGCGAAGGGGCCTGATATCTGGGTCGCTCGAAGCGATGGAGCCGAGGCCCGGAAGATTCTTACCGTTGACGGAGGACGAGAACCAAATTGGATTCGATTCTCTCCCGATGGCAGGCTGTTTCGATTCGACGTACTTGACGATAAGCACAATACCAATACCCTGTGGGAGGCGCGCGCCGACGGAAGCGGTCTGAGGCGCTTGTTCAGCGGAGATGCGGGGCCCAACGAGTGCTGTGGGGCATGGACTCCGGATGGAAGATATTTCGTATTTGAGTCGACGCGTGGGGGAGCTTGGAACCTGTGGGCAGTGCGGGAAAAGCGGGACTGGTGGAGGAAGACGAATGCGGAACCGGTCGAACTGGCAACGGGAGCCGCAATTGCGCTGAGTCCACTGCCGAGCCTTGACGGTAAAAGCGTTTATTTCATGGGAATCACCAAGCGAGGGGAACTAGAGCGTTTTGACTCAAAGAAAGGTTCGTTTGTGCTGTATCTTCCCGGAGTCTCGGCCGAAGGGGTGGCGTTTACAAGAGATGGGTCCAGGATTGCCTATACCAGCTTGCCTGAAGGGAATCTCTGGGTGTCCAAGTCTGACGGCAGCGAAGCTCGCCAGCTGACTTTCGCTCCCATGAAATCAAGTCTGCCTCGATGGTCGCCGGACGGAAAGCAGATCGTGTTCATTGGGACTGAATCCGGCAAGACGGACCAGATCTATATGATCCCCGCGGAAGGCGGAAATCCAGAGAGGCTGACCAACGGAGTAAACGGAAACTCGGACCCTTCCTGGTCACCGGGTGGCGATGCGATCGCGTTGGGCGTCACCGTCGGCACAGCAGGCTCATCAAACCAACATCCAATACAGATTTTGAACCTGAAGAGCCACGAACTGACTGCACTGCCGGATTCAGGTCGATACTGGTCGCCGCGCTGGTCTCCCGATGGACGCTGGATAGTGGCGATTGATTCTCAAACCGGCGCGCTAGGAATCTTTAACGTCAGTACCCAGAAGTGGGATGAATTGACAAACCTGCCAGCCGCCTATCCAGACTGGACGAGGAATAGTGAATGTGTCTATTTCTTCGGCGGCGCGACCCCAAACCATTCGCCCGAGTATCGGGTCTGTCTCAGTGACCGTCGTCCTCAGCTTGTGGCAGACCTGCGACAAATCGGACAACCAACAGCGGATTGGGGAGGTTGGGTTGGAACAACTCCGGATGGCTCGATCCTGGCTGTGCGTGACACCAGCCTGGAAGAGATCTACGCGCTCGAATTGGATTTGCCGTAAAACCCCTTCAAGAAAGCGCCGGGCAGGACCATTGGTAAATCGCTCCTGCCCGGCTCTGAACTTCACTTCGACTGCGCTGCGCCGCTGGAATTGGACATCAGCGCCAGCTGCACGCGGCTGGGAGTGAGGTGGTTGGCGGCGAAATCGCGGGCTGCGCGTCGTTCTGCACCTGACTCAAAGACCGATGAGTGAAGAAAGCCGCTCGTCGGAACGTATTCAGTGAGGAAATACTGGTCGCCGTACTTGCGGAAAGTCACGTAGCCGGATTTGTGCTGCGTTGGATCGTAACCCGTCTCAATCATGGCCCATCCCGAACGGCTGTCGCTGCGCAAAGTCAGGATGTTCTGATTCTGCATGGAGAGGCTGTAAACGCCGGCCGTAAAGTGCTGCTTCCCATAGTTGAAGGCGAAAGGCACTTGGACCTTCATGGAATGCTCGAGGGTTTGGGCGATCGCTGTCTGCGACAGAGACGCAATGGCGACGAGGGAGGCGAGTGCGATTGTGCGGATAGTCGTTTTCATGATGATCTCCTTGGGGAAGGGGTCTTGATGACCGGCTTCACTTAGGATTGCGCCATGGTGCGGAAAAAGGGGCAACGCGGATGAAGAATTATTTTTTGGCGCCTGCCGAATCCTCTTCAAAGGCTTCAATGGAGAGCGGCGCGCCAGGATTGAGTTCGCCGTGGAGAAAGATGCGGGCGAGAGCCCAGTCGCGTTTTACCGAGCGCGGCGCGACGTTGAGGATTTGGGCAATTTGCTCGACGGTAAGGCCGCCAAAATACCGCAACTCGACCACGCGGGCCTGTCGAGGATTGTTTGCGTGGAGCTTTGCCATGGCTTCGTCGAGGAACAGGACTTCGTCAAGACGCTCAGGCGAGATGGCGAGGTTGTCTTCCATTTCGACGCGCTTGAGGCCGCCGGCGCGACGCTCAGCATTGTGCTGGCGCGCATAGTCGACAAGAACGCGGCGCATAACGTGCGCTGCCAGTCCAACGAAGTGGGCACGATTGGTCCATTCGATATCCTCGCCGACGAGGCGAAGGTAGGCCTCGTTGATCAGCGCGGTGGCCTGCAGTGTGTGACCATCCCGCTCGCGGCGCATATAGGCGGCGGCGATGCGATGCAGTTCCGCATATACGAGAGGAAGCAGATTTTCGGCAGTGGCGGAATCGCCGTCGTGCATGGCCTTGAGCAGCCGGGTGACTTCGCCGGGACTGGGATCCATCGACGCCTCCTGTTCTGCATGGTACAGCGAATGTTCTGGTGGCGGGATACCCGTGAGTTGGCCTCGCTGAGGAAGAATCTGCGACGGCGGCCAGGCTGACAGGAGGCGAGTTTTTCAAGCTGGGCAGCGGGCAAAGCCTTTAGCAGGACCTGAAGGCGCCGCCCCTGGAAAGAGTAAATCCAGGTTGCGATGACCTGCCTGGACACCGCATGGGCTCATCGACTTAGAGCAAGGTGCAAATAACACTTAAGTGACTGTCGAACATCGGTTGGCTCATTGACAGCCTTTTGGATGGTTCACATACTATGTAAGGACTCAATCTCAGAAGGGTAGTGGAAACTCCATGGGTTCCTTCAAAACAGGCCTGCTGTCGTCAGCACTGCTCATTCTGCTTTTCGGTTTGATTGCAGCCGTGTTGATTGCGCCTGACATTGACCTGCCCGATACTGCTTTTCAAGGAAATACTTCCCCTCTTGCAATTCACGCACTGTCGCACCACGTTCCGCAAGGGAATACGAATGGCAGCGCAGACCCCATATCGTTCCGATTGGCGGATGCCTCCTGCCTCGCTGTAGGAGCTTGCACCGGCGACAGTTCCCTCGAAGTTCCTTCCGCCCCTCACCGAATTCTCCGCTGTTAGAGGTCGCCGCCCTTGCGCAAGCAGGAGTCGAAGGACAGGTTGAATCACGCATCGTGATTCACTTGTATCCATCTCCGCCTCCCATGGCTTGAACGAGATCTCCCGATCCGTGGCGTCTGTCTTCGCAGTCCCTCGTCTTGTCCTCGACGTTAGGGCTATCCCTTGAAGGCAGTGCGCGCCGAATCGAAGTCCGGTTACGGTCAACGCAGAATCGACGAAATGTCGGATCTGATTTGTCCGTCTTCAGCCAGGATTGCCGGCTGAATACCGCGCGCAGATCTTCAACTTAATCGCGAGACAACTCTATCAAGGAGTCGGGAACATGAATGCTCTGATGCTTCGCACCTGTCTGTTTTTGAAACGCGTGCTTGAACAGGAAGAAGGCCAGGATATGGTCGAGTACGCACTGGTAGTCGCCCTCATCGCTTTTGGCGCGATCACTGGGATGCACGCTCTTGCAACCGGGATCAATAAGGCTTTCTCGAGTATCGCCAGCACACTGACCACGGACGTGTAGTTCGTTCGAACCACCGCACGTCGTCAGCGCAACTGGGCGCCGCTGCCCACTTCGCTTGAGATGGGATTGTTCAGCTACAGGACGAGGCTCGAGGCATGGGAGGCGAGTTGCCTCTCATGTTTCGACCCGCGGTCTTCGGCTCGTTCAGCGGCAATCGCTGAGCTGTGAGTTCCGTGCGACTCAACACACTGCTTGCGAAGTACCACGAGGGTACCCGCCAGCGATGACTGTTTTGCGGGCACCACAGGTGACCAATCGGGGATGTTCAAAAGCGTTATAGGTGTCAAACTCTTGTGACTACCAGAAATGCTCGGGACCGAGTCTGCGCGGGCGGCGGATCGACCCCGACACCCTTTCCCCCAGGAGTCTGCAAGCGATGGCACACGACGGCAAGCAAGGATTTTTCTCTTCACTATTCGGGAACAAAAAGCAGAAGGAATACGAAGAAACTGTTGAGCTGGAATCGAAACACAGGCTGGAAGATCGAATCCAGCAAATCCTCACGGAAAAGGTCGCGGTTCGCGAACCTATCATTGAGGAGAAGCACGTTGCGGTGATAACCCAGGAAGAGGAAGCCGAACCTGAGGTTGAACTGCTGCCCATCTCTGCGAGCGTGCTCAGCAGCCGCAAAGCCCGTGTTCCGGTTTCCTTTGTGACCTCGAGCCTTGAAAATGTTCAGTCTTACGCTGCGAACGCACGGTAGTGAGCTACCGTGGTCAATCCGCGGAAGAAGCCAAGCAGATGAAGGCCTGATTCAGGCCTTCATCGCTTTTTGGGCTCTTACTGGTGCTTGATGAACTTTCCGGTTTGCAGCTCGTGCATGGCGGTCTGCAGTTCGGCTTGCGTATTCATCACAATGGGGCCGTACCAGGCTACGGGCTCTTCGAGCGGTTTCCCTGAGACGAGAAGGAATCGGATGCCCTCGGGGCCGGCCTTGACGACGATTTCGTCACCGCGATCGAAGAGAACCAGCGAATGGTTTTTCGCGTCGTATTTCGCAGGCGCGTTCGGGTCGACGGCCGACTCAGTGAGCACGGCCTTCGGGTCGGATGCATCGCGGAAGGTGCCTGAGCCTGCAAAGACGTAGGCGAACGCATTGCGCGTGACATCGATCTTGATACGGCGCAGCCGGTTGGGCGCGACTGAAATGTCGACGTAGCTGGGGTCAGCCGCAACTCCCTCGACAGGCCCTCGTTTGCCCCAGAACTCGCCGCAGATGATGCGGGCCCGGGTGCCGTCGTCCTCGGTGACTTCGGGGATCGCGGCGGACGGAATGTCCTGGTAGCGCGGGTCGGTCATCTTCAACGATGCGGGCAGGTTGGCCCACAGCTGGAAGCCGTGCATGCGGCCGCGCTCGTCGCCCTTGGGCATTTCCTGGTGCAAGATGCCGCTGCCCGCGGTCATCCACTGGACGTCGCCCGCGGTCATGCGGCCCTTGTTGCCGAGGCTGTCGCCGTGGGCTACTTCGCCGGCCAAAACGTAGGTGATGGTCTCGATTCCGCGGTGCGGATGCCAGGGGAAGCCGGCGAGATAGTCCGCGGGATTCTCGTTGCGGAAGTCATCCAGCAACAGGAAGGGATCGAACTCCTTTGTTTTGCCGAAACCAAAGGCGCGCTGCAACTTAACGCCCGCACCTTCAATGGTGGGCTTGGTTTCAATGATCTGTTTTACGGCACGAAGGGACATGGTTGACCTCTTTTCAGCCTTACAACAGATTAGATTCATGAGGGAGATATTCGTTGCAACGACTAAATCAGTGGAACAGTGAACAGTGAACAGGGAACAGGGAACAGGGAACAGGGAACAGGGGACAGTGGACAGGGGTGAGATCTAATTAATGCAGGGTTTGTAACTTGGCTTCGGCCAGCTTGAGGGCGGTTTTCAGAGCGTCGGAGGCGTTGACTTTGACATCCGGTTGCACGCCGACACCTTCCCAATCGGTTGATCCGAAGGGGTTGACCGTCTTTTCCTCGGGAATGCCGATGCCGAAGTGGTTGTCTATGCGATGGAATACGCCTGCATGAGTACCGCCGCGGGTTGTTTCACCTACAAGGGTGGCGCGTTTGAGCATTTTCAGGTCGTAACTGAACTGTTCCGCGCCGGACCACGTCGATGCCGAGGTCAAGATGTAGACCGGCTTGTTGGCCAGGAGATTTCCGGGTACGGGCGAATGGGTCCAGGAATCCACCGTCGGGGCTCCCCTGGGACTGTAAAAGTACTCAGGGTGATCGAAGAGGTAGCTGGAGATCAGCAACACCATATCGGGAAATCCGCCGGTGTTGTCACGCAGATCGAAGATGATTGCATCGGCGTGGTTCAGAGAGGCCATTGCAGTGCGAGCAGTTGTGGCGCAAACAGACGTATCGGCGAAGAAGTCGAGCTTCAGATAGCCGATGTTGTGAGGTAGGAGTTCCACTTTTCTGAACATGCAGTTTTGCTGCCGCATGGCGTTTTTGTATTGCGCGAGGCTTTCAGGGGTCGGCTGAGGCGGGTGCTCCGGCAAGACCTCTGCACTGTATTCCACGACGAGGTGCATGTCGTGACTTGCCTGCCGCATCTGCTGGGTCAGCAGGTTGGCAAAGGCCGCGCCATCTTTTGCCGCGTCGTCGTCGTCGTTTTTCTGGTGCGCCAGTAGGGCATTTGCCGTTGTTTGCGCAATGTTCCGGTCAAAGTAGTGCTGCCGCAGATTTGCGGCGGCTAAGGCGATCACTCGCTGTCGTTCCGCAGCGTTGAGGCTCGTGGTGCCGGCGAGGTGAGCCGTGCTTGCGTTGGAATTGGATAGCGGACTGGAGTTTCGAGAGAAACTGTCACTTGTTTCGAGACTGGGGACGGAAAGCAGTTTTCGATCGGGGACCAGAACACTTTTTGTGGGGAGGCCGGGAAGCCCGCCGGCGTTCGAGCCATACGCTTGCTGACGTTCACTTGTAGTTGGCTTCGAAGGGCTCAGAAATCCTGGCGACAAAGGCGGCGATTTCGAATTCCGAGGCAGGGGGATGACGGCGAGACCTCGTTTGGCCTCAGCGGGCGAAAAGTCGGGTGAAGAGGATTGCGCAGACGCAATGGGTGGATTCGCGCGCAACTGAGCTGGTTCAGAGGGTGGGGGCTTGGGGACATCCTTACGAGCGACAAGAGCTGAATCAGGGGGAATGGGTCGATTGAGACGCTGCATGACGGATTCAATTGGCGACGTCCGCGCATTTGTACCCAAGATTGGCCGGTGCGAGCCCGCATGGTTCAGCACAAAGCCGAATGAGGCGAGAGCGGCCAGCGAAAGAGTACCGCCGATGAGAATGGAGACAGGGAGCAGCGGCTCCTTGCTAAGGACACGAAAAGTCGGCACGCCCTCAGCGTTGGGCGAAAGAGACGCAGCTTCGGTGGGCGCATACGAGTTGCGGTATGCAAGCGGGAGTCCAGCTAAAACGTCGGTCGCGAGGTCCCAGCAAAGACGTGCTCTCTTGAAGAAGCCGGTCTCGTCGCGGAGACGGTCCCGGACCAGTTGAAGAGCCTCGCCTTCGTACTTCTTGCGGAAGCTTGAAGGATAGAGGCGAAGCAGGCGAGTGTACATCTTTTCAGACATAATCGCCCCTCAGAATTCTTCGGGCTCGCGCAACACGCAATACGTCGGCCATTTTCTCAGCTTCAGATCGCGCCAGTTTGCGCCCCGCCGCAGTCAATCGATAGAAGCGGCGGCGTTCCAGCGGTAGCTCCTCTGGCTCGGATTTCCATACTTCCTTAATGAGTTTCCCTTCAAGCAGCGCCTGAATTGAGCTGTACAGCGTACCCGGACCAAGGCGTAGACGTCCTCCGGTCTGTTCTTCCACTTGGCGCATGATGGCGTAGCCATGGAGGTCGTCGTCCGCGAGAGAAAGCAGAATCTGAAAGGCAGCGGAGGGTAGTGGATCCAGTTTTCGTTTTGGCATTTGAGATCGATGATCGATATATCGATAAACGACTGTAGATCCGTTCAATCTTTTTTGTCAAACGGATTTTGAAGCGCTCATTGCCGACTAATTTGGAATCAGCATCGATAGAATTCCGGGTGATTACGAAACGCGCTGGCGGGCGGCCTCAGTCAGACGGATAGCGCGTGGAAATCCACCCTCGTGACGTACGCAGGGACGAGGCGAGGGTGGGGAGCCAGGGGGGCTTCATTGGTTCCACTTGTGCAACCGAGTAAAGGTTGCGCCGTGGAGCGTTCGGGAGTCGATACGCGGTTAGCGGTCAGGCCTTGATGAACTGGATGTCGAGAGTGATGGCGACGTCTTCGCCGACGAGGACGCCGCCGGTTTCGAGAGCGGAATTCCAGGCGAGGCCGAAGTCTTTGCGATTGATCTTGGTGGTCGCGGAGAGGCCGATGCGGGTATTGCCCCAGGGGTCTTTGCCGGGCGCGCTTGGACCTTCGACAGCGAAGGTTACGGGCTTGGTTATACCGTGCAGGGTCAGATCGCCGGTGACCTCATATTCGCCTTCGCCTTTAGCCTTCACACTCGTGGACTTGAATGTCATGACGGGGAATTTTTCCGCTTCGAAGAAGTCGGGGCCCTTCAAGTGCCCGTCGCGCTGGGCGTCGCCGGTGTTCACCGTCGACACGTCGACGCTGGCATCGATGCTCGACAGAGTGGAGTCTGTGGCGTGCTCGGTAAGAACCCCGGAAAGCCCGGTGAATTTGCCTTTTACGTTGGAGATCATCATGTGTTTCACCTTGAACTCGGCAGCGGAGTGCGCGGGATCGAGTTTCCAGGTGGTGGTAGTGGTGGGGGCTGAAGTGCTTGTGGCCATGGGATGGCTCCTTTCACTTCGTTGGATGCGGCAAGAATTTATTCGTTGCAACAAGTATTCTGAACTTTTTGCGAATCCGTGGGCGGCTCTCTTGACGCGCGGTGAGCCACGGGACTTTTTCGGGCATGCGCTTCACGCCGGGGTATG
This sequence comes from uncultured Acidobacteriaceae bacterium, assembly GCA_963826915.1. Taxonomy (GTDB): domain Bacteria; phylum Acidobacteriota; class Terriglobia; order Terriglobales; family Acidobacteriaceae; genus Telmatobacter. The sequence continues at coordinate 457,285 of CAWGYG010000008.1, forward strand.
TTCTACCGCGAAAGCATTGGCTGTGCGGCTTTTTGGAAACTATTGATTTGCGGATGGATGCGGAACTTCCGCGGACATGGCAACCAGTTTTGCGGCTACTTCGGTGGCGAGAGCGTTCTTGTCTGCAGTGGCCAGATTCAGCCGCTCTTCCTTCACGGTCTTGCCTGCCTGCTCGATTCTGAGCCGCAGGCTGACTGTGGTCCCGCTCATGCTGTAGACGATTTTCGGGACCAGCGAATCTGCCGGGCCGTCGGTCATGTCGTCGAAGTAGACAATTGGCGGTTCATTGTCGGTGCCACGCGCCGAGGGATGGCTGATTTCGCGCAATTGCTCGCGAACAACGGCGGCCAGGCCCAGCGGATCATTGTCGTCTTCATCGTGGCAACTGAGATGCACGAGTTCGGGCTTGATCGCGGCCAGCGGAATCTTTGCCTGGTCTGTGGGGTCGAGCAGGGCAACGGGAAAGCCTCTTCCGCTGGGCGCGGCAATCACGGGCCTCTGGATGCCGCCGATGCTCAGGGCCAGTTGCGGCACGTCTTCGCTGGCATTCTGAAACCAGCGACTGACGTTGAGTCTTGAACCGTCTTCGATGGAGCGGCCACGCATTCCCTCAAGCAGCGCGTAGGTCAGCAGTCCCTGGCCATATTTGCTGGCCTCGTAGCTAACCTTGTCTGCGGCAGAGCCCATGAGGATGATGGTGCCGGTGGCCTCTTTCAGAAACTCGACGGCGCGGCGCTGGTCGGGCGGCACATCGCGGCTTGCCACCAACTTGAGCAGTTCGTCGTTTGCAGCGCCGGCGGCGCATGTGTCAAGAATGAGCACTTCCTTTAGCGGCATATTCTTCGCTCCGAGCCATTGATTCAGCTCGACACTGCTCACTGTTGAAAGACTCTTGAGGGCTGGGTTGTCTTCGATTTCCTGGCTGCGAGCATCGGTGGTCAGGTAGTAGTAGCTATCTTTCTCGCCGCGAAGGTTAATGCCGTGTCCTGAGAGATACACGAGTAGCACATCAGTAGGCTTCGCTGTCTTCATTACATCGGCAAAGGCGGCCGCGATGTTTTCTTTCCTGGGCTGGTCTTTCTCGTCCTTCGCATCCGTGGTCAACAAGCGAAAATGGACATTCTCTTTGCCGAAGAGGTTGCCCGCCCCGATTTCAAGACCGGTTCGGATGCTCTCGGCGTCGTGTGCGGGGTAGAGCAGGTCCATCTTGTGATTGCCGGGAAATGTAGATGTGCCGATGATGATGGCGTAGAACTGCGGTTTGTAGTCCGCGTCCATTGCATCCGCGGCTTCGGGGATCAGGCCTTTACTGTTTGCCGCTGCGGTATTTGCCGCTACGGCAAAGGTTGCTGTTACCTCACGGCTGCGAATCTGGTTGCCAGCGTCGAAGGCGTAGACGCTGATCGTGTTCTCGCCGGGCTTGAGGGTGGCGGCGCTCAGATCAACAGATATGGTGGACTGTTTGGCATTGGTTTCAAGCACAGGATGCTCAAGGATTGCGGCTTTACGGTCGTTTACGCTGACGACGACCCGGCCCACTCCACCACCCTGGTTGGCGATGCTCAACGACAGTTGCTTATCCTCCGGCCGGTAGGACGAGGCGATGGCTACCTCGGGAGGCGCAGGCACCAGGTCAAGACCTTTGACGTCGGGCAAGCGCTGCCCTTTGAGAATGCCGGCGAGAAGGTTTGGCGTGTAGTAGTTGTCTTTGAGTTGCTTGAGCTCAATGGGGCGCAGGGTGTCAGTGACCCAAACCAGTCCCGGCGTCTTATCCGGATCGTTGGAGTCGTAGCGGCCTTCGGGGTCGGTGACGGCCCAGCCCCCATCCTCGAAACTCAAGATGGTGGCCAGTTGCTTGCCGGTGACGGCATCCCAGAGGCGGGTCGTTGTGTCATCGCTGCCCGTGAGAACAAAATGACCGCCCGGAGAAAAGGCCACGGACGTCACTCTGTTCGTATGCCCGATAAAGGCGCGAATTTGCTCTCCGGTGCCGGCATCCCACGAACGCGCGGAATTATCATCACTTCCTGTGAGCACGAGGCGGCCATCCGGAGAGAAGGTTACGGCGTTGATTGCCTCCGTATCTTCTGCGAAGGAGCGAACATGCTGACCGGTGGCCGCATCCCACAGTTGCGCATGACCGTCTGTCGTCTCCGCCTGTGCTCCGCTTGCGGTAAGCACGTAGCGGCCATCCGGAGAGAAGGCCACGGACCTGACATCACGTGCATGCAGTTCAAATCCAGGAGCCCGCTTGCCGGTGGAATCGTTCCAAAGCAGTGCCTCGTCTTTGCAACCAGACGGCTGGTCTCCGATATAAGCCGACAGCGCATCTTCAAAATAATTCCCGCATACAGATCCGGTGAGCACAAAGCGGCCATCCGGAGAGAAAGCGACGGGCTCTCGAATTGAATTCGGTAAGGCTTCAAAGCTGTGTATCTGCTCGCCCGTGGCCGCATCCCACTGTCGCGCCGCATCGCCGCCCGCTCTAAACTGCGCAACTCCCGTAAGGACGGACTTGCCGTCCGGAGCGAAGGCCACGAAGCCTACCGGGTCTTTGAACCCCTTCAAGGTGCGAACCAGCTGACCTGTGTCTGCATTCCACAATCTCGCGGTTTTGTCCCCGCCTCCGGTTTTATCCCCGCTTCCGGTGAGCACGGTGCGGCCATCTGGCGAGAAGGCCACGGCCCTGACGTCGCTTGTATGCCCTCTTAGGGCGTGGACCTGCTGGCCAATAGCTGTATCCCAAAGCCGCGCCGTCTCATCAGAGCTCCCAATGAGAAAGTAGCGGCTATCTGGCGAAAAGGCGACGCCGTTGACATCGTAAGTATTCCCCTGGAGTGAACGAATCAGCGAACCGGTTCTGACATCCCACAGCAACGCTCCATGGCCTTCGGAATCCGTGAGCAGGGTGCGACCGTCGGGGGAGAACGCCGCGCACTCGATTTCTCGGCTAAAGGTGCGAATTGCCTGACCGGTCGCCGTGTCCCAGAACTGTGCGTTGCCATCCATGCTGACGCTAAGCACCATGGTGCCATCGGGGGAGAATGCCACCAATCGCACCCTTCTTTCATACTTCTCTTCGAAGTTATCCGACGTCAGCTTGATAGTGGCCCTGTTGGCTTCGTCATCTGTGGGGTGTGAGTTTTTAGCCGGTGCGGCAGCCGTATCTTCCTTGGGCACGAAGCGCGGCATTTCAATGGTCCGAATCTGCTGCCCGGATTTCACGTCCCAGAGCCGAGCCGTCTTGTCGTCGCTGCCAGTGAGCAAGTAGCGGCCATCGGGGGAAAATGCAACCGAGTTAACCGGACCGGTATGCCCCTCGAAGGAGCGAATTTGCTTTCCAGTGACTGCATTCCAAAGTTGCACAGTGTCTCCGCCAAGGCTACCCGTGGCCACAAGTCGGCCATCCGGAGAGTAGACCGCGTTAGCCATGTGAATCCCAAAATCGCGGACCTCTCGTCCTGTGGCCGCCTCCCAGAGGCGCACCGAGGTGTCGCCGCTACCGGTAAGCACAGTACTGCCATCTGGGGAAAAGCCAACCGACCTGACCTCGCCGGTATGGCCGTTGAAGACACGAATTTGGCCCCCAGTGGCCACATCCCAAAGCCGCGCAGTCTTGTCCTCGCTGCCGGTGAGTACCGATCGGTCGTCGGGGGAGAAAGCTACCGCTGTAACGCCACCGGCGTGTCCTTCGAAGGAACGAATCTGCTGTCCGGTAGCTACATCCCACAGTCGCGCGGTGCTGTCGTGGCTTCCGGTGAGCGCGAAACGACCATTATGAGAAAAGGCGACAGAGGTGATCGATCCTGTCCCCAGTTGAGGCATGAGGCGGACGTGTTCCTGGGAATGGGCAGCCGGTACTGCGAGCATGACCAATACGCCAATTGAGCCAAGGATTTTCGCCCGCTCTTTGTTCATTGCCAGCCTGCCAAAAACTGCGGAAACTGAGGGATGCTCTGAATCTACTCCGTTGCGAAATAGAGCGAGCAGGTATTTCAGGAGGGGGAGGAGATTCGAGGAGTGAGTCGTCATCTGGTGTTCACTTTCGGCCGGCGGGATTCGGTAACGGACGAAAGCGCGCAAACCCACGCCATCGCGAGGCGGAGAAACCGCTGAATCCATTGGCCGAAAAACTTGCACGATTTGGCTAAAATCATGCAATGGTGTAGACGGGTATTTGCGCCCGGCGGTGGAGGCCACTGATGCAGAACTTAATTTATGACTTGCGGTACGCTGTGCGCCAACTGCGCAAAGCACCGGGAATGGCGATACTGGCGATCCTCACCCTGGCGCTGGGAGTCGGAGCGAATACGGCCATTTTCACGGTCATCGACAGCGTGCTGTTGCGACCGCTGCCTTACGCGCATTCCGACCGGCTGCTGTTTATCGGACCTCAGAGCGACAAGCCGAGTTTCGGGTCGACTTCGTGGCTGAACTTTCGCGACATCCGCGCACAATCGAAGCTGCTGGAGGATGCAGCCGGTTATGCCGAGGACGTGAGCGTGCTGGAGACACAGGAGCTCTCGCAGAGCGTGGTTGCGCCGCGCGTGTCGACGAATCTGTTTGCAATGCTGGGAAAAGGGCCATTGATTGGGAGGACATTTAACGACGCAGAAGGACAGACTGGTGGGCCTGCGGTCGTGATGCTGTCGGAAGGATTGTGGCGGGAGAGCTTTCACTCCGACCCGGGCATTGTGGGGCGTGTAGTTAAGGTTGGCGGGAAGCCCACAACGGTGGTGGGCGTGATGCCGTCGAGCTTTCATTTCCCTGACGACGTGGGGCCTGACCTGCAAAAGGGCTTGTGGCTTCCCATTCAGCCGACTGAGGAGATGCTGAAGCAAAGGGGCTATCACTTTTTCAGCGTGGTTGGCGTGATGCGGCCGGGTGTGACGGTGGCGCAGGCACAGCAGGAGTTGAACGCGATCGCGGCGCATATTCCGTTGGGAGACTACAAGGAAGCGACTACGTTTCAGGGAACGCCTTACCAGGAAGTGCTGACCGGGCCGGTGAAGCCGGTGCTTTATGGGCTCTTGGGGGCGCTGGCGCTGGTGCTTCTGATTGCCTGCGCGAATGTTTCGAATCTGCTGATTGCACGCTGCCTGGGGCGGCAGCAGGAGTTCGCAGTACGCGCGGCGCTGGGGGCCGGACGATCGCGGCTGATCGGGCAGATGCTGGCGGAAGGCCTGTTGCTGAGCGTGGTGGGATGCGGCGTAGGAGCGGGGTTGGCGGAGTTGGCGATTGTTGCTGTGCACAAGCTTCCCGACGGAACCATTCCCCGCGCCGATGCAATCTCGATTCACTGGACGGTGGTGCTGGTCTTGGCCGCGATCGCAGCATTTACGACGGTGCTTTCTTCGTTGCTGCCGGCGCTGCTGGTGGCGCGCGCCAATCCGCAGGCGGCTTTACAGGCGGCTTCGCGCGGCATCGGTTCGCGTTCGGTGGGTGGAAAACTGAGCGGCTGGCTGGTGGCGGGCGAGGTGGCTTTATCGACTCTTCTGCTGGTGGGGACGGGGCTGCTGTTTCACACGCTTTGGAACCTGGAGCAATCACGGTTGGGATTCGATACAACGCATTTGACGATGTTCACAGCGATGCCGGCAGATGCGGCGGGGTTTTCAGGGATGTCGGTCTCGGAAGATACGCAGAACGCGCCAGCCTCAGTGGCCACGGTCACCTATGAACCGGTGCTGGAACGCATCCGCCACGTACCGGGTGTCGAGAGCGCGGCGCTGATGACGGCACCACCGCTGTCGGGAATGGATCTGCACTCGAGCTTCGACATTCTCGGGCAAGCGAAGGATCCAAAGAACGAGCCGGCGGCTCGCGTTTCAGCGGTAAGCGGCGATTACGCGCGCACGATGGGCACGCCGATTGTGCGAGGACGCATGGTGAGCGATGGGGATGCCCTGTCGACACCCTTTGTGGCAGCTATCAATGAGACTTTGGCGAAGAAGTATTTCGCAGGCAAAGATCCGCTGGGGAAGCAAATCAACCTGGGTGGCAAAGACACGGGCATGATCAAGCCCTACACGATTGTTGGGGTTCTTGCGGACCAGGTGGATTCGAGTGTTGGCGGGGCCGCGCAGCCGTTAATTATGCTGCCGCAGCAACAGATTCCTACCACTTCGCTTTTTTACCAGGCGCTGTTGAAGACGATTGTGAGCTTTGTGGTGAAGACACACGGGAACATTCCGGTAGCAGCGGAGATGCGCTCGGTGTTTCACCAGTCGGCGCCGGGGTTTGCGCTGGACGACTTCCAGACGATGCAGGAGGCCGTGGAGAAGAACACGTTCAGCCAGAGACTGGGACTTTACCTGGTGGGTTCTTTTGCGGGGCTCGCGATCGTGATGGTGCTGGCGGGGTTATATGGAGTGTTGTCGCAACTGGTGAGTTACCGACGCCGCGAAATTGGTGTGAGGATGGCACTGGGGGCAACGCGACTGAGCGTTGCGCAACTGATACTCCGGCAGGGGTCGATTCTGATTGGCGCTGGACTTGGGGTGGGACTCGTTTTGGCATTTGCGACCGGCCGCCTGGTCAAGGGTTTTCTGTACGAGGTTCAGCCACTCGACTTGTGGACGTATGTTGCCGTGGCGCTGACGCTCACCGTGATTGGATTGACGGCTGCGCTTATTCCCGCGCGCAGAGCAGCTTCGATTGAACCGATGGAGACATTGCGACAGGATTGAGATCTGGGCGAACCAGGCAGACTGGTTTTCAACTTTCGACACAGGATATGAATCGGGGCCGAGGGCGCTTCAATCATCAATGCGGCCTTCAGCCCCCGATTCATGACGTGGATCCTCAATGGTGAGCACCGCCGCTGGCTGCGCTTGAACTGGATGAAGCGGAACTGGCGCTGCTTGAACTGCCGACGCTGGCGGTTCCACCACCACCGCCTCCACCGTGGGAGCCCCCACCGCTCGAGCTTCCACCTCCAGAGCTCGCATGCGAAACGCCTCCTCCTCCGCCAACGTAGCCGCCGTGCCCTCCAGCAAAGCTACCGGCATGAGACTGAAGAGAGCCTTCACGATTCGAGATCGGTGCGGAGATGGTTACGGTTTTGCCTCCCTGCATTATCTGTTTGGACATCAGGAAGTTCTGTGATTTTGGATCGAAGTGAAGCGGAGTGCCGGTTTCTCTAGCCACAGTTGCCCGGCTTCCGTGGATCACATCGTTCAACGTGTGAGCTTCCATGCGCGGAGCGTCAGTGTGCGCAAGAGGGCGCAGATAGGCGGTGCGGAACTCGCGAGGAGGCTCTTTCAGCGCTTCAATGGGCTTGGCGGAGTCGAATTTAGCTCGTTCGATGGACAAGCCGTTCTTGTTGTTCACGACGAAAACATCTTCCGTCCTGTTGATTGGAGGCCGGCCTTTGACATCGAAGGGATGGAGCGGGACATAGCCCACCGAACGCCCGCTCTTGACCCAGCGAACGGGTTCGAGATGGTGTCTCTTTGGCCCAACGACCCATGCGTAATGATGCCTATGGTGAATCCAGCTGCCCGCATGACAGACGCCCCAGGCCCACGGAACCGTTGTTCCCAATCCCGTCAGAATCACCTTTTGCCTGCCGGTCACGGGATCTTTGAGAATCCGGTAGCGGAGCGATGTTGGAAGACAGGGGAAGTAGAATTCCTCGTCTGCAAGAAGGATGGGATTCTGGATGCCCATTGGCGCTACCTGTGCGCCAATCACCCGGGGAGACGTCACAAAGTTCGCCAGCACAAGATGGGCGGGTTGATGCAATGAATCACTGGGGGAGGGGCGAGACCGGGAAAGCTTGTCGGCGGGCTGCTGTTTGTCATCTGGGGCGTTTGGCTCCCAGCAAGTGCCATAGGGAGCGCACTCAAAGAACTTGCCACGTCCTGCCATGTCGGCGAGGCCGGGAAGTGGCGTCGTTAGCCCGGAAGCCTTCATCACTTCATCCATGGCAGCCTTCCGCTGCGCGACGCGATCAGCGACCCATTTGTCCCATGCGGCAAAGGCGGTTGCATTGGTGGGAGTGTCGGTTTCGATGCGGCGTCCGCCGCGATAGAAGACCGTCTGATCGGTTGGGAGTGGCTGATTGGGTAATCCCGCCGCATGAAGGACACCTTCACCCTGCGACGCGATGCCTGTAGCATCGGCGTAGCTCGTGATGCGCAGATCGGATTTGAAGGGAAATCTGGAGGTGAATCGGTCCGCGGGTGTTTTGAAGATGAAGAGTTCACCTGCCACATGGGGGTGCACATGAAGAGTTGCAGTGCCAGTCAGCAGCGCCAGTTCAGTGTAGGGGACGCCGCCTGTAGTATGCAGGTCGTTAAAGGTGAGGACTGAATTCTCTCCCAGATAAACCGTGGAAGCATCTTCAAACTCGATCTCCGCGCGCCCGTTACCGGTTACGAGGCTGTAGCCCGTTTCGAGGGGGATATCGGCAACGGCACTTTCCCAAGTCGCGCCAGTTTCCTTTTCGTTTTCCTTGCCTCGCGCGATGCGGACATCGCCTTCAACGTAACTGAGACGAACGATCTGGGCATATGTGGCATCCGAATAATGCTGGCCCAGGATGAACATCGCCTTCTTCTTCAGTTGCTCGCTGGCGTCGCCGTTTAAAATCTCCTGAATCTCGGCCAGAGCCCGCGGCTCATCCTTCTTCATCATCGAATTGATCGCCAGGAGTTTCAAATCATCGTCGGTGGCCGTTCTGGGTTCGACGGGCTTGCCGGTCTTGGCATGAATCTCAATCTCCAGCGCCCCGCATTCATGAATCCAGCTGCTGGAAGCAAAGCTGCGGCCCAGCTCCGCGCAGGTGTCGAGCGCGGCCTTCATTTTTCCAAGCTTGTTCTGAGCGTAGGCCTTCCAGTAGAGCGCGCCGTCAGAGTGGCCGGAATTCTGGGCGGCGACCTGGGAGAAGATTCGTTCCGCGTCCTGCCAGCGGCCTTCGTTGATGGCTCGCGTTCCGTCGGCGTAGGGACCGCTGTCAGGAGTGCTGACCGCGGCAGGGTCGCCCTCCAACCCAACCGGCGCACCGCCCCCCGTAAAACTCTGCGCCGGAGTCATCTGGGCAAGACTGGCGACAGGCAAAACGAGCAACGCTCCACAAAGCGCCGAATGAAAAACAATTCCTATTTTCATATTGTGCTTCCTTTCGACTGCGCGGCCTGGGTGTTTCGATCCTGGATTCTCGATCGCAGCACACGAACTTCGAAGAGGATACCGTCCGCATTCATTTCCTTTTGAAGCTGGGTGAGAGTTGCCGCACTTGGACCACCGGGTTGATCGGCAAGCTCACCGAACAGATGATCGAGGCGATTGAGGGCCGTTGCCAGAGCCGGGTCGTCGTCCTGTTTGGAGTTTTTGAGACAGATGCGATTTGCGGTGAGCAAGCTTCGCGCCTCATCGCGCAGGGGAGAAGCCATCTCGGTATTTTCGGCATCCGCATGTTTCAGTTCGACCAGCAGCCGCTCGGAGCGGTCGAGGTGATCGCTGAGAACGACAACGACAACATGTTCGCGCGGCTGAGGATGAGCAGACTGCTGTTGCTTCTGCTGAGAATTATTTGCCTCATTCTGGGTTTGCCTCCGCTCCCACAACCGGCCGCCGATAAAGGCGCAAGCCATTAACAGTGCGCAGGCGGCAGCGTAACCGAAACCGCGCCACAAACCACCGCGGAACCAAGCCGGCTTTTGCGGTTCGTAGGGGCGCAAGGAGGGGGAGATGGATTGCCAGACCCTTTCGCCGTAGGAGTCATCGCGGGCAGGTGGCTCGGGGAATCGCATCTCGGCGAGGTCGCTTTTGAGGTCAGTATAGGCACGTGCACAGGGAGCGCATTGCTCCATGTGCTGCTCTCGAGCCGCCTTGTCGCCCTCACCGTAAACTTGCAAAACCAATTCTTCTTCGCTCAGATGCATGATGTGTTTACCCTTAACGTGGCCAGCCGGCGCCGCAGTTTCTGCACGGCCCGATATACCGATTGTTTGGCTGCGTTGGCCGGAATACCCATCGCAACGGCAATTTCCTCAGTGTTGCAATCTTCCAAGTGCCGCAACACGAAAGCAGTGCGTTCGGTAGGGGAGAGCCCGTACATCGCCACTCTCTGCAGGGCCCCGATTTCGCCGCTCAGCAACATGCGTTCCGGGTCTGCTGCCTTGTCGGCGACTTGTATTTCGTCTTGCTCCGGATCGGTTGTCTCGGCTACCCGCCTGCTTTCATCAATCTTCCTGCCGGCAATCTTGTCGAGGGCGCAACGCACCGCAATCCGGTAAATCCACGTCCCGAAATTCGATCGGGACTCAAAACCTTCGAGCTTTTGATATCCGCGCAAGAGAGCTTCCTGCACGACATCTTCCGCGTCGGCCTCATTACCGGTGATGCGGAATGCCACCCGAAAGAGACTTCCGCTATGGCGGACGACCAATGCGCCATAGGCTTCCTTGTCCCCAGCAAGAACTGCCCGGATCGCTGCGTGGTCGTTCATGTCCATGCGCAACATTAGACACGATTCGGCAGGGGCGGTTAGGAGAGATTGTTTGGCTGGGGAAACGGGAAACCAGGAAGGTGGTCGCCTTGGGCTTCTTGTTACTGGTATGCAAGGGTTTAGGGGCTCGACGCACTGCACTCACTCAAGACACTAATGCCTCTTGAAATACTGCACCGCTCCTTCGTGCTGCTTAGCCTTGTCGAGAGTCGCAAACGTGCCAAGGTTGCGCCGTTTGCCTGTCGACGGGTTTTTCTTGCGGGAGTACAAGCGATATTCACCGGACTTGAGTTTGCGAATCATCTCCCTTATGGATGCGACGACGATTTTCTGCGATGCCTGTTCCTGACAAACGGGTTTTATACTCGTTATCACGATCGTGGAAGACGTGGACACAACGACGAATCCATCACCGAGCGAAGGTTCGCGCTGGTTCGATTTCCGCCTGGTGGTGGGAGTGATTTTGCTGCTGCCTGCCATCTGGTTCAGCTGGAAGACGGTGGATGGCCTGGCCGCGCGCCGCCTGGTGCGGACTGACCTGGCCGAGATCACCCACGTACGTTACGGAATCCTGAGCGCTGACCAATGGCGAGGCATCATTGGTCCGATCCTCGATGCGCAGGTGGACAAGCTCGATCTCAACGGGCAGAGCAAGAATCTCCGGCCGATGGTGGAGCGATCGCTGTACGCGCTGCTTGACAACATCAAAGCGCAGATGACGTCACCCAACGCCAAGGCAGCGGGCATGCCCGGCGGGGGCAACCCGATGATTGTGAATATGATCATCGGATCGCTGCGTCCGCATGTGCCGGAGTACACCAACGTGGTGATGGCGGAGCTTGGCAAGTCGCAAACGCAAAAGGGCTTCAAGGACTCAATCCGCGGCGTCGTGGCTGATGCGGTCAAGAACACGTTCGGCTCGACGGACATGACCACCTATAACGCGATCCTGAAGCGATATGGTTGCGCCAGCGGCGCGGCTTGCGAGGAGACGCTGGGCAAACAGATCGCGACAGCGGACACGACACTGACTCGCTACTACATCACGGTGCTCGTATCGGCGGCGCTGGGGTTCATCGTGCTGATGGTTGGGAGGCCGACGCTCTCGCGGGGCGCCGTGGTGGTGCTGATGTTGTTCTGCATTGCGATGCTGGTGGGCGGCGTGCTCAGTCCGATGCTGGAGGTGGAAGTTCGCATCACAAAGGTGGACGCAACCCTGCTCGGCACACCCATCGAGTTTCGCGAACAGTCGTTGTACTACCGCAGCAAGACAGTTCTTGAGGTGTGTCAGACACTGATCGAGATGGGGCGGCCGGAGATGACGCTTGTTGGCGTGCTGGTGATCCTTTTCAGCGTGGTTTTCCCGGTGCTGAAAATGCTGGCGCTGTGCGCAGGTTTGATCCGGCCGGCGCTGTTGCGCACCAACCGGCTGGTGAAACTGCTGGCTTTCGAGCTATCGAAGTGGTCGATGGCCGACGTCATGGTCCTTGCCATCTTCATGTCGTTCGTCGCATTCAACAGCGTTATCGGAAGCGGACTGGAGGGGTTGCGCGACGTTCCGAACGTCCAGCAGGTGCAGATCCCGACGAATGCTTCCAAGACCCTGCCAGGCTATTACCTGTTCATTGGTTTCTGCGTGTCGAGTATCGTGCTGTCGAGGAAGCTGGAGCGCGGGATCACTTCCAGTTCCACCTCCAAATCAAGCTAGGGGGAACTTCCGTCGTCTTTTGCCCGAATGCGAACCAGGTTGCCGACGACTCGCTCTCAACGTGCCGTGTTCCTTCGTCGCCGCTGCTCGCTTGCTTTCATGATTTCGCTCAGGTTCCCCGCCGGCCGAATCTCCCAAATGTTGCCATACGTCATAGCCGGATGCCGGCCAATAAGCTGTACCGCATGATTCATGTCCCTTGCCTCAAGGACAAGAATGCCGCCGAGTTGTTCCTTGGTTTCGGCAAAGGGGCCGTCGGTCGTTGCCACCTTGCCGTTCTTCCAAGAGAGAGTTAAGGCGGTTTCCGGACCTTGAAGCGCTTCGCCACCACCCCAGTGCCCGTTGGCGCGAAGATGGTCGTCGTATTCAAAACATTTGTCGAACATGGCGTTTCGCTCGCTCTCCGACATGATCTCGAATTTGCTTTTGTCGTAGTAGCCAAAACAGAGGTATTTCACTGTCCTTCTCCTTCTATTGAATTGAACGAGATGGTGGATTGAACAAGCCGGTAGAAGAGTGTTGCGCCGGCTCGTTCATCTCGTCACCAAGGCGCATGTTCCGAGGCCGCAGTGGCCAGGTTGTTTACTTACTTCCGCCGGGTTCTTATTCCGGAGCCGGGAAGAAAAGAAGCTCGCGCACCTCGCCCACCGCATCGGGGGAGATGGCACCCTTGCGCGCCCACGCGAGTGCCTCGTCCATATCGGCACATTCCAATATCCAAAACCCGCCCATGTGCTCCTTGGTCTCGGTGTACGGCCCGTCGGTGACAAGCACCTTGCCGTCAGACTGCTTCCGCAACGTCTTGGCGTTGACGGCCGGGGAAATCCCGCAGGCGAACTTCGTCACGCCGGCAGCATCCAATTCGCGGTTGAGCGCGTGGATCTCGTCGATCATCGCTTGGGTTACGGTGGACGGGTCGAAGTCGTCGGGCATGTAGTTGCAAACCAGATACTGTGGCATGGCTTTTTCTCCTTGGTTTCTTCGGCTTGTTTCCGATGATTCGTTTCCTGATCACTCAGGGACTCATCGTTCTCTTGCCCTATAGTCGTTGGGGAGACGGAGAATCGACAGCTATTCCATTTTTTTTTATTTCAGCTGCCGAATCCGCTCCTGCAGGAACTGCCGCTCCGGTTCCTGTTGGGTCAGCGCCAGAGCCTTCTCATAAGAGGAACGAGCCTCAGCGGTCCTGCCGAGCCTGCGGTACATATCGGCACGGGCTGAATGCGCCAGGTAGTAATTTGCCAATTCGCCATGTTCCAAGACTGCGTCGATGTGCTTCAGACCGGCCTCTGGACCATCGCGCATGGCAATGGCCACGGCACGGTTTAGATGGACTACGGGCGAAGGCTGAATTCGTACCAACTGGTTGTATAGCGCAACAATCTGCCGCCAGTCGGTCATAGCGACCGATTCCGACTCCGCGTGAACGGCCGCAATCGCTGCCTGCAACGTGTAAGGGCCGAAGCGGCGGGATTTCAGGGATTTCTCTACGAAAGCCGCTCCCTCCGCGATCTGCTCCCGGTTCCAGAGCGAGCGGTCTTGATTCTCCAGCAAAATCAGCTCCCCGGTGGGAGAGGTTCGCGCGGTGCGACGGGATTCCTGGAGCAACATCAGGGCCAGCAGGCCAATAACTTCGGGCTCTGGCTGGAGGTCGGTCAACAACCGGCCCAGTCGAATCGCCTCGCCGGTTAGCTCGGCCCGGGTTACTTCCGCTCCCGCCGCAGCCGAGTAGCCCTCGTTAAAGACGAGATAGATGACCTGAAGCACTGCGTCCAGCCGCTCCGGCAAGTCCTGCGGCATCGGCACCTCGTACGGAATTGGTGTCTCTCGAATCTTTGTCTTTGCGCGCACAATGCGCTGCGCCATCGTGCTTGGAGTGATGAGGAAGGCCTTGGCTATCTCCTCGGTTGTCAGTCCGCACACCTCACGCAAGGTGAGCGCAACGCGCGCTTCCGGCGGCAGAGCGGGATGGCAGCAGGTAAAGATGAGACGGAGGCGGTCATCCTCGATTTCCTCTTCCTCGTGAGGCGCCTCCCCGATGCGCGCGTCGTTGACACGCGCCTCGGTGTAGAGCGCAAGGTCATTCTGTGCGCTGTCGAAGCGCGCCCGGCGGCGCATCCCGTCAATTGCCTTGAAGCGCGCGGTTGAAATGAGCCAGGGGCGCGGTTTATCCGGTACGCCTGCTTGAGGCCATGTGACCAATGCAGCGGCAAAAGCTTCGTGCATTGCCTCTTCGGCGACATCAAGATCTCCGAGCAGGCGCACCAGCGTAGCAAGAATCCTGCCTGATTCGGAACGGTAAAGCGTCTCTATGGTTCTGCTGAGTTCCTCGGCAACATTCTGCGGCATGCCGTCAAACTAACAAACGAACGCACTCCACACAACCGGACCGCGCGAACCCATCCCTAACCCACGTCTATTTCTCAATTCAGATATACGTCCTGATTCGGAAGATCCAGCGAGAATGTCGGTATCTCAATATCAAAACACTCACCGCTCTCAGTCTCCATCTGGTAAGCCCCGCCCATCATCCCCGACGGCGTATTGAGAGGCGCCCCACTCGTATATTCAAAGCTCTCTCCCGGCTTGAGGACCGGTTGCTCCCCAACAACACCAGGTCCTTTGACCTCGGTCAATTCGCCACGCGAATTCGTGATCATCCAGTGCCGACTCAGCAGTTGTACCGTTTCGGGTCCCTGATTCTCGATGACCACTCGATAAGCCCAAAAATACTGCGCGCTTTTCGGCGATGATCTCGTCTCAAGGTAAGTTGGCTCAACGCTCACCGCCATTCCACGAGTGTTTGCGATATACGGTGTCCGATTTGTCATAGAGAAAGTTTAGGTCAAACTCGCGGGCTAAGCCAGCCCCGGCTTGCTCCTGGACTAACGCCAACAGGTCAATGCACAGATCGAGGTCGATTTGGGCAGGAGCGAGCGCAATCAGTTATTGCGAAAGGCCGACACGCCGCATCAAATCGGTGAACCGAGGATCGGAACGCAGCGGGTCAAGGCAAGGGTCGACCTTGAGATAAACAAGCCCCACATCGTGCGCGCGGAAGGAGTCTTCAAGCCACTTGAAAGCTCCCTTCTTTTCGCCGAGACCGGCGTAAACCAATGCAATCTCGTACCGCCCAACGCCATTTTTCCTGACATGCTCTTCCAATTGAGCAATCGTCCTCTTCGCTGCCTCGGGTTGATGGGCACGTGCGTAGGCATTGCCGAGATGCCCCAAGGTGTATGGGCCGTCGCCTGACTTTAGAAACGAGGCGATCGACTCCGGGTATATGCCCTCTTCGGCGTAGATATCTCCACGAAGGAAGTTCCAATCGGGGAGATTCATCTTGAGGCCTTGCACCGTCTTTGTAACTGCGAGCGCCTGTTCGTATTGGCGAGAGAAGTAATAGATGAACCCCTCGGCATGGAAGGTGCTGGGTGAGACAGGATCAAGTTCAACGCTCCGTTCGATCTCAGTGAGCGCTCCTGGAAGGTGGCCAGTCCGCACCAGGTAAAACGCGTACTTCTCGTGACTGGTTGCGGAATTGGGATTCAGTCCGAGCGCGAGACGAAATTGCGCTTCCGCAGTCGGCCAATCCCAATCAAGAGTCATCGCGGTGTTGGCGAGTTCCGCATGGGCTTCGGATAGAGAGTCATCCAATTGGATCGCTCTGAGCGCTTCGGTTTTCTGCCTGGTAAATGCTTCTTCGTAGGGGATGCGTCCCGATTCGCCCATGCGGCCGTAACAACTTGCCAACGCTGAATGCGCCTCAGCGTAGCTTGGATTCTTGTCGATTGCTCGACTGAAATAGCTGACAGCCTTTGTGCAATCGTCCGACTCGCGCAGGAGGATGCCATGTAGGTAAAGGTCCTGTGCCTCCGGGTCGATGGGGCGTTTCCGATCAAGGCGCGCCTGCTCCTGCGGCGTGACCTTAATGCTGATCTCCTCGGCGATTGCCTGCGCCACTTCACCCTGCCAGGCAAGGTCACTCGAAAGGTCGCGGACATAGGTCTGCGCCCAGACGGGGCGATCCGTCCTGGCGTCGATCAACTGGACGCTGATGCGCACCCGATTGCCGTCGCGCATAACGCCGCCCTCGACAACCCCATCCACCGAGAGTTCACTGGCGATTTCGGGAAGTTTCTTTTTTGTGCCCTTATAGCTCATTGCGGATGTAAGGGAGATTACCCGCAGTGTGGAAACCTGGCCGAAGTCGTTGATGAGTTCTTCGGTCATGCCGTCGGCAAAATACTCCTGCGCCGGGTCGCCAGACAGGTTTTCAAGCGGCAGGATCGCGACGGAGCGAATCTCCGACGCGGAGTGCGACCCGCTATTTCGCTTTTGCATGATCAAGACGGCAATAACACTGACCAAGGCTAATCCAAGCACCGCGCTGACAAGAATGCGCCGCGGCCATTTCGATCGTGTCGAAGAAACGCCGGATGCATCTGCCGCTTTCTGCCCTTGTCTTGATTCGGTTCGGTCAGGGTGAGGGACTGTCGCGGTGTCTGCGGAAACAAGAGGGACTACTTCTGACGGAGGAGTCGTCTCGAGCTCTGCCGGCTCGAAATGGAACCGAGGGACGTAAGAGCCACTGGGCAGTTCGATGCGGACGCCAAGGTCATTCTTCGATTCGCTGTAATACTGCGCAAGCTTCTTTCGTACTTCGCTGGCCCTGACGCGGACAACGGAATCGCTGCCCGTGTCGTAGCTGACGGGGCGCCCAAACATCTCGGCGCCGATCATCCGTTCACGGAGGCTATCCACCTCGCCTTCGAGGGCGTGGTTCACAATCAGCTGAAGAAAATCCTGGGTCCGCTTTGTTCCAGCGAAGGCGTGGCTCGAAAGCACGTCATTCAAATGCCGGCGTACCTCCGCCACCTGCTCAGGAGTGAGCACTCCGGGCCCACCGACGGGAAATGATACGGCTCTCGGCATTTCGCCCAAAGAGTTCCTTCCGGCCCCAAGTTTAACACCGCCCAAAATCTTAAGATGCCGCCCGCTTAACGTGCCCGCCCGGGCCGATATTGAGACAGGATGCGTGCCCTATATCTCATGCAATTACAATGATATAGCTAAACTTAACGTAGCGGTAAGCCGTTAATAGCATTACAGCTTCAAGAGAATGGTGATCGAATTCGTGTGCTCTTGCGAGGTGTCTCGAAGAGCTAGTCTAGTAAACGCTTACCGAGATTATCAGATTGGCACCTTCCATGGCGGTTGCCGTTAGCGATCGACGAAGATCTTGTGATGGAGCGCAGGACTTGTCTGCACGCCCACTCAGGAGGTGCGCCATTCACTCTCACATGAATTCGTTGGAACCTGCGGTTTCACTACGAGAGGTTGCCAGTCCACCGATCGGCGTCATTTGGAAGCGGTTGGTACCGGGACTACTCTGGATTGCCTTAGTGGGAGCGGCGGTCACGACGCCGGCACAAACACACGCTGGCCCGGATCAGGCTAGTCGCGATGCGATGCAGCGAGGGGCCGACGCGATGACGTCGAGGGACTTCGGTACGGCAATCGCGGCATACACCACAGTTACCCAGAACATGCCGGGCTTTGCAGAAGGATACTTCAACCTCGGCTTGGCGTTTCAACAAGCCGGTCAGTTAGATGAGTCGCGCAAGGCTTTGGAGAAGGCTTTGCAGCTCAAGCCAGGTTTACGGGGCGCGAACCTTTTCTTAGGAATTCTCGCATACCGCCAGAATCGGTTTAAGGATGCCGAAGTGAGCCTGTCGCGCGAAACACGGCTTGATCCTCGCAGCGCCAGCGCCTTCATGTGGCTCGGCGTTTGCCTGTTGGCACAGAACGACCCGCAAGCAGCGATTGCGCCGCTCGACAAGGCTTACGCGCTCAATCCTTCCGATGCAGACATCCTCTATCATCGCGGGCGCGCATATCTCCTGGTAGCGAACGCTTCATACAACGCGATGTTCAAGCTCGATCACGACTCATTGCGTGTTCACCAGGTGCTGGCTGAGGCGTATGCGCAGGCATATCGAAACCAGGAAGCGATCAGCGAGTTTGAACTCGCGATAAAAATGGCGCCTCAGCAACCGGGATTGCACGAGGAGTTAGGCGACCAGTACTGGTCCGCGGGTCAACTCGACAAGGTGGCGCCCGAGTACCGCGCTGAGCTGCACATCGATCCGTACGCCAACTCCGCAAAGTACAAGCTGGGCAGCCTGCTGGTGCTCAACCAGAATCCAGCGGAGGGAGTGCAGTTGCTGCGTGACGTCCTGCGTGTGGATCCGTCGTTGAACGATGCGCATTATTACCTCGGCACCGGCTTGATGAACATTGGCCAGGACCAGGGCGCAATTAAGGAATTCGAGCTAGCGATTGCAGCCGACCCTTCAGACGATCGCGCCATGACCTCGCACTACAAGCTGGCACAGATTTATCGCAAGCTGCACGAGCCTTCAGAAGCGCAGGAAGCGATGGGGAACTTCCTGCGCATGCGCGACCAGGTCAAGGACAGGCAGGACCGTCATGCCGTCCAGGTAGCGCGTAAGCGCGCGGAACTTCCGGTTGAGGACCCGGAGAAGATTGCGATTTCTACGGATCAATGAAACAGAAAGGTGCTTGCCCGACACGCAGATGCTCGAGGCAGAGGAGAAGCAATGCAAATTTTGGGAGAAGGGGTTTGTTCAGGAGGCAGAGCCATGATCTTGCAGTTGAAACGTATCCACGGTTTCAAAATAGCGGAATCCAGGCCGTCAAACCGGTGGCTTCGGTCGGTTCGAGCCTGGCTCGCGATGCTGATCTTGTTCATTGGATTCGCTTCGCCTGCTATCGCCCAACTCGACACAGGCTCAATCAGCGGTGTGGTCACGGATCCAGCCGGAAAGGTTGTACAGGGGGCCGCCATCACGGCCACCGAACCGTCAACCGGCACGACCTTCACAACTGTAAGTTCCAGCGCAGGGTACTATGTCTTTCCCTCGTTGCGGACGGGAACATATGTAGTGAAAGTCGAGAGCCCGGGCTTCAAAAGTGCCCTGTATAGCGGCGTTGTTGTCGGCGTCGGTGCAACGACCGCAAGAGACATTGCCCTCACGGTCGGCTCCTCTAATGAAGTTGTCACTGTTGTGGCTGGAACCGTATCGCTCGAGAAGGAGACCTCCGATATAAACGCTTCGATCTCACCTCAGCAGGTCGAGGACCTTCCGTTGGCAGTCACCGGCAACCTGCGCTCGCTGACTTCTATGGAGTTTCTCGTTCCCGGAACGGTGGGGCCCGGCACGTCATCCGGCGGTTCCGGCTTCCAGATGACAAAGATCAATGGCGGCCAGGAAGAGGGAACTGACTACCTGGTGGACGGCATCACGACCGATCGCATGGAGAACGGTTCTGGCTCTGTAGATATTCTTACGCCCTCTGTCGATGCGGTGAATGAATTTCAAGTCAGCCTCTCGGGCCTCCCGGCTGAACTCGGCAGAACCACGGGTGGACTCGCCAATTTCAATACCAAAAGCGGCAGCAACAATTACCACGGCGTGCTCTATAACTTCTACAAGAACGCCGCGCTCGACGCGAACAACTGGTTCAACAACGGGTACCTTGCCGAATCACCGGCTTCAGAAGTTACAACCCGCGACGCATTGCAGCGCCCTGCCGACACAAAATTTGACTTTGGCGGGACACTCGGCGGCCCGATTCGCATTCCACATTTGTACAACGGCAAAGACAAGAGCTTCTTCTTCTTCAGCTGGGAGCAGCTTCGCTATAGCACGGGGGCAGCCATCACCAGCCTGATCCCAAGTGCAGCCGAACTTGGCAGCGACGGGCAGTATTTCGACTTTTCATCAACGCTGGGCGGACCAATTACCGTGAACGGCGCGCAGGCGTACGCGTGCGATGGCGTCACGCCGCTCTATTTCGGCGAGATCTTTGACCCGGCAATAGAGAGTAACGGCTGCCGCACTGTCCCATTTCAAGATGGAAACGGCGTTCTGAACAAAATTCCCATCAGCCGTGAGAGCCAGGTGGCCAAGAATGTCCTGACGTAT
The DNA here is from genome assembly GCA_963826915.1 of uncultured Acidobacteriaceae bacterium. GTDB lineage: Bacteria > Acidobacteriota > Terriglobia > Terriglobales > Acidobacteriaceae > Telmatobacter. The sequence continues at coordinate 477,461 of CAWGYG010000008.1, forward strand.
ATGCCGTCGCCGAATCTGAGCGGGGGTGGCACAAACAATTTCGTCTACGACAGCCAGGACCAGTTGAGCCAGACAGTCTACAGCTTTCGCATCGATCAGAACCTCGGGGCCAAGCACAAAATATGGGGCTTCTATAGCTCGCGAGAGAACACAGACCAAGGTGGAGGTTTGAACCTGCCTGAGCCGATCACCAGCGGCGGCGGCGGCCAGGTCGATCAACTTGCCAAACTTTCCCGCGCAGGTTGGGACTGGATCTTGAGTCCAACGCTGCTCAATTCGCTTACTCTTGGCACCAACCGATCAAACAACTACAACAAGTCTCGCGCCACTGCCTTGAATTCGAATTGGGATAGCACCCTCGGCATCGCCAACGGCTCCGGTCCAGTCTTTCCCGGGTTCGTTTTCAACAGCAGCCCTTATCCCAACTTTGGCGAAAACGACGATGCCCAGGACGTGGACAATACGCTGGCGCTGAATGACATCATGCATTGGCAGCATGGCGCACACAGCTTCAAGTTCGGTGGAGAAGCGCAGTATCACCAGTACTCATTCGTCAGCAAAATCGGCGGCACGTGCAGCGGCACCTCAGGCTGCTTTACGTTCTGGCCCAATCAGACAGCCTCAGACACTACCTATTGGGGCCGGGACGGGAACTCATTCGCTGCATTCTTGATCGGCCAATCCGGCACGGCAAATGCTCTCAAGCAACTGCACGCTCCACGCTGGATTGCTCACTATGCCGCGCTGTTTGCCCAGGACGACTGGAAGGTTCGCTCGAACCTTACATTCAATCTTGGATTCCGCTGGAGCTACGATACGCCCCGTCATGAGGCCGAAGGAGATACCAGCAACTTCAGTCCCACCGCTCTCAATGCAGCGGCAAACGATATTCCGGGTGCGCTGGTTTTTGCCGGCAAGGGCGCTGGTCGCAATGGAAACGTCGGAGAGACCTGGGCCAACACCTATTACAAGGACTTTGAACCTCGCATCGGATTTGCCTGGTCTCCATATCGCGACGGCAAAATTGTCATACGCGGCAATGGCGGCATCTATTATGGTCCGCTGGTCTACGCCGATTTCGGACAAGGAACGCTGCAGGGGTTCACAGCGAATCAAACTCTGTTCACTGCCGATCCGTTGTCCGGTCCGCAGGTCGATGCCGGGCTTCCTCAGTTGCCCCTCACACCAGACCTCGACCCAACCCAGTTGAATACCCAAGGAATTGACGATGTTGGCGCAACGAATGGACGTCCGGCGATGGTCGAGACCTGGACTCTCGAAAGCCAGATGCAACTCAACCCTAACCTGTTTTTCTCGCTCGGCTACCTCGGCAATGCATGCCACGCATCTGCATGGCCTGCTCGACTATCCCAACGACATACCACTGGCCGATCTCAGCATGGGAAGCTACCTCTACTGGTGGATTGGACTACCGCCTCCGGGCATCACGCCCCCCTACGCAAACTTCATCAATGAGTGGGGATTCTCGGAGCCCGTGGAGCAAGCTCTTCGCCCCCATCCGCAGTATGGCTACATGAACCAGGACAGCTACCTGCAAAACGTCGGGCAATCAAGCTATAACGCGTTGACGGCCAAGCTGGAGCAGCGCTTCCACAACGGCTTCAACATCCTGGCATCGTACACGTTCTCCAAGACGCTCACCGACGCAGACGCAATCCAGCCCTACTACAGCACACTGCAGAACCAGGGCGGAACGCAGAACCCATATGACCACAAAGCTGAAAAGGCAGTCAGCAACGAAGACATTCCCAACAATTTCGTTGTGAGCTACCTCTACGAGCTGCCCGTTGGACACGGAAAACAATTCCTGGCCAACGCGCCTAAGCCCGTCAGCGCTGTCATCTCCGACTGGAGGATCAGCGGAGTGCAGCGTTATCTAGGCGGACAGCCGATCAGCTTCTTTGGCGCCAATGGCATTCCCGGCTTTGACAACGGCATTCGACCAAACCGGGTGTCCGGTCAGGCCGTAAAACGGCAAGGGACATTCAACCCCTTCGCCTTCCAGAACACCGGTTCTGTCGGTGCCGGATCAGGCGCTTGCACCACTGGCTACTGGAACTGCAGCGCCTTCAGTGACCCAAATCCTAATCCCGCGCCGGATGTCCCTTACGTATTCGGCAATATGCCGCGTAACTCTGCCGACATTCGCGGCTTCGCGTTCTACGACGAGGACTTCGGCATCAACAAAACATTTCCAATTCACGAGAACCTTAAGGCGGAGTTCCGAGGGGAGATGTTCAACGCCTTCAATCGGCACTCGTTCAACAAACCCGATTCAGGCATTCAGGACACCAGTTTCGGCCAGGTCGGCAGCACGCTTCTAGGGCCGAGAAACGTTCAATTCGTGCTGAAGATTCTTTTCTGACAAACCTGCTTCGGTCTAAATTGCAATGTCCGGTGGAGATCAACGGCGCGGCGCTGGTTGCGGGCGTCACGCCGCTCCGGGGCTGTCACGTTTATCGATAGCCCCAGGACAAAATCCTCTTCACACTGGAAAGAGAGTCTTCGTGAGAATCCAAAATCTTCGATTCCTGTTGCCTGCTGTTTTCGCGCTCATTCCAACTTCGGTCATTTGTCAGGGGCCACAGCCACTTTCTCTCAGTGGCGATTATGCGGTCACTCACGATCCATCCATCGCTCATGAGGGTGGTACGTATTATGTGTTTGCCACAACCTCAAACCCGAACGAAGGTCAATTTCCGATCCGCTGCTCCCACGATCTACTGTCATGGAAACTGTGCGGCCATGTATTCGACACAATACCTGCATGGATTCGCGAAGTGAGCCCCTCAACGCGCGAACTCTGGGCGCCCGACGTTTCCTATTTCCAAGGAAAATATCACCTGTACTACGCCTATTCGGCCTTTGGTGTGAATACCTCCGGCATAGCGCTGGCGACGAATGACACACTCGATCCGCAAAGTCCGAAATACCATTGGCAGGACGAAGGACTGGTTCTGAAGTCAACGAAAACAGACGACTACAACGCCATCGATCCAAACATCGTTTTGGATGAGCAGAACCAACCCTGGCTTAGCTTCGGAAGCTTCTGGGGTGGCATCAAGATGCGCCGAATCGATCTCCTGACCGGCAAACCTTCCACCTCCGATCCAACCCTGTACTCACTGGCTGCACGCGCGATGCCCGATCTGCCGGACCCGCCAAAGCCTGGTCTGCCGGCGGATTGGCAGGCCATCGAGGCGCCTTTCATAGTTCGTCACGATGGTTTCTACTACCTGTTCGTTTCATTCGATCTGTGTTGTCGCGGAACACATAGCAACTATCGAACTATGGTCGGTCGGTCCCACGATGTCACTGGGCCTTACGTGGACGCGGACGGCAAGCCGATGCTGAAAGGCGGCGGTACACAGCTGCTCACAGCCAACGCCCGGTGGCTCGGTCCGGGAGGGGAGTCCGTCCTGCAGCGTCCCGAAGGGGACATCCTGGTATTCCACGCATACGACGCGGTTACCGGCAAACCTGCGCTGCAGATTTCAACGCTTTCATGGGAGAACGGATGGCCGCATGCCGCACTCGGAACTTCAGGCGAATCCAAATGACGGCGGCTACAGTCCGCTGTTGATCGTAGATACATCTGAGACGAGGGTCATGGCTCACTTCATTAGAGACACAAGAAGATTGAACTATGGTGCCCGCCTGGGCTTTGCATTGAGCGCAGCACTTGTTCTTTCCGGGTGTGGCAGTGGTGCTTCTGGTTCGGGCTCTGGTGGAGGAGGTGGTGGTGGCGAAACACCGGACTTGGGCACGCTGACCACCATGAGCGACAGTTACCAATACAACATTGAAAACGCAGCGAGCTCGATGGTGCTGGGAATTGCAGGCCAGAGTCAGACCGCGGGTACGAATCTGGTGCAGGAATCGGATTCGAATTCGAGCGATGCTCTTTGGCATTTCATACCAATGAACAGTAACCAGTACAACGTGGAAAACCTGCTTACCCACCAATTGATAGGAATCTTGAACGCATCCGCGTCAGCCGGGGCGCAGGCAGTGCAATGGGCCGACAATGGCACTCAGGATCATCTTTGGAGTTTTTATCTCCTTACCGATGGCAACTACCTTATCAAGAACGTCAACAGCGGCCTTTATCTCGAGGATGAAGGTTCGAACACAACATCGTCCGCCACGATTGATCAGGGTGCGCGCGCCACGACTGGGGCAGGATGCACATGCCAGGAATGGAAACTCACCTCAACCAACACCTCACCATATCCCGATCCGCTTGCGGTCACTGTCTCCTACAATGCGCCGGACTCATCGACTGTCGGTATTCACGATCCATCCATTCTGAAAGTGGGCTCGTCCTACTACCTTTTCTCGACGCATAGCTCAATTCACGCGCACACTTCTCCTGACCGTATCAATTTCTCCGACGATGGCACTGCGCTTTCCTCGGCTCCGGCGTGGACAAATGCATATACAGGTGCGAGCGGAGATCTTTGGGCGCCAGACGCATCAGCACACAATGGGGTTTATTGGCTCTACTACGCGGCATCGACGTTTGGCAGCACAGACTCGGCCATCGGCCTGGCTACGAGTCCGAGTGGTCAACCTGGCACGTTTGTCGACATCGGTTCGCCCGCCTACACATCCACCAAGTGCGCAGGGGCTAATGCAATCGATCCAGCGTCGGTTGTCGATTTCTCCGGGAACACGTGGCTCGCTTTTGGTTCCTACTCCAGCGGAATTCAAATCGTGCCGGTTGACAATGCCACCGGCATTCCGACAAGCGCGGCCTGCACTCAGCTCGCCTTTCATCCGTCCGGCACTGGCATTGAGGGGTCTTACATTTACCCGCATGCGGGCTACTTCTATTTGTTTGCTTCCGTCGATACATGTTGCAAAGGTGTGAGCAGCACCTATCGCATCATCGTCGGCCGTTCGAGCGTCATCACTGGCCCCTACACTGACCGTGGCGGCGTTGCATTGACCGCGGGCGGCGGTACGATCGTGCTGAGCGCGCACGGAAACATCAACGGACCAGGCGGACAAAGCGCGTTTCTCGACTCGGACGGCGATGTCCTCGTCTACCACTATTACGATGGCAACAACAACGGCTATCCAGCGTTGGGCCTTAACCTGATTGGCTGGACCGCAGACGGCTGGCCATTTGTCCAATGATCAGGTCCGGCGCAAAGGTCTTCAGATGAGACATGGACCTACCACCGATGAGCACGAAGCGTGATGCAAACAGCAAGGTCGTTCACATGGGGGTTCGAACGGCACCACAGCGGGAAGATGTAGCCTAGAGAGCGGAAAAAAGGCTGCTCGCGGCAGCCTTTTTCAGTATCGGAATGGGTGCAGTTCTTAATGGACCCTTATTGGACCTGCGCTCAAGACTCTCAAATTCCGTAACTGATTGATTAGAT
>CAWGYG010000009.1:0-289349 GCA_963826915.1 uncultured Acidobacteriaceae bacterium
AAGCGTACGCCGAGTCCCTACTAGCTATAGCGGTATTGCAGGGCCGAAGATCGGCTCATGTCTGACGTAGTTGGGTTGAGTACGGATCGTCGTGTTCGCCGTTTCCGGTCGATTTCGGAGAAGCTTCAGATTGTGCAGTTGACGCTGAAGCCCGGCGCCAGCGTAGCCCAAGTGGCGCAAGCCCATGGTGTGAACGCGAACCAGGTTTTCAAGTGGCGTCGTGCATTAGAGCGTGGCGAACTGAGCGAGTCGAGTGTGGCGCTGGTCCCGGTGACGGTGGACAGCCCAAGAGACGAGGGCAGAGAGACAGAAGAAGCTGCGAGGCCGGCGACTGGCGCGATCCACATCGAGCTTCCTGGTCGTGCAACGATCAGCGTAGAGAGCGGCGCCGATTCATCTCTGGTGCGGTCGATCCTCGAGAGTCTGCGCAAGTGATCCAGCTTCCGGTTGGGACCAAGGTCTGGATTGCAGCAGGAGTGACGGATCTGCGCCGCGGTTTCGACGGACTGAGTGCGCAGGTGCAGAACGTGTTGCACGAGCAACCGTTCTCCGGACACGTATTTGTGTTCCGCGGACGACGAGGCGACATCGTAAAACTTCTTTGGTGGGATGGCGACGGTCTGTGCCTATTTGCGAAGCGTCTTGAGCGTGGCCGCTTCATCTGGCCGAAGGCAGAGAGCGGAACCGTGCACCTCAGTCGTGCGCAACTCTCGATGCTCCTGGAAGGCATTGACTGGCGAAGAGTCGAACGCACGTGGACGCCGGAAGTCGCAGTCTGATGATTATCATGATTCCCCTGTATTGATGCGGGTTTTCCACGGTTGCGCTTTCGTGAAGTAGTGGCATACTGCGTCCATGGATCACGCGCCTCTTCCGGATCTGGATGCACTCGATCGCGATGCTCTCCTCGATCTGATTCGTACGCATGAGCAACAGTTCGCATCTCTGATCGCTGCTCAGGACGAAGAGATTCGGCGGCTCGAGGCAGAGCTGGATGCGCATCGCCAGACGATGTCCGAGCAGGCCGAAGAACTCGACTCGCGCAGAGAGCGCATCGAGCACCTCAAGCTGATGGTCGAGAAGTTCCGTCACATGATCTTCGGCAAGAAGAGTGAGAAGCTGGTTCTCAAGCTTGAGCAGATGGAGTTTGATCTGGAAGAAGATGAGACTACGCAGGCGGAGACCGAAGCGATCGCTGAACGGGTCTCGCCGCGTAAGGAACAGAAGCCTCGTTCCGAGCGCAAGCCGCTGCCTGAACATCTTAAACGCGAAGAGGTCATGCACAGGCCCGAGCGCGATTGCTGTCCAGATTGCGGTGGCGGCCTTCGCCATTTCGGGGACGATATCTCTGAACAACTGGAGTATGTTCCTGAGAGCTTCAAGGTCATCCGCCATGTGCGGCCGAAGTTCACCTGCACAGGCTGCGATCGAGTGGTCGAAGCGCCTGCACCGTCGCGTCCGATCGAGCGCGGCCTGGCAGGACCGAGTCTGCTGGCACATGTGATCGTCTCGAAGTACGCGGACCATCTGCCCTTATTCCGGCAGTCGGAGATCTATGCCCGTCAGGGAGTGGAACTCCCGCGTTCGACCATGGCAGGCTGGGTTGGTGCAGCCAGCGATCTGCTCAGCCCGCTTGTGGATGCGATTCAGAAGCATGTGCTCGCCGGCCGCAAGCTGCATGCCGACGATACGCCGATGCCCGTACTGGCTCCGGGCAACGGCAAGACCAAGACCGGACGGCTCTGGACATACGTGCGCGATGAACGTCCAGCGGGCGAACAGACCGCTCCCGCTGTTTGGTTCGCCTATTCGGAAGATCGCAGAGGTGAACATCCTCGCCAGCATCTGAAGAACTTCACCGGAGCCCTGCAGGCCGATGCCTATGCCGGCTTTCATCATCTGTATGGCAACCATATATATGAGGCAGCCTGCTGGGCACATGCCCGGCGCAAGTTCCACGACATCCATCTGGCGCATGCTTCACCGACCACCACTGAAGCGCTGGCAAGGATCGGCGCACTTTATGCGATCGAGGACGAGATCCGCGGGAAGCCTGTTGATCTCAGGCTGAGTGTTCGACAGACGCGGGCCAGGCCGCTGCTCGATGACTTGCGCAAATGGATGGAGAAGGCACTTCGCTCACTGTCATCGAAGAGCGAGACTGCAGCTGCGATTCGTTATGCGCTCTCACGCTGGCGGTCCCTCACACGCTATACCGAAGACGGCCTGCTCGAGGTCGACAACAGCGCCGCTGAAAGGGCGCTCAGAGCTGTCGCTCTTGGGCGGAAAAACTTCCTCTTCGCGGGATCGGACTGTGGCGGCGAACGCGCCGCTGCCATGTACACACTGATCGGCTCGGCCAAGCTCAACGGACTCGATCCGGAACTCTACCTGCGCACCGTGCTGGCGCAGATCGCTGATCACCCCATCAGCCAGATACAGGACCTGCTACCTTGGAACCTGGCTTCCTCACTTCAAACCCACTCTTCTCAGGCCGCCTAAGACACACTCAACAAGTGCCCACTAAAAAACAAGTGGGCACCTCATGACACACTCCTCTGGTGTCAACAGGGACTGGCTGTACGCTTACATTAAAAATGTAAAACTTGCAGGAGCAAAAGGATTCTTACTTGGCCATTTAGAGGCCCGTGCTATCGAATTGCAACAACGATTGGAGTCACTTTGGCACCATTGGGATAATGCTGGAGAAAAACTGATTCATCCACTCAACGGCACAGACAAAATAAAAGGCTCTCTTTTAGATGGTACAGGTCTCGACTTATTAAATGAGCGCCGAGATTTCATGGTCCTCTATCTTCAACACCTAGACATCCTGAAAGCAGAGTTTCCTGAATTCTCTTCTACAGTTGTCGAAACCGGATACCCAGCAGACTACGAATACCAACAAGTTCTCGCGAATCTAAGGAACCATATTGAGAATTTGAAAGATGAATCGATGAGAGCTTGGGGTAGACATTGACAGTCACTTATTTTTGTATTACACTTATTCAAGTGAGGCTTTATGTCGAACGTCCTCAATATCGATAAACAAATCGCCGTAATCAGCGCGTTGGCTGAAGGTTCTAGCATCCGCTCCATCGAGCGCATGACGGGCATTCACCGCGATACGATCATGCGGCTTGGGGTGAAGATCGGACAGGGATGCACGGCGCTGATGGATGCGACTATGCGCGAACTGCCCTGCACTCGTTTGGAAATGGACGAGATTTGGGGATTTGTCGGCAAGAAAGAACGCAACGTCAAGCCCGAAGACGGCAAAAACGTAGGAAGCATTTGGACGTTCTGCGTTATCGATGCCGACACTAAACTGGTCCCCGTTTTTCGCTGCGGAGATCGTAACCGGGAGACCGCAGACCCGTTCCTTGATGACGTTGCTCGTCGTATGAAGAACCGGGTTCAAATCTCTACTGACGGCCTTTCAGCCTACAAGGACGCGATTGATATCGTCTTTGGCCCTTATGCTGCCGACTACGGCCAGATCGTGAAGACCTACGGCCATGTTGAGACTACGGATAATCGCCGTTACAGTGCTCCGGAGTTTGTCTCGTCCGAGAAGAAAGCCATCTTTGGGCGGCCAGATTTTAAGCTAATTTCAACCAGCTACATTGAGCGGATGAACGCCACTACCCGCTTGCATATGCGGAGGCTTACCCGTCTGACTCTGGCTTTCTCTAAGAAACGGGAGAATTTCGAGGCAGCGGTTGGACTGCACTTCGCTTATTACAATTTCGTCAAACGGCACAACACTTTGAGATGCACTCCCTGCATGGCCGCTGGCGTAACGAACACGTTTTGGAGCGTAGGGGATTTGGTAAGGGCGGCGGCATGACCTATATCCAAGAATTGAAGGATGTAATCAAGAAACTGCACGGAGTGGATTCAACTCACCGGCAGAGCGTATCAGTGAAAGAGGTTTTCCGGGGGGAAACGATATGGGAAGGGATAGTCGAAGTCTTTGAACTGCACGGCCATGACAAGGCGAACATTGCCTACGCATGGACGCACGACACAGACGACCCCAAGGTTCCCAGACGGAGTGTAGCCGTCCTTCACGTCCCCCCGGCAGTATCCCCCGAAACCGCTGTCAGACTCGCAATCGCACAGGAGCTAAGAGCCAATGCCGCCGATATTGAAGCCGAAGCCTAGAAAACCCGGACGCCCACGACTGGCAAAAGCCGATGCCAAAGGCAGTATTGTCCCTGTCCGATTCAACCCGGAAGATCGCCGGAAAGTCGAGGCAGCGGCGAAGGCAAATGGGAAGACAGTTTCAGAATGGATTCGTAGCACTTTGATTGCCAACATAGGTACTTAAGGATGCACAAATGAAATTAGGACACTACCGAATTCTGAAGCCACTTGCTCAATTTACAGATACAATAAACGTTGGGGATATACTCGATGTTATCCAGTACGACGACGCAGGAAGGCTCCGGCGCGCAACCGAAAGAGGATACCAAAATCGACCCGGCTTCCTTGCTGCAACAACTCACCACCGAAAGCCAAAACGAAGCATCTCAAGGCTTTGACACCAAATCGGCACTGGAAATCGCCCGCATCATTAATCACGAAGATGCCAAGGTTGCAGCCGCGGTCAAGAAGGCCATTCCCGAGATCGCCGTCGTCATTGACCAGGTAGCCCGCGCCCTTCGGGATGGCGGTCGGCTGATTTATATTGGCGCCGGTTCCAGTGGCCGGATAGCAGCCCTTGATTCCTCAGAATGTCCACCCACATATTCCACCGCGCCGGGGCAGGTGCAGTACATCATGGCCGGCGGTCCCAAGGCGCTGGCGTCTGCCGTTGAAGTCAACGAAGACTCTGAGGAGTTGGGTCAACGGGACATTGCCCGCCGCCGCCCCACCCGCAAGGATGTGGTGATCGGCATCTCCGCCTCGGGCCGCACACCTTATGTTGTCGCCGCCGTCGCATACGCACGCGCTCGCGGAGCGCACACAGCGGCCGTAACGTGCAACCAGGGCAGCCCGATTGCCGGCGCCGCCGATATCTCCATCATTGCCGATGTTGGCCCCGAGGTCGTTTCCGGCTCAACCCGCATGAAAGCCAGCACCGCTCAGAAGATGATTCTGAACATGATTACCACCGGCGCCATGACGCGGCTCGGTTATGTGTACGAAAACCTGATGGTCAACGTGCACATGCAGAATTCCAAGCTGGTCGAGCGCGGCATTCGCATCCTGATGAGTGCCTGCAAGATCGATCGCGAGACGGCTGTCCAGACGATCAAGAGCGCGGGACGCAGCGTTCCCGTGGCCCTGGTGATGCTCAAAGCCAAAGTCGACAAGCCTGAAGCCGTTCGCCGACTGGCCAAGTCAGACGGCAATGTGCGCCTCGCCATCGAAGACAACGTCCTCGAACTATAAAACCCAGAAAAAGTTCTCAGAGTCCACGGCTCTCACCGTGCCCGCCAGGCTCACACCGAAGTTGCAGCCGACGCCTCGGTAACCATCGGGTGCTCTAAAACAGGTCCAGGCGCCCGATTCGGCGCGCACGAGCGTACCATCAAGCCTGTAGGAGTACTGAATGAAGCAATTGTCGAGTCTTCCTGGTTGGCCGCCTCAAGGAGGCGCCGGACCATTTGATACCCGCAAAGAGGCCTTTGCACGTTCCCCGGAATTGGTGACTTTAAGAAGAGTCGACAGGATCGTGGGCTCTCGCATCGATATAACCTGCATGTTCGCCAAAGAAGTCGTGACCTTCCGATTCTTCGCGGCAGATAAGGGGATGGCCGAAAATGTTGCCGACGTTCTCAGGCACAATGAGGGTCAGAACCTGCTCGATCTGGGGATGCTCAGGGTTGCCGAGGAAGAATAGGGACTCTCGATCAAATTCCGACAAACCTTGCCGGCGAATCGCGAAGACTCACTGCAAGGAGTCTCACAGTGAGTCAATTGAAGTCGCCTCTAACATCTCCTTGCGAAGCAGAATGTTCAATTTTGACCATCTTTTTTGAGTGAGCGCCGCTAAAAAGGGACATGACTGAAGGCGCAACTTCGATGAGCTTCTGGTGCCCCATCTGCGGAGCCAGACCAGGTCATCAATGCGAACTGAATAGCACCGGTAGTCCCCGGTTTGATTCCCACGCCGAACGCAAGTGGGTCGCTCAGATTGTTCGCCGGGATTTTGACATCAAATTTGCACCTTTCAAACTCGATCGAACTCGATGATCGAAAGCACGATGGCCACTGCAATTTCTCTTCAAAACGTCGTCATCCGCACCTTTAACAGCACATTTTCATCCGCCTTCAGATTCAGGCCGTAATCGGTCTGATCGCCGTTCCAGATGCGCGCCATCTTCCAGTTCCCTGCCGCGTCGTAGCTGCCTTCCTCAACTTTCAGCCAAAGACGCTTTTTGCCGGGCGCGAATGTCGGCTTGAAATCCACGCGCACATGGTGGCCGGCGACCAGGTACTCATCCGGTCCAAGCTCCATGATCACCACTCCGCCGTCGGGAGGCGTATTGCCCTTCGGCTGCATCCAGTTGCCGAACGACGGCATGCCGTAGCTGACGACAGCCTGCCAGCGATCGAAATCCAGCGTCTGTGTGTGATCCTCAGGGTTCTCACTCGCGCCCCGGACTTTGCCTTCGAGATTTCCCTTCGCAAGTTTGCGAGCAATGGGAGCCAATAGCGCGTATTGCGTCGCAACCGGTTTCAGCGCGCTTGACTCCATCGCTTCCGGGCCGGACGTCTGATTGCTGTAGCGTGTCAGGTCAAGCCCGAAGGGTGCCCAGCCGATTGCGCCTTGCCCGATCGCCGCAAAAACGTAGCGAGCAAATGCAGCCGAATTGCCGGTCTCGGGAATCAGCAGCGGATTGTCCTTGCGCTTGTAGAGGTCAATCACCTTCATGTATTTCGCGTAGTCGGGCAAATAGATGTCGGGCGCGACCACGCTGATTGAAGGCGCTGCAATCTTCCACAGATCGATGTTGTTGTCGGTCGGCGCGCCGGACTCGTAGCTCGGAGCTTTGCCCGGCTTGAAAGGATCCCTCAGCGCGGCATTGACATACAGCGGTAACGGATATTCGGCTTTGCCGGCTGCGGCGACTTGTTCAATGTAAGTTGCCACATACCAGGCCATGAAGGTTTCGTCGGCGTCGTCACCAAAGACTTGCCTCCATGTGCCTGCCTGTTTCCTGAGTCCCGTGACCAGCTTTTCGGGAACCTGTTCCGCAAATGCTTTCTGCGCTTGCGGACCAAAATCGCGCACGCCTCCCCACTCGCCCGCTTCGTTCTCAACCTGAACCATCAATACGGTCCGCTCAGGGTCGGCTTGTTTCAAATGCCGCATCAGCAGGCGGAACGCATCTTTGTCCGCCTTGAGGAATGCAGCAGAGAAAGGTGATGGCGAGTCCACCGTTTCTCCCTTTTCGTTCACGACGAATGGATACTTCTCCTGGTTCAGCTTGATCCACTCCGGCGTATAGTGCGAACTGCCGTTCTTCCATGTACCGAACCACAACAGCACCAGCCGCAGGTGATGTTCCCGCGCCTGTTTCAAAATCAGATCGACGCTGCTGAAGTCGAACTTGCCCTCGGTCGGCTCGACATTCTCCCAGTAGATTGGAAGCTCGACGGTATTGGCGTGCAGCGTCTCCGCAGCGGGCCAGACCTTGTCGAGATACGCAGGCCACGCGCTTGAATTGTTCGCCTGCACTCCCAGCATCAGGTACGGTTCGCCATCCACCACAAGCGCGTAGCGGCCGTCCTTCTGGATAATCGACGGAAGGGGTTTCGTCGCGACCGCATCCGGCTTCGGCTGCGCAGAAATAGGCACCGAAACTGCAAACGTTTCCAAAACTGCAATCACCACTCCGAATACGACCGCTGAACTCAACCCGAATCTCGCCCGTTCCATTTGTTCTTCTCTCTGCGATTACTTCGCCATAAACCTCAGCAACGCAGCAAGTATATCCTTCGCTACTCTTCTATCGCCTGCAGCCATTTACACTTGAGACCAGGGAGCACCCACGAATTCATGGATAAATTCGTTATTCGCGGCGGGAATCCGTTGGTTGGAACGATTCGTGTATCCGGCGCGAAGAATTCGGCGTTGCCCTGCATGGCCGCGGCGATCCTCACCGAAGAAGAAGTCATACTCGAGAACATTCCACAGGTCCGCGACATCCTGACGGAGAGCCGGCTACTGGCCTCGATGGGAGCGGAAGTCGCGGTGAGCGATGGCAAACCCCATCACAGCGTCAACATCAGTTGCCGCACACTGTCTGATCCTGAAGCGAAATACGAAATCGTAAAGACCATGCGCGCCAGTTCCCTCGTGCTGGGTCCGCTGGTGGCGCGCGCGGGAATAGCCCGCGTGGCCATGCCCGGCGGATGCGCGATTGGCGGCAGGCCCATCGACATGCATATCAGCGGTCTCGAAAAGATGGGCGCCACCATCATTCAGGAGCATGGATATCTTGAGGCCCGTGCCGATCACCTCAAAGGCGCGCATCTTTTGTTCGACCGAATCACAGTGACAGGAACTGAAGATCTGCTGATGGCCGCCGTGCTTGCTGACGGCGAAACGGTGATGGAGAATTGTGCTCGTGAGCCTGAAGTCACCGACCTCGCTGCGCTGCTTACAAAGATGGGAGCGAAGATCGAGGGCGCGGGCACATCCACGATTCGCGTGCAAGGAGTCTCCAAACTAAGTGGCGCCCGGTATCGCATCAATCCTGATCGCATCGAGGCAGGCACTTTTTTGATCGCCGGCGCCATCACAGGCGGAGACTTGATTGTGGCCGACTGCAATCCGGACCACCTGCGTGCGGTGATCGCCAAGCTTGAAGAAACGGGAGCGCGGATTGACATTCTGGGAGCCGACTCGATCCGCGTGCGGTCCGGTGGAGTTCCCAGGGCGGCTGACATTTCAACGGAGGAATATCCCGGCTTCCCCACTGACATGCAGGCACAATACATGGCTCTTGCCACGCAAGCCGAAGGCGTAAGCCAGGTAACCGAGAACATCTTCGAGAATCGCTTCATGCATGTGCAGGAACTGGTGAGAATGGGTGCCAACATCAAGGTCGACGGGCGCATCGCAACTGTTCGTGGGCCGGCAAAACTTTCTTCCGCCGCGGTGATGTGTTCTGACTTGCGAGCGTCGGCATCGCTGGTGCTGGCCGCCCTGGTCGCGGACGGCGAATCGATTCTTGATCGCGTCTACCACATGGACCGCGGCTATGAACGAATCGAAGAAAAACTGCAGGGAGCCGGTGCGGAGATTCGACGCATCGGGAACCTGTTTGCTCCGCGTGAAGGCGAAGCGGCTGCTGACTGAGGCTCTCCTCGACAGTGCCGAAAAGACAGCGGCAAAAGACGACATTTGATAAGAGATCTGGTCGAACGGGTTCCCGGCGACGGGTCTTCATCGCTGGGGACTTTTTATCGCCAGCTTACGGCGAGATGCCAGCGCAGCTTATACTTCGCCACCTTCTGAAGAACCCGCTCATACTCCCGCAGTTCGCTCAGAACTGGTAGCGTCTCGGATCCGAAGGAGACGGGCGTCGAGGCCAGGAACCCGATAAGAGCGCGAACGCTGGCCAAGCCATCCGCAGCATCGAACCACTGCGGTTGCGGCAGATGGCGAACCCACTCAGGATCGCCGGTTCCCTGCTCCAGCAACAGGCACATCGAGTTCTCATCCGCTGAAAAAAACTGCAGCAGCGGAGTCACATGAAGGAACTCGGCCAGGTGCTCGAGGGAATCTTCGTTACGCGCCAGGGCGTTTCCATTCACGAAGATATCGAATCCTGGATCTTCCCCTTCAACGACGATGTAAAGACTGGCTGACATCTTCTTGAGTCTAGTAGCGATATTTAGCCGCGCAATCCCAATTTCGGCGCCGGTAACCCAAAGGATTAACGTGCTTCTCAATGAATTGCAAGGTTACGCAAGTTTCTTTTAGGGCCGGTTTGGCATGCAACGAAAGGGTCATATGCGTGATCTACAAACTCGAACACATCTAAAATTGTGGATAGCTGGATTGGAGCAAGGACGGGCCAATCCGGCACTTTAGGGTGACCTGCGTGGATTGGAGCAAACTCCCCGACCTGACCGCGGTGGCCGCGCTGACTTGCGCATTCGCGTCAGTGGCTCGCCAGGGGCAGACCGCGGCATCGCGGCTCTGGCTCGCGGGATGGATGCTGATTGCGCTCCATTTTGCGGCGTTCATGTTCCTTCCCTCGCCTGGAATCCTGGGCGCCCTTTCCGTCGACATCGGACTGGCATCCCTGACGGCAGCGGGTGTGATCTTCATGTGGGCCTCAGTCCCCTATCGCGGCGAGCGCTCAAGCCGCTGGATGCTCTATGTGCTGCTTGCAACCAATGCTCTGTACGTCGTATTGATCGAGACTGACCATGTGCCATCCTGGGCCCTGAATACCTCGGCCGTTCTAGTGGGCGCGGCTCCCCTGGTGGTGGCTCTCTCTGCGATGCACCGGTTCAATCACTTTTTGCGCTGGGTAGTCGTGAGTCTCTACGGCGCCCTGTCTGTGTTTCTGCTCCTCGTGCAACATCGCCCGGTCAACGGCACAGACCTTGCATTGAACGCTGTCCTTTTCACCGTCTACTTCGCCTGCGGGGTTCATATCTGGTACAACTACCGGCGCCCCACGGCAGGAGCCCTCATTTCGATCGGCGGATTCTTCGCGTGGGCTGCGGTGTTTGTCATTGCGCCGGTTCTTCAAACTTTCCTGCCGAAAGTACAGTTTGAAGGCGAGGTCTGGAATCTTCCCAAGTATGTTGTCGCCGTAGGCATGATTCTCCTCCTGCTCGAAGACCAGATCGTCCACAATAAATACCTCGCTCTTCACGATGAACTCACAGGATTGCCCAATCGCCGTCTCTTCCTTGACCGCCTCTCGTTCTCTCTTGAGCGGGCACGCCGCATGGAATCGAAGGCGGCCCTGCTGGTGATCGACCTCAACCATTTCAAGCAGGTCAACGACTCGCTCGGGCACCACGCGGGCGACTTACTGCTCAGAAGAGTGAGCAGCATCTTCGCAAGCCGCGTGCGCCGTTCCGATACCGTGGCTCGCACCGGAGGCGACGAGTTCTCGCTCATCCTCGAGGAACCGACCAATCGCACCAACGCAAAAATGCTGGCCCAGTCGTTGATGGAGCTGCTTGAAGAGCCGATGGCCGTTGGCGATCATCTGGTGCAGGTAGGCGCAAGCATCGGAGTCGCTGTCTTTCCCGACGATGCCACTGATCTTGAAGCGCTATGCATTGCCGCTGACTTGCGCATGTACGACAACAAGCAAGTTTCGCGAGTGGCCGCACCGGAACCGTTTTCGGTGAAGTCCGCTCCCGCGCCGAAGTATGAGCCTGAAGAAAACGAAGGCTTCCAGATGACGGCCAACCTTCCTGGATCATAGGTCCCGCACGAACGCTTCAACTCCGCCACCACTCTGACCGCAATTCCTCTTCTGCGATGACTTCTGAAGGCACGCCTGGCGTTGGGGACCAGAGTTTCAATCCATCAATCGGCCAGATCTTCTCGATAGGCTGTCTCCAGTGGTGACGAGCCAGGTCAAACAGTCCCCAGTGAATCGGCATCAGCAGCCCATGACCGCCAAGAGCATGGAAGCTGCGAACCGCGCCTTCGGGTCCCATATGTATATCCGCCCACAACGGATCAAAAGCGCCGATCTCAAGCATCGTCAGCTCGAACGGTCCAAACCGCTCTGCGATTTCATTGAAGCCCGGCCACTCCCCGGAATCGGCGCCGTAGTACAAGCTGTGTTGCGGCCCGTTCAATGCAAACGAAGCCCATAGTGTTTCAAAGCGATTGAAGAGGCTGCGGCCTGAGAAATGCCGCGTCGGCAGAGCCGTAACTCTGACCGCGCCTACTTGTGCGTTGTCCATCCAGTTCAGTTCGACGCACTGTGCCGCGGGTATACCGAGCTGCTGCAGCAGTCCGCCAACTCCGAGCGGCGTAATCCATTTCGCTCCTTGCACTGCGGCGAGGTGCGCCATCGCGCGTATCGTGCCCGCGCCCAGGTGGTCGTAGTGATCATGCGAGACGATCACTGCGTCGATGGCTGGAAGATCGCTCAACGCCAGGGGAGGCGCGAAAAAACGTTTGGGGCCGCTCCAGTTCGTAGGCGACGCGCGCTCATCCCAAACCGGGTCAATCAGAATGCGGGCGCCATCGATCTCGACGATCGAAGTGGCATGTCCCATCCAGGTGATGCGCAGCCCTGAACGCGGCATTACGGCGTAAGCCGTCGCGTCCGTGTGAAACGGACCTAGTGGTACGCGTGGCGAGCGTGCCCGGGTTCCGAAAAGGAAACTTGGCCCCACCTTGAATATGACTGAAAGGCCGCCGACCTTGGTCGGCACAAGATTGACGAAGCGGTCACCATCCCGCTGTGCAGGCTTTAGAAGCATGGCTATTCGATGACCCGCGCGCGAAACGGATTCAGTTCCGCACATGTATACTCCAATCGCTGAGCGATCTGAATTGTTCTGGTCGAGATGCCGTCGGTGAACATTCGTCTTGCGATTGCGGAAATGTACTTCGCCGCAGCTTTACTGATAATTGGTGAGTCGTTCTTCCAGTGGGAGGCAGCGTGACGGAACAGGAGATTGTCGCGATGTGCGAGGCGGTCGACGCCGGCGAGCTGTCGGTTGAACTCGAGGGCGGTGAAACATGGGCCGAAGCTTATGCCAGGAACATGACGTTCCGGTTTGGCAACGGCATCCGCCTGGTCGTCTTCAATGATTGCGGCCAGTGGGATTACATCGACTCATACATCGAGACCGACGGGACGAAGACGGAGCCAGATTGGCTTGATGCTCCCCTGCTGTTGGAGTGGGAGCCCAAGCATTACGCCTGCTGGGGAATCACGACCGGGTATCTGAATGAGCCGCTTCCGCCCGATCAGCTTTGAGGATCAGGATGACCGCAGACAGACCTGCGGAAATCACCCTGCTGCCATCGGCGAAAACCAAGGCTGTCCTCCGCACGCGGACGGGATACGCTGCTCTACATGGTCTACCTGACAACGAGAAGCGTAAGGAGGGCAAGGCTGATCAATACGATGTCTACCACTGGATAGCTGATCCCTCTTGACTTGCCCGGCTGTCGATTTCCCGACGCCTTGACGCGCTTTACGTCGAGATAATCGATGCTCTGGGACCTGCTGCTCGCGGAGTCAATCAGAACGAAGCCGGTAGGCCCGGTCTCGGTCAACGTCCCAATGTGATGGGAACCGTCGCTCAGCTGTACATCCAGCTTCGTTCCGGTGTCGTACTGAGCAAGGTTCTTTTTGACCTTGCTCACATGGTGAATTTGTCCCTGGGTCAGCGGCTCCTGGCCCGTCGCCGAGATACAGAAAATCAAAAACAGAAACGACAGAAGACACAGGCACTTGATCTTGAACATGCAAAGAATTCTAGCCGCACAAAAGCCCAACTAATTCCCGATTGGGGCACTATCGAGAGTGTCACATGCGCGTTGCAGATCAGCCGGCTTAGTTGGGCTGGTACGTGAGTTGCTCCCAGTCGTGTTGGTTGTCCGGTGGGTTCGAGGTATTGCTCGCAACGACATTCCCGCTGACGCGATCTTTGAAGTAGTACGGCGAGTTGGCGAGCTGGTATTCCTTGCCGTCGGAATCGGTGTACTTCGATTGCCCAAGAATGCCTTCGCGGTCGGCGCGCTCGACGGCCTGCTGGGCGGGGTCCGAGGTGGCTCCTCCTCCGCCCGACGGCGAACTTGACCCCATGAGAACGAAGTCCACAGGTTGCACATTGGCTCCGGTCTTCAAGCGGTAGATCTCCGCCTCCAGTTTGGCCATCTGAGCCACGTTTACCTGCATCTGGGCCTCGCACGGTGGCGGAGCAAAGTTCGAGGGATTCATCTGCTGTTCCTGGGCCGCGCATTGGACGTTCTGGTTCTGCATCACGCTGTATTGCGCCTCCAGGCTGGCCAGCACCTGGCTGGCATTCATCGTGCTGGAACCGGCAGAACTGGCAGGAGCGCTGGACCCGCCGGAACTGGCAGGAACGCTGGACCCGGCAGAACCCGCACTCGAGGCGCTCACAGGGCTATAGGAGGAGTTGTATCCGCCGCTCGAACTGGGTGCAGCGATGAACGTCTTGTAGATCCCGCCGAGAGCTATGAACACAACAAGCGCGATGATCTTGACGAGGAGAGGTAACGCTTTGATTTTTGCCCACATAAGAATCTCCTTTGGCGCGAAGCTTGACGGCTAGCACGCTGCGAACTTTTTCGAGCAGGTGGTATCATGACGGCAATTCCCTCGAAATTCGAGTGTCTTTCGAGGTCTATTCGTGCCATTTCATGCCGACATCTTCTTCAGACCGTGCAAACGCGGAGAATCCGAAGCTCGGAACCCGACTGGACTCCTGGAAAGAAATTGCCAATTACCTCGGCAGGGCTGAAAGAACCGTCAAGCGCTGGGAAACAGACCGGGGCCTTCCCATTCATCGCGTGCCGGGCGGAGGCCGCGGCTCAGTCTTCGCTTATAGTGCTGAGCTGGCAGAATGGCTAAAGTCCAGCAAGAACTTGCCACTCGAAGAAATCGACGCCGCGGAGCCGGAAGAGATCTCCGGCGCTCCGGCGATTACCGTGCGTGAAATCGTCACGGCAATTCCTTCGAATCCTGAACAGGTCGCCTTCGGTTTCCGCTTGAAACCAAAATGGGTGCTCGCAGTGGTTGGGCTGGCGCTGATATGCACGGTTGGAATCGCCGTCATGTTTGCTGTTTCTCGAAGCCCAGGTCGGCGAACATCGGCTGCGATCCGATGGCTCTTTGCGGGAGATCAGCCAAAGCTCAACCCAAAGACTTCGCTGGCAGTTTCCGATGCGGAACAGCGTCTGGCCCATGACTTCTACCTCAAAGGCCGTTATGAGTGGAATCAAAGAACCCCCGGCAGCCTCAACCGCGCACTGGACGATTTCACACAAGCGGTTGTGCACAACCCAAACGATGCCGAATCCTATGTAGGACTGGCCGATACCTACAATCTGTTACAGATCTATTCCACCATGCCGCTCACCGATTCCTACCCCAGGGCAATCGCCGCGGCCATGCGTGCCGTCCAACTCGATGATTCTCTTGCCGAAGCCCATCGGGCGCTCGCCTTTGGCGATTTTTACGGTGCCGGGGATTACGTGGAGTCAGAGAAACAGTTCCTACGCGCCATCCAGCTTGATCCCAAAGATCCGGTGACCCGCCGCTGGTATGCCAATGCGTTCGCAGTGCCCGGCCGTTTTGAAGAATCCCTGCGCCAATTCGACAAGTCCCAGGAGCTCGACCCTGCTTCGCACTCAACCCTTTCCGACAAGGGCATAGTTCTGTTTGACGCGGGCAGAAAGGACGAGGGTATCGCGCTTCTCAGAGACGTGGAGCGCACCAACCCGGAGTTCTATTCGCCGCACGTTTATCTGATGCAGATCAGTTTCGAACTTCATGACTATCGCACTTTCCTTGAAGAGGGCCAAAAGGCCGCTGAGGTTCGCAACGATCCGGTTCTGAAAGACATTATGGCTTCCGCACGAGACGGGTACGCAAAGAGTGGCGTGAGCGGACTATTGAAGAACTTCTACACCAAGCAGAGGGAATACTGGGCAGAGGGGAAATATCTCTCGGGGATGTTGGCTAAGACTTGCGTGGCTATGGGCAGACGTGAGGAAGCGTTGCGCTTCCTCGAGATCGCCTATTACCGCCATGAATCGGATGCGCTGTGGTGCCTTTCGGACCCAGACTTGAGATCCCTGAAAGACGAACCCCGATATAAAGAGTTGCTGAAGAAGATCCACTTTCCGCAGGCTCCCGTAGATGCACGTGCCGCCACCGATCCAAGATAGCTAAATCCGCATTCGCGGGCTCTTACTGAATAGCATGGTCGACCAATCGGGGCTTCATCTCGCCGGCGACGCTGAGCGGGCACCTCTTGACAGCCAGGCTGCCCAACCAGTGCAGATTGCAAGTGCAACCGCAAGAATCCGGACAAGACCAGAAAGCTCATTGAAGCTCACGTAGACTCCAAGGAGTTGATACGCGAAAAGCGCCCACCCCAAAGCACCAATGGCTTGAGGAGCTGTCCTTGCCAGCCCACCCAGATGCCAAGCAAGATATGCTCCGAACAGAACACACAGCGAACAGAACACCCCGAGTGCGAGAACTACTGGGCCGTAAGAAAGACGGTGATCTTCCGGGAGGGGCACCGAGTTCATTGCCCCGGCAGCCTGCCAGAATCTCACGACGGCGTATGTGTTCCCTGCGGCCGCCAGAAAAAGCAAAATGCTGGCAGTTCTGTAAAGTGCAGTTGCTTTCATCCGCGTGTCCCCTTTGGGCATATTACCGCCAAACCGGAACTTAGTACTTATTCAAAGATTCGGCAGCGCGAGTCTTCGAATTGTCGCAACGCTCAACAGATCCCTGCGAAACAGAAATGCCCGGGCTAAGCCCGGGCATTTCTGTTTTCCATGACCACCGAATGCGGCCATGTATATTCAAGCGGACCTAATTGCCTCCCGGACCGCGTCCACCGCGACGGCGACGCCGACGGCGATTGTTGTTTGCTCCCGCCGCTCCTGCTGGCCGTCCGGCGCCTGCCGTCTGGCCCACCGGTACCAGGAGCGCCGTCGACGCGGTTGAAGTTCGGCTCGTTCTCTTCGTCGAATCTCGTCGCCCTCTTCATCTTCGTCGAAATCGTCGCCGCCCTCGATCAGGATCGTGCTCTGGTTGGAGCTGCGGCTGCCGCTCGTCGAACTCATGCGAGGCGGGGCGACCTTTGGCGGCGCGGCGCGGGGCTGATAGATTCCGGCGCACGTTGCGTCGTCTTCCTCCGCTTCAGCCGGCGCCGATTGGGCCAGCTTGGCCTTCTGCTCCTTGATGAGCGCCTTGCGGCTGAGCTTGATGCGATTGCCTTCGATGGCCAGAACCTTCACCATCACCTGATCGCCTTCGCGCAACTCGTCCTTCACTTCCTTCACGCGATGCTCGGCGATCTCGGAGATGTGCAGCAGGCCATCGGTGCCGGGGAACAGCTCGACAAATGCGCCGAACTCCGCCAGGCGAACCACCTTGCCCAGATAAACCTTGCCGATCTCGGGCACGGCGGTGATGTTGCCGATGATTTCGAGAGCCTTCTTCAAGCCCTCGGCATCGCTTGAGGCAACGCTGACCCTGCCGGTATCGTCGACATCGATC
Source organism: uncultured Acidobacteriaceae bacterium (assembly GCA_963826915.1). Taxonomy (GTDB): domain Bacteria; phylum Acidobacteriota; class Terriglobia; order Terriglobales; family Acidobacteriaceae; genus Telmatobacter. The sequence continues at coordinate 17,226 of CAWGYG010000009.1, forward strand.
TTGGCGCCGGTCTGCTCAATGATGCCGCGGATGGTTGCGCCGCCCTTGCCGATCAGATCGCGAATCTTGTCGGTGGGAATCATGACGGTCTCAATGCGAGGCGCATACTGCGAGCGCTCGGTGCGCGGTCCGTCAAGAACGGCGTCCATCTTGTCCAGCAGGAAGAGGCGTCCGCGCTTCGCCTGCTCCATCGCCTGCTCAAGGATCTCGCGCGTCAGTCCGCCGATCTTGATGTCCATCTGCAGCGCGGTGATGCCCTTGCGGGTACCGGCCACCTTGAAGTCCATATCGCCGTAGTGATCTTCCGCGCCGGCAATGTCGGTAAGGATGGCGTAGTCGTCGCCTTCCTTCACCAGGCCCATGGCCACGCCGGCCACCGCGCCCTTGAGCGCGATGCCGGAGTCATAGAGCGCCAGGCTCGCGCCGCAGACCGAGGCCATCGACGAAGAGCCGTTGGATTCGAGAATGTCGGAGACGATGCGAATGGTGTAAGGCGACTCTTCCGCCGTGGGCAGAACCGCGGAGATGGCGCGCTCCGCCAGTGCTCCGTGGCCGATCTCGCGGCGGCCTGTGCCGGTCATGCGGCCTGTCTCGCCCACGCAGAACGGCGGGAAGTTGTAGTGGAGCATGAAGGTCTTTTTCTTCTCGCCTTCATAGCTCTCCAGGCGCTGGCCGTCGTCGGCAGTGCCCAGCGTCGCCGTCACCAGGGCCTGGGTCTCGCCGCGCGTGAACAGCGCCGACCCGTGCGTGCGGGGCAGAACGCTGGTCTCGATCGTGATCTCGCGAATCTCGTCGAATGCGCGGCGGTCGGGACGGATGCGGTCCTTGGTCACCTGCTCGCGGAAGGTCCGCTCACGCAGATGCTCGTAATAAGTGGCGAGCTTCTTCTTGGCGGTCGGATCGTCGGCGGGGAGTTCCGGCAGCCAGCTCGTCCTTGATCTGCTTGATCAGCGCGTAGCTCTCGGTCTTGCCGTGTGCCTTGGTGTCGAGCGCGTCCTTGAGCCGGTCGCCGACCTTGGCCTTCAGTTCCGCGTAGTAGGCTTCGTCGAACTCCGGCGCGGTGAAGGCCCGCTTGGGCTTGCCGGCCTTGGCAACCAACTCGTCGATGGCGGCGACGATCTTCTTGATCTCGGCGTGCGCGAACTCGATGGCGGCCAGGATGACCTCTTCGGTCTCTTCCTTGGCGCCCGACTCGATCATCACGATGCCGTCTTTGTGGCCGACGACCATGATGTTGACAGTGGTTGCCGCGCGCTCGGCATAGGTGGGATTGATGACGAACTCGCCATTCACGCGGCCCACGCGCACCGCGCCAACCGTGGCGCTGAAGGGAATGTCGGAGAGAGCCAGTGCGCACGGCGGCGGCATTGATGCCGACCACATCGGGATCGTTTTCCTTGTCGGCGGAGAAGACCAGCGCGATCACCTGGGTCTCATTGCGGAAACCATCAGGGAAGAGCGGACGGATGGGGCGGTCGATCTGGCGGCAGGTCAGAACTTCTTTTTCGCTGGGCCGGCCTTCGCGCTTGATGAAGCCGCCGGGGATGCGGCCGCCGGCGTAGGTGTACTCGCGGTAATCGACGGTGAGGGGGAAAAAATCGATGCCTTCCCTGGGATCGGGAGAGGCGACTGCAGTGGCCAGAACAACGGTTTCGCCCGTGGTCACCAGTGCGGCGCCAGAGGCTTGCTTGGCCATGCGGCCGGTCTCAAAGACCAGCCGCTTGCCGCCGGCAAGCTCGACGGCTACTTCATGCTTGGTAGACATAGAGTCCTCGTTTCATTTTTTCGCTTGGGAAACTTGTAGAGGAAAGATGCCGTGAGGTGTGCGAGGCGTTCGAGCAGGCGCAAAGGTGAATGCGCAGTGCAACTGCGCTACGGCACTATATGTGCTTTGGAAGGCGGGTCGATTTCGCAGAGGCGTCGGGGCCGCGCTCAGCCGATAGCTGTGCGCAGGCCCTGGCTGCATTTGCAATTCGCCAGGTACACCATGGCCCCAGGTTCTGGAGAACGGGGGCCGTGACCAAAATCCGGTCTGGGCGCTTCCGGTTCAATGTTTGCTTTCTGATTACTTGCGGATACCGAGTTTGCCGATTACGTCGCGATAGCGATCGGAATCATGCGTCTTCAGGTAATCCAGCAGGCGGCGGCGCTTGCTGACCAGCATCAAGAGACCACGCCGGGAAGCATGATCCTTCTTGTGTGTCTTGAAATGCTCGGTCAGTTCGCCAATCCGCTCACTCAGAATCGCGATCTGGACTTCCGGCGAACCGGTGTCCGTATCGTGGGTGCGGAAGCGTTCAATCAGGGTAGTTTTCTTTGCGGTCGCCAGCACGGCGTGTGTTACTCCTCTTGTTTTCTCAGTCCACTCTCAAGTGTCTAGAGTGAGATTACCATGAATGAGCGAGGTCGCGCCATACACAGTACTTAGCGACAGGGTGCTGTCGAATCGAAAAGCCGGGCCCGGATCAGTTCCAGCGCCCTTCTACGGCGTAGCCATCCAGTAGTTGGCCCGCGCCACAATGCGCGCCCCGTAATCCTCGGTCGTATGCACGCGAATGGTGTGCAGCCCTGGCGTCGGGTCGCTCGGGCTAAAGGTAATCAGGTACCTGTTGCGCACTTCCTTGGCCGCTTCCAGCACCCGCTGCTCAAAGTGCCGGTCACCCACGAAGGTCGTGTATTCCCCGCCGCTCATGATGGCGACCTGTTTCGCGACATTCTTCTTGAAGGCCTGTACGGCCATCACCAGCGTCGAAACCATGTTCAGTGTGCGATCCTCGCCGTTGTCCTTGATATCGTGGGCAAGCTCCGCCTTCGACGGCGAATACGACACGCTCAGCACCAGTACATCAGACCTGCCGATCTTGCTGACCAGTTGCACTGGCTTGGTGTGCTTGCTGCCGTGGTCCCGCTCCTCGCTGATCAGCAACAGAACCCGGCGGTATTCCTTCGGCTGGGTTTCGAGCAGGTCGACGCCATAGCTGACCGTATCGAGAATGGCCGCGCCGCCGTCGCCCTGTTCGAGAGTGTGCAGGCCCTGCGCAAGGTCCTCTTCTGAATGCGTATAGTCGCGAATGAGCCGCGGCTTTGAATCGAATCCCACCAGCGCCGCCTGGCTCCTGGGATCGGAGAGAAATACTTCGAGCAGCGGTCCGAACTTCTCCAGCTTTTCAAATTCCAGCGCGCCCGCTCTTCCCTCTTCCAGTGCAATCACCAGCGCGACCGGCGCAGTATCCATCTCTTCCTGCACGCGAATCTTCTGCGGAACCCCGTTGTCCTCGACTACAAAGTCCGCCGGCTTGAGCCCGTAAATGATGCCGCCGCCATGCGGCTTCTCGACCAGCGTTGGCACCAGCACTTCATTCGAAGTGACACGCAGCGTATTTGTAGTCGGCTGGTTGCCCGGCATCGGCTGCGGAGGTTCGGCCGGCGGCAACTGCTGCGTCTTTCCAGACGCCGCGAATACAAATGCCGCAACCATGAAGAGCGCCAGGCGGGATAATCCGAATCTCATGCGCGAAAGAACTCCAAAATAACAGACGGTTTAATTGATTCGCTGCTGCCGGACTCATCCGGATCCATCGCGAGATTCAAGTCCCGCGTGCCCGGCGTCGCGTCCGTCTACCAGCCTTGTTCAGACGCGTTTGCGCGCCTCGTGCTCCATGCGCCCCGTCCAAGCCAGAAAGCTCAACAGCTCCCAGCGCGACTCCCACATGAATCCCAGAATGTCCCGCGCTTTCAGCGTCGCCGCCGGCTTGCCCGAATACGTCTCCACCCGCCAGCGCAGAAACTCGCTTCGCCACGGCGCAAATCGATGCCCGCGCGTCGCATTCCAGATAAATCTCAACGGAGCGAACACAATCTGAATCCTCCACCTGAGAATAACAGCGCATGCGCGTACCTGCTGGGTTAGAGCATTTTACTTTCCTAATGCGTCTTGTTACTGTTTGATGTCTTCCAAAACCAACATCGGGATATGCCATGGAGGATGCATGTTCAAACCAGCAGTCTGGCTTCTCGCAATTGCATCGTGTGCCTGTGCACAGACGCCACAGGAGCTGCTTCGGTTGGCTCAAGACGCTTATAAGAGTCCCGACGGGTATGAAATCAAAGGCCGGGGTTTCGTCCAGCCTCCAGGATCCTCATGGGGAATCAGCTTCGACGTAATCATTGCCGCGGCTCCTTCGCCCTTTGACAGTCCCCGGCCACCCGCCCATATTGTCGGTAGGGTCGGTGGCAGCCAACAATACGAGAATCTGCTTGGCGGTTCGGATGAGAAACCGACATCGCTGAGCATTCCGTTTGCGGTTACAGGATTATGGGACCGAATCGCGGAGAATGTAGAGTCGGTCACTGAGAGTGGGTCGGAGACTCTGCCTTTGAATGGTGCGATCTCCGCCTGCCGGGTGCTGAAGGTCCAATACAAGTCTGCTGCAGACGCACCGAAACCTGCGCCGGTCAGCTATTCGATCTGCTCCGACATGCACCTTGTGCTCAAGAAAGTTGAACTCTACTCAACAGGACGCCGCTCAACCGATCCCCCAGCACCATACACGATCACCTTCGATATTGCGCAGTTCAACCGTCCGGCCCCGCAATGGCTTCTCGATATGAAAGATATTCCGACTGTCTGCATTCACAAAGAATGGATCGACAAACCTGCACCCGATTTCAAGCTGTCAGACCTGAGCGGCAATAACGTCACGCTCAGTTCCATGCGCGGAAAGGTCGTCTTACTCGATTTCTGGTCTATCTCCTGCGGCCCCTGCGTCCGTGAAATGCCGACGATCGAAGACATAGGCGAGGCACACAAGGCTGATCTCATCGTATGGGGAATCTCCTTCGATCAGCCAGACAGGGACAAGAAGTGGCTCCTTCAGCATCAGCAGACTCTACCCACTCTTTCTGATGCGGGTTTCGTTGTCTCTGACCTGTACAAGGTGCCCGGTATTCCTGCTGTTGTTCTGATCGGTATGGACGGCAAGGTCAAGAACTACTGGGAAGGTGAGGTTTTAAAACCCGATCTTGAGGCTGCCATTCAACAGGCTTCCCGGCACTGACCCATGGCTATATGGGTGACCCAGGTCTCAATCACAAGATCTGGGTCACCCGGCTCTCTATGAATTAGTTGTATGTATGATCTTCTTTTTGCAACTGCACGGCTGTCTCGACTTCGGCAATGCGTTTGGAAACAATGCGCTTCAGGTTCGCAATGGTGGGAGAGCTACTGTCGCCCGTTTGCTCCAGCCTCTGAAGCTTTGCTCGAAGTTCCACGAGGGACTCGCAAAGATGCCAGGAAACCGGGCTGTTGATCTCTGTCATTGGCTGCCCCAGGGGGTCATGATCGTGTATGGAGAATGCGCGCGAACTCGATTCAGCGCGGCGTCGATTTGGGCGATGCGCCGAATAAAATGGTCCTTCGATTCGAATGAGTCGGTGGTCCGATGGCCGTTGCAACGCTTCCTCACTCGCCGGGGATAAATGGGAGAAGGTACAAACGAGCTGAATGGCGGTTGCGTTTTCATTGGACGAAACAAGAGTGACGCAGTTCGAGCTTGACAAGATGTGACCGTAGTCACATTCACTCAGGGTGCTCTTGGGTGACGGTATCCCCGTTCACAAATTGAAGAGGCGTCCGATCACACCGTCAGAAAACTCTTGTCAACCCTCTCGCCAAAACATTCTCAGCAACTCCTTCATCCTCACCACTTCCCCTCGCGGGCACTTTGCATCCAATTACCCCTCCATTCCCTATCCTTGGAACTGGGAAAGAAGTGGCCTCTGCTTCTGCTCCCAATCGCGAGCCGCGACCCTCGCTTCACCATGTGGTACGAGTTGGCCAGGGAGCAGTCAAGAAGGTTCGTAACTCCTTGCCTGAGAAATATCTGCGGCTAAGTCTTTCAACTGGAAACATTTGTAGCCGCTCACTCTCCGTAACCGTTTCAAAGCAGGACATTTCGGCCCAAATACGGGGTGGGGGTGGGTACCGGAGATTAAATATGTTCAACGAATGCCGCCATATCATGTCGAGTGGGCTTAAGTGCCGCGCCGCTGCCCTTCGCGACAAGCCCTTCTGTTATTTCCACACCAGCCTGCACTTCTCCGCTGTTCCCAGGACTAGCTACGCCGATCTGGCGCCTAGATTCCCGCCGTTGGAAGACGAATGCAGCCTTAAGATCGCCATCGGCGAGGTCCTCAGCGCACTCAATTCCTCGCGCATCGATGCACGCCGCGCCGGGGTCCTGCTCTACGGTCTTCAAATCGCAGCCCAGGTCACCGGTCGCCCATCCACAATCGACGAGTCTGATTTAGTGCGATCGACATGCGATGGAGAAAACGGCGAACTCCTCGCGCCCGAGAAGACCACCTGCGAACCTCCCGAAGATTGCTACTCCTGCACCAAGCGCGAAGAATGCGATGACTTCGACATCTACGCCGACGAAGTAGAAGAGAACGAGAAAGCGGAAGAAGAGGAGGAAGGGGAGCAGGAAGACGAAGCATCGGATGAATAACTGTGCAGCTAACTGGGCTGCATTCCGGGGATGCAACTCGGCCACCGCTCGCGGGTGCCCCATCCTTGACGAAGTCAAGGGTGGGAAAGCTCAAACCTCATTCCGGCACAAGGAACGTAGGTCTTCAAAGAGTGCTGAAACGAGCGTCTTTGAAAGGGCACGGCTTTAGCCGTGCCGTACGCGATCGATCCACCAAACATTGTCATCTTGAACGGAGCGCGTCTGGGGCCCCATGATTGCATAGCAATCATGGGGTAAGCGTAGTGAAGGATCTGCTTCTGCTTTTCAGCTTTGAAAGGGCGCGGCTTAGCCCCTGACGGAAGCTCCTCTCCGCATCCTAACTCGGCAACTTGTCAAACAAGCTTCCCGATCCAAGTTGCGAGATCACATCTTCGAGCGCCGTCTGCTGCGTCTCAGAGAGCGATAGTTGCGTTGACACCTGTGCCACGTCGGCCTGCATCAGGTCTGTCTGCGCCGCTGTCAGTTGCGTTTCATTATTGGTAACCGCACCCGATGCCGCGCCGAGTTGCGTGATGGAATTGTCGATGGTCACTCGCTTCTGGGAAACATAGTTCAGCGCGGTGGTCAATGCCTGCGTGTCTGTCGCGGCCTGCGCAGCGTTCGGGGCTCCGCTCGAATAATCCGCCACAAGATTGTTCAAGGCGCCGAACACGCTGTTGGCTCCCGCGCCCGAAAAGATCGTGTCCCCGGGAACATTGAGTTGAATCTTCTGTCCGCTTGGCGTCTGAAGATAGTTGATATCATCGTCTCCGCTGTAAGTTGTCACGGCTGGAGATGTGGCCGTCGATGTCGAAAACGGAATCGCGGAAGTCTGCCCGCCGGCAAAGATGTATTGGCCCTGGTAGCTGGTGTTTGCCAGTGACTGCACTTCGCCGAGAATGCCGGAAATCTGGCTCGAGATGGATTCAATGTTGCTGGCGCTCATCGTTCCGTTGTTCGCGCTGGTTGCCAGCGAAATGGCCTGGTTGAGCTGTGACACGACACTGCCCAGCGCGGAATCAGCGACTTGAAGTTGACCCGTAACCAGGTCCGAACTCTGCGTAAAGGAGTCGTCCTGCTGAATCTGGTTCAACAGATCGACATTCTTTCCCGCGGATACAGGGTCTTGACTCAAGGAGCTGAAACGTACGCCGCTCGACAGTTCGCTGGTCAGCTGTTGCTCCTGCGACTGCGTCTGATCGAGATCGTTGGCCAGATTTGCAACGTAAAACGGATCGACCCGCATCGCTTTTCTCCATCTGCCGCGCGCTGTGCGCAGCCCTGCCTGACGTACCCAATCGGCGAGAATGCCGCCCGTACTATGAAACCGCCGTTTCGACACCGAGGTTCAGTGCCGACGTCATGATGGTGTTCAAGAGGCTGAATACCTGCGACGCGGCCTGGTAGCTGTTTTCAATCTGCTGCATCGACGCGGCCTCGTCGTTCAGGCTTACGCTGGAAAGCGAATCTCGCTGCGTCTGCAACTGCGTTACCGAGGCATTCTGCGCCGTGTTCTCGGTCTGCACCTGCTCGACGGTCGCTCCCAGCGTGCTGACAAAGTTGGAATAGAAGTTCGACGGTGTCATGCCGTTGACTGTCGCTTCATTGGCAAGATTGGCCATCACGCTCGCATTGGAACTGTCTCCCGTTCCCTGCCCCAGCGCCGCCGCTGCAATCTGGCTGGGGTCGGTCAAAACCACCTTCATGCTCGCCGCGCTGCCGGCCACCGCAGCAGGTTCGGCGAAGATATCAAGCGGTGCAGCGGTGGTTCCGCTGACGCCGTTCAGATCGACTCCGCCGTTGTTCTTGGCATTCACCTGCGTTGCGACGCTGTTGGCAAGTTGATCAAGCGAGGCTATCACCGTGGGAATATCCTGATCGCGCACAGTCAGGTAACCGCCCAATTCGCCGCCTCCGGTCATCAAGCCTTGTGTTACATCCGTAGTTCCAACGAAAAAGTGCGTTTCCCCGCTCACCGAGCCGGTTGTCAACTGGTAGCTTTCACCTTCCGACACCAGCAATTGCCCCGCAGTCGTTGTGATGGCCAGGCCGTTGTTCTCGGTGGTGATCTGGTTGATTCCGATCAATTGCGAAAGCTGGCTCAAATCCTGCTGGCGCTGATCTTCGAGCACGCCTGCGTCGGAATTCGGCGAAGTGGATTGAATCTGCAGGTTCAGTTGGGCGATCGCCGACGTTAGCGAATTCACTTGGCCCGTTACTGAACCGGCCTCTTCATTCAGAGCCATGCTTTGCGCATCCAAGCTCGTTGCGGCATTCGACACGTCTCCGGCCAATGTGTTCGCGGATGAAAGAACCTGCTCGCGCAACGAGTTGTCCGTTGGGTTCGCTTCCAGCGACGAAAACGAGTCAAAGAAGCTGGTGATGTCGCTGCCGATGTCTCCTGCTGTCGCGCTGGAAGAACCCGAATCCGGCGTGAAGAGCGCCTGGACGCTGTTCAACGCCGTGAGTCTCGAACCCGACGACGATGCCGCTTGCTGCTGCTGATCGAGCCGCTCTTCCAGCACCCGATCGCGTACCGATGTTGGACCAGTCTCGGTCACGCCCATTCCATACGAGACGCCGTTGATCACAACTGGCGCGTTTTCCTGCCAGTTCGGAACCTCCTGTGTGTAGCCGGTCGTGTTGGCATTGGCCACATTGTTGGCCACGATGTTCAGCGCCGACTGATCGGCGTCGAGCGCCGACGAGATCAGGTTGAAGGCAGAGTTAATTGTCGCCATCTCGGCCTTCTAGAATTGCCCCTGGTTGACGCGGCTCGCACCTGTATTCAGGCCGGGAAATGTGCATCTCACGCAAGCGGTTCATCACCGCCAGATTGGCACGCGTCGCTTCAAGCACCCGATCCAGGATTCCCATCTCGTGCACAGCTTCCCTTGACTGCCGCTCAAGTTGCTGACGTCTCTCGGAATCGACCGAAGGTAAATCGCGGTTCAGTGCCTCGCACGACAATGCCAGCTCCGCAAGCTTATCCGCGTCCAGGCGAGCCAGCGCGCGGGAAGCCTCCGCGACAAGCTCCTTCAACTCTCGATGCACTTCACTTCCCAACGTCTCCCCTTATCCGGAACCCATTCCAGATCTCAACTTCCCGAGCCGACGCTTCCCGACAGCATCGCATCGACAAGCTTCCCGGCCAGCGCTGTTGCCGGCACACTGTAGGTTCCCGCCGCCAAAGCCGCCTGTACAGCTGTGACTTTGTCCATGCGCACCCCGGTCGACGCCAAGCTTTGCAGCGCCTCTGTCCCGGCATTGCTCAACGTGGCTCGATCCCCGGCAAATGCGCTTTGCGCCGCCGCGCTCCCGCCTCCGGTTTGTTGTGGCTTGGCCGGCGAAGTTGAAGGCACGCCCAAAAGCGTCTTCAAGCCTTCCGCATTATTTCGGATCTCCATACGCATTGCTCCTTGGAGGCTGTATCGGCAATTCTCGTCACTACCTTAGCGATTTCGGCGAGGATTTGACTTGGCTCCCATCCCTATTCCCATAAGTCGCCCCAGACGAGGAAGGGTTCCCGGCGTGGGAAAGGCTCCGCAAAACGCTGTTTGCGATCCCCAACCCGCCGTGTTCGCTGAGTGAGCGTCCGAGAGCTTCGGAAGCGAACTCGCCGAGGACACCGCTTGAGCCCGATTCCTCATCGTCCCCGTCGATCGCTCCACTCCCTGTCATTGGCTTCAACAGCTCTTTCATCAGTTGCGCCTCGAACTCGTGCGCCGCACGAACCAGCTGCGGTTGAGGCGCGTTTATGTCCGCCGTTGCGTGGGCCGCCGGCGCTCCAATCGCGTGCATTACATGACCTCCAGGTCGGCCTCCAAAGCGCCGGCCTCTTTCATGGTTTGGAGAATTGAGATCACATCGCGTGCTCCTGCTCCAATCCGCTGCAATTCCTGGACCAGATCCTCAACCGTCGCGCCTTCCTTCAAGTCGATCCGGTTTACCGGTTTGTCCTGGGCCTGCACGCTGGTTTGCTGAACCACCTGTGTGGTTCCAGTAGAGCCAGCATTGGGCTGGGAGACCAGCGTTTGCGCAATCACGTTCACCGCCAGGCCGCCATGGAGGATAGAAACCGGCTGCAGACGAACCGTGCCTCCAATCACCACGGTGCCGGTGCGCTCGTTCACCACCACGCGCGCTCGCGGATAGACCTCTACCTCGACAGCTTCGATCTTGTCGAGCAGTGCTGCTATGTCTTCGTTCTGCAATGGCGCCACTTCGACGCGGCGGCTGTCGACGGCATGCGCCCGTGAGGCGCCCAGGGCGCCGTCGATCGCCAGGGCCATTCGCTCCGCGGTATGAAAATCGGCGTCGTTCAACACCACGCTCACCGTTTGCATTTGCTTGAGGTCAAAGGACACCGGCCGCTCAACCAGCGCTCCACCGGGAATCCTTGCTGTCGTGGGGTGGTTCATCTGCCGGGAGTTTCCGCCTCCAGAAGCCATGTAACCACCCAGCACGAGGGCCCCCTGTGCCTGCGCGTAAATGAGCCCGTCGGGTCCATACAGCGGAGTCATGAGGAGGATGCCGCCTTCGAGCGAGCGCGCATCTCCGGCCGAGGATGCGGTAATGTCTACTCTGTAACCTGGCCGGCTGAAGGGCGGCAGCGTAGCCACAACAAAGACCGCAGCCATGTTCTTGACCTGCATGTTGCTGGCACTGTTGGATCCGGTTTGCGGGACCGTCACACCCATGCGCTCCAGCGCCGAGATCAAGGTCTGCGCGGGAAACACAGTCTGTGAACTGTCTCCTGTTCCGCGCAAACCAACCACCAGCCCGTATCCAACTAACTGGTTGTCGCGAATGCCTTCGATGGTGGCCACATCCTTCACGCGGGCCAACTGCCCCGGTGCTTCGCCTGCAGCCAATACGACAACCAATGCAATGCCAGCCCCCAGCAACGCCCACCACGCGAAATCAGTCCATCGCAGAAATGTAACCGGCTGCAGGCCTATCGCTTGGCGCAGTCTCAACCATGACCATGCACCATTCGGACGTTCGCCGACTTGCGTTGTTGCCATGTTCGATCCTCTTATCCCGGGCACATTTCGCAGCTAAAACACAACGAGTCTTTCCAAAAGCCGGACCAGCGGGTTCTGCCGATACGTCGAGTCATTCACAATACCCTTGCCCGTCACTTCGAGTTCCAAGTCCGTCATCGCAGTGGAGAGCACTTGGTTCTGCGCGCTGACATCCTCGGGACGCACCAGCCCACGCAGCTTGATCACCTGCGTCTGCTGCGAAAACGTCAGTTGCCGCGTGGCCTGAACCACGAGCATCCCGTTGGGAAGAACATCGACAACTTCACCGCCGAAGGTCGTGGCCAGGCTTGAGTTGGTAGTGCTTTGGCCCTGAGCCGACAATCCCGAAGCCGCATTCATCCCTACGAGATTCTGCAAGGCGTTTGAACTCTTCAGTGCTCCGAACAGCGAGGTCAGTCCGGAACTGGCGTTCGACGCGCGGGTGTTCTTGACCTGACCATCGGTCGACGCGGCCAGGCTCTCGATTACCACGATGGAGACCACATCGTGAAGCCGGACTGCTTTGACGTCGGTCCCGAACCGCACTAGGCGCCCGTTTGGAGTCCAGATCGATCCAGTCGTCCTAACTTCCGCTGCTTCCTGGGCCCGCACGCGATCAATGTAAGCGCGCAGCGCAAGTTCCGGCGGCGTCTTGGAAACCTCAGCCGGTTTCTGTTTCTTCGCCGCCTGCATTCCCGGCAGGACGATGATCGCGAGAACCGCCGACAAGAGAGGCACAAGGATCCGGAAACTCTTCATCGCCAAATCCGATCCGCAGTCGGCACGAGGACGACCAGTCCCGGAGCTTGGGCAATTGCACGGACGATGGTGCCGCGAATTTTCAAGCGGACTTGGAGCGGGGACCCGGCAACTGCGGGACCCAGCGCGATGGCTTCCAGTCGCTCATCTAGAACCGCACTGCTTTCAATCGCGATCAACCGATCGCCAGCGCGCAGAATGGGAATAAGTCTCGCCTCCTGGATGACGGGAGACTGTGCAGGAACCGGTCCGTTTTCCTCAACACTGCTGTTCTCTTTACTGAATCTGGCAGGAACTCGAACCAACTGGCCCGGAGCCGCCGGGTGACTCATGTCCCGCAGCAGCAACCACCGATTTCCAGTATGCGGATCATCAATCACACGAAGAATCTCACTGACTGCAAACTTGCCCGGTGAAACGTACGTCGACGCCTGCAAATCCTGTTCTCTGGCTACGATTCCAAGCTTGGAATACAGTTGTCCGGATGCATGCCTGACCGGCAGAGCGAGCAAGACGACGAACGACCAACACCAAATAGCCGCTTTGCGAGGAATCTTCATGAATCACTGCGCCTTCAACGTGTCATATTGTTGATCTGCGAATACATATCGTCAGCGGCCTTGATAACCTTGGAATTTGATTCGTATGCCCGCTGAGCCAGGACCATCTGCACAAATTCGGTGACGACATCCACGTTTGAGTTCTCGAGGTATCCCTGCTCGAGGGTGCCGAGCCCTTCGGCACCACCTGGATTCCCCAGAACCGGATCACCGGAACTAAGGGTGGCCTGCAGCAGGTTCGACCCCATGCTTTCAAGTCCGCCGGGGTTGGGAAATGTTGCTAACTGAAGCTGTCCGAGCTGGGAGGGGTTTTGCTGCCCCGAGAGGGTTGCGTTCACCACCCCATACTGAGTGATCGTGACTGCCGTCGCGTTCGATGGGATGGTGATGTTGGGCAGAATGGGGTCTCCATCCGTCGTAACAATGGTTCCCTGGTTGTTGAGGTGAAACTGTCCGGCGCGCGTATAAGCGATGGTCCCATCGGGGCGCTGCACCTGGAAAAAACCGGGGCCCTGAATCGCAACGTCCATCGGATTGTCGGTTTCATTGAGCGCGCCTTGTGTATTGATAACTTCTGTGGCCGCCGATTTTGTTCCCAGTCCGATTTGCAGGCCCGCGGATACAGTCGATTGGCTTTGCGCCGCCCCGGGCGTCACGAGATTCTGATAGATCATGTCCTGGAACTGCAGGCGCAGCTGTCGAAACCCGGTGGTCGATGAATTGGCTAAATTGTTGGCGATGGTGTCAAGGTTCATCTGCTGTGCGCTCATCCCACTGGCTGCCGTGTACAGTGCTCGAATCATTTTTCCCTCACCTCAAAACCGCTTTGCCTACACCTTGGGCAGATCTTCGGTGGCAATCTTGTTGAATTCCGTATGAAAAATGGTGAGCGCCTTCTGCATCATCTCCGCCTCCCGCTGCATCATGATCAGATCGAGCGTTCCCTGCACGACATCCTGGTTGGCGGACTCAATCGCGCCTTGGTGGATCTCCGCACTCTTCGACAGCGCAGGTTCAGAGTCATCGGGCGCAATATAGCGACTGGCTCCTTCCGGCGTGAGTTGCGCTCCGGACGGAAATGTAAATACTCCCACAGTGGCTACCGAGCCTCCTGCAACCGAGAGCACGCCGTCCGCTCCCACCGATACCTCGCCCGGCGGCACAGGAATGGTCTGGCCGGTGGTCGAAAGCACCGGCTCGCCGGCCGAAGTGACGAGCGTCCCGTCCGCGGAGCGATGAAAACTGCCGTCCCGCGTAAACCGCGAGCCATTGCGCGTCTGCACCTGGAAGAAGCCAGCCCCTTCAATCGCGAGGTCAAGAGGATTGCCGGTCTGTTGCAGAGCCCCCTGGGCCATGCTGAGGCGATCGCCGCCGAGCAGGCCATAGTTATTCACGGTTTGGCCGAGTTGCGAATCGGAGGCATCGGCGCCAAGCACCACCGAGCGAAAGAACTCACGTTCGGCGCGATAGCCAGGCGTTTGCGCGTTGGCAAGGTTGGCCGCGGCCGTGTCCAAGGCCTGGGTTCGCGCTACCAGCCCCGTCATCGCCGCATAGTAGCCACTGTCCATCGTGCCCACCTCTCGGACAAGAAGAGTTGCAGACGTGTGACCTAAAATGCGAAGTGAGAATTAGACGAACTTCATGATCTGTGTGTTCAACGGGAATGAAACGCCAGAGCGTGGAGTGCTACTGCTCTGCAGGGAAGGAGAGGCGATTTACTGCAAGCTGTCACAGACAATCGTCACCTCAAAGATCGCATTTTCGAACCTGTACACGTGATTGAGCTTGAACTCCGGCGCCTGCACGTGCAGTTTGTAGTCTCGTCCGGTGATAACAGCAGGGACGGAGAGACCACAGTTGGCGGCCAGATCGGGCGTCTTACCCTTCCATGCGCCGGCGAGCATGTTGCAGATTTCACCGATCCCGTCCTTCACCGTGTCATCCAACTCATAAAAGTCCATACCTGTCATCCGCGCCGCGATCTTCATCGACGCAAGTGCTCCGCAGCGAAAGACACAGGCACCACTGAGCAGACCCCCCAATCCGACAACCGCCGTGACCGATTCTTCTTCAGGGTCATGAGTCAAGGGGTGGAGTTCGGAAATGCGATCGCAATTGACACCCAGCATCAGTTGGAAGACCTCTTCAACACTGGCATCGAGGTTCCCCGGATCGGAGACAAGACGCATCGAATCGCGCAATGAGAATGCCACCGCATGCCCCATTTCCTGGACGCCTCGGCCTCGCGATCGCGCGATTGCAGCCGCTCTTACTCCATTCAGCACCACAAGACCTTCTTCTTTGCCTTCCAATTAAATCAACGCGAGCTCAACAACGGAAGTACCCGTTCCTTTACCTGTTGAGGCGTGAATGGCTTGCGGATGTAGCCCCTGGCACCTGCCTGGATTGCCTGCTTCACATGCTCCTCGCTGGATTCCGTGGTAATCATGACAATCGGAACTCCCGACGCAAGATGTTGCGCATTCAGCTGGCGTACGAACTCAAGACCATCCATTAATGGCATATTGATATCGGAGAGAATCAGATCTACGGCCTTGACCCTGAGCACATCGAGCGCCTCGGTTCCGTTGCCTGCCTCATACACCACGAGCTCATCCAGTCCTGCCTGGCGGAGAGAGCGTTCTATAATCTTCCGCATTACCGAAGAATCGTCCACAATTAGGGCTCGAACCTCGCTCATTTCCGTAGCCTCTGCTTCCTGATTTATCGACACTTCTTTCGATTTCTTGAGCTGCGCAGCCGTTCGGTGCGCACGGGGAATCAAAGAGCTCCAATTGAGCAGACAACGTCTTTTATAGAATCAATCGAGGGAAGCAAGTTGGTCTGCGCGCGGAGCCACATGCGCAGCCAGAGGCAATCATGAACCCGGACCAGCCGTGAGCCGACGGGGCGCGCACGTTCCACAGAACGCGCGAGCGCGCGCGCGGCCGCAGATTCCGTGGCAGCCTCCACCAGTTCAACTGACGGATATTGCGCATCCAACATGCGGGCCTGCGCTGGTTGAAACAAAGATGATTGCAAGATACCGTTTTCTACATGCAATCCGGTCATGCGCTCGATCGCCAGAGCAAGCATGGGATCCAGAGATTCCTCAAAACCGAGATACAGATACCTCGAAGTGGCAACTCTCAAGGGCAGTGCGCCGAAGGCATCGACGAACAGCCGTGGCATGACCGCCGCCAGGGATGAGATATCGTGCAACCCAACGGGGAGAACCGCGCAATTCCACTGAATGGCGAGGGCTCGTGTCACCATCTCTTCGTCGACTGTGTGCTGGCTCACAAGCCAGTGCCCGAGACGTTCTTTTCCCGACACTTTCTGCGCATCGAGCGCGCGACGCAACTGGACCGGCGTAATCCACCCCTGTTCCAGCATCAGCAACCCCAAAGGCAACCGGTGTCGATGCCCTTCTGACGCAGCACCGCGTCCCTCGTTCTCGCGTCGCACTGCGCTGTCGAGCCGCGCTCTGGTGCATTCGGGCGAACACGACCAGCCCTCCTCAAAAACCGGTACCGAACGGCTGCGCCAGAGATGGAGCCAGCCAGAGGTGCATCCGGGATTGGCGCATCTCTCAAAGAGCCCTGGCCGGAATTGAGTTTCCGTACCGCGAAGATGACCGCCTACGGTCTGGTCGCCGCCAGTCGGCGTGGAATCCGGAAGAGTCTCCTGCAGGGCGACCGCGCCGCTCGGCCGCCTGCTCAAAAGAGACATCGAATGCTCTCAAGTCGCATGCGCGGAGCGGCAACTTCGGTTACGCGCAACCCGAAATTACCGCCGACAAGTACCACCTCTCCACGGGCGACGATCTTGTCTCCGACGATTAGATCGACCGGGTCGGCAACATGGCGATCCAACTCAACCAGATCGCCTGGCCCGAGATCGAGGATTTCGCTCAGCGCCATTTCGCAACAACCAAACCGAAGCGCCGCCTCCAGTTCCACGTCCAGCAATAGCTCGATTCCCCGA
Source organism: uncultured Acidobacteriaceae bacterium (assembly GCA_963826915.1). Taxonomy (GTDB): domain Bacteria; phylum Acidobacteriota; class Terriglobia; order Terriglobales; family Acidobacteriaceae; genus Telmatobacter. The sequence continues at coordinate 34,068 of CAWGYG010000009.1, forward strand.
GCGGAGCCCAAAGATGGCGCTTGCTCCTCTGCCTTTGCAACAGCAACTTCATTTGAAACGGCTTGAGCCTCTTTCCCTTCCACCTTATCGCTGACTTGAATCATCCAGGAGCCGGCAGCCGACTTTAATTGAAATGATCGTGCGCTCTTATGTTCAAACAGATTCACTACAAACCGGTCGATCCTGCACTTCTTTCCGCTTGTAGCCAGTAGCTCCCCTGCTGCGGATTCTGCCACCTCACGGAGCAACTCGGTCCATGCCGTACGCTGGTCGACACCATCGCCGTGAAGTGGCGACTCAAATATGGCTGCATCCAGAACCACGGTAAAACTGCCAACTGCATCGCCATCAAAAATTGCCTTGAAACCAACTGCGTCCGCGCCGATGTCGCCGGGCTGTGATTCGGAAAACTCCGGCTCTCCGGCCAGTGCTTGCGAAAAGAGCGCAGTGGCAGTGGATATCCAACAATCCAGGTAGCTCTTCACTGATTTTCTCCCGCTACTGAATGCTCGAGACGCGCGGCACGATGGTCTCGTTGCCGAACTGGAAAAGCATTCGACAAGTACTGTCCACCGACGCGCCACTGGGCGGGCGTACTGGCGGAAAGGTTCAAGCGCAGAATCATTCCCGGTTCCAGGCTGTTGACGCTGCTTGCCCGCAAGCGCACTGCAGGGAGTTGCAGGCTGCCGCCGAAGCGGAACCTTCGGACCAGCACCTCAAGCCGGGTGCGAATGTCTGGGGCGTGACGACGACAGCGGTCCCAGTCGGAAGTGAGCCGGCGCAGAATCGTATTTGCCACTACCGCAGGAAAGGCAAGATTGAGCAGGCCGGAGCCACTCGGGGTGCGAATCTCAAAGCTGAGACAGAGTGTTTTTTCGTTCACAGCTATTACGCGAGCAACCTGTGTCTGCATCTGACGGCGTTCAAGATTGAAGCTGAGGCCAACCGGTTGCCACGCTGCAGTCAACTCGCGGCAGACGACGTCAACGACACTAGCCAGAATGGCTTCTTCAATGTCCGTGAGTTCGCGCAGCGGACCACCCTTTCCCTCGCCTCCCAGGAGCAGATCAATGATGGGTGGTGCCAAGGCAAGATCCAACTGCAGCACCGAGAGCGCTCCCAGGGGTTCCAGGCGAACCGATGCGACATAGCTGATCTCGGGAATCCGCATCAGAAACTCGTTGAACGAGATCTGTTCTGCGGATACAAGGTTTACCTGAAACTGGCTGCGCAGCCATGCGGAGAGGTTGTGAGTCAGGTTGCGCGCAAAGAGGTCATTCAACATGCTGATCGCGCGTAGTTGTTCGTTGGAAATTTGGCCAGCCGAGGAAAAATTGTACGGAACCACTCGCCGCCCGGATCCAGGACGCGTCGAATCAGGAAGCGGGGTTCGCGCCGCTTCAAAGAGTGCGTCAATCTCGTCTTGTTTGAGCATTTTTTCCATTGCTCGCTCCCCGCCTGCTTCCTAAGCTCCCGAACATTGCATTTCGATGGTCGCACTTGTTCTGTTCAACTGCGATCCGCATTCGCTCGCTTGCGTGGCCGCCTGCCCATGAAAGCGCCCGAAGCGGCAAGGTCCTTCAGCGCCGCTCGCAAGTGCACGACCGCCGACGCGTGAACCTGGGAAACGCGCGATTCGACGACTCCGAGCGCGAGTCCGATCTCGCGCATCGTCATCTCCTCGTAGTAATAGAGAGTCATCACGAGCCGTTCCCGCTCCGGCAGATGGGAAATGGCGTCTGACAGCCGCTCCTCCAACTCACCGCGCAGACAGCAAAACAATGGATCGTCTTCCAGGCGTCCTGGAACATAGGCCAACTCCTCTTCGCCCGAATCTTCGTTTCGTTCGATATGCAGCGTTCCGATCTCGAGCCCCTTCAAGTCGCCCAGCAACTGCTGGTATTCGTCGAGACTCAACCCCATCTCCGCAGCAACGTCGCCCTCGCCCGGCGCCCGCCCCATGCGCGCGGTAAGCACCCGAATTGCTTCCTCGGCTGCCCTTCCCTTGCGCCGCAAATCGCGGGGACTCCAGTCAAGCGTGCGCAGGCTATCTAGAATTGCTCCGCGAATGCGAAACTGCGCGTAGCTTCGGAACTGCACCTTCTTGCGCGGATCGAACTTGGCAAAAGCGTCCATCAGACCAACCACACCGGCCGAGACAAGGTCTTCGATATCGACCTGCTGGGGGAGCCGTTCGTGGATGCGGCGAGCAAGAAAGCGAACGATCGGTAGATGCTCAAGCAGCAACTGCTCCTGCTCGCCGCTCAATGTCTGTGCTGCCCGGGGCGGATATCCACACCCAATCACTTGCCTGCGCTGATTTGCCAGGCTTGCTGTCGCACCGATGTCGATTTCCATTCCGCTTCCACCCTCGTCGAGCTACTCCCCGACGGCCCTTCGAGCCATCAGGGCTGCGCCCTGCCCGATTACCTCAGTGCAACGTTGCTATCGGCTTGAGCCGGATCTCAGGAGGAATCTCGGCCGCAGCCACTACCGCAAGTCGCGGCAAAACCGGCTCCAACCAGCGCTTTACGTGATAGCGGGCCGGACTAGGACAGAGGAGCACGGGAAGCGCCATACCAGAGGGAACGCCGGTTAGTTGTTTCAAAGAATCGGCGAGGCGTCGTACGAGGGGAACTCCGGGAGCGCTTGCCGGTGCGAGCAGGCGTTGACCGGTTTCCGATGCCAGGGTGGACTGGATTTCTTCTTCGAGCGCCGGATCGAGTAGAAGCACCGCCAGTTGGCCATCGTTTTCAAGGAGTGGCTGAATCAGCCGGCGCCCGAGCGCCTGGCGCGCAGCTTCGACCATGGCAACCAAGCTCTTGTTCACTGAAGCCGTCTCAAGAAGCGCTTCGAGGATCGCCCCCATATCTCTGATTGAGACGCGCTCGCGCAAAAGCTGCTCCAGAACCCGCTGCACTTCTCCCAGTGTCAGCAGCTTTGGAACCAACTCCTCGACAAGCTTTGGATGGCTGTCAATCAGCGAATCCATCAAACGCTTGGTCTCTGCACGCCCCAGCAACTGGAACGCGTGCTGGCGAATCAACTCTCCGAGGTGTGTCGAGATCACCGTCACCGCATCGACGACCGAGTAACCAGCTGCAACAGCCTGTTCCTCGAGGCCTGGTGCGATCCACACTGCGGGGACGCCGAAGGCGGGCTCGCGTGTCTCTTTGCCGGAAAGCGGCCGCCGCCCGGGCTCCCCAGAAACTGCCAGCAATTGCGTCCCTTCTGTCTGCCAGCGTCCAATCTCCATCCCACGGAGAGAAAACAGATACTCGCGAGGACGAAGGCGCAAATTGTCAGAGATATGAACGGGGGGCACCAGGAAACCCATCTCGGCAGAAAGATGTCTCCTCAAGGAGCGGACGCGGTTCAGGAGCTGACCGCCTTGCTTCTCATCCACAAGAGGAATTACCTGGAAGCCAATCTCAAGCGTGAGCTCTTCCAGGCGAAGCAAACCAGCAAGCTCTGAGCCTTGCGACTGTTCGGCCTTCTTCTTCTCGCCCGGCCCTGGATCGAGACTCAAACCGGACTGGGCCGATGCAGCAACAAGGCGCGCACCCCAGAACAGTCCTGCGGCAACAAGCAGAAACGCAAAGGCGGGCAAGCCTGGAATCAGGCACATGGCTCCCGCAACCGCGCTTGCCAGGTAGAGCGTGACCGGCCGGGCCAGCAGCTGCTGCCGGATCTCTGTTCCCAGCAATCCTGCCGAGTTGGCACGGGTCAGAGTGATGCCGCCGGCAACGGACACCAGGAGCGAGGGGATGAGAGTCACCAACCCGTCTCCTACGGTCAACACGGTGTAGGTGCGAGCTGCTTCGCCAAGATCGATGCCCTGCTGCAGCGTGCCGATCAGAAGCCCGGCAACAATATTGATCGCGGTGATGAGGATGGTGGCCAGGGAGTCGCGCTGATTGAATCGCGCCGCACCATCCATTGCGCCGTAAAACTCCGCTTCTCGCGCGATCGCCTGCCTTCGCCGCCGCGCCTCGCTTTCATCGATAAGGCCTGCGTTCATATCGGCATCGATGGCCATCTGTTTGCCGGGCAAGGCATCCAGCGTGAATCGTGCTGTAACCTCCGCGGTGCGTACCGCGCCATGCGAAACAACCAGGAACTGAATCGCCACAAGTGCCAGAAAGAGCACAAAGCCGACCACATAATTCCCGCCCACAACGAATTGACCGAACGCCTCGATCACTCTGCCCGCCGCGGCTGTGCCTTCCGAACCGTGGAGAAGAATGCGCCGGCTTGAAGCAATGTTCAGCGACAGGCGGAACAGCGTTAAAAGCAACAATAGGGTTGGGAACACCGAAAGTTCTACGGCGCGACGAATTTGTACTGCGGAAAGAAACACGATGACCGACGCCATCATGGAGAGCGCGAGAAGGAAGTCCAACGCCGCTGCCGGCAGCGGTATCAGCATAACGAAGATCATGCTGATGGCGCCAAGGGGCAGTAGATACTCCCGCACCCGGTGCAGGATGGATAACGGACTCTGGGATGGTGTTGCAAGGGCAACGGAGCTCATTGATTACCTTCGCTCTCGGCGGGATCGGAGGCAGGGCTCTCTACGGGGGGAATGACCACCAAGCGGAGGCTGTCGGTAGAGCCACTTGTCCACGGCATTACCGCTCCCGAAGCGCGGCCGGCTGCCTCGCGATTGCGGCGCTCATGCATTTGAGCTTCAACCCGCTGGCGATAAAGCCAGGCCAGAATTGCCGCCACCGCGGCGTAGAGATCCACGGGGATGGAGTGGCCAACTTCAACCGACCGGTAGAGCGACCGTGCCAGGGGCGGATTTTCGATAATTGGCACACCCGCCCAGCGGGCCTCCGACTTGATCTCCTCGGCCAGCAGGTTGCGTCCCTTGGCCAGCACTTTTGGAGCATCCATTGTGGTGAAGTCGAAACCCAGCGCTACAGCGTACTGCGTGGGGTTGGTAAGAACCACGGCGGCGCGCGAGACATCGGCCTTTACCCGTCGTCCACGCATCTGGCGCTGCAAGCCACGAATGCGGCTGCGAATCTGGGGGCTGCCTTCTGTCTCCTTGAACTCTTCCCGCATATCGTCCCGACTCATCTTCAGACGTGATTCCCGGCTTCGCCATTCAACCGCATAATCGATCGCTGACCATCCGAAGAGCAGCCACGCCGCGGCCAGCAGCAGACCGTAAACATCCGCGGCAAGCAATTGAAGTCGTGATGTTGAAAAGGGTGGCAATGTCATTTCCCGGGCAATGCGCTGGACGGCGAAGACCGCCAGCAAGGTAGCCGGAAGAAGAGACTTTCCAAGGCGGGAGGCTGCGCGCAAGGAAACCAGATTCTTCAGATTGGTCAACGGGTTGATCCGGTCAAGCCGGAAGCCAATGGAGCCGACGTTGACATTCACTCCTCCGGTCTGCAGGACTCCGGAACAAAGAGCGGCCGCAGCCACAGATGCAAGGGCCACACTGGTCGGCGCAAGAAAGCTGATGGACAGATGACGAATGGCCAGCAGTGTTGGTTGGAGTTGCGCAGGCTCCCACCGGTCAGGGGCGCCAAGATCGAGGAAACCGGCAAAGCTCGCCTGCCACACACCAATCGCCTTGGCGCCGAGCGCTCCGACGGTGATCACACCAGCCAAAGTGCCCGCGGCAGCCGACAAATCACGACTATGCAGGAGGTCGCCATCCTTGCGGGCTTTCTCACGACGATGGGGAGTGGCTTGTTCGCTCCGCTCACCGGGCATAACTATCCTCCCAATCCCAATGCGCTCATGCTCGCGCGCATGGAAATCAGACGTTCCGCGAAGTCCAGCAATTCTGAAAAGCGCGCCTGAATAAATCGGGGCCAGAGAGCCAGCGAGCCGGCCATGATCGCAAAGCCAACCAGCGTTTTGAGAGGGACTGTCAGAGACATCACCGGCAGTTGCGGGCTGAGTTTGCCAAGCATGGCGACCGAGACCTCGATCAACAAGGTGGCTGCCAACACAGGTACGGCAAGTTCGACTGCGGCGAGGAAGATTCCGCCCGCAGCTTGAACGATGGCAAGTGCGGTTAGAGGGGCCAGAGCAAATGTGCCAAGTGGAACGGCATGAAAACTGCGCACCACTGAGGCCAACAGAATTCGATCCAATCCAGCCGCAAGCAGAACCAGCGTACCCATCAACTGGAGCATTTCGCCCATCAGTGGAGTCTGGATGGGTGAGGTCGGGTCGAGCAGGTTGACCATTGAGAAGCTGAACTGAACTCCAATAATCTGGCCGGCAAAAAGAAGCATTTCATTCAGCAGCGCGAGCGCAAGTCCGTAGACCAGCCCCACGGCGAGTTCGCCCAGGAGTGCGGAAAAGCTGATTTCAGCCTGGGAGTTCGGCAGAGTGGAGACCAGCGGAGCAAGCAGGAACGCAACCGCGCCCCCGAAAACCGCCTTGGCACGGAGAGGCAGCGAGGTGGACGAAAAGAACGGCGCAAATGCCACCATTCCGCTGATGCGAACCAGGGTCAGTGTCATCGCGCTGAGGAAACTGTTCCACGCCGGCATGATGTATTTCCCTCACCCCAGATAACGATGCAGATCGCTGAGAAGCATCCGCGTGTAGGAGGCCATGCGCTCCAGGAACCAGGGCATGCCGGCGAGGAGGATGAAAGCCACCGCGCCCAGCCTGGGAACAGAAGTAAGAGACTGCTCCTGAAGGCTGGTCAGGGTCTGCAGCAGGCTCAGAAGAAAGCCAAGCAGAACCGCGGCGATCAATACGGGCGCTGCCAGAATCATGGCTTCCTTCATCAATTGACGGAGCAGTTCAGCGACCATGTCTGGTGTCATACGGCACCTTCCTCAAAAGCTCTTCAACAGCGAAGCGGCGAGCAGGTTCCAACCATCCACCATCACAAACAACAGGATCTTTAAGGGGGTTGAAATGACGACAGGCGGAAGTTGGAACATTCCGATCGATGTGGTGATTGCCGCAGTGACAATGTCGATCAGCAAGAATGGCAGAAACAATACCGCGCCAATAGCGAATCCAGCTTTCAGTTCCGAGAGAACATAGGCAGGCACCACCACTCGCATTGGGAGATCGCGAGGCTTATCGGGGCGCGGGACCTGTCCCGCCGCAGTAAACAAGGAGAGATCTTTTTCCCGCGCATATTTCAGAAGGAACAGTTTCAAGGGTTGTGCGCCCAGATCAATTGCCTGGAAACCGGTAATTTGCCCGGCACGATAGGGCTCAACCGCCTGTTGGTCCACCTGGTTCAGGACGGGAGTCATGAGAAACCACGTCATCAAAAGACCCAATCCGAGCAGAGTCGGGTTGGAGGGCGCGGTCTGTGTGCCGAGCGCCTGGCGCAGAAAGTGAAACACCACAAGCAACCGGACCAGCGGCGTCATGCACATCAAAATCGCCGGCAAAACGGTAATCAGGGTTAGGACAAACAGAATCGTCCATGGCGTGGAGTCCGAGGCGTGCAGGCGATCATTCAAGTCCGGCAAAAGGGGCGCCGGTGCCGCGGCTGCAAAGCAAAACATCAACCACCCCGCCGTCACGCGATTCTCCGCGCGGCTGGCATCACGGGCCTCTTCTGTCGAGGCGCTTTGACTTCATCGAGAGGATAGAAAGCCGGGGGTCCTTCCGGCGAGGTAGCAACGAGGAAGCGACGACCCTCTGCCTCGACGAGGGCCAGCGTTTGCCGAGGCGCGAGAGTAATCCGTTCGACGAGTGCCAATCGCGGAGGTGTTGCAGCCCTGCATCGCATCATCTGGAAGAGCCACGCCGCGAAATGTTGCGCTGGTCCGGCCGGCATCGATTTCACCCCAATTTCCAAACTGCTCTCCTCAAGCGAGACGGGTTATCCTTACCGCCAGCTTCGAGTCGACGACTTCAAACTCACTCCAGGCGAATTGCGCACCGCGTGCACCCAGCGGCAGGTCCACTCCAGGAGCCCATTGCGTCTCAATGACCTTCCCCTGCTCAAGAGCCAGGAGATCTCGCACCCGAAACTCCGTCGCTGGGAGCGCTACATCCACTTCAACGGGGAGACGCAGCATGTGCGGCCTTGACGCAAAGGCTCCGCGGAACTCGTTCGGGGACTGGACCGGGACAAGCGCTGCTTCCGTCGACATCTCACTCGTATTCACAGCCCTTGCCCCTTCTGGCAAGCTTTGTCTCGATGTGGATGTAGTGGTTGCCATCTGTCCTAAAAACAAGCATCAGGGCAACCAGAACGGGACCTTAAATGTTGGAATGGACTCATGATTGTGCCAGAGGGGCGGGGCCCCCAATCCCCGGATGAGCGGAGGACCGTATCGCTGCTACACTGATAGAAGTCGCTGGAGCGAGAATTAGGGGGCTTGGATGCCCGAATTACGGTTGTAAATCGAGGTCGAGAAATGCCGGAATCCAATGGAAAACAGAGCTTTACAAGCACTGGGCTGCGCCTGAAGGTCGGATTGGCCGAGATGCTCAAGGGCGGCGTCATTATGGATGTAATGAACGTTGAGCAGGCACGCATTGCCGAAGAGGCGGGTGCTGTCTCGGTGATGGCGCTGGAACGCGTGCCGGCCATGATCCGGGCCGAGGGCGGCGTTGCCCGAATGGCCAAGCCCAGTCTCATCAAGCAGATCATCCAGGCGGTCTCGATTCCTGTAATGGCCAAGGCCCGCATCGGCCATTTCGCCGAAGCGCAGATTCTTCAGGAACTGGGTGTCGACTTCATCGATGAGAGCGAAGTGCTCACTCCGGCAGACGAAGCGCATCACATCGACAAGCACGCGTTCAAGACACCATTCGTTTGCGGGGCACGCAATCTTGGCGAAGCACTGCGACGGATTGCGGAAGGCGCGGCGATGATTCGCACCAAGGGCGAGGCAGGGACGGGGGACGTTGTTCACGCCGTGCAGCACATGCGCCAGATCATGAAGGAAATGAAGGCACTTACCGTTCTCAGCGAGCAGGAACTTTATGCCGCTGCGAAGGAGCACCAAGCACCCTACGAGTTGATCCGCATGGTCGCACAGGCGGGTAAGTTGCCTGTACCCAATTTCTCGGCGGGCGGAATTGCGACGCCAGCCGACGCCGCGCTGATGATGCAACTAGGCGCAGAGGCGATCTTTGTTGGCTCCGGCATCTTTATGAAGGAACGCGCTACGCCGCTGGACGTGGAGAACGACCCGGCAGAACGTGCAGAGGCCGTTTCCCGGGCCAAGGCCATCGTTATTGCAACAACCCATTTCAACGATCCGAAGATTCTGGCAGAAGCCTCCGAGCAGGTCACCGGGACGATGAAGGGTCTGGCGGCCGCAGCTCTTGAGGAATCGCAACTGTTGCAGACGCGCGGGTGGTAGACACTTGCGGTAAGGCCAGTCGCCCTACGTAGCGCTATGCGTGCGGCATCGGCCACGAAGAGCTGTGGGAATACTTGCCGAGAATGACGAAGCCGGACCAGTGGAGGATCTCCAAACAGGCTAGTGGGAGATTAGCCTCGTTGGAATCGAGCGTGGAAGGTAAGTCCAGGGGGACAACTTGACGATGCCTGGGCCCCCACGCATAGGTATATTGGCCATTCAAGGCGACTACGCCACTCACGCAGAAGCATTGGGTGAATGCGCGGCCATGCCGATTGAAATTCGAAATCCGGACGAACTCGAAACTCTGGACGGTCTTATTCTGCCAGGAGGCGAGTCGACCACAATGCTCAAATTCCTCGAAAGACGCCAGTTTTTCGAGAAACTCAAGGAGTTTTCTGAGAGCCGTCCGGTATTCGGCACTTGTGCGGGCGCAATTCTGCTGGCACGCGAGGTGCGCAACCCGAGCCAGCGGTCTCTTGGCGTCCTTGATGCGGTGGTGGAGCGCAATGCATTTGGGCGCCAGATTGATTCCGCCATCCTGACCGCAGAAACGACTCTGCCTGGCGGGCCGCTGGAGATGGTGTTTATTCGGGCTCCGCGCATTGTGGTTATCGGTACCGAGGTTGAAGTGATCGCAATGCGGGACGGATTTCCTTGCCTTGTCAGACAGGGGAACACGTTGGCGGCCACGTTTCACCCCGAACTCACGGCCGACCGGCGTGTTCATCAGGCTTTCGTAGACATTGTTGTGGCTTCAATTCCGCGATAAAACTCTCTGATCAGTGATTGCAACTCGAATTCCCGAAAAAAGGCCATCCCCTTCCAAAGTGGCTGCGTCCAAAGAAAGTGTTGTAGTCTGATTTGCACAGAGGCTTCCCATGCCCGCCACCTTTACGCATTCCCCTGCGGAAACGGAACGGAAAGAGCCGGGAATTGGCGGCAAGCCGCCGCTTGACCGCAGACCGACCGGAGGCGGCGGAGGCGGTGGCGATGACGATCGGCAGCACGAGCGCCGGGGTCCGCGCGAGCTCCTCCACAAAATTCGCTTCTTTCTGTTCTCGGGACTAGCTGGCGACATGATGTTTTTCGCGATCCTGGTGGCGCTTTTCTTCGCACGCCAGGCCGGCACGCACATGGACCCTCGCACTCATGAGCAGATTGGCGACTGGCATCCGGTGCTCTTGCCACCCATTCTCTATCTGAATACAGCACTACTTCTGCTGAGTGGGCTCACCATGGAGATTGCCCGCCGGAATATCTTCCGGGAGATCGATGTGCTTGAGGAATGGCTCGGCCTCGGACACCCGGCACTGCATCGTACGCTTCCCTGGGTAGTGGCAACCCTTGGCTTGGGGATTCTATTTCTCGGCGGCCAGTGGATGGCCTGGAGGCAGCTGACCGCGCAGGGCTTTGCATTTGATCATTGGTCGACTCCGGCAAGCTATTTCTTCTACATCATCACCGGTCTCCATGCCCTTCACTTGATCCTGGGAGTGTTGGCACTCATCGCCTGTTTGTCGACCATGCACATGCTAAAGCGTGTGGAACTCCGCCAGATTGCGTTGGATGCAACTGCGTGGTACTGGCATGCGATGGGCTTGGCCTGGCTGATCCTTTTCGGTGTGCTTGTCGTCGGACAGTAGCTCCTCGGAAGTCCGGCTCGCTGCCGCTTAACAAGGGTGGCGTCTACGGGATTCGGGGATAGATGGGGTGCTCGCGGTATTCCTCCGACGAAGGCGCCGTTAGAGTGAATTCATCCTTGGCCTCGACACTGAGAGTCGCTGCGTCCGGGTCCTTCACTTTCCACATGACTGCGTGCAATTTGCCATTACTGTAGTCCAGTGTCAGGTAGTGATACACGGGGAATCCGGTATCCCTATACAGGTCGGCTGATCCTCGAAATAGCAACGGATAGGGTTCAGCTCCGCCGCCACCGGAAGTCACGTATTCGACGCCGTTTCGTTCAAACCGCTCGTAGTTATGGATGTGGCCATTGAAGACAATGACCCTGGCATGCATTTTGTAGAGATGAATCTCCAACAAATGGCGCAATGTGAGCGCTTCTTTTGATGGAAGATTGGTAAAGAGCTTCGATTGATCATCGACAACCCATGGGGTGTGATACAGGATGAACAAGAATTGCACCTGGCTTGGCAAATGATCGAGTTGAGCGGCAAACCAGGTTGCCTGGATGCTCGTCCCCCCCGATGCAGAGGTCATATCGAGAGAGATCACTTCGACGCTTCCCATCAAAGCGGAGTAGTAGCGATGGCCGGCAATTCCCGGAAAATTCTGAAGGTAATTGGCAATGCCTTTTTCGGGGTCACCCCTCACTTCGTGATTGCCGATGGTCGGGAGAACAAGGATATGGTTCGTCTGCCAGAAGGATGTCTCGTCACGAAACACCTTCCAATCTGCATCCCTTGAACCGATGTAGGGCATGTCCCCGGTCAGCAGAAGTACCTCGGGGTTCTCCTGGGCCACTCGCTCTGCCAGCCACTTGCGAACGCGTGGATTGGTGCCCGTTGTGACCGAGGGATCAGTGAACCTCATGTCTCCATAGCCCACCATGTGGATCGGGGACCCAGGGGCGTATTTTGAGATCGTGAATGTGGGATTTACATCAACCTGAACAGGCAAAGCTGCCTGAGCCGACCCAATCAATGCGCAAGGGAACAGGAGAAATAAGATGGCGGGGATTCGCCACTTGAAGCTGGGAGACAGGGGATTGTTCACGGCCTCAGATTACCATTCGGGTTTCCTCACTCCCAAATATCCCGAAGGACCCCAGTACGGGTCTATTCATCCTGTGGCCAATCAGGTTTCGCATTCTGAGGATTAGGCAGTCATTCCATGAAAGAATTCATGAACCCGGTCGCCGACTGTCCGGACTTTAGGGCAATCAAAATAAATCTCCCTATTTAATGCCATCAATATTTGGACAGCTTTGACCTGAGGATCGTTCGCGGAAAGGGTTCTTCCTTTGTGAACGTATTCGTCGGTGAGATATTCGATTGCATGACCGAGGATTTCGAGGGCATGGCCTGCCTGCGGACTGATGCGGCGGTGGCATTTAGAACTCACTACGGGCTCGGCCTTTGGTTGAGCTTCGACTGGAAACAACAGGTGAGTGGTTGACGTGGCCATTTTCGAATCCTTAGGAACTCTTGTAAGTGATCCTTACTCAGTTATTCGGCTAGTTGGTAACAATTGTTTAGATAACATTCGTACCGTGTTCGATATCAGCACACAGATTATGTCGATCCAATTCCGGAATCGATGTGACGCATCTCACAGGTGAAGATGCACGTCCCACCTATACAAGCTGAGTGGCAGATTGTGACCTTGGTTGCTACAGGATCTTTCGAGGTTTTTTGACTCCATCCAGAATTCAACGCAGTATTTTTCCGCCATTTTCACATTTAAAAGGCGGTTTGTCATTGGCCACTGCCTTGACGGGACGAGATTGAAAACCTAAGCTCAAACCAGCGACCTGTCGCAGTGAGCAGTTTCATGCTCAACGTGGCAGACGCAAAACTCTTGCGAGCTATTGCGGACAGGGCTGCAATGATTCCACAGCCGATTCCATATCACTGGCAATACCTGCCTCTCTTGATGCAAGTTGTTTTTGCAATTGGACTTGCGTCGGTTATGGTCCTGGGTTCGTGGTTTGTCGGGCGGCATCGCAATCTTCCCGTTAAGCTGGCTGCCTATGAGTGCGGCATCGAGGCCGTCGGAGACGCGCGCGCGCGCTTCAGCGTGCGCTTTTACATGGTCGCCATGCTGTTCATCCTATTTGATGTCGAAGCAGTGTTCATGATGCCCTGGGCGGTCATCTACCGGCAATTGCCCCAGATCACTCACCAAAGGTTCTTTGGCTTTTGGGAGATGGTGGTTTATCTCGGATTTGTGGCCGTCGGCCTCTATTACATTGTGCGCAAAGGGATCCTTGACTGGAGCCTGGACAAGGCGGACCTCTAGCATGGCCGAAGTGCTCAAGAATACGCTGGTAGGAAAGCAAGCTGTGCTCGAAGGCCTTCCCGAGCATCCTGCGGTCAAAGCGATCCTGGCGTGGAATCCTGATGCCCTGGTAGACGCACTGTATGACCGGGAAGAGCTTAGTCTGACAGTCGTTCCTGAACTAATTCGTGCTTCCGCATCCACAATGCAGGCGGCCGGTTACAACTTTTTTGAAGACATGACTGCCGTTGACTGGTTTCCTTCGGAGCCGCGGTTTCAGTTGAGCTACCACCTTCTTTCGCACGCTTATAAAGAACGCATCCGCCTTCGCGCGATGCTGGATGGACTGGATCCGGCTATCGAGTCGATTACGCAGGTCTGGCCGGGAGCCAACTACTACGAGCGCGAAGTCTTCGACCTGTTCGGCATTCGATTTGAGGGACACCCTAATCTTCGCCGCATCCTGATGCCAGACGATTGGGTTGGCCACCCGCTGCGCAAGGACTACCCGGTGGAGGGATACCGCTGATGGTGGATAGCGTAGGTACACCCATCCTGCAGGCCCCCCCGGCTGAGGGCGCAAAAGATCAGCACATGGTCCTGAACATGGGACCACAACATCCGTCGACTCACGGTGTGCTGCGCCTGGTGCTGGAGATCGATGGCGAGATCATCGTTCGCCTCTATCCCGAGATTGGCTACCTGCATACCGGGATTGAAAAGACATGCGAGGCCAAGTTTTATCAGCAGGTGGTGCCGCTCACCGACCGCGTAGACTACCTCGGCCCGATGGCAAACAATCTCTGTTACTGCCTGGCAGTTGAAAAGCTGCTGCAATTGGAAATTCCAGAGCGAGCCGTGTGGATAAGGGTCCTGCTCACGGAACTCACGCGACTGAATTCCCACCTGATCTGGCTTGGGACGCACGCCATGGACATTGGCGCGCTTACCGTCTTCCTCTACACATTTCGCGAACGCGAAGAGATTCTCCGTATTTTTGAGGATGTCGCCGGTCAGCGCATGATGACCAGCTACTTCAGAATCGGCGGGCTGGCAATGGAGCCTCCGCTGGATCTTTTTGATCGCATTCAGGCATTCATCAAGACATTTCCTGAGAAGATCGACGAGTATTCCAATCTTCTGACCGGGAATCCGATCTTCCGCAACCGACTGAAGGGCGTAGGGTACTTGTCTGCTGCCGACGCCATTTCACTGTCGGTTACTGGGCCCACGATGCGCGCGTCGGGCATCGATTTCGATCTGCGGCGCGACATGCCCTACTCGAGCTATGAGAAGTTCCAGTTCAACGTGCCGGTGTCGACGGATTGTGACTGCTGGGCTCGTTACCTTGTTCGTCTCGAAGAAATGCGCGAGAGCGTCAAGATTATTCAACAGGCACTCGATGGAATGCCGGGTGGTCCCGTAAAAGCAGACGCTCCAAAGATCGTGCTGCCGGATCGGGAGAAGATGAAGACGCAGATGGAAGCCCTCATCCATCATTTCAAAATTGTTACAGAGGGCTTCAATGTACCGGCAGGCGAGGTATATCAGGGGATCGAATCGGGGCACGGGCAGATGGGCTACTATGTGGTTTCGGACGGCACTGCCAAGCCTTATCGCGTGCACATGCGCTATCCCGGATTTGCCACGCTGCAAGCGCTGGAAACGATGTGCAAGGGCCGCATGCTGGCCGACGTTGTCGCGGTGATCGGGTCGATCGACATTGTATTGGGGGAGATTGATCGCTAGTGCTACCCACCGAACAGGTATATGTGGAGCTTTGGGTATCACTGGCTTCCCTGCTCCGCAGCTACACTGCTGCACACGGATTGAATGGAAATCGGCAGGCGACGGTGGAGTTGGGGGAAGAACGGATTACGGTGCGGCATGGCGATGCGTGGCTCGATTTGAAACGCGACGGCGCACAAGTGGCCTGGAGACGCGAAGACGGACAAACCGGGATGCTCGAGTTAACTGAGGCCGGAAGGTTACAAAGCGATTCGGGCGAGGACGAGATGGACATGGTGGCGGAAATGTGGGCGCGGGAGCTGATGCAATGAGCAGCGAGACGATGAGCATCTTTTCGCCAAAGGTTGCGGCCCGCTTTGACGCGCTGGTTGAGAAGTATCCTGTGCGCCGCTCAGCTTTGGTGCCCATGTTGCTTTATGCGCAGGACGAGATTGGATACCTTTCCGATGCAGTGGTTGCCGAGGTTGCTGAGCGGATCGGGATCACGGAGCTCGATGTACGGAATGTTGCCACCTATTACTCAATGCTGCGGTTCAAGCCGGCCGGCCGGTACAACGTGCAGGTGTGTACCAATATCAGCTGCATGTTACGTGGCGCATATGAGGTATACGAACGGTTTCAGGAAGAGCTCGGCATTGGACACAAAGGCATAACTGAGGATGGGCTGTTCTCTCTTGAGGAAGTCGAGTGCATCGGAGCTTGTTGCTGGGCACCGGCTATCCAGGTGAACTATAAATTCCACGACGATGTGACCCCCGCCGACGTAGCAGAAATTCTGGCTGATTATCGGGGTCGAGCCAAAGAAAACGGGGCGGTTTCCCATGGCTAGGCTGGTCTCCCATCCCGATGAAGTGAAGATCGTATCAAAGCGATTCGGCCTGGGCGCGGCTGAAATCGACAAATACATTGAGCTTGGCGGCTACGAGGCTTCAAGAAAATGCCTGGCGCAGGGACCCGAGTGGATCATCGAAGAGATGAAAGCCTCGAACCTGCGTGGCCGCGGCGGTGCGGGCTTTCCGACGGGGATGAAGTGGTCATTTGTGCCGAAGCAGTCGGCCAAGCCAAAGTATGTCCTGGTCAACGGAGACGAAAGCGAACCGGGAACCTGCAAGGACCACTTGATTTTTCTTCACGATCCGCATGCCGTTATTGAAGGAACGATCATCGCGGGCCTAGCGATCGGCGCCAAGACAGGCTTCATTTATCTTCGCGGTGAGTATCGTTACTTGCTTGAGATTATGGAGAAGGCAGTTGCGGATGCGTACGCAAGAGGCTTTCTCGGAAACGGAATTTTTGGTTCGGAAACCGAATTTCAGATCATCACGCAGAGCGGGGCTGGGGCATACGAGGTTGGCGAAGAGTCGGCGCTGATGGAGTCGCTCGAAGGTAAGCGTGGAATTCCGCGCATAAAGCCGCCGTTTCCAGCCGTTGTGGGTCTCTATGGAGGCCCAACGGTGATCAACAACGCCGAAACCATTGCCACTGTGCCACACGTGATTGACATGGGCGGTGCGGCTTTCGGGGCAACCGGTTCGGCACGCAACGGTGGTACGCGCCTCTTCAGCATTAGCGGTCATGTGGAGCGGCCCGGCGTATACGAGTTGCCAATGGGCTATAACCTGAAGAATATGATTTACGAGGTTGCCGGCGGCATTCGTGGCGGGCGCAGGTTGAAAGCTGTGGTTCCGGGTGGTTCTTCTACACCGGTCCTTCTGCCGGAAGAAATTGAAACCCTAGGCATGGACTTCGATCAAGTGGGCAAGGCTGGGTCGATGCTTGGCTCCGGTGGCGTCGTTGTGATTGATGACCAAACCTGCATCGTGGAATTCGCTTTGCGCACTATCAGCTTTTATCAACACGAGAGCTGCGGCTGGTGTATTCCCTGTCGTGAAGGAACCGACTGGCTGAAGAAGTCCCTGACCCGGTTCCACGCCGGTTTTGGAACCGAGAAAGACATCGATAACATTCGATACCTGGCCGAGAACATGATGGGCCGCACTTTCTGTCCGTTGGGTGACGCGGCAGCAATGCCCACGCTGGGATTTGTGAAGAAGTTCCGCAAGGAATTTGAGGATCACCTGGACGGGAAGCCCTGTCCGTTCGCCAAGCACGTAGAAATGGCAGTAGTGTAAGGGCGCTGGAGACGAATGGCAGACGTAACATTCACAGTCGATGGAAAGAAACTGACAGCTCCCGCGGGAACGTTGTTGATTGAGGCGTGCCGTAAAGGCGGCATTGAGATTCCTGCGTTTTGTTACTACCCCGGACTCAGCCTCCAGGCCGCGTGCCGCATGTGCGTTGTGCGCCAGGAGAAGGTGCCGAAGCTTCAGACTGCCTGCACTACGACAGTTGCCGAGGGCCAGGTGTTCATCACCGAATCACCGGAGATTGCACAGGCGCGCAAGGCGACCATTGAGTTGCTGTTGGGAAACCACCCGCTTGACTGCCCGGTCTGCGATGCGGGTGGCGAGTGCGAATTGCAGGATATGACATTCAAGTACGGCGCAGGAGAAAGCCTCTACGCAGAGGCCAAACAGCACCGCGACGAGCAACAATGGTCCCCTGCGGTGTTTTATGACCGTCCGCGTTGCATTCTCTGCTATCGCTGCACGCGCATGTGCGGCGAGGGCATGGATGTATGGGCCTTGGGGGTGCAGAACCGCGGCGTGAGTTCGGTGATCATGCCGAACGAAGGCGACAGGCTTGATTGCGAACAATGCGGAATGTGCATCGATGTTTGTCCAGTGGGTGCATTGACCAGCGGGAGTTATCGTTACAAAACAAGGCCTTGGGAGATGAATCACGTCTCGACGGTCTGCACGCATTGCGGCGACGGCTGCAAAGTAACTCTTGGCGTTCGGCAATCGAACGATGGCTCTGAGATCATTCGCGCCGACAATCGTGACAAGAGCGGGATCAACGGCGATTTCCTCTGCGCCAAAGGGCGTTTTGGCTTTGATTTCGTCGAGAATGCCGAGCGACTGAATAAACCGCTGGTGCGGAATGCCCAAGGAAAACTCGAGCCTGTCACCTGGGAACATGCGCTGCGTAAGGCAGGCGCCAAGCTAAAGGAAATTCGCGATAGCCGGGGCGGCGCTGCGATTGGCGTCATCGGCTCGAACCGCACCACGAACGAAGAGAATTACCTGCTGCAGAAGTTCGCGCGCACAGTGCTTCAGACCAACAACATCGATCACGATCGAACGACGGACTATGCTTCCTTTGCGCAGGCCATGGCTGGACACAATGGCAAATTGGCCGGTCTGCGCGAAGCGGCGACGTCGCCTGCGATTCTGCTCATTGGAGGCAACCCTACTGAAGAACACCCTCTGCTGGCTTGGAATCTGCGCACAAACGTGCGCCTCAACCGGGCACGTCTCTATGTCGCAAATGCGAGGCAGATCAAGCTGGAGCGGCAGGCCAAGGCTGTGCTGCGCCTTCCGGCCGACGGCTACCCTGCACTCGAAGCGTACCTCGACGGCAGCGAATCAACGATAGGCAATGCAGCATTTCGCGAGTCTGTACTCGCGGAGGAGTCGCTGCTGGTGATTTTCGGCGAGGAGTATCGCGGAGCCGAAATTGGCAAGCTCGTTGAATGGGGCCTGCAGCGCAGCAACGTTCGCTTTGCTTATCTTGGGGATTACGCCAACTCTCGTGGCGCAGCGGACATGGGATTGCTGCCGGACCTGCTTCCCGGATACGTACCGGTGTCGCTCCCCGGTGTATTCGCGGAAGAGTATGCGGGGATGACCGCCAAACCCGGTAAGGCACAGCCAGAAATGTTTGTAGCAGCGGCCAACGGAGAACTGGGCGCACTTCTCATCGTTAACGCAAACCCGGTTGCGAGGTTCGGGCTGGACCCGGGGAAACTCAAAAGTACTTTTGTCATCGTGCAGGATACCTTCCTTACCGAAACGGCTGCGATTGCAGACATTGTGTTTCCCGCCGGAAGCCTGTATGAGAAGGAGGGGACGGTGACCAACACTTTTGGGGATTTGCAGTTGGTGAGAAAGGCCGCTGATCGGGCGGGCGTCAAATCGGACTTTGAAATCCTGGTTCGGCTTGCCGGCAGTATGGGCGCTGATGTTAAGGCGCTGGTTCCGTTTGGTAAAGGAGGCGTAACCGCCGACCTAGGGCAGTCACGCGGCGCACAATCGGGCGAAGCGGATCGGCACGCCGTCTGGCTCGCAGCGAATGACTTGGAGCCCAAGCTGAGCCCATTTGACCCGCTAGCGGTTTTGGACGAGATCGAGCGATTGGTTCCCGGGTATAGGCTCGATCGCCTGAATCTTTTTGGCGGCAATGATGTTCCTACTGAATTGAGTTTCGTTCCCGTATCAGCGTTGACCGCAATAGGACCGGACCTCATAGATCCAGCACACAATGGACTGTTTACCTCCGGAACGCTGGGTAGGTACAGCAACGGGCTAACTGAATTGCAACAGCACCAAGCTCCCGCAATGGCGGAGACTGCGGCGGACTGATTTGAAGTTTGCTAGAAAGGCTAAGAGCGCGTGACGATTTTGCAGTTTTTCCTATGGAGCTTGCTCAAGGTGGTTGTGGTGACAGTCGTGTTTCTTCTTGCCGTCGCCTACACCGTATTGCTCGAACGCAAGCTCGTGGGTCGCATTCAAAATCGATGGGGACCTAACCGCGTTGGTCCTTTCGGATTGTTGCAGCCGCTCGTGGATGGTGCGAAGTCTTTCCTAAAGGAAGACATCATTCCCACAGGGGTCTATCGTCCTCTTTATCTGCTTGCCCCCATCATCGCTTTGAGTTGCGCTCTCATTTCGATCGGTGTTGTTCCTTTTGGCGATCCGGGCGTTGTTGGGGCGGGCAATTTTCATTTTTTCCAAATAGCCGACGTGAATATCGGACTTCTGGTAATTCTCGGCATTACTTCAATCGGCGTTTATGGAATTGCACTTGCTGGATGGTCATCGAACAACAAGTATTCCCTACTTGGATCGCTTCGATCTTCGGCACAATTGGTCAGCTACGAACTGGCTCTGGGCCTCTCGCTTGTCGGGGTTGTCTTGCGGGCAGGATCGCTCAATCTCGATGTGATTGTTCAGAGCCAAGCACGCAGAGGAATGCTTTCCTGGAACCTCTTCGGCGGTCTCCAGTTCGTCGCGTTTTTCATCTACCTTATGGCGGCCTACGCCGAGACGAATCGCTCGCCTTTTGATCTACCCGAAGCCGAAAGCGAACTCACCGCCGGATATCACACCGAATACAGCTCGATGAAGTTTGCCATGTTTTTCATGGCCGAATACGGCAACATGATCACCGTCGGCTGCGTCGCCACGTTGCTGTTTCTCGGCGGTTGGACAAGCCCTTTCGGCAATCTGTTCGGCACCCCAACAAGTTTTCTGTTACGTGCATTCATACCGATCTTCTGGTTCGTACTGAAGGTCTTCAGTTTTCTATTTCTTTACGTGTGGGTGCGCGGCACGCTACCACGCTTCCGCTATGACCAGTTGATGACTTACGGATGGAGGTATTTAATGCCGCTTGCCATCCTCAACATCGTTGGTACGAGCCTCTGGCTGGCGTACCGATAGCTTGCTTTCAGTCTTGCTACTCCACGCATCAAACAGATGAAGTCTCGGATTTGATGAAATGTGCTCAGGTACAATCGGAAGAGGTTTAGGGAGCGGTATTTGATTGCTCCTTGAGCCTTCACTCAACCTGCCGGACTGGTTTTTCGGCACTCGCCAGAACGCGACGGTACGATGCATTTAATTCTCTTTATCGTCTTTGCGGCACTCTGCCTGACAGGAGCCGTCAATCTGCTGCTGCAGACGCATCCGATCAACAGCGCATTATCGCTGATCGTCGTGATGACTTCGCTGGCCGTGCTTTACCTGCTGCTTGGTGCTGAGTTCCTTGCCGCGGCTCAGATTATTGTTTACGCCGGCGCCATCATGGTCCTCTTCACTTTTGTGGTAATGCTGCTGAATGCCGGGCGCGAAGAACGTACTCTCGGAAGTCGCGCTGCCCGCGTCGTGGGGTTTCCGGCAACTGCGGCAATTCTGGCCGTCATTGCTACGACGATTCTGCGTATACAAGGGCTCGGGACAGCTGGGCTACATGATCAAGTCACCAGCACCGCAGAGCTGAGCGCGGTTCTCTTCACCAAGCTGCTGCTGCCCTTTGAAGTCACATCAGTCCTGGTTCTAGTGGCCATTCTGGGCTCTGTCGCCCTGGCACGACATGGCGACGGAGAAAGGACGGGCGGCAAGTGAATTCCACTCTCCCACTTTTCCAGCAAGAGGTCCCGCTCGCATGGTACTTGCTGTTGAGTGCGGTCTTGTTTTGTCTCGGAATCGTCGGATTCCTTATCAAGCGCAATTTGATTACCGTCTTCATGTCGATTGAATTGATGCTCAACGCGGTCAATCTTTCATTTGTGACTTTCGCTCACCAGTGGCATGAGGTAAAGGGTCAAATCTTTGTCTTTTTCGTGATGATGGTGGCCGCAGCGGAAGCGGCCGTGGGCCTAGCCATCATCATTGCCGTTTTCCGTGCCCGCGCTACCCTCGCCGTCGACCGAATCGACCTGATGAAACTATGACGATGCCTTACCATCTTTGGTTGATTCCCGCGCTACCCTTCGTGGGATTTTTGATTAACGGGCTGCTTGGCAGGCGGTTGCCGAAGTGGCTGGTGACCTCGGTTGCATTGCTCGCGCCGCTCGGTTCGCTCGTTGTCGTGATCCTCTATGCATTGGCTAATTCGCGCTACATGTGGCCATGCGATGCTTGCAGGATTTACTCCACGTACCCATGGCAAGTTCTTCCGTACTCTGAGACCTTCGGCCACTGGATCAGCGCCGGCACCCTACACATCGATTTCAGTTTTGTCCTCGATCAGCTCTCCCTGGTCATGCTGCTGGTCATCACCGGAGTCGGATTTCTCATTCATATCTATTCCGTCGGCTACATGCGCGACGAAGAAGGATACTGGCGATACTTCTCGTACATGAACCTCTTCATGTTCTTCATGACGGTTCTTGTTCTGGCAGGCAACGCACTGCTGATGTTTGTCGGATGGGAAGGCGTCGGCCTAGCTTCGTACTTGCTTATAGGTTTTTACTTTCAGAAGACGTCAGCGGCCGACGCGGGCAAGAAGGCATTTATCCTCAACCGCATAGGCGACTTCGGTTTCCTCATCGGATTGTTCCTGCTGCTGGCGAATTTCGGCACTCTCACTTTTAGTGAGATAGCGACGAAGCTTGCAGCCAATCCCGTATGGACGGGCGGCATTCTTACTGCCATTGCTCTCTGCCTGCTGCTGGGCGCAGCCGGAAAAAGTGCACAGTTGCCACTGTATGTGTGGCTACCTGACGCAATGGAAGGCCCGACACCAGTCTCCGCTCTCATCCATGCGGCAACCATGGTGACTGCCGGTGTCTACATGATTGCCCGGACGCACTTCTTGTTTGATCGGTCACCTTTTGCACTTGGCGTAGTCGCAATCGTGGGCGCGACGACCGCGCTTTTCGCCGCCACAATCGGCCTCGTACAGAACGACATCAAACGCGTATTGGCCTACTCCACCATTTCGCAGCTCGGCTACATGTTCCTCGGTTGCGGTGTGGCAGCATACTCGGCTGCGATCTTTCATCTGATGACGCACGCGTTCTTCAAGGCACTGCTCTTCCTCGCTGCGGGATCAGTAATTCATGCGCTCGGCGGAGAGCAGGACTTGCGCAAGATGGGAGGCCTTCGCAGGAAGATCCCAATCACTTTCTGGACCATGACGGTCGCGGTCTTTGCCATCGCAGGATTCTTTCCCTTTGCCGGGTTTTTTTCGAAGGATGCAATCCTATATGCGGCCTTTCTGCAGGGTTCGGGCGGAAAAGCACTCTGGTTTATTGGTGTTGTAACGGCGTTGCTCACTGCGTTTTACATGTTTCGCCTCTGGTACCTGGCTTTCATGGGTGAATCGCGAAATCGTCATGTCCATCCGCACGAGAGCCCTTGGTCGATGCTCGGCCCCCTTGTGATTCTGGCGCTGCTGTCCGCTGGCGGAGGATGGATCGGCATTCATCGCTTCGGCGCTTTCCTTTCGCCGTCAGTCGGTGCAGGCGCAATTGAGGCCGGGAATGCACAGCTTGAAACCTGGCTAAGCGTCCTTGCGGTTGGCGTGGCCGCGATCGGCTGGTTCATCGCCGACAGGTTTTATAACCAGCGACCCGATCACCCTGCGCGACTTGCTGCTGCGCTTCCTACCGGCTACAACGTTTTGGCGAACAAGTATTACGTCGATGAAATCTACAGTTTCTTGATCGTCAAACCACTGCTTGCGCTTTCGAAATACTTGTTGGAATGGGTTGTCGACGTGGGTATCCTCGGCGGGCTGGCGTGGCTGCTGGCTGGATTAGCAACGCTGAGTGGCGCTATCCTGCAGCGCTGGCAATCGGGCAATTTGCGTTCCTACGCCGCGTGGTTGGCCTTCGGCGCCGCAGCTTTATTGTTGTTTGTGTTTGTCCCATGGGTCACCGTTTTAGCCAGTGTCGGAATTCACATCACTATGGCGGGGCATTGAGAGAATGAATGCGATAAACGAATCGATTCTCACGTTGATCCTGCTGACCCCGCTGGCAGGCGCTATCCTTGTTGCGCTCCTACCCGACCGCGGGAAACTTTCCGCCTGTATCGCATTGCTGACGACGCTTGTGAGCTTCGGCTTTGCATTGCATCTGCCAGTGCATTTCTATTCAGTTCATCCGGGATTCCATGGCCAAAGCGCATTTTCATTTGAGATTAACCGCCCCTGGATTGAGAATCCCGCCATCTTCTACCACGTAGGCGTCGACGGGTTGAGCCTATGGCTTGTAGTTCTGGTTGGATTGCTTGCCCCTATCGGGGTGGTTGCAAGTTGGTCGTCGATCAAGGAACGGCGCAAAATCTTCTACTCGCTCTTCCTGGTACAGCAGACGGCAATGGTGGGCGTCTTCATCTCGTTGGATCTGATGCTGTATTACGGCTTCTGGGAGTTGTCGCTCGCACCCATGGCGATCCTGATTGCCATGTACGGTCGTAAGAATGGGCCAAAGGCTGCAATCAAGTTTTTCCTGTTTACCTTCATTCCTTCCGCACCGTTGCTAGTGGCGATTTTGTGGCTCTATGCAAAGACAGGTACATTCAACTTTCACGATATTCAAATGAATATCGCCGCCGGCGCCCTACCTGCCGGAGCGCTGTGGTGGGTTGCGCTCGCATTTCTCTTCGCATTTGCTGTCAAGGTTCCCGTGTTCCCGTTGCATGGGTGGCTCGCAGATACATTCGGGGAAGCTCCCGTGGCGTTGGCGATGGTTGTGGCAGGAAAGCTGGGCCTCTATTCCATGCTGCGCTTCCATGTTGGGTTGTTCCCGGCCCAGGCAGGGCAGGTGGCTTCCTGGATGATTGCGCTGGCAGTTATTGGTATCCTCTACGGTGCTTGTCTGGCACTGGTACAGCGGGATTTCTGGCGACTTCTTGCATTCGCAGCGCTGAGCCATCTCAGTCTGATCGTTTTTGGCATCTACGGGCTGACACCCACCGGCTGGGATGGCGCCGTTTACCAGATTCTGAACCACGAGATAATCGATGCGGCGCTTTTTGTTTTGCTGGGCGTTCTCTACGCGCGATATGGAACCAGTCAGATTGGGTCGTATGGCGGTTTGGCGAACAAGGTACCTCACACTGCCACGATCTTTGTATTCGTCTCGCTCGCGATGATTGGGCTACCCATGCTGAATGGTTTTGTTGGTGAATTTCTGATTCTCTCGAGCACATTTGCTGGAGGGCACAGAGGCTGGGCCGTTGTGGCAACGCTGGGCGTGATTCTTGGCGCCGCTTACATGCTATGGCTCGTGCAGCGGCTGTTCTACGGACCTGAAAGCACCCTGACAATGTCAAAGCCAGCGGACGATCTGCATTTTGGCGAACGTGCGGTGCTATATCCTCTGGCCCTGCTGATGCTGGTTATGGGAGTGGCGCCGAACATTTGGCTGTCAACCATTGAAAATGCGGTACATCCCCCGCAACTGAGAGAAGCAGCCGCCTTGCCTAAAGGACAGATCCGATCTTCCTTTGACGTCCATTCCGTCACAAGGGAGGATCAGCGGTGAATCCTGTACCCGATATCTTCCGCATTCTGCCTGAAGTCGTCCTTACGGTCACTGGCGTTTTAATTATGCTGATAGACGCCTCGTTACCACCCTCGCTGCCACGGCGCACACTGGGCTGGGTGGCTGCCCTGGGCGCAACTCTGGCGCTGTGGGCCAGCCTTTGGCAGTTGTCGTTGCCGACGGGAACCGGGTTCTCCGAAACGGTTGAGACCAGCCCATTCACGGTGTTCTTTCATGTGCTGATCTGTGGCATCGTCCTGGTTACGCTGCTGCTCTCGCTTGATACTCTTCCCGAAGACGGCCATCACCAGGGCGAATACTATGCACTGATTGTTTTTGGCTCGGTTGGGATGTGCCTACTGACTGGAGCAATCGAGCTGCTGGTAGTTTTCATTGCTCTCGAAATCTCCTCCATCTCGACGTATATCCTCGCCGGCTATCGCAAACAGACGGCCCGGGGCCCTGAAGCCGCAATCAAGTATTTTCTGCTCGGCTCGTTCGCCACCGCATTTTTGCTATATGGCATCGCACTTGTGTTCGGGGCGACGGGAACGACCTCTATCTATGAAATTGCGCGCAAGGTCTCGACCGCGCAGAACCAAACCCTGGTAATTGTGTCGCTGGCACTCATGCTCGTGGGGATACTCTTCAAGGTCTCGGCCGCGCCGTTCCACGTTTGGACTCCCGACGTTTATGAAGGTGCACCTTCCCCTGTTGTCGCGCTCATGTCTACCGCGCCTAAGGCCGCTGCCTTTGCACTGTTGCTTCGCGTCGTATATGAAATGTTTCCCACATTCCGCTTTGCCTGGGGACCATTGCTATGGGCAGTTGCCGTGCTGTCAATGACGGTGGGCAACCTGGCTGCATTGCGCCAGCAAAATGTGAAACGCATGCTGGCTTACTCTTCGATTGCCCACGCGGGTTATCTGCTGGCCGCCTTCGCTGGATTTGGGCAAACCGGGATCGCAGCAGCGAGCTTCTACACTGCAGCTTATGCTGCAATGAATGTCGGCATTTTCGCCGTAGTCACCCTGGCTAGCGGATACGACGAAAAGTATCCTTTGATTGACGACTTTCGCGGCCTACTTTACCGCGCCCCCCTACTCGGCGGCCTGCTCATTTTCTTTCTCGTTTCGTTGGTCGGAATCCCATTCACCGGCGGCTTTTTCGGGAAATTCTATTCCTTCTCAGCAGCAGTAGGCGGAGGAGCAATTGCGCTCGCCATCATCGGGTTGCTGAATTCGGGGCTGGCCGCAGCCTACTATCTGCGCCTCGCATTCGCCGCGGCGCAGCGCCCGACGGAGTCAAGTGTCGACTTGAAGGCGCAAGCTCCCCAAGTGGGAATCGCGGTGGGAGCTGCTTTATTGTTTGCGGCAGCAGCAACGCTCGTTCTTGGGATCGTGCCCGGCGAGATTCTGCACGCCACGGAGTCGGGAGCACATACATTACAGGCTCCGCCGGTTGCAGCCGATGCGCCGGGCATCACTGCGATAGAGTCAAATCCTTAATTAGTTCCACTTCATCATTACTTACCGGCAAGTTATCGCGCAAAGGCTGGCTCAATAGGCTTTTGTAGAGTTCCACAATGAGACCAAGAACTCGCTGTTCCCCGTAGTGCTCAGTAGCCCACGAACGAGCTGCATACCCCATCCGCCTCCGCTTCTCCGGATTCTTGAGAAGTTGCATTACCGCCTCTCGGATGGCTTCAGGGTAGCCGGGCGGAATGAGCAAGCCGGTCACTTCCGGAATCACAGCGTCCTGCGAACCGGTGCTCAGCGTAGTAATTACGGGGATGCCGGTCGCAGCAGCCTCCAGAGCAACGTTGGGAAACCCTTCCCTCCAACTGGGCAAAATCAACATATCCATCGCGCGGTAATAGGGCGCCGTGTTCGCGACAAGACCTGTGCACAATATCCGGGGATGGCCCTCAATGCGAGCCCGGATACCGACTTGAAGCGCGTCCTCTGACGCATCGAACCAGCCAACCAGCAGTAAATACGCCTCAGGCTGTATCTTCAAGATCATCGCGAAGGCTTCAATGAGTTCCGGCAGGCCTTTATCGCATGTCAGGCGACCGACAAACCCGAGCACTGGCGCATTGAGAGGAATGCCAAGCCTTGATCGAATATTGGAGACGCCCGGCGAGAACCGAGCCAGATCCACCCCGTTGCTGCTTCCATTCCCCAGCACTAGGAGCTTCCGCGCAGGCGCGATACCGAGCGCTATTGCTTTTTGACGAAGGCTTTCGCTGTTGCAAAGCACAATGTGGGAGCACGAGGAGGCAATTCTCTCTGCTGCCAGCAGGATTTGTCTCTTTAGGCCGCTGCAGGCTTCCAGCCTTAGTCCCCGCATCAAATAGACCCGGGCTGGAACTCCACGAATTCTGGCAGCAATACACCCGAGAAGGCCCGCCTTTGGAGTGCTGAACTCAACCAAATCAGGTTTTAAGCGCGCTAGCAATCTCCATAGCCGGATGAGAGATAACAGGTCAGCCAGAGGCGAGATTTTTCGCTCCATAGAAATTTCAATCGTATTGACCGCTTCTACTTGCCCGAGAGAGTCAAGCAGTTCTCCAGGTGCTGAAACAAGGGTGACTTCAAATCCGGCTCTGCAAAATGCACGTAACCTCGTCGACAGAATCAAACATGTCTGGGGGTCGGTTATACCCACAAGAATGCGAGGCGACGGAGCGCCTTCACTTTTCGCTTCGAACTGTTCCGATACAATCTCAATCATCAGGATGCGAACGCACGCCCGGAGTCGAACGCTGGAGTCTGCGGCAAAATAACATCCCGCTGCACCATGACTCAGGGCTGATTGGAATCCAACGAAGCGTAATCCGTTCCAAACTTACGATTGGTTCAAGGCCATGGAGCGGCAGGCAGAGTTGACCGTTCCGGTCCCCTAAACAAGCTCTCTCTGAAATCAACGAAAATCTAGCATTTATTAACAAATTCCTATGTGAGTTGGGTCACGCACTTACTCAGGCCCAATTCGATATGCTCTGAGACCGCAAACATGCCAGCCCGAAAACGCCAGAAGATTCTGCTCTTAATTCCCCATATTGGAGGCGGTGGCGCGGAACAAGTCACTGCGCTTCTCGCGCAAAACCTTTCCCGGGAGAAGTACGAAATTCATCTCTGTCTGGTGACTCAGGGCAAGATTGGCGAAGTGTCGCTGCCACCGTGGGTCACGGTACATGCCTTGGGTGCACGCAGGGTCCGCAACGGCTCATTCGGCCTTTTGCGGCTAGTTCGGCAACTGAAACCGGCTGTCATCTTCTCGGGGATGGAGCACCTAAACACCGTTGCCCTAGCCATTCGCCCTCTATTCCCTCGACGCACGCGCGTGCTGGTACGGCAAAACGGCACAATTTCTCCAACACCCAAGGGAATAAGGCACCGATTGGCCCGCTTAGTCTTCCAGCTCCTCTATCAGCGCGCGGATCATGTTGTCTGCCAGTCGAACTCCATGGCACGATCAATGCGGGACTTGATCCGCGTTCAGCCTCCTCAAGTGACAGTGCTATCGAACCCGGTGGATGTAAATGAGATCCGCGCGGGGGCTACAAACGCAGTGAAACATTGGACAGGTCCAGGACCACATCTATTGGCTGTAGGCAGATTGTCGGATGAGAAGGGATTCGATCTACTTCTTCAGGCCCTAGCATCGGTGCGCCGCAGGTTTCCAACCGCCGATCTGATCATTGCCGGCGCAGGGATGCGCAAAGACGCATTGATGATGCAGAGAGACTTGCAGGGTTTGCGAAGCGCTGTGCAATTCCCAGGTCATGTCGCGCGTCCTGCGGATTATTTCAGCGGTGCCGGCCTCTTTGTGCTCCCTTCGCGCGACGATGGAATGCCGAATGCCCTTCTCGAAGCAGCTGCAGGCGGACTGCCAATTGTGACCATGCCGGCATCAGGAGGCTTGGTGGATTTGCTGAGGGACAAGCCCGGCGTGTGGATGGCAAAAGAAATTACTACCGAGGCCCTAAGCGACTCGTTGCTAGAAGCGCTTCTGATACTAAGGCCGGGGCAACGATTCGCGCATCCGTGGATCGATCCGTTTCGTCTCGATTCTTCGATTGCCGCATACGAGCATTTGATTGATCAAACGATCATGGAAACGCCACTATGAAGCATGTCGCTACTCTGATTCCAACTCTCGATCGAATTGGCGGAGCAGAGCAGCAGGTAATCGCGATCGCCAAGGGCCTGGCGAATCGAGGATGGCGCGCAAGTGTCGTCGCGCTCTCGGGTCGCGGGGGGGAAGTTCTCGGTGAACTCAGATCGTTCGGGGTAGAGTTCGTGAGCCTGGGAATGCGCAAAGGTCTTGCAGATCCGCGAGGATGGATCAGGCTTCGCCAATGGCTGAGGAATGAAGCGCCCGACGTGGTCCATGCTCACTTGCCCCACGCCGCGTGGCTCGCTAGATGGTCAAGGGTTGCTTTGCCGGTGCGTGTCCTCGTGGATACGATCCACTCTTCATCAACCGGCACAGTGAGTCGCAGGATTGGCTACCGCGTCAGTAATTGGATTCCCGACAAAATCACCGCGGTAAGTCAAGCTTCGGCTGACTCCTGGATTGCCTCGGAAATGGTAGATGGTGATGATGTGATGGTCCTGCCGAATGGAATCGACACGGACCATTGGAAGCCGAATTCAGCTATCCGAGCGGAGATGCGCCAGGACCTAGCCATTGAAGACAGATTTTTGTGGATTGCCGTTGGGAGATTGGAACCCGTAAAGGACTATCCGCTGCTTCTTCAGGCCATGGTCGGTCTTCCACCCAACGCAGCCCTCGCGATTGCAGGCGCCGGCTCACTGGAAAACGTTTTGCGGCAGCAGGCAACCAAACTCGGCCTTTGCGAGAGAGTTCATTTTCTTGGATTCGAGTCTCGCGTGTTGCCCTGGCTGCTTGCTGCCGACGGCTTTGTTCTCTGCTCGAAATGGGAAGGTCTTCCTCTGGCGTTGCTCGAATCGTGCGCATGCGCCTTGCCCGTTGTGGCGACGGACGTTCCGGGCACCCGAGAAGTTCTAGCCGATTCACACGGTAGTATTTTTGTTTTACCGGGCAATGTTGAGTCTCTTCGAGCCGGAATGATGCAGGTCATGCAGATGTCGCAGCCAGAGCGAACGCAAACGGGAATGCGGCTGCGACAATCCGTGGTCGAGAGATTCAGCATGGATTCGGTGCTTGATAGGTGGGAGGTCCTCTACGCCGAACTACTTGAGAAGAATCCGCAGCCGATACGTGCGCGCCGCACCTATGTCGTTACAAACACAGGATCTACTCGGCTAGCGCCGGCGGATTCACACCAAGCCAAATCAACACCGCAATTTCATTCGCACCACTAATACCGCGTTGGGCCTCCCGCCTCGAAGCTAGCCGTTTGAGCAGCTGAGTGAAGAACCCTCCGAGCCCAGTACCAAAGAAAAACCAGGGTGCTCACGGTCCACAACGAGGTTGCCAGAGCAATTCCAGCGACGCCGAACCAACGCATCAACGCCAGATTCAGGATGACATCCAAGCCAAGATTGAGCAGCCCGCAATAGAGGACGAGATCCGTGCGTCGCATGGCAACCAGAAATCGATAAAAGACCCGGCTGCATACGAAGAAGGGGATTTGCAGTGCGTACATGATTAGAACGGGGGTGACTGCAGCCGTATCGCGCGGTCCGAAGGCGCCATGTTGGAAGGTCAACCTGACGAGGATATGAGCGCCGACTATCAGAGCTGCAGCAACGGGTGTCGCTACGAGGGCTCCCAGCCATGCCCAGGTGCGAAGCGTCTGCCGGCATCCATGCCAATCTCCAACTGCAATCATCTGCGAGAAAAACGGCACCACAGCAGTTGAGACAGCTCCTGCCAAAAGCGCCAGCACCACACTGACAAACCGACCCGCGTACACAAGGGCTGAGACACTGCCTGCCGGCAGCATGGCAGCCATCGACTGATCGACAAGAAGGCCGCCCGATGCCACCACGCTGCCCAGGAGAACCGGGCCGAATTGATGAGCCACTTCGCGCGTTGCTTCATTCATCCCATACCATCGCAGGCTGAAGCGATAGCCATTGGAATTCATCATCCAAACCACCCAAGCAGCGTGTAGCAACGCGCCCACCAAGCTGGCAAAGACCATCGCCCAAATTCCAACTCGTGCGCTGAACAGTGGAGCAACGATCATGATGGCGATGGGAGTAGCGACCGGTGCCACAGCCGGCATTGCGAAGCGGCCTTTTGTATTCAGAACAGCGGTGCAATTGGAAGCGATGCCGCTGAGAAACACGACTGGCAACAGGCAGTAGAAAAGCCGGACGGAAAGGGCGAGTTTGGCGGTTGAGAAATGCGATGCGATCAAGGGAAAATAAGCGCGTGCCAGGAGCGCCATGATGCCTGAAACAGCCAGAAGCATGAGCGAGGTCCATAGCATTGAGCTTGAAAGCAGTTGCTGGGCGTGCTCACGCCCCTCCTGTTCCCTCACCCGAACCATAGTCGGTATGAGGGCCTGGTTCATCGATTCCGAGATCAGGTTAATCAGAAGTCCCGGGATAAGCGCCGCGACAAGATAGGCGTCCATGGCATCGGAACGGCCATAGATCCCTGCCACCGTGAATTCCTTGAAGGTGGCTATCAGTTTGACCAGGATGCCTGCGGCCACTACTGCGGCCACTGCCTTGAAGATGCGTCGATTCACGCTGTCGGCAGTGATCCGCGCTGGCGCAACGCTCATTCAACCGTGCCCGCAAAACGAAGAAGGGGTCGGTCGGTATGAAAAGAGAACATGCTGCCAATTCCGTCGGGATCCTCTTCACCGAGCCTCCCGGCCAAGACAATCATGGCCATCAGAAGCCATGTTGTCCTGCTTTCCCCGACCGACATGACCAGCGAGGACAAAAGCCAGACTGCGAGTAGGGTCAGAAAAACCAGCCGAACGGGGCCTTTCATGGCAAGGGCTGTATGCAGACACACGACAACAATGGCTGCGGCCAGAAAGAACCCGCAGAGACCTCCTTCAACAAGTATCGACAATGCGGTATTGTGCGCGGTATCAATCGGGGCCAAGCCGGTCGCGCTAACAAAGCAACCAGCGCCATGGCCGAGGATGGGCGCATGCCTAAATGCACTCCAACCGGCAGACCAAATGTTCAACCTTTGGTTTAAGTCGCCACGTTCAAGTTGCTCTGCAATTGTTCCAAGACGCTCAAGGGTTTCGTGGGGAGCCGCAAGATTTACAAACACTCCGACTATTGGCAACCCAACGGCTAACAAGAACAGCCTGCGCAGATGGTTTCGCGTGAGCATCCATGCGCAACCTGCCAGCGCCACGACCGCAGAAACCAGACCGCCTCGTGACGCCGTCAGAAGCATGGCGATAAGTCCCAGGGGAATATAACCAATCGCCAGAATTCTCCCGACCCAATGCTCTTCTGCATCGAATAGGAGAGCGGCGATTGGGAACCCGAGATCAAGAAACCGGGCAACATCATTCGGATCGTGGCCTACGGCAGCGAAACGGACTTGGCCGGAAGCCATGGCATCCAGGGTCGCAAAGTTTGCGATCGTCAGAAGAGCCAGTATCCATGAACCGCAAAGCCATGCGCGAAATAGTGAGCGCAGGTCGGTGGAGGATTCAGCAAACTCCCACACCAGCCAAACGATCATCATCTCCTGGAAGTACCCGCGAGTCTTCTCCAGAGTCGCCTGCGGCTCGATCGTCCAGAGATATGTGAGACTGAACCAGAGAAACAAGGCAAGAACCAGCCACTGCAAGGGTCCTGGAGTTCGCACTTGCCGCGCCCGCAGAAGGGTGGGCACAGCGACAAGCAACAACGCTATTCCTACGACTCGCGCGATGTTTCCGAACGGTGGCCCAAGATCCAGCGAGTATTCCCAGGGTATCGCGAACACGAACGTCAAGAGCAAAGCCCAAACAATCCGTCGCATTCCTAAAACCTCTGGGAGTAAACCAATCCTGCGTAGATGCTGACTCCAGCGGCTGATTGGATGACTGATTCCATGGTCCGATTCCATAGGTTCTTGGCAACAGAATCGGGAACGAAGAGAATATCGCGGTCGCGGATCGTCAAGTCGGGATCAAGACCCCGAAGCATTCTCTTCAAGTTCAGAGCGGTGATCGTGCGGCCGCCGGGTTGTTCACGGATGAGAATCGTTTTTGTTAGCGCCGCGTTCTGTCCTGGACCCCAAGCGAGCGACAAAACCTGAACAACCGTGGGAGCCTGGACCGGGTCCACAGGAAACCCCCCAGGTCGAATTACGTCCCCGACAACATAGACGAGGCCGGCGCGGTTCACTTGGACAGTGTCCCCAGGCAAGAGTTCAGGATTATGGTCAGACGCGTCGTCCGCTCCGATCGGGTCGAGAGCCACAGCGTGGATTGACTGCTCCTCTCGATGCCTGATTGTCACCAAACTGCCCGCATTCGGAGTTAGACCGGAAGCTACTGAGATCAGATCCAATAGTCGATGATGGAAAGCATACGGATAGACGCCAGGCCGGGCTACTTCGCCAAGAACGGATACATCTTGACCTGCCGATGCGGTTATCAGCACGGTCACCATTGGGTGAAGCAGCATGCCGCGCCCAATGAGTGCTGCCTCAATTGCGTGCGCCGCGCCTGTCTCGCTCAACCCACCGACCTGAACTTCACCTGCGAGTGCCAGTAAGACACTGCCCATCCCCGAAACGCGTACCGAGGTGTGAAACTCCGGGGTGTGAGCTTCGCTGATCTCGAGAAAATCTCCTGAGCCGATTGGTCCCGGCATGGGAGATTTGGATTCCGAATTCGCTGCAGGCGGCAGGACCGTTCCGTGCCCGCTGTTCCATACCTCAGGCGCAT
Source organism: uncultured Acidobacteriaceae bacterium (assembly GCA_963826915.1). Lineage (GTDB taxonomy): Bacteria > Acidobacteriota > Terriglobia > Terriglobales > Acidobacteriaceae > Telmatobacter. Next base: position 68,083 of record CAWGYG010000009.1, read on the forward strand.
CCTTGGCATTCGGCTGAGTTTTGTTCTCGCTTGATTGTGGGATGCGCGCCACTCCCGCGGGAAGGCCTGACGTACTCGGAGTGGGAGCTTGTGCCTGGCTTGTTGAAACCAGCAGCAGCGATACCACGAGTCCCGCGGCCATACGAATTGCAGGGGAATGTATTGCTTCCATCAGGAGAGCGCCTCCGATAGCCAGCCAGATTGCGCAAAACAGGGTGATGGCCATATACAGTAGGGGGTCTGGGGCAACTGGTTTCATTGGTTCGCGAGCGTAGTCCACGATCGAAATATCCGTGTTTTTCACTCCGGCGGCTAGTCCAGCTTCCTCAGTCTTTTCCACCATGTGCATGTACAGGTCATGATCGGAGTTAGCGTCCTGACGCATTACGGCGTACTCGCTTACAGCATTCTGTAACTTCATGCTCTCGCCAGTACTTTTTTCCAGCTTGTTACGAACAAGGTCTTCGCGGAGGGCAGCGGTCTTCCATGCGCTTCGATACCGTTCAACCAGCTTTGAGTCTTCAACCTTGATCTGCAGGTCAATATCATTGAGCTGGCCGCGAATCTCGAGAACACGCGGAAAATTTGGCCCATGCTCAATATGCAGCTGAGATTCTTCCTGTTCCAGATTGCTGCGGTGCGAATGAAGCTGCTGCAACAGCGCTGAGGCAAAACTTCCGCTCGATTGCAGGCCCGGATCCCGGGCCAGAACCGTTTCAGGATCGCCGGACAATGCCGCCCGATACTCGGCCTCACGCTGAATGCGATCTGCGGCAGCGTTCACCACTTCCCTGCTCAACTCATCCACTTCACGAAGCGCCACCGAATGCTCGACTTCGCTTAGTGATCCATTCGCGAGTATTTCCGGGGCGTTCAGGATTCCGTTTTTTTTCTGGAATTCTGATAACACGCGGTCGTCGTTGTCAACGCGCTCTTTCAGATCTTTCAACTGGAGATTCAACCGCGTGGTGGCCTCAGTCGTGGCCTGGACTCGAAGCTCTATGGCCTGCTCATCATAGGCTTGGATGAGCGCATTTACGACTTTGGCCGAAACAGCTGGATCACTTGAGCGAAAGCGGATCTGGAGAATGAGCGTACGTGGCAAAGTTTGAACTGTGAGTTGCCGCTGAAACCTGTCAAGTAGAAATGCCTTAGCCGCAGATGCCGGCGCGCTGGGGTCGAAATGCGAGAACCGCTGCGCGAAACTATCTTCGAATGAAGGCACCAAATACAATTTCTGGCCAACGATGACCCTCCAGGCGAGTTGGTCGCTGCGAAAGATGCCAGCCAAGGTTTCCAACTGAATCTGGCCGGAAGCGAAGGAACCGGAGGCTACAGGATCATTCCCGTCAAGATTCAGCGCTGTCGCCGGCGTTCCGCGCAAGGCTACACGGGCGCTCGCCTCGAAGACATTCGGAGCAATCAGGCAATAGAGCAGGCAGGCGACCAACAACCCACCTATCGTCCAGGCCATGAACTGCCGATGGCGGGAAACTAGAATCCAAAGATCGCGCAAAGATGTCGATGAGTTGCGACGTGCCGAAGGCGCGGGCAATGTGTCGGAATGGGTGGGGGCATCGCGGTGAATTACGGGAGTCTCCGGCAAGAGTTGGGAACCTCGGTTCCTAGGCTTTCCGAAGGGCTATCCATGGAGCACAAACCGAGGGGCCACCGCGGAGGAAACACTCTACAGTGTTACGAAATCGGTCAGAATTGTTAGTGCGTTGCGTCACATAAGAAATGAGAGGGAAAGGAGGCGAACTTTTGCCTCACCTCATCAGCCAGTTTCTGCTGTCGAGCGGTACCATTCAACCGTTCTTCGCAATCCTTCACGAAAATCGACGATTGGGCTGTAACCAAGCAGATCCTTTGCCAGTTGTATATCCGCTAGCGAGTCACGAATATCGCCAGCGCGCGGCGGTCCATACTCCGGTTTGCCCTTGTATCCAGTCAGTTCGCAGAGAATTTTGAATGTCTCGTTGAGAGAGATTCGATTCCCGGTCGCGGCATTCATCATCTGGCCTGCAACTTGCTCAGCAGGAGCCGCAGCGGCCAGCAGATTGGCGTAAACAACGTTATCAATATATGTAAAATCCCGGCTCTGTTCCCCGTCGCCGTGGATTGCAGGTTGCTCGCCGGCCAGCATTCGTCGGCAAAAAAGAGCCAAAACCCCCGAATAGTGCGAGGTTGGGTCCTGATACGGTCCGAAAACATTGAAATAGCGCAGAATAACCGTCTCCAGTCCGTATACCCGGGCGAATACCTTCATGTAGTGCTCGCCCGCCAGTTTGGCAACGGCGTAGGGGGATATGGGATTTGGAATCATCGCCTCGTTTTTCGGCAAGGTAGGCGTATCGCCGTAAGCAGAGGAGGAACCTGCGTAGATGACCCGCCGTACTCCCGTCGCCCGCGCCGCAACGAGCAGGTTCAAGGTCGCAGTGACACAGTGCTTGTTAGTGCTGACCGGGTCAGCCACAGAACGCGGAACAGAAGCAAGAGCAGCCTCGTGAAACACAATCTCCACATCTTTGCAGGCCTTTGAGCAGATTTCCGGGTCAGACAAATCGCCCACGATGAAGTCCATATTCTCGAGGCCGATCAGATTGGCACGCTTGCCTGTGATCAAATTGTCAATGCCGCGTACTCGCTCACCCCGCGCCAAAAGCGCTGCTGCGATCGAGCGGCCTATGAACCCGGCCGCTCCCGTTACAAGATAAAGTGCCAACAGATTCTCCCTTGCGATTCGTGGTAAGAAAAACGCTAAGAAGAAGGATACTACCCTGTCGCTCCCCGGCATTGCAGGCAAAGGACAAAGGCAAATGCCCACGGCTTTACAATCAGAAGCATGACCGAAGCCGCCGCCAGCAGACTGGCAGAGCTCAAAAACAAGCTGGAGACCCGGCAAGCCCAGATTGGCATCGTCGGAATGGGATACGTCGGACTTCCGCTCGCACTGCTTTTCAGCGCAGAGCATTTTCAGGTAACCGGATTTGATATCGCACCAGACAAGGTGGAAACTCTCAATTCCGGTTCGTCCTATATCGTCCGGATCCTGCCGGAACAAATCAGCAAGGCCCAGGAATCAGGATTCCGCGCGACCGCTGACTACTCCGAGATTGCTCGCATGGACGCGGTGATCATCTGTGTTCCGACCCCACTCAACGAATATCACGAGCCTGATCTAAGCTATGTGGTCGACACGGTGAAATCGATTGCACCCCACCTTCACGACGGCCAGTTGGTTGTTCTCGAAAGCACAACCTACCCAGGCACGACAGAGGAACTCGTGGTACCGCTGGTGGAGCAAGGCAATCCGCTGGGCTTAAAAGTGTCCCGCAGACCTGATCAGCCCGGCATTCATGTCGCGTTCTCGCCCGAGCGCGAAGATCCCGGCAATGAAGCGGTGGCCCGCCGCGACATTCCGAAGGTAGTCGGCGGCTGCGGCCCTGTCGCCTCAGAACTTGCTGCCGCGTATTACGGGAAGATTTTTCGGCGCGTTGTGCCTGTCAGCAGTCCCTCGGTCGCTGAAATGACCAAGCTGCTTGAAAACATCTATAGATGCGTCAATATCGCCCTGGTCAACGAACTCAAGCAGCTCTGCATGAGGATGGACATCGACATCCACGAAGTCATCGATGCTGCGAAAACCAAGCCTTTCGGATTTCAGGCATTTTATCCAGGACCAGGGCTGGGAGGACACTGCATCCCGATCGACCCCTTCTATCTTTCGTGGAAGGCCAAGCAGTTTGACTTCCGTACCCGCTTTATTGAACTGGCGGGCGAAATCAACATCAATATGCCCTACTTCGTCATTGACCAGCTTGCCGAGGGCCTAAACCAGCAGCGCAAGTCAATCAATGGCTCAAGAGTTCTCGTCCTCGGAATGGCGTACAAGAGAGATATTGACGACCTGCGGGAGTCTCCTTCGTTGACTATCATCGAATTGCTACGCGAAAAGGGTGCCATTGTCGCCTATAACGACCCATACTTCCCCACTGTCGGTCAGGGCCGGCATTACGCGCTCAACATGACCAATACCCCGCTCGACAAATTGGGGGAATATGATGCAGCGATCATTGTCACCGATCACTCCTCCTACGATTACAGCAAGATTGTTGAGCAGTCACAGCTGGTCATCGACACCCGCAATGCAACAAAAGGCATCCGGTCGCCAAAAATCGTGCGATGTTGATTGCGGATGGGACCCATTCGGCATTTCATCGATTACACTTGCCATCACGCTGTTCAAATCGATAAGGAGAAACGAAATGAGCGATTGGAAGCATGTCCAGCGGGATCCGTCGGAGGCTCTGGCCAAACTGCATTTCTTCTCTGTCACCAAGAAGCATGCCTCGGGTGAAATCGAAGCGCGGATCACCGTTAGAGAATTTGCTACTGCCAAGACGAGCGACATGCAGTTCTTCGCACAGGCGGACGTTGAGTTGAATCAGAAGACATTGAAATTTAAGCCCTGCGGTTGGCATGAAACCCTGTTGGGCGCCCTCGCGGATTGCATGAGAAACCTCCGTAAATTCGAATACGAAGACATTGAACAACCCTGTCCAAAGCCGTCGGAACAGATTTAAAACGCCGTGTTTTCGAAAGAACTTGCCCAAAGCCGGAGCGTTTTGAATCATGTTTTCCCCGCATCCTATCGGATTTGTCCTCAGCCCGTATACGGAGTCTGCCTCGATTCCGAAGGGGCTAGGCGCGAAGCACGACGCTGAAGGTGTGCTGGACATATTGCCCGAGTTTGAAGCGGGTCTCCTGGACATTGAAGGATTCTCACATCTCTTTGTCATCTGGGCTTTCGACCGCTCCGAGGGGTTCGACCTGATCGGTAAGCCGCCCATCGATACAAAACCTCACGGGGTGTTTGCTACTCGTTCTCCACGGCGACCTAACCCAATTGGCCTTACAGTGGTCGCGCTGCTCGGACGCGACGGCAATCAACTCCGCGTGCGGGGTGTTGATATGCTCGACGGAACGCCAATTTTGGATATAAAACCCTATATGTCCAGCATTCCTTCAGGGACTTTGCGCCGCGGTTGGCTGGCCGAAGCTGAAGCTGCCAATCGCTAGAACGTCTCCTCCTGGATCAGCCAACCCTGAGAGCGTAGGCCGCCACACGGGACCACTTTGGTTTCCCAGTACGGTCCTGCCGGTTTGGATTTGCACCGTTTCGGATGGCTCCCTGCTTGAAGTGACCCAAATCGTGTATCTTGAGTGGGTTCGGTTATGAATTTCCTCTCCCCCACGCTGGCTGAGCCGCAACATTTCGCCCTCTGGGAGAAATCTCTTTTCTTGTCCTCGCCCTGCTTTCCGCTGGGCTATTTTGGCGCCGTTTTGGCCCAATTCTCGATCGAATTCTCAAATCCAAGAAAGATGGAGACTTGCGGCTTTTTCCTATCGGACGGCGCATTTGGAGAGTGTTCTGGGATGTGCTTTGCCAAGCCAAGGTCATACGCGAGCGTCCGCTGCCTGGCCTTGCACATGCATTCGTATTCTGGGGATTCTGCGCATTCGCACTGGTGACAGTGAACCACGCCGCCGTTGGGCTTGGGATTGGATTTCTCGATCCCAAAGGCGTGGTCGGGCAGTTCTACTTTTACTTTGCAGCAGTTTTTGCGTTGGCCTGCGCCGTAAGCATTTTGGGGCTTTTTCTGCGCCGATTCATTGCCCGGCCTCGATGGCTCGGGAAAAACCTATCGTACGAGTCAGGCGTAATTGCGCTGCTGATCTTCCTGCTAATGGTGACTTATCTCGCCGCATTCTTTGTCACTGATACCGATCCTGCGGCACGCGCGCTCTGGTGGACTCACACGCTCACGCTCCTGATCTTTCTGCCGCTGATCCCACATACGAAACATCTGCACCTTGTGCTGAGCCCGGCGACACTGTTTCTTTCCCGAGGCGGATTCAGCGATATCCCCCCACTGAATGGCGATGAGGACTTCGGCCTGGTAGCCGGAACCGACTTGACGCAACTTGTGAGCTTGCAGGCATATTCATGCGTGGAGTGCGGACGCTGCACGGAGCATTGCCCAGCTGCAAATACCGGGAAGCTCCTGAATCCAAAGGAAATTATCCTCGGTGTGCGGGGGTATCTGAACGATTGCGGTCCCGCTTCAGGCGAGCCACTGCTTGGCAGGTACAACTCGCAGGAGGCCGTATTCCAGTGCACAACCTGCGGGTCGTGCGAATACCAGTGCCCTGTCGGCATCGAACATCTTCCTATCCTTGTTGGATTGCGGCGCGGGGCGGTTAATACGGGCACCTGGGAGGATGAACATGGCAGCAAGCTCTTCCTCGCACTCGAGCGCGGCTCCAACGCCCTGGGAATGAATGCACAGGACCGCGACAGGTTCATCCAGAAACAGGCGTTTCCGATCTTTGACGGGACACAGGAATATTGCCTGTGGCTGGGCTGTATGGGAGGTTACGACCCGAAGGGGCGTGAAATCATCTCTGATTTTGCCAAGGTGATGAATTACCTGGGGGCAAGCTACGGCGTGATGCGCAAGGAAAAATGCACCGGCGATCCGGTGCGCAGGCTGGGAAACGATCTCCTCTTTCAACAGCTGGCCGAAGCGAATCTTGAAACTCTGACTCAGAACAAGGTGAAAAAGATCGTTTCGATCTGCCCGCATTGTGTGCGCACTATTCAGGAAGACTGGAAGGAATTTGGCACTCCTCCGGAGATCGAACACCACAGTGAATTCCTGGCGCGATTTGCAGACAGGCTTCCTGCTCAAGAACGTTCCGATAGCGCCATGCAGGAAAAAATCGTCTACCACGATCCCTGCTATTTAGGCCGCTATCGCGACGTATACCAGGAACCGCGGACCGTGGTTGCGCTGGCCGGAGAGTTGGTGGAAGCACCGCGTTCCCACGAGCGCAGCTTCTGTTGCGGCGCAGGTGGCGGGTTGGCCTTTCTCGGCGAAGAAACCGGGGATCGCGTGAGCCATACGCGCGCCAAGGAACTGATTGCCACTGGAGCTTCCACGGTCGGGACCGCGTGCCCTTTCTGCAATACGATGTTCAGGGATGCGCTGATGGCGGTCGGAGAGGCCCCGCCGAAGCTTTTGGATATTGCACAACTGACGGCACGGAATCTGCCGCAAGTAGCTGCGAACAACACTGTTTCGGAATGAATGGGAGTGGCCAGGAATGAAGATCATAGTTGCAATCAAGCAGGTGCCTGAACGTGATGCGCAAGTGCGAATTGATACAGCCGGTAAGTGGATCGACGAAACCGATTTACAGTGGGCAATGAATGAGTCGGATGCTTACGCGCTAGAGGAAGCTTTGCAATTGAAGGAGAAGCACGGCGGCGAAGTTGTGGTAATCAGCGCAGGACCGGAGCGCGTTGGTTCAACGATTCGCGAAGCCCTTGCCAAGGGTGCCGACCGCGCGATTCATGTGGAATGCGATGATCTTAGACAACGCGATGCATTGGGAGGGGCAAGGTTGTTGGCGGCCGCTCTTAAAGCTGAGAGTCCCGACCTGGTTTTGACGGGACTGCAGTCGGACGACCTAGGGAATGGACAGACAGGCGTGATCGTGGCAGAACTGCTGGGTTTGCCGCATGCTTCGTTGATTCTGCATGTGGAGAAGACGGATTCCGGCCTCAAAGTGAAGCGAGAATTGGAGGAGGGGTGGTTTCAGACCATCGAGTTGCCAATTCCCGCGGTGTTGACGATTCAGTCAGGTGGAAACAAGCTGCGCTATGCCACCCTGATGGGAATCAAGCGCGCCAAGACGAAGGAAGTTCGGAAGGTGGCGACCGCAGAATTAGGCGTAGAAAGTGACCCGGTCGCTATGCTGGAGAAGATCACATTGCCTCAAAAGCAGAAGTCTACGCAGATATTGCAGGGATCGCCGAAGGAAATGGCGGCAACACTGGTGGAAAAGTTGAAGTTCGAGGTGCGCGTAATATGAGCGGCGTCTGGGTAGTGATCGAAGAGCGCGCAGGGCGTGTTGCCCGCATCAGTTGGGAAGCAGTTGCGGCTGCGCAGAGGCTGGCCTCGCTGCTGGGTGAGAAGGCAAGCGGGGTGGTCGTTGGTTCGCAAACCGAATCTCTCGCCACACAGGCCGCGACTAAAGGCCTCGATAGGGTAGTCCGGGTAGAACACCCACTGCTCGCGCAATACACTTCGGACGGATTCTCTGTCGCACTGGAGCGGTTTCTTAAAGCTGAGTCCCCGGCTTTCGTGGTTTTCCCGCACACCTATCAAGTGCGCGATTATGCCCCAGCGCTCGCGGCGCGGATCGGACAGGTGCTGATTGGTGATGTGATCGCAATTGGTGAAGGGCCCGTGTTTACGCGCCAGCTTATGCAGGGCCGGTTGAGCGGAAGTTATCGGCACTCGGGCTTGGGAACATGCTTCATCTCCGTCCAGTCGGGAGCTTTTCGCGCAGAAGCAGCAGAATCTGGCGCCGCGGAAGTTTCGACGTTTGCTCCGGTCATTGATGCGGCACAGATCCGCACCAAGCCCGGCGAGCCATTCCGTGGATCGGCACAGACCGTCGACCTCGCGTCGGCACAGTTGATCGTGGCCGTAGGCCGCGGAATCAAAGAAGCCGATAACCTCTCGATCGTGCAGGATCTTGCCACGGCGTTGGGGGCGGAACTTGCCGCTTCGCGCCCCATTTGTGATAGCGGTTGGCTGCCGATCGAGCGCCAGGTGGGGAGTTCGGGGCAGACTGTTGCACCAAAACTCTACCTTGCAGTAGGTATCTCGGGCGCGATACAACACCTCGTCGGCATGAAGGGCTCCCAGTGCATTGTAGCGATCAACAAGGATCCGGAGGCGCCGGTATTTGAGGTCGCTGACTATGGAATCGTCGGTGACCTTTTTGAGGTCGTCCCGGCGCTCATCGAAGCTGTAAAATCCTCTCGATAACAGAATCGTAGATTGCCCGCGGAAGCAAACACCGGCAAAGGCAAGTCTGGCGGATTGCGAGTCTGCGTCCGTCTGGTCGGGAACGATATGTTTCCGAGAATGCTTGACCTACGTGGCAAAGATAGGAGCGATCTGAGTGCTTCGTCCTGAGACCTATCAAGCGGCACTTTTCGTAATGATTCTTAGCATGGTGTGCTGGGGATCCTGGGCCAACACGCTTAAGCTCTGTCCGGGCTACCGTTTTCAGCTTTTTTATTGGGATTATGCTCTGGGGGTTCTGTTCGGAGCCATTGTGCTGGGACTGACCTTCGGCAGCAACGGAACGCACGGGCGCCCGTTTCTCACTGATATTGTGGAGTCGCCCCCGAGTTCGCTGCTGTTGGCTGCCTGTGGGGGCGCGGTATTCAACGTGGCAAACCTTTTGCTCGTGGCTGCCATCGATATAGCCGGCCTGGCTGTTGCCTTCCCGGTTGGAATCGGGCTGGCGCTCATAGTTGGCTCGATCTCCAGTTACGTGGTCAACCCCAAGGCAAATCCCATTCTCCTGTTTGTTGGGGTTGCGCTGGTCTCAATTGCCATTGTTTTCGACGCTGCAGCCTATCGCAAACGCGAGCAGGAAGCCACGTCTGCGAGCACGCGTGGAATCGTGTTGAGCCTGGTGGCTGGACTTCTAATGGGCAGCTTTTACCCTTTGGTTGCCCGCGCCATGACTGGAACTGCGATGGATCCCGGCCCTGGCCCCTATGCAACTGCATTCGTATTTGCGGTGGGAGTACTGATTTCGACCGTGCCAGCTAACCTGATTCTGACGTTCTGGCCGCTCGATGGAAAACCGCGAACGAAGGGAATTGGGTACCTTGACGCATTGTCACGCTGGCATTTTGCCGGGATTCTCGGCGGGGTCATTTGGTGCGCAGGAGCAGTAGCGAATTTTCTGGGCTCAGGGGCGCACAAAGTTGGGCCCGCCGTTTCCTACTCCATCGGACAGGGTGCGACCATGATTTCGGCCTGCTGGGGCATATTCGTTTGGAAAGAGTTTGCCGGTGCGCCACGCTCGGCCAAGATATTCCTGATCTTCATGTTCGTGTTCTTTCTGCTGGGTCTGGCTTCGATCGCACTTGCTCCGCTCTACTGGGGTAAGGCATGAGCGAAACCCGCAAGCCAATCGTAGTCGTGGGCAGCGTCACCATGGACATGGTGACCCGCACCAAAGAGATTCCACGTATTGGACAGACGGTCATTGGCGTTGGATTTGAAACGACCCCCGGCGGGAAAGGCGCTAATCAAGCAGTAGCATCCGCGAGATTGAGATATCCCGCCAGGATGGTAGGCCTGGTTGGAGACGACGCCTATGGTCCTGCACTACTCGAGAATCTCGCTCGGGCCGGTGTAGATACGACAACCATGGGGAGTGTGCCCGGCTCTTCGGGTTTGGCTCCGATATTTCTCGACGAGAACGGCCAGAACAGCATCGTTGTAGTTCCCGGCGCGAATGGAAGGGTCGATTCTGCGTTCATCGACCGGCACGCAGCAGTGATCAGCTCTGCCGGCATGGTCCTTTGCCAGCTCGAATTGCCGATGAAGACGATCGATCACACACTCTTGATCTGCGCGGAACTAGGTGTGCCTGTAATGCTCGACCCCGCACCGGCCGCTCCTCTGGGTCATTCTCTATGGCGACAGGTGGAGTGGTTTACGCCCAATGAGACCGAAGCCGCCTTCTATCTTGGCGACGGATCAGAGGCAGAAGAGGCGGCACGGAAGTTGCTCTCTCGAGGTCTTAAGGGAGTGGTGCTCAAGCGCGGCGCTGAAGGTGCGTATGTCGCCGTCGCGGGCGGAAAGGCAGGGTGGGTGCGCCCGTTTTCAGTGAATGCCACAGATACTGTTGCAGCCGGCGATTGCTTTAACGGCGCCTTTGCGGTAGCGCTGCTCGAGGGAAAAGAGCCCTTCGCAGCCGCAAGATTTGCGTGCGCCGCGGCGGCTATTTGCGTGACGCGCCGAGGCGCACAAGCCTCAATGCCCACGCGCGACGAGGTCGAATTATTTTTGACTGATCGCCAATAGCGCTTTCTCGAATGGGCTAATTGGCTAAAGCGGCTAGACAGGCGGTGGATGTGAACCGGACGCGTTTCATGACGATCGTTAGTCTTCTGCTGCTCTCATTTGCTGTGAGCCTATTTGCGCAGGATACTTTGTATCCGCCGCGCGGCCAGCAGATTCCCCCTCCTGACTGCATGAACCTGCACAATGCATGGGAATCGGCGCTGAGTACGTGTCCCCCATTTACGCATGAGCGTTGGCTCGCCGACCTGCGCCACTGGCGCACAGAACGCCGCATTCGCATCACTTTCGATCCGTCCCGGTATGGAATCCACGAACTGCAGTGGACGCAATCCAGCTTTATTCAACCGCAAATGATGGTGCATGATCGTTATTTCTACGATCCAACCTTAGGCCGCTACACAGTCGACCGTTATCTCGATGACCTCGAAAAGAGGTACGGCGGCATCGACGCAGTGCTTATTTGGGCGACCTATCCAAATATGGGGATCGATGATCGGAATCAACTTGAAATGGTCAAGTCGATGCCCGGCGGTGTCAAAGGCCTGCGTGAGATGGTAGCCGGCTTTCACCGCCGCGGTGTGCGCGTGCTTTTCCCGATGATGATGTGGGATGAAGGAACCCATGAACTTGTCTCGGGCGCAAATACTGCGCAGAACGAGGCCGCATGGCCGGAAGCGATTGCTGAATTCATGAAGGAAATTGACGCCGACGGCATCAACGGCGATACCCAGGATGGTGTGCCGCTCGGCTTCACGCTGGCTGCGGAGAGGATCGGGCATCCTCTTGCCTTCCAACCCGAAGGAGGTCCAAGCGACGAGGCTCTGAGTTGGAACGTAATGACGTGGGGACAGTACGCTTTTCCGTTCATTCCGATGGTCGACCGTTTCAAGTGGATTGAGACGCGCCACATGGTCAACATCAGCGATCGATGGGCACTGGATAAGACACACGATCTTCAGTTTGCTTTTTTTAACGGCGTCGGGTGGGAGAGTTGGGAAAACGTCTGGGGGATCTGGAACGGGATTAATCCCCGCGATGCTGAAGCAACAAGGCGCGTGGCTGCAATTGAGCGCGCCGTGGCGCCCTTCCTGGTCAGCGCGGATTGGGAGCCGCTTTACCCGATGCACAACTTCGGCGTGTACGCGAGCCGTTGGCCGCTTGGCAAGGAAACAGTGTGGACCATCGTCAACCGGAACAGCTATGACATTGATGGTCGACAAATGGACATGAATACTATCCCGGGAACACGTTATTTTGACCTCTACCACGGAACCGAGATAAAACCGGAGGCCGAAGGTCCCTTCAGCGTGCTCAGCTTCAGCATCGAGGCGAACGGCTACGGAGCCATCCTGGCCACTCCCGGCGAGCCCAGCGAGGAAATAAAGGCATTGATGCGGCGAATGGCGGGGATGACGGCAAAACCGCTTGCTTCCTGGTCTCATGAGCCTGCTGTACTGCCGCAGCATATCGTGGATATTCCTGCCACCAAACCCGCAAATGAAGCACCTTCAGGCATGGTGCGGATTCCCGGTGGTTCCTTTGTTTTCAAGGTGCGGGGCACTGAAATTGAAGGAGGAGATTCACCTGGAGTTGACGTGCAGTATCCCTGGGAAGATTCGCCGCGCCGCTTCCATGAGCACACTATCCAGGTCAGGCCGTTCTTTATCGACAAGTTTCCGGTCACGAATGCACAGTTCAAGCAGTTCCTCGATGCAACTCATTATGTACCTCGTGATAGCGGCGCTTTCTTGCGCGACTGGGAGGATGGAACATTTCCTCAGGGATGGGAAAATCGCCCGGTGACCTGGGTCTCACTCGAAGATGCGCGGCAATACGCAGCGTGGGCCGGCAAGCGGCTTCCACACGAATGGGAATGGCAATTCGCCGCACAGGGGATGGATCATCTTACCTATCCCTGGGGCAACGATTGGCAGCCCTCGAACGTGCCCATACCCGACATGGGAAAATCCATGCGCGGGCCGGATCCAGTTGACGCGCATCCGGAAGGGGCGAGTCCTTACGGCGTGATGGATGTTGTAGGGAATGTGTGGCAATGGACCGATGAGTTCGAAGACGAACATACCCGCGCAGGTATCGTTCGTGGAGGCGAGTACTACCAACCGCAGGGCTCGATCTGGTACTTCCCGCAGGCCTATCGCAATGACGAGCACAGCAAGGTGCTGCTGATGGCCCCGTCGTACGATCGATCCGGCGGAATCGGGTTTCGTTGCGTCCGCGACGTGCAATAGAGCATCAAACGAGAGGACCTTGTATCTCTTTCATTCTTCCGAGGTCGATCATGGTTGAAACGGTAAGGTTGAACACAGCTGACGGACATGTATTGGATGCCTATGTTGCACACCCGACAGGCGAGCCGATCGCCGGGCTCGTGGTCATCCAGGAGATTTTCGGGGTTAATCGACATATCCGCTCCATTGCCGATGGCTTTGCCAAGGACGGCTTCCTCGTTGTAGCTCCTGCACTCTTTGACCGCGTCGAGCGAGGAGTTGAACTCCCTTATGACGGACCGGAAGCTCAGAAGGGCATGGCAATCTTGCAAAAGCTCGATCTGTCGTTGGCGCTCGTCGACGTTGATGCCGCGTTGGCCTATGTGCGGGAGCAAACTGGCAAGAAGGCCGGCGTTATCGGCTATTGCGTGGGGGGCCTGCTGGCGTGGCTGAGCGCAACCCGACTCCATCCCGACGTTGCAGTCGGCTATTACGCCGGGCGCATAGGCAACTATGCTGTGGAGAATCCGCGTGCGCCGGTGCAGCTTCATTTTGGAAAGCTCGATACGCATATTCCAGCGGAACAGGTGGAAATGGTTCATGCCGCACATCCCGAGGTGGAGATCCAGTGGTATGAGGGCGCCGGGCATGGGTTTAACTGCGACATGCGAGCTAGTTTCAACGCCGAAGCTTCAGCCCTTGCGCGCGGCAGAGCTCTCGCATTTCTCAAGAAGCATCTGACCTAGAAGTTCTTCATTCAACCCTTCAGACCACTTCGTTCTCAAGTGTGCCGATGGGTTCGATGGTGATGCGAACCAGGTCGCCTCTCGCCAGCGTAAACGTGCTTGGAGGCACGATTCCTGTTCCGGTCATCAGAAACACTCCAGCGGGAAACGAATTGTCGCGGAACAGGTATTCAACCAACGTTTTCGGATCGCGTTTTAGCTCTGTTAGTGCGACTGAGTCCGCAAATGCGACGCGGCCATGGCGAAGAATCTCGAGTTCAATCTTGGTGTCGTGGGCAAGTGGGCTTGCTGTGATCAGGACGCCGGGTCCCAGCGCACAACTGCCGTCGTAGACTTTGGCTTGCGGCAGATAGAGCGGATTTTCGCCCTCAATATCTCGAGAACTCATGTCGTTTCCGATCGTGTAGCCATGGATTCTACCGACTGGACTCACGACCAACGTCAGTTCCGGCTCAGGCACCGACCAATGGGCATCGCCGCGGATCCGCACCTTGCCACCGGTTCCCACGGTGCGGCTCGCCGTGGACTTGAAGAACAGTTCCGGACGCTCGGCAGAATAGACCCGATCGTAAAAGGTTCCGCCACCGGCGTCCTTTGATTCCTCCATGCGCGCCCCACGACTGCGATAGTAAGTGACTCCAGCCGCCCAAACCTCCTGATGATCGATGGGAGCGAGAATATCGGTCCCGCAAAATTCGTGAGAGGTTGCCCCTTCTGCGATGCAGGTTGCCAGGAATTCAGGCAGGTCTTCTCGTGCCAGCAACACGTCCCAAGAGGAGCCGTCGACCTTGAAGTGCTGACCCTCGCATTCAACAAAGTGGCCGGAAGTGGTACGGTATAGTCTCACGTCGTCTCCATCGCTTCGCCCATCATCTTACATGCACCGACCAGGAACGGCGATGGTTTGCCCACCCGCATTTACTCCCGCCAATAGTCGAACTTCCCTTCCCGCACGGCTACAGCGAGCGCATCCATATCCGCTGCGAGAACGCGGTCGCGTTCAAGTCGTGGAACTACTCCCCGCACAGCGGTGTACGCTCGTTCAATTGTTGGGCTCGACTTGAGTGGTCGGCGGAACTCAAGAGCCTGGGCCGCGCACATGAGTTCAATTCCCAGAATTCGCTCAGCGTGGTCCACAATCTGGCGAAGCTTGTTCGCCCCCGTCATTCCCATCGAGACGTGGTCTTCCTTCCCGCCATCGGTTGGGATACTGCCCGTTGAAGAAGGATGCGATAACACCTGGCACTCGTTAATGAGCGCTGCCGCAACAATTTGGGCGATCATGAACCCTGAGGACAGACCGGGATCGGTAGAGAGAAATGCCGGGAGGCCCTCGTTGATGTCGGGGTTCAATAGGCGATCTATCCGGCGCTCGGTTATTCCGGCAAGATCGGTGAGGGCAAGCGCTGCGTAGTCGAAAGCATACGCCAGCGGAGCTCCGTGAAAATTCCCACCCGATATGACAGTTCCGCTGCTTGAACTCTTGGAGGAGCCATGAGGGAAAACGAGAGGATTATCGGTTGCCGAGCCGGCCTCGGTTTCTAGCACGCCCGCTACATGCTGTAGCACTCCGCGGACTGCACCGTGCACCTGGGGCATGCAGCGCAGGCAGTAAGCATCCTGCACGCGAGAATCATGTTCGCGATGCGACTCGCGAATCTCCGAGCCCTCCATAAGGCGCAACAGGTGCGCAGCGGAGGCGATTTGACCCGCATGAGGCCTGGCCCGGTGTATACGCTCATCGAATGCAGCGGGTGTACCCATAAGCGCTTCAAGAGACATGGCCCCGGAGAGGTCGCAAAGTTCCACCACGCGGCAGGCGCGCGAAACGGCCAAAGCGCCCACGGCGGTCATTGCCTGCGTCCCGTTCAACAGAGCCAAACCCTCTTTCGCCGTCAGTTGGAGGGGTGTCAATCCAGCCAGGCGCATCGCCTCTCTACCGGCCATTCGCACTCCGCGATAAAAAGCCTCGCCCTCACCAACGACTACCAGGGCCAGGTGGGCCAGCGGTGCCAAGTCTCCACTTGCACCGACTGAGCCCTTCTCCGGAATCACGGGGTGTACGCCGGCATTGAGCAGGCCTATAAGAAGTTCCAGAAGCTCGGGGCGAACGCCGCTGAAACCCTTGGCGAGCACGTTGGCGCGGAGGAGCACCAAAGCGCGCGATTCTCCTTCTGAAAGCGGCTGACCGACACCACCAGCGTGACTGCGAACGAGATTGATCTGAAGTTCCGCGAGCTTTTCCGACGGAATGCGCACGTCAGAGAGTTTGCCAAAGCCGGTGTTTACGCCATAAACAGTCTCGCCCGCAGCCAGAATTCCTTCAATCAACTCGCGGCTCTCAGCAACGCGCTTCAGTGCTGGGGGAGCCACACCAACCTGGCATCCCGCCAGCGCCACCGCATCAATTTTGTACAAGTCAAGGGGTTGTCCATTTAGAACCATCGTTTCCATGTGCCTGATGGTAGGCGAGCAAGTCTAGCTGGTACATAGTGATTGAGCGGCCACATTTGTTTTCTATCTTTGAATCACGTATGCTTTACGGTCATGGCAATGGATTCAACGGCGCTTCTTGATATCTATGGTCGAAAGCTCATCCACGAGTTGCAGGTCAACGCTCGCCTGAGCTTGGCTGAACTGGGGCGTCGCATAGGCCTTTCGCCCACAGCGACCACCGAGCGCCTGAAACAAATGGAGGACATTGGTATCCTTCGCGGCTACACCGTGGATATCGATCGCGAATCTTTGGGGCTGGAAGTGATGGCCTTCATTCGCATGAGCTGTGGCGGGCAGAACTACTACCGACTGCTCGAATACGTGAACACACTAGAGGAGATCAGGGAGTGTCACCATCTCACAGGTGGCGACGACTTTCTTCTGAAGGTGACGACCGCTTCCATGGCTGATCTTGAAGCGCTGATTGAGGCGCTGCTGCCATACGGCAACCCGGTGACAAGCCTTGTGCTTTCGTCGCCGGTCGAACACCGCAAATATGCGGTAATGGGCAAGCTGACCACAGTGACCAGGAAAAACACTCGCCGGCGCTAGACCTTCCTCCAACCAGGTTGGAAGTGTATCTCCCGACCGATTCCCAAATTTAGGAAACGGTCTCTGATGCGGCAGCCTCGCCGGACGGGAGTGCTGTCTCTGGAGCCTGCTCTGCTGGCGCTTCCGACACCTGAGTCAGGCCAAGGATTTTTCTATTTCTCTCATTATCCGAGCCACCGCCTGCGAAATCATCGAAGGCTTTATCCGTCACCTTGATAATCCAGTCGCGGACGAGCGTCGCGCCTTCCGTTGCGCCGACCTTCGGATGCTTGATGCAGCACTCCCATTCCAGGACTGCCCAGCCAGGGAAGTCGTACTGAGCCATCTTGCTGAAGATAGCCCGAAAATCCACCTGGCCGTCGCCGAGGGACCGAAAACGCCCAGGCCGGTCGATCCACTCCTGGTACCCGCCGTAAACGCCAGAGCGTCCATTGGGCCTAAACTCAGCGTCCTTCACATGGAAGGCGCGGACTCGATCGTGGTAGATGTCAAGAAATGCCAGGTAATCCAACTGTTGCAGCACCATGTGGCTTGGGTCATAGAGAATGTTGGCGCGGGGATGGTCGTTCACGACGGCGAGGAATCGCTCGAACGTGACGCCATCATGCAAGTCTTCGCCGGGATGTAGTTCGAAGCAAACGTCGACTCCGGCCTTGTCGAAAGTATTCAAGATTGGAAGCCATCGCTTTCCTAATTCGTTAAAGGCCTCATCGATGAGGCCCGCCGGACGCTGCGGCCATGGATAGAAATACGGCCACGCCAATGCACCAGAGAAGGTCGCGTGCGCATTCAACCCCAACTTGGTGCTGGCCTCCGCCGCCCATTGCAACTGTTGCACCGCCCAGGCCTGCTTTTCTTTCGCGTTGCCGGCGAGATCTTGTGGAGCAAAGCCGTCGAGCATGACGTCATATGCCGGATTATTGGCAACAAGCTGGCCCTGAAGATGCGTAGAAAGCTCAGTAAGTGTTAGACCGGCCTGGTCGAGAATTCCGAGTACTTCTTCGCAGTAGTCCTTGCTTTCCGAAGCGAGCTTCAAGTCGAAAAGCCGTCTATCCCAGCTCGGAATCTGCACACCGACAAACCCAAGCCGCGCCGCCCAATGCGCCATCCCCTCGAGGCTATTGAACGGAGCTTGATCGTCTGCAAATTGCGCCAGAAAAATGCCAGGGCCCTTGATCGTCTTCATTTCTTCACCCCTGCGAACAAAACGAATACGTTAGAAATCTATCCAGCTCTCGCGGCGACTGCTTTCAATAGCCCGGTCAATGAAGCGCATTCCGCGAACGCCGGCCGAGATGCCGGGCAAGGTCGGAGGCATGGGATTGGGCAGGCCCTCCTGCCAGTCAACAATTGCGTCGGCGAACTCCCTATAAAGCACGGCAAAAGCCTCCAGATATCCTTCCGGATGTCCGCCGGGAAGCCTTGTCACCGCTTGAGCGGATTCGTTCAAGTAGCCACCTGCGGCATGCAGAATCTCTTCCGGCCCATCGAGCCATTTCACATGGATCCGATTCGGATCTTCCTGTCGCCAGTCAATCGAGCCATTCTCTCCATAAACGCGCAGTCGGAGGCCATTGGCTTCTCCGGCCGCAACCTGCGAGGCCATGAGAACACCGTTTGCGCCATTATCCATGCGCAGCAGCGCTGTGCAATCATCGTCCACACGACGGCCCGGCACCACGCTTAGCAACGATGCATTCAGATGCTCGACTTGAAGGCCGGTCACATATTCAAGCAGGTGAAAGGCGTGCACTCCAATGTCTCCGATGCAGCCACCTGGACCGCTCTGCGCAGGATCTGAGCGCCAAGCCGCCTGCTTTTGACCTGTCCTCTCGATCGGTCGAGTCAGCCAGCCCTGCAGGTACTCCACAGCAATCTTCCGAATCACACCAAGTTCGCCGCTGGCGCACAGAGCGCGCGCTTCCCTGATCAGTGCGTAGCCAGCGTATGTGTGAGTGAGACCGTAAGGCAAGCCTGCATTCGCAACGGCGGTCTCCAGTTCGATCGCCTCGGCATAAGTGGCCGTTGCGGGCTTGTCGCTCATCACGGCAAATCCGGCCTCTAAGGCCGCCACTGCGACAGGTAGATGAAGATGATTGGGTGTAACAATCGCCACGAAGTCGATCGGATCGGTCCGCTTTCGCTCCACCTCTAACATCTCCAGATAATTTGAATAGGCTCTGTTTGGGTCGATGCGGTAGGTACCGGCAGCCGCCTTCGAGCGTTCCGCGGATTGCGAAAATGCTCCGGCAACAAGCTCAATCCTTCCATCCAGTTCGGCGGCGATGCGATGGACAGGACCAATAAAAGCCCCCGGTCCGCCACCAACCATTCCCATTCGCAGCTTGCGCGACCCCGACATTTTCTGATCCCCTTCGATCACGGCAGATTGGCCCTGTTCCGAGCCATCACGCGGCAGGCGTCTCCATTGTGCCAGCAACGGCTCCGAAAATCCCCATTCTTTTCATCAGAAACCGTTCTTCCGATTAGAAATCATCCGGCTCACCAACCAAAGAGCACTAAGCGGAATCTCACGGTCCTTTGGTACTCCCGGTGCGGACTGATCCCACGAATTCACCGCGAAAAATGATGATCGTCCGGGCTACTCCCAGGGGCCCTTGTCACATACATCGTCCATTGGCCACCTCAAGTCCCCGGGATTACTTGTCTCAGTCCCGGGGCTAGCGTCTTCAGAACGAAAAGAGCAATCAAATACGCGCATGCCGAATAGAGAAACAGGGGCACGAAGCTGTGGGTCAGTTGCAGAATATGCCCAGCGATCGGCTGAAAGATTGCTCCGCCCAACGCTCCGGCAACCTGCCCGAAACTCACCACCGTCCCCACGTGCTCCGATGGAAACATGTCAGAGGAAGTTGTAAAGATATTCGCCGACCATCCTTGATGGGCAGCCGCCGCAAGGCTCAGCAGCCCCACAGCCAGCCACTCTGAATGAAGCCCCCCTGCAACGGCAATAGGCACCACCAGGCAGGCGCATGTGAGCATCGCCGCAAGCCGAGCTGACTTCAGAGACATTCCGCTGCGCATAAACCCCTTGGGCAGCCAGCCGCCATACACGCTCCCCACTGTGGAGCTCAGGTAGACCACAACAAGCGGCAGACCGATGTGCGATAGGTCGAGGTTAAAGCGCGAGTTGAAGTATTGCGGAAGCCAAAACAGAAAGAACCACCAAACTGGGTCGGTCAGAAACTTGCCCAACATGAATCCCCACGCTTGCCGATAGCGTAAGAGCGTCCACCATGCAACAGAGCCTGCGGGCTTGATCGTGGAGATCACTTCGGCAGGTTCGTCGGCAAGCCCGGGCGTTCGATACCGTATCGACCACCAAACAATCCAGATTGCACTGAAGAGACCGGTAATCAAGAAGGCCGCCCGCCAACCAAAATGCAAGGTAACCCACGGGACTGTGAGGGGAGCAAGGATGGCTCCGACACTGGCGCCGGAGTTGAAGATGCCCGTAGCAAGAGCCCGCTCCTTGGGAGGAAACCATTCCGCGGTGGCTTTGACGGCCGCTGGAAAATTGCCGCTCTCGCCAAGGCCGAGCAGGAACCGAGCCACGCCAAAGCCTAAAACCGTATTCACGAGGGCATGGCCCATCGCTGCCAGGCTCCAAAGTCCCGTCACAATGGGATAGCCCTTGCGGCAACCCAACCTGTCGACCAGTCTCCCGGCAAAGACGACCCCGAGTGCATAAGCAATCTGAAATGCTGCGAGGATGTTGCCGTATTGCACGTCGGTCAGGTGAATCGATGCTTCATGTGTGGGCCATCCGGGCAGGAGTGGCTGCAGATGAAGTGTGCTCCCAGACAGCGCAGGCTTGAGGATTGAGAGAACCTGCCGATCCATATAGTTGATCGACGTGGCCACAAAAAGCATGGCGCAGATGGTCCAGCGCCCCGGCAGAGCCGGCGGATCGACTAATTGCTCTACTGGTTCTTCGGGCTGATTCTCCGCTTTGCTCATGTGTCTACCAGTCAGTCAGCGTGCCGTCGAGTCTACGATTGATCGGCAGATAGGCACGTTGATACGGATACTCAGCTGCCAACGCCTCATTCAGGTCGATGCCGAGACCCGGTGCCTCACCGGGATACATCATGCCGTCCCGAAACTTATAGTTATGCGGAAAGACAGCGTCCGTTTCGTTGGTGTGCGGCATGTGTTCCTGAATGCCGAAGTTGTGAATCGCCGTGTCAAAGTGCAATGCTGCAGCCATTGTCACCGGGGACAAATCCGTGGCTCCGTGGAAACCTGTGCGCACATGATAGAGTTCCGCGAAGTCTGCCGCCTTCTTTAAATGCGTGATTCCTCCGCCGTGGACCAGCGTCATGCGCAAATAGTCGATCCACTGGTTGCGAATCAGTTCATGCGCGTCCCAGATGGAATTGAACACCTCACCGACAGCAATCGGGGTGGTTGTATGCTCACGGATAACCCTGAAGTTTTCCTGCAACTCCGCCGTCGTAGGATCCTCCATCCAAAAGAGATGGAACGGCTCCAGTTCCTTGCCAAGCCGACCCGCCTCAATGGGTGTCAAGCGGTGGTGGCAATCGTGGAGCAAATGCAATTCTTCGCCAAATTCCTCGCGCACGCGGGCAAACAGACCAGGAACATGGCGCAAGTACAGCTCTGAGGACCACTCATACTCCGCTGGCAACCCACGTTCGGCGGGTTCATAACGCCCTGGGGTCTTGGCGACTCCGTATGTACTTGCAAGCCCTGGAATCCCGCTCTGAACGCGAATCGCTTTGTAGCCGAGTTCCTTGTGACGGGCGACATCTTCAAGCGCCTGGTCAGTGTCCTTGCCATTGGCATGGGCGTATACCAACACTCCCTCGCGACTCTTGCCGCCCAGCAAGTTGTAAACCGGCGTATTCAGAGCCTTGCCTTTGATGTCCCAAAGAGCAACGTCGACGGCGGCAATTGCAGACATCGTGACTGGGCCGCGGCGCCAATACGCTCCGCGATACAAATACTGCCAAATGTCTTCCGTCTGAAAGGGATCGCGGCCGATGATGCAAGGAATGACATGCTCAGTGAGATAGGAAGCAACTGCAAGTTCACGGCCATTCAGTGTGCCGTCACCCAAGCCGCAAACGCCCTCGTCGGTCTCTATCTTCAATGTGACGAAGTTTCGCCCCGGCGAAGTGATGTTGACGTAAGCGTTGCTGATCTTCATGGTTTAAGCCGCTCCTTGCCCACGGTGATGTCTCGACTCCGACGTCCCAATTGATCGCGCTACTGGTTCACGCCGCTTGCGAGGAAACCGCCATCGACGGCAACAATCTCTCCCGTGACATACGATGACGCCTCCGAAGCCAGAAAGATCGCCGCCCCTGCCAGCTCCTTTGCCTGGCCGAATCTCGCCATGGGCACACGCATTTGCAACTCACTTCCCCGCGGCGTGCCGGTGATCAACTTTGCATTCAATTCCGTCGGGAACATTCCAGGAGCAATGGCATTTACATTTACGCCAGTCTTTGCCAGCTCAACCGCCAACACCTTTGTGAGCGACCCTACCGCTGCCTTTGACGCGCAGTACGCTGCGACTTGAAAGAATCCCACAAATGTTGTCAGTGACGCGATGTTGATGATCCGGCCGTATCCAGTCTTGACCATTGTTTTGCCAAATATCTGGCATGCGCGAAGCGTTCCGGTCAGATTCGTTTCAATCACGCGCGACCAATCGGCCTCATCCACTTCCAGGGTGGCAGATTTATGGGTGATTCCCGCTGCGTTCACGAGGATGTCGACCTTCCCGAATTCCTTGACCACTGAATCGTGAAGCGCCTGCAGAGTGGAACGATTGAGAACATTGCTTGACACACGAAGGGAACGGCGGCCCAGCCCTTCAATCTCCGCGGCAACGTTTTCTACTTGCTCGAGGCGACGTGAACTTGCCACAACGTCGGCGCCGGCCTCGGCCAGGCCTAGCGAGATGGCGTGTCCCAGCCCAGTTGTTCCCCCAGTTACAACCGCAACTCTGCCGCTCAGATCGAATAGGCTGTGACTCATTTTCAATCTCCATGCTTTACTGCCCTGGCTGCCTGTTCTCTTGTCTTTTGGCGCTGCCGAACGGTGCAATTCATCCGCCCCAAGAAATTTATCACGTAAGCCGATTTACCCGCGGCAAGGGCCTGCGTCATCAGCCGAGCAGGATGCGATACAGTGTCTTTGAACGAGTGAGTCGATGAAACCAATTGCGATCCCTGAAAAAAGCCGACGCTGGGACTGTTTGAGTCTCGGCGAAGTCATGCTTCGCCTTGATCCCGGCGAAGGCCGCATTCACACAACACGCCGATTCGATGTTTGGGAGGGCGGCGGCGAGTACAACGTCGCTCGCGGGTTGCGCCGCTGCTTCGGCCTTCGCACGGCAGTTGCCACCGTGCTTGCTGACAATGCTGTTGGCCGTCTTGTTGAAGACCTCATTCTTCAGGGTGGCGTCGATACTTCCCTGCTGAGGTGGGTACCATTCGATGGCGTGGGCCGCTTGACACGGAATGGACTGAACTTCACCGAACGCGGATTCGGAATGCGTGCGGCAGTGGGTTGCAGCGACCGCGGCCATACCGCAATCAGCCAGGTCAAGCCCGGCGATTTGGACTGGGACGGCATCTTTGGCGACGAGAATGGCGCTCGTTGGCTTCACACTGGAGGCATTTTTGCGGCACTCTCCTCTTCCACTGCAGATGTTGCCGCGGAGGCAATGAATTCCGCGCATCGCCATGGCACTCCCGTCTCTTATGATCTCAACTATCGCGACTCACTCTGGAAATCCATCGGCGGGAAGGCTAAGGCGCAGGAAGTAAACCGCGAACTAGTGCGGAACGTCGATCTGCTGCTCGGTAACGAAGAGGACTTCACTGTCATGCTCGGCGTGGAGATCAAGGGCGTTGGCGATGACTTCACAGAGTTGCCCATCGCCAGCTATGAAGCCATGCTTCGTGAGGTGGCGGCTTCGTATCCGAATCTGAAGCTTATTGCCAGCACTTTGCGCACGGCGCACACCGCAAGCCGCAATGCATGGGGTGCGATAGGCCTATATCAAGACCAGATCGTCCACGTGCCCCAGCGCGACATCGATATTTACGACCGTGTGGGTGGCGGCGACAGCTTTGCTTCAGGCCTGATCTATGGACTTCTCGCAGGTAAACCGATCGAATGGGCCGTTCGTTGCGGCGTGGCCCATGGCGCGCTGGCCATGACTACCCCCGGCGACACCAGCATGGTCACGCTTGCCGAGGTCGAACGAGCAATCAAGGGCGTCTCTGCGCGGATCGCTCGATAGAGGAAAACGATGCCAGAAAGCACACAGGAAATCATTGAGCGCGTCGGCCTGATTCCGGTTCTTCGCGCACGGAATGCCGGCAAAGCTCGTGCCGTGGTGGATGCCATGCTCGCCGGTGGCGTCACAGTCGTTGAGGTCACCATGACTGTTCCCGGCGCTGTCGATCTTCTCAAAGAACTTAGGCGTGAATACGCAGGAGAACTGCTGCTCGGTTCCGGCTCCGTTCTCACCGTTGCTCAGGTCGAAGCCACCATCGATGCTGGTGCTGAGTTTGTAGTCAGCCCAAGCCTGCACACAGCGGTGATCAACGCAACAAAGGCTGCGGGAAAGCTTTCTATTCCGGGCGCCCTAACCCCAACCGAAGTCATCACGGCTTGGGAATCTGGAGCGGACTACGTCAAGATATTCCCTTGCTCCGCAATGGGAGGCGCCAGCTACCTTAAGTCGCTCCTGGCTCCATTTCCGTTTCTAAAGCTGATTCCAACCGGAGGCGTAACTCTTCAAACTGCTGACGGCTTTCTCAAGGCCGGAGCGCGAGCGCTTGGGGTTGGCAGCGATCTCGTAAATCTCGATGCGATCGATGCCGGTCATCCCGAATCAATTACCGAAACTGCACGGGCATACCTCAAAGTGTTTGCAAGTATGCGAGAGCAGCGGTCAGCGAGCCGTTAGAATCTCGAAAATTCTCGCTTCTTACACTCTCAGAGCCTGTAAGCCTTTCTTACCAGACCAACGGTTAGCTCAATCGCCAGTTCCTGTGCTTCATCCTCATCGATCTGGTGTTCGGCCACCAGGCGCGCCAGGTAGCCCGCGTCCTTGCGTCGCGCCACATCGTGTCGCGCTGGTATCGATAGGAACGCACGGGTATCGTCGTTGAAGCCTACGGTGTTGTAGAAGCCGGCGGTCTCGGTGGTTAGTTCGCGGAACCGTCGCATCCCCTCTGGACTATCGAAGAACCACCAGGGTGGACCCAGCTTCAGACACGGATAGTGGCCGGCGAGCGGGGCCAGTTCCCTGCTGTACGCCGTCTCATCAAGGGTAAACAGAATGATGGTCAGCCCGGGCTGATTGCCAAACAAATCGAGCATTGGCTTCAGAGCTTCCACGTATCCCGTGGGCTGCGGAATGTCGGCGCCCATGTCGCGCCCATAGCGAGCAAAGACTTGCGCATTGTGGTTCCGCGCGGAGCCCGGATGGATCTGCATAACCAGGCCATCCTCCAGGCTCATTCGCGCCATCTCGGTCAACATCTGGCCGCGAAACAGCTCCTGTCGAGAGGTTCCAGCGGTGCCAGCCAAAACGGAAGCGAACAGCCGCACGGCTTCGGGCTCGTCCAGATCAGCCGTTTGCGCCGTCGGGTGGCCATGATCCGTTGCAGTCGCACCAAGCGATTTAAAGAAGTTGCGGCGTGATGCCAATGCCTTCAGATAGCCCCGCCAGGTTGCCGTGTCTTCACCGGTCAATGCTCCCAACGCCTCGACGTTCTTTCTGAAACCGTCCGAAGCTGGATCAACTACCGCGTCGGGGCGAAAAGTTGGTAGAATCCTGCTCTTCCAGCCTGACGATCGAATTGCCGCATGATCTGACAGCGAATCAAGGGGCGAATCGGTAGTCGCAAGAACCTCGATGCCGAATCGCTCGAAGAGCGCACGCGGCAAGAACTCCGGTGAACCCAACTTCGCCTCAATCACGTCGTAATACTGGTCGGCGGTTGCAGCTGAGAGCCGCTCAGTCAGACCGAAGAGTTCCTGAAACGCGTAGTCCAGCCAAAGGCGTGAAGGAGTCCCCCGAAACAAGTGATAATTGCTGGCAAATATGCCCCAGACTTTCCGTGGCTCAGAAATCGGCGTTTGGCCAATCTCCAACTCCTCGAGCGAAATCCCCTGGCTGTACAGCATTCTGAATATGTAGTGATCGGGCTGGACAAAAAGGGTCACAGGATCAGAAAACGGCTCATTGCGCGCGAACCACCCGGCCTGCGTATGCCCATGGGGACTCACGATGGGCAACGTCTTTATCCCCTCGTAAAGGCGCTTCGCGATTGCCCGTACACCTTCTTCCAGTGGAAACAGCCTGTCATCATGCAGCAGAGACACCGCATTCTCCTTTCGCTTCGTTCCCACCAGTATCATCCATTTCGCTGCCGCGCGGTATACTGCGGCTGCTTCAAGAAATGGGTTTCAATTCCTGCCATGCCAGTTACAAGCCCTATCTGAATTGAATCTGCAGTGGCGGCATCGGAGACAGAATGACTACATTGCGCATTGCTCTCCGCAACTACGCAGACTTTGAGAATGCTCTTGCCGAGGAGGCCCAACTTTTTGAGCGGCTGCATCCCGGCAACAAAGTTGAATTGGTCTCCCTCGGAATCCACGAACTTCATCGCGCAGCAATCACCCAGGGAGGCTTGCGCGACGGTCATTTTGACATCGCGCTTCTCGTCACCGACTGGCTCGCCGAAGGTTTGGCCTTGGGGGCGCTCGAGAACCTGCACATCTGGCAACAGCACATTCCCATTCCCGACTGGCCTGATGGGTGGCCTATTTCGCTGGTTCGACCGCTCATTCTCGGCAATCACCTTACATCGCTGCCATGGCACGACGGCCCTGAGTGCCTTGTCTACCGCAGTGACCTCTTCGCCGACCCCGGGCACCGAGCAGCATTTCGTACCCAACACTCCCGAGAACTCGCTCCTCCCACTACCTGGCAAGAGTTTGAACAGACTGCTCGTTTCTTCACTGACGCGGCCTCGGGAATGTACGGCACTGTTTTCGCTGCTTTTCCCGACGGGCACAACACCCTCTACGACTTTGCTCTTCAGCTCTGGAGCCGGGGCGGCGAAATGATCGATTCGACCGGAAAGCCGAAACTGACCACACCCGAGGCGGTCGCGGCTATCGATTTCTATCGCCGCGTAGTGCGAGATCCTGCACTTTGCCATCCTCGCTCTCCTGAACTCGATTCAACGCAATCCGGGGATTTGTTCCTCGCCGGCGAGGTGGCCGTGATGGCCAATTGGTTCGGCTTCGCTGCGCGTTCGGGGCGGGAAAGTTCGCCCCTTGCCGGCAAGGTCGGCATCGCACCAATTCCCAAGGGGTTCGCGGGGCCGCCAATATCTCTCTCCGTCTTCTGGGCTCTAGCAATGGGCACCGGCTCACGACATAAAGAACTCGCCTGGCAGTTTCTGGGTTTCATTGCTTCACCTGAACGTGATCTGGGCATCACTCGGCATGGGACTGTTGGCGTTCGTCTATCCACATGGCGCAATCCCGCATTGCAAGGGAGAATTCCTGCCTATCGCGAAATTGAGGCAATCTCCCTTGGTGCTCGACAGCTTCCTACTGGCCCGCAGATGGCGGCTTTCGCCGCAATCATCGACACGACTGTCACGCGCTCCCTTACAACAAACGACCCTACGGCCGCTATTCTTGAATCAGCGCAATTGGAGATCGAAAGAAGAGAATTGAGATTCTAATGAGCAAAGAAAACAAACACATCGAGACTGCAACCGCACCCAGCCAACCATTCAGGCTAGATGGGCGGCACGCACTCGTAACGGGCGGCGCCAGTGGCATCGGTGAAGCGACGGTGAAAGAACTGGTGCGGGCGGGCGCATTCGTTTTGATCGCGGATATTAACGTTACCGCCGCGGAAGCGCTTGCCGAGTTGGTCGGATCTGCACGGGTGGTTCATCTCGACGTGACGAGTCCGCAGTCAATCGCTGCCGCCGTCAGTCACATCAATGGTCTGGACATTCTCGTTAATAATGCCGGCATCGGTCACGTAGGATCGATTGAGCAGACCGAGTCAGATGATTTCGACCGGCTCCTCAACGTCAATGTGCGAGCGGTGTACCTTGTTACGCGCGCATTTCTACCCTTGCTTCTTTCTGCAGCCGACAGGAATGGGGGCCGTTCGGGAACTATCGTCAACATAGCTTCCGTTGCAGGCCAGGTCGGCATCAAGCAGCGCTTTGCCTATTGCACCACCAAGGGTGCAGTGATTGCCATGACACGCCAACTCGCGGTCGAATATCCAAAAACGCTTCGGGTGAACGCCATCTGCCCAGGAACTGTGGAAACGCCATTCGTCGAGGGCTATCTGGAGAAGTTTCACAAACACAATAAAGATGAGATGCGCGCCGAACTCCGCGCTCGGCAGCCCATCGGTCGCCTCGGTCAGCCAGAGGAGGTTGCGTCGATGGTTCGTTACCTGGCTTCGGACGAAGCAGCTTTTGTTACCGGCTCACTTTTTAATATCGATGGCGGATGGACCGCGGTATAAGCGTTATCTATCTTTCACGACGCCTTGGAGGCGAAATGAAACTTGTATCTTTTTCGGCGGCAGACGAACGTATTCGCCCTGGAGCCATGTTCGAGGATACAAATCTAATCCTCGACCTAAGCCGCAGCGGACTTTCCAACGCTCTAGATGTCATCGCGCATGGAAAACTGAACTCAGTAGCTGTTGATACGTTCTCTCTCGACCAAGTCAAGCTGCACGCGCCTCTTTTGAATCCGCCTCGCATCTTCGCAATCGGCCTCAACTATCGCGACCATGCCAAGGAATCCGGCATGGAGATTCCTACGACTCCGGTCGTATTCTTCAAACTCGCAACCGCTATTATCGGCCCCGGCGATCCCATCATCCTTCCCAAGAACTCCACCCAGCCAGACTACGAAGCTGAATTTGCCTTCGTCATCGGCAAGGGCGGCTATCGCATTCCAGCTGCGGCGTGGCGAGATCATGTCTACGGCTACACCATCGTCAACGATGTCAGCGCTCGCGACGTTCAGTTTGCGTCAACGCAGTGGTCAATGAGCAAATGCTTTCCTACTTTTTGCCCGCTTGGGCCGGCCATTGTTACCGCCGATGAGATCCCCGACCCCCACCAACTCGCGATCAGTCTGTCGATCGACGGCGAAGTCCTGCAGAACTCGAATACACGCGAACTCGTATTCAAGATTCCCGAACTGATTGAGTATCTCTCATCAATCACACCACTGCTTCCCGGCGACGTTGTCTCTACGGGAACGCCCCCGGGGGTGGGCCTGGGCCGCACACCCAAGCGCTGGCTCAAGCCCGGTGAGACTGTAACGGTCACGGTTGAAGGACTGGGTTCGCTCACTAACCCTGTCATCGCCGAGTAGATTAAGACGAATCGCCGCGAGATTTACTCGACGATGTTCCTGCCAATCCTCGCACTTTGAGACTGGCTAAATTGTCTCTGACGCCTTCCGATTCCCGGCCCACAGCCACGCGTACAGTCCGACTCCGGCAAAGCACACTACAGGCACGAGGTATGCCGCCTGCAGCCCACGCGAGTCCGCCAGCACCCCCATCACCTTCGTCAGCGCTGCACCACCTAGAATCGCCATTACCAATAGTGACCCGGCGGTCTTGGTCTTTTCCCCCATGCCCTTTAGTCCCAAGGCAAAAATCGTCGGAAACATGATCGACATAAACAAACTCGTGATCAGGAGGCACATAGCGCCCATCCAGCCCGGCCTCATAACTGCCACCAGTCCTAACGCAACGTTAACTGCAGAGTAGGCCCCCAGCAGCGTTCGCGCTTCAACGTGCTTCATCAACCATGCCGAGCTGAATCGCCCCACCGCAAATGCCGCTAGCGTACCAGTTAGCATGTAGCCCGCGGCCTTATCCCCAAGCCCGGTCGCCGACTCCACATAAGGAATGAAGTAGCTCCAGGTACCAACTTGCGCGCCCACATATAAGAACTGAGCAAGTACCGCCAACACAAAATGCCGCTGAAATAACGGCACATTCTCAGGCGGCCCCGCATCCTCTCTTGAGACGTCTTCCACGCTTGCGGACGGAAACTTCGTCATCATAACCAACCCTGCCCACAGTAGGGCCACAGCCCCCAGCACCAGGTAGGGCGTCACTACACGTAATGTCTCTGAATGAAGGTAGACTTTATACGTTCCCGCCGCCTGCATCGCCGCTGTCTCCGTGTCGGTATGATTTACGCCAGAGAAGATAAACAATGTCCCGATAAGCCCCGCTGTAATCGACCCCAACGGATTGAAAGCCTGCGAGAAATTCAGCCTGCGCTCGCTCGAGGCTGTTGGTCCCAATTGCGCGATAAACGGATTCGACGCTGTCTCAAGAAATGAGAGTCCACTGGCAATGACAAACTGAGCTACCAGGAAGAACCAATACAGCCCCATCTGCGCCGCAGGATAGAACAGCAGACATCCGGTTCCCAGTAACACCAACCCCGTAATGATCCCCAATTTGTAACCGAATCTGTGCATCAACTGACCTGCGGGTATGGCCAGCGTAAAATACCCTAGATAAAACCAGATTTGGATTTCTGCCGCGCCCGACCTATTAATCTCAAACGACTTCATGAACTGCCTGATCAGTATGTCGTTCAAGTTATTTGGAATCGCCCATAAGAAGAACAGCGCCGTCACTACGAGAAAAGGCGCCAGCCTACCTCTTGGAATCAAAGGAGCGTCAAGCCCGGCATCTTGCGAATGGGTGTTCCTTTTCATCGAATTTGTAAAAATACTCAAAGCGGGTAAGTCCTCTCGAGCGCGTTGGAGTTTGTTTCCCGTCGCGCAATCTGCCTTCAATACGTTCGACCAGTTCTATCCAATCCACATCCTCTGTGGCAAATCCCGGTCAGAGTTCTGGATTGGGAGTCGTCAACTACGAAGCCAGATGCAGGATAATCTGAATTGACTATGGAACTCACTGGACAATCTTTCATCGGCGCACAGCGCGGATCTCACAAAGGCGCTCAATTCCATGGACTGAATCCTCAAACCGGCACCCTGCTCGAGCCTGCTTACAATTCTGCATCGCCAGCTGAGTTGGACCAGGCGGTTCAACTTGCCGCTGAGGCCTTTACCAGCTATTCCCAAACCAGCGGCAAGGCCCGAGCGGCTTTCCTGCGCCGCGTGGCCGACGGGTTCGATTCCGCGAAAGAGGTGCTCGCTGAACGCGCACATCTTGAGACCGCGCTTCCCATGCCGCGGCTACTTGGAGAAGTGAGCCGCACCGCTGGGCAATTACGGATGTTTGCGGGGGTGGTGGAGGAAGGCTCGTGGGTTCAAGCACGCATTGATCCGGCACTGCCTGATCGCAAGCCCATGCCGCGCCCCGACATTCGATCCATGCTCCGGCCTCTCGGTCCTGTTGCCGTGTTCGGAGCCAGCAACTTCCCGCTCGCATTCTCCGTGGTCGGCGGAGATACAGCATCCGCTTTGGCGGCGGGCTGTCCGGTGATCGTGAAGGCGCACCCGGCTCATCCTGGCACCAGCGAACTAGCCACACAGATTCTCATGGACGTAATTGCAACTGAGGGTCTGCATCCCGGCGTTTTCTCGACATTATTTGATGCCGGAATAGATGTCGGTTCAGCTCTCGTCAAGCATCCTCTCGTCCGCGCTGTCGCGTTCACCGGCTCGCTTCGTGCGGGCCGTGCGCTCATGGACCTCGCCGCCGCGCGCCCCGACCCCATTCCCTGCTTCACTGAAATGTCCAGCGGCAATCCCGTCTTCATCCTTCCAGGTGCACTTCGCAAAGGCGCAGCGGCTCTCGCTCAAGGCCTTTTCGGATCGTTCACGCTTGGCGCCGGCCAGTTCTGCACCAAGCCAGGAATTGTGCTGGTTCCAGACGCCCCTGAAGGTGCAGCGTTCTTCGACGAACTAAAGTCGCTCGTAGATAAATCGCAACCATTCACGCTGCTAACCGCGAATATCGCCAAGACGTATGAGGCTGAAACCGCTGAGCGCGCTAGTCAAGCCACTCTCTCTGCTTCAGGGTCTAAGTCTGGAGCCTCTGAAGGATTTACAGCAGAAGCAAAGCTATTCAGTGCGGATAGTCAGGCGTTTCTTTACGAGACCTTTCGATACCCAGGCATGCAAAGTCTGGAAGAAGAGATTTTTGGGCCTGACACCTTGTTCGTTTTCGGCGACATTATCGACATGAAACTCATCGCACAAGGGCTCGATGGCCATCTCACCGCAACGATTCTGGGAGACGAAGACGATCTCGTCACCAATCGTGAACTCATCCAGATTCTCGAACAAAAGGCCGGCCGCCTGATCTTCAACGCTTTCCCTACGGGCGTCGAGGTCACGCACGCAATGGTCCACGGCGGACCTTATCCATCCACCTCAGACCCGCGATTCACTTCGGTCGGCAGCTTGGCCATTTACCGCTTCGCTCGTCTCGTCTGTTTTCAAGGGTTTCCGCAGGAGTTTTTGCCGCCGGAGTTGCAGGATGCAAATCCGCTCGGCATTACCCGACTCCGCGATGGCAAGCTAGAGACCCTATAGCACCTTCGCCAGCCACTGACCTGTATGCGAATGCAGGCTGCTTGCAATTTCTTCCGGCGTACCTTCCGCTACGATGCGGCCGCCACCTTCGCCGCCCTCCGGTCCCAAATCGATCACCCAATCCGCGCTCTTGATCACGTCCAGGTTGTGCTCAATCACGATCAACGAGCCGCCGCCGTCAATCAGCTTGCGGAACGCCGTCAGCAGCTTTGACACATCGTCGAAGTGCAATCCTGTTGTCGGTTCATCCAGAATGTAAAGCACGCGACTCGCCTGGGAGGGTTTTGCATTTGCATTGGCTGCCCTCACCTGTGACAGGTGTGCCGCGAGTTTCACACGCTGTGCTTCGCCACCTGAGAGCGTCGTAGCGGATTGCCCCAACCGCAAATATCCCAGCCCTATCTCATCCAGAACGGCCAGCTTTTCGAGCAATCGTGTTTGTCCGGCAAAGAAACGCAGCGCCTCTTTGACCGTCATTTGCAGCACTTCGTGGATGTTCTTGCCCCTGTATCGTACGTCAAGTATCTTGGCCTGATATCGCGTGCCGTTGCAATCCTCGCATGGCAACTCCACGTCGGCGAGGAACTGCATCTCCACCGTCACCGTACCGTCGCCTTCGCAGGTGTTGCACCGGCCTCCAGGCACGTTGAAGGAAAAATGTCCCGGCGTCAATGAGAGTTTCTTGGCTTCAGGCTGCGACGCGAACAGCTCGCGCACGAGGTCAAATCCCTTGATATACGTAATCGGATTGGAACGCGGTGTCCGCCCAATCGGCGTCTGGTCGACAAGCACCACATCGTTCAACCGCTCAGCGCCAGTAAGCGACTTGAAGACTCCGGTTGGATCGCCACCATCGGTCTGACCCAATGCCCGCGCTACAGCCCTATACAAAACCTGGTGCACGAGCGTCGATTTGCCAGAACCCGAAACCCCCGTGATCGCAACCAGCATTCCCAACGGTATTTCGACATTGAGACCATGCAGATTGTTGGCCTCGGCTCCGCGCAAGATGAGTTTCTCCTTGCCCGGTTCCCGGCGCCGCGTCGGCACTGGAATGGATATCTTTCCTGAAAGATAGCGACCGGTTAAGGAATTCGGATTCGCCTCGATCTCAGCCACCACACCCTCGGCCAGCAACTTTCCGCCGAATTCGCCCGCTCCAGGTCCCAGATCGAGCAGATGATCGGCAGCGCGCAACACATCTGCATCGTGTTCCACGACGATGATTGTGTTGCCTAGATCACGCAGCTTCTTCAGAATGCGGATCAAGCGCGCCGTATCGCGAGTGTGCAGCCCAATCGATGGTTCATCCAGGACGTAGAGCGTCCCAACGAGTTGCGAGCCGAGTGACGTGGCAAGCTGAATCCGCTGCGCCTCGCCGCCAGAGAGTGTCGAAGCAAGCCGGTCCAGCGTTAAATACTCCAATCCAACTGCATCCAGAAAACTTAGCCGCTGTCGCACTTCGTCAAGAATCGGCCCGGCGATCTCCTCGTGCATCGGCGATAGCTCCAGCCCCGCGAAGAACTCTTTCGCCTTTGCGATCGTCAACGCTGTTGCTTGGCAAATATTCAGGCCGTTCAAACGCACGGCGCGGGCTTCAGCGCGGAGCCGCTGGCCGCGACATTCCGGGCACTCGGCGTAGCCGCGGTATTTGCTCAGCATTACTCGGACATGCAGTTTGTACTTCTTGCGCTCCATTTGAGCAAAGAAGCCATGCACACCTTCAAAGCTGCCCTTACCACGCAGAACGATCTCACGAGCGCTTTCAGGCATTTCCCGCCATGGCACATCAAGCGGAACACCAAGCGCACCGGCCTGCTTTTTCAAGTCGGTAAACCAAGTCCGGTATTTCGGTCGTTCCCATGGATCGATTGCACCATCGTTCAGGCTCAGCCCCTTGTCAGGAATCACCAGATTCAGGTCGTAATCGACCGTATTCCCAAACCCCTGGCAACGAGGGCACGCACCAAAAGGATTGTTGAAGCTGAACAGCCGCGGTTCTGGCTCCTTGGCTGGCCTGTGGCAGGTCTTGCATTCAAATTCGCCTGAAAACCGATGGTGCTTCGGCTCTGCATTTTCAGCGCGTGGTGCTTCTTCGAAGATCACTTCATCGCCTTCGCGATAGGCGATCTCGGCGGCGTCAACGATGCGCGCGCGATTTTCTGCGTTTACGACGATCCTGTCGAGAAGCACGAACACGGGAAGTGTGAAGTCGAGATCGAGTAGGGACTCTGGAGTTGAGAACTCAAAGATGCAACCTCGTTGATAAAGACGAGTAAAGCCCGAATTCCGCAACTCAATAAGGCGCGCTTTCAGTCCTTCGTTGATCGGTTCGAGGACCGCAGTCTTCGCGACTTTCTTCTCGCTCGCCTTAACCGCAGGTTTTGGGCTTCGTTTGGCTGGCTTTGCGGGCTCAGCGTCTGGCGTCTCGTGTTGCACCGGGAAGAGCGCATTCACTCGCGTTCCTTCCCCCAGAGCGAGGACGGCCTCGGCCACTTCGTCCATCGAATCTCGCTTGACCAATCCGTCGCAGTAAATGCAGTGCACCGTACCACAGCGGGCGTAAAGCAGACGCAAGTAGTCGTATATCTCCGTAGCCGTAGCCACCGTTGATCGGGGATTCCGCGTCGTATTCTTCTGTTTGATTGCGATTGCCGGCGCCAGCCCATCGATCTCGTCCACGTCAGGCTTTTCAATGCGCTCTAGAAACTGGCGCGCATAGGCTGAGAGGGATTCGACGTAGCGCCGCTGTCCCTCGGCGTAGATTGTGTCGAACGCCAGAGAGCTCTTTCCCGAGCCGGACACACCGCTGACCACGGTCAGCTTTCCATGGGGAATCTCGCAGGAAATGTTCTTCAGATTGTGAGTCCGCGCGCCGCGGATGACGATCGCGTCGTTCGATGAGGTCAATGGGAAAACACCGGAAATAATTTTAGCCGTATCCCTGTCAGCACAGAAGAGCTCAGGGCGCAACCAGCCATTCTTTATTATACGGTGTTGAACAACCTAGCCCCCGCTTCCTCGTGCGGAATCAGCTTCAGGATCATTCATTGCCGGCTCCGAATGAATGAATCTTTCACCATCGAGGCGCAGAGAACCGGGGCAGCAAGGTCAGCGGTGAATCCGCTGGCTAAATGAGCGGGACCAGCTTCA
The DNA here is from genome assembly GCA_963826915.1 of uncultured Acidobacteriaceae bacterium. Lineage (GTDB taxonomy): Bacteria > Acidobacteriota > Terriglobia > Terriglobales > Acidobacteriaceae > Telmatobacter. The sequence goes on from CAWGYG010000009.1 coordinate 103,843, forward strand.
GGCAGCCAGCGCCGATCCGTTGCGCTGCGAGGCAAAGGCAAGCGACGGAAAAGTGGCGTACTCCGACTGCGTAGCTCCTTCACCCCTGTTGAGCACTGTGGCGAGGTTCATCAGAACCTCAGAAGCACAGGCGGGGCATTGCTTCGAGCTATTGCCGATAGAGTTGCAGTCCTGGCAAAGATATGCGCTGCTCAGGGGAAAGTGTTGAAGCATCAGGTAGGAGACAACTTCGCCTGATTGTCTTAACGCGGGGCTCAGCATATTGTCACCTTGGGGGTAGGGATTGCATCGCGGCAAGCTGCACCGCAAGATGCTCTGACTACAAGGATGCCAGCAGTCCTGCGGTAGATGTTCTTGCGGGGTCTCCTTGCGATAAACGAAAGTCGCTATTCGTAGGTTACCGGTTTCACCACTCAAGTTACTTCCGTATGATGCGAGCCCTTCCCGAAATCGGCCGGCCAATCTCAATCTAATCTATAAGGCAAACCATGCATTGGGCTTATCAGCGTGGATCTAATCGATACTTTCGGGGCATTGCAAACGCGCGCGCCGGATTGCTATCACATTCCAGCGCGCTGTCTCATCTCACTTCGTAAAGGGCTTTTGCTGTTCGTCGTGCTCCTGCTCGCGTTCAGTTCCCTTGTGCGCCAACTTATCGGCAATTTGCTCCACTCTTTCTCCGGGATCCGGCGTCGGATTGATGCGTTCGTCCGCGCGCGACCTGCCAGGCCGATCAGGCATATTCGTATTCGCAACATTTTCCATGGTTTTTACGCTCCAGCCAGGTTCGATGCAGAGGAAGTGTGGCGAAGATGCACGGCCATGCCACCGATCGTCAGGAGCCGAGGCGATTGCTGGCAGCGACACGCCCATACCATAGCCCTGAATCCTTTGGTGTTCGTTTCTGGTCGCGATAGTCCACCCAGGTCAGTCCGTAACGCTGACTATATCCGTCGGTCCACTCGAAGTTGTCCATCAGGCTCCACGCATGAAATGCACGCACCCGTGCTCCGTCCGCGATCGCGCGCGACAACTCAGTTAGAACCTCACGGAAGAAATCTGTGCGCCGCTCGTCCGGTATCCCGCCGGACTCCTTCGCGTACGGGGTATCCATGTAGCAGCAGCCGCATTCGGTGATCTCGATGATCGGGTGATCATATTCCCTTGAGATCTGCGTAACGAGGTCGTAGATGCCGCGCGGCCAGATCTCCAGGCCTGCATGCGTCAGTGGTCCCTCTGTAGGCATCACCGCATGGAACTGCGTGTAAGGGTCACGGCCATTCACATCGCCGGTGTCTGCTTCGATTTCAGTTCCGTACTGCTGCCGCCTTGCATTTCTTGCGCCTCCCGCATCGGAAATAATCCGCCGCGTGTAGTAGTGAAATCCAACCCAATCAAGCGGCGCCCGCATGATTTTGTCATCGCCCTGACGCACACCCATCAACTCAAAAGGAGGGTCGCCAACAAAAGCCTTCGGATACTCACCCTTCAGCGCCGCATGCAGAAAAAACGTATTGTTCATCGCATGGTAGCGCGCTGTCGCGGCGCGGTCGGCCTCGCTGTCCGTCTTCGGATAGCCAGGAGCCATACTGTAAGCGCTGCCCACCGTAGCCTTTGAAGATGCGGCTTTGATCGCGCGAAAGCTTTCGCCTTGCGCCAGACTTACGGTGTGCAGAGCCTTCAAGAAGTCGCTGAATTTCGCCCGACTCGGGGGATGAATCCCAATTCCGTACCCGTAATACGTGAACGCCCATGGCATGTTGAACGGCGCCCACACAGAAATGCGATCACCAAGCTCTTTCGCCAGAATGCCTGCGTAATCGGCAAAGTAGCCGGCCAAATCGCGGTTGGGCCAGCCTCCACGGTCTTCAAGCCCCTGCGGCAAATCCCAGTGATAGAGGGTACAGAAAGGTCGAATGCCAGCCTCCAGCACTGCATCCATCACTCGCTTATAGTGGTCGAGCCCTTTCTGATTCGGTGCGCCGGCGCCTGTAGGCTGAATGCGCCCCCAGGAAATCGAGAAGCGGTAGCTCTTCTGATTGAGCCGCTTCAAAAGCGCGATGTCGTCCCGATAAAGGTGATAGTGGTCGCACGCTACGTCGCCTGTGTCACCGCCCTTGATCTTGCCCACCGTGTGAGCGTAGCGATCCCAGATTGACTCGCCTTTTCCGCCTTCGTTCCAAGCGCCTTCAACCTGATAACTGGCGGTCGCCATTCCCCAAAGAAAGTCGTCAGGAAATCTGGCTTCTTCAATCTGCGCCTGCGAAACTGCTTCCGGAACCCGCGCCGCGAACTGTGTGCCAGAACTGGCAAATCCGGTTCGAGCCAAGGCCGCACCCGCTGCTGCAATGGAATTCTCAATGAATTTGCGGCGATTCATCTACGGTGTTCCTCCTTCAGGCCGCCTACGGTAGCATCTGCAAAGCCCCAAGTCAAACGATTAAGCGACCTTCGAATTCGGAACTCCTGCCTGCCTTTGCGCTTCTCATGCGTCCAATCACAGAATTGCGTTTTAAACTAGTGGATGAGGTAATTCGTGCGCCGCTCTTTCCTGTTCATCCTTTTTCTTGTGCCTGTTTTCGACTTCCGTCAATCCTGCGCACAAAACTCGCCACAGCTTTCCGATCCTGCTAAGAGCGTTCCCGCCCACGGAATCGCCCCTGAAGTTGCAGACGCAGAAGCCAGCATCTCCAAATCAGACTGGAAAACCGCTCAGGCCAAGCTCGACGCGTGGTTGCGTGCTCACCCTTCTGACTCGCGTGCCCTTTTTGATGCGGGGTACGTGGCCGACGCACAAAATCGCCTTGACGCAGCGGTGACGCTCTATCGACAAGCGATTGCGGCTGATCCCAACTCCTTTGAATCGCATCTTTCGCTTGGACTTCTTCTCGCTCGCCAGGGGAACAGGACAGACGCCCGCTCTGAGTTGCTTGCAGCCACTACTCTTGACACAGGCGAAGCCGGTCCTGCGCTAAAAGCAAGAGCATGGCGTGCACTCGCTCGGATCGATCAACCAGGCCCCGACGATCCAAAAGACACATCCCAAGCCTCTGACGATTTGCTTGAGGCTTTGAAACTGAGTGCCGAAACACCTTCCGATACTCTGCTTGCGGCCAGTTTGGCAGACGAATCCGGCGAATATGACGCTGCTGCTGCAGCATATCGCCGAGTCCTTGCCGGAGACCCAAAATCCGTCGAAGCCAATTCCGGCCTGGCGCACGTTCTGATCGAGCGAAAACAATTTGCCGAAGCGGAGAAGCTCGTCCGCATTGCCCTCGAGCAGGCGCCAGATAGTCCGGTGTTGAACGCGCAGCTAGCTACGGTACTTGCGGCACAAGACAAGGTCGAAGCCTTGCCGCTGCTTGAAAAGCTGCACGTAGCTCATCCCAAAGATTCTGCAATTACTAGAATGCTGGCAGATGTTCGAGCGGATGCAGGGGATGCAGAGGGTTCCGACAAGCTCTACGTCGCGCTCTTAACGACGAGCCCCGATGATACGGAATTGCTTGTTGCGCACGGACAGAACCTGATTCGTCAACTGCACTATCCCGAAGCATTAGCGGCTTTTGACAAGGCCACCAAACTCGACTCCGCAGACGGCGATGCATGGAGCGGCCTCGCATTTGCTGCGTCTCGTCTGCACCAAACCTCGCTCGCATTGCACGCCCTTACAGAGCGCTCAAAATATCTTCCTGAGGTACCCGCAACCTATTTTCTTTGGGCCACATCCTATGACACATTGAACGATACAGTGGCGGCGATCACGTATTACCACCACTTCCTGGATTCGTCAGCTGGCAAGTTTCCCGATCAGGAATGGCAATCGCGGCAACGACTGAAGGTACTCGAAAAGAAATAGAGAGACTAGAGGCAGGACATCCACAAGGTCAACCACCTTAGGACTCCGGTGCAAATTGATTCGAATTCTCGACTCTTTTCGCTTGCACAATTTCCCAAGATGCTCCTATAGTCGCTTAACTGCCTTGGGAAATGCTGGCACCCGCTTCAGAGGAGGTTCCTCATGCGGTCTCAAGCTTTATCAACGGTTTTGATCGCTCTGACCGTCGTTACCGTACCTGCGCTGGCATCGTCACCCGACGATAAGACATTCGATCAAAACAGCATTGCAGCCCTCGAAGCCAGGATCAATCAGGCTCAGCCACGCGAGCAGTGTTTTCTATACGCCGAACTCATTCATCAAATGACAGAGGTAAGTCTGAGGCAGTACGCGGCGGGTGATGTCGACAAGGCCAGCTCCTTGCTAAAGCAGATTCAGCAAGTTACTCATAAGATGCACCTTAACGCATCTGATAACGACAAAAGGCTGAAGAATGCTGAAATCCTTCTCAGCCATACGGCTTTTCGGCTAAAAGAAATGCTGCACAGCAGCAGTTCCGAGGACCGTCCCCTGGTTGAGGAGACACTTGCACAGGTAAACCAGGCGCAGACTGAAACGATGCTCCAGGTATTCCGCAAGTAAGTACCCGCCGCTCAGGAGGGTATTGCCTTTCAATTCCCTTTCAGACCTTTGGCTCCGTCGCTCTTTTCCTCTCTCATATATGTGTGTTTGAATGAGACAGATGGTGCTCTGAACCATGTCTATCCTGCGCAGCTTTTCCGTTGCTTTTCTCTGTTCTTTGAGTGTGCTCCCCCTCTTTGCGCAGAAGGAGGAACGCCAACCTCTGACCGAAGCGCAAATTGAACAGATTCGCGAAGCGGGGATTTACCCCGACGAACGCGTGAAACTCTACACGAAGTTCGTTGATGAGCGAGTAGCAACAGTTAAAAGCCTCACCAACAGGGCTCACTCGAGCGCCCGCGCCAAACGCCTCGATGACGAACTGCAGGATTTGACGGCACTTATGGATGAGCTTGGCTCCAACCTCGATGAGTTTTCCGACCGGCATGCTGACATTCGTGCATCGTTGAAGCCGCTGGCTGAGTCGTCGCAACATTGGCTCAGTTCGCTTCGCGCTCTTGCGGGCGAGCCGGAATTCGACCTTTCACGCAAGGAAGCTATCGAAAGCGGACAAGACCTGGCCGATCAGGCTGAACGGCTACTGCGCGAACAAACCGATTACTTCGCTCTCCACAAGGATGAGCGAGGCCAGGAGCGCGCAGAGCCGAAGTGACCTTTGGTTCCGACGCAATTGTGCTACTCTCCATTTTGGTGTCTGCCAATATTATCCAGATTTTTGAAGAAGAGTACCGCTTGTTGCAGCCTCGTGCACCGATGCCGCCAATCACGATCCGGTTTCGACGCTTCACATCCCTGAACACAACCATTCGCCTTCGGCAAAGCAAGATTTTCGTGAGTTTGTCAGATCTGATGGAAGGTGCGCCGGAGAGCGTTCTTCACGCCATTGCGCACATCCTGCTCGCGAAACTCTATAAGAAGCCCGTCGATCCGTTGCAAAACCTGCGCTTTAAGCGATTCACGACAAGTTCTGTGGTAACCCGCCAGATTGAGGTGATTCGCCACACCCGTGGCAGTAAGCGCTATTCCGGGCCTCAAGGTCGCTTTTACGATCTCGAAGAAGTTTTCGATTCTCTCAATGCGCGCTTCTTCCTGGGGCTCCTGGGCCGGCCCGAGCTTACGTGGAGCGAAGGAATGGCCAAGCATTCGCTGGGTCACTTCGACGCAGCGCACAACACGATTGTGGTCAGCCGAGTTTTTGACCGCCCCTCGAGCCCGCGCTACGCGATCGAATACCTGCTTTACCACGAAATGTTGCACCTGAAACATCCAGTGAGGATGCGAGGCTTGCGTCGCTGTGTGCACTCTCGTGAATTCAAAGCCGAAGAAGCGCTCTTTCCCCAATTGCGCGAAGCGCTGGCGTTTATAAAAAGGCTTTGAGTACAAGGCCCATTCGTTGTTCTGCGCGGGAAGAGTGCGCATGCTAGACTCCTCCCGGAATCAATTTGCCTTCCTGCGCTGAATGGTAATCGAAGCTTGTTGAAAGCTCGGGAGCTGAAAATACGATTCCGGAGCCTTGATGAAATCAATTCGGTCTGATTGCGATCCACTCTCTAGAATTACGCGCCGCCGATTTCTCACCACTGCGGGAGCTGCAATCGCCATGTCTCGCGGCACCTGGGCACGCGGTGGAGGTGTCGCCCCATCCAATCGGATTACTCTCGGAATTATCGGGTGGGGCATGATGGGCCCCGCCAACACAAAGGCATTCCTTTCACAGAATGACTGCCAGGTCGTGGCCGCGTGTGACATCGAAAAGAATCATCTACAAGCCGCCGTCGACACAATCAATGGTCAATATGGCAACAAGGATTGCGGAGCTTATCACGACTATCGCGAACTGCTTGCACGCAGAGACGTAGATGCAATCATGATTGCCATTCCAGATCATTGGCATGCGATTGTGGCCACCGAGGCAGCAGCCCGCAAGAAGGACATCTATGGCGAAAAGCCGCTGGCTCGCACCATTGCCGAACAACAAGCCATAGTCAAGGCGGTTCAGCAAAATGGCGTCATCTGGCAGACAGGATCGTGGCAGCGCTCTCTTCCGCAGTTTCACAAGGCAGCGGAGATCGTTCGCAACGGGCTTATCGGCACCGTCACGCACGTCGAAGTTGGACTTCCGGGGGGTCACCACGATTTCCCCGCCACTGTCCCCGATCTGCTTAAGAGACTCTCGGCACTCCCCGACAAGATCTCCAGCCCTGCTCAGATTTTGCCGGGAACTCCGGCGTGGGATCTGGCTGTCACGCAGCCTCCCGCTGACCTAGACTACGACCGGTGGATCGGCCCTTCAAAGATGGAGCCATACATTGAAGCCCGCGTGTACCAGAACTGGCGATGGAACTACAACACCGGGGGAGGCCAACTCCTTGACTGGATCGGTCACCATGGCGACATCGCGCATTGGGGTCTTGGCTTTGACCTCTCCGGCCCATCCGAAATCCAAGGCTTTGGCGAGTTTCCACCAACCGGTGCAGTTTGGAACACTGCGACGAAGTACTCGGTGGAATGCATCTATCGAAAAGAAGTAACCCACTACTCGAACGATGTGACGATGACCATTGCGGGCGGATCTCCAGCCGTCAGTATGGGCACAAAATGGATTGGCACAGATGGTTGGGTTTGGGTCGATCGCAGCGGTTTCGATGCATCAAATCCGGAATGGACGAGAATAGATTCTCTGCCCGACAACCTGCGAAAGGTCCAGCTTTACGAATCGACGGAACATCGGCGCAATTTCCTTGATTGCGTCAAATCCCGAAAGCCGACCATCACACCGGTTGAAGTTGGGCACCATTCAACGATCCCTGGCCACCTTGGGCTTATCTCCATGCTGGTCGGGCGAAAGATTCACTGGGACGTAATACAGGAAAAGATTCTTAACGATCCCGAGGCCAGTGAGCTGCTCTCACGGCGTTATCGTGCTCCATGGAGATTGGCTTGATCAATCAAGCTCAAGCCGTCTGACACTTGGGATCGGGGTAGTCGTCAGCAGCTAGGCAGCCTTCGCCGCCACTTTGTCAGGCGCAGTGAAAGGTCGGCGCGCTGCCCACCAGATGAGGCCAAAGCCGACCAAGACGGATCCTGCGCTAGCCAATTGGGCATTGGATAGGCCCCAAAGAATCTTGGGATTACGGCGTATAAACTCGACCAGGAAGCGAGCAATTCCTGTGAGCACAAGGTACTCACCAAGAACGGCGCCAGTCCCTCGTTCCTTTCCGCCTCGCCACCAGAGAAACCAGCCGATCAGCAGCCCAGCTCCAAGTTCGTAAAGCGGAGTGGGATGGACGCGAACCCCGGGTGCTGTGGGTTCAATTCCGTTTGGAAAGCTCATGCCCCAGGTCAGATTTGTGGCTATGCCATAGCAACCGTCGCCGGACAGAAAGCAGCCGATACGGCCAATCCCGTAGCCAATTGCCGCTGCCGGCGCTGCCAGGTCGAGCGTCCGCAAGCCGCCGATACGAGCCCGCCAGCCTTGAAAAATCAAGGCAGAGATGCCAAAGGTGAGCCCGCCAAACCAGGCAAATCCCGCCGTATCCCAAAGAACGCGCCAGCCTAGTTCGCGGAATTCACTGGGAGTGTCGATCACATGCCAGATCTTGGCCCCGACAATCCCGGCAAGAACGGCTATGGCCACCATCCCTACTGCGTCGGCATCGATTCTGGCGCGTTTGAAGCTCCGGTCCATCACAAAGGCAGCTGCGACCGCGGCGAACCAGAGCATCAGGCCAAAGGTGGGAATGTTGAAGTGCCAAAGATGGATGTACGGAATCATTCTTCTTAAGTATAGACGTGCTTTTTAAGAGAAAAGCGCTATTGCGGCAACCTTCCAATTTTGCCCCGATTTTCACAGCTGCCCTTCCCTGCCACCACCCGATTCGGGTGATACTGTCTGGATGGCAACCATCACATACCAAGGGCTTGAAGTCCTTTATACGCGTCAACAGATAGCGGACCGTGTCGTGGAGATGGGCGCGCAGATTACACGTGATTTGAACGATGAAAAACTCGTGATGGTGGGCGTTCTCAAAGGGGCTGCGATTTTCCTGTCTGACCTGGCTCGTTCCGTGCGGGTCGATACGACATTCGACTTCGTTGCCGTGTCCAGCTACGGCAAGGGGCAGCGATCTTCCGGCGCTGTGAAACTAATCAAGGACCTTGATGAGCCGATTGAGGGAAAGAACGTCCTGATTGTGGAAGACATTCTCGACACAGGGCTGACACTTGCCTACTTGCGCAAGATCTTTTTGCAACACCGCCCCAAGTCACTCCGCATCGCAGCTTTGCTCGACAAACCATCCCGGCGAATAGAGAAGATCGACGCCGATTACGTGGGATTCTCGATTCCCAATCTCTTTGTCATCGGATACGGGATGGACTACGCCGAACGTTACCGCAATTTGCCAGATATCTGCCTGATGGCTCCAGACCACCCTGAATAATCTCGACTGAGTTGCATTGTGGGGGTCGACAAACATGGATCATGGGCCGGAGATGTTGCGCGAAGCCTATCGGAACTTCAACGCACGGCGCATCGACGCGGTTCTAGAGCGAATGCATCCCCACGTGGCAAGGGCGAACGGAATGGAAGGCGGCCACGTCTATGGGCGTGAGGCCGTTAGCGCATATTGGAAGCGGCAGTTTGAATCTCTCGATCCGCATGTCGAGCCGCAACAGATTGCACAAGATCAGCAGGGCCACTGGGTCGTCACAGTGCATCAAACGGTTTGTGACGTGAACGGTAAACTGCTACTCGACACATTCGTCTATCATAAGTACCAGATTCGCGACGGCCTTATCGAGCGGATGGACATTGCGGACGACTTGGCGCCGAACGGCCAAACCCCGTAAAGGAATCGCCATTCCTTTAGTTTGTCCAGCCCGGAAAGCTTTGATTGGCCCTGCTATCCGCCAAGAACTATACTCAACTCCCGTGGACAATGCGGCAAGCCGTCACGAAAGAGCGGCGAAGGTGAAGAGGAGCAAGAACAATGCCTGCAATCACTCCAATTTCGGATGAAGATCTTGAGTTTGACCACGGAAATTTCGACTCTGCTGCTTTTGCGAAGCAAGCTCTCTTGTCATGGCAATCTCTTGCCCAGGTTATCGACCACACACTGCTCAAACCGGAAGCGACACGCGAACAGGTCGAGAGCCTATGCGACGAGGCGATTCGGTATCGTTTTGCCTGCGCGATGGTGAACCCGGTGTGGGTACCCGTTGCCGTCGAAATGCTTTCCGGCAGTGGAATTCCTGTCGGCGTGGTAATCGGCTTTCCATTTGGCGCATCGCTGGTATCCACCTTACGGCAGGAAGCCGCTGCGCTTGCACGTCTGGGTGCGAAGGAGTTGGACATGGTCATTCCTATCGGCCAGCTCAAAAGCGGCAACCATCATGCGGTTGAGCATGCCGTGCACGCCGCAGCGACAGTCGCGCACCACAACGGCGGGCTGCTTAAAGTGATTCTGGAGACTGCTTTGCTCACCGTGGAAGAAAAACTGCGCGGCTCGGAGTTAGCCATTCAGGCCGGAGCAGACTTTATCAAGACATCTACGGGCTTTGCATCCGGTGGCGCTACCGCGGCTGATGTCGCTCTGATGCGCGGCGTGGCCGGGGGACGCTGTGGCGTGAAGGCCTCGGGAGGCATTCGGACCCTTGCCGATGTCCGCACCATGCTCGAAGCCGGGGCCAACCGCATCGGAGCTTCAGCCTCGGTAGCGATTGTCCGCGAACTCGGTGCAGAGTAAGTATAGGCCTATCTCTTGCGGCCTTTTGCTTCAGGCTTACCCCGCAAATCTTCCTTTCCTGCTCTAGGCGAGCTTGTCTGCCGGTTCTCACTTGGACCACTCTAAGCAAAACGATCATCCCAGGCAGACAATAAAGCTTGAGGATGGAAGCTAAGAACTAGAAGCTGCTTCCCGCATCCGTTATCATTCCCTTCAGTCCTCATGTCCCCCAGTCCCCCATCCCCGCCGCCCAGAGAAACGGAGTTTGAAGGGGACTACCGTCCGCCAGATTCCGAAAATCCTCATGCGCACCTCGACCCGACCAACATTCGCATAGAAGTCGCCGACCTGACGTTCCTCACGCACATGGCCGACACTTTGAATACCACGCTAGACTTGCAGACTTTACTCAATCGAACATCGGAGTTGGTGCGCTCGATCATTCCATATCGCATTTTTTCCATCCTACTGCTCAACGAACGCACCAATGAAATGCGCATGCGCTTCCAGATCGGCCACACGCCGGAAGCCCAGCGGATGCGCTTTCCACTTGGCAAGGGAATTGTTGGACAGGTAGCTCTCACCCGCCAGCCAATGCTCGTAAACGACGTCTCCACGGTGGAGGACTATGTTCCTGCCAGCCCAGATGTGCGCTCAGAGCTCACCGTCCCGCTGATTGCTAAGAATCGCTTGATCGGCGTGTTGGACATCGAGAGCGAACAGATCGGATTCTTCAAGCCGGAGCATCTGCACCTGCTGACGCTCACAGCCTCACGCATTGCTCAAGCAATCGAGAATGCGCGCCTCTACACTCGCGTTTCCCGCCAGGCTGAAACCCTGACAGTTCTTAACGAGATTTCAACGGAATTGATTTCGATTCTTGACGTAGACCCGTTACTGGCCAAGGTTGGACAATTGCTTCGCCGGCTTATCGACTACCAGATGTTCAGCATCATGCTGCTCGATGACAAGGGGGAAACCCTGATAACCCGGTATGCATGGCAATTCGGCTACAGTCACGCGCCGATGCGCCGTCTTTCCGTTTCAGCTGGACTGGTAGGCGCGGCTGTCCGCGAATGGCGTCCCATCAATGTTCCGGATGTACGCAAAGACCCGCGCTATCTGCCCATGAACCCTGAGACTCGTTCAGAATTGGTGGTGCCACTTTTCTATAAGGAGCGCGTGATTGGCGTGCTCGACCTTGAGCACACGCGCACGGCATTCTTCAATGACGACCATGTCCGTATGCTCACGACGATGGCTGCCCAGATTGCGATTGCTATCGAGAACGCGCGCCTCTACCAGGCTGTGAAACGTCAGGAACAGCAACTGGAACGCGACATCGCTATGGCGCGCGAAGTGCAACTGCGGCTGTTACCTACCTCTCCGCCGCAACACAAGCACGCCGAGTTTGCTGTGAGCTTCCTTCCGGCGCGAGCCATTGGCGGTGATCTCTATGACTTTCTCGAATACAGTCCCGCTCAAACCGCCGTTGTGCTCGGCGATGTAAGCGGTAAAGCTGCGCCGGCTGCACTGTTCGCTGCTCTTGTCAGCGGAATCATGCGATCTGCGGCCCAACAGATGCCGGAGCCTGCCGCCATGCTGACCTTGCTCAACGATGCATTGCAGGAGCGGCGCCTCGATTCGCAATATGTCGTGATGCTCTTTGCCTTGTGGAACGATGAAAATCAGACGTTGCAGGTTGCAAATTCCGGGGCCGTGCAGCCGATCTTCTGTCGAGCGGGGGAATCCGTAACGATGAAAGTTGAGGGTTTCCCGCTAGGCATGTTTCCCAATGTGACTTATGAAGAAATAAACATGGCAACCCAACCGGGAGACGCTATTGTCTTTGTTTCCGACGGAATCCTCGATGCTGAAAACGAAAAAGGCGAAATGTACGGCGAAGACCGGCTTGCGAGTCTTCTATGCGCGCACCGCGACCAGCCTGCCCAGTTCATCGCCAACGCGATCCTCGCCGACGTAACCCAGTTCCAAGGCGCCCAGGATCGCTTCGACGACGAGACCATTATTGTACTGAGGGTGAGATAGAGGCGGAAATCCGCTGTCCGTGTATACCTTTCCAATCAAAACGCTAAATATTGGGAGTTTTCCATCGGGGCGATGAACCCTCCCGTTTCTCCTCCATTAAACTTAAAGAGACCAACTGCCTCGGAGAGCCATTGTCCACCGCAACACAAGAGCGCATCATTCGCCCAGCACGCAACATCATGGGTAGCTTGCGCCTTCCCGGCGACAAGTCCATCAGCCATCGCTACGCCATGTTCGGCGCGTTTGCCGAGGGCACTTCGCGGTTTTCAAATTTCTCAACCGGCGTGGACTGCGCCTCGACACTCGCTTGCATGGAGGCTCTAGGCGCAACGGTTCGCAAGCTCGACGATGGGCGAATTGAAGTGGAGGGTGTTGGCGGCCGTGTCACGCCGTCGTCCGAGTCTCTGGACTGTGGCAACTCAGGCTCGACGATGCGCATGATTTCCGGTCTACTCGCACCGCAGCATGGCTACTTCACTCTAATGGGTGATGCATCCCTCTCGCGAAGACCGATGGAGCGTGTTCGCAAGCCTCTCACAGAAATGGGTGCACAACTCACGCTGACCGACGGTCACGCACCGATTCACATCGAGGGCGCTCCACTCAAGGGAATTGACTACACCACGCCGGTTCCGAGCGCGCAGGTCAAGACCTGCATCCTGTTGGCCGGCCTCCAAACTCCAGGCGAAACTACGGTACGAGAAGCACTACGCACACGCGACCACAGCGAACTGGCGCTGCGTGCGTTCGGAGCCAAAATCACGCGCGCGATCGACTCCGTCTCAGTAATCGGCCCGCAAACCTTGCATGCGATCGACGCAACGGTTCCCGGCGACATCTCTTCCGCCGCATTCTTTATGTGCGCTGCGTCCTTGTTTCCCGGTTCGGGATTGCTGCTGGATTCTCTCGGCCTCAACCCTACGCGCGCTGCGTTGCTTGACGTGCTTACCGCCCTGGGTGCGCGCATCGCGGTGCTCAATCTCGAAGAAATTCATTCTGAATTGGTCGGCACCGTGCAAATCTCCACAGATGAGGGCGGATTGAGATCGACAGAGATCAGTGGCGCACTCGCCGCTCAACTCATCGATGAGCTGCCTGTACTGGCGGCAATCGCTCCATATACGAGCGGCGGTATTCGCATTCGCGATGCAAAGGAACTACGCGTGAAAGAATCAGATCGCATCGCCCTTGTTGCTCGGAATCTTCGCGCAATGGGAGCCGAAGTTGAAGAGTTCGAAGACGGCCTCGACGTCCCCGGCGGGCAAGCTTTGCATGGCGCGACCATCGATTCAGGCGGCGACCATCGCATTGCCATGGCTTTTAGCATTGCCGCGCTGCGGGCCGAGGGAGAGACGCGGATTCTCGGTGCCGAATCCGCGGCAATCAGCTTTCCCGAGTTTTTCGATCTGTTGGATAGGGTTGCGGAGCGGTAACGCTTTTCACGCGCGCGAAGAAAGGCCCGGAGTCTGTCCGGGCCTTTTTCTTTGTCCTTGCGCAAACTAATTGCTAGTCGGAGGAGGCGTAGTGGTTGGCTCGTTCCCGCTCTTCGCCGGCTGCAATCCTGGAATTGCCGGAGCCGCACCAACGGTCCCTGTCGCCGCGTCCTGCAAGTTAATACCATAGTGCTGCAGCGTTGTCGCCAGCATCTGGTAGAGACTCGCGCGCGCATTCGCGTAGGCTGCATTCGCCGCGATCAGGTTGTCTTCGGCTGTTGCCAGGTTCCGCTCTTGCAGCAGCACATTTGCTGTGGTTGAAGCTCCCAGCTTTAGTTTCTTCTGTTCAGCGTCAAGACTCTGCTGGTTGTAATCCCTCGCCGCAACCGAGGCCTGCACCTGCGCACGGAGATTGGTCAAAGCAAATTGCGCATTCACCACCTGCATGCGGATCTGCGTATAAAGCTGTGCCAGCCGCAATTCAGCCTGCCGGTATTCCATCAACGACCGCGCTTGCACCGACTGCGCTTCGCGGTTGCGAATCGGAATCGTCACGGTGAAACCGATGCCCTTGTCGGGTGCCGAATTGTTGAACGCATTCTGCGCCGCTGTGCCGTAACCAGTGGCTTGATTCGTGCTGCACAAGGAACCGTAGAACTCTGTGCTGCAATTTGGGTTGATTGAGCCGGCAACGCCAGTTCCGCCAAGGTAGCCATATACATCAAATACCGGCAGCAGACCTATCCGCGCGCCCTTGAGCGTAATCTCATCGTTGCGCAGGGTAAGAGCTGCCTGTTCAAGTTCGGGCCGATTCTTGAATGCCGTCTGCACCAGGTCTTCTACCGGCTGCGTCTCCTCTGGAATTTGCTCCAGACTGATGCGGTCGGTCGGAATAACCGGGGCCGTTGCCAACGCAGCGTCATTCAGGTTGCGTGCGATGGCCTGCTTGATGATCTGCTGCTGATAGTTAAGGCTGCTCTGGGAGCTGATCAGCGCTTGCTTATCGGTGGCTACGTTCGAGTCGGCTTGCACCACGTCCAGGGGAGCCATCGTGCCGATCTCCAACTGCTTGTGAGTATCCGAGTCCAGCTTTGTGCTCTGATCAAGCGCCCGTTGCTTGGCTTGCACATCTTCGTACGCGCTCACCAGGCCCCAGTAGATGCTCTCCACCTGGTTGACTGTATACAGAATCTGCTGTCGGAAAGACGAATCGGTTATGCGCCGATCGTTCCGCGCCTGATACAAGAACCGCTTGTTGACCCAGATTCCGGCGCCCTGCAGCAGGTGCTGCGTCAAAGTCGCCTTGAAATTTGTAGTCAACTGCGGACTGTATAATGTGACGCCATTTGAGGTCGTGGCGTAGGTATTGTCAAACGCGAATTGAAATGCGGTACCAGTGACAAATCCCTGGTTGTAATTGAAGTTGTAGGTGTTGGTCGTGCTGGTGCCACCCGAAAAGAAGCTCGTGGACACCGCGTGGGCTCGATCAAACTGAATCGCGCCTGTAACTGAAGGATCCAGGACCTCCGGCACCGGCCCGGCACCGGCGGTGGTCAGCGTCAATCCGTTCGAACCTGAGCCGGCACCACCTGAACCAACCGTCGTTCCGCCTGGACCTCCGCCTGTACTCAAGGTTGAAACAGAACCGCCCAAAGTGCCTGTCACCAGACCGGAAGGCGCACCCAAGGGTGCAGCTCCCGTTTCCGCGCGCAGAATGTCGGTATCCGCAATATCCAGATCATAACGGGCGATAGCGATGTCATAATTGTTCTCAATTGCCAATGCAATCGCATCTGACAAGCTCAGATAAATCTTCCCGTCCTTCACCAAGTCGCCCAGCCGTACCGAGTTCGCAAAGCTGGCCTTGTCGATCGACGTACCCCGATACATGTTGATTGGATTGCCCAAAAAAGGGCCGAAGGGTTTCGAAAAATCGCGTTGACTCGGACGCAAATCAACGGGCGTTGTCGTAACGGGTGATGGCGCCGGGGGCAGCGTAGAGGCCTGCTTTTCAGGGGCATTTGCCCCCGCCCCGGTCACTCCTCCGGACTGCTGAGCGATCCCCGAAGGCACTCCGGCCGCCAATGTCAGCATGATTGCGGCCACTGCGCGAAGCTGGCTACTCGACTTCCTTTTCACCTGCCGCGTGATCTCTTCCTGCCGCTTGGACACACGAATATCGAACAATTGCATCTTTTCTCTCCACGAGTCGCTGAGGCATGTGGGGTGCCAGTCTAAAAGACGTCTGAAGAACCTCTCCGGACGCAGTTTTGTGAGGCTTAAGGGGCGTTTTCCATCCCTGGCTTCACTTGACCATTGGTCAATTAGGCAATACGCGTTGCGAGAGCCGTTCGTTCCATCTTCTAATTTCCGGGCATCCAAACGCCCCCTGCTCCGCATAAGTACGAAAAGCTGAGTATATCCCACCGGCTGCGTGGACCCGGCCACCGCCTTCCGGTCGATTAACCTGTTATCTAAGCAGATACCTTTGGCAGAACCAGCCCAACCCGAGCGCTCCCGGCAGACTTGGAAGCTGACCTTGGCCTACGACGGAACCGACTTCCACGGCTGGCAAATTCAACCGGGAGAACGGACTATTCAAGGAGAACTGCAGTCCGCGTTAGGCCGGATCACAGGCGAAGCCCCTTTGCCCCAGGGTTCGGGGCGAACCGATGCCGGCGTTCATGCTCTTGGTCAAGTCGCCAGCTTTCAACTCCATGCACAAATTCCCGCTGCGAATCTTCACCGCGCACTCAACAGGATCCTCCCAGCAGCAATTCGCGCTCTCGACGCTCAAGTCGTGTCGGATACGTTCCATGCACGCCATTCGGCGGTTGCAAAGACCTATGAATATAGGGTTCTCCTCACCGAGCCAGGTTCCAGCCAGATCTGCCCACCGTTTCTGGCCAGGTACGTTTATGCCTATTCCTGGAGCGTCGACCTCGACGCACTCCAGGCCGCTGCCGGACAACTTGCAGGCGAACACGACTTTCGCAGCTTCAGCGCAGCAGATCCTGATTTGGCCACACGAGCGTGCGAATTGAGAGATGAAGCTTCGGTTCAGACGCAACGACGATCCGCGGTCCGAACTATTTACTCCTCCCATTGGGAAGAACGAACGCACGAAGCCGGAAATCTCCTCGTGTATCGAGTTCGCGGCAATGGATTTCTCCACCACATGGTGCGCAACCTTGTGGGAACCATGCTCGACATGGGCCGTGGCTATCTTCTCCCGAGCCACATTCCCGAAATCCTGAGTGCCCTCAACCGCACAGCGGCTGGTCCGACCGCGCCACCGCAGGGATTGTTTCTGCATTCGGTGGAATACGATTAAGCATCTGCTCTACTCCGGACTTCGACGTTAGAAGGCCTCTCTAACCATCCTGCTAACCTTAAGTGACCTGCATGGCACTCTTTTCCCGAAGTACGATGTTCTCTCGCGTGACGGCTTTGGCCGCTCAACGGCCAGTTCATGCTGCGTTCACCTGGATTCACAACAACCCCAAGACGCTTATGGACTACCAGGCAGAGTTGGTAGCCATCCCAGCACCGCCGTTTGGTGAAGCAGCACGCTCAAAGTGGTTGGCCGCCCGATTTGCCGATTTGGGCCTGGCTGATATCCGCACAGATGCGATCGGAAATGTACTCGGATACATCCCGGCTGCTCATCTCCCTCCCGAGAGTAGCGGTCCTTTGGTCATCCTTTCGGCGCATTTGGATACCGTCTTTCCTGCCGATACCCCACTTAAACCCACCCTCAGCCTCATCGATGGCGCCCACCGCTTGGCCGCGCCGGGCTCCTGCGACAATGCAGCCGGAGTGGTTGGCATGCTAGCAGTGGCACAGGCCCTTCTCCACGCGAAAGCGAAACTCGCCGCGCCACTTTTGTTTCTGGGCAATGTGGGCGAAGAGGGCGAAGGTGATCTCCGCGGTGTGCGCCATTTCTACGCGCAATCCGAATTGGCTGGCCGCATTGCGGCTCACATTGTTCTCGACGGCGCGGGCGTAGACTCGGCGGTGACCCAGGCTCTTGGGAGCCGGCGCTATCAGATCACCATCACCGGACCGGGCGGTCATAGCTTTACCGATGCAGGAACTCCAAATCCCATCGCCGCTATGGCAACCGCTTTGGCCGCTCTTGCCCGAACCCCGCTGCCTGACAAGCCCAGCACCACGTTGAACCTGGGCACAATCCACGGCGGTACAAGCGTTAACTCCATTCCTGAAAGCGCAACTGCCTCGATAGATTTCCGTTCCACCAGTCCTGACGAATTATTGCGCTTAGAGGTAGCGCTGCACCGCGCGGTTGAAGATGCTGTGGACTATTGGAATACTGCCGCGAAAGCAACCTCCTTGCGCAGCCGAGGAAATGCTGCATACTCCGTTGAGAAGATTGGCGACAGGCCGGCCGCACAACTCCCCGCGGATTCCCCATTGCTCGAAGCATTGCGGGCCGTTGACCGTCACCTTGGAATTCAAACAGATTTGCGCCTCGGCTCGACCGATGCCAACATACCAATCTCTCTGGGTGTCCCTGCGCTTTCGATGGGCGCGGGCGGCGATGGAGGCGGCGCACACACGGTTGGCGAGTGGTACAGCGATAAGGATCGCGAGATTGGTCTTCGCCGCGTGCTTCTGCTGACGCTTTCGATGACAGAGTGGGCCTCGCAACAATAGTTCTGCCAACTGCCTTCTGATAAACTGCGCCAATGCGTGCCATTTATTCGCTTCTTGTAATGGCTCTCTTTGCCACCACGATCTCTTATGCTCAGTCTGCTCCAACCTGGCACACCCCGACGAAACAATCGAACCCTGCTCCCACAAGGATCGTAACAACTCCGGACATTATCTTTTTTGACGGCACGATCTACACCGGCGAGGGGTTTTCCGACGACAAGCCTCAAGTCGTAGAGGCGATGGCCATCGGCAACGGCAAGGTGATCGCGATTGGCACCACTGCAGAGATCACCCGTCTGGCCGGTCCGAAGACCGTTCTGCACGACCTCGACACTTCCAGCACAAGCACATTTATTTTTCCGGGATTTAACGACGCTCACGTCCACCTGGGTGCCGCGGGCCGCACAAAGCTTAACGTGGATCTAACTGGCGTGAAATCTCTGGGAGACATGCTTGCCAAAATTGAATCCGCAGCAAAGAATTCTCCATCTGGCCGTTGGCTCACCGGCGGAAACTGGGATCATACTCTCTGGCAGCAAAAGGTGCTTCCCACGCGCCAGGACCTCGACAAAGTCACCGGCGATCACCCCACATTCCTCGATCGGATCGATGGCCACATCGCTGTCGCCAACACGGCCGCCCTAGCTGCCGCCGGCATAAACGGCAAAACCCAACCGCCTGAGGGAGGGGCCATCGATCTCGATGCGAAAGGCGATCCGACTGGCATACTCCGTGAATCGGCTCAGGACCTCGTAGACAAAATCATCCCTCCTCCCAGTCATGACGATCGTCGCAAGGGCGACGAACTCGCCATCGAAGACGCACTCAAGCACGGCGTCACCAGCGTCCAGGATTTCAGCGACTGGGAGGACTTTCTCGTTTATGAGGAGTTGGAGAAAGAAGGCGAGCTTAACTTGCGCATCACCGAATGGCTACCCTTCAAGGCTCCGTTGCCCGAGCTGATTAGAATGCGCAATCACCACGACATGGATGACCCGATGCTACACACCGGCTTCCTCAAAGGCTTCATGGATGGTTCGCTCGGCTCCCGCACGGCCGCTATGAAGGCTCCCTACTCCGACGATCCAGGCAACACCGGACTTCCCCAATACACGCAGGACAAACTCAACAAAATGGCCGTCGAACGCGCCGCTTTTGGTTTCCAACTCGGATTCCACGCCATCGGCGATAGAGCCACTGCCATGGCACTTGACGCCTTCACACTCGCCGAACAGCCGCACCCCATGTCGTCGGTCTCTCTTCTCAATCCCTGCCGTCACGCCGGCCAGCCGTATGAAGTTTGGGATGAAAAGATTCCCTGTCCCAATAACACCGCTCCGCCAAAACCTCCTACTCCCTTATGCAGACTGAAGGATGGATCACCTTGCTATCCGGTCTTGGCGGGGCTCCCGGCTCGCAATCGCATCGAGCACGCGCAAGTCGTCGACCCTGCTGACATTCCCCGCTTCAAGCAACTTGGCGTCATCGCATCCATGCAGCCCTGCCATTTGCTGACCGATATGAACTGGGCCATGGACCGCCTGGGTCCGAAACGAGCAGCCTACTCCTATGCTTGGAAAGCTTTCCTCGACGCTGGAGTGCCGCTTGCATTCGGAACCGACTATCCCGTCGAGTCCATCACGCCATTTCGCGGAGTCTATGCGGCAGTCACTCGCATGAATGAATCGGGCTCCAGAAGCTATTTCCCACAAAACAAGCTCACCCGTGGTCAGGCTCTCTACGCTTACACACAAGGCTCGGCATATGCTGAATTCGCAGAGAAGCACAAAGGTAAACTCGTCCCCGGTTATGATGCGGACTTCATCCTCGTAGATCGCGACCTCTACAAAGTCGGGGCTCCTGCCTTGCTGTTTTCCAAGGTGTTTCAAACATTCGTTGCCGGGCAGCAGGCCTTCCCACCAATCACCAAATGAGCTGACTTTATTTGCTATAACGATCCCGGCCCAAAATAAGTTTGTGATAGAAATCACACCTACACTAACTTAGTTCACACCTAGATACAATCTCGCTTCGAAGATCGTCGTGCCTTAAACGTCCCTCCATGGCTATTTGCATATAGGCCCGTCGTTACTGTATTTGTGATAACCATCACATACGAGAAGTTGCATTATTGTGATCAACTATAACTAATCCTGACTGTCGACACCTTGGTAACTTCTTTGGTCTAATTCATCGCCGTTGGTGTATTGACTTAGATTACCAGCGACCCTATGCTCCGATGAAGACCAGCTTAGCTAATTTGCTGCACGTTAGGCTCTTCTACTGTGTGATTCGCAAGTTTGCGATTGCAAGCTCCGCCGATACAAGCTGTAAGTCATCATCTCAGTTTGAATCTCTCGGAGTTGATGCAACCAAAGAATGTACGTAGAGGAACATCCATGAAGGAAACATTAGCTGCACGATCGAAACTCAAGATGCCAAGCTCCGGAAATACTCCACAGTTGCAAGGCGCCAGTCGGCGCCCGAATGTCCGGTCAAAAGTCGCACTCGTTCTCTCCGCATTCAGTTCCAAAACGCGGGGATCGGCACTCGTTGAATTTGCCGTAACGCTTCCACTCATAATGCTATTGATGACGGGTATTTTTTCCTTTTCCATGGCGTTGTATCAAAAGATGTCCTTGTCCGAAGGACTCAGCGTGGGCGGTCGAGTACTCGCAACGGACCGCGGAGATACGGACCCCTGCAAGACGGCTACAGCAGCGATCAACGCCGCAGCGCCAGATCTCCTGACTGCGAATTTGACGCTTACCTACACTCTCAACGGGGTTTCGCAGGGCAGCGGTACGTTATCGTGCCCCGGGGCTTCTGGCGCTGCAAACGCAAACATGGTTTCTGGGAAAAACGCGCAGATTCAAGCCTCGTACAAGTGTTCCCTAGGGATTTACAACGCAAATTTCGGCAGTTGTCTTCTCCAGGAGCAAGTTACGGAGGTTGTTCAATGAACAGCTGCTGCAAATCATTTGTCCTGCGGACGATCAGAGACGAAAGCGGACAGATCCTTCCATGGATGGTGTTCTTGGTTGTTCTGTTTCTCGGGATGGCAGGTCTGACATTGGATATCGGCCACGCCTATATCTGCTATCACGAACTCCAAGCGTCGACGGATGCCGCCGCACTGGCAGGGGCATGGGAGATGTCTCAATCTGGAGCGACCGTCGCCTCTGTGGATTTGGCCGTGGAGCAAGCAAGTTCCATAACTTCAATCACACCAAACGGCTCTAATGCCAACCCCAACCTGCCGAACCCCCAGATAAAAATCAACTTGAGCTGCGTTAGCAGCCTCACGGCCCAAATCCCGTGCGCCACATCTTCCCTTGGAGATAATGCTCTGCAGGTGATTCAAACAACTGCTGCACCGACCCTCTTTATACATGTTCTGGCGGACATGTTTAATTTGAAGGCTGCTCAGTCGATTAATCTCTCCGCCGTTTCGACCGCAGCGATGAGGGGTGCACAGGCGGCGCCGTATAACGTGGCCATTGTCCTCGACGCCACGGCATCGATGGGGAGCTCGGACACAGATGCCAACTGCGGCCACTCGCGAATCTATTGCGCGTTGCAGGGAGTTCAGACACTTCTCGCGTCACTCTCACCCTGTTCGGCGGGCAGCAGTTCCAAGGCAGGTTGTCTGTCGCCCTTCGATCAGGTAAGCATCTTCACTTACCCTGATATCGTTGCGAACACGGCAATATACGACAACACATGCGCCACGGGTTATCCAACAACCACGAATTACGCCACGCCTGCAATTGGAGCAACCTGGACACCTACGAACTTCTCGGGTACAGCCGCTACATACCAGGTAACCAACTATCTCAGCGATTACAGCGCGACGGACCAGTCAAATGGGGGTTTCAACAACAGCTCGGGAGTTGCGATCGCCGCCGGAGGGTCGTCGACTTGCGGTGGCATTCAACAGGCAAACTCCGGAGGAAACGATGTCGGTCAAGGGACCTACTTTGCGGGTGCTATTTACGCGGCGCAATCCTCGCTTGTCTACATGGCAGGAAAGAATTCAAGTTCGCAAAACGCGCTGATTATACTCAGTGATGGCGATTCAAATGACACCAATGGAAATATAACGGGGGCGAGCACTACCAGTGGAACGTACCCATCCACGATTGATCAATGCGCCCAGGCCCTCGCCGCCGCCAATTACGCTTCAAATCATGGCACTACCGTTTACACAATCGCCTACGGTGCGTCGAGTTCCGGTTGCTCGACAGACGCTTATAACTCAAGAACAAACCCTAACGGCACTGGCATTACCCCTTGCCAGACATTGACGCAAATGGCCACGAACCTCGGCGACTTTTATTCCGATGCCACCGCATCTCAAAACAAGGGTCAGTGCACTTCTGCTGATAATCCAAATCTCACTCTGAACCAGATATTCACGGCGATCTACAACAACTTCACAGTTGCGAAGCTGATTCCCAATAGCGTCTTCAAGTAATCATAATGGTGGCGCGACGAAAGCGGGCAGGCTGCCATTTATTCGGTCGCACTGCCCGCGTTCCGATCAACCCCAATATCATTTAGAACGTAATAGTCACCGCGATCGGCATATCCGGGTGTAACTGGTCATACACGTAATACCCGTCGCCATTATAGTCAAGATACGCATCGTCGCTTTCGTACCAATCAGGAGCCCATCCTTCCGGCCACGGATCCATGAACGTTACCCAATATCCGTCGTACTGGAAGCGCGGCTGACCTCCGACAAAAACAATAGGAAGCCCACCGATCCTGAAAAAGTGACCTGATCCGAAGTATTGTCTGAAGCGCACATCCGGTATCCGGTAGCCGTTATAGCCTCCGCGCTGGGTCCAGTTCTGATGTTCGGTAGTCCACGAACCAGCCCGGGATTGAACGAAACCACTCCGAACCTGGCCCTGGTGTTGTGGAACGCCGCTGGGGTGGACGCCTCCGTTTGTCGGCCCGTTGTACTGCACTCCGCCGTGGTAAGTCCCGCCGTAGGTCTGCGGCGGTCGGCTCTGCGTTTGCGCTGGCCTGGCTGACTGCGAGGGATGAGACTGCTGAACTGGCCGGGCCTGTTGAGACTGGTGAGAAGGTTTCGATTTGTCCGGGTCCTGTTGATCACGCTGGGCATGGGCGACAGCGGCTGCCGCTAAAAGCAATCCCAAAATCGCCGCACTTGCAACATTTGCTTTCTTCATCAGAACTTGCTCCTTCAGGGTGCGCTTGACGTATCTGCGCTCCCCTTGCTTCCTGCTTCGGGTTTAGTGAAAGTTCTTTTAGCATGAATGCGCGAGAATTCTAACACCATCGATTAGCTCTGAATATCAGCGCTCGCATTGATAAACGAATGTCATAGTTCTCTCTACAGTAACTTCGGAGAAATCGGCGGTTCGCTCTCATCGGGGCGCGGGATCAGGCGAATCGGCGAGGGCGTAGGCAAGTACCGCCATCACCGCTGCATTCTCATTCAAGTGGCGCATATCGACCTTGTCGAACGTATCGGCCGCAGTGTGGTGGTAGTTGAAGTAGAAGCGGCTGTCTTGCATCGGGGCAAAGCTCGGGACACCCTTCTCAGTGAGCCCAGCAATGTCTTCTCCAGTCTCAGGAGCGCTCACAAGACTTGCAGCCCCGATGGGCTCGAGCACCTGCGCAACGGGTCTCAGCCACTGGCCAAGATCCCGCTTGCTCGAAAAGTAGATTCCTGTCGGATGGTCAGCTCCGAGGTCGCTCTCAATAGCTCCTATGTGGTTCGAAATCTCGCCCGCATGGTCCACCATATAGGCCGCCGCGCCTTCCGAGCCCTCTTCTTCGCTCATCCAGGCAATCACTCTCACGGTGCGCCGCGGATGAATTCCCAGGGCCTTGAGCAAGTGAATTACCTGCATCGAAACCACGACGCCCGCTCCATCGTCAATTGCACCTGTTCCCAAATCCCAGGAATCGAGGTGACCTGAAACCACCACCACCTGCTCGGGATGCTCAGTTCCCTTCCATTCAGCGATCACATTGTGGCTTTCCACGTCTGGCAGTGTCTGAGGGGTAAGAGTAAGGTGCATCTTTACCGGGCCTTGCCTGGCAAGGTTCTTCAAGAGGTCCGCATCCTCGGCGGTAACCGCTGCTGCCGGGATTTTTGGAACTCCCTGCGCGTATTCGGTCATTCCAGTATGGGGCAGCCGAAAATCAGCACCGCCCACTGAGCGCACAAGAACGGCCACCGCGCCTACCGAGGCTCCGGCGGCTGGGCCGGCTCCTCGATAAACCACGCCCCCCACGTAAGCATCCAAGCCGCGCCCTTCTGCCGCCAACTCTTTATCGAATACATGATTAAAGAGCAGAATCTTTCCCTTAACTGCTCCTGCCGGCAGTGCACGAAGCTCCTGCCAGTTGTCCACTACAACCACTTCGGCAGTGATACCTTCGGCTGGCGTAGCGGCGCTCCCGCCCAGAGCGGTCAAAACAATCTTTTGAAAGGTTCCCGGTGTCTGGCCAGGCCATGCGGTCAACTCCGCGGTCTCGGTGCCACGTACCCAATGCGGTACCAAGGCTTTCTCCAGCGTGACTTCAGCGCCCAGCGACCGCATCTCGGCAGAGACGTAATCAACCGCCTGCTGCGCCTGCGGTGATCCGCTGAGCCGCGGGCCGATGTTGTCTGTCAGGTGTCGCAACTCATTGAAGGCATAGGGATCGATCAAAGCCGCATCCCGCAGACGCCCCATCGTTGCCAACTGGTCAGGGGTCCACGCGCTCTTGCCGCCGTCCACCATCGCGTTGATGCGATCTAGCAGGGAGGGTCCTGGAGCTGAATTCTGGGGCGCTGCCGTCTGAGCGGAGGAACAAAGGACTCCCAGGGCAAGCGCAAGGACGGCAATCGTCAACAATCTGCGGCACTTCAATGCGAGAGTCATGCCGGATGTTAGCATGCCCGATTCAAGACTCTTTGCTTGGATTTGCGTCTAATCTCAATGAAACCGTTGTGCGATCCGTTGGCTGGAGGCTATCCCCACACCTCAATTGCGCATCCGACGCTTGAAGCAACGTTGGCTCGGCCAGCCGGGATTGCCCGCCACTGGCTATACTTATGTTTAGCGCTTCGAAAATGCCAGCTTCCCGAGCTGGAAACTCAAAGAGGTCTTCGAACCTATGAATTCGTTCCTGGTAAGGCTGCGTAAATATCGTCTCGCTTCGACTTTTGTTTTGCTTGCAACACTCTCCGTCGCCATCCTGGGCGGCTCCTACGCAGCGCACGGAGTTCGTGGACAGGAAAAACAGAACGACAGCGCCGACGCGACTCCGCTGAAGGTTTTCAATTCGACAACCCCGCCCAACGAGTTTGTGAGAATTGCCAAGGCTGTAGGCCCGGCCGTGGTAAACATCAATACCCAGACGCTCCCCAAGGCCGCTGAAAACAAAGGCCGCCGGATGCCTCACAGCCGCGTTCAACCTAATCCTCAGAACCCCGGTGGAGACGACGATCAGGATCAACCGGATCAAGGACAGGGACAGAACAACTTCCAGGACTTCTTCAACCACTTCTTCGGCGGACAGATTCCCGACCAGGATGGCGGCGACGATTCGGAGGTCCGTGAGTCGCTTGGGTCGGGATTCATTGTCGACCCCAAAGGGTACATCATCACCAATAACCACGTGGTCGACAAAGCCGACAAAATCTTCGTAAAGCTCTCAACCGATCCGGATAGCCAGGACCTAGGCCGCCCCGCTCGCGTGATCGGCGTGGACAAGGCCACTGATCTGGCGGTGATCAAGATTGACACCAATACTCCTCTGCCGACTGTAAAGATGGGCAACTCAGATACTTCCGAAGTGGGAGATTGGGTTGAAGCCATTGGGAGCCCGTTTGCGCTTTCGCAAACGGTGACCGCGGGGATTATCTCGGCCAAGAACCGAACCATCGAGCCAGGTGTTGGCGGCCAGTTTCAACACTTCATTCAAACCGATGCCGCAATCAACCCGGGAAACTCCGGCGGTCCGCTGCTGAACATGAACGGCGAAGTTGTCGGTGTGAATACTGCTATCTACACCCAATCCGCAGGCTACCAGGGTATAGGCTTCGCAATGCCCTCGAATACTGTGGTTGCCGTGTACAACGACCTGATCAGCCCCAGCCACAAAGTGACACGCGGCTCCATCGGCATCCAGTTTCGACCAGGACTTTCCGGCGCGGTGAATCGCGTTTACGGCTTTAAGAACGGCGTATTGGTGCAGCAGGTCCAGCCAGGCGGTCCCTCGGATAAAGCCGGGATCAAGGCGGGAGATATCATCACCACAATCGATGGCCGTTCCATCAAGGACGGCGACGATCTGGTCAACGAAATCGCTGGCCGGAGACCGGGATCCAGCGTAAGACTTGGATTCCTGCGAGACGGCAAACAGACCGACGCCACCGTCACCATCGGCGATCGAGACAAGGTATTCGCCGACCTTGGCGGCCCGCAGACCAACGCAACCCCTGACGAAGGCGGCGATGCGGGCGAGGCGAAACTGGGCTTGGCGGTTCGGCCAATTTCCGATGCGACCGCGGCAAAGCTCCACGTACCGGGCGGCATGCTCATCCAGTCGGTACATTCAGGTTCATTCGCTGACTTGCAGGGCCTGGAGCCAGGATTAGTAATTACTCGGATCAACAGGCACGCCACCAGTACAAAGGATCAGTTCGACGCAGTAGTTAAGGGCCTGAAACCCGGCGATGACGTGGTCTTCGAGGTAATGGACCCGCGCCATCCGGAGGCGGGCATCAACTATGTTGGTGGAACGCTCTAGTAATTCCAACAATCGACGGGGAGTGCGCTTTACGCTCTCCTCGTTGATTGCAACGGAGCGACCATTTCTTGGTCACTCCACGATCATGTGAATGAGACTTTCGTAACGCTGTTCAGCCTCCAAACGCGCGCTCGAAGGCACTTTTTATTGGCACGCGCGGGCTTGTTCCGCTAAGATTGTCGGAACGTCCAGGGAAACTTTAACTACCAGAGGTATCCAGCATGCTTTCATTTCGAGCAAGCCTGGCGTTTTTATTGTCGGCACTAGTGATTGCCTCTTCGGCCTTCGCCACTCGGACACACAAGACGACCACGAGCAGCCATTCTCACCATCGCGCCGTAAAGCAGACACGCCACAAACTCCACGGGCAGCAGTCCATCGACGCTTCGCGTGTCACCGAGATTCAGCAGGCGCTTATTCGTGAGCACTACATGTCCGGCGAGCCTAACGGCCAGTGGGATGCAACTACAACAGCCGCCATGCAAAAGTACCAGTCTGATCAGGGCTGGCAGACAAAGTTGATGCCCGATTCCCGCGCCTTGAAGAAGCTGGGGCTGGGCCCGGATTACTCCGGGGCGATCAATGCTTCGAATTCTTCGTTTGATGGGCCACAGCAGACAGGTAATCTGCCCGCGGGACAGGTGCAGGGCTTTGCTGCCGCTTCGGGTGTAAATCGCTGACACGTAGGTCGAAGGGATATCAAGAAGGCCGCCATTGGCGGCCTTCTTGATTTAGCGAAATCCAGCGCTCTGGAATTACATATGCATCGGAGGAATTCCATTGAGCAGGAATAGGTAGCGATCGCGCGTCGTATCGGGCCCTGACGTAATTGGGCTGTTGAGATGGATCAGTTCGTTTTCCGCGCCGTACTTCGGCCAGGTCGGCAGCCCGGGTCCATTGGGATCGCCGGTCTTGGCAAAGTTGGTCCAGTAGCTCATCATGGCCGCGCTTAATTCGCGATCCTCGGACCGCACGGTCTCGCCCGGACGGGTGTCCAGCGTTCCGAAAACATATTCGATGTCGTCGGAATGGAATGCGAATGTCCCTGGATGATACTTACTGGGCAAAGCGGCCAGTTCAAAATGATAACGGTAGACAGGCGAGTCGCCGGTCTTGCGGTGGGCCTCAAGCCACTTCCAGGTGCCAAAAGCTATAAACGAATCGCTGCCAAAATCGATGGCCGACCTGAGCGCCTGGGCGTCGGTGTCGCCGGGATAGAGCTTTAGGAACTCCGCAGCGCGGTCTTTGAACAACCCGGTTGCCATGCCTTGAAACTGTGCGGCAGTGATAGCGCGCATAGCGACAAAGCTGCCTTCGTCAGCATTCCAGCCTGCGAGCAACGGCACATGCGCCTGCTTGCCCAGCGAATAGGTCTCAGGAACAGGCTCGGTCAAAAACTTGCCATCAACATCGGGAGCGAATCCTGTTGCGCCCTTTGTCTTAGCTGCCTCAAGAATCTTGTCGGTGGGCACAGCACGAAGTTCCGCAAGCGATTTGACACCTAAGGACGCGACCCACTTGCCGTCGATCGGTGCACGCTCTGCTACAGTTTGCCCGCCCAAGTTCAGTGCGCTAGGAAACGCCGCGCCGCTTTCACCAATGGCCTTTTGAAACAGCCCTTGCGCCATGGGTGATGCCATCAGCGTACTTACAGCAAACGATCCGGCGCTTTCGCCAAAGATTGTCACGTTCCCAGGATCGCCGCCAAACTTGTCGATGTTGCCTTTGACCCATTGCAGCGCGGCAACCATGTCCATCAGACCATAGTTCCCTGCCGAACCATTTCCTTCCTTGGCAAGTTCATCCGTTACGAGAAATCCGAATGCGCCAAGACGATAATTGATCGTCACCAAAACCACGCCCTTGAGCGGCAGGAAGTCACCGTTGTGGCGAGGCTCAGAACTGGCGCCACCGGAATACCCACCACCGTGAATCCAGAACATGACCGGAAGCTTGCTCTTCTCTTTTGCATCCGCAGGCACATAGACGTTCAGGAACAGGCAATCTTCGCTCGGTCCTGCGTCCTGGAATACCATGTCCTCGAAGACACGGCCCTGCGCACAGTGTGCACCGAATTTGGTAGCGTCTCTATCGCCTTTCCAACTGATGGGAGGCTGGGGTGCTTTCCACCGCAGATCGCCGATCGGCGGGGCCGCATAGGGCAACCCCAGAAATGCGCGAACTTTGCCATCGTTAATGGTTTTGCCGACCACCTTGCCCTGTTCCGTTTTCACCTTGAGTGGGTCGGCCTTGGAAGTCGCCGATGCTCCCACTAACAGACCTGCTACGACCAAAGCACATATCGCCTGCGTACGAAAAAACATTGCAAAATCCCCCGCGAGATACCTTATCAGGACGGGCTGGGTGTGTGGCAGGTTCAATCAGGAGCGTCGACAGGTCAGCCTCGACTTACTGAAGTCTCTGTCACCAGCAGATCGTCGATCGTTTCGCGTCTGCGGATCAGGTGGACTTTTGCGCCTTCAACCAGGACCTCAGCCGCACGCGGCCGTGTGTTGTAGTTGGAGCTTTGCGCCATGCCGTAAGCTCCTGCGTCTAACAGAGCGATCAGATCGCCGGGCTCAAGAGGTCTGAGCATCCTATCGCGAGCGAAGAAATCTCCGGTCTCGCAGACAGGTCCGACAACATCAACTGGGCGTACTCTGCCTGCTCGAGGCCTTACTGGAACAATCTCGTGGTGGGCCTGGTAAAGCGCGGGGCGAATCAAGTCGTTCATCGCGGCATCGGTGATGATGAACACTTTCTTGCTATTGCGTTTAACCTGCAATACTCGGGAAAGCAATGCGCCGGCCTGTGCAACGATGAAGCGGCCGGGTTCAAGCAATAGCTTCCCTTCGAAACCTGCAAGCGCATCGTTGATTGCAGTTGCGTATTCCGCGACTTTGGCCGCGGGATCAGTCGACTCGGGCTCGGGAGATCCATGGTAGTCAATGCCAAGACCACCGCCGGCGTCGATGACGTTGAGCGTAATGCCGTCTCGCCGGAGTTGATCCACCAGCTTCTTTACCCGCCCGATTGCGGAGCCAAACGGTGCCGCGGATCGAATCTGCGATCCAATGTGGACGCTGATCCCATGCGGCTCGAGCCATCGGTTGCGAGCCGCGCTCGCGTAGATCCGGGCAGCTTCGCGAATGTCGATGCCGAATTTGTGTTCCCGCAAGCCAGTAGAAATGTAAGGATGCGTCTCGGCGAAGACGTCGGGATTTACGCGGAGAGCAAAGCGGGCCTTGATCTTGAGCTTTCGTGCACGAGCCACAAGAAGCTCGAGCTCGGCTTCACTTTCCACATTGAATTGGAGAATGCCAGCAGTGAGGGCGCGGTCAATCTCAGGCGCAGTTTTTCCAACGCCAGAGAAAACGACTTTGCCAACTGATTGCGGAGTCGCGATGAGAATCCGCTCGAGTTCGCCACCTGAAACTATGTCAAATCCGGCGCCGTGCTGAGCCAGCAGTTTCAGAATGGCGAGAGATGAATTGGCTTTTACCGCGTAGCAGACAAGATGATCGCGTTCTGCGAATGCGTGCTGGAAGAGTGCGAGGCGCTCAAGAATTTGATCTGCCGAGTAAACATAGAGCGGCGTTCCGAACCTTTTTGCGAGCGATTCAAGAGAGGCTTTGGCGCAGTGAAGTGCGCTACCGGTTTGAGGATGTTGAAAAGGACGGGACGCTGTTTTCTTGTTCAAGATGAGCTTCCGGCAGACAAGTAGGATGATTTGAGCCTATCGCATTCGACCCCTTCTTTGTCGGATGCGATGTGCCGTCATTGGCTACTGACTATGCTCTAAATTGCCGTAGCCATGTGGCGAACAACTCTGCCACCTTCTGCGGCTGCTCATAGGCCGCAAAGTGACCGGCATTGGCGAGCAAATGGAATTCACATCCGCCGGGCGCTGCTACGAAGGCCTGCATTTCGGCGGGAGTGATGCCTGGATCTTCTCCGCCGCAGATCACAAGCAGGGGTACATCAATACTCGCGACTGTTGGAACGGAATCGGGTCGGGTAGCAAGACCGGCCTGGACAGCGATGACGGCCTCGGGCGTCAATGTCATGCGCGAACGGAGTTCTGCGACGATCGCAGGATGCGTCTGACGTGCGGTAGTGCCGATGAGGGTTTGTGTATTCGTGTCGAACGTAGCCGCTGTTCCCTCTTCGCGAATCTTGGCGATTGTCTCGACGCGCTTGCCGAGGTTCGCTTCGGCATCAGGTTGGGGCTTGGAACAGACTATAGCGAGACCCAGCATACGATGCGGAGCGCGACGCCACACTTCAAGCATGACGTAGCCCCCGATTGAGCAACCGGCGAAGACAGCTTCTGAGATATTGAGATGATCAAGAAGTGCGAGAACATCGTCCGCAAGTTGCTTCACGTTGAGAACTGGGGCATCGGGAACGCGTACAAACTCACCAACAGACAGGTTTGAGCCAAGCTCTGATGCGCCATGGCCGCGCAGATCAGGGAGGATAGCGCGGACACCGGCGAGATCATTGACCACCGGAAGCCAATAGGTGTGGTCAAGGGGCGTCGGGTGCAATAGAACAACGGGCAGGCCGGATCCGATTTCGCTGAAGCTTAGCCTGGCTCCTCCCGACTCATAAGTCTTGTTCATGAGTTAGGAGGATAAGTGCCGGGCATAGGGATTGGCTCCTCGGGGATTCCAATCCAACCGGCGAGATATGCGACGCCAACGAGACCGCTGGTGAAGATGCACCCAACCACGGCTAGAACTCGCACGAGCGTGGTATCCCAGCCGTTTGCCTGCGCCACTCCAATGCAAACGCCGGCAATCTGACGGCCAGCGTGCGGCCGAACCAGGGGGCGGCCAGGAGGTGGTGGTGCAGCGGAAACGACGGTTCCGCATCGTGAGCAAAAACGCGCGCTCGGCGGCAATCCGGTTCCACAACGCTGACAAAACAAAGGCATAACCAACCTCCAGAATCACGCTTTCGATTCCAACATAACATTACGCAACAGGGGTTTCCACGGTTCCACGGCGTACGAAAACCGTCATTTCAGGCAGGCTAATTCCCCTTATATGGCGAGTTCAAGCGTTTTCGGGCTGTATCCGCGCGCGAGGTGTTCGGACCGGCACTGATGGCCCACTGGTAGTCCTGGACTGCCTTTTGCCGTTCGCCGTTCAAATCATGGCATTCTCCCGCTGCCAGCAGCGAGCGCACCTTCAATTCGGTGCCCACATTCTTCGTCCACGCAGCCTGCTCGTAGGCCTGCGCAGCCTCCTGGTAATGGCGTTGCCCCCTGAGCGCATCTCCCAGGCCGAAATAGGTCAACTCCAGCCGTGCTTCTGCAAAGTATCCGGGCTTGGCGCTGTCGGCGACAATCTGGCGGTAGGAATCTACAGCGACCATTCCCTCGCCGTCATCCCTGCGCAGGTTGGCTTCTTCCAGGCAAAAGAGGTAATCGCGCGGGTATTCCTGCTTGAGGCTCTGCACCACCTGGATGGCTTCCTTGTACCGACCTTCGCGGCGCAGAAAGAGAGCGATCACTGTGCGCGCTTCCACGTTGCTGACAACACCTCGACGCGCGTCGTCATCGAGCATCGCAAGGCCGTGCGACTTTGAACCTGAAATGCCCACAAATCCAATCAGCAGTTTGAAGGGCAACGGAAGCGCGCCGACAACGTATTCGTAAACACCCACAACCAGCTTCGCGTCGATGTAGTCGGGGTCAAGTTGCAGTACGCGCGTTTCGTCGTCCTTGGCCTTGATGGCAAGACGAAAACCGCTGCCGAATCCACGCTCAACCATCGCAATATAGGTGCACTTCAGACTGCGCGCCCAACCGCGCGCGTAGAGCGCATCCACATCGTTGGGATTCTTGGCCAGTCGCACGTCCGCTTCGTGAATTGCTTCGTCAGCCAAACCGAGAATGCGATCGCGAACCTTTGGGTCTTCGTCGGTGGCGTGGCGGCCGGTTAGAAAACCGTCGTTGGCATAAAAGGTGGTGTCGAGCAGATCCTGCCGGTAAAGCTCCTGAAAGAGGACTGCGTCGAGCAGCAGCGCCGTGGCCTGCGGATCACCGGGGTGCGTGGTATGAACGCGCTCAAACAGCTGAACGGCGGCAGGATAGTCCAACAGATAAAAGTGATGAAATGCATCCTGCACTGTCGGTTCGAGATTCAGCGGATTGGTGTGGCTTGCCGGTGCCGCTGAACTGACTGCGGTAAATCCCAGCAAGACAACGATCCAGGAGAAAATCCTCATCCGCCACTTCCCTGTCTTCAACCCACTGTCTCCTTCGCTAGCTTCGACCACACCCAGTCTAACGGAACACTCGCACACCCTGACGACGAGCAAACGCAAAGCCCAGGCGCCAAACCAATCACGGTTTTTCCAACCAGAAATTCGAGAAACACTATAGGATTTAAGTATGCCCATCTCGGAGCAGGTCATCCCTACCTTCGCCGGAATTCAGCAGGCAAAGCAAGAACCGCTGCAAGAGGCGCGCAAACGCCTCATCGTCGCCCTCGACGTTCAAGATGCCAGTTCTGCAATCCAATTAGTGAATCAACTCGAAGGCACATGCAGTTGGTTCAAGGTAGGACTGGAGCTGTTTTCCGCTGCAGGTCCATCGCTGGTGGAACAAATCATCGCGCGCGGACATTCTGTCTTCCTCGACTTGAAACTCCATGACATTCCCAACACTGTAGCCGGAGCTGTGCGCTCTGCCGCGAAGCTGGGCGTACGGATGATGACGGTGCATGCCGCGGGCGGTCCGGCCATGCTGGTGGCTGCACGAGGCGCGCTTGAAGGGGTTGCCGACCCTCCGGAACTGCTGGCGGTGACTGTGCTTACAAGCATGGATGGTGCTCAATTGGCTGCAACGGGCGTGCATCGGTCGCCTTCAGAACAGGTGACTCTGCTGGCGCGAATGGGCATCGACGCCGGAATTCGCGGATTCGTCTGCTCGCCTGAGGAAGTGGCCAACTTGCGGGCGCTCACAGGGCCTGCGGGAGTGCTGGTGATTCCGGGCATTCGGCCTGCCGGTGCAGCGTTTGGCGATCAGAAGCGCATTGCGTCGCCTGCAGAGGCTCTGAGGCTGGGAGCAAGCTTCCTGGTCGTCGGCCGGCCAATCACGCAGGCGCCTAACCCTGTCGAGGCCGCAAAGGCGATTCAAATCGAGATGGCGGACGCGGTCGCGGGTTCAAGGTTGGTGTGAGACCTGCCTCTCTCGTACAGAATACAGTTTTAAAATCGTCTTTTTTTTATTGTTTGCAGCCAGAATTGGCGTAAGCTGTTGATTTATAAATAGTTCTTGAAGGTCTAATGGTGGCATTTTTTGGCACATTTTGGCATTTTCTGGCACTTTGACGGCTCCTTAAATGGGCTTAACGGTGGCGGTTTGGCTGCCTGATTTTCTTTGTAGTTCATGCTTTTCGATCCGATTTCTGCAGATTCTGGACCGTTCCACCCACCCCCACCCTTACTCTGTAAAGAAGCTGCATGTTTTCACTGGGTTGGAGACAGAGCTTCGTCGCAAAATCCCGCAAGAAAATAACTTAGCCGCAGAATCTTCTCAGGACAGGACTTAGGACGCAGGAGAAGCGAGTGCGGACTCTCGATCTCGTTCCCGGATTTCTCTCATCTCCATTATCGAGAAATGGGAGGAATCAATCGGCAAAGTTCCTGGGAAAATCTCAGAACCAGTTGGGGCGCACTCGGCTATGGCAGCGTAAGGCGGTTGCCGTGGATGGGGGCTGCGGGAAAGTCCTGCAGGGGCTTTCCGTTGGGGTCGTAAAAGCGGGCGCTGAGAGTTCCGGAGAAAGTGTCGCCTGTGACCTGGATATCAAAGGGGAGTTCGCCGCGGCTGACGAACTTGTGGGTGGTGCGGTCGGCAGTGATCTCCATCCACTTGCCGCGGATGCGGCTGCCGTCGGCGATCCAGATGCCTTTGCCGTCGCTATCGCTCGTGGTGGGGTCGCCAGCGTCGGGGTTGGCCTGCTGCATGGTGCCATCGGCGTTGAACACATACATGTGCTGATGGAAGGGCGCGCCCGCGTCCTCGACAAACCATGTTCCTACGATGGGATTAGGAGGCGCGCTGGGGATGGTCGCTTTGCGGCAGCTGAGGATGGGGGCTGCGGCGAGCAGCAGGATGAGTGTTCTGAGGATTGTCTTCAAGCGGGAAGTCTAGCGTTCGAGGCGCGGGACGGACAACCTAAATGGAAAATGGGGCAATGTCCGAGTCGGCCACCGCTCCGGCACTATCATTGATATGCTCGAGTTCCTCACAAATGAACGATAACGTTTTCACGATCATTCTCGATTTCAAAGGCGGCACCTACGTCAGGCAGGTATCGCGGCCAACGCCCCAGAATGCACTGATCGCCTGGGCCCAAGAACTCTCTGATAGCGACACAGAGGCGATGGGGCTTGATCGAGCAGAACTAGTCGGAGTGGTGGGCGAAGAAGACAGACTCGTCCCGGTCGAGAGGTGCTCAAGCGTCTGGCGCCACCGTGGGAATGGTACCCATTGTCTTTGGTGCCGGTATCCTCCTGGGCCTCATGGCGCGATCCGCTGGCTCACTCATCCCCGGCATCATCGGCCATGTGATCATGGACATCGGCCTGTTCGCCTATTGGTGGACCGGTATCGCGGGAACCTTCACTGCGCAGCCCATCAGCATAACCGGACTCGACAGCCCCCTCGCCCTCGCCGTCGCAACCTTCGTCCTGTCGCTTTCCATCACCCTGCTGGCTATATCGAGACTCAAAGCGATACGCGAATCACGTCCGGACCTCGTTTCGGCATGAGATCGAGCCGAAATGACTCAACTGCTCCGCGATGCGCTTAAAATCCGCACCAAGTTCGCAGTTCAGCGCCTTCTGTCAAGACTGCTGGCGGTTGACCGCCTGCCAGGAAGCAAGAGTGAGCCAGGTCACCGTAATGTCCGAGTTGTCCACGAACCTCTCCCAATTCGTCATCGACCGCGCAAATCCCGCAATCTGACCGACGCATTATGATCTGAGTTGAAGCAGAAAAATGGGGTTCGCCCAAGAAACAAGGTTTCTTCAATGGGAAAAAATGTCGCCGCTGCGCGGAATTCTCGCCCCTTAGATATTCGGGACAAGGCTTCCGAGGTTGTCACAGAGACTCCCTTCGAGGCGCTGGCCAGCATCTGCTCAGTTCTGGTGGTGGGTTTGTTCATTCTCACCTTCTTAGCTCAGAACTACGTCATTCCCTCAGGTTCGATGCAGAACACGTTGCTTGTAGGCGATCACCTGGTCGTCGACCGGGTCACGCTGATGCCGCCCGCTTCGTGGATACCGCTAATAAGGTATCGCGAGCCGAGGCGCGGCGATGTAGTGGTGTTCTTCAAGCCCGTTTATCAGCCTGGTATTGATGCGACTGAGGCCGATGGAACTCCGCAGTACACTCGTCTGGTGAAGAGGTTGATTGGCGTACCGGGAGATCATATTCATCTACGCAACGGCATTGTGATTGTCAATGGCGTCGCACAGCCGGTGGGATTTGCGCAGCCAACGACACCGGATAACTTCAACGAGTTCCTCGACGATTTCCCCGCAATTCCCCCGTCGGAGGCGACTGGGGCCACTGAGTCGTGGGCCGTGAACTTCTCGAACTATGTGCACGACGGCGACCTGGTGGTTCCACCCGGCATGTATTTCATGATGGGTGACAACCGGCACAGCAGCCTGGACTCGCGCTACTGGGGCTTTGTGCCGCGTGCCAACATAATTGGCCGTCCGCTGTTCAACTATTGGTCGTTCAAGGCCGCAGACGGCCAACTTGAACAAACAGGATTCGGTCACAAACTCGCGTGGATCGGCCACGTTCTGGTGCATTTCTTCCCCGACACGCGCTGGAAACGCACCTTCCACGTTGTTCGTTGAACCCAAATTGTAAGATCCCGATTTGATCTTGGTGCGCTCCGGTTGTATGACTTCCTAACCGGAAAATACTAGTTGAGCGACACCTGCGGCGAAGTGTTGTCGAAGCTGAAACTTCTGAGTAGTCCACAGGCAGCCCTGACCGCAGAGAATATGATGAAGTGCGCGGTGCATCAGGAATTCGCTGAAAATGCCGGGGAGATTCTATGGGCTCTAAAGAACGGATTGCGGATTGGGTCAACCGAGTTTAGTATCTGGAGCACACTCCACGACGGTGATCTGACTGCAATCGAGTCCGACCGAATGGCGCGAACTCTATCGCTGCGATTTGATGTCGGCTATATTAGAGACTTCCACAATCTTCCCGAGGATGCCCGGTTCGTAATCGTCATAAGCGGAGTCAGTCCGTCCGCTCGTTCAGCAGTGTTCCGTGGCCAGGCGGCTGTTCAATTCCAGATGGAACGCCTTACGAACAACAGCAAGCAATCGTTGCTGAATATCAGAGCAAATGGCGTGAAGAGTCTCTGTCGTGGGCTGATTTCGAGCGACTGGCTGACGATGGCTTGGAGTTGTCTTCCGCCGTGCTCATTCAGGGGTCTAAAGGCGTCGCGTTGCGTCTTGGTCTGTTCGCTGGCGGAGATTCCTACGTGGATGCCTTCGTTCGCGGAGAAGAAATCACCTTCTCAGTTGGAGAACGACAACTCATCCCTCAGGAATTTGTTGGGTTGGGCGAGGCGTACTGGGAAGCGTTCGCGAATAAGCGATAGATAGGGAGACATCAGTTTCGATGGAGCAGTTTCAACTACCAAACTATCGGAATTCGAAGAGTCGTTGAAATCGGGTCGGAGTGGACAGAACTTGCGGCCCACTCATCGCGATAAAGCTGCCGACCCAGAGGGTGCCCCGATGGGGCACAGACTCACCTATTTGAGAAGCAAAGGTGGGTTGCTTGATCGGTGAGAAGGCCACCTGCCTACTATTCGTCGGTCTAATTTACCATCTGGGCTTTTTGTTTCTCGAACTCGTCAGGTTTTACTGAGCCGTGATTCGAGTCACCGTCTTGAAGCCGTGTGAGATGATAAGCCTCCGTGTCTGAGGGAGCTTTCCAAATGCCTCGTTCGCCAGCTTGCTGCATTGCATTGATGGGTCTTGCCGTGTCGCTGCCGGCACAGACTGCGGCGCCAGTTACAAACACGCCCATATCCACACTGCGAATGAACAGCCGCGCCGTGCTGGTGGATGTGATTGTGACCGACAAGA
This sequence comes from uncultured Acidobacteriaceae bacterium, assembly GCA_963826915.1. Lineage (GTDB taxonomy): Bacteria > Acidobacteriota > Terriglobia > Terriglobales > Acidobacteriaceae > Telmatobacter. Next base: position 142,134 of record CAWGYG010000009.1, read on the forward strand.
GCGGGAAGGCGGTCACAGGATTGAAGCGGAATGCCTTCGCGGTGACGGAACAGGGCAAGCCGCAGACAATCTCCTTTTTTGAAGAGAATGGCACTGCGCCGCCCGCTCACCCAGTGGAGATGCCCAAACTGCCTCCCGATGTGTTTACGAACTTCTCGCCGTTTCCGCAGCCCGCAGCGGTAAACGTGCTGCTGCTGGACTCGCTGAACACGGGCATGGAGAGCCAGAGCATGGTGCACGCCCAGGCCATGAAATTCCTGATGAGCGCCAAGCCGGGGACGCGATCGGCCATTTTTACGATGGGGTTGGCACTGCACTTTATTCAGGGATTCAATGATGATCCGGCAGTGCTGGCGGCGGCGCTCAACAACAAGAAGAACATCGAAGTTCAGGCATCGGTGATGGTGAAGTCGCAAGCCGATAAGAATGCCGAGTCGCTGGTTTTGGCGATCGCCCCCTCACTGGCAGGCTTCTTCAAGGAGAACGATGCAGGCAGCGAGGACGATCGCAAGTTGATCACGCTTGCCAACCTGCAAAGGCTGGCAGTTTTTCTGCGGGGATTTCCGGGGCGCAAGAACATCATCTGGTTTGCAGAAAAGCCGCCGGGTGTCTTTAATCCCGGAGGGGAAACGGGTAACCCGGCCATCGACGATGAGATCATGAAGACGATCGCGATGCTGGGGGCCGTGCGAGCGGCACTTTATCCCGTAGATGCGGCTGGAACGTCGAATTACGCAGTGTTTACAGCTGAAAACAACCCGAGCACGGTCCCAAACCCGGTGTCGGTTGAACGCGCCGAGGCCGATGAGCGCAACACCGATCAGCTGAATGCGCAGATACTGGCGGAGCAATCGGGCGTGCAGGCGTACGCGAATACGAACGGACTGTCAGAAGTGATCGATAAGGTCACAGCCAACAGCGCACATTTTTATACTCTTTCCTACGTGCCGACCAACGCGAAGATGGATGGCGTTTTCAGGAAGATCGGCGTCAAGGTTGCAGGAGGGAGTTACAGTCTTTCGTACCGGCGCGGCTACTTTGCGGTGGATGGCGCTGTGCCCGGAGCCGCCCTGGCGAAACGCGAGCAGACAATTCAGAAGCTCGCAGCGCAGAACCCGGGAGCGGTTGATCCGCTGCTGCCGTTCATGGACCTGGGAATGCCGCAAAGCGAGCAGATTCTCTACAAGGTTCTTATTGTGCCCGCCGGCGCGGGGGAGAATGAGCCAGCCGGCAAGAAGGACAAGAACCACTACAAGGTTGATTTCGCTATCGACCTGAACGATCTGAAATTGAAGGTGGACGCTGACGGGACGCATAAGGGCATACTGAATATTTCACTGCTCATTTATGACCGCTATGGAAATATGATCAGCCGCGAAAATCACGTGGCGGGACTGAACATCAAGCCGGACATGTATGCGATGTTCCAGAACACCGGTGTGCCGCTTCACATCGAACTGGCTGTTCCGAAGGGCAATTACTGGCTGCGCACGGGCGTGTATGACCAGGGATCGGGCAAAGTAGGAACGATGGAGGTTGCGCTGAGTTCCGTGGTTCCGTTGCAGATTTCAACGAAGTGACAAAGAAAGCCGGGAGAATGCGAAAACTCTTGTTGCTGGTCTTTCTGGTTGCTCCAGGCGCCATCGCGTCTTCCGCGCAGACTTCCAATCCCAATGCGGACACGAACAGGCCGCCCAGACCAGAGTCGGAAGCCCCCTACGTTCTCCACGTGTCCACGCGCGAAGTGCTGGTGGATGTCATCGCCGTCGACTCCCACAATCAACCGCTCGCCGACCTGACGCCTGCCGACCTGCAAATCGTAGAGAAGATCAGTCATTCACCCGATGTTGCAATGAGCATCTCCAGCCTTAAGATGATCGATCCAACTGCGAACCCAAGTGCGGACAATGCCGGCTCTATTCCGGGTAGCGGTTTTCGCATCGCGGCCAACGAGAGCTGCCTTCAGCGCCGGACAATTCACTACGAGCTCGCCTACAACCCCGGTCCGCAAGGCTTGACCAGCGGCTTTCACCAGGTGCTCATTCGCAGCTCGCGTCGTGGAGTGCGCCTGTTTTATCGCCACAGCTACTTCATCGGTGCAACCGATCAATCCAGCAGCACTTCACAAAAATCCGCGTCCGAGATCGACCACGAGCTTCAAATCGACTCCTGCAGCCATCCTGTCTCACCGCTTTCCATCTCTCTGCAGGCATTCCGTATATCCACCGGATCAGAAGATCATGTCCGTTATAGCGTAAGTATCGATTCCGGCTCACTCGACTTTGTGTCCTTCCCTGAAAACCGGCGCCAGCTGCAGCTGGACTATGGCGCCTGCAACTTCAATGTTGCCGGTAAGCCGATCGGCTACATGAAAGCCTCAACGGACCAGGTCTTGACGTCGGTTGAATTCGCGCGCGCCGAGGCACACGGCTTCAATCGCCTCTTCGACTTCACTCCCCCCAAGGATCTGGCGATGACCCGCTTCGTGGTACGCGATCGAACAACCGGCAACCTTGGCCTGGTCGATGTGACATTCCCGCTTCCTGAAGGCCCGGTGCATGCCGACCCCGCGGTGATGAAGGAGCTCAATCGAGAGATGCAATGGAATGCGAAGGCGAAAGCGCAATATGAGGCTGCGGTGGATCGGGCCGGTGCAGCCGGTGTTTCCCCACCCCCAGCCCCGCAGTTTTATCGTATTCCTCCACAGGGTCCTCTCGGCTCATTCGGGTCGGTTGTGCCACGCCCCAACACATTTTGCGGCGATGTTTACGAGCTGCATGCTGACATTCCGAAGCTGCCCGATTTCCGTGAGCTTGATCCCATTGGTTCCATCTACACGGATTCGCTAGCGGTGCCGAACCAAATCTTCGAAGGCACCAACGGCATCCCTGGTGTTACCGACCGCACGGTGTGGTTTGGAGTGGATTATCATGCCAATTTCTGGGTTCGGAATCCTGGAAAATACGAGTTCAGAATGACCTCGGATGATGGAGCCATTCTGGAGATCGATGACAAGCAGGTCATCAATCTCGATAGCCTGCACTCCGCTGTTACCATGCCAGGGCGCATCGTACTCGACGCTGGCCGTCACACGATTCACGTTCCCTACTACGAAGGCACTCCGTATGCCGTCGCGCTCAGCCTCTGGGTACGCAGTCCTGGAGAGGAGGATTGGAAGATCTTTGACCTGCGGGATTTCGCCAACCCCGAGGAGCATTCGATCCCGTTGCAGGATTCGAAGAGATAGCAGAAGGTTCGATGGAGACTTAAATGCGAAAGCTCTTGTTGCTGGTCTTTCTGGTTGGCTCTGTTTTACCCCTGCGTGCTGCCAAACAAGTGACAGTGGTGCAGCTGGAGCAGACACTGGCCGAAGCCCACGGGAAGAAGGATCAGGACCTGGCGAAGCAACTGGGCGGCTTGGAACTGAGCGAGCGGCTCAGTTCCACGAGACTTGAAAAGATCAAAGGAGGCCTGCCGGGAGAGAAATCCCGCCTGGCGCTGCTGGCGCTGGCGGACGCCTCAGCATTTCTGCAACTTCCCGCGGCGGAAATTCCCGCGAATGCTCCGCCGGATGCGGACACGCAGAAACTGATTCTCTCGAAGGCCGCTGACGACGTGAAGGCTTCCCTCCACAGATTCCCGGATTTCTTTGCGCGGAAGACAATCACCCGCTTTCACGATTTGAAGATTTCGTATCCGACTACTGAGCCAGTCATCCTCGAACACCAAGCCTTCCAGTTTCTCGACAGCTCAAGCGATACCGTTTATTACCGAGACGGCAAGGAGGTGGAAGAAGCAGGCGAAAAACAACCGGGAATCGATCCACTGTCAAGCATTGGACAGGTGAATTGGGGCGTATTTGGCCCGTTGCTGCAGGCGGTGAAGGATATCTACGAGGGGAAGATAGAGTGGAGCCACTGGGAACAGCTCGCGACAGGTCCAGTAGCGGTGTTTCAGTATGCGATTCCGAAAGAAGGATCTCACTACGTCGTAAAGTACTGTTGTCTGGGTTTGCCGAACACTGGACTGCGTTCCTTTGAATCCATTCCGGCCTTTCACGGAGAGGTTGCCATCGATCCTGCAACAGGTGCTGTGAATCGTCTGGTAATCATCACCGAGCTGTCGCCCTCTGATCCGATTTTTCAGGCTCGAGTGATGGTGGAATACGAACCGGTGGAGATTGGCGGAGAGATTTATATCTGCCCGCACAAGAGCGTAACCATCACAACAGCAATCGTCCCGATGCAGCACCAGGGCTGTCGGGCGAGAGATGGTGTGTCGGCGGTAGATTGTAACCAGTTAGAGACGTTCAAGCCAAGAGATACGGCGATCAACGATACAGAATATGACTCGTACCACGTCTTTCGTTCTGAAGTTCGTATATCGCCCGCGGAAAGCCAGTAGGATTCTCCGTCGAACCGTCCTGCACGGGAGCCGTCAGCGGCCGCCGGGCCTTCGTCGGGCTTGGGCCTTACTGCACTTGATACACGGTCATCGACTCCGCCGGCTCTTCGATGTGCAACTTATCGTTGCTTAAAACCGGGGCAGCGCCGGTAGACGGAGACTTGACACTGAATTGAGCGCAATCTGAGAGCGCCGATTCTGCGACTGGCAACTCGACACTGTTGCTGTGCTTCGCCTTGTTCACAATGATCAGCAAACGCACATCCGAGTGGTTGGGCGAGCAGCCTCTATCCGCCGATGCGCGCACAAATGCGAAAGTATCCGCGTCCGCGAAGAGATTCTGTTCGATCCCGGTTTGCAGTTCAGGATGCTCTGAGCGCAAGGCCAGCAAACCTGCAGTCCACGTAAAAACATCCTGTTCCTGCGCGGTGCGACCAGCACTGGTGAAAGAATTGTGAGCATCCCCAGCAAAGCCGCCGGGAAAGTCACGGCGATTGTCAGGGTCATCGCCGCCGGCCATTCCGATCTCGTCTCCGGAGTAGATTTGCGGCATTCCGCGCATCGTTGTGAGCAGTCCCAGGGCCAGCTTGAGGCGCTGTACGGAACCGCCGGACTGCGTGAAGAAGCGCGATGTATCGTGGTTGCCGATGAACGGAACGAGGCGCTCGGGATGCGGATAGAGCGCGTCCTGACGCAGGACTTTGGCCAGCTCGGTCATGGGCTTTTCCAGGGTGAGAACATCCCGCAACGCAAAGTACATGGGAAAGTCGAAAGGAGTGTCGAGTCCAGTATCGATGCCGCGGTGTTCGATCCCTCCGGCGAAAAACGAGGTAACTTCGGGATCGCCATTGAATACCTCGCCCACTGTAGTGAGATGGGGATAGACAGCGTGAAGCGTGGCGTGAAAATCGTGCCAGAAGGCGCGGTCGACGAAAGGAAATGTATCCAGACGAATGCCGTCGAGGTTGGCTGTCTCAACCCACCACAATGCATTTTGGATGAGGTAACGCGAGACGAGCGGATTTTCCTGATTCAGATCGGGCATCGCATCGGTGAACCAGCCGGTTGTGATTGCGCTCCACGCCTGCCTGGGGGCATGCGGGTCAACGAGCTGGTAAAAGTCATACTGGGTGGCGCGATGTTTCTGGAGGGTGCCATGGAACCAGTCGGGAGCAGGCGGATCAGCGATCCACGGATGCTGCACGCCAAGATGATTGGGAACCAGGTCGATGACCAGCTTCATGCCCCGGGAGTGGAGCGCGTCAGAAAGATGGCGGTAATCGTCCAGAGTTCCGAAGTGGGAATCCACAGCGTAGAGATCGGTGGCAGCATAGCCGTGATAGGACTGGGGCATTGCGCCGTTTGATGCGACCGGCGTTGTCCACAACCCTGTCACGCCAAGCTCATGCAGATAATCCAGGTGCTGCTGGATACCGGCCAGGTCGCCGCCATGCCATCCGCGGGGTGCGGCACGGTTGAATTCCGGCTGATTGTTGGCTGGGTTTCCATCAGCAAACCGATCGATCATGATGAGATAAAGAACATCCGCTGAAGAGAACCCGCGATGCGCCTTCGGGTCGCGAGAGCGCTCGGCCAGTTGAAAACTGTGGCGTGCCTGGCCTTGTTTGTTGGCGGCTGTGATCCACAGGATTTGCGGGCCGGCAGTTGCCGTGCGGAGCCACAAGAACGCCCAATGGCCGTTCTCAGATACCTGTGTGCGGATGAGCGTTACATTTTTGCCTTGCACGGTGAACTTGGCGCCATTCAGGCTTTGGCCGTGCACCAACAGCATTGGGTCTGGTAGACCGGTCCACCAATCCGGTGGGTCAATTTTCTCAACCTGGGGTTTCCCAGTTGGCGATTCTTGAACTTGTGAGTTGGGTTGATGCGCGGCTCCCATTGAGATAGGCCCGGAGCAGGTTTCCGCCCATGTGGCGGAGGCTGCGCCGAGGCAGGTTGTACCCAGGCAGGTCGCAAGGATCAGCGCGATCTTCGCACGCATCAGCAGTGTGAAGAGTTTTTCGAACGAAATCCCCGGAACAGATAGGCCCATGATTGACAGTCCCGAGGGTAATTGAGTGGCTGTAACAGGTGCAAGGAAGGATCTATGGTGAGCATCGTGCGATTTCTGAACGGCAGGAAAAGTTGATCAGGAGATTATTTTGTACAGAGCATTGCTACGGCACAGGGACTTTCGGCAAATTCTTTCAACAGGCCGGTAGCACTATGGATTTTAGAGCTGTCGGCTCGCGCGTGGTTATGCTTTGCCGGCCATTTTGGCGAACCACCAGCGGAGGCCGACGAGGAGAAAGTGCCAGTCCTGAAAGAATTCCGGCGGCTTGCCCTCAAAGGCGTGACCGATGAACTGGAGTATCCAACCGAAGCCGAAGAGGCCGACGGAAAGCATCCAGAAGCGGGTGTGCCAGGAGATAAGCGGGGTAATGAGGATGCCGAGCGCAATCATGGGAATGCCGACGGTGTGGCAAGCGCGATTGACCGGGTTCTGGTGACTGGCGGAATACTGTCGGATCCAATCATTCCAGCTTCGGTTCCCAAACATCCCGCACCTCCTCGTTCTAATCTCGCGCAGAGCGCGCCGGCTTGGCAATTGTCAATCGCCGGCGGGGACTCGCGCAGCGGATGCGCGAGAGAAGTGATTCGATTCTCGCAGGATCGCCCAGAGCATGGCAGGAAATCCGATGATGGGCTTGAGAAGGAACTGCTTGCGCTGGGTCTCAGTCAAGAGTCCGACGATGTGGCGATGCAAGATGATCTGCTGATACCAGGGGATGCTCGCGACCAGGTGATGCGCCAGGTGGCAGGGCTGGCCCCAGGGGCCTCCGCCCACCAGCAGTCCCCAAAAACCGACGCCCATGCTGCGCGCGCCGCTGTTATTTTGAAGCGGCATGAGATTGTGCTCGGTGAATTGCCTCATGCGGTCGACATAGAAGCCGATGTGCGGCGTGATCAGGAAAACGACAGCAGTAAACAGCAGGCCGAAGAAGTGGTAGAGCATGAAGAGATAGAGGCCATGATAGATGGCAGCAAAGAAGCCGGATGTGGCACTGGAACGTGTGTAAGCAGGCGTGCGGTGCACGAAGAAATCGGAGTAGTTGAAGAATCCGCCAAGGGGAAGGAAATTGAGCCAAAGGCGACGGGGGAAGACAAAGTTGAGAAATTCAGAGTCATCCTCAGTACCGAATTTGGCGTGATGCGCCATATGGCATTCGGTGTAGTGTTCTGGCTCGGCGGAAGCGAGGCGGCACATGTTGGTTGCGAGGAAGCTGGCCGCGCGGCTGAGGCGGCTCTTGCCGGGAAAGATGAGATTGTGGGCCGCTCCCTCGTGCATTGAGTAGATACTGAGCGAGTAGACCAGCCAGCTGTGCACAGTGCCGGTGAAGATAGCGGCGAGGATAAGTGACCAGGTGCCGGGAACGGCGGCGACAAACCAGCGAGCCACGACAAACCACACAAGCCAGTCCATCGCAAAGATGCTGCTGATGGTCGACAGGCTGATGGCGGCGTGCAAGCGCGGATGCAGGCGGAACCACCTATGCAACTCACGTCCGCGTAGCATCACCTGATGAATTTGCCCGGGGGTGAGGTGCTCGAAGTCGTGCGAACTTGAGTATTCGCGGGCCAAAGCGATCTCATCGGGGTGGACCTTCATCTCTCCTCCAACTTGACGGGTTGAGACTGCACACACCGAGGCCGCAATCCGTGATTTGCAGACAGGATGCGAGCCGGGCAACCAGCTCTTGGGTTGTTCGCAGGACGCTAGTATAGCGCGGATGATCGCCTGGAGATGACAGCCGAATCCGAATGATCGCATGGCCCAGCTATGATTCGAGAATTAACTGCTCTTGCTTCGAACAACAGACGCGCCGTTTCAGGGCGGCGAATTCCGGGTGATCACGCTGCAGAAACGAAAAGCCCGGCGATGAGCCGGGCTTTTGTTTTGAAATCCAAGTTTTACTTAGAGTTTCTCGTAGAAGTCGCACACAGAGCAGGAGATATAAACTCCTCCTGGCACGCCGCGTTCGCGGTCCTTCACGCGCTTGACGATGCGCGTCGGTTTGCTGCACTTGGGACAGTCGGTCGACTTCGTCGGGTCAATTTCCCTCTTGCGATCACCTGTTTTGGCAATTTTGGCCATGATGGGGGTGTTTCTCCTTCTTGGGGTGTCTCTGCACACACGCGCAAGGATGCTACACGCGGCTTCAACGGCGCGGTCATTCACTTACCTCGGCTGCAATTGTTTGCTTGAGGCAGCGGGACTCGCTGTTCCCAGTTTACAACAGGTTGGGCTCAAGCTAGTGCGGCTGGCTCGACGGCTGGCTGGCGTCATTCGGCGCTGGTTTAGACGTTGCGGGCTGCGAAGCATCCGCCTGCGGTTGAGTTGCACTGCTGGATTGCGGAGGGGCTGGTTGGGTTTGTGCCGGAGACTGCGTTGATGCCGGCTGCGCGGGAGCCGACGGGCTGTCGGAGGTGCCGTTGCTATCGTCGTCGGGCTTCTGCTTCGGGAACTGCACAGGCTTCATGACACCGGTGCGGTCGCCCCCTTGTTGCTGCTGCGGCAATGTCTCGCCGGGGTTGCGCAGGGAGGGCGGCGGAGCAGGCGCCTGGGTATCGGGATTCTTTTCGGTATCGCCTAATTGAACGGTGCTTTTGTCATGTGTGTCCGCGGCCACGAGCGGCGTGCCGTCGGTACGCATCATCCCTTCCACTTCGTTCCTGGTAAAGATCACCGGCGATTCGCCGATTTTGGCAATCTCCACGCGAATGACGCGATTGCCGTTGATCCGTACGAACTCGACGTCCTTGGGAGGCGCGCCATAAATCCACTCCTCGAAGGGCATGTTCTCTTCGACTTCGCGCACTTTACGGTCGGGACTTCCCTTGGCAAAGATCACCATGTCGGTGGTCATGCCAACCATTACATGATGATTGAGAATTGCGTCTTTGAGTTTCGGCGGCAACGTATCGGTGAATGCCTGGATGGGGGTTTTGACATCGAATGAAATCAGCGGCGCCAGCAGCGCTTTCACCTGTGCTCCCGTCAGCTCTGGAACCTTGCCTTTGAATTCGAGAGTTAACCGCGCACCGGTCGCTTCCTGGTCGTCGCCCTGCACAACCGGATTTGTTACATTTCCGGTGCCAAGTTGGATATGACGCAGGAAGCGATGTCTCAGGTCGGGGCCATCGTTCAAATCGAAGACAATTTTGGTGTGATCGAATTTCACGTCGGTCAAGACGACGCGATCGCCCGGCTTGGCGCACAGGCCTTCGTCAGTAACCATCTTGAGATAGTCTTCCCCGGCAGGGATGAGTTTTCCGTTTGCCACCAGAGTCAGGCCCTTGTGGCCGCGCGGGAACGGTCGCATGGCAAACCCCTGCTCAGACTGCAGGACCCGGATCAACTCCAGACGCGTCTTTGCATCCAGTTCAGATTGGGTTAGAGGAACCTTGGTGGGCACAATCTGGGCAAAGCGGCGATCTACGGGCGCTTCCTTGCCGTTTATGGGGTTCCCACGGGTATCGATAGTGATGGCCTGGGCAGCCGCCATCCCTGCGAACGGGCCAATTGCAAACGCGCAGCAGAATGCAAGGCACCCAAAGCGGCGCTTTCGCCGAAGCATTGTGGCAAAACTGTGGCTTTGGGGACTCGGGGGTTTGAGCGATGGCCTGTTCATGGGCGTCCTCCCATGGCTGCTCCTAGCATTCAGCAAACAGTAGTTCTATTCAAGCGAAAAGGTCAAATCTGGTACGAACCGGGTCCCGGGGTATATGAACCGGGAGAACCCGAATCAGCTCAAATTGCCTGACCCGGTTGAATTTTCAGATGCTGGACGGCTCGCTTGTGGTGGTGTGGAGGCGGGGAGAATCTGCACCAAGGGCTTAGGTTGCGGCTCTTCTGGGGGCCTGGTGGCGGCCTCGTGCTGGCTACGAGCGGCCGCATCCAAGTCCACGGGGACGCCTCCTGGAATGATGACAGGCGCATTGTGCTGGAAATCGAGGTCGCGTGTGATGCGATACACGACGGGCATCGCCACCAGCAACGCGAAAAACGCAATCCAGCTGCCTTCGAGACCGTAGCCGCCGCCGGTGAGCCAAAATGGTCCCATGGGATCGCCTTCCACGACTGAAGTATGGCTCACCCCGCTAACCGCCAGACCGAAGATGAGCGCACGGCCTGCTTTCCAGCCAAAGTTGAGGCCCCAACTGAGCCAAAGAGCGCGGGTGCGCAGGTAGGACATGGAAAGCAGCAGACTGAAAACAAGGGAAACGGCGATGCTGGCTTTGTTAGAACCCCGCAAACCTGCCTGGACGAGGGCATAAAACGCGGCAAAGCCAAGTGCCGCGCCATAGGGGCCGACCACCATTTCAAATCGCTGAAATCCATAGCCGCGAAAAGCGACTTCTTCAGCGAGCGCCGCCAGAGCGAAGAAGGCTGCATCGGCCAGGAGCCAGCCCCACGTGGACGCCTGCGTTGAGAGAACGATGGCGATTCCACCCACAACAATCATGGGCAGGACGCACAGGACGGCCACGGCCCAGCCGACAGCTAGGCCCATACCGGCTTCGCGAGTAAATCCGGGGCGAAGCGGCAGGCCCTGCGCGGCGATCGAATGTTGCTGGTGGTCGAACAAGGATCCGCATGCCGCAAATCCCAGCACCAGCATCAAGACGAGGATTGCCTGCTCAGTGAGTGGAATCCACGGATCGGTGGCAAATCGCGCCGCGGTGTGCTGAGCAAAGGATCGCGCAGCGAAAAAGTAGAGGATTGCGGCAGTGAATTCGAGATACGCGCGAACTCGGCCTATGCGAACGGATGCAGTCATCGCAGTCCCCTGGATTCATTCGTGGGGATTGCGGACGGAATCGTGATGATCCTGGGAATCCCGCGCAAGGAACCGGCCTCAGTAAACTTTTGATGCGCCACGGGAGCTAACCTTCGGTGTAGCACTGGGCGATTTTACGGAACTTCTGCTGCCGCGTTGCCACAAGGGTATCGATTGGCATCGCCTTGAGTTCAGCCAGATGCTTTTGAATTGCGCTGCCGACCAGGCCCGCGCCTACCGGATGGTCAACATGCGCGCCTCCCGGTGGTTCGGCAATAATCTCGTCGACACATCCCAATGCAGCGACCTCTGGAGCTGAAATGCGCATTGCCTCGGCGGCCAGCTGCTTGTGTGCCGCATCGCGCCACATGATGGCCGCGCAGGATTCCGGAGTAATGACGAAGTACAGCGCATTCTCGAGGATGAGTACGCGGTCGCTGACGGCAAGCGCAAGCGCCCCGCCCGAACCGCCTTCCCCACTAATAATGGAAATAGTTGGCACACGCAGGCGGGACATTTCGCGAATATTGCGGGCGATGGCTTCGGCCTGGCCGCGTTCCTCGGCGCCCAGGCCTGGAAAGGCACCGGGCAGGTCGATCAAACTGATTACGGGACGACCGAACTTCTCAGCAATCTTCATGCAACGCAGGGCCTTGCGATAGCCCTCAGGATGAGGCATTCCGAAATTGCGGCGAACGCGCTCCTTGGTGGTCCCGCCTTTGCGGTTGCCAATGACGAGGACTTCCTCGTCGCCGAGACGGGCCATGCCGCACGCCACGGCAACATCGTCGCCATAGGCCCGATCCCCGTGAATCTCGCTGAAATCCGTAAATATCCGCTCGATAAAGTCCATCGGATAAGGCCGCTGGGGATGGCGCGCTGTCTCAATTCTTCTCCACGCAGGTGAAACCGGCTGCGCTGGGGTGGGTGAACCTGTTGGCTGTTCGCTCATCTGTACCTGGCGGTGCCCGGGGCTGGAGCAATTCCCAACCCTGCTTACTGCTCAATGGTGATTCTACGGGTCGAGGGCCGTTGGGACAAATCCCAAGGTGTTTCAGAAGCATGGAGCGGGACAGATTGGGCCCGGGAAGACCGGGTCTCGTGAGGCAGGATATATTCTCACTAAACTGCCGTAGCTGGGATATTTGAATTGGGATGAAGAGGAAGATGGCAAAGTCTCGGAGAGATTTCATTGCTTGTAGTGCACTTGGAGTGCTGGGTGCGGCGCTGCCGTTGGATGGCGCGCAAGTTCCCGGGTCGCAACCCAATCAACTGCCACCGGGCGCACCGCCGGCTTTTGGAACGTCGCCGCCGGTTGGCCCCGAGGTCACATCGGCCACCTTCGCCGAGGCGGAAAAGCTCGTGCAGATCGAGATGAAGCCCGCCGACCTTGCACAAGCTGCCGAGAACTGGCGCATGCAAATGGCGCCTCTCTACGAACGCCGAACTGGACCGCGCAAACTGGCGCTCGAATCGGAACTTGCGCCTGCAACGCAGTGGAACCCGATGCTGCCGGGAGTTTTGCCGGGGAAATCCGGAAGAGGCGAAAACTTCTACATTCGCAGCGCCGATCCCCGCGCTCCCTTGCCGGCAAATGACGCCGACATTGCGTTTGCCTCTGTTGCGCAGCTTTCGCGCTGGATTCAGTCGCGGCAGATTACATCGGAACGGCTGACGAATATCTACATTGACCGCCTGCAGCAGTTCGATCCCAAACTGCATTGCGTAATCACGCTGACAAAGGCTCACGCTCTCGAGCAGGCACGCCGCGCCGATTCCGAAATTGCCGCTGGGCATTATCGCGGGCCGCTTCACGGAATTCCCTGGGGCGCGAAGGATCTGCTCGACACGGCCGACATTCCCACCACTTACGGCGCAGAACCCTACCGCAATCGCGTTCCCAGAAAAGACAGTGCTGTCGTTGCGCGTCTGAATGCCGCCGGTGCTGTACTGGTAGCTAAACTGAGCCTCGGCGCTCTCGCGCTCAACGACATCTGGTTTGGCGGCCAGACCATGAACCCGTGGCTGCTGGAAGAAGGTTCGTCCGGTTCGAGTGCAGGTCCCGGTGCGGCCACCGCTGCCGGACTGGTTGCCTTTGCGATCGGAAGCGAGACGGGCGGAAGCATCGTCAGCCCCTCGATGCGTTGCGGAGTGACTGGCCTGCGGCCAACCTACGGCCGCGTGGCGCGAACCGGCGCCATGACGCTGTGCTGGTCGCTCGACAAACTTGGCCCCATGGCGCGCCATGTAGAAGACACCATTCTCGTCCTCGCCACGATATCCGGACCGGATGCTGGCGACGTCGCGAGCGTGCCAAGCGCGCTGTCGTTCGACGCCAACGCGAAGGTGGCGGGCCTGCGGGTTGGTTATTTTCCGGGATGGATGAAGGAAGCGCCGGCAACGGACGTGGATCGCGCCGCGCTCGACGTGATGAGAAAGCTGGGAATGAGACTCGTCGAGGTTTCCATCCCGGACTGGCCCTACGACTCGCTGAATCTCATTCTCTTCGCTGAAGGCGCGGCGGCCTTTGAAGAGTTGACCCTCAGCCATCGCGAAGCGGAATTGAAGGCCCAGGTTCCCGACGCGTGGCCTAATTGCTTCCGCCAATCCAGATTCCTGTCGGCGGTGGACTTTGTGCAGGCTGACCGAATGCGCCGCAAGGTCGCAATGGAGATGGCGCGCGTTTTCAATGACGTCGATCTGTTGATCGTGCCTTCGCTTCGCGATGAAATGCTGGTGGTTTCGAACAATACCGGGCATCCATCTCTCACCCTGCGCGCAGGTTTCGTTGAAGTCTCTGAGGCGCGCAGCGATTGGGCGCCTGCCCCGGCACACCCGCTGCCGAAGTTTTCTCCGCCACGGCGCGTGCCTCATGGAATCACGCTGATCGGACGCTTGTTTGACGAGGGGACACTGGCGCAGGTGGGTATTGCAATGGAGAATGCATTCGGAGTCGCTGCGGAGCGGCCGGCGGGATTTTGAAGAGCAGCTATTAGCCTCGGCGGCTAAAGCCCCAGCTTATTTTCTGGGTCTTACGGCACGACTGAAGTCGTGCCCTTTCAAAACCCGATTTTCACCGGAGGCAGTTAGAGGTTTGGCGCGCGAAAACGAGAGAACGACTGGCAGTGTGGCTGAGCTGGCTATTTCTTTGTCGCCGGATTCTTGATTCCGGCCTTCTCGATTCGCTGTTTGCGGGACTGACTGTGTGCGCGCCAAAAGGCCTCGGCAGTGAGTGGTCCGAGGTCGGGGGCGTTGGGGTGCTGATCCTTTTGAAACACGTGCGCATACAGCATTGGACCGAGCAGAAGAGCCATTGCTGCTTCGAGATCGAGGTCGTTTGGGAAGACGCCGCGCGCGATGCCGCGACGCAGGATGCGCTTGAGGCACTGGCGCGGCGGTTCCATCACGCGATGACGCCACGCCTTGCCGAATTCAGGATGCACCGCGGAATAGGCAATCAACGTCGGCGTCATGCGATTGCGCGCCGAATCGAACTTGTCAGGAGGCTTGCGCGTGAGCACTGTAGCCAGGTCGCGCTGCACGTCGCCGGAATCCACATCCTCAGGCTCGCGATCGAGTCCGTTGACCATCAGCATTACTTCGAGCAAAAGCGCTTCTTTATCCGCCCAATGCTTATAGATCGTGGCCTTGCTGACGCCGGAGGACTGCGCAATAGCGTCCATGCTCGTAGCGTCGATTCCGCGTTGAGCAAACAGGTCGAGTGCGGCATGAAGAACCTTCTCGTGTGCCTCGATACTGCGCGGTCGAACCATCTCAGATCTCTATCTTTGAGAAGCGCCATGCACCAAACACAAGCAGTATCGCTCCCACGCACACCAGGACAAGCAGATCGGTTTGCGGGGAGAAAGCTGCATTGGTGCCGCCAAGAACAATGCGCATTCCGTCAATTCCGTATGAGAGAGGATCGGCGCGCGTAATGTATTTGAGAACATTGTGCGCATCGTTCAGCGGAAACAGGGCGCCCGACAAGAAGTAGATGGGCATCACCAGGAAATTCATGATGAGCTGGAAACCCTGCATGTCTTGAAGGCCTGATCCGATAGCCATGCCCAGTGCGGCAAAAAGCAGAGCGATGAGCACCATGAATCCAAGCGCCATCGGGATACCAATCAGGTGCGAAGGACGAAATCCCGCGATCAGGCAGACTACCGTCACCAACGAGCCTTGGATTACAGCGACGGTCGAGCCCCCGAGCGTGCGGCCGATCATGATTTGAAGACGCGACACAGGGGCGACGAGGGTCTCCTTGAGGAAGCCAAATTGCCGGTCCCATAGAAGGCCAAGACCCGAGAAAATGGACGAAAACAGAACCGTCATGCCTATGACACCGGGGGCGACAAACTGCAGATAGTCGCCATTGCCGGCGCGCTTGAAGACCGGGCCGAGTCCAAAGCCAAGCACCAGCAGATAGAGCAGCGGGTTCCCAAGCGACGCCACAATTTGCGCACGAGAGCGCGTGTATCGCTTCAGTTCTCTGAGCCAGAGAATGTAAATTACACTCATCGCCTGCCCCCGCTCCACATCTTTGCAAACTGCCGCAACTGGTCTGTAGAATTTGCGCTTTCGTCGCGAATGGTCGATCCAGTCAACTTGAGAAAGGCCTCTTCAAGGTTGTCTGCGCCAGTCTGTTCCTTGATCTCTTTCGGCGTGCCTTGCGCGACAAGCTTGCCGTGATCGATAACGCCGATGCGATGGGCCACGCGATCGGCTTCGTCCATGTAGTGAGTGGTCAGGAACACGGTAACCTTCTCCACCTCGTTCACTTTCTTCACGTGATTCCAAAGCTGATTGCGGCTCTGCGGATCGAGGCCAAGCGTTGGTTCATCGAGAAAGAGAATTTTGGGCGTGTGGAGAAAACCGCGCGCAATCTCAAGCCGCCGTTTCATGCCGCCGGAAAATTTTTTCACCTGGTCCTTGCGGCGTTCCCATAATTCAAAGAGCTTGAGCAGTTCCTCTGAGCGCTGGCGACGCACCTTGTGGGGCACGTGGTAGAGGACGCCATGAATCTCCATGTTTTCCCACGCGGTCAGTTCGCCGTCGAGGCTGGGATCCTGAAAGACGATGCCAAACCTCTTCCGCACCTCGTTCTGGTGGCTCTGCGGATCGAGGCCGTCCAGCTGGATTGCGCCGCTTGTGGGTTTAAGCAGCGTCGTCAGCATCTTGATGGTTGTGGTCTTCCCTGCCCCATTGGGGCCGAGGAACGCGAATATCTCTCCGGTGGCCACCTCGAACGAGACATCGCTCACGGCGGTAAAAGTGCCGAAGGTTTTCACCAGGTTTTGCACCCTGATCATGTGCCGGCCTCCGAGGTTTCTATACTGAACGGTTTAGTTCAGTAAGTCAAGTGGAAATCCAATTCTTGATCATGAATAAATTGCAAATAACGACCAAATCTTTGCCAAGCGTCGAGGGGTTGGTCGATTTCCAGGGGTTGTATGCAGAGGGTGCCGGCCGTCAATCAGGCGAGAGGATATGGACCGTTTACTTCAACGTTATTGCCGAGTAGGCGGTTATTCACCCGAAACTCGAAATTATGTACTTCTTTCGGTTTCTGGCTTTCGCTGAGACAGGGAGTCGACCGCTAGTGGGATCCATGAGGCGAAAGGAAGGAAAAGAAGTCCAGCGTATTCGGCGGGGTTGGATTACGAAGCAAGCTCCGCTGCCGGATGATCTTCAATAAACCTGCCGACAATCCTTGCAACCTCTTCAAGAAAGGCCTTATCAACGTCTTTGAAAGCCGCGGGGGCATGACCGTCGATATCGATTTCACCGACCACCAACCCGTTCGCAAAGATAGGTACCACGATCTCGGACTTGGTCTCTAATGAACACGACAGGTAGCGAGGATCTGAAGCGACGTCGTCGACGATTAAAGTCTCCCCGTGCATTACAGCCGCTCCGCAAATGCCTTCGGCAACAGGGATTCGCACATGGGGCGTGGGATGGCCAACGAAAGGTCCAATCACCAGCATTTCGTCGTCAGCCGGGTCGAGCATATAGAAACCAACCCAGCTGAAGTGAGCGAAACTCCGCGCCATTTTCTCGACGATGCTTCGCTGCAGACTCTGAAGAGATATTGCGAGAGTTTGGAAGGTTCTGAATTCGTCAAGAAGGGCGTTTTGTTCGATCGAGGATTGTTGTTCGAACATATTTCTCGCTCTCCGGCTTGCCGAACTGTTAGTACAACTCAGTTAGGCTAACGATCCAAAACAATCTTGTCTCCATATTCACTAAACTTCTTATTGGTGAAAGTCACGATCACCGTTGCGTCCATTGGCTCTCAATGGTTGGCGGATGGAGCAGTGTTTGCATCACGACACAGTATTGCTCAGTTTTCGCCTGCAACGCCTTCATTTGATCCTCCGTTGCCTGAGGCGCGCTGACGTCGAATGTGACCCGCAAGCTTTCAAAACCGACAGCCGTTTCTTTCGATATTCCCAGAGTTCCTTTAAGGTCCAAATCGCCTTCGACGGTTACACCTATGCTCTCTGTAGGAATCCCCATGGCGCCCGCAACCATCTGGCAAGTGATCTGCGCGCAGGCTGCTAACGCGCCAAGAAGGAGATCGCCGGAACATGCCCCGGTTCCCGCCCCGCCCACGCCCGGATGCGCCTGCGCACTATAGATCGCCCGCCCCAAATCCACAGAGCAAGAGATCGGCGCGTCCGTTTCTCCGCCACGTGCTCTCAAAGTGATTCGAGAACTTGTTGGATCTTCTCGGTAACGATCCTTGAGTGGTCGTTGCAACGAACGAAGATCCATGGCTCATCTCCTGAAATCTGAGGTATTATAAGCACCACAACTGCTGCGGCAGTCTATCACACCCCAAGATCATTGAAGTAATCAAGCAGAGGCCAATCGCGGCGACCTCGAAATTCATGACCGAGCCTAATCAGGAAATATCAGCTTCGCCACAGCTGTCGCCGGGTGCACGCTTCGGCAATTACGAGGTTCTTCAGTTCCTGGGAGCGGGCGGCATGGGCGAAGTTTATCGCGCCAGAGACTCTCGCCTGGAGCGCGACGTCGCTATCAAGATTCTATCGCCCCAACAGTGCTGCCGACCGGATGCTTTGATGCGTTTCGAACGGGAAGCACGTTCCGCTTGTGCACTCAATCACCCCAATATTGTCACTGTTTACGAAATCGGGGAGGTTGCGGGTGCGCGATTTATCGCGATGGAATTAGTGAAGGGGGAAACGCTTCGCGAACTCCTGACTGCTGGTCCTATCCCGTTTCGAAAGGCCATTGATATTGCGGCTCAGATTGCGAACGCTCTTGCCAAAGCACACGAAATTGGCCTCGTTCACCGGGATTTGAAGCCCGAGAACCTGATGATTTCAGATGATGCAGTTGCGAAGATTCTTGATTTCGGCCTCGCAAAGCTTCGCGTGCAAGAGCCTGCAAAAGACCCAAGCGATACTATCTCGGCCATCACCGCCAATGGCGCCGTGGTGGGCACTATTGGCTATATGTCGCCCGAACAGGCGACCGGTAAAGAAATCGACTTTCATTCCGATCAGTTCTCATTCGGATCGGTGCTCTACGAAATGGTCACGGGATTTCCAGCTTTCCGGAAGGATACGAATGCGGAATCCATGGCGGCTGTTCTTCGCGATGAGCCGGAGCGCGCCAGAATCATTCACGTGCCCCCTCCTTTCCTTTGGATTGTGGAGCGGTGTATTGCGAAGGATCCAAAGCAGCGCTACGCCTCAACCGGGGATTTGGCTCGCGACCTCGCCGCGGTCCGAGACAGATTCGTCGAAGCGCCCGCGCACGAGTTGCAACCCCGCATCAATAACCTGCCAACACAGCGCAACGCCTTCATTGGTCGCGAGCGCGAGGCAGCAGATCTGCGGCGGCTCCTCAGCCAGGGGGACGTGCGCCTCGTGACCCTCACCGGCCCAGGCGGTATCGGAAAAACCAGACTTGCAATCCAGGTTGCGGCAGAGGCTGCAAGTGAGTTTCCCGGTGGCGTTTGTTTTGTCTCGCTGTCGTCCGTGAGTGACCGGAGCTTGATTGCATCCACAATTGCCCAGGCGATGGGTTTGCGGGAGTCCGCAAATCAATCGGCCCAAGAAGCCCTTGTCGAATACTTAAGCGGCCTCGACCAAGCAATGCTTCTCGTGCTCGATAACTTTGAGCACCTGGTCTCGGCAGCCTCTGAAGTGTCCGAGTTGCTCAGCGTTCGTTCAAGACTGAAAGTCGCTGTCACAAGCCAGGCTCCCTTGCACGTCTATGGAGAACATGAATTTCCGGTGCCGCCCCTGACGCTGCCAGACCTTAAGTCCATTCCCTCGACGGAAGTGCTTTCGCGTCTCCCCGCCGTCGCGCTCTTTGTTGAGCGGGCGAAGGCCGCGAAACACGAATTCGTATTGACACGGGAAAATGCACCTGCAGTGGCCGCCATCTGCACACGGCTTGATGGCCTTCCTCTCGCCATCGAATTGGCCGCCGCGCGCATCAAGCTTCTTTCGCCGGCTGATATGCTGGCGCGCCTCGAAAGCCGTCTGAAACTACTTACTGGTGGCGCTCGCGATTTGCCCTCTCGACAACAAACACTGCGCAGCACGATCGACTGGAGCTTTGGTTTGCTCAATGCGGCCGAGCAAACCCTTTTTCGCAGGCTCTCTGTGTTTAGCGGCGGTTGCACCCTCGAAGGTGCCGAATCCGTATGCGACACCATGGGGGATCTGGGGCTTGATGTGCTTGATGGCATGGCTTCAATGGTCGACAAGAGTCTTGTACAGCACGTGGTTGGAACAGAAACGCGCTTTAAACTGCTTTCCACTATCCGTGAATATGCCCTCGAACACCTTGCAGCAAGCGACGATCAGTTCGCAACGCGCAGGGCCCATGCCGCTTATTACCTGGTCCTTGCCGAAGAAGGCGCCCACGAGGTGACTGCGAAATCCGAATGGCTCGACCTGTTTGAGTTGGAAAACGATAACTTTCGGGCAGCGCTCGATTTCTTGATTAAGTCCGGGGATGCAGATTGGAGTCTTCGCCTCGGTGCCGCCCTCTTTCGTTTTTGGGAGACGCGGGAATACCTTACCGAAGGCCGGGATACCATCGCTAGACTTTTAGCCCTGGAAAGTACCAATCCTCGGCCCGAACTGCGTGCGCGCTTGCAGTTTGCGGCCGCGGTTTTGGCCTTGGAACAGGGCGATTTCGATTCTGCGCGACAGCTCTTCGAAGACAGCCTCGAATCCTGTGTAGAACTCAACGACAATCACGGGGTCGCGGTCGCGCTGAATGCGTTGGCTGTTCAAGCTCGCAATCGTGGTGAACTCACCGACGCATCCTCGCTTTTCGAACGCTGCCTCGCCATTTGGAAGGATATCGGAGACTTCTCCGATATCGCCAGAGCCCTCAGTAATCTTGCCAACGTGGTGAAGCTGCAAGGTGATTACGACCGTGCTTCGGCGCTTTATGGCGAGTGCCTCACTATGTTTCGGAAAGCTGGAGATGGGACCGGTGTTGCATGGACCCTCAACTACCAGGGCGATGTCGCTCGAGAAAAAGCAGACTTCGTCGCCGCTCGCTCGTTTTGCGAGCAGAGCCTGATCGCCTTCCGCCAGTTGCGGGACGTCTGGGGAATCGCAAGCGCCCTTTCAGACTTGGCCGGCCTCAGTTACGACCAGGGCAATAACGTGGAGGCACGCCTTCTGTACGCTGAGAGTATTTGGCTGTTCTGGGACTTGGGGCACAAGCGAGGCGTCGCTAGAGTGCTTGAATGTTTCGCCGCAAGTGCCGCAGCGCAATCGAACGCAGAACAGGCCCTGCGATGGGCTGGCGCCGCCGCTGCCCTTCGCGAGCGATTGGGTGCGCCGCTTTCGCCTGCCGATCAGTCCAAGCTTGAAAAAGCTTTGGAATTCGCGCGACGATCGTTAGGCAGCCCAGCCAGCCTCACAGCCTGGATGGAAGGGTGGGCGATGCCTCTCGAGCAAGCCATCAAAGAAGCTTCGAACTGTGAATCGGGCGCGAGTTTTGGGGTCAAGTCTTGATAGGTTCAATCCGCAAGGCCGGGATCGATTAGGCGACGCACTGCCGAGATTCGATTGGCGGGAAAGCCTCCGAGGCGCGCATGTTTGCGAACCGTTTCCTCGTCTGGCGCAAGGTATACGCAATACATTTTTTCTCCCGTCACGTAGCTATGGAGCCATCTGATTTCCGGCCCCATCCCCTTGAGCACCCCGACTGACTTTCTGGCAATCTCCTGCAACTCGGTGTCCGAGAGGCTGCCTAAGCCGGGAATCTCCCGTTCGATCACATACTGTTGCATGACGACCTCACTGGACGGCCATGGTAACAGATTTTCTATTTACTGGTGGGGCATTTCTCCAGCCGAGGATGGGTGGCTTGGGTATCCTGCTTCTAGGAGATCGATCAGCGGCGAGGGCATTGCGCGCGTCAAAATTGCGCTGCGAGCCTTGAAGCTATTCGCCATCTGAAGCGAAACAAACCACTTCCCATCATCGTCCGGCTATGAACCGAGATCGCGGTTGGATGGTGGGCCCCCCGTCAGTAGCACCTCGGTTACTGGCGGGTTGACGGTTACTCAGGCACAAGTTGCCCGAGGGCGGATGGTTCGTCAATTCGATACGGCTGGCGCCTCGGCGTCCGACTTGTTCAGATTTGTTGAAATGCGAGCAATCGCTGCGCGCGCAGACTTCCACGCCAGTAAAGGTACGCCCCAAGTCCACTCGTCGCGCAGATTCCGCCAGTGACTTTCATCGCGAAAAACCATGGGCTGGCCACTTCGCCGATGGGAAGAAGTTGGAAGATGAATGCCAGAGCGGAGACAAGCAGAGCAAGAAAGGCTCCGAGGCGAATGGCGACGCCGGGGCGCCACTCGGTGGAGCGGAAGCCGAACACGACCGCTCCGAACAGCAGGATGTACATGATGCAATAGGACCCGAAGCCGACCGCCGCGAGCGCCTGCACGGCCTCCTGATTCGCTGCCCCCAACAGGCTGAGACTGCCCGTGAGAAGAAGAGCGGCGGCAACGGCGGCAACCGCCTTGGCGGGAGTTCCGAAGCGAGGATGCAGCTGGCTCCACCATGCAGGCAGCAGGCCATCCCAGCCAGCCGCCATCGGTAGTCGCGCCACCATTCCAACCGCGACAACAATGGCCGCAATCAAGGCTGCGCAGAAGGCGCCAACGGTGATGGCCGTGAATGCCCAGCCAACCGCTGTGGGCCCAAAGCCGGTCCCCATGAGTTGAGAAACAGGCGCGGCCATGTCGACCTTCGTGACCGGAACGTAGGCGAGGATGGAACTCGTGGAAGCGATATACATCAAAGCGATCAAGGGCACGGCGATGAACACGGACCGCGCGACGTCGTTCTTGGGTTTGCGGCATTCCTCAGAGAAGATGGAGCACTGGTCTCACCAGCAGATATACCATCACAAGAAACACGCCAACCGAAAGCAGCGATCCGGCTCCGCTGATCCATCTGGTTACGTGCAATCCGCGCACATTGAGGGCGAACACAAGCAGGCAAATCAGCGCGGTAAGAGATAACGCAAAGACCTTGCTGGAGCCCATCCATGCGCCGTTCGAGCCTCCCACGTAGGCCATACCGCTGGCCACTTGCGAGCCGAACGACGCATACCAGCAGATGATGTAGAGCGAAAAACTCCAACCCGCCATGTACCCGGCAAACGGGGAAATGCCTTGCTTGACCCACTGATACACACCACCCTCGATGGGAATGGCGCGGCTAAGCCGGATAACGATGGCTGCCTGAGGCAGGTAAAACAGAACCACTGCAAGCAGCCATAGAACTACCTGGGTGCGGCCTTGCTTGGCGGCATATCCCGCAAAATTCAGGCCCAGAACGACCAGAATCTGCATCAGCACCAGGTCGCGCAGCTTGAGTTCGCGCTTCAGACCATGATCAGCGGGTTGCATGAGGCGGATGTTACACGAACATTGTGAAGGGTGTCGATGCTTGCAAGTCCTCTGATTTCGGCGGGGAACACCTCTAAAACTCAGAGGGAAGACGCGGCTCTCCGCTCATCTCGGCCGCAAAACCTGATCTCTTTAGAACTCACGGAAACTAGATCAGGCTGGTTATTCAATTGAGACTTACTTGCGGGGCTTGACCGGTTCCCGATGTCCCGCATTGGCATCGAAAGGAACTTTTGTGCCGGTTTCGGTTGGCGCTTCTTCGCCTTCAATAGCGCTTGGAACCGTAGCTGGACCTGTTGAAGTAACTTGCGATCGATCTTCTGGTTCCCTCGCCTCCGGCACCGGCTCTGCAGACTTCTTCTTGTCGGTTCCGATAAGCAGGTCGACGCGGTAATTTGCTGCAGCTGCAGCAGCGAGTGCTTCCTCCACGGACTTGCTCATGCGCTCCGTTTCCGCCTTCGACGGCGCGGGCTCACCGGCAAGATGCAACAGCGACGGAATCTGCAGCCACCACAGCAGTTCCTCATACGGCTCGCGGACAAGATACGTGAAATCGTCCGCCTCGTGGGCGCCGGTCAGCCAGCGTACGTCAGGGTCGCTCCAAAGTGCAGGAGGAAGCGGCGTCGCGCGGTCTGCAGTCGCTTCCTCTTCCCTGCCAGACTTTGGAGACAAAACTGCTTCCTTGTCAGTTCGGGCTTTTAGCTCTTTTTTCTCTTCAGCTTTAGTACTTGAATCCTGGTCTTGTTCGGCGGCCTTACGCAAATGCTCTTGTTTCCCAACCCCAGCTTCGGCAAGCAAAACCACTTTGATGCGAGCTGCCGCACGCCAGCCGGCCTCGCCCTCAAACCCCAAGGCATTGAATGCTTTCGCAAGCGGCTCCCGCATCCGAAGGCGGTCAAAGATGTCCAGTGCGATCTGCTGGTGCTTGTCTGGATCGATCGACTCGGCAAGGGTTTCGAGTGCACACCATGCAAAGATCGGCCCCCACATCGCGGTTGCCGTCAATTGCGGACTGGGGCTCGGAAGCACGCGTCGGGCCGCGGCTGTCCAGGGCTTGTTGAAGAGGCCTTCGACCACCAGAATTCGCATCGCCGCTGCAATACATCCGCGGAAGGATGGCCCGAGCAGGCCGGGCATGGTCATTTCGCTGTGATGACCTTTCCTCGAACGGTATGCCTGTTGCGCTGCGCGCAGGAATGCCTCGCATTGCTTCCATGCAAGATTGGAAAACTCGCTGCGCTTGCGATTGAGCTTGCCGTCGACCACTCTCTTTGCGTCGTTGGCGCGATCTCCGCGCGGATGCTCTACCAAATCGGAAAGCATGCGCACGATGTTGTGATCAAGTAACGAGCGCAGCGCCTGATGAACTGGTTGAAGCTCCAGGTTCACGAGCTCATCTTCGAGATTTGCGACGCCGCGACCGTTGAGTTGGTCGCACAGACGATCCCAGGGATGCTCGGAGGTTGGGTACAACTCGCGCCAGTCCATGAACACGTGGCACTGATAGGCATGCAGATGAAGCGTGAGACCCTGGCTGGCTAGATCTTTTGCACGACGCAAATATTGGAGGCCTGTAAGGGAATCAGAGAATGCGAGTACAGCGCCGTAATCACCGTTGATGCCGAGCCCCTGGCTCAGCCGCTGCTGGCGCAATTGCGACGTGGCCTTGTCAGCATAAGCAGCCGAATGATCGATCGTGCCTTGAGATGTGCCATAGCGGTTGTTGTAGACCACGAGCGCGCGCTCGTTGCCGTTGCGATTGGAATACGCAAAGATGTTTTCATCGACGGTACCGGAAGCTTCAAACAAGTCATAGAGCAAAAAATTACTGCTCTCCGCGAAGATCCAGCGTCGCTTGAGCAACGGGGCAATTTCGCGTTCGTGGCGCTCAACAAGCCACGGGTCCGGCGTCTCATCGTAGCGAGGCCGGTAGTATTCCATTCCGTACTTTTCGGTGAATCCCTCAATCTGCCCATGGCCGAACATAGGAAGGCCTGGAAGAGTGGCCATCATGGCAGCCACGCCGAAGCACTTGTCGCCTTTGCCGAATTGGTCAATTGCCGTGCGCTCGTCAGGGTTGCTCATAAAGTTCACGTAACGCTTCATGATGTCCGGATCGAACTCGAGAGTGTTTTTGATGACCGAACGGTACTTGGCATTCTCTTCGTCGCGCATCATGTTCATGAACGCGCTGTTGTACACACGATGCATGCCGAGGGTCCGGACAAAGTAACCCTCCATCAGCCAAAAAGCCTCGGCCAGCAACAGCGTACCGGGCACTTCGGCGGCCACGCGATCGACCACCTCGCGCCAGAATTCGTGCGGCATATGGCGGTTGAATTCAGCCTGGCTCATGCTGTATTCGGCGCGCGATGGAATAGCCCCGCTGGTGCCTGGGCCGGGAAACCAGAGTCGATGGAAATGGCGCTTGGCGAGGGTCATCGCCGCATCGAAGCGAATCACAGGAAACAGCCGCGCGACATACAGAATGGTCTGAATCACCTGCTCGCGCACCGCGGGATTGAGATAGTCCAACTGGGCAGTATCGTTCCACGGGAAGCTGGTGCCGTCGTTGCCGTGATAGATGTAGCGGGTGTCGCCGGTCCAGCGATCCTGGCGGCGAAACACCACAGCTGCGTCGGTCTGTTCGAAGTAATGATCTTCGATTTTGATTTCGACTCGCCCATCGTGAGAAAGATCGGGACCGTTAAAGCTGTAGGCAGGGTAAGGCGAATCATAGCGCGAGATAAACCACTCAGGATGCTCAATCACCCACGGCGAATCGATGCCCATGTGGTTTGGCACCATGTCGCTTGCGAGACGAATTCCATGATGATACGACCGGTCGCGAAGATTGATATATGCCGCTTCCCCGCCCAGGTCTTCTGCGATCTTGTAATCGAAGAGCGAATACGCCGAGGCCACAGCGTCCTGGTTGCCGCAAAGCTGCTTGATGGTTTTTGACGCGCGGCTGCGCTCCCACACGCCGATGAGCCAGAGCGAATTGATGCCGCGATGCGCAAGGGCTGCCAGTTCTTCGTTGGGAATTTCATCGAGACGCGCGATTCGGCGGCCGTACTGCTTGCTCATCTGCGCCAGCCATACGTACGTGCTCTTTGAAATCAGCACGGCGTTCGGCATCCACGCGGTGTCGGGGCTGAACTTCTCGTATTCGTTGGCCGGGTCTCCAAAGACGGGGACCTCGGAATGGCTGGTAATCGACGGCCACTGTTGTGTGCCGCTTTCGCGACGTCGGCGTGCGGCTTCCTCTGCGGCGAGACGGGCTCGCGCGGCGTCGGGATTGAACTGCATCCAAATGGCGAGTTCTTCTTCGTGAAGAATTTCGCCTGCAATCAAGAGAAAGCGCTCAAGGCTGTCGCCCAGCAGCGGCTTCCAGAGCTTGCGAATCAGCGCCAGCTGCTCGCTGAGAGATAGTGGCGCGCCCGTCGCCGGCGCCCACAGCAGATCGAGCAAACTGATCGGGCCACCGTCCACCGGCACCAGAGGCCGCGTGGCGAAATAGTCGGGCAGGTCCTTTGTTACCTGGCGATAGACCGTTTTTTCTGCGAGCGCTTTATCTTCGAAGAGCTCTTCAAAGCGCTTGAAAGCCTGGTTGCGATTCGCAGACGATAGCAGCAGCAGTTCCTCAAGCGCGGCCGCGCGATGAGGCATGCCGTTTGTTGTACCCGCCAGCCATTGTTTTGGTGTCTCCACACCGCGCATCACGCTGAGACCGGGGAAATTCTCAACAAACGTCAGCAGCAAGGTGTCGAGTTCTTTTGTGCCGACACGGTTTGCAAACCAATCGAGGGCTGCGGTCATGACTTCAGGATCAAACTGCTCCCGATACCGGGCCATGAGCACGTGACTTGCCTCATCGATGAGCCCCATGGCAAACAAAGCGCCCGCATGCACGGCACGATCAGGGAATTTATCCGCTTCTCGAACCTGGTTCATCCGATGGGCGAAGGTCCGGCAGGCCGCGAGATCGCCAAAAACTACGTTGCCGTTATACGAGAAGAGCGCCTCAGCAAACTTGTAGCGTTCACGCGCACTTCGCGAAATGTGGAATTCCATCATGAGAGCCCAGCTCCTCGTCAAACGTGTTGCAAGCCGTTCAATTCACAACTGCGGAAGGCACGTTTCCCTCAATTGCACCGCTTAAACGAACCCGAAAGCGGCCAAAAGGTAAAGTAACACTTTGAAGGGCTATGGCGCTTCCACGATTCCGGTAAGGCCAGCCAAGGCGCATTCGTTCGATGCAGAATTCATTCGGGCAACCGCAAAGGAGTCCGAGCGTCAGCGCCATTGCCACACGCGCGCCGCACCCGGTAGACTAGGCATGAGCATTCGAGCCTGATCCCGACAAAGACAGCCTTTTGACCGCCTTCAGACAGCATTCGGCCTGCCCGAGTTGGAGCGTGAGACGAATGCCTTCGGTTTTGATCCGATCGCAGACCGCCGGGCTCTGCGTTCAGGCGAAGAGCCGGTTCACAACGCGGAGAGGTGGCAGAGCCCGGTTGAATGCACCTGACTCGAAATCAGGCATAGTCGTAAGGCTATCGGGGGTTCGAATCCCCCCCTCTCCGCCAGAGACCCTTCCAAGCGTTTATTTTCTTAGACTTAAGAAACTAGAGTGGACACGGATGGATCGGGCTGGACACAGGAAAACCTCAACTGTTGACTTGAGGCCAAAGCGCGCTCATTGAGCTAATTCAAGCCGATCCTGTTTCTCGGCAGCCCATGTTGTCATCGAGCCACTTGTCGCGAGCGTGGGAGTTAACGGAGTTTATGAGGGGCCGACAGCGGCAGCATGCGTCGGCCGGTTTACGATTCCGGCGAGTGAGTTCGGCGCGCTTTCGAAGGATACCCCGGGGAAATTAATCTTGCGCACCAACTCCCTGTACCAGGGTTCATTCTTCAAGGTGAGCAGGTTCGGATGCGACAAGCACGCCAACACCTCCGCTTCGTGGTGGGCGTAGGCTTCTTCGAGCAGGTGCTGGGCTTCCTCCTTCTTACCAATCAATACGCAAGTCTCGGCCAACGCGGTCGCAGCGAGCTTGCCGGCTTTATAGTGTTCTTTCTGCCTGTCGTAGAGCTCGTGCAGCATTCCGAGTTCCCCGTTCCGGGAGTATCCGGCTCGAGCTGCTTCGACAATGTCTTTGAGCACGGGATCGTTCATCGACTCGGCGGTCTTCTCGCCCTCGGTCAGGAAAGTCGGATAATCGCGGTGTTCGAGGCTGATTCGCATCAGGTAGTCATGGGGTGAGCGGAAATCCGGCGCGGAACGTTCCACTTCTTTCAGAAGCTCTACGCCCTCGTCGGTTCTGCCGGCCAGGTCCAGCAACATGCCTTTATCGGCAAGCGTGGCATGGGAAGTGGGATCGAGCGCAAGGGCCTTGTCCATTTGATCCAGGCTTTCGGCAAATCGTCCGGAAACTCCGATTGCATTCGCGTACCATCTGCGAACCTCCGGGTCCCTGGGATTGAGTTCGATGGCGCGGCGAAATTCCTTCTCCGCGCCGACGAAGTCCCAGCTGCCGTACATCTCAGCGAAGGCCAGAGCACGATGGGCGTCGGCAAGGGAATCGTCCAGCTCTACGGCTCTGCGGGCCGCGGCGACTCCGCGCGAATAGGCCTCGTTGTCCGGCATGGTGGAGTATTCGCGAAGCAGGTCGTAGGTCTCGGCAAGGCCCACGTAGGCCTGGGCATAACCCGGATCATGAACGATCGCCTGTGTAAAATTGTCCAAAGCCCGGTTCAGACTATCGGGCGTTCGCTGGTTCCACTCGTACCGGCCGCGCACGTAGAAGTTTTGCGCCTCTCTCTTTTCTGCATCGGAAACGGCGAATCGTCTATTTGAACTCGATGCACTCACACTGCCTGGAAACAACCGGCGCGTGACGCCGGTTGCCGGAGCGCCGACGACGATGTGAGTGACCACGTCGAGGGCGACGCCAGCCACAACCAGCAAGCCCAGCGCCATTGACCACTTCCACCCCCAGTTCCAGGCCGGACGGATGGTTCCAGCATCGATTGCCGAAGCTGGAAGGGCGGCTGGAGCCAAGCCTTCCTCAATATCTGACTCAACTACACTCGTCGACTCGAGCCACCGGTCGAGCTCGGCTGGATATGCGTAAACCGAAGTCTTGGCGACTCCGGGCACCCGATGGATGGGTAGACCGCGACTCTTTCCCCAGCGTTTTACTGTCCGGTCGGTTTTCCCCAGGTAAGTGGCAATTTCTTTCCACCCGACCAGCCGCAGCACTGCATCCACTCTCTCGCTGGAATCCGGGGAATCGAGGTGAGAAAACGGCATTTATCCAGCTCCTGGCCCTAATTGTCACTCGTCGACACGACGTGTCACTTGGCGCGCAGAGGTTTTGCCCCCCATGATAGCATCCGTGCGATTTCTTGGAATCTCCCTTATTTGTCGTTCTTTACAAGAGATCACATCGGGGAGCCAACCCTCAGAATGCGGCCAAGGGGCAAGTGCGCAAATAGCGGTCAACGGGCATCTTACTGGCGCGCCGGGAGTGATCCACATGTTCCGTTCTTTCTTGAATCTGCGAGTCTCACTGGGAGTTGCATGCGCCGTTCTGATGGCGTGTGCCGCCGCCGTTCAATCGCCTGCTCAGGTTGTAACAAGTACTGTCGTGGCTTTGGGCTACGGCGTGGGCATGCTTCAGGCGGGTGACCAGAATTTCTATGGGATTTCTACGTCCATTCAAGTCCCGTGCGTGCCGAACGTAGGAGAGTGCGACAAAATCTATCAGGTCACCCCTGGCGGAGTGGCGAGCATCTTCTACCTCTTTGATGAAGCCAACAACAACCTCGCCAATACCGCCAAAAGCTGTCAACTGACAGACCTGATCGTCGGCACGGACGGAGGCCTCTATGGAACCTGCATTTATGGCGGCTTAGGTGGACTCGGATCGATCTTCAAAATCCCGCTCGACGGCTCGCCGCCGAACCCAACAACCCTGGCCAGCTTCGGAAGTACGAATGGAGTTCCCAGCATCGGCTACCAGCCGCAGTCGCTGGTTGAGGGCAATGACGGCGATATCTACTTCACCAACTCGGTGGGAGTTTATAAGCTCGACTCCTCGAACGGGAACGTGACTACCGTCTACGCCTTTCCAGTTGCCACCCCCACGAACACCTGCACAAATGGGTGTAACCCGACCTCGATCATGCAGGGAATCGACGGGAATTTCTACCTGACGCTCGCCAATGGTCCTGGAGCGGTCGCCAGCTACTTCGAGTCTGCCGGCATTAGCCAACAGCCCGGCGCGATCGTCGAGGTCAGTCCAACCGGGCAGTTCCAGCTGATCCACACCCTGGCCGCCGACGGAAGCGAAGGCGACACTCCCAGTGGCCCGCTGGTGCAGGATAGCGCCGGCGCCTTTTATGGAATGACTGCGTCGAGCAACAACAACTACGACCAGCCCGCCGCCGGAGTGGCGTTCAAGGTGACAACCGCCGGCAAATATACGATTTTGTACTCCTTCACAGGCGGGGCAGACGGCATGATTGACACGGAAGATTTCATCCCTGTCCTCATTATGGGAAGCGACGGAAATCTCTACGGCACAACCATTGCAGGCGGCAATACCACGTCAAAGAATTGCGCCCCGTTTGGATGCGGGACGGTGTTCCAACTGACCACCGCAGGAGCGCTCACGACTCTTTATACCTTCACAGGCGGCGCCATCAACGCAAATACCACGACGGTCCAGCAGAACCCGCAAGTCAATGGAGCGGGTCCGCGGGCGCCACTGGTGCAGACTTCGGACGGCTCTTTCTACGGCATCCAGACAACCGCAATCGGCTTTCCTGTTGTCTTCCAGATCTCGCTGACGGATCCGCTTCCCGCGCCGATTCAAATCACCTTCGACCCCGCAACGGTGGCGCCCGGCGACACGACAACCCTCAGCTGGTCGGTTCTCAATGCCTTTTCGCTGACCGCGCAGCAGTGCTCCGCATCGATTGTCGGGAATCCCGCGGGCGCCGACGCCGCAGATTGGACCGGTGTGCAGTCGGGCTTGATGTACGGCGTCGTGTATAGCGGCAGCGCAGACATCACCCCGACCGCGGAAGGCACTTTTACGTATGCGCTCACCTGTGGCGGACAGGAAAGCGGGTTCGCCAAGCTGGAGGTGAACAACAACTCGTCGTTGCAGATCGAGCCGCCCAGCATGGCCGCGCTCCAGGCGACGGTGTCACAACCCTATGACTTGGCTTTGACGGCATTCGGTGGAACGATACCGTACACGTGGTCGATCGAACCAGGCGGCACCGTGCCCCCCGGGCTCACGTTCAACGAGGAAAATGGCACCTTCGAAGGTACGCCGCAGCAATTCGGCAAATACTCACTCGTGGTCGAAGTGGAGGATTCTTCCAAGCCGAATCCGCTGCCGCCGCAGCCTCTGTCAATCACCTTTAATGTCGTGTCTGGACTCAATCTTCTGAACAGCCTGCCGAACGGCATGGTTGGGACAAACTATCCGGGCTCTCTTGCGGCCCTCACAACGGGCGGATTACCTTCCTACACCTGGGCACTCACCAAGGGGACACTGCCCGCGGGACTTCAACTCGATCAGACCACCGGGGCGATCATGGGAACTCCCACAACGCCAGGCACCAGCTCGTTTACGATTACGGTCTCCGATTCAGAAGACCCGCAAGCCACCTTCCAGCAAACCTTCAACCTCGTCATCGGCGGAAAACTTGAGCTTACGACCCCGTCTCCATTGACGCCGAATGCCGCGGTGGGCGAGTATTACTCG
Source organism: uncultured Acidobacteriaceae bacterium (assembly GCA_963826915.1). GTDB lineage: Bacteria > Acidobacteriota > Terriglobia > Terriglobales > Acidobacteriaceae > Telmatobacter. The sequence continues at coordinate 174,104 of CAWGYG010000009.1, forward strand.
GTTCAACTCCAGGCATCAGGAGGAACAACACCGTACTCCTATAGCTTTGTTACGAACGCAGGCAGCGTGCCGCCCGGGTTGAACCTCTCGAGCAATGGAATCCTCTCTGGAACGCCAACCCAATACACGATTCCTGCCGGCGGTTACAACAACTTCTTCGTAATGGTGACTGACTCATCGAATCCCCAATTGTCGTCGACCTTTGGAATGGCACTTCAGGTCCAATCCACATTGCAGATCGTGACTCCCACTCTGGGGGACGGCGACCCGGGTCTGCCGGACGGCACCGTGGGAGTTTTGACAAGCGTTCCACTGATGGCGACCGGAGGTATTCCACCGTATAAGTGGTCTGCCAGCTCCACGCCGAGCGCAAACCTGGATCTCGCGATTGTGGACGGAAATGTGCTCCAGTACTTCCCGACAGTTCCTCTTTTCTACATGGTCACCTTGACCGTTGCGGATTCGGAGCAATTCCCGCCGACCCCCCAAGTGAATGTGCCGCTGATGACCTTGCCTTTGGCGCTGCCGACAACGACAACGCTCACGTCGTCCAACACTACCGCGGGAACCGGCGAGAGCGTGACGCTTACCGCCAAAGTGACCCAATCCTCTGGCGCTGTCCCAACAGGGCAGGTGCTCTTTGCTTACGGAACCACCACGCTGGGAACTGTGACGTTGGATGCAAACGGAAATGCGACCCTCCAGACATCGTTTCCGGCAACTGGCGTGTACAACATCACCGCCTCATACAGCGGGAACGGGACCGACGCGCCCAGCGCATCGAACCCACTGACGGAGACAGTGGTCACACCCGGAATTACAGCATCGGTGAGTCCCGTGAGTTTGAGCATTCAGCCGGGAAGTTCGGGGCAATTGGTCATCACGATTACGCCGGTCGGCGGGTATACGGGGACCATTGATTTTTCCTGCGGAACGTTGCCGGCTCACGTGTCGTGCACGTTCGTCCCATCGACTTTGGCAATCAATGGCGCCGGGCCGTTTACCGACACACTGACCGTAACCACGGGTGCTGCGGCAACAGCCCAATTGCGCAGTCCAAGCGGGGGCGGGAGGCTCGACAGCCTGTACCTTGCCGCTGTCCTCTGGCTGCCGGGATCAGCGGTGGCCATGTTCGGACTTAAGCGCCGTAAAAGCAAGCACTCAACTCCGCGCAACGTTCTCTGGATGATTGCGATCCTGCTGTGGATCGGCGCCGGCGCATTGACTAGCTGCGGTGGAGGAGGAACGGGTATTGCAAAGCCGGGCACCTATACGATTCCTATCACCCTAACTGTGAGCGGAGGATCGACGCAGAATATCAATATCAGTGCAACTGTGATCGTCGAGTAGAAGCGACTTTTCTTTGCCTGCATGACCGAAAACAACGGCTGAAGGACCGGAATCAGCGCCGATTCCTGTTTCTCCATCCTCAGTCGTAGTAGCCGGTGTTCGTGCGCGGCTTCAGTCCCGGCTTGTCGATCACGACCTTGAGGTCGTGATACTCGTGCGGTTTATCCGGGCGCGGAGGATCGAACCTGAGAGTATAGATCGCGCCGGCATCCTGGACACAACTGTCGATCTCGGATGCCAGGTCGTTGCTGGGAGCGAGGACACGACCGCCGCTTTGGATGGCAAGTACTTTCAAACCCAGATTGGAGAGACTCGCCTTTTGCGCTGATTTGACTCCTTTCAGAAAATCCTGGTACAGGAACGTACTCCCGCTTGCTAGTCCCGAAGAGATACTGTAGAGCGCAATGTGCGCTTCACGCAGGCTGGTCGAAAGCTCGATGATGGAATTGAAGAGTTGTTGCTGCCCCTGGGAAGATATGGTTGATACCTCGTTGAATCGAGCATCGGCCCCCCAGGGCCAACCCAGATCAGTATCTTTCGGCCAGGACTGTTTACTTCGCTCTGCGCAATCGATTCGAGATTTTGAATTGAAAGGAGAACGAGTTCCAGTTCGCCCCCCCCCCTTGCGCATGGCCGATCGTGCGCAATTGGCCGTCGACCCGCTTCAGGTCTGCGGCCAGTACCTTTCCATCAGAAGAAGACTCAGACTGGTATTTCAAGCCATCGTTGGTAAACAGATGGATTGACATCGGATGTCCAATATTCCCATTCACCTTGCGGAAATACTTATCGATTTCCTGGCGCTCGGCAGCGACCAGCTGAAACCCAACGTTGACCGTATCCAAAAGCAAGATGATCTTGGTTGGTGGGTCGTCCGCGTGCACTGTTCCGTCAATAGCTTGGAATGAAAGAATCTTGACTGGTTGATCGTTGTCCAGCAGCGTGAAGTCGCTCAATCCGAGACCCGATACAGGCTTTTCCGACTTATCCGCGACTACGACGTTGAGTTCTATGCTGCCTTGGCTGCTTTGGGCCATGGACGCGGGCGCAACACTCGGCGAAGCGGTCGGGGACTGGGATGAAGATACAGGTTGAGATTGCCCTGCCGCTCCCGACGACGCAGCGCTTTGTTGCGCACATGAGAAGACGGGCAAGCAAAGAAACAACGCCAGACATACGCTCTGCGATTTGTACATACGAGTACCTTCCCTCAGATCTCTTTGCAATTCTTCGCTCAACGTCTATTGCGTTAAGCGGTGACACGAATAGCGCAACCGCAATGCATATTCGCGAGCGGCAACTGGGAATCGAAAGCGCCGGAATCGCGTTTTGTTCTGTCCCCGCCCCCCTACCTGACCGGAGCATCCGCGGGCGCAAGCAACGTAACTCGATGTACCTCACAATCCGTTATGCATCTCTATGGAAGGCACCGCCCTGCACGTGTGCCGCAATACAGACGTCCCGGTCGCCTTTTGCGCTGGTTTGGACTCCGCCTGCAACTTTGCGAGTGACCGCGCAGTGCGATGTTGAAATTGACGCCATTCCAGGTTGTCTGGGCCGAGTTCGATCATGGTCGCGTTCACCCTGCAACCATTGTCCTTTGGCTCCAATGCGACCTTTTGGGTGTACAGGACCAAGTCGCCAACCACAACGAACGATGCCCTCTGCTTCGCATCATTCATCCACGAGATCCCGTAATGGTTGGGATTGTCCAGCGTGACCTTCACAGCCGCCCAAACTTCGTCGCAGGAAGCCGGATAGAAGTCTATTGGTTTGGCCAAAGCGGGAGCAGCAACAATCAACATGATCAATGACGTGATATGGAACTTGAGCATAACGTCCTCTAGTTACGGTGCCGTGCCGAAGACAGCAACGCGAGCCCGCCGCAACCGCGGGAATTATACGTCCGCATCGGGCCGAAGCTGTGTGACGTCCCAGACCGCAGGTACTCAATGCATCATCGCCATCGGGCGTATCGATGCCTGTCCACCGATGTCCTGCTGGTCGGCAAGCTCGCATTGCATCAATCGAGCCCGTTCATCGAAGTCATGGTGGGACCAACCCTCGAAGAGCGTAAGCGCGATAACTTGGCGCACAACGTCGATGGCATTCGTGAGCGCCTTACACTTCCGGGTCATGACCGCCTCGCGCGTCCGCCGATTGGCTGTGCTCGTACAACGATAGCCCTTGCATCGTAATTGAAATCGTGGTATCTAGTAAGTGAAGGATTGAAACCAATGCGCGTCATCTTAGTCAACTCCGATCGACTCTCATCGTTCAGCTATCAGCTGGGCTGGGGAGGCTTCGTGCGCTGACGCCATTCGATTGGTCAGATTCGAAGCCCTCCGAGAAATCGGGGGGCTTTTAGTTTGTGCGGGATTGGCGAAACGGAAGCCGCGCTCGACTTAAGATCGAGTGTCCACGGACGTGCAGGTTCAACTCCTGCATCCCGCACCAAGAGCTTGTAACTATGAGCTCGAAGGGGCGACTTACAAAGTTGCGGTCGAGGAGTTATGCCCTCGAGAGTTACACCCGGATGGTGGAACGGGAGACACGCAGCGTCGAGGACGCTGTGCTCATTTGAGCGTGAGGGTTCGATTCCCTCTTCGGGTACCAGGCGGATGTGGTGGAACGGAAGACACGCATGTCTCAAAAGCATGTGCCTTCAGTGGCGTAAGGGTTCAAGTCCCTTCATCCGCACCAAGATTGTGATTGTAGGAGCGTGGCGAAAATGGAAACCGCACTTGACTTAGAATCAAGCGCCTTCGGGCTTGGGGGTTCGACTCCCCTCGCTCCTACCAAAGAAGTGCCGGCCTGGCGGAATATGGGAAGACGCGCTGCATTCAAAACGCAGTGTCTTCGGACGTGGGGGGTTCGATACCCCCGGCCGGCACCAATGCAATTGAATACGGAGAGTTGGCCGAGTGGCCTAAGGCGCCGCACCGCTAACGCGGAACACCTCATCGGTGTCATTCGTTCGAATCGAATACTCTCCGCCAGCATTGCATGCAGCGGACGCTCGCGGGTCGCTCGCATGAGGTTCGTGGTTTGGACCGGAGAATAGTTTGCGGCAGACTTGCTGCTCTGCCGGTTTTGTTTTGCGGTGATGTGTGTGAGCGGCTTAAACAACTGACCCGGAAAGTCAGAGACCCGGTGCAGATCCGGGCCCGGAGGTTCGAATCCTCTCATCACCGCCAGTTTGTTTGGAAGCGCTGGGCATGTGGCGAGCCCGCCCCGTCCGAAGCGGGACATCTTTCGGGATGTGAGCGTTCGACTCGCTCCGCTTCCGCCAGTTTGGAGAGATGGCCGAGTCAGGCTTAAGGCACTCGCCCTGAAAGCGAGAGCACCTTCGGGTGTCGCGGGTTCGAATCCACGCTCTCTCCGCCATGTTGTGCATGTGAGGCAGATACGGTTAGCTGCAGCGGTCCGTAAAACCGCGACTCCTTGGGGTTTTAGAGGTTCAAATCCTCTCACATGCACCAGACTTCTTTTGTGTTGATTGCTCCTGAGGAGGAGGAGCGACTATCTCGCTCGCCCCATAAGGCGAGGACTCGCAGGTTCGAATCGGCGGATGGTTCTCTTGGGCCAATGATTCACGTCGATCTTCTAACACAGGTCAACATTTTTACGAGTTCAACAGTTGACATATAACTAAATCCGGGGTAAGTTGTAAGTGCGATGATGAACCGAGTCAATCACGGTTTTATACCAGCGACGGCGCAGCCGCGGCATGGTGCACCTATGTGATTGCTCGGAGGATTCCGCAATTGGATTCCACTTACCCTCTGAGCCAATTGGCCAGAGGGTTTTTAGTTTTACGGCGCTGATCCGAGATAGCTCAGCGGTAGAGCGGCTGCCTGTTAAGCAGCGAGACGTCAGTTCGAATCCGACTCTCGGAGCCAAAGTTGTGAGTTGTTCCCGGTTCGTTCAACTGTGAGGACCGCACGCTCTGAATGTGCTGATGGTGGTTAGAATCCCTCGCCGGAAGCCATGTTTTGGGGGTCCGCAGCGATTGGTCTTTGTTCGTTGGGTTAGTTAAGCGGTGATCGTACAGCGGCAAGTACGGCGGTCCTCCAAACCGCTCACGCGAGTTCGAGTCTCGCTCACCGCTCCAGTTTTAAGAGAAAGGACTTTTGACGCGCGAAGCCCCATTAGCTCAACAGGAAGAGCCTGTGCCTTGTAATCACAAGATTGGCGTTCGAGGCGTCAATGGGGCTCCACAAGAAGGTGCAAGAGCGCGGAAGGAGAATTGCAATGAGTTTGATGCGAAGACCGGTTCTACAACTGAATGCATCTTATGAGGCCCTTCGCATCATTCCAGCCATGCGGGCGCTGAAGCTTGTCACCAAGGGGAAAGCAACGGTTGAGTTAGCCACGAATAAGATGGTCTATCCAGGCATCCACTTACCCAGTGTTATTCGGTTGCTTGTGTATAGGAATGTTCCCGTCCGGCTGCAAGTTATGACCCGCCGCAACATTCTTGTCAGAGACGCATACCGCTGCCAGTACTGCGGACTAAAGTTTCGTGGCAGCGCGTTGACGCTTGACCATGTCATTCCCAGATCGCAGGGCGGAAAGAGTTCCTGGGAGAACCTTGTGGCTTGTTGCCGAAAGGACAACCACCGCAAGGCGGACAGGACGCCCGAAGAGGCGGGCATGCCGCTGTTGCGCCGACCGTTGCCTGCAAGTGTTCATACTGGCAGATTCATTCTGCGGTCGATGGGATTGGAAGTGAACGAGTGGGGCCGGTACTTGTACGCCGACTCCGATGGCGATCGGCGTTTTGCCCTTCGCGGATGAATGTGGGCCGGTAGATCGGACGGGTGGTTTTGTAAACCGCCGCGTCTGGGGTTTCGATTACTTCTACCGGCTCCAACATATGGATTGAGGACGTGGGGACTGAAGCCAAACGGTGCGGCGCGTGATTGTGGATCACGTTTTAGAGGGTTCGACTCCCTCCCTTCCCTCCAAGATTGTGGGCCGTGGAAGTGCTTGGGGTGCTTACCTCTCCTGCAAAGAGGATGACAGATCGGTTCAATGCCGATACGGTCCACCAGGCTTTGGCTTCGTAGCTCAGAGGGTAGAGCATCGCGCTGAAGACGTGAGTGCCGCGGTCTCGAAATCCGCCGAAGCCACCAAGTTGTCTGGATGTAGCTCAGTTTGCGCAGAGCGCCTGCCTTGGGAGCAGGGGGCCGGGGGTTCAAATCCCTTCATCCAGACCATAGGTTGAGCACCTGTGGTGTGAACTGGATTAGCCGCCGCGCTACGAACGCGGGTTGAGGCTGATAGCCTCTATGCAGGTTCGAGTCCTGCCAGGTGCTCCAAAAGATTGGTCGGGCGGAGACTTGTCGATGATTGCTCTGCACTGACCAACTCACTAAGTAACTACAAACGGGGATCGATGCGGAAGATGTTCAAACACGGCATTACAAGAATGACCAAGCGGGTCATGTGGGGAGTCGTGTGTTGAGGGTCTGAGTGTATTTGCATTTGCACTGGACCCGGCCTAGCGCCGGGTTTTTCATTGCTCTTTGAAAATGAGGGTGAAGTTCAGACAGGTAGAACGTCGGCCTCCAAAGCCGGATGAAGCGGGTTCGATGCCCGCCACCCTCGCCAGTTTTATGGCAGCGAAGGCGAAGTGAATAGCCATGCGTCTCATAAGCGCAGAGTAGATGGTTTGAGTCCGTCCGCTGCCACCGCGTCGTGCGTACGTGTAGCTGCTAGTTGGCATGTAGCTAGCCGTCTCCTTATAAGAGACAGACTGCGGGTTCGACACCCGCCACGTACACCATGAGCGCGTCGTATAGCGGCTGATTATACCTGTCTCTTAAGCAGGCTGACGCTGGTTCAAATCCAGCCGCGCTCACCACTTTGGGTTCGTCGCATAGCGGCTATCTGCACTCGCCTTTTAAGCGAAGAGACGTGAGTTCAAATCTCACCGGACCCACCATGTCATCCCATTGACAAAGACCTGTCGTGGGACCCCTGACCATGAGCCTATCGTCTAACGCACAAGACGGCGTTCTTCTAAAGCGCGAATCCCGGTTGAATTCCGGGTAGGCTCTCCATCAATCCGTGGTGAAACTGGAGATCACGATGCTCTCCTAAAGCATAGTTTCCGGTTCAAATCCGGGCGGGTTGACCATAAGTTTTCGCGCATGTAGTTCAACGGAGAGAGCACAAGCTTCCGGAGCTTGAGATGGCAGTTCAAGTCTGCCCATGCGCACCAAGTTTGCGGACGTAGATTAGCGGCTAAATCGGCTGGCCTACACCCAGTTCATCGCAGGTTCGAGTCCTGCCGTCCGCACCAGTTTCATTTGCTGTCGTCCTTGCGCGGTAATTCTGATCTCTACACGGAGCGTTAAATCTACCTCGGGAGGATCGTGGCGAGCAGCGCTGAGAGTCCATTCCACGCTATCTGGATGCCAATGCAAAGCAGGATGAATGCAATCACCCGTAAGATGCCTTGAGCCGTAGCCGGCGGGATGGCCTTGGTGATTCTTGCGGCGTACGCATAGCAAAAATAACAAAGTACACTGATGACCACAACGGCTATAAACACCCCAACATGGGCCAGGATATCCTGGGTCAAGGCTTTATTCGAGATGCGTGCGGTAAGTGTCAGCAACCCAACCAGCGTGCCAGGTCCTGAAGTAATCGGGAACGTGAATGGATAGAATATTCTCTCTTCGAGATGTGTATTAGGCTCGACAGGTGGACCGCACTCCTCATCCTTGTTCTTGATGTTGGCGCCAGCGCTTCTCTCATTCAGCACTCCCCATCCCATAGCTGCGATCACGATGCCGCCTGAAAGTTGGACGATGGGGAGAGAAATGCCGAAGAACTTGAGGATGGCCGCGCCCAGAAGCTCGATAATCCCCAGAAAAATGATGTTACAAATGGCAATTCTGCGCGCTAGTGACCGAATAACACTTGGAGGCACGTCCCCAGCCAGCCCGAGAAACACCAAGGCGGACCCGAGAGGATTGATCAAGGGCAAAAGCACGCTGAAAGCAATGAGAAAGGAATGCCAGATCGCCACGAACTCTCTCCCTGTTGAATCTTAAGGCAAACACTTCCGGTACCGCCGATTCCGGACGCCCCTGCGCCTTGAGAATCATTCCAGGGAGTTGTGCCGCGGACCTCGTGTTTACAGAATCTTGTCGTCGATGGTGCTGAGGTTTGTATCGACGGCAGCCCTGCTCCAGGCAATGCGGAGGTCCTTGACGCCGTGTAATGCAAAGGCACCTTCAGTTCCGCGCGGGGCCGTGACGGCGAAGAAATCGGCACGATTGACGTCGTTCAAATAGAATGCCGGCCTCGCGTCCGGAGCCGTGTTTGCAATCTCGACGTGGCTCATCTCCAGGTTGCGCACGTGGCGGAGGAAGAATCCCGAGGCCGGGATGACACCGAAGCGTCCGGGATCGGGATAGTTGTCTTCCTGCTCGCTGGGCTGCGCTTTCGCGTCGTCGGCTGTTCCACCCCCCGCAGTCTCGATATAGATGTTGGAGAATTTCACATCTTCGATGGCATGGCCGGGGATGCCGGTGAGGATCGAGCCCTGGCGCTGGGGCGCGTTGAAGCAGGTAAGATTGCTGACCAAGATACGCTTGAGCGTACCGACCCTGGTGCTCTCTTTGGGGCCGCGCAGGCGCGCGCCGAGGCGGAAAAAGAAGGGAGGCGCCGCTAGATCGCGCATGGTGGTGTTGGTAATGGCGAAATCTTCGAGCAATGCGCCATCGACCGACTCGAGCGCGTATCCGCAGCATCCCTCGAAGACGCAGTTCGAAATGGTCACATTGATGAAGCCGCCGTTGGACTCGGTGCCGCATTTGATCCGGCCCGTGCGAGGAACGCGAAAATCCGATGCGTATTTCTTGAAAGTGCCATCAAGCACGGAGCCCAGTTCGTAATAGCCCGTAACCCAGCAGTTGCTGATGGTGAGGTTGCGGGTGGGGCGCGCATAGCCCAGGGCGTAGCTTGATTTCGGGCAGATGCCGTCGTCCCAGGGCGAATTGACGGTGCAGTTTGAGACGCGCACGTTCTGGCAGCAATCGATGTCGATACCGTCACGATCGGTGTCGATCTTGAGGTTGTCGATGGTGAGATTGTCGACGCCGGTCAATAGCAAGCCGAAGTGGCCACCTTTGAGGATAGAAAAATCGCGCAGCAACACGTTGCGGCAGTTTTTGAGCGCGATGGCCTTGTTGCCTACCCCCGCCTGCTCGGCAATATAGATGGGGTAATTGCCGCGGGCGTTGTGGTTCGCGCCGAAACTCAGGCCCTTGCCGTAGATCAGGCCGGGGCCGGTGATGCTGAAGTCGTGCAGGTTTTCGCCCCACAGCAGCGAATTGTGCCAGTGATTGTGGCCGTAGTCCTGAAAAGCATCCCACTCGGTTTTTGGCTCGGCGGTATCATAGGCGCCGCCGTTGTAGCCGGTCTGTTGGCCCGGCAATGGCGAATCGGCCGCAAGGATGGTACTTCCCTGGTCAAGAACGAGGTGGACCTGGCTCTTCAAGTGGATAGAAAAACAGAGATAGGTTCCAGATGGAAATAGAACGACTCCGCCACCCGCGGCTGCCGCTGCTTCAATGGAGCGGTTGACGGTATCTGTATCCAGTGTCTTGCCGTCTCCTTTGGCGCCATACTTGCGCACATCAAAGATCCCCAGCGCCGGGAGAATCCCTGATCCCTCCTGAGCCGAGGCGGCAATCGAAGCCACGGGCATCGCTGCGGCCGCAACTCCCATGCCTCCAGTGCGGAGAAAATCCCGACGTAACGGGTTGAAACGCTCCATCCGAAATCCTCCTTGAACGACCGCGCATACAGAATTACACAGTAACGGAACACAGCCGACTGTTTCTTCTCGATAGTGAAGTTGAACGAGGGTTGCTTTGGATCGAAGATGAGTTCGCGTTTATGTTGCTCGCGAGTCTCGCTGCTCCCGCGCAAAGCAAAGCGCCCGCGACGCCAGGCGTGGCTGTGACGTCCAGTTCCGGACCAACCACCACGGTTCCACTTGGCACGGCTTTCACGCTGACGGCGCCCGTCACACCTGCACCCGGCACAATCAAGGTGGGACAGGTGACTTTCTGTGACGCAGCAGGTCAGAATCTCTCCCAGGACTCCCATTCAAGCCGATTCAGAGAGACCGTGTACCATGCGTGAGTAGCATCATGTCCACCGTGCCCCCATCCTCGACTTCCCTCCCGCTCAATGGCGCCGTGCTGGTGCTCATCCAGTTCGACGTGTGTGAAGAACTCCGCCTGGATCAGCTTCAGCAAGCCGTGAGTGCCCGCACGGTACAACTGCCGAGCCTGAAGCATTCAGTTCCTGCTTACGTTCGTTATCAAAGGCCGCCGGTTGTTGAGCCGCTGCAGGCTCTTGTCCTTGAAAGCGGCGAGAGGCTCGAGGGAGAGATCAAGTACTACGATTACGGCGTTGTCAGCGTTGTTTACCAGCTCCCTTTTTCGGGCGATTGGGAAAGCCTTGTGAAATTAGCCAGCCGTTGGGTATGGGACGTTGATTTCGCTTCGCACGTCGAACCCATCGTAAGGCAGAAGTTGCAGCGTGCTCAATCGTCGATGGTGAAGCCCTATTCGCGTTGGCTCAGCGAGGACTACTTCATCTTCCATGTGCGCGAAGTAGCGGGAACGCCCACGGCGGACGAGCTGATCCGTGATAAGGCGCTCCAGATTGCGCAGATCGTTCGTGGCGACCGGCTGAACCTGTCGACCGGCGAATGCACAGAAGTGCTGAATTCGCGGGTCTCCTATTACACGACCGATGTGGCTGTGATTGGCTGGAATGCCGCTTTCCTTTACGACAGCACGGCAGGAGCCGAAACTGCCATTCAGCTGCTCGAATACGCCAACTCTCAGCTTCTTGAATTCCGTCACTACGACGAGCTGTTGTCCGGGATTCTGGACGGCGTCTATGACAAGTTGGAGCAAAAAACCGGAACATTCGCGCGGTGGCGACTAGCTCGCTCCGCAACCAACCTGCACACCGTTCTGCTCGACGTTGCGGAACTGACAGAACGCGCCGACAACGCTATCAAGTTTCTCAGCGATATGTTCGCTGCCCGGCTCTATAAATTGGCCGCGAGCAAGGTAGGTGTTCCCGATTACAAAAACCTGGTGGAGCGAAAACTCAAAACTGCTGAGGACCTTTACGACTACATGGTCGAGCAATTCAACCAGAGTCGCGCCTTTCTGCTTGAAGCGACAGTGGTTTTGATTCTATTAATCGAACTTTTCTATTTATTCAGAGGCAGGCCTCTCTGAACGACCGCTTAAGCATCAGCCGATTTGCGATCTGCCACTCAAGAGCTGCCGGCTGAGAGTCCGCCTGGTTGTGGGCACCCATCCTCTTTCAAGGTGCAAATTGGGCATCTAGTAAGACCAGAAGCGCCTGATTCTGCATCTGGACGGTATTGTGGCGGGGCACCAGACGAAGATCAGATGTCTGCCCTTTTGCTCTGAGAAATGGACGATTGAGCAGTTTTTCTTGCCATTTCTCCATTTTTATTGACATTTTGCTCATTTTATCGCTACGATTCTGTTCAGATCGGTTTCGCACAGGGGCCTTGAATTCTTAGGAAACCGATATTCGATGGCGCGAAATCGTCCCGAAAGCAACCAATCCATTCGATCGGCAGAGATGAGCGAGCTCATAAAGAATCCGTCGCTCAGAGATTTCAGACAGACCTTGGCGGACGGTAACGCCAGGCAGAATTCTCAGCTATTCCACGGGCCAGACTGCTTTCTTAATCGGGTCGGCCACACAAAATCACCCTGCTCAATGCAGGCAGATCGAACGAATCAATATTGAGGCCAACATGAAAACTAGTTTCCTGCGGATTGCATTTGGATGTGCCCTCGCCATGCTGGCGTGCGTCGTGAACGCCCACGGGCAGACTGTCACCGGCTCGATCACAGGCCAGGTAACGGACTCGACTGGCGCCGTGATCGCGGGCGCCCAGGTGACGGCCCATAGCCTTGACACGGGTGTTGACACGCCCGCAACCACAAATTCGGCCGGCCTCTTTCACATTGAATTTCTTCCCATCGGCCAATACCAGGTATCCGTGTCGGCAACCGGATTCACCACCGAGAACGTGCCCGCATTCGCACTGGAGGTCATGCAGACCGCGAACTTCAACATCAAGCTGAAAGTCGGGAGTTCAAAGGAAACAGTGAGCGTCTCGGCATCCGCGCCTATCCTGAACACCACTGACCCCACAATCTCGAGCACATTCACCGCCAATACGATTGAAAATTTCCCGCTGAACGGGCAGGATTTCTCCGCCATCACTCTTGTATGTGCCGGGCGCCGTGACGACATACGGAACCGGGGGTCAGACGAGCTTCGAACGCAGCACCTATAACTCAGATACACCCAACTTCAACGGCAATCGCGCCCAGGCGAACAACTACACCCTGGACGGCATCGACATGAACGAGACGTATAACAACCTGATCTCGTATAGCCCGGCACCTGCGGCGATCGAGCAAATACAGGTTCTTACGGCGGATTCTCCCACCGACTACGGCAACGTGAATGGCGCAGGGGTGGTGCTCGTGCTGAAGAGCGGAACCAATCAGTTCCACGGTTCAGCATACGGCTACGTGCAGGATTACCGGTTCGACGCGAATTCCTATGCGAATGGCTACCAGGGTCTGCCGACCAACCCCTATTCATTTGCTCAGTTTGGCGGCACGGTTGGCGGACCCATCGTGCACAACAAGCTTTTCTTCTTTGGCGATTACCTGGGGTCGCGTTATCACGTGGGCGGATCGAGCACTGCGAGCGTGATTCCCGACGCGATGCGCAACGGCGATTTCTCAGTATCTGCTTAGCGGCTCAAATCCCATCCAACTTTATGACCCGCTGAACGGCTACGCGCCGTATGTCGGGAACATGGGCGTTCCAGTCACAAACCCGGTGGCTAAATTCCTCTTTGCGAATCCACAGCTTTATCCGGATTGCGGCGCCGACAATCCGGTGACCCCTGCAGGTGGCAAGTGCGTGACACCCACCGATGGAATCGCGAACAACAATTACCAGGCGCCGCAGCGCAGCTACAAGGCCAACGACCAGGGCGACGTGAAGATCGAATACGACCCGCGCGCAGAGGACAAGATCACGGGGTTCTATTCCATCTCTCACGCGTATGACGGATCAACCCCGGTGCTGGCCATTACCTTCCCCGGTTTCAATTTCTATCCCACGTGGATTACAGGGCTCAACTGGGTGCATACATTCTCGCCGGCACTGGTCAATTCGGCGCGTGTCGGCTTCACGCGCACCGATTGGAATCAGGGCTTTCCTGTCGATCCAACCGGGGTGTTCGGAACTTCGGGCAATGCCAAGGTCGGCATCACTTTCCCTGACCAGAAATTCAACGGTTTTACTAACCAGGGACTGAACGGCAACCTCAGCGACGTGGGCACGACCGCATACAACGGCGGCGTCATTGACAACACCTACAGCTACATCGACAACCTGACCTGGCAGCGCGGCAAGCACTACATCAGCATGGGCATTGAAGCGCGCCGCTACCAGAACAACTACCCGACTGGAAATAACGACGGCTACCTGGGTTCGCTGAACTACTCGGGCAACTTCACTTCCAACCCTTCCGCGCCCAATGCTGGAGGCTACGGCCCAGCGGACTTTGTGCTTGACCGCGTCTCAGTCGGCGGAGTCACTTTAGCGAGCGTGAATGTTGGGCAGCGCCAATGGCGCACGGCCGGCTTTGCGCAGGATAACTTCAAGGTTTTGCCGAACCTGACTCTTCATTTTCGGCGTGCGCTACGAGTTCGACGAGCCCTGGATCGAAGAGCAGGACAGAACTGGAAACATCAACCTCACAACGGGGCAGATTGACTATGCTGGTCACCTTCCCACGGGGGCTTTGCCAGGGTCCGGAATCTGCAGCAACCTGGCCTGCTACCAGCCGAACTATCGGCAGTGGATGCCGCACATTGGATTTGCCTATCAAATGTACTGACAAATTTGTTGTCCGCGGCGGCTACGGCGCAACCAGCTTCTTTGAAGGCAACTCATTCAACCAGCGCCTGACGGCTATTGCTCCATTCCTGCAGGCAGCGGGCTTCTCGGTAAGCGCTCCTACGGCCACTTCGGTGCCTACGCCGAACACAGCCGAAGAGGGCTTTACCAACCCCGACACTTCGGTTCAGTACAGCAGTTCCAACAATGGATACACTGCCTATCCGCAGAATATCCAGCCTGCTTACGTGCAGGAATTCAACCTGACTGTCGAATACGCACTCACCCCCACGACTTCACTACAGGCTGGATACGTTGGAGAGACCGGCCAACACATTGAAGACTATGGCAACGTGAACCAGTTAACTGTCAACAACGATCAAACCTCGGCCCCGTTCTACAACAGCGCATACATCGGCGTAAATGGGATCGACTCCGCGCTGGGCGTTGGCGGTAACGGCGGACTGCTGATCACCGAGTCACGAGCAAAAATGAACTACAACGCGCTGCAAGCCGTTTTGCGCCAGCGCCTCAATCATGGCCTTGAGTTCACCGTGAACTATACCTACGGCAAGGCCATGACGAACAGCCTTGGCAACTACTCATTGAACGTGAGCGGCTATGGTAGTGCCGGCGCGTTCCAGAATTACTACAACCCCGCGGCCGACATGAGCCCGGCCGGGTACGACATCAAGCACAACCTCTCCGCAACCGGTGTCTACGCACTTCCCGTGGGCAGCGGCAAACAATACTTCTCTTCGGCTAACCGCGCGATGGACGAGGTGATCGGCGGCTGGAAACTCTCGACCGCAGCCGTCGCCTACTCTGGATTCCCAGAGACCATTACCGGCGGTTCAAGCAACTCCAACAGCTACGGACCCAACCGTGTGAACCAATACCGCGAACTGAAGGTTGTGGGGCGCAACAACGAATACTGGTTTGGGACAGATCCCTCGGGAGTTCCCTGTACGACTGCGGGAGTGGACAACAGCACTTGCGCATTCGGCGTACCCGCGAACAACTTCTTCGGCACCTCGAGCAACGGGTCGATACGCGGACCCGGATACTTCAACATGGATATGGCAGCATTCAAGGACTTCCATATTTGGCGCGAGCACACTGTGGGCTTCCGCTTCGATGCCTTCAACGCATTCAACATTGTCAGTTATGGCAATCCGGATACTGGCATCACCGACTCGAACTACGGAAACGTTTCGCAACGGGGCACACGTTCAGTTGAGCGCCACCTGCAGTTCTCTGCGAAGTACTCGTTTTAGCGAGCCGTGTTGGCGCATTTGCTAGCGGCAACGCAGGGTCTTCGCGGAATTTTAGAACACCGTGTTCCTCGACGGAGGAGGGGTTCTTTGTCGAGGGACGTGGGCTTTGGGGAATGGGGCGCGGTCAGTATGAAACTTGAGATTTGTGTCGATTCAGTGGAATCTGCGATTGCCGCGGAGCGCGGAGGCGCCCACCGGGTTGAACTCTGTACTGATTTGCTGGAAGGGGGAATCACTCCCGGCGCGGGCTTGATCGCTTTGGTCCGAAAAAACATTGCCATCGGGCTGTTTGTGATGATTCGTCCGCGCGGCGGAGATTTCTGCTATTCCGCCCTGGAGTTTGAGGTAATGCAGGAGGAGATCCGGCAGGCAAGGCACCTGGGTGCGGACGGCATCGTTCTGGGGTTACTGAACGAACAAGGCGGCGTGGATGTGCAACGCACCCGGCAGTTGGTGGAATTGGCCAGGCCATTGCCGGTAACCTTTCATCGCGCCATCGATATGACGCCGAACCCTTCAGTGGCTCTGAATGATGTGCTAGCGACGGGGGCGTCGCGGATACTTACCTCTGGTGGAGCGCCGAATGCTCGGCTTGGCATGCGCGAAATTGCACGCATGGTCGAGCTAGCCAAAGGACGCATCGCGATCATGGCCGCCAGCGGCATCACGGGGGACTCCATCGCTGCCGTTGCCGAGCATACAGGCGCCAGCGAGTTCCACTCCAGTGCCAGGACAGAATTCGACAGTCCGGCTCAATTCCGCCGGAAAGGTATGGCGATGGGCGACATCCGGAACCGCGAATACAAAAGATTTGTTGTGCGTGAGGAGAGCGTGCGTGCTCTGGCAGATGCGCTTGAGCAGTTAGTTGCAGATCGGGCTGCGGTACAACCTGGCTAATGTGCTATCTCGGCGCGTACATTTACAATCCTTAGCAACCACGATCCTGGTTCCACTTCAAAATGTCGACAAAAACAGATCAACGAGCGAAACGAATCCTGCAGGTGCTTTTGCGCCAGGGAAACACAACAGTGGATGCATTATCTGAACTGTTGAGTGCTTCCGGCGCCAGCGTTCGGCGCGACCTGACGCGGCTTGAACAGCGCGGGCTGGTGCACCGAACCCATGGGGGCGCCAAGCTGCCCGGGCAAACACAGTATGAGCCGTTTCGCTTCGATTCCTCTTTCCAGGAACGGGAAGGACGCTTTGCCGAGGAGAAGCGACGCATCGGGGTGGCGGCGGCGGAGTTGATTCGTGAGCATGACACCATAGGCTTCACGGCGGGAACTACGACCACCCAGGTCGCGCGATGCATCCGGCATCGCAGCGGAATTAACGTGATCACCAACGCCGTGAATATCGGGATGGAATTGAGCAACCAGGCTGCATTGAACGTGACCTTGACGGGCGGCACGATGCGATGGGCGGGCGCGTTTTCGCTGACCGGCCCGCCGGCAATGGAGACGCTGAGTGGCGTGTTTTTCGACAAGGTGTTCATCGGTGCCTGCGGCGTGGATGTGCTGCGCGGCGCCACCACCATCGAGCCGGATGAAGCTGCGGTCTTTCGTGCCATGGCCCGGCAGGCGAAACAAGTGATCGTGGTGGCGGATTCAAGCAAGATTGGGATGATAAGTCCGGCCCTGATCTGCGCTGTCGCCGACATCGACATATTGATCACCGATTCCGGTATTGCGCCCGATGCCCTCGCCCACTTCAAAGCCGATAGTATCAATGTAATTGCCGTCTGAGTCAGCGCCGGGAAGAACTTTGCGGACGCGGCAACCGAAGTTCAACGGCTTCGTAACAGGAGAATGATGAAACAGTCTTTCCTCTGCGCTTTGCTTTTTTTCGCCTCAGCCCCTTTCCTGCATTCGCAACCGGTGGGTCTGTTTTACCTGACCAACAATCCTGACTCTATTCGTTCCTTTCTGGCCCATTCATCGCAGATCGATCTGCTGGTGCCCACCTGGTACCAGGTGGACGAAAACGGCCTGGTCACCGGCGCTCCCGAACCCACAGTGCTCAAGCGGGCGCAAGACGAAAAGTTGCCCGTCATGCCGATCATCGCTCTCTTCAACAAGAAGGGTTTTCACGCGCTGGCGATGAATGCCGGCGCTCAGACCGTGATGAACGAGGCCATGATCCGTGAGTGCAGGCTCCGCGGTTACACTGGCTTTCAGTTTGACTTTGAAAACGTCGAGTGGACCGATCGCGATCTGCTCACCGCTCTGGTAATGAACTCAGCGGAGGCGATGCACAAGGCCCATCTTCAACTCACCATTGCCACGGTGCCCAACGCTCCCGGCTACCCCGGCGCCGGCGGCTTTGCCAAGTGGATCTACACCGACTGGCGCGGCGCCTACGACATTGCCGCTCTCTCAAAGTACGTCGATCTCCTCTGCCTGATGACCTATGACCAGCACACGCGCTGGACAGAGCCTGGCCCTGTCGCCGGATGGAACTGGACGGTCGAAAACCTCGACTACGCGCTCAAAGTTGTACCCAAAGAGAAACTTTCTCTCGGTATTCCCCTCTACGGCTATCACTGGTTTACGGGCGCTCCCATCAAAGAGAATGAGTTCGCGAACGAGAAGCCGAATCCGTCCGCCGAGTATATCGGCACGGCGAACGCCCTGCAGCTTGCCACGGCCTACAACGGCAAGATCCAGTGGGATGCAGAAGATCACAGCGCGTATTTTTACTTCTATCGCGACCAGATGCGCGAATGGATTTTCTTTACTGACTTGCACACCTTCAAGGACCGCTATGAACTTGTACAGAAAGACGGGCTGCAAGGTTATTGCTTGTGGGTTCTCGGCGAAGAAGACCCGGCGATCTGGACCTTCCTGCCACATCGCCACTAAGAATGAATCGCGCCCGGCTCGCGGAGACGAATCGATGAAGTGCTTTCGCAATGGATGGATGAGCTTCGGCCTCGCCCTGTTTCTTTGCGCTTTCCCGGCGTACGCTCAGAACTTTTCAGACGTCAAGCCATCTCCCCAGCAAACCGAATGGCAAGATCTTGAATTTGGCGTCATCCTCCACTTCTCCACCAACACATTTCTCAATCGAGAATGGGGAGACGGTACCGCCGATCCGTCGACATTCAACCCCACCCAGTTTGATCCTGATCAGTGGATGAAGGCTATCCGCGACTCCGGCGCAAAGTATGTTGTGCTGGTCGCCAAGCATCATGATGGCTTTTGTCTCTGGCCCACCGAGCAGACAAGCTACAGCGTGAA
Source organism: uncultured Acidobacteriaceae bacterium (assembly GCA_963826915.1). Lineage (GTDB taxonomy): Bacteria > Acidobacteriota > Terriglobia > Terriglobales > Acidobacteriaceae > Telmatobacter. The sequence continues at coordinate 192,984 of CAWGYG010000009.1, forward strand.
GTCGAGCCCATGGGAGAACGGGAAAGGCGATGTGGTGGGCGACGTGGCCCGCGCGGCGCGCAAATACGGCCTGAAGTTCGGCGTCTATCTTTCGCCCTGGGATCGCCATGAACCAAAATACAAGGACTCAGCCGCGTATGACGATTACTACCAGGCAGAGCTTACTGAACTGGCATCGAATTACGGCGACCTGGTTGAATTCTGGCTGGATGGAGCGGGCAGCGCGGGCCACGTTTATAACTTCGAAAAAATCATAGAAACTTTGCGGACTTACCAACCCAACACTATCGTTTTCGCCGACACCGGACTCTTTGAATACGGCGATGCACGCTGGGTGGGCAATGAGAGCGGCCGCGTTTCTTATGAGAACTGGAACGTCATCGATCGGCATGGGTATCTGCGCTGGCGCCCGGTCGAGGCGGATACTCCGCTGCGCAAAGAGCATTGGTTCTGGCATCCCAATGATGAAGTCTTCACTCAAGAGCCTCGACGAGCTGCTTACAACCTACGACAAGACGGTTGGCCGCGGCGCACAGTTGATGCTCGGCCTCGCTCCCGACCGCCGCGGTTTGCTTCCCGACAGCGACGTGGCGCGCCTTGAAGAATTTGGCAAAGCGCTCCGCGCGCGTTCAGCGCACAATCTTGCCCTCGCGCATGCGCCGGTCTCGGCCGAGGTCGCAGCCGCGCTGGACGGCGACCCCGATACCTTCTGGAGCGCGCCTGCGGGTTCTCATCATGCGACTCTCGAGGTCAGTTTTTCCAAGCCGGTCACCTTCAACCGCAGCATTACGATGGAATGGCTCAACGACGGCCAGCGCATTCAGAAATACTCTGTTGACGCGTGGACTGGAACAGGCTGGAAGACCGTTGCTTCCGCCGATGCCATCGGCCATAAGAAGATCGATAGCTTTCCGGCCGTTACTGCCAGCCGGATCAGGTTGAATATTCTGTCAAGCATTGACGCCGCAGCAATCCGCGAATTCCAGCTTTACAACACGGAGTAAGTACGACAGTTGAGGTAGAAAATGAATTGGCCCCGTGGGCTCGCACCCCCGGGGCCGACCTCAACCATGGATAAGGAGAACGAGAGGCTGCTTATCGGCCTCTCCCTCACCCTTTGATCCGGCACTTGCTCCGGATTCACCGCACTCCAGCATCGATGCAACATCGACTTGCAAGCGCGATTCCCTTCCCGACCGCTTGCGCAATGGGGAACGCGATTTCGGCAGTATACCCATCTCAGCAAAGTTTGGCTCCTTACCAAAGTCACTGAGGATGCATTTCGAGAAGAACGCCCTTCGGTGCACGTATCCAGCACGGTTCCCGGGAAATACGCTGGCTATTCAACCAATTCTTGTGTCAGCGTGGCGCCGCCCATGGAGGCTAGAACGGCTGTGCCTTTTACGACCTTGTGCGAGTCCTTCGCAACCCAAAGCGTCTTCTTATCTGTGCCTCCATCTGCAGAGGAGATTTCGACGCGGAACGCATCAAATGTGCCGGCTGGAACAGTGACTTTTTCGGATCCAGATACGATAAGTTGCAGCAGCTTTACTTTTTGCGTCTGGACGTCGAAATTACGGAATGAGGTGGTATAGCCTTCCGCGAGCGGCAGACAGGCGATCACCTGGTCTCCACCAGCCGCATCGGCAAACAGCGGACCGCCCAGATCAGTTGATATTGGCTTTTCCTGACCGTTCATGGTGAATTTTCCGACTGCCTTATTTCCGGCAAAGTCGAGATCGATCACGACCGGGCCCTGTTGAACTTTGCGTTTTTGCACGATGAGTGTCGACTTCTCGAGCGATGCCGTGTCGGTAGCGGTGCCCTGCGGCATTTCCATTGTCTCTGTCGTAGTCCAGGAGCCGCCGCCGTCCTGAATGACTGTAGAGACTTTCAGCGAAATCTGCTGACCGCCGACCTCGATCTTTACCTGATATCGATAGGTTCCGGCCTGCAGATCGGCGGCTGGTTTCGGCGTGCCGACGGCTCCAGGGTCCACTTTCTTTGCAAGGACTACGGTTGTCGGGTCGACTGTGATTTCTTTCAAGCGCGCGACTTCTTCAGACGTGCCGCCCTCCTGATATCTGCCACCGAGATGCTTCGCAAGGAATGCCTCGGACTCCATAAACAGCGCCAGATTGTTAATGGGCCGCGCGAATCCGTGGCCTTCATCCGGGGCAAGAATATACTCCACCGGAAAACCACGGTCGCGAAGCGCAATTACGATCTGCTCGGCCTCGCGCCGATTGACGCGTGGATCGTTGGCTCCCTGGGCCACCAGCAGCGGCGTCTTGATCTTTGACGCGGAGTTCAATGGCGATTCATCCATCAGCATTGCCTTGCCCTGCGGCGTGGTTGGATCACCCATGCGCGCATAGAAGATCTTGCGCGCTGCCTCCCAGTACGGCGGAATCGAATCCATGAGCGTGATCAGGTTGGATGGTCCGACGATGTCGACGGCTGCCGCATAAAGGTCGGGAGTAAACGTAACCCCGGCTAGAGTGGCATATCCACCGTAAGAACCGCCGAGAATGCCGACGCGTTTGGGATCGGCAATCCCTTCGTCGACCATGTACTTCACGCCCCAGGTCAGGTCGTCCTGCATCTTGCGGCCCCACTCAAGATTGCCCGCGTCCAGGAACTTTCTGCCGTAGCCGGTCGAGCCGCGGAAGTTGGGCATCAGCACCGCATAACCCCGATTGGCGAAGAACTGGGCCAGCGTGTTATAGCCCCAATTGTCTCGACCCCATGGGCCCCCATGTGGAATCACAAGAGCGGGAAGATTCTTTCCTGGAATTCCCTTTGGCAGCGTGAGGTAAGCAGGAATCTCGAGGCCGTCTGAGGATTTGTAAGTGACGGACTTCATTTCCGCGAGCTGATCACGCGGAAGTTTCTCCCAGATTCTAAACTGCGGCGTGACCGTATGGGTCTTGCGGTCGAAGATCACAGTTTGACCAGGTTCGGTGTCGCTGTGTGCCGTCACTATCCAGTAGCGTTCATCATGGGTGCGCGACCCGACAATAATCTCGTAGTTGGAGAAGTGGTGCTCGAGCCAATGATTGTCCGCGCCAAAGGCCTTGTCTTTAAAGTAGAGCTTGGCACGGTCGGCAATGTACCAGGTCTCCTGCAACTCGTCGGTCGCTTCAGAGAACAGCGCCCCGCCGAGATCGACCTTGCCCAGTGGATCCGATTCAACGGTCTCCGTTTTTCCGCTGACGGGATCCATGAGTGCAAGCGAAATCAGGTTTGCATCCTTGTTGGTTTCGATGTAAATGCGCTGGTTTCCCTTCTGAAAATGCAGCGGTGCGCAGGTCTCAAACACTGAGCAAGAATAAATCCTGGTGAATTTGTCTTGATCGACGCGAAGAAACTCGGTATCTCCGTTGTCGGCGCTGCGTGTGGCCAGGCGCAATTTGCCATCCAGGTCAAAGACCCAGTCGGTAATGCGGTCGGTGTTCTTGCGAATGAGCGTCTTCTCGCCCGTCGAGATCTTCAGCTTGTAGAGGTCGTGCCAGGCCTTGTCCCTGTCATTGAGCCCAATGTAGACGGCGTCGGGGTCGCTTTTCGGCAATTCGAAGATCAGTACGCGCACGCCCTTCAGGCCTGTCAGATCGCGAGATGGCGGAGCATCGGCGCCGGGTGTCGGTTTGGCGGCTGGATCGACGGCGTAGACATTGAAGTTCTCGTCTCCGTCATGGTCCTTGGCGTAGAGAACGTATTTGCTGTCCCGCGTCCAGAAGTAGCCAGCCACGGGGCGCTTGGTCTCGGTGGTCAACAGCCGAGCAGCGCTGAAAGGCTCGGCGACAGCTTTGACATAGACGTTACGCGTGTCCTTCCACGGCTTGACGAACGCGATGTACTGGCCATCGGGGGAGATCTGCGCTGCCGCGATTTCCGGATCGCCGAAGAGCACATCCCGATCAATCAGTGGAACAGGTCCGGAAGCTTTTTTATCCTGCGCAGCAACGGCAGATATGGATAGAAAAACACATATCAAGCCAAGAATGAGCCTCTTCATAACGCATCTCCAACTTTCTATTCGCGTGTTCGGCGCGAATAAGGGCTGTTTTGAAAGACAGCGACATTTTCCTCCAGGCGGTTGGGAATCGCAAGCAAGTTTCAATGGACCCGACTTTTCAGGCAATAGCCGATGAATTCCATGAAAGGCAGGTTTGCATTTCTAACGGAACCCCGGTGCGGATGGATTGATTGAGGACTTGAATCCAGGGACAGTTTAGTGCTGAATCGCGGTATCCGCTTTGGATGGTTTTTCCGTGACCTGCGCAGGCGTGGGTAACTGCGACCGATCCCAGCCGCCGCCCAGAGCCTCGATCAGCTCAACGGAGGCGGTCATCTGCTCGACTTGCAGGTTGGCCAGCGTTTGCTGATTACTCAGAAGCGTGGTTTGCGCTGTTACCACGTCAATGTATGGGTCAATTCCGTTCTGATAACGGCCCATTTCTAGTTTTAGGAAAGTCTGAGCTGAATTGACGGCTTCCTGTTGGCGCTGTATCTGATTAGCGAGAATTCGCACTTCCGCGAGGTAGTCCTCAGCCTGTTGGAATGCAGTTAATACCGACTGGCGATAGGCAGCGAGATCTGCGTTGTAGGTTGCGATGTACTGATTGACGGCGGCGCGACGCAGTCCGCCATCATAAATGGTCTCGGATACGGCAGGGCCGACAGACCAGAAACGGCTAGGCCATTCCAGGAGGTTCTTTATGGCGGAACTCTCCACGCCACCGCTGCCTGAGAGTGTCAAGGCTGGATAATAGGCGGCGTAAGCGACCCCGATTTGCGCATTTGCCGCGGCCATATTCCGTTCCGCAGCTGCAACGTCGGGACGGCGCTCTAGAAGCTGCGAAGGCAGACCCACGGGAATCGGCGGAGGCGCGGTGGTAAACGGCCGGACTGGGATTGAGAAAGTTGAAGCCGGCTTGCCGACCAGCATGGCGATGGCATGTTCATATTGGGCGCGTGCAATCCCGAGATTGATAGCCTGCGACTGGGCACTTGCGAGTGTAGTTTGCGCTTCGACCAGCGATATCTGGTCATCGACACCGGTTTCATAGCGGGCTTTTTCGCTATCGACATCCTTCTGATCGGCGGCCACGGTTTCGTCGAGAAGTTTCTGCAGCGCATCCTGGCCCCGAATTTCAAAGTAATACTCGGCAAGGCTGGCTTGTTCAGTCAGGCGTTCATTCTCGAGATCTGCGGCGCTCAACTGCGCGTTATATTGGTTGGCCCGCACGGTGTTGCGAACCTTCTCCCAAAGGTCTGGCGCCCAGGAAACCTCCAGTGGAAGCGAGAATACCTGGGATTGCTGGCCGCTGGACGTGTTTGTGCCAGATGCGGCTGCAGAGCCAATATTTTTGGACGATTGGGACCGATTATACGAAGGACCAATGCTGACCGTAGGGAAATATTGTGCACGCGCCTCGCGTACCAGCGCACGAGCCTCCATGAAGTTTTCAAAAGATTGGCGAATATTCTGATTGTTGATGTTTAGCTGTTCTTCGAGCTCATTGAGTTCAGGCTCGTTGTAAATCTCCCACCAATTTCCGTGAAGAGTCGCGTCCTGGGGCTGCGCGACTGTCCATCCATCGGTTTCCTTGAAGTTCGCAGGAGATTCCTTGAAGGCTGGCGGCGCCGTCATTGTTGGCGGCTGATATTTCGGCCCCACATTGCACCCCATAAGCACGCAACAGAGCAACATTGCGTGGAGCGCGTACGACACGCCACGCATTCTCCGAAATTGTGCGGCCGGCTTATTCATCAGGAAGACTCCATGAGTTTCCATTGCTACGTTGCCTCCGCGGTTCCGTGCTCCAGGTGCTCCGGTTGAACACCGCGGAGTTTCAGACGCGCCCAATCAAACAGAATGTAGACAACGGGCGTCGTGTAGAGAGTCAGCATCTGGCTGACGATGAGCCCGCCAGCGATGGTGATTCCCAGCGGGCGCCTAAGTTCCGATCCGGTGCCAGTACCGAAGGCCAGGGGCAGCGCGCCGAACAAGGCTGCCATCGTGGTCATGAGGATGGGACGGAAGCGAAGTTGGCATGCTTCGAAAATCGCCTCCGTGGTGGTCTTTCCGTGTTCGCGCTCCGCAACCAGCGCAAAATCTATCATCATGATCGCATTTTTCTTCACAATGCCAATCAGAAGGATGATGCCGATGATCGAGATTACGTTGAGATCGATTTTGAAGAGTATCAGTGCAAGCATCGCTCCCACGCTCGCTGATGGAAGCGTTGAGATGATGGTCATTGGATGGACAAGGCTTTCATATAGGATGCCGAGAACAATGTAGACCGCGAGAATAGCTGTCGCAATCAAAACGGGTTCGCTGGCCAGCGAAGTTTGATATGCAGACGCAGTTCCGGCAAAGGATCCGCGCACAGTCGGCGGCATATTCAGGCGGTTCTGCATTTGAGCAACCAGGCGCGTAGCATCGCTCAACGCCACGCCCGGCGCAAGATTGAACGACACGGTGACAGATGGAAATGAGCTGGTGTGATTGACGGTGAGGGGCGTGGTGGTTGGTTGCGCTGAGGTTACCGTAGAGAGAGGAACCACGCCGTTCCCCGATGTTTTGAGATAAATATTCTTCAAACCGTCAGGGCTTTGCCAATAAGGCGGGGCCACTTCCAAGACAACGTAATACTGGTTCAGCTGTGTGTAAATGAGGGATACTTCCGACTGACCGAAGGCTCCGACAAGAGCCTGGTCCAGCGACTGCGGAGTGATGCCAAGCCTGGCCGCGGTGGGCCGGTCATACGCGATCAGTTCCTCCAGGCCGCTGTTCTGCGCATCGGTGTTCACATCCTGAAAGCCGGGAAGCTTCTTCATTTCTGCGAGCAGGATGGGACCCCAATGCGATAGATCCTGCACATTATCAGATTGAATTGTGTATTGGTAAAGGGCGCCGCCGCCTCTCCCGCCGATGCGGAGGTCCTGCGACGCCTGCAGAAATGCCTGGGCCACCGGGAGCCTATTCATCTTGGGCCTGAGGCGATTGATAATCAAAGGCGCTGTGATTTTGCGTTCATTGAGCGGCTTGAGTGACACATATAAAAACCCGCCGTTTGACGAACCGTTGCCCCCGGTGTATCCAATGACGTTCGCTACGGCCGGGTCGGCCGTAATCACTTTTTCAAGTTGCAGAATCGAGTTGTTCATCACCGCGAACGAGGCGTCCTGCGGCCCCTGCACCGAGCCTGTGATAGCACCCGTGTCCTGCTGCGGGAAAAAGCCTTTGGGAATGATGACTATAAGGTAGAAGTTCAACGCAACGGTGAGAAGGAGGAGAACAAATACAGGCCACGGATGTCTCAATACCCAGGTGAGAGAGCGAGTGTAAGTTGAGAGCATCCACGTGAATCCTTTTTCGCTCACCCGATAAGCGCGGCCATGCTTGATGTCTTTCTCCTCTTTTAGCAGGTAGGCGCACATCATCGGCGTCGTAGTCAAAGAGATAAGCATCGAGACAACAATGGCCGTCGACAGGGTGACGGCGAACTCGCGGAACAGCCGACCCACGATACCTGCCATCAGCAGGATGGGTATAAATACCGCAATCAGCGACATGCTGATCGACAAAATCGTAAATCCGATTTCTCTTGACCCTACAAGGGCGGCCTGCATGGGCGACATCCCTGATTCACGAAGGCGCGAAATGTTCTCCATCACCACGATGGCATCGTCAACCACGAAACCCGTCGAGATCGTCAGCGCCATCAAGGAAAGATTGTCGATGCTGAAGCCGCACAGATACATCACCGCGAAGGTTCCGATGAGAGAGACCGGAACAGCGACGGTGGGGATGAGGATGGCCCGCCAATTACGCAGAAATATGAAAACGACAAAGACTACCAGGACGACCGAAAGAATAAGCGTGCGCTCTACATCGTCCACCGAGGCGCGGATGGTCGTGGTGCGATCCATCACGACGGTGGTCTTGATCCCCTGCGGAATCGACGCTTCGATGGAAGGCAACGCCTCTTTTATCCGGTCTACAGTACCGATAATGTTGGCGCCGGGCTGGCGGAAAATAATTACGGAGATGGATGGCATGCCGTTCAGATAGCCAGCCGTACGGATGTTCTGAGTGGAGTCCACGACATCGGCGACATCCTGCAGTCTGATCGCGGCCCCGTTGTGGTAACCCACTATGAGTGGCTTGTACTGAGCTGCATGGGAAATCTGATCGTTGGTAACAATATCGGCGGTCGTTGTTCCATCGGTAATCTGGCCGGCCGGCTCGTGAGCATTCTGTTGGCTCAAGACAGATTGAATGTTCTGGATCGTGAGTCCGTGGCTATTCAGCAAAGTAGGGTTGACTTCCACGCGAACGGAAGGACCAGCGCCTCCGCCAACCGCCACCTGCCCGACACCCTTAAGTTGCGAAAGCTTCTGGGCCATGATAGAGGACGCATAGTCATAGAGCGTCGGCCTGTCGTACTTATCCGAAGTAAGGCCCAGAATCATGATCGGCGCATCCGCCGGGTTCACTTTTCGATAGGTTGGGTTTGCGGGCAGGTTGGCAGGCAGATAAGCGCGCGCTGCGTTAATCGCCGCCTCCACATCGCGCGCAGCGCCGTCAATATCCCGGCTCAGGTCGAACTGCAAAGTGATCGAAGAGCTGCTGAGAGTGCTCGAAGACGTCATCTCTGTCACACCCGCGATATGACTGAACTGGCGCTCCAGCGGTGTAGCAATCGAGGACGCGTTGATCTCCGGGCTTCCTCCGGGCAGACTGGCGGAAACAGAGATTGTTGGAAAGTCAACCTGCGGCAGCGGGGAAACCGGCAGAACGTTGAACGCGATTGCGCCAGCGAGCATGACGCCTGCCGTGAGCAGCGTGGTTGCTACAGGTCGCCGGATGAAGGGGGCGGAGATGTTCATGTTCCCTCCGCCGGGCGAGGCTCGTTGTCAGCTTCAACGCCCTTCGGGGAGCGGCTGAACCGGTGTCCGATGTTATCGAAGAAAATGTAAATGACAGGTGTGGTATAGAGCGTGAGCACCTGGCTGAGCAGCAGCCCGCCTACCATGGCAATGCCCAAGGGTCTCCGCAGTTCAGAACCCATGCCCTGCCCCAGCGCTAGCGGAATTCCCGCGAGCAGCGCGGCCATCGTGGTCATCATGATCGGCCGGAATCGAAGCAGGCAGGCATCATAGATCGCATCGGTTGCATTCTTTCCGTGTTCCCGCTCTCCCTCCAGCGCAAAATCGACCATCATGATTCCGTTTTTCTTCACGATGCCAATGAGCAGAATTATTCCAATAATTGCGACTACGCTCATGTCCTGTTTGAAAAGCATGAGGGCAAGCAAGGCGCCAACGCCCGCTGACGGCAGGGTGGAGAGAATGGTGATTGGATGAATGAAGCTCTCGTAGAGCACGCCGAGGACGATGTACACCGCGACCAATGCCGCGAGAATCAGCAGACCTTCGTTCGAGAGCGAACCTTCAAACGAAGCCGCAGTTCCCTGGAATCCATACTGGACACTCGCGGGCATGCCGAGTTCCTTCTGCGCCTTCTCGATCGCCGTAATGGCTCCGCCCAACGCGGCATCGGGCGCCAGGTTGAACGACACGGTTACGGCCGGAAACTGCCCCTGGTGGTTGATCGAGAGCGTTTCGGCTGTCCTCTCAATATGCGTGAATGCACCGAGCGGAACGGCGTTGGAAGGTGTAGATGTCGTGGAAGTGTTTGTGGTCGTGCTTGTAGTTGATGCATTACTGCTGGCACCGATACCTGACTGGATCGCGTTTGAAGGCGCGCTTAGAACTGAGGAGGATGGAGTGTAAGCCGCCGCGGCCGTCAATGCATTCGATCCCGCTGATGAGGATCCTGACGCGGCGAAGGATGTGGAAGCTCCCGGACCGGAACCCCCTGAAGAGATATTCGATTGGACGTACAATTTCTGAAGACTGTCCGGGTTCTGCTGGACGCTTGGACTAGCTTCAAGAATCACGTGATACTGATTCAATTGCGTGTACATCGTGTTGATCTGGCGCTGTCCATACGCGTCGTAAAGCGTGCTGTCGATTGTGGAAGGCGCGATGCCAAGTCTTGACGCGGTAACGCGATCGATTACCAGAGAGACTGCCAAGCCGTCGGTTTGCTGGTCCGTTGCCACATCCGCAAGTTGAGGTAATTGCTTCATCTTCTCAACCAGGCGACCCGTCCACAGGTTCAGTTCGTTGGCGTCCGGATCCTCCAGAGTGTACTGGTATTGGGTGCGGCTCACCCGGTCGTCCACCGTAATGTTCTGTACAGGCTGCATGAAGAGCTGGATTCCATCAACCTGCGTGAGCTTCGATTGCAGCCTCCGAATCACGTCGGACGCGCTTATCTTGCGTACATCAATCGGCTTCAGATTGATCGAAATACGCCCACTGTTCAACGTGGTATTGGTCCCGTCGGCGCCGATGAAGGACGAGAGGCTCTCAACCGCGGGATCTTGCAGGATAAGTTGTGCCAATTGCTGCTGCTTCTGCTTCATCGCGGCGAACGAGATGGTCTCAGGTGCTTGCGAGATACCCTGGATCACGCCCGTATCCTGGGTGGGAAAGAAGCCCTTCGGAATGATTATGTAAAGAAATACCGTCAGTACGAGCGTAGCCGCGGCCACCAGCAGCGTAATGGTCTGGTACCCGAGTACGAACTTGAGCGTGCGCCCGTAAAAGGCAATCATTTTTTCGAATACGCGCTCTGACGCTTTGTAGAATCGGCCTTGTTGCGCCTTGGGGTTGTGACGCAGAATTCTTGAGCACATCATGGGCGTCAGCGTCAGCGAGACAACTGCGGACAGAATGATGGTGACGGCGAGGGTGACGGCGAATTCGCGGAAGAGCCGGCCGACCACATCCCCCATGAAAAGCAGAGGAATGAGCACTGCTATCAGTGAGACGGTAAGCGAAATGATGGTAAAACCGATCTGCTCCGCGCCCTTCAGCGCCGCCTGCATGGGCGGGTCCCCGGCCTCGATATAGCGCGAGATATTTTCGATCATCACGATCGCGTCATCCACCACGAAACCGGTTGAAATGGTTAGCGCCATCAATGAGAGATTGTCGAGGCTATAGCCGAGAACATACATCACGCCTAGTGTGCCCACCAGCGAAAGTGGCACAGCAAGAAAGGGGATGATGGTGGCATAGAGATTGCGCAGGAAGAGAAAAATGACCATGACCACAAGCGCGATGGTCAGCATCAGTTCGAATTCGACATCGGAAACCGAAGCATTGATGGCAGTAGTGAGATCGGTAAGGGGCGTTACCTTGATTGAGGCCGGCAGGTTTATCTCAAGCTGGGGAAGAACTGACTTGATGGCCTTGACGACGTTGATGGTGTTGGCACCGGGCTGGCGCTGAATGTTCACGATGACTGCCGGAGTCTCATTCATCCATGCAGCCTGATTGCTGTTTTCTATGCCGTCCACGACATTTGCCACATCGTGCAGCATGACAGGGGAGCCATTGCGGTAGGCCACGATGACATTCCGATAGTCGCTGCTTGTTTGCAATTGATCGTTGGCATTGATCTGATAATCCTGATGCGGTCCATCGAAATTCCCTTTGGCCTGGTTGACACTTTGCTGCGTCAGCGCGGTCCGAAGATCTTCGAGGTTGAGCCCATAGGATGAGAGCGCCGCAGGATTGGCCTGAATACGGACCGCGGGCTTTTGACCACCGCTGATGCTGACCAGCCCGACGCCGCTCAGCTGCGATATCTTCGGCGCAAGCCGCGTGTCCACATCGTCCTCAACCTGCGACAGCGGCATGGTGTCAGACGTAACCGCCAGCGTGAGAACAGGCGCGTCTGCCGGGTTTGTCTTGCTGTAGATAGGTGGCGAAGGGAGATTGGAAGGCAAGAAACTCTGCCCGCCATTGATTGCCGATTGCACCTCTTCTTCGGCGATGTCAATGTTGAGCGTGAGGTCGAACTGCAGAACAATCACAGACGATCCGCCGGAACTGGTCGACGTCATCTGGCTCAGCCCCTGCAATTGGCCAAATTGACGTTCCAGCGGAGCAGTTACCGTGGTTGCCATCACGTCGGGACTGGCGCCCGGATAAAATGTGAGGATCTGGATGGTGGGATAATCCACTTCGGGCAAGGCGGAGACCGGCAACTGCGTATACGCCACGATGCCCACCAGAAGAATTGCGGCCATCAGGAGCGAAGTAGCAACAGGACGCTGAATAAATGGCCCGGACGGATTCACGGAGTATTCGCCTCGGCGGGATTTGTAGCCTGCGCCTGTTTTGAAATGTTGACCTTGCTGCCTGCCTGCAGTTTTTCAAAGCTGCTTGTCGCCACGACTTCGCCGGGATTTACTCCTTGCACCGCCGTCATTCCCGCATCCGATGCGCCAGTCTTCACGTTCCGAACGATTGCGGTTCCGGTCGTGACCACATAGACGAACGCCACCTGCCCGTTATGTTGGATGGCGCCGTTCGGGATCATGGTGACGCCGTCAATCGTGTTCACCAGGAGCTTGGTATTCACAAACTGATTGGGGAAGAGAGCGCCATTCTTGTTATCGAACTGCGCACGCAACTTCACGGTGCCTGTTGTGGTGTCAATCAGGTTGTCGATGGCTTGCAGCTTGCCGGATGCGATCTTGATGCTCTGGGAGCGATCCCACGCCTCCACGGGCAATGTGTGCATCTTCCGCATCCTCGCCTGTACCTGTCCCAGGCTGTCCTCAGGAAGCGTGAAGACGACAGTAATGGGCTGCACCTGCGCGACAACAACCAGCACGTTGGTCCCTGACGCCTGAACCACGTTTCCGGGATCAACAAGGCGAAGGCCTACTCGTCCTGAGATTGGCGCGATGATGTGGCAGTAGGCGAGCTGGACCTGGTCATAATTCACGGTCCCTTGATCATTCTTTACCGTGCCCTGGTCCTGCAGGACGATTTTCTCCTGATCATCGAGAAGCTGCTTGTTGATTGCGTTTTGAGCCCACGCTGTGCGATAGCGTTCGACATCCATCTGGGCCTGCGCCAAAACGTTGGTATCGCGTTCCAGGGTGCCTTGTGCCTCAAGCAACTGTGCCTGGTAAGGCCTGGGATCAATGTCAACCAATGGGTCACCTTTCGCGACCAGTTGACCCTCGCGATAATGAACCGCCGTTATCTGGCCGCTCGCCTGCGCAGTGATCGACGATGTATAGACCGGGGTGACAGTTCCTATCGCTTCAAGGTAAATGCCAATGTTCCCCTTCGTGGCCGTGGAGGCCGTCAATGTTACCGACGGCTTCTCGGCCGACTGGGCACGCTTTGCCGCCGCTGCCTTGGCGTTTCTCTGGTGGATGACAACGGAAACGATGATCCCCAGAATCAGGAGGAGTAGCAGGCTCGTCCAGAGAATCCAGCGGCTTTGGTGAGGAGGGGGAAATTCATGATTTGGGCCTCTGTAGAAGGCCGCGGACTTTTCTTCCAATTCGGGCAATGAGCACTCCGTGCCTAACAGTTTTGGGTGAGGATTCCGATCGTTCTGGTTTCGAATTCCGGCACGATCTCCATGGCCGAGAGACGAAAGTTGCTCTGTCCCCCTCGGTTTGATGCCGATTTCAGGGTAATTGGTTGCTGCCCTGTCGGCAAACCCGCATCACAATTAAGCTATCCCAAGACGCTCGCGTCGAAGGTGAGTTACAAGAATGGCCCGTCAAGCGATCCCGCGACGCAATTTCGTGCCTTTGCGTCTTTAGACGAGGGCGGGCGAAGAAAAGTTGATGACCAGGAGGAACTCAATCTGCCGGCAGAAACACGCTGGCTTAGCTCCTTTCCTGGATGTCGACCGGGTTCAGAGGGACGTCTTCCGAACCTAAGAAAGCGGTGGGAGGTTCGGCGCCGGTCTGCACTAATTGATATGTTGGCCCTCGTTCGGGACTGCCAAGCGATCAAGGAACTGTTGGAAAGCTACTTTCTCAAACCGCTTCCCACTGACAAGTTCGCCGCTATTGAGATCGACGAATTCGGACTGAACAAACTTGAATCCGACGCCATCCTCTCCCCAGCGGACCACCTGCGACTCAACACAAGCCGTATCGGCGATGTTCTCATCTGCAGTCGCTTCCATTTGCAGCGTCATCATGATTCTGGTCCCCTCGATCCACCGCTCCTCAGTCAACAAGTAAAAGCCGTTTGGGCTGACATCCCTCAGTCGGAACGCCTGGGGCGCGCCCCCTGTCCAGTAGTAGGCAATCAGTCCAGGCAAGGGTCGCCGGTTGCCCAGGCGCCGGTCGGCGGTGATATCCGGGAAGAGCCACCGCAGGAATCGGGCCTTTAAGGAGGGCTTTTCTTGTTCCGGAGTTTCAGAAGTGTCCTGCTTGTCGGCTTGGAGAATCGCCTTCTCATCCAGCGTTGCGGCGGGTTGCGAAGGGAACGAATCGGCATCTTTGACGCATCGGATTGCCTCCGCCGGGCTGGCTCCGTTGTGCTGTGCAGACCTTTCGCCAGGATCTCCAAGCTCGGCAAACGGTACGCCCGCACTGCAAATTCTCAGTTGATCGCCCTGATGGATTTGCGCTGAAGAAATGGTATGCGATGGAAGAACAAGAGCGCTTGCCGTCCCTCCAGAGACAGGCTGGAACTCCACTTCAGCGAAGTTTTCTGCACACTCCACCACGCGGCAGCGGTCATCCAGGTAAACCAAGTCGAATCGTGAAAGCCCGCGACTCTTCGGAATGCCTCTGAAGGGATTGAGCCAGTAGCCTTTGTTGGAAACATGTGTGAGGTCTTCGGCGATCGCCGCGATAGGTTCATGAACCGTATCGACGAGATCAACTTCCACCTTGACCAGGCTTTCCCGGGTCAGGTCGCAGGCGCACAGCTTCTTCGTTCCCATACGCTCCATTTCAAGGGAAGCTGCCGACCGCAGGGGTGAAGTTAAGATTTACATTCAGCCTAACAGATTGGAGAGTACTCAGCCACTCGTATGGTGGAGATTAATTAGGTCAACCAAAGGACTTTAGACCGAGTGTTTCCGGGAATAAAACAAATTACAAATTATTGTCTAGCGGGCCAATTAGCCTGGTCCCCGACTGCCTCAGGCCTCGCGCCGCAATTCAAGCCATTCTCGATCGGTTTCTGGTCTTTAAAGTCTCTATATAGGGCCTTTCGCCCGGTGTCATCCTTCACGCCGCGCCTCAGCACTGGCACTAATTCCCTGTGTTAGGATTCTCGGCGAGTTGACTGCTCGAAGGGATGTCGCATTGCAAATCAAGCCTGCTCTCTTTCTATTCATGTTCTCCGCCTGCGTGTGCCACGGACAGGTGCCTGCATCGCCAGCACCGCCTATCAACGCGGCCCCTACGCGTGAACAATATCTCAAGCTTGCCGGCGAAGTGGACACCGCGCTGCGCACAGATGTTCTGGATGTCTGGTTTCCGCGCTCTGTCGACAACGAGCATGGCGGCTTTCATTCCCACTTTGCACGCGATTGGAAGCAGCTGCCCAGCGATGGGAAGTTCTCTGTCTTTCAGGGGCGCATGACCTGGGTAGCGTCCCAGGTCGTGTTACGTGAACCGACAATGAAAGATAAATTTATCCCAATTGTGCATCAGGGTGTCGATTTCCTCGCCAACGTATTGTGGGACAAGCAGGACGGCGGCTTCTTCTGGGGACTCGACGATGACGGCAAAATCACTCCCGCCTTTACCGATGCGAAGGAGTTATACGGCATCGGATTCTGCATCTATGGAGCCGCGGCAGCGTATCAGGCAACTGGCGATCCAAAGGCGCTTGCGCTTGCGAAGGAAGGCTTCTACTGGGCCGACAAGCATGCGCATGATTCAGTGAACGGCGGATATTTTGAATGGCTTGCTCGTGATGGTACGCCGGTCGTGCCGCAAGTCCCCGATGGCATGGTTGCAACAAACCCAATCGGGCCCATCAACTACAAATCGATGAACACGCATATCCACTTGCTTGAGGCATTCACGCAGCTTTACCAGGTGTGGCCGGATCCGACATTGCGCACGCGACTCGAAGAGATGCTCGCGATTGTGCGCGACAAGATTTGCGTGGAGCCGGGCGTGATGAACCTTTACTTCACAAATGCGTGGCAAGCCATCCCGGATCACGACTCCTATGGCCACGATGTTGAAACCGCCTACCTCATGCTTGAAACCGACGAGGTGCTTCACCATAAAGCAAGCCCACAGACCGAACGCATGGCGAAGATACTGGTCGATCACGCCCTGGCCTACGGATGGGATAACGATAATGGGGGCTTCTATCAAGCAGGCACAACGTTCGGCAAGCCTGAAGACACAGCGAAGGAATGGTGGGTGCAGGTCGAAGGACTAAATGCGTTGCTGCTGATGCATGAGCGTTACGGAAAGCAGGACCCCAGGTATTTTCAGCGATTCCTTCAGCAGTGGGCGTTTATACAAAACCACACAATTGACCAGCAATATCACGGACTTTACAACCTGACCAAAGCCGATGGAACCCCGATCACGCAGGACAAGGGCGTGATCTGGAAAGCTGCGTATCACGACGGACGCGCGTTCTGGAATGTACGCGACCGCCTGCGCAGGCTTGCGCTTGAGCAATAAACATATTCCGGAGTACGCCTTCCGTTGCAACGACTGCGCGTCGATTCGAGTCAGCGTGAAATCACCCGGGGATCCGCGTAGAGCGCTCGCAGAGCTTGAGAAGTTGCGTCGTCCGCGACTGTTCCATTGTCGGGTCCGGGCTGAGGAGCGAGCACGAACCACGCCCAACCAGTCTCCTTTGCGAAGAATGCAGGGTCCGGCGCCTTGCCATCGATAAACAACCCAATCGGCTTCCCCACTCCGAACGAACTCAGAAAGACATCGGTACGGAATCGCGATTCGGCCCGAGTCACATCGAGTTCCAGCGCATCGACATATAGAAGTCCCGGAAAAAACTGCCCATAAGGGCCACTTCCCGCTGTGGGACCAAAACCCGGGGGCGCCACTTCCCACACCCACACGAGGTTCTTCAGATGATCGTGGTTCACGAGGCGATCGAAGAGCATCCGATAAAGCGCCGCGCTGCCGTGAATCCCACTACGATTGGACCACCAATACTTCTTCCCGTTCGGCTCCGGATAGGGTGCCCATAAAACCGCGACGTCTTTGTCGGCCAGCTTTTTCAGTTCATTCGCAGCGATATCGACCTGCGCGCACCAGCGTTCATTCAGGCGCGAACCAGGAGTCAGCAATTCCTTCCACTCATAATCGGTCAGAAGGCGATTGCGGCTGTCCTGGCCTGCAGCGGCATCGGCCGGGCTATCGGGATCCGTTGGATTTGGTGCGAACCAGCGAAGACTCACGATCGATTTATCTCCGGCTTGCTTCAGCGCCTCGTCTACCACGGCCTTCGACGGAATCACACTATTCGGTCTCGTGTCCAAGTCTGCGCTGAAGATTGCCGGATACTTTTCCGTTGCTTTGAAAATCTGTCCACTCGCACCGCCCGGAGATGCCACGTCGTTCTGCTGGCCGCTAAGAATGTGCTCACCCCCGGTCCCATCGAACCGCGCCAAAAGCTCCTTCGCCTTCGTAGATACGTTCGGCGTGGCAGCATCTGCGGCAATCGTCGCTGGAGCAGTATGTACGGTAAATGGAGCGTCGCCGCGGTTCAGCACATTTCGGGCGTGGAACATAGCCTGAAGCTGATCGGGCGAATTCACCGTCTCGCCCATCCCACTCCACATCATGAAATAGGCCCACCGCGGCTGCTGCGCCAGCACCTGCAGCGGAGGCATGGCTCCGACTTCAGCAAGAGCAATCGGCTTGTTGCCCGCCAGCGCGAGCATTTCTGTGTAGTAGTCCTGCTTGAATTCACCATATATATCCATCGTGACGACGTCGGCGAATTTCGGGCCGGGATAATATGACTCAATGCTGCCGGCATTGCCGCCCGGACTGTTCACGTTCCACACCCAGACGAGGTTGTTGAGGTGATGGACATTCACGAAACGGTCGTAGAGTCGCCGGTAAAGTTCGGCTGATCCGTGCTCGCCGGGTCTGCCGCCCCACCAGAACCAATTGCCATTCATCTCGTGATAGGGACGAAAAAGCACGGGAACTCCCGCATCCTGCAGTTGCCGCAGGTAGCCGGCAATCACATCCACTTGCTCGATCCACCGGTTGTTGATTTCCGTGCCCGGGGTCAGAAGTTCATTCCACTCGAAATCTGTCAAATGGCCCTGCACGCTGTCTCTGAAGGTGACCGGCTCATCGTCGGTGGGGCGGACTGCATGCCATGTAAGCGCGATGACTGCGCCATTGCGATATTGGCGTTCGGCCTCTGCAATCATCGAAGGTCGCCCCTCGACAGAGTCTTTGTCATCGCCAGATGAAAACCCGAAGTCCTGGCCAAAAATGGCCGGGAATTTTCCGGTCAGATCATAGACACGGTCTGACCAGCGCGACACATGATTGGGGAAATTGTGCTGGCCAGTGAGAATTGAATGGCCGGAAATCTGGTCGATCTCCTTCAGCAGCGCTCGGGCCTCAGGAGTTGCATTAGGGTTCACAGGAGCCGCTGAGGGTTCAGCACTCGGTCCAGACTGCGCAACACCCTGTCCCAGGAGAAACGCGAAAGCCATGAACAGCAAAAAGGGGAATCTAAGGGTCTTCATCGAGATTTTTCTCCGTCGCATAGCGAGGCAGATTTCAAACTCGCGCGTTCCGACTCGCAAAAAGAGAGAGCATTTCGCAATGGATTGCGCCGCAAATGGGAACGATACCACAGCTGGATATGTTACTGACCTGGAATACTGTGATAAGGCGCGAATTCGTGTGAACTCTCTTGACGTTAACTCTTCATCATGAAAAGGTTAGGTTGCCATATAAACAGAGTTCACTCGAGGAGATTGACCACGCTTTGACCCGACCTCCGCGCATGAGCGACGTCGCCAAGCTCGCCGGGGTCGGCACCATGACTGTCTCGCGCGTCCTCAGCGGCAGTGTAAACGTCAGCGAAGAGACCGCTAAACGTGTGTTCGATGCCGTGGCGGCGCTTAACTATCGACCCAATGAAGTTGCCCGCTCCCTTCGCGACCAGCGCACCCATCAGATTGGAGTGATCGTACCGAATCTGCTTGATCCATTCTTTGCGGTTTGCGCGCAGACGGTGAGCTCGGTTGCGAAGGAGCACGCTTACTCTGTTGTCATCGCAACTGCCGACGAAGACGTCGACACGGAATACGGCGAAGCCAGCCGCATGCTCCGTCGCCAGGTTGAAGGGTTCGTTATCATTCCGGCGGCGGGGGGGACCACGCGCATCACCGGACCTGAGTTCAACCGCACGCCGATCGTAACCCTCGATAGGCCTATCGAAGACAGTTCTTACGACAGCGTCGTGGTTGAGAACAAGTACGGGTCGCAGCTCGGCGTAAACCACCTCATCCAGCATGGTCATTCGCGCATCGCGTTCTTCGGGCTTTCGCGCAATCTCTATACAATCAAGGCCCGGTTTGACGGCTATCGCGAGGCAATGAAAAAGGCCAGTCTCAAGCCCGATGGCTACTTCGGCAACAGCACGCTGAACGAGATGCTTGCGACCATTCGCGGAATACTTGAACGAGTGGACCCGCCCACAGCATTTTTTTGCAGCAACAATCTTATTACCCGCAATGCAATCCACTCCCTTGCTCATCTGAAGGTGAAGATTCCGGAAACAGTAGCCCTGGTCGGATTCGACGACTTTGAAACGGCAAACATACTCAACCCCGCATTGACTGTTGTGAGGCAGCCTATTACCGATATGGCCCGAATGGGCGCCAACATCCTTTTCTCGCGGTTGCTCAACGGGGATGTGTCTGATCGGGGCAAGCACATTGTTTTGCCTGTAGAGCTGATTGTGCGCGAATCGTGTGGCCTGCGACATAAACAGTCATCTT
Source organism: uncultured Acidobacteriaceae bacterium (assembly GCA_963826915.1). Lineage (GTDB taxonomy): Bacteria > Acidobacteriota > Terriglobia > Terriglobales > Acidobacteriaceae > Telmatobacter. The sequence continues at coordinate 212,881 of CAWGYG010000009.1, forward strand.
CGCGCAAACCGGAGATCAGGTAACGCCAGTTACTCTAACTACAAAGAAGATTGAGGCACGTCATGCCAGTCAGAACAATCATCGAACCATTCCGCATCAAGAGTGTTGAACCGATACGCTGGACGACTCGCGCGCAGCGTGAAAAGCTGCTGAAGGCAGCGTACTACAACCTCTTTCTGTTGCCTGCGGATGATGTATTGATCGACCTGCTGACGGACTCAGGCACTGGCGCCATGTCGACACACCAGTGGGCAGCCATCATGGAAGGTGACGAGAGCTATGCAGGCAGCCGGAGCTTTGAGCGCTTCCGCAAATCGGTTCAGGACATTGTCGGCTATAAGCACGTGATCCCCACGCATCAGGGTCGTGCTGCTGAGCGCATTCTCTTTGGAGTTGCCTGCAAGAAAGGCGACGTCGTACCCAACAACACGCACTTTGACACCACCCGCGCCAATGTGGAGTTCGTAGGCGCTGAAGCCGTGGATCTTGTAATCCCTGAAGGACGTCAGCCGTCGCTGCAGCATCCATTCAAAGGCAACATGGATGTCACAGCGCTCGTGGCGCTTATTCAGCGCGTGGGCCGTGAGCGGATTCCGCTGGTCATGCTCACTGTAACCAACAATTCCGGCGGCGGGCAGCCGGTTTCGATGGAGAATGTTCGCGCCGTGAGTGCGGTCTGCAAGAAGCACAATATTCCGCTCTACTTTGACGCCTGTCGCTTTGCCGAAAATGCATGGTTCATCAAGTTGCGTGAAGAAGGATACGCAGACAAGACCCCAAAAGAGATTGCGCAGGAAATGTTCCGCTATGGCGACGGATGCACGATGTCTGCCAAGAAAGACGGCATGGCCAACATCGGCGGCTTTCTGTGCACGACCAACGACCTGCTCGCGCAACAGGAGAAGGATTTGCTGATTCTCACCGAGGGGTACCCGACCTACGGTGGTCTAGCGGGCCGCGATCTCGAGGCGATTGCCGTTGGCATCCAGGAAGCACTCGAAGAAGATTATCTTCGCTACCGCATCGCCTCAACTGCCTATCTCGGCAATCACATCGCGGAGGCTGGGGTGCCGATTGTTCAGCCGCCCGGCGGGCACGCCATCTATATTGATGCGCGCGCTTTCCTTCCCCACGTACCTACGGAGCAATTCCCGGGCGTGGCCCTGGCTGCGGAGTTGTATTTGGAAGGCGGAATTCGTTCTGTTGAGATCGGCAAGCTCATGTTTGCGGCTGCGGCCCAGATGGACCTGGTGCGGCTCGCCATTCCCCGGCGCGTTTACACGCAGAGCCATATCGACTACCTGGTCGAGGTAATCCTCGAGGTTTTCAAGAACCGGGAGAAGATCAGAGGGATGCGCCTCACCTATGAAGCGCCGGTTTTAAGACACTTTTCAGCGCATCTTGAGCCAGTCAATTAGCTCAACTGTTTATTAAACTAGCTTATTTATCTTATTTTAAATATTAGGCTTGTATCGCGTGCATGGGCTGGCTTTAGTCTGTGCTTCCAAAATTCTTCCTGCTTCCGCACGCAGAGTTTGACAACTACCCACTCATTGTACGAATCTAAAGGCGAACAAAAGGCGAAAATAAAATGCCTTCCTCCGCCGCACTCCGTACCCAAATCGAACGCGCTCTCGAACACCGATTCCCGTCGGTGCTCACACCGGCATCGCGGACTATTCGCGAAGTTGCGTCCACTGGAATTCACGAAATTGACGAGCTGCTGAATGGCGGGTTGCCCGTAGGAGCCATCAGCGAATTGACAGGGAGATCGTCGTCGGGACGTACGAGCATGGCACTGTCTTTTCTGGCACAGCGCACCAGGGACAGCAACGTATGCGCGTGGGTCGACGCGCACGACACCTTCGATCCGGAATCAGCAGCAGCGAGCGGTGTGTGCTTGAATCAGTTGCTCTGGGTGCGGTGCCGCAATTTGCCGGCTGCCTCGGGGGCAGGAATCGCCCAAAAATATCCTGCTGGAAAAGACAAGCCGTGGACGCGGCTTGACCAGGCGTTGCGTGCGACAGATTTGCTATTGCAGGCTGGTGGATTCGCCGCCATCCTGCTCGACCTTGGAGACGCAGCCGTCGAGCATGCCAATCGAATTCCGTTAGCGACGTGGTTCCGCTATCGGCAGGCTGCAGACAGAACTCGATGCAGCCTAGTGGTGCTGGGCAAAGCGGCATATGCGCAATCCAGCGCCGCCATAGTGCTGGAATGCCAGTCGATGCGCGCGGAGATCGCTGGCGGAATAGTGCTGCGCGGATTCACATATTCAGTACAACGCGGCCGTGAACGCTTCTCCCCTGTTACAAGTATTACGCGCAAGCCGCCCGCCTCAACCTGGTCAGCGCGTGCCCAGTGGAATGCCGTGAGGCGCGCATGAATATGGCCCGTACACCCAAGGCGCTTTATGCCGCCATCCATGCCGTGGAATTTCCCGCGCAAGCTCTGTTGCGCCTCAGGCCGGATCTACAATCGCAACCGGTGGCTGTTCTTGAAGGCCGCGCACCACACGAGGCAGTTTGTTCGATGAACGGCCATGCAAGAAAGCGTGGTGTCTCGCTGGGCTTGACCCGCATGGACGTTGAGGAACTGAACGGATTGCTCGCGCTGTTGCGATCAGAGCAGAGCGAGGCCGCGGCCCGCGCTGTGCTTCTGGAGTGCGCGGCACAATTTTCTCCGCGCATCGAGGAGGCGAGTGAAGGGACTGCATGCGCATTTGTGCTGGACATCGCGGGCACCGAGCGTCTATTCGGGCCGCCACAACGGCTGGCTGAGAGACTGCGCGCGGCACTCTTGTCCGCAGGTTTTCGCGCTTCAATTGCAGTAAGCGCAAATTATGACGCGGCGCGGATGAAGGCTGAAGACATCCGCGGAATCACCGTGATTCACGAAGGCGATGAGGCAAATGCGCTCGCCAAAATGCCTCTCGCATCTTTGCGCCTGGCTTACGAACACTACGAGACCTTCACACTTTGGGGTATTCGCACGCTCGGCGAACTGGCCGTGCTGCCAGAAGTCGAACTGGTGACGCGCCTTGGTCATGATGCGCGCGTATGGCGCGAGCTGGCACGCGGCGAAGCCGGGCATACATTTCAGCCGATTGAGGCAAAGTTTCTATTGCGCGAGTATGTTGAATTCGAGACGCACGTTGAGCAGATGGATTCCCTGCTCTTCATCGGAGCCAGCATGATTGACAGTCTCGTGGCTCGTGCTGCAGGCAGGGCATTATCGCTGGCGTGGTTCACCGTGCACATGAGTCTTGAAGGCGGACTTGAGTACGAACGCGTAATTCGTCCGGCGATACCCTCCACAGATCGCAAATTTCTTCTGAAACTACTGCAACTGGAGATAGCCGCGCATCCGCCTCAGGCTGCCGTTGCCTCACTCACGCTTACTGCCGCAGCCGGACAATCCAGCAAGGTTCAGATTGGCTTGTTCGCACCGCAAACCCCCGAGCCGTCGCGCCTCGACGTAACGCTGGCAAGGCTGAAGGCATTAGTGGGCGATGACCGTGTAGGTTCACCGCTGCTTGAAGACACGCACCGGGCGGGCAGCTTTCGCATGAACGGTTTCGCCGTCGACAGCAAACCATCTTCGACTGTGCCGACGCCTTCTCGCATGGCTCTGCGGCGAATGCGACCGCCTGTTCCCCTTCGCGTCGTCTTGCATGCGATGAAGCCGGCGGCCTTTCGCGATGGCGCAAACCGATACGAAGTGACGGCGGCGTACGGCCCGTGGAAAACAAGCGGCTGCTGGTGGTCGAGCGACGGATGGGACGCGGAAGAGTGGGACGTGATGGCCACAAACAGCAACGGCGAAGCGATGAGTTGCCTACTCGTCCTTGACCGCGTGCGTAATCGCTGGCAGTTGGATGCGCTCTATGACTGACTACGTCGAATTGCATGCATCCAGCGCATTCAGCTTTCTCGCCGGATCATCGCAGCCAGAAGCATTCATCGAACGCGCGGCTGAAATCGGCATGCATTCAATTGCGCTGTCTGATCGCAACGGTTTGTATGGAGTCGCGCGTTTCCACACCGCTGCAAAGCGCAGCGGCGTAAAAGCCCACATTGGCGCGGAGGTTGCCGTCGCATCGCTCGGCAACATGCTTGTGCCGCCTGAGTGGCTTCCGCATCAATACCCAACTGAGCCGCCTCGTATTGTGCTGCTCTGCGCTTCGCAAGCCGGTTATCAGAATCTCTGCCAGCTCATCACGCGTTTCAAAATGCGTGAAACAACAAAAGCTGAAGGCGCAGCAACCCTTGAAGATCTTGAGGAATTCTCGGCAGGATTGATCTGCCTGACAGGCGGAGATGAGGGGCCGCTGGCTGAGGCGCTTGCCCGCGGCGGAGAAACAGAAACACGCAAAGTAATTGACCGGCTAGCCTCGATTTATGGCCATGGAAATCTCTATGTCGAACTTCAGCGCCATCATCTACGTGAAGAAGAGTGCCGCAATCAGTCGCTGTTAAGCCTCGCCTTAAGCTTGAGTTTGCCGGTCATTGCAACCAATGGCGCTCGCTGTGCAACCGAAAAAGATCGCGAATTACTCGACGTATTCACTGCGATCCGGCATCACACATCGCTTGATCAGGCAGGCCGCCTGCTGGCCGCAAACTCCATGCGAACTCTCCGCACCGTTTCTGAAATGACGGCTCTTTTCCACGACATTCCAGAATGTATTGCTAATACGCGTATAGCCAGCGAGCGTCTTGAATTCACGCTCGATCATCTTGGCTATGAATTTCCTCACTATCCTGTGCCCGATGGCGAGACGATGGACAGTTTCTTGGCCAAGCGCGTCGACGAGGGTGTGCGCAACCGGTATGGCGTTCCGGCCAAGCGGCATCTGCTCGACAAGGCGCGCGCGCAAGTGCGTCACGAACTCGAACTGATCGCAAAGCTCGGTTTTGCCGGGTACTTTCTCATCGTGTGGGACATCATCCGCTATTGCCAGCGAGAAGGCTTCCTGGTGCAGGGGCGCGGATCGGCCGCCAACTCCGCTGTCTGCTACGCGCTTGAAATTACCGCTGTCGATCCAGTCGGCATGGAGCTTTTGTTTGAGCGATTTTTGAGTGAAAACCGTGGCGAATGGCCCGATATCGATCTCGACCTGCCCTCAGGCGATCATCGCGAGCGCGTAATCCAGTACATATACGAACACTACGGATCGCTCGGTGCGGCTATGACCGCCAACGTCATTACGTATCGCGGACGCTCCGCGGCGCGCGAAGTGGGCAAGGCTCTTGGCTTCGACGAAGATCAACTCGCGCGTCTCTCCAGCCTGGTTGGTCATTGGGAGTGGCGCGGAACAAACGACACGATGGCCCGTCATTTTGAGCAGGCGGGGTTTGATATTCGACATCCGCGCATTGCACATTACCTTGACCTGTGCATGCGCATGCAGGACCTGCCACGACACCTTGGCCAGCACTCCGGCGGCATGGTTATCTGTGCCGGAATGCTGAATAGAGTCGTCCCCCTTGAGCGCGCATCCATGCCGGGCCGCACGGTTGTCCAGTGGGATAAGGAAGACTGCGCAGACCTCGGCATCATCAAGGTCGATCTGCTCGGGCTGGGCATGATGGCTGTACTCAAAGACTCATTGGAATTGATCCCACGTCACTACGGAAAACAGATCGATCTGGCCACTCTACCTGAAGATCCGCTTGTGTACGAAACGCTGCGCAAAGCGGATACGGTCGGCATGTTTCAAGTGGAGAGCCGCGCGCAAATGGCTTCCCTTCCCCACAATGGCCCTACACACTTCTATGACGTTGTCGTGCAGGTCGCTATCATCCGGCCTGGTCCCATCGTAGGCAAGATGATGCACCCTTACATGCGGCGTCGCCAGGGCAAGGAGGAAGTGTCGTATCCGCATCCGTCGCTCGAACCGGTACTCAAGCGCACGTTAGGAGTGCCGCTCTTTCAAGAGCAGTTGCTTCGTATGGCAATGGTTGTCGCGAGTTTTACCGGTGCCGAGGCCGAAGAACTGCGGCGAGCCGTCGGAATGCGCCGATCCATGCAGAGAATGCACGATCTTGAAGGCCGCTTGCGCGCAGGCATGACGCACAATGGCATCGGACCCGAAGCACAGGACAACATTGTGCAGGGAATTTCCTCATTCGCCATGTACGGTTTCCCTGAGTCGCATGCGGCAAGCTTCGCACTTATCGCTTACGCATCAGCATACCTCAAGGTGCACTATCTTGCTGCATTCACTTGTGGCCTGCTGAACAATCAGCCCATGGGCTTCTACTCGCCAGCCGTGCTTATCAAGGATGCGCAGCGTCACGGTCTGCGCGTGCGACCCATTTGCGTCCAGCGCTCTCAATGGCTCTGCACGCTTGAAGAAAGCGACGGCACGCTAGCTCTCAGGATAGGACTGAATTACGCAAAGGGGTTGCGTCAATCCTCAGCAGAGGCGCTGCTGGCCGCGCGTAATCGCGATGGGGCATTCGCATCGATCGATGATTTCGCGATGCGCGTACCGGAACTTAGCCACAAAGATCTTGTTCTGCTGGCTCGCATCGGTGCATTGAATTCATTAGGCGAGGTCGAGCATCGCCGCGATGCGCTCTGGCAAGTGGAGCAAGCCGGACGCCCGGTTGGCCCATTGCTGCGCGGAGCAGGCGCGGCAAGTAAAACGCCCGCCTCGAAGCCGTTGAGACAGATGACTACAGACGAACGTCTCGCCGCTGATTATGCCGGCACTGGCCTGACTACCGGCCCGCACCCCATCGCATATCACCGCAAAGCGTTGCGCAGTGAAGGCATTCTTTCTGCCGATGAACTCAACCGAGTAAGCAACAACAGAACTGTTCGCATCGCAGGTTGCGTGATTGCTCGTCAGCGGCCAGGCACTGCAAAAGGTTTTGTGTTTCTATCGCTCGAAGATGAGACCGGAATCGCGAATGTGATCATTACTCCAGATCTATTCGAGCGCGAACGCGTAACGGTCACGCGCAGCCGATTTCTTGAAATTCAAGGCCCATTACAGATTCAAGACGGTGTGATTCATGTCAAGGCGCAGCGAATCACACCTATCGATATCACCAGCGCCGATGTACGCTCGCATGATTTTCATTAATCGATACGCACTATCTTTGCATGCATCACTACCCAGGCGGTCAGAACCTCGCACTACCTGGTATTTGAGCCACGCAAGCGCCTACGTGCACCGAATCCAAGCTTCGGCCAGCTCCTGGACCCATCTAAGAATTCACCTTGCAAGGCAACCTCAAAAACACGCACTGCATCTATTACGACGCTGCATTCTAATGTGCGCAAGGTCAGGGGTGATCCCAAGGGACCATAGGGGTGGTCCCAGGGTTCGCGCACAGTCGGCTTTTTTGCAGCTTTTCCCTGATTTTCAAACAGGAGCCATCCTGGCATGTCGACCACCGTAGAGCAGCCCTTGAACGGGCAAGATGGAGACAACCAATTCCCCGTCAATGGCTTAGAACCGCCAATGTCGGAGTGCCTCACGTCGATCCTCCAAAGCCTAAAGACCATGAAAGACGGTGACTTTAGTGTGCGCCTGCCAGTTTCATGGACGGGCCTGCCCGGGAAGATCGCCGACAACTTCAATGAGATCGTCGCCGCAAATGAACAGATGGCATTCGAATTGAAGAGGGTTGGCCAGGCAGTCGGAAAAGAAGGAAAAACCCGCGAGCGCATCCGCGTCGAGCATCGCCGCGGCGCGTGGGACGACATGGAAGTTTCGGTCAACACCCTGGTCGAAGACTTACTCCGCCCGACCACCGAAGTCACACGCGCCATTGCGGCAGTTGCCCAGGGCAACCTGACCCAGACTGTGCGTCTTGATGTGGATGGTCGCCCCCTCGAAGGCGAATTCCTGCGTTCCGCCAACATCGTCAACACCATGATTCAGCAGCTGGGCGTCTTCACCGCCGAAGTAACGCGCGTCGCCCGCGAGGTCGGCACCGACGGAAAACTCGGCGGCCAGGCCGTCGTTCCCGGCGTGGCCGGGACATGGAAGGACCTCACCGATTCAGTTAACTCCATGGCCTCAAACCTGACAGGCCAGGTCCGCAACATCGCAGAAGTTGCAACAGCCGTCGCCAGCGGCGATCTTTCGCGCAAAATTACTGTCGACGTTCGCGGTGAAATTCTTCAACTCAAAGAAGCCATCAATACCATGGTTGACCAACTGCGTTCCTTCGCTTCTGAAGTGACGCGCGTCGCCCGCGAAGTTGGCACCGACGGAAAACTTGGCGGCCAGGCCGTCGTCCCCGGCGTTGCTGGAACTTGGAAAGACCTTACAGATTCTGTAAACGCAATGGCCGGCAACCTGACCGCCCAGGTCCGTAACATCGCCGAAGTTACTACCGCCGTGGCGCGCGGTGACCTTTCCCGCAAGATCACCGTCGATGTAAAAGGCGAAATTCTCGAACTCAAAGACACCATCAACACGATGGTCGACCAGCTCAACGCTTTTGCCGGTGAAGTGACCCGCGTTGCTCGCGAGGTTGGGACCGAAGGCAAGCTCGGCGGACAGGCCAGTGTGCCCGGTGTGGCAGGAACCTGGAAAGACCTTACCGACAACGTCAACTTCATGGCCGGCAATCTTACCGGCCAGGTGCGCAATATTGCCGAGGTCGCAACCGCTATCGCCAACGGCGACTTGTCCCGCAAAATCACCGTCGACGTTCGCGGTGAAATCCTTCAGCTCAAAGAGACGCTCAACACCATGGTCGATCAGCTCAACCGCTTCGCCGGCGAAGTCACCCGCGTCGCCCGCGAAGTTGGCACCGAGGGTCGTCTAGGCGGGCAGGCCAACGTGCCCGGCGTTGCTGGTACGTGGAAGGATCTCACCGATTCCGTCAATTCCATGGCCGGTAACCTCACGGCTCAAGTTCGAAACATCGCCGAAGTCACCACCGCTGTTGCGCGCGGCGATCTCTCGCGCAAAATCACCGTCGATGTGAAAGGTGAAATTCTCGAGCTCAAGAACACCATCAACACCATGGTCGACCAGCTCAACGCCTTCGCAGGTGAAGTGACGCGTGTTGCTCGCGAAGTCGGCACCGACGGCAAGCTCGGCGGCCAAGCGCAGGTTTCCGGCGTGGCCGGCACGTGGAAAGACCTTACCGACAACGTCAATTTCATGGCCTCTAACCTTACAGGCCAGGTGCGCAACATCGCTGAAGTCGCAACCGCCGTGGCGCGTGGCGATCTCTCCCGCAAAATCACCGTCGACGTAAAGGGCGAAATCCTCGAGCTGAAAGACACGCTCAATACGATGGTCGACCAGCTCAACGCCTTCGCTGGTGAAGTGACGCGTGTTGCTCGCGAAGTTGGCACTGACGGCAAGCTCGGTGGGCAGGCCCAAGTGCCCGGCGTGGCCGGCACGTGGAAGGACCTTACTGACTCCGTCAACTCCATGGCCTCAAACCTCACTGGCCAAGTGAGAAACATCGCCGAAGTCTCCACCGCCATTGCAACCGGCGACCTTTCAAAGAAAATCACCGTCAACGTCAGCGGCGAAATTCTCCTTCTCAAAGAGACCATCAACACGATGGTCGACCAGCTCAACCGCTTTGCCGGCGAAGTAACCCGCGTCGCGCGCGAAGTCGGCACCGAAGGCCGCCTCGGCGGCCAGGCCAACGTGCCCGGCGTTGCCGGAACATGGAAGGATCTCACCGACTCGGTCAATTCCATGGCCGGAAACCTCACTGCACAGGTCCGCAACATCGCTGAAGTCACCACGGCTGTGGCACGCGGCGATCTTTCGCGCAAAATTACCGTCGACGTGAAGGGCGAAATCCTTGAGTTGAGAAACACCATCAACACCATGGTCGATCAGCTCAACGCCTTTGCCGGTGAAGTCACGCGCGTGGCCCGCGAAGTCGGCACCGACGGCAAACTCGGTGGTCAGGCACAGGTTCCCGGAGTCGCCGGCACATGGAAAGATCTCACTGACTCCGTCAACTTCATGGCCGGCAACCTCACCGCACAGGTCCGCAACATCGCCGAAGTGGCAACCGCCATCGCCAACGGCGATTTGTCCCGCAAGATTACTGTCGATGTGCGCGGCGAGATTTTGCAGCTCAAAGAAACGCTGAACACCATGGTCGAGCAGCTTCGATCCTTTGCTGCCGAAGTCACGCGCGTGGCTCGCGAAGTCGGTTCTGAAGGACGTCTTGGCGGACAGGCCAATGTGCCCGGCGTTGCCGGAACCTGGAAAGATCTCACCGACTCCGTCAACTCAATGGCCGGCAATCTCACTGCGCAGGTCCGCAACATCGCCGAAGTGACCACCGCCGTGGCTCGCGGCGATCTCTCTCGCAAAATCACCGTTGACGTGAAGGGCGAAATCCTCGAGCTCAAAGACACCATCAATACCATGGTCGACCAGCTCAACGCCTTCGCCGCCGAAGTCACGCGCGTCGCCCGCGAAGTCGGCACCGATGGCAAACTCGGCGGCCAGGCTGTTGTCTCCGGTGTCGCCGGCACGTGGAAGGACCTTACCGACAACGTCAACGTCATGGCCGCTAACCTCACAGAACAGGTTCGCGGCATTGTGAAGGTCGTCACCGCCGTCGCCAACGGCGCCCTTACTCAAAAGCTCACGGTGAATGCAAAAGGCGAAGTCGCCGCGCTCGCCGAGACCATCAACAACATGACCGACACTCTCGCCACATTCGCCGATCAAGTCACCACGGTCGCCCGCGAAGTCGGCGTGGAAGGTCGCCTCGGCGGCCAGGCCAACGTGCCGGGCGCTGCCGGAACCTGGAAAGATCTAACCGGCAACGTAAATCTGCTCGCCGATAATCTCACCAACCAGGTTCGCGCCATCGCGGAAGTCGCCACCGCCGTGACCAAAGGCGACCTCACTCGTTCGATTCAGGTGGAAGCGCGCGGCGAAGTGGCAGAGTTGAAAGACAACATCAACACGATGATCGACAACCTCCGTCTCACCACCGACCGCAACACCGAGCAGGATTGGCTCAAGACCAACCTTGCGCGATTCACAAGCATGTTGCAGGGCCAACGGGATCTCGGGACCGTGGGAAGACTGTTGCTTTCTGAATTGGCGCCGCTTATTAATGCGCAACAGGGCGTTATCTATCAGATGGGTGGCGACACAGCAACTGTGGAAGGAAGCCTCGTGCTGCTTTCCACATTTGCCGACACGCCGGAAGGTAATGTCCAGGAAGTGCGTATCGGGGAGGGCCTCATCGGTCAATGCGCCGCTGAAAAGCGCCGCATGCTGATCACCGAAATGCCCCGCAAAACCTCACCGATTCGCTCCGGCCTTTTCAAAGCAGTGCCCAAGAGCGTCATCGTCTTGCCGGTGCTCTTTGAAGATCGCGTGAAGGCTGTCATTGAACTTGCCAGTTTGAGTTCGTTCACCGCGTCGCAGCTGGCCTTCCTTGAACAGCTGACCGCCAGCATCGGCATCGTGCTCAACTCGATCGAAGCCACCATGCAGACCGAGGGCCTGCTGAAGCAGTCGCAACAACTCGCCACCGAGTTGCAAACGCAGCAGAAGGAGTTGCAACAGACCAACGAACAGCTCGCGCAGAAGGCGCAGCAGCTTGCTGAACAAAACTACGAGGTCGAACGCAAGAATCAGGAAATTGAACAGGCGCGCCGCGCACTTGAAGAGAAAGCCCGGGAGCTTGCCCTCACTTCCAAGTACAAATCTGAATTTCTCGCCAACATGTCGCATGAGTTGCGCACGCCCTTGAACAGCATCCTTGTGCTCGGCCAGCAACTCGCTGAAAACCCCGATGGCAGCCTCAACGCCAAGCAGGTTGAATTTGCACGAACCATTCACGGCGCCGGGACCGACCTCCTCAATCTCATCAGCGACATTCTCGATCTCTCCAAGATTGAATCCGGAACAGTTTCAGTCGAAGCAGAAGAGGTTTTCTTCGGAAGCCTGCTTGAAACCGTCGCGCGGCCGTTCCGCCACGAAGCTGAGAACCGCCGCCTGATGTTCGAAGTTACCAACGACCCCCGCATGGGACGCAGCCTGGTAACAGACTCCAAGCGCCTCCAGCAGGTGCTCAAAAACCTCCTCTCCAATGCTTTCAAATTTACCGAGCAGGGAACGGTGAAACTTACGGTTTCCTCTGCGACTGGAGGATGGAGTTCCGATCATCCGATTCTCAGTGGTGCCGGTTCGGTGATCGCTTTCCAGGTCTCCGACACAGGCATCGGTATTCCACCTGAAAAGCAGCGCATCATCTTCGAAGCTTTCCAGCAGGCCGATGCGGGTACCAGCCGCAAATACGGTGGCACAGGTCTCGGCCTGGCTATCAGCCGCGAACTCGCCAATCTGCTGGGTGGCGAAATTCAGCTGAAGAGCACGCCTGACAAGGGCAGCACCTTCACCCTATATCTGCCGCAGACCTACGTGGGACCTGCGGCGTCAAGCGTAGTCAAAACTGAGAAGAGCGGCCCCATGGCAATGCCGATCTTCCTCGCCAATGTCGCCGCAGCCGAAAAAGAAGCTCGCATCGATGACGACCGCAACAATCTCGTTGACGGCGATGCAGTGCTCCTGATCGTTGAAGATGATCCTCACTACGCGCGCGTCTTATGCGATCTTTCTCGCGACAAAGGGTTCAAGGTACTCATCGCCATGACCGGCACTGAAGCTCTCTCGCTTGCGCGGGAGTACCGTCCGGCCGCCATTTCGCTCGATGTCCTCCTGCCCGACATGCTCGGATGGACTGTATTGAATCACCTGAAGCAGGACCCGGGAACTCGCCACATCCCTGTCCAAATGCTTACGCTTGACGAAGACCGGCATCACGGCCTCTCGCGCGGAGCTTTCGCATTCGTGACCAAGCCGACCTCGACCGAGGAATTGAATGCGGCACTCTCCCGTATCCGCGAGTATTCGCAGCCGCGCCGCAAGCGTCTACTCGTCGTCGAAGACAATCCTGCGGAACAAGTGAGCACACGCGAACTGCTCTGGCATGAGGACATCGATATCGACATTGTCGATTCAGGTGCTTCGGCCTTGAATGCGCTCGAGAAGCAGCTCTACGACTGCATCGTCCTCGATCTCCGCCTTCCCGACATGACAGGCTTTGATGTCCTCGAGCAACTTCGCGATAACCCGAAGCTCAAAGACTTGCCGGTTGTCGTGTTTACCGGCAGGGATCTCTCCGCAGAAGAGGACGCACAATTGCACACGCTTGCACGCAGCGTAGTGGTCAAGGACGTCGAATCGCCTGAGCGCCTGCTCGATGAAACTGCGCTCTTCCTGCATCGCGTTGTTGCTGAACTGCCGGAAGCCAAGCAACAGATGCTCGATCGGCTCCATCGATCCGACGAGGCGCTCGCCGGTCGCAAGGTGCTTGTTGTCGATGACGATGTGCGCAATATCTTCGCGCTCAGCAGCGTTCTTGAGCGTCGCGGAATGACTGTCCTCTCTGCCGGCACCGGCCGAGAGGCAATCGAAACCATCGAATCGACTCCTGACCTGGCTATCGTCTTGATGGACATTATGATGCCCGAGATGGATGGCTACGAGACGATGCAGGTAATCCGGCAAAATCCCGAAATGCGCCGCTTGCCTATCATTGCGCTCACAGCGAAGGCGATGAAAGGTGATCGTGAAAGATGCCTTGAGGCCGGCGCTTCGGAGTACCTTGCCAAACCGGTTAACACTGAACAGTTGCTTTCCGCGCTGCGCATGTGGCTGCATCGCTAGACGCTCATTGCAGGGGCCCTGGGAGAGAGATTCATGACGGCAGACGCGAAAGTAAACATCCTGATGGTCGATGATCAGCCGGCAAAGCTGCTGAGTTACGAGGTGATTCTTGCAGATTTGGGAGAGAACCTGATCAAGGCGACGTCCGCAAGCGAGGCGCTCAACATATTGCTCAAGACGGATATCGCTGTGGTCCTCATGGATGTAAGCATGCCGGACCTCGACGGATTTGAGCTCGCCGACGTGATCCGGCAGCACCCTCGATTTCAAAAGACCGCGATCATCTTCATCTCCGGCGTTCATCTCACTGACTCCGACAAGATCCAGGGTTATCGCACCGGAGCCGTCGATTACATCTCGGTGCCTGTCATTCCCGAAGTGCTTCGAGCCAAAATAGGTATCTTTGTTGAGCTGCACAGAAAGACGCGCATGCTTGAGTTGCTCAATAACGAACTTGAGCGGCGCGTGGCAGATCGCACTGAAGAGCTCAAACGCAGCGAAGAGCAATTCCGCACCCGCGCTGAATTGCTCGACCTGGCATCGGAAGCCATCATGGTTCGCGATCTCAACGGTGCGATCCAGTTCTGGAATGCCGGGGCGGAGCATTTGTATGGATGGCGCCGCCAAGAGGTTCTCGGCAAGGATATCCATACTCTCCTGCGCACAATCTTCCCCACCTCACCGGAGGCAGCTGAAGCTGCATTGAGCGAAAATAGAAACTGGCAGGGGAATCTCCTCCAAAGAACCAAGGACGGATCAGAGATCATCGTCGCCTGCCGAAAGACAATGAACCACGAAGGCGATGCGGTCCTCGAGGTTATCCGAGACATAACCGCCCAGTCACAGGCAGAAGAAGCCCTGCGCGAAACCGAGAAGCTGGCTGCGATGGGACGTGTCGCCGGCATCATCGCACACGAAATCAACAATCCTCTCGCCGCGATCACGAACCTGTTCTTTCTGCTCCGCAATCATCCGTCGCTTGATGACGATGCACGCAATATTGCCGTTCTGGCCGAGGAGGAACTGCAGCGTGTTTCGCACATTACCCGGCAGACGCTTAGTTTCTACCGTGAATCGAAAACGCCGATCGCGGTGCATTTAACCGAGCTGCTTGACGATGTAGTGGGGCTTCAAGAGCGCGGTCTCCAAACCAGCCATATCACCGTTCAGAGGAGATACTCCACAGCTGGCCTTGTGCACGGATTTCCGGTTGAGCTGCGGCAAATTTTCCTCAATCTGATTGGAAACGCGATTCAAGCCATGCCCAGCGGCGGCACACTGCGACTGGTGGTTCGGGAAGAGACTGACTGGGCAACGATGCGGCGCGGCATCAGCGTGTCAATCATCGACACTGGTATCGGAGTGCAACCAAAGGATGCGAAAAAGCTCTTTGAGCCATTCTTCAGCACCAAGTCGACAAAGGGCACGGGCCTGGGTCTCTGGATAAGCAAAGGCATTGCGCAAAAGTATGACGGCAACATTTCCTTCCGCACTTACCGACACGGCAACACCTCCGTCACCTGCTTCCGGGTGTTTCTGCCGGCTAGCGGAATATTCCCCGGCGCCGTAGGCAGCGAGCTGGCGGGTGCCGGTCAAGACGTGACTCAAAACGCATACGGCGCTGCAATGCAGCGGGTCTAGTGTTTTGTTGTCCAAGGAAGTAGTTACATCGTCTATTTCAATTGGTTGCCCTTCGGGGATTCCTATTCATTGTGCACACTATAGAAAGGTCACTTGAACACAACCGATGTGCTTTTCCCGCTATCATCGATGGTCAGGCTGACAAAGTTCGCTCCTCGTTCGAGCGACGCCGACCCTGATTAACCGCCCTCGACATCGATTGGGCGCGTCAGAGATGCATCTGCCGATACGTCAAACCGAGGGCAACGACCCATCTGCCTTGGGTGAGACACTACACGCATCTGTTCTGATCGCAGGAGCAGGGCGGGAACTTAAAAATGGCTAACAGGAACAGGCGGGAATTTTTCCTCGAAGCAGGAGTCACAATCGGCAGCGTGGCGCTGGGCCAACGCGTGTTTGGCATGGACGAATCAAGCCCACGGAATTCAGCGATTCGCGGAAAAATGCGCGGCCTGATGGTAGACGCAGGCCGGGTGCCGGAGTCGCTGGAATACTATCGGCGGGTGGTCGATTTCTGTGCGGATTGGGAACTCAACGCGCTACATTTTCGACTGGCTGACGACCAAGGATGTGCCTTGAACTTCGCGTCGGTTCGTGATCTTGTGACTCACAGGGATGCGTTTGCCCCCGAACAATTGAGAAGCCTGGCAGAGTATGCCCAAACTCGCGGCATCGATCTGATCCCCGAACTGGAATCGTTCGGGCACACAGGATTCATCACTCGCTCTGCCACTTACGCTCATTTGCTGGACCGCGAAGCACAAGGCCCTTCCGAATTCACCGGTGTCATTCCAGTGCATCCAGGGACCCTGCAATTATTCGACAAACTCTACCGCGAAGTCGCCACGATCTTTCCTTCGATCTATCTTCATGGTGGGTGCGATGAGGTGAACTGGGGAGGCTCAGCGCTCTCCCGCAAAGCACTGCAGACGAAAACCAGGGCCCAGATATGGACAGAGTATCTCAATTCACTTAATCAAATCGCCGCCGGCGCGGGGAAACAATTGATTGTGTGGGGCGACGTTGTCATTCACAAGGAACCGGAGATTCTCGGCAAGCTGAACAAGACCATCATCGTCATGGATTGGAATTACAGGGAAACCAGTTCCGACAAGATTCGCGAGACCTTCCTGAAAGTCCGCGCCAATGGCAACCGCGGAATAGGAGCGCCTGGGTTGATCAACTACAAGTGGGGACCGCGGGCTGGAACCGAGCAGTTGCGGAATATCGACGCCTATGCCGACGCTTACCTCGAAAAAGCGGACCCCAATTCTCTAGGCATTATTCTGACAAACTGGGTGCCTAGCCGTTACGTTCAGAATTCAATCTGGGATGGATTCGCGTACGCCGCTGTCGCCTTCAATGAAGGTAAGGCAGCGGCGCAGAGTGCGGCGTTCCGTCGTTTGGTGGAAAGACACTATGGGGCAAGCTGGAACGAGGATTGGAAGGAGGCATTTCAGGTCATCTATGATGCTGCTCCCTCCGTTCAAGAGCACCCTACCGCTTCCTTGACAAGTCTCGCATTGAAGGTTCCCTGGAGCAATGACGAACAACTTGCGGCCGCATTTCGAACTCGGTCTTCAGGCCAAAATCCGTTTACGCAGCTACAAGGCGTGCTTGTCCACTTAGAACCACAGGTTCGGAAAAACCTCGCCGACTTTCAATCCTTTGCGCTGTGCGTCGAAGCTCTTCAAAGGACCTTTTGGCGTGAAACGGTTGTTATCGAGCAAGGAGCGAAGAAGCAGCCGGAGCGAGAAACCTTCGGTCCCCTACTTCAGTCGATTGCGGAAGGTGATCAAGCGCTCGTGGTGGCGTTGTCGAGCGATTGGGACACAGGACGCTTTCCGGATTCCGCTGCAAAGTCGGAGCTCCTCTATGACCTCATGCCTAAGGACCAGCTGCTTTTACAGTGGGTGCAAGCAGCGAAGTATTCGGCTACACTCGCTAGCCACCCCGAGCGTTTCCACCAACTTGTCGAAGCAGCAACACCTGCGAAGGTTTAGTGGATGACCGCTCTCGATAAAGCAACGCGCAACGGGATTGCCATCCACATACTGGAATCTCGCAGCGAGATGGGCGCAAGGGCGGCAAGCGATATAGGGCGCGAAATTCGCACCTGCCTTCAGCGCCAGCCAGGCCTACGAATGGTTTTTGCTGCGGCGCCGAGCCAGAGCGAGATGCTCACTGCGCTGCGCGAGGAGACGGATATTGACTGGTCACGCATAACAGCCTTTCACATGGACGAATACCTGGACTTGCCCGCCAGTTCGCCGCAGCGCTTTGGCAGCTGGCTTTGCAAGATGATCTTCGATCATCTTCCCTTCGCTGCGGTGCATCTGCTCGAACCCGGCGACAATCCCGCAGAGACCGCTTCAGAGTATGCGGCCAAGCTCAACGCTGCGCCGATTGATATTGTCTGTTGCGGCATCGGCTCCAATGGCCATCTCGCGTTTAACGATCCACCTGCCGACTTCAACGATCCGCTCACAGTTAAAATCGTCGATCTTGATGCAAAATGCCGCCAGCAGCAGGTTGATGACCAGTGTTTCGCCACGCTCAACGATGTGCCCACTCGCGCGCTTACCATTACCGCACCGGGGCTGCTCGCTGCCCGTGCGATTTATTGCACAGTGCCCGGCACCCTCAAGAAAGAAGCTGTCCACCGCGCCCTCTTGGAGCCGATCACCCCGATGTGTCCAGCCAGCGCGCTGCGTCTTCATCCACATTGCATGCTTTATCTCGACCCTGACTCGGCCGGTAATATCCAAGTTGAATAAAAACACTACCATCATGGAAGAATCGCTGACCGGACGTGACCCTTGCACAGGGGAATCGCTCACTGTGCACTACGCTGATGGCCGCATAACCAGGATCGAAAAAGATCGCCCCGGCGAAACATCCTGGCTCGCTCCGGGCCTGATCGATCTGCAGGTGAACGGTTATTCTGGCGACGATTTCAACGCTGACGATTTCGCCATCCATACAGTCCAAAGCCTCGCGCGCCGCATGCTCGCCATCGGTGTCACTACCTTTGTGCCCACGCTCATAACAGCCCCTGAACAGAAAATCATCCACAATCTGCGCATCATCGCCGCCGCGCGCCAGGCAGACCCGCTTCTTGCACACATGATTCCCTTCGTGCACGTCGAAGGTCCGCACATTGCACCCGAGGATGGTCCTCGCGGTGCGCACCCTATCGAGCACGTTCGCCCGCCGGATATCAGCGAGTTCATCCGCTGGCAGGCAGCCTGCAGCGATCTCGTCGGCATGGTAACTCTCTCGCCACATTACGCAGAGGCTCCAGAATACATCCGCCAGGTTTCTGCACGCGGCGTCCACATTTCGCTCGGACATACCTGCGCGAGTGCGGATCAGATTCGCCTGGGTGTCGATGCGGGCGCACGCCTTTCTACTCATCTCGGCAATGGTGTGGATAGAATGCTGCCCCGCCATCCAAATCTCATTTGGGCGCAGTTGGCTGAGGACCGGCTAACAGCATCCTTCATTGCGGATGGCCATCATCTTCCTCCTGACGCGCTTACCGCAATGCTGCGTGCCAAGACGGTGTCACGGGCCATTTTGATTTCGGACCTGGTGGCGCTTGCGGGCCTTCCTCCCGACCAATATGCGTCGCCAGTTGGTGGGAAAGTCGACCTTCACCCCGATGGCCGCCTTAATGTTGCCGGCAGCGTGTATCTCGCTGGTGCAACTGCCGCGCTCAATGTCTCTATTGCCTACGTCGCCGCAAACACCGGCTTCAGTCTCGGCGACGCCGTGCAGATGGCCACGGCCAACCCTGGACGTTTCACAGGCGCACGAGGTGTACTCCGGGTCGGCTCACCCGCTAACCTCATACGCTTTCGCTGGAGCCCAGGCTCTTCAACGATCGAAGTCGAAGCCGTTATTGTGCAGGGACGGAGCTGTCAATGAGGTTCTCTTGACAACTGCGTCATCCCAGCAATAATCAACCCAGGATCAATCAACGCGGCACACATGGGGCAAGCCGCTGTGCACGCTCTTGTCTTGGAATCAGTTGGTTAGGAAGGAAGGTTTGAGCTTTACTGGAAGTCCTAAAACGCGTTGGTTGCCCCTCAGGGATTCGAACCCCGATATGCTGCTCCAGAGGCAGCTGTCCTACCATTGAACGAAGGGGCAACAAGCCGAAACAGGCAACTTGCAGCCTTGCTGGCGCGACCGCGGCAGGCAGCCCGGCACTCAAAGCCAACCATTTCATCATAATGGGGAAACAACAGCCGGGTCAAACCTCCGTGCTTGGCGCAAAGGCGAGGAACCCCGCTAAGCTGCGCATCGCGTTATTCTTCGCGCAACACCTCAAGCGGCCTCAAACCAAGAATGCGATAGCTGGCGATCCAACCTGTAGCTGTCGCCAGCACAGCCGTTCCCACCAGCGCGATCAACGTTCCATACCAATCCATATGAAATCCGACTTCCAGCTTGCGCAGAAGCACGCGCGTGAGCAGGTTCGCAAACACAACTCCCACCGAGCCGGCCAGCACTCCCAGAACGCTGAACTCCACGCTGAAGGTGCGCACAATCCGCATTCTTGTCGCACCCAGCGTTTTGAGCACCACTGCTTCGCGCATTCTCCTGAACCGGGAGCTTGCGATGCTTGATGCCAGAATCATCAGTCCGGCCAGAATGGAGAATCCCGCCAGGAATCGCACCACGAACGTAATCTGATCGACCACGCTTTCGATGCGATCCAGTATATCGGCGAGATTGATCACCGTTACTGTCGGATATAAAGCAAACAGCGCCTTCTCAACCGTCGCCACCTGCTTCGGATCAACGTGCGTGCCACCGTACCATGTGGCCGGCTCGTCCTTCAGTTGTCCGGAGGGAAGCATGAATGCCACCCGTGAACCCAGATGCTGGCCGTCAGCGCGGTAGAGCGCAGTAACCTTCAGTGTTCGCGTACGGCCACTAATATCCAGTTCAACGCTCGAACCGACTCCCAGGTGCAACCTCTGCGCGGTTCCATCGCCAATGGCGATTTCCGCCGCATTCACGTCGGTCCACCATTTTCCCTGGGTCACCTTGTCGCCCTCGGGCGGCGTGTCGGCCCAGCTCAGCTCCGCGCTTTCCAACATCCTGCGCGGAAAATGTTGGTCTTTCATCTGCTCAAGAGGCGTGCCATTGAGAGAAACGAAGCGCCCTTGAACAGCCGGCAGCAGGTCGAGCGCGTGCGTCACGCCGGGTTGGCTTGCGAAGAACGCCTTCACCCCCGCAACTTCATCCGCCGTTACATCAATCAAAAAGAGATTCGGCAGGCTGGGTGAAGCCGTTTCGCGAATCTCCCGCAACATCGTCCCCTGCATCAGGTAAACCGCCAGGATCAGCATCACGCCCGTGCCCAGCGCAGCCATCACCGCAGCCGACTGGTTCCCCGGCCGATAAAGATTGGCAAGCCCATGGCGCAGGAAGGACGGCAGCCGTAGGCGCACGCGATTCAGCAGAAAACGCAGTGTCCATAACGCCACCGCCGCGAGCACAAGCAGAACGGCCAGCGCGATCGTGAACAGCAGCGCAAACCATCCGCCCACCTTCGCTGAGTCAGACAAGCCCCAGGCGATTCCGGCCAGCGCCAATACCAACAAACCCGCGATTCCCAATTGCAAACGCCGCTCCCACCAACGCGCGAAGAATCCGCCCACCCCTGACGGCCCCTGCTCGACCAGTCTTCGCAATACCAACACCGGCCTCACCGCGCGCACATCCAGCAGCGGCGGCAGACAAAACAGAAGTGTCGTCAAGAGCCCCGTTCCCAACCCCGCACCAGCCGCACGCCACGGAAAATGCAGAACCGTGTGCACCGGAAGCAGTTTGCCAAACACCGCGGGCAGAGCCGCCATCACCGCGGCACCCGCCGCAACGCCCAGCAATCCGCCGGCAAACCCAAGCCCCAGCGTCTGCAGCAAAAAGATGCGCAGCAAATCCGCCGATCGCGCGCCCACCGCCTTCAAAATCGCCAGCATATCCATGCGCTGTTCAAGATGCGCATGCATCGCCATGGCTACGCCAATCGCGCCCAGCACCATCGCCACCAGGCAGATCAGGCTCAAGATCGCCGTGGCGTTATCCAGCCCCTGGCTAAGCGCTGGATTCCCTTCCTTGAAGTCCATCACCTGCGCATCCGGCAGCACCGCTTCCACCTGTTTGCGCACCGTCGTATCGTCCACCTTTGGCGGCAGCTTCA
Source organism: uncultured Acidobacteriaceae bacterium (assembly GCA_963826915.1). Lineage (GTDB taxonomy): Bacteria > Acidobacteriota > Terriglobia > Terriglobales > Acidobacteriaceae > Telmatobacter. The sequence goes on from CAWGYG010000009.1 coordinate 234,441, forward strand.
GCAGCAGCCGGTGGACTGACCGGCTACCGGGCGCAATCAACCCCGTCCGCGCCAGCGCTGCATTGGAAATCATCACGCGCGGACCGATGCCTGCACCTGCCGAAATCCGATCCGGCTCCTGCTCCAGCACCGCCTTGATTTTGAAATTCCTTCCTCCCAGTCGCAGCGTCTCGCCCACATGCGCATTGAGGCGAATCAGAAACTCCTCGGCCACAACCGCGTAATCGCCTTCCAACGCCTGCTGCAGGCTCATCGCCGGCTCCAGTTGCGCCTGCCCGTAAAACGGATACAGTGTCGGATCCACCGACTTCAACGAAACCAGCAACGGCACCGGATCCGGCGGCACAGACGCCATCGAGATCGTTTCCGTCACCCATGTCGACTGGCTCCCGGGAATTCCCTGCTCCATCGCCGTCAGCTTTTTGCCTTCCTCCGCGGTGGGCTCGTGGAAAATTCGCGCGCTCAAGTCGCCGGCCATCAGCGAACGCGCCTCCATCGTCAACGTGCTCTTGAAACTCTCGCTGAATCCGCGAACTCCAACCAACGCCGCTACGCCAACGGCCACTGACAGCACCACAAATGCAAATTTGCCTGGCGCGGACTTCAAGTCCCGCCAGCCAATCGCAGCTGCGCGTTCCCAGCTCAGTGCCCGCTTAGCCATTCTGTTCCTCGCTTTGAACGCGCGCATCGACAGGGACAGCGGCACTGGGCAGCGTATCTTCCACCACCAACCCATCCTTCAGCACAATTTTGCGATCCGCACGGCTTGCAATCTCCGGGTCATGCGTAACCAGAACCAGCGTCGCGCCTGCGTGAACATGGCGCTCCAACAGGAGGTCGAGCACCAGCCGTCCGTTGGCTGAGTCCAGATTTCCCGTCGGCTCGTCGGCCATCACAATCGGTGGATTCACCACAAATGCGCGCGCCAACGCCACCCGCTGCTGTTCACCACCCGAAAGCTGGACCGGATAATGTTCCATCCGCTCGCCCAGCCCCACCGCATCCAGCAGCGATCGCGCGGTCTTCAGGCCATTCCCTTCCATATTCAGTTCGAAAGGCAGCAGGACATTCTCCAGCGCTGTTAAGGTCGCAATCAGTTGATACGACTGAAATACAAATCCAATCTTGCGTCCGCGCACCGCCGCAAGCTCTGTCTCATCCAGATTGTGGATCGGCGTCCCGTCCAGCCAGATCTCGCCCGAACTCGGTGTATCGAGGCCTGCCAGCAACCCCAGCAGCGTACTCTTCCCGCTGCCGCTCGCGCCTACAACGGCCACAAACTGCCCGGCCGGAATGCTGAGCGAAATTCCCTTCAGAATCTCCACCCGCCGCGAGCCATTTTGAATCCATCTCTTTACGTCTCGAACCTCAATCACTCAGCAAGCCTCCCCAAGGGATACGTTCATTCTCCGCAGCATGTTCCCTACCTGCATTGCGTACACTGTTCTTGTGGACGTTCCCCGCAGGATTATCGTTTCGTTCTGGCTCTTCCTTTTTGCCGCGCCGCTGCTGGCCGCCGATCGGCCCATCATCGTTTGCTACGGCGACAGCATCACCGCTGGCTACGGCCTGCAGTTCCGAGAGTCGTACCCCGATCTTCTTCAGCAGAAACTGGATGCCCGCGGCTATCACTACAACGTCGTGAACCGCGGCACAAGCGGTGCTACCACCAAGGACGCTGTTGCCAGTCTACCTTCCGTCCTGCAACTGCACCCCGAAATCGTGATCGTCGAATTTGGAGGCAATGACGGACTTCGCGGCCTTCCCACCGAACAGACGCGCCGCAACCTTGACACAGTTCTGAGTACGCTTCAGAACGCGCACATCAAGATCCTGCTGGCCGGCATCACGCTTCCGCCAGACTACGGTCCAGACTACATCCATTCCTTTGATCAGATTTTTCGTGACCTGGCGACTCAGCATCACACGGCCTTCGTTCCCATGATCTATAAAGACCTCGCCCATGTCCCCGGCACGATTCAGGAAGACGGCATCCATCCCACTGCAAAAGGTTCTGAGATCATTGCCGGCACACTTCTGCCCGCGCTCACGCCGCTTTTGAAAAAGTAGCAGGAAAGCAGCTGACAAAGTCGCGCGTTGGGAGTGCGCGCTCTCAGCGTCAAGCCCTACAGCCGTATCGTCAAGATAGCTTGGGTGAACTACTGCACCGTCACGGTAAAAGTCCCTGTCCGAGTAATACTCATAGAAGTTGCAGTCACGTTCACCGTATAGGTTCCAGCCGGTGTTCCCTGGTCTGTCACCGGTGGGACTTTCGGAATACCTCCGCCGCAGCCTCCGAATCCGGCAGCACAGATCAGCAACAGAAGCGCAATTGGGAATCTCCGTCGCCGCTTGCCCGGGATTGCAAACAGGAAGATGCATGCCAGCGCCCCAATGCCGAGAGCCCCCACTCCGGATGAACGGTTTAGCGCAAGCTGATGAGGAGCGGTAGTCGTTATCGTTACTGTCGAAGTCGCAGCTGACGTCAGATTTGGGCTCTGTCCCAAGCAAGTCGCCTCCGCCATTGCGGCTGGAAGTGTGCAGGTGACGTTGACGACTCCCGCAAAGTTATCCACGCCGGTGAATGACAACGTTGTCGTTCCCGGCTGCCCAGGCGCGGTAATCGCCATATTCGGAATCGGCGCGGTCATGTTGAAGGTCGTGTCGACCACCGTGACGGGCACTGTGTACGCACCCTGCGCGCCGGCGTAATACGCGTCCCCGGAATACGAGGTTGTGAACGTATATGTCCCGGGTGTAGCGATTGACGTGTTCAGCGTTGCAGCCAGATATGCGATTGAGTACTCACCTGAAGCAGGCAGGAAGCTGCCATCCCTCGGTTGATACGAAATCGTGCCGGTCGGGGCGGTCCCGTTTGCAAGAATCGCGATCGACCCGGTGGGCGCCTGCAGAATGCTCTCTGTGTAGACCGGCACAATGACCTGGAAGGCCTGCCCTGACCACGCTTCGTATCCGCCTGTACCCGAATTGTCAAAGGCAAGATTGTAAATCTCCAACTGCGGAAAGGTTGGCGCTTGAACTACCGTTGCGTTCACCGTAGCCGTGCTCGAGTTGTAGCTGTTATCGCCGCTATAATTCGCCTGCAGAGCGTAACTCCCCAACGCAGTGAACTCCGCGGCGAGTCCCTGGTCTTCGGTGTAGCCGAGGCTATTGAGTGCGTAAGTCCCGGCATCGAGAGTCTTCCCGTTATCGGTCAAGGTTAATGTCCCTGTCGGACACGCAATTTCAGCCTGCGTCGGGTTCGGCGCGCACGATGTGCCCGCAGCGCCCGTCACGTCGCCACGCAAAAAGAAAATCGAGCCATAGGGTATCGAAGTGGTGGAGTAAAAACCATCGGTCGACGAGGGGTAGGCCAGGACTGTCGCCTTCGTCACGCTGTTTTCCTTACCCACTGTCACCTGCACTGCCGCTGAATCGCTGGCTCCAAACGACGAATCCCCCGCATAATGCGCGGTTACGTTATAGGTCCCTCCAGGAAGCAGGGTCGTGGATCCGTTTGCCACGCCGTTGTTCAGCGGAAAAGAGACGATGCCGACGCTCTTTCCAGCCGGCGAAGCCATCAGCGAAATTGAGCCGGTCGGCGTGCCCGATCCTCTCTGCGCGGCAACAGTCGCGCTCACGCTGACAGTCTGGCCATGTGCGAGGTTCACCGGTGACAGATTCGTAAGAGTCGTGGCACTCGCCCTGAACGCAGCTGTGGCCCATGCGTTCACCAGGTTGTTGGCGTTCACCGTTCCCAACCCTGTTGCCAGGTCATAGCCCGCAGTCGTTGTCCACGCCGGGTTGTTCGGGTCGTTGGGATCGGTCAGCACTCCAAACCCATTTGCTGGGGCGGTTCCGCAATTCGGAGTGCCCGCTGCGCACGGCACCGAGTTGTTACCCTTTGTGACGTCGTAAAAGATGCATGAATTCCCCGACACATTCGCCGTCGACGAATCGCAACTGGCGCCGTTCTGTGCCGCCAGCTTGTACAGAATGTAGTTGGCATTGCCCTGCCGCGCGCTCGCTCCCGACACCGACATCTTCTCATTCACCAGCGCAACCATGGCCGCGAAAGTCGGCGCAGATGCCGAAGTGCCGCCGATTTGCGCGAAACTCGCGGGCGACAAGCTGCACGGCAGCGTCGAACCGAAAAACCCAAGGTCCGCTTCGCACATAATGTAGAAGCTGCCGTTGAAGCCGGCGCTGGCAAACAGAGAAACATCGGGCAAATCGCGCACACCGTCATTGGGCACACCAACGCCCGTTTGCCAAGATGGCTTCGCGTACCCTGCAAGGCAATTTCCGTTGCTATCCACGGTCGAACAACTGCTTGGGCCTCCGCTTCCGCCCACGATATTCAGGAAGTCAGATGCGCTTGTGCAGGAGCCCGCCGGCATTCCGGCGCACGATTGATTCCAAGTCGTCTCGGGAATGTACGATTTCGCCGAAGCGCCGGTCGTGGCATTGTTCGTTGCGCTCCACCAGGTTGATGCTGTGGCCGGTGTCTGATCGAAATCCGTGCCACCCACAGAAACGTTATACGGAGTCGAGGCAAATCCGCTTACCGCCAATCCGTAAAACGCGTATGGCTCAGCGTTGAAGTTGTCGCATCCTGCAGAGCCCCCATCGCCCGCCGAAAGCACAACGGTGATGCCTTCCGCAGCCGCCTGCTGCCACAGCGCGTTGTAGAAAGCATTGCCTGCATTACCTAATGCGGACTCACACTCCCCGTAGCTCTCGCTCATCACCGGGGCAAGGTTGTTGTCCACAATGTACAAAGCAGAGAGGTCCACTCCCAGCGATGATTCCGTCGTTTGCGACAACACGAGATCGATGGTGGCATTCTTCGCAACGGCTCCTGACCACGACACATCGAGTACAGCTTCCGGCTCATCCCCAGCCACACCGGGGTCCGGTCCGTTCAGAATGATCTGCGGATCTTTCGCCGGCAACCCGAAAAGGCTGCGAAAGTTCTCAACGTCAGAGAGATGAATGTTGCTCTCGCCGACGATTGCAATGGTTTGCCCGGTGCCGTCGATCCCCGCGCTCCAAAGCGGAAGAACGTTGTAAATCGTGGCGAAATCTGTTGGTCCGAGCCCATAAAGCGTCGCTTGACCCGATACAAATGTGAACATCGGCGAGGGTGGATGTTGCGTCGCAAGCACCGGCTGGTTCTGCACCGTCGAATGCGGATGACGGGGGAAGTTGTGCAGTGAGAGCACGCCTTTCACGACCGGCGCCAGGGCCGACGGAATCGATGGATCGCTCGCATTGGCCCAGTGCTGCTCGCCGTTTACTACGTAACTCTTTATAGCCGTATGAAATGCTTCCTGCACCTGTCCTGCCGTGCCCGAGAACTCAATCGCAGTTCTGCCGTTGGAGACCGCGGTCACCTGGAATCCGTGAGATTCGAGCCAGGCCTTCACATTCTCCAGGTCGCTGTCCGCCGGCCCGAAATCCTTGCCGAACTCTGCAGGGCTCAACCATTTTTGATAACTAGGCGAACTCTTCGTTTGTTGCGCGTCGAGCAAATTGCGTAACAAGGATTCTTGTTCGGCGCTCCGTTTCAGAACCAGAATCATCCGTCGCATGGGAAGACTGGCCGGCGCCGTGCCCTGGTCGAATTCCGCTCGCGCCAAAGGATGTGTATTTCCCTTGAGAACGGTGCGCGACAACTCATTCACCGATTGGGTAATCAAAGCGGGTGGCAAACCAAGGCCAGAACCGATCTGGCCGGGAACCTGCTGTGCGGAAACATTCCATGCCCCGCACATCGCCATAGCCACAAGCGTGCTTGCAGTTGTCAGCAAGCGCTTTTGTGTACGTTGAATTGATTTGTGAGAAGGAATGAATGCTGAGAAACTTGAGCTGATAAACCAAAGCATGGAGTTCATGGCAGAACCGTCCCCGGTCGAAGGGTGAGTTTAACCAAAATTGCTGCCTTCACAATGAGTGAAGCGCTAAAAGCATTGACTACACATCAATTGCGTTTGAATACCCGTGAGTTCCCAATGATTGATCAGCATGAAGGTTACCACAGGCCTTCCAACCGCGCATCGAACCAAAGTCCCGAGTTCCCAGGTTTCCTGGCTCCCTATTTCTTACTCCCTAATCCCTTGCGCTCACCCCATCACCACCACCGGCTGGAACAGCGTCCCCGCCACTCTCCTGGCAATCACTACCAGTTCACTCTGTCCTGCAAATACCTTTACCAGCGTCGCACGCGAGAACTCCGGCAGGTTCGCCTGAGCGCCATTGCGCAGGCGTCCCAGCACCATCTCGTCGGCCGTCACTGCTGGCATCTCCGGCAGCAACTTTCGCGGATGAACGCAGAGCGCCTCCAGTGCTTCGACATCTCCTATAAGTGCGGCAACCGCATCCAGACCGTGTGCGTCGTCGATCCCAAACGCTCCCGCCCGCGTCCGCCTTAGACTGCTCAAGTGCGCACCGCAACCGAGGTCCTGCCCTAGCTCGTGCGCAATCGAGCGCACATACCCGCCCGCGCTCACGCTCATCGCGAACGTCGCTTCTGCGCCTTCTAAACTGACGATGTAAAAGGATGAAATTCTGACCATGGCCGGCTTCAGCTCCACCGGCTTGCCCGCACGAGCCAACTTGTATGCCGGGACACCGTCGATCTTTTTCGCCGAATACGGAGGCGGCATCTGCCGCATCTCTCCGTTAAAACGCCGCGCCGCCGCGCACACCTGTTCAAGCGTTAAAGTGGGATGTGAATCTGGCCCTGCAGCTTCGCCCTCGGCATCGTAGGTGTCCGTCGCAAATCCGAAACGAATCGCTCCCGAGTAGCTCTTTTCAGCGGAAGAAAAGTATTGCGCCAGCCGCGTGTATTTTCCCAGCAGCAACGGAAGAACCCCGGTTGCCATCGGATCCAGCGTGCCAAGATGCCCAATTGATCTCTCGCCGGTGATCTTGCGCAGCCTGTTCACCACATCGTGGCTCGTCATGCCGCCCGGCTTATCGATTACCAAAAGTCCATTCACTCATTTACTCTAGTCGACTGGACTCCAACCTCAGAGCGCTCCTAACCCTGCTGCCGCACCAGCGAGAGGAATTCCGCGCGCGTTTCCTTCTTCTGGAAGCACCCCACCATCGCCGAAGTCACTGTCGACGACCGCTGCTTCTCAACACCGCGCATCATCATGCACAGGTGCTGCGCCTCAATCACCACTCCCACCCCCTGCGGATGGATCGCTTCTTGAATCGTGTCCGCAATCTGCCGCGTCAGGCGCTCCTGCACTTGGAGCCGCCGCGCAAACACATCCACGATCCGGGGAATCTTGCTCAGCCCAATCACCTTCCCCTTTGGAATGTAGGCCACGTGAACCTTCCCGAAGAACGGCAGCATGTGATGCTCGCAAAGCGAGAACATCTCCACGTCCTTCACGATCACCATCTCGTCGTAGTCCACGTCAAACATCGCGTCACGCAGGATCTTGGCCGGGTCCTCGTTATATCCCTTCGTCAAGAAGGCCATCGACTTTTCGACCCGGCTCGGCGTCGCAACCAACCCGTCACGGCTCGGATCTTCACCTAGCCGGCTCAGAATCTCGCGATACATCTCCTGCGTGCTGAACCCACTCAAGCCCTCGTCGATCTCCAGAACTCCGCGAACCGGCTTGCTCACTGCTATCGGATGTGCCATTCTTTGCGTCCTCTCACCCGTGGGGAATCGGGCATCTTCCTAAATTCGATCGCCATAAAATTGAAAGAAGTTATTCTCCGTCTCTTCTACGCGGACATACTCCAACTTACCCGCCTCCAGCGCGCCTTCCACCAATCCAAATACTGCTCTACAAAGATTCTCTGTCGTCGGTACTTGATTCACAAACAGCGGATCGAGGTTCAGATTGGTGTGATCAAATCTCTCCAACACGGTTGTTCGCACCATCGTATCCAGCGCCACCATGTTCACCACCATACCCGTATCCGCATTCACCGGCCCGCCAACACAAACCTCAATTACGTAATTGTGCCCGTGACCATGCGGATTGTTGCATTTGCCGTATGTCGCCCTATTCGCTTCAGCTGAAAGCGAATCCGCGTGCAGCCGATGGCTGGCGCTCAACATGTACCGCCGCCCAAAATACGCCTTCACGCCTCGCCCCGATACTCGGCAAAAATCTCAGGAGTTTCGTAGATGCGTACCCGCCGCAGCCGTGCACCGCCCGCCGCGGCAATCGCAGGTTCAAGCCTCTGCCATGTCGCAACGGCAATATTTTCCGTGGTCGGAATCTCGTGGGCAAACTCCGGCACCTCCAGATTCAGATGCCGATGGTCGTAAACCGAGAGCACCTCTCGTTCCATCACATCTTTCAGCCATTTCAAGTCGACAACGAACCCTGTTACAGGATCGGGCTCTCCGGCCACCGTCACTTCAAGCGTGTAGTTGTGCCCGTGCCCGCTCCGCCGCGCGCACCGCCCGAAAACTTCTTCGTTCTTCTCCGCCGTCCACTCATCATTCCAATAGTAGTGCGATGCAGAAAACGTGGCCCTGCGCGTCAACTCAATCATTCCATCCCCACATAATTAAAGATGCCAGAGCCTGCGCCAGGCTTCAAGTAATTCCGGAACGCTTCGACCCTATCAAATTCAACCTAATAGACTTACTTCATCGTAAAGTTTCATCCGGGATACGTTCTTCCCTTCCAGATTACCTGCTTCAGGACCTTATGTTTGAACCAGCTCTGATACAGCAACACAACAAACAGCGGCAACCCCAATGGAGACAGCGCGCAATCCAGAAACGGGAAGTTTGACTTCGCCACCCGCCCGTAAAAGCGGAAGAGATTCCGCGCCCAGAGCAGAGCCAATGCCCATCCAGCGCCGAGCCATTGCAGCGAATGCGGGCCAAAGCGTGCATCCCACATCTTCACTGCAAGAATGGGCAACCCCACCAGTAGCGCGATGTCCACAACCTTCCAAACTGCCGTTGCCAGCGCATTGTCAAACAGCAGAGCCAGGTTCTTCGTCCAGCCCTCAATCATCGCCGCCGTTGTGCGATACATCCTTGTCGCCACAGCGTCGGCCGCGTATCTGAATCGCAATCCCACCTTGCGCCGCTTCGCCAGGAACGCCAGCTCCACATCTTCCAGCACCTTGTCCGCCACTGCCGCATGACCGCCCAGCCGCCGATATGCCTCCCGCTCCGCCAGCAGAAACTGCCCATTCGCAGCCGCAACACGCTGGTTTGGGTCCGACACTTTCGCTGGAGGATAGGCCAGCGCCAACTCTGAAAACACCAGCGGCATCAGCGTCCGTTGCGCCAACCCGTTCACGATCTGGCGCGGCGAGTAGCTCAACACTCCCGCTTGGTGCCGTACCGCCTCATGCATTGCACGATGCAGGTTTCCAGGCTCATGCACCGTGTCCGCGTCCGTAAACAATAACCAGCGCCCCCGCGCTCTTCGTGCCCCTGTCCAGATCGCGTTGTTTTTCCCTGTCCATCCTTTCTCCAGCTTGGATGCCTCAATCACCGTCACTCCGAGGAAGCTCCGCGCAATCTCCGTGGTGCGATCGGTCGATTGGTCATCCACCACGATCAGTTCCCAATGCCGGCCCAGCTCAAAAACATCTTCTGACTGCGACACCAGCGATTGCAGGCAGGCCCCGAGGCACTCTTCTTCGTTTCGAGCCGGCACAATCACGGTCAGTTCAATCAGTTCCTCGGGCTCAGGCTGGTCATACACTGTTCCGGCGCGCGTTGGTATGGCCAGTGGCTCGCCCGGCTCGTCTGAAAGACCCAAAACAGGCGTCCAAGTGTGCCCACTCGATCCTTCACCCGCTCCCGTCTTTTCCTTCCCCATTCCTTCTGCCCTTTCGCTCCGAGTCCGTCGTTCCGTATTATATGGATGTGGGGATTCCTCGTTTTCTGGCTATCGGTTGCCTGCTCTCGCTTGCCCTCGTTCCGGGCTGCGACCGCGGCTCCCATCCCGCGCAAACGGGAAAGCGCGCGCCCGACTTCACTGTCTCCGATGGAGTCACATCGGTCCATCTCGCCGACTATCGCGGCAAAGTCGTGCTCTTGAACTTCTGGTGGAGTCAGTGCGCCCCCTGCATCGAAGAACTGCCATCACTCCTCCAACTTCACCACGACAACCCCAACCTTGCCGTTCTGGCTGTCAGCATTGACGAAGACCCAGGCTCTTACAGCCGCTTCATTGCTCGCCATCACATGGATCTGATCACTGTCCGCGATCCCGACCAGGCCGCCCCAAAGCTCTTTAATACCGACATGTGGCCGGAAACCTACGTCATCGATCGCAAAGGCTTCATCCAACGCAAATTCGTCGGCGCAACGGACTGGTCCGACCCCGAGATCCGCACATATCTGAACAGCCTCTAGCACCACTCCACTCTCGCAGCACCTCCTTTCCAGATACGCCGCAAGCCGTCCAATGCTCCCCGGAGACCATCCAGGTGAGCACGACTCCCCAAGAATCCTCTTGACGAAAATCGCGAGTTAGTGTACTAGTTATCTAGTACATTGATTTTCGACCTATGAGCGCTTCGTCAAAATCGTCTTTCAGCTTCCACCTCGATCTTCACTGTGGCGTCCCTGTCTACCGCCAGATCATCGACCAGGTGCGCGGCGCCATGGCATCCGGCGCCCTCAATTCCGGAGATCAATTGCCTACCGTGCGGCAGCTTGCTGTAGACCTGGCCATCAATCCCAACACCGTCGTCCGCGCATACCGCGAACTCGAGTTGGGCGGCCTGCTCGAGACGCACCAGGGCACGGGCACGTTCATCAGCGCTCAAAAGATCAAGGGCCCCGACGCCGAACGCGAGCGCCAGCTTAACCAAATCGTCGCCGACGCCGTTGCCCGCGCCGGGGCCGCAGGATTCACCATCGAAGACTTGATGGAACAATTGCGGGGATTGGTTTCTGAACAGCCCCGCAGGAGATAGTGCCATGCCCAGAACTCCAAGTCAGCAAACAAACCGTGTCGCCGTCACCGCATTCTTTGTCTGCCTCCTGGCCGGCATCATCGCGGGCCTCGCAACGAAAAACCCTTTGCCGATCATCATTGGAGTATTGGTCGGCACTTACCTTCTTTTCGCAATCAAGGTGATCAGCCAATGGGAAAAGGTCGCGCTACTGCGTCTCGGCCACTACATCGGCCTGCGCGGGCCGGGCATCTTCTTCATTGTTCCGGTCGTTGAGACCATCAGTCCCTTTGTCGATCAGCGAGTCCGCGTCTCCAGCGTCACAGCCGAATCCACGCTGACCCGCGACACCGTCCCGGTCGATGTCGATGCCATTGTCTTCTGGCTGATATGGAATGCCGAAAAAGCCATCCTTGAGGTCGAGAACTATCTCGATGCCATCACTCTTAGCGCGCAGACGGCCCTTCGTGAGTCCATTGGCCGACATGAACTCGCCCAGATGATCACCGAACGCGAAACCCTGGGCCACGAACTACAGCGTATCCTCGACGAAAAGACCAACCCATGGGGAATCACCGTCCAATCCGTCGAAGTGCGCGATGTCCGCATCCCGCAAGGCCTTCAGGATGCGATGTCGCGCCAGGCCCAGGCCGAACGCGAACGCCAGGCCCGCGTGATCCTCGGCGAAGCAGAAGTGCAGGTCTCCGATCAATTTGCCCAGGCATCGCGCGTTTACAACGACAATCCCGGCGCTCTGCATCTGCGCGGCATGAACATGCTCTATGAAGCCATTCGCGAAAAAGGCTCCATGGTCATCGTGCCTTCTTCCGCGGTAGAGACCATGGGCCTCGGCGCCACGCTCGCCACCGTAGCTCTTTCCAAACAACCCCAACCTTAGATAAGGAGGAACAACGATGAAAGCGGCAATCTATTTCCTGGCACCCCTCTTGACGACCATCGCCTTCGCCCAATCGCAAGGCGATGCGAAGTGGATCGGCGTCTGGCAAGGCACACTTGATGGCCAACCCAGCGTCACGCTCACGCTCGCTGAAGACAGCGGAGAACTCGGCGGCACAATCGTCTTGAATATGATCAGCCGCGACGGTGGACAGCCTCATGTCGTCTCTATCCAGCCGCACACCCTGGTCCATCCTCGCCTTGACGCTGGCAAGCTTTCCTTCGAATTGAACAGGCCAGACAGATCGGGCAACCCGATGAACTTCACCGTCGCACTCACTCCGGAAGGAAAGGCGCGCATCCACTGCTTGAATTGCGGCCCCGATGCCCCCACGGTTGACTTGGTCAAAGCGCAGTGAACATCAGGAGGAAATGTGAATGAGCAGGAAGGTCCGCCATTCGAAATGGCAAGCACCGGTTACTATCAGGGCCTCCGGGAGCACCAGCCTTCGCCGCGAAACTGTTATCCTGTGCCTATGACCCTGGTGGAGATTCTCTTTCGCTACGCCACGCCACCCACTGAAGCTGTTACGTTTGCGCTCGGCAAAGCGCGCGAGGTCTACGGCATTCGCCGCCTCACCTTCGACCGCGCGGCTCAGACCCTGCGCGTGGAATATGACGCAACTCGCCTCGAGGCCGCCGCTGTTGCAAATCTGGTTCGCCAGGCCGGCCTGCAGGTCATTGAAGAGGTACCGCTTAGCGCGCCAGCGCCTGCTCCTGAACCCGCCCCTGCGGCCTGACACCGCGATTGCGTCACCGCTGAATCCCTGATAATCTGTCTATGGTTTCAGCCGAAGCCACTCGTGTGCGCCCGTAGCTCAGTTGGATAGAGCGACTGGCTACGAACCAGTAGGTCGGGAGTTCGAATCTCTCCGGGCGCACCATTTACTCCCTTCGAGTTTTCCTCAAGGCTTTCCTTCATTTCCCTTCGTCTGTCTTAGTCCGCGGAAGCGTCTTCACGGCGTTGCGCGATATGCCAGAGCACCCCGGACGGATCGACCAGGTAGACGATTCGCAATCCCCAGGGTTGTACTGCCGGCGGTTGCGGTTTCGGCACCCCGAAGAGACGCGGCAAATCAAGCTTCTCGATATGTGCCCACCACGCGTCGAGATCGTCCACCATCAACTGCATCATGCAATTCGCAGCCCACTCTTGTTGATAGTAGCGCTGCAGAACGAATGCACTTTCTCCAACACCAAAGATCGCTACATCTCCGTCCAGCAGCTTCCTGAAGCCCAGAGATTCATAGAACGATTTACTGGTTTCAAAGTCCTTCGCGGGAAGAAATGCACGGATCGATTCGGTTCCGCTTGGGATCGCCATAGTCACCCCTTTGGAAGGCCGGAAACGGGTTGCTACTCCCTTTCTCGTCAGTCGATCTCAGCATTAATTGACTGTCAGCGTAAACTTCCCGGTAGCGGTCGTCTTGTTCGAGTCATTCCCGGTTCCAGTCACAGTGATGGTGTAGATGCCCGCGGTGGTCCCTGGGTTTTGTTGCGTCTGCAAGCTACCTGACGTTCCGCCGCAAGCAACGAAGCCGCCCAATGCTGCCAGCGCAACCAGCATCACCAGCCACGACCTCAGCTTCCGCCGCTGTGCTGGAATCCCCAGAAGGAAAACGAGGGCCAAAATCGCCCCGCCGCTGTACCCGCTAAGCCCGCTTCCCTTGCCCATCTTCGGCCGAGCAAGGGTGGCAGTACTTGCTCCCGTCGTGTTCACCGTTATGGTCGCGGTTCCGCTGGCTGTTCCTGAACTCAATGTCACAGTTTGCCCGCCTGTGCACGTTGGCATATCCGTCGCGCCGGCCGGAGATGCGGTCACGGCGCAACTGAGACTCACTGTCCCCGCGTATCCAGTGGTCGAACTCACCGTAACCTGCGACGTACCCGATGCCCCAGGCGTCACTGTAACAGCCGCCGCTGTTAATGAATAACTCGCCAGGCCGACCGTTACCGCGGCTGTGTTCGACGCACCGTTATACGTCACCGAACTGGATGAGTCTGGTGTGTAACTGGCCGTCAACGTGTCGGCTCCCATGCTAAGGGTGCCTGCAGGAACATTGATGGTTGCGCTTCCATTGCTGAGCGCGGTAGCAGCGGAAGTATATCCTCCGCCCGTCACCACAACCGACCCTGTTGGCGTAGGATCTCCCGCACCGCCGCTCACTGCCACCACAATCGAAAGCGACTGGTCGTTGCTGATACTGGTCGATGAGGGTGTGACGGTTACGCCCGGGGTAATTTTGACGGGTGCGCTGATCGTGTAAACCGCCGACCCAACCGCGCTCTGCGAGTAACCCGCCGCAGTCGCAATCGCCTTCAGAGTCTCAGATGCGCTCACCGTAATTGGCCCGCTGTACAAGGTCGACGAAGTCGTAGGAGTGGTTCCATTCGTCGTGAAATAGATCGCCGCGCCGGATGTCGCATCTGAAATCGTCACAGTCTGCGCCGACGTATACGAACCAGCAACCGGCGAGAACGTCGGTGTTGCCGCAGGGAGCGTAATCGTGTAGGCTGCCGAACCAACCGCGCTCTGCGAGTAACCCGTCGCAGTCGCAATTGCCTTGAGCGTCTCAGATGCGCTCACCGTAATTGGTCCGCTGTACAAGGTCGATGAAGTCGTAGGAGTGGTTCCATTCGTCGTGAAATAGATCGCCGCGCCGGATGTCGCATCTGAAATCGTCACCGTCTGCGCCGAGGTATACGAACCGGCCACAGGCGAGAACGCCGGTGTGGCCGCAGGCAGCGTAATCGTGTATGCCGCCGAACCAACCGCGCTGTTGGTATATCCGCTCTCAACTGCTATGGCATTCAGTATTTCAGTCGAACCCACAGTAATCGGCGCGCTGTACACCGTCGATGAAGTCGTAGGAGTGCTTCCGTTGCTCGTGTAATAGATGGTTGTGCCCGCAGTTGCATCACTGATTGAAACCGTTTGCGCGCTCGTGTAGGTCCCGGCCGCCGGCGAAAATGTTGGCGCGGGCAGCACGGGGCTGATCGTATACACAGCCGAAGCAACCACGCTGCTCGCATACCCCGACTGCACTGCAATCGCGTTCAGCGTCTCATTCGCACTAACTGAAATCGGGGTGCTGTATGCGGTGGATGCCGTTGTCGGGGCGCTGCCATTGGTAGTGAAGTAGATGGTTGCGCCAGGAGTTGCATCGCCGATGGCTACAGTCTGAGTTCCGGCATAGGATCCACCGGGAGGGCTGAAGCTCGGTGAATCAGAGATCGGCAGCGCGGACGAGCCGAGCGCGTATACCCATGTCAGAATTTTCTGGCTTGAGCTGAGTGTGTTCGTACTGCCCGTAAAGCCGACATACGCCGTATTGCCTCCCACGGTCGCAGGAATGTTGATCGTCCAGTTGTACGAAAAGGTTGCTCCTGTAACAATGTCCGTAATCGTCATCGACAATACAGTGCCGTTGTACGCCAGGTGGATATCCATCGTGTCATCGCTGTGTAGATCGATTCCACTCGTGCTCAAGTCAACGGACGGAACTGTGGGACTCGCACCCTTGATATAGAGGCCGGTTGAATCCGATCCTTCGCCGGCATCGCTATAGAAATCGAATTTGATTGCGACGCTGTTGTTGATTCCCTGATATCCCAGACCCGCACCAGAACTGCCGAGCGAACTGGTGCCGTCGCCCTGGATCACAAATGTGAAACCATCGGCGCCGGGATTCGATAGCTGGAAACTGAAGTCCGTCGTGAAGGCCTGAACGTTGACAGGCTCGTAGTACCAAGCCGAACCAGCTTCATTCGCTGCTCCATTCGTCAGTTGGAGCCGGGTATCATCCAGGTCTGTGCTCCCGTTGAGAATTACTATTCCCTCGGTTCCGGCGAATCCCTCGGGGAAGTCAATCCCGGTATCTCCCGTGTTCAATGTATATATCGCGCTCGCCACAGGGCTGGCGGTATATCCCGTTTCCACCGCGACGGCTTGCAGCGTTTCTGATGCGGTCACCGCCACCGCGCCCGAATATTGCAGGGATGAGGTCGTCGGCGTTGAGCCATCGGTTGTGTAGTAGATGGTTGTGCCGGGAGCTGCATCACTGATTGCCACCGTCTGCGGGGTCGCGTATGTCCCCGCTGCGGGTAAGAACGTGGGAGCCGGCAAAACTGCGCTTATGGTATACGCCGCGGTTGATAACGGGCTCGTCGCATAGCCTGTCTCGACTGCGATTGCACTCAGTGTCTCTGTCGTACTCACCGTAATCGGACTGCTGTACACTGCCGAGGAAGTCGTCGGCGTCGTCCCGTCAGTCGTGTAGTAAATAGTCGAGCCGGTCGTCGAATCGCTGATCGTTACTTGCTGCGCTGCCAAATAGCTTCCGCCTGCGGGCGAAAATGTGGGCGCTGGAAGTGCTCCATTGGGTGCGCTCACATATGTCCAGGATAAAACATTCTGGGTTGCGGAGGATCCGCCAGTGGCGCCGGTAAATCCTACCCAGGCCGTGCTGCCACCGACCGTGCTTGGAATATTGATTGCAAACGATTCGGTCGCCGTCGCGTTGGTTACCGTGTCGGTCAGCGTCAGTGTTAACTCCGAGCCGTCATAGATCAACTGCGCGTTCATGATGTCGCCGCTGTGCAGGTTGACACCCGTCGGAGTCAGATCAATTGCAGGTACTGTGGGCGACGCACCGTTGGTATAGAGACCTGTTGAATCAGGCCCCTCTCCCGCGTTACTGTAAAGATCGAACTTGACTGCAACACTGGTCGGAATGCTTTGATATCCCAGCCCTCCTCCCGAGTAACCCAGTGCATTGATGTTTTCGCCTTGGATCGTAAACGTCATGCCGTCGGCGGCGGCATTCAACTGCTGAAACGTAAAGTTGGTAATGAACGTCCCGACCGGCACGGGCGTCATAAACCACGCAGTGCGATTCTCGGCTGATCCACCGTCGGTCAACTGCAGGTTGCCCCCGGTTACCGTCGCTCCGTTGTTCAATGACAGGTTAGTGGCCGTAAATCCATTGTTGGGATAATCGATGTACGTCGTTCCACCCGTACTGATCGCGTAGCTGGCCGAAACCACGGGACTGCTCGTGTATCCCGTCTCCGCCGCTATCGCCGAAACAGTCTCCGACCCACTCACCGTGATTGGTCCTGTGTAATGCGTAGAGGACGCGGTCGGTGTCGTGCCGTTCGTCGTGTAATAGATCGTTGCTCCGGATGTCGTATCGCTGATAGTGACAGAAATAGCTTGTGTATAGGTCCCGCTTCCCGGACTGATGGTGGGTGCAATCACCTGCGTCGAGTTTGTGTATGTCTCGGTGCTGATCGGACTTTGCAAATATCCTGTCGCAATCGCCATCGCATTGACCGTGGTCGTTGCCGTAATAGTGACGGGAGTTGAATAAACTGGAGACGAAACCGTCGGCGTCGTCCCATCGAGCGTGTAATAAATCATGGCGCCCGTTGTCGCATCGGTCATGCTCACTTGCAGGGTGCCATTGAAATTCTCGCCGACAGGACTCAACACCGGAGCCGCAGCCGGTGGCAGGCCATTCAGAAGCCCGAACACGCTCACTTCTGTTTGCGTCCCGACATAAACCTTGCCGTTGGCCACCGTAGGCACAGTAAACTTCACACCGGCACCCGGATTATCTCGCGAGCTATTCGTTGTGCTCGAATAGAGCGTTGTCCCCGGGTTGCTCGCATCGTGCGCCTGCAGCTCGGCCGCGCCGCTCGTCATGTAGCCTTCCGAATCAATCGTCCAGACAATCCCGTTCGTATCGCCGTTCGCCGAGATCGCCGGGTTCGCTCCCGGAAATCCATACGACTCCGATGACGTTACGGGAGGCGTGACCAGTTGCCCGTTGACCAGCGAGAACGCCTTCATCGTGTCCTGCTGAGCCCAGAAATACACCGTCCCGTTCCAATAGGCCGGCATCGTCCATGTGCCGACATCGCCCACTTCATACGGCAGCCCCTGCACAACCTTGTCGCCGCTTGTGTTGTAGCCACCCAGGTTTTCGCGATCCAGCACGTACACTTCACCTTGTTTGCCCGCCTGCACCAGCAGGTTCGGATAACTGCCAGTCGTCTGCGTGGGTAGGATCAACACACCACCCGCCCCCTGGTCCCCGTCGTTCGCATCGAGGTTCCCCTGATTCGCCGGCGTGAAATCATCCCGAATTGTCGGTACACCGTTGGTCAGATCCAGATTCAGTACGCTGTCGCCAAAGTCCATCCCCGCACTGTATGGCGTGCTGGCCGTAAAGTCCCCGTTCCCCGTGGCAACGAACATCCTTCCATAGGGGTGGTTCACTGGATCGGGCACATCGGCCGCAAGACCTGCGCCTCCCATCCAGGTTCCTGCCCCAACGCCGTTGGGAGACGTGCAGAATACCCCTGTCTGTGCCAGCGTGCTCGCGTTGTAGCCCAGGATCCAACCATGCCATGGTCCATTGTCTCCGTGAGACGCAAATCCGATGTAAACAATCCCGTTCAGCAAAAGAAGCCCAGGCCGCTGGTTCTCCCACTCCGAATCGAAGGTCAGTGTCCCTCCCGAACTGCCGTTGCCTGTTCCCGAAACGGTCGGTGCGATGACTACTGGTCCGCCGAACTTCTCCGCGCCCGACGTTATATCGAGCGCATGCAAGCGCTGCACAAAAGCCGTGCCCTCCTGGGTCGCGCTCACCACGTAAAGCGTTCCCGAGGTTGGGTCGATTACTGGCGTTCCGGTGATCCCTATTTGCGGAACAATGTCGGTACCCACGGTATTCGAAGATACGGTTGTCGCCCCCGCTGCTGCTCCGTGCGTCGTACTCAGCATCGAAGCGAACCACAACGGATTGGCGTTGCTTCCGCTGTTTGAGTCGGCATCGAACGCATACACACTGTCGTTCTCGGTCGCCACAAAAATCACGTTGTGCGACGCACCGCCGATGGTCACATTTTGCAGGTAGAGGGGCTGTGCGTAGACGTATCCGTCCACAGCCTGCGAAAAGAGCTTCCCAAATTGCGTGGCATTCACATTCGACGGCGTCAGAATCGTTTCATTCAGATTCTGCCCTGTGCGGCCGATGTCGTTCCGCCATGTTGTAACGCTTACCTGGGAAAAAACGGGTGCACCGGCGAATGCAACCAGAAGCGATAATCCAACCAGACCACCCAGTCGCCGAATTCCCGAACGCTTCGTAAACGCTTCCGGCATAAACGCATCACCCCTGCACATAACCCCTGTCGAGCGCGGGGCAATTAACACTCTCGGTGTGCCGCTTCTTGTGAAGCAGCCTCCTAAAAAAGCAAAAGGCTCCTGAAAGAGTCTCAGACGGCCCCAAAAATCCTGGAATTTGGTAACTGCTTTTGCTGCCGGTTAGGGAAACAACCTCAATTGATTCTAGACTTCTCAGTATGATTTAACTATCGCACCTTGGTAATCTGCGTTTGGTCACTAGAGTTGCAGAAGGACCTGCGCATAAAGTTGAGGAAATCGGCCTTTCATGTTAGCTATGAATCGATTCAGGACTCTGATTCCAGCGCTACTCGCTCTGCTTGCACCCTTGAATGGGGTCAAGGCGCAAAAACCGCTCGATCCCACGGCCGTCGGCATCGCCTACATCGCTGCGGAACAAGACAGGCAAGCCGCCCTGCCCCACAATTTCGCCTGGAATCCGTCCGGAACCCTTCTCAGTTTCATACGCACAACGCCGGCGACAGGAAAATCTCCGCGCAAGGGCCCGACCTCAGAAATCTGCGCAGTCGATACCGCGGCCGGACAGCAGAAGACCCTTGTATCTGCCGCCGACCTCACCGCCGCCTTCGGCAGCGAAACTCCTCATCTTCCCGGAGAGGAAGACGAGAACGAGGCTGCGAGAAAGCGCTTGCAGGATTATGCCTGGGCTCCTGATGGCCATTCTTTGCTGCTTGCCACCGGGGAATCCCTCGCATGGTTCAATCTTGACACCCATACTTCCCGTTCCCTGCTCAACGAAAAACCTCTTAGCGATCCCAGAATCAGCCCCGACGGCCGCAAAGTCAGCTTCATTCTCGACCACACCCTGTGGCTTGTGAATGTTGCAAGTGGCTCCGTTCGCGCGTTTACCCGTTCAGGAAACAGCGATCGTCGCGAAGGCCAACCTGACTGGCTCTATTTGAATGAACTGCACACGCGCCCCGCATACTGGTGGTCTCCTGACTCAGCCTCCATTGCCTGGATCGAAACCGACGACCACGCCGTCGCAAAATACAATCTCCGCAAATCGAACGGCGAACAGTATTCCATTGCTTTTCCCAAGCCCGGAAAGACTATCCCGTCCGTTCGCCTCTTCGTTGCCTCGATTTCCGGCGGCATTGCCCGGCCGATTGATCTCGGCAAAGAACGCGATTTCTACATCCCGCTCGTGCAATGGTTGCCCGATGGCAAACATCTCGCCATCGAACGTCTCAGCCGAAACCAGAAGACCCTTGACCTGCTGATCGCCGACCCAACCACCGGCACGTCGCACGTCATTCTTACGGATACCGATGCCTACTGGATCAACCTGCGTAACGACCTCCATTTTTTCAAGGACTCCAAACGGTTCCTCTGGTCCAGCGAGCGTACGGGATTCCGTCACCTCTACCTCTACGACCTCGCCGGTCACCAGCTTGCCCAGCTCACCCATGGAGATTGGGAAGTCACCTCCGTGGCAGGAGTTGATGAAGCCGCAGGAGCCGTCTACTTCACCTCCACGGAAGCCAGCCCCTTGGAACGCCAGTTGTATCGCGTCGATCTATCCGGAACGGCCGTCACGCGCATCACTCAGCAAAACGGCACCCATGTCGCAATGCTCGCTCCCAGCGGCGCTGAATTCCTCGACAAATTCTCCGATCGCGCAACGCCGACGCAACTCGATCTTCTCCACGCCGACGGCTCCAAAATCGCGACCATTGGCGATCCCACACCCCATGGTCCTGCGAGTCCGCTTAGTCCCATTGAGTTTCTTACCCTGAAAACCCATCTGAACGCTGACCTCAACTCCTCGCTCATCAAGCCTCCCGGCTTCGACCCGGCGCGTCGATACCCGGTCATCTTCTATGTTGCCGGCGGCCCTGGCGAACAAGTCGTCCGTGACGCATGGGGTGGAGATGTCTACCTGTGGTTGTCTCTCATGGCGCAGAAGGGGTATGTCATCTTCACTCTCGATAATCGAGGCACTGCCGGGCGTGGCCATCTCTTCGAGGAGCCGGTGCACCTTCGCTTTTCATCCCAGGAAATAGCCGATATCCGCGACGGCGTTCTCTACCTGCAGACTCAGCCCTGGGTCGATAAATCCCGCATCGGCATCTTCGGATTTGGCTTTGGCGGCTTCCTTGCTCTGCATGGGATGCTCGACCGTCCCTTGCTTTTCAAGGCCGGCTTTGCCGGTGAGCCCATCACCGACTGGCACTTCTACGACGCCTTCTTCAGCGAACGTTATCTCGAAGACCCCGATCGGAATCAGGACGGCTGGCTCGCGTCCTCACCGATTGAAAATGCCAAAAACCTGGCCGCGCCACTTCTCATCACCCAGGCCACACTCGACGAAAAAGTTCACATCGAGAATTCTCTCTCGTTACTCGATGAGCTTCTCGATAACAGAAAATACGCAGATATCCTGCTCTTCTCTGATCGCAAGACCCCCTTTGACGATCAGGGAACGCGCCTGGTCCTCTTTCAGCGCCTCACCGATTTCTTTTTGAAAAATTTATGACCGCGCTCCGCCGCATCTCACCGGCTGGTCCGTTCAATCGGATCGCTGATTCGCCTGCAAAGGCATCCCAAAGGATTCCGGCCCCAATCGTCAGCGAACAACCAATCCAAACCACGCTCACAGCCTTGATTCCATCCAGAGACCTGTACAGTACCGCGTCGATGGAATGCAGCGATATCACTTCAACACACCAGCAGCCCAGCCACGCGAGCATTCCACATACTGCCAGCACCGCGCCCGCCCTGCCCTGCAGGCGCTTAAATCCCCACATCGCTCCCGCCACAAGTGCCGCAGCCACCAGCGCAAGTGCGGCAGGCTGGAACTCGTAGCGCCGTTCGTAGATCTTCAGCGCGATTGCTTCGTTCATCAGAGAGTCATGCAGTAGCCACCGCGCATTGAATATCAGATCGAGCAGCAGCCCGCTTTGCAACCCAGCTAGAATGGCCGCAATACGCCACCTGCCCTGGCTCCCGCGTCCCACTCCAAAGGCAATCACGCACGCCGCCAAATCGACCAGGCAGCAAATCAACCCAACAGTTCGCGTGGGGCTCAATATTTCCTCGATAAAACTCATCCATGCATCTCCGCGTTATCCGCGCCGCTTTCTTCCATGCGATTTTGCAAATCATCCTCTGGTTCTCAAGCAAAAAAGTAGGCCGCACCCTTTAGATCGTCTCTTCTGTGAGCGACGATCCGAAAGCGCGGCCTGAGTTTTGTGTTTCCTTGTTCTCTCTATTGCTACCCCGCCCTGTCGGCTGCTCATGCTTTCGGCTGCCGTGCAGGTACCCAATTCCTCAGTGCCCGGTATACTGCGGCATCCCATTCAGTTGCGCCTGCTGCACGACGATAGGCCGTGACAGCACCATTTCCAGCGTCGATCCCTGCGGGAACACGATATCGTTGCCGCGCGTCATTAAAGTGGTTAGAACACCCACCGCCGCTCCGGCTCCTGCGCCTACCCCGGTTCCCAGCCCGACATTGTTCGTTCCATATCCAACCAGGCCGCCGACCCCGGTTCCCGTCAGCGTATCCTCTGAAATCCGCGCGGCATCCGCACCCTTCGTCCCGTTCGCTTCCACGGTGCCTTCTGAACCTTTTACCTTGGCTTTGTCATTGCCTGAAATGCTATCGAGAGATCCAGGAATCGATACCTCTGCACCGTTGGGAAAAATCAGGGTCGACAAATGGAGTTGAAGTTGAGCGCGCCCTTTCACTTTCCCAGGACGCTCCACCTTGTCGATCGTTCCCCTCACATACATTCCTGCGGGGATAACCACTACTCCGTCTTGAACCACCGGGAACTCTGATGTCATGTAAACCGTGTCGCCGGGCTTTGCCACGCGCGTGCTGATCTCGTGCTTCAGCGAAAGCAAGAGCTTCGTGCCGGCTGGAACCGTATAGGTCTTCGCTCCGTCATCAGCCGTCGGCGCTTGAGCGGGAGCACTCGCGGTTGGGTTAGCAGGTGCTTGTGCGCACACACCCTGAACTAGACCGACAAACAGAAAAGCACAAACTGCAACACCACGAACCATCACAACCTCCTGTTCAATCCCTTTGTGTTTCAGAGAGTAAAACATTACTTGCGTAAATGGGATACCTCTCTGGTAAGCCCTTTAGTAACCAAGTAACATTTCCGCCTATTGCCATTCCACCCCGATTTCGCTCCGAATCCTTCACCCACGTATGCGTCCTGGCTTCATCCATATGGAGTTAACAAATTTATAATCATCATGATGCGTTTAGGCCTTATCGACTCAGGGAGGATCATTTCTCGCCAGATTCAAACTTCCATCCACAGCCGTTCGTTTCAGAAAAATCGACCACTCGAATGCCAACACCCCCAAAAGTGTTACCAACGGCTGCCACGCATGTTTGACTGAAATCGCTCCCCTACGGCTCACTTTGCGTGGAAATCAACCGTGAACTTGCAGGATTCCGAACCATCGTCTGCCCAGGTCGTCGTGTCGTCAAAGACAATTCGTTGCACGGCTACTGTCTCCCCGGCGCGATGAATATCCACCGATTCGGCTTGCAGATTCCACGCATGGGCGCGCTTCATCCCTGCGTCGAGTCCACCGGCGAACTCCAAATCGTCAGGATACACGTGCGGATAGCCGCCCGAGTCCAGCAGCGCCAGGCTAAACGTCACCTTGGCAATTCGCATGCCTGAGTTGTTATTGAATCTGATGGTGAGACGCGGTACCGATGGTCCGCCCTGGTGGCTGTAGCTCAACTCAACTTGCTGGATGACAACCGGGCATTTGCGACCCGGCGATTGCGTCACCCCTGGCACCCCAGAGAAAACGAGAAAGATTCCGACAGCCAATACCGCGAATCGGCTACGACAAATCGAGTCGTGATTGAGCGCGCCCGGGATCACTACATGAAAATCATAACCCCGAAGCCTCCATGCGTTCGAGAAAGCTCTCCACGGTTTTTCTGTCCGCTGCATCGCCCGGCAGAACATCGCTCCCAATCACATCCTTGTTGTCCGCGTGGATGAAACTGAAGCCGACGCCATTCTCACCCCAGCGCACCAGTTGCGACATTACGCTGATTGAATTCTCAGTCGAAACGTCTGATTCGCCTTCCTTGTGCAGCGTCATCTGGATGAGTGTTCCCGGCGCCCACCGCTCGTTCGTGACAAGGTAAAGGCCTGTCGCGCTCATGTCCCTGACCTGGTGTGAAGTTCCGCCGGTCCAGTAGTAGGCCACCAGCCCCGGAATCACATAACGCCTTGCATACCGGCGATTCAATTTCGGCCACGCCCAGCGCAAAATCCTTGTCCCGAGTGAATCCTTGCTTTCCTCCTCAGGCTCTACTTCATTCCGCTCCTCCACCCCTTTCAGGATTGCTGCTTGAGTACGGAATTCGGCGACCGGCTCCCAACGAGGTTCGGCAACTCGTTGAGGACGAGCTTCGGCAATGGGCTGAACTTCGAAGACTCGCTGCGGATGAACTTCGGCGATAGGTTGATTGCGAACTTCGGCCACTGGCTGCGGATGAACTTCGGCAGCCGGCTGAGGATGCCCCTCGACGACAGGCTGCGGACGCCAGCGGACAGTCGGCACAGGACGCGGGATGGCAATTGGTTCCGGAACAGAGTAAACGACCGGATGGGGACGGAAAAACGCAACAGGCTCGGGAAGTTCGAACTCTCTCGCCTGCGTTGGACATTCTCCCGCTAACGCCGACTCATCGAAAGACGTCTCCTCCACTGCCCTTTCATCAAATTCACGCTCGTCCTCTGACGCCCCAACGGGTATTCGCATGCTCGATCTGCATCGACTCGAACCGGACCGGCCAGAATATCGATTGCGCTTCATTTGCACCCGTGTTCCTCCATGCCATGAATTGAGTTGAATCCAGACAATCACGCTCACGCGCGTGCTTAACTATCGGATATCACATCGTTTATGTGGCATTCAATTGATAACGCCCGGTGGGGGATGACGGAGGGGTATAGTTTGTCCCTCATCCAATGAGACCTTCGTGCTGTTTATTCCACTGGTCCTCGAGAATCTGGCGTTCCCGGCGGAAATAAGGCTGGATCCTGGCAGGCTCCGCGACCTGTTTCCGTCACCGCTTGGCGGCCGCTCCTTTTGGCTTCGCCGCTGCCTTAAGCTGGGCCGTGGACTCCCTGGCGATGAGTGTCGGTGGAAAGGTATGTACCTGCACCGATGCTTCTTTCCGGTCTTCCTTCGCCTTCAAAGCTTCCATCACGCATTTTGCGGCGGTCTCGCCAATCTGCAGCATCGACTGACGAACCGTGGTCAGGCTCGGCAGAGAAACCGCTGCCGGAAAGACGTCGTCAAAGCCAATTACAGAACAATCCTTCGGAACTGTCAGGCCGAACTGGTTCAGGCCTCGAATCACGCCCAGCGCCGTCAGATCGTCGAACGCGAGCACCGCTGAAAACTCCTGCTTGGCTGCAAGCAGCTTCTTTGTCAGCAGAATCCCGTTGTCGTACGCAGAATATGGATTGACTTGCCCGGGAAGCTGGCACACCAGTGCACGGTTCAATTTGAGGCCAGCCTCCGCGGCATAGCGCTGTACACCTTCCCATCGAGGCTGGCTATCAAACATCTCCTCTGGACCCAGAATGACTGCAACTTTGCGATGCCCCAGTTGATGAAGGTGCTGGAGTGCGAGGTAGCCTCCAGTCTGGTTATCCACCAGCACCGAACTGATGCTGCGCGCCGTCATGTCTCGTCCCACAACGACCACCGGCACATGATTCTTCTCTACGTCTTCCAGCAGCGAGCTCTCATCGAATACCCAGCTCGCGATCACGATGATTCCCTCGGCCCTGCGTTCCAGCGCCATGCGCAGGTGAGTCTCAAAAAGAGATCGCTGGCTTCGCGCGTCCATGAACTGGGGAAGGTATCCTTGCGACTGCAAATGATCTTCAATTCCGTGAATGATCGAGATGCAGAACGGATCGGAAAGATCGTAGGTGATCACGCCGATCATCCGGCTGCGGTTGCGGCGAAGCGAACGGGCAAACGCGTCAGGATGATACCCCAGCGACTGCGCAACTTCGCGGATATGCGCGCGCGTGGAGGCCGCGACG
Organism: uncultured Acidobacteriaceae bacterium; assembly: GCA_963826915.1. Classification (GTDB taxonomy): domain Bacteria; phylum Acidobacteriota; class Terriglobia; order Terriglobales; family Acidobacteriaceae; genus Telmatobacter. The sequence continues at coordinate 260,574 of CAWGYG010000009.1, forward strand.
TGCTGGGATAATGGCGCATCATTCAGAACGATTGAAACCGTGGACACAGCGAAACCGCTTGCCTTGGCAACATCCAACAGCGTCACGTGGTTCCGAAATTTCTTCTTCGCGTCCATAAATCTAACAACCATCCATCGTCACTGCGCCCGTGTCCATCCCGCTTCTCGCCTGCAAAGCTCGACCGCTAGACCGCTTCTCCTGGAAGCACCGTGTACTGGCGTCGAACTATCCAAAGCAGAATGCCCACCAGCGCCCACCCCGACCCAACCCACTTCGCCAGCTGACCAAGATTGATCCATAAAACAAAACACGTCACCAGCCCAGCCAGCGAAAACACAATTGGCATCAACTGCGCCCAGCGCCCGTGACGCCATCCGCGCAGCATCGACGACAAGTTCACTCCCATGAATGCCAGCAGCGCGCCGTAATTCAGCAGTTCCGCGCCCAAGTCATAGCTGAAGATCATCGCGCCAACCAAGCAAATTGCGCCGATGAGCAACACGTTATTGCGCGGAATCCTATTCTTGGGATGCACCGCGCCGAAGAATTTCCTTGGCAGCGCCCCATCCTGCCCCATCGCATAGAGCAGTCGAGCCGCGCCCAGTTGCGAAGCCATTCCCGACCCGATATTTGCCAGCATCAGAGAAGCATTCACAATGAGCAACAGAATCGGTCCACCCAGCCGTCCCGACACAAAGACGTAGGCGGTAGTGACGTCAGGAAAAGCCGTCCCCCGCGTCCATGCCAGTTGCGCTACATACACTTCAATGCTTGCCAGAATGCCTGTGACGAAGCAGGTCAACACGATCGCTCGCGGCACGCTGCGCGACGGATCCTTCGCCTCGTCGGTCAGCGTCGATATCCCGTCGAACCCGATGTATGTAAGCACCGCGATCGAAGTGCCACGTAACAGCCCGCCCGTATTAAACGCGGCTCGATTGTAAAAAGGATCCAGAAAGAATCCCGCACTCGGATTGTGTAGGTGCGCGATCCACCGCACCGCAGCTGCCAGCACCAGTACAATCACCACCCCGAGCGCAGCCGCCATGGCCGCATTGATGCGCGCCGACGTCTCCACGCCATTGAGGTTCAAGGTCGTAAACATCAGCGCGAAGAAAATCACGAGGACGAAGTACGGAACACCGGGCAGAAAAATCATCGCCGACCGGCTGCACCAGATGGTGCAGATCAGCGGATTCAGCACGTAGTCCATCACCAGGCACCAGCCGGTGATGTACCCGAGGCTGGGATGAATCTCTTTGCCTACGTAAAGGAAGGCTGAGCCTCCGTGCGGATAAGCGCGCGCCATGCGTCCATAGCTGATCGACGTGAAAAGCATCGCCACCATGGCCAGCAGAATCACCGTAACTACGTGCCCGCGCGACGTTTCATACAGCACGCCAAACACCGGCATTGGCGCCGTCGGCTGGATGAGAATGATGCCGTAAAGCACCAGGTCCCAGAAGCGCAAACTACGCTTAAGGCCGACAACTCCGGATTGGCTCACATCAGGTGCGGCCATGCTTTTTCCTTACTGTGGAGCGGATTCGCTTACCGTAATCCTCTGCGCAGTGACATTCCAGCCGTCAACCTCAACCACTGGTGTGCCCGCGTCCTCCGGCAGTAATGCAGAGAGCGTGCGCGACTCGCCCGGCGTCAGTTCGATCCAGTTGTCAGACCACAAGACGGGTGCGATCAAGCTCCCATCCTTTCCGCGAATCGCCGCGTGTACTTGAAACGCGAGCGCCGCCGATGGGTTCTCCAGTTTTAGAAGAATCACATGGCCCCGCATTGCTTTCTGCATCTCTGCGTCTGCTGTAATCTTCGCCATCGGCAGATTCGCAAGTGCGGTGAGGTCTTCGTGGCGCTCTGCCGGCGTGTGTGTGTACTCGGTCTTTGGCCAATCAAACGTAGTCAGCGTTCCCGGCACCCAATAGAAATTACGACTGACAACCCGGCCCGACGAATCCTTCAAAGTGAGATCGATAAAGAAAATCCTGTCGGCGTCTGAATAAAGGCTGTCGGGAATTTCGAACACGCGCTGTGAGCTGTCGCTCGCCGCATTTACCTTCGCTTGCTCGGAGTACAGTTCCTTCCACGCCACGTTATAGACATGCACGCTCGCTTCCAGTCCCTCAACGGCCGCATAGGTGCTGTTCACTACATCGATAGTCCGATCGTCGTATCCATATTGGATGTGCAGCGGCTCGCATGCCTTCTTGGTTCCAAAGTATCCACCTCCCGCATCCAGGTAGTAGTCGTAGAGATGCCAGATCATTGAAGGCCACGCGTTGTTCAGCATCCACTGAATTACGCCCGTGGAGTCGTATTTATTCCTGCTGTACGCCTCAAACATCGCGCGCTCTGAATCGTATTCCATGGTCTGCGCCACACGTTCGTAGGCGGCCGCCGAATGAGGCTTCGCGTAAACCGCCTCCATCGCTGCATTGAATACGTCCAGAGTCTTGAAACCCTCGCCGCCATTGTGCAAACTCCATGTCGGCGACGGTGGCCACACATCCGGATCGGGCAAGAATTTCTTGCGGCTCGCCAGCGAAGGTATCGCCGGCCCGGGGCTAGTTTCCGTGTTGAATCCGTACGCGCCGCCATAGTGCTGGTCCACGTACCAGTAACTCGGCGCAACGTAATCGTAGGGCCCCGTCATCTTCACGCCGCTCGGTCCCGTAACCGTAGTCGGCGTTCCCGATGCCGACGACAGCACCGGATTCGGCCAATGCGTTTCGGCTTCCACTGCCAGGTATGCGCGTTCCACATTGGCTGGCGGCGGATTGTCGCTCCCATTCAACCAGACCAGCAGGCTTGCATGGTGCCGCAGCCGCACCATCTGCGCTTTGAGCGAAGCAGTCGCAATCGTCAGGTCGTCTGGTGTCCAAGTCTTCCAATTCTCCCAGTGGTCGCAGCAGCACCACCCCAGCATGACCAGGATCCCCTGTTCGTCCGCCATGTGAAAGAATGATTCGGTCTCCAACTTGCCCTCCAACCGAATCGTGTTCAGGTTCATATCGCGCACCAGGCGAAACTGGTCTCGTAACCGGCTCTCATCCGTCCGCAGCAGCATGTCCTGCGACCACCCTGCCCCGCGAATCAGAATCGGTTTCCCGTTCACTCGAAACAGCCTGCTTCCATTCGAAGTAAACTCCGACGTGATCTCCCGAATCCCAAAGTCAACGCTGTCCTCGTCGGCTACCTGTCCCTCCGTCGCAAAGCGCACCGTCAGACGCTCCAAATGCGGATCGCCCATCTGGCTCGGCCACCACGGCTTCGGATCGTGAATGCGCAGTTGCGCAAACTGTTCCGGCGAAAACACAACCGTGCGATCCTCTTGCGCGGCCAACTCAACAGTCTGCTCCGCGTGCACTCCGGCCGTTGTAGTCGACACGACGCCCCTTACGGCGTGGTTCGTGCCGTTATGAAGTTCCGCATACACCGTCAGTTCTGCTGTGCTCAGCGTGCTGTCGTTGAAGTGCGTCACAGCCATCGGCGCACGCACCGTGACCGGCCCCGTCGACTCCAGGTTCACTGCTCCCCACAGCCCCATGTCCTTATCCGGTGGACATGGATTCCAATCAACCCAATTGATCCCAAGATCTTTTTCCGTTGGCGCGAACGTTTCTACTGCGAGCACATTTGTCTTTCCCGCCGCCACAGCGTCTGTCACATCGAAGTCATATGTTCGGTACGCGCCCGCAACCGTCGTCTTGTCCGCAATCTTCTTTCCGTTCAACCACACATCGCCGCGATAATTGATGCCGCCAAAGCGCAACCAGAAACGCCCATCCTTGCCCGCTGCCGCTGGGGCCATGAACTCCGTGCGATACCACCAGCCGCATCGATAGGGGCTGTCCTCCGCCATCGGCAGGTTCGCAAAATTATGCCCGATCGGGTAGGTCGTTCCCGGAATTTCGCGCAGGTTCGCGCCAAAATAGGGATCGGGCACCACGCCAGCCGCGGTCTGCGCCGCCAGCACTGTGCTCGGAATAGTTGCCTTCAGCCAACCGTCCGTCGCAAAACCCTTGCTTGAAATTGCGTCGCCCGTCGCCTGAGTTTTGCAGGCCGATTGCAGTTTCCAGCCTTCGCGCAGAGCCGTGATCGTTCCGGCCTTCAGTACGGGAGCCATCGCCAGCAGTGCAAGCACTACCACCAGAATCTTCTTACACTTCAAGTCCATCGAGCTCCTTCGTTGGCGGATTTTCACCTGTGATTACAGCAAGATCAGCGATGCGCAGGTAAATCTTCGTTGGTGAGAAATGCAAATAAGTGGTACACGCCGCCCATCGGCCGGCATTCCGGCGGTTGCCCCGGAAGAGCTTCGGATCGAATGGCAGTGCCTATTCAATCGTTTCAATAAGGCAATATCTCCTCCTCTTTGCAATTCTGTCAAGCACCAATATCCTCTCGCGTCCAAAAACTCGCATTTCCCCTTCCCGAATATTCCATTCCAATACTCCTTTCTCTTGGACTCTGCGTTCCCCCAACCCAATTGCCGCCCTGCATACCTCCGAACAGAGCCACGAAAATCCCGGGGCCCAAGCAATTTTTCCTTGACAAGCAAAAATCTTTGTTCATAAAGTTGCAACACAAGTAGTTAAAACGTTTCAATTAGGGCTTCGATTCGGAGGGTTGCAGATGAAAATCAGAGACGCACGCGCGGTATTTACGCACAAATTCCTTATCACTTGGATTCTCGCCCTCTGCTCCGGACTCCCCGCATTTGCCCAGGCCGGCAGAGGCAGCATCAGCGGTCTCATCAGCGATCCGTCGCAGGCCGTCGTCCGCGGTGCAAAGGTTACTGCAAAGGACCACGCCACTGGCATCGTGCAGTCCACCGTCTCCAGCGCTGCCGGTTTGTACTCCTTCGTCTCCCTGAACCCCGGTATTTACGACGTGACTGCAACCCTGAAAGGCTTCGAAACGGTGACGCAGGACAACGTCAGCGTCAGCGTTGACCAAGTGACTACCGTGAATATTGCCCTTCCCATCGGCAGCGTCACCGAAGTGGTTACAGTCACAAGCACCTCTGCACTCGCCGACACAACCAACTCCACCGTAGGCCAGCTCATCGACGCGGCCACCATCGATCGCGTTCCGTTGCTGACTCGAAATGTTTACGACCTCGTGCAACTCAGTGCCGGCGTCACTCCGGCCAATGGCTCGCCCAACTCATCCAGTTCTGAAGCCATCATCAACATATCGTCCGGGCGTCCCGGCGTCGATGTTTCGTCTTACACCATCAACGGTGCCATTATCGGCTCGGTTTATTACATGCTCGATGGCAGTCCGTTGGGCATCGCCGAGAACAACGCCGCCGCGATCATCCCTGCGCTACAAGTACCCGAAGACGGTGTCGATGAATACCGCGTAGAAACCCAGAACACTCCTGCCTCCTATCAGAGCGGTGGCGCAGGCGTCATCAGCCTCGTCAGCAAATCCGGCGGCGACAAGTTCCATGGCGACGTCTTCGGAGTTTTCCGCCCCGACATTCTTGCCGCCAACGACTACTTCAACAAGCAAAGCCAGTTGGCCAATGGCACGCCGAATCAGTCGCCCGCCTTTCACCGCTATCAGGAGGGCGGTGCGATCAGCGGTCCCATCCTGCACGAGAAGCTCTTCTTCTTCGGCGACTACGAGGCCACGCAACAGGAAATGTTCGACGGCTCAAACACCTTCGCTGTTCCCACCAGCGCAGAACGCACCGGAGATTTCTCGGCCATGGGCTTTACCATCTACGATCCCACGCTGCCCGACAACTCCGATGGAACGCGCCAGCCTGTCGCCGGAAACAAGATTGCCAATCCCAATCCCATCGCGCTGAAATTCCTTTCCGAATTTCCTAAGTGCAATTACCCCAGTCCCTCCACATGCGACACTGCCACGACCGACGTTTCGCCCAACCTCTACGTTCCCGGCCTCGATCCAACCACGCAACAAAAATTCGATGTGCGCATCGACTACTACAAGAGCGAGCGCCAGCGCTTCTTTGGCCGCTTCTCCTTTGACCGGCTCTTCACCTCCGGCGTCAACGCGTTTAACAATCCGTGGGATCTAAACTACGCGCAGAACATCACCAACGGCCGCAATTTCATCATCGGTGATGACCTCACTCTCAACGCCACCACTGTCTTGCAGTTGCGCTATTCATTCACGCGCCATTATGAGAATCAAGGCGGCGATCCCGGCCAGAGCGCAGTCGACAGCCTGTCCGCGCTTGGATTCGTCACCCCCACGGCAGCGGACGAAGTCTACATGACTCTTCCCTACGTGAACTTCGACGACGTCGGCGGCGGCATCGGCGGTACAGCGAACTACAACTCGTTCCAATATGCCAGCGAGAACAACGACGCCAGCGCGACCCTCACAAAAGTCATCGGTAAGCACGAACTCAGCGCCGGCGCGGAGTATATGAAGCGCTTTCTGAATGTCGGCCAGCCGCCCGCGCCTTCTGGCGCCTATGCCTTCGACGTCTCCGCAACCGATCAGACCACGGCCAACGGCGGCGGAGGCAGCGACTTCGCCTCCTTCCTCATGGGCATGGGTGAGCAGCCAGGATTTGAAGGCAACGACGCCCCCAATTTCACCAAGGATCTATTCGTCGCAGAAGCCAGTCCCTACTACGCGGCCTTCGTCCAGGACACCTATCACCCCACCCACACACTCACCATTACCGCCGGACTTCGCTGGGACATCTTCGGCGGCAAGACAGAGCGCCACAATCGCCTCGAATATTTCAACCCCACCGCCACGGCCACCGCTGGCGGCGTGTCGTTCACCGGCGCTGAAGTCTATTCCGACAGTGGCAATCGCTCTCCCTTTACCACCAATCTCACAAACTTCAGCCCCCGCCTCGGCTTCTCCTGGCAACCGGTCAAGCCGCTTGTTATTCGCGGTGGCGGCGGCTTCTACTTCGGCCCCAGCGCCGAAATGGTCGGAGGCTCCGGCCTCAACAGCGATGGATACTCCACGTCGACAAACTGGGACGCCACCTGCTTTAACGCCGATGGCAACACCGTCTACAACGGCACCAACCAATGTGTGGGCGCAACTAGCGGACCGGCCCCCAGCACTACGGGCATTTATTCCCTCACCGATCCCTTCCCTCAAGGCGTAGTTCCGCTCATCGCTTCGCCGACGGGTCTTGCAAACAACCTCGGCACCCTTTTGAGTACAATGCTTCACTCACAGCGCACCCAGGAAACCTACAACTTCAACTTCGGCTTCGAGTACCAGCTCCCGCACGACATCGTGTTCAGCGCCGGCTATGTCGGCAGCCGCGGCCTTTTCCTGCCGTTGGGTAATTTCGACGCGAATCAGCTCCCCCTGAGTGTCATCGCGTCCAATGGCTATTCCTTGTGTGTTGATACCTCTAATCCGAATTGCGTGATGGTTGCCAACACTTGGGCAAACATCCAGCCTGCGACCAACGCCAACTACGGTTCTCCCACCGTCCCGCTATGGGTGAGCCTTCAGCAGTATCCACAATTCGGAAGCGGAAACTACGGCTCCGGCAACGGAATTAACATTCATGGCTACCCGGGGGGCGATTCCGAATACAGTTCCCTGCAGACCAAGGTGCAGAAGCGCCTCACCGCTCACTTCACCACCCTCGCTTCTTTCACCTGGGGCAAGATTATGACCGATGACGGCAATCCTCCGCTCGGCTTCGTAGGTTCACACGCCGGTGGTCCCCAGGATGGAAAGAACATGGGCCTGGAGCACTCCATCAGTCCGCAGGATGTGAAGTATCAATTCACATGGCAGACATCCTACGACCTGCCCATCGGCAAGAGTCGCGCGCTCAATCTCAACGGCGTTGCAAATGCCATCTTCGGCGACTGGACAGCCGACGGTGTTTTCTACCTCAGCAGCGGCATTCCCATTGTCTCGCCTACGGTGAACGCACCGATTTCCTATTTCAATCAGCGGCCAAACCTGGATTGCGATCCCGCCAAGGGCGCACCGCACACGGCAGCGCAGTGGTTCTTACCCAACTGCTTCTCAACCCCAGCCGACAATCAAAGTCCGTTTGTTGCCGGAAATGCGCCTGCCTATCTCGACCACGTCCGCACCATGGGCGCCAACGATCTCGATCTCACCCTGTCGAAAAGCTTCAAACTCGGCAAAGAGCGCGACCTTCGCTTCGAGATATCGTCGTTCAACGTCGCCAACAAACCGCAGTTTGGACCTCCAGGAGTGGTCTCGGAGTTTCCTCTCGATGGCAACAACAACCCGTATAACACCAACCCATTCGGCCTCATTACGGCGGACTCCAACTCGCCGCGCCAATTCCAGTTTGGATCGCGCTTTACCTTCTGATTGCAGAACCATCAACCCTTTGCAACTTTCGGCGGCCTAACGAGGATCGGCAGTGCGGCCGAAATAGCCATGACGCTCGCAATGAAATGGAGCCCGCTCACATACGAGCCGCTGGTCTGCCGCATGTGCGCAAACATCAGCGAACCGAATGCGCTGGCACAACCCCATGCGGTCATCATCAGGCCATAAATCGGTCCCACGTTTTTCGAGCCGAAATAGTCGGCGGTGAACGCCGGCATCGTCCCGAATCCGCCTCCGTAACACATCAGGATGATGAACGACAGCACTGTAAGAATTGCCACCGATGACGTGGCAGGCAGGGTCCAGAAAAGAAATATCTGGGTCACAAACATTGCTGTAAACGTCCATCGCCGCGTGATGATATCCGAGATTGAAGCCCAGAAAATACGCCCAAACGCATTACCGATGCTCGCGATCCCCACCATCCCCGCCGCAACGATCGCGGACGCTTTTGAGAGCTCCTGAAATATCGGCGACTCCTGTGAGATAAGCGAGATGCCCGCCGATGTATTCAAAAACAAAAGTATCCACAGCGCCCAGTATTGCCACGTCTTCAACGCGCCGCCCAGCGTGAAGTCCTTCACCGCTCGTTGCTTTGTCAGGGTTGTGCTGGGAACCCATCCCGCTGGCTTCCAGCCATCCGGCGGATTCTGCATGAAATAACCCGTAGCAATTGTCACCACGAAATATGCGACTCCCAGGTAGGCGAACGTCTGCAACACTCCTACACTTTGAATTAATCGCGTCGCCACGGGCGCAGTCACCAGTGCCCCGGCGCCAAAGCCCGCAACAGCGATACCCGTTATAAGTCCACGCCTATCCGGGAACCACTTCACCAGCACGGATATTGGAACAATGTAGCCGAATCCCAATCCAACTCCGCCGATAAATCCATAGCTGAGATACAGCCACCACAGCTTGTCTGCGGAGAAGCTAGCCAGAAACACGCCAAGCCCATAAAGCAAGCCGGCCGTCAGCGCCACAACCCGCGGCCCCTTTTTGTTCAGCCACAGTCCGCCACAAAAGGCCGCGACTCCGAGGGTGAAAACGCATATGGTGAATGTCAGCGTCACCTGCGAGATAGTCCAGTGAAACTGCTTTGAGAGCGGCACCCTGAAGACGCTCCATGCGTAAACAGCCCCCAAAGCCATCTGCATTAAAAAGCCCGCTGCTGCTAGTCCCCAGCGATTCTTGATTTGCATACACGTTCTCCCGATCCTGCCTCATCAAAGGATTCCGAGGCTATTTGCAATTCACACAAAGCTTAATTTGATTCCCTAGCGATTCAAGAAACCGGTTGATCAACGCGATGCTTCTTCGCAGTTCCTTGTGTCGAAACTGGTTCAGCAGCGATAACAACCCCGGCGGCTCAATCACTGGCTTGTCGTAGCTACCCAGCGTCTCTGCCGCAGCCGTGGCCAGGCACTGCAGCACCTCCGGATTGATTGATCCAAGCACCTTGCCAAGGATAAGCACATTGCGAATCGCCCGAATCGACTCCTCGCTTTTGCTCGCATCCACCGCCGTCTCCACCAGCTTGTCGCTCGCCCCAATTGCCCCGCGCAACAGCTGAAGAACCCCATGATCATGCAGTTGCTGCAGCAATTCGTAAGAATCAAGCAGCGCCTCGGCGTGCTCTGTAGGAGCCTGCTCCAGTCGCTTCTGTAACTCCCCGCGTGCATCTCGCGGTGGCAATTCCAAAGGGATCGGTCGAGCCATTCTTCTCCTCCTCACGCTCCCTGGCGAGTCTGAATCTGAACCAATTCGCTCCCCGGCTCGCGATAGTCCTTGCGCTTCCATTTGCGCTCCACTTCGACTCCGCTTTGCGGCGTTGGATGCCCGAACCGTGAGTTTGTGCGAGGCAGCGGGTTCTCGCCTGTCTCTCCTAGCACCTTCAATTGCACCGAGGTTTCCTTGTACGCGGGAGTGTGTGTCACCTTGTCTGTATAGCTGCTCGTCAGCCGATTCACGGGCTCCTCGACTGAGTTCATGGGCATATACAATTCGTGCCCTTTCACGCGTGTCGTAATCACCGCCTGCGCACGCACTTTCCCGTAGCGCGAAGTGAGTTGCACCCAGCTTCCGGTTTGAATTCCTCGCTCCGTGGCCAGCTCCGGTGACACTTCAACAAAGGTGCACGGCGTTTTTTCGCGAATGCCTTCCGTGCGATACGTCATGTTGCCTTCATGGAAATGCTCCAGCAACCGCCCGTTATTCAGGTGCAGATCATACTCAGCATTTTGCTGATCCGAAGGTTCCGTCCACGGAACCGCAAAGAATGTAGCCTTGCCATCCGGAAATTTGAATTGCTTTGTATAAAGCAGCGGCTGATCGCTTCCATCTTCTGCTACAGGCCATTGCAGCGTCTTATAACCTTCCAGCCGCTCATAAGTCACGCCCGCCATCAGCGGAGTAAGCGGCGCAATCTCCTCGTAAATCTGCGATGGATGCTCGTACTTCCATCCCGCACCCAGCCTGTTCGCAATGTCTTGAATAATCTCCCAGTCAGGCCGGCTTTCGCCAAGGGGCTCCATCACCTTGTACAGCCTTTGAATCCGTCGCTCAGTACTGGTGAATGTCCCTTCCTTTTCCAGGCTTGGACTTCCCGGCAGAATCACCTCCGCAAACTGGCAGGTCTCCGAGAAAAAGATCTCCTGCATCACAAAGAAATCCAGTTTCGACAGCGCATCGCTGACATAGTTGGCATTTGAGTCGACTAAGCTCATCTCTTCGCCGAAGGCATACATCGCCTTCAGCCGGCCGTCGTGAATCGCGTCGATCATCAGGTGGTTATCGAGTCCCGGTTTCGGCGGCAGGCTGACCTTCCACGCCTTCTCAAACTTTGCGCGAATCGCCGCATCGTCCACCTTCTGATAGCCAGGAAAGAAATTCGGCATCGCCCCGTGATCGCTCGCGCCCTGCACGTTGTTATGCCCGCGCAGCGGATACGCTCCCGTTCCCGGTCTCATGTAATTTCCGGTCGCCAGCAACAAGTTCGAAATCGCCGTCGACGTGTCGGAACCCATGAGATGTTGAGTCACGCCCATGGCCCAAAGAATGCACACGCTGTCGGCTTCCGCAATCATCGTCGCGACTTCCTTCAACGTCTCGATTGGGATTCCGCACCGCTGGCTCGCTGTCTCCATCGTGAAAGGGTCGAGGCTCTTCTTGTAATCCGCTGCGCCATTCACCCACTTATCGATAAATGCCTGCTTGGCCAGTCCGTTGTCGAAGATATAGCGTGTAACTGCCGACAGCCAGACAAGATCGGTTCCCGGCCGCGGGTGCAGGAACACATCAGCGCGCTTCGCCATTTCGTTCTCGCGCAGATCAGACACAATCAACTTCTGCCCGCGCAGCTTGTGCGCCCGCTTCACACGCGTAGCCAGCACGGGATGACTCTCGGCTGTATTGCTGCCGATAATCAGCACCAGCCCCGCTTTCTCAATGTCCTCGATTGATCCTGAATCGCCGCCGTAACCTACCGTCCTGAAAAGACCCGTTGTTGCCGGCGCCTGGCAGTATCTCGAGCAGTTGTCCATGTTATTAGTCCCGATAACCGCCCGGGCCAGTTTCTGCATTAGATAACTCTCTTCATTGGTGCATTTCGACGAAGATATGAATGCGAGTGAATCAGGGCCTGTCGCTGCCTTGATCTCCGCAAATCTGCGCGCCACCAGGCTCAATGCCTCTTCCCAGCTGGCCTCGCGAAATTTGTCTCCTTCTCGAATAAGTGGCTTGGTCAGCCTGTCGGGGCTGTTCACGTAGTCCCAGCCAAATTTGCCCTTGATGCAGGTCGACACGCCATTGGCCGCGCCGTGCGCAGGCTCTACTTTCAGAATGTGCCTATCTTTGGTCCATATATCGAAGCTGCATCCCACTCCGCAATACGTGCAAACCGTCTTGGTGCGCTTCGTATGCGATTCCCGCATCGTCGCTTCCACTTCAGAAAGCTGAAGAATCGAACCATACCCGAGTTCCGGCTCAATTCCCTTCACCACATCGATCATGCCGTCGAGCGCCGTCTTGGGCAGGCCCGTAAAATATCCCGCCTCGCCCAGCATCGACTTCTCCATCAGCGCATTGCATGGGCACACGGTCACGCAGTGGCCGCACGACACGCAACTCGATTCGCCAATCAGTGCGCCTCCATCCCACAGCACCCTCGGATGATCACTCTCCCAGTTGATGCTCAGCGTCTCGTTCACCTGCAGGTTCTGGCAGGCCTCCACGCATCGTCCGCAAAGAATGCATTGATCTGGGTCGTAGCGGTAAAACGGATTCGACAGATCCACGTCATACGGCTTCGCCTTGTACGGGATTTCCTGGTGCTCCACCTTGAGCAGCGCAGTCGTGTTGTGCACCGTACAGTTGCCGTTGTTGTTATCGCAGACCGTGCAGTAAAGAAGATGATTGCCGAGGATGCGGTTAAAGGCTTCGCGCTGGGCAGCGTCTGCTCGCGCCGACGAAGTCACCACCTGCATCCCATCCGCAGCCACGGTGGCGCACGCTCTCGCCAGTTTCCCGTCGACTTCCACCATGCATGTGTCGCAGGTTTTGATCGGCCCAAGCTGAGGATGATAGCAGACCTGAGGAACTCCGACTCCTGCGCGGTTGATTACATCAATCAGTCGTTCCCCGGGTCTCGTCGCCTCTGACTTGCCGTTGATGGTGACAGACATACGAGTCAACAACCTCCATGACTGATTTTGGATGCTAGTACGCAAAACATAGATGCGTAAAGCTTTTCTGCCGATTAATCAGCGGAGAATTGTGAAAAGATTGTTAAAGAACCGTTGAGCCGGATATTTTGCCGATGGCACGCGATTGAATTTCACTTCAAAGTGTTCGCCGCTACAAGGCGGAATTCACCCGAATAAATCACGAATCGCCGACCGCGCAGAAACCCGACCAGCGTCAAACCCAGTTCCCGCGCCAGCTTCACAGCCAGGCTCGAAGGCGCCGATACCGACGCCAGAATCGGTATCCCCGCCACCAGTGCCTTCTGCACAATCTCAAATCCGCCTCTGCCGCTGACCAGCAGAATATGGCGCGTCAGCGGCAAATGCCCTTCTCGCAGCGCCCATCCTGCAATCTTGTCCACGGCGTTGTGCCGTCCAATATCTTCGCGCGCCGCCATCAGTTGTCCACTGGCGTCAAACAGCGCAGCCGCATGCAGCCCGCCCGTCCTGCTGAACACCGCTTGTTCGGCGCTCAGGATCTCCGGCAGCCGCACCAGCACTTCAGGATCAACGCTGAAGCCTCGATCCAGAGGATGCAGGTCGCGCACCCGGATGGCTTCAATCGACGCTTTTCCGCAAATCCCGCAGCTTGAGGCCGCAAAAAAGTTTCGCTGCATATCCTGCGCATCGAAAGCCGTATCCTTCAGCTCGACCTCGACCACATTGCTTCTCGCCCCATTTTCCCCGGCTACTTGTCGTAACGCCGTTATCTGATCCGCCGTCTCGATGATCCCTTCGGTCAGCAGGAACCCAGCCGCCAATTCAAGATCATGTCCCGGCGTCCGCATCGTCACAGTCAACGGGACATTCCCGATGCGAATCTCAAGCGGCTCTTCCGCCGCCAGCAAATCCTGCACGGAACGAAGATCTCCATCTTCCCATTCCGTTACCTGCGTGAAGTCGACACTTCGATCTGGAGGCCGCATCTCAAGCACATCCTGTACTTCCCTATCGACATTCCCAACTTCAGCCCACATTGTCAATGGAGCTAATCGTTCAGAGCTGGAGTATGCCACGCAGGACTACGATCCCTGTCCCGGATAATTCTGGTTCGAGGTTGACACGAATGTGCAGGAGGGGGCTACTGTAACGATGCGTATTCTTGGCTCTCAAATCCCAGCAACATGGCTCTGTCCGGTTGGGCAGTCATCCAGCCTCACCGCAGGACGGAACATATGGATCGCGCGGGCCGGCGCTTCCTCTGTCCCAATCGCCCTGGTCATCGTTGCAGTTTTACGGTTGCCCAGCTATTTCGAGAAGATCCCCGAAGAGTTCCGGCTATAATCCGTGGCCGCCCTCCTCGAAGCCTTCTTGGCCATTTGATTCAATTTCTTGTGCACCACTTCGGGCTCTTTGGATTCCGGTTTGGGAAGATTCGCTGGCTCCGCCTTCTCGCTGTCGTTTTGCAGATTGAGTTGAAGTAAGGGCTTCATAGACTAACCCTCCAATTGTATTTTTGGCCCAAATACCGCAAAAGGAAAGCCCGATATGAGTCATCGTGAGTGCCTGGCATCATAACCTTTGACTTAGAACCACTTAGGCCGCTCAATACGCTGAGTGGTCGGCGCCCTATACAGTCCCGGGCATTCGATCACCACGCAAAATCGACGAAGCCGAAGCCGGCGAGACGCGGTCTACTTCACGGGCCGGGAGCCAGTGATGAGGATGTCCACCAGCCTCCGTGCGCTTTGCTGCCAGCCTGGACCTGAGGCCACATGGGAAACGCCGATCAGCGCCCGAAGCAGGTCGAACGGGTCGAGGTCCTTCCGGATGTCGCCGCTCTTGATGGCGCGTTTTACAAGCGCGTCAATCGCTCCCTGGATCAGACCGCGCGAACCCTCATAGAGCTTCGAGGGGCCTCCGACGACGCTATTCAGCGCGGGGGCAATAATCTGCTTTGCAGCGATGTGGTCGACGAACAAAAGCATCCAAGTTCGTAATGCCTCAATTGGGGGCAGGGCCTCGGCGAACCTGCGCTGGGCCGCGGCTAGCTTTTCCACTTCACTTCGATAGACTGCTTCGATCAGCGCGTCGCGCGTGGGAAAGTGACGATAGAGAGTACCGGCCCCGACGCCCGCCTGCCTGGCAATATCGTCCAGGCTGGCGTCGGCGCCAAAGCGGGTAAACGCCTCCTTTGCCACTTCCAGGATGCGCCCACGGTTCCGCTGAGCGTCTGTGCGCGGTTTTCGCTGTACGGGTTGTGAGCGCTTCTTTGCCATATGCAAAATAAATGCACCCGGAGACACTCTCCGGTTATCTACTCATTCGGAGGTTGTCTCCGTTTTATTTGATGCGGCAGCAATTCGTCAATGCCCGGCCTCATACATACAGACAGACAACGAGGAATCCTGGAGGAATGGAATGTCCCAGACAGTAAATTTGGCCGGCAGCTTCATACTGCCCGGCACTTCACGCAGCGTGAATCGCATGGGCTATGGCGCCATGCAACTTGCCGGGAGAGACGGCGACAAGTTGGTGTGGGGACCGCCTCGCGATGTCGAACAAGCAATCAGTGTATTGCGAGATGCCGTCGCCAGCGGTGTAAACCATATCGATACATCCGATTTCTATGGACCTCACGTCACTAACCAGATCATTCGAAAGGCACTTTTCCCCTACCCCGACGACTTGGTCATCGTCACCAAGGTCAGCGTCCGGCGCGGCGAAGATGGGTCGTGGATTTCGGCCCTCTCACACGAAGAGTTGACCGGGGCGGTTCACGATAATCTGCGCAATCTCGGGCTGGATGTGCTGGACGTGGTCAATCTACGCAGCATGTTCAGTGTCCATGCGCCGGCTGAAGGTTCGATCGAGGCCCCACTCACAACCCTGGCCGAACTCCAGCAAAAGGGCTTGATCCGTCATATCGGGTTGAGCAACGTGACACGTGCGCAGATCGCGGAGGCGCGTCGGATCGTCCCAATCGTCTGCGTCCAGAATCAATACAACCTGGCACATCGGTTCGACGATGCGCTCATCGAGGACCTTGCCCGCGACGACATCGCCTACGTTCCATTCTTTCCCCTTGGTGGGTTTAGTCCACTGCAGTCGGAGTCCTTGTCTGAAGCGGCGTCGCGCCTCCATGCCACGCCAATGCAGGTTGCACTTGCGTGGCTGCTCCAGCGATCGCCCAACATCCTGGTGATCCCAGGAACATCTTCTCTCAAGCATCTTCGCGAAAATCTCCATGCGGCGAAACTACAACTTCCCGCTGAGGTGCTTGCCGATCTCGATGCGGTATCCGGGCAAGTCGCCGCCATTCCAATCGCGCGGCATGAGTAGTCAACATATTGGTCAACGATCGAAAACCCAGGAATAGGAGTATTCATATGCGTGTTTTTGTCACCGGAGCGACAGGCTTTATCGGTTCAACCATTGTTCCTGAACTCATCGACGCAGGCCATCAGGTGATCGGCCTTGCTCGCAGCGATGCAGGCGCTCAGTCCCTTGTCGCCGCCGGAGCCGCAGTTTATCGGGGCAACCTTGAAGACTTGGAAGGCCTGCGCAGCGCTGCAGCAACATCGGACGGCGTCATCCACACTGCCTTCAATCACGACTTCTCGAAATTCGGCGCGAATTGTGAGCACGACCGAAACGTTATCGAGGCGATTGGCGACGTGCTTGTCGGCTCTGACCGTCCCCTGCTCATCACCTCCGGGACCGGAATGGGAAATGGTGTTCCAGGTCAACCCGCAACCGAAGACCATTTCGACCTCAACCACCCGACTCCTCGTAAAGCTTCAGAAGAGGCAGGAGCTTCAGTGGCGGAGCGCGGTGTGAACGTGTCGGTGGTGCGTCTTCCTCAGGTCCACGATACGGTCAAGCAGGGCCTGATTACCTACGCGGTGCAAGTGGCGCGTGAAAAGGGAGTCTCAGCATACATAGGTGAGGGGCTCAATCGCTGGCCGGCAGCCCATGTTCGCGACGTTGCCCATCTCTACAGGCTTGCGTTGGAGAAACACGAAGCAGGAAACAGGTACAACGCAGTTGCTGAAGAGGGTGTACCGATGCGGGAGATTGCAGAAGTCATTGGCCATGGCTTGAAGGTGCCCGTGGTCAGTCTCTCTCCAGAAGAAGCACCGGCTCATTTTGGCTGGCTCGCCATGTTCGCCGGCTACGATATGCCCGCCTCAAGCGCACTAACCCGGCAACGTCTGGGATGGCACCCGACCGGCACCGGCCTGATCACAGATCTCGAAAACATGCATTACTTCTGAGCCTGGGCAGATTGCGTGCCGGCAGCGCATCTGCGCCGCCGGCGCGCGATCGACTTCAACCTCAGTCCTTGCTCGATTGAACATCGTCCTTTGAATTTCAGTTCGTGATTTACAGTTTCTTATCATTCCCCGCGTAACGCCTCCATCGGCTCCACGGTAGCGGCACGATGCGCCGGAGCTGCGGAGGCCGTCAAGGCCACCCCGGCAAGCACCAGCGTGGTCATGCCCAGCACCATTGGGCTCCACGTGCTCACCCCAAACAGCTCTGAGGCCATCAAATGCCCCGCTGCAATGGCTGCGGGAATTCCGATCAGGAGTCCCAGCCCCACCTGCAGAAACCCACTTTGAGTTTCTGCATCCATCCTCGACGCTGGTTCATCAAAGCTGGACACGGATCCGCACTCTCGCGGCGTGAAGGATTAGTTCGTAACGCGCGTTTCACATATCACATTCCAAAACTTTCATGGAGAATTCGGTATGACAGTGCGACACGGATGGAGAGCTGCGGCTGCTCCTCTCAACTACGGGCTTTTCGCGGTCTTTACGGGCGCAATGTTTCTTGGAACTGTGCTGCTCTCGGGATGCGGAAACCACGCAAGCGCCGCATCCTCCGGCTCTCGTCCTTCAATGAAGGTCACGGTCGTGAAGGCTGCGCAGAGGGATGTGCCCATAACTGGTGAATGGGTTGGCACTCTTGACGGATACGTGAATGCGCAGATTCAGCCCCAGGCGAACGGGTATCTCATCCACCAGAATTATCGCGAAGGTTCACAGGTTCAAGAGGGGCAGGTCCTGTTTGAGATCGATCCCCGCCCGTTTGAGGCGGCCCTTCAACAGGCGCAAGGCCAACTGGGTCAGGCACAGGCGCAACTTGCTCTCGCACAAATCAACGTGAACCGCGATACCCCGCTGGCGGAAGCGCATGCCATTGCCAGAAGCCAGCTGGACAACGAAGTCCAACAGAAAGCCCAGGCAGAAGCCGCCGTAAAGACTGCAGAGGCCGCAGTTGCGACGGCAAACTTGAATCTTGGATTTACCAAGGTTCGCTCTTTGATAACCGGGATCGCGGGCCAGGCCACGACGCAGGTCGGGAATCTCGTGAGCACCCAGTCCGTTCTTACATCGGTCTCGCAGCTGAATCCGATCAAGGTGTATTTTTCTATCTCCGACAGCGAGTATCTCGCGCTGGCAAAACAGGCGAGCGCAGGTGGCAACGATCTTCTCCACGGCGCGTCGAAGATTCCACTCACTCTGACCCTCTCCAATGGGGAAGTCTATCCTCAAAAAGGTCACGTGGTATTTGTCGATCGACAGTTGAATTCGCAGACCGGCGCGATTCGGATTGCGGCAGCTTTCCCAAATCCCGGAAACATTCTTCGTCCAGGACAGTTTGGCAGAGTGAAGGCCGCGACAGATGTTCGCCGCAACGCGATCCTTGTCCCGCAGGCTGCAGTAAATGAATTCCAGGGCCAGGAACAGGTGTATACCGTTGCCGCGAACAATACGGTTCACGTAAACAACGTCACGCTCGGTCCGCAGTACGGCAATAACTGGGTTGTGGAAAGCGGTCTTAGCGGCGGGTCGTTGGTCATCACCGACAACGTCCAGAAGCTACGCGAAGGAGTGCCGGTCACACCGCAATTCTCAGAGCCACATGCCGCCGCGTCGCAGCCTGCGCAATCGGGAGGAAAATAACCGATGTCGAAATTTTTCATACGCCGCCCCATTGTCGCCATCGTCATTGCCATCATTACCGTGGTAGTTGGCCTGGTTTCGTTGCTCACACTACCTATTTCGCAATATCCGAACATCGTTCCGCCTGAGATTCTGGTCACCGCCACTTACCCTGGCGCCGATGCGAAGACGGTCAGCCAGGCGGTGGCAACGCCGCTCGAGCAACAGATGAATGGCGTCGACAATATGATCTACATGGACTCCGTCAGCGCCAACAACGGCGTTGCGCAGATCTTTGTTGATTTCGATGTCAAGACGGATCCGAATATTGATCAGGTCCTTGCCCAGCTGCGCGTCGACCAGGCCCAGTCACAACTTCCGGCCCAGGTAACTACCGCTGGTCTCACCGTGCAGAAAGCCCTGACGTCGCCGCTCATGCTTGTCGCCATTAACTCGCCGACCGGCGAATTGAGCCAGGACTTTCTCACCAATTACGCTGTCATCAATCTTCAGGACCAACTTGCTCGCGTATACGGCGTGTCGCGTGTACAGGTTTTCGGCGGCCAATATGCGCTGCGGGTATGGGTTGAGCCCGACAAACTCGCCAAGCTCGGCGTCACAGCAACCGACGTGATTGCAGCGATCCAGACCCAGAACAACGTGAACCCTGCCGGCCAGATTGGCGGCGAGCCGATTCCGAAGGGCCAGCAGTTCACCTACACCGTCCGCACCCAGGGACGCCTGGTGAAGCCTGAAGAATTTGGAAATATTATTCTCCGAGCCAATCCTGACGGTTCGATCCTGCACCTCAGCGACGTTGCCCGCGTCGAGCTTGGAGATCAGGCATACGGAGTTTCGGCTCGCTATAACCAGGCTCCATCCGGTGTGATGGCGATCTATCAGCTCCCGGGCTCCAACGCTAGTAGAGACCGCCGCGGCGGTGAATCAGCGAATGAAGGAGCTCTCCGCGACATTTCCGCCAAGCATCTCTTACAGCGTGCCGCTGGACACCACCAAGGCAGTCACGGCCGGCATCCACGAGATATTACTGACGCTCTTTGAGGCGCTTGGCCTCGTGGTCCTCGTCGTCTTCATCTTTCTTCAAGGCTGGCGGGCAACGCTGATTCCTCTGCTTGCGGTTCCTGTCTCGCTTATCGGAACCTTCATCATCTTTCCTGCGCTTGGATTTTCGATCAACACGCTTTCTCTGTTCGGTCTTGTCCTTGCCATTGGCCTGGTTGTCGACGACGCCATCATCGTTGTCGAGGCCGTGGAACACCACATCGACGAGGGTATGGACCCCAAGTCGGCAACCGAAAAAGCAATGCAGGAGGTTGGCGGCCCCGTCGTCGCTATCGCGCTCATCCTTGCAGCTGTCTTCATTCCGACCGCCGCGATTCCAGGAATCACCGGGCGCATGTATCAGCAATTCGCTGTCACCATTGCGATTTCAGTTCTGATCTCCGCCTTCAACGCGCTCACACTCTCGCCGGCCTTGGCTTCGCTGCTTCTGAAACCAAGAGTGGAGGGACGCAAGAAGAGTTTGCTCGCGAGGGGATTTGGCCAATTCAACAAGTTCTTCGGGCGCACTACAGATAGCTTTGTGAACACTTCGCGCATTCTCATTCACAAGTCTGCTATCGCAATGGTTGGCCTCATCGTAGTTGGCGTGATCGCCGTGTTTCTGGGCAGCAGCCTTCCCGGAGGATTCATTCCGACTGAGGACCAGGGCTATATGTTCCTTGCGCTGCAACTGCCCGACGGCGCTTCGGCGCAGCGCACCGATGCCGCGGAGCAGAAGATCAGCGACGCGCTGTTGAAGACTCCCGGCGTCGAGGGAGTCATCGCGGTCAACGACTTCTCGCTGCTGACCCAGGTGCAGAGCACCAACTCGGGCTTCTTCTTTGTAAACCTCAAACCGTGGGCTGTCCGCAAAAGCAAGGAAGAGCAACTCGAGTACATTCAGAGCAACCTGCAGAAGCAGCTTGCAGGAAATCCGGACGGCATCGCCTTCGCGTTTCCACCGCCCTCCATTCCGGGCATCGGAACTTCCGGCGGCGTCACGATGATTCTCGAAGACCGCTCGGGTTCAGACGATCCGACGACGTTGACGAAAAACGTCTTCACGTTTCTCGGCGCCATTTCCAAGCGCCCTGAGATTGCGGCTGCGATTCCGTCCTACCAACCCGCGGTGCCCCAACTCTATGCCGATGTGGACAAGGAGAAAGCTCTCCAGCAGCAGGTGGACCTCAGCAGTATCTACACCACCATGCAGACCTTCATGGGCGGCTATCTCGTGAACTACTTCAACCGATTCGGCCGGCAGTGGCAGACATACGTTGAAGCTGACGGCACCTCGCGAACGAACATCGCAAACATCGACCAGTTTTACGTGCGCAGCGCCAACGGAAGCCAGGTGCCGCTCAGCTCACTGGTCAAAGTCAGCCGGACCACGGGACCCGAATTCATCTACCGATTCAACGAATTCAATGCTGCGCAGCTGAACATTACAGGCGCGCCCGGATACAGTTCCGGCCAGGTGCGAAAAGCGCTCGAAGAGGTCTTCCACGAGACCATGCCGGCAGGCGCGGGCTTTGACTATTCCGGTATGTCCTTCCAGGAACAGCAAGCGGAGAAAGGCGTCCCATCGTGGGCGGTATTCGGTTTGTCGCTGGTATTCGTGTTCCTGATTCTTGCTGCTCTTTATGAAAGCTGGACCCTGCCCTTCAGCGTTCTGCTTAGTACGCCTGTCGCCATCCTGGGCGCGTATATCGCACTGCATGCCCGGCATTTTGAAAACGACATCTTCGCGACCATCGGGCTCGTCATGCTCATTGGACTCTCGGCCAAGAACGCCATCCTGATCGTCGAATTCGCGAAGATGAACTATGAACGCGGCGAAAGTATCTGCGAGGCCGCGTTGGATGCTGCCCGCTTGCGTTTTCGGCCGATCGTGATGACCGCTTTGGCGTTCATCGTCGGCTGCTTGCCCTTGTGGGCCGCGAGCGGGTCGGGTGCTGCCTCCCGGCGAATCCTCGGTACCGTCGTCGTCGGTGGCATGACGCTCTCCACCATCCTTGGCCTGATCTTTATTCCAGTCACGTTTGCGGTGGTGGAATTTCTTTCGCATCGCTTCGTCAGAGGCGGCGAAGGCACCACGATGGACTCAATCTGTGGTCCCGGCGCCCCGTCAGGTGGGCCGGCCGAATCCAATTGGCGCCCACGCCGAAGCGGAAGGAGGTCAGGCATGATGAGATACCAGGGAGCTTTTGCGATTGAGCTTTCTTGCCGGTGCGGTCGGTCTTCTTGCCGGTTGCAACGTCGGTCCAAAATATGTACGACCCAACGTCACAGCGCCGCCCGCCTTTCGTGGAGCGGACGATGCCGCGATCACAAGTGACGTCAAGAACTCTCTCGGCGATGAACAATGGGCTGCGGTTTACCGCGAGCCAGAGTTACAGGAATTGATTCGCAAGGCTCTCGCCAATAACTACGACGTGCGCATTGCGGCGCGGCGCATTCTTGAGCAACAGGCCCAGGTCAGGATCACCCGCTCGCAAGAGTTCCCAAGCGTCACCGTCGGGGGCACAGGCGATTGGTGCAAGCCTGCCAAATTCGCTTGGCACACAACTTCCCAATCCTCTGGTTGACGGATCATTCAACGTTTCGGCTGCGTGGACGCCGGATTTCTGGGGCCTCTACCGCAGACAGACTGAGGCCGCACGCGCCCAACTACTGGCGCAGGTTTGGGCACAGCGCGCGGTGCAACTCACATTGGTGCAGCAGGTAGCCACGGCTTATCTGCAGATTCGGGCGCTCGACGCACAACTTGAGATCACAAGAGAAACTCTGAAGGCCCGGCAGGACTCGGTCGCCCTCACCGGAAACTGGAGAGTGGAGGTTCGGTGCCCCTGTCAGATGTCCGGCAAGCGGAGCAATTGCTCTACACAGCGACCTCGGAGATACCTCAACTCGAAGAGCAGATTCAGCAACAGGAGAATGCAATTTCCCTGCTGCTCGGAGAAAACCCCGGACCGATCAGTCACAACGACCCCAATGCGCTTGCGCCTCCACCCCAGGATCTTCCTACAGGGTTGCCTTCACAGCTTCTCGAGCGGCGGCCCGATATCCAGCAGGCTGAAGCGACACTGATCGCTGCGAACGCACAAATCGGCGTGGCTCGCGCGCAGTTCTTCCCGAACTTATCTATCAGTGGATCGGGCGGTGTTGGCGGCGACAGTCTTTCAAGCATCTTCGATCCCAGCGGGAAAACCATCTACGGCCTTGGCACGCTGACACAGCCGCTCTTTGAAGGCGGAAAACTTCGCGGACAGCTTCAACTCTCGCAGCAGACCAAGGAAGAGATGGTACTCAACTATCAGAAGACCATTGCCGGCGCCTTCCGCGATGTGTCGAATGCCCTGATCGCGCTGAACAAGGAGCGCGCCTATCGTGAGCAGCAGGAGAAACTCGTTGAGGCCGCGAAAGATGCAACGCGGCTTGCGCGCATTCGATACCAAGGCGGGTCTACCGGATATCTTGAAGTCCTGACCACGGATTCAAACCTCTTTGCTGCCGAGTTGAACCTGGTCAACGCGCAACAGGGCGAAGCGCTTGCCCTCGTGCAACTCTACAGCGCGCTCGGCGGCGGCTGGCAAGCATAGTAGTTGCCCTATAAACGACCAGCAGTTGGGAATCTTTGCCCCTCCGAGGGCGTTAGGCGATCGATGTTCCCCGTTCACGTCCTCGGCTGGATTCGAGCGCTTCTCAATTCACCGTCAAAGAAAATGTCGTCGATGCGGTGCTCTTCACTGCATCGTCTCCAGTTCCGGTGACCGTCAGGGTGTATGTGCCAGGGGTGGTACCGGGATTTGACGGCGGCGTGGAAACTGAACTTCCGCCGCCTCCGCACGCGGAAAGCGTACCGAAGAGAACAAGTGCGAAGAGTGCGATCGCTATCCATTGCCACAAGCGATAACGTCTCGGAACGAAGAACAAAACAAATGCCACAAGTGCGCCACCGGTTCCGGCGAACCAGCCTCGACCATTACGCAGGGCGGGCATGTGCAGGGCCGCTGTCGGTGCGGTGGAGTTGACGGTGACGACTGCTTGCCCCGATGTTGTGGTGGAACTCAGCGTGACCGTCTGGCTCGCGGTGCAAGTGGGCAGGTCAGACGCACCCGCCGGGCTGGAAGTAACGGAACATTTGAATGAAACCGTGCCTGCGTAGTCGTTGGCGGAACTCACCGTGAGGGTGGAAGTTCCAGAGGCACCCGGCCCAATGGTAACGGCTGTTGCGGTAACGGTATATGCGGCTGCAACAACTGCGACGGAGGCCGTGCCGGTTGCGGTGTTGAAGACCGTCGCACTGGTGGCGTCCGGTGTGTATGTAACATTGAGCGCGTCATTGCCGACGGTGAGTGAGCCGCCGGGAATGGTCGCAGTCCACGTACCGTTGCTGAATGCGAGAACTGTGGAGTAAGCGCCGCTGACAAGGGAGACACTTCCGGTGGCCGCAGGATAGCCAGTACCACCGATGACAGTGACGGTGACATTGAGAGGCTGCATCGTGCTGATGGAGGCTGGGGACGGGCTAACCGTGACCGTGGGCGTCATCTGCGCAAGACCGGTAACGCTCACAGGGGCTGAACCGGTTGCGCCGTTGTTGTTAAAGTCGCCCGAGTAAGTGACGGTTAAAGTATCGGTGCCGACCGAAAGAGTGAAAGCATTAACAGTAAAGGTGGCGGAACCGTTGGTGACTGTTGCGAGCATAGAAATATTGTTTGGGCCGGTCAGGGTCATGTATCCAACGGGCGACGGATATCCCGAAGCAGCGCCGACGGTGGCATTGACTGTCAGCGGTTGTGCGATCGTGATACTGGACGCGGCCGGAGTTACCGTCACTACAGGCGTGGCGAGAGATCCTGCGCTGACGGAAACATTGGCATATGGCGCTCCCGCGGTGTTGAAGATAGGTTGACTCTGTGTGTCGGGAGAATAGCTGGCGCTTAATGTGTTGTTCCCTGGCGCAAGGAAACCTGGAGGGATCGTGATCGTCGCGATTCCTGACGCGAGCGTGCCCGTTGCTTGATAGGCAACGCCGAATAGGCTTCCTTCCCCCGCAGGATATTGGTCAAAGAGCGAAATCTGTCCTGTGGGCGTGGGATTTCCAGTGCCGCCATCTGCCTTCACCATGACGGTGAGCCCTTGCGCAGTGGTGGGAGCGGCGGGAGAGTAAGAAATCGAAATCGTCGGAGAGATCAAGGTGACCGCGATATAGGCCTCTCCACTCACAGATGTGTAGGTGGAAAGGCTTCCGAGGTCCGGAGTGAACACCGCAGTAAGAGTGACGTTGTAATTGCCGCCGGGCATTGACTGGGCTGGGATGACGATGGTGGCGGAACCGTTGCTGAGAGCCGTAGGCGACGAGGAGTAGACGTCGTTGCTCACGATCTTTACCGTACCCGTCGGGGCGGGACTACCGCTGCCGCCGTTCAGCGTGATTGTCACGGTTAACGGTTGTAGCGCCGTGATCGTAGTGGCCGAAGGCGTGACGGTTATAGTAGGAACCGTTAGCGGGCTGGTAAAACTGGTGAGAAAGTTCGATATATCCAGCGAGCCGAGACCGGTGACGAGGTCGTACCCTGCCGTGAGCAGGTAGCCAGCTTCGCTTCCACTGGGACCGCTTGGACCCGGAATACTGTTGTTGCACATGCTTGGCGTGTTGACACTGCAACCGGCAACTCCGCTGGTCGCGACGGTAATGTCGTGGTAGACACTGGGAGTTGATTGAGCAAGCGAGTATATTTCGCGGTTGAGATTGCCCTGCGGAAATCCGAGCTTTTGGTCGAGCAATGCTGAAACACCAGCCATAGCGGGTGCGGCCGCGGATGTTCCGCAGAAATAGACGAAATACCACGATGAGCTCCCTGCCTGCTCAGTGCAACCTCCGCCGCCGGCGGCGAAGCAACCGAAGTACCCGTCATGGCAAGAGGAGGAGAAAGAAACGTCAGGCGTATAGCGACCGGCGCGAGCCGTGGGAACTCCAGTGCCGGTTTGCCACGCGGGAGTTGCGACGTAGCTGCTGACTCCACCGCCCGACGATGCAACCTCGGAAGCGCCGCTCATTGTAACCGGCTCGTTCCATCCGCCTTCAGGAATGTAGCCATACGCCGAGCCGAGGTGAATGTCGTTGGCCGAATTCCAGTATGTGGCAGGGTTCGTAAAGTCGTTGAACTCGGTTCCACCAACGCATGTGGCGTAACTGGATGAGCAGATGTAGTTGGCGCTGTTTGCCGCAGGCTGGCTGGGAGGCGTCACAAAGGCGGTGTCGCATCCTGCAGCGCCCGAGTCACCTGAGGAGACAAAGACCGAAACCCCTTCTGCGGCCGCCTGCTCGAAGAGCGTGTCCCAGAAACTCACACCCGCTGGGCCCGCAGCAGATTCGCAATAGCCAAAACTGATGCTCATCACCTGCGCTGGCACCGGGAATGTCTCGACAAGATATTGGGCGTCAACTTCGATGCCACCGCTGTCGCTCGTTGCAACCACCAGCAAGATGTTCGCATTGGGAGCTATACTCCCGGCGCGTATCACATCCAGCGTAGCCTCGCCCTGGTCTCCAAAAACGGCGCCCGACGTGGGAGGTGCGGTAAGAGGTGGTCCGGGATCAACACCCCCGAACGCTGTGGGAATCACTTCAGTTGGGATATTGTCAGGAGTGTTCGTGACCGAATCGAAGGCGAGGAAATCTTCGAGGTAAGTACGCGACCGACCAACGATGCCGATGGTCTGGCCCGCCCCGGTGTAACTGACCGCGCCGTCGTAGATCTTCTGGAAGTCCTCGGGTGTTATGAAGTGGTCACCGTTCGAGGTGGTCACATTGGGCGATGCCATTCTCGCAGGGATAATCCGGCTTGTGGGATGCTCCTCGATGGTATAGAGACCTTGAATCGACCTGACAACCGGAGCCAGCGCGATCGGGATCATGGGATCGGAGCTGACCGAGAAGCGATCGATGCCATGCACGCGATAGTTGTGTATCTCGGTGTGGAAGGTGCTTCCAACAATGTCGGCTTTGCCGGAGAATCCAATGAAGATTCGGCTCGGCGAAACCCAGTTAACCTGCAATCCCTGAGACTCCAACCATCCTGTGACGCTGGTGACGTCGGAATCCGAGAGGCCGAATCGCTCGCCCACTTCGACTGGAGTGAGCCAGTGATGAAATTCCGGCGACTTGGAATTCTGCTGATCAGCGACTAGCTCGTCGAATGCAGCCTGCTGCTCGGGAGTGCGGGACAGGACAAGCGTGAGAACCATGTTTGAAGTCGCAGGGCCGACACTGTTTTGCGGGATCGCCCATTGGGGATGATGATCACGCAAGACCTGCACCTGTGCGGCATCGACCCTTCCGTGGACCCTGCTGAGTACCTGTGCACAGGCTGGGAGACTAGCCCAGGCGAGTGCGGCAAGTGAAAGGATCGAAACAAGATACCACGAGTGCCAGGCAACGTAATGCAGGGGTGACTGGAGACGCAGAACAGGTGCAGTTACGTTTCTTCGGAATCCCATGGTTTTCAAATAGGAGCCTTGTGCTGAGATGTTTGGCAGTGACGTAGATCATACTCCACGATTTGGCGCGGAGCGGAGTCGCCGCTTCCCATTGTTGTCGCAGGAGCATGCGGCGCTATCTTGATCTGGTCAGCGAGCCTCCTGCCGCCACATTGAGAGAACTTGACTCTTCCGTATTTCGCGATCTCATTTCTCCTTTCGAGGAGCCTGGACTGAGGGCAGCGCGGTGCCACTGCCTTCCACCAATGATAAAAATCGATCGCCGGGGCCTCCGGGAATTGTTCCCCCAAGCCGCTGGGCCAGAGGACTTCGATGCGGTCGAAGGAGACCGCCGAGCCGAGTCCAAAGTGGAGGCGCGGGTCGCTGGTCGAGAGATAGCTTCCTCCTGCGCGGACTTCATCCACTTGCTTGACGTTGCCGGTAGTAACGGTCACTCGGGCGCGAGCGGCGATTCCGGCGCGATCGGCAACATATCTGGCAATTCCATGCGTCTCAGCCCCCCGTCTGGCAGAATCTTAAGAAGCTTCACGAGGATGACAAGATTGAAGTGCGCGTCGCAAACGCGAAGACAATCAACGGAACATTTATGAATTTGAATGATGCAGCGACCTCGGTAGAAACGCTTCCAGGACCGCAGACCATCCAGAGACAAGACGTGCAAAGCGTGAAATTGATGATTGCTAAACATCGCTTGCGGAGCTCGCTCAGTCTCCCTGGAGCAGGATTCGGCATCGAAACCGGCGTCGGTGAAGCCGCCCACAAGGGATGCACGTCCACGCAGACTTCTTCCTTGATTCACCGGTGGCGCCATTTCGGCTGCAATAGGCGGAACTATAGGTTTCTTGGGTGGGGGTGCCATTGGGGGCACTCGTGCGTGAACACCCAACCCTCTATAACGCAAAGTCGCATCTAGCCGGTTTACAAGCCACATTCACCTGGCCCGCCTGACCGCCAGCCGTTCCCGGTGTTGATAGCAGCCCGGACACAAAACGATCCAGATGGCCGCCAAATACTCACACCTCAGTCCCACTCATAATCAGGGCGTTGCGGACCGCATTTCCAGCGCAGTTCGGTGCAACGCAGCGGCCGCTTGACCAACAGCCACCAAAACAGCCACCAGACTGAAACAACCACTCTACATTGGAGTGGATTTTATCTAATAACTCATCTATTTTGTGGTGCCCAGAGGGGGACTTGAACCCCCACGACCGGTAAAGGTC
>CAWGYG010000010.1:0-237275 GCA_963826915.1 uncultured Acidobacteriaceae bacterium
GTCACGTATAAGGTGGCGGCGATTGAGAAACAGTGAATGAGATTGGTGGAGCTGAGCGGGATCGAACCGCTGACCTCATGCTTGCAAAGCACGCGCTCTCCCAACTGAGCTACAGCCCCATATCTGGGTATCTGCGGCAGAGGTGGTGGGCCTGGGTAGATTCGAACTACCGACCTCACCCTTATCAGGGGTGCGCTCTAACCAACTGAGCTACAGGCCCTTGTTGGCCATTCCTGTTGGCCGCTCCCCTTCACGCCAGCTCTCACAGCACTTAGCCAGGGAGCCCGGCGGCTCTCACAATCCTCATTCAACTTCAAAAGGGTTTCGAGGACAAAGGTTGAACATGCTGTGAGGCTACGCCTCACATGACCATCATGTGAACTTGGATCAAGCAAAGAAGGCTTGTATCAGAATTCCTGCTCCTGCCGTCAGGAACGGCTCTTGCAGGTTAGATGGACACTCGCATCCTACGTGGCCCGATTCACATCAGGTACGCTCCGCTCTCGCGGAAGGAATGTAAATGCCATCATTTCTCTTTTAGAAAGGAGGTGATCCAGCCGCAGGTTCTCCTACGGCTACCTTGTTACGACTTCACCCCAATCATGAATTACACCTTGGACGGCTGCCCCCTTGCGGTTGGCTCACCGGCTTCTAGTGCAACCCACTTTCGTGATGTGACGGGCGGTGTGTACAAGGCCCGGGAACGTATTCACCGCGGCATTCTGATCCGCGATTACTAGCGATTCCAGCTTCATAGAGTCGAGTTGCAGACTCTAATCCGAACTGAGGCCGGCTTTTTCCGATTAGCTCCCCCTCACGGGTTTGCGACGGTTTGTACCGGCCATTGTAGCACGTGTGTAGCCCTGGACATAAAGGCCATGAGGACTTGACGTCATCCCCACCTTCCTCCCCGTTATCCGAGGCGGTTTCGTCAGAGTGCTCAACTAAATGGTAGCAACTGAAGATAAGGGTTGCGCTCGTTGCGGGACTTAACCCAACATCTCACGACACGAGCTGACGACAGCCATGCAGCACCTATATTACGGCCCCTTGCGGGGAAGGAATGTTTCCACTCCGGTCCATAACATTTCGAGCCCAGGTAAGGTTCTTCGCGTTGCGTCGAATTAAACCACATGCTCCACCGCTTGTGCGGGCCCCCGTCAATTCCTTTGAGTTTCAGCCTTGCGACCGTACTCCCCAGGCGGACTGCTTAACGCGTTAGCTACGGCACGGCGGGATTGGGTACCCGTCACACCAAGCAGTCATCGTTTAGGGCTAGGACTACCAGGGTATCTAATCCTGTTTGCTCCCCTAGCTTTCGTGCATCAGCGTCAGTTGTGGTCCAGTGAGCCGCTTTCGCCACAGGTGTTCCTTCCGATATCTACGCATTTCACCGCTACACCGGAAATTCCACTCACCTCTCCCACACTCAAGCCCTGCAGTTTCTCGTGCAGTCTATGAGTTGAGCCCATAGATTTCACACAAGACTTACAAAACCGCCTACGCACCCTTTACGCCCAATAATTCCGAACAACGCTTGCCCCCCTCGTATTACCGCGGCTGCTGGCACGAAGTTAGCCGGGGCTTCTTCTTCCGGTACCGTCATAATCGTCCCGATCGAAAGGAGTTTACGTACCGAAGTACTTCATCCTCCACGCGGCGTTGCTGCGTCAGGGTTTCCCCCATTGCGCAAAATTCCCCACTGCTGCCTCCCGTAGGAGTCTGGACCGTGTTTCAGTTCCAGTGTGTCCGTGCGCCCTCTCAGGCCGGATACCGATCACTGTCTTGGTGGGCCATTACCCCGCCAACTAACTAATCGGCCGCGACCCCCTCCCAAAGCGAATTGCTCCTTTGACCCGTAGGTATTATGCGGTATTAGCTAAGGTTTCCCTCAGTTATCCCCCACTCCAGGGTAGGTTAGTCACGTGTTACTCACCCGTGCGCCACTTTACTCATGGATTGCTCCACTTTCTCGTTCGACTTGCATGTGTTAGGCACGCCGCCAGCGTTGATTCTGAGCCAGGATCAAACTCTCGTTTGAAACCTGATTGCTTCCCCTACACCGACGGAGGTCGGATAGGTTCAGCGGCATCGCACGCTCGAAAACGCGCGATGCAATTTAGTGAGATTGATCAAACCAAACTTGATCTTTTCTCACGACTGGCATGTTCAACCTAATTGTCAAAGATCCTTGAGGCGGTCCGCCTGAGCGGTGCCCTTTTGGATCGAGGCCCGGGCTGTTACGCCAAGGTGTCCTCGAACTTGTTGCGCTTGCCAAATCACGCTTCGCAGCGTTCATCGGCATTTTTGCGCGAACTTTCTAAAACTATCGGAGTTTCGACTTCAAGTCAAGACTGAATTCCAAAGGACTCAGACTTATAAATGAAAGCCATTCACAGGATCAATTCCCTGCAACCTCCGAAGCCTTTCAGTGCCGAAAAATCTCGGCCACAAAAGCATCGCACAGCGCAAAATATCAAACAGCAACCAGCAAAATATGCTTGAGCCGATAGGGCTCACAGGAGATGAACCCCTGGGTAATGCAATGGCTATGTTCTCTGCGGGATTCCCTACAGGGGTTCAGGGGCGCTTGCCTCACCTGACCCAACGAACCAGCTTCCCAATTCCCTCTTCGGGCAGGCCACACGGCCACCGGGAGGCTCCACTGCTCATCTGCAACTTTTCAAGAGTAGCACATGCCACCCTTCAATGCAAATCACGAACAGCCTGAATTCAAGCGCCGAATCGCAACTTTCCGAGAATAACAACGCGTCCTTGCGAATGCAAGCTGAACCCCTGTGGAAAGCCCGCGTTTTCTGTGGGAAACGCACTTTTCATTGCCGCGAAATCACGCCCAGATCCGTCAGTCCGTTCACAAAGAACTGCATTGCCAGCGCAACCAGCAGCAAACCCATGATGCGCACCAGGATCCGGATGCCGGTCTCGCCCAAAACCCTGCGCACCCGGTCAGCCCCGGCCAAGACCCAGAAACTCACCAGGCATGTAACTGCGATCGATCCTAAAACCGCCCCCATTTGCCAGTGCCAAAGGCTTGGAACCGGCCCCACCAGTACCATCACGGACGAAATCGCGCCCGGGCCCGCCAGCATCGGAATCCCCAGCGGAACGATGCCGGCATCCTCTTTCGCCGCGCCTTCCTCGGTATCCCCGTGCGCTTCCTGCGTCGGCGACCTCTTGGCCTCCAGCATATCCAACCCGATCAGCAGCAAGATCAACCCTCCCGCTATCTCAAACGCAGGCAAGGTGATGCCGAACATCCTGAAAATGAGCTGCCCAGCCAGCGCGAAGCTGGTCAGGACAATAAAGCACGTAATCGTGGCCTTCCGCGCCATTCGCTTGCGACGCTGCGCATCCACGCTTTGCGTGATCGCAAGAAACGAAGGAATGGCTGCGAACGGATCTACAAGGAAAAAGATCGAACTCAGCGCGAGCACCGAGAACCGCACGATCGGCGCTGTCCTGATCTCGTTCAAGGCAGTTTCCGCCGGATTGGCCCAATGCAGCATCTCGACCCAACACCCTCCATGGTCTGTTTATTTACAACACGTTAAACGACTTGATGCGACGATGATGGTGCGCATCCTCAACGGGTGCATTCCCGTCGCGCATCACCAGGCGCGTTTGGCACCCGGCCTCTCGAGCCGCGTCCAGTTCGCGCACCATGTCGGAAAAGAAAAGAACTTCGCGTGATCCGACGTCCATTGCCGTGGCAATAGACTCGTAGCTGGACTTTGCGACTTTGGGGCCGGTTCTGGTGTCGAAATAGCCTGAAATCAAGGGTGTAAGGTCGCCGAAATTGGAGTGCCTGAACAGCAGCAACTGGGCCGCGACCGAGCCCGAAGAATAGATAGCCACATGCCCGTGCGCCGACCACCGTTCCAAGGCTCCCGGAACATCCGCGAAGAGCGTTCCCTGCAATTCATCCGTCTCAAAGCCGCGTTGCCAGAGGCGCCCTTGCAGGCTCTTCAAAGCGGTCGACTTGCGATCCCGGTCCATAAGCCAGAGGAGGTAGGGAATAGCATCTGGCCAATCCTCCGGAGCATTCAAGCGAGGACAATCGGCCTCGGTTTCAGCCTGGTTTTCTTCGACCAACAGAGTCAAATCGCCCAGAACGCCAGGGTCGCCGCCCCGCTTTCTCAAGAATTCCGGAAAGTGCACGCGGGCATAGGGAAACATTTGTTCGTAAATCAGCGAAATGGGAGCGACTGTTCCCTCTACGTCAAGCAGAAAAACCTTCGGTGGTGTTCCGGTCATATGCGAACGCCAGCGTTTGCACGGGGCCCGAGATACGCAGGGCCAAAGCATACCGGCTCGTAGCCCTGGTCCACGCCCGACCCTGTGTAGTGTGGCGTCCAGCCCGTCGTGAACTGGAACCACCGAATGGCCCGGATGCGGCGATCCGCGCACAAAGTAAACCAATGCGTGGTTCCGCGGGGCACGCGCAGCATGTCGCCGGGACCAACCTCAACCGCGACAACCCGCTTGTCCAAATGCAGGAAAAAGATTCCGCGACCGGCAAGAATGAAGCGCACCTCGTCTTCGGAGTGAGTATGTTCCTTGTCGAATTTCGCCAGCATCGCTTCGAGACCCGGTGTCTCCGCGTTTACGTCGATGACATCGGCTACCACGTAACCGCCCCGCTTTTTCATCTCATCGATCTCGTCGACGTACGCTGCAAGCACCGTTTCAGCCGAAGAGTCAGGCGGCACGCGATCAAGACTCCATCGCTCATATTCAATGCCCAACGCAGCCAACTCTGCACGGATCTCAGCTTCGTCGTCGATGCTGCGGAAAGTTTCGCCCGAATTTCCAATGACGTGACCGCTTGACTGGCATGTTTCACCAGGGCCTCGAACAACCAGTTCTTGTCGCTGGAGCGTCTCTTCGGGGAAGCGAAGAACTGCCATGGTTTCTCCTCGATCAGACAGACAGAAAAATGACTTGATATTGCGAAATGAGAGACCCCTGTTCTCACCCTGGCTGGCCTGACAACCGCCGCCCTTCCACCTCGAAGAGGAATTCGAGGGCCTCCAGGTGGCGGCGTGCTTCAGCCACCGATTCTCCCCAAGTATAAAGCCCATGCCCGCTCAACAAAACCCCGTGCGCCTGGGGAATTTCATCAAGAACCTGCGCCAGATGTTGAGAGAGTTCGCCGTACTGTTGTGAGTTTTCGATGATGGGCACTTTCTCCAAATGCATGTGAGTTGCAACGCCCGCCAGCCCCTTCAGCAGTTCATAACCCTCAAGAGGAACATGCCCGTCGCGCAA
This sequence comes from uncultured Acidobacteriaceae bacterium, assembly GCA_963826915.1. Taxonomy (GTDB): domain Bacteria; phylum Acidobacteriota; class Terriglobia; order Terriglobales; family Acidobacteriaceae; genus Telmatobacter. The sequence goes on from CAWGYG010000010.1 coordinate 5,290, forward strand.
AAACTTCACCGAAAGCAGCGTGTTCCAGACCGTATGGACGTGCAGGATGGCGTGAGCCCCAACGCGCGCGCGATAAATCACCGTATGCAGCCCTGTCTCTGCAGAGGGCGAACCGCGCCCGGCGATTGCGCGGCCCTCGAGATCAATTTCCAGCAGATCGGGCGGAGTGAGGTTGCCCTTGTCCAGACCTGTCGGCGTAATGAAAATGTGCGAGCCTCCGCGCACGCTGAAGTTTCCGCTCGTGGCAGGCGCCCACCCTTGCGCATAACACCAGCGCGCCGTGGCACAAAGAAATTCGACTTCTTCCCTGATCGTTTGTCTATTCGGAGCCATGCGTGAATGCAGTGTAGCAACTATCTGAGCGCTGATGCCGAAACGAAAACTGGGAATAGTTTGATGTTCGGATGGAAACAATGTAAGTTCTGCCGGTGTCTATTTATACAGTCTTTACCTCTCAATGAATTCGGACAGAAACCGTGCGAAGAGTAATCGCGCTTACGCTCGTGGCGCTTGGCTTCATCTGTTGCGTGCAGGAATTGGCAGTACTAGTCTTTGAAAGCGGCACTACAATCATTCTTTGCTCTCTAAATCCCAACGCGATCGCATCGACATAGTGCTCGTCTCGCCCCGCAACCCCCTCAACATTGGCGCCGTCGCACGTGCCATGGCGAACTTCGGCTTTGCCAATCTTGCCGTGGTAGCGCCCTACGCCCCCCACTGGCGTGAAGCTCGCTCCGCCGTTGGCGCACCGGGCTTGCTCCAAACCGCAACAGAGACCGCTTCACTGTCCGCAGCAATTCAAAAATGCACGTTAGTTATAGGCACCGGCACGCTGACGCATCGCAGACCCGAACAGGCGGTAATTTCATTGCCATCGCTTCCCGAATTCGCTCGGAGCGCGTTAGCAGGCAACGGTCGCATCGCGATGGTTTTCGGCCCGGAAAAGCACGGCCTCACAAGGGAAGATCTTTCCTACTGCCATCTTCTTGTCGAGATCCCCACCGATTCCAGCCAGCCGTCGATGAATCTGGGCCAGGCCGCTGCGGTCTGCCTCTACGAACTGGCCGTTCGCACTCTCACAACCCCGAATGAATCGGGGCCAGCGGCACAAGAAGAGGTTTGCGAATCTGCTGCCACCTCGGGAAGTCTCGACATCCTTGCCGGACTCCTGGAAGAAGTCATGATCGAAGCAGCCTATTCTCCAAATAATATGCGAGCTGCCACCCGGCATAACATCCGCTTGATGCTGCGCCGATTACACCTGAATCCCGCAGACCGCAGGCGCGTTCTTGGCCTCTTCCGACGCATCCTCTGGCGACTTCGTCCATCCCCAAACCGTAACGTTACGAATTGAATGCGCGATTGCCGATCAAACCCAAGCATCCTTTCTCCCTCGATATGCAATCTTGATAAAGTGACGAGACGAAAGGTTGCCCGATGCGCACGCTCGTCGACTCTCTTCGCGGAAGAAGTGCTGTGAATTCTACAATCGGAACGATACATAAAGTCTTTTGCGTAATATTCATCGCAACTGGCGGTGTCCTGGCACTCGGACAAGAACCCTCCCCCGCTCAGCAACCTGCCGCACAGGATGCTGCACAGCAGGCGGTACCGCAAGCCCCTGCCGCTCCGAGCGTGTTCTCTGTCCAATCAAAGTCCGGCTCCGTCTCTGAAGATCAGATCAAACAAATGCTCGTTGGCAAGACTCTCTTTCTGCGCGGCGGCTATCTTGACAACACGCTGAACTTCGATGAACAAGGACGCCTTCTCGGACACTCGCCGCAAGGCTCCTACACCCTGTGCGAAGTGCAGATCAACAAGGTGAAAGTTACCAAGCGTGCAGTCGAGCTTGAAGGCGATCGTTTCGGACTCCACTTTCTAGGAGCCTTGCCCTACGAAGACCCCACCAAGGCCACCGATACGGTAAAGATCACACCGAAAAAGAAAGTGGTGAAAATCACTTTCGATCGCGAGCGGGTAGAGCTTCCAAAGAAAAAGAAGGAGAAAGGGAAAAAGGATTCCCATGTTCCCACCCAGGACCCAACTGCGGTTGCCGCATCACCCAGCCTCCAATCAAGCTCTGGCAACGTGGGTTCTCCGTCCACTGATGACCCTGCTCAAAAGATTGAACCATCTGCCGAAGCAAGCGGTACGACGACCACCGCGTCGCCTGCCCACGCATCGCAAATGCTGGTTGCTGCATTGGATCGGGTTTTCGCTCCGGGCATCGATGATCGAATGATCGCGGCCATGCCCGACTTCTGGAGGCTCTACTACCAGGCGGCAGCTGCCAAAACCGATTACAAGCCCACCGACCCCGCCATCTTTCGCCAGAGTGCTGTCGACGAAAAAGCCAAGCTCCTTTCGACGATCGAGCCGCCTTCGAATGAATATGCCCAGGCCAACGGTGTTGCTGGAATAGCCCTGTATCACGCCGTGATTGGCAGCGACGGAAAACCGGAAGAGATCGTTGCTGGACGCCCTATCGGGTTCGGCTTGGATGAGAGCGCTGTAGATACCATCCGCAAAGCGAACTTCCAGCCGGCCATGAAGGGCGGCAAGCCTGTGCCAGTTGTCCTGGACCTGGTTGTCTCATTCCGCATTTATTCGAAGAGAACGTCGGAGTCAGGCGCACCAGGCACCCAGCAAGCGACTGACCAGCAACCTCAGTCCACTTTGCCCGGCCCGTACAGCGTCCAGCATCCATAAGGGTCATTTGAACTGAGCCTGCGAATCGAGACGTCCGGCCGTGCCAATCCCACCAACTGTCTTGGCCACTTCTACTCCTCTCCGCGAATGATCTGTTCGAGTTTGGGCTTGTGCTTGGTATGCCGGCCTGTCCGCGGTTCGGTATCGATTATGCGCGCCGGTTTGGGCTGACCTACGCGCTCGCGCGCGTTCGCCTTTACCGCCTTGGTCGCAGAGAAAGTGCCTGGCTTGCGTTTCGTCATGGCTAGGATGAGTATGGAATAGATTGGCTCTGAGCGGAAGCCTTTGCTTCTTGGCCGAGTGCAGTTCTCAACCTCGGTGATTCCTGGGGACGAGTTCTCACGAAAACAGTGAATTGGAGCAGTTCAATCAATGGAAGAACGGGAGTTTTTCAACGAAACGACAGAAATGCGAACCCACACCCTGACCTGCCCTAAATGCGGCCAGGCTGGCGAATACAAGGTCACCTGGGTGGTGCGGCGCAAGCGGGCTCAATTGCCCCGCAACGCTGATGAGCGAGACCGTGCCCGATTCGCCAAGGCTCAGTCCTACATGGTGCGACGCGACGACAAGCTCTCCTGCGCCAACATTCGCTGCCGGAAGCCCTTTGAGATCACATCGCTGCAATCACTGGCATTCCTCAACGAATAATCCCCGCTGGCGTAGAGCCCGCGGTATGTGATTGAATCGAAACAGTGAGCGACCAACGCTTGGAGTCATGAATCGTTGGGCCGCCAGGAGAAAGACACGATGGCTAATCCCCTTCTTCCCCCCGAGGAGCGCAATTTGACCCCCGACCAGGTGGAGGCGCTCGATAAGCGCCGGGACCTCGGGCATACCCTTCTGGTCATTGCCGCCCAGTTCGCTGTTATAGCGACTGTTCTGCTCCTCTGGGTAGGACAGGACCTGACGTACTCGCCGGGTTGGGTGCACCCGATGGCCTACTACTTCGTGATTGCACTGGCTATCATCGCGGTTTGCGGCGTCACCGGGCTCGTCTTGCGCTCGGGAACACCCCGTATTGATTGAAAAACGTGGACTTTGCCGATTTCTGATGATAGTTGGAAAGCAATGAAGGGTTCGCACGGTGCAGAGCGGACGGAAACGGTATAGCCTGAAAGATGCCGATGGTCACCGCTTCCCCAATCGCGCCCTCCCCGGCGTCCTCCGCGCAGCGGCTCACTGATAGCCATGGCCGCGTCATCCACGACCTTCGTGTCTCCATTACTGACCGCTGCAATTACAAGTGCGTTTACTGCCGCACCGGTGAACTCGGCGCGCAATATCCCGAGTTGGCCATAAGCGAATACCTCCGCCTCATTAAACTCTTCGTCAACCTCGGAATCGAAAAAGTCCGCCTCACAGGCGGCGAACCCTTGCTCCGCAACGGGCTCATCGACCTGATCAAAGAGATATCCCTGTTACGCACATCGGCCGGCACGCCTCTCGATATTGCGCTTACTACCAACGGCCATCTTCTCGATCACCTCGCGGCCCCACTCAAGGCCGCTGGGCTCAATCGCGTCACTGTCAGCATGGACGCCGTGAAGGCCGACACCTTCGAACGCATCACGCGCGTCCCCGGCAGCTTCAAACAAGTGCTGGCCGGCGTCCGGGCAGCGCGTGCCGCGGGCCTCACGCCCATCAAGATCAATTGCGTGCTGTTGCGCGGCTTCAACGACGATCAAATTGAGAGTTTTGCTGAATTCGCACGCGAAGAAAATGTAGTAGTCCGCTTCATCGAGTTCATGCCGCTCGAAGAAGGCCGCCTCTGGACGCCAGAAATTGTCGTTCCTCTCGCCGAGATAGTTGCACGCATCAGCCGCGTGCTACCGCTGACACCTCTGCCGCAACGGGATCCCGGGGAAACCGCACGCCGCTACACGTTTGCTGACGGAACGGGAGAAATCGGCATCATTGCCCCGGTCAGTCAGGCCTTCTGCGGAGCTTGCAGCCGGATACGGCTTACCTCCGACGGCAAGATCCGCACCTGTCTCTTTTCCCAGGTTGAACACGATCTTTATGGGCACATGAGGGCTGGCGAGAGTGATGCGGAGTTGTCCGACTACATCGTTCGCACAGTACAGCAAAAAGAAGCACGCCACCACATCGGCGAACCCGGATTCCTCAAGCCTTCACGCTCTATGGTCCACATCGGCGGTTAGTACCACGCCGTCAATCAGCGGCCAGAGCTCTGAACTTCGCCGGCATCCATCCTCGCCAATAACTTCCCACCCAAGAATCTGCATCTTCCAAAAAGGATGCATCTGATTTTCTCCAATCGTAACTTTGGTGCATACCACCCTGTACTTCTGGTGCCATTTCGCCCGTCTTTGCCTCTCGGTGTGTGACAAAATGCCATCAGGCCCAGTGCCCTATTCGTTGAATGGCTCAATTGACTGAAAACCGCATCCCGATTGACGATTTACTCGTCTTTCACCAGCTGGCGCGATCGCTCACTTCGAGCCTCGACCTCGATACCATCCTGCGCACGATCCTCGAACAGATGGAGAGATTTGTTGAAGCCGACATGTGGACGCTGTTGATGCTCGACGAATCCCGAAACGAACTCTATTACGCCATTGCCGCCGGCAATGAGGAAAGTGCGTTGCGTGATCTCCGGGTTAAGGTCGGAGAAGGTGTGGCTGGCTGGGTTGTTGAGCATGGCGAAACACTTATCGTCCCCGAAGCTGAAGTCGAGGACCCGCGCCTGAAACAGGCCCTGGCTGCCGAAAAGCGAAAAATAAAGTCGGTCATTGCCATGCCGCTACGCGGCCGTAAGGGTGTACAGGGCGTTATTGAGATTCTGAACCCCCGCACAGGCCAGCTCTCTGACTACACCATTGCCTTCCTCCACATTCTCAGTGACCACGCCGCGATCGCCATCGAGAATGCGCGCGACGTGGCCCGCATCCAGCAACTTACAATTACCGACGATGCCACCGGACTTTTCAACGTCCGCCATCTTTACCGTGTGCTCGAAGAGGAATTGGATCGCGGCGCGCGCCAGGGTCGCCCGATTAGCCTGGCATTTATCGACCTTGATCGCTTCAAACTGGTGAACGACGTACACGGACACCTCATTGGAAGCGAACTGCTGGGCCGCATCGGCGCTCGATTGCAGGAGTTGAGCCGCGCAAAAGACAAGTGCTTTCGCTACGGTGGCGACGAGTTTGTCGTCCTGATGCCCGATACCGGCCCAACCGAAGCGTTGATGCTGACCACCGATCTTCATCAGAAACTGGTACAAACGCGATTCAATATGAAGCACGGCCTGGAGCTCAGCATAAGTGCAAGCGTTGGCCTCGCCTCGTGCCCGCCCGAAAGCTGCGCTGTCCATGCCATTATCGGCACTGCCGACGCACGCATGTATGCCGTAAAGAGCAACGGCCGCGGCAGAGTCCGCGGCACCTAGGCTCTCGCCAAAGCTTTGAAACAGGCGACTCAAGTTTATGGAGTTCGCCGGAACCCGGTGAATCTCTTCAGAGGGACCTCTCCTATAATTCGGGGAGATGATCCCGAAGATCACGATCACCGATAAGCCGGAAGCAGCCGCTGCGAAAACGCTGTCGCAGTTGCTTCTTGGTTTCAATAATGAGCGGTCAGGGTACGCGTTTGACTATCTGCCCCTGGCTATCCTCATCACTGAACCAACGACAAATGAGATCCTCGGCGGCTTGTGGGGCGGGACATCCTACACCTACCTCCACATCGATCTGCTGTTTGTGCCGGAGTCGATGCGCGGCAACGGTACTGGCACCACATTGATGATCCAGGCAGAAGAAGAAGCCGTTCGCCGCGGGTGTTGCGGCGTTTGGCTCGACACATTCAGCTTTCAAGCCCGCGGATTCTACGAGAAACTCGGCTACTCGGTCTTTGGAGAGCTTGCCGAAAATCCTCCCGGATATAGTCGGTTCTTCTTGAAGAAGATTTTCGACAAGGTATAAGCTCTGCAGTACGCAATCGGGCGATAAATGTGCTGCTATTCTTCCGGTTCGGCTTCCTGCTCCTCCGCCAGTTTTTCCAGCTGATTCCGCCAGTCCAGCGACTGCAGGAAACTGCGCGATTCGCGCCACCCCGGCTCAACAATCACGTGCAGTTCAAGATACACGCGTGTGCCCAATAGCGACTCGATCTGCTTGCGCGCGCCTGTTCCGATCTCTTTCAGCTTCGCCCCACCCTTGCCGATCAGAATTGCCTTCTGACCATCTCGTTCGCAGTAGATAGCTGCAGCAATTCGCGTAAGTGGCAATCGCGCCGGGGGCTGACCTTTCTTCCGCGGCGGCGCCGGCGGTTCGGCTTCTTCGTATTGCTCAATCACCACCGCCGCGGCATAGGGTACTTCTTCGCCCGTCTCGACCAGGATGCGTTCGCGAATCAGCTCCGCAACCATGAAGCGCATGGGCTGATCCGTGTACTGGTCCTTGGGATAGTAGCGCTCTCCTGTTGGCAGCGCGTCCACGATCTTGCGCGTGAGAATATCGAGCCCATCGCGCTTGCGCGCGCTCACCGGGATGACCTGCGCAAAGTTGAATTGCTTGGTCAGCGTCTCGATCAACGGCAGCAGCACATCTTTGTTTACTAGGTCGATCTTCGTCAGCACCAGAAACACCGGGCAATCAAGCCCGCGAATGAGCCCGAAAAGGAATTCGTCTTCGCTTGCCCAGTTTGCAGACTTGTGCAAATGCGCCTCGGCCGGTTCACCCGCCGCCTCGAGCTGTACTCTGCGGCTGGCGTCGATCAGCACCAGGACAACGTCGCGGGTCTCAAGCGCTTCGTGTACCTCCTGCAGCATGCGCCGATCCAGTTGCGAGCTGGGCTTGTGAATGCCCGGTGTATCCACGAATACAATCTGCGCCGCCGGATGAATCTTCTTGCGAGCAGCCACTTCCACCACACCGATAATGCGATTGCGTGTGGTCTGCGGTTTCGGGGTGACAATCGCCACCTTCTCGCCTGTAAGAGCGTTCATCAGCGTGCTTTTGCCGGCGTTCGGCCGACCCAGAATTGCGACGAATCCAGATTTCAATGGGAGTAACCGCTCCTGACTGAGTGTACGGCATTTTCAGGATTCTCAATGAATCCATCAAATGGATGCGGATCATCAGAAAGACACTTCAAGCCAACGCCGTTGCTTCTTCACGAGCAGGTGGAAAAATACGCAGCCGCTCCACGCGGCGATCGGTTGAAGCAACCACCTGGATGCGCAAGCCCGCCTTTTCAAGCAGCACCACTTCCCCGGGCAATGGAATCCTGCCTTCGATTTCGCTTACCAGCCCGCCTAGCGTTGTGGCCTCGTAACTGTCATCCACTTCGAGCGATTCGCCAAAGAGTTGTGGAAGGTCGCTGACGGGAAAGTTGCCGGACACAACCCAGACGCCGCCTGGCTCACGCTGTGGATCTCCACTGTGAACTTCGTGCTCGTGTTCGTCGCGGATATCACCAACGATTTCTTCAAGCAAGTCCTCAATCGTCACCAGGCCGGCCATGCCCCCGTATTCGTCGATTACGATGCGCATGTGTTGATTCTCTCGCTGCATCTCACGAAGTAATTCATAGCCTCGCTTGGTCTCCGGCACAAACACCGCGGGCCGCTGAATATCAGCCACAATGCGTGTGCGCGCCTCTTCATCAGAAACCTGCAGGAGATCGTGCGCAAAAGCAATACCGGTAATGCTGTCGAGTACATTCGCATAAACGGGAACGCGCGAAAAGTTATGTTCCTTCAGCAATTCGAGGAACCGCTCCAGCGTAATGGTTTGGGGAACCGCAAAAACCTGTGGCCGCGGCGTCATTACCTCCCGCACCAGCTTGTCGCCGAATTCTACGGCGGAACGCACCAGGTCGCGGTCGCTCTCTTCGAGAATTCCCTCTTCTTCTCCGGCCTCGAGCAATGCCTCCACGTCCACCGCAGTCTCCTCCTCCTCGCTCACCGGTTTTTCGGCAAGGGATGCCACCGAAAAGAAGAACCGGATGAGAACTGTTATCGGCGTCATCAGCCACAGCAGCAGGCGAATGGGCCATACCATCCGCGCCGCCCATCTTCCCTTGGTGTGCGTAAACAGCAGCGAAGGAAGAATCTGATTGCAAAAAACCACAACCAGCACCACCACCAGGATCGCCTGCGCAATCTCGGGATACGTAGGCCTGGCCGCATGGGGAGCACGATCGAAGAGTACTGCGCCGATGCCGAGTGCAATAATTCCCAAAGTCAATTGCTGCAGAACCGCCGCGGAGATGGCCGCATGTTCCCGGCTGAGCCCAATCAGAGGCTCAACCTTCTCTTCCCATGCGTCAAGATTCTCCTGCACCTCGTGAGAGAGAATCTTGCCGAATTCAGAATAGATGCGGCTCATGTATGCCGCGAACATGTCGATTACGGCGGCCAGCACCACGAGGACGATAGTCAGGGGGCTCATGGTCGCGCACCCTTGGCACGACTCGGCGTCGAAATCCCCCGTGTCGGCCGCGCTTGTGCAACTCGCTCAATCATTCCCTGCGGCAACCGGAGTCGCGCGCGCAGCAATCGCTCCTGCCGCGCCATCTCCCCGTCGTCTGTCTCGTGATCAAACCCCGCGAGGTGCAGCACGCCGTGCAGCATCAGCACTTTGATTTCAGTTGCAAGCGAGTGCTCGTATTCAGCAGCCTGTCGCCGTGCCGAGGGAATACTGATAGCCAGATCTCCCGCGAGATCTTTGGCCGCCGGTCCGTCGGCTGGAAACGAAAGCACATCGGTCGCCTTATTCTTCCCACGGAAACGACGATTGAGTCGCCTGATAGCTGCGTCCGTCGTCAGCAACACGGTTACCTGCCCGCGCAGCTTTGCGACCGCCTGCGCCTCGTGTAAGAAACCCACCAAAGAACGAGCGGAGGGAATGCGCAGGCTGCGGTGAGCCGCCTTTGTTGCGGACGCGTCAGAGCGATTCGCCGTAAGTTCTTTTGCTGCGGGCTCTGGGTCCAAATCTGGGTCGAGAAGGATCATCTTGCGCGGGGTCGCCCGCCGTGGCGGTTGTACGAGCCCCGTTCTTCTTAGATGATACGCGAATGGAAAGAGGGCTTTAAACAGTGCCATTTCCAGGGATGGGCCGGCAAAACTATCCACCGAGAAGACTAACAGTCGCGAAGCTATAATTGCGTTGCTTCTGGCAAGCCGAAATTATGACGCTTCTGCTGGCATTCTTCGTGTTCGTTTCGATACTGGGGATCGTTGTGTTGGTTTGGAGTACGGCCAGGAAGTACAAATGGGGAGTCAATTTGGGCGGGGTTTATTGTCCGCATTGCATCACGCCCTTGCCTCGGCTACGCAAGCACATGTCTGTTCGCCAGTTCCTCTGGGGAGGCTGGACGTGTCCGAATTGCAATGCAAGGATCGACAAATGGGGCCGCGAAATCAAGCGGCGGCCCAGCTTTTGGAAAAACCGCTTCAGTCGATGACCCCGGGTTAGCAATAACGCGGAACCGCCAAGCCTGGCTTGCAACTCCTCTTCGCTATTGCGGTTTTGCCGGGTGTACTGTCTGCCCTGCCGTCTTGGTCTGCGCCTGCGTCTCGAGTGCATCGCCCATACTGAGCGGCAACTCCTGCTGCTGCGGCTTGGCCGACTCGTACGCACGCACAATCCTTTGCACCAGTGCATGACGCACCACGTCCGAGTCTTCAAAGTGACAGAAGTGAATCCCCTCCACCCCATCGAGAATGTTGATTGCGTCCAATAATCCCGACTTTCGTGGATTGGGCAAATCGATCTGCGTGATGTCGCCGGTAATTACCGCTTTCGAGTTGTTGCCCATGCGCGTCAGGAACATTTTCATCTGTTCAATCGTCGTGTTCTGCGCCTCGTCCATGATGATGAATGCGTCGTTGAGTGTGCGTCCGCGCATGAATGCGAGCGGAGCAACCTCAATCACGTTCTTCTCAAGCATCTTGTCGACCTTTTCGGGATCGAGCAGATCATAGAGCGCGTCATAAAGTGGGCGAAGATAAGGATCAACCTTCTCCTGCAAACTGCCCGGCAGAAATCCAAGCCGCTCGCCGGCCTCAACCGCCGGACGTACCAGCACGATGCGGCTCACCTTCTTGGCATTCATCGCAGAAACAGCCATGGCCACGGCGAGATAGGTTTTGCCGGTACCCGCCGGCCCCACGCCAAAGACCATATCGCTCTGCTCAATGGCCTCAACATACTTTCTTTGATTGATTGAACGGGGCTGCACGGTCCGCTTCACGCCGGCTGATCGTTGCTTACCCGAGTCCGCTAGTGAACGCAGCGTCGTCGCTGGATCGGCTACTACCAGCCGCAGCATTCCGTTCAGCTCGCCGTTATGTGGGTTGATGCCCTGTCGCCGCAGTGCTTCGAAATCCTGAAAGATTCGCTGGACTCTGCCAACCGCTTCGTCCGGCCCCTCTACATGCACGGCGTCCGATCGAAGGTCGATCCTGACACCTAGTGAATCCTCCATAAGTCTGAGGTTTTCATCGCGGGTCCCGAATAGGGGCTCAAGATTTGGCGTGATCTCCAGATCAGCGTTCAGACGGCCTCCGTGGCGCTGCCTTTGCGGGCAGACTGTTCCTGTTGATTTGATGACTCAGGTTGTGGATTGGAAGGATTCCGAAGGATTTATTTGTGCATGTATTTGACGAGCGCACCAGACGGCGGCTGGCTTTAAGCTGCATCGAGTTGGCGCAGGCAACCAAGGGTTGATGTATGGGGAGAGAGTAGCGCCGGTGGCTTATTCCGTCAATCCCACCGCGTATTAAGTTTCGCCGAACTATTCACTCATTCGATACGTGCCCTGTATATCGACCAGTTACGAACGTGGGACTATGATTGTGCATGTCTTCCCCAGGTTGACCAGAGGACATATGTTGCCTGCCCGACGCGTAAACTTTCTTGCCGTTTCGTTTCAGTTGATGGCTCTGACTCTCGGATTGTCTTCCTGTGGCGGAAATGGTTCATCCACCCCAACCCCGACGCCTACCCCCACTCCAACGCCGACCACTCCCGATGGAAAAGCAGACGCCATGCTGGCGCAGATGACCCAAACTGAAAAGCTTCAGATGGTGCAGGGCGGCGTCACCACCGACAACACCTACGGGTACACCGTGCCCCTTGGAGCCGCCGGTTGGGTGCAGGCAAACACGCGCCTCGGCATTCCTGCCCTCTATCTTGCCGACGGCAGCGTCGGCGTGGGAAACGGCGTTGGCCCAGCAACAGCGCTGCCTTCTTCGATCGCGAGTGCGGCAACCTGGGATCTCGGCGAAGCAACCAAGTACGGCACCGTGATTGGGACCGAGTTAGCCGACTACGGCATCAACGTCAACCTCGGCGGCAACATCAATCTCATCGGCCGCGAACCGCGCGATGGCCGCACCTTCGAAACCAAGGGTGAAGATCCCATCCTCGCCGGCAAAATCACTGCGGCCCACATCAACGCCATTCAGGCGTTGCATATCATTGGGGGCATCAAGCATTTCAGCTTCAACGATCAGGAATCGGGCCGCACCACGGCCAACGCCATCATCGATGAACGCTCCGGCCGCGAAAGCGATCTGCTGGCATTCGAAATCGGCATCAAAGACTCGAATGTGCAGTCGGTGATGTGTTCCTACAACCTAACCAACGGACAGTACGATTGCGAAAACAGCCACCTGCTCAACGACATCCTCAAGGGCGACTGGGCCTTCCCCGGGTTTGTCATGTCCGATTGGTGGGCAACCCACAGCACTGCGACCGCCGCGATCAACGGCCTCGACCAGGAACAACCGAATCAACAGTACTTCTCCTCTTTGGGAACGGCGGTGGCCTCAGGCCAAGTTCCGCAAACGCGTCTCGACAACATGGTTCACCGTATCCTTCGCGCCATGTACGAGGTCGGCATCTTTGATAACCCACAACAAATTCAACCCATTCCTGCTTCTGCCGACGCCGCCGTTGCTCAGGAGATCGAAGAGCAGGGTGCAGTCCTCCTAAAGAACTCCGCCAGCCAGTTGCCGCTCAGCCCGTCAGTGCAATCTATCGCTATCATCGGTTCGCACGCTGACACCGCCGTCCTCTCCGGTGGAGGCTCGGCACAGGTGCAGCCCGTCGGTGGCGCCGCAATCACCGGAAGCAGTCCCTGCCCGCCATGCTGGGCTCCAGTAATTTGGGATCCGTCGTCACCGCTGACCGCGATTCAGGCCAAGGCGCCAAATGCCAAAGTCCAATTCGCCGACGGCTCCGATGCCGCTGCCGCTGCGTCCCTTGCTGCCTCATCGCAAGTGGCAATCGTCTTCGTAAACCAATGGGCAAGCGAAGGCATGGATGAGACCAACCTCGCCTTGAATGACCTCGTCGATACAACTCCCATCGATCAGGATGCGCTCGTCGCCGCCGTTGCCACTGCCAACCCCAACACCATCGTTGTAGTTGAGAGCGGCGGCCCCATCCTGATGCCGTGGCTCGGTCAGGTCAAGGCGGTCCTCGAGGCTTGGTATCCCGGCCAGAATGGCGGCCCGGCAATCGCCGATCTGCTCTTCGGTGCCACCAACCCCTCCGGCAAGCTTCCCATCACCTTTCCTGCCGGCGATGCACAGCTCCCGCGCCCCGTCATTCCCCAGCCACCCGATGGCGTTACGCCTTTTCCTGTGAACTACACCGAAGGCTACAATGTCGGCTACAAGTGGTTTGATGTAAATGGCTTAACGCCCCTCTTCCCATTCGGATTTGGGCTCTCGTACTCTACTTTCTCCATCACCAATCCATCCCTGACCAATAACCTTGCCTCTGCCTCCAATCCCAACTTCCAGGTCACGTTCAATCTGGCCAACACCGGCGCCATGGCTGGTGCCGAAGTCGCCCAGGTCTATCTCGGTCTGCCCGCCAGTACCAACGAACCGCCTCAACGCCTCGTCGGATGGCAAAAGGTGCTCCTCCAGCCCGGAACCTCGCAAAGTGTCACGATTGAGGTAGATCAGAACGATTCGTCCCACCCCATGTCGTACTGGGACACCACCACAAACGCTTGGCAGGTGGCTTCGGGTACCTACACCGTCTATTTGGGAAACTCGTCTGTTGCCGCAAATCTGACCACCGTCGGCACATTGACCGTGCAATGACCGACCTTAATAGAGGCTCAATTCGAAGTTGTTTTGAAAGGGCACGAGTTTACTCGTGCCAATCGCCTCAAATTCAACGAGGGCTTCAGCCCCTGAGGGATGATTTCTCTCAAACTGAACCACAACCAGGCAATCCTTGTCGTTGACCCACAGCCCACTTTCCCGTAAACTAGGAAATTGCGAGGGGTGCGGCTGTGCTTGCATTCCAGCCCGCATAACTCACTGATTTTAAGGAAGCATAATGGCAAACCATGTATCGTCGCTCAAGCGCGCCCGCCAGACCGTAACCCGTACCGCGGTCAACCGCGCCAATCGCACCCGCGTTCGCTCCAGCCTCCGCGCCTTGCGTGAGGCCATCGCCAAGGGCGACGTCAAGGCCGCCAACCTGCAGTATCGTGAAACCGTTTCGACCCTCGACAAGAGCGTTCGCAAGGGCATTCTCCACGACAACACCGTCTCCCGCTACAAGAGCCGCCTCAACGCGCGCCTGAAGGCCCTCTCCACTGCCAAGGCGTAGCGTCATTCAGTCCAAACTGAATGCATAATTCAGCTTTAACCTGAACGGCCGGGGACACCTTGGCCGTTCAATCTTTTTGGACCAGGCGGAACAAGGTCTTTTGGGGGCAAGCCGCCTCATATGCTTCTTGCTTGATTCCTTTATGTGAGGCGCCCAATGAAGTCACTCGTTGCCGTCATGTTCTTCCTTCTCTGCTCCACATCTTTCCTCGATGGACAGAAAACGCGACTTGGACAGAAGCAGGAAAGACCCAACCCAGCCGACTTTAACGTCAAGATTCATATTTCTGCGTCACACATCCGACCTTACTGCACAGAAATTGGGAGCCAGATTGTCTGCAATGAGGCCCTCTTTGCCGATGTGCCTATGAACGGGAAAAAACTCGAGTTCAAAGGACCCGCGCAAGTTCTACAACATAGCTCCGTGCTCATCATTCCCGGTGACTATCCGGCACGAATTACGAAGGATGTCCACAACTCCGACAGCACGCTGCTCTCTCAGGAATATGATGTGCTCCTGCCGGATAACAGAGTCTGGCACTGCGTTACGGCCGGAATCTCCGAATAGCCTTTAGCCGGGTGCCCCGGGTGCCCCAGGTGCCCCAGGTCCCGATTCTGGGACCTGGAAAACTATAGCCCCCAATCACGCTTGCGCCCGCTATCTAATCCAGCCGTTCAAATATCCCAGCCGCACCCTGCCCGCCGCCTACGCACATCGTCACCATGCCGTAGCGCACCTTGCGCCGGCGCATCTCGCTTAGCAGTGTCGCGGTAAGTTTGGCCCCGGTGCATCCCAACGGGTGCCCCAGCGCGATCGCTCCACCATTCACATTTGTCTTTTCCGGATCGAAACCCAATTCCCGAATCACGGCTAGGGCCTGCGCGGCAAACGCTTCATTGAATTCGATCAGCCCAATGTCGTTCAGTGACAGTCCAGCCATTTTGAGTGCCTTTGGCACCGCGAAGATCGGCCCAATCCCCATCTCCTCGGGCAGGCACCCGGCGACTGCGTAAGAAACCATCCGCGCCAGCGGACGAATCCCCAATTCCCGCGCCCGAACTGCGTCCATCAGCACCGCTGCTGCCGCGCCATCCGATGTCTGGGAGGAGTTGCCCGCTGTGACCGTACCCTGCGCGTGAAAGACAGGCTTGAGCGCCGCAAGCGCCTCGGCCGACGTATCACCGCGCGGCCCTTCATCCACCCCAAACGTCGTCTCCGTCACCACGGTCTTTCCGGCCTTTGCCCCCGGTACCGCAGTCCGGATCTTCACCGGAATCAACTCCTCGTCAAATCGTCCCGCAGCCTGCGCGGCAATCGCCTTCTGGTGGCTGCCCAATGCAAAAGCATCCTGGTCCTCGCGCGAAACTCCATAATGTTTCGCCACGCGTTCGGCAGTCAGCCCCATCGTCAACAGCGCTGCAGGATAATTCTCCGCGAGCCACGGATTCGGCCTGGGCTTGTTGCCTCCCATCGGCAGCATGCTCAGGGTCTCGGCTCCTCCGGCAATGACCACGCGCTGAACTCCGCTGCGAATCCGCATATCCGCCTGCGCAATTGCCTCAAGCCCCGACGCGCAAAGCCGGTTGATCGTCATTCCTGCGACCCCTACCGGGAGCTGGGCGCGCAACGCCGTCATCCGCGCCATGTTGAATCCCTGCTCGCCTTCGGGTTGCGCGCACCCCAGGATCACGTCTTCAATTTCTGATCTGTCGAGCGCCGGTATCCGCTCCAATGCCCCGCCCAACGCGATCGCCGCGAGGTCATCAGGACGGGTAGTGGACAATGCTCCCTTGGGTGCACGCCCCACCGGCGTGCGTACTGCGCTCACTAGAACGGCTTCCACCATTACAAATGCTCCTTAATCCCCAAAACCGTTTTTAAGCCCGACAGCCAATCAATAGCTGCCCTCGCTCGAATCCACCACCGAACAGCTTCATTCTGGCATCTCCACTAGCGTCCAGTTATTCTTCGCGTAAAAATGGTAGGCGGTCCGCTGATTAATCACCGTTTCCGCCAGTGCATCGTGATCCAGCAGTGGCGGATGATGCTCCATTCCTGCCTGCGCCTCGCGCACTTGCTGCGGAGATGCCTGATCAATTCCCCAATCGAATCCCAGGACCCCCGATGAATCGTGCGCCTGCAACCTGTCCATCTCGGCTGCTGACGCCAGCGTCACCGGATGCCCCGGCGTTCGGGCAAAAAACACAAGCAATTCAACCTTGCCATGCGTCGAGCAAAGCACAGCCCAGTCAGCCGACCCAGCCCGCTCGAGGCTCGCTTCCACCACGTTCTCAGGATGATGCGCCTGGTAGGTCTGCGGAATCATGCATCCCCGTTCGTTCAGCACATTGGCAATCGAGTCTGGCAGATCAGGGAATGAACTCGCCGGCAGCCGCCGAATCAGGTATTGAGCAGAATGCCCGTCAATCACTGCTTTACCACGCTCGGTAAGTTGCGATTGCCCTGCCGCTTCCGTGGAAACCGCACTCTGTCTCGGGAAAGCTAAATTTCCAATCGCCAGCGAGGTTGCCGAGAACACGATGATGGCTGCGTACTTCATTGCGCCTCTAATTGCGCAGCGGCTTGCCGGTTTTCAACGTAAACGCGACCCGCTCCTGCGTCTTGCGCTCGCCGCAAAGAGAGAGAAACGCCTCGCGTTCGAGATCCAGCAAATACTGTTCGCTCACCAGCGAACCCGCCGTAACGCGCCCGCCGCAGAGAATATATGCAACCCAGCGTGCCACCTTCTGATCGTGCTCTGAAGCATACCCGGCCTCGCCCATCAGAAAAATCCCTGTCTCGAGCGCGGCGAGCGATGCCGTACCCGGCGCCGGAATCTGCGTCCGCGGCTGCGGCGCTGAATATCCCGCCTCAGCCAGTGCTTGGGCCTGCGCTTTCGCATCCAGCAGCAGCCTTTCGCGATTGAGAGTGATGCGGTCGGCGGGCGACAGCAATCCCAACCCGCGCGCTTCCAGTGCCGACGTAGAAACCTTGGCCATTGCAATCGTTTCAAGCGTCCGCTTCAATGCCGCATTCATCTCAGCCGATTGTGCAAACCGCGACGGCGGATCCTTCGGATCAGGCGGTGCCAGCGCTGAGGCTGCATCGACGGCTCGCAGCAACATTTCCTTTGTGCCACCTCCGCCTGGAATCAGACCAATTCCCGTCTCGACCAGCCCGATATACGTCTCGGCATAAAACTGTCGGCGTGCCGCATGCAGGCAAATCTCCGCGCCACCCCCCAGCGTCAGGTTGAACGGCGCAACCACCACCGGCCGCGGGCAAAACTTGATTGCCGCCGACATTTGCTGGAAGGCGCGAATCGCCATCTCGACATCGTCCCACTCACCCTCCTGCGCACTCAGCAGCAACTGCATCAGGTTCGCACCCACGCTGAACCGGTCCCGGTCTCCGCTGATGACAAACCCCGAAAAATCGCGCACCGATTCCGACGCCGGATTCAACACCGCCGAAATCATCGCCACTACATCGCCGCCGATGGCGTTCTTCAGCGAATGCAATTCGATGCAACCAATGCCGTCGCCGATGTCCACCAGCGATGCACCGGCATTGCTCCTCACCACCCCATGCATGCGGCGAAAATCCGCCACTCGCGCGTGTCCAGGCTGTTCGGGAATCGACTCCCATCCGCGCGTAATCGGGTTGTAGCACTGCGGACCATCAGGTGAGTACCAGGAAACACTCGCCGATTCCGACTCTGCACCCAGCAATTCTTCAACCGCGCGGCTCACAGGGAGCTGCAGCGCCTTCATTCGTCTGACAGTTTCCTCTATGCCCGCCGCATCCCACATCTCAAAGGGTCCGAGTTCCCAGTTGAAGCCAGCACGCATCGCTTCATCAATCGAAGGAGCATCGCCAGCGGCCTCTCCAATGCGGTCCGCGGCAAAATTCCAAAGCGACGAAAGAAACGGCCAGAGAAATCTCGCTGCTTTATCTTTGGTCGGATCACCGGCAAGCAGCAGCCGCAGCCGTTCTTGCACCGCGGCCACATTCTTCGCCATCTCCAGCGAGGGTAAAGCCGCCTTAGCAAGTGGCCTGTATTCAAAAGTCTTGAGATCGAGGACGAACCGAGCTTCTTTGCCATCGGCGCCCCGCGTCTTCTTGTAAAAGCCCTGCCCCGCCTTATCGCCCAGCCACCCGCGCTTCACAACTTCCTGAAGCACTCCCGAGAATCCTCCCGGCGTTACGCCTTGCGGAAAATTCGCGGCCACGTGAGCCAGGATGTCGATTCCAACCATGTCCGCCAGCCGGAATGTCCCTGTCCGGGGCCACCCGATCGCCGGCCCTGTCAGCGCATCCACTTCCTCAATCGTCAGCCCTTGCTCCAGCATCAGCGTAGCCGCCGTGAACATCACCGCAACCCCGACCCGGTTGGCGATGAAGTTTGGTGTGTCGTTCGCAAACACGACCTGCTTGCCGAGTAGGCGATCAGCGAAGGCGGCAAACGAAGCCACTACGCTCCGGTCGCTCTCATTGGTAGGAATCACTTCCAGCAGTTGCATGTAGCGCGGCGGATTGAAAAAGTGCGTACCGAAGAATCTCTCTCGGTGGGACTTTAGGCCTGCTCCGATTCTCCCAATCGGAAGTCCCGAAGTGTTTGTCGTGAGAATGGCTCGCGGCCCAAGATGCGGCACAACGCGCCCCAGCAGATCTGTTTTGATTTCAAGATTCTCGGCGACTGCCTCAATCACCCAGTCGCATTCCGCGAGTTTCGGCAAGTCGTCTTCAAAATTCCCCGGCGAGATCATCGCCGCCATTGACGCCTCATAAAACGCCGCTGGCTTGGCCTTTGCCAGTGCGCCCAGTGCCGATAGCGCCAGGCGGTTGCGTTCGCCCTCACCAGTTGAAACCATATCCAGCAAAAGCACCGGAATTCCTGCATTCGCCAGGTGCGCCGCGATACGCGAGCCCATGGTCCCAGCGCCAAGCACCGCTGCGCGGCGCACCAGCAGCGGCTGCGCCGCAAGTTTGGCAATAGGAGTTGTGACCGTAGCAAACGTACTCATGCTTGGCTCTCCCCGCGCAAGTTGTTCCAGCATCAACGCATGCGCCTCAATCGTTCCCGAGCATACCCTCGCCGATTTGCCCGGTCAAGGCTCGCTCCTCTCCCGGCCATCCCGCCGCGACTGGCGTTCATCTTTTCCGCGCCTCTCGTTCAAGTCTGTACAGCACGTGCCGCCTCAATGGATGCCCTTCTGGCAACAGGGGATGGTCAAAGTCCTCTCGTGCATCGTGCGTCATTCCCAGCTTCTCCATTACACGCGTCGACCGCACATTGCCCGGCACTGTGAACGAAACCAGCCCCGGCAACTCAACGACATCAAACGCAAACCGTACCGCGGCGCGCGCTCCCTCGGTTGCCAGTCCCCTTCCCCAATACTTCGGGTCCAGCCGCCATCCAATCTCGACGCACGGAGTAAACGCGGCCTCAAATCGAGGAATAAACAGGCCAATATATCCGATGAATTCGCCACTCTCACGCAGCTCAGCCGCCCAGGGCCCAAATCCATGCTGCGCCAGGTGCGCCTCGGCCCTGTCAACCAGCGCGTCGCTTTCTTCCCGCGAAAGGGGTGCGGGAAAGAACTCCATCACCGCCGCATCGCGATTCATCCGCGCAAACGGCTCGCGATCCGCTCCCATCCATTCCCGCAGTATGAGCCGTTCGCTCTCCAGGATCGCCTTGCCGCGCTTCATTTCACCAACAGCTTGAACGCATGCGTCCATTCATTCTGCAGAAAGCCGCGGATGCACCAAAGCATGCACAGCGGCTCGATCGCCCGCGCTGCCTCCACTTTGCCCATATCGGCTGTTTCCCAGCCAAATTCGTCCAGCACCTGGCTCACCTGCTTCTTGGCCGCATTGTTGTTTCCGCAGACGAACATCGTCGGCTTGCCGCTCTCGTATTGCGGATCGACCATCCGAGGTGCACCGACCGAATTGAACGCCTTCACAAAGTGAGCCTCGCTGAACTCGCGCTGCAGCTTTTCCATCAGAGACTCGTTAATGTCCGTAAAGAACCTCAACACGCCATTTTCCGGTGGCGCATCTTCAATCGGATTGCAGGCGTCCACCACTGTCTTCCCGGCCAGGTTTGGCTTGCCCGCCAGAAACAGCACTGCCGCAGCCGCCTTCCCCTTCACCGCCAGCACAACCAGCTCGCCAAACTTCGCCGCGTCGGCAAAGCTGCCTACTGAGCCGCCTGGATTCTGTGAGGCCCAATCCGCGAGCTTGCTTACCGTCCCACTTCCCACCTTTACCTCGTGGCCATGCTTCAAAAATCCACTCGCCAGTACTCTCGCCACATCTCCGGACCCAAGAACTCCAACTTTCATCACGTCCTCCGTCGAATCGGAGTGTAGCCGCCGCATTCGCCATCGAGCAAGGCGGAGCCGCCGCTCGGCACCAAAGTGCGCGCTAACCTTTTTGCTGTGGAACAAGAAACTTCCCCCTGGGTTATCCTCGAACCTGGGACCACACATTTGGCTCCCCCCAATGACCCTCCTCAGCAGAAACGCATGGGAAGCCGCAGCCGGAATCGCCATGGCTGCCGCTCTGACTGCCGGCACAGTCTGGTTTCTTCGACGCAAACGCCCCACCGAGGAGGAATTGGAACGCGCACGTCGAAGTTTCCTCGCTGAGTCCGGGCGTCTCATCGATGGCATGTTGCTGGATGTACGTGAGATAAAGACCCCCGACGGCCGCACTCTTACGATGCTGGAGTACAACTACCGGAGCTCTGGAGTCGACTACGAATGCTCCCAGGACATCACCACACTGTTGGGCGTCATCGATATCTCGCAGATGCGAGCCGGCTTCCCCTGTTCAGTCCGCCACCAACCAGGGAGTCCGCAAAACAGCATCGTCCTCTCTGAAGGCTGGTCAGGTCTTCGATCCAGTTTGCCCGTCTTTCCCACTCCCGGGGACCGGCCTGACCTCGGCCAGGCGCGGCCCGACCAGGGCTGACGACCCCGCCCCCAGGGCCCGGTTCAGGTTGGCGTCATATACCCAACCCCGGTTAAACTAGCCTGATGCATGTCCACGCGGCGCCTTCCGCACCCGGCGCAAATAGGACACAATCCGTACTCGTGGTTTCGCTGGCGGCCACGTTCATTTACGTCGTGGTCACTTTCGTGGCCGGCTTGCGTGCCCACTCCCTTGCCTTGCTCTCCGAATCGGGTCACAACGCCTCCGACTTTCTGGCCCTTCTGCTCAGCTTCGCCGCCGTCTATTTCCATTCCCGCCCCGCAGACCACGCCAGGACATTCGGATACCAGCGAGCCGGTGTATTAGCCGCCTTCGTCAATGCCGCAACCCTCATCATCATTTCCATTTGGATTGCCGTCGAAGCCATCCATCGCCTTAGCGCGCCCGTCGCCGTCCAGCCAAAATTGATGATGATTGTGGCCGCCGCCGGCGTGATTATGAACGGTGTGATCGCCGCATTGCTGTGGGGTGTGGCACGCGACGTAAACCTGCGCAGCGCGTTCCTGCACATGGCGGGAGATACCCTTTCGACCGCAGCAGTCATCGCCGGTGGTGCAGGCATCCTCTTCACCGGCCAGTATTGGATTGACCCGGTGCTCTCGCTCCTGATTGCCGGCCTGATTCTCTGGACCAGCTTCGGCATTGTTCGAGAAACCTTGAACATCCTCCTCGAAGGCACTCCCCGCGGCGTGTCGCTCGGCGAAATTCGCTCCGGAATGGAGTCGGTCGAGGGCGTCGTCAACGTCCACGATCTCCATGTTTGGAGTCTCGGCTCGAACAGCCATGCGCTCGCCTGCCACGTCTGCATTGCCGACATTCCACCGTCTGAAAGCGCATGCATCCTGGTGAAACTCCACCACGTTTTGCGCGAGCATTTCCAAATCAGTCACACCACCATCCAGTTTGAGCACACCGGATGCGAAGAGTTGGAGGGATGCGTCGTCCCTATCGAGGAAATGTCCGTCGGCGCCGCGCACTCCCACCACGGCCACGCCCACTAATACAATTCAAGATTAGGATTCAGTGGAGGTCCCACCTTTGATTCAACGTCGAGCTGTTCTTGCAGTCTTGTGCCTTGCGCTTCTTGCTTCGATCAGTTGCCTTTCCCGGCTCACGCCTTCTGCATCGGCCGCAACTTCAGCGCAGACCACCACCCCCGCATCTCAGCTCGATGCTCTTGCTGGCGAATACACAGACCCGGTTGAGCCTGATACGCCCATCAGTTTTTACGAGCACGACGGCAAGCTCATCATGGAGTCTGACCGGCTCGTCCCCACTGCCTTGACGCCCATCTCGGAGACTGAGTTCGGCATACCTGACTCAAAAATGAAGATCACTTTCACGCTCGACCCCTCAGGCCGCGGCGTTTCGGCAATCAGCTCAAACGATCCGCAGTCTATCCTCCACCGGACCGGCGATCCCGTTCATCACATCTTTCACGACTACCAGCGCACCGAAGTCATGATTCCCATGCGCGACGGCGTCAAGCTTCACGCCGTCATTCTCAAGCCGTCTGACATCACGGCGCCGCTCCCGTTCCTTATCCAGCGCACTCCCTATGGTGTCGACGGCACCAACCGCGCATCCTTCTTCGGAGGTCGCCCAGAACTAGCGCGAGCCGGCTATATCTACGTGTGCCAGGACATTCGAGGCCGCTTCAAAAGCGAAGGCGAATTCATCATGATGCGTCCCCTCGCCGACCACCACGACAAAAAGGCCATCGACGAGAGTACCGACACCTACGACACCGTCGACTGGCTGCTCAAGAACGTCTCCGGCAACAACGGTCGCGCCGGCTTCATCGGCACCAGCTACCCCGGCTTCCTTGCCATGATGGCGGGTATCGATCCTCATCCTGCGGTGAAGGCCATCTCCCCACAGGCCCCCATGATCGATGTCTGGATAGGCGACGACTTCTTCCACAACGGCACTTTTCGCCAAAGCTACGGCTACGATTACGTGCTGGGGATGGAGTCAAGCAAGGAAACCGGCCAGGTTAGCTACGGCAAAGACAAAGACGGCAAGCCCCGCGACGGCTTCGACTTCTTTCTTGAACGCGGCTCCTTTGCCGAGGATGTTAAGAAGTCAGACGTCAAATCGCCGCTTCCCACCTGGAAGCTTTTCCTGGACCATCCCGCCTACGACACCGTATGGTCTTCGCGTGCCGTCGAGAGCCACTTGACCGCTGTCACCGTTCCCACGCTCAGCGTCGGCGGCTACTACGACCAGGAAGATATGTGGGGACCCCAGGAAGAGTACGCAAGCCTGGAGCCGCACGACGACAAAAGCGAAAACTTCCTCGTCCTCGGCCCCTGGCGTCATGGCTCGTGGGCGTCGTCTTCGCGTCACCTCGGTAATCTGAATTACGGCGAATCTATCGGCAATGAATATCGCTCCCAGATCGAAGCCAAATTCTTCGCCCATTACTTGAAAGATGAACCCGGCTTCGACCTTGAAGACACTGCCAGCTTCCAGACCGGCTCCAACACCTGGAAGCGCTACTCGCATTTCCCTCCCAAAGAATCCGCGCCCACCGGCCTGCATCTGCAAGGCGATGGCAAATTGTCCTGGGCCGACTCGTCTGCGCAGGCGCGCACCACCTATGTCAGCGACCCTGCCAACCCCATTCCTTATCGCCATCGCCCCATCCAGGTCACCTACAGCCAAGGTTCGCAATGGTTCAACTGGCTCACTGAAGATCAGCGTTTCGTCGCCGGCCGTAAAGACGTCGCAATCTTCAAACTTCCTGTGCTTAAGAAGGACCTGATCGTTACCGGCGAGGTCCAGGCCGACATCTTCGCTTCCACAACCGGCACCGACAACGACATGGTCGTTAAACTCATCGACCAGTATCCCGATGACGATCCTGATCCCACGATGCGCGGCTACCAGCTCATGACCAACGAGGAGATCTTTCGTGGCCGCTATCTCTCAGGCTTTGACAAGCCCGAACCGTTGCGCCCCAACTCCGTCCACGAATATCGCTACAGCCTCCACGACGTCGACCACGTCTTCAAAGCCGGGCACACTGTAATGGTCGAGATTCAGAGCTCCTGGTTCCCGCTCTACGACCGCAATCCCCAGACCTTTGTGCCCAACATCATGACCGCCAAACCGGAGAACTACAAACCTGCCACCATCACGATCTACTCCGACCCCGACCACGACTCCAACCTCCAGGTCCCGTTAATGAACGCTTGCGACCATATCGATTGCTTCTGAGTACTATTACTGGGTTACCGGGCCGGAGTTCGACACGGTCTCGGCAAGTGGCCCACTCATCCCGATACCAGGGACTGTGCCCGTTCATCGCGGCCTTATGCAATGAGCGGGTCTTCAATCCATATCCAATAGCAGGCGGGGGGACCCCATCCATGAGGAATTCGCTCCCGCCCCCTGACGTCATTCCCTCTCGCAGAGAATTAGTCCCCTTTAGCGCACAATAATAGGCAGAGAAAGCAGAGAAACCATGCTCGCGCCAACCCCCAATTCGCCCTCCAAGCGCTTTCAAAAAAGTCTCGAAAAGGGCAAAAATAAATCCCCTTCAGCGTCCTCAAAATCATCCAACATAAAGGTTTTCGTTTCATGCATTTACACATTTTCGCGCTACAGGAATACAGGAAATTTAATGCCAAAAACGACCAAAATGTGCCACTTAAGCGCCGATAAGAATGCCAGAATATGCCAAAAAATGCCACCTTGTTTTGCCACCGAATCTCGCACACAACCGACGGCTTCATCGCCCTCTGTTCTGAGAGATCGAGCCGAGCCTTTTTGCAGATCATTTCCAGGTTTCCCGGCACAATGAAAGTGAACCGACAACCCGAGCCTTTCCGCAGGGAGGACCCAGAATGCTGACAACCCCTCCATTTCGTCAGTATTCGTTTTTTGATGAGGCAGGTTTCGTCTCAATTTCGATTTCAGCTTGATTCGCTGTTTTCAGGCTTCCCGGAGGGAAGACAGGGCAATAGCCCAGGGTGAAACCCTGGAAAAGGCGCCTCGCTGCCCTCGAGCCCCGCAGGGGCGCCTTGAACGGCCGGAAAACGTCCCGTAACTCCTTTCCGGAGAAATATCTGCGGCGAAGT
The DNA here is from genome assembly GCA_963826915.1 of uncultured Acidobacteriaceae bacterium. GTDB lineage: Bacteria > Acidobacteriota > Terriglobia > Terriglobales > Acidobacteriaceae > Telmatobacter. The sequence continues at coordinate 30,698 of CAWGYG010000010.1, forward strand.
CATATTCTCTGAAATATCTGCAGCCGCACACCCTCGGTAAACCGATGAAAGCAGGATGCTTCCGCCCAGATACGGGGGTGGGGGGTACCTGAGAGAATGCTGCGAACCGACTCTACGCGCCCTTCACAGTCGCTGCTCCCACACCAGACCGCTCGACACGAATCGAAACGTGCGAAAACTGCATTTCGCGCTAAAATCAAGACTGTATGATGCTCCATCAGCCCATTCCGGCCCTCCTCTAGCGGCGCCCGCCGCCTGTACCGTCTTGCGCCCAATTTTCACAACTTTTCTCCAAAACACTAAAACCCCGGAGGGGTCATGATCGATCGCTTGGAACAAATGGAGCAACGCTACAACGACCTGCAGGCGCAGTTCTCGTTGCCTGAAGTCATCAACGACCACGAGAAATATCAGAAAACTGCCAAAACGCTTCGCGAAATCGAAACGCCAGTTGAGAAATATCGCGAACTGAAGCAGGTCCAGCAGGGCCTCGCCGAAGCCCGCGCCATGCTCACCGAAAGCGACCCCGACCTCCGCGCCATGGCCGAGGAGGAGATTGCCGCCCTCGCCCCTCGCGAAGCCGCGCTCGAGGAAGAGATCAAGGTACTTCTCATTCCCAAGGATCCCAACGACGAGAAGAACGTGATCCTCGAAATCCGCGCCGGCACTGGCGGAGACGAAGCCTCTCTCTTCGCCGCCGAAATCTTCCGCATGTACACACGCTTCGCCGAACAGCATCGCTGGAAGATCGAACTCCTGTCGCTCTCTGAGTCTGGCGTAGGCGGGTACAAGGAAGTCATCGCCATCATCGAAGGCGAGCGCGTCTACTCGCAACTCAAGTGGGAGAGCGGCGTGCATCGCGTCCAGCGCGTTCCCGCAACTGAGACGCAGGGCCGCGTCCACACTTCCGCCGTCACCGTCGCCGTCCTTCCCGAAGCCGAAGAAGTTGACATCAAGATCGAAGCCAAAGACATCCGCATCGACACCTTCTGCTCCTCCGGACCCGGCGGCCAATCCGTCAACACCACCTACTCCGCCGTGCGCATCACCCATCTGCCCACCAACACCGTCGTCAGTTGCCAGGACGAGAAATCGCAGATCAAGAATCGCGAAAAAGGCATGCGCGTTCTCCGATCCCGCCTCTATGAGATGGAGATGGACAAGCAGAATGCCGAGTTAGCCAAGGAGCGCAAGCAGCAAGTCGGCAGCGGCGACCGTAGCGAGAAGATCCGCACCTACAACTTCCCGCAAAATCGCCTGACCGACCACCGGATTGGACTGACGCTTCACCAACTCGACCTGATCATGGAAGGCCGCCTGCAGCCCATCGTCGACGCGCTCATCGCCCACTATCAGGCTGAACAATTGAAGGCCGACAGCCAGGCCGCCTGATGACTCTGCACGAGTGGCTCGACAAGGGCGAAGCGGACCTTCGCGCCGGCCCTCATCCTGACCGTGCCCGGCTCGACGCGGAAACACTGCTGCTTCATCTCATTGGAAAAGATCGCGCCTGGCTCCTCGCCCATCTCGACGAAGATTTCGGCGGGTGCACTGCAATCAACTATGCGAGTCTCATCGCCCGACGCCTCACCGGCGAGCCCATTCAATACATCACCGGCGAGTGCGAGTTTTACGGATTGCCCTTCCGCGTCACGCCGGCGGTGCTGATTCCGAGGCCGGAGACGGAGTTCCTGGTTGAGCGCGCGTTTTACCTGATCCCGGCCCTCGACAAAAGGCCGAAGAAATTCTTCAGCTTTTCGGCGACGCGCAATTCATTCGGAAAAGGCAAGAGCCAGCCCAGACAAGGTGATCCGCACGAGACGGGTTTTCCGCCCCGCGTCCTCGACGTCGGCACCGGCTCTGGATGCGTTGCCATCAGCATCGTGCACGACTGGGGCAATGCCGAAGTCACTGCAATTGATCTATCGGCATCCGCACTCGAAGTGGCGCGCTCGAATGCGCAGAGACTCCGCTGGGATGATTGCATCCGCTTTCTGCAGGGCGACCTCCTCGCCCCCGTCGCCGGCGAGACCTTCGACCTCATCGTCTCTAACCCGCCCTACATCTCCGCCGCCGATCGCGACACGCTCTCCGTCGAGGTCCGCGACTTCGAACCGTCTGTCGCCCTATTCGCCGGCGACGACGGCCTCAGCATCTACCGCCGCCTCATCCCGCAAGCCTACGATGCTCTTGCCTCTGGCGGCTTCATCGCACTCGAAATCGGCTACGGTCAGCAGCCCGCGATCCAGGCTTTGCTGGCCACCGCCGGATTTACCGACATTGAATTCACACCCGACCTGCAAGGCATACCGCGTGTCGCCTCCGCAAAACGCCGGTGAATCTGCCCCGCGCCTTATCAACTCATTTAAACTTCTCTCCGGAAAGGAACTGCCCATATGCCCTCATTAAAGGGTTACGCCGCACAGGACGCAAAATCGCCGCTCGCCCCATATAGCTTCAGCCGTCGCGATCCCGGTTCAACCGAAATCAATATCGAAATTCTCTTCTGCGGAGTCTGCCACTCTGACCTGCACATGACCCGCAACGAGTGGGGCAATGCCATCTATCCCATGGTTCCCGGACACGAGATCGTCGGCCGGGTTGTCGCTGCAGGAAACTCGTCCAAAAAGTTTAAGGTCGGAGACCTTGCTGCCGTCGGCGTCATTATCGACTCGTGCCGTCACTGCGCTCCCTGCAATCGCGGCGAAGAACACTTCTGCACCGAAGGCTCCACGCTCACCTACGCAGCCAAAGATCGCGTCGACGGTTCCATCACCATGGGCGGCTACTCATCCAACTACGTAGTCGACGAACGCTTCGCCCATACTGTACCTTCCAACCTCGACCTCGCCGCCGTCGCGCCTCTGCTTTGCGCCGGCATCACCACCTACTCGCCCCTGCGCCATTGGAACGTCGGTCCCGGCAAGAAAGTAGGCATCGTCGGTCTAGGCGGACTCGGCCACATGGGTCTCAAGTTCGCGCATTCCTTCGGCGCCCACACGGTGCAACTCACCACCTCCATGAAGAAGAAGGAAGATGCCCTGAAGCTCGGCGCAGATGAAGTCGTGCTCTCCACCGACGCAAACGCCATGAAAACCCATGCCGGCACATTCGACTTCATCCTCGACACTGCTTCCGCCCCGCACTCATTGGACCCCTATCTCGCACTGCTCAAGCAAGACGCCACTATCACCCTCGTCGGCCTGCCTGAAAAACCTCCGTGCATCAGCATGTTCTCGCTCATTTCCAAGCGCGCCTCCATCGCTGGCTCCATGATCGGCGGCATGATCGAAACGCAGCAGATGCTCGATTATTGCGGCGAGCATAACATCGCCTCTGAAGTTGAGGTCATTCCCATCCAGAAGATCAATGAGTCTTTTGAGCGCATGCTAAGACAGGATGTGAAATACCGCTTCGTAATCGACATGAGCTCACTGAAGTAATTTCTTCCGCTCCAACCGCATTATTTAACCCATCCTTTTCGAGTTTCTCCTTCAAAGAAACTCGAAAAGGATGAGACAGCACGAACCCCGACCCGGCATCCTTGACACCATAGGGGCCCCGTCGTTATGTTGGCGCAGATTCAGCTCGCAAATTAAGGCAGGATGCAGATGACTCTTCCGGAACACGCACGTGCCGTCCTGACCGATACCCACTTCCTGATTCCACTCATTGTCTTTTGCATTGGCCTTACGCTCCTCATCACGCTTCATTGACGCCGGTCCATCTTCGCCATCAAAGGAAAGGCAGTCGGAACGCAAATGAGCGCAGTGCCTAAAGCAAACCAGCCCGCAGTCATAAAGTCCGTCCACGGCATCGGCGTCATCTGCGGCCTTGCTGCCGGCGTATGGCTAGGCGCGGCGGAGGCGCCCACCAAGCTCGTCAACTCCGGCCTTTCACCCTACGCAATCTCGCTCTGTATGGTCGCCGGCGTCTTCACCGCGCGATGGACCGTGCCCACTCTGCTGAAAGGAACGCGTCAGGTCTTTGCCGATCTCGCCGAGCACAGGCACCTCATCCCCATCGCGATCATCGCCGGCATGTTGTGGGCCGTCGCCAACACACTTACCGTCTTCGCCATTCGCGACGTCGGCCTCGCCATCGCCTTCCCCTTGTGGAACACGAATTCTCTCGTCGGCATTTTGTGGGGTCGATTACTGTTCGGAGAGTTAAAGGGCGCGAGCCTCAAAAACATCGCCAAAGTCGTCCTCGGCGCACTCGCCATCGTTGCCGCCGCTGTCATGCTTGGCTTCAGCACCTTTCATGGCAATGGACCTCATGCCAATCGCGCTGCCAGTGGCATCCTCGCCGCGATTGGCGCCAGCCTGTTGTGGGGAACCATGTACATCCCCTACCGCAAGGCCTACATCAGCGGTATGAATCCTCTCTCCTTCGTCACCGTCTTTACCATCGGAGAGCTGGCCTCCATGTTCGCGTTGGTGTTTGCCTTCGATGGAGGAACCCACGCCGCTGTCTTCCATTCCCCGGAAGCACGCGGCTTGCTTTTCTGGCTTTTCCTCGGTGGATTCGTCTGGGTGATCGGCGATCTCTTCCAGCAGTTCGCCACCAAGTATCTTGGCATCGGTCGCGGCATTCCCCTCTCCAATACCAACCAGATGTGGGGACTCGCCTGGGGCGCGCTGGTCTTCGGCGAACTCTCCCATGCCGATACCACACACCGCTTGCTTGTGGTCGCAGGATCCGTGGTCATGATCCTCGGCGCTCTTGCCGTCACTACTGCGGTGGCGACTGAGAAGGAACTCGCCTCAACGCGCGAAGCCGTTGTGCGCGAATGTGCCCGCTACAAACTGGACTTTGATCGCGTGGTCAAGGCCAACGCCGGCGCATTGCCAGACTCTCGCGCCGATCGCAGGGCTTGGTGGGACTATGTAATTCTCGCTACTGCTCTCGCCGTCTTCGTCTGGCTCGGAGTCAATGCGCATGTACCCACCACCCTCGAGATGAATTTCACATGGGTGGCCGTGCTCTCAGCGATCGTCGTCCTTGCTGCCGCCGGATGCGCATTCAAGCTCTGGAGGTCGACGAAGTTCTCTTGAGCGCCGATTACAATAGGCATTATGTCGGAGCATAGGAAAGTTGATCTCGTTGGCGTCGGGCTCAACGCCACCGACACCCTGATCCCAGTCTCCGCTTTTCCCGCGCGCGGCTCCAAAATCGAGTACTCCGGCTCCTCCGTCATGCCCGGCGGTCAAGCCGCAACCACGGTAATCGCCTGCCAGTCGTGGGGACTTGCCACGCGCTATGTCGGCAAACTCGGCGATGACGAAGCCGCCAATCTTCATCTTTGCGAATTCGCACGCACCGGCGTCGACGCCCGCCTCATCACCGTCCCGAATGCAATCAGTCCCCAGTCAATCATTCTTGTGGATGCCGGGGGCGAGCGCACTGTTCTTTGTCGCCGTGACGAGCGCATGCTCCTGCAACCGTCCGATCTCGATCGTGAATGGATCGTCAACGCCCGCGCTCTGCATGTCGACGGCTTTGAAACTGCCGCAGCCACCGTTGCCACCGGTTGGGCCCGGGCCGCAGGCATCCCGGTGGTCGCGGATCTCGACGAGATCTACACCGGCGTCGAGGACCTGATCGCCAATATCGACTACCTCATCGTCAGTCGCGACTTCCCGCTTCGCCTCACCGGCGAACGTAGCCTCGAGCAGGCGTTGCGCGTCATCAAGCGTCGCTTCGGCTGTGTCGTTACCGCCGCTACGCTGGGCCCCGATGGCGTGCTGGCCTGGGATGGAAAGTGCTTCCATTCGAGCGCCGCCTATCGAGTCTCTGTTACCGACACCACCGGCGCAGGAGACATCTTTCATGCCGGATTCATCTACGGGTTGCTTCAGAACTGGCCGCTTGCGCATCAGCTGGACTTTGCATGTGCAGCCGCCGCGCTCAACTGCACCTGTGCCGGCGCGCGCGGTGGCATTCAAACCGTCGAGGCCATAGAGGGTTTAATGACCAACACACCACGCTACGACGCCGTGCCTGCCGCCGATTGAATTCTTCGCCCTGCTGCCTTGGTTGCAAGTCAGCGGAAGGCTGGCAAAATGGTTGTGACGGCCAAACTTGTGTGTGCAGGGAGCAACGCAATGACCGCAACAAAAAGTCGCTGTTCATGGGCTCAAAACGATCCGCTGCTTCAGAAGTATCACGATGAGGAGTGGGGAGTGCCCGTGCTTGAAAGTCGTTCACTTTGGGAGCTCTTGATGCTTGAGGGATTTCAGGCTGGCCTTGCCTGGATCATTGTGCTTCGAAAACGCGATGCGTTCCGCAAGGCTTTCCGGAACTTTGATCCCAAGGCAGTTGCTCGATTCGGCGAAAAAGACATCGTGAAATTGTTGCAGGATCCCGGCATCATCCGATCGCGTGCGAAAATCGAGGCCACCATCGGAGGAGCGCGTACTTACCTCGACATGCAGGCGAGCGGCCTCGAGTTTTCTGATTTTTCCTGGCAATTCGTTGATGGCAAACCGATCCAGAACCGTGGCCCCGTTCCCGCAGCCACTCCTCTTTCGCTGAAAATCTCGAAGGAACTCAAGTGGCGCGGATTCAAATTCGTTGGCCCAACCATCGTCTACGCATGGATGCAGGCGGCTGGCATGGTTAACGACCACTTGGTAGACTGCTTTCGACGTAACCATTGTGCAAAGCTGAACGCTCGTCTGCCCTGAATGAGTTACATCCCTGACCGGGCAGAACCCGCCGCGTTGCCAACCGACAGACGAACGTTCAGACCCCTGCCAATCACACTCTTGCTCTTCCACCCCGCAGCGCTTTAATATCAAGCCTCCCTTTTCAGGTGCGTCACCCAAAACTGGGGCTTTCAGCCATGCGGCAACTCCTGAAAAGTTGCCGCCACACGCTAGCCTCCCATGCATTCGGAGGTTCAGGATGAGCCGGTTCCGCATTTCAGGCCGCACACTCTCGGCGCCGAGCGTTGCCCTTCTTCCTTACCTTCTGCTTACATCCCTTGCGCTGCTTGGTCGTCTATCGGCATCCGCACAGGCCCCCGCGTCCGACATCCCCATCGGCGTCACCTATATCTGCGGCGGCGAGCACATCTACGTCGAGAACTGCAATATCCGCGACCTATCCGACAATGCAAACTGCATGGTTGCGCATCCTGACAAGCTCCTGCACAATGGCATGAATTCCTACACCTATGTCACTCGCGGCGCACTCAAAAAACTGCTTCCCACCTGCACCCAGCCATCTGCCAAACAAGTCGCGGCCGCGAAAGCATTCCAGCAAAAGCAGCAAGACACTTACAACGCCAATGCACAAAAGGCGGAGAACCAGCTCAATGCCGCAACCCAGCTCCCCGCGCGGTCCGGCGCTGGCAACGCCTCGCAAGTTACTCCGCCTAAGACTCCGGAAGAGCGCGAAATCCGGCGCTGCGTCAGCTCTGGCCGACTCCCCGCCAGTTGCACCGGCAATCAACTCCATGGCGCTTTTAGCTCAATGCTCTCTTCGGTTCTCCCCGGTGCTGACAAGCAGCCCGCTCCCGGCCCAAACATGGCTGGCGTCTTTCAGGGGGCCGGCAATTGGCGTCTCGACTTCATTGACAACGGCGTGCTCGTCAACTGCGCCAACCTATCGCCCAATCAGCAGTTCTACAAGCTCGAATTCAGAAGCAACAGCGCCGCCCTTATCATCGATACCACACCCAAGCCTCTGGTCCTCACGTTTCATCCCGACGGATCCATCACTGGTCCCGGCCCTGTCACCATCGACGGCGTAATTGCCAGCGGCTACGTCGGCGGCGCCGCTGGAACAGGCGCTACGCAGCAGGATCAATTCGGAAACCTCTACGACTCAGCTGGCAACCGCGTTTCAGGCAACGCCAACGCTGGCCATACCGTCTTCGCTCCCAAACGCGTCACCTGCCCCGCGCTCAATCTCTCTTCTAAAGGCGCCGGTGTCGGTGTGCAGACCATGCAAACCGATCTCCTCAAAACCGTGTTTGGTGGAAACAAGGGCTCGCCCACGCCTCCCGGCATTCGCATGCACGGCATCTACGCCGCTTCCACGGGCTTCAGCCTCGAGTTCTTCCCCGAATCCGTCATCCTCGGCTGTGGCCCCGACTCGGCCCGTGCCTATCCCTATACCGTCCTCGCTAGCGGTGCCGGCGCCGTCGTCAAAATCGATGCGCCCGACCACCCGCTTAATCTCACCTTCCGCCCCGATGGATCGCTCGACCCTGGCGCATCCGGCCCCTTTCAGGTCCACGGCCGAATCGTCACCGGCCAGAATGACAACGACGACTTCACCTTCGCCCCCATGGAGCAGACCTGCAACTTCGCCGTCCTGGCGCCCAGCAAGACCATCCCCTCCAGCGGCGGCACCGCGCCCATGATGACTGCGTCCGGCTCGGCTCCTGCGAGCGGCCCGCCCAACAACAACGGAGGTAGACTTTCCACTCCCTCAGTGCCTCTCGGTAATGCCACATTGTCGGTTGTCTCCGGACTCCCAACCACACCCGGCCAGCCTAACCCCCTCGCAGGGCGACCCTATCTGCTCTTGCGTGACAGTTACGCCAACGCACTCGCCAAGGGCGGCGTCACCGTGCCTGCAGGCGTCTCGCCCTATAAATACGTGGGCACGGCCTGTGGAGCCAATGCGCCCGACTGTCCAAAAATCAAAGCCGCCATCACTTCCAGCGCCGCCAGTGCCGTCCGCGCCGACGCCAACGGCGGTGGAACCTTCCCTGGCGTTCCCCCGGGAACTTATTACCTGATGATCTCCGCGATCTACAACAAACAGCCGCTGGTCTGGGGACAACCCGTCCCAATCAAGTCCGGCACAAACTCGATCATCCTCGATCTGCGCAACGCAACACCCATCAACTGACAGCAACCCGGTGTTCCGCCGAACATTGCGGACACGAAGGGACAGGGCATAGTATTCCCTCTTGAAATCGTTTCCATCGAGGGACTCTCTCCATGCGCCTTTTCACTTCTCTTAAGCTTGCCTCAATTGTTCTTGTATCTCTCGTCGCGGCACCCTACTTCGCAAATTCTCAGACGCCGGCTTCGCCTGAGATGGCGCCGCGGGCGCGATTGGCTGCGCCGCAGGTGCCGCCGATGGGCTGGAATAGCTGGAACTACTTTGCCGACAAAGTTGACGACAAGGGAGTCCGGGCCGCCGCCGACCAGATCGTCGCCAGCGGTATGCGGGACGCGGGATACACCTATGTCAACATTGACGACACTTGGGAGGGTCAACGCGACGCGAACGGAGTGCTGCACTCCAACGCCAAATTTCCTGACATGAAAGCCCTTGCCGATTACGTTCACTCCAAGGGCCTGAAGCTCGGCATCTACTCCTCGCCAGGACCCAAAACCTGCGCCGGCTACGAAGCATCGCTCGGCCATGAGGAGCAGGACGCGCAGCTCTACGCGTCCTGGGGAATCGACTACCTCAAGTACGACCTGTGCAGCTTTACCGGCGCCGTGATGGAAAAACAGACCCCCAATGACAAGGCCGCGCAAATGCGTCTTATGGTCGCCGCCTACGAGAAAATGGGCAAGGCGCTCAAGGCCACTGGCCGCCCCATCGTCTACTCTTTCTGCCAATACGGCTGGGACTCGGTGTGGGAGTGGGCACCCGCGATCGGTGGGAACCTCTGGCGTACGACCGGCGACATCCAGGCTAGTTGGGGCAGCATCTACGACATTCTCAGCGAGCAGTCGGGTCTCTTTTCCTACGCTGGTCCCGGCCACTGGAACGATCCCGACATGCTGGAGGTGGGCAACGGAAGGCTCTCACTGGCCGAGAACCGCAGCCACTTTTCCATGTGGGCTATGCTCGCCGCTCCCTTGCTAGCCGGCAACGACCTTCCCAATATGAAGCCCGAGATTAGAGATATCCTCATCAACCGCGACGTCATCGCCATTGATCAGGACCCTCTAGGCCATGAAGCTCGGCACATCTACAGCACAGGCGAAGTTGAAGTGTGGGCGCGCGAACTGAAGGGAGGCGCAAAGGCCATCGCCATCCTCAACGTCGGCAGTGACGTCTACTCAACGCATCCGTTCCATTTGGATCTCGCCAGGCTCGGGCTACACGGCGCGCAGCGCGCCAAGGATCTCTGGACCGGCAAAGAGATGGAACTGACTGACAGCATTCCCATAGAACTCGCGAGCCACGACATTCTGCTGGTTCGGATTACGTCACCAAAATAGTTGCTAGGGACTAACTCTGGCCCAATTCTTTCGGACGTCTCATTTTTATCGCCAAGGGGGGGGAAGCTCTTACCCCTAGATTGCCCTTGCCAGACAGACCGCAAACCACCCCTGTTCATCGGTCCACGTCGCTCCCGGCGCGAATCCCGCTGCAGCCAGCATCGACTCCGCTTGTCCCGATCGATACTTGTAGCTGTTCTCCGTATGGATTGTCTCGCCAGCACCGAACTTTACCCGCATATCCAAGGCTGGTAGCCAAACCGTCTGTTCTATTCGACTTTCAAGATGCATCTCCATCCGCGACTCGTCTGCGTTCCATACCGCACGGTGCAGAAATGTCTTCGGATCGAAATCGGCATCCAACTCTCGATTCAGGCGCACCAGCACATTGCGATTGAAGGCGGCTGTGACACCGGGCCCGTCGTCATAAGCAGCCTCGAGAATCGGCTGTTCCTTCACCAGGTCTACCCCGAGTAACAGGCAGTCACCTTCAACAACTGCACCGCGTATTCTTTCCAAGAGGAGTTGCGCCTCTTCCGGCTCGAAATTTCCAATGCTCGATCCGATATAAAGCACCAACTTGCGCTCACTCGGCAGAGCTGGACCAAGTTCCAGATCATGCGTGTAGTCCTCAACCCGCGGACAAACCAACACCCCAGGTATCTCTTCCTCAATCCGCATCTGGGCTTCCACCAAGGCGCTGGCCGACACATCAACAGGTTCATAAAAGACTGTGTCCTGCCGCTCCACTGCCGCGGTCAGTAGCAGCCGAGTCTTGTCCGCAGAGCCTGCGCCCAACTCCACGATACGCAGAGCCTGATCATTTGCGGCCCGCGCCACAATCTCAGTCGCGCGCGCCGCCAGAATCCCTCTCTCGGTGCGGGTCACGTAGTATTCGGGGATCCTCGTTATCTCGTCGAAAAGCTTCGATCCGGCCGCATCGTAAAACAGCCACGAAGGAAGGCATTTGGGGTGGGAACGAAGTCCCTCGTTAACCGCCAAAGCGATTCTGTCTGAAATCTGAGGTGTGGTTGGGGAAAATGGAGTCGTCGTCATTCCGTTCCTAGGATGCTCCTCAGAGGATAGGAGTTACTTCCCTGCCAATCGGATTCCAGAAAACTGCCACCGCGTCTCGGGCGGGAAAAAATTGCGATAACTCGAGCGAATATGCGCCTGCGGGGTTGCACATGATCCTCCCCTGAGAACCATCTGGCCGCTCATGAATTTTCCGTTATATTCGCCCAGCGATCCTTCCAGGGGCGCAAATCCGGGGTATCCAAGGTATGCACTTGCTGTCCACTCCCAACAGTCCCCGAATAATTGCATTGGGACCCGATTTTGCGTGAGATCTGTAGCCGGCGAAGGTGCCAGCCTCCTCAAATCCAACAGATTCCCGCTGACTGGCTGTTGGACCGCCGCAATCTCCCATTGAAACTCGGTAGGCAACCGCCGTCCCGCCCATCGCGCATAAGCGTCTGCCTCAAAGTAGCTCACATGGCACACCGGCCCGGTGGCCACATCCTTCAGCGCCATCTCGCCGCGCAATGTGAACAAGGTCCAATTACCGTTTTCATTGCTCCAATAAAGCGGCGCGCGCCACCTGTTGGCTTGAACCGAGTCCCATCCGGCCGAAAGCCACAGGTCAGGCCGGTCATATCCGCCATCCGCAATGAACTCCGCAAATTCGCCGTTGGTCAAAAGCCGAATCGCCAGCGAAAACGGCTCCAGCCACACCCGGTGCCGAGGAAGTTCATTGTCGAAGCAAAACCCATCGCCTGAACTACCAACTTCCACCAGTCCGCCTGAAAACTCCAATAAATCAACCGGTTCTGGATTCCGGCTCTGAGCACCCGGAGTCTCCGACAGTATGCCATTTCCCGGGGCCTGAACATAAGACGGCCTCAAAGGGTTGGTGTAAAAGGCGTTCAAGACATCTGTCAGCATCAGTTCCTGATGCTGCTCTTCATGATTTGCGCCCAATTCGATGCGCTTCAGCACCTCGACCTCGGGATTCACCTCGAGGATTCGCTCGATCGCTTCATCTACGTGGGCCCGATAGCGTAGAACCTCGTCCAAACTCGGCCTTGAGAAGGACGACCGCAGCCGCTTCTCCGGGAAATCTCCAAAACTTATGTAATAGCTGTTAAAGAGCCAGGAGAAATCCGCATTAAACAACTGATAGCCAGGCAGGAACTCTCGAAGAATGAAGGATTCAAAGAACCACGCCGTGTGTGCCAGGTGCCACTTCACTGGCGAAGCCTGAGGACACGACTGCACCATCATGTCCTCAGGAGTCAGCGGTTCGCACAGCTTCATCGTCTGGCGGCGTACCGCGCGAAACCGTTCACCGGTCGATACTTGCAGGCTTTTGGAAATCGTCATACTCACAAAACTGCCCTCCTTTATCGCAGGGCGTACCCGAACACCTTTGCATTCATCCGCTTCAGGTTCTTTTTGGTCCGTTTCACAAACAGTCGCGAATCACCTTGACGCTTTTGCCTCAATTAGTGGTCTAATCTCTGGAGACGATGAAGCAGGTTTGTCGCCTCGATTCCTTCGTGAGGAGGGAATATGCGCAGGTTTGATAAACAAAGCCAGCTCTTGACGATTACATTAATGGCGGCCATTGCAGGTCTCCCAGTCCTTGTTTTTGCTCAATCTCCTGCCGCACAGCCGGCGGCCAATAAGACAGAAACTACCTCCCAACCGGCTACCTCCTCCCAGCCGCCAAATCTTCTTCCTTCTCCCGAGGAACTTGGCGACTCCCTCATGGCCCATCAACGATATCAGGCGGCGATTGAAGCCTACAAAAAAGCGCCGCAGCATGATCCCGTCACTCAGAACAAGATGGGAATTGCCTATCAATTGATGTTTGATCTCACAGATGCGATGCATTGCTATCGTACTTCCCTCAAACTGAATCCAAAAAATGCAAACGTCCTGAACAATCTTGGAACGGTCTACGATGCACTGAAGCAGTATCACATTGCCGAGAAGATGTATCGCAAGTCGCTGAAGGTGGATTCGCATTCCGCCCTCGTTATGAAGAACTTAGGCACCAACCTGCTGACCCAACACAAGTATGAAAAAGGCTGGGAGTACTACAAGGCCGCTTTAGTCATCGATCCCCAGGTTTTCGAACACAATTCGAGTCCTCGCGTCGAAAACCCCGCCACAGTCGAAGAACGCGGCGCGATGAACTATTACATGGCCAAAGGGTGCGTCAGGGCGGGCATGACCAGTCAGGCAATCGAGTATCTACGCGCTGCCTTAAACGAAGGCTTCACCAGTCCGAAAAAGATCATTGCGGATAATGAATTCGCCACCCTGCACGGAATTCCGGCCTTTGAGCAACTGATTTCTTCGCAGAAACGGCAATAGAGATCATTGGTTTTCCTCGAATCTCCTGCGGTTTCAGCGGTTTTCTGTCGTCCATTCAAAGGCATCTACCGTCTAATGACCAAGGGGATATGTGCGATTCCCCTGGAGTCCCATGAGAATTCACCCAATCACCCCATTTTTCTTTGCTTCTCTGCTTGGCGCAGCGATCGTCACCGCTTCCGCCCAGGACGCCAACCCGTCTCAGCAGCACGGACAGGGATCTGGCGCGGGCCAGCGGGGCGGACGTAGTGGTTTGGGTGGGGGCATGATGGGCCGTGGCGTCGTGGGCACGGTCACTGAAGTTGCTGGCGACCATTACACGATCAAGACTGAGAGCGGCGAGTTCTACACCATCCACTACAGTGCGAATACGCGCCTACTCAAGCAGCCGGCACAGCGTCAACGAGGCCAAGCACCGGACGAAGGCGGAGAACGTATACCGCCGCAAGCCATCAAGGCCACTGATATTAAAGTGGGAGACGCAATCGCAGCGAGCGGCGAGATCGATGCGAATGCCAAATCCGTCGGCGCGGTGGTTGTCTTCCAGATCGATCCCGAACGCGCCAAGCAGATGCGCGAGATGGAAGCCAACTATGGCAAGACTTGGCTTATAGGCAAAGTGACAGCAATCAACGATCTCAAAATTACCTTGCAGGGCGGTCCTGATAACGTCGCCCACACCTTTACAGCCGACGAGAGCACCACATTCCGCAAGCGACGGGACCCCATCACTCTTGCCGATATCCAGATCGGCGACATGGTGCGCGTAGAGGGAACCGCAAAAGTTGGGGACTTTCTCGCCTCGACTGTGACAGATATGGGCACCTCATCACAAGGCCCGCGCGGCCCACGCAGCAACGAACCACCACCCCAGTAACTCGACTGGCCTTCCCAGTTGGGGTTCTCCCTCAGATTCCCGCTGACATCTGCCACCTTCCAAGGGGCTCCCTTTTCGCTCACCCAACTCTACCGTTCATCCCCCTGTCGCGCCCTTCATCCGCTTTTGCGTCCCCCTCATCCAAAACGCCGCGCGCCAGCGGCAGCGTTGAGCGAAACTTCCTCACTGACAACGAATTCCATTTGGAAGGGAGTGCAGCCCGATGCCTCAAACAGACGCACTCGTCAGTGTCGAAGCGGTCACCCGCAAATTCCCCCTCGACCAAAACGCGGTTACCGCCCTTGACCGCGTCACCATCCATGTCAATCCGCGCGAGTTCCTCGCCATCTCCGGCCCCAGCGGTAGCGGAAAATCCACCCTCCTCAATTTGATCGGCTGCATAGACAAACCCACCAGCGGCCGAATCCTCATCGACGGCGTCGACACTTCGCAACTCGGCCCCGGACGCACTACCGCCCTCCGCCGCGAGAAAATCGGGTTCGTTTTTCAGACGTTTAACCTCATCCCCGTCTTCACCGCCGCCGAAAACGTCGAGTTCCCTCTGTTGATCCAGGGCGTCGGGGTCAGCGAACGCCGCAAGCGCGTTGCCGAAGCGCTCGCAAATGTCGGACTCTCTCAGCGGGCAAATCAGCGCCCCGACCTGCTCTCCGGTGGGGAGCGCCAGCGCATTGCCGTGGCCCGTGCCATCGTTCACCGCCCCGCATTGGTCCTGGCCGACGAACCCACCGCTAATCTCGACACCCACAACGCTACCCAGCTCCTCGAGTTGATGCGCGGCCTCAATCGCAGCCTAGGTCTCACCTTCATCTTTTCCACCCACGACCAGCGGTTGCTCGAACACACCGCCCGCATCGTCCGGCTCACTGACGGACAAGTTGCTTCAGATTTCTCGCCCGAAGGAGATCGCCATGAGCAAGTTCTTGCTTCTAGCATTTCGTAACGTCTTCCGCAATCGCCGCAGAACGGCGATGACCCTGCTTATGGTCGCCGGAGGCGTCGTTGGTCTGCTTTTGGCCGGCGGCTATTTTGCCTTCATGACACGCGGTCTTCGCGAAGACACCATCCGCGCAGGCCTCGGCCACCTCCAAATCTTCACAACCGATCACTTCCGCCGCGACGAAGTCCGCGTCCTCGACACCGGAATCGAAAACTGGCGTCAGGTAGCCGCTACTGTAGCGTCGGCTCCGCACGTGCGTGGAGTCGCGCCCCGCATAGACTTCTATGGCATGGTTTCCAACGGAACGAAGGCTGTCGGATTCATGGGCAGCGCTGTTGATCCAGATGCTGAAGATAGTCTCGGCTTCGCCGACCATATTGACTCGGGCTCAGGACGCAACCTCTCGCCTAAACCGGGAGGGGAAGTTGAAGCCTTGATCGGTGCCGGTTTGGCCAAATCGATGAATGTGAAAGTCGGCGATGGCCTTACGCTGCTAGCCATGACTTCTGACGGTGCCCTCAATGGATTCGATGTCCAGATCGTTGGCATCGTCAAGACGGGCATTGCAGAAATGGATGCCCGCTTTCTCCGCATCACTTTACCCGCTGCCCAGAGCCTGCTGCAAAGCGATCGCGTCACTAACCTGGTGGTCGGTCTCGATTCCACCGAAAACACCGATTTGGTCTACTCAGAACTTGCTCCCCGCCTGTGGGGTCAACGTCAGGAAATGACGCTCAAGAAATGGATCGACCTTGCCACCTATTACAACCAGGTTCACACCATGTTCAACGGAATATTCCTCTTCATGGGCCTCATCGTGTTCATGATGGTTCTCATGTCCAGTGTGAACACGCTCCTGATGGCCATGTTTGAACGTACTCGCGAAATCGGCACCATGCTGGCGATGGGTACGCCCCGCTCATGGGTCGTGTCCCTTTTCATGCTCGAGGCGACGCTGCTCGGAGTCTTCGGAGCTCTCGCGGGCGTCGTCGTTGGCAGCCTCTTCGGTGTGCTCCTCAATGCCGCCGGACTCCACATGCCGCCGCCACCCGGCTACACCGTCCATATTCCGTTCCGTGTCCTTCACGTGCCCAGCCTGATGATCGGTTCGTCAATCCTGGTCGTCCTCTCTCTTACCATCGCTTCCATCCTTCCTGCGATCCGCGCATCGCGCCTGCAAATTGCGGAGGCACTCGCCCATGTCTAAAGTCGATTGCACCCTGCGTTCTTCCCTGCTTCTCGTGGTCGTAGCATTTCTCATCGCGTATGCGGTGGTCGGCCACGCTGCGTCGCCTGACACCCCCGATGCTGCTGCCCTGCTCAAGCGCTCTGACGCGTTCCGCAACGGCTGGCCCTCTTACTCATTGCACGTCAAGATCACCAACTACGAATCCGACAAATCCGACGAGGAAGAGCTTTACCAAGTCTCGCAAAAAGGCACTGACAAAACCTACGTCGAATTCATGAGCCCGCGCGACAAGGGCCGTCATCTGCTCATGCTCGGCGACGACATGTGGATCTATCTGCCCGACACTAGCCGCCCGGTTCGCATCACACCGCTCGAGCGTCTTTCAGGCGACGCGTCCAACGGCGACATCGCCCGCACTAATTACTCCGTCGATTACTCGGCCGTCTACGTGCGCACTGAAAAGGTCGGCGTCCAGGCCTGCTACGTCCTTTCGCTAGACGCTAAGCGCAAAGGCGCCACCTATCAGCGCATCCTTTATTGGCTCCGCGTCGAGGATGCGCGCCCCGTCCGCGCCGAGTTCTATCTCACCTCAGGCAAACGCATCAAGTCCGCCACGTTTGATGAATACGCCCCATTCGGCGGCAAGTTGCTGCTTCGTCGCCTTACGCTCTACGACGAAATCCGTCACAACTCTCACAGCGTGCTCGAATACTCTGGCGCCGCGCCCCGCGAATTGCCCGACAAACTCTTTTACCAGGGCCGCGCCGACAGGTTCTAATGCGACCGCCAACAACAACGGGTGCCCCATGTCTCGATTCTGAGACCTGGAAAACCACAAACTTCAACAGAACAGGCCCTCCGATGAAGCACTTCCTGAGAGTTTCGGCATTCGTCCTTATCACGGCATCTGCCTTCGCCCAGGCCCCCGCGCCGGAGAAAGAAAGTCCGCTGGCCACCCGCTATTCCGTCTCCGTCATCGATGACGCCACCTTCTACGGCAATCCCACAGAGCCGCTGCCCACTGTCCTGAATCAGGTACTCATCGAACCCACTATGAGCTTCCGATATCGCCAGCGTTGGAGTTTCTCCACCAGCCTCATCGGCCTCAATACCACCGAATTCGACACAACCAGCAAGCTTCTCGTGAAAGAAGCTTACGCTGGTCTCTCTGCCGGCGATTTCGATTTCGCACTGGGCCGCAAGATGGTCCGCTGGGGCACCGGCTATGCCTTCACCGCTGCCGGCGCACTCGATCCACCGCGTGACCCCACCAACCCCACCGACCGCCTCAACGTGAATCAGGGTCGCGACATGATCAAGGCCGATTGGGTCCGCGGTTCCCACGCGCTTTCGCTCGCCTGGTCATCTGCCGCGCTGGCCCCGGCCAACTCCGCTCTGCACGACACCACTGCCTTCCGGTATAACGTTCTGGTGCGTGGATTCGATACATCGCTGATTGCCGGCCACGATCGCGGCGGAGATTCCTTTGGCGCCCTTACGTTCACGCGAGTACTCGGCCACGCCTGCGAAGTGCACGGCGAAGCCGCGTGGCGCGAGCAGGCCGCCGTCCTCCTCGGCGGCAAGTGCACTACTCACTCAGGCGTCACCTTCATCGGTGAGTTCTTCACGCCGCCTAACATTCCCTACTTCCGCGACTCGTCAATCTCCCTCATGGCAGGTCGTCAGCACTATGCCTTGTTCAACGTCGGCAAATCCCGTCTCCGCGAACTGCCCGGCTGGAAAGAGTGGGATGTCTCCGGCTCCATCGTCGCCAATCTCGACGATCACAGCGACACCGCCGTCTTCGATGTGAACCGCTGGTTCGGCAAACACTTCTCTTCCTATATGCATACGGAAATCCCAACCGGCAGCAAGACATCGGACTACGGCGCGACGCCCTATCGAACAGCCACCTCGCTCGGAGTTCGTTTCCAGCTATGAACAGCAAGCCTGCATTCGATCCCTCGGCGGCCTCCGCCAACATCGGAAAGTTCACGAGCAATGGGGCGACCTTGCGCCGAATGCTGCTGATTATTCCCGCAATCGCGCTCCTCTGCCTCGTGGTACTCCTCGCTGTAGGCCGGACGAAGCTGTCTGAGAGTGGCAGAGAACTGGTAGTCGATTTCGCCTACTCCACGCTGATCGCCCTGCCTTCAACCATCGTTCTCACCCGCGTCTCCCATCGCTTGGCAGGCCGTTCCTCGCTGCTGTTGATTCCCCTGTACGCGACGGTCCTGGCGTGCACCGCTACGTTCGGCATTCTTGTCGGAAACGTGCTCTTTCAGCTGATTGGGATCTTCCGCCACGGCTCGTATTGGCGCGAGTTCTGGTCGGCATGGCCATTCGGTCTGGTGGTCACGATGGTGGTAGGCCTCAGCATCACTTATTTTGAGACGCTGCGCTACAGGCTCCAGGCAGCGACGCTCGAATTGCGCACACGCCAGATGGAACAGGAGCGAGCCAACAAGCTCCTGGTCGAGGCCCGCCTGTCTTCACTGGAGTCCCGCATTCATCCGCATTTTCTTTTCAACACCCTCAACTCCATCGCCTCCCTCATTCCCTCCGATCCAAAGCGTGCCGAGGGTACGGTCGCCAAACTTGCTTCCCTGCTCCGCTTCTCGCTCAACGCCAATCACGCCAGCCTTGTTCCTCTTTCGCAGGAACTCAAGATCGTCCGCGATTATCTCGAGATTGAATCTACTCGCTTCGGATTGCGCCTCCGCTACTCCATCGAAATTCCCGAAAACCTTACGGCCATCAAGTTGCCGCCTCTCGCCCTACAGACACTGGTTGAAAACAGCGTGAAGCACGTCGTCACCAAGCGTAGCGAAGGAGCCACGATCGAAATCTCCGGATCCAATCAAAATGGCCACCTTCAACTAAAAGTCATTGACGACGGCCCCGGCTTCTCGCTCGCCGACATCTCACCAGAACACGGGCTGGGCAATCTCGTCGCTCGTCTCGAGCTCCTTTTTGGGGACGCCGCGCATCTCGACGTCATCCGCAAAGAAGAAAAGACCATCGTAGCTATAAAGTTCCCTGGGGAGGCATAGATGCCGTTGGAAACTGTCTCGCTTCAGGTCTTTCTCGTTGACGACGAAAAGCTTGCAATCGAGCGCCTACAAAGACTTCTCATCAACTTCCCCGAAATCCAGGTTGCCGGCACAGCGACCGACCCAAGTAAGGCGCTCGTCTCTCTGAACAGCCCTGAGTTCGAGCTTATCGACGTCCTCTTCCTCGATATTCAAATGCCCGGCATGAATGGTTTCGAACTGCTCGCGCGCCTTCACCGCCAACCCTTCGTCATCTTCACGACGGCCTATGATCAGCACGCCCTGCGCGCCTTCGAGACCAACGCCATCGACTACCTACTCAAACCCATCGAACCCGAACAACTCGAGCGCGCAATCAGCAAGCTCGGTCGCCTACGTCCCGTGATCAAACCCGAGTGGCAGCAGAACCCCGATCTATCAACCCTGTTGCAGGAACTTACGGCATCGCTTCGTGAAGGTCACACGAGCTATCCAAAGCGCATCGCTTCCCGCGTCGGGGAACGCATCTCTTTCCTTACCCTCGATGACGTCACCCACTTCCTCGCCCACGACAAGCTCACCTACGCCATCGTGAATGGCCGCCGCCATTGCGTTGACCAGACGATCGCCGATCTAGAACGCCATCTCGATCCGGCAAAGTTCCTGCGCATACACCGCTCCGCCCTGGTGAATGTTGACGCGATTCACGAGGTCAATTCGTGGTTCGCCGGCAAGGTCATCCTCACGCTCAAAGATACTCAGCACACGCAGCTCACGGTAGCCCGCGATCGTGTCCGCGTGATAAAAGATCGCCTGGGATGTTAGGTTCCTGCTGGGAAAGTAAGCTGCATTCTAAAGTGCAACTCGGCTCGAAGAATGGTATTTCGCCCTTGCTGGTCGCGGCCTATCCGCCCATGAACATCCCACCATTGACATCCAGCACATGCCCGGTAATGTACGCCGCCGCATCCGATGCCAGAAAGGCCACTGACTGCGCAATCTCTGTGTCCGTTCCCGGCCGTCCCAAGGGGATTTGCGCCACCATCTTGGCGCGCAGTTTCTCGTCCAGCACTGCCGTCATCGGCGTCGCAATATACCCGGGCGCAACCGCATTCACCGTAATCCCGCGGGAAGCCACCTCCCGCGCCAGCGACCGCGTAAACCCGATCAACCCCGCCTTTGACGAAGCATAATTCACCTGGCCTTCTTGGCCGGTCCGACCAACTACGCTGGTGATATTGATAATCCGCCCCCATCGATTCTTCATCATCTGCCGCAACAGCGCCTGCGTCAGCAGAAACGCCCCTGTCAGATTCGTCTGCAGCACGTCATCCCAATCGGCACGCTTCATACGCATCATCAAATCGTCGCGCGTGATGCCGGCATTGTTCACCAGGATCTCAACTTTGCCGAAGCGCTCGACCACCGCCATTGCGCTGGCCTTGATCGAATCCTCATTCGCCACATCCAGTCCAAATGCCGCCGCCTGACCGCCCATCGCGGCAATCTCCACCTCAACCTCGGCAAGCTTCGCTTGGTTCCGCGCCGCCAACGCAATCATTGCCCCGGCACGCGCCAGTTCCAGCGCGCAAGCGCGCCCGATCCCCTGCGATGCCCCCGTAACCAGCGCAATTCTTCCCTGCAAATCCGCCATCGTGCAATCCGCCCTTCATCAACTCTGGCGCACACTCCAAATGGACATTATAGGGACAGCCTAGCCCCTGAGTTCCAAGCAACTAGCAGGCCCGTTGATTTGAGTTCCATAATTGGTATATCGACGACTCTAATCGCCTCTTCTTTTCAGACTAAAGGCGTGGCCTGCACCGGAATCCGCTGTCGCCTGCGGGCTGGCTCTGCCGACTCAGCCGCCCACACATATACCGCCAACCGCCGAGTATAGTGAAGCACGGGCTCCTGCTCCGGAATCGAAATTCCCATCACCCCGGGAAGATCGTTCCTCTCAATTTCCGCTTCGGCATC
Organism: uncultured Acidobacteriaceae bacterium; assembly: GCA_963826915.1. GTDB lineage: Bacteria > Acidobacteriota > Terriglobia > Terriglobales > Acidobacteriaceae > Telmatobacter. The sequence continues at coordinate 52,317 of CAWGYG010000010.1, forward strand.
TTCCAGCGGTGAGACCACCGTGTGGATATTCGATCGGACGGCCTGTCCCGAGTGGTTTTTGGCGAAAAGGCAATAGCGCTCAGTTAGAAAGAATTCGAGCGATCCGGCGTTTATCTCAGCCAGCCTGCGCGCCGGTCCAAGACCGCGATAGCGCGCACTGAAAATTACCGGTTTACTCGCAAAAAGTCTCCGACTATAGAACGCAAACTCACGTTCCGTCCTCTGGCTCAGCCGCATTTCTGCCCAGTTGCACGGCATTCGAAAGATGAATCGAACCACCGCCGCAGCCAGCAAACTCCCAATGTCAACCGAGAAGTTGTAAATGCCGGGGGTCCCGGTGTGCTGGTCGTGAACGTAGGTGCGGAGATGCAATTCCGGAAAGCTGCGCGCTCCAGGAATCGAAGGGAGCCCGCGGAAAACAAACCGATCCATCCACAGTGGAACCAAGCCTATCCACGCCGAACCCTGGAATGTGTCGGGCTGCAGCCCCTCGGGCAAAAGGGGAGAAACCGTCGATGCCGGCACGCGCCAATGCACAAAAAGCAGATCGTTCCACCGTTGTGTCATTGCCCAGCGGCCGGTTGGCAACGGCCGGGGTCTCTGCGATGTACGTAATTTGAACTCCCGCATCGGACCGCTCGCTCCCATTTCCCTGCTGACGTTCCTGCCGGGCTCGGGGATTCACATACCTTCCGGACCCCGATGCCGTATTCTGTTCGCGAGCCCTCAGCTATGTCCAGTGAATCTTTTCCTCCGTCCGGCGCACGTAACCAAACTGATGTCTATGCAGTACATGGAGCTGACCCCGAAGTTCTGGCTTACGCCATGGCGAAGTATTCGCGTTCTGCACTCTCCATGCGCGAATCTCTCACTGAGATCAGCGCCCAGCGCGCCGAGCAATTTCTCAACACCTTTTACTTCCAGTACGGCCATCGCTCTATCGCCGACCTCGCTCACATTGCATTCGCCGTCGAGCGCCTGAGCCTTCTGGCTGCCATCGTTCTCGTCGACGAACAGCGCTGGGATGGCCAGGAGCGTTCCACACGCTACCAGAATTTCATCAAGTCCGGTTGGTTCTTTCCTGACTTCGGTCGGGATTCCGAGTCGGCACACCTCTACGCCGAGACCGTTGGGAATCTATTCGCCACTTACGAGCGAACTATCGTCGCTGTGCATGAGGCCCTTCGCCAGCGCGTTGGACGCCCCGAAGCGATGAAAACCGAAGCCTACGAGCGCACACTCAAGGCACGGGCATTCGACGTCGCTCGCTACCTGCTTCCACTCGCCACCAATACTTCCCTCGGCCAGATCGTTAATGCACGTACTCTCGAATCCCAGGTCTCCCGCCTGCTGTCTCACCCCATTGCCGAGATCCGCGACCTTGGCCTCAAGCTCCGCGAAGCTGCCACTGGTCCCGCATGGAATGTAAACGCCCAATCCGGCGCAGCGTTTGTCCAAAAAATCGCTGGCAATCCAGAACTCTTTGCGGAGGCCGCCAATCTGCTCGCCCGTGAAGTCCGCACTGCCCCGACGCTCGTCAAGTACGCGGAGCCCAGCCAGTACCTCATCCGGACGCGAACCGAACTGGAGCACGCAGCAGTTGAATTGCTTCACGGAGTTCAAATAGTCCCGGCACCGTTGGTAGATTTAGTTGAGCGCACCGAGGCGCTCGAAGTCGAACTCGCAGCCACGCTGATCTACTGGGGCAGCGATCATCCCTACCGCCAAGTGCGCGACGTCGTTGCCAGCCTTCCCTCCGCGCGCGTCACTGAAATCATTGACCTCGGCCTGCTCCATCGCGGCAATCACGACGAGGCCCTGCGGGCCTTCCATGCGGGCGCCGCCTTGCGCTTTGACATACTTATGGATATCGGCGGCTTCCGTGACATGCACCGCCATCGCCGCGTAACGCAAATTAGGCAGGGATTCACTTCGCTCCACGGCTACGAAACCCCCGTTTCCGGAGATGCCGCTGGACTGAAGGAGGCAGGCGTCCTCCCCGAATATGAAGCCGCCATCGAAGCAGCCTACGCGGCGCGCGCCAGAATCGGGGCAGGCACCGCGCCCGAGGCCCCCCTGTCTGGGCTCTATTTGCTCCCGCTTGCAACTCGCATCCGTTGCCTTTTTAAGATGGATTTCGCGGAGGCCCAATACATCAGCGAACTTCGCTCCGGCCCGGCCGGCCACTTCAGTTACCGCCGGGTGGCCTGGGAAATGTACCTGGCCCTCGAACGCCAACATCCCACCCTAGCCAAGCACATTCGTGCCACCGACTTCACCCAACCGATCGACCTGCTGCAGCGCTAAACCAACGTCTATTAAGTTTTTTGACCCGATGTGAAGAGAATCCGGTCATCCGTAGACGGCTATTACCGATGAAGTAGACAGACGGATTTAATCGGCGCCCTGTCCCCGTTCCCTATCCGGTCTTGATTTCCGTAGCCCGATCTTTCACAAAAGTCACGGTCCACTTCTTTCCGTCCTGATCGTAAGTCACGGTTCTATTCCCTTCGTTCTGGCTGTCGGTTTGTATCTTTTGTCCGATCGCCATCCGCGCCTGCAATTCGTTCATCCCCGCTTTTACCTGGTGCGCATCCACCGCGTCCCATACATCCTTCGGCCAGTTGCTATAGATCGTGTGCGGATCGTCGTAGAAGAACAGGAGATCGCAATAGTACTGCTCCTCACTCCCATCGATCGCGCCAACCGGTGTGGCAAATTCATCCTTCCCGCCCGGGAATGTAAATACGACCATCGCCTGTCGAGTCCCGTGGCTGATGCCATCATCTACATCCGCCGGAACCGCTGCCTTAATGGCCTTTTTCACGTCAAGCTTCTGCGCTGGCGCAAGAACTCCCACGCGCTTCTTGAAATCCACTTTTCCGCCAACATAAGCGAAATAGGGCATCGTGTAGCCATTCTTCATCCACACGCTCTTGCCTTCGAGATCCTTCACGTCCTCAAAGTGCTGCGGGAACTCCATCCGAACCACCGCCACATCGTCCGCAGTCAGCTTCGGGCTCTTATCCTGGCCAACCACGCCCGGATTTTGTCGCTGCCTCCACACCGAAAAGAGATAAATGCCTCCGATAGTCAGCGTGATCAACGTCGGAATCAACACAATCTTCCAGGGTTTCACATCTCCTCCTGTTTCAACTTCCCGCCGCTGCTTCCTTCGCCGACGAACGCCTCAATGCATCCCCGCTCAGTTCATCCGCGTGCCGCAGTCCTGGGAAAAGCACTCCCCAGCTACCCGCAACCGCCAGCGCGCCGAGGCCGCCGATCACCGTCGCCCTGACCGCGCCCCACCATTGAGCAGTCAGCCCGCTTTCAAACTCACCCAATTCGTTAGATGCTCCAATGAACAAGGAATTCACCGCGCTCACCCGTCCCCGCATCTCCGGGGGAGTGGCCAACTGCAGCAGCGATCCGCGAATGATCACGCTGATCATATCCGCCGCGCCGCTCACCGCCAGGGCCCCCAGCGAAAGCCACAGGCTCCGGGATAGTCCAAAGATCACCGTCGCGACGCCAAAAATTCCCACACATATAAACAGCCGTATCCCCGCCTTCCGCGTGATCGGAAATCGCGCTAGCACCAGCGACATCGTCAGCGCCCCAATCGCCGGAGCCGCCCGCAGCATCCCCAGACCGCGTGGCCCCGTATGAAGAATCTCGCTCGCGAAAATCGGCATCAGCGCCACCGCTCCACCCAGCAGCACCACAAAGAGGTCCAGCGAGAGCGATCCCAACAACAGCGGCGACTTGCGCACATACTGAAACCCCGCCATCACGACCTTGAGCGAAGCGGCGCGATGCTCCATCCGCCCCAGCCTCACGTGCAGGCTTAAGATCAGCATCAGGAACCACGCCTGCGTAAATAATGTGAACACATATACGATGCCCGCGCCCTCGAGGCCGCTGCTTCGCAAAAACCCAACCAGCGGCAGTGTAAACAGCAGCCCACCCATCGCCGGTCCTGTCACGTTTGCGATCTGAAAAATCGCACTACCCCACGTCACCGCGTTCACAAAATGCTTTTCTGGAACAAGGTGGGGAACAAGCGCCGAACTCGCCGGCGAAGAAAAGGCGCGCCCTGTGCCGATCAAAAACAGGACCGCGTAAATCAGATACACATTGCGCGTGCCGGTCGATGCAAGCAGGGCCAGGGCCGAAGTGCAAATGACCTGCAAGCCGTAGCAGACCAGGATCACTCTCCGCCTGTCGAACCGGTCGGCGGCGTGACCCGCGGGCAGCAGGAAAAGCAATCCCGGCAGAAACAATGCCAGCCCCGTATAGCCCAGGTCGATTGCGCGATGAGTGATCGAGTACACCTGCCATGCCACCGCAAGCGATTGGGCCTCAGCACCCAGAATGACTGCAACGCGCGCCAGCTGATATCGCCTGAAGTCGCGAAAGGCAAACGCCTCCATGCCGCGCCGCGGAGGCTTTGGGGAAGAGGATTGCATCTCTAGGTTAGGTTATACTGCGCACCTTGCATCGCCGCAATCGAGGATATCTATCTATCCATCACCGAAGAGTCCGCTTTCGCTAATCGTCTTCAAGCTCAGGCGCCACCGCCAGGGGAACGATCTCGACATCCGCGTCGGAACTGACATCGTCGAGTCTGGCTGTTGGGTAGTGATTGCATGTTGAGCAGAAGCCGCCGTTCCAGCAGCCACATTCGTCTCGCAAGCAGTCACAACCGCCGGGCGAATCGCATTTACCGCACATAGGGTCCTACCCTCGATTCAGTAAAAAGTTCAAGAACGATTGTGGCGAACAGTCGCAGGAGCCGCGTCGGGTGATGTGTCACATCCATTGCACATGCATTCTCCTTTTCAGTAATTGCGACAGGGACTTTGGCTCGCATCAGCAGTGCAAAAGCGAGTGGAGCCAGATTAGAAATGAGATCGACAGTCGCTGTCAATCGGCGCCCTGGCCTATTTGCTACCTCCCACGGCTCGCTCACCATCGATTATTCTGGTGGTTGGAAACTACAACCCAACTCGACCATCCCCTGCCGAGCCGCAAAGCCGCGGCCGCTGTGGCCTTGTGCGGCGTCTGCGCGTTCCTCGAACTCTACTGTACGCAGCCGCTGCTACCTCTTCTGGCCCGTATCTTTCATGCATCCAAGACTGGCGTCGGTATGACCGTTTCCGCTGCAACCCTTGGCGTGGCCATCTCCGCACCCTTCTTCGGCGCAGTCACCGAGCGCCTCGCGCGTAAACGCGTCATCGTCGTTTCTCTTCTCGGCGTTTCCATCCCCACGCTGCTGGCCGCCACTTCCACGTCTCTGCCTCAACTCATCTTCTGGCGCTTTCTCCAGGGAATCATGGTCCCCGGCATCATTGCCGTGGTAGTCACATACATCGGAGAGGAGTTGCCGCCCGATCACGTCGCGCTCATCATGAGCTTCTACGTCAGCGGCACCGCGCTCGGCGGATTTCTCGGCCGCATTTCCGCTGGTATTCTCGCCGACCGATTCAACTGGCGGGTTAGCTTCATTTCGCTCGGTGTCGCATCTCTTGTCGGAGCAGCGGCAGTTGCCGCATGGCTGCCTCATGGTCGTCGCCGCGCCCTCGTCTCGCGAGGATCCCCCTCCCCTCCATTTCTCAGTCAAATTCGAGCAATGTTTCGCAATCGCCGGCTCGTGGCCACTTTCGCAGTCGGATTCAACGTGCTCTTCTCGCTCGTCGGCGTCTTCACCTGGATCACCTTCTACCTCAGTGCGCGGCCTTTCTCGCTCTCCATTACCGCCCTCAGCTCGTTGTTCTTTGTCTATCTCGCCGGCCTCGTCGTCACCCCCGCCGCCGGGTTTCTCATCAACCGAGTAGGTCTCCGCGCTGGTATCGGCGGAGCCATTTCCTGTTCAATCGCCGGAGTCCTGCTCACCCTGTCACGCTCGTTGCCAGCCGTGATCGTCGGCCTTACCATGCTTTCTAGCGGTGTCTTCATTGCCCAGACCGCCTCGCAGAGTCACCTTCGCGTGGCAGCCCCGTCCGGCTCGCGCGTCACTTCTGCAGGCATCTATATCACTTGCTACTATCTCGGAGGCACTGCCGCTGGAGTGGTTCCCGGCGCGTTCTGGACTTTCGGAAAGTGGCCAGGTTGTGTCGCCTTTATCGTCGCCATGCAATTGGTTGCGTTGACCATCGCGCTCATCGGCTGGCGCACGCCAAGGGTCGCAGAAACCACAACCGAATCCATAAGTGCCGCATAGTGAAGAACTCGCAACAATCCATGAACCCCGACCCGACTGACCGTCATCTATAACAGTGCGGCATTCCCCCATAGTCCGCCGTTAGTGAGCAACGAAACCCCTGCAACTGACACAAGCAGCACAACCCACAAGGAGAGAGCTTCTTTGCCCGAGTCGCAGACATCCTCGCCCGGCTCAGTGAGTCCCGGCAAGCAGATGGACAACCCGAACCCGGTCGCGCTCCAGCCATGGAAACCCAGGGTAAATCCCTGGTTGATTGCGATGACAGTCGCACTCGCGGCCTTCATGGAGGTGCTCGACACCTCCATCGCCAACGTGGCCTTACCGCATATCGCCGGTTCGCTCGGTGCCAGCACGGACGAGGGCACCTGGGTTCTCACTAGCTATCTTGTCTCCAACGCCATCGTCCTTCCGCTCGGTGGATGGGCTTCCAGCGTCATGGGCAGGCGAAACTTCTTCGTCTTTTGCATCATCGTCTTCACTAGCGCCAGTTTTCTTTGCGGCGCCGCCCCTACCCTTCCGCTCCTGCTGCTCTTCCGCGTCATCCAGGGAGCCGGCGGCGGGGGGCTGCAACCCATGGCCCAGGCCATTATGGCCGACTCGTTCGAACCTCAGAAGCGCGGCCAGGCCTTTGCCCTCTACGGCCTCGTCGCCGTACTCGCACCTTCCATTGGACCCACTCTCGGCGGATGGATCACCGACAACTTCTCCTGGCGCTGGATCTTCTACATAAACATTCCCGTCGGCGTCCTCGCTTTCATTCTCGTCACCCGCCTGGTCGACGATCCCCCATGGATCAAGCCCGACCGCACTCGCCTGTTCCGAATGGACTACGTGGGCCTTGCGCTCCTCACGATCGCCATGGGCGGCATGCAGATCATGCTTGATAAAGGCGAAGAGAATGACTGGTTCTCTTCCAGCTTCATCCGCTTCTTCGCCTTCCTCTTCGTCTCTGGCATGATCGGACTTGTCTGGTGGGAATGGCGTCAGAAAGATCCGCTCATTAACCTCAAGGTTTTCCGGTTCAAGAATTTCGCCATTTGCTGCTTTCTCATGATGCTGGTCGGTGGCGTGCTCAACGCCAATACGGTTCTCCAGCCTCAATTCATGCAGCAGCTCCTCGGATGGACCGCCACGACTGCAGGCCTCGCCCTAACCGCTGGCGGATTCACCCTGGTTCTCGTCATGCCCCTTGCCGGCTTTGCCACCAGCAAGATCTCCGCGCGTACGCTTACCGCCATTGGCTTTCTCCTCTTCATCATCACTTTCCGAATCGCGGCCGACGTAACCACGCTCGACATGACCTTTTCTCAGGCTTCCTGGCTCCGCGTGGTTCAAATGGTCCCGTTACCCTTCTGCTTCATCTCCATCACCACCGCCGCCTATGTCGGAATGCCTAAAGAAGATTCGAACCAGGTCGCCGGCCTCATCAATTTCGCCCGTAATATCGGCGGCAGCATCCTCATAGCCGTCACGAACGCACAAGTCACCAGCCGCGCCATGTGGCATCAGCAACATTTGCAGGCCGCGATGCAATCCGGTTCCGATGCCTTCGCTCAGCACACGCAAACACTTGGCGCTTTTTTCAGCGGCACATTCGGCAGCGCAAATAGCAGCGGCCTCGCAATGGCCTCCATTTACAACCAGCTCAATCAGCAGGCGCAGATGCAGGGCTACCAGGATGTCTACATGGAGCTGTCGTGGATGTCTTGCTTCCTCGTTCTTCTCGCCTTCATGCTCAGCAAGAATCGCCCCGGCCAGGGCCCCAGCGCCGGGGCGGTCCACTAAAACCCAATTGCGCCCGGTGCTCCCAAAGTGATCTCCGCTCCAAGGCGACGCAATATTGTTCGCAATATTGAGTTTCTGAAATCTCAGGGAGGCGTCCACCGGCCGATCTCACCCTTCTATTGAGGTGGCACTTGTTTCAACTGTGTCCATCCCCCGCCTGCAGGCGGTGTCGGCGAAGACGTTTCTGTCGTCTTCCCTCCGGGCCCAACCCAGTGGTACGACTGTGTATTCGGCAGCACGTAGCGGTGCCCCCCGTTGTCCACAAATGTTCCAGTCTGCGTCTGCACTTCGCTGAAAGCGTTGTATTGGTGCGTCATCGCTCTCTGCTGTGCCTGGGCATTGGCGAGGTTTCTCTCAAATGCCCCTTGCTGCGCGGCGGTAATTGCGTTCAGGTTGCGTGTCGCCTGATCGACTCTGGCTTGCTGCGCTCGCACCCAGTCAGGATCATTGCGCGCCGACAGAAGCATATGCAGCAGAATCTTCCTCGACCAGTCCAGTCGATCCGCCGGCGCAATACAAGCGTCCAGTAGGTTCACTCCCCAAAAGCTCGGAGCATCCGTCATGCGCGACTGGTAGATATAGGTACCCGCAACCACATAAGCCCGGGTCGGCTTTCCGTTATGCGTGCACGAGAAGAATGCTTCCCCCGCGTCGTAATGAGAACCGGGTACAGCCTTCGCGAGCGGGCCATTTTCAATGTCGGTGCGTTCTGCACCGTTTGTGAACTTCAAGTCGGAACATACCGAAGGCAGCGAGGATTCCCCATACGAACGCGCAAAGGCCTTGCCACCTTCATACACCTTATCTGTCGGCCTTCTGGCAAAGCCAGGCGTCCTGAAAAATGCGGGCGCTGGATCACCCATCATCAACATCACCGTCCCATCGGGCGACAACACCCTGAGAAAGGTGGACGTGTCGATCGAATTGCGCCGCACCAGTCCGCCCTCGGCCTTCCACCCTTCCGGGACATCCACTGAGAACGCATGTTCATTGGGGTCGTGGAAACTCGACCACTTCACGCCCTCAACCTGGATATTTTCAAACTTCGATGGCTGCGCCGTGGCCTTCTGGCCCTTCACCGCGAGCGGCAAACACGAAATTGCAAGAACCGTGAGCAATAAGGGAATTCGCATCCGCGATCCTCTCGGGAAAAGAAATGCCGCGAGTATAGCATTGCCAACCTGACATTTCTTACTCATTACTGGGCAAATTCTCGCTGCGAATCGGTGGGCTTTTCCCGCGCGATCCGCTCATTCGCAACTTACGTTGTCGCAAATTGGCGTGACTGGCATTGAGCATGAAGAAATCCTATCTGCCAGGTAATCCTCATTTCACGGAGCTCTCGCAGTTGACGGTGAATACCAACCCGTCTGCCAGACTTACATTACGGACCCGCGCGACATGAACTCTACCTGCGCAAATTGAAAACGCCAGAGACCTTGCGGCCTCTGGCGTTTTCTGGGTGCCCTTGCAGCTCGTCGGATCATGTACCGACCCGCTCAGCCTATCAATGAGGTTTCGAGTTGCCTCGCTCCCTGCATCTTCCGCTTCAGCCGGTTATGCGTCTCCGGGTTTCCCCGTACCCCGCATCCTGCGACTGCCTCGGCGACCGAAGTTTCGAGTTGCCCCGATCCTTCTGTCCATCGGCTGTGCCGGCGTTGGATATTCAAGTCGCCCCAAATATCGCATTCCTTCAGCGTTGCTAGTTTATGCGAAGCAACGAGTCGCCCCGTCTCTTCACTCCCCTTGCAACGCCTGCGATGAAGGCCTTAGGTTTCCCTTCGTCCCTCACCTCCGGCTTTGCCGGCGATGATCTTCGAGTCGCCTCGAAAGTCTCATCCTTCGGCGGTGCCGACTGGCCGCAATTCGAGTTGCCCCGAATCTCTGCCTCTCGGTATCGCCGACGATTCGTTTTCCGGGTTGCCCCGAACCCCGAATCCTCCGGCTCCGTCTGATGCCTTTCCGAGTCGCCTCGGATCGGTCACCTTCCGGTTTTGCCAGTGGCGAATCTCCAAGTCGCCCTGAATCTTCTCTCCTCTGGCTCGTCGACTGACCAATTTCCAGGTTGCCCTAAATCTCGGGTCCGTCGCCGTCGCCGATTGATCAATTTCCGGGTTACCCCGAATCTTGCTCTCTCGGCTGACCCGCCTATGCTTCCTCGGGTTGCCCCGATTTCACATCGACGGCTGGATCGATGATGAATCCCCGCTGTCCTCGAACTTTGCATCCTCGGCGGAGCCGCGGATGAATCTTCGTTTTCAATCGGGTCACAGCATTTCTTGCCGGACGCTCGATGCATTTCAAACTTAAATTTTTCAATCCACTATCGGCAAGCCGACCGTGTACTGCCAAACTCAAATCGAACTTTGCACCTACTAGCCTGACCGAACCTGCTGTTCCAATTCCCTACAGGGTCACCAGCTAGTTAGAGACAGTAGGCCCGTTCGATCTGTGGATGCAAGTGCAAAACTCTGGTTAATTCTGTGGATATCACCAGCTTTGGTGCAATACATGCACATTCCATCATTATTGGTCTCAATTCGAACTTATAAGTCTTAACTTCTCGACTAATAACTATCGACTTATGCCCTGATCATCCTCTAACTTCTGTCAATTATGCGTGTGGATCGACTATGAAGTCGTGATTGGATATTTCTGGTTGAACGGGAATATCAATTCCGCTTCGGAGGGGACGGGCTTGCCATTCACGGTTGCGGGTTGGAAACGCCAGGTCCTGACAATGTCCAAGACTATTTGATCGAGCTTGTTGCCCATGCTCTTTATGAGAGTCTCGCTGACCACCTGGCCTTGTTCGTCCAATTTCACATCGACGACGATTTTTTGCTCGGTAGTGGGGAGGAGCGAGCGGTCGGTTACGGGGGGGTGGGGAGAGAAAACGGGGAAGGCGGGGCGTGCATCTTCGGCGTCGGACCCGTTTCCATTCATAGCTTTACCGGATCCGTCGCCTGCGTGAGGATCTTTGGGCGAGCCCCCGCCAGCCATTTTGGGTTGAGAGTTTTCGACGGGGAGGATGGTCTTTTTGGACGCTTCAGGGTCAAGTTTTGGGTTGCGAGTGTGGGCTGAAAACGCTGCCGGAGGGAGCGGAATCGGGATGGCGTGGGTGGCTCCCGCGGTTTCAATCATGGCGAGGCGTTCGAACGAAACGGGCGCGACGGCGGAACGGGTGTGAATCGCTTTCCCTAGCAGAATCAGGCAGATAAGAAGGCTGGCGTGGAGCGCGATGGAGAGCAGGACTGCGCGAGTACGGCGTTTGGGGGGCTGAATATTAGCCGGTTCGGTGGGAGATTTCATTTGTGACCTCTCCTGGGAGCGCGGGGAACGGCCATTGGAACGATTGTCGCACAGGTTGCGGGCGAAAACAGGTGGCACAAAATGGCGCTGTTAACGCGCCTTAAGTGGCACATTTTGGTCGTTTTTGGCATTACAGTTCCTGTATTCCTGTACTAACTCCGCCTGTAAGTTATTGAAATATAGTCGATTGAGAAGATGCTTCGCTTTGGGGATTTGAGAATAATTTTTCGGCCATTTTTGAGCCACTTTTGTTGGCTGTGCGAGTGCAAATACTTCGAGTCAGCAGATGGGTTGCTGTCTATTATTTTGCGCGATTCAACGGTAATTTTCTGCAGAATGTGGCGAAAAAGGGCGTTGAAACGGGTGGCTTTGGCGGATTGTTTTGGTTTCCGGCATTTGGCGGTCTTTATTGGGGTGGAATTGGTTGTCGGGAATCAAGGAAAACGGGGGAAGTGTGGCGGGAGTGGCGGCGCGAAAGGCGCTTTTTGGGGGTGAAATTGGGATTTTGGTGAAATTGCGTTTAGCGAGAGAGTGCGTTTTCCAGGAACGGGTGAAGGCCGGAATTCGGGCTCCTAAAGAGGGCCCGGGAATAGGGCCCGGGGCTAAAGCCCGGATGACCATGCGGATTTCTCGTGGGGCTGAAGCCCCACGCTCCCTCCGTGAGGTGAGTTGATTCAAGCATTTCGGCACGAATCAAGCCGTGGCAGCGACCAAGATCGGTTCGACGACTACGCTGAACGGACTCCGGGGGTAGACTTGTGCGCATGAAGAGGCATCCAGGTTTCTTGGCGTTGGTGCTGGCGATGGTGCTGGTGGCGGCAGACACTGCTGCACAGGATGGGCCGCAAATGCCTGCGCAGCCGCTGGCCACGCTGCGTGGCAGGGTTGTGAGCACGGTGGACGGGACACCGGTTCCCAAGGCGCAGGTGAGGATGCTGGGCGACGCGAAGGGCGAGCGGAAGGTGATGACGGATGCTAAGGGGGAGTTTGAATTCACCGAGGTGAGCGGACGCGTTTCGCTGGGCGCGCGGAAGCCTGATTTTCTCTGCAAGCAGAACGGGAAAAGAGAAGAGAGCTGCGTGCAGAGCGTCGAGATTGAATCGGAACCTGCAGAGGTCACGCTGAAACTGATGCCGCAGGCCGTGATCACGGGGGTCGTTCGCAATGAAGCGGGAGAGCCGGTAAAAGGACTGGCAGTCTCGCACTTGCGGCAGGAATTGGGCTCGACATCACTGCATGAATGGCAGAGGCTTCCGCCGGTAACGACGAACGAAGAAGGGATGTACAGGATTGTGGGTCTTGAGCCGGGGGCCTATGTGATTCAGACTGGAAACGCCGCCGATCCTGACGAAGCGCACCCCAGCCCGAACTTGACCGTGACGACGGTCGACCACGGCTATGCGGCCACGTACTATCCGAAGGCCAAGGATCAAGAAAGCGCGACGCCCATCGTGATTGGCGCGGGCGAGACTGTGACTGCGAATTTCACTTTGAAGAGTGTGAAGTTTCAGCTCGTCACCATTTCCTACTCAGGCCAAAAGGCAGATGGAAATCCCGGTTTGAACTTCTGGGGGACTGAACCAAACGGTGGACTCGAGATCGTGGCCGACACGCAGAATCACGCCTTCCAGCTGCGCGCTCCGCCGGGGCACTTCAAACTTGAGGCAATCTTCTGGCCGCCCGCCGATGCGAAGGCTGGTGATCCCGTGCCGTGGAAGGATGGGAGCACAAAGCCGTATTACGGCGCGGTGGAGGTTACGGTAACGGACGCGCCCATCACGATCGCCGATATCGCGGCTCAGCAGCCGATTACGATTCCGATTCACGTTCAGACCGCTTTCACGCAGCAGGACAAGGTGAAGGCGGCATTGGGCCAGTACGACACATACGTTCCACCGCGGGGGAGCTTCCATCTCACGGGAGAAAACAATCAAACCAACGTCATGGGGTGGGACCAGAGGAATCCGGAGAAAGCGCTCCAGTTCACCGATGTGCTGCCGGGAAAATACGCAGTGGGCGCATATGGCAGTGATGGCGTGTATGCGGCTTCGCTTACCTGCGGCAAGCAGGACCTGCTGCGTGAGCAACTGGTTGTAGAACCCGGTACGCCTAAGTGTTCGATCGAAGCGATGCTTCGCGACGACTCGGCGTCGCTGGATGTCGGGCTGACAGAGGAGAGCAAAGCCAAACTGACCGCGACAGGGCAAAACGTGACGACCCTGTTTTTGATTCCGCTGGACGGTTCTGTTGAGCTGGCTCACACGGAAGGTTTGTTTGCCGGGCCGGCGCCCACGGAACTGAAAGGAATTTCGCCGGGAAAATATCTCGTAGTTGCTTCGTCGAATGTGGAGAGCCGCGCGTATCGCGATGCGGAAGTGCGCAAGAAACTGATGACGGAGGGAGTGGTTGTCACGCTTGGCGCGGGGGAACGGCGAAGCATTTTGGTGGGATGGGTGGTGGGGCAGTGAGGCGGGTCGGTGGGTTCGCAAGTCGCCGATACCTGACGAAAAGCAGAAGCAGATCCTTCACTTCGCTTACCCCACGATTGCTTTACAATCACGGGGCCCCAAACGCGCTCCGTTCAGGAGGACACCTCTTAATTGACCGATCCTTTGTCGGGCTTTCCCGACCTTGCAAAAAAGATGAAAAACGTTGCAAGAATGGGCGCGCCGGCCGTTCGAAGGTGTAGGAAGGGCGCGCGGCCAATTCACGGGGAGTTGATTGATCTGGAATTGGAATCGTGGTACTTTACTCAAGGAAAGGGGACATCCATGCTCCGAAGTTTGCGATTGGCGGACTTTGTACCTGGCTCGGCACAGGATGGATCCTCTTTGTCCCTTCTTGCTCGCGCCTAAACGGCAACCCGTAAACAAATAGAAGAGGAAGTTATGACGACTCAGGAATATCTGCGTCGGCACTTCGCCCGCATGGGTGCGCGCGTGGTTGTGCGCGGACCCGCCCAACGGCAAGGGATGAAGATTGCTATCGATGTGGGCAAGGATCGCTCGGGCGAATTGTTCGATATTCGTTGTGTGGAGGACGCTGCATTCGAAGTTCTCGATGTGCAACCTCGTTCTCGTCACATGGTCTTGATGACGCGCGATGGAGGCGAAAAACATAAGTATCTGCTCGGACGCGATGAACGTCATTGGTTTGCGGCGGCGGTTCCGGGCGAAGGCGTGCGCGATGTGCGCACGGCGATTGAAAATCTGCGTCCTAAAGAGATCGAAGGACGCGCGGCGATTCGCCAGGGGGAATGGTTTTTTGTTGCGGACCGCGGCGTGGACGACAAGGACGCCGTGATTCACTACAACGAACCTCTCAGCCGCGGGGCGGGGAGCAAACCTCACATCTGCGAACAGGTGATGCGCCGCGGTGGCGAATCGGTGATGGTTTCTACTCGATATCCGTCCGGCGTGAGCCTTGAGTACTATCAGTATCTAATCGCAAGCGACCGCCGGTCCGCGAAGATGCGTTGGATTGCTATGACGCTTAACGCAGAAGTGTACGCACGCGGGGAAGTTCGCCATCGGGATCATAAAACGATCGATCTGAATGGTTGGCATCGCGTGTATATGAATCGGGAACGCTTTGCGAAACACGCGGTGGGGATTGTGTTTCTGGATTGATGATTCGACGCGTCGGCGCGCCGTGCCCTGATACGAAGGAAAAGCAAACGCAGGTCCTTCGACTCCGCTTAACCACCCCAGCGACGAAGACCTGTCGCCGGGGGCCCCGGGAAAACGCTTCGCTGAGGAAGACAGGGGTTGGGAAGGTGGAGTTCTCCGGCGCGAGATCACCCCGGGATTTCATCGAGATGGTCTGGGTCTTCGCAGGTTTCGCGGACGCATTCGCCGGGCTTTTCATCGGATTTGCGTGCGAGTCGCGCTGCGATCTGGAGTCCGTAGAAGTAGACACCTGCCCGGCGCGAGTCGATGCGATGGGAGGCGAGTCCGCGGAGGACCTGATTGATGGCGATCTGTACTCCGGCGGTGTCTTCGGTGGAGGGAAGCGGGAGTGGATCGACTGAGGTAGTACGTTGGTTGGCGTAGCGTCGGGCAGCGGTGTGGAAGTAGCAGAAGGCCTGTCCGCGGAGTGCGGCGGCTTTGCACTTGTGCCCGCTGGTGAGAATATGCCGGCATTCGTTGAACATGGACGTGACTCCTTGCCCCCCCTTTTACCCGGCGTCTTCGGATAAAAAACCTGAATTCATCGGGTTACAGAGAAGGGGTGGCGCTAGATATTTGTGTGGATTGAGGTTAGTTGTAGATGTTTCTGAATGCAGGGGTTAGGGAGTAGGGAGTAGGGAGTAGGGAGTAGCGAGTAAAAATCTGGTTCGAGGCATGCGTGGTCTCTTTCGGCGGATTTGCATTTGAGTCCATTGTGCGCCGGGAGGGGGAAATGAACTGCAAAACGACGGAAAGGTTTTGCGGAGTGGAATTCTTCAGCAAAGCGAAGGATCTGCTTTTTCACAATGCGCGCGGTGCTGGTTGCAATCGAATGCCCCCAGTCTGGGCAACGTTATGCCCCCACCCTGGGCGTGCTGAATACGCTCGAATGCCGCCACCGAATTTAATGGTAAGGAACCACTGCTGGATATAGTGCTTTGCTGCCGGGCCGGTCCAGCTCGGACTGCCACAAGGCTCTACCTGGCGAAAATCTGGCAAAGGTCCGAGATGGTGGTGATTGTCCCGCTTTCCGAATTGGCCTTTCGCGTTGTCATCCTGACGCGAAGCGGAAGGATCTGCAGTTGCTTCTGAAACTTCCGCATAGCCGGTGATACGCTCGCAAGTAAAAATCTTCTTATCCGCGATCTGTCAGTTCTCAGTTGGGTTCCTGTCCAGATGATCGATCACAAGCACTGAAATTGACACCTTTCCGGACTTCAGTTCCAGGCCCAAGCTCTCATGAAGAGCCGTGAAAAGCGATGGCTGTGACGATTCCGTATCCCGGTAGTCCGCGAAGTAGAGCTTGATATCGTATCCACCCGTCAGCCCTGTTTGATCCACGACTGGAAGCCCAGCGGGATGTTGCAACGTCGTCGCGAGGAAAGGCATGGACCAATTCAAACCCTCCAACCTTCCTGGCCCAACGTAAATGCGAAAGTTGGGCGGCTTATTACTATTGCTTGGTTGAAGTTTCGGCCCATTCTTCGCACACACCAGCATGTAGCCTTTTACGAGCTTCGGTTCGCTGTGCGCGATCAGATGAAATCGATCCCGCAGCAATTGCTGCAAGACGGGCTTCAACTGCTCTCTGGTCAGGGGGATGTCGCCCGAGGGCTTGACTACAACATCGAAAAACGTCGAGTCCATCCAGTTCGCCCTTGCGACGATTTGGTCCTCATCGATTCCGTATCCCAGATGGATCAAGAAAGGCAGGGTTACGCAATGCGCAGAGAACCTTCCGATCCCCGGTGGAGTCCAAACTGACGCTCCAATCTCACTCTTGGGCGTGGGGCGTATGGATGCCACTTCGAGCGCGCCCTGCGGTGCAACACCTTGCGCTTTAACCGCTGTGACGAGAAGCATCCACATCATTGCTGAGAATATGAAAAGTCTCATTGAGGAATCCTATGGGATACCTAGCCGCTAGGCCACTGAAAAGACATGAATTCAGCAGTTAACAGCGGTTGTGGGCTGATGGTCGCGAATTCGGAAGTAACAATGATTTTAGATTTCCGCTGCATTTTAGCGTCCCAAAAGCAACTGCAGATCCTTCGTCGCTGCGCTCCTCTGGATGACAACGCGGTGAGGGAGGTTGTGGGTCTGCGATCCGCGTTGTTGGTGAATCGTCGCCGATTCGGAAGTTTCGAGTGAGCCTGGTCACCGGGGCCGAGCCGAACCTGCCGGAGATTTCAGGCTGGTGGCGGTCTGCCACACGCCTTCCGCGTGGATGATATCAATATCTCCCTATTTCGCAATTGGGGGCATAACGTTGCATCAACTGGGGGCATAACATAGCCCAGGGTGGGGGCATAACGCTGCACAGAGTGGGGGAATTGTTTGCCGTCAGCAGGCGGAGTTGCCAAGTGCGGATACCACGGTTCGCTCAGGTCTTCCCAAGTTGGATTTTCGGCTTCGATCAAAGAGATTTTCCTGGCTCGCGTCCTTCCTTTGATTTCCTTTTCGCGCTGGATTGCGGCGCTGACTTCGCTGAAAGTCTCAAACCAGACGAGACGGTTGCAGTTGTATCTTGCTGTGAATCCGGGGTGGGTCTTCTGCTGGTGCTGGAAGACGCGTCGGCGCAGGTCGCTGGTGACACCGACGTAGAGGGTTCTGCTTCTGCTGGTGAGGATGTATGTGAAGTAGACGCGCTCGTCCATTGGTGGAACGGTAACGAAACGGCGGGGGATGGGAAGTGCTTGCGGTCACGGCAGTCTGCGAGAAGCAGGTCCTTCGCTCCCCGCCCCATCGACGAAGACCTATCGATGGGGACCCCATTGCTTACCCCATGAACGCTATGCGTTCACAGGGCCCCAAGCTGCTCCGCTCAGGATGACACGGGCTGGGGTGGGGTGGTGCTTTCCCAAGTCTCAGAGGCGAGACTGGGCGCACTCGGCTCATGACCAACGCAATGACATCCGTGAGATTCACACTTGCCTTTCGACCGCCGCAGTTTCCAAGTGAAGCTGCCCAGCAAGCCTCGACCACGCTCGCGGAATCAGTGCTCACGACCCAACAAGCACGCCTTTCGCCAGCATTTGCTTTATGCCGCGGAGGGCTTGTCTTGTGCGCTCTTCGTTTTCTATGAGCGAGAATCTTACGTGGGCGTCGCCGTAATCGCCGAAGCCTATGCCGGGGCTTACGGCTACTTTGGCATCGGTTAATAGCCTCTTCGAGAATTCCAAGGACCCAAGGGCCGAGTAGGCCTCGGGAATTTGAGCCCAGACGAACATGGTGGCTTTGGGCAGCGGCACTGCCCATCCGGCCTTGTTGAGTCCTTCGACTAGGACGTTGCGGCGGAGGCGGTAGGTTTCGCGAATTTCGGCTACGCAGTCCTGCGGACCTTCTAGCGCGAGGATGCTGGCGACTTGGATGGGTGTGAAGGTGCCGTAGTCGAAATAACTTTTCAATCTTGCGAGGGCGTTGACTAGGACGGGATTGCCGACCATGAATCCAACGCGCCAGCCGGGCATGTTGTAACTCTTCGACAGGGTGAAGAATTCGACGGCGACATCTTTTGCGCCGGGGACCTGGAGGACGCTGGGCGGCTTGTATCCGTCGAAGCCGAGGTCGGCGTAGGCGAGATCGTGGATGAGATGGAATCCGTATTGGCGGGCTAGCTCGACGAGGCGCGCGAGGAATGGGAGTTCGACGGTCTGGGTGGTGGGGTTGGACGGGAAGTTGACGATGAGGGCCTTGGGGCGCGGGGTCATGCGGGGGATGAGTTCTTCCAATTCCGCTAAAAACTGGTCGCAGTCGTGGACGGGGACGCTGACTACGTGGGCTCCGGCGATGACGGGGCCGTAGATGTGGATGGGGTAGCTGGGATTGGGGACGATGACGGTGTCGCGCGAGTCGAGGATGGCGAGGCAGAGGTGCGCGATGCCCTCCTTGGAGCCGATGGTGACGATGGCCTCGGAGTTGGGATCGAGGTCGACATCGTAGCGGGCCTTGTACCAATTGCAGATGGCCTTGCGGAGGCGCGGGAGTCCGCGAGAGACGGAATAGCGATGGGTGACGGGCTTCTGCGCTGCTTCGACGAGCTTGTCGACGATGTGTTTGGGGGTGGCTCCGTCGGGGTTGCCCATGCCGAAATCGATGATGTCTTCGCCGCGACGGCGGGCGTTGACCTTCATCTCGCCGGTGATGTTGAAGACATAGGGCGGGAGGCGCTGAATGCGGGAGAACTCTTCCATAAGAACGAGTTTACAGTTGTCAGTTCTCAGTTGTCAGAGAACTCTGGGGGAGTGGGGAGTAGGGAGTGGGGAGTAGGGACGGGGAAGGATCGTGCTTTCCCACCCATTCCTCAAAAAACGAGGAATGGATGGGGCACCCGGCTGAATGCGGGAGAACTGAGTTCCAGTTTACCGGCCTCTTACTCCCTACTCTCTGTTCCCTACTCACTGGTTTTCAGCACTACGCGGAAACGGGCTTTGCCGGACATCATGCGGTTGTAGGCTTCCTCGGCTTTTTCGAGGGGATAGGTTTCGATCATGGGCTTGACGCCGGTGAGGGCGCTGAATTTGAGGGTGTCTTCGGAGTCCATGCCGGTGCCGGAGGGCCAGCCGGCGACGGTGCGGCGGCCAAGGAGCAGCGGGAATGGGCTGATGACGATGGGTCCGTCTTCGGGTGCGCCAACGAGGATGAATTTGCCGGCGGGGGCGAGGCCGTCGATGACCCATTCGAGGGCCTTGGCGCTGGTGATGGTGGAGAGGATGATGTTGGCGCCACCGATTTTCTGGAACTCTTTCGCCGGGTCCTGCGTGGTGGTGTCGATGTAAATGTGCGCGCCGAGTTGCTTGGCGAGCGGAGCCTTGTCCTGGCCGCGGGCGACGGCGACGGTGCGATAGCCGGCCTTGGCGGCGTACTGGACGGCGAGGTGGCCGAGCCCGCCGAGGCCGACGATGGCTACAGTGTCGCCGGTGCGTGCTCCCGAGTTGCGCAGGGCGTTGAAGGTGGTGATGCCGGCGCAAAGGAGCGGGGCGGCATCGACGTCGGAGAGGTCGTCGGGGACGAAGGCGAGGGCGTTGGCAGGGGCGATGACGTAGTCGGCGTATCCCCCGTCGTAGTGGATGCCGCTGATGGGCTGGTTTTCGCAGAGGATGAAGTCGCCGCGGCGACAGGGCGCGCAGTAGTTGCAGTGGCCGCCGTGCCAGCCGAGGCCGACGCGCTGGCCGGGCTTGAAGAGCGGAACGTCGGGACCAACGGCATCGACCACGCCGGCGACTTCGTGACCGGGTGCGCGCGGATATTGGAGGCCGGGCCACATGCCCAGTTTGGTGAGCGAATCGCTGTGGCAAACGCCGCAGGCCTGCACGCGGATACGCACATGGCCGGGGCCGGGGTCGGGGAATTGTTTTTCGACAAGCTGAAACGCGGCGCCGGCGGCCGGCACCTGCATGGAACGGCCGGTAACTGGGGGCATAGACAGTTTTCTCCTGCGGTTTTGGATGAAGCTGGGCGGGGGAAGATGCATGAACAGATGAGTGAACGCGGGGGAAATTGCGCGTTGGTTCGGGGTCGGCGCGCTACGAACTTTATACTTGAGGGGACATGCAAGAATTTCTGCCCGTAGATGAACAGATGGATTTGTTGCAGAAGGGTGCGGCGGAGATTATCCGCGTGGCCGATCTGCGCGAGCGCCTTGAAGACAGCCGCGAAACCGGACGACCCCTGCGGGTGAAAGCGGGCTTTGACCCTACCGCTCCCGACCTGCATCTGGGACACACGGTGCTGCTGCGCAAGCTCAGGCACTTTCAGCAGCTCGGGCATAGGGTGATCTTCCTGGTGGGCGATTTTACCTCGCTGATCGGGGATCCGACGGGCAAAAACGTGACCCGCAAGGCGCTGAGCCGGGAGCAGATTGACGAATACGCGAAGACTTACCAGGAGCAGGTCTTCAAAATTCTCGATCCAGCAGCGACCGAGGTGCGGTACAACTCCGAGTGGCTGGGCAAGCTTGGCTATGAGCAGACCATCCGTCTCGCGTCCCACTTCACGGTTTCGCAAATGATCGAGCGGGACGAGTTTCACAAGCGGTTCCAGGCGGAGCAGCCCATCAGCCTTCACGAATTGCTCTATCCGCTGATGCAGGCCTACGACTCGGTCGCTCTCGAATGCGACGTGGAGCTTGGCGGCACCGACCAGCGGTTTAATCTCGGCGCCGGGCGCGAACTGCAGCGCCACTACGGGCAGAAGCCGCAGATCATCCTCATGACGCCGATTATCGAGGGGCTGGACGGCGTGCAGAAAATGAGCAAGTCTCTCAATAATGCAATTGGCATCAACGAGCCGCCTGGCGGAGATGTACGGGAAACTGATGTCGATTTCGGATGAGCTGATGTGGAAGTATTTTCTCTTGCTGACCGATCTTCGCGGATCGGAGGTGGAAGCGCTCAAAGTGGAAGTGGCCGAAGGAAAACTGCATCCGATGGAGGCGAAGAAGCGGCTGGCGCGGACGATTACGGCTGGTTTTCATGGCGAGGCAGCGGCGGAACATGCCGATGAAAACTGGGCGCGGATGTTTCAGCAGGGGGAAACTGCGGTGGACCTCGAAGAGGTGCATATCTCCTTTGGAGACGTGGAAGGGCCAACGGGGCCAACGGGTGCACTGCAGATTCGGGTGCAGAAGCTGCTGGTGCAGTTGGGGCTTGCGACGAGCGGCGCGGAAGCCAGCCGTAAGATCGCCGAGAAGGCCGTGAAGATTGATGGAGAAGTGGTGGCAAATGCGTTGATCCCAGTCGACGTGCTGCCGGCCCGGCTGGTGGTTCGCCTCGGCAAGAGGGCGAAGATCGCCGTCATCGGCGGGGATGGCGAAGGGATCTAGGTGGACCGTCGAGAGTTCTTGTTGATGTCTGGGGCTGTTGCAGCGGCATGTTGTTCGCGACAGGCCGTGGCTGGCGGCATTCCTGATATCTCGGCGGACGTGACGCTGCACGATGACCCTGGGGGGCCGGAGATTCCGGCGAACTTTACCGGGTTGAGCTATGAACTCGCGCAGCTGACTGACTCTACATTCTTCTCGGAATCAAATCGCGAGCTCGTAGCTTATTTCCGACTACTGAGCGGTAATGGCGTGTTGCGACTGGGCGGCAATACGAGCGAGTTTTGCTGGTTCAAAACCACTAAGTCGACGTCGGAACCGAAGTTGCATGTGCCGCCGGGAAACCTGGACGCGAACTGGATGCCGCACCGGCAATTCGCCATCGGGCCAGAGGCTATCGACGCGCTCGCTGGATTTCTGCGGGCGACGGGATGGCGATTGATTTATGGACTGAATTTTGGGAACAGCAATCCGCAACGAGCGGCGGAAGAGGCTGCATACGTGGCGGAGAAGATTGGAGACCGACTGGAGTTTTTCCAGATAGGGAACGAGCCTGATCTCTACAAAAATGCGAGCAATGGAACGCGACCGCCGAATTGGGATTTCGATGACTACGTGAAGGAGTGGAGCGAGTTTGCAGAAGCAGTGAGCGCGAGGGTTCCAGAGGCGCGATTTGGCGGGCCGGATGTTGCGGCTTCCTCGGACTGGATTGTGCGATTCAACGAACGGGTGCCTGCGCGGCTGGCGAAACGCGTGGTTGCATTGACCGGGCACTACTATGCTGAGGGTCCGCCGAACGATCCGCGAGTCACGATTGAGCGGCTGCTTGCAGGCAACAAGAACATTGCGACGGAGACTCGGCGGATCGAGACGGCTGCGCGTGCGCGTGGACGGATTTACCGGATGACGGAGGGCAACTCCTGCTACCGCGGCGGAAAGCCGGGGATGAGCGACGCGTTTGCGGCGGCGCTGTGGGCGGGGGATTACATGCTCGAGCTGGCGAGCCTGGGATGCGCAGGTGTGAATCTGCATGGCGGCGGGAGCGCATATCTCACTGCGGGACTGGGCGGGCACACACCGGGGATGGAGGTGGCGAAGACTCCGCAGGCAGTGCATAGCGGATTTTATAGTCCACTGCAGAGCGAACCGGGAAGGCCGGTGAAGGCGATGCCGGTGTTTTACGGGATGATGCTGGCGAACCAGCTTGCGGGCGGCGCGATGATGCAGGTGGATGGGAAGATCGATGGCGCGAATGCGACGGCGTATGCGGCGCGGTTCGGTGCGCGGTATAGGGTTGCGGTGTTCAACAAGGATGCGGTGAAGGGTGTGGATGTGTCGATTCGGGTGCCGGGGAAGGCACGGCGGGCGACGGCGTGGAGGTTGCGGGCTCCGGCGCTGGACGCGACCGAGGGAGTGACGCTGGCGGGGGCGGAGATTCGCGACGGCGAGTGGCGGCCGAAGGACGTGGAAGCGGTTGAGGTGCGGGACGGGGCGGCGAGGATTCGGGTTCCGGCAAGTAGCGCGGTGTTGGTATTTTTGGGGTGAGAGGCCTCACAGCTCCGGGATGGCAATCGCTCGACACCCTTCTGGGTTGAATGTCTCTGCAACGAGAAGGTGCCGTTCCTGGGGTGAGAGCCTGCCGATCGCTTCGACGAATTGCTTATTTCGCGCCCTGCACACTTTTCGCATTTGCACTGCGTAATCGCTTACAACACTTTCGCTCCCGATATTCGCATAGGAAACATACTCAAGCATTTTAGTTGGATCAAGTATCGCCGCCATTGCTGCATCGCGCGGCAGACGCTCTTGAAGTTTGAATAGAGGATTCAGATCAGCGTCCGGGATAGCGCCGGATGGGCAATGTTCCAACTGGTCGAGGCCCAACCACACTGACTGTTCCGGCCCAACTTCGTCTTTGGGTAACAAGCTCAACAAAGCATCCGCAGCCGTTTTATTCCGCGGATCGATTTCTAGCATTCTGGCAGCAAAGACAAGTTGCGAGCGGTAACTGTTCCCCGCCT
The DNA here is from genome assembly GCA_963826915.1 of uncultured Acidobacteriaceae bacterium. GTDB lineage: Bacteria > Acidobacteriota > Terriglobia > Terriglobales > Acidobacteriaceae > Telmatobacter. The sequence continues at coordinate 76,149 of CAWGYG010000010.1, forward strand.
TCTGCTTGCGGGCCTTCAAGACCGAAACATTGTTGGCTCGTGCCATTGCTCCCACTGCTGACGTCTCGAGGCAATTCGGTTCCTGCGAGGACAGACCGCCGCAAAATGCAAAGGAAACCAGAAGACCGATCAGCAACTTTGCGTTCAATAGGTCTTTCACGCACCCTCTCCTCATATTGTTTAGTGCTTATCATTCAGCGCAAATGCGCGACCGGATTCGAGGAGTTTGGCGACGGCTTCTTTGGATGTGGACTCGGTGTAGATGCGCATGAGGGGTTCGGTGCCGCTGGCACGGAAGAGAATCCAGGTTTCAGCGGCGTTGGGTTTGGTTTTGGCTTCGGGGTTGTCGAGGTAGAACTTCACGCCGTCGAGGGTTTCCTGGCGCAGGATGGGCATGCCCGCGATGACCGGGTCGCCGGGTTTGAGCGCGAGGGCACGGGCGATTGCCGCGCTCTTGATGTCGTCGGGAATGTGAAGATCGATGCGGCCATATTGGTGTTCGCCGTATTCGGCCTGGAGGTCGGCGACAAGCTGGCCGAGCGTCTTGCTTTCCTGGGCCATGACATTGGCGAGGAGCAGCGCGTTGAGCAGGCCGTCGCGTTCGGGCAGGTGGCGCTGGAAGCCGATGCCGCCGGACTCTTCGCCGCCCATCACGATTTCGCGTTCAAGCATGAGGTCGCATACGTACTTGAAGCCGATGCCGTGCTCGATGAGTTCGCGACCATATTTTTTGCAGATGCGGTCGAGCATTTTGGTGGTGTTGAAGGCGCGGGTGACGGCGCCGGGCCAGCCTTTGTACTTGAGCACCCAACTGAGCAGGACGGAATAGATTTTGTGGGGGTCGACGAAGTTTCCGTGCTCGTCGGTGGCGCCGATGCGGTCGGCGTCGCCGTCGGTGCAGAGGCCGGCATCGCAATGATGCGCGACGGCCGCTTCGCCCAATGCGCGGATGTTGGGCTCGATGGGCTCGGGATTGATGCCGGGGAAGAGCGGGTTGACGTTGCCGCGAATCTGCACGTGGGCCACGCCTATACGGGTGAAGATGTCGGAGATAATCGTTCCGCCCGCGCCATACATGGAGTCGATGGCGAACTTCATGCCGGACTTGGAAATGAGATCGAGATCGGCGAAATCTTCGATGGCTTGCAGGTACGGAGGTAGGAAATCGATTTCTGTTATCGGCGCAGGCTGCGTGGGACGCGGGACGGGCTGGCCAAGATAGGACTCGATGGCAGAAATGATGGAAGGACTTCCCGATCCGCCATACCAGGCTTTGTACTTCACGCCGTTCCACTGCGCAGGATTGTGCGACGAGGTGATCATGATGCCGCCGGCTGCGCCGCGCTCGCGGACGCCGTAACTCAGCGCAGGGGTGGGGGTGATGTCGTTGGCGAGGGCAACGGGAATGCCGGTGGCGGCGACTACTTCAGCGCAGGCCTGGGCGAAAGCCTTCGACAAGAAGCGGGTGTCGTAGGCGATGCATAGACCCCTGGCGAGGTTTTCTTTCGCGTGCACGTAGGCGGCGACGGCTTCGGCGGCGATGCGGACGTTGGCAAAGGTGAAGTCGTCGGCTATGAGGCCGCGCCAGCCGTCGGTACCAAACTTGATTTGAGGATGGGGCATGGAAGAGGGTCGTGCTCCTTCGCAAGAAGTGTAAATAACGATCCCCCGGAGACGTGAATGTGGGTTTGTGCTTTCCCACCCTTGCTATGCAAGGATGGGGCACCGACAATGGGGCGTGTTGATAACACGTAAGTTACAGATTCTACAAGCTCCTAGATCTCCAAGAACCCCATAAGGCCCAAGGTAGTAGCACAAATTAGCACAAAATCTCCGGTCCGCGCCGTCGGCAGGTTTCTCGTTCGCAGGCCATTCTGTCCGTCCATTCCGCATTCATCCATTGACGAGGTGCGGGTGCCAACCAACCCCTAATGTCCGGATAGGCGGTGACTCAGGCGGTACTCAGATTTCCGCTTGTCATCCAGAGGAGCGAAGCGACGAAGGATCTGCAGTTGTTCTTTCGGCAGCACCCTGTCAGCCCAAAAAGAGTTGGTGATTCGCCCTGAAAGTAGGCCGCACTTTGTCCGGTCATGACTGTCGTCGTTATTTCATCCTGCAACGTGAGACTGCCACCATGTAGGCTTTTTGACGAAGATGATCGCTTGTCCCGGCACAGGCTTGAGCTTTTTGCTTACCTTCGTAGGACACCAAATACCGCCATCCGAGTCTGGTTTGCTTAGGAAACCCATTGATACAACATCATTGAAAGTCATTCCCGCATCACCGCCGCATTGCTCTTTCTTATTTGGCGGAAATACTGCAATTTCGATCTTTTGTTTTTCGCCGCAGGTATATGAAATTGTCGCGATTCCTCTATCGTCTGTTAATGCCGTTTCTTCCGAGAAATTACTCGGAAGCCCTGCGCACAATGGTTCGATCTTCACATTGGGTTGAGGCTTTCCATCCAAAGCATCCAGCACCAGCACGTGAAAGGTCAGCATCTGACCAGCAAGCGTCTCTGGAGTCGCAAACAGCAAAAAGCAGGCCATCTCACCAATCATCAAAGTACGAAAGACACGCCTCGTATACCTAAATGTTGCCCAACATTCAGCGACTTTCATGCAAGTGATTGTAAGGCGCGCCACCGATGGCATTCTCCTCAGTTTGTGACACTCCGGAAACTGTCACAACCGATCGAATATTGTCCTGGTCGGATCGTCGCCTACTCAGCAATTACTTCGTGTTAAACGGAGTTGCTGTTGATGGTGTAGCACAAAACTAGCACAAAAGATTAGGCGTATATCCCAAGGCATTCATTTCATTTAACTTATAGACCACTCTTAGGATGGGGCACCCATTTTCGGGGCTACCGATGCTCGGTTGAGATTCGTGCTTTCCCACCCATAACACGATGAGACCGTGTTATGGATGGGGCACCCATTAGCGTGCCAAGGACGAATCTGAAAATTCACTTCTGCGGATTAGATCAATTCGTCGCGGCCGGAGAGGCCTAGCTCCTTGACCACCTTGCCTACGTCCTGGGAGTGGTCGCGGTGGGCGATGAGCAATGCGTCTTCGGTATCGACAATCACGAGGTTTTCTACACCGACTAGGGCGACAAACTTTTTGGGGCTGTAGATGTAGTTGTTGCCGGCATCGATGGTGAGGTGACCGGCGGATTCAGCGACGTTCCCATCGCCATCACCGCGCAGGCGGGTCTCCATCTGGTAGTCGTAGAGCGAGGACCAGGAGCCGAGGTCGTTCCAGGCGAACTCCGCGGGGATGCAATAGAGATGGGACTGATGTTCGCCCTTGGCGGAGCGCGGCTCAAGGACCGCGTAATCCACGGAAATGTTTTCACACTTGGGATAGAGCTTGTGAAACACCTCTTCAAACTTGGGTGTGCCGAAAGCGGCGGCGATCTTCTCAAGCAGAGGAGCGGTATCGGGCAGATGCTCGCGGACGGCGTTGGCGAGGGTTTTGGCGGACCAGAGAAACATTCCCGAATTCCAGTAGTAATTGCCTGCGGCCACAAATTCCTGGGCGCGATTCAGATTCGGCTTTTCAGTGAAGCGGCGAACGCGCAGAGCAGCCTCGGCACCATCGTCTTCGCCGGTCTCGATGTAACCGTATCCAGTTTCGGCCCGGGTGGGTTCGATGCCGAGAACAACCATGTTGTCGCCAGATGCGGCGACGGCAATTCCCTTCTGCAGGGCCTTGAGGAAGCGAGGTTCGTCGGCGATGACGTGATCGGACGGAAATACGCCCAGGACAGCGGCTGGATTTTGGCGCTCAATGAGGAACGCGGCCAGACCGCAAGCGGGAGCGGTGTTGCGGGCTACCGGTTCCTGGACGATCTGTTCTGGGGGCACGCCAGCCAACTGGTCGGCGATCTCCTCGGCAAGATACTCATTGGTGATGACCCAGGTCTTGTCGAGGGCGGCCAGGGGCTTGAGGCGCTCGACTGTCTGCTGGATCATGGAACGTTCCCCATCGAGCGCAAGGACCTGCTTGGCACGAGCACGCCGCGAACGGGGCCAGAAACGGGTCCCACTGCCACCGGCGAGTATCACTGGACGAAAATCGATTGAGTTCGGCATGGAAAACACATCCTACTCGACAGCAGCTATGTTTGGACAGTGATGCACGATACTTTTTGTGTCAGTGCCCCAGCAACCCGTTTCAGCGTTTGGGGCTGGTTTTTGAGAAAGATACAGCCGGGGTCCGACAGAAGGCTTTAGAGTGAGGCTTCTACGCCAGCTGCTTCAGGAAATCCGCCATCCGCTGCGTTCCCTCATCGATGTTTTGTTTGGTTACCGGGTAGGAAATGCGGATGTGCTCAGCGGTCCCGAATGCCTCGCCGGGCACGGTAACGACATGAGCCTCGTGAAGGAGCCGAGTGGCCAGTTCGGTGGCGGTGCGGATTCCTCCCTTGCCGAGGAACGCGGACATATTGGGATAGACGTAGAACGCACCCTCCGGCCTGGTGCAGGTCACGCCGGGGATCTCAGCCAGTTTGGCCAACATGTAGTCGCGAAGCTCGATGAACTCGGAGCGGAACTCTTTCACACAGTCCTGCGAACCGGCGAGAGCGGCGATTGCAGCCTTTTGCACCATGCTGGCGGCGTTGGAGGTGGACTGCGACTGGAGCTTGCTGAGGTTGGCGACAACTGGCTTGGCAGCGAGGGCGTATCCGGCCCGCCAGCCGGTCATGGAGTAGGTCTTGGAGAGCGAGCCGAGGATGACGATGTGCTCCTTGGCCCAGGTAAATGAGCCACCGGAGACGGGCTTACCTGCGTAGTTCAAGTAGACGTAGCACTCATCCAGGAGCAGGAAAATGCCGCGCTCATGCGCGAGTTGAACGATGCGCTCAAGGTCTTCGGCGGAGACGACGGAGCCGGCGGGGTTCGACGGCGAATTGAGGATGATGGCCTTGGTCTTCGGCGTAATGGCCTTCTCGATGGCATCGGCGGTGATGCGGAAATTCTCTGCCTCGCTGGTCTGGAGGAAAACGACCTTGCCGCCCGCGTATTGAATGATGTCTTTGAAGCTGACCCAGTAGGGAACAGGCAGAATGACTTCGTCGCCGTGGTCGACGAGGACCTGGATGGTGTTGAAGAGCGCCAGCTTGCCGCCGGTGGTGAAAATGGCTTCGTCGATTCCATAATCCGAGCCAAAATCGCAGGCATGGCGATCAACGATCGCCTTGCGGACATCAGGAATGCCGGGCACGACGGTGTAACGGGTGAAATTGGCGTCGATGGCGGCGATAGCGGCGTCTTTGATGTGGCGCGGGGTGGGGAAATGGGGCTCGCCAGCGCCGAAATCAACCAGGTTGGCACCTTGGGCACGCAGTTTGGCAGCTTCGGCGGCTACGGCCATGGTTGCAGAGACTTCAATGCGGCCAATGCGATTGGCAAAAACTTGCGAGGGAGCGGCAACTGTCATGATGCTTCTATCTTTACAGATTTTTGTCCGTAGAGGAACCGTTTGCGGGAACTCTATTGGCCTGGCGCGATTCTGCCTTGCAGGCGCTTGAGGACATTCGGCGGGACGAGACCGGCTACTTCGCCACCGAAGCTGAAGACTTCTTTCAGCATGCGGGAGCTGACAAACGAGTAGCGGCCTGCGGGCTGGAGAAAAACTGTTTCGATCTCGGGGGCGAGGCGGCGATTCATGAGGGCCATCTGGAATTCGTGTTCGTAGTCGGAGATGGCGCGGATGCCGCGCAGCACGGCGGTGGCTCCCAACTGGCGGGCGAAGTCGACCATGAGGCCGTCGAATGTGTCTACGGAGACGTTGCCGAGCGCGGCAGTGGATTCCTTGAGCATTTCGACTCTCTCTTCGACGGTGAAGAGGGGATTCTTGACCGGGTTTTTGAGAATGCCGACGGTGAGGTGTTCGAAGAGCTTGGAGCCGCGCTGAATGAGGTCGATATGACCGTTGGTGGGCGGGTCAAACGTGCCGGGATAAAGGGCTTTTACGCTCATTGAAATGGCTCAACAGCGATTCTACGGCATTAAGGGTCGGGGAACAGGGCAACATTGTGCCAGTGCGTAGCGGGTCAGTTGATTGTTGGGGGTCCCCCTCGGGGGCTGAAGCCCACGTACCTGTGGCTGGGCTCATGTACGGGCCGAAGTGTCTGCTTGCGAGCTCGCTGGTTGCATCGCCCCTACGGGGCTCGGGTCCTTTTTCTTGTCGTGATCCCCGGGTGACGCCGTTGATCCGCGCGACGGATCAATGGCTCTACCCGGGGCTAATTTCCTGCCACCCCTCTGGGGTGTCTTTCCGTGCAGCACCAGGATTCGGGTGTCTTTCCGCCCAGCGCAGCGTTAGAAGCCGATGAGTCAGCCCGAAGATCGAGTTCTCACGCAGACACTGAAGACCATACCCTTCAGACTGACCCAGTACATGCCGGTGAAAGCGCTGGGCGGATCAGGTGGAGTATTGGAGCTCTTCGCTGCTGCGCTGGGCGGCGCGGGAGGAGATGTAGAGCGATACCACGGTGATGTCGTCGGTTTGGCCGAAATGCTGGGCGGTCTGGGCAATGTAGCGCGCGGATTCGTGGCTGACCTGGCGGGTGCGATCAAACCCGAAGAGCTCGCCCTGCGCATTCATGGCTTCGACAACACCGTCAGAGAGGAAGACGAGCCGATCGCCGCGATTGAGACGGAAGGTGGTCTGCTCGTATTGGGAGTCGGCGATGACACCGAGGGGCAGGCTGGGCATGATTTCCACCTCGCGGCCGTCGCGATAGGGGCTCAAGTGGCCGGCATTCGCGATGGTGGTGGTGCCGTCGGGATAGACGCGCGCGCACAGGCAAGTGGCGAAGCAGGGGGCGCAATCAAGCTCCGGCACCGCGCCTGCGACTGGCACTGCTCCGATCAAGACGTGGTTGAGGTGCTCAAGGACCGTGGCCGGGTCGTGGGAGAGCTCGTTGCGAAGCGCGCCGACGAGGGTGCTGGAATTCATTGCGGCCTGGAGACCCTTGCCGCTGACATCGCCGACGACAATCAGCAACGAATCGTCTTTCAAGGGCAGGACCTGGAAGAAATCTCCGCCTACACCATTGACGGGGAGGTAGGCGCTTTCAAGCATGAAGTTTTTGTTGGAGGGAAGCTGGGTGGGAATGAGCAGCGCCTGGACGCTACGCGCGGCGGCGATCTCGGCAGCGGAACGCTGCTCCACCTCGCTGATGCGAACGAAGCGATACAGGATGACGGCGATGAGGCTGCCGAGAAAGATCGCGTACGCAATTGTGCCGGTGCCGAATTCGATGGGGCCGAGATAAAAGCGATGCGAGGCGAATTGTTCGGGGAGCCAATGGCGGGCGGCGGCGTAGTTGAGTACCGTGTCGACGGAATCGGCGGTGGCGGCGAGGAAGAACGGCAGGAGCATCACGCCTGCTTCACCCTGGCCATGACGCCATGCGCGGAAGAGCAGGACGCAGACCAATCCGCAGAAAACCACCTCGGCCGTGACCGAAAGGGCCTGGTAGATCAGCTCAAGGTGAATGAAATACACAAATGGCAACAGCAACACGGCTATCTGGACAATGCTGACGACGCGGCGCGACGGCATGGCGGTAAAGCGCAGCACAAACTCAAGGGTGACGGCCATGAAGATGCGACCGGTGAAGACGGCGAATATCCGGTATGCAGACAAGGGCATGAACGCCATGCCGAAAGCGACGTCGGCTGCGCCACCTGCAGCAACGGAAAGGCACATCAGTGCGAGCCACAGGTATTCAGAATGGTGACGCTGGGAAAGATAGAGCGCCGCTCCCAGGGCGGTGACGCAAAGGAAGAGAAACGCCACCACCATTGCGGAGATGACGTGCTCGTTCCATTGGCTGCCGATGGCCATGGCAAGCCGGTCGTTGATGTCCTGGTTGGCGCCGAGTTCAACCTTGCCAAGCAAGCCGCGCCCGATGGTGACGGTGGGGCCGGCCCCGGTGCGAATGGCTATGTCGGTCGGAACCGAGCTGGAAAGCGGAACGACGAGGGGCGGCGATTGATACTCAGACGGAGTCTCGGACAGGGGGTTGGACATGCCGCGGGTGTGACCGGCTTCGACGCCATTCACGAAAACAGCGATTTGTCCCACGGAGTTGCCGGTGACGAGCAGGCTCAGTTGCGCATTGGGACCGAACGCTGAGAATTGCTGGGGCTGCAAGTGAAGGCGATACCAGGCGAAGCCGGTGTAAGTATCGACTCCCTGCTCTGCGAGCGGCTGATCGAGCGTGACAACCTGCCACGGGGAGTCGTCGAATCTGGGATCGGCCCAAGCGGGATCATCGCCGAGGCGGAAACGCCATGCACCGTCGAGATTGACGACGGCGCGCGTGGTGGGCGGCGCGGGAGTTACCTGGGTTGGGATGGGCGCGGCAGACGGCGACGTGGATTGAGCGGTGGATGGCGAGGTGGATGGGGTCGTAGATGACGGCGCAGGGGCGGGAGCAGAACTGGTTTGCGCCGAGAGCGAGAGAACCGATGCGCAGAGCAACGCCAGCCAGGTGAGGACCTGGCGTGGTTGCCGAGGCACAGACCGCCGCAGGATGGTCTTCATTCGATCTCTATCTCGAGAGCAAAAGTTGAACACGGCGCCACTTCGTCCACAGACCGTTTCGCATTCGAGCCGCTTGGGGTGCTCCACGCCTTCATGGGAGCATCTACGCGATCTGCATTCCCGCAGTTCCTAGCCCTTGCGCACGCGGACAGCTTCCTTGGCCTCGGCATGGCCGGTGGCTGGAACGTCAGGAACCTCTACCTTAGCAGGACCGCCGATGTTCAGCTTCTTGCGGAGTTCGGCATCCATCTTGGCGAAGATGTCCTTGTTTTCCTTGAGGAAGGTACGTGTATTTTCGCGGCCCTGGCCGATGCGTTCACCGGAGTAGCTATACCATGCGCCGGACTTTTCAACGATGTTGTTGGCAACGGCGAGGTCGAGCACGTCTCCTTCGCGGCTGATGCCTTCGCCGTAGAGAATGTCGAATTCCGCCTCGCGGAAGGGCGCGGCCACCTTGTTCTTGACGATCTTTACCTTGGTCCGGTTACCGGTAACAGCATCGCCCTCTTTGATGGCCGCGATGCGCCGGATGTCCACGCGCACGGACGAGTAGAACTTGAGAGCGCGGCCGCCGGTGGTGGTTTCTGGGTTGCCGAACATGACGCCGATTTTCTCGCGGATCTGGTTGATGAAGATGAGTGCGGTGCGGGACTTCGAGACGCTGCCGGTGAGCTTGCGCAGGGCCTGGGACATGAGGCGGGCCTGCAAGCCCATGTGAGAATCGCCCATCTCGCCGTCCAGTTCTGCCTTGGGAACCAGGGCGGCGACCGAATCGACAACCAGCACATCGATGGCTCCGGACTTGACCAGGGCTTCGGTGATTTCGAGGGCCTGTTCGCCACTGTCGGGCTGGGAAACGAGCAGGTTGTCGACGTCAACGCCGAGTTTCTTGGCATATCCGGGATCAAGCGCGTGCTCGGCGTCAACGAATGCAGCCAAGCCGCCGGCGCGCTGCGCCTCGGCGATGATCTGGAGGGTGATTGTGGTTTTGCCCGAGGATTCTGGGCCGAAGACCTCCGTGACCCGGCCGCGGGGGACGCCGCCAACTCCCAACGCCGCGTCGAAACTGATGGAGCCGGTTGAAATGACTGAGATTGGGAGCAGGGCTTCCTTGGAACCAAGGCGCACGATAGACCCTTTTCCAAACTGCTTTTCAATCTGCGAAAGTGCCAGTTCTACAGCTTTTGCGCGCTCGTCGGCGATAGCCATGAATAGATGCTCCTCAAAGATTGCTCGCTTAGCGCGGCTGGTTGCAAATGACAGAAATCACGCGGCGGCCGGATTGGATTTCGATGGGATTGTAGCAGGATGGAACACGCGATTGATAGCAAGAAGCGAAGAAAAGGTGAAGAAAAACAGAGCCTTGTACCAGCCGTCACACGACGCCTGGATTGCGTGATTCCAAAGGCCTAAACCGTGAACGCGCCGATGCGGGTTTCGCGGGTGGTGAGGGCGTCGCAGGTGCGGTCAAGGGACTCGTATCCGTGGTCGTGATCTTTGCGGAAGGCGCGGAAAGCTTCTTCGCTGGCCCAGCGGTCGATGGTGAGGTAGGAGCCGGGAATGTAGGCGTCGCGGAGGAGTTCGGTGCCGAGGTAATCGGGCGAGGTGCGAAAGAGGAGGGCCCATGTGCCATCGGGACCGTAGGCGGCCTCGAAGGCGGAAACCTTGTCCTCAGCAATTTCAAACTGCCAGACAACGACAAACATGCGTGGCCTCTATCTCTTGCTTCATGGTAGCGCAGGCAGGGCGGAGTTAGCGGGGCTAGCGGAGTTAGCGGAGTTGGCAAGGCGAGCGGGCGGTTTAGCATGAAGGTGCCTTTCAGGGGGAAGCAATGCACGTTCGCAGGATTTTGCTGCTCGGCTGCGTGGGTTCGATCTTCGCGATGTTGAGCGTCGCTCAAGATGTGGTTCAGATGGATGAGCAGGCGCTTCGCCAGCATGTCGCATCGCAGGTCCCGGCGGTTTATCCGCCCATCGCGAAGGCCGCCCGGATTGAGGGCACGGTCGTCTTGGAAATTCGGGTTGCGGTGAGCGGCAAGATTGAATCAATGAAAGCTGTCAGCGGCCCCCCCATGTTGCTGCAAGCTGCGATGGATTCGCTGAGACAGTGGAGCTACCGGCCTTTTGAAAAAGGCGGAATACCCGTTGCGGTGACAGGACGAGTCTCAATTGTTTTCAGTCTCGGAAAAGATGCGCCAACCGCCGATGAGGAAAAACTTGCTGAGCGCTATTTTCCGTTGTCGGACGAGTGCAGGAAAGATGTATCCGCGCACTCGGACTTCGCAAAAGCCGCGGCTGTGTGCAACCAAGCGGCCGAGCTCGCGGAGCAGTTTCCAGCCGACCAGCGGTTCATTGAGAAGCGTTCCGCATTCGTTTGGGCGGCGTGGGCGCTGGTATACAACGGCGACTTCGATGGAGCGCACGCGTGGGCGGAAAAGGCTGTGGAGGTTGCGAAGTTGGGTCATGATGACAACTCGGGCAACAACGCTGTTTACGGGGTTCGGGCGATCACCGAAGCAAAACAAGGCGATCTAGCAGCAGCGGATCGAGATTTCAGCGTTGCAGAAGATTTTGGGCGGAAGGCGATTCAGTGGGCGATTGACGAGAAGTTTGAGCACCTGGACAGTTACAAGCGCTCGATGATCCAGGATCTGCAATTTCATGCAGAGGTGCTGAAAATGCTTAATCGTCCCGATGATGCGCAGAAGAAGTTGGACGAGGCCGCAAAGCTGCAATGATTACTTTTTTTCGATCATCCGCCGCAGTTGCAACTGTGGGCCAGAACTTCGGCGAAGTGAAGAGCGTGCTTGTGGCCTAGCTGCTCGATCTGTTCGCGGCAACTGAAGCCGTCGGCTACGAGAATCGTCGTCGGGCCGGCGGATTCGACGGCGGGAAGCAGGCCGTCGGCGGCGATGGCTTTGGAGACTTCAAACTTTTCTGCTTCAAATCCGAAGGGGCCGGCCATGCCGCAGCATCCAGCCTTGATGGGCTCAACGATGGCGCCGGCGCGCTGGAGGATTGCGATTTCGCTGGCCGGTCCGCCAAAGACTGCCTTGTGATGGCAGTGGCCGTGAAGCAGGATGTGCGCGCCTTCGAGATGAGCGGGGATCCAATCGGGGGCTTTGGCGGCTAGCCAGTCGGCAAGGAGCCAAGCCTGTTTGCTCAGGTTTTGGGCGCGCGGATCGTGGGGAAAGAATTCCAGCAGCTCATCTTTGAATACGCTGGCGCAGCTTGGTTCGAGAAAGATGAAGGGCATGCCGGATTGAATTTGCGGAGCGAGTCGATCGAGGATTTGGGCGAGGTAGGAGCGGGCGTGATCGAGGAGGCCGAAATCGTAGAGGGGACGGCCGCAACATATATGGCCCTTCGGGCTTTTGACTTCGAAGCCGGCGGCGGTAAGGACGGTCTCGGCAGCTGCGAGCGTTTGGGGGTGGTAGTAGTTGTTCCAGGTGTCGGGCCAAAGCGTTACGGACCGAAGTTCGTGCTCTCCCACCCTTTCGGCTGAAGAACGCCGCAAGGATGGGGCACCCAGATTTTTGGCAGCGTTGGAATGCTGGTAAGGGTGCGGGGCGAGCGAGGGTAGCTTGCGCTGTTGAGCTACGCCGGCGATGCGCTTGACCATCGAACTGGTGATTGGGCCGGTGAGGATTGCGTTGGTGAGTGCCGGCGTGAGTGAACCGAAGCGGGCCAGCTTGTCGGCGAATCCGAAGATGTAGTGGTGGAGCGGATGGATGCGGCCCTTGTATTTCTGGGCGAGGAATTCGGCCTTGTAGGCAGCCATGTCGACCTGGACGGGACACTCGGTTTTGCAGGCTTTGCAACTGAGGCAAAGGTCGAGAGCTTCGTGGACGGCCTTGCTCTGAAAGCCCTCGTTGCGCAGTGAGCCGGCGAGCATTTCCCACAGGAGGTGAGCGCGGCCGCGGGTTGAATGCTGCTCCTGGCCGGTGGCCCGATAGCTGGGGCACATCACGCCGCCGACGGTGTTGCGGCATGCGCCTACTCCGACGCAACGCTCGGTGGCGTGCTCGAATGAGCCGTCTTCGCGCGCAAAGGCGAAGTGGGTTTCGAGCACCTGCGGTGCGGCCGACTGCGCTTCTCGCCTTGATGCTTCTGAGTTTCCCAACTCCCCCTCCGGGGCTAAAGCCGCAGAGTGAATTGTTGGGGATTCGCTTACGGCACGCGACCCACTACGTGGGTTCCCCGAGCCGTGCCCTTTCAAAGCAGACCTATCGCTCGTGAGATGCAAAGGTCCATGGCGTATGTTCTCGACTGGGTCGTAGACGCGGACGGCATCAATGAGCTTGCCGGGATTCATGCGGTTGTCGGGATCCCAGAGGGCCTTGAATTCGCGAAAGGCCTGCATGAGTTCGGGGCCAAACATTTTCGGGAGCAAGGCAGCGCGCGCCTGGCCATCGCCGTGTTCGCCGCTCAGTGAGCCGCCAAAGTGGAGCACAACATCGGTGGCGCGGTCGAGGAATTCGCGAAATTTGCGCAGGCCGGGCTCAGTGCGAAAGTCGAAGTTGATGCGCATGTGTACGCAGCCCTGGCCGTAGTGTCCGTAGAGCGGACTGGTGTAGTCATATTCGGCCATGAGGGCGGTGATGCTGCGAAGATAGCCGCCAAGTTTGGCAGGCGGAACTGCGGCGTCCTCCCAGCCCTCCCAGCGGTCGGGCTCGCCGGGCACGAAAACCACGGCGCCCAATGCGGATTCGCGTACATACCAGACGCTGGCGGCCTCGGCGGGCGTGCAGATGTGGGCGAGCGGCGCGCCGGGCCACGAATTGCACTCGCGAGCAAGAGCTTCAGCTTTGGATTGCGCTTCTTCGGCGGTCCATGCACCCATTTCAACGAGGAGGAATCCTACGCCGGGCGGGAGCTGATCGAGTTGTCTCAATGCGAGGCCCTTGCGGCGCATGAATTGGACGAGCATGTTGTCGAAGCCTTCGAGGCCGATGGGACCGTGCTCGAGAGCCAATGGAACTGCATCGGCGGCAACGAAAGCGTCGGAGAATCCCAGCACGGTGAGGACGCGAAACGGCGGGCTGGATGTAAGGTTGAGCTTCGCCGAAAGAACTGTTGCACAGGTGCCTTCGCTGCCGACCAGGGCGCGGGCCACGTGGAATCCATTCTCGGGAAGGAGTTCGTCGAGGTTGTAGCCGGAGACGCGGCGTGGAATGCGGGGAAACTTCTCGCGCACGAGATTTGCGTAGCGGTCGCGGATGCGGGCGAGGCCGGCGTAGATTTCGCCGCGGCGACCGCCGGAACGGATGATGGATTCAAGTTGCTCAGGACTTGTGGGGCCGACGGTCATGCGGGTGCCGTCGTAGAGCACGATGTCGAGGGATTCAACGTTGTCGGCGACTTTCCCGCCCAACAAGCCGTGGACGCCGCAACTATTGTTGCCAATCATGCCACCGAGGGTGCAGCGCGAATGAGTGGCGGGATCGGGTGCATAGGTGAGGTGATGGAGTTCAGCGGCGTCGCGGAGGCGGTCGAGGACGATGCCGGGCTGGACGGTGGCCAACTTTGCAACCGGATCGATGGAGCCGAGGGCGTTCATGTAGCGGGAAAAATCGAAGACTACGGCGACATTGGTGCATTGGCCGGCGAGGCTGGTTCCCGCGCCGCGCGGCAGGACCGCGGCACCGGTGGCGCGGCAGGCATACAGAGCCGCTTCGACATCAGAGGTGTTGCGGGGCAGGACGACGCCTACGGGAAGCTGACGATAGTTAGAAGCATCGGCGGCGTAGAGCGCGCGCGACCCGGCGTCGAAGAGAACGTCGCCACGAAGCGAGGCTTTGAGGCGGGATTCGAGTTCGCGATGAGCGGCGAAGCGTTCGTGCGAAAGCGGAGTGAAGTTGCTGAGGATCGGGAAAGTGCCCACGGGGGAATGGTAGCGCGTCAGAGGCTCGGAGACTCAGCGGGTGGGCCATTCTTCGACTACTACTCCCAAGTCGTTGAGCTGCTGGATCACGGCTTCGACGTTGCGGCGAATTTTGGGGCGATCTTTGGGGCTGGCTCCGGGAGCTTCGGCGACGGCGATGACGCGGCCATAGCGCCAGGCGCTGGGAGGCAAGGCGACCACGGCGGATGCCAAATCGGAGGGGCGGAGCTGAATCTCCTGACGGCGAGCGGCCGCGGGTCGGAGCATGGTTCCCTCACCAACAGGGCTGGGGTTGGCATCGGCGAGCGTGATGCGGAGGTCGAGGGTGTTGGCTTCGACGGAAAGGAATGGGTTGGCCCAATTGCCGGGTTCGTGGACATCCACGTAGAGGCTCTTGGTGGGGAGTGGGATTTTCTCAAGGTCGGCGCGCTGCTGTTCGCGCTGAGTAGCGGCGGCCTGCACCTGGTGCTCGGCATTGGCGGCTTTCTGGGCGACGCCGGCTACCTCCTGCTCTTCCTTGTGGCAGGCGACCAGGGCGACCGCAAAAAGCAGGGCCATAGCCGCACATCCTTTGAGTCTTGTGGGGATCACGCTCTAAGGATAACAAAGCAGGAGACGAAGGTGATCCATACCACATGTTGCTCAGGTGAATGCACCTTTGGGTGCGGCAACACCGAAAAACAGCAAGACCAACGAGTAGAATCACAGTCAAATTGTGCGAGTTACGCTCCGCAGCATTGTGCATGGGGGAGAGGCAATGGTCAGGTCACGGATTGCTGTTGCGACGGGTTTGTTGGTCATTCTGTGTTGTTCAGCGGCGGATTCGTGGGGGCAAACCAAAGGTTCCAATGGGGGCCTGGTTTTGCAGGTCCAAACCCGCCGCGTTCCTTTAGACATTGTGGTGACGGACAAACAGGGAAAGCCTGTGCTCGGGCTCAAAAAGAGCGACTTCAAGATCACCGAGGACAAGAAGACTCAGAAGGCACTCACGTTTGAGTACATTGACGGGTCGACTCCGAGTTATCTGCCCCCCAAATTGCCGGAGCTGCCCGCGAATACTTATTTGAACCTGCCCAAGGAGCCCGAACGGGGACCGTTGTACGTGCTGTATTACGACATGGTGAACACTCCCATGGATGACCAGATGATGGCTTACAAACAGTTGCTGGAGTTTGTGGACCATGCCCAGCCGGGAACGCGTATTGCACTTTTTGCGAATGTGACCGGATTGCATATGATGCAGGGATTCACGAGCGACCACACGCTGCTGCGCGCGGCAATCAACTACAGGGGACCCGGGCCGCACATTCCCAACGTTTTCCTTTACGGAAGAAATTATGGATTTGAAGACCCCGGGGCCGCGCTTTCAAACCTGAAATTCATGGCGGAATACCTGAAAGGGATACCGGGAAGAAAGAACCTGCTGTGGGTTTCGACGGAATTTCCCATTCCGGTTGGCCCCACGGTGTCGGGTCACAACTCAAACACGGGTGTCGGCGGAGGCTTTTCCAGTTCAACCATGCAATTGAACGATCTCACCTACCTGGAGGCGCAGGAGATCAAGGAAACGTATGCAGCCATGGAGAGCAGCCAGGTGGCCCTTTACCCGGTGGATGTGGAAGGGCAAAATCCGGAAAATGATCCCGGCGATCAACTTGTGAAAGGCGAGTACGAGGATGCCATCGCCGAGGCGACCGGCGGGCACGCTTACCACGGCAGCAACCGCTTGCAAACGATGTTGGACAGTGCGGTGGAAAACGGTGAGAACTACTACTCGCTGACCTATTCGCCGACCAACACAAAGTACGACGGATTAGAGCGGCATATCGAGGTAACGCTGACCCAAAAAGGAGATTACAAGCTGAATTACCGGACCTTGTATTACGCGGTTGCAGATCAACCGACGGCGGAGCCGACCCATAAATCGGACGTTCTGCAGACTCGCTTTGTGGCCGCGAAAACGGCGGATACCCTCTACGCCAACATCGAACACGGCGCGCCGATGTTGCATGACCTGGTGTTCAGCGCTCAACTGGCCACAGAAGGAGTGCCGACACTGGCTTCGGCGGACCAGATGGCCAAGCTCGAAGACTCGCCGGCATTCTTCCGCACCCGGAAGAAGGACAAGGTGCTGAAACCGCTGACGCCGGTAAAGTTGCAGCGCTACATGATCGACTACGGGGTGATCGATCCGCAGTTGAAGGCGCTAGCGAAAAGCAAGCAGAGTCCGGCGACGCTGGAGTTTGCGGCTGCGGCCTACGACGCGGATGGGCGGCTGCTGAACAGCATGCTGAATGAGGGACTTGCTCCGACCGGCGCGGATGCGGGAAGCAAACCAGGGGCGCTGTTTCATGCCCAGCAGGAGCTCGACGTGCCGCCGGGCGCGGCCTGGATCCGGCTGGCAGTGAGAGACAAGCTGAGCGATCGAACGGGCACCGTAGAGGTGCAACTGCCCCTGGCGAAGGAAACCCAGGCGAAATTGAACTGAAGCAATCAAATTGACAGCGCAGGATCTGACCGGCCTGGCCCGATCCTGCACCGGCTTGCAACTCCAGGTCCCTTGATCGGAGCGCTGGCGAAGTATTTCCTCTACAAAGTGCACTGAGTGGCCGTAGAATCCATGGCTAAGCGCGGCGGCCTGCGAATTTTCCTTTCCGACGACAGGCGCGAAAACCCCATTCGCCGTCCCCGCGGCTTTTGGCATCGAACTGTTTCCAGAGGCGTTTGAGAATAAACGGGCGAGAACCAGGGAGGCATCATGGTCCGGTCATGTACCGCATTCGCGACAATGCTACTGGCTTTGCCGCTGGCATCTTCAGCGCAGTTGCAGGCGCCGACGAGACCATATGATCCGCTCCCGCAGCAAGAAAAAGGCGAGCCGGGCATTGCGCCTGAAGATTTGACGCTGCACGTGAATGTTCGCCGCGTGCCCGTGGATGTAGTGGTGACGGACAGGCTGGGAAACCCGGTACGCGGACTCAAGCCGGAAGACTTCACGATTAAAGAAGACGCGAAGCCGCAACGGATTCTAGCTTTCGATTTCCAGGACGGCTCGGTGCCGACCTTCATTCCGCCGAAGCTCCCGCCTCTGCCAGCGAACACCTTCATTAATTTGCCCGGCGAGCCGGAGCGTGGTCCGCTCTATGTGTTGTATTACGACATGGTGAACACGGATCCGGATGATCAACTTACATTCCGGAAAGAACTGTTGAACTTTATCGACAGGGCCAAGCCGGGAACACGTATCGCCCTGTTTGTGAATATGTCAGGCTTGCACCTACTGCAAGGATTTACCACCGACCATGCATTGCTGCGCGCAGCGATCACATCAAAAGGGCCGGGGATTCACATGCCGGAGGTGTTTTTGTACGGGGACAATTACGGCAAAGAAGATGTAGGAGGCGCAATCTCAAATCTTCAGTTCATTGCCGAATATCTTTCAGGCATCTCGGGGCGCAAGAATCTGCTGTGGCTTTCAGACAAGTTTCCGGTACCGCATGGGCCGGTGTTTCGTCCGATTTCGGGCCAAGAGCTATTGGATGTAAAGGACAAGGACACGGTAAAGCACGCGTACGCTGCGATGATGCGGGCCGACGTTGCGATTTATCCGGTGGACGTAAAGGGCGTGACGCTTTGGGAGGAACGCAGCCCGAATCCAGGCGGGGATGCTGCTTCGGATTTCTCGCTGACTGGTGCTCCGGGAACCGCAAGCGCAGGTGGGACCGGGGCGGCCGGTGCCAGCGGCGGAGGCGGGGCAGGCGGTAATGGTGGATCCGGAGTGGCAGGCTCTGGGGACAATGAACAGGTGGGCAGTTCGGCCGGTCTGCAAGGTCAGACTTCCGGAATGTCGGGGTATTCAGTGACGTTTATTGACCAGTTTCAAGAGGACTTCATCGCCAGTTCGACAGGCGGCCACGCCTATTACGGCAATAACCGCATCAGTTCAGTGCTGGAAAAGGCCATGGAAACCGGCGAAAGCTACTACACGCTGAGCTATGCGCCGACCAACTCAAACTACGACGGAACCGATCGCCATATCCAGGTTAGCCTAAAGGGCGCAATGGAACATGGCTACCGGCTGAGTTATCGCAATCTTTATTACGCCGTGTCGGATGACGCGGTGCAGGCGATGCACAAGCAGGGCACGCCGCAAGCGCGGTTTATCGCAGCTAAAACCGCCGACACTCTCTATGCCAACATTGAACACGGCGCGCCGATGCTTCACGATCTTTTGTTCAGCGTTCATCTTGCCGCGGACGGATCGCCGGCCATGGCGACAACTGAGCAGATGATGGAACTTCAGGACTCGCCGGTTTATTTCAAGACGCGCAGGAAGAATCGTCCGCAAAAACCGCCGGCGTCAGTGCGGCTGCAAAAGTATCTGATTGACTACGGAGTCATCGATCCGCAGCTGAAGGAGTTGGCGGCCAAGGGAGGGAAGCTGGCGCAAATCGAGTTCGCGGCCGCGGCATACGATGCGGACGGGCGGCTGCTGAACAGCATCCTGAACGAGGGACTGGCATCGAGCGACACACAACCGGGAGGCAAATCAGGTTCGCTCTACCACGCGGTGCAGTCACTCGATGTGCCTCCGGGCGCGACATGGATTCGACTTGCTGTGCGGGACAAGCTGAATAATCGAACCGGAACGCTTGAAGTGCGGCTGCCGTTGAAGCCTGAGGACACGTCGGCCCTGGCAAGCACCAAGTTGAACTGAAAAAGCGCAATTGAAATTGGGCTGGTGGCGCGCAGAATTACCGGCCGCTGGAGGAGGAGTTATTCGCCTTTCCAGACGGGTGGCCGCTTCTCAAGGAATGCGCGCGTCCCTTCAGCCTTGTCGGATGTCTCGCAGAGCTGGCCGAAGCGAGCGGCTTCCCGCAGCAATCCAAGGTCGAGGGGCAAGTCGATTCCTTCATCGACAATGTGCAGCACGTTGGCGATGGCCAGCGGAGCGTTGGCCGCGATTTCAAGGGCGAGAGCCTCGGCGCGCGGCATGAGTTCGGAAGCCGGAACAACTTCGTCGACAAGGCCGATGCGCAGCGCGGTTTGAGCGTCGATCATGGCGCCGGTCAGGAGCAATTTGAGCGCATGGCCGCGGGCCACGAGGCGCGGTAGCCGCTGCGTTCCCCCGTATCCGGGAATGACACCGAGCTTAACCTCGGGCTGACCGAGCTGCGCGTCTTCAGCCGCCAGGCGCAGGGTGCAAGCCAGGGCCAACTCGCATCCACCGCCGAGAGCAAACCCCTGAATGCATGCAATGACCGGCTTGCCAAGGGTCTCGATCTTACGGAAAACCGCTTGGCCGCGCAGGGCAAACGCACGCCCCTCCTCTTCAGCCACCGCAACCAATTCGCGGATGTCGGCGCCTGCGGCAAAGGCGCGGCCTCCGGCGCCAGTGACCAAGACAACCCGCACATCGGGGTCGGAGCCCAGATGGTCAAAGGCAGAATCCAGCTCGGCAAAGGTTGCAGCATTCAGGGCGTTGAGTGCCTTGGGGCGGTCGAGCGTGACGATGGCAAGAGGAGGCCGTTTTTCAACGCGAATATTGGTGTAATTCATGCGAGGACGAGAGTAGCAGAAGAGCCTCGAAAGGCAGAACCAAACGCCTGGCCGGGTCGTGGAACAGGGCATCGTGCAGTATGCCTGATTTGAGCGCGCAAAAGGAAAGGGCGGCGCCGTTTTCGGCGCCACCCAATAAATCAGATGCCAGTGATGTACAAGCTAAATTCAGGAGGCAAATACAGAGTACGTCCGGCGGTGAGGAACGTCTTGAGCCTTTGGGGTGAGCCCACCCTCCATCAATAGGTGGAGAAATTGACCAAACCAGCACAATGAATTAAAAGGACTTCTTCGCAATATGGCGCTCTTCCTATTAGTGTGGAGATGCGCGGTTTTTCGCAGTGCGGAACCCCAGGGGGAGAAGGGACCCGCCCAGGACGTGACCCGAATTCACAACAAAATGCCGGCAGGTGCGCCTGAAAGTGCCAGGCGGACGACGCCTTCGTCTCGGTTGAGGCAGGGTAGATCGAACCGCATGTGGCTGGCGATGGGCCTGTTTGGCTGGGTGATCGCAGGCTCGGCCCTGTCGACCCGGGCACTGGAGCCAAGCACGCCGCTGGCCAGCTATGCACGGCAGGCGTGGGTGATGGAGAACGGCCTTCCGCAGAACACGGTGCAGGCCCTGGCGCAGACTCGCGACGGTTTCGTCTGGCTGGGAACCGAGGTTGGCCTGGTTCGCTTCGACGGCAACGGTTTTGTGCTATTCGATCGCAATTCGAATCCGGGGCTGCCCGGCAACGATGTGCGCAGCCTGCTGGAAGCGCGGGATGGTTCGTTCTGGATCGGCACGAGCGAGGGGCTGGCAAGGTGGAAAGACGGAAGCGCGACCAAGTTCTCAACAGCGAATGGCCTGCCCGGCAACGTCATCCGCGCGCTGGCGCAGGATGATGCTGGAACTCTCTGGGTATGGACGGATGTAGGTCTTGCGCGCTTCGACGGTTACCGGTTTCAGCAGGCCGGAAAAGGCCGGACAGAATCGCGGATGACGTACTTGACGGTGGGTGGAAGCAGCGGATTCTGGTCGGATGATCCGGGCTGGGCGCCGGTGCGGGAAACGGAGCCCTGGGGCACCGTTGCGGAGAGAGCGGGACTGGTGCCCGATGATTTGCAGTTCCTGGCGAGGCTGACCAACCAGGAATTCGTCGCCGGCAGCAAGAGCACGCTGGTGACAGAGCGCGGCGGCAGCGTGGAGGAGCGGTTTGCCGTGGGGCACGAATTGCCTGGGAGCCGCATACAGTCTTTGCTCGCGGACCGGGAGGGGTGTTTGTGGATCGGGACGAACCGGGGACTGGCGCGACTGGTTGGAGGCAAGATCCAACTGCTTCCGATCACTGATCCACTGGCCACCGCATCCGTTTTGACGCTGATGGAAGACCGCGAGGGGAATCTCTGGGTCGGCACGGAAACCGGGGGACTGCATATTCTGCGCGACCAGCGGTTCAAGATGATTGATTCGCGCGATGGCCTCTCCTCCGATGCCACCACGACGGTGGTGGAAGATAACTCAGGCGCGCTATGGGTGGGAACCGGGGAAAGCGGTTTGAACGTTGTGCTCCGCAACGGAACCGGGACCGGCAAAGTGAAGACGTACACAGTGAGGGATGGACTGGCCAGCGACGTCATTCTTTCGCTTGCGGCGGCTGGAAACGGAGATTTGTGGGTGGGCACGCCGGATGGCCTGAGCCGCATTCGCAAAGGCGCCGTGACCACGTTCACCTCTGCCGACGGGCTGCCGGACGACTTCATCCGATCGCTGCTGGTGGATGCGGACGGTTCGCTGTGGATAGGCACACGGCGAGGCTTGACGCACTGGACGGGCGGCCAAGCCGGGATGCACATGGAGACTTTTACCCATGCAAACGGGCTGGGCAGCGACCTGGTGGGGGCGATGGCACGCGATTCAAACGGGAGTCTGTGGGTGGCAACGCTGGCTGGATTATCGCGCCTGCAAGGCAACAAGGCATCGAATTACGCGATTACGAACTACACCACACGCGATGGCCTTTCGAGCGATGTGGTGACGTCACTGCTGGCACGCAACGGGGGGACGCTGCTGATCGGCACACAGGATCACGGCTGGAGCATGTGGGATGGGAAGCACTTTTCCGCGGCGGCGCGCAATGGGCTCGACCAGACGACGATTCACGCGATTCTTGAAGATAACGGGAATCATTTGTGGTTCGCCACGGGGAACGGCATTGCTCGCTGCGATTGCGATATGGCGGGAGGCTGCTCGCATTGGATTGAATTTGGCCCCGCGGACGGTTTGCGCAGCCGCGAGACCGCGACCAACAGCCATCCATCGGCATGGCGCTCGCGCGACGGGTTGCTCTGGTTTGCGACGCCGAAGGGCCTTGTCGAGGTAGACCCAGATCATTTCCCGGTGAATACTGTTCCACCGCCGATTGCGCTGGTGCGGTTCGCTGTGGATGACGTCGATCAATCGCTACAGAATCCGAGCGCGCAGCTGCGCGTTGCGGCCGGGCACGTGCACTTCCAGTTTGACTATGCCGCGCTCAGCTTCACGGCGCCACAAAAAGTGCGGTACCGGTATATGCTCGACGGGTTCGATCACCAATGGACAGAGGCGGGCGGACGCAGGACGGCCTACTACACCAACATTCCGCCGGGGCAGTACACATTCAGGGTGCAGGCGGCCAATAACGACGGCGTGTGGAACACCGAAGGCACGGCGCTGCAGTTCAAGCTGCAGCCACACTTCTACCAGACATTCTGGTTCTACCTCCTGCTGGCAGCGCTGGCTGCGGGGTTGGTGGTGCTGCTGCTGCGGCTTCGACTGCTGCGGGCGGAACGCGAATTTCGGGCGGTGCTGGGCGAGCGCAATCGGATTGCGCGCGAGGTTCACGACACGCTGGCGCAGGGATATGTTGGGGTTTCAGTGCAGTTGGAGGTGCTGGCGGAACTGCTTCGCTTCAACAACATAGAAGGAGCCACAAAGCATCTGGACACGACTCGCGGCTATGTGCGCGAGGGGCTGGCCGAAGCGCGCCAGTCCATCTGGGCGCTGAGGTCGCAAGATACCGGCGAGAACACCCTGCCGGTGAAAATCCGGCGTGCGACGGAACAGGCCGACGGGCGCGGACTTGAAGCCAGCTTCAGTCTCTACGGCGCTTATCGCCCGCTGAGCGAAAATACGGAGCGCGAATTCCTGCGTGTTGCCCAAGAGGCCATCCATAATGTGAAGAAGCATGCCAGAGCAAGACACTTGTTCGTGCAGCTGGAATACGGGCCGGCGGAAATCGCACTGGTAGTGCGGGACGACGGCAAAGGCTTCAAGGCTAAAGATGGCGCTGAATCGCCCTCGGGCCACTATGGACTGACCGGAATGCGGGAACGGGCTGAGGGCATTGGCGGCATGCTCGAAATCACAAGCGATCCGGGCCACGGTACAACGATCCGGCTGCAAGTGGCTGTGCCAAGGGAAGCAAGGGAACGATCGGGGGAGTAATGCCAGCACAAGAAACGATTCGGGTTCTGGTAGTGGAAGACCATCACGTGGTGCGTTCGGGCCTGGTTGCCCTGCTGAATGTTGTGCCGGGGATCGAAGTGGTGGGCGAAGCCGCGGACGGCGTCGAAGCGATCACGCAGTTTCGCAAGCATCAGCCCAACGTGACATTGATCGACTTGCGGATGCCCCGGCTCACGGGCGTCGAGGTGATTCAGCGGGTGCGGATGGAATCTCCGCAGGCCCGGTTCATCGTGCTGACAACTTATGACGGGGATGAGGACATTTTTCGCGCGTTGCAGGCGGGGGCGCGAGCGTACCTGCTGAAGGGCATGACGACCGACGAACTGATCGCGACGATTCGCACGGTTCACGCGGGCAGATCACACATTCCGCCGGCAATCGCGCAGAGACTGGCTGAACGCATGGGCACCGAGGAACTTACTCCTCGCGAATTCGACGTGCTGGAACAGATCGTTCACGGCAAGAGCAACAAGGAAATCGCCACGGAACTTGAAATTTCGGAAGCTACGGTGAAGACCCACATCAACAGCCTGCTCGGCAAGTTGGGCGTAACCGACCGCACCCAGGCTGCCACGGCGGCAATCCAGCGAGGCATTGTGCCGCTGGAATCTCTGAGAAAGCCAAAACCATGACAAGACTCCTGAAATCATCCATACTCTGCGCAGTTTTTCTCTCATCGGTCGTAATCCTGGCGGACGGACAAAAGGCAACGTGGCGACAAGCTTCCGATGCCGAACTGGCATCCCTGCTTCCGGCGCGCGCTCCGGTTGAAAGGGAACACATTGAAACCGAAATGCGCACCGCGAGCGGCATTGTGAACAGCCACGGACGTTACATCGCAGGGGTGGTGCTGATTACGGCGGGCTACTCTGCCGACGGAAAATATTCACACTACCTGGTTGTGCAGGCACCGGTTATGATTGGCGGCGTCTCGCTGAAGCCGGGCGAATACGTGTTTGGATATACGCACGAAGGGGAAGTGCTGAACGTCCACTTCAACGAAGCGGCGACCGGCACGCTGGTGGGAACCACGGACGCGCATATTATGGTCGGCCAAAGAGGCGTTACGAGTCTGCACATCTGGCCGCCGACGGGAAAAGCATTGATTCAGATTGGCCGGTTTGCAATTCCATACGAGTTAGAAGAGAAGTAGCCTTGCTCCGCATCGTCAAATAAGCTCGACCGATGATGGATAGGAAAGTGAAAGACGGAGGAAATCATGGCTTGGTACCTGCTGGCATGGCAGCGCGCTACCGATTTCAGCGGTAGGTCGCGCCGCACGGAATACTGGATGTTCCAACTGTTCAACATTGCTTATCGCAATGGCGATCGGGGCGGTGGCCTTTGGCATTGGCCTGTTGCTTGACGCGAAGGACGGGATGATGGTGTTCATGGTTTGCATCTGGCTTTACAGTCCTCGTGATCATTGTTCCATCGTTGTCCGTATTGGTCAGGCGGCTGCACGACATCGGCAAAAGTGGCTGGTGGTACTTCATCAGCTTTGTTCCCATTGTCGGAGGCATCATTCTGTTCGTGTTCACGGTGCTCGACAGCGACCCCGATCGCAACGAGTACGGGCCGAATCCGAAAGCAGGGTATGGGAGAGTGGTGATCTAAAGCGGTTGGGTGGGATGGCAGAGCCGCTGAGAGCGTGTTTCATAAGTGGCCTGAGAGCTTCGGTCGTGGGCTGGCACGGGACGAAGGCAGAAGCAGATCCTTCACCCCCCGGGCTTCGCCACCCCAGCGACGAAGACCTGTCGCCGGGGACCCCGGGAAGTCGTGCCCTGACACAAGACGAAAGCAAAAGCAGATCCTTCACTTCGCTTACCCCGTGATTGCTTTGCAATCACGGGGCCCCAAGCACGCTCCGTTCAGGATGACACTTCTTAGGTGAGGCGTTCATTGTGGCACGACTTAGAAGTCGTGGGCTGGCACGAGACGAAGGCAGAAGCAGATCCTTCGACTCACCACCCCCAAACTGAAGAGCGTTTGGGGCCCCGTTCGCTCAGGATGACAGCAGCGGCCTTTTCATGAACTTCTGAGACTGGACACTGGGAATCTACCTAATTGAAATGCTGACATGAAACAACGAAGGCCCGCGTGATGCGGGCCTTTGCTGTCAGTGGAAGGGGAGTTTATTTCTTCGCGGTCAGCACGGGCTTCTGCGCGCCTGTGGGTGGATTCACCTGCGCGTTCAGATAGTCAGTGAGATCGTCAACATCCTGTTTGGTACCCACCATGGGCGGCATGAAGCGCCGATAGGGCGAGTCGGTCTTGTTCTCGTGGAGCATGTTGATGAAGTTGCCGATGTTGGCACGGTCGCGGCCCTCCAGCAAATGCGCGAGCGGCCGGTAGCCGGTGAGGGTGTGGCACGATCCGCACTCGCCGCGGAAGATGGCCTCGCCGCGTGAGTAGCTGGAATTCGATCCATTCCAGACCCATCCCGAGTCAGCCAGATAGCCCTGCGTGTTGATTTTGCTTACGTAGGGAACGCGGACACCATTGGAATACATCCAACGGCCGATGACGTAGGGTTTGCGAAGCATCTCGCGGGAATACTCGCCTGCCCCGGTAGCCATGAGCGCCAGCAGCAGCACGCTCATGGCATGCGCGAGATTGAATTCGATTGGATTGCGATAGGCGAGGAAGTAGGCGACGAACACGATGGTGGCGGAGGTAACGATGATGATGAGGGCCATGCGTGTGACGGTGGAGAAGGTCCCGGAATTGATGGTGTCGATGCCCAGGGTGAGCAGAGCCTTCTGCGACGCGGGAACCATGATGTAGTACCAGATCATGAGGAATGGCATGGCAACGAAGGATGGCACCAGCCACTTGACGCTCCACTTGACCATGCTGGTCTTGAGCTCGGGATGCTTGTCGCCGTCAATGCGGCTGGCAGTGATGAGAGCCCAGATGCCTGCCAGCGAGGCGCAGACGCAAGTGCGGAGCAGGAGGCTGGGCCAGTACGTCGGATTGAAAAAGGCGTTCCAGAATTTGCTGGCTTCGTGGCCCGTGCCCGCAACGCCGATCCACGTGTCGCCGGGCGTAAGCATGAACGAGAGAATGCCGTTGATGATAATGAGCGTGCAGACGGAGGCTCCCGCGTAGACCCAGCCGACTTGGAGGTGGAGCTTGGCGGGAATGCGGTTCCACGTGTAGTAGTAGACCGCGATGGTGGTGAGCTCGACCATGAAGAAGACCCACTCCATTGCCCAGCCAAAAACGAAGTTGTGAATGAGAGTGCTGGTGGCCTCAGGATGCGTAAGGCCGATGGCAAACCAGATGCCCACGCCGGAGACGGTGCCAAATACGGCGGTGAGAATGAGGAAGAATTTGGAGTGGCTGGCAATCTGTTTGAGCCATTCGGCGCTCATTTTTTTGTTGGCCATGCCCATGGCCTTGCGCTCGGCGAGCGGCAGATAGAAGCCGCCGCCCACGGCAAATTGCGAGATCATGACATGGAAGATGGCGATCATGCCGATCACCCAGCCGGATCCGATATGCGGAATGTCCCAGAATGGATAGTTCATTTGTTACTCCAGTGAACAGTGGACAGTGGAGAGTTCTCAGTTTTCAGTTTTCAGTTGTCAGTTGTCAGTTCATCGTGGATCACTGAAAACTGACAACCGATTACTGACAACTGCTTTTGTTACCGAATGGTCCAATAGCCGATGGCGGTGGTGGCGAGGAGCAGGACTACTGCTACGAGGCCGAAATAATGAGCGGCGCGGGCGCGGCGACCCGCGTCCTTGCTGGTGTCGTAGAACGGAATCAGAACCCAGAGCGCGATGCCGATGGTGAAGAGCAGAATCCCTGCGATTTCACCGGTTGCGCCGGGCAGCCATGCGCCGAGGAGCTTGAGCATCTCGAAGGGGCTCATGAAGTACCACTCCGGATGAATGCCGGCCGGAGCGGGCGCAAGCGGATCAAACTGTTTGCCGAGTGCCCAGGGAAATACGGATGCGAGGAGCGCAAGAATGTTGAGCGAGATAAGCCACATGGCCAGGTCCTTGCGGAGGAAGTTGGGCATGAATGGCATGGTTTTGCGTTCGCGTGCGGGCTTGGCTTCTTCGCTGGGCGGCGACGCGTTGCCGTGCTTCTGCACCAGCCAGAGGTGGAAGCCGAGGAGCGGCAGGAACAGCGCGGGCAGCACGACTACATGGAGGGCGAAGAAGCGCTGAACGGTGAATTCGCTGACATCGGGTCCACCGCGCAGCATGCTGGCAATGGCCGGACCGATGAACGGAATCGCAGCCGGAATCTCAAGGCCAACCTTGGTGGCGAAGTAGCTGAGTTCATCCATGGGCAACAGGTAGCCGGAGAAACCGAAGACCGAAGCGAGCCCCAGCAGCGCCATTCCGCTGAGCCAGCCGAATTCGCGCGGCTTGCGATAGGCCTTCATAAAGAAGACCGAGAACATGTGCACGAGGATGGAGAACATCATGAGGTTGGCGGACCACGCATGCGCGGAACGAATGAGCCAACCGAAGTGCATTACGAACGTGATCTGGCGAACTGATTCGTACGATTCTGCCCCGGGGCGAAAGTACACAAGCAGCAGTACGCCTGTGAAGCACTGCACCAGGAAGAGGAAGAGCGAAATGCCGCCCCAGTAGTACCAGAAGGATTGGGCGTGCACGGGGACGGTCTTGTGGCGCGCAAAGGCGGCCAGATCGGACAGGCCGAGGCGCTCATCAACCCAGTCGTAAATTGTAGCGGTCTTTGAAGTCATGCCTTTTATCCTTTTGCGTTAGGTCCGCGACACTTCAACAGCGGTCTCGTTCACAGCAACTTTGAATCTTGTAAGCGGCTTGGGCGGAGGGCCACTGACGTTGGCGCCGGTGTATGCGTTGTAAACGCCGCCATGACAGGCGCAATGAATGCGGTCGGCCTGCGGTTCGTATTGCACCGTGCAGCCGAGGTGAGTGCAGACCGCTGTGAGGGACGCCCAGGTGCCGTCCTGATGGTGAATCAGCATCGCGGGCTTGGTGCCGAACTTGAACATCAGCACCGAACCTAACGGCAGCTTTTGCGCGTCTTTAAGAGATACTTCGGTGACCGCGGTCGCGCTGGATGCCATTTCTTCAGGCGACGCGAGATAGCGGTAAATGGGATAGGCCAGCGCAGCGGTGTAACACAAGCCGGCCGCGCCTGCGGCGACAAGGAACGCGCGGCGCGTATTCTTCTCGCCGGGTTCGTCGCCGGTTTGGAGCTTCGGCTCCTCCAGAACAATATGCGAACTCATTACGCTGCTCCTTCCATGGGTTTTTGTGCGCGCGCTACGACCGAGATAAGCCATCCGACGACGCCGAGGCCGGCCACGAACAGGACGAGGAACAAACCAACGACCCACCAGTTGGTCACCACGGTGCGGTTCCACACATCGAAGCCCTTGGTGAGCAATGTGACATCGCGAATAGCATCGCGATAGACGACGAGGGTGAGCTCAATCAGCAAGGCAACGACGGCGCCCGTCCATCCGAT
Source organism: uncultured Acidobacteriaceae bacterium (assembly GCA_963826915.1). Taxonomy (GTDB): domain Bacteria; phylum Acidobacteriota; class Terriglobia; order Terriglobales; family Acidobacteriaceae; genus Telmatobacter. Next base: position 105,136 of record CAWGYG010000010.1, read on the forward strand.
GAAATTGGAAGCCACTCGTCCAAAGCCGGCAACTGCCGAGAGCAACACCGCGACGACGACAAGCGCCATCCATCCATAGCCCGCGAAGATCGCGAAATGATAAAGCGGATGCGCAGCCAGCGCGGACTTGACGGCGTCGGGCTGTACTCTCACCGCCCACATTCCGGCAAGAAGATAGAGGATGCCAAAGGCTGCCGCGATTTTGCCACCGAGTCCGGCGATGAAGTGCTTCTCATCCGAAGTGAATGTACTGCGACCCGCGAGATAGACCATCCAAAGGCCGCCGATGAACAAGCCGCCGGTCATCATGAGCAGCCAGCGCGGCGTCAACGTGGGGTCGGCGGGCGGCAGGAAACGGCCCATCGCGGAAGCCGAATACATCTCGCGCCAGACTTCGGGGCGGAGCATCAATGTCATGTTGGTGGAGAGAATGCGCGCAATACAACCGGCCAGCGCCCATGCCGACAGGCCAATCCACCACGCGGACTTCCCTGCTTCGAGGCGTGCGCTGAACTGATAAAGCAGCCAGTAGGTGAGGGTGAGAATGGCGATGATCGATATCCAGTAAATGCCGATCAACACGCTGCTGGTGTAGAGTGCCCGGCCGTAAAGAACCTGCGCGAAAAGCAGCGGCGGCACTCCGAGATTGATGACATAGGTCATCACGACTGTCAGTCGCTTGGCCAAGGCACGCGCGGTGACGGTCGCCTCAGGGGAATGGCGGAAGAGGCTGAGCAGCACTGCGATCAGCAGTCCGCCCAACAGCATCTCAACCGCAACAAAATGCAGCCCCAGCGTGACGATATGCAGCAACTTGATCAGCCATATCGGGGCCGGTAACGGGATGGGATCTACAGCGGGAAATGATTGCATGACGTCCTGAAAACCCCTTTCAGTTTCCGTGCGAAATGAGAGGAACAGGCAAAATGACGACCAGCATTCTCGTGTGCGTCAGGGGAGTGAATGGGCGATGCGGAGGGGCTTTGCCGGGACATTTTGGACTATTTCTCTCCAATTCAATTGAAGAGACAGATTTATAGAAGGAGGTGACCAAGGGTCTGTGATCTCGGATACAGGCGATTGTGACAGTCTCGGCTACTCTGCAGTCGAACTGGGCGTGAATTGGCGTCAAAGGAATCGTTGCGCTGCCTGCCCGGTGAATTTGAAATGCGAAACGTGAGGGCGCCGATCGATCGCGTCTGATGAGCGAGAACCGACCATGCAGAAATGCAACTCCTCGATGCAGTTGACCCGCGCCGCCGACTACGGCGTGCGGGTAATGGTGCACCTGGCCATGCTGCCTGACGGCGAACGTGCAATGTTGCCGGCGCTGGCGGAGGCATCGGAGGCACCGGAGAGCTTCCTTTCGAAAGTGCTGCAGGCGCTGGCACGCGGCGGGCTGATCTGGTCGCGGCGAGGTAAATCGGGTGGCTTTGCGATTCTGCCGCGCGGACGGGAGGCTTCAATGCTGGAAGTAATTGAAGCGATCGACGGGCCCATTTGCCTGAACGTATGCCTGGTCTCGGGAAAGAGCTGCAGCCGAAGCACCTGGTGCCCAGCGCATCCGGTCTGGGTAAAAGCACAGACGGCGATGCTGAACGTGCTGAAGCAGGCTTCGATCGCGGAGCTGGCTTCGCGCGCGGCGAACGGCGATCACAAGGAGACCGACCGTTTGCAATTGCTTTTGTCGCGGATCAGCTAAGGGACCAATGCAACGGCTTGTGGGAATCGCTTGAGCCGACAACTTCGATCGTGCCGCCGGGCAGTTTCCTGACGGGCGAAGCTGCGCCATTGATTTCAGCATGTGAAAGCGCGTCGGCAATGTGAAGCGGGAGGGTGATGCGCACGGTCCACCGGCCGGGGCGCGAAGGCGCATACCAACCTTCGTAGCGGCCGGGACCCGACTTGGCGATGCCGAGTAATGGCGAATCGAACTTATATGAGTCCAATGGCAAGTCGGGGCTGATGTTGAGTCCTGTCTCAGTGAATTCGAGATTGAGAAGCTTAGTGACGGAATACATGGAGCAAGCATGCGAGTGCAGATTGAGGACCGGGAAATCGGTGCCGTGAAAGAACGGCTCGTTGGCGGCTCCGCCAGGGATTTTGTTGAGCGGGGAATTATAGGAGTCGTTTCCGCTCCACACGCCGTACCAAATATCAGGATAGGCATTGGCGTGGCGCGCAAGTGAGTTTCTCTTCCACTCGTCCCAAGCCATGGCGGGGTCGATGGCCGCCAGAGCCCAGACTAGGGTCTGATTGAGCGAGGGCCAGATGGCGCCGCGCTCCAATGTTCCAATGCTGGTCGCTCCGCCGCTCTTCATATCAAGTCCGTCGCTCATCTGGGCAGCGCCGAGAGGGCCGCTGCGAAGCAGGTCATTGATGGTTTGGACGAGTTCACGCGATTGAGAGGCAGACGTTGCGCCGGCAAGGATGGCCCAGGGCTGGGGTTCAATCCAAAGCGTCGAGTCGCCGAGCCAGCCGAGCTTAGGGCCTAGCCACGCACGCTTGAACCACTTGCCGTTCCACTGCGCACGCGTGGCCTGGCGATGCTGTTCGGCGCTCGCGGTCAATTTTGCGGGCAAGCCGGAGGTGTCGCCGGCATAGCGGAGCATGCGGGCATAGAAGTCGAAAACCCAGGCGGACATTGCGGAATTCAGTACACTTTCGCCTTGTTCGACGCATTCCTTGAGGTCGGATTGAGCCCAGGTCGCGAGCAGGCCATCATTCCAATCGTCATTCAACATGCGCGCGACGCCGTGTTGTCCCACTCCGACATGATCGACCTGGTGATGGAAACAGCGAGCGAGCAGACTGCGTACGGAGTCTGATCGGCCCGCCGTTGCGGAGAATCGCGCGGGAATCTTCTCGTCGAGAAAGTTAACGTCGCGGGTCGCCAGCACGTATTCGCTCGCTGTCCACAGAAGCCACAAGGGCAGATCGCTGCCATTATCGGAGGCCATGGGCGCAATTACGCCGTGGCCTACGATGGCGTAGGGAACCGATCCGTCGTCGCGGACTTCCTTCAACGTGTAGCGGAGGATGCTCCGCACTATCTCGGGGTCGCTGAAGAGGAACGGCATGGAATGCTGCAAGGGATCACGCGCCGCGCCCTGAAATCCCATGGTGTATTGGTAGAAGCCGTTCTGGTTGAGGATGTGTTCGTCGAAGAAGTCGTCGTAGGTCTGGCTGCTTCGGAGGTAGTAGTAATTCCATGTCGATTCGCGCTTGACCCATGGCTCGGCGGCGACGTCAAACCGCATGCCGCGCTGCTTCCACTCAAGGCTCGACCTTTTCAACGCGGATGCTGGGGAATTGCCATAGCGGGAAATCAACGCGCCGAGTTTGAATCCTTCAGGAAGATAGCCGTACATGAAATTGAGGGTCTGCGATTTGCCGGGCGCGAGATGGAGCGTGCGCTCAAGGAGGAAACCGGTGTGTGGGCCAGTGTCTTGAAGGTTGCCGTTCAATGGCTGCTTTAATCCGGTTGGATTCGATGGACCACCGGGGCCGAAGAAGGATGCCGCGCCGGCGCTGAATCCGCTGGCCGGAGCATCGAGAGAAACAAGGAAAGTGGCGGGGAGATCGACGCTGTCGAAGTCGGTTCCGGGTCTTAGATCGTCAATGGGCGCGAGAAACGCATTGGGTTGCGCTTTCAGCGCGGCCTTCATCTGATGCCAGACCGCTTCCTCGTCGGGGGATCGTCCTTGAAAATGCTTTGTATCGAGAAGCCCTTGCATGCCGTTGACCTGGGAAACCTGATGGCTGAACAGGCGGCCGAATCTGCGGCGAATTTCTGTCGCGGTGCCGATTCCCCTGAATGATTCGATGAGTGCGCGGAAGGAGAGTTCGTAGGGCTGGCAGCCCCAATACTCAACCCAGCGCACCGTGGCTGGAGTGTCGCGGTGATTGGTGACGGTGACTTGCGAAAGCAGGACGGGATCGTCTCCAAATGGAGCCGAGATTACCTGGTCGAGGGAGTAGCTGTTTCCGGCCACGTGCTTACGGAAGTAGCCGATGCCGAAGATGCGCTGGAAGGATGGGTTGGAGCCGTCGTAACAGGTGCTGAGCGTCTCCTGGCCGTCGGTGAGATAGCCGATTCCGCCGGCAAACTGGCTGGTTTCGGGATCGAAGTCATTCAGGATTTTCGGGCATCCTTCGTCCTGGCGAACCCACACATGGCCAAAGTTCGATGCAAGCGCGGTGATGCGATCGTTGCCGACCTGGTGTATGTGCTCGGTAGGGCCGAGAATGCCTGGCTGGACCGGCGTGGCGGCGCGCGGATCGGAGACTTGATTGCAGGTGTAGCGAAAGGCGGGCAAACCGAATTCGTCTTCCGTCCACGCGCCAAAATGGCTGGAGCCGTAGGGCGGACTCGATCCTGGATCGGCTTGCGGTTTATCCGCCTGTTGGTTTGCGCTTGCCGGTAGTTCAAATTTGGCGGCGAGGGCTACTCCCAGAGTGCTCAACATAAACTGCCTGCGCGTTGCGTCCACTTGTAGCTCCGCCTTTTTGGAGTACACATTGCCAAGGATGGTTGGCGACCACAATTGTATTCCCGCGCATCCAACGGTTCAGGAGCTATAGATATGCGCAAATGTAACCTTATAGTCTTTGCATTGGCCGGCACGGTCGGATTGGCAGCAGGCTGTCACACAAACGTGGTCGACAAGAGCGCGTTCAAGGTGGCGATTAATAACTATTACAGCGGCCGCCCGGACTGCCTGTGGGAATCTCCGGTAAAGTTTCCGGCGCAGGCGGACACATCCAACGACGAGCAGACCGAGGGCTTTGACGCGCTGACGGATGCGGGACTACTTACGCGCAAAGCGGAGGAGAAGAAGCGGTTTCTGATTGGCTCGAAGCAGGTGAACGACTACGATCTCTCAGACAAGGGGCGCGCGGCGTGGACGCCTGACCCGACGCAGCCCGGATATGGGAATTTCTGCTTCGGCCATCTCGCAGTGACAACCATTGATGATTTCACGCCCAGCGATGGCCCGGACAATCCCACGCAGTACAGCGTGACTTACCACTACAACGTGAGCGATGTTCCGGCCTGGGCCAACACGACCGAGACGAAATCGGCCTTCCAGAAAGTTGCCGCCGACACATCGGGGCAGCAGACAGCCAAGGCCAGCCTGGCAAAGAGCAACGACGGCTGGCAAGTTCTAAATGTGCGTGCCTCGGTGCCCGGATACTAACCAAGATGCCGGGTTGAAAAACGAGTAACCCAACCGGCAAAGTAACGACCAAGCCGTTGAAAAACAAGCTTCTATCCTCTCAATTGAAGGTCAGGCTTCCCTCCATCTTTCGGGCGAGCCAACGCAGCGGTGCGCCCCGTATACTTGGGCGCATGTTTCGAGTTACGCGCGCAATGATGGTTTGTGGCCTGCTGGCGGCTGGCCTCGCCGCACTTACCTACGCACAAACCGCCCCCGGCACTGCTCCGCAACAGACTTCAACACCAGCCGAAAAACCGGCCCAGGGCGTAGCGGTCACCTCGCCGCATCCGATCCAACTCGATGCGCAGCACCGGCCCATTACCGAGGGCGGGTTTGTGAAAACGGGGCCGATCATTTTTGAAGACATTTCAGAAAAGGCGGGGTTGACCAAGTGGACCCACAAGATGGGTACACCGGAGAAGAACTACATCATCGAGACCAAGGGTTCCGGCGTCGGCCTGATCGACTATGACAACGATGGCTGGCTGGATATTTATATCGTGAATGGCTCGACGATCGACGCTCTCACCGGCAAAGAAACTCCGCCGCACGCAGCGCTGTTCCATAACAATCACGACGGCACGTTTACCGACGTTGCCGCCAAGGCCGGGGTGACGAACGATCGCTGGGGCACGGGCGTGGTGATCGCCGACTACGACAACGACGGCTGGCCTGACATCTTCGTTTCAGATGTGGGCAAGAACCGGCTCTACCACAATAACCATAACGGCACGTTTACCGATATGGCCGAGAAAGCCGGGGTTGCGCTGGGCAACTGGTCGTCGGGGGCTACCTGGGGGGATTATGACGGCGATGGGCGGCTGGATTTGTTTGTCGCGGGCTATCTTCACTGGGACTGGAATAATTTGCCATCGAGCGGCGGCGAAGGGGGATCGAGCAACTCATTTTGTACCTTTCGCGGAGAAGCAACGGCGTGCGGACCGCGCGGTCTGAAAGGCGAACCGGATCACCTCTTCCACAACAACGGCGACGGAACGTTTACCGATGTAAGCGAGAAGGCAGGAGTGGCCGACAAGCCGGGCTACTATGGCCTGGGCGCGGTGTTTGTGGACATCAACAATGATGGCAAAGTCGACCTGCTGGTGGGCAACGATTCGACGCCCAACTATCTCTACCTGAACAAGGGCGACGGAACCTTTGAGGATGTGAGCTACGCCTCGGGTTACGCGTTGAATGAGGCCGGCCGCGAGACGGCGTCGATGGGCATTGCTGTGGGCGACTACGAAAACAACGGGATGCTGGATGTGTTCAACACGACATTCTCGGACGATTACAAACCGCTGTACCGCAACGAAGGCGATGCGAATTTTACCGACGTGAGCTACCACGTGGGACTGGGCGAGGTGACGGTTCCCTTTCTGAGCTGGGGCGATGCGTTCATGGACTACGACAACGACGGATGGAAGGATCTGCTGATGTCAGACGGCCACGTTTATCCGCAGGCAGACAAGTATGCGTGGGGAACGAGTTGGAAGCAGAGGCCGATGCTCTTCCACAACATGCAGGGCAAAGGATTTGAGAATGTTCCGGCAGTGGAGGGTACGGGACTCGCCGATGTGATTGCGGGGCGCGGCATGGCAGTAGGCGACCTGTTCAACGACGGCAAGCTGGACGCGGTAATCAACGTGATGGACGGACATCCGGTGCTGCTGCGGAATGTGAGCCCGGACCACAATCACTGGCTGGAAATGAAGCTGGTAGGTGGTCTGAAGAGCCCGCGGGATGCGGTTGGAGCGACTGTGTACGTGAAGGCAAACGGGATGAGGCAACGCGAAGACGTGATCAGCGGCGGAAGTTACCTGTCAAGCAATGACCCACGGCCGCATTTCGGGCTGGGACAGGCGACGAGCGTCGACGACATCGAGATTCACTGGCCGAGCGGGAAGGTAGAGCACTTCACGGTGCCGGGAGTGGATCGGATTGTGACGATCACGGAGGGGACGGGGAAGTGAGTGGACAGTGGACAGTTGTCAGTTGTCAGGGAGCCGGGGCTAAAGACCCATGCTCCCTCCGTCAAGCAAATACAACCCTTTGAAAAGAATGCGCTGTCGATCCCCAGCCTGCTTCGGCTGAGCGGCTTCGCAACAGTAGTCTAAAAGGTGATGCGGCCGGCTAGTTCCAGGCTGCGCGGGCCGGCGCCTTCGGCGGTTTGCAGGGCGGTGATGGAGCCGAAGTTTCCTGAATCGACTTGCATGTTGGGAGGCTCGTAGTTGCGGTGATTGAACACGTTTGCCGCTTCAATGCTGAGTTGAAGGCGCGTTTGTTCGTGGAGCGCGACGCTCTTCATCAACGAGGCCGAGAAGATGGCCGTGCCGGGGCCGACGACGCCGCCGACGGGTGAATTGCCAAAGCGTCCGATACCGGTCCCGTCAGGATTCTGCAGATTGAGGTAGGGAAACGCGGCCGGATTGAGCCACTGGGACGTGGTTCGGTGCGGCGCATAGACGGAGACATCGGTAAGTTGATCGGGGCGAGCCTGTCCGACGGTGGTGAGAATGTTGGTGTTGGCTGGATCGACGGACTGCTGATAAGGCGTGAGGAACGGGCCAGACTGCAGAACTGTGACACCGCCCAGTTGCCAGTCGCCCACTACCTTCCCGATTCCTGAAGCGGAGGTGAACCAACGCTGCCCGTGACCGAACGGCATGTTGTAAAGGTATGTCGCGAGGAAACGGTGACGACGATCGTAGATCACGTTGCCGTAATCGATGCCGGGATGAAAACGGTCGGTGGCAAAATTGCCGCCGGCGATCGCGAAGGCATTGGGAGCCATTCCGCCGGCATTGGACAGATCACGCGTCCAGGTGTAGCTGGCGTCGAAGGTGAGGTCCTTGCCGCTGTGGCGCGAGACTTCAACGGTGCCGCTGTTGTAGTTGCTTTCGGCAGCATTTACGACAGCGTCTATGATGCTCCAGCAAGGGTATGGGCGATGATCGGAGACGAGCGTGCCGCCGTCGCTGATGCAGGCACCAGTGGCAGCAGGCGCGGTGTCGGTGTTGTTGTAGCCGATGTTGTTGGCGGGAACCTGGTTGAGGTCCTGCATGGTTTCGAGGTTGATGCCGTGGCTGCCGGTGTAGGTGAGCCGCATCCCGATGCTGTGGCCGAAGTCCTGCTCGAGGGTCAGGTTCCACTGCTGCACTGACGGATCCTTATAGTGAATCGGGAATGCGTAATAAAAGCCCGCTGTGCCGGTGCTGCTGCCGGCGGAGTTGTCGAACGGATCGTTGAAGGAAAGAATCGGAGTAACGCCGTCGGACTGGAAGTCCTGGTTGTAGATGCCGACGTAGCTGGCGTGCACCGCCCAACCGGAGACAAGCGAGAAGCCGAGCGGCGATTCAATGAAGCGGCCCCATCCGCCGCGGAGAACGGTGCGGTCGTTGCCGTATGGCCGCCATGCAAAACCCAGGCGCGGACCCCAATCGTTCAAATCGGTATAGCGCAGCGTGGAGGGGATGCCGGCTTGCGAGGCGGTGAGAATCGGCGTGGGCGAGATGGCGTTGACAAAGTCAGTGGATTCGAAGGACTCGGCCTGGGTGTTGGGAACGACAACGGCACCATTCACATTCTGACCACCAATGCTGGCACTGTAGTCGGGCAGGAAGAAGGCGGTGTTGTAGTGCGTCTCCTTGAGCGGAGGGTGAAGTTCGTAGCGCAAACCGAGGTTGAGGGTGAGGTTGGGAGTGACGTGCCAGTCGTCCTGACCGAAGAAAGCATACGAGTAGCCGAGGCCATCCATGGTGGAATTATTCACGGTTGAGACTTCGGTGTAGTCGGGGTAGCCGAGCAGGAAGGAGGTATAGGGATCGCCAATGTTCGCGCCTACGTCAGAGGATCCATCAAAGACATACCAGCCGGAGCGATAGTTGCCGAAGACGTTGTCGTCGTGATCGGAGAGACGTTTAAAGTCGGCGCCGAATTTGAGGTTGTGCTTCTGCACGGTCCACGACAGGTTGTCTATTGCCTGAATAATCTGGCCGCGTTGCACGCCGGGATTGCCGGCTCCGGTAGCCATGAATCCGTTGATCAGCAATTGCGGCGCCTCGGACCATTCGGTGTCAGGTTGAGGCACGGCGGTGAGACCGGTTTGCGCCAGCAAGGAGGACGTCGAGTAGCCCTGCGTCTCCGAAGTGTGCTGAGCGTTGTAGCCGGCGCGGAATTCATTCAGGAGTCTGGGCGTGAAGACGTAGTTGTGCGCAAAGGTGAGGCCCTCGTCGATTTCGGGAGTGTTCCACGCGCCTTGCAGAGGGCTGCCGGCCGTCTGGCAATACGAGTAGGTGCAATAAGAGGCGGGCGCGGATGTGACCTGGCGATTCTTGTAAGAGAAGCGCGCGAAGAGATTCTGTTTCTCGGAGATGACCTTGTCGATGCGGATGTCTCCCTGGTTGGTGGTGATGGGCGAGGGGAAGTTGGTCTGGTAGTTGTTCACGTATGAACCGGCGGGGCCGTAGTTGGGCATAGGCATGAGGTAGGTAAGCAAGCTGGCGGAGATGGCGCTGACAGGCACGTTTGACGGGTCGATGGGGGTGACGCCGTCGGGCTCGTAAATGGCTGAGATTCCCTGACCGGCAAGATAGGCCGAAACGTTGCCGTTGCGCATATCAGTGGACGGCACGCTAACCAGGATCGGGGTTTGACGCGGCAGGCGCAGGCCTTCGTAGCTGGCAAAGAAGAATGCCGGGTTGCCGCTGTGGGAGAGAAGAGGGAGTTTGAGCGGACCGCCGAGGGTTCCGCCAAAGTCGTTCATGATGATCTTCGGCTTGGTGATGGCGAAGGTGTTGTTTGAGTTGAATACGGTGTTCTCGTTGTTTTCGAAGAGACCGCCGTGATAGTGAATGGTGCCCGATTTGGAGACGGTGGTGATGTCGGCTACGCCTGAGAATTCAGCGTTGTTGTTGGACTCGCTGACGCGAATCTCCTCAATGGAATTGAAAGACGGGAACATCTCGTTGACCGGACCGGAGTATTCGACGCCGACGCTGGAGATGCCGTCGACGGTGACGCTGAGCAGGGCAGCGGTGGTTCCCAGAACGGCCAGGTTGCCGCCATCGTCGGTCTGCACTCCGGCTTCAGTGGTGAGCGTGGAGATGGGGCTGGTGGAGCCGGCGGAACGCGAATAGATGGCGACAGGGAGCTCAACGAGTTCGTCGCCGACCTTGGTCTCGGCCAGGTTGGAAACGTCGGTGGTGATGACCGGGACGGCAGAACTGTCGTCGAGGACCACCACTGTCTGGGTTTCCCGGCCGAGCTTCAAAGCGGCGTCAACGCGCTGCGTTTCGCGGGCGGTGAGCGAAATCGTAAACGTTTCGGTTTGAAATCCTGTCGCGGTGATGGTGAGTTTGTAGGAGCCTACATCGACATTCTTGAAGGCGTAGCTGCCTGCGGCATCGGTAATCTCAGCGTGGGATGCGTTGGTACCGACGTTTGCGAGAGCCACCTGCGCGCCTTCGAGCAATGCGCCGTTCGAGTCGCGCACCGTGCCCAGGATGGAGCCGAACGTGGATTGAGCGGCTAGCGGGAAGGTTGATATCACGGCCAGGAGACAGGTCAAGAGGATGCGCGCGGCAAGGGCGCGGCAATTCAGAAGAGGGGAATAGAACCTCTGCATTCCATCACCTTTCAACAGGAATTTACCGGAGTGCCGGCTTCTCTTTGCTTGTTACAGGATTGTTAATCAAATGTAGCGCCTGCGACAGGCAATGGGACGGTTTTTTCTCAGAAAATTTGAGCTGGCGCGGAGGTCGAAAACGGGAGGCAATCTGAAGCTCAGAAGGAGGGCGACGCGGCCGGTGGGATTTGCCATATTCAAGCTGATGGTGTTTCAATCAGGGTACTGAAACAGGGGTGCTCCACGCGGTGGAGCTGAGAAGATACCCTCGAACCCGATCCGGATAATACCGGCGTGGGAAGCTTTCTAAGCCGATTGGCCAACTTCCTCGATTCGCAGCTTGAGCGCCTTTGTTTCGTGAGATTGGAAACAAGGGAAGCCCATGCTCGCTTCTGCTGAAATATCGGCGAAATACGTATCTTGGATTTTCGGGATTCTGCTTGCTTGCCTCGGCGGCGGTGCCTTTGGGCATGCGCAGAACCCTGCGCCGCCAGCCGCGGAGGCGCAAAAACCTGTTGATCCTACGCCACAAAAACCCGCGGGAGATGCTGCGCAAACGAAGCCGCAACGCGTGACGACAACAGTTGTGGTTCATGGCGAAGTGAAGGACGATTATCTCTCCGATGCCGTGACGGCAGGGACTTTGGACGGCGCAACCATCAAGGACACGCCCCTGTCGGTGACAGCCGTGACCAGCGCGGTGATGAGCGACCAGGTATCGCGCGTGCTGGCGGACGTGGTGAAGAACGATGCGTCAGTTGGCGAAGATTACGCGCCAGTGGGCTACTACGGAGACTTCGAGATTCGCGGCTTCCCGATCGACCTGGCGACGGGATTGCAGATCAACGGGATGACAATCGCGGGCGAGCAGGATGTGCCGCTGGAGAACAAGTCGCGGGTCGAGATTGTGAAAGGCATCGCGGGAGTGGAGAGCGGCGTGGCGGCGGCGGGCGGACTGATCAATTACGAAACCAAAGAGCCTTTCGCGGGAGAGCGGCCAACCGTGGACATGGCAACGGACCATCGCGGGACTTCGTATGGATCGGTAGAGTTTGGAGTGCCGGGGACGCATGGCGATTCGGGACTGCTGATTACAATGGCCGCCGAGAACATGCACACGTATGTCGAGGGCGCCAACGGCTGGCGCGGCGTGGGAGCGGCAGACGGAAGATGGCGGCTGGGCGCGAATTCAACGTTGTTTACGGATTTTGAATACCAGCACCGGGTACAGCGGTCGGAGGCAGGGTACCAGTTGCTGGGCGGGACGACTGTTCCTACGGACGGCGTATTTCCGTCGGTGATGCTGGGATTTCAGCCGTGGTCGAAGCCGAATACGTTTGATGTTTTCAATGCGGGGTCACGGCTGGAGCATAGCTTCAATCCCAACTGGAGTGCGCGCGTTGAGGGCTCCTACAGCCACTCGCTGATTGACGACAACGTGATCTGGCCGTATGGCGCAGCACTGGATGCGTTTGGAAATTCGCTGTGTCCCAATTCTCCGGTCTACTTTTTCTGTCCTGACGGAAGCTATGAGATTTATGACTACCGCAGCCCCGGAGAGCTGCGCATCGACGCGGTGGGCGAAGCGCTGGCGCAAGGGCACTTCACGATTGGCAAAGTAGCGAACGATGTGGCGGCGGGTGGATCTCTTTTTCACCGGGCCGTCGACTTGTCGCCGACGATTGTCTATACACCGCTGGGCGTCGAGAACATTTATCAGCCCAACATCGCCTATGCGCCGGAGAGCCCTTACCAGCAGGCGGGACAGGCGACTCTGGCCGATTTCAACCACCAGAGCGCGGCGATTGTGCAGGAACGCGCTCATTTGCCCGGTAGAGTGATGCTGATGGCGGGCGGACGATTTGCTGACGTGAGCGACTTCAACTATGCGCAACCGCGTTCGATGTGGCTGCCGCAATATGCGGCAACGTACGCGCCGATGCGGGACCTGGCGCTCTATGGCAATTATGGCGTGTTGCTTTCGCTGGGACCGCAGGCTCCCTGGTGGGTGGATAATGCGAACATGTTTTTGACTCCGTTCCTGACACGGCAGGCGGAAGTGGGCGCGAAGTATGAGCATGGGATCCTGCTGACTGCGGCTTTGTTCAGGATGCGCCAGCCGTTTTTCTATCCCAAGGTGATTGAGGCGGCGGATAATTTTTGCACGAGCAATCTTTCGACCGGTGGAGATGTGGCGCCCGGTGATTTGTGTTTTGAGTCCGCCGGGCACGAGACGCACGATGGGGTCGAGCTGAATGCGCAGGGCAAGGCTGCGAGCTGGATGCAATTGAACGCTTCGGCAACGGCGATGAAAGCAACGTCGACCGACACCGGCACGGCGTCGTTCGACGACAAGCAAGTGATCAATGTTCCCCATTTGCATACTGCGCTGTTTGCGGATGTGCTGGTGCCGCACGCGCGGGGGCTGCACGTGATGCCGGGCTGGAGCTACACGGGGCGCAAGGAAGCCACGCGCGACGATGTGGTCAGCGTACCCGGATACAACTTGTTCAACGTGGGCGCACGCTATACGCCGGGCGGCGAGCAGGGGCGCATGACGCTGCACTTGTATGCCGACAATATTTTCGACAAGCGCTACTGGAAAGATACGGGCGCGAGTTATGGCGACACCTTCATCCACCAGGGAGCGCCAACAACGGTGCGGCTTTCGGCGCACTATACGTTTTAGATTTCGACGAGGTTGGGACGCGCAGAGAAGAATTTCGAATGAATACGATGGCCAAGACGCATGGATTGGACGGCACGCTGGTGGAGCCTGACTGGCCTCCGCTGACCTTGGTTGAGGTGCGGGCCGTGCTTGCGGAATTTCCGGATGCAGGCCCGCTGGTGGAGATTGTATCGGCAAGCCCACGGCCGTTTTCTGCGGCGAGCGTAGTGGCCGTGCGCGGCGGCAGGGTCTTTATCAAACGCCATCATCGCTTGGTGCGGGATGCAGAAGGGCTGATGGAAGAGCATCGGTTCATGGCGCACTTGCGGGCAAATGGCGTGAATGTGCCGGCTGTATTTGATGCGACGCCGGGCAAAACAGCTGTCGACATTGGCGAGTGGACTTACGAAGTGCATGGAATCCCGCCGGGGATTGACTTGTACGAGGAGGCGCTGTCGTGGACGCCGTTTGGGTGTGAGGCGCATGCGCGATTGGCGGGGGAGGCGCTGGCTCGATTGCACGAAGCCGCTGAGGGGTATGCGGCGCCGGCACGCCCGGCGCGGCCACTGGTTGCGAGCTTCAGCATTTTTGCGGCGGAAAATCCGGGAGTCGCCCTCGAGGAGTACTTGGCGGCACGGCCTGCACTGAACGCGAGTTCGGCGACACGGCGTGATTGTTATGAGGCGCTGGAGCTGCTGGCGCCATTTCACGCTGCGTTGAAACCCTTGTTATGTGGACTCAAACCGATTTGGACCCACAACGACCTGCATGCTTCTAATCTTTTCTGGAGCGATGCGAGCGACACGGCACGGGCTACGGCGGTGATCGATTTCGGGCTTGCGGACAGGACGAATTCAATTCATGATGTGGCACAGGCCATCGAACGCAACATCGTTGAGTGGCTCTGGTTGACGCAGAACCCGGCGCATCCGGAAGAGGCACCTCTGCACCTGGATCATCTGCGGGCGATGCTCGACGGATACGAATCGGTACGGCCGTTTACCGCCAAGGAAGCTGCGGCACTGGCGCCTATGGCGGCACTTTGCCATGCGGAGTTTGCTCTCACCGAGACGGATTACTTTCTGGGCGTGCTGCATTCGGAGGAGAAAGCGCGGGTCGCGAGCCACGATTATCTTGTGGGGCACGCGCAGTGGTTTCGCGGTGAGGGTGGGCGCAGGCTGCTGGACGCGCTGCATCTCCGGGCTGCGGAACGGGAAGGGCGGGTGGTGCGCGGATGAACTGGACGACCTATCTAACCGCGCACTGGGTGGAACTGGCTGGATTTGCGACGACGTGGGTGGGCATCTGGCTGACGACGAAGCGACTCCTGATCTGCTGGCCGGTTGTGCTGGCCGCAGATATTTTCTATCTTGCCGTCTTTTACGAAGCGCGCCTTTTTTCTGACGCACTGTTACAGGTATTCTTCATTGCCTTCACGCTGTATGGATGGTGGAACTGGTGGCGGGGAAAGCGTGCCGAAGGCGAGGTGCGCATTGTTCCTCTTAGTACGACAGGGCTGGTAGCGGGACTGGCTGCGGGTGCGGTGGGCGCTGTGGTGCTGGGGGGGCTGATGGTGAGGATTGGTGCGGCGTTGCCCCATCTGGACGCGGCCCTCACCAGTTACAGCCTGGTGGGAAGCTGGTGGCAGGCACGCAAGCACATCGCCAACTGGTGGCTTTGGATCGTCGTGGACGGAGTGTACGTCGGCGAGTATTTCTACAAGGATTTGCGACTCACCGCCGTGCTTTCTGTCGGGTTGGTGATACTGGCAATTCTTGGCCTGCGCGACTGGCAACGCGCGGCGAAGGCTAGTCAGATGGCGGCCTGCACGACGTTGCGCAGCGGCTCACCGGCGATGTAGCGGCGCAGTTCATCCTCTGCAATTTTGATTGCACGCGGCGCGAACTGGGGGCTCGATCCGCCTACATGGGGCGTGATCAGCAGGTTTGGACAGTTCCACAACGGATGGCCGAGCGGCAGCGGTTCGGGATCCGTTACGTCGACAGCAGCGCGAATTTTGCCGCTGCGAAGCGCACCAACAAGGGCATCTGTGTTGACGATGGGACCGCGGGCAGCGTTGATGAGGAGTGCGCCCTGCTGCATCAGTTCAAATTGACGGGCGTTGACGAGCCAATGTGTCTCCGCCGTTGACGGGAGAATGAGCACGACGATCTGCACCTGTGGCAAAAGGTTGTCGAGCACCGAGACGGGATGGACAAGAGGCTCAGCGCGCGCACTGCGGGCTATACGCAAAATCTCAACATGAAAAGGATCGAGCATACGCTCAATTTCCTTGCCGATGGAGCCATAGCCGACCAGCAAAACCGTCTTGCGGGTAAGTTCCTCGAGCATGACGGGGGGATACAGCGGGCGGCGGTCGCCGGTGATTTCGGCATAGTGCGTCGTGGCTTTGGAGCGCTGCTTCCAATCGCCAGAATGCTGGATATCGAGGAAGAGGGGAAAATATTTCAGCGTGGTAAGGATCGCAGAGAGCGTCCATTCGGCGGTGGAAATGTTGTGCGCGCCGCGAGCATTGCAGATGGTGACGTGCGGGCCCATCGCGCCGGGAATCCACTCAGTGCCAGCCATGAGCGACAACACCAGCTTGACTCCGCGAAGGTGTGGAGCAGTGCGCATGGCGCGCGTGGGATAAGGGTCTGGAATCCACACATCGATTTCAACATCGTGGTCAAGATCGCGCGGCAGGGCAATGAGCTCGACTTCCCTGGGAAAGCCGGCGAAGAGTTCGCCTGCCAGATTCGCTGAATAACCGACTCGTAGCATAGTGTCTAGTGGTGCGCAGTGCGCTGCGTTTATGCTACACGCTGGACGGGAAGAATCCAGCGTAGTGCGTTTGATCACCGGCCAGGATCCCGCCGATGCGTCATTCTATTGATTTGGGAATTGCGACAAGTTGAAATTATGAGATTGAAGACGCCGAAGACGTGGTCGCAACAGGAGCTTGCCATCAAGCTTCGCCTGAACCCATCTGCAGAGGCGGGGCTGCTGACCTGGGAACGGCGGCGCCTGCTTATCCACGCGGGAAAGACGGCGCTGGCGGCGACCCTGTGCTGGTGGTTGGCGCTGCGATTTGGTCTTCACGACGGCTACTGGGGCGCGATCAGCGCAATCATCGTTCTGCAATCCAATTTTGGCGCGACCATCACCGCTTCGCGCGACCGAATACTCGGCACCCTGATCGGCGCCATCTTCGGGTTTGCATTTTCGTACTTCTGGGTACTGCCGTGGAATTTTATCCTGGCAGTCTTTTTGGCGGTTGTGGTGTGCGGACTTCTTGGATTGCGCAGCAGTTCGCGGCTGGCCGGCGTCACGATTACGATTGTGATGCTGGTGCAGAAAACGGGCACGCATCGCTCAGTGGCGCTGGATCGGGTTGGCGAAGTTGTACTGGGTATCCTGGTCGCCCTGGCAGTTTCGACGCTGGTTTTTCCCGATCGCGCGCGGCTGCGACTACGAGATGGGTTGGCGCAGGAGTTCCTTGTGCTGGGCGCATTTTTTGAGGCAATCCTGCAGGGCTTTCGCGGCGAGCCGGCTGGGAATCTTGCCGAATTGCGCGAGGATGCGCTTTCCCTGTTGCGGGGAAACAATCAACTGCTTGAAGCTTCGCGCAATGAACCCTCGGGCGGGCCGGGATGGCGGGAAGGCCTGGGGATGCTGGCGCAGTTTGGGCGCTCGATTTTTGACGCGCTGGTTGCGCTCGAGTTTGCGGTGCGAGACAGCCACGAAGACGACTATGCGCAGCGGTTGGAGCCGGCACTTGGACGGCTGGCTATTGATATCCAATCCGGCTTTCACTACCTGGCGAGTTGCATACACGGTTGGCGATTTCATATTCCGCCGCCGGGAATCAATCTGGAGGAGGATATTGCACAACTGGAGGCGCGGATGGCCGAAGTGCGGCCCACGGGCTCGCAATTTTCGCAGGCAGAGATCCTGCGCGCCTATGCTGTGCAACTCCATCTGAAACAGATTGCGCGACTGCTTCGCTCGTCACGGGTTGAGACGAGCAGCGCGATCGGCGAAGCACAAAAGTAGATGACGCTGAAGCTTTTTACGAGTCCGGATCAATCAGGCCAGGAATTTGCGCAACGCATCTGCGCAGTCCTCAATTTCCTTGATCGTGATTGCGTAGCCGAAGCGCAAATGGCCTTCGCCCTGCGCTCCGAACACTGACCCGGGAATGGTAGCTATGTGCGCCTTTTCGAGCAGAATCTGGGCTGCGGTCCGACTGTTCTTATGGATTTTTTCCACGTTCGGAAAAGCGTAGAAGGCTCCTGCCGGCAATTCGCAGGTGAGGCCAACTTCATTTAACACTGCCACCAGCAGGTCGCGCCGCTTGCGATATTCTTCGCGACGCGCGGCGATCTCAGCTTCCGGCGTTTTGAGCGCGTGGATCATAGCGTACTGGAATGGTGTGGGCACGCCATTGGTGGAGTAGAGCACGATCTTGCGCAGCGCAGTCATGAATGGCTCTTTGGCCACGGCATATCCGCAGCGCCAACCGGTCATTGCATAGGTCTTCGAGAAGGTGAAGCAGGTTATTGTTCGCTCGGCCATGCCGGGCAGGGACGCGATGGAGAAGTGTTCGCCGTCGTAGACCAGGTCTTCGTAAGCCTCATCGGCGATGACGATCAAATCGCGCTCAAGAGCGAAGGCAGCAACCTCTTCGGCTTCGGAACGAGTGAAGACAAGGCCACTGGGATTTTGCGGCGTGTTGTAGTAGATGGCCCGCGTCCTGGGCGTAGAAAACTGTTCGAGGGTCTTGCGGACACCATTTCGTCTGGCAGTGGAAGTTGGCACCGACAGAGGGCGCGCCTGTGCTCCAGTGACAAGGTCGCCAATCGGCGTCCAATAAGGCGAAAACACAAGGGCGTCGTCGCCGGGATCGAGCACACTCTGGAACGCGCCGTACAAACCCTGGGAGCCACCGACGGTGGCAATCACCTCATCCGTGGTGACGCGTATTTTGTTCTTGGCTGCAAGTTTTTCTACCAGCGCTTTGCGCAATGGCAACACCCCGGACGACGGCGCGTAGTGGGTGTAGTTCTCGACCAGGGCTTTGAAAGCCGCGTACTTGATGTCGTCGGGCGTCTCGAAATACGGTTCGCCGCCGTGCAGGGAATGGATCTGGAGGCCCGCCGCGCGCATCTCCATCACTTTGTTTCGAACCTGCACAATGTCGGAGAATCCAACTTCGTCCAGCCGCTTTGCCAGGCGGATGCCGCTTTGTTTCGCCATTTTTCCGGGTTTCCTTTTCGTGCGTAGCTATAGGTCTTGTCACTCCAGCATATCCGATGTTGGAAGAAGCAACGGGAACGATGAGCCGGAGACGCGGGCTTGGAATTTGAAGGATTCAGACTGCAAGGAGGTTGGTGTAGACAGCCATGCCTACCACCGCGTCGGCTCCGAGTGCGTCGAGGTCGTCGATTTCCTGCTGGTTGCGAATGCCGCCGGCCACAATGAGTTGCCTCGCGGTGAGTTTACGCAGGCGCGCGGCGGTATCGATGGGAAAGCCCTGCATCATGCCTTCGCCGTCGACGTGCGTATAGAGAAAAGCACCGACGTGTGGCTCAAGCAGCGGAATCGCCTGGTCGGGGGTGAGGGCCACTTGCGCCTTCCAGCCTTTCACGGCGATGCGGCCGCTTTTGGTGTCGATGCCGGCGACGATATGCTCTGAGCCGACGGCGGTGGCGAGTGATGCGGCGAAGTCGACGTTGACGGTGCCCTGATCGGAGAAAAGCGCGGAGCCAATGATGACGCGCTTTGCGCCGGCTTCGAGTACCTGTTGCGCACGGTCAGTGGAGTGAATGCCGCCGCCGGCCTGGCAGGGAAGGCGCTTGGCAATCTGGGCGACCAGCGCGGAGTTGTCGCCCTGACGCATCGCGGCGTCGAGATCGATCAACTGGACTAATGGGAAGCGGGAGAATTTTTCGATCCAGTATTCGAAATCGTCGAAGGCCAGGCGCAGTTTTTCGCCCTGAACGAGTTGGACAATGCGGCCACCGAGGAGATCGATGGAGGGAATCAGCATGGCAGCCTCACGGAGACGCCGGCGCGCGCCAACTCTTCTTTGAGCGAACGGGCGCTCGAGACGCCGAAGTGGAAGATGCTGGCCGCGAGGGCCGCATCAGCTTTGCCCCGGGAGAAAACATCGGTGAAGTGGGAGACTGTTCCCGCACCACCGGAGGCGATGACCGGAATGCCAACCGATTCGCTGACAGCGGCGGTTAGTTCACAATCAAAACCTGTCCTCATACCGTCCGAGTCCATGGAAGTGAGGAGGATTTCGCCGGCTCCGCGGGATTCTGCTTCGCGGGCCCATTCGACAACACGGCGACCGGTCGGCTTGCGGCCTCCTTGCACGTAGACCTGTGCATCGCGGACGGGATCGGCAGCATCGGGATCGCGGCGGGCGTCAATGGCAACGACCACGGCCTGCGCCCCGAAGCTGCGGCCGATGGCGTCGATCAATGCTGGATCGGCGAGGGCGGCGGAGTTCACGCTGATTTTGTCTGCCCCGGCTTCGAAGACTTGCGCTGCGTCGTCGGCGGAGCGGATGCCACCTCCGACTGTGAAGGGAATGAAAAGCTCGCGCGCTGTACGGCGCACGGTGTCGAGCAGTGTTTGCCGGCCTTCGTGGGTCGCGGTGATGTCGAGGAGGACGATTTCGTCGGCACCTTCGCGGGCGTGGCGGGCGGCCTGGGTGGCGGGATCGCCGGCGTCAACGAGGTCGACGAACTGAACGCCCTTGACGACGCGGCCAGCGTGCACGTCGAGGCAGGCTATGATGCGCTTGGTCAACACTTATATGTCCTTACCTTGTGGCGCTCGATCATGGCTTCGAGCTCTGCACGCTGGGCCAGCGACATAGCGCCGGTTGGGAAGAGAAAGAACCTGCGCTCGGCGATGTAGATCAAGGTAATCTTTTCGTTCTGTGCAAACCGCAAGATGCCCGACCAGAAGATTTTTCCTTCATTGACCCCGGGAACAATGGAGAGGATGCGTTCGTCGTCGATGTCGATGATGATGGGTTGATCGGGCTGCGACGTTGGAAACAGCCGCTTGTAGGTCTTGCGGTAGCCAATATATCTTGCGAGCGGCATCACGATGGAAAGGAAAAGCAGCGTCGTTCCGAACGAAATACATTGCGCAAAGTATTCAGATTGCCCTTTCACCAGAAAGAAAACTGCGCCCGCAAAGAAGACGACTGCCAAGACAGGCACGGCCCTGTAGACGAAGAATGCCGTGAGCCGGTTGAACAGCCTCTGGCGAATGTCAAGCTCTTGCGCAGCCTTGAAATCGTCGAATGTGATGGTATAGTTCAAGCGCATCGCATCACCTCAAGGAAGTTGTGGAGTATCTTCAGGCCCGTCGCCCCGGATTTTTCGGGATGAAACTGTACCCCCATAACATTGCCGCGCTCAACCGCTGCGGCAAACGGTTCGATGTAATGCGTGACAGCCGCTGTATGGGCGGTGACCGGGGCCTTGAATGAGTGGGTGAAGTATACGAATTCGCCCGGCTCGACGCCAAACAAAAGGCGGGAAGCTGATTTCGCTTCAAGTGAGTTCCAGCCGACGTGGGGGACTTTTTCGTGGCTCGCGGGGAAGCGCGTGCAGGATTCAGGGAAGTGCGCCAGGCCGGGCTGATGGGGGGCTTCGCTTGAGCCAGCGTAAAGCCATTGCATGCCGACGCAGATACCAAGGAACGGAACACCACGGTCGATGGCCTCGCGAATGGCGCCGGTGAGGCCGGTGGAGTCGAGGCGCGCGGTGGCGGCAAAGTGGCCGACGCCGGGGAGGACAAGGCGATCAGCAGACGCGATGAGACCAAGATCGTGATCGGTGACTTCGACCTCAGCACCGAGATGACGCAGCGTCTTGAGCACAGACGTCAGATTGCCGGCTTTGTAGTCGATGACGGTTACGCGCACTCACTCGTCTCCGAATTCGTACGTATGATCAATCTCAAATTCCCTCAGGGGCTAAAGCCCGGAATCATCTTGTCGCATGTACGGCACGACTAAAGTCGTGCCCTGACACTTGTTGCTGTTCCGAATGAGTTCGCGGTAGCCGATGAAACCCATCTCGTATTCTTGCCTGCGTTCCTTTGGCCGTTATCAGAGCAGACCCTTTGTACTGGGAAGCATCTGGCCGAGTTGCTTGTCTTTGGAGCAGGCTACGCGGAGGGCGCGGGCGAAGGCTTTGAAGATGGCTTCGATCTTGTGGTGGTTGGAGCGGCCATACATGGTCTTGACGTGGACGTTGGCGCGCGCTCCGCGGGCAAAGCCCTCGAAGAAGTCTGTCACTAGCTCGGTCTGGAGATCGCCTACTAAACGCGTGCGCACTTTTGTGTCCACAGCGTAAGCGGGCCTGCCGCTCAGGTCAACGGCCGCGATGGCGAGGGTTTCGTCCATGGGCATGATGAAATAGCCGGCGCGAAGGATGCCACGCTTGTCGCCGAGCGCTCGGTCAAAGGCCTCGCCGAGTGCGATGCCGACGTCTTCAACGGTGTGGTGCTGATCGACGTCAAGATCTCCGTCGCAGGTCAGCTGAAGATCGAAGGCGCCGTGGCGGGTGAACAATTCAAGCATGTGATCGAAGAAGCGTATGCCGGTGGAGACCTTGTACTGGCCGCTGCCTTCAATCGCGAGGTCAAGGGATATGCGCGTTTCGGTTGTGTTGCGGACTACGACAGCGGTGCGGATCGCGGCTTGCGGTGTCGCCTTGATGGCTTTGCGTGACGGTGTCATTGCGGTTCCTTCTCTAAGGCCAATTTGGCGAGTGTGGTGTTGAGAACCGGGATGGCTTCGCGCATCTGCTGGCGTGTACCGATGGTGATGCGGACGCGGCCATCGCAGCCGGGATCGTTGGATCGGTCGCGCACCAGGACCCCGCCTGCGCTCATCAGGCGGACAAACTTGGCATGTTGAGGCCCGATTTCAACGAGGATGAAGTTGGCGTGACTTGGCCAGCGGCGAACATGCGCAGCATCGAGTGCAGATTCGAAGTCGGCCCGTGCCGCCAGCACTTCACCGACATACCAGTCGATGTAGGGTGCATCTTCAAGCGCGGGCGGCAGGCATGCGAGGGCGAGCGAATTGACGCTGTACGGCGAAAGCACGCGACGAACCCAGCGCATCAATTCTTCGGGACCGGCGAGCACGCCCAGACGAAGGCCGGCGAGGCCGTAGGCTTTTGAGAATGTGCGCGCGACAACGAGATTGGGAATTGTGCCAACGAGGTCAATCACTGTTTCGCCGTGAAAATGGAAATAGGCTTCGTCGACAAGCACAACGGCTTGCGGCGCGCGGGCCGCGAGTTCGAGCAACTGCGAACGTGTTGCCGCAGTGCCGGACGGGCTGTTGGGGTTGGCGATGGCGATGATCCTGGTGCGCGGGGTGATGGCGGCGAGGAGACGTTCGAAGGGGAATTGCAGATCGTCGGCGGCCTGGATCGCGATTACGCGGGCGTCGGTGGCCGAGGCGTAGACCTCGTACATAGTGTAGGTGGGCACAGGCAGCAACAACTCGTCGTCCGCTTCGAGAAAAGCTTCGAAGAGCACATGAATGGCTTCGTCGACGCCATTGGTGAGTGCGACCTGCTCGGCGGCGAGGTTGAGGTAGTTGGCGACGATGCGTTCAACGGGTGTGCGCTCGGGATAGCGCGTGAGTTCGCCGGCGGAGATGCGGCCCAGGACTTCGCGGACTTTGGGCGAGCAGGCAAGCGTGTTTTCGTTGAAGTCAAGACGCAGGGCATCCCGATTGCCGAGCGGCGGATGATATTCCTTCATCGCCTGGACACGGGCGCGGGGACTTGGATGAAGCGCGGAAGGTGACACAGGGACCGCCTCAGGGGCTAAAGCCCCGTTCCTTCTTTGGCCTGCGAGCGGCACGACTGAAGTCGTGCCCTGACACTTGTTCACCGGTTCTTTAGACACGCTTCCTCCTTTGCAAGCGGGTGCGGATGGCTTCGGCGTGGCCGGTAAGGCCTTCGGCTTCGGCCAGCAACATCGCGGGTGGGCCAAGGGAGCGAAGTGCCTTCGCGGTGCACTCCTGCACGGTGATGAGCTTGACGAAGTCATTCACGCTGAGGCCGCCTCGCGCGCGGGCCATGCCACCGGTGGGCAGGGTGTGATTGGGGCCGGAGATGTAATCGCCCATGGGTTGCGCGGACCAGCGACCTACGAAAACGGAGCCCGCGTTTTGAACCCAATCGAGATCGCTGGCCTCGTCGACCGTGAGGTGTTCGGGGGCGAGACGGTTGGTGATGTCGTGCGCTTCTTCGACGGTGGACGCGACGATGGCGATGCCATGGCGACTGAGGGATTCGCGGGCGACGGGATTGTTGGCGCTTCGCGCTTTTACCTCTTGGACGATCTCTTTCGCCAAATCTGCGCGCGTGGTAATGAAGATTGCGAGCGCTTCGGGATCGTGTTCGGCCTGCGCGACGAGGTCGGAGGCGATGTCGGCTGGGTTGCCGCGTTCGCTGGTGACGACGATTTCTGTGGGGCCAGCAAGCATGTCGATGGCGCAGTCGAAGGCAACGAGGCGCTTGGCTGCGGTGACATAGAGATTGCCGGGGCCGACGATTTTGGTCACGCGCGGAATGCTGGCTGTGCCGTAGGCCAGGGCGGCGATGGCGTGCGCACCGCCGACGCGATAGAACTCGGTGATGCCGAGGAGATGGGCTGCAGCGAGGGTTTCCGGAGCAGGTTTGGGAGAGACAACGACGATGCGTTCGACCCCGGCAACCTGCGCGGGGATGGCGGTCATGAGGAGCGTGGAAGGGAGCGGATGGCGGCCGCTGGGAACGTAACAGCCGACGGAACCCAGGGGGCGGACCAGTTGACCGGTGACAAGGCCGGGGATCGGTGAGTTGGTGAAAGACTTTGGAAGCTGGCGTTTGGCGAAGGAACGAATTTGCTTGACTGCAGTGGATAATGCATGGCGCAGAGCGGGACTTGTCGACTCCCAGGCAGCGGCCATTTCTTCGCGCGAAATACAGAGTTGGGCGGGATCGATGAGGCCGTCGAATTGGGAGGCGTAACGGAAAAGCGCACGGTCGCCTTGCTTGCGTACGTCGGAGACGATGCGCTTGACGGCGGGAAGGACGGCGTCGAGGGCGGCGCCGCCGCGACGTTCGAGGGCGGCGAGGATTTCCTCTGTCTTTGGTGCGCCACGGCTTTTGGTTCGGATCAGCTTCATGGTTCTTTTTCCGGGGCTAAAGCCCCTCTTTTACTTCGAGCCAATTGGCACGACTAAAGTCGTGCCCTGACACAAAGACGCTTTGACTTGACACGGGCACGCTGTTGCCTGAAACAAAAACGGTCTCATTCTTTCCTGAGATGTATCGAGATCCCAATCTGCGCCTCATAGCACGACCTTGTTCAGCGGATATTCAACGATGCCGGTTGCGCGAGCGGCTTTCAACTTTGGAATTACATCGCGCGCAACGCGTTCTTCGACAATGGTGTTGACTGCTACCCACTCAGAGTTGCTGAGCTGCGATATGGTCGGCGAATTGAGTGCGGGCAATACTGCGAGCACTGCATCAAGATCGCTGCGTTTGACATTGAGCATGAGGCCCACCTGCGATTGTGCGTCGATGGCGCCGCGCAGCATGAGTGCGATCTGATCGATTTTCTCGTGCCTCCATGGATCAGCGAGAGCTGCTTTTCCGGCGATGAGGTGGGTCTCGCTTTCCATCACGGTGTCGATGATCTTAAGATGATTCGCTTTGAGCGAACTGCCGGTTTCAGTGACTTCGACAATCGCGTCGGCCAGCGTGGGCGGCTTCACTTCAGTAGCGCCCCAACTGAATTCAACTTTGACCTTGACGCCTTTTTCAGAAAAGTAGCGCTTGGTGACTTCGACCAGTTCGGTTGCAATGATCTTGCCTTCGAGGTCTTCGGCCTTTTCGAAGCCGCTGCCGTCGGGCACCGCCAGCACCCAGCGCACCTTGCGGCGACTCTGCTTGGCGTAAGTGAGCGTGGTGACACTGGTGACGTCGAGCCCGCTTTCGACAACCCAATCGATTCCGGTGAGGCCAGCGTCGAGGACACCGTGATCGACATACCGTGCCATCTCCTGCGCGCGAATCAGCATGCACTCGATTTCGGTGTCGTCGATGGAGGGAAAGTAGGAGCGGCCGTCGGCGTAGATATTCCAGCCTGCGCGTTTGAACAAGGCGAGCGTCGCATCCTGCAGACTGCCCTTGGGTAGGCCGAGACGAAGTTTGTTAGCCACGGGCGGCCTCTTTTTCTGCGGTGTTGACCGCGATTGGCCTGGTGAAGCAACTGACCGTGCCCTCGTGACAGACAAGGCCGTCGCCCTCAACCACGACGCGAAAGAGCAATGTGTCGTTGTCGCAGTCGGTTGCGGCAGAGACGATGCGCAGGCGGTTGCCGCTGGTTTCGCCCTTCATCCACAGCGTCTGGCGGGTGCGACTCCAGAAGGTGACGAAGCCGGTCTCAAGTGTTTTGGCGTAACTGGCAGGATTGAGAAAGCCCAGCATCAGCACCTCGCCCGTCTGCGCATCCTGCACGATGCCGGCGACGAGGCCATCCATTTTGTCGAAGTCAATTGCTGTTTCGCTGCTCATGGTCTTCCTGATTCTGATTGGATTTGTGGTCTCAAGCAAAAAGCCCGTCGGCTGGGTCGCCGGCGGGCTTTGGATGGTTCCTGATCTCTCTGGCCTTTTACTTCAAGCCATGGCAGTCCGCCGGCATGGAGGTCGGGGGGGACCGTGATGGCGGTGGCTCTGCATCTGACTCAAAGTTAAGGGTAAACCCTTGATCGTGTCAACCGGAACGTTATGCGACAGGTTGGTTCCCACCCGCGGGCGCTGTATGAGCCGCCACAGGCTGGGCGGGATCATTGAGTACTTCCATGAGCTTTTGATAGAGCCGGTTGCGCTGATCGAAACGCTCGGAAGCGCGGGTTACATACCGAACCAGGACCTCGATTCCAGCCGGCGTGGGTCGCAGATTCTCGACTGCCGCGGCGCTGAATCGACTGAGGCTGTCGCCGTGCGCACCGCGCTTCCACTCCTCCTCGGCGAGGGTCGAGTTCTTCTTGGTTTCATCGAGGACCGCGTTTTGAATGCGCTCGACGGTCGTGTGAACTTCGGCATTTGCGGGCAGCGTGAGAGTGATCTCGTCCCACATCCACTGGCCTGAAGTGGAGAAATTGAAGTACTGCCCGCGAATCGCAAATCCATTCATGAACGTGATGCGGCGGCCGGTTGGAAGTCCGCGATCGGCGAGTGTGCCGGTCTCAAGGAGCGTAGTGCTGAACAGACCAACCTCAACAACTTCGCCGCCAACGCCGTTGATTTCAACCCAGTCGCCGACGTGGATGCCGTTCTTTCCGATTAAGACGAACCAGCCGAGAAAGGCGATGATGAAATCCTGCAACGCGATGGTGAGCGCCGCGGTAGCGAGGCCGAGGATTGTGGGTGTCTCCTGCGGCGTGCCGAACAGCACGAGGAGAATGAGAACAACACCGATTACCTGAATCAACAGTTCGAAGATGCTGCGCATTGTCAGCGAGCGGCGACGATCAAGAGCTGGATTGTCCATCAGATGGCCTACGAGCGCGTCGAGCAGCACCATGCAGATTCCGATGAAAAAGATGAGGGCCAGCGACTGGAGGATCAAATGCAAGACGATGCGGTGTTGTAGAAGCACCTGGGCAGACCACTTGCTGTAGACGGTTGCAAGCTGCTGATCGGTTTGAATCCGATCGTCGGTGATGCTGAGGATCTGGCGTTCTGCGCTTCTCTCTTTGAGCTGCGCGAGCCGGACTTCGCGATCCGCCGCATCGTTTGCCGAGACGGCCTGCCTGGCATTCACCTTGGCTTCAAAGGCGTTGTGCTCTGCGGTAAGGGCAGTTTCGTCGGCGCGTGTTTGGGTGAGAGCCTGTTGCAGCAACTGGTAGCGATCGCGCTGACTAAACCAGGCCACCACGCGGCTCACCATCGTTCCGTGAGTCTTTTCAGAAATGACTGCAACCTGGCCGTTCTCGTGGACCTGCTTGTCAAACTGGGTTATGGTCGCTTCGTGGGCGGCCAATTCAGCCTGGATCTGGGCGCTCTGGTCACCGGAAAGCCGCTGGAGATCCTGTTGCGCATCGGCAAGTTCATCGGAATCGAGACCGAGTTGGGCCTTGGCGACTTCAAGATCGCCGGCATCAACGGGAGGGTTGGAACCACCTTTTGAGTGATCGGCCGGAGATGCCAATTGCGCGGTAATGCTCTGTACCTGGGCCTGGTCCTGCTTGATGAGTTGTTGAAGCTGCGCGACCTTCTGTGAAAGCGCCAGCGCGTCGCCGGTGAGTGTGACGCGGCGCGCCTGCAGGGTGGCCTGGCGGAGGGCCGATGCAAAAGCCTGGTCCACTTCATGATCCGCAAGCCTCTCGGCATCGTGCGCATATTCCTTCTCTTCGGCTGTTACCGCCAGAGCGTCCAGCGCCTGAGCCGTTTGCCATGGCAACAGATCGACAATCGTCTTCCTGGCACCGCCAACGCTGGCGGATGTGTTTTTGGGGTTGAGAAACGAGAGGTTTCCCATGGCGTCGCGCGTGACCCAGGAGAACACGATGCACAGCGCCAGCAACGCTAGTAATCCAAGAAGGAGAGCGAGCCGGGTGCGGCCGAGAATTTGCCAGCGCGGTTTGGAGTCGGGGGAAGGAGCAATCGGGGGCATTGCCATAAACGTATTGTTACAAAAAGTAGGCATCCAGGTCTCGCAAGGGCGCGGGTGGAACTAAATCCAGTGAGCACAGTATTTGTGGATTACTTCGCACCATTTGCGGATTGCGGAAGGAAAGGCCGAGAATGAAGGCGTGCAATTCAGAATGAAGTGGACGATCCTGGCAGGTGCAATCCTGGGCAGCTCGATCTTGTGCGTATCCTTGAACGGGTTGGCGGCCGGGTTGCCTCAGAGTCCCGCAAAAACCAGGGCAGTGCCGCCGGACGCACGAGTCGACATCAACACTGCGAGTTTGAACGAGCTATTGAAGATTCCCGGGATGACGCAGACCTGGGCTGGACGAATCATTCGCTTCAGGCCTTACCGCGGGAAAAACGACCTTCTGGAACGCGGAGTGGTGTCGAGCCAGGTGTATGACCGCATCAAGGACTACGTGATTGCTCACCGCGAAAAGCCACCTGCGGCAGGGCAGTAGCACCTTCGGAACGTATCACCGAGTGAAGGGATCGACAAACCTGGTCCATCGTTTGTGATTAGTCCAAACCACCCATCGAACACAACGAGGAATTAGAGTTCTTCCATCGCGTTAAGCCTCTTCGGGCTCCGGTATGGGCGCGTCGCCGCGACGCAGCAGCCTGCTGAGAATGACATAGAGCACGGGAATAAAGATCAGGTTGAGCACTGTGGAAAGCAACATGCCTCCCACAATCGTCGTTCCCACAGAGCGGCGGCCGAGAGCGCCTGCGCCGGTGGCAAAAGCCAACGGGAGGACGCCGAGTATGAATGCAAAGGAAGTCATCAGGATTGGCCGGAGGCGCAGTTCCGCCGCTTCAATGGCGGCTTCGACGATGTTTCGACCCTTGCGGCGCAGTTGTTCAGCGAACTCGACAATCAGAATCGAGTTCTTCGCAGAAAGACCGATCAGCATTACGAGCCCGATCTGACAATAGACGTCGTTCGATTGGCCGCGCAGCGAAACAAGACCCAATGCGCCAAGGACCGCCATGGGAACGGCGAGCAAGATGATGAAAGGCAGCGCGAAGCTCTCGTATTGCGCCGAAAGCGTGAGGTAGACGACCAGAATCCCGAGGCCGAAGATCAGCAGAGCCTTGCCGCTGGATTCGATTTCGTCGAGAGTGAGGCCGGTCCACTCGTAGCGCATTCCCGGCATCATGAATTGCTTTGCCAAGTCTTCCATCCCGGTAATTCCCTGCCCTGAGCTATACCCGGCGGCGGGCGATCCATCGATTTCGACAGCACGGAAAAGGTTGTAGTGAGTAATGACCGGCGGACCGGAACTCTCGGTTACGGTGGCCAGGTTGTCGAGCGGAATCATCTGCCCCGTATCGGAGCGAACATAGTAGTCGTGCAGATCCTTGGCAGTCATTCGGTAGGGCTTATCAGCCTGCACGAAAACGCGATAGGTGCGGTTGTTGAAGTCGAAATCGTTGACATACTGCGATCCCATGAACACGCCAAGCGTTGTGGTAATTTGCGAAAGCGGGACATTCATCATCTTTGATTTCTCGCGATCGACGGTTACCAGCATCTGCGGGTCGTTGGCCGAGAAAGTAGTGATGAGGCCGGTGATGTCTTTGCGCGCCCGGCCTGCGCCCACGATCTGATGGGCCACGCGATCGAGATCAGTCAACGTGTTGCCGCCTGAATCCTGAAGCATGAATTGGAAGCCGCCATAACTGCCGACGCCATTGACCGCAGGCGGTTGGATGACGGCGACAAGGCCACCGTTTGGCGCAAACATGAGCGCGCCCAGTTTGGGAGAAAGGTCGGCGATGATGTCGGCGGTGGAGTGACCTTTTCCGCGCCGCTCGCTTGCGGGCCTGGTTCTGATGAACATGATGCCGGCATTGGAGGCTCCGCCGGAGAAGCTGAATCCCATTACGGAGAAGGCGCCTGCAATGTCTTTATTGGTATAGAGGATGGCCTGCGCGCGTTCGGCCAACGCAGTGGTATATGCCAGCGAAGAGCCCGGAGGCGCCTGCACGATTCCGTACATAATACCTTGGTCCTCTTGCGGAATGAATCCGATGGGGACTTTCTGGTAGATCCAAACCGTAGCGGCAAGGCCCGCGAAAAACACCACGAGCAGCACATAACGGAGTTGCAGGGCGGTGTGAATCACTTTGGCGTATGTCTTTGACAACCAGGTGATGACGGAATCTGTGCCATGAATGAATGCGGCAAATGCGCGCGACACTGGACGAATGTGGAGGAAGTCCAACTGGCGGGGGCGGGCTTCTTCGCCGCGCAGAAGCATCGCGGAAAGTGCCGGCGAAAGGGTGAGGGCGTTGAAGGCGGAGATGGCAATGGAGAACGCGATCGTCAGAGAGAATTGCCGGTAGAGGATGCCGGTAGTTCCAGGGAAGAACGACACCGGAACGAACACAGCGATCAGGACCAGCGAAGTGGCAATGACCGCGCTTGTGACTTCACCCATGGCTCTCGAAGTAGCTTCGTGGGGGTCGGAGTGCTCCATGGCGATGTGGCGCTGGACGTTTTCGATCACGACGATGGCGTCGTCGACCACAAGCCCGGTGGCCAGCGTTATGCCGAAGAGGGTGAGTGTGTTGATCGAGAAGCCGAAGACCTTGATAAACGCGAAAGTTCCGATAAGGGAAACCGGTATGGTGACGGCGGGAATGATGGTGGCGCGCCAATCGAGGAGGAACAGGAAGATGACAACGATCACGATTGCGATGGCTTCAGTGAGGGTGACCATCACCTCACGAATGGAATCGCCGATGACTGTTGTCGAGTCAAAAGCCACAACATAGTCGAGCCCTGGGGGAAAACTCTTGGCCAACTCTTTGAGCGCAGCCTTGGCCCTTGCGTCGACGTCGAGCGCATTGGCATTGGAGAGTTGGAGCACGCCGATGCCCTGTGCCTGAACTCCGTTGTACTCGAGGGTTGAACTGTAGTCCTCGGCTCCCACCTGCGCACGACCAACATCTCTGAGCAGAACGAGACCGTTGGCGGTGCTCTTGACAATGATCTTTTCGAACTCTTCAGGGCTGGTGAGACGGCCGACGACGCGCACCGGAATCTCGAATGCCTGGTTTGAGTCGGAGGGCGGCTGACCAAGCTGGCCGGCTGGAATCTCGACGTTCTGTTCCACCAGTGCATTGACCACGTCGAGTGCCGTGAGGCCGTGGGCGGCCAACTTCAGCGGATCGAGCCAGACGCGCATGGCGTATTTGCGCTCGCCGAAGATGGTTACGTCGCCTACTCCCGGAACGCGCTTGATGGCGTCTTTCACGTAGACATCGAGATAGTTGGAGACGAATTCGGGAGAGTAACGGCCGTTGCGGTCGAAGAAGCCGGCGGCAAATACAAAGTTGCTGTTGGCCTTGCTGATGGTGATGCCGGTTGCGTTCACGGCTGCCGGCAAACGACCGGTGACGCTGGCGACGCGGTTCTGGACGTCGACCGCGGCGATGTCGAGGTTGTAGCCGGTCTGGAAGGTTGCAGTGATCTGACTGGTTCCGGTGTTGGTGCTTGAGGAGCGGATATAGCGCATTCCCTCAACGCCGTTGATCGATTCTTCGAGCGGAATCGTAACCGCCTTTTCAACGGTATCGGCGTTGGCTCCAACGTAATTGCAGGTCACGCCCACCTGCGGAGGCGCCAGTGTTGGATACATTGCAACCGGAAGGGTCGGGATACAAATGGCCCCGGCAAGGATGATCAACAGGGCGCATACCGTAGCGAACACAGGCCGGGTAATAAAGAAATCAACAAACAAGGTAAGCCCTCTTTCGTTGTGTGGAGCGGGCGCGCCTTACCGAGCGCCCATCCATTTGCCGCCGGGCGACCGGGCCCGGCAGGCTGTGCTCATCCGCCAATTGGAGAAACCGGCATACCGTTCACCAGGAACTGGGTGCTCGACACGATGACCTGGTCACCGGCGTTCAGCCCCGAGGTGACGGAGTAGGCGTTTCCCACCGTGTCACCGAGGACAACAGGAATTTCAGTTGCCATATAGTGCCCGTCCTGTTGCTTCTTCGCCACGTATACAAAGCTCTGGCCGCCCTGGCGTGTTACAGCCAGAACTGGAATCGTCACCATCGGCTTGGTGCTCCAGATAACGCGCGCCTTGATCAACTGCGCATTACGCAGAATTTCAGGCGTGGCGTGTACCGGCGCCTTGGCCAGAATGGCCTGAGTGGTGGGATCGACTTGCGGCGAGAGAAAGTCGATCTTTGTTTTTTCAAGAAGTTTTTCGTTGGTGTCGAGGAGTTCCACATCCAGGCCGAGACGCGCTTCGCCGGCGCGTTCGGTGGGAATGTAGATGTAGGCTTCGAGGTCACGAATCTCGTCGACCGTGGTGAGGACGACTGCCGGCGACAGATTAGGCGAAACGAAGTCGCCTACGTGCACTGGAACATCCCCGACAATGCCGTCGAACGGTGCACGCACAGTGTAATAGGCCAGTTGCTCCTGCTGCGTCTTGCGCGAAGCCACTGCCGACTCGTAATCCGCCTTCGAGTTTTCGTAAGCCTGCTGGGCCTGGTCGTAGGAGTCGCGGCTGGTGACGCCGGCGTCAAACAGCTTGTGCTGCCGTTCGAGCTCGATTGTGTTGTAGTCGAAAAGCGCCTTCTTTTGCCGTTCAGTGGCAAGCTGTGAATTTACAGTTGCCTGTTGCTGGCGCGGGTCGATCTCCATCAATACCTGGTCCGCTTTTACGTGATCCCCGGAATGAACCAGAATTCTGGTGAGGATGCCGCTCACCTGCGGCGTCATGGTGGCAGACCGGCGCGACTTGATGGTCGCCATGTACTCGTTGCTCTGCGCCACTGGAGCCAAGGAGACGGCGACCGTCTTTACCGGCATCGCCTGCATTCCGGCTGCCGGCGGTGCTTTTGGTTTTTCCTGCTGGCAGCCCGTCGCCAAAATTGCAAAAAGAATGGCTAAACCCATAACAGAAATACGTTTCAAAGAAATAACCCTCACTTGCCTCTTGTTCAGCCGGAAATGAAAATTTCCCGTGCGATAGGAGCGCTGAACTGTCCCCGTATGGGTAAGAAAACCGCTTGAATTAGACTTCTTCATGTGACTCTCGAAGTTGTGCGAATGTCGCAAATTATTCGTCCTGCGGCCTTTGCTTGTTGCGATCCGGTCCCAGGCTGCGTCAGGCGCGCTCTTGCTGCCATGCGAACGG
Source organism: uncultured Acidobacteriaceae bacterium (assembly GCA_963826915.1). Classification (GTDB taxonomy): domain Bacteria; phylum Acidobacteriota; class Terriglobia; order Terriglobales; family Acidobacteriaceae; genus Telmatobacter. The sequence goes on from CAWGYG010000010.1 coordinate 138,564, forward strand.
ACTGAAATTGGTGCTTCGGTCATAGGTGTCAACGCCCTCAACCCGCTTGAGCCATCCGACAATAATATAGGTGACCGGAGTTGCCACCACCTCGACCGCTACCTTGATCAAATAGGAGGAAAGTATCATCCGCAGCAGCATGGCTGGAGATTGTGCCCCGCCGAAAGCAATGAGGATGATTACCGCAGTATCGACAGCCTGCCCGGTCACGGTTGAGCCGACGGTGCGGGTCCAAAGCCAGCGGCCGCCGGTAAGGAGCTTCAGCTTCGCCAGGGTATAGCTGTTGGTGAATTCGCCGGCCCAGTAGGCGATGAGGCTGGCCGCAGCAAACCTTGGAACCACGCCGAATACGGTGGCGAATGCCGCCTGGCTATGCCATTCAGGAGCGGGGGGCAGGGCGACAGCCAACTGGCCCATCGCCGCCAGCAGGCCCATGGCGAAGAATCCGAGCCAAATCGCCCGACGAGAGGCACCGTACCCATAGACCTCGGTAAAGATGTCGCCGCAGATGTAGGTGAGGGGAAAGAGGAATTCCGCCGCGCTGGGGCGAAGCGGCCCAAGCTGGCAGATTTTAGGCCCCACAAGGTTCGAGATCAGCAAGACCACCACGAAACCGATGGTGAGCAGATCGAGAAATCGGAATCGGCGCATACCTTATCGAGGATAAATCAGGGGTGGGGAGGGCTGGCGGCGGGGGTAGTGTCCTTACTCAACGCAGGGCTAGGACATTACCGGCGGCGGGTACATCGGGCTTTCTTTGACATGCATTCGAGGGGTTGGTACCCTTCATAAGGGCGCATCCGGCGAGTCTGACCGTCTTTCTGCCCTCATAGAGCGTCCCCGTCGTCTAGCCCGGCCTAGGACACCGCCCTTTCACGGCGATAACACGGGTTCAAATCCCGTCGGGGACGCCAATTATTTCAGCAACTTACGCGCTTCAATAATTTTCTCGTACGTCCGTTTTGTTCCAATAGCAGCGGTGCCCTCGTTTTGAGGGTTTTCGTCGAGCAACATGCTCACAAGGCGGCTCTGAGCTTTACGCTTCACATCCGTGATGGCCTGCGCGTAAAGATTCATCGTCACCAAGCTGTTTGCGTGCCGCAATAATTCCTGCACAGTTTTGACATCTTCCCCATTCGCTTTCAGGAGAGTGGCGTACGTGCGCCGGAAAGTATGCCAGCCAATCCGGCCCTCAATGCCTGCCGCCTTGACTGCCGGTTGCAGATGCCAGCGGTTGAGCGTTCCCGGCCAGTACGGTTGCACTCCGTTTGTATGAGGGCTGGCAAAGACCCAGTCCTCAGGGCGCGGATATGCGCAAAGGTTCCGCCAGCGCCACAACGCTTCCGCAAGGCGAGAATCCAGCGGTACGGGTTTGCGTGACGCTTCCGTTTTGCATTCGCCAACGTGTTGAAGCGAGATCGAGCGCGTGACACTGATTTCAAACTTCTCGAAATCGATGTCCTGCCACTTCAGCGCCAGCAGTTCTCCTACCCTCAATCCGGTCATCACGTCCACAAGCACAGCGGTATGCGTCGGCTCTTCGAGATAGAGAAGTAATTCCTCCACCTGAAGAAGCGTCAACACTGTCGGAATATTCTTACGCTTGGCGCTCTGGCGCACATGCGTAATAGGATTCCTGTCGTGCCATTCCCAGCGAACCGCGTGATTGAAGACAGCGTGCATGATGTTCCGAATTTTTGCTTTGCTGCCGTTCGGCAAGATTGAGCGAATGCAGCCACTCCTCCACGGCAACCGCTTTGACATCCTTCAACCGGTAGTTTCCCCAGCGGGGCAGAATCCACTTTCTGAAGTGCCTTGGTACGTTTCGCACGTTGCGAAGGTTTTGTTCGAGTCCTTGCCCAATTCCTTTTCTCGGTAGTGTTCGACGAGCGTTTGCACACTGACCGTTTCGAGGTTGAAGCGCGGACTTTCGGCGTTGATGTTGACCAAAAGCGACGCAACGGCCCGTTTTGCCGATGCCTCGTTCGGATACTGCTCCAGGCTTCCGACCACAAGACTGCGCCGCTTCACGACTCCCATCGCTTGGGGTTCGTACCAGCGGTACTCCCAAGCGTTTGGGCCGCGCTTGCGCTCCGCAAGCTGGAGGTTGCCTTGTTGATAGCGTGTCCGTCTCATTTTTCTCCTTTTCAAGAGCGGTGAGGCGGCACGGATAGCTGCTCTGAGCTTACATTTTCCGGCAAGCAGCGGTCGAGATCGGAAGCACGAAAGCGCCAAAGCTTACCTAGGCGCAGACCAGCGACAAGGCCGTTGCGGGCGTACCGTTGAAGGGTCTTGGGATGAACTTTCACGAGGGCCGAGCCTGTTCGCTATTCAATAAAGGTTCGAATGCATGAGGGGAATCGAACATAGTTCGCACGCTCCTTGAAACTACATTGAAACGGATTGCGAATAATGTCTACCCTCATAAAATGAGGCACTTGCGTCCCGTCAAATTCTGAAGTTGGAGTACAGAGTACAGAGCGGAGTCGAGAGGAATGGAGAGCAATGGAGAGTATTTTAAGGAACTCTTGGCGCAGGCAATTTTTTGATGTCATGGAAGCGAATTGAGGAAATTCGATGAAAAAATCCCGACTGACATTCCCCGGATAGACAGAGCATAGCCGAGGCGCGGGCGGTGTCAAGGGCGGCTGCGCCGCCGCTTCGCGGTCAAGACCCTTGACACCGCCCTTCTACGCCTCGGCTCACAATCCAAATATCCGGGGAATGTCAGTTTTAGAAACCTATTCCCAGATCGTGCCCATAGCCGATTTCATGCCCAATTTTCAGCGGGTCAATTTTCAGCGCGGACACCGATTCAATGCCGGGAGCCAACTCATTCTGTCGAGTCTGCTCGCGGGTCAATTCAGTTGCCGATGGGCGCATCGAAGAAATGCCGAGTGATTCGCGCAGCCGGTCAACATCGGAAGTGATAACCGTGATTCCTTCGCGGCCCCGCGATGCAGCGACATAGAACTGCTCTTGCTTCATTCCGTCGCCGGAGAGAACCACCGCGTCCACAGTCTTGCCCTGGCTGCGATGAGCGGTGATCGCGTAGCCGTGGTCGAATTCGTGATAGTTTGCGGGCAGGGTGCGGCCATCCTCAAGTTGAATGCGCCCTCCATCGACACTGCGCACTTTTGCCAACTCGCCGTTTGTGGCGCGGAAATCCGTCTCCCGTCGATTTCCTGTCAACAGGAGCCGGTCTCCAGGAGCCACTTCGATTTGATGACGCTCATGCACAGAGAAAGAACGCGCCTGTGTTGGACTCACCATGCGCTCTACGCCGTGCCTATCTCTGGCCACTATGTGCGATGCGTTCGCACGTTCGACAACGAGTGTTTCATGTTTGCTTATCCCATGCGAAGAGCGATGGAACTGTAATATCTGGCCTTCCTGATAATTCGAAAAATCTTTCTTTTGCGCTTCAGTCCATTGCAACGGCGCATGGCGTTCGAAGACCATGCCGCGCTCCAGTTCGCCGTCTTGCTTCATATCTCCGCGAATGGCATGGGTAATCCTGCCTATCTCTTCGTGAGTGCCAGCAACGACGAGCACTTTACGGATTGGATCAGCTGCGAGTTCCCGGTAAGCCGCAGCCACAGTGCGCGCTGTGTCCAAGTAGGGAACCTCACGAACAGCCCCGAGCTTTTCCAGCTTTTCAAAACCTTGTTCCGGCGAATCGCGCAACGTCTGAATGGCGTCCCGATACTCCGCCTGTGTCTGCCGTTGTACGCCGGTCAGCGAGACGCTTTTCATCTGCGATTCGCGCTCCAGGATGCGTAAGGCGTCCGATGCTTCGACGCTCTGGATTTGCCGTGTGTCGCCGGAGAACAGAATACGCGCATGTTCGCGCTCTGCCAGCTTGAGCAAACCTTCCATCTGCCGGCCTGAGACCATGCCCGCCTCATCGACGACCAGGACCTTGCCGTGCAGTGAGGCTTGCTCTGGACTATCCAGTAGTCGCGAGATCGTCATAGCATCTTTAAATCCGACCTTCCGCAACTCCTCTACCGCGCTTCGTGTTGGAGCGACGGCCACAACATCACGGCCCGCATCGTGCAACCCCCGGTCAATTTCATGAAGAGTGGCGGTCTTGCCCGTTCCGGCGGCTCCGCGCAGATTAATGGCAAGATCGCGGGAATCCAGAACCTGATGAACGGCCCGCTGCTGTTCTTCCCGCAGGCGCTCGGAAGGGTGGAATTCGCGCTCCCCGCCCAACCGCTCAAAGCGCCCGATGCCACGATCTACCGTCGCAATCATGCGCTGTTCGCGTTCAAGACTTTCGCGTGTAGCCAGGTTGTTTCCGGCCCGAATGAGAGAACCCTGCGACTGCTCCAGTTCCAGAGCGCCGCGCAATTGACCAGGATCAATCTGCCCGCGCCCATGGCGCAGGGCCTCAGTCATCAATTCGTGATCGCGCACAACGGAGTTGCGCTCGAAGAGATGCTCCTTTGCATACTGAAGTGATTCCGATGCCTGCGAGGATTCGCGAAGAATACGTGGATTCCGCTCCAGGGACTCCGCGCGGAGACTGTTGCAGCGTGTGCTTTTCCTCCGGGGCAAGCCGGGCCTGTTGTTGTTCTCTCACCTTGTCCGTTGCGATTTCAGCCAGCTTGTCCGCGCGGGATTCACGGACGAGGACGGCAACTTCGTTATCGGTTGGCTTGCGGCCATGCTCCAAAGCGAACCGTTCGACAGCCGCATCACGTTGCGCGCTCCGCACGCTGTACCTTTCGAGCAATTCATTCGATACGCCGCGAATCTCGAATCCATGATCTCTGCCCCTGGAATCGCGGCGCGGCTCGATCTCATATCCCAGCCCGCGCACCTCACGCGCCAGCGCATTCCGGTAAACCTCCGTCAGATATGCGCGGCGCTCGTACAGTCCTGACGCCTGCAATGCCTTCCAGCGACCTTCCACGCCGTCATAGGTGAGATTGGCCGCAACAGCGTGCGTGTGCAGTTGCGGATCGAGTTCCCGGCTTGTGTCGTGACGGTATGAAGCAACGATCCAGTTGCCGGTTGCCCGATTCTCGTTCGCACCATTCAACCGAACGCGCGTCGCTGCATGGCTCTCGGCCTCTGCAAGTGCCTCCCGGACAGCTTTGTCGTGAGCGGCTACGAGACGATCATCCCCGCCGACGAGCGCCTGAATGGAAATCGACTTTGGCGCGGAAAAGGTCAGATCGTACAGCGACCGCCCTTTGCTCTGCTCGCTTCCGTCTTCTTTCGACGCGGTCCGCACTGTGCCGCGGGCGGAGGAACTCGCCGGTTTCCGGATTCAGCCCCTCCCGAATCGCCTCAAACTGCTCCCGTGTCACTTCGCCGCGCAGTCCTAGCAACTCGGCGCCACGGCCATTCCATTCACCTTGAACCCGGCGATGCTCATCGTAGTAGTCGCTGTGTTCGAGATGCCTCTGGGCATACCCGGCACCGCCCGACATGGCCCGTATCGTCAGCATGAATCCGACGCTAACGCTGTTCGAATTTGCAATGCAACTGCCTTCGTGCCTAGCCGTCCTGATTGCCGCGCCCATGCAGAAGCCGACAGGAGCCGAGCCACGCACCCGGTCTGTCCGTGTTGCGGTCAGCACGGTCAGAATCCGCAAGCGTCATTTCGGCTGAGTCCGGCCAAGAGCGTTCTCGCTGTGCTCGTTTTGAAGATAGACACCATCCCTAAGCCTGACGGCTTAGGAACCTTGACTTAAAAGCAGACCTCGAACGGAATTCGGACATCTGCCGGCTGAGTTCGAGAATGATCGTGCTACGTTCGTATTCGTTTGGAGATCAAGAACTGCGATTTTCAAACAAAGCGCCGCAGGGTAACTGGTTACGCACCAGCAAATCGCAGTAGAATGGCTTCGAGGCGATGCCTTCAGAAATCATCCCCTATTCCCGGCCTTCCGATGACGATCTTAGAACCTTGCAGGAATTGACCATTTCTACTTGACTGCTTTAGATGTTGGCTCGCTGCCAGCCTGAGTGCCACAGCATCTCCGGTATGGGCGAGGCCCGCAGAGTGCTTCCAATCACCACAAGTCCGAGACGTTCTTCACCTCGTCTCCCCAGGAACGCTTCAACCAGAGGCTATTCAGGAACACATATGGAAAGTCGCCCATGTAATCGATCCTCATGAGCAGTTACCTCTAACGCGACGTACCCGCCGGTACCTGCTCAGCTATATCGAAAGGAGTTTAGCGGGATCGGTAGAGACTACTAGATCCAATTGCAATTGTTTGTCATCGAGGGTCTGGATGATTGATTCCTCGACCTTCCATTCGCCGTCTTGGCCAGGAAATTTAATACCAATAGTGCCATTGGATAGAGAAGAGACACTCGCTTCAAGAGAACCTATCTTTGTGTTTCCCTGGATAGTCGCAACAACTTGTACTTTATCGCCAATTTCAATTGCCATGAACCCTCCATTGTTCTTGTTTATTGATGACGGACACAAAGTGCGCGCCCGTCGCCGATAGTACCTGGCGGTGCAACTTCCTTGATACCAGCGTGGAAGGCGATAACAAAAGCCCCGCCTAAAAACTTCCTCTTCGTATTGCTCCATTCGAAGCCGGACAACACAAGATTGCCTTTAACATGAAAGGCAACAGTGCTCCCGTCGCCTCGCCTGCCAGATACATTCTCATGTGCGTCATACATTCCCATGAGTTCGCCAATCTCAGGCAACCGCCAGCCCCGATACCCGCCCAGTTGCAAGTTTTGACAGTAGCCAATCGCCCCCTTCCAGTCCAGAGGACTGCCATTGTCCTCTTTCGTCCACATGAGGCCCGTTGCAGAATCGATCCATGTATTCTCGTTTGCTGCGTTTCTAGTTAGTACAGGGGCTACCGGTGAGGAGTACGTCGGTACGCCGGGGGACGGGGATACCGGGACCGGCTTCGGGGTAGACGCGACCTGAGTTGCAGGGGGAGTAGGAGGCGTTGAGTCCGCACCTTGTTCCGCAACCGAATTTACGGCGGATTGAGCATGTGAACATGCTTCAGTGAATCCACCATCGCAAGATTTCTTATAGAGGTTGCGTGCCTGATCCAGGTTTTGCGACACTCCTTGGCCCTTTTCATAAAGCGTTCCCAAGTTGTCGCATGCAGCCATATTCCCGCCATTGCAAGCCTCTTCAAAAAGTGAACCGGCACGAGCATAATCTTGCGGAACACCTTGGCCGGAGTAATTGAGCACGCCGAGGCGATCACAGCCCAATATGGAACCATGCGCGCAGTCCAGTGTAAAGTATCCGGCGGCACGCGCATTGTCTTGTGCGATACCTTTGCCCTGTGAATAAAGCTGCCCAACTGCTGTGCACGCCTCACGATTTCCCGTACTATCCAGACTGCATAATCTCTCTAAGACAGGAAGCGCCTGATCATACTTCCCTTGATTGACCAAATCCTCTGCTTGAGCGGCATCACTGGATGCTTCATCATTCGTTACCACTCCTGATGGAGCAGAACTCGATGCTGGTTGTGCGCCAGAATCCGAAGCCGTCCCTAATGGAGCTGTTTGACCAGATGCTTGCTTGTCTAACGATGAAGACGGGAACAGGACAAAGATGGTGAGCGGCAACAGAATCAGGATTAGCACCAACGCTGAGCCCAGAGTGGAGAAAGTGGAGTCCTTGTCGGTGCGTGCCATATAAGGCATACTTTCGTTCGCATCATCCGTGAACGATGTCTCGTCCTGATCGGAGTCCTCCGTTGCCCCATTTCCGGCACGCCGTCTTGCCAGAGCTTACTTTCTCCGATCCATCGAAGCCGAAAGCGCATCTTGAACGTAATAGCCCCAATGGGTTTTTATCGCAGAATGACGCTTGTAGCCGAATACGAATGAGCAATGGACAATTGCGAGGTTATATACGGTATAGCCGACGATAAAATCGCCGCTCAAATCCGCGTGGGATAGGAAATGAATAATTGGGCATCCAATGAAGGCTGCTGCAAAAGAGAACGCCCATGGAAAGTATGCTCGCTTCGTCGAAGCGCTCACATTCTCATTGATTGTTGCGGCAGTGTTGCTCCTTTCCCAATCCACGGGCAGATTATCGTGGCTCTGCCTCCGTACGTTTCGCCCGTCGGTCCAGAGATTGTAAGTAGACCCTCTATATTCAAATTGAGCGTGACCAATAGGAACGAGCAGACTGCATGAGTCTGCTTTGTTTATATTTGTGGACCAGTTCCAATCTCTCTGATGGTCTCCTTTTCCGCAATTCATTACTTCAGTTTCAATCTGATCGTTCAAGGGCTCCTTTAGCCTGTCGTTGAATACTCGTTCTTCGGAGGCAGTGAACTGTCTTGCTGATACGGTTGCGAGAAAATCGGGAAAACTGAGTGTCACCGGATGAAGTTGCGCCTTCACCACTCTATAACGTGTCCATTGTTGGAATTTCCAGCGTATCCGAAAAACGAATAATTTCCGGATATTACTCCAGACATTGGGCGCGGGTCCTCCACGCGCCTAGTTTTCATAACTTGTTTTTGACGAGTATATTTTTTTCCATCAATATAATAAGGTTCGTCTTCTACGGCGAGGTATTCTTCGTGACGGACAAATACAAAGGTTGCAGACCAGTTTGCCGTATATTTTCCCCAGAACCAATAAGCTGGTTCATACATCATTTCCAGTTTGGTGATTCGCCCCTTCACGATAAGGTCATCCGAAGTAAAATCCCCGGAGATCATGAAATCCTCGACAGCAGCAAGAAGGGCTTTCTTATCCACCGTGAGAGGAATGATCCTATCTGCTTCGACCGGCAGATCGTCCTCGTCCTTGATCAAAGACAACTGCGTACTGCAATACGGGCACTTCAGTGCCTGCGTGCCTGGCTCGTATTCGAGGGAGCCGCCGCACTGTTCACACTTCGGTCCATCCGGCATTTCGTTGACAGTTCCGCAATAGGTGCATTTTGACGACGGATCCGCATCATTGAATTCCAATGTCGAACCGCACCCGCGGCACTCAAGCTTCGATTACTTTCGGCCATCACTGGCTCCCCAAGGAAAAAGAAGTCTATGCGCTTGTTCTTCCTGCGCGTAGAGAATGCTCACGCTGAGCAAGTAACACTTCGGCAGAGCGAAGGAGCCTGGATACCTCGTCAGGCCGGGAAAGACTGGATTCCAGTTGACCTAAGATGGCATCTATCTCCCGGTTTTCCCCAGGCTCCGCCGAAGGTGGTTCGTTCGCCGCAAACTGTATCTTTTCCGCGAAGCGTTCCAATGACTTTCGCACATCGTTGTCGTCGGTTCGAAGCTGGAGCGTTTGCAGCAAGGTAAACCAGTTGGATCGGGCATTGATGTTCGCTGGTTTCGTATGGCTAGCCGCAGCAGTAACGATTTGCGTGGACGCATTAAGAAGGGCAAAGCCGATAATGCAAATACCTAGCCAGCCAAGACACAACGCCAAGGAAGCTCTATGCCAACCTGCAAAGCTCAAGCCGACGGCGGAGGCTGCAAACACAAGAAGCAGAAACCAGAGTCTGCCGAGTGGGCCGATCAGCCATATAAAAGGTGCGTCGGTGTGAGGGGCTTGAGGAACTGAGGCTACAAAAAATGGCGGCAAAGCGAATGAGAGGAAGAGGATGATCGATGCGAAGACACTACTTGCAGTCCAAAGCTCGATAGGAACAGCTATAGCCAATATGCCGACAATGACTGCGCCAGCTACAACACTCGCAAGTTGAAGCCACGTTCTGCTGTTCATCATTCAGCCTCCACTTCACCTAGTCCACGCAATCCCGAAAAGAGACATTAATATCGATCAGTTGCCAAGCACTTTCTTCTTCTCAGCGGCAAATTCCTCATCGGTCAAAATGCCACCTTCTTTCAGCGTTGCCAGTTCCTTCAGCAGGCGTATTCGTTCTGCCAAATCGGGTTGTGAACTCGAAGAGGCCTTGGCTGAGGCTGGGGATGCGCTCGGTTCAGGAGATTGGCCGGGAGCCTGTCCTCCTTCCCGCACATCAGATGCCAACTGTCCGTAGGCCTGTCCTAGCGGAGCCCCCAACCCCCGGCCCTACCCAACCCCATACCAGCACCCATTACCGAGCCGGCATTCCCCTCATTTCCAGCAGCCGTCTGCATAACGTCAAAACTGCGTTCCTGCTGATAGGTGAAGCCGACGATCCCCATCTCTGCCTTCCTGGCCAGAGCCGCCTTCAAAGTTCGTGCTGCCGGATCATTCTCGGGAACATTGATGGAATGGACATTGAACTGGACCAAGGTCACACCATATTCGGCAACCTCTGCCTCAAGCGCTTGTTTCAAACCGTTGGACAAAGCCTCAAGCTGAGTAGAAACCTCAAGCACGGACTGTTCTTGCTTAATGATGAGGTTTGCAATTTCGGTCTTAATGCGAGTGATAAACACTCCACGGAAGTATTCAGCAAGCGTATCGATATCGAATTGAGAGACCGTGCCGACCAGCCTTAATAGAAACCGCTTGGCGTCAACAATCCGAATGCCGTACTGCCCAAACGCCCGGACCTGAACCATAATCTTGTAGCGAGGGTCAAGGAGTTGAATAGGGTCTTGCGTTCCCCACTTGACATTTAGGTTTGTCAGTTTATTGACAAACCAGATCTCAGCGTAAACGGGGACCTGCCAGCAAATGGAAGGCCCACGAGATCTCTGAGCAGCAGGCAAATTTTCAGTGGTAAGCGTGCCGGCCCGCCCAAAGGGCAGTCGTATACTCCACCGCGAACAACAAAAGCATCCTGTGACTCATTGACCACGAGTTTGAGTCCAAGTCGCCAGTTGTTCATCTGGGAACTTCCACGCCAATAGCTGTGGCGTGCCGTCCCATTTCACTAGATCGATGACCGCCATGCTCCCTCTTGCTCCGAAAGACACTTAACCCGTAACTCCCCCGCGCGCGCATATCAACTCGCCTTTACGAGGAGATCTGTTCCATTAGGGCCCCCGTTGTTCACAGCCAGGCTTCACAGGATCGGAATAATTTTAGTACACCGCTGTCCTATTTCTAATTGATCACGTCGAACATCTCAGTCTGAGTAATCAGAAAGAGGCATTGGGCAGGTATCAGCAGCAAGTTGCTCCAGCTCCGGAGGAAAGTCGCCCTGAGTTCAGAGACGACCGTAAGAGCCGTCAATTCCAGGGAGGGAGATTCTGCCAGTCGGCCGGAAATTGCATTGCTCGGAGATTAACCGTCGGATGAGCGTCGAAAAGAGCCTTGAGCCGATCGCCCCAGCGGGAATCAGGAGCGATGTCGGCCAATAGGGTTTGAATGATCAGTGCGATCACGTAAAAGCGGTCGTTACCAATGCCGCTTGCTTTCCACGCCACGGGCAGTTCTGGCTTGACGGCAAGTTCTCTGTTCCACAAGCTGCTGTGATGCGCGCAGACGTTCCGGACCGCCGTCAGGGAATGAAGCCAGCTTACAAAGACGGGTTGCGGCTGATTAAATTCGCGGGCGATTTTCTTCCGGAAGCTCGTCCTCAGGTGTTCGTACATTTTTGACAGCGCGCCGAAAGCTGATAAGTTCCGTTGCCATCCACACGGGCAAATCCGTTTCCGAGGTGTACTTCGCCCGGTAGTGCCCGATGAACACCTCGGTCGATCTCCCTTCCTCGCGCCGGAGAATCTTCATGAAGTCGGCATGATTGAACGCCGTCGCGAAATTGGCGGGGTCCGCATAACCAAACACGCCCAGGTCTTTTCCGATCTCGTAGGTAATGACGGCGCGGACGCTGATCTCAATCCTGTCCAGGGCTTCGAGCACAAGCCGCCGCAGATCGACATCGAATTTGTAGAGATCAATGATTTGCTCGAAGGTTGTCCCCGGACGAAAATTGCCGGTGGCCGCATCTTTGAAGGGGATGAAGTACGCGCTCAGCCGGTAGTACCCGATTTGCTTCAGCCACAGCAGTGACTGGCCTCTGTCTGGGCAAGTCGAGGCCGCGACGAATCAGCAAATCGACTTGATCTTCGTAAGGAAGATGAGGCTTGCTGTATTTCATCGGAAAATGAAAAACCCGCCGATTTGAGCTTCACCTGTTTCCAGGGAGAGGCTTGGCGGGTGTGTCATCTACTACTGTACGAGCATCCCCGCCGGTTGTCAAGTGTCTTGCCCCGCAATTGCCTGGATCGAATGGATCCGCGAACGTTTGCGAAATCCTTTAGTTCTGGTTAGATACAACAACAATGAGCGATGCAAACCGAGTCTATCGCCCAGGTTCAGCGCCGGGTTTTGCCTCCCGCCTGTCAAGGTGCAGTTTACTGAATTGGCGTCCGGCACGCTCTTTCCATCCGGAGGGGAGGCAGCGGGTTGCGCTACTGTCGGCGCAGGTGTTTCAACCGCAGCGAGAGACGCATCCCGGCAGCCCTTAATCCCTATTCCGGCAAACAGTCCGATCAAGGGTGCCGCGCCGGAAACCAGCGGAATCCAGATACACAGCACATCGGTTTTCAGTTGATGCAAGAGCGCGTCAACCGTCTTCGCCCTGCTTTCCAGAGAATGCGTGAGCCGGTTGTTCGCAGACTCAACTTGAGCGACGACTCCGCCCTTTGAATCACTCAAATTGCGCAAGGCGGTAGAGAGTTCCTTCTGGGCGCTCGTCATCATCGCACTGGTTCCTTGCAGACCGTTGCCGCGGCCGGAGGCCAGATTGAAGAAAGTGCTGGCGCAGACTCTCACTCAGCAATCTTGCAATCTTCTGTGCATCAAGCCCGGCTTCGATCTTCTCGGGAAGGCGAGAAATCCGCGACTCCAGTTTGTAGACATAGTCGAGCATTTTCTGTTGCGCTTCGTCTGTAAACTGTGATGAAGATCGAGCATCTCCTGAAAGCGCTCGCGCTCCTCGGCAATTTCCATCGGCGTTTGGCGGGTGAGCAGGGCCAGGATGCCCATCGCTTCGAGAATGCGCAGCATCTCGTCATCCGGGCTGAGTTTACGAGTATGCGCGAGAACGCGATAATACGCGGCCTGCAACTCTTCAGGAACCAGCCGGGCGAGAGAGTCGAACAGAGTCGACTCTCCCTCCGCAACAATTGCAAGGTTGGAAGTTCCCGGCTCCGTACTCATGGCAGGAATACCTGCCTTGCCCGGTCGAATTCAGAGAAGAGCCGCCGCCGGTAGCTCTGCGCGCGCATGACGAGCGACGCTCTCTTCAGTTCATCGACATCGGTCTTGCGGTCGGCTACTTGCCCCAGTTGGATTCCATGCTGCCGGACAGGGTTTTCAAGTTCCGCAAGCCGAAACTCCATCTGCAAGATCTCCGGCGAGAAGGCTTCGCGGAAGCGATTTGCCTGCTCCGTAGACTTCCAGTAGGTGAAGTCCGCCAGGGCGCTGGTTGCGTTCTCGACAATGACGTACTCGACACGTTCCTGAAGGCGGTTTGCCCAGGCAAGGACGCTTTCGACGCTGGCCGGGTCCGGCGTGACCACGCCAACCGCCGTAAAGCGGACACCCGGTTGCAGCGACATCGTCGTACATCGACTCGAACCAGTCGGCCGCAACCTGCCCGGCGCCTGCTCCCATGTCGGCAAGAATGATGGGCGTGCCGCCATCGAGATGATCGACGAAGGCATCGAGTCCGGCGGGCGTGTGGATATTGACTTTGGTGACCGCCCGTTGAAGAAATGTTGCAGGGAGCCACGCGCCTTGTTCTCTGTGTCGAGATCGAGCAGCGTGACAGGAATCTGATTCTCCTCAAACCACTCGGCCAGGGCGACCATGACGCCCGTTTTGCCGACACCGCCTTTACCGCCCATCGTGAAAACTACACGCTTTGTATTCGCCGTCATTGCTCACCTCCATTGGTTGTCAGGGTTAGGGGTTCGTTCTCACGGAAAACAAAGCGGGCGCGCTTCGCTTCCCGCACTGCGGGCTTTGCTTTGAGAGCGGCAACGCGTTCGAGCGCCGGCGAGTCTGCCGCAGCCAGGCCACTGGCGGCAGTTCAAATTGCGTTCGCTTGCGATGCTTCGCGCGGACTTTCACGAAGGAGTGGAGGGTGCTGAGTGCGACATGCAGCCCCAGCCGCTCGTGGAAGAGGTGGGCAACTTCGCGATACGTCCGCCCTTTGCGGCGCAGTTCGCGGATCAGTTCGCGGTGGGGCTCCAGTTTGGAGCGTGGAGGCTTTTCAGGGAGAGATTCGAGAATGGTCCGAAGTTCGGTTCCATTAAGAATGGCTCCCGAGCACCGACTGCGTTGTTCCAATAGGCGTCCGATAAGCGGCTCCGACGCGTGCCTGAAAGTGCCTTTGTGCGCTATCCGTGCCCCTAGTTTCAATAAGTTACGAGGCGTAAGAGCCACTTTCACGGCGATAACACGGGTTCAAATCCCGTCGGGGACGCCAAATAGAATGAGAAATTTATAGAGACCTTACGGCATCGGCCGTTTGTCGGTTGGCTTCTTCTCGCTCGGAGGCAGTCGGCATGAAGGCTACTGATAAGCCATAGAGCAGGAGCGCTGCGGCGGGGTTCGGAGGCGTGGCGGCTAGGAGGCGCGTTCCCACTCTTGTTCTGCTTGCGACGGCAGTTGAATGGCTTTCAGGAATCGATCCATATCTTCCTGGGTTGCGGCACATCCGGGCATACTCCCCGGGGGCGTTTTCTGGGAATCCTCCAGGATAAACTCGAAGCCCATCCCGTCTGATCCTAAGCGAACGACTTTGGCTTGCACAGAGATCGAGCTATCGTGCTCAGTTTGATCGGCGTCGGTCCTTTGCAGAGTCACAGGAAAAGGTGATCCGGGCAACCAGCGCTCCGGGGTAATCATGTAGAAGCCAGCGGGGCTTATATCGCCTACCTCGTATGGTTGTGAGGTGCAGACGGTCCCGAAGTAGGCAAACAAAGGCACAAATCGCCGTTCATTTTTGCGTTGTTCAGGACAGAGCCAGCGGAGCAATCGGGTAACCAAAGGATTGGTTGCATGGGATTTGGAGTGGCCCTTCGGCTTGTGGGCGGCCCGCTGACCTAACTCATCGATGGTGGTGACTTCTGCATTGCGGGAGACTCCCTGTTGCTCGGTGTTCGAGACGTAATCCTTTGTTTCCATTGGTTTCTCTTCCTTCCAGGGCCGTCCGATGCTGTGGTCCGACGTGGGTATTCTCCCGGGATACCGGGCTCTCCCAGAGAAGCCAAAAGTAGCATCACAGGGTCAAAATCCCCATACCCAATTAGTAGGAGGAGCGCGATGGAATGGGGCAGGGACACATTGAACGCGCGCCCCCCGAATCGTGGAGTTACGGGCCAATTGATCGGGGTAATTGTGAGGAGGAGGGGAGTTGAGGCTACAAGAAGCGGGTGAGTGCGTGTTTGTCAGTGGCCTGTTTGGGCATGATATCGAGAGTGTGCCGATGGTCGAGTTCCTGGGCCATGACGAACTCCGTGCCGACCCCATCCGCACCCTTGCGGACGATCTTCGATAGAACCGCAATGGACCGCTTGGCCTGCCCTTTGGAGCTTGGCCTTTGGAGGGTCATTTGGATCATGGTTTCAGGAATCCAGCGGTCTTCGGTGAGCAAGTAGAAGCCGGTGGCGCTGATGTCGGCGACCTGATGCGGGCGCGGCGCGCCTCCGGTGAAGTAATAAGCAACCATGCCCGGCACATAGCGCCGGCGAGCGCGGCGCCGGTCGGTTGGCGGGACTTCAGGCTTGAACCAATGCATCAGTTTGTTGCGCAACGATTTTGCCACTTCGCCAGGAGAATCAGCTTTCCCATTCTTGCCATTTGTTGCGGCTTTGACTGCCGGCTTGCCGGCAGGTCCTTCACGGGGCCAACGGGGAGGACGAGGCGGTGCTGCAACAGGCTTGGGCTCTGGTCGAGCTTCGTTCTTGTCGGGCAGACTTGTCGGTGCCTGCGGCTCTTTCTCGATTTCCGCCGGCTGCGACACGGCCGGGGCGATCACATGCGCTGCCGTTTCGGGCGCGGAAGTTTCGATCTTCGCGGCTGACTCTTTTGGTATCGGATTGCTAATTTCCGGACTTGCCGGCCACTCCACCGGCATTCTTTTGACCTGCGCAGGCTGGGTTGGAGGCTTCGCTACAGGCGCGCCGTTGTTTTCGTGCAATTCAACGTGCGCCTCTTCGATCTTCAAACGTGAGGTGGACTTCACTGTCGGTGGCGCGTCCTGACCGGGCAGCGTTTCCTGGGTTGGGCGACTCTCAGTAGATTGCGCCTTGCCAGAGGTGGCAGGTGCAACTGCCGTGGGAGCTGAAACCCGCCAAATTGGATACTGGGCAACGGTGAACTCGATATTTTGCGTTGCGGGAAGCGGGTTCATTGGAGAGGAAACGACCGGGGGTTCCGGCTTGGCCGCCTTGATATCGGAGGATCTTCTGGCAGGGACCGGAGCTGTCGGGCTTGCTGCAACGGGAACCGGCGGCAAAGCCTCTGGCTTTGCCTTGGTCTCTTCGGCTTCAGCAATTGGGAGCGGAACAGCCGGGCTTGACAAAACGGGAACCGAGGTCAGCGGAACCTCTGGCTTTGCCGACCTGGCTTCAACGGCATCAACAGTAGCGGGGAGCGGAGCATCTGGGAGCGGGGCGACTGCAACAGGAGCAGTCGGAATCGGGGTCGGCAAGACTTCTCGCCGTATTGTCTTGCGCTCCACGGGTTTTGCTGCCGAGGCGGCCGCGGCTCGAACCGGGATCGGTGAGGGCTCTCGCTTTCTTGCCCTCGTTTCAGCGGTCGGAACACCTGGGACGGGAACCGATGGAATCGCTGCAACCGGAACCGGGATGGGCGGAGGAGCGGAGGATTCCGTAGCAGGTGCCACGGTACTTTGCGTAACCGGAGTTGTGGTCGCCGAATTGAGAGCCGGCTGGTGTGTGAGCTGGCTTTCTTCGACTTCCACGACCTGGATATGGTTCGATTCGCTGGTTGGATTCAAAGCAACCGGCGCCACAGGAATCATGGGAGAAGCTTCCAGGCTCTGCGCCACGGCGACCTGGGTGACCGCGGGTGCGCCCCTTGCCGGTTCGGATGCGGCCACTGGAGACGCGATGCGCCACTCGGGATGGGCTTTTGGAGGCGGGGCTGAAATCACCGCGAGCAAACGCTCCAGCTCTTCCTCAAGGCAAACGATGAGCCTGTCCCCGGGCATGGTTTTGCTGGTAGCCATGGTATAAACCGGCAATACGAGCGCGCTGGCTACTCGCCGACTAAAAGGTGGGAACTCGACTCCGGGGAGAGCCGCCAGCCCCTGAATGACGCGTTGGTCTTTATCGAGATAAACAAGATCAAAGGGAACAAGTCGAGGGACGGAGGGAGTATCTGTGAGAGGCACCAACCAGAGACCGGATTCAGCATCGAGAGCAAGACCACTTACCAGCACCTTTAATATCTTCAAGGGCTGATTTACGCTGTCAGCGACAGTGATCCTCGAGCTGAGAGGTAGATCTCTGGTCAGGTTATATGCACAGAAGTTCCTGGTGTCCATGGAGCCTCAATCATCACGAAACAGCTAACTTCAGACCTTTTTCCCGCGACCCTTCGACCGCATACGATGTTGTCCCTAAGCGCTAACAGGGGTAGCATTGCATTCTCTCAAAAACAACGTACAAAATTCAATAGAAACGTCCGTTTGCGCCGGTTTATTCCATCATGCAGTTCAAGTTGTCTAATAAGTAACTCCCTACTAAGTTCATTTTCCGGAAGTAACAGCCTTAGTTGTGACCGAGATACCGTGAGCGTTACAAAAATAGCTACTAGAGGCTCTACGGATCGACCGGTGTCGGACGAATCCCGGCACTGACAAAGGCGGCGGACACAGCCCTTTGAACAGGCGAAGCGGCGCGCCAAAAGCGTATCGGTATAGGATGCCGAGCTCAAAGAACACGGCTAAGGCAGGGGAGGGATGATAGCAAGGAACGGACTTCGAGGAGTTGCGGACTGGAACTTAGGGACGCGCAGCGATAGGCGGGTGCGCGCGCCCTCTAGAGGACTGTGAGGCGGGTGATAACGGTGCAGTTCGGGAGGTGAGACTTGCGCTGCGATGGGATCCTGGCTTCGGTATTCACGAGTTCGCCATCTGCATCTGCATTGACCGCGGCATCGATCTCGGGTTTGAGGACCTCGAGAAGCTTCTCGACGCGGGTTTTCTGGGCGCACAGTTCCTCGAAAGATCTGAGAATCCGGCGCAGTTCGCACGATGCCTCGTCATAAGCAAATTGGTAGACTTCTTTATTCATGTGCTGATTCATATAGGTCTCTCCACGCCTCTGAGTCTACGCAAAGACATCGCTGGGACTAATCGCACAATTGTTGTAAAGAAATACAACTTCCATCGCCAAGGTTGCCGGCTTGGCCGCGGCCGTGCGATTGAATTAAAGGTATTGTATTCAATATTTTACAGAGAACATCGCACTGGCCGCGGCTTTAGGGGAGTTGTTGAAATCGCCTTTCCTCATGAAGAAACTCGATGATCGGACCTTAAATCGCCAGGTCTTTGCTACGGATCTGCTGCCAGCAAAGTGCGATGCGAAAGCCGTCCGATCCTTCGATGGGCAACATGTTTGCGAGCGCAAAGCAGAAGTTTGCAAGGCCGAATACGGGAGACCACGTGCAAGTTGCAACGAGGAGCAAGTTTACAAATGGACCTCCCAAGGCAGTGAGAAGATTCCTGGTCGGCGAACCCTGCTCGCGCACGCTGTACAGGCCTTTATTCCACTTCAGTCCGACCCTCTTTACCTTTACTCCAAGGAGCATCGCGGTGACGATGTGACCGCACTCATGCAATAACATCGCGGCGACGCCAAGCGCCAATCCCTGGAAAAAAGGCAAAAACCACTCAAAACTTAAGGGATGCATCGATAACCTCCGGCTGAGGACCCCTCGATTCAATCTGATTTTCGGCGTGATTGAGCATCTGAGCAGCGACATTCGCAACTCTGCTGGGGAAATCTCCGTTTGCGGGAAGGCCATCCGCCTTCGGAGTCAGGATGGGAATTACAGGCAGAAGGAGCCCCGACGGGAGGTACGGCTGCAGGGGCTCCTTCGTTTGTACCCTTCGCGGCTGATCCCCGTGAGGGTTTTGGTTCTGGCTTTAGTTTCATTTATTGGCTATAAATAACCCGCAATTCCAGCCTGGGCTAGGAATTGGAAGTGCTGTGCTTGTTCGGTTTCACTTCGAGCTCATTCACCACTTGCTGGACGTTCGGCACTTTCTTGGCGAGGTCTTCGGCTTCCTTCTTCTGTTTTGCTGTCTTGACTGATCCCTTCAGCACCAGGGTGCCGTTCTTGGCATTGGCGCTGATGCTCTGATCATTCAGAGCGGAGTGCGCTTTAATCATTGCCTTGAAGTTGTCTTCGATGGCGCTGTCGAGATTGGAAGCGACCGAACCCGCAGTGTCGGCTCCCGGAGGCCGGACGCCGATCTCATCGGCAATTGTGTAGTCGGGCGCGGCCTGTCTGGCAACATTTTCGGCCTGGTTTTTCAGATCCTGGGAGTCAAGATTGCCACTGAGCGTCATCACGCCTTTTTCTCGATCCTGAGAAACGCTCACCGCACTTAGATTGTTGTTCTTCAGCGAATCAGTTACGGCCGACTTTTCGTCGGAATGAGCCGGCTTGTTACAGCCCGCGATGACCATTGCTGCGGCGAGGATAGCCACGGAGCCCAGCAGGATCGCGGGATTGGAAGCTGTAGTTTTCATTTATTCTTCTCCTGGTAAATCCGGATTGCTTACAGGCACTCAGATGTGGCGCACACAAAGCCGGTTGTTTGCTGCATGAGTAACGAGATTCACAAAGTGTTCAGACGAGTACCTTTGTATCTCGTTTTCTGCACCTGATCGCGTTGCGTCGATGCGTGATCGACTGGTTTTGGTTGCCCCTTTTTTTCGGCTCTGAGGGGTGATTGTCGTCACAGTCCGGACCCACCACCGGAGAGCACCATATTTCGGGCCTTGAGGAAGATTCAAGCCGGTCTAGAGGCCGGACTTCTGAGGCGCTTCGTGCTCGAGGAATGGTGGTGGAACCGTTGAGTTGGAACGCTGAGTATCGTGCCAGGAGCATGAGTGCCGCGCAAGCGCTGAAGGCTGTTCACTCGGGCGATCGGGTCTGGATCCAGTCGGGTTGCGGCACGCCCACTCCGCTAGTAGAGGCGCTCGTAGCCCGCGCGCCAGAGGTCATCGACGTTGAAGTGGTTCACATGATGACGCTGGGAAGCGCGGACTATACCAAGCCGGAGTTCCAGGGGCACTTTCGCCATCGCGGACTGTTCCTTGGCGCAAACGTGCGCGAGGCTGTGGCTGCGGGACGGGCCGACTACACGCCGATTTTCCTGAGCGAGATTGAGGGTTTGTTTGAGAGCGGATCGATGCCTCTGGATGTGGTCCTGATGCAGGTCACGCCGCCTGATGCGCATGGATTTGTGAGCCTCGGGACCACGGTGGATTGCACCATGACGGCAGCGCGCTGCGCCAAGGTGGTAATCGCCGAGGTCAATGACCGGGTGCCGCGCACGCACGGGGAAACTTCAATCCACATCAGCCGGATTTCCTCCTTTGTTGAGACTTCGCGGCCTCTGCTGGAACTCTGCAAAGAAGCATTCAATGAAACCCATATGGAAGTGGCACGCAACGTTGCGGAGTTGATTCCGGACGGTGCAACCCTGCAAACAGGCATCGGTGGCATTTCAGAAGCTGTGCTGATGTGTCTTGGCGACAAGCACGATCTGGGAATCCACACGGAGATGTGTCCCGATGGAGTCGTCGACCTTATGGAATCGGGGGTAATGAACGGGCTGAGAAAGTCGCTGCATCGGGGGAAGGCCGTGGCAGCGTTCGTGCTGGGAACGCAGCGGATCTTCGACTTCATCCGCGACAATCCGAGCTTTGAGTTTCGGTCTATCTCGTACACCAACGATCCGTTTGTGGTGGCGCAAAACGAGAGGATGGTTGCCATCAACTCGGCGTTACAGGTGGATCTGACGGGGCAGGTTTGCGCGGACTCGCTGGGCACGAAGCCCTACAGTGGGTTCGGCGGCCAGATCGATTTCATTCGCGGGGCGGCGCGATCAAAAGGCGGAGTGCCGATTATTGCATTGCCCTCGACGGCGATGCACGGGGCCGTTTCGCGGATTGTGCCCACGCTGGAACCGGGAGCGGGCGTTGTGACGTCGCGCGCGGACGTGCACTACGTGGTAACGGAACACGGAATCGCGTACCTGCACGGGAAAACTTTACGAGAACGCGCCGAGGCGTTGATTGCGATTGCCGATCCACGCTTTCAGGCGGAGCTTGAAGATTTTGCGTTGCGCGCACATTACCTGGAGCGCAAGACACCTGCGCTCGCCTGAGAGCGACGCCGGATGAGGGAGCGAAATGAACGAGGAAAAGCGCGATCGAGGCTTGCTGCGGGTGGATGGAGACGAGTGCAAGGGGTGCGGGCTGTGTATCGAAGCCTGCCCGCCGAAAGTTATCCACCTGAGCCAGCAACTCAACCATTACGGATATCGCACTGCGACATATGCAGGCAAAGGATGCACAGGCTGCGGAATCTGCTTCATGGCGTGCCCCGAGCCGGGAGCGATCACGGTGCTGCGTTTGGCGAATCGCATTGTGGCTGCCGGAAATACATTCCACGGTGGTGCGGAGGGAGCGGAATGCGCAAGCAATTGATGAAAGGCAATGAAGCGATTGTGAAGAGCGCGATTCTGGCTGGATGCCGCGCGTTCTACGGGTATCCGATTACTCCGGCAAGCGAGATTACAGAAGCGGCTGCGCTCTACATGCCGCAGACCGGCGGAGTCTTTCTGCAGGCGGAGAGCGAAGTGGCTGCAATCAATATGTTGTATGGCGCGTCTTCGGCGGGGGTGCGCTGCATGACGGCGTCAAGCGGGCCGGGGATCAGTCTGATGCAGGAAGGCATCAGCTACATGGCCGGCGCGGAGTTGCCCTGCGTGATCGCCGACATCACGCGCGGCGGACCCGGCCTTGGCAACATCGCTTCGGAGCAGAGTGACTATCACCAGGTGGTAAAGGGCGGAGGCAACGGGAACTATCACACCATCGTGCTGGCGCCGCATTCGGTGCAGGAGATGGCAGATCTGACGACATTGGCGTTTGAATTGGCCGACCGTTATCGCAACCCCGTAGTGCTGTTGGCAGATGGATTCGTTGGACAGATGATGGAGCCGGTCGTGTTCGCCGAGCGCGCGGTCGCGCCGCAACAACCGGAATGGGCTGTGGCTGGAACCCCCGAGACACGCAGCAACATGATCACGTCTCTACACATGGGTTGCGACGATCTGGAAGCGCATGTGCATGCTTTGGAGGCCAAGTACCGCCTCGCAGAGCAACATGAGGCGAGGTCTGAGGACTGGTATGCGAGCGATGCCGACATTGTGCTGGTGGGCTACGGCATTGTCGGTCGGATCCTGAAGGCTGTCGTCGCGGAAGCGCGGGCCATGGGCTTCAACGTTGGCTTGCTGCGGCCAATCACGCTCTATCCATTTCCAGTTGAAGATTTTCGGCGGCTCGCCGGTGGCGCGCAGTCGTTCGTGGTGGTGGAGATGAGCAACGGTCAGCTAGTGGAAGATGTGCGGCTGGCATTGAACGGGAAGCGGCCGGTAGAGCTTTTGACCCGCATGGGCGGGAACGTGCCGTCGCATGAAGAAGTACTGAAATTTGTGCTGAAACAAGCGCGCCATCACGCGGAGAAGGAGCAAATGGCCCATGTCTAGCGCGACGGAATCAGAATACGCAGTGGTGTATGCCAAGTCGAAGGTCTTCTACGAGACCTACGAACGCAAGGATGAGTTGCAGCACCAGACGCATTATTGCCCAGGCTGCGGCCACGGAATCGTCAGCAAGATGCTTGCAAAGGCGATTGATGAGTTCGGCGTGCAGGACCGCACGGTTCTCATAAGCCCTGTCGGCTGCTCGGTGTTTGGGTATCACTACTTCGATGTGGGAAATGTGCAGGCAGCGCATGGACGCGCACCCGCGGTCGCTACGGCGGTAAGTCGCAGCCGCCCCAACAGCATCGTGATCAGCTACCAGGGGGACGGCGATCTGTCTGCGATTGGGTCGGCCGAAATTCTGCATGCGGCGAATCGCGGCGAAAACATCACCGTGATTTTCGTGAATAACGCAATCTACAGCATGACGGGCGGGCAGGCCGCTCCGACCACCTTGCTGGGGCAGAAGAGCACGACCACCCCGAATGGCCGCAATGCTGCGACTGAGGGCTATCCGCTACGCATGAGTGAGTTGCTGGCGACACTGGACGCGCCGGTCTACATCGAACGCGTGGGACTGGGAGACAACAAGCAGATCGCACAGGCTACGCGGGCAATTCGCAAAGCGGTAGATAACCAGGTGCGCGGGCTCGGTTTCTCGTTGATCGAAGTGCTGTCGCCCTGTCCCACGATTTGGAAAATGTCGCCGGTTGATGCGCAGCATTGGGTGCGCGACGTGATGGAAAAGACTTATCCGCTCGGCGTGGTCTGCGATCGCACCAAGGAGGCGACGCCAAGGCCGAGGTTGGAAGCCGCGCCCGCGCCGGATCAGATTCCGCAGATTCTCGGCGTCGCTTACGAGGAACAGCTCGTCGACGATGGACTCACGCGAGAGAGCACGCAGGACATGGACCTGCATGTACGCGTCGCCGGCTTTGGCGGGCAAGGCGTACTACTGCTGGGCGAGATTCTGGCGGAAGCGGGACTCGATGCCGGCATGGAGGTTTCCTGGCTGCCTTCGTATGGGCCGGAGATGCGTTCGGGGACATCGAATTGCCACGTTCGGCTTTCGCGCGAGCCGATCGACTCTCCGCTGGTGACGGTGCCGAACTTCCTGGTTGCGATGAACGAGCCGTCGCTGCGCAAATTCGACTTGAGCGTAAAGCCCGGCGGGTGGGTAATCTACAACGGTGAAACCTTCCCACCGGAGTGCGAGCGCAAGGACGTAAACGTGCTGGCTCTCAACTTCACGCAGGCCGCAGATGAATTGGGCGATGCACGGGCAGCAAACATGGTGATGCTGGGAGCGCTGCTTGAAATCACCGGCGCACTGGCGCAACCGCACATCGATGCGGCGCTCAAACGGTTGGTGAAGAGCCAGCGTTGGTATGAATTAGACGAGCGCGCGCTGGCGCGTGGCCGCGAACTCTACCGGGAATCACGCGAAGAGGAAATGGCATGAAAGCAGATGCGGATCCAAACCTGATTGTGTATTTTGGCGGCAAGTATGTGCCACTCCACGAAGCGCGCGTAGGAATTCTGACACACGCGCTGCACTACGGTACAGGCGTGTTTGAGGGCATTCGCGCACATTGGGATCGGGACGAAGAGGAGTTGTTTGTGCTGCGCCCGCACGAACACTACGCGCGGTGGAAACGGAATTGCGGAATCCTTCGCATCGATGTCCCGGCGTCGGAAGCGGAGCTTTGCGCCATCACCGTGGAATTGATGCGGCGCAACAAGTTTCACACCAATGTATACGTGCGGCCACTGGCTTATAAATGCGCTGAACGTATCGGTGTGAGCACCGACGACCAGGACGCTTTCTCGGTGGTCGCGCTCCCGTTTGGCGAATATCTCCATAGTGAAAAGGGATTGCACGCCGGAATCAGCTCGTGGCGGCGCGTCGAAGACAACGCTATACCGGCGCGGGCCAAGATTTGCGGAGCGTACGTGAACAGCGCACTGGCCAGTGACGAAGCACACCAGAACGGCTTCGACGAAGCCATCTTCCTGAACGAAGATGGCCACGTTGCGGAAGGCGCAAGCTGCAACATTTTCATGGTGCGCGATGGAAAGCTGGTTACTCCGTCAATCACTGAAAACGTTCTTGAGGGTATTACGCGGGATTCGGTGATCCAATTGGCGCGGCGCGAACTCGGACTGCACGTAGTGGAACGGCCGATCGACCGCAGCGAACTCTATATATGTGACGAACTGTTCTTCACCGGAACGGCGGTCGGTGTCGCGCCGATCGTGCGCGTCGATCATCGAGCGGTGAAGAACGGGGAAATTGGCGGGGCGACGCGTGCGATGCAGCAGTTGTATTTCGATGCGACCCGCGGACACCTGCAGGCTTACTGGAACTGGTTGACACCAGTTTACCAAGCGCGGATGAGGCACGAGCAGGAACTGGTTTCCCTCATCGGCTGACGTCGCCTGCACGGACCTGCTGGGCGCTTGCAGAATTGGGATTCTGCTGCGCCGTCTTTCGACATTGACGGGACCCGCCGACGCCTGCCCGATGCCGGCATCGTCATTCGCCTTCTTCGTCAACGAAATCCGACCTATCCCCAAAACACGTTAAGAATTGTTAAGCCAAGCACGTCTTCCTTCAATTGTGCGAGACTTAGAAACCGTAAGCCCAGCGGCAGACGAGGGTTGGATCGCAAGGCACATTTTCATGGGAACTGAAGAGACACAGAAACAACTAAAGCTTCTCCTGTTGGATGATGACTGCGAATTGTGCGGGATGATGCGGGAGTACTTCGAGCAGGCAGGCCACCATCTGGAGTGCGCGTACAACGGGCGCGAGGGTCTCGCCCGCGCTCTGAACAATACCTACGATCTGATGATTCTTGACGTGATGTTGCCGGTGATCGATGGCTTCGAGGTGTTGAAGCAACTGCGGCGCAGGAAAGACGTTCCGGTCATCATGCTCACTGCGCGTGTTCAACACCAAGACCGCATTCTTGGATTGAACACCGGCGCCGACGACTACCTGCCCAAACCGTTCGATCCCGATGAACTGCTGGCGCGGATCAATGCAGTTTTGCGGCGCGCCGAATCTGTGAGCCGTCCGCAGGTGGAGGCGATGACGGTCGGAAACATTCGCGTAAACGCGGCAACACGGGAGGCGTGGCTCGCGGATAAACCGCTCGATTTAACGGGGATGGAATTCGATCTGCTCGAATTGCTGATGCGTTCGGCGGGAAGAGTCGTGTCGCGCGAGGAGATTACCGGGGCGCTTTTCGAGCGCGAGGCGACGCCCTACGATCGATTCCTCGATGTACACATCAGTCATCTGCGTAAAAAGCTGAAGGGCGGCCATAACCTGATTCGTACGGTGCGAGGAGTGGGATATGTCTTTACCGGAGCGGCGTGAAGTGTGGCCCTGGAGGTCGCTCTATGTCTGGGTGCTGCTGTCGATGGTCTGCATCCTCGCCCTTTCGTTCCTCGCCTTTCGAGCCATCGGGGAACGCATGCAGAAGATGTCAATCGATCCCGTCTATGAGCGGTTCGATGAGATGCAGCTTGAGAGTGCGCGCGGGATTCTGCAGAGCAGCGGCGAAAAGGGCCTGCAAGGGTATTTGGCCCATCTAAACCGAATCTTCGGCGGAGCGCATTACCTTCTCGATTCGAATGGCACAGACCTCGTAACCGGCGGAGACCGGTCTGCCATGCTTCCGCCTCCTCCTGCAGAGAAGTCGCGCACCGGCTCACAGGGCCATTGGGTCATTACCCATCGATCGCGGGACGGAAAATACTGGTTTGCCGCGGAGGGCCAGAGCAGGCCGCTGCGCATCTGGACGTTTCTGCCTTACTACGTGCTCGTAATCGGCGCCACGGTAGTTCTATGCTGGATTGCCGCAGTCGGAGTGATTTCGCCGATTCGCAGAATTGCAAACACGATCGCGGCATTTGGCCGGGGCGATCTAGATGTTCGCGTCAAGACAAACCGGAAAGATGAAGTTGGGCAGCTGGGCCGCTCTTTCAATGAAACGGCCGAACGCCTGCAGCGACTTATCGTGAGCGAGAGAAGGCTGCTAAGCGACATTTCGCATGAACTGCGATCGCCCCTGGCGCGCTTGAAATTCGCCACCAAGCTAGCGCGGACCAGTGCCGACACGAACGCGGCCCTTGATCGCATCGATCGCGACGTCGACCGCATCACCTCTCTGGTGGCAGACATTGTCGAGATCAATTTTGTTGAAAGCGACGCCGTGCTGCACGAGACGGCAATGGTGAGTGTGCGCAAGATTGTTGACGAGTTGGCGAATGACTGCGCAGTCGAGGCGCAGGCGCGGGGCTGCTTCATCGAGGTCAGCGGCCAGGACAGCATTGAAGTTCGCGGAGTCCCCGAGCTGCTGCGCAGAGCTATTGAGAATGCGCTGCGCAATGCAATTCGCTATGCGCCGGAAAAATCTGCTATTCAAGTGTGCATCGATGCGGATTCGAGAAACGCAATCATTGCAGTGCGGGATTTCGGCCCGGGAGTTCCCGAGACAGCACTTGGCCGATTATTCGATCCGTTCTTCCGCGTTGAAGAGGCGCGTGATGCCGGCGGAGGCGGATCGGGATTAGGGTTGTCGATCGCAAAACGTGCCGTGATGTTGCATCATGGCACCATTTCCGCAGAGAATGCATCGCCCGGATTGCGTGTGAGAATCACGATTCCGCTGGGCCACGCGGCGACTGCGTCGTCATCGTAAACATTTTGAAGATAGAAAGATAGACGGGTTCCAATTCGACACACATTCGCATCTGTGGCAGCGCTTAACGTTTCTTAAGCTTCAAATCGGCGCTTTCGGTATGTAATTTCCTCAGTGCCTCACCCCGTCCTCAAATTCATCGAGGCATTCGAGGAGATACAAATGAAGCGTTTCTTTGGTTACGCGTTATTGCTCGCTCTCATCACTGCCCCGGCGTTTGCTGCGAAGAATTCTCAGTCGCTGACCTTTGCGGATCCCGTCATCGTCGGGTCAACCAAGCTACCCGCAGGTGATTGCAAAGTGACATGGACTGGCACCGGAAATGATGTCCAGGTAACTCTGCAGGACAACGGAAAGACTGTCACCGTCCCGGCCCGCATCGTCCAAGAAAAGAACGACCAAGTTGGATATCTCGCCGGCAAGCAGAACGGGTTAGATCAGATTCAAACCATCAGGTTGCGCAACTTCAGCCTGGTCCTGCAAGGCACCACCACGTCAGGACAGTAAGTTCAAGAATCCCTCCGGAACAACCGGCACTCAATCCGTGACATCGTGCTTGGGATTAGCCGAGCTGATCCCGGAATAACGGTTTCTAACAGTGGCCTCCTTTTCAATCCCCTTCCGCGCGGTATTGGGAGGGGATACTTTTTGAAAATCAGGCGAATGCGCCGTCGAATCTGCTATTTCCCTTCACCGCATGGCGTGGCATTCCGGCAACATGGCAGGGCGATTTGGCCCAGCGATCGAAGCCTGCCCGCGAACGCACCCCTGACCCCGCGCTTGGCCTGAAGGCTGATTCAAGTTATACTGAAGATTCGGCAAGCCAGCGGGGGTCTTATTGTGCCCTCAAGGGTCGTTCCATGCGGAATTTCACTGGGAACGATCAGGCCGCTCGAAAGCGGCTCCGGCAGCGCGAATCACCCCAGTTTGGAGCATTGAAATGGCACAGATATGTGATATTTGCGGGAAAGGCCCGCAGTTTGGCAACAACATTTCCCACGCGCACAACGTTACCCGCCGGCGCTGGAATGTGAACCTTCAGGCAGTAAAGGTGCTGGTTAACGGAGCGGCGAAGCGGATCCGCGTTTGCACCAGCTGCATCAAGGCCGGCAAGATCGCAAAGGCCTAGAATCGGGCAGTTTGCCTGGTCGGCAACTTTCTGCCGAGAATGAAACTCGCAGAATTTCAGATTGGCCAAAACCCCGTCCGGAGCAGGACGGGGTTTTGTTGTGCCTGGAATACCCGCGGCGAAGCGAGGTTCATTGCTGCGCTGGAGCCAGTGGATTGTCCCATGGGAACGCCGCGGCATCGAGGCCATCAGGCGACCAGCGGTTGACGATGGCCTGGGCGAGTTTTGCCAAGGTATGTTCCGCTTCGTTGTCGCCGTTCCAGCGCTGGTCGACATTTTCCCAAGTAAACGCCGCGACAATCACCGGGCCATTTTTGGTTGAAATCAGAGCGACGTCGTTGCGCACCTGATTGAGCGCCCCGGTCTTGTTGGCGATTGCCGATCCGGTCTCGCTGGTATCGAGCGACTCGATGTTTCGGGGCAGGCTTTCGCGATCCTGCTGGCTGCGCAGCATGTGGAGAATGGCACCGCAGAGCCGGCCGTCGGCGGGCAGAGACGCGGAGCTGCCAAGAGCCAGATGGCAGGTTGCGAGGCGCTCCATGATTGAAGCCATTTCGCGCGCGGTCGTTTTGCCAAGACCAAAGCGATGCTGATCGGGCGGCATCGATTCGGTCGCGGGCACGTAGACTTTCTTGTAGAGCACCGTCTGGCGCAGGCCCGCTGCACGCAGCGTTGCATTGATATGCGCGAGGCCCAGCCGGTCGATTGCCATGTTGGTTGCAGTATTGTCGCTGAGAACGACCATCAGCGTGAGCGTGTCACCGAGGGTCAGCGCAATTGGCGGAGTAAGCTCGCCGAGCACTCCAGAACCTTGCACTTGATTTGGTTTGGTCAGGACGAGCCGTTCGTCGAGGGTGGCGTGGCCAGCGCGAATCTGCTCCGCGGCATCGAGCAAGATGCCCATTTTGATGACCGAAGCCGTTTGCACGGGCTCGTCGGGCAGCAGCGATGCAGTCTGGCCGGTGCGCAGATTGGTTGCGTACACGGCGAGATGGCCATGATGAGCGTCTGCAATGGCTTTGATCTGCCGATCCAATTGTGTGTCTTCGTGCGAGGCCGGGGTCTGCGCGTCTGCACCGGAACCCAACAGGAACGCAACACAACAGGCCTGCAAAAATCCAAAAAGGCGTGTCGAAGCGGCCGTTCGGTGGCGTCGCAAAGGCATGGGGACAGAGTAACGCGACAACCCGGCTCGGCGCTCAGGGCTTGTCTGGTTCTCCGCCGCGCGTGAACGTGAGCGACGCCGAATTGATGCAGTAGCGCAGTCCCGTCGGACGGGGTCCATCTGGAAAAACGTGCCCGAGATGCCCACCACATCTAGCGCAGGTCACCTCAACGCGGCGCATACCGAAGCTTGAGTCTTCGTGCTCGTGGATCGCCTTGGAGTCTGCCGGCAACATGAAGCTGGGCCATCCGCAGCCTGAATCGAACTTGGCGCCGGACATGAACAAAAGCGCCCCGCAGCCCGCACAGTGGTAGTTGCCGGTCTCGTGGTTTTCGGTGAGCAAGCCTGAGAATGGGCGCTCGGTCCCCTTCTCGCGCAGGACGTGGTATTGCTCGGGGGAAAGTATCGAGCGCCACTCGGAGTTGGTGCGGTCAACTTTTTCCTGCGTTTTGGAATCGACGGGCGCCGATGGATTTGAAGGGGTTTCGGAATTGTGGCTCATTCAACCTCCTGCGAAGGGCTCGAAGCCGATTGGATGCTCGAAGCATTGGGAAAGCTGCGAAGGATTCCGGATCTCAGACTTCGGCAACCAGCTCGATTTCGACAAGAACATCTTTTGGAAGGCGTGAAACCTCGACCGTGGACCGCGCGGGCGCCGCTACGCCGTCGGGAGCAAGGTACGCGCCGTAGATCGCGTTCATCGCTGCGAAATCGTTGAAGTCCTTTAGAAACACGGTGGCTTTGACGACTTGCGCCAAGCTGCTGCCCGCGGCTTCAAGAATGGCCTTGAGGTTCTCAAGCACGCGGGTGGTCTGCTCGGCTATTCCCGGAGCAACCACCTTCTGGCTGGCCGGGTCCAACGCGATCTGGCCGGCCGTAAAGATGAGATTTCCCGAACGAATGGCCTGCGAGTAAGGACCTATGGCGGCAGGCGCGGAAGCAGTCGAAATGACGGATTTGCTCATTGCGTGATTTTACCGGAGCGCGTGCATTCCCCAATTTCGCGCAGCCATGCACGCCCGGAAATCAGCCTTTCGCAACCAAATCGTTTCGCCCTAGCGCCAAACGGCCAGCAAACCGCCCACAACGAACAAGCCCAGCAGCCAGTAGCCATTGTTGATCGCGAACAGCTTGAACGGCCGCCCTTCGTAAATGTTCTGCGGCACGTTCGGCGCAGCGAAGAAGCCTATCCAGACAAGGCAACCGACAACCGAGCCCCACCAGAAGCTGTTAGCGCCCGACCAGATGATGATGTGCGCAAGGATGAACGCTAGAACGAAATCGCCCACCAGCGATCCAATCATGCCGAGAAACATGCCTGTCTTCTTGGATGGATCTTTCTTGACGCCGACCAACTCCATCCATGGCTTGGCAAAGACAACGGGTGAATACCAGATCGCTCCCAAAAACCACAGGATCAACGCCGAAACGATGATCGCAATGTGATTCAACTCGTGATGAATGTGGATCATTCAAGTCCTCCATGCGGGCATGTGTCCGCCATGACATCGACTCCGAGTATAGGGGGGAGGGGCTGCGAGTTCGACTGTGGCCCCGGTGGAGGAGCGCTGTCAAGGAGAATCGGGGAGAATGAACCTTAATGGATCCGAGGCCAATGGTGGAACTTGAGAAGAACGAGATGGCAACTTTGTTCTAGCCGGGTGTTTTTATGCCTTGCCTGAGCATCTCGATCGCTTTTGCCGTGCGGGCCTGCCGGGTCTCTTCCTTCTTGGCTTCGGAGATCCAGCGGCAGTACTCCTTGCGATGTGTATAGCTGAGCTTCTCGAAAATGGGAACGAGCCGCTCCTTCTTCAGTAGCGCGGCAAAGGGCGCGGGGACTTCGACAGTTCTGACAGACTCATCCCGTTCGATTGTCACCTCGACGGTGTCTCCGGGGCCCTTGCCGATTTTTTCGCGGATGTCTTTGAGGACCGGGAGCATGTGCTGGGGAAGCCCGTATTTGACCAGCGAGCCCGAATAGGCCGTGCCGTCAAAGGTTGCATTGACGCGTACCTGGCCACCGGTTCCGAACTCAGCCCTGGTGTCGTAGGGAAAGAGCACATAGGCTCCTCCACCGTCTACGGACTCAATCTTTGCGTTGAATTTGTATTTTTTCATCGCTGAAATAGCTTCCGGAGTGCGGGCGAAATGCTGGCATTGGTGGAATCAATTTGCCATAAAGCGCAGACACGCGCAAGACGAAGACAAGAGGCCGGGAAGAACAGACATCCCATCCAATGGGTTACCGCACAGCGGCGAACCAACCGGATGGGATGTAGATGAGGAACGGAACGAACTGGAGCCGCGATTAGACCAGCTTGGCGTCGAGCACGATCTCTGTGTTGTTGGCGAAAAGCTTCGAGATGGGGCAGCCGCCTTTGGCGTTGGATGCAGCCTTGTCGAAGACTTCCTTGGTAGCTCCCGGGACGCTGGCGGTGGTGTTGAGGGTGATTTTGGTGATTGCGAAGCCGGCGTCAGTCTTGGCCAGCGTTACTGCGGCTTGGGTTTCAATCTTCGATGGGGTGAGGCCGGCCTCACCGAGTTGCGCGCCAAGCGCCATGGAGAAGCAGCTTGCATGCGCAGCGGCAATCAGCTCCTCGGGGGTGGTTCCGCTGGCCGCGCCTTCAAAACGAGTAGCAAACGAGTAGTTTGCATTGCTCAGCACGCCTGTCGCTGTTGAGATCGTGCCGTTGCCTTCCTTCAGTGAACCTGTCCATACCGCACTTGCTTTGCTTGCCATATTTTCCCTCCTTGGGGGTTCCGGATTCCGGTGGCTTTTGGGGGTGATTGTGCGCGTCCCCCTGGGGGTGAGCGGGCGACGCTACAGAGTTGATGTTTGAGGCACCTGCCGGGATTCGATTGGCCGGGCTGCCCTCTACTCCATGCTAATCTGTCGGGCATGCTCCCACAGCGACCGCTTGCACTTGACAGCGATTTTGCGCCTAACTTGTCACAAAATGGTACGGCCTGCACCTTCCTCGCCGAGTTGCCTGTGGAACACCACTGCCAGGTTTGCCCCACCTGCTCACACCGGCTGACCGGGCACCACTGCAAGCTGGTCTGCACCTATTGCGGGTACTACCTTAGCTGCGCGGACTACTACTAACAACTTCGCGACACTGACTCAGTGCGCTTCGCTCGCCTTTCGCGCTGCTTCAAACTCATCTCCTGGAAGCCACTGAACCGGCTTGGGCTGTTCGCTGGCGAGCCATCCGAGCACAAACCCGAACTGGGCCATCTTGGCGTTGCCTCGGAAGTCCCAGTTTGCGTGATACTCGTCAGACGGCTGGTGGTAGTGATGCGCAACGTAGTCCCGATATTGCGACTCGCCCCAGCTTTCGTCGCGACCCTCGAAAAGGCGTCCCTGGTCTATTGAAAACGCGGGAACGCCCGCGCGCGCCAGGGAGAAATGATCGGAGCGGTAATAGTGTCCGGCGGAAGGATCGGGGTCGGAAAGCAGCTTCAGGTCAAAGGCCTTCGCGACTGTTTGCACGGTGGGCCAGAAGTCGATGCGCTGCGCTCCATCGAGACTGGCAGAAAGCGGGACGCCGATGGGGAGGAGCATGTCGTAGTTGAGATCGAGCGCGACCTGGCGAGCAGGCACCGGAGGATGTTCGCCCAGGAACTGCGAGCCGAGCAAGCCCTGCTCCTCAGCGGTGACCGAAACGAAGTAGACCGCATGCGGAGGGCGCTGCGACGACTGCGCGAAGGCGCGCGCCAGTTCCAGCAGGATGCCGCAGCCGGTCCCGTTATCGGCAGCGCCGTTATAAATCCCGTCGCCGGTGGCGTTGGGATCGATGCCCAGATGGTCGTAATGCGCGGTGTAGATCACAGCTTGATTTTGGTCGCTCGCTCCGCGGACGCGACCCACCACGTTGGCAGAGGTGTAGTGGCGAACACGGCTCTCGATATGAGCTTTCAGCCGCACATTCAGCTCAGTGGCGTGGAAGCCGCGCTTTCCTGCAGCTTCGATTGCCGGGTCAAGATCCCCAAGCCCAGCGAGGGTGAACAGGCGTTGCGCCGTATCGTGCTGGATCCACGCGGCCGCCTTTAAGGTGTTGGTGGCATCGCCCTCAAGGTAGCTCTTTTCGGTGGCTTGAGAGTTGCGCACCACCTGCCAGCCGTAACTCGCCAAATCGTTGCGGTGAATGATGAGCACGCCCAGTGCACCGCGCCGGGAAGCTTCTTCGTATTTATAGGTCCAGCGACCGTAGTAGGTCAGAGCCTTCCCTTTGAAAAACTTCTCGTCACTCGATGGCGGCTCGTTCACGATGACGAGCGCGATCTTGCCCTTGATGTCGACCCCGGCATAGTCGTCCCAGTTGTACTCGGGTGCGTGAATGCCGTAGCCGACAAACACAATGGGCGCATCGATCTCTTCAACCGGCTGACCAGTCTGATCCTTTGAGACGATCTCGGCGCCATAGGCCAGGTCGACCGGCGAGCCACTGGCGGGAACAAACGCGAATTTGGTTTTGTTTTCGTCGGTGTGCACAGCAAACAGCGGAACGCTCTGGAAGTAGCTACCCTCATCCCCGGCAGGCTCGACGCCCGCGAGAGCGAATTGAGTGGCGATGTATTGCGCCGCAAGCTCCGCGCCGCGCGTGCCGGGACCACGGCCCTCAAGCAGATCGAGGGAGAGAAAGTGCACGTGCGCACGAATTTTTTCGGGATCGATTGA
This sequence comes from uncultured Acidobacteriaceae bacterium, assembly GCA_963826915.1. Classification (GTDB taxonomy): domain Bacteria; phylum Acidobacteriota; class Terriglobia; order Terriglobales; family Acidobacteriaceae; genus Telmatobacter. The sequence continues at coordinate 172,899 of CAWGYG010000010.1, forward strand.
CGCTGCAGCTGCGCGCGCCGCTGGTGGCAAGCCTTGCACGTTGGGTACGGCGGCCATCGGCGGCTTCGGTTGCTGGGCGTGAGTTGAATAGACCGCAATCAGAGCAGCGGCCACAAGCACGACGACGCGTTTCAGTTGCATGAACTCTCCGAATGGGGATGCGGGATTGGCAGCAGGTAACGAAAGCAATGAGCCGCGGAAATTCAGGATACTTCGGCGGGAGGACGCACGGCAATCGCCACATGGGTCGCACGATCGTTACGCGGCAGAAGGCTGGAGCGAGAGAGGACTTTGCGAGTGAGGCCGGTTAGCGCCATTTCAGCTGCCTCACCGAGCGGAACCCAGCGGCGTTGCGCTCCGGTTTCGGGGATCGCATCAGCGTTTTCAGCGGACATGACCCGTACGCGCACCACGTAGTTGACCTGCATGATGGCGTGGCGCACAGTCATGCGCAATTCCGATTCGGGCACTGCGGCATCGCTCAGCGGGGGAAGCTCCCACATCCCCGGCATCACGCTGTGCGAATCGAGGCGCTGTTCCAGCAGAACCTCCTGCTCGGATGACGCGGGAAAACCAGGTGACTGGGATGAACCGGGCTTTCGCCTCGAACCGCGACGTTGCCGCAAACGCACGCAAAGCGCGACTGCCACGTCCATGCTTGTCATCCGCGGTCTTTGCGGCATCTTGTGCTCGCCGAGGGTCCGACAGTCGCCTGCCCATGGGCAAACCAGGCATTGCGGGTTGCGAGGGGTGCAAACGGTCGCACCAAGCTCCATCAGCGCCTGGTTGAAATCGCCCGGGCGCACAGGATCTACAAGCTGGGCTGCTAATTCTTCGACCCTTTGCCGGACTACACCCTGACCAGTGCTGTCTGTCGCTTCCCAGCCCTCCAACCGGCTCAGTACGCGTTGAACGTTGCCGTCGACCACGGCCGTTTGCTCTCCGTAAGCAATGCTCGCGATCGCCGCCGCCGTATACGGACCGATTCCGGGCAGATTCTTCAGTTCTTCGGCAGTGGCTGGGAGTTTGCCATTCAGTCGTTCAGCGACGAACTGCGCTGCTTTGTGCAACATGCGAGCACGCCGATAATAGCCGAGACCGCTCCATTGGGCCAGCACGTCCTGCTCGGAGGCTACCGCCAGCGCAATGACATTTGGGAATCGCGGGAGGAAGTTTTTGTAGCGTTCGATCACCACGGCTACCCGTGTCTGCTGGAGCATGATCTCTGAAACCCAGACGGCGTAGGGATCCTGCGTGCGGCGCCAAGGCAGGTCTCGGTGGCTGGCGTCGTACCACTCCAGAATCGTCCGGCGCAAGTCAACAGCCTTCTCCAGATTGCGCTTCTGTCGGGACATGAACCCAGATTACGGCATCCAAGGAAACTCGGCTTTCTTCCCGGAAAGGGAAACGGCTACCCGGCAGAACTAGATCGGAACGGTCCACTTCTACATCGTTCGTAACCTTCTCGTCGATTTTAGAGTAATCCAGTAATCTAGCTGATGGTAATCTTCGATTGAGATTTCCGGTTACCTACTGAAATTACCCTCTGAGAGGCGTTCTCCCAGCCTGTCGGGCTGTGGCGACCAAAGTTCGGGGATACCGGAGCATCAATTGATTCCTTTGGGAGGTACCTACCTTGAACCGCAAATTCCTTACTCTCTCTATTGCTATCCTTACCGCCCCTGCGGCTCTTATGGCGCAGTACTCGTCTACGTCTTCCAGCCTGGTGGCTGACTCTGACGGCAACGACGGAGCCGTGACCCGCGGTGGCGCGCCCGTGGTGAGTATCGGACCCAGCGCCCGGCCGTTTTCGCGGTTCGCAATCGGCGGCAGCATTTCTCCTCTCGGGCCTGGCCTGCAGTTGACGACGAATTTGAACAGCCATCTGAATCTCCGCTCGACCGGCAGCTATTTCAACTACACAACGAATTTCAGCACCAATGGGTTCGCGGCGAATGCCAAGCTGAATTTCGCATCTGCCGGGGCTGCGGTCGACATCTATCCCTTCCACTCGGGATTCCGAATCAGTCCCGGAGTGCTGCTCTACAACCAGAACCGGCTTACGGCCACTTCCAGCGTTGCACCGGGAACGAGTTTCACGCTCAATGGGGATACGTTCTACTCGGCCAATGCGAATTCTGCCACTGGTGCCGTGCCGTTGAACGCCAGCGGTGTTCTCGGCCTGCACACCACGCGGCCCTCATTCACTATCACCGGCGGCTGGGGAAATACCATCCCGCGCAAAGGTGGTCACTGGTCATTCCCGTTTGAAGCGGGCGTAGCATTCTCGGGCGCCCCTGCATTGAGCGCGAATCTCACCGGCTGGGCCTGCCATGACCAGGCACAGACTGAGTGCACCAATGTTGCCAGCACAACCAATCCCATCGCACTACAGATTCAAGGGGATTTGAACTCCCAGATTGCCAAGTGGAACAGCGACCTGAACCCGCTGAAGACCTACCCGATTGTCTCGTTTGGCGTCGCGTACAGCTTCGGCGTCCACGGACCCCGGTAGTTTCAAACCCAGAAAACGAAGGGGCCGCATCCTGGGATGCGGCCCTTTCGTTTGAACCCAACGCGGTTTACAGCGCACGGAAAACTGCGTACTTTATGCGATCAGCGAGGCGAGAACGTTCGGCGTTTCTTTGAGTGCCGCGTCAATCTGGCCCTGATCCTTGCCTCCGGCCTCCGCGATTTCAGGCTTTCCGCCGCCCGATCCCCCAACCAGCTTCGCCACAGCACCAACCAACTTGCCCGCCTGGATGCGCTTCGTCAGGCCCGGAGTGACACCGGCGATGAGCGCGACTTTGCCCTCAGGCTGCGCAGAAGCCAGAACGACTACGCCCTCGCCCAGTTTCTGCTTGAGGTTATCGACCAAAGTGCGTAATTGCCCGCGTTCAAGAGAGTCGACGCGCAGGGTCACTAGACGAACTCCCTTCACGTCGACGGCACGGGAAAGCGCCTCATCCAGGGTGCCGGCGGCGGACCTCATGCGCACGTCATCGAGTTCGCGGCGCAGGCGCTTCATTTCTTCTTCCTGCGCGTCCAACTTGGCGCGAAGGCTGTCAGAGAGGTTGCCGTCGGCGGCCGGCGCGATCTGCGAGGCGAGTTGAGCAACGGCGAAATCGCGGCGGAACGTGTCGAGCGAACCGAGCCCGCTGATGGCCTCAATGCGACGGACGCCGGACGAAACCGCTGCTTCGCTGGTTAGTTTCAGGAGACCGATTTCGCCGGTGGCCGACGTGTGGGTTCCACCGCAAAGCTCGGTTGAGAATCCGTCGGAGAGTTTGACCACCCGAACTTTGTCGCCGTACTTTTCGCCGAAGAGGGCCATGGCGTGGTATTCATTTACGGCCACATCGATGGGAACGTCTTCAAGCGTTTCGACGCGCGCATTGGCGAGCACTTCGCGGTTCACGATCGACTCGATCTCCTGCAATTCTTCATCGGCGACCTGGGCAAAGTGGGAGAAGTCGAAGCGCAGATGGGTGGGATCGACCAGCGAACCGGCCTGCTTGACGTGGGTGCCGAGGACCTGGCGCAGCGCGGCGTGCAGCAGGTGCGTGCCGGTGTGGTTGCGGCGGATCGAGTTGCGTCGTTCTCCGTCGACGATTGTGTTTACGTGGTCGCCCACCGCCAGCGGCTGCTTGAGTACGGCTTTGTGCGCACGCACTGCTTGAACGGGAAGAACGGCGCCGGTTATCTCGGCAACTGTTGTGTTCCCGTCTGGCGAAGTGAACCAGCCGGTATCGCCGATCTGGCCGCCGGAGTCGCCGTAGAAGCTGGTTTGGTCGAGCACGACGTCGACCTGATCGCCAACTGCGGCGGCGGGAACGCCGATGCCGTCCTTGACGATGGCAAGGACCTCGGCGTTGGTTGCGTTGAGCTGCTTGTAGCCTAAAAAGCTGGTCCTGGGCAGTTCGCGGTAGGCGGGGCTGGCGGATTTCTGGCTGCCGCCTTTCCAACTGGCGCGGGCGCGGGCTTGCTCGGATTCCTTGGCGCGCTCGAAACCTTTCTCGTCGAATTTGACGCCTGCGTCGCGGGCCGCATCGACCATGAAGTCGAGGGGCAGGCCGAATGTCTCGTAAAGGTGGAATGCTTTGTCGCCGGTGAAGTTACTCTTCAATTCCTCATCAAGGCGCGTCAGGCCTATTTTCAGTACGCGGTCGAACTGCTTTTCTTCGGCTTCGATAACTCTGGCGACGCGTGCGGCTGAATCGACGAGTTCGGGATAAGCGCCCTTCATCAAGTCGCGCACGGCGAAGACCATCTCGAAGAGAAACGGCTTTTCCTGGCCGAGCAGGCGGCCATGACGGATTCCGCGGCGAAGGATTTTGCGCAGTACATAGCCGCGGCCTTCGTTGGAGGGCAATACTCCGTCGTTGATGAGGAATGTGGCGGCGCGGGCGTGGTCGGCGATGATGCGGAGACTGGCATTGGCGGTTAGGGTGTCGATTCCCCCAGGGGCTAAAGCCCCTTCTTTATTGTGAGTGCTTTCGGCACGACTAAAGTCGTGCCCTGTTGCAAAGCCCGTCGATTGTGCTGCCTTCTCAATCAGCGGTGTGAAGAGATCCGTTTCGAAGTTGCTGACCTTGTTTTGCAGGACGGCGGCGACGCGCTCTAGGCCCATGCCGGTGTCGATGGATGGCTTGGGCAGCGGGGTGAGCTTGTAGGTTGTTGCCTTTGTTGCAGGATCGACGATGGCCGAGCGGTCGAACTGCATGAAGACGAGATTCCAGATTTCTACGTAGCGGGCATCGTCGTGGCCGAAGGGCTTGTCTACGCCGGGAGTTTCGGCGGCTTCGATGCCCATGTCGTAGAAGATTTCGGAGCATGGGCCGCAAGGGCCGGTTTCGCCCATCTGCCAGAAATTGTCCTTGAGGCCGTATTCGGCAATGCGCTCTTTGGGAACGCCCGCTTCGATCCAGTAGCCTTCGGCCTCGTCGTCGCGGGAGACACCATCGGCTCCTTCGAATATGGTGACGTAGAGGCGGTCTTTGGGGATGCCGAACCACTCCGGACTGGTGACCAGTTCCCATGCGAATTGAATCGCATCGCGCTTGAAGTAGTCGCCGAAGCTGAAGTTGCCGAGCATCTCAAAGAAGGTGTGATGGCGACGTGTAAAGCCGACGTTTTCAAGGTCGTTGTGCTTGCCGCCGGCGCGGACGCACTTCTGCGATGTCGTGGCGCGCGAATACTCCCGGCGCTCGGCGCCGAGAAACAAGTCTTTGAACTGGTTCATTCCGGCATTGGTAAACAGCAGGGTCGGATCGTTGGCAGGCACCAGTGAGGAGGAATGCACGCGGCGGTGCCCCTTCGACTCAAAAAAGCGCAGAAACAGTTCGCGAATTTCGTTTCCCGAGCGTACTTGCATGGCTATTCCAGTGTAACCACCTGCGGTGGGGCCAGCGAAAACCACCTGCGGTGGGGCCAGCGAAAACCACCTGCGGTGGGGCCAGTGAAAACAACCTGCGGTGGGCCCCTTTTGCGAATTCAAGATTTAGGCACGTCGCCGCGACGATTCGCGCATCCTAATGGCGAGGAGACTCGTCATGGACAAATTCGCATTGCTTGCAACGCTCGAGGCCAAGCCGGGCAAAGAGAAGGAAGTTGAAGAGTTTTTGAAATCGGCGCAGCCCCTGGCGGCGGCCGAGCCGGGAACCACTACCTGGTACGCCCTGAAGCTGGGGCCTGCAAAGTTTGGGATTTTCGATACCTTCAAGGACGAGGCTGGTCGCGATGCGCATCTTTCCGGCGAGATTGCCAAGGCGTTGATGGCCAAGGCAGGCGAACTCTTGGCCAAGCCGCCGCAGATTGAAAAGGTGGAGCTTCTGGCTTCGAAAGCGCCCAAGGCCTGAGGCTCTGAAGGATCTGGTTCAGTCTTAGTTGTCGCGTTTCACGTCCAATAGCTCATGACTATCTTCCGGTGGGGCCGGGTTCTTCTGGTTGCTGCGTGCCTCGCAGCGTCTTTGGCGCTGGCTGTGGAGGTAAGCGCACAGGATGGGCCCGGGGGGCATGGGAGGTTCAACGTTGAGGTCGCCGATACGCATGAGCTGAAGATTGGCGGCGCGGTGCTGCAGGTGGATTTTGCAACCGGGCAGCTTGATCTGCCTGCGGATGTATTCCTCCAACACATTCAGTTGGCGGCTTCGGCGGTCACGGCGTATTACGGTCACTTTCCGGTGCAGCGCGTGCGCTTACTTATCATTCCGGTTGCGGATCGTCATGGTGTGCTACAGGGCACGACCTGGGGCGATATGCGCGGCTTTCCCAGCTTCACGCGGTTGCGCATCGGCCAGCACACCACGGCCGATGAGTTGAAAGGCGACTGGATGACGACGCATGAGCTGGTGCACTCCGCGTTTCCCACGCAGCCCGACGATCAGCATTGGATTGAAGAGGGCCTCGCGACCTATGTAGAGCCGCTGGCGCGGGTGATGACGGGCGAGTTGACCGCGAAGCAGGTGTGGCACGATGTCGTCCGCGACATGCAGAAGGGCGAGCCCGCGGCAGGCGATGAAGGGCTGGATCATACGCACACCTGGGGTCGCACGTATTGGGGGGGGGCCCTATTCTGCCTGGTTGCAGATGTGGAGATTCGCCGCGAAACGCATAACCGGAAGGGATTACAGGATGCGCTGCGAGCCATTGTCGATCATGGTGGAACGATCGATCACGAGTGGCCGCTGACGAAGGCGTTTGCCGTTGGCGATGAAGCCACGGGAACGCATGTGCTGAGCGAGCAATATGCGAAGTGGAAGGATGCGCCGGTGACGGTGGATCTGGATGAGCTGTGGGCGGAGCTTGGCATCAGGCGCAACGGCGACAAGATTGAATTTGTGAATGACGCGCCCCTCGCGAATGTTCGCGATGCGATTGCCGACAGCGCAGGTCGAGGCGCTACTGCGAAGCAATGACGGCAAGTTCTGAGGAAGAAGGCTAGTTTTCGCGGCTGTCTTCTTCGAGATTGTCGAGCGCGGCAAGGGCCTCGTCGGGGACATCCCACTTGCGCAGGATCCTGGAGATCACGCCGGTTGAAAATCCGGCGGCGACCAGGCGACGCATGACGCGTGCTGTTTCCTTTTCGTTCTGGGGCTTGCGAATGCGCTTGCGCTCAAGATGCGCGCGGGCCAGCGCCTCTTCGTCGGTATTGGCGTAGCGCGCCTCCAATGTGTCGGTGATGAGGGCGGCGGCGACGCCTTTCATCTGCAGGTTTTGCCGGACGCGGCGAATGCCCAGCTTTTCGTTTTCCTGGCGCAGGCGGGCGTAGGTCTCGGCGTAGGACTGGTCGTCGAGATATTTCTGTTCCTTGAGACGAGCGATAACAGTGGCAATGACGGCGTCGCCGCGGTCGCCTGGCTCAACGCGCAACTTCATCTGGCGGCGAAGTTCAACCTCGGTGCGCATGCTGCGGCCGAGGGCTTTGACGGCGTAGTCGTAGAGGCCGGCTTCGTTGAGGAAGGGGCGTGGCTTTGCGGACTTGCGAGGAAAAGGCATAGGGCTGGTTTGGTGCCGAGGCATCCCAGGTTCCGAATGCGGGACCTGGGGCACCCAGATTGTTTGCTAATTGCCAGGTTTTGTCCACTGATCTACCCAGTCGTTCACGGTTTTGTACCAGAGCTGGGAGTTTTGGGGCTTGAGAACCCAGTGGCCTTCGTCGGGGAAGTAGAGCATTTTGCTGGGCACGTGGAGGAGCTGAAGGGTGTCGAAGAGCTGGAAGCCCTCGCTGACGTCGAGCCGGTAGTCGAGCTGGCCGTGGACCACGAGCGTGGGGGTCTTGAAGTTCTTGGCCGACAGCATCGGGGACCACTTGCGGAAGGGGTTTTCCGAGTCGGGCTTGCCGTAGTAGTCCCACGGATGGCCTTTGAACTCCCAGATATTGAACCAGTCCTCTTCGGTCGAGCCAAAGGCCGATTCGGCGTTGAACATGCCGTCGTGGCTGACGATGCACTTGAAGCGGTCGGTGTGGCCGAGGACCCAGTTGGCCATGTAGCCGCCGTAGCTGGCGCCGAGAGCGCATTCGCGGTTCTTGTCGATGAACGGGAACTTGCGCTCGGCGTAGTCAAGGCCTTCCATCAGATCAGTAAAAGGCTTGCCGCCCCAGTCGCCGTTGACGCCATCGACGATGGCCTGCCCGTAGCCGGTCGAGCCGCGGGGATTGATCATGACCACCACGTAGCCGTTGGCGGCAAAGAGTTCCGCGTTCCAGCGATAGCTCCACGCATCGCCCCATGCGCCTTGCGGGCCGCCGTGGATAAGGAACTTGACGGGGTATTTCTTGGCCGGGTTGAAGGCTGGGGGACGAATAAGGAAGCCTTGCAGTTTGGTCTTGTCGGCGGCGGGGAACCAGAAGTCCTCCATCTTAGGAATATCCAGGTGTGCAAGTTGGGCGTCGTTCAGGTGGGTGATTGGGTGAGGGCCCGATGAGTCGTGGCGAGATTCAGTTGTCGGTACGAAACCCGTCGCATGCTTCGCGTTCAGCACAGGGTCATTGGTGGTGATCGTAACTTCGAGGTGATTTAAATCGTTGAAAAGAACAACCTCGCTGGGTTGCCCCACAGTTTGCTTCGCCGCAATCAACCACTGTCCGTCAAAAGAAGGATGAAGATCAGAGAACTCTCCGGATGCTGAAAACTGATTTGGTATATTCCCAACTTTTGCCACGCCGAGGTCGACGCCAATGCTGAAGATTGATTCTTCACCTTTGGATGGGGAAGTGAAGTAGATGAGCTGTGAGTCCGGATTCCAGACAAATTCATCCACCCAGTTGTCAAACTTAGGCAGCAAATCTTTGGCCGTCTTTGCTGCCCGGTCATAGAGGAACAGCCTGAATTTGTCACTCTCATACCCGGCACGTTCCTCGGAGCGCCACGCCAAATATTTCCCATCCGGCGAGTAGGCGGGGTTGAAGTTGCCGCCGGCCGAGGTGCAGACCTTCACCGGCTTGGCCGACGGGTTGGTCAGGTCGAGCGTGAAGATGTTGGCGTTGGTCGAGATGGCCGGCTCGGGATCGAGGTTCTCGGTGAACGCCAGTTCCTTCGAGTCGGGCGCAATGGCAAAGCCGCCGCCGCCTTCGAGCGAGAACGGCGGCACATCGTGGGGATCGTTAGGCGTGAGGTCGCGTACCGCGCCGGTCTCCACCTGGATCTGAAAGAGATGCGATCTCTTGTCGCCGGTGTAGTGATTCCAGTGGCGATAGAGGAGGTGGGTAAAGATCTGCGCTTTCACCTTACTCGCGGCTCCAGCGGCGTCGCGATCGGCGTTGCACTTATCGCCTGTGACCGGGTCGGCGGCGGTGATTGCGGGACAGTCAGGGTAGACAGAGGAAGTAAAAACCACGGAACGGCCGTCGGGTGACCAGAGGGCGTTGTCGGCCTCAGTGGAGATGGCGGTTATCTTCTGCGGATTGGTGGTGGCTCCGGTGGCGGGGTCGAAGTCTGCGAGCCAGACTTGCTGGGAACCGTTACGGCTGCTTAGGAAGAGAATGCGCTTGCCGTCTGGAGCAAACTGCGGTCCGCCGTCGCCGGGCTGGGCCGCTGAGAGTTTGAAGGGCTTGCCCCCGGCGATGGCCTGGAGCCACAGCTCCGCTGTTTTGGTGTTTTGGCTAAGGTCTGCGGTGGTAACGCTGTAAGCGAGCCATTTGCCGTCGGGCGAGACAGCGGTTTCGCCGAGGCGTTTCATGTGCATCATGTCCTGGAAGGTCATGGGACGACTGTTGGTTTGGGCTGGGGCGAGTGTGGCGGCGAGGATGAGTGCGAGAAGAATGGATCGGCGCATAAGTTTCTCCGTTGCGGAGGATGGTGCTCTCCCAGCATCTTTGGGCGAAGGAGAAGTGTACAACTGCGAACTAGCTTCCAGTTGTCAGTTGCTAGCTCTTAGCTTCGTACGGGGCTGAATGGGTTTGTGCTTTCCCACCCAGCTTCTTAGGTTGGGGTGGGAAAAGCAAAAGTATGGATTGGGCACACTCGTGGTTGCGTCGTGAGAGTCCGGGCCTGAAGGCCTGCGCGGCGGGGATGGCTTTTTCAGGGGTCTGAAGACCCCTGCTCCCTCCGTCGCTTACGCTTCTTGAAGTCTGAGCCTTATCCCCCTCCGCCGCTTACGGGGGCTTGAAGGTCGAGCCTGCTCCCGCCGTTGCTTACGCGGCCCTGAGTTCGAGCCTGCAACATCCAGCGACTAGGCGGCTTGAAGTTCGAGGAGGATGCCGGCGCCGCGAGGTTCGAAGTTGATGGCGGAGGCGCGGCCGTTGTTTTCGCGCAGGATGGTGGCGCACATGCTGAGGCCGGGGCTGGTGGCTTCTTCGCTGGCAGGCTCGGGCACGAAGGGATCGAAGGCGCGGGCGGGAGCGGTAAATCCGGGGCCGGTGTGGGCCACAAGGATCTGCACCTCGTTGCCCTCGGCAATGGCTTCGAGCCGCACCATTTTCTCGCTGCCGCCGTCGAGCTTATCGACCGCGTCCATAGCGAACTGGAGGCAATAGAGGACGGCTTGCCGCACCTGCTGCGCGTTGCCGAGAATGCGAGGCAGGGCTGGCGCGATATGAACTCGGAAGTCGATGGAGCGCTGCACAAATTCAGTGCGATGAAGTTGCTCGAGATCGGCAAGCAGCTCGGTGACCGAGATTGCGGCAACCTGATCGCCCTGCGGGCGGGACATGCGCGCGAGGCTTTCAAGCGTGAGCCGCATGTGACGCGCCTCGGTCAGGATGGCTTCGACGCCTTTGTGCGCCTGCGGATTCAGGTCCTCTGTCTCTTCGAGGAGCGAGGCATAGCCAAGGATCACGGTGAGGGGATTGTTGAGTTGACGCGTGACGTTGGCGGCAAGCTGGCCGAGTCCGACAAACTTCTCAGCATCGACGAGCTTTTCGAGCATCATGGTCTGGCCGCGTGCGGACTGGATGCGCGAGGCAAGGACTTCGAGCGGAAGTAGATCGACGGCGCTGATCGGGACGTCGGGATCGTCAATCCCGGTGAGAAAGAGAGCTCCTTCAGTCGTGGATCGGCCGGTGAGCGGAATCGCAAGCACGGTGGTGAGCTTGAGGCGGCTAAGATCATCGCCGGGAAGAAGGAAAGGATCGAGATCGAGATTGAAGGTCTGGGTGTGTTCGATGGTCGGCGGGACGGACCCGGGGGCGAGAAAGCCTGTGACGGGAATGCGAGTGGCGAGTGCCTCAAGCGCGTTTACGGTGGCGTCGTCGAATCCGGCCGCGCCGGCGAGGCGATATTGTCCGGAACCCTGCAGCAGGATGAGCGCAGCCTGGGTAAATCGGCTATTGGAAACCACGGACTGGCAAATCAGGGTCGAACGCCGGTCGAAGTCCTCAACGCGGCGGCGTGAAAGATTGAGCCGGGTATAGGCTTCCAACTGCTCGCGCGCATGGCGCTCGCGAATCTGCCCTGCCTGTTTGACTGCCAATTCATCTTCAAGGGAGAGAAGGATCATGCCGATGGCAGCTATCACCTTGCCCATGACGATGATGCGAACCAAAACGATACCGGTTGTATGCATGTGGAGGAACGGTAGAGTTTCCCCTATATTGAGCGACCAGGCCAGGAATCCGAGGCCGGCAAGAAAGGTTCCCGGCGAGAGACGACGAAATACATAGAAGACAAGGATAGCGGTCGTGGCATGGACGGCACACTCGACAAAGATAAGGGGTGAGACGCCCCCCACCCGGACGCAAATCCACAAGCCGGTGCCGCCGAGAATGATGCAAAGGGCGAGAGGAACACCCCGGGGCACGGTCCGCTTTGAAAACCCCCAAGCGCATGCTGCGAAGAGAGACAGTGCGCCAAGCGACGGAAAGATAAGGAAAGGCAGGCCGCTCGGAGTAATGCCGCCATAAACACCACAAATGAGAAAGGCGTATACGACCAGGGGGATGGTAAAGGGGATGGCATAAAGGATACGCACGCGTCCGATGTGGAAACTCTGGGGTGCGAGCGAGGCGAGAAACAGGGCGGAACTGATGAGAATCGAAGTTTGTCCAGCTGCGGCCCACCAGGGATGGACGATGGTGTCTGAGAAATTCCACCAGCCGAGATTGTAGTACTGGGCCATGCGGAAAACCGCAAACAGGAAACCGAGGAACCAGAGGAGGGTACGGGTATCTCTAAAGCGCAGATAGAGTTGAGCAAACGCCGGCAGCAGAAGCAGCGTGAGGGCCAATGCCGGGAGATGGTAGTTGTCGGGCATGGAAACCGGGAATCTCCTTGTGCCACATTGCAATAGAAAGCAAATCCATTCACCTTGAGCAAAGCCTGCGTTTGCTGTTGCCAAGGTATTCAGTCCCAGATATTCAATCAGAGAGCTTAAACCGTTGTTGAGTGCAGGTAAATGACCACTTTAGGGTGACTGGCCTCAGACGCCCTAAATTGTTGATTTACCCACACAACCGCCGTTGAGCGGACAGACGTGCCAACGGATGATTTTGCGGCCACCCCTGCCAGTTGTATATACGTCTAATGTGGTATGCAGCGGGCTTGAGCGCACGAGAATATGCAGGTACAAGGCTTGCCGCACCGACAGGGCTCAGAGGCAAGGGAATAAGGGAGACGTGCAAAGTGCAAAATCGATGGTGGATGGTGGTGGCAGCCGCAGGGTTCCTGACGGTGGCAGCGAACGCGCAGAAGGACAGCTTTACGCCGATGGCGCTGGACGCTGGATTCGGGAAGATGGATATCACCGCGCCGAGCACGCCCCCCGAAGAGATCATCAAGAAATTTGCGGCCAAGGAGACGGAATTTCAGGAAGCACTGAACCACTATACGTACCGGCGCGTGGCGCGGGTGCAAACCATCGACGACGACAACAAGGTGGATGGCGAGTGGTACGAGGTGGACGATGTAATTTTCGACCCTTCGGGAAAGCGCACGGAAAAGGTGGTTTACGCGCCAGAAAACACGCTGCAAAGAGTCATGATGTCTCCCTCAGATTTACAGGACATCCAGCACGGATATCCGTTTGTGCTGACTACTGACGAGATTCCTGCCTACAACATCAAATACGTGGGGCGGCAGAAGGTTGATGAAGTCGACTGTTACGTCTTCGACGTCAGCCCCAAAGTAATTGAAAAGAAGAAGCGCTACCTGCTGGGCCGCATCTGGGTGGACACGACCGACCTGCAGATCGTGGTGACCAACGGCCGCATGGTTCCGGATGACACGCGCAAGAACAACGAGGATCTGCATCCGCCATTCATGACGTGGAGACAGCAGGTGGACGGGCATTACTGGTTCCCTGTTTATACAAAGGGCGAAGGCGTTTTGCACTTCCAAGGTGGAAGCGGGTACCTAGCCCAGGACGTGCACATGCGCGACACCATCAAATACACGGATTACAAGCGGTTCGGATCGACGGTAAAGCTCATTTACGACGGACAGGACATTACGTCCGCGCCTCCCCAGAATCCGCCCCAAGGCCAGCCGAACCCGCCGGCCAAGCCGCAAAAGTAATCTGGGACAGGTGCCAGCAATCAGCTCCGAGCTTTTAGCCTCGCTTCTGCCGGTTAGGGGATCCGAGCATGATTTGAAGTTCCGCTGCACCCGAACGCGCAATTAGAAGCGCAGGGAAAGGCAACTCAGGCCTCCGTCCATCTTTTGGAATTCGGACATGTCAAGGGTCAGCGGGCTGAATCCGCGTTCGGTCAACCCAGCGCAAAAGCCGGGATAGCCTGAAGCGATGAATACTCGGTCGTTGACGCGTACGCAATTGGCCGCATAGCTCTCTGAAGCGGAAACACGGATCAGATTGAAGCCGTGGAATTGGGGATTCTCCGCCATCTCTTTCATCACAACAAGTGTGTTGTCGCCGATCGAGGAAATGCCGCTCTTGAGATGGAGAATGTTATTCATTGCGCGAATGTCGATGGTTGAGGATGTGTAGCCGGCTCCGGCAAGGTGGGAGGCGAGCTGGCGGGCGCCCTCCTCATTTGTGCGATGCGAAAGGCCGATGAAGAAATGGCTTCCGGCTTCGCAGATATCGCCACCGTCGACCGTACCGGGAGGGTCAATGGATAACGGGGTTGGAAAAAAGCTGTGGATGACGGGGAGAATTGCATCGACTTCGCCCAAGCGACTGGCAGCAGCCGGGCGCATCAGGATTGCCACTCGGGGTGTAAGCACGGCTGTGTCTTCGACGAATGTCGAGTCGGGATGACGCGGGTCGGCATCGAGAGTGGTCACATTGAGACCGCACTCCGTCAGCGCCTCGCAGTAGTGGGCATGCTGTGCCAGCACCTGATCGAAATGCGGGACTCCGAGTTGGACGGTTGTGAGGCCGTCGGCGAAATTGCTGGCTGGTGCACGGACAATGGCCCTGGTAAACAAATGGAAGCCTCCGGTTGCATGATTTTCTCGCCGCGGCCGTTTCAGGGATTGATACCGTCCTCGGAATCTGCGCCAACTGAATCCCCTGCGTCAGGTCCGCTGCGCATGATACCGAGCATTGCCGAGAACGGCTTCATCTCGTACTCCTTTGGCGGAATTCCGGCGGCAAGGTAGCGAACGAAGTAGTCCCAGCGGCGGCGCGTCATGTAGGGTATGGCCGCGCCATAACTATGGGCAGCGTTGGGAATCAGGAGGAGATCGAAGTCCTTATTGGCCTTGATCAAGGCGTCTACTACCAGCAGCGTGTTGTTCGGTGGGACATTGTCGTCCATTGTTCCATGCGCGAGCAGCAGATGGCCCTTCAGGTTTTTCGCAGTGTTCTGGTTCGCCTGGGAGTCATAGTTGCTGGTTCCGTCGGGATTCCTCACCTCGAGTCCGGCCCACTTCTCGGCCCAGTCATCTTCGTAATCGCGTTCATCGTGATTGCCGCTCTCCGCTATGCCGACTTTAAAGAAATCGGGAAAGTGGAACATAGCGGCGCCAGTCGCGTTTCCACCGCCGGAGTGGCCGTAGATGCCGACGCGATCAAGATCGATGAATGGATACTGTGCGGCAAGGTCCTTCATGCCAGAAACCTGGTCGGGGATGGTGTTGTCGCCCAGATCACCGTAGTAGGCCTCGTGAAAACTCTTGGAGCGAAATGGAGTGCCCATTCCGTCGATGCAAACAACGATGAATCCCAACTCGGCGAGGGATTGCAGATCGCCGGTCGCGGCTCGGAATTCGCGACCAGGGCAGGAGCCTATCTGCGGACCGGGGTAAACGTAATTGACAATCGGGTACTTCTTCGAATCGTCAAAGTGAGACGGCTTGAACATCAACCCGTATAGCTCGGTTTTGCCGTCGCGTGCTTTCACCTGGATGGGAGTGGGTGGCACCCAGCCGTAAGCGAGGAGCTTGGAGATATCCTGCTTGGCGACTTCCATGACGGTCTTGCCATCGCTGTCGCGGAGGACGGTGGTGGCGGGTTGTGTAGGGGTCGAATAGGAATCAACGAAATAGCGGCCATCGGGCGACTCCGCGATATCGTGGTCGGCGTTCTCGGGGGTAAGCAGACGCTGGCCTGTCCCATCAAAGCGGATGCTGTAGAAATGCTGGAAATAGGGATCTCGGCCAGGCTCCTTACCTACACCGACGAAGTAAATCGTCCGCGTCTTCTCGTTCACGTGGAGCACCTGGGTTACGTTGCCCTCTCCGTGCGTGATCTGGTTCTTGAGCTTTCCGGTATGGAGGTCGTACTGGTATAGATTGCCCCAGTTGTCGCGCTCGCTGAACCACAGGATCTCGTTTGATTTGGGCAGATAGTACCAGTTGACCTTGCCATTGCCGCTTTCAAAAAACTTGGGAACAGTCTCGCTCATGACTTCGCGGACATCCCCGGTTGAAGTGTCGGCGACCCGGAGCCACTCTTGTTTGTGATGGCGGGAAGTTGAGACGAACGCGAGTTGCGAGCCGTCGGGGTTCCATTGGACGTCGTCCCATGTGGTGCCGCGACAGGCGACATCATCGCAGAGCGTCGACCGATGCTGATCAGGAGGCATCCTGAGGCGGACGAGTTTGCGCGTGGGCACATCGATGATGACGCGCTCGATCATGGTCACATTCGCGTCGCCAACCATGGGGTACTTCCACACCCTCAGAACGGGGTGAGTGTTGGTGACCGGAACGAGATACATTTCGCCGGTCTTGCGCTGGTCCTGCTGAAACGTGGCTATTTTCGTCGAGTCAGGAGACCAGAGCAGGATGGCGGCGTTCGATTGCTTCCATCCAGCATTGTCAGTCGCGTAGCCATAGTCCTTCACGCCGTCGGTCGTAAGTTGAGTTTCGGCGCCGGTGGCCATGTCCCGAACCCACAAATTCCAGTCTCGAATAAACGCGCCAAGCTTTTTGTCAGGCGAAAGAGTGAGCGGAGGCCGCGCTTCGGCATGGTCAGAATGCTTTGCGCCTCCGTCCTCAGGTGAGATTCGTTTGCAGAGAACGGGGCTACGGTTGAGTTCGCACCGATATGTCGCGCCGGAGTAACCGAAGGTGAGAACGGTGTCAGAGTCAGTAAGGGAAAACTCGTGTATCTGCAAATGCCGCGCATCGTCCTTGATGGCATTGTTTGAGGCTGCTTTCAGCGCTGCAGCAAGCTTGTCCTGATCAAAGGCCGGAGCGCGTGTGCCCTTAGCTGGGTCAATGATGACAAAAGACACGCCATCGCCGTCCGCATCGCGATACCAAAAGCGCCCGTCTTCCAGCCACTGCGCACGGACCATCCCCTTATAGGCGAGAGGGTTGACGTTGTAGCTCATAAACTTTTCCGCTTGGGCGTAATCCTGCGCGGTGTACTGCTTTGGCTGCTGGCTGAGGGCGGTTGCGCCGCAAAAACAGAATGCGACGATGACGCAGATGAGCGCCATTGGTGTTAAATCACTTTTTCTGAACATTCCCCTGGGTCCTCTGGTCCGGTCTGAGCCTCGTTTGGACCGGGGCTGACTGGACGCAATGCGCACTTTCGTCTGATATCCGGTGTCGGCAATTTTATATCGACTCGGGCACCGGCAATTGGAAACTTTTCAATTGAGTTTGGGGGAAGGTAGCGACGCCAAGGGCCGCCGGGCAGGATGACGGCATCGCCGGGACAGGCTGAGATCGGACTTGCCAATGCGAGTTTTAGACTCTTCGTCGAGTTTCAACGAGTGGACAATACCGCTCTTAATAGAAGAGGTATTTGCGCCAGCGGTCGTCGCCGCGGCCAAGCATGCGCATGATCTGGCGACTGGTATGGAGCGAGAAGGGGCGCGGATCGCGCAACAGAAGCATGTCGTCGATTTCAGCGAGCATCCGGTTGCCCTTGCGACGATTGCAGGCGTGGCAGCAGGCCACCAGATTCTCCCACGTGGAGTTGCCGCCGCGCGAACGAGGGATGACGTGGTCGAGGGTGAGTTCGCCGGAAGGCAGAACAACTCCGCAGTACTGGCACTGGTTGCGATCGCGAAGGAGGATGTTTTTACGCGAAAGGGCGCGGGTCTGGTGAGGTATGCGGCGATATTCGAGGAGACGAATTACAGAAGGCATGGCGATGCGGCTGCGCTGGGCGTGGAGGGTCAGTCCGTGTTCTTCTTCAGTGCGGGCAATGCCTTTGAGCACGAGCACCAGAGCACGGCGCGCTCCGCAGATGTTGATTGGCTCATAAGAGGCGTTGAGCACGAGCACCGGCATCTGCAGGATGTGGTTGTGCTGCACGACCGCGTAGTTTCCGGTTTCGCTGGCATGTGCCGCGGCTCGAGCGATGGACTTTTGCTTGCGTGCATGGATCATTGCTTTTCCCAGCGACATCCTTTATCCCTTCGTCAAAAAGATGGTTGGTCCTGCGTTGATGATGAATGCATGCTTGCGAGCGGTGGAACTACTGCCTTGGTAATGCCGTATGTGACGCGCTCAGAAGACGGGGCGCGTTGACTACTGCGAAGGCGGCGGGCGCGCGCCAGCGTGGCCACCCACACCGAAGCTGCACCAGCATTTGCGAGCGCCAAGGCGGTGGCGCGAGCGGTAGCGCCGGTGGTGAGAATGTCGTCGATGACAAGTACGTGTTTACCGTCGACGGCAGATGGCGTCGAGACTTTGAAGGCTCCGCGAACGTTCTGACGACGCTGACGCGGGGTTAATCCGGCCTGGCTTTCAGTTGAGCGCAGGCGCATGAGCGCTGCCGGGGCCAACGTGAGCTGCCACGCGGGATGGGATTTGCGCAAGGAATCGATGGCTGCCCTGGCCAAGGAACGCGCCTGGTTGAATCCGCGCTGGGACTGTTTTGCGCGATGGAGCGGCACGGGAACAACGAGCATCTCGGCAGGCGCTTCGGATGCAAGCTGGCCGATGGCTTCAGCCAGCATTTCACCCAGTTCGCTGGAGGCACCGTGCATGCCGTCGTATTTGAGCGCATGGATGGCTTTACGCATGCGGCCTTCGTAGGGCCCGAAGGAAACGGCGCGGATAAACGAAGGGGGAACGAGCCTGCATGCCAGGCACAAGTTGTGCATTGAAAAGCCGGCGGGGGCGTCGAGGGAATCGCCGCAGCATTCGCAGCGAGGGCCCTGATGGATCGGAAACTCGACCCAGCAGGCATTGCAAATTGGCACTGAAGAGAGATGCGGCAGGGGGGAGCCGCAGAGATTACAAGAGGCGGGAAGGAGGGCGCAACCAAGAGCATCCAAAGGACTTCGGAGTACGCGCGCTACAGCGCGCCAGCGCGAAGTCTCAGAGAGCGGACCGTCGATCGTCAGTGAACCGTAGTTCCTGCGGAAGACGCACCTCACATGAGCCGATTTGGATTTTCATAAAGAACCGCGTCGGCATTACCTATATCTATAGCCGCTCCGGAAATGTTTAGCAAGTCGGACGCCTGACGCGTAACGGATGGGAAAGCCTTTGCGTAGAGCGGCCTCGCATCACGTGGAGAAATATATGGCCTCCGGTTTTCGTTGGCCGGAGGCCTTTAGATTTATTTGTGGTTGACCTTAACTACAGTTTCTTTGTCGCGGTCGTTGTCGGCTGCACTGCGGTCATGGTCCCGCTTTGCCTTATCTTTGGCATCGTTCACGGCATCGCGTACGTTTCCGACGGCCTTCTCGACTTTCCCTTTTACCTGTTGGGCTGCGCCTTCTACCTGGGTCTCCGTGTCGCCTGTCCATTCGCCAACCTGGCGCTTGACTCGGCCCGCCGCGTCATCAATTGTGCCCTTCACTTTATCGTTATTCATTGGTCCACCTCCGTGGGGTAACTGCGTGACCTATAAACAGGGAGACTAAAGCCGTCCGCCCAGTCTTATTAGTTGAATGTTCGCCGACTTGGTTGAACCATGATCGACTTGGTTGAATGTTTATCGACGGGAGTTCGTCATAGTGCGGCTCTGCGTCCCGTGATTAATTGAATAACCAGAACCACCAGTGCGAGCACCAGCAGAATGTGGATGAATCCTCCGAGGGTGTAGCTGCTTACGAGGCCGAGCACCCACAGGACCAGAAGGATTACAAAGATTGTCCAAAGCATTTTCTTACCTCCCGAACACGAGCTACGTATATCAACAGCAGATGCTTTGACGCCGCGCTTCCCAGCGATGGTTGTTCGCCACAACGAGAATCACAACTAATAAAGTGATACAACCGCGCGAGTAAGATAAGCATCTCGTCTCTGCAGGGATAAGACCTTTAGAAGAGTGATCCGAATCAATTTCAGACTGATACACCTTGACGCACCACCGATGCATCAGAGTGAGAGCGGGCTGTCGTATTTCGATACTTATTCCGGTTTAGTTGTGATTGGTTGGCCGGGAAGTTTTCTTCGGATAACTCATGGCGGTAAAGAATGCGCGTCGAGAAACAAGTGGATCGGAATAAGTAGCAAGACTAAAGGAGAGCAAGATGCTTCTAATCATTATCCTAATTCTGCTGATTTTTGGGACGGGGTACGGTGGCTATCGAGCCGGGCCGGGGTGGGGTTATTACGGCGGAGGCGGCATCAGCCTCATTCTGACGATCGTCCTCATTCTTCTTCTGCTTCGCGTGTTTTAGGTGCGCATGCAATCTCGCGGCCTGGACTGAAGTATGCTTGCGGTCTAACTGGTGCTTTTCCCCAGTTTATGCACGAGCAAACTGCTGCGCGGCCGCAGACTGCGCGGCCGGGTGGCGGATTCGAAACCAATCCCATTGATGCGATACACTTCATCCGTGAAGGGGGTCGTATCTTTGCGCGTTCGCATTGTGTTTTGCGGTGTCCTGGCGGGTCTGTTCTTCTTCAGCGGTTCAGGCAGGACGCAGCAAACCCCTTCTCAATCAAACCCTTCATCCGGCACTCCGCAGCAGACGCCCGCAAAACCACAACAGGGTGGTATGAGCAGCGGCATTGCAGCGGGGGTTACGGCCGCGCCGGTATATGACGAGCAAAAGCGCCCGATCACCGCGGGCGGCTTCGTAGACACGGGAACCGTGGTGTTTCAGGACATCACCAAGGCTGCGGGGCTGTCGGGCTGGACCCACAAGATGGGCGTGCCCCAAAAGAACTTCATCGTGGAGACGAACGGATCGGGCGTTTGCCTGATCGACTATGACAACGATGGGTGGCTCGACATTTACCTGGTGAACGGCGCGACGTTCGACTCGCTTGACGGAAAAGAAGAGCCGCCGCATGCCGCATTGTTCCACAACAATCACGACGGAACATTCACCGATGTCACAAAGACTGCCGGAGTGGCCAACGACCGCTGGGGCTATGGATGCTCCGTGGCTGATTACGACAATGATGGCTGGCCGGATTTGTATGTCGGCAACTACGGCAAGAATCGGCTTTACCACAATAACCATGATGGAACGTTTACGGATAAAGCTGAGAAGGCCCATGTGGACTTGGGAAACTGGTCTCCCGGATCTACGTGGGGAGACTACGACGGCGACGGACTGCTTGATCTCTACGTGACGGGCTACGTGCACTTCGATCGCAATAACCTTCCGATTGCGGGGAGCAAGGCGGTGGGATACGCTTCGTGCCTCTATCGCGGGATCAGCGTGAATTGCGGACCACGCGGTTTGCCGGGCGAGCCCGATCATCTCTTCCACAACAATGGGGACGGAACATTTACCGATGTGACCGTGAAGGCGGGAGTGGAGGACAAGGACCGCTATTACGGTTTCACGGCGATATTTGTCGATATCAACAACGATGGCAAGCCCGACCTTGTGGTCGGGAACGATTCGGAGCCGAATTTCCTTTATATCAACAAGGGAGACGGAACTTTTGACGATCAGAGTTACGTGTCAGGGTTCGCGCTGAACAAGGATGGGCGCGAGATTGCGTCGATGGGCATTGCAGTGGGCGACTACGAGAACAATGGGCTCATCGATTTCTTTGTCACCGACTTTGGCGATGACTACAAGGTGCTGTACCACAATGACGGAGATGCCAGTTTCACCGATGTAAGCTACAAGGCGGGAATCGCACAGACGACGATTCCATTTGTGGGCTGGGGCGACGGCTTCCTCGATTTTGACAATGACGGCTGGCTCGATCTTTTTATGACGAACGGGCATGTTTACCCAGAGGTGGACCAGCACGATTGGGGCACTACATTCGCGGAGCGGCCGTTGTTGTTTCACAACGTCCCCGATGAGACGGGCAAGGGCAGGAAGTTTCAGTATGTTCCGCCGGTAAAGGGCTCCGGACTAGCGGTCGTGGTTCCAGGGCGCGGAGCGGCGTTCGGCGATTTATTCAACGACGGCAAGATCGATGTGATCATCAATCCAGTGGACGGGCCACCGGTGCTGCTGCGGAACGTGAATCCGGATCATCACAACTGGGTGGAGGTAGGGCTGGTCGGAGGGCCAAAGAGCCCGCGAGATGCGACATGCGCGACGGTCTACCTGCAGGCAAACGGCATGCGACAGCGGCGGGATGTGCTTTCGAGCGGAAGTTACATCTCGTCGAATGACAGGCGGCTGCACTTCGGATTGGGAGATGCAAAGGACGCGGGAACGGCGGAGATTCACTGGCCTTCGGGCGCGAAAGAAACGGTGAAGTTGCCGGCCGTGGACCGTATCTACACGATTACCGAGGGCAAGGGGATCACTGGTGCACTATGCGGCGGCAAACCTTGCGCCGATCCGAAGGCGCCGGATGCGCCGACCGCCAATCCCGTGGTGCATTGAGGCTATGCGTCGCTTTGTGTGCGCGGTCTGCGTGGTGTTCGCGGGAATTGCGGTGGTTCCATCGATTCTGAGTGTGATCGCGCAGAATCAGCAGCAGAAACCCGCACAACAGACGCAGAGCCAGCCACAGAGCGGAATGGGCGGTATTTCGTCGGCGGGGAATTTCGCGCCGGTCTACGACGCCGAGAGACGGCCGATCACCGCAGGTGGATTCGTTGACAGTGGGCCCGTAGTTTTTGAAGACGTAACAAAGGCGGCCGGCCTGTCGACGTGGCGTCACGTGATGGGCACCGCGCAAAAAAAGTACATTCTGGAAACCGATGGGTCCGGAGTGGGGCTGATCGACTACGACAACGACGGGTGGCTCGATATTTATCTCGTGAACGGGTCAACATACGATGCGCTGACAGGCAAGGGGACGGCCCCTCATGCCGCGTTGTTTCACAACAACCACGATGGAACGTTTACCGATGTGACCAAGAAGGCCGGGGTAGGTAATGACCGTTGGGGATTCGGCGTGGCCATCGGCGACTTTGATAACGACGGCTGGCCCGACATTTTTGTATGTAATTTCGGCAAGAACAGACTCTACCGCAACAATCACGACGGCACCTTTACCGACGTCGCCGAGAAGGCGGGCGTGACGCTGGGCAACTGGTCGGACGGCGCCACCTGGGGCGACTACGACGGCGATGGACGGTTGGACCTGTTTGTATCAGGGTACGTGCACTACGACTTGAAGAATCAGCCAAGCGCAGACAGCGGAAAGATACCGTTTTCGGATTGCCAGTTGCATGGTTTTCCGGTGATGTGCGGCCCACGCGGGCTGCCCGGAGAGCCCGACCACCTTTTTCATAACAACGGCGACGGAACGTTTACGGATGCGAGCGTAAAAGCCGGAGTATCCGATCCGGGCAATTATTACGGATTCACCGCGATTTTTGTGGATGTGAACAACGATGGCAAGCCGGATCTGCTGGTCGCGAACGACTCGGATCCAAACTATCTGTATATCAACAAGGGCGACGGAACATTTGAGGATCGCAGCTACGTGTCGGGATTCGCGCTGAATAACGACGGTCGTGAGATCGCCTCGATGGGGCTGGCAGTTGGAGATTATCTGAATAACGGATTGGTGGACTTGCTGGTTACAGATTTCTCGGACGATTACAAGACGCTCTACCACAATGACGGCGGCGCCAGCTTCACCGAAGTTGGGAGCGAGGCGGGAATTGCGCAGATTCCCGTGCCGTTTGTGGGGTGGGGCGATGGATTTCTCGATTACGACAACGATGGCTGGAAGGACCTGATGATGATTAACGGTCACGTCTATCCGCAGGTGGATGAGCATGACTGGGGTACGACGTTTGCCGAACGGGTGCTTCTTTTCCGCAATACGCACGATGGGAAGTTCGAGTACGTTCCACCGCTCAGGGGTTCAGGGCTGGCGACGCTGACGTCGGGGCGCGGCGCTGCATTCGGGGACCTGTTTAATGATGGAAAGATCGACGTGGTGATCAATTCAATCGACGGGCCACCGGTGCTTCTAAGAAACGTGAATCCGGATCGTCATCATTGGGTGGAGTTGAAGCTGTTGGGCGGCCCGAAGAGTCCGCGCGATGCAATTGGAGCTACCGTGTACCTGACGGCCAACGGAATACGGCAGCGCGAGGACATAATGAGCGGTGGAAGCTACATCTCTTCGAACGACCAGCGACCACACTTCGGATTGGGCGACGCGACGGATGCGGGAACCGCGGAGATTCATTGGCCGTCCGGGGCGAAGGAAAGCGTAAAGCTGCCCGCTGAGGATCGCATTTTCACCATTACCGAAGGTAAAGGCATCACAGGCGTGATCTGCGCCAAGCAACCTTGCGTGAGGAAGCCTCTGGCGAAGGTTGTGCACAGCGGGAAATGAATAAGTTTCAGATATGGATTGTGTGGGCGTCGCCGCGATTCCCCGGCGCTAAAGCCCTGCGGATTTCGAGGTCGTATTCGTGGGGTTGAAATCCCACGCTCCCTCCGTCGGACGAGAATCCGTCAATGTGTAAGGTTTATGACGGCTGCCTGCGCCAATCCAGGTCGGCATCGCCGGGTGGATTGCGATGAATCTTGAATCCACCCGGCGCGCGCCCGGTTGGTGTGCCGGTGATCTCTATCTAGAAAACTCCAGCGAGAAAGACTTCGGCCGGATGTTCCTTGTTGTACAGGACGCCGCACTTTGTCAGAACCGCGGGCGATAAGGTAAGAACCGGGCAATAAGAGTGTGCCAGCACCTTGTAAACAACTCCGTGACGGGTAATCGCGGCGAAAGCCGAGGCACCCTGAGCGCCCAGGACGATCAGGTCAGCTTGTTGAGCCGTGCTCTGGTACAGCAATTCCTCGGTGGGATCGCCGGGAACTACGACGGCCTGGACTGAGATCAGTCCTCTCATTTCAATGGGAATCAGAGAGAGTAAGTCGGTTTCGATCTGGTCGATGGTGCGTCCGGCAAGGACCTCAGCGCGCTCCTGGGGGCGAATTACATGCTGGAGGATGAGGCGGGCATTATGGCGATAAGCCAAGTCGGCGGCGAAGGCGGCTACCACGTAGCTGCTTTCAAGCAAGCTGAGAGCACACAGAATGGTGCGCGTGGCGAAGTTGCGGGATTTGCCGTCGACGACCTCGGGGCCGACGGTAAAAACCGGAATGTTGGCGGTGCGCAGTACGGCTTCAGCAACGGAACCAACGAGCAGCTTGCCGATGGGGCCGGGGCAATGGGTTCCCATGACGATGCGGTCGACGTCACGCTCGTGGAGGAAATTGAGTATCTGATCGGCGGCCAAACCGGGGCGCACCACTACCTCGCACTGGACGCCAGCATCTCGAGCGCGCTGTGCCAACGGTTCCAAATGCTTCAATTCTGCGCGGGCCGCAGCAGCATAGTCGTAGTAGCGAATGCCGGAGGTTTCAGACGCGGCAACGACCATGGTGTCGTAGGCATGAAAAAGGACAAGATTCGCGGCAAACTCTTTGGCTTGTGCGAGCGCAAAGTTAAATGCCTTTTCGTTGGCGGGAATCTCTGAGGCGAAGAGGATGGTGGAGGGTTTGCTCCAACCCGGCTTGGTGGCCATGGGAACCTCCTTTAAAGCGGAGATTAATGTTAAGTAGCTTGCAGTTCATTTACGGTGCCGGAAGGCACACCTAAAAGTGAGCGAAATCACTCTGCTGGGGTGAAAAAAGAGCCCCTCTACCACTTTATCGGCGATCCTCGACCTACCTTAACGGACGCAGGTTCCGGGAAGATCGCTCAGTTGACTTGGATTGTGTGCTTATCTTGGAAATTTGTCCAGTGAAGAAAGGATGAGGAAGCGCCAAGGTCACGATTAAGTGATCTGAATCACAGATTGAGTGCCATTCAAAGTGGTCTTCTGATTAGGAATCGAGGTGTTCCCCTGCCGTTGCGGGTGTCCGATTCTGCTGGAGGCCGTATGGAACCGATGCACAATATACCCGCTCGCGGCGGGCTGAATTTTGACGAAGCGCCGTTTCTGGCGATCTGGGAAGTCACACAATCCTGTGACCTTGCCTGCAAACACTGCCGAGCAGCGGCACAACCGATTGCTCATCCCGACCAGCTCACCACGGCGGAAGGCAAGGCGCTGATCGATCAGATCGCTGATATGCATGTGCCTATCTTTGTTTTTACAGGTGGCGATCCGCTGAAGAGGCCGGACTTATACGAACTTATTCGGTATTCGGCAGAAAAGGGTGTGAAGGTAGCAGTGACGCCGAGCGCAACGCCGCTGCTGACGCGCGAGGCCATTTTCAAGATGAAGGACGCCGGAGTGGTTCGTTTGGGAATTTCGCTGGATGGGTCGACTCCGGAGATTCACGACGCTTTCAGGGGATTGCCGGGCGCATGGGCGAGAACAATCCAAGCAATTGAGTGGGCTGGCGAGGCTGGTCTGCCCATCCAGGTGCATTCGACCATCAGCCGGCACAACGCGACGGATCTGGATAACCTCTGCGCTTTGTTTGAGAAGCTGGCGATCGTGATGTGGAATGTGTTCTTCCTGGTTCCGGTGGGGCGCGGGCAGTTGGGCGACCTGCTTTCGGGCGAGGAGT
Source organism: uncultured Acidobacteriaceae bacterium (assembly GCA_963826915.1). Taxonomy (GTDB): domain Bacteria; phylum Acidobacteriota; class Terriglobia; order Terriglobales; family Acidobacteriaceae; genus Telmatobacter. The sequence goes on from CAWGYG010000010.1 coordinate 199,069, forward strand.
TCGAGCAGGTATTCGGCAAGATTTACGAGCTGTCGCACCGGGTGAGCTTCCAGATCAAGACGACAGAGGCCATGCATTACAGGCGCTATCTACTGCAAAACAACTTGCAAGAGCGACGCATGGGACATGGACATCCGGTAGCAGGCAGCGCGAAGCACGCGTATGAAGCGGGCGCTCCGGCTAGCGACGCACAAACACGGACGGCGAGCTGGGCGACACGGCGGGTGAACGACGGCAAAGGGTTCTTGTTCGTATCGCATATGGGGAATGTATATCCGAGTGGATTTCTGCCGATTCATGCGGGGAATATTCGCGAGACTCCACTAAAGGAGATTTACCAAAACGCTCCGATCTTCAAAGCATTGCGGGATACCAGCAAGCTGGAGGGAAAGTGCGGGGCCTGCGAGTACAAGGAGATTTGCGGAGGATCGCGGGCAAGGGCTTATGCGGTGACGGGCGATCCGTTGGCGCAGGAGCCATGCTGCATTTTTCTACCTAAGAACTGGGTGCCAAAGGATGAAGCGGCGATATCGCATCCGGAGTTCGCGGGCCCACTGGTTAGTCTAGGTTAGAAGGGCTGCGGGTAGAGCAAGCGCGGAATGTGACGGGCAGGTAGATTGGAGCTTCGATTCCGATCTGTCTGCCTGTTCTATTGTGGCCCTGTTTCAGAGGGGATTGGCGAAGGTCAACGGTTGCCGTGAGTCACATCTGACTTTGCTTATGAAGCGGATTGCATGCTTAGGACACTATGGGGATGATCCAGGCAACTCTGCGTGATTTGAATTGCACCCAACCTGAACCAAGGGTTCCCAGAGGAGTAGGGTTAACCAAGGGTTGAGATGGTGTGTGCGATGGTCCGCGTCAGGTGTGGGCTGGTGTGGTAAGAAGGGATTGAGGTCAGGGATGCGGACGGCGATCATTGGAGGCGGGATTGCAGGGCTTGCGGCTGCCTATGAGTTGGAGAAGGCTCGCAAGGCCGGCGCGTCCCTTGAATACACGCTGTTTGAGTCACGTGATCGAGTTGGCGGCGTGCTGGCTTCGGAGACGATTGACGGCGTTGTGCTGGAGCGGGGTCCTGACTCGTTCCTGAGCGAAAAGCCTGCGGGCGCGGAGTTGTGCCGCGAATTGGGGCTGGGCGGCGAGTTGACGCCTTCAAATGATGCCAACCGGAAGACATATATTGTTGTGCGCAATCGGTTGGTTCCCTTGCCTGACGGATTGATGTTCCTGATACCAACGAAGCTGGTTCCGACGGCGCTTTCGGGGCTGTTCAGTCCGATGACCAAGATTCGCATGGGGCTGGAACTGCTGCATCCACCACGGCCGAGCGGGCAGGATGAATCGGTGGCGTCCCTTGTGGAGAGGCATTTTGGGAGAGAAGCTGTCGATCGACTGGCAGATCCGTTGCTGTCAGGAATCTATGGCGGCGACGCGACGCAGCTGAGTGCGCGAACAGTGCTGCCAAAACTGGTGGAGATGGAAGAGAAGTATGGCTCGCTGACGCGTGGAATGCTTGCGGCGCACAAACAGATGCGCGCCAGGATGGCGGAAGCGCAACGAAATGGCTCAAACAGCGCTCGGCCCCAAGGAGAGCGGCGAACGGGGCCGCGATCAATCTTTACGACGCTGAAGGGCGGGCTGCAGCAGTTGATCGACGCGCTGGAGGCGCAGCTTGAGCCAGCGTGGGTGCGGAAGTCGACGGCTGTGGGCGGCCTGGATCGCGTGGATGGCGGATGGCGCGTTTGCGCAGGCGGTCGAGATGAAGTTTACGATGCGGTGATTATGGCTTCGCCGGCGTGGATTGCGGGTGGGCTCTTGAAAACGGTGGATTCGAGACTGGGAGAGGAATTGGAAGGAATTCCCTACTCTTCGTCGATCACGGTAAACCTGGTTTACGACGAGGAGAAGCTGGGGCCGCTGCCCAGCGGCTTTGGATTTCTGGTGCCGGCGGTCGAAAAGCGGGCGATGCTGGCATGCACCTTTGTGCACCGCAAATTTGTGGAACGGACGCCACCGGGAAAGGCGGTGCTGCGGGCATTTCTGGGTGGCGCAAAAAATGAAGCGCTGCTTGACGAGAGCGATGAAACGTTGATTGCCACGGTGCGTCGAGAGTTGCGCGAGATCCTTGGTGCGCAGGTTACGGGGCTGGCGACAGAGCCGGAGCGGACGCAGGTTTCGCGGTGGCGAAGGGCGATGGCGCAGTACTCTGTTGGACACCAGGACCGGGTGAAGCGGATCGCGGCACGGGTTGCGGAGCTGCCGGGTTTGCGACTGGCCGGGAACGCATACGAGGGCATCGGGATTCCGGATTGCATTCGCACGGGGCGGAGAGCAGCACAGGAGCTGATGGCGGGTGAGGAACAAGCAGTAGGGACAGGGAGTAGTTAAAACTCCAAGAGTGTTTGTGAATAACTTGATTAAATTTGCATTCGAGTCACGAATGCTTAACGTCGCATTGACCTCTGGCCGCTATAAAGTGCCAGTCCGCCATTCTCGGCGAATAAGGAGGTCACTTGCAAAAGCTCATTGCTTCTTCCCTTGCAACGCTGCTTATTGTTGGCACTCTACCCACTCCTGCTATAGCTGCAGGTCATTCGGGTGGTTTGGAAACCGCAACCCCGATCAAGCACCTGGTCATCATCTTCCAAGAGAACATTTCCTTCGACCATTATTTTGGGACCTATCCTTACGCGACCAATCCCGCGGGTGAACCGCCTTTCCACGCGTTGCCGGGGACCCCTTCTGTCAACGGATTGAGTCCGGAATTCTTGACCAGCAATCCGAACTTCCTCAATTCGGCGAACAACGCAACCTTGGCCAGCGGCGCGGTCAGCATCGCTGCCAACCCTTTTCGGCTGGACCGCTCGCAAGCCGCGACTGCGGATCAGGATCACAACTACGGGCCGGAACAGATGGCGTTCCATGCCGGCCTGATGGATCTTTTTCCGCTGTCGGTGGGCACGGAAGGTCCTCCACCCACGGCTCCGCCGGCGGCCGCGAACACCACGGCCCTCACCATGGGTTACTTTGACGGCAACACGGTGACGGCGCTGTGGAATTACGCACAGCACTTCGCGATGAGCGACAACATGTATGACACGAATTTCGGTCCTTCTACCCCGGGCGCCCTCAATGTGATCTCAGGACAGACAAATGGCGTTGGTTCGGCGACCGTCAGTGTGAACAACACCACCATCGTCGAGGGCGGTGGCGGCTCCGAGACCCTGATCAGCGATGCCGACCCGGCAGGTGACCCGTGCTCGTCGAAGAGCAAGAACGTCTACATGAATGGCACGAACATCGGCGATCTGCTCGGTCCGGCGGGCGTTTCGTGGGGATTCTTTCAGGGCGGCTTCGATCTGACGATCACGAACTCGAACGGGACCACCGGCTGCGCCCGCACTACGAAATCCACCGTGACTGGCGTTACCGAAAGCGACTACATTCCTCATCATCAGCCCTTCCAGTACTACGCCTCGACGCAGAACCTGGCTCACACGCGGCCATCGTCGGTTTCGGCGATTGGCATGCCGAACGACTCGGTGGCGCACAACCAGTACGACATTCATGACTTCTTTGACGCGGTCAAGGCCGGCAACTTCCCGGCGGTGACGTATCTGAAAGCCCCCGGTTACCAAGATGGGCATGCGGGTTACAGCGATCCGCTCGACGAGCAGAACTTCATCGTCAACACGATCAATTTCCTCCAACAGCGACCGGAGTGGTCGAGCACCGCGGTAATCATCACGTACGATGACTCAGATGGCTGGTACGACCACCAGATGAGCCCCATCGTCAACCAGTCGCAGACCCCGGCCGACGCTCTGAGTGGCACCGGCTTGTGCGGCTCGGCAACGCCTGGCCTGGCGGGAATCGACACCCCGAATGCCCAGGGACGTTGCGGCTATGGCCCGCGCATGGTCTTCATGGTCATCTCACCCTGGGCCAGGAAGAACTATGTATCGCACACCATCATCGATCAATCGTCCGTGGTGAAGTTTATCGAGGACAACTGGCTGGGCGGGCAGCGCCTGGGCGGCGGCTCATTCGATGCCATTGCCGGTTCAATCGACGACATGTTCGACTTTGGCTTCCCGACCTGGCGCCAAGATCGGCTCTTCCTCGATCCTTCAACCGGCGAACCGGTGAACCAGTTCGTTTTCTAGTTTCCTCTGGGCCAGGAACAGGCAATCGAATTGGCAAAGTATTTGATCGTTAGAATCTGCCACAAGCGGCAAGCCGGGCTCAGCAGAGGAGCGCGCTTGCCGCTTGTGGTTTCATAGATACAGCAGGTTGTCGGCGATCCCGGAGAACTCATTGAAAGAGAAAAGCGATGCGCCGCTATCGCGCCGCGAATTTGTGCGCAGGACTGGCGTGCTAGCAGGAGTGTACGCACTACCGGGCGCGATTTCAGCCGAGGCGCTGCCGGGTGCAGCGAGCGCATTGCTGGGCTTTCACAAGGGCGCAATCAGCGCACCGCGTGAGTTGGGATCAGCGTCCGAGGCGGTCACACTGGACGCGGACAAGCTGAAGCGGTTCGCAGATCCGCTCCCCATCCTCGAGATCGCACGACCAACCGGATTTCAGCCCGATCCGACAAATCCGGCCGAGAAGCTTCCCTTCTACCGCATGGTGATGAGGGAGACTGAATCCCGCGTGCATCGCGACCTGGAACCGGCGCGCCTGTGGGGATTCAACGGCATCTCGCCCGGACCGGTGATCGAGGTGCGCAGCGGCAAAGGCGTACTGGTGGAGTGGGCCAATGAGCTGCCCCAGCGCCATTTGTTCACCATCGATCACAACCTGATGGGAGCCGAGCGCGACAAGCCCGAAGTCCGCAGCGTTGTGCACCTGCACGGAGCCAAGGCTCCGCCGAAGAGCGATGGCTATCCCGAATCCTGGTTCGTGGCTGGCAAATCCTCCATCTGCCACTATCCCAACCGGCAGGACGCCTGCATGCTCTGGTATCACGATCATGCCATGGGGATCAATCGGCTGAATATCTACGCGGGCCTGCTGGGCCTTTATATTCTCCGCGACGAAGCCGAGGACGCGCTCGGCCTGCCTCACGGCGAACACGAAGTACCGCTCGTGATTTGCGACCGCAAATTCTCGGTCGACGGCCAACTCATGTACGATGTCTCACCCGATCCGGCTGCACCGTGGACGCCGGAATTTTACGGCAACGCCACTCTGGTGAACGGCAAGCTGTTTCCCTACCTGGAAGTGCAACCCGCGCTCTATCGCTTCCGTGTGCTCAACGGCTCGAACGCGCAGTTTTTCAACCTTTCCCTCTCCAACAATCAGCCCATCGCGCAGATCGGCACCGATCAGGGTCTGCTACCAGCGCCTGGACTCGCGAAGATCGTTTCGCTCGCCCCGGGCGAACGCGCCGATTTGGTCGTTGACTTCAGCGGCTCAGGAGGCCAGCAGGTGACGCTGAAGATCGGCCCGGTCGAGGATATCCTGCAATTTCGAGTTGCGCGGGGTAGCTCGCAGGGCGGCCCGCTCCCGAAAAAGCTGCGGCCGGTCGTTCCCATTCCCGAATCTTCAGCGGTGCGCACGCGCCTCCTGACGCTCAATGAGTACAAGAGCCCCAAGGGCGAATCCATGACCATGCTGCTCGGCGCGGCGCACTGGGACATGCCGGTGACCGAGAAGCCGGCGCTCGATACGGTCGAAATCTGGAGCCTGATCAACCTCACCGAGGATGTGCATCCCATTCACCTGCACCTAGTCCGCTTCCAGATTCTCGACCGCCGCTCTTTCGATAAGCTGCACTATTTTGTGAGTGGCGAACTCAAATACATTGGCCCTCCCTTGCCCCCGGATCCTGGGGAAGGCGGCTGGAAAGACACAGTGCGCGCCCATCCGGAGATGGTGACCCGGATCATCGCACGCTTCGAAGGATATGCGGGTCGCTACGTTTGGCACTGCCACATCCTGGAGCACGAAGACAACGAGATGATGCGGCCATTTGAAGTGACGAAGATCTAAGATCGTGTGGCTCGTTCGTCCGGAGAAGCCGAGAAAAGGGTGATGTCGCTGGCAGTCGTTCGGGTGGTCGCGAGGTCGGAGAGTATCTCGCCGATTACGGAGGAGAATTTGAAGCCGTGGCCGGAAAATCCGGCGGCGAGGATGACCTGCGGATAGTGGGGATGGGCATCGATGATGAAGTGTTCGTCGGCGGTGAGGGTGTACATGCAAGTGGTGGCGTGAGAGACCTCTCCATTGAGCGCGGGAATCCTGGATCTGATGGCGGAACGGATTGCCTGCTCATCGCTCGGATGGATTACACGATCGATGGTGGAGGGGGTACAGCGGTCGCCTTCGGAATGAATGGCAACCTTTGGGTTGCCTGATTCGGTTGCAGACGGGAAACCGTAGAACAATGGGCCTTGGTCAGGTTGCCAGAGATATATTGGGAAGACTCTTTTATCGAAGGATGCGGGTTGGCGAGTGGGCTTGAACCAAAACATTACGCGGCGGGAAACGGCGACTTGGATGGATGCGATTGGAACGAATTCAGCAAACCAGGGGCCTACGGAGATTATGAGCGAGTTGGCGTGATAGGTCTGCTTCGCTGTTGTAACGGTGACGCCTTCACCGGATTGAGAAGCTGACCAGGACACGACAGGTTCTTCGAAGTGAAGATCGGCGCCTCGATTCGAAGCAAAGCGCAGATGCTGCCGGATGCATTCTTCGGGACGAAGATAGCCGGCCTTGGTTTCGTAGAAGGCTACTTCGTGATCGGCGAGGACTAACTGCGGAAAGCACTGTTGCATTTCTTGTGGGTTGAGTAGTTCATGAGCGAGCGAGTAGGTTGTCGCGCTTTTCAAGCAGCCGGATACAAGTTCCGAGTGAGGAGATCCGATGGCAAGGCCGCCGGTGATGGTCAACAGGTCTTCGCCGGACTCCTGTTGCAGTTCATCCCATAATTCGTAGGCTCTGAGCACGAGCGGGACGTAGGCGGGGTTTTCGAAATATGCCTGACGAATGATTCGGGACTCTCCATGCGAGGATCCTTTGTCGTGAGCAGGAGTGTGGGCTTCGAGGCCGAGGACTTTCTTGTTTCGCCGGGAAAGGTGGTAAGCCGCGGCGCTTCCCATTGCGCCGAGGCCGATTACGATCACGTCGAAAGCAGGTTCCATGGAGGTCCTCGACAGTGTGCGGGCGCTATCGCGGAACGATGGGGAGGATCAGGGCGCTGGGATGGGCGGCGTCGTGGTAGACGGTGTTGGTGGCCTTGACGAACTTGGAACTTGTGGCGGCGGGCTGACCGGTGTTCAGGTTGCGGTCGAAGCGCGGGAAGTTGCTCGATGAGACTTCGAGGCGGATGATGTGGCCCTTGAGGAAGACATTACTGGTGGACCACATGTCGATTTTGTATTCGTAGATTTTGCCGGGGGTGAGGAGTTTGGCCGGGCCGGTGGTTGATTCGCGGTAGCGGGCGCGAAGGATTCCCTCGGTGAGATTTTGGGCGTAGCCGTTGGGCCAGACATCGACGAGCTTGGCCGTGAAGTCGGTGTCGACGGCGGAGGATGCGGCGTAGAGGTCGAGGGTGACGGGGCCGGTGACTTCTGTATCCGCGTTAAGGGGCGGAGTGGAATAGATGAGGACGTCGGGGCGGGCTTCTACTTCTTTTTGATCGCGTGGGCCGGGAGGAAGATGCTGCGAATCGCAACAGAGCGGGCCGCCGGTGGTGGGGACGGGGTTGGCGGGATCGTAGGTGAAGGTGTCTGCAGGATCATTGTTCGGAAGCTGCATACCTGGAAGAAGCATCCCATGCCCGGAAACAGAATTCGCCTTGCCGTCCCAAGAATGCAGGTACAGGAGACTGTCTTTTGCGCGCTCCAGGGGCCACGCGTCTTCGTTGCGCCACTTGTTTTGGCCCATGATGAAAATTCTGATGGGGTGGGCGGCGAAGTCGTTCTGCTTGCCCTGGAAAAGATAGTCGTACCAGTCGAGCGTGGCCGAGTCCTCGTCGAACTCGGCGGCTGCGGGGCCGAAGTCGACGGTGCCGATGTGGCTGCCGCCGCCGGCGTGTCCGCCGATGGTGACGAAAAGGTGTTGGCCAGCGCGTGCCGCGGGGTTTCCTGCGTGATCGCGGAGACCGATGTAGTTGCGGAGCGAGCCGCCCTGAAAGATGTCGTACCACGCGGCGATGGTGAGGGCCGGTACCTGGATGTTCTGGAAGTTTTGTTCGATGGACCACTGCTTCCAATAGCTGTCGTAATCGGTGTGCGTGGCCCAATCGATGAAGTAGGGCGCGAGGACCTGGGTGAGGGCTGCGCCGTCGGCAGGCGCAGAGATGTTGAAGAGCGGATATTGGGAGAGAGGCAGGACGGTGCTGCCGGTGAGGGCGTTGGTGTCACGACGAATAGCGCGGTTGAGGGTGTCCTGGGCCAGGCCGGAGGTCCATGACTCGTTGAACCACTGTTCGAATGCGCCGCCCTGGTAGGTCCAGTTTTCGTGGTAGTTGCTGGCGGTGACAACGGGGCAGATTCCGGCGAGATGGGGCGGGTGGCCGATGGCCGCGAGCATCTGTGTGGCTCCGACGTAGGAACCGCCGAACATGCCGACTTTGCCGTTGGAGTTGGGGAGCGCGGCGGCCCATTCGATGGTGTCGTAGCCGTCGTCGGTCTCGTGCTTGAAGGGATACCACTCGCCCTCAGAGGTGTAGCGGCCGCGGACATCCTGGATGACGACGAGGTAGCCACGCAAGGCGGCGCGACGGCCGAATTCAACGCCGTTGTTTTTGTCGTAGGGCGTGCGCTGGAGGAGTGTGGGGAATTTTCCATCGCCCGCCGGGTGGTAGATGTCTGCACGGAGGGTGACGCCGTCGCGGGTCTTCATGGGGACTCCGCGCTGGATGGTGATATCGGGAGATTGTGCGGCGGTGAAGGTGGCAGTGGCGACGATGAGGAGGCAGAGGGTTCGTTTGAGCATGAATTTCACCGGAGGAGAAGGCCGAGGACATTCTATTTGACCGGATTGGCCTCAGAGCAATTTGAACTCGCCGTTTCCCAGGTCTCAAATGCGAAACCGGGGGCACCGACTTTTTAGGGGCTGACGAAAGGAGCAACCGCAGGTCCTTCGACTCCCTCTGGTCGATCAGGATGACAGCTTATTTCTGGTCGCTTGATGACAGGTAAAAGGCAAGCACAGAAGCAGGTCCTTCACTTCGCTTACCCCATCGCTTTGACAGCGATAGGGGCCCCAGACGCGCGCCGTTCAGCGACTGTCTGGTTTTGTCAATGGGGGTTGATGGAAAAGCAGGAAAACGGTGGTGCTGTTTCCCCGCTTTCCCACAACCCCGGCTACGACGACTAGCTGGGATTAACTTGTGGTTACGGTTTCCGACAGAGTGTGTATCGATACGTGCGACTTGCGCTGTCGAACTTCTCTTGCCTTGGCGTTGAGGCGGACGAGGAGCTTGTGGGCGAGGGCGATACGGACCACCTTTGGAGGCTTTCCGGCTTGTCGCAACCGCTGCTGGAAAGCGATAAAGTCGGGTTCGTAGCGACCCACCACGCTGGCCACGATGAACAGGATTTCGCGGACCGAGGAGCGGCCTCCGCGCACACGGCGCTTGCCTTGATGCTTGCCCGAGTCCGCGGCCCGAGGAGCAACTCCGGCCAGCTTGGAAATGGTCTTATTGGATAAAGTACCGATCTCGGGCATTTCGGCCATGAGGCGGGCGACGGTACGATCGGCCACGCCCTTGATGGCGCGAAAGGCCTGGTCGAGTTCGCGCCACAGCGGGTCGGCGTCGATCAACGCAGCGATCTTCTGTTCCAGACCGCGGATCTGGCTGGCGATGAGCGACAACAGGTCGTCGAAAGAAGCTTCGACGATGGGTTCGGTGATGAGCCGCTGCTGGTTCAGCTGCGCGGTGCGGACCTCGGTGAGCTGGCGCAGGCGGGTGACCAGGGCGCGCAGGCGCTGCTGGGTGCGCGGAGCAAGACACGCGGGCGGACACTGTTTGACTTCGGCGTAAAAGGCGATCATGCCGGCGTCGATAGCGTCGGTCTTCTCCAGCCGGCCCATGCTTTGCGCGAACTGGCGCACCGCGCGCGGGTTGAGGATGGCGGTGGGCAGGCCGTGTTCGGAGAGCTGCGCGAAGGCCTGTTGCTCGTAGCCGCCGGTGGCTTCCATGACGACCAGCTGGACCTGGTGCGCCTGGCAGAAGGCAGCCAGCGCGGCGATGCCTTCGTGGTTGTTGAGAAATGAGCCGGCCGCGCCTTGCTGGCCGATACGGGCCTCGAGAGACTTCGAGGCAACATCCACTCCACAAATGATCCGTGTCACGGTAACCTGCCTTGTATGTGCGATGGGAAGTCATGCGACTGTCCGGTCGTACGTGACTTGGGCAGCGGTCCCTGTGCTGAACGACGGTCGAAAGACCGCAGGATGAACGGGAGCCGTCCGCCCGCGGGGGAACCGATGACTCGGTTCCCCCACCGCAACAGTCTCTACAAACTGCCGCTCATTCAGAGATACAAGGATGACAATTCAAGAAAGATTTTGAGGTGTTCTCAAGTGGCGCGGCGGAAATAGATGCGGTTGGGATTGACGAAGAGGCGGGCAGTGACTACTCCGAAGAGGAAGCCGCCGATATGGGCGAGGTAGGCTACTCCGCCGGTGCGGACCTGGGCGACAGCGCCAAAGTTGAAAACCTGGATAAGAAACCAGAAGCCGATGAGGAATGCGGCGGGGATTAGGGTAATGCGGAAGAAGATGAAGAAGAAGATGAACGTACGAATCCGGTCGCGCGGGAAGGTGACGAGAAACGCGCCCATAACTGCAGCGATCGCGCCGCTGGCGCCGAGGCAGGGAATCCTGGAATAGGGATCGCCCATGATCTGGGCGAGCATTGCCACGATTCCGCCGGTGAGGTAGAAGACCAGAAAACGGCCGCTGCCCATTGAATCTTCGATTGCCCGGCCAAAGGCCCACAGATAAATCATGTTGCCGATGATGTGCATCCATCCGGCATGCATGAACATGGAGGTCAGCAACGTGATCCAGTGTTGACCGTGGACGATGCGGATGGGGATGACCGACCATGTCCGCACGAATGCGTCGGTATGGGTCAGCTCCTGAAAGAACACGAATACGTTAGTGGCAACGATCAGAAGCGTAACGGCGGCAAAGCGGTTTGGCGGCCGGGACGCGTCTCCCAGCGGGATCAGGCCGCCCACTACATACCGCCCTTGCCAAGGAGGATACCGATGCCGTAGGTGACGGCGCCCTCGACGGCACCTACCACGGTCATCTCGAAGCCGGAAGACCACCAGGAGCGGACGGTGATGAGGCTCTTGGCAGCGCCGACGGCGAAATGCGCGATAAGCGAAATGACGGCTGCGGCGATAACGGCGGGCAGACCATGCATGAAGAAAAACGGAATGATCGGAATGGCGGCGCCGACGGCCGTCGAGAGAGCGCCAGAAGTTGCGGAAACCATGGGGTTCGACAAGGCTTCTTCTGAGGTGCCGAGGCGCTCACTTGAAAGGGCGCGCAGCATCTGCTCGGGGTCGTTGGCGATGTGGTTGACCATGTGGTCGGCGTCGGCTTCGGGGAGACCCTTGACCTGGTAATACAGCGAGAGGAGTTCGCGGGCTTCGGGGCCGTTCATACGAATGGCTTCGCGCTCACGTTCCATTTCGGCGAGGTAAATCTCGCGTTCGCTTTTGGCGGCGAGATAGGCGCCGGAACCCATCGAGAGCGCGGAAGCGATCATGCCGGAAAGGCCGGCGAGCAAAACGTATTTGCTGTCACCGGCGGTAGCGCCGGAGACGCCGGAGACGATGCCGAAGATGGCGCCGAGGCCGTCGTTGACGCCGTAGATGGCATCGCCGATCCATACGCCGGGCTGCTTGCGGCCCTGGTTGCGCTTGGTGAGAAGCTCATCGAGGACGGCTTTGGGGTCGACTTTGGGCGAGCCGGGGGCCGGAGCATAGTGACCGCGCAGGAGCGATCCCAACTCGCGGTAGTGATCTTTCTCATCTTCGATGACGTGCTCAAGGATGGCGATGGAGCCTTCGTCGCCCAGGATCTTGAGCTGCTCGCCGTAGCTGGCGATGGCGCGGCTCTCCTCGATCTCGAGGCGGCGGAGAGCCATGCGGACGCCGCCAGCACGGCTGGCCAGCGAGTCGGCATCGCCTCCGGGCTTTCCGTGATAGACGGGCGCAGGTCCACCGAGCTCGGCAATGCGATCGGCCCAGAGAGTGGCGTGTTCCAACTCTGCGGCTGCGAGGTGGCGGAGAACCTGGGCGCGGACCGGTTCGGTGTCGCGGTCGGCCAGGGCCTGGTACGAGTGATAGCCCTCCATCTCGGCCTGCCAGTTGCCTTCCAGGGCAGCCAAAACCTTTTTCATGCGGGCATTGGTCAGGATAGCGATGGCCAAGTGAGTCTCCTTGCGTTCTCTTGAGGATACGGCATTTTCGGGGGATTTCGCAGCCTGTCGAGCCGGGTGAGAGATGGAAGATCCGGAGCGGGAACGAAGAGATGGAAAGGGATGACAGGGTTGCGCGTCGGAGAGCGAAGAAACAGTTTCCAGCATCACTTCCCCAATTTGGGGTTTTCCGTATAGTGTTGTGTGGAGCAAAATGCCGGAAATTCAAGAGCTATGGATTTCGTTGGCATAAATCAGCGGTCGAACCACGGCCGCCGACCGCGAAAGTCCTGAATTCAGGGATACGCGGACAGGCCCTTACCGGGCGGGACTAATCAAGGAAGCGGGGAGCAAACGAACATGGCTACAAGATCCACACCTGCGGCACAAACAACGCCAAGTTATCTCGGTCCGTTTATCACAGTAGCAGCCCTGTTTTTCATTTTCGGGTTCATTACCAACCTGAACATGGCACTGGTGCCGCATTTGCGGAACATCTTCACGCTGCCGTATGCGTGGGCCATGCTTGCCGAGTCGGCATTCTTTCTGGCCTACTTCGTGTTTTCCTGGCCGACCTCGAAGCTAATCGAAGCCATCGGCTACAAGAAGACGATGGTGGTTTCCCTTTTCATCCAGGTGGTGGGCTGCTTGCTCTTTGTTCCCGCTGCGAGGTTGGTGAGCTTCCCGCTGTTCCTGACGGCGGTGTTCATCGTTGGTGCGGGCGTTACGGCGCTGCAGACGGCGGCGAATCCGTATGTTGCGATTCTGGGTCCGGAGCACAGCGCGCCGGTGCGCCTTACGCTGGCGCAGGCTCTCAATTCGCTGGGTGGCAGCATCGCACCGCTGATCGCAGGACACTATATCCTGACCGATCCTGCGAAAATGGCGAGCCAAGCAGCGGTTGCGGACACGGTGCGTGGGCCGTACATTGCGATTGCTGCCGGGTTGCTGATACTCGGACTCGCAGTGGCCTTCATGCACTTGCCGCAAATCGCGCAGACTCAGAGTTTCAGGCCGGCGAAGGAAGGCGACGCGATTTTGAGTCGCAGCATCTGGGGCTACAAGCACACTGTGCTGGCTGCGCTAGGTATCTTTTTCTACGTGGGAGTCGAAGTGGGGCTCGCATCGATCGCTGTGAACTTTTTCCTGTCAAAGGGAATCAACGACAGTGTGGGGGCACGGGTGGCGCACTTCTTTTCGACCCTGGGAGGATTTGGCGATCTAATCACACATATCTTCGGTCCGTGGACGGGAGTTGGAATTGCTGCGATCCTGCTTTCTCTCTATTGGTTCGGTGCACTTGTCGGGCGCTTGTTGGGTTCGTGGATCCTTACCAAGTTCCACTCAGGAAAGCTGCTCGGTCTGTTCGGCTTTGTGGCGGCCTGCCTGATCATGACATCGATGTTCAGCAGCGGCGCGCTGGCAGTCTGGACGCTCGTTCTCTGCGGGTTCTTTAACTCCATCATGTTCCCGAACATTTTCGCTCTGGGCATCGCCGGACTCGGACCGATGACCAGCAAGGGCTCGGGACTGATTATGACGGCGGTAGTTGGAGGCGCGATTATTCCCCCGCTCATCGGCGCAGCAGCCGACAAGCTGGGAATTGGCTACTCCTTCTTCATCCCCGCCATTTGCTACCTCTATATCGCTTATTACGGAATGTGGGGACACAAGCCTTCGCGGACAATTACGGCGTAGGCGGGTTGGGTAGTTGATTGAAGGCCCTGCGGCGGAATGCCGGAGGGCCTTCGCATGTTTGGGGCATGGTCGACGAAGGTCGAGGGCTGAAAAGGTTGGGGAAGAAGTCGTAGATTTGTTCCGAATTAGCAAAAATGGTCTTTCCGCGGCTGAAGCCGGCATCTACTTTGTTCGCTTGCACGGGAGTTGAAACCCCCGACTCCCTCCGCGTGAGGACTCTCCGCAGCCTGAAGCCTTCTTGATCATTTCGCACAATTCAGAGGCCTAGCGGTCCCTGCTGCCCCCTTTCGAACGCATAAGGTAGACACCCGATTGCGTGGGGCGGATTCCAGAGGCCTATCTCACGCAGGTTTTTGCACGCATAATTCCTCAGAAATCGGCAAAACCGCTGAATAATCAGATGCTTACGATTTCTATTGACGCGCATTGCAGATTGCGATATTGTTATTGCAATTTGCGATTGACTGATACGCAAAATTTAGCGCTGATTCCAGAAGCGGACATGAAGCTCGGCGAGAAAATCAGGTATTTGCGCGAGGTTGAGGGCAAGATCCGGGGACTGGATCGCGACCTGAGCCAGCAGGAGACGGTGCGCGCGATCGAGAAGGAGACAGGCTCGAAACTGAGCCAGAGCTACCTCTCGCAGATCGAGAGTGGGGCGCGGCCGCACTTGACGAATACCACACGTCAAATCCTGGCGAAGTTTTTCAAGGTGCATCCCGGCTACCTGGTGGACGACCCGGAGGGATATCACCCTGAATTGCAGAGCGAAGTGCGGAACATGGAAGACCGGCTGGATTTGTGGCTGGTGGCGGGAGCGGAGCGGTTTCGGCGCGATCCGGAGTTGAAGGCTGCGTTGCTGACTGTGGCGCAGCATGATCGAACGCGCGAATGCCTGTTGCTGCTGGAGGCAATCCTGGAGACGCCGGGGTTGGCGCCGAGGCTGGCTGAAGTGCTGAGACCGAAACTGGAGGGAACAGCCACCCTACCGAGCAAAAATCGCTCGTCGGGGACCCCGGCAGCCACCCCAGCGAGCAAAAATCGCTCGTCGTGGACCCCGGCAGGGATCAGGGAACAGGGATCAGTTGCGGCGGCGGGGAGTAGAGAACGGAGAGTAGCAAGCAAGGACCGGAAGAAACAGGGAGTAGGAAGTAACAAGCGGGGTCGGTCAAGCAGGGACTGACCAAGGAAATAGGGAGTAACAAGCAAGAGCGGTCGAGCAGGGACTAAGGAACGTAGGGACCAGGGATAGCGGCGTAGATAAGCGGCTGGTTATTTTGGGGGCACGGTGATGAACTGGGAAACTTTTTATCTGGTTTGCTTTCTTGCGGGGCTGATGCTGAGTTTCGTTTCGCTGCTGGGCGGAATGGGTCATTTTGGCGGGCATGTACATGTGCCGCACGTCCACATGCCGCATGCGGGACATCTTCCGCACATGGCTCACGGAACAGTAGGGCATGTTTCGCAAGGCGGTGGAACGACAGTAGGCGGAGGCGGAAATGTTCCGTGGTGGAACGCCTTCTCGATCATGATTTTTCTTTGCTGGTTTGGCGCGGCGGGATATTTGCTGACCAAATATGGGAGTTTTGTTGCCGGAGTCGTGGTGGTGCTGGCAGCGATTTGCGGTGTGGCGGGCGGAGCAATCATTTTTCTTTTCCTGACCAAGGTGATGCTGCCGCACGAGCGCGAACTCACCGCGGACGAGACGGCGGTAGTGGGCGCGGTAGGGCGGGTTTCGTCGGCTATACGGGCGGGCGGGACAGGCGAGATTGTTTACCAGCAGCTCGGCGCATTGCGGTCGGCTGCGGCACGATCGGAGGACGGCGAACCGATTCAGAAGCAGGAAGAGGTTTACGTTCTTCGCTACGAAAAAGGGATCGCGTACGTGAAGAGGTGGGAGGATTTGCCGGAGACAAATCCTCAGGGAACAGCCACCCCAGCGAGCAAAGACCACTCGCTGGGGGCCCCGCCCGTGAATAGGGAACAGGGAGTAACAAGCAAGACCTTTGATTGATTGTGGCTGGCGAAGCAGGGAAATCCAACAAGTCGTACCCGGCCGAAGGACCGGTTTTTCGAATGACGAACACGACCGTGCTGATTACGGACATGGCTATCCTGGCAGTCATCTTCCTGCTGGGGACGCTGGCCAAGATGTTTCCGAAGAGCGGGCGCAAGGCAAAACAGTAAACAGGGTGCAGTGAACAGTGGACGGAATGGACTGAACGTTCTTGATCACTGTGCGCGGATCACCGATGGCTGCATAACCATCAACCCACTTACCTCCCTGTTGAAAGGACAGGGAACGCAATGACGAATGAAATGGTTCTAATTGTCGGACTCGGTGTATTAGCGCTCATTTTTCTGATGGGCATTCTGGCCAGGATGTATCGCAAGGCGGGGCCGAACGAGGCTCTGATCGTGTACGGATTTCGCGGGCCGCGCGTCATCAAGGGCCATGGCACGGTGATCTTTCCGATGGTGGAGAACTGCCGGGAATTGAGCCTGGAGTTGATGAGCTTTGATGTGGCTCCGCAGCAGGATCTTTATACCAAGCAGGGCGTCGCGGTGACGGTGGAAGCTGTTGCGCAGATCAAGGTACGCAGCGACCAGGCGTCGATTTTGACCGCAGCCGAGCAGTTTTTGACGAAGACTCCGCCCCAGCGTGAAGGGCTGATCCGGCTGGTGATGGAAGGCCATCTGCGCGGGATCATCGGGCAATTGACGGTGGAGCAGATCGTGAAAGAGCCGGAGATGGTGGGCGAGCGCATGCGCGCAACGTGTGCGGAAGACATGAGCAAGATGGGGCTGGAGGTGATTTCGTTCACGATCAAGGAAGTGCGCGACAAGAACGAGTACATCTCGAACATGGGGCGGCCTGACGTGGCGCGGATCAAGCGCGATGCGGAGATGGCGACGGCGGACGCAGAGCGCGATACGGCGATCAAGCGGGCAACGGCTCTGCGCGAATCCGCTGTGGCGAAGGCGCTGGCAGATCAGGAGCGCGTGATTGCGGAGACTGCTTCGGCAACGAGGCAGGCGGAGGCACAGCGCGATCTTGAGATCAAGAAGGCGGAATACGCAGAGCAGAGCCGCAGGCAGCAGGCGACGGCTGACAAGGCTTATGAACTGCAGACGAATGTGATGTTGCAGCAGGTAACAGCCGAGCAGGTGAAGGTGCAGCAAGTAGAGAAGGAAGGCCAGATCAAGGTGCAGGAAGCGGAAATTCTGCGCCATGAGAAGGAACTGATCGCCACGGTGCTGAAGGGCGCGGAGATTGAACGGCAGCGGGTTCAGAATATTGCCGAGGCGGAGAAGGCGCGCCTGACGACGGAAGCGGAGGGACGTGCGTCGGCTATTCGTGCACAAGGCGAAGCAGAAGCCAGCATCATCTTCCAGAAGGGTGAAGCCGAAGCCAAGGCGATGAGTGTGAAAGCCGAAGCCTACCAGGAGTGGAACCAGGCCGCAGTGGTTGACAAACTGTTGACCAACATGGCCGACGTGGTTCGTGCGATGGCGGAGCCGCTGAGCAAGGTCGATCACATCACGATCGTGTCGACGGGCAACGACGACGCTGCAGGGGCGCACAAGATCACGGGGGATATGACCCGGATTGCGGCGCAGGTTCCGGCACTGTTTGAAGCGCTGAGCGGAATGGACATCAAGCAGTTGATGTCGAACGTAAAGGCGATCAAGCAGAATCCGGCAAACGAGAAGCCAGCGAATGGCGAAACGAAGAAGAGCTAGCTGCGCGTAGGGACCTGGCAACTCTGGCGCAGGGTAAACAATGGCGCGTGGCGGGAGATGAAGGGTCCTGCCACGCCGCCGGAAGGAAAAGTGAGGAAGCATGATTCGCAATATTCGTAGAGCCTTGATTCTTGGCGCAGCGGTGACGACCACATTGATGACATTCGCGCAAAGTGCGCCGAACCTGGCGCCAGCAACGCAACAGGCGACAGCGACGCCAGACCAAACGCCTGCATCCGTAATTCCGCTGGATCAGCAGCCGAGCAAAGAGCAACTGGCGAAGCTGTTTGAAGTGATGCGGGTGAATCAGCAGTTGGCCTCGGTAACGAAGATGATGCCGGGGCTGATGCAACAGCAATTCAATGCGCAAATGAAGCAGATGCAGAAGGACCATCCCGAGTTGGACTCCATGACCGACGAGCAACGGCAAGCCTCTGCGAAGGTGATGGGCAGATTCATGGAAAAGGCGATGACGCTTTATAGCTCCGACGAATTGATTTCGGATATGTCGGCGATCTATGCCAAACATCTGAGCCGAGCCGACGTAGACGGAATAATCGCGTTCTACACTTCGCCGGCCGGCGAGCACATGCTCGATATGGTGCCGGTGATCATGCAGGAATTCATGCCCACGGTGATGGCGCGGATTCAGGAGCGCATCAGGCCCTTGACTGAGGAGATGACCAAGGAAATGGCTGAGATTTTCAAGACTTCAGTCAATCCTCAGACCACGCCTGTGCCGAAGTAATTGACTGAGCTGGACTCCGGCTCCTGCTGAATCAGCGGAAACTGGGAGCCGAATTGATCGAGTGGGACTGAACGGTTGAGCGAGTTGCAAAGGGTAAAGATGCCAAAAAGCTACTAGCTAGAAGCTAATAGCCGAAACGAGAAACGAGGAGGTTTTATGTCATTGCTGGATAGAGTTAGCACGCTGCTTCGGGCGAATCTGAATGATCTGGTGGAGAAGGCTGAAGATCCGGAGCGGATGTTGAAACAGGTTGTTTTGGACATGGAGAACCAGCTTATGCAGGTGAAGACGCAGGTGGCGATTGCGATTGCCGACCAGCACTTGCTCGAGAAGAAACGCGCGGAACATGAGCAGGAGGCGGCGGAGTGGAGGCGCAAAGCGGAGCTGGCCGTACAAAAACGCAACGACGACCTAGCGCGTGCCGCGCTGGAACGTGCGTTGAGCCATGACCAGCTGGTGACGGGCTTTGCCACGCAGGCGGAGGACCAGAAGCACGAAGCCGACAGCCTGCGCCAGGCTCTTCACAAGCTGGAGCAGAAGCTCAGCGAGACACGCGCACATTGCGAGATGCTGATCGCGGAACATCGCAGAGCGAAGGTGGTGGGCCGGGCCGCGAAGGCACAGCAGGTGGTGGGCACCGACCAAGCAAATACGCTGGGACGCATGAAGAGCAAGGTCCATGTGACCGCTGCCGAAAACACCGCGGCCAGCGAGATTCTGTCGCCGGAAACGCTGGAAGACAGGTTTAGAGCGCTGGAGAGTGAGGACAAGGTTGAGTTGATGCTGAACGAGATCAAAAGCCGCCAGGGTGCGGGAGCATAACTCGCCTAAGGGCAAAACGGTGTTAAAGCTGCAAGTGATCATCTTTTCAGGAGGATGAAGGATTCATGCATCTCCCTGGTGAATCCTTCGTCTAACCTTTAGCGCTCTGTAAAACGGCAGGGTGGACGGATGACAGCGTACCGCAGGCAAGCGGTGTAGATGCAGTGATTTAACATCAGAATAGCCCTTGCTGTCCCGATGCTCGAGTGGTCGGGCCGGGCTCTTACTCCAAGATTGGTGGATTGATGCGCTTTGGCTTTGACGTACTGAAGGCAGCTCTCGCAATTGGGCTTGCTGGAGTTGTGACACCCTGCCTGCTGGTGGGGCAGACAGCCAATGGCGGCCCAACCACTCAGACCACTGCGGATCTGCCCGAGGCACCTCGGCCACAGCTGGCGGTTGCCTCGGAAGAGCAGCAAACGCCGCCCGGGCAGCAGACCCCAAGCTCACAGAGCCCGCAACAACCGGCACCCGGCACGGCGCCGGCACAGGGCAGTTCCAGTTCGCAGACGCCTGGCGCACCGACGGATTCAGAGCAGACGAAGCAGCAGAAAGCCCAACAGCAGATCAAGGAACAGGAGCAGCAGCGGGTGCTGGGGGTGGTGCCGACTTTTAATATCAGCTACCGCAGCGATGCCGTTTCACTGACGGCGAAGCAGAAGATGCAACTGGCATTTCGCTCGGCGACCGATCCCTTCACGTTTGCCGCGGCATTTATGGTGGCTGGATATCATGAGGCGCTCGACGACGATACCGGATTCGGGTGGGGTATTGAGGGATATGGCAAGCGATCCGGGGCCGCTTATCTCGATGCTTTTGACGGCACGATTGTCGGCAACGGAATTCTGCCGTCACTCCTGCGCCAGGATCCTCGCTACTTCCGCCTGGGGCATGGAAGCACTACTCACCGGCTGCTGTATGCCATGTCGACCACGGTCATGTGCAAGCATGACAATACCGGCAAATGGGAGCCAAACTATTCAAACGTAGGCGGCAACATTATCGCCGGGGCACTATCCAATTATTACTACCCGTCGAGCAACTCCGGATTTGGCCAGACAATCACGAATGGGTTGACGGTGACCGCCGAGGGCACGATTGGCGGTGTCTTTAATGAGTTCTGGCCGGATATTTCACGAAAGTTTCTGCACAAGGATCCAACGAATGGGCTTGACGCGCAGATGCGTGCAGCCGATGCCGCAGCGAAGAGCGGAAAGCAACAGCCTGTGCAGCCACAGAAATAGATCCTGGATTTGCTTGTAGGCAAAACACAATTTGCATTGTTCCTGCCGTGACACAATACTTCTTGGCGCGAACGCAATCGTTGCGCTCATTGGAGAGGTATTGTGGCTGTTTTTTCTACAAGACTTCGGCTGTTGATGTTGGCCTGTTTCTTCATTCTGCTCTCCACCGCGGATTCGCAGGCGCAGAAAACACTCGACGATGGGGTGGGCGCCTTCGCGACGGGGAAGTATCGCAATTTATTCGAAGAAGACGGACACTCAAAGCGCGAGATCAAGGCCAAGATCGATTCGGCTTACAGGCAGCTTTTTCATGGCGACCCGCAAACACAGGCGATTGCGTTTGCGGCGGGCAGCAATGCGAACGGTCCTCTGATGTATGTGACGGACTGGGCCAATCACGATGTGCGGACGGAAGGCATGTCGTACGGGATGACGATCACGGTCGAGTTGGGGAAGAGGGCCGAATTTGACGCGATCTGGAACTGGGCCAAGACCTACATGTACATTTCAGACCCGAAGGCGCCAAGCTACGAATTCTTTGCGTGGTCATGCAAGACGGATGGTACGCATAACTCCGAGGGAGCGGCGCCTGATGGGGAGTCCTATTTCGCCATGGCACTTTTGTTCGCGTCGAACCGCTGGGGAGATGGGGAAGGAATCTTCAACTATCATGCTGAGGCGGAGAAACTGCTGACGGCGATGGTGCATCGGCCGGTGATCACGGCGCCCGGCAAGTACGGACCGCACTCGGTGGGCCCGATGATGAATCCTGATCCGCCGATGATATTGTTTGTGTCGGATATCATGCCGCAGCCGTTCACCGATCCTTCGTATCACTTGCCGGCGTTTTATGAACTGTGGGCGCGATGGGGTCCGGTGGAGGATCGGGAGTTCTGGGCGCGAGCAGCGGAGACGAGCCGAGCATTTTTCGCAAGGACCGCGAATCCGGAAACGGGGCTTGCGCCGAGTTATGCGAATTTCGATGGCACTCCGCATGTGAATCGCTTTCCGCAATCGGGGGAGTTTGGGTATGACGCGTGGAGGACGGCGAGCAACTGGTCGATCGACTGGTCGTGGTGGCACAAAGCTCCGATGGAACAGGAACTGAGCGACCGGATACAGAAGTTCTTTGCCGCGCAAGGAATCGATAAGTATGGGCCGGTGTACACGCTGGACGGGAAAGACATGGGTGCGACGCCGGGGCTGACGCACGAGGATCATCCGGCGGGATTGGTGGGGACGAATGCGGTGGCGGGATTGGCAGCAACGGACCGCGCCCGGGCGAAGGAGTTCACCGAGGCGCTGTGGAACACGCCGATTCCGTCGGGGCAGAACCGGTATTACGACGGAATGCTCTACCTGATGAGCTTGATGCATGTGAGCGGGGCATTTCGGGTGTGGGGACCGAGGCAGGGGCAAAACAGGGAGTAGGGAGTAAAGAACCAGACAGAGAAATTGGAATCGCTCAGGGTTTGCCCCAGGCGCCGCCGCCGGGGGACTCGATGCGAATGCGGGTTCCTGCGGGAAGTTCCTGGGTGCATTTGCCGGCGAGTTGATTTTCTACGCCGTTGCGGATGATGGTGGTCTTTCCTGATGCGCCGGGGCTGCCGCCAGCCAGGCCCCAGGGCTGCATTTTGCGCCGATCGGCTAACAATGTGACTTGCGCGTCGGCGAGCAATTCGATTTCACGAATCAGGCCGTCACCGCCGCGATGCTTCCCTTCGCCGCCCGAGTTGCGGCGGATGGCGTAACGAAACATGCGAAATGGATAAGCGTACTCAAGTGCCTCGACGGGGGTGTTGAGGGAGTTAGTCATGTGGGCATGATGGCCGCTCGCGCCGGGGGATTGCAGCGAGGCGCCTAGGCCACCGGCGATGGTTTCGTAATAGGTGTAGGGCTGGCGAGTACGCGGATCGAGGCCGCCGATGGTGAGGTTGTTCATGGTGCCGGAACTGGCGGCGGGGATGCGATCGGGCAGGGCCGGCGCGAGAGCGCGCATGAGGGTGTCGACGATGCGCTGCGATGTTTCGACATTGCCGCCGGCGACAGCTGCGGGAGGGACGGCGTTGACGATCGATCCCCCAGGCGCGAGGACGTGGATAGGACGCATCAGGCCGGCTGTGGCGATTGCGGTCTCAGGCAAGAGGCAACGGAAGACATAGAATACTGCCGACCAGGTGATGGCGTAGACGGCATTGAGGCTGCCGGGAACTTGCGGGTCGGAGCCGGCGAAGTCGACGATGGCACGGCGGCGAGCGGGATCGTTGCGAACGGCGACACGAATGGCAATAGGGCCGGGCAGGACTCCGTCGTCGTCGAGGAAGTCTTCGGCGTGCCAATCTCCGGCGGGCAGAGCGGCGAGGAGTTCGCGCATCAGACGCTCGGAGCCGGAGAGCATTTCGCGTACTCCGCGCATGAGACGGACGTGGCCGAAGCGAGCCACGAGTTCGATCATGCGCTGGGCACCGATGCGGCAGGCGCCGAGCTGCGCGGTGAGGTCGCCTTCGCGCTCCGTGGGGGTGCGGACGTTGGTGAGGATGAGCGCGAGAATCTGCGCGTCCATTTTGCCGGCATGCATGAGTTTGACGGGGGGGATGCGGATGCCTTCCTGGGCGATTTCGCGACACGGGCCCATGGAGCCGGGATACATGCCGCCGACGTCGGCGTGATGGGCACGATTGGCAACGTAGAATGCGGGATGTGCGCGACCGGGAAGGAAAACAGGCGCGACCATGGTTATGTCGGGGAGATGGGTCCCGCCGCGATAGGGATCGTTAAGAACGGCTACGTCACCGGGCGCCAGACGCATTGCCGCGAGTACGGCACTGACCGACATGGGCATAGAACCGAGATGGACGGGCATGTCGTCGCCCATGGCGATGAGGTCGCCTTCGGCGGAGAAAACGGCGGACGAGTAGTCACGGCGCTCCTTGATGTTGGGCGAGAACGCGGTGCGGCGCAGGGCAGCGCCCATCTCGACTGCGACGGAGTGGAGCGCATGGCCGATGACGGCGATTTCGGCGGGATCGGGACGGCTCCGCTTCATTGGCGGCTCCCTGAGTTTGACGTGAGAACGAGATTGCCAAGGGAGTCGACGGCGGCCGTCCAGCGGCTAGGCAACCATGTGGTTGCGCTTAGCTCGACGATAACCGCAGGGCCGGCGAAACGATCTCCCGGATGGAGGAGAGATCGATCATGGAGAGCGGCGCGACGCCAGCGGCCCGCTGCGAAGGCGCGATGACTTGCGATACGCGCCAGCAGGCCGGTTCCCTTCCCGACTGGATGCCGCAGCTCGGGAGATTTGCGTGTTCTTGCGATTGCCTGGACGCGGAGAGTGACGACTTCGACGCGGCGAGCGGGATCGGAGTAGCCGTAGGACTGGGCGTGGAGGCGGTGGAAACCGGCGACGGCATCGGCGGTCCAAACGACGCGGAGTTCGAAGCCCTGGCCGTGGTAGCGGAGGTCGGCTGATCGGGATAGGGTCGGATGCACGCCTTCGTCGCGGAAGGCGGCTCGTGCTTCGGATTCGAGTTCACGATAGACGCGAGCGATTTGGGGGCTACCGGGCGCGAGCATGACGGTGCGGGAAAACTGGCGACGCAAGTCGGCATTGAGGATCCCGAGAGCGGACAGTGCGCCGGGGGCAGATGGGATGAAAACCTTTTTGATACCGAGGGCAGTAGCTAGTGCACAGGCGTGGAGCGGGCCAGCCCCGCCGAATGCGAGGAGCGTGAAGGTGCGCGGATCGTGACCTCGTTCGACGGAGACGCGGCGCAGGGCGGACTCCATGCGCGCATCGGCCACGCGGACGATGCCTTCGGCGAATGCCTCGATGGTGGCGAAGCCGGATTTACGAGTGCCTGCGAGGGCTTTGCGGGCGCGGGTCTCGTCGAGGCGCATGGCTCCGCCGAGAAAGTGGTCGGGATGCAGGCGACCGAGGATGAGATTGGCGTCGGTGACGGTCGGGCCTTCGCCGCGACCGTAACAGGCGGGTCCGGGTTCGGCGCCGGCGGACTGCGGGCCGACTTGCAGTGCTCCAGCAGTGTCCATCCATGCAAGGGAGCCACCGCCAGCGCCGGCAGTGTGGATGTCGAGCATAGGGACGCCTACAGGCAGACCTGCGACGTGGCCTTCGGTGCTGGTGGGTGGTTCGCGATTGGCGTCGAGCAAGGCGACGTCAGTGGATGTGCCTCCCATGTCGAAGCTGAGGATGCGCTCGATACCGGCTGCGCGGGCTGCGCTGAGCGCTCCGATGACACCACCGGCTGGGCCGGAGAGGATGGTGCGGACGGGTTCGCACGCGGCAGATCTGGCGGAGAGAATGCCGCCGGTGGATTGCATGATCGTCAGGCGGGCGGCGCGCTTTGCGAGTTGCTGCTCGAGGGAGTGGATGTAGTTCTGCATACGTGGAGCTAGATAGGCATTGAGGGCGATAGTGGACGCGCGCTCATATTCACGGAACTCGGGCAAGATTTGATGCGAGAGCGAGATGGGGATTTGGAGCGACTGCAATGCTGCGGCAATGGCCTGCTCATGCGCGGGGTTGGCGAAGGAAAAAAGCAAAGAAACGGCAATCGATTCAGCGCGGGACTCCTGGACTTGGCGGCGGAGCCGGGCTAACTCGGATGGCGTGGGCGCGAGGAGTACGGTGCCGTTGGGAGCGATGCGCTCTTCGACGCCGAAGCAGTTGTCAGTAATGGGCGCGGCGCGGTGCTGATTCCAGTCGTAGAGATTGGGGCGGGCCTGGCGGGCGATGGCAAGTGTGTCTTCAAAGCCGGACGTGGTGATGAAAGCGACGCGCGCACCTTTGCGCTCGAGCAGCGCATTGGTGGCTACTGTTGTTCCGTGGCGGACTTCGATGATGTTTGCGCCGGTGAGCTTGGCAATTTGCGCAATGGCCTTGAGAATCGCGCGACCCGGATCGTCGGGCGTTGACGGCAGCTTGAGGACGTGCAGGCCGCTGACGTCGCGATAGACGCAGTCAGTAAACGTTCCGCCGGTATCGATGGCGATGGTGAGCTGCGGGGCCATTTCAGCCAACATATCAGGCGAGACTCTTCGAACAGGACTTCAGGGCTATTCGAGCCGCAAAATCGGCCCGCTCAGCGTGTCAGCGCACCCACACTGTGCTTGCAGTGACACGCGTTTTCTGCGCCCTCCGCTTGATAAGCCTTTTAGTTTCAACGCAATTTGATTGGCGTTTCGCTTGCAATCTGTCTGGGCGTTGGCGAATTAGAGACGGATGGGGGGACGAGATGAAAGCTTCCGGATTGAGCAAATGGGCGTTGGCGATGAGCGCGGCGATAGCTATCGGGATGCAGGCGCCTGGGCAGCAGACGGTTCCCGCGGCCCCTGCGCAACCGGTGAAGCGCGTGATCGTGGTGAGTATCGAAGACCGGAAGCTGGCGTTGGTGGAAGACGGGCATGTGAAGAAGGTTTATCCCGTCGCGGTTGGCAAGCCGACGACACCGAGCCCGGTGGGGACGTTCACCATTGCGCGGCGCGTGAAGAATCCGACCTATCACCACGATGGAAAGACCGTTCTGCCGGGACCAGGCAATCCGGTGGGGACGCGCTGGATGGGGTTGAGCACCAAGGGCTACGGAATTCACGGGACGAACGAACAGAAATCGATCGGCAAGGCGGCTTCGCATGGATGCATTCGGATGGCGAAGGCCGACCTGGAGGAATTCTACGAACTGGTTGCAGAGGGCGACACGGTGGAGCTGGTGGGACGGCGCAACGAGGAGACGGCGCAGTTGTTTGGCGATCCACAGAAGCCAGTGATGACACAGACGCAGCAGCCGACTTTAACGGCGAGCGCTACGGCAGTAGCTGCGGGCCCCGCGCAGGGCGTGACGGCGAACGGCGGCACGGCGACGGCGGAGCCGGTTTCCGCAGAGGGCGTGGCCGAAGACGGGAACCGGTAAGGGGGAGGGCGGCTATGAATCTGCTGGCAGATGCGATGAGCGGTTTGGGTGCGGCGCTGTTGCCGGTGGTGGCAGCGCTGCTGTTTGAGGAGTTGACGTTTGGTGGGCTGGTGCGGCTACTGCTTGCTCCATGGCCGGGAACCAGAAAACGCAAAGAGCACAAACACGGGCGGGGAGGCGGGAAATGATCGCATTGAAGGTGTTGCTGACGGTTGCGGGAGTGCTGCTGATGGCTGCCGCGTTGACGATTCCGCTGTATGGGCTTTGGCTGCGGATCCGGTATGCGCAAAAGAAGAAGGCGGGCGGAGGCGAGACGTTCTTCGAATCCGAGGTATTGGAACCGGAACCGGAGCCGATTGCATGGCGCGTGCCCGTGGCGCTGATGCTGGTTGGATGCTTGCCGCTGCTGATTGCGACGAGCATGGTGGTGGTACCGAGCGGGATGGGCGGCGTGCGGGTGAGCCAGATCGGCGGAACGGAGCCGGGAACGCTTTATCCGGGGCTGCACTTTGTCACTCCGATGGTGGAGAGCGTGCAGTTGTTTGACCTGCGCGATCACCTTTTCACGGCGGGGCTGATGGAAGAGGGAAAAGCAGGTACGCAGAAGAATGCGCTGAGCGTGCAATCGCGCGAGGGGTTGAATATCGGGCTGGCGGTCACAGTGCGCTATCGGCTGGACCCGAACTGGCTGTCGAGCGTACAGGCACACATGCCGCAACCCGTGGACAAGGAACTGGTGCCGCCGGTGGTGGCGAGTGCGTGGCGGGAATTGGCACCATCGTACACAGTACGGGAAATCTTCAGTACAAAGCGGGAAGAAGTGAGAGCCCAGGCGACAAGCATTATCACGCGCAAGCTGGGCGAAGACGGCATCGTGGTGGAAGAAGTGATGCTTTCGGACATTCAACTGCCCGAGCAATACGCGAAGGGGTTGGAAGGTTTGCTGCTGAAAGAGCAGGAGGACGATCAGCTTGGGGTGGTGACCGATATACAGGAAAAGCAGGTGAGGATCGCCGAGTTGCAGGCGGAGGCTGAAGCGAGGCAGAAGGAGAAGCAGGCAGAGGGCGATGCGCAATCGAAGGTGATCGAGGCCAAGGGCGAAGCGGACGCGATGCAATACACGCTGCCGCTGAAGCAGAAGCAGATTGAGCAGAGCAAGCTGGAAGCTGAAGCGCGCAAGGAAGCGACAATTCAGAATGCGGAAGCGGATGCCGAAGCCAAGGTCATCGACAGCAAGGCGGAATTGCAGCGTCGCAACCTGCTGGCTGACGCCGAGGCCAGCCGCATCAAGCTGATTGCAGCAGCGAATGCCGAACGCATGACGAGCGAAGCGACGTTGCTGAACAAGTCGCCGCTGCTGATCAACAAGATCGTTGCCGAGCGGCTATCGGACAAGATCCAGGTGCTGATGGTGCCCTCGGATGGGAAGTTTTTTTTTGCGAATGATGTGTTCAAGGGAATGGCGAACAGTCCGGTGGTAAAGCAGGAAATGGATAGCGAGCAGGATCCGGAGCCGAAGACGGGGCATTGAGGGGGAGTGAGCAGGGCGAGAGAGAAGTTCTCTCGCCCTGTTGTGTTTTGTGTGGTGCGCATGTGCGCCGGGACGAATGTCAGATGAGGAACACGCGCGCTCAGGGGCTAAAGCCCAACAGGAAGTTGTTTGGCTGAATGTACGGGCTAAAGCCCTACCCTTCAAATTGGCCCACTAGCGAACGCGGAGCGCGCGGGGTCAAACGATATAATCCGCGCAAACGGACATTCGCAAAAGATGATGGCGATGAAGAAGCCTGGGCTGCTGTGGATAATCGCGATGGTGTGGGTTGGGTTGGGCGGGATCGTGGCAATTGCCGCTCCGACGCCGAGCAAGTGGGAGCAGCCGGCGGCAGCGCTGGCGGACCAGATCGCGGGGATCCTGGGGCCGGGACAGGCGCAGTTGACGATTCGCAATCTCTCGACGATCCCAACGGGCGATCTCCCGCTGATTCGGAAATTGCTGGAGCAGGATCTGAAAGCGCATGGAGTGTCGGTGTCGGGCGCGGAGAGCGCGAATGCGATTCGAGTGACACTGAGCGAGAACGCGCGGGAGCGGCTGTGGGTGGCCGAGGTGGTCGAGGGCGACGAGGCGCGGGTGGCGATGGTGAAGGTGGATGCTGCGTCCACGGCTGTTCCGACAGATAACGAGCGCATTGTTCTGCGGAAAGAGCACATCACGGGAACCTTCAACGCGCTCAATGCAATCGTTCCGGATAGTCCGATTCTCGCGGTGCTCGAAGCAAATACCAGCCTGATTGTTTTGCACCCAGAGGAGATTGCGATCTTCGGATTTGGGGAAGGGGGCTGGAAGGAGCAGAAGACTTTTCCGCTCGACAGAAGGCAGATGCAGGGACGCGATCCGCGCGGCATACTTTTGGCAACTGCCGACGGCTTCGCCGCATTCAGCGCAGGGTCGGGGTGCACGGGCACTTTCTCGCCTTCTCCAAACAGCACATCGGGTGCGGACGGATGGTCGGCTCAGTGCCACAAGAGTGATGACCCGTGGCCTATTTATCAGAACAGTGACCCGAATGGCGGTTCGACGCTAAAGGCCTTTTACAACACGGCGCGGAACTATTTCACAGGGGTGGTGACGCCGAGCCTCGGTGTGGATTTGCCTCCGTTTTATTCTGCGGGAATGCTGCCCCGCGCTACCGGTGGGGTTGCACTGTTGGTGAAGGGCGTCGATGGAAAGGTCTTGATGGTGGAGATCGGCGCGCTGAAGACGGTGACTGGAACGCGCGACTGGGGCAGTGATTTCGCGGTGCTTCGGTCAGAATGCGGCGGAGGAGCACAGGTGATTGCGGCGGGATCCGGCGAGGCGCCAAGCGACAGCCTGCGAGCGTATGAATTGCCTGCGCTTGAGGCGGTGCCGGCGAGCGCGCCACTCCCGATGGAAGGAACCGTTACCGCCATGTGGACGTCGCAGGATGGAAAGAGCGTGTTGGCCGTGGTGAGGAATGCTGCCAATCAATACGAGGTGGACCGTGTTACGGCGCTTTGCAATTAGCTGTTTGCTGGTGGCTGCGGTGCTGACGGCTGCGGCGCGAACGCGTCCTCATTACGGGGGAACACTGCGCGTTGAGATCGAGGGCGATCCCTGGCAGCGGCCGGATGGATTGGCGCGAAGGCTTGTTTACGACGGGCTGACATATGTGGATGCGAATGGCACGGTGGCACCAGCACTGGCGGTGGAATGGGATGCCGACGGCGGCGGACATCGCTGGCAGTTTCGGCTGCGACCGGGGGTGCATTTTCAAGATGGATCGGCGTTAACGTCGGCGGCAGTGGTTGCGTCGCTGACTGCATCGTGCAATGGGGACTGTCCCTGGACAACGGTGCGAGCGGTTGGACCGCTGGTGGTGTTTACGGGCGATTCGCCGATGCCGAATCTGCCCGCGCTGCTAGCGGGCGACCAGTTTCTGATCAGCCTCACGGTGACCGCGGATGGGAAGACGCCGATGGGCGGGACTGGCACCGGAGCTTTTCAAGTAGCGGGATTTAATAATGGCGCGCTTTCGTTGACTGCGAATGAAGGCTGCTGGCAGGGGCGGCCATTCGCAGATGCAGTTGAGATTCGCGTGCATAGGGCGATACGTGACCAGTGGCTCGATCTGAGCGTCGGGCGCGCGGATGTTGTCGAAGTTCCCGCGGAGCAGATGCGACAGGCACAGCAGCAGCGGCTCACAATAGTGAGTTCATCGCCGGTGATATTGGTCGCGTTGCAGGTTGGAGACACAGGCGCGTTGGCCAACCCCAAGATGCGGGCGGCAATTGCAGAGGCAGTAGACCGGGGCGCGCTGTACAACGTGATCTTTCAAAAACAGGGAGGAGTGACGGCGAGCGTGCTGCCGCAGTCGCTCACTGGGTATGCATTTCTTTTTTCGACGGAAAGGAATTTGAACAAGGCGCAGGAGTTACGCGGGGGACAGGCGCCCGGACTGCTGACGCTGCGCGTGGATCGAGATGGGGCGATGCAGTTGGCTGCGCAACGGCTTGCGTTGAATCTGCACGAGTCGGGATTCAATGTGCAGGTGGCAGGTGGAAGCGCGCAGCATGCGGACCTGGACTTGCGGAAGCTTTCTCTCGAAGGCGGAGCTCCGGCGGCGGAGTTGGAGTCAATCATGCGCAGTGTTGGGGCGACGACGACTGAACCAGAGCAGACGCCAGCGGCGCTTTTCAAAGCGGAGCAGAACTTTCTGGAACTGCACACGCTGATTCCGCTGCTCGATCTACCGAGGGCGTACGCGGTCGGGGGACGGGTGCGCGACTTGAAGCTGCGAGCGGACGGAACGCTGGATTTGGCGGACGCTTCGCTAGAGGATGCACAGTGAACCTGCGGCAGAAGCTGCTGTTGTTGTTTTCGCTGACGGTAGCGGCGGCAGTAGCGGCGGTGGCGTGGACGGTGATGGTGCGGATCCGGCAGGTATTTGAACAGCGAGATCAGGAAGAAACAGCGCTGTTTGTGAGCCAGTTTCAAAGGGAGTTTCAGCACCGGTCCGCAGACGTGGCGGCAGCGGTGGATCGGATTGCGGCCGAGGAACACGTGCGGAGCATGGCGTTTGAACTGGTGCAGTCGGGGGATGCCGGACCTTACTTGAACGAGGCGCAGACGCTGGCGCAGGATGCGCAACTGGATTTTCTGGAGATTGTCGGACCGGATGGGAACATCGTGAGTTCGGCACAATGGCCGGCGCGGTTTGGATACGCTGAGGCTTCAGCGAAAGAAACGGCACAGACACCCTTTCTCAAGCGGGAAGAGTTGCCGGATGGGAGCACGGTGCTTGGGCTCTTTGCGGTACGTGCCATTCATGGCGCGGAGCCGGCGGTAAACCTGGTGGGCGGAAAGCGGCTGGACGCGAGTTTTCTTGCCGATTTAGCCGTCGCACCGGGGATGCAGGTTGGGCTCTACAGCGACACCGAAAGCGCGACCGTCGATGGCGGCGCGGGTGCTACCGCGCGCAGTTTTGCATTCGATGCAAAGAACCTAGTTGGAGCGAACGGCGACGTACCGGGAGCGGCCCATTATCAAGCTTTGATCGAATCGGCGCACACGACGGGACTGCAGACGAACCGCATTTTGTATATGACGCCGAAACGCGAGGACAGCATCAATGCGACGGCGATTCCGCTAAAGAACGAGAGCGGCACCGTGCTGGCTGTGCTGACCGTGGGTATTTCGCGCAGCGGAATGGTTGAGGCGCAGCAGCACATTCGGAACATTGCGTATGGCGTGGCGAGCGGGGGCATTCTACTGGCGATCATTTTCAGCTTGTGGATTGCGGCGCGGGTTTCAAGGCCGATTGAAGAACTGGCGCGTGCGGCAGGCGACGTAGCGAGCGGAAACTGGGACACGCGGGTGCCGGTGCGCGGACGCGACGAGGTGGGAGTGCTGGCGGGAAGCTTCAATCACATGACGGAACAACTGGCCAGCCAACGCGAACGGCTGGTCCAGAGCGAGCGAGTGGCGGCGTGGCGTGAACTGGCGCGGCGGCTTGCGCACGAGTTGAAGAACCCATTATTTCCGCTGCAACTGACGGTGGAGAACCTGGTGAAGGCGCGCGGATTGTCTGCCGAGGAGTTTGACGAGGTATTTCGTGAGAGCACGCAGACGCTGGGAATGGAGATTGCGAATCTGAAGACAATCATCGGGCGGTTCAGCGATTTCAGCAAAATGCCAAAACCGGAGTTGGAGCGGATCGATGCGAAGGATATCGTTTCGCGGGTACGCTCGCTTTATGAAATGGCGGCTAACCGGGAGGATTCAAAGATTACGTTTGAGACGGATGTTGCAGACGAGCCGATGCCGGTGATGGTGGATCCGGAGCTGATGCATCGCGCGTTATCGAACCTGGTTTTGAACGCGATGGATGCCATGCCTGATGGGGGGAAGCTGACTGTCTCGGCTCATGCGAAAGGCGAGAATGTAGAGTTGCGCGTGGCAGATACGGGTGAAGGGATGACGCCGGAGGAGTGTGAACGTCTGTTTACCCCGTACTACACGACGAAGCAGCATGGGACCGGACTGGGACTGGCGATTGCGCAGTCGGTGGTGGCGGACCATGCGGGTAGGATAGCTGTGGAGAGCGGACGCGGGCGCGGGGCGACGTTTGT
This sequence comes from uncultured Acidobacteriaceae bacterium, assembly GCA_963826915.1. Taxonomy (GTDB): domain Bacteria; phylum Acidobacteriota; class Terriglobia; order Terriglobales; family Acidobacteriaceae; genus Telmatobacter. The sequence continues at coordinate 231,799 of CAWGYG010000010.1, forward strand.
AATCACTTTGCCGAAGGCGGATTCATGAGCGCAAAGATTTTGATCGTGGACGACGAGGCCAACACACTGGCTTCGCTGGCGCGTGCCTTCAGGCTGGCGGGACACGAGGCAGTGGTGTGCGACAACGCGGCGCGAGGGTTGGAGCTAGCGCTGGTGCAGCCGTTCGACCTGATTCTGAGCGACGTGGTGATGCCGAAGCGGGATGGACTGGCGTTGCTGGAAGACTTGAAGACGGCGGGTGTGACTGCTCCAGTGGTGATGATGAGCGGGCAGGCGCACATCGAGATGGCGGTGCGGGCAACGCGGCTGGGAGCACTGGATTTTCTGGAGAAGCCGCTGTCGACCGAGAAGTTGCTAGTGACGGTGGACAACGCGGTCAAGCTGACGCGCTTGGAAACCGAAAATCGGGACCTGCGAACGCGCGTGGGCAAACATACGATGGTGTGGACCGGGGAGACCATGCGTCGCGTGATGGCGCAAATTGAGCGCGTTGCGGCCAGCGAGATACGGGTTTGCATCTATGGCGAGACCGGGACGGGCAAAGAACTGATAGCGCGGACGCTGCATGAGAAAAGCCATCGCGCAGATGGGCCGTTCGTGACATTGAACTGCGCGGCCGTTCCGGCAGAGTTAATCGAGAGTGAATTGTTTGGTCACGAGAAAGGCTCGTTTACGGGGGCGGCGCAGAGGCACAGCGGCAAGTTTGAGCAGGCACACGGGGGAACGCTGTTTCTTGACGAGATTGGCGACATGCCGGCGGCGATGCAGGCCAAGTTGCTGCGGGTTCTTGAAGAAGGCGAAGTGGAACGGATTGGAGCGGACAAGCCGATCAGCGTGAATGTTCGCGTGGTGGTGGCCACGCATCGCAACCTGGAGGAACTGGTCGAAGCTGGTGGATTCAGGCGCGATCTTTATCACCGGGTAGTGGTGTTTCCGGTGCCGTTGCCGCCGCTGCGAGAGCGATGCGAGGACCTGCCGGCACTGGTGGAGCACTTTGCGCGGCAAGTGAGCGCGCAGAATGGATGGAAGGCGGTTCCCTTCACCGGCGCTGCGATTGACGCATTGAAGGAGTATGCCTGGCCAGGGAATATTCGCGAGTTGCGCAACGTGGTGGAACGGCTGTTGCTGTTGGCTGGAGCGGAAGTCGACGCGGAAGACGTGCAAATGGCGCTGCCAGCCGGGCGTGGTTCAAATGGCGGGGAGAAGCGGTCTTCAGATGCAGGAGACGCTACGGGGCCTCTGGCGCAGAGGGTGCTGGCCTTTGAGCGCGAAGCTGTACTGGCTGAGTTGGAACGTCACGGCAGACATATTACGCAGACTGCGAAGGCGCTGGGGCTCGAACGAAGCCACCTCTATAAGAAGTGCCAGCAACTGGGAATCGACCTGGCGAGTTTGAGGGCGCGGGAATAGAGGCCGGGCGGCTGCGGTGCCGATTCAGTATCGAAGCATTCAAAAATTCGAATGTGTTGCCTCAAAAGTTATGGGCATGAATCTGGAAAAGAACAAAAGCAGATTCTTCGCTTACCACCCCCGATCTGAAAGCATTCGGGGCCCCGTGCGTTCAGAATGACACCAGCCATTCAGGGACGCGCAGCTAGTTCCCTTCCTCAAGGTCGGAGGAGCCCGCAGCAAGCGCGGAGATTTGTTTTTGTCGCTTATTTCCATGTAAGCCGTCGGCAATGAGGCATGTGAGCGGTTAATCTTGCGATAGAACTGTAGAGCGGTACAATTCGAGCCAATGTGTTGCTCGAAGGGGAGATACCCGCTGAGAGGACACGCTTCCCGATGTCGGACTTATTCGATCGAGTCAAGACACCTCCGGTTCGCGACGATCTGACCGGCAATAGCGTCGGCCGCTTCAAGATAGAAGCGCGCCTGGGCGCCGGGGGGATGGGGGAAGTCTACCGCGCCTTCGACACAAAGCTGCAGCGTAGAGTTGCCATCAAGCGCATGACGGGGCAGGCGGGCCTGACGGCAGAAGACAAGGCTTTATTCCTGCGTGAAGGGCAACGCGCATCCTCACTGAATCATCCTCACGTTGCAGGAATCTACGACGTGCTCGAGGTGAACAACGACATATTGCTGGTAATGGAATACGTCGAAGGGTCGACCCTGCGCAAGCTCATTGGCACGCCGATGGCGCTGGATCAGTTCTTCAATATTGCTATCCAATGCACCGATGCGCTGACGGCGGCGCACGACAAGGGGATTCTTCACGGAGATGTAAAGCCGGAAAACATCATGATCGACCCGGCAGGGCAGGTGAAGCTGCTGGACTTTGGCGTGGCGCGCCGGCTTCCGGGGTTCGATCCCTTCGGCGTGACGGGGTCGATTCACACGCTTTCGGTTCCGGGACACACGGCAGGGACTCCGATCTACATGCCACCCGAAGTGCTGAAGGGAGCTATGCCGGACGCGCGCGCGGACATTTTTGCGCTGGGGGTTGTGTTCTACGAGATGCTGGCGAGCAAGCATCCGTTCCACGGGCCGAATATCACGGTTACGACAGCGCACATCCTGGATGAGCGGGAAGCGGCTGTTCTGGACAGACCCCCGATCAAGATTCCGCCGAGACTGGCATCGGTGGTCGCACGAGCGCTGATGAAAGACCCGGCAAAGCGCTACGCGAACACGCGCGAACTGCGGAGTGACCTGGAAAGTGTCAGGCAGGGCGGGCGTCCGGCAAAGAAAATCAGACGCGAATCGCCGAAATGGCCCTGGTACATGATTCCGGTGGTCGCGGCGGGGCTGGTTTTTGCGATCAATCCGGACCTGCGGTCAAAAGTCGCCGGCTGGTGGCCGATAACACGGCATTCGGCGCCTGCGGCTTCCGCAGCTCCCGCTGCACCGAGGCTGGCAGTTCTACCTCCCCGAGTGGTTGGGGAAAGCGCTGAATTGAGCGCGTTTTCGGATGGACTTTCGGTGACGGTGGCGGCCAAACTGGCAGGGCTTTCGCAGAACCACGATCTTCAAGTGATCGATACCACGCAGGTGAAGAAGGCGCAGGCGATGTCTGCGGACCAGGCGATGAAGGAACTTGGCGCAAACTTGACTTTGCAGATCAGCGTGCAGCAATCCGATGCGATGAATCGCGCCACTTACTCACTTACCAATGTGAAGACGGGCCAGACGCTGGCCGAGCAGACGTTAACCGCGCCGCGCGGCGATCCATTCTCATTGCAGGACCAGGTCGCGGATGGAGTTGTGCACGCGTTGCAAATTGACCTCAGGCCAGAGGAACGGGCGGCACTCACGGTGCATGGAACGACAGAGCCAGCAGCCTACGACGACTTCCTGCAGGGACGCGGGTATCTGGAGGACATCAGCCGGCCTGAAAACATCACGAATGCCATCACGATGTTGGATAGCGCGCTCAAGCTTGACGGAAGGTTTGGAAGAGCTTTCGCGGCAAGAGGAGAGGCAAACTGGGCAAATTACGGGGTTACGCGGCAAAGCGTCTGGGTGGATAAGGCCAAGAAGGACTGCAACGACGCTGTAAGTCAAGGGAACGCAGGCGCGGAGGGACATTTATGTCTTGGCCTGGTGGAATCGGGCACGGGGAAGTACGAGGAGGCGGCAAACGAATATCAGAAGGCCATCGAACTTGAACCAACGGCCGACGACGGCTATATCGGACTAGCCACTGCTTATGCCAAATTGAATCGGCTTGGGGATGCGGAGAATGCGTATCGCGAGGCTGTCAATGCTAATCCCAACTCGGAGCGGGATCTCGATCGGATGGGCATCTTTTATCTGCAGCAGGCACAGTATGCGAAGGCCGCGGATCTTTTCCAGCAGGCGATCAAGATTGCACCAGAGAGCTACTTGGAATACAGCGATCTGGGAGCAGCCTATCTCTTTCTCGGCAACTATACGGCCGCTATTAGTGCTCTTGAACAATCAATGAAATTGCGCCCGACGGCGGGAGCGGCTTCGAATCTTGGAACCGCATATTACCAGGCTGGGAACTTTGGGGATGCCGCTCGCAATTACCAGGTAGCGCTGAGTTACGGGGATCGGAACGCGGACCTGTGGGGAAACCTGGCGGACGCGTACCACTTCAGCGGCCAAAACGACAAAGCGACGAGCGCTTACAGGAAACAACTGGATCTTCTTAACGATTTGTTAAAGGTCAATCCTCGCGATGCCGAGCGGCAAGGGGACGCAGCTTCGTGTTATGCGATATTGGGCGACAAGCAAAGCGCGATGGCACACCTGGCGCGATCGCTTGAATTGGGGAATGGCGACAAGGATCTACTTTTCAACGCCGCGGTAGTGTATAACGATCTGGGCGAAACAGGCGAAGCTTTGGAGTGGTTGCAAAAGGCGCTCGTTGCAGGTTACTCCGCATCCATCGTTCGGGATTCGCCAGAGTTCAACAACCTTCGAAATAATCCCCAGTTCCAGCAACTCTTGGATCGAAAACTCTCGAAGTAGTCTGCCGCGGCGGGCCACAACCACACCTTTCGCTCACAAGGAGAAACCATGCGTAGTTTCAATGTGTTCAGTGAAATGATCGTTCCTTACCCGGGTGAGACTTTCAACTGGGTCGCGAATGCAGCCGAAGTCCAAACCGGATCAACGATCACAGTTTCATCTTCTGACTGGCCTTTGACCGAGTCCTCTTATACGGTGACCCCAGGCACGCCTACCCAGGCGACTGCAAACAATGAGCCGAACGCGGAGGGAACCTTCGAGTGCTCGCCTGCGCCGCCGGACGTAACGACGCAGAATATTGTGATTGCCGCCATGGCTCCTGTGGACGTTTGCAACGATGTGGCGGTGATTCCGGGCGATTATTTTATCTGGCAAAACGATACTTCAGAAGCAATCATCATCACGCCTGACCCGGGAAACGACAACTACTGGCCGTTGCCTGGAGAGCAACATGAGGTGCCCCCGAGCGGCTATCTGACCTTGCAGATTCCGACCAACGCGGCGCCGGGACAGAGCTATAACCTGGTGGTGGCGACTGCCGGTGGCGGCGCGGCGTGTCCGCAGGCAGGACAACCGAAGATCATCGTGGGTACGCCGCCGGAATAGGCCTTTCTACGGTAAACCTGATAGCGCAAGGGCGCGAGACATCTGGCTGCTGCGAGGCGGCCACATAAATTATTGATTTTATGGTGCCGGGAGGGGGGGTCGAACCCCCACGACCTTGCGATCGGCGGATTTTGAGTCCGCTGCGTCTGCCAGTAACTATATTACTTTCATCATGATAGATACGAGACGCTAGAAACTGTGAAAGAAAATGTGTAAATTTCGACTTTTTTTACAAGAATCAGTCTTGGCCCCTGACTGATCACCCTGGGAATCTTTTGCATGAGTTTTTGGGGAAGGCAGAGGGCTGGAGTGATCTGGTGGCTTGAGTGGGACTTGAACCCACACGGGATTGCTCCCAATGGTTTTTGAGACCACCGCGTATGCCGATTCCGCCATCAAGCCAACATCTTTATTAGACCATACAAAGGCTGATC
>CAWGYG010000011.1:0-149319 GCA_963826915.1 uncultured Acidobacteriaceae bacterium
GCCAAGTTCCATCGAGCGCTCGTGAGGCTTGAAGTCGTTGCGCCCTTCCGGAACGCGTTCGATGGCCTTGCGGGTGAGCACAGCTTCCCGTTCGAGTTGGGCGAGAAAGAAATCTCTGAGCACCATGTTGCGATCTCCTTTGGAGATGATTGCGGTGATTGGCTGATGAAACAGTCCTAGGCTGCACTACGAGCCAGGTCGTAGAACTTCTGAGCGTTGCTGCCCTTGAAGAGTGCGTACCACGCATCGAGCGTTGCAGGGTTATATAGATTGAGAATCTTGAAAATCTCGTGGGCGAAATCGACAGGCGCGATGCCGGATGCTGTGATGACATGCTTGTCGGTGATGGCCGGAGCTTCACAATAGTGGCTGCCGCCGCGATAACCGCAACCTGCAAGATATTCGCGCGCGTTGCTGGTGTGGCGCCGGTTATCCAGCAGTCCAGCGCGCGCCAATGCCAGCGTGGCAGCACAGATGGCCGCAACCGGCACGCCCACGGCGACGAAGCTGCGGGCTTTTTCCAGGGCCTGGGCGTTGCCTCGATTCTCCCAACTCTCACCGCCGGGCAGGATCAACATGCTGCTTGCAACCGGTGAAACTTCACTCAAGGCCAAGTCGGGTTGAATGCGCATGCCGCCAATAGTGGTCACCGGATCAAGGCTCACTGCAACCGTGGCCACCCGGAAGCTGCCGGGGACCTGCTGGAACTGCGGATTGTTGATGCCAGCGACAGCATAGGCAGCTTCCCAGTCCGCCATGCCGTCAAAAACAAAAAGATGAACGGTTCCGATCTTCATTGTGCCTCCAACCGACAATTCCATGATCCGCGCTCATATATGACATCTCGTGTCATATATGATCCTTGAATATAAGAAATGTTCCGGGCGAGGGGATTGGCGCCACGATGAAATCAGATCGGCTGCTTTCCGAATTGCTGCTTTTGCAGGCCAAGGGGCGCGCGACCGAACGCGAGCTGGCCGAGCAGCTTGAGGTTTCGCAGCGGACCATTCACCGCGATCTTGAGGCGCTGAGCGCGGCGCACGTTCCTGTCGTAGCACTGCGCGGATCGCAAGGGGGCTGGGAGCTTCAGAAAGGCTGGCGTACGCAGGTTCCAGGGCTCGACGAAGCGGAACTGCGGGCGCTGCTGATGGCGCAACCGCGCGTGGTTGGGCATCCGCGCATGGCGGCTGCGGCTGAGAGCGCGTTAAACAAGCTCATGGCGTCGCTGCCCGGGCCGATGCGCGTGCAGGCAGCCGCTATGCGGGAGAGATTGCACGTGGATCCAACCGGCTGGCGCGAGTCGGGCGAGGACCTTTCGATGCTGGCCATGGTGCAGGATGCGGTGGCGCGGGAACGAAAGCTGGCATTCGACTACACCCGGGCCGACGGGGAAAAGGCGCCGCGCACCGTAGATCCGCTAGGGCTGGTGGCAAAGGGGTTGAGCTGGTATCTGGTCGCACACTCGGCGAATGGGATGCGAACCTACCGCGTCTCGCGCATGGAGAGGGTGACGGTGCTGGCTGTTGCATTCAAGCGGCCGCCGCGATTTGATCTCGCTGCCTACTGGAAGCGCTCCACCGCGGAACTGGAAAAGCGGCGGAAGAGCTATTCGGCGATTCTTTTGGTTAGACATGAGGCGGCGCGATTGCTCCGGTCATGGTGCGCGACCTCAGCAGCGGAAAACCCCGGCAAAGACTTGGAAGGATGGACGACGCTGCAAGCCAATTTTGATGCTGAGGAGCAGGCCCGGTTTATGGTCCTGGGCTTTGGATCGAGGGTGCGGGTTATCGAGCCTGAGGAATTGCGGCTATGGGTGCGTGCGGAGGTTGCAGCGACGTTCTCACAGGCGCAGAGCAAATAATCCGTGCGCCGATGATCGCCTAATCCACCATCAATTCACCCGGAAGAATGGGCCGTGTGCGCGGGAGTGCGCCATTATAAGCAGCGGCTCCCATCGCGCTAAGTACGCCCACATAGATCACAAGTTTGATCATGCTCCCAGTGCGCGTCAACGGCACCGTCTTCCACAGGACCAACAGCACCGTTTGCGCGATCGTGACCGCCCAGACTGATCCGTAGAAGTAACGGCGCTCGGTGCCTTCGCCCTTGGTCGAGCGTCCCACGCGCGGCAGCATCCCCGCCGCGCCCAGCAGCAGGATCACGGCGCACAAAGGGAAGTATGCGTAGTGATAAAGCTGGCTCATGTACCAGACGCCGGTAATCGTGGCAATCACCAATCCGGCAAGATTGAGCAGCGCAAAATTCAGCACCGCGTTCCAGGCGAATGTGTAGCAGACCTTGCGATAAAGCGGATTGGGCTTGTCCTCGTCGAAGCGCAGGATGTAGGGCGCCGGTTCAACGCCCGGCAACTGCCCATAGAACCCGGCGATTCCGGTGCCAATGAGCACAGCCGCCAGCCAGATGGAATTGGCCACGCCGAACCCGTGCGCAAACAGGCTGAATGTCAGAGGTCCCGGCGCCAGAAAGAATACCCAAATCCAGATGGGCCAGTGCAGCACCCGATAATAGCCCTTGTTCCGAACACGCATTTTGCGAGCGTCCGCATATTCAACCCTACCGCTGTATCGCATGAGCGCCAGTTTTGCAGAGCGTACACATTGCAGTCAACACCGTGCGCAGGTGTGCCGCATGCGCTGCATTCATTTGAACGTTTTGACTAACCCGGAGCTACATCTTCGCGGCGCGCCGCTCTCTTCCGCTCAGCAGGTAAATTGCTGCACGCAGTTCGAGCAGCGGATCTGCCGAAGGCTCGATTCCATCTACGCGCGGAATGGGGTCGAAAATGATCTGTTTCTGCTGGGCAGCATCGTCCGGCACAACCTGCATCAAGTCAATGCGTCCTAATTCAATCAGCTCGCGATCTTCAGGCCAATGCACCGTCGCGTCGTCGGTCGCATCGTTCTCCGCGGCCACCTGCACCAGTAGCACGAATCGGATAGAACCCGTTCCAATCCTTTTCTTCAGTTCGTCGAAATGATAATTCGCAGACAGGCGTGTGACCTGCTCATTCGACAGGTAGTCATTCCCTTGCACAGGAACAATCCGATAGCGGCCGAACTTCTTTTGCCCCTTTGCGTTTGTGAAAGCAAACGCCGTCACGCCGAAAAATGATTCGCGCGCAAAGCTGGATGGAAAAGGCTTTGGCGCCTGCACAAATGCCAGCGCTGCGGGATGCGACCCGAGAAACAGTTCGATCGGCTTTGGAGAGGGAACATCCGGTCCGCTTGTCGCCGCAGCCTGCAGAAATGCGAGAAACTCTTCGCCATCGTGTGTAGGGAATCCATCGGTGGAGTGGCTGACGATATCCGTGTGCACGTGCTCCGCCAGGTTGAATCGTATTGCCATCCCTCGCGGATTTGCATCGGGCACGTTGTCTGGCATAGTAGGAATGCCCGTCGAATTGGAGAATCGAACCGTGATTGGTGTTGACGCACGCGTGAAATGCGGGGCCTTTGAGAGCGCTGCGGCGCCGCTGGCCGGCATGAAGGTGCCGGTAACCAATACTCCCTTCGCATGAGCCGGTCGATAGCCGGGATGAGGGCCAAACATCTGGTGAAGCTGCTTCAAAAGATCGTTTGCAAGGGCGACAACGCGTTCATCCTGGGGAAGTGGCATAACCTGAAAATTCTCCTTTGGTTTGAAATGCAGGACAGCGACATCATTGGTTAGATGCTTCGAAGTGCTTTTTACCGCGAGGATCTGGCCGACTCATCCTGCATCAAGAGGGCCACTGTCGCCTTGGGGTTGATCAGATGCCGCCGACCGTCCGCGCTCGTGTCTGCGCCCTTTTTGATCAACGCGATCGTCTGTTCCGGTGTGAGAGAAGGGTCGAGCGCAATCAGTTTTGCCGCAAGGTTTACCACGTTTGGCGATGCCATCGACGTGCCCGACATCTTCAATCGCGTTCCACCCGGAACGTAACTCTCCACCTCGAACCCATCTGCATCCACTAAGACAGTGTCTCCGTAGCTTGTGAATGACGTCTCTTCGCCGGCCTGGTCAACCGCTCCAACCGCGATCATATTGGGCAAATGAAATGACGCCGGTACATCTCCGGTGAAGGCGGTGTTACTGTCGGAGTTTCCTGCGGCAACAACAAAAAGTGTGTTCGGCGCGCTCTTGATCGCGTTCTCGACCGCCTCATACCAGATCTTGTAGATGGTCACGGCTGCTTCTTTTCGCTTTGCCGGGTCTTTCTCAGCGCTGGTCTTGGTCAACCACTGCTCAATCTCCGAAACGTCATCGCCCCAGCTCATGTTGACCACGCGCACATTGTTCGTTCTGAAGTAATCCCCGATCTGCTGGAAATCCGATTTGAACTTGTTGGCCCACTCAACCGTTGGAGCGAATGGAATTTCCGGAAGCGAATCGTAAAACTGCGCCACCACGATGCGTGCTGCCGGGTTTCCGCGCACAGCAATCCCCGCGACGTGCGTTCCATGCATGTACTGGTCAAGGAACCCAAGCTGCTTCATGAACGGAGCAAGCTGGTCGGGAGGCATAGCCGCAAGCGTCTTTTTGGCCTCTGTGGCTGCCGGCGAATCGACTCCACTGAACAGGTCGCTCAATCCCTGCTCAAGCCCAAGCACTTTCGGATAGGCTGCCCTTTGTTCCGGCGTCAGAGTTTGCAGGTCTCCGTTGAAAAGATCTCCGTGCACGTCGTATGCGAGCCCGTGCGGGCTGTGTGCGCCCGGGTTGGGGTCGGTGAAAAGCTGCTGCGGATATATCGCCGTGTCTACGCCCGAGTCCCAGATGCCAATCCGCACCGGTGTCAGTTTCTGGTCTGAGGTCAGCGTTACTTCGCGCGCCTGCCAGATGTCGGCCTTCTGAACATTGTGCGCTGCGACGTAGGCCGTAACTACGGGGAGCACTTGTGCCTTCAGCGGGATAAAGATTTTCAGCGCGACCCTGTCCCCGATCAAAGATTCCGCCCCTTGCAGGTCGACCGTGTTCGATTTCTGTGCCGCCGGATCAAGGCTTTCCTTTGCATCTGCCAGGATCATGTCGGAGGTTTCCAACTCAAAAGCCCCCTTCAGGGACTTCATTGTGTCCTGAACCACCCTCCACTCCAAAGCATCTACCGCCTTTTGAAAGCTGCTTTGAAATGCGTGGTCGAACGCCTCACCGGAATCAGCGTGTGCCGCAGTGCGCGCTTCTACCAGAGACTTCGCCAGCAGTCCTGAAGTTGCCCGCGCCTCGGGCTTTTCCTGAAGCCCTTGCAGGGTATTCATCGTCTCCATCGCGACATCATTGTCATGCGCTAGCAATTGCACATCCAGCTTCACGCCGTAAAGTTCGCGCAGGGTCGCCTTGTCTTCAATGTCGTAGTTGTTCAGCACGGAATCAACATCGTGCGCGACCTTTGTTGCAAAGGCATTGAATGTCGCGTCATCTGTTCCCAGGAACCCACTCGGTACCGCTGTCATCGGATAGCTGAACCGAGGCAAGTCGTTGGCGCTCGCAATTTTCTTTTTTGCTGGCCCGGCCTGCGCCTGGGCTGGAATTGCACCGGCAAAAGCGAAAAGCGCTGCAGCAGTAACGACGACGGCGAAAGAGCATACACGCACTTGAATTTTCATGGAAAACCTCAGTGGGAAGAAATCGTGCAACCCGGGGTCAGTGAAGATGATCCCACAAAATTCCCGCGAATCGCCAATTTTATCTCCGGCGCACAGCGAGGATCGTAGCGGAATTACATGAGTTTTCGGCGCACGAGATCGAGCGCCTGCGTCGAAGCCCACTCACGCACGCGGCCGCGGTCGCCACGGAAATTGCGTTCAAACGAGTCGGTCTTCTGCCCGTCGCTGAGGGCAATGTAAACGCGGCCCACGGGCTTTGTCTCGGTGGCTCCGGCGGGACCTGCAATGCCCGTTACGCCCAGGCCTAGTGTTGCCCCGGTGCGCTTTCTAATGCCATCGGCAAGTGCCGAAGCGACCTCTGCCGATACCGCCCCATGCTTCTCAATCAACTCGGGCGCAACGCCGGCAAAAGCGGTCTTCATTTCATTGGAATAAACCACCGCTCCGCCAACAAACGACCGCGAACTGCCGGGAACCGAGGTGATGCGCTGCGCAATCATCCCCCCCGTACAACTCTCCGCAACGGCCAATGTGGATTGGCGCAGCCCAAGATAATAGAGCACGATCTGCTCCAGCGTTTCTCCTTCAGAGGAGTAAAGCCAGTCATCGAGCGCTTCCTCCAGGCGCCCGGCCAGTTCTTCCACGCGCTTCTCGGCCAATTCCTGGCTTGGCTTTGAGCAGAGCAGTGTGAGTTGAATATCGCCGGCATGGGCCAGAATCGTGGTCTCGACGTCTTCGTAGGTCGTGTAGATGGGGGCGAGCAGTTTGTCTGCCTGCGACTCGGGAATCATCGCCGCCTTCAAAGTGCGCTTGGCGATGTGACGTTGCGGCAGCACGGCGCTCAACCGCGGCAGGCACTCGTCCTCGAAAAGCGCGCGGCATTCATGCGGCGGTCCCGGAATGAGCATCAGTAATTTGCGATAGCCGGAAAACTTGGTCTCAAGCCATTGGCCGGGAGCGCTGCCATTCGGGTTCAAAAGAAAGCTGGCGCCCTCGATCAGGTCAGCCTGCTTCAGATTGTTCTCCGGCATCGGCATGCGCCACGTTGCTGCGCGCGCGTGCAATGCAGCCACTTGCGATGCATCGCGGCGAATCGTCAGCGAGAGTGCTTCCGCCACAGCCTCGCGGGTCAAATCATCTTCCGTGGGGCCGAGACCGCCCATCAGGATGACAATGTCAGTGCGGCCGAGAGCATTTTGGATTGCGCCTACCAGGTCTTTGCGACGATCGCCGACAATCGTCTTGAACGCGACGCTGACTCCGATTTCATTCAGCTTCTCGGTTAAGAACAGCGAATTTGTATCCTGGCGAAATGGAGTGAGCATCTCGGAGCCGACAGCGATGATTTCGGATTTCATAGAAGTAGCTTGCGGCTCCTGGCCCAAGAATTCCAGCCTGGCGAGGGATTCAAATGACTACGGATGTTTTCCTGGGGGTGCTCGGATCCGCGCCAGACAGGTTGAAATGTGAATGCCGACAGCCTGGAGCTATACCAGATGTTGTCCTTCGACTCCCAGGTCAACATCATAAACCGCCTCGTTGGTGGTCAGCGCCACCGTGCCAAGGGGTGAGAAGGCCACGCCAACAAGATTAATTCCGGAAACCACCAAAGTAGCCTCGCCCGCGGGCGTCACGCATACCAGTCCGCGACGGCCATGCAAACAGGCAGCCAGATACACGTCGCCGTTCTTCGCAAGCGCCAGTCCCTGCGGGCGTCCAAGGCCTCGGAACCATGGCCGTGCCTCGCCGTGCTTGTCGATTGCCCAGATGGCGTCGTTTGAGGAAAGCGTCGGGCCTGTCACAAAGAGCGTTCCCTCGCGGTCAACGGCAAGGTGATACGCCGAGACGCTGGGCTCAAGGGTCGCGTACACGAAGATCTTGCGCTGCACATCTATCTTGAAGAGTGTGCCGCTGCGGTCGCCCACAAAAAGATTGCCTTCCGAATCAAACGCTGCGCCCGTTGCTACGCCCATCCCTTCGGCATACAGCGTCGACTCGCCGGCGCCGTCGATCCGATAGACATTTCCTTCGGCGCGCGAAGTCACAAACAAGTCGCCGTCCGGGCTGAAGGCAAGTCCCGTCGCATTCATGATGCCGGTGACGAAAGGCGTTCCCCGACCATCGGGGCTGATGCGCACCACGGAAACGGGCGTCTCCTTGCCGCGCTGGCCTGAAATGGTGGCATAGATCATTCCCGATCGGCTCACCGCCGGGCTGGTTACGGGGTGCAGGCCGTTGGAAAGTTCCCGTGCCACGCGCAGTGGCGCCGCATTGCTTACGCCCACTGGTGTGCGGACTTCAACGAGCCCACTTGCAGCTTCTTCCGGCACTCGGAACGCGACGCGCCCCGACCGGCTCATCAATACTTGTGCGGGGTGAGTGCCAACCACCACCACGGGAGGCCCGAATTCATGAGGTCCGAGATGAGCGCCAACCAGTTCAACCTCGCCTAATGGAAGCGCCGTCGAGGGCACAATCTCGTCGATGCGCGGCTCGGGCGTGATTTCTTCACGAACGGATTGAGAGCGGGGGCGTGGCATCCTGATTCTCGATTTAGATCCAAAGGCGTAGCAGGAACGCTATACCCAAAGCATACAGCCCCGCGCCCACGTCATCGAGCACGATGCCCCATCCTTCGGGCAGGTTTTCAATCCGCCGGATCGGAAACGGCTTGGTGATGTCGAAGAGACGAAAGAGGATAAGCGCGATAAGACCGTGCTTCCAGTCCGCAGGGCTCCAAAGCAGTGCAATCCACTGCCCGGCTACCTCGTCGATAACAACGAACCCGGGATCGTGACGGCCACTCTCCCGCGCCGCAATAGTGGCCGCTGGAATTCCTAAGCCGACAGCCAAACAAATTCCCGCAATTAGTTCAATAAAAACGACTTGTTTACTTGAGTGCAACCCAATCGCAGATCCGGCCCAGAGCAGCATAGCAGCGACAGAACCCCATGTTCCAGGCCCTGGCTTGCCCAGGCCCGCTCCAAAGAACGTCGCGACCGTCCACGCCCAGAGAGTCTTGTGACCCGTTGCAGTCGCTGTCGAAGTTTTTGCTTGGCTATTCATCTTCCGAGTCTCTGTGCCGCCCGAGTTCGCCGAGATCTTCAAGCACTTCGGGATCCAGAATAGGAGAGCTGATTTTGTACACGCCCGTCGCCCATTTCCCGAGGTCGATCTTGCGGCAGCGGTCAGAACAGAAAGGGAAGTCCTCGTCCTGCGGCTGGACGAGCATGCCGCAAGTGGGACAGTGGAGTAGCTTGACCGACTTTTTCTTTTGAGGCATGCGGTTAATTCCCAGACGAGATGCCAACCATGCTGCGTATGACGAACACCATAACGTCTAAGGCTTTGACGCCTTTCTGAAATTTAGTTGGCGCGCATAACGATCATAGACGCCGATGACCGGGAGGGCGTTGCCATCGTTGTCGAAGAAGCCCCTCCGCGCGAGGTCTCCGCGCACCGCCGGCTCCCACCAGAAAACGCCCTTACCGTGCCCGCCCGGAGCTTCCATCACCATGCGATTGACTTCGTCAAGAAAATCGCGCTGTCCTTCCGGCGACTCTGGAAACGGTCCCGGAGTCTTCAAGTACTCACCCGGTTCCCAGTTGTATGCCGTCTCCACCACGTAGACATCCTTCCCATAAGCACGGATCGTGGCTTCGAGATTGGCTCGCAAATCGTTGAGGCTGCCCTGCCACCACGGGTAAAAGGACTGGCCGATCACGTCGAATTGAATTTTGTAGGTAGCCAGTTTGTCGAAGAAGGCTTTGGTGGCCGCGATGTCGCCTCCCTTGTCGATGTGAATCATGATCAGAGGGTGCGGCTGATCTCCGCTGCCCGCGCCCACTCCGTCAACTCCTGCCTGAACGAGCTGCGCAAAGTTGTTCCAGTTTCCCGGGAGCTTGCCGTCAGGCCAGATCATTCCATTTGAAATTTCGTTGCCCACCTGCACCATATCGGGCATTGCGCCTGCGCTTCTGAACGCCGCGATCGTGTCGCGCGTATACGCAAAAACAGCATCGACAAGCTGCTTGTGTGTGCAGCTTTGCCACGCCACCGGAGTGGGTTGGTGTCCGGGATCGGCCCAGTCATCGGCGTAATGAAAGTCGAGCAGGAATTTGAAGCCCATCGCTTTCGCCGCTCTTGCCTCGGCAATAGTGTAGTCAAGATTGTTGGGCAGCTTGGTCGGCGCGACAAAGATGCGCAGACGAACCCAGTTGTAGCTATGCTCGCGAAGAATCTCAAGCGCCGGCTTGGCGACCCCATTTTCCTTGAAGATTGCACCCTGCTGCTCAGTCTGCGGCAGAAAGGAAACGTCAGCTCCAATCGCATATTGCGAGGTTTTGCCGGTGACCACCTGCGCTTTGCAGGCGAGAACTGCGGCCAGAGTCAGAAGAACAAGGCTGGAGAGATTGCGATGATTCATCAGTATGCTCGCAGAATGAGATCGACCCACGCGCAAACGCCGCGGGAACTATCTTAATTCCGGACAAGCGATTCGGGCAGCGAATTTAAAGCGGCCCTGAAACGATTCGGGCAACAACATCATACTCATGTGCTTCAGTAATCTCTGCGTTGTAGAACCGGCCGGGTTCGAGAGTCTCCAGTTCGCCAAAGTCGTTGATATATACCTTGCCGTCGATCTCCGGAGCATGGAACTGGGTTCGTGCTTCCCACAGCATCGGCGTCTCTT
Source organism: uncultured Acidobacteriaceae bacterium (assembly GCA_963826915.1). Classification (GTDB taxonomy): domain Bacteria; phylum Acidobacteriota; class Terriglobia; order Terriglobales; family Acidobacteriaceae; genus Telmatobacter. The sequence continues at coordinate 10,294 of CAWGYG010000011.1, forward strand.
CGCTCTCGCCTTCGGCCAGCAGCACCATTTCGCGTCCCACCCAATTCTGCTTGGCACGCTTGCTGATGGATTGCTGCAGCTTCATCAGGCGGCGCTTTCTCGCCTCGATGGTCCGCTTGGGCACCTTGGCGTCGAGAGAGTGCGCGCCCGATCCTTCTTCGTCGGAATAACTGAATACGCCGAGCCAATCAAACCCCGCCTCGCCAATAAACTCCTCTAGAATCTCAAAGTCGCGAAGCGACTCGCCGGGGAAGCCAACGATGAACGAGGTGCGCAAAGCAATGCCGGGAACGGCAGCGCGCACCTTCTCCAGCGTCTTGAGAAAGATGTCTGCGCCTGCGCCGCGCTTCATGGTCTTGAGCACCTGCGGCGAAGCGTGCTGCAAAGGCACGTCGAGATACTTGCAGATGTTGTCGTGCTTCGCAATGGTCTCGAGCAGGCGGCCTGTAATGCGGTTGGGGTAGGCGTAAAGGAAGCGCAGCCAGCGCACGCCATCGATCCGAGCCAGCGCATCAAGCAACGTCGCGAGACCGTCTTTGATTCCCAGATCTTCACCGTAGCACGTCGTGTCCTGCCCGATGAGGGTGATCTCCTGCACGCCGCGCGCCACCAGTTGCTGCACCTCGGCGACAACCGATTCAAAGCGTCGCGACCGGAACTTGCCGCGCAGGTTTGGAATCACGCAGAAGCTGCACGGGTGGTCGCATCCCTCGGCGATCTTGACGTAAGCCGAAGATTTTGGCGTCGTCAGGAAGCGCGGAGTCGACTCGTCGTAGAGATAGGTCGGCAGCATGTGCGCTGCGCCCGTCCATTCCGCGCGGCTGAACCGGCCCTGCTGTTCGCGCAAGTCGCCCTCGGCTCGAAATGCGGGCTGATCGTGCTTGTGTGTTCCTGCCAGCGATTCTTTGCCTGAAACAGTCAGCGCAGCACCGCTGCCGCTCAGAATATTGAATGGCGACACTGTTGTTGCCGGGGGAGACGCAACCCCCGCCGCCTCAAGAATCGCCTCCAACTCCCCGGTGCCGACTACCGCGTCGACCTCAGGAATGCTCTTGCGAATCTCGTCGCGATAGCGCTCCACCAGGCAGCCTGCGACGATCAGCTTTTTGGCCGATCCTGAAGTTTTCAGCCGCGCCATTTCGAGAATCGTGTCGACTGATTCCTGCTTGGCCGTGTCGATAAAACTGCACGTGTTCACAACCAGGATTTCGGCGTCTTCGGGACGCGCGGTTAGTCGCGCACCGGCGCGGTCGAGCAGGCCCATCATCACCTCGGAATCGACGAGGTTTTTGGGGCAGCCTAACGAAATAAAGCCCACGGTGGGAGCCGTGGGTGGGGAAAGTTTGCTCACCCTTTCATTGTACCGGTAAGCAAGTTTCCTATCCGCGAATCGACTTTTTAAAGAAGATAGGCATCCGTCCAAGAGCAGGCAGGGATGATAAAATCGATCAGTGCCGGGTCCTACGCGACGTAATCCCGCCAACCCCGCCAGGTCCGGAAGGAAGCAACGGTAACGGGCTAGTACGGGCGCAGTAGGTCACCCGGTACTTTTTTCGCGCCGTGAGCTGTAATGCCAGGCTCTGCGGCGTTTTTTTGGAAGGCGCCTTGGTCGGTTCCATTGACGATTGCGCCGCATTCCGGCAGTTGAATTGTTGGCAGCGGCATACTGGGTTCCCCAACCTGAAGTTGGCGCCGCAAGGAGAATCAGATTGACCCTCGTCGTGCGTCCCGTGGTGGGCCGTCGCGCCAAGATTACGGCGCTCGGAACCTACGTTCCCCCTCAAATCCTGACCAATAAAGACCTCGAAAAAATGGTCGACACCAACGACCAGTGGATTGTGGATCGGACAGGTATCCGCGAGCGCCACGTGTTGGCCAAGGGCCTTGGCGTCAGCGATATGTGCGTTGAGGCGGCAAGAAAGTGTCTCGCAGCCCGCGGCATAGAGCCCAGCGAAGTCGAAGTAATCATCGTGGGTACCGTGACTCCCGACATGATGTTTCCTTCGACAGCATGTCTTGTGCAGGACAAAATCGGCGCCAAGGGCGCATGGGGATTCGACGTTTCCGCTGGCTGCTCGGGATTTGTCTTCGCGCTCCAGGCCGGTGTGAAGATGGTCGAGAGCGGTGCGCATTCCAAGGTCCTGGTGTGCGGCGCAGACGCGAATACGCGCATGACCGATTACACCGACCGCGCAACTTGTGTGCTCTTTGGCGACGGCGGCGGGGCCGTGCTGATTGAGCCCGCCGAAGATGGAGAAATCGGCTTCATCGACTTTGTCCATGAGATCGATGGCTCCGGCGGCGTGGCGCTGAACCTGAAGGGCGGCGGCAGCCTCAACCCCTCTACCCACGAAACCGTGGACAAGAAGATGCACTACATCTACCAGGACGGACAGGCCGTTTATAAATTTGCGGTACGCAAGATGGCGGAGGCCACCACCAAGGTTCTCGAGCGCAACGGCGTCACCGGTGCAGATCTCGGCTGCTTCATTCCCCACCAGGCCAACAAGCGGATTATCACCTCAACCGCCGATCGCCTTGGCATGGATCCTGAACGCGTCATCATCAATATTGAGAAGTACGGCAACACCTCGGCCGGAACCATTCCGCTGGCCATGGAAACCGCCATCGAAGAAGGCAAGTTGAAAAAGGGTGACCTCGTACTGCTCGCCGCAGTTGGCGCAGGATTCACCGTAGGAGCCGCTCTCCTCCGCTGGGAAATCTAAGAAAACACCTGTTATCGAACACTTTGTCGTTTTTGTGTGCAGCGCAAAGTTTCTCTCACTAACCCGCCGCTCTGCTAAACCGTGAGAGAACCAACAGGCAGCTCATATTCCGGCAAGGCGCCACACTCCGCAGCCATTCGGAAGAACCCTGACATTCCCTCAACACACTCATCATCGAGGACGTAATGAATATTGGTAGTCAGGTAGGTGCGGATCGTCTCTTCTGAGAGCGGCATCTTCCGCGCCCATTCGGCGACCAGCGCGTCAATGTTCTGCAGCCCGTGATCGCGCGAGCGAATAAGATCTTCGCCCACACTCTCATCCAAAAGGCTGCCGTGCGCAGCACCCCAAACGGCGGAGACGAAGGGCAGGCCTGTCAGGGTGCGCCATTCTTCGGCCAGGTCGTGGTAGACTAGCTCTTCGCTGGTGCGCTCGAATCGGTTGGCGCGTTCTTCCAGAGCCATCAAGGCGGGATCGCCGATAACAATCGCCGCATCGGCACGATCGAGCATCGCGTCAAGATCCGCCGTCATCGGGATAAAAGGAACGTCGGGATTGCCCCACTTGTGAAAGAGAATCCGCGCGTATGCCAGTGTGGTTCGACTGGCTGAATCGGCAGCCACACTCCGCACCATTGCCAGCGGACGATTCGCGCGACGAACCAGCAAGAGCGAGCGCACCCGTCCTTTTGAAGCGATCGTACAGCCGGGAAGAATGCGCAGGTCGGGAATCGTGGCCAGCGATGCAATGGGCACGAGACCGATGTCGGTCGCGCCAGTGGCAAGCTGGTCGGCGCATTCCGATGGCAGCATCGAATTGATCTGATAGCGATTTGCGAGCTCGGCAGCGAGGGGTAGATGCTCGAAATCCCACATAAGTGGCGCAGGGTTGAGGAAGCGGATAGCAGCGACACGCAGACGGGGTTGAGAGATCGAACTCACTCTCGCTTTAGACTATCAAGCCGGACCCTTGGATTCTTCCGGTGGACATGCATGGTCACCCTCCCTTGCTTGACTTCCAGCGCGGTGCGGATTATCGTGAGCCCAATTACTAAAGAGAACTCAGCAGGTTACTTTGAAGGAAAACCCACGTGTGTTTAAGCCCGCGTGCGTAGGTGCAATGTCGATATTGAGTAAAGAAATTATTCATTCAAACGAGAGTCCTTCCGATTCAACCCTCGATGAAAGCCGGCTGGCGTGGTTGGCGTTGGTGCTCACGCCGAGTCTCGGTCCCAAACGAATCGTGGATGCAGTCAAGGACTTGCGCGCCCCCAGCCAGCTCTTCGAGCTGACCCTGACCGAACTCGAAGGGCTCAGGCTCCCGGCGGAGGCAGCGCAGTTCATCTTTGATGGTAAGGCGCGCAAATTAGCTGAAGAAGAATGGGTGCGCGTGGCGGCGCAAGGCGCGCAGGTCCTTACATATAGTTGCCTTGCATATCCCGAGCGATTGAAAGAGATCTACGATCCGCCGCCGGTGCTTTGGGTGCGCGGGCCGATGTATCTTCTGTCAGTGCCGTCGATTGCGGTGGTAGGGACGCGTCATCCATCGCCCTACGGTTCGGCTGTTGCCGAGATGCTTTCGAGAGACCTGGCGGCGCGAAGACTGCTGATTGTGAGCGGAATGGCGCGGGGCATCGACAGTTGCGCTCACAAAGGCGCGCTTGCTGCTCGCATGCCCACTGTTGCTGTCTGGGGCACAGGCGTCGATGTCGTCTATCCCAAAGAAAACAAGAAGCTGGCCGAGGGCATTCTCGCAACCGGTGGGGCCATTCTCAGTGAGCTGCCCATGGGCACTTTTCCCGCGCCACAGAATTTTCCGCGGCGCAACCGAATACTGAGCGGGCTTAGTATTGGTGTGCTGGTGGTCGAAGCTGCAGAGAACTCCGGTACGCGCGTCACAGCACGTTGCGCTGCCGAGCAGAATCGCGATCTTTATGCAGTGCCCGGCAATGTAACCAACAAGAATTCGTGGACGCCTAACACGCTGATAAAACAGGGCGCGAAGCTTGTTGCAACCTGGGAAGATGTTTGGGAGGATTTACCTTCGCAGGTGCGGCTGGAGTTGGAGGCCGCGGCGGGGAATGAATCCAAATCGGAGCCGGCCGCATCTCTTCTGCTTGACCCGGGTCTGCGGACCGAAGAGGCAATCGTCCTCAAGGCATTGCGCGCCGATGAGTCAGTGCAACTGGATGAACTCCTCGAGTTGCTCGATACTCAACTTACCTCGTCAGAGGTGTTTACAGCTCTGTTTGAGCTCGAAATGGCAGGCAGAGTGCGGTGCATGCCGGGAAAGAATTACGTGCGCACGCTGTAAAATCAACTGCTTTCAACATGACCTCTCGGCCGCAGTGCGTGCGAATATTCAAGCGCCAGCGGCCGGTGAGGGGTACAGTGTTAGGCACGCTCGGGCTCAAATAAAGTTGCTTGGGAGTGGAAACGGGGATGCCTTCCGTGTTAGCTTCCAACTTTTGCAGCCATTTTGCTCGGGCCTGCCGAGAGCAATGCGCGTTTAGAAACTGAAATTGGACTCTGAAGCAACCGAATGCCCCGGTCTGAGTCAAACAGGCCGAATGGGATACAGTAGCTGGAAACAAGGATGGCAATGACCAAATCACTCGTGATCGTCGAATCTCCCGCGAAGGCGAAGACGATCGAAAAATATTTAGGCAAGGGCTTCGAAGTCCTGGCATCTGTCGGGCACATCATGGATCTGCCCAAGAACGACATCGGTGTGGAGTTGGAACATCGTACCTTCGAGCCGACGCTGATTGTGTCTCCCGGTAAGGAAAAAGTGGTTGCGCAGTTGAAGAAAGCTGCCGCCAAGGCGGACGAGATTTTCCTGGCGCCTGACCCTGATCGCGAAGGCGAAGCGATCGCCTATCACCTGGCTCTTCAGCTTGGAACCTCATCCAAAGAGAAGAAAAAAATTCGCCGCGTAACCTTTAACGAGATTACAAAGAAGGCCGTGCAGGAAGCCTTCAATCATGCCCGCGACGTGGATCAAAACCTCGTCGACGCGCAGCAGACTCGCCGCGTACTCGACCGGCTCGTCGGCTACCAGATTTCCCCGCTGCTCTGGGATAAGGTCAGGCGTGGACTGTCCGCCGGCCGCGTTCAGACTGTCGCAGTGCGCCTCATTGTTGAGCGTGAGCGCGAGATCGGAGCTTTTCAGCCGGTTGAATACTGGACGCTGGACGCCCTGCTCCATCCCGAACGCCAGCAGGAAAAGAGCTTCAAGGCGCGCTTTGTCGGCATCGATGGCGAGCCGTCGAGAGTAGCCAACGGCAAAGACAAGGACGGCAAAGATCAGTTCATTGCCAATGCCTTGCCCGACGAGAAGTCGATGAACGAAGTGTTGGCGGCGCTGGAAAAGGCAAAGTGGTCGCTGGCTTCGGTGCAGAGCCGCGAGCAGCAAAGAAGGCCGCTTGCTCCCTTCATCACCAGCCAGCTGCAGCGGGACGCTTCGAGCAAACTCGGGTTCAATGTGCGGCGCACAATGGGTGTGGCCCAGCGCCTGTATGAAGGCGTGGATATAGGCGCCGATGGGACCACCGGCCTCATCACATATATGCGTACCGATTCGCCGCGTGTTTCTCCCGACGCGATTCAATCTGCGCGGGAATGGATCAAGAGCGAGTTAGGTGCACAGTATCTCCCCGCTTCTCCAAATGAGTACAAGGGCAAAAAAGATGCGCAGGATGCGCACGAAGCCATTCGGCCCACCGACGCATCCCGTACGCCCGAGTCGATCGCGCGATATCTGAGTGATGAGCAGTTTAAGCTCTACCGCTTGATCTGGCAGCGGTTTGTCGCCTCGCAGATGATGCCCGCCATCTTTGACATCACCACCGCGAAGATCGAGGCGGTCTCAAACAAGGATCGCAAGACCTACGACTTCCGGATCAGCGGATCGGTCGTGCGCTTCGACGGATATCTCAAGGTCTACGAGGTCGCCGAAGATAAGAAGGACGACGATGATGAGTCGTCAAACAAGCTGCCGAATCTCGATAATGTGAAAGCTCTTGAGCTTGAAAAGCTTGAGCATGAGCCGCACTTCACCTCGCCGCCGCCGCGTTTCAACGAAGCCTCTCTTGTGAAGGTGCTGGAGGAGCGGGGCATCGGTCGTCCGTCGACTTACGCTTCAATCATCACCACTATTCAGGACCGCGAATATGTCACCAAGATTTCCGGCCGCTTCTATCCCACCGAGATTGGCGTCGTGGTCTGCGATTTACTGGTGAAAAACTTTCCTTACATCTTCGATCCCGCCTACACCGCCAAACTCGAAGGGGAACTGGACGACATCGAGGACGGCAAGGAGAAGTGGACCGACCTGTTGACCGGGTTCTATGGCTACTTTGAGGAAGAACTCAAGGATGCCGGCAAGAACATGGAAAACATCAAGCGCATGGAGCAGAAGACCAACGAAAAGTGCGACGTGTGCGGTTCGCCACTGCTTCTGAAGTGGGGCAAATTCGGCAGTTTCTATGCGTGTTCGGCCTATAACAAGAAGGATCCCACCAGTTGCACATTTACCAAGGAGAACATTGCCGGAAAGCCGGACATGAATACTCCCGAAGCCCAGGACGCGGGCGAGGCGGAAGAGTACTGCGACAATTGCGGACGCGTGATGGTGCTGCGTCGCGGGATTTTTGGGCCGTACATGGCCTGCCCCGGGTACAACGACGATCCGCCCTGCAAGACAATTCGCAAGCTCAGCTCGAAGCAGCAGCAGAAGCAGAACACGCCGGTACCGACGGGCGAAGACTGCCCTGTTTGCGGCAAGCCGCTGGTCTTGCGCCACGGAGCGTATGGCGAGTTTGTTTCCTGCTCCGGCTATCCCAAGTGCAAGTATGTGAAGCAGAACCTGATCGAAGGCATGAAGTGCCCTAAGTGCGGCGAGGGAGACATTGCAGAACGCAAAGCGCGCCGCGGCAACGTCTTCTGGGGCTGCACCAACTACCCCAAGTGCGACTTCACCTCAAATTACAAACCGGTGGCGAAGAAGTGCCCAGAGTGCGGCAGCCCGTACCTGGTAGAGAAGACGCTCAAAAGCGGAATCTTCCTTGAATGTCCCAACAAGAAAAAGGGCGCCGAGGAAGAAGCGAAGCCGAAAAAGCGCGGCAAAAAAGCGCCCGAGCAGGAAAAAGGCGCACCAATCGTCTGCACCTATTCGAAGAGAATTGGCGATGCGCCGCCGCCGCCTTCGGCCGAGACGCACGGCCCGTTGGTCGAGAAGCCGGACGACAAAAAGGAGCTGCAACCGGCCTGAAACAGCTCCGAGACTTGCGCAAGGCCCCTTACCGGGGGATGCGTCTCTTCTGACGCAGCTTGCGGCTTGGGGCGGGACGCCTGCATGCAAGTCTACGAGTCAATCAGTTAGTATTGGCATTCGGAGACCTTCATGGAACGCATGCTCGCAACTCCTGCTGACGCAGAGATTATTCTTAAGCTCTACCAATTGCGCACCGAGCCGCTCATGCGCCAGGCACGGGCGTGGATGACGGGCGAGTTCTGGCCGAATACGGTCGAGGAATTCTTCGCTGTCGCCTCAAATCCAGCCGACCCCCACAACGCCTTCTTCCGCCAGGTTGTTACTTACTGGGAAATGGGAGCGGCCATGGTGCTGCATGGCGCCGTTTCCGCCGAGCTCTATGTCGACTGCAACGCCGAAGGTTTCTTCATCCTGGCCAAGTTCGCTCACATTCTCGATGGAATCCGGGAGAAGAATCCCTTTTTCTTCATCAAGACCTCAGAGTTGATCAACCGATTCACGGCTGCCTCTGCTCGCTACGAGGCGGTTCTGAAGAGTGTTGAAGCCCGTCGCAGAAGTTTACAGCCACGTGAAGAAGTTACGGCTCAATAGTTTATCCCGCGAAATCCTTGTACGAAATCCAGCCCATAAGGCTTGTGCAACCGGCGGTCGCGGGAGCATGATAGTAGCCGATAGAAATGTCCCCATATCCCGGAGGTTAAAGTGAAAAGAATCCTAGCAATGCTGATAGCAGTACTCTCGTTTGCCGCTATTTCGGCGAATGCTGCCGATTCAACGATCAACGGATGGATCTCTGACTCGATGTGCGGCGCCAAGCATGCCGGCTCCGGCGCTGCCTGCGTCAAGAAGTGCATCGCGGGCGGCATGACTCCCGTCTTCGTCGACGAAGCGAAAAAGCAGGTTTGGACTATCGACAATCCCGACGCCGTAAAGACCTTCTACGGCGATCATGTCACCATCAAGGCCACCGCCGATGCGGATAAGAAGTCCGTTCACATCGACTCGATTACCGCGGCAAAATAGGCGGCTTGATCGAGCCGGACTCGCCTTGCCGGCCAATCTCTGCTAATGTCGTATCCGTTCCCCTTGCCGGCGCCACCTCGCCGCCGCCGGGGGACGGCGCGTATTTCCACCGGGATAGACCATGGCAAAAGCAGTTTGGAACGGCAAAGTGATTGCCGAAAGCGATACAACTGAGACGGTTGAGGGAAATATTTACTTTCCCGAGGGCAGCCTCAAGCGGGAGTATTTCCGTCCCAGCAGCACCACTTCGACATGCCCATGGAAGGGACAGGCGCGCTACATGAGCCTGTTGATCGACGGCCAGGATAATCCGGATGCAGCCTGGTACTACCCCGACCCCAAGCCGGCTGCCCGCAAAATCAGGGGCTATGTCGCTTTCTGGCGCGGTGTGGAAGTGGAAAAATAGCCCTGCTGACTTCCTTCTCAGGAGATTGAATGCGGACTCGTCGCGTCCTGCTTGCCCCTCTTCTGGCACTGGCATTGTCGGGCTGTGCACACCCGAATGCTTCTTCTGCGGGCGTTACAGCTCCCACTCTGGCGGGGGACCCCGCCCATCCCGGTCGCACCCAGGGCTGGGTCGATACCAAGCTCTACTTCGGCCTCGGTCCAGTGGATCAAATCGGCGATCATCAGCAGGGTGTAAGCGAAAGTGAATGGCGGGCCTTTCTCGACCGTGAAGTTACCCCTCGGTTTCCGGCGGGCCTCAGCGTGGTAGACGTTTATGGCCAGTGGCAGGGCAAGAATCAAACCACGCCCGAACGCCTTCGCTCCAAGATGCTCATCATCGATTACCCAGATACCCAGGAAAATCGCGACAAAATCGAAGCCATTCGAGCGGCATGGAAGCAGAAAACCGGCGATCAATCCGTCATGCGCGTAACCGAGCCCGCCGATGTCTCGTTCTAGACTCCCAAATAGCCTCACATAACTGAACACATCCGACTTCTTCTGCGGCGCCAGGTTGGGAAACACGAAATGCTCGCGTCGGACTTCTTCCCGGGTGAAGCCGCACTTTTCCAGCACCTTGGCCGAGGGTCGATGGTCGATGTGACATATCGCTTCCAACCGCTCGACCGCGATCTCGCCTGCCAGGTCGACCATTGCCTGCAGGGACTCTGTGGCGTATCCATGGCCCCACGCATTGCGAGCGAATACGTAGCCTGTGATTGCGCGAGTCGGGCTTTTGAACGACAGTCCTGTGCCACCCAGCAACTGCCGACCATCGCGGTCAATCACCAGGTAGGAACCTGCCGGCCAGCGATCCCAGTCTTGATCGCTCCATGCCAGAAAAGCGAGTGTGTCGGCCACATTTCTGTGAGTGGGCCAGCTCAGGTAACGGGTCACTTCGCGATCGGAGGCGTATCGAGCGAATATTTCCTGGGCATCGCTCGCCTTTGGTTTGCGCAACACCAGTCGCTCGGTCTCGATGATCTCGCGGCCCTTCATGCACTGTCTCCAAAATCAATTGCCGCGGGGAATCGGTTTACCAATCTCCCAGTGGTGCCCAAACGGATCGACGACGCGCCCGATGTGCCAGCCATAACTCTGGTCCATAATAGGCCAGATAACGGTTGCTCCAGCCGCGACTGCGCGATCAAACAAGGTGTCAGGGTCTTCCGCCACCAACACCATTCGAACGGAGCCGCCGCCAAGCGTTTCGGGGCTGAAATTCTGGTGCGCTGGCGACTCATCTGCCAGCCAGAAATCGGCCCCGCCCACTGCGAGTTGAGCCAAAACAGCGCCATCCTCGCCGTCGATTCGGAAAAGCTCCTTGGCGCCAAACGCGGTCTTATAAAACTCCACCGCCGTTGCCCCGTCGCGTACCGAAAGCATAGGGGCAATCGAGGTCTGCAGCTTCTTCTCCTTGGCCGGGGGATGTGCCATGAGAACCTCCAGTCAGTTTTCGATGTCCGGTCCAGCAGAATTGAGGGCCATCAATAGGCTTGTAACTGGTCCAGCGGAAGTCGGACCCGGAAACAGGTGGAACCCGGATCTGACCGAACGCTCAAATGGCCTCGATGCTTTCTGACGATACGCATGGCATTGTCGAGCCCAAGGCCCAGGCCCTGCCCAGGCGCCTTGGTGGTGAAAAAGGGCTCAAAAATGCGGTCCTGCAGCTCCACTGGGAATGCCGGGCCGGTATCCCAAATCTCTACCAGCAGCAGGTCGCCTTCAAGGCGGCAGGCCAGCTTCAATTTTCCTTTTTTGCCAACCTCCGCTAGCGCCTCAAGGGCGTTTTCGATCAACGCGGTCCAAACTTGGTTCAATTCGCTCCCATAAGCGCTGATGCGCGGCAAATTGGGCTCGTAGTCGCGTTCAATTTCGATGTTCTTCATTCGCGAGTGAAGCATCTGCACCGTCGCGTCCAACCCGGCTGGCACGTCTACATCCAGGATCGGTGCGCGATCCATATAGGAATACGCCTTCACCGCGCTGATCAGGTCGAAGATCCGAGCCGTCGAGTTCAGCAGCGTATCTACTGACCGCGAAGAACGCAGGAAGCGCGAAAAGTATTGCAATGAGACAGCCATCTCATTCGTGCCGAGCAGAGCGCGTAGTTCCTCGAGATCGGCAACCGTGACTCGTTGCTCGGCAAGTTGCGCGGCAACCTCCCACGAGCCCTCGCAGGGCAGTGCGGAAAGCCAGGTGCGAAGCTCCTCTTCAAGATTGATCAGTGCACCCGCGTCCGGTGGACCATGATGAGCCGGACGACCAAGGATGCGCTGTTCCCACTCCTCTACACCCTGAATTTGCTCTTCGCTAAGGCAGAGATTGACCAGCTTGAAGCGGTTCTCGCGGTTAGCGCGCAGCTCCATTACGAGGCTTGAGGCGGCCCGTTGCGCAGCCGACGCCGGATTGTTGAGTTCGTGCGCCAGGTTTCCGGCCAACTTGCCCAGGGCAGTCAGCTTCTCTGCCTGCTGTTCAATGCGGGTCACCTCCCGCACGCGATCCAGCAGGGTCGACACCACTCGTTGCTTCATCGAGGGAATGGCCGCAAGCATTTCAGGGAAGACGGACTTGTTGATCAACAGCACCCATACCTCTGTCACCGCAAAACCTTGCCCGCCGGAGAACTTCATCCGCGAAAAAGGAAGCAATCCAGTCATCTGCCCAGCGCGGCCGATGAACAGCTCCATCGGGCCGCCCCGCTGGCGTCGCACGTGGATTTCACCTTTGAGAATAAGGATCATACGGTCCGCCGGGGCGCCCTCTTCGAAAAGGATGTCGCCGGGTTGACCAATCACTTCCTCGCCGTGGCGGGCGAGCCAAAGGCGGTCTTCAAGGGGCAAGCCATTCAGTGGGCCAATTCGATCCAACGCCTCCGCAATGGTTTCGACAGGAGTTGGAGATGCGGGAGAGCTTAACGTGGGGGAAAGCATCCGGGAACCTCCGTCAATGCACTTCCAGAATAGCCGATACCTGGGAAAGCGTAAGCAAATGCAGGAATAATTGGCGCCCGGGACGAATTAGACGAGGATCCCTTTGGCGCAAGGAAACCCCACCCGACGCGAACCGCGCCGGCGATTTGTCTGGCTAGCGGCTCGCAGAGCCATGTAAAGTTTCCCTCACGATGGCGAGAGTTGCTCTGAGACCAGGCCTCGCGCAATCAGGGAATACGCAGGAGCGAGATGGCGAAGACAAAGGGGGAGTTGAGGGTTTTCGCGCCTGCACTCGCACTGCTCGTGATAGCTGTGCTTATCAATTACGTTGATCGCGGCAATCTCGCGCTTGCAGCCCCTCTTTTGACAAAGGAGTGGGGCATTTCCCCGTCGCAGCTTGGAATCCTGTTCTCAGCGTTTTTCTGGAGCTACATGTCGCTCCAGTTCCTTGTGGGCTGGCTGGTCGACCGCTTCAATGTGAACACGGTGATGGCCTTGGGATTCCTGGTGTGGTCGCTTTCGACCGCCGCGACCGGCCTTGCAACCGGGTTTGCGATGCTGGTTGGGATGCGGTTGCTGCTCGGCGTCGGCGAGTCGGTGATGTTTCCTGCCAGCTCGAAGATCTGCGCCCAGAATTTGCCCGAACACTCCCGGGGATTCGCGAATGGCTTGATCGTTGCAGCGATACGATGGGGATCGGCGACCGGTACATTGGGTGGCGGAATCATGATCGCACGGTACGGGTGGCGGATGACATTCATCGCGGTCGGGCTGTTTAGCCTGCTGTGGATTCCTGCGTGGATGCGATGGAATCCGGGAACGCCGGTCCTGCCTGCGCATATTCCCGCCGGCGCTCCGAGCTTTGTTGCTATTCTGCGTCAGCGATCGTTCTGGGGTGCGGCCACAGGACACTTTTGCGGCAACTACATCTTGTATTTCTTGATTAGCTGGCTGCCTTTCTACCTGGTAGAGGAACGGCATCTCTCGATGTCGACGATGGTCGGTACGGCAACCATGTTGTATGCCGTTGACTCATTTGCTTCGGTGGCCACTGGCTGGGTCACCGACAGGTGCATCAAGGGCGGAGACAGTCCCACCGTAGTCAGGAAATCGGCGATGGTGGTAGGGTTCGGCCTTGCTGCGCTGGCCACGGGTGCATGCGCGTTTTCAAGTGAGCAAACCTATCTCGCATGTCTGATAGGAATAGCTCTAGGCAGCGGAATATCGAATTCAGGAACGTATACCATTGCCCAGACGCTAGCGGGGCCGCGCGCAGCAGGCAGATGGGTCGGCGTTCAAAATGGAATCGCGAATCTTTCAGGCATTGTCGGGCCTGCATTCACTGGATTTGTTGTGCAGTGGACGGGGCACTTTGGAATAGCTCTGGGTGTGGCGGCGATGGTGATGGCGCTGGGCGGGGCTGCATGGGTGTATGGGGTGCACAAGGTTGAACCGGTGGAATGGCCGGCCGAGCGAGTCAGCTTCGTGTAGACCCCATCGGCGGTTGGGCTGCTCCACCCTGGCCGCATAAACAACGATGCAGTGAAGGTGGAGCATCCAAAGTTCTACAACGATTGCAAGAGCCGCCGAATAGTCCGCTAGCGGTTCTTCGCAACCTCTTCGACTGTCACCGGGTCGAGGAAGGGCATGCTGGCGCGAAGCTTTTTCCCGACGATTTCGACGGGGTGTTTGGCCTCGGCTTCGCGAAAAGCGAGAAACTCCTTGCGCCCGGAATTCTGATCCGCAAGGAAACGCTTCGCAAATTCACCGTTCTGGATTTCGGTGAGAATCGCCTTCATCGCCTTGCGGCTTTCTTCGTTGATCACGCGCGGACCGGAGACATAGTCGCCCCACTCTGCCGTATCTGAAATGCTGTAGCGCATGTATGCCAGCCCGCCTCGATAAATCAGGTCCACGATGAGCTTGAGTTCGTGCAGCACTTCGAAGTAGGCGCTCTCCGGCTGATATCCGGCTTCGGTCAGGGTCTCATAGCCGGCCTTGATGAGCGCGCTGACGCCCCCGCACAACACTGCCTGCTCGCCGAAGAGATCGGTCTCGGTTTCTTCTTTGAATGTGGTCTCCAGCACTCCTGCGCGCGTGCAGCCGATGCCTTTGAGATAGCTGAGATTGAGCGCGTGTGCCTTGCCTGTCGCATCCTGGTGGACAGCGATCAGGCCGGGGATGCCGCCGCCTTCGGTAAACACTTCGCGGACGCGATGGCCGGGGCCTTTGGGCGCAGCCATGCCTACATCGATGCCTTCCACGGGCAGGATCGTCTTGTAATGGATGTTGAATCCGTGCGCAAACAGCAGCAGCGTACCCGGCTTCAAATTGGGTGCGATCTCCTCTGCGTACAACTTCGCCGCGGTTTGGTCGGGAACCAGGACCATCACCACGTCGGCCCACTTGGTCGCGTTGGCGACCGTGTCGACTTCGAGGCCGGCCTTCTGTGCCTTGGCGATCGACTTGGAGTTGGCGGCGAGGCCTACCTTTACCTGTACGCCTGAGTCCTTGAGGTTAAGAGCATGCGCATGCCCCTGGGAGCCGTAGCCGATGATGGCCACCTTCTTTGCTTGGATAAGGGAAAGGTCGGCATCGTGATCGTAATAAGTCTTAGCCATGATTGTTTTGCTTTTTCCTTTGCTTGCGGGTTGAGAGATTTTGTGAAGCCAGCGGGGCAATGTCAGGTGATGTCTTACGCACGGACAAATGTTGTAAGACTGCGCCGGGTGCGTTCGCGGAGTTGGCATTCGCGCAGCTCATCTGCGAGAGATTCCAGTTGAGGCACGCCGTAGATAGTGAAGTTCTCCAGTTCCGCGTCGGAAGAATACAGGTGAAGCGATGCCTGTCCGAGGACCCGGCTTCCGAGCGGTTTTCGCAACTCGAAATGATCGATGCGGAACAACTCCAGCGATTCCTGGACCTTTGAAAGCAGGCCTCGCTCGAGCTTGATCCGCTGCGTGGTGATACGGTAGTAAATCCGCCGGCTCTTCGTGAAGAAGAACAGGCAGATCAGGCCGCACGCGATCACAAAGAACAGAAATAGGCACAAAATGTACACGCCGGAGTTCGGGATCAATCCTGCCCACATTGCGTATCCGATCGCGGCTGTTATGGCAATCACGATAAGGAACGGCGTGAGTTGGCCAACCGTGTAGATGAGAGCTGGATGCCCAACGAACAGGTCGCGCTCGGCTTCAACCTCTTTGGCGGCGGAGTAATTGGTCAGGTCTGTGTTGCAGAAGCGGCACTTGATCGCCACCGCTTTGATGGTCTCCCCGCAAACAGGGCAGGCTTTGCTGTCTGGGTCCATGACGTGATCCTTCCAATAGAGAGTACCAATGTAAGCTTAGGCCAGATAAGGCACGCAGGAAACGCCATTTTATGCAGGTTCGATGTCGGCGTCTTTTTCGGCAGCCTCGGCTGGTTCGTCTTCAGGCAACGTTTTCTCATCGACCCCAGCACCCATGGCCTTCAGCACGCTGGAGATGTGATGGCCGCGCCGCATCGTCATCTTGCCGCTACGGCAGATTTCAAGAATGCGCCCTTCATCCTCGCGAAGCACCTCGATCAGGCCTTCAATCTTGCTTTCTACCCCGGTCATCTCGATCATCAACGACTCCGAGGTGAGATCAACAATCCGGGCGCGAAAGACCTCAACCAGGTCGAATATCTGGGCGCGTTTGCGCGGAGTTGCAGCTACTTTGATGAGCGCAAGTTCGCGCGTGACAGACGGCGCCTGGGCAATATCGTCCACGTCAACCACGTTTTCAAGCTTGAACAGGCTGGCGCGGATGCGATGCCCCGCATCGGCCGATGCCTCGCACGCTAGCGTAAGCCGCGACAGGCCTGGTCTCTCGCTCCGCCCCACAGTGAGCGAGTTGATGTTGATGTTCAAACGGCGAAACAGCGATGCCACGCGTGTAAGCACACCCGGCAAATCTTCAACGTAAGCAACAAATGTATGCAGCATGAAAGCCTCAAGTTCTCAGTTCTCAGGTTATTGGCAATCTGCCTCCATAAGAGGCGCCTGGTTGTGCCGGCCCGCAATTGAAGACTCATCCCTAATCTCTATTCCCTAATCTCTGCCTTTAAACGTCGTCCGCCGACTCCACCAGCGGATTTTTGCCGGGGCGGCGAATCATCTCGTGCAATGCGCTGCCGGCGGGAATCATCGGGTAAACCGAGTCTTCCTTTTCCACCAAAAAGTTCAGCAGAAACGCTCCCGGCGCGGTGCGAGCCTCGTTGACGGCATCTGCAAGTTCGGCACGCGTAGTTACGGCGCGTCCTGCGATACCGTGCGCGTCCGCCAGCTTCACAAAGTCCGGGCTGACCAGCGGTGTCGCTTCGTAGTTGCCGTCGTAGAAAAACTCCTGCCACTGGCGAACCATGCCAAGAAAGCCGTTGTTGATGATGGCAATGTTGATTTTGATTTTTTCCTGAACGATGGTGGAGAGTTCAGCCGCGGTCATCTGGAACCCGCCATCGCCCGCGATAACCCACACTTCCTTATCAGGACAAGCAAATTTCGCGCCGATCGCGGCAGGCAGCGCGAAGCCCATGGTTCCCAGCCCGCCGGAAGTGATCAGAGTGCGCGGCTTCTCGTGATGGAAATACTGCGCCTCCCACATCTGGTGCTGGCCCACGTCGGTTACCACAATGGCGTCGCCGCCGAGTGATGCGCCACAGATCGTGCATCACGTGGGCCGCATAAAGATGGCCCGAGTCAGGCAGATTCTTGATGTCGCGAACGGCAACCGCGCCTTTGCTGGATTCGATGGTTTTGAGCCATGCCGAGCCATCGCGGCCGGCAATCGCGAGGCAGCAGATCTTCGAGCACTTCGCGCAGATCGCCGACTAGAGCGACATCGACCTTGATGTTCTTGTTGATCTCGGCAGGGTCGACTTCGATGTGAATCTTCTTCGACTTCAGCGAATAGGTCGAAGTGGATCCGGTAACGCGGTCGTCAAAGCGCATGCCGCAGGCGATCAGCAGGTCGGCTTCCTGAATGGCGTGGTTCACCCACGCCTCGCCGTGCATGCCCATCATGCCCATGTTCAGCGGATGCGAAGCAGGGAACGCGCCAAGGCCGAGCAGGGTGAGCGCAACGGGAATCTGCGCGCGCTCCGCGAGCGTGCGGACCTGCTCCATCGCGCCGGACTCCGAGACGCCATGTCCGGCGAGAATGATGGGGCGCTTGGCGTTGCGAATCAGTTCAGCCGCCTGTTGCAGTCCCGATTCCTCAACGCGCAGCATCGGATGCGGACGGTACGCTCGCGGCTTGGCCGCTTCGAAATCAAAGATGGCCGTGCCCTGTTGCGCATCCTTGGTGATGTCGACGAGCACCGGTCCCGGCCGCCCCGAATGCGCGATCTGGAACGGCGTAGCGGATAGCGGGAGCGATGTCCTCAGTCTTGTTGACGAGGAAGTTGTGCTTGGTCACGGGCAGCGTGATGCCGGTGATGTCGACTTCCTGAAACGCGTCGGTGCCGAGCACTTTGCTTGAAACATTGCCGGTGATGCAGACGATGGGAATCGAGTCGAGCATGGCCGTGGCAATGCCGGTAACGAGGTTGGTGGCGCCGGGGCCGCTGGTGGCGATGGCCACGCCCACCTTACCCGACGCGCGCGCGTAGCCGTCTGCCATGTGTGCTGCGCCCTGCTCGTGGCGCACCAGCACGTGGTGAATGGGAAACTTCCGCAGCGCGTCGTATACTGGCAGAATCGCGCCGCCGGGATACCCGAAAACGTCGTCAACGCCTTCACCCACCAGCGTGGCCCATACGATTTCGGCGCCGGTAAGGCGGGTGGGCGCGCTGAGGTGGTTGTTTGCGGCCTGCGCGGTTGAGTTGCTTCCCATGGATAGCTCCTTTAAATTGCTTTCCGTCTGCTGCCTGCTGCTCTTACGTCGTTGCGCCCTGCGATGCGCTGGTTACGCGATCGACATATTTACGAAAGACCCCCGCTGGCCAGCGCAACGCCGGCGGCTTGAATCCCTTAAGACGAGCGGCGATTTCTTCTTCGCTGACTTCAAGCGTCAGTCTGCGGTTCGGAATATCGAAGTGGATGATGTCGCCCTCGCGAACAGCGGCGATGGGTCCTCCCACAAAAGCTTCCGGCGCAACGTGGCCTGCCGTAAAACCGCGCGTAGCTCCCGAAAAACGGCCGTCCGTCAGCAATGCCACGTGCGCGCTCAGTTCAGCGTTCGATGAAATTGCCGCTGTGACCTGCAGCATTTCGCGCATCCCCGGCCCGCCCTTCGGGCCTTCGTAGCGGATAACGAGCACGTCGCCCGGCTTGATCTGTCCCGACTGCACGGCAGCGAAGCAATCTTCCTCGCAGTTGAATACGCGCGCCGGTCCACGATGCTCGACGCGATTGGCCGCCGCGATTTTCATCACGCAGCCTTCAGGCGCGAGGTTGCCCTTGAGAATGACGAGTCCGCCAGTCGGCTTGATGGGCTTATCGAAGGTGTGAATGACAACCTGCCCCGGAGTTTCCTCAGCGAGCGCAGCCTCTTCGGCCAGCGTTTTTCCGCTGATGGTTAGTGTCGAACCGTCAGCATGACCCGCCTCAATCAGCCGCTGGGCCAGCAGGCGTGAACCGCCTGCGGCCTGGTAATCCGAAGCAACAAATTTCCCGGCGGGAGTGAGATCGCAGATGAACGGCGTGCGTTTGCTGATCGTGTCAAAGTCGTCGATCGAAAGTTCGATTCCCATCTCTCTCGCGATCGCCAGCAGGTGCAGCACGGCGTTGGTCGATCCGCCGCTCGCGGCAACACTGGCAATGGTGTTCTCAATTGATTTGCGGGTGATGATCTGCGACGGGCGGCGATTGGCGCGAACGGCATCCATCAGAATCCGTCCCGCCTCGCGTGTGGCAGCGTGCTTGTCTTTTGAAGTAGCGGGCACACCGGAAAGATAGATGGGCGAGATCCCAAGAATCTCCCCTGACATCGCCATTGTGTTGGCAGTGAATTGACCGCCGCACGCCCCCGCGCCGGGACACGCATTCGCCTCCAGCGCTTCGAGGCCCGCGTCATCGATGCGTCCCGCAGCGTGCGAGCCGATCCCCTCAAACACGTTTTGAATGGTGATGTCGACGCCGTTCAGTTTGCCGGGAGCAATCGACCCGCCGTACAGCATCATTCCCGGAATATCGAGACGGCAGAGGGCCATGATGATGCCCGGCATGTTCTTGTCGCAGCCGCCGATACCTACCAATCCGTCGAAAAGGTTGCCGCGGGCAACCAATTCAATCGAGTCAGCAATCACTTCGCGCGAGACCAGGGAGGCCTTCATGCCCTGCGTCCCCATCGTGATGCCGTCGGAGATGGTCACCGTGTTGAATTCCATCGGTGTGCCACCCGCCGCGCGAATGCCCTCCTTCAGTGCTTCTGCGATCTCGCGCAAGTGCACGTTGCATGTACCGATTTCCGTCCACGTGTTGGCGATGCCGATGATCGGTTTGTGCAGATCGTCTTTCGAATATCCCGAGCCGCGCAGATACGAACGCGCCGCTGCCCGGCTCGGCCCTTCGGTCAATGGAATGCTTTGTCTCTTGCCTTCGATGGTCATTTCTTCCTTTGTAGCGGAGTTAGCTGTCAGCGGAGCTAGCGGTGTTAGCGGAGCTGAAAGACTTGGTTCCTAACCTCGCTAACAATGCCAACTCCGCTTTCATTTCGCCTTCAGCCACGCTGCTTCATCATGTTTTACTTCGTATGCGTCCAACGCCGGCTCATGTCGCAAGGTCAAACCAATGTCGTCGAGCCCCTCGATGAGGCAAAACTTGCGAAATGGATCCACTTCAAATGTCGCGCTGAAACCACGGTCGTCTTTTACCGTCTGCTCTTCGAGCGACACCGTCAGCTTGATAATTCGGAATCGTCTTCGCGTTCTTGAGGAGCTCTGCGACCTGCTCTTCGCTCAGCCGCACCAGCACGATCCCGTTCTTCCCTGCATTCGAGAAAAAAATGTCGGCAAAAGTCGGCGCGATAACCGCGCGAAACCCGAAGTCGCTCAGTGCCCACGCGGCGTGCTCGCGGCTCGATCCGCAGGCGAAGTTCTTCCCCGCAATCAGAATCTGCGCGCCTTTGTAGCGCGGATCGTTCAACTCGAATTCCGGATTCGGCTCGCCCGACGCCGTGCGGCGCCAGTCGAAGAACAAAAACTCCCCGTACCCAGTGCGTTCAATGCGCTTCAAAAACTGCTTGGGAATGATCTGGTCGGTGTCGACATTGGTGCGGTCGAGGGGCGCAGCCAGTGCGGTCAGTGTGCGAAACGGTTCCATTAGGCCTTTACCTCCTCATGCACTTTCCAGTTGCGAATGTCGACAAAGTGCCCTGCAATTGCTGCCGCCGCCGCCATCTCGGGTGAGACCAGGTGCGTACGTCCACCGCGGCCCTGGCGCCCCTCGAAGTTCCGATTGCTCGTCGAAGCACAGCGCTCTCCGGGCGAAAGAATATCGGGATTCATCCCCAGGCACATTGAGCAACCTGGCTCCCTCCAATCGAATCCGGCATCGCGAAAAATGCGATCGAGGCCTTCCTGTTCAGCCTGCGCTTTTACCGCTTGCGATCCGGGAACCACCATCGCGCTTACGTGCGTTGACACCTTGTATCCTGCGGCGATCCTGGCCGCGGCGCGCAGGTCTTCAATGCGCGAGTTGGTGCAGGAGCCAATGAATACGCGGTCAATTTCCACTTCGGCCAGAGGAGTGCCCGCTTTCAATCCCATGTATTCCAACGCCCGCTCAAGCCCCTTGCGCTCCTGTTCGTTGGTCACTGCAGCGGGGTCCGGTACTGCCGAAGTAATCGGAGCGACCATACCTGGACTGGTTCCCCAACTGACATACGGGACGAGCGAGGCAGCATCGATCACCAGTTCGCGGTCAAAGTTTGCGTCCGGATCCGAGGGCAGTTTTCTCCACTCGCGCACAGCCTCATCCCACGCAGCGCCCTTCGGGGAGAAACGACGTCCCTTGAGATAAGCAAATGTTGTCTCGTCGGGAGCGATCATGCCCGCGCGCGCGCCGGCTTCGATGCTCATGTTGCAGATGGTCATGCGCCCTTCCATCGAAAGCGCGCGAATCGCCGAGCCTGCGTACTCGATCACGCAACCGGTGGCTCCGTCCGTGCCGATCTTGCCGATGATGGCGAGAATGATGTCCTTGGCCGTAACACCGCGTGGAAGCTTGCCCTCGACAGCGATGCGAAATGTCTTGGGCTTCGACTGCGGCAGCGTCTGCGTGGCGAGAACGTGCTCCACTTCGCTCGTCCCGATGCCAAATGCGAGGGCTCCGAATGCGCCATGTGTCG
This sequence comes from uncultured Acidobacteriaceae bacterium, assembly GCA_963826915.1. GTDB lineage: Bacteria > Acidobacteriota > Terriglobia > Terriglobales > Acidobacteriaceae > Telmatobacter. The sequence continues at coordinate 32,014 of CAWGYG010000011.1, forward strand.
ATGTATGCGAGTCGCCGCACACAATCGTCATCCCCGGCTTGGTGATTCCAAGTTCGGGCCCAATGACATGCACGATGCCCTGTTCGCGGCTGTCAACGTCGTAGAGTTCCACGCCAAAGTCGGCGCAGTTCTTGCGAAGCGTGGCGATCTGGGTTGCGGCAATCTGGTCGACGATGTTAAGGCGCCCCTCGATGGTCGTAGGAACATTGTGGTCAACTGTCGCGATGCAGCGATCGGGTCGGCGCACTTTGCGCCCAGCCAGACGAAGCCCCTCAAATGCCTGCGGAGAAGTAACTTCGTGCAGCAACTGCAAATCAATGTAGAGAACGGTCGGCTCGCCCTGCGGCTCGACCACCACATGCTGATCCCATACCTTCTCAAAGAGCGTTTTTGGCGCGGTATTCATGAAACTCCCTGTTCAGCTGCTAGCTATTAGCCGCTAGCTTTTCTCTGTTGCTATCAAGACTTAAACTTCTTGTTACGTCAAGCTTCGCGTTGTAGAAGTATTCGGAGGGACGAAGAGCTGAGAGCTAGCAGCTAACGGCTAGAAGCTGCTTTACCGTCTCCCGCACCTTCGCTCCCATCTCCGTGGTCGAAAGCACAGTCAGCCCCTGCATATTGCCGCGCGCCAGGTCAGTAGTGCGGAATCCCTGTTCGAGAACCTTGCGCACCGATGCCTCAATCGCCGCGGCTTCAGCTTCGAGTCCACCGGAGTGGCGCAGAATCAGCGCGGCCGTAAGAATTGCGCCGAGCGGATTGGCTAAGCCCTTTCCGGCGATATCAGGTGCCGATCCGTGCACCGGCTCGTAGAGATTCACTTTGCCGCCGATTGTTGCCGACGGCAGCATGCCCAGCGATCCGGTGATCACCGCGGACTCGTCGCTCAAAATATCTCCGAAAAGATTCTCCGTAAGCACCACATCGTAATTCCGAGGCTGATTCATCAGGTGCATCGACATGGCATCGACGTATTGGTGCTCCACCGTTACGCCCGGAAATTCAGCGGCGACTTCGTTCACCGTTGCGCGCCATAGCTGCGAAACTTCAAGCACATTGGCTTTGTCGACGCTGGTGAGCTTCTTGCGGCGCTGCGAGGCCAGTTGGAATGCGATGCGCGCCACGCGAGCCACTTCATCGCGCGTATACCTCATCGTGTTCCAGGCTTCGCCTGTCGTCTTGTTCCACTCGCGTGGCTGGCCGAAGTAAAGACCGCCAAGTAGTTCACGAACAAACAAGATGTCGGCACCGTCGATAATCTCAGGCCGTAGCGGGCTGTTGACCGCAAGTTCCTTGAAGGCAAATGCTGGGCGCAGATTGGCGAATCCGCCCAGCGCCGCGCGCAGTTGCAGCAGGCCGGCCTCGGGTCGCTTATCGGGGGGCAGGGAATTGAACTCGTTGCCACCCACCGCGCCGAGCAGCACCGCGTCGGAGTCGAGAGCCGCGTGGAGCGTGTCCGCAGGCAGTGGCGAACCATCATTCACAATGGCGACGCCGCCAATGCGCTTCGCATCAATGTCGAGCGCGTGCCCGCCAAGCTCCGCCACCTCGCGCAGCACCGCAACAGCTTCATTCGTTACTTCAGGGCCGATGCCGTCGCCGGCAGTGACAAGAATCTTCAGCTTCATTCAGTTTCCCAGAGGTTCGTTATTTGTTGTCGGTTCGCCTAGTCCAGTTCTGATACCGGCTCGCTACGCTGTTCGCGGATCGGATCGGGCAAAATCCCGACCAGGTCCTGGTCGTAGATATCCTTCTTGCGGTCGGCCATGGCAACAAAGCGGTAATAAGTCTGTTGCAATTCCTCGCGCGAAAGCGTGTATCCCAGTTGCTCCAGCCGATGCCGCAGTGCGGCGCGCCCTGAGTGTTTGCCCAGCACCAGGTGCGTCTTTGAAACGCCAACCAACCCCGGCGTCATGATTTCGTAGCAGAGGGGATTGGCCAGCATGCCATGCTGGTGAATGCCGGATTCATGCGCAAAGGCATTCGCTCCAACGATGGCCTTGTTGGGCGAAGGTTTGAATGTGATGATCTGGCCGAGCACCTGGCTGGTGGGATAAAGCTGGTCGAGCCTGATGCTTGTGTCAACCCCGTAGCGGTCTGAGCGCACATACAAAGCAGAAGCTATCTCTTCAAGTGCCGCGTTTCCGGCTCGCTCGCCAATGCCGTTGATGGTGCACTCGACCTGGCGCGCGCCGGCGGTGATGGCGGCCAAGGAGTTAGCGGCAGCGAGTCCAAGATCGTCGTGACAATGCGAAGAGAGAATGATCCCCTCCGCGTCAATGGCTGGAATGCGTTCACGCACTTCGCGGAACATCTGCCCGTACTCTTCGGGCGTCGAGTAGCCCACGGTGTCGGGCATATTTATCGTGGTGGCGCCTGCCTCTACGGCCACGCGCACCATGTCGATCAGGAAATTGCGATCGGAGCGCGTCGCATCTTCCGGCGAAAACTCCACATCGTCGACAAACGAGCGAGCCAGCCGCACCGATTCAGCGGTGAGATCGAGTGCTTCCTGCCGGCTGATCTTCAGTTTGTATTCGAGGTGCAGATCGCTCGATGCGAGGAAGACGTGAATGCGCGAACGGTCGGCAAACTGCAGGGCGCGGGCCGCCATTTCGATGTCTTCCCTCTTGGCGCGGGCCAAAGACGTGATGCGCGGCTTGCGCACGGCCTGGGTAATTGTGGCAATGGCCGCGAAGTCGCCCTCCGAAGCCATTGCGAATCCGGCCTCGATGATGTCGACGCCCAGATCTTCGAGGGCGTGCGCCATGGTGAGCTTCTCCTGCGTGGTCATGCTGCAGCCTGGAGACTGCTCGCCATCGCGCAGAGTGGTGTCGAAGAATGCTAAGTGGTTGGTCAGTTTCGCTGTCGTCATGTGCATGCCTGCCGGGGAAGTCCTTTGCTAGCCCTATAAGTTTCTCGTATGAGGGCCATATAACGCAAAGTTATTCTTTTTGGGTAAGCGATTACAATTGCTTATACTAAAATGATTGCCGGCAACCGTTTTTCTCGTGGGAACTGATCCCTGACAACTAGAACTGACAACTGAGAACTGACAACTGATCCCTGGAAACTGACAACTGACAACTGACAACTGAGAACTGACAACTGATATGGAGCTTAACCAGCTTGAGACCTTTCTGGCCGTGGCCGAGGAGCGCAGCTTCTCCCGCGCCGCCGTGCGCCTGCATCGCACCCAACCGGCGGTTAGCCAGGTCATTCGCAAACTTGAAGCCACGGTGGGAGAAACCCTCTTTGACCGTGCGGCCAGGGACGGGTCGCTGACCGCGGCAGGGGAGCTGTTGCGCGACTATGCGCAGCGCCTTCTTGCGTTGCGACGCGAAGCCTCCAGCGCCATGGATGAACTCAAGAGCCTCGAACGGGGCCGTCTCCAACTGGCCGCAAACGAATACACCTGTATGTACCTCCTTCCGGTCATCGACCAGTTCCGCAAGGAATATCCCCAAATAGCAGTTTCCGTGCACAGGATGCTCGCCAGTCGCATTTCTGAGGAACTGAATCTGCGCACCTTTGAACTCGGCGTAGTCTCGTTCCGTCTCGATCCGTTCCGGTTTCGTACCATCGCCGTCTACAACGACAGTCTGGCGTTCATCGTGAGCCCCGATCATCCTCTGGCCAAGGCTGGCCATGTCTCCATCAACCAATTGGGCAAAGAGAACTTCATCGCCCATAACGTCACATCTCCCTTACGCAGGAAGGTGATTGAGGCGTTTCAGCGTTACCGCACACCCTTGAACATGGCCATCGACCTGCCCACCATCGAGGCCATCAAGCGCTTTGTAGCCATGGGAAACGGCGTGGCGCTGGTGCCGCACCTTACCATCACCCGTGAACTCGAGGCCGGCGACCTCGTGAGAGTTACGGTGGAGGAGCTGGAGATGAAGCGCGTGCTGCGCCTCGTTCATCGCCGCCAGGCCATGCTTTCCTATGCCGCGCGCGCATTTCTCCGTACCGTGCGGACCATGGCGCAGCAACAGGGTCCGCCCTACTACTACCACGTCGAACGCGCAGGTTGAGATCCGTGGCCGAGCGGCGGCGAGTCGTCTCGCAGCCCACGAGGCCTCGAAATAGCCGGCCGACGATGCCTATTTGCCGTCCGCTGCGTCTATTGGCTTAGTTCATTCCGATTCATCCGTTTCCGCCGCGAGCCGCCCCGGCCATTTACAATGCTGAGAGCGGGGCCCGGCACCAAGCGGCGTCCCGGAATCGACAAACCTGGTTGCCAGCCGGACGGCTGAGCAGTCGCGAGGTTCAGGACCGAATGAAGAAGATCGCCCTAATTGCAATCCTGCTTATCGTGTGCGTCGCAGCGGGTCGCGCTCAAGAAAGCCGGCAGGACATTAGTCTTAGCGGTAGTGGCATTGTTGAGCCTTTTATCGCCTCATCCACAGATGTGCAGGTGCATTCAAACGCCGGTTATGGCGCGTTGGTCAGCTACAGGTTCATGCTCACGCCTTCAAGCGCGCTCGAGGCCAACTACGGAATCATCTATCAAAACAAGATCAACTATTACGTCAACCCTCTCCATATCCAGGTCGCGACGCGCACCCAGGAAATGTCGGCTGCGTACGTGCGCAGCTTTACCTTCAAGAAATTCAATCCCTTTGTAGAGGCGGGTCCGGGCGCATTGATCTTCCTTCCCATCCGCGACTCCCAAACCACCTCGCTGGATGTGAAGCAGCAAACCTCGATCGGCGGTCTATACGGCGGCGGTTTCGCATATGAGATCAGCCCGAGCTTCGACATCCGCGCCGAGTTTCGCGGGTTCGTCACCAAGGTGCCAACCTTTGGCGTCTCCTCATTCACAACTAACAAGTGGTACAACATTTACTACCCGGTAGTTGGAGTGGCGTATCACTTCTAACGGAAAGATTTAGGATGCGTGATCGAGAGGGGTGGATGAGAACTCCGCCCCTTTTCCATGGTCAGAATGAGATTGACCTTAAGAATCAGGAAATGTGAATTGAATCGCCCTCATCGTGCGGCTTCCCTATAACGTCCCAGCTCCTTCACCATCGCGCAATAGGGCTTCAGCGCCGCAACCGCTCGATCTCCCTCCCCGGCAGACTGCAACTGGCAGTCGACATAGAAGATGTACTCCCACGGCTTTCCCTGCACGGGTCGCGATTCGATCTTGGTCAGGTTTGTTCCCATTGCCGATAGCTCTTCAAGAGCTGCGACCAGCGTTCCGGGCCTGTTCTCCACCGAGAAGGCAAGGCTGATCTTGTTCGATTCGGGATCAATGACGGAATCTTCACTACGCCGGACGAGGAAGAAGCGGGTGAAGTTCTCCGCATTGTCTTCAATCCCAGCCCGCAGGATTTCCGCGCCATAAAAGCGTGCGGCTGCCTCGCTGGCGATCGCCGCTGCATGCCGGTCGCGCAATTCCACCAGCTGCTTCACACTTCCCGCCGTATCGTAAAACGCAAAGGACTCCATCTTCGGATGCTCGGCAAGGAAGCGCCTGCATTGAGCCAGCGCCACCGGGTGCGAAAATACGCGATCGATATCGCCGAGAGTCGTTCCAGGGTTGGCGATAAGGTTATGCCGGATGCGCAGCAGCGTCTCTCGCTCCACGATTACGTCATGATCGAGCAGCAGGTCAAAGTGCTCCAGTACCGATCCCGCCAGGCTGTTTTCGATGGGAATCACGGCCGCATCTACGACGCCCTGCGCAAGGCTGTTGAAAACCTCAGCAGAAAGCGAACACGGTACGATTTGAGCGTCTGCGACCAGCTTGAGCGTCGCTTCGTGGCTGAACGAGCCGGGTTCTCCCTGGATTGCGATCTTCATTCCGGAGTCGGCTTTTTCCATCGATCTTCCCGAACTGGATGGAGTAATTGGCTCTTGCATAGCCTGCTTTCTGGCACCATACCACAGCTCAACAGCGGTTTTTTGCGGGATCGCATCCGAGGGCATCGAGTTCACCTCCGCAGCCACACATCGGTGGCGACGAATGCGAGAAAGACCATGGCGATGACCCCGTTCATCGTGAAAAAGGCGGCATTGAGCCGGCGCAGGTCCCGCGGCGAAACCAGGGAATGCTCATAGGCCAGCAGCAGACCCGCCGCAGCCACCCCAAGCCATCCCGCGACACCAAAGCCAAAAAGCAACCCCAGCCAGGCAAGCAGGCACAACATGGCGAGATGCATCGCCCGTGCCGCAAAAAATGCTGCAGGGATGCCGACTGCCTGGGGCAGACTGTGCAGCCCGACTTCCCGATCGTGCTCGAAATCCTGGCAGGCGTACAACACGTCGAATCCGCCAACCCACAGCGTGACCGCTCCGGTGAGTACTAGAATTCGCGGATCAAGGCTGCCGCGTACGGCTATCCATGCCGCCGCCGGCGCAAGGCCTAATGCCAGGCCCAGTACCAGGTGCGACCAGCGCGTGAGCCGCTTCATGTAGCTGTACCCCAGCAGGACTACCAGTACGAGCGGCGAAAGATAGAGCGTTAGTCGATTCAGTTCTGCCGCGGCCACAACAAACACGAGTGCCATCAGCACCGTAAATCCCAGGACAAATTGACGCGAAAGCAGCCCGGCGGGAATTGCGCGGGTCCGCGTGCGCGGATTGGCGGCGTCAAGTTCCGCATCGGCCCACCTATTGAAGGCCATGGCACACGAGCGCGCGCTGATCATGGCCACCAGCACCCATCCCAGCGTTCGCCAGCTTGGCATACCCCGCGCGGCCAGCAGCACCGCGGTCAGCGCAAACGGCAGCGCAAAGATCGAGTGCTCCCACTTGATCATCTCCAGCGTTGTACGTGTTTTGGCCAACACACCCATCGCGTCGAGCTCCATCTGTCAGTCTAATTGAGGCGCTGACCGAGGGCTGAGACAGCGAATTCCAGCGGATTAGGCGTCCGCTTCTTCCACGGAATTGACGAGGGGAAGCACCGAGTCCACCTTGGTGACCTTGAAAAGGTCCATCACCCGGTTGTTCGCTCCGGCTACAACGAGCTTTGCGTCCTTGGTCTTGCAGCGGACGTAATGATTCATGATCAGGCCCATCCCGGCCGAATCCATGTAGGGAACCTGGCTCAAATCGATGATGGTGAGCCCCGACGGCTCCTTGCTCCGAAGCTCTGTCTGGAATTCAAAGAGATTGCGCAGGGTCAGAGGGCCGACCAAGGTAAAGATCTGGGTTCCGGGGTTCTTGCCTTCCTTGCGTTCAATCGTGAGAGGGCCGTCGTTGAGCATAGCGAGATAAGTGTAAGGAAGAGAAAGCCCTGAATGATTACAATTCGGTGAATGTCGCCCCTTTTAAGTTATGATGCGTTGCCGAAATTCAGCAGATCCAGACAGTTGTCCATGCAGCAGCCCTCTTGAACGCACAACAAGCCTCCCATTGGGACGCGGTCCGTTGCCGCGTCCCATTGCAGAAATCCAGTCCCACAGCTAGTGCTGGTCCTGTCCTGACGGCTTCTCGGTCGGCTGGTTGGCCACTTGCAGGTAGTTCTTTACGCTGAAAATTCCCGGAACCGCATTGGCCCGTATGTAGGCAGTATCCTTGTCGGCTTCCGAGTCCACTACGCCGTACAGCTCAACGTGGCCGTTCTGAACCGAAATCCGGATCGGTTTGGCCGGGTCAATGGCGTACTTGTTCAGCGTGGGGTATCCGTAAATGGCGCGAGCCACCGCCAGACGCGCCTGATCATCCGTGATTGAAACCGGATCGACATCGATATTGTCGATTGCTTCCTTGACCCCTGGGCAAGTTGAGACCAGGGCCATCGCCGAATCCTTGTCGACGTCGGTGCGTGCATGGCCGCCCAGTGTCACCACGCCGTTCTGCACATCGAGAGTGATGGAATTGAACGCGTTTCCGTAGCCTACACGGTCATAGGTAAGCTTCTCCGCCAGTTTGGCTTTTAGGTCGCTATCGGATACCGTTGGCCCGCTAACTTCAATTTGATTGCGAACTCCATTAATACCCTTGGCCTTTCGCACACGATTTCCTGCGTCGGTCTTGTACTCATATAGGCTCACCGTACCGGTCAAGGTCGCGATGCCGTTGCTGTCGACCGCTACTTTCACATCCTTGAACTGAGACTTGTTCAGCTTGGCAGCCGCGCTGTTCACCTGGTCTGCCTCTTGCGCTTGTGCAATGCCCGAACCGCTGGCCGCAAAAGCAATCTGGGGAAGGCCGAAGATTCCGGCCAGTGCGGCTGCAAGTATTGCAGCCGGGGTCATACCGTGCATCTTTCTCATTTGCTAGCTCCTTTACTCTTCAATCCATCCACTCCTGTGCCGCTGGGGAACCTCCTGGCGAACAGGTTTTCCGCCCATATAGACACAGATTCAGTGAAAACGTCGTGGGGTTGTGTCGACGTGGCAACAAACCCCCTTTAGGAACGCGAAAGGCGCTCTGTCGTTTCGCAAGCTTTTTGATTCCGTACGGTTAGCGCCGGGGTGGCTGGCAACTGTGAACATCTTTTGCGCATCCCAATGTGAGGGTTTGGTGCGCGGCAACGTAAAGAGATGCCACTCGATCCGCATCAGTCGGAGGCATCCTGATTTCAAACGGGCCCATTTACGAAGTTGAGACTGCGCATCCCCGATCGGGCAACGAAAGAACGGCCGCCGGTTGCGCGCACTCGGTTCATTTCTACGAGCAGGATTCCGTCTTCATCGAGAGCTTGGGTGAATTCGTGGGTTCTGCCATCGGCGCCGGTGGCGCTTGCATCGCGATCGCGACCCCAGGCCATCTGCAGCAACTTGAAATCCGCTTAGAAGCAAATGGCATTGACTGCAAACTGGCTGAGGCGCAGGGCCGGTTTATCTCTCTGAACGCGGAAGAGACCTTATCTGGGTTCACGGTCAATGGTCGGCTGGATGCAAGGCTCTTCAAACAAACCATTGAGCCGGAATTAGCGCGCGCAAAGGCCGGTCTTCGCCTCAAAACAGGCCCCATCGTGGCTTTCGGCGAAATGGTCGCCATCCTTTGGGCGCGGGGGGATCACGAAGCCGCGATTCAGCTTGAGCATCTCTGGAACGAGTTTGCGCAGCACGAGAACTTCTCATTGCGCTGTGCATATCCAATTGGCGGTTTCGCGCAGGCCGGGGATGCCGAACTCTTCCGCGAGATTTGCAATGAGCATAGCGAGATTATTCCGGCGGAGAGCTACACATCTCTGGGAAGCGAAGATGCCAAGCTCCGCATGGTCAGCACTCTTCAGCAGACAGCAACGGCTGTGCAATCGGCCGTGGAAGAACGCGAAAGAGCCGTTGCCGAGAGAAAACAAATCGAGGAGCGGCTGCGGAGCAACGAAGAGTTTACAAGGAACATTATCGAGAGCAGTGTCGATTGCGTAAAGGTGCTTGATCTTGATGGTCGAATCCAATATATGAGCCCTGCCGGCCAGAGAGCGCTCGAGATCGAGAATGCCGATCAGGCCCTTGGGCGTCCCTGGGTGAGTTTTTGGAAAGAAGCAGACAAGCCGAGAGCCGAGGCTGCCCTGGCGGCTGCGCGGTCTGGCGGAATCGGGTGTTTTCAAGGGGAATGCCCCACCACGGGCGGCACAATCAAGAGTTGGGATGTGCGGATTTCCCCGGCATTGGGCAAGGATGGGGAAATCGAGCGCTTAGTTGCTGTTTTGCGGGACGTCACTGAACTGCGCACCGCACAGGAAGTTGCGATTCAGGCTGAGAAGCTGGCCGCGGCGGGCCGCCTTGTCGCAACCATTGCGCACCAGATCAACAATCCCCTGGAAGCAGTTACAAACTTCATTTATCTGGCAATGACTTCCGAGGGCCTTCCCGAAGGAGTATCCCAATATCTGAAGATCGCCGACCGGGAACTCGCGCGCGTAGCGCAGATTGCCCAGCAGACGCTCGGGTTCTACAGGGACAATTCAATGGGCCGCTGGATCGGCGTTTCCGATTTGGTGCAGGATGTGCTGATCGTCTACGAGAGGAAAATTGCCTACAAACACCTGCACACGGAGATAGCCGTTGATCCTCAGTTGAAGGTTTTTGGCAAGCAGGGCGAACTCAGGCAGGCACTGTCGAATTTGATTGCCAACGCCATCGACGCTTCAAGGGAAGGCGGAACAATCTGGCTGCGCGCACACGCTACGAAGAATTGGAAGAATGGCATGAAGCCGGGAGTCCGCATCACCCTTGCCGACAACGGAATTGGTATGACGCCCGAAGTTCAGAAGAAAATCTTCGTCCCCTTCTTTACCACTAAGACCGGAATTGGAACAGGCATCGGTCTATGGGCCGCCAAGAGCTTGATTGAGCAGCAAGGCGGCTACATGCGGTTCCGTAGTCATCAAGGCGACAAAGCGGGCACCGTAATGAGCCTGTTCCTGCCGGGTGATCGCAACGCTTCAGCGACGATCGCAGCCGACGCCGCCTGAGAGCCTTACCGATTACTTGAATCGGCGCGTGATCTTGAGCACCATCGAAAAGACGCCTGATTCGTCCCGCGCCACCAGCAGGGAGACATGCCGGTTGATGGCGATGTCGGCTTGCAGTAACTGCTGCCCGGTAGTATCCACGTCGGTGGCATAAGTCAATGTCAGGTTCTTGCCCAACTGCTCTTCGACAGTGATGCGCGTCGTCGAGTTCCCCAGCACGCCAAGATAATTCGGATCCACCTTTACCGAGCCCGCGCCAAACAGCTTTTGCACCCGGCTGCTTACCGTGGCGTTCAGTGCGCCTCCGAGCAGGGCATCGGTCGCGGGATTTGTGGCGAGTTGTTCCTGTTGCTGCGTATACAGTCGCTGCTGATCCTGCGTCCGCCCCAGGGCGAGCAGCGCCACAACATCCGCTTCCGGCAATGGCGGATCGCTGCGGAACGACTCCGTCATTTGATCAATTGAACCATGCAGCCCCAGCGAAATGTCATAGTCCTCGACGCGCGCCGTTGCGTTCAAGTCAATCATTGGCTGAATACGCACCGGGTTGCTGAATGTGATCTCTCCGCGTTGCAGTTCATACCGCGTTCCCGCGATCGTGGCGCTTCCTTCGGTGATCGAGATCCGGCCCAGCAGCGATGGTGCGGCAATCGTTCCGCGCAGCCGCAAGTCCACGTCGCCAGCCAGCTTGGCATAAGCGTTCTGGAAGTTGAGTTGCGGCGAGGATTGTATGTGAACGTCGAGACGAATGTGATTAGACGGAGCATCGGGCGGGGCAAAGGGCTGCGCTTTGCCGGCCTGCGCGGCCAAAGCCACGAAGTCCATTTCGGGGCTGACCGTAAAGCGGGTAATCATTACACCGCCGCTCAACAGCATGTTGTTCTGCGGCCCCTGCAGTTTCAAATCGATGTCAGCTGCGGAGCTGACGCCCTGCGGATACCGGATGCGGATCCCTTTGCCGGTCAGCGAAAGGTCTGCATAAATCCCGTGCTGGTAAGCCAAATACCCTGAAACGCTCAGAAGCCCGCCGCCGCTCATCGCCGTCAGGGATTTCACCTCCAGGCGATCCTGGTTGAATTCCAACGTCCCATGCAGTTGGCTGAGGCTGTTGGGAAGATCTTCTAGCGCCAGCGATGCATTATCAAAATCGATGCGCCCTCGGAGTCCCGGGTTTTGCAGCGTTCCATGCGCCTCTATGCTAAACGTGGATGTTCCGCTCGCGGTCAGATCGGGATCGATCGTTTCAGCCAGCTTCAGACTGATCGAACCGTTTGCGACAACATCCAGTTGACGCTTGTCCTTCAGGCCGAGGCTTCCCTGCAGGTGCAGATCCGTTTCCTCTCCCGTTACGTGCAGCGGATCGAGACTCAGGCGTGCGTCGGCCAACGTGGCATGAACTCCGCCCTCGCTGCGGAGATGCACACCGGCAATCGTCACCGCCAATTGCTGCAGGCGTGCTTCGCCGCACAGTTGTTCTGGTTTCGCCAGCGGACCCTGCACCGTGATCGTTCCTGCAAGTGCAGATTCGCCTGTGAGACCGCTTACGTGGGCCATCTTCAGCAGCGCGCCAATGTTGAATTGCGAAAAATTCAGCGTAGCCTGCGTCTGGTAATCCCCGTTCAATGCAATCTGTCCGTGCGCTGACAGTTCGGTGGCTTCGAGCCGGGTCGTTATGTCGTATACAAGATCGCGATTCGCCGTATGCGCAACGATATCTACGCCGCCGAAGGGTTCGCCTCCCGCGTTCAGCCCCGCGAGGGTGGCATGGGCTTCCAGTCGCGGGTCGTCAAACGTGCCTGAGCCTGTAATGGTGAAACCAAGATTGCCTGCCATGTCCTCTCCCAGGCCGCGAAGGCTCTGGAGCTTGGCCACATCAATTCCGGCTCCCTTCGCATTCACTTGGAATCGACGCGAGTGAAGATCGTAAGTGCCGGAGGCCGTAACTCCGCCGGCGGCGTTGTTCATCGTAATTGACGCGACTTGCAGTACCTGCCCGGCGATCTTTCCTTCGGCGCGAGCGCGTGCGACCGGCTCTCCAAGCACTGTGCCACTATCCAGTTCCACCCATCCGCTGCCGTCGAGTGAGTGGATGGGGCCATTTGCGTTAACCTGGGCACTGAGCGTTCCGGTAAGCGGCAATTTCGCGTTGATCAGCGGCCGCACATCGTCAACATTCACGCCGGTGGCGCGCAGGTTTCCCTGCAGCAGGGAATTGGAATTGAAGACCGGTTTTCCTGTTTTTCCCTGCAACTCTTCGGCGGCCACCAGGTTTCCGCTCAAAATGATCACCGCCGCCCCATGCTTCAGCAGTCCATGATCGATCACAATCCGCGTGGCCGAGTAGCTGCCGGTCGCGTCAAGCGAGTCCCACTTGACAGCCTGCGCCTGTCCCCCCGCTTCGCTCGCTGGAATCTCCACCGTCAGGTTCGTCGCCTGCAGGCTTCCTGCAAGGTGAGGATCGGCGAGCGACCCCGACCATGTCCCATGGAAATCACTCTGCCCGCCCAGAACGACCGGCAGCGCCGCGGTCCCGCTCTTGCCGTTGACGGTCAAGCCCAGGTCGCGAAGCACCGTATCGAATTCGCCCAGGTTGTGCGAATGAAAATCGACAGCGATTCCGGTCGTGCTCGACAGCGGATAAGCGCCCAGGTGTCCATGTGCCTCGACTTGGCTTGACGGAAGGTTCACTTCAAGCTTGCGCAGGTCAACCGCGCCATCGCGCTGCGTGTAGGTTCCGTCGACCGCCCCGGTTGCTGGTACTTCCCCTGCTACATTTTGCCCTGAGGGGTTCAAGCTAAAGTTGCTGACCACCGACAGTGTGCGAACATCTCCATTTGTCCAAACCGCCGTCGAAAGCCCGTTGAGGCGCGTGTCGATGCCAAGCCTCTGAAATGGCGGCTGACCGACGAGATCGAGAATCGTGTCAAGCGCCACGTCCTTGAAGAGCGCGTTCACCTTGCCGTTTGTGTACAGATCGACTGGCTCTGTGCTGTGCGGAATCAGAAGCGGCGCTTTGCTCTTGGCTGCCTTCACCGACTTGCCCGTCCGCTTCTCCTCTGGGCTAGAGGCGCGAATGGTCATGGCTCCGGGTACAGGTGCAATCCAATGGTCGAGGAGGACTTCGCCTTCCATCTGACCGCCCTGGTGCAATCGCGCCACAACTGAAGTGATCAGCAGCCGTTCCGGGTCGGCGTGTACATGCGCAACCAGGTCCACACCTCTTGCCGTCACGCCTGTTCCAATGTAAGAAGCTCCTTCGGCATGCACCGTGCCGTCCGTGCGAAATATTCCTGCCTCGCCTTCTCCCGCCAAATCGATGTGCGCAATCCCTTCGGGTGTGAAGGGATACCCGGTCATTGGCTCCATCAGTTTCAAATCGATTTCGCCCTTGGCCGTTGCCTTCCAGTGCGGACGGGCGAAATTGGTAACCTGCCCGGCAAGATCAAACACGCGATCAGTCGAGCCTTTGCTGTACGCGGTCACGCGCAGTGCCCGCAGATACGCGGCATTGCGAGTCAGGTCGACGGTAGCCTGCACAAACCCTTGCACCGGGGGAGCCTCGGGGTGCAGAGGATTTCCCCTGGTAAGACGCAGATCATGCGCGCCAACCTCGACATGATAGCTTTCCGGATTCTTCCCGGCCGCCGCAACATAAGCGACCGAAACCGAGACGTCCTTGGCGGCGAAGTCGAGCGGTATATGCCTGTTCTGGAAGTCAAAGTCCGAGGCGCGGTTTTCGTAATCGAGCACTCCCTGCTCCACCGCGACGTGTCCGGCCTGGAGGTCGAAAAGTGTATCCAGAGGGTGCAGGTTCGACTGCTTGTGTGCCTGGGGCTGATTGGTTGAGCCGTCGGGATAAACGATGAGATGAAGTTGCGGCCCGACAATTTCAAGGTCGCGCAACAGCAACCGCGGACTCCACAGTCCAAGGATGCTTACTTGTATGCGAAGGGTCTTGATCCGGGCATAAGGTTCCCCATCAGGCGCTTCAGTGCCATGCAGAACAAAATCGCCAGCCTCGGCCTCCAACTTGAGTGGACGCCATGTGAACGATCCAATCTCGGCTCGCCCGCCGGTAGACTCTTCAATCCGGGCAATCAGTCGCTTGCGAAGAATGTTTTCAAACGCGCTGGAACTAGCCCAGAAATACAGCCCCACAATCGCGACGATCAACAAGACAACAATCCCGATCATGGACCATACGACATGGCGCAAATAGCGTAGCCGCGATGGTCGCTGCTGCCCCGGTTCCGACTCCGGCTCGCGCTCCGGCGGATTGGGCGTTCCATTATCCCGCTCGCTCATTCGCTTGCTGCTCCTTGCGGTTTCTCGGCGTCCGCAGTCTCCAGCGTCGGGTCAAGAACTTCGATTTCGCCCTGCTTGCGCAGGTTTTCCAGCCATCCGTCAAACATGGTGTTCACCTGCTGTTGAAGCAGAATCTCCTGAATGCGTGGGGAGACCTGTTCAAGAGGCGGAGGCGTTGCGCCATCCGGATAGAGTGGCAGGAGCTTGTCGTGGTAGTAGGCCTGGATCTCCTCGGGCGAAACCCGAATGCCCTGGCGGAATCGCAATTCGATGAAACTCAAAATCTCCAGCCGGTAGCGAAGATAGGATTCCACCCGCTCTGCTGTCAGGTCATGTTTGGCGAGGAACGCATTCCAGCCGGCGTCCGTCTTGCAGTTGGCGCGAACGCAAATCGGCAGCTCGGTGCGTATCTCGTTCAATCGTGCGGCAACCTCTTCCGGTTTGGGCACAGCCGACGGGATATCCCCCTCGCGCATCTGTTGCTGAATCAGTGCGCGGCTGATCAACTGCTGCAATGCCTGCTTCGGACTGAGATTGGGGGTATCGGTGTGGCTGGGATCAAGGACCGATAGCTGAATTTCATCTTCCAGGTCGCTCTCGAGAATGGGGTGATGATTCACCACCGCGACAACCCGATCCAGCGTCACACTCGACGCATCATGACCGGGCTGTGAATCGCTTTGCCCATAAATCGAAAGCGCACCCATTGTGAACATGGCTAGAGCCAGCCACCCTGGCCACGCTCGGCCGCGTGCGATCGCGAATTCGTGGATGCGCCGTGTGCTCATCAAAAGGTTTGTCCAAGGCTGAAGAAAAACTGGAAGTGGGGAGCTTCGCCGACGTGCTGGTTGGCGTAGATGCTTGACTGCGAGTAATTCACGTTTATCGGGTAAATCGGCGGATTCAGGTTGTAACTGAAATCCAATCGGATCGGTCCCACCGGCGTATGGTAGCGCAGTCCGAGTCCCGGTGCGTGCGAGAAGTAGTTGAAGTTGCACTGTCCTTGTTGGCCGGTCGAAGTTGGTGGTCCGGTAGGGCTGGGAGGTGTGGGCGGGTCGGTCGAGTTGTTAGGAGGGGTCAGTACTTTGCAGCTGGCGCGGTCCGGCTGGTGAATGCGGGCCGCGCTCGCCCACGCATCTCCCGCATTGGTAAAGACGTTACCCATGTCGTGAAACAGCACAAAACTCAGCGTGTCTCCGAAGAAGGGCAGCATCGGCGGGGGCAGTCGCAATTCCGTGCTGTTCGACAGGGCCCCGGCGCCGCCGATTGGATACCCGGTTTCAGGATCGCGCGGTCCCGCCGCATTAATCGAAAAACCGCGCAGCGAGGTTGGACCACCTCCATACAACCGTTCCGGTAAGGGAAGAAGCATATTCGACGGCGATCCGTACGCTCTTTCCTGGCCGTAGCGCGTGTTCCGCGCCACCACAAAACGGTTTTTGTCGAATCCGTAATAGCCCGCGTTCGTCACGTCGAGCCGGTTGAATTCTGCTTGCGCGCCGAAAACTCCATTCGAAAGAAAGTCCTGAAAGCTGGAATAGGTTCCCCGATGCGCGTCAAGCGGAGAGTCTCGCGTGTCGCGAATCCAAGTCAGGCTGGGGCCAGCTACACGAACCGCCGTCGACAGGGCCTGCAGAGCGCCGGGGCCGACTTGCAGGCTCGCTTTCGAGACCTTGACTCGCCGAAAATCAAATTCATATATGAAAGTGTTGGCTTTCGAGATAAAGAATCCGGGGGTATTGAAGTGCTCGGTAAAG
Organism: uncultured Acidobacteriaceae bacterium; assembly: GCA_963826915.1. Taxonomy (GTDB): domain Bacteria; phylum Acidobacteriota; class Terriglobia; order Terriglobales; family Acidobacteriaceae; genus Telmatobacter. Next base: position 48,460 of record CAWGYG010000011.1, read on the forward strand.
CGAACGCCGGTCTCCAGCTTTGACGCAACATAGGTTGTGACGTCCTGGCTGTTCGCGTAGCCGCCTGAAAACGTGAGGCCGACGTCTCGATTGCCGCGAAAATGCGGGTTCTGGTAGAGCAGGTTGATGTTTTGTTCCAGCAGGCCGTAGGTTCCGCGTATCGATGCCGACTGTTCCCGGCCGAAAAGATTGTTGCGCGTGATGTCGATCAGTACACGGGGGCTGATGCCCGTCTTCCCGTTGGGAGTGCAACTGACGCCGCTTTGTAATATACCCAGGCAGTTATTCTGCGGTGTTCCCGTCTGCGACTCAAAACCGAAACCGTAGGTCAGTACCCAACGACGCGCTTCAGTCGTCTGCAACAGCACCGTCTTGTACGGTTCGTTGCCGGTGGAATTCTCGACTGCCGTATCGACTTCGTTGAAGAGAGCGAAATCATAGAGATTGCGCTGCGTCTCGGCGAGAGCCGTCAAATTCAGCGGGTCTCCGGGATGCAGGGTAATCGCGCGCGCAACCGTGTCGGTCCGCGTGTAATGAAGGCCCGTCAGCAGCACTTTGCGAACGAAGACCTGCTCGCCCTCTGTGATGTGTATGTCCACATCGACTTTGGAAGGATCCGCAGCCTCCGTCTGCTGCGCCACTTCGACACGGGCCTGGTCGAATCCACGACTGAGATAGTCGGTCAGAATTGCATCGCGGTCGCCGGCCAGGTTTTGTGGAGAAAGCAGCTGCCCAGGCGTCGTGTTCATCAACGCCAGCAGTTTTTCCTTGTCGGATTTTTCCGCGCCGTCAAGCCTCAGGACGCCCACGCGCTGCTGCGGGCCTTCATCGATGTGATACACCACCGAAAGTGGCTCTGATGTGTCGCGCGCGCCTGCCTGCCCCGGCGTCTTCTCCGGTACTTGATTCACGAGAGTCTCGGGAGTGATCTTTACCGCGGAAAAACCGTTGTTCTGGTACACAGCCTGCAAGGCGCTTACGTCCGAACTCACCAGCGCCTGGCTGTACGCTCCATGGCGGTCGAAGTGGTCGGCCGCATGAACGCTGAGCAGTTGCTCCAACGTATTTGCACCAAAATAGTGATTGCCCGTTACCGACACCCGCTCCACCCGGCGGCGAGCGCCCAGGTTGACCGCGAAAACGATGGATACCTCGCCTGCATCCGACGTATGACTTCGATGATCTACCTTCACATCGAAGTAGCCGAGACGCTGGAAGTAATCCCGCAAACGCCGGTTCCCCTCATTCAGCAGATCCTCATCCACCGTTCCTTCTTCATACACGGGAACGATGCGCTTGACCCTTTCAGCGCCGATTTTTGCGCCTTCCACACTCACTTTCACCACCGGTCCGCGATTTGCAAGGAACGTGAAGTTCGACCTCCTCGTATCGGCCGCATAGACCTGCGATTCCAGCTTGATCTCAGCTTCCAGGCGTTCCTGTTTCTGGTAGTGCTTGAGGACTCCGCTCAGTGCCCGGTTGTCGGTCTCGTGGTCGATCAGGGCGCCGGTGCGCAAATGCGCATCGTGCCTGAACTCATCGAGCGTCATGCCGGGGTCCCCTGAAACTGCGACTCCGCCAACCCGCGCCTGTGGTCCCGACGTAACAGTGAACGCGATGTTGACCAGCTGCTCATCCGGTTGAGGTGTCAACGAATAATGGATTACCGGCTCGTGGAATCCGTTATCGGCAAGCGTCTGGCGCATTCTGTCGACAGCTTGATCCAATCGCTCCTGTGAGAAGCGAGTACCCGCTGTCAGCCGTGTCGACCGTTCCAACTGCGTGTTGATCGTTGCGCCCTTGGCGCCTTCAACATTGACCGTGCCTATGAATATGCTGGGCTTTCCTCGAAATACAAGCTCGACGCCGTCGTCCTTCCGGGTTCCATCCGCCTCGATCGTTTCAAACAACCCGGTCGCAAACAATTGGTGCAGGCTCCGCGCAATTTTCTCGCGATTCAATGGCGCGCCCACGCCCTGCGCAAGATTGTCTGAAAGCGGCTTCAGCCTTTCCTCTGCAACCCCCTCGAACGAGATCGAACGCACTGGCAGGCCTTCAAAACGCGCAATCGGCCGGGAATCGCCTGTCAAAGTGTCGCGATCCATTGCAGCTGGTCCGCGACCAGGCGGATCTGCGGCTTCACCCGGTAAATTTGAGCTCCCTCCCCCGCCTGCCGCCTGTCCCCGGCAGCACATTCCGCCACTCATCGCGATGATGAGGATGCATGCTGACAGCACTTTGTGCCTGATTGAGGGGCCGAGCTGCCATGCCGGCGTTGCCTTTCGCACTATATCTCCCAGGAAAATGACGTGTATCGATCCACGTCCAGCCATTTGGATGCATCTAAGCAAATAACTTGAGAGCCGCCCCGGCTCCTCACGGTTGCAGCTCAAACTATTTTTTACTGCTGCACCTTATACTAACGAGGAAAGAAGCTTGGCGCAGCAATACTCTATGATCAGTGCTACCGATTCCCCTCCCCAAAGGAAGCGCATGCCCCGTCCGAAGTTTCAAAAGCAGACGCCCGAAGCGTCCCCTAAGGAACCTGCTCCGGAAAAAGAGAGTGCGGTCCAGCTTCGCGTCCCCGCGTCAAATTCCATTCAGCCCCCAACTGCACTTTCAGCTGACGCGGAGATCCTGGCCCGCGCGCAGGCAGGAGACCACCAGGCATTTGCCCATCTCTACTCGCTCCATAAACGGCGCATCTATTCCCTGTGCCTGCGCATGGTCGGCAATATTGCCGAAGCGGAAGACCTCACCCAGGAGGCATTTCTGCAGCTGCATCGCAAAATTGCAACGTTTCGCGGAGACTCGGCTTTTTCAACATGGCTTCACCGCCTGTCGATCAATGTCGTCTTGATGCACCTGCGCAAAAAAGGCCTTCCCCTCACTTCGCTCGACGAGGCCATGGAACCTACCTACGACGACGGTCCCGGACGCAGCTTCGGCGCCCCAGACCTTTCCCTGACAGGCTCCATCGACCGCTTGGCGCTGGAACGCGCCGTGGCCGCACTCCCCGCCGGCTATCGGCTCATTTTTGTCCTTCACGACGTCGAAGGCTTTGAGCATAATGAGATAGCTGACATGTTGGATTGCTCGGTTGGAAACAGTAAGTCCCAGCTGCACAAGGCTCGCTTGAAGCTGCGCGATGCCCTCCGTTTCTCTCTTCAGGGTGGGGGGCGGCAATGAGCAAGGATCCCAAGGCCATGACCTGCAATGAGTTTCAGGATCAGCTGCCGGAGCTGGTTGGCTCCGGTGCGAACGTAAGCAGCCATCCCCATTTGCAGACCTGCGAACTTTGCCGCGCGCTTCTGAATGACCTCGAAACCATCGCCGAGGCTGCTCGGCAATTGTTGCCCATTCAGCAGCCTGAAGAGGGCCTCTGGGAACGGATTGAATCGGCCATCAAAAAAGAGGACAGCCAGTCTGATCAGACAGACAGCCAGTCAGAGAAGAAGATAAAAGAGACTGCCCAGTCGCAGAAGAAGTAATCGCTGCCTTTGCTCCCCGGTTGTGCCGGAACCCCCGGCAAAGGCCAACTGGCTATGCTCACATTCGGCTGAGGTTCGCCGATAAACCGACTGGGTGCGATTTGAGGAGCCGATTCGACACGCCTCCCTCTGACGTGAAGCACTCAGAGGGAACCCATGCCCACCTGGTCGCGTATTTTTCATTGATTCTGAAGGGACGGAGGTTAAGCAAAGGGCCACGCTGGACTTTACTGCAACTTTTCAATAGTCTGCATTGTCTAATGAAGGAAAGTTGATAAGAGGACACTCAATGCCAGGTCAGCCTTCCATTTTGCCGCCTGAAAACCCCGCAGGGAATACCTCGCAATCGCTGCGCAGGGTCCCCGTTCTCCCCGTTCGCGATACCGTCCTGTTCCCGCATGCTGTTCTGCCGCTTACAGTTGGACGCGAAAGCTCCATCCAGTTGATTGAATCCCTGGCCGACGAACGTTCAATTATCGTTGCAGCCCAGCTCGATCCCCGTCTCGATGCGCCAAAACCTGCCGATTTACATACCGTAGGCACCTTGGCGACGGTTCACAAGGTTGTCCGCATGCCCAATCAGAGCCGTTTTGTCTTTACTGAGGGCGTTGAGCGGGTTCGCCTGGTCCGGTATGTGCAAACCGAGCCCTTCATGATCGCTGAGATCGAGACCGTGGAAGACATCGCGCCCGAGACCACATCCGGCGTCGAGGCTCTCGTTCGCAACGTAATTGGTCAATTCCAGCAAATCGTCTCCGAATCGGCGACCCTCTCCGATGAGCTCCGCACCATTGCCGGCAACATCGAAGACCCCAGCCGCCTGGTGGACTTCGTTGCGTCCTCGCTTCCGTTCCTGACCACGGACGACAAACAGCAGCTTCTTGAGACCGCCAGCGTTCCCGCGCGCCTCGAACTGCTCACCAAGCACCTTGCCAAGGAACTTGAGGTGCAGCAACTCCGCACCAAGATTCAAAGCGAAGTGCAGGACCAGGTTCAGCAGTCGCAGCGCGATTACTACCTCCGCGAGCAGATGAAGGCCATCCAGAAAGAGCTTGGCGAGCAGGACGAAGGGCAGCGCGAGATCGAGGATCTGCGCAAGAAAATCGACGATGCCGGCATGCCCGAAGATGTGAAGAAGGAAGCGATGAAGGAGCTGGCGCGCCTCGGCCGCATGTCCCCCATGGCCGCCGATTACTCTCTCACCCGCAATTACATCGAGTGGCTGGCAATACTGCCGTGGGCCAAGAGTTCCGGAGCCAAAATCGACATCGGCAAGGCCAAGGAAATTCTCGATGAGGATCACTACGAACTGAAAAAGGTGAAAGATCGCATTCTCGACTACCTCAGCGTACTTGAACTCAAGCCCGATATGAAGGGGCCGATTCTGTGCTTTGTTGGGCCTCCGGGCGTTGGCAAGACCAGCCTGGGCCGTTCGATCGCTCGCGCTCTGGGTCGGAAATTCCAGCGCATCTCGCTGGGCGGAATGCACGACGAGGCCGAAATTCGCGGCCATCGACGCACCTACATCGGCGCGCTTCCCGGCCAGATCATCCAGAGCATTCGCCGGGCCGAAACCAACGACCCCGTCATCATGCTCGATGAGGTCGACAAGCTTGGACGCGACTTCCGCGGCGATCCATCCTCCGCTTTGCTCGAAACACTTGACCCCGAGCAGAACAACACGTTCCGGGATAACTACCTCGACGTGCCGTTCGATCTCTCAAAGGTCCTGTTCATCTGCACCGCGAACATGCTCGATCCTGTTCCGCCGCCCCTGCTTGACCGCATGGAGATCATCCCCTTGCAGGGCTACAGCGAAGAGGAAAAAGTGCACATCGCCAAGCGCTACCTGGTTCCGCGCCAGATCAAGGGCAACGGCATCACCGAAGAGCAGATCGAGTTCCCCGAGGCTGCCATTCGCCACATCGTGCGTCACTACACGCGCGAGGCGGGCGTGCGCAAGCTTGAACAGGTCATTGGCACCGTCTGCCGTAAGGAAGCTCGGCGCGTGGTCGAAAGAAAGACAGAAAAACTCGTTGTCGATCGTGATGTGCTGAAAGAGATGCTGGGCAACATCCAGGTTCGGGTCGAAACCGAAGTGGCCGAGCGCGTCAAGCGTCCGGGCGTCGCCGTGGGTCTCGCCTGGACACCGGCGGGCGGCGACATCCTGTTCATCGAAGCCAACAAGATGAAGGGCAAGGGCGGTTTTACTATGACCGGGCAAATCGGCGAAGTCATGCAGGAATCCATGCAGGCCGCGCTCACCTGGGTTCGCTCCAACGCAGCGATGCTTGGCCTCCCTGAGGACTTTACCAAGGATATCGACCTGCATATTCACGTTCCCGCAGGTGCCATCCCCAAGGACGGGCCCTCTGCGGGTGTCACCATGGCCACCGTTTTGGCTTCATTGCTGACTGACAATCCCGTTCGCCCGTTGACGGCCATGACAGGCGAAATTACCCTTAGCGGCAATGTTCTGCCGGTGGGCGGCATCAAGGAGAAGTTCCTTGCTGCAAGGCGCGCCGGAGTGGAAACCGTCATTCTGCCTGCCGAGAATCGTCAGGACGTGGAAGAGGATCTTACTCCGGAGATGATTGCCGGAGTTACGATCCACTACGCCAGCCGCATCGAAGACGTGTTGAGGGTGGCGCTGCCCCTCCTCAATGCTCATTCCGAGGTGACGCCCATCGTCCCCGAGCGGGGTACCGAGGCCGCTGCCTGAGCAGGGAAGTCCAGTATTTGAGGTTGGGGCCGGCGAACCTGCCGGCCCCTCCTCTTTCTGCTGGTATCCATCGTGTTTGCTTCGGTTCATCCACCGAATCAGTGCTGATGCGTCTAACTCGCAGGCGGTATTCTTTCCTGAGATATGCAAGTGCGCGTTCTTCCTTTCGGTGTTCTTAAAGAATCGCTGGGCCCGGAACCCTTCGCAGTTAATCTTGCCGGCGGAGCTACGGTCTCCGATTTGCTCGCATACCTGGGTGCGCGCGAACCCAGGATCACGCTGCGCGGCATCGCCGTGAGCATCAACGCCGAATATGCCGATCAAACCGCTCTACTCCACGACCAGGACGAAGTTGGCCTCCTGCCGCCCGTCTCCGGTGGCGCTCCATCAAATGCGCGTGTTCCCGGGGAGCAGCAAAAAGAGCCTGCCGTCTTCACGGCTCTCACGCGCAACCCGATCGACGCAGAATCTCTCGTCGCTTCCTCCAAGCGCGGCGAAGACGGCGCTGTCGTGGTCTTCGACGGCATTGTGCGCAACAACTCTCGCGGCCGCCAGACCCTCCATCTCGACTACGAAGCGTATGAGGAAATGGCGTCGAAGCAAATTGACGAACTCGCGCGCCTTGCCCTCGTCCGTTTCGGGGTTCGCCAGATCGTAATCGTGCATCGCCTAGGCAGGCTGAATGTGGGCGAAACGAGTGTGTTCATCGTGGTTGCGTCGGCGCACCGCGCGCAGGCTTTTGAAGCCAACCGCTGGCTCATCGACACGCTCAAGAAGACGGTGCCCATTTGGAAAAAAGAGACCTTTGTCGACGGCGCGGTTTGGGCCGATGGCGAGCCCTTTCCGCCCGGGTATGCCGTGGAGGATGCAGATGCCTCCTAGACCAGCCCTGGTCGCAGCGGCGTGCGTCTCCGCAACCCTGGCACTGGGCCTGGGACTCCTGCTGCCCGCGCAGGACGCTCCGCTGCGCATCGATGTGAAGCTGGTCAACGTGTTCGTCAACGTCACCGATTCGCATGGCGCAGTGGTCGGCGGACTTACGAAAGATGACTTCGCGATCTTCGAAGATGGTCGCCGACAGGAGATTCGGATATTCGATCGCGAATCCGAGATGCCGCTCAATCTCACCCTGGCGATTGATACCAGCGCCAGCACATACAAAGACAGGGCGATTGAGCAGGACGCCGCTAAAAAGTTTGTCCATGCGCTCATGCGGCCGCAGGATCAGATGAACATTCTCGAGTTTTCCACCTTCGTGACTGAACTGACGGGATTCACGAACAAGGTGCCGCAGATCGACCGCGCTCTTGAGCGGATGCGTGGCGAGGGAGGTACGGCGCTCTACGAAGCCATCTACGACGGATCAGATCGCCTGGGCACAAGGGAAGGTCGAAAGGTGTTGATTCTCGTTTCAGACGGCGGCGACACCGTGAAGAGCACCAGCTACGACGAGGCTCTCGAGGAAGCGCTGCGCAAGGAAGTGATGATTTACAGCATCATCGACGTCCCCATTGAGGCCAGCGCCGGCCGCGACCTGGGCGGCGAGCATGCGCTCATCACCTTGGCGGAACAGACCGGCGGAAAGCATTTCTATGTGAGCGACGGCGGCCTCGACAAAGCCTTCGCCCGGGTTAGCGAGGACCTGCGCACCCAATATCTGCTCGGCTATTATCCCCACAATCAGGAGCCGGGCCTCACCTTCCATCGCATCCGCGTAACTGTTCCGCGAGCCGCTTCCGACGCGTTCGATATCCGCAATCGCACCGGGTATTATGCGGATGCGGCTTCCAAAAGAGACTAAGCCTCGCCCACACTCTTGCCGTCCTCGGCGGGAAAGATTCTTTTTTGAGTTTGCAGAGAATTAGCCTCTTCCGGCGCACACTGGAATTGAACTTCATTGCCAGTCATGCCTGATTCTTTGCTCTCAAATTCGCAACTCCGCGCATCCGCTTTCCCATTTGCTCACTCAAGTTTCATTCGTCGCCCAGCAGTTTTTCGTCCGTCGGCGACCGAAAATCAATCACTTTTTCACGTCAAAAAAGCTCAAAAAAATAATTTCAAAACGCATGAAACAGGACCTTGCGTTAACATCCTTATTAACAATCAGTTGCGGAGATCAATCGTACAGGAATACAGGAAATGTAATGCCAAAAACGACCAAAATGTGCCACTTAAGAAGCGTTAAGAGAGCCATTTTGTGCCATTTTCAACCACCCTCTCGGGCGTCTGAATCGACCTCCAAAAACTCCACCCGGTGATGCGGAATACAGACGTTGAATATGGGAGATGATGACCATTGCCAGTGAAATGGCTCTTGGCTCTACGAAGATTCTTGCGCCAATCGCATCGATCTCAGCGAGAATGACTCGCAGCCTCTCGGGGCATCTTTCCATTCCTCTTTTCCTGTTGCCCAACTGATTGCGACTGGGTTGAAGGGCTCATAAATGTTGCGCGCTACGGTAATCAGCTTTGCCACTCTGCTGCTTGCTGCACTCTCGTGTCCAGCGACCCTCCGCGCTCAGTTTCAGGAGCCCACCAAAGACGAACTCCGGATGACCGCCGACCCCAAGGCGCCCGGCGCGCTTGCTGTGTATCTCTACTACGAGGACTCGACGGATGAAGTGGCGCGCTCGCGCTCCTTCTACGAGCGAGTCAAGATCCTGACGGAAAAAGGCAAGGAAATGGCGACGGTGAAGATGCCATACCTTGTCGGCCAGGAGACTCTCGAAGTGAGCGCAAGAACCATTCATGCGGATGGAATGGTGATTCCGATGACCGATCAGGGGTCGGATCTGACGGATCTGCGGGGCAAGGGTTTTGAAGTGAAGGAGAAGGTGTTCACCCTGCCAAATGCAGAAGTGGGCAGCATTCTGGAGTACCGCTTAACCGTCCATTATGCAGGGTTTGGGAATGAGCCGACCTGGATGATCCAGCAGGATGAGTTCGTGCACAAAGCACACTACTCCTATAAATCGCTTGGCCTGGGCGGACTTAGTTACATCACGCGAATCGGGACTGACGCGAAGGTAGTGGACGACAAGAAGGGCGGCTTCACGCTGGATTTGACCGATGTTCCTCCTCTGCCGGACGAAGACTGGATGCCGCCGCTGAACACGTATAAGTGGCGCGTGTCGTTCTTCACTTCGAGATATGCGACCAAGCAGTCGTACTGGGACGATGCCGGAAAGGATTGGGCCGAGTTCGTGAAAAAGTACGTCAATCCCACGGGCACTCTGAAGAAGGCGGCTGCGGGGATGGTGGCGCCCGGGGACACGGAGACGGTCAAGGCGAAGAAGATTTATGCGGCGGTCATGAAACTGAAGAATACCGACTTTACCCGTCACAAGACGGAAGTGGAACGGAAGAAAGAGAAAATTAGAAACATCAACAACGCGCAAGACGTGTGGCGGGACCAGGGCGGAAACGGCGACGAGATTGCGCTGCTTTATGTGGCGCTGTGCCGCGCCGCCTGTCTGAATGTGGAACCGATGAAAGTAGTTGACCGCGGCCGGGCGCAATTTGACGACAGCTGGTTGTCGGCTCGGCAACTTGACGACTATATTGCGGTGGCTCAGCTCGATGGGAAAAGGTTATATCTCGACCCGGGACAGAAAATGTGCCCGTTCGGAATGCTGCACTGGAAACACTCATTGAGCAAGGGATTCTGGTTGTCGGACGAGAAGACAGTATCGATTTCGCGAACCCCGTCCGGGAATGCCAACGCTTCATTTGTGCAGCGCGTGGCAGACCTGACGGTCGATCCCACTGGGACAGCGAAGGGGACTGTATGGATTGCTCTCACCGGGCAAGATGCCCTCTATTGGCGGCAGATGGCTCAGGAAAACGATGAGGACGAGATCAAGAAGCGCTTCAACGAGTGGGTGCGCGGCTACTTGCCTGAAGGCGTAGAAACGGATTTCGATCACTTCCTGGCTTTGGACGGGTACGACACGAAACTGGTGGGGGTGGTGCGCATCAGTGGAACTTTGGGGACAGTGACGGAGAAGCGGTTCTTTTTACCGGGCCTGCTGTTTGAAGCGAACAGCACACACCCGTTCGTGGCAGAGGAGAAGCGTACCGTTCCGGTGGATGTGCACTACGCAAGGTCTGACGAGGATGATGTGACGTTTCACTTCCCGCCGGGCTATGTCATGGAGAGCGGGCCGCAGACAAACAATGTGGACTGGCCGGAACACGCCGAACTCCGGATCACCACAACGCACGACGCCGACAGTGTCAATGTGAATCGGAAGTTGAGCTACAACTACACAATTCTCGATCCAAAAGAATACGGAGCCCTGCACGACTTCTATCAGAAAGTGGCCGCGGCAGATCAGCAACAACTGATTCTGACCCGAGGCGCGAAGGCTCCAGGCAACTAAAAACCTTCCATTCTCACCAGAAAAGAGACGTCAACCAAGGTGCACTCGGCCTATCGACCTTTGTACAAGGCAGATTTACAAAATCCCAACCTCGATGAGCCTTCCTGCATCTAAAATGGCACTATGACTCCCGCCCTTTCGTCGCGCCGCCATTCCAAGACCCCTCCGCCCGGTGAGACCGGACAAGAGGCTCTCTATCTGCGCTCGCTCAGTGAGCGCCAGGTTCCTGTCTCGGTCAAGCTTCGTGGCGGCGAAGTCGTGCGCGGGTGGATCGAGTATTTCGACGACGGAATGCTGCGGCTGACGCGCGAGGGCAAACCCAATCTCTTCATCTACAAGCACCAGATTGAGACCATCACCGAAACCGGCAAGCGGCGCGGACCGCGCTCCACCGCGAATGGCTCCGCTGCAAACAGGGAAGCCTCGTGAACGAGGCTGTGGCTCTCTCAACATCGGCTAACTTCACCTGGGTACCCAAGGCCTCTGAGATTGCGCGTGAGGCGGGCGCGCGCCTGCGCGAGTTCTTTGCCCAAGGGGTTGAAACCGAGTACAAGGGCGATGTGGACGTAGTTACCGTCGCCGACCGCACAGTTGAGAAACTGATCCGAGGGCGACTGGGCGAGGTTTTCCCATCGCATGGCATCTACGGCGAAGAGGGCACTCGCGAGCGGATGGACCAGGAATTTCGTTGGTACGTTGATCCCCTCGATGGCACCACGAATTTCGCCCACGGCTTTCCCCAGTTTTGTGTCTCGTTGGGGTTGGAGCAGCGCTTCCCTGGGTCGACGCGCGAACAGGACGGGACCCTGGTGGCCGCCGTCATCTATGACCCCATGCGGGATGAGTTGTTCACATCGGAACGCGGTCATGGCTCTTGCCTGAACGACTGCCCGATTCATGTTTCGCGCATTCCTGAGCTAGGCGAGGCGCTGATCGCAACGGGCTTCCCAAGCCGCAAACGGCACCAGAGCCCAAACATTCATTTTTACCAGGAATTCACGATGCGCTCGCATGGGGTGAGGCGCGCCGGGTCAGCCGCGCTTGACCTTGCATACGTAGCTGCGGGCAGGCTCGATGCGTTTTGGGAGTTCAACCTGAATCCGTGGGATACGGCGGCCGGAATTCTGCTGATCAAGGAAGCTGGCGGCCAGGTCTCCGACTTCGAGGGTGCTCATTTTCAACTCAACAGCAGGGAGGTTCTGGCCTCCAACGGGCTCATCCACCAGGAACTTGTCGGCTTCTTCCGCGACCTGTTTGCCGGACGCGGGTTGACGCCGATTCCAACACCGCAGGAATACGCTGCGCACAGGGCAGAGCGCATCTCAAAAAGCTGACTGAGACCACGCTGACTCTCGCTCTACGGGCCTTTTACACTGCCCCATTCCCGCATCGCAAAACGTTCACGCCAAAGAGCGAGTCAGCATCTGGGGCCGTGTGCTACCATCAGCCTCGAAGACTTCACTCTTCGGAGAGATCAAGATGGCATACATCATTGCAGAACCTTGTATCGGCACCAAAGACACCGCCTGTGTGGACGCCTGTCCTGTCGATTGCATCCACCCCAAGAAGGACGAAGATGGACACGCGGACGCCGACCAGCTTTTCATCGATCCGGTCGAATGCATCGACTGTGGCGCATGCGTGCCGGCGTGCCCTGTTTCCGCGATCTTTGCGCAGGATGACCTGCCGGAGAAATGGGCCCATTTCACCGAGAAGAACGCGTCTCATTTCGGTCGCTAGGCCGAGCGCGCAGTAGAGAAATCGCACCAGATCAAAACGCGTCCGCGGCGGCGGACGCGTTTGTGCGTTCTAGATGCAATGATGGAATCGCATGGCAGTCCTAACTTCAGAGGCGGTGGTGTTGCGTACCTGGCCGGTGCATGAAGCTGACCTGGTGGTGAGTTTTCTCACTCGCGACTATGGCAAGTTAAAAGGTGTCGCCAAGTCCGCGCTGAAAAGCCGCAAGCGCTTTGGTGGAGCACTGGAGCCTATGACTGTGGCGCGGGCCTTTTTCGTTGAGCGGCCAAAGCAGGAACTGGTGCGGCTCGATCAGTTGGAAATCATCCGCTCACCACTGACCGCGCCCGTGGACCAACTGCGCATGACAGTGCTCAGCTTCTTCGCCGAAGTACTTGATGAGGCGCTTCCTGAGCGCGATCCCCAAGAGACAGTCTTCCGGCTGGTACTTTCCGTTCTCGAACAAACAACAGTGCAGCAGCCGTGGATGCCGCTCACGTATTTTCAACTCTGGATGACGCGCCTGATGGGCCTGCTGCCTGACCTTGCGCACTGTACCGCTTGCGGCGAGGCGCTTGTTGCCGGGGAAACAAGCTTCAGTACGTTCGGAGATGGCCTGTTCTGCAACGTGCATCGCAATGGCAGCGCGAGCGAACTATCCGCCGATTCCTGGCAGATTGCTCTGCGGATGCTTCGCGCGCCTGTGGCGACCTTCTCTGCTGAACCGTGGCCCCGCCGTCGCGGCCAGGATTTACGCAGGTTTGCCCTGCAGGCCCTGGAGCGGCACATGGAGCGCAAGCTGAAGTCAGCCGAGGCGTTGGGGCGGCTCTGACTCTGTTCGCATCGGCTGATAAAATCACCATCAGTCCCTGTGAAAGAGAATCGCTTGTGCCTTCAACTCCGCTAGCACCATCTCAGAAACCAACCGCGCTTACGTTTCAGGAATTGTTGTTTCGCCTCCAAGGCTTCTGGGCCGACCGCGGGTGCGTGTTGCAACAGCCTTACGACGTCGAAGTCGGCGCCGGTACCATGGCCCCGGAAACGTTTTTGCGCGTCCTTGGCCCGAAGCCATTCCGAGTTGGCTACGCGCAGCCGTCGCGGCGCCCGGCAGATGGACGCTACGGCGAGAACCCAAACAGGCTCTTCAAACACACCCAGTTCCAATTGATCCTGAAGCCGCCGCCCGTCAACGTGCAGGATTTGTATCTTCAATCTCTTGAGGCGATTGGCATTGATCTCAGCAAGCACGACTTGAAGTTTGAAGAAGACAACTGGGAGTGGCCCGCGGGCGGCGCGTGGGGCGTCGGCTGGCAGGTAATGTTTGATGGCCAGGAAATCACTCAGTTCACCTACTTCCAGCAGTGCGGGGGCATGGATCTGGATCCTATCTGCGCCGAGCTGACTTACGGCTTGGAGCGCATAGCGCAAGTCCTTCAGGAACTGGATTCAATCTATGACATCGTGTGGGCGCGCGATCCCGAAACCGGCGCGGCAGTTACCTACGGCGACGTCAGATTTTCAGAGGAACTGCAGTTCTCGGTGTACAACTTCGAGATGGCCGAGACTGACAAGCTTTGGGAGCACTTTCGCCTTTATGAGGCGGAGGCGCAGTCGCTGCTTGAAAAGGCGCATCGATTGATGGCGAGCGAGACAGCAAGCGCGGTAGAGAAGCGCAGGTTCCCACTGCTGCCGACCTATGAGCTGGCGTTGAAATGCTCAAACCTGTTCAACGTGCTTGACGCGCGCGGAGCAATCAGCGTGACTGAGCGGGTGGGTGTGATTGGTCGCATTCGTGCGCTTGCGGTTGGCGTGGCAAAGGCATATGCGGTGCAACAAAGCTGCTAGCTAGGGGCTTTTAGAAAGAATTGATTCATGTCTGACCTTTTAATTGAAATCGGCCTCGAAGAAGTTCCAGCCCGCATGATTGCCAGTGCTGAAGCCGAATTAGGCCGGCGCGTGCACGAACTGCTGGTGCGCGAGCGGCTGCTCGCATCCGAGGCCAAACTGACCACCTTTTCCACTCCGCGGCGCCTGGCCGTCCTGGCTGAAGGTGTGCTTCCGGTTCAGCCCGACGCCGAAGAGAAGTTGACCGGTCCCTCCTGGAAGGTTGCTTTCAAAGATGGTGCGCCGACGGCGGCCGCAGAGGCATTCGCAAAAAAGGCTGGCGTACCCGTTGCCGAGCTCGAAAAAGTCGCAACAGCAAAGGGTGAGTATGTCGGTGCGACGATCAAGCGCCTGGGATTAGCCGCATCGCAGGTGCTTGCGGCAGAATTGCCGAAAGAAGTGCTCGCGATCTACTGGGCCAAGAATATGTACTGGCGCGCAGGCAAGCCGGAACGGTTTGTCAGGCCCGTGCGTTGGGTTGTGGCGATGCTCGACACCGAAATTGTCCCCGTTAAGATCGCGGGGATCGCTGCCGGCAACCAGAGCCGCGGCCATCGCGTGTTGCATGGGGATGCGCCAGTGCTCATTGATTCGGCTGCAAACTATTCCCAAGCTCTGCTCGCTGCCAGCGTTGTGGTAGACGTGGCGGAACGCAGGCACATCATTCGCAAGGCGCTGGATGCTGCCACACGCACTGTGCCCGGCGCACGCTGGCGCGAGGACGAGGCGCTGGTCGAGACCGTCGTGCATCTCACCGAGTGGCCTTCTGTGATACTCGGAAGCTTTGATGCCGAGTACCTGTCGCTGCCTGAAGAAGTGCTGGTGACGGTGATGCGCGATCACCAGAAGTACTTTGCGGTGGAAGACGCAGCCGGAAAACTGGCCCCGCATTTCCTGGCTGTGCTCAACACCACGGCGGACGAAGAGGGCCAGGCCACGATTCGCCACGGAAACGCCCGCGTGCTGCGCGCCCGTTTCAAAGATGCACGCTTTTTCTGGGATTTGGATCAAAAGACGTCCCTCGTTGATCGTGTCGAGAGCCTCAAGGCGGTCACTTTTCAGAAGGAACTGGGCAGCTACCACTGGAAGACTGAGCAGAACCTGGTCGTGGCGCGCGAGCTTGCGGCGGCAGTAAAGACTGCAGGCGTCGCTTTCAACGAGGCCGCGTTGTTGAAGGCTATCGAGCTGGCCAAGACCGACCTGACCGCTGAGTTGGTCAAGGAATTCACTGAGTTGCAGGGGATTATCGGGGGTCTCTATGCGCGCGCCCAGGGCCTTGGCGAGAGGGTCGCGCTGGCAATCTACGAGCAGTACACACCAGCCTCGACCGATGACGAAATTCCGGTGTCGGTTGAGGGACAGTTGCTGGGGTTGGCCGACAGAATTCAGACGATAACAGCGATGTTCGGCATCGGACTGGAGCCGACAGGGTCTAAGGATCCATTCGCCTTGCGCCGCGCGGCCAATGGAATCGTAAAGATTCTGGCTGAGTCTGGGTTGGGTCTGACCCTCAGCGGCGTATTGAATGCAAATTCAGGCACCAACGCCAAGGTTGGAGCGTTTCTGCGCGAGCGGCTTCATTTCTATTTGAAAGATGTTCGCGGATTTGCCTACGACGTAGTGAATGCGGTCCTCGCGGCTGGTGCAGATGATGTGCGGGATGCAATTGCCCGGGCTGAGGCGCTGACGGCGGCGCGCCAATCTGCCGACTTTGAGGCTATTTCGGCGGCGTTCAAACGCATCAAGAATATCTTGCGGCAGGCTGAGGAGAAAGGCTTCGCAATCGGCGCACCAAGCACCGTTGCGCTCGCCGTTGAAGCGCAGAAACTTTCCGACGCCGCTTCCACGCTTGCCCCCAAGGTAGCTGAATTACGGCACAGGCGGGCCTACGGCGATGCTCTGGCTTCGATCGCGACCCTGCGACCGGTCGTCGACGCATTCTTTGATAAGGTGATGGTCCTTGACCCCGATCCGTCCGTACGCGGTGCGCATCTTGCTTTAATCGATGGAGTGCTCCACGGCTTCTCGGGGATAGCCGATTTCAGCGAGATCGTGACGGGGTAGGCGAGCCGTCGATCAGATTGGTCCTTAATCGCAGATGCTGAAGGCCAGGGTTGCAGAACTCATGAAGCGCTGCACCGACTGGCGTAGCAAAAATCTTGCGCGGGTTGCGCCTCGGCGGCATTGGTCGACCATTCCCGCGCATCTTCCGCTCTGCCCGCGCGTCTAAAATCAGTAGAGATGTCCGACTCGCTTTACCTGAGCTTGTGGTACCCGAATTTGCGCCTTGCGGCCCTGCCTGAAAAGCTGACCGCGGTGTTGGGGGCATTTGCCACCCATGGGGGCGAATCCCGCGTGTACTCGGCCACGGTTTGGCCGGTCAGCTGGCGCGAGTCACCCGTGTTTCAGCGAGTCTACGGCTACGGGGAGCGCGGAGCGGATCCCAGCCAGGCTGTCGAGGATGCGCTGGAATTGCTCCACGACGATTACGCCTACGAACTTCAGATTGGTTGGAGCTTGTGGGAAGCTGAAGTCGACCCGAGTCTCGACGCGAGGTGGGCGCGTGTGCCAAGGTTGGTGCGCGTCACAGGCTTTGGTCCGCTCTTTGATGAGGGAACTTACGAAGCGGATGGACATATTCGAATCGACTTTGGCAGCGACGCGGCTTTTCTTGAAGAAGACGCGGAATTGAATGCAATCGCCGCCCGTCACGTTGAGGAAAATGTGCGCCAACTTGTCGAACTGACTGCAGCTGCCGAGAAGGATTCCGGAGCCTCCGCCCGGTTGCTGTGGAGTGAGTTGGGGGAGAGCCTCGCTCAACGGCTGGCGGCGCGCCTGGGCATGAGGAACTGACGCGTGCATCTGACGATAGAGCGGCTGCGTACGATGGTGCTGACAGCAGGGGTCTTCCTGGTTATTGCACTCGGGCTTTTCTTTGCCAACGCGAAATTCAGAAATCGATTCAACCGCAAGGACCTTCCCCATCGGCTCGGTCTCAATATTCAGGAAGAGGCCAACGACTTCGACTATGTGCACCACGTAGGGAATCATGTCCTTTACAAAATTCACGCTTCGAAGCAAGTTCAGTTGAAGCAGGGCGACCGCGTTCTGTTGCAACTGCACGATGTCAAGATCGAGCTTTACGGGGTAGACGGCAGTCGAGTGGACCGCATCGAGGGCGGCGAATTCGAGTACGACCCGGGTTCCGGTGTAGCCAAGGCTATCGGGCCGGTCGATATCATTGTGATGCGGCCGACGGTTGCTCCTGCAATCGCGCCGAAAGCCACCCCCAAGCAGGCAATTGACGCAAATCCCAACAGCAGTACCCTGGCCGCCGCGGCTCAGTCTGCCTCGCGCGGCGAGATCCATGTGAAGACCAGTGGGCTTATTTTCGATCGAAATACAGGTGTCGCAACCACGAATGAACGAGTTGAGTTCACTCTTGCGCAGGGAAGTGGCAGCGCGATGGGCGCGACTTACGATGCTCACCAGGGAAAACTGCTCCTTGATCATGCAGTCGAATTGATCACGCAAAGGGGCGTGCAGCTAGTCACGATGCATGCTGAATATGCGGAGTTTGAGCGCGACGATCAGACATGCTTCCTGCGCGCGGCAACGGTCCAATCCCGCGGAGACCAGTCCAGTGCGGTAGAAGCGAAAATCTACTTCCGCGATGATGGTTCGGCTCAGCGACTCGATGCGGACAAAGGATTCTTGCTCACCACTTCAGCAGGGGGTCGGTTGACGGCGCCCACGGGCAGGCTCGATTTTGACGAGCACAATGAGCCTCGCCACGGACATTTGGAAGGCGGGGTCACCATTGATTCCGACAACAATGGCCGGCAGGTGCACGGCACATCTCCAACGATGGAACTTGAGTTCTCAGAAGATGGAGATCTGCGAAAAGCGCACTTGGAGCGCGACGTCAAAATCTCAAGCGATGAACAGGGAGTTTCGGCAGGCAAGTTGTTGCGCGTTCATCGCTCCTGGACGTCCCCTGTGGTCGACCTTGCTTTCCGAGAGAGTGCGCAGGGAAACGTCGAGCCGGCGTCGATTCACGGCACAGGCGGCGTGCTCGTGACTGCGGAAAGCCAGCGAGGCGATAGTCCGGCTTCGCCTTCCCGGCTGAAGGCGGACGACGTGACAGGGACATATGGGCCGAATAGTGCACTGACGTCAATGACGGGAATCGGCCATGCGGGCATCGTCCAAACCACGGCAACAGGTACGCGCCAAACCACGACCGGCGACAAGCTGGTAGCGTACTTTGCTTCTGGGGAGATTGTTGATCAAGGGAACAAGCGCACTCAGACGGAGGGCTCGACGCAAATTGAACGAGCTTCGGTCGACGGCCACGTTGTAATGCTACAGGAACCTGCTGCAAAACCCGGTTCACCCCCGGGTCCGAATCTGCGAGCCACTTCCGGCCGTGCCGAGTACGAATCCACCGGGCAGTGGCTGCACCTGATCCAGAGCCCGCGTGTAACCGACGGTAGTCTTGACCTCACCGCGGACAAGATAGATGTTTCGCAGGATTCGGGAAACGCCTTTGCGCATGGAAATGTGAAGGCCACCTATCTTGACGCCGGGAAAGCCGTCAATCAAAAGCCGGCAAAAGGAGGCAAATCCCAGGAAACGTCGATGCTGGGCGCAGAGGGGCCGGAGCACGCCGTGTCTGCGGAGGCCGAGTTCGATCGAGCCACCGGCGTTGCGACATTCAAGGGAAAAGCCCGGGTTTGGCAGCAGTCAAACTCGGTTGTCGCCCCAGTTATCATGCTTGACCGTACCAAGGAGACTCTGACAGCGCGCACTACCACCGCTGCCGAGCCTGTGCAGGTGGTTCTGGTGAGCGCGAGCGCCGGCCTTTCGGGTAAACCAGCAAAGGCCAATGCGCCTTCGGTGATTCAAGTGCGCGGCGGGGACCTCAAATACTCAAGTGCTGAGCGGAAGGCAGTGATGCATGCCGGTTCGGCAGGTCCTGTGGTGGCTACTTCCGCCGACGCAACAACAGATTCAGATGCAATGGAAGTGATTCTGCTCCCGCCGGGCAAACGCGCCGGAAAGGATGGCGCGGCGGCCCAGGTGGATCGCATGACGTCGACGGGTCACGTGGTTGTAACCTCTGAAGGACGTCACGGAATCGGCGAGCAACTCGTCTATTCAAGCGAGACCGGCAATTATGTGCTGACCGGAACTTCCGCCGTGCCGCCGCGCATGACCGACCCAATTCGAGGAACGGTGACCGGTGATGCTTTGATTTTCAATAGCCGCGATGATAGCGTCAGTATCGACGGCGGCGGACGCAAAACCACGACTGTAACTACGGCGCCAAAATAAATGCAAATGCGCCTGAGAGCTAGATGGAAACACTGATCGCTGAGGGAATTGGAAAGTCGTATAAGGGCCGTCAGGTCGTTCGCGGGGTCAATCTGAAGATCTCCCGTGGCGAAGTCGTAGGACTACTGGGGCCAAATGGCGCAGGCAAGACAACCAGCTTTTACATGATTGTCGGCTTGGTTGCTCCGGAGACTGGCCGCATTCTGGTGGACGACAACGACATTACCCGATTGCCGATGTACCTGAGGGCGCGCAACTACGGCATAAGCTATCTTCCCCAGGAACCATCGGTCTTTCGCAAACTCACGGTCGAGGAGAACATCCTGGCCGTGCTCGAGGCGCAGCCACTCGATACCCGTGAGCGCCGCACCAAGGCTGAACGCCTGATCACACAATTGAACCTCGGACATATACGCACCACACGGGGCTACGCGCTTTCTGGAGGTGAACGACGCCGGGTCGAGATTGCTCGCTCGCTCTGTATCCAGCCGAATTTCATCCTGCTGGACGAGCCATTCAGCGGTATTGATCCGATTGCAGTGTTGGAATTGCAGAAGATCATCTTCGACCTGAAAGCCAGCGGCATTGGAATCCTGATTACGGACCACAATGTGCGCGAGACGTTGAGCGTGACTGACCGGGCCTATATCATTGCGGAAGGACGAATATTCCGGGCGGGCACACCCCACGAGCTTGGAAACGATGTGGAGGTTCGGCGCGTCTACTTGGGTGAGGGCTTTTCACTGAGTTAGCACGCTTCGTCGGTGGACAACGGGGTACGGCGGTGCGTCTGGCGCAGTCCAAGAGTGGAAGGCCAGGGATTGCATGCCGGTTCCGCTGGATGGTCCCAGATTGGAAATCAACCGATTCGGAACGATGATCTCCATGGGTGCCGGTTTTGGTCGTGTTGTTCCGCTCGCCGGATTACACTTAAGACGAGTCCAATCGGGAATTGAGTCCCAATTATGGCGCTGCTGCAACCCAAATTGAATCTGAAGGTGGCACAACGCCAGGTCCTCACTCCGGGCCTGATGCAGATGGTAAGCGTTCTTGCGCTCAACAAGCTCGAATTGAAGGAGATGATCGACGCCGAGATGGTGGAAAACCCCGTTCTGGAGGAGATTGACGAGACAGTCCCGATGTTGGACGAGGTGGCGAGCCGCCAGGAGCAGGATGGACGGGTAGAGCGCATCGAGCCCGGGACGACCGAGCCGCAGGCCGAAACCAAGGACCCCTTCAATGAAATTGATTTCGGCTCGTATTTTCAGGATTATCTCGATCCGGGCTACCGCACCCAACCGGAATATGAAGACAGTGAAAAGCCCTCGTTCGAGAACTTTCTTTCCCAGCCGACGACTCTGTCCGATCACCTTGCGTGGCAATTGGGATCATTGACTCTTGATCCGGGGCTTGCGCTCGCGGCTGAGTTTGTCATCGGCAACCTGGATGATGACGGTTACCTCACCATCAGTGGCGATGAACTGATTGTGGCATTCAGCCAGTTTGGGGAAAACCAGGGCACGGACAGGGAAGCGCTGGGTGCGCTTATTCTCCGCGGCATCGACCTTGTGCAGCACCTCGACCCAGCTGGAGTAGCAGCCAGAGACCTGCGAGAGTGCCTGCTGGTTCAGATCGCAGCACAGCAGGCGGAATTGGCGCAGGTGTATGCGCGCAACGGGGAAGAAAACGACGAAGATCCGCATCGAAGCCTTAAGGAGGAAGCCGAGGCACGGCTTGCCGAGCGCCGGCGCAGCATGGAGGTGGCCTCACAAATTGTGCAGGATCACCTTAACCTCCTTCAGAAACGCGATGTAAAGGACTTGGCTCGGTTGCTGCACACAACGCCAGAAGAGGCGCATGCCGGCATCGAGTTTATACGGACGCTGGATCCACGGCCGGGGCGCATCTACAACCGCGAACAGACGCGGCTGATTGAGCCCGATGTGGTGTTTACCAAGCGCGGCGGCGAGTGGGTGGTCTCGATGAATGAAGAGGATCTGCCCAGTTTGCGACTGAGCGCGCGCTACCGCCGAATGCTCGTGGCAGAGGGAACCGAAAAAGAGGTCAAAGAATATGTGAAGGAGCGCTTCCGCTCCGCCATGCAATTGATGCGCAACATTGCGCAGCGGAAAAGTACCATCTTGCGCACGTGCGAGGTCATTGTCCGGCGGCAAGTGGAGTTCTTAGATCAAGGCATTGAGGCGCTGCGGCCGATGATGATCAAGGAGGTGGCGGAGGAGATCGGAGTTCATCCTTCGACAGTGAGCCGGGCAGTCGCAAATAAATATGCACATACGCCGCAGGGTGTCATCGAGTTGCGATTCTTCTTCTCGGAAGGGTCGAATGGGCCGGAGGGCGCCGATACGCCCTTGTTGTTGCTCAAGCGCAAAGTCCGCAAGCTTATTGACGACGAAGATGCCCGTCACCCTTTAACCGATGATCAGCTTGCCGCGATGTTACAGGCGCAGGGGATTCAGTTGACCCGCCGTACGGTCGCAAAATACCGCGAAGACATGAGCATTCCGTCGACCCACCAGCGCCGGCGGCGCGACGCGTAATAAATGGACTTTAGAACACTGTCCTGCACTATTCCTCACTGCTCCCAACTACTCCCTTGCATATTGGACATCAACGAGCGTCCAGTCATCCTGCGCCGAGGTCGACGCCTGAAATTTTGCGACGTGCCTCAGGATCTCTTCGAGGCTGGGCAGGTGAGCCAGCGCTGCCAGTCCCACGTCGCCGAATTGGCGTCCTGTCTTATCCTCAGCTTCAGTGATGCCATCGGTGGTCAGCAGGATGTGCTCTCCGGGCGCCAGCCTGCACCGGGCGGATGCGTAAGTGGCTTCGCCGATGAGGCCGACGATCAGATTGCTTTCTTCCAGCCGGCCGACGCCGGAACCAGAGACAATCAAGGGAGGAATATGGCCGCAGTTGATGTATTCGACCTGACCGTCTGGGAACAGTTTGAGCAGGATCATGGTCGCGTACTTGTCGACCCGGCGGGTGCAGAGGAATCGATTGACCAGCGCCGCAATCTCGGTCAGGCTCTGCCCAGTGAGCATCAGGGCGTGAATAATGCCTTGCAAGGTAGCGGCCACGATAGACGCTGGAACACCCTTGCCGGAGACATCGGCGATTGCGACGCATACACAGTCATCTAATGCGATTGCATCGTAAAAATCACCACCAATCTCGAGACAAGGCACGCTCTTCGCCTGCAATACGGCATAGGAGAGCGTGGGAAGCGTAATGGACATAAGGCTTGAATGGATGGCCGCGGCGATAGCCAGCTCTTCGGCAGCCTGCCGCGCCTTCAGTTCTGTGTCGGCAAGCAGAGCATTGTGAAGCAGGGTGGCTGCCTCGGTTGCAAGCGTGTCAAGCACTTGATGGTCGATCTCGCTGAGATTCCCGGCGCCAATCTGGCTGTCAAGATACAAGAGGCCGAGAAGACGATTGGGCTCTGCCGGGGAAATATGCTTGCGCAAGGGTATGCAATAGATGCTGCGAATGGAATTCGCCATGACGCTGGCCCAGGCCGAGGCGCTGTCATCGGCAAGGGTATCGCTCAAAGAAAACTTCGACTGGCTTTCTATCGCTTTCTGCATCGCTCGACGAGACACGGTCGAGTCTTCATCCACCATTCCGCCGTCTGCCCGCAATCCCAACGCAAGATGCATTTCACCGTCTTCACGAAGAAAGACGAAGCCGCGCTCAACGCCTGTTAGCTGAATCGAAAGCTGAAGGAGCGCCCTGAAAATGTCGGTGATGGCTCCCCCCGCGTTGAGTTGGCGCGCCGCGTTGAGAAGAAAACTGAGTTTCTCGATCTCGCGCGTCGGCTGGCGAAGGTTTCTGTCGGTGGGGGCAAAAGCAGAAAGGGCCGACAGCAGTTCGGACGCCAGGCTATTGCTCGAACTGTCTGTGCCCGGATGGGGAAGGTAGAAGTGGAAACTTGCCGCATTCAGTGAGCCAAACTGCAGGAGATCTCCGGGTTTCAGAACAGCCCGTTCAATGCGCAGACCATTCAGGAACGTGCCGTGAGAGCTGTTCTGATCGATCAGCTCAAAGTCGTCCTCTTTCTGGACAATGACCGCGTGACGACGTGAAACGAACGCCTCCCGCAGGACCAGGTCCTGGTCAGGGGAACGGCCAATCGAGGTCGTCTCGGGAGCAAGCGCGAAGCAATGCTCTCCTTCGAGATCCGTGTACTTCAGACTGGGTGAGTTGATAGGGACACTCATCGAGCACATTCTATTCTGTTTTTTGCTGCAAGGTTAGTTCCTGGGCGTGGCGTCTTTCTAGCCCCGAAGCGCCAGATCGACTGTAAGGATATCGACGAGCCCATGACAACCATAAATGACTGGAAGCACCCGGTTCGCGGGATATGCGCGACGAAGCGCAGCTATCTTTTCCGTTCCTGCGCGGTATGCCGGCAAATACATACGCCCCAGAAGCGGGTGCTTTCCCCAGGCGCCGGATAGTTTATCGGCTCGTTCCTCGGTAACCAGGAAGTCCCGCCGCAGAGTTGCCGCCACCGCTGGTTGTGGCATTCCTTCACCCCATGTCAGGTATGAAGACTGGTTCTTTGCGTCGTCCTGAAGCAAGGCCAGGAGCACGCCAATTTGGAGATCTTCGTCCTGTAGCTGGTCGACTTCAGTGACACCATGAGCAATCAGAATGGCGTTATTGGCGATCCCTTCAAAAATGGTGGCGGCACGCGTGTTCATGGTCAGTACCGTGGCTTCGAACCCGGCCAGTCCCCGGAAATAAAGATTCTGAAGATAAGCAAAAGTCGTTACATGCCCAGGTACAACCTCGTGGCTAACCAGTTGTTCAAATTCGGGATAGGACATCTGTAGCGACGCATTGATTTCGTAGGAAGCCTCGTATTCTGGCGATCTGTCCGGCTTCCTTGCCCGGCCGATGTAGTTCATAGAGCCGGAAAACCACGCGTCCTTAATGGGGAGGAAATCGATATTGGCTTTCGGCACGTTTGCGAGCTCGCTGGGGAGGTATAGCTGCAGATTTTTGCCGCTGAGGCTGTCAAAATGAGCGATGACCGCGGCGCCAAGAGCACGAACCGAAGCCATGGGAATCACACGCGCGTGACGCCAGGCATCAACCGTCGCAAGCAGGTCTCCAGGAAGTGAGGATCCGTAACCTGTGCGGCCGAGCAATTCAGCAACACGCTCCCTCTTCGCCTCCGGCCTTGAGGGTTCCGGAGGCAAACCGGTCGATGCCTCGACCGATCTTTCATACGGCACGGGATCGCCTTTGCCAAGTACTTCCATGGCAAGATCCCACATCACCTCAAGACAGACTGCCAGTCCCAGGAGATACGGTCCGCGCAGCCCGCCAATCTTCCCAGACTCTGTTCGAATTCCGGCTATTGCGCCGGGCAAGTCCATCTCGCGCAGATAATGATCTACCGCGTCGAGATCGGTGCGGTCGCCCGTCACGCCTCCCAACAGTCGCAGATGTTCTGCTGCTGGGTGCGTATAAGCGGCTGGGAGAGGCTCGTCGGAAAACCAGGAGTCGGCGATAAATCGTCCTGTGCCGGACGGGCACATAACATCGCCGCCCCAGAGGGTGTCAATTCCGAGAACAGCGTCGGCAACGTATTTTCCAAGTTGATCCATCAGACCTTCTCCTTCTTGACCGAACCAAACCAGACATAGAGGCACAGACCCATAAAGAACAAAGCAGAGATGGATTGCGAAACAGGCTCATTCGCATAGAAGGGTGTCTTGATTAAATCTTCGCGAAATCCCGGGAAGAGTCTCAGCGCCGCGCCTAGAACACCTCCGAGCGCGCCACCCGCCATGAGCCCGGATGCAATGATTACACCGCGTTCGCGGATCCTTTTTCCCGGTTCAGCGCCGGTTCTTATCGAGCGCTTCTCAAGGAAGTGAGAGAGAAACCCACCGACCAAAGCCGGAGTGTTTAGTTCAAGAGGCAGGTACATTCCGAGGGCAAAGATCAGGGAAGGCTGGCCCAGCATCTCCAAGACAAGCGTGACCATTGCACCAATTCCGAAGAGGAGATAGGCGATGGGCTGATGGCTCATAAAGCCTTCGACGAGAGCTTTCATAATGGAGGCCTGCGGCGATGCGAGCACAGGGCGCCCGTCCCCCAAGATTGCTTCGCCGAATTGGAACGTGTGGGCCAACATGCCGATGGTCAGACCGACCGCGATCGCAGATGCGGCTACACCCAGAAACTTGACCTTTTCCTGGGCCGCTGGCGTAGAGCCCAGCCAATAGCCGGTCTTTAGGTCGGTAATAGCCTGGCCCGAAACGGATAACGCAGTACAGACCATGCCCGCAATCGCCATAACGAAAAACATTCCTGCGGTCCCTGTGACGCCAAATCGAAGCAGAACTGCAGAGGAGAGGATGATGGTTAGCATGGTCATTCCCGAAACCGGATTTCGGGCTGTGGTGGCGATCGCGTTGGCCGCAACCGAGGTGAAGAAAAACGAGAACAGAAGCGTCAGTGCCAGTCCAACGCCAACAACTGTCAACGAAACACGGGCCTGCCCCAGGAATGCCGCAACTGCGATTGCGCCAATCGCTACGCCTAGAAGAATCGTGATCATCGTTACATCACGGTCGGTTCTAGCAGGCCTCGTTTCTTCGCCGTGACGGAAAGTGCGCAGGGCGATTCCAAAGGAGCCCGCGACGACCCGCAACGATTTGATAATGCCGACAATCCCCGCTGTTGCGATGGCGCCTACACCGATGAAGCGCACGTAGTTTCGATAGATATCCACAGCGGTCATGTTTGAGATGGGCATGGCCGCTGGATAGACGGCTGTATTCAGATGGTGTCCGACGAACCAGATGAGGGGAACAAGAACAAAGTTGGAGAGAACGCCGCCGGCACAAAGGATCATCGAGCTTCGCAGACCCATGACATAGCCGAGTCCGAGAATGAAGGAGATGGCGTCGAACTTGAAAACCATCCGCGCGCGATCGGCGATCGAATGAATCAACGGCACAAACTGAAAATCTATGTACTCTTTCCATACTTGAAACGTGGTGACGAAGAGGTCATACACGCCGGCAATGGCTGTAGCCTGTAGGAGCAGCCTGGCTTGAGAACCGCCTTTCTCCCCTGTTACCAGCACCTCGGTAATGGCTGTCGCCTCAGGGTAGGGAAGCAGCCCATGCATATCCCGCACGAAATACCGCCGCAGCGGAATTAGAAAAAGAACCCCAAGGCAGCCTCCAGCCAGGCAAATAAAGATGGTTTGAACCGGGTGGGGGTCAAGTTTGAGAATGTAGAGCGCGGGAAGGGTGAAAATAGCGCCGGCAACCACTCCGCCGGCAGCTCCGGCAATCCCTGTGATGATTACATTCTCAAGCAGACTCGAGCGGCGCTTGTAAGCGCGAGCAAGGCCGATGGTGAGAATGGAGGTCGGTATTGCCGCTTCCATCACTTGTCCGACCTTAAGGCCGGAATAGGCCGAAGCAACAGTGAAGATGATGCAGAACACGACGCCCCAGAAAAGGGATCGCGGGGTGAGCTCTGGTTGCTTTACTTCTGCAGGTACGATGGGCGAGTAAGCTTCGCCAGGTTGCAGCGGGCGGTAGGCACCTTCAGGAAGAGACTTGGCTTCGATCTCAGTCATCGCAAGGATGATACCCCTATCAACCGGAACAGGCGGGCAGCACAAAAAGGGGACAAGGACGTAAAATCCGTTCATGAGCGTTTCCCGGGCCGTTGGAATGCTATAGAATCCGAAGTTCTCCCGCAGGAATTACGATTCAGGGGAGTGAAGAGCGGAGGCTGACCATGGAAGTGGAGTTCACCGCGAGACAAGTGAGTATTCCCAAATCGGTGCGCGTCCAAGCTGAAGAGGGGCTAGAACGAATCGCACGAATTCTAGGAAAGACCGCGCACGCGAGCGTTACTTTTCGCGCTCAACGTCATTTGCACATTGCGGAATTGACCGTGAAAGCAAGGGTGCAGACCATTGAAGCCGAAGGCAAGGCCGACACACTCGAGGCGGCCCTTCGAATCGCAATTCAGCATGCCGAGAACCAGGCGCTTCGCTACCGCGATCGGCAGTTTGAGCGCAAGCGGCTGCCCAAGCCGGAAAAGGAACTCTCCGCACCGCCGGTAGCCCATCCCAAATCACGCGATACGCAGTCACTAGACCGCCAAAAGAACGGAAAACTTACCCGTTCTCAGGCGAGAGCATCGATAGCGGTTCACTCGTTCCCGGCAAACACGGCCGTAGTCGAGCCGCACATTCTTTCCAGTGCCGAGGCAATTGCTGTGAAGCCGATGACAATCGAGGAAGCTGTGAAGGAGACCGAATTTCGCGACCGCGATCTCCTGATCTTCCGCAATCGTGCCGGAGACCTCTACGTGCTTCATCGCCGCCGCGATGGACAAATGGAACTTGTCGAGATTCCATAGAGCACTCACATAACTTTGGAGAGGGTGTGCGCAGGCCGCGCTTTCCACGCGCCTCCGCCTCCCGGTGTACGATGAGCGCATGACTGCCTCGAGATCGGTGGGCAAACGAACCGCCAGGCCACCGGATGCCAAAAGAAAGGCGAACGCCAAGTCGCCCAAGGAACTGGTAATCGTCACTGGTATTTCCGGCGCGGGCAAGGCGTCTGCGCTAAAGACTTTTGAGGATCTTGGCTATCAGGCAGTGGACAATCTGCCCCTGGAACTGCTGCCGGAGTTTGCGGGGCTGGTTGCGAAGTCGAAAGAAATCAAGCGCGCTGCCATTGTGATAGACGTTCGCGAAGGGCTGACTCTGGATCGCTTGCCCGAGATCATTACACAGGTGAAGCGAGTGCTTCCCACGCGCGTGGTCTTTCTTGATGCGCAGGATGCAGTACTCGTGCGCCGCTATTCGGAAACCAGGCGCCCTCATCCTTTGCGCAGATCTGAGACCGTCTCGCGTTCAGTCGTGGAAGAACGGCAGCTGCTGGATTCCATTCGGAATTTGGCTGATACGCTCATCGATACTTCCACTTTCAACGTCCACGAGCTTCGATCTCACATTCAGAAGCGCTTCGGTCACGAGGACCAAAGCAAGCATCTGCTGATTTCGTGTCTTAGCTTCGGGTTCAAAAACGGAGTTCCACTCGATGCGGATATCGTCTTTGATGTTCGATTTCTTCCCAACCCGCATTTCGTGCCCGAGTTCCACGACAAGACAGGGCGCGACCCAAAGGTGGCAGCCTATGTTCGTGGATTTCCGCAGACCGAGGAATTCCTCGCCAAGGTAACCGACTTAATGCTTTACCTGGTGCCGCATTACGTCAAAGAGGGCAAGAGCTATCTCACGGTTGCGTTCGGCTGTACGGGCGGCCAGCACCGCAGTGTGATGATGGCAGAAGAAATGACGAAGCGCCTCAAGAAAGCGGGTTACAAGGTGAAGGCAGTACACAGGGATATGCCCCGGTAGATGGTGAATCATGCGGCCAGTGTGATCTGTCCCGTTGTCTAGCCTGGACGGCAATTTCTGTCTTCGTCGCTACTGATTCTTGCTCTTCGTCGATAGATCGTCGAGCCAGCTTAACAGTGCGTTGAAGTACTCGTTATCCGCGTCGGATGGTCCCTTGATCCAAACCAATACCTTGCGGGCGACCACGGCACCATAGGCTTCTGGATTGTCCTGGTGCTGCTCCAGAGGCCTGGCGGGTGCGAAATAGAACCACAACGAAGGAACCTGCAGTTGCGCTGCGGCCGCGTTCAGCTCCCAGCGGTCCTGCACCAGCGCGTGCGCGGGAACCATGTGGGCACGCGGGTCGTTGAAGGTCGCGCTCAGAGGCGCCTGCAGAGGACTTTCCAGCACAACGCCGGCCAGTTCCGGATGTGCTGCTCCAACTTCAAGCGCAAGATTCGCGCCGAGGTCTCTGCCAACAAGGACCAGCGAACTTGCCGGAATATGGCGCGTGCCGCTGAGGTATTCGATTGCTGACTCGACATCTTCGCGCATGCGCGTCTCGCTCGGATGCTGAAATCTGCTTTGCCCATAGCCGCGATAGTCGAAGGCAAGAATATTCATTCCAGCCGCATGAAGAGGGGTGAAGGCATCAACGCTATTGCCCAGGTTGCCGTTCGCGCCGTGCAGGTAAATCGCTGTGTACCGGCCTTCAACGGCTCTTGGAATCCACCAGCCACGCAACTGCGTCTCGCCTGAAGTGGTTGTTGCGAAGCCAACCGAGTCAAATGGCAGACCGACGCTTGCAGGCGTACGGTCCACAGAGGCTGCTGGATGGTACAGCAGTTGCCAATTGCCTTGCCAGAACAGGACGCATAAAGTGCCCCATGCGCAGACCAACGCCGCAGCAACCGCGATCGCCACTGCCGCAAGCAGCCAACGGGCAGAGACGGTCGGCGGAGCAGAGACCGAGCGGGACGGAGTGACCGATCTCTGTTTGCGGGCGGGCGATGCGGCGCCTTGCGGCTTCGCAGGGCGCTTCTTACTGGAATCTGGCTTACTCATTTTCACTTTGGCCCGGGACCGCGGCACACTAATATGCTAATTGCACCAGGAGCACGGCGCGATCAGGGGACCCGCGCAGGAGGAAATTCATATGTCAGAATTTGTAAGAATCTGTTCGCAATCCGAGTTGCCGCCGGTCGGCGAAGCCAAGGAATTCATGACTTTTGGCCATCCATACTGCGTGGCTAATGTGGATGGGAGAATCGCGGTGCTCGATGGCGTCTGTCCCCATGAAGAGGGCCCGCTGGGAGAGGGAATCATCGAGGAGGGTCGAGTGGTTTGTCCGTGGCACGCGTATGCATTCGATGTGCGGACCGGCGAGTCGGAGCAGGATCCGCAGGTGAAAGCGCAGGTGTTTGAAGCGGTGGTCGAGAACGGCGAACTGCGCGCGAAGATCTGAAGCCGGCGCTCAGGACTTCGGTGGTGGAACCTTCTTTCCTTCCTTCCTCGCCTCAGACAGGGCGATGGCAATGGCTTGTTTCGGATTCGTGACTTTCTTCCCGCTCCGTCCCGATCTGAGCGTGCCCTTCTTCATCTCTTTCATCTCGGTTTCAACCTTCTTTCCGACGGACGGAGAGTATTTCCTCCCTGACGTTTTCTTCGAAGCGGTCTTCTTTGCTGCTTTCTTCGTTGCCATGCTCAACCTCCTCGACACTCAGATGACGCGCTCGCTCCGGCAAGTTGTATCACTTGCTCTCAGGCATGGAAACGCATTCGTATGCGGTGCGAGAACGATGCAGAGTTGAAGGACTACACCACGTGGCGCAGTCCCGGCAGGCGCACCAGGGGATCCGCTAAAAGCCATGTTGCGACGCACGCCAGCGTTCCGGTAACCGCGAACTTGAGCAATGCTGGAGCAGCCCAACCATGCAGCAAGAGGGCGATCCCCACAAGGACGGGTGGGTGGATGATATAGACGGCATACGCGCGGCGGTTGAGCCATCCCCAAAAGGCGGATGGCTGGTTCATGTACCTGCGAAAGACGAGAAGCCACGCGGCAATCAGGCCCCATGCGACAAATGGCTCCCAGAATGCATAGAGAAATGCTGCCCATGAGAAACCAGTATTGAAATCGGCGTGACCGCCCGAGAATTTCCAAGCCAGCGGTAAGGTTGGCCAAACAATGCAGGCGATGATGATCCAAGGCCTCGCATCTTTCCAGGTGAGTTGCGCGAACCAGTTGCGAGGCCTGGCCCGGATGCCAATGACGAAGAGAAAGACGTATGGCGCCCAATAGCCATAAAGACTGGTTCCGATAGGGAAAAACTGTCGCAGGGTTATAGCGGCGGCTCCGACGACCAATGCGCCGACGAGCCAGGCTCGCCAGGAAGGCACTGGAGTCGGATTCTGCTTTGCGGTTTCAGGGCTGCCTGGTTGAGGGCCGGTAATGCGACGCCAAAGAACATACCAGAGATTGAAGGTGAGCAATGCTTCGGCAAACCAAAGCGGTCCGATGATGAATTCCTTGTGGCGCCAGATGGCAAGGAAGGTAGACCAAAAGCCTTGTCCCTGGGCAGCGGTGACGAGTGCAGCGGTGAGCGGGCCGAGAATAACGACAAATGCAAGGATAGGAATGCCGAGGCGAATGAAGCGGTCGCGGATGAAGCGCCCGTATCCTTTGCGATCCAACGATGCGGGCGTGAAGTAGCCAGCGAGCAGGAAGAAAAAGGCCATGAAATAGGCCTGGTTTGTAGTGCAGAAAAGAATAAGCAAAATGCTGGAAGGCGAGCGAGAGGGTTGGATCTCATGCCAGAACCAGCCGCCGATCGCGCCGTAGGTGATGGCTGTATGGTGCAAGATTACAAGAACCGTCATCGCTGACCGGAGGCGGTCGATGTAAAAGTCGCGCTGGGGCATGAGCCATCATACGTAGCGCTCAGCACAAAGCAAAGGACAGTGAGGTTGGCGGTTTCCCACCCATGAATCTAGAGACGATTCATGGATGGGGCACCCGGCCTGAGCCATGATACGGAGGGCAGCACAAGGCACCTTTCGCTTAACAGAAACGGGCTAGTACTTCACGATGGCGGTGAATGAGTCGGGCTTGAGGCTGGCGCCGCCTACCAATGCGCCGTCGATCTCTTCCTGTCCGAGCAGGGCAGTGGCATTATCGGGCTTAACGCTGCCGCCGTAGAGAATGCGAATGCTTGCTGCAATCGCCGGACCGAGCAACTTTTCCACTTCGGCGCGGATGATCTTGTGCGCGTCCACGGCCATCTCAGGCGTTGCGGTCTTGCCCGTTCCGATGGCCCATACGGGCTCGTAGGCGATCACAATAGGCGCAGCCGCTTCGGGAGTGATGCCGGCGAATGCGCCGGTGATCTGGGTCTTCAGGACAGATTCGGTTTTGCCGGCTTCGCGCTCGGCGAGCAGTTCACCGATGCAGACGATGGGAATAATGCCATGCTTGAGCGCGGTGTGGAGCTTCTTGTTGACGATTTCGTCGGTCTCGGCGAAGTACTGGCGGCGCTCAGAGTGGCCGATCAGCGTGTGCGTTCCGCCAACGGCGATGAGCTGGCCTACAGAGGTTTCGCCGGTGTACGCACCTTCTTCAGCGAAGTGGATGTTCTGGCATCCGACGGCGACATTCGATGCATGGCATGCAGCGATGACCGTTGGCAGCAGTACCGGGGAGGGAAACAGGGCGATTTCATCGCGGGTGTGGCCGGCGACAAGGGGCAAAAAAGCATCGACAAAAGCCTTGGCTTCGGCGGGTATCTTGTACATCTTCCAATTGGCAGCAATCAGTTTCTTGCGTGACATTTTGTATGGAGTCCTCAGGGTGATTCTATCGGAGGGAAACAGAAGCGCCGGGTGACCGGGAGCACAGGGAAATGGTCGAGCGGGCCGGTGTTTTTGGATATGCAACCGTTCGGTTGCTGGATACCCCCCCCCCCACCCCGTTTCTGGATGGAAGTGTCTTCGCCAGAAGAGGTTACGGGAGGTGGGTCGCTGCAAGTATTCCCGACCAAAGGACTTCGCCGCAGATATCTCTCCCGTAAGGAGTTACGGGAGCGCTCTGGGTCCTCAGCCCAGCCGAGGATACTCGTTTGTGGCACGGCCAAAGCCGTGCCCTTTCAAGGCCACTCGTTTTGTTGTTGGCACACCCTATTTCGGGTTGGTGTTTTCTGTTCTCCCCTCATTGTGCCCGGAATGCTGGAAATGATCTGCAAAGCGTCTGATCCGTTTTGCTGGGGTAGAGGGCTGGGGTAGAGAAACGCAGCCCAAAGAAGAGTGAGTTCGATAATCTTGCGCGGATACGGCGGCGAAAAGTGGTGACATTTTTTGGCCTTCGTATGAGGGCTTAAGTGGCACATTTTGGTCGTTTTTGGCATTAAATATCCTGTATTGCTGTACTGTCTGTCTTTGTAAGTGAATGAAATCAGGTCGCTTGAGCGGGGGCGTACAGAAATACAGTTTCGAAATTATTTTTCTCCGTTCGTGGGTTGTTTTGAAAGCAGGTTCAGAGTTCATGACTAGCTTCTATTGTGCGCTGGGGAGGGGTATTGATCTGCACGGGGCAGGGGTCTGGCGGCCGGGTACTGACGCCGCTGACCAAAAACAAATCAAGGCGATGGAAAAGACGTTGGGAGGAAAAGTCACAAAACAGGACTTTCCCTCCCAACTTGCAAATCCCGCACCCTGCGCGGGATTCGCACTTTCCCACCGGCTCTACGGCTACTGACTTATGAATCCGGACATTTCACTTGCTACGAAAAGCGGACATTTTAGCTTGCTAACGACATTTCAGGATTGGCGATAAACGAACCCGAACTCAGCGAGCGTGCCGCAATTCCGCAAAAGAGTTGGTCGGTATCGAACGACGGCGTCCGAATTTGGACAGTGCATGGGATAGCCTGGATCCAACATGATTTGCCGAATGAATTCTCTACAACGCTGTTTTTATTGGCCGCCGGGCGGCAAGAAAGAATTCGAACCCGCTCCACAAGATGGCGCAGGAATTGCATAGGCTGAGCCGGGGTACATTCTCTCTGAGAATCAAAACGGTACACTCCAGCGGGCTGCTGAGAATTCGCAACTCAGCCAGGGCGTTTGCACGCACGCCCGGGCTTTCCCTCGTTCTGGTGTTGACGATTGCGCTTGGCGTTGGGAGTAACGTGAGCGTATTCGGATTCGTGCAGGGGCTCATCCATCCCCGTTTTCCCGCGCAAGACGAAGGCCGCATTGTTTCGATCTTTGTCCAAGACAAGACACACGCAGCGGGACCGCTCGCCCGGCACCAATTTCAAATGCTGCGAAGCCATTCAGACGCGTTCGTATGGATCGATGGCGCCAGAATTGCGCCGACCAACGTGAATCTGGGCGGTGGTTCAGAGATCGCAATTGTCGGGGCCGTCATGCCGAATCTCGCCAAGGCTTTGAGTTTGCCGCAGGATGGTGGCGTAACGATCAGCCGCCGTATGTGGCAACGAGAATTTGGAAACAACGTCAGCGTCGCCGGTCAACGAATCCAAATTAACGAAACAAGACTTCCCATTACGGGGATCGCTCCCGACCGCCTTGAAGGTCTATATCGCGACCAGGTAGTTGATCTCTGGACACCACTACCGACCGTGAGCTTTCAAGGTCAAGATCAAGATTCACGGGATGTATGGGTTCTGGCCCGCATCCGCGATGGTGTCTCGGTGGGCGAGGCACAACGGGATATACGTCAGCAGCTCGGAGATGCAGCCGGCATTTACCTGGCTTCCTACAGCGGTGCCTCGCCCACCATGGCCTGGGGACTCTCACAAATTGGCACGATGCTCGAATTCGCTTCTGTCGCAGTATTCTTTGTCGCTTGCTGCGTAGTTGCGTCATTGCTTCTGGGGCGAGCTCTGCGGCGGATACACACAATGTCAATCAACGTTGCGCTTGGTGCAACGCGGTTTGACTTGATGATGGAATCACTCACCGACTGCATGGTTGTTTCGCTTGTCGGCGGCGCATTGGGCTTATTGCTGGCCATCGGGACGGCGCGAATCCTCCCCAGCTTGCTTTTTGCCGAGGATGCGGAGCGCCTCGTGTTTGCGCCGCGTCTCTACTCAATCTTGTTGTCCTCATTGGTTTGCGTCGGAATCATCGTTACCTGCGGATTCCTGCCGATCCTTGCCACAACCACCGATCGCCCCTGGAACGTCTTGCGGCGCGAGAGCGGCTTGCCATCGAAGGCCGTTGCGCGCTTCAGGGCGCTTCTAGTGGTGGGCCAAATAACCATCTGCTGTTTATTGACGATTTTTACGACGGTTCTGTTCGAGAGCTTCCATACACTCATCAGAACCACCGCGGGCCACGGCGTTGGCGATCTGGTTCTGGCGACCGTTCGAGCCCAGCAAGGGATGCCAGATGACACGAATTACTTCAAGGCTGTCGAGCAAACTGCTAAGACGATGCCTGATCTATCCCCGCTCGCATGGACGACACTCATTCCTGGAAGTCTACCGGATTGGAGATCATTTAGAGTTCAAGCGCCGACGAGTTCGCTGCGGGATGTTCAGATCGACATTGCGGGACCTCAAAGCGCACCGGGGTCTTTGGAGCGGCGGCGACTTTGGGGACGTCCATTCGAAGCTCAGGATCAATCGTGCCATGTTGCGGTGGTTGATGAAGAAGCGGCATCAACGCTCTTCGGACCGGGTACAGTCGGCATGACAATTCAGGACCCAAGCGGCGCTCCAGTTGAAATCGTTGGGGTGGTGAAACGAGTTCCAGGCGATACCAGGGG
Organism: uncultured Acidobacteriaceae bacterium; assembly: GCA_963826915.1. Lineage (GTDB taxonomy): Bacteria > Acidobacteriota > Terriglobia > Terriglobales > Acidobacteriaceae > Telmatobacter. The sequence continues at coordinate 84,212 of CAWGYG010000011.1, forward strand.
CAAGCGCCGTTCGCCGACAATCTACTTCAATGACTCAGCGGACAGCCCGATTGCCGGGGCTCGCTTCCGCGCGCCGCTCACAAGCGCATCCACAAGCATTGAAATGAACATCAATTTCGTATCGCCCGGCTATCTTCGCGCTTTAGGACTTTCGTTGATCGGTGGCCAGTGGTTTCCTGAACACGAAGTCGCCGGCGAGTGCCGCCATCCGGGTGTAATCAATCAGGAAGCAGCCGATCTGTATTTTGGCGGCAAAGCCCTAGGCACCGCGCTTATCGATAACCTCGGCACGCGCACCGAGATTATCGGAATCGTGAGGTCCCAGGCTCTCGGCACCTTTGAACAACAGGCTCAACCTACGATCTATATTCCAACGTGGCAGGAACACCCAAGCCGTATGACGCTCCTGATTCGATCGTCAACGTGGAACCGCCAGACGATGGATCGACTGCGCAGCAAGATAGAATCTGTTCCTGGAAATGATCCGACCTCGCCCGTGATAACGCCACTTGATACACGATTGGTGGAATCCGGGTTCGCTCCGCTACGAATTGCGAGGCTTATCTTTCTGACCTCTACTCTGACGGCACTCTTGCTGAGCATTTTCGGCCTGCTGAGTGTTCAGAGTGATACCGAACTCCAACGTCGACGGGAACTGGCCGTTCGAGTCGCGCTCGGAGCGCAACGCCGCCATGTTTTTTTCATGACGATCAAGGCGGTTGGGCGACTCGCCTTCGCCGGTATCCTGATCGGCACGCTTATCTCGGGCGCCGCCCTGCGGGCATTCGCCAATGAACTGTCAACCATAGGCTCCCCGCCATTTCAGGTGTGGTTCCTCGCGCCGATTCTATCCGTACTGCTGCTTGTCATCACCGCAACTGTTGCTGCGTATCGAGCCCTGTCTCGCGAACTTCAGACAGTCATGCGCGAAGACGGATGAACCATTGGCAACTTCCCCCACGTGGGACATGGACACCATACCGGGGTCCCATTCGGGGTGCGGCCGGGTTTTGATTGTTTCTACACGAATCGTCTTGTGTTGCGCGGGGCAATGCGGTCGCACCGGGTCAGATGCTAATAGCCGCTGACCATCCCTTGAATCCTGATGGTCTCCGCGGCCGAGGGATCATTGCGTTCCAGCCCTACTTCTACTTGTTCGCCTCGTCGCAGGGCCGACGGAAGGGCGGGATCACTGTGGAACAGGATCGAACTGCTCTTGTTGAGCACAAGCGTGGCGAAGCTCCCATCCAGGTGCTGAATCGTAATCGACCCGTTCTGAACATCTGTGATTACGCCGGATGTCCATGTCTTGCCGTAGTTCTGCATTCGCATTCTGAGCGGTAGGGACTGCGGCATCAGGTCAATCGTCTCGGCATCCACCGTGCGCGCCTGCATATCAAACAAACCGTGGACGAAGATGGCGCTGCCCGGTTGGACCGCGGTCTGGCTCACCGACTGGCCCTGCTGTGTGAACCGGGTGCCAGGCAGGATACGTACCGTGAATGTGACATGTTCGGGGATCGCGAGGCTTATCTGCGATGGGCTCACCTGTGTGGCAATGCCGGCCTTGCCGTGAAAGGTCATTAGGCCGATACGCGCGCCGGGGTCAGGTTGCGCAACCTGGGCAGCGAGCATCCCGGCGGGGGCGAGGGCCAGAACAGCGGCGAGACAGGCGCAAGCGCTCATACAATTCTTCTTCCCTGGGGGCGAAGTGTATTCACAGCGAGATTACCATAAGCGAAACAAGCCCACGCATGCGCTGATCCAGTCCGTTCTGCCTCATGGCTGGGCGATTTCACACCCCTAGAATCGCCTGCGTCGCGGCCTGCCACCAACTCGGATTTACGCGCTCCAGGTAGGTGGCCCATGCCTGCAGAACAATCATCGCGGGGAAACCGTAGACATAAACCTTGTTGACTCGGCCATCGACTACGAGGTCGCGCATCATTCCAGCCACGATTAGCACGTCAAGCGCCGGATAGAACAGGTCGTGAATGCCGAGGTATGGAAGTCTGACGAAGGCGGCTTGCATCAGCTGACAACTGGCCATGAAAACCAGGCGGCGATGATACTGCGGCCGCTTGCGAAAATAGATCGCCAGCGCCATGCAGGCGCCGAAGATGACCATGTCGCACCACAGAATCGAAAGGAACGACTTAACAGGCACCCGGTGGAGCACTGTTATGTCGAATCGCAGCATGACTGGCGACACAATGATGCCGGAAATGACCATGGTTGCAGCCAACGCCGCGCCAAACCAGCCCAGTGCGCGGTGGAAGCCGACCAAGCGCACTCGCACAAGGGTGGATTGCGCGATGAACAATAAGACCCATGCCGAGAAGACGGCGCCGTGGAACCACAGCAGGGCTGGTTTTGCCGTGGTGGCATGCAGCAGGTTGGCATCCACGGTACGGCTGAAGGCCCAAACTACAAGCGCGGCCATCAACAGTGACATGCAGACGTAGAAGTTCCGGCTCAGGAACTTCTTCAGCCGCTTCGTCGCGCTTGCTTCTCTTTCACCAGGAACAGAGACGGACGCACTTCCGGTGGTCATAGAAGTCTCCTCTCGGAACGAGGCTTGTCCAGACCGTGGCTTGAATGTCAGTAGCGGGGGTTCGTGAACATACTACTATGCCCCAGGATGTCGAGGGGCAGACCTTGATCCATTCAGGGCCACTTCCCGGAGCTGAGTTCGTGACGCAGCGATCAGAGGAGGTAAGGCACGAGGGCGGAGGTCTGCCGGGCATAGGTAGCATAGGTCTCACCGAATTGGGAACGCATGTACTGTTCCTCCATGCGGAGCTTGAGCAAGAGCGCGAGGAACACGAGAGCGAAAGCGATGAACCCGCGCACCTGGGAGATGGCAATCGCCATGCCAAGGAACCCGGCCAGAATGCCGGTGTAGATGGGGTGACGGACCACGGAATAAGGACCGGTGGTGATCAACTCGTGGTCCTGCTTGATGGTGACGGAGCGGCTCCAGTTTCTGCCGAGGTGCTCGCGCGCCCAGACCGCGAAGAGAAGGCCGGCGATGGTGACGGCAACTCCCAGCCAGAAGGGCCAAAGGCCGGCCGGCCAAAGCTGAAGGTAAAGCCAGGGCAGCGGGATGCGAGGAATCGAGAGAAGGACGATCGCGATGAGGAAGATGAAGACGCGCAGGATGCGCGAGGCGGCTGGCTCGAGGCGCTGGGTGGTTTTGGTATTGGCGGCTTTAATCTGCCAGTAGATACAAAAGGCGATCCAGAGCACGGTAAAGAAACTTTTGTAGAACCAGAGCATTCACGGACCTCCGCTGAGAGTGTTTATCAAGTGTGCGAGGGGAAAGTTTCGGGGAACCGACTCTCGTAATCACCTCAGGTCCTCAGAGTTCTATGGTTTGAGATCCGAATTGCTCTCATTCCTCGCATGTTTCATCGCTCCGTCGAAATTGGAACAGCCGGATCGGCCCAGTAGCTTGTCCGCGCTGTCAGCTTAAGCCCATCGTAGTCGGGCAACTTGAGTGTCAGCACGTGCAGCCCCGGGTGCGGCGCCTGGGGATGGAAGCTCAGAATATACCGGTTCGGCAGCGCAGTGTCGCCTCCACTTCATCGAGGTCGGAGATAAAGCCTTGAACTATCTTCGGGTGGCTGTCGAAGGAGGGCACCGATGCGATGGGAGAGGGTCTTGAACGGCTTGCCGCCCAGGCTCCCGCTGGTCGCCCGGCAACCGCCGATGAAATTGCCGAGGCAATTGTCTTCCTGGCGACAGACCGTGCCAGTTTCATTCACGGCGCAAAACTTGCCGTGGATGGAGGGCGCACCGCCATCTGACCAATCCGTTCCGGGCTAGGTTTTCTGTACGGCGACCGCTCTGGCAAGCGGGATTCCGCTGGGCCGCGAGGGACCATTGGTTCAGGTAGGGGCTGGAATCTCCGGTTTAGCCATTTGTATGGAATTCCCGAAAGGCGGTCGATGACGAATGGAATTCCGGGGTCTGGGGTACACTTGCGCCAAGCAGGAGCAACAACCGAGCACTTCTGACTCAGGAATCAATCATGCAGGCATTTATCACGTCTCTGGGCAAGTTCCTGCCAGGCGAACCCGTCGAAAATGATGCGATGGAGGAATTCCTCGGCACAATTGACGGAAAGGCATCCCGAATCCGCAAACGGATCCTGAAGCAAAATGGCATCCAAACCCGACACTACGCGATCGATCGCCAGCAAAAGACCCTTTTCTCGAATGCGGCCATGGCGGCCAAAGCGATACGCTCGGCGGTGAGTCGCGCCGGGCTGGACCTTGAAGACATTGACTTCCTGGCAGCGGCAACGTCGCAGGGAGACCTTCCGATCCCCGGATTTGCCAGCATGGTGCACGGAGAACTGCAATCTCCTCCATGTGAGATCGCGACGCTGCACGGTGTCTGCGCCAGTGGAATCATGGCAATTAAATCAGCCATGTTGCAGATTCTGAGCGGCGACAAACACCACGCCGTTGCGTGTGCGAGCGAGTTTCCGAGCCGCCTGTTCAAATCGACGCGCTTCGAAGCGCAACGTGTGGTGCAAGAGGAGGGCTTGAGCTTCGATACGGAATTCCTGCGCTGGATGCTCTCGGACGGGGCAGGTGCGGCGGTGCTTGGAGATTCTGCTGCCGCTTCAGGATTGTGCTTTCGTATCGAGTGGACTGAATTGCTCTCATTCGCCGACCAGTTTGAGCCTTGCATGTATGTTGGCCTGCCAAAGAACGGAGACGGCCCGCAGTCGTGGCTCGATTTTCCGAGTTATGACTTAGCTGCCGACGCCGGTGCTATTAATCTGCGGCAGGATATTCGCATGCTCGACGAAGTTGTCCGTCATGCGGTGCAGGGACTTCTGCAGATTGCGAAAAAGAAGAACCTCGAACCAAGTGATGTGGATTGGCTGGCGGTGCACTATTCTTCACACGTGTTTCGCGACAAATCGCATGACCTGGCCGCCAAACTCGGATTCGACATACCCGATGAGCGCTGGTTCTCGAACCTCAGTTCGACGGGAAACGTCGGGTCTGCTTCAACCTTCCTGCTGCTGGAGGAACTGCTTTACTCAGGAAAACTGAAAACCGGGGATACCGTTCTTTGCATGGTGCCGGAGAGTGGGCGATTTCTATTTGGCTACATGCTCTTGAAGGCTGTAGATGGCGTGGGCAAAAGCAGGCCCCTGGAGACAACGGCAGAAGAAATCTTTCATGCGAAACCGCCTGAACTGCAAGCGACAAACGATCCCCTGGCAGAGGAGCTGGTTCGAGACCTGGCCCTGGTGTGGTTTGAATTTGAAGATCAGCTGCAACGTGTCCCCATTGTGAAGAAGCTTTATGAGGGCCGCTTTACGATTGAGGATTACCAGGCACTTCTTTTCAACCTGCGTCAACAAGTCATCGATGGTTCGCGCTGGATCGGCAGGGCAGCTTCGAGCATTACGCCGGAGTATTTCCCGATCCGTAGCGCGTTCATCATGCACACCACAGACGAACACCGCGACTTTGAAATGCTGGAGCGCAATTACGAGCTTTCAGGCGGTCGCCTCGAAACGATTCGTACCGGCAGGAAGAACATCGGAAGCGAAGCTCTCTCAAGCTACATCCTTGAGATGGCAGGCCATGAAAATCCATTCGCACTTATCGGGGCCATGTTCATCGTTGAAGGCGTCGGCCAGAGAATTGCTCGACAGTGGGGCAAAAAGATCCAGGATACGCTCGGCTTGAAGAAAGAAGCGGTCTCCTTTTTTCTTTATCATTCGGAAAGCGACATCGCGCATTTCAAGAAATTGGATCTGGCTATCGCCAGCGGAATCCTTACGAAGAAGCTTGTGCCAGAAATTGTGAGATGCGCGAAAGTAACGGCACGACTTTATGCGTTGCAATTGGAAGAGATCGGACACTTCTAATGGCTGGCGCGTCGATGGTGGCATATTTCGTCGTCTACTACCTGTTAGCAGGGTTGGGCGTGAACCTCGGATATCATCGCGTGCTCTCGCATCGGTCGTTGAAATTGCCCAAATGGCTGGAGCGGACGCTTGTGATCATTGGTTTGCCGGCGGGCACACCCGTGCAATGGGTTGGCAACCACAGATATCACCACGCGCATACCGACACGCCGTTGGATCCTCATTCGCCTTTGCAACGCGGCTTCTGGTATGCCCACGTCGGTTGGTATCTCGGATCGGATAACGCATTTGTGTGCATTCTCTATTGCATCGCCGGCCCGCTTCGGATGCTGGTCGACGCATGGATGCGTCCGCGCACGAATCAACAATTCAATGCGCTGGCCCAGGATGTTTGCGCGGACCCCTGGTACCGGCGCATGAGCCAACCCTGGCCCTATACCATCGCCATGCACGTGCATTTTTTAATTCCTGCGCTGTTGGCGTGGTACTTGTGGGGGATTCGTGGTTGCGCGGTGCTTTGGATAACGTTCGCGGCTCTTTACAATATGGGAGACGCGATTGACAGCGTCTCGCATATGTTTGGCAGTGAACTGGCAGGACAGTCAGACCGATCACGCAACAGTTTAGTCATGGGGCTCTTGATTCTCGGCGAGGGATGGCACGCAAACCATCACCGTTTTCCGTGGAGCGCGAAGCACGGTCTGGCGAGGGGTGAGTTTGACTGGACCTGGCAGGTGATTCGAGGTCTTAAAGCGGTTGGCCTGGCGCGCGATATCCGAGTCCCGAGCGCGAGAGATTTATCCGGAAGCTGACATTGGAGGCAATGTAGATATGGACGTAACCGAACTCTACGAGAAAGCTCCATACAACCCGGAGGATCCCAATCCCTGGCTCGCACTCTACCTTGATGCCAGTTTGCCGCTGAGCGATGAAGTCAAAGCCGCATTGCTGGCGAACTCCGGTTCGAAATCCCGACAGTTTATGCTGCCGCTCATCCGGCCGTTTGCAAAACTGACACTGGTGATTTTCCAGATTATCAAGGTCGTCATTCCCAATCGATTTACGTCTTCGAAGATTCTGCACCGGCTGATTTATTGGGGATTGAGAACCTTTGTTCGACCTGATGCGAATTATTTGATTCTCCGTCATTTTCATATCGGCACGGAGATCCTGCAATTCGTGGCAACAAATGTGCCCGGCGTCGAGATTCCGTTGAATCCTTTGCGGCCTCGAAATCTGTACGACCTCAGAGACGATGTGTTTCTCAAGCACGATCTGAATATCTACAATTTCCTTATTCGCCTGAATCGGGAAATGAAAGCTCATGGGGTCAAATTGAGCAAACAGGAATCTCCCAATTTCAACGCGATCACCGATGGGCCATTTCAGATTGATGAAGCAAGTCTGCCAAAGAGGCGCATGAACTTTCTGGACCTCGAGTCCGCAATTGAAATCTACACACCGCTCTATCAGTTGTTTCTTACCGACAGTGATTTCTGGCGGGCTTGCAACTCGCTGCAGTTAGATGAAACGGTTGCCTTATATAGTTCCAAACTGCTGGGGGATGCGTCGTATGTCGGTTTGGTCAACAACAAGCATCCATTGATTCCACTTTCAACACTTCAGGCTGGATACCGGCTTCTGTTGCACGGGCTGGCCGCAGAATGCCTGCATGCCACGCTGGTTCAAATCAAACGGCAGGCTCGCGAACCGATGCTGGCTACCAGCTGATTTTGGAAGCTGTGGCTCGGAAAAGGAATGCGCGGGTGCGTACGCAGGGTACGCTCTGTGGTTATCATGTGCGGGGCGTGCCGACGAGGCAGTCACCTGGATCCTGCGTGCCCGGCAACTGGATCCCATCGCGGTGACGGGCGGAAGTGTTTCGTGAATTTATTTTCAGGCCCATCTGTACGACGAATCCATTCGAGAAGCTCGCAGCGCGCTGGCGGTGCAGCCGGACAACGCATGGACTTTGTTGACGCTTGGATTTGCGCTCAATGCCAACAATCAAGCCACCGAAGCGGTCCAGGTCCTGGAGAAGGCGCTTTCTCTATCCAAAGGCAGTCCATCAGCCGGTCTAACAGGAATGGTGGCTTACATCTGAAGTCCGTCCCACGACCAGTGCGGGATGCTGAGGCCGTTCGGCACATCCTCGGCGGACCGGTGGTAGCGAGACATTGTTGTCGTGGTCGCCCAGGCGAAGTAGTCGTGAAGCACTTGTCGCAATGCACCATCGTTAGCTAATCCGACATCGGCCAGAGCCTGGTCGAAGCAGGCGATCGCGCGGCGATCCATTTCATCATGCTCTCCGTTCCCGCTGTGCATCCTGACGACGGTGGTTTCGTCGCCATAGGAATCGGAATACATGGTCGGGCTGCCGAGAGCTTCAACCCAGTAAGCGGCGAGTCGCTCGGTATGCTGGGGGTGGAAGCCGTGGCTAAACGCATGGGCGACCACGTCGTCTGCCATCACGCGACGGTGCCAGGCGTGGGCAAGACGGCGCAGGCCGTCGATGCCACCCGCCGCCTCGAAGACAGTTTGCATGCGTCTTATGATGACAATCCTCCCGCGTCTATGCAAGGTAAGGATGGGGTGAGCGTCGCCGCAGACTGGCCTGATTCAGAATCTCTGCTTATTCCCGGTAATCCGGTTCGCTGGCTGACGGCTAGATTTGCGGGTCGGATGGGCGAATTGCGGACAGGTCAGAGGGCATTTCGCCGGCGAGGAAGGCGGCGCGGTGGTCGGGATCGCCGAGGTCCATTTTGAAGTGGTACCAGGTGTCGTGCTGGAGGATGCCCATGTTCCACGGGCCGGAGACAGTGTCAGAGAATTGCCAGACGATGTGAAAGCCTTCTTCGTTGGTGAATCCTTCGTTGTCGGCCTGAATGATGGCGTCTCCGCGTTCCCAGAGGTGCGAACGAAGAGCGTGGAGAGCGTTGCCGCCATCTTCTACGTCCGCTCCCTGGAGGTGCTGGAAGGCGTAGATGGTTCGTGCCGAGACCAAGTATTCGGTGAGCCATGCCACGTTGTTTTCGGGCTTGCAGTCCTTGATTTCTTCGATGAAGTCGGCGACTTCGCCATCGCCCTCGTAGACGGGGATGCGTTCGATGAGCGCGACTTCTACATCGTCGTCGCTGGAGAGGAGCAGGATTTCCCACTCTTCTTCGGTGCCTTCTTCAATGGTCAATTTGAATTGAGGATGCTCAGCGCGAACCCATTGCGCGAGTTCGTCGAAGGACGGGAACTCGTCGTCTTTGGAGAAGACTCGCGTGTAGTAGGACATGGAAGGCCCTTGAGTGAGGCGAGTTGAGGGTCAGGAATATGTTAGTACGGCGGGACGGCGAGTGGGCGTATACGTTACCGAAGGTTGAGGGACCTTCCTAAAAGGAACATTTTTTGTCATAGAATGGGCCAAGTCTTGAATCGGTTTGGGAGGCAAGCATGAAGCAAGCATGGATGACGGTCGTTGCGGGTTTGATGTTTGCGGCGGGCGCGCAGAGTGCTTTGGCCGGCGCGCCGTTAAAGGGCATCGATGTGAAGCTGGGAAAGAATCCCGGGGGAGGCTGCGCCGCGAGGACTTCGGATGCGGGCGGCAGTGCGAACTTTGGCGTGTGGCCGAAGGGCAATTACACGGTGACTTTCAGCGCGGTGAATGTGGCGGCGAGTGCCCGCGGTGCGAAGCCGAATAACTTACATGTAGAGATTAGCGGCGCGGTGGAGGGGAAGATCACGCATGTTTTGCCGGCGGCCACAGCGGATGGATTGGCGCCGATTGAGTTTGTCTCCGATGGCAGGACGCCGCTGATGGTGAAGGTAAGCGACGGCACAGGCGAGCCGGTGGACTGGGCGCGCGTGAAGAGCCACTCGAATGCGAGCAACAATTAGCGGGGATGAGGTTGATGGCATCGCACCGTTGCCTGCGGGCTCCTGGAGGCTGGGTGCCCGGATTTTGCAAAGAACAGAAGCAGATCCTTCGCTCCGCTGACCCCAATGCGCAACAGCGCATCGGGGCCCCAAGCCGCTCCGCTCAGGATGACATTTCTTTAAGAAATGGCGCGGTGGATTGTGAAAAGTCCCACCCATGTCGCGATGAAGCCGTGTGGGGGTTGGGGCACCCGGTTTTCGTGTCCATTGCTATCCCAGGTCCCAAAGGCGGGACCTGGGGCATCCAGTTTATTGCGGGACTCGCACCCGTTAGAAAGATGCGGCGCGGGCTGGTGGCCGCAACGTGGGTGCTATTTGTCGGTCAGGGCTTCTACGCCGGGGAGTTTTTTGCCTTCGAGGAATTCGAGGCTGGCACCGCCGCCGGTGGAGATGTGGGTGATCTGGTCGGCATATCCGGCCTTGTTGATGGCCGAGACCGAATCGCCGCCGCCAATGATGGAGATGGCTTTCTTGTTGCCTGCAACGGCCTTGGCGATGGCGTTGGTGCCGACGGCGAAGCGCGGAAATTCGAAGACGCCGGCGGGGCCGTTCCACACGATGGTGCGGGCGGTGGCGACGACTGCTTCGATGGCCGCGATGGACTTGGGGCCGATGTCGAGGCCTTGCCAGTCAGGCGGGAAATTTACAGAAGTATCCCACGGCTGGGTCTTGGCGTCGGGCGAGAAGCTGTCGGCGAGAATGTTGTCGACGGGGAGCAGGAGATTTACTCCCTTACTTTTGGCTTTGTCCAGTGCTGATTTGGCAATGTCGATCTTGTCTTCTTCGACGAGCGACTTGCCGGTGGTGACGCCGAGCGCGCGCTGAAAGGTGTAGGCCATGCCGCCAACGATGACCAGCGTGTCGACCTTGTCGAGCAGGTTGTCGATGACGTCGATTTTGCCGGAGATTTTGGAGCCGCCAATGATGGCGACGAATGGCTTCTCGGGTGATTCGAGGGCTTTGCCGAGATAGGTGATTTCCTTTTCCATCAGCAGGCCGGCAACGGCGGGCTTGAGGAAATGCGTGATGCCTTCTGTCGAGGCGTGGGCGCGGTGCGCTGAGCCGAATGCGTCGTTGACATAGATTTCAGCGAGCGAGGCGAGGGCTTTGGAAAACGCTGGGTCGTTGGCTTCTTCTTCGGCGTGGTAGCGGAGGTTTTCAAGCAGCAGGACCTGGCCGGATTCAAGCTTGTGGGCCATTTCGGTGGCCACATCGCCGATGCAATCGGGTGAGAAGCCAACGTTTTCTGCCGGGCAAACATCCTTGTCGATGAGTTGGCGGAGGCGGTCGACGACGGGGCGCAGCGAATACTTTGGATTCGGCTTGCCCTTGGGTCGGCCGAGGTGCGAGGCGAGAATCACCTTGGCTTTGTGTCGGAGCGCGTACTCGATGGTGGGCAGCGTGGCTACGATGCGGGTGTCGTCGGTGATTTCCTTGCCGTCTTCAGTGAGCGGCACGTTGAAATCGACGCGGATGAAGACGCGCTTGTTGGCTAATTCGATGTCGCGAATGGAGAGCTTGGGCATGGTGGTTTCCTTGAAAACAGTTGTCAGTGATCAGTTGTCAGTAGCTGAAGGATCAGGGTTCCGGTTTGTAGTCGTCAAAAAAGTGCGGGTCGAGGAGCGGGTCAGTGTCTTGAATCGGGCCTTCGCCTTTTTCCGGGATCACGGCGTCAAACTCAATTTCAACGCGCCATGCAGGGTTGAGAAGAGCGGCTACGACGACCAGGGTGGCGGCGGGGCGAATTTGCGAGAAGAACTCGCCGTGGACGCGGCCGACGGCTTCCCAGTCTTCGACGTGGGTCAGGTACATGCGGGTGCGGACGACGCGGTCAAGGGTTGCGCCGGCTTCGGCGAGGGCTTTCTGGGCGATGGCGAAGATGCGGCGGGTCTGGCCGGCTGCGTCTTCTGCTTCGGCGCCAACGGGACCTGTGCCGGCTACATAAACTGAGCTGCCCACGCGGACGGCGCGGGAGAAGCCGATGATGGGCTCGTAGGGAGAACCGCCGCTGATGTTTTTACGCATAACAGTTGTCAGGGATCAGTTGTCAGTTCTCAGTAGACGTGATCAATGGCCAGTTCTACGAACGACTGACCACTGACCACTGAAAACTGACCACTGTTTTTACAGGCCCTTCTTGGCCAGGAAGCCTACGAGGTCGACTACGCGGTTGGAGTAGCCCCACTCGTTGTCGTACCAGCTAAGGACCTTGACGCTCTGTCCGACGACCTTGGTGAGAGGAGCGTCGACGATGGATGAGAGCGGGTTGCCCTTGAAATCGGAGCTAACCAGCAGGTTCTCATCGTAGCCGAGGATGCCCTTGAGTTCGCCTTCGCTGGCGGCCTTGAGAGCGGCGTTGATTGACTTGACGTCGGTCGGCTTCTCGCTGATGAAGGTGAGGTCGACGATGGAAACGTTGGGTGTTGGAACACGCAGGGAGAAGCCGTCGAGCTTGCCGTCGGTCTCAGGAATAACCAGCTTGAGAGCCTTGGCTGCGCCGGTGGAACTGGGGATCATGTTGATGGCAGCGGCGCGGGCGCGGCGGAGGTCCTTGTGCGGGAAGTCGAGGATGACCTGGTCGTTGGTGTAGCTATGAATCGTAGTCATGATGCCGCTGACGATGCCGCAATGGGCGAGCAAAACCTTGACGACCGGGGCGAGACAGTTTGTGGTGCAGCTCGCGTTGGAAATGATGTTGTGCTTGGCTGCGTCGTACTTGTTCTCGTTGACGCCGAGGACGAGGGTGATGTCTTCGTTGCTGGCGGGAGCGGAGATGATGACCTTCTTGACGGTCGCGCCGAGATGCGCCTTGGCCTTGGCGCCGTCGGTGAAGTGGCCGGTGGACTCGATGACAATCTGCGCGCCTACTTCAGCCCAGGGGAGCTTGGCGGGGTCGCGCTCGGCCCATACCTTGATCTTTTTTCCGTCGACAACGATGAAGTCTTCGCCAGCGGAAACTTCGTTCTTGAGGTTGCCCAAAACTGAGTCGTACTTGAGCAAGTGGGCTAGCGTTGCCGGGCTGGTCAAGTCGTTTACGGCGACAAAATCAATCTCGGGATTGCCAAGCGCGGCGCGCAAAACGTTGCGGCCAATTCGGCCGAAGCCGTTAATGCCAACCTTTACTGCCATTTGTATTCTCCTTCGCGGTCGATGAATCTTAAGTCTTCAGGTGATGGGGTTCGGCGGCACAAAAAGCGCCCAAAAGGCAATTCCACCAAACCCATGATGCTAACACTGTTGTCAACGGGAACAAAATGAATGCTGGGCGAATCGCGTCCCCGGTCCAAAATGCGCTCAACGCTAGTTTGCATCGCCCGATATGGGAAGGGATGTGACGGAGTGCACAGCAGAGCAAAAGCTGGCCCGCGTCGATTCGAATTTCCGGGATCGCGACGCATCATCCTGGTTTTGCACCATTTGCAGCGGCCTGTGTAAGTGTGTTATCCCGGTATCAAAGCAAAGGTGTTGAAAGCGGCATGAGAAGACGTTCAAGACGCAGCCCGAATATCTCTGAATCCACAGGCAAAATCGGCCAGGAACTCCCATCGAATCAACCGCGCCCATTGGTGCCGCTGTACCCGGACGAACCGCCGGTTGCGCAAACGCGCACCCCGAGACCGCCTGCGACGCCTGCCGAGCCCCGCGCGGCCCGGCCTCCGGTGCAACAGCAGCAGCGGCGACCAGATCGTCCACCTCGGCAGGAGCGACCTGCACCGAGGCAGGAGTGGGATGAGCCGGCAGAATCGGGACGCCTGGAAATGGAAACGCAGCCCGAGTTGCCCTCCGTTCCGCCGCCCGAGGCGCAGGCTGCTGAACGCTCTCCGCAGGCCCCCAAGGGGTATGTCGTTCTGGCGATTGGAATGCCGGGATCGGGGAAGACGACGTGGTTTCGGAGGCGCGGCGTGACGCCGCTGTCGAGCGACCTTTTGCGCAACATTCTTTTTGATGACGTTGAGGAACAGCGCTACCAGGGGCTGGTTTTTTCGACGCTTCGGTCGCTGTTGCGGGCGCGGCTGATCGCGCGCATGCCGTGGAATTATGTAGACGCGACAAACTTGTCGGTGCACGAACGTCGGCAATGGATCAAGATGGCTAAAAGCTTTGGCTACGAGGTGCAGGCGGTCTTCTTTGATGTGCCACTTGAAGTTTGTCTCGACCGGAATCGGCAGCGAGATCGCTCGGTGAGCGAAGATGTGATGCGCAAAATGGCGGAAAAGCTGAAGGCGCCGATGTTTGAAGAGGGGTTTGCGAAGATCACGGTGGTGAGGGTGAAGAGCGCGGTGTAGTTTATCGACTGCGGTTGGTGGATTTGAAATTGCCGCCGCTTGTCTTTCTTCAACAACAAACATCTCTGCGGCGGCTAAAGCCGCATCCCGTTTTTTTTAGCTCGATCGGCACGGCTGAAGCCGTGCCCTTTCAAAGCCCTGGGCTGTTGATCGCGATTCTCTCAAGTGAGGATTTCCCTATGAGCGCTCCCATTTCTTCTGTTCCTTATATTGAGCCGTGGTTGCGAGGCACCCATGCTGAAGTCCCTGCCGTGGGGCGCGCGATTTTGCACGCATTTGACCTGGGACTTGACGACCTGACGAAGTGGACGGATGGACTGACCGACGCAGAAGTTCATGCGCAGCCGCTGGGGCTGCCTGCGGTGGCATTCCATCTGAAGCATATCGCCCGTTCGACTGATCGCCTGCTGACTTATGCGGAGGGCGGACAGATTTCGGCAGAGCAATTGGCGCTGCTGAAGACGGAGCAGGGTGGGGAAGAGACGCTGGCGGAATTGCTGGCGGAGGTTGAAATAGCGTTCAGCAACGGGGCGGATCGAGTGGGCGTGCTGGCTACGGCGGACTTGAACACGTTTCGTGGAGTGGGGCGGAAACAGTTGCCGACTTCGATTGGGGGCGCGCTGGTGCACGTGGCGGATCACACGCAGCGGCATGTGGGGCAGGTGGTGACGACGGCGAAGGTGCTGAAGGCGCTGCGCGCGTAGCAGACTCGACAGGGATGTAGAATACCTGCAACTCCCCATGATTGCTGGCTAAAGCCGTGCCCTTTCAAAGCCGCGTTTTTCTCCGGAGCCTGTGAATCCTAAATCGGATAAAACGCATGTGTGGCGTGGGTAGAGCCGTTCCCCTTCAAAAAGAGGGATCCGGAAAACTCAGAAGCCGAGAGCTCTATTCGTCGCTGACGAGAGTCTCGACGATGTGGCCCATTTTTTCTTGCTTGGTTTTGAGGTAGGCGGCGAAGGTGTCCTGGGGCTCGACTTCGGCGGAGATGCGTTCGGTGACGGCGATTCCGGCAGACTCCAGTGCGGCGACCTTGTCGGGGTTGTTGGTCATGAGGCGGACCTGCTTGACGGCGAGAAGCTTTAGCACTGCGGCGGGCAATTCGTATCCGCGGTAGTCGGCGGCGTAGCCCAACTCTTCGTTGGCCTCGACGGTGTCCATGCCCTGATCCTGCAATTCGTAGGCCTTCAACTTGGCCATCAGGCCGATGCCGCGGCCTTCCTGTTGTTCATAAAGCAGAATGCCTGCGCCTTCGGAAGAAATCTTGCCCAATGCCATTTCAAGCTGAAGGCGGCAATCGCAGCGCAGCGAACCGAAGACGTCTCCCGTAAGGCACTGGGAGTGGATGCGGACGAGGGGCGGGTTGGTATGAATGTCGCCCATGACGAGGGCGACCAGGCCCTCGACTTTGCCGCACTGCGCGGGCGAGCCAGGCGCCGCGTCCCCTGCCTGCTCAGCCGACAGCGTTCCCTCAAAGCCGAGGATGCGGAAGGCACCCCATCGAGTGGGGAAGTCGGCTTCGGCTATCTTCTTCACGCTCACAAATGGCATGAATCCATTTTACTTTGCGGGGACTGGCATGGCCGCGACGTTAGTTACGGAATGGAGTTGAGAGAGGCAGGAGGGTCGGCTTGAGCGTGCTTTCCCTCCGGGGCCAAAGCCGGTGCTCAAAAAGCGAATCGCATCTGAGAGGTGTTCGCTCAGGGGCTAAAGCCCCTATTCAATTTGCAGCGACTACGGCACGACTAAAGTCGTGCCCTTTCAAAACCCTGGCTATGCGGGAGTTTTACGCCATGCCAGGAAGCAGCGTCCTTTCAAAACCGCTCTTTTCAGCTGTGTCTCAGGGCGCTAGGGATTCCCGGCGCGGCGCGATACATTGGTGGGGTGACGGACAACCTTATTCTGATTACGCTGCTGGTGAAGCTGGGCGTAGTTGCCTCGGTGGCCAGCGTGCTGGCGCGCGTCCGCACATTTCGGCGGCTGTTCTTTGCCGAACATCGCCGTCCCGGTCAGACTCTGGCCCTGCTGGCGTTTTTTCTGGTACCGCTGACTTTGGGAGTATGGATCAGAACATCGGTTCCGAACTTTCTTGCGGCAGACATTTCATTTGCGACAATCATCCTTCTCGGGCTGCTGGTTGGACCGTTTTGGGCAATGCTCGGTGGGATTGTGCTGTCGGGTCCCGCGCTTTATCACGGCGAATATCTGGCACTGCCATTTAACGGAGCGTTGGGGCTGCTGGCGGGTTTTCTGGGTAGAGCAGTCGAGCCGGATGAGATCTGGTCGTTCACCCCGTTTATCGACTTGAGCCTCTATCGATGGGTGCGGCGCGTTCTGCGAAGGCCGCGGGTTGATCGCCAGTTTCTTATGCTGTTTCTTATTGTTGCGGCGGAGGCGTGCCGCGACTGGCTGGCGCTCGAGTTTCCTCACAAATTGTTTGCGCTGCTGGCGTCGAAGCCGTGGCTGCAGGTGCTGGTGTGGATTTCTGCTCCCATCGATGTTGGGATAGCGCTGAAGGTGTGGAATGCGCTGCGCACCGAGTTGAAGCTCGAAGAACAGAAACATCTTTTGCTGGAAGCGCGGCTTGATGCGCTGCAGCGCCAAATCAATCCGCATTTTTTATTCAATACGCTGAATTCCATTGCTTCGCTGGTGCGCGTCAAGCCTAAACTCGCTCGCGAGATGACGGTGAAGCTGGCGAACATTCTGCGCGCGCTGCTGAAGGACCACGACACTTACGTTCCGCTGCGAGATGAGCTGAGTTTTACGGACGATTATCTCGATATCGAAGTGGTGCGGTTTGGCGCCGACAAGCTTCGCGTGAAGAAGGAAATCGATCCGCGCACGCTGGAGGTGCTGGTGCCCAGCATCCTGTTGCAACCCCTGATCGAAAACAGCATCAAGCACGGGCTCGAGCCGCGCATCCATGGCGGCACTGTTACGCTGCGCAGTTCGATTACCGGCGATCGTGTGTTGATCGAGGTGGCCGACGATGGTGTGGGCATGGGCAACAGGCCGAGTTCAGCGTTGCGGCGGGATGGGGCTGGCATTGGAATGAAGAACGTGCAGGAGCGGCTGGAAGTGCTGTATGGCGCGCAGGCCAGCTTCAGCGTGGTCAGCAATCCCGGACGCGGCACGCTGGTGTCGATAGAGATTCCGGCGAACTTGCAGGATGCGCCTTAGATGGAAGGAAAAAGCCATCAATTGGGAACGGTAAAGCGCAAGCGCTGGTGGATCCTTCTTATTTGCATCGTGGTGCTCGCGGTTGGGGTGTACGGATTTCGCGCGAAACTGGAACGTGCTGTAATTGCGTTCTCAATTTACCGCGCGCACATCTTTTTCCCGCCGCCATCGGGTGCTGGAGAGTCATGGTTGCACCGGCAAGTGGCGGATGCCGAGTTTTATTGGGATTTCTCAAAGATTCGCGTTGCGAGAGAGAGCCGGTTGAAGGAACTGAATCCCGAATTGAAGCCGCTGGTGAAAGAGATAGCGCGCCACCAGGCAAGCGGGCAGGGGATGCAGTATTCCATGCATATTTACCGGGAAATCCGCTGGCGGCTGAACTTTACACCTGATGTTGAAACCACGCGGACCAGGATCGCCGCTCTTCGCGAGAGCCTCACACAGCCACAGGAACAGAAGATGGCGGAGGAACAGCAAGCCTCAGACGGAAGCTGGGGGCTGGGGATGGATGTCTGGTATTTGAGGCTCTACTACACCGTCGAGGACGGTCTGCGCAGCAGCGGTCCTGACCCGCAATATCGGCTGTCTGTCCTCGACAGGATCAATTCTCCTGAGAAGCTTACCGCGCAACTGGACTCGGATTTGATGAATGACTTTACCAAGACCGGCGTATTCAACCGCGAAGAACTTGATGAAACCTTTTCGGCGGTTGCGCGGCTGTTGTTTGGGCACAAGCACACGGGGTATGCGTTTGATCCCCAGCTTGGCGACGCTTTGCGAGCTTTTGTGGTGCGCTGGCAGAATCCCGCAACCGGATGCTGGGGCCAATGGCTGGTTGATCGTCAGGGACGAATCTGGAAAATGGACGACGTGGGGATTACGTTCCACGTGGTCTCGGATCTTCACGGCGAGGTCGAACACACGGACCTGATTGCCAGGAGATTGCTGCAGCTCGATGACGTCAATTTTCCAGCGGGCATCCGATTGAACGGACACTACGAGAATCATCTGAACTGGGACGCGGTGAAGATTTTCCGGCTGGCATGGCCGACTCTTGATGAGTCGACACGGCAGCAGGCGCGGGCAGAGATCGCCCGCATGCTCGACTGGTGCCTGACGCAATCGCTGCAGCCCGACGGCTCGTTCAAGGTGAGCGATTTGGATGACACGGTCGGCGATGCCTTCAGCTATGGAGTGAGCTTTTTACGCGAAACCGGATATTTTCGGCGCGAGGACCGTTTCTGGACGGACCAGGATTTTCCGCAGTCGGGGACCGTTCGGGATCGCATTGAAGCGAAGCTGAAGTCGATTGGCCTCAGCGACCCAGGAATCAAAGGCGCGTACGATGACCTGCAAAGCGTGAAATGAATTCACAGTTTTGGCCAGTTTCTCAAATCGAATCTATAACTCGCTTCAGGACTTCTGTCGCCTGCTGCAAAATCGCTCGCTCGGTTTGTCGGAGAGCATCGATCTGCGTGGCAAGCGCTCGCACGCGGCGTTCGCGGCCTTGCATCAGCAGTTTTTTGCCCGCCGGGGTGGCGGCGATCAGGGTGCTGCGGCCATCGTTTGCATTTCTGGTCTTGATTACAAGGCCCTGATCGGCGAGAGCGTCGACGATGCGCGTCATGGTGGGGGGGCGAACCTGCTCGGCGGCGGCTAGATCGCCCAGCGTGACCGGGCCCGCAAACACGATGACGGAAAGCGCGGAAAGCCGTGGCGCGTTGAGGCCGCTGGCCGAGTCCTCGCGACGGAGCTTGCGCAGGATGTGAATGGCCGCGGAATGAATCTGGTCGGCGATTTTTTGCGATGCTTCTGTGTTTTTGCTTGCCATTTGAATATGTACCTATGATATATCGTTAGGTGAGCTAAGTAAATTGGGAGGCTGGAATGGGCAACTCAGCGGAAACAACGCAATCGGCGGTTCATTTTGACAAGATCGCGCAGATTGCGATCACGGTCGTGGATCTGGCGCGATCGAAGGATTTCTACAAGGATGTGCTTGGCTTGCAGTTTCTGTTCGATGCCGGGAGCATGTCGTTCTTTCAGTGCGGACACATTCGCTTCACGATCGGGACGGCAGAGAGGCCGGGGCCGCGCGGCGGAACCATTCTGTATTTCAAGGTGGACGACATCCAGGCGACGCACGCGGCTTTGAAAGAACGCGGCGTGAAGTTCCTCCAGGAACCGCATTTTGTGGCGAGAATGCCGGATCACGATTTATGGATCGCGTTTTTGTACGATCCCGATGAAAACATTCTGGGGATGATGAGCGAGGTTGTGCGGGGTTGATGAGGGGCTGCTGAATTGATTCAGGGTTGCCCAGTGAAGGCTCCGGGGCTAAAGCCCACAGGTTTTGTGGGCCCGATTCGCGGGGTTGAAACCCCACGCTCCCTCCGTCGAACGAACGCGAGGCTTCCGCAGGCTGCCCTCTTCGTCGCGTGAACGTGTGGGTTTACGGAGGCTGCTCTCTTCGTCGGGCGAAACCCCTGGTTTGTCGCAAGCTGTCATCGGCGGGCTTCGAGGGCTAGTACCGCGTAGCTTGTCGCGGCGTCGCTCATGAACATGCCGACGGGAGTTTTCAGGTCACGATTCTTGTTGAGCGACCATGCAGGCCAGGCGCCGGTGGTCTTGTTCTGGTTGGCCTCAAGCCAGGTGACGCCGCGTGTAACGTGAGATTCCGCGCGGGATTTAGGGGCCGTTTCTTCGAGCACGAGGACGATCAAGCCAGTGGCGTATCCGTCTGAACGGGTTTCGAGAGGCGTGTTGTCGCGGCGCTGCCATGTGCCCAGATCTGTGAGGCTCCAGCCTCCGTCGTCGCGCTGGAGGCGATTCAAATCGACGATGAGTTTTCGGCTCTGATCGAATGTGAGCACACCGGGGAAATAGCCTTCGGCCCAGAGCGCCACGGTTTTGTTGACGAGCGGTTGCGCTTCGTAGTGACTACGCAGGTATCCGAGCAGCAGGGAGAGGTTGGCGACAATTTTCGGATCGTCACGGTAGTGGTCGGGCGCTTTGCCGATGGCTACGGCCAACAAGGCAGCCCAGTGGTACTGCGATTCTTTCGACTCCCAGGGCGTGTAGTCAAAATTCTGCCAAACCCATGAGCCTGCATCGGGGCCAGTTTTTGATTGCAGCGCCCAGGCGTTGTCGAACGCGATGCGGGTGGTCTCGCTGATGTGGCCCTGGGGGGCATCGTAGTTCGAGAGAATCACGGCGTTGAGCACGGATTCGGCATCGCGCGACTCGACTTCCTTGCCTGGCCCGGAGACCGCATCGAGGTAGAAGGGCTGCATGTCTTTCCAATCGCGCACGCGCTTCTCGATGCTGGTGAGCATGACCTGCTCCTGCGCGGAGGGCGAGTGCTCGCCAAGCTGCTGGCGCATTACCGGCCGCGCAAGCCCGTAGGTAGCCTGGGTGTGGCACGAGATGCAAAGTGTTCCGTGATCCTTTTGGGCGCGATCCCAACCCTGCCACCAGACTTCGCGGCTATCGAGGTAGCGGGCGGCGGCTTCCGGGCTCCAACCTGTGGGTGCGACTGCGGGTTTATCCGCTGCCATCACAGAGCTGCACAGGCCAAAGGTAATGCTTGCAACGGCAGCGAAGCACTTCGGGAACTGGAACTTCATGCAGTCTGCCTCCGGTATGGGTTGTAGCTCAGTTTGAGAGAAACCGTCCCTCAGGGGCTGAAGCCCGCGTTCATTTGCGGGCGATTACGGCACGACTAAAGTCGTGCCCTTTCAAAAGCAGCTTCAAATTACGGCACGAGTAAACTCGTGCCCTTTCAAAACAACTTCAAAATGAGCTGCAACTCCGGCGCGGACAAGGGAGTGCGGCCAGCGGGAACTAGTCTTGTTTGCCAGAATAAGGCCAGCGGGCCGAAATGGGACGAAGATTTGGCGCTAGAGCGGGTCTTTGCGCGCAGGTTCCTCCTGGATCAACTGGGGCTCTCGTATTGCACAGGCGATGCGCTGTATGCTCAGAGAATGGTGCGCTTCACGGTGCTGGCGTCGGGGTCAAAGGGAAACAGCACGGTTGTGTCCGGCGGCCAAACGCGCATCCTGGTGGATGCCGGGCTGAGTTGCCGGGAATTATTCAGGCGCATGCGCCTGGCGGACGAAGATCCGGCAACGCTGGACGCGATCATCATCACCCACGAACACTCGGACCACGTCGCAGGGCTGGCGGTGACCGCTCGCAAGCTGGGAATCCCGGTTTATTTCACGGAAGGTACACACCGCGCCTGGGTACGCTGGCTGTCTCCACGCAAACAGATGACCTATGCCCAGTGGCTTGAACAGTGCAAGCAGCAAGCGGCAAGCAGGATGGCAGAGGCGGACGTCGCGCAGGAAGACTGTGAAGCTGATGAGCCGGTCGCGGACCTTGCCAAGCCGGACGCGGAGGAGATTGCCAATAGTACGGCCCCTGCCCAAGTCACCGAAGCGGAACCTGCCGCTCCGCAGAAAGATCCCACGTGGCTGCCGTCGGTTGAGTATTTCCAAGCCGGACAGCCTTTTCAGATCGGAGACATCGCGGTGAGTCCGTTCACCATTCCACACGATGCAGTCGACCCGGTGGGATTTGTTTTCCAGGCGGAAGGGGTAAGGATGGCTGTTGCCACAGATCTCGGCTACATCCCGCCCAATGTGAAGGCGCAGCTGAAGTCGGTTGATCTGCTACTGCTTGAGTCAAATCACGATATCGAGATGCTTCGCGACGGGCCCTATCCGTGGTCGGTGAAACAGAGGGTTTTGTCGCGCGTCGGACACTTGTCGAATGAGGCGGCTGCCACCTATCTTGAAGCCGAATACGACGGCCAGGCATCTTATGTGATTCTGGCGCATCTTTCTGAAAGCAATAACCTTCCAGAGCTTGCGAGGATCGGCGCCGAGCGCGCGCTGAATGGGCGGGCAAGCCTGCTTGCAAATAAACTGTTGCTTGCGGAGCAACATGCCCCTCTGGCACCTATTTGTTTTTAATCGAAGTCGGTTACAATAGGTAGATGGGTATCGCATTGTACCCAGTGGATTTGACACGGAAGCGCCAAGGGAATCTTGTTACGGCGTGGCTTAATCGAGGTACCACTGCAACTTCGCAATAAGTGGCGCATCGAAAGATTGAGTCCTTCGCTGGTTGACCAGCGATGAAACGTACCTTTTGAGCAGATCCCAAGTGAAGAGAGTCTAACTGTATATGGCGAAAACCCAATGTACCGACCGAGTTGTAGGCGCGATTCTTGCGAGCTGGCGGTATGACATTTCAGGGATTTCTCCGGAGATGCGCAAGGATTATGAGCAGCATTTTTCGGAATGCAGCCGCTGCCGCGCCCGGCAAAAATTTCATCGCAGCCTGGATGTGTCGCTGGTAGTGCTCACATCGCTTTCAGTGTTTTTCTCGCTGTTTGCGCTGGCGGTTTTGAGGCACATCAAGCCGCTGGAACATGTCGCGATCAATATCCTTGGCCTCGACCGTTTCGACACCTACCACATGCTGGTGTCGGCAGCCATCGCGGGAGTCTGTTTCTCGGTGATTGCGTTTGTGCTTGTGCTTACAGCAACGCCGGTGCCGTCGTACCTGGGCGGGATTGCGGCAGAGCGCAGAAGAATCATCGAAGAAAACCTGCCGGCCGCGATCGAACGCCTGCCCGCAGCAATCAAATCGCTCAAGCCGCGGTAAGAGCGGACGAGCCAAAGTTTAAAGGCCTCCCGAACGGGGGGCCTTTTCATTTGTAGTCCTGGTTAGCTAGGCAACAATTGGGATGCGGAGATCGCCGCCTGTCATCTGCTTGGGCAGGCCGAGTTTCAGCAGGCTGAGCAGCGTTGGCGAGATGTCGCGCAGTGAGCCATCGGGTCGCAAGCGATAGTGAGGGCCGTCTTCGGCAACGTAAATCATCGGCACCGGATTGGTGGTGTGCGCGGTGTGCGGGCCGCCGGTGACGGGGTCAACCATCAGCTCCGCGTTGCCGTGATCGGCGGTGATGAGCCAGCTTCCATTCTTTTCCTTGATGGCTTTGTAGATGCGGCCAAGCTGGGCATCAATGGCTTCGCAGGCTTTGATCGTGGGCTCCAGCTTGCCGGAGTGGCCCACCATGTCGGCGTTGGCGAAGTTGGCAACTACCAGATCGAAGGCGGTGTCGTTGATGGCCTTTACGATGGCGTCGCCGATGCCTTCCGCGCGCATCTCGGGCGCGAGGTCGTAAGTAGCCACTTTCAGCGAGGGAACGAGGACGCGGTCTTCGCCGGGGAAGGGAACTTCGATGCCGCCGTTGAAAAAGTAGGTGACGTGAGCAAATTTCTCTGTCTCGGCCACGCGCAGGTTGCGCAGATTGTGCTGGGAGAGAACGTTGGCCAGGATGTTATCCATCGATTCTGGCGGAATGACAAGCGGGAGTTCGTAGAGCTTGTCGTATTGCGTCATGCAGAGGTAGTAGAGGTTTTTAGGAATTTCTGACCGCGGAATCTGTTCGTCGAGGGCTTCCCAGCCTTCGAGATTGCGGCCGCCCTGTTTGTTCAGGCCACTCTCGCGGGCCAGTATGCGGGTAATCTGGCGTGCGCGGTCGGCGCGGAAGTTGAAGTTGATGCAGACATCCTCGTCGCGAATCTGGCCAACAGGCTTGCCGGCTGCATCGATGACGACGAAAGGAATGAGAAATTCGTCGGTAACGCCGTTGTTGTAGCTTTCCTTGATGTGGGCAACCGGATCGGCAAACGCGCCGCCTTCGGCTTTGCCGGTGACCATGGCGTCGAACGCCTTGCGCTCGCGTTCCCAGCGCTTGTCGCGATCCATCGCGTAGTAGCGGCCATTGATCGACGCGACTTTGCCCACGCCATACTCGCGCATCTTCTGTTCGAGCTTGGCGATGTAGCCTGCACCGGAATCAGGCGCAGTGTCGCGTCCGTCCATGAATGCGTGGACGAAAACCCTGTCGAGCCCGTATTCGCGTGCGGCGCGCAGGAGGGCGTAGAGGTGTTCCTGGTGGGAGTGAACGCCGCCGTCGGAGACGAGGCCGAAGAGATGGAGCGCATGACGGCCATCGCGCGCCTTTTGCATCGCCCGCATGATGGCGGGATCCTTGGAGAACTGGCCGGAAGCGATGAGCGCGTCGATGCGAGTGATGTCCATCTGCACAATGCGGCCGGCGCCGATGTTGAGGTGGCCGACTTCGCTGTTGCCCATCTGGCCGTCGGGCAGGCCGACGAAATGGTCAGAGGCCTGAATCAGCGTGTTGGGAAATTCGCGCAGGAGCTTGTCGTACGTGGGCTTGCGCGCCAGGGCGATGGCGTTGTTGGCGGATTCGGCGCGAAAGCCCCATCCGTCGAGGATGGTGAGAACGAGTGGATGCTTGGTAGCCATAAGGGAAAAGTGCACCTTTGATGAGATTTAAGCTGTTCTCATTAAGAATAGCGGCACGGGCCTCGATTTGCGGGTGACAGGGTTCACAGCCGCCAGCGTTTGCGGTCCTATTGTGCCGGGGTGGCATTAGGAGTTTGACATCTCCGGAAGTCGCCCCCGGTTTGTGTTTTCGATTCTTTCAAGGGATGTGTGCAATCCTGATGCGCCGTCCCTCCGGGACTCCGATTGCATCTTGGGTTGCGCTCTCCCAGCGCTGAAGCGCTGGGCTAACAAACACTGCGCCCATGGCGCGGGTTTAACAAACAACGCACCCATGGCGCTGGGCTAACAGACACTGCACCTATGGCGCTGGGCTAACAAAATGGCGCTGGGCTAACAAGACACTGCACCTATGGCGCTGGGCTAACAAACACTGCAACCATGGCGCTGGGCGAACAGACACTGATGGCGCTGGGCTAACAGACACTGCACCTATGGCGTGGGGCTAACAGACACTGCACCTATGGCGTGGGGCTAACAAACACTGCGCCTATGGCGCGGGTTTAACAAACTGCACCTATGGCGTGGGGCGAACAAACACTGCACCCATGGCGCTGGGCTAACAGACACTGCATCTATGGCGCTGGGCTAACAGACACTGCATCTATGGCGTGGGGCGAACAAACACTGCGCCTATGGCGCGGGTTCAGGTTGGCATAGGCACAACACTTTCCTCTTCCATGCGCCAAGACCAAGCCTCTCTGAGGAGCCACCAACCGTAATGCTTCCGGCTCTGACGGAGGATATTTACTGCGGATTCGCTGAATTGTCTCCGGCGGTTTGCGCGTGCACAGCGTGTTTGCGCTTTGCCAGCCTCTTTGCGCGCAGTGCGTGTGCGGTCCGCACTGTACGCCGGGACGCAGCTCTCCTTCTCGGCTCTTCGGGCAAAGGTGGCAACCCGGCAAGCGCGAGCAGTGCACTGTTCGAGGCTTTGAAGAGGTTGAAACCTTCTATCCAGGAGTGTGGGGGGCCATCGGTTGCCGCCACAAACAACGCTGTGTGGCTCGCGGGATGGATGGCAATATAGGTCGTGAATCCTGCTCCGCCCCCTGTTTTCTCAATGATGTGGGATATGTCGCCGTTTGCGCCGAGGTGCATCCATCCCAGGCCGATTCCGGTTGGTCTGCCTGCATGGTCAAGCCCATACTGACCTGCCAGGCTTGACGGCAACAGATACACGGCATGAGCATCGTCGGCCTGCACTGGTTGCGCGGGCGAACCGGTGCCCACGAGGTAAGCAAGGAATTTCTCAATGTCGGCCGGAGTCGAGTAGAGACCGCTGCTTCCCTCGGTGCTCGCGGTGATGGTGCAAGGACCATCTTCGTGCGCGCCCGTCATAAGGCGCTCGCACTGGCTGGGATTCGGGAAAAAGGTTGTCTCCCACATCTCGAGCGGCTTGAGTGTGCGGGTTTCAAGCAGAGCGGGGTAGGGAGTGTGCGCAGCGTCAGCCAATGCGTCGCTCAGCAGATCGAATCCAACGTTGGAATAGAACGCTTTCGTTCCCGGCGTGAACTTCAGTTCGGCGCCAGCGAGCCAATGCCATCGGGTTCCATAGTCTGGATAGGAGAAGTGTGGTGTCCTGCGCGGCGGTGTTCCAATCTCGCGCTCCAGGCCCGCGGTGTGGGTTGCCAGTTGTTCGAGAGTGATGGGCGCACCTTTCTCGGGAACTACGGCACCTTCCGGGGAGTATTTTTTGAGCGTGTCGTCGAGGCGAACCGTGCCGTCGGAGACGAGCTTTGCCAGCAGGTCAGAGGTGAAGATCTTGGTCAGGGAGCACAGCCTGACGACTGACTTTAGAGAGGGGGCTTCGTTTGATCCCGGTACGGCTTCTCCATAGCCGTGAAAAAAGACCTGGTTGCCGCGCACTACGACCAGCACGAGACCTGTTGCGCCTGAATTCGAGTAGAGATCGGCGCCTAGTGGTTCAGCATCCTTCAAATCGTGCAGGGTCATTGCAGGAGCTGTCTGTGCCCGGGCAGGCAGAAGACACAGCAGGAGCAGGGAAGCAGGCAAGAAACGCATCGTATCCAGTTTAGGCTGAAACGCTCGCTTCTTTCACAACGAAAAGGCCCCGCAAGATTACTGCAGGGCCTTCGATGAAATCGACTTGTAAACACGACCGAATTAGTCGTTGTAGTTGAGGCCTTCGAGGCCAAGGAAGACAGCGCCTGCGCCCAGTTCCTCTTCGATGCGGAGGAGCTGGTTGTACTTGGCGATGCGGTCGGTGCGGCTGACGGAGCCGGTCTTGATCTGGCCGACGCCGGTGGCGACGGCAAGATCAGCGATGAAGGTGTCTTCGGTTTCGCCCGAACGATGCGACATGACAGAGGTGTATCCGTAGCGACGGCCGAGCTCGATGCAATCGAGAGTTTCGGTGACGGTGCCGATCTGGTTGACCTTGATCAGAATCGAGTTGGCCACACCCTCTTCAATCCCACGCTGCAAACGCTTCACATTGGTGACGAAAATATCGTCGCCAACGAGTTGAATGCGGCTGCCGAGCTTGTCGGTGAGGATCTTCCAGCCTTCCCAGTCATCCTCGGCGAGGCCATCTTCAAGGGAAACGATGGGATACTGGCGGATCCAGTTGTCATAGAAGTGAACCATCTCTTCGCTGGTGAGTTCGCTCTTGTCGCCCTTCTTGAAGACGTACTTGTTCTTTTCCTTGTCGTAGAACTCGCTCGATGCGGGATCGAGGGCGATGGCGATCTGCTCGCCGGGCTTGTAACCGGCCTGCGTGATGGCCTCGAGAATCAGTTCGATGGCTTCGGCGTTGGATTTGAGCGAAGGAGCAAAGCCGCCTTCGTCGCCAACCGCGGTGTTGTAGCCTTTCTTTTTCAGCACGCCTTTGAGGGTGTGAAATGTTTCCGCGGCCCAGCGCAGCGCATCAGAGAAACGCTCTGCGCCGACCGGCATGATCATGAATTCCTGGAAATCGACGTTGCTGTCGGCATGCGCGCCGCCGTTGAGGACGTTCAGCATGGGTGTGGGAAGGACGCAAGCATTGATGCCGCCCAGATAGCGGTAAAGCGGAATTTCAAGTGTCTGCGCAACGGCGCGGGTGGCAGCCATCGAAACCGCGAGGATGGCATTTGCGCCCAGCTTTGCTTTGTTGGGAGTGCCGTCGAGCGCGATCATGGTCTGATCGATCAGGCGCTGGTTGGCTGCATCCATGCCTTCGAGCTCGGGAGCAATCACGCTTTCGATATTGGCCACGGCCTGCAGGACACCCTTGCCGAAGAAATGGCTCTTATCTCCGTCGCGCAACTCCACGGCCTCATGCTCGCCGGTGGAGGCGCCCGAAGGCACAATTGCGCGGCCCAAAGCACCGCTTTCAAGAATCACATCTGCTTCGACAGTAGGATTTCCGCGCGAATCAAGAACTTCGCGCGCGCGAATCGCAATAATTTCAGTCATATTATTCCTCGAAATACGGTGCTGCAGCCGGTCGTTCAGTTTGGGACGGCGATCCACGGCAACGGCTTCTCCGGCAGCGCTCTGAATTGTTTCCAGAAGCTCATGCACGTGTTGGTTCCCCTCTCCGTCCAGCGCAAAAATTCGATTGTTGTTCCGTTCGGATTCTAGCAAACGAGGCGTTGTTGGCCTGTGTGGCGACGGTCACATGCGTTCAAGCTATTGCAGCGCCGCATGATGGCGTTGCGAGGTATCAGAGTTGATTCGTGCCGTAAAAGGCACCTGCCTGAGTCGTGCAGTTACACCCAGAGAAAGCCGCAAGCTAGCATTAACTTGGGTGAGGATTGCGCGCGGCACGATATCCGCACCTCACGACAGAACTTTTTTGCGTGGCAAGGGTCTAAAGAAGTACATGGGGAACCCTGCCCGCGAGTAGGAGACTTGGATGAATCGGCCGATTCTTGCATTTGGATTGTTCGCTTTGACAACGGCGACCCTGGTTGCACAGCAAGCAAGTCAGTCGAACCCTTACCAGGGAACCTCGAATCCGCCTCCCGACGACAGCATCATCACCACGACCGATACTCCAGCCAAGCCGCCGGCGGGTCATCCGCTTGATCAGCAGGCGCCCGCTCCGTCGCAGCAGGCAATGCCCGCGCCGCAGCAATATGCGCCGCAGGCCGCTGCGCCCAATACTTCAATGAGCTACGCTCCTCAGGCTAACGGAGACGGCACGGACGAAGGGATTGTGGGCGTTGCACCTTCCGCTCCTCCGCTGGTTTCGCGCTATAGCGCGCCGGATCCGGATGGCGACATCGTGCATCCCGCACCACTACCTCCCGGAATGCTCGGTGAAGGGGCAATGATTCGCGTGCGCCTGCTCGACGGATTGTCGAGCGCGATGTCTGAACGGGGCGAACCGTTTCGCAGCCGGGTCGCAACAGATGTGTTGCAAGACGGCCAGGTGCTGATACCTGCAGGCTCAGAAATTGACGGACATGTCGCCGAAGTGACCAGCGGCCACTTTGCGGGGCACGGATCGCTATTGCTCCGGCCTGAGTCAGTAACACTATCAGATGGAACAAGTTACAAGCTCCACGCAGTGGTGCAATCCGCGCCCGGCTCCGGTGAGCGGGTTGGCGCTGAGGGCACGATTGGCCCGGGTTCGCGGGTGAAGCGCGATGGAATTGAATATGGCGGCGTGGTTGGTGGCGGCGTTATTGCCGGTGCGCTGATTGGCGGTCCCGCGGGTGCGTTGGCAGGCGGCATCGTCGGCGCAGGGGTTGTAACGGCGCACTTGCTGGTAAGCCATCCGCAGGCCAAGCTCGAATCGGGTACGGTTCTGATCCTGACGCTTACCGAGCCGATGCAGCTGGTTCCCAACCGCGTTCAAGGGAACTAAACGCTTTCCCTGCTTCACTCCCCTTGCACGCGTGGAGAGGTAGATGGCGGAGATTGTTACGGTTGCAGTTATAGGCGCGGGAACGATGGGCTCCGGTATCGCCCATGTGTTTGCCCGCGCCGGGCTCAAAGTGGTGCTGTGCGACGTGGAGCAGCGCTATCTCGATCGCGCCTTGAGCCAGATTCGCACCAACCTGGGCCGCGAGGCTGCCAAGGGCAAGCTGCACGAGACGGAAATTGAACCGGTCCTAAGCCGGATCAAGACAACTGTTGACCGCAAAGCGCTTGCTGAGACGCAATTCGCCATTGAAGCTGCGCCGGAACGCTTTGACCTAAAGGCAGATGTCTTTCACGCGCTCGACAGCATTTTGCCGGAAGACGCCGTTCTCGCCACGAACACCTCGTCGATTTCCATCACGAAACTTGCCGCGCTGACGCGACGCCCCTCGCAGATCATCGGAATGCACTTTTTCAATCCAGTTCCGGTGATGGCACTCGTGGAAGTTGTTCGCGGGATGGCCACCAGCAACGAGACATACGCTTCTGTTCATGCGCTCGCGCTCAAACTCGGGAAGACTCCTGTTGAGGTTAACGACGCGCCCGGTTTTGTGTCGAATCGCGTGCTGATGCCGCTTATCAATGAAGCAGCATTCGCAGTGATGGAGGGTGTAGCGACGCCGGATGCCGTCGACCAGGTCTTCAAGCTCGGCATGGCGCACCCAATGGGTCCGCTTACTCTTGCCGATTTCATCGGGCTGGATGTGTGCGTGGATATCATGCGCGTTTTGCAGGATGGATTTGGCGATCCAAAATACCGTCCGTGCCCGCTGCTTGTGCGCATGGTTGATGCCGGTTGGCTGGGACGGAAGACGGGGCACGGCTTCTATAAATACGACAAGTAGATCTCGGCGACGAGGGTTATTTGCCCGTGGTCATGACCTTGCGAATGGGTTCATTGTCGGCGTAGACACGCCACTCGGCGACCTGGCCATCTTCAACGAGCACGCGCAGGGCGAGGGGAGTTTTCCAACGATTTTCAGGGTGCAATTGGCCGTCGCGCGAATAAGTACCCTGGGCAACGCCAATCATCACGACGACCGGGCCACTGGGGTAGATTTCTTCGATTGCTACCGCGTAATCGGGAACCATTTTGAAGTAGGCGCTCCATCCCGCGCGCATTTTTTCCCGCCCCTCAATCAAGTTGCCGAGGGAATCGATGAAACGGTGGCTCGGGGACATCAAAGCCGCGAGCGCTTCTGCGTCCTGCCTGTTAATGGCGCGTAAAAAAGCCTGCGCCACGGATTCTGGAGTGCTGCCAATCGATTCCATGCATCCCCCCGCAGTCATTCTAGAGCGGGAGGATGGTTCCGGCGGAACCGCAGGCCGGGTGAAAGCGTATCTTTCTCCAGGCGCAAGGTCCAAGCGGGACGGTTGGACAGACCGAGCTCGCGCCCCGATGCTGGACATTTATGCAGACTTTCTCAGACACGCTCAGCGAAGTTTTCCGCGCCATCGCAGCCAACAAGCTGCGCAGCTTCCTCACCATGTTCGGAATCGCATGGGGCGTCGGTTCCCTGCTGGTGCTGGTGGGGCTGGGCGAGGGATTTCGATCGGGGCAGCATCGCAACCTGGCCAAACTTGGCAATGACCTGGTGATGATGTGGAACGGGACCATCCCCGCTGTTGCCAACCAGCACACGGGGATGCGTCCTTACCAACTAACGCTTGCCGATGCCGAAGCTTTGAAACAACTGCCTGAGCTTCGTGCAGTGACAGTGGAGCTGTCACGTTCGGACCTTTACGAAGTGAGCCAGTTCAGCAATACATCGAGTCACGTCATTGGCACGTGGCCCAACTACACACAGGTGCGTTTCATTCCGATGGCGCAAGGGCGCTTTCTTGACGATGCAGACGTTTCAAACAGCCGGCGCGTCGCGGTGCTGGGAGCCAAGGCGGCGTTGCTGCTGTTTCCGGGACGTCCGCTCGCCGGCGAAACGATCACCATCAATGGGACGGAGTTCAAGGTAGTCGGGTCGGTAGAAAAGATCAGCCGCGGCAACAACGATTACGACGACCAGAAAGTTTACGTGCCCGTCACCACGATGCTGGAACTGTATGCATTGAAGGGTGACAACATTGCACGCGACGCGTTGACGTCGATTCAATATCAGCCATCAACGGCGGGCGATGCTACTGCCGCGATTGCAGCGGTACACCGCATGATTGCCGAACGCCATGGCTTCGATCCTTCGCTGACAGACGCATTTCAGGAATGGAACACCATCCAGGAACTGAAGATGATCGGTGCGATTTTCAATGCGATGGACATCTTTCTGGGTGGTGTGGGGATTGTCACGCTGGGACTCGGCGCAGTGGGCATCGTAAACATCATGCTGGTTTCGGTGACTGAGCGGACACCCGAAATCGGGCTGCGCAAGGCCCTGGGGGCAACGCGGCGAAGCATTCTGGGGCAGTTCTTCTGGGAGGGCCTGCTGCTGACGGCGGTCAGCGGTGCGATTGGCATCGCGGCTTCGGCGGGATTGATGGCGGTGTTACAGGCGCTACTGACGGGCAAGATGCCGGGATGGGATCCGCCGCAACTGGTGCCATGGTCGGCCGCCCTGGCGATGGGGACGTTGGTGTTGAGCGGAGTGATAGCGGGTATTTATCCAGCGAGCAAGGCGGCGCAGATGGATCCGGTAGAGGCGCTGCGCAGGGACTGAAAAAGCGGCGGAGTTAGCGGTGTTAGCCGCGCTTTGCGCGTGTTAGCGGAGTTAGATCCGGGGAGCGGGGAGGAAATGTACTTTGCCAACTTGCTAGTTTCGCTAACCCCGCTAACTTCGCTGGTGAGAAGCCGGTAGTCCGGAGAGGAAACATGCTGAAGGACATTCTGGGACAGGCCTGGGAAGCGATGGTCTACAACCGCCGGCGCACCACCATCACCATGATCGGCATGGCATGGGGAATCGCGACAGTGGTGCTGCTGCTGGCCTACGGAGCGGGGTTCAGCCGGGCTATCGAAGCGATTTTCGCGCAGTGGGGAACCAATATTATCGGCGTGTTTCCGGGGCGTACGAGCGAGCAGGCCGGCGGCGAGAAATCGGGCGTGCAGGTGCGCCTTACCCAGGACGACGTGGATCGGATCATCGCCAGCGTTCCCGGCATCAATCACATTTCTCCCGCGGTTTACAAAGACGTGACTGTGCAGAACGATCTGCACTCGTACACATGGACGGTGAACGGCGTTATGCCCGTGTTCCAAGACATCTGGAAGCTGGATACCGATGCAGGGCGATTCTTCAATGGGCAGGAGGAGCAGCAACGCGCGCACGTCTGCGTAATCGGATCTGAGTCGAAGACAAAACTGTTTTCGGGCACATGGGCGGTGGGAGAGACGATTCGGTTGAACGGTGTGCTGTTCACGATCGTTGGCGTGCTGAGCCCCAAAATGCAAGAGGGTCAGGACAGCGATCGCAACCGGCAGATTTACGTACCGTTCAGCACGATGAGCGATCTGGCCGATACGACCTACCTGGGCGGCATCTGGTTCAACTACCAGGGAAACTATGAGCTGACCGAGCAGAATATGCGCGAGACGCTGGGCGCGGCGCATCACTTCAGGGCGTCGGATCATAACGCGATATATGTGGCGAACCTGATGACCGAACTGCACCAATTCAGCATTCTATCGATGGCGCTGCAAGTGCTGCTGTCGCTGGTGGGCACGCTGACACTGGGGATTGCGGGCATCGGGCTGATGAATATCATGCTGGTCGCGGTACAGCAGCGCACGCGCGAGATTGGCGTGGAGAAGGCGCTGGGCGCGCGAAAGAGGCACATCCTGCTGCAATTTCTTTCGGAGGCGATGGTGATTACCGGTGTCGGCGGAATTGGGGGGATTGCGCTGGCATATGCGGTGTCGCTGCTGGTGGGCCGGATTCCATTCTACAGTGAAATGGCTCTGCATGCCGAGAATGCGGACATCCGGCTGCTGATCTCGCCGACTTCGGTGGTTGTGGCAACTGCAATTCTGATTGTGACGGGGCTGGTCAGCGGGATGATCCCGGCGATTCGCGCGGCGAACCTCGACCCGATCGAGGCGCTTCGATATGAATGAACCACCCCGCAGACGACGACCTGCCTGTGGGGACCCGGAGTGACCACCCCACAGACGAAGACCTGTCTGCGGGGACCCCGGAGTGAGCACCCCACAGACGAAGACCTGTCTGCGGGGACCCCGGAGTGAGCACCCCACAGACGAAGACCTGTCTGCGGGGACCCCGGAGTGAGCACCCCACAGACGAAGACCTGTCTGCGGGGACCCCGGAGTGACCACCCCACAGACGAAGACCTGTCTGCGGGGACCCCGGAGTGACCACCCCACAGACGAAGACCTGGATTCCGGGGGCGCGTTCCGCAGACGCTTTCCAGTATTTAAGACGCTCGAGATGTAGCATGATTTCAGCGGAGGTGTTCATTGAACGGAAAGCGATGTTTTTTCTTTGCTCTGGTCGCAATTGCCCCATTGAGTGTGCTTGCACAGGATAAGCCGCAAGTGCCTGCAGGTCCGCCTGCAAATCCGATAACCCTAAGCGAAAAGGGGCTTTACTCGTTCATAAGCGGTGCGGTCGTGAAGGCCGCTGAGAAAATGCCAGAGGAAAACTACTCCTTCAAACCGACGCCGGAGGTTCGCAGTTTTGGCCAACTGGTTGGCCACGTGGCCGACGCCAACTACATGTTCTGCTCGCAGGCCTCAGGGCAAGCGAATCCGATGAAGAACATCGAGAAAACGAAAACTTCCAAGGCTGATCTTGTGGCTGCGATAAAAGGCGCGGTTGCGTACTGCAACAGTGCGTTCGACAGCATGACGGATGCCAAGGGCAGTGAGATGGTGAAACTCTTCGGCTTCAACCTGGCGAAACTCAGCTTGTTCTCGCTGAACACTGCGCACACAGATGAGCACTACGGAAATATGGTGACCTATTTACGCCTGAAAGGGATTGTGCCGCCGACCAGCGAAAATCCGCCGCCGCCGGCACCGAAGTAGATCTGAGAAGGGCCGCCAACGCGGCCCTTACTCATTCTGTGCGCGATCCGCGCCGATTTCAGGGGCAAAGATTCGGCATGTGACGAGTGTGTCACAAACCGACTGGAACATTGCAGACACCGATTACTCGGTGGGGACGGAACTTGCGATCGGATCGAGAGCGCACGAGCTGAAGAAGGGTCTCGATCTGGACAAAGCGGTTTTCATCGTGACGCACATGGTTGAAGCGCTGTCCCACGGGGTTGTGATGCGACGGCCGCAGGGACTTTCGCTTAAAGACGCGAAAGCCGAGGTCGTACGAGCCGTTCTGGCCTACCTGCATGCGTGAAGCAGATTCCGCGATGGATTCGGCGATCGCAATGAGACGGGACGAAGGGTGGCTGGATATGCCTTGCCGGAAAGAACTAAACCGGCGGCAGGGAATCCACGACGGGGACACCAGGGGGTGGGGTGAAGTGGAAGGCGGTGGCGGGAACCGGAGCGTTGGTTTCCTCTCCGCCGAATGTGAAGCGAGTGAGCGCGCCGTCGGTTTCTTCAATCTGAATCGCAGTGATTGTGGCTTCGGCGGTCACGGTCAGCTTGAGGCTGCGAACGCGATTCTGCTGCCCGTGCGGCTGTCCTGCGATGATGAATTGGCCGTTTGCGGCGGGCGCCACGGTGAGGTTATCGAGCTCTTTCTCAAGTTGAGTGTGGCCGAGGAGAAAGCGCAACGGCGAACGCAGATCGTCGAGCTGCTTGGCAGGAATGCGCTGCACCTGGTCGTCGCCCTTTGAATAGAACCACGCGTACTTGCCGTCGAGAAGGAAGATCTGACCGGCGGGAGTGGTGTAGTCCCAACGCATGCGGCCCGGTTTGAGCAGGAGAAGGGTTCCGCTCTCGGCGCGCGACATGCCGAGGCCCTCGTAGCTTTCGGTGAACGTGGCCTTGAGCGAATGGAGCTGGTTGTAATGGCGATCGACGCGCTGGGCGAGGTCGTGTATGGACGGGTTCGTCGCAGACGGGTCCTTCGCGGACGGCGAACGTTGTTGAGCGTTGAGGGTGAAGGAGAGGAGAGCGGCGATAAGAAAAAAAACGGTGGCGTAGAAAGTGCGGATTCCCTCGGGGGCTAAAGCCTCCGGTAATTTTGCGGCCGTTACGGCACGACTAAAGTCGTGCCCTTTCAAAACTGGAGAGGGTTTTGAAATGCGGAAGACATTCAATGCGGAGAAGGATACCCCGAATGCGGGAGGGTGAGTTGTTTGGTTTCTCACCCTTGTGGCAAAGCGCGCCGCAAGGGTGGGGCGCCCAAGATCGTCGCTGCGCGCAGGATCGTTGATGCACCCAGGCTCATTGCGGCTTGAGCTTACTTCTGCGGTCATTGCACCATCTGGGTGCAGTTTGTGCCGCCGGCGGGATCGGCTTTCATGGCGCCGCCAGCCTCGATGCAGAAGCCGCGATCTCCGGTTTTGCCGGGAGTGGCGGGAACCGCGGTGAGGGTGTAGCTGGTGATGCGGTCAGTGTTATTCACCGTCACCTTGGTGCAATTGCTGATGGCGAAGATGTATCCGTCCTTGATGCCGGTGGTGATCTGGCCGTTGATGAGCTGCGCGGCTGCCGAGCTGGGCGGGCCTGAGGACGGATCGCCGCTGAGCGCCTGCAGCGAGCAGGCGAACCCGCTGGTAGGGTAGTTGGCTTCGTACATTGATTGGGCCTGCTCGATGGTCTGCAGCGACTTTTGCGCAGAAACCTCATCGGTGTGTTTCTTGATGGTGTTTGCAGTGGGAATCGCGATCAGCATCAGAATGACGATGATGGAAATGACGATCAGCAATTCCATCAGCGTGAAGCCGTTCCGCTCTACGGTTGAAGACCTGTCCGCGACCAACTCCGGGACGCTGCGATCGCGGCGCCTTTCGAGAATTGAAAACTTGCAATTCATTTGAACCCCACACCTTTGAAGCCAGGCCGGATCAACCGGCCTCTACGACAGAATCGTACAACCTACAGACGCAGAAGGGAAATAGGACGCTCAAAACAGTGAACAGTGGACAGTGGATAGTGGGCAGCGAACGGGGAAATCGCCTGTAGCTCCGGCAGAAAGCGGGTAGGCTTTTCGCCGGCCGGATCAGCCAGCGCCACCTGGGAGAGACTGACCACTGTTCACTGCTGACTGTTCGCTTTTCCTCAACACACGAGTTGGGAGCGGTTGAGGCGGATGCCGTTGAGACGGCCTAGAAGGGTGACGGCAATACGGTCGGGGTCAAAGAGGCGCTGGGCCATTACCTGCACCTGTGCAGCGTCGACCGCGTCGATTCGGGCGATGATTTCGTCGGCGGTGAAGAACTGGTGGAAGTACATTTCCTGGCGGGCGAGGTTTGCCATACGCGAATTCGAGCTTTCCAGGCCCATCAGGATGTTGCCCTTGAGCTGGTCTTTGGCGCGCGTCAGCTCTTCGTCACCGAGGAGGTTCTCTTTGAGGCTGCGGAACTCTGCCAGGACAAGTTCCACAACTTCGATTGCCTTGCCTGCCGAGGTGCCGGCGTAGACGCAAAGGGAACCTGTGTCGCTGTAGGGACTGAGGTCAGAGTAGATGGAGTAGGCTAAGCCGCGCTCTTCGCGAATGGTCTGGAAGAGGCGGGAACTCATGCCGCCGCCGAGCACGGTGTTGAGGATCAACGTGGCGTAACGATTGTCGTCGGTGATGGGGGGTGCAGGGACGCCGAGGCAAAGCTGAACCTGCTCGAGCGCCTTCTTGTTGCGCAGGAGAATGCGGGCGCTGGCCAGCGGTGCCTGCTCCTCGTGAATGGCCTCACCGGCTGATAGAGCATTGAATTTCTGCGAAACGGAATCGACGAACTGGTCGTGGTCGAGACATCCGGCGGCCGAAAAAACCATGTTGCCGCCGCGGAAGCGACCTTTGTGATACTCGAAGAGCTTCTGCTGATCCAGCTTGCCGACGGTGGCCGTGGTGCCGAGGATCGGCTTGCCTAGCGGATGATCCTTCCAGAAGTTCTGGGTGAACAGCTCGTGGACCAGCACGTCGGGATTGTCCTCGTCGATCTTGATCTCTTCAAGGATCACGTCGCGCTCGCGTTCGATATCGGTTGAGGCAAAGGTGGGATTGAGGACCAGGTCGGCGAGGACGTCGAGAGCGATGGGGACGTGGTCGGAGAGCGACTTTACGTTGAAGCAGATGGTTTCCTTGCCAGTGAAAGCATCGAGGTTGCCGCCGATCGAGTCCATCTCGCGCGCGATCAGTTGCGCGGTGCGGGAACGCGTGCCTTTAAAGAGCATGTGTTCGACGAAGTGAGAGATGCCGTTGGTCTCCGCGGCCTCGCAGCGCGAGCCGGATTTGACCCAGACGCCCATGGCGACGGATCGGAGATGCTCCATGCGCTCGGTGAGGACGATCAGTCCGTTCGGCAGGACGGTGCGGCGAAGATTTCGCTCATTATTCATATTCACTCGGCAGAGACTTAACTCTAGGTTAGGCGGGCTGAATCGGAGCCCGTGAGCCAACTGCGCAAATTCAAACGAAGAAACGGCTGGTTCTGCGCACCCGCGAACGGCTGCAAGGGAAGTAGAAATGCTCTATGCTGGGCCAAGCCGTGAAAGTGAACCCCAGCGACCTGACTTCATTAGACGCCAAGAATCCTCCTCGTGGAAGCCTGAGGGATTTATTTGGTTTGAACACTGCGGCTCTGGGCGAGCGCATGCTAGCTGCGGGTGAGCCTGGGTGGCGCGGCAAACAGATTGCAGAGGCGCTGTATCATCAACGTATTCAGGAGCTTGAAGAAATTACGACGCTGCCCAAAGCGCTGCGGCAGCGGCTTGCCGATGAGGGTTGGCGGGTGGGCAGACCACGTCTTGCGCAGGTATTTACCTCGGTGGACGGGACGGAGCGGTACCTGGTGCAGGGCCAGGGAATGGACGCACTGACCGTGGAAACCGTGTGGATGCCGGAGGGAGATAACGGCGAAGCCGGGGACGGATCGGAAGGCGGCCACGATGAGTTGCGCGAGGGACTTCAGTCAAGCGGGGATCAGGAAAAGGGGTGGCATCGCGCGACGATCTGTGTTTCAAGCCAGGTGGGATGCGCGGTTAACTGCCAGTTTTGCCTGACGGCAAAACTTGGCCTGCAGCGAAATCTGACGGCGGGCGAGATTGCGGGGCAGGTGGTTGCAGTGCTGGATCGGCACGGAGTTGAAGTCGGCAAGGACCGTGTGAACCTGGTTTTCATGGGGATGGGCGAGCCGTTTTTGAATTACGACAATTTCATGGGGGCGGTTCGGTTGCTGGTGGAGGAAGTGGGGATGAGCCCGCTGCGCATTACCGTGTCAACATCGGGGATTGTGCCGGGCATTCAGCGTTTCGCCGAGGAACCGCCAGCGGTAAGGCCGAAACTGGCGATAAGCCTGAACGCTCCGAACGATGCGATTCGCAGCGAGATCATGCCGATCAATCGCAAGTGGCCGATTGAAGCGGTGATGGATGCAGTGCGAGCGGTGCGTCTGCGGTCGCGAGAACGGATCACATTCGAGTATGTGTTGCTGGGCGGAGTGACGGATCAGCCGAAACACGCAGCAGAAGTGGCGCGACTGGTGCGGCGCACAGGGCTGCCTGCGAAAGTGAACCTGATCGCTTGGAATCCGGGGCCCGAGATCGCCTATGCGATGCCGCAGCAGGAAACGGTTGAGTCGTTTCGGCGTGCGTTGGCCGCAGAAGGTGTGCCCGTGTATTTGCGCAAGCCACGTGGCCGGGATATTTTTGCCGCGTGCGGGCAGCTGAAGCGCACGATCGAGGCGTGATCGCATTCATCGGCCGCAGGGCTTGCGGGTCGCGTGGGAAGCGTCTTGTTGAGAGCACAACTGACCTCCGATCGGGGACCGGAGGTCATTTCATGCCTAAACGTCAGTAGTCAGTGTTGAGGCAACTTGTGAAAATGCATTGTCGATTCCGGTTGCAACAGAACTCAAACCGGCGATCGCACCGAAGGCAATCAAGGCAACCGTGAGGGCGTACTCGACAAGATCCTGACCTTCGTCGCGAGTAAGCAAATTCTGCATTGTGATAGACAACTTGAGAATCAGCATGTTCATTTGGCAGCTCCCGTGGGTTCAAATGCGTGAATGAATGCAAGATCGAATCTTCGCAGGGCCAACGAAGATCCCATCATGCCTGCGTCCTGGGCGGCAGATATCCTGCCAA
The DNA here is from genome assembly GCA_963826915.1 of uncultured Acidobacteriaceae bacterium. Taxonomy (GTDB): domain Bacteria; phylum Acidobacteriota; class Terriglobia; order Terriglobales; family Acidobacteriaceae; genus Telmatobacter. The sequence goes on from CAWGYG010000011.1 coordinate 123,942, forward strand.
TTTTTACTTAGTTTCCCGGGGCGTAGTTATTCCCGCGGGAGACCTGGGGTTCTCAAAGATTTACGACTACCGTGCCATAGGTTCTAGCACTTAAGTTTCCCGGAAGTCAATGAATTATAGATGGATAATGGATTCGGCCGTAAACGGGAGTTTACACCGACGGGGGAGGAGGCTGTTACGTGCGGGATTCCTGGATGAAAAGTCAGGCAGCTGCGGCTTCATCAAGCGAGCGGCGCAGGAGCGCGCAGCAGTGGCGGCCAAACTCATAGGCGCCTGCATTGGGAAGCTTTTGCGCCAGCGCGTCGCTCTTTTTCCAAGTCTCGTTTGCTTTTTTCAAGTCGCCTTCAATCCAGTGAAGAGCGCTCTCGGCTCTCCAGTAATCCGCAGTGAACCGGGTGGGATTCGCGGCTTGGAGGCGCTCCCACCATTTTCGTGCCGCGACAGCATCGCGCCGCACGAAAGCGTTTCCGAAAACAAAGACGGTGAGCAACTCAACCGGAATATCGGAGGCGGACTGATCGAAAACCGATTCTGCATCTGCCAGAGCCTGGGCTGCCTCGCGGATCCTTCCGCAGTCGAGGGAGTGGCTGAAGGCGTATAAGCGGAGAAGCAATCCCTGACGGCCTTGCGCAATTTCGTTGGCGGCACGGCGCAAAGTGCCGATGTCATAATCCTTTGGCCGCAACGGGGAAACGAGGCTTGAACCAATCATCGAAACGGCGATGTTGAAATCGGCCAGCGGGCCACCGGAAAGCAGTTGCAGGATTGTTGCGCCATCGGAGTAGCCATTCCTGGTGCGGAAAGGCACTAGATTCCCAGCGGCCAAAGCCAGGCTCCACGCGCCGAACAAGGCGACAATTCCACGATAGTCAACAACCGGATTTCGAGTTACGGTCAGCGCGATCAAAAGCGCGGCGAAGCCGGTGAGCAGGTTGATGAGTGGGCCTGCCGAGGTCATGCAAAGGTAATGCCAACGCGACGGTTTGCTTGATGCCGGGACGATCGCGGTCGCGCCCTCGGCTAAGAGAATGCCCTTCGGTGCGAAGTGAAACTCCCATTTAGTCGCGCGTAAGCGCCATTGGAGCGGTCCAAAGCAGAAGGAACGCACCTTCATTCCACAGGCCAGGCCCGCCGCCGCATGTCCGGATTCATGGATCGTCGTGATGATCAGCGGAAGAAACAGGGTGAGCGCAATTTGTTCCCAATTGCTATGGAACGCCGGGACGCCCTGGCCCTTGAGCCAGCTCGTCCACCAGAAGTAGGCCCCACAGCCTGCCACGAACATCACGAGGCCTGCCAATTTGTTCACTCGGCGGCTTGTCCAATCACCCGGGATCGACTGGGTGTCGGCGGTGTTTGTGGTGGGACGCGAATGCTCGAAGGACCGTCCAAATGCCACCAAGCCAGCGATTGTTAACGTCAACACAACCCCGGCGCTGCCCCAAATGGGCCGATGACCTAGAAACACGAGGACGAAGACGATAAACGCATTGATCGAACTTGCCGCGATTCCCAGCGACCTTGCCCCGGCCTTTCTGCGCAGGTTGGTCCACCAGGCTGCCGCAAAGACGGCGCTAAAGACGCAGTACAGGGTGAATACAAGGAGGCTGCGTTGAGGCGGCAGAGGACGGTGGTGGAAGAGGGCGGGCAGAATCGGCGTGAGGCCGATCTCTAAGCAGATGACGCTCAAGAAAGCGAATGTCCAACACATGAACTTTCTAAGTGTCGGCATCTGGAAGCGCTCCCTTTCCTAATGGCAGGTAACTCGTCAATAGTAACGAGTTAGCGGGTCATTTCAGAAAGGTGCGTAACTATATATGGAGTACATTGGTAACTTTTGGTGCAAACAGGAGTTCACAGTACCGCTTTGGGCGCTCGACGAAAAAGTCGGACAGCCAGAGGTTGCGGCGATAGCGACGAGCAAGGCCGCTGTTGCGACCAATCTCGTCGCTTGCCATGAGGTGCTTATTCTGCGACGGGTTTCACGCTGCCGCAATCGGCCCCTTTGAATTCCGACGAACTCTCAATGGTCCACTCGAATGGATTGGAGTTTGGACCCATTTTCATTGTGCCGGTGAAGTGGATCTTGGACGTGGAGTGGGAGTCATCGGTAAACGAAGCCACGATGGTGCCGTTACCGGAGAGAGCGCCGGTGCAGACCATGTCCGCACTCATGCCATCCGACTTTTTCACGATGTTGGTTACCTGGCAACTGCGTTGCTGTTGCGGGGGAACGCTTCCGTACTTGTCGATCTGCGCCTGGGTGACGCAGACACTGACGGTTGTGGTGCGGTCACCAAAGGGACTGTTTGCTCCGGCCGGCATGCCCGCCGGCATCGGAGACTTTTGCCAGGTCATGTGGCTGGTGACTTCATATAGGCCTGCCTTGCGGGACTGGGCCCAGGCGAGAACTCCCAAAGCCAATATGCACGCGGTCGCAGCGAGCAGGTTGCGAGGTATGCGCATCTATCCTCCATGCGCCGGGATGGCCGGCGCGCCATAAATGTACACGTTTTGAAGTTGCCGAGAAAGTGAAATCTCGCGCCGTAGAATCCGGCTAATTGGGCCGGACAGATCGCTAAATGGGCCGGACAGATCATTGGCAGGTAAGGTGTGCGGTGGCGGCCACGAATCCGCCTTCCTCAGTTGTCGTGTGGTGGATGACCAGATCCGAGAAGACCTGGCTGGACATGGATCCGGAATTCGGAGCATTCAGTGCCATAGGAGCCAGTGCGATTACGGTGTAGGTTTCCGGCGTGGGGCCTGGAATCTGGGAGCAGCGGTTCGCGACGTAACTGCCGTTTACCAGCGAGTATCCCGGGCCGGGCGGGTCAATTGCGGGGCCCATGATGTACCAGGAAACCATGGCCGGTGTCACGGTTACAGGAGAACTGGTGTATGTCGCGGTGGCCGTGTAGGTGACACTGGCTCCCGTTCCGGTTGCCGGAGAGACACTAAGCGAGAGCAACTGGCGATTGGCGGTGCCGCCGCAGGATGCAATGGCGAGGAGAGCAGGAAGGGCAAAGAGAGGGGCAATGTTCCTGGACATAGGCCTCCCGGGAAGGAACTGATCGATTGGGCCAAGATTAGCATGAAAAATCGGATCCAGAAGCCGGCTGCAATGTACGACAATGCACCGATTCGCTACCGGATCACAACATGGGTGCAGCCCTGATTCGCGCCCAGTCGCAGATTCGAACTCCAAGATAGGCTCAGCGGTTGGGCGAAATGCTATGTCCAAGGGCCAACAGTGCACCTGTAACGCGACCCGCAGCGTGGCGAACCACATTTTCTTCGCTGGCAAAGTCGCCGGCAATGACCCGGACACCAAGTGCTTCAATCCGCTCGATGTCGACTTCGATGGGAGCCGCACGCTCTGCTGCGTAGCGCGCCAGAGTCTCCGCGGAAAAAGGCGCCGTGTTTACGATGGCGTAATCGAAGATGGGCGCCCGAGTGTGCTCGTAAATGCGTTCGATGTGCTCTGAGGCCTTCAGGCCCAGGCTCTCATTCGCCTGGGTCATCAGGTTGCAGATGTACACCCGTATTCCCCGCGCGCTGGTCAATGCCGAGGGGATGCCCTGAACGAGAAGATTCGTAATGAGCGACGTGTATAGCGAGCCTGGTCCAACCGTGATCAGGTCGGCGCGGTGGATTGCCTCGAGGGTCTCGGGCATCGCGGCGGCATCGGGCGGATCGATCGTCAGTTCGGCTATGCGCTGGCGGCTGGCCGTGATGTTGGTCTCGCCTCGGACCTCGGAGCCATCTTCCATGCGCGCGACGAGGGTGGCGTTGGCGGTGGTTGCCGGATAGATGCGGCCGCGCGTGGCGAGGATTTTGGATGCCAGCTGAATGGCGTGGGCGAAGTCGCCAGTGATGTCGGTGAGTGCGGCGACGAAGAGATTTCCGAAATTGTGGCCGCCCAGACCATTGCCCGAACGGAAGCGATAGGCAAAGAGCTTCGCAAGCGTATCTTCTTCGGCGCTCAGGGCGACCATGCAGTTGCGCAGGTCTCCGGGCGGCAGCATATTGAAATCTTTGCGGAGGCGGCCCGAGGAACCGCCATCGTCGGTGACGGTTACAACCGCCGCGAGATCGGAGATCTGGGAAGGACTGGTAGAAGGCCAGTCAGGATAGCTGACGTGGCGCCGGAGTCCGCGCAACAGCGTGGAAAGGCCGGTGCCGCCGCCAATGGCAACAACGCGCAACGGTGGAGGGATGGATATGCCTTCCAGCTCCTCAGATGCCTGAACTGAGGAGCGAGCCCTTGAAGGTGCGAAACGCGAAGACGAGCCAGAATTCACAGAATGCCCGGGTGAGAATGCGAACCCTATGGAATTTCAGGATACAGTAACTCCGTGAACCTAGGGTCGTCGACCATGCTTTGAAAGTCGTTATCGGAGCGCGCCTGAAGGCGGTTTTTGGGATTCAGTTCGATGGCATGGGAAAGGCTGTCAAGGCAATCCTGCGCCTTGCCGGTAATCGAATAGAGGACGGCCAGGCCGTAGTAAGCGAAGTCGGCGCGGGGATCGTCCGTGAGGATGCCTTTCAACTGGTTCGTGGCTTCCTCAAAATCGCCGGCATTCAGCAGGGAGACGGCGTAGTCGTAACGCTCCTCGGGCGTGAGGAATGCGAGGCCATGCTTATCCAGTTGCCGCCGGCACGTGCTGATGTACATTTTGCTGCGTTCCACGATCTCAGAGGGCGCCGTGGGCAACAGTTTCTCGAAGGCGGCGAGCGCCTTTTCGAACTTGCCCAGCTGCACCAACTGAACGGCGGCCTGGTAATGCTGAAAAGCAGGTCCCGTTGCCGTGGTCAAGTGACTGCCGGGTTTGGCAGCCGGAGGGGGGAGAGTTTTCTTGCGGCCTGTCGCCGCTGACTTGGCCTCTTGCGTCATGGATTTATCTTGGATGCCTCTCCACATTACAAGGTTGAACCGGTTAATTCCAGTTGGACCTTCATCTTCCAGAGTTGCATCGCTTAGGCCCTCTTTATACGCATAACCCCGTTTCACGTCAATGGGTGGTGCGTAAGGATGAATTCAACACGATGGCTCCTGGGAAGATTTGCGGTAGATGGCGGGGTTCAGGGTGGGGTCGTTGTACATCTTCATCTGGCGGTAAAGTTTAAATCGACGCCTGCCGGCCAGGGTGTCGCGCCAGAGCGAATCGAGACAATGGCCAAGATCGGCGCGTTGTTCGACAAGAATGCGCAGGCGGTCGCTATTGCGCTCAGCGTGGCCCGGGGAAGCGTCGTGCCGTTCTGCTTCTTCACGCGTGTGGTAGATCTTGAGGGCGAGAATCGAAAGTCTATCGATGATGAGGCCGGGAGATTCGGAATTAAGGGCCGAGTCGGGATTGGGAAGGCCTTGCGGAGCCAGCCAATCGAGCAGAGCCCGGTCAAGATCCTCCGCCAGATCGTTGCGTAACTGGTTGGTGACGTCGATACGGCGCTTCACGTCGGCGAGGTCTGCATCGGTTGCATCCGGCGTACGCGCTTCATCTTCGATGTGCCACAGATCGAAATTGGCACGATGCTGACGGGCGACGCGCGCCAGCCAATCTGATTTGGGGACCTCTATTGCGTCGTTCGCCGAAACGTGCCACGCAGTGGTGAGTTCGTCGTGTAGTGAGATGATCGCGTCTGCGTGGAGCATGCGGTTCGAATCCTCGGGCCCGTCTGGCGGCTGGTTGCAGCGTCTATGGTAGAACTAACGTCACAGTTGGTCCAACAGAGGGAACGAAAATGACGGACACAATTCAGCGAATTCTCTGCATATCCAGCTACGAAAAGGGGCATGACTTCCTGCGCCAGTGCGCCGAAATGGGCATCAGGACGACCCTGCTCACAGTGGAAAAACTTCGCGACGCTCCATGGCCGCGGGAGGTGCTGGAAGATTTATCGCTGATGCCGAATGAACACACCAACGAATCGCTGCTGAAGACGGTCTGCTGGATGTCGCGCGGCAGGCGATTCGACCGCGTGATTGCACTGGACGAATTCGACCTGGATGCGGCGGCGCAGATCCGCGAGCACACACGGATCCCCGGCATGGGCGTGACCTCTACCGCCTACTACCGGGACAAGCTGGCAATGCGCACAGGGGCAAGCGAGTCCGGCTTCCTGGTTCCGGAGTTCTGCCGGGTCTTGAATTACGACGAACTGCGCGCTTATATGGCCGCCATTGCTCCGCCGTGGCTGCTGAAGCCGCGCGCGGAGGCTTCAGCGCTGGGAATTCGCAAGATTCAGAACCCCGAAGAGCTTTGGCGCTCGCTCGAAGAACTGGGTGACCTGCAGACGAATTACGTTTTGGAGCAGTTTGTTCCCGGAGACATTTTTCACGTGGACTCGATTGTGAGCGAGCACAAGGTGGTGTTTTCAGCCGTGCACCAATACGGGCGCCCGCCGATGCAGGTGATGCACGAGGGCGGTGTGTTTACAACGCGCACGGTCGATCGCGCCAGCGCGGATTGGAAGACTCTGACCGCGTTGAACGCCCGGCTTGCGCCGGACCTGGGCATGGCTCGCGGGGTGACCCACGCGGAATATATTCGCGCGCACGCGGACGGGCGCTTCTACTTTCTCGAAATTGCGGCGCGGGTCGGAGGGGCGTTCATCTCCGACCTGGTTGAAGTTTCGTCAGGCGTAAATCTTTGGCGGGAGTGGGCGCGGCTCGAGGTTGCAGACCTGCGCGGCGAGGTCTATGCGCCTCCAGTAGCGTTCCAGAAATATGCGGGCAGCGTGCTGTGCCTGGCCAAGACGGCGGAGCCGGACACCACCGCATTTGATGCTCCGGAAATTGTGACTCGCATGAAGAAGCATCATCACGCGGGGCTGATCGTGTGCTCAGAAAGTGCGGGCCGGGTGAGGGAACTACTGGAGCAATACAGCGCCGAGTTTGCGGAGCGTTTTCTGGCTTCGATGCCGCCGCCGGATAAGCCTACGGCCTAGACGAGCAACGGAGTTCCGAAGAAACGACGCGGTGCAATTCAATAAAAATCAGGTAGTTGCAGAACAAGCGGTGAGTTCTTAGTTTTCCAATTGACAGTATACCGACTAGTGGGTATGCTTTCTTTGAACATGGACAACCCAATCGCAATTCCCGAAACAAGCGGCGTATCGCGGCACGAATCCAAGTCACGAATCCTGAATGCAGCACTCAGAGTTATTCGTGCAAAAGGCTATTCGGCTACACGCATCGAAGACGTTTGTCAGGTGGCTGGGCTGACGAAGGGGAGCTTCTTCCATCACTTCAGCACCAAGGAAGAGCTCGGCATCGCGGCTGCCGATTATTGGAGCGAGATTACTTCGCGGTTGTTTGCGACGGCGCCTTATCATTCGCATGCCGATCCACTGGATCGCGTCCTTGCGTACGTCGATTTTCGGAAGACAATTTTGCAGGGCGACCTGCCGGAATTCACTTGCCTGGTTGGGACCATGACGCAGGAGGTCTACGACACGCATCCCGCGATTCTCGAAGCATGCAACAAGTCGATCTGCGGCCACACTTCAACCCTAGTGCCGGATATCAATGCAGCAATGGAGAAGTATGGTGTTACCGGCGACTGGACAGCCGAAAGCCTGGCGCTCTACACGCAGGCATCTATTCAGGGAGCATTCGTTCTAGCGAAAGCGAGGCATGATGTTGCTGTGGCAACAGATTGCATCGATCACCTGCACCGGTACATTGAGTTGCTGTTTGCTCAGCAGCGAGCGGAAGGTCATTTGTAGAGCCAGCTTCAGCCCTGAATCATCGGAGAGACTCATCCTCAGGAGGCATCTATGAACAGAAACATACCGGTAACTGTGGCAATAGCATTCCTGTTTCTAATACATGGCGCTGGGTGCTTTGTTCTGGCCCAGGATGCGGCACAAACCTATGCGGCAATGGCCCCAATCGACAGATACCTTATGGCAGATCGAGACGCCGAGATCGCTTTGGCTCGAAGCGCAGCCCCGGCTTCGATATCGCGGGACGCGGAAGTTCTGGTTCTGGGAAAGGATGGCTACCGCACTGCAAGCGAGGGAAAGAACGGTTTTACCTGCCTTGTGGAGCGGTCGTGGATGTCTCCGGTGGGCAGCCAGGAGTTTTGGAATCCTAAAGTGCGAGGGCCGGTTTGCTATAACCCTCAGGCCTCACGATCCATTCTTCCTTACACGATTCAAAGGACAGGACTGGCGTTGAAAGGGCTTACGAAGACGCAAATAGCCGACAGCATGAAGGCCGCGCTCGATAGCAATCAGATTCCCTTGCCAGAGGCAGGCGCGATGTCGTACATGATGTCGAAAGATGGATATCTTGGAGATTCCATCGGGCACTGGCATCCTCATTTAATGTTTCATATTGCAAATGCGAGTGGAGCGAGTTGGGGAGCGAATCTGCCTGACTCGCCCGTACTGCTGATTCCCCCGGGTCCGGAGCCAGAATCCATTTTCCTGGTACCCCTTGATCATTGGTCAGATGGAACGGCTGCCCAAGGTTCGGAAACACATGGACATTGAGTACCCGGCTTGGTGATTGGCCAGAGTGCCGGGCGGGCTTGGCTTCACCGAATGATCTGTTGCGCATTGAACCCCAGAAGGAGACTGTATGAACCTGACTGAAGAACCCGACATCGTCGATTGGCCCGAAACTCACTACGTCTTTGTCGAGAAGATTGGGCCGTTTATGGAAAATGCTCCGCAAGCGTGGCAACAGGCGCACACGCTGGCGGCAGCGCTTTCAGAGCACAATAAAATCACCGGCTACACGAGCCTGTATAAAATGGAGCCCCTGGTCTATCGCGCTGGATTTGCGCTTGAATCAGCTCCTAAAAATCTACCCGACGGGCTGAAGTACGAGAAATTTGCAGGTGGCAGATACAGCCGTTTTGTGTTGACGGGACCGTACAGCGATCTTCCCCAGGCATCTGGCCGCGTATGGGCGATTGCGGGCGAGAAAGAGATTTCGCTTCGCGATGATTTTGCTGTTGAAAATTATGTGAATGATCCGCGGATCACTCCGGCGGAGCAACTGGTCACGGAAATCCTCATTCCAACGGCATGACGTGCGGAATCCCCACCAGGCGTCACATGAATCGAAAATCAGAGAGGCCATAGCATGCCGAGCTCAACCAGTAGTGTGCAGCCTGTGCTGACGGCAGGGCGCGATGGAAATGGAGCAGCGTCGTCGAGAGCGATGCTCTGGACGGGGCGAACTCTAACAGCGCTGGTGACGCTTTTCATGCTGTTTGACGCGGTTGGCAAGTTCATCATGCCGCCGCAAGTCGTGGAGGCATTCGCGCGACTCGGATTTCCTGCGGGGCTTGGCATGAGCATCGGCATATTGATCGTTATCAGCACCATTGTTTATGCGATTCCGCGGACCGCGGTGCTGGGAGCAATTCTGCTTACTGGATTTTTTGGCGGAGCCGTTGCGATCCAAATGCGTGCCGGGTCACCGGTGTTTGAAACGGTGTTCCCTGTCATTCTCGGTGTGTTGGCGTGGGCGGGGATATATCTACGCGATTGCAAGCTGCGCACCGTCTTCCCAGTGCGACGCCAGGACGCGTGATGCAGGGACGGCAAAACCCTTAACAACGGAGGTTGTCAACCATGTCAACAACGTCGGAGAGGATTCAATCGACCACGCTGAAAGTTCCAGGGGCGAGTCTTTATTTCGAGACACAGGGGGCTGGGCCGTTGCTGCTGCTGATCCCCGGCGGCCCGACGGATGCAGGAATATTTGCGGCGCTTGCTGCGCAGCTCGCGGACCGTTACCAGGTGGTGCGCTATGATCCGCGCGGCAACTCGCGCAGCATTCTCGATGGACCGCCCGTGGACCAGGATATGGATGTGCACGGGGATGATGCTGCGCGGCTGCTGGCAGAGTTCGGCACTGAACCGGCTTATGTGCTGGGGTCGAGCGGCGGCGCGCAAATCGGGCTTAATCTTGCGGCACGATATCCTCTGCGCGTGCATACGCTCGTGGCCCATGAGCCGCCGTGCATTCTGATGCTTGACGATGCCGAAGAAAGCCGTTCTTTCAATGAGAGCGTAAACGAAACGTATCGTACGGCTGGAGTGGGCGCGGCCATGCAGAAGTTCATGGTGGGTGCGGGCCTGGCCGGAGGCCCCAAGCCACAACAGGCAGCGCCACCGCCTGCCGAATTGCGCGAGGCGTTTGGACGGATCCAAGGCAACGCCGACTATTTTCTGGCCCATGGCTTGAAGCCGATAGGTTTTTATGTTCCCGATGTGGCCGCGCTGAATGCTGGGCCGGTGCGGATCATTGTTGGCATTGGAGAAGCTTCCGCGGGAGGCCTCGCAGGCCGCTCAGCGCAAGCCCTGGCCAAGCGTCTTGGAATCGCGCCGGTGTCATTTCCCGGCGGACATGGCGGGTATAACGACGCCCCAGCAACGTTTGCTGACCGGCTGGATGGAGTGCTTCGCGGTGCGCTCATTCCTTCAACCGAACCGTGAGGAACGCATCGCCGCGCAGTTTCGAAGTACTTACAAGCCCAAAAGGAGAATCGATTATGTCCAACGCAATCATGCACGAGAACTCCGCGAAAGAGCAAGCGGTTAAAGATGAGGTCGAGATTCGCGCGCTTATCGATCGCGCACTCAAAGCGCGTCACGACAAAGATGCGGCGACGATTGTTGCCCCGTATGAAAAGGATGCTGCGGTATTCAGCCTGGCTCCGCCGCTGACGCATCACGGAGTCGATCGCAAGCAGACGCAGGACTGGCTTGATTCGTGGGCGACACCGATCGATCTGGAGCCGCGGGATTTCACGGTGGTGGTAAGTGGCGACATCGCATTCTGCCACGGCTTTCTGAGAATGACCGGAACGAAAAAAGGGGCGGAAGGCAAAGTCGATTTCTGGATGCGCGAGACGTTGTGCTTCGAGCGGAAGCTTGAAGCGTGGCGTATTGTGCATGAGCACACGTCAGTGCCGTTTTACATGGATGGGACACTGAGGCCGGCATTCGATCTGCGGCCATAATCTGGCTCGTGATGAGAGGACGCAATGGTGAAAAAGTCGGACCTGATGACCGCCCGTCCGTTTCCGCCCGGAGTGGCAAAACCGGCAGTGCGGGCGCTTGCGTCGGCTGGGTACACGCGGCTTGACCAGCTTGTGAATGCGCGGGAACGCGATCTGGCTGCGCTGCACGGGATGGGCGAGAAGGCGTTGGGGATTCTGCGCGCAGCATTGAAAGAGCAGGGCAAGTCGTTTCGCGCGTGAGCGCCAAAGCGTAACTTCACCTCGGCGGGATTGTGCTCGTTTGCTTTCCCACCCTTGCGCGATGAGACTGCGCAAGGATGGGCACTCGGCGATTCGAGTTGGATCCGCATCTTACAATTGCTATTGAACTCCCCGCATACACGGAGCAAGCATGGTCAAGAACTGGCAGTTTCCGCATCGCCGCTGGAATCCGCTGCGGCAGGCGTGGGTCATGGTTTCGCCGCATCGTACGCAGCGTCCGTGGCAGGGCGAAGTGGGGCAGAGGGCGATGCCTTCCGCGACGACGTACGATCCGGCGTGCTACCTGTGCCCCCGGAACGCGCGCGCCGGGGGAGCGACGAATCCAGGGTATGAATCCACTTTCACTTTTGTAAACGATTACGCAGCGCTGCTGCCTGACGAGTCGCCTATCGCAGAGGCACCCGCATCTCCCCTGCTGGTCGCTGAACCCGCGCGCGGTCTATGCAAGGTTCTGTGCTTCCATCCGGACCACAGCCTCACCCTGGCGCGGATGACGCAGGCGGAGATTCGCCGCGTCGTAGAAGCATGGACGAGCGAGTACGAGGAACTGAGCGAGATTGACTGGATAGAGTACGTACAGGTATTCGAGAATCGCGGGGCCATGATGGGCGCGAGCAACCCGCACCCGCACGGGCAGATCTGGTCCACTGGATTTGTGCCGGATGAGCCGGCCGCGGAGACCAAAGCACAGGGCGAGCATCTTGACCGCACTGGGCACTGTCTACTTTGCGAGTATCTTGCCGTCGAACGAGAAGGCGAGCGCGTCGTATTTGGAAATGAACATTTCACGGCGCTGGTTCCGTGGTGGGCGGTATGGCCGTTTGAGGTGTTGCTGGTTTCGCGGCGCCATTTTGGTGCGATGCCGGAGATGAACGGCGACGAACGCGATGCCCTGGCCGATGCGCTCAAGCGGCTGACGACGCGCTATGACAATCTGTTCGAGACAAGCTTTCCGTACACGATGGGCTTTCACCAGACGCCGACGGATAGCGCCAATCATCCTGAATGGCACTTTCATGCACATTTTTATCCGCCGCTGCTGCGATCGGCGACGGTGCGCAAATTCATGGTGGGGTTTGAAATGCTGGGGATGCCGCAGAGAGACATTACGCCGGAGAGCGCAGCGGAGCGGTTGCGGAACTGCTCGGAAGAGCATTTCTGGCCGCGGAGTTGAATTAGATTGACTCGGGAGAGAAGCCTCCAAGTGGTTACCATCGTATGTTACCCAATGTCATCGATGGGCCGGTGGCCAGCAGCGCGCGGAAAAGCCGTGTTAGACAGCGATCTAAAAGGCGATTCTGCTATCTTCTGGATCGATGCCGGCGTCCTTCAGTTATCCTTCAGAGGGTCTGCATCGACGATAAAATCTTTCCGCGTGTTCCACATCACAGAGATTCAATCACAATAAGTCGGGTCCGCTTTAAACTCAGTCATTCAGGCCGCATCACCCAAGCTTAGTGGTGGTTACCAAATAGGCTGAAGCGATAACTTCAGATTTGAAATCTCTAGAGCTTTCCATACTTGATCACTACCAATGGATATGTCCGCATACTAAATTCAAGCACAAGACTCCCGAACGGTTGTAATGCCCTCCACCAGGCGCACGATGCCTGGCGTGGGAGCCTGCGCAAGGAGCTCGCGCACATTGTGTAACGAGCCCCCATTTCTACGTGGGGAGACTTTCACCTGCAAAAGTCCTCATTTTCTCAGCCATCATTTTCCTGCGGAGGTGCGTTCGATGAAACACCTGTTTAGATCGGATCGAGGTTCAGCACTTGTTGAATTGGCGGTTGCGTTGCCTATAGTCATGTTGATCATGACCGGCATTTTTTCATTTTCCATCGCCTTGAATCAAAAGCTGGTTTTAACCGAGGCAATTAGCGCAGGGGGACGGGCTTTAGCAGCCGATGTAGGTGACACAAATCCTTGTTCCACAACAAGCGCAGCCATCTACGCGGCCGCGCCTAATCTGAATAGTTCAAGCCTGACCTTAACCTACACATTGAACGGTATTTCATCCGGTAAGTCGTGCCCCGGATCCACAACCAATTCCAGCATTGTGAATACCAACCTGGCTTCGGGTAAGAATGCCCAGATTCAGGCCACCTACCCCTGCAATATTTCCGTTTATGGCGTCAGCCTGGGGGCATGTACGCTGAACGCCACAATCCAGGAGGTTGTTCAATGAATTCGCTTTTCTTGAGAATTATCAAGGACGAGAAGGGACAAATTCTCCCTTGGATGGTCTTCTTGATGGCTTTGTTTATTGGAATAGGCGGATTGACCATTGATCTGGGCCATGCTTTCGTCTGTTACCGTGAACTACAGGCCTCGACGGATGCCGCAACCATGGCTGGTGCTCAAGAAATGGCACTTAGCTCCGCCACTGTCACTTCTGTCAAGAACGCTGTTTATAACTACAGCGCTCTGATTAGCTCTCCTGGCCCAGGTCTTAATGCCACCTCAAATTTACCGAACGTTGCGCTGACGGTTAACCTGCAATGCTCCGCTGCCTTGGCTAGCAAGGGGATAATTTGTTCCAGTTCTCCCACCGGGGACAACATTATCCAAGTAACGCAGACAGCGTCTATACCCACATACTTCATCAAGGCGCTGGCATATTTTGGCATTAAAGCCGCCAACTCAATCAGCCTGTCAACCGTCTCCACAGCTTCCATGCGGGGAGCAACGAACTCGCCTTACAACATCGTCATTCTTGTTGATACCACCAATTCCATGGGATCCACAGATACCGATGCCGAGTGCAGTGGTCTTAGGAATAACACTCGCGAGGGTTGTGCTCTCAATGGGATACAGCTGCTGTTAGAGGGGCTAAAACCATGCGGAACGCCCACAAACTGCGGTAGCACTACGTTTGATACTGTCAGCTTATTTGTTTTTCCAAATTTGACTGCCAGTACGAGCTCAAAAACCAATCAAGTCGCAGATGATACGACTTGTCCCACATCTGCACCGGGCTCTCTTCCACCTTATTCGACACCCGCAGCTACAAACTCAGCAACATATACGGCGCCTACAAATGGGCCAACTTACCAGATCACTGGTTTTGATTACAATTACCTAACCAATAACGCAAGTGGCAACGGGGCGACGATCAACACAACAAATGATCCTCTTGCGAATGCCCTGGGAGTAGGGACCTGTCAGGGATTGCAAACGCCAGGCGGAGACGGAACCTATTTAGCCGGGGCAATTTATCAGGCAGGAGCGGCCTTGGCCGCAGCCGGAGCTGCGAACGTGAATTCGAAGAATGCTTTGATCATTCTCAGTGATGGCGATTCTGGAAGCAATTCGGTAAACTTCCCCAGTTCGATAAAAGCAGGCAGCGGAAAGTATCCTTCGACAATTGATCTGTGCCAGCAAGGTATAACGGCAGCCAACTGGGTTACGCAAAACGTACCAAACACGACGGTATACACAGTTGCATTTGGTTCTCCGAATACCGGATGCGGCACGGATAGTGGTCTTACTCCGTGTCAGGCCATGGCGCAAATGTCATCCGGTTATGTATCGTCCGGTACGGCGCCGAATTTCTATTCGGATGCTAACGCTACGCAAAAAGGCCAGTCCGGTCATTGCACAGCGCCGAACACTTCAAACTTCACCTCTCTGGCGCAGATTTTTACAGCTCTGACGGCAAATTTTACGAAGGCTCATTTGATTCCCAATTCTGTGTGGGGCACTTAGTCACGGCCTTTGGCTGAAGGTATCGAGCAATCTCAATGGCTGTGATGGTGGTGTCCGCCTCGCGCAGAACCTTGCGCTGGGCAGCGCGAAGCATGGAGGCGGGATGGAGAACCGAAGAAACCCGCCGAGCCTGGGCACGCGCGCAGCTTCGCACAGTGCTGCATCGTGGCCTGCCATGTCCATCAGCGACATGAATGCGGTTGCAAAATCGAGCGACGCGTCGGCGAAGGGAAGCGTCTGCCCATCTGCGACCTGGAAGACGATGCCGAGCGGATCTGTCTTCTCGATTTCCTGTACATAGCGAATGAAAGTCGGCGAATATCGATGGCCCGTATTCGAGCGCCAAGACGGGCTTCCAGCATCGAGCAACCTCGGCGGAATCCATGATTTTCGCCCGCAGAAAAACGACCCACGAAGGCGGGAGTTAAAGGGGTCTGGGCGGGGAGGGCGGCGGGGAAAGAGTGGTGAGCTCGGTGCGGTTCGAACGCACGACCCACGCCTTAAAAGGGCGTTGCTCTACCAACTGAGCTACGAGCTCTCTCAAACTACCTCTTTCAAAACTAACACAATGCGGAATCTCACTCCAGCGGAAGGAGTTGGGACCATTTCTCGTCCCTTCCACAGGGGCAGGCCGGGGTCATTTTGACGATCGGTCCGACGCTGTGATCAATAAAAATAATAAAATGCATTGCAAAACTTAATAAAGTTGATTATTGTATCTCTTGTACTTGAGAAACGAGGTCTTGCTGATGGCTCCAGATTCAAAACTGACCACTGACTGGCAGGAGTTGCTCCGCATCGCGCAGGGAGCGCCCATCGTGGTCGAGCGGGTGCGAATCCCCGGGAAGGGGATTGCCATCGAGGGCCAGTTCACATTGCCGGAGCTGGCCCGCATCAGCCTCGAAGACCAGATCTTCATTACCGCATTTTTGCGCTCGCACGGTTCGATCAAGGAGATGGAGCAGGTCTTCGGCGTCAGCTACCCCACCATCAAGGCGCGCCTGACCCGGATTGCCGGCCAGTTGCAGTTCGTCGACACCAATCCTTCGCCGTCCCGCTCCGACGTTCTAGAACGGCTCAAGAACGGCGAGATCACCGCGGCTGAGGCAATCAGCGAATTGGAGGCACTGAAATGATTCCGAGCATTGCCATCGTTCACGTCGCGAATCCGCACTGGCGGGGAATTCGGCTTTGGCTTCCGCTGTTTTTGCTTTGGATTCCGGCCCTGTTACTTGCGCCTTTCGTCCTGCTTATTTTGCTGGTCGTATGTCTCGGCGCAGAAATCAGCTTCGGGCGGGCGGTTGCCACGTGCTGGGCAATTCTATGCAGCTTGCCGGGGACGGATGTCCGCGTTAGCGCACAGGGAAACAACGTAGTCGTACGAATTCTGTAGAGGTTGCCATGAATACCGATCGCCGTGCAATTTTATCTCTCATCGCCGCGGGCCGCATTACGGCTGCAGAGGCAGAGCGCCTGCTGGCGGCATGGAATGAGGGCCGCGAGACTGTTTGGATCCTGGCTTTCTGTCTTGCGTTTGTCTGCCTCGCGCAAACTCACATGCACGTGCCGCTGCTGGATATTTGGCACCTGTTGGATGCGCGGGCGCCGGTAATGGCCGACTCAATGCAGCGCGCGCTGTTGCCAATCACACAAATCTTGAAGGGGGCTTTATGAACGACAATCGACGCCAGATTCTAGACATGCTTGCCGGGGGAAAGATCACGGCAGATGAGGCTGAGCGGCTGCTGGCCGCGCTGGATCGCGAACCAGGTCAGACAATGGGCGAGTTCCAAGGCGGCTCGCCGAGTGCAAACACAAAGCCGTCGCTCGCAAACGGGCGCCCAAAATATCTGCGCGTGCTCGTCGAGGCCGATGAGGATATGACCGGCCTGAAAGGGCCGACCACCGTGAACGTGCGGGTTCCCATGCAGCTACTGCGTGCGGGAGTGCGGTTGGCGGCTCTGATTCCGCAGCAGGCGCACGATCAACTCGACGAGGCACTCAACAGGCATGGTGTCCCGCTGACCTTGTCGCAGATCAAGCCCGAAAACCTTGAAGAGCTGATTGACCATCTTGAAGATCTGACCGTGGATGTTGACGGAAAAGATGGGAACAGGACAAAGGTGCGCGTGTTTTGCGAGTGAGACAGGGAATAGGGAGTAGGGAGTAGGGAGTAAAGAACAACAGAGAATTCTGAGACGCTGGAAACGGAGGAGGAGCTATGACAACTCTTGCAATGCGCAAGCCCCACGCTGACCGGGGAATGGAAGGCGTGGTCGCAAAGTGGTATGCGGCGAACACTGCCGAGATGATGAAGGAGTACGTCGACCTGGCGCGCCGCATCGCAAGCAGGCTCCCGCAGGGCAGCAGCGCGCTGGAGGTCGCACCGGGGCCGGGCTATTTCTGCATTGAACTTGCGAAGCTCGGGTCGTTCGCGATTACCGGGCTCGACCTTAGCCGAACGTTCGTAAAAATGGCGACGAAGAAGGCGGCCGACGCGGGCGTCAAGGTCGATTTCAAGCAAGGTTCGGCGTCAAAGATGCCTCTGCAAAACGGCAGCTTCGATTTTCTTCTTTGCCGCGCAGCCTTCAAGAATTTTGCTGACCCGGTCGGCGCGCTGCAGGAGATGTGCCGCGTTCTGAAGCCAGGCGGAAGCGGCTTGATCATCGATCTCAAGCGCAATGTTTCCCCTGAGACGGTCAGCCATCATATTGACGGCATGGGGCTGTCCTGGTTCAACGGGATCATGACCAAGCTGGCATTCAAGTCGATGCTGATCAAGAGCGCGTATACCAGGCAGGAGTTTGAGCAGATGCTGGCGCAAACGCAGTTCAACAGCGTGGACATTGACGAAGGCGAGATGGGCCTTGAAATTTCAATGACGAAGTAGCTCCCGACGCCGATTCACTTTGAGTGAAACGCATGCTATTCAGCGAGGCGCCTGGGGTTCCGGGGTGCGGCAAGGTCAGAATCGGCGCACAGGTTTTTGCATTGGAACGACCTGCACGGTGACGTCACGAATCTCAGAGAGGAAGCGATTGAGCACGGAACCGCGCAGAAGGATGTCGAAGCGGGAGCGGACAGGCTGGCCGAAGATGACGTGAGAGACGTTTTCCTGTTGCGCAAAGCGGATGAGCGCGTCAGAAACATTCTTGTCATTCAGAGTTATCACCTGTGCACCCAGGTCGCGCGCCATGCGGCGATATTCCTCCAGACGGTTGAACGCCTCGGGGTCGCCGTGTCCCTTGTCCTCGTCGGGACGTGAAACGTAAACAGCGTACCAGTTGGTTGCAAGACGGCCGGCGACGCGCGCACCAATGCGGATGAGGCGCTCAGTGCCGGGGCGCGTGCTGAGGCAAACCATCACCTTTTCGGGGATGGGCGCCTGCTCCAGTCCTTGAATGCGCCGGTAATCTGATGCTCGCTTGCTCACCTGTTCCGCGGTAGTGCGCAAAGAGAGCTCGCGGAGCATGTTCAGGTTGCCCTTGCGGAAGAAGTTGGCGAGCGACTGCTCCACCTTTTCCGGGGCATAGATTTTGCCTTCGCGTAAACGAGACCGAAGCTCCTCTACAGTAATGTCGACGTTAACTACTTCGTCAGCGCGCTTGAAGAAGCTGTCGGGCACGGTCTCGCGAATGACGGTGTTGGCGGAGCGGTTGACCGCGTCATTCAGGGTTTCAAGGTGCTGAATGTTGACGGCCGTCATCACGTTGATGCCGGCGTCGAGCAGTTCGAGGACATCCTCGTAGCGTTTGCGATTCTTGCTGCCGGGTACGTTGGTGTGGGCCAACTCGTCGACGATGACCGTGTCAGGATGACGGGCAAGAATCGCGTCGACATCCATTTCTTTCAGTTCAACACCGCGATAGGGAATCACGCGCTGGGGAACGATTTCAAGGTCGCGAATCTGGTCGGCCGTTTCCTTGCGGCCATGAGTTTCAACCAGGCCGATCACGACGTCGATGCCCTGCTTGCGTTTGAGTACGGCGTCGTTGAGCATGTGATAGGTTTTGCCCACGCCGGGCGCTGCGCCGATGTAGACGCGAAGCCGGGCCGGTTCCTGCTGTCGTTCGAGTTGGAGCTCTGCCATCAGCCCACCTCGACCGGGTGGGGGATCGCTACTGCCACCGCTACAGGAAGTGTGAAACGGAATGTAGTGCCATGGCCGAGGCGGCTTTCCACGGCGATCTGGCCTCCGAGCGATTCAACCAGGCGGCGCACAAGAGCCAACCCCATGCCTGTGCCGCTTTCTGAGAAGGCATTAAATCGATCGAAGATGGTGCTGAGTCGATCCGCCTCGATGCCGCGGCCTGTATCGCGCACCGTGAATTGGACGAAATTCTTGATCTCCTCTGCGGCCAGCAGGATCTCGCCGTCGCGGGGTGTGTACCGCAGCGCGTTCGAAAGCAAATTGTCTAGAATGGTAAGGACGGCGCGACGATCCGCCAGAACTACTGAAAGGTCAGCAAAAGCGCGGACTTCGACGCGGACCTGCTTCTCGCAAGCCTCATCAACATAGCGATTGCGTGCTTCGTCGAGGAGAGGCAGCGGGCGTAGTCGTTCGAGGTGAAGCTCGCGCTTTCCAGTGTCGAGCTCGGCCACTTCGATGAGGTCGGTCATCAGGTCATTCAGTTTCTCCGATTCGTTGCTGGCAGCCGCTACCAGTTCGGACTGAAGCGGGAGCAACTCGCCGGCGAAGCCCTGGCCGAGAGCGTACAGGCCGCGCCGCAACTGCAACACCGGGTCGCGCAGTTTCCGGCTGGCGATGGAGATGAACTGGGTCTTGAAACGGTCGGTATCCTGCAGCGTTGTTACGTCTTCGAGCGTGGTGACCGTGCCCAGCAACCTGCCTTCCGAGTCGCGCATGGGCGTCGTGCGAAGGCGGTAACTGCGCGACTCCTTACCGATGCGCATGGGAAGCATCGATGCCTCATCTTCGCCCGCAACGGCTTTCTGCATCGAGATTGCGTCCCGAATGGCACTCAGAATCTTGTCGCCGCCCGGAGTGTTGGTGAGCGCCATGCGATCGCTGGCTGCATCGCCCAGAACCTCTGCTGCTGCCTGGTTCAACTTGAGGATGTGCCCCTTGGCATCGGTGACAATAATTGGCTCAAAGATGGATTGGAGTACCGCGTCGGACAGCTGGAACTCCATTTGGCGGCGGCCGGCTTCGGAGTCGCGCAGCTCGCGCAGCCGCACAGCGATGCGATTCAACTCGCCGGCGACGATGCCGAAGTCGTCGCGGCTGCTCCATTCCACGCGGTGTTCAAGATTGCCCTCGGCGATTTTCTTAGTGTCGCGAGCCAGCATTTTGATCGGATGGAGCACCAGCAAGACGGTTCCCACCTCAACCAATACGAGGGCGACGATGAAGGCGTATGCCAGGCCGGAAAGACCGGCGGATGCAAGCGCACGGTGAGCAATTGCCACCAGGCCCACGGCCAGGGCGGCAACCACGACACAACCGAGAATCAGACGATGCTTAAGATTCAGCATGAACCAGGCCCCAGGCTGGAAAGAGCAACACTCTCATTCTGGCGTAAAGACCCTCAAGGCGCAAAACGGCGGCGCGCATTTGTTGTTGATTTGCTGGAACTTCAGGGGATCCGGCAGACGGCAAGGATGCCATTGTGCCATTCGCAGGCCAACCCGGCGGGCTGCTGCGGATAAGACACCAGGACCCAGTCGACACCGAAATCGGTCTTCAGGCGTTCGAAATCGGAAAGCTTGAAATTCTTCCAGCCGGCTTGCGCATCGACCTGCCGTTCCCAGCTCGGTCCCAGGTCGGGCACCTGCGTCACAACGGATGTGTCTTTGACCATGTCGGCTAACTGGCTGCGCTCGGCCAACGCGCGAAAGCTGTGATAATCCTCTCCGGGCGCCTCAAGGTAGCGCGGGTCCATGGCGAAGTAGGCGCTGGTCGGAGTGTTTTGGCGTATCCAGGCAAACGATTGAAGCCAGGGATTGTCTGACGTCATTCCCGGCAGCTCCAGGTGTGGGCTACCGCTGAACAGTGCCCGTTGGCTGATGAACATTCCCACATTCGCGATCACCAGGAATACAGCCCAACGCCAAACGCTCTGTTTCAACAGGAACCTTCCCATGAGGCATCCGCCAATCAGCACCATGAAAAAGTAAATCAGGTGCAGGTAACGCATGGGCTGCATCGGCGTGAGCCTGATCAATCCGGGCGATGCAAGCACGATCATTGCGACCGCCTGCTGAAATACACCGTAGGAGAAGATAGCCATGGCGAATCGCGCCAGCGTTGTCTCACCGTGCTTCAGTGCGATACGCCACAGAAGCCAGAAGAGAAACAGGGGTGCTATTGCGCCGAGCCACTCGTACCAAGTCCACCGGTAGAGGAAATAGTAGGTCCGGGTTTCAAGAGCCCGGTGCCAGATGGGCGTGGGAGATTCGAAGATCCAGCCGAGCGGAACCGCCGCCGCCAGGGAGTCGCGCAACGAGCGCAGCCAGACGTGTACCGGCTCGTGCATGGCCATTGTGAGGAAAAAGCAAAAGGAGATACCCAGGGCGGCCATGATCGGATGGAGCACAAACGACAACAGGAGGAGTGGAACGGCCTGCCAACGCTTGCCGGCTAGAATCCGCGAGACGGCGAGAAGGATGAGTGCGGTCGCGACGTTACGCGGATGCAGATGTTGATCCGCAAGATACAGCGCGGTGCCCGACACGGGAAGCGTCATCATGGCTGCGGCCAGGGTCACGCCTGCCCATCGCACCCGTTCGTCGCTGAAAAGGGTTCGCGCGATGCTCCAGCATCCGGCGATAATCAGAACCATCGACACAAACTGGAAGAGGAATTCGGTGGCCGGTACGGGGATGTGGGTATAGTTCACAAAGCCCGCAATCCACTTGTCAAACATGGTGGCCTGCAGCTGAACTCTGAAGAACTCGGAATCGTGGGGATAGAGCGCGGGATTCAGGTCGCTCTTTACGGCGGTCAAATATACACAGTCATCTTCGATTCCGGGGTGATAACCCATCACGGCCGTCGCGAGGACTGAAACCGCGAGGATCAGCAGGATATTGCGTTTGCGAAGTATTTCCACCTGGTTAGGCCCTTACACTCCATCATGATTTCCGCAAAAGCGGGGAAGTCCGCAATCCGCTTGCGTTCAGGGTGTAGGACTCAACGACCCTTCGCGTAAACCGAAAGCCTGCCTGCCGCCAACGGCTAAGACCAGTCGCAATTGGGGGTTCACACTTCTTTTGACGAAAAAGGATGGCTTTCAGCCGACTATAATCTACATTGTAATAGCCGCGCACCCCTAAAACTCTGTTTTTTGGAATCCGGTAACCAAGGTTGGCGCTAACTGGCGAGATCGCTCCCGCGACGGAAGTCAGTGGAGAACATAGAAGCGCCAAAAGGCTTAGTGAATGAAAATCAGTACCATGCGGACGGTGGATTACTGGATCGGCATACCGCTCTGTTTTCTCAGTACACAATTTGTCAGGATTTTCGGCAGCACCAAGGGGCCTGAAAAGCCACGAAGAGTGCTGTTTATCGAGCTCTCAGAGATGGGCAGTACGATCATCGCCAATCCTGCCCTCGAGAAGACAAAAAACAAGCTCGACGCGGAGATTTTCTTCCTCATTTTTGCGCAAAATGCCGACAGTCTTCGCTTGACGTCCACGGTTCCCGAAACAAATATCGTCACCATCCGGGGGACCAACATATGGAACATGGCACTTGATTCGCTGCGATTCCTGCGGTGGGCACGCAAGGCCAAGATCGACACGGTCGTGGACCTCGAATTGTTTTCGCGGTATACGGCGCTGCTGAGCGGACTTTGCGGCGCAAAAAGGCGCGTTGGGTTTTATGGCTACCACTCCGAGGGGCTCTATCGCGGCGCGATGCTGACCCACGGCGTCAGCTACAACACGCATATCCACATGGCCAAGAACTTCATCGGCCTGGTCAACGCCCTGCTGGCTACCAAGCCCGAATTGCCCTACTCAAAGACGTTCATCTCCGATGACGAAATCAAGATCCCGATTCAGCCAGTCGCGGAAGATGCCAAGGAGCACATGCGGGGCCTGGTCCGCCAGGTTTATCCGGATTATCAGCCCGATTATCATCGTATCGTTCTCGTCAACCCCAACGGCTCTGAGTTGCTGCCGCAGCGGCGCTGGCCTCTGGATAAGTTTGCCCGCCTTGCCGAAGAACTGGTGAGTCGCTGGCAGGATGTGCTGGTTCTCATCACGGGGTCACCCAGCGAGCGCGAAGAGACACTGCAACTGCGGGAACGCGTCAATCACCCGCGCTTTCAGTCTTTGGCAGGCATGCACAAGTTATCGGCTCTGCCTGCTCTCTACAATATTTCCACTCTGCTGGTGACAAACGACAGCGGGCCGGGACACTTCTCCGCGATTACGCCGATTCGGTCGATTGTGCTTTTCGGACCCGAAACGCCGCGACTCTACGGCAGCCTTGGCAACGCGGAGTCGATTACGGCAGATCTTGCCTGCTCGCCTTGCGTCACGGCGTCGAACCACCGCAAATCAGTTTGCAACGATCCCGTGTGCATGCGCATGATCTCAGTGGAGCGGGTAATGGAATCAGTGTGCGGCGTGCTGGGCGAAGCTGCGGGGTCACTGCCGTACCTGGTTCAACTTGATGCAGGCGCTATTCGAGTGGGCAACGGAATGAAGGAACAGTGACATGTACATCGTGACAGGTGGCGCGGGGTTTATCGGAAGCAACCTCGTGCATGAACTCAATCTGCAAGGCATTACCGACATTCTCGTCGTCGATCATCTTGCAGACGCGCGGAAACATCTGAACCTGCGCGGTGCGCGGTTTGTCGATTACATGGATAAGGCGGAGTTCCGGCGCGCGATTCGCGAAAAGGCACTGGGAGCGCAGCATGTCGATGCGATCTTTCATCAGGGCGCGTGCTCAGACACGCTGGTGGATGACGGCGTCTACATGATGGATAACAACTTCACCTGCTCGAAAGAAGTACTCGATTACGCCGTTGAACAGGGCTGTCCACTTGTGTACGCGTCGACCGCGGCGGTGTACGGACTGAGCGGCGAGGGGCATTTCACTCCGACGCGAGAAAATGAGAAGCCGCTGAATGTCTACGGGTTCTCGAAGCTGGCGTTCGATCATCTCGTTCGACAAAAGATTGATCGGGGATCGTTGCCGATCACGGTGGTAGGACTTCGATACTTCAATGCTTACGGGCCGCGCGAGGGCCACAAGGGCCGAATGGCCTCGGTGATGCACCATTTTTCAAAACAGATCAGGGAGGATCGCCGCGTTCGGTTGTTCGCCGGTTCCGGTGGATACGGGAATGGCGAGCAAAGGCGTGACTTTGTCTATGTCCGCGATCTGGCGCGCCTGAATATGTTCTTCGCGCAAGTGGGCCCGTTTGCTCCAGTCGACGGCAGATCGGCAAAAACCTTCCAGGCCGTTGTGAATGCCGGATCGGGCCGGGCGCGGACCTTCAACGAGGTCGCAAAGGTTCTGATGAAGGTTCACGGAGACGCCGCGATCGAGTATGTGCCGTTTCCCGCCGATCTGGATGCGCGCTACCAGCACTTCACCGAAGCGGACCTCACGGGACTGCGCGCCATCGGCTGCGACGTCTCAATGACGCAACTTGAGGATGGCGTGGTCGAGATGTTTGCCGGGACTGAAGCGATTTACGCGTGAAGAGGCTTGCCTGAGGACTCTAAATAGAGGGCCGGTTCCGATTCTCCGGTCCTGATCGAATGGACAACCTCTTGAAAAATCACAGCCACCCGCCGGTATCCCCTGCCCCCCGCCCCCCGCCCCCTGGATGTTTTCTGCAATTTTCTGAATCGAAGAGCGTTGCGGGCAATGTTCTGCGGCAAAGTCTCTTTTTTCAGGAAGCTAAGTCCCAAGGTCCTGCAAATAAGGAACCTGCGGTCCCGCCGGAATTTGCGCCCGATGACGGAGTGCGGAGGGTTTGTTGTCTCTCAAGTACGAGGGTATCGAAGTCAGGGGAAATAATCTGCAAACCCGGGAATTTGGTCAAGAGAGGGGCCGGAGAAGTTCGTCTATTGCTCAAGTCGTTATTGGAGGGTAGGCGGTCATAAACTCACAGCCCAAGAGCCCGCACACCTTGTGGGGTGCGTTCCTGGATAATGGGGGCTATGACAATCAATCAGTGGATGCACAAGCGAAAGACCAATGAATTCATTGTTCTCTTTCCGGTTTTCGCGCTCTCCTACTGGCTTGTCGACCTGATCTGGCATCGATTCTTAGGGGGGTCTAGAACTCACTGGCTTGAAGTGATTTTCTGGGGAGCGGCTATGTCCGTAACGACCGCCTATAACGGCCTCTTTCGGGGCAAGAACTCAGACGAGAGATCGTAGCCTGCGGTGCTTTTTCGGAAAGATGAGCACAACAACGCGGTTCTTGGTGGATT